>JANSWZ010000014.1 GCA_024743215.1 Alphaproteobacteria bacterium
ATGACTTGTGATGTCTGACACAATCGAATTCAGCCTCAATGGCACCACTGTTACCGCCAGAGAAGGCGAGACAATCTGGCAGGTTGCCAAGCGCGAAGGCGTGGCTATTCCGCATCTGTGTCATCTGGACAAGCCCGGTTATCGTGCCGATGGCAATTGCCGCGCCTGTATGGTGGATGTTGAGGGCGAGCGCACGCTGGCGGCCTCCTGCATTCGCAAGCCGACCGACGGCATGGTGGTGAACACTGCCACAGAACGCGCCGAAAAAAGCAGAGCCATGGTGTTTGAACTGCTGGCCGCTGATATGCCGGAGCGCGCTGACACAGCGGATAATCAAAGTGCATTCTGGAACTGGGCCGACACGTTTGGCATTTCCGGTGGCATTTCCGGTTCAGGTCGATTGCCCGGCAAATTTGATGACGACGCTGATACCCATGATATCAGCAACCCTGCCATTGCGGTGAATCTGGATGCCTGTATTGCCTGCGGCCTGTGCGTGCGCGCCTGCCGCGAGGTTCAGGTGAATGATGTGATCGGCATGGCCGGGCGCGGCTCCCATTCAGTTCCGGTCTTCGATATTCATGACCCGATGGGCCTGTCGACCTGTGTGACCTGCGGCGAATGCGTGCAGGCCTGCCCGACCGGTGCCCTGTTTGAAAAATCACTCATGGACGCCGCTGGCAAAAAACGGGTGATCACTGAGTTTGACGCCTCCGTCGATAGCGTTTGCCCGTTCTGCGGTGTTGGCTGTCAGACCACTGTGAATGTCAAAGACAACAAGATCGTCCAGGTGGATGGACGAGATGGACCGGCCAATGAAAACCGGCTCTGCGTCAAAGGCCGTTTTGGGTTTGATTATGTGATGAGCGAAGAGCGTCTGACCAGGCCGCTGATCCGCCGCGATGACGCGCCAAAACGTGGCGACATCGATATGCGCTTCATGAAGGTGTCAGACATTTTTAGAGAAGCCACATGGGAAGAAGCCATGGCCAAATCCGCCGAAGGCCTGATGGCGATTGAACAAGCCCATGGCGGCGATGCCCTGTCGGGGTTTGGCTCTGCCAAGGGCTCCAATGAAGAGGCCTATCTGTTCCAGAAACTGGTCCGCCAGGGGTTTGGAACCAACAATGTCGATCATTGCACACGGCTTTGCCACGCCTCGTCCGTGGCCGCACTGATGGAGGGTGTTTCCTCCGGAGCCGTGTCTGCCCCCTTTACAGATGCAATGGTTGCAGACTGCATCATTGTGATTGGCGCGCGGCCCACAACCAACCATCCGGTGGCTGCCACCTATTTCAAACAAGCGGCGAAGAATGGTGCCAAGCTTGTGGTCATAGATCCGCGCCAGCAGGATCTGATGCGCTTTGCAGAACATTCCCTGCAGTTCAAGCCCGGCACTGATGTGGCCATGCTGAACGCTTTTCTGCATGTGATCATCGAAGAGCACCTCTACGACCAGCAATATATTCAGGCCAATGTGTCCGGCTTCAATGCGCTGAAAGACAAGGTCAGGGATTTTGCACCGGAGGCGATGGCAGAAGTCTGTGGCATACCCGCTGATACGCTGCGCGCTGTCGCACGCCTTTATGCGACGTCCAACCGATCTCTCATCTTCTGGGGCATGGGTATTTCACAGCACACCCATGGCACGGACAATGCGCGGTGCCTGATTGCCATGGCATTGATCACAGGCCAGATTGGGCGCCAGGGCACAGGCCTGCATCCGCTGCGGGGTCAGAACAATGTGCAGGGCGCTTCGGATGCCGGGCTCATTCCCATGTTCCTGCCCGATTATCAGAGCGTTGAAAGCGCGCCCATACGCGAACAATTCGAAGATGTCTGGGGCCGCACCATTGACCAGAAGCGCGGACTGACTGTTGTTGAAATTATGGATGCGGTTCACGCCGATCAAATCCACGGCATGTATATTATGGGTGAAAACCCGGCCATGTCTGACCCCGATCAACATCACGCACGGGCGGCGCTGGCAAAGCTGACGCATCTTGTGGTGCAGGATATCTTCCTGACCGAAACCGCATGGCATGCAGATGTGGTGCTGCCCGCGTCCGCCCATGCGGAAAAGCTCGGCACCTTTACCAATACCAACCGTCAGGTCCAGCTTGGCCGACCAGCGCTGAACCCGCCGGGCGAGGCCCGCCAGGACTGGAAGATCATTGTCGATCTTGCTGATCGCATGGGCCTTGATTGGCACTATGCAGATGTCAGCGAGGTTTACACCGAGATGATGCGTGTGATGCCGTCCTTGACCAACATTCCGTGGTCACGCCTCATCAGGGAAGATTGCGTCACCTACCCGGCAGACAGCGAAGATGAGCCCGGCAATGCGGTTATTTTCGTCGACGGTTTTCCAACCCCTGACGGGCGCGGCCAACTGGTGCCCGCAGATCTGCTGGCCCCGGACGAAGTGCCTGATGCAGAATATCCACTGGTGCTGACAACCGGCAGATTGCTGGAACACTGGCACACCGGAGCCATGACCCGCCGCGCCAGCGTGCTTGACGCGATTGAACCGGAGGGAATTGCGGCCATGAACCCGCGTGAGATCGAGCGCCAGGGCTTGAGCATTGGCGACAGGGTCAGCGTTGAAACCCGGCGTGGTACGGTCTCAGCCCTGTTGCGCGCGGATCGTGAAGTGGCCGACGGCATGATCTTCATGCCGTTCTGCTTCAATGAAAGCCCCGCCAATGTGTTGACCAACCCGCAGCTTGATCCCTTCGGCAAAATCCCCGAATTCAAATTCTGTGCTGCCAAGATCAAACGCAAGGACGCGCTGGAAGCGGCAGAATAGATGGCCTTCTTGCTCTGTTCTGGGTGTTCAAAAGTGTAACAAGAAGAATAATTATTTACTTTAATGAATAATTATGAGAGCTTGCGGCGAAATTTTAAACGCATTCATCACCTCAATTCGAGACACATCATGGCATTCAAGACAGACATCGAAATCGCGCGCGAAGCCCACAAACGGCCCATTCAGGAAATCGGTGAAAGGCTGGGAATACCGTCTGCAGACCTCGTGCCCTATGGTCATGACAAGGCCAAAGTGAGCGCCGACTTCATTGCTGCACAATCTGGCAAACCGGATGGCAAGCTCATTCTGGTCACAGCCATAAACCCAACCCCTGCCGGAGAAGGCAAAACAACCACAACTGTCGGGTTGGGTGACGGATTGAATGCGATTGGTAAGAAGGCTGCGATCTGTATTCGCGAGGCGTCACTTGGTCCCTGCTTCGGCATGAAAGGTGGCGCTGCCGGGGGCGGTTACGCGCAGGTGGTACCGATGGAGGATATGAACCTTCATTTCACCGGTGACTTCCATGCCATTACCTCTGCCCATAATCTGCTGTCTGCAATGATCGACAACCACATTTATTGGGGCAATGAACTGGGCATTGATAATCGCCGTGTCGTCTGGAAGCGTGTCGTCGATATGAATGACCGCGCCCTCCGGGATGTCGTGACGTCTCTTGGCGGTGTTCCAAACGGGTTCCCGCGCCAATCGGGATTCGACATCACCGTAGCCTCAGAAGTCATGGCGATCCTTTGCCTGTCCAATGATCTGGAAGATCTGCAGGCACGTCTGGGTGATATCATCGTTGCCTATACCCGTGAGCGTGAGCCAATCACCTGTCGTGAGTTGAAGGCCGATGGGGCCATGACGGTGTTGTTGAAGGATGCGATGCAGCCAAATCTCGTGCAGACATTGGAGAACAATCCGGCCTTTGTTCATGGCGGTCCCTTTGCCAATATTGCTCATGGTTGCAACTCGGTTGTTGCCACCAAGACGGCCCTTAAGCTTGCTGATTATGTGGTCACCGAAGCTGGCTTCGGCGCAGATCTGGGCGCCGAGAAATTCATGAACATCAAATGCAGAAAAGCCGGCATTGCTCCGTCCGCAGTTGTCATCGTTGCGACCATCCGCGCGATGAAGATGAATGGCGGCGTGGCCAAAGCAGATTTGGGCGTTGAAAATGTGGGGGCGGTTCAAGATGGGTGCGCAAACCTGGGTCGACACATTGAGAACATCAAGGGGTTCGGCGTGCCCGCTGTCGTGGCGATCAACCATTTTCATGGGGATACAGACGCAGAAATCGAGGCCTGCAAGGCTTACGTGCAGGGCCTGGGATCTGAAGCCATTTTGTGCAAACACTGGGCAGAAGGGTCCAAAGGCACCGAAGAACTCGCCACCCGCATTGCGCAGATCGCCGATGCTGGCGGTGCCCAATTCCAGACACTCTACCCCGATGAGATGCCATTGATGGAGAAAATCGAAACCATCGCCAAACGTATCTACCGCGCCAATGAAGTTCTGGCTGACAAGAAAATCCGGGATCAATTGCGCATGTGGGAAAAACAGGGATTTGGCCATCTGCCAATTTGCATGGCAAAAACCCAATACTCCTTTTCAACCGATCCCAATCTGCGGGGGGCACCAAGTGGTCACTCCGTACCAGTGCGCGAAGTGCGGCTCTCGGCAGGTGCCGGATTCATTGTCGTCGTCTGCGGTGAAATCATGACAATGCCGGGTCTGCCAAGAAAACCGAGCGCTGAAGTCATCATGATGAACGAGGATGGCCTGATCGAAGGTCTTTTCTAAAACCTCATCCCGTCACCTTGAAGTAAAGCGCTGAAAGGCGCGATGGCAGGTCCTCAATCCTTTCCAGCGGGAAGGTATTTCTTTTGCCGAAAATGGTTGCGGCGGATTTATGGGCTGACCGGCCAAGCGGGATGCAAAACAGATCCAGACCTTTGGCGCGCGACAAAGCAATTGCCCTGCGGGCATCTTCCATCAGATGCCTTGGGTCTTCCATATCAATATCGGAAGGTTCTCCATCGGTGAGCACGATTATGATTTTCCTGCGCGTTTTCTGCTTTTGAAGTGCGTTGGATAGAAACCTCAGGGCTGAGCCCAGCCGCGTCGACAGGCCGGGTGTCAGATCAGCCAAACGGCCCTGCACTTGCGCACCATCCTCTTCAAACGATTTGATGGATGCCAATTGAACATCATCTTTCCCGTTTGATGAAAATGCGAAGACGCCAAAGGCGTCTCCAGCGGCAGACAGTCCCTCCACCAGCAAAGCCGTCGAAATCACGGCCATCTGGAGAATTGTCTCCTGACCACCTTGCGGAATATCTCCGGTGGATTGAGACATATCAATCAAAAGTCCCAAAGTGACATCGTTTTTCGCACGCTTTTGTCGAACATAGATCCTTGGGTCAGGGCTCGTACCCTGCTGCAAGGCGATGACAACATCATTGGCGGCATCCATATCAATGATGTCTCCCTCAAGAGCGCGGCCGGTGGTTTCATAACGCCCGAATTGTGCGTTCCTTGCCAGCACCTCAATTCGGGCAGCCGTCCCGGCATGATGCGAGAGTTTTTCGGTCAACCAGTTTGGCGACGGTCGGGGCGTCAGAGATTTTTCACGCACCGTGACAAACTCATTCTGGTCGCGCTGCAAGACTTCATTCCATTCCGGGTAGAGGCCAAGAACAACGCCCAGTTCCTCGTCCTGCGAGGTGGGTTTTTTTCGGGCACGTTCCGAGCCTTCAACATCCTGATCATCTTCGTTCTGAACCGGGTCCTCCACATCTTCCTTACGGTCCATTTTGGCAGCATCTAGAAAGATTTCCGAGGGCGGCTGATCGGGATTGTCAGCCTCGTCAAAGTCAAACAGGCCCAGCCCATCATCACGATAGTCTGGCTCGACCGCGTAGGATTTGGGATCAAATGGTATCCGCATCTGCCCCAGGTCATTACCGAGAATCCGTGCGATGCGTTCAGCCATAAACTGATCCTGAGGCGCGGAGCTGAAGGCTGCGTCAAACAGACGTTGCCCTTTCCTGATCCAACTATCCGAGCATTGGAACGCAGGATCACTCAAGCCGAGCGCCAGGGTCGTAAATAGGGAATGAATTGTGCGCGCGACCGGCGCGCCTGCTGTTGGTTCAACTGTATGAAAACGCAGCCACATTTGTGCCAAACCAGGATATTCCTGCGCTGCAAGACGCTCAACCCGTGCATCTTCAATCAGGGATGTCAGCGCAATTTGCATGGGTTTCATGCCCCGGATCGGAAACCGGTTTTTGGTAAAGCGATTGTGAGCTGCCGCATGAAGGATAGCCGCTTCAAAATAAGCTCCCTGATTGTGCTTATGGCGACGAGGAACCGTTGAGGGCACAAGCACAATATTGCCGCGAATTTTCAGCCTCTCCGCTGATGCAGCAGTGATTTCAGCCTGCTCTTTCTGAAGGTTTACATCCGTTTTCCACAAGCAGCGAACCAGATGTTTCAAGTGAGCCTCATGCCGGGAGAACTGCCCCCGCCCCTCATAATGCGCCAATTGGGACAGGCTTTTGGGATCACTCAGGCTGAAATAGGCCAGTCTGCTCTGCTTGCTGTCTGGATAAAGATTGATGCCGTCAATGAGCCATCTGGAAACGTCATCGGGTTCCAGCCTTTGATACAGATTGGGAGACCGCTTCACGAAGGCCGGGATGGATTCAGGGGCGTTGCGAGCGAGCGCAACAATCCCCTCCAGCAGGCAGAGCGCATGAGCGCGATGCACGTTATTCTGGAAAAAGGTTTCTCCTGCGCGAATGGCAATGATGGTGCTGCGCGTGCCAACAGACAGGCAGATTTCATGAATTGATTTTGTGATCGCCTCGATGTCGGTTTTTTGCGATGCCCTGATCGCAGTGCGGTGAAGTGCCCAAAGTGCGGTCAGAACATCAGGCCCGGCATTGGCCTCATAGAGCCTGATAATCGCTCGCTCCCAATTTTCCGATGGTCCAATTCCGGCAAGCTGTGCAAGCAATGTACGGGTTGATTTATATTCTTTGACAATGAACGATTGACTGCCAAAGCGGTCGGTTAGAAGCTCTTCCAAATCAAGTTTTCTCTGAAACACCGTTTTGGGCCACCAGCGTCAGATGCAGGCGACAACAGCTGACCGCAATGCCGTCCTGACATGGGCATCGTCGGTCAACGGTACGATAATCGCCATATCACAGGCATCCGCTACCGGTATGCCCCGCGAGATCAGTTTTCCGGCTCGTATCAATGTCCGTGTTGAAGCACCTTCCTCCAGGCCATTGTTGCTGAGATTGCGAGAGGCCGTCGCAATGCGAACAAGTTGAGCGGCAATGTCGGCCGAAACACCTGCTTCCCTGACGACAATCTTTGTTTCAAGCTCCGGATCTGCATGTGCAAAATCCAAAGCAGCGAAGCGCTGCTTGGTGGATTCCTTGAGATCTTTCACGACGCTTTGATATCCCGGGTTATAGGAAATCACCAAAAAGAAGTCCGGGTGCGCGGCGACAAGTTCGTTCTTTTTCTCCAAATGCAGGGCCCGCCTGTCATCAGTGAGAGGATGAATAACGACGGTTGTGTCCTGCCGAGCCTCGACGATTTCATCCAGATAACAAATAGCGCCTTCGCGGACGGCTTGTGTCAGCGGCCCATCTTTCCACACGGTCTCGCCACCTTCCAACAAGTAACGTCCCACCAGATCAGCAGCCGTCATATCATCATGGCAGGACACGGAAATGAGCGGTCGTTTCATCCGCCAGGCCATATGCTCAACGAAACGCGTTTTTCCACATCCTGTTGGCCCCTTCAACAAGATCGGAACCCGTTCCTCATAGGCGGCTTGAAAATAGTCCACCTCATTTGCGGCCGGAGCGTAAAATGGTTCTGCGTCAATGGTAAATTGCTGTAGGGACATCAGATTATCTTTTGAAAATGTTGAACTGCCAGCCCGACATCAGCCCGACATCAGGCTGGCAGTGTTAAGTGGAACGACGCTTATTTATCGATGACCTGAAGAAATTTTGGTCGGGATGCCTTCGATTGGGCAATCCTCAACTCCTGGCGCATCACGCGTAAAGCCTTCAACCATATCTCTGGTTCCTTCGGGATCCTCCACCCATTTTTTGTAGAACTCGAACGGCATGGCGCACGTGCCGCGCGGATCGTCGCCGGAGTTGGTTGTTCCGGTATATCCACGGTGCAGCAGCTTGTAGAGATGGTTTTGACTCTGACTTTTGGCCCGATGTTCTCTGATCAATGGCACCGAGAGCTGCGCATATTGAATGCCCATTTCCTCGGTTCCACATTCGCCCAGCGTACGCCCGTCAAAGCCGATGATCGATGAGTGACCGAAATAGGTGTAAACCCCATCAAAACCAGTAGCATTTGCGACAGCCACATAAGTGTTGTTGGACCACGCCATGGCCTTTGACATAACGATCTGCTGTTCTTTAGCCGGATACATGTAGCCCTGGCAGCGAACCACTAATTCCGCGCCGCGCATGGCACAATCTCGCCAGATTTCAGGATAATTCCCATCGTCGCAAATGATAAGGCTGATCTTCAAACCCTTGGGTCCTTCGGACACGTAAGTACAGTCTCCGGGATACCAGCCCTCAATCGGTACCCATGGCATGATTTTCCGGTACTTTTGAACAATCTCACCCTGATCGTTCATCAAGATAAGGGTGTTGTAAGGCGCTTTGTTCGGATGTTCTTCATGTTGCTCACCTGTAAGCGAAAATACACCCCAACATTTTGCCTTGCGACAGGCCTCAGCAAAAATTTCGGTCTCAGCACCCGGTATTGTTGACGCCGTCGCATACATTTCCTCTGCGTCATACATGATACCGTGGGTGGAATATTCGGGAAAGACGACCAGGTCCATACCCGGCAATCCCTGCTTCATTCCGACCAGCATATCGGCAATTTTTTTGGCATTTTCGATGACATCCGCCTTCGTGTGCAGGCGCGGCATCTTGTAGTTCACCACGGCCACCCCGACGGTGTCTTTGGTGGAGGTGATATCACCATGTTGCATGATCGTTCCTTTCAATTGATGTAAAGCGGAACTGAACATTGACCAGCGCACCCAGGCTCTGCAGAAACACAAGCGCAGGGCTGGACCAACGCGAAGGGTCAACGCATTTGAAGCGTTTCTTCACGTTCAGGCCGGTCGTTTTTTCAAACAGGCGCCGAAAATCGGGAAGTTCAAAAAAAACTTGTTCAGATGAATTCAATATTTGAAATATGGTGCCAGACAACTCTGTCGGGCAATAAATACTCAAATTCCCAATTGGAATCTGATTTCTAACTTCGGGCGCGCCCTGACTACAGTGTCAGGGTCACAGATTTTCTGCCCAATGTGCAAATTACCGTTACAGCTTTTTTTTGAAAACGCAATATTAGAAACAGCAATCTGTCAAAATGCCTGAGTTCGATTTGTAGGCGTATTTCTCAAAAAACACGCCTCCATCGACATTTGCGTAACGAGCCTGCATTTATTGCAAATCCCGGTGATAACGAGGCTATTTTTTGTGCATTAGCCTAATGTTATAGCAAGATTCATCAGATTTCAGTCAGAATTGAATAATTCAATTTTTCCCTTGTAATGAATATTTTTTTCCTTAAAATCAAAAATAAGATGAGCTACGGTACCAATAATCCAAGCGATTTACCGGATTGTTAGTGGCAAGGACAGGGTAGTTTCGCCGCTTACACGATGAAAACTCGAGCACGTGAAGGCGTTTATCGCTTCTCTGTGCCGCCGACAGGGCCGTCGGATTTATACACTCAATCAATGATTGGAAATTTCAGCGCCAGACCGCGCAGCGGTATTTATATGTCTTTTTTCAGACATGAAGCGTCTGATTATCGATGTTTGAGTTGTTCTGAACGTCCAATCACTTTTGAATATATTTTACAATCACGCCGACTACACAGTTTACACAAACAAACACCCGCATAACTCAAATAAAATCGACTGAACGAAACACATTCACAAATTATCTTTGAGGGAAAATTTCGAAAATGAGTATTACCAGAAGAAAATTTCTTAAAACTGCCTCCGTTGGTGCGCTTGCTCTTGCGGCCCCGCATGTTTGGCTTCCCGGAAACCGAGAAGCCTGGGGTGCTACGCTTACAGCTGGCGAGCCCATCAAGGTCGGCCTGCTGTTCTCCCTGACCGGCGGCCTGGCAGTTCCGGAAGAAGATTCAACACTTGTCATGCAGTACGCAATTGATGAAATCAATGCTGCTGGCGGTATCAACGGCTCACCGATTGAGCCTGTGATTGTGGATGCGAAATCAGATTTCAAAGTCTACTCATCCAAGACCCGTGAACTGATCCTGCGTGACAAGGTGACATCGATCTTTGGTTGTTACACATCGGCTAGCCGCAAAGCCATTTTGCCAATCGTCATGCAGCAGGACAATCTGCTGTTCTACCCGACTTGTTATGAAGGTGCTGAGTGCACGCAAAACACCATTTGCACCGGACCGCTTGCAAACCAGCACTCAAAGGATTTGATCCCTTACATGGTGGATCAATTTGGACCACGGGTCTTCTTTGTCGGCTCGAACTATGTATGGCCGAAAGAATCCAACAAAAACGCCAAGGTTTGGCTTGAGCAGGCCAATGGCGAACTGCTTGGCGAAGAATATATCCCGCTCGGCTCTTCCGAGTTCGGACCTGTTATTGAAAAAATCAGAGCGGCTAAACCGGACTTCATTTTCTCGACTGTCGTGGGCGCTTCCGACATCGCCTTCCACCGCCAGTTCAAGCAAGCCGGCCTTAAAGTGGATTCAATGCCAATCGCATCATTGACCACCGGAGAGATCGAAACCAAGGCTATGGGTGCTGAGTTTGGCGCAGGTCACTTCCTGTCCGCTCCATATTTCCAGGCTCTGGAAAACCCGACCAATGAGAAGTTCGTGGAGAACTTCCTGGGCAGCCCATACGGCAAAAACGGCACAACTCACTACAATATGGAAGAGACATATACATCCGCTTATGTCTTTAAAGGCGCGCTTGAGAAAGCCATCGCTGACCACGGAATTGAAGATGTCACACCACGCAAAATTCGTGATGCGGCTGCCGGTATCAAGCTCAGTGCAGACGTTTCTCCGGAAGGTGAAGTCTGGATTGATGGTGAGAACTTCAACACATGGCTCGTTCCAAAAATTGGTCAGTGTCAGGCAGATGGCAGCTTCAAGATCGTAAAGGAAGCTCCAGAACACGTCGCTCCGGATCCCTATTCAATCTACCCGGACATCGGCAAGTGCACGGCTGACGGCCTGTTGGCACCTGATGGCACCCTTAGAACCGACGTCATTTAAGTGACTTCGGGTTTCGGACGCCTGAGAGCATTTCAAGGCGCCCGAAACCCTCCCTGTCAAAAGGCCCGCAGGTCTTGAAGCAGACGTTTTAAACATTTGACTGAGAGTGAATTATGGATCCGAGCGTCGTATTGAGTGCATTGGTGCTGGGAATCAGCATCGGCAGTATCTTTCTGGTTGCAGCTCTGGGGCTCGCCATAATTTACGGCACTGCCGGCGTTATCAACATGGCCCATGGTGAGCTGATCATGCTTGGCGCCTATACCACCTATACGCTTCAGACCTTTTTGGGCGTCCCCTTCTTTCTTTGTCTCCCGTTGTCATTTTGCATTGTGGCCCTGGTAGGCATCGCAATCGAGCGCCTTCTGATCCAACATCTTTACAATCGGCCTCTGGACACGCTTCTGGCCACCTGGGGCGTCTCCCTGGTGCTGATGCAGGGCGTCAGGCTGATCTTTGGCAGCGATCCGAAATATGTTCAGCTGCCTGCATTTCTGTCCACCAATCTTGATCTCGGCATTGTCAACGTATCGGTTTTCCGGATTTTCGTAGTCCTCGTCGCTGCCCTGCTGGTCTTTGCAACCTGGTACACATTCTACCGGACGCGGTTCGGCATCATGGTGCGCGCCGTAACGCAGAACAAAGAGATGGCGGCATCTTTCGGCATCAATTCCGGGAAAACCTACATGCTGACATTTGCCATCGGGGCCGGCCTGGCCGGCGTTGCCGGGGCTATGTTTGGTGGACTCAACATCGTGCTTCCGACCATGGGCATGAGTTACGTCGTTGAAGCATTCCTGATGGTTGTTTCCGGAGGCGGAAGCCTTTTGGGCACCATTCTGGCCAGCGGCTTTACCGGCCAAATGCAATCCATCTTTGCCTTCATCTTCAACGATACGTTCGCACGTTTCCTGATCTTTTTGATGGTTGTCATCTTCCTGCGGTTCCGTCCTCAGGGCTTGATCGGCTCGGGCGATACCCGCCGATAACCAGAACAGATATCAGACATCTAGAGTAGCTTTGGAGCAGATCCGACAATGACCATCAACCCCTATCACGATAAGCGTCTTCAATGGGTTGCCTATGCAATTTTCTTCGCGCTGTTGGCGCTGGTTCCAATCCTGCTCGATGATGCTTTCCTGTTGAATCAACTTTCAACCTTTGGAGTGTATGGCATCCTGGCCCTGTCTTTGAGCTTGTGCTGGGGATTTGGCGGCATTCTGAATCTCGGTCAGGGCATTGCGTTTGGTCTTGGTGCCTATGGCATGGCCATGACCATGCAAATGCAGTCGCAGGACATCGATACCAATCCCATCCCGCCATTTATGCTCAACAATGCACTTGAGAGCCTGCCCATGATCTGGGAGCCATTCTGGAATACCGGAACAGGCATTTTCCTCGCGGTAGCAATACCCACACTGTACTGCCTCATATTCGGCGCGCTGATGTTTCAGGCACGCGTCTCCGGGCCGTTCTTTGCGATCATGACACTTGCAATGTTAAGTGCATTTTACACGGTTTTCATCGATCTGCAGCCCTACACAAATGGCGTGAATGGCATTTCACCACCGATGCCTTTGGAAGTGGGCTCACTGGTTGTTGATCCCTATTCCACAACATCTTACTGGATCGTTTATGCGGTCCTGTTGTTGTCCACCGTTGTTGCCAAATTGTTGACGCAAAGCAAATTCGGGCTGATCGTTCGCGCCCAGAACAATGATCCGGAGCGCGTCCGATTCCTCGGCTACAATGTCGCTGTTTATGAAACCCTGATTTACGCAATATCTGGCTGCATGGCTGCCTTGGCCGGGATGTGTTTCACATTCCTGACCCAATATGTCTCGCCAAGCCAGTTTGATGTCGGGTTCAGCATCTCAATCGTTATCTGGGCAGCCATTGGCGGGCGTGGATCCCTGTTGTGGGCCATTATGGGGGCCTTCATTGTCCAGGGCGCACAGAGCTATCTTGGTGATGAATTCCTCAACACCTGGATTTTGATCCTTGGTTTCTTCTTCATTCTGGTTGTCAGGTTCCTGCCTGGCGGTCTTGCAGGGCTGGTCGAGCTCATTCTGGGCAAGCTTCCAAACATGTCCAAGCAACAGAAAAGTCCCGGCGAAAAGCCCGTGGACAAAGCATCCCTGAAGGAGGCATGATTCATGGCTGGTGTTCTTGAAATACAAAACCTCCAGAAGAATTTTGACGCTGTCAAAGTCATCAATGATTTCAGTATGGACGTTATTGAGCTGACATTATGCTGCCTGGTCGGCCCCAATGGTGCTGGCAAAACCACAACCATGGATTTGATTACCGGTCGGCAAAAGCCAACCTCCGGCAGTGTGACTTTTCGCGGCCATGTGATTACGGGCGAGAATGAACAAATGATTGCACGACGCGGGCTGGGACGGAAATTCCAGATTCCCGCAGTGTTTCGTGAATTGACCGTCAGGCAAAACCTGGAAGTGGCTTACAGCCATGAGGTCAACGCGCTCAAGAATATCTTCAGCTTTTCGTCCAGGCAGTGCGACGCGCGCATAGATGAGGTCGCCGAACAGGTTGGCTTGCAAGAGCGACTTGCAGTGATTGCCGGCACGCTCTCCCATGGCGAAACACAGTGGCTCGAAATCGGGATGGTTCTCATGCAGGACCCTGCCCTGCTGCTTCTGGATGAGCCAGTGGCGGGAATGACCGAGCAGGAAATCGAGAAGACAGCCGATATTCTGAACACGATGAAGAAAACAAAAACCCTGATCGTTGTTGAGCATGACATGGGTTTTGTGCGCGAGATTGCGGACATTGTAACCGTTATGCATATGGGATCGCTCCTTGCGCAGGGCACGATTCAGGAGATCGAAACCAATCAACAGGTCCGTGACGTTTATCTTGGAACGGAGGATCACTGATGCTGCTCAATCTTCAGGACGTATCATCATTTTATGGCAACACCCGCATTCTGCGAAATGTGACAATGGGCGTGGCAAAGGGCAGCTGTCTTTGCGTTTTGGGACGAAACGGGGTTGGCAAAACCACACTCGTGAAAACCATTATGGGCCTGACCGACAAGATCGAGGGTGAAATACACCTCGATGGCGCTGATTTGAGTGCAAGCCGGACAGATGAGCGCGCCAAATGCGGTATTGGTTACATCCCACAGGGCCGACAGATACTTGGCAAATTCACCGTTCGGGAGAACATTCTGCTCGGCACCTTTGCAAGGGCCGATGAGAGCACGACGATTCCCGACATCTGCCTGGAGCTGTTTCCTTACCTGAAAGAGAATCTGAACCGCAGAGCGGGTCTTTTGTCAGGCGGTCAGCAACAGCAACTGGCCATTGCCCGAGCGCTGGCGGTCAACCCGCAAATTTTGCTTCTGGATGAACCGACCGAGGGTATTCAGCCGAACATCGTTGCTGAAATCGGCGAGACGCTCAAGATGCTGAACAAGGAGCTGGGCATCACGCTTGTGCTGACCGAACAGCACATCAAAGTCGCCCGCAAGCTCGGCGATGAATTTGTGATGATGGACAATGGCCGCGTCGTGGACAGCGGACCGATAGCGGAACTCACCGACGACGTTGTGGAGCGGCACATGACGGTGTGAGCAACCAAAAAACAATCGTCGAAATCAGATACGTCATTCAACAGGGAAAGGAAAACCAAGATGATTAGTATACCGCCTGCTGGCTCTCCGGAGAGAGAGGCCTTGATCGCAGAACACAAAGCATGCGTCGATTCCATGAAGGGTGTCGCTGGGTTTTCGATCTTGAAATGCGAAACACCAGGAGACACGACTGTGGTGTCCGGTGGTGTTCATGAATCGCCGCTTTTGAAACGCGTTTTGTTGCGTATGCGTGGCGAGTCTCCTGCCGGAAAGCTTATTGTTGTCTGTACCAAAGTCGAAGCCGAATGGCGCATTGCGCGCTTGTCCGGCATCCGGGGTGTTCCGCCCGAATTCATTGATGACAAAGTCTATGATTGCGAACAGGAGATTCAGCACGAGATTTTTCTGATGCGCCTTGATGAACTGCCGGAATCTGCGGGAATGCCTGAAGATTACCATGAAGGCTGGAAGCGTAGAAGTGACAATTGGCCGGTGACCTGAGCAGCCTTTCCACAATCGTGGATGCTGTAACCAGCTGATTAAGTGACGGAAATAATTGGAATTAAAAAACACGCTTCGGCGTGAATGGCAGCGCTTTACCTGCCGCTATGTCTAAGGAGAACTGAAATGAGTTCAATGAGGTTGACTGGATATGCCGATAAATTCGGTGTGCACCCAGGCGAGAGCATCAAGTTTTATGTCAATTGCGACGGACCTTCCCAGTACAAGGCCGAAATTGTACAGATGATCAATGGAGACACGAACCCGCGCGGTCCCGGCTTCATTGAAAAGCCTGTCCCCGGCTCGTTGGAAGAAACCGTTTCCGGCCGCAAACAGATCATCCATGGCGGCTCTTACGGGTTTGTTCCTGATTGTAACGCTCTCAATGTGGAGAGCTTTACCCTGCAGTGCTGGGTCTGGCCGACAACACCCATTACCCATCCGAAATACTGGAAACATGGCGCCCAGGGTCTGGTCACAAAATGGTCGGATGACGTTGGCTATGGCCTGTTCATCAACGAGAAGGGCCATGCAGAAGTCCGCATCAATGGTGAAAAGCTGGAATCCACAACCCCGCTTCGTGACCATGCTTGGCATTTCCTGGCAGCGACCTTCGATGCCAAAACCGGCAAGCTGATACTGATCCATGAACCGCAAATCGAATATGCTCTGGATCCGGTGATTGAGCCTGTCGAAATGACGATTTCCGGCAAGCTGAAAAACACGTCCACCCCGTTGGCCATGGCAGCCTATGTGGATGGTGTGAGCGAAGATCCGCTCGCAGCTTCTTCCCTGCCAGCTGGCATCACTTTTGCCGGCAAATACAATGGCAAACTGGATACTCCGCGTCTGTGTGCAAAAGCTTTGTCACGCGCTGAAATCGAAATGATGAAACTGGGCGCTCAGCCTGGTCTGACAGAAAGACGTAACAGTGGCCCAACTGGACCCTTGTCTGAAGTCATTGTTGGTGCTTGGGAATTTTCTGAAGGCATCAGCACACTCGTGGCTACGGATTTTGGCCCTTACCGACTGGATGCAACACTGGTCAACTGCCCGACACGCGGTCTGACAGGTCATAACTGGTCTGGAACAACCTTTGACTGGAAACAGTCACCGGGTGAATATGGTGCCATCCATTTCCATGATGATGATGTCGACAATGCACGCTGGGATGTCGATTTTGAATGGACCGTTCCCGACGATTGCAAAAGCCGGTTCTATGCCGCAAAGCTGACAACACCCGAAGGCGATGAAGATTACATTCCTTTCTGGGTGGTTCCGGAAATTGGCGATGAGCAGTCGAAAATCGCGGTCATGGTTCCGACAATCAGCTACATGGCCTACGCCAATGAGCACGTCGCCTGTAATGCAGGTGGTGCCGAGTTGTTCATCTATCGTGTGCCCATCATGCAGCATCAGAACATGTTCCTTGCCGAGCACAGAGAATATGGCGGATCGATCTACGATACCCATACGGATGGTTCCGGTATCTGCCTGTCGTCAAGACTGCGCCCGATCCTGAGCATCAGACCAAAATACGATCACTTCCTGGCCCAGGCGCCATGGCAATATCCAGCCGATCTGCATCTGATCTACTGGTTGGAAACCATGGGCTATGAGTATGATGTCTTCACCGATGAGGACCTCACCTATGATGGACTGGCACGTATTGAGAACTACAGTGTCATCATCACCGGTTCTCACCCGGAACATAATACGGGCACCCAGTTGGATGCTCTGCACAACTATACGCAGCGCGGTGGTCGCATCATGTATATGGGTGCTGATGCCTGGTATTGGGTCCACTCGTTCCACCCCGCCTATGACGAACTTGGTCGCGGTGTGATGACTGAGATGCGCCGTTGTGAGTCAGGTATTCGGACCTGGCGTGCAGACCCAGGTGAATATTACCATCAGGGCACCGGAGAACTGGGAGGCATGTGGCGCTTCCGAGGGCGATATCTGCATTCTGTTGCAGGTGTCGGCATGTCTTCTGAAGGTTTTGACATTTCATCCTATTTCTCGCGGACGCCGGAAAGTAATGATGACCGTGTCTCATGGGCCTTTGAAGGCATTGAGTATGACGAAATGCTCGGCAATTTCGGCCTGGTCGGTGGCGGTGCTGCCGGTCTTGAGCTGGATATCGTTGACACCATGCTGGGTTCGCCCCCACACACATTAACGGTTGCAACATCCGCTGGGCGCCACACAGAAGCCTACCTTCTGGTGATGGAAGATTTCGGATTTAACCAGCAGGGTCTCGATGGCACAACGCATCCGCGTGTTCGCGGTGATATTGCCTATCACGAGACACCCAATGGTGGTGCGTGCTTCGCCTTCTCATCGATTGCCTTCTGCGGATCGCTTCCATGGAACAATTGCGACAACAACATCTCCAAACTTGTGCAGAACGTGTTGGATCGCTTTGCGGTACCAGGACCCTTGCCTGCGGCACCTGCGGACGCGATCAAATATCGCGGACGTGCAGACTACTAAGCCGACAAAAAAGCCGTCAGCTCAATTCAGAGCTGGCGGCACCTGTATCAGTACCAGCGGCCTTTTACCACAAATGCCGCAAAAGTCGGAGGAAGAAGCACATGGCCAGACGCCCGGACATTGGCTATTTCGAAAGTGATCTGGACCTTCTGGACCCGCAGACATGGGATCATGCCTATGGGGCGTTCGGAAAAGCCCAGACCATAAACCCGCTTGTCTATAAATCCCTGTCATTTGCCTATCTGGAAGATGAGGCAATCTGGACCCGAGACTGGATCTGCATCGGCACTGTGGATGATATTCCCAATGCAGGCGACATTTTGCCTTACACTGTCGGAAATCACGGCATTCATGTTCAACGGCTGGCTGATGGCGATCTTGAAGGTCGCTTCAACAATGCACAGCACGGAGGCTGCCGCTTTGTGCCGGTTCAGTGTCAGAACGGCACCAAAACCAAATGCTCTTTCACATCATGCGGCTATAGCCGGGATCGCGATGCCATCGCGGCGTCAGATGGCGGCCAGCCAGTGCCAGCCATGCACCAATATACCGGGCTGCGACCAGAGCGATTGCTACAGATTTCAGTTGCGACCCTTCAGGGCCTGATTTTTGTCAATATTGACGGCCCTGACCACATCATGGCGCCAGAGAAGAAGCTTGAAAGCCAAATCCACACCACCTTCCAAACTCATCCAGCAAGGATCGAAAAGGAATGGTCAGAATTCAAATGTAACTGGAAATTATTCGCCGAGACCCTGCTTCAGGAACTGAATGTGGTCCCCGAGATGGACGTGGCACCCAAAGCCAATGCATTCATCGGACATATGCTGCCCCTAAAGGGCCGGGACAGCCGTCTCACCGGCCCTGTGGTGTGGAGCTTTCCAAACATGATGCTTGTCAGAACCAAAACCGTTTCCTGCTGGATAGCATTGCAACAAACTGCGCTGGAGAAAATGATCTGTCGTGCTCAATTCTACGGAGAGGCAACAGGCTCTCACAGCACAGATGAATTGTCAGTGTTGAAAGAAGTGCTGAAAACTATTGGACGTACCGCAGAAACACGGCAGGCCACATTGAGTACAGATGCCGTGCCAGGCGTTCAGAATGAAGCAGCTTCGCATTGGTCACAAATGGCCCTCATCGAACGATTGTTAAAAATGCCGCGTAACGAGGTAGCTGAGCCTATGTTTCAGCCGGTCCAGCACTATCTCATTTAAAAAGGAGCAACGCCATGAATGCACTTGCCACACGCCCGACGGTTGAAGACGGCGCTCAACTTTACATAAAAGGTGAGTTTGATGCAGCAGTTGCCATATTTTCAGATCTCGCAGAAACCGGAGATGCTGAAGCCACCATGTGGCTTGGCTCTTGCTATGCCAATGGCGATGGCGTTCCGAATTCACCCGAACAGGCCTTCGGTTATTTCATGAAGGCTGCGGAAGATGGCCTTGCGCAGGCACAAACCAATGTGGGCGCAATGCTTTTTGGCGGCCAGGGCTGCAAAAAAGACATTGATGCAGGTGTTGCCTGGTTGACCAAAGCCGCCGAGCAGGATGACACCGGCGCGCAATTCAATCTGGCCACCATTTTGTCGTCCGACAAGGAAGTTGCACTGGATTGGGAAACCGCTGCGAAATGGTATCATAGAGCAGCCGAAAAAGGGCATTATCCGTCTCAGGCGCGTCTCGGATTCTGCTATCAACATGGCAATGGTGTGCCGCAAAGCCGCGTTGACGCCTATGTCTGGTTTGCATTGGCAGCACAGCATGGCGTCGGGACAGCCCTGACAGCTGTTGAGCGTCTTGTGAATGACATGTCAGCCGAAGAAAAAAGACAAGGGGCCGGCATGGTTCAGTCCTGGCGCAACAAAACTGCGTCTGTTTCCAGCATGGCTGTCATCGATCCGGTTGCACAATAGGTGATCGTCATGGATACATCCTACAGCGTTCAACAGATAAAATTTGAGTTTCTGAGTTATATCAAAGAATTTGGTGGCAATGGATCTGACTGGACCATTGGTCTGCTGAATGAAGCTCAACAGGCAAAAATAGCTTCATCCGATAGCCCCGAAAAGGCTGATCGGATCTGGATTTGCAAACCTGCATTAAGCGCAAATGCTGCCAGACTTGTCGCAGAGTATTTCGTAACTCGATTTGGAACAAAAAAAGCGGATGACTTTGTTGTCAGCCCGGACAAAAACTGGGTGCATATGTTCATCGAACGCAATACCGCACACACATAATTGGATAGAAATTGGTAAACTTGAATCCCAAGGAGCGAAGCGTATGAGAGCAAGTTGAGAGCGTAACAAGCCTCTGCTTGCGAACACAGGTTTTGAAAGTGTTCCTTATGAAACATGACAATTGGCGCATCGGCGTCCTATTTTCTCAAAGTGGCGCCACAGCAGCTGTTGAACAGACAATGATCAACGGAAGCATCCTCGCCATGGAAGAAATCAATCAGGCTGGTGGCGTCCTGGGGCGTCCGCTCAGCTACACCCATTATGATCCTGGCTCATCACCAAAGAAGTATCAGGATTATGCCCATCGCCTCCTGACAGAAGACAATGTCAAAATCATCTTTGGCTGTTACATGTCCTCGTGCCGGAAAGCCGTATTGCCCGAGATTGAAACGCATCACGGCCTGCTGTTCTATCCCACCGTTTATGAGGGGTTTGAATACTCGTCACGTTGTTTTTATACTGGTGCCACCTCCAATCAGGGCGCACCGGAACTGGTTCAATACCTCACAAAAAACTATGGAAATAACCTGATCCTGGTTGGTTCCAACTACGTCTTTCCGTACCAATACAACCGTGTGATTACTGATTTGGTGATACAGTCCAATGGGAAAATCTTGGACGAACTCTATATCCCGATCGAAGCGAAAAGCAGTGATTTCAAGCGGACGATTAAGCAGATAGCCAAATTGAAACCTGATGCCATTATCTCCACGCTGGTTGGCGATGGGATCGGTCTGTTTTATGAGGCCTTTAAAAATGCCGGATTTGATTCCGAGCGCATGCCCATTGCTTCGGTTGCAACAAGCGAGGCAGAGCTTGCCCAAGTGGATCTTGGCGTTGCAACGGGACATCTTTCATCGACACCGTTTTTCGAAACCTTGCAGACCCCAGAAGCCATACGCTTCGTCAAAGCCTACAAGGATCGATTTGGCCCTGACGCGCCAGTCACAGCTTGCGCTGAAGCCGCCTATTTCCAAATACACCTTTATGCAAGCGCTCTGGAAAAAGCGTCCAGCGATTCTCCCGAAAAAATTGCGTTGCAGCTGCCTCAGCTTTCATTCAACGCGCCGCAAGGTCAGATCCGGATTGATCCCCTTACGCATCATACAGAGCTGTGGCCACGCATCGGCCGCGTAAACAGCCAGAACAAATTTGACATCGTTTGGGAATCCAAAAAAAGCGTGAAGCCAGACCCGTATTTCGTAGCTCCATTATTTGATGAATGGTCTGCTGCCAACGTTCTTCTGCAGATAGAATAGCGGAGCATAACCTTGGCAATCCAACTCCTCCGCGATTTGAAAGGTCTGAAAATCCAGGTGATCCATGCACCTGATTCCGAAGGCTTGACCATTGTGGAGCATCTGGGCCGAATGGGTTGCAAGAGCGAGACAAGCTGGCCCCTGCCAAACGAACTGGACCCGGATGCCGATGTGGTTCTGATCTCAATCGAACAGGAAAACCGGGAACGCATTCTAAAGCTTTGCCGCCAGACCAAAGAAGTCCCGCCAACGATTTTGGCTGTCGCCTCCTACGAGGATCCAGGCACGCTGCAGATCATTCTGGAATGCGAGGCGCTTTCAGTTATCGAACGGCCGGTTCGTCTGTTCGGTCTGCTGACCAACCTGACCATTGCCCGTTCGCTTTGGATGGAACGGCACAAGCTGCGCAAGAAAGTCAAAAAACTTGAGCGCAGACTTGATGGAAACCACATGATTTCGCGCGCCAAAAGCATTCTTTGGGAAACTCAGGGCCTGGACGAAAAAGGCGCCCATGAAAGCATCCGAAAGCAGGCCATGGCGAAGCGGCTATCGATGGCTGATATCTCGGGCGACATCGTAAAGGCCTATGAAATACTGACCTTCAATTCTGACAAATAAACCGGAGTCGGCTGAATGTTGCGTGTGGAAAAAATTGTAGGGGATACGTCTGATCCCGCGATCTTTGATCTGATCCACGATCTTGAGCACCATGGTGCGGTGGAGACCATCACACTGCCGACCGATGATCTGAACCGTCATAGGTTGATGGCCAGGACAGATCAGGGAAGTGATGTGGCCATTGCCATACCCCGCGACACAAAGCTCACAGATGGGGCTGTGCTGTATCTGGATAAGAGCCGGGCCGTGATTGTGCGTGCCGCCGAGCAAAAATGGCTGCGTCTGTCACCCAGAACGGCCAGCGATGCGGTCGAGTTGGGCTATTGTGCAGGCAATTTACACTGGCGCGTTCGTTTTGACGGGGCCGATCTGCTGGTTGCCCAAAATGGTTCAGCGGAAGCGTATTTGAATCGCATACCTGATCTGATCTCAACTGGCCGGGTTTCTGCGAGCGAGATTACTGAATGAACATGGGCCAGACACCTCCCGATTATCATGAACTCCTGAGCGCATTTCAGTTTACCGATAGCGCATTCCCTTCAGGCGGATTTGCGTTTTCGCAAGGACTGGAAGCAGCCTCGGAACATGAAGAGCAATTAGGCCCGTTTGAACTGGAAGCCATGATGCGCTCGCAAATTCAGCACCGCTGGGCATGCTCCGATCGCGTCGCCCTCATCCGCGCCCATCGCCTGCAAGGCGAGCTGCAACAGATTATCGAGCTCGATCACGAAGTGGAGGCGAGCACGCTCATAGAAGCGCTACGGATCGGCTCCCGGCGCAATGGATCGGCAATGCTGATTGCACACGAGCGCATGGGCATGGAGCGCGCTAAACTCTACCGCCAGCAGGTGCGGCAGCAAACCGCGCCCGGCCATCTGGCAGTCATGCAGGGCCTGATCTGGCAGCAGCTTGGACTTTCCCAGGAATCCGCGATTGCCATGAGCGGCTACCAGGCGGTGATGTCACTATCGACGGCGGCTGTCAGGCTCGGACTGATTGGTGCACTGGAAGTTCAGGCTGTTATTCGCGACGTGTTGCAACTGGTCGGGGATTTATCCTCCGCGCCCGTCAGCCATGACGACCCGCTGTCATCCTTCGTGCCGCTTTCCGAAATTGCCGTGTCCTGGAAGGACACAGGGGGCCAACGCCTCTTTTCGAATTAGAGGTTTTCAAACGTGCGTGAATTCACTGTCACGAACCAACAAATGATGAGGCTGTAAATGCTTTTGACACCAACTGAAATGGAACGCCTGACGATATTCATGGCAGCAGAGCTTGCGCGAAAACGGCGTGCCAAAGGTCTCAAACTGAACCATCCCGAAACGGTTGCTCTGATCGCTGATGAAATTCTGGAAGGCGCACGCGAAGGGCGTTCCGTTGCTGAAATGATGTCTTTTGGATCGCAAATTCTGACCCAGAATGATGTGATGCCAGGTGTGGCTGCCATGATGCCCATTCTCCAAGTCGAAGGGACCTTTGCTGACGGGACCAAACTGGTCACCGTGCACGATCCAATCCGACCTGCTGAAGGGGCTGCAATTGATGCAATTGAACCCGGCAGATTCATCTGCGAAGAGGGTGATATTGAGCTCAACAAGGGACGACCGACGGTTGACCTTGTTGTGGTCAATACCGGGGACCGGCCTGTACAGATCGGCAGCCATTATCACTTCTTTGAGGTGAACAAGGCCCTCGATTTTGACCGCGAAGCAGCCTTCGGCACGCGGCTGGACATTCCTGCCGGAACAGCCGTTCGCTTTGAGCCAGGTCAGGAAAAATCCGTCACGCTGACCGCCTTCGGTGGCGACCAGATATTGTCAGGCCTGAATGGTCTGACAGATGGTTCCGCTACAGACGAAACGGTGAAGAAACACGCTATAGAGCGCGCCCGTGAGCGCCAATTCAAGGGCCTTTGAACCCATGGCTGTCGTATCAAGTAAAGGACGAAAAAAGTGACAAAAATATCTCGTCAGGAATATGCGGCCATGTATGGGCCAACAACAGGGGACGGCGTTGTTTTGGGCGACACCTCTCTCGTGGCCGTGGTTGAAAAGGACTATGCCGTTTACGGTGATGAATGTCTGCATGGCGGCGGCAAAACATTGCGCGACGGCGCCGGCATGGCAGCTGGTGTAACCAGCGAAGAAGGTGCGTTGGATTTTCTGCTTTGCAATGTGGTTGTCATAGATGCAGTACTCGGCATTGTGAAGGGCGATCTTGGCATCAAGGACGGCAAGATTGTCGGCCTCGGAAAAGCTGGAAACCCAGCCACAATGGACGGTGTTGATCCACGCCTGATCGTCTCTGCCGCAACCACTGTTCGTGATTGCGAAGGCTTGGTTGCAACAGCGGGTGCGATTGATGTTCACGTCCATTTTGACAGCGCTCAACTCTGCGATCATGCCATCTCATCGGGCATTACCACCATGTTGGGTGGCTCATTGGGACCCATCACAGTTGGCATTGATTGCGGTGGTGCGTTCAATGTTGGAAAAATGCTGCAGGCCGCAGAGGAATGGCCGATCAATTTTGGCTTTCTGGGCCGTGGGAACTCCCACAAGCCTGCCTCTCTCATCGAGCAAATGCATGCGGGATGCCTGGGTCTGAAACTGCACGAAGACTGGGGCACAATGCCCGCTTCGATTGACATGTGCCTGACTGTCGCGGACGAGCTGGATTTCCCGGTGCAGATACACACCGACACGCTCAATGAGTCCGGTTTTCTGGAAGATACGCTGGCGGCCATTGATGGCCGTACCATCCATATGTATCACACGGAAGGCGCGGGTGGCGGCCATGCACCCGATATCATTTCGGTCGCCGGTGTGGAATGGTGCCTTCCCTCGTCCACCAATCCAACCAACCCCTATACGGTCAATACATTTGACGAGCATCTGGATATGACGATGGTCTGTCACCATCTCAGCCCGTCTATCCCCGAAGATGTTGCTTTTGCTGAAAGCCGCATTCGCGCGCAAACCATCGCAGCGGAAGACATTCTGCATGACATGGGCGCCATTTCCATGCTGGGCTCCGACAGCCAGGGCATGGGGCGCATTGGTGAAGTCATCTGCCGGACCTGGCAATTGGCTGACAAGATGAAGAAGCAGCGGGGCCGGTTGCCAAGCGAAGAAACCAAAATCGGCGACAATGAGCGGATCAAGCGCTACATCGCCAAATACACCATAAATGCGGCGCGCACCTTTGGTATTCAGGATCATGTGGGGTCCCTTGAAGACGGAAAAATGGCTGATATCGTCATATGGCGACCCGCCTTCTTTGGCATCAAGCCGGAATTGGTCATCAAGGGCGGTTTCATTGCCTGGGGTGCCATGGGCGACAGCGCCGCGTCGCTGATGACCTGTGAGCCATTGATGCTACGTCCGCAATGGGGTGCCTTTGGCCGCGCAAAACAGGCGCTTTCAGCCTGCTTTGTCAATCCGCTCGCGCTTGACGCTGGACTGGCTGATCAGCTGGATTTGAAGAAGACACTGCTGCCATCATATGGAACCCGCTCACTGACGAAGAAAGACATGCTGCACAATGATGTATGTCCGGATATCAGGGTCGATCCGCAGACATTTGATGTCTTTGTCGATGATGAGCTGGCGACTTGTGAGCCAGCGTCCGAATTGCCACTGGCACAACGCTACATGTTGAGATGATCCAATGAATGTTCATGTTTCAAACGAAAAGTCTGGCATCTCCAGCGTTGGTGCTGCACGGGTGGGAATCGGCGGTCCGGTAGGATCGGGGAAAACCGCTCTCATTGAACAATTGATCCCGCTTTTTGCAGCACGTGATGTCTCGCTGGCCATCGTTACAAATGATCTGGTGACCGCAGAGGATGCCGAACGCATCCGGCGCTCGGGATTGATCGATCCTGAGCGCGTTTCGGCTGTTGAGGCCGGGGCATGTCCGCATACGGTCATACGTGAAGACCCGACCTTGAACATTGCAGCGGCAGATGATCTTGAGGCGCGGTTTCCTGATCTGGACCTGATCCTGATTGAAAGCGGCGGTGACAATCTGGCATCGACTTTCTCTCTGGATCTGGTGGATTGGTGGATCTTTGTCATTGATGTGGCCGGGGGGGATGACATTCCCCGCAAAAAAGGCCCCGGAGTCCTGAAAAGCGACCTTCTGGTGGTGAACAAATCTGATTTGGCACCCTATGTCGGCGTCAATCTGGATCAGATGTTGAAGGATGCGCAATCGTTGCGTGGCGGCAGGCCGGTAATCATCACCAATTGCAAAATCCAGCAGAACATCAGCGATGTTGTCGATCTGATCTCCAGAGAAGTTTTGTTACGGTGAATCAGCATCTGGACCCCAAGGCAACAGAAGCGGCATCTGAAGCCAGCGCCATGAATGGACGCCTTGGTTCCTTTCATTTGGAATTCAGGCGCAATGGCCATCGCACACGCATTGGCCGGCAATTCGTGTCCTACCCGTTTCACATGACCCGCCCCTTTGATCTGGACAGAGACATTCAGCACCTTCTGACCGTCTATCAACAATCCTCTTCCGGCGGGCTGTATCGTGCAGACAATCTGTCTTCAAAATACACGATTGGAAAGCAAGCAGCAGCACATGTCACAACCCAAGCTGCAACCATGGTGCATAATTGTTATGGGGAACCGGCTCTCCAAACTCTTGAGATTGATGCAGGCGAAGACAGTTTCTTGGCTTTCACGCCAGACCCCATGGTTCTGTTTCCCGGTGCCGCCAGCCAAACCAGAACGCACATAAACATGTCGCACAAGGCCGCGGTGTTGCTGACCGAAAGCTTTGACAGACATGACCCGACAGCCAGCAACAGGATCTTTGATCAGATCAGTTCGCACATGGACGTGCGCGATGAGACGGGGAAACTTTTGCTGCGTGACCGGTTTTCTGTGAAAGGGGTCGATTTTATCTCACGATCATCTCCTGCAGGCACATGGCGGATCGTCACCAATGGTCTGATTTTAGGAGATTTGAGCCGCCTGCCCACGCCCGCCAGTTTGAACGATATCGGCCAGACCGAGGGTGCCATCCTTGGCGTTTCCTCCTTGCCGAACGGAGCCGGCTGGGGTGTGCGATGCCTTGCCAAATCGGCGACAGCTTCGCGCAGTGTTTGCGATCAACTTTTCCGCATATGCGCAGAATCTGCCTTGGGAGCAAGTCCGGCTTTGCGGCGAAAATAAACGGAACAAAGCCAGCTTATCGTCGTTCGTTACGCCTTGTAGAAAGCGCGTCTTGCTTCCGTGGGAGCCATGTCAAATTTTTCTCGAAAAGCTGCCGAAAAGCGCGACAAATTTGCAAACCCAGTGGCAACCGCAATTTCGGCGATAGACAAGGTTGATTGCTGACACAGGTTAAGCGCAATCTTCAGCCTGAGTTCACGATAAAACTGCATGGTTCCCTGTTCCAACTGGTCGCGGAACAGACGGTTGAGTTGCCTTGGCGATAGGTCACACAGCGCGGCCAATTGCGGCAGGCTCAGCGGATCAGCGACATGATTTTCCATGACTTCGATCGTCTCGACAACGGCAGCATTTGCCGTGTTGTAGCGCTCGACAAGACCAGCACGTTGTTGACCGCCTGCGGGCCGCACCTCTGTATGCATGAACCAGTCACTGACCTGCCGCGCAAATTGGGCACCATGGTGGCTTGTGATCAGTGCATGCATCATGTCCAAAGGCGCAGTGCCACCAGCGCAGCTGACACGGTCGCGATCCATGACATAAAGCGAGCGGGTCAGTAAAAGATCGGGCCACTTTTCCACCAAAGCGGGGGCGTGTTCCCAATGGATGGTCATGCGCCGTCCGCTCATAACAGCGGCATTTGCCAAAATGAATGGACCACCCGACACGCCGCCCAGAATTACGCCCTTTGCAGATAGTTGGCGCAGTGCGGTGAATATCTGTGCGTTTTGAAATGAAGCAGGGTTGCCGCCGGCAATGACCAGAAGCAAATCCAGCGCGCTCGCATCCTTGATGTTGAGGTTTGCTTTCAGTTCAATTCCGCCAGAGCTGGTTGCCAGCCTGTCATCAACCGCCAAATGCCTGATGTCATAAAGGTTTTTGCCGCTTAACAGATTGGCAGCCCGCAACGGCTCGACAGTCGAGGCATAGGACATCATGGCAAAATCATCGATGAGCAGAAGGCCGACCGAATAAGGCTTGTCGTGATCTTGGTGAGTTTTGTCCATATTTCGATAATTACCGTCTTTCAACAGAAAGCACAATTGCAGGTTTACCGATATTCTGCCCACTTGGAAATTGTTAGACGGGGTCCGAAATGCGTTACTCAGCCCTACGGGTGTTGAAGGAAGGCCTGACTGGAAACAAGGGCTGGAAGCCCGCTTGGCGTGATCCTGAACCTCAAAAGAATTATGATTTCATCATTGTTGGCGGCGGCGGACACGGATTGGCGACAGCCTATTATCTGGCCAAGACATTCGGACAGAGCAAAATCGCCGTTTTGGAAAAAGGCTGGATTGGCGGCGGCAATGTTGGCCGCAACACAACCATTATCCGCTCAAATTACATGCTTCCCGAAAACCAGCCCTTCTACGAATTTTCCATGCAATTGTGGGAAGGTCTGGAACAGGAATTCAACTACAATGCAATGGTGTCCCAGCGCGGAATCCTGAACCTGTTTCACTCGGACAATCAACGAGATGCCTTTATCCGGCGCGGTAATGCGATGATCATGTCCGGTGCCGATGCTGTTTTGCTGGATCAGGACGGCGTTCGCGGGATGTATCCATTCCTCGACTTTGACAATGCGCGCTTTCCGATCAAGGGCGGGCTGGTTCAGCCGCGCGGCGGAACGGTGCGTCATGATGCTGTCGCCTGGGGATATGCCCGTGGCGCGGACCGTAATGGTGTCGACATACTTCAAAACTGTGAAGTCACCGGCTTTCAGATTTCAGATGGCGTGTGTACTGGTGTTGAAACCAGTCGCGGGCCGATTGGTGCCAAGAAAGTGGCGGTCTGCGTGGCCGGTTCATCCAGCCGCGTCATGGCAAAAGCCGATATGCGACTGCCAATCGAAAGCCATGTATTGCAGGCCTTTGTCAGCGAAGGCCTGAAACCCGTTCTTTCAGGCGTGGTCACCTTTGGTGCCGGGCACTTCTACGTTTCCCAGTCAGACAAGGGTGGCCTGGTCTTTGGCGGTGATATCGATGGCTATAATTCCTACGCACAACGCGGCAATCTTCCGGTTGTCGAGGATGTCTGCGAAGGCGGCATGGCGCTCATGCCGATGATTGGCCGCGCCCGTCTGCTACGTATGTGGGGTGGCATCATGGACATGTCGCTGGATGGCTCACCTTTTATCGACAAGACCCATATTGGCGGTCTCTATTTCAATGGTGGCTGGTGTTACGGCGGCTTCAAGGCGACGCCCGCCAGCGGCTATTGCTATGCCCATCTTCTGGCAACCGGCGAACCACATGAAGTTGCAACCTCCTTTCGCCTCGACCGGTTCCTGAACGGTCACATGATTGATGAAAAGGGCCAGGGCGCCCAAGCGAACCTGCACTGAGGATGAGGCAATGATTATCGATCACCCACTGCTTGGCCCGCGTGATGCTGCGGAATTCGTTTATCTCGGAGACACCGCCTTGCTGAACCGTCCTGATTGGCAGGCCGACGACGCACAGCGGCAGTTTCATGATTATCTGTATATGCGTGAAAATCCTGCAGGAGAGATGCGTGAGCTTTGGTACCACGAGCGGGGAGATCGGTCCTGGCTGGTTATCACGCGCAACACCCTGACCCACGAAATCACCAAAGTTGAATTGGCACGCGATGTCGTCCGCGCAGCGCAAAAAGGGAGGACCACAGTGTGAGCCAGTCCCACCGGTTTGATGGCAAAGGTCTGATCGACCGCCAACGGCCTCTTACATTCACGTTTAACGGAGATACCTATCAGGGATATGAAGGCGATACGCTGGCCTCTGCGCTTGTTGCCAATGGCGTGAAGCTTGTTGGACGTTCGTTCAAATATCATCGTCCACGGGGTATTTTGACCAGTGGTTCAGAAGAGCCGAACGCTTTGGTGACCCTGAGAAAGGGCGCTTATGCTGAGCCAAATACACGCGCCACTTCCATTGAATTGTTTGATGGGTTGGACGCGACCAGCCAGAACCACATTGGCCCGTTGAAACATGATCTGCTCGCGGTCAATGATCTCATGGCACCGTTCTTTTCTGCCGGGTTCTACTACAAGACATTCATGTGGCCGGCGGCCTTTTGGGAAAAACTCTACGAGCCCATGATCAGGCGGGCTGCAGGCCTTGGCAAATTGTCGCTGCAGGAAGATCCAGATTGTTATGCAAAGGGCTTTCTGCATTGTGACGTGCTGATCATCGGTGCCGGTCCCTCCGGTCTGGCGGCGGCACTCACGGCAGGTCGCGCCGGTGCAAAGGTCATATTGGCCGATGAAGATTTCCGCTTTGGCGGTCGGCTGACAATGGAAACATTCGGCGTCGATGACATGCCTGGAGCCGATTGGGTTGCGAAGGCCATCGACGAGTTGGGTTCAATGCCAAATGTGCGGCTGATGCCACGCACAACGATTTATGGTGTGTTCGACAACGGTATTTTCGGCGCGCTGGAGCGAAAGACAGACCATCTGGCCTCAAGCGATGGCAAACCACGGCAAGTGCTTTGGCGGGTCTATTCCAAACAGTCAATTCTGTGCGCAGGCGCCACCGAACGCTCAATGGCTTTTGCCAATAACGACCGGCCCGGCATCATGATGGCAGGCGCCGTGCGTGCCTATGCCAATCGCTTTGATGCGCTTGCCGGAAAGCAAGTGGCCGTGCTGACCAACAATGATGATGGCTGGCGCACAGCGCATGATCTCTCTGTGGCTGGCGCCCGGAATGTCAGCATCATTGATACGCGGCCCAGCACTGATAATGTGACGCCTGCAGGTGTTGACGTCTTTCATGGCAAGCATGTGGTGAATACGCGGGGCCGTCACGGCCTGACATCAATCACGCTTTCCAACCAACAGGTTTTGAACGCTGATTGTCTGGCTGTCACAGGTGGCTGGAACCCAAATGTGCATTTGACCTGCCATCAACGGTCCCGGCCAAAATGGCGCGAAGATATTGCCAGTTTTGTACCAGGCGCCGGTCTACCCATTGGCATGCGCGTCGCCGGTGCTGCCAATGGCGCATTGACATTGGCCAAGGCGCTGCAAGAGGGGCAGGAACACGCGACAACAGCGCTTGCATATCTTGGCATTCAGGCAAAAAGCGGACCAGCACCACGCGCTGAAGATGAAGCCTGCGAAATCTCCCCATTCTGGCACACTGGCGAAACGACAAGTGCCTATAAACGGGCCTGGGTCGATTTGCAGAATGATGTGACAGTGAAGGATGTTTTCCAATCGCACATGGAAGGCTTCCGCTCGGTTGAGCATCTGAAACGCTACACAACGCTGGGAATGGCAACGGATCAGGGCAAGACGGCGAATATTCTGGGTCTGGCCGTGATGGCCGAAGCCTCTGGCAAAACGATACCCGAAACAGGTACGACCATCTTTCGCCCGCCCTATACGCCGGTGCCGATTGGCGCTTTTGCAGGCAGCTCACGTGGCAAGGAATTCCGGCCAACCCGCAACACGCCCAGCCATCAATGGGCGCAGGAACAAGGTGCCGTTTTTACCGAAGTTGGCAACTGGCTCCGCGCCCAATGGTACCCGAAACCGGGCGAAACGCATTGGCGGGAAAGCGTTGATCGCGAAGTTCTTCAAACGCGTGCATCAGTCGGCGTGTGCGATGTGACCACATTGGGCAAGATCGATGTGCAAGGACGTGATGCTGCAGCGTTTCTGAACAAAATATATGCCAATGCATTCGGCAAACTTGCCGTCGGTAAGGTGCGCTACGGGTTGATGCTGCGGGAAGATGGTGTGGCCATGGATGACGGCACAGCGGCCCGGTTCACTGATACGCATTTTGTTGTGACCACGACCACCGCCAATGCCGTTACAGTCTTTCGCCATATGGAGTTTTGTCGTCAATGTCTTTGGCCAGACATGGACGTCCATCTGATATCGACCACCGAGCAATGGGCCCAATTTGCCGTTGCCGGTCCCAATGCACGCAAATTGCTGCAAAAGCTGGTCGATGAGGATACCAATATTTCCAATGAGGCATTTCCGTTCATGGCTTGTGGTGAAATCAGTGTTTGTGACGGCACACCGGCGCGGCTTTTCCGCATCTCGTTCTCTGGTGAACTGGCCTATGAAATTGCCGTGCCCACAAGGTTCGGCAACTCTTTGATGGAAGCACTCATGGCAGCGGGCGAAGAATTCGACGCGGTGGCTTATGGCACGGAAGCCTTGAGCGTTATGCGCATTGAAAAAGGCCATGCTGCGGGCAATGAGCTGTGCGGCACAACAACGGCACGTGACCTTGGTCTTGGTCGTATGGTTTCCAAAAAGAAGGACTGCATCGGCAATACAATGTCGGAGCGAGCCGATATGAACCGCGAAGATGGCTTTGCATTGGTTGGCTTCAAACCGGTTGATGAAGAACAGGCTCTAAGCGCTGGCGCGCATTTCGTGAGCAAAGAGAGTGATGCGGTTATGGCGAATGATGAAGGCTGGATGACGTCGGTCTGCTACTCGCCCAATCTGGGATATTCCATTGGTCTCGGCTTCATCAAAAACGGCGATACGCGCATTGGCGAAACAGTCTGCGCTGCCAATCCATTGCAGGGGCGAACGCTGGATGTGGAGATCGTCTCACCCCATTTTATCGATCCGGAAGGGGAACGCCTTCGTGTCTAGTTTCAAATTCTCTCTTGAGGCCCGCTCCCCGCTTGACTTGTATCAACGAACCATTGGGTCCGTTACGCTGGAGGAAGTGTCGGATCTGGCAATTGTTTCCATTGCAGCGCCCCTGGATGGTGAAGCGGCCTTGCACAAGGTTGTTGATAAAAAACTGGGTGCGCAATGGCCCAGCATAGGCACCTCGACGCTGACGCCCCACGGCCACCGCTTGCTCGGCTTGCAGGCGGATATGATCTTTGCGGTGTTTGCCCATCCGGGCGGAAGAGCAGAAGTATCCATTCAGGATCAGTTGAGCGCCGATTGCTACGTTACCGATCAGTCTGATGCTTTTGTCGTTCTGGCAGTGGCCGGTTCAGGTGTGACAGACGCTCTGGAACGTGTTTGCCCGCTGGATTTGTCGTCCAAGGCCTTTCCCGTTGGCTGCACATTGCAGACTTCCATGGAGCATATTGGCGTCACAATCTCGAAACAATCCGAGGACTGTTTCTGGCTGCTGGCAGCCACATCCTATGCGGGCAGCCTTTGCCACGCAATGGAGACCGCTGTCATCCAAACGCAGTGAGCCAATCACAAGCTACGAATGACCGCGGACCACACTGAGCCTGCGTGTATTTGAAGATAGTGCGCTGACATCATTGTTATCGTGTCAGGAATGCCGCCCGGGGTCGCGGAATACATCCGGGAACCCAGGGGCCAGGCATGTTCTAGATATCCAGCGTATTATCTTTTTCCCATTGGGAAAAATGAGACGCATAGGAATTCCATTCCTGGAGCTTCATTTTCAGATAGGCCGCTGAGAATTCTTGGCCCATGGCTGATTTAAGACTTTCGTCCTTGTCATAGTCCCGCAACGCATCCAGCAGATTCAGCGGCAAGCGCGGCGCGTCGGTGATTGTGTGACCTTCGGCGTACATATCGATGTCATGACGCTTGCCGGGGTCAGCTTTCGTGCGCACACCATCAAGGCCGGCAGCAATGATAACAGCCTGCAACAGATAAGGATTGGCTGCGCCATCGGGCAGCCGCAGTTCAAAGCGGCCGGGGCCAGGAACACGCACCATGTGGGTGCGGTTATTGCCCGTCCAGGTGACCGTATTGGGAGCCCAGGTCGCGCCTGACATGGTGCGCGGCGCATTGATGCGTTTGTAGCTGTTTACCGTAGGGTTTGTAATGGCGGCCAGAGCAGAGGCGTGCTTCATGATACCGCCCAGGAAGTGCTTTCCCTTCTCAGAAAGCCCAAGCTCGGCTGTCGGTCCTTCGCCTTTCTCTGTGGCAAAGACGTTGATCTTGGCCTTGTCACCGGGCGCGTCCCAGACCGAGATATGGGCATGACAGCCATTGCCGGTCAGGCCTTCAATGGGCTTCGGCATGAAGGTTGCGCGGAAGCCATGCTTTTCGGCAACTGATTTGGTCATGAATTTAAAGAAGGAGTGCTTGTCTGCGGTGATCAACGCATCATCAAAGTCCCAATTCATTTCGAACTGGCCATTGGCGTCTTCATGATCGTTCTGATAGGGGCCCCAGCCCAGCTCCAGCATGTAATCACAAATCTCGCGCACGACATCATAGCGACGCATCACGGCCTGCTGATCGTAGCAGGGCTTTTCTGCCGTATCGAATGGGTCTGAAATCTGATTGCCATCCGGCGTCAGCAGAAAATACTCCGCTTCAACACCGGTTTTGACATGCATGCCCTCCGAAGCCGCCTCGGCCACCAATTTGCGCAACACATTGCGAGGGGCCTGCGCGACATCTTCATCTTCCATCACACAATTACCAGCAACCCAGGCGACCTCCTTTTTCCAGGGGAGCTGAATAACGGAAACAGGGTCTGGCACTGCCAGCATGTCCGGATGTGCGGGTGTCATATCCAGCCATGTTGCAAAGCCAGCGAAGCCAGCACCATCTTCCTGCATATCTGCGATGGCTTGCGCCGGGACGAGCTTTGCCCGCTGCCCACCGAACAGATCGGTGAAGGAAATCATGAAGTATTTGATGCCATTTTCTTTGGCGTATTTGGCCAGATCGATTGCCATTTTCAGTCCTCAACAATGTCGTGGTAGTGGATCATGTTTTTCAGAATATCAGTAGTTTCCGTCGCCGCCCGGCACCCAATTGGTGCCCGCCAAAGGAACGCCGGACATGGCCGACGCCTCGACAGTCAGGGCGCATAAATCTTCAGGTTCCAGATTGTGAACGTGGCTCTTGCCGCAGGCGCGCGCGATGGTCTGCGCTTCCAGCGTCATGACCTTCAGATAGTTGGACAGACGACGGCCGGCGGCAACAGGATCAAGCCTTGAGGCCAAATGCGGGTCCTGTGTGGTGATACCGGCAGGGTCCAGGCCCTCATGCCAGTCATCATAGGCACCAGCCGTTGTGCCAAGGGCGTTATATTCACTTTCCCATTTCGGGTCATTGTCGCCAATGGCGACCATGGCTGCGGTTCCGATAGAAACTGCGTCTGCGCCCAGAGCCAGAGCTTTGGCAACATCGGCCCCGGTGCGAATGCCGCCCGAAACAACCAGTTGCACTTCGCGGTGCATGCCCATGTCCTGAAGCGCCTTCACCGCTGGTCTGATACAGGCAAGTGTGGGTTGCCCGACATGTTCAATAAAGACGTCCTGCGTTGCCGCCGTACCGCCCTGCATGCCGTCCAGCACGACCACATCAGCGCCGGCTTTGATGGCCAGCGTTGTGTCAAAATAAGGTCTCGCGCCGCCGATCTTGATATAGATGGGCTTTTCCCAACCTGTGATTTCGCGCAATTCCATGATCTTGATTTCAAGATCATCCGGGCCGGTCCAATCGGGATGTCGACAGGCTGAGCGTTGATCGATGCCTTTGGGCAAATTGCGCATTTCGGCAACCCGATCCGAAATTTTCTGCCCCAGAAGCATGCCACCGCCGCCGGGCTTTGCACCCTGCCCGACAACCACTTCAATCGCATCAGCCCGGCGCAGATCATCCGGGTTCATGCCGTAGCGCGAGGGCAGATACTGATAAACAAGTTTCTGCGAATGCCCGCGTTCTTCTTCGGTCATTCCGCCATCACCTGTGGTGGTGGACGTACCGGCCATTGTTGCCCCGCGTCCAAGCGCTTCCTTGGCCTGGCCTGACAAAGCGCCGAAACTCATACCGGCAATGGTAATGGGGATATCCAGCTCAATTGGCTTTTTGGCAAAGCGTGTTCCAAGCGTGACCTTGGTTTCGCATTTCTCGCGGTAGCCTTCCAGCGGGTAACGTGAAATGGAGGCACCCAAAAACAACAGATCATCAAAATGCGGCAGCTTGCGTTTGGCGCCACCGCCACGAATGTCGTAAATGCCGGTTGCGGCTGCGCGCCGGATTTCCGAGTTGATTGAATCTGTAAATGTTTCGGATTTTCGCGGGTCAGTCTGCGGAATTCCGTTCCGAACATCGTTTATCTTGTCCATGATCGGACTTCCTTAATAGGCCGACGCATTGTCGACATTGAAATTGTAAAGCTGACGGGCTGAACCATAGCGTTTGAAATCTTCGGGCTTGGCGTCTGTGCCAGAGCGCTCAAGCAGGTCGCCAAGAATTTCCAGATGCTCGGCGCGCATTTCTTTTTCAACGCAGTCAGCACCCAGACTTTTGACGGTTCCACGGATGAACAGACGCGCTTCATAAAGCGAATCGCCCAACGCTTCACCAGCATCGCCCAACACGACCAGATTTCCGGATTGCGCCATGAAAGCCGACATGTGTCCGATATTGCCATGCACGACAATATCAATGCCCTTCATGGAAATGCCGCAGCGTGACGAGGCATTGCCCTTGATGACCAGCAGACCGCCATGACCGGTTGCACCAGCATATTGGCTGGCGTCACCTTCCACGATCACCGCGCCGGACATCATGTTTTCCGCTACGCCAGGGCCAGCAGATCCCGTGATGTGGACCGTAGCTTCCTTGTTCATCCCGGCGCAGTAATAGCCTGTTGAGCCACGCACCGCGACTTCAATGGGACCATCCAGACCAACTGCAATTGCATGGCTGCCCTTGGGGTTCACGATTTCCCAGACGGTTTGATTTGTATCAGCCTTTTGCTGCTGCAAAGTGGCATTGACCGTGCGCAGATCGAGTTCGCTCATATCAAGTGTCTGCATGGCCTAATGCTCCCAGAAATACACGGTAGCGGGCTCTGGTTCCCAGACCCGGGCATCTTCAATGCCTGGCAGATTGACCAGCGCACGATATTCAGACCCAAAGGCCACATATTGATCGGTTTCGGCCATAACAGCCGGTTTGCAGGCAATCGGATCGCGCACAACGCCAAACCCGTCCTTTGTACCAACAACAAATGTGAAGAAGCCATCCAGATCATCAAGACTTGACTCCAGCGCCTCACCCAGATTGCTGCCCTTGTTCATTCGGTCAGTCAGATAGGCGGCGGCCACTTCTGAATCATTCTCGGTTTCAAAGCTCATGCCTTCGCGCTTCAGGCTGCGACGCAAGCTGTTGTGGTTCGACAAAGAGCCATTGTGCACCAGACACTGATCAGAACCGGTGGAAAACGGGTGAGCGCCCATGGTCGTAATGGCAGATTCAGTGGCCATGCGCGTGTGGCCGATCCCATGAGACCCGCTCATGGAGGCCACATCGAAACGCTGCGCCACATCTTTTGGCAGGCCGACTTCCTTGTAGATTTCAATGATGTTGCCTGCGCTCATCACGCGAATGGAGGGTCGATGTTCAGCCAGAGCTGTGCGGATCACTTCCAGGTCTTGTGCTGAACTTTCCACAACAGCGTGTGTGTTCTTCACAGTGACTGATACAGATAATCCGGTCAGATCCTTGAGAAAAACATCCAGATCAGCGAAGTCAGCCGCCGGGTCATGGGACTGGACAGTCAGTTTTGAACCAGCATCCCTACCGTCGCCATATATGGCGATTCCAGCACTGTCAGGACCCCGGTCAGTCATGGTAACGAGCATGTCTGTCAACATGGCGCCAAGCTGCGGTTGCAACTTGGTGTCTTTAAGAAATAATCCAACAATCCCGCACACGGGCACACTCCCTAGATCACGCGTAATATCTAGAAAAACGCTAACACCAATAATTGGCGTATTCAACTGTGAGGAATGAAATTTTCTCCTGAGGCAAATTTAATTTGCCTGTTTGGATGAGAGAAATGTGGCCGGCATAGGCAGCCCGGCAAGCGAACACCGGCTCTTCATGCGAAAAGCCTGTCTTCAATTGCAGAATTTTGACGTTTATTGCCTAGGAACTGGCAGAATAGGAGATGATCGACAGATAACGTGCGGGCAATTCCACGAGTTTGGTCGGGCCATGGGGCGCATCTGCATCAAAAAACAGGCTGTCTCCGGCCTCCAACTCATACACATTGTCACCATGGCAATACTGAACCTTGCCCTCCAGCATATAAATGAACTCCGCGCCATCATGCTGAAAGTCCGGAAACGTATCGGATTCTGCGTTGAGCGTAATCAGATAGGGCTCAACAATAACGCCGGATGAATTGGCACCCAGATGTCCCAACAGATTATACTGGTGTCCCGCCCGCGTGCCGCTTCTGTCGGCCGCAACTCCGGTGCCAGCTTTGACAAACACTGATTCCCGTTTTTCTTCAAAGCTGTGAAAGAAGGATGTGATCGGCACACTCAACGCATTGGCCAAAACCTGAAGCGTGGTCAAAGACGGCGATGTCATGCCATTTTCAATTTTGGACAGCATGCCGATGGATAGTCCGGTGGTCTTTGCCAGATCGGCCACGGTAATACCATGCGTGCGGCGAAAGCCCCGAACCTCACGGCCAATCGCCACTTCAAGATTTTTTTCACGAATCTCTTTTTTTTGACTATGCGGGTCCTGCGAAAGCGCGGGCCTTGCAGTCAGACCATCTGGCTCGATGTCACTCACCTGCATTCCAATTCAGAACGGTTCAACCAACTCTCCTATAGCAAACCTCCGCTGGATTTCACAAATGAAAGAATTCGATTACCAACGCAATCTGGCAACCTCAGGCGAAGAGGAAATGCTGAAGATTCTCAACGCCGCTATGAAAATCAAAGACAATGTCAATTCGGCTGCTTTCCACGAAGCCGCGCGGACCCGGCCTGGAACCAGTTTGTTGAGAATTACGGATCGAACATCATGGATTGAATTTTGAAAGCTTTGCCAGCCAAAAACGCACAATTTCGGACAGGCGAGTTTCTGGATGTCTGACAAGGGATTGACCGGCCCATTCTTTTATCATTTTTTGCATGCTTTATCCATCGCAGGTGTGCTCACCAATTCCTGGACAGGTTTATGCTCAGGCAGTTGATATAGCTCACTGCACTCAAGCCTATGAGATGTTGGCAACTTTGCGTATGATCTCTTTGCTTTCGATGGCAAAAGCCTCGGTCACCAAATTCAGCTGATCACCCATGACTTTTCCATCGGCAGCAAACAATCCCCAGCTGTATGGAATGGGTTGGGCGATAGGCCGGATGGAAACGCCTGAGATAGGAACACCAAAGGCCGTGACCGGATCACAGATACCTATTCCCAATCCTGCACGTGCGGCCATCGCCGCGTTGAGAGAAGAATTCGTAACGAATTCTGACGCGGGTTTCACATTATGATCATCCAGGGAGCGGTTTATGGCCCGTCGAATCCGGTAATTATTACCGACCGTTGCAAGCCGTTCATCGGCAAAAACTGTTATAGGCAGCGGTTCCGGAGTATCGTGAGGCCCCCCCTCTTGAACAAGAGCGACCAATGTTGATTCAAAACGCTCAAGGCACTCCAATCGCTCATGTTCCAATGGAAATGCAGAGAAGCCAAGATCGGCTGTCCTCTGTCGAAGAGCGTGAACAACCCGTTCGGCATTGGTCGTTTCGACATGAATGAAATCGGGCAGAACGCTCTTGATCCGAGACAGGATTGAAGCCACCAGCCCTGCTGACATGGTCGGTGTGGCAACAATGTCGATCGCCGCCATTCTGCCATCGCGTATTGCGTGAGCGCGATTGGTCAGATGTGTGAGATTGGCAATAACACGCCTGGATTCCTCAAAAAATACCATTCCCTTCTCAGTGGGAGATATTTTGGGTCCGTTGCGTTCAAACAGATTGAAGCCAACCCGTTTCTCAAGATCCCGGATCATTCGCGTTACGGCTGGCTGGCTGATATCAAGCATTTGTGCAGCTCCGGTCATCGAGCCACAGCTGACGACGGCTGTGAAGGCTTCCAGCGTTCGTATATCCGGACGTTCATTATTCTTTATTGACATAGTTGCGAACCCAAAATTACAATGAGTCATTCTTAAGGCGATACTATACGCAAAACGTATAGCTAACCAAGGGACGATTGATAAGGGGTAAGGACGGTGTCGTGCGAGCACGCAATTGGCGCAAAAGAGCTGAAGCATCAGACCGGCCAGACAAACCCGGTATGCGCAGCATTCCTGCTCGCCTCAAAACCCAGGCATGTATGGAATGCACAAAGTATCACAAGATTAGATCGGTGTCAGGCGTGTTGACCGGTCCGCTCGCAAACAAGACATTTCGGCGTCTGTTTGCAGCGCAAATTTGCTCATTGCTGGGCGTTGGCTTGCTGACAGTTGCACTTTCTTTGCTGGCGTTCCGTATCGGCGGCAGCGCCGCGGGTGGTCAGGTGCTTGGGCTGGTACTGGCATTGAAAATGGTCGCCTACGTATTTCTGGCACCATTGGCAGAGACACTATCAGAAGGAATATCGCGAAAACGTGTCATGGTTTCTCTCGATTTCGGCCGGATGCTATTGCTGTTGCCGATGGCGTTTGCCACCGAAATCTGGCAAATGGTGGCGCTGACCTTTGCGTTTTTTGCATTGTCAGCCGGTTTCACACCGTTGTTTCAGTCCGTGGTCCCTGAAGTGTTGCCAGAGGAAAATGACTACACTCAGGCGCTCTCCTGGTCACGCATCGCCTACACTCTGGAAGCTGTTCTAAGTCCGGTCATCGCCGCAATATTATTAAATTTGGTGACCGGTGAGGCGCTCTTCTATGCAGCTGCACTTGCATTTTTGGGGTCAGTTTTGGCGCTGGTCTGGGCAAAGATACCCAATGTCATTTTCACAAGCCGCAAAGGAACGCTGCTGAAACGGACAGGATACGGCCTTTGGGTGCATTGGCATACACCAAGGTTGCGCGGTCTGGTCCTTCTCAAATTTGCGCTATCGCTGGCAATGGCCTGGGTGTTGGTAAACTCCGTCGTCTATGCCGGAGTCCGCTTGGGCGATGCAGATGAATTTTTCCCAATCCTCATGGCGTGTTATGGCGCTGGTGCTGTTTTGGGTGCGATTATTGTTCCAGGAATGGTGCGCAAAAGCAGCGAGCGCACAGCCATGTTCACAGGAACGTTTGGGTTCGCGGTTGCAGGTGCGGCATTTGCGCTATTGCCGCCTTTAAGCCTTCCGGCATTGGGTCTGATTTGGGTTGCATTTGGCACAGCCTCATCTTTGACATTGACCCCTGGAGGGCTTGTGATAACCAAATCCGCCACATCGCGCGATCGGCCAGCTGTGTTTGCTGCACAATTTTCGTTGAGCCATGCCGGATGGATGATTGCCTACCCCTTTGCCGGGTGGCTGGCAGGCTACACATCAGTTGAAATGTCTCTTCTCATATTGTCGATGATGTGTGCTTCGGTCGCCGTTGCGGCGCTTGCTGTCTGGCCCGCAAATGATCCGCAAGAACGAGCACATTCCCATCCAGGTCTGCCCAGCAATCACCCGCACCTGATATCGGTCCCCGCCATCGGCGCGCAGCACCGGCATGTCCATGCATTTCGCATTGACGATTTACACCCGACCTGGGGCAAGGGGGCAGCCTGATGCTGACCTTTTCCCCGAACATTCTGTAGGATGGTTTGAATGCAAGATAAGGACCTTTCACCCATTGATGCCCGGGGCCTGCCTGCTCTTGAAGAGCGGATCAAAGAGGATCTGGAATTTCTGTGTTATCCCGGTACAAATTGGGTGCCGCAGAAGGACGGTGTGACAGATGTTGTCATTATTGGCGGCGGCATGTGCGGGTTGGTTGCATGGTTGGCACTTTCCACTGGGGGCATGAAAAACATTCGCGTACTGGACCGTGCGGCCAAAGGCCGTGAAGGTCCCTGGCTCAGCTATGCGCGGATGGAGACGCTTCGGTCCCCCAAAGCGCTGACGGGCCCTGCATTTGGGCATGGCGCATTGACCTTTCAGGCCTGGTATCGCGCGCAATTTGGCACTTACGCCTGGCAGAAACTGGACAAGATTCCACGCACCATGTGGATGGATTATCTTTGCTGGTACCGTGATACGCTTGATGTACCCGTGGAAAACGGCATCTCGGTTGACCATGTGGAACCCGAAGGCGACATGTTGCGTCTGACCGTTTCCGGCGCTGAAACCGGTACGATTCTGACTCGAAAATTGGTATTTGCAACGGGGCGTGACGGAACGGGTGGCCCGAACATTCCAAAGTTCATCGAAGAATTGCCGCGCCATCTTTGGGCGCATAGCGCCGATGACATCGATTTTGCCGCGCTTCGAGGCAAACGGGTTGCAGTGATTGGCGTTGGCGCTTCTGCGGTGGACAACGCGGCCGAAGCCCTTGAGCATGGAGCCGCAGAAGTGCGTCACCTGATCCGCCGCAAGGAAATGCCCAGGATCAATAAAATGATGGGCATTGGCAGCTTTGGATTTACCGCAGGGTTTGCTGATCTGCCGGACGAATGGCGCTGGCGGTTCATGCAGTATAGTTTTTCAACACAGACGCCTTCACCGCGCGGGTCAACGATGCGTGTCAGCCGGCATCCGAATGCATATTTTCATTTTGGAAAGGCCACCACACGCATTGAAAAGTCCGGCGATGCTGCAATCATCCATTTTGCAGACGGCACATCCTATGAGGCTGACTACGTGATCCTTGGTACGGGCTTTGTCATCGACCCGATGGCGCGGACCGAGTTCGGAGATGTCGCCGGCGAAATCCTTCTTTGGAAAGATGTCTATACACCGCCGGAAGGCGAAGAGTCGGCGGACCTGGGACGTTTTCCCTATCTGAACACAGACTTCACATTCCAGGAGAAGCGACCCGGCACTGTCCCCTGGCTGAACAATGTCTATTGTTTCAACTACGGAGCGTCAGCAAGTCTGGGCAAGGTCAGTGGAGATATCCCCGGAATCAGTTCAGGCGCTGCATGGTTGTCGCGTTCATTAGCTGCCAAGCTCTATGCTGAAGACGTGCAGACCCACTGGCAGCGAATGCAGGATTATGACTCCCCTGAATTATTGGGCGACGAATGGGTTGCAACCGATTTGGATGAAAGCAAACAGACTCAAGAAGGCCAGATCGCATGACCCCAACAGAGATGACTATTCTAAGCAAAGCGGACCTTCTTCCGGACGGGGATGTTTCAGAAGCTGCAATGAGTCGCGCCAATATCATTGGCATGTCACAGGCGGCTGAAGGAGCGGTGTTGCGACCGAAGGATTTTGGAGCTTTTGAACACGATTTGCGTGCTGCTCTGGCCGCGCGCGTGGCCCGACTGGCTGCAGATGACACGCTGGCAGCGCATTATCTTTCCAGTGCAGGTGACAAGGCCATCCTGGCCGATCCGGCAGAGACAGGAAAATCCTATCAACTGGAAACAGTGTTGGCGTTCGTCGACAAGGTCGCAAATCAAACCAGAGACATTGACGCTGAGGACGTCGCGCAGTTGCAAGCTTCAGGAATGGCGGATGCAGATATTGTGCGTCTTTGCGAACTCGTTGCATTCCTGGCCTATCAGGTTCGGGTGATTGCAGGACTGCGACTTATGCAAGGAAGTGCTGCATGAACCAGATCATACACAAATTTACCCGCAACGTGCCGCATTGGCAGCCCCGCGTTGAGCCAGTCAAGCTGGCAGAGGCCACGCAGGAGCAACTGGATGCACTTCAGGTCACTCCCTCCAACACCAAGGTTTCAGAATATGTGCTGACATTGGCTCACGACGTTGAAAGTCTGACCGTCAGAACGCCTCTGTTCAATGCCATCATGTATGATCCAGGCGGGATGTCACGCGCCGAACGTGAGCTGGGTGCATTGGGCGCATCCCTGGTAAACCGCTGTATATATTGTGCAGCTGTGCATGCGGATCGGCATGCAAAGTTGAAAAAGGATACAGCCATAACCGACCAGCTTTTTGCCTACGGCGACGAGGCAAAACTGAGCCCCAGAGATCAGGCGATTTTTGACTTTTCCCGAAAATCCGCTGAAGCTCCTCCAGCGGCTGGTCCCGAAGATATGGAGGCTTTGCGAAAAGCAGGGCTGTCGAACGAAGAAATTCTTGATTTGATCCTTTCGTCCGCACTTTTTGGCTGGGCTAACCGGTTGATGCATGTTCTTGGCGATCCCGTGCGCCAGAAAGGCAATTCATGAGTGACGTCAAACGTATTGGCATAGCAGGTGCGGGTTCTATCGCATTTGGCACTGCTGCACTTTTGCACCAGCAAGGGCATACACCAATGCTCTGGTCTCCCTCGGGGGCCGGCACTGCAGGATTGCTGTCAGCACCGCTTTGTGCCGATGGCGCAATCAAAACAGAGTTCAGGGTGGGGATTGCGCCATCTGCAAAAGAACTGGCGGAGCAAAACGACGCATTGATCATTGCCCTTCCCGCCTATGGCCATAAATCGGTTATGGACGCGCTGGTGCCGCATGTGCGCAATGGGCAGCACATTATTATTTCATCTCACGCGTCCCTGGGCGCAGTTTATCTCACTCAGGCTTTGGCAGCCCGCAATGTCCGCGCGCCAATCACCGCCTGGGGCACCACGGCTATCACAGGGCGAAAGCAAAGCGATACGACAGTAAAGGTCAACACTGTGCGCAGCCTGATCGACCTTTGTACCGTGCAGGACGCCGCTGCCGACGTAAATGGTCTGACGTATTGCCAGCAGCTTTTCGGTAATCATTTTCAGGAACGCGACGGCCTTCTGGCAATTTCGCTATCCAACCTGAATCCACAAAACCACTTGGGGATTGCCCTGGGTAACATCACGCGAATGGAGCGTGGTGAAGTCTGGAGCCAGGGTCAAAACGTGACCCCTAAAGTCGGGCAATTGCTTGAGCAACTGGACCTGGAGCGTCTTGCTATCGCCGATGCATTGAATTTGAACGTAAGGACGATTTTCGAGCATTTTCATCTCAGTTTTCACGTTCCGGTCGCATCGATTTCAGACATGAACCAAGCGATGCATGCCCAGGGCAATGGAGGCGTCGGCCCGGCAACAGCTGACAGTCGCTATGTGACGGAAGATGTGCCCTACGGGCTGCAATTGACTGCAGTTCTGGGAAGACTGGTGGGACAACCTGCCACACTGCACGAGGCGGGAATTAAAATATTCTCTGCCATGTATGGCCGAGACTTTACCAAGGAAAACAGCATCTTGAATGCGCTAGAGCTCAACCGCTTCGGCCTAAATGACCTGCAGCAAGCAGCCCGTACCGGCTTATTGCAGGTGACACCTGAACCGGTGTTCCAAAACTGAATGATACGGAATTAACCTGACTCAACTAGGAGACACCCGATATGACCAAACTAATTCTCAACCGACGTCGCTTCTTGAGCACTGCCGCCGTGACGGGCGCCGCTCTTGCCAGCCCCGCGTATCTGCGCCGCTCCTATGCCGCAGGCGGTGAAGTGAACATCTGGACCTATAATGACTTCGTCCCGACCGCATTCAAAGAACAGTTCGAGAGCGAAACTGGGATCAAGGTGAATGTGCGTCTGGTCGATGATCAGGGGAAACAGTTCAATTTGCTCGCTGCAGAAGCACCGAACCCCACAGTGGACATCATGACTGTCGCAGGACACCGCTTTTTACAGTTCATCGACAACAAACTTCTTGCACCATTGGATACAGACCGCTTGAGCAACTGGGGCAACATCAACCCAACATTTTCCGAAAGCGACTGGTCTACAATCAATGGAAACAAATGGGGTGCTCCAATCCTGTCGGGAATGGAAGTCCTGTCTTACAACACCGATCTGGTCGATGCAGAAGAAGCCAAGAGCTGGGATGTGCTTTTCTCTGAGAAGTACAAACAGAAAACCGCCTATATCATTCAGGATATGATGTCGATCGTCATGCTCAAGCTTGGCTATGACGGCAACATGGTCGCCTATATGGATGATCCGGAAAAAGCGGCTGCAATTGTTGAAGAAGCCAAACAATTCCTGATCGACAAGAAGCCGCTTGTGCGCAAATACTACGATGGCGGTGCTGAAATTCAGCAGATGTTCGTGAATCAGGATATTTCACTTGGTCACAGCTGGAACGGTCCGGCCGCTGCGCTGATCAATGATGGCTTCCCCCTTGCCATGACCATTCCGCGCGAAGGCTCGTATGGCTTTGTTTATACGTACAACATTGCCAATAACGCGCCCAACGCAGACAACGCCTATACATTCCTGGATGCAATTCTGGCCTCGCCCGAAATTGGCGCATCAATGACCAAGGCTTCAGGGTTTATCTCGACTTACAAAGACTCCTCACAATATCTGACAGATCTTGAGAAGAAGTCGACATCGTTCTCGGATGAGGAAATAGCCAATCTTCAGTTCTTCCGCGCCGAAGCGAATGAGATGAAATACAGCCTTGTTGATCCGGCTGTAGAAGCAATCAAAGCGGCTTAAGCCACAATACCGAAACAGCCTGAACATGTCCTTGTTCGCCAATCCTGGCGGACAAGGCACCCCGACTTATTTGCGTAAGGAATTCCTGAATGAGAAATGACGCGAGCGCGAACCGCGTTGCTGTCCCACAGAGGAAGACAGACCGCACATTTTGGGGTCGTCTGGCGAATTGGACACCGTACCGCTCCCTCGTTCAATTGGCGACAGCTTCACCACGACGCCAGTTTTGGGTCCTTGCTTCATTACCGCTGCTGTGGGTTCTGAGCCAGCATTTGGGGCCAATGCTGCAGATGGTGCGTGTGAGCCTGACCGATGCCTATCCAGTTGCGGTGGGCGTTGAACAGCACTTCACATTTGACAACTACGTGCGTTTCTTCGGGGAACGTATTTTCTGGCAGCCATTTTTCCGAACCCTGACCTTTGCCGGGGTACTGACTTTTTGCACTTTAATCCTGACCTATCCGGTAGCCTATTTTCTGGCGCGCCATGTCAGCCGTAAGAACCAGATGTTGATGCTGCTACTTTTGCTGATCCCATTCTGGGTCGGCGAAATCGTTCGCACCTATGCCATTATGATCCTTCTGGGAAACACAGGCGCAGTGAATCAAGCGCTGAAATGGCTTGGGCTGATCGATGAACCCATCCCATTTATGTACACAAGTTTTTCTATGGGCATTGGCATCGTCTATCTTACCGCGCTCTATATGCTTCTTCCGCTCTATTCAGCGTTGGAAAAACTTCCCAAGAGTTATAATGAAGCGGCAGCCGATCTTGGAGCTGGCGCTTGGACGCGGTTCCGCCGTGTCACATTGCCTTTGACACTCGAAGGAATTTCTTCGGGATGTACATTGGTCTTCCTGATATCGACGGGCTTTTACGCCACACCAGTTTTGTTGGGCGGGCCATCAACCACCGTGTTTTCCGAAACCATTGCCGGCTTCTTCCACAATGCCGGTGACGAATGGCCGACGGGTGCAGCCTTTGCGACCATCATGTTCATCGCGGCAATATTCCTGACCGGAACATTCCAAAAACTGATGCAGGCTCTGCGTAAGGGAGACACAAAATGAATCGTGGCAACCGAATTCTGCTGGCGTGTTCCTATTGGGCATTTGTTCTGTATGTATTTGTCCCGCTGTTGTTGATGATCCTGATGGGGTTCAAGGACAGCAAATTCATCGGATTCCCGATCCGCTCCTGGACACTGGATTGGTACACCGGTGTGTTTTCTGATGGCGATGTGGTCTCGACATTAGGCTACTCTATGGCCATAGCAGTGCTGTCGACCTTGATTTCCGTGGCCGTTGGAACCTGGATTGCGGTTCTGCTCGAAGGCCGCAAATTTTTGGGGCGCACAACCGTTTTTGGGCTGACAATACTCCCTGCTCTGATTCCGGGAATTATCTCTGCTATTGCATTTCGGATTTATGCACGCTGGCTTGGGATAGAACCCGGCATGGGGGCCATTGTCTGGGCACACGCTGTGCACAATGTTCCCTTTGTGGCACTTGTGGTCATGGCCCGACTTTCAACCTTGCCTAAAAGCCAGATCGAGGCAGCGCGCGATCTGGGCGCTGATCCGTTGATCACCTTTATGCGCATCACACTGCCCTATCTGATACCGGCCATTTTGGGCGCCAGCATCTTTTGCCTTCTTCTCAGCTTTGATGATTTTGTCCGCTCGTTCTTCCTTGGCGGGTATGAGCCGACACTGCCCGTCTTGATCTTCGCCAAACTGAGATCGGGTATGTCGCCCGAAATTAACGCAATTGCGACCGTCGCATTGGTCCTGACAGCCGCATTGGGCATCTGGGCTGAAAGGTTTACGCGCCGTATGAACAAGGATTCCAAAACATGACCGGCTCATCTGCACTTGTCCGTATCGAGGGCGTTTCAAAAAACTTCGGCGATGTATTGGCGCTGGACAATCTGACCCTGGATATTGCACGCGGCGAGTTCGTGACCTTTCTTGGTCCCTCCGGCTGCGGCAAGTCTACGACGTTGAGAATACTCGGCGGGTTTGAACGTCCATCATCAGGTCGCATCATTCTGGACGGGGAAGATGTGACCATGCAGCCGCCGGAAAAACGCCATGTAAATATGGTGTTTCAGGACTATGCATTGTTCCCTCACATGACCGTACGGCAGAATATTTCGTTCGGGCTTGAGCTGATGGGCATGGACCGCGCGGGTATCGGGCGCCGCCTGGACGAAATCATGGCCTTTCTCGAACTCGATACATATGGCGATCGTTATCCCGGCCAGTTGTCGGGCGGGCAACGCCAAAGGGTAGCTCTCGCACGGGCGCTGGCGCCGGACCCGGCACTGTTGTTGCTGGATGAGCCTTTGGGCGCGCTTGACGCAAAGCTGCGTGGACAAGTGCAACTGGAACTCAAATCAATCCAGCGCCGCACCAATAAGACCTTCTTCTTTGTCACCCACGATCAGGAAGAGGCACTGACCATGTCCGATCGTATTGTTGTCATGAACAATGGTCGGGTGGAGCAAGATGGCACACCAGAAGAACTGTATTTCCACCCTGCCACCCGGTTTGTTGCTGAATTCATTGGCGAAACCAATCTGTTATCAGGCGAAATGCGTGGCAGGGATGGCGACACGGTGATGATGGATTGGTTCGGTCAGACATTGAGCGGCCGCGCGCCCGCGGGTGTTCCAGATGTTGGAGAGGCGATTACAGCTTCAGTTCGTCTTGAAAAACTAGGCTTTTCTCACGACCGGCCCGCCTTGGCGAATGCGGTGCAGGGCAAAGTCATCGCAAAAACATTTCTCGGAAGTCGCCTGGCGGTAGATCTCGCAGTGGGGGAAGCACAGGGTGCAGTTTTGCGAGCGTTTGTCGATGCCGAAACCGGCCAGTCAATTGGCGCAGACCCTGTGTGGATCGGTTGGGACACTGACAGCATGTCGGTGCTTCGGGACTGACGAACCTGTACAGACATCGACACATCGTGCCCACCGCGATTGCCCAAACGGAAATTGCGGAAGCCATTGGGTGTTGAAGAACAAAGGTCTGTTGCTTCCTTGGAGTTGCCAATAGCGCATGCCAGTGAGTTGGCCTGTGACTTGAGCAACTGCGTCTCAATTCTCAGGTTTCAGAAGTCAACTATTCCTGTTTCAGCGTATTGAGAATGCTCTGCCATTCGCGCTCGAGTTCCTGGCTGACTTGCGTCTTTTCCGCTCTGCGATACCAGTAAGACGCGTTGGACGTATCGCCTTCGATCAGGTGAACCAATCCATGAACCCAGTCATAGTCTGGAACGCCCTCGTTGGATTGGCAAAGGTCATGACATGAGTTCCAATTGGGGCCCGTTTCAAAATTGTCATCCTTAAGACCTTCCACCGCCTTTATGAGAATGTCTCTTGTTTGGTTCATAACTCTGGTCCCAACTTTAATAGGTTTCAGGCAAGCCCACCATGGCATCTCTACAACCCTGACGGATGAAGGTGTCCATCGTAACTAGATTGGCAGCAATAATGTACCCAAGATCAAATTGACACAGCAAGAAGGCGTATTTCTGATGGATTATTCAACATCCGTTAGCCGTGGTCACGTCCAAAGAACATCTTCAGTAAATAGACCTTTCGTTGAAAAGGAAGCAAGGATCGCAACCTGAAACCCTGCTGGAGGGATTGATTGCGGGCGCACATGGGCAGTGACCACCCTCAACACACGGACCTGCCATCTGATGTGACATTCACAGTGTTGTAGTTCCGTTGACAATTCCTCAAAACGAAGTTGATACAGAAAACCTTGTCACACTTTGGGTCTCGCGATTGTCTAATACTTATGACGACGCAAAACGGACGGTGAGACATGACAGCAATTTCAACAACCACAATTGATCTGGCAAAGGATGGAGACGCACAAGCGCTGGAAACTCTTGTCCGTGCTGTTCAGGGCCATGTATATCATTTGTCGATCCGCATGCTGGCTGATCCGATGGCAGCGCAGGACGCCACGCAAGAAATACTCATACGCATCATTACCAAGCTCTCGACATTTCAGGGTGATAGCAAATTCGAAACCTGGACATACAGGGTCGCGACAAACTACCTGCTCACCGCCCAAAAAATAAGTGCCAGCGATCCGGGCTTGTCTTTCCAAATGTTCTCGGATGATCTGCTGCACGGCCTCGTCGACGAGCACCATGCAGCGCCCGAAGATCACATCATGCTCAATGAGCTACGCATCCGATGCACAATGGCGATGCTTCTCTGCCTGGACCGCAATCATCGCGCAGCCTACATCCTTGGCGAAGTACTTGAGTTTGACCACAGCGAGGCGGCGCATATTCTGGAGATCTCACCAGCGAACTTTCGTAAGCGTTTGTCGCGGGCACGCCAGAGCGTTCAGGACTTCACGGCAGCGACATGCGGGCTCGGAGGTCAGTCAACTGCGTGCACCTGCCGCAAACGACTTCCCGCAGCAATGGCACAAGGTCGTATCGGCAAATTTCCAACAAAGGAACTGATGGAAGCGCCCAGTTTTGCTGACGTTCGGGCCGAAGCAAAAAGGGTGGAAACCATGTTGGTTGCTGCGAAGCTTCAACGGGCAACAGGCCCGCTAAGACCTCAAAAGGACTATGCAGAAGCTGTTTTAAAGCTCGTCACGCTTCCCGACCCATAAACAACCACATCAACTCAAAAGGAAACTTCGATGAAACACACAATCGTGTGGCTGATGGCGCTTGCCGTGATCATGCCTCAAATCTCTAACGCAACAGGAACTAAGATGTCACAAGATGAGCAGAATGCGCTCGCCGCAATCGAAACAATGACCATGGCCTTTCAAAACAAGGACCTGCCCGGTGTCATGGCCAGTTACGAAAGTCCTGCAACAATTGTATTTGAACCTGGCGTTCCGGTCACGGACCCGGTCCAGATGAAACAGATTTTTGGCAAAATGGCGCTGATTGACCCGGTTTTTGAATATCCGGCGGGCCATGAGGTGATTGTAAACGAAGACATCGCGCTGCACATCGCTCCCTGGAGCATGACCGGCAAGACACCAGACGGTCAGAATATTGCGCAATCCGGATTGTCCGTCGCGGTGCTGCGCAGACAGTCCGACGACAGTTGGAAAATGGTCATCGACAATCCCCATGGCGGGCAACTTTTGTCGCAGGGACACTAATCTTTGTGGGCCGTGCATTGTATCGCGGCCCACTGGAATCTCATTCTCCGACCTGTGATGCCAACGGCAATCGGGGATACGGGCAACATCATTGCCATGTCTCAAAGCAACCACCAGCCGTAAAGAACTCCCGGCTGATTTGTTCTGCCTACCCAGCTCTTTCAGATGCCTTTGTTGCTGTGAACACTGGACTCTGGCGCGCCAATTCGGCAACACTCCCCTTTGAACAATCAGTCTAAATAAGGAGAGCAAAATGTCGTCATTTCAGCTGAAGGCTTTTGGATTTGGTACCGTGCTGGCAGCAATTGCGGCCCTGAGCACACCAACCTATGCGATGGATGCCTGCGCAACCGGCAAAACTATTACGGAAGGCAAGCTGACAATTGCGACCGGTAATCCGGCTTACTATCCGTGGGTGCATGATGATACGCCGCAAAGTGGCAAAGGGTTTGAGGCGGCTGTCGGCTATGCGGTGGCTGACAAAATGGGCTTTGCCAAAGATGATGTAGTCTGGGTGCGCACATCCTTTGACGAAGCAATTCAGCCCGGCGCGAAAAATTTCGATTTCAATATGCAGCAATATTCAATCACCGAAGAGCGCGAGAGAGTTGTTGATTTTTCTGATCCCTATTATGCCGCGCCCGCCGCGATTTTGGTGCGTCAAAAGACCGTAGATGCCGGATTGAAGCCGGAAATGGCGGCACTCAAAGCTCTGAAATGGGGTGTCGCCCAAGCGACCACAGCCTTGCCGGTTGTCACACAAACCATCCAGCCGGAAAGCGATCCTCTGTTTTACGATGATACCGCAAATGCGGTTGCTGCCATGCAGGCAGACCAGATTGATGCAGCAATCTTCGATTTGCCGACAGCGCTCTATCTGTCTGCAGTTGTTCTGGATGACGGTGTGGTGCTGGGCCAGTTTCCTGCAGCGCAGTCAGACAACCCTGACCAGTTCGGCATGTTGATGGCTGAAGGTAACCCAATCAAAGAATGCGTTGACGCTGCGCTGGCCGAACTGAAAACCGATGGCTCCTTGACCGAAATTGAGGCGGAATGGTTGCAGGCTGCGACTAATGTTCCGCTCGTCAAATAGCAGCTGCTGCTTTGAACAGACGTGAAGCATATGAGGCCCGCCAACGGAAGCGGGCCTTAATTCTTGCAACGATCAGCACCCTGCTTGTCGTCGCGATACTTGTTATTTTCGTACCTATGGCGCCTGGTTGGGAACAGGTGAGGAAGAGCTTCTTTTCCGGCGATGTCTTTGTCCAAAGCTTTCCGAAAATGGCGAAGGCATTTTTGCTCAATATTGCAATCTTTGCGTGGTCGGCACCGCTGGTGGCAATCGTTGGCTTGCTCATCGCACTTGCGCGATCAGTGCGGTCACCGGCTTTGTTCCCATTGCGGATATTCGGCGCAGCCTATGTGGATATCTTCCGCGGGCTTCCGGTGGTTCTTGTCATTTATCTGATCGGGTTTGGCATTCCCGGGCTTGGGCTGCCGCGTCCCTATAACAGCCCCTACATCTGGGGCACGGTAGCGCTGGTGCTGACATACTCAGCCTATGTCGCGGAGATCTTGCGCTCTGGCATTGAAAGTGTGCACGCAAGCCAACGGGCCGCGGGCCTTTCCTTAGGAATGAGCGAGCGCAGCGTCATGCGTGACATCGTGTTGCCACAGGCGATCCGCCGCGTAGTCCCGGCCAATATGAACATGCTGATCGCAATGCAAAAGGACGTGGCGCTGCTCAGCTTTATCGGGCCAGTGGAAATTTTGCGCCAGGCCGGTATTTTCAAAAGCCTGTTTGCCAATTTTACCCCCTATGTGGTTGCTGCGGCAATCTTTCTGGTCGTAACAATTCCGGCAACGCGTTACGCGGATTACTTGATGAACAGGCAGCGTGATGCTCGAAGCTGAACCGAAATTGCGAATGCGGGGAGTGGTCAAGAACTTTGGCGATCATGCGGTGTTGCGCGGCATTGACCTCACTGTCAGCGAGGGCGAAATGGTGTGTCTGATTGGCGCATCGGGGTCCGGGAAATCGACACTGTTACGCTGTCTCAACGGTTTGGAACCGGTGGATGATGGCGAAATTTTCCTGGATAGTCTCGACATTGCAGAACCCGGCCTTGATCTTGGCCCGGTCCGTCAACGCATCGGCATCGTGTTTCAAAGCTTCAATTTGTTTCCGCATATGAACGCATTGGAAAATGTGCTGCTCGCTCCGCGCCGGGTGCTTGGCAAAACCAGAGACCAGATGATGGGTGAAGCCGAAGCCCTGTTCACGCGCTTTGGTCTGGCTGCCCACATGCACAAATATCCCGATCAGCTTTCCGGCGGTCAACAGCAACGGGTGGCCATCATTCGCGCACTGGCAATGAAACCGGAAGTCATGCTGTTTGATGAAGTCACCTCAGCACTCGACCCGGAACTGGTAGGCGAGGTTCTGGATGTTTTGCGTGCCCTGCAAGCGGAGGGCATGACGATGATTTTGGCAACCCACGAAATGCGCTTTGCCCGCGATGTCGCTGATCGGATCTGCTTTATGGATGCCGGCGTAATGCTGGAAGAAGGCACGCCGGATGTCATTTTCTCCGCGCCCAAAAACGAGCGCACCAAAGCGTTTCTGAAGAGTATATTGGTTTAGAATGTGTGGCGGCCTTGCGAACAAAGCTGCCTTGAGCGAATGTCAATTCCGCTTGTAATCACATGATCTTTTTCACACGTTCATTGCGCGTGTCGTTTGACCAATGATGACAGGAGACAGGCATTTGAGCTTTGAAGCAATTGGGAATCGCACTCACGCGCGGATGATTGATCATTTCGCAATTTGGGTGCGCTCTACATTCCTCCAGGGACCAGGTGGGAGAACATACACGCTCGTCGGTGGCGCTGTCGTGCTGTGGGCAAGTTGGCCTGCGCTCGCCACAATCGCCTTTCCAGCACCACCCTTTCTGGTTTTGGGCTGTTCGGCATTGGTTGGTTTCTTCTTTTCATACCTTTTGGCTGTCCGACAAAACCAGACGAAGACATTTTTCTCTGTTCGTCTCAGAACGATGGTGTTTGTTGCGGTTGGATTGATGGGGAACAATGCGTTCTATCTTGCTGCAATATCGCGAATAGGCCCTGCCGAAGCAAATGTCGTGCACTACCTTTGGCCTGTCTTCCTTGTTGCATTGGCCTCCATTCTCCACCGCCGCTCACCGTCTCTGCTTCAGACCATCGGTATTGCGCTGGGGTTTTGTGGCGTTGCGGTTGCCCTGTCTCCACAAATGGGCACCAGCCTTGATCTTTTTGGGGTCCTTCTTGGTGCCTCGGGCGCGCTTACATTCGCGATCTATTCTGTCGGAAGATCCTTCGCACGTGTTGAGACCAATGTCGTGGGACCTTCACTTGCTTTGGCCGGGATCGGTGCATTGATGGCTCACATCGTATTCGAACCGCTCTATTGGCCAACAAATGGTCAATGGGCAGCAATCGTGCTGATGGGCATTGGGCCTTTCACCGTCGCAAACATTTTCTGGGACAAGGCCACCCGCACGGGATCGGCTGCAACAATATCAAGTCTGGCTTTTCTGACGCCTCTGGCGGCGATAACACTGCTCGCTGTCTTGGGGCTGGGCGCGGTGACAGCGGCGACCGTTGCAGGTGCGCTTCTTGCAATCACCGGGGCGTTTTTGAGCTCCCGTTCTTAGGAAGGAACGGGAACTCAATGTAGCCCGTTAACGGAGCCAGATGTCAGTGCGCGACCGTTATCAGAACTGGAAAGGCGCGACCGTCTTCCGCTTTCCAAGCGCACAGGCATCACAAACATGGATCATCGGTGCCAGATCAACATCACTTTGACCTGTTTCAAGCAGCCCGGTCATACGGCTGTATAGATTTGCATATTCGTGGTCTAAGCCTTCCACAACCATCTGCCCATCAATAGAAACCTGCGCACCACCGGCCGAAAGCTTCATGGCGCCGTCATTCGTTTCTATATCGATATCCCAGGTTTGAGGCCCCTCCTGCCGCCAGTCGAACACTGCATTCATCGGAGCAGCATCCGGATTTGCAAAACTCAAATCAGCGGCAATTGGCGTGTCCCGATTATCCGGATACTCCAGAACCGCGTCCGTAAGATGTACCGAATAGGGCAGAATTTCCGTCATGATCGACAGAGCGTTGATACCGGGGTCAAATACGCCCAATCCGCCCGGCTCCCAAATCCATTCCTGACCTGGGTGCCAGCGCCTGACATCCTCTTTCCAGGTAATTTGAAAACGCTTGAGGGTGCGCGTAGCGAGCCAGCTCTTGGCCGCTGGTACACCATCGGCATAGCGCGAATGCCAGGTGGCAAACAAGGTGACACCCTTTTGCTTGGCGAGACGCTCAAGCGTATAGCATTCAGCAAGGCTCTGCCCTGGCGGCTTTTCCAGCATTACATGACGGCCGGCCTCAAGCGCCTTGCGGGCGTAATCAAAACGTGGCTGCGGCGGAATTGAAAGCGAGATAACCTCAATGTCCGGCCGTTTGGCCAGCAATTCATCAATGGTCGAAAAATGCTCTACGCCTTCTACGGATGCATTTCGGCTCACAGTTGCGGCCAGTTCCCAGGCATCATCGGCTGCTATGGACGGAATATGCTGATCTCGGGCAATCTTCCCGATCCCAACAAGGGCTACTTTGCGGCTCATCAGTGTGAATCCTTTCCAACGGCAGATCCACGACATCCCTTCAGGAAGTCAAAATCGGCTCCGGTATCTGCGCCTTCCACGTGGTCATGAAACAGTTTTGCATATCCACTTTCCGGCAATTCATGAATGGGTGTCCATGAAGCCAGACGTTCCGTCAACTCGTCATCGCTGATATCAAGATGAATGCGGCGTGCGGCCACATCAAGTTCAATCATGTCTCCATTGCGAACAATGGCCAGCGGCCCGCCTGCGGCAGCTTCCGGTGCTGTGTGAAGCACCACCGTGCCATAGGCCGTGCCAGACATGCGCGCATCGGAAATGCGCACCATATCCGTGATGCCTTTTTTCAGAATTTTGGGCGGCAAGCCCATATTGCCAACCTCGGACATGCCGGGATAGCCTTTTGGTCCGCAATTCTTCAACACCATGACGCAGGTCTCATCAATGTCCAGCTGATCATCATCGATCTTCACCTTGTAATCATCAATGTCTTCAAAAACGACCGCTCGCCCGCGGTGCTTCAGCAAAGAAGGTGACGCCGCAGATGGTTTCAGAACAGCACCATTTGGTGCCAGATTGCCGCGCAGAACAGCAATGCCACCCTGATCAGTCAGCGCCTGCTCAACCGGGCGAATAACGTCCTCGTCCCAGTTTCTGGCACCACTGACTTCATCCCAAACGGTTTCGCCTGATACGGTCAATGCATCCTTGTGTAGCTTTCCCCCCTCACCCAGCATTTTCAGGACAACCGGCAGACCGCCTGCATAGAAGAACTCCTCCATCAGATATTCGCCCGATGGCATGAGATTGACAATCGTGGGAACATCCTTGCCGCAACGGTCCCAGTCATCAAGAGTCAGATCAATGCCGACACGTCCGGCAAGGGCCAGCAGATGCACCACAGCATTGGTTGATCCACCGATGGCACCATTGGTGCGAATGGCATTTTCAAAGGCTTCTTTGGTCATGATGTCAGACGGCTTTAAATCATCCTTGACCATTTGAACGATGCGCCGTCCGGTGATTTGCGCCATCACACGGCGGCGGGAATCCACAGCTGGAATGGCTGCATTGCCGGAAAGCGCCATGCCAAGCGCTTCTGCCATGGAGGCCATCGTGGAAGCCGTTCCCATTGTGTTGCACGTGCCCGACGAGCGAGACATGGACTGCTCGGCTTCCAGAAATTCTTCCTGATTCATGTCACCGGCTTTCACCGCTTCAGAAAACTTCCAAAGATGCGTACCCGACCCAACACGCTCGCCGCGGAACCAACCGTTCAACATCGGGCCACCAGTCACGACAATTGAGGGAATATCTGTCGAGGCCGCGCCCATAAGAAGAGACGGTGTGGTCTTGTCGCATCCAACAAGCAGCACCGCGCCATCAATCGGCTGGCCACGCATGGCCTCCTCAACGGCCATGGCTGCCAGGTTTCGATACATCATGGCTGTTGGCCGAAATGTATTTTCAGACGCCGAGAACACAGGCACTTCAAGTGGAAATCCGCCCGCTTCCCAGACACCCGCTTTCACCTTCTCGGCCAGTTCGCGCAAATGGCCGTTGCAGGGCGTCAGATCCGACCATGTGTTCATGATGCCGATGATCGGTCGACCATCGAACAGATCGTGTGGGTAACCCTGATTTTTCAGCCAGCCACGATGGTAGATCGTGTCACGAGACGTGCCACCATACCATTCCTGCGATCGCAATTTCCGAGGCCACTGGGCGGGTTTGAATGTCATGAACCTAAAGTGCTTTCACTTGGAATGCTGCATCGCTTTTTTCGGCCACAGCAAGCGGATTGCGCAATGGCAAGCCAAAGCCAGGCGCTTTGATTTCGAATTCATCGCCTGCTTCACAACGAATATTATCTGCGAAGGACAGGGTTGCCGTCCCAAACATGTGAACGTGAATATCGCCCGGATGACGGAAAAGCTCGTATTTGAAGTGATGATGCTCAAGGTTCGCAATGGTGTGAGACATGTTGGTCTCCCCCGACAGGAAAGGCTTGGACCACATGACCTGGCCGTTGCGCAAAATGGAACTTGTGCCCTGAATATCATTCGGCAGATCATCGACCAGTACTTCAGGACCAAAGGATGCATCCCGCAATTTGGAATGGGCAAGATACAGATAATTGACCCGCTCCATCACATGATCTGAAAATTCATTGGAAAGTGCAAAGCCGACCCGGTAGGGCGTTCCGGTATCGCCGACAACATAGATGCCGGCTATCTCTGGTTCTTCGCCCCCATCATCAGCAAACGGAAGCGCTTTCAGCGCTCCGCCCGGCGCAATCGCCGTGGTCCCGTTGCCCTTGTAGAACCATTCCGGTTGCACGCCAGCTTGTCCGGCTTGCGGCTTTCCAGCTTCCAGACCCATTTTGAACATCTTCATGGAATCGGTCACTTTCTCTGCTTCCACAGTATTGGCCGCATGCATGGCATCGCGTGTGGAGGCTGACCCAAGATGCGTCAGGCCGGTTCCGGTCAAAATCATATGGGCCGGATCATCATGATGGATTGGCAGCAGCACTCTACCTTCTGCAGCCAGCGCTTCAAGATCAACGGACGGCCCCAAAGAGTGCGAGCGAACACAATTGGAAAGCGACATGCCCTCGCGAATCGCCTTTTGAGCCAGCGCATATGTGCTGGCGACATTTTCAACAATCGACGCCTCGGTCCCATTTCGCACCACAACACTGACGCCGCCTGAACTGTTTTGAATCTGTGAAAGAAGCATGCGTCACCCTTGCTTGTTTTTATTGTAAACGTCGAAAATGACCGCTGCCAACAACACCAGACCCTTGATCATCTGCTGATAATCAATACCGATTCCCATGATGGACATGCCGTTGTTCAAGACGCCCATCAAAAATGCGCCGACAACCGCGCCAATGATTGTGCCAACACCGCCGGACATGGAAGCGCCGCCAATGAAGACCGCGGCAATCACATCAAGTTCCAGAGCAAAGCCCGCTTTGGGCGTTGCGGTGTTCAGACGCGCAGCAAAAACCAGACCGGCGGCGGCCGCCAGAAAGCCCATATTCATGAACGCCAGAAATGTCAGGCGCTCGGTTTTGATACCGGACAGTTTCGCCGCTTTCACATTGCCACCAAGCGCGTAGATCCTGCGGCCGATAATAGTGCTTTCTGTCAGGAACGTGTAGATAACGGTCAGCACGCCCATGGTCAGAAGAACATTCGGCAAACCGCGAAATTGAGCCAGCTTGTAGGTAACGAACACAAGAGCCGCCGCAACAATAAAGGTACGGGCAACAAAGATGATTTGCGGTTCTTCATTCATGCCATAGGACTGGTTCAGCGCACGCGTGCGAACCCCCATCCAGACAATCAACCCAGCCGCAATAACACCGGAGGCAACCGCCAATGTATTGATCTGGCGGACGTCGAAGAACTCAGCAATGCTGGTTCCGATACCGGCAGGAAAGATATCAGGCAGAAAGCCCGTCGCAATGATCTGAAATTCACGCGGAAACGGACCAACCGATTGTCCCTCCAGGAGCAATAGAGAAAGCCCCCTGAACACCAGCATACCGGCAAGGGTCACGATGAAGGATGGTATTCTCCAATAGGCAACCCAATACCCCTGTGCAGCGCCAATGGCGGCACCCGTTGCAAGACAAATCACCGTCGTCAAATAGATATTGACGTCGTAATTGACGATCAAAACCGCCGCAAGGGCCCCGACAAATCCCATCACTGAGCCAACCGACAGATCGATATGGCCGGCAACAATGACAATCAACATGCCAAGCGCCATGATGATGATGTAGGAATTCTGCAGCAGCAGATTGGTGACATTGATCGCACGCAGCAACGTGCCTTCTGTGACGATCTGGAAGAACACCATCACGGCAATCAGCGCCAGCAACAATCCATACTGCCTCAAATTGGCAGACAGATAATGGCTGATGCTTTTTTCATTTGCCGAAGATGGAGCGGTTGGCTCGCTATTTGCCACGTTCATTCTGGGTCTTTCTATTCGTTGACAATGAGCGACATGATGCGCTCCTGGCTTGCTTCTGCGGCCGACAGCTGGCCAACAAGAGCGCCTTCGTTCATGACATAAATCCGGTCACACATACCAAGCAGTTCCGGCATCTCCGATGAAATCATCACAACGCCTTTCCCCTGCTCCGCCAATTCGTTGATGATCGTGTAGATTTCGTATTTTGCGCCCACATCGATACCGCGCGTTGGTTCATCCAGAATCAGCACTTCAGGCTCTGTGAACAGCCATTTCGCCAGAACGACTTTCTGCTGATTGCCACCAGACAGATTCACCGTTTTCTGGAACACTGAAGGTGTCCGGATAGCCAGCGCTTCGCGGTACTTCTCAGCGACTTTCGTTTCTTCGTTCTTTTTCAAGATTGACCCGACCGCAACAGCTTCAAGATTTGCCAGCGTCGTGTTGAACTGAATGGTCTCATCCAGCACAAGACCAAGGGATTTTCGATCTTCGGTAACGTAAGAAATTCCAGCTTCAATGGCGCGGTCCACGGAACTCACGTCAACTTCTGTTCCATTCAATTTGACGCTGCCCGAAATTTTCCGTCCATAGGATCGGCCGAAGATGGACATGGCCAGTTCAGTGCGACCCGACCCCATCAATCCGGCAATACCGACGACTTCTCCGGCTCTGACGTTAAACGCAGCGTTCGTAATGACCTGGCGCTCAACGTGCTCGGGATGCCACACGTCCCAGTTTTCCACCTCCAGAAGCATTTTTCCAGGGGCGCGTTCATGCTCAGGAAACCGGTGTGTCATATCCCGGCCGACCATATCACGCACAATGTCGTCTTCACTGAAACCGGCTTTTGCATTCAGCTTGGAAACCGTCGTTCCATCACGAATGACCGTCACCGTGTCGGCCACGTAGCGCACTTCGCCCAGCTTGTGGGAAATGATGATGCTGGTGACCCCCTGGGTCTTCAACTCAAGCATCAGGTCCAGAAGTTTGCGACTGTCGTTTTCCTGCAAGGCTGCTGTTGGCTCATCCAGAATGAGCAGCTTCACATCCTTGGAAAGCGCCTTTGCGATTTCCACAAGCTGCTGCTTGCCAACGCCAATACCATCCACTTTGGTTGTTGGCGCTTCCACAAGGCCAACCTTGGCCAGAAGTTCTTCGGTGCGTCTGTTTGTTTCGTGCCAGTTTATGACACCGTGTTTTGCACGCTCATTGCCCAGAAAAATGTTTTCGGCGATTGAGAGCTGTGGAACCAGAGCAAGTTCCTGATGAATGATGATAACGCCGTGATCTTCTGAATCACGGATATCCCGGAACTGAGCGGGCTTGCCATCATAGATGATCTCCCCCTCATACTGGCCGTGCGGATAGACACCGGACAGCACTTTCATAAGGGTAGACTTACCAGCACCATTCTCACCGACAACGGCGTGAATTTCGCCCTTCGACACTGTCAGATTGACCTGATCAAGAGCCTTCACGCCCGGAAACGTCTTGGTAATGTCACGCATTTCAAGAAGCGAAGACATGGTTGGCCCACATGTTTGGTTAAAGGCAGAGATACGCCCGACTACGATGATCGCAGCCGGGCGCAGGGAGGAAACAGATTACTTGATCTGGTCCATTGTGTAGTAACCGCTGCCAATCAGGATTTCTTCCCAATTGGAACCATCGACTGAAACAGGCTCCAGCAGATAGGACGGGACGACCTTCACACCATTATCGTATGTGGAGGTGTCGTTGATCTCAGGCTCGCCGCCACCAAGCAGCGCATCAACCATGCCGACAGTGACACGGGCAAGTTCGCGGGTATCTTTGAAAACCGTTGAATATTGCTCGCCTGCAAGAATTGATTTGACGGAAGGCACTTCCGCATCCTGGCCGGATACGATTGGCATCTTCAGATCACCGGAGCCGTAGCCAACACCCTTCAGGGAAGACAGAATACCAATGGAAAGACCATCATAAGGGGACAGAACACCATGGATTTCCATGTCAGTGTAGTGAGCTGACAGAAGATTATCCATCCGGGACTGAGCAACAGCACCATCCCAACGCAGCGTACCAACTGTATCCATGCCCATCTGGCCGGAAACGATATTGACAGTGCCTGCATCGATCAAAGGCTGGAGTACACTCATGCCGCCATCATAGAAGAAATAGGCGTTGTTATCATCTGGCGATCCGCCAAACAGTTCCACATTATAAGGCCCGTCGCCGAAGCGTGCTTTCAGACCGTCAACCAGTGATGTTGCCTGCTGAACGCCAACCTTGAAATTATCGAAAGTCGCGTAATAATCAACATTGCCACTGTCCCGGATCAGTCGGTCATAAGCAATGACCTTAATGCCAGCAGCTGCAGCGTTTTCAAGCGCATTTGAAAGGGTCGTGCCGTCAATGGCAGCAATCACGAGCACATCGGCGCCCTTGGTGATCATGTTTTCAATTTGAGCAAGCTGATTTGGAATATCGTCTTCTGCATATTGAAGATCGGTTCCGTAACCGGCGGCCTCAAACTGCTCGACCATTGAATTGCCGTCGGAAATCCAACGCGCTGAAGACTTGGTTGGCATCGCAATGCCGATTGTGCCTTTGTCCTGAGCAAATGCTGACCCGACCACAGGTCCGGAAACAGCGGTTGCCACGGCGGCGACAGCCACCAGGCTTTTTGTAAATAGGTTCATTTTTTCCTCCTGTGGTCAGCGCAACGCGACCACATAATTGCTAATTTCAGCATCTGGCAACGCTCTGCGGCGCGTCCGGATGGGGGGAGAGTGACCGCGCTTTACATACCGGTCAAATCATTTAAAACTATACATACATACCAAAAAAGAAATGTGAAAGAGCCGCACTTGCCCATAGATTTGTTGCGACAAGGATTGAAGCTGTCACATCTGCGCTTAGCTGCCGCTTTGGGTGAAGGCGTTGGAATTTCCGCTGCGGCCAACAAATTGGGCATCACACAACCGGCCGCATCAAGACTTGCCTCCGAGCTGGAGCGCCTGTGCGGCACAAATATCTACACACGCACCGGTCGCGGGATTGAACTCACCGAAGCCGGCAGAAGCTTTGCCCATCGCAGTGCGCGCGTCCTGCGCGAAATTGGAGATGCAGGCCGAGAGATCACCGAAATCGGCCAGGGTCTGAGCGGACATGTCACATTTGGCTCGGTCACCGGGCCGTCCATTGACTACGCAATTCCCTCAATTCGGCGCCTCAGGCTCAGCTATCCGAACATCTCGATCGGAATTGAGGTCGCGGCCAGCGATGTCCTGGTCTCCCTGCTACAGGAAGGCCGTCTTGATTTTGCCTTGTGCCGCATTCCACCAGACGTGGATGCGAGTCGTTTCAGGCAAATACCGAAACTGGATGAACCAATCAGTTTTGTCGCCCGCAGAGGCCATCCATTGGCCAAGCCAGATTTTGCAGCCCCAACCGAGGCTCTGCTGCTATATGACTGGATTGTACCGAAACCGGGGACCATATTGCGCACCACGGTGGAGCGCGCATTGCGCCATGAAAAAAGAGACCTGCCCCAACGTACTCTGACCACATCATCCTATCTGTTTACGCTGGCGCTGGTGCGCCAGACAAACGGAATTGCACCCATTGCCAGCAGTGTGGCCCGAAGCTTTGCCGGTGAGATTGGACAGGAAGCCGACATTGTCATTCTGGCAACTGATTTGTCTGTATCCGTGGAACCATATGCGCTTGTTATGAGCGCAGACACCGAACTGACGCCTGCAGCGGAAACCGTCCTCGGTGAAATCAACAGAACCTTTCAGAACGAACGAAAATCTGTGACCTAGTCAGATTTTCCTTCATTGACCCAAACGTCGAGATTGCTCTTTCAACAAGCGCCCTGATGATTGCACATCAAAGCTCCTGTTGTTCCCAAGGCAACCGCGACCCCATGATGCGATCCAAATGGACAAGACACGTTCGCAGACAAGACGAAAAAATATCTACTCTACAAATCCAATTATGGTTTCAATGACTGCCTTGTGAAGATCGGCGCGGTCGGTGCCTGCGGGATCGCTGCAAATGGGATCTTCCCCTTCAGCTTTCAGCAGTTTTTCAGCACCCGGCTTGCACTCAGCCAGAAATGAGAAATGGCTGCCTTGTTCAATTTCGACATAGGTGGCGTTTTGAAGTTTTGCTCCCAAGTCACTGCCATTCGGCCCCATATCGATTGCCTTCCACCGACTGTTCTTGTCGCCAAAATTGATCAATTGTATGGGCAATTCATTGCCTTCAACGGTCTCTTGTTGAAACGCGTAGCTCATGCCCGGTTCAATCGCTATGGCAGCAGAAATGCGTTCGTCGCGTAATACAGAATTGAATTCAGACTCCGGAAGCGCGTCAAACTCAACACCGCCCTTTTTAAAGAAAAGGCAGTCTTGTGCCGCCTCACCGAATGTATCGCAATAATTGACATAGGCCTGCTTGTCCGTGCGCAGACCGGCAAGATGAAGGGCTGTCAGACCACCCAGTGAAAAACCCAACGAGTAAATACGGTCTTGATCAACGTTTCTCGCAAGCGGGTCATCTGACAGAAAAGCATCAAGTAATGCTGTCAGATCCATGGCCCGCTCCCACACTTTGATCGAGCGGCGCGGCGAGCTGTCGCCTGAGGTACTGCCAGGATGATTCATTGCCAGAACCATCATGCCACTTTGTGCAAGGCCAGACGAGATCCAGCTTATCGTATCCATATTGCCACCCGACCCGTGCGACAGGATCACAAGCGGATAGGTTCCATCAGCAATCGCAGCGCCAACATAGGCCTTGCTGCCTTTGAAAATGGCATTGTCGCCCACCATGCCCTGATAGGTTTTCCGGCCCGCAGGATACCAGATCGAAGCCGCGATTTGTTCTGTGCGGTGCGGCGCCCCAAACGTGAACTTGTCATATCCGGCAAGATCGTCCGCAAAGCCAGGCGAAGCTGTTAAAACAAGACCAAGCGCTGCGGTGATGAGAGTTTTCATGGCGGTTCCTTTCAGTGGTTCATGTGCCGCCCTGAAATTGAAACTGACCAAAGAAAAATACGTCCTCTATCCGGATTTAGGTCGAGTAAAACCGGTTTACGGTCTATGCGTGACGGGAAGTTTTTGGAGATTTTATGCCCGTTCTGCCGATCCCGCTGGTGGTAGCTCTCATATTGGGGTTTCTCTTCGTCCGTACTCTGCTCGTACGTGACAGATCATGGTTGTTTTTGGCCCTGATCGTAAGCTGTGCCATCCAGGGTCTGGTGATTTCACTGAATCAGCATTACGGCTTCACGGCTTTCCATTTTGTGCAGCCAGTCACTGCAAGTCTGGTACCACCCCTTGCCTATCTTGCATTCAAAAGCTCCGCATTGAAGCAGATTAGTTGGTCGACTGACTTGGTACATACACTAGGGCCAGCCTTTGTCGTCTTTTGCGTCTGGCTGGTACCTGTGGCACTGGATGTTGCAGTATCAGCTCTGTTTATCTTCTATGGCGGCTACATGATCTGGCGCATGTGGCACGGCCGCGATAGCCTGCTGCTGACCAAATTGGATGCAGATCGCACACCACTGATCATATGGCGCGCAATTGCAATTGCGCTGATGCTTTCAGCATTCAGTGACATCCTGATTTTTGCCGATCAGGTGTTTGGCAGCGGCGCTTTAAGACCATGGATCATATCCGTGTTCTCATCTCTGACATTGCTGGCTCTTGGGTTGCTTAGCCTTTCAAAAGACATTGATGGCGTGAGCGACAGCAATGGTCGAGATGTGCAGGAACCGGCAGAAGTACGCGCCGAAGATGTGGCAATTGCAAACAGATTGCAGGATCTGATTATGCGGGAAAAACTGTTTCTCGATCCAGATCTGACCATCGGTCGCTTGTCCCGCAAGCTTGGCATTCCCTCAAAGCAGCTCTCTGCCGCGATCAACAAATCGACCGGTGAAAATATTTCCCGGTATATAAACCGCTTTCGTATTGATTACGCCTGCGGCCAGATGATTGATGGCAAGTCGGTGACAACCGCAATGTATGACAGCGGTTTTAACACCAAGTCCAACTTCAATCGGGAGTTTTTGCGCATCAAGGGCTGTGCGCCAAGAGATTATGTCAGTTTGAATTCCTGACAATTCACCCTGCCAAAGCCTATTTTGGCGAATCCTATCCTGATGCTATCCCAAGGCTCAATCGAGCCTAGACAATGACAGTCAGTCCTGCGCGGTCTTTGCGCAGGTTTGAAATTCTCTGCCGCATCTGTGGAGAGTAGCTGTTTCCTTCGACGCATATCATGCGAATTGAAGAGGCATTTTGTACCCAGCCCAGCAATGCTTCGCCGCTTTCGTCACCCAGGCTGCATCCCACCATTCCGATTTCAGAAAGTGTTGGCGGCAATGAGTTGATGAGTGCAACTGCACCCAACTCTCCGATGCCCGGATTATAGCTGCTGCTGAACGACCGCAGAGATAATTGTTCCGTAGTGCTGCCACGAATGGCGGCAGCGATGTTGGTGGCATCAGCCACATCCAATCCCGCACTTCTCAAATGCAGATCAAAGCTGGACGCCATTGCATTCAAACTTTCCAGGCGGGCCGCAGCCGCTACGCAGACATCTTTGTCAGTGGCACGCAGCGCGCGGACGAGGATGCTGAGCGCCATATTGCTATCTTTCTCACCTGGGGCATTTGCCAGCGCCATGCTGGAAAAACCAGAACCAGCAATACCGGCTGCAGCGCTTGCTCCAAGCAAATTGTGCAAAAAACGCCGCCGCGATTGGAGCTGTGTCAGATCATGTTTTGCTTGGAGTGTCATGGAAAACGAACCCCGGTCGCGCTTTGACCCAAATCCCAGAGTTTCTGAGCGGTATCAGCGTCCAGCGCCGCATCATCAATCGCACCAATTGCGGGAAATCCACCGAATTCGCCCGGTCCATCTGGTCCGTAATAGCTTCCCTGCTTTGGCGCAGCTATTGTTGCCGCCATCAATGTCGGCAAACTGCCTTGCCAAGTATCCATAAAGCTCATCCCCTCCAGAAATTTCGGATCAAGATGCCTTTGCAGCTCGGTGGTTGTGAAACCGGGATGGCAGGCGAGTGATAGAAGCTTATGCCCTTTCGCATCTATCCGACGGCCCAATTCGAGCGCAAACATGAGGTCCGCCAATTTGCTTTGGTAATATTCGCGCTTTGGATCATAGGGCTTTTCAAGTTTCATATTATCGAAATCGATAATTCCGCCGCGGTGGGCAATGCTGCTGAGTGTCACAATCCGCGCATCCGGCGTCTGGCTCAGTCTGTCATAGAGCAGTCCTGTCAACGCAAAGTGACCTATGAAATTGACCCCGATCTGCTGCTCGAAACCGTCTTCTGTTTTAGCGGCAGGCGGCATCATGACCCCAGCATTATTGACAAGAATATCAAGCGTTGAATGACGCCCCAGAATATCAGTGGCAAATGTGTTTACGGAAGCAAGACTTGCCAGATCCAAAAGACCGGCTTCGAGCGTACCGGAGACTCTTTGTGGGTCAATTTTGGCAATAGCTTGCGCAACTTTGTCGATGTCACGACCGGCCACGATCACATGTGCCCCTGCCTCGGCCAAAGCGCGCGCGGTGAAATAGCCAATTCCCGAATTAGCTCCGGTAATCAGGACGGTTTTGCCAGATTGATCCGGCACATGTTCAGCCGTCCAGCTTTCGAAAGTATGTGTCATAGCCATTCTTCTTTGCAGGTTGGCTGCCCAGGGCCTCAACGGCGGGGTAACTTGCACTTTAACTAGCGCGTACAGCACCCAGGGCAACGAGGCTACGCAAAAGTATGAAATTTTCGTATGAAGTTATCGCAGGAGCGAACAGGAAGATGCATGAGGGTAACCGGCAGTTCACCCGTCTCCTGTTTTTCGCACACAGCATTAAAGTGCCATTCTCCAGAAATTCAATCTTTGATAGCATTGCGAAATTTGATATCAGCCACAAAACCCCGAACAGGCATCGTCCTGAGCAGCAACTGATTGATGCGGTATCGACTCTGGTCGATTACCGCATGGCTTTGTATTGCTTTGATTGCATAGAATTGGAGAGATTATGAAACCCTTGATGCCTGCAGTCGCAGTGTCTCTTTTGCTGGCAACATCTCTTATGGCTGAACAGGTCCAGATAGACGGGCCCAACGGCCCCCTTGCCGCTGAATTGATTCCTGTTGCAGGGGCTGATCATGCCGTCGTGATCATACCAGGTTCCGGCCCAACGGATCGGGATGGGAACTCTCCACAATCGGGTCTTTATTCTGACACGTATCGGATGCTTGCAGAAAGTCTGGCGGCGCAAGGTGTTACGACTCTGCGTATCGACAAGCGTGGTTTTTTTTCAAGCAGTGATGCGATCAGCGATCCCAATGACGTAACGATCTCTGAATATGCTCAGGACGCTCGTGATTGGGTGGCCCATGCTGCACAATTGGCGCCTTGCGTTTGGATTGCCGGACATTCTGAAGGCGGGCTTGTCGCATTGGTCGCAGCTCAAAAGCCACCTGAAGAATTGTGCGGGCTCATTCTCATGGCGACCGCCGGGCGCCCTGTTGGTCAGCTTATGCTGGAACAAATGCGCGCCATGCCAGCCAATGCACCACTCATGTCAGATCTGGAAACCATAATCGATGCTCTTGAGGCTGGGCGCACAAGCGACCCGAGTGCTCTGCCACGGGCTCTCCAGCCAATATTCACCGCTGGCGTTCAACGCTATATGATCGACCTGTTCTCCTATGATCCGATCCTTTTTGCAGGCGAATGGGAGGGACCGACACTCATCTTGCAAGGCAATGCGGATATGCAGGTCAAGCCGCAGGATGCCGACCTTCTGGCAGCCGCTCTACCTCAGGCCACAATGAAAGCCCTCACAAACGCAACCCATATGTTGAAAACAGATGTGCCAGGACAACCCTTCGTCACCTACACCGACCGGACGCTTCCTCTCCATCGGGACCTTGTGCCAACAATCACGGAGTTTCTGGACAAAAATCCGGGGCCCTAGAGCCCGTTCATATGGCAACACGGTTTAACCGGCTGCCATTGCAAACAGGCAGGAAACACAGCACAAGAACCGCACCAATCTGGGCACTTGAATGCTAGCCATCGTCAGTTGGAACCCAATTTCCGAACCAGGCAAAGTTCAATGCCTCCAATTGAAACTGACAGGCCAGCTTGATGTCTTCAACCATCGGCCCATGATGTCGGCTGCAGACATTGTAGAGCTTCCAGAATTTCATTTTATTGATGTAGGAAAGTGTTTCAAAAAACTCCTCAGAGCCTTTGCCAAGCGTTGGCTGTATATGTTTTCTGAAATTGTTGACCGGAATCATCGGGTCGGCACGGTCTCCAAGCAGCAGAAACGATATATCTACTTTCGAGCCGGTTTGACTGACTTGAGGCACGCTTGATTTGTTGCCAGTAAGGTTGGTCTCATGTGTGGCATTCCTGACATTGATCGTGCGCGCGCCATCACGCGTTGTGACGCTGTAAAGGTCACTGAATGCGCGCCTTTCCCGGCTCGCGAATCCATAATTGACAAACCGCGTCCAGGCGTCGCTTTCATTGTAGGAAACCAGTATTTCTGATTGACTTGAGCCCTCGAGCAAAACCCCTTTGTCAGTGCTGTTGAATGCGAAACCCTTGGGGTGATGATTCAACAGCTCAAGAAACACAAATGAAACATTCCGGTCATTGTGTTGGTAATGACGGCTGGAGATGAACTGAGCTAGGATTTGTGCATCCGTCGGCTTTTCGAAAATGTTCCTGAAGTAGAATTTGTCTTTCAGAAGGTTTCGGAGTTCATCTGGCAATTTGTACAGGCCAACCAGAAAATTTTCAGCCTCTGCCCTGCCACCCTTCCAGGAAATTCGCGCATAATAATCATCAAAAAAAGCGCGGATTTCCGGCAGAACATCAGCTGTCTGAGCCAGAACCAATTGAGAATCTGCCAATTCAAATTGGTCGGAATCCACGAGCACTGCATCGGGAACAAACAGCCTGAATGGCTGGTCTGGTATGATTGGAAAAAGACCACGTCGCCCATTTTCCACGCGCAGAACGACATTGTCGGCAATACCCCCAACCGCCCGGAAAGATGACAGAATGTCATACCAATCTGTATCAGCCACCACTTTGAAACAACCTTGCAAATGAAGTGCCCAATTGCGCGTTCTGACTGAAAATCAACAACGCCCCGAACCGTTCAGACATATGAACTCCACACGATAAAAAGGGGTAACGCACTCCGTTGTCGACCAGAGGCATTTGCAATGGATTACTCGTCTGGGTGAATAACCGACTCAAACGATCAGTAATCGTCGCCGTGTTTTCCCATTCTGAACACCAATGAGCCGCGAACGCTGTGGGAATCCATATCGTCGAGGTCTTCAACATCGCCGTAATCTTCGTAGCGATACTCCAGCTTCGCAGCCACATGATCCGAAAACGCTTTCTCGACACCCGCACCTACAAAATAGCCAGATTCCCAGCTATCATCGAAATCAGATAGGCCCTTCGGGCACTTTACCTTGCCGCCGCATGCTCCAGAAATCTCCGCCTGGCTGAAACCCGCAACACCATACAGAAGCATAGAATGCATCGCCTTGAAGCCGGCCCTTGCGCCAATACCCCAAGAATTACCTATCTGGTATTCAAAGCCGCCATCGTAGACGTCTTCCATCTCACCGACATCAAAATTACCAACGGCACCAACAATAAACTTGCTGTTTGGCACAGCAAAATCATAGCCAGCCTCGGCAAAACCATAGGCCTCTAAATCACTTTCGCCGCGCGCAAATTTGCCCGCGCCACCAAGTGCAAAATAAGGCCCACCCCAGACATCAAGATTATCTGTTGCATGCGCGGAAAAGCTCAATGCCCCGATGATCGCAACGAGTGACACGGTTGATAAAAAGCTTGTCTTGCTGGTGTTCATGATGTCCTCAAACTCTGTTGCTGTAGGCGTAACACAACTCAACTGTAGCCCATACACCCGATTCAGCAAAATGGCCGGTTCAAACGATCAGTAATCGTCGCCGTGTTTTCCCATTCTGAACACCAATGAGCCGCGAACGCTATGGGAATTCATGTGATCGAGACATTCAAAATCGCCGTAAACTTCGAAGCGATATTCCAGCTTCGCGGCCACATGATCCGAAAACGCTTTCTCGGCACCTGCGCCTACGAAAAAGCCGGATTTCCATCTTTCGGCATAATCATCCACGGCAATCGGGCATTTTTTCCATCTCGGAAACGACACTCATCAGAGATCTCCGCCTGAGTAAACCCAGCAACACCATACAGGAGCAATGAATGCATCGTCTTGAAGCCGACTTTTGCGCCAACACACCAAATATCGCTTATCCGGTATTCAAAGCCGCTCCGGAATTCGCGGCTCTTTTCGCGCGGTCTGCAGGTTCCGTTGTTCCGGTCATTCAAAAATTGCAGCAACCAATCGTCAGGCAACTTTCCGAAGGCCACGTTCAATTTCAAAGCATCTGTTTGCCAACGCATCGCCAGACACCGCCTCGCTGAACAAAAAACCCTGGACCTGATCACAGCCTTGAGACTCCAACCAGTTGAGCTGCTCATACGTTTCAACGCCTTCGGCAACAGTGGTTGCACCAATCTGATTGGCAAGTGCGAGAATGAGTTTCAGCAGCGGACCCGTCATGGGAAGTTTTTGGACAAAGCTTTTATCCATCTTGATGCATTTCAGCGGAAACCGGGAAATATGAACCAGATTTGAATATCCGGTGCCAAAATCATCAAGCGCCAGGCGGAATCCAAGCTCGTTGATTCTATGAACCTTCTCGGATACTTCCGCATCGTCACCAAACAGGGATGTTTCTGTAATTTCCAGTTCCAGACGACTTGTCGGAAAATCAATTTCCGCAGCCATGTCTTCAAACAAGGACACAAAATCCGGATCCTGAAACTGTTTTGGAGACACATTCACGGATAGATCAATGTCAAAACCCTGACGATGCCAAATGCCCAATTGCCTGCAGGCACGTTTGAGCACAAAGGCACCAAGCTCATCAATAACGCCCATTTCTTCGCAAACAGGAATGAATTGATCAGGTGGAATGAAACCGCGCTCTGGATGATCCCAACGCAACAGGGTTTCTGCCGAAAGAACCCTTCCCTGTCTGATATCAAGGCGCGGCTGGAAGTGAAGTGCGAAGGCCTTCTTCTCAATGGCTTTCTTAATCTCAACTTCAAGCCAGCTGCGCTCAAGCACTTCCGCCCCCAATGCCTTTCCGAAAACCGTATAGCGGTTTCTACCGGACCGTTTGGAGTGATAAAGCGCAACATCAGCCTGCTTCATTGTTTCAGACCAGTTCCCTCTGGCACCACCTTCAAATATTGAAACACCGATACTTGCCGTCACATTCAATTGAACAGATCCACAATCGACCGGCTTGAGCAACTCTTCACGAATTGCCTCAAGCAATTCGTGAAGCGCGGTTCGGTCTTTCAAATCCTTGATCAGCACGACGAATTCGTCGCCACCCATCCGGGCCAGAATATCTGTGTGCCCAATTTGCGCCTGCACACGCAGGGTAAACGTCCGCAAAATTGTATCCCCCACTTCATGCCCAAAGGAATCATTAACCTGCTTGAACCTGTCAACATCCAGAAACAACAGCGCATGGCTTGCACCTTCTGACTCTGTGTTCGCGCTGATTTTCTCCTGCTGAAGTTGCATGAATGAACGGTTATAGCATCCGGTAAGCTGGTCACGGCTTGCCAGATAACTTGCCTTGTCTCTGGCAGTCTTCAACTCGCTCACATCAACGGCAGTGACCAGAAGCGCGCTTTCACCAGTTGCAGCATCCAGGCAGCGTTTGACGCTGAGATCAAACCATTTTGTGCCAAATGAAGTGCTCATTTTTGCGACGCGTTGACTTGCGCCCCGCACTTCCCAGTCAGCCTGCATATGCAGAAAATCTCCAAGCTGACAAAAGAGGTCACTGAATCCGGACACATTGGTGGGCAATGCATTGCGTGCCGCCGGGTTCATATACAGTGGAGCACCTTCAATCGAATAAAGGGTAATCATCACATCGGTGTGCAGAAGAGCTTCCGTACTGCGCAAGGTTTCGGGTTCTTCCTCGCGTTCCCCGGTAACCTCGCACATCATGGCCATGCGGCCATCTGGCAGGACGTAGCCTGTGTATTGAATTTTGACTGTAACAGGCTCTCCATTTGGATAGAGCGTCCAGAACTCAGAGAACTCGGCATCACTGTCACTAAAGTCAGCCTGAAATTGTCGGAGCCGTTTGGCAACCGATAAGGACATGCCTTCTGCCAGATTGCGCGCGCTCAGTTCTTCCTCATTCTCCGCCTTCCAGATCGCGCAGGCAGCTTCATTCGCGTATGCGATACAATTGTTATCTGTATCGTAAACCCAGACAGGCGTTTTCAACCGCCTTGCCAATGCGAACGGGTCCGCCAAAACGGATGATTGGTGAGGAGGCTTCTTAGATATCATTGCAGTTGAGGGTGCTGACATGTCGAGCCGACCAAACCAGACCGGCTACTTGCCTGCAGAACATCTGGTCGCGCGCCACATATGACGCAGATCTACTCTGTACCCGTTTCCAGAGCCACTTCTATAACTGATCTGGCACCAGCAATGTTTGATGATCATATGAATTTCTCCCCAACCGTAGGGGCGGAGTATGTGTTGGCGGCGTTAAGCAACCGTAACACCTCAAATCAACACTTCAGTTTAAAGCTATTAATTGGTTAAACCATAGGACGGCTTAAAACTGACATGAAACAGTCCGGACAACAAAACTCCAACGCTCATCCATCAATACGGGTGCATTACGAAGCCGTAATTTGCAGTTGAAAATCAACTCAAATACAGCAATTACGTGTTGCGATGAAATCGATCCATCTGCACGTTTTACCTCTTGCTCATACGCCATGATTCATCCGCAATCATCCTTGAATTAAGATCCGCAGCCTTTCTTGCGCACCTATAGGAGATTCATATGCTTGGTTCGTCCACTGTCGGTAAGGATACCGGACCGATCACGGTTTTCCTCCATGCGGTCGGCATCTCGGCCTGGATGTGGAAACCTGTGATCGCGGCGTTGCCGGGCAGCCGCGCCTTGCTCATCGATCTTCCTGGCCATGGAGACAGCAATCACATTCCATGGGCCTCGCTTGAGGACACCGCACAACAGGTGGCTGCTACCATCGACCAGCATCATAAGGGTGAAGACCTACACATCGTCGGGCTTTCTCTTGGGTCTTATGTGGGCATGACCCTGCTGGCCCAGCGGCCTGAAGCCTACAAAACGGCCATGCTCAGCGGTATGCATGCGGGCGGCATGCCGAAAAAATGGCAAATGAAACTGATCACGCTGTTCACCGCTCCCTTAGCGGCACGCCCGTTCTTTGCGCGTAAGACAGCGCACATGCTTGGCGGCGGTGATGCCGATATTGAGGGCTTTGTAGCAGAAGCAGGCCGCACGAATTCAACAGCGTTTCGGCGCGCTACCAACAACGTCGTGGATTATGAGTTGCCGGAAAATGTGGACCAGATCCGCGCCCGCCTGCTCGTCACGGCCGGGAGCAAGGAACATGCATTAATACGCAACGCGCTGGAGGACATCACAAAGCGAATTCCGCAAGCTCAAGCCCTGGAAGTTCCAGATGTCGGCCATGGCTGGTCCAGTGAAAAGCCACAGCTTTTCGCTCAAACCTTGCGCGAACACATTGACGGTTCCAAAATGGAGGCAGCCAGACTTCAATCCCGATCGAAAGCTTGAAATCAGTGAAGCCGATTTCCGATCTCCGCCAAGCAATCAGACAGTGGGACGGAAAATCCGCTGCATTGATGAGGCAAATCTATGATGCCAATTGTGGGTCCTCAAATTTCGCCTCTACTTTGGCGGCGCTCCTGGCAGAACAAGACTATCAGCGCGGAGCATCCTGGCTGTTAAAGCATCATATCGACAATGGACATGCTGTGAAACGCGATGACGCGCAGGTTTGCTACACCAGTCTAGACCAACTGACCCATTGGGAGACACAGCTGCACATCTTGCAGACCATGCACGCATTGCCCATCGATGCCGCCCACAAAGCGGCGGTTCACCGTTTCCTGACAAAAAATGTGACATCGACAAAGACACTTATTCGTGCCTGGTCTTACACCGGCTTTGTCATTCTGGCCTGCCAGCACGAGGAATATCGTGCAGAAGCCCAGATGCTTCTGGAGCAAGCCAAACAGCTGGAGACCGCTGGGTCAATCAAGGTCAGAATAAGAAGAGGTCTGGAGGAACTGGCCGCATAAGACATGCCTGGTGAGTTTGCCCAAATGGCCCTGGCGCGACGCATCGCCAAATCGGCACTCTTGGAGCCACGTACGCCCCATGCTAGTTTCATGAAAACGGTGAGGGGGACGCGCAATGGACAATGAGGCCAAGTTTGGAAGCGAGGATGCCCGTGGAAATTGGGCACCGGACAAGCCCGTCAGCTATGGTCCGGCTTTTGCTTGGCCACCACAACCAAAAGCTCTGCTGAAATGGTTTTTCGGCTTCCCAGGTTATCTGTTCCCCTGGAATGTGTTCTACGCCATCGCGGCCATACTCATCTGGATGTTTCTGACACCGCCCCTTGAAACCATGAAGACCTTTTCATTTGGCTGGGCGGCTGTGATCCTAGCCCGCAACTATGTGCTGGCACTTGCGGTTTATGGCGCGTGGCACCTCTGGCTTTATGTGTGGCGCAAGCAGAATACGACTTTCAAATATAACCGTAACTGGCCAAAGGAAGATTCCTCTGTCTTCCTGTTCAAAAATCAGACGCTCGACAATATGTTCTGGTCTCTCGCCAGTGGCGTTCCAATCTGGACAGCCTATGAAGTGCTGCTTCTATGGGCCTATGCAAATGGCATGATCTCATTTGTCAGCTTTGGCGAGCACCCAGTCGGCTTTATCGCGCTCTTCTTTCTCGTGCCTCTCATTCATGAGGTCGGGTTCTATTGCGCCCACCGTCTGCTGCATTGGCCACCTCTTTACCGGATTGCCCACAAGCTGCACCATCGCAACACCAATCCCGGGCCGTGGTCTGGCCTTTCCATGCACCCAATCGAGCATGTGTTATATTTTTCCACGATCCTGCTGTTCTTTTTCATCCCATCCCACCCGATTCACATGATCAATCTGGCATCACGTCTGGGCGTCGCCCCGGCACAGGGACATACCGGATTTGATCGCATTGTCGTTTCGGACGACGGGGCAAGTGTGGATGCGTCCTACTATGCGCACTATCTGCATCACAAATATTTCGAGGTGAACTACTCAGATGGAATGGTGCCGTTGGATAAATGGTTCGGATCATTCCACGACGGCACTCCGGAAGCCAATGAAGCCATGAAAGCCCGCCGCTTGCGGCGCGGCGTCTAGAGATTTCGGGCTTATAGCGCAGCGTCTGGGCATTCCGGGTCTGCCGCACGGCCTTAGGGCATTGCTGTCCTAGGGAGCCAATATAATCTTGGGCGCAGCAGCCTGCCCGCTTTTAATCTCGTCAAACGCTGCAGGACCATCCGCGAGGGGTCTTGTATCAGGCCAGTCGAGAGATCCCAGATCGCCGTCAAAAATAGCTTTAGCAGTCTCCCGGAAATCCTGCTGAGTGTAGGTGTATGTACCGATGAAAGTGATTTCCTGAAGCGTCGCACGTCGCACATCCACACCACCACTGGCAGAGCCAAGGCCAATATGGCTGATAACGCCGCCCGGCTTCACTTTGGCGAAGGCGGCTTTACGTGTCGCCTCAAAGCCAACGCCATCGATCACCAGATCAACCGCATCCGGTCCGGACTCACTTGTCGGATCATACACCTTGAACGGACCGCTTTGCGCAACGATCGCGCGCCGCGCCGGGTTCGTCTCTGCAACCCAAATGTCTGACGCACCCTTTGCCGCCAGCACCAATGCAGCCCCAAGACCAATCGCACCACCACCAAGGACCAGACAACTGGCCTGCGATATCGGCCCGTCAAGAACTCGGCTTCCCAACCGCACAGCGTGCCAGCCACAAGCCAAAGGCTCGGCAAGCGACGCCTTTTCGCTTGAGAGGCCGTCTGGAATAACCACCAGATTGCCGGTGGGCATCGTCAGCAATTCCGCAAAAGCGCCCTGTCGCGGCGGCATGGAAATGATCTCACGTTTGGCGCAAAGGTTTTCACGGCCACTTTTGCAGACAGAACAAACGCCGCACGCAACAAGAGGATTGACCGTGACGCGTTGACCTTTCAAAGGCCCGTCAATGACAAGACCTGCCGCTTCGTGACCCAGAATAAGCGGCGCGGGACGGCGCTCATCATGCCCGGCCCAGGCATGCATGTCCGATCCGCAAATGCCAACATGCTCAATTCTGATCAGGCAATCATCATCTGCGCGGAAAGGATCGGGCATATCTTGCAGAGCCAGTTGTTCCGGGCCGTTGTAAACCAGTGCCTTCATTTTGCAGTAAAGCCTCCATCCACAAACAGAATTTGGCCGGTCACATAAGCGCTGGCATCAGAGCTTAGGAACAGGGTCGGCCCGACCAGATCAGCCATTGTTCCATTGCGGCCTATGCAGGTTTGAGCCGCATTGCGTGCTGCCAGTTCCGGATTATCAAACACCGGCCCTGTAAGTTCTGTCGGGAAGAAACCAGGTGCCAATGCATTGGCGGTGATGCCAGCGCTTGACCAGGCTTCAGCCATTGCTCTCGTCATCTGCCCAACGCCGCCCTTGGAGGCTCCATAGGCAATGCCGCCTGGAAAGGCCCGTTCAGTTTGCAACGACGCGAAGTTGATAATGCGGCCCCAGCCCTTGTTCCGCATGGCAGGCACCAAAGCCTTTGCCAGAAAAAATGGCGTCGACAGATTGAGATCAAGTGTCTGTTGCCACCCATCCAGTGTCACATCATCTGCCGGCTGCCTTGTATTGATGCCAGCAGCATTGATCAAAATATCGGGCGCACCAAAAGGTTTGCTGGCCTGTTCTGCCACATCCGCCATGCGCGCAGGATCAGACAGATCGCAGGGCACAATGGCAGTGTTTCCGGTTGTTTCCGACTGCCAGTCTCGCAACGCGTCTTCGCGCCGGGCAAGCCCGACCACATTGGCACCTGCATCACTCAAAACGCTGGCCAGAGCCCGACCGATGCCGGAACTCGCCCCGGTCACACAGGCAATCTTACCCTCAATATTGAAAACATCAGGCATAAGGTCAGCCTGCCGTCAGGTCGAATTTCTCATCAGGAAAATACTTTTCCAGACGAATGTCTGCCGTCCGCGCGTGACCTTCCATACCCTCCAGCCGTGAAATCCGGGCCGTGGATTCTGCAACGGCCTTGGAGCCCTCACGCGTTACTTTCTGCCATGTAACCAGCTTCATATATTTATGGACCGACAGGCCACCGGTGTAACGTGCAGCGCCAGAAGTTGGCAAAACGTGATTGGGCCCCGCAGCCTTGTCACCAAAAGCGACCGTGGTTTCTTCGCCCAAGAAAAGCGAACCGTAACATTGCAGTCGACCCAGGAACCAATCTGTGTCCGCCGTCTGCACATGCAGATGTTCCGGTGCAATCTCATCAGCAACCTGAGCCAGGCCCTCACGGTCTGGAACGACCATTACTTCTGCCATGTCACGCCAGGCTGCAGCTGCATTTTGCGCATTTAAGTCAGGTAACTCACTAATATATTGCGGCACCAATTCCATGACCTTTTCCGCCAGTGGCCTGTGTGTCGTTGCCAACCAAACCGGTGAATTGTAGCCATGCTCTGCCTGCCCGACCAGATCCCATGCCACAATATGCGGATCAGCGGTTTCATCCGCCAGGATCAGGCTATCCGTTGGGCCTGCGAACATATCAATCCCGACCCGGCCAAACAGAATCCGCTTGGCTTCGGCAACAAACTGATTGCCCGGTCCGACCAGAATATCGGACTTTGGCAGACCAAAGAGACCAAATGCCATGGCAGCAATTCCCTGAACGCCGCCAAGCGCCAGAATGCTGTCAGCTCCGCACAAATCTGCGGTGTAAATGATCGCAGGTGCTATGCCAGTGTCTGGCCGCGGCGGTGAACAGGCCGTGATATGCCCGCAACCGGCAACCTTGGCCGTTGTCACTGTCATCAATGCTGAAGCGATGTGGCTGTAGCGACCACCTGGCGCGTAGCACCCGGCAGCCTGACAGGGAATGGCCTTTTGTCCGGCAATCAGGCCGGGGCGCAATTCAACTTGTGTATCCTTGATCGTCTCTTTCTGAGCTTCTGCAAAAATGCGCACATTGTCCCACGCGAACCGGATGTCATCTTTCAGCTTCTGCGAAACCTTTGCAGAAGCTGCATCAATCTCATCACGGGTCAGCACGACATTGCCATCATATTTATCAAACTTGGCAGCATAGCGCCGTGCTGCCTCGTCGCCGCCAGCCTCAATATCATCGAGAATGGCTTTCACAGTCGCGTTTACATCACCAGCATCATCAGTTGATTTCCGGTCGGCTTTCTTGAGATAGTCAATTGTCATTTTGGGTCTCATTTATAAATATCGGGCAGCATCAGAGTAGACACAGTGGGAACATAAGCGATCAGTAGTACGACCAGGAGCATGAAGAATACGAAAGGAATTGCTCGAGCAGCAATCTTCAGAATCGACTCACCTGTGAGTCCAGATACGACAAACAAGTTTAGACCCAGTGGCGGTGTAATGAAACCAACACCCAGAGCTGTAATCATCATAATACAGAACTGAATTTCATTCATGCCAATCTGATCAGCCAAAGGCTTCAGGATAGGTGCCAAAATAACGATATTCGGCGTTGTCTCCATAACACAGCCGGCAGCAATCAGAATGCCGATCATCAGTAAAATCAACATATAAGGGTTTTCGGTGATTGATGTTACTGCAAACACGAATCCCTGCGGAACACCCAGCGCCGCCATAGCCTGCGCCAGCGGCAGAGACATGGCCACGATTGGCAAAATTATGCCATTCACCTTGGCTGAACTCACCATCATTTTGGGAAAGTCAGAAAGCTTCAAAGTGCCCAGAATAAAGCCGAGAATGATGGTCACCATCACTGCAGTGGCCCCAGCCTCAGTAGGTGTAAGCCGACCTGAAAAAATGCCCCAGAAAATCACGCCGGGTACAAGAAAGGCATACCAGCCGCGCGCCAGTGCACTACCAACATTGGACAACCATTCGCTGAACGTGATCATCCCGCCGCCTTCATAGGCGTATTTCCGATTGACCACGATATTTGTGATCAGAATGGAGAGCAGGATCAGGACACCCGGAATGAGTGCAGCCTGGAACAAGGTGGATGCCGAAATACCCAGCACCAGACCAATAACAATATAGGCGATGGAGGGTGGGATCAAAATTCCGGTACAAGCGCCGGCAGCAACAAGTGCGCAGGCATAGGGGCGCGGATAACCAGACTCCACCAATCGGGCAATCGTCATGCGCCCAACGGCGGCAGCACCGGCTGCATCCGATCCGGAAATGGCGGAGAACATGCCGCAGACTAACACCGTCGCCGATCCAAAGCCGCCGCGCGCCCAACACGTCAGAGCTTCCGCAACGTCCAGAAACTTTCGACTGAGTTTGGTGCGCACCAACACATCACCGGTAAGAATGAAAAGCGGCACTGCGGTTAGTGCAAAATGGTCAATACCGTCAAACAGGCTTTCGCCCAGAAGTGACAAAGGCAGGACTTCGGAGAAGACCAGCATGGTTACGGCGCCAGCACCGATGGAGGCCCAGACTGGCACACCAAGCGCGATCAAAGCGACAAAGATCAGGATCGGACCATAAAAGTCCCAGCCAATGACGGTTGCTTCCTGTTGAATTTGGTTCCAGAGCATAATTTTTTCTCCTAATCGAACAGGCGTTCGCCCTCATAAACGGGACGCCCTGACCGCAGGTCAGCAACATCTCGAATGAGGGATTGAACAAGGCGCAACATCATGAGGCCAAAGCCCAGAGGTACAGCCATCAGGAACCAGACCATGGACACGCGAAGGCCATGGCTGACGGAGCCGAATTTCCAGGAAACCGCGACGGTTTCAAACGACCAGTAGAAAGCAAGAATTGCGATGACCAGCATGACCAGATCGCCAAAAATGTAGAGCAGGCTCTTCATGCGTGGGGACACGTAATTGAAAATCACATCAATGCGGATATGACCGCGCTCGCGCACGGCAGCCGAAGCTCCAATCCAGGCGAGATAGATGAATGAATAGCGAACGATTTCCTCACCCCAGATCGACGAGTAGGAAAACACTTCCCGGCGTATGACCTCCACGGCCATCGTCACTACAAGCAAAGTGTAGAATACGAGCAGAGCCCATCGCTCCGCATTTTTGTCCAAAGCTTTCAGCATGTCATCCTCCCCCTGGGCAATCACCCAGCACAGCAAACTGTCAGTACAAAATTAAAGGGCGGAGCAATGATTGCCCCGCCCGGTTTTTTCATCGTTCCGACTAGGCGTCGTGGACGTAGTTTCTTCCTTGGGTTCCAGCCGCCTCGACCATACTGTCGAAAGCACCCATCGAACCGGCCAGCTCGGTTTTGAAGCCGTCCCATTCGCTGCGCTGGTAGCCGCCGGCAGCTTCCCATTGAGCCAACTCATCAGCCGTTGGAGAGTAGAATTCCACACCGGATTTTCTGAGTTCAGCCATGGCGAAGTTGCGTGCCGCAGGCACTTTGGCAAGGTTTTGCTGAGATGTGATTTCAGAGGCAAATTCAATGCCTTCCTGAACATCAGCAGGCAATGCGTTGAACCATTCAGCATTACAGGAATAGACCTGACTGTCAGGTACAGCACGTGTAAATGTCACGTGGCTCAAAATGTCCTTGAAGCCGAAGACATACAGCGCGCCGACCGAAGGATCGAGAGCATCGGCCACACCCTGCTTGATCGCAGACGGTGTTTCACCCCAGGCAACCGGCGTTGGATTTGCGCCAACCATACGGTAATATTGCTGAAGCATTTTAGAGCCAGGCACGCGGAACTTCACGCCCTCAAGATCTGATGGCGTTTTGACGGGGCCTTCGCCGCCCTTGCGCACAGCCACAACCCGTGGATCAATCACCACATAGTAAAGTGGCTTGAAGCCTTTGGCTTCGACCAGTGGATTCACAGTGGTCTTCCAATGATCGGAATTCACCAGGTTCACAAAGCGCTGATTTGAGCCACACAAATAAGGCATGTTGATCAAATCAACGACTGGTGCGAATGGCACAAAATTGGACAGAGAATGCTGAGCAGCCTGAATGGTACCGCCCTGCACTTTTTGCACCAGCGCACCGCCGGCACCAAGCTGACCACCAGGAGCCAGTTTGACGTAGACTTTGCCATTTGTCGCGTTCTGGATGTTTTCCTTGAAGTCGAGCTGCATGATCGGATAGCTGCGATCTGCAGTCATCACATAAGCGGTGGCAATCGTCATAACGTGGTCGGCAGCGCGCTCGCGATCAGACTCTTCTTTGGCAGTCTGCGCGATAGCTTCAGAGGACCACATGGTCCCAGCAGCGCCAACAACCGCGGCAACTGTGAAACTTCCAGCAGCGGCCAGTTTCATAAAGTTACGTCGCTCAAGCGACTCAATTTCTGTAGGTGGTTTTCTAAATTTCATTTCGGTCCTCCGGTTAATTTTGATCGCGCTCCGCGTCCTCTAGAGACTTGGAGTGCTTCTCACATTGCAGAATGCCAACGACAAACAGGCAGACTGAAGCGAGTAGAAGAAGCATTTGTGGAACATCGCCCAGAAACTCGCCTAGTTTCGCAGCTCCGAACCCGACATTTGTGAAAAAGACCACAAATAGAATGAGTGACGTTATGAGCAATTGCTTGGCTAAATTTGTCATCGTTTGAACGCCCTCCCAAGCGTGCAATCTTCTGTAGCTCAAAAAGTGTAAGCGCTTACATTTTAAAATGCAAGCGCTTACATTACCTATGCCGAAATGCTACAGCTTCGGCTCTGGTCTCAATGAAGAAGAAATTATGTGTCACACCTCGTCTTCTTGAGATTTACCGGGCCTTTCGCGCAGGAATGAACGAGTATCGGCAGCAATCCGCCTTCACTTGTACCGTAAGCAAGGTTAAAGTCTGATCATATGAACACCAGTAACCTGCCAACGCTTGATGATGTAGCCCGCCTAGCCGGTGTGTCGACTGCGACAGTATCGCGTTGCCTGAACTTGCCGGATCAGGTCCGTCACACGACGAAAACCCGTGTGGAAGCGGCCATAGCAGAATTGGGATACACCCCGCATTTTGGCGGTTTGGCCCTTGCTTCCAACCGCACAAATACGGTGGGCGCCATCATTCCAACCATGGAAAACGCAATCTTTGCGCGCGGCCTGCAGGTTCTTCAGGAGGAATTGTCTCTGTCCGGGATCACATTACTGGTCGCAACGTCCCTTTATGATCCCGAAAAGGAAGCCAAGCAGATCAGAGCCCTGTTAGGGCGCGGCGTGGATGGCCTGATACTGATTGGCCATGAACGTCCTCAGGAAACCTACCAATTTCTGACGGACAGACGCGTTCCCTTTCTGCTGATGTGGACCTCAACGACCGATTCCCCGTATTGTAATGTGGGATTTGACAATCACCAGGCAGCCTATGACATGGCAATGCACGTCATCCTGCGCGGCCATCGACAAATCGCCATGATCGGCGGTACGACCAAAGGCAATGACCGGGCGCGCGAACGCATCAAGGGCGTATCCAATGCCATGAAACAAAACGGCCTGAAACTGCAGGCTCCATATCTGGTCGAAACCGAATACACAATTGATGAAGGCAGGGCCGCTGCACAAAAACTCCTTGCGCTGCACACGCCGCCAACCGCCATCATCTGTGGCAATGACGTGCAGGCGGCGGGTGCGCTGAAAGCCGCTCATCAGGCCGGGCTGAAAGTTCCTGATGATGTTTCGATCGTCGGCTTTGACGATATTGATCTGGCTGAAGCTGTTGAACCCGGCCTCACCACTGTTCATGTCCCTCACCGCCGCATGGGGCGGGAAGCGGCGCGGCTGATCATACAAATGGCGCGGAACCGGGCACCGGTCGAAAGCATCCGCATTGACACAAATATCGTCGAACGGTCATCACTACGTGACATTTCCTGAGGCGCCACATTTGGTTTCTGGCAATTCCACAATTATACCCTACGTTCTGTCGTAACCCACATTAAAATCCTGGAGGGGAATTTTCATGAAAACTGCAAAAGATTACCTTGACGCTGCCAACTCCGTTCCACGCGTTAGTGCCGAAGAAGGCATCGCAATCCACAAGGCCGGTGACACGGTTTTTGTCGATGTACGCGATTCGGCAGACATTGAAGCCAGCGGAACCATTGCCGGTGCCCTGCGAATTTCGCGCGGGTTCATTGAATTTGCTGCCGATCCCGCAACACCGTTCCACAATAAAGCTCTGCAAAAAGACGCCAAGATCGCGCTTGTCTGTGGCGCTGGTGGTCAGGCAGCCCTCACCGGTAAAACCATGCAGGATATGGGATATACAGAAGTCGTGAATGTGGGCGGCATTGGTGACTGGAAAGACGCTGGCGGCCCAATGGAAAGCTGATAGCTTTTCCGCTGGTTTGGGAAAACCTCAGGCCAGTGGATTAAGCAAAAGAAAAGCGGGGCGTTGACTATCTCAACGCACCCGCTTTTGAATGTCCTGATCTGTCGGCTAAGCGCCAACGGCGATACGGCTCAAATGGATCATTCAAACCAGCTTACCAACCGAACTGGAAAGTTGCGCCTGTTTCGCCATTGCCGTTCTGTGCAACATGGCCATCGGTGTTTTCGCCGAACTGGAACAGGCCGTGGGCATTGTTGTTGCCATTCTGCTGAACTGTTCCATTGTGGCCGTCGCCTTCCTGATGAACAATGCCGAGATTTCCGCTGCCATTCTGGCCAAGACCAGCAGTGTTGCCATTTCCGTTCTGGCCGATATGGCCGCCATTCTTGATGCCATTGACAATGCCGAAGATCGTCAGGCCGGCACGCATGGCCTTTTCCTGTTCTGCATCCTGCGGTGTCAACGATACGGAGATTGAACCACCGGCCATGGATGGTGTTGCAGTCAATGCAGCAACTGTTGCAATTGTCAGGGCTGCGAGTGTGGTTTTCAGTGTTGTGCGGGTCATGGGTCTGTTTCCTCTTTGCATCTGGTTTGATCTGTTTCAAAACCGCTTCATTGCGTTTCGATAAAGACACCATGCACTGCCGCGCATGAACCATTTTGGAACCTGCCATTCATATTGCGTTCAGTGATTTTGATTGGACGATATCTCGCCGCATTGAACGATCTGCCAGCCTGACCGGACACGCAGTCAGGCAGCCACCGGCGCCAATTCCTGAACGTCGGAAGGTTAGCGGCCGCGGATATGGCCACGCCGCAAAAGGATACCAAACATAGCGCCAGTAGGATCTTCAAGGAGTGCAGAATGGCCCACATGTTCAATGCTTGTCGCCGGCATGACAACATGCCCACCAAGAGATTTGGCCAGCATCACCGTTGCATCAACATCACTCACCGCAATATACGGCACCCATTGTGCAAGCGCAGTCTTGCTCGACTGAAAATGCATTCCACCGGCAACAGGAGTGCCATCCTTTGCCGCATAGCTTACATAATCTCCCTGGGCCCCGACATGTGTGGTTTTACAGGTCCAGTCAAACAACATTGAATAAAATGCAGCAGCTTCATCCGGCCGCTCCGTCAGAAGTTCGTCCCAAATAAAAACGCCCTTTGGCGGGGGATAGTCATGACTGGCAATATATGGGCAGATCATGGCACCCTGCGCATCACAAATAACAGAACTCCGGCCAACACCGGGGACATCAAATGGCGGCTTTTGAACGGAAGCGTTGTGTGCTTTGGCCTTATCTGTCGTCGCATTCACATCAGCAACCGAGACAAAGGCAAGCCAGCGAGGCGTCTCGCCCGCACCAATTTCGACAAAACCGCCATGCGCCTGGCCATCAGCCATGATAAGAGGGTAGTCAGCTTCTCCAGATTTCCAGACAAAATCCGTTGCGTGCTCCACTTCGTAAGCCCAGCCCAGTAATTCTCCATAAAAAGCACGGGCTTTTGCCACATCATGTGTCAAAAGGTCGTGCCATACGACGTGACCTGAATTTGTATTGGCTGTCATAATGACCTTCCATCAAAGGACGCGCCTAGGCATCATATGATTCAAAACCGGATCATCTTTGATCTTGATCAAGACGAGCAACAGGATCCTGTTGCGGAGTGCAACAACGGCGGGTTTTGGGCAGCCCTCCATCCAGTTTCCCAAACAAGAAAGGGCCCCTCATGATGAGGAGCCCTTAAATGGGAAGACTTGGAGGTCATGAAATTCCCGTTAGTCAGGTGGCACCGCCAATGCGCTCTGCGCAGTTGAAGGTCACGCCACTGACGGTGACGTCCAGACTGGCATCATAGACAGAACCGGAAGACAGCATCATGCGGCCAAGCTGTATGGTATCTCCCGCATCAGCATGAAAGTTGCTGCCTTGCGAGATGTTCGTGCTGCCGGACCCTCCGGCGCTTTTCACCTTAAAGCGATATTGACCATCAATGGATGTATCGCTGTGGATCATGGTTTCCAGCGTGATCATGCCACGGTTCTCTGTGGCTTTGATTTCACAACTGATCGGGTCATCCGAGGTATGGTCTGTGTTGGTTCCGGCCAGCGCGACGCCAGTCAGGCTCAGGGCCAGAAGTGCGGCG
>JANSWZ010000016.1 GCA_024743215.1 Alphaproteobacteria bacterium
AGCGCATCTTGGGAATCTATCTCGATGGCTTTTCGATAAGCCTGTTCAGCCTCTACTCTACGGTCCGGGTCCCGACTGAGCAGGTAGCCGAGATTACGGTGGGCAAGCGCATCTTGGGAATCTATCTCGATGGCTTTTCGATAAGCTTGTTCAGCCTCTGTTCTGCGATCTGGGTCCCGAGTGAGCAGGCTACCGAGACCACTGTGGGCATACGCATTTTCGGGATCTATCTCAATGGCTTTTCGGTAGGCCTGTTCGGCTTCTGCTCTGCGATCTGGGTCCGCAAAGAGCAGGCTACCGAGATTATAGTGGGCAACCACATATTCGGGATCTATCTCAATGGCTTTTCGGTAGGCCTGTTCGGCCTCTGCTCTGCGATCTGGGTCCGCATAGAGCAGGCTACCGAGACCACTGTGGGCCTTCACATATTCGGGATCTATCTCAATGACTTTTCGGAAGGCCTGTTCGGCCTCTGCTCTACGGTCTGGGTCCTGAAAGAGTAGGTTACCGAGATTAAAGTGAGCAACCGCATATTCGGGATCTAACTCGATAGCCTTTCGGAAAGCCTGTTCGCCCTCTGCTCCGCGATCCGGGTCCTGACTGAACAGGTAACCGAGACTAGTGTGTGCAAGCGCGAATTCGGGATCAATCTCGATGGCTTTTCGGAAAGCCTGCTCGGCTCGGGAATTGTTTTTCGTGCCTAAGCAGTACAGACCAAAAATTCGATGAGTTGGAGCGTAGTTTGGGTCCATTACAAGAGCCCGTTCTATGCACTCTCGCTTAGCCTTATTCAAATCGGCGCGGGATGCAAATTGTACTATGTTCTCGGAACCAAGATCGCCACCCACGAGTAACCAAGCTTTGTGCAGTAGCCCGTCAATTTCTACTCGAAGCTGGCGACGCTCAATTTCACGACTTTCCTGCGCAAGTTTTTCCCCGCGGCGACGCGTCTTTCGTCCATCCCAGAATGCAAGGATCGAAATGACGACGGCTATCATCGACATAGCGGTGCTTATGGTGCCGCTCGAGAGCCCATTCAGCCACACCCATACACTCGTTGCCAAGTCCACGCCCACCTCCAGTTGATCTATCCAACACTCGCAATGTCTGCATTTTTTCAGTTCTGGGGCAAGCTTAGATGTGTGTCAGGTATGGTTTGTTAAACAAAGTAGTTTTTCCAAAATAGAATTGAGTGTTTGTGGCCCTCTCATATTCCAATATTCGAGATCATGTTAAACGAAATTGATGATAACACCTTTCGATATGTCTAATAACCGGCATCCGAATGCACCATACAGACTGGCTTTGGCCGTGATGTTACCTGCGCCACAATGCGCAAAAAAAAACCGCAACCCGGCCTATAAATCCCGCATTGCGGACCGTGGCTCACCCCTTGAATGCGTTTGATAGTTTCTCGAATACAGTTAAAGCGATCACAAAGAAGCCACCCACTCCAGCCAGAACCGCAATCCCACCCTTCCATTTGGCGGACTGCAGTTTCATGGCCGACACATCGGTTTTGATCTGATCGATCTCATCTTTCATCGCCTTGCGTGATGTTCGACTTTCATCACGCATAGCTACCAGCTCCGCATGAATAGTAGCCATTTCAGCTCCAAGCGTCTGCTGTGTCATGGCTTCCGCCCTCTTATGAATTTCTCAAATGGCCGTGTCAGGAAGTAAGCCCCGATCATCACCATCATGATTTCTGCAAGCTCAGTCGAAAGCGGATCAGTGGCGCCGAGGGCAAAAACTTTGTCCCAAAGCACCACCTTCCAGAGGTAGGCAACGAATGGGAAAGCAATGGCCGGTCTAATCCAACGCGTCACCCAGTTGCCTTGCTCGGCAATCAGGACGTTCTGCTGTGTCTCCAGTTGGCGAATTCGCAGGTCGGCTTCCAGCTTCTGTTCGTCGGATTCCGCCCGTTGCCTTGCAATGTAAGCGTCTTTCAGATGCCCACCGATGCGATCCAGAGCGCCGCCAGTGATCCAGCCTATAATCCGGGCGATCAATATTTCTGGCCCACTGGTGTCGTGGTGATGAAGCGCAGGCCGATGTTTATCAGACCGATAAACAGAATGAACCAGCCAGCACTTTCAGCCGGCAGCACTGAGCGCCAATCGAACAAATCAAGAAACGCCAGAAGTTCAACAGCCAACGGCAGCACGGCAACCATTGAGTTTACGATAATTGTGCGAAAGCCCTTCATGATCTTCTCCTCATAAAAAAACCGCTCAATAGAGCGGCGAAACGTGTCCAGAATGATTGATGCTTGCCCGGCGGCGCGCTTGCCGGTGGTTTTGTTGGCGGTAGTGGCGGAATCTCCACTTTGGGCAATGACGGGCTTCTGAGAGTCTTGAGGGATTTATGCATTGCATCGCGTGTTACAGGCCCGCTGATACCGTCTGTTTCCAATCCATTGTCGAACTGAAACTCACGAATGCCAGATGCGCTGATCTGATAGCCAAGATACGCCAACGCAAAGCCGTCATAGTAGCGCAACCGATCAGCGTAGCCATTCAGCCCACCATTGATGCGGCGCGTGATCAGCTCAATGTTGTTGGTGTCCGCGTACCGGTTCAGATTGCGCGATGACCAGTAATATACCGATGCCAGAAACGCCCATGGAAACTCTGCCAGCTTTTCAGGATTTGCCTCGAAATCAGGGCAGCCAGGGTCACGCTCGCGCATCCATCGGGTGAATGTCTTGGTGTTAGACCGCCCTGTCAGCTGTATGAGGCCCCTGCCCCGAAATTTCCGGCCGTCACCCTTGAACACATTGCCGAGGTCTTTGCGGCCCTCATAAGCTGCGCCGGTTGCGTATTCGGTCGTTGTTCGGAAGTGCGCACTTTCATGGGCGATCTGGGCAAGGAAATGAACAGCCCGTTCTGGACGATCAAGCCCAAACTCTGCTGCGTACGTGTCCATGCTTTCGATCACGTTATCAATGATCTTCTGGCTGGCAGACTTGCCGACAACCTTTCGGATCTGGTCACTTGTCAGTGTCATTGGATTTCCTTCGTTTGTAGAATAGCCAGCCAAAACCCCACACCAGAGCGCCGCCACCAAAGGCGCGCACTGGATTGATAGGAGGCTTTATTAAAAGCTTGGTCAGCTACTCGGCGGGGAATGCCAGAAGCGGCATAGGCCAGGTTATGGGCGTTGCAGACATTGGGTTTCAGGCTAGGATGAATCGACCGTCGTCGCCGGGTTGGAAGGTGTTTCCACCGTCGCCGGAGTTCACACGATCACTATCACCGGAATTGCCGGGAGCTGTGCCTGATCCTGCGGTTAGTGTGGTGTTGGATACGCTACCATCCACGTATCCGGAGCCACCACCACCACCAGAGCGGTTTCCAGTGCCGCCGGAGCCACCACCGCCGCCGTAATAACCGCCGCCACCAGCACCTGAGTGTGTTGATCCATTGCCACCATATAATACAGCACCCGAAACAGACCCGCCTGCAACCTGTGACCCAGCGACACCAGATGATCCAACGCCATCAACACCTGACGTGCCACCACCGGCACCACCAGTGTCGTTATTACCTGCGCCACCACCACCGCCACCACCCGCAATAGCAATGGCATTTGCTTGTGAAATGGTGGACGCGAACAACCCGGTGTAACCACCGCCAGACCCTGCAAGAGAGCTTCCGCCAGCCCCGCCTGCGCCATAACTTGACCGGCTGGTCTTACCGTCAACACCAGCAGAGCCGACGACGATCTTGTATTCTGTTCCGGACACAAAGGCATAATCACCCGCAGCATACCCACCACCGCCGCCGTTGGATGTGGTGTCATTGTTCCCGCCGCCGCCACCTCCGCCCCATAGCTTCATGCTGGCGCCGAAGTTGGCATCCGGTGTGATGGTCCACTCGCCATCAGCGCTTAAATTTAACACCCCGTCAGAATCCAGATTCCATGTAGACTTTCCGCCTACTGACGGGCTAATTGCGAAAGAGCGTACGCCACCGGAAGTCGGATCGGCAGACAGCATTCCGTGACACGCAAACATCACAAATCCTTCGCAGCCAGCCATGCAGGCGCGGCGGTATCGGCGTTAAGGCCAACCGATGTCATCAGGCTTGCGACAAGCGGGTGCTCATAATTGTATTCTTCTGCATCTTCCCATTCGATCAGCGCTGCAGCTCTTTGCGTGGTGTCTACAATCGCATTGATAGCCGCAAGAACAGATGTATCGGTTATTCCGAGACCAAGAAGCCCGAGGCGCAATTGCCTGCGTGTCAGCGGCCAATCTTTTGGATCGGTGGACGGCTCAGGCGGTTCTGGCGGCTCGGGCGCTGTGTATTCGTAAGCCTCGATACTCAAATCGGCCAACTGCTGCGGTGTCAATAAAGCCAATGCACCGCGTGCAAAACTCAGAACACCAGGGTTTGACGACCCGTTGTATGTGTCCGGCGTCCGCGCCAAGCCACCCTTATCGTTGAAAACCACATCCTCACCGGTCAGCAGGTCTTTGTATTTGGTCACCATTAGCTAAAATCCTGTCCAGGTGTGAGCATTTGAATGGAGGTTCCGTCGAACGAAAAGCCTGAAACGATATCAATTCCGGCGGCGCCTGTTGTAAGTGTTGGAGGCGTCCCACCCGGCCAATCATAGGCTGCCGACCATGCAATCGTGCGTGAGCCTATGCCGTCCTGAACGATCTTGAACACATATGTTGCGCCTGCTGTGATGGATGATGGTGCAGCCATCGTGCGGTTGCCGCCAATGGTGACCTGATGAGCGTTCTGTGTTCCTGTTGGTGTTATAATCGCACCGTCCACCAGCGTTTCGACACTGCAGGCCTGTAGGGCTGAAAACGTCTGTGCTACATCAGTTTTGGCCGTGTCCGCATCGTAAGCCTGAACCGATACGCTGACGGCTGCGGATATCCGTGCATCTGCTGATGCATTGAAATCAGTAACCTCAGATGCGGTGTGCGAGTGCGCACTGGGCGCAAAAGTAGCGGGCACACCTGTCAGTCCTGCCCATGGTGCAACATCTGCGGCATCTGCCGCGTCAACCTTGCCATTATTGTTGCTGTCATAAGTGGCCTTGATCATGTCACCACCACCAGGAGCAATAGCGGCGATTGCCGCCGCAATCTTCGCGGGACTGACTACACCTTCTGTGATCCCAGTACCGGTTTCCCAAACACTGACATCTTGGGCAGAACTGGCAATTCTTGCATCAGTTGCAGTGTTGAAATCATCAACGTCAGTTGCGGTATGTGTGTGGGTTGCAGGCGTGAAGCTGGCAGGAATGCCCGTCAGACCACTCCATGGTGCAATATCTGCTGTAATGGCTTCATTGACTTTGCCATCGCCATCCGTGTCGTAAACCGCTTTGAACATATCGCCACCGCCAGCAGACTGAAGTGCATAGCGGTTTTCGGCGTATTCCTTCGTTACAGCGTCTTGACCGTCCGTAGGGTCTCCCACATTGCCAATACGGTTAGACCGCGCATCAAACTGACCAGAGCCGTCAACATTACTGTCCGGAAGCGTCAACGAGCGGGTGACCTTGTGCCAAAGCCGGTAGATCTGTCGAACAATGGAATCCAGCGCACCTTCAAAGCCCTCGGCTCGGAAAGTGTTGATTGTTGTCAGATCAGTGCTTTGCTCAAGCGGTTCCTCTCGGACAATCGTAACAATCTCGCCCGTTGCCGGAGCCGTTACAAACGTTACCGTTGCGACCTGCGAAATAATTCCAACCGAATAATCAGTTGTGATGACCTGCAACGTGTCATCGACATAAACGGCTAGATCTGCTTGATCACGCACATTCATGCTTGATGGCGAGAAGATGGTTGTTACATCGTTCCCCGGCCATTGCTGGTGGTTTTTTTCTGTGGTTTCAGTCATTGGATCTCCCAATTGAAAAAGGCCCGCCGAAGCGAGCCAAATTAAAGTTTACGTATATACATTTATCGCTTGCACCATCACATGTTTTCGTATATACAATAACTATGATCACATATGACGAACATAAGCGCCTCACCAACCTTGCAAAGCACGGTCTTGATTTTGCTGATCTCGGTTATGAGTTCTTTGCAGGCGCTGTTGTTATTGGCGCTCGTGACGGTCGTTTTGTTGCCATTGGCGAATTTGAAGGTCGCATCATTATCGCTGTGGTATTCAAGCCTCTTGGTTCCGAGGCTCTGTCTGTGATCTCCATGCGGCCCGCAAGCCGAAAGGAAAGGGAATTGATATGACCCAAAAGTTTAGCTCAAAGCGCCCTCTCACAGATGCAGAGGAAGCAGACATTCAAGATATGATTGCGGCCGACCCGGATAACCCGGAGTTGACCAAGGATGATTTTAAAAACGCCAAGCCTTTCACGGAAGCGTTTCCAGATCTTGCTGCCAACATGAAAAAGAACCTTGGTGGCCGGCCAAAGTCTGCGAACCCCAAACAGGCAATCTCCATTCGTCTAAGCCCGGAAGTGTTGGAGCACTTCAAGGCTGATGGTCCTGGCTGGCAATCCCGAATTGATGAAGCACTCAAACGCCACGTTGAAAAAGCGTGATGGCCCAATTCCCTGCCGATATTGAAGAAGCACTTGCCCGCTTCATTGCAGAAGAGCCCAACACCCCTGCCAGAGAGGAAGCGGTTGAAAGGCTGGTGCGTGAAAGCCTGGAGAAGCTTGGGTTGTTGGAGCCGCCAAAGGTCTGATTGCATAGCGGCAACGAAAAAGGCCCGCCGTGGCGAGCCCTTAGATGACAATACATAATTTTATATTACATTATTGATGACTTTATAATCATTGCACATTCCCCGTAATGCTCTTTAAGACTATTGCATCTTTGGAGGCTGTGACGTTAAACGTCAGCGTCTGAACATCGTCTCGAAGGGCTTTAGCGGATGCGCTTATACTTATAGGGACAAATAGAACGGTTGCTTTTGCATCCGCAGTGTACTTTACACCGAATTCCAATTTGTATTTAAGACTAGTGACCCCGATCCTCGGCTCTCCTTCTTCGATGAGCTCAAGGGACTTTAACCAATCACGAATTCCCAGGGAACTTGCTTCTTCTATAGAGCCGTTATCGCAAATATCAGAATTGCCCACCCTCGGAACAATTTTGAAATTAGTTGTTGCGGTACTGGTGGACCCGACCGCTGCAGATGCATCAATACCGAATGAACCGCTAGCTCCACTGCCTATGGGGACTAACTTTGGAATACCAACAGAAGCAGATCCAGAATAACCAGTAATGATTTTCGACTCTAAAGTACCAGTCATTGTCGCCTTTTCCAACAGTATTACACTAGAGTCAGATTCCAAAATGCTATGCGCCAATTCGCATTTTAATTGACTAATAACCACATGTAGAGGCACCAATTTTGTTTCAGATGGGCGCGGAATTTTATTTGCGCAACCAGCCAAAAAGATCAGAGCAATAAATAGTATGGATATTTTTACTTGTCTAAAATTCAACATAACTACCCCCAAAAATTCAGCACCAGTAAAAATTAAAAAACCATTAATTGCAACGTAAAAATGAAATTTGTTAACCCCACATCAATGTTTTCGATTTTGCGTTTCCCACTGTGCTACATCGGCGGTCCACAAAAATACGCGCGCTTTGGTTGCGCCGAACCCGCCCTACATGCCAAAATAGCAGCAAAGTTGGTGGGAAACATGTTACGTCTTTGGATCGCAATACTCAGTTTGGTATCGGTTGTAGGTCCGGCCTCCACCCAGGAGGAATGCGACCCGAATTATCAAAACCCGCCATGTGTTCCTATTGCCAGTGATGTTGATTGTGCTGGCGGTAAAGGTAATGGGCCTGCTTATGTGCGTGGACCGGTGATTGTTATTGGTACTGATATTTATGGGCTTGATCGCGATAAAGACGGTATAGGGTGTGAGCGTGGGTAGGACCCGTCGCATTTATCTGAATGAAGACCACAACCCCATTGTGTAATCAGTTACTTCGGGGAGTTGTTTCTTTGCCAGGTATGCATTGACAGCTTTCATTGTATTAGGTCCCCACAAACCGTCAACGTTGCTATTATATAGCCCTTCGGCTTCCAGAATCTCCTGAATCCTCGCAATACCAACCCTATCAACTTTTTTCAGAGAGGAGCTTTGGCGAACTTCATCATAATAAACTACCTGGGCGGGAGGACCAGGATTGCTAGGTCCTGGAAACCTAGAAACGAAAGAGCGATATAGCCCAAATTTAAAATGACTACGGTCTCCCTTCGCAATCGTTTGGCCTTTCCATTCGTATTTGAGTTCTTGGTCGGCATAAATGTTGAAAAATCCGTCTTTGTTATGGGACCACTTTGCATGAATAAGTATATCTATCCAACGCCCTTTTATGCTCAACCCATTATCTGTATCTGATGGAACTATAGTTTGCATTTGATATGTGTGACCGTTCCCAGGAACCTGATTATCAATCACATAACCTTCGTGATATCCGTATGGAACCCAACTTAAAAGAAATAGAACATTGTTCTTTACCTGGTGAAATTGTCCCAGGTGAACCCTCACTGGGTAAATGGGTTCGATATCGGTTGGCAGATAGATCGACCATGCGTACCAGTGGACATCACCGTGTTTTTGAAGTGTTTTGATTTGCGATAACTCATGTCGCTCTCTGTCGTTTTTACAATCGTCCCAGCCGCCATTATTGCCGCAATCCCCCGGCCGAACTTCAAATTTAATCGCTTTGTCGCCCAACCTTACAGGCTCAGGAGAAGAAACTATTTTGTACCCGTGTTTCTTAAACCCATTTTCCATGCTCTTCAGCCACACGTTGCCAAATCCGCTCGCAACATCGTTAGGCAACTGAACTAAGTTTCCTGCGTTTGAAGCATTGGAAAATAGCACAATAAACAACACCAATATCAATTGTCTCATTATTCTTGCACCTTCGCGGCTCTCTTTCTATCAGCCGCAACCGTAAGTTCTGGAAACTCAATAATCAACTGCTTCCTTGCTGCGCGGCGATATCTGCGAACCACGCGGTTGATGACATCTTGTTTCGCTTCCGGGTCCTCCGCACCGTCATACCGTTCTGACAAATGGCTTTCACCAGTCACGACATCGTTCAGAACTTCTAACAGGGTCTTGTTCCCATAAGTATCTGAGACGCCGAACGCCTCAAACTCGTCCGGCTTTGTGGTGCCTTGTAGTTCCAAATATCGAGAATAAACATCCGGTCGATTTTTCAACCCAACACGCTCACCATCAACGGTAAGCGCCTTGCTTGGCATCCCAATGAAAAAGCCATGTTCAGCCATTGCGGCGTCAATTGGTTCTGGCTTGTGCTGGCTGGCGTAAATTGGAGAAACCGCATCATAGGCTTTCCCAAGCCCGGATTCGTAACTGATCTCCCTGCCCCACACATCGCGTCTTGGTGGCATTTCGTCAGAGTATCCAGGCACGCGTGCTTTCATGGCTGAAACTATGTCATGTGATGTTCTCATTACTGGATCATCAAAGCGTGCGACCTCCCTGACAATCGAGGGGATGAAACTACTGGCAAACCTCTCCACGTAGGTTGCCGCCCTTCTGTCCGGCTCAGATATTGCTTCAGCAAGCATCGAGACGCCCTGAAGGTAGGACTTTGATGTGGCGCCCTCGGCAACTGAGAACACCGCTGCGGCTATGCCCTCCTGAAGCTCCGCACCCGTTTCATCGTCGAAGTCTGCATTGAGGGTGAATTCTGAGATATCCGCGCCAATTCCGAGAAGGTAGCCAATCGGGTCCATGCGATTATAGGCGTACCATTTGTCGCCCATCTTCACTGAATACGGCTGAAATCCCTGCCTGCGCCAATTCTGCTTTTCTGCCGTGTTTGACGGTCCGGACCCGGTGATTTGGCCTTTCATCCCCAGATCTATCGAGAACATGATTGACATCGTTCCGATCGCCATTCGGGAGCGCGCAATGTCGGCTTTGGCTCCGCCTTCTGCAATCGCATTTCGATAGCGGGCAGTCAGCGGCGCAAGCGGTGTGCGCTCAAAGGTGTACATCAAAATGTTGCTGGGGGTGTTCACAAACGGCATGATGAAACGAAGCATTGGGTACTGATTTATGATCCCGCTCAGCTTCTTTGTAAATTTGCCCGGCTCACTGGTGAACGTCTGGTAAGCCGCCGTGGCGACGGATTCCATTCTGATGCTCTCAGGTGGATCTTGAATGATATCAGCCATGCGGCCTTTGAAATCTTCCGGTGACAGTTTGCCTGCGTCAACTTCACGCTGTGCCTGTCGGAATGCCTGGGCGTGCAATTCCATGCGATAGCCCAGAGTTTTGAAAAATTCGTCTGCTGTTTGAAGTGCGCGTCCAGGCACGTTAACCCCGGCGCCCAGAGTGTCGATGGCCTTCCCTGCCCAGCTATCGGATCGTACATTCCAATTTGTGGATGAAATCGATCGGGTGCGCCCCAACTCAATCTTGTTGACACCGAAGCCGGTTTGCCCGGTTCGTGCCGACTTGGCCGCGTTGCGTAGGGCATCGCCAAATCCGTTTGTCAAGCCGTTGATCTGGGCCGCTGCCTCGCCAATTTCTACGCCCGCTTCGCCGCCAAGCAGCTTGTTGATTGATGCGGCCGCACGTCGTTCAAGAACTGAAAGGATCATCACTGATGTATTCGACATCGCGTTGACCATATGCGTCTTCGGCCCACTCAAAAGCGCGTTGATCCAGTATTCCTGAATGCTGGCCCGTGACCTGGCGTAGACTGATTTCTCAGCGAATTTTGAAAGCACCTTCAAGTTATCCGGGTTCCCCTGCAGTGCCGCCACTCGGCTCGCGATGTCCATAGAAGTGTCGACACCCCCAGAAGCGTTGATCGCGTTCGTCATGTCCCGCATTAGTTCTTTGTTCCCGCCGACCGGGATCGCCCATGATTGGAGCGCACGCGCTGTCTCTGTTCGGGCCGCCAGGACTTCTGATTGCACGGCATGGAAGGTGGCGAGCATCCTGCGGAAGACGAATAGATTTTCCGGTGAAGGTGCTTCGGAAGCCGTTCGGGCTGTCTCATAAAGCTTATTGGCAGACGCGACGTACAGGTTCCTGGCGGCTACCGACTGCTCGGCGTTTAGCGGGTCGCCTTTCCTTCGTGAGTTCAGCAGCTCCCACGCGTCCTCTTGCTCGGCGCTTAGAATGGTCTGCTTGTTGGTTCGAACGCCCCTTGCCGCTTCGTCCACATCGTCAACAAACGCTGTAGCAGTGTCGTTCATGACTTGCTGAATGTCTTCCGGGGTTTGGATACGCGCCCAATTTATGTACTTGTCGCCGCCTTCCTGAAGCGGGGTTGCGCCTTTGACGAGTGAATTTGCAACGACATCATCCGGCACGCCCATGTCTGGGAGGGGATGCTTCATCAACAAATCTGCTTCGTCGCTTGGATCGCCCAACGCATCGAGCGGAGTCGCTTCGCGCATTACCTCCATATCATCTGCGAATTTCATAGCTGTGGCAGAGCGTTCAGCGGGTGTTTTCCCAACCCTGCTATTTCTGAATGCTCTAACGCCACGAATACCTTTGACTGCAGCATCGACAAGGAAGCCCGCACCCACGCCTTCAATCGCGTTCTTAAGTCGGCCTTCGACCTCGCTGTCATCTTCATCCGCAGCAAGATATTCAGTAACCGGGTTGCGAAGTGCTGGAACAGTTTCAATGAGATCTGAAAGGCGCTCGTCATGGCCATCAAAAGCAAAAAAGTCTGCAGACGCACCAGCAGCGGCGATGCGCGCCGCTTTAGACGTCTTCGTCGCTCCCGCAAGCGCCTTAATACCCCCAAGCCCTTTGTTCGCAGCAGCAAATGGACCAACAAATTGGGCGACACCTCGGATAGCCGAACCGGTGATGCTTTCTGCGTCATCGGTTGTCAACGCGTCGAACACTGTCCGATCCTCTTTTCGAAACTTGGTCATTTCCTCGGCTGACAACAACCCGGGATCAAAGTTTCCATCTCTGTCAAAGAATTGTAAGCCTCCTGATGGTGCAAGCTCATCAAAAAACTCGGCTGTAGAATGCACCCCATCCACGAGCCCGCCGAATACCTGCGATGGTAATTCTGTCGCGCCGCGAACAACGTCTGCTCCTACCCGCTTCCACAGGGGGCTACCATCGTTGTCGTGCGTGGATATTTCATCGTCGGACACATAGGAATACGCACTATCTATGCCTTCAGCGGCTTCTGGGTCTTCATCGAATAGCCAATCAATATTTTGCTGGTCAATATGGGACCGGCTGCGTTTTTCTAGGGCGAGAGACACATCGTCGCTATTTGGCGCATTGGAAGTCAGGCCGTCATTGTCAATTATATCAAAGACTGCAAATGGATCAGACATTCATGTGCTCACAAAAAAGCCCGCTAAAAGCGGGCGTGTTTCAATTTCAATTATTGACGGTTTTACTGGTCGTCCGACCACCTGTACCATCCGTAAACTACGCCACATAGAACCGCAAAATGCAGTATTCCTAATAAGCTTGACGACACATGTGTTGATAATTCAGATCGGCTTACATCGGCCATTCTCATGTAGATTCCAGCGGGGATGCTCAGTAAAATCACCGGCAAAGCGATCGCCATGACAGCTCCAAGTACAAGAGTCCAGAATTTTGCACCACCCTTCCACGCGAGTATGACTACCCCAACGGGCCCAGCAAGAAAAAGTACCATGTTCAAAGTTTTCAGCATATGTTCGCACGACCTGTGGTTGACGCGAGGAACATAATGCCATGCAGCGCATCAAACAAGTCGCTGGGCTAGTCTTGATGGGAGCGGCTGCTTTGCTGCTAGCTTATACATTTTGGATTTGGGTCAGTTTCGACGAACAAGTTCCGGGGCCGGTTTTCCAAAGGTTTGGTGGAGTATTTCAAATGCTCTCTGAAAAGGGTCTCTTGCAAGTTGTTCATTTCGGGCGTTTGGTAGCGCAAGGCATTGTTGGTGTGGCGCTGATTAAGTGGGGTTTCTCACTGTTCAAACCCTCGCATCGTCCAACAAATGACGTTTGAGAGCCGCCCTTAGGCGACACTCGCTTTGGCATGAAAAAGGGCCGCACATCGCGACCCTTTGATTTGAACAAATTCCTGTTGTGTCTCTACATGGCTTTAGCCATTTCAGATTGGCCATCTCGATCTTGCGACTCAGCGATAACGCGCAATGCTTCAAGAACGCCATGTGGATTGCTCCGAATAAGCATCAGATAAGCGCGATTGCCCCCCAATGGGCGTGATCGACACTGCTCCCAATCTTTGATTTGGTGGATCGTAAATCCGAACGCAGATGCAAAATCGTCCTGTGAAAGTTTGATAGACTGTCTGATAGCCTTAACATCAAACTCGGCTGGAATGTGTAGTTTGGCTGGCTCACGCTCACCACGTGCGATCTCAGCTGCTTGTCTTGCAGACCGAAGTAATCTCTCTCCTGCCTTGCTCATGTACCCGTCTCCTTTAACTGCGCGACTTTACGGCTGACGTTTGCCCTATAGTCGGCAGCGATTCCTCCCAAAACAATCTTAAGGTCGTTTCTTTCCCTTTGGCTGAGGTCTATGCGTTCGCCCTTTGCATAGACATCCAGTAAAAATACTGGAATGTCCTCACCCGAATAGAAGCTAACCACGCGTGCTCCGGATCTTTTGCCCTTTTGCTTGTGGTTAACTCGCCACTTACGTGCACCCCCGGTTCCCTTGATTTTCTCACCCAATTCAGGATCCGCAGAGACCGCGTTAACGATGTCCTGTACTTCTGTGTCAGACAACCCCGCCGCTTTGGCCGCTGACACGAAATCATCCGTCTGAATTACACAAAACATTGTTACCTCGCATACGTAAGTTACGCACCATTAAAAACACGTTAAGAATTCGTAATCAATAGCCACACAGATATTTTGTGCGAGAGTTACGTAGTGCGGCACAGTTGCAACACTCGTTGCGGACTGGGTGTCTAAGTGACAGGTCACGCCGCATGGTGTAGCACCTACTCGCGCAACGTCGAGCCCCATAGACGCAACAGTTGCGCCTCTTCGGCCAATTCCTGTTTCGTCATTCCGGGTCCGCCCTGCTCTGACAGCTTAAGTGCCAGCACCGTCTTAGCCTTGGCTTCGGCAAACGCTTTAGGTGTTAAAGGTTGGCTGATATCAAGAAACCGTGGCGGTCGCATTTCTGTTGTCTCGCGCCCGTATCGAAGGCCCTTGTAGTTACCGATTATCCCGTCAGCCGCCGTCCGCATGTCTTCCCGGCTCGCGCCATCGTTGTCACCAAACCAGTCATCAAACGCAAAAGCGGCGTCCAACTGGCGGGAATAGTGGGAGCGTGGTGCGTCCGCTTCCGGCGAAAGCATTCGCCTTACATATTGGCGCATTTCGCTTTCATAGCGGTTGCCGGTCTCGCGGTTCACATTGGCGTTCGCACGCGAATAGATCTTATTGAAAACGTCTTTGGCAATCAGATCGTCGCCGTACTGCTGCCTGACTTCTTCGATTGCCTGCTCCGGGTCGCTGTCCGCCAAATCAAGCAGCCGGATGTATTCCTTGGGATCGGTTCGCTTCGGGCTTTCCCCCGGGACTGTGGCGCGCAGCAGAGCCTTGTAATCTGATACGTTTAAAATATCCCGGTTTTCTTCCACCCATTCGGAAGTAATTGCGTCGTCCAACATCAGATCATATCCGGTTTTGGTTATCTCTGCCTTGGCCAGACGTTGTTGATCATCGTCAAACTTTTCGGTTGCATCAATTTGGCGTTCCGCAAGGTTCAACGCCTTCATACGAGTGTTGAAATCCATGCCTGCGAACACTGGATCGATAGACCCATTGCCCTTGATGGTTTCAGAACCCCGAATTATCGCAGCTTCTTTCTGGCGGCGATCTGAATTCACGCCGTTATTGTGTCCTTTCAGACCCTCAACGGCTGATGCAATGGTTTCAACATCGCCTGTTTTAACCGCATTGGCGACCTTATCAGGCAGGGAACCATAATTGTACGCCACAGAAGTCAATGCAGCCCTGGCGCTGACTGGCAGAGCGCCCCAATATTTGCCACCAACCTGTTTGATGGCAGTGTTTTCAAATCCTTTGGTGCGTCGGGCAAGATCGCGCTCAGCATCCGCACGGGAAACCTTATCACCTTTGCGGACCTTATGAACGGAACCATCGGCCTTGGTGATGGTGTCAGAGCCGTAACCGGTCCTGTGAGCGTTTACGTCCCAATAAGTGCCTTCTCTGAAGCCCTCAAACTCACGAAGCAGTGCCGCAGCCTGGTTGGAAGCCGGTCCGGTTGCCTCAGAGCCGCCACCAAGCGCTTTCTTGGCCGTCTCCGGGTCATCAGCAATCATCCTCTGTGCAAGCGCTGTAAGAGCGTTTGCTTCCCAATCCCGGCGCGCAAGTTCTTTCGTGCCTTCCGGGATGGGCGCAGCGTCGATAATGGCAAAGCCAGACGCGAGCGATTCATCGTATGCGCCGGCATCAAGGCTGATGTTGTTCAGATACGTGTTTTGCTGCTCACCAATGACCAGTTCGGAATGCTCATACAGTCGATCACGCTCGATCTTGGCGGTACTTGTTGACCATTTCGCCAGATCGGTCTGCATGACCTGGCTATATCTTTCACGATTTCGCTCAGGAACTTTTGCAAGGAATTCATCACGGCGCTTCGTAAAGCTTTCCGTCATGAACTTGTCAGTGAAACCCGTTCCATCAGCAGGCGCTTGTTCGAGAAATGCCTCCCGATCCGCGCCCATGGCAACCTGCATCTGCTCATATTCCTGAGCAATGCCGAAATCTTCCTTTTGCTGTTCACGCTTTTTCTTCTGTTCAGAGAACGCTAGAATTCTGTCACCAGCCTGAGATATCGAACCGCCAAGCTGTCCAGCCTGCGCCAAGGCAGAACGGTCAACTGATACCTGTGGTGTTGAACCGGGGTTCAGGCTTCTCTTGGCTCGGGTATCTGGAAGTCTAGCCACCTGCGCCACCCATTCCGCCGAAGCCAGTTCCAAGCTTGGCCGCTGTTTCGATTATCGGGGCGAGCCCGGCAAAGATCGCGCCTTTGCGCTGACTTTTGGAGTTGTAAAGCTCCTGCCTGGATTGAAGTTTCAAATTGTCTGCTTTGATACCGCCATTGTATGCAATCGACTGCAAATCCAAATCGCCTTCAACAGCGGAACTTTCAATGAAATCCAGTGTAGAGCCGTCGATCTGAAACCCACTTGCGGAAGCGGCGCCAACTTGTTTGGCAGCGAGCCGGTCGGCCTGTTCTTTTGACCGCTCGCGTTCAAAGGATGTGGCGTCACGTTCAAGCAATGACTGGCGTTTCAGTAGCTTCGAATTGGCTTCCGACTGATCAGCCAGCGCCTGTTGTTCCTGGTAGCCGGAAATCGCGCTCATTCCGCCACCAACAAGCATGGCAGTTACAGCAAGTTCAGTAGGTCCGCACATATTTACGGTTCTCCCTCGACGCCCAGGAGGACGGCGCGAACTGTTGCAGGATACATTGCGTTTGTCTCAAAGATGCATTCGCCACCATTGCGCCAACTGTCCTGGCTTGGAATGGCGTAAATGCCGGTAGCAAGAGGCTGTGCGCTGTCTAGACTGGTAGCCATTGAACGCGCTGTAATGTCTTCCACCCGTGAAGCTGTTCCAGCCTTCAATCCAGCAGTTTCCAACACATCGATTGCAACAGAATTGATATTCTTGCGTCGGCCCATTGCTGTGCCATCTTTGTTGCCCGCTTGTGGCAAGCGTAGTGTTCCACCGGATGACTGATAACGCAGCCCCACCGTGATCTTTTCAGCGGTGTGACTGTTAGGCAGTGTGATTGACCCGCTTGCAACGGTCAGATCGCCAATGTCTGTTCCATCAGCCAGGACGGCGACGGTTTCACCTTCCAGATGGTCAAGACCGGAGACAGAACCTGTTGCTGACCCACTGTAAACCAGCGCGCTGTCAGCAAAAACACCGTCTTCTACATCATCGTCGTCGTTCCATTCGCTGAAATACTCAATATACCGCTTGGTGGCGCCGTTGATTGTCCGCCGAACAACCAGCCATGTCTCGTCTGTGGCGCTGGTAGATATGGTTTGAACAGCTTCAACCACTCCAAACTCATCAGCAGAGCCGCCCGCAATTTCAAACGGCGTCATTCCAGCGACCTGCTGCGCCTTTTCAAGCGCGGTCACGGCGAGCTTGCCATCATCAGTCAGCGCATATAGCAAACCTTCTGGGGATGCCTGCCAAGACACAGCATTGATCTTAGCTTTCAGTAGATGGTTGGATAGAATGGACAGTTCAGGCGTCCTGTAGCCGTTAACATTGAAATCGTAAAAGAACTCATGGATTGATTGCCTGGAGGCGTCCACAAAGAATGCTGTTTCCCCAACAAAGGCAGGCTCGACGGATGCGCATTTCTCTTGTGTTTCCCGGCGCTGTCGTTTGTTCTCATTGGTGATTGCACTGTTGCCGTCGTTGGCCCGGATTGTTCGTGTTGCACCAGAAGTACCAACCAGCAAATCAAAACCTTCCTCAATCCACTGGATTTGGTTCAACTGTCCGCCGTTCATGGTCATATTCAGGGCGTCAGTGTCTTCAGATGGTGATGACACACCCATATTGTCATAATCGCCAGTCTGGCTTGCCCAGAGCGTGCGTGGATATGAGTTCGAAGCTGCAAAGGTCAGTCGATCCTCAAAGAACGCTACTTGCTCTGGCCATCCCAATTCATCTGACCATTGGGAGAGTTTCCAACGACTGTATGAATCGGTATCAGGCAGGCATTTGCCGTACATCCTCACCGAAATTGACGTTGTGGACGCTCTGGCTGTGATTTTACACCATCGGGATATTCCATCAGACCCGATCACCTGTAGTGAACGGCCAATGTCGCTTGATTGAAAGCCCGTATCGTTGTTGATGCCGTTGGTCGAAGATGCTGTGATTGTAAACGGCGTCTGATCATCACCAGCACGATTGATGAACCACTCTGCGAGACGTTTGTCTGTTTGGTCTTCAGCAGCGGTAATGGTCAGACGGTAATAGCGAAACGCAATCGTGTTATCGAAATCATAGTGGCGTATCTCGTGACGCCCCCAACCGGTCTCATTCGACCGGCTGTCTAAGGCAACCCAGGTGGAGTTGTTGTTTGAACCATGCAGTTTGAACTCTGACGGTGTTTGTTCAGGCGCGTCATCACTTGACTGCAAACTGTATGAATCGCTGACTTCAGCATTTCCACCGCCAAGATTGATTGTGATTGTTGAAACAACGCCGCCACCCTGGGTCCATTTTGTCTTGGGGTTTAGGTCGCGCAAATTGCCTTCACCAGAACCACTTGACGAAATTGTCCCAGTAGAAAGCACGTTTCGCGCACTCGGCGTTAGAACTGTCTGCCCGTCATGCGCATCCAGATACGGGCCATCTTTCGCGACATACTCAGAAAGCGCCCAACTCGTCTCAGATGAACGTGTAAGGATGCGCGGGCTGTAACCCTCGCAAACAATGTAAAGCTCGTCTCCTGCGCCCGCTGCGCGGATTTTTGACAGATCAGCTTCCAGATATGGGGTGACCACTTCAACCGGAGTTCCGCCGCTTTCGACGCGCCCGCCATTGGTCCAGAAACGAATATACAGATCCCCGAATTCCAAAAGATAACTTTGCGATGTAGAGAACTCGAATTTGCCAAGGCGGACTTCTTTGGCGTTGTTCTTGACCTCGCCTGCGAAAATGGTCCCGACCCTGCGCCGTAATCCACCCTCTTTCAATACCTGCCAGTTTGTCGCAGTCTTCAGGCCCGATTGATAGTGCTCAAGATCTGTCCTGCCATGCAGGCGCGGGCCCAACTCACCACGGGTGAAATTGGCCTGTATCGGGTAAACGGTCATCAGCCACGCACCAAAATGACATTGTTCTGATCAAGGTTTTCTTGATGCTGCTCCAACGCGTCGATCTGGCGGGCTTGGCGCAACGTCTGCTGGTAGGATTGCTCGGCCAATTGAGCAAAGGAGCCTTTGCCAGTTATCCAATGAGCCATTTTAGAAGCCAGTTTTGCCGCCAATACGTCGACAAACAGAGCATCCCAAAGACCCACGGTCTCAACCCGCTTGATGTATCGGAGTTTCAGCGGCGCTGTGGCGTTTGTAAGGATTGCATCGCCTTCCAATTCATATGGAATTAGCGTGCCGTTTAGCGCTCCAGCTTGCCGCAATGGCATCATGCGCAAACAATCGCCTGGCAACTCGTATTTGTAGGACCAATGCCATGCAGGCGTATCAACGCTTGCGGCAATAGACGCCCGCTCCAATGCGAAATTCCATGGGAACTTGCGCAGCTCACTGTCCCGCGTCTGCGCAAAGTTGCGCGTGAACCACAACCGAACAGACGTGTCTTCATCGACTGCAGAAACCGGCGCTTCGTGGAGCATATCGAGCGCCAGATTCCAAACGTCGATTTCTGCAAGTGAAGACGGCATCAGTCAAACGGCTCTTCGTCAACCGCATCGGCTTTAGCTTCGGATGCTTCCACATCCGCACTCTGCACGGCCTGCAAAGCCTCTATCAGCTTATCCCGCTCCGCAATGGTCGCTCTGAGCTGATCCGCTTCGGTTTCATGCGCAGCGGCTTGCAATTCTGATTGCTCAACCGCCGCCTTTAGCTCTTCAGAAACTCCGGCCAGTTTTGCCTCACCGGCTGCAATCGTCTCATTACGGTTTTTCACATCCTGATTGAGCGCATTGATAGTTTTATCACTGTCTTCCAGAACCTTGGTGTGGGCCACTGCCTGTTCTTCAGACGCCTTTTGCATGTCGCTGATCTGACCGCTTAGTTCAACGGTATCAGCCTTGAGATCATCCACTTGCTTCTGCAAAACCGCGATGTCGTTTGAGTGCGGTTCACTCGGTTTGTTTGATTCCGCTATCACCGGTTTGATTGGTGGTAGTGCGTCAATCATCTTGTTGCGGTCGGTGCGCTTCTGATCTGACTTGGTTGTTAGGGGTTTGAGCGCCAATGCTCCTTCCGCCTGCCGATGGAAATGCGCTGCCCGGGCGGTGTCCGTTTCGCTCTTTGCCAACTTTTTGAGTTGGACCGGTGTGGGTCGTTTTGCCATAATGATTTCTCCATAGAAAAAGGGGGCCAGCAGCGAAGCCGACCCCCTGTGGATGCCCGTCAGCGCCCTTAGGCGTTGACTACCAGTTGTGCCAAACGAATGTTTTTGCGGTTGTAAACCCGGTCCCAATTGGTCGCGTCTGCCTGCTCTGTCCATGTGGGAGAAAGAGCCGCAACATTAGCATTGGTGAACTTCACACCACGCGGATGAAGCAACGCATGACGGCGCGTGTGCACTGTGTCCTGACCACCACCGTTGCCCACGGCAGGTTCCCGGTCAGTCTCAAACGCCACCAGGTCGGCGCCAGCACCATCAGTGAATGCAAACGCCCCACGACCATAGAGATAGCAGGTATAAGCAGGCGAGTTTGTTCCCACTGTCACGGGCATGCGGTCATCAACGACCACTTCCATACCCTGGAACATCGCGATTTCCGTGGCGTCTGACGGCTTGATGAACTCAATTTCGTCATTATCCGCCATGTTCACATAGACGGCGGAATGCACAGCAATGGCTGCAAATTCATCCATGTAATCGCCCATCGTCACACGGGCGCGGCGCACCGCAGCGCCGGAAATGCGATTGGCTGCCGTGATGGAACCAGAAACGACATCATTATAAATCGAATAAGTCATGTCGTCGCTGTCATTGGCCGCGTTGTCA
>JANSWZ010000003.1 GCA_024743215.1 Alphaproteobacteria bacterium
GAATTCCACCTCGCAGCTACTGCGCAAAACCTCAGAAAACTAGCGAAACTCATCCCCCAAGCAGCGTAAAACCCAATAGGAAGCAACGCGGCCAGTTTCCAAAGCCGATAACAACAAAGCCTTTTTCATCAAAATCGGCCCACAGCCGCCGTTCGTGAGGTCATTTGCTTGCTGCATTTGCGTTCCCGGAAAATGACCTTCGTCAGAACAGCAATAACCGGGTTGTCAGGTGTGCGAAACACTGAGATTTGGGTTACTGATCTTTGATCATTCTACTTTTGCAGAACTTCACAGCGCTTGGTGAGGTCGATCCCAATAACCTGAATATTCTCTATGGCTGCCGACTTGAATTCTAAGTCTGTTGAAATCAACTCAAGACCATATTTTTGCAACGCTTCAACCAGTTCTTCAAAATTCAGGCGTTCTCCGGCTGGAGTCTCCCAACGCTGCTGAGTTCCACGAGAAACAAGCAAGAAAACACCGTTTTTATTGGCTTTATCCCGCAGGTAATCACCACAGAGTTGCTCGCGTAATTTCTTAAATAGCTGGGGTCCTGACCAGTTATTGTCAGCAATTTTCAGTTCGACGGGCACCATACCCTGCACGTCTGGATGCATGAAGCGAATGTCGGTCCGCTGCTTGTTTGGCATCTCGTCTTCCTGAGAAATGGAATACCGGCCGTTTGACCGTTTTTGAAGCTCGCCCGCAAGATAGTTGCGAAGCTTGGTTTCCTCTTTGGTCTCAATGACAACTTCAGCGGGGCTGAAATCTCCTTCCTCATACTCATACTTCAGATCAAGTATGCGACTGACCGAAATGTCGAACAGTTCGCGTGGATTGGATGGCGTGTATTCCAACAGCGTGGCAAATTCGTTCACCTTGCTAACCTGCCATGGCGTGTCAGCATCCGCCTGCGCCCGCATGCCAGCCTGTCTTGTTAGCCATGCTCTTTTGTCTCGGGTCGGGGCCGCCTGCGCGATTTCCATCAAGGCATCGAATGCTTCTTTGCCTGGAATGTCTCGCAATGCGTCGTAGATTTGATTGCGTGCATCCTGAGCGTTGTCTCTGGACGTCGGGCTATAGACACCACCTCCTGCACGCTCGATGTCCTCCTCAGACCGAACATGCTCGTGCATCAACTTATGAAGGGCGCACAAATGCAACGCGGTTTCATGGTTCTTCCGCACTCCAATACCCTGATCTCGGCGTGACCCGTTGAGGGCGTTGATGAAACCAACAGCCAGTTCCGTGGCCTTTTCGCGCTCCAGCGCCGACAGTGTTTCGGAGAGCCATGCAATGGCAGGCGCAGGCTCAACAGATACCCATGTGGCATACCATAGATGAAGTTGCGCATCCGGCGTCGTACTCGCCTCTATCTTCCCAGAACAAAGCGCTGCCACATCGCGGTCTAGAATTTCCTCGCACCCCAATATTGCGCCCAGTATAATTCCAAGTGGCTGTGCAAAGACTGGGTCGCGGGTGCGCAGAAGATTCAAAAAATGCGGCGCGAGCTGTTCGCCATACCACGGTGCGTCCCACGCCAGATCATTGATCACATAGTGCGGGGGCTGCTCTGTAATCACATCAAACAACTCCCATTCAACCTCCCGAACGACAACATCGAATGTAACTTCGGGGTATTGGTTGGCAAATAGCTTGAACCATGACGGGAATCCGTTCAGTTCGCAAAATAGATATCGAGCGGCTCGCAGCGCCTCGTCTTCCGTCAGGTCGGCGGGCCAACCTTCGATCTCTTGGGACTCTATCATAAGACCGGACAGTCCCATGATCTGGAGTGTTGGATAGGAGCTTCCTTGCTCTCCATCCTCGGATGCAAGCGTCGGGTTGAACCGTCGCCACATTGCCATCAGCCCGTCTCGCATTGCCTCGGCTGTCTCTTGCCCAAATTCTTCTGCGAGGTTTCGCCAATTTGACTGACTCCACTTGCTGTCTGACTCGTTGCGCTCCCGCATGCAGTCAAACAGGTAACTTTGAGAATTCCAGAAAGGCCCGTCTGACGGCGGTTCCAAATCACGAATATGGTCAAGGTGCTTGGGCAGATATTCGCGCCATTCTGCGCGCACGGCGGCCGTGGCCTCTTCACGCACTTTCAAACGCCTGCTGCGATCAGCATCCGAACGTTTGTAGCTCTTTTCTTTATCACTCATCGGTGGCGGGTTGAGGAGACGTTTGAGCAATTCAGATAACTCGGAATTCTCCTTGACCGTTGCCCATAGCCGCCTGCGGACCGCTGGTGGTCGGCCCGCTTCGAGATAGAGGCTAAACGCCAGCGTCAGCGCAACCATCTTGTCGTCTTGGAAATCCTTGTCTGAAATCCATATGAACGCTTCTTCAATATCATCGACGTTGAAGCGCCACTGGTCACGAAAGAACCTAGCCCGCAACCAGTCGGTAACGCGGCTTTCATCTTTTTGCTTGCGAACCTGCCGAACGGTCTCAATGTCGTGCCAAAACAAGGCAGTGTTGAGTTCTCGCCACGCAGGAACAAGCTTATCCAGTTTAGACTTGGAATCCCCAATATCATAATCCCGTGCCAGCGCAACAGAAGAGATAATGAATAGAACAGGCTCTTGAAGGGCAAGCGGACTACGTTCTTCAACAAGACGCTCGCAGGCCGGAATGCCGAAATTCAGCATCCACGCATTGTCCTTCGAAACTTCGAAGTATCGACGCTCGATGAATGGTTCTTTCTTGAGATTCTGCGCTGTCCTGCAAACGACAATATATGTGTCTTCGACGGAACGGTCGAGCACATAGGCTTGCATCGCTCGGTTAAGACCGTCGGTGTTGTATCGCTCTCCTCCGCCAGCCTGTTCGATGAGATCCATTACGAGGTCGCAAGATAGATACCGCGCACCGAAGACCTCGATGAAATGAGCCAACTCGCGCCGCTCCGCAATGGCAGGGTCGTTGGCAATAGCTTTAACTGCGGACATGATCTGCGCATCGGTTCCAACGACAACTAACGCCTGCATCGCGGCGAGGCGAGTGTATCGGTACTGTCCGGTTTTGCAGGCGGCAGCAAATGCAATATCAACCAAGTCTTTTAGCAATCCGATCTCGATGGAGCGCAAGACGAACCGTTCAACTTCACTATGGTTACCGTGGCGCTCATGGATGGATCTCATTACGCCGCTCAGCTCGGGCGAAATAAGCCTCTGTAGAGTTGCAAGATCGTATGCCTGAGACGCTTCCGGTGATGCAGCGCATTTTGCACTGTATTCATCCAAGAGCTTCGTTCGGTCCTCGGGTTGTAAGGATGAGGGATCACCGCCTTCGAAAAATATTTCTGGCCAGCCGCGGAGAAGGCGTGTCCGGATGGGTGTATCAAACAATGCAAGCCAAGGAAGGATTGACCGCAAGCTGGGTATGACGATCTCAACACCGTACTGGGTTTTGAAGAACAGGTTCTGGACGCGGCGCGATTGTCCCATCTTGATAAGTTCGTAGAACCAACGAGCCGCCAAAAATTCACGGCTGTCACGATGGTCGAACCGAACAAAGCCGTAGGTTTCCGGCTCAAAGATTGGCCTTCCAAGTAAGGCTGAGCACTCCGTGTGAGTCCAGTCATCAAGCGCTTCATTCACGGCAAAACCGTCCTCGTGGTCGGTCTGATCTGGAACCGTGATCGTGGATTGGTGCGTAAGGGCAACGGTTGCGGCAAGTTTCATTGCTCCGGTATTCGCCTTTATTGGCGTTAGGTCGATACGAGCGCTCCGATCCAGATCATGTTCTTTGAGTTTACGCTCGATGTTGGCTTCGACGAGTTCCCGCCTCTTACCCAGTCGTCTCTCTTTGAGCCAGAAGGCAATGATATCATCAAGGTCTTTGGGACGGCCTGCTAGCGCACCGAGATCATTGCGCTCGATTTCTGCGATAAGCTTATCGGCATCCGGTGTACCTTTCGCGTTTGCATAGAGCCGCATTTGGTCGGGAGTTAAATGCTGCAACGTGTAATATTTGATCGGAGATTTCCGTTCTGTGCCAGCGCCTTCAGGCTCCGGATCGTTGAAGAAATCATCTTCGTTCGCGTCTTGTGAGCTGTCAGATTGATCCGCCTCTTGGGGCATTCTGTAGGGGAAAAGGCTATCGACGCGGGCAGCGTCGTCAATCGGTCGCCAAGCGCCAACGCGACTGGTCAGGATGACATGCGTTTTTTGGAGGTTGTTTCTTATATGGGGACGTAAGGTCTTGAGTGCCTTGTCGAACGCCGCTGGTCCGTCAAGGCGCGCCTCGTCTATGGAATCGAGGAATATCCACATTTCGTCATCATTTGACAACGCTTCCTTGAAGGATGCGATATCGCCGTCGCCTTCGAAGACCATGTCGGAAAAACCCGACGCAAGATATTCAAGCCGGACGAAAAATGCTGATTTTCCTTTCTCACGCAGCTTACGGCATTGATGCGCGATTTCCCATGTCTTCCCAGTCCCCGCGGACGACAGAAGGACGACGCGGTGTTGCTTGATAATGTCGGACCACGTCGGAAGTGAGAGATGGCCCCACCCAATCTGTGTCTCAATGTCCGGCTGCGAGACATCTCGTGTACTAAGCTCAACGAATTGTCGGTTGAGTTCGATATAGTTTTGGGAGTTTTGCATAGCGTGGTACTGAGCGAAATTGATGTGGTTCAGCGGCTAACATCGGATGATATAGCTTCGCCGTCCAGTTGCGTTGTCAAATATAGGGTATTTTGCTTGCAGCGGACCCATATATGACGTTTTTCGCTATCCAGCCTTTCATGTCTTTTTGCAGATAAACTCTATTTGATGAGTACGGTCGTCTATACATGTGTATGAAGTGTTCATGCGGCAGCGCTTCATGCTGACTGGTAATGTCAGCTTTTGCACGGACGTGCTAAATGTATCGAATCGCCAGCGAAGGTCTGCTCCCCGCCCATTCCGTTGAAAAAGTCGCCTTGGTATCGGCATGTTTAACTGATTCAATTTCCTTGTTGATTTGGGAGATTGATCGCGATGATGGGACCAAAGAAAGAAGCTCAAGCTGCACTGTTTTATGAGTTTTGCTTGGAAGATCATGTTCCTGCCGACCACTTGCTGAGATCAATAGATCGATTTGTTGATCTGGTTGATATTCGCGAACATCTCGTTCCATTTTATAGTCAGATTGGCCGACCATCGATTGCTCCAGAGCTAATGATCCGCATGCTGCTTGTGGGGTATATTATGGGTATCCGGTCCGAACGGCGCTTGTGCGAAGAGGTTCATTTGAATCTGGCGTATCGTTGGTTTTGCCGTTTGGATTTAGGCGATGCTGTTCCAGATCATTCGACTTTCTCAAAGAATCGACATGGTAGGTTCCGTGAGAGTGATTTGTTTCGACAGATGTTTGAGAGTGTTGTCGCTCGTTGTATCGAAGAGGGGCTGGCGAGTGGCCAACGGTTAGCTGTCGACGCCAGCTTGATTGAGGCTGACAACAATCGGCAAAACTCATCTCAGATTGCTGAATGGACGCCGGATATGACTGATCCACAGACTGCACCACGGGCTGTGCGTGAATATCTTGAGACATTGGATGATGCAGCCTTTGGTGCAGCAACACCTGTTAAGCCAAAGTTCAATTCGCATTCCGATCCTGCATCGCAGTGGACTGCCGCTCGCAAAGGGCCAGCTTTCTTCGCATATTCCAACAACTATCTGATCGACACCGATAATGCGATCATCCTTGATGTGGAAGCAACCCGCTCTGTTAGACAAGCCGAACTTGGCGCATTGCAAACCATGCTCGACAGAACCGATAATCGCTTTGATATCCAGCCCGAACGAATAATCGCTGATACAGCTTATGGAACAGGCCCTTTGCTTGAATGGTTGGTTCAACAGCGCGGCATCGCCCCACATATCCCTGTGGTAGAAAAGTCTGGTCGTACAGATGGAACTTTTGAGACCTCAGATTTTGCATATGACGATCAAAAGGACATCTACATTTGTCCAGCTAGAAAGGAGCTGAAGCAACGTCGTCGCGCCTTTACCAATCCAAGGACCCCACAACCAGACGAGCATGGCGTGTTGCGCTATCGCGCTAGTAAAGCTGAATGTGATGCTTGTCAGCTCAAGTCCAAATGCTGCCCGAAAGCCCCTCAACGAAAAGTCACACGATCTGTCCATGAACCATCCCGTGACGTAGCCCGTAAAATCTATCAAACCATCAACTATTCGATCTCATGCAAACTGCGTAAAAAGGTCGAGATGTTATTCGCTCATCTCAAGCGCATTCTCAAACTGGACCGGCTCCGATTACGAGGGCCCTGCGGTGTCCGTGATGAATTTCACCTTGCAGCAACCGCCCAAAACCTCAGAAAGTTAGCAAAGTTGGTCCCAGATCAAAGCCAGACTGCGTAAATGGCGCAAAAGCCAACGACGTGCTTACTCAAAGCAACGATAAACCCCGCCTACAAAGTGACTTTTTCAACGGAATACGCCCGTTCTAGACTTTTGCTAAATTCTCGCACACCGACACTTTCGGCCCATAGCTGCCGTTTGTGCCATCCGCAGTGAAGGGCTGCAGGGGGCCTTTTTTGACCGACGCTGCGTGGTGACAAGATTGAGGTCTCAATGGTAAACTGGACATTCGCCTAGGTTGGGCAACCGTGTTCTCTGCGTGACGTTGGACACTAAATTGGATCAGTACAATTAATTCCGATAGGTCGCCGTGATCGAGCTAGTAAGTGTGAATTATCTTGACAAGGAGTGTTCTGGGCAGATTCATTATCAGGTTCACCCCAATAAGCTCAGGGATTTGGAGATAATAATGTTCTTTCAGAAGTGCTTGATAGTAGTCATTTTTGTTTGCGTTACATCGCTTAAAGGCGTTGCGCTCGCCAAATCCGACGAAGAAACCAGTTACGAGAGCGCAGTTAATGCTAGTGCGAAATGGTCCCTTCACCCCAACTTAGTTGTAATTTCTCGTCTTGAATTTCCAGCAAGATATCTCATTTCCGTCGACGAAAATTTAAATCGTCCTGGCAGAATCGAGCCTTTAGTTGGTCTTAAGCGAACAAGTTTTTACAACACAACAATCGAACAAAAGAGCCAAGCAATTGTTGACGGAGTCGACATCGGACTTTTCGGAAATGCAGCTACTTTTCTGACAGCACCAACAGGCACCTTTGAGTTAGATGGCCTCTCGCGCGATGTTCTAGTTAGCAACTCATGGGGTGGATCGATGAGTGTGCAGGATATCATAGGCGATGAAATTGTGTTCAATCAGTCGCTTAAAATCGCTGAGTTCCAGGAGCCTCATTTTGTCAGAGTTTGCCTCAACGATGTCGTTCGTGTCGGCAATTCCACCGCATATGAGCCCGTCATTGCATTCAGCGTTGATGATGAAGCCATTGTCAGGTCGGCGAGGAACGCGAACCGCGAGATAGCTTTGTGGCGAAGTGGATGTGTGGATCTATCGGGATCAAAATTTTCTGCAACACTGGTGCGTAAGGTTGACTCTCCGAGTATCCCAATTCCTGGAGTTTTCAGAGCCTTAGGCAACATTTCGTTTGCGCCGCTAAGTGCTATCAAATCATCGATTGATCTTACCAACAAAAAACCACCTATACTTCATGGTGGAGAGTTTTCTAAGGTTTGGAGAACAATTCACCGCAAAGCGATAATCGCCCACAAACTACCGTTTTCGGCCACCTATGCCATCTCGTATCTGGAAACCATGAACGACGGCACAACTGGCGTACTAGAAGTAGCGCGTGGGCCTGGAGATAACCCGATAATCATGCATGAGGGTGGTGGCGTTGTTGTTCATGGTTCGCAGATAAGTTTGTCTAAAGCTCCACCGAGCGGCTATGGGAAGATGTCACTCATTGGCTACAGTGAGGCAGATTTCAAATTCTTGAAGTTTAAGGTTTCAGGGTCTGCCCGCACCGCGCCATTAGACCCGACCAGAGTCATTGCTCGCTTCGCAGCTGAGCACCTTGTGAGAGTTTGCATCGATTCTGCGAAGTGGACGGATATAGAAATTCAAACTGTAATTCGTCCTCACGCCACCTTGTTTATTGATGGTCAAATGATACCACGCCCCGGAGCTCCGACGCCGCTGTTCAATGCATGTACCGACTTTGCGGCGAAGAGTATTGAACTTGGGCTTTTACCAGATTCTTCCGTTGGTGCCGGAAAATGGACACTTAATGGGACACTCTATTATCGGCTTCTGCCGCATACTAAGTGAAAAGTCGGTTTTCACTGTCCTCTCTTGTTCCAAGCTTGGACTGCTATTTGCGTGGCTATGTCTGAAAATAGCGCAGCCCAACATTAAGGCGCACTGCAGCTTCCTGGTGGGTAGTTCGTGAACCCGACTTAATTGGTCGGATGGCGACAATGTCCGCGTTGTTGCCGTTCGTTCAAGCCGCAGCGAAAGTCCGATTTCCGCCCATTTTTGCATTGAAGCACGGCTCAGTTTATGGACTGAGATTACAATAATTACTAATTCCGATAGAGTTTCAATATGAGATAATGGCTGCTCAGTTTTGTGAGAGCGGGCAATTGATCGAATACCACTTCATGATACGCTCTATTGCAAAGCGTAAAGCAGCTTTTCAGATTTTTAAGGGAGCTAAGTATCGGAGTTTGCGAAGATGATTAGGGTCGCATAAGTGAACACAGATTTCTTTGTCCTGCGCCGCAGTTCAAAGCTGCAATCACCCTGCATTCCTACTGATTGCTATTCCGCCACCTTATTATGGCCTTATTAATTCGAAAATCACGAAACAACGCAAAATTTCATATGGCTTTAAGTATCTAATTTTAAAGGTAAATTTTGGTTGCGGGGGTAGGATTTGAACCTACGACCTTCAGGTTATGAGCCTGACGAGCTACCGGGCTGCTCCACCCCGCGCCAAAAATGTGCTGAGTTCCTCAGCGACAGGCAGCATGTAGCACTCCTCTTTGGGGAATGAAAGGTGTATGTGACGTTTTTTTGTCAGTCTTTTTTTGGCCATCGTTCAAAGGGCGGAAACTGGCCTTTCAAGGGCGCAAATCGGGTCAAATAAGGTTCAGTTCTGTGGCGATCCGTGTCAGGTGGGCGGTGTTGCCGCCATTGGTTTTTTCGCGGATGTTGAGGCGGTGGCTTTCGACCGTGCGCACGCTGATGGAGAGTTTTTCGGCAATTTCCTTGTTGGCAAGGCCTGCGGCGATGCCTTGCAACACCTGGCGTTCGCGCCCGGACAGGCCATAGGCGCAGATGCGGCTGGGGTCTGCGGGCAGGGGGGTGGCGCTGACCGAACCGTTGATGCGGTCGCTGTGTTGGTGGTTTTGATCCTCGTCAGTTGGAGGGGCAAAGGATGCGGGCATGAGGGATGGCGCGACCTTTGCGGAGAAATAGAGACCGCCAGCGGCAACCGAGCGGATGGCAGAGAGCATTTCCCGGGCATCAGCTTCTTTCAGCAGATAGCCATTGGCGCCCGCTTTGACCGCACCTTGCACATATTCAGTGGCATCATAGATCGAGAGCATCAGGATTTTGCAATCATGCTTGTTCTCACGGATTTTACGCGCCGCCTCCAGACCGTTCATCACCGGCATTGATATATCCAGCATGACCACGTCAGGGTTGTGGCGTTGCACAAGGTCCACCGCCTCAGCGCCATTCTTGGCTTCTGCCAGAATTTTCAGATCAGACGTGCCTTGCAGCCGGGCGCGGATGCCATCGCGGACCACTTCGTGATCGTCGGCTATGATGATCGAAATGTTCGAGGACATTATGCTGCCTCCCGAATTGGTGGCGTCGTTGGTTGCAGATTGGTGTCTGTTCTGATGTCTTCGCGGGTGAGATCAAGCGGCATGGTGATGTAGATTTCAGTGCCGCACGTGACGCCTTCGAAATCTGCGGGCCCAATGGCCAGTCTACCGCCATAGCTTTCCACACGTTCCATCATGTTGCGAATGCCAAGGCCGGTGTCAGCGGATGCGGAGGCGGTGCTGCCTGACCCGCTATTGCGTAGTTTGGACGGCAGGCCTTTTCCATTGTCACGAATGCGCATGATGAGAATGCCGTCCTGTCGTTTCAGCGCTACACTGACGCGGCTGGCCTCGGCATGTTTGGCAATATTTGTGAGACTTTCCTGAAGCACGCGGTAAAGCGCCGTTTTAGCACCATCCGGCAAGCTTGGGCCGACCGGTGTTGCCGTCACAGCCACCTGAAGCCGGGTCTGATCGGCAAAATCATTGCACAGGTTCTGTATGGCGGCGGCAAGGCCCAGATCATCCAGCACGCTTGGGCGCAGATCCTTGGAAATGCGGCGCACTTCACTGATGGCATTCTCCAGAACGCGCATGGATTTGGCGATCAGCGCGCGGGGGCTGGTGCTGGCGGTTGCTTCCCGCATTTCTTCCGCTCCGTCCCGACTGACTGGATGGGCCGGCGGATCTGCTGGAGCCTGTGCATGGGCCAAATCCAGCGAATAGCGTGCGCCGACCAGCAACTGGCTGATGCCGTCATGCAATTCAGTGGAGACGCGTTTGCGCTCTTCTTCCTGCACATTCACGATGCGCCGCGTCAGATCCTTCAACTTGCTGTCAGCAAATCGTTCTTCAGACAGACGGATGGCAAACAACATGGCGCTGACCATCAGCACGGCAATAAATGTCAGTGCAAACAGGATAATCGCCGTCTGGTTGACGTTTTCTTCGGTCTGGGCGCGCAGAATGGTAATCTCGTTCTCAATGTCATCAAGATAGAGGCCGGTGCCGAACATCCAGCCCCATTTTGGAAGGTAATCTGCATAGCCCAGCTTTTCAGCGGCCTGGCCAGTGGTGGGCTTGTTCCAGATATAGCGGTGAAAGCCGCCACCATCTTGAGCTGCCTTGATGAGGTTGCGGATGACGTAGTCGCCATTGGGGTCCTGCAGATCCCACCAGTTTTCGCCCACCAGTTCCGGCAGGCGCGGATGCACCAGGCTGTTGCCATCATTGTCATAGACAAAGAAATAGCCATCATCGCCAAAAGTCATATCGTGCAATATCTGCATGACCTCCGCCTGCGCCGCTTCCTGACCGGCCGGCTCGGCATCATAAAGGTGGCGGATTGAGGTTTGTGCCAATGATATGTAATTGCGGATTTCGGCCTGCCGGGCCGCCAATATGCGCTTTTCCACGGTGGCCAGTTCTGCTTGTATTAGACGGTCTGCCTGGAAGGAGATCACCAGCCAACTGAGTGCCGATACGGCCAACAATGGCAGAATTGTTATCAGAAGCAGCCGCGTCCTGAAGGTCAGCCGGGGTAGTTTATTGGGTCTCATATCTGGCTCCATGATGAATGCACGGGCCGCTTTTTGATTGTCCGGATCATTGTTTGCCTCCCCCTGACATCCAAACTCAGTAGTAATACGCATTTTTTCCGCAGTTAACGCAATAGCCTTCTTGAAAGTGATTGCCTAGACAGACATTTGCACCATTTGTGATGGTGGACGCGCCTATGCGCGTGGTAAGAATTTCGCATGACTTTGTGCAAGGGAGGAAATCTGCACATGACTAATTCAAATTCAAAATTGGGTCGTCGATCCTTTATCAAATCCGCTGGTCTGGTAACCGCCGGTGGCGCGGTGGCGAGCACATTGGCGACGCCAGCATTGGCTCAGGACAAGCGTGAACTGAAAATGGTCACAACCTGGGGAAAAAACCTGCCAGGTCTGGGCACTGGTGCTCAGCGTCTAGCAGACCGTATCACAGCGGCTTCAGAAGGCCGCATTACTGTTAAACTGTTTGCTTCCGGTGAGTTGGTTCCAGCATTTGAAAGCCATGATGCGGTGTCCAGCGGTACTGCTGACATGTATCACGGTGCGGAATATTATTGGCAAGGCAAAAACAAGGCATTCAACTTCTTCGCTGCAGTTCCAATGGGGCTTACAGCGGCAGAAAATGATGCCTGGATGCAGTTTGGCGGTGGCCAGGAATTGTGGGATGAGCTGTCTGCAGGTTTCGGCGTCAAGGCGTTGCCTGCCGGTAATACAGGTGCCCAGATGGGTGGCTGGTTCCGCAATGAAGTCAACACAGTTGAAGATTTGAAGGGCATCAAAATGCGTATGCCCGGACTTGGTGGCGAAGTGTTGCGCCGTGTTGGCATGACAGCTGTTTCGCTGCCCGGTGGTGAAGTGTTCCCTGCATTGCAGGCCGGAACGATTGATGCAACTGAGTGGGTTGGTCCTTGGCTTGATCTCGTGTTTGGTTTCCACAAGGTGGCCAAATTTTACTATGGTCCCGGTTTCCATGAGCCCGGCACCACCCTTTCCCTGGGTATCAACAAAGGTGTGTGGGATTCGTTCTCCGATGCTGACCGCGCGCTCATCACGGCATGTTCGTATGCCGAAAACAATCAGATGTATGCCGAGATCAATTTCCGGAATGGCGGAGCTTTGGCTGAGCTTGTCAGCCAGCATGGCGTGCAGCGCAGAGACTTCTCCGATGAGATCTTTGACGCGTTTGCCAAGGCATCAGAAGAAGTTGTCGCGGAAGTGGCCGAAGATGATCTTGGCCGCAGAATTGTAGACAGCTTCCGCAAAGCCCGTACAGATCTTGGTGGCTGGTTGAATGTGCAGGAACTGCCATATGTGCAGCGCCGCAACAAATATCTCGGATAAACCTATCTGAAAAAAACCTCCCGCATGAAAGTGCGGGAGGTTTTTTACTTCAACTCAATATCTCACACGCCTTGGGGGCCATATCATGCGTGCGCTGGCTGATCTGATTGATCGGGTCAATAAATCTATCGGCAGAACCGTCATGTGGTTCGCTCTGTTCATTGTTCTCATTCAGTTTGTTGTTGTGGTGATGCGCTATGTCTTTGGCGTCGGGTCTATTTTTGCGCAGGAGAGCATCACCTATCTGCATGGTTTTCTGTTTATGCTGGCGGCTGCCTACACGTTGCTGACTGATGGTCATGTGCGCGTTGATATTTTTTACCGCGATGCCCATCCGCGCAAAAAGGCGATGGTCAATCTGTTTGGTGCCTTCCTTCTCATGATCCCGGTCTGTGTGCTGATTTTCTGGACATCTTTTCCCTACGTCATGGCATCCTGGGCGGCTCTGGAAGGGTCACCGGAAACCAGTGGTATTCAGGCACGATACATTCATAAAACCGCTATTCTGGCGTTCGCTGCGATGATGGCCCTGCAAGGCGTTTCCATGGCCATTCGTGCATTGCTTGCACTGGGCGGCGATGAAATGGAAATCGATCGATTGCGGATGAGCCAGGAATTGCCGGAACTGCGCGAGAAACTAACCGAAAAAACGCGCGCCGGGGGGCAGACATAATGGACGTCTCTATTGGACAATCGCTCGATCTTTTGATGTTTGCCACGGTTTGCGTGGTGCTTTTGATGGGCTTTCCGGTGGCGTTTACGCTGGCCGGAACAGGGCTGGCCTTCGGCCTGATCGGTTATGCGGCAGGTGTTTTCGACCCGTCCTTCCTGCTTGCCACTCCGCAACGCCTGTTCGGCATCATGACCAATGAGGTTCTCATTGCCGTGCCGCTGTTCGTGTTTATGGGGGTCATGCTGGAGCGCTCCAAGGTTGCCGAAGAATTGCTGGAGACGATGGGTCAGCTCTTCGGGACTTTAAGGGGCGGTCTGGGCTTGTCGGTCACCATTGTGGGGGCTTTGCTGGCCGCATCGACCGGGATTGTGGGTGCCACCGTTGTCACCATGGGTCTGCTGTCTTTGCCGACCATGCTGGAACGTGGCTATTCCAAACGGCTGGCCTGCGGCTCAATCGCTGCATCGGGAACTCTGGGGCAGATCATTCCGCCTTCGATTGTTCTGGTGATATTGGGCGATCAGATATCCAACGCCTATCAAAAGGCTCAGTTGGATATGGGTAATTTCTCGCCGGATACTGTGTCTGTAGGTGACCTGTTTGCAGGGGCTCTGCTGCCCGGATTGATGCTGGTCGGGATGTATATGTTGTATCAGATAGGCATGGCTATTCTGAGCCCGGGAAGTTCGCCCGCAATGCCTCCTGAATCTGGTCAAAGGGTCAGTATTGGCAAAGTGTTTCATGCCCTTGTGCCCCCCATCGTACTGATTATCTCGGTGCTGGGCTCCATTCTTGGTGGCATTGCAACGCCAACGGAAGCTGCTGCCGTGGGTGCCATCGGCTCCATTTTTCTTGCTGGTTTGCGCGTAGGCAATGGCAGCCCGTGGCCTATCTATCTGGCGGCAATAGCGCTGGTCGTGGTTCTGTTCATGACAGTCAATCTTGATCTCCGGGTCGCGCGCGATGAAATCTCGCAATTTGATCGATATGCCATTTACGCGGCGGCTGTGTGTTGCCTGATCGTGGCGACTGGTATTGGCGTGGCCCTTTTGCGTGTTTTCCGTGAAGGGGTTCTGACCAAAGTGGTGGAAGGCACCACCCATGTGACGACCATGGTGTTTGTCATTCTGATCGGTGCGTCCATTTTCTCGCTGGTTTTCCGCGGGCTGGGTGGTGAAGAACTGGTTCATGAAATGCTGAGTGACATACCTGGCGGCACCATTGGTGTTGTTCTGACGGTCATGTTGCTGATGTTCGTTCTGGGTTTCTTTCTGGATTTTCTGGAAATTGTGTTTGTGGTGGTGCCTCTGGTCGCTCCCATCCTTCTGCAGCTTGAAATGCCGAATGGAGATCCGATCAGCCCGGTCTGGCTGGGCATCATGATGGCCGTCAATCTGCAGACATCCTTCCTGACGCCGCCATTTGGTTTTGCCCTGTTCTATCTGCGCGGTGTCGCACCACCCAGCGTCAAGACATCGGATATTTACCTCGGGGCCATTCCCTTTGTTCTGATCCAGATGATTGCTCTGGTGGTTCTGTGGTATTTGCCAGCGCTGGCAACATGGTTGCCAAAAGTGGTTTACGGTCCATAGAGTCGGATTTCAAAACCCTCAATTGTTGAAAAAGCGTCGTTGAATGAGTTTGAACGGCGCTTTCTGCCAGGTGGGCAATTGACAGTCCGGCTGTTGCGCCCAACATGGAGAGCATGCCCATTTTTTTGATCCTTGCCATTTTGTTCATTCTGCTGATTTTCGGACCCTCTTTCTGGGTGCGGCGACAGCTTAAGAAGCACGCACGCCCCAGGCCAGATTTTCCTGGAACCGGCGGTGAACTGGCATTGCATCTGATTCAGCGTGCCGGGCTGCGTGGTGTCGGCGTGGAGCCGATCGATGAGGGCGGGGATCATTATGACCCTGAAACCCGGACGATCCGTCTCAGCCGGTCATTTTACCGCGGGAAGTCCGTTTCCGCTGTTGCTGTTGCAGCCCATGAAGTTGGGCACGCCCTGCAACATGCACGCAATGAAAAGCTCTTCCATTTGCGTATGGCGCTGGCGAAATCCATTCAGCCGATCAACAAGATTGCCGGTGCGCTGCTGATTGTCGGCCCGATGATTGCGATGATCGCTCGTGCGCCCAGTTTCAGCCTGATGTTTTTTCTGTTGGGCATTCTGGTTCTTGTTCTGCAACTGGTCATTCACCTTGTCACGCTGCCGGTGGAATTTGACGCCAGTTTCGGCAAGGCACTTCCTATTTTGGCGGGCGGTGACTATCTCGATCAGTCAGATTTGCCCGCAACACGTTCGGTTTTAAGGGCCGCTTCACTGACTTATGTGGCCCAATCTCTGGCGGGTGTGTTCAATCTTTGGCGGCTTTTGCGTCTGCTGCGATAGAAATTTTGAAGCCTACCTTGGAATTACTCTAAAAACGCTCTAGCTACTCTCATGTCACAAGCGACCAATGAGATAATCACCAGCGAGGGCATTCATGCTTAAAGATACCACCGATAACAGCGCTCCGACCGTATCTGTCGCGCTGGATGAGCGATATCTGCGGATGAAGCAAGTCCAACTGCCTGGTGATCACCCACCCGTTAAGGCAGGCAAAGTTGGTGTTCTTCTGGTAAATCTTGGCACGCCTGACGGCACTGAAAAGAAGCCGATGCGCCGTTACCTCAAAGAATTTCTGATGGATAAACGGGTGATCGAATGGCCGCGCGCGCTGTGGTTTCCAATTCTGTTCGGCATTGTGCTGAACGTCCGCCCCAAAAAGAGCGGGGCTGCTTATGCCGAAATCTGGAATTATGAGCTGAATGAATCCCCGTTGCGGACATTTACCCGCAGTCAGGGCGAACAATTGGCTGAAATTCTCGCCGGGCATGAACATGTAGTGGTGGACTGGGCCATGCGGTATGGCAAGCCGCCCATCAAGGAACGCATTGAAGCCTTGCAGGCCGCAGGTTGTGAGCGGATTTTGGTGTTCCCGCTATATCCGCAATATGCAGCTGCCACTACGGCCACAGTCAACGACAAGACCTTTGAAGCGTTGATGCAGATGCGCTGGCAACCGGCCTTGCGCACCGTGCCGCCTTACCATGATGACCCAGCCTATATTGACGCCTTGGCTGCCAGTATTGAGACCTGTCTGGGGAAGCTTGATTTTGAACCGGAAAAGGTGATTGCGTCCTATCATGGCATTCCGCAGAGCTACTTCAAAAAAGGCGATCCCTATCATTGTCATTGCATGAAAACATCTCGGCTTCTGGAAGAGCGCCTTGGCTGGGACAGCGGCCCGAACAAGGGGCGTTTGATGACCTGCTTTCAATCGCGTTTTGGACCGGAAGAATGGCTGCAGCCCTACACGGACAAGACTGTTGAAAAACTGGCTAAGGAGGGGGTCAAAAGCGTAGCTGTCTTCAATCCTGGCTTTGTTTCCGATTGTCTTGAAACGCTGGAAGAAATTGCGGGAGAAGCTGGTGAGATATTTGAGGAGCATGGCGGCGAACATTTTGCGCATATTCCGTGCCTGAATGACACGCCGGAAGGCATGGCCGTGATTGAAACCATGGTGCGGCGCGAACTTTCCGGCTGGATCTGAGCGACCTCTTTGACCGGAAGGCACATGGCCTGACAATCGGCGGGATTGTACATGCTTCATAAAAGTCCCATATATTAATGATGGTAATAATGGTGAAAGCAGGCGGATTCCGGCTGTCCGGACCCTGGTATGGGAAGTTTTGATGTTTGGTTTTGACGTATTTGTACTGAGTCTGGTTATTCTGCTCGTCGTTGTCCTGTTTTTTACACTGAAACAGGTGCCGCAGGGCTTCAATTACACCGTAGAACGGTTTGGTCGTTACACCCGTACCATGAAACCTGGCTTAAACATTCTTGTGCCTTTCATCGACCGGATTGGCGCGCGGCTGAACATGATGGAACAGGTGCTGGACGTGCCGTCTCAGGAAGTTATCACCAAGGACAATGCGTCCATTACCGCCGATGGAGTAACCTTTTTTCAGGTGCTTGATGCAGCACAGGCGGCCTATGAGGTCTCTGGACTTGAGAATGCGGTTCTGAACCTGACCATGACCAATATCAGGACCGTGATGGGGTCCATGGATCTTGATCAATTGCTTTCCAATCGTGACGAGATCAATGCCCGGTTGTTGTCAGTGGTCGATCAGGCGGTTTCGCCCTGGGGCCTGAAAATCACACGTATTGAAATCAAGGACATCAATCCACCGCGTGACCTGGTTGAGGCCATGGGCCGCCAGATGAAAGCGGAACGGGAAAAGCGTGCCTCCATTCTGGAAGCGGAGGGCATGCGCCAGTCGGCCATTTTGCGCGCTGAAGGCGAAAAGCAATCACAGATTCTGGAATCTGAAGGCCGTCGCGAAGCTGCATTCCGGGATTCAGAAGCACGTGAGCGTGAGGCCGAAGCGGAGGCCCGAGCGACAACAGTTGTTTCCGACGCCATTGCTGCCGGTGATATTCAGGCGATCAACTATTTTGTTGCGGGGAAATATGTCGACGCGCTACAGGCTATTGCCAGTGCGCCGAACCAGAAAGTGTTGATGCTTCCGGTGGAAGCGGCTTCCGTGATCGGGTCTATTGGCGGCGTCGCCGAAATCGCGCGCGAAGCTTTCGGTGATAGCAAAAATTCGACACGCAAGGGCGGTCCGCGCCTGCCTGACACAGGACAGTGAGACTGTGCTGATGGAAAACAATGGCTCCTACCTCTTGCAACTGGCTTCAGACCTTGGGCCTTGGGCCTGGTTGATTGGTGGCATTGTTTTGCTGGCGCTGGAATTGGCCATGCCGGGCAGTTTTCTGATCTGGCTGGGTCTGGCCGCGCTGGTGGTTGGCATCGCGTCTTTTGTCGTTGACTTGTCATGGCAGGTGGCCTGGATCGGTTTTGCGGCACTGGCACTTGTTTTTCTGCTGGTGGGGCGCAGATTGTTTTCTGCAGAGCGAACGACTTCGGATCGACCCCATTTGAATGAGCGCGGTCAGGCGTTGATTGGACGACAATTTACGCTGACTGAACCGATTGTAGGTGGCGAAGGGCGTGTGCGCATTGGCGATACGCTGTGGCGTGTCCGGGGGCCCAATCTGACAGCTGGAACGCAGATTGAAGTCAGCCAGACAGACAGTGCAACATTGATTGTTGTCCCTGTTGCCACCGGTAATTCTTAGACGAAGTGACCCAACCGAAAGTTCAATAGGCTGGCGCTTGCTCGTCAACCTTTGGGCATTTACTCTGTACTGACCAAGAACCCAGCAGCCCATCAGCTCAGCAGTATTGTGCCCATGTTTAAGAAAATCCTGATTGCCAATCGTGGTGAAATTGCCTGTCGCGTCATGCGCACCGCCCAACATATGGGCATTGCAACAGTGGCTGTCTATTCCGATGCGGACCGGAATGCACTGCATGTGCAGATGGCAGACGAAGCCGTTCATATCGGGCCACCGCCTGCTGCTGAATCCTATCTTGTGATTGATCGGATCATAGATGCCTGTCGCCAGACAGGAGCGGAAGCTGTGCACCCCGGTTATGGGTTCCTGTCGGAAAACGCTGCCTTTGCAGAGGCGCTTGAAAAAGCCGGCATTGTTTTTATTGGCCCGAACCGCAGGGCCATTGAAGATATGGGAGACAAGATCCGCTCCAAAATTGTTGCCGCAGAAGCTGGTATTTCAACCGTGCCGGGCGCGCCCGATACGATCAGGGATGCAGAACACGCTGCGCACATTTCCGCTGAAATCGGATTTCCGGTGATGATCAAAGCGTCTGCAGGTGGCGGCGGTAAAGGCATGCGGATTGCGTGGAACCATGATGAAGCGCTGGAGGGCTTTGAGCGTGCCCGTTCCGAGGCGGCATCGTCTTTTGGGGATGACCGCATCTTCATTGAAAAGTTCATTGAGAACCCACGCCATATCGAAATTCAGGTGCTGGGTGACAAGCACGGCAATGTCATTCATCTGAACGAGCGGGAATGCTCGATTCAACGCCGCAATCAGAAAGTGATTGAGGAAGCGCCGTCGCCCTTGCTGGACCCGGAGACCAGAGCAAGGATGGGCGAGGAGGCCTGTGCGCTGGCCCACGCTGTTGGCTATGACACAGCTGGAACCGTGGAATTCGTCGTTGGGCAGGATAAGAGTTTCTACTTTCTTGAAATGAATACGCGGCTGCAGGTGGAGCATCCGGTGACTGAGCTGATCACAGGTGTTGATCTGGTTGAGCAGATGATCCGTGTGGCCGCTGGCGAGACATTATCATTGCGGCAAAGTGATATCGGCATCAATGGTTGGGCTATGGAAAGCCGCATTTACGCGGAAGACCCGTATCGCAATTTTCTACCCTCTATTGGCCGGTTGGTGCGTTTTCAGCCGCCAGCCGAGACATTCGACGGCGTATCCACCATTCGCGTCGATACCGGCGTGGTTGAAGGCGGTGAGATTTCCATGTTTTACGATCCCATGATTGCCAAATTGTGCAGTCATGGGGCCACACGTGATCTGGCCAATCAGGCCATGGCTGCTGCGCTTGACGCATTTGTCGTTGAAGGAATCGGCCACAATATTCCGTTTTTGGCGGCCCTGATTGATCATCCGCGCTGGCAAGCCGCGGAGCTGTCTACGGGCTTTATTGCCGAGGAATATCCAGAGGGCTTTGAAGGCGCGGATCTGTCTGAAGAGACGGCGCGCAAATTGGCTTGTGCGGCGCTGTCACTGGAGCTGGTGCGCAAGGACCGGCTGGATCGCATGACCGGCCGTCTTCGACCCCATACCGGCGCTGTACCCAAAGACTGGTCTATTGCGCTTGGGGACTTTGCGTTCCAGATGGATGTGACACGATTTGTAGCGGGCGAGACATCGTCGCTTGAACTGGTGTTTTCTGACAACTCGGAGCCTTATCAGATTACAGCCTCCTGGCGTGCCGGAGCCGCGTTGTGGCGCGGGATGGTGAATGATGAACCATTGCTGGTTCAAATTGCCAATGCGCCAGGTGGTATGGATTTCAATTGGCGCGGGATTGGTTCCACTGCACGGGTTTTGCCTGCCGCGCAGGCGCGGCTGAATGCACTGATGCCTGTCAAGGAAGCGCCGGATACATCCAATCTGCTGTTGTGTCCCATGCCGGGTTTGGTGGTATCCGTTTCGGTGGAAGAGGGCCAAATGGTCAAAGCCGGGGAGACTCTGGCCGTTGTTGAGGCCATGAAAATGGAAAATGTGCTGCGTGCTGAACGCGATGCAACCGTGTCCGCCGTTCATGCATCTGCGGGGGACAGTCTGGCCGTGGATGCCATTATCATGGAATTTGAAAGCTGAGCAGGTTCAGAACAGGCGCTTGAATTCCTGCTGTAGCGCCACGTCGACATCTTCCATGGTTGCTGTCACGCCAAGATCATAAAGGCTGGTAACGCCATGCCCTGCTACGCCGCAGGGCACGATACCATCAAAATGGGTCAGGTCTGGTTCCACATTGATGCTGATGCCGTGAAAGCTGACCCATTTGCGCAGGCGAATGCCAATGGCGGCAATCTTGTCTTCGCGCATGGTGCCATCGGGCAAAGGCGGTTTTTCCGGGCGGCGAACCCAGACCCCAACCCGGTCTTCCCGGCGCTCACCGGTAATGCCGAACGTGCCCAGCGTGTTGATAACCCATTGTTCCAGAACGGCTACAAAGCGGCGCACATCCTGTGTGCGGCTTCCAAGGTCGAGCATGACATAGGCAATGCGCTGCCCCGGCCCGTGATAGGTGTATTGTCCACCGCGCCCCGTTTGAAAAACCGGAAAGCGATCGGGCAGCAGCAGATCTTCCGATTGCGCGCTTGTGCCTGCGGTGTAAAGGGGCGGATGCTCCAGCAGCCAGACGAGTTCCGGTGATTCATGAGCGGCGATGTCGGCAGCGCGTGATTCCATGCGTTGCAGCGCTTCTTCATAGGGGACTGGATGATTGCTGATGGCCCATTCAACGTCTTCAACCCCTGAAATTGGGGGTTGTTGCACAATTCGTTTCAAGTCCAGTGCGATCTCTGCCCGTTCGTTAATCATTTGTTTACCTTAAATTCCGCAAAACAGGTATCAGCATACTGCTTAGCAATCGGTTTTGGCCGATAAGTCCTTATCAGATGGAGCCCTCCTATGGCGACCCTCGACGTCATTGATGTAGACCTTGCCGTTGGCCTTGGCCACACTCATATGCCGGTCCATCAATTGTTGCGGATGGGCCGCGGTGCCGTGATTGCGCTTAACACCGATGCAGACCAGGACCTGACCCTGTTTGCCAACGGGATGCCGGTTGCCGACGTGCAGGTGGTGTTGCAAGGCGATAAGGTTGCTATTGAAATCAAGCATGTCCATGGCCGCTCTCACAAAGAAAGCCCGGCGGAAGCTGCATAAATCAGTCAGGGGCAATAAGCCCCTTGTGAACCGGTCAAAGGTTTGATAGATGAGCGGCTGCAGGGCACGCTTCGTGCCCGGTTTCGTGTACAGTGCGGTCGTGGCGGAATTGGTAGACGCGCAGCGTTGAGGTCGCTGTGGGGTAAAACCCGTGGAAGTTCGAGTCTTCTCGACCGCACCATTCTCGATTTAACAACAGTATGTTACCTTAGCGCTCCCGATGTGGTGCGACAGATGCTGGGATGAGCATCTTGATATGGGCTTTTCTTGCTCGCAAACATGTTCTCAAAGACCTATAGGCTGCCTTGAACTGCATTGGCATTGCCACTCATTTCAGCAGCAACAGACCACCAACAATGAACGCCGCTATGAAAACTGTTTCCAGCACTATGAGTGCAATGGCCTGACCGCCGACATTGAAGATGGCCCGTAAAGACGTCTTCATGCCAACGGCAGATATTGCGATCAGCAAGGCCCAGCGGGACACATCATTGGTCAGGCTTTGAACGCTTGTCGGGATGAGGCCAAAAGAGTTGATGGCGGCCAACACAAGAAACCCAAGAACGAATGTGGGAATTAACGGGGGGCGTTTGTCGGACGTTTCTTCGCTTTGATGCCATTTGCGAACTGACAGGGACAGCAGCAGCACAATTGGAGCCAGCATGGAAACACGAAAGAGTTTAACAATGGTCGCGACCTCTCCGGTTTCCTGCGAAACCGAGAACCCCGCTCCAACCACCTGGGCTACATCGTGGATGGTTCCACCTAAAAATATTCCCGTGGCGATTGCGTCCAGTCCGAACAGGGCGGCAAGGGGCGGGTAAGCGATCATCGCCAGTGTGCTGAGAACAGTAACGCTCAGGATCGTGAAAATGAGATTTCTCTCTGAGTGGCTGTTTTTTGGCAGAACAGCAGCAATGGCAATCGCGGCCGAGGCACCACAGATGGCAACGGATCCGCCAGTAAGAATGGCCAGCCGCCACCCTCTGCCCAGCAGCCTGGCTGCTATCAAGCCAAAGATCATTGTGCAGATGATACCGAGCGCTACCAAAAGAACGGGTTTTACGCCCAATTGACTGAGAAGTTCAAAACTGACGCGGGCTCCCAGTAAAGCCACGCCAATTCGCAAGACAGTGGAAACAGCAAGCTGGATACCCTCAATACATGGTCCATCTTCTGCCAGAAAATGCAAAGCGATTCCCAGAAGCAGAGCCATCAACATGGCCGGTGCACCATAGTGGTCGGACAGGAATTGAGCCGCTATGGCAACCAGCAACGCAACCAGAATTCCTGGCATGGCCGCCTTGCCTTTTTGAATGAACGGGCTGGCGATTTTGGTCTCTGACGACAATGATCTGGCTCCGTGCTGTGAACTTTGTGGGCCCAGGAATGGACAGACGGGTTTACATCAAGTGACTTGTTGCAACGTGATGATATATAGGCCGATTTAAAACTTGACTCAAACACTCATATTAAATAATTTCGAGCTCAATTCAGGCTTTAGCGTGCGCGTTGGCAGTTGTCGCGATACCGCAGATGGATAACAGAATGTGCGCGAACCATCACGGTCAACGGAAACCAGCAAGAAACGCCACTACACGCAGGCTTCGCTTCTGGGAATATACCGATGCCGCCCATTGTTTGGTCATAGGAACTTGCCTCAGTCATGATGATCTGCTCAAGATCGGACGTAAGCTTAAACTGCGATATGACGACAACATTCTGGATCATGATGTTCATTCATATTTTGTAAGCAAGGCAAACCTTGAATCCTCCGAAGCGCGCGCAATGCATAAGCTGCTGGATCAGCGCCATGGCGGAATTATTCGCATTGTCTCGCGTCATGCTGAGGCGGAATTGCTTGGTCTGTGGCAGCAGATGAAAGATGGCGGGCAGATTGCCGGTGCTCTTTACGCATTCATGACACTGCGAAATGTGCCCCAGCGACTGCGTGCGCGCATTTTCGGTGAGGTTCATATGCTGTCGCATCTTTTGGGAGCATCTTACCGGCAACAATCCGCTGAAACTATGCGGCTTCAGGTCCAGTTGGAAGAAACACAGGCGCGGCGCGCGCGCGTGGAATCGGCATTGCACGCATCGCTTAGCGAAAAGTCTGGCCGTGTTGAACAGCTTGAAAACGAATTGGCTAAGCTAAGGGGCATTCTGGTGTGCAACCAAAGCGCAACTGACATAGTTGTTGCACCCAGAGCCAGTGGTAAATCACAAAGGGCCATCGAAACAGCCCGAAAGCGGGCACAATTAGCTGAGGCTGACAACGCGCGGTTGCAAATGCTTTTGGATGGTTCCAAGCGCGAAAACAACCGTCTCAAGCTGGCACTCAGGCGACAACCGGTACAGATCATAGATGAAGATGTGAATGCTGACCTGGATGGCTGCTCAATTCTCTATCTGGGTGGGAAAAACAAGCTGGTGCCGCATCTTGAGGGCCACGCAAAAATGTATGGTGCCAGATTTGTTCACCATGATGGCGGTGTGGAAGACAATATTACCCGCATTGATGCGGTGCTCCCATCTGTTGATTGTGTTCTCTGTCCGATCAACTGCATCAGCCACGACGCCTGCCTGCGTGCAAAACATGGTTGCCAGAAGCTGGGGAAGGTTTTCATTCCGCTGAAGAATGACAGTCAGTCCTGTTTCAAGCAGGCGCTAAGGCAGCTTTCCGACGAACGGGCGCAGAACCGAACCTATGATTAGGGCTGCAAACCCCAAATGAGGCTGCATTTCTGGCGCTTAAACCCGCCTTAAGCGAACTTCATTTCGGTTATCATCAGCATTTCGTGCAGCTAATCTCATTGAGCAAATTCAACTCTGCTTGATTTTCAGCCTGCAAGATTGGAGTTCTTTTTGCGCCGCATGTGCCGTTTATGCCGACGATCAAGCGTGATGCGTCTCCTCTATGCGATCGCAATAGCCGAGCGTTGATCAATCGGACGTTCGTCAATCGGAATGTGTATCAGCGCTGATAAGGCACCGACACCGATCCCTATCCACCAAACCAAGGTATAGTTGCCATAAGTATCGTACATTTGACCGCCCAACCAAACACCCAGAAATCCGCCTAACTGATGTGAAAAGAAAACCAGTCCGTACAACGTTCCCATGTAGCGCAATCCATAAATCTGGGCGACAAGACCGGAGGTTAAGGGGACTGTTGCCAGCCAGAGCGAGCCCATTACTATTGAGAACAAGACCACAGATTCAGGAGTCATCGGAGTCAAAATGAACATCGCGGCGACGAGAGTTCGTGCGATGTAGATGCCAACCAAAAGATACTTTCTGGAAACTTTGTTACCAAGCCAACCCGCTAGAATTGTTCCTCCGATATTCGACACGCCGATCAGGGCGATCGCCAGCGCGCCCAGTGCGGACGTAGTCGTAATTCCGATAGAACTAATCAAACTGCCAGGTGAAATGGCTCCACATATTTCCGTAATGAATGCGGGAAAGTGAGCCGTGATGAATCCAAGTTGATACCCACAAGAAAAGAATCCCACGAATATCATCGCAAAAGTAGGGTCTTTGATCGCTCTACTTATCGTCCTGGCCAGACTTTCTTCGCGCGGTTGGGATTTGGGTAGAGGAACTTCGCCCATATATAAAAGCGCAAGCAACGATAACAAAATGAGGAAAGCGAAGACGACAAAAACTGACGACCACGGCATGTGTTGCAGCAGGGCTTCAGCAAGTGGCGGACCGAAAACCTGCCCGGCCGAACCAGCTGCGGTTGCGATTCCTAAGGCCAGCGAGCGATTTTCGTCGGACGCGGCGCGCCCAACGACTGCCAGGATTACCCCAAAGCCAGTCCCAGCAATTCCGAAGCCAACCAAGATTTCCAGGAATTGGTGTTGGCCTGGCGTGATCGCATATGAAGATAATATCAATCCGGCAGCGTAAAAGACCGCACCCGCTATGATAGCCTTTCTATCTCCAAACTTCTCAGCAAAGGCGCTGAAAATTGGTTGCCCTATACCCCAAAACAGGTTTTGAATCGCAATCGCGAAAGAAAATTCCGACCTCATCCAATTGAAGTCTTCTGCAATCGGAATTTGAAATACCCCAAAAGACGCTCGTACCGCAAAACTGACCAGAATGATAATGCATCCAGCAATCAGAACAGGGTTGAATAAAGTGGCGACGGCTCGGGTTTCCATCGTTTGTGCGCCTCTTTGCCTTGACCTACAAGGTTACTTTAACAAAGTGCCTCACATTCGTTTCATGGGTAATACTGATAACTCACTTTCGAATTATTGAAGTGAGAGTGTTGTGTTTGCGCTGGATGCTCTGCGTGATGTGATCATCAGCCAATACGGGCTGCCGCCAGAAATTGGACACTGTCCAAGTTACCGGCACCCCAATTTACAGGGTTCTTTAGCTAAAATTCAGGGGGTTATGCTCTAGATCATTGTCAAAATAACTAGGTAATCAGGCAACCACTGCCTCAAATGTATGCTGCGAAAGCTCCTGCAACGCTATTTTTTGAAGAACTTCACAGAGTGCCAAAGCCGCAGGAGATGCACGTTCGGAAACAAGTAATCTGACTTCGATTGGCTCTGTGGCTGGAAGACCAAGACTTTCTGGTAGCCGTTCGAGGTCCTGAGGAGCACGATAGTTGGTTCTGGAGGTTAGCCCTTGATTTGCTTGGACGGCTGACCAGATACCTGAGAGGCTTGGAGTTGTCAGCGCAACCCGCCAGAGGCGCTGGTCTTGTTCCAGTGCTCTCAGGGCATTGGTGCGAAAGAGACACGGGTGATCGAAGAGAACAAGCGGAAGCTTCCTGAGGTTGGCTTGCCTGTGCCCTTGCCCACGTCCGGCAAACCAATAGGTGGGCATCTGAAAAAGCAGATCTCCTGATCCTTTTGAGCCAACGGGGAAAAAGGCAATCGCTGCATCAAGGCGACCAGAATAAACATCTTCTTCCAAAGCAAAATTGCGACCTGCGCGAACATCCACATGAACGTTCTCGACCACAGAGGAGAATTCTTTGATTGTTTTTGGAAGGATTGCGTCAAAGAAATCCTGTGGCAAGCCGAGTTTTACACAACTTTCCGATTCACTTACACCCAATGCAACCGCAGCTTCATCATTCAGAGCAATGATCTTTCGAGCATAGGACAGAAGTTGTTCACCAGACTCTGTTGGAATCAGCCCCCGACCTTGTCTCGTAAACAGCGGTTTACCGGCTCGATCCTCCAATTTCTTGATGTGCATACTTATAGCCGATTGTGAGCGACCCAGCTCAGAGGCGGCGCGTGTGAAGCTACCAAGCTCTACACCCACTACCATTGATCGCAATGCGTCTATATCGAAGTTTCTAATCATTATTTCCGATTTTCGAAACTATACCCTGTATATATTTGGTATTCGAATGATACGGAAGTGTCCAGACGTGATCTGAAAAATGCGATTTACCATGGTTCCCGTGATCAATCCGAGTCAATTTTATGCAGAAATCCCTTCAGGGGCTGCTGGCTGCAGACCAGGTTCGCTCACAGTGTGGTTTTCAGACTCCATGTCTCAATCCATTTGTTTCACCGCATCAAGTGTGCTGATACCGGGGAATTTGGTTGGCGATACTGGCCACATGCCGATGATCGGTGCCGCAGCACCCACCAAGTACGCGCATGTTCGGGAGCAGGCTTAATAACTCCCTATGAAGGTTGCCCAATTCTTGCGGATTGCCTTCATCCAGTTCTTCAGCCTTGTCCAACTCGGCATGGCTCATGCGCGAAGCATTGGCGCGAATACCGCAAATGCGCTGCAACCATTCAGCATCTTTGCGAACCGTGTCTCGAAAATGATCGGGATGGGCGCAATTGACCATATAATATAGCGGATAATTCTCTGTGGCAGCGTCAGTCTGGCGAATTGCGTCAGCCAGAGATTGTTCTGTCGGCAGGCGTCCATCAGTCTCGACTGTAAAGCTAATGACGCACGGAATATTTACGTTTTTCGCAGCCGCGGCAATGCCAATAGCCTCGGCAATATTGTTCATGGTCAGAGCCGAAATCATGTCGACACCAGCCTTTGCCAGCGCAGTAATTTGTGCGCTGTGATAGGCGCGGGCGGCATTGACACTCATAAGTCGGCCGGGCAGATAGCCATCGCCACGGGGCCCGACCAAGCCATTGATGACAAGCGGAGTGCTGATGGGGTGTTTATCTTTTATGCGGTGCATGAAAGCTGTTGCGTCGTGGTTGATTTCCTCCATTTCGTGGAGGTCAAAACCCAGTTTCTGGCACCAGTCAGGGCTGGCGCGCCACGTCGGTGTATCCAAAATGAAACCCCTGTTCTGGCTCTGAGCCAATTCCAGAAATTCATTCCAATAGTCCACGAGTGCAGCTTTGCCTGCTTCCGAATGGATAAGTTCGAACGCGGCAAAGTCTCGCAATTCAATGCCACGATTGAAGACCAGCCAAGTCTCCAGACCAGCGTCCGTGAGAAATATTGGATGGTTCTTGTCGGTGAGTTTTGCGAGCGCATTCATAATTGGTGTCTCCTCATTAATCGGATGCCCACCGGTGGACGGTGAAGGGGCGCTTAACCGCCCACCGGTAGCAGCTATTAATTTGAAACGATCTTGCCTTTCATGCCGGGATGTACCGCGCAGAAATAGTCGAAAGAACCGGATTTGGAGATTTTGATTTGGGCGGTGTTGCCTTTGCCCAGGCGTGGCGTGTTGAAACTGCCATCTTTTGCCGTTGCGGTATGAGGTGCGCTGTCATCATTGACGAATGTGACTGTATCACCCGCTGCCACCGACAAATTCGCTGGTTGAAACTTCATTCCCTTGATGCGCACGGTATGGTCGGCAGCCAGTGCGTTACCGGCGAGCATTACTGTGAGCACCAAAGCGCCGAGCGTCTTCATAATCATATTTCCAAACATGTATTTTCTCCCGTTTGAGTGGGACCACGACCGATGCCGTTGTCTGAGAACATCTATCATTTGTTTACGTGTGTAAGACCGTGGTAAAAATCATTTAAATTTGCGTTCTTGAGCGTGTTAAATTGAGCCAGGGTGCGTTTCTATGAGCGACAAAATCTTTATAACCGCCATGGGGCACCTGTCGGTGGAGAGAGATGGGGAGGAAGTAAAACTTCCTTCTTCGCGCAAGACTCGAGCGCTGCTGGCTTATCTTGCTGTAACCGCACGGCCTCATCGCCGCGAACGGCTTTGTGAGTTGTTCTGGGATGTTCCAGACGACCCGCGTGGGGCGCTTCGGTGGTCACTTAGTAAATTGCGCGGCGTGCTGAATACGGAAGGTACCGAGCGCATTGTTGCCGATCGGGAACGGGTTCAAATATCTGCCTCAGATATTGCAGTTGATTTCGTCATCATTCGAAAACGACTGTTGGAAAACCCTCCGCTCATACCTGCACAAGAATTGCGGGATATGGCTGCAAAACTTGGCAATGTGCTGCTTGATGGGCTGGGTTATGGCAGCCAGGATGCGTTTGCAAGTTGGTTGGCCGCTGAGCGCGAAGATGTAAATTTGCTTAAATTGAATGTTTTGAGACGCCTGGCCCTGCATCCTGATATGAGTGTGACGGAAGCGGTCAGTTGGGCCAGACGGTGGACTGAGGCTGATCCTTTTGGTTCAAATGCAGCTGAAACCTATGTTTCGCTCCTTCGCCAAAGCGGGCAAACCGCTGAAGCAATACAGTTCATTGATGCCTATACAACTGAATTGCGCAAAGCTGGTTTGGAGATCACCATCGATTTTGATGCCCATCCAGAATCCCAATCCAACAACGAGCCGAAAGCCGCGCCAAATCGAACGTTGCTGCTCAATCAGAATATCGGCTTTTGCCGAACCGATGACAATGTGCGCATCGCCTATGCGACCGTCGGCGAAGGACCTTCAATCGTGAAAGCCGCCAATTGGCTGAACCATTTGGAGCTCGATTGGGACAGTCCGATTTGGGGTGATACGTTCCAGGCCTGCGCCAATGGTCGAACTTTCATACGCTATGACGAGCGTGGCAATGGACTTTCTGATTGGGATGTTGATGACATCAGCCAGCGCGCCTTTGTCAGTGATTTGGAAACAGTTGTCGATGCGTTGAAGTTGAAAAAATTTCCACTGCTCGGGATTTCTCAAGGCTGTGCTGTGTCCATCGAGTATGCGGTGCGTCATCCCGAACGGGTTTCGGCGCTTATTCTGGTTTCAGGATATGCCAGCGGGTGGCGTATCGGCGCAACAGAGGAAGAGCAGGAACGCCGCGAAGCCGTAATGACCCTGACAAAGCATGGATGGGGCACCAATAATCCTGCCTATCGACATATTTTCTCACAAACATTCATGCCGGATGCAAAACCCGATGAGTTGGATTGGTTTGACGAGTTTCAACGCCAAACAACCTCTCCGGAAAACGCTGTTCGCTTTCAGCAGGCATTTGGCGATATCGATGTTCGGGACCTTTTGCCTCAAGTCAAAGTGCCGACTATCGTATTTCATTCAAAGGATGATCAGCGTATTTCGCTGGCTCAAGGCAGAGAAGTTGCCGCTGGCATTCCAGGTGCCCGGTTCGTACCTCTTGAAAGTAAAAATCACATTCTTTTAGGACATGAACCAGCCTGGACGACATTTTTTGATGAGACAAACCGGTTTTTGGCGGAACACGGAATTTGATACACGACATTTGACGGGTTCAAAGCGCTCACTCGTCCAGAACAGCTTCAAACCCTTCAAACACAGGATGCCCGGCATAAATGCCCTTATTTGTTCCGGCATTTTTGTGAGCATCCCTGAAATTCTGGGATTTGGTCCACCCCACAAAGGCATCGTGGCTTTCCCAGATTGTGTGGGATGCATAAAGCGTCGAGTTCGTGGCCTTATCAACAGGCCCTTTGAGCAGATGAAATTCTCTGAAGCCTGGCACTTGTTTCAGGCTTGAATTCCGATTGCGCCAGATATCTTCAAAAGCCTTTTCCTGTCCGTCGTTGATCTGGAATCTATTCATTGCAATATACATTCGGGTCTTCTTTCCTGATTGTCTGGTTGGGGTTTTATGAAGTTCTTTTCAGGTTTTTTGCCGCCTATATCAACGCCGGATTTCAACGGGGATTGTAAAACTCCGACGCGCGCCTTTTGGCGGTGCCGGAAATGGTGCTGCGCGGCGAATATGGGCCAGAGCCGCCTTGTCAATTTTGCTTGATCCTGAGCTTCTGGCAACGGATATGCCAGCCAGGCCGCCACTCGATGAAACCGAAAACCGGATGCGGACAGAGCCGCGCCCGCCAACGCGCTTTTGGCGCGTTCGCTGGATTTTCCGATAGATGAGGCCAGGGTAATTTGATGCTTTTGCATTGCCCGCAGCCTTGGTGTTGCTGCCCTTGCCACCGCCGCGAGAGGCTGTGGCCGAGGATTTTCCTGAGTTGTTTTGCGCGCTGCGCTGTGTCTTTGACTGGTTTCCCTTAGCAGCCGGTTGGCGTTTTTTGGCTTTCTTTTGCGTTTGTTTTTGGGTGGTTTTTTTGACAACTCGTTTTGGCTTACTGGCAATGATTTTACCATCATGTGGTTGTGGAGGCCTGGCTCTTGGAGCAGGTATTCCTTCTTCAGCCGTCTGAGCGACATCGGCTGCGATCGCAGTTTCAGCGGCGCGCGCAGATTTTAGAGGAGCAATTTGTGTGCTCAAGGCTTGGCGAATTTCCGGAGCAGGTTGAACCGCTGCAACTGAACCTTCGACACTTTGCAACTTTGGCCGGATGATTGCTTCCGGGGCAGGCGCAACTGACGCGTGGGGCACTGCTGATGCACTGGCCATTGGAGGCAATGCAGTCGGCGCCGGTTTTGCCGCTTGGCTTCGCTGAGGTGCCGCCGAGGGCTTTTGAATTTCATCAACGGGTTTTGCAACATCACTTGATGTTACCGTCGCATTGCTTTGTGCCGGGGCCGGTGTTTTGTCTGCCTGCTCATTTATTTGCAAAGATGATATCTGCGCTTTTGGGACTCCAGGCCTTTGAACCTCATTTTTCGCGGCTGCAATGGTATCGGTGATTGGCGGCATAAATGCAGTTTCGGCAGGTGTATCATGGCTTGTTGGCGTATCTGCGACGGCAGAAAGAGATGCTTTGGGTGTACTGTCCGCGCTTTGAGTCGGGGTTGTTTTGGCAGCCATGGCATCAGGTTGCTGACTGTGCTGTGAAGCTGATGTTTTCGGTTGAGGCTCATCGCGCGGATCCACGGCTGCAGTTTCAGTTGGCTCAGGTGGCGTTATTGGCGAAGACTTAACTGGTTTTGCCACAGGTTCTGATGAGGTCGTGGCTGTCGTTTGGGCTTTCGCACTTTCAAGTGGTTTTACCGCTGTTGGTTTGATGTCTTTGGTATCAGTGACTTGTTCAGCGGATGATGAAGAATCCTCAGGCTGAATGGATTCGGGCTCTGTCTGTGCCGTTTCTTCAGGCTCTGCACGGGCTATCATGTTGTCTTTCGACACCATGTCCGCAAAGCTGGTGCCTATCATTGCGACATCACCTTGCACGCCGCCATCCAGCATTTCATCCACCGGGCTGTCGGTGAAAAACAACGCTATTGAGGCATGACACAGCACAGACAGTGCCAAGGAAATTGCGACAATGGAGGGCGTGGTTATTTTCATTGGGGTTGTCTTTTTTCAGCCACCAGAAGGATTTTTTCAGCGCCGGCTGCCTGCAGTTTTGCAGTGGTCTCCAGCAGTCTGGCAGCGGATAAATTCCGGTCCGGGATCAGGCGTATGGTTTTGTTTGATTGTCCGGCTTCCGCGCTGCGTTTCAGTGCCGCCTGCGCGTAAACGCCTGCATCACTCACAGGTTGCCCTCGATAGGTCAGGCGACCATCGGAGAGGATTGCCAGGGCATCTGGCATCTGTTCGCCCTGTTTGCTTTCCAGATCCATCAAGGTGACATCGGGATCCAAAGGCGGTGCCAGAGTTCCGGCAATGAGAAAGAAAATAAGCATCAGAAAGACGATGTTGATGAGGGCAATCGTCGGTTCTTGCGGTTTTCTCAGACTGGTTGGCGATTCAAGTTTGATCATTGAGGCTCTATCCAGACTTCAGAAAGCGTACGGCAAATGTTTCACCGCGAAATGAATTCAGAACATCTACGAGACGTTGTGAGGTGACACTGTCGGTGACGCTGATCAACACTGTTGGTCGCGCAGAGGGCGCGAGGGCCTTGATGGCTGACGTCAAGTCCGGAAAACCGGTTTCAACACCGTTGATCAGAACTTCTTCAGGCTTCAGGGACAGGAAAACGGGCCGTTCAGGCGACGACGCGGCAGCGGACCCGCCTCTGGCGCTTGCTATTTCGATCTCTGCGAATTTGGTGAATGTTGACGACAACATGAAAAACAGCAGCAGCAGAAATATCACATCAATGAGCGATGTGAGCGAAAGTCGCCTTTGCCTTTGCAATGCACCCTGAAGCTTCATTTACGCAGGTGCCTCCACCCCATCCGTGTCGAAGCTGCTGGAGCCTCGGTCGGTCTGGCTAGAAAACTGCAATCCGGGATTGAACAGTTCAACAAGGGCTGATTCCATTTCCATGCGTTCATTGGCGACGCGGCTTTCAAAATAGGTCAGGCAAAGCGAAGTCGGCATGGCAACAGCCAAACCGACGGCCGTGGTCAAAAGAGCCACCCAAATGCCGCCTGCCAGCAGTGAGGGGTCAACCGAGCTTCCTGCGCCCTGAAGCTTTTGAAAGGCTTCAATCATGCCAAGAACAGTTCCAAACAGGCCTAGAAGCGGTGCGATCTGCGCAATTGAATCCAAGGCCCTAAAGCCGCTTTGCAGTCGGTGTATGGATTGCATTGCCTGTGCGGTCAGGACTTCTTCAGCGTCATCCCGGTTTTCTCCGCGCTGCTCCAGCAAATACATGGTTCTGGCGACCAGTGCTGACAAAACACCATTTTGCCCGACCAGGCTCTGATGAGCTTTTGACCGGTTATTTAGCGACCAAAAATGCATTGCCTTGTGCACAGGCCCATGTCGGCCGACACGCAAGGTCCAAAACTGCCAGAACTTCACAAGAACAATTGCAAATGACAGAACCGATAGCGCTACTAAAAGCGTGACAACTGGTCCGCCAAGCTCCAGAAAATCCAGTGCGGTTGTTAAAGCCTGATCAAACATATCAACCGGCAAGCTCCACTGGTGTTCTGGTGTTGAGTTTCAATTGATCATCACACGCCAGTGAAACACCAGCCTGCCCCTCGCAACTGTTGGTTCCGTTGATCAGGATGCGCTTGATAGTGTCACAGGATAAATCTGGCAGATCGAATTGTCTGACGCGCATTCTGCCGATTGGAATTGCTTCAAAATCCAGCAATGTCAGTCTCTCGACAATGTCGTCCTGATTGAAGACAACAGCTTCGAAGGACAGCTGCTCCAGGCCATCGGACAATCCGTTTTGAACAACAAAGATAAGCCGACACGTCTGATCGGTTGGCTGCAATGCATTCAATTCAAGAAGGAGGGATGGTTCGGCATTGTCTTGCGCAAAGGCAGTGCCGGACAATGTCAGTGCCACGGCAAAAAGCCGTGACGCCAGCGGATGAATAAGAGCATTCATGAAGAGTGTGGTCCTTTTGCTTACCAGGTAAATGTCTTTGCCAGAGAGACACGGAAATCACGGCCTTTGCCTGGGTCGCCAGCCAGATTGTTTTGGTAGGATTCATCAAACAGATTATCGACACCGGCCTGCAGTTCCAGGCCATCCAGCGCGGCGATTTCCTGAAACTCGGGCTTCCACGTCAGGAACAGATTATGCACATCATAAGCATCAAATGGTCCAGTGCTGGACCCGGTCTCTATGTCGGCTACGAACAAGGAGCGCACGCCGAATTCAAGACCATGTTCAATGATGCGGCCACCGACAGTGATGGAAACCTGGTCTGCTGGAATGGATGTCAGGTCTTCACCTGTCTCGGTGTTTTCGCCCCTTATGATGCTGCCGGCAAAACGTGTGAAGAACACGTCAGTTTCAAATGATCCTTCAACTTCGATCCCGTGAATGCGCGCTTCACCGACATTGATCTTGTAAGGATTGGTTGTGCCGCCTGTGGCCAGCGGATTGGTCTCAATCAAATTTGTCAGATCATTGTGAAAGGCCGTCGTTTTCATCGAAAATTGCGACCCAGCGACCAATAGATCGGGAACAGATACTGCAAAGCCAATTTCATAATTGTTGGAGTCTTCGGGCTTCAGATCGGGGCTGATTGCGTTCGGCGCTGTGAAACCACTGTCCGTTGACAGCATTTCATCCAACGTCGCTGCGCGCTCTGTATGCGCGACAGATCCAAAGACCGAAAACACGTCATTGAATTTGTAGAGTGCCGCCAATTTGGGAGAAAACAGCACCAGATCTGTCTGGCCGTCGATACCTGTTGAGGGATCAGCTTCAAGGTTGACCAAATCCAGCCGAGCGCCAGCTATTACAGTCAGTCGTTCATCCCAAATGAACTCGTCCTGTATGTAGGCTCCGAATTTTGTATCTGTCCCTTCCGGGTGGAAGGATATTGATCCCGAAGCGTCTTCGGCTGTTCTGGTCTGGTGACTGAACTGACCACCAATGGTGAGGAAGTTTTCGTAGGTGTCACCGACGGCTTCAAATGTGTTTTCAACGCGCGCGGCCCATGTTTCATAGGCGTAAGCAGAGTCTGGGAAGAAAGCCACACTGGTGTCTGTTTGTTCAACAGCAGTATCAGACCATGACAGGTTGACCTTGAGATCCAGCAAGGGGTTGTTCAGACCGGGGTTTTCATAGGAGATGACGGCCGTCTGATCTACGGTCTCCCTGTCTGTTGTACCAAAGGCCGCAATTGTGCCTGTTTGAGAATAGTCTGTATCGTCCTCATCGCTCTGCCAGCGCTCATAAGATATTTTCAGCTTTTGCTCATTGTCTGCACCGAAACTGAATGTTCCCTTTAGAAGACCGGAGAAGGCATCAAACTCAGTGCCCGACAGTATAACGCCTGCACCTGTTTCAAAATCGTCGCTGCGACGGTAAGTGCCGGTTGCGAGAAATTCTGCATGCTCGTTCAAGCGCAATGCCAGGAGGGGAGAAAACAGGATGCCATCCTGATTGGAGTTGTATCCAGATTTGAGTCTGAGAGCAGTGGTCTGGCCTTCAGCAAGGAAGTCTGCGGCATCTTTGGTCGTGAGATTGATGACACCACCCAAGGCACCTGATCCGTAAAGTGTGGAAGATGCAGGTCCGCGCAGAACTTCGACGCTTTTGTAGAGTTCCGGGTCAGAAAAGAACGAGCCCATGCGATACTGTTCATAGAATTTCACAGCACCGTCCACATTCACGATGATTTTTGATTCGTCGGATGATTCAAGTGCACCAATGCCGCGGATGTTGAAGGATTGTCCGACAATACGGTCACTTCCTACGGCCTGCACACCGGGCACAGTTTCAAACAGCTCGCCAATGGTTGTGGCCTCAGCCTGATCTATGTCTTCCTGCTCAATAACCGTCACGGCCTGGGGGGTGTTAATGGCAATTTTTTCTGCACCCGCGCCCAATATCAGTCGCTGCAACAATGTCGTGCGACCTTCATCTGTTTCGGACACTTCAGCGTCTTGCGTCCCGGCGTCCTGGGCCATCGAAAATCCATTTATTGCCAACGCTCCAAGCGCCACGCCACTTGCCATGGTGAGAACACCCTTTGTTGTTCGCCTCATACAAACTCCTATGTTTGGGTTTGCTGGCTGGCGCGTGCTTGCTGGCTGTTCAAATTCGTAAAATTCAATAACTTGACAATTATACTCAAGTTATGTTGTTGGTATTTAACTAGAGTAAATGAGTCAAGTTTAATTGTTAAAAGCCAAGCCAGCAAATGCGAGCCAGGCCTGCGAGTATCGGGTCCTAGTCAATGCACAACAGCGAACGTGAAGAAATCGCGCAAACATCATCATCAAGGCCGCAGCTTGGCGACCGGAAACAATCAGATGGTCATTCTGAAATGAAGAAAATCCGAGAACCGGTTTATGAGAGCCACAGCCTGTTTGGATCCTGTCGGGAGATACGGATTGAGCATGCCGGCGAGACTTATCGTTTGAAAATAACGAAGCTCGGAAAACTTATTCTCAACAAATAGGGGTGTTGCAGCATGTTGGCTGAAGACATTTCTCCTGCCGAGATACGGCAAAAGCAATCTGAACGATCAGATATGCGGTCCCGTGACCTTGCAGATATGCTTGGTATTTCGGAAGCCGAGTATCTATGCGCCTGGTTGGGCGATGGGACCCGTTGCATCACGTGCAGGCCTGAGGACGTATTTCCAAAGCTGGTCGAAGTTGGCCCGTTGATGGCGCTTACCAGGAACGCGAGCGCTGTTCATGAGACAATTGGGTTTTTTGAACGGTTTTCCACGTATCGCACAACAGCCGAGTGTCATGGTCCCGGTATCCGGACACATCTGACATCCCAAAAATGGGTCCACGGACTTTCGGTAGAAAAACGTCAGACTGAAAAGCGCCGTGACGAACAGCGCATGTGCAGCTTTCAGTTCTTCGATGCCAACGGGACAGCTGTGCATAAAATTCATACGCGACCAGATTCGGATTTCAGAGCATGGGATCGGATTGCAGAGGCTATCAGCCTCGATATTGATGCGGAAGACATCAGGTCTCAACTGCAGGCTAACAGAGCGCAGGAACCAGGTCGGATTGTATCTGCCTCAGGTCTGGAAACGATGTTTGAGGGGTGTAAATCCAATCTCGAATTTCATCGTGTTTCCAATGAAGCAATCGAACACATGTTGAATGCCGCATCTGCCATTGGCTTGCCGCTTATCTGCAAGGTCAGCAGCACCGGCTGTCTTCAAGCCTATGAAGGACCGGTGGCAAAGATTGTGACCATGGGCCCCTGGATCAACATTATGGATGACCAGTTTCACATGCATTTGCGGAAGGATCATTTGATCGGGACCTATATTGCCTCCCGCGCAAATGGGGCCGAGGTCCGGACCTCTCTTGAAGCATATGACGCTTCCGGCAAGCGCGTAATTTACTTTGTAAATCAGGATGATGGCACTGCAGAAAACGAAAGTCTCTGGCAAAAAATCATCCACGAACTTCCCAAGCCATAAAAAATGGAGTCGGTAATGGAACAAATTCAATTGCATGATGTAAGCAGAATGAGGGCACTTAAATTGATGGTCGCCCGGTTGGGGCACTTCATTTGGCTTGTCGCCTTTGTCGTTGTTGGGTCCTATCCGGTTCAGGCGGCTTCCGACACGGACCGGGTGATTTCCATTGGCGGCTCAATAACGGAAATCATTTTTGCCCTTGAGGAACAGGACAAGCTTGTTGCGCGCGATGCGACCAGTACCTTTCCACAGGCAGCCGAGGCATTGCCTGATGTCGGATATATGCGGGCACTGTCGCCGGAAGGTGTGTTGTCGCTCAAGCCTGATCTCATCATCGCCAAGGAAGGAAGTGGCCCACCTGAAGCGGTTCAGGTCCTTAAGCAGGCCAGCATCAACTACATTGAAGTTCCCGATCGTTTTGACCAAAAGGGGGTCGATGACGCGATCAGGATCGTCGCCGAAGCACTCGGTGTGCCTGAAAAGGGGGATGTGCTTCGAGCCGATGTGTCGCAACAATTCTCTGAGATCCGCGAAGTTGTGGGACAGGTGGAGGAAGCGGAAAGCGTGTTGTTCATCCTCAGCATGCAAAGCGGACGTATCCTGGCCGCCGGAACCAATACTGCAGCTGATGGCATTATCGATCTTGCCGGTGCTGAAAATGCCATTCAGGAGTTTGAGGGTTATAAACCATTGAATGAGGAAGCCATTATTACGGCCAACCCGGATGTTGTCCTCATGATGGACCGCGGTGGTGATCACGGTGCCGCAACAGATGATTTGTTTGCGCACCCTGCAATTCAGGCGACCAATGCGGGCAAATCAAAAAAGCTCATTCGCATGAACGGCCTCTATTTGCTGGGGTTTGGTCCAAGAACCGCGGCAGCTGCACGTGATCTGGCCACCTATCTGCACAAGGGATCAGTGCATTAGCCTTTTAGAAGGCGCGGCTTTTGAGACGACTACCGGAAGTCGCGCCCGTTGAGACCACATGATTTGGGTGAAGTAGATGGCATTGCGTGAACCTGCCAGCGTGTCTGTTTACAGATCTGGGCTGCCTGGCGGCGGCCTTCGGCATTATCTGGCAACCGGCATATTCAGAGACAATCGATCTTATCTGGCAAAATTGGTTATTGCCGGTCTTGTGATGCTTTTGATTGGCGTCTTTCTGTTTAGTCTCGCATCGGGGGCTTCAGATGCGTCCGTTTGGCGATTGATTTTGGCAATGTCTGGCATTGCGCCAGATCAGTTGGATGCGCTGGATCGGATTGTCGTGTTTGATATCCGCTTTCCAAGAGCCGTGTTGGGCATGCTCATTGGAGCCTCTTTGGCTGTTTCCGGGGCCGTGATGCAGGGGCTTTTCCGAAATCCACTGGCTGATCCCGGAATTGTCGGTGTGTCGGCCGGTGCCGGTCTTGGGGCTGTCAGCTTTATTGTTTTGGGAAGCACAACGCTTGCACCGATAGCTGCCGTTCTGGGGATCTATGCTGTGCCTCTGGCGGCGTTCGCTGGTGGGGCAGGGACGACCTTTCTTCTATACCGTGTTTCAACCCGTCATGGTGCCACATCGGTTGCCACCATGTTGCTTGCCGGTATTGCCTTGGGAGCGATGGCGGGTGCGTTCAGTGGCGTATTGGTGTTCTGGTCCGACGACAATCAGTTGCGCGATCTTACCTTTTGGGGCCTTGGGTCTCTGGCTGGCGCCACATGGACCAAGATATTGGCCGCTGGCCCCATCATATTGGCGGTGCTTGTGGCAACACCACTGATGGCCAGAAACCTGAATGCAATGGCTTTGGGTGAAGCGCCTGCAAGGCATCTTGGTGTTCCGGTTCAACGCTTCAAGAATGTAGCCATCATTGCGGTCGCGGCCTCCACCGGAGCGTCGGTTGCTGTCAGTGGTGGCATTGGTTTTGTCGGCATTGTTGTACCGCATTTGCTGCGGTTGCTCATCGGTCCCGATCACCGCTATCTGCTTCCGGCATCCGCATTGCTGGGTGCCATACTTTTGCTGCTGGCTGATTCAATTGCCCGGCAGATTGTAGCTCCGGCTGAATTGCCGATTGGCATTGTTACAGCTGCGATTGGGGCGCCCTTCTTTCTATGGATATTGCTGCGGAAGCGCAGCATTTTGGAATTGTAACGATGCTGGAGACCAAACAGCTGTCTGTGCAACTTGGTTCGCAGGCCATTCTTGAAAACATTACCTTCACAGCACAGCCAGGACAATTCTGCGCCATTATTGGTCCTAATGGATCCGGCAAAACAACGTTGATGCGTGCGTTGTCAGGCGATATCGCTTTTACTGGGGAAGCCAGGCTGCATGGCCTCAACATTGCAAATGCCAACGCATGGGAGATGGCCATGCTGAGGGCCGTTCTTCCTCAGGCTTCCAACCTTTCGTTCCCCTTTACAGTTCGTGAGATTGTGAGACTGGGGCTGACGACAGGTGTTGCTGAAGAGACAAATCCATCTGATCCAATTCAGATATCCGATCAAGCGCTCAATCATGTCGATCTGGAGGGGTTTGGCAGTCGCTTCTATCAGGAACTGTCCGGTGGTGAGCAGCAACGTGTTCAAATGGCCCGTGTGCTGTGCCAGGTGTGGCAGCCTGTGCTACAGGGCAAATCCCGATATCTGTTTCTGGATGAGCCGATATCCAGTCTCGATATCAAGCATCAAATCCAGATCATGGGAATTGCCCGCGCCTATGCGGCAAGGGGTGGTGCGGTTCTGGCGATTCTGCATGATTTGAACCTGACGGCCATGTTCGCAGACGCGGTGGTGTTGCTGGATCACGGCAGGGTTTTTGCACAAGGCCGTCCATCAGATGTGCTTACGACCGAGAATTTGTCACAGGTTTATCAGTACCCACTGGCTGTCAACACAACACCAAAGAAGCCTTCGATATTTGTATTGCCTCATGCGGCAACAACCCAGCTTCCCGGTGTGTCAGAGGACCGGGTCTGAGTTTGAGTCGAATGCAATTTTTGCAAAACTGCAGTCATTTTTTTGCGCTACCGTGGCAATGCTGGCGCATGTCAGTCGAGAAGGTCTCGTATGTGCTGTGGGATTTTTGCTTGATTGGGGAGCAGCGGACTAACGGTATTCCGCCATCTAGGCTCATCGGTTTTATCCGCCAGCAAGGCTTTGATGTTTGGAATAACGGGACCGCTCAGCACCCACTCCAGCAACTGATCAATATCGCTTCTGCTTTCACCAATTGCGAGTTGGCTGACAAGATTGGGGGTGACATTCATCATGCCGGAGATACAGCCACTGGCGCCACGTTTCACTGCGTCCGCCAATTGTCCTTCATGGCCCACGAGAATTGTCAGATCACTATGGGTCTGGAGCAAAGATGCCGTATCGGACCAGTCGCCAGCGGAGTCCTTAACACCTGCGATGACATCCGGAAAAGCTTCGCGCAACCGGGTCACTAAAGGTACGGAAAGCTTCACCTGGGTGAGTGCCGGGATGTTGTAAATCAAGGTGGGCAACATGGCATTGCCGGCGAGTTCTATGACTTTGCGATGCCAGTCAAACAGTCCTTGATCTGAAGGATATGGAAAATAGAAGGGCGGGACGAGCAATATTCCCCGACAACCGATCTGATTGTAAAATGTGATTTCATCAGCGGCTTCCTGTGCGCTGGGTCCGTAGACGCAGGCGATCAGGCGGTCAGGGTTCACTCCTCCCTGGCCCATTGCTTCGACCATGTGTCTGCGGGTGACGGACGGAAAAGACGCACCTTCTCCGGTGGTTCCAAAAGGCACGATGCTGTCGCAACCTGCTTGCAGCATTGTATTTGCATGCTCGATCAGGAGTGAAATTATGATGTTTCCGCTTTCATCGACCGGCGTGGGCAATGCCGCGGCCAGGCGGGTAAATGGATGTTGCAAACCGGTCATGAAAGAAGCCTTTGTTGTGAGCTAATACTCGGCATCGAGGCGAGTGTCATCGCTATCTACCCCAGATATCCGAATAATTTGGGCAGGAATAAAACCAAATCGGGGAAGAGGATCATCATCGTCAATGCCGCGATCAAGACAGCCAGAAACGCCCAAATTTCCGAGATGATTTCTCTGAGCGGAATGCCCGTGACTGCATTTATGACAAACAGCAGAATTCCATAGGGAGGTGTGATGAGACCGATCATGGAATTGACAACAACCAACACGCCAAAATGCACAAGATCAATGCCCAACTCTTTGCAAGCGGGAATGAACAACGGCACGATAACAAGGATGATCGTGGTTGCATCCAGGACACATCCCAGCAGTAAAATCAGGACATTGACACCGAACAGAAAGAGAAGTGGGTGTATCTGGAGATCTGTCAGCCATTCAGACATCACGCCTGGAATGTTTTCAGAAACAACAATGAAGTTGAGGATCAAGGCACCGCCAATGACCACACCGACCGCTGCGGAGGATCGGGCGCTTTCGACGAAAATATGGTAGAGTGCTTTGAGTGACAATGCCCGGTAAAACAGACCCGCCAGGAGCAATGCATAAAAGGCAGCTACGGCTGCCGCCTCAGTCGGTGTCGTGACACCACCGTAAATTCCGTAAAGAAGGATGACCGGCATAAGCAGTGCCGGAAAAGCATTTGCAGTTGCGCGTGGAAGTTTGCGCAATGGCACTGGCGTTTCCATGGCAAATCCACGTTTTTTGGAAATTGCTGCGTTCATCATCATGAGCACAGCCCCCATTACGAGGCCTGGCACAATGCCTGCCAGGAAGAGTGCGCCAATGGAACTGTTGGATATCAGCGCATAAAGCACCATGGGAATTGATGGCGGAATGATTGGACCGATTGTTGCTGAAGCGGCTGTAATTGCGGCTGCATAGCCCGGACTAAACCGATTGTCCTTGGTCATCATTCCAATGATGATTTTTCCTATTCCCGCAGCGTCTGCCACCGCTGAGCCGGACATGCCGGAAAAGATCAGCGATGCCACGACGTTCACATGACCCAATCCCCCACGAAACCGGCCCACAAGCGCAATGCAAAAATTCAGAAGGCGGTCGGAAATTGTGCCGGCATTCATGATATTGGCGGCCACGATGAAAAGCGGCACCGCCAAAAGAATGAAGCTCTTGTAAAGACCCTGCAGGATCTTTTCCCCCGCAAGTGCAACATCCAAATCGGCAAAGCCGAGATAGACGATAGACGCCAACATGATCGAATAACCGATGGGTGTGCCGATGCCTGCCAATCCGAAGAGAGCTACAAGGCAGGCCGCAAGTTCGAAGCTCACGAATGCACCTTGCCATCTGGGCCATCTGGCTTGCCGGGCTCCGGACTTTCAGTTGCGTCAGCCTCTGGGTCCTGGCGCAAGAGGTCGATAAACTGCCAGGCATATCGAACGATGATGGCCAGCATGAAGATCGCATAGATCGAAAAAATAGTGCGTAGTGGAATCTTCTGGCCGGAAAACGGATTTCTGACGGTCGTTGTTTTCCGGATTTTCATCCAATCGATGTAGTCCCAGGTTGGCAGGAATGCCCATGCCATGCCCACAACAATGGCGAAGGCGGTAATCAAAGCCATTACCCTTTGCGCAGACCGCGGCGCAGAGAGATAAAAAACATCAAATTTTACGTGATCGCTTTCGCGGACCAGAAATGCACAGCCAAAAAACACGATCCAAACCCAAAGGATAAGACACAGTTCCAGTGTCCAGCCAAAGGGCTGCAACATCACATAGCGCGAAAATATTTGTATGAGAAAGGTAACAAACATCGCCGCCAGCAATGTGGCGGCGATGAATTCAGAGCCTTTGGTGATCCATTTAGAAATGGCCTATTGCTCCCCCCAAGGTATTAAAACCGGGTTGCTCAGTTTCCAAGTGCGTTGATTTTTTCCAATACACCATCTGGCCAGCTTGCAGCAAACTCGCTGCCGACATATTGAGCCTGAACGTGGCTGCGGAAAGCGTCCAGATCGGGCTCATAGATTTCCATGCCCTGTTCTTTCAGGAATGAAACCAGGCTTTCTTCTTTTTCCAGTTGTTTCTGGCGTCCAGATTCCGCTGCTGCGTCTGCGGCTTTTTGGACTGTTGTCTGCTGCTCTGGTGTCAACGCGTCCCAAACCTGTTTGGAAAATGCGATGTAGTTGAGATCGACAAGGTGTGACGTCAAAACGATTTGATTTGTCACCTCGTAAAACTTTGCATCCACTACTGTTGGAAGTGGGTTGTCCTGTCCATCGACGGCGCCCGTCGACAGGGCTGTGTACACTTCGGTAAATGACATTGGTGTGGGAGACGCTCCCAAGGCTTTTCCAAGGAACTGCCAGGCATCAGTACCGGGCATGCGTAAATTTACACCGTTCAAATCCGCAGGGGTTGTGACAGTAAGTTCTTCTTTTGTTTGACGAAGATTGACCTGACGGCGGCCAAGATACATGACCGACAACAGTTTCACACCCAACTCATCCTCAGCCGTTTTCTTGAACGCATCCATGAGTGGGTCATTGAAGACCTTGACTTGATGGTCGGCATTTTGATGGACATATCCGGTCGCGAAGATCGAAAACTCAGGGAAAAACTGTGCCATTTCCTGAGCCGACGCGATGGACATTTCAAGATTGCCACGGCTTATCGCTTCAAGTTCAGTACCCTGCGCAAACAAAGTTCCGTTGTAACCGGGCTGGAAATCAGCGAATTCCGCGACCATTGGTGCAAAGACCTCAGCCATGGCAACAGACCGTTGATCTGTGGCAGAGCCTGCCGTTGCCAGACGCAGTTTGATCTTATCGGCTGCAAAGCCCATACTCATTGTGACAGCTAATCCGCCAACTGCTGCAGCAACTGACAATGCTGTCAGCCTTTTCAAATTCATCATCACTCATTTCCTCCATCTGAGTTTTTAACTGAGCATTTGTTGCCCGATTAAACTGATATTGCAATATTTTTTCGAAAATATCTGATATTATTCAGGGTGAATGGAAGGCCGATTCAAGCTGTTCTTCGGTGCTCCAAAGCTTCAAACGGCTGTATCGTATTGCCAGATTTAGCAGCCAGTTGAATGGCTTCGACCACGCGCAGCGTTTTCAATCCTTCGGCGCCAGAAACCAGCGGCGATGCCTGGTTCAGTATGATGTCAGAAAAGTGCGCTATCTGGTTCACCAATGGATCCGAGGCCTGGCAGGGTAAGCTTGTTGCTCTGATGGGGTTCCACCAATTGGGCGCTTCTTGATGTGTCCAAACAGTCAAATCCGGGATCGATAAGGACCCATTGGAGCCCCCGATCAGATAGCTGCTTTCGGCCGTTTTCGGATAGGCTGGATGTTCATGGCTTGTGAATTCCCAACTCCACGGGGCTACAATGCTGTCTGACACAGTGATTGTACCAATAGCGCCATTTTCAAAGCGCAAGACTGCTGCGGCAACATCTTCGTTTTCATAGCCACGTAGCGACGGCGCGGACTGGGCCTGTACGGTGATGATTTCTCCACACAGATGGCGAATGAGATCTACATCATGCACGAGATTGACCGATATGGGGCCTGCTCCCTGTTTCTTGCGCCAGGGTGCTGCATCAAAATAATCATCGGGTTTGTAGAACCAGCAGTTGGAATGCACAGCGCGGACTTGGCCGATTTCGCCGTTTTGAATGATGTCCTTTGCTTTTTGAACCAGCGGATTGTGTCTGCGATGGTGCCCCACCAAAATCGGGATATCTGCGGCGGTGGCCATATTGACCAGATCCTGTGCATCATGAACAGATGTGCCCAGCGGTTTCTCAATCAACGCTGCACATTTGTTTTCGATGCAAGTTTTCCCCTGAGAGATGTGCAGCGTGGTTGGGGTTGCCAGAATGACACCATCCGGCTTGATGGCGGCAAACATTTCTTCCAATGAATGAAAATGCGGGACGCCCTGAGATTCAGCATAGCGCGGCCCAATGGGGCCTGGCTCAACAATCCCAGCCAATGAAACGTTCTTGACTTGATTGATTGCATCGACATGTCGTTTGCCGACAAGGCCGATCCCAGCAACAACAATACGCGCGTGTTCAGACATACAGTAATCCATCAATCCAATTCTTACCGCCTATAACGGATGCGGCTGATGCTATGGTTTGTTTATGTTATTTGCAATAATATATGATATTTTTGTCATATGAGTTTAAGAGCCAGACCTTGTTGAATATGGGTCAGAATGATAATTGTCTGAAAAAATAAAGTCAGTTGAGAGCGCTTCAATGCCTAAGCAAATCAGCACTGTCAGAGCAAATACCTATGAAAGGATCAAGCGTGACATTCTGTTTGGCGAACTGGCGCCGGGCTCCAAGCTGAAGCTGGATACGCTCAAGGCACGCTATGAGGCCAGTGTTTCGACCTTGAGAGAAACGTTGAACCGCTTGGCAAGCGAAGGATTTGTGTCGGCCGAAGAGCAGCGCGGTTTTTTTGTGACCCCTGTTTCAACAGAAGATTTTTCCGAAATTGCAAATCTCAGAATTCTGCTTGAAGGATTTGCGCTCAAGGCATCGATTGAAAATGGTGACACGGAATGGGAAGGCAATCTGGTTGCCGCTCATCACAAGCTGCACCGCATGGAGCAATTGTTGCTCACGGGTGATGAGTCACAAATCGAACTTTGGAAACGATATGATTGGGAATTTCATCTCGCTCTCATTCAGGCATGCAATTCTCAAAACCTGTTGTCGTTGCACTCAACTCTTTATGACAAATATCTTCGATACCAGATGCTGATATTGACCTCCCGTGGCGCAGAAGCTGTGGAGGAGCATCGAATCATGTTTGAAGCGGCACTCAGGCGGGATACGGATACGGCTGTGGAAGCGCTGGAAAAGCACATTCGCCGCGGTCTGGATTACACTTTAGCCAGCATGTGAGTCGTGTGGCTGGAAGGCCTTGATAGATTTACGGCAGTCAGTTCCCTGAGACCGAGTCCACATTGCCAAAAATATTGCGCAATTTGTCCTGAGCCTCCGTCGGCAATGCTGGCATTTGCAGCACTTCCAGATTTTCCTTCAGATGCTCCAATGAGCCTGTGCCGGTGAGAACCACATGAGCGCCGGGTTCATGGCGACAAAAGCGATAGGCAGCTTCAGTGACGGTGCTGGCGCAATTGGGGGCCAGCAAAAAGCTGAAAGGGTTTTCGGTATCCAGATCAGATGGGTCAATCAGCCCGGCTGATATCAATTCACTGATGATTTCAGCGGTGGCATCCGGGTCACTCAAGGCACGTCTGACGGCGAACATGATGAGTGTCCCGGTATTTTTCTCTTGTGTCTTGGGCAGGACAGTGTGTCTTGCTGACGGGTTGATCATGTTGAACCCGGTCATCACCACATCCCAAACATCATCTTCCAGCGCGCGTGACAGCATTGTGTGGTTGGTGTCACGGATGAAACGCTCGGTCACACCAAGAAAGCGTATCTTTCCCTGATCTTGCAGTTGGTGAAGGGCAGGAACCAGTTCCTGTACGCAATGATCATACTGGTTCGCGAAAACACCGTGCAGGTGCAGAATATCGATGTGGTCGGTGCCCAGCAGTTTCAAATTGTCTTCCACGCCGGTGATGAATTCAGCGCCTGTGAGGAGTTCATTTCCCGTTGGCGACGCGCCCTGCTGGAAGATCGTGCGCTTTGTAGAAATGATCACTTCGTCGCGTCGGCCCTTGATGGCTTCCCCAACAATGGGTTCGGTGCCGTAGGCTGTGGCCGTATCGATGAAGTTCACACCCATATCCATCGCCGCATGAATAATGGCGATGGATTGGGCTGTGCTGTTGCCATAGGCCTGACCAAGCCGGGAGTGACCACCGCAGCCCAAGCCTGCGCTGCTGACGTTCAATCCCGTTTTGCCAAGCGTGACATATTGCATGTGCTTTATGCCAGATCTTTTGGCAGCAATGCATCCGGCATGTTCTGATAACAGACCGGGCGCAGGAAGCGGCGGATGGACATTGTACCAACGGATGTTGCGCCAAAATTGGTCGAAGCGGGATAAGGGCCGCCATGGACCATCGTATCGCTGACTTCCACACCCGTCGGGAAACCATTGATCAGCAGCCGACCGGCTTTGCGTTCCAGCACCGGCATCAAAGCCTGACCATCTTTCGTATCAGCATCATCCATATGAATGGTGCATGTCAGCTGGCCCTGCAGGGCTTTTGCGACGGCCTGTCGTTCGTCTGCATTCTTCACTGTTACGATCATGCCAAGCGGCCCGAAGACCTCTTCGCCCAGCTCTTCATTGGCAAGCCATTTTTCGGCCGTTGTTGCATACAGATACGGCGTTGCATTGCGCTGATCGCATGAGGTTGTCAGCAAATCACGGACACCCTCATGCGCTGCAACACGGTCACGGCCTTGATGATAGGCGTCAGCGATGCCATCGGTGAGCATTGTTTGTGCCCCGACAGCAGACAGTGCTTTTGCTGCAGCATCGCCAAAGGCCCCTGCCTGTGTTCCTTCTGTCACCACAGCAATGCCTGGATTTGTGCAGAACTGACCTGCGCCCATAGTCAGAGATCCGGCCCAGCCTTCTGCAATTGCAGACCCACGCTGTTCCAGCGCTGTATCGAGAATGAACATTGGGTTGATGGAGCCCAACTCGCCAAAGAACGGAATTGGTTCCGGGCGTGCGGCGCACAGATCGAACAATGCGCGCCCACCTGTCAGCGAGCCTGTAAAACCAACGGCTTTGATCAAAGGGTGCTGCACAATGGCCTGGCCAACCGCACGGTTGCCACCTTGAATCTGGCTGAACACACCGGGGTGCATGCCGCATTCTTTAATCGCTGCCAGAATCGCCTGAGCGACAATATCGCTGACACCGGGATGGGCCGAATGGCCCTTTACGACAACGGGACAACCTGCTGCCAGTGCCGCTGCCGTGTCTCCGCCAGCCGTGGAAAATGCCAGAGGGAAATTGGAGGCACCAAAGACAGCAACCGGGCCGATGGGCCGCTGAACCATTTTCAAATCCGGGCGTGGCAGTGGTGCGCGGTCCGGCAAGGCTTCATCATGGCGGCGATCCAGATAATTGCCAGCTTCAATATGATCTGCAAACAGGCGCAACTGGCCCATCGTGCGACCGCGTTCACCTGCGAGGCGGCCTTCCGGCAGCCCTGTTTCCTTCACACCCATTGCGGTGATGTCATCGCCGCGTGCATCAATATGATCGGCGATGCTGCGCAGGAATTTGGCGCGCTCGGCCCGGGAGGAATATCCATAAGACCAGAATGCGTCTTCTGCGGCGCGCGCTGCCTGATCAATATGATCGGGCGTGCCAACTGCAAAACTGTCGGCGCTGCCGGAAACCGGCATGTTCTGGAACTCGGCGTCTCCGCCAACCCAGTTGCCAGCGATGAGGTGTTTTCCCATTAACATGTGTGTGTCCTTCGAATACAAATCGGTGTGGGTGGAGGCCGAGAAACGGTCCCCAAAATCAGATCAAGACGTTTGGTTCAGCCAGCAGGGATTTCGCCCATGACTTTGGGGACGTGATAGCCCTTTTGTACGGCTTCACGCGCCAGAAGACGTTGATACCAAGCGCGGACATTTGGATAGTCAGCCAGATCAATGCCCTGCCACTCATAGCGTGAAATCCACGGCCAGCAAGCCATATCAGCAATCGAGTATTCATCGCAAATGAACTCACGACCTTCAAGGCGTGTGTTGAGCACGCCATAGAGCCGTTTCACTTCAGTTGCAAACCGTTCTTCTGCATAAGAAGCTTTGCCTGGATTGAAATGCAGGAAATGATGCGCCTGACCAAGCATTGGGCCAAGCCCACCCATCTGCCACATCAGCCATTCAATGACTTCGATCTTCTTCAGTGGGTCTGTCGGCAGGAATTTCCCATGCTTCTCAGCCAGATAAATCATGATGGCACCGGTCTCCATGATGGAAACTCCGGTGTCAGTATCAACGATGACAGGGATTTTGTTATTCGGGCCGATCTTCAGAAACTCTGGCGTCTTTTGATCGCCCTGACCAATATTGATGGCGTGGACATTATAGGCCACACCCAACTCTTCCAGCAGAATTGAAACTTTGCGGCCATTGGGAGTGGTCCAGGTATAAAGGTCGATCATCTTTGTTTCCTTAGTTTAGCTGTTCGTTGTTGCCATATCGAGTGAAGGATCATCCTGTCCCCATGGACTGAACGGGGCAGGGATCAGAATTTTGTTTTCCTGAGCAATCTGAAGCTCGCGGACTTTGGGGATATAGGCTTTCCAACGCGGGTCTGCACCCAGTTTCATGCGTCGTTCTTCGCGTTCTGCATAATCCTTATAGGCCCACATATGTATGATTTGATGTAATGCACCAATATCGCTTGAAAAATATCCTACCATGCGGCCCAAAATTGCGCGCTGAATGGCCAGACCTTCTGCTTCATACAGTTCGAGATATTTTGGCGCAGCGCCAATCTGCAACGTGTAGGTTCGTTGTTCTACGATCATGATGTTCTCCGTATGTCAGCGTTTTTGTGCGCTGTGGCCCTGCTGGGTGACGTCAGCCAGTGTCTGCATCGGGGTTAATGCCTGTTGATCAACAATCAGTTCAATCAGGTAGCCTCCCTTAGCGGATTTGGCGCGATCAAGGGCGGCAGCAAAGTCTTCTGTCTGCTCAACTTTCTCACCAGAAATGCCAAAGGATTTTGCGTAAGCGACAAAATCCGGGTTCAGCAGATCGGTGGCAATGGTGCGGTCGGGATGGTGGCGCTCCTGATGCATCCGAATGGTGCCAAGCATGGAGTTGTTGACGACCAGATAGATGATATCGAGATTGTATTGTCTTGCGGTTGCCAGTTCCTGCGCTGTCATCAGAAAACATCCGTCGCCGGCAAGACACACGACGGGCTGATCTGGCGATGCAATTTTTGCGGCAATGGCTGCTGGAACCGCATAGCCCATGGACCCGCTGGTGGGCGCTAATTGGGTGCGATAGGCGCAGTGTTTGTGGAACCGATGACCCCAGACCGTATAATTGCCCGCGCCATTGGTCAGCACGGTGTTCTTGGGCATTTCAGCGGTCACATGGCGAATGACTTTTGACATGTTGACCTTGCCCGGAACCTCGGTTGGTTCCAGAAAATCCAGATAATCTGCGCGTTGTTCGGCGACCCAATCGCCCCAGCGCTGTTTGCCATCGCCGGTTTCAATGGATTGCACTGCGTCAAGGAACTCCGTAGCAGAAGACACGATACCCAGATCGGGATTGTAGACATGGCCAAGTTCTTCGGCACCGGGATGCACATGAACAAAGGTCATTTGTGGGTCAGGAATGTTGATGAGGGAATAGCCCTGCGTGGTCATTTCGCCCAGACGGGAGCCGACCACTATCAGCAGGTCCACTTCCTCGGCTATGCGCTTGCGCAGCTTTGGCACGGGGGCAATTCCAATAACGCCGACATAATTGGGGTGATCATTATCGACGTAATCCTGACACCGAAAGCTGGTCGCAACCGGCAGGCCCATGCGCTCTGCGAATGCCAATGCCCTGGGGCCGCATCTTGCATCCCAACCGGGACCACCCAGCAGCAACAACGGTTTTTGGGCCTGTTTTAGTAAGTTGTTCAACTTGGATATGGCCTCAGGTGCAGGGGCAGGCTGTGTGATCGTGCCGGGCTGCAAATCCTGGGCTACTGCCATCTCGGACAGCATGTCCTCTGGCAAGGCAAGCACGACCGGTCCGGGGCGTCCTGACATAGCGGTTTTCCAGGCACGGGACAGATATTCAGGAATACGGCTGGCATCTTCAATTTGCGCCACCCATTTGGCCATTTGGCCAAAGACCTGCCGGTAATCCATTTCCTGAAACGCTTCACGGTCTACCATTGCGCGCCCAACCTGGCCGATCAGGACGATCATCGGCGATGAATCCTGAAAGGCGGTATGGATTCCGTTGGATGCGTTGGTCGCGCCAGGACCGCGTGTCACCGCGCATATGCCCGGTTTACCGGTCATTTTTGCATAGGCGTCGGCCATGTTGGCGGCACCGCCTTCGTGGCGGCATACGACGGTTTTTATGGTGGCTGTGTGATCATAAAGCCCGTCCAGCAGGTCAAGGAAGCTCTCTCCCGGTACGCAGAACACTGTATCGATACCCAGTATTTTCAGCTGGTCGGCCAGAATGTGACCGCCGGGCCGTTCAACTGCTGCAGGTGCTGCATTTTTTTGAGAAAGAGGCATGTCCGACATTCCTGTTTTAACTGCGTTAGATACTGCGGATCATTCCGCCATCTACCCGTGTCATCTGACCGGTGACATAGGCCGCTGGCTCACTCATGAGAAAGACGGCAACACTGGCGAATTCTTCCGGTTTTCCATAACGCCTGGCGGGCAGGGAAGCGGCGATTTCCGTGCGCACCTGCTCCAGCGTTTTGTCTTCCCGCTTGGCGCGTGCCGTGTCCAATTGTCCAACTCGGGCCGTATCGATTTTGCCGGGCAGGATCATGTTGACCGTGATGCCATCACCGGCAACTTCGGCAGCAAGCGTCTTGCAAAAACCAGCCATGGCTCCGCGGATTGTATTTGACACAGCAAGATTTGGAATGGGTTGCACAACGCCAGAAGAACCAATGGCAAGAATACGACCCCATTTTTTGGCACGCATCACGTCGACAGCCGCCTCTGTGACCTGAATGAGGCTGAACAAAAGTCCTTGCGCTGCTGATTTCCAAACATCAGGAGCCACGCCGGTGGATGGCGAGGGTGGTGGACCGCCAGCATTGCTAAGCAGAATATCTGGCTTGAACTCATTGCGAATGCGCTCGCAGAATGCGTCCAGCTGTGTGCTGTCAGTCAGATCAATGGCGGCGCATTGAACGTCCACGCCATATTTTGAGGACAGGTCCTTGGCCACTGTCTCTAGTGCTTCCAGACGGCGCGAAGACAGGATGAGATTTGCGCCTTCTGCTGCCAATTTTTCAGCAATGGCGTGGCCCAATCCCTGGGACGCACCCAGAATAAGCGCTGTTTTGCCTTTGAGGCCCATGTCCATAGCAGTTCTCCAAATTCAAAATTGTGTCAGGTGGTTGGTGTTTGATCGGCCGTGAGAGAGGGTTCTCTCAAGCGCATGATCAACTGAACGATACCGGTCAGCAGCATGAGCCCGGCGATGACAGGCCTCACATAGCCCGGCATCGTGAAGACAGGAACGGACATCACAATCAGCAGTACCGGAAGGAAAAAACGGGTCCATCGCTTCTTGCCCATATGCTTTTGATAGGATGGAAACATTATAGAAAATGCGCTTAGCAGGATAAAGAACAGCGCCCATGGCCGTGTAAAGAAGACATCCAATCCATCACCGCGCGCAAAAACCTGACTAAGCCGTGTTTCAGCAATCTGGCCGAGCACAACACCAAGGACAATTGGCACGATGGGAAAGCCCAGCGCGCGCATCACAAAGCCAAGAACTCCGAATATGAACAGCGTCCACATGTCGTAACCGATGTTGTTGAGCGCAAAAATGCCCAATGCACAGTAGAACAGAATGACAGCTGTCAGCATGTACATCTTCACTTTGGTCACCAACACGAAACCGCGCAGGGTGATGGATTGAAGAAACAGCATCATGAAATTTGCAACGAAGAAAGCCAGGAAAATCGAGTAGGCTATGGTTGGTTCGTCCGAGATGAAAGAGGGGCTGGGAATGACATCATGAATCAGCAACGCTCCGAGCATGATGGCGGTCATGATGTCGCCCGGCAGTCCCAGCGCCATCATGACAATAAGCGCGCCGCCAGCGGTAGCATTGTTGGCTGATTCCGGTGCAATGATGCCATCTACGGCACCCTTGCCAAAGGTCTCAGGTTCCTTGGAGGCTTTCTTGGCCTGATCATAGGCCAGGATGTTTGAAATGGTGCTGCCTGCCGCCGGGAGCACACCAACAAAGACACCAAGCAATGAAGAGCGAAGGACATTGCCCCACCTTGCCAGTACCACTTTGGCGGATGCGATATAGTCGATCTGCACCACATTGGTTGATTGATCTCCACCAAGGCGTTTTGAGGCGGAATCTGGATCGCGGACATCATTCAACAATCGGCTGAAAGCAAACAGGCCGACGAGGACCGGCAGGAAAGCAAATCCTTTTGAGACCGCGTCAATTCCAAATGTAAAACGGGGCAATCCGAAGACGACATCGCTGCCTATGGTGGCTATTAGCAAGCCAAAAAGCGCGCCCATCAGGCCTTTGAGCATTTCATTGCCCGCAAGGCTGGCTGTGACCGTGAGTGCAAATATGACCAGGGCAAAGAAGTCGACCGGTTGAAACTCCAGTCCTATGAGTGCCAGTTGAGGCGCGATCAGCATCAGGACGATCGATGCAATGATGCCGCCAAAGAATGAGGACCAGACACCAATGCCAAGCGCCAGACCGGGCTTGCCGGATTTGGCCATTGGGTAGCCGTCAAATGTTGTGGCAACAGAAGAGGGGGTTCCGGGAATGCCGGTAAGAATGCCTGACATCAATCCGCCGGACAGCCCCCCGACGTAGACAGCGATCATGGTTGCAAGACCTTGCACCGGCGACATGGCAAAGGTGAAGGGCAGGACCAGAACAACTGCCATAGCGATTGTGAATCCGGGGATGGCACCGGCCAACAGGCCGACCAGGGTACCCAGCATCATCAGAGCCATTGTGGTCAGTGAGAACAGTTCGGCACTGGCAAGGCCAAGATTGGTGAAGAGTTCCATGGTCTAATACACTCTCAGCAATATGCCCTCGGGCAAAAACACCCCGAGCAGTTGCGTGAATATGGTCCACATGCCGACAACGAAAAACACCGCAACCAATCCGTGGCGCAGCAACATTTGTGGGGACCAGCCGCCAAGCACATTCAATGTGATGAAGACATAGAGCAGGCCGCCAATGAGCATGCCCAGCACCGGCATGCTGACAAGAAACAGAAAGAACAGCGCAAAACAGATGATCGGGTTTTTATAGTAGGAAAACCAATCCGAAAAACTTCTGATTGGGGTGCTTTCATCAGAACCCGCCATTTGCGCTTTCGCAAGCAGGACCAGCGACAGCAGGGCCAGCGGTACAATAATCATACGCGGCCACAAGGTTGCAGGCATCTGATTGAACATCGGTTCAGGCATCTGAAATGTGCTGACCAGCAATGCGCCACAGATGAGCAATGAAACAATGGCGATTGCGGTATCGCGGTTCAGTTGCATTGTAATATCCCTTAAGCGCGGTCTTCTGTAATTGACGCCGCTGCTGGTGGTATTCCGACAATTGGTTCAGGTCAGAAAATCATGAAAAGCGGGGTCCAAACGGACCCCGCCAGGACTGTTTACTGGAAACGGCCCATTTTCAGTTCTTTGGCAGCATTGACAAAATCAGCTGACGTTGCTTCCCACCATTTGGTGTAGTCTTCAGGTCCAAGATAAACCACGGATGTTCCTTTGGCTGCCTGCTCCGCAACGAATTCAGCGTTTTCTGTTGGGCCTTTGAAGATACCTGCCCAATAATCGACGATGTCCTTAGGTGTTCCCTTTGGCAGCATTACACCGCGTGTCAGAGAGAAGGTCATATCGACACCAAGCTCTTTCAGAGTTGGCACATCGGGGATCAGATCGCTGCGCTCATTTGCAGCAATAGCGAAGGCTTTCAGTTTGCCGTCGCCGCGCTGGGTGCGGGCTGCAGCCATATTGATTCCGCCCAGATCAATGGTTCCATTGAGCAGTCCTGTGATACGCCCTGCGGTGCCGCCCTGGAACGGAACATAAGCAAAATCTGCTCCTGTTTTGGAACCCAGAATGATCCAGAGGAAGTGGCTGGTTGCGCCCATGGAAACGCCGGTTGGAATTTTCCCCGGATCGGCTTTGGCTGCTGCAAGCATGCCTTCCAGATCATCATAGTCGACATGGCCACCGGCACCGATGATTTCCGGTGTGTCAGTCAGCATGGCGACAGATTCGAATCCATCCCAGTTGAAGTCGGTTACGCCATTGATGTAATTCACAGGCAAATGCTGGTGAATGGCAAACAATGTGCAGCCATCAGGCTTGGCAGCATGGGCTTCTTTTGCGCCAAGTCCACCGCCCTGACCAGGCATTGTCACCACTTTGATCTTTGTTGGGGCATCTGAACTTTGAATGGCCTGCTCAAAGATGCCGAAAATGACGCTTGTGCCGCCACCTGGGCCCCAAGGCACGATGAGTTGCGCAGTGTCGCATGGCAAATCCACTGCTGCGGCAGGTGTTGCTGCAAGTCCCAGCCCGGCAATCATCGCGGCCGAAGCTGCAGCCGTTTTGATTTTGGATGTGAAAGTTTTCATACTCAAATTCCTCCGATATTCTGTGCATTGCGCTTTGCGCGCAAATGTCGGGCGTTGGGCCCTTTTCAAGCTGAACCTTTAGTGCATGCATGGTCTGCACACAGTCCTCCACAGCTCTCATTGCATGCTGACATTTTTTCATATAGATGACAATAATCATAATATGGATACATTGTTACACGTGTGGGACAATCGATGGACGCAGAAACTTTGACGGATATGGCGACATTTGCCGCCGTTGTTGAGCAGAACAGTTTTTCAGCTGCGGCCAATGTGCTGCAAATCTCAAAATCAAATGTCAGCCGCCGCGTTGCTGCGCTGGAAGACCGGCTTGATGTAAAATTGATGCACCGTACGACCCGCAAGCTTGGCTTGACCGAAAGCGGGCGTGTTTATTACGAGCATTGCGCGCGCCTGGTGAGTGAGGCGCGCGATGCGGATTACGCCATCCGCTTGATGCATTCCACGCCAAGCGGGCTGTTGAATGTCAGCGTGCCGGAGACTTTGGGGCGTAACTTCATCCTGCCAGTGTTGCCGGAGTTCATGAAGGCCTATCCCGACATTCGCCTGAACCTGACGATTACCAGCCGTAAGGTGGATTTGAGCGAAGAACGCTGTGATCTGGCTGTGCGCAAAGGTGAAATCGACGATGAATCCTTGTGTGCCATCCCATTAGGGTCGTCTACTCAGATGCTCTACGCAAGCCCGGATTATCTTGCGTCCGCCGATCCGCTAGAGCATCCCGATGATCTGTCAGGTCAATCCTATGTTTCCAGCGCGATCACCTACGGCCCCGTCGATCTGGCGCTGAAGCGTGGCACTGACGACGTAACTGTCCGTGTGACGCCGCGCCTGTCGGTCCGGGATCATGAGGCCATGCTGTCGATGACCCTTAGCGGTATTGGCGTTGCATTGCTTCCCGCCTGGATGACGCATGAGCATGTGCGTGCTGGTCGTCTGGTACCGGTTCTTCCCGACTATCGCGGACCGTCTGTTGATTTCAATGTGGTGTTCTTGCCACATCGGAGCATGGCGCCCAATCTACGGGCGTTTGTGGAATTTCTGAAGCAGCGGTTCAAGCTGTATCGCCCCTGGGAATTCAACGCTGAAATAGCGCATGACGTTGATAATCACGCGGCCTGAATCGCTGGACCGGTAGTGCTGCACGGGCGAAATCAGAGAATGTTTTCGGCTGGTGGCAGGGCTTCAAACGGACTGTGGGTCATCCATGACCATACATGATCCACCAGATAATTATTGCCGGTGACGGCTATCTCCTCCGCGCGTCTTGCATCTCGGTAAGAGCGCTTTTGCATCCAGATATCCGTCATGGTTTTGACCGTGGTGTTGAAATAGACGTCGATATCCTTGCCCGGGTTCTTGTCGCAGACCTCGACCTCGCCGGCATCACAGACCAGCCACCAGCGCGCCTTTTCAACCATATCGGAAAATGTAAATTGGATGATGGTTTGTGATGGTGGCAGTTTTGCCGGTTGAATGCTGCGTTGCAGATAGATGATCAGCAGTTCCACATCATATTCATGTGTCCGAAGATTTTCATGAGCCCAGCGCATGCCCCAATTGCCAATCGACATGAGCACCGGTTGCAGTTCCTTGCAGGCTTCTGTCGGAAAATATTCATGGTTGCGCTGGCCGCTTACGGTTTTCCTGTAGATCAAACCGTTTTTTTCAAGATCTGCGAGGCGTTTGGTCAGCAAGGTTGGTGATATGGTTCCAAGGCCGCGCTGCAGCTCTGAAAAACGCCTGCCACCCATCAGAATTTCACGGATGATCAGGACCGTCCATTTTTCGCCAATGACTTCCGAAGCCTTGGCAATGGGGCAGAACTGGCCGTATTCCATGTCATCCTCCACGATGAAAAGCGGTTTACTCCACTTTATGTAGTTCAACACTACAGCCCATGGACTATCTGTTGCAACAATTGTCGATCTAGTTTCTGTCCAATCAAACAGGAACAGGACATCAGGAAATGAGTATCTACAGCAAATTTGAAAAGCTGGAATGGATTGGCTGGCAGGAACGGGCAGCCCTCTATGACAGGACTACTTTGAAGATGACGGGGCCGACGATCCCCAGATTGATTGAGTTGGTAAAACCGCGTGCCACGGATCATATTCTGGATGTGTGTTGCGGGACGGGCGCTGTTGCCAAACACTTGTTGCCAAGTGGTGCAAATGTCAGCGGCATTGATTTTGCGCCAGATATGATTGAGCAGGCTACAGTGTCTGTGCCCTCAGCTCGGTTTGTAACGGGGGATGCACAAGATATTCCATTTGAAGATGGCTCGTTTGATGCAGTCCTGACCAATTTCGGGCACTATCATCTGCCTGATCCAGACAAGGCCATTCGGGAAGCTGCTCGGGTTTTGAAACCTGGTGGGCGCTATGGGTTTACCACCTGGGTTGGCCCGGATGCATCAAAGGGGTTTCGGCTGATTTTTGAGACAATTCTTGGAAATGTCGATCAGACCGTCACAACTCCAGCGGCGCCTGATGCATTTCGTCTGGCGGATGAAACTGTTGCAAAACAGGTTTTGGAATCCGCTGGTTTTGGCGAGGTTGCCATGGAGACTTTCCGGTCGGAAATTACCTGTGCGCCGGATGATTTTGTGGCCTTTCTGAAGGCCGCGACTGTGCGCGCCACTTTTGTGATGAAGGCTCAGCCGGAAAATGTGCAGAGACGGATTGAAGCCCTGTTGCGCGAGGGCGTCGAGATGTTTCGGCAGGGCGAAGTCGTGGTTGTGCCTATGCCAAACCGCATTGTAACGGCCACTTTGCAGTGAATAGCGTGGAAGAAGTTTAGACCCTCGGGTTTAATCCGAGGGTCTGTGTCAGCAATTTTTCGTTGCTAGAATGCAGTGCGGTCAGCACCCTTCAAATCCAGCATTTCGCGCGCTTCATCCGGGGTCGCAACCTGACAGCCAAGGTCTTCGACGATGCGGCGGATCTTGGTGACCTGTTCAGCATTAGATTCGGCCAGTTTGCCTCTGGATACGAAGAGGGAATCTTCCAGTCCAACCCGTACATTACCACCCATCTGAGAGGCCGTGGCGGCAAAGGGCATCTGTGCGCCGCCAGCACCCAGCACCGACCATTGATAATCATCGCCAAACAAGCGATCTGCGGTGCGTTTCATGAAGATCAGATTGTCGATGTCCGGGCCAATGCCGCCAAGAATACCGAAAATGAACTGGATGAAAACCGGTGCCTTGAACAGGCCGGTATCCATGCAGAATTTCAGATTGTACAAATGACCGACATCATAGCATTCGTGTTCGAATTTAACGTTGTGACCTTCACCCAGTTCCTTCGCAACATAGCCAATATCGGAAAACGTATTGCGGAAGATATAGGTATCGGAATTGCGGACATATTCTTCTTCCCAATCAAATTTCCATTCTTTGTAGCGGTCAGCCAGAGGGTGGAAAGAGAAGTTCATAGACCCCATATTCAGCGAGCACATTTCCGGTGATGCCCATTTGGCAGGCGCAATGCGTTCTTCCATGGTGTTGAGAATGCTTCCGCCGGTGGAGACGTTGATTACCGCGTCGGTTGCCTGTTTGATGACCGGTAGGAAGCGTCTGAAATTCTCTGGATCGATTGATACACCGCCATCATCTGGCCGACGTGCATGAAGATGCAGAATGGCTGCGCCAGCTTCTGACGCGGCGATGGCCTGATCGGCAATGTCTTCGGGCGTAAAGGGCAGCGCATCAGACATTGTGGGCGTGTGAATTGCACCTGTTATGGCGCAAGTGATGATGGTCTTTTTCTGCTTTCGAGCCATAATGGCCTCCTTCAATTACGCTTTAGTTTCGCCGGGGTTCAACGCGTCTGGTGGTCGGGAACAATTCAATGCCTGTGCGGCTTTTGACAAAACCCCACAGCCCGCTGGGTGCACGCAGCATTACGACGATTGCGACAAACCCTAAAATGAGCAGGTAAACGGACCCAAGATCTGCGAGTGTCTCGCGGAGCAGGAAGAACACGATGGTTCCTATGATGGGGCCTTCGATGGTCCCAATGCCGCCGATGACCACAATGAAAATGACAAAGGCTGTCCAGTCATTCACGCTGAATGCGGCATCTGGTGAAATGCGCAGCTTTTGCAGGAAAATCAGCGCGCCAACGGCCGATGTCAGGCCAGCGGTTACGATGTAGACAAAGAACTTGGTGCGCCAGATATCGATGCCCATCGCCTGTGCGGCGGTTTCATTATCGCGGATCGCCTGCAGGGCCAGTCCCTGCCGCGAGCGCAGGAACAGATAGACGCTGGCAATGACAAGGATCGCAACGGCTAAAGCTGCCCAATAGGCAGCATGTTCGCGGCCTGATCTGGACGAGGCAATGGCCCGGACAATGTCAACCGGCAGACTGGTTCCCGAACCTCCGCCAAGCGCTGAAATCTGCGCGGCGGACAGGCGGAATACTTCGGCGATGACCCAGGTGCCAATGGCAAAATAGGCGCCACGCAGACGGAAGATCAAAACTGCGACGGGAATGGAAATCAACGTTCCCAGAATGAATATCAATGGGACAGCAGCCATGGGATGCACGCCGAGAAAAATGGCCAGTGCAAACAGGCAATAGCCGCCAAACCCAACAAAGGCCTGCTGTCCTACCGAGACAAGCCCCGCATAGCCTGCGAGAAAATTCCACAGACAGGCCAAAGCCACATAGAGATAGATTTCACCGAAGAGGCGTAAATCGGCCCGGCCTGCCCACCAGGGAGCAGCCAAAAGTGTGGCCAGCAAAAGCAACGCCACGATTGAGGCTGCCCGGCTGGTCCGGGAGGATTGGACAATAATATGATCGGTTGCAGCGCTCATCCATCTACCCTCGGGAACAGGCCACGCGGACGCACAGCCAGCACGACGAGAAAGGCAATATGGCCTGCCAAAAGCTGCCAACCGGGATTGATCTGCGCGCCGATATTCTGGCTGACGCCCAGAATGATGCCACCAATCAGCGTGCCCCACAAATTGCCGAGGCCCCCAATGATGACCGCTTCAAAGCCAAAGATCAGACGGGCAGGACCAACGGAAGGGTCAAAGCTGGTGCGGACAGCCAGGAAGATGCCGGCAATGGCAATGACCGCCATGGACAAGGCCATGGCGAGGCCGAAAATATGGGATTTGTTCAGGCCCATCAATTGAGCGATGTCCTGATTATCGGACACAGCGCGAAAGGCACGGCCAAGCGCGGTGCGGTAGAAAATCCACTGCAGCAGCGCAATGATCACGACCGCCGCTGCAAATGTCAGAACTGGTAGAACGCCAGCATTCAGGCCCGCGCCCAGCGGTATACTGGCTGTTTCCAATGCACCGGCGCTCAGCTTTTGCGGATTCGCGGTAAAGACTTCCAGAAGTCCGTTTTGAATGATCACAGACAGGCCGAACGTGACCAGCAGCGGCGGCAGGATGTCTTTGCCAAGTGTCTGGTTCAGTACGCAGCGCTGCAGCAGATAGCCAAGCAGTGCCATGAAGGGCACAACAATGAGTAGAGCAACCAATGAATGCAGACCCAATGTTGTTGTCACCACAAGGCCAAGAAAGGCGGCCAGAACGATGAAGTCACCATGAGCAATATTGACCAGACGCATGACGCCGAAAATCAGCGACAGGCCAGCCGCGAACAGGGCGTAGAGCCCACCCAGCAGGACACCTTGAAGGACTGCATTTACCCAATCCATGAATCACACTCCGAAATAGGCATTGCTGATTTCCTCTCGTGAGATGGATTTGACATCGCCTTCCAGCGAAACGCGTCCTTCCTGCAGACAATAGACGCGGTCAGAGACAGACAAGGCTTTTGCAATGTCCTGCTCAACGATGATGCTGGTCATGCCATCACCAACAATGTTTGGAAGCGCATCGTAAATGGTTTTAATGATGATGGGTGCGAGGCCCAGGCTGATTTCGTCGAACAGAAGCAGGTCGGGATTGGACATCAAAGCGCGGCCAATGGCGACCATCTGCTGTTGTCCACCTGACAGAGCTGTGGATGGCACATTGCGGCGTTCTTTGAGAATTGGAAACAGTTCAAACACCGCTTCCAGGTTCCAGGAACCGCTGCGGCCAACCTGACCGCCGATCTTAAGGTTTTCCTCTACGGAAAGTGAGGGAAATAACTGGCGGCCTTCCGGCACCATGGCAATGCCAAGTCCGGCGACCTGATCTGCCCGTAAAGCGCCAACCGGACTTCCCTGCCACTGCACCATATCCGGTTCACTTTTCAGCAATCCCGTTATGGCCCGCATAAGCGTGGTTTTGCCTGCGCCATTGGCTCCGATAATGGCAATGATCTCACCCTTTTTGACTTCGCAATTGATGCCAAACAGGGCCTGAAAGTCACCGTAATAGGCTTCGAGGTTTTGAATTTTGAGGATCGGGTCAGACATCGACTTCGATCCCCATATAGATTTCCTTGACCTGCTTGCTGTCCATGATGGCTTTCGGTTCGCCCTCGGCAATCTTGCGGCCAAAATCAATCACAACGAGGCGGTCAACGACAGCCAGCAAAGCGTGCACAATATGTTCGATCCAGATGATGGATATGCCGGTCGAGCGAATGTCCTTGATGGTGTCGACGAGCGAATGACATTCTTTTTCGGTCAGGCCACCAGCAATTTCATCCAGCAATAGCAGCTTGGGCTTTGCGCAAAGTGCGCGGGTCAATTCAAGGCGCTTGCGTTCCAGCAACGTCAAATTTCCAGCCAGAATATTTGCTTTTGGCAAAAGCCCGGTTTGTTCAAGCGCACTGAGGCATTGCTCGTTTGCCTCTGATTTGGTGAGGCCAGCTCCATGGGTTGCTGCCACAAGAGCGTTTTCGAAAACAGTCATCGCGCCAAAGGGCTGCGGTATCTGAAATGAGCGTGCAATGCCGCTGCGGCAGCGCTTCGCGGCGCTCATGCCTGTTATATCGGTGCCATTGAACCAGATGCTGCCAGAATCGGGCGTCAAAGCACCAGTGATCAGATTGAACATGGATGTTTTGCCAGCGCCATTGGGCCCAATGACGCCCAGAGCTTCGCCGCTTTGCAACTCATAGCTCAGCTCATCAGATACTGTGATAGCACCGAATGCCTTGGAGACATCCTGCAGTTTCAAAACAATTGACATGGTGTTTCCAAAATTGCCTCACCGGTCCTGAGACCGATGAGGCGGGTATCGGGTGCGTTGGATCAGATCAGCCGATCAGCTGCAATTCGCCACCAACCGGAATTTCCGGTGCAAGCTTGTTTGCTGTAATGACCAGCTCTAATGCGTCACCCTGTTTCTGCCACTGGCCGGCGACCAGCGGTGTCTTGGTGACGTTCTTGACCGGGCCTTTTGACCAATCAACAGGACCAACGATTGTGTTGAGATTTGTTGCGGCAATCGCTTCAACAATGGCTTCCGGATCATCCAGGTCTGATGCCCGTGTGATCACATCTGCGGCCACTTCAAACAAGGCATGTTTAAAGCCGATTGGCTGCGTCCAGGCGCGGCCGGTATCAGCAACATAGCTGTCTGCCAGGTCCTTCGCTGATACTTGTGTCAGACTGGATGAGAACGGATGATTTGGTGACCACCAGATTTCAGAAGACAGACCATTGGCCCGCTCACCGAATGAATTGACAACGGATGGGAACAGAAGCGCTTTACCAATGGTGACAATCTTTGGATTGAAACCCTGCTGCGCTGCCTGCGACCAGAAATTGGCAAAGTCTGGCGGGATCATGTTGCCGGTAACGATCTCACAACCAGCTTCCTTGAAAGCTGAAATCTGCGATGAGAAATCGTCAGACAATGGCTGATACCGACCCGGATCGACAAGATTGTATCCGGCAGCTGCAAGCGGCTTTGGCAGACCAAGCTCGGGATCGCCCCAGGCATTTCCATCCGCATCATTGGGGAAGAGACCGGCAACGTTCTTGGTGACGCCACTTGCGCTCCACATGTCCAGGAATGCGCCAATTACATCTTCAAGACCCCAGAAGAAATGGTAAGTGCTTCGGAATCCCTCGGCAGGATTGCCGTTGCGGCCAAAGAAGTAAGGTTGCCATGGGCAATCGGTGGTGATGCAGGGAACGTCGTTGATTTCAGCCTGATCAGCTACCGGATTTGTTGTTTCCGGTGTGGAAGCTGCAACAATGAGGTCCACCTCGTCGCTGAGGATCAATTCGGCCGCAACTTCCGAAGCACGGTTGGGGTTGGATTGGGAATCTTTTGAGATGATTTCAACATCATATGTTTTGCCATTGTTCATCAGGCCGCCAGCGAAGGCTTTCTGAATCCCTGCCAGGACAAAATCATCCGCTTCAGTAAACGCGGCGACAGGGCCGGTGCGTGGGCTTACATGGCCAATTTTGATAACCGGATTGGCTGCATAGGCCCGGCTGTGACGCAGTATGGCTGGTGCTGCAATTGTAGCGCCCAGACCGGTGAGAACGGTTCGGCGTGTGACGCTGGCATGATTGGTTTTTCTTGTCATAGTCTTCCTCCTGAATTCCCGTCCTCCACAAAAGGCGGGTGATTTATTCCAGTATTGTATCGAGTTTCCTCAGATGCGTCGTGACACGGTTGCGGGTTGCTTCGGCTGTCTCTGATGTCCAGTTGCGAAAGCCCTCACCGGATTTCATGCCCAGTTTACCCTCGGATACAAGGCGCTCCAGATAAGGTGACGGCGCGCCACTTGCCTCCAGATCGGCCAACACGTTTTGATGAATATCAAGGGTCAGATCGGTGCCGACAAGATCGGCATTTTCCAGTGGGCCAAGCACTGCAAGGCGGCGGCCGAAACTGGATTTGATCACGCTGTCAACAGCCTCTGCAGAGCAGACACCGTTTTCGACCAGGCTGACTGCCTCACGCCACAAAGCGTGCTGCAGGCGGTTGCCGATGAAGCCGGGCACGTCCTTTTCGACCCGAACCGGAGTCTTGCCGATTTCAGCCAGAATGGCGACCATCTGCTCCATTGCCAAATCTGTGGTCCATTTGGTTCGAATGACTTCGACCAGCGGGATCATATGCGGCGGGTTCCACCAATGGGTTCCCAGCGCACGACTGCGGTCGCCGAGATTTTCCATGATGCTGGTAATCGGAATGACCGATGTGTTGGATGCCAGCAGGCAATGGGCCGGAGCCAGGGCTTCGACATCAGTGAAAATCTGCTGCTTCAACGCCAGTTTTTCCGGCGCAGCCTCGACCACAAGATCGGCGGTGCTGACTGCATCAGACAGATCGGAGCAGGGTGTCACGTTGTTTGTGATGGCGGGCACATCATCAGCAGGCACACCCAGAGCGATCAAACTGTCAGAAATGCGGGCCTTCAGGGTCGCCAGACTGTCTGCAACCGGATCGTAAACACGGACAGCATATCCAGCGCGAGCAAAGGTCAGGGCGATGCCATGACCCATAAGACCCGCACCGATGATTGCTATGTTGCGCAAGGTTGCTGAAGACATTTAACCCGCCGTATATCCGCCATCTGCATACAGGATATGCCCTGTATAAAAGTCAGATGCTTTTGAGGCCAGGAACAGCAACGGGCCGACCAGATCTTCCGGTTCGCCAAGCCGTCCTTTTGGTACGCGTGCCAGGAAGCCGGCACGCACAGCCTTGGCTTCATCGGTATCTCCAAACATCCAGGCGGTGAGGGGTGAACGGAATACGGTTGGCGCAATGGCGTTGACCGTGATGCCGGTTGGACCTAATTCGCAGCCCAGCGCCTTTGTAATGCCGTCTACGGCAGACTTTGATGCACAATATGCACTGTAGCCTGCTGGATGACCGAGCAGACCACGGGCAGAGGAAACCAGAACAATTTTTCCGGTGTCCGTTGTGCCGGCGTCAATCTGTGCGGTCATCTGGACGCTTGCGACTTTCGCCAACATCCAGGACTGGGTAACATTTGCGTCCATTACAGATGTGAAGGTTTCGACCGGCATGTCTTTGATTTTTGCAACCTTGTTCATGCCTGAGGCTACAACAAGAATATCGAGTTGGCCAAAGCGTTTGACAGCTGCCTCAACCATTGCGCTGCATTTGGCTTCGTCATCGGGGCGTGTATTCAGCGCCTCAACTTCAGCACCGGCGGCTTTGCATTCGGCCTCGATTTCCGCCAATGCATCGGCATTGCCTGCAGCCAGCACCAATTTGCAACCGGCACCTGCAAGTGCTTTTGCGGCGACGGCACCAAATGCACCAGACGCACCGGTAATCAGTGCAACCTTGCCTTTGACATTGAACATGTCGAGTGGATTTTCAAAGCTCATCAGGCTGCTCCTGGCCGCTTGCCGTCCGGATAGGGGATCACAACAAGCATGTTGCAGGTGTGTTTGGACCGGTTCACGATTTCACGCATTTCATTGGGCGCTATTGTGCAAGAATCCATTGCACCAAGAACGGTCTCCTCACCATCAATGATGACGGTCATTTCACCGGACAGAACCACATAGACTTTTTCAAAAGGTGTGGCATCGGGCCCGGCGCCACCCCCCGGCAGGAATTGAGAATAACCAATCCACTGGTTTTCAGGGCCGCCATCTTCAAAGCCCTGGAGCCGGAGCCCTACGACGCCCCAATGATTGGGGGCATCATAAGATTCCGTATCAGCGAAGCGTTTGACATGCATCAGAAGGACTCGCCAGCTTCGATGCGGTATTGCTGGCCTTTGTCGATCATGGCAACCAGTCGGATGATGCAGCCATCACCGCGATCCCAATTCCATGGGAAGAAGGCAAAGGTACAGCGTTTTCCGGTGATCGCATCCAGATCGCCGCCCACGTTTTCAATACCCAGAATGCCGTTTGAGAACAGGATGTTATGAACCGGTTCCCACTCGGGGAATGCATCTTTCCAGTCAATGCCGCCGGACCATTCTTTATATTCAGCCTCAAGATGGGGCAGGATTGGACCATTGCGCTGAGGACCGATGGCTGTTGCCAGAGGGTGGTCGTTTGCCTGTGTATCATGACCAACAACCTTGATGCCTTTCTCCACCATCCACTCGGCGGCGGACGGAACAAGGCCCGGGCAATAGGCAAAATAATCGCCATCTTCATATTGCTTGTGCCAGCCAGTGTTGATGATCAGAACGTCATTCTTGCGAATGGCATGGCCACAGGCTTTTTCCAGATCGTCAGCTGTAATCTGCTCCCATTTCTTTTTTGGAATGGACACAACAAGGCCAGATCCGAAGAAATGCGGCAGTGGTACTTCGTCGATAAAGGGTGTGCCGGGAACCACATGGGCAGGAGCGTCAATATGTGTGGTTACATGCATTGTGGTCGTGAGAGTCTGGCTTAGCACGCCGGATTTCGCCATATAGTGCTTGCGTTCTATCTGAACATCTCGAAAATATGGCCAGTTGGGGCACTGGAAGCCATAACGGTGGGAGAGGTTGTAAAACTCAACCCCCATGTCGTTGTCTAGATTGTCTTGAAATTCTATGCCGCGGACTGTGATGCTCATGCTCACTCCTCCCAAAGTTCAGCAAATTGATCAAATGTATTGCATTACGATACATATGTACCATAATGCGGTCAAGAGTTTTTGGATTATTTCTCCAACAATCCATTTCTTTGGCGAAAGGATGTAGGAATGACATCTGCAGAAACCGATTCGTTAGGTTCGACACTTCCAATGGAGCAAGCTGTCACGCGCAAATCTGCGCAACATCAGGGTGTGCAAGTTATTGCCCGTGCGGCCGAAATTCTTCGCGTTCTGAAGCATGATAATGGCGGCCTCAGTCTGGGCCAGATTTCAGATCGGGTGGGTCTGCCGCGTTCCACTGTCCAGCGCATCGTCAATGCATTGCTGGCAGAAAAGCTGATCATGAATACAGCGGCCGAAGGCGGGTTGCGCCTGGGGCCGGAAATCCAGTCACTGGCAGCGGCAGGGCGGGTAGATGCGGCTGAATTGCTGCGGCCTATCATGTCGACAATAGCCGAACGCACGGGTGAGACCGTCGATCTGGCTGTGCTGCGAGACGATCATCTGGTGTTCGTTGATCAGGTTGTCGGCACACACCGTGTGAGAACTGTTTCAGCGGTTGGCGAAAATTTCCCCTTGATCTCCACGGCTAATGGCAAAGCCGCCTTGGCTTTGCTTGATGACGAAATAGCAGCCACGCTGGCGGCGCGCGAGTTGAAAGCCAGCCAGTCGGACAAAGCCTTATCTACGCTCATTGCTGAGCTTGAGGACATTCGCGCCACTGGCCTTGCCTGGGACTTTGATGAGCATACTGAAGGTATTTCTGCCGTTGGTTACGGATTTCGCGACCCCACAGGCCAAATCTATGCCCTTTCCATTCCCGTGCCGTCCTATCGGTTTTCCAAAACCAAAATGGAAATTGCAGCTTTGCTGAAAGTCATGGTTCCGCAAATTGACGGGATGATTTCCTGAAATCTTTCGGGCCATCGTTCTTTGCATTGGATGTTCGCCGATAAGGCGCTATGGATGTTGAAACCCTGACATCCAGAAGCTCACAATCATGGTGCAAAACACTTCCTCGAATGACGAAAGTGATCCGCTAGACGGACCAGATGCTGCTGCGCCGGAATGGACGATCCATGATCCGGAGACCGGCGGAATGGCGACCATCTTTGTGGATGCTGTTCTGCTTGCGATTGAGGGCAGTGATAAAGCCCTGGCGCGCCAACTGACCACTGATCTGCATGAAGCAGATTTGGCGGATTTGATTGAAGCTCTGCCAGCACCAGAGCGTTCACGGCTGATTGCACTGCTTGGGTCTGACTTTGATTTTACGGCCCTTACCGAGTTGGATGAAGGCGTTCGTCTGAGCCTTTTGGAAAACCTGCCAGTTGATTCGGTTGCTGAAGGGCTTTCAGAACTCGACAGTGATGATGCTGTTTTCATTCTGGAAGATCTGACTGATGAAGATCAGGCGGAAATTCTGGATCAGCTTCCCGCTCTGGAAAGGGTCGTTCTTCAACGGTCTTTGAATTACCCCGAAGAATCCGCCGGACGGCGCATGCAGACCGAGTATATTGCTGTTCCACCGTTCTGGACGGTGGGGCAGGCGATTGACTATATGCGTGATACGGATGATCTGCCCGAGAGTTTCTATGAATTATTCGTGGTCGATCCCACCTACCGTCTTTTGGGAACTGTGGCGCTGGATCGTCTGTTGCGCACCAAGCGTCCCGTTTCTGTCTCTGATATTATGGGTGAAACTGCCCATACTGTGCATGCGGAAGAAGATCAGGAAGAAGTTGCCCGAACCTTTGAGCGCTACAATCTGGTGACCGCCGCTGTTGTCGATGAATCGGAGCGCCTGGTTGGTGTGCTGACTATTGATGACATTGTGGATGTTATTCAGGAAGAACATGAAGAAGATTTCAAGCGCATGGCCGGTGTCGGCGACGAGGAGATTTCGGATAATGTCTTCAATGCCGTGCGCAGTCGCTTTATCTGGCTGATGGTCAATCTTGGCACGGCTGTGCTGGCTTCCGTTATCATCGGTCTCTTCGATGCCACGATCCAGCAGATGGTCGCTTTGGCCGTTCTGATGCCTATCGTGGCCAGCATGGGCGGCAATGCGGCTACTCAAACCATGACCGTTGCTGTGCGCGCTTTGGCGACACGTGAACTGGATTCCTACAATGTGCGCCGCATTATTCTGCGTGAAAGCACCGTGGGTCTGATTAATGGGTTTCTGTTTGCGATTGTTATCGGCCTGGTAACTGCCATGTGGTTTGGGAATGCTGCGCTGTCTGTAGTCATTGCGCTGGCCATGATCATCAATATGTTTTCTGCCGGTCTGGCAGGCATCCTGATCCCCATTGTGCTCGACAAGCTGAAGGCCGACCCAGCCATTGCGTCTGGTGTGTTTGTGACAACAGTGACTGATGTTGTCGGTTTTTTCGCGTTTCTCGGGCTTGCAGCCTGGTGGTTCGGGATTTGAGGGTGCTATGATTATCCGCGCGATCAAACCCGAAGACAAAGTGGCCTGGCAAGGTTTATGGCATGGCTATCTTGCTTTTTACAACGTGACTTTGAGTGACAAGGTGACGGAAAGCACATGGTCACGCATTGCAGGTGGGCAGGGCGGCTTTTTTGCGCTTGTGGCGGAAGATAATGACGGTGTCGTCGTTGGCTTTTCTCATTGTCTGATGCACTTCAACACCTGGGATATTGAACCGCGCTGCTATCTTGAGGATTTGTATGTTGCCGGATCGAAACGCGGTGGTGGCGTTGGCCGAGCCCTGATCGAAGCTGCTTCCGCAGAAGCCAGACGCCTTGGTGCCAATCATCTTTATTGGTTCACCGATGCGGGAAACCAAACTGCGCGGCACTTGTATGACCGAATTGGAACTTTGAGCGACTTTGTCCGGTATGATAAAAAACTGCCCTGACTGCAGTGATTGTGAGATCTGAAGAAGCGGATATCACTGTGATAAGATTGTCTGGCTGATGAAGTTTCGTGCTATCATCTGAGCCAACGAAATTTGTGCTGATTTGGACGTATTATGACTGCTAGAACTGCCACAACAGTCAAGGCACGGCTCACAGAGCTTTTTGTATCTCTATCAAAAACGGCTGTAGATGTTCTCAAGTCCATCCCCGTGCTTGTCTGGTTGCTGCCGTTTGTTCTGTCTCTGATTATTTGGGCCATTTCTACAACGCCAATAGGGTGGATGACTGACAAGCCGGTTCAGGAAATCGCTGCGCCCGTTGTCATCGGGATGACCGCTGCATTGGTGCTTGCGGTTCATCGATGGGTCGGCGCGAAATTCTCTCTTCTCCTGGCCTGTTTTGTCTGGTCATTGTTTTTCAGAGAGCTTCATTTTTGGGGCACCAATAACGGGTTCTACATAGCATTTGTGGCCATCATGATCTGGGGCTGGCTGAGCCGAAACCAAATCAGTGAGTTTCTGCAGTGCCGCGTGATCCGGTTTTTTCTGAGTGGTGCATTCCTGATTTACTTCCTTTCGAAAATTGTTGATCGGGGTTATCTGGCCTTCCTGCCTGAATTTGCGGTCTGGCGTCACAATCTGGAGGAAACGCTGGAGACGTGTGGCCACCTTATGGTGTTTGCATTGGTGGTTATGACATTGCGGGTTGCAACATTACGGAAACAGCAAAATCAAGGATAGTTCGCGCCAGCCACGATCCTGCCCAATTGTTAACGAATCATTCACATCATGGACAGTTCAACGATACATATCCGAGTAGCTGAAATTGGCGATGCCGCTGCTTTGTCACAGGTGCATCGGGCGTCCTGGTTCAATGCCTATCATGGTATTTTGAATGGGACAGCGCTGCGTGAATCCATTGCACGGCGCAACCAGCATTGGTGGCATTCGGCGGTTGAAAAGTTGAATGCAGAACCCGCTTCCATCGGCGGGCGCATGGGCGGTGGCGGCGCTAGAGTGCGGCAGTCGCGGCTTCTGGTGCTTGAATTTGATAGCAGTGTTGTCGGCTATGCCAATTTTGGCACCGGTCGCCGCAATTTCCCACCTCATGCAGTTTCACGCTGGGGCGAGATTTTCGAATTGTATCTGCTGCCGGAGTACCAGGGGCTGGGATTTGGTCGGACTTTGTTTGATCGTGTGCGTGCAGAGTTGAAAGACATGGAGCATGGACCGCTGATTGTCTGGGCACTTGAGGCCAATGATCAGGCGACCGGTTTTTATACGGCACTTGGCGGAGAAGCCTTTGTGCGGTCTCACGAAATGTTTGGCGGCATACAGGCGCCAACCATCGGATTTCGTTGGATTTAGAGGCCAGCATTTTCAGGTTTGGACAGATATTTCGGGTCCCCAATGTGCATCCGTGAGCCATTTGGAGCCGCAACATAATGCGATCGTCACCTTTAAAACCTAAGTAAAACGAAAGTTCAGCGCTAAATTCGCGGCTTTATCTTGAAAGATGGCGCGGCTTGCGGCATGACCGCCGCAATGACTGCTCAAACATATGAGGCTGCTGCAGATGAATCTGGACAAAATCGCTATTGGCAAAAATCCGCCTGAAGACATAAATGTTATCATTGAAGTTCCGATTGGTGATGAACCGATTAAATATGAGTTGGACAAGGAATCGGGTGCTTTGTTTGTCGACCGCTTTCTGTTCACGCCGATGCGTTATCCCGGCAATTACGGATTTGTGCCCCATACGCTTTCAGAAGATGGCGACCCGGCAGACGTGATTATTGCCAATACGCGCCCCCTGATGCCCGGGTCCGTTATCAATTGCCGCCCGATTGGTGTGCTGGTGATGGAAGATGAATCTGGTGGTGACGAGAAAATTCTCGCTGTTCCGTCACCCAAGCTGACCCAGCGCTATGATCATGTGAAAGATCACACTGATCTGCCAGAGATTACCCTGAAGCAGATCGAGCATTTCTTCACTCACTACAAGGATCTGGAGCCCAACAAATGGGTAAAGATTGTTGGCTGGGAAGATTCAGCAACTGCCAAGAAAATGCTGATTGATGCGGTTGCCCGTGCTGGCAAGTGATCTGATACGACAATCAAATTCGAAAGGGGTCTGGCGTGGTCAGGCCCCTTTTCGTTTCAGATGTCCTTTTATGTCAGTCCTTGTCGCGTAGCTTATGAAGCTGCTTCAACAGACCTACTGTTGAGCCATCCATGGGCTTGCTGCTGGGTTCACCCTGAACCAATGGCAATAAATTATTGGCGAGGACCTTGCCCAGCTCAACACCCCATTGATCGAATGAGTTGATATTCCAGATCACGCCTTCGACAAAGACACGGTGTTCATAAAGCGCAATCAGCTTGCCAAGCATGCCCGGTGTAAGCTTGCTGTAAACCATGGTGACCGACGGGCGATTGCCGGGAAATACCTTGTGCGGAGCAAGCGCCGCAATGTCACTTTCCGACATGCCGACTTTGCGCAATTCAGCTTCCACTTCATCGCGTGACTTGCCGAGCATAAGTGCCTGGCCTTGAGCCAGGCAGTTTGACAGCAACAGATCATGATGAACGCCAAGTGTTCCGGCTTCTTCATGGGCATTGGCCGCAACAAGGAATTCGCAGGGAACGATTGTTGTTCCCTGATGGATCAATTGATAGAACGCATGCTGACCGTTGGTGCCCGGCTCTCCCCATACAATCGGTCCGGTTGCGCCGATGGCGGCTTTGCCGTCAAGCGTCGTTTGTTTGCCATTGGATTCCATATCCAATTGCTGAAGATAGGCGGGGAACCGGGACAGGCGCTGATCATAGGGCAGCACTGCGCGGCTTGGGAAATCACAGATGGAGCGATGCCAGATACCGGTCAATGCAAGCAGAACCGGAAGATTTTCATGGAGAGGTGCCTTGGCGAAGTGCCGATCCATGGCATGCCCACCTGCCAGAAACTCGTCGAAATTATCGGGGCCGATGGCAATCATGATGGGCAGACCGATTGCCGACCAAAGAGAGTAGCGGCCTCCAACCCAATCCCAAAATCCAAACACGCGTTCTTCGGGAATGCCAAACTGTTCAACACGATCCAGATTGGTGGAAATGGCCGCAAAATGATGCGGTACAGCCGCATCATCGAGATTGGCTGACAGCCATGCCCGGGCGGAGCGGGCATTGGTCATGGTTTCGATGGTGGTAAAGGTTTTCGATGCGATGATGAAAAGCGTTGTTTCCGGATCCAGTTCGTCGAGCGTGTCGGCCATATGTGCGCCGTCGACATTGGAGACATAGTGCAGCCTTGGCCCATCGTGGTAGGGCTTCAGCGCCAGGGTCGCCATGGCTGGTCCAAGGTCTGAACCGCCAATGCCGATATTCACGACATCGGTGAAATGCTTGCCGGTTGCTCCATTGATGGTGCCACTGCGCACGCCATCGGAGAAAATGCGCATGGCGGCCAGTACGCCGTGGACCGGTCCAACCACATCTTCGCCATCGGTTTCAATGTCGGCGTCCAAAGGGGCACGCAGAGCCGTGTGCAGCACCGCCCGATCTTCGGTGGTGTTGATCTTCTCTCCGGACAACATTGCATCGCGACGTTCCACAACTTCGCAATTGGATGCCAGATCAAGCAGCATATCCTTGGCTTTTTGCGACATTTGGGTTTTTGAGTAGTCCAGCAGAATACCAACAGCCTCAGCCGAGAAATTGCCAAACCTGTCCGGATCATAATCAAATAAGGCTTTGATCTGGATATCGGCTTCCGAGGCGCGCAGCGCCTTTAGCGGCTTGAAGCGGTTCTGGTCTGTCATCATGCTACTCCATACAGTGTAGAGGCACCGGTATCAGCAGTGCCAGCGACGGCTCGGAAGGTTGCAAACATTTCGCGACCCATGCCGAAATCATTGGCCGTCAGATCAACCACTGCCAAATCACGTTTTGCCAGTTCATCGGCATCGACCAACAGTTCCATAGTGCCTGCTTCCGCGTCCAGACGCATAATGTCTCCGTCGCGGATTTTACCGATGACGCCGCCACAAGCAGCTTCCGGTGTAACATGGATTGCTGCGGGAACCTTACCGGATGCGCCAGACATGCGCCCATCGGTTACAAGCGCCACTTTCAGACCGCGCTCCTGCAACACACCAAGTGTTGGCGTCAGCTTATGCAATTCCGGCATGCCGTTGGCACGGGGGCCTTGAAACCGCACGACCGCAACAAAGTCGCGGTTAAGTTTGCCTTCCTTGAACGCTTCCAGAACGTCATTTTGATCATGGAAGACGAGGGCTGGTGCCTCTACGAAGCGATGGTCCGATTTAACAGCGGAAATCTTGATGACGCTGCGGCCCAGATTGCCTGACAGCATTTTCAGTCCACCATCGCTCTGGAATGGGGTGCTGAATGGGCGCAGAACATTTTCATCATGACTTTTTTCTGCCACAGGCACCCAGTTCACGCCGCCCTTTTCGGTCAGCCTGGGTTCCGTACGATAGCCATTCATGCCTGTGCCCCAAATGGTGCGAACATCTTCATGCATCAGACCGCCATCCAATAGCTGGCTGATCAGGTAACCCATGCCGCCAGCCGCGTGGAAATGGTTCACGTCGGCCAGACCGTTGGGGTAAATGCGGGACAGCAGCGGCACCGCGTCTGACAGATCGGATATGTCATCCCAGGTCAGCTTGATGCCTGCAGCAGCTGCCATGGCAACCAGATGCATGGTGTGGTTTGTCGAGCCGCCAGTGGCATGAAGGCCAACCACGCCATTGATGATAGCGCGTTCATCAATCACTTCCCCCACTGGGGTGTAATCATTGCCAAGTGCCGTGATGGAAAGCGCACGTTCCGTTGCAGCCTTGGTCAACGCATCGCGCAAGGGTGTGTTCGGATTGACGAAGCTGGCCCCCGGCAGATGCAGGCCCATGATTTCCATCAGCATCTGGTTGGAATTCGCAGTGCCGTAGAATGTGCAGGTTCCGGGACCGTGATAGGATTTGGATTCTGCATCCAGCAATTCGGCTCTGCCAACTTTGCCTTCTGCAAAGAGTTGCCGTATCCGGGCTTTTTCACCATTGGGCAGTCCAGTTGGCATGGGACCGGCTGGAATAAATACCGCCGGCAAATGGCCAAAGGTGAGGGATGCAATCAGAAGGCCGGGTATGATCTTGTCGCACACGCCCAGGAAGACAGCTGCATCAAACATGTTGTGAGACAGGCCCACGCCTGCAGCCATGGCAATGACATCGCGGGAAAACAGCGACAATTCCATGCCCGGTTGTCCCTGTGTCACGCCATCGCACATGGCAGGAACGCCTCCAGCGACCTGTGCCACACCGCCAGCCTGATGGGCGGCTTGCTTGATCAGGTTCGGAAACTGTTCAAATGGCTGATGCGCAGACAACATGTCATTGTAGGAGGTGATAATGCCAATATTGGCAAGGCGGTCCCCCGCCAGCGCTTCCTTGTCATGCGGGCTGCAGGCCGCAAAACCATGGGCAAGATTGCCGCAGGATAATTGCGTGCGTACTGGTCCGTCCTGACCCGCTTTGCGGATGCGTTCAAGATAGGCAGACCGTGTTGGCTGACTTCTTTCGATCAGGCGTTCTGTAACCTCGGCAATGCGTGGTTGAACGTCGGTCATGTGATTGTCTCCAAAAAAACAAGCGGTGCGCTATGGGCACCAAAAAATTGTCAATTCTTTTTCGTTCTGACGCAGGACAGCTCGAATCGGCATGTCCTCGATGGGGCCTTCGCTTAGAGCTGTGGCCAAAACCTGCTGCTTCTCTTCGCCTTCGATGTGAAGGGCCAGAAAGTCGGCTTTCAGCAATGCAGGCAGGGTGAAGGTAATGCGTGGCTCGCCCGCGCCCGGTGCATGCATTTCAATAAAGGTATCCTCATTGCCCAGATTAAGCGCCGCAGACAATTTGTCTCCTTCCGGAAAAAAGGATGCGGTGTGTCCATCGCCGCCCATGCCGAGAATAGCGGCCGTGATGGGAATGCCCACGGAGTCAAACTGATCTTCCAGAGTTTTCAGCCCAGCCACTGGCGTTTCATCGCCGGTGTAAAGCGGAAAGAAGTTAGCTGCAGCGGCTTTTCCGGTCAGCAGATTGGCTTTCACCAATGCCGCATTGGATCGCTCGCTGGTTTCATCGACCCAGCGCTCATCGACAAGCGTGACGGTGACGCCAGCCCAATCAATATCTTTTTCGCTCAGTTTCTGAAAAAACAGCTTTGGTGTGGAGCCGCCGGATACGGCAAGCAATGCCCTGCCGTTTGCCTGAAGTTCCCGGTCCAGAGCTGCGGCAATTTGAGCTGCAAGCTCTTCGGCGAGGCTTTCTTTGTCGGCCAGCATATTTTTGTCAGTTCCACTCATCATATCACTCATCATCGTGCCATGTGCGACCTTCGCGCTCGATCAGTGCGACCGATGCCGCAGGACCCCACGTTCCAGCTGTGTATTTTTTGGGTGTATCGGAGGAACTGTCCCAGGCTTGGAGGATGGGGTCGACCCATTCCCAGGCAGCTTCAACTTCATCACGGCGCATAAACAGGGTTGCGTTGCCGCGAATGACATCCATGATCAAACGTTCATACGCATCCGGGCTGCGCACTTCGAACGCATCAGCAAAGCTCATGTCCAGCGGGACGTGCCGCAGACGCATGCCACCAGGGCCGGGATCCTTGATCATCAGCCACAGCTTTACGCCTTCATCCGGCTGCAGGCGGATAACCAATCGGTTTTCTGCAACGCCGCCCGCACCCGTGTCGAAGATTGAATGGGGAATGGGCCGGAACGCAACAACGATTTCCGAGGAACGCTGAGGCATGCGTTTTCCGGTGCGCAGATAAAACGGCACACCAGCCCAACGCCAGTTTTCGACAGATGCTTTGATGGCTACAAATGTGGCGGTCTTGCTGGTGTCGTCTTCCAACTCTTCCAGATATCCCGGAACCGCACCTTCCGGTCCGGCACCGCTGGTATATTGGCCGCGAACTGTCAGTTTTTCAGCTGTTTCACCGGTGATTGGCTGCAGTGACCGCAACACTTTGAGCTTTTCATCGCGCACAGCGTCGGCATTCATGGACATTGGTGGTTCCATGGCCACCAGGCACAACAGCTGAAGAATATGGTTCTGAACCATATCGCGCATGGCGCCGGATGTGTCGTAATATGGGCCACGTGTACCGACACCAATGGATTCCGCCACGGTGATCTGAATATGATCCACATGGGCCGCATTCCAGATTGGCTCAAACAGAGCATTGGCAAAGCGCAATGCCATCAGGTTCTGTACGGTTTCCTTGCCCAGATAGTGATCGATCCGGAAAATCTGTTCTTCACGGAAAACCTTGCCAATGGAATCGTTCAATTCTTTGGCTGAAGCGAGATCCTTGCCGATTGGTTTTTCAATCACCACACGGGTTTTCTCAGTGATCAGGCCGGTGCTGCCGATATATTCACAAATCTGTCCGAACAGGCCCGGTGCAACGGCCAGATAGAAGGCACGCACCCTGTCGGGAAACGGATCAAGTCTGGCTTTCAGTTCCTGCCAGCCCGCATCATCGGTCACATCGACAGACACATAGGACAGGCGTTTGAGAAATGCTTTGACCGTATCGGGGTCGCGTTCTTCCTCGGGTAAAAACTCTTCCAGAGCATCATTCGCTTTGGTCAGATATTCTTCCTGAGACAAGGGGCGGCGAGAGACTGCAATAATGCGGCTGTCACCAACAATCTGACCATCTTGATGTCTGTGATAAAGAGCGGGGATAATCTTGCGTTGTGCAAGATCTCCGGTTCCACCAAAAACGATCAGATCGAATTCTTCCACCGGAATAATTTGGCTGCTCATAAGGCCCCATTTCACATCGTGTTTGCAAAAATTGAATTTGAAAGTGACTTATACGCAAAACCAGCTACGGGGCAACTTTTGCACCGCAATATGAATTTTGTCTTTTGGTCTTTTTTGCCTTGATCCTGTCATTTGGGCATCTTCAACTTATGGGATAAGATGAGAATTGGAAGCGCATGCTTCTTGGGGTGCACTAGGGAGATAAAATGAGATTTCTGGTTCCATTTTCTGTGAGCAATGCATCATGCATTGCTTTTGCGCTGGCGCTTTCGCTGAGCGCGTCCGTTTTCGGCACGCAAGCTGAAGCGCAGGAAACCCAACGCATTGTTCAAACCACTGAAAATGCCGATTATTTCGGGTTTGATTACCGGACGGTTAAAGATGTGTCAGAAAAGCAATGTGCGCAGGCCTGTATATCAGATCAGCAATGCAAGGCTTTCACCTATAATCAGGCAGCGGGCTGGTGTTTTCTGAAAGATCAGTCCGGAGAGCTGCAAAGCGCAGAAGGGGCTATTGCGGGCCGGATTGTAGAAAAGACGGTTCGGGCCCCGGATAGTTTTAACAACCCCGCCGAACTGGCGTTTCTGACGAAAGACCTGGTGCGGGCGCAGGATGCGCTGCGCGCTTCATTTGCGGCCATTAGCCCTCGGGGCGATACCGATAATCTGCCCGGTCGCTTTTCTGCTGCCGCCCTTGTGAACGACTTTTCATCCATGCGCCAATTGGCGAGAATCTGGGTGACTGTCGATCCACTGAACATCGCTGCCTGGCGCGCTTTTGCTGATACATATTGGCGCAGCCGATCCAAAAAATGGCAGGAAACGCGTGACTATCGCAGTTTTGCCATCAGCGGCGCGCTCGAAACTTATCGCTTGGCTCAGGGTGATGCAGACAAAGCTGCTGCATTGGATCTTCTGGCGCGCGCACTTGTACTGTCTGACCGTTACAGACCTGCTTTGGAATCCTATAAAGTCAGTCTGGAACTGGCAGAGAATCCAAGAGTTCGGACGGCTTATGAGGCGCTGGATGCCGAGCATGGCTTCCGCATGCTCGATTATTCGGTCGACAGTGATGCGGCCAATCCGAGTGCATGCGTGCAGTTTTCAGAGCGCCTGGATGCAGATGATACTGAATATACGGATTATTTGCGTCTGGATGGAACCGAACCTGCAGATGTGCGGGTTGCCAACAAGGAAATCTGTGTAGGTGGCCTGACACATGGTGAGCGCTATCGCCTGGATTTGCGTGCAGGTCTTCCAGCGGACATCGGTGAGCGGATTGATAATGTTGTCTCGCTGGATATCTATGTGCGCGATCGTTCGCCAAATGTGCGCTTTACCGGATCGGCCTATGTGCTGTCCCGCAGCCATACCAAAGGCATTCCGCTTGTAACTGTCAATATGGATGCCGTGGATATCTCCGTGCACCGTGTGGGTGATGCAGCCATTGCAGAACTGCTGCGAGATGGCCGCTTCAATCGTCCCCTGAACAATGATTCGCTGAGTGGGTTGAGTTCCGATCTGGCTACGCAAGTTTGGTCTGGTGTTCTAGAGACTGATGGTGAGCTAAATGCTGACACGACAACTTTAATGCCCGTGTTCCGTGTTGTCGGCGATCTGCAGCCCGGGGCATATGTAATGGTTGCTGACGGTCCGAAAACCAATGAAAGTTACTGGCAGCCCAAGGCAACACAATGGTTTGTGGTCAGTGATCTGGGTCTGTCCAGTCTGTCTGCTGATGATGGCTTGCACGTTTTCGCCCGTTCGCTTGAAACATCGACGCCTTTGCCGGGTGTTGCGGTCAAGCTGATTGCGCGCAGCAGTGAGATTTTGGGCCGGGGCGAAACCGATGCCAATGGCTATGTTCAATTTGCGCCCGGCCTGTTGCGCGGCGAAGGTGCATTGCAGGCGGCCACGCTTGTGGCGGAAACCGACGCGCCGGATTATGCCCTGCTGGATCTGGAGCAAACCGGGTTTGACCTGACCGATCGGGGGGTCGATGGGCGCACATCACCGGGCGCTGTGGATGTGTTTTTATATACAGAGCGCGGGGTCTATCGTCCGGGTGCCGAGGTTCATGCAACCGCATTGCTGCGTGATGCTGATGCCGAAGCCCTGCCCGGATTGCCAATCACATTTGTGATGAAGCGCCCCGATGGTGTTGAGCAGATACGCAAAATATCAACCAATGACAGCACTGGCGGCCATTCTGCCTCTTTCATGCTTCCTACGAGTGCTTTGCGCGGCAGCTGGGACATGCAGATTTACACCGATCCCGATGCGGCACCGGTGTCAACCAAACGGTTTCTGGTTGAGGATTTTCTGCCAGAGCGGATTGATTTTGATCTGACCCTGAATGATTCAGAGCTGCGAGCAGGAGAGGTTGCCACAATGGGTGTGGCTGCACGCTATCTGTTTGGCGCACCTGCCGTGGGGCTGCCGATTGAAGGCGGCATCAGCATTGTGGCACGCCAGCCTGTGGACGGGCCATTTAAAGGCTTTGTCTTCGGTTTGTCGGATGAAAATTTCACACCGGTGAATGACCGGTTCACGCCGGGCGTAAGAACGGATGCGTCAGGGAGCGTTCAGTTTGACCTGGCTGTTCCGTCAGTCCCTGAAACCACATTGCCATTGGCGGCCAAAATCTCGGTCACGATGAGTGATGGTGGCGGGCGCCCGGTTGAGCGCCAGATTGACGTTCCACTGGCTGCAACCGGCCCGTCCATCGGTATCCGTCCGTTGTTTGATGGCTCTGCGCCTGAAGGAGGATCAGCTGGTTTTCAACTGGTGGCCCTTGATGAAGAAGGCACGCAGATTGCGGCAACACAGGCAAACTACGAGCTGAATCGGATCAGCCGATCCTATCAATGGTATCGCAAGTCAAATGGTCGGTGGGGCTGGGAGCCGATTACCCGGACAGACCGGGTCGCGACAGGTTCGCTTGATTTGATGCAGGACCAGTTTGCGCGGCTTGATTTAACGGTGGACTGGGGGTCGTACCGCCTTGACGTGATTTCTGGCGAAACTGTTGCCAGTTATGATTTTTACGCGGGCTGGTATGTCGAAAAATCCGCTTTTGATACGCCGGATGCGCTTCAGGTTGGTGTTGACCGCACGCTCTATACCGCTGGTGATGTGGCAAAAGTTCGGCTGAGTGCTGACCGGCCCGGCAAGCTGCAATTGCTTGTTGCCAATGAGGAATTGCTGGCAAGCTACCAGTTTGATGTAATCGAGGGAGAGCAGAGTTTTGATGTGCCCGTCGGTGAAGACTGGGGCGCTGGTGCTTATGTTCTGGCGACACTTCATCACCCGATGGATGCGGCCAATGGTCAGCTGCCAACACGGTCCATCGGGGTGGAATGGCTGGGCGTTGATCCTGCGCCTCGCACGCTTTCCGTAGCGATGGATCTTCCCGAGAAAATCAAACCTCGTACTACATTAACGGTGCCTGTGACTGTTTCCGGTGCGGGCGACGGCAGCGCTCATATTGTTGTTGCGGCTGTTGATCTCGGCATCCTGAATTTGACCCGCTACGCGCCTCCGGAACCTGAAAAATGGTATTTTGCCAAACGCCAATTGGGGGCCACGCTTCGGGATCTATATGGTCGGTTGATCAATGGTCTTTCCGGCACACAGGGGCGGCTTCGTGTTGGCGGGGATGCGGCAACTGCCGGTCTGGCCATGGAAGGCAATCCACCGGCGGAAAAACCCGTGTCGCTTTATTCCGGAATTGTTGATCTGGATGAAAATGGCGCAGCAACGATTTCGTTTGATGTGCCACAGTTCAACGGCACACTGAAACTGATGGCCGTGGCGTGGAGTGAGCGGAAGCTTGGCAGCACCAATGCCGAGGTGATCGTTCGCGATCCAGTGGTTATGACCACAACATTGCCGCGTTTTCTGGCACCTGGAGATCAATCTCGTCTGCTGGTTCAGTTTGACAATACGGACGGTCCTGCTGGCGAATATGATCTGATGGTTACCGCCTCCAGTGGGCTGGATCTTGGTGAAACCGCAGAAGGTATCGTCACACTGGATGAAGGCGGCACAGCGCGGGTTCTGGTTCCATTGACAGCAAGTGCGGTTGGTAATGCCGACTTGCAAATCAGCCTCACCGGACCGGATGATCAGACCATTTTGAAGGATTTGGTGCTGCCGATGCGGGCCAACACACGGCCTTTGCATGATGCAAATTCTGTTGTGTTGACACCGGCCAGTGCCGATGGAAATTCCTTCACAATCAGCTCTTCTGTACTGGATGCCTATGTGCCTGGAACGGGAACTGTGTCCATAGCACTTGGTGCGGGTGCAGGGCTTAATCCGGCTGCCTTGTACAACCAGCTGGACAATTATGGCTATCGATGCTCGGAGCAGACAACCAGCCGGGCACTGCCATTGCTGTCACGTCCAATCAGCTCTGCATCTGATCGCAAGACAATTGAAGATGCGATTACGCGTCTGGTCAGCTATCAGACCAGCGCCGGGTCGTTTGGTTTGTGGGGCTCTTCCGCCAGTCGGGATTTATGGTTGGATGCTTATGTCAGTGATTTCCTGACCAGAGCCCGAGAGGCCGGTTTTGAAGTGCCAGAGGTTGCTTATGAGCAGGCGATCAACAATCTGAAAAACACCTTGTCATTCAACACAAATATTGATGCAGACGCCAATCCGATGGCTTATGCGCTTTATGTGCTGGCGCGTAACGGGTCGGCTACGCTTGGTGATCTGCGTTACTTTGTCGACGCTAAATTTGATGCGTTTTCGACGCCCATAGCCAAAGCACAACTGGCGGGAGGTCTGGCGCTCTATGGTGAAAATACGAGAGCAACCAAGGCATTTGAAGCGGCCAAAACCACCTATCTGGACCGTCGTAAGATAAGGCCATCTCGCTCCGGTCCGCGTGACTATGGAACGAATATGCGAGACGGTGCGGCGATCATGTCGCTGATTGCCGAAAGTGGCCTGAACCAGATCGAGACAGCTGAACTAGCTGAGGCGGTCACAGCGGATCGACAACGCGATAGATATCTGAGCACCCAGGAAATGGCCTGGTTGCTGATGGCATCAGGCTCTCTGGCCAAGGTCAATGAGACGCTTGATGTGGATGTCAGCCATGCGGGCATTCAATTGGAGAAAGATGCTTCTGGTGATGGTAGTGGTGTTATCTCATTCAGCTTTGATGAAGAGGCGATGGCGGAAGGGAATGTTGTGATTCGCAACAATCTGCAGCGCAGCGTGCCTTTGCGGGTTGAAACAAGCGGCGTTCCCAAAACGACTTCGGGGTCTTCAGAAAATGGGTTCATTGTTGCCCGGGAGTTTTTCAATCGGGATGGTACGCCAGCTGATTTGGAAACTCTGTCACAGAATGACCGGTTGGTTGTTGTTCTGACCGTGCGCCAGATGGTCAATCGGACAGACAAGCTGCTTTTGGTGGATCCTTTGCCTGCCGGTTTTGAAATTGATAATCCCAGTCTTCTTCAAAGCGCCAGCAGTGGCCTGAATTGGCTCCCCAATTCAACACCGCCTGAGCATTCTGCGTTTCTGGATGACCGGTTTGTGGTCGGTTTTGATGGCAAGGCATTTGAGGAAATGCCCGTGACAGACGGGTCGAATGTCTGGACTTTCGCCTATCAGGTTCGTGCAATTTCTCCAGGTGAGTTTACCTTGCCGCCAACTCATGTTGAAGACATGTACTGGCCGCAAATCCATGGAACCAATGAGGGAATGAGCATTAGTATCGTAGGTCCGCTGCGGTAGAGCGGAGAACCGCCATGGCTCTGAGCCTCAGACACCGTTTGTGGTTGCTGGTTCCAGCGCTGCTGGGACTGGCTGTGTTGTCCGGCGGACTCATGGCCCTGCAATCTGTGCATCAGATTGTCAGGAACACGCCACCGGTACATCTGGAGCAACCTCAATCAGTCACAGTGGTTGCATCCAATGGTGAATTGCTGCGCCCGTTTACCACTGTCGGTGGCTACTGGCGTATTCCGGTTGAACTGGAAGAGGTGGACCCAAGGCTGATCACATTTCTTCTGGCCTATGAGGATCGCCGTTTCTTCGATCATGACGGGATTGACCGGCGTGCCATGTTGCGTGCGGCCTTCCAACTGCTCACGAATGGTCGCGTGATATCAGGTGCATCAACCCTGTCGATGCAGGCGGCCCGCCTGTTGAGTGATGAGACAACCCGAACACTGGCTGGAAAGATACAGCAGATCGTTCAGGCGAAGCGGCTGGAAGAGCAGCTCAGCAAGCAGGAAATCCTGACGCTTTACCTCAATCATGCGCCCTATGGGGGTAATCTGGAAGGTGTGCGGGCAGCCAGCTGGGCTTATTTCGGCAAGGAGCCTGCGTGGCTCAATCTTGCTGAAATTGCCCTGTTGATTGCTCTGCCACAGGCACCCGAAACAAGGCGTCCGGATCGGTTTACTGACAGGGCAATGTCAGCCCGGAAACGCGTCCTCCAACGTTTGGAAACAGCTGGGCTGATTTCCCCAGAAGATGCGAAGCGGGCTGCAGCCGCGCCCATTCCTTATCAGCGCAAACATTTCCCCATGCTTGCGCCTCATGTCGCGCAGGAATTGCGCGGGGTGGATGAACCTGATCTGGTCATCGAAACCACCATAGATTACGCGTTGCAGGCCTCACTTGAAAAGCACATTACGCAGCGCAGTGCGGGGCTGGGCAAAGGCTTTTCAATTGCAGCCCTGGTGGTGGATCATCAAACCGGAGCTATAAAGGCTTCTGTAGGTGGTCCGGGCTTGCTGTCAGGCAATGCAGCCGCGCATTTGAATATGATCCGCGCTGTACGGTCACCGGGGTCGACGTTGAAGCCCTTGATTTACGGCCTTGGATTTGAGGCTGGAATTGCGCATCCTAATACGTTGGTTGATGATCGGCCTGCCGCTTTTGCAGATTACGTGCCTGAAAATTTCAACACCGGGTTTCATGGCACCATGACTATTTCGGAAGCGCTTCAGCTTTCTCTCAACATTCCGGCTATCGCTGTATTGGACAAGGTTGACCCGCATCGGCTGGCCAGCCGCTTGCGCCGTGCCGGAGCCGCCCCGCGCTTTCCCGATAGTGCCAGGCCGGGGTTGGCGATGGGGCTGGGCGGCGTCGGACTGACACTGGAAGAGCTTGTGCGTCTGTATGGTGCGCTTGCGGGGCAGGGGTCTGCGCTGGAGCTCAAGATCCGCCCTGATGTGAATGTTTCTTCTTCTGCGGCTCGTGTGCTGAGTGTTTCGGCCACCGATCTGCTTGTCAAATCGATGCTGCAAACCTCGCAACACAAACAAAGCGGCCTTGCCGGCCCGGTTTACAAAACAGGTACGTCTTACGGCTACCGAGATGCATGGACGATTGGTTTTGATGGTCGGCATGTGGTGGGCATGTGGGTGGGGCGGCCTGACAATGCACCTGCGGGACATATTACGGGTGCCACGGCGGCGTTGCCGATCTTCATGGATGTGTTTGCGCGTCTGGAAAGCCACCCACATCCAGCGCTGAACGGTGATGCGCTCTTGGCTAATGTCGATTTGCCAGTGCATTTGAAACGGTTTGGGCAGAATAATGGCACCGGCAATGCGGTTGCATCTGCCAGGCCTGTGATTGCCTTTCCGCCAGCAGATGCGAGTTTACAAGTGCGTGCCGATGGTGCGGTTGCGCTCAAGGTTCGCGGTGGCTCTGCACCCTTTACGTGGTTGGCTGACGGGCGACCGGTCGCCAGCCGTGCGTTGCGCCGGGAAAGCTCGTTTCGGCCATCGGGCCCTGGCTTTTCGACTTTGACCGTGATTGACGCCAAAGGGCGGACAGATCAGGTGAGTGTGCGCTTGACGGAGTGAGCGCTGTGGATCCTCGGAACAAGTCCGAGGATGACGGGTTTAGATGTCAAGCAAAGCCGGTGGGCTGAATTCCCACCCCTTCTCCGTCACCCTCGGACTTGTTCCGAGGGTCCAGGCAACCGCCAATCATCAGGCACTGCGCTTTGGCCTTAGAATATGGGCATGAGCGCCGTCATATAACGCGCTGTCGCGGAATTCGTCTTGCTCTGCCAGAGCCTTCCCGACAAAAATGAGTGCCGTGCGGGTGATTTTTGCGAGCCGGGCTTTTTCGCGGATGGTGCTTAATGTGCCGTGGAGAAATGCTTCATCGGGCCAGCCGACACGATAGGCGATGATGGCTGGACAATCTGCGCCATAAAGCGGGATCAGTTTGCGCTCAATGTCCCGCAAATTGCGCACTGACAGATGGATGGCCAGTGTGGCACCGGATTGCCCCAGGACTTCCAGATCTTCTCCCGGCGGCATGGAAGAAGACTTCATGGCTGTGCGGGTGAGGATAACTGTCTGATTGATTTCGGGAACGGTCAATTCACGGCCCAGTTTAGCAGCGGCTGCTGCATAAGCGGGCACGCCGGGAGTGATTTCGTAGGGGATGTCTGCAGCCTGTAAGCGACGGATTTGCTCTGCAATGGCGCCATAAAGTGACGGGTCGCCAGAGTGAACACGTGCCACATCTTCGCCGCGCGCATGCGCGGCCTCGATTTCAACCATGATCTGGTCCAGCGTCATGGAGGCGGTATCGGTTACTGTCCCCGGGGCCTCGGCGACCACTGCTTCGGGAACCAGCGATCCTGCATAAAGGCATAGTTCACAGGATTTGATGATGCGCAGTCCGCGCACAGTTATGAGTTCGGGGTCACCGGGTCCAGCCCCGATAAAATGCACGGTCATTCGGCAGCCTCCTTGGTGATTGTTTCGCGTTTCCTGGCGTAGCCGCGCGGGGTGTAAACTCTTGTTCCGCCATCAAAGGCAAGTCGGCGTGATGCGCTGGAACCGACCAGCACAACCGTCAGCATATCCACATCATCAACATTCAAATCGCCCAGATCGACAATGCGCAATTGCTCTTCCGTGCGGCCAAGATTTGAACCCAGAATGACGGGTGTATCTGCTGGTCTGTGTTGCAACAGAATTTCCTTGGCGTAGGCCAGTTGCGTCCTGCGGCGTTTGGAAACCGGATTATAGAACGCAATGACAAAATCACCTGTTGCTGCGCCCTCTATTCTGGTCTGAATGGCTTCCCACGGTGTCAAAAGATCGGACAGGGAGATCGTGCAAAAATCATGGCCAAGAATCGCGCCAGCGCGTGCCGAAGCGGCCTGTAGTGCTGAAATGCCGGGTGTGGTGATGATCTCCACCCGCTTTGCGCCATCGGGCAATTCGGTCTGATCAAGACATTCCCAGACCAATGTTGCCATGGCGTAGATACCAGGGTCGCCTGAGCATACAAGGGCAACCGACTTTCCTTCACCTGCCAGCACCAAAGCATGGCGCACGCGGTCTTCTTCCGCGCCCAATGGAAAATCGTGGCGTGTTTTGCCATTTGCCTGCGCGCCCAGCAGATCAAGATACAGCGAATAGCCGACCAGATGATCAGCACCCGCAACCAGCCGGCTCACCTCTGGCGTCTGCCAGTCAGGCTGGCCTGGCCCAAGACCCACAACTGATAGACGACCGCGGGCGCGGCCGATTGTTTGCGGCTCAATGATATTGGTTGCCTCTGCAATGGCGCAGGTGCCTTGATCTATCTTCTGCTTTTCAACAATCAGGTGCCCGGTTGTGCCAACGCCGGACAGCGCGCCAGCTTCCGCAACCCCGTGGCAACCAACTTCCGCGAAGACGATATCGGACGGATTTTTGAGGCGCGGCGTTTCTGCTTCGAGTGTTTCGGCACTTAGAAAACGAGCCGGAACGCCAAAATGATCGGCCACAGCATGGATTGCAGCTTCATCTGCCTTGACCGTGTGAGAACAGATACAACTCAGCGCCAATGGGCTGAGATTGGCATCTGCCAAAACCTGTTCTGCCAGTGCGATCATCCGAATCGGATCTGCATTGCGAATGGCACCCAGCCCCATGACAAGTTTTTTGGGATGATAAACCAGATGGGTGGTTGAGCCTGTCTGGTGTTTCACAGTGCTTTCCAGCAACAGTTCTCCGCTGTCTGATTGCGGCAGCTTGTTTGCATCAAATGGCAATTTGCCTCGAATTTTGACCCGTCCGCCGTTCAGCAACGCTGCCATGAAGGGTTTTGCATCTGCCTTGTTTGCGAGCCTCCAACCCTGCGGCGGTTCGTCCAGCGCGACGCCAAAATGTGCATCTCCGGCGGTGGTGATTGCGGCGTGGCCTGCAAGATCATCTGCAATCTTTCGAGCCAGAGCGTTAGCCCCATTATGCCCACCCAAAAGCGGTACAATGGATTTCCCATTCTCATTGATCGCAAGGACTGGTGGCTCACTGTGTTTGTCACTGAGATGTGGCGCGACCGCGCGGATCAGAATGCCGGAGGCGCACAGGCCGATGATGGGCCGTCCAGCTGAAAAAAGCGTACCGATATGTGAGATCGCATCATCGAACAGGACGGTGATCGACGGGTCACCATCAAGGCGTTTTTGGGAACCGTGAATATCCGCCTGCAGAGTCTTCGCCAGCTGTTGTGCCAGCGGCAGAGCCGCTTGGGTCAGGACAATGATGACGGGTTGCGTGTTCATGAAGAAGATGCCTGTCCCGGGCGGCTGCCCTTATCGATCAGGATCATGGAGAAGTAGGGCGCGCGGTTCTCTGGAATATCTGCCAGCGGTGCAACGCGTTCCTGTTCCAACGTTGCACGCTCGACATAGGTCGCTGCCGAAGTCAGTCCTTCAGCTTCGATGAGTTTGCTTAGCCGACCCATGTGGCGACCTACTTTAATGATGGCTGCAGCTTCACAGTTCCGCAATTGGATTGCGATTTCTGCATCTTCGAGGGGCCCAGGAATGACCGTTAGAATGCTGTTCCGGCCTGCCAGCGGATGACCGGCTGCGGCGGCGCATGCTGTCAACGACGAGACGCCCGGAACGACAATGCAGGAGTGTTCTTTCTCCAGCAGATCGTACAGATACATGAAGGAGCCATAGAAAAAAGGATCGCCTTCGCACAACACCACCACGTCGCGTCCGGCGCTCAAATGCCGTGAGATGTTGTTCGCTGCACCTTCATAGACCTCATGTGGAAACCGGTCTGGCAGCATGGGCACCTCGATAGGAAGCTCTTCTACGCCTTGTGTGAAATGAGCGGCAGCGATGCTTCTGGCAAAGCTCTCTCCGCTTTCCGGCGCGGGATAAGCGATGACATCAGCATTTGAAATCAGCCGGGCAGCTTTCAAGGTCATCAATTCCGGATCGCCCGGACCGACGCCTACGCCATAAAGAGTTCCGCTCATGCCTTATTTTCCTTCTGCCAAAACCATTGTGTGATTGGCATTGCTGGTTTGAACCCATGAACGGCACCCAGGGGCTCCGCACGGGCTATGCTGATGCGGGATAATTCACCGCCATGTTCACCATAGGCTGATAACAAATCAGCCTCGGATTCGATTGTCACCGAATTGCAGACAAATCGACCGCCGGGTTTGAGAAAGCGCAGCGCCGCTTCAATTCCATCTTTGGAAATGCCCCCGCCCATGAATATCGCATCGGGCTTCGGGCAGTTCAGATCATGATCCTGCAACGGCAATTCGCCATGCGAGGCGGCATAAAGATTGGTCAGTCCGAACCGATCGGCATTTTCGCGCTGATGTTCTTTTGCGTCCTCATCAATGTCGAAAGTGTAGGCAGCTCCGCCTGGCGCCAGACGCAAAAACTCGACGGCTACAGACGCCGAACCGGCACCCACATCCCAAATGATATCGCCGGGCTGCGGGGCGAGCCTCGAAAGTGCAAGACTGCGCAACTCGCTCTTGGTCATTTTTCTGAATTTGGAAAAATGGTGATCGGGCAGGCCCGGCGCGCGAGACAGAATGCGAGCGTTTGTCCCGGCAACGCAATGAATGGCCACCGTGTTCAGATCATTATCGGGATCGGCTTCAAATGCTGCGTCGAAAAGGGATTCGCTGTCTTTCGCAACGCCATCAATTCTGTTTTCCTTACTGCCATCAAGATGGGACAGAACGCTGATTGTTGCGTTTTCATACCCAAGCTTCACCAGATGTGTGCAGATGGTTTTCGGCGTTTTTGCATCTGCTGACAGAACAACCAGTCTAGCGCCGGGCGCGATGGCATCCCGGATGGTGCTGTCATCGCGGCCATGCAGTGTGTGCAGGATTGCCTTGTGCTGTGGCCAGCCCATGCGGGCACAGGTCAATGCAAATGCAGAAATTCCTGGAAAAATAGACATTTCCTCGATGGGAAATTTCGTCAGAAGCCAGTTGCCGACGCCATAGCAAAGCGGATCACCCGTTGCGATGATGGCGACGTTTTGAGCCCGACAGGCTTCTATGGCTGGCAGCGTGGCCGAGAAAGGACTGCTCCATTCAATGCGTGGGCGCTCATCTTGCGGGATCATGGCAAACAGACGTGGTGAGGATACAAGAACATCGGCGGCGTCCAGTGCCGTTCGGGCCTGGGCGGACAGGCTGTTCAGCCCGTCTGCCCCCATACCGATCACTGATAGCCAAGGCCTGTTTGGCGTCTGTTCAGCCATGGGTTGCTTCTCCCAGCGCCAACGCGTTGACCGTTGCGGCTGCGTAGGCTGAGCCGCCCCGTCTGCCGGTCAGTGCGATGAAGGGCAAGTTCAGTGTGTTTTCAACCAGGGCCTGTTTGGATTCCGCTGCGCCAACGAAACCAACTGGGAAACCCAACACCAGGGCAGGCATCGGAGCGCCTGCTGCAATCAATTCCAGAACCCGAAACAAGGCGGTTGGCGCATTGCCGATGGCAAGGATGGCACCCTCAAACTGGTCGGCAAGGACATCCATTGCAGCGGCAGAGCGCGTGGTCAGGTCTTTGGCGGCAATGATGTTGGTTTCGGTGTCATCCAGCGCACAGAGCGTTCTGTTGGCTGCAGGCAGGAGCCGTTTTGTGATTCCAGCTTCGACCATTGTTACATCGCAGATGATTGGAGCCTTGTTGGCGAGCGCTTTTGCACCGGTTTGGGCGGCACCATCGGAAAATTTCAGATCGTCCAACACATCGATCATGCCGCCGGTATGAACCAGACGCCGCGCAACGCCGTGCATCGCCGCGGGCAGCGCCGAGAAATCCACTTCTTCGGCAATGATCTCGAAAGACCGCCGATAGATTTCTGCCGGATCCTTGATGTAGTCAAACTGGCTCATTGCAACTCATTCATCCAGCAATGTTTTCGGGCCCATGGGATGGTCCGCATGAGGATATGGGTGATGGCTGTGTCCATCATCATGGCTATGCCCGTCATCGTGCGTGTGATCATGGTCGTGATGATGGTGCTGATGCATATTTGCCCGGATTTCAGTTTCGCAGGCACCCGTGCAGTCGCCATTTGGCTTGCACAGATTGCAAAGCTCATTCTTGCCTTCCACATGATGGTGGTGGCTTTCCTGAGCCAGGCCGACCTGATCCTCAAAGCCAAGCACTTGTGTTCGGTATTTACACATCTGGCAATTCATCAGGTTTTCGCCAGCTATGATTTCGCGGACACGCTCGGCAAAGGTTTCGATGACCAGCGGATGGTCATTCAAAAAACCGGCTTTCAGAAATTCTGTGTCAGGCTGTTCTGCAGCTACTGTATCCACACCATCATAAATCCGGCGCACAAGAACGCCAGTGAACAGGAAGTATGGAAACACGATGACGCGCTTGAAGCCCATTTTGGAGATGTTCTGCAGGGCTGGTTCCACGAGCGGAAAGGTGACACCGGAATAGGCGACTTCGCCCCAACCAAATCCGAAACCTTCCCAAAGCAGGCGCATGACTTTGGCGATGTTGGAATTTGCATCCGGATCAGATGCGCCGCGCCCGACGACCATCAGCAGGGTTTCATGGTTTTCAACCGTGTTTGGTGCGCTATCAATACACTCCTGAATGCGGTCACTCGCGGCCTTCAGCATTTTGGGATCGATGCCCAATTCCCGGCCATATTCAATTTTGACGCCTGGGTTTTTGGCCTGATAGGTGTTCAGAACTGATGGAATGTCGTTTTTGGCGTGACCTGCAGCAAACAGCATGCCCGGAACGGCCAGTATTCGCGTGCAACCCTGATCGCGTAGCTTGTCCAGGCCATCGCCGATGATCGGGTTTGCAAACTCCAGATAGCCATATTCAACGGGCCAATCGGGGAAATGGGGGCGCAGGCGTTCTGCCAAAACGGAGAACTGGCCGACCGCGTTGCGGTTACGGCTGCCATGTCCGCAGACCATCACGCCGAATTTGTCGGGGCTACCGGGGTTTGTTTCGCTCATCATCCTGCCTTCTGTGGTGTCATGGCAGGTTTGCGCAACCATGCAATATGGTCGTCATCTAATTGAAATGTCCGGTTTTGGTTCCGCATTTGGGTCAACCGCACCGACGATCACTTTCAGTCCCTGCCAGGACGCATTTCATGAAGGGGTTGAGTACCCGCAGTGGGCATCCACGTCAATTGACATGTGCGACGTACCAAAGGTGCGGTCGCGACCTGTCAGCGCGCTGTGTGGTGTGTGTGGCCTGATTTCTGGGGTGCATTGCCGATCCAAACCGGATTGTCTGCGCAGGAATAGGACCGGGCGTTGGCGTCGGCAAATTGGCGGGCCAATGCCAAAGGGTCTTCATTTTCCAGGCTGTCCACAAAGCCCATGTGGCAGACCTCATTGTCGTCAATTTTCGTGATGACCCACGCCCCGTCATCCAAATCGCCAGCGTCATCATAGAAGCGCCATAGCTGCAGCGCGGCCATGGGGCGATTGCCGTCAAACCGCCATTCGACTTGTAAATCGGGATGATGGGCCCGGTTAAAACCCTGATTAAGCACAAGACCGGTGGGGCGTTCCTTGTGGAAGGAGACCGTCCATTGTGCATCGCTAATCGAGAGCCAGACATCTACATCAAACACGCCTGGACAGCGATAACCGATAAGGGCATCTGTCTCTTCAACGATGGTGCAGTCTTCGTTGGGCGCGTAGCTGGAAATGATTGCATCATTGGCGGATAGAAGATTCGGGCCTAAGCTGACGATCGCCAGAACCATAAACAAAAGGCCGCAATGAAACGGCCTTTTGCTTAGTCTTTCAATGCAGGCGCGTTTGGGCACGCGCTAAAAAACGTTCGGATAAATATAATATCGGATGATGTTCTGAAGCAGGAAAATGCCCAGAATCACAATGATGGGAGAAATATCCACCGAACCGAAAGCCGGTACGAAACGCCGTACGCGCGACAAAACCGGTTCAGTCAGTTGATGGAGCGTGTTGCCGATGGTGGCGACAACCTGGTTACTGCCATTGATCACGTTGAACGCGTAAAGCCAGGAAAACACAGCTGATATGATCAGCACCCACACATAGAGTTGCAGCACCACAAGGATTACATCAAGAATAGCCCGCATTGCTCTGCCCATTGCCTGTTATCGTTAGATGGGATGTAGCGTTGGAACCGCCTGGTCGCAAGCGCAAAAGCAAAAAAGAAACACGCCCGCAACGCAAACACCGTGCGGGCGTGATCATGATTTGGTTGGAACGCAATACTTGATGCCAACCTGCCAGTACACTTGCAAGGGTCTTGCCAGTTTGCGGAAACGCGAGATGTGGTTGTAGCTATGCTGAATGCATCAAGATATTGAGAAATTCACGATTAATTAAGTCCTAATTCGTGCAAATTGCATCGCATTCGGCAAGTGATCTGCAAATTGCAAGAGCTGAGGGCTCAGGCCGTCTTTTGTTCAGCAGATCTGAGGTTTCCACGCGTATCGCTGGCGAGCCATACTGTCAAAAACCGGCCCAGCCAATCCCGGATGGGCGCATCATACATCATGCGGCCTTCAATATGCGCATGTCTTTGCTGGGCGCTTGGCAGTTCCAGCCTGTCCCGCCCATGTACCAACCAGCGGCGCATCATGGCTTCTGTGAGTTCCGTGTGAAACTGCACTCCAAAGGCTGAGGTGCCGACCTGAAAAGCCTGTTCCTGAAACAGATCAGCGGTTGCCAGCAATGTGCCACCCGTGGGTAATTCAAAGCCTTCTCTGTGCCATTGGTAAATCATGCTGGGCCAGTCAGGCAGCAAGCTGTTTCCAGCTTCCGTGGCGTAGAGGGGATAATAACCGATTTCGGCATGTTCTTTCGGATGGGCTGTGACATTCCCGCCCAATGCACGAACCAGCATTTGCGCGCCCAGGCAGATGCCGAGAAATGGGACTTCCTGTTTCAGGCAGTGCCCGCACCAGTCGATCTCGTCACGCACATAGGCATCGTCATCATTGGCACTCATCGGGCCACCGAACACGACAGCACCTGCATAATGGGTCAGGTCAATCGGAAGGGGATCACCTAAGGGTGGTTTGCGGATATCCAACTCGTAGCCCTGCCGTTCAAGCCATTGGCCCACGCGGCCCGGGCTAGAGCCTGCCTGATGAAGGACGACTGCAATTGTTCCGCTTGAATGTTGGGCCGAGAGGCCGGATGCCTGAAACGGCTTCGGATTCATTCGGCCAGTTTCCTGGCACGTTTCTTCAGGATCATTCGATCCCGAGACGACACGCCCAGCAGTTCTGCAATGCGCCAGACAAGATTGTCTTCAAATTCGTGAACAACGCCGTCTGCATAGACCATATCCCAGATCATGGCCAGAATATCGAGACGCTCTTCTTCACTGAGATGGCGTTTCAGGACGCTGGTGAAGCCGTAAAGATCGACCGCTTCCTTGTCCGCCGTGCTGGCATCTTCAATCAACTCATCTGCTTGTTCCAGAGTGAGTTCATATTTACTTTGAAGAACGGCCTGCAACTGGCTTTTTTCTTCATCGGTAATAACGCCGTCGATAGAAATGGTGTGGACCAGCAGTGCCGCAGCAGCCAGACGTGGGTCCGTCTCCGCAAAGTGCGGCTCTTCGTCGCCTGTGAAGGTACCAATTAGTGTTTTGAGCTTAGCAAACATAGAAATTACATACGGCGCAATGACAGCGGCATCAAGGACTTGAAACGCAGAAACTTGATGTAGCTGGTAAAAAGTCCCGAGAAAACGATATCTGGAGAATATCTTGGCTGATGCAGCGCAGCAAAGGGTCTTGCAATGCGTGCAAGCTGCTCTAAGCTGAATTTCATGAGCAACAACAAAACCGCCTTTGATGAGATGTACGGTGACCGGCCCATGGAAAGCGGTCCTGCTACAATTACGGATCCAGCTGACACGTCCTGTCGTGCGCCTTATGAAACCTTCAATGCGTGGTTTGGCGACGAGGATATGAAACGCCTCAATGCCAAGGCAACAGAAGCGGAATCCATATTTCGCAGGACGGGTATTACCTTTAACGTCTACGGCGAAAAGGCAGCAGCTGAGCGTCTTATTCCGTTTGATATCATTCCGCGCATCATTGCGGCCCCTGAGTGGAACCGATTGGCGCGTGGCATTGAACAGCGTGTTCGCGCCATCAATGCGTTTCTGCATGATATTTATCACCGTCAGGAAATTCTGAAAGCTGGCCGTGTTCCCGCACATCTGATAGCGCAGAACATAGCGTTTGAGCCAAGCATGATCGGCATGTCTCCTCCGGGCAACGTCTATACCCATATTGTGGGAACAGACATTGTGCGCACCGGTCCCAATGAGTTTTTTGTTCTGGAAGATAATGCCCGCACGCCGTCCGGTGTGTCTTACATGCTGGAAAATCGCGAAACGATGATGCAGATGTTTCCGGAACTGTTTTCACGCAACAAGGTGCGGACGATTAGTGATTATCCAAGGCTGTTGCGCCGCAGTCTTTCCAGTGTTGCGCCGCCGGGCTGCGAAGGTAAGCCGACCGTTGGTGTGCTGACACCCGGTATTTTCAATTCTGCCTATTTCGAACACTCCTTTCTGGCGGACCATATGGGCGTGGAACTGGTGGAGGGGCATGATCTGCGTGTGATCGATGGCAAGGTGAAAATGCGTACGACAAGCGGCTATAAAACGCTTGATGTGATCTACCGACGGATTGATGATGATTATCTTGATCCTTTGACCTTCCGAACCGACTCGATGCTGGGTGTTCCGGGCATTATGGATGTTTACCGTGCTGGCAATATTACCATTGCCAATGCGCCGGGCACAGGCGTTGCCGATGACAAGGCCATTTATTCCTACATGCCTGAAATTGTTGAGTTTTATACCGGAGAGAGCGCAATTTTGAAGAATGTGCCAACCTGGCGCTGTTCTGAGGCGGATTCCCTGAAATATGTGCTGGAGCACCTTGCAGAACTTGTTGTGAAAGAGGTTCACGGCTCCGGTGGCTATGGAATGCTGGTTGGCCCTGCTGCCAGCAAGAAAGAATTGGCTGAGTTCAGAACCAAATTGCAGGCACGGCCGTCCAATTATATTGCGCAACCAACCCTGTCATTGTCGACGGTTCCAATCCTGACCAAGAAGGGGCTCGCGCCGCGCCATGTGGATTTGCGACCTTATGTGCTGGTTTCGAAAAACAAGATTGACATTATTCCTGGTGGCCTGACGCGCGTTGCACTGAAAAAAGGTTCTCTGGTTGTGAATTCAAGTCAGGGAGGCGGCACCAAGGATACCTGGGTGCTGGAGGAATAGGGCTATGCTGGGCAAAACCGCTAATGGCCTGTTCTGGCTTTTCCGTAACATTGAACGCACTGAAAATACGGCCAGACTGGTGGATACCGGCCTGCGCATTGCATTGACACGCTCATCTGGTGATGAGGAAGAGTGGGTGTCAGTTCTGGCAACTGCTGGAGCGCTGAGCAGTTACAAGCTGACGCATGATGCAGTGTCTGGTGATGGTGTGGTTGATTTTCTTTTGCGAGATAAATCCAACCCGTCCAGTGTGATTGCGGTCCTTGAGCGCGCGCGCAACAATGCCCGGACGGTGCGCACCGCTTTGACCCGCGAAGTCTGGGAAACCGTCAACGAAGCCTGGATGGAACTCGATGCGGCCTTGAAGCCGACGATCAAACCACGCGAATTACCTGCACTTCTGGAAACCATTCGTCAGCAAAGTGCACGCATGCGTGGTGCCCTGCATGGAACGATGCTGCGCAATGACATGTATAATTTCTGTCGGCTGGGCACATTTGTTGAACGCGCGGATGCAACGGCCCGTATTCTCGATGTGAAATACTACGTGCTGCTGCCCTCGGTGTCCTATGTCGGCTCTTCATTGGATAATGTGCAATGGGAATCGATATTGCGGTCCGTATCCGCCCATCGATCCTATCGTTGGGCGTATGATGATGACTATCAGGCTGCGACCATTGCGGACTTCATGATCCTGAATTCGCGCATGCCTCGATCTTTGGCGTTCTGCTACAATAAAATCGTGTCAAATCTGGGTTATCTTGAATCGGACTATGACGCTCGTCATGCCTGTCATGATCATGCAGATGCCATTCGTGCCCGTCTGAAGGGGAAGGTCGTTGAGGACATATTCGATCAGGGCCTTCACCAGTTTATCCGGGATTTTGTTCGCGACAATAATCGTCTTGGACTGCTTATAGATGAGGCTTATCGTTTCAATAGTTGATGTCCGTTTTTGGGCACTGATGGCAACCAACAGTTAGAAGATCATGCTGCTTACCATTTCTCATGTGACTGAATATCTGTACAGCAATCCGGTTTCGTATGCGCTTCAGCAATTGCGGCTGACGCCCAAATCGCGTGCGGGACAGACCGTTAAAGAATGGAATACGCAAATTTCCGGTGGGACCGTGAATCTGTCCTATGAGGACCACAATAATAATCGTGTTGACCTGGTAGAGATCGAACCGGATGTCAGCCGGGTTGAAATTCGCTCCAACGGGCAAGTGGAAACCAGCGACACATCGGGAATTATCGGCTCGCATGGCGGTTTTGCACCTCTGTGGATGTTTGAACGCAGTACTGATTTGACGGCACCTGGACCACACATTCGCAAATTGGCGCGGGAGATCAAACTGGACGAAACTGTTGAGGGCATGCATGCTTTGTCGGCTGCAATTCTCGGCAATGTCGACTACGAGACGGCCACCACCCATTCTGCCACCACTGCTGAACAGGCCTTGGCGCTTGGGACCGGTGTCTGTCAGGATCACACGCATATTTTCATATCAGTGTGTCGACTTGCCGGAATTCCGGCACGCTATGTCAGTGGTTATCTGCTGATGGAAGGGCAGACCGACCAAGTGGCCAGTCATGCATGGGCCGAAGCCCATCTGCCAGCACTGGGTTGGGTTGGGTTTGACGTTTCCAACGGCATTTCTCCAGATGAGCGCTATGTTCGGGTGGCCACAGGTCTGGACTATCGTGACGTCGCGCCAATTCGGGGGGTCCGGTTTGGCTCACAAGGCGGAAATCTGGATGAAACTCTGGTTGTCTCGATTCGTGTAGAGCAGTAGGGTCCGGCGTCAGGTTCGAGCACAGGATTCGCACCCCATGGAAAGAGTGTCGCGCAAATGACTTATTGCGTTGGTCTAAAGCTCGATAAGGGCTTGGTCTTTATGTCGGATACCCGCACGAATGCGGGCGTCGACAATGTTTCAACATTTAAAAAAATGCACACTTGGGAAGTTCCCGGTGACCGCGTCATTACACTTTTGACGGCGGGCAATCTGGCAACCACGCAGGCCGTGATCAGCATGCTGGATGAACGCAGCAAAGCGCCGGAAGACCGCAACCCGTCAGTGCTTGAAGCGCCGTCCATGTTTCGGATTGCCGCCATTGTGGGCGAGGTGTTGAAAGAGGTTATCCAGGCCAATGCAAATGTTGGCCAAAAGGGCGACAGTTCCTTCAGCGCAACGATGATTATTGGCGGACAGATCAAAGGCATGGATCCGCGGATTTTTCTGGTTTATCCAGAAGGAAACTTTATTGAAGCCACTGACGATACACCCTTTTTTCAAATTGGTGAGACCAAATACGGAAAACCTATTCTTGTGCGTGCTTACGATCCGGGCATGGGTTTTGAAGAAGCGGTGAAACTGTTGCTGGTTTCTTTCGACAGCACGGTCAAATCAAATCTGTCAGTGGCCTTGCCATTTGATGTCCAGACTTATGAGACAGGCACTTTAGCGGCTGGACGACACGTCCGGATCACCGAAAACAATCCACATTACAAAGCCATTTCTGACAATTGGAGTGATGCTTTGCGGGAGGCTTTTGTCAGTTTGCCGGACTTCAGATTTGGCGATTGATGGAGCCTAGCAGCGCATTCCTAAATCACGTGGGCAAATGATCCCATAACAGTGTCGCGGCGCAGCCCAATGGGCCCGATTGTGATGCCGGACGCATCTTCTGCTTCGAAAAGCGCATCGGCCGTGCCTGTGCGCATTGTGCTTGCATAGTGAAATTCATGACCCGCCAGCGTTGATGTGAAAGGCTCTGTCTGGAGTGGCTTCAGCTTGCGGTAACCCAGATGCAATTTGCGTTCGGCAAAACTGGTCTCAAGAGGCAATAATCCCAACATTTTGTGGCTGTGTTTGTCGTTGCAGACCAACCAGTCGCCGAGAACCATATAGCCCCCGCATTCGCCGTAGATGATAGCGTTTCTGGCTTGGGCTGCGTTCATGCCTTCGCGGAACTTCTCCGCGTGGGCAAGAGGACCAGCGTGCAGTTCAGGGTAGCCACCAGGCAGAAAAACGGCGTCTGTATTCAAGGCTGGAGCTTCGTCATTCAACGGCGAGAAGAAACTCAGGCTGGCGCCTGCGGATTGCCAATTTGTCAGTTGGTGCGGATAGCAAAAAGCAAAAGCCTCATCGCGGGCGATGGCAATGGTTTGGGCGAGCGGTTTACTTGCCGTTTGCTGTGCCAGTTGTGTTTGCAAAGGGGCTGCGGCATCGATAAGTGCTGACAGGTCAATATGGCGGGTGACAATGTCTGCTGCCATATAGAGGAATGTACCGAGTTCTGTGTGTTCTTCCGCCTGAACCAGACCAAGATGGCGTGCAGGCAGAGAGAGAGCCGGATTGGTTCTGACATGACCCAGAACAGAAATATCTGTGTCCTGGAAACCGCTTTTCAGAATGTCAAAATGGCGCTGTGAGTTGACTCGGTTTAAAATGACGCCCGCCAGACGCGTTGATTTACGAAACTCCGCAAAACCCTTTGCAATGGCGGCGGCAGATTGACCGATGCCCTTGCAATCAATGATCAAAACTATGGGCAGGCCAAGACTGTCTGCGATGTCAGCGGTCGACCCTTGGCCACTCGCAGCCCCATCAAACAGGCCCATGGCACCTTCGATCAGCAGCAGATCGGCTGCGTGTGTGGCTGTTACCGCCCAATGCTGCAGGCATTGTTGTGACATGGCGAAACCATCAAGATTAAACGAACTGTGCCCACAGGCAGCTTCATGAAAGCGGGGATCAATGTAATCCGGGCCGCTTTTAGCTCCGGCAACCGAGATGCCCTGATTTTTCAGGGCGCGCAGCAGGGCAAGGGTAATAAGTGTCTTGCCGGAATTGGAACCGGGTGCTGACAGGACCAGACCATGCGGGGCCTTGGGCGGAATTCGTGTTTGTGGTGTCATCCCACTTTGCTTTGCGTGCGATTGTTGAGCGGATCCTTTTCCAATACGCGCCCTTCCAGCGCGCCCAGCCAATCCAACGCGGAACGAAGGCGAACAACTTCTCCCAGAACCACCATCGCAGGCGGTGCCATTTTTTGCGCCTCAGCAGCGCTGACCGCTTCACCCAATGTGGTTTCCAGAATGTTTTGATTGGGCAAGGATGCGTTGCAGATGATGGCCATTGGCTCGGTGGGGGAGCGTCCGGCATTGATTAACTTCGTGGTGATCGATCCCAGGTGCTTCATCGCCATATACATGACGATCACCGGAGCACCTTTGGCAACGCCATGCCAATCTATGGCGGTCGGTGTGAGCCCTGTCTGATCATGACCTGTCAGGAAGGTAACCGCTTGGTTAATGTCCCTGTGGGTGACCGGTATACCGGCATAGGCCAGCCCGCCAATGCCGGCAGAGATGCCAGGAATAATGCGGAAATGTATTCCGGCATCCACAAGTGACAAAGCTTCTTCACCACCGCGCCCGAATACAAAGGGGTCACCTCCCTTAAGCCGACAGACCCGCTTGCCCTCTTTGGCAAGTTCAATCAGCCTTAAAGAGATATCGCGTTGTTTGGGGGAGGGTTTGCCGCCGCGCTTGCCGGCATATTCGCGAATCGCAGAAGGATTTGCGTGTGCCAGCACGTCTTCACCGACCAGGGCATCATAGATGATGACATCTGCTTGTTGCAGCGCATTTACAGCATGCAATGTCAGCAAGCCCGGGTCACCGGGCCCGGCGCCGACAAGCCACACCCAGCCGGGTTCAAAACGCGGCAGGTTGAAAAATGGTTCTGGAGAAGTCTTCATGTTCATGGGCGCAAATTAGCGCGAAGTGCGCCGGTTTGAAAGCGGAACTGCGACATTCATCTTTGCAATCGCGCGGTGGGGCCTTAGAGCTATGATATGAATACGCGAAAACCAACAGATCGGGCATTGCGCAGAGGCTGGACGACGGGTGCCTGCGCGACCGCCGCTACGAAAGCGGGCCTGTCGGCACTGTTTACAGGCGCGTTTCCGGACCCGGTTCAAATTACGCTGCCAAAAGGCGAAACGCCTGTGTTTCCTTTGTGTCGTGAGCATCTGGATGGTGACAGAGCCATGGCCAGTATCATCAAGGATGCCGGTGATGATCCTGATGTGACCCACGGGGCTGAAGTGATTGCTACGGTCTACAGGGGTTTGCCCGGCTCGGGTATCTGTTTCAAAGCGGGGCCAGGTGTCGGCATGGTGACAAAGGCAGGCCTGCCGATTGCGCCCGGAGAGCCTGCAATCAATCCGGTGCCCCGGAAGCTGATGCGGGAAGTGGTCGAGGCTCTTTGTGTCGAATTTGATCAACCGGCAGATATTACCATCGAAATTTCCATCGCTAACGGTGCCGAACTGGCTTTGAAAACCTGGAATCCGCGATTGGGCATTGTGGGTGGCTTGTCCATTCTCGGCACGACAGGAATTGTGCACCCCTTTTCCTGTGCTGCCTGGATCCACTCCATTCACCGGGGAGTTGATGTTTCAAGGGCGGCGGGATTAAATCACATTGCGGGGTCCACAGGCTCTACGTCTGAAACCACTGTTCAGGCCCTTTACGATCTTCCAGATATTGCCCTTATGGATATGGGGGACTTTGCCGGGGGACTATTGAAATATGTTCGCACCCACCCGGTTTCGCGGCTGACAATTGCTGGAGGTTTTGCAAAATTGATCAAACTGGCACAGGGCGCTCTTGATTTGCATTCGGGTCGATCACAAGTCGATTTTAATTGGCTTGCGGGACGAATTGAGGCTTTGGGTGGTTCACCAGAGCTAATCAAAAATTCCCGCATTGCCAACACCGCTGCGGAAGTGCTTTCATTGGTTCAAGAAGATACGCGCGAGTTGGCAGAAGCCCTGACACTTGACGTGGCGCGCGCTGCAGAACGGACCGCACAATCCGCCTTGAACAAGGGGGACTTCAGGAGTTCTGTTTCTGTGGATATACTGGTTGTGGGACGTGATGGTGAAGTCTTGGCCAATACGGCCTCCTGATTGGGTTTGAACCCTGAAGCGTGATAGGAACTGGCAGTCGTGGAAACAGTGCCGACACCAATGATTGAGGGCGTTGCGCCAATGGAAGGGGCGCGGTCCGTCCTGTTGCTTGGCGGAACGACAGAGGCGTTTCGTCTGGCTCAGATGTTCGCCAATGATCCTGGGGTTGATATCATCACGTCACTTGCCGGCCGAACCAGTTCACCACGGCAACCGGCGGGTCGTCTGCGGGTTGGCGGTTTTGGTGGCGCCGATGGACTGGCCGAGTTTATTGTCAGCGAGGGCATTCAGGCTGTGATCGACGCGACACATCCATTTGCTGCAACCATGACAGATCACGCCGTTTATGCAGCACAGCGCACGGGTATTCCGCTGTTGCTGCTGAGCCGTTCACCCTGGGAGAAAACGGATCAGGATCAATGGATCGATGTGCCGGATATTGCAACGGCAGTTGAAAGTATTCCCAGGCGCGCAAGAGTGCTGCTGGCCGTTGGCCGTCAGGAAGCCCCTGCCTTTTCTAAACGCATGGATTGCTGGTTCCTGACCCGAATGATGGAACCGCCTGATACGCTGGTCCCGCCAGGAAAGGTTCTGGTTGAACGACCGCGTGACAATGCCGATGAAGAATGCGCGCTGATGTCGGATAACCGCATCAACTGTGTCGTAGCAAAGAATTCCGGTGGGCCGGGCTATGCCAAAATCGAGGCGGCCAGTTGGATGGGCCTTCCGGTCATCATGGTGGTCCAACCCCCAAAACCCGAGGCTGTTCGGGTCTCGATTGTTGGCGATGCTGCCGTATGGCTTCGACGTTTGTTCAGCCAATGAACATGGGTTTGTGCGGCGTTAACGGTAAACACCGCACCTGCCCGGACAAGGTCCTGCCCCAATAAAAAAGCCTTAGATGGACTTCCCGCAAACGAAGCTTTGCGAAATTGTGCGCTGCAAGGTAAAAGACAACACACCGCTTTCGAATACGTTCACTATCAGGGTTTCCCAATTTATGGCCATTTCCAAAATTCTTGTCGCCAACCGTTCTGAAATTGCCATTCGCGTATTTCGCGCTGCCAATGAACTGGGCTTGAAAACCGTCGCTGTCTTTGCCGAAGAAGACAAGCTTGCGCTGCATCGTTTCAAATCTGATGAGGCTTACCAGATTGGCAAGGGACCGCATCTGAAAGAGCAGATGGGGCCAATTGAAGCCTATCTCTCGATTGAGGAAATTCTGCGGGTCGCCAAGGAGTCTGGTGCTGATGCCATTCATCCTGGATATGGGTTTCTGTCTGAAAGCCCCGAATTTGTAGATGCTTGTACAAAAGCTGGTGTCACCTTCATCGGACCAACTGCCGATACGATGCGTTCACTGGGTAATAAAGTGTCGGCGCGTAACCTTGCAGTTGAGGCCGGAGTGCCGGTTGTTCCGGCAACCGACCCGCTTCCTGACGATATGGATGAAGTGCATCGTCTGGCTGAGGAAGTTGGCTATCCTGTGATGCTGAAAGCCTCGTGGGGTGGCGGTGGCCGCGGCATGCGGTCGATACGCTCAGCGGATGATCTGTCCCGTGAAGTGCTGGAAGGCAAACGCGAAGCGCGTGCTGCCTTTGGCAAGGATGAGGTCTATTTGGAAAAGCTTGTCGAGCGGGCGCGCCATGTTGAAGTGCAGCTTCTGGGTGATTCCCACGGTAATCTGGTGCATCTGTTTGAACGTGATTGTTCGGTGCAGCGGCGCAACCAGAAAGTCGTGGAGCGGGCTCCGGCGCCCTATTTGTCGCAGGAACAACGCGATGAATTGTCCGACTACGCTCTGAAAATCGGCAGAACAGCTTCTTACCGGGGTGCGGGAACTGTTGAGTTCCTGATGGATGTCGATACCGGAAAGTTTTACTTCATTGAAGTGAACCCAAGGGTTCAGGTCGAGCACACTGTGACTGAAGAGGTCACTGGCGTTGACATCGTGAAGGCGCAAATTCATATCGCCGAGGGTGCCGTGATTGGCGAGGAAGCTTCCGGCGTGCCAAAGCAGGAGGATATGCGCCTCAACGGCCATGCGATTCAGTGCCGTATCACCACGGAAGACCCGGAACAGAATTTCATTCCTGACTATGGCCGTATCACTGCCTATCGCGGGGCCACCGGTTTTGGTATTCGCCTTGATGGCGGTACAGCCTATTCAGGCGCTGTGATTACGCGTTTTTACGATCCATTGCTGGAAAAGATCACAGCCTGGGCGCCAACGCCTCTGGAAGCCATTCGGCGGATTGATCGTGCGTTGCGGGAATTTCGTATTCGCGGTGTTGCGACCAATCTCCTGTTCCTTGAGAATATCATTTCCCATCCCGATTTTCAGGAAAACCGCTACACAACTCGCTTCATTGATACGACACCGGAGCTGTTTGCCACATCGACCCGCAAGGATCGGGCAACCAAGCTTTTGACCTATATTGCCGATGTGACCGTGAATGGCCATCCGGAAGCCAAAGACCGACGCCGACCCGACCCGGAAGCGGCGAAACCTGTGGTGCCACGGTTTGAGGGAACGCCGCCTCCTGGCAGCAAACAACGTCTCGACATGGATGGGCCGGCAGAGTTTGCCAAATGGATGCGCGCTGAAAAACGGGCGCTGATTACAGACACCACCATGCGTGATGGGCATCAAAGCCTCCTGGCGACGCGGATGCGGACCTACGACATGGTTAATGTCGCTGACGCTTATGCCACAGCGCTGCCAAATCTTCTGTCTTTGGAATGCTGGGGCGGCGCGACGTTTGATGTGGCGATGCGCTTCCTGCAGGAAGATCCGTGGGAGCGCCTGGAGAAAATTCGCGAGGGCGTGCCGAATCTGCTTTTGCAAATGCTTTTGCGTGGTTCAAACGGCGTTGGATATACCAATTACCCCGACAATGTGGTGAAGGATTTTGTTGCAAAGGCAGCATCGGGCGGCATTGATCTGTTCCGTGTCTTTGACTGCCTCAACTGGGTTGAAAATATGCGCGTCTCGATGGATGCCGTGTGCGAAGCCGAAAAACTGTGTGAGGGCGTGATCTGCTACACCGGCGATATCATGGACCCGGACCGTGCCAAATACAGCCTGAACTACTACGTTAAACTGGCCAAGGAACTGGAAGCGGCTGGGGCTCATATTATCGGCCTGAAGGACATGGCAGGCCTCTTGAAGCCAAATGCGGCAAGGGTTTTGATCAAGGCTCTGCGCGAAGAGACCGAATTGCCAATTCATTTCCACACCCATGACACATCAGGTATTTCTGCAGCAACTGTGTTGGCCGCTGTGGAATCCGGCGTTGATGCGGTGGATGCTGCCATGGACGCATTCTCCGGCCTCACTTCCCAACCATGTCTTGGTTCAATTGTCGAAGCCTTGAAGGGGTCTGAACGGGATACCGGTCTTGATCCGAAAGCCATTCGCCGGATCTCATTTTACTGGGAAGCGGTGCGTAACAAATATGCGGCCTTTGAGCCTGATCTGAAAGCTGGTGCTTCTGAAGTTTATCTCCATGAGATGCCCGGTGGTCAGTTCACCAATTTGAAAGAGCAGGCCCGCTCACTGGGGCTGGAAAGCCGCTGGCATGAAGTGGCACAGACCTATGCTGATGTGAATCAGATGTTCGGTGATATTGTGAAGGTGACTCCATCTTCCAAAGTCGTTGGTGATATGGCCTTGATGATGGTCTCGTCAGGCCTGTCTGTTTCTGATGTTGAAGATCCGAATAAAGACATCGCTTTTCCTGAATCCGTTGTTCAACTGATGCATGGTGATTTGGGGCAGCCGCCCAATGGTTGGCCCGTTGATCTGCAGAAAAAGGTCCTGAAGGGCGAAGAGCCGATCGTTGTTGTTCCAGGATCATTGTTACCGCCGGCAGATATGGACCAGGAGCGTGCGACCATTGAAGAGGCGATCGAACGCCCGGTCAGCGACTACGAGCTTGCGTCCTATCTGATGTATCCAAAGGTGTTCACGGACTTTGCGCGTGCGCAGGCTGTCTATGGACCTGTTAGTGTCTTGCCGACGCCGGTTTACTTTTATGGTCTGGAATCTGGTGACGAGATTCTGGTGACGCTGGAAAAGGGCAAAACCCTTGTTGTGCGTTGTCAGGCCATTGGCGAGCCGGATGAAGATGGCATGGTGCGGGTGTTCTTTGAACTGAACGGTCAGCCTCGCATCATCAAGGTGCCGGACCGTAACCGTGCCGATGCTGTTGTTGCGCGGCAAAAGGCGGATGACAGTAATGATGCACATGTCGCTGCACCGATGCCGGGCGTTATTTCGCAAATCAACGTCAAGTCGGGTCAGGACGTCACTGCAGGTGATGTGCTGCTGTCCATTGAGGCCATGAAAATGGAAACGGCGATTCATGCCGAAAGAGATGGCAAGGTGACTGAGGTGCTGGTGAAAGCTGGTGATCAGATCGATGCCAAGGATCTTCTGGTCGTGGTCGAAGCCTCCGAATGAAATTCGGAGGCTTCGCGCCGCGCTTAGGGTCTGAGCCCAATCCAGCCGCCCAATTGAGGCCTGTTCCTAGTATCCGGTGAGTTCGCCCTGCATGGTGTAGGCGATTTCCTCTTCAAGGCGGATTGTGGGCTTCTTGCCGACATGTTGCTCATGCTCTTCGCACCATGCCAATGCTGCATCACGACCGAGATCACGCAGATAGGTCAAAAATTTCCACTCGGCATTGACCTTGGACGATGCCGAAAGCGGCGCGTCCGTATCGACCAATGCGATCCGGTGCATACGGATGTCTGAATACTCATCGGGTGACAGAACGCCCTCTTTGAGCTTGCGCGAGACAAATTCAATCGCGCGCAATTCCCGCAGCAACGATGCGTTGAACGTGATTTCATTGACACGATTGTGGATATCGCGGGCCGATTTAGGGGTTTCTTTCCGGGAAATCGGGTTGATCTGGACCAGCAAAATGTCATCGGTACTGGTGCCGCGGAAAAAGGGAAACAGCACGGGGTTGCCCATAAACCCGCCATCCCAATAGGGAACGCCGTCGATTTCCACGGCCTGAAACATGGAGGGCAGGCAGGCTGATGCCAGAACCGATTCAGCGGTGATCTCGTTGGTTTCAAACACCCGGACCTTGCCATTGTGCACATTGGTGGCGCCCAGAAACAATTTTACGCCTTTACAGCGGCGCACCCGTTCGAAATCCACGAGTTCTTCCAGAATATCGCGCAGCGGATTGAGGTTGAGCGGGTTGTAATCATAGGGCGAGTAGAAGCGGGTCATGACATCGCCCATCAGATAGCCCGGAGACATATCCATTGACCAGTTTCCGAACATCATGTCCACAAGGGTGCGTTGAACTGGTGAAAAGTTGGAAGCGTCGCTGACAGCTTTCCAGAAACGATGCAGATGTTCGCGTGCGCCTTCTGCACCATTTTCTTCAAAGCCATCTGCCAGCACGACCGCATTCATGGCACCAGCGCTGGTGCCGGAAATGCCTTCAATGTCCAGTGTACCGCGCTCCAGAAGGGCGTCGAGTACGCCCCAGGTGAAGGCGCCATGGGAGCCGCCGCCTTGAAGAGCCAGATTAATAGGCATTCCCTGGGGGTTGGGCATGTCTATAACGCCGTCCAGCCACCATCGACTGATAGAGGCGTTCCGGTGATCTGTGCTGCTGCGTCACTGCATAGAAACGCAACGATATCGCCAACCTGTTCTGTGGTGGCAAAGTCTTTGGTTGGCTGGCGTGCCAGCATGACTTCACGAATAACTGTCTCACGGTCCATCCCATGCGCCTTCATCTGCTCAGGAATTTGGGATTCGACAAGAGGTGTCATGACATAGCCGGGGCACACTGCGTTGCAGGTGATGTTCTTTTCGGCCAGTTCCAGAGCAACAGATTTTGTAAAGCCGACAACACCGTGCTTGGCCGCTACATAGGCGGATTTGTAAGGGGAGGCAGTGAGGCCATGGGCTGATGAGATATTTATTATGCGGCCCCAACCGAACGCCTTCATACCGGGAACTGCGGCTCTGGTTGTGTGAAACACCGAAGACAGATTGATGGCCATGATGGCATCCCATTTCTGCGGTGGAAACTCTTCCACTGGCGCTACAAACTGAATTCCGGCATTGTTGACGAGGATGGAGATCGGACCGAGTGTTTCGGTCGCCTGCTCCACCAAGGACACGCATGCATCGGCCTTTGACATGTCAGCGGACAGGAATGCGGCCTTCACGCCGAATTCCTGAGCTATGTCTTCAGCCAGCTTATGGTCTTCTTCGCTGTCGGTGTAGGAATTGATGGCGACATTGATGCCAACCTTTGCAAGCTGACGAGCGATGCCGAGGCCAATTCCGGAGGTTGAACCGGTGATAATAGCGTTCTTGCCTTGCAACATGAATTGATCCTCTGTTTTGAAATTTGGAGCTGGTACAGGAATTTGGTGTGCTTCCTACGAATAATCCTTATATAGGGTCCGCATAAATTATTTTGCAACGCACAATCTGAGTATGGCGTCGGTATTGCCCGGCGTGAGCAGATTGAGATTGCGTTGCCAGAGATGGAATTGCCGGATGGAGTATCTTTCCAAAGTCATGTCGCGGCGCGACAGCGTTGGCGTTGATGTTGGTGGTGTGCGTGTTGGTGGCAGCACGCCTGTTGTTGTGCAATCGATGACCAATACCGACACTGCTGATATTGATGCGACGGTCAAACAGGTTGCGGCGTTGTCTCGCGCCGGATCCGAGTTGGTGCGCATTACCGTTGACCGGGATGAGGCCGCAGCAGCAGTTCCAATCATTCGCGAGCGTCTGGATATTTTAGGCATTAATGTGCCGTTGATTGGCGATTTTCACTATATCGGACACACATTGCTGGCTGATCATCCTGCCTGCGCTGATGCATTGGCAAAATACCGTATCAATCCGGGCAATGTCGGGTTTGGTAACAAGAAGGACCGGCAATTCGCGCAGATTATCGAAACTGCGATTGAGCGCGACAAGCCAGTGCGGATCGGCGTCAATTGGGGATCGCTTGATCAGGAATTGTTGACCCGGCTGATGGACGAAAATGCCAAATCCCCAAAACCCCTTTCTGCGACTGAAGTGATGCATGAGGCGATCATTCAGTCCGGACTGATTTCAGGTCGATTGGCTGAGGATATCGGGCTGCCGAAAGACAAGATTATTCTGTCAGCCAAGGTCAGCCAGGTGCAGGATCTGATTGCCGTTTACACCAGTCTTGCGGAGCGTTGCGACTATGCGTTGCATCTTGGGCTGACGGAAGCTGGCATGGGCTCCAAAGGCATTGTTGCCTCCTCTGCGGCGCTTGGCATTCTGCTGCAACAGGGCATTGGTGATACCATCCGAATTTCACTGACCCCGGCACCCGGCGGTGACCGCACACGGGAAGTGCAGGTCGCGCAGGAATTGCTGCAGACCATGGGTTTCCGATCCTTTGTGCCCATTGTCGCTGCCTGTCCGGGGTGTGGACGCACCACATCGACAGTATTTCAGGAACTGGCTGAACGGATCCAAAGCGATTTGCGCGACAGTATGCCGGCCTGGCGGGAAAAATATCCAGGTGTTGAAGCATTGAAAGTGGCTGTCATGGGCTGCATCGTGAATGGGCCTGGCGAGAGCAAACATGCCGATATTGGCATTTCTCTGCCAGGCACGGGGGAAACCCCCGCGGCCCCCGTTTTCATTGATGGCAAAAAGTCTGCCACTTTGCGTGGCGCTACGATTGCTGATGATTTTCAAATCATGGTCGGTGACTATATCGAGAAGCGTTTCGGGGCCGGCGGCTGACGCTGACCCTAAAGGGCCGTTACTTTTTCCAAATCCGCACTTCTCCGCCAGCAAAGTGCGGATAGTCTTCCTGATCCTGCATGAATGCCCGGACTTCCTCAAAGGCCAATGGGCGAAAATTATTGCTATCAACGCCCACATCCATGCTCTTTGAGAAGGCCTCGCTGTCCAGCCTGCCGTGAACGTGGCCGAACAAGTGCCAGGAACCGCGCCAGGCCTTGTTCCATTCTCGCATTGGATAGTGACACAGAATGATACGCTGGTTGTCGAGCGATATGGTTTTCATCAAATCAATGGAAGCAAAGCTGCCAGCGCAGTCACGCACCGTTTTATGGTCATGATTGCCTTCGATCAGATGAATGCTTCCATTCAGCCGATTGACGAAGACACTGGCCGGTTGATCTGATCCCATAGAAAAATCACCCAGATGCCAGACGGTGTCCTTGGGACTAACCATTGCATTCCAATTGGCGATCAGTGTTTCATTCATTTCTCTGACCGTTTCGAAGGGACGCTTGGAAAGGTGAATGATCGGCTGATGGTCAAAATGGGTGTCAGATGTAAAAAATGTCTCTGGCATCTAGGGTCTGGACTCCATTGGGAGATTAAAACGGCTTACTACACAACGCCCCTTCGGGATGATCCTGCTTTTAGGCAGGATGTCGGCGCAATGGCTTCAAAACCAGATGGTTTCCTGCGTCTTTGCTTCTGACCCTGACCAATAGCACATCCATCAGTTCAACCTCTCGATTGAGTCCAAGCCCCGGGCGCTCATGATGTACGGTTGGCGATGAAACTGGCTGTCTGCTTCAGCGTATCGGCGGCTGGGCCATATGGCCTGAGCAAATCATGGGCTTCATCGATTTGCGCGCTGAGGTGGGCTTTGGCCGTTTTCAGTCCCATAAAGTCTACAAGCGTTGCCTTGCCCGCTGCTGCATCCTTGCCAGCTTCTTTGCCGAGCGCTGCCGCATCGCTTGTCCGGTCAAGAATATCGTCCGCCAGTTGAAACGCCAGGCCGATGGTGTTGCCAAATTTTTCAAATCGCTTCTCATCATCTGGCGATCCGCCAGCCAGGATTACTCCTGCGGTGCAGGCAAAGCGCAGCAGAGCGCCAGTCTTCATGGCCTGCATGGATTTTATGCTGGTCTCGTTCTGCTGCGGCGGCACCGCTCCGCGCCGACCTTCAGCGGCTATGTCCAACACCTGTCCGCCGACCATGCCGGATGCACCGGCGGCTTTGGCAAGACCGGAGACCACTTTCAGACGGATCGCCGGATCAGCGTGCACATGTTCGTGTGCCAAAAGATCAAAGGCCAGGGTCTGCAATGCGTCACCAACCAGAATTGCGGTCTCTTCATCAAAGGCGATGTGGGTGGTTTTCTTGCCGCGCCGCAGATCATCATTGTCCAGTGCCGGCAAATCATCATGGACCAGACTGTAGCTGTGAATGCATTCAAGAGCTGCGGCGGCGCGCAGGACGCCGCTATCGTTGCGGCCAAACAAGGCAGCGGTCTCAACCAGCAAAAATGGGCGCAAACGTTTGCCGCCATTCAATGTGGCGTAGCACATGGCATCCAGCAATCGTTGCGGTGCACCGGTGCGGGCCTCGGCATCAACTGCAGATTTCAACACATCGCTGAGGGTCTGCCCATGGCGCAATAATTTTTCGTTCAAAGTGTTTGACATTTATAGGGCTAAAACAGGCAAGAATACCGGTCCGATCTGTGACTGACATGCCCTTGAACCACAGCGGCGCGCGTGAGAGCAAGCCAAGAGTGCGCATCTTGAACATAGAGTTACATGCCGGATAACGTAAACACGATGATTGACGGCTGATGGAAAAAATGATTCCTGCGACGCCACCATGTTGTATGGATAATCGGGCTGAGACAACGATTCAGGGGCAGTGGCAGGCAGGACATTGGCACGGGGCAAAAAACCAATAACAAAGAAACCAGATGGCCCGGTCTTGCGCGCGCGAAACTCGCTGCGAAAATGGACCCGTTGGTTTCTTCTTGCAGTGTTGCTAGTTCTGGTCTCGCCACTTCTGCTGATACCCGCCTATGTGTGGGTGACGCCGCCGGTTTCCAACCTCATGCTTTGGCGTCTGGCACAGGGTCATGGTGTGACCCGAAACTGGACACCCGTTGAGCAATTGTCGCCAAATCTCATAAATGCAGTGCTTTCCAGCGAAGATGGCCGGTTTTGCCTGCATCACGGTGTTGACTGGCAGGCGGTTGAAATTGTGATTGATGATCTGATCGATGGTGGCACACCGCGCGGGGCAAGCACGGTTACAATGCAGACGGTCAAAAACCTGTTCTTGTGGCCCAGCCGTTCCTATGTGCGCAAAACGCTGGAAGTACCGCTGGCAATCTATGCGGACTTCTTCTGGTCCAAGGAGCGGGTCGCAGAGATTTATCTGAATATGGTGGAATGGGGGCCGGGGCTGTATGGCGCCGAAGCGGCTTCGCGGCGTTATTTTGGCAAAACTGCAGGGCGGTTGACCATGCGCGAAGCCAGTCTTCTGGCGACGGCCTTGCCAAACCCGCTTGCGCGCAATCCCCGCAATCCCAGCGATGGGCATCAACGGCTTGCTAAAACCGTGGATGCCAGGGCGCGCAAGGCTGCCGGACTGTTTTCCTGCGTGACAGGGGAAAGCTGAACCGATCGGCCCTATTCCCCGATGACTGTGCCTTCGCGGCGCGGATCGGCTCCGCCGATCAGCTTGTCATCATCCATGACAATGCCATGTAGACCGGAATTCAAATCGCGTACCGAGACCTCATAGCCGAGCGCTTCCAATGCCGGGCCAAGGTTTTCGGCCGGAGTGCCAGCTTCCAGATCGTAAGTCCCGAAGCGGTTGATCAAATGAGGCATGTTGATGGCAGATTGCAGGCTGAGGCCCCAGTCGATGTGAGCAATCAGGGTCTTGGCGACATAGCCGATGATGCGGCTGCCACCGGGGCTTCCTACTGCCATATAGGGCAGGCCATCCCGCATTACGATGGTTGGCGCCATGGATGAGCGTGGCCGTTTGCCGGGTTCAACCCGGTTTGCAATCGGGTAGCCATTGGAATGGCTGCGAAATGAAAAGTCTGTAAGCTCATTGTTCAGCAGGAACCCGCCGGCCATCAAACGTGATCCAAAGCCGTTTTCAATTGTTGTCGTCATTGAAACGACATTCCCAGCTTTGTCACGTATGACGAAATGGCTGGTTGAGGGCAGCTCTATGGACTCGTCATCTGCCTGATACAGCGCGTGATCAAATTCCGGCTCGCCGGGTGTGACTGTTTCAAGCCGGTTTTCGCGCATCAGAACTCCGCGATTGGCCAAATATCCATCGGCAATCAGGCCTTTTGTCGGCATGGGTACAAAGTCGCTGTCGGCCATGTACCGACCACGATCTGCGAAGGCCAGACGTGAAGCATCGCCGATGAGGCGCCAGGCCTGAGCACTGTTCGGGCCGAGCCCTTTCAGGTCATAAGCACGCAAGGTTCCCAGAATCTGACCGACTGTCAGCGCTCCTGAGGAGGGGGGGCCCATGCCGCAGACATTAAATCCACGATAGTCGACACAGATTGGCGCGCGCTCCTTGATCCGATAAGCCGCCAGATCTTCCAATGCCAAAACACCGGGATTTCCCGAAGTTGACTGCACGGTTTTGACAATTTCCTGAGCAATCTCACCTTTGTAAAAGGCCTCGGTGCCTTGTTGAGACAGCATCCGCAAAGTGTTTGCATAGTCGGCATTGACGCGTTTGTCTCCCGCCTGCAGCGGTGTGCCATCTTCCCGGAAGAAATAGGCTTTCGTATCTTTGAAACGTGAGAGCCGGTCTGCATCATTGGCTATGGAACTGGCAAGCCTTGGAGATACCTCAAAACCGCTGTCTGCCAAATTGATTGCGCTGTCAAACAAGGTTGCCCAGGGCATGGAGCCATAGCGACCATGGACCGCCTCCAGCAGCAAAGGCGTGCCTGGCACACCGACCGAACGCCCGCCCACCACAGCGTCAAAGAACTTCAATGGCTCGCCGTTTTCATCGTGAAACAGGGTTGGCGTAGCCGCTGTTGGCGCCGTTTCACGGCCGTCAAAAGTCGTCAGTCGTTCGTTCGTTGCATCCCAATAAACCAGAAAAGCGCCGCCGCCCAAACCAGATGATTGAGGCTCCACAAGACCCAGCATCAACTGCACTGCCACCATTGCATCAATGGCGTTGCCACCGTTGCGCAAAACGGCCGCACCTGCTTCGCTGGCAAGCGGGTTTGCTGTGGCGATCATCCAGTTTTTGGATCTTGTGCCCCTTACATTTTTTCCCACAAGGTTGATCTCAACCGGAGGCTCTGTTGGTGCTGAGGTGCCTGATTCAGGCGCTACATCGTCGGTGGCCTGTTGTGCGCTGGCGGGTTGTGCGTTGGCGTAAAAAGCCATCGCAACCGAAAGAAGCAGAACACGCAGGAAACTGGAATTCTTCATAGCTTTAATCCGTCCAATCACATCGCATGAAATCTGGTCGGCGATGTTGAATCTCATAGTCAGGTCGTGAGTCACTTGTAGCCTGCCTTTAATCGGCATCAAAGCCCATTCGATAGCCAAGCTGCTGAACTTCCCAGGTCACACAAGCGTGTTGGGCATGTTCTTCATCGTTTAACTTCAATTATCGTATCAAGCACGGTGTCAGGATGCGTGCAAATTTTGATGGCATGAATTGATTAATATCGTGAGTAAAAAAAATCAATCCGGCTTTCGCTGCCAAATTTCTTTCAGGATTGTGGAAAACTGGTGCAGACTTTCCATACAGCACCAATTCTGTTTCTCATACGTCAGATCATTGTTTTCATAGCTTTTTGCGCCATGACTTTAACGAGGTTGGCGCGATAAGCGGCAGAGCCGTGAATGTCTGATAGCAGATCACTCTCATTCATGGATGTCGGGGTCAGGGCCTCTACAGACCAATCATCTGATAGCGCCGCTTCCATGTCTCTATGACGAAAGACGCCGTCTGAACCTGCTCCGGTGACGGCCACAATCACGTGTTCGTCTGCATATCGCGCGACAAACACGCCAGCCATTGCGTAGCGGGAAGCTGGGTTTGCGAATTTTGCATAGGCGGCTTTCGTCGGAATTTTAAAATCAACTTTTGTGATCAATTCACCTTCCTGAAGGTCGGTTTCAAACAGGCCTGTGAAAAAGTCTTCTGCAGCAATCGTGCGGCTATTGGTGTGAATGGTGGCAGCCAGAGCCAGCGCCGCTGCCGGATAGTCCGCTGCCGGATCATTATTCGCAATTGATCCGCCTAATGTGCCCATATGGCGTACATGTGGGTCTCCGATATGGGCCGCCAGTTCTGCCAGCGCAGGAAGGGTCTGTTTGACCTGCTGTGATGCTGCAACTTCCGCATGGGTTACAGCGGCACCTATGGTGAGCTGTTCTTCGGTGGAACCTATGCCCATCAGTGCTGAAATGTGCCGCAAATCAATGACATCGGAGGGGGCCGCCAATCTCTGTTTCATGGTGGGTAACAGGGTTTGACCGCCAGCCAGAAACTTTGCATCTGCGCCGTTTGTGAAAAAGTGGACCGCGTCTTCCACACTGGTTGGGCGATGGTAGGTGAGGTGAAACATAGGTTTTTCCCGACTATGACGCGCTTGACGTTGATGATTGGTCAGACATGCTGGATCCGGTCATCTCATCGGCCGCTGCTTTTATGGATTTCACAATGTTCTGGTAGCCGGTGCAGCGGCAAATATTGCCCTCCAACTCGGACCGAATTGTGGCTTCATCCAGAGTGTTGCCATATCGGTTGATCATGTCGACTGCCGCGATGATCATGCCGGGCGTACAAAATCCGCATTGCAATCCATGATGCTCCTTGAAGGCTGCTTGCACCGGATGTAACTGATCGCCAGCGGCGATGCCCTCAATTGTTGTGATCTCGGCACCATCTGCCTGCACTGCAAGCATGGTGCAGCTTTTGACAGCTTTACCATTGAAATTGATCACACATGCTCCGCATTGGGAGGTGTCGCAGCCAATATGAGTGCCGGTCAGTTTCAAATGATCTCGGATGTAGGTGACCAGCAGGGTCCTGGCTTCAACAGTGTGAGAAACGGTTTCGCCGTTTACCGTCATGGAGATTTCGTTCATATGCATCCTCACAATTCATTTGCGATCAATGGGTGTTCGGTCTTCAGGACAGGACCAGTACGACCGCTATCAGAACCGCAAGTGTGATCAGTCCCCACATCATTGGCCCGCCAAGTGTTCCCTTGCCAGCTTCCACTTCCAGAGCCTCTTCCGCGTCGTGAACCGCTTCGCCAATTTCTCGTGCTACATCTGTGATGTTGTCACCATGGCCTATGTCTGAATCTGAGGGTTGATCTGTTTCATTGCTCGGAACGGCACCGAGTTTTGCCGCAAGGTTTCCGAAGAATTCATCTGCCATTCTTTTGGCAGCGCCATCCACCAGGCGTGAGCCGAGTTGCGCCAGTTTGCCACCAACCTGCGCTTTTGCCGTGTAGGTAAGGATGGTTTCGTTACCCTCCTCGGCCAGGGTAATATCAGCGCCGCCCTTGGCAAAGCCCACAGCACCGCCCTTGCCTTCACCCGTTATCTTGTAGCTCTTTGGTGGATCGAGATCAGACAGGGTAACGGTTCCCTTGAAATTCGCCTTGATGGGACCGACTTTTGCCGTCACCTGGGCTGCCATTTCCGTATCTGATGTTTTCTCAAGGCTCTCGCATCCTGGAATACACTCTTTGAGAATGTCAGGATCGTTGATGGCTTCCCAAACGGTTTCGCGCGGCGCGGGGATGCGGTATTCGCCAGACATATCCATGGCTTAGACTCCCAATTCTGTTCAGACCCCGGTTTATCCTGAAAATGCACTAAGGGCTGCTATTCAGCAAGTGGTTGGCGTGTAAACTCTTTTCAATCATCGCTTGGGTCAACAATGGGGATTTGCTATAGCGCGCCAATGATATTGCGGAGCCAAGATGATCAATAATGTAAAAATGCTGGAAACGGCTGGCTGGGAAGACTACGCCCTTTTGGACAGTGGTGAAGGACGCAAGCTGGAACGTTATGGCTCAGTGATTGTCGACCGTCCGGACGCGCAGGCCATCTGGAAACGCTCCAGCCCCCAATTGTGGGATGAGGCGCAGGCTGTTTTTTCTGCCGATAAGGATGAAGAGGGCGCAGGACGCTGGAAGCGGGCACCGGGTCTGGATGATGAATGGAACATGTCGTTTCAGGATGTGCGCTTTATCTGCCGTTTTTCCGCTTTTCGGCATGTAGGCGTCTTTCCGGAACAGGCCGCCCACTGGGCCTGGTTTGCAGAGCGCATTTCACGCGCAAAGGCGGCTGGGCGCACGCTGAAAATACTCAATCTGTTTGGCTATACCGGCGTCGCATCTCTGGTTGCCGCTGCAAGCGGTGCTGAGGTGACCCATGTGGATGCGTCCAAGAAGGCCATTGCCTGGGCGCGTGAAAATCAGGCGCTTTCAGGATTGGACAACAAGCCGATCCGTTGGATTTGCGATGACGCGGCAAAATTCGTTGCCCGCGAAGGGCGACGCGGCAATGTTTATGATGGCATTATCCTTGATCCGCCCAAATATGGTCGCGGCCCAAAAGGCGAAGTCTGGCAGGTGATGGAAGATTTACCTGGCTTAATGGATGATTGCAGGGCAATCCTTGCGCCCAAAGCCGATTTCATGATCCTGACAGCCTATGCGATCCGCGCCAGTTTCTTCATGGCGCATGAGTTGATGCGCGACAGGGTGGGCGATATGAGCGGTACTTTGACCAGTGGCGAACTGGTCCTGACAGAACAGACACCGCAAAGCGCGCAAGCGCAGTACACACGCAGGCTTTCAACGTCCATGTATAGCCGCTGGGAGGCCTGAAAATGGTTCATGACAGAAATTCCGACGAACGTGGCAGTCCTGAAAAACGGATTTCAGGACAGGTGAAGCAAATCTCCAGCGTGTCCAATCCGATTGTCAAAGACATTCGTGGACTGGCTCTGCGCAAGAATCGCAATAAATCAAATCTGTTTCTGGGTGAGGGGCTGAAACTGGTCACTGATGCGCTGCAGAAAAAATGGCGTATTCAAGATATCATCTATGGGAAATCGTTTTCCGATCAGGATGCAATTGCACAAGCCGCCGCCAAAGTGCGTGCAGCCGGCGGCTCAGTGCTGGAGGTTTCCAATCAGGTGCTGGAGAAGATCTCCAGAAAAGATAATCCGCAAATGGTGCTGGGTGTTTTTGAACAGAAATTCGAAGCCTTGCAGTATGTGCGCCCAAAAGACGGCCAGCTTTGGGTTGCGCTGGATCGTGTGCGTGATCCCGGCAATCTGGGAACAATTTTGCGCACAGCAGATTGTGTTGGCGCAAAGGGTGTTATTCTTGTGGGCGATTGCACAGACCCCTATTCGATAGAGGCAGTTCGTGCCTCTATGGGGTCGATCTTTCACATGCCATTGGTGAAGGCGTCTGAAGGCGAATTTCTGCAGTGGAAAGAGCGCAGTTCTGCTTCTGTTGTCGGAACCCATCTTGCGGGTGCTGTTGATTATCGGACGGTCGATTATTCTGGTGTGAACGTGGTTCTGATGGGCAATGAGCAACAAGGACTGACAGACAGTTTGGCCGCAGCCTGCAATCAATTGGCGCTGATTCCGATGGCCGGTCAGGCTGACAGTCTCAATCTGGCGGTATCGACCGGGGTTGTGTTGTTTGAGGCGCGACGCGCAGAGTTGAACATCCAAATCACGGCTTGATTTTGCGTTTTTGAACCAAGCCCGCTTTGGCACAAAAAATGTGTGACTGGGCGCTTTCAAATCCCAGAAAGACTTCATCTTCCGGCTTCAACACGACCCGTTCCTTAATGCTCGCCGGAATTTCCACACCGTCTGCAGAGCAATTGAAGAAGGTTTCAGCCCGTCTGGACGATGGTGTCGCAGATACTCTGAAGTCGTCTTCTCTTGGAAGGTCATGAGCAGTCTGAAAGCCTTCTCGAAACAGCACCGTCCGGGACGAAGGGTTTGAGTGTGGCTCAACGCTGAATAAGATGGCTTTCCAAATCGGGGTCACAAAATCCACCTGTTCCGAAGCAGCGGAAGTCACTGTTTTTCCTTTGAACGAAGACCGCATCAAGTTGATGCTCGTTTGCCAGCGCTATGCCTGGCTCCAGACCCTTGACCAAAAGCGCTGTCGCCCAGGCATCTGCGGACATGCAGTTGGGAGCCGCAACCGTGACAGAGGCGATGTCATTTTCGACTGGCGCATCCGCACGTGAATCCATTGTGTGGGATACAAAACTGCCATTCATGAACCGCCGTTGTCTGTAATCGCCCGAGGTTGCCAGGGCGATGTCTGTGCCGTCAAAGGCAATCAGCGTGTCACGCCGGTGCAGATCCGGTCGCTCGATTGATAATGTCCATGGCTCACTATTGGGTTTTCCTCCGCTGGCGCGTAACTCACCATCTATTGAAACAAGGTAGTCCTGGATGTTTTCGCGCTCCAGTGTCCGGGCCAGTTCATCAACGCCGAACCCCTTCGCAATGCCGCAAAGGTCAAGCGACAGATGAACCCGCTTTCGGATCATGTGTGTGTTTGCATCAACATCAATTGCCAAATGGGCTGGATAGGAGTGAGCTGGTTTATTGTGAGGCTCATCTGCATGTCCACCGGGACCAAATCCCCACAAACCCACCAAATCACCGACATTCAAGTCAAAGGCACCATCGGACAATTCGCCAACCTCCAGTCCCCTGCACAGTACGGCTAACATTTCCTTAGGTACTGATATCCATTCACCCTCCGCGGCCCGGTTCAGGCGGTTCAGAGCGGAGTTACTGATCCAGGGAGACATTTGTGCATCGACCCGGTCAACCGCATGCTGAAGCCTTGACTGAAGGGCGGCAACGTTCCGGCCCAAAGGCGCGTAAAACTCTGCTGAATAGCGTGTGCCCATTGTCGAACCGTTCAGCCGGTATCTGCAGGGGGCGAATGACCTGCTCAGGTTGTTGATTTCGAGTGCGGGGCTATCAGTAGACATCTTCAAGATACCTGTTCTGTTGTTTCAACAGACTGACAGAGATGCCCAATGGCAGCAGTATCTGATCAATTGTGGCACGGACCGCTGTGGCCATGGCCTGTCCGCCGCACACCATTATCTGTGCGCCATTTGCTATCTGAGCTCTGATTATCTGGGCGTCTTCAGCTACCCGGTCCTGGACATATTGCCGCTTGGGGCCCTGAGAGAATGCCGGTTTCACACGGGAGAGATGTTGTTTCTGCAAACAGGACATGATCTGTTGTTGATAGATAAAATCCGTGCCGGGGTTGCGACCACCCCAGAAAAGCAACATCGGTCGTTTTATCCTGTTGTGCCGCGCAAATCCGGCAAAGGGAGCCATGCCAGTACCCGCACCGATCATGATGATTGCTCCTGAACCACTGGCAGGTCTGAAGAGCGGGTTGGTTTTGATGAAACCGCTGATTTTTGCGCCCGGACGCAGACTGTGAAGGTGAGTGGAGCAAAGCCCGTTGCGGTGGCGCTTAACGCAGATTTCAACAAAGCCATCTCGTGATGCGGAGGCGAGCGAGTAGAAACGTGGCGCTGCATCGCCGGGCGGTGTTATGCCGATCAGATCGCCAGCTTCAAAGGCGATTGATTTTGCAGGCGTTTGCGGAAGTGCAAACCGCAATACAGCAATATCGGCGTCTTCTGTTTCTTTGTTTTTGATGATTTCTGTCAGCTTCCATTCATGACTTTTTGGCTGCTGCGGTAAATGGTTCAATGCCAGCTCAAGGTCCAACGCGCTGCTCAGTTTTGCGCCCCATCCCCTGAAGGATTGGGGGCACTGTTGATTGATGGTGTTGAACTCCATCAGAAGCGGAAATCCCTTCTTGATGAGGACTGCTTCAGTCCGTTTTGCAAATCCGCAAAAGTCTGGAAAGCGCGTGTCTCCAAACCCAAGCACAGCAATTCTTGCGTTTCCCGGGCCCGAAAGGTTTGATATTTTTCCCAGGAATTTATCCGCAGAGGCTGGCGCATCTCCATCGCCATATGTGCTGGTCAGAACCAGCAGATTTTGTGCCTGGCAATGTTCATACGACACATCATTCATGGCGCATAGATGGACCTTTTGTCCGCGCGCTTTCAGGGCATTGCGAAGCGCTTCAGCAAATCCCCAAGTGGCGTTTCCCTGACTGCCCACGAGTATGATCGTGTCTGAGGAAACAACCGGATCATTGTTGGATAGTCGCGGTGCGGTGCTTTTGCGCTTCCACCAGATAAGTGCACCTGTTGTGCTCAAAACCGGAAGGCCTATTGCAGCTATGCCAAGAACAAGCGCCAGAATGGCTGATAGCCAACCGCCACCCTGACCGGTGTGCAGCATATAGACGGTCTCATAGAGTTTTTGGCCAAAGCTGTTTGGCGCAAATGAAATCAGTGTTCCGGTTGCCTGATCGACATAGCCCTGACCGGCACTGCTGTTGAATGCGAAGACATCTTCTGTGTCTCCGGCAAAGGGGAAAATCAATTCCCTTAGATGAAGGACCGGGATTTGTTGGAGTGCTTCCAGCTGGGCGATCGGTCTGGGTGTCGTGCCGGCAACATTTGCCGGATATGGGGCATCCATATTGCTGCCATCAGGGGCCAAATCAAATGTCGCCAGCGACATGTAAAGGCCTGTCACAGAAGACAAAAGCAGTCCGGCCACAGTGAGCTTGCCAATGCCGATGTGGAGGCGTTGAGACAAGGTTCCTGTTGTCGGCATGAAGTAATTTCCTACCCCGCCGCACCGCTTCACCAACAGCCAGGTTCCTGTCACCGTTAAGGCCAGCAGAATGAAGGCTGAGAAACCCGTCAGAATCCGACCGCGATTTCCCAGAAAAAGAGAGCGGTGAAGTTCAAGCATGAAAGCTTCGAGCGCACTTGTTTCTGTTTCTGGTGCTGGTGTGCCAAGTCCTGTGGCGGGATCAATGATGGCTTTCCAATTGCCAGTATCATTGTTGCCATAAGCGATGATTGTGCCATTGGCCTTTCTGGACAGGCGTTCAACACCGGATTGCTGGCTGGCAACGCGGTCCGCAAGTAACGCAACACTGTGTTGGGTGACAGGTGTTGGCGCGCCAACTGCAAGGTCAAGACCCGGTTGAACCGCGAGAAAAGCACCGCTTACTGCCAGAACGCTGATGAGCAGCGCAATCAGAAGACCGGGAGCTGAATGGAGGGTTCGCATCATCGGATCGGGCCTCCGGTCAGTGACTGATCGTAACCGATTTCACGAAACCTTTTCCGCGAGCAGAGGCCTGCGATTTGTCAGGATTTAGTTCAAGGGTTGCTTCGCCGCGATAATCAGCAACATCTTCAACAGCAGTATCGACGTGAAGTTTGTATCCGGCATTCAACAGAGCGTCTGCAATGTCTGCCTGGACTTCAAAACTGCGACCGGAACCAACACTGGCACCGGACACACCATCGACCGGGCGCCCCGATTTGGAAACACCTCGAAACCATCCACGCAGATGGCGGCGATATTTCTGCTTTCCGCCGCGCACAGCGACCGTTGAATGAAACTGGCCGTCCGGTTTTGTGAGGTAAAGAGCCACATAAGCCGGCGGTCCGCGAAAGGATTTCATGTTAACCGTGGCCGTTACCTTTTTCGCTTCAGCCTGGTCAACGGATATGATGGCTGCGCAAAGGCTTGCTGCAATCGCTACGGATGTAAAAAGCTTGTTCATGGCGGGCATTCCTTCAACGTTTCGGAACTGACAAATGTTCATGAAACGTATCTGGCACCATCAAGCTGACAGCGGCCTGAAGACTGGCGATTGGTTTTAAATCGACTTTTGGAAAGATAATGCCCGGCTTAAACGCGCCAGTTCAGCAGCCGTTTTTCAATCACACCAATTCCAAGGCTGACAAACACACCGAGAATGGACAGGATCGTGACGCCGACGAACAGGCGTTCCAGGTCATAGAGCGATCCGGCCTCTAATATGTAAGCACCGATGCCGAATTCAGCGCCCAGCATTTCAGCGGCCACAAGCAAAATGATGGCAATCGCCAGGCTGATGCGCAGTCCTGACAGAATGCCCGGCATGGCGCCGGGCAGCACAATTTTCCTGACAATGGAAAACCACGACAGGGAAAAACTTTGGCCCATGCGAATGAGCGAGCGGTCGACATTGTCGACAGCGCCATAGGTGGCAACGACTGTCGGCGTGAATGTGCCAAAGGCGATCAGGGCATATTTTGATGTTTCATCAATGCCAAACCAGATGACAAACAATGGCAGGAGCGCGATTTTCGGGATCGGGAAAATGGCGGCGACCAATGGCACCAGACCGGCACGGATCAGAGAAAACAGACCAATCAGAATTCCAATGCCTATGCCAAGGGACACACCAATGCTCGCTCCAACAATCAGTCGCATGATGGAAGGGAGAAGATGTTTCCACAAAAGCCCGCTTTGCCAAAGATCAACAAAGGTGGCGAAGACATCAGAGGGTATTGGTAAAGTCAGGTTTGTTATAAACCCGGTTCTGGTGCCAAGTTCGATAAAGCCGATCAACACAACAAAGACAACGATACCCACCCATTTTCTGGATTGCGGCGCAAATCCGCCGCCACGAAAATCTACGGTTTTGCGGGTGGAGTCTTGCCGTATTTCAGACATTCAGCAATTCCTTATCGGCGGCAAGGGCCTCATCGCGCATCAGATTCCACAGGTGCTTTTGTTGCCGTTCCAGTTCCGGGTCGCCCAATTCACGCTCGCCAAGAGGGATTGTCACATCCACTATTTCCCGTATGCGACCGGGCCTGCGTGACAACACCACAATCGAGTGGCCCAATCGGACAGCTTCATTGAGATTGTGGGTGACGTAGACTGATGTGAAGGGGTCTCGTGTCCACAGGCCGACAAGATCATCCATCAACAATTCTCGCGTCTGGCTGTCGAGCGCTGATAGTGGCTCATCCATCAACAGGATGGCTGGTTTCACGGCCAGTGCCCGTGCAATGGCAACCCGCTGCTTCATGCCGCCCGATAATTGTTTGGGATAGGCTTTGGCAAATTCCGTCAGCTTTGTGCGGGCCAGCACATTGGCGATGATTTCTGTCACGCGGGCAGAGGGCATTCGATGATCTTCCAGTACCAGGCTGATATTGCCCTCGACCGTGCGCCACGGCAGCAGGGCAAAATCCTGGAAGACATAGGTTAGGGGATTGATGCTGTCAGTTGGCGGCGTGCCGATCTGGACAATTTGGCCGGTGGTGGGCTGTTCCAAACCGCCGATGAGACGCAGAAGCGTAGACTTACCGCACCCGGACGGGCCAACAATGCAGACAATTTTTCCGGCTGGAATAGCAAGATCAATCTCGCTCAGGACCTCCAGGTCACCATAGTGATGGCCAACGGCTTCTAATCGAAGGTCCATATTGCTTTCCGTGTCATTGTAAAAAGAAAAGGACGAGCGCTTGCTTGGCTCGCCCTTCTGGTGATCGTGCTCTCAGGGTCGAGACCCTAGTTTGCGTAGGATGAATCGACCAATGTATCTATGGTGACACTGTCCTTGACCAGCTTTTCAGATTTGAACCAGTCCAGTTGATCCTGTACGGATGCAGTGTTCAAAGCCGCATTCGGACTGATCCGCATCGCGCCATTGCGGATGCTTGGTGCTGCTTTTTCATATGGCCGGTCTGTATAGACATATTTGTGGACAAGCTTCACCATTTCTTCAGCGGCTTCATCGCCTGCCGTTTTATCAACCAATGCAGCGTTGAAATCATCTGCGCCTTTGGAAAAAGCACGCAAAAAGGCCAGACTCGTGTCACGATCATTGGCGGCCTTGTCAGCCGAGGTGAAGACGACTGTCACCTGATAGTCTGGAATGTAGTCCGCGACATTGCCGATAATATGCACGGCTCCCGAACCATCCAACGGTTTGGCGATGTGGGGCACAATGGACCAGGCATCCACCTGACCGGACTTCAGGGCACCGATAATCGCGCCGACTTTCTGCAATGGCTTGAAGGAGACCGCGATGCCTTCTTTGGCCGCAATTTTTGCACCCATATAGTGAAATGAAGAGCCCGACTGGGTCATGGCAAAGCTTCGGCCATCCAGCTTGGATGGCTCGGTCATGCCGTCTTTGAAGGCTGCATCGGACACAAGGATTTTCTGACCATCAATGGCTGGGTCTTCCATCAATGCGCCGCCAATCACTTTGGCCGCTCCTTTTTCGGCAAGGGAAATCAAGCCACCTGAAATTGCGGTCACTGCATAGTCAACATCTTTGGACGCGACTGCGACTGCCATGGGTTGGGCCGCCTGGAAGAATTTGAACTCAACGTCCAACCCTTCATCCTTGAAGTAACCCCGTTCGAAGGCAACAAAGCTTGCCGCATGGCTGGTGAATCGCAGCGCACCAACATTGATTTTCGTGTCGGCTGCATAGCTCGTCAAAGCGGTGGGCATGGACACAATCGCTGCGCCCAACAGGCTGACCAGCCCCAGTGTTGATCTTCTGGATATGAGGTTTTTCATTGTTTTCTCCGAATTATAATTGGATTTTAGCCCACATCTCAAATTCCTCCGTGGTCGCCAAAACCTTGCGGGATTTTAAGAACCGTCCCACCCGATGAGTCAATCAATGTTTTTGGCGTCATGTTTTTAGCTGCTAAGAGTGATTTGCCGGAAATCTCGTTTGTTGTTCAGCTTGCTGTCAGGTTGGTGGTGTCTTTAAGGGCATACTTGTTAGACCCGGCAAGCTGGGCAATGAGTTGGGAGCAATGAGAGTGACGACGCGGTGAGAATATTATTCGTTGAAGATGACAGAGTGCTTGGCCAGGCTGTGCGTGATCACATTCTGGCAGAAGGCCATAGTGTCGACTGGATCAAGCGCATCGATGAGGCGCGGCTTGCGCTGGACACGGTTGCTTATGAGTTGATCCTGCTGGATCTGGGCCTGCCGGACGGGCGCGGGCTGGATTTGCTGAGCGAATTGAGAAAAGCTGGCAATTCCGTACCTGTTATCATCGCCACTGCGCAGGACCAGATTGAAATGCGCATTGAAGGCCTCAACTCCGGCGCTGATGACTATCTGGTCAAACCATTCGATCTGTTTGAATTGTCCGCACGGTTGGCAGCTGTCGCCCGTCGCTCCGCCGCCATCCCGTTGCCATCCATTCAAATTGGCGCAATAGCAATTGATCTTGGTCGCAAGACGGTTCTGCGCGGTGACAACTCCTTGCAGCTCACCGCTCGGGAATGGGCTGTGCTTGAAAAGCTTGTGCGTCATCAGGGTGCCATCGTCGCGAAAAGTGATATTGAGGATTCTCTTTATGAATTCGGGGCTGAAATTGAGAGCAATGCTGTGGAGGTCTATGTCAGCCGTCTGCGCAAGAAGCTTGGTGCCGAGTTTGTGCGCACTGTTCGTGGCATCGGCTATCAAATTGGTGAGCCAGCATGAAAGAACGCCCTACCAAACGACCCTCCATTGCCCGCAATCTGGCCGTTGGCCTGACAAGTGGACTGGTTCTTTTCTGGGTTCTGGCTGTCGCCATTGGCGGTTATCAGCTTCGTCATGAGTTGGATGAAGGGTTCGATGAAGCGTTGCGGCAGGCCGCTATCAGACTGCTGCCGCTTGCCGTTCATGATCTGACAGAAGATGACGAGGACATTGAAGAATATTCTATCGATGATGACGATGATCTGGACACGGCATTCACCTACGTCATTCTGAATTCTGCAGGTGTTCCCGTCATTCGATCGGGCGAGACCGCGCAAAGTGTCGGTTTTGATGATTTGGGGTCCGGTTTTACAACGGTTGATGACAGGCGGCTTTTCTCAGCAGCAGACGCTGAAACCGGCTTTCGAATTGTGGTAATTGAGCGCACGGGCCACCGCGCAGAGGCCTTGCTGGAAAGTGTGTTCAGTCTTCTGTTGCCGCTGGGGGCTATGGTTCCTCTGGCTGCCATTGGGATCTGGATTGCCATTCGCCGTTCGCTCAAACCGCTTGATCATTTGCGCGGCGAAATTGAACAGCGCGACAGCCGTGACCTGTCCCCCCTGAGCGTCAGCGAGTACCCGGAAGAGCTTTCGGCCATCAAGGACGCTATCGCTGCCTTGATGGAACGTCTGCGTCTGGCATTGGAAGCGGAACGGACCTTTGCTGCCAACAGCGCCCACGAATTGCGGACACCGCTGGCCGGCGCGTTGGCTCAGGTTCAACGGCTCTCCATTGAAATGCAGGGTGAAAAAGGCAGTGAACGCTTGCAGGAAATCGATTTTTCCCTGCGGCATCTGTCCAATTTGTCTGAACAATTGCTGCAACTCTCCCGTCTGGACGCCGGTTTTGCCCGCGCCGGTGAGATGACAGATTTGTCGGAAACGCTCGCGATCATCGTGCAGGATTTTCGGACTGACACAGCCATTCAGGATCGCCTTGTTGTGACAAACACTCATGATCAGAAACTGACGGGGAACATTACGAAAGATGCGTTTGCGATTGTGCTGCGCAATCTCATACAAAATGCTTTCAAACATGGGGTTGCCGGTGGGACGGTTACAATTGATGTGACATCGCCGCTTAGCCTGACTGTCATGAATGAAGCTGGCATGATTTCCGAGGAGAGGCTGGAACAATTAGGGGAGCCGTTTCAGCGCGGCACGACGACTGCGGAAGGAACCGGTCTGGGCCTGTCCATTGTGCGCTCGGTTATGAAGCAGTGTGACGGCTCGCTTAGGCTGCGCACGACAATGGTCGGCGCGCATACGACTTTCGAAGCCACAATCCGTTTTGAAGATTTATCTCAAACATAAAAATTGAACTGGACCCGTTATGCGAATATTCGGCCTGGCCTTGACCGCTGCTGCGCTTTTTTTGCCACTCATCTGGTTTATTCCAATGGCAGCAGAGCGCGATGCATCGGCTGTCTTCAGTCAGTACATTGGAAGTTTTGCACTCATCGCCATGGGCATAACCCAATTGTTCGCCACCCGTTTTGGTTGGTTGGAACTGGTGTTTGGCGGGTTGGATCGTATTTATGTTCAGCACAAATGGCTTGGCATCAGCGCTCTGGTAGCGGTGTTTCTGCACGACACGATTGATCCTGAAATGCGCGGTCTTGGCCGAGAAACCGCACTGGCGGACCTTGCGGAATCGCTGGGTGAATTCAGTTATTATGGATTGCTGATCCTCCTTGCGATCACCTTGCTTACCTTTATCCCATACCATTTGTGGCGCTGGACTCATAAGCTGATGGGCGGATTTTTCGCTCTGTCGGCATTTCACTATTTCTTTATCATGAAGCCATTTGCCAATACCGATCCTGTTGGTCTTTATGTGCTTGGCTTTTGTGTGCTGGGTATCGCAGCCTATATCTATACGTTGCTGCCGGAGCGCTTTCAGCGCAGCAAAAGGCCCTATACAATCAGTCAGATAGAAAGCACTGGCGATGCGATTGCCGTCACGATGACGCCTGACAAGCGAGCTGTGTCTTTTCGTCCTGGTCAGTTTGCGTTTGTCAGTTTTGACGCACCCGGTCTTGAAGAAGCTCATCCTTATACGATCAGCAAAGCGCCCGATGAAACTGGCAGTTTGCGGTTTACCATCAAACCAATGGGCGACCATACAAGCCGGCTTGCCCGCCAATTGAAAGCCGGTGCGGGCGCAAGGGTGCAAGGGGCATATGGCCATTTTGGCAATGCGGGACGCAGGGGCCTCCGTATCTGGATTGCCGGCGGGATCGGGATTACGCCATTTGTGGCGCTCAGTCAGGAACTGGCCAACAAATCAGTGGACCTTGACGCACCCGTACATCTTTTCTATTGCGTCAAAAACCGCTCTACAGCAGCTCATCTGGATGCGTTGGAGGCGCTTTGCAAAGCACGTGGCGACTTTACCCTGCACCTTGTCGAAAGTGGGTTTGGTGCTCGTTTGAATGCGCAAACCATCAAGACCGCGGTTGGGACCAATTTCAACAAGGCCAGAGTTTCATTTTGCGGGCCGGCATCCATGCGTGACAGCCTTAAACGTGATCTGGTGTCTCACGGTCTTGCCGCCCGGCGTTTTGCCTATGAGGAGTTTGAAATCCGCTCCGGTCTGTTTGGCCTGGAAAAGCTTGTCATGTGGCTGTCTACACTGGTGTTCTCGGCGGTCTCTCGAAGGCTGAACCGGTCTGCCGGACGCGCGGAAAAGGGCTAGTTGGTCTGGTCGGTGTCTTTCAATTGCTCCCGATAGGCCGCGGGGGTGATGCCGGTTCGTTTTGAGAATTGATTGTAAAAGTTGGATTTTGTTGCATATCCCGCGTCCAGCATGATTTCCAGGAGTGACTTTTCGGGCTGCTGCTGCATGAGCGTTTTGCTGTAGTCTATTCTGTGATCGTTCAACAAATCGGAGAAGCTGCATTTTGCAACAATGTTGATGGCTTGAGACAGTTTGCGAGTCGGAACCGCTAGCCTGCGCGCCACACGAGTGATGGTGAGGTTTTCATCCGACAGAATTTTTGGTTGTTGCAACAAAGATGTCGCCTGATCAGCCAGTGCTTGCTGGTCCGGGGTTGGGTTTGCGACTTGCCGCTGTCTGTGCGCGTTCATGTCCGATGTGTAATTGTAAACATGTTCGAACAGGGATGGGCGACCAAGAGCGCCAATAAGCGTAAAGGAAACAAGCGCCACGATTGATAATATCGAGACCAAAAGGGGTGCGGACTGTTTCAGCAAACCGCCATCGGCAAGATCGACAAAGATGGTCAAATCCAGAATGAATGTTGCTGTCAGAAACAGAATGACAATCCGCAACCAAAGGACTGTCTGAGCGGCATTTTCTGCCAATATGGCAAATCGTTCTTCGCGTTGGCGCAGCATGGCGAGCAGCGCCAAGGCATAAGCCAGATATGTGACCAACAAGACAAAATCCAACACCCATGGTGTGTTGCGTGTCAGAACGAGTGCCCCGGCGAGGAATGGGACGAGATGGATGATATGTCTGCGTGACAGTTTTTTGCTGTCGGCCGCAATTGCAGAGAAATAAAGATAGAGGCATGGGACGGCCAGAAGCGCCAAAAGTGCCCGGACTTGTGTAAGATCTGAAACATCATAGACAAGATGCAGGGCCAGAACAGCTGCTGAAACTGATATCAGGGCAAAAGCCATCGCCAGAAAGCTACTGGCCAGAACAAAGCGCCGCTGTCGGATCAATCCGAACAGATAGGCCGCCATTACCAGACCCAGCGTTGCCGTGCCAATCAGCAGAACAACAGTCACAATAGGCAGCCTCTCTCACAATTCAGCATTTGGCTTGGTTTGCAGTTTCTTGCGTCCTTGATCGCGTTTCAGGACGAAAAAGGCTACAGCGCTCTCTAAGGGTTTCGGCAGAAACAATCCGGGATCCTGTTATGAAAACGCTTTCTTTGTCGATATTCATCTGTCTTGTTTGGTCGGTCAAGGCGGCGACGCCTGCCGAACCGCGATTGTCTGACACAGTTCTGATTGAAGATGTCACCATACTGTCAGCTCATCTGGGTCAGCCGCAGTATCATATGGATGTGCTGATTCAGAATGGCAGGATTGACCGCATTCTGGAAACAGGAACGAACCCGCCATCTGACAATAGAATTGATGGCAGCGGGAAGTTTTTGATGCCTGGATTGATCGACAGTCATGTGCATCTTGCTCATAATCCGATGGTCAACCGGGAGGATGAGTCGGTCTTCGACGCGCTTGACCGTGCCTACAGGCTGCAATTGCCGCGCAGCTTGCTGTATCATGGTTTTACAACTGTCATTGACCTTGATTATGCACCCGAGAGAAATGGCTGGCTGCCGGACAGTGAGCTTGTGCCGGATGTTTACCATTGTGGGCGCGGCGTGCGGTTTGCTGGCGGCTATGGGCCAGCATTCGTGCCGCCACAATTTGTCCATCGGGTTTTTCCCAATCTGGTTTATGAGCCAAAGCACAAGGCTTTTTGGCCTGATGGAATGGATCCTGAGCTTTATACAATCGAAGCTGCGGTGGACCGGGTTGTTCGCTCTGGAGCTATCTGCCTGAAGACCTATGTGGAAACCGGGTTTGGTGGCGTTTTCAAATGGGCATCGCCAAGCGCGGAAACCCTGTCTGCGTTGGCCATGGCAGCACACGAAAATGGCCTGGTGTTTGTGGTTCACGCCAACAGCGCGCAAGCCTGGCAAATGTCTGTCGATGCCGGGGCAGACGTAATTGCACACGGGATGTGGCATTGGGACGGAAACCGGCGCAGGTCAGAATTGACCGACGCTGCGCTGTCGGCGATCCAGAATGCAGTTGCAGCAGGTGTGGCCGTACAGCCGACAGTGCAGGTTGTCATTGGTGAGAAGGAAACGCTGACCGGGGAATTGCTGCAAGACCCACGGACCCTGTCGCTCTTGCCAGCCGGCCTGTCTGACTATTTGCAATCAGCCAAAGGGCGCTGGAGCCAACGTGCTCTTTTGGAGCTTTATGAAGAACACAATCCGTTTGCAGATACCAAGCCAGAAACGCTCATTGGTGCTTCGATAGATCGCGCCTTGAAAAGCATGCAGCGCTTCCACCGTTCAGGCGGTGTGTTGTTGATGGGAAGTGATACACCGGCACAGGACGGCATCGGGAATCTTCCTGGCCTGAACGGTTATCTGGAGATGCTCGGATGGGCAAAGGCCGGTATTCCACTGGACCGCATTTTCTGGTCCGTGACACTGGGTAATGCGAAGGAGTTTCATATCGACGACGAGGTGGGAAGTGTCGAGCCGGGAAAACAGGCAGATCTTCTGCTTCTCAATATGAATCCGCTGCAGAATGTGTCTGCCTATAATGACATCGTGGTGGTTATTGTTGATGGCAGTGTGATCAAGCGCGGTGATCTGTCTGCGCGCTAAGGTGCCGGACCCATTATGGTTTGGAAATCTGGATCGTGGATAGGTTGAGGTGGGCTACAATGCCCGCATTTTCTTGAACGAAATATTGAGGTGTTTCTCTCCACGCGATTCAGTTCCCAATGGGTTCTGGTGAGGTAGGTCGGGGCATTTCCGTTTTAGGTGTCGATCGTGTTACAAAGTCGTGAAATTGTAAACATGATGCGTAACAATGGAAGATCGGAAAAGGCTGGCTTAGTCACCTCCTTCTCATTGAAAACCGTCGAATAAACTGCTCAGGCAGCAGTTTTGCATGATTGAGAGGTCACAATTTGCCGATCAATTCGTAGTTAAATTGAGGAGTAGGATATGAAATCAAATAGAGTTTTGGCGCTTTGCTGCGCAGCCGCGATGTCAGCATATGGTACAACAGCCATGGCAGCAGATGTTGTCATCGGTGTCCCAAACTGGCCATCCGTACAGGCAACAGCTCATGTTCTGAAGGTCGCCCTTGAAAACAATCTCGGGCTGGAAGTTGAACTGAAAAACGGGTCAAATGGGGTCGTCTTCGAAGCGATGGACGCGGGTACGATGCATGTGCATCCCGAGGCATGGTTGCCCAACTTGGAACATCTGAGGCGCCAATATGTATCGGGCAAGAAGTCGATCAAGATGCACCCGAGCGGCGCCATGGGCACTCAGGCGATGTGCGTTACCAAAGGAACAGCGGAGAGAACCGGAATTAAGGAACTGAAAGATCTGAAAAATCCTGAATTCGCCAAAAAATTCGATTCCGATGGTGATGGAAAAGGTGAAGTCTGGATTGGAGCTGAAGGTTGGGGCTCGACTCCAATCGAGCAGATACGAGCTCGCTCCTATGGTTACGATACAACTATGACGCTCAAGATCATGGAAGAGAGCGAGGGACTGGCTGAATTGGATGCCGCTGTTAAACAGAAAAAAGACCACGTCTTTTTCTGCTACACACCCCATCATATATTTGCTGTGCACGATCTCGTGGTTCTAACTGAGCCTGCCTATGATTCAAAGAAGTGGGTGATTGTGCCCCCGTCTCCCGTACCTGGTTGGTTGGAGAAATCCAGCGCCGCCGTGGCGTGGGATGACGCGCGCCTTCATGTCAGCTACGCAGTTTCATTGGAAGAAGCACAGCCAGAGGCTGCTGCAATGCTGGCCAAAGTGTCGCTGAGCACCGATACTCTGACAGCAATGACTTATGCACTGACCGTAGAGAAACAGGACCCCGGAGAATTTGCTGCGATGTGGGTTGCGCAGAACAAGGCCATTGTCGACAGTTGGTTCGAGTAAATGCTCTCGATTTAGCGGTTGCTGACTACAATTCCCGAGTTTTCGTGAACGAAATCTCGGGATATTCCTTCACCACACGGTCCAGTTCCCATTGACTTCTGGCGAGATAGACCGGTGCGCCATCGCGGTCTTCGGCGAAGGCGGTCTGGTTGATGTTGCGGAAATCTTCCAGGGCGGGTTTGTCGTCGCTGCTGACCCAACGTGCGGTGACAAAGGGTGCCGGTTCAAAGCTGATCTCAGCGCCATACTCACCACCGATACGATCAACCATGACATCCAGTTGCAGAATGCCAACGACGCCGACAATCCATTGAGACCCCAGAAAAGGGATGAAGACCTGGGCCAGGCCTTCTTCGGCCAGATCCCGCAGACCCTGACGCAATTGTTTGGTCTTGCTGCTATTTGACAGTCTGACACGGCGCAGAATTTCAGGAGCAAAGGCCGGTAGGCCGGTAAAGCGGACACCATCCTTTTCGCTGAGCGTATCACCCACGCGCAAAGTGCCGTGATTGGGAATGCCGATCACATCGCCCGGAAATGCATCATCAGCCACCTGACGGTCCTGGGCAAAGAACATCAACGGCGAGTGGATGTTGATCGCCTTGTTGGTGCGGCCGTGTTTCAGTTTCATGCCCCGTTTGAAGTGTCCGGAGACCAGCCGCAGAAAGGCAATTCGGTCACGGTGATTGGGATCCATATTGGCCTGCACCTTGAAAACAAACCCCGAAACAGCTTTGTCTTCCGGACCGATTTCACCGCCTTCAATGGTCAGTGGTTGTGGCGGTGGCGCAAACTCGGCAATGACGTCCAGCAACTCTTCCACACCAAAACTGCGCAGGGCGCTGCCAAATATCACGGGGCTTAAATGCCCTTCCAGAAAGCTTTCATGGTCAAATTCCGTATAACCACCAGCGGCCAACTCCACATTATCACGTGCTTCTGCCAGCACATTCGGGTCCACCAGAGCATCGAGCTTTTCGTCCATGATACCCGTGGTCTGAATACGCTCCGCTGGTTTTCCGGGGCCGGCATTGTGCAAAAACATTCCGGTTTTCAGGTGAATACAGCCCTGGAAGTTTGAGCCAGAGCCAAGGGGCCACATCACGGGCGAGGCGTCGAGGGCAAGTTCCTCCTGCACTTCATCAATCAGTTCAAAAGGATCGCGGGCTTCGCGGTCGATCTTGTTCATGAATGTCAGAATGGGAATGTCGCGCAGGCGACAGACTTCGAACAATTTACGGGTTTGTGGCTCGATACCCTTGGCCGTGTCGATCACCATGACAGCGGCGTCCACTGCGGTCAGTGTGCGATAGGTATCTTCCGAGAAATCTTCGTGGCCCGGTGTATCAAGCAGATTGAAGGTCATATCGCCGCGTTCAAAGGTCATGACAGTAGAGGAAACCGAAATGCCGCGATCCTGCTCGATTTTCATCCAGTCAGACCGTGTCCGTCGCCGTTCGCCGCGCGCACGCACCTGACCGGCCATACGGATAGCGCCGCCACACAGCAGCAGTTTTTCCGTCAGCGTCGTTTTACCGGCATCCGGGTGCGAGATGATGGCAAAGGTTCTGCGGCGCAGATATTCAGGGCCGGTTGCGGCAGATGTTTCAGCGAGGCTCATAATTTTCTAATCTTTATTTTAGACCGTGCAGGTTTGTGCGCTTGCCCAATATGCAAGTTGTGCTTACCTAGTCCGCAAGCTCATGGCATGGCAAGTGTTGCGCCTGCAATCCTTATAAAGTGGTTCGTTATTATGTCTGTTTCTGCGATACGCCTTAAAAACCGGGCTCTTTTGCATATTGGTGGATCTGATGCGGAGACGTTTCTGCAGGGCCTCATCACTTTCGATATGGACCGGCTGAAAGACCGCGAGAGCGGGTTTGGCGCCTTGCTGACACCACAAGGAAAGCTGCTTTTCGACTTTTTTGTGATCCCCATGAATGATGGCTATCTGCTGGATACGCTGGCCGCTGCCAGGGCAGATCTGATGAAACGGCTTTCCATGTATAAATTGCGGGCGAATGTTTCCGTTTCTGACATATCTGAAGATGTCAGCGTGCTCGCATTGCTGCCTTCCTCCGATGGGACCGAAACGCTGCCATTGCCAGGTACCGTGGTGGCGGACCCGCGTCATATCGGGCTTGGCTATCGCGCCTATATATCCGAGACCGTCATTGGAGCTGCCTTGGCAGATGCGACATTGGTAATTGATGAGACGGATTCCTATGTGGCGAAGCGCATTGAACTTGGTGTTCCCGAAGCCCCGCTTGATTATGCCTATGGCGATGTGTTTCCCCATGACATCAATCTGGACCAGATGAATGCAATCGGGTTTGAAAAAGGGTGTTTTGTCGGCCAGGAAGTTGTGTCGCGCATGAAGCACAGAGGTACCGCAAGACGGCGGATAGTGCTGGTCTCCTCGACAGAGGAACTGCCTGAATCTGGTACCGAGATCACAGTGGAGAAAAAAACCATCGGGACACTTGGCAGTGTCGGCACGCATGTTGGGTTGGCAGCCGTACGGATTGACCGTGTCAATGATGCGATGGAAGAGGGGCATTTCATAAAAGCCGGTCCTGCGCAACTGACGATGGCTCTACCGGACTGGGTATCGTTCCGGTGGGTGTAGGTATGGCGCAGAAGACGGCTAAACCGGCACGCGCATGGCAACGCATGCTGTCCGGGCGCCGGTTGGATCTGCTCGATCCATCTCCGCTTGATATTGAAATTGAGGACATTGCTCACGGATTGGCCCGGGTGGCGCGCTGGAATGGTCAGACGGTCGGCGAACACGCATTTTCGGTCGCGCAGCATTCCTTGTTGGTGGCGCGGATTGGTGAGAAGCTGTTTTCAGAGGCCAAGCCCTATTGGTACCTGGCCTTGCTGCTGCATGATGCGCCGGAATATGTGGTGGGAGATATGATTTCGCCCTTCAAGGCCGTTATGGGTGGAGACTACAAGAGCGTAGAAAATCGGTTGCAGACAGCCATTCATCTACGTTTTTCGTTGCCGCCAGACCTTTCCAAGACCGAGTTGCGAGCGATCAAATCCTGTGATCGGATGGCTGCATATTTTGAAGCAACGCGGCTTGCGGGCTTTGCAAGTGAGGAAGCAGATCGTTTTTTCAGCCGTCCGCGTGGCGTTACCGGAGATGATGTGTCAGATTTGCTGGACCCATTGCCTGCACATCAGGCGCAAAAAACCTTTCTGGAAGCGTTTCAGCAACTGACACGTCGTTTGAACACAAAGGCATAGGAATTTGGATGAGCGCAATTTACGTTTGCTCCCTCGACAGGCTTGAAAAGACTGCCAGCGACAGTCAGGCCAGCCATATGGCAACGCTGATCAATGCAGATACACTTGTCGTGCGCCCACCCACTGTCGAGCCGGATAATCATTTGTTTCTTGGCTTTAATGACATCAATGAGCCGCTGGAAGGCATGCTGTTGCCCGGCGAACAGCATGTAAGAGAGTTTGTCCGCTTCGTTGAAAACTGGGACCAGGCAGCGCCCCTGATTGTGCATTGCTGGGCCGGGGTCAGCCGATCCACGGCCGGAGCGATGATCGCCACCTGTCTGTTGCGCCCCGACCTTGATGAAAAACTGGTGGCTGCAACCATTCGCGAACGTTCACCGGAGGCAACACCTAACAAGCGGCTTGTGGCTTTGGCTGATTATGTTTTGGGCCGGGATGGGCGCATGCTGGCAGCGGTCGATGACATTGGCCGCGGCATAGACTGTTTTGAAGGCAGTGTTTTTCATCTGAGCATATCCGGTGTTGACGATGGAACGCTTTGACGGAAAAAATATTGCTATTGGTCTCAGCGCAGCTGTTGTTGGCCTGAAAGACCAGACGCCTTTGATCCTGACAATTTGTGCTGAGGACCAAGGTGATGGGCAGGATATGCTGCCTTTTGGCCCATTTGACCCCTTGCGGCATCGCACTTTTGAGTTGGGGCTGCGGGCATTTGTGGAAGCACAGGCCGGTCTTCAGATTGGCCACGTGGAGCAGCTTTATACATTTGGCGACAGAGGCCGCCATGCCCAGCCTGGAGACAAGGCCTATCATGTTGTTTCAGTTGGCTATCTGGCACTGAGCCGTGGGGCTGCACCGGAGGATGCTGTCAGCGCCGAGGCGTTGAAACTGTCTGGGGCTTCGTTTCAGCCCTGGTATGTCTATTTCCCTTGGGAAGATTGGCGCGCAGGGCGTCCGGATGTTCTGGACCAGCATTTGCTGCCAACACTGTCTGACTGGGCCTCAAAGGGTGATGCCAGCAAAGCTGAACGATTGAAGCTGGCCTTTGCGCTCGATGGTCTTGTTTGGGATGATGAACGGGTGCTGGACCGCTACGAATTGCTCTACGAGGCCGGCCTGGTCAGGGAGGTGGCGGTGGACGGGCGCGACACGACGCTTGTCAGCGAGATGTTTGTCCATACAGGCCGTCCGATGAGGTATGATCACCGCCGCATTCTTGCAACCGCAATCTCACGGTTGCGTGCCAAGCTGAAATACCGTCCGCTGGTTTTTGAGTTGATGGGAGATGAATTCACCCTGACCGAACTGCAGAAAACCGTTGAGGCACTGGCAGGACGCCATCTTCATAAACAGAATTTCCGCCGTCTGGTAGAAGCCAATGCTTTGGTGGAACCAACAGGAACAAGCAGTGTTCAAACCGGTGGCCGACCCGCGCAATTGTTTCGTTTTCGCCGGGAGGTGCTGTTGGAACGTCCAGCGCCTGGATTGCGGGTCTAAACCACCACAGGTGGAATCTGAGGCTGTGCGGCTTTGAGACTTGCAAACTGCACCCATCTTCATATATATACTCAGATTGAGTATAAGTAGGATTGAAGATTATCCGCGCAAGGCAGGTATTCTGCTGCGGTTTTGACGCAAGAGAACAGTGGAGGGCGATATGTCCACAACATCAACAATTGCCACGGATAACAGTGCTGCAGGCCACACGGCCGCTTTGCCTGGTTCTGGACTTGCGCACGAAAGTGCAGCCTCTCGATTTGGCACCTTGCCAATGCCGGACCTGACCTACACAGACGAGATCGCGGCTGCGACTGCGCCCATCTATGATAAGGTCAAAGATCAGATTCCTGCCATTGAATGGCCGGTTTTTGCGCCATTGATCTACCATATCAACAAAATCAAGAAACAACGCAATGCCGTGATTTTGGCGCATAATTACCAGACGCCGGAAATCTTTCATGGTGTTGCGGATTTTGTTGGTGACAGCCTGCAACTCGCTATTGAGGCGAGCAATCTTGATGAGGACATTATTGTCCAATGTGGTGTGCATTTCATGGCGGAAACGTCCAAAATGCTGAGCCCGCAAAAAACCGTTTTGATACCTGACAGCCGGGCGGGATGTTCGCTGGCCGCTTCGATCAATGGTGCTGATGTGCGTTTGTTGCGCGAGGCCTATCCGGGTGTGCCTGTGGTGGCCTATGTCAACACAACAGCTGATGTGAAAGCCGAGGTTGATATCTGCTGCACGTCATCCAATGCCGTGCAGATTGTTGAAAGTCTGGGTGTGCCAAAAGTCATATTCCTGCCCGATCAGTATCTTGCGAGTTTCGTGGCCAGCCAGACAGATGTGGAAATCATCTCCTGGAAGGGCGCTTGCGAAGTGCATGAGCGTTTCACGGGCGAGGAATTGCGGCGTTACCGCGAAGATGATCCATCCATCAAGATCATAGCGCATCCCGAATGCCCACCTGATGTGGTTGCCGAGGCTGACTTCACGGGCTCAACGGCCCATATGATTAATTGGGTGAAAGACCACCGTCCCGACAAGGTTGTGATGGTGACGGAATGCTCGATGGCCAGCAATGTTGCGGCTGAAGTGCCAGAGGTGAATTTTGTAAAACCCTGTAATCTTTGCCCGCACATGAAACGCATTACGCTTGCCAATATTCTTGATTGCCTGCTGACCATGGAAGAAGAAGTTCTGATTGATCCTTCTGTGGCAGAACGGGCGCGCAATTCCGTTGAGCGCATGATCAACTGGAAGAATTGATTGCATCATGGTTGAGGTTCTGACGCCCCAGTCAAATGGGGGTATTGATGACGTGGTCATTGTTGGTGGTGGGCTTGCAGGCCTGTTCTGCGCCCTGAAGCTGGCACCAAGACCCGTTACCGTGCTGACTTCTGCGCCGATTGGCGAAGGGGCCTCTTCAGCATGGGCACAGGGTGGCATCGCTGCGGCCATGTCTCCTGGCGACAGTGCCGAGTCTCATGTAGCCGACACGGTTGCGGCCGGGGCCGGGCTGGTGGATGAGAAAATTGCCCGCGTCATGGCCTCGGAAGCCTCCGACCGTATTCATGATCTGTTGGCTTATGGCGTGCCTTTTGACAAGGATCTGGAAGGTCATTTGAAATTGTCGCGTGAGGCTGCACATTCGGAACGCCGGATTGTGCGGGTGCGTGGTGATATGGCCGGTGCAGCTATTATGAGCGCACTGGTTGCCGCAGTTCGGAAAACACCCTCCATTCGCGTTCTGGAAGGGTTTGTCGGCGAACAATTGCGTATGAACGGCAAACAGATCAGCGGCATCATTGCGCAGGATCTGCGTGGTGGTCTGACCAATCGTATTTTGCTGCCCGCACGCGCCATAGTCATGTGTTCCGGCGGTGTGGGTGGCCTTTATGCCGTGACCACAAATCCGCAACAGGCCCGTGGTGGTGGTATCGCCATGGCTGCGCAGGCTGGCGCCATCCTGTCCGATCTGGAGTTTGTTCAGTTTCATCCCACAGCCATCAATATCGGACGTGACCCGGCGCCACTGGCTACAGAAGCTCTGCGTGGCGAGGGGGCTCATCTGATTGACAATGATGGCCATCGTTTCATGCTGGACATTCATGAAGATGCAGAACTGGCACCACGTGATATTGTCGCCCGCGCCATTCATACACAGGTGCAAAGCGGTAAAGGGGCTTTTCTGGATTGCCGGAAAAGCGTCGGCGAAAAATTCCCGGAGAACTTCCCAACGGTTTATGCGTCCTGCATGTCTGCTGGCATTGACCCGGTGACAGACCCAATTCCGGTGGTTCCGGCAGAGCATTATCATATGGGCGGCATTCATGTGGATGTGCGGGGCCGCACATCTGTTGATGGGCTTTGGGCCTGCGGTGAGGCCGCTGCCACGGGCGCACATGGCGCGAACCGGCTGGCCTCCAACTCTCTGTTGGAAGCTGTGGTCTTTGCCACACGTATTGCGCAGGATATTCAGGGTACATTGCCCTCGCCATTGCGCCATCGCTGGCCGGATGAAGGCATGCCGGAGGTCACAGATCGCTCTGACATGGATGAAGATCTTGTTGCTCTGATTCGCAACACCATGTCGGAGCATGTGGGCGTGGCCAGAAATGGTGAAGGCCTCAAGATTGCGCTTCAGGTTTTTGATGATCTGTACAGAAAGCCGCTGATGCCGCGTATCGCCAATATGGCGTCTGTGGCTCGCTGCATCGCAGCTGCCGCTTACGCCCGGGAAGAGAGCCGGGGTGGACATATGCGCCTTGATTTTCCCGAAACGGAAGGCGCCTGGCATCACCGCACATTTCTAACCCTTGAAGATGTTGACCAGATTGTCGCATCTGCGCTGCCACAGGCGGCCTGACGGAGCGTTATGACCGAATTGCATTCCTACAAGCCTGAATTGCCAAGCGTCATGGTTGACGATGCCGTGCGTGCCGCGCTGCGGGAAGATCTTGGCCGGGCAGGTGACATCACGACACTGGCCACGATTCCGCCTGACGCAATAGCTGATGTCGTCATTGCCTCGCGTGAAGAGGGGGTGCTGTCTGGCATGCCTTTGGCCCGTGCGGCTTTTCGCGCCATCAACCCTGACATAGAATTAGAAACCCTGATTGATGATGGCGAAGCGCTTGCACCCGGTGATGTTGTCGCCAGGATCAAAGGCCGGGCACGAGATGTGCTGTCAGCTGAGCGTGTTGCGCTGAATTATCTTGGCCATATGAGCGGCATCGCAACAGCTACGGCCCAATTTGCCAGAAAAATTGCCCATACCAAGGCCAGAGTTGTTTGCACCCGCAAAACCACACCCGGCCTGCGCGCCTTTGAAAAATACGCTGTCCGCTGCGGCGGCGGAGCCAACCATCGCTTCGGCCTCGATGATGCGATCTTGATCAAAGACAACCACATTGGAGTGGTCGGCAGCGTTGCCGCCACCATTGAGGCGGCGCGGGCTTATATTGGCCATCTGGTGAAAATTGAGGTTGAAGTCGATACGCTTGAACAATTGGCTGAGGCTCTGCCTGCCAACCCTGATGTGGTTTTGCTCGATAATATGAGTGCCGCTATGCTGGAAAAGGCGGTCGCGATGGTAAAAGAGTTAAACCCCGCGACCCGGACTGAGGCTTCCGGTGGGATCAAGCTGGACACGATAGCTGAGAAGGCAGAAGCCGGAGTGGACTACATCTCCACAGGATGGATCACACATTCCGCACCTGTGTTGGATTTAGGGCTTGATGTAACAATTAAATAAAAAGGGTCGGCCTTAAATTCGCTTTATTTATTAGGTCATGTAGACAAACTGGATTCCCAAATCGGCTAAAATCTGATTCAAGATAGCTTTTGCGGAGGCTATTGTGGCTCGATTGTTGATGGAAGATGCCGAATGGGCGTTCTTTGAACCGTTTCTTTTGGCCATTCGTGGCCGTGGTGGTCGCCCCGCATCCGATCACCGCGCTGTTTCGGATGCTGCCTTCTGGATTGCTCGAACTGGGTCGCCTTGGCTCGACCTGCCTGATGAATTTGGCAAATGGTCGAGTGTCTATCGCCAGTTTCGACGCTGGACGTTGGCCGGTCTGTGGGAGATGATCCTGGAGACGCTCAATGAAAGTGGCGTGATGCCCGATTAGGTTCAGATGATCGATAGCACTGTGATCCGAGCGCGCCATCTTGCCGCTGGCGCAAAAGGGGGACTCAAAAAGAAGGTTTTGGCTACTCAAAAGGTGGCTTTACCATTGCCCGGCAGTCGCAGGCTTGACTGCGACGAGAGGGGACCAAGATCCACCTCATTGCCAACGCTCACGGATTGCCTGTCAGGGCGGAAATAACAAGAGGCGAAGTCTCTGACTTCAAAGGCTTCGATGTGTTGGTCGATAACGACCTTCCCGCCGCCAAAGTGTTTCTAGCTGACCGTGGCTACGACAGCGACCATATCCGCAACACGATAAAGCAGCGCGGTGGAACGCCGGTCATTCCTGGCAAGGTCAATCGCAAGGTGCCAATCCCGCTCGATAACATAACCTATGCTTTGAGAAACCAAGTCGAGCGGTGTTTCAACAAACTCAAATGCTCACGCCGTTTGGCAACACGCTATGATAAAACAGCCGCAAGCTATCTTGGCTTCATTCAACTCATCGCAGCTCGAATCTGGGTTAGGAGTTTGTCAACATCACCTAACATGTTTGAGTAGATTTTACTGATTATTTTAAATAATATATTTGATGCTATTCCGACAAATTTATATCTTTATTTTGATTTTTATATTTTTTACGATTTTTTAAAATATTTTATTATTTAAATTATGATATTTTCAATTTTAATTAATATAGCTTATGGACATTATTATTATAATGTCAAAATGTATTGAAGTGATTCTTAATCTATTTTTCTCTTCAATATCCATACTTTTGCAATCCCATCTTACCTGGAGATAAATTTGGTCGTCGAAAATGGCTTATTCTACCTTGGCAGAGCGCTAATGAATTTCGACAAATATGCCCACAGTCCAGAAATTTGCATACGCGCATGGCAAGCCCGTTAGCAACCGAAAACCTGCAGGCGGCCAAATTTTCCAAGCGAATATGTTCGTTCTTGGTCATCTTGCCACTTCAGGATCGCATTACTTGTAAGCTCGGTCCCGTTGTCCGAGACGGCCATGCAGGGGTAGCCTCGCATCTCAGCAATCCGGTTCTCAGTTCGAGGGCTACACGGATGCCAGACAGCGACGTATCGACGACGGCCGCAAAGTACTCACGACTGAAGTCGTCGATCACATTCAGAATGTGGAACCGTCGACCGCACGACAGGCTGTCAGATACAAAGTCGAGGCTCCAACGTTGGCTCGCCTCTGGTGAATGGCCATCGGGTTTCTTGTGCCCAAGGTACGCTTCCTGCCGCCACGTTTGCGCACAGTCGGACCCTCCTCTTTGTCGATGCGATACGGCCTTTTCCAATTTGCAGACCAATCTTCGCGCTGCAGTAGAATATGCAGGCGTCGGTGTCCGAACTGCCGTCGCTCCGACGACAAGTCCTTCAGTCGTGCCCGCAAGTCAGTATCTTCCGATCGGGCTGCCGGCCGTCGAGACATACGAGGATTGATCCCCGCCAAAGCGCAGGCCCGCCGCTGCCGGTATCCTTTCTGCATCATGCCCGAGCCCACGGCGCGACGCCGCGCTCTCGGGTTCAGGGATTTTTTTTCAGCATCTCCATCAGTGTGGACACATCCATCATCCGCTCAGCCAGCAGTTTCTTGACCTTGGCATTCTCTGCCTCCAGAGCCTTGAGCTTCTTCGCAGCCGACACTTCCATTCCGCCAAACTTGGCTCGCCATTTACAAAGGTAGCGTCGCTATTGCCGTTGCTCTGTCACTAGATTTCTCCTCCATTTGGATTTGAGTTTTGCCCTTTATCCTGAGGCTGGGAGTAGGGAGCGAAAACGATGAAAGCATCGAGGTTCACGTACGCGCAAAAGGCGTTCATCATTAGTCAGGGCAACGGGAGAAACCGATTGCCGAGGTCTGTGGGGAAGCTGGTATCAGCCAGGCTTCGTATTTCAACTGGCGCAGGAAGTATGCAGGCTTGATGCCGTCAGAGATGAAGCGCTTGCGTGAATCAGAAGACGAGAACGGGCGACTGAAGAGGATCGTTGCTGATGAGTGGTGGGGCAGAAAACCGTGGCGCAGTGTATTTTGCAACAGGTAACGATGAGCAATCCGAGAGCGTTGAAATCCAAACACTTGATAAAATCGTAACGCTGCAATTATTGGATCACACAGATGCAATGAAAATAGACGGTGAAGGTTGGTATATGTTAGTTTTACAGCGTTTTATTGATTTTGCAGATAAAATAATTTGGCCAAAATTTCTCATTGTGAAATCCAAAGGACTTCAATATTCATAAATATCAGAAACAATAACTAAAAATGGTTGAAAATTCATGCAATTTGAATAAATAAATTCCTATATATTTAATTTCTTGCAGGCCATTCCAAGAAAACTGGAGGCTGGAGGTCTGTCATCTAAAAGTCCACTGCGTTTTAGCTTTCCCTGCCAAGCATGTGCTATTATCGTATTTTCGGTAATTCGTGAGTTGGCCTCAGTGTTATTTGAAGATACCAATATTGATGCTAGTTTTGATGGGATAGGAAAAAACACTTCCGGTGAGCTGGCCTCGCTGATCACGTTATGTTTTTGTGCATAGTAGGTAAGTGCGCGGGGCCCGATATTTGAACGCACTGAAATATGTGGAATATCCCTGCCCAGCAAAACTTCTATATCACGCCTTGTTCTCCTGCGCCATGTGGACCAGGGTGTCCTGAGCGGAATGGCTGATATACCTTTGAGGTAATCTTCTGTCATATCTGCTTTTGATGGCAGTCCCAGAACAGCATTGTTCAACTTTCTATGGCTAACCCAACCAAAGGTATACAATGAGTTTTTCAAGGGTTGAATTTGAAAACAATCCAAATCAACCCAAATACCTTTTTCTTGAGTCTGCAGTTCGACACGAAAGATGTTAGCAAATAAATTATAACGTTTCGACTTGATGTACCTGTATGAAATATGGTCTTCATCCATAATTTCGCGAGCATCACGGACGTTATCGTGCAGACGGGTACTGCGGAGATCATCGGGTCTGTAGCTGTAAATGGTTAACTTATGGCCGACCTCTAGCATGGAGGCAACACAAAGGCGTTCTAGCCAGGATACTGGGCCTTCCCATAGAGAAACTAAGTGCATGATATTTCCATAAGTTTACTGTCCAGCGAGTGACTGTCAAATCACAGAAAGAACGCTTATGAGCTATTCTATCTTTAGACGCAAATTTGTTTTTGTTTTGGCCCGTCGACGATTGATGCGGCCAGGTACGTTGGAATAACTCATCAAAGTTCGTCGGAAAGAATGGGCATATGGCCTGCAATCAAATCCGCATCATTCACAAATTGCGTAGTTACTGAAATCGCTGCAAACCCCAGATAGCTAAAGCGTATGTGGCGCGACATTAATATGAAAGTACTATTAGGTCGGTTGGAACCAAAACTGCCAATAACTGAACCGCCCCGGGATTGTCGGAGGCTCAAACTCCTGAGAGGATTGAGCAATGACAAACAAAACAACGAACAAGTTTTCTGCTGAAGTTCGCGCCCGTGCGGTGCGGATGGTTCTGGAGCATGAAGGCGAACACACGTCCCGCTGGGCTGCGATTGTCTCGATATCGGAGAAGATCGGTTGTGTGCCCCAAACTCTCAATGAATGGGTTAAGAAGGTGGAAGTGGACAGTGGTCAACGCGCCGGTGTTCCCTCCGAGATGAGTGAGAAGATGAAGGCTCTGGAACGGGAGAACCGTGAGCTTCGCCAAGCCAATGAGATATTGCGCAAGGCGTCCGCATATTTTGCTCAGGCGGAGCTCGACCGCCCATTCAAGAGATGATCGCGTTCATCGACGATCACCGGGAGGACCACGGGGTCGAGCCAATTTGCAGGGTTCTGCCGATTGCCCCCTCCACCTATCGTCTTCATGCAGCCAAGCGAGTTGATCCAGCAAAATTGTCCTTGCGGGCAAAGCGGGATCTGGCGTTGAAGCCGGAGATGGCGCGTGTGTTTGCAGATAATTTTGGTGTTTATGGCGTACGGAAAGTCTGGCGGCAAATGCAACGGGAAGGCTTTGATGTCGCCCGTTGTACGGTCGTACGGCTGATGAGAAGCATGGGACTGCATGGGGTTATCCGAGGCAAACCCGTGCGAACCACGGTCAGCAACAAGGCTGCACCGTGTCCGCTTGATCACGTCAATCGGCAATTCCATGCACCTGCGCCCAACAGGCTTTGGGTGTCTGATTTTACGTATGTGGCCACTTGGAAAGGCTTCGTCTATGTCGCCTTCGTGATCGACGTTTACGCTCGATACATCGTGGGTTGGCGTGTCTCACGCACAGCGCATGCAGGCTTCGTTCTGGATGCTCTCGAACAGGCTTTGCATGACCGTGGCCCAATTCACCGCAGCGGGCTCATCCACCACAGCGACAGAGGAAGTCAATATGTATCAATAACGTACACCGAACGCCTGGCACAAGCGGGTATTGAAGCATCGGTCGGGAGTGTTGGAGATTCCTACGACAATGCTCTGGCAGAAACCATCAACGGACTTTACGAGGCTGAAGTGATCCACCGACGCGGCCCATGGCGCAGCTTCGAAGCTGTCGAATTCGCCACGCTTGAATGGGTCGACTGGTTCAACAACCGCCGCCTACTGGAACCTATCGGCAATATCCCGCCAATTGAAGCCGAACAACGCTACTACTCCATGCTGGACGAACCAGCTATCGCAGCATAACTTAAGCAAAACAGCCTCCGACAATCCCGGGGCGGTTCAAACCTTGTTGGAAACCACACCTAAGGCGACTGCACTTAAATTTGATGAAGTCCTTCGGTAGTTCTGACTTGCTGGCGTTAATGTTTCTTGATAATGCTGCATAATGCTGCGCCAATCAGGAAACAAAGCGACGGTGGAATGCTTTTCATGTGGTTGACAATGATTGATCTTAGGTCCAAGGCATTATAAATGCAATTTCTAATCCTGAGGTGGATGTGTGAGTCAACTCGATGGAGAGATCAGATTCGAGGATTCATACAATGGACGGTCGGGTGTTGTCGATTGGATAACTCGATTTATGACTGTATTAGCTGAATTGGAAATTCTAATGACAGATATGGGTATGCATCGGTCAAGGTGGCTGTCAGAAGCAGAAAAGGCCTCATTCGTGATAAGGCTTCGTCCAAAAACCTAAGTGGATATTTATGTTTCTGAAAAACGGACAGTTTGTTCGTCTTTTTTGTTAGAAGGATACAGATAAGTTTGGCTATTGTTTTTTTCGGGGATATATTAAATGTTTGGTGAGTGTGCATTTTTAACACGATATCGACTGAATTAATCGGTAATTTAAGATTTGTCTTTTGTGTTCGGCGATGAAATCCGTTTACCTCAAAACAAATACCGTTTTCATTAATTAAATATAATAAAAAATTAAATTGCCATCATATCAGAGCATTGCATTTTGAATTATTTATTTATTGTGTCTGGGCCCTCCGGTTGTGGGAAAACTTCGTTTGTGCGCTTGCTGTACCGACGAAAATTAAATAAAGATATTTCAGAACTTCTTCCAGAATGCGTGACGATGGCTTTGAGCATTGACGCAAAATATCCTGATCGCGCATTGAAAGGCAGTATGTGTGATCGAAACGGTTGCCCAATTGTGCCCGTTGATGTCATTGATGCAGACCCTGCGAGCTATGAATGCATCATGTTTCACAATGCTCTTAACAGGTTGGCGAAAAATGGGATAATGCGGTTGTCGCAAGATGCTGCCTTGCTGCGGTTTCTGGCTAGGAATCCAAGAAAAATTGTTTTGATAAATATTAACACAAGTAGAGAGCAGCTTGTAAAATTCTATACGCATCGTTCGTTTGGGCGAGAAGGGATTGGTCTTTTCAGTGTTTTGTTGGCTGTTGTAAGCATGCGTCTTGGAAAAGTGCGGACAGCAATCAAATATGGCTATTCAGGATTTACTGAGCAGCTTGAGTCGAGATGGATACAGATTCAAAAAGATGTGTTTTTTCATGTTTGGAAACGCAGTCCGGAAACGCAGTTCGTATTGTTGGATATAAGTCCGGTTACAGACAAGAATGGCGTTGATGGATTTAGTCTTGATTCCGTCAAAACATTTGACGGAATCAACCCTTGTGTTTTTGATGATTAGATTTTTTATCGTAAAGATGAATTTGCCACGTAAAATGTCTCTAGGAGGTGGCGCGTTTGAAAGCCGAACTTAGGTGATGTGCCTCTTAAAAACGTCCTCAATTTTGGTTAGAGTTTTCCGTTAGTTTTTCTTGGCTGGGAGAGGGGCGGGAACGCATGAAAGCATCAAAGTTCACAGACGCGCAAGTGATTGTGACCTGCTCCCCAGATTGTACCCGTTTTTCAGCTATCTCTGTTCCAGTTTTGGTCTTGTGACCGGGTTACAAATTCATTGGGTGTGAGCCCGTTGAGGCTCGTATGTGGTCTTTGAGTGTTGTAGTCAATTCTCCATTCTTGGATCATATTTCGGGCTGTTGGCAAGTTTGAGAACACGTGTTCGTTCAGGCATTCATCTCTCAACCGCCCATTGAACCTTTCGACGAAGCTGTTCTGCATCATTGCCCGGCAGGCAAGCGAAGCGCCGCCGAGAGGTGGGGTTTTCCCGGTTTGACCTGAGACCCGTTTCTTCATCCATTTTTGAGTAGAATTCGTCCTTTATAAGGAGACGAATAAATGAGATCATCACGGTTCAGCGACGAGCAGATCATTGGCATGATAAAGGAGCAGGAAGCTGGGATGCCGACTGCTGAGGTTTGCCGGAAGCACGGCATCAGCACTGCGTCGTTCTACAAATACAAAGCGAAGTTTGGCGGCTTGGAGGTTTCTGATACCCGCAAGCTCAAAGCACTTGAAGACGAGAATGCCAAGCTGAAGAAGTTGCTAGCAGAGCAAATGCTCGACAACGCTATGCTGAAGGATGTGAACTCAAAAAAGTGGTAACACCCGCCGCCAGGAGGCAAGCCGTGGTTCACTTGTGCCAAGAGCACAGAGTGAGCCAGCGACGGGCGTGTAACGTGCTTCAGATTGATCGCTCTAGTGTCCGCTATAAAAGCGTTCGCCCTGATGATACGCATTTGCGCGAAGCGATGAAGAAGGTCGCTGCAGAGCGTCGTCGCTTTGGCTACAGGCGTATTCACGTGATGCTGGAGCGTCAGGGTATCTTCATGAACCAAAAGAAGCTTCGACGGCTTTATCGAGAAGAGAAGCTGCAAGTGCGTAAGCGTGGTGGTCGTAAACGGGCTTTGGGTACACGCAGACCTATGGTTCTACCAAGCAGAGTCAATGAACGGTGGAGCCTCGACTTCGTGTCGGACGCGTTCACCGATGGTCGCCGGTTCCGCGTTCTGGCTGTTGTCGATGACTTCAACAGAGAATGCTTGGCACTCGTAGCGGATACATCATTGTCAGGTTTGCGCATGACACGGGAATTGGATGACATCATCAAACAACGTGGGCGGCCACATACAATTGTCAGCGATAACGGCACCGAGATGACGAGCATAGCTGTGTTGAGGTGGTGTCAGGAAACGGGTATCGAATGGCATTACATAGCTCCCGGCAAGCCGATGCAGAATGGCTTTGTCGAAAGCTTCAACGGCAGCTTCAGGGACGAATGTTTGAACGAGACGCTCTTCTCGTCATTACCTCACGCACGACAACAGATCACCGAATGGAAGGAGGACTACAACATCGAAAGGCCACACTCATCATTGGGCAATATCACGCCCAATGAATTCGCCATGAAAATGGTATTGCAAAAACTGGCCGCCTAAGGTCAAAAACATACCGACGAATTCTCCAAAAGACCGGAGGAGAGTTGGGTCTCAGGTCAAGACTAACTTCAAATCAGGGAGTTTTCAGGGGAGCAGGTCAATCGGCATGGTTTCTGTTTATGATCAGCTGGAAACATACGGTAAGATCTGCGTCATTTCCATGATCGATACTTTTTCACATTATCGTTTCACGATTTTACTTAGTTAAGATATATAGCCCTCTGCACTTTTCAGGTCTGTCGTAAGAATAATTTAGATTTCCTAAAAAATCACATGATCTAAATTTTTTTGAATCAAATAATTCTGGATAATCCTCAATTTTTGTGTGGGGGTGAGTTTCAAATATGACGTATTTTTTAATGCATTTTTCTATTATTTCGAATAGGTTTTTTTTGTTTTTTAGATGTGAATAAATCGAAAATGCAAAAGCAGTGTCGTAGAAACCTGAAATTGGTTTTTCTGGATGATCAATGTCATGTTGTAAAAAATGAACAGATTTCTCTCGTGCATGTAGAATAGACATCTTATTAGAGAAATTGACTAACTCTTTGGATCTTTCAATTCCGGTGCATTTTTTTGCGCCGTTGATATTTGCCATTATGCTAGACATCCCGAAATTACTTGCAATGTCTAGAATTTCCATTCCATTTATTGCTTCAGTCGGGATAAGATTGAGGCGTTCAATCAAATCAACGCGTCGCCCGGTTACAACCATTCTCTTATTAAAATATATGCTTTGATATGGTTTTCCCTTGTTGCCTTGCCCATAGTACTCTTTCATAGGATTGAATATTTTGAGGGCTTTGTTAAATGGCGCGATTTTTACCTCCAAATTCCTATTTGTTGCTAGTGAAAACGCAAGCCGATGATTTCCATCGACGGCATACAAATCATTGTCCCCCAAAAAGGTAGTGAGAAGTGGAGCGCTAGTTGATCGAGAAGAAACAAATAAATTGAGGTGGTCCGCGAATTTATTGATTCTGTCTTCAATATCCCCATTTTTGCCAGCCCAACTTGCTTGCAGATAATTCCTATATAATTCCTCTTCACTTGATGAGGCCTGTCTTCCGTTTTCCAGGATTGAGCGAGCGAATTTATAGTGGGGGGTGTCAGCAACGGAGGGTACACCACTAATCCCGATATCCCGAAAAAAAGTTAATGTTTCAGGTTTTATTTGATAAAATAGAACCTTTTCTATTTCTGACGTTACAATAGTCCGAGTTGGAATTTCCTTCATTGTTTGCATACGATCAAGTTTACGAAAAATACCCATTTTTCACCTCATTATTGCCGCTAGTATCAGCCCGCGGGTTTTCATTCGCGGAAATTATTTTAACTCTCAAGCTTGGTAAATTCTATTTCGGCTGTTCGCTTTCATTGCCCCACAAATTTGCTTACAGTTGCAAACTCGCAAATCTGTGTCCAACCCCGTCAGCAACGGGAAATATGTGGATGGCTAACTTTATGAAGCCAATACGTCTGTTTTGGTCTGGTGGCAATAACAGCATGATCAATTATGGTGATGAACTTTCTGCGGTTATTGTTGCCGCGTTAGGGCAGCGTCAGGTTGTTTACACGAATGCAGCATCTGCGGATTTGGCAGCCATAGGCAGTATTCTGCACGGTGTATGTCGAAGGCAATGGCGGAGGGCTTTCTATATGCGAAGGCAGCCTATTGTTCTTTGGGGAACGGGTTCCATCAGATCCGAACCGATGATACGAAATTGTGCTCTTGAAGTTCGGGCCGTCAGAGGACCTAAGACGCTCCGGCTTTTCACGTCTGGTGGCTTGAAGCCTTTTGGGGATCCGGGCCTTCTGGCTCCTATGCTTCTCGATGGTGCAGCACCAGTCAAAAAATCGGTTCGATGGGGAATTATTCCCCATGTTGTTGATTTGGAAAACCCTCTTGTGCGAAGGCTTGCCGACGAAAACATGCATTCTAGGGTTATTGATTTACGCAACCCGGATTTGATTTCAACGACGCGTCAGATTGCCGAATGTGATTTTGTAGTTTCCAGCAGCTTGCATGGGCTTGTGGTCGCTGATGCATTCTCAGTCCCTAACATACGCGCGCGCTTTAGTGATCAAATTGCTGGGGGCGATTGGAAATTTGATGATTACGCAGAGAGCATAGGTCGATTAGATATCATGCCAGCGGATTTATATAAGAATTGTAATTTGCAAAACTTTGAGGATAAAATCGACATAAAGCACTTTCAAAATATTCCAGCTTTATGCGCTGCTCTTGAAGCTTGCTTTCCGGATGATGTGTTTTAACTCGGCTTATTCTCCAAAAAAAGGCACCTATCAAGATGTGCGACCTCTGGAAATCTGTCTGACTTAATAAGTGGCAAAACAGATTGCCGCAGTGCAATCAGACCGAGTCTGCAAAGGGACCATTATCGACATGGTTTGCAAACGTCTCTCAATCCAAATTTCTCCCTATGTGTGGTTTCTAATGAGGTTGTTCACGATTTTGATTTCAACCGACTGATTGGTGTTTTCATATTAATACCAACGGCGCGATTTTCTGACTCTTTTAGGATTCCCAAATCGGTTGTGATCTGATTCCTTATGGCAAAGGAGATTTGCCATGGGATCATCAGTTCCGCTTCGATCAGATTTTTGCGCCTCCGATCTTCGCCGGATTGCCAAGCGATGCGGCGACAACCGTCAGATACGCAGACTGCTTGCGTTGGCAGCCGTATATGAAGGAATGAACCGCATGAATGCTGCACGGATCGGTGGCATGGACCGCCAGACGCTGCGCGACTGGGTGCATCGCTTCAATGAACAATGGCCGGACGGGTTGACCAATGCCAAGGGTGCCGGACGGCCACGCCTGCTAAACGATGAGCAGATGCAGGAACTGTCGCAGATTGTCGAAACCGGTCCTGATCTGGAAGTGGGCGGCGTGGTTCGTTGGCGACGCATTGATCTTGTGCGGGTGATTGAAGAGCGTTTCGGTGTGGCGTGTTCCGAGCGGGCTATCACGGATTATCTGGCAGAACTGGGTTTCTCCAACATGTCTGGCCGCCCACAACATCCAGCGCAAGATGCACGTGTGATTGAAGCTTTCAAAAAAACTTCGCAAACACGCTTTCAGCCCACGTAGCCGATCTGCCCAAGGGAACGCCCGTTGAGATTTGGTTTCAAGATGAAGCCCGGATTGGGCAAAAGAACGGGCAGGTTCGTATCTGGGCACGTAAAGGAACCCGTCCGCGCCTTCCCGCTGATCAGCGGTATGGCAACACCTATCTATTCGGGGCCATCTGCCCGAAGCGCGGTACCGGAGCAGCCCTCGTCCTACCCAAGGCTAATACGCAAGCGATGCAATTGCATCTCGACGAGATAAGCAAATACGTTGCCCGGAAAGCCCACGCAGTGGTCCTGATGGATCGGGCAGGATGGCACAGCACTAGAAAGCTGATCGTGCCCAAAAACCTGACCATCATTCTGCTGCCGTCGAAATCACCCGAACTGAACCCTGTCGAGAACGTCTGGCAGTATCTGCGGTCCAACCATCTCTCGAACCGAGTGTTCAAAGATTACACAGCCATCGTCGATGCAGCTTGCGAAGCATGGAACGCGCTCATCGACAAGCCAAACGTCATCAAATCAATTGGAATGAGAGACTGGGCGCATGTGTAAAAGGTCAGAAAATATCGCCGCTGGCATAATGCCTCCATTGGGTTTTCGCAATTGTAGATGTGTATCCATTTTGGCAACCATGCGTTTCGTGAATGATGCGATTTGAATGGCATGCCGTATGCCCACTCTTCCTGGAGAGTTTTGATGAACCGTTCCATTGACCGGCAGGCAATCGCGAAGCGAATGCCGAGAGGGGGACTTTCCGTTGGTCTTTGGCGTATATGGTTTTGTGCGGATATGACGCTGGCCCAATGCAATGGCCGTGTCTCGAAAGACATGAGAGATATAACCAACGCCATTGTCAGTCATCACACGATTGACTTTGACACCCTTTGAGCCAAACCACTGTGTTGCTCTTTCCAGAAAGCGCGCGCAGGTTTCCCCTTTCTCATCCTCAAGCACTTCCACATAGGCCACACGGGAGTGATCATCGATGGCCACATGAACATAATCATATCCAAGGCCTTTGGACCGTTGCCTACCCACCCAACCGGTTACACGGTGTCCCGGCTTGAGGAAACGACCGAGCTTCTTGATATCCAGATGGATCAAATCACCCGGATGCTCGCGCTCATAGCGACGTACCGGCTCTGGTGGTGTCAGGCGATCAAGCCGGTTCAGACCATATCGCACCAAGGCAAGTGAGATGGTGGAGCGGGGCAGTTTCAAAGTGCCTGCAATCTCCAGAGCTGTCATGCAAAGGCCCCGCAGTTTGACAATCATCTCCTTCCAGCCATCCACATAGGCATGCGCATTGTGGTGTGGTTTGCTGGACCGATCCGTCAGGCCTGCAGCTCCCTCATTGCGAAACCGTTGCAGCCATTTGAAGACAGTGCGCAGGGAAATACCAAAAGACCGTGCAATCTCGACTGCTGACTGGCCGTTGTGATAGCTAACTATAATCTGTTCTCGACTGTAGACGCAAGTGCGGACATTCTTATGGGGGTTGTTCATTCCAAGGGCTCCTGAAACCGGTGTGGGTAGCACCAACCAGTCTCAAGAATTCAAAGCGAATGAACAACCTTCTTGGAAATCACACCTAAGCCTCACTTTTTCCGGATATTGGAATTTTCCTTGTTGCGCTGCAGCAATCTGCGCGGTAGGGCTAGGCACCGTTTGGGAATGCCGGGATTGAATTCCACATATCCGATGTGGGAATCCAAGTGCATTTGGAGGAGTGCGTTGTGGACAAGTGGGTCTATGAATTTGGTGATGGTCGGGCTGAAGGTTCGGCTGAAATGCGCAATTTGCTGGGTGGCAAAGGTGCAAATCTGGCGGAGATGTCGTCGCTGGGATTGCCTGTGCCACCGGGCTTTACTGTTACCACGGACGTCTGCACCTATTATTATGACAATGAAAAATCCTTCCCGTCTCTGCTGACCGAGCAGGTTGAAACTGCCCTGGCAACGATTGCCCAATTAAGCGGGCGTCGGTTTGGGGATGATGACAATCCACTTTTGATGTCTGTGCGTTCCGGCGCCCGCAGCTCCATGCCGGGCATGATGGATACGGTTCTCAATCTGGGTCTGAATGACAAATCGGTTGAGACCATAGCGGCGCAATCGGGTGATGCGCGGTTTGCCTATGACAGCTACCGGCGCTTTATCCAGATGTATAGCGATGTGGTGATGGGGCTCGATCATCATGCTTTTGAAGACATTCTGGAATCCTTCAAACACCGTGCCGGCTACGTTCTGGATACCGACCTGACAGCGGATGACTGGAAGAACATTGTTGTCGAGTACAAGAAACTGGTTGAAAACGAGCTGGAAACACCGTTTCCGCAAGATCCGCAAGATCAGCTCTGGGGTGGAATTGGCGCTGTTTTCCAGTCATGGATGGCGCCACGGGCCATCACGTATCGCGCGATCAATAACATTCCTTCGAATTGGGGCACTGCGGTTAATGTGCAGTCCATGGTGTTCGGCAATATGGGCGCAGATTCAGCAACAGGCGTCGCCTTTACGCGCAATCCCTCCACTGGTGAAAAAGCGCTTTACGGCGAGTTTTTGATCAATGCGCAGGGTGAAGATGTCGTTGCGGGCATCCGCACGCCGCAGAATTTGACGGAAGCCGCGCGCATAGAAGCTGGCAGTACAGAGCCGTCTCTGGAAGATAAGATGCCGGAAGCCTTTGCCGAGTTTTCCAGGATTTGCGAGCAGTTGGAAGCGCATTACAGCGATATGCAGGACCTGGAATTCACCATCCAGGAAGGCAAGCTGTGGATGTTGCAGACGCGCTCCGGCAAGCGCACCACAAAGGCCGCGCTGAAGATTGCGACGGATTTGGCTGCGGAAGGATTGATCAGCAAGGAAGAGGCGGTGTTGCGCATTGACCCGGCCGCGCTTGATCAGTTGCTGCACCCGACCATTGACCCTGCAGCCAAGCGGAACGTCATTGCCAAGGGATTGCCAGCATCTCCAGGTGCCGCCAGTGGTGAGATCGTCTTTACATCTGATGAGGCGCAGGACGCCAAGGCGCAAGGCCGGAGTGTCATTCTGGTCCGGGTCGAGACGAGCCCGGAAGACATTCACGGCATGCATGCCGCTGAGGGTATTTTAACGGCGCGCGGTGGCATGACCAGCCATGCAGCGGTTGTGGCGCGGGGCATGGGCAAGCCTTGCGTTTCCGGTGCCAGCGGAATTCGGATCGATTTGCGCAATGAAACGCTCAGTGTTGGCGACAAGGTCTATCAGCGCGGCGATATCATAACGGTCGATGGTACCAGTGGTCAGGTGCTTGAAGGCGAGATTGCCATGTTGCAGCCGGAATTGTCGGATGATTTTGCAACTCTGATGCAATGGGCGGATACTGCCCGGACGATGGCTGTGCGGACGAATGCGGAAACGCCGGCAGATGCGCGTATGGCGTTGAGTTTTGGTGCAGAAGGCATCGGGCTATGCCGGACAGAGCACATGTTCTTTGATGGCGACCGCATCATGGCGATGCGTGAAATGATCCTGGCTGAGGACGCGGCGGGAAGGCGTGCCGCTTTGGATAAGCTGCTGCCCATGCAGACAGCAGACTTTACAGATTTGTTTGACATCATGCGCGGAAAGCCGGTGACCATTCGGCTGCTTGATCCACCACTTCATGAATTCCTGCCCCAATCCGAATCAGATATGGAGGATGTGGCAAAAGCGCTCAACCTTTCGGTTGACAAGGTGCGTCAACGCACCCGCGCGTTGCATGAGTTCAATCCGATGCTTGGACATCGGGGATGCCGGTTGGCCGTTTCCTATCCGGAAATTGCCGACATGCAGGCACGTGCCATTTTTGAGGCCGCTGTTGAAGCCGCGCAGAAAACCGGAGCGCCGGTAACACCAGAAATCATGGTGCCACTGGTATCGGTCAAACCGGAATTTGATCTCATCAAGGGCCGTATTGATGCGGTTGCCGAGATGGTTATGAAAGAGCGCGATGTTGAGATCAAGTATCAGGTTGGCACGATGGTTGAACTGCCACGTGCTGCGTTGCAAGCTCATAAAATTGCCGAGACGGCCGAATTTTTCTCATTTGGAACCAATGATTTAACGCAAACGACCTATGGTATCAGCCGTGACGATGCCGCGTCGTTTTTGGGGCCATATGCGGCACAGGGACTGATTGAGCAGGACCCATTTGTGAGCCTTGATCAGGACGGAGTGGGAGAGTTGGTTCGCATGGGCGCAGAGCGCGGCAGAGCTACACGTGCGGACATAAAACTTGGTATCTGTGGTGAGCATGGCGGTGATCCAGCCTCCATCAATTTTTGTCAATCTGTTGGCCTGAACTATGTATCGTGCTCGCCATATCGGGTTCCTATTGCCAGGCTGGCTGCTGCGCAGGCTGCATTGACGGATAAAAAGTGAGCCATAAAAGCCCTGTGGTCCGTCTGTAACACCATGAAACAAAGGCTTATTTTGAGGGTTGCGACAGGGCGGAAACTCTGATTAAACTCAGGCCCATTACGGGTATGGTTGATCATGCATATTTTTTCTGGGGCAAGTCTTTTCATAGCCACATTTTGAATGTTTATCAGCGCGAGTTCGAGACTGATCATAACTCGCGCCGAAGCTGACATTTGAACTTGATATGTGAGGCGGTTCTGAATTCTGGTGACACAGTGCATTCTGTTGAAACAGTGCATTCTAGTGACACTGGGTCTGTCAGAAAATCTGGGCTGACCGCAAATGTCAAAGAAGGTGGGTCTGACGAAATTGTTTAAGGACGATTTTTCAGAAAAAATATTATGGTTAACCAATTACAAACAAATTACTGCAACATTTTCGCGAAACGTTAACCGAAACTCAAGGTTAATCAGTCCAAATGGTCAATGATCGGTCCTTGTGGCCAAAAAGTTTGCATCAGGTATCGGTCCTGTCTTCTGGCGATGAGCCGGATGACGCGCTCGAACCATCAGATTTTCTAATCGATGGTAAGGACGCTGAAAAGCAGGATCATGATGCAACAGGGCTCGCGTCGCGTTGGAGTACCCTTTGGATGGTTGTGTCACGTAAAGCTGCGCATGTTGCTGACGGGTTACCCGTGCCGGCACTGCGTATGGAAGAAGGCAGTTTATCGCCGTCTGCAAAGAAGCGTGCCAACAGGCAGCGTAGCGCAATGATCTTGGCGCGCGCCCGTGCCGAAGAGCGTGCATTGGCAGCCCGGCGTCAGGCCCGGATGGCCGGTCTGGCCGTTTCCACTGCATTGGGTGCGTTGTTGCTGTGTGCAACACCTTCTTCGTCAAGCCTTCCAGAATTCACTGAACTGGCCGATGCGGATTCCTATATTCTGCTCACGCCTATGGAGCGGACATCTGTCCATTCGGCCAGCGTGCCTTATGTCGATCCGGTTGAATCTTCCGGTGTTCTGACGGCAAGCGTTGCGCCCGGGTCAGAGCCGAAAGCTTCTGCAAAGAGTGATACAGCCAAGCTGAAGGAAACGGTCAACCGGGTGGTCAAGGAAGACCTGCAGATAACCCGCAGTCGCCCGGCAGTGGCTGAGCCAAATCCTGATTTGCCGCATTCAGGCAATCTTTTTGAATTGCGTGATCTGTTCTCATCTGTTGATGAAGATATTTTGCCGCGTACAGTGCTGGCAGCGCCTGGTTGGCCCAGCAAAGACCAGATTGCTCTGGCGACCAGCCACTTTAATGCACCGGGCATTCTTCGTGAGCGGTCCCGTACTATGGTCGCTGATGCGCATAAAGCTTCACCGCCTGTGATTGATCGGGAAGCTGGTGAAGACACCGTACGTGTTGCCCTGGCTTATGCCCCGGTTGACAGTATGGAAGAGTTTAAATCTCCTTTCGCTGCGGTTTTGAATATGCCGCAAAAATCTCAAGCGGCTGCAAAAGTTGATGAGCCAGTTGCTACTGCCGCTGCCGTGCCGGTTTTGAAAACAACAGGTGCTGTACAATCGGCCTCTTTGGTATCACTGGCCATGCCAAAGCCCCGCGTGACACCTGCCAAACCGAAAATAACGATCGCCGGACGCATTCCGATGATCAAACCAGATATTTCAGCCATCCCAAAAAGCAGCGGTATTGCAAAAGTTGCTGTTGTGCGGCCGAAAGTTGGCGGTAAAGATCACTGGTGGTCGAAGAATAAAGTCCCGCGTGCAGCGTTCTCGCGCCGTGAACAGCGTTGTCTTGCTGCTGCTGTATATTTTGAAGCGCGCGGTGAGCCTGTTTCAGGACAGGCAGCTGTTGCTCAAGTCGTGCTGAACCGGGTTAAGGCTCCTGCCTATCCATCCACGGTTTGCGGTGTGGTTTATCAGAACAAGAAATGGCGTAATCGCTGCCAGTTCTCATTTGCCTGTGACGGCATTCGTGACAAGGTGACTGACAAGAAATCCTATGCGCAAGCACAGAAAGTCGCAAAAAATGTGACTTCGGGCAAATCCTGGTCCCGTAAAATCGGTTCCTCCACCCATTATCATGCGACTTATGTCAGCCCGAAATGGGCCAAGAAAATGAAGCGCATTACCAAAATCGGCCGTCATATTTTCTATAAAACCCACAATGGTGGCTGGAGCTAGAAGCATCCCTGCTTCACTTCAACAGGCTGATCCATTCAACAGGTGATGTGTTATTTTGGCGCGCGCCCGAATTTTGTTCCTGTTTCCCGCGCTTTTTGTGCTCATCTGGTCTACCGGCTGGATTGTCGCTAAATATGCCAGCCCGTTTGTCGAGCCCCTCAGTTTTCTGACAGTGCGTTACGCGCTGGCCGGTTTGTTGCTCGCGGCGTTCTGCTTTGCTTTCAAGGCCAGCTGGCCGGGGCGCCAATTGATGCTCCATGCTGTGTTTTCCGGTGTGTTCCTGCATGCAATCTATTTGGGTGGAATCTGGTGGGTTCTGGATCGTCAGATGCCATCGACCCTTTCAGGGATGATGGCAGCACTGCAACCGTTGATGACTGCATTTCTGGCCGGGACAATTGTTGGAGAACAGATATCGCGCAGACAATGGCTGGGTTTTGCGATTGGTTTTGGCGGATTGATGATAGCGTTGACCCCCAGACTGGCTGCGGATTTGGCTGACACTGTGGGTGCCGAGGCCAGTTGGACGCTTCTCATCGGGATCAACTTCATCTCCATGATTTCGGTTGTCATCGGTACGTTTTACCAAAAGAAGTATCTGCAGACCGGAGATTTGCGAACCATAACGACCCTGCAATATCTGGGTGCGTTTCTGGCCACATTACCCGCAGCGCTGCTGCTGGAAAACTTCGAGTTTTCCTGGACGCCGCAACTCTTCGGAGCTCTAGCCTGGTCAGTTTTGGGCCTGTCGCTTGGTGCCATTGGTCTTCTCGTCATATTGATCCGGGAGGGGGAAGTGTCTCGTGCAGCCGTCCTGATCTATCTCATTCCTCCAACAATTGCAGTGCAGGCCTATTTTCTGTTCGGGGAACGTTTAAGCATGTCGGAACTGGCAGGTATGCTTCTGACTGTATACGGGGTTTATCTGGTTTCCGTAAAACGCCGGACAAAATCTACTGAAGGGCTGAGTGGGTAGCGAGCATGGGCGAGAGACAAAAGACGATCCTCATGACAGGATGTTCCTCCGGGATTGGCTATCATTGTGCGCATGCCATGAAGAAACGTGGTTGGCGTGTCTATGCAACAGTACGCAGTGAAAGCGATCTGCAACGTTTGCAATCCGAGGGGTTGTCAGTGCTGCTGTTGGACTACACCGACCAGAATAGCATCATCAAATGTGCAAATGATGTCCTGGTACAAACCGATGACAGACTGGACGCTCTTTTTAACAATGGTGCCTATGGACAGGCGGGTGCGCTTGAAGATTTGTCTGTTGATGCGCTGCGCGCCCAGTTTGAAGCAAATGTGTTTGGCTGGCATGAACTGACGCGCCTGCTGATCCCGTCAATGCGCCGCAATGGGGCTGGCCGCATTGTGCAGTGTTCTTCGGTGCTGGGATTCATTTCGATGAAGTATCGCGGCGCCTATTCCGCTTCAAAACATGCTGTTGAAGCTCTGTCTGATACACTGGGGATGGAGCTGATGGGCAGTGGCATTCATGTCAGTCTGATTGAACCTGGTCCCATCGAAAGCCGATTTGTTGAACATTCCCTGGAAGCCTTTCATCGGGAAATTGACGTTGAGACGTCTCCCCACAAGGACATTTATGCCAAACGCCTTGCTCGGATGAAACGAGGCGGTGCTTCAAGGTTTAAACTTGGCCCTGATGCAGTGCAAAAACGTCTGGTCCATGCACTGGAAAGTCCGCGCCCGCGCCCCAGATACTATGTGACAACCCCGACTTATGTGATGGGTTTTTTGAAACGTGTTCTGAGCCACCGCGCTCTCAGCCGTTTTCTGGCAAGGCGAGCGGATCAAGAAACCTGAATGACGACACATACAATATCTCTCTTTCCACGATCCGCTAAATCTGCGCTGGCTTTGGCTGGCTTTGTCGCTTTGTGTCTGGTTGTGGGCGGGTTGGGTGCGCTTTTGACAGCGCCGGGTCTTGCGCCCTGGTATGCGGGGCTTCAAAAACCCAGTTTCAATCCGCCAGGTTGGATTTTTGGTCCCGTCTGGTCCACGCTATATTTTCTGATGGCCTATGCCGTGTGGCGCATCTGGTCGCTGGAGCCGCATCTGTCGCGACCGAAAGCCTATAGGGCATTTGCGGTTCAGCTTGTGCTGAACCTTTGCTGGTCCGGAGCATTCTTTTTTCTGCAAAGCCCCGGTTTTGCCCTGATTGTGATTGTCTGCCTGCTGGCAGCTATCGTGACCACCATTGTCCTGTTCTTCAGATTGGACAAACTGTCGGGCGCATTGTTCGTGCCATATGTGCTATGGGTCTGTTTTGCGACAGTTCTCAATTTTTCGATTTTCTTACTGAACTAGGTGTACAATGGAATTCTTGTCCAAAGGGCTCATTGGTGTGGCTCTGGCTGCCGTTGCAATTGTTCTGTTGCTCGGTCTTATTAATATGATGCGTGGTGGCGACTCCAATTTGTCCCAGAAGCTTATGCGTTGGCGGGTTATCCTTCAATTCGTGGCTGTTGTGGTCATGATGACGCTGCTTTATTTCACGTCGCGTTAGGCAGGATTTGTCATGGTTATCTTGAACAAGATTTATACGAAAACCGGAGACAAGGGCACAACCGCGCTTGGTAACGGCGAGCGGCGTGCGAAATTTGATCTGCGTGTCACATCCTACGGAACAGTTGATGAGGCAAATGCCGCAATTGGGGTGGCACGGTTGCATACGCAGCAAGAATTTCCAGACCTGGATGAAATGCTGAACCGCATTCAGAACGATTGCTTTGATCTGGGAGCTGATCTGGCAACGCCGGATAAGGGCGAGGATCTGGGCTATGAGCCATTGCGGGTTATTGAAACCCAGGTTCAACGCCTTGAGGGCGACATTGATACGCTGAATGCAGATCTCCAGCCTCTGCGGTCATTTGTTCTTCCGGCTGGGTGTCCTGCATCTGCACATCTTCATGTGGCGCGTACTGTTGCCAGACGGGCCGAGCGGTTGACGGTGGAGCTGGACAGCGACGCGGCAGAGCCAGTCAACCCGTATTGCATTCAATATCTCAATCGTCTGTCAGACTTTCTGTTTGTCGCCGCCCGATGGGTGAACGACAAGGGAGAAGCTGATGTCCTTTGGGTACCGGGCAAAAACCGTTAGAGCCTGTTTCTCTAAAGAAAAATATGCTCCAGGGCCTGAATCGCTATGTTTCTTCCACTTCATGACAGCAATCCACTTAATCATGTCAAACGTCCCTATGTGAACTGGGCTCTGATTGCCATTACGATTGCCGTATTTGTGTTTTTTCAAACACCGGTTGCGCCAGGTTACTCGGAGATTTTTCCCGCTTCATTTGGGGTCATTCCATCGGTTCTGTTTGAAACCCGGGCGCTGCCACCTGATCTTAGGTTCATACCTGCGGACTGGACTTTGGTATCTTACGCGTTTTTTCACGGCGGTTGGATGCATTTGCTGGGAAACATGCTGTTCCTGTGGGTGTTCGGAGACAATATTGAAGATGCGCTGGGCCATGTAAAATACCTGTTATTCTATCTCTTATGCGCCGCTGGCGGGGGCTATGCACATGCCCTTTTTTACCCGACTTCCGATGCGCCTCTGATCGGTGCTTCCGGAGCTGTTGCCGGGGTGGTTGCTGCCTATCTGATACTTCATCCGCGTGTGAAGGTCTGGGTTCTGGCGCTTGGGCGCATCCCGCTTCGGCTTTCTGCCATGTGGGTTCTGGGGGCCTGGGTTTTGATGCAGTTTTATAATGTGTTTGCAGCTGCAGACAGTGAAGTTGCCTGGATAGCCCATATAGGTGGACTCATCTGCGGTGCCGCTTTGGTGCTTCTCCTGAAGCGGCGCGAGGTGGCTTTATTCGACCGGGACCTGACCATTCCCTGACGTCCGAATACATGACGAATTTCTGTTGTTTGGTGTCGTTGACAGGGTAGGGGGGCACCGATAGGTTCGCTACAAATTCCGCACATGTTGCGCGCATTCTGGAGACAATCATGAAAATACTGGTGCCTGTAAAACGGGTGGTGGACTATAATGTGAAAATCCGCGTCAGAGCGGATGGGTCGGGTGTTGAACTGGCTAATGTCAAAATGGCCATGAACCCGTTTGACGAGATTTCTGTTGAGGAGGCTTTGCGCCTGCGTGAAGCTGGCGCGGCCAGTGAAGTCATTGTTGTTTCAGTTGGTCCGCAACAGGCGCAGGAAACCATTCGCACAGGTCTCGCCATGGGTGCAGATCGGGGTATTCTGGTTCAATATGATGAATTGGCCGAGCCGCTAGCTGTTGCCAAAATTCTGCAGAAAATTGTTGATGAAGAAAAACCTGATCTGGTGATTGCCGGAAAACAGGCCATTGATGATGACTGCAATCAGACCGGCCAGATGCTGGCTGCCTTGCTTGGTTGGTCTCAGGGCACATTCGCCTCTGTATTGTCAGTCGGCGAAGGTGAAATGGATGTCACACGGGAAGTGGATGGTGGATTGCAGACCGTAAAGCTTAAATTGCCAGCTGTTGTGACAACAGATTTGCGGCTTAACGAGCCGCGCTACGCCTCGTTGCCCAACATCATGAAGGCAAAGAAGAAACCTATTGAGATGAAAACACCGGCGGATTTTGGTGTTGATATGACTCCACGGCTTACGGTTCTGAAAACCGTTGAGCCTGAAAAGCGCGAAGCCGGTGTCAAAGTGGCAAATGTTGCTGAACTGGTGGACAAGCTGCGCAACGAAGCCAGCGTTCTTTAAGGAAGGGATAAGCGATGACGACTTTATTGATAGCAGATCACGATAATCTTGCTCTGAACGACCCGACCTTACGTGCCATCAGTGCCGCAACTGGTCTTGGTGCTGCAGTGCATGTTCTTGTTGCGGGCAGTGGCACTGCAGATGTGGCTGCACACGCAGCAAAGATTACTGGCGTTGAAAAGGTTCTGCATGCAGATGCTGCTGCCTATGACCATCTTCTTGCAGAGCCGATGGCCGCGCTGATTGTCTCACTTGCCAGTGATTATACTGCGCTGGTGGCGCCCAATACGACCAATGGCAAAAACATCATGCCACGTGTGGCAGCCTTGCTGGACGTCATGCAGGTATCAGACATCACGGCCATCATCAGCGCTGATACATTTGAGCGTCCGATCTATGCCGGCAATGCCATTCAGACGGTTCAGTCGAATGATGCGACCAAGGTCATCACCATCCGTACAGCGGCCTTTGCTGTTGCTGAAGAAGGTGGGGCTGCTGTCGTGGAAACTGTATCCGGTGACGAAGGGCCCTCTCTTTCCTCTTATGTCGGGGAAGATGTTTCCAAATCCGAACGCCCTGAACTGACTTCGGCCAAGATCATCATTTCAGGTGGCCGTGCGCTTGGCTCGTCGGAAAAATTCCAGGAGGTCATCATGCCGGTCGCTGACAAGCTTGGTGCGGCCGTTGGTGCTTCACGTGCAGCTGTTGATGCCGGATATGCACCAAATGACTGGCAGGTTGGTCAGACCGGAAAGGTGGTCGCGCCGGAGCTGTATATTGCATGCGGCATTTCCGGAGCTATTCAGCATCTGGCGGGCATGAAGGACAGCAAGGTCATTGTTGCCATCAACAAGGATGATGAGGCACCGATTTTTCAGGTTGCTGATTACGGTCTTGTGGCCGACTTGTTCGAGGTTCTTCCCCAGTTGGAGGCCGAACTCGACAAGGCGCCCTGAATTCGGGTCAAAAAATTGAGGCAGAGATTATTGTGCGGGACTTTAGCCTGATGAAAAATTAGGCTAACATTCCTCAGGTGCACAATATAAAAACAGATTGCAAATTCTGTTGCGGTGCAACACAGTCCGACTCCCTCAAGATTTTGACCGGAATGTACAATGACCGAAATTAAATCCGTAGGCGTCATCGGCGCAGGCCAGATGGGCTCAGGAATTGCTCATGTGAGCGCGCTGTCCGGCTATGATGTGTATCTCTACGATGTTTCCGAAGACCGGATAGAAGAGGGTCTCGCCACCATTACCGGTAATCTTGGTCGGCAGATGAGCAAAGGCCAGATCACCGAGGCTGAGCGTGATGCAGCGGTGTCAAAACTGCACGCAGCAAATGGCATTGAGGCGCTGGCAGACGTGGATCTTGCAATCGAGGCGGCAACGGAAGACGAAACCGTCAAGCGCAAGATTTTTGCAGCTTTGTGTCCGGTTCTGAAGCCCGAAGCCATGATTGCTTCCAACACATCTTCCATTTCGATAACGCGATTGGCAGCGACCACAGATCGCCCGGAACGCTTTATGGGCATCCATTTCATGAATCCTGTTCCGATCATGAAGCTGGTGGAACTGGTGCGCGGCATTGCCACGGAAGATGAAACGTTTGATGCGGCAAAAGTCTATGTTCAGAAGATGGATAAAACCATCACTGTGGCAGAAGATTTCCCGGCCTTCATCGTGAACCGTATTTTGATGCCAATGATCAATGAGGCGATTTATACGCTTTATGAAGGTGTTGGTTCGGTTGAAGCAATTGATACGGCTTTGAAGCTTGGCGCGAATCACCCTATGGGCCCGCTGCAACTGGCGGATTTCATTGGTCTTGATACCTGCCTGTCAATTATGCAGGTGCTCTATGAAGGTCTGGCTGACAGTAAATACCGTCCTTGTCCGCTTCTGGTGAAATATGTTGAAGCGGGTTGGCTGGGCCGAAAATCCAACCGCGGCTTTTATGATTATCGCGGAGACGAGCCGGTTCCCACCCGCTAGGTTTCCAGTCCCGGCTTGACATCAGTGCACTGGCCCGGCTTGTTGTTCCGGCATTGGTGCATCATGAAGCGCCGTTGAGTGTTTTGGAGCGTTTCTTGGAGCCAACTGACGAAACTCCCGAACGGTTTAATATAGCTGCCTATGCGCTTGGCCGTATGGCGGCTAGCAAACCGGACAATGTTGCGCTGATGGTGTTTGATGGCACCACGCATGAGCCATCCGATGTGTGGACCTATGCAGCGTTGGAAGACGCTGTCTTGCGCACCAGGAATGGGCTGCAATCTCTTGGTATCAAAATGGGCGATCGCGTGCTGCTGCGCATGGGCAACAGTGTTTGGTTTCCAATCATGTATTTTGCCTGTCTGGCAGGCGGGTTTGTTCCCGTTGCAACGTCTGACCGGATCAGCCAGCGCGACCTTGATCATATTGCGACGGACTGCAAGCCGGTGATTATCGCCCATGATGGTGCAACGTCGCTGCCTTCCGAACAGACCGATGCAAAGATATTTGGTCCGGATGATCTGCATTTTTTGTCGCAAAGTCCGCTTGGGTTATACGCCCGCACATTTTCTTATGATCCTGCCTATCTGATTTACACCGATGGCACGACCGGTCCGCCTCGCGGGGTGTTACATGCACATCGTGCCCTTTGGGGCCGCTTGCGCCATCATAAGTCATGGCTTGGTCTGACGCAGAAGGACAGGATGTTGCATACCGGTGCCGACAACTGGGCGCGTAGTATCGGGTATGGGCTTATGGATCCCTTGTGCTGCGGCGCTGCGGTTGTTCTGTTGTCGCCGCCGGATTTGCGCGGCGTCTTTGACAAAGCGTTGCCGCTTCTGGTGGAGTTGAGCGGTGCCACCATCGTTGTGGCGATGCCAGGGCAATACAACACGGCGCTCAAAAGTGGCACGGTCACCGAAACGGCGATGCCCACGCTCACCAGAGCTATTTCAACCGGCGCAATTTTGCCTGCCCATATTGCTGAAGAGTGGCAGGCGGTGACGGGCCATCCGATCTATGATGGCTATGAACTGGCCGAGATTGCCTGTCCGGTTTTCAGCGGACCGGACTGCCCGGTAAAACCTGGTAAAATTGGCAAGCCTGCCCCTGGCAGCAAACTGGCAATTTTGGCACCGGATGCAGGTTTGAAAAATGTTGGCGTCAATCAGATCGGCGTCATCGCAACCCACCGGTCCGATCCAGCCCTGATGCTTGGATACTGGAACGATGCCGAGACCACCAAGGCCTCTGTTCGCGGGGCGTGGTTCATGACGGGGGATCTGGGACTGCGGGATCAAGATGGCTATATACAGTATGAAGGACGGCTTGATTATCTCGTCAATGTCGAAGGATACCGGGCCAATCCCGAGGAAATTGAAACCATTATTCTGGCGCTTCCGGATATCAAGGAAGTTGCTGTTGCCGAAGGCGTGGTGCCCGGACGCGGAACAGGGCTCGTGGCTTATGTTGTGCCACAACCCGGCGCGCAGCTTGCGCCGAACGAGTTGAATCGAAATCTGGCACCGCTGCTGGTTGACTACAAGCGACCAAAGAAATGGGTCGAAGTCGATGGGCTGCCAAAGACCGCCAGTGGCAAGCTGGCGCGTTTCGCTTTGGCACAGGCGATTACCCCGTAAACGATTTGTAAAGGTTTCAATTCTAGGTTTATACCATGGAACCAACAGTCGCAGCAGCATTGATGACGGCCTCCACGCAAGCAAAAATTACTGGCGCGGTAGCCGCACGCATGATTCAGATGGACCAGGATGCCGCGCAAACGCTGATCACGGCCATGCAGGAAAGCAGCGAAAACTTGCAGACCATCACAGCTAATCTGGCAAGTGGTGTGGGAAACAATCTGGATTTTTCAGCTTAACTCCGGACGCATCCACTCTTCCAAGCTAATACAACTTATAGAACGATTTGAATGGCGCTTTGTTCAGGCACTCAGGCCATGCAGAATGATGTCGATATGTGCGGTCAGGTATTCTTCGATATCGATGGGGTCCTGAGCCTTGAACGTCAGATCCCAGAGTATGGCCATGATTGTTGGGGCCATAATCAACCTTGGCTCTCGTGCTGCCGGCCCATCCCGAATTTCACCCCGTTCAATGCCGCGCTTGATGATGTGTGTTAATATGGTAACGCCCTTGGAGGTGACTTCCTTGTGGTAGATGTCCACAAGGCCTGGGAATCGTGGACCTTCGGAGATCAATATCCGGATAACCCCTGAAATGTCGCTGCCAACGAATTGCTTGTAGATGCCGGTCAGCACCTGCCTTAGCAAGGCATCGGTTGGTCCTGGATAGTTTGTGACCATTTCTTCAAACTGATCCAACGAAAGAACCAGACGTGACCGGACCACGGCCATGAACAGGTCTTCCTTGCTGTCAAAGTAGCGGTAGATCGTGCCTTTTGCGATCCCGGCGCGTTGCGCAATATCCTCAAGGCGCGTTGCCGCCAATCCGCTGATTGCGAACTCCTCAAGTCCTGCCTGCAAAATTTCGCCAGGACGCGCGGCCTTTCTGCGTTTTGGTTTTTGAGGGCCAGTTTCAATTTTGGTCATAGCAGGATCATTGACAGGGTTGGAATTTTAATGACTTTTGAGTCATTATCTGTTTTAACGTGTGCAACCTGATTGCCTTTGTCTTCCAGTTTTGGACGGGGTGTCAAAGAAAACCATGATTTTTATTAGGAATGCAGGTTTGCAACAGCCCTCAGATCGCTCAGAAGACCTGCCTGTATTGGTGATGGATCATGATGATGTATCTCCGGTGGCATTTTCAGGACCGGTGCGTGGATCGCGTTTTCGATTGCCCTCGCGCCTCGTATGCATACCGCTTTTTCTGGTTACATTATTTGCGGGTGGCATTGTGGGGCTGTATTTTCAGCCGCCGGGCCTGAAAGCCTTTTTCCAACTGGTTGGTTTGCAGCCCGGAGGTGGCAGCAATACGCCGATTGCAGTACCGGTCCCACAAGCTGAAACAGCCGGATCTGATGCGGTAAGACCACTCATTATTGCCGGGTTGGGGCGCTTGATTCCGAATGGGGATGTGGTGACCGTTGCACTGCCCTTTGGGGCAGGAGATGCGCGGATCAGCGACGTTCTGGTGCGTGCCGGAGACAAGGTCATGAAGGGCGACACGATTGCTGTTCTGGACAGTCTTGGCCAGTTGGAAGCACTGGTTGAAACGGCAGAAGCGAATGTTGCTGTGCGTGAGGCGACGCTTGAGCAAACGCGTGACATGGTGCGTGCCAGTATTGCCGAGGCGGAAGCGTCATTACAGAGAAGTCAGGCAGCATCGGATGTTGCCCGACAGGACTTTGATCGCACTAAATCACTGTCGGATCGTGGTGTTGCTTCACAGGCGGCATTGGATCAGGCGCTGTCGGTGATGGTGCAGGCCGAGCGGGAGGTGGAGCGCGATTCTGCGACGCTGTCACGCTTTACCAGCGATGGTCTGGACGCACAGGTGGATGTGGTTGTGGCAGCTCGTAATCTGGATTCAGCAAAAGCTGAATTGCGCCGATCCAAAAGCGATCTGGCAAAGGCGATGGTCATTGCGCCCATGGATGGCACCGTTCTGGATGTTCATGTGCGCGCGGGCGAGAAATCCGGTGAAGATGGTGTCGCTGATATTGGTGATGTTGAAAACATGATGGCAGAGGTTGAGATCTTCCAGAACCAGATCGGGCTGATTCAGGTGGGGCAGAGTGTCCAGATCGTGGCTGACGCTTTTCAGCAAAGCCTGACGGGTGTGGTTTCGGAGATTGGACTTGAAGTGGAACGCCAGACCGTGACCGCTGATGACCCGGCAGCCAATACGGATGCCCGCGTTGTTGAAATCATTGTCGAACTGGATCCGGCTTCGTCGGATATCGCGGCCCGGTTCACCAATCTGGAAGTCGTGGCCCGCATTGTGGTGGGGTCGGAGACTTGACCGCAATTTTGGCGCGGCTGCTTGGGCGATTGCCGATTGGATGGCTGCAGCTTTTGCACAATAAAACCCGTTTGGCCGCGGCGGTGGCTGGTATTGCTTTTGCAAACATTCTTGTGTTCGTCCAATTGGGTGTGATGTTTGCTCTCAATACGACGATCTTGCTGCCATATACGTTGTTTGATGCCGACATCATCATTTCCGCGGCAGATGCAAATACGTTGACAGATGGCAGTAATGTGCCACGTCAGCGCAGTTTTGAGGCCATGTCAGTTCCCGGGGTTGCAAGTGCATTGCCGCTGTTCGTTGGCAATGTGGACTGGACACGGGATGATGGGAATGTGACCAATCTACAGGTTTTGGCGCTCGATCCCTCTCAGGGTGCCTATGTCATTCCCGAAATCCGCAACAAGATTGCCAATTTGCTTTTGATCGATACTGCCCTGATTGATCGTATGACACGCGGGGCGGACACAGACCGGTTGGCTCTGATATCGCCGGACAATCCGTTGACTTTCGAAACGCGCGGCCGCACGCTCACGGTGCCAGGAACCATCAGCATTGGCGGTGGTTTTAGCTCCGATGGTTACATGGTGACCTCTGACCAGACGTTTCTGCGTCTGTTCAGCAGCCGCATCGCCGGTGCGCCCAATCACATTCTGCTCAAAACCGAACCTGGATTTAACGTGGATGCTGTCATTGAGGAATTGCGCCTATTGCTGCCGGACGACAAGGTTAAGGTGCGCACTCTGGCCGAAGCTGCAAAGGCGGATCAGATTTATCAGACAACCGAACGACCAACAGGCCTGATTTTCGGATTTGGTGTGGTGATGGGGGTGATTGTCGGTCTGGTGATTGTGTATCAGCTTCTGTCGACAGATGTCGCAGACCATCTGAAAGAATACGCGACCTTCAAGGCGATGGGCTACGGCCAGTCCTTCTTTATGGGGATCATTTTTGAAGAAGCTCTGATCTTGGCAATTTTCGGATTTGTGCCAGGATTGATCATTTCCAGCATCCTGTATCAGCTTCTGAATTCTGCAACCGGTCTTCCGGTGATGATGGATATGGCCCGTCCGATTGCCGTGTTCTTGGGTACCATTGCAAGCTGTTCCATTTCCGGCGCCATAGCCACGCGCAGGCTGGCCAGTGCAGATCCTGCAGATTTGTTTTAAGGCGCGGATATGACCGGTGCAGCTTTCCCGATTGTGACACAGGGCCTGAACCATTGGTTCGGAGTTGGGGAGGCCCGCAAACAGGCGATTTTTGATGTAAACTTGTCGATTGAGGCTGGAAAACTGACTGTCCTGATGGGGCCGTCCGGATCTGGAAAAACAACATTGCTGACGCTCATTGGTTGCTTGCGGGATGTTCAGGATGGCAGCGTTCACCTGCTGGGGCAGGAACTGTATGGCGCGTCTGAAGCTGATCTGGTTTTAGCGCGCAGGAAGCTCGGGTTCATTTTTCAGGCACATAATTTACATGAAAGTCTGACAGCTCTGCAAAATGTGCGTGTGGGCCTTGAAGTGCATGGCGCGTCTTTGTCTGGCAAGCGAAGCCAGTTTGAAGCAGCATCTGCGCATTTGCTTGGGCTTCTGGGGTTGAAGGACAGGATACATTACCTGCCAGGCAACTTGTCTGGTGGCCAAAAACAGCGTGTTGCCATTGCACGTGCTCTTGTTGGTAATCCGCGTATCATCTTTGCTGACGAGCCGACAGCTGCGCTGGATAAGGAATCTGGCACTCATGTTGTGCGCCTGCTCAAGCAGCTGGGCGAGCAACGCGGTACGACCACAGTGATGGTGACGCATGATAATCGGATATTGGAAATGGCTGACCGGATCATCACGTTGGAAGAAGGGCGGATTGTCGATGATATACCTGTTGCCAGTTAACAGGCAGGTTTGGCGCTGATCACCTGATTTCGCCAAACCGTTGTGGTTTATGGTCCGCCTGCTCCATAAGCCGCGCAATCTGGGCAGCGGTCTTGTTCTGCTTCGTCTCCGAATTCCCTGGTGGGGTCACCATAATAATAAGGCCGCCAATTTCGCCCAGCGCTGTGTGCCAGGGAAATATGGACGCGCCAGACGCGGAAGTTGCCACCCGCGTTTCGCCATTCTCGAGCGCCTGAGAGCGATGAACAGTTTCACCGTTCAAAACGCGTTGGTGTTGTGAACGCCATTCCTTTGGAATCTCCGGCAGAGCTTCGTAGTGGGATTTGCCCACATAGGAATCGGGATCTTGCAAACCGTGAAATTCCGCCCAGGCAGGGCTGATCTGCAAATAGCACATATTGCGATCCAGAATAGCGATCGGAGAGGGAGAATTGGCAATGATTGAACTGACCAATTGCGCGCGGGTTTTCGAGATGTTCTTGTCAGAGATGCTCTGTGTGACATCTCGGAAAATACCATAAACCGCTTTGACGCTTTTATTCGCATCCAGCTCGACGGATGCCATGGACTGCACAAAGCGCATTTTGCCATCTATCCGCTTCAGCCTGAGAACAAAGTCAAATCCGTTTTTGTTGGAAATGGCATCGCCGATCAGAAACTCGACTGTTTTGGCATCTTCAGGATGATAAAGCGCGACCGCCTTACTGACATTGACCGTGCCTTTGCGTGGTTGCATGCCATGAATGCGGTATACATTTTCCGACCACCATGCATTGCCGGTGCTGACATCGATGCGCCAAAATCCGAAAGCCTCAGCCTGAAGCATCAGTTGGACCAACAGTTCCGGTTTTACTTCCATCGATTCGGTTGGCAGACTTCCCGGGTCGAATTGATCATATCTCACAGGGTTTTTCAAAAGATGCACCAGCATTAACTAATCAGAAAATTTATAGTGATCAGGGCACGTTAAGATCATGTGAATGTAGTAGTGATTCTGCACCGTTGCGCCTTTAAGTGTAGCGACGGTTACGGGTTTCCTAAGAACAATGAATCAAAACGCAAAAAGCTTCTGGTTCTGGCAATTAGAAGCTGATTGGGATTTCAAACGATCTCTAGTGGGGCTCGTTCTAACTGGACCTATCGTTAGTTTCCCTACCGATAATGGCACTGACCAGCGCTTTTGCGTCTTCACTATCCCAATGTGCAGGACCGGACAAATGCGCAACCCGGCAGCCATTCTTGTCGACAATGATCGTAGTCGGCATGCCGAACGCAAGGCCCTTCTTCTTCAGATTGTTGAATATATCGGTGGTCTGGTCTGCGTAGAGTGGCAGATTGGAGACATTTATCTCGTCCAGAAAGGCGAGGGGGCGTTCTGCGCCCTTGGTGTCGATATTCACGGCAACGACTTCAAATTCTTCGCCGCTTAATGCTGTTTGCAGATTGGACAATGCCGGCATTTCTGCGCGACACGGGGCGCACCAGGTTGCCCAGAGGTTGAAGACAACTGCCTTGCCTTTCCAGTCGGCCAAAGTGATGTCGTCACCTTCGGGTGATTTGAACTGGAGATCGCCCAGATAGTCCGGCGTGTCTGCCAATTGTACCGCTGCCATTTCCCCCTGGATGAACGGATCAAGTGATGAGGCAACGTTAGATCCTGCGGAACAGGCTGCGCCGGTATTTGCCACAACTGCCGCACTATCATGGACATCGCTACCCAGTTTCCCGTATAGGAGCAGCGATCCTGCAATCACGCCTGCAATGGCGGCCAGTAGCAGCACTTTCATGACAACATCCTGTTGTTTGTTCGCATAAGCCCGTGCAGCCCTGAATTGGGACTTGCTCAGAATTCACGAAGGTCATTTATGTCCAAAGGTTCAAATAAGCCGCAAGGCGCATCGGAACAAGTTGACGGCACATCAAACACCACTTCGTCCAATACGATGTGGGGTGGTCGTTTTTCCTCGGCACCTGATGCCATCATGGAAGAAATTAATGCCTCGATCGATTTCGACAAGGCCATGTTTCGCCAGGATATTGCAGGTTCCAAGGCTCACGCTGCGATGCTTGAGGCCCAAGGCATTCTGTCTCATGAAGATGTGGCAAAAATCGTTCACGGTCTAGACACGATTTTGCGAGAAATCGAAACCGGCCAGTTTACGTTCTCCCGGCAGCTGGAAGATATCCATATGAATGTGGAAGCCCGGCTGCGGGAACTGATCGGCGATGCGGCCGGTCGACTGCATACCGGGCGGTCACGTAACGATCAGGTTGCGACCGATTTCAAACTCTGGGTGCGCGACACAATTGATGCGCTGGATGGCGCACTTGCCGGGCTGCAAAAGACGCTTGCAGAAAAGGCTTTGGAGCATGCTGCTGTGTTCATGCCCGGTTTTACGCATCTGCAATCCGCGCAGCCTGTGACATTTGGTCACCATCTCATGGCCTATGTTGAAATGCTGGGGCGGGACAGGAGCCGCTTTGCCGATGCCCGCAAGCGCCTCAATGAAAGCCCATTGGGGGCAGCGGCCCTGGCTGGGACGTCATTTCCCATTGATCGGGAGATGACCGCCAAGAGCCTTGGCTTTGACCGGCCTACTGCCAATTCTCTGGACAGTGTTTCAGATCGTGACTTCGTCCTGGAGGCCCTGTCCGCTGCAACGATCAGCGCCATGCATTTGTCGCGCTTTGCTGAGGAGTTGGTGATCTGGTCATCGGCACAGTTCCAGTTTGTTCATCTGTCTGACAAATTTACCACTGGTTCGTCCATCATGCCGCAGAAGCGCAATCCGGATGCCGCTGAATTGGTACGCGCTAAAATCGGACGTATTGCCGGGGCTTATCAGGCGCTCATCATTGTCATGAAAGGCCTGCCATTGGCCTATTCCAAGGACATGCAGGAAGACAAGGAGCAGGCTTTTGATGCGTTCAACGCCTTTTCGCTTGTGATTGCAGCGACCGCCGGAATGGTGGCTGATCTGGAACCCAATGAAAAAAATCTGGCGAAGGCTGCCGGTAGCGGATTTGCAACAGCAACAGATTTGGCTGACTGGCTGGTTCGCGTGCTCGACCTGCCGTTCCGCGATGCGCACCATGTGACAGGACGCATCGTTGCTCTTGCTGAGGAGCTGAACTGTGATCTGCATCGGGTGCCGCTGGCAGACATGCAGGCGATTGAACCTAAGATCACAAAGGATGTGCTGGGTGTTCTGAGCGTGCGCAAATCAGTCATGAGCCGGGTCAGTTATGGCGGTACCGCACCTGCCAATGTACGCAAACAGGCCAAGCGCTGGATTCGTGCATTGGAGCGGTAGACTCGAGCTGAAGAGCAGCTTGGAAAGATGGCCTGTGAATTCGGCCCCTTGAAATCTGGGTCGACTTGCGACAAAAGACTGTTAATTGTATTTGTGTAAATTGAAAAACCATGATTTCCGCAAAAGGAGCCTTCCGTGACACGTAAAAAGATGACCGCTGCCAGTTTGATTGGCGTATTGACCTTGACTCTTGCGCTTGGTGCATGTGGCCGTCGTGGTGCTTTGGAAGATCCAGATCCCACCTATCGCGGTGGCGGTAGCGGATCTCTGGAAGATGCCGTAATCGGATATGATGCAGAGAAGCCCGACCGGAAATTCATTCTCGACGGCCTTATCTAAGCTTCAAAACGCTATGCCTGCCGCTTAGCGCAGGCTTTGGGAGAGCCGGTCTTGCATCATTTTGCCTATAAGGGCGGCGTTCTCCACGCTGAAGATGTGTCTGTGGCGGACATTGCTGCTGCCATTGGGACACCTTTTTATGTTTATTCTACAGCGACTTTGACGCGGCATTTGAAGGTGTTCAGCGACGCATTTGGTGCGCTGGATCCTTTGGTGTGTTACGCGACGAAAGCCAATTCCAATCAGGCTGTGCTGGCGACCCTTGCCAAGGCAGGGTCGGGCGCTGATGTGGTATCTGAAGGTGAGCTACGCCGGGCTTTGGCTGCCGGTATTCCGGCTCAAAAAATCATGTTTTCCGGGGTTGGAAAGACGGCTGGCGAAATGCGCTTTGCTCTGGAAGCCGGTATTTTATGCTTCAATGTGGAAAGTGAGCCAGAGCTGGAGCGGCTCAACGAGGTTGCGCTATCTCTTGGCGCGATTGCGCCTGTCTCGCTGCGCATCAATCCCGATGTAGATGCCGGTACCCATGCCAAGATATCCACTGGCAAGGCTGAAAACAAATTTGGAATCGCCTGGCAGCGCGCGCGGGAGGTCTACCGCATAGCTGGGGCAATGCCGGGTATAAAAGCGACTGGCATCGATATGCATATCGGGTCTCAGATTACTGATTTGGCTCCGTTTGATGCAGCATTTGCGCGGCTTTCGGAGTTGATTGGCACCTTGCGCGAAGATGGTCACATCATCGAGCATATCGATCTTGGTGGTGGCCTTGGTATTCCCTATCGCAATGATAACAACCCACCACCTTTGCCCGATGCTTATGCGGAAGTGGTCAAGAAACATGTCAGTGGGCTGGATTGTCAGATCATTTTTGAGCCCGGCCGTCTGATAGCCGGCAATGCCGGAATTCTGGTCACTGAAGTGATTTATGTGAAAGAAGGCGACGCCAAGAATTTCATTATCGCTGATGCGGCGATGAATGATCTGATCCGTCCCACGCTGTATGAAGCCTATCATGATATCTGGCCCGTGGTAAAAATGGCTGATGATGCCGTTGAAATTATCGCCGATGTGGTTGGGCCTGTCTGCGAAACTGGTGATTATCTGGGCCTGGACAGAAAACTGCCGAAGCCGAATCCGGGGGATTTGCTGGCACTTTTGTCAGCCGGTGCCTATGGCGCCGTTCAGGCCGGAACCTATAATTCAAGGCTTCTTGTACCGGAAGTCCTGGTTCACGGTGACAAGTTCCATGTTATCCGGCCACGGCTTGACTACGATGCTTTGCTGGCGCTGGACAGCGTACCCGACTGGTTGGCCTGAAACGCACTGATCGACGGCCTCATTGGGATGCCTGTACGCTGCCCAACGCGTTGACATGCGACAGAATGACCTTTCCAAATTGTCATGCAGTGTGATCGCCTCAGCACTGGTCAACGGTGTGCGCTGTGCTAAACTTTGATAAGCAAGGTGTGGTTCGATCAGTTCCTGCATTCAATTTTAGGAAATATTTTCGAATTTTCAAAGGCTTATGTCCGCCTTGCTCGTTCTTGAAAGGGTTGTGGATCCATGCCGGACGAGCGTAATCAGAAACTGAGCAGCGCAGCAGACCTGTCGTCGGGCGGTTTGGCGCGGCAGATCGCTTCTCTGGTGACCCGGGGACGGGCCGTTCTATTCTGGGAAGATTTCTGGCCAGCAGTTCTGCCGCTTCTTGGCGTCATTTCACTTTTTCTCATTCTGTCCTGGTTTGGTGTCTGGCTTATTGTGCCGCCTATCTGGCGCATAATCGGCATGGTCTTGTTTGCACTTGCCGCACTGGTTTCGCTGTGGCCGCTTTTACGCCTGTCCCTTCCAGGTAAGGATGCGGCTCTGAAACGGATCGAGCAGGTATCTGGAACCCGTCACCGGCCTCTTTCAAGTTTTGATGATCAGCCGGCGGCGCTGGCCGCCGATGATGCGCAAGGCCAGCGTCTGTGGCAGACGCATCAGGCCAGAAACATAGCTGCCCTGAAATCCTTACGCACCGGATTGCCGCGCCCTGCCACTGAACAGGTGGACCCGTTTCAATTGCGGGCGCTTGTGGCGCTGCTTCTGGTCGTTGCCTTTGCCTATGCCGGTTCTGACAAAACGCGCCGTCTGGCTGCACTGACAGATCCTTCAATAGAAGCCACGCCCGCATTGGCCCGAATTGACGCTTGGATCACACCTCCAGACTACACGCGGCGTGCGCCGATTTTCCTGACACGCGCTGCTGAGCTGGTGATCGCCGACAGGGTGCAAGTGCCTACGGGCAGTGTGTTTTCACTGCAAAGCGATTCTGCCGAAGCGCTGGAAGTTACGCTTGTTCAAAATGGCGTTGCGGTGCCATTGATCGCTGGAGAAGATGAATCCATCGCCGAAATAGGTGGCCCGGCCCTTGCCCTGAACCAGTTTCAGGCAACACTGGATGCTGACGCTGAGATCTCGGTTTCCAGTGGATTTGGAGAAACGCGAAGCTGGCAGTTCTCGATTATCCCGGATGAAGTTCCCGAGATTGCACTGAATGGGCAGCCGGAAGTGGCACGCAGCGGCGCTCTGGAACTAAGCTATACATTGAAAGACGATTACGGAATTGTCTCGGCAAAAGCTGACATCACACCAGCGAAGGAACAGCCCGCTGATGCGGAGCCGCTTTATGAAGCGCCTGAGATGGGCCTGTCACTGCCACGGTCGCGTGTGCGCGAGGGCGTTGGCAGCACGATCAAGAATTTGACCGATCATCCCTGGGCCGGAATAGAAGTGACGATGCTGCTGACCGCCATTGATGAAGCAGAGCAAACGGGCGTTTCTCCATCTTTGGATATGGTTTTGCCTATTCGTCCGTTCCGCGAACCCTTGTCTCGTGCGCTGGTGGAACAGCGCCAGAATCTGGCATTGGACGCAAATCAGGCGCACAAGGTAAGCGTAGCGCTGGATGCATTGTTGTTTGCGCCCGAGACCTTCATCGATGATGTGTCCGTGTATCTTGCCATGAACACCGCCCGTCGGCGCCTTCTGGCTGCCGCAGATCATGATGCGCTGAGGGATGTCGCTGATCTTTTATGGGAGATTGCGCTGGCGATTGAAGATGGCGACCTTTCTGATGTTGAGCGGGATTTGAGGGCAGCGCAGGAGGCGCTGCGTGATGCGTTGGAAAACGGTGCCTCAGATGAGGAAATTGCTCGTTTGACGGAAGAATTGCGTGCAGCAATGAATGAGTATCTGCAAGCCCTAGCCCGAGAGATGCAACGAAACCCAACAGCTCAGCAGCAAATGCCATTCGACCAGAATACACAAATGGTAACGCCGCAGGATCTGGACCAGATGCTGGACCAGATAGAAAATCTGGCGCGCAGCGGCTCGCGCGATGCTGCACGCGAGATGTTGTCACAGATGCAGCAAATGCTGGAAAGTCTGCAAAATGGCCAGCCGCAAATGTCGCAGCAACAGCAGCAAATGCAGCAGATGATGCGTGATCTTGGCGAGATGATCGAGCGGCAGCAAAGCCTCATGGATCAGACGTTCCAGCAACAACAGGAGCAGCAGCGCCAACAGCAGTTGGAAGGCCAACAGGGCGCCCCTTCTGAGGCGGACCGGCAACGTGCTCTGGAAGAGTTGCAGCAGGGCCAGGCGGATTTGCAGGCGCAATTGCAGGAACTCATGGACCAGATGCAACAAAATGGTATGCAGCCCGGTGGTCAGATGGGTGAAGCCGATGGCGCTATGGGAGACGCTGAACAGTCTCTGGGGCAGGGAGAGAGCGGGCAGGCTCTTGGATCTCAGTCACAGGCATTGCAGGCCCTGCGTGATGGCGCACAGGAGATGATGCAGCAATTCGCCCAACAGGGTCAGCAAGGCCAGCCCGGGCAACAGGGCCAGCAACCTGGCCAATCTGGCGGTCCTCCCTTCGGCCCCGGACAACAAGGCCAGCAAATGGGACGCCCTGGTGGAACACAGAATGGGATGGATCCGTTGGGACGGCCGCAGCGCAGCCAGGGAGCTGATGATGGCAACAGTGTCAAAGTCCCCGGAGAGATCGACATTCAGCGCGCCCGGGAAATCCTGGATGCGATTCGCAAGCGGCTAGGGGACATGGAACGCCCCGATCTGGAGCTGGATTATCTGGAGCGTCTGTTGCCACGATAGGCTGGTGTAACCTGCCCGGTTTGAAAGACTCTAGGCCGCGATCTGATCAGACAAAGCGCCGTTCACAGCGGTGCGGATGTCTGCCAGAGAGAATGGTTTTGTCACAACGTTACGCACGATTTTTTCAAGACCTTTGGCCCGTTCGCGCTGATCTGCATATCCCGTCATGATCAAAATCGGCAGAGTGGGCCAGTCACGCGAGGCATGGTGGGTCAGTGCAATACCGTCCATGATCGGCATTTTCACATCTGTTAACAAGAGGTCAAAACCGCCATCCTCATCTTTCAGAGTGAGCAAGGCCTCTTCGCCATCTTCAGCCGTTACAATTTCATGGCCGTCCAATTGCAGGGCACGGCTGACAAAGGTGCGCACGGCTGCGTCATCTTCAGTGATTAGTATTCTGGCCATGGTTGCTTCTCCAAACGCAATACATAAGAAACATAAAACTACCGGGCACTCAGGCCCGGCTATTAGGCAGTCAATCTTCGGCAACAACACCGACAAAAGGCAATTCACGAAAGGCATGGGCGACATCCATGCCATAGCCCACGACGAAATAATCAGGGCATTCAAAGCCTACATATTCAGCAGTGATGTCGGCAACGCGTTTGCCGGTCTTGTCCAGAAGAATCGCAATCTCTGCGCTGGCTGCACCACGCTCCAACATCAGGTTTTTGGCGAATGAAATGGTTCGCCCGGATTCCAGAATGTCATCAATAAGCAGAACGTTCCGACCTGCGACATCTGTCTCAATGTCACGCACAACACGTACAGTGCCGCTGGAAGTTGTGTCAGCACCATAGCTGGATAGGGTGATAAATTCGATTTCGGGGGACATGCCGGCCTTGTGCATGGAACGCACCAGGTCGGCGGCGAAAATAAAGCTTCCCTTCAACACCGCAATAACCAGCAGATTGTCGTGGCCGTTCTTCGCTATGTCGATGGCTAATGCGTCATTGCGCGCTGCCAGCGTTTCCGCGTCAAACAAAACATCAATATTTCGGTCTCGGATCAGGGCCACATTTTATCTTTCTAAAGTCGGTTCAATCGGGTGTCGTTGCTCAGGAAGCGAACGTGTAGTTCATCAGCCACATCCGGTGGTGAGGCAAGCACAGTGCGAAACTGGACGGTTTCGCCTGCCGGTAGTGGATGAGATGACGCATCATCCTGCCAGGCGTACACTTCCCGGTTTCGACCGCTGAGAATGAAGTGAAGTCGCGGAATTGTTTTGGCACTGTTCGTGATGTTACGGACACTGCCTTCAACAATCAGTACGGCCATGCCGTCTTCAGGACGTCTTACCGTGCGTACGTTTTCAAATTCCAGACCATACAGATTCACCTCGATACCAAACGCGGCATAGAAACTTGCCAGATCAGGAAATTGACGGACCATGACCTGGCGACCGGCAAAAAGACCAAATATCAAGATAGCCGGCATTACCAAGGCAATCAGGACAGCAATTTGATGCGCAAGGCTGAGACCCAGAGCCCATTTGAAGAAGTGAATAACGTGTTGCCAACCGCTTTTTGCGGCTGATTGCAAGCCAGAAACGATACTGCGCAGTCTGCCATGTCTGTGTGAATTGCTTCTCTTCGACAAGGTTTGAAAGGTTTCGTCTGATGCTGGCTGTCTGGGAGTGCGGGCTTCTTCAGCTGCGCGTTCTTCTTTCAAATCTTGGTGCCAACGATCTTCATCATTGGTTTTGGCGGCGTTTGTTTCTACATTCGGCAAAGTTTCAGCCGCGGCGTCAACCGCCGCATCCTGTGAATGCTCTGGAAACCCGCTGACCGTATCTGTACCAACCTGGTTTTCGGTAACCTGGTCAGATGTATCTTCGACAAGCTGATTTGCTTCGTTTAATGGGGTTTCAAAAGCCACTTCGCTTGCATCAACTGGTTGGGCAATCCAGACATGTGCACATTTTGCACATTTCATTTTGCGCCCATGGGTTCCCAAGGCGTCTGCATTGAGCGCATATTTGGTATCACAATTGGGGCAAGCGATTTTCATGTTGGCTTAATGGGTCCTGACCCAAATATGTTCAGTTGTATCTATTCCTTTTTGCGCCAAGGATGTTAACGGTGTGACAATGTGGTCTTAATTCAGGCCCGTCTTGAATGAATTTTTGCGCTCAATCGCAAACAACGTTAATGAAGTGAAAAAGCCAGGTCTGAGATGCTGAGATCGTAACAGGCAGACCCAAGAAGTGATGAGGCGCTCAATTGATCCGGTTTGAAAATGTTGGCTTGCGCTATGGAATGGGGCCTGAAGTGCTGCGCGACATCAGTTTCCAGATCGCGCCGCGTTCGTTTCAGTTTCTGACCGGACCTTCGGGTGCTGGCAAGACATCCTTGCTGCGGCTCCTGTTTCTGTCCATGCGCCCGTCACGTGGCCTGATATCGATTTTCGGCAAGGATGCTGTCAAGATCGGCAATGATGAATTGCCGGAAATCCGGAGACGTATCGGTATCGTATTTCAAGATTTTCGTTTGTTGGATCATATGACCACCTATGAAAATGTTGCTCTTCCGCTTCGGGTTCAGGGAATGGACGAGACCCGTTACCGGTCTGATGTTGTTGAATTGCTGGATTGGGTTGGGCTTGGCGAGCGCATGCACGTGCTTCCGCCGATTCTCTCTGGGGGTGAAAAACAAAGAGCGGCGATTGCTCGGGCACTCATCGGACGTCCGGATATCTTGCTGGCTGATGAGCCAACCGGTAATGTGGACCCGCCGTTGGCGCGCAGGCTCTTGCGATTGTTTATTGAATTGAACAAACTTGGCACCACTGTGGTCATTGCCACACATGATCTGGCACTGATCGACCAGTTTGATACTAGGCGCTTTGTTTTGAAGGATGGGCGGCTGCAGATTTATGACTGATCAGAATTCCTATCCGCAATTCAGGACTGAGAGTGGGGCAAAAGGCACCGCTCGCACTGGTTTGCGTGTTGCGTTTGCGCCGGTTCGCTATGCCGCCCGTTGGTTGGCAGGTCATCGGGATGTCCGACAAACGCCCATTGTTCCTCCGCAATCTGTCGCCGGCACTGCGCTGGTCGCAGTCATTGCAATCATGAGCTTTCTTGCCTGTCTGACATTGGCTGCTGTGACCATGGTGTTTGAGCAGGCGCAATTGTGGGAAAGCGATGTCAGCAGTGAACTGACCGTTCAGATACGTCCCACTGACGGCGTGGATATTGACTTTGAAATTGAGCGGGCGATTCGTATTACAGAGCGCGAGCCTGGCATTGGCCGGGTGAGGGCTATGGACGAAACTGACGGTGCGGCGTTACTGGAGCCTTGGCTTGGTGCCGGTCTTGACCTGTCGGAACTTCCGGTTCCAAGGCTGATCATTGTCGATATCGACAATCCTGCCACGCTGGATGTTGGGCGTCTGCGTGCCAATTTGTCTGACAGCATTACGGGTGTCAGCGTCGATGATCACGGTATCTGGATTGATCAGCTTAAGCGCATTGCCAATGTCACCATAGCAACGGGCATAGGTATCTTTCTGCTGGTTCTCGCAGCCACCTGCCTTAGCGTGGTGTTTGCCACGCGCGGTGCCATGGCGGGCAACCAGGTAGTCATCTCTGTGCTGCATTTTGTCGGCGCGCTTAATCGTTACATTGCCAGAGAGTTTCAGGGACGCTTCCTGTTTATCGGCCTGAAAGGCGGGCTGATTGGCTGTATCGCTGCCGCAACCTTCTTTGTTGTTGGCGGGGGGCTTTTGGGGTTTCTTGAAGGGCCATCCGGTGGCAGTCCGTTTCAGGCCCTGTTTGGCGGATTTTCACTTACACCTTTGGTCTTTACGGGCTTTGTGCTTGTGCTGATCCTCGTCAGTGCCTTGACGGCTGCGACCACGCGGATGACCGTGGAACGTTATCTGGCGACAGTGCAGTAGACCTGCGAAGGATTTTCCGTGATCTACATTCGATCTGTGATTTTTAATCTGGCCTTCTACACATTTCTGTTTTTACTGATGCTTTTCGCCCTGCCGATATTTCTGCTGCCTTGGAAATGGGTTTGGTGGATGCCAACCACGTGGGCGCGCTCGTCGCTGTGGATGCTTCGCGTTCTTGCAGGTGTCAAGTTTGAGTTGAGAGGCATCGAGAACAAGCCGGAAGGTGGTGTTTTGATTGCTTCCAAGCACCAGTCAACTTGGGAAACCTTTGTGCTGTTGTTTGTGGCAGAACGCCCTGCCTATCTGGCAAAGCGGGAATTGTTCATGATCCCGTTCTTTGGTTGGTACTTGTCCCGGTTCCGGCAAATATCAGTCAACAGGGCGCGCGGCTCCAGTGCGTTGAAATCCATGATTCCGCAGGCCAAGGCTGCGGTGAAAGACGGGCGCGATGTGGTCATCTTTCCCGAAGGCACACGCCGGGCACCAGGTGATCCGCCTTCCTACAAATTTGGTGTGACGGCGCTTTATCGCATTCTGAAAGTGCCTGTGGTGCCGGTGGCCCTGAATGCCGGCGTGTTTTGGCCGCGGCGCACGTTTTTGCGTTATCCTGGCACAATTGTAATGGAAATCCTGCCGCCCATTGAGCCTGGATTGAGTGATGATGTGTTCAAGGAAACGCTGATTGAGCGGATTGAAACAGCTTCAGATAAATTGCTGGAAGAGGCCAAAGCATCGCAAAAAGCGAATGATTCCAGCATGTGAGTTGACAAATTCGTATTTTGTTCTATTTTTGTTCTCATGATGATACAAGATACGACACCACGATTTGTAAGTCTCAGAAGCGGTGGCATCAGTTCGCGCTTTGCAAAGGTGTGTGGCCGGTCCGGGCGCAGTTATATTGTGACTGAAGTTTCAGCGTCTCTTTTGAGTTCCTACCATGATTGTATAGCTATTGCGGTGGTCCGGGAGCGCATTGCCGGTGTGTGGCTTGCCTGCGATGGTTGGCAACCGGATGCCGAGTTCATTGGGCCACAAGCGAGGGCTTTTGAGAATCAGCAGTTTGGTTCGGCTGGAAAGCCTGTGCGCTGGTTTCTGCATTTTCTGTCGGGGTCTGATCCACAAGCGGTTGAGGATTTGCGGCCAGCTATGTCTGTCGGCAGGTTTACCGGTGTATCAGCGTCTTATGATGAGCGATGTGCCGCCTGATCGCTGAATCAGGTGGCGTTTTCTCAAATATTGTTTCTCAGGCATCATTTTCCAATTGTCTGGTCAGCCAGGCAAGTGCGGGGTCGCTGGCATCTGTTTCGGCCAGATGGGTCTGGGTGTTGATGACATAGTCGGCATTTGGGCCAGATTTTCCATGGCTGGATTTGACGAAGGACAATTGGTCATCCAGGGCCAGTTTGCCCGCATATTGCTGGTGATCGCGGTCAACCATATAGCTTACGGCAGGAACTGATTCGCCGCTGGCCAGGCGGATAGTCCGTGTCACTTCCTTATACACCATGGTGACCTGCTCCCGTTCGCGCAGATAATCCAGCGTCGACTGCCAATGTTCCGGTTCGACCGCGAAGGCGATGCCTTTGCACGTGCCGCCACGATCGAGCCCCAAAACAAGCCCTGGTTTTTCGGGAGTGCCGCGATGAACGTGGGAATACACGCACAAGCTGCGATGGGCGCCATACAACAACGCAGTTTCGCGCCGTACGTATGAAAAACCGGGCCGCCACATCAATGAACCGTAGCCAAACACCCAAAAATGACGCATATGCACTCCGCGTTTCCTGATACCCGATGGAACAGCTTGATGATGCAATATGGACATTGCGGCTGACACTGGCGAACATCTTTTGGGGCAGACGGTACAGGATGGACGCAACCGGATGCAAGTGTTCCAAATGGAAGGTTCTATGGCTCGTAAAGTTAAGTGGCTGATGAGTGTAATCGTCGGTCTGGTGCTTCTGTGGTCGGCGCTTTGGTATGGCGCGAGTGTGGCCACAGGAAAGGTAATCGACCGGGTCGAGCAACAAAGCGTTCGGATGGGACGCGATGTCAGTTGCACTGAGCGAACTGTGTCCGGCTATCCGTTTCATCTTGCAGTGTCCTGTGGGCAAGCCGGACTGGATGCTCAGGATCGCGGTATAGAAGCTGACATCAATTCCGTGCGCAGCGTTGCGTTGCTCTACAAGCCCGGCCATGTGATTGCAGAGGCAGATGGTCCGCTGACCGTAACATTGTCGCCCGCTGCCGGATTGAGTGGTGAATTGGTCGGGCACTGGAAGAGCGCGCGCTCCAGCGTCTCTGCAGGCCTATCCGGTCTCAAACGGGCATCTTTGGTGGCTGAGGAAATTGACGTCATTGCCAATGCATTGTCCGGCCTTGGCGGCCTTGAGCAGATGACCATGCAAGGGGCACAATTACATGTTCGGCCCAATCCCGATTCGCAAACGGATTTCGACGTTGCCCTGACATTGAGTGACATTCTGACAATTCGTTCTGGCAAGGCATTGCCGGAAATGGATTTGGGTCTTTTGGCGACTGCCAAAAATGTCGGAGAAGCTCTGGGCTTTGATCCAGACCTCTTGCTTGCCAACTGGCTCAGCAGTGGGGGTGCACTTGATTTGGAAAAGCTGAGTTTCAACAGTTTGGGTTTTGTTGCAAATGCGTCTGGCCCTGTGAGCATTTCACAAGACGGGCTGGTATCCGGTCAGGTGAAACTGGAAATCATCGGTATGGACAAGCTTCCTGATCTTGTTGAAATCATTGCGCCCCGGTTTCGTCAGAACGCGGAACAGATTGCGGCTACCTTCTCCGGGCTTGCCGGAAACAATTCGGATGGAAAGGTCACCATTCCTCTGACGTTGCGGAATGGTATCGTCAGCGCAGGCATACTGCCCATTGGCAGGATACCAAATCTATTTTGATGAATTGCCGTCGTCGCTTTGCTGCAAACCCGCCTGGCGTCCGAAATCCGGTAGGTCGACTTCCTGACCTGCATCGATAATGGCCCGCCGAATGCCGCGCGTGTGGGTGAACAGGTCAAACAATTCGTCACCCTTGCTCCAGCGAATGGAGCGTTGCAGGGCAGATAAATCCTCTGAAAACCGCGCAAGCATCTCAAGAAGGGCGTCCTTGTTGTGCAGGCAGACGTCGCGCCACATGGTGGGATCAGATGCGGCAAGTCGTGTAAAGTCACGGAAACCACCAGCAGAGTACTTCATCACTTCCGATTGGGTCACAATTTCCATGTCATTCGCTGTGCCCACAATATTGTAGGCGATCAGATGCGGCAGATGGCTGGTAATGGCCAGAACCAGATCGTGGTGATCTGCATCCATCTGTTCCATATTGGCGCCACAAGCTGCCCAGAAGCGATTAAGTCTATCAAGCGCGTCTTGGTCTGTGTCTGGCAGCGGTGTCAGGATGCACCAGCGATTGTCAAACAGGGTTTCAAATCCGGAAGCAGGGCCTGATTTTTCCGTACCAGCGACGGGATGGGCAGGGATAAAATGCACATTTGACGGCAGATGCGGTTGCATCTGGTCAATGACGGAGCGCTTGACCGACCCCACATCGGAGACAATTGCACCAGGCTTCAGGTGCGGGGCGATGGCTTTCGCTGTTTGCTCACTTGCGCCCACGGGCACGCATACAATAACGCAGTCTGCATCCTTGACCGCTTCCCCGGCGTCCTGCGTGTAGCTATCGCCAAGTTGCAGGTCCTCGGCTTGTGTCAGCGTTTCAACGCGTCTTGAGGAAACCGCGATATGACGCGCAATGTTTCTGGCGCGGGCCGCTCGTGCAATCGATGATCCGATCAAGCCAATGCCGATCAGGGTCAGCTTGTCAAAAATTGGCTCATCCAAAACAAGATTGGCGGAAACAGGGTGGGCGGGGGATTGCGTCATCTCAACACTCACTTACTTGCCCAAAAACGCTTTCAATGCGGACAGAACCGCCAGATTGGCTTCTTCGGTCCCAATGGTGATGCGCAATGCATCCGGCAGTCCATAGGCCGCGACGCGCCGCACCACAACACCACGGTCCTGCAAAAAAGCATCCGCTCGTTCTGCTGAATAAGCACCATCACCTGAAAAATGTACCAGCAGGAAGTTCCCCACGCTGGGCGTTACATCCAGACCCAACGCCCGACAGCCTTCGCTCATCTGCTTAAGCCAGGTCTGGTTGTGATCGACTGAACGGTCAATGTGGTTGCTATCTGCAAGAGCGGCTTCTCCGGCTGCCAGAGCTGCGCCATTGACGTTGAAGGGGCCACGAATGCGGTTGATGGCGTCAATCACACCCTCAGGGCCAAAACACCAGCCCAGACGCAAATTGGCGAGACCATAAATCTTGGAGAATGTGCGGGTCATGACAACATTGGCGGAATTGGCCACCAGTTCGATGCCCGACTCATAATCATTGCGACGCACATACTCCGCATAGGCGCCATCCAGAACCAGCAGGATGTCTGGCCGTAAACCTGAATGCAGCCGCTTCACCTCATCAAAGGGAACATACGTTCCCGTCGGGTTGTTGGGGTTGGCCAGAAAGATCATCTTTGTGCGTTCTGTAACGGCTGCCAGAATACTGTCCACATGAGCTGTGTGATCCTCTTCGGGCACAATAATGGGCTGGGCGCCAGCGGCCAGAATTGCAATTTTGTAAACCAGGAAGCCATGTTCGGTGTAAATAGCCTCATCCCCGTCCTCCAAATAGGCATAAGAGAGCAGCGACAGGATTTCATCTGAACCGGAACCGCAGACAATTCGATCAGGGTTCAGGCCATGAGCATCGGCAATTGCATGGCGCAGGCGCGAGGAGCTGCCATCGGGGTAGTCTTCCAGATGGGTCGATGACTGAAGGGCGGCAATGGCCTGAGGGCTGGCGCCAAGCGGATTTTCATTGGATGACAGCTTGAAAACCTTCCCGCTTTTCGGATCAACACCGCTGGCCTGACTTTTGCCTGGAATGTAAGGTGCAATCTTTAGCACTGAGGCGCGCGGAACCGGGCCTTTGTGAGATGTATCGGTCATAGTCGTTTCCTGTTGGGCACGGGCAGCTGTTGTTGTTGGCTTTATCTGGGTTTAAACGTCGCGTCTTCATATGCGTCGTAAGGCGGAAAATCAAAGAAAACATTGACAGTCAACAGGCCCTGACCGTAGCTATCCGCCGATTTCAGAAAAATGTGAGCACCAGCTAACACCATGTCGCAATCTACAATTTCCAATGACCCATTTACGGCTTCCCTGAAAGAAGCACGTCAACCCAGCGGTCTGGTTGTGCGGTTTGGTCCAGAAGATGGATTGGATATGGCCGCCGGAGCCAAACTGGCGCCCTTACAGATTGGCTATCAGACCTACGGCACGCTGAATTCTGACAAATCAAACGCCGTTCTGGTGTGTCATGCACTGACCGGTGACCAACATGTGGCGACGAATAATCCGATAACGGGAAAGCCCGGTTGGTGGGAATCCATGGTCGGACCGGGCAAGCCTGTCGACACAAATCGGTTTTTCGTTATCTGCAGCAATGTGGTTGGCGGATGCATGGGGACGAGCGGCCCTGCCAATGAAACATCTGATGGCGTTCCATATGGGCTGGGATTTCCGGTTGTTACCATCAAGGATATGGTCAATGCGCAGGCCAGACTTGTTGATCATCTTGGCATCGATCGATTGTTCGCGGTCATCGGCGGGTCCATGGGCGGTATGCAGGTTTTGCAGTGGGCTGTCAGCTACCCTGAGCGGGTTTATGCTGCTGTGCCTATCGCGACAGCCGCGCGCCATACATCACAAAATATCGCCTTTCATGAGGTTGGCCGTCAGGCGGTGATGGCCGATCCTGACTGGCATGGCGGTGACTACTACAGTTTCGGCATACGACCGACCAAGGGCCTGGCTGTCGCACGTATGGCTGCACACATCACCTATCTGTCAGAAGGGGCCCTGCACCGGAAATTTGGCCGTAATCTGCAGGAGCGGGATGATATAACCTTCGGGTTTGAAGCCGATTTTCAAATCGAGTCCTATCTGCGTCATCAGGGTATGAGCTTTGTGGATCGGTTTGATGCAAACAGCTACCTCTACATGACGCGAGCGATGGATTATTTTGATCTGGCACGCGAATTTGGTGGAAAGCTTGCCCATGCGTTTGATCAGACCAGCACACGTTTCTGCTGCGTTTCATTTTCCAGCGATTGGTTGTTCCCGACCTCGGAAAACAGGGCTATTGTTCATGCTCTGAACGCGGCTGGCGCCAATGTGTCATTTTTGGAAGTGGACACGGATAAAGGCCATGATGCCTTCCTGCTGGAGATTCCGGAACTCTTCGACACGGTCGGTGGGTTTGTCCGCGCAGCAGCTGATGAATTGGGACTGGCGGAGACAGCATGAGCGATTTCACCAGCAGCCCAACGATTGATCTGACGATGACGGCGGACCCGAATCGGGCCGATTATCGCGTTATTTCTGAAATGATTCCCAATGGGGCAAAAGTTCTGGATGTCGGCAGCGGTGACGGGGCGCTGATTGCGCTTTTAAAGCAGGAAAAGAACATTGATGCCCGAGGTATAGAGATCAGCCAGAAAGGTGTCAGCCTGGCGGTTTCGAAAGGTATTTCCGTGGTGCAAGGTGACGCGGATAAAGACCTTTTCCACTATCCGGATAATGGCTTTGACTACGTAGTCCTGTCACAGACCATTCAGGCGACTCACAGCCCAGAGACCGTTTTGCGGGAATTGTTGCGTATTGGTCGACATGCCATTGTGTCTTTCCCGAATTTTGGTTTCTGGCGCATGCGCGCCCATTTGCTGCTCAAGGGCGAAATGCCAGTAACCGAAGATCTGCCCTATACGTGGTATGACAGCCCCAACATCCACTTTTGCACAATCCGCGATTTTTTTGATCTATGCGAAAAAGCAGACGCCAGGATCGAAAAATTCATTGCCCTCAGCGGCGGACGCCGCCCGCTGCCTGACAGCTGGCCGCTGGCGGTGAAGAACATTGCAGGCGAGCAGGCGGTGTTTTTGCTGACGCGGAAGGAAAAGTGAAAAGGTGCCTCAATAATAACAAGCCGTTGCCGTAAACACGCAGGACACCGGGAACTGCCCTTGTAGCCGTTTCACGCATTTGGCGTCTGATTTGATCAGCTTCTTTGGATCTGCATAGCCTACGCCGTGACGTTTGGTGATTTGGGTCAGCCACGCGCGGCGGGCTTTTTGGCGGGCTTCTTCTATGTTGGTGCCGTGTTCGCGGAGGGAGAAGGGGGCTTTGCAGGCGGTGGTGTTGCGTCCGCTTGGGTCACGTCGATAGAGACGGGTTGGGAAACGGTCAAAGCGCGCCATGTCAGGGGATGCTTTGCAGATGATGTTGAGTGATGAGGTTGGCCAGAATTGTGTGCCGCGACAGGCGCCGGTGCCGCCCCGTTTTCGGAACGAGATTCGAAACCCTTCAATGATCCGTTTGTCGAAGGTAACGTCAGCGCGGTTGCGTGTGTAATTGGTTCCGAGCCGCGGGTTTGAACAGACGGCCTGTTTGAGGGAGCTGAGCCCATTGGTCAGACTAAAGCCGGTCAGACCCTTTCCGCGCTTCTCGCTGTTGTTCAGCAATCGCGGATTATTCTCACAGCCATTTGGAATTTGCCCGGCATCGCGGGACAAGGCCCAGCTCAGACACTTCGCTGACAGGGTGTTGATTGCCTTTGCCGACACGGTACCTGATTGCGTACGCGCCCAGCCAACAAAACTGGAGCCGGGGATGGAAGTGGCAGGCACATTTACCCCAGAGAATACTGCATCAATTGCACATTTTCGGTATTCCCATGTCGCTGCGTCAATCGGCGTGCAAAGCAGCATGAAGCCTGTTGCAAAGACCAGTTTCGAGAGGTTCATTCTGGGCACTCCTAGCGATGCACAACGGGTTCCAGAAGGCCCAGTTGAGCGTCAAGCTCCATCAGCCGTCGCGCGGTTGCCTGTTGGGCAGATTTGCGGCCTGTGATGTCATCATCGATAATCAGCTGAGACGCCAGTTTCTGTGCGGCCGTATTGTTGGTTGATTTGGCGTATTTGAGAATGGTGTTTGCCTGCCTGCCTATCTCATCAGCAAGACCATTGAGTTTCTGTTCATTGGGGCCGGACTTGCCTTTAGAGACCAGCGTATTGAATGCGGCAATGTTTGCGCTGATGGCTGCGCGCGCCTTTATGAATTGGGCCAGTTCAGCGTTGTTGCCTGGCTTGGCGCTGATCTTGCCGGAATTGGTGGGTGACGTTGTTGGTTGTGGGGAGGCATCTGCGGCCCATACATTTTCACAGCTGGCGGCAACCAAAATCAATGCTGCAACAAATATGTGACGTTTCATGTAGTTTCCGGTCCCTGAAGAGTTGCGCGTAGGTTCAGAGAAACTCTATTGGGGCCGAGATGCTGTCGCATGACGCAATTGCGTCATGCCCCTTCGGAATGCGGCCTGTTAGTCAGTTATGCCGTGCGGTAATGCATCGGAAAATGGTGACGACAGTGAGATAATCAGTCTGACAAAATCAACCTGATTTCTACACCCGGATTTGTGCAAAAGCGCGCGCATCTGATTGCGGACAGTATGTCGGCTCAGCTGACACGCATCTGCATAATCGACAAGGTTCTGCCCTTTAACCAGCGCGTCTGCCAGCTTTTGTTCAGCTGCTGTCGCGCCGAATGAGGCCGCGATTTTCGAAAAATTGTCAGGTGCATGGCTGGTGTGGCCACCCACAATGACCAGAGCAGCGACAACAGGCTCGTACCATTGGGCGGTCGGGAAGGCATGCTGGATCATATCCGGGAACATATGGGCGTGCATGACAAACCTGTGCTGGTCTGCCTCATTCAAGAAAAGTGGTTCTGGCAAAGCACCGGGATCATTGGTCCTTATCGCTGACGACAGCCTGGCGATAAAGCCGGAGACATTGCCCCGCGTTGACAGGATGGCATTTGAACTGGAGACAGACACAATCGAAAAGCGTGACAACAAGTTCTCGGCTGTCTGATTGAGCAGGCTCACCTTGCCCTGTCTGTTCAACAGTATGAATGCATGCTTGCTGGCCTGAAAGAACTGAAAGGACGGATCTTGCGCTGGCTTCAGCAGTGTTGAGAAGTTGATGGCACGTTTCAAATGCGGCGCAAGTGCGCGCAGTAATTCATGCGCTTTGGGCAGCGTGGCCTCGACATTGCGTTGTTGGCACGCTGCTGCAAGGCCAACAAATGTATCTTTTGTTCTGTGGCACATCATGAAGGGGCCAGCGACAATATCTTCCTGCCTGCGCAGCCAGTCATTGTAGAATTCGGTTTTGAACAAATCGCGTCGTTCCAGGGCCTGATCTGAAATGCCTACCGTTCCGGTCGGCATGACTGCGTTCATCTGCATCCAGGGATTTTTGTCAGCAAAATGCGCGTGATAGGTTTCAAGTTCTACCGGATCGAGACCGCCTCCCAGCAAGCCCACACTCTTGTTGGAGGTTAGATTGTGCCCAAACATCATTATGGGCACGCTGGAGACGAAGTTCAGTTCGTCGCAGAACGCCTGCCACATGGACGGGTCAGTCTGTGTGGCGTAGACCAAAGATAACAGTTTTTCAGGGATGTCCGTTTGCTGCATTGTCCCACACTGCCAACCTACCTGTCATGAAGCTAGCAGCAGGGGTTTCAACAGTAAATGCTGAGAAACGTGGGTTGGATAACGCAATCTTGCGGCCATACACTTGGCCAACCAGCGTGACAGCCTGATCCACGCCTTTTGTTCCGCCACGCGTTTACGGCTTTCGGGACACGTGAAGGGCGGCGGCAAAATTGCTTTGAGTCACAGCTGTCTTCATATCCGTTCCCCGGGCCAATGCGGCAAACAACGTGCCAACAAATACGTCACCTGCACCATGGGTGCTCACCAATTCGACGGTTTCTGCCTCAATGGAAAACACTTCGTGAGAATTGGAAGCATAGGCAACACCGTCACCGCCTGCAGTGACGATGGCGTGTGGCACGCGATTTGCCAGAGCGCTGGCGGCTGACAGAGCGCTGGCAAGATCGGTTACTGCCACACCACACAAATCCTGCGCTTCAATTGCATTGACAACCAGCACATCCACCAAATTCAAAAATTCGTCTGACAGGGTGCGGGATGGGGCCGCATTCAGGCCGATCAGCATGCCGTGGTTCTTTGCGGCTCGGGCCGCATGCAGGTTGGCACTTTCGGGAATTTCATTCTGCAGGATCAAAGTTCTGGCCCCTGACCATATGCCTTCATCGCTTATGTGATCCGACCCGAGAATGGCATTCGCTCCCGTTACAATAACCGCGCCGTAATCGCCCTCGCTATCCATGATCGCGACACTCATTCCAGATCCGCAGTCATTGGTCTGTGTGATCCATCGGGTGTCCAGACTCTGAGCCTTCAAAGCTTCCAGCATGAAATCAGCAAAATTATCAGTTCCAAGCGCGCCGACGAAACGTGTATCCGCGCCGGCATGATGCGCGGCCACCGCCTGATTGCCGCCTTTTCCGCCAAATTTCGGATACCATCTGGTTCCGGTGACCGTTTCGCCTTTGCGTGGCCTGTCGGGTGCATCGATCATCAGGTCGTAGTGCAGGCTGCCCACAACCACGACGCCGGCTTTCGGTTCGGTCATTTTAAATCCTATTTTTCGCGATTGGCAGAGACGGCTTTCATGGTTTTGTTCAAATTGCGTTCTGCCGCTGCAAAATCGCGCTGCGCAATGGCCACGAACAGCGCATCCAGAATGTTGAGCTGCGCAATCCTGGCCGCTGCATTTTCACCTAGCAATGGAGAGCCCTGGGCGGTTGAACACAGCACAACATCAGCGGCTTTTGCGATGGGGGAATCGCTGTAATTTGTAACAGCGATCGTTCGTGCGCCGGACTTTCGGGCCAGCTTGGTGGCTTCCAGGACGGCGGTCGTGGTGCCTGAATGGCTGAAGACCACGACTGCGTCATCAGGTTTTAGAATTGAGGCCGACATGAGCATCATGTGCGAATCGTCATAAATGGCAGCCCGCAGCCCGATACGCAGGAATTTGTGCGCTACATCTCTTGCGATTTGTGCAGATCCGCCAATGCCATAAAAATCCCGATGGGTGGCGCGATGCAGAATGTCTGCAGCGCGGTCGAAGGCTTCAACATCCAATATTGCAATTGTTTCCTCCAAGGCCTGCATGGATGTGTGAAACACTTTCTGGATGACGCTTGCCGATGAATCATCGGGCGAAATCTCGCGGTACAGATTGGCGGCATCCGATTGATTGTATTCGACCAGTCCAATTCGCATTTCCCGAAACCCGGTAAAACCGAGTTTCTTGGCTATTTTGACAATCATTGCTTCAGAAACCGACGATTGCTGCGCGATTTCCTTGAGTGGTGTGGCTTCTGTCAGGTCCTTGCGCGCTGTAATTGCATCCACGACCCGAAGCTCCAGCGGTGTCAGTTGCGGCAGTCGCATGCGGATTTGCGCGCCAATCGCCCGAGGATCTTCAATGTTCATTTCGGCTATTTGCCTCTTGTTGCTCTATCAATAAGCATGGCAGCAATGATGATGATTCCGGTTGCCAGCAATTGGTAGAAGGCCTGTACATTCATCAGTGTCAAGCCATTGCGCAATGCGCCGAGTATGATTGCGCCAATCAAAGTGCCGACAATACTGCCTTTTCCGCCCATCAGCGATGCGCCGCCAATGGCAGCTGCTGCAATTGCATCCAGTTCCCACAGATTGCCAATGGTTGGCTCTGCCGCGCCAAGGCGTCCGACCAGTATCATGGCTGCAATTGATGCCAGTGATCCGGAAATGACGAATGTTGCAACTTTGGTTTTGGCCACGGGCACGCCCGCAATACGCGCAGCTTCCTCATTGCCGCCAACGGCCAGAATATATTCGCCCAATGGCGTTTTATTGAGGAGAATCCAAAGCAGCAGGGCAATGATTGCAACGATGATGACAGGGTTGGGAATACCCAGCAACGTGCCATTGGTGAGCGCCCGAAACTCTGGCGGAATGCCAAACACCGGGTTACCCCCGGTGTAGATCAACGCAAGCGCCCGATAAAGCGACAGGCCACCCAGGGTTACAATGAAGGGCTGCAAACCCGCATAGGCAACCAGCACGCCATTGAACAGGCCGCACAGAATTCCCACGCCAAGAGCTGCCAGAATTGCCACATAGATGGGAACACCGGCGACCATCAATGTTGCGCCAATGACAGCTGATAGTGCGGCAGTGGGTCCTACGGACAAGTCAATTCCGCCGCTGATGATCACCAGCGTCATGCCAAGGGCAATGACAGCGTTGAGTGATGATTGCTGGAGAATGTTGATGAGATTGGGCGCCGTCAGAAACACAGGTGTCAGCAGAGAAAAGACCACGACAATTATCAGGAGACCCAAAATGGTACCTGCATCGCGCAGGCTCACATTGAACCGGAAAAAATTGAGGCCTTGAGAGGGCGCATCAGCACCAGGTGTTTGTGTCATTTCAATTTCTCTGGATAGTATTGATCTTGTGTCATGCGACAGCCTGATCTTTTCGGGGAATCGCGTAATGGGCGATCCTGTCTTCCGTGATGTCGTTCTTTTGCAGATTGGCGACGAGCCTGCCTTCCTGCATGACCAGGACGCGGTCGGAGAGGCGGATGATTTCCGGCATTTCGGACGATACGACGATGATGGCTTTACCGGCTTTGGCGAGTTCTTCGATCAGATTGTAAATCTCGGATTTTGCGCCGACATCGATGCCCCGTGTGGGCTCATCGAACAGGAAAATCTCGGTGGAAGCGGCCAGCCAGCGGCCAATAATTGCCTTTTGCTGGTTTCCGCCACTGAATGTTCCGATGGCCTGTCGCACATTGGGCGGGCGCAGCCTCAAATCAGACATTACTTCCTCGGCCTTCTTATGCATCAAACCATGCCGCAACAGACCTGATCTGGTGAACTGACCCATCGATGGCAATGCCATGTTGGACGCGACAGAGCGGGCATGAACAATGCCTTCGCGTTTGCGCTCTTCTGGCACCAGCCCGATACCAGCCCGGATTGCGGCGCGTGGGTCATGCGCCCTGACCGGCTTCTCCATCACACGGATCTGGCCGGTTGAAGGTTGGTCAAGACCCGCGATCAGACGCATCAGTTCAGTTCGGCCGGAGCCAACCAGACCGGAAATGCCCAAAACCTCGCCGCGATGCAGTGTGAAATTTGCATCAATCACTGCCTTGCCACGGCCAAGCCCGTCTACTGCCAGAATTTCTTCAGTTGTTGCATAGCTTGTGTGGGCAGCATGGAGGACTTCACGCCCAACCATTTTTGAAACGATGCTGCTTTCGGTCTCATCTGCAATATCGACGACAGCCACATGTTTGCCATCGCGCAAAATGGTGGCCCTCTGACAGACCTGAAACACCTCATCCATCTTGTGGGATACATAAATGATTGAGACACCCTTTTCGGACAGGGTTTTGATCAGTTCAGCAAGACGCTCAAACTCGCTTGGTGTCAGGCTTGAGGTCGGCTCGTCCATTGCAATGATGCTGGCCTGTTCCAACAAGGCGCGGCCTATTTCGACAATCTGTTGTTGTGCAACCTTCAGGGTTTTGATCGGGGCAGCAGGGTCTATGGTGGGGTCAAGGTCAGCCAGAACATCTCTGGCGCGCTTTTCCTGCGCACGAGTGCGTACAAACAGGCGACCGCTCCTTGTCAGAGGCCGTCCCAGAAACATGTTTTGTGCAACGGACAGTTCCGGCACATGTTGCAGTTCCTGGTGAATCATGGCTATGCCAGCTTCACGGGCGGCAATCGGATTGTTGATTTCAACCGACTTGCCGTCGATTTCAATCTGACCCTGATCGCCGGGGCGCACTCCGGACAGGATGTTCAGCATGGTTGATTTGCCAGCGCCGTTTTCGCCAAGCAGGCCGTGCACCTCTCCAGCCTTCACATTGAAGGTTATGTCATCAAGCGCAACAATGCCCGGATAGGTCTTTGTTACGTTTTTGAGACTGAGGCGGTACTCGGGCGATGACACGGAAATTCCTCATCCGAAATGGGTCTTTATGCAGTCTATCTGGCCCGTAGCCCATAGGCCACGAGCCAGACCTGGGGGGAGAACCCTTATTCAGCCATCAGAATTTTGCGCAATGCGGCCATATCTGTTGTCGCATAGTCTTCCACATTGTCCTTGGTGATGAGGGCCTGTGGTGTTGCCACAACACGCGGCAAGTCCTGGCCATCCAGAAGACGGAGCACAACTTCCATGGCAATTTCGCCGGTCAGAGCCGGGAAACTGTCAACAGTGCCGGTCAGATCGCCTGACCGGATTGAAGCATAGGCATCGGAGACGCCGTCAGTGCCGAACACGGCGACCTGCTCTTGCAGACCTGCTGCTTTGACAGCTTCCACCACACCAAGGGCCATGCCATCATTATTGGCATAGAAACCGATCAGGTCCGGGTGCTGCTGCAGAATGTTTGCAGCTGCGTTGAATGCAAGCTCCCGGCTCCAGTTTGCCGGTACGCTGGCAACCACATCCAGGCCATCTGCAGCTTCAATGGTTTCGGTAAAACCGGCTGTTCGCTGGCCGGCAGCAAATACGCCCGGCTGGCCTTCAATAACAGCAACCTTGCCGCCACTGGAGTTTTCAACAAACCACTTTGCAACGCGGACGCCATTGTCCTTTTGCACATTGCCGACATAGTGGGCAACTGTTGGAATGACGGCGTCATTGACGTTGAGAACTGGAATGTTTGCAGCAATTGCAGCTTCATAGGCCGGCATCAGATTGGCATCTGTTTGCGGCGAGAACAGAAGTGCATCGAAGCCTTGTGTGATCAGTGTTTCGGCAATGGACAGCTGGCCCAACTGGTCACCTTCATTGGCGGCCGCCTGATAGACAAATTCAATGTCGTTGGCTTTGGCAATGTTTGCATAGCCTTCACCAAGTGTGCGCCAATATTCATTTGTCAGTGTTTTGGAAACGCCACCGACCCGGGTACCAGCTGGAACGGCTGGAAAGGCACCCAATTTGGCATCCAGTTCAGACCAGTCCATACGGTCTGGCTCGCTGTCTGAGTTAAGCGGCGTCATCTCCTGTGCGGATGCGGTACTGACATTCAGTGCAAGCGCGCCTGCTGCCAGTGTGAGTAAGAATTTGTTGTTCATGGTATCCTCCCGTTGAACATGTTAGGTTGCTTGGATAGTTGGTAATCTTTGGCTGTGTCAGGTTCCCAGCATGGCTTGATTGACAATCATCTGGGATGAGACAGCGTCTTGTTTTGCGATGGCATCGCTCAAGCGATTGTCGGCTTCCAGACGGCCGATGGTTGCCATCAAACCATTGACTGTCGCGATATTGGCTTCGCATTCTTTCACCGGGTCCAGTCCGCTTGCATCCGGGAATGTGTCAAAATAGATGGCGCCTTCGTAGCCGTCCTTCTTGATCTGCCACAGCAACTCAAGGGTTGCTTTGGTGTTCACTGAACCGACCATCAAGCCGTCATCGCGTTTGCCGTAGCCGTCGTTCAAGTGAACGCCGAGCAGCTTTGAATGGCGGGCAATCATGGCCGCTGCAAAGGCAGGAACTTCATCAGCGTAGAGGACATGGGCGAAATCCAGGGTCACGCCCAGATTTTCAGAGCCAGCTTCCTTAATGGCCAAAAGTGTTGTTGCCATATCTGGCAGCAGGGCAAAGGCGCGTGGCTCGTTGGGTTTGTATTCTATGCTGACAGCGCAGTCCTTGTCGTGGTCTGCCACTTCGCGTATGGCATCCACTTCGTCCTGCCACATCTTCGCGTAGTCAGCCTGAAAGCTATAGTCAAAGCCGTCTTGCCCTGGCCAGATGGTCATCAGGTCCGAGCCGGTCGCCCGGGCCGCATCAATGCCTCTTTTGGTGAGGTCAATGGCTTCACGGCGAATGGCTGCGTCGGGGTTTGTAAATGCGCCCAGCTTGAAGCCGGGATTGGTGTAATAGCGCATCGCCAGCCCGTTGACCTGAAGGCCCATATCATTCAGCCGCCGGGTCTGCGCCAGCACATCTTTTTCCACGTGATCGGGGAAATTCATGTCGACATCAGTCAGACCTTCAGCAGTGGAGGCGCGCTCAGCCATTTGCATGGGGGAGGGCTTGCCGGTCAGATCAGGCCAGTACTCATGCGCCTTGGAGGCAAACGAGTTCAACCTTGTTGCAAATCTCTGATGTGGCACTGCTTCCTCCAATAATTCTTACTTCACAAATAAAAGTAATTTTGTAAACTTGTCAATTATGAATTTATGAAAGAGTTTTAACCTGTTGTAATATTGAATGAAAATAAGCCAATTAGGGTGATTGTTTGGAAGCAAAAATCCACAAATTTGATTGTGGCGGCTGCAAGATTCCCGATATGAAGCGACAGCTGCCAGAAAATGGGACCGTCAACAATCATCACGAATTGATGGATAATGATTGAGGCCTGCGCGGGGGATAGTGAATCCGATGGCGGGGTTTTGATCAGCCGCATTTCAAGGATATTGCGGTAAAAGTCGTCATTCGATGAGGGGCGCTGAAAGACCGCTTTTGCGTGTAGAGAGAGGTCGGCCCGATCTTTATCTTCCCAAAGTCAGTCCCGCGAATGGCCTTGATAAACCAAAAGCACCACTATCCGCCTCAAAGTCGTGAAGGCTTCATGGTCGGCAGCCGCGAACCCGGAATTCACGGGTGTCCAAAATTGCTTCGCGCAGAAATGTATTTCAGAACTGCCTCAATCGTGAGAGGGGTAGCTGACTTTAGAAAACAGGATAGCCATGCGCCGATTTCTCTGCCCAAATTGCAACAATCAGATTCATTTTGATAACAATCAATGTGTCAGTTGCGGTTCCGTTCTTGGCTATAGGCCCTTGCAGGATCAATTTGTCCTTCTGAATGGTGAGTTTGGTGAGGCGGGCAGCGCTTCCCGCACTTGTGTGAACCGTGATCTCATCAATTGTAACTGGTTGTGCGAGCATGGTTCTCAGAGCAAGCTTTGTTTGAGTTGTCTGCACACGCGGAAAATTCCAGACACGTCTGACAATGAAAAGCGGCGACGATGGGGGCGATTAGAGCGTGCCAAAAGACGGCTGTTTTATGCGTTGATCAAATTCGATCTGCCGTTGGCGGTAGAACGCGACAATTCCGAAGGTTCCCTGCATTTCGAATTGCTGGGTAATGAATCCCATCCGAACGGTAATGAAAAGCGTGTGATGACGGGCCACTATAATGGCCGGATAACAATCAATATTGATGAGGCTGATGACGCTATTCGCGAAAAAAACAGGACTGCTCTGGGCGAGCCTTATCGAGCCCTGATTGGCCATTTCCGGCACGAAGTGGCCCATTATTACTGGGACAGACTGATCGCCGGAAAAGATGTCATCAGCGCATGTCGTGCCTGTTTCGGGGATGAACGTCAGGACTACTCCCAAGCGCTGAAGGCGTACTACGCCAATGGCCCTGGTCCTGACTGGCAGCAATCTTACGTCAGTGCATATGCAAGCGCCCATCCCTGGGAGGATTTTGCTGAAACATGGGCGCATTACTTTCACATTGTGGGTGGGTTGGAGACGGCACGCGCCTATGGTCTGAACCCGCAACCTTTGCACCCCGGAGCCCCCGTTCTGGAGCAGCTGGAGGACCCTTACCATGTGTCTGATCACCTGCAACTGATCCAACATTGGATTCCGCTGACCGTTGCAATGAATGCCATGAACAGATCTATGGGGATCAGCGACTATTACCCATTTGTCCTGTCACCACAGATATCAGAAAAGCTCAAATTTGTTCATGATCTGATTGTGGTGCAACAACAATCCGTCAAGGTCGCGCCTTTCTCCGCGAAATAAAGGTAGTCGGAAAATTGGGTCGTGGCGCTTTGCTTAGCGGCTTTCAGGTGCCTGCAAGCGCCAATGCCGTGTGGCCGAATTGAGTTTGTCTATGCACCAAATACATTCCATCCAGTTTTTGCCACAAGCATTTCCAGCGCCATTGTCCCAAGTTTTGAGTTGCCATTTGGATCCAATCCGGGTGACCAGACTGCAATGGCTGCCTTGTCAGGCACAATCACGAGAATCCCTCCACCAACGCCGCTTTTTCCTGGCAAGCCGACACTGAAAGCAAATTCACCGGATCCGTCGTAGTGGCCGCAAGTCATCATGATGGCGTTGATGCGCCGCACCCGGTGTCGGGGAACCACGGTCGATGCAGTCAAGGGATTCACGCCGCCATTTGCCAGATAAAGACCGGAACGTGCAAGCTGGACGCAGGTCATGGCTATGGAGCATTGGTGAAAATACACGTCCAGTGTCTCGTCAACGGAATGATGCAGATTGCCGAAAGCCCGCATGTAGTTGGCCAGCGCTGCATTGCGGAAACCGGTATCCGTTTCTGATTGAGCGACATCCTGATCGATCTTAATTGAATCATCGTCTGAAAGGCATCTGACGAAACGCAATATGTCGCCGATTGTCTCTTTTGGCTGGTGGCCGCCAAGCACAATGTCGGAGACGACAATGGCACCGGCATTTATGAATGGATTTCTCGGAACGCCTTTTTCGTGCTCCAACTGCACAATGGAATTGAACGCCGTCCCTGATGGCTCTCTGCCAACTCTTTCCCATAATTTGTCGCCAATCTTGCCGAGCGCCATTGTCAGGGTAAATACCTTGGATATGCTTTGGATCGAGAACGCCTCAAATGCATCACCGGTCGAAAACAGCTGCCCGTCGATTGTTGCTATGGCCATACCGAAATGCTGATTGTCCTGCTTGGCAAGTTCCGGAATGTAATCGGCCACCCTGCCGCGATCGACTTCGCTTGAAAGTGTCTGGCTGATGTCATTCAGCAGCGATTGCAAATCGAGCATGTGGCAGCTTCTCCAATATGGTTTGACAGGCGCTGGAGTTCCACACCTTAGCAGAACCTATCTCCATCACGAGATCTCTTGGAACAGTTTTCGAGCAGCATCATGTACCGGCGCGGCTTCTGTTGCCCTGTTTGGTGTTGTGGAGCGGGGTATAAATTGTTTCACGTACCTGCTGGGTAAAGTCCTTTGTTCTGTGGATCTGACGCTCAAAAAAACATGATGAATTGGGATTTCATCGGAAATAAACAGCAAATATATACTAGGCTATTTCGCAAGATATGGCGCGCCTGAAATGAGAATTCTGTTTGATCCCCCTTAAATCAAGCCTTGCTATTACCTCAATTGGGGTATAGCGCACATGTATCGATATGTATCGGACTTCTTGTTTTCTATGCCTGTCTTTTATGACTGCGCACTTCTCAGGCGATTCTACATAAATCGAGATAAGGGAATGGACACAGATTTCTGTGCCCCATCCATTGTGCATTCATTATTGAAAGGAAATTCTCATGAAAACGGGAACCGTAAAATTTTATAACAGCCAAAAGGGTTTTGGATTTATTGAGCCGGAAGATGGTGCAAAAGACGTGTTTGTTCATGCAACAGCACTCGAAAGCGCCGGAATCAGCGGACTCTCCGAAGGCCAGAAGGTTTCATTCGATACTCAGGATGACGCCCGCAGTGGTAAAGTATCAGTTGGTAAAATTGAACTTCTCTGATTAGAGTTTGGTTCAATTCGAGCCGTAAAATCGCAAAGCAAATTGTTAAAAAACGGCAGGGCATCGCTCAGCCGTTTTTTTTGGAAACCATCTTGCAAATTTGGTTCTAAAGATTGTCAGAATATACTCTCGATCACGCTGGGGTGCCTGCCTGCGCACAGCCCAACAATTTTTGGACTCCCCTCAAAATGCCTGCGAAAATCGTTGCATAGCGCAATTCTTTTTGTCGCATCGCATTGGCTGACATTTGTTGTTGATCAGGAGTGTTGGGCCAATTTTCGACGCCTATTCGGCCGTTTGCATTCCGAAGCGGCGCAAAACCCTGCGTTCGGCTATGACCACAAGCTGATAAAGAATAATCGAGACCAGGACCGAAACTGCGGCGACGCTCCAGATCATACCAAAGTCCAGATAGCCGCGTGACTGGTTCAGCAGGTTTCCAAGACCCTTTCCTGTTGCCAGCCATTCGGCAATCATGACCCCTAACAGGGCGCGCGGAACCGTGAGCCGCGTGGCAGCAAAAAGATAGGGGAGGGATGCGGGGATTGTGACCATCCGCATTTCCGTCCACGGGCCAGCGCCATAGGCACGTGGCAGTTCTTGCGTTCCGCGTGGGACGAGGGAAATGCCCTGTGCCAGCGTTACGAATGCAGGAAAGAACGTCACGGAAATTGTAACCCATAGGGTCAAGCTTGTGCCCCGTCCCAACATGAGAACCAGCAACGGTGTCAGGGCCACCAGTGGCATGGTTTGAGTGACGAGCGCGACGGGCATGAACGCTTTTATGGCTTGTGGAAACAAGCGTGAGCAAATGGCCAAAAGAAATGCGAAGAGAAGACCCAAGGCCATGCCGACAAAGGTGATTGGCAGCGTTTCAGCCAGAGCCTGTAACAGTTTTGCCTGAGCTACGGCCGCAGTTTTACCGAGGAACAGATAGTCAATCACACCCCACGGAGTTTTGGAGATCAGATCGGGCACGCCGGATAGTTTGATATAGGCCCACCAAAGGGTCAGTGGCAGCGCAATGGTTCCAAGTGTCAGCAAAAAATTATGCCCAACCGATTTGGTCGGGGTGGCGTCGTCTGGTGTGGCGGCGTTCAGGGTAACGGCGCGGGTTGCGCCCAAAAAACGGTTGGACAGAAGCGCAAAGCCCAGATAGCTGAGGCCTGCAATGGCAGTTGCGGTGAGGCCAATGCCCCACAGTCGGTCCGGTTCGCCGCGGCCCAATGAGCCAAGCAGATAAGTGCCAAGGCCCCAGCGTCCACCGCCACCAAATTCCGCCAGAATGGCACCCAGCACAGCGTTTGGAGCTGCAATGCGAAAGGCGGACAGGATGGTTGGCAATGCGCCGCGCAATTGCACAAGTCGCAGAGTGGTCCAGCTTGTTCCACCATAGGCCTGAATGAGGTCACTTGTGCGTTTGTCAGTTTGTGACAGGCCAATCACAGTTGCTGTCATGGTTACGAAATAGACGCCCAAGGTTGCCAGAACCACGCGTGGTGCCATGCCGGACAGGGTCAGGACCAGAATGGGGGCGATTGCTATGGGCGGCAGCGCGAAGATGGCGATGTTGACCCCACGAAACAGGCGCAATGTTGTGGGGGACAGGGCAAAGATGATGCCGGCCAGAATGCCAATGGCATTGCCAATGATGAAGCCCAGACCGGAGGCATAGAGTGTTGCGATGACATGTTGTGGATAGTCAGCGCGGTCGACCCAGAGCCGCAGCAGAATTTCGCTGAGCGATGGCAGGGCGCCGCCAGCAATGAGGTCGAGGCGACCAACTATCTCCCAAATCAGGATCAGAATGATTGCATTGCGCCAGCCTGTGTTCCGGCTTTGGGCCGCGTCAGCCGCCATGCAGAACCTCGGCGATATGATCACTCAGCTTGTGAAAGGCACTGTCAGAAAACAAGGTGGGCAAACGTGGACGGTCAAATGGGACGTCAATCACATCGACAATGCGCCCCGGGTTGGCATGCATTACCACAACACGGTCTGCCAGAAAGACCGCTTCATCAATGCCGTGTGTGACCAACAAGGCGGTGGCCCCGGTTTCCTGCCAGATGCGCTGAAGTTCAACATTCATCTGACGGCGCAGGATTTGGTCAAGTGCACCAAAGGGTTCGTCCATGAACAGCACATTGGGATTTGTAACCAGTGACCTGGCAATCGCGACGCGCTGGCGCATGCCGCCGGACAACTCACCAGGCAGCGAGTTTTCAAACCCGTTGAGGCCGACCAGATCAATCATGTCCTGTATGCGCTGCTGTTCGGTGGATCTTTTACGACCGATCACTTCCAGCGGTACTTCAATGTTTCGGCGTACACTGCGCCAGGGTAAAAGCGCCGCGTCCTGAAACGCGACGCCGGTATGGCCTGCCTTGGCAGACGCATAGGGCGTGCCACCATTGATCAAAACAGTGCCACTGTCGGCTGTCTCCAACCCGAGCGCGATGCGCATGATGGTGGATTTGCCGCAGCCGGACGGCCCGATGATAGCAGTGAAAGACCCCGCAGGGCAGTCGAGGGAGACATCACGAAGCGCCTCCACTGTCCTGCCACGCCCCTGAAAGGTTCGGCTCACTCCATTGAGCGAAATCCCGTCAGAGATGCTGTCTGATGGCTGCATTAGATCTCTTCAAGCAGTGTGGTGTCGAACATGTCGCGGCTGCCGACAATGCCCACTTCGCCCAATGCACTTAAATTGGCCTCAATGTCGTCTTCGCTCATCGAAAAGATGCCGGAGGGTGTTTCCATCAATGGCTGCTGTGCGCCGTTGAAGAATATCTCATTGTCGATGGTTCTTCCGGTGCCTTTGAAATGCGTGTCCGCCCATTTGGGAGGCCATACCGCAGGATCGATGAAGTTTTCATTCCAGCCTTTTCTGCTGGCCCGCAGCCAGGCCACGAGTTCTGCCCGTTTGTTTTTCAAAACGTCTTCGGTCACGACCACGGTATCATTGTAGGTGGTGTAGCCAAAATCGTAGAGCAGGAAGGAGGTTGCTTCCGCTCCCTGTTGGCTGATTGTGTAGGGAACATTGGTTGTAAAATCGAGGCTGGCATCAATCTCGCCCTTGATCAGTGGTGTTGGATCGTAGGCATAAGGCACAATGTTAACCGCTCCGGCTTCAATGCCGTTCAGCTTCAGCATCGCTTCGACCGAGATCACATTCACAGGTGGAACAGCCAATGTCTTGCGCACGAGATCAGCAGGGGAGTTGATGCCGCTATCGACCAGAGAAACGATCCCTATCGGGTTTTTCTGGTATTGGGCGCCGATGATCTTGAATGGCGCGCCCTGATCAGCAATTGCCTTGATTGTTGTGTCGGGAGTTGTGAGTGCCAGATCTGCACGACCTGCAATGATGGTGCTTTCGGGAATGACATCCGGGCCGCCGGACAGATAAGTCAGATCAAGGCCTTCGCTCGTGTAGTAGCCTTCATCCATTGCTAGAAAATAGCCCGCGAATTCAGCATCATTGATCCATGCGGCCTGCATGGTCAGCGGCGTTGCTGCGAATGCGCCTTTGGGCACCATCGAAGCTGCCGCGGCAGCGGCTGCCGTCGATAGGAAATGACGACGATTGAGGGAAAGAGTCATGGTAAATCTCCAGTCTTGGGGTTGTGTGCTGTTGGGTGGTATTCGGATTTAGGCGATGCCCTGAATGCGCTGCAATTCCTGCAAGGGGGGCGTTTGATCAATCTGCTTTGGTTCCAGTAAAGGCCACTTCACGCCGCTGGGGCGCTTTGCGCGGCGCTCAACCGTATGCATCTGTCCGGGGGTGGCGATCTTGTCGACCAAAATGTCCGTTTCAGACGGTTGCAACTGATCTGTAACCAGTTGGACATCGTGTACCACAGCCATAACGGGCGTGGTTTCGTCCACAAGGCCCAGATCGGTAAACATGCCCCATTCCAAATCGAAAAATCCGTGGCCTTTGCCAAATCGGACACCGTTAACCGATACCGCTGATGCGCCTGTAACCATGAGGTCAAAGCGGCCGCGCTTTGCTATTTCCTCTAGTGAAATGGGACGGCCAAAATGCTCCATGCCGTCAAGCCATGAGGCATAAAGCGCGGCACCTTCTGGAACCATATCTGGTTCCAGCAACAGGAAGCCACGGTGAATGCCGTAAGTGGACATGACGAAGCTTTTGCCATCTTCAATCATCCGACGGCGTAAATCGGCCAGACAATTGTCCGGTGTGATGAAGGCGAATTCCGATTGCTGGTAATCGGGTTCAGCAACCAGACGGTCCGTTGCCTGTTCTGAGCCCTCAAAATCAGGGATTACTTCGGCAAAATTCATGTGGAAGCGCGTGTCGGGTTTGGCGACATCGTGGAGCTTTGTCCAAATTCGTTCACGTATTATTTTTGAGGTCGACATAACTGCACCTGGGCGAGTTTCAGTGTTTCACATTATTGAAACTAATGTTTCATAGGTCAAGTTGAATCTTGGAAGAAAAGAGGGTATTCGGTCCTTATGGCTTCCAGATTGATCCTCAGAATTCACGAAAAACAGGCGCGCCTTACGGGCAGTGAGCGCAAGATTGCGGAAGTTCTTCTGCAAAATCAGGGGATTATTGAAACCCACAGTGCAACTGAATTAGCCGTGCTGGCCGGGGTTTCCAAGGCGACTGTTGCGCGTTTTTTTCGCAGTCTGGGCTATGCGGATTTTGAGGAAGTACGGTTGCAAGCCCGTGAGGAACGCAACAGAACCCAACCTTATCGACAATCTGAAACCTTTACCCAACAAACAGTTCTGGGCCGCTCCATTGGTGATCATATGGATCTGGAATTGCGAAACCTGACGCGAACTTTTGAAGAATTGCGGTCCGATCGCCTGGCTGGTATTGCCAAAATCCTGTCGGCTGCACCGCGTGTATGGTTTCTTGGCTTTGGAGCTGAGGATGGCGTGGCACGCGTTGGGCGTGCGCTGTTTTCAAAACTACGTCATGAAGTACATTATCTGAACGGAACAGGACAGGACTGGTCAAGTGATCTGGCCATGACCGGACCCAGAGACGCACTGATTTTGCTCACGCTGGAACCGCGGCCGAAGCTGATGCGCTCCATTCTGGCTTACGCGCGCACGTCGCGTATGCGGATTATCACGTTAACGGACCATGGTTTTCAGGCGCAAGCGGAGCGGTTTTCTGAAAGTGTATTGTCCTGTCATGTCGCCAGTTACAGCGCCTTGCCAACTCATGCCACACTTGTTTCCATGCTGCGTTTGCTGGCGATCACTTACATCGGTCAGAACGCAGATGCCGTGAAGCAGCGCGGTGAGACGCTGGATTCGATTGTTGAAGAGTTGGATTTGCTCGAATGAGTTGTTGGTTGCCCGCAGGATTGCGGACCTCGTAGCTGAATGCGGAGATTATCAATTTGTCGGGATCACGCAGAAACTGGCTGGCGAAACAAGCTTACAGCATTGAAAAATTCATCGACCGATTTCGCCCTGCCAGATCGCGAGACAATCTCGCAATTGACCCTTATGTTGGTTACGGAACGCCAAATGGTGTGATTGTCCGCGGACGTGTCCTCACCCGGCGGCAGGCCGGGGAGGCTTCAGGAAGCCCCGGACTTTTTGCCAATTTTCGGGCCATGGTGTCGCACTTTCTGACTTACGAGGTTGGTGATGTGGAGGTTGATGTTGCGGGCATCAAATCCCGTAGTGATGAAGAAGGCTATTTCACCGCATGTGTTCCTGTTGCCGATCCGGAGACGTTTCATGTAACGCTCAAACTTCCTGGGCATGACTATGAGTGCCAGGCACCTGTTGTATTAACCAACCCAAGCGCAGACCTTTGCATCATATCTGATATCGATGACACGATCATGCAGACTGGAGCTTACAGTCTGGCGCGCAACCTTTGGACAACACTGACTGGTTCTGTGGAAAGCCGGAGAATTTTCTCTGATACGGTTGCTCTCATACGGAAGCGTCAGGCCGGCAAGAACCCGATCTTTTATGTCAGTTCATCTCCCTGGAACCTGCATGGTTTTCTGGATGCTGTTTTCCAGCGGAATGATGTGCCATTTGGCCCGAAATTTCTGCGTGATTTCGGAATCAGTGAAACGAAATTCATCAAAAGTACCCATGGCTCACATAAGGGCGATGCAATTGACACGATCATTGCAGCAAATCCCGGCCTCAAATTTGTTCTGATCGGAGATACCGGGCAACATGATGGGCAGGTTTATCTGGAGGCAATCGAGCGCCACAATACGGTTATTGCCGAAGTGTGCCTGCGCCATGCAGGTCCGGTGGATGATCTTGATGCAGATATTGCGGACAAAATCCGCAGCACGGGTGTTGCCTTGTACACAGGACCCAGCTTTGCCCCGCTCGTCGAAACATCGCAATGATCCTTTCAGTTGTTGGTAGGGATGTCTTTCATGCAATTTTTGGCATGCAATCACTGGCGCGGTCAGCCTCCAGCCACCATCAGCAGCAAAGGTTTTCCGCTTCATTTATTGTCACTGCAGAAGGTGTGGCGAGCTATTTAACGGGACTGCCGAGTGGAGGCGGGGATAAGGGTTGGGCGTAACTGCCTTGATGCCTTGGCTTTGGTCGCAACAGGAAGCCCCTGATACAGGCGCTTTGTGGCCTCTGCCACAATGACACCTGAAAATGCGGGCCAGAATTTCTGTCCGGTCTTTTCGATGGCATTGGCTGATCGCAGCATCATTCGTGATTTGGAGGGCGGCAGATACAGCGCACCATCCCATTTTTCTGGTGAGAACAATGCATTTCGCAAAAGCTTCTGCAACTGGCCACGGCTGAAAGGCCTGCCAAAGCCAAAGGGTGATGCATCCAGCCGCGACCACAAACCACCACGTGATGGAACAACAATGATTATGCGCCCACCAGGTGCCATGACACGCCAGGCTTCCTGAAGCGTCGCCAGCGGGTCGTTAACCATTTCCAGTGTGTGAACCATCAGCAGCCGGTCAATTGAGGAATCAGGCAGCGGGAGTGTGGTTTCATCCACCAGAACTGCCGAGCGGTTTCCCTCTTTTGGCCAGGCAAAAATGCCTTGTCCTGCGGGCATGAAAGCAAAAACCCGCTCGCTGCCTTCAACAAACTGGCCAAGATAGGGGGTTGGAAAACCCAGCCCCATGACGCGATCCTGTTTGGTATCAGGCCAGAACTGTGTGAGTTTTCGTGACAAGATTCCTGCTGCCACCCGGCCCAGCGGGGTGCGATAAAATTCCAGTAGATCGACAACATCCAATTGCATTGGATACATATATCCCACACTGTGCCGCTTGGGAAAAAGAATGAGGAAAATTATGTCCGAACTGGTCATTGAACAATTCATGTGCCGAAGCGACAATTTTGGTGTTTTGGTGCATGATCCAGATACCGGTCTGACAGCGGCCATTGATGCGCCGGACGGACAACCCATTCTGGACGCGCTGGACCGTAAGGGCTGGAAGCTCAGTCATGTGTTCCTGACACATCATCATGCTGATCATACGGCAGGCCTGCCGGCCCTGCATGATCGGTTTCAACCGCGCCTGATTGGTCCCAAGCTTTCCATGGAGAAGGTGAGCGGTATTGATCTGCCGGTTTCCCAGGGCAATGTGATCGAGTGGTCCGGGCGGGACATCAATGTGCTTGAAACGCCAGGACACACGCTTGATCATGTGAGTTATTGGTTCAGCGATGATAAAATTGTCTTCGCGGGAGATACATTGTTCGCTCTGGGCTGTGGCCGAGTGTTTGAAGGCGATTACGCAATGATGTGGGAGTCGCTTGAAAAACTGGGCGCCTTGCCAGACGCAACGCGGCTCTATTGTGGCCATGAATACACATTGTCAAACGCGCGCTTTGCGTTGTCTGTTGATCCAGATAATGAAAAACTCAAGGCGCGGGCTGAAGAAGTTGCACGCTTGCGCAGAGACGATCTGCCAACCTTACCCAGCACCATAGGGCTGGAGCGCCAGACGAATCCGTTTCTGCGCGCTGATGAAGCAGATTTGAAACAGGCCGTTGGAATGCCCGAGGCCAGTGCAGAGAGTATTTTTGCCCATCTGCGCGAGGCCAAAGACAAGGCCTGATTTTAAAGTGACCGTGTGTGCGGAACGGCGGATATATACCTAAAGTTGAAAACGAATCACTTCACAAAAAAACGCCGGGTGGTGACACCCGGCGTTTTGTTGGTCATTCGCTAATTGAGCAGCGGCTCCGTTCGGAGGCGCTCAATCTCTTCTTTCAGGAGAAGTTTTCGTCTTTTCATCTCTGAAAGCTCAAGAGAATCAATGGATGGATGCTGGTTTGCCTTGGAAATCTGTTGTTCGAGGGTTGCATGACGTTCTTGCAATTTGGACAAATGTACATCCATGCTCATAGTCAATCTCCTTGGTTTTCTATCAACGCGTGTATTCTCTCACATACGAACACGCCTGTCGAATACGAGATTGTGTGCACTGCAATATAGAAATGCCCGATTTTTCCGTTCGATTTCAACTTATTTGACCTCGCCACAACAGCCTTCAATCAGGTAAGATAAGGCTTGTTTACCTGACAACAGGTTTATTGGGCGATGAGTGACGAACAGCATGATCTTGAAGAAATCCCGCAGCTGGAGCTGCGCGGCAGGCTGGCCATCCTCAGACAGGAACACAGGGATCTGGACGCAGCTATTGCCGCCTTGTTGCAAAGTGGCCTGTCAGATGCACTTCAACTCCAGCGTCTGAAGAAAAAGAAACTGCTTCTCAGAGACAAGATTGCAGAACTGGAAGACTCATTACTACCTGATATAATTGCCTGAAGAGTGCCAAACCTGACAGTTTCGTAGATGTGAACCTTGCATTTTCGACGTTTGCCGCGTAGGCAGCTTGCTTTCCGGGGCACGACCCTGACCACTGCAAATCGATGGAAGATGTGTAATGGCTGTCTCTTTTCAAGAGCCACAATATAATGATGTGGATGAGCGCGGGCCGGACGAATGTCCGGTTGCGGTCATTATGGGCAGTCAATCGGACTGGCCAACCATGAAGGGGGCTGCCGATATCCTGTCAAAACTGGGTATTGGCTACAAGGCCCAGATTGTTTCTGCCCATCGGACACCGGATCGCCTGGTCAGTTTTTCGAAATCGGCCCGTGAAAACGGATTTAAGGTGATTATCGCTGGCGCAGGCGGGGCTGCCCATCTGCCGGGCATGTGTGCTTCGATGACACCGCTACCGGTCTTGGGCGTTCCAGTGAAATCCAGCACCATGTCAGGGCAAGACAGCCTTTTGTCCATTGTACAGATGCCCGCAGGTGTTCCTGTGGGAACCCTTGCCATTGGCGAGGCAGGTGCAAAAAATGCGGCGCTTCTGGCAGCTGCAATTCTGGCGCTGTCGGATGAAGGCCTTGCTGCGCGTCTTGACGAATGGCGCACGGCGCAAACGGCAAGTGTGCAGCACGAACCTACCGATTCTGTCTGATTTCAAGGATCTGAGACTGATATGAAGGCCCCTCTATCACCTGGCAGTCGAATTGGCATTTTGGGCGGAGGGCAACTTGGCGCAATGCTGGCTGGCGCTGCCAGTGAAATGGGCTTTCAGCCACATATTTACGCGCCGGAGAACAACAGCCCGGCGTTTCAGCGCACCGGGCTTAGCACGTGCAAGCCATATGAGGATCTTGAGGCACTCGCCCGCTTTGCAGAATCTGTTGATGTGCTGAGCTATGAATTTGAAAACGTCCCGATTGAGCCGTTGCAGCACATTGAAAAGCTGGTGCCAATTCGGCCCGGGATTTCTGCGCTGAAAACGGCGCAGGATCGCCTGATCGAAAAACGTTTTCTGCAAAATGTGGGCGTGCCTTTAGCGCAATTCCGCGCCGTGGAGTCTTCAGAAGACCTTGCCGCAGCTGTTCAAGAGCTTGGCTTGCCATGCGTGTTGAAAACCAGACGCTTTGGCTATGATGGCAAGGGGCAGGTCATCCTTCGGAGCGCGTCGGACATTCCCACCGCGTTTGAGGCCCTGGGCGGCAAGCCCTGTGTGCTGGAAGCCTTTGTGCCGTTTTTTGCAGAAACTTCCGTGATTGCAGCCAGAGGCCTGGACGGTCAGGTCGCTTCTTATGAAATGGCCCTGAATCATCATCAGAACCACATTTTGAAAACAACCACATTGCCATCCGGTCTGCCGCCCCAAATTCTGGTGGAAGCCACTTCCGCCGCAGAAGCGATTCTCAATCAGCTTGATTATGTGGGCGTGATGGGGATTGAGTTTTTCGTATCGGGGACCTCAGACCAGCCGACGCTTCTGGTCAATGAGATTGCACCGAGGGTGCATAATTCAGGGCATTGGACGCAGGATGGTGCTGTTATCGACCAGTTCGAGCAACATGTCAGAGCCATTGCTGGCTGGCCGCTGGGGGATGGCACTCATCATAGCAATGTGGTGATGACCAATCTCATTGGCGAAGAAATGAACGCCTGGCACGGTTTTGCGGCTGATCCTGCCAGCCGGGTCCATCTCTACGGTAAAGGCGAGACCCGGCCGGGTCGGAAAATGGGACATGTAAACACGGTTTCTGCCAAGACATAAGACGCTTGCCGAAACTTGCGGTCCCGGCAGTTTCGGCCGCGAAAACCTGTGGTGGTACTGTGGACAATATGGGGTTGGTCTGCTATGGACCCGGTTCATTCTGAACAGTCTCGGAATTTGCCATTGGGTGCTCGGCCAAAAGACAGGTCGCAGCTTGGACCAAATGCGGGTTTACGATGGACGTTCACCAGACTATAAGCGGCTCAAATTGATCCAGGGCCACACTGTAACAAGAAAGAGAGACGAGCTACGTGCTAGTATCCGTTCGTGACAATAATGTTGATCAGGCGCTCAAAGCGCTGAAGAAAAAGCTGCAGCGCGAAGGCGTGTTTCGTGAAATGAAGCTGCGCAGCCACTTTGAAAAACCTTCAGAGAAGCGTGCTCGCGAAAAAGCTGAGGCTGTTCGCCGGTCCCGCAAATTGGCTCGCAAGCGTGCACAACGCGAAGGCATCCTTCCCAAGAAGGCGCGCCGCTAAGTGCTATTCGCTTCCGTTTCATCGGATGGCGTTTTGAATTAAGAGTTTAAGAAGCGGTCGGCTGCTGTCCGATCCGCTTTTTTTGCGTTTTACCAAGCTTCCAAAGTGCTTTTTGATGCCCCATTTATTGAATATGAAGGGGAGGGACTTTGGGTATAAGAGGGTTGAGTGGCACCAATGACGTTTTCGCATTCTGTCTACAACATCTCTTCAGGCATTCGAATTTTTCGATTTACTGGTATTGTCTTGTTTGCCGGGCTTTTGGCTGCGTGCCAGGGCACAAACCTGCAAAATGCATCCTTGAACGGCCAGAATACGCAGGCCGGTTCTGCCGCAAATCTTGACAGTTTAACGGCTGTTGTGGATCGCAGCCCGAATGATCCCAATGCCTACAATATTCGTGGTGCAGCACTCGGTAAGGCTGGCCGATATGACGATGCCATTGCAGATTTCAACCGTGCCCTTCAGATCAATCCGCGTTTTGCCCAAGCCTATGCAAACCGGGGGCTTGTGTATCGCCTGAAAGGCGAAGATGCCAATGCGGTGGAGGACTACAACAGGGCTTTGCGGGTCAATCCACAATATGCCAATGCCTATGTTCGGCGCGGAAACGTCTATCGCCGCCAAAACCAGCTGGCTCTGGCGCTTGAAGACTATAATCGGGCGATCCAGATAGATAGGACCGACCCGGAAGCATTCCACAATCGCGGGCTCGTCTATCAGGCCCAAAAGCTGCATAATTTTGCGCTGGAAGACTTTACGACTGCCATTGGTCTGTCACCTCAAGCGGCACCGCCCTACAATGCACGCGGTGAAAGCTATCTTGTGACCGGGGATGCGCAATCGGCATTGGAAGACTTCAACGCTGCCGTCAGCCGTAACCGAGGCAGCGCGCAAGCCTGGTATAATCAGGGCGTGGCACTGCAAAGGCTGAACCGTAACAAGGAAGCTGCAGCGGCGTTTCAAAAGGCTTTGACGCTTAACCCTTCTCTGCCGAATGCCCGTGAGGCTCTTAATCAGGCACGTCAGACCAGCTGATTCTGCTGGCCGTCAGGAATTTGTCCTGTCCGCATTTTGGTCCCAGCGGGACAGAGCGTCTTCGTCGCTTTCCTTGGCGTCGACCCAGCTACCTTCACCACCTTCAGCCAGATACTCCTTTTTCCAGAAAGGGGCCCGGGACTTCAGAAAGTCCATGATGAAATTCGCACCGTCAAAAGCCGCATGACGATGTGCGCTGGTGACGGCCACCAGAACGATTGTCTCACCCACAGCAATTTTGCCGACCCGGTGAATCACAAGCGCCCCTTGTATGGGCCATTTGGCCAGAGCTTCATCCACAATTTTCTGAATCTGTGATTCGGCCATGCCGGGATAATGTTCAAGCTCCAGGGCGCTTAACGTGTCATCGGCTCGGCAAATGCCAGAAAATGACACCAAAGCTCCAGCATTTGGGGACTTCTTTACCAGAAACTCTGTCTCAGCCTGGATATCAAACTGCTCCTGCTGAATGCTAATTTTTACAGGGTGGTCTGACATGGTCTAACCGCCGGTCATGGGCGGGAAAATCGCAATTTCACGCGCTCCATTCAAAGGGGCATCTGCGGTGACGTGAGTCTGATCAAGGGCAACGCGCAGAGACGCCGCATCTGTCAGGGCGTTTTCATATTGATCGCCCTGTTGTGACAGCCAGTTCAAAAACTGTTCCACTGAAGTAATCTCGGCCGGAATGTCGCGTTCTTCGCTGGCCAGGCCAATACGTTCGCGAACCCATGAAAAATAGAGCAGCTTCGTCATAGCAAATCCGTGACTTTAGCGATCACTGTCGATCAGGTGGCGGAGACCCGCACGAAAATAATCGTAGCCAGTATAGAGGGTCAACAGTGCAGCGACCCATAACAGGCCTATTCCAATTTCGGTGTTAAATGGCAGGACCTTGTCGCCTGCAGGAGCAGCCAACAGAAAGCCAAGCGCCACCATTTGAAAAGTGGTTTTCCATTTCGCCAATTTAGTTACAGGAACGCTGACCTGCAATTCGGCCAGAAATTCGCGTAGCCCAGAAACTGAAATTTCCCGCATTAGAATAATAGCCGCAGCCCAGAGCGAAAAGCCCGATACGACCTGATTGGCGCACAGGATAATGAGACAGGCCGATATCAGCAATTTGTCTGCAATTGGATCCAGCATCCGACCCAGCGCGGATTGCTGATGCCACGCGCGTGCCAGATAACCGTCGAAAAAGTCCGTAATGCTGGCAACAATGAATATGCCGAGGCAGAGCCAGCGACCGAAATCGCCTTCTACAAAGGCAGTACCGACAACGGCAGGTACGGCAAGAATACGCCCATATGTCAGAATATTGGGCAGGCTGAAAACGGTACTGCGTCCGTCTCTTTTAGGTGTGGCTGGTTCACTTGTCATTTTTGCAATGCAACACGGGGCCATGTGTGCGTCAATGCCAAACCGATGAATTGTCGCGCTAAAGTGATGGGTGGTTAAGCGAGCGGATGATCGCTCTGCAAGTGTTCTCCATCAGCGGAGTTGATCTGGTCTTCACAAAAGATCATTTGAGTGTTTTGCTCGGGCGATATAGGGGTGCAATCCCGATCTTAACAAGAATGACAATTCGTGACCCTGCCGTTTAAATCCTGGCGCATGCACTTTACGCAGACACTCAGTCTGTCTGTGCCTTTGGTCGGCATTCAACTGGCGCAGGCGGCGATTGGGATTACCGACACATTGATGGTCGGGCGGCTTGGCGCGGCCGAGCTGGCGGCTCTGGCCTTGGCAACAGCCTTTTTCTTCACGTTCTTCATTGTCGGTCTGGGACTAACCCAGGCTGTATTGCCATTGGCCGCTGAGGCGCAGGGGGCTGAAGACCCGATCATGCTGCGCAGAACCATTCGCATGGGGTTCTGGGTGGCTGGCGGGTACACGGTTTTGGCAATTGCGATTCTGTTCAATACGGAAGCTATTTTGCTGTTTGCGGGGCAAACGCCTGAAACGGTCCGTTTTGCCAGCGATTACATTGCCATTGCGAAATGGGCATTGTTGCCAATGCTCCTGTTCATGAATTTACGGGCGTTTTACACTGTGCTTGATTGCGCAAACCTAATGTTTGCTATCAACATTCTGGGTGTTCTGGCCAACATCATGCTGAATTACATGTTCATATTCGGCAATTGGGGCGCTCCGGAATTAGGTGTCGACGGGGCCGCCGTTGCAACACTGGGTACTGCTATTTTGACACTGGCAGGCATGGTCGTGTTGTCGCTGTACGACAAACGAATGAAGGATTTTGATATCTATGGGCGGTTCTGGCGCGTTGATACGGAAATCCTGCGCCGGATTATTCGTCTTGGTTTCCCGATTGGCATGACTTTGTTGGCTGAAGTTGGCTTGTTTACCGCCGCCACCATTTTGGTCGGGCGCATCGGGACGCTGGAGCTTGCAGCACATGGCATTGTCATGCAATTGGCGAGCCTGTCCTTCATGGTACCGCTTGGGTTGTCCAATGTCGCGACGACACGCGTGGCGCTGGCTTATGGGCGTCGCAACGTAGAAGATTTGCGGCGGGCCGCCTATGCAACAATCATTCTTGCGGTGGGATTTAGTGGTGCTGCAGCATTTGTATTTCTGGCTATCCCGACACCGCTGATTTCCATATTTCTAAACGCGGCCAGAGAAGATACGGCGGCCGTGGTTGCGCTTGCCATTCCTTATTTGTTTCTGGCCGCCTTGTTTCAGCTCGTTGATGGTACCCAGGCGGTGGCCGCTGGTGCCTTGCGCGGCATGCAGGATACACGCGTGCCTATGGTGATTGCCATCATCAGTTATTGGATTGTCGGGCTTGGCAGTGGATATGTGCTGGCATTTCCGCTTGGTCTTGGTGGGGAAGGCGTCTGGATGGGATTGGCGTTGGGGCTGGCTGTGGCCGCAATACTGCTGACGGCGCGCTTTGTAATGCGGGACCGGTTGCGCCTGGGGCTGGCTAGCTCCAAACCCTAATCCTTGTCGTTTTTTCCCGTATCATGGAAAAAGTCGAAGATGATTTGCGCCATTTGGGCGGAAACGCCCGGCACTTTTTCCAGATCTGTTAGACCTGCCTTGCTGGCGGCCTTGGCTGTTCCGAAATGGTGCAGGATGGCGCGTTTGCGCGTGGGGCCGATGCCGGGTATTTCGTCTAATGGGTTTTTGGAAATGTCCCGCTTGCGCCGCGCGCGGTGAGAGCCGATGGCAAACCGGTGAGCTTCATCGCGCATGCGCTGGATGAAATAGAGCACGGGGTCACGCTCGGGCAGCATGAAGGGCGCGCGGCCGGGAACAATGAATTTTTCCCGGCCTGCATCCCGGTCCGGGCCTTTTGCGACCCCGGCAATCGGCATGTCAGTGACACCCAACTCTTTCAGAACGCCCTTTACCGCGTTGATCTGGCCAATGCCGCCATCGATCAGCAATAGATCAGGCCATGTGCCGGCATCAATTGTGTCATCTTCAACTGCGTGCTTTGGGCCATCTGTCTCTTTCATGAGCCGAGAAAAGCGTCGGGTGAGCACTTCACGCATCATGCCGTAATCGTCGCCCGGCGTGATGTCTTTGGATTTGATATTGAACTTGCGATACTGGTTTTTCAAAAAGCCATCGACGCCAGCTACAATCATGCCGCCTACGGCGTTGGTGCCCATGATGTGGCTGTTATCATAGACCTCAATGCGCCGTGGCATATCCTTCAGACCGAATACCTCCTGCACACCACGCAACAGTGTTTGCTGCGAGCTGGTTTCGGCCTGTTTGCGTCCAAGCGCTTCGCGCGCATTTGTCATGGCATGAGCGATAAGATCCCGTTTTTCGCCGCGCAGTGGTTTGGACAGGTGCACCTTATGCCCCATACGTTCTGTGAGGGCTTCCGACAGCAATTCATGCTCTTCCCCAAGGTGGGAGACGAAAATGTGAGAGGGTGTTGGCTTGTCATCGTAAAACTGGGTCAGGAACGCTTCCAGTACAAAGCCCGGATCAAGGGTTTCATCAGCTTTTGGGAAGTAGGCCCGGTTACCCCAATTCTGGCCCGTGCGAAAGAAGAAGACCTGAATGCAGGTCTGGCCATCCTGTTGATACAGCGCGAACACATCAGCTTCTTTAACCGTTTGTGGATTGATGCCCTGTTGCGATTGAATGTGTGAAAGCGCCGCCAACCGGTCGCGGTAAATGGCAGCGGTTTCAAAATCAAGATCACCGGAAGCGGCTTCCATTCTTCCTGCCAGTTCCTGCTGGACCTTCTGGCTTTTGCCCGAAAGGAACCCCTTGGCCTCGCTCACCAGTTCGGCATAGTCCGCCTTGGAAATTTCACCGGTACAGGGGCCCGAACAGCGTTTGATCTGAAATTGCAGGCAGGGCCGGGTGCGGTTTTCATAATAGGAATCGCTGCAATTGCGCAGCAAGAAAGCTTTTTGCAGCGCTGTGATGGTGCGGTTGACGGAGCCTGCGGAGGCGAAAGGGCCAAAGTAGCTGCCCTTACCTTTGCGTGCACCCCGATGCTTCAGAAGCTGAGGGGCATCATGATCTTCGGCAATGTGGATATAGGGGAAACTCTTATCATCGCGCAACAGAACATTGTATTTGGGCCGAAACCGCTTGATGAGATTGGCTTCCAGCAGGAGCGCTTCGGTTTCAGTGCGCGTGCTGACAAACTCCATGCTTGCGGTTTGGCTGATCATGCGGGCGATGCGGTTGGTCTGGCCCATCATGCGGGTATAATTGGTGACCCGCTTTTTGAGACTGCGCGCCTTGCCCACATAAAGCACGTCGCCCTTGGCGCTATACATGCGATAGACGCCAGGGTTGTTCGGCAGTTTTTTGGCGAAGGCCAGAATGATCTGCGGGCCGGTTTTTACCTCTGGCTCGGTTTCACGCGCGTGCACGTCATCGGCCTTGCTCGGTACCTCTGTTACTGGGGGTTCAGTGGATTGCTCGCTCATTCAAAGCAGCCTACCACATCCGGTGTTTCCCATGCCAGATGCTGACCGCTATCCAGAGCAATCATCTGTCCTGTCATGGAGGGCGCGTTGCGAATGAAATCAATCGCGGCTGTGATTTCGGACAATTGCGGTTGGACCTGCAAGATTGTTGCGTTGATCTGCGCCTGAAAATCCGCATCTGTCTGACGCGCGTTGGACAGCGTTGGGCCGGGCCCTATGCCATTGACGCGGATATTGGGTGCAAGTGCCTGAGCCAGTGTTTGTGTTGCACTCCAAAGGGCTGCTTTTGACAATGTGTAGGACATGTAACGCGGGGTCAAAGCCCAAACACGTTGATCAATCATGTTGATGATCAAGCCTTTTCCCGCCTTTGGCATGCGGTCAGCCATTGCCTGAGCCAGAAAGACGGGGGCCTGAAGGTTGGGTTGCAAATGATGGTCCCAGCTTTCGGGTGTGATTGAACCAACTTCATCAGACACAAAGGTGGAGGCGTTGTTGACCAGCAACGTAACAGGGCCGAATTCTGCTGCAGCCTGAGCTTCCAGTTCGATGACCGAGCCTATGTCTGCCAGATCCGCCTGTATGGCCACCGCCTTGCCGCCGCGAGACTGAATGTCAGTGACAACCTGCTGCGCATCCGCCTTGGAGGCGTTGTAATGCACGCTGACACAATAGCCCTGATCTGCCAGATGCAGGGCCAGCGCTTTGCCGATGCGCTTTGCAGCGCCGGTTACCAATGCATGTTCGCTCATATCAACTCGCTATATTGCCGGTCCAAAAATATCAGAAGCCATGGGGGTGCAATGCCGAGATCACATAGGCGACATAGAGCAGAACCATGATTACCCCTACAGGACGGGTAATGGATTTGGACAGGAATATAAAGGGCAGCAGACACATGGATGTCAGTACCATGATCCACATATCCGGTACAAAGACATCGCCTGGAACCTGAAGTGGAAACACTGCGGCTGTTGTGCCCATGATCGCGAGCAGATTGAATATGTTCGAGCCGATGACGTTGCCAATGGCAACTGCGCTTTGCCGATGGAAGGCGGCCATCATGGCGGCCACGAGTTCCGGCAGTGAGGTGCCGATAGCGACGACTGTCAGGCCAATAGCGGTTTCCGATACGCCCCAGCTTCGTGCAATTTCCGTAGCGCCAAAAATTGTCAAACTAGCGCCTATGGGCAGGCCGATAAGGCCAATCAGCAGAAACCCGGTCAGCATCCAGGCTGGTTTGGTGCCAATGTCACCAAATTCATCTTGCAGGGCATCCTGCGCTTGTTTGCGGTGCCGTCTTGCGCTTCGGTAGTTGTCATACAGAAAGACGCCCAGCAGCGACAGCATCACCAATGCGTCCAGCCGGCTCAACATTCCATCGCTTGCCAGCGCAACAAAGCCAAGCGTGATAGTCACCATGAACAGCGCATTGCGCCGTGTACCTGGACCGCTGCACGCGGTGGCAAAAATCAATGACGGAGCGCCCAGAACCAACAGAATGTTGGCAATGTTGGAACCAACCACATTGCCGATGGCAAGACCTGGTGCGCCAGATGCTGCGGCCTTCATGGAGATCACCAACTCTGGCGCTGAAGTGCCAAAGGCGACAATTGTTAGGCCGATGATGAGTGCCGGAATGCCCAGACGCTCGGCCATGCCGACAGCGCCACGGACCAGCAAATCGCCAGCAAAAACCAAGATAATGAGACCGGCGAGAAGTGCCAGATAGGTAATCATTGCGAGGGAAGGTCCTTGGTTTGCAGCAGACACATGAAGGTGACACACGCTTTGGGCGCAGGGGTGCCGTCCGCGAACACCCCCCACAGGCATTGTCCCTATATAGGGACCGGATTCTGGAATTGAAGCGCTGATTATGAATTCAGGCATGGTCTGTAAACTGCTGTGCAAAAACGGCAAGACGGCCCGATTTCCGTCCTGAAATGAGCACAATTCATCACAGAATCAACCGAATTTGCCCAATGCGAAGCCTCATTTAGCAAGGATTATACCTTCAACCGCAATGACAGCTTCCCAAAAGAGATAGTTTGAGCATTGCGGCACGCTTGAACCTGTAACGAGTAATCTGAGGATGAAAAAATGTCCGTGAATTCTTGTCTGCCGAACCAAAGGTCTGTTCTGAAGACAACAGGCGCCGCCGCTGTTGCGGTATTGGCCCTGACGATGGTGGCAAAGGCTGCAGACCTTCCAGTTGAGCCCGAAATCGAAGTGTATGAACCCCTCCCGGTTCAACCCACTTCTTATGATTGGTCAGGTGTCTATCTTGGTGCCATGCTTGGCTATACCTGGGCGGAATACAGCGTTGAAGGCCTGAATGACATTGACGATAATGGCTATGTGGCTGGTGCCTATACCGGCTTCAATTTCCAATCAGGAAGCCTGGTCTTTGGTGTAGAGGGCGATTTTGCCTCTGTCGGACTTGATGAGACATCCGGCGGAACAACTGTTGAAACCGATATGATTGGCAGCGTGCGTGGCCGTGTGGGTTACGCCTTCGACCGCGTACTTGCCTACGGTACAGGCGGTGTCGCCTTTGCTAACGTCACAGCGGATGATGGTACTGTCAGCGATGATAATTGGCACAGCGGTTATACATTGGGTGCAGGCGTTGAAGCGGCCATGACTGACCATATTCTGGCTCGTGTTGAATATCTTTACAGTGATTTTGGTGACGAATCCTATGATCTGACAACAGATACTGATGTTGATCTGACATCTCATACGATACGGGCCGGACTTGGATACAAGTTCTAACCTCCCTCCCTACTGGTCTTCAAGTTATGCATTACTGACCTCCAAGTCATGCATTACGGCAAACCGGGGCAATTTCATATTGCCCCGGTTTTTTGCGCTTAAAGTAAAGAAAAGTGATTGATTTCAATTTATTAACCATCTCTCTTAAACGTTGATTGTGGTTTCCAAGAGATAAACGGAACAGACCGGATTTTACCGGAATGTGTTTATTTATCAGGAGTGGAGATTATGGTTTTGCGTGCCCCTCTTATCGCGACGGCTTCTGCCGGTGCGCTTATTTTGTCGCTGAACGCTGGTGTTGCGGCTGATTTTTACGACAATGGTGGCGGCTACCAGCAGCCAACTTACAATGGCAACCCTCCCGCAGATTGGACTGGCCTTTATATGGGCCCGATGCTCGGTTACATCTGGGGCGATATTGATCCCGACACCGGCGCGGAAGTGGATGTGGATGGTGTTCTGCTTGGTGGTTTTGCTGGATATAATTTCCAGGCAGGTTCATTGGTCTTTGGTGGTGAAGCCGATTTGGCGATTACCAGCATGGATGGCAGTGAAGGTGGCACCGATGGTGACGCTGACTGGGTAGGAAGCATTCGTGGCCGTCTTGGCTACACATGGGACCGCCACATGATTTATGGCACGGCGGGCCTTGGTTTCCTCAGCGCTGATGTGGACCTTGGTGGTGCCAGTGATGAGAACACCCATGTGGGCCTTGTGGCGGGCGCGGGCTTTGAAAGCATGGTCAATCGCTCATTCAGCGCCAGGGCTGAGTATCTGTATTCCGGCTATGGCGAAAAAGACTATGGTGCATTTGACGCTGACGCCAAATCCCACGCCATCCGTGCCGGGTTGGGGTATCATTTCTAAGCTTTTGCTGGATTAAATTTGTGATGAAAGGCCCTGCACTCAGTGTGGGGCCTTTTTCGTAGTTGCTCTGGCTGGGTTGCTCTGGCTGGATATCTGTTTTTGCAAAGCTTAATGCCAATCGCCACATGGTGGTTTATTCAAGTCAAACTGCGGGCAAGGCAGGTAAGCCAGTTGTCCCGCGCCAACTTTTTTATCAGTGTTTCGCCATAGCCATGTTTTTCCAGTGCCTCTAACAGGCGCGGTACGCCGGTGACATCGCCGATGAGTTGGGGGACTATGCAGCCATCAAAATCCGACCCAAGCCCGACATGGTCTTCGCCCAGATGTGACATCAGATAATCCATGTGCCGCAACAACGGGTCCCAGTCCATATTGGCTGCCGCCGTGCCATCTTCGCGCAGGTAGAATGTTGCGTAGTTGAAGCCAACCATTCCGCCGGTTTCGCGAATCTGCGCCAATTGCCGATCTGTCAAATTGCGCGGCGATTCACACAAGGCAAATGCATTGGAGTGGGTTGCCACCAAGGGGGCGTTGCTGATTGAAGCAACATCGTTAAAGCCCGCTTCGTTCATGTGTGACAAATCAATCAGGATGCCGAGTTCATTGCAAAGGCGGATCAGGTCTTTTCCCTTTTCAGTCAGACCCGGCCCAATATCTGGCGTGCCGGGAAACTTCATCGGTACACCATGGCCGAATATGGTTGGGCGGCTCCAGACCGGGCCGAGAGAACGCAATCCCATGTCGTGAAACAGATAAAGCGCATCAAGGTCCGGGCCAATGGCTTCCGCGCCTTCCATATGCATGACGCCGGCAATGATATCATTTGAAATTGCAGTCTGAATTTCAGATGCAGACCGGCACACTTTGAAATCTCGCGGTGCAGTGCGCTCCATCCAGTGCAGCAGGCCTGCCATGGTCATGGCCATCGGCTGTGCCTGCGTATGCGTCATCTCAGGTGGCGTTGGCAAATCATAGGGTGGGTTGGCCATCAGGGCGGCAAAATCGGGCGGTGGGCCACCGGAAATTGGCGGCACGAATATGGCAAACAGACCACCGGCAAACCCGGCTTGTTTCATGCGCTGCAGATCAAGGTGACCTTTGCCCGTATTACCGAGCCAGGTTTCCTCTCGTGCCTCCGGTGTGAACATCAATCGCAGGAGAAAGTCGTTGTGCCCGTCGAAAAAGGAAATGTGTTCTGTCATTCGTTGGCTCCTGCCAGATCCGATTGATGTGATTTGGCATGCGCCTGCACGTCTTGGAGTAAGGTCGAACAGTCCTTATCGACAATGCCAAGTGCCGCGAACTGGTTGACGATGTTTTCCAAATATTCCAGGCTTGTGCCCAGGACTCCTGAACCATGGGTGATGAACTCAACTTGTTTGCTGTGTGGCAGATCAGGATGGATGCCTTCAGCTTCGTAATCGGCAACGAAGGTCAGTGCGGGAACAATGTTGTCGCCAACCATCGTGTGCACGACACTCGGCACATATCCAGGTCCGATCATTTCGCGCCGCCACAGATTTCTGGTTTCCGCCTCTATTTTCTCACAGGAAAGCCTGTAGATCAGACCTTCGCAGCCATGGCCCTTGTCCAAAGCCGCCATCAGGCCGGGCATCTCAATCGTTCCGCGTCCACCCCAAATATCTTTCAGAATAAATCGACGCGCGTGGTCTGACACTCTGGCGCGCCGAACTTCGGCAAATTCAAAAGCGGGGTCCCACATCAATGATCCGTAGGCAAATATCCAAAGGTCACCATCGTCATGTTTCGCTAGTGTTTCCCGCCGCGATTTTTCCCGAAAGGATTCCGAGTGCAGCTCTTCTATGACCCAATGGAGTTCCGGCCACTTTTTCAGAAGACTAACGGGGTCGAAATCCCGGAAGAATGATTGCAGCGGGTCTTTGATCTTGTCGCGCAATTCGGGGTGATGGATGAAGGGATCGTTGCCAGAATTCATTGTCTACAATTGCTTTCGTTCAAAGTTACTGCCTGGCCCTCGAATTTCCCCACCGATTGCCGAGCTAAATTTAGTTCAGACCCTAGTCTTGCTGTGTTTTGTTGCTACTTGCAACAGCGTTCCAGATTGCAATTTGATTTGATAAACAGCCAGTTTCAGCCAGATAATTGCCGCTGTAATGGCCTGGATAATGCAATTGGGTATTGGACGTTTGTGGTCCCTTTTGAACAGGGTCCGACCCATTTGATTTGGATTTCATTGTTGAAGGTCCCCACTGCGTCCAACTGCAAACATTGCGTTGGACGCAGTTTAGATCCTCTCACACAGAAACCGCGCTAAATTGTTATAAATTGTGCGAGTTGCGCACATGCCATCAAGGGAACTCGCGCAGGGTCTGTGCTTTTTCGAGCTGACCCACGCCGATCCAGCAAATCACACCGAGCAGCAGATCAATGAATGTCTACGAACGTTCTCCATCGTATGATCAAAAGGAAAGTGCTTTTTTGGGCCGCATCTCTATGATCGGGCAGCAACAGGGAGACACCGCAAAGATGGAACTCGATCCACAATGGGAATATGTAGCTGATACTGTCATGGGTGGTGTGTCTGAAGGCGGCGTGCAGCAAGAGATGTATCGCGGTCGTATGGCCACCGTCTTGCGCGGCGCGGTCTCGCTGGAAAACAATGGTGGCTTTATCCAGATCGCGTTTGATATTCGCCCGGATGGAACGGGCGTCGATGCACGTGATTGGGATGGCATTGCGTTGGTCAATTGCGGCAATGGCGAGCGCTATGACATCCGCCTGCGGACAGACCAACTGAGCCGTCCATGGCAATCCTTTCGCACAGAGTTCACTGCCGAAGCCGAATGGCGGACACAGCGGATCCCGTTTGCAACGTTCGTTTCACACAGAACCGATGCCCTCTTTGATGCCTCACAGCTCAGGCGGATCGGCGTTCTGGCCATAGGCCGAGAGTTTCAGGCGGAACTGGCAGTTGCAGGCATTTGCTTCTATCGCGATTAGTTTTCTTGCCTTGAGGACTTGTTCCGCTATTTCCAAAGCCATGAGCAAAGCAAAAAACCTCCCTTCAGAACATCTCAGCGAGATTGTACAAATGGCGTTGTCGGATCATGTCAGTTTCGCTGATATTGAACGTGAATACGGGATTCGCGAGAAGGACGTAAAGGCCGTGATGCGCTACACACTCAAGACCGGTAGCTACAAAGCCTGGCGGAAGCGTGTGCGCGACTTCGGAAGTCGGCGGGCGCATTACAAATAATCTGTTGTCGCAACTGTGTGCTTGGAAAACGGCTCTTTGCTGTCGTTCATCCCAAATGAGTTTGGAATGTTAGATTTCTTCAAGCCAGACATCCATGTCTTTAGCAAACAAAACGGCATGTCAGGCCGGCGCTGCATATAGGCAGTATGAAAACTCGAAATTTGGCGGAGTTGTGATTGAATGTGAAATGATCACTATTGGTTAATTGGACGAGCAATCAGGATGTCGTTTCAATCCCGACAGTTTTCTGGAGCAGTGCGACTACGTCTTTACGCTCTTTCAATGTTAGGCGCTTCAAATGCAGTTCGTTGGTCTCAGCAATGATTTTCGGTAGCTGCGCAGCCTTTTTGCGCCCTTTTTCCGTTAAGTAGATGAGAAATGACCGGCGACTGTTGGGATCAGGTCGCCGTTCGGCAAACCCAGCCTTAACGAGAGCGTCGACGTTACGGCTTGTGTAGTATTCAGGAAAATCCAGCTTCTTACCAAGTTGCCTTTGATTGACGCCATCAGCTTCATAGAGAAGCATCAGGTTTGCGAAAATTTTGACGTCAATATCAACTTCTTTAAGCCGTTCGCGCATCGTAACGTCGAGCCGACGCCCAAGAGTTTGGATCAAAAAGCCAAAACTACTCTCGCGATTTTTTTGTCCCCTTGAGATTTGGGCCATCGAATAACAACTCCACATCACTCAGATAGCTCCATCGCTTGCAATTTGCAACTGTTGCATAATTATTGCATTTACAATGCTTGTATTTGCAACTAATGCTGATACAAGTCAAGTCTGACGAATGACCCAACCCGAAAGGTGAGCCCCATGAAAACGAAACTTTCCGCTATCGCACTCGCATTGTCGCTTGGTGTAGCAACAACATTGTCTGCCTCAGCTCAAGAAGGCCGCACGCTCGCTGAATTGAGCTTTGATTCCGTGGATGAGCATGAAAAAGGCTACTTGCATCTTGGGGATATGGAGAGGGTGAGATCGGACATTTTTACATCCATGGATGCAGACGAAAGTAACGGCTTGGAACTCTCTGAATTCATTAATTGGGGATATGGATTTGAAAACATCGCCGAAGATGAGAATAAATTACTCGCCTACCGCACAGCGTTAAAGGTGGTTTATACATTCTGGGACCGCAACGGCGATGGCAAGATTACACCTTCGGAACATCGCCGCGCAGTAAACAATGACTTTTTCCGCGCTGATCTAAACAACAATGCAATTCTCGAAAAAGAAGAATTCCTTGGTGGATTTTCTATTCTTGTCGCGGTCCGCGCCGCCCTGAAACCTGAATAAATAGACCCAATTTTTGAGGAACTCCATGATGCTAAAACGTCAAGGAATAATGCTAATTCTCGCTTTGTTGGCGACTTTCATCGGCCTGCATTTTGCTTTTGCGCCCAAGGCACACGATCCGCGAACTACCGGTACGACCATGCTTGGTGGGGTCGCATTTTTACTGATAACTTCGTCAGTTGTTCTCTCTACCCGTCTTGCTGTCTTTGAAGAATGGTTCGGCGGACTTGATCGTATGTATCAAGTCCACAAGGTCGCAGGTGTCGTAGCGCTCATATTTGTGCTGGTTCATTTTTTTGGTGTGCCAAAAGAACTGCCAGCCGGAACCGATCCTGCGCTTAACCCACTGGTGCCATCTGCTCCACTTGGTATGATCGCATTGGCCTTATTGGTGATCGGCCTGGCGCTGACACTAAACCGGCGCATCTCCTATAACCGATGGCGGCCTACGCACCGAGTGATGGGACTGGTCTATGTTTTGATTGTTGGTCATTTCATGACCGCGCCAGCAATCTTCTTTGAGCGATTCAGCGCTTCGGGGGTTCTATTGATCGTCGCAGCTGTCATTGGCGTTATTGCCTATCTGTACTCGATATTTGGTATGAATCGAGCGACAGGGAAACGATATCAGATTGAGACCGTGAATGCCTTGGAGCGGGCAACCGAGATTGTGCTTAAACCGATAGGTGATGCAATCACGCATAAGCCCGGGCAGTTTGCATTTATTGAATTGCAAGGAAAGGGTTGGCGCGAACCGCATCCATTTACGATCTCCAGTGAGCCGGGTGCTGAACGTCTAAAGTTTACAATCAAGGTTCTTGGCGACTGGACACGAAAGGTTCGTGAGGAGCTTTCTGCCGGGGGCGAAGTAATCGTACGTGGGCCATATGGCCGGTTTGATATGTCAAAGGGTGGGGACAAGCAAATTTGGCTTGCAGGCGGCATTGGCCTAACCCCGTTCCTGTCGTCGGTTCGCGCAATGGAGAAGGGCGATAGCCGCCAAATTCATCTAGTTTACGCCGCACGCGAAGAAAAAGACGCCGTCTTCCTGGAAGAGCTAAAGCACCGCGCAAATCAACTTGGAAATGTGACGTTAGTTCCACTGTTCTCTCAGGATGGGAATTTTGCGCGCGTGGATATTATGAAAACCAAGTTGCCCGACCCGCTTTCGACATATGATTATTTCCTCTGCGGTCCGAAGCCAATGGTGGAAGGCCTGGTCCATGACCTGCGAAATCAAGGCGTAAACCGCTCACAAATTCATACTGAAGCGTTTGAGTTCAGATAAGCCATGCGTCACCTACATAAACCTCTGGAGTTGGTTGCGCTGCTATTTGGCGCAATCACATTTGGGACAGCCTACTATCTTCTGTTTCTTTCCCATCCAGCGTGGATGGCAGTTCCATTTGAACACTTCATTCCCGTATTCCGTGAGATGATATTAAGCATTGGCGCTAGCCAGATCATCGTATCCAACATCGCGCTCGCCGCGTGTGTCATACTTTTCTTTTGGTCAAAAGATTGGTTTTGGCTGCTCGCAGTCGTGTGCTTGTTGTTATCGCTGCCGGTAACGATGTGGCAGCTTATGCCGATCAATTTTCACTTCCTTGAGGCAGCAGAACCAGCGCTTAGCCAAGGTGCTGCAGACAAGCTCTCGGAATGGGGAAACTACCAAATTATTCGATTCATCGGCGATGGTTTCGCCTTTGCATCAATGTGCAAACCTGTGCTTTGGCGCAAAAAATCCAAGGATCAATAGAATGAAAAATGCACCATTTTCGATCACACCAATACTCTTCGGCGTGTTGATCGTCGCTGCAATCACAGGAGCACTTGTATCAACCTTGGTTGGGGGATTTGGTATCGGCGGCTGGCTTGGATTTTTTCTTGCTGGCTTTGTTCCTATTCCCGTCGGCGGTTTGGTGCGATCAATGTTGGCCGCATCACTTGGTTCAGCCCAAGATATTCATGACGATGTACCAACGGCTGGCCCGCTGCTAACACGACTGATCATTGCTGCAGTTATCGCCGCCATTTTCGGATTGCTTTTCTCACTTCTGGGGGACGCATTTCCATTTGGCGCGCTTGCAGGCGCAGTAGCGGGACTTGTCACATCCATGACCGCCGCCGTCATATTTTCGATCATGCTTTCAACACGGGTCCAAGGAGACAAGATATGAAAACTCCCTACGTATTCGCTGCTGTTCAAGGCATAACGGCAAGTGTTATTGGTTGGGCAGGCATCGTTGCTGCTCTCGTGATGGGACACGGAACCTGGCAAATCATTCTTGCCTGTGTAGCGGTTAGCTTCATCGTCGCTTTTCCAATTGCGTCAGTCATTACGAAACGCATGACCGGGAATTCATAGGCGATGATGAAACGGGCAATCGAATTTCTGCATGACATCGCCAACATATTTTATGTCGGCGGCATCCTTTCGCACATCGTAATCGGAATTCTGTTTGCGCATTCATCACCAGAAGTTTTGGTAACCGTTTACACGTACAAACTTCAGAGTGCTTACATTTTGATCCTCTCGGGGCTAACGCTCAAAATCGTAACCGACCTGATACTGTTTTTCCTTTACGCCGAGCGCGCGTGGTGGATGCGGGTCAAACTCGCTGCGACGACATTCCTGTCAATCAACGCATTTGTATTCCTTGTGCCGATGATGCCTGAATTGCTGGCATTGGCTAAAGCCTCTGTAGGCCAAGCTAAAGTCAGTCAAGCTTTCATGGATCTTGAGGCAACCGAACAACTCGTTGGTATGTCGAACGTGATCCCTCTCATAACTGAATTGGTGATGGGTGGCTTTAAACCGAGGCTTTCGAAAACCGAACGCGATGTAAAATGAGGATCATCTGGAACAAGTTCACCCAGTTTAATCCCATCCTTATTTTGCTAGCCGGTCTTCTGTTTCAATCCTGCGGCATGGTCGCATTTGGCATCATTTGTTACGTCGTCTTTGCAATTCACATTTACCGCATCTTGTTTAACTGGGTTCGTTTGAACGCTATTTTAGCAATGGAGGCCAAAGCATGGTCGTGTTCTTGGGATTCAGATGATGAACGTTAGAACCGTGGCGACAATTTCGGCAATAGTTTTGTCTGGTGGTCTGTTTGGCTTCTTCTTCACCATGCAGTTCTCGATCATGCCGGGCTTGGATTTAACAGAGCCATATTCCGCATTGTTGGCAAACATGATGATTGGCCGTGCAACCCAAAGCTCATATCTTATTGTTTTGTTGTTGGGCACGCCAGTCACGCTAGGCGTAGCAATGGCGCTTTCCATGCGAACATTGGAAAGAGATGGGATCAGCTATCTGGGTTCAGCACTGCTTTCGTGGATGGCAATGCTCGCCGTCACACTTTTCTTTAATGTGCCACTAAATCAAGTTCTTGATGGGCTCATACTTACACCTGATATGGCTGACGCGACCGAACGATGGGCGGCCTATTCGCAAGAGTGGCAGCAGTGGAACTTGGCAAGGGTGCTCTTCAGCGTTCTCTCTTCGGTGTTCGCTGTGCTGGCGCTGATACGGCAGCGAAAAAACTTGCAGATTGTGTTGCGTTGATAGATTGAATCCACCGGACAAACCGGACATTGGAACGGTTCGCAGCAGACATCATCTCCCGCCCCAAACGACACTCCAAAACCCAACCCATTTTCTGGGTTTCGCGTTTTATCCCGTAGCTTTAGTCATTTAAAAAGCGGGAACCAGAGCTTGAAAGCTGCCGAGCCATGCCACCAGGCCTGGATGCGTCTGGCGCCACTTGCCTTCAAACCGCAGATCCAGATAGCTCAGCGCGCAGGCCAATGCGACGTGACCGAGTTGGATGTCATCAGCTGTATTCAAAATTGGCGGTGCCGCTTCCAGGGTTTTCAAGCCGCGTGCAATCTTGTCTGCCTGATACGCCATGCGCTCTGCAGATTGTTGCTCTGCTGGCCTGAAGCGTGTTTCGTAGACGTTCATTACCGCTGCATCGGTGATGCCGCCGGCAAGCGCATGAAGGGTGAGGGCGGGAAATCTTGCTTCCCCCTTTGGGACCAGCTTTGCCCCACCTGCGATAAAGTCCAGATATTCCAGAATGACGCGGCTGTCATAAATGGCCATGCCGTCTTCATTTATCAGGACAGGGATTTTTCCCAGTGGGTTCTGTTGGCGCACAGTGTCTTGAGGATCGTTCAGATCGACATCTTCAACGTGTATGCGATCAGACAGTTGCAGAATACCGGCTGCCACCTGAATCTGGCGGCCAAAGGGCGATGACGGGGAGGTGCGCAGAATCATCATGACTTAGTCTCCTTGGTTTGAAGGCACGTTTGGCAGGTCCTCCGGTTTGTTTCCAATTCAAAGTTTCGATGAATGGCACTGCGTCGTTCATGAAGCTCTGCTCACAGTTTTGTCATCCTGATTGCCGCGATTATGTCCTAAAGTCGCGCAATTGAGTCCAGATCCTGGACTTTTCGCTACAGGACGTTTCCGCGCATGATGAGCCAGACACATGTTTTGTTGAGTGCTGCTGCGTTCACCAAACCCGGCGCGCCGCTTCGCAATTGCGCTGCCCTTCTGGGTGCTGTTCTTCCAGATGCTTCGATCTATGTGATGCTTGGCATCATGCGGTTTCAAGGGGTTGAGCAGCGCCGGATCTGGGGCGAGATTTATTGGCAGGAACCGTGGCAGTTTTTCAGCGCTGCTTCCAATTCGGTTCCGCTTTTTCTGAGTGTTTTCGTGATCGGCCTTATGTTGCAACGATTTGCCAAAACCCCGGCTTTGGAATTTACCAGCGTGTTTCTGGCGGGGCTTGGCCTGTCTGCCCTGCTGCATCTGGCATTTGATTTTCCGGTTCATGCAGATGATGCACACCGTCATTTCTGGCCGATCACGGATTGGCGGTTCTTTTCACCGCTGTCTTACTGGGACAGCCGCCATTTTGGCGATTACGTTCGCCTGTTTGAAGGGCTGATCGGTATTGCCGTGTCGATTATCCTGCTGCGTCGGTTCAAGCAGCTTTGGGTCCGTATTGCGGTGGGGCTTGCTTTGGCATCCTATCTTCTGGTGCCAGCATTTTTCATCTGGTCGATGTCGACTGGATAGGATCAGATGGTTTCCGCTGTTGCAGTGGTTTCTGTGATGGCAAACCCTGCCAGCCACTGCTGGTCTATATCCTGCAAGTGAGCAGGGTTAAGATGGGTCTTGTGGTTCCAATAATCACCCGAAAGCACAAATTGCTTGAAGTCTGCTTCCAGGGTTTTGGCGTTGGAAATGGCCAGGGCATCCGAGTTTTGGCGTATGTCTGACAGGGTGTCACTGTGCGTTTGAGCTTGCGCCAAGGCAAGATCATCGGCGCTCATGCGGGGGAAGGTGAGGCGGCTTTTTTCCAGCGTAGACATATTGACGCAGAGACAATTTTGCTCCGCCGCCAAAAGCATCAGCCGGTTTGATTTTGCTTCCAGTGATTGCAGGGTGGGGTCCTGCCGCAGAGGGTCTGCGGTGCCTGCACCGTAAAAATGTGACTGGCCGTTCTTCTGATCATAAATCATGTCGCAACCGCAAAAAGCCATTACGTCCGGCTGCAATGCGTGGAGCGCCCAATAGGCTGTCGAGAAGGCCATGGTGCCGCCGGCATAGACAACGCCGCCAAAGGTATTGTTGGCAGGAACATAGGTTTCATGAGACAGGCAGACCTGATTTGGACCGGGTGTGGGTCTGCGTTCGTCGGGAAAATCACCGGGATAGACCAGATGCGTCCAGTCATCGCGAATGCGCCAGGCATTGTTGATGGCGACAATTGCGTGGAAGGACGTGACATCGAAAGCGCGTGCACGCACCGCATCCACGGCACTGCCTAAAATGAGAACGGTTTTTAACATATTGCAGATCTGCTTGTGTCGGCGGCATCGGACTATCGAGAGCAAGCAAGTATGTCGAAATTACCTTACGTCAAGTCTAGCGTATTGGTGGCATCACCAATCGGCCACGTTTACAGCCTTTCAAATCGACGCTGGGGCAGTCACGAAATTCCAGTGATGGGGTGAGGCAAAGACGCATTTCCAGAAACCGGTTGTCTTCACAGGAAACGCCCATTTCCTCCGGGTCGAGACCCGGATTAAACTTGGAAAATGCCGCTTCCAGCGCCAGCGGATTTACTGCCACCTTGCGATCCAGTTTGCGCAAAACCGGAGGAATGACGATTTTGTCCCGCGCCTGTCTTGCCAGTTCAAAGTAAGCTTGCTGGTTCAGGCCCGAGCAAACGCCATGTTTGCGCCATTGATGGCCGATGAGGCCGAAGCCCGGCATGATATCCAGTGCGTCGCGTGCAAGAGCATCGGGAACACGTTGCGGTTCGTTGCTGCGGCAAAAGGCAGGCCAATCGCCCCCTTTGAACTGGGGCCACAGGCCATGGACGATGAAGCCGAATGATTTGCCGGTGCCGCATTGCTGGCGATTGTCAGAAGCGGTTTTTTCATCTGCACAAAAGCTGGGAGACCACGACAGCGACAGCACATAGAAGTCAAACTCGCCGGGTCGGCCACCGCGAATTTCCCGGGCAAATGAAGCGGAAACAAAGGAACAGACGAGTAGGCTGATGCAGGCGGCTGAAAGCCATTTGGAAAAGGACATGGGACCCTGCTTCTAACGCAAGGAGCGGCAATTGGCCCCATAGACGCGCCAACGATCATAGCCTGCCACACAGAACTGTACCTTCCAGGACAGACTGGCCAAGCCCATGCGCTCCTGAATCATATAATAGAGTTTTGGCTGTTTGCCATTGGACAATGTGGCCGTGCCATTGCAGTGCCGGTGGGAGATCATGGATTTGGTCTGATCCAACCGATAGCGCTGCTTGATATGGCGAATATCCTGAATGCCAATCGTGTGGTTGCGATGCTCGATCTTTGACCAGGTGTTGCGATCTGCCCATGAAAATTTGGATGTGATCTGACGCAGAACGCGTGGATCGTCGCAATGGGGAATGGCCCCGCGGCCAAATATCTTGTCACGGGGGTCGCTGCCCATCCTCAGATGGGTGTCGTGAGCATAGGCTCCACCTGTCTGAAGCGGCCCAAACCCGGAGATGAACGGCAACAACAGCAGAAGCGTGTAAACCATGCGAATGCAAGAACGGCCATTGGTCATGGAATGCGAATCCTTAATCTCAACGAAGCAGGGACAGTTTGGGGTAGCAATTGGTCATAGGCAAGTGTTTTGACCGGTGGCCAGGTTCCAGTCCCCGGCTTTACAGGGTCTCAACGCAGGTTTTGAGAAAACGATCTGATTGCGGCGCTTGCTGCAAATGTCTTTGCAGCACCGGCAGAGCATCCTCCAGCATTTTCTGGAGTGTGTAGGGTGGATTTATGATGAACAGGCCGGTCCCGTTCAACTGGTCTTCATTGTCCGGAGCCCTGACATAGAGTTCTGCACGCAGGATGGTTTCTACACCGAGTTCCGGCTTGCGCTTTGCCAGGGATTTGGCCCAGATTTCTGCTTGATACCGGGCCTTTATGGGATACCACAGCATGTAAATGCCCATAGGGAAACGCCGCACGCCCATGCTGATTGCATCCATGGCGCGTTCCATTTCATGGGGCTTTTCAAAAGGTGGGTCCATCAGGATCAAGGCGCGTTTCAAATCAGGTGGCAGAAAGCCTTTCAGATTTTTCCAGCTATCGACGTTGCGTGTTAAGACCTGCGGGTCTCCGGCAAACAGTTTCTGTAGTTTTGCAAATTCGAAATCGCGCAATTCGCATGCTGTCAGCCGGTCATTGGCGCGCAGCAAATGGCGCACCAGCAAAGGCGATCCGGGATAGATTTCCAGCTCGGGGCCGGGGTTCAGTCGGCTGATCACATCCATATAGGGCTTTGCGAATTGCTCGACATCCGGACCCAGAGGGATCAACTGCTTTGGGTCCCCGTTTTCAAGCAATCGTGCAATGCCAGAGGCTGCTTCGCCAGTGGCGCGCGCCTCCTTGCCCTTGAGCGTGTAACGTCCGGAGCCTGCATGCATGTCTATGACACGGATGGGGGCTTCCTTGCGCTGCAGATAGCCAATAATGGCCACCATGGTGAGGTGTTTCACAACGTCGGCAAAGTTTCCGGCATGATAGGCATGGAGATAATTCATGACTGGTCTCTACTTGGTGAGATGCTGATGCGCAAGGCGGGCGAAGCGATGCGCACCTTGACAGGGGAGCAAAATCTGATGTCCATGCGCGCTGGACCGATTTGAGGAAATTATGAACGGCGCAGAAACACTGGTTAAGACCCTGCTGAAAAGTGATGTGGATGTCTGTTTTGCAAACCCCGGTACATCCGAAATGCACTTTGTTGCAGCGTTGGACCAGCACCCTGAAATGCGGTGCATTCTGTGCCTGTTTGAAGGCGGTGCGACGGGGGCGGCAGACGGTTATTTCCGGATGAAGCAGGAGGTTGCTGCCACCCTGCTGCATTTGGGACCGGGGCTGGGGAATGGTATCGCCAATCTGCACAATGCTGGCAAGGCGCGTAGCGGCGTGGTGAACATCGTTGGCGATCATGCCGATTATCATCTGAAATATGATAGCCCCTTGAGAGGCGATCTGGATGGCATAAGTGGGGCCATCTCGCATTGGACCTGTCGGGCGGAGAACGCTGCGTCTGTGGCTGGGGATGGGGCGGCAGCCGTGCAGGCCGCGCGGTCTGGCGGTGGGCAGATTGCCACGCTTGTGCTGCCAGCCAATACGGCTTGGGATGAGGCAAATGATCCTGCTGAACCGATTGCCTGCACGCAATTGGAGCGGCCTTCCAACGCGCAGATTGTCAGCGCAGCGCGGGCGTTGTGCGAGCCTGGCACGGTGTTGTTTGTCGGGCAGAGGGCGCTTCATGGAAGCCTATCGCAACTGGCAGGCCAAATTGCAGCCAAATCCGGCTGTGAATTGATGGCCGATTTTCTGGTGCCCAGGATTGAACGCGGTTCCGGTGGGGTTGATCTTACCCGGCTGAAGTATCCCATTGGTGAAAACGTCGCTTTGATGCGGCATGTGCAGCATATGGTGCTGTGTGGCGCCAACAGACCGGTGGCTTTCTTTGCCTATCCGAACAAACCCGGCACTCCCGAACCGGATGATTGTCGGATTACAGAATTATGCCCTCCTGATATGGATTATGGCTGGACGCTGCAGGCCATTGCCGATGAGCTGGGTGTTGGCCCCGCAGACAGACCGGCTCTTGTGTCGCTTGACCTTCCCGGGGTTCCCACTGGCAATTTAACTCTTGAAAAAACAGGCGCTGCCTTGGCGGCGCTTTTGCCAGAAAACGCAATTGTCGTCGATGAATCGGTTACCAGCAGTGAGCCGTTGCTGGCTGCAACGGATACGGCCCGGCGGCAAAACTGGTTGCATGTTACGGGTGGCGCCATCGGGTTTGGATTGCCTTGCGCAACCGGCGCTGCGCTGGCTTGCCCGGATCAGAAAGTCGTTTGCCTTACCGGTGACGGCTCGGCCATGTATACGCTTCAATCCCTCTGGACGATGGCACGCGAAAATCTGGATGTTGTGACCATCGTCTTTGCCAATCGTGGCTATCAGATTTTACATGATGAGCTGGCTAATGTCGGGGTCAAGCAAGCGGGGCGGAATGCAGCGCGCATGTTCGATGTGGAAGACCCGACGCTGGACTGGGTGTCCCTTGCCAAAGGGCATGGTGTTGCCGCCACGCGTGTGACTGATATGGATGAGTTTGTTACGGCCTTGCGCAAGGGATTGGCCACCACTGACCCATATCTCATCGAAGTAATCTGTTAAAATCATAATCTGCTTCTGAAGTTATCGAGATGTTTTCCAAATGGTTGACACCATTTGATTTTTATATAACTATATTGTTATGGAACAAATTGGTTATACGAAATCGCCACCAAATCTCGATGCCATTTTTGCCGCGCTGTCAGACCCGACACGGCGCGCCATTCTGTCCCGGCTGGCAGATGGTCAGGCGTCGGTAAATGAGATTGCCGAACCTTTCAATATCAGCCAACCGGCGGTTTCGCGGCATCTGAAAGTGCTGGAGCGCGCGGGATTGATTGAGCGCGATGTTGAAGAGCAAAGACGACCGGCCAGGCTTAAAGCTGAAACCATGACAGCTGCGGTTGATTGGCTGGCGGAATTCAAAGCCTTTTGGGGCAAGAGCTTCAATCAGCTCGATGATCTACTACTAGAGATGAAACAATCCGAAGGAGGGAAAACTGATTATGAGTGAGATCGCGGAATATCGATTGGAACGGGTCTTTGACGCGCCACGCGCCATGGTCTGGCGCAGCTGGACCGATCCGGAGTTGCTTGCCCGGTGGTATGGTCCTGGCGTTGAAACCATCATCCATGAGTTTGACCTTAAACCTGGGGGTCAATGGCGGAATGAGATGAAATGGGGTGAAAATTCCAATCTCAGCAAGATGGTGTTTCAGGATGTTGTGCCCCAGGAAAAATTGATTTGGCACCATTCTTCCACTGATTCAGATTGGAATATTGCCTCCAATCCGATGATGCCTGACTGGCCGAGAACTTTACTGACGACGGTGGTTTTTGAAGACCTTGGAGCGAAGACAAAAGTCACTTTGACACAGACACCCTTTGAATCGACAGAGGAAGAGATTGCCTGTTTCGCTCAGGCCATGTCCGGAATGGACAATGGTTGGGGCAAAGGTTACGCGGTTCTGGACGATGTTCTGGCAGAACTTACAAGCGGCTGATTGCCGCCGATAGACAACGATTATTGGGCGGCCTCAGTCTGATCGACGCCGCCCAGAAAGCCTCCAGACTGGCGTTGCCACAGGCTGGCATAAAGCCCGTCATTGGCAATCAGTGCCTCATGGGTGCCGGTCTCAGCAATGTGTCCGCCATTCATCACGACCAGACGATCCATTGTGGCAATGGTCGACAGGCGGTGAGCAATGGCAATCACGGTCTTGCCCTTCATCAGATTGAACAATTGCTCCTGAATGGCGGCCTCAACTTCTGAATCCAACGCTGATGTTGCCTCATCCAGAATGAGGATCGGCGCGTCTTTCAGCAGAACCCGTGCAATCGCTATACGCTGGCGCTGACCGCCGGACAGTTTGACGCCGCGCTCACCCACATGGGCATCAAAGCCAGTGCGGCCTTTGGGGTCCACCAGATCAGCAATGAATTCCATGGCTTCTGCTTGAGTTGCCGCCTGGATCATATCGGCTTCACTGGCATCGGGCCGACCATAGAGAATATTGTCCCGTACCGAGCGATGCAGCAGGGAGGTATCCTGCGTCACCATAGAAATCTGACCGCGCAGGGAGTTCTGGGTGACGTCCGCGATGTTGTGACCATCAATGGTGATGCGCCCGCTTTCCACATCATAGAGCCGCAGCAACAGGTTCACCAAGGTGGATTTACCCGCACCGGAGCGCCCGACCAGACCGATTTTCTCGCCCGGTGCAATATCCAGCGTAATGTCATGCAGCACACCCTTGGCTGGTTCGTCGCTCTGTTTATCCAGTTTGCCGTAGTGAAAGCCAACATGGTCAAAGGCGACGGCGCCATCAACCTTGGGCAGGGCGGGTGCAGATGGCGCGTCCAGCAGAGCCGGGACCTGGGACACCGTTTCCATGGAATCCTGAATGGTTCCCAAATCCCGAAACAGGCCCGAAATCTGGAACATCATCCAGCCTGACATTGTGTTGAGCCGAAGCACCAGACCCAGGGCAATTGCGATGCCGCCAGCCGTAATGCCGTCAGCCTGCCACATGATAAGGCAAATGTAACCGGTGGCGGCCATGAAGAAGCCGTTCAGCAAGGCAAGGCTGAAACGCACGCGGGTGATGGCGCGGGTGAGGGTGCGGACGCTGGTCAGCATCCAAAGCAGACCCTCTTCAGCAAAGGCGTCTTCCTGGCCGCGCGTGTCGAACAGTTTAATTGTATGGATATTGGAATAAGCATCGACGATACGTCCATTGAAAACGGAGCGCATATCTGTTGCTTTTTTGGCTGCATGGCGGATTGACGGCACCAAAAAGGCTGCCAGTCCAAAATAGCAGGCAAACCAGACAACAACGACACTGGCCAGCCGCCAGTCTAATCCGGAAAAGACACCGATGGTGGAGACACCAATGATGATGAAAAACCAGATGCCCTGCATGATGTTGATGAGGAAATCACCAACGGCCTGACCCGATTGCAGCACTTTGGTGGCGATGCGGCCTGCAAAATCATTCTGGAAATAGGTCAAGGACTGGCGAATGACCGAGCGGTGGGCCTGCCAGCGCACCAGATTGAAAAAACTGGGCACAATGACCTGCTGCTCAAGCACAGCTGCCAGCATGAGAATGGCAAAGCGGCCGACCACCACTACCGCCGCCATCATCAGAAACGTTCCCAGATAATCGGTGAGCAGAGTTTCGCGGCTGGCCTGCACAGCAGGATCGTTCAGCAGATCAATGATGTGGCCAATATACTGGAACAGCAACACCTCGACGCCTGCAACCAGAATTCCCGACAGCAAAAACAGAATGAAAGGCCATTTGGCCTGTCGTGCAAAGTACCATATGAAGCCGGTGACACTATCGTTTGGCAGGTTCTTGGTTGGAGAGGGGGCCAGCGGGTCTATGATGCGTTCAAACGGGCGCAGAATTCGCTTTAACATGAGGCAGGTCTTTCTGACGCCGAAACATTTGGAAATTGGAATCGAAATTGAATCTGAATTTGGAGCATGGCATTTAAATGGCGCTCTCACTTGCACTTTACCAGCCTGACATACCACAAAACACAGCAACGCTGCTGCGCACGGGAGCCTGCCTGAATGTGCCGGTGCATATTATTCTGCCCGCAGGCTTTGTGCTGAGTGACCGGAATTTCCGCCGGGCCGGGATGGATTATCTGGAAAAGGCAGCCCTGGTGCAGCATGCCGACTGGGCCGCATTTCAGGCCTGTTGCCGCGACGAAAAGCGCCGCATTGTTCTGCTCTCTACAAAAGCGGCAGAGGTCTATACAGATTTTCGGTTTCACGAAAATGATGTGCTGATGCTGGGCCGGGAATCCGCCGGTGTACCGGATCAGGTGCATGAGGCTGCGGATGCGCGCATTCTTATTCCCATGCATGGCGATGCCCGTTCGCTGAATGTGGCGATTTCCGGGGCCATGGTCCTGGGAGAAGCGTTGAGGCAAGTGGCTCTTTAGGGAGTGGACCCATAAAGAGTCCGCACCTCAGGGTCTGGATTTGAAGCGTAAAGTCTGAAAGACAAGTGGCAGACAAAACAGCATATGATGGATAAGCCCGTGACCGATCAGAAAGATGCGCTGTCAAAGCCAATTCCCGGCCCCGTGCCGGAGGGGATTGAAGACAAGAAACAGATTGCGTCCAATTGGTTCCGTCAATTACGCGATGAGATTTGTGCTTCCTTCGAAATACTTGAAGATGCATTGGTTGGGCCTTTGTCTGACCAGGCTCCGGGGCGGTTTGAACGGACAGAATGGCAGCGCACGGACCACAGTGGTGCCAAGGGTGGCGGTGGTGAAATGTCGCTCATGCGTGGACGGGTGTTTGAAAAAGTGGGTGTTCACATCTCTGCGGTTCATGGCGAGTTTGCGCCGGAATTTCGCGGGCAGATACCAGGCGCGAATGAGGACCCGTCCTTTTGGGCCAGCGGAATTTCGCTGATTGCCCATCCGCAAAACCCGAATGTGCCTGCCGTTCATATGAACACTCGAATGGTTGTGACAACACGCCAGTGGTTTGGCGGTGGAGCGGATCTGACACCTGTTCTGAATGCGCGGCGCACACAGGATGATGCGGATACACAGGCCTTTCATGCGGCCATGCGTGCGCCCTGTGAAGCCCATGAAGTGGCTGACTATCCGCGTTACAAGGATTGGTGTGACACGTATTTCTATTTACCGCACCGCAAGGAAACGCGCGGCGTTGGCGGTATTTTCTACGATTATCTGAATTCTGGTAACTGGGATGCAGATTTTGCCTTCACACAGGATGTAGGCCGCGCCTTTCGGGATATTTATCCACAATTGGTGCGCGCCAATATGGAGCAGGACTGGGGTGCTGCCGCTCGTGAGGAACAGCTGATCCGCCGTGGGCGCTATGTGGAATTCAATCTGCTTTATGACCGAGGTACGATCTTTGGCCTGAAGACTGGAGGCAATGTTGCCTCAATCCTGTCCTCCATGCCGCCCGAGGTAAAATGGCCCTAAGGTGCACAATTCGTCTTGGGCGTTAAAAGACGGTCTTCAGATCCAGACTTATGAATTGTGTAAAGATGTATTGGATCACAAAGCAGAATAACAATGCAGCCACACCAGCCTGCAGAAGGCTTTTGACATCGCGGTGATGCGTCATCAGCAGGAATGCGCAAAAACAAAAGGCGGCAGCGGACAGGAAAAACGGCATGATCGCCAAGAGTTGCACGCCAACAAATGCGATCATGGCAAGGCACATAAGCCAAAACCGAAGGCTGAGTGGTGAGTCCCGGTTTTCGCCTGATCGTCCGGAAAAGACCGAAGACAGGACGAGCAAGACCAACAGCGATATGGCAACAGAGAGAGGCCAAAGCGACGGGCCCATCACGTCGTAGTTTTCCGGTGGTGTCTGGATGGCCTGATAGGTAAAGGCCGCTCCGATAAACAGCAGCAAAACATCAAAAATGCGCAGACTCATGGTATGTCCTTCAGGAAAAGCGTCTGTTCAGCAAAAACATGATTGTACTGATGATAATAACTGCAATGGGCACCGGAGTGAGTAGAAGAGGCATGATGGCCCCATCTGTGAACATGGTTGCCGAACGCAAGTTCTCCTCAGCGATTGGCGCCAGAATGAAGCCGATGACAAAGGGGGCCAGCGCATAGCCGCTGCGCTCCAGTCCAAAGCCCACAAAAGAAAACAACAGCATGACTAAGACAGTCGACCATGCGTTTGAAATGGCAAAGGTTCCAACGACACACATGATGACCAGGGGCGGCAGCAGGTATTCTTTGGGGATCATGGCAATTTTGGCAATGTGCCGGGTCAAGACCAACATGGCCAACAGCATGATCACATTGCCGATAAAGGCCGCATTGAAGATGGCATAGACCATGCCGGGATCGTTGCGGAACAGGAATGGTCCAGGCTGGACGCCGTGAATGACAAGGCCGCCGAGCAGAATGGCATCGACCACACTGCCGGGAATTCCAAGCGCCACCAGCGGAACCAAAGCGCCGCCAACCGTGGCGTTGTTGGCGGATTCCGAAGCAACCAACCCTTCTTCGCTGCCTTTGCCGAAATCATCTGGCTTTCGCGAAAAGCTGCGCGCAACGGAATAGGCGAAAGCCGAGCCCACATTGGCACCAACGCCCGGCAATACGCCAATCCAGGTGCCCAGAACCGAGGAGCGCAGGATGTTGATCCAGTGTCGTATCAGCGCGCGCGGGTTCAGAGACATTCTTGCATTCGTGTTTGGGCGGTCTTTAGCCCGCCTGGACAGGCCCTGCACCTCTTGAAGGATTTGATTCCCCGCGAACAGACCAATCAGTACAGCCAGCAATGGGAAACCATTTTCCAGCCACTGAATTCCAAACGTAAATCGGAAGGAGCCACTGATCGGATCTGAGCCGGGCGTTGCCGCCAGAATACCCAATGCCCCGGAAATCAGGCCACGCAACATGTTGCCCTTGCTGAGAAATACGATCAGCAAAAGTGCCATGGCGACCAGCGCGAAATAGTCGAATTTTGAGAAGCGGACGGCCATACGGCTGAGCGGCTCGGACAGCAGAACCAGAAAAACCCAGGATATGAGACCGCCAAAGAAACTGGCCCAAATGGCAAGGGCCAGAGCTTTGCCAGCTTCACCTCTTTGCGCCATTGGATAGCCGTCCAGCGTGGTGATGACCGAAGCCGGGGTTCCGGGCATGCGCAGGATGATGGCCGTAATCAGTGAGCCGGACACACCACCCACATACATGCCAACCAGCATGGAGATGGCTGGAATTGGGTCCATTGAAAAGGTGAATGGCAACGACAATGCGATGAGCATGGTTGCTGTCAGTCCCGGAATTGCACCGACGACAATACCCAGCAAAACGCCCAGCCCGATAAACAAGGTTGTGCCAAGGCTCAGCACTTCAAACATTGTGGTCTTTCCCGGTCACGGTAAGGACTGGAGGCCAGACCCAGTTAAGGTCTGGCCTTCCAGAAAGTGGTTGGCGATCCTAGTTTTCGATCAGGTCTGCTGCGCTTTTCAACTGTGCCAGTGTGGCTGCTACACGGGCAGGAGCTGCTTCAGGTCCAAAATAGGTTGGTGTAATGCCGCGCTCATCAAGGATGGCCTGCAATTCCGCATCGCCAATAGCTTTTTCCAGTGCCGTAGAGAATGCAGCGATGGCGTCAGCCGGTGTGTCTTTTGGGAAGTACCAGCTGTGCTCGATGGAAAAGTCAACATCAGCACCCTGTTCTGCAGCCGTTGCTACATCTGCCAGATAGGGAATGCGGTCGCCAGACAGGGCTGCAATGACTTTGACTTCGCCAGCTTCCAGCAAGGGTTTGGCTTCTGCACCACTTAACACCCCAATCGCGATTTGCTCACCCAGCAAGGCGGCAATGGTCTTGGCACCACCACCCGTTTGTACATAGCGGAATTTGCCTGCGCCAAGTTCTGCTTCCAGCATCAGCATGGCAAAGTGATTGACTGCACCAATATTAACGCCCGCAATGACCGGATCTGCGCCTGACAAAAGGGCTTTCAACTCGTCCAGCGAATTGGCAGCAGATGAGGCCGGAACCGCAACGACAAGCGGAATGGATGTGGTGGAAGCTGCGAGCTCATAGGATGAGACATCAAAGTCTGCCTTGCCTACAGCCATGTTGGTCAACAACGTGGCGTGATTGACCAGAACTGAATAGCCATCCGGGTCTTTGCTGATGACACCGCGACTTCCTGTTACAGACCCGGCGCCGGGCACATTCAGGACCACAAGATCGGCCCCAAGCTGCTTTTCCACAAAGGGTTGGATGGTGCGCACAAATGTGTCGGTGCCACCGCCAGCGCCAAAGGGCACAGTGATCTGCACGGCTTTTTCCGGATAGGCTTGCGCGTGTCCTGCCATGGGCAAGGCCAAGGCAGCCGTCAGGCCAAGAGCGGCCATTGTAAGGGTCCTGCGTGTAAAGTTTTTCATTCTTTCCTCCTTCGTTTCGTTTGAAAAATTGATCGTTCTCAGCCGTCTGACTGACGGCCGCTCAGTTTGTTGATGTCGGGCGAGAAATTCCAGATATGGGTGCTGGTTGGGTTGGTCTGTTGGGCCCAATTCAGCACGATGTCCTTTTCAACACGGCGCTCCAGCATGCGTTCTGCAATAGCAGTCGGGTCCCAATCCTGCGTGAGGCGTGCCATCAGGCGGTGCTGGATTTGGCGATACTCCGGATTATCTGCCAGATTGTGCTGTTCAGATGGATCGGCGTTGAGATCGAAAAGCTGTGGCGCTTCGTCATTGTAGATTATCAGTTTCCATTGATCGGAACGGATCATGCGCTGCTGCACTGCCCGTCCTCCTGTCCATGCCGGAACGGTGTCCGTGCAGTATTCGGAAAAGGTTTCGTTGCTCCAGCTTGCTGTGGCATCCTGTGCTAGGGTCCAGAAACTGCGCCCGTCGGCATGGGGTAATTGGTCTGTTCCCATCGCCTCAAGCATGGTTTGGCTGAGGTCGACAAGGTTGACCACCTGATCGCGGACCTCTCCTGCTGGCAGCACACCGGGCAGGCGCATGATGAGGGGCACCTTGACTGATTCCTCATAGAATGTGTGTTTCCACCATAACCCGCGCTCGCCCAGATGGTCGCCATGATCTGAGGCGTAGATAATCAGCGTGTTCTCCATCAGTCCGGCAGTTTCAAGCGCCTCAAGAACTCGGCCGATCATCTCATCCATGCGATGAACCAGACCCCAATAGGCTGTTCTTGCCCGGTCCGCCCCTTCCGCTGTCAGATCTGCGACACCGCGATTGTCACGCCACCAGCGGTGGAAGGCATGATCGGCTGCCTCCGGCCCCAATTCCGGCGGTGGAACCTTGCCTGCGTAAAGATCATAGGCTTCGTCATCGACCACATAGGGTGGATGCGGCAGCATCAGCCCGACGGTCAGGCAGAAGGGTTTTCCGTCCGCATTCAAGGCGGGGGCCTGATGGGTCAGCCAGTTAACGGCCGCGTCGGTAATATCAGCGTCCTTTTGCTGATAGGCGCTGTATCCGGGACCGGTTTTTTGCAGCGATGCTGCTGTTGGATCATTGGTTTCCCTTAACACGCCCATGGATTGGCGCGGCGCGCCCTGCCAGTTGGGGCTGTGATCCCCGCCCTGTCGTTCCGCATAGCCATGCATCTGATCTGGCCCGATGGCATGGAGCCGCCCGATCAGAACCGGCGCATAACCCGCAGCGCCTGCCGCATGCAGCCAGCTTGGCAAATCTGATCGCAATATATCGTCATTCGTCCAGCATTCCTGCCGATGCGGCCAGCGCGCTGTGAGGCTGGCCATCCGGCTGGGAACGCAAATGGGTGAGGGGCAGTAGGCATTGTCAAACCGCACGCCATCCTGCGCCAATTTGTCGATATTGGGGGTTTGCACCACGCTGTCGCCATAGCAACCGGCGACTTTCTGATTGTGCTGGTCAGAAAACAGAAACAGGACATTGCGGATTGTCATTGCGGCTCACCCGGGAGCCCGAGCGACCGACGCCAGGACGTTGTCAGATGGGCGTTCAGACTGGCCATGGCAGCCTGCTCATCACCTGCCAGAAGCGCATCGATAATTTCAAGATGCTCATGCATGGCAGCGCGCAGGCGGTCTACGGTATATGTCCCGTTTAGTCGGATCAGCCGCACCTTGTCTTCCAGTTGCTGGTAGGATTGGCGGATCAGACTGTTGGTGAACACCGATACCAGAAATTCATGAAGCTCCAGATCAATTTGTAATCCGGCGTGCATCAGATCGTCTGATGGGGCATTTCTCGTCTGGTCGATGATTTGCTGCGTTCTGGACCGCAGATCGGTGAGCCGCTCAACATTTGGCGCCTCAGCACTGCGCCGCACGGCTTCTGTTTCAATCATGATCCTGAATTCAAAGGCATCATTGATAAAGGCGACATTCACATCGGCAATCTGCACGCCACGTTGTGCGATCAGACTGATAAGCCCATCCGCCTCCAGCCGTTTAAGCGCTTCCCGGATGGCCCCCATAGGTACATCCAGCAATTCACTCAGTTCGCGTTGCGACACAAATTGGCCAGGCTTCAGCCGCCGGTCAAAAAGGCTCTCCCGGAAGCGTGCATAGGCCATGGTTCTTAAAGGTTCAGTCATGTTGCTCTCTCATTGAGGTGCAATTAAGTACATACTAAGTACTCAGTCAAGGGCAGGCTTGAAAAATGAATGTCAACTGGGGAGCAACTCACTTCGATGATCAAGAAATATGGTGCACTTGTGAAAAGCTAATTCGAGTATGGGCCTGAAAAATCACTTCCCACCAAACGTGTCGCTCAAAAACTTTAAATCGCGTGCACTTCCCATGCACTTTTGGGTGTTCGGCTGTGGTTCAAATGTCGAGAGCCGTGATCGTAGAAGTGGGGTCATACAGCCCGCCTATTTTGGCTTGCTTTGCGCGTAGACCCGTCCGATAGGATGATATGTTCAAAAACCGCGCCATTGTCTTCATTCTCATAACGCTGATGATCGATGCCATCGGCATCGGTATCGTATTCCCCATCATGCCGGACCTGATGGATCGTGTGGGTGCTGATGACACCGGACAGGGCGCGCTCTGGGGTGGGCTGCTGATGGCGGCCTATTCGGGCGCATTGTTTCTGTGTGGACCAATTGTCGGGAGTATTTCGGACGCGGTCGGCCGCAGGCCGATCTTGATTGCAGCGCTTGTCATGTTGGCATTGGACTATGTGATCATGGCGTTGGCGGATAGTTTTTGGCTCCTCCTCCTCGGGCGTACCCTCGCAGGCCTTGCGGGCGCAACTTACATCACCGCCACGGCCTATATTGCTGACATTTCCGAGCCGGAGAAGAAGGCTGCAAATTTTGGACTGATCGGCGCGGCATTCGGGATTGGATTTGTTCTTGGTCCTGCTGTTGGCGGGCTTGCTGCTGAAATCAGTATTGCGGCGCCTTTCTGGATCGCAGCGGCCTTGTCGGCCGGCAACGCATTATTCGGGTATTGGGTATTGCCCGAGAGCTTGACCCCTGACAAACGGCGTGCGTTCGGCAAGCGGGATATCAACCCGTTCAAATCCATATTCGATGCATTCCGAATGCCGGGGCTTGCTGTTCCGCTTCTATGCATTTTCATCTTCGAGTTCGCCAATATGGTCTACCCGACGCTTTGGGCTTTCTGGACCCGCGAAGTGTTCGACTGGCCGACGCTTTATATCGGGCTTTCGCTTGCCGCCTACGGCGTGCTGCTGGCGCTGGTTCAAGGGGGACTGATGCCGGTTTTCATCAGATGGATCGGGGATTTCCGCACCCTGCTGCTGGGCATGATTTCGGCATTGATCGGGATGGTCGGTTTTGGGTTTACCGGAACGGTAACGGCTCTGGTCGTCTTTCTTCTGCTTGCCGCTTTGTCTGACCTCGTGCCAGCGCTTATGACGGCCATGGCGTCGAACCAGGCGGATGAAGATCGTCAGGGCGTCGTGCAGGGTGTTATTGCCTCGCTGTCATCCGTCGCTGCGATCCTTTCGCCCCTGGCAATGACTGCACTGTTTCAAGCTTCCGTCGATGGCGAAGGTATCTATTTGCCGGGTGCACCTTTTCTGGTCTCTGCCATTCTGGTTCTCGCCATGATGCCTTTGGTGCTCCGGTTGAGGGGGCACGCCTCCGTTTAGAGACCGATGTGGATAATAACGTCTTTTTCTGATCGATGCTTCGCGGGACAAGATGCCGCGTTTGATGCGAACGTCCGTTCTGGGGAAATGTGATGTTGATTATTGGTGGCAACAAGGTCAGCTCCGGGCTGAAAGTGATCACACAATGCTGGTGTTGTTGAAACATACTTCCGTAACAGCACTGGCAACCGGGAGCCCACACTACCGCTTTGGCACAGCGCGACTATCAACACCCCGCTGCTTGATCACGTAGCCTCGGCGTTCATGAGTGCCCGTCGATTTTTATGAGCAGTGCCTGCATTTGCAATTTCGGGGTTTGCAAATAAAATATGAATAACGAGTTGATTGCTGCAATGACAAGCGCATTTCGGATCGCGCCCGTCGGCGCAGCCTGAAAAGGAGATCGATTTGAAGGGGTCTTGGACCAGATTTTTGATTGTTCTCGGCATCCTTGGTGCCGTTTACCCTGCCCAGCCAACGTTTGCCAACGAACGAGCAACCGTTGACCTGATGTCATTCGCGCAGGGCACATTACCGGTTTCAATATCAAGCGGAGATGCCGATCTTCGCATCGTCATGGAACAGGCCATTGCTGCGATTGACGGGAATGCGGGGGGCTATGTGGCAACGCCCAAACCAGCGCTGACCACCGACATTGTGGAAATTACCTATTCATTGCCCGCATTAACTCGATTTGAGCGGTTTGCCATCCCAAATGTCAAGGAAACCCCCAGCCCCTTCCAGACCTTTTTCAAAAAGATCAATGTGCTGGGGTCCTCTGTATCAGCCGATGGGCCATTCGTCGTTCTCGGGCAGGGTGAGTTGGAAGTTCACGATGAAAGTGGCCAATTCACAGAATTAACCCTGACAGACAATCAACCGGAGGTGCGTTGGGTTCGGTTGCGCTTGCAGGATGGTATCGACGTTCAAAAGGACAAGAGTTTTTTTGAATTTTCAGAACTCATCGCAAATGGCACCCAACAAGATCAGGAGCCGTCGGATAGGTATTCTGGCGTTTGGAAAGGGCGCGGTGTCAAATTGGAATTGGCACAGAATGGCGCAACCGTTACCGGTTGCTATGATGGGAACTCTACGCTTTCAGGGACGGTACAAGGCAGTGTTTTGCGTGCACTGGGCACGGATTCTGCAGGTATACCTTCCCAGTTCATACTGATTGCAGCTGAAGACGGTGCAATCCGGGGTCTTCGTTCGACAAATGGCGCGCCCTTTAAACAGTATGATGGAGACCACTCGGACAACGCGCCTTCCTGTCTGGAGCAGGAGCCGCCCAAACTTGGCTGTGGCTCAATTGTTCATGGGATCGGGTTCGACTTTGACAGTGATATCATCACACCGACATCCCGGATCATCATAACGAATCTTTACGACGGGCTGCTGCTGGATGGCGGTGAGGCTATCCAGATCATCGGACATTCGTCCAGCGAAGGTGCGGAAGATTATAACCGCGACTTGTCGCAACGCCGCGCTCAATCCGTTGTCGCAGCTCTGGTTGCGCTTGGGATTGATGCTTCACAAATCGCTGCAGCCGGGCGTGGTGAAGATGACCCTATTGCAAGCAATGATGATGAAGCAGGCAGGTCCCTGAACCGCAGGGTTGAAGTGCAATGTGTCGGCTAAAAGTGTCAGATGCCAACGCCTGCATCGTCGCGCGTTGCGGTTTATCAGGGGCCACAGGCTGAACCAATCGATTGTATGTCCTTTGGGGATGTGAGTGGCTATCCACCCGTGCCAGATTGAACAGCCCCATTCGCATTATTCTGACTTTACGTAGTTTGGCGATGCTCAGGCGTGGCAGGGCAACTCAATCAAGCTTCGCATCCGGCCAGCATTGCAGTTCATCGTAGAATGCTCACTGTGTCACAAAAATTGATGATTTATTACAGCTAGTTAATATGGGCGACAGATTGTTAACATATTAACTTTCTATCTACTCAAGGCGTTGTTCTGGTCCACGCAAATTTCCCAACAGCCCGGAGTATGTGATTTGAAAGCCCGATATTGTATTTTGCTTTGCGGGGCCGTTGTCCTGCAATCATGCACCTCTGTTGGCCCGGTATATGAGACGCCAAATGCCAACCTCTCAAGCAAGTTTGTTGAAGGATCGACCCAATCAATTGCTGATGTTGCGTTAAGTTCGTGGTGGCTGGACCTGAATGATCAACCTCTCAATCAACTTGTCGAACGGGGGCTTTCACAAAACATCGATATTCAAACCGCTGTTGAACGCGTTGTGGCCGCTCGTGCGGTGCTTGGTACAACGGGCGGCGCTGCGCTCACCAGTGGTGATTTTGACGGATCGGTCATCCGGCAGGGCGGTGATGACATCTCCACATATTCAGAGAAAACAGCGACTGCGACCGCGAGCCTCATCCTGGATATTTTTGGCAGGCAAAGACGTGCGCGCGAACAGGCAAAAGCGCAACTTCAGGCATCGCAATTTGACGTGGGCACGGCACGGCTGAACTTCTTCACCAGCCTTGTGGGCTACTATATTGATGCTCGCTACAATCAGGAAGCCTTGGCGTTAACGCGGCAAACCATCAGTTCTTTGCAGAAAACTTTGGAAGTGGTACAGGCGCAAAGGGAGGTGGGTGCTGCAGGGCGTTTGGATGTTGCAAATGCAGAGGCGCTGCTAGAAGAAGCGCAAGCTGGATTGCCAGCTTTGGAGACAAGTTTCTTTACTGCCGTTTACGGCATCGCTGCGCTGCTTGATGAGCCTGCAGAACCGCTCTATCTGACTTTGCAAAAGGGTGCTCCGCAGCCGCTCCCGAAACGCAATTCAGGTGTTGGCATACCGGCTGATTTAGTGCGCAACAGGCCAGACATAAATTCTGCAGAACGGGATTTGGCAGCAGCGACCGCGGCAATCGGTATGGCCGAGGCTGATCTGTATCCTTCCATCACGCTTGATGGCTCAATTACAGTTGCCACCACCTCAAGCTGGAGCTTTGGACCAACCCTCAACCTGCCGGTTCTCAACCAGCCCTCATTGCGGGCGACCAGGGACCAAAGAATTTCCCTTGCCAGACAAGCGGAACTGACCTGGCGTGACACGGTAAATACCGCCGTACAGGAAGTTCAAACAGCACAGAGCAGGTACTTGCGAAGCCGCCGAACAGTGGAAGCTGATCGTCGTGCATCAGAAGCGTATGATCGTGTGCTGGAAATCTCGCGCGAAACCTATGAAGCCGGAGTTACCGATCTCACCGATTTGCTGGATGCGGAACGCAACAGTGCCTCATCGCGTTTGACCCTGGCAGCGGCCACACAGACACTGACCACAGCCTGGCTGACACTGCAAATTGCATCCGGTAAAGGGTGGGCGAGTGAGTAAATGACAAAGTGCAGGCCAGGGCCTGAAATCCAATTCAATCCGCAATTGGGTTCAGATTCTAGGTGGTTGCAGGCCCCGCTGAAAGTTCATCATTCAGGCGTTTTTCTTCGGCTGCCTTCGACGTGGAAAATCCGGCCAGCAGCCGATAGACAACCGGGGTTACGAACAAGGTGGCCAGAGTTGCAAGGCCCAACCCTCCAATAATAACCCATCCAAGCGCAATGCGCGCCTCTGAGCCTGCGCCTGATGACAGCACCAATGGCAGGCCACCAAGAACGGTTGAAATCATGGTCATCATGACCGGGCGCAAACGCTGCAATGCGGCTTGCTCCGCCGCATCCCGAACGCTCATTCCACCATCGCGCAATTGGTTTGCGAATTCGACGATCAATATGCCGTTCTTTGCAATAATACCGACCAGCAGCACAAGACCGATCTGGCTGTAGACATTCAGACTTGTCCCACTGAACCAAAGTGCAAATACCGCACAGGCAAGACCAAGCGGGACCGTCAGAACAATGATCAAACTGCTGACAAAACTTTCAAATTGAGCTGCCAATACCAAAATAACGATTACAATGGCAAAGCCAAAGACGAGCGCCAGTCCGCTTGATGTTTCGTTCAAAGTTGCGGCCTCTGACAGCGGCACAAGGTATGTTCCGGACGTCAATAGGGGTGCGGCCAGAGCTTCCATCTTCTCCATAGCCTCCCGCAACGCAATATCGTCGCCAAGTTCGGTTGTGATTGTGACAGCGCGAAGTTTTTCTTCCCTGTTCAGGCTTGGCGCAACGGCGCTTTCCTCCAGGCTTGCAATGGAAGACAGGGGAACAATGCGTTCGTCATCTGTCATAAGGAAGATATTTTCCAAATCGGTAGGGTCATTGACCGGATGTGTTGTTGACATCAGTTTGACGCCAATGGCTTCCCCTTCAACAAATACATCCACGACATCGTGACCATCCAAAACCGCTTGCAGCGCGGACTCCAAACCCGAAATGTCAACACCGATCTGATCTGCATTTTCCCGATCTATGTTGATCAAGAGCTGCGGCTTCGTGCTTTCATAGGAAACCTCGGTCCGGCCAAATGTTGAATCGCCCGCCATTTCAGACCTGAGGTCTTTGGCAAGCTCTGCCAATTCAGGATAGTCGCTGCCAACAATAGCCATTTGTAAGCCTGAGCCACCGCCACGAATGCCAAGGCTGTTGGGGGAAATGACAAATGCGCGAACGCTGTTCACCCTGCTGATTGTCGTATTGATATCGTCAACAATTTGCTGCTGATTGCGCTCACGGTCCTCCCAGGGTGCCAGACGCATGACAAGCACACCCCGATTGGTTTCGGTGCCGTTGCCCGATATCAAAAACGTGTTTTCAATTTCGCCATTTTCCTTGAACGGCGTCATCAATTGATCAATGCGCTGCATCTGACTTTCGGTGTATTCAAGGCTTACACCCTGCGGCGCAGTTACCCTCATAATCGCAACTGCACGATCTTCCGGTGGTGTAATTTCTTCTGGCAGCACGCCGTAAAGTGTCCAGGCTATCAGCGAAAATACTGTCGCAATGGCCAAGACAACAATTGGTGCATCAATGCAAAACCGTAACATCGCACCATAGATTTTGGTGCTGTTGCGCCCAGCGCCAGCAATTCGGCTAATCAAACCGCCATGCTTTCTTTCCGCCGCCATATCTTTTGTCAGAAGTTTTGAGGCCAGCATTGGGCACAGAGAAAGCGCGACGAGGGATGAAATCGTAACAGCAATGGCGAGGGTGTAGCCAAACTCCCGAAAAAGACCACCGGCATTACCGGGCAAAAAAGATAGGGGGATAAACACGGCAGCCAGCGTAGCTGTTGTGGTTATGACAGCGAAAAATACTTCTTTCGTTCCAACCACGGCAGCGGCCCGTGGCCCCATTCCTGCACTGCGTTTTTTCACGATGTTTTCAAGGACCACAATTGCGTCATCCACCACCATGCCAGTTGCCAGAACGAACGCCAAAAGCGTAATTATGTTCATCGAAAAGCCTGCGGCCCAGACACCAGCCACGGTGCCGATCAATGCCACGGGAAGGGTAATTGCTGGAATCAGGGTCGCGCGTATGTTCATTAAAAACAGATAGATGATGGCGATCACAATGAGCGTGGCAAGCCCGAGCGACTTCAGTACCTCGGTAATGGCACCATCGATGAAGATTGCATCGTCGCTGTTGATCGCAATGATAACATCCTCCGGCAAAAGAGGCTGCAGTTCTTCAATTGCCTGCTTGATTCCATTAGAAATCTCCAGCGTATTGGATCCAGATTGACGGATGATATTGAGTCCAATGCCGGTCTGTCCGTCCGTTCGAATGCTGGTTGATTGCATGTCCGGCCCCAGAGTAACCACAGCAACATCGCCCAACCTCGTATTGTCTTGTAAAATGACCTGCTCAAACTGTTCTGATGTTTGAATTTGACCGATTGCGCGTATGGTCAGATTTTGTGAATTGCGGCTTAGATCGCCAGCGGGAATGTCGAGCGCGGCATCTTGCAAGGCGGCACTGACATCGGCAATTGTAAGGGCTCTCATCGCCAGTTGGGCCTGGTCAATATCGACCCGGAATACTTTGTCGCGGTCTCCAAATAATTCTATGTCGGCGACACCGCTGACTGATCGCAGGCGATCGCTGATATCCTGATCAGCGAGCATGCTCAAATCTTCGATCGACATGCTGGCAGACGTGACGGACAACCGCATAATGGGCGCTTCATCATTGTCGGCTTTGATGATGTTCGGCTCTTCAGCCCCATCTGGTAAGTCATTTTCAACTTGATTGACTTCGTTGCGCAGGTCGGCTGCGGCAACATTGAGATCAATGTCATCGGTGAATTCGACCTCAACGCGGCTGCTGCCAATTGATGATGTTGATGAAATTGCCTTAACACCGGACACGCGGCTGGCGGCGCTTTCCAGGACGTCTGTTACCTCCTGGTCCATCGTTTCGGCAGATGCACCAGAATATGTGGCGGTGATTGTGATCACCGGATTATCAACTTCAGGAAGTTCGCGAATGGGAATGCCCATAATGGCTGCCAAACCTGCGACGACAATCAACAAATTGACAACAATGGCCAACACCGGGCGACGTACGAAAAGTGCGGTAATTCCGCCTGAATTGTTGCCAACATTTGTTTCAGTTTGGTGCATCGGTTTACGCCTCAACTTTCGGTCTCTTCAATGTCAATTTGATCAACAGCATTGTCTGAAGCTGTTTCCGGCGACATGACGCTTTCAAGTTGGTTGTCTGTGGACGTGAAACTGGCATTAACGGTTTTGACTTCAGCGCCATCCGTCAGTCCCAATTGGCCCTCGATTATCACTTCATTGCCATCGGCCAATGCGCCATCGACAAGAATGGAATCCGCATTTCGATCCACAATCCGAATAGGGAGGCGGTTGGCCGTGCCATCGCTGACCTGCCAAACATAGGAGCCTTCTGAATCCCACTGTACGGCCAGCGGATCGACCGAAGGAAACTCATTGCCGCCGAATTGCATGGAGACAGCAAACGACATGCCCGGTCGCAGGCGGTCTTTTGAATTGTCGATGCTTGCCTGGAGTTGAAATGTGCGACTTGCTGCTTCAATTCGGCTGCCGATGGCGCTGATTTCACCAATAAAACTCTCGTTACCAAAAGCAAATGATGTCGCCTGAATGCGCTGACCGACTTCAACCAAGCCAGCAAACCGTTCCGGCACCCAATAATTGATCAGAATGTTGGACCGGTCATCGACCACGGCAATTTCGGTTTCGGTTGTCACATAGTCACCGACTTCAACGGAAACGATGCCAACGGCGCCATCTATGGGTGCGTTTATGGTGCGGTAGCCAAGATTAACTTCCGCCTCTCTTACAGCCAGTTTTGCGGCATCAAAGGCAGCTTGAAGTTCTTCTAGTTCTTGCTGCGTTCCAAAATCAGATGCCCTCAGCTTGGCGTAGCGCTCAAATTTCAGTTCAGCGGCTACGAGATCGACTTTAGCAGCTTCGAGCGCGACTTCCTCTGTTTGGGAATTGAGGCGCACGATTGTCTGACCTGCGCTGACATTGCTGCCGGACTTAACAAGCACTTCTGCAAGAACACCACTTACCTGCGGCACAACAGCAACTGATTTTATGGCTTCGCCACTGCCGATCGCCTCCAGACGGTCATTGATTCTAGCTGTTTGGGATGACGCCGTTGTAACAAGAGAGGCTTGTCGCCTGCCGCCAGGGCCTGTTGACCGGCCGCCATCAGCTTCAGAACCCGATTCACCTTCAGTCGAGGCATTGCCGAATAAATTTGGCACACCAAGTTGCGACATAAGTGAAGAGCTTGCCGGAAAAAGGTATGGGGCAAGGACTATGCCGCCAATGACAAGTGCCAGGGCAAGCAAGACCTGTTTAAAAACATTCATTTTAAAACTCTGCCTTTATGGAATGATGGGAGCCAAATGGGCCAAAAAAAAGTGACTGTGCCGTAGATTCAAATATCAACCAGCAATTGCAGAGGGTGAGAAATGAGGTTGGTCAGAATATGACGTTTTTGCAGTGCAACATTACAAGTTGATTACAAATCAGTAAGCTGGTGTGTTGAGTCGGATTTGCCCGAAACGCTTTTGCTGCGCTGAGCCAATGCCGAGATTCAGGAAGTCGAAATCCAGCGTTGCTGTCACTTTTGATCATATTGATGAAGGGCGCTTAGACCTGAAACCTCCATTTGCGACCGCATGAAACTGAGCGTGTCGTATTGTGTTCAGGCTGATTTGTCAGCAAGGTGATTTGGCAAAGGGGGAGGGCCTTATGGATAGCGAGATTGTGCGCCTGCGTGAAGAAATTGCCGGACTGCAGGACAAGTTGCGGATTTTGGAAGATAGCGAAGAGGCACTGCAAACATCAAAACCAGATCTCGACAGGATGTTTTTTGATGATGACACTGTGGAACAACACAGGGCCCAGCGATCGCCGACAATTCCCTATGTTCTCAATCTTCCATTTGGCGCCCATGTGTCGGCTCCGTTCGTATACGGGATGGTTTTTCCGATCGCTTTTCTGGACATCTGCCTGTTCATTTATCAGGGGGTGTGTTTTCGACTTTGGAAGGTCGCGCGTGTTCGACGGGCAGATTACGTTGTGATTGACCGCCATCACCTTGCCTATCTGAATGGTATGGAAAAACTGAATTGCGTCTATTGTGGCTACGCCAATGGTATTTTTGCGTTCGCACAGGAAATCGCGGCTCGCACCGAGCAGTTCTGGTGCCCTATCAAGCACGCGAGCAAGATTGCACAGCCTCACTCGCACTATGCTGACTTCACCGAGTTTGGCGATGCTGAGGCGTGGCAGGAGCATCCTTCGCGCAAAAAGCCAAAGACCTGACATTGACAGCACGGGCTCATTGCAGCACGGGCGCTGGCTTAGACTGTGGCCAATCCAACATTTGTGTTGAGCAGAAACTGAGAGAAAATGGGGCCGCTGGCGGCACCAATTGCGCGTGCATTGCCGCCAATGCTGCCGGCTTCGATTCGGGGCGGTATCAATCCTCTGGTGTCCTGATTGATGAGGTAACGCTGTGTTCGTTCCACCAGTTCGTGGCGCACATTTTCCGGAAATGAACCATCGATCATGATGGCTTCAAAATCGATGACCGAGCAAGTCGACAGGGCTGCTTTTGCAAGTTCCTGCGCGGTCTGGCCGACCCAATGTTCGACATAGCGTGAGATTTCGCTCCAATCCTGAGGTTGTTGCCACAGGATCTGGGGGTCGATTTCGACCTGCTGTAACCGGCGTTCCAACAGATTGATGGATGCGATGTCGATGAGCTGGCGGCTTTCTCCGTTGGGCCCAATGCTGCGCAGCGAGCCCAGCGCGCCTGCATTGCCCTGGTGGCCTTCAAAGACGGAATGGTTGAGAACTACGCCGCCGCCGACAAAGGCTGAAATGAAGAAGTAGGCGTAATCGCGAAATTCCTTGCCTCTGCCATATACATGCTCTGCCTTGCATGCTGCGGTGGCATCATTGACCACCCGGGCCGGTAGCGCACTGAACCGGGAGACACGTTCCTGAAAATTGACGTCCTTCCAGGATATGAATTCTTCGGCTGGCGCGCCTGCCAGATCATACCAGTTCCACAATTCAAACGGTGCGGCAAATCCAATGCCGCAGATTCGGCTCTGTTCGTTCGATGTCAGTTTCGCCGTAATCGTCTCGATGCCATCTTCCAGGAAAGAAAAAATGTTGTCAGGCATCGGGTAATCATAAGTGGTGTTGATCTGGTGTCTGATGCCGCCTGTGAAACCGATCAGCACAAGGTCCGCACTGCGCCGCCCGATTTTCAGGCCATAGGACAGGACACCGCCGGGTGCCAAACCCATGGGGACGGATGGTTTGCCGACGCGTCCACGCTGTGGTTCGCCACGTTCCAAAAGCCCATCCTGTTGAAGTTTGCGCAGGATGACGGAGACGGTTTGTGGCGACAAGCCAGCATGACGCGCAAGGTCGCTGCCTGGCATCGGGCCGCTTCTGAGAAGCATGGAGAGAAGGAGGCGTTCATTGTAGTCCCGAAGACCGCTTTGATTCACCCCTCCGCTCAGCGATCTGATCTTAGGAACACTCATCGCGTTACCTTTACCCTCAAAAATGATCGATAGAAAGATGCACTGGTTAATTAATAAATCAAGTTTATTTATTTATTGACAAAACAACCCAGATGATATTTTTCTAGGCCAACGTCGCTGGAGGTGACGTTTAATTTTTTTGGCAGACCTGACTGCCATTCGGAGGGAAATATGAAGAAAATATTGATCGCAGCGTGCGCCGCTGCACTTGTATCCACGACTGCAATGGTGGCTCCTGCACTGGCAGCCAGCCACAGCATTACTGCTTGCCTGATTACAAAAACGGACACCAATCCGTTTTTCGTAAAGATGAAAGAGGGCGCGGCCGCCAAGGCGGAAGAGCTTGGCATTGATTTGAAGACATTCGCGGGTAAAGTCGACGGTGATCATGAAACTCAGGTTGCCGCAATCGAGACTTGCATCGCCGATGGCGCCAAAGGCATCTTGCTGACTGCGTCCGACACATCTTCTATCGTATCATCTGTTCAACAGGCACGTGACGCCGGTCTTGTCGTGATTGCCCTTGATACACCGCTTGAGCCAATTGATTCTGCTGATGCGACCTTTGCAACAGACAATTTCCTTGCCGGTGAACTGATCGGCAAATGGGCTGCTGCCAAATTGGGCGATGAAGCTGCAAATGCAAAGATTGCCATGCTTGATCTTGCCGTCAGCCAGCCGTCTGTTGGTGTATTGCGCGATCAGGGCTTCCTGCAGGGGTTTGGCATTGAGCTTGGAGATCCCACCAAATGGGGCGACGAGACAGATCCACGCATCGTTGGCAACGACATCACTGCGGGTAACGAAGAAGGTGGCCGCAAGGCAATGGAGAACCTTCTGGTCAAAGACCCAGAAGTGAATGTGGTCTACACCATCAATGAGCCCGCTGCAGCCGGTGCTTATGAAGCGCTGAAAGCAATTGGCCGGGAACGTGACGTGCTGATCGTATCTGTTGATGGCGGTTGCCCGGGTGTTCAGAACATTGCCGATGGCGTTATTGGTGCAACGTCTCAGCAATATCCGCTGTTGATGGCATCCAAAGGCATTGAGGCTATTGCCGCCTGGGCCAAAGACGGCACGAAGCCTGCGACTACTCCCGGTAAGGAATTCTTTGATACCGGTGTTGCTTTGGTAACAGACACCCCTGTTGATGGCGTTGAGTCCATCAGTGTTGAAGAAGGCAAGGCCCTCTGCTGGGGTTAATTTTCGACTGAAATCTTTGAACTATGATAGGGCGGTGATGGAAACCGCCCTATTTTTCTAAGTGATCTATGTCGGGCGAGGGAGATACTGAAATGTCAAAACAGGATACGCAGGATTTTGAAGCAGCTGCGGCGAGCAGCCCTCAAAGTGTGGTTGAGTTTTCTGAAGAAAGGCACGGGTTGTTCGAAAGAATACAACACGTGCTCCATCAGACACCCGCACTGGTACCTCTTGTTGTTCTGATGATTTCGCTGGCCGTATTCGGTATTCTGCTTGGTTCGAAGTTTTTTTCCCCTTTTGCCCTGACCCTAATCCTTCAGCAAGTGGCCATTGTCGGTATTGTCGGTGCTGCCCAGTCTCTGGTCATTCTCACCGCTGGAATTGATTTGTCGGTCGGTGCCATCATGGTCCTCTCATCTGTGGTGATGGGGCAGTTCACGTTCCGATATGGCCTGCCGGTTGAAGTGGCTATTGGATGTGGTCTGCTTGTTGGTACATTTTGCGGCTTCATCAATGGCTGGCTCATCGCCATTATGAAGCTGCCGCCGTTTATCGTCACACTTGGCATGTGGCAGATCGTGCTGGCAACGAATTTTCTCTATTCCGCGAATGAGACAATCCGTAGCCAGGAAATCGCAACTGAAGCCCCGTTGCTGCAATTGTTCGGCTGGACATTCAAGGTCGGTGCTGACGAGTCCGGGCGCGGCGGCGCCAATTTTACTGTTGGCGTGATCTTCATGGTCGTTCTGATTTGCGTGCTGGCCTATGTGCTGAAGCAAACGGCATGGGGCCGACATGTTTATGCCGTTGGCGATGATCCGGAGGCGGCTGAACTGTCCGGTGTCCAGGTCAAACGCACACTTATTTCGGTTTACATGCTGTCGGGCCTTATCTGTGCATTCGCCGGTTGGGCGTTGATTGGTCGTATCGGCTCTGTTTCCCCAACGTCGGGACAATTGGCAAATATCGAGAGTATTACGGCCGTTGTGATCGGCGGGATTTCGCTGTTTGGTGGCCGCGGCTCGATTGCCGGCATGCTATTCGGCGCTTTGATTGTGGGGGTCTTCACTCTGGGCCTTCGCTTGCTGGGAGCCGATGCGCAATGGACTTATTTGCTGATTGGCGCCCTCATCATCGGTGCTGTTGCAGTTGATCAGTGGATCAGAAAGGTTGCGTCATGAGTTCTCCAATTTTGCAGGCAAAAGGCCTGGTGAAGCGATATGGACGTGTTACAGCGTTGGACCATTGCGATTTTGAACTTTACCCCGGAGAAATTCTGGCTGTCATCGGCGATAATGGCGCGGGTAAATCAACCCTGATCAAAGCCTTGTCGGGGGCCGTGCGTCCTGATGAAGGAAGCATCTTAATGGACGGCAAGCCGATCAGTTTCAGCTCACCACAGCAGGCGCGGGAAGCTGGTATCGAGACGGTCTACCAAAACCTGGCATTGTCTCCGGCGCTGTCAATTGCTGACAACATGTTCCTGGGCCGGGAAATCAGAAAGCCCGGATTGCTGGGGTCGGTCTTCCGTAAACTTGACCGGGCCAAGATGGAGCAGCTTGCGCGTGACAAGTTAACCGAGCTTGGGCTGATGACCATTCAGAATATCGGGCAGGCTGTGGAAACACTGTCAGGCGGGCAGCGTCAGGGGGTCGCGGTGGCCCGTGCTGCTGCCTTTGGCAGCCGCGTGATCATAATGGATGAGCCAACGGCAGCGCTTGGTGTAAAGGAGAGCCGCCGTGTCCTGGAACTCATTCAGGATGTTCGCTCCAAGGGGCTGCCAATCATTTTGATCAGTCATAATATGCCACATGTTTTCGAGCTTGCAGATCGCATCCATATTCACCGACTTGGTCAACGCCTATGCGTCATTGACCCGAAAGACTACACGATGTCCGATGCCGTGGCGTTTATGACCGGTGCTAAAGAGGCGCCAACCCAAATGGCGGCCTGACAGATTGACTGAGACCCAAAAGCCCGGAGATTTGTTCCGGGCTTTTTCGTTTTATAGTGTCGCAAATTTCTGAAGAATCTCGGCGAATGATAATGGAGCGCTTCTGTACAAAGTGTGGTGATTGCTCCTAGAATTGTTCAGCGCACACCATAAAAGGGGAAGAGTATGCTCCGCAAACTCATGTTCTTGCTGCTCATTCTGGTTTTACCGGGTTGCATCGCATCGCAGGAACAGCTGTTCAGTGATGGTCTTGATTTTGGCGATGAGTTCGGTTTTTTCACCTTGAATCCTGATGAGCCCGGAGAGGGGTTTCTGCTTGTCAAACATGATCAGGATAATTCTTACGAGATGTTTGGCGTTGATGACGGCTATTCTTCAGTTTTTATAAATCAGCTTTCGCCGCAGTTTTTGGTGCTGTCCGGCTATGCAGCTGATAGCGAAGAATTTCATCATCTCGTTCTGCGTCAGCAAGGCGATCAGTACTTTCTGTTTAATGATGGTGAGGATGAACTGGATGCGCGTCTTGAAGACGAAAAAAAGCTGCTAAGGCAGGAAAATGACTACAGGAATTATGCCTATAGGGTTCGGGACCGAGCGCATCTGGAGGATCTGGTGCAGGCGTTTGCGAATGCTGTCGAAACGGGTTTTTTCCGGGAATCTGAGGTTGAACTTGTTCGTGCAGGCTCTGATGGGGCTGCTGACCGATTGAAGGCACTGAGACAAAATATTGAAGATCAGCAGAATTGAGCCAGATTCCGGATCGCGAACTCTATTGCGTTTTGGCCCGTTTTGACCGTTTTGGCCCGTTTTGGCATTGAATCAATTGCTGTGAAAAAGCCCGGTAAGTGACCGGGCTTTCTTTTAGGCCGCGATGAGGCGCTTCTATGAGAAGAACTGCCCACCATTGGCCGAGATGGTTGAACCGGTGATAAATCCGGCATCGTCGCTCGCCAGGAAAACCACGCATCTTGCGATTTCTTCCGGCTCGCCGAGACGGCCAACTGGAATTTGCGGGATGATGCGTTTGTCGAGCACTTCCTGCGGTATGGCGCGGACCATTTCTGTTCCGATATAGCCGGGGCAGATGGCGTTGACTGTGATGCCTTTGGCAGCACCTTCCTGAGCCAGAGCGCGTGTGAAACCGATATCGCCGGCTTTGGCAGAAGAATAGTTGGTCTGGCCCATCTGGCCCTTTTGGCCGTTGATGGAGGAGATGTTGATAACACGGCCAAAACCGCGTGTGCGCATGCCTTCCCAGATGGGGCGGGTCATGTTGAAGAGGCCATTGAGATTGGTGTTGATGACGGCTTGCCACTGCTCAAGAGTCATTTTGTGGAACATGCCGTCGCGGGTGATGCCAGCATTGTTGACCAGGATGTCGATAGGCCCAATATCCGCCTCTACCTTGGCGATACCTTCGACACAGGAATCATAGTCCGATACATCCCATTTGTAGACCGGTATGCCGGTTTCATCCTTGAACTTGCCGGCAGCTTCATCATTGCCTGCATAGCTTGCAGCAACTGTGTAACCTGCCTCTTTCAGAGCGATGGAAATTGCGGCGCCGATGCCCCGGCTTCCTCCGGTGACCAATGCTGTTTTACCCATGCTTTCTTCCCTTATCTGTATTGGTTTGGCTGCACTTTTTGCGCAGTTACATTTGATTTTGGAGCCAGGAGAAAGTCCCGGCTCCAGCTAAGTGTTTTTAACGCTCGACTGTCAGTGCAACGCCCATGCCGCCACCAATGCACAGGGTGGCAAGACCCTTTTTGGCATCGCGCTTCTGCATTTCATGAAGGAGTGTAACCAGCACACGGCAGCCGGATGCGCCAATCGGGTGGCCGATGGCGATTGCGCCGCCATTCACATTTACGATCTCAGGGGCCCAGCCCATTTCCTTGTTGACGGCGCAGGCCTGTGCGGCAAACGCCTCATTGGCTTCCACAAGGTCCAGATCTCCAACAGACCAGCCAGCCCGGTCCAGTGCCTTGCGAGAGGCGGGGATTGGGCCGCTGCCCATGATCGCAGGATCAACACCGGCCGTGGCGGAGCTTGCAATGCGGGCCAAGGGTGTCAGGCCACGTTTTTCAGCTTCTGCTGCGCTCATCAGCATAACGGCGGCAGCGCCATCATTCAGGCCGGAAGCATTGGCTGCTGTGACAGTGCCATCTTTTGCGAAGGCGGGACGCACTTTGGTAACACTTTCCAGTGTCGCGCCGTGGCGAATGTATTCATCCTCTTCAACCACGGTCTCACCCTTACGGGTTTTGACAGTGAAGGGGATGATCTCATCCTTGAATTTGCCAGCCTTCTGGGCAGCTTCCGCTTTATTCTGGGAAGAAACTGCAAAATTGTCTTGTTGATCGCGGCTGATCTGCCATTTCTCGGCAACATTTTCAGCTGTTGTGCCCATGTGGTAGCCATTGAATGCGTCCCACAGGCCGTCCTTGATCATGGTGTCGATCATTTTGTAGTCGCCCATCTTAACGCCGCTGCGCAGAAGCTGCGCGTGTGGCGAAAGGGACATATTTTCCTGACCACCGGCAATCACAACGCTTGCGTCGCCTGATTTGATCTGTTGGGCGCCAAGCGAAACAGCGCGCAAGCCGGAACCACAAACCTGATTGAGACCCCAGGCTGTTGTCTCAATTGGGAGGCCGGCGTTCATAGAGGCCTGGCGTGCGGGGTTTTGGCCTTGTGCAGCTGTCAGTACCTGCCCAAGAATAACTTCGCTAACGTCTGAGGCTTCAAGACCGGCGCGGGACAACAGGCCCTTTATCACTGCCGCGCCAAGATCATGGGCCGGCGTGTTAACGAATGAACCGGTAAACGATCCGACCGGTGTACGGCCGGCGGCAACAATGACGATATCTTCTGAATTGGACATGGAGGCTCCCTTTTTAACTTCAAATCTTCGGTGTCATTTGCACAATAGCGCTTTTCTGCAAAGTTATCTTATTCAAATTTTGCATTGCAGAACTGCAGATATCACGCAGCTGATGGCTTTGATCGGGTAAATAAATCGCATGATTTTACGCAGTTGCACATGGTCCTTTGTGCTGCAAATACAAGAAATTCCGCGTAGAATGCTCCCGATTGCCCGAATGCCATCAGTTCGTCGGCATTGCGGTGTTGCGCGGCAGTGCAAAAAAGATGGATGTGCGCTGCAAAATTCCATAGTGTGATAGAATAAAGAACCAAATGGCTGGTCGTTGCACAGCAGTGGACCGGTTCGGGACGGAAAACAGGACAGGTCTACCATGGCTAAAACTGACGAGCCGATCATCATCAAGAAATACGCAAATCGACGCCTCTATAATACGGGCACATCGACATATGTCACGCTGGAAGACCTTTCGGTCATGGTGAAGAAGGAAGACGATTTTGTGGTGGTAGATGCCAAAACCGGTCAAGACATCACCCGTTCTGTTTTGACACAGATTATTTTTGATGAGGAAAACAAAGGCATCAATTTGTTGCCTATTTCTTTCCTGCGCCAATTGATCCGGTTTTATGGTGACCAGATGCAGGCTGTTGTCCCCAGCTTTCTGGATGCATCGATCTCCTCGCTGACGCGCGATCAGGATAAATTCCGCGAACAGATATCGTCGATTGGTGTGCCGGGGTTTGATGTGGTGGAAGAACATACACGCCGCAACATGGAAATGTTTGAGCAGGCAATGAAAATGTTCAACCCGTTCGGCGTGCCGATGAAGGCGCCGACCGATGATTCAGAACCTGCGGCTTCTTCCGAGGCGCCGACTGCTGCAGCGCCAGGCGCTGATGATCTGTCAGCGCTGAAGGACCAGATTGCCGATATGCAGCGCAAAGTGGAAGCCCTTTCTACGAAGAAGGACTGAGCTTACAGGTGGCTGACATGGACGTGCTTGCTCCAGCTTGGTCACTACGAGCGGACCTGCAGTTGAAGCGGGCATTTTTTTCTTGCAAACCTCTGGTCAAATCGATGGCTTGACTGTATAAGGCCGCTCTAATTCCCGAATTTGCTGACATCAGCGGCTCGGTTGGGTTTTCCCGGCGATCCAATCATGGTGTTTGTAAACAGAGTTCCAAATGATCAGTCGCGCATCAGCCGGCTGGCGCGTTGACTGAATAATGGAAGGTTTGGCCCATGGCTGTTCCAAAAAGTAAGATATCCCGCATGAAACGCGGCTTTCGCCGTTCTACGGATGCTTTGAAAGCAAATGCATATGTGGAAGACAAGGATTCTGGCGAATTGCGCCGTCCTCACCATATTGATCTGAAGACCGGCATGTATCGTGGTCGTCAGATTCTGGAAGCAAAAGACAACGCTTAAGCAGACGCATTTCGTGTTTGTTGAAGGTGAATGAATGAAGGCCGGTTTTGACCGGCCTTTTTTATATTTCCGAACCGTATTATAAGGCTGGCCCGATTGTTTGCTTCGGGACCATGGCTGGCTCTCGTTTTCTACGAGTTTTGTTGCCAAAACATAATGGGTTTGAGGAGAACTGGTGTGTTGAATTTTCCGCTGATGTTGGTGCCGTTGGTGGTGTACAACCTATTCGCGTTTGATCTTCTAACAACTTACATGACGGCCAGATGGGATGCCGTACTGTTCAGCGTAACCATGATTTCAGGTGCGATTTTCAATTTTTCCCTGTCCGATCTCTTTGTTTTTTCAGCGCTTGTTCTGCTGTGTATCGAAGTCCTGAAAGCCACACGAATCGGCAATCTGACCATCGTTGATCATATGTTGTCGATGGTGGTGTTTATCGTTTTTCTGGTGGAGTTTTTACTGGTGCGCGAGGCCGCGACAACTTTGTTCTTCATTTTGATGGTGATTGCTTTGATTGATGTTGTGGCAGGGTTTGCCATCTCCATCCGGTCAGCAACGCGGGATGTGGCCGTTGGCGGCTATTGAACATTGGCTTGTTTGATGGCAGCGCTGGGTTTTGGGCTTTTCGCCGATAGGCCGCAGCGCCGCCAGTTTTTCTGACCAGTTTTCCTGACCAGTTTTCCTGAAATGTATGATTTAGCCAGGATCGGCGGCAAAACCGGCCGCTTCAATGCCAGCAATCGCGCATGCTTCATCATTATCTGATGTGTCGCCGGAAATACCGACAGCGCCAATGATATCGCCGTCACTATCGCGCACCAGAACACCACCAGGGACAGGGACTATGCGTCCGCCTGCAACACCATTCAGACCTTCCAGGAAATGCGGGCGCTCAGCCGCCTGTGCGTTGAGCCATCTTGATCCGGCTCCGACCGCAAGCGCGCCATAGGCTTTGCCTGCAGAAATCTGAGGGCGCAGCATCGATGTGCCATCCTGTGCCAGATACGCCCGCAAGTGGCCGCCTGCATCCAGAACAGATACACCGAGAGGCTTGAGGCCAAGTTCTGCGCCTTTCGCAAGGGCGGCATCAATGATTGTGCTGGCCTGTTGCATTGTGATCTTTGTCATAGTGTCTCCTGTAGGATTTTCCGGGTCATCCGGCTGAACTCATGTTTCGGGACTTGTGCCAAAGGGCCGGTTCTGTCAACACAGGTGCATCAAATTTGCCACTCAAATCTTCTGAAGGTTTCTCACTTATGCGCAACTTCAGTCAGCCGGGGCGTTCTCCGGTCTATGCGGAAAATGGCATGGTTGCCACATCCCACCCATTGGCCAGTGCTGCCGCTCTGGATATGCTGAAATCCGGCGGAAATGCTGTTGATGCCGCTGTCTGTGCCTCTGCAGTGCTTGCTGTGGTCGAACCGCATATGACGGGAATTGGTGGCGACTGTTTTGCGATTGTCAGCGAGCCAAATGGAACGCTGCATGGCTTCAATGGTTCTGGGCGCAGTGCCGCCGGGGCCGAATTTGACCGATATCAGGGGCAGGGGTGGACCGAGATCCCGGAAACTTCTCCCCATGCCATAACAGTTCCAGGGGCCATCGATGCCTGGGAGCAGCTTTTGTCTCGTTCTGGACGCAAGGGACTGGATGCAGCTCTGTTTCAGGCGATCAACTATGCACGAAACGGGTTCTTCGTGGCTCCACGTGTGGCGCGCGATATTGCAGCACTGACCGGTAAACTGCAGCAAAACGATGCAGCAGCTGCCGTTTATCTGAAGTCAGGTGCCGCTTATGCTGTGGGCGATCGTATTCTGTCTCCAGCTTTGGCAGACACGCTCGAAGCCATCGCTGCCAAAGGCGCGCGGGCTTTTTATGAAGGCGAAATTGCTGCAGATATTTCGGCATCAATCCAAGGACTGGGTGGCGTTCTTGGCGAGGCTGATCTGGCAGCGCATCGGGGCTTTTTCACGGATCCGGTTTCAACCTCTTATCAGGGCCACGACATTTTCGAGCTGCCGCCAAACGGGCAGGGCATTGCAGCATTGGTGATCCTGAATATTCTCACAGCACAACGACGTATTGCCGATCCCATGTCTGCTGAAAGGCTGCACAAGCAGATTGAGGCCGCCAAGCTGGGCTATGGCGTGCGAGATGCCTTTATTTCGGATCCGGCGGCGATGAGTGTTGCCATGTCTGATCTGATTGATCCCGCCTATGGACAGAAATTGTCTGAGCGAATCAATACGACCAGCGTTCTGGACAAGCCAACGCCTCATGTGCCCAATGCAGACACGGTGTATCTGAGTGTTGTGGACAGGGACGGGATGGCCTGTTCCTTTATCAATTCCCTGTTCGATGGCTTTGGAACCGGAATTCTGACTGAGAAAACAGGCATTATGCTGCAAAGCCGTGGGCGATCCTTCTTGTTGGAAAAAGGGCATCCCAATGCTGTTGCCCCCTCAAAACTGCCGCTCCACACGATTATACCGGGTATGGTTCTGAAAGATGGCAAACCGTCTATCAGCTTTGGCGTCATGGGCGGTCAGTATCAAGCATGCGGTCATGCCCATGTGTTGCAGAACATGCTGGTTTATGGCCTTGATCCGCAAGCGGCGCTCGATTTTCCGCGCGCTTTCTGGGACGACGCAGGCAATCTGGAACTGGAAGATGGATGGTCTCCGCAGATTGATGAGGTGCTGCTTCAGAAAGGTCACAAAGTGGTGCGGTCTGGCAAGGCGATCGGCGGTGGACAAATTATTGCCATTGATCAGGAGCGCGGGTTGCTCATCGGTGGATCAGATCCGCGAAAAGATGGCCTGGCAATAGGCTATTAACATTCTTTCAAAACCGAATTGTCTCTTTTGACCTGTGAAAATATACTGCTTTGCAGTCCGCAGGTGGCATCATGAACGAGTTTTGGTGGGTTAATCGTCGCAATTAGTCGAATCTCCTAGTCTCGGGCGTTGACGTTTTGGTGCGGCTGCGGGATATAACCACTCAATAAGTGCTCTTGCGTGCTGTTGTTTCAAACGAAATGCAAATCGCTTATAAAGATGTGAATCGACGCTCCACCGCTGATGCCAAGGCAAATGCAATGGGGCGGCTTTGCTGCAAAAGGATACAGCCTTGTCGGATACGGCTCTTGAAAATGAAACTTCGGCTTCCGGGGAAAATGGAACCCGCCGGGACTTTCTTTATGTAACAACGGGCGCATTCGCTGTTGTCGGCGTTGCCGGCGTAGTTTGGCCGCTTGTGGACCAGATGAACCCGGATGCATCAGCATTGGCTCTGGCCTCTACAGAAGTGGACATCAGCGCTGTTGAATCCGGTCAAAGCATCACGATCAAGTGGCGCGGAAAACCCGTTTTCATTCGCAACCGCACAGATGCAGAGGTCGAGGCCGCCAAATCTGTTCCCATGGATGAGCTGGTTGACCCTCAAGAAGATGTGGATCGCGCTGTGGAAGGCCGTGAGAATCTTCTCATCATGGTTGGTATCTGTACGCATCTGGGTTGTGTTCCGCTTGGTGATGCCGGTGACTTTGGCGGATGGTTCTGCCCTTGCCATGGCTCGCACTACGACACGTCTGGCCGCATTCGCAGAGGTCCAGCACCGCTGAACCTTGCTATCCCGCCTTATGAATTCATGTCCGAAACGACGCTCCGCATTGGCTAAGCGCTTTCATCGGCTTTTGAGAAACTCGGAGACCTCGCAATGAGTGGACATACCTCCTCCTACGATCCCCAGAACGGCGCGATGAAGTGGCTCGACAAACGTCTGCCGCTTCCACGTCTGGTGCACGATTCCTTCGTGTCCTATCCAGTGCCACGTAATCTGAACTACGCCTATACATTCGGCGGTATGCTGTCGATCATGCTGGTGATTCAGATCATCACCGGTGTTGTTCTGGCCATGCATTATGTTGCCAGCGCTGACCTTGCCTTCAACTCGGTTGAGCACATCATGCGAGATGTGAATTATGGCTGGCTGCTGCGCTACGTTCACACAAATGGCGCCTCGATGTTCTTCATTGCGGTGTATGTACACATTTTCCGCGGTCTTTATTATGGCTCCTACAAGGAGCCACGTGAGGTCCTGTGGATTCTCGGCGTTGTGATCTTCCTGTTGATGATGGCGACTGCATTTATGGGTTATGTGCTGCCATGGGGCCAGATGTCCTTCTGGGGTGCGACTGTTATCACCAATCTGTTCTCTGCCATTCCCTTGTTCGGTGAGAGCATTGTGACCTGGTTGTGGGGCGGCTTTTCAGTCGACCAGCCGACATTGAACCGCTTCTTCTCGCTGCATTACCTGCTTCCTTTCATGATTGCCGGCGTGGTCATTCTTCACGTCTGGGCACTCCATGTAACGGGGCAGACCAACCCGACAGGCGTTGAAGTCAAACAGAAGAGCGACACACTGCCTTTCACGCCTTATGCGACCATCAAGGATGCGTTTGCGCTGGTTGTGTTCTTTGTTGTCTATTCCTGGTTCGTGTTCTATCTGCCGAATTATCTGGGCCATGCCGACAATTACATTCCTGCCAATCCTCTGGTTACGCCTGCGCATATTGTGCCTGAATGGTACTTCCTGCCCTTCTACGCCATCCTGCGTGCGGTTCCTGACAAGCTGGGCGGCGTTGTGCTGATGTTTGGTTCCATTGCGGTGCTGTTCGTGCTGCCATGGCTGGACACATCAAAAGTACGGTCGGCTTCGTTCCGTCCAACCTACCGGGTGTTTTTCTGGGTCTTCGTGGTGGTTGCCATTGTCCTTGGCTGGCTTGGATCAAAGCCAGCTGAAGGTGGCTATGTGATTGCATCGCGTATTTTCACTGCATACTACTTTGCTCACTTCCTCATTCTGCTACCGCTTTTGGGCATCTTTGAGAAAACAAAACCGCTGCCAAATTCCATCACGGAATCTGTGCTTGGTGACAGTGACAGCAAAGGTGGTTCTGCCATGCCGTCAGGCGCTGCTGCATCTCCCGAGACCAAGGGTTGATTGGGGTCAGGTAATGAGGTTCAAGGACAACACAATGACGACTTTCCTTACTAAAACCGTCGCCACTGCCACACTCATCATCGGGATGGCATTTTCGGGCACGGCAATAGCTGCCAGTGAACTGCATGTCGAGGAACAGGACTGGAGCTTTTCCGGTCCCTTCGGCAAGTTCGATCAGGCACAGTTGCAGCGTGGATTTCAGATTTACACCGAAAACTGTGCTGCTTGCCACAGCTTGAGTCTGGTGGCGTTTCGCAATCTGATGGAACCTGGTGGACCAGGTTTCTCCGAAGCTGAAGTTCGTGCCATTGCAGCGGAAGTCTCCATACTGGATGGTCCGGATGGGGATGGCGAAATGTATGACCGTCCTGGCAGACTGGCGGATCGCTTTCCATCGCCATGGGCCAATGAAGAACAGGCCCGTGCCTCCAACAATGGTGCTTATCCACCAGACTTCTCGTTGCTGGCAAAAGCGCGGGCAGCAACGCGCGGCTTTCCGACCTTCGTGTTTGATATCTTCACGCAGTATCAGGAATCCGGTCCAGATTATATCTATGGCCTGCTGACCGGTTACAGTGAAGACGTGCCTGATGATGTCCAGATGCTGGACGGGCTGCATTACAATACACACTTCATGTCAGGTGTTCAGATCGCAATGGCTGCTCCGTTGAGTGACGATCAACATGAGTATTCTGACGGTTCGCCACAGACTGTGGACCAGTATGCGCGTGATGTTTCGGCGTTCATGATGTGGGCTGCAGAGCCTCATTTGATGGATCGCAAGGCGATGGGCTTCAGGGTTTTGATTTTCTTGCTGATCTTTGCCGGATTGCTTTATCTGACCAAACGCAAAGTTTTTGCCAGCGTCAAGCACTAGGCTCTGACCACACGACGTAACAAAAAAGAGTCCCTTCCGGGGCTCTTTTCATTTCCGGTTCTTGTTTTACCGGTGCTTTGGGGAGCAAGTTACCATGTCTGATATTGCAACAGGCCATCCTGAGTTGCTGGCGGCAATCCGAACCATTCCCGATTATCCGAAACCGGGAATTCTTTTTCGCGACATCACAACATTGTTGTCAAATGCGCGCGCATTTCGGAAGGCTATTGATGAGTTGGTACAGCCTTTTGCTGGGGAAAAAATAGAGCAAGTGGCAGGGATTGAGGCACGTGGTTTCATTCTGGGTGGTGCTGTTGCCCATCAATTGTCATCAGGCTTTGTGCCTATCCGTAAAAAGGGCAAGCTTCCCCACGCGACGGCCAGCATCGCCTATTCGCTGGAATATGGCATTGATGAAATGGAAATTCACAAGGATGCCGTAACGGCGGGTGAGAAGGTTGTCCTTGTGGATGATCTGATTGCCACGGGCGGGACTGCTGAAGGCGCTATCAAGCTGCTGCAGGGACTGGGAGCCAATGTGGTTGCGGCCTGTTTCATCGTTGATTTACCGGACCTTGGCGGTGCTGATAAAATTCGGGATCTTGGTGTTCCCGTTCAGGTTCTGGTGTCCTATCCGGGGCACTAAGCGCTTCAGGAATTCATCACCAAATTCTCTGGCAATGTGTCGAGAACACCTGCCAGTTTTCTGTCTACATCGTGTAGATAACGTGTCCAGTCATCATAGTGATGCAGATCTTTGCGGCCGTCAGAAATGCCACGCAGACCGAGCAGGGGAATGTCAAACATCTGGCAGGCGCGCAGCACGGCAAATGTTTCCATATCCACCATATCTGCATCAATGGGGTCATAGGCAGCACCGGAGATGACACTTCCACCGGTTGAAAGCCGTGCCTCCGGCACACCCTGAATCCGGGGGCGCAGGGGTATGTCGACTTCATGATCCACGAATGGCGTGACGCCCTTCTTAAAGCCAAGGGGGGAGGCATCCATGTCTCGGTAAGAGACAGAGCTGACCTGATAGATTTCAGTTTGCTCCAAGCTGGCTGAGCCCGCAGAGCCGAGTGAGATGACAAGGTCCGGCAGTGCATTGTCAGCTTTCAGACCTGCCAAGGCGCGTGCGGTGTTGATGGCAGCTTCGACAGGACCAACACCGATAAAGACCGGCTCAATACGGGCCTTCAGGGCCTCACCATATTCGGCAGGCGCTGCCATCAGAAACAGAATTTCTTTGCCAAACTCTGCTTCGGTCGAGCGATGCCCAGCCATTTTTTGGTGCCTCAGGTGTTGAATTTGAAGAGCATTACGTCGCCATCATGGGCAACATATTCCTTGCCTTCATCTCTTGCTTTGCCAGCTTCCTTGGCAGGGCTTTCCCCACCAAGTCCAATATAATCATCATAGGCAATCGTCTGTGCCCGAATGAACCCACGCTCAAAATCCGTATGGATGACACCAGCAGCCTGCGGCGCCTTGGTGCCTCTGGTGATGGTCCAGGCACGGGTTTCTTTTGGACCCACCGTGAAAAAAGTAATGAGGTCGAGCAGTTGATAGCCAGCACGGATGAGACGATCAAGACCTGGCTCTTCAAGGCCCATGCTTTCCAGGTATTCTGCAGCTTCTTCTGCATCCAACTGAGCAATCTCAGCCTCGATATTGGCCGATATGACGACCGATTGAGCCCCCTCGCGCTGAGCCATCTCGGCGACAGCGTCTGAGAAGGCATTGCCCTTGTCCGCATCATCTTCCATCACGTTACAGACATAGAGAACAGGCTTTGATGTGAGAAGCTGCAGGCCTTTGAACGCTTTTTCATCGTCCTGGTCGACATCCAGCATTCTTGCAGGCTTGCCATCGGTCAGCAGAGCAATGGTTGCTTCCACAAGAGGCAATAATTGTTTGGCTTCCTTGTCATTGCCGGTCGCGCGTTTGCGCAGATTGACGACGCGTTTTTCCAGACTTTCCAGATCAGCCAGCATTAACTCGGTTTCAACAGTTTCTGCGTCCGCAACCGGATCGATGCGTCCATCCACATGGGTGATGTCCTCGTCCTCAAAACACCGCAGAACATGTGCGATTGCATCCACTTCGCGAATGTTCGCGAGAAACTGGTTGCCCAGGCCTTCACCCTTTGATGCACCGCGTACCAGACCGGCAATATCCACAAAGGTCAGACGCGTTGCGATGATGTTGGCAGACTTTCCAGCCGCGGCCAGCTTCGCGAGCCTTGGATCGGGAACAGCAACATCGCCGGTGTTCGGTTCAATGGTGCAAAATGGATAATTGGCAGCCTGTGCTGCCGCTGTTTTGGTCAGCGCATTGAACAGTGTCGATTTGCCAACATTGGGCAAGCCAACGATCCCGCATTTAAAACCCATCGGGTCAGTCCTTTTTTGTTTTGGGCAGGAGCGCTTTTAAAGCCGCCGCCATCGGCCCAATTGATTTTTCTTGTGGTGTTACGGAGCCAGCCTTGTCCCGTTTGGGGGCTGGTTTTTTGGAGTTCACCTGCTCTCGTGCGTTGCCAGCCTTGTTTTGCAACAAGGCAAATTTGTTCATGAAACTGGCGGCGCCTTCGTTCAGCAGAGTCGGAACCGCTTTGGCCATGTCGCTTAACAAGGGTTCAAGCCACTCGCCGTCGGCCTTGGCGAAATCGGACAAGACGTATCGGCTTACCAGGTCCTTATGGCCGGGATGGCCGATGCCAATGCGAACCCTTTGATAGTCTTTCCCCACATGGGCATCCATTGAGCGAATGCCATTGTGGCCACCGGAACCACCGCCAGTCTTGACGCGGATCTTACCCGGTACAAGGTCAAGTTCATCATAAAAGACTATGATGTCTTCCACGGGGATCTTGAAATAGCGAACGGCTTCTCCGACAGATTGGCCGGACAGGTTCATAAAGGTCTGGGGTTTAAGCAGGGTGACTTTCTCGCCGTCGATTGTGCCCGTAGCCATCGACCCCTGAAAGCGATCCCGCCACGGTGTGAAACCGTGGCGGGTGTGTATTTCGTCCACTGTAAGAAAGCCAATATTGTGGCGGTTTCCGGAGTATTGTGCTCCAGGATTTCCCAGTCCAACGAGAAGTTTCATGGGTTGGCCGCTCGGCTTTGTTCCGTTTACTCTGTGGTGCTGTCGCCGTCTTCTGCGCCAGCTTCTGCACCTTCATCAGTTGCAGCATCCGTATCACCTTCGTCCTCACTCTTGAGAGCGGCTGGTGCGGCAATTGTTGCAATGGTGAAGTCCCGATCCGAAATGGTCGGAACGACGCCTTCCGGCAGCTTAACAGCAGAAATATGTATGCCATCGCCGATATCAAGGCCGGTCAAATCCGCTTCAAGGAATTCCGGTACGGCATTGCCAGGCACGTCGCATTCGACTTCGTGGCGGACAATGTTGAGGACGCCGCCACGTGTAAGGCCAGGTGCAGCTTCTTCATTGATAAAGTTGACAGGAACATTGACGGTCAATGTGCTGCCTTTGCCAACGCGCAGGAAATCTACGTGAATCACAAAGTCTTTGACGGGATCACGTTGCACATCTTTGGCAATAACCGAATGGGTTTTACCATCAACGTCAAGGTCGATCACGCGCGCCATAAAGCTACTGTCATTTGCAGCAATAGCTGTTTCTTTGGCAGGCAGGGCAATTGAAAGGGGTGGTTTTTTGTCGCCATAAATGACGCCAGGTACAAGACCTTCACGACGCGTAGCTCGAGCAGCCCCCTTGCCAACTCGTTCCCGCGCCACCGCTTTGAGTTCATCACTCATAGGAAGCACTCCGATTTGTTTGGTGAGGACAGCAAACCTGATTTCTCGTCAATCTACTGCCCAGATTATGCGGTCCCTCCAAGGGTGTGACCGCGTGGAGAGGCTTTTAGGCGAGAGGCTTTAGAAAGGCAAGGGTTTTATGGGGCGTTTGACGTGGTTGTCGATTGCAGGTTGGGCTCAGTCAAACAGGCTGGATACGGATTTTTCCAGACTTGTTCTGGAGATCGCTTCACCAATCAGCGTTGAAATAGGGATTGCCCGAATGTTGGAGGCCGATTCCACTGCTCCGGTCGGCTGTATGGAGTCCGTAATCACGAGTTCTTTAAGCTTGGAAGCCGTTACCCTGGCAACGGCCCCGCCGGACAAGACGCCATGGGTTATGTAGGCGCGAACCGATGTTGCACCCTGTTCCTGCAAAGCATCAGCGGCATTGCACAGTGTGCCACCGGAATCCACGATGTCATCGACCAGAATGCAGTCATAGCCTTCTACATCACCGATGATATTCATGACTTCTGATTCACCGGGGCTGTCACGGCGTTTGTCGACGATGGACAGGGGGGCATCAATACGTTTGGCCACGGCCCGGGCGCGGACCACACCACCCACATCGGGGGAAACCACCATGACTTTGCCACCAGGCATGCGGGACTTGATGTCGCGTGCAAACAGTGGGGCTGAAAACAGATTGTCTGTCGGAATATCAAAGAAGCCCTGAATCTGGCCTGCATGCAAATCCAGGGTCAGCACCCGGTCCGCACCCGCCTCGGTAATCAGATTGGACACCAGCTTCGCCGAAATTGGTGTGCGGGCAGCATGTTTTCGGTCCTGCCGAGCATAGCCAAAATAAGGGACAACCGCAGTGATGCGCTTGGCTGAGGATCGGCGTGCCGCGTCCATCAGGATCAGTAATTCCATCAGGTGATCATTGGCCGGATAACTGGTGGATTGAAGAACGAAGACGTCCTCCCCCCGAATGTTTTCCTGAATCTCGACGAATATTTCCTGATCGGCGAAGCGTCGGACGGAGCAATGCGCAAGAGGAATGTCCAAATACTCCGCCACCGACTTTGCGAGGGCGGGATTGGAATTGCCGGCGATAAGTTTCATTGGGAACAGTCCTGAGGCATGGCCAAGATCGCGTATGGTGCTGCTTCTAACAAGCTGCGGCGCTCGGTGTAAAGCTGGTTGAGCATGTTTTGTTGGTACAATCTCATTTGATCAACAAAACACGCTCTGGAGCGGCATATTATTTGACCTTACCGGATTGACCCGTATCACCTTTTCAGGCCTGGCTCTGCTATTGGAAGGGGACAATATCCCGTTTGTCCACTTTGGCCGCGCCCAGTTCAGTATTGAGCCATGCGATAATCGCTTCCATGGACTGCACAGCCAGTAAATCAAGTGAGTCTGTACCAATGCTGTTCCAGTTTGCGGTTGCATTGGGTGCCAGGACCTGTCCGCTGATCCGGTGAGGGGAAGAGCCATTGTTGGCGCTTATATCCCAAATATAGACAATGACGGTTCCCAGAGAATTCGAGGCCAATGACAGGTAGCCTCTTACGAGATAGCTTTGAGAGGCATCGCCATTGGGTACCAGAAACATGTTGCGCCGAAATGCCGAGCGTCGCAGCGCTTCAGACAGGCGGTTTTCAACATTTTTCGGAATGCCTTCAATTGGTGCAAAACCAAGCCGTGCCAAGGAAGCGGGACCGGAGGCGCGAATTTTGGGGGCGGCATCAATCGGCGCAATTTCTTCGGAGGTTACACTGGGCGTATAAACTTCACCCTGTGCCTCTGTTTCTGCCTTCTGCAGGTTTTCCTCAATCGTGCCAAGGCATGCGCTGAGGAAAACGCACATCATAAACACAAGGCAGACGCGACATGACACAAACAATAGATTCATGGAATGTGCTCTAGCCCTTCACCGTTACAAGTTCAATTGGCAAACGAGACAAAGGTTCCGGCACGGTTTCTGTGGTCAGATAGGTTCGGCCCAGTGTCATTGCCGTTTCAGTTTCGCTATCCATTATGATGATATGAAGGAAGAGACTCATATTTTTGCGGATCACGAACGGATTTTTGCGATAGAACATGGGTGTGTCAATCCAGGATGGTGCGAAACGCGCCCCCAGTGAATATCCGCAGGCGTTGATGCGATGGGGATGCAATCCTCGTTCATCCAGAACGCTGGCATGAGCTTCGAACACATCACCAAAGGTCTTGCCTGGTACCATCTGTTCTTCACAGGCCTTCAAGGCTGTTACGGCCGCGTCAAACAGCTCAATGTGTCGGGGCGTAGGCTCACCCACAACGACTGTTCGCATCAGCGCGCTGTGATAGTTCTTTGATACGCCAGCAAATTCGAGTGTTACCTGATCCTGTTCCTCCAAGGTGCGGCGACCTGATTTGGTGCGGCACAGCAACGCATCCTTGCCAGAGCCAACGATAAATCCATTGCCAGGATAACTGCCGCCGGCGGCAAACACCGAGCCTTGCATTGTGGCCAGAATATCGGCGTCATTGGCGCCGGGCTTTATGATCGCAAGGCCCGCTTCAAAGGCGTTGTCAGCCATTTCCGCAGCTTCTCTGATATAGGCAATTTCGGCGAAGCTTTTCTGCACGCGCAAGCCAGGGATGAGGGTCGACACGTCATTCAGATTGCCGAAGCTTTTCAGTTTATCGTCCACCTGGCGGCCATAAAAGGCCGTCAGTCCCGGGGTGTCGTATTCTACTCCGATGTTCTCGCCAAGCATATCCAGATTGTCCATCAGATCACGTAACTGATTGACTGGCCCGGCTTCGCCCCAATCCATCCAGACATGGATATCTTCAATGGTGGATGTGTGCCGGGCCTGGCGCAGATCCGGCATGCGGGTCAACAAAGACATGTCGCCATTGGAGCGAACAATCAGGCATTGGAAAAAGCAAAATCCAAAGGAGTCAAATCCGGTTAGCCAATACATGCTTTCCTGAGAAAACAGCAGCATGGCGTCTAAATTATTCTCTTCCATGACGGCCAGCAAACGCTCGCGTCGATGATCATATTCCTCGCGGGAAAAATGCAGGGTCATGAGCTTTCTCGCAGTTGATCAGGTGATTGAAATTGCAGCTAGTTGGCGGCCATAATCTGGCTCTTGTCGGTGTGTGGTGCGGCGATAGCTGAAAAACGCCGTGTCCTCAAGGTAGGTACATTGACCGGTCCATTCCGCATTGGCAAGTCCGCAGGCGTTTAATCTGTCGACAATGTAGGACGGTAGATCAAATTGAAAGTGCTCATTCTTCGCCCCTTCGGTGAAGTAGGCTGAATTCCCTGCGGCGTGCTGAATGAAGGTCTGGCGGAATTCTGCGCCGACTTCGTAAGATTTTTGCGAAATGGTCGGCCCGAGAATTGCATGGATGCGCTCACGCTTTGCGCCAAGGGCCTCCATTTGTGCAATCGTACTTTCCAACACGCCGCCAATAGCCCCTTTCCAGCCGGAATGGGCCGCCCCGACGACACGGCTTTGCGCATCGGCAAACAGAACAGGACCACAATCCGCTGACCCAACTGCCAGCACAATACCGGGCGTTGCCGTTGCCAAGGCGTCGCATTGTTCTGACTCCCCATTTGGCCAAGGGCCTGTGACAATCAGACATCTGGGACTGTGAATCTGGTAGGGCGTAATCAGTGGCCAGTTTTCTCCAACGAGCGTTTGTGTCAGCACCTGTCGATTGTGGAGGACATGATCCTTCACATCATCTGACCCGACGCCGCAATTCAGATTGTCATAAATTCCCTTTGAGATGCCGCCCTGACGGCCGAAGAAACCATGCAGAATGCCTCCACCTTCAAGGGCTGAGTGCGTTGTGAACGGGGCAGGGACAAAGGTTTGATTCATGAGGACAGGTGACCGGATTGAGGGCGTAAAATCAAGATGGTTTCTGAAAACCGGGCATTGGATCATCGAAACTTGTCGCTGCCAGTACCTTGAAGAGGGTTCCCATTTCATCTGGGGACACAAGACGCGTCACAGCCTGCTGAAGGCCGGTCTGTATCTCATGCGATTGATCTGCGCCCAATTGCCCGGCTCTTTCCAAAAGTCCCAGATCCAGTAAAAAGTCCATCTGACTGACCGGGCCGGATACGTGGATACCCCTTGATTTGAAACATCTTTCCAATGAGGTGAAATCGACCAGGGCGGTCAGGTCGGCCTCTCCGGGCTGGTCCAGCGGATCCACCATTTGGTGATTTGTAAGGGCCTGAAAGGTTGCGCCGGTTTTAGGCTGGAGATAGCCGTAATCAATCAGGAGTGCGGCACCGCCATTTGCATCGATCCCGGCAGCAATGTTGTCAGCAACATCATTGCGCTCCGGCGATAATTCGAACACGGTTCCAAAGGGTGTTGCATCTATCTGGCTCTGGCTGATTGTCAATTTGGTGGGAAGATCAGCGAAACCAAGTTTGCCCTCCTGTGAGGTAATGACGTGGCGTTCTGCGATGCCCTTTTGCGTTTTCACAAGAATATGAACTGGCAAAGCGTCAAAGAATTCATTGGCAATCAACAGGGTTGGGAGATCGCTGTCCGGCAAGCTGCTGTGCCAACGGACCGGGCAGGGGGCGTGTGACAGTTTTTTCTGCTGGGCAGCTGTAAGTGTGGGGCTCATGTCCACCATGTCGATTTGCAGGCCACGCATAAGCTTGGGCTCCAGAGCCATGCAGCGCAGACAATCGGCCATCAAGGTGCCGCGCCCTGGCCCCAACTCTGCAACCCGTATGCGCGATGGGCTGCCCAGAGCCTGCCAAGCAGAGACAAGCCAGGCGCCAATGAGTTCGCCAAACATCTGGCTGACTTCCGGAGCCGTGGTGAAGTCGCCCTTTTGACCGAACGGATCCCGGGTCATGTAGTAGCCAGAGACGGGATCCCCCAGACACAGATTCATGTATCGTGACAGGGGCATGGGCCCGGTCAGGGCAATATCTTCCAGTATGCGGGTCTTTAGATCAGTCATTATGATCGCCGTTTAAAGGGTTCTCTTGCGAGACCCGATGATACCCCACAGACCGAGCGCTATCATTGGCAGGGATAGCAGCATGCCCATGGTCAGCCATCCGCTGAGAAAGCCGATATGCGCATCCGGCTCGCGAAAGAACTCTACGATGAACCGGGACAGGCCATAGCCAGCCGTAAACGTACCGGCAATCAGGCCCGGTTTCCTGAAAGCACGAAACAGATGCGCCAGACCCCATAATACGGCAAACAGGATTATCCCCTCCAACGCAGCTTCATATAATTGGCTGGGGTGGCGTGGTTCCGGGCCGGCACCCGGGAACACCATAGCCCATGGTGCAGATGAGGGGCGGCCCCAGAGTTCCGCATTGATGAAATTTGCCAGCCGGCCAAAGAACAGTCCGAAGGGCGTGCAGATGGCACAAATATCGAGCAAGGACCACAGGCGTATGCCACGGCTGCGTGCAAACAGGATGATTGCCAGAATTGAGCCAATAAAGCCGCCATGGAAGGACATTCCGCCCTGCCAAAGTTTCAACGCTTCCAATGGATTGTTGAGATAGACGTCAAAATTGTAAAACAATACATAGCCGATGCGGCCACCCAAAATGACACCAAGGGTCATCCAAAGCAGGAAGTCATCAATAGCTGCGGGGGACATGGCCGGTTGGGCCGGGGCCCATAGGCGATCGTTTGAAACCAGGCGGCGCGCATACCACCAGCCGATAAGGATACCGGCAATATAGCCAAGGGCATACCAGCGAATGGCAAGCGGACCGAACTCAATCAAGACCGGGTCGATCATCGGGAAGGGCAAAACGAATGTGGACACAAATGAACCAAAACTGTTGCGATTGTCATTGCTTCTAATCTGAGGCTTGCTTCATGTCAGGTGTTTTGTCGTGGAGTCTTGAGATTAGACACAGAAAGACGCATATAAGCTGCACAACAAAGGATATATGTCATGGCACGAACTTCAGGCCGTCTGCTCGATGAGATCGCAAAACTGGCAACTGATGCCGCTGGTGTTGCCCAAGGCGTGCGCCGGGAAGCTGAAACAGCGGTGAAAAGTCAGTTGGAACGACTGCTGTCAGATATGGATCTGGTGCAGCGGGAAGAGTTTGAAGCTGTACGGGATATGGCCGCAATGGCGCGTGATGAAAATTATGCATTACGGGCTGATTTGCAGGCCTTGCGCGACGAAATCGCCAGTCTGAAAACTGCCAAACGCACCACCAGCCGCAAACCTGCCGCCAAAAAACCAACCTGACAAACGGTCCTTTCCTGAGCCATGAATCGGCCAGTGTGTTATCCCGATTCGTCCACAGGAAACGCTCTGCCATCGTATAAATAGTATCGTCACATACTTGCCACACTATATAGTGGGTTAAGGGTTGATTCTGACCCTTACGTAACGAGGCAGCAGCGGGAGTCTCCCATGAGTATGCTCGACGTCGAACTTGAGCGTGATGCAAACCCTGTAGATTTCATTGAGCAATTGGCTGGATTGAATGATTGGGTATTTGAGCGCTCAGGTGAAGATGAAATAACCATTACTGTGGTTGGTAGCTGGTGCGACTATCATGTCTCTTTCTCGTGGATGGTAGAGGTCGAGGCACTGCATCTGGCCTGTGCCTTTGATGCCAAGGTTACGGACAAACATCGTGGAGAAATCATTCGTCTGCTTGCTCTGGTGAATGAGCAGCTGTGGATGGGCCATTTTGATCTATGGGCCGAAGAAGGTGTAGTGATGTTTCGCCAGTCTCTGCTGTTGTCCGGCGGTGTTGAACCAACACATCAGCAGTTGGAAGCCCTTTTGTCCGGTTCCGTTGAAGCGTGCGAGCGTTACTATCAAGCCTTTCAGTTTATTCTGTGGGCCGGTAAATCAGCACCCGATGCCCTGGCGGGCACGTTGTTTGAAACCATTGGCGAGGCCTGATCAGGTATGAGCGTTGGGATAGATAAGGATCGACCACTCGTACTTGTTGGCGCGGGCAAGATGGGCGGCGCGATGTTGCAGGGTTGGCTGTCCAAAGGATTGGCCGAGGGCGCTGTGCATGTGATCGACCCCGGTCTCAATGAGAGCCAACGCGCAGAGTTGCAGGGTCAGGGCGTTATCGTTCATGACAGTGCGGATGATGTGCCTACGCCAGGTCTGCTGATGCTGGCAGTCAAACCCCAGATGATGGGAAAAGTGCTGCCGGGCCTGGCCGGTTTTTCAGACCGATCAGATGCGACTGGCATGATTGTTCTGTCGGTCGCCGCAGGCATAACGATTGCAACCTTGACCAAAACATTCGGCAATGAGGCTCTGGTTATCCGGTCCATGCCAAACACACCTGCTTTGGTTGGGCGCGGAGTGACAGGGTTGTTTCCATCCCGGGAAATGACACCGCAGCAGAAGGACTTCATTGCTGAATTGTTGGAAGCCATCGGCAAGGCCGTGTGGGTGGACAGCGAAGAAGCCATTAATGCGGTAACAGCCGTATCGGGCAGTGGTCCTGCCTATGTGTTCCATCTGGTCGAAGCTATGGCTCAGGCAGGCAAGGCGCTGGGATTGCCAGAAGATGTGGCGATGATTCTGGCTCGGGAAACTGTTTCAGGGGCAGGCGAATTACTGCACCAGTCTTCGGACAGCGCTGAGACCCTTCGTGTGAATGTGACATCGCCGAAAGGCACGACAGCTGCCGGACTGGATGTTCTCATGGCGTCTGACGGTCTGCCCCCATTGATAGAAGAAACAGTTCGGGCTGCGCATAAGCGTGCAATCGAGTTGGGTAAGGTGGCCGACTAAGTCTGGTGTTGCGGTTCACTGCACGATCAAAAACGGATTTCAGAGCATGCAACGCAAAAACGAAATCACTTTCGATGATTTTTTGAAAGTGGACATTCGCATCGGAACTATTGTCGAAGCGGAGCCTTATCCTGAGGCACGCAAACCTTCCATCAAAATGAAGATTGATTTTGGGGATGCCATTGGCATCAAGAAATCATCAGCCCAGATCACAGTCCACTACACACCAGAGCTGCTTCTGGGGCGTAAGGTGATGGCGGTGGTCAATTTCCCCCCACGCCAAATCGGCAAATTCATGTCTGAAGTTCTGACATTGGGCTTTGAAGATGAAGATGGGGCCGTTGTTCTGGCGTCCCCTGATCAGGGCGTGCCGAATGGTCAGCCTTTGATGTGAGGGCTCTGGCCCAATTGGGTGAGGAAAACCTCAACATCTTTTGAACAGGTGGCAAAGCTGCAGACAAGGCGCATCAGGGTTTTGTCAGCTTGTTTCAGATCGTCCGGAATGTCTTCATCCGGCCAAGGATAGAAACTGGCACCCGCTTTTTGCAATCTCTCAATGTCGTTGGCTTCGAAATAGGCAAAGACTTCATTGGATTGAGGCATCAAAGGTACAGAGCATTTGTCACAGGCGGCAAGGCCGTTGGCCAGATTGGCTGCTTGCTGATTGGCGTGTTCGGCATTTTTCAACCAAGTCTCGTCTTCCAACATGGCAAGAATTTGGGCGGCCATGAAACGGGGCTTGGAAAAGTTCTGGCCCATTTGTTTTCGTATGTAACCGGCTTCGACGCTTGATTGTCCCTCGAAGAAGATCAGCAGGTCAGCTGCCCAGGCCCCGTTTTTGGTGAAACCAAGTGACAGGCAATCGACACCTGCCCGCCATGTTACATCAGCAGGCGTACAGTTCAGGTGAGTGATTGCATTTGCAAGGCGTGCGCCATCCATATGAACGCCCAAACCGATCTGCTGCTTTGCCAGTTTCGCCAAAGCGGAAATTTCCGCTGGCGTGTAAGACTGGCCAAGCTCAGTTGCCTGAGTGAGCGACAGGCAGGTCAAACGCCCCTGACGTGATACGCCATCAGGGAATTGTTGCAGTACATGGCCGAGACCATCAGTGGTCAGCTTGCCTGCGTGTCCTGAAAGACCAAGAATTTTCAGACCGGGGCTGACGCGCTCAGGACCATTATATTCATCAACCATCACGTGAGCGTTTTTATGGGCAAGGGTAATGCCACCGGGCTTGGCGAAATGGGCTAGGGCCAATGCGTTCGCAGCTGAGCCGGTTGCCATCATAAGGCTCTCGACAGGCGTTTCAAAAATTTCGGAAAGTCTGGCATTGACCGCTGCACTTAACGCGTCGCCGCCATAGGCTGGGGCGACGTCCGGCCCTAGATCAGCCAAGGCTCTTTGAACCTGCGGGCAGGCACCAGCCCAATTGTCACTTGCAAACATCATGACGCAAGCCGTAGCGGCTTGCGTCATTCATTTCAAGGCAGGCGCGGTCAGTAGCCTCTGGATCGCCCGAGAAGGAAGTCCACCGACAATTTGCCACCGCCTTTGATGACCAGCACCAGAAGCACAAAAATCCAGAAGGCACGCTGATCCATGATGAGAGATGCCGGGTCACCATCGAACCATGCGCCGATGGTTGTTGCATCAGCTCCATGACCGGTAATGTCGACAATAGTCATGACAGCGATAAAGCCAATGAAGGCCAGACTTGCAAGACGTGTGAACAAGCCAATCACGATGAGGGCGGGCAAAATAAATTCAGCCCATGTGCCAAGAATGGCAATCAGATGATAATGCCAGGCAAGGGCGGCGCTGTCATACCCGGCAGCTTCAAAAGCTTTGGGGAAAATCTGAACATAGGCCCCGCTGGACGGTGTCAGGAAACCGAAAATACCGTCACCGAGTTTCGTTGCCGCTGAATTCCAGAAATAGACCAGCAGGGTTGCTGCAAAGACAAACCGGGCAGCAAGGCCCATAAACCAGTCCTGTGTTTCTATCTCCAGTGCGCCAAATACCCGGTCATGTAGCCGTGTGAGTGAATCGATTAAGCCGTTCATGGAAGTTCCCAAACTATTTTTTTGTTATTTCAAATTCAGTGAAGACGTTCGCTGACAGGGCGCCAGTTAACGTTGTTGCCAGATCAAAGGCCGGATTGGACAGAAGCCCTGCCTGGGCTGCTGCACCAAGCGTACCGCCTTGTTGCAGGGTGGATAAGAAAGCATATGCGCCCTGAGGCAGGCCGCGCACTTCGACCTCCAGCATGGGGCGACAAACCATAACTGATTGCGGCGTATTGGCTGGCACATCCAACTCACTGCCCTGACTGTTGGATTGCCAGATTGACAATATGGCGTAGTCAGACTCAATCAGACACAGGGATGGGTGTGTTTGAAATGCAAGAGCCTCAAACTGGTCTGGCGCGATCTGTTCCAGCTGTGCCGGGTCCAACGGTTCGGCGTTGCCGGCATGGTAGGCAGATCTGCGTGCACTCTCCAGTCGCGCTACATCACCCAGATAAGGCACGGAGGCTGCGGGAGGGAAACCATCCAGAAAGGCTGGAAACTCGGTTCCGTAATGCAACATGACCGGAGACGCAGGCGGCTGATTGATTACAAATTCTCTTGATGCAGCCTGAAAAAACGCTTCTCCGACAAGGGTCTGAACCACCGGAAAACGGCTGGCAAGCGCATCAATAAGGCTGACAATGACGTTGTTGCGGTAAACGTCAAATCGCGTTGTTGCGGGAACTCCATCTGGGTTTATCACGCCATCAGGCACGGGGCTTCCCGGCTGTAAAAGCGCTTCTGCAAATGGGCGCAGGCTTTCGCTAGCCATGACGCCGGCCAAGCAGCGGATTGCGCTCCATTATCAGCTCAGCCTGTTTGGCCTGGTCCAGAAGCGTCGCAAAATCCGGCACATCATTGTCCCATTCAATCAAGGTCGGGCGTGGTCCGCCCAGAACTATGGTTCGTTCGTACAAGGCCCAGACCGCTTCATCAACGGCTCTGTCATGAGCGTCGATCAACAGCGGAGCCCCGGTTTCATCCTTATCGGGTGCATGACCACCCAGATGAATTTCGCCGACAATGTGCAAGGGGAACTGAGCGATGTATTTTTGTGGATCATATTGCTGATTCGTGGCGCTTACATAGACGTTGTTCACGTCCAGTAGCAGCCCGCAGCCGGTTTGATCAGTGATGCGGGTGAGAAATTCTATTTCGCTCATGGATGACTGATCGAACGCCACATAGAGCGAGGGGTTTTCCAACAGCATTTGCCGGCCAATGACTTGCTGCACTTCGTCGATGTGGTCGATAACGCGGGCAAGAGTCTGCTCGGTGTAAGGAACAGGCAGCAGATCGTTCAGGAAATGGGTTTCATGACTGGACCAGGCCAGATGCTCGGAAAACAAGCCGGGTTGGTAACGCTCATTGAGATCTTTGAGGCGACCAAGATGGTCCTGATTCAACGCGCCTTCTCCGCCAATTGACAATCCCACACCGTGCAAGGACAGCGGGTAATGCTCGCGGATGCTTTCAAGAAAATGATGTGGTGGGCCACCAGCGCCCATGTAGTTTTCGGGGTGAACCTCAAACCAGCCAAGATCAGGTTTCAGGTTAAGTATGTCTGAGTAATGTTCCGCTTTCAGCCCGACTCCGGCCCGATCCGGAATACGCGCATCAACACGTTTTTCGGCGGAAGCGGGTGGCATGGTCTGGAACATATCAGGTCTCAGGGTCTAACGATCTAAAGGGTATTCGGCCCGATACGTTGTATCACGTTCCGGGCCGAAAGTGTTGCAATTGGAAAATTATGCTGGGAGATCGCGGTCCAGAGCGGCCAGCGAACCTTTGCGGCCGCCATCAAGTTCCATTGTTTCGCAGGTGCCAGCTGGGACGAGTGTCCATGCATTGCCCTGATAATCAACTTTGGAAGTGCCTGCACATGTTGTGCCGGGACCGGCTGCGCAATCGTTTTTGCCTGCAAGAGAAACACCGAAGCATTTTTCTTTGCCAGCGGCTTCAGCGTCTGTTGAAATTGCTACTGATGAAAGTGCTGTTGCCATTGCGCCTGCGACGAGTACGGCTGACAGAGTAGTTTTAGTGAAAGCGGACATTGGATTCTCCGTGTATTGACCGGTTCATATTGTTGTGTTCAGACCGCCGACCGTTTCGCCGTTGCGTCTGACAAGACAAACAATGACTGAGTTCGAATTCAATTGAAAATCAAACAGACGTGACGTGGGCTCACCTTTCCATCACGGATCTGTGAGAGGCGTTTGCGCACGCATTGCTGGAATATTTGAAAAAAAGGTGCGGCAAAAACGTTCTTTTCTTTCAATAATGCCAGGGAAAACGGGGGTTGGAGGCTTTTCGCATGCGATTATGGGCTTGCTCTTTGTTGCCATATCTGGCATTTTCAGCACGTAATTGGACAGTAATGCTGTCCTAAATTACGGTTGGTATCCTTTCTATAGCGATATCATCTGCGCTTCTGCATAGAGCACAATGAATGGGTTAAACGTCATTCCGTGTGCTCTATGCAGAGTTTGGTAGCGACTTCCTCGCCTGTCGGTGCAAAAGCCCCTCGGGTGGTTTCGTATGCCACAAGCGGCCATGACGGCCGCGTGACCCAAAACATGAGCATCGGCATTTGCCGGCCCGCTCGCCCGAGCCGCGTTCCTGAAATTCGGGAAAGCGCGACCCGAATGAAGGCCTGTCGCCAAATTCGGGAGTGAATGACAATGACGGGACACAGTGATGTGTGGCCCAAACGTTTGGAGTGTTGGAAATGACGCAAAAGAGAGTATCTCTGCTCAACACAGTTGGACCGGCTGAAATGACCGTGCGGAATCCTGCACCCAAACACAAAGACACCGAACGCCAACCAGGTACACCTCGCCACAATGGTGTTCCGGTAGCACAGGGTCTTTACAATCCAGCGCATGAACATGATGCCTGCGGTGTTGGTTTTATCGCCAACATGAGGAGTGGCGCGACCCATAAGATTATTGAGGACGGAATTCAGATTCTTGAAAATCTGGAGCATCGTGGCGCGGTTGGTGCTGACCCTTTGATGGGTGATGGCGCCGGTTTGTTGAGCCAGATGCCACATGGCCTGTTCAAGAATGTCTGCGATTTTGATCTTCCGGAACCGGGTAATTATGCGGTTGGATTTCTGTTCATGCCTCAGGATGAGGCAACACGTGCTGATTTTGAACGCATGGTCGAAGATGTTGTAACCAGTTGCAATCAGCTTGTGCTTGGCTGGCGCGATGTGCCTGTCAACAATGCCGGTCTGTCGAAACTGGTTTTGGCAACAGAGCCGTATTCGCGGCAGGTGTTTATTGGCCGTGGCCCGGAAATCGAAGATCAGGATGCATTTGAGCGCAAGCTGTTCCTGATGCGGAAAATGATTTCCAACCGGATTTACGATGCCAATAATGGCGCAGAAGATACCGACTTTTATGTCGTATCACTGTCATCGCGGACCATTGTCTATAAAGGTATGTTCCTGGCGGATCAGCTGGGACCCTATTATTTGGATTTGAAAAACCCTCTGTTCGAATCTGCCCTGGCGCTTGTGCATCAGCGCTTTTCAACAAATACCTTTCCGTCCTGGAAATTGGCTCATCCCTATCGGATGGTGGCTCATAATGGCGAAATCAATACACTTCGTGGCAATGTCAACTGGATGGCCGCGCGCCAGGCGTCGGTAAAATCTCCATTGTTCGGTGATTCCATGCCGAAGCTGTGGCCCATTTCCTATGAAGGACAGTCGGATACCGCCTGTTTCGACAACGCTCTGGAATTCCTCACAATGGGTGGATATGAGCTGTCCCATGCAGCCATGATGCTGGTGCCGGAAGCCTGGGCAGGAAATCCGCTGATGGGTGAAGATCGTCGTGCGTTTTACGCTTATCACGCGGCGATGATGGAGCCATGGGATGGTCCTGCCGCGATCGCCTTTACCGATGGGCGCCAGATTGCGGCGACGTTGGATCGTAACGGGCTGCGTCCTGCGCGCTATGTGCAGACAGATGATGGCTGCGTTATCATGGCGTCAGAAGTGGGCGTTTTGCCAATTGACGAATCCCGTATCGTGAAAAAATGGCGTCTGCAACCCGGGAAAATGCTGCTGATTGATCTGGAAGAAGGCCGCATCATCGCGGATGATGAATTGAAGTCCAGGATTGCAAATGCAAATCCTTATAAGGAATGGTTGGCTCGGACGCAGATTGTGCTTGAGGAATTGCCGCCAGTTGGAGCAAGAGCGCCGCATTCCCATGCCAGCCTGCTCGACCGGCAACAGGCATTTGGGTATAGTCAGGAAGATCTGAAAATCTTGATGGCGCCCATGGCGACAACAGGGCAGGAAGCCTTGGGATCCATGGGCACGGACACGCCGATTTCGGCGCTGAGCCAGAAGTCCAAGTTGCTCTATACCTATTTCAAGCAGAATTTTGCTCAGGTCACGAATCCGCCGATTGATCCGATCCGCGAAGAGATTGTGATGAGTCTGGTGTCGTTTATCGGCCCACGTCCAAATCTGTTCGATCTGGAAGGGCAGTCAGAGCGCAAGCGCCTTGAGGTGCGTCAACCTATTCTGAGCAATGATGATCTGGAGAAAATCCGGGCGATCAGCGACATTGGTGACAATCAATTCCAGACGCAAACGCTGGATATTACCTACAATGCCGACACAGGCGCTGCTGGTATGGAAGCGGCCCTTGATCGACTGTGTGAGCGTTCAGAACGCGCTGTGCAGAATGGCTACAACATCATCATTCTGTCAGACAGGCTGATTGATAAGAAGAGAATTGCGATACCGGCTTTGCTGGCAACTGCTGCCGTTCATCATCATCTGATCCGCAAAGGTTTGCGGACTTCAGTTGGTCTTGTGGTTGAGACAGGTGAGGCACGTGAAGTGCATCATTTCTGTGTTCTGGCTGGCTATGGGGCAGAAGCGATAAACCCTTATCTGGCGTTTGAAACCCTTTCGGATATGCATACGCGGGGCGATTTCCCAGATGTGGTGGATGCGCAGGAAGTGGTGCAGCGCTATATCAAATCCATTGATAAAGGTATTTTGAAAGTGATGTCCAAAATGGGCATCTCCACGTATCAGTCATATTGCGGCGCTCAGATTTTTGATGCTGTGGGCCTGAAATCGGATTTTGTGAAACGTTTCTTCTTTGGAACGGCGACACAAATTGAAGGCATTGGCCTGAAGGACGTTTCGGAAGAAACGCTGACCCGGCATGAAGGCGCCTTTGGCGATGATCCGGTGTTGCGCACGTCGTTGGATGTGGGCGGCGAATACATGTATCGCGTACGCGGTGAAGCGCATGCCTGGACACCGGATGCGGTTGCCAAGCTGCAGCATGCGGTGCGGGGTGAGAGCTGGGCAGATTATCAGGAATATGCCGATGCGATAAACGATCAGTCTGAAGTGTTGATGACGCTGCGTGGTCTGTTCGACATTCAATTGGCGAATGAAGCTATCCCGATTGATGAAGTGGAATCTGCTGCCGATATTGTGAAACGCTTTTCAACCGGCGCCATGTCTTTCGGGTCGATCAGCATGGAAGCGCACTCTACGCTCGCCGTTGCGATGAATCGGATTGGGGGAAAGTCCAATACAGGTGAGGGGGGTGAACAGCCTGAGCGGTTCCAGCCGCTTCCGGATGGTCGACCAAACCCGAAACGCTCCGCCATCAAGCAGATTGCCTCTGGTCGCTTTGGTGTGACCACAGAATATCTGGTCAATTCCGACATGATGCAGATCAAAGTGGCACAGGGTGCAAAGCCAGGTGAGGGCGGACAATTGCCGGGTCACAAGGTCGATGCTGTTATTGCAAAAGTGCGCCACTCCACGCCGGGCGTCGGGTTGATTTCTCCGCCACCTCACCATGATATTTATTCCATCGAGGATCTGGCTCAGCTCATTTATGACCTGAAAAACGTCAATCCAGCGGCGGATGTATCGGTGAAGCTGGTGTCCGAGGTTGGTGTTGGAACGGTTGCAGCAGGCGTTGCGAAAGCACGGGCTGATCACATTACGATCTCCGGCTTTGAAGGGGGAACCGGGGCATCGCCGCTGACCTCCCTGAAACATGCAGGTAGCCCCTGGGAGCTAGGACTTGCGGAAACACATCAGACACTTGTACTGAACGGCTTGCGCTCGCGCATTGCCTTGCAAGTGGATGGCGGCCTGAAAACGGGCCGTGATGTTGTGATTGGTGCATTGCTTGGCGCAGACGAGTTTGGGTTTTCAACCGCTCCCCTGATTGCTGCTGGCTGCCTGATGATGCGCAAATGCCATTTGAATACATGTCCTGTCGGAATTGCGACACAGGACCCTGTTCTGCGCAAGCGTTTCCGTGGAACACCGGAGCATGTTGTCAATTACTTCTTCTATGTTGCAGAAGAAGTACGTCAGCTCATGGCAACCATGGGGATCCGGAAATTTGATGACCTGGTCGGCCAGTCTCAGCTGTTGCAGCAGGATCGCGTCATTGCCTTGGGTAAAAGCGAGGGCCTTGATTTTGCAGGCCTGTTCTTCAAACCGAATGCCGAGCCTGATGAAATCCGTCATACGCAGTTGCAGAACCATCCAATAAAGGATGTTCTGGACCGCAAGTTCATTGCTGAGGCAATGCCAGCGTTGGACAATAAAACGCCGGTTACAATCATCTCGGAAATCCAGAATCGCAATCGCTCTGCCGGTGCCATGCTGAGCGGCGAAGTTGCCAAACGCTATGGCATGAAGGGCTTGCCCGACGACACGATTTCCATTCAGTTGAACGGAACGGCCGGACAGTCTTTCGGCGCTTTTGTGACACGTGGTGTATCAATTGATCTTCAGGGCGATGCCAATGATTATGTTGGCAAAGGCCTGTGTGGTGGACGCCTGGTTGTGCGCCCGCCGGAAGACACGAAGATCGTTCCAGAACAGTCGATGATTGTTGGGAACACTGTGCTTTACGGCGCTGTTGAAGGGGAAGCTTACTTCCGTGGTGTCGCCGGAGAGCGGTTCGCTGTGCGGAACTCCGGTGCCGTTGCTGTTGTAGAAGGCGTAGGTGATCACGGTTGCGAATACATGACCGGTGGTGTGGTCGCGGTGCTTGGGCCAACGGGGCGTAACTTTGCAGCCGGCATGTCGGGCGGAGTTGCTTATGTGCTGGATGAAGACGGTACTTTCGCTGAGCGCTGCAATCTGTCGATGGTTGATCTGGAGCCTGTACCTGAAGAAGACGACCTGATGGAGCAATTGCATCATCATGGTGGTGATATCGAGCACCATGGCCGCGTGGATGTGTCTTCGAACATGACAAGCCGCGATGAAGAACGGTTGTACAAGCTGATATCGAGCCACGTGCATTATACTGGTTCCAGTCTTGCTCAGAACATACTGGCCAAATGGGATGAATTCCGACCGAAATTCGTCAAGGTGATGCCGGTTGATTACCGTCGCGCATTGCTGGAAATGGAACAGAAACGTAATAGCAGTCTTTCGCGTACATCCGCTTAACGGGTGATGGGTGAGGCGTGTAGATAACTGCGCTGCTTTGCGGTCTTGGGAAGAAACACTATAAATCTGCGCGGTGCCGTCAATGTGTCCGCCAGAGCCGGAAAATACGCCGGAAATTAGGAATGGTGACGTAATGGGAAAAGTAACAGGCTTTCTGGAAATTGATCGGCAACAGGCAAAATTTCAGCCTGCGTCGGACAGAATCAGGCATTTCGGGGAATTCACCATTCCGCTGCCAGATCAGGAAGTGGCTCGTCAGGCTGCACGCTGCATGGATTGCGGTGTGCCTTATTGTCATGGGCCAACCGGCTGTCCGGTCAACAATCAGATCCCGGACTGGAATGATCTGGTCTATAGTGGCGATTGGGAAGAGGCCGCGCGCAACCTGCATTCTACCAATAATTTTCCGGAGTTTACCGGACGCATTTGCCCTGCACCTTGTGAGGAAGCCTGCACGCTGAATCTGGAAGATGCACCGGTCAGTATCAAGACGATTGAACAGGCCATTGCCGACAAGGCCTACGATCTGGGTATGATCGCACCGGAAATTTGTGAAGAGAAAACCGGCAAGACAATTGCGGTTGTTGGCTCCGGTCCCGCTGGAATGGCTGCGGCTCAGCAATTGGCGCGGGTTGGGCATGATGTCCATTTGTTTGAGCGTCACGCCTACGCTGGCGGTCTGCTGCGCTACGGTATTCCTGACTTCAAAATGGAAAAACATTACATCGACCGGCGCGTCGAGCAGATGGAAGCAGAAGGCGTGACCTTCCATTTCAACACTGACATTGGCGGCACCAAACCTTTTGCTGACCTGCAATCGGAGTTTGATGCCGTTCTGTTGACCGGCGGTGCCGAAACTCCAAGAGACCCGGGTCTGGAAGGACTTGATATGGAAGGTGTGCACTATGCCATGCCATATCTGGTTCAGCAGAATCGGCGCGTTGGTGGTGAGAGCCTTGGTGAGGAAGCGGAGATCTGGGCTGGCGGCAAGCATGTTGTCGTCGTGGGCGGCGGTGATACTGCATCTGACTGCGTTGGAACAGCTTTCCGGCAGGGGGCCCTTGCGGTCACTCAGCTTGATATTCGCGTTGTGCCACCGATCAGAGAAGACAAGATGATGGTCTGGCCATATTGGCCGACCAAGTTCCGGACTTCCTCCTCACAGGCGGAAGGCGCAGAACGCGAGTTTCAGGCGGCAACGCTGGGCTTTGTAGAAGAAGACGGTGTGCTGACACATGTGAAATGTGTGCGGGTGGACGACAAGCGACAGCCAATTCCCGGTGAAGAGTTTTTCATCAAAGCGGATCTTGCCTTCATCGCCATTGGGTTTTCCGGTCCCAAGGAAGAAGGCTTGTTGGCTGAAGTTGGAGATGCGCTTGATCGCGACCGGCGCTCCAACGTATTGGCGGATGAAAAATCCTATAAAACCTCAATCGACAAGGTGTATGCCGCAGGTGACATCCGCCGCGGTCAGTCCCTTGTGGTCTGGGCAATTCGCGAAGGCCGTCAGGCTGCTCATTCCATTGACAAGGATTTGATGGGCGCGACTGTTCTGCCGAGATAAATCTCTTTAATTTTCGTGATCGCCGCTTACTCTATTTGCGGCGGCCACGAAAAATTGTCTGCGCGGGTGGTTGGCGCACTCAGAGCAACACCCCGGATCAGCACGTTATACGCATTGGAAACCTCTTCCCAAGGCCTGCCTGGATCCATCGGTGGGCCAATCAGCGGTACGCCGCCCTTCAGAGAAATTGCATCCTCCAGGGCAAATCCGGATAGGGGAATAACCGGGCCATCTTCGGTAAAGACAACACCGCCCGGTGTGCCCGCAACAGCCCCACTGCCACTGAGATATCGATCCACCTGACGTTTGACGAAGAAGGTGAGTTTTTCACGCCCGGCTGTACTCAGACCAAATCCATCGCTGCGTCGCAATTGAGCTTGCTGGCCATTGATGTCAGGGCCATTGTCGTCATAAACACCTGCTTCATTGGCAAAAGCGTCCCAGATATCGACATAGCGTGCGCCGATTTCCTCTGCTTCCGATTTGTAAGTTGTTGTCAGATTGGCCAGATGCGCTGAGGTTTTTGGCCCTCGTACCGGCGGCATTCCGACCCAGATAACCGGGAGTTCGGTCGCTTCCAGTCTTTTGGCGAAGGCATCCACATTTGCTTCATATTGTTCGCGCCATTCATCCGTGTCCAGACTGATGCGCTTTGGAGAGCGGAAGAACTGGCGGTCATTGCCGCCCATCATCACGACTATCAGGTCAGCTTTGCCGCCCAGTTCGGGATCTCCCAGAACGGTTCTCAAATGGGCGTCCCAATTGAATGTGTCGTAGCGTACAAAGCCGGATGTGCCGTTGGTTGATGAATCGATGGCGACGGTTCTGTCCTGAGCAAAACTTTCGGCAAGACCCAGTGCAAGGCTGGCTCCAAAGAAATCTCCAAGCACTAGAATTCGGCGTGCATCCGGGTTCTTGTCGACCTGTTTGATCTCTGGCGCACTTTGTATGATTTGCGCCGGTGGACGTGGCTGGGAACGTTTTACGCGAGGTCTGTTCGCATTTGGCTTTGCCCTTTGTGGCTCACGCTTGGCGCGTCTGCCGCGGAAGAGACGTTTCAGAAATCCGCCTTCCTGTACCTGTATCACTGGCAGACCAGTTGAAACCGTCGATGCGGGAAGGGATGGCTTGATCATGGGCGCGGCGGTGGCAGGTTCTGCCACCAGACTTAAAACTGTCAGGCAGATGCCGATCAGCACAATGCGGGATAGTTGTTTTGATCCGAATTTCCAGGTCCGATTACGCATTATATGCCACTCATTCATATATGGGCTGGATTTGATTTTGTTTTTATAACACCTGCCTGTACAAGCCAAAAGGCCCGGATCACGATTTATCCACGCGCCTAAAAAAAGAACCAGATCTTGTTAAAGATCTGGCTCGCACATGTTCACTTATCTGGTCAGGCGGTTAGCTGCCCTTGAGTTTTCCCAGTATGTCGGTGGAAGCGTAACCGTCCGGAATGTGGCCTATTCTGTTCTGGTACTGACGAATAGCCGCCCGTGATCTTGCTCCGATTTTACCGTCGATTGCACCATTATAGAGACCTTTGGCCTGCAGCAATTGCTGCAATGCTTTTTTGTCTGACCGGGTGAGGGGCTTGGCATCCCTCGGCCAGTTTTTTGCGAAGGTATTGCCGCCGCGCAATCGATCGCCCAAATGTCCAACAGCAAGCGCATAGGCATTGGCATTGTTATAGCGCTTGATCACCCTGAAATTCTTGAGCAGCAGGAACGCTGGGCCTCGTGCACCGCTTGGCATGAAAAGCCCGGCCTTGTCTGTCGGCCTCGGGAAGTTTCTTGAGCCGGTGCGGTTCACACCAAGTCGACTCCATTCTGCCAGGGTTCTCTGGGTCTTTTCATCGGCAAGTTCATAGTTGAAGTTGCTGGGAAGGACCACTTCGTAACCCCAAGTTTCGCCGCTGCGCCAACCCATCTTTTTAAGATAGGCAGCCGTGGAGCCCAACGCGTCGGGAATGGAAGTCCAAATGTTTCGACGACCATCGCCATCAAAATCAACCGCATAGGCCTGATAAGTTGTCGGGATGAATTGAGTGTGGCCCATGGCGCCTGCCCAGGACCCGGTCATGCCGGCGGGGTGGATGTCGCCGCGTTCAAGAATTTTGAGTGCTGCCACCAATTGCGTGCGCCCGAATTTTTTGCGCCTGCGATCTGCATAAGCCAGTGTGGCAAGGGAGCGGATCACGCTTTTGACAATTTTCGGATTGTCCAGAACGGCGCCGTAAGACGATTCCATGCCCCACACAGCAACAACAATATGCCGGTCAACGCCGTATCGCGCCTCAATGGCATCCAGAGTTGAGCGATATTCAATCAGTTTCTGTTTGCCATTCGACAGTCGCTTGTCCGAAATGGCGCTGTCCAGATAGCTCCAGATCGGGCGCACAAACTCGGCCTGATTGCTGGCACTTTTCAGGATTGTCTCATCCGGGCGAACACCGGCGAAAGCCGCATTGTAGGTGTTTGCAGAGACGCCCGCGGCACGTGCCGTTGGCCAGAAATCGCGAACCCATTTGTCAAAAGCATCAGCATAAGCATTTGCTGGAAATAGAAACGCAACAGCGAAGAGAGCCGATAGGAAACGCAGATGAATTTTTTTCATAACATTCTTCATAAGCTAAAACCGTTGTTGTTAAACTGTGTCAACAGAATCATATGGTTAATGCTTTGTTACCAATAAATCGTTAACGCAGCCCCGAACATCATGCGATTATCACTCAAAGAATCAAGTGCTATAGGAGTTTGGCAACATAATGTCGCAGCGTATCCGTAAAGCAGTATTCCCCGTAGCGGGGCTGGGTACCCGTTTTCTCCCGGCCACTAAAGCCATGCCAAAAGAAATGCTGACCGTCGTTGACCGACCCGTAATTCAGTATGCGGTGGACGAAGCGCGTGCGGCCGGTATTGAGCATTTCATCTTCGTCACCGGCCGGAACAAGGGCGTCATTGAAGACCATTTCGATGTTCAGGTGGAATTGGAAGCCACCCTGGAAGAGCGCGGAAAAACCGAGGCTCTGGAAGAGTTGCGCAAGGATTTGCCGCCAGCAGGCTCTTCGAGTTTTACGCGCCAGCAATCGCCGCTGGGGCTGGGTCATGCGGTGTGGTGCGCACGAGACCTTGTTGGAAACGAACCATTCGCCTTGTTGCTACCGGATATGGTCATGAAGGCGGAGACGCCGTGCCTGGCCAATATGTGCAGCCTTTATGAGCGCACCGGCGGCAATGTTCTGTCGGTGGAGCAATGTGCACCGGAATTGACTCACCGGTACGGTATTGTGGGCGTCGGTGATGATGTGCCGGATGGTGGTGGCAGTGCCTTCAAGATTTCTGAGATGGTTGAAAAGCCAGAGCCAAGTGTTGCGCCGTCCAATCTGTTCATCAATGGACGCTACATTTTGCAACCTGAAATCTTTGACATTCTGTCGCGCCAGAAAGCGGGTGCGGGCAATGAAATTCAGATCACCGATGCGATGGTCGAATTGATGTCGGAGCAATCTTTTTTCGGGCAGGAATTCCATGGGCAAACGTTTGATTGCGGCTCAAAAATTGGATTTTTGGCGGCAAATGTTGCGTTTGCTCTGGACCGCGAGGACATCGAAAGTGGCTTCCGGGCAGAATTGGATATCATTCTGGGACTCTAGACTGCAGCCTTAGTGTCGTATCTGCAGCCTGACCGCCAATCCGTTATTTACTTCATCGTCTTCCGCCTGATCGCTGCCACTGCTCTGGGTGCGTTCATGTGTGAAGCTTGCAAACAGACTGCTGTCTGGCGTGAGTGTATAGGTCAGGCCTGTTGAAAACAGCATGGTTTGATCGCTGCGGTCGATATCGCCATAGTCACTATAATTGTAGTCGGCTGATGCGAAGCCATCGAGACGATGGTTGAAACTGCGCTCAACGCGCAGGGCAAGGTCGGTGGAGCGGATGCCGCTGGTCATCGTGCTGGCAGTCAGATCTGTGGTTTGACTGAATTCCAGGCCGGTCGCTGCTGTCGCCGTAACTGTGGTAAGGCGAACGGGTGACCAGGTTAGCGAAGCAGCCCACAACAGTGCATTGAGATGGTCACGCTCGGAATCTTTTGGTCTGATGTGGCCGATCCCCACGGACACTTCACCCGTCAGCTTTTCTCCCCGGTCTATCTGAAGGCCTGTGCGCAATTCCCAGCGGGTCGCATCGCCATCAAACCCGTCTATCATTCCGGTGCGGCGATGTGTTGCACGTGTTTCCACAAATGGGGCGAGGATGGCTCCGCGATTGTAAGCAAAGCGCACTTCAGCTTCCAGATCCCGGAAATCATTTCCATTGTCGGAGCCTGCAACCGGATCGCCAACTCTGCGTAAATCGACAGACCCCCTTAGATTCATCTCCAGTGGGCCCGGGGCAATCCTCAACCCTGCGGATGCGCCATAATCGGTTTGGTCCTGATCATCTTCCGAGACATCGTGAGACAGACGCAATTCACCATTTGCAGATAGTCTGCTGGAGATATCACGTCTGCCACTGGCAACGATCCCTACAGTCCAGTCCTGAACTCTCACGCCACGACGGCTGGCTGCCTCCAAAAGTGTTTCCAACCGAAGTTCGTGGCGAGACCACTGGGACTCGATCTGAGTTTCGGCACTAAATGTCTGTGTTGTCTGATTGCTGTCCTCGTTGGATTTGGTTCGCTGATGAGAGAGACCCACTTCGACCTGCGAGTTTACCTGAAAACTTCCCAGTCGTAGCCCGGTTTCCGTATCAAGTGGCTGCACCTCTGCATCACGGAACTCAAGGTTGTCCGCGTCAAATACCCCTTGCTCCTGCGCAGATGCAAAGGGCACCAGACACAGACTGAACATGATTGCATTGAAGATCGCTCGGGTCAGCTGGCGCGCCACGTCTTAAATCCTAAACAGATACGTATGTTTTGCGTTTTTATGGTTAATAAGCCCTTACCAGCCGCCATTTGAGTGGATTCAATGGGGACTTTTCTGTGTGTGAAAACATGTTACAAGCGGCTCATCATCCTCTGTTATGACGAGTTTGCCGTGACCCAACTGACTTCTGTTGCTTCTGACATGCCAGACACAACCGTTTCCGTGCGCACAAGTTTGCAAACCGGAATTCGGGGCGTGGAAGCTGTGCTCTCGGCGCTGGAGGGGCCGCTCTCACAGGCTATTGCTGATGCCATCAGTCTAATGCTTGGCATCAAGGGGCGGGTGATCGTGACAGGCATGGGTAAAAGTGGTCATGTTGCAGGAAAGCTTGCTGCAACGTTTGCCTCTACTGGCACACCATCCTTTTTTGTTCATCCAGCTGAGGCCAGCCATGGCGATCTGGGAATGATTACAGAACATGATGCCGTTCTGGCCTTGTCCTGGTCTGGCGAGACACCGGAACTGAGCAATCTCATTCAATTTTCCAGACGTTACAACGTGCCGTTGATAGCCATTACGTGCGGCGCAGACAGTGCTCTTGCAAGGGCGTCAGACGTTGTTCTGGCTTTGCCGAAGATCAAGGAAGCCTGCCCACATGGCCTTGCGCCTACCACATCGACACTGCTGCAGCTGGCCTTAGGTGACGCACTCGCTGTTGCCCTGTTGGAGGCAAGGGGGTTCAGTGCCAATGATTTTGGCGTGTTTCATCCTGGTGGCAAACTGGGCGCCACGTTGCGTTATGTGCGCGACATCATGCATCGGGGTGAATCTCTGCCGCTGGTTTCCAGTCAGACGTCCATGAAGGAAGCCATTGTCCTGATGACGGCGAAAGGTTTTGGTGCACTTGGTGTTGTTGATGGCTCAGAGCGATTGATCGGTATTATCACAGATGGCGATTTGCGGCGGCATTTGGAAGGCGATCTGTTGGCGCTTTCGGTTGATGACGTGATGACCCGGGATCCCAAGTCAATCTCAGAGGACATGCTTGCGGCAAAGGCATTGGAGGTGCTTCATTCCTCGCAGATTACAGCGGTGTTTGTCGTCAAAGATGACAAGGCTGTCGGCATTCTTCATCTTCACGATTTGTTGCGCATTGGTGCGGCGTAACGAATTCTTCAATATATTATCAGTTTTTTAGCTTCATTCCGCTAATCAGGGTCCTTGAGTTTTTGTAAACGTTGGACCGGGGCGGCAATCATATGGATCTGGCTTCCATTCTTGGCATCGTCATCAGTTTTTCTGTTGTCGTTGTGGCGATTTTTCTGGGCGGCAATCTTTCACAGTTTGTGGACGTTCCCTCCATGCTGATTGTGATCGGTGGCGGTCTGGCTGCTACACTTATTCGATTTCCCTTATCCGGGCTGATGGGCGCTTTCGCAACAGGCAGCAGAGTGGCGTTCAAGCATAAAAAATCTGATGCGCGCAGCCTGATTGAGAAAATTGCAGAACTGGCAGATGTTGTTCGGCGCAGCGGACCATTGGGCCTTGAAGAAGTTGAGATTAGCGATCCAACTCTGGCAAAGGGTGTTCAATACATTACCGATGGGTACGAAGCGGCGTTCATCCGCGATGCGATGGAGCGGGAGCGAGACCTTTTCCTGGAACGTCTTGAAGAGGGGCAGCGCGTTTTCAAGGCGCTCGGCGATTCAGCCCCGGCATTTGGAATGATTGGAACCCTGGTTGGTCTTGTGCAGATGCTGGCCAATATGGATGATCCGTCCGCTATTGGGCCATCCATGGCTATCGCATTGTTGACGACACTTTACGGAGCTCTTATCGCAAATGTGATCTGCATGCCGGTTGCCGATAAGCTGGGCTCAAAATTTAAAACTGAAGAACTGAACCAGAGCCTTATTATTGATGGCGTGATGCAGCTTCGGGGTAACAAAAGCCCGGATGCTGTAAAGGAAGCCCTGATTTCGTACCTGCCGGAAAGCGCCAGGACGGGAATTCAGGCGAGCGAGGCAGCTTAAATGCCTCGCAAGGCCCGCGGTGGCGGCGGTGGCGGTGCGCCGGACTGGCTCGTGACCTTTGCCGATCTCATGTCTTTGCTTGTGTGTTTCTTTGTTCTGATTATTTCTTTTTCCATTCAGGATAAGGAAAAGCTGCAGGTTGTCGCCGGGTCCATGCGTGAGGCCTTTGGCGTTCGGGCGGATTCCCGCAAGGCCGGGATGATTGAAATCGAGGGTACGCCTGTGCGGGATTATGCACGGCGCGTTGCTGCAGTTGAGCGCGATACAGATACGGATTACTCTGATGTGCGCCACGATGAGCGGCGCAATCAAGGACCCGAAGCCAACACACACAATATTGAGAAAGCAGAAATTGAAGTGCCTCGCCAATTTGCCACGGCGGCCGCATCTCTTCGTCAAGCCTGGCAGGAAATGCCAGAGATCGCTGAATTGTCGAAAAACATCATCATGACAGAAACCGAAGAAGGACTAAACATTCAGCTCGTCGATCAGGATGGTCAGGCGATGTTTGCCGAAGGGTCGAAATTTCCTGAAGAGACTGCGCGAAAGCTCATCAAGGCAATGGCGCCTGTGATTCGCGACATGCCAAACCGTGTATCCATTACCGGACACACAACAGCCTCCAGTTCCTTGTCGACATCCTATTATACGACTTGGGAACTGTCGGCTGACCGCGCCAATGCTGTGCGTGGTCTGCTCAGTGAAAACGGCATACGCAATGACCGTTTCCACTCGGTCACAGGCAAATCCGATCAGGAGCCCTTGTTCCCGAATGACCCGTTTCTGGCTGCAAATCGGCGGGTTAGTATTTTGTTGATGGCGGAGAAGCCACCTTTACCACCCGGCTTTAAGCCTTAGCGCCTGTTCTGACTTTCATGTTTTCCACTCTGTCCACATAAATTGGGTGAAGTGTCGGCAGATGTGGTTGAACGTGGGCCCTGTTTGGTTTTGGTTAACGATTGCTTGCTATTCTTGGTTTGCATTTGGTTACCATTAGGCTATTTCAGATCCGATGTGATAAAATCTCGCAGTTGCTGTAAAGTGAAACGAAGGAAATTTGTTGTGTTGAGCGCGTTTACTCCATTGCTGTCCCGTCTTTCTAATGGTCTTTCCAATGGCCTGGTCCAGGGCGTGAAATGTCTTGCATTGCTGATTGTTGCGCTTGGTATGAGCGTTGCTTCAGGTCACGCAGGTGACGCGGAAACTGATTTTCTAGCCCAGTTCAAAGGCAAGTGGAGTGGTACCGGACGCGTCTTGGCTGGCCCTGACAAGGGCACGGATTTTAAATGCGCTCTGAACGGTAAACCCAGCCGAACTGGTGTTAAAATTTCCATGGATGGGAAGTGCTCTATCGGCCGCCTGTCTGCGCGCATGGGCGCAAGCATCAAGTATTCTGCTGGTGTGCAGAAATATATCGGTCGCTTTATGGGTGGTGCCAAAGGCAACGGTATGGACATTTACGGTGATCGTCGGGGCAATGCACTGAAGCTTCGTCTCAGCCGCGGAACAACTCAGGGCAGCATGGATTTGCTGTTGCAGAAAAAAGACCTGATGCGGGTGATTATTTCTGTGACCGATTCAGAACGCGGTCGCACCATTCCTGTCATTGCAATGGATCTGAACAAGACCCGCAGTGCTGCTTCACTCAACGACTGATACTGATTTTCACAGGCTCCGGATTTGTTAACACATTCGTGATCTCGGCATGTGAATGTCATCACGCAATGGTTTCTTGCTTGTCATGCGCGCTGTCGCAATACTCCCATAATTGTTGAAAAGACTGGATGCATGACATGAAGAAGATTCTACTGACCGCTTTTGTTGCTGGAGCTATTGGCTTTGTTGCCGGGAATGCCTTTTGGTATCTTGCCTCGCCCTTGTGGATCGACAATGTTGTTTCCGAAGAATTGCCGGCCGCTTTGCAGACCAATCAGGTGGCGCAGGGTAGTTTCCGTGACGCTGACAGTTCCCATAAAGGCAAAGGCAATGCGACCATTTTTGAGATTGCTACCGGTTCAAATGTTCTGCATCTGACCGATTTTGAAACGACAAATGGGCCTGATCTGGAAGTTTGGCTGGTCAAGGCTTCAGACATCCAATCATCTGCGGATGTGAAGGGTAGCGATTGGCTGTCCCTGGGGCGGCTCAAGGGTAACATTGGCGATCAAACTTACATTATCCCTGAAGGGACTGACATTTCGGAATATCGCTCAGTTGTGATCTGGTGCGAGCAATTCGGCGTGCTTTTCTCTCCGGCAGATCTGTCGAGTTGAGTTTTCTGACAAATTGGTAATCCAAGTTTTACTTGCGATTCGAAATTCCCGGACCCATAGTGAAGAAGCTCGGGTGGCAGCTATGCCCGAGGGATAATAGAGACGACCAGGCAAATAGCCTCGGGATAATAATACGGGACGGCGTGGCACTATACTTGTGGCAGGAACTCTGTGGGTGGAGCAGAACCTGGTAAATGCGCCGTCGGATAATAATAAGATGATCCAGTTCCCTTTGTATTCATGCTGCTGATCGAGCGTTAACGCGTGTGCCTGACTGGTGCCCGCAAAGTCAGACTAAGGGAAAAGGATTTCTCCCATGCGCCAAAGTGGCACAGTAAAGTTTTTTAACGGCTCCAAAGGGTTCGGCTTCATCACTCCAGATGATGGCAGCACCGATGTATTTGTTCATATTTCTGCAGTACAGGCGTCTGGCCTGCCGGAATTGCAGGACAATATGCGTGTTTCTTTTGAAACAGAACCGGATAAACGTGGTAAAGGCCCCAAGGCCGTTGACCTGCAAATGGAAGGTTAAGCCCTTCAACAATTCGGCCCGCCTCATGTAATGGGGCGGGCCTGCAGTAATTTCCAATTTAAGGCCAGTTGCTGGCGTTTGTGCTGTTTATTCGGCTGCAACGTTTTGAGTGAGCTGACCATTTACGAGCCTGTCATAGTCCTGCATCAAAGTGCGAACAATCTCTCCGACAGAGAAACTATACGGTCCGATCTCTGACACGGGTGTTACCTCAGCTGCCGTGCCGGTCAGGAAGCATTGTTCGAATTCAGCCATTTCCTCTGGGAGGATGACCCTTTCAATCACTTCAAATCCTCGGCGTTTTGCCAAATCAATGGCTGTGCGGCGGGTGATTCCATCCAGAAAACAGTCTGGAATTGGCGTATGAATAACACCATCTTTTATAAAGAAAATGTTGGCGCCCGTCGCTTCGGCAACCTGACCGCGCCAATCCAGCATCAATGCATCGGCATAGCCGTTTTTCTCTGCTGCATGTTTGGACAAGGTGCAGATCATATACAGCCCTGCAGCCTTTGAGTTGCAAGGGGCTGTTCTTGGGTCTGGCCTGCGATACTGCGCCATATCCAGGCGAATCCCCTTTAAACGCTCTTCCGGGTCGAAATAGGATGGCCATGCCCAGGCCGCTATGGCCACATTGATGGTATTGCGTTGCGCCGAGACACCCATCATTTCGCTGCCGCGCCATGCAATGGGGCGGATATAGGCGTCTACCAGGTTCTGACGTTTCAGAAGTTCCAGTGTTGCTTCGTTCAGGGCATCCGCGCTGTAGGGAATCTCAAATCCAAGAATTTCAGCGGATTTGTGCAGCCGTTCGGTGTGTTCTTCCAGTTTGAAGATCTTTCCCGAATAGGCGCGCTCTCCCTCAAATACCGAACTTGCATAGTGCAAACCGTGGGTCAGGACATGCAGTTGCGCATCTGCCCAGGGGACAAATTTGCCATTGTACCAAATATCACCTTCCATCTGGTCAAACGGGACTCCAGCCATTGATTTTTCCTCTTTTGGTCTGCCTGCTTGTTCTGCCGGCTAGTTACTATGCATTGCCTTTACAAAATGATCCACTATTTGCGAAACACCTGAAAGAGGCCGTATAAAGCATTTGCGGGGGCTTGTCCTATCGCACAGACTTTTATGATCCGGCTTTTGTGATCTGATATTTCGCAGTATCGTTTTGTTTTCGCGGGATGATACGCATCAATCTGTCCTGTGATGCGGAAATTGGGTAACAAATGGAAAGAAATATGTCAACAAGGCTGACATAATCTATGAGTGAAATTTCAAAGAGTGATGCAGACCAATTGCGAGAGGCTGGCCTCGCTGAATCATCAGCAGATGAAACTGTATTTATCGAATTGCTGTTCTTCGCTTATCGCGACTTTGTAAGTGATCCTGATGCATTGCTGCAGGAATATGGTTTTGGGCGTGCCCATCATCGTGTGGTGCATTTCGTGGCGCGCAATCCGGGAATTTCGGTGGCCGAATTGCTGGATATACTCCAGATTACCAAGCAGAGTCTGGCTCGGGTGTTGAAGCAATTGGTGGAAACTGGTTTCGTTCAGCAGCAACAGGGTGCGCAGGATCGACGGCAAAGGCTGTTGTTTACGACCGAGAAGGGCGAGGCATTGTTCGATAAATTGCGAGAGCCACAGTCTCGCCGCATCAAAAATGCATTAAGTGGACTTGATGCCCGTGACCGCGCAGGGGCGGAGCGATTTCTATCCTATCTGATCAATGAGGATGAACGCTCCATGGCGTTGCGCCTATCCAATGCGGTTGATCGTTAGGGTCAAGGCTTTGATAGATTTGGCTTTGACTTAAAGGCTACGAAAATCAAAAAGGGACAGCCGGGACCCGGTTGGAATCAGCGCGATGAGTGTTACTGAAGCTGCTCAGACACCCCAGGCAGGCAACACAGCCGGTGGGACCATACTTGAAGACGATGCGCCTCATCTTCTTATCGTCGATGATGACAGTCGCATCCGGTCTTTGTTGTCACGCTTTCTGACAGATAAGGGGTTTCGGGTGACCCTTGCCGAAGATGCCAAATCGGCGCGGAACTACCTCCAGAACTTTCATTTCGATTTGATGATCCTGGATGTCATGATGCCAGGGGAGAGCGGCATTGAGCTGACAGAATCCCTGCGTGAAGACAATAATATTGCAATTTTGATGCTCACGGCCCGTGCGGAAACAGATCACAGGATATCAGGTCTTACTGCCGGTGTTGATGACTATCTGGCAAAGCCGTTTGATCCGACCGAATTGCTTCTGCGCGTAAACAGTATTTTACGGCGCAGTTCTGTTCCCGCCGTACCCTTGGTCGAGTTTGTCTGCTTCGGACCCTATACGTTTCATCTGGCCAGAGGCGAACTGAAGCGCGGTGATACGATCATCAGACTGACTGATCGTGAAAAAGAAATGCTGCGCAGCTTTTCCGAGCGCGCCGGTCAGACGGTGCCACGCCATGAACTTCTTGGTGAGGAGGCCGATGCCAGCGAGCGTACCGTCGATGTCCAGATCAACCGGCTGCGGCGCAAGATTGAAACAGATCCATCAAATCCCCTTTTCCTGCAAACAGTCCGTGGTGTTGGTTATCGGCTCATGTCAGAATAGAGTGCAATCTACTTCTGTTCTGGAACAGGATCTGAACTGCATTGACAGATAGAGCCATGAAGCGAGACTTGACTGTGTCGCACCCCAGTGTCGGGGTGTCAAAACTGTCGCGCCTGTCCGGCGGTATCAAACGTCTGTTGCCGACCAGCCTGTTTGGCCGTTCCCTGATTATTGTGGTTGCACCTATGGTGTTGCTGCAATCTGTTTTGGCTTTTGTCTTCTTGGAGCGGCACTGGGAGTTGGTGACACAACGCATGTCGGAGGCTGTGGCGCGGGAAATGGCGGCCGTTGTTGCATTGCTTGAAGCCCATCCGCAGGATGCCGACATTCAATCAGTTATTGATATTGCATCAAACCATCTTGGCTTGCGGGTGTCAGTTTTGCCGGAGGCTGTTCTGCCTCCCCGCTCCAGCCAACCTTTTTTCAATTTGCTTGACCGAACTTTGGCGCGTGAAATCAATTCGGCAGTTGGCAAACCTTTCTGGATCGATACGGTGGGCGATTCAACTGTCATCGAGGCGCGCATATTGCTGGAGGACAAGGTGGTGCGCATTTTTGCGCGGCGCAGCCAGGCCTACGCGACGAACTCTCACATTTTTTTGGTCTGGATGGTCGGCACTTCCTTGGTGCTGCTGTTCATCGCCGTGATTTTTCTGCGCAATCAGATACGCCCGATTCAACGTTTGGCAGAAGCTGCTGAGCGTTTTGGACGGGGACACTCGATCGCTGATCTTGGTCACTCGGGCGCTCGTGAAGTGCGGCAAGCCTCCCACGCACTGGTGGAAATGGGCGAACGGATTGAGCGGCAAGTTGAGCAACGCACGACGATGCTGGCGGGCGTCAGCCATGATTTGCGTACGATTTTGACGCGGTTTCGACTGCAACTGGCCATGATGGAAGCTTCAGAAGACAGCCGTGCACTTCTTGATGACGTCGATGACATGGAAGGCATGTTGAACGACTATATGGCCTTTGCCAGCGACAATGCTCAGGAGCCTACGGCTGTTGTCAATCTGGAGGAGATGCTGCGTTCATTGTGTGAACACGCTGAACTTCAGAATGTGCCTTGCGGCTATTCTATCGATGGTGTGATGCAGATTGATGTCAGGCCAAATGCCCTTAAACGATGCCTGGGTAATCTGGTCAGCAATGCTTGCAGATATGGAAAATCTGTCGAGATCAGCGCGGTTCGAAAGGATGACGTGCTGTCAATTACGGTGGATGATGATGGACCGGGAATACCTCAAGAAGCGCATGAGGACGTTTTCAAGCCATTTTTCCGCTTGGATGAAGCGCGTAACCAGAATGAAAGCGGGACAGGGCTTGGCCTGGCCATAGCGCGGGATATTGCTTTGGCGCATGGCGGTGATATCAGCCTGCAGGAGAGCTCTCAAGGCGGGTTACGGGCAGAGCTGATTATTCCCCTGGGATAGCCTGACCACCTGAAAGATGGCCAGGCCTGTTATTCAGTTTGGAAATCCAGCTGTTCAGGCGGCGTTTGCTTCGATTTGTTTTGAAGCAGCATTGTTGCTGGCAATCTCGATTTTGCGTGGCTTCATGGCTTCAGGAAGCTCGCGGACAAGATCGATGTGCAACAGACCATTTTCCATCTTCGCGCCGACAACGTTCACGTAGTCAGCCAGCTGGAAACGGCGTTCAAAACTTCTGCCGGCAATGCCGCGATACAGAACGTCTGACTTATCATCATCACTTTCGGATTTATCGCCCTTTACCGTGAGCGCGTTTTCACGGCTCTCGATGCTGAGTTCTTCATCGCTGAAGCCAGCAACGGCCATGCTGATCCGATAGGCGTTCTCGCCCGTGCGTTCAATATTATAGGGGGGATAGGAAGACCCGGGCGTGTCAGCGGTGGCCATGCCGTCCAGCAATTTGAACAGGCGGTCGAAACCAACAGTGGATCGGTAAAGGGGGCTTACGTCGAATGTACGCATATCTATTCTCCATTGAGCAACAGTTACGATTTGTGTTTCAGCAAATTGAACCCTGATGCAGACATTTATGTCGTTTGTCTTGTGGCGTTCGTTTCGCTGTGCAGACCCTGTATTGGCGCCTGCTTATAAGAGGTAGGTGTGCTTTTTTGCGTTTCAAGAAAATTTTTTTCGACCTGAAACGGCAGAAAACCGGCGTTTAAGCTGCCATTCTCCAAGATGAACTGAATCTGAACGAAACTTTCCGGTTTCGTTCAGCATGATTTTGGCATCTTCGCTTCATCAAAGTCCGGTCCACCAGATTGAAACCTGAAATGACATTCACTCCGGGCACCAGTTAAGGAGAAACAAGATGTTGAAAAAAACACTGATCGCAGCTTCAGCCCTGACAATGGCTACTTTTGCAGCTGCCCCGGCTAAGGCTGACGGCTTCTATTTCGGATTTTACGGCAATGGTGGCGGTTTTGGCATCCATAGTGATCGCCACAAACCACGCTATGTTCAGCCACGCAAGGTACACCGCGCCCTGTCCCACAAACAGATACGCAAACATTTGCGCCATCGTGGCTTTCGCGATTTTCGCAAGATCAAACGTCGCGGTGGTGATTACGTTGTGGTTGCCAAGGCACGCAGAGGCCAATTGGTCCGCCTTCGGGTGAATGCCTATTCCGGCCACATTGAGCGCCGCAAGCGCCTTCGCTGAAGCCTATAAAGTTTGCAGGGTCGTTCAACGGCACCCCCCGATGGCTGTGGTACCTGTACATAGTTTCCACACCTAGCCCTGCAAAGCCGGCGACGCATTCGCGTCGCCGGTTTTTTTGTGGTTCACGATGGGTGAGCAGATGCGCTTTCCCTTTTATCCCCTGAGATTGCGTAGTGAGTTTGCCCAGTGAGTTTGAAAGTGGAAATCAACCATAATGTCATGCCTGTTGTCTTCAAGAAGGTTGATTTCTTCCATGCGAAGGTTTTTATGGAAACTTGGAGAGCGCTTTAATACAGGGCCTGGGCTCAGGACAGCGCATCTTCTGCCAACTTGATGAGGATATTCATGTGAGCCAGGCACTCGTTTTGGACGAAACAGAAACCAATACTGCAGCTGAGGCGGAAGATTTGCGTCCCGGGCTTGTTTCTGTTGCGGACAATCCGACGCCGCAAGGTGGCATCCTGCAATGGCTGGATAGTGGAGGCGTCAAATTGCGCTGTGTGCGCTGGCCTGCCTCGGTTCGGGATGTTCGCGGGACGGTCTGTCTTATTCAGGGGCGCAGCGAGTATATTGAAAAATACTATGAGGTGATCTCGGACCTTCGCGGTCGGGGATTTGCTGTGCTGACGTTCGATTTTCGCGGGCAGGGTGGTTCAGACCGCCTGTTGCAGCAGCAGGAACGCGGTCATGTGGACCATTTTTCAGACTATGTGGCTGATCTTGAAACGGTGATGTCAGAGGTTTTACTGCCTGAGTGTCCGGCCCCATTTTATGCTCTTGCCCATTCCATGGGCGGGGCCGTTATGCTGCACAGTCTGGAAAACGGACGGCTGGTTTTCGACCGAATTGTATTGTCAGCGCCCATGATAGGGCTGGCGCGCAAGCGGCCACGGCAAAAGACGCTGGCAAAAATTGTCAGGATCCTGAACGGCTTTGGGCTGGGTGAGAGGCGGATGCCGTTCTCCCGACAAACGGCCTTTGAAACCATGAATATGGACAAGAATATTCTGACAAGTGATCCGGACCGGCTTCAAAATGCAACCCGGACACTGCGCAAAGCGCCATACCTCAAAATCAGCGAGCCGACCATCGGATGGGTCCATTCCGCGTGTCAGGCCATGGACGGTTTTCAAGACCCCGAATTCAGGTTTAACAATCGCACACCGGTGCTGATGGTTGCATCGGGAAATGACGACGTTGTGTCATTGGCAGCGATCGAAAAACTGGCGCATTCCATGCGTTCGATCTGGCATATTGTTGTTCCCGGCGCACGTCATGAAATCATGCAGGAACGAGATTCGCTTCGGGATCAGTTCTGGGCAGCGTTCGATGCTTTTATTCCAGGAACTGAGATCTAGACGCTACGTCATTTCTTTATTTGTCGAGGATCGCAAGTGCTTGGGCGTGCAGCGTTTCATTGGCCGCGGCCAGGACTTGCAAACGCTCATGTTTTTCCAGTCCCCGCACAGGATTACCCTGCCATGTGGTGACTTTGCCGCCGGCAGCTTCGATGATCGGAATGAGAGCTGCAATGTCGTAGATTTGAAGCCCGGCCTCTACATCAAGGTCTGCAAACCCAGATGCGACCATCGCATAACCATAACAGTCGGCACCGTAGCGATACAATTGGCAGCTTTGTTCCAACTGGTCATAGCGAGCGCGCTCCCCATTGGCCAGAATAGCTGGGTCTGTGGTGAACAAGGTCGCTTGGCCCAGCGTTTCATGTTGCCTTGTGGCCAAACGTGTCAGCGGAGCTTTTGATTTCGTGTTTTCAAGCCAGGCATGACTGCCAGCGCCGACGAAAATTTCACCCAGAACGGGTTGTATCATGGCCCCAAGGATTGGCGTGCCTTTGTGGCACAATGCTATGAGCGTGCCCCAAAGGGGCAGGCCTGAAACGAATAGTCTGGTGCCGTCAATCGGGTCTAAAACCCAGACAAATTCTGCCTGAAGGTTTTCTGCGCCATATTCCTCTCCCAAAATTCCATGATCTGGAAATCGCTGATTGATCAGTTTTCTGAGCGCCGCTTCGGTATTTTTGTCTGCAATGGTTACCGGATCAAAGTCATTTGATGCACCTTCAGACCCATTCTCCAACTTGTTTTCGATATGTAGCGGCTGACGAAAATGGGGCAGTGTTTCCGCTGCGGCTACGTCGGCCATTTCCCGGATAATTTCCGGAACGCCATTCTGCGTGGAAAACTCATTGTGCATGGCTGGTATGCGCTCCTTGCATATCTGGGGTGAGGCTATCAATGTGATTTCTGCTCGTTACATTTAAACTACTGATAAAAAACATTAATTTTTACGGATTGGAATTTCGATTCTTCACATGGATGTCCTTGATTATGACTTTTGCTGACAAAATGCGAGTTCGTTTTGCAAAAACCTGCGGTCCAACCTTGACTCTTGTGCGTTGCAACCACATCTTCATTGCATAGCAACATTCACTCCTCCCGAGTGTTGCTTCCGCCCCTCGTGGGCGTTTCCTCCCTAGACTCAAGGCCGCAGCTTCTTGCTGCGGCTTTTTTTTGTGTTTTGAGCCGGTAAAAGATTGACATTTTTTCTGCCGCTGATGGTCGGTAAAACGAGCAAGACTGTAGGTAAAGCATGGATTTCCGCCAACCCTGCGCAAGCAGGCCAGAGGCTTGTTGCATGTCTCCAAATCCTGCGTGGCGCCGCGTTGTCGTTCCTCACACATTCTGCATGAAGCTTTGGGCCGATGGCTTTGGGGGGCAAAATGCGAACTCTTTGCGCAAAAATTTCTATTTCAGGCTTGACTTTTGTGCGCTGCAACCGCATCTTTGCTGCATAGCAACATTCACTCCTCCCGAGTGTTGCTTCCGCCCCTCGTGGGCGTTTCCTCCCTAGACTTAAGGCCGCAGCTTCTTGCTGCGGCTTTTTTTTGTGTTTTTGGGAAGTTAAAGCTGGCGACTACTCTGCCGCCAGTGGTTTGGCAAGCCCAGCATCGCTGGACGTAAAGCAGGGATGCGCCATCAAGGCCTGTGCGAACAGGCCAAGGGCTTGTTGCAGGTCATTAAATCCTGTGTGACGCTGCAATGTCACTTCGTCCATATATAGTTGGCGATTGATTTCTATCTGGAACGCATTCAGACCGCGCTGAGGTCGGCCATAATGCTCGGTGATAAATCCGCCTGCATAAGGGCGGTTCTTGGCAACCGTGAAACCAGCTTGCCTGAGCAGTGCCACGGCAAAGTCAATCAAGTCCCCTCGACAGCTTGTCCCATATCGGTCCCCTATAATCATGTCAGGGCGCTTTTCTGCCTCCCCGTCGGCAGCTTTGCTGGTTTGTTGCGATGGCATGGAGTGGCAGTCGATCAGAAGGGCATGGCCAAACCTGCTATGCGCGCGTGCCAATAGGTGCCGCAAACTGTCATGATAGGGGCGGTATATCAGTTCGATGCGGGCTAGAGCATCGTTTGGATCCAGTTTGCTGATATAGATGTCGCGGTTCTCAGCAACGATCCGTGCAATGGTTCCAAGGCCGCCGCTGACGCGTATGGACCCCGTATTTGCATAAGGGGGCAGAGGCGCAAAGAACATGCGTGCATCAAGCTCATATGGTTCACGATTGACATCCAGATAGGCACGGGGAAAGTTTGCTTTTTGCAAGACAGCACCCAGCTCAGGCGCCGCCTTAAAAAGCTCGTGGACGTCCATGTCCTCGGAGGCACGGATCGTCAGGGGATCGAGCCTCGACTGGTTGAGGAAGCGCTCTGGATATACCGCGCCACTGTGGGGCGAGTTAAAGATTATTGGTTTGGTCTGGTTGTGTTCGCCCAGAACTTCGAACGAGGGCACGGTCGTAAAATCATTGAACGAATCATGCGCCGACACAACAGTCACATTTTCTGTTTCGCCTCGTTCTGCTTGTGGGTCTGCTTGATCTGTCATTGCCACCATCGTGTCAGGAATTTTTCATTTCGTCCATTCATGACGTCCCGAGTTCTGCCAGTCCTTGATCCCTGAAGTCGTTCCCTGCAAATAAAGGCCGCCTATGCAATCCAGAAAACTTAAATTATGCGACTTTTCTGTTCATGCAATGGACAAGTTTTGATTCAAACATTTACCATATCATAGGTTTTTTCGCCCAGTAAGCTTGTGCTACATCTGAGATATGGCATCAGAGCGCTGTCTGGTGATCGGATCGCTTGCAAAGGCGGAGCACTGGTCACGATATTGGTGATGAGCAAAGACCGGTGCAGTCCGGCAAGAAGGAAGACAAGTATATGGCCCATATTTTGTTGGCTGAAGATGATGATGATATGCGCCGCTTCTTGACGAAGGCACTGCAGACGGCCGGGCATACCGTTGTCGATTTCGACAATGGAAGAAGCGCATACGAGCGCATGCGCGAGGAGCCGTTTACGGTGCTTCTGACCGATATTGTCATGCCTGAAATGGATGGTATTGAACTGGCCAGAAAGGCGACTGAACTCGACCCGGACCTGAAAGTCATGTTTATCACCGGATTTGCAGCTGTCGCGCTCAATCCTGATTCCAATGCGCCTAAAAATGCCAAGGTCTTGTCCAAACCGTTTCATCTGCGAGACCTGGTAGGGGAAGTGGACCGCCTTTTGGCGGCATAAGCTGCCTATGGTGCGTTTTTCCTGCGATCAGGCCTTGCGCACGGGGGCTGCCTTTTGTATATCGCTTCATCTTCTCACGTCAGATCTGTGACGATTGTGAAACAGCGGGGCGCGTAGCTCAGCGGTAGAGCACTACATTGACATTGTAGGGGTCACTGGTTCAATCCCAGTCGTGCCCACCATTGTTTCACGGTAGACCGGACTTTGACGCGAACAGAACTTAATTTCGAACTCTTAGAGTAAACAGATGAAAATCAAGAATTCACTGCGTTCCCTTAAATCCCGCGACCGCGACAACGTGCTCGTGCGCCGTAAGGGCCGGGTTTATGTGATCAACAAGGTTAAACGCCGCTTTAAGGCTCGTCAGGGCTGATTCTACGTGCCTGGCGGTTGCTTGGCACCATGAATGCGGATTGAGGCACGTGAAGACATTCACGGGCCCTTTTTGTGTTGATATATTATTCTTTTGTCATTTGCTTTTTCGATTTACAGCGCTAGACTTTCCTCATGTTGTATTTTGGAAATATTCTAAGTAGCGCTCGGCTTGCCACTATGGCGGCTGTGATTTCAGCCTCAATGATATCGGGATTCAGTGCTGCTTCATTTGCAGAAGGAATTCCGCTTTCGGACCGACTGGATCGGTTGTTCACAGAATTGCAGTCTTCCGAAAGTGAAATGGAAGCAAAACGTATTGCAGCTCAGATAGACAATTTGTGGCGCGGAGCGCGTGGCGAGACCGCTCGGTTGCTCTTGACCCGTGCCGATGATGCAATTGCCGATGAAGATTTCCCTCTGGCGCTGGATGTCCTGGATCAACTTATTGCGCTGGAACCGGATTTTGCGGAAGCCTGGAACCGTCGTGCAACCGTGTATTTTCTAAAGAATGAATATGGGCCGTCTTTGGCTGATATTGCTGTTACCCTGACGTTGGAACCCAGGCATTTTGGTGCTTTGACCGGCCTTGGTCTGATGCTCGAGGATTTGGGTGATGACGAGCGGGCCTATGCGGCTTTGAAGCGCGCCCTGGAATTGAACCCTTTTCAGGAAGAGGTCCGGTTGGAGCTTGAATCACTGGAACGCAGTGCGCTGGGCCAGCCAATTTAAACGCGCCTCGACGACGATTTGATATATGGTCGCCGAAGCACTGCTTCTTTTCTGTCGTTGCCTAGTAATAAAATTCCTCTCGGATAATTTTGCCGTCGGAAACGGTGTAAATCGCGACTTCTTTCATAGCTGTGCGTTCTGACGTTTCCCGATTCGTAGCTTCGAAGCTGAATATGACCGCAAACCGATCATCACCATGAAGAAAGGGACCTTCGGCATTGCTGGAATGGACCTCAAACGTATTGGCCCACCACTCATGCTTGCCTTGAATGGCTTCCACGCCGACGGTTTCGCGACTTGAAGCACCTGGGCCGACCATAGCCTCGACAGATATTGCACCTGGGTCGTAGAGGTCTGACAAGCCCTGTTTTTCATTTCCGGTGCGGCAGTTTTCAATCAACTGGTCCGCAATTTCTTTCAGTTTTTCCCGAGACATAGGTTTTCTCCAGTGTGTGTCCATGTGGCCTCATTGAGGATGGTAAAATCGGAAGCAGCGTCCTAAGCTTCTGATCAGGTGGCCTTCAGCCAGGATCCAACAATGCCTGTTCCTAATGACAGCATACTGTCAGCATGATTTTCTGGCTGACGATTTCTTGTGTGCTCACGCTTGTCCTAAGCTTTGGAGTTGCGCGCTATAGATCGCACATCTACAGCCAGAGACATCCGCCCATTGGCAATCTCATGCCTGTCGACGGTGTCACGCTGCACTATCATGACACTGACGGTGCGCACCGTGCCGCTCTGACAGACAGCTCACCATTGGTGTTCATTCATGGAGCCAGCAGCAATCTGCGAGATGCGGTTCTGGCGTTTGAGAAACCGCTTGGTGGCAAGCGGCGATTGATTTTCGTGGACCGTCCCGGACATGGACACAGTACTCGTCATTCGGCTTTGCAGTCTGACCCGCGTCGACAGGCGGATCTCATAGCCAAACTGTTGGCGAGGCTGGAGGTCGACAATGCCATTATCGTTGGCCACTCATGGGGTGGTGCTGTGGCAGCGGCGATGGGGTTGCAGCATGGGGAAATGCTGAAAGGGTTGGTGTTTTTGGCACCGGCGACCCATCCATGGCCCGGCGGAGTGCTTTGGTATTACAAAGCAGCGCATTTGCCGATTGTTGGCCGCGTGTTTGCGTGGTGTGTCGCGACCTTTGTGGGGGCGCCTCGGGTCAATTGTGCTGCTGCAGCCGTTTTTGCACCAGACAGGATGCCGGCAGATTATCCCGAAATTGTGGGCGCAGAACTGGCTCTACGTCCTGCTCAGTTTCTGGCGAATGCTGCCGATATTGTCGGGCTGCATCAACACGTGGATGCAATGTCCAAGGACTATTCGACCATTACCACATCAGCACTTGTTATCACTGGCACACAGGACGATGTCGTGTGGCCGCATTTGCATGCGCATGGCCTGATGCGAGATTTGCCCGATGCGAGACTCATTGAATTTCAGAATTGCGGACACATGCCGCACCACAGTCGCAATAAAGAGACCGTGGTGGCCATAGAGGCTTTTGCGGACGGCCTTACCGGGTGAGTGAAAGATCGCAGGCGGCTTAGATGCCGCTTATGCCATCGCTTCCAACAAAGGCAATGCGCAACAAATTGGTGGCGCCGGGTGTTCCAAAAGGAACGCCTGCGGAAATAATGAGCCGTTCACCCGGCTTTGCGAAGCCTTCTTCATGTGCAATCTGGCAGGCCCTGTCCACCATGTTGTCTTCATCTTTCACATCATCGCTGACGACGCAGTGAAGGCCCCAGACCATCGCCAGCCTGCGTGCAGTCTCCTTGATCGGTGACAAGGCTATGATGGGCGTCTCGGGCCGTTCTCTTGATGCTCGGATGCCCGTGGCACCTGACGATGTGAAACAGACGATGACCGCAAGGTCCAGCGTTTCTGCAATCTGGCGAGATGCTGCGGAAATGGCATCAGAGCCTGTTGGCTGTGGCTCGGTACGCTGGGCGTACAAAATCTTGGCGTAGTTGGGATCCCGCTCGACCTCTTCGGCAATGCTATCCATGGTGGAAACTGCTTCGACCGGATAGTCACCCGCAGCTGATTCTGCGGACAGCATGACGGCGTCTGCACCTTCAAAAACGGCTGTTGCCACGTCAGAGACTTCGGCGCGTGTGGGAACTGGCGCTGTGATCATGGATTCCAGCATCTGCGTTGCAACAACAACGGGTTTGCCAGCACGGCGACCGGCGCGGATGAGCTGCTTTTGAATGCCTGGCACTTTTTGAACAGGCAGTTCAACACCCAAATCTCCGCGTGCCACCATGATGGCATCAGACAACTCGATGATTTCAGTGATTTGTTCCAGTGCCTGCGGCTTTTCAATCTTGGCCATAATGCCAACTTTGCCACGTGCAATTTTGCGCACTTCAGCAATATCTTCCGGGCGCTGAACAAAAGACAGGGCAATCCAGTCAATATCTTCTTTGAGAGCGGCATCCAGATCTAATCTGTCTTTCGGTGTCAAAGCACTGGAGGCAATCAGCGTATCAGGCAGGCTGACACCCTTTTTGTTCGACAGTTTCGTTCCGGAGATGACCTTGGTCACAGCGCTTTTGCCATCGACCGAAATGGTTTCCAGCCGCAAGCGACCGTCATCCAGCAAAATTGCATGGCCCGGCTTCAGGGCTTCCAGAATTTCCGGGTGCGGAAGCTGAACGCGCTTTTCGTTGCCGGGTGTGGGATCACTGTCCAGAGTAAAGCTCTGGCCTTCAGTCAATGTAACAGCATCATTTTCAAAGATGCCGACGCGTAATTTGGGGCCCTGTAGGTCAACCAGAATAGCAATTGGTCGCCCGACCTCCGCTTCCACTCCGCGTATCGCCTTGACCAAATCACGCATGTGATCATGCGGTGCATGGCTCATGTTGATGCGAAAACTATCAGCTCCGGCCGTATGGAGCTTTTTGATCATTTCGGAGTTGGAGGAGGCTGGACCTAGGGTGGCAAGAATTTTTACTTTGCGATTACGCCTCATTTACCACCGGTTCCTCGTTGTGTTGGCTCAGTCAATTGGACAGTCCAACTGGTCTGTGTGCCTGTATCGATTTCAAAAAAGCCCGTACGTTGAAAACCACGGGCCAGGCAATCTTTGATGCCATGAATAGTGTAGATCTTATCAGCGGTGCACATATAGGCGCTTCCTGCCCATTCACCGCCTTCGTCATAGTCCACTGCGAACATATAATAGTATTGTGACTTCAGATCACCAGGCAAAATAACTTCGCAGGAGGTCGGTTCCAGATTCCACCAGCCTTCTGTCGTCCAACCGCGGTCACTGCGATAGCCAATGGAAATACCAACACGGCTTTCGCTTTTGTTACAAATGCGCAGATCAGCATGCGCCTGATCTCCACTGACCATGCTCAGACCGCCATATAGCGAGACGGTCGTTGCAACAAGGGCTGCAGCTTTCAAGGCAATTGCCGAGGCCGCGCTCAATGCACAAAGTGGTGTGCTGATTGTGGAAAGTGATTTTGTTAAGAATGACAAACCCAAGATGCGCCTTGCGTTAGAACACGATCTGCCAATGGAAGCGACAGAAGGTCGAATTGCCTGTATTTTGCTTTTTCTGCCCATGGTGAACGAACGCATCAAACCTGAGTGTACGCGAGTTTATCGGCGAACCGAAAAAAAATCGTTAATAAATGTTTTGCGCAATCGTGGGCGTTTTGTCAATCAAACGCTTCTGAAAGAACACTGTTTTTGCGCAACTACAGTGGCTTATAAACGTGTTTCTAGAGAAATCAACAGGGCGTTTTTGTAGTGCGACCAAGCGTCTCAAATTCGAATCAGTTAATTTCCAGTACAGTTCTACAATTCCTGATTGGAAGAGTTGAAATAACACTTGTAAGATATTGGCCCGTAATCGCCCTGCTGTGCGTCTCCTTACTGAGTGTGGGAAAGTCGAATTGCGTTTATATGGCTATGGTATCGTGGGCACTGGCGCACTATGTTTCATTTCGTTCGCTGAAATCCTCAGACAGAGACATCCTGGATACTCATGACTCCCTCAGAAGCTGCGCCAGACTTCCAAAGATTTCCTGACTTGCCGGATGGGGAGCAGGTGGCGTTTGACATTGTCGAGGGCAACTGGACGGGGGGACTGCTTCTGCTTTGCGATCACGCAAGAAACTTCGTGCCCCCCCATTATGACAATCTTGGACTATCTGATGCGCAATTATCGCGCCATATCGCCTATGATATCGGCATGGAGGCGTTGACGCGTCGTCTGGCTGGCAGCCTTGGCGTGCCTGCAATTCTGTCGACTTATTCGCGGCTTCTGATTGATCCTAATCGGGGGGAGGATGACCCAACCGTTTTGATGCGGCTGTCTGATGGCGCTGTTGTTCCGGGTAACCGTCATGCTGATCATGCGGAAAAGGAACGCCGTCTAAGTCGTTACCACCGACCTTACCACAAGGCCATTTCAGCCTCGATCGAGCACATGATGGCGAGCGGACAGTCCCCTATTGTCATCTCACTGCACAGTTTTACACCGATCTGGCGAGGCTTTGTGAGGCCGTGGCATGCCGGTGTTCTCTGGGACCGGGACAGCCGTGTAGCCAAGCCACTGATTGCAGCGCTTAAAGAGGGCGGTGATCTGATTGTTGGGGATAATGAACCCTATACCGGAGAATTGACCGGAGACACAATGAATCGTCATGGCACTTGCCGTGGCATCAGCCATGCGCTTCTGGAGGTGCGGCAGGATCTGGTAAGCGATTCCGCTGGCGTTGAACATTGGGCTGCTCGACTGGCCCCGATTTTTGAACATCTTTTAACTGAAGAGGGCATTTGCGATGTGCTCCCACCCCACAAACGCTAAACAGCCATGGAGGATAGAATGAATTCCAAACCGAATGCGGATGAACTGGTGCCGGCAGACACGCGAGAAGCCCTTGAGGCTGCAGCCTTTCGTCGGCTGGTTTCCCATCTTCGCAACAGGACCGATGTTCAAAACATAGATATGATGAATTTATCCGGCTTTTGCCGCAATTGCCTGTCCAACTGGTATCGTGATGCGGCTGAGGAGCAGGAAATTGCTCTTTCAAAGGAACAAAGCCGTGAAATAATTTATGGAATGCCTTATGAGGAGTGGCGTTCCCGCTACCAGACCGAGGCAACCCCTGAACAGAAAGCCAGCTTTGATGCTTCCAAACCGGATCATTGATCACCGGACGACATCTGGCAGCAAATAGTACGCAAACTCCGACAATCAACATTCTTTAGGAAGACACTTCATGAGCGACGACGTTTCCAGCGCGACCACAAGCATTGCCAGAGATCAGTTGCGTTCGATTATTGAACGCATTGAGCGGCTGGAGGAAGAAAAGAAGACAATTGCCGACGATATCAAGGAAGTCTATGGCGAAGCCAAGGGCAACGGATTTGATGTCAAAACACTTCGGCAGGTTGTGCGTTTGCGCAAACAGGACCGCGAAGAACGTGCCGAACAGGAAGCGATGCTTGACTTGTATCTGCATGCGTTGGGCATGGCGATTGAGCCTACAGCGGACTGACCTCAGACTTTGACTTCAATGGATTTGAACTTTGCAACCATCTGATGGTTCTCAGCCCTGGCAATTCTCAGCGTTGTGCCAGTTGCGCTACTTTTGTGGCGACAATGGCGCGGCCTGAGAATTTGTCTGTTCTCAGCGACGTGCTACTGGATGAGAACTCGTTATCCACGACGCTGAACGGCATCACAAAAACACCATTCATCGCATAAGGATTCGGCATTGCCAGGCGAACAAACGTTTCTGAGCGTGTTGTGTCCGGCGTGGTCATGCTGGCGAGAACCGCTGGATCTCCGCCATGAAACTCAAGTCCTGAGTTTGACGGTTGGGTTGCATGGGCTGGAACGCGACCACTGAGCGTCGCCCGTCTGGATGGTCTGGCCGGATTTGTGTCCGCAGGTGTCACGCGCTCCGACAGGGCGGCTAATTGCTCATTCTCCGGCCGAATGCGCGGCGGTATGCCCGGTATGCTGAGCGTTTCTGCTATTCTGTCTTCAATTGGGGCTTGTTCCGGTCGTGGTTCCATTAAGGAAGCCTGAGCGGTCTGAGTCGTCTCAAGGCTTTGCAAATCCTGTGCGGGAGGAAGCTCTTGTGCCGCCGTGACTGATGGCCTTTGTGGTCCGCGCTGGCCTATCTCATCAGTGCCAAACCCAAGCGCGGCATTGAAGACAGGCCTTGAATTTGGGGTCGGTGCAGATGGCGCATAGGCTGTCACCACGCCACCATTAAAGCCTTCGTTCTGATTTCGTCCAGGAATACCGCCTTCCGGCGCAAGGATCGCGGCGGCTATGCTGGCAGCGGCTGACGTGCCTTCCGGCACATCCAATGCACTGGTATCGCTTGGCGCAGGGCCGGTCTGCGTTCTTGTTGTGCTAAGCGCAGCCATGACCGCGCTTGCAACTTCCGGCGCACCAGCGGGCCGGGAATTGTCTTCGGTAGTTCGGGCGGCCACGAATTCGGATACGTCTGTTGATTGACTGTCTCCAACCTGTGCCCATGCGTTCTCTACAGAGCGTTGGGACTCAGCCGGTGAACTGGTGTTGTTGCGCAATTCTGCAACAGTAAACTCGGCCTGCTGCTGTGCAAGCTCACGCTGTGCCACCAATTCTGCTGGCATCGGGCGTGGCGCTGGCGCTGCGGCAAGAGCGAGTTGAACAGCGCTTGCCGTTGCTGGCAACAGTTCAGTAGGAACACCACCTGGTTTTGCGCGTGGAACAACATTGAGGGCAGGGGCGCTTGCAACTTTGGTTGAGCTGCCGCTGCTGGAAAGAGACTGACCTGTCGTTGGAATGGTCGCCGGTTGTTGATTGCGGTTAAATACCCTGGCAAAGATGCCGCCACGCCGACTGTTGGGTGGAGAGATTTCAGCGGCAGCGATACGTTTTTGACGTGCCAAAGCTTCCGAATACCGTTTCTGCTTTTTGCCGCTGCTAGGAATTTGCGTTGTATCACCGCGTGGGAAAATCTTTGCCAATTGTGAATCCGTCATGCGCGGCCAATGGCGCACACTACCTGTATCCATGTGCACAAAAGGTGAGCCTGACCTTGGGTAATACCCCACGCCCCCGACTTCCATCTTCAGGCCTGCTGCACGCAACTCAGCCAATTTCACACCAGGTATAAAGAAATCCATGGCTTTGCCGCGGGTGTGCTGACTGTTCTTGGCAACACCGCGACTGCGGCTGCGCAGCATCGTGTTTGTTTTCGGATGCCGGTAGGCAGACACCACGTGGATCGCTTCTCTGGTGTCCATCTGTACGTAGACAGACCACAGCAGATCCAGAAGACGCGGGTCCATTTTGGTTGATTTGTTCTGACGCCAGTCCCGCAAGAAGTGATTGATCTTTTTGAGTGCTGAGGGAATGTAACGGCCATTGCGCTTGTAGACGATGTCTATGCGCTCTTTGGTGTGCGTAAAGTAAAATTTCAGGCGGCGCTCGTCAGCTGCCTGTGCGGGTAAAGCCATGGATAGCAGCATCATGAACGCAGTCAGAATTGCTGTAACCTTACGTGGCAGAGTGCGCGGATTTATGTTCAACTTCAATTTTGAAAAAAAACGCGCACTTATCCAGATAGCTGGCCGCGTTGGGCCATCCCCCGATTTGAATACAAAAGGTTTACCGTGTGGCGTCAGCGCACTGTACCCGTCACTTTGCCCGTTACCCCAACTTCTTTTAGAGAAGTCAGGCCGGACGATCAAGCAGTCACGATTAAAAGTTTAACTAGTCTAGGTTAAGATGATCTTGCGAAAGTTGGTTAATTTTTTGGAACCTCATCTGAACCCCTCTGCGAATTTGGTGTGGAGATAGATGTCGCCAAATTGTGTCGCAAAAAAGCCGCCCGACTGCATGCAGCGGGGCGGCTTCAAAAAAACTTCAGAAATGACCGGATCAGAGCTTCAGAATTTTAGCCATTTTGCTGTCATGGCCGTAAACGTCTGATACATAACCGATTGTGCCGTCTTCCTTCAAAATAGAAGTGAAGTAAACCAGGTGAACCGGGATATGCTTATCCAGCTTCACTGTTGCTTCACGGCCACCAATCATTTTTTTGATGCGGGTGGAATTCCAGTCTTTCTGCTGCTCCAGTATGGCGTCGGCAAATTCCATTGGATTGTGAATTCGGACACATCCATGGCTGAACGCACGTGCATCACGCTGGAAAAGACTTTTGGACGGCGTATCGTGCATGTAAATTGCGTGCTTGTTCGGGAACAGAAACTTGATCTGACCCAGTGCATTTTTTGCCCCCGGTGGCTGGCGAACGGAAATCTGTGAAGCACTGACACGTCTCCAGTTTACCCGATTCGGGTCAACTTGACGGGTACGTCCACGGATTTTTGCAAAGACCTGATAGCCTTTGCGCGAAAAATACCCCGGATTGGAGCGTGCAGATGGCAACATTTCATTCTTGATGATGGATTGTGGAACGCCCCAGGACGGGTTCACCACAAAAGTCTCCATCTCATCTGAGAATGCCACCGTTTTGTGTTTGGACTTGCCGACCACAACGCGTGTGGTGTGCGTGACGGCGCCATCCTTTTTCACATAGACCCGATATTCCGGGATATTAGCGATGATATGGAAGTCACCAAGATCTTTCGGTGCCCAGCGCCAGCGCTCCAGATTTACGATCAACTGGGACTTGCGATCAATATTGCTGTCCCCATTCAGCGTCCTCAAGGTTGATGGTCCGACAATACCGTCCTGCGTCAGCCGGTTGCTTTTCTGGAACTCTTTAACGGCTGCAACCAGAATTTCGTCGTAAAGCGTCTCATCAATTTCCGCAGGCGTATCAACTGATGCGGTGTCCGTATCGACAGTGTCAGCTTTCGGCAGATCAACTTTCAGGCGCGCACGCAACTGCGGTATGCGCGGGTCCTGCATTCCGGGGCGGAGCATTTTGCCAGCGTCAATCAAAATTGGTTTTTCAATTTTTTTGCTGTCTAAAGCTGTTAGTTCTTTCAACAATGCGCGATAGGCCGGGTGCCTTGGATGATAGTCATTCGCTTTTGCGAGCGGATCATCGGCAATGCTCAAATCGGCAAGAATTGCTTTTGGGTCCGGGCGGTCAGGCTTGATATCCAGCGAAGCGCTGACGGAGAGTGGTTCCAGACGCCCTGACGCTAAATGACGCACATAGCGCACTGCGGCCAGACTCATCAGCAACTCGGCGTCAAAGATATCCGCATCAGGCAGTACCAGGCCCGCGCCGATGCCAGCGTCTGGCAGTGTGTAATCGGCAGGTGCAAGGCCGATCTTGTCAGCCTGACTGATTTCGAAGATGAGTGCCTTTGCTGACGGTTTGAAAGCACCGTCATCCATCCAGATTGATTTGTAGCCTCTATCTTCATAGAGCGCAGCGATGCCCGCTCGGTCTGCTGCATCGAGCTTATCCTTGGAGCCTTTCGCAAATGACGCAACAGCTTCTGCACGCGCTTTTGTCACTTCATCCATGACTGGTGGTGCCACATCGAGAGTGGGTGCCGAGGTCTCTCTTGCGAGCGCAGCTTCGTCCGTCTGAGGTACAACGGAAGCATCGACGGATGCCACTTCGACTTTCTCGTCTTCAGACGAGGTTTGCGCGACGGCAAAAGACGATACCAACAGCGCAGGCAACACCACCGCCGACAGGAGGCACCGTTTACGGATGATGTCGGACCAGTCTGACTTTTCAGTATTTTTCACGGGGATCGATCTCCGATTTAGCAACGTTACGCATAATTTAACTCTGTTTTTTATACGCAAGACGTAGCAGAGGAACGGTTAATATCCAACGAATGCTTGCCAGAAACGGTTCCATTTTTGAACGATGTGACATTTTCATCCCGCAAAGCGCGATATTATGCCGCATATTTCTTGGCATCCTCAACTTCAAGATGTCGATTCGTTTGAAGAATGTCTATATTTTCTTCCACGCCGTTTGCACCGGTCCCATTGACAAGACCCATTTCAAGTAACTTTCGATATAGTGTCGTTCGGCCCAGTTTCAAAGCTTTCGCAATTTTTCCCACGCGTGCGTTCTGATGTTTGTAAGCAAACAACAGAGCGTCCCGTTCCAATGCTTTCAATGTGCGCAATTTCCCCTTGTCGTCCAGCAGCGGAACCATGGCAAAACTCTGCTGCTCATCAGCTTTCTGATCCGCTGTCTCAGCTTTGCTCAAATTGATTGAAATGCCGTAATTGACGGTATTGGGAGCCTGTATGATGGCGGGAGATATTGGTGATGAATGATTTGCGACTGCTTTGAACACTGCGCGCTTCAGGCCGGAAAGATTGTCTGCAAATCCGGCCGTGTGATCATGGAGTGCTGTGTGTTGAAGCCTTTGAATACTGGAGCCGAAACACACATTTGCCTGGGTCAAAAACTGACGACACAGAACATCGTAAGCACCGGAGCGTTCCTGCAAGGGCGCAAGCCAAATGGGAAGAGGGCTCAGGACGTTGTATAATATTGCATCTATGGATCCGTTCTTTGCATGATCCAAAAGCCGACCGCGGGTGGTCGCGATGATGGTGTGGGTGGCGGATCTGATGTAGTCTGCAACTGTTCTTTGAGTGGCCAGGCTGGCTGCTTCCATGTGCTTAAGCAAAAGAATTTGTGGCCTGCCAAGGCCAACATCATGTTGCAGGATCAGGCTTTTCCGGAACGTTTCGAAATCGTCTGTTGCCGCGTCCCATTGGTGCACTGTCCGGGCAGGCGCGGTGATGTTTGAAAAATGGCGGGCAAGCGTGGTTTTTCCAGTGCCGGGATTGCCTTCAATCAAGAGTGGTATGTGCATGTCCATTGCTTTTTGAAAACGGCTTTTGGCGATCTGATACGCGGCGTTGTCGTCGTTAAAAAACACATTTGGCAGGCAGCTTGCGTTCTGCGTATTCGTTGCCTTTTGGATCATGCCTGATTGCAGATGACCGATAAGGCAGGCGAGGCGCAGTTCATGGACCGGCTTTTCAAGAAAATCATTGGCACCCCAGGAAAGGACCTCACGAATTGAAGCGTCAGATCCGGGACGAACCATGACAACAATCCGCGCTTGCGGTGCGCGCTCTTTGATCAATTGGATCAGTTGCCGCGCATCGCTGTCGGGCAACAGCAGATCCATCAGCACGAGGTCTGGAAAACCACTTTGCAGATGAGATCGAACAGACGTAGCTGAACCAACGGCGTGACAATTGTGTCCCAGATTGCGGATGGTTTCAGATAATCCGGTCCGCGTTTCCGGATCACTATCGACAATTAGAACAAGCACGCTGGTCTGAAACCTTCTGATTTGTGCGCGAATCAAGCGCTGATTCCCATGTTTTGCAACTGTGTGTTGGCAGGCGTTAACAAGGTGTTAGCTATAAAAATGAGCGGTGGTTTTGAAACAGACCTTGATCGGCAATGGGAAAGCCTTCTATCAGTAGTTTTTCAGCTCTTAGACAGGACTTCCAATGATCAGGATTTGCGCATCTATGGCCCCAGCCCATCAAGTTTTATTCGATGCAAAAAACGATCAGGGTTCCGGCGAGGCACTCGGTGATCTGCCGGAATGGAACCTTCATGATCTTTACAGTGGTATGGACGGCGATGACCTTGCCGCCGATCTTGAAAAAGCAGACTCAAAATGCAGGGCCTTTTCAGAAACCTACAAAACCAGATTGGCGGAGTTTGCAAAATCAAACCCGGAAGCACTGGCTTCCTGTCTTGTTGAGTATGAAAAGATTGAAGACTTGCTGGGTCGGATTATCTCTTTCGCCGGACTGATATATGCCGGGGATACGACAGATCCAAAGCGCGCCAAATTTTACGGTGACATCCAGGAAAAAATCACCAATGCCAGCACTCAGTTGCTGTTTTTCGGGCTTGAACTGAACCAAATTGACGAAACAGACTTTGCAACCTTGTTGGCCTCACCTGCGGTGGCGCATTATCTGCCATGGCTGGAGGATTTGAGTAAAGACAAGCCATATCAGCTTGAAGACCGGGTGGAAGAGCTGTTCCACGAAAAATCCATCACGGGACGCGGCGCCTGGAACCGGCTTTTTGATGAGACAATGGCAGGGCTGCGTTTTGATGTGGCGGGCGATTCCCTGCCACTGGAGCCGACCCTCAACAAGCTTGTTGATCGTGATGGCGCGGTGCGAAAAGCGGCCTCGGAGGCTTTGGCTGCAACGTTCAAGGAAAACATCCGAACTTTTACGCTGATTACGAACACGCTGGCCAAAGACAAGGAAATCTCTGATCGGTGGCGCGGGTTTGAAGATGTGGCTGACAGTCGGCATCTGGCGAACAGGGTTGAACGCGAAGTTGTTGATGCGCTGGTCGATACTGTTCAAGCAGCATATCCACGCCTGTCGCACCGCTATTATGCATTGAAAGCCAAATGGTTTGGTACTGATGTGTTGGATCATTGGGACCGCAACGCGCCTTTGCCGGACAGTGCAGCTGACCCGATCATTTGGGCGGATGCACGCAAGATTGTGCTGGATGCCTATTCGGGCTTCTCACCGAAAATGTCTGATATTGCTCAAGACTTTTTTGATAAAAACTGGATTGACGCGCCCACCCGTCCGGGAAAGGCTCCCGGAGCGTTTGCGCATCCCACCGTGCCAAGCGCACATCCTTATGTCTTGTTGAATTATCAGGGCAAAACCCGCGATGTAATGACATTGGCACATGAACTTGGTCACGGCGTGCATCAGGTGCTTGCCGCTGAGCAGGGCGCACTGATGGCACCGACGCCTTTGACATTGGCGGAAACAGCCAGCGTGTTTGGTGAAATGCTGACTTTCCGATCTTTGCTGGAGCGGACCAAAACAAAATCGGAACGCAAAATCCTGCTGGCCGGCAAAGTCGAGGACATGCTCAACACTGTGGTGCGTCAGATCGCCTTTTACTCTTTCGAGCGCAAAGTGCATTTGGCGCGCAAGGAAGGCGAACTGACATCTGAGCAATTATGCGATATCTGGATGAGTGTTCAAGCTGACAGTCTGGGCCCCGCCATTCGGATGGGCGAAGGGTATGAAACTTATTGGACTTATATTCCGCATTTCATCCACTCACCATTTTATGTCTATGCCTATGCCTTCGGCGATTGTCTGGTGAATTCGCTTTACGCCGTTTACCAGGATGAGGCTGACGGGTTTCAGGAAACCTATTTTGATATGCTGCGTGCCGGTGGCACCAAGCATCACAGCGAATTGTTGAAACCATTTGGTTTGGATGCCAGCGATCCTGCCTTCTGGCAGAAAGGTGTTTCCGTGATCGAAGGGTTGATAATAGAACTGGAAGAGCTTGAAGCTGATGATTGAACGGGCGCATAAAACGTCGTTGCAGAATGAATCAGGTAGCAGACGCCATTGCGGTCGCGAAAGCCGTGTTGTAACACTTGTCACAAATTGCCTGTATTGCTGAAGCGTCAGGCGTCTTTCAGACGAACACAGATAAAAACAGGGGGCTTTGAATGTCCGACGAAACAGAAAACGCGATGGATTATCCAGAGCATGAAAGCACGTATGAGCTGTTTATTGCGATGAGCAAATACGGCACGATTGCGGTAAGCGTGATCCTGATCCTGATGGCTATTTTCCTGCTGTAATTTAGGTGTGGCAACAGCCGGACCGGAAGCCAGCGCGCTTCGAATGATACGAGAAGTGGTAACGCTTCGATGAGGGGGTACAATCCATGAAAATTGCCGTGTTGAGCGAAGCCAGCGCTGATGAAGCCCGTGTTGCCGTCTCTCCTGCCATGATCAAACGCTTTGTTGATCGCGGAGCCAGTGTGGTCGTGCAAGCAGGAGCGGGTGAAGGTTCACGTGTTCCCGATGCTTTATTCGTGGAAGCTGGTGCCACCATCGGCAAGACTGCGCCAGCGACGCTGAAAGGCAGCGATGTGGTGTTGTGTGTGCGTCGGCCCAATGCTGCACAGTTGAAGAGCGTTCCCAAGGGTGCACTTCTGCTCGGCATGCTTGAGCCTTATGGCGACAAGTCGGACCTGGATGCGATGGCAAAAGCAGGCATTTCAGCATTCTCCATGGAACTGATGCCCCGTATCACACGGGCGCAGGTTATGGATGTTCTGTCATCTCAGGCAAATCTGGCCGGCTATCAGGCTGTCATTGATGCGGCCGCAGAATTTGATCGTGCGCTGCCGATGATGATGACGGCGGCGGGAACAATTCCTGCGGCGCGTGTGTTTGTCATGGGTGCCGGTGTCGCAGGTCTTCAAGCCATTGCGACAGCGCGGCGGCTTGGGGCCGTTGTGTCGGCAACGGATGTGCGCCCGGCTGCCAAGGAACAGGTTGAATCGCTCGGCGGCAAATTCATTGCGGTCGAGAATGACGAGTTCAAGCAGGCTGAAACTGCTGGCGGCTATGCCAAGGAAATGTCTGACGATTACAAGAAGCAGCAGGCCGACCTTGTGACCGCGCATATGGCCAAACAGGATATCGTGATTACCACGGCCCTTATTCCAGGGCGTCCTGCGCCCCGCCTCATTTCCAAAGCGATGATTTCGGCCATGCGGCCTGGCTCGGTTCTGGTTGATTTGGCGGTTGAGCGTGGCGGAAATGTTGAAGGTTCCAAAGCTGGTGCAACGGTAGATGCAGGCGGCAAGAAAATTGTCGGCCACAAGAATGTGCCCGGCCGCATCGCTGCAACGGCCTCCGAGCTTTATGCAAAAAATCTGGCGTCGTTTCTGGAAACCATGATGGACAAGGAAAGCGGTGAGCTTGCTGTCGATTGGGAAGACGAACTGGTGACAGCCACACTACTGACACGCGATGGCGCTGTCGTTCATCCGAATTTCTCCGAAAAAGCCTGAGCTTGAGCGAGGTCTGATATGGCAACGAATGTTGAACAACTGGCAGAACAGGCTAAGGCAGCGGCAGAAGCTGCACGGTCTGCTGCAAATGAAGCTGACAGGGCAGCGCAGGCAGCCCTTTCAGCGCTGGAACAGGCTGGTGACGCAGTCGGTGCCGCCGTGCATGGCGCAACGGGTGGGGCGGTTGATCCCTTCGTATTTCGTCTGGCGGTTTTCGTGCTTGCGATCTTCGTAGGTTATTATGTCGTCTGGTCGGTAACACCGGCTTTGCACACGCCGCTGATGTCGGTCACAAATGCAATTTCATCTGTGATTGTTGTTGGTGCGCTGTTGGCCGTTGGGGTGGATCTCACCTCTGGTGATAGTGGCGGTGTCGCGCGGACATTCGGTTTCATCGGGCTGATTTTGGCCAGCGTAAACATATTTGGCGGCTTTCTTGTGACCCAGCGTATGCTGGCGATGTACAAAAAGAAGCAGCGGTAGGGGCCCGAACACATGTCAGCAAGTTTTTCCGCACTTCTTTATCTCGTTGCAGCCGTTCTGTTTATTCTGGCGCTGCGTGGTCTTTCCAATCCTGAAACTGCCCGACAGGGTAACCGTTTCGGCATGATTGGTATGGCAATTGCCGTTATCACCACGCTGTTTCTGTCAGGTACGTCAGTTGGCAGTATTGTTCTGACCGTGCTTGGTATTGGTATCGGTGGTGGCGTTGGTGCCATAATTGCAAAACGCATACCGATGACGGCGATGCCGCAGCTTGTGGCAGCGTTCCACTCGCTGGTTGGTCTTGCCGCTGTATTCGTAGCTGCTGCTGCACTCTATGCGCCAACAGCGTTTGGCATTGGTGCCGTTGGTGAAATTCCAGCCGCTGCGCTGATTGAGATGAGCATCGGTGTTGCCATTGGCGCGATCACGTTTACAGGCTCGGTCATCGCGTTTTTGAAACTGGATGGCCGTATGAGCGGCACGCCGATCATTTTGCCTGCGCGTCATGCGATCAACATTGCGCTTGCTGCTGGCATTGTCATCCTTTTGATGATCCTGATTGGCACTGAAAGCCATTTCGTCTTCTGGATGATTGTTTTGCTGTCCCTTATTCTGGGTGGCCTGATTATCGTACCTATCGGCGGCGCGGATATGCCCGTCGTGGTGTCCATGCTGAACTCCTACTCTGGTTGGGCTGCTGCCGGTATCGGCTTTACTCTTGGCAATCTGGCTTTGATTATTGTTGGTGCTTTGGTTGGCTCTTCGGGCGCAATCCTGTCCTACATCATGTGTAAGGGCATGAACCGCTCCTTTATCTCCGTGATCCTTGGTGGCTTTGGTGGCGATGCGGCTGTTCCCACCGGTGACGATGGGATTGAGCGAACTGTAAAGCAGGGATCTGCCGAGGATGCCGCCTTCATTATGAAAAACGCCTCCAAGGTCATTATCGTGCCCGGCTATGGCATGGCTGTTGCTCAGGCCCAGCATGCTTTGCGGGAAATGGGTGACAAGCTGAAGGCAGAAGGTGTGGAAGTGAAATACGCCATTCATCCGGTCGCTGGCCGCATGCCGGGGCATATGAATGTGCTGCTGGCCGAAGCCAATGTGCCCTATGATGATGTGTTTGAACTGGATGACATCAATTCCGAATTTGCTCAGGCCGATGTGGCGTTTGTGATTGGTGCGAATGATGTGACCAATCCGGCGGCTCGCGATGATACGGCTTCGCCGATTTATGGAATGCCAATTTTGGACGTAGACAAGGCTGGCACGTGCCTCTTCATCAAGCGTTCGCTTGGGTCCGGCTATGCTGGCATCGACAATACGTTGTTCTACAAGGACAACACGATGATGCTGTTGTCTGACGCCAAGAAGATGGTTGAGAATATCGTCAAAACGCTCGATTGATTTTATGGGGGCGGGGTGGTGTTTCTGTCACTCCGGCTCCAAAATCGAATGCGGCTAATCTGGTTGAGTGTTGCAGTGCCAGTTGATTTCCTGCAAAGATACAAACCTTGCAAAGCGGTCCAGTTCGGCGGCTAGTTTTTCTGCACGCGCTTTGGTCCATTTGACTTTGGGTTCTGACCATAGATTCAGGATGTTCAAATGCCCCTTTGCCCGGTCGGCTTTGGCTTCAATGCGCCCGACCAGACGGTCACCTTCCAAAATCGGAAACACGTAATAGCCCCACTGTCGCTTGGCAGCCGGGACAAAAATCTCAATGCGGTAGTCAAACCCAAACAGACGTTTGAGGCGGTTTCGATCTCGAATAACCGGGTCAAACGGGTTGAGAACGCGCAAGCGTGAGGTTGGGGGCGGTGTATTGGCAAGACGCGCTTCGATATCTGGTGGCGCAACTGCTGTGCTCCAACTGCCATCAGCTGCCTGTAATTCGACCTCGATCAGGTTTGCACTGTTTCTGGCAGCCCAGTCTTTGACCTCGCTGGCATCGGTTGCCCCCCAGAACCTTTGAATTTCGCCCAGCGTACCAAAGCCGATGCGCTGAAGGGCAGCGTCGCAGAGCCAGTCGATCTGTGCTTCGTCACCATGGTCCTGACTGTGTAAATCCGCTGGGATGACATTGTGGGTCAGATCGTAGAATTTCTTGAAATTTTCCCGGTGGGAGGTCGCCAATTCGCCGCAGAACCACATGTAGTCGAGTGCCAATTTGTGCGGCGGCCGGGTCCACATTTCTTTTGGACCTTTGATTTTCGTGTCGAATGCGTGGGTGGACAGCGGGCCTTCCTGGGCAATGCGTTGTTTGATGGCCTCGCGACCCTCTTCATTCGGCATGGAGCTGAAGTATCCGGCGCGGTCATAGCGTTGTTTCATACGGCGGAACTGGCGCTGCCACATGGGATAAAACTCAATGGGTATAACGGAGGCGTCGTGGGTGAAATGCTCGAACAACTGACGATGCTGCGCCATCAGTTTGTTGAGCATAGGTTCGCGGTAATGCTGGTTGCGATTCCAGATAATATGATGATGTGCGCGTGAGACAACGCGGATTGTATCCAGTTGGACAAAACCAAGCTTGCGAATGATGTCCATCGTGTCCAATGGCCCCGTTGGCGGTGTCGCCAAGCCTTGCGCTGCCAGCCAGAGACGGCGGGCGTCGCGGTTTTGGATTCGAAGTGTTGGTTTTGATGCCATGTGACTTTCCAGAATCAGGTCCTTAGCCTTTTGAACATATAGGTTGTGGCATCAAATTTCCGGGAAAATGGGTCTAACGCAAATCCGGGTACTGTTCCGGCCTCTTCAAACCCCATTGAGGCGTAAAGAGGTTGGGCGTTATCGCCTGTCTTTGTGTCGAGCACCAGAAGGGTGAGTTGGCGTTGCAGAGCTTGCTGCTCCAATTCCTGCATCAGATTTCGCGCAAGTCCCTGGCGCCTGTATGTTGGGTGGACCAACAGTTTGGACACGTCAGCTCTGTGCTTCTGGTTGGGCATCAGGTCGCAATCCAGCTGGACGGATCCCGCAATTTTTCCCTCTATTTCCGCAACCATAACAACACGGCGGTTTGTCACAAGGGATGGCCGCACTCGCCTTTGCCAGAACTCTTCACTGTCCTGAATGCTGAAGGGTAACACAAACCCGACGCTGGCTCCCTCATGGACACAGCTATGCAGAAGCTCTGCCAGTATCGGCACGGCTTGATCGAAATGTTGCAGATCGAGGCAACGAATGATGGGGTCTTTGTTGTGCATAGCTCTTTACAGAATGATCAGGTGGTATTTGGCGCCTCTGGATTTATGGGCTTTGAAAGTGCTGGAGCCGAACAACCGGTAACGGAGGCAATCCCCCGGTGTCAGATCGTAGGTGGTTCCCTCCACTTCAAGCGAGAGATCACCACTCAGCAGCACAAGGTGGTGCTCCAATCCCGGTTTTGGTGGTTGCGGGTAGGTAATTTTTGCACCGGGGGCGAGAGTGCATTCCAGCACTTCGCCCATCAAAGTGTCAGAAGGAGGTGATAGTGAACGGCGGACAAAGCCGGTTTTCTTATCCTCCCAAACGGGCTGGTCATTCCGGCGCAACAAGGGCGTGTCATCGGTCTCCACCATCAGCATCAAACGAGAGAGTGTAAGGCTGTAGGTTGCGCATAATCTGCCAAGCGCATGAGCGGTTGGACTGACTTCACCGTTTTCGATGCGAGACAGAGTAGCTCGACTCAGCTTGCACTGCTCAGAGAGTTGATCCAGTGACCAGGCTTGTTTGAGACGCAATTCCTTCAGCCGTGCGGCAAGGCTTTCATCGGTATTCATGACGATTCTCTGTTTCATTTATGGAAATTTATCCCAAATATGAAATACTGCAAGTATTGCGGTTCATGTTCAGCTTCATCTTTTGCTTGATTGTTTGCGCGCCAGACGCGACAAGAACGTTTGATGCAACATGATGAGTTAAAGAGCGTATCAAATGGACACAGAAGGGCCGAAAGCTGACAGTGTTGAGGCGGGCTCGGCATCTGCTGGAGAATATAGTGTTCATTTGAACCGTAAGGTCATGGGCATCTGGCTGGCTGCAACCTGCCTGGTCATACTTCTGGAAGCCTTCGCGCTGATATCAGGTGTTGGCAGCGGGATTGACTGGTTTTTGCTGATTGCTTTTGTCGGTGTTGGCGCCGTCCTTGCCTTACATGTTTTCGATACACGTCCCGTTTTGATTGTGAACCAGCACGGTGTTCATGACCGACGCATCTCGCGTCAGATCATACCCTGGGATGCTATGCTTTGGTACAAGATCGAGGCCCAGCCGGCGATGCCGTTTCTGGGCGTTGGGCTGGTCGATGAAGTTGCAAAACAGGTTGGCGTGCACCCCTGGGCCTTGTTGTTCAAGAATCAGCCAGCCCCTTTCGGCAAGTTGAAAGGGTATCGTATCTGGCCGCATCGCACCCTTGGTGAAAGACATGAGTTTGTCCGTGCTGTGCAGCGCTTTGCACCGCCCATGCATGACAGATAGGCGCTTTTGATGACAGCCAGTATTGGTCAGGCCGGCTCGCGAAAACCACTTAGCACCGTTGAATTCGTTGCCCTGTTCTCATTCATAACGTCGCTTACGGCTGCGTCGATCGATGGCATGTTGCCCGCATTGGGCATCATTGGTGTTGAGTTGAATGTTGCTGATCCAAGGAACACGCAACTGGTCATAACACTGTTTGTTCTTGGCATGGTGTTTGGCGAATTTCTGTTTGGTCCATTGTCCGATGCGATAGGCCGCCGGAAAGCCATCCTGTTGGGTTTGGCCATTTTCTGTGTCGGGTCAATTCTGGCCATGACCGCACAGTCTATTGAAATGATGTTGCTGGGACGTGTCATTCAGGGCTTTGGGGTTTCGGGCCCCAAAATCGGATCAAGAGCGCTGATCCGCGACAAGTTTTCAGGCGACGCGATGGCGCGCATGATCTCCTATATCTACATGACGTTCATTCTGGTGCCGATGTTGGCACCTGCTGCCGGCCAACTCATTGTTTCGGTTGCCAGTTGGCGGGCAATCTTCTTTGCCTATCTGCTTATGGGTCTGATTGTTTCTATCTGGCTCATGGTGCGCCAGGAAGAAACGCTGGTTGTGGAACACCGAGTTCCATTGTCCTTTGGCACATTGGCGCGCAACACATGGCTCGTGGTCAACAGTCGCAAGGTCATGGCGTATATCCTCGCCCTTGGTTTGGCGTTTGGTGGATTGCTACTTTATCTAAGTATCGCGCAGTCTGTATTTCAGGACATTTATGGGGTCGGTACGGAATTTCCCCTCTATTTCGCGACGCTGGCACTTGGCGTTGGCATTGCTTCGTTTTCCAACAGCCAATTGGTGATGCGTTTTGGCATGGAGCGCTTATCACTTATCGCGCTGAGTGGCATGAGTGTTGTCGGTGCCGCGTTGCTGGCTATGTGCCTCTTGCATGACGGACAACCGCCCTTCGTGTGGTTTATGATATTCGTGGGAGCGCTGTTGTTCTGCTTTTCAGCGCTTTTCAACAACCTCAACTCGATGGCTATGCAGTCTCTTGGCCGCGTTGCCGGCCTGGGCACTTCGCTAGTGTCATCGATATCCAGCCTTGTTGCCGTAGTGATTGCTGTCAGCTTGGGCCGGTTTTACGATCTGACATTGTATCCTTTGGCGGGCGCTTTTCTGCTTGCAGGAGCAGGTGGGATCATTCTCGTCATTCTTGCCAGAAGCGGCCACTCAGAGCCTGTGTGACACGCGTGTCAGGTTTGATAAGAGGCTGCCAATTGTCTCATCCGATCTGCTTCCATTGGAAGTGCAACCGCTTTGCGCAGTTCAAGATCCATCATCAGACTGACCAAGTCACCATAAGCAATAATTTCGCCAGCGCTGGTTAGCGTATGGCGAACCGTGAAAGTGGTTTTGCCGACATTTTGAAAGGCGGTCATCATGTTTACGACAGCGCCGGGCTCGGGTGTTGCGCCATAGGTCAGCTTAAGTTCCACAGCAACCCGGCCAAAATTGTTGCTGTTGAGAAACGCAGGAGTGATGCCACCAGCTGACCAGCTATGAGGTGCACCATCGGTGAAACAGGACACATAAGCCCGGTCCAGCAGAGCACCATCAGCAGCAAAGTCTCGTGGATGCAGTATGCCGTTATAAGTGGGTGTCTGGTGTCCGCTGGTCGCAGATGGGGTGGCCGGTGAAACAACTAACCCACGTGGATGAACTTCGGTGACTTCGGACCAGTCAATGGCCGGTAAGTCCGGACCTGCTGAAATTTGCGCCAAGGCGTCCAGTCGATAGGTATCCAGTGCGGTTGCCATGAGCGTCTTGTCTGCAGCATTGCTCATCAAGTGACATATGCCTGCGGGACGCCCCTCTTGGACGACAAGGGCAGAGCGGATTTCTATCATGGCTGCCGCATGCGCTTCGCGATGATAGCGTACATGTCGCGTCAACCGATTGTCTCTGGTCAGAGATGACAGTGGAAACTGCGAACAGAAGATGCGGTTGGCATCATCGAATTTCGCGAAATAGAACTGCACATTCATATGCGCATTCTCGTCGCACTCCCATGTATTGACCGAAGTGAGCAGCGTGACATGGTGCATAAGTCGATTCCCGAAGTAATTTATTCGGGGTTACCTTGTTTGTCGGTCGCGCCTTTTGTCAATTCGCCAACAATGCTTTTCAGGCTGGGTGGTTTGCTGGTCAGAAAGGGCAGAGGACGGCAGACTGCCATAGCTGCACGGCCAACGCGTGCTGTCAGCATGCCATTGATCACGCCCTCGCCAAGACGGGCGGATACCTTGGCCGCTAGTCCATGGCCCAATGCATCCTGGATCATGCTGTCGCCAGCTGATATCCCTCCGGTGAGTGCCAGATGTCCGATGACCTCACGGGTCAAACGCCAGGAACTGAAAAACCCCGGACGTCCGCCGTAAAGCTGAGACAAGCGGCGGATCAGGCGCATATTCTCAACCACCACAAACAGAACATCGATCAGTGCACGCGGGCTGATGGCAGTGACAATGCTGGTGCGCTTGGCTGAGCTGAGAATGATCGCATTGGCCTTTGCATCCATGCCGCTCAGTAGGTCACGTTCTGCAAGACCCAGCAGGTCTCGCCCGTCCATTACATTGCCAAGCTGGGCGTTGAGCTGGGTTCGGGCCTGAGCGGTTTCCGGACGGCCCTCATACAGGGTCAGGACGTCTTTGACCAAAGATCGCGCGGATTGCAGATCATTGCCTGCAAAAACTCTGGAAGCGCGGGCCTGCAAGCGATGAACCGATTTCAGGCGTGCCAAAGCACTGAACTCGCGAATAGCCATGGCCAACAATGCAAGGCATAGCAAAAGCGTCAGGGCCAGAGCGCTGTAACCAAGCCAATTGGACCGGGCAAACAGATCGGCAATCAGGCTATCCAGCCAGAGGCCGAAGGCCAGACCAGCAAGGCCGGTGAAGCTGGCCCAAAAAAGCCGCGCAAAAGAGAACCTGCGCCGCGGTGGTTTTGCAGTTGGCTGCGGGATTTCAGGTTCCAGGATTGCCGGCACCTGTTCGGGAGCTTCCACAAGGCGGGCATCGCTGAGCAATTGGGCACTTGGCCGGCGTGGTTTTGTTGGTTTTTGGGTCATGCCAGCTTGTCTCCCAGCAGAAACTCCAACGCCCGGTCGAGGCGGATATGGGGCAAGGAGAGACTTATGCCCTCAGCGGTTTCTTCCAGCTTTGGTGGTTTAAAACGTAGGTATCGCAACGGATCTTCATCCTTGCTGGTGCGCTCCTTATAAATCGTATTCGGGTCGTTTGGCAGATCACCGGGGAAAAGAGCGATTTCCTGAGTCCCGTCATAGGTTTCGCCGTGGGCAGTCTCTCCATCAAGCGGGGTTCCCAGTATGGCTGGTACACGGTCGCCATCGACCTCCAGATGTGCCTCACGTGTGGCCCGAACGGCGGAGATGGCAATGGTTTCCGTATCCGCACCGGAGAATTTTACCCGCTTGGCGGCGTCCTCCAGCAAATGGTCCAGGATGGCTTCCAACCGATCATGATCGCTGTGATGCAGATGGTCGGCCTTGGTGGCCGCGAAGAGAACGCGGTCGATTTTATTGCCAAGAATGCCTGCCAGCCATGAGTTGCGTCCCGGCCGGAAAGCACTGAGGACATCTGCCAGTGTTTCCTCCAGATCGTGAATGGAATCCGGTCCGGCATTGAGCGCATTCAGAACATCCACCAGCACAATCTGCCGGTCCAGTTTTGCAAAATGCTCTTTGAAGAATGGTTTGACGACAAGACTTTTGTAAGCCTCATAGCGACGTTCCAAAAGCGCATAGAGCTGCGGTGCATTGACCTTTGTATCGAGCGGTAACGGACAGAATGTCAGAGCAGGGGAGCCCGCCATATCGCCAGGCATCAGAAAGCGACCGGGTGGCAGCATGGACAAGGCACGGTCTTCTGACCGGCAGTCTGCCAGATATTCGGTGAAACGCTCTGCGCCGGCCTGAGCGCTGACTTCTGCGTCTTCCGGCTCATCTGTGAGTGTCTTTAGAAAGCCTAACCAATCTTGCGCTAAATCCTGCCTGTCCGGTTTTTGCGCAAGGCGCAGCGCGGATTCAGACCAAGTGGCAAAATCCTTGTCGATCAAAGTCAGATCAAGCAACCATTCGCCGGGATAATCTACAATATCAAGATGGATCTGGCTTGCCTTGAAGATGCGTGTCCATACGCTTTCGGATTCAAAGCTCAGAGTGAGCCGTATTTCGCTGATCTGCCGGGTGGAATTTGGCCATTGGCGTTTGCTGACCAGATCGCGCACATGGGCCCGATAGTCAAAGGTTGGAACGCCATCATCGGGTTGCGGGCGTAATGAGGCGCTGGCAATTCGCCCTCGGGCCTGCGCATCAAACAAGGCCAGCCGTCCGCCTTCCAGCAAATTATGCAGCAATGCGGTGATAAAAACGGTCTTCCCGGCACGGGACAGGCCGGTGACACCCAGACGTATTGTGGGTGTTGTGTAGTCATTCTTCAGCGTCTCAGCCTGATCGCGCGTTGCGCGGGCAGCTTCATCCAGAATATCCAAAAGGCTCAAGCGTCATTCTCCTGTATGGGCATCAGCCCTCGGCCTACCGCATGTAGGCACAGAAAGGAGCACTTGCAAAAAAGTTGTTTTCTAAAGATCGCGTGGGCGCAGGTAATCCACCAGACGAGCGCTGTTGGCACTCACTTCGGTCAGATTTGTTTCAAAACCCAGAACGGCTGCAGCACCAGAAGGAAACTTGTTTTTCAGAGCCTTGAAATTATTTGTTTCGTCGTTTTCGGTAAAAAACAATGCCGCATCCTGAATTGCAAAATTATGCCCAATCAGCAGCATGGTTTTGGGTGTGCCTGCTTTGTGTGCCGCTGCCGCAATAATTTTGGGGAAATGCTCTGCCTGAGCGTCATACAAAGCTCGGGTAATGGTCAGATGCACTGTGCCATCCAGCAACTGAAGGAGGGGCGCAAGTGTCTTGCGGGCCCGCAAAGCCGTTGAACAAACAATGGCATCGGGAAGATAGTTTCGTTTGATCAGCGCGTCTGCCATTTGCTTCGCTGCATGCCGTCCACGTGCATTCAATGGTCGGTCATGATCTGGCAATGCCGGATCACTCCAGGACGACTTTGCATGGCGCAAGAGAATCAAACGGGTCATCATGGAGCCTTATAGCGCGGTAAAAGCGACAGTTCCATGAAGTGGCGTATGAGCATGACCGGCCTGCCTATTATGCCTCGGCTTCTTCGACCTTGGTTGCCAGTTTTAACTCTTCAAGTTCTTCCACTGTCAGGACGTAAAGCTGGTCCTTGGGGGTTTCCATCGCTTTGATCCAAAGCGCGGGGTCGACGCCGTAATCCACCAGTGCCTGCTGGCATTGGGCGCTGATCCGTTGGGCCTGATCCATGCCTTGTTGTATGCTGCCAAAGGTGCTGGGCGGCGTGTACACCTGGTGGACGCCAACCCAAGCCGTTTCGTGAACTTCGCGCTCGACACCACCTGCAAACACAAGGGGGCAGGAACTGGCGCAATAGCCATTGGCAACAATCCGCGTGTTCATATCGCTATCGCGGATCAGTTGAGCCATTGTCAGAGCGTCTTGCACGGATCCGCCAGGGGAATGCAGGACGATTTCCGTGATGTCTTCTTCGCGTCCCAACAGGGCGCGTTCAAACACTTCGGCGGTGCCTTGCGTGATGGTGCCGAAGCCCAACAGCGCGCCCTTGCCATCGGGCTTGAAGATCATGGCGCTTTTTTCCTGCAAGTCCGTTTCAACATCGAACGGGGTCAGATCAGGGGCACCACGACCCGGACCGACAGGCCGTGAACTTGGCACATAGGGCCGGATCTGATCGCTCGGGCTGACCGGTCTCATGAACACCGGTTCGCCCGTGTCTTCGATGCCGGCCAGTCGATCTTCATACTGCAGATGTCGGTAATCCAGCATCAGCACGTAGCCAGCGATGGACATCATGGCCAGAAAGACAAGCCAGAGCATCGCGTCCTGAAAGTGGTCGGACAGTGTTTTGACATGCCCTTCTTGGAGCGGATCAGTCTCTACGGAACTCATGTATCAACGCCGCCTCGGTTCACGCTCATCGACGGGTTTTATCTGTGCAATCTTCGGGTCGTCTGGATGCATCTCATCGGGCATTTGTTCTGGCTGGTCTGGTTCGTCGTTGCTGCGACCACGGTCAAACTCGGTGCGGTAGCGGTCTCGGCGGTGGTCCTGCAATCGGTCAAAGAGCGAGAGCGCCTGTACCATATCTGCGGCTGTCATCGTATTTTCAAATGCGTCCGGATCTTCTTCGCGGCGGATGGCGGCATGGACAATGCAGAGGATGAAAATCAGCACAGCTGGCATAAGATCGATGGAAATCGCACCGGCCCAGCTGGGTAAAAAATCATTGGCGTAGCGCAGCACGGCTTCAGGCGCAGATATGGGCACAAAGCGTTTCGGCTTAACCTCTTCGCGGCTGAGGATTTCATTCGCTGCTTCCGACAATGCCTCGCCCTGTCCACCGACGGCATCACGGACGCGTTCAACCATGGCGTTCTGGCGAGACGCCAAATCCTGGGTGCTGCCGTCAGCAACCGGGGCGATGAAGGTGCGCGTCAGATCATCGGCGGCCCGTTTTACGGAAGGCGCGATGGATGTTTCCTGCAGAGCTGAAATAACGCCTGTCAGCGTCACAGCTTCTTCGGAAAAGGCATCGCTGCGCGGCGCGATTGGACCGGAGGCTGATACCAGTCGCCGCATGCGATTAAGCTGTTCGCCGCCCTCTTCAAACAATTGTTTAACCGGCGTGCGGGAGGCTTCCACTTCTCGCGCCAGCCCATCCAGCTGGGTGGACATTTGCCGCAGTAATTGGACCACCGTGCCTGAACCAGATGTGCCTGTCAGCGCACCTGATGCTTCCTCTTCGCGGGACAGTCGCTGGAAACGGTCAGCGGCCAATTGAATGTCTGGCAGCAGGCTTTGGGCCGCCAATGCGTTGTTGTGGGCTTCGCTGAGGTCCTGTTGGTAATCTTCAATGGTAACGGCAAGATGCTGCTCCAATGCAGCGCTTCCAGCCAATGCTGCTGCGTTCAACCAGGATGACATGGCAATAATCATGACACTGCCAAGGCCGATGGCCATGAACAGAAGACCGCGCCCCGATGCTGAGCGCAAATGGGGCGCAAACCGGATCAGGTAGGACCAGAAGGCGTAAATCCCGACCGAGACGGCGACGGAATAGATAACCGCGCCGAAAAATACCAGATTTGCGGTGCCGTCCAACAAGCCACGAACACCCAGATAGGTGTAGATGCCGCTGGCGAGCGCCAGAATGGCCAAGGTTACCTTGGTCGTGGCTTCCAGTGCGGACACGCCATTGCGCAGAGCTTTCGCCATTTTTGCCTCTTAAATCCCGTTCAAAAACATTCGCTCTTGAGCTTAAGCCTAAATCGTGGCGAGTTGTCCTTAAATTTTGTGCATCTTGGCAAATTTCATGTCTTATCCGCAAACTTACTATTCTGAACGGCTGCAACCAAAACCGGAATCCGAGCCGTCTTTGACAGGTGCGGTAGATGCAGACATCTGCATTGTCGGTGGTGGTCTGGCTGGACTGACACTGGCCTTGAGGCTGGCAGAGCAAGGGCAGAACTGCTTGCTTCTGGAGGCCGAGCAGGTTGGGTTTGGTGCGTCCGGTCGCAATGGCGGCTTTGTTACACCTGGATTTGCGCAATCGGTGGATGTGCTTGAAAAGAAGCTTGGCATCGACACGGCCAAAACCCTGTTTGCAGAAACGGTCAGGGGCGTTGAATTTGTCCGAAAGCGCGCAAAGGCCATCGGCGGGGTTATTCAGGGCGATGGGCAACTTAAACTTCTGCGCTACAACGCTCCTGACACGGTTGAGCGTATTGTGCATCATATGAATGCGGTTCACGATCAGCGCTTGACCATATTGTCGCCGGACGCTTTGGCTGCACAGTTGAGCAGCAAGACCTACCGTCATGCTATCCATGATCCGCACACGTTCACGATTGACCCGCTGGCCTATGTGCAGGGATTGAAACAGCATGCTTTGGCAACAGGAATGGTGAATTTGTGTGAAAAGACACCTGCGGTCAGTTTGCAAAAGCAGGGGGCCAGTTGGCAGATAGCAACGGCGCAGGGCAGTGTGAATGCCCGTAATGTTGTCCTGACGGGGTCTGCTTATCTTGGTCAACTCTATCGCCCGCTTGCAGGCGCGATTTTGCCGATTGCGACTTATGTCGTCAGTACGGATGGTCTGGGGTCTTCGCTTGACGATGCAATCCGGTTTCGTGGTGCGATTGCGGATACGCGGCTTGCCGGTGATTATTACCGCAGAATTGAGAGGGATCAACTTTTGTGGGGCGGCCGCATTACCACCCAGCGATCTGAGCCGCGCTATCTGGCAAACTTGCTCAAACGGCAGATTGAGGAGATTTATCCGCAATTATCTGATCTTCGCATCCGTCATGCCTGGTCCGGCCTGATGGGGTACGCGGTTCACAAGATGCCAATTATTGGTGAGTTGGAGCCCGGTCTTTGGTCCTGTACCGCGTTTGGCGGGTATGGGTTGAGCACAACTGCAATGGGTGCCGAGATTGTCGCTGACGCGCTTTTGCAAGGTGATGATCGCTGGCGGATGTCTCAGGCCTTTGGCGCGCGATGGAGTGGCGGTGCTGTTGGGCGTGCTGGCACGCAACTGGTGTATTGGGGCATGCAGTTGAAAGATCGCTGGCAGGAAAAAAGTGGCTGATAACTGTTTTTTGGCAACCTCAAATGCGGCAAAAATTGCAGGGCTGCGTGCAAAATCTGCAGGGTGATTTTTTCCGATCTTTGTTAAAATCTATCTAAGCTTTTGAAATTAAACAGTTAAAAATCTGGCACGACACTTGAAATACAGAATTGAGCATCGGCTGCCTCCTTGGCTGTCGTCGATTGGTGTAAAGTAGAGGAACTGTCATGGGTATTTTTGGGGCTTTGAATACTGCAGTAAGCGGATTGCGGGCGCAGTCATTCGCACTGGAAAATATTTCAGGGAATATCGCGAATTCGCAGACAACTGCGTTTAAACGCCAGGACACCACATTTTCCGATCTGGTGACGGGCGGCTCAAACAGCGCCCAGTATCAAACCGCAGGTTCGGTCTCCATGTTCTCGCGCTCCACGGCAACGGTGCAGGGCGATATCTCATCCTCTTCCATCAACACCCATATGGCAGTTTCCGGGGATGGCTATTTTATCGTCCAGGAAAAAGTCAGTACCAGTGACAATCGTGCGATCTTCTCCGGCACTGATGTCTACACCCGACGTGGCGACTTTACGATTGATGCCGAGGGCTATCTGGTGAACGGTTCGGGATACTACCTCAAAGGGCTGGAACTGGATCCGACAACGGGTAACCCGGTTGGCAGCGTTCCGGAACTCATCCAGCTATCGAATGATTTCCTGCCAGCGCAGGCAACCCAGGAAATCGATTATCGGGCCAACCTTGCAAGCTACCCGTTGACAGCCAATGCTGATCCGGATGAAGCAAACAGCGAATTGCTGAATCCTATCAACTTTTCTGCAAATCCCATTGCCTCATCTACGGCTTCAGCAAGCATTACGGGCAGTGGCGCGACTCTGGCTGTGGATGCAATTGCAACTGATTCAGGGACAACGGATCTCTCCGGGCTATCTTCGGCAGGCGGCACGTTGATACTCAATGGGACCAGCATAACCATCAACGCGGCGGATGATGCGACAGCTACTCTTGCCGCAATCAATCTGGAATCCGGCACGACTGGTATAAGTGCCAGCCTTGGCACTTCCAATGAGTTGATATTGGAATCCGCTGATGCAGATACGGATATTGAGATCGACTCCGGATCTACGGCATCTCTTTTGACGGAACTCGGTCTTGTCGATGGAACAACCGGAGCCACAAACCTGATCTCACAGGGTGCGGTTGCACAGGGGGAGACCCTAACTGTTGATGTTGCCTCTGGCGGTGCTCAGACCATCACATTTGGCACCGGGGTCGGTGAAGTCTCCACGCTGGCGGAGTTGAATACTGCTCTTGCTGGCCTTGCGGGTGTGACTGCGAGTGTGAATACAAGCACTGGTGACATCTCGATCGAAGCCACCTCTTCAACGGCCAGCCTGGCACTTGGCGGAACAGTTGATGAGGATGTCTTTGGCATCACGGCAGGTGATTATCTGCCCGCAGCAGGCGTGGTTGTTGCCAATGATAATACAGCTTTCATCAGCAGTTCGGTCAGCGGCGGCGCGATCACAGTATATGATGAAAACGGATCCCCGGTGAATATCCAGTTTCGCTGGGCCAAGGTTGACAGTGATGACAATGGCGGGACCGACACATGGAACATGTTCTATCTGGAAGAACCTGACGCAACCGGGACCGACACGATGTGGCGTAACATTGGACAGACCTACACATTCGGCAGCGATGGCACGCTTGATCCGGTAATCAGCCAGATTACGCTCAGCGGCATTGTGGTGGATGGTGCAAATCTGGGTGACATCAATCTCATTCACGGGACGGGCGGCCTGACCCAATATGATGATCCGAACGGCAATGTTCAGGTCAATGACTTTTCTCAGGATGGCTTGGCATCCGGTGAGCTTGTCGGGGTTCAGGTGGCCGATGGTGGAACCATTGTTGCCAATTATTCCAATGGCCTGAGCCTGAATATTGTTGATATTCCACTGGTGTCATTCAATGCTGACAATGGTCTGTTGCGCCTTGATGGTGGTGCCTTTGAGGCAACCTCGGAATCCGGTCAGGCCATACTGGATTCCACCGGTGCAATTGTCGGGCAATCAATAGAGAACTCCAACACCGACATTGCGGACGAGTTTTCAAAACTCATTGTCACGCAACAAGCCTATTCCGCCAATTCCAGGATCGTTTCGACTGCAGATGAAATGCTGCAAGAAGCATTGAATATGGTTCGATAAATGTGGGGCAGGGTTCTGATCCCTTGTCTGTGATCTGCTTCAGGAGGCACTGAAATGGGCCTGACATCCGCGCTATCCATGGCACTGTCCGGGCTGAACGCAAATCAGCGCGGGCTTCAGTTGACCGCGACGAATATCGCGAATGCGGATACGCCCGGATACACAGCGAAAACGATTGACCAGACTTCGCTGGTGGAAGACGGCCGGGTCATTGGTCTTGATTCGACCCGCATTCAGCGCTCGCTTGACGAATCTATTCAAACGCAACTGCGGACTGAAAGTGCCAGCGGCCGGTATGCGGAGCGGATTGATTCCTATCAGTCACGCCTTGACGAGTTGTTCGGCACGCCCGGTGGCGCTAACGGGCTGGATGTCCTTTTCAGCAGTTTTACAAGTGCGCTGGAAGGCCTGGCGACCACGCCGGAAAGCTACGTCACCCGTGCGGAGGTGATTACCACCGGTCAGGTGCTGGCAGGGCAGCTGAATTCCCTCAGCGACGACGTTCAGACCATGCGGCAGGAAAATGAAACATTCCTGCGTGACAGCGTGGGCGAAATGAACGCGGCGCTTCAGAACATACAACGCCTCAATGACCGGATCCTGGCCAATTCCAGCAGTTCCAGCGGTACCGCTGATCTCGAGGATCAACGTGATATCTATGTTGATCAATTGGCCCAGTATCTGGACGTGCAGGTTTCCAAAGACAGCCAGGGGGGCGTCCGTATCAGCACTGCCGGTGGCGCCTCATTGTTTGATGGAACGGCAGCTGTTCTTGAATTTGACAGCCGTGGTCAGGTAAATTCTGAGACGGAATACGCTTTCAACTCTGATGACCGAAGTGTTGGCACCATCAATCTGGTGACCACCAGCGGTTCAAAGGTGGACCTGCTGCAGCCGGGCTTGCTGCGCAATGGGTCCGTTGCGGCAGCACGCGATCTCAGAGATGACATTCTGGTGGAAGCGCAAGCACAGCTGGATCAATTCGCTGCGGCCATGGCGTCAGCGCTTGGCAACAGAACTGAAGAAGGTACTGCCGTTACGTCGGGCTCGCAGGATGGGTTTGATCTGGATTTGACCGGTCTGCAAGCCGGCAATCCCATCAGCTTTACGGTTTCAAATGTATCCAGTGGCCAGGAGAGCACGATCAGTTTTGTGCGTGTTGATGATCCGGATTCTCTGCCGCTCTCGGACAGTGTGACCGGGCGAGCAGATGACACCGTCATTGGTATCGATTTTTCCGGTGGCACGAGCTCGGTGATTTCCCAGATTCAATCAGCGCTTGGTGGCAGCTTTCAAGTGTCTGATGAAGGTGGCAACACCATAAGGATTCTGGATGATGGTGTCGTCAATGCGGTTGAGATTGTCAGCCTTGATGCGCAGATCACCTCAACGTCATTGACTGGCGAAGGCGTGGCACTACCGTTTTTTGTTGATGTCGGGGGCGCTGCCTTTTCCAACTCTCAAGATGGCACCCCGCAGCTTCAGGGCTTTTCAAGCCGGATTGCGGTCAACAGCAATCTGATTGAAGATAATTCCCGTCTTGTTGTCTATGAGACCGGCCCGGACACGCTAGATGGGGATTCCACCCGACCGCTGTTTCTTTTCGATGCCCTGACCGGAACAGTTAACTCTTACGCGTCGCAAAGCGGTATTGGCACCGTATCAGCACCATTCACCGGCACGGTTGATGATCTTGTATCGCAGATCATTTCAGTGCGTGGCGCTGAGGCGGAGCAGGCGGCAAACAGTGCGAACAGCCAAAGCAATGTCATCGATATTCTGCAGAACCGCTTTTCAGAGAGCACTGAGGTTTCGATTGATCAAGAGATGGCCCGTCTGGTTGAGCTACAGACAGCCTATGCCGCCAATGCACGGGTTATGCAGGTGGTCCAGGAACTGCTCGATACCATCATAAGGATATAGAATGGTTGATCCTCTTGTCGGTTCCCGCTCCACTTCAATCGTCCGCGATCTTGTGCAATTGCGCCAGACTATGTCGGGTCTTGAACAACAGCTTGCGACCGGGCGAAAATCAGAGACTTATGCGGGCATCGGCAGTGAACGCAGCCTTTCAATTGCCTTTCGCAGTGATGTATCCAGGCTGGAATCCTATCAGTCCAGCATCACACTGGTTGAACTGCGGTTAAGTATTTCCGATCAGGTGCTGACGCGCATGGATGGCGTGGCGACTGAAGCACGTGGCAGCATGGATCCCAATATTTATGAATTGCTTGGTGACGGCAGGTCACAGGGCCAGGTCACATCCTATAATCTTTTGGGTGAAACGCTCTCTATGCTCAATTCTGAGGCAGGGGGGCGTTATTTGTTCGGCGGCCAGGATGTTTCCAACAAGCCCGTTGAGACAGTCAATGCCATAATGGATGGTGAAGGCAATCGTGCCGGCTTTGTGCAGCATCGCAATGAACGGCTGTTGGCGGACACAGGTGCCGCCGGAACAGGTCGACTTGATGTCACCCAGCCATCAACGACGCAAGTTCAATTGGCCGAAGACGGTGTGCATCCCTTTGGTGTAAAGATCGAGGGCGTTACAAACGGGTTGACGAATGCCGTTCTGACTGGTCCTTCAGCTGCGCCTGCGACGTTTGATGTGGACTTTACCGGTCAACCAACAGCAGGTGAAACGCTGACAATAAGTGTCACATTGCCAGATGGTACGGCACAGAATATCGAACTGGTTGCCGCCGCAGCCGGAGAGGGCGGAGACAATGGCTTTGAAATTGGCGCAACTCCGGATGATACGGCGGCGAACCTTGCGGCGGCTCTGACTGATACGCTTGAGCAACTTACCGCTGTTGATGTGCGCGCAGCATCTGCCATGGCCGCAGGCACTGATTTTTTTGACTATGAAGGTGGTGGCGTGCCACAGCGGATCGATGGCCCACCTTTTGATAGCGCAACCGCGCTGCGAGATGGCACCGAGAGCGATACGGTGTTCTGGTATACGGGCGATAACAGCACGGATTCAGCGCGCAGTACGGCCACGACCCGAATTGATGACAATCTGACCGTTTCCTATGGCGCGCGTGCGAATGAGGAAGCGTTCCGGGTTCTGGTACAAAACCTTGCTGTCTTCTCCAGTAGTACTTTTACTGAAGACAACCAGAATGATGAAACGCGTTACGGTCTTCTTGCCGATAAAACCCTGCAGAATATCTCCTATCCTGCGGGCGTTCAGAAACTGGAGCAAATTGCCGGTGAGTTGAGCGCAGCACGCAGTGCTGCCGACAATGCAAATACGCGCCACAATGTGAAAACCGGTACCTTACAGAGCCTGATTGACGGGATTGAAGGGGCAGACGAAAACGAAGTTGCCGTCAACCTTCTGACTTTGCAGACCCGGCTGGAAGCAAGTTACCAAGCCACGTCGATTCTGTTCGACATGTCACTGGTGAACTACATCTAAAACTTGTCTTGTTGGGGGTTTTGGGTGGTTCAGACATTCTGTTTGTCTGAACCAACTTTGCTGAAATATTCATCATTTCAGATTGTCTCCGTCAGCAGAAAAATCTGCTGACGCATTTTTGGCTTAGCCCCGAAGGCCGCCGGCAATTTCGCGATTGATCGAAATCAGGGAGCCCAGCACGCTCTTGTCCATGCGGCCCTCTGCCGCGCGGGTCTGTTTGAAAACAAAGATGCCGAGATTGGCAATGTTTTCGCGAATATTTTTTGGCAGAGGACTGTCTTCTTCTGTGACGGCTGTTACAAACAACGTCCAGATTTTCTTGTTGTAAGCAAGAGCGTCGCGCATTGCATTGCGGTCCAGCGCTTCGTCATTATTGACGTCTTCCAGCCGATGAGCGGCCTTTAGCAAAAGTCGAGCTTCCAACTGCCGTGGGCTAGTTGTTGCCTGTTGTGTCTTCTGATAAATTTGCGCTGCCTGTTGCATGTGCTAGCAACTCCCCTTCATATGCTATCAGAGCCTTTGTTGCCCTCAATGCTTTATACAAATCATTGGTTAATATCAGGTTATTTATTACCTCAATATGCACGATGGTGCTGGGGGCTGCTGCAACTATCTCATTGATTAATTTGAAATAATCAGAATGGTGCTCTTCCGGGGTATCTGACAGGTACATGGTTTGAACAACCAGTGCGACGCATTTGGCGGGCGTGTCGGCCTGCTCGGGCAACAATATGTCCTTGGCGCGCAGTATGGGCGTGTTTCCGTCTATTGTCAGCTTCGTTCGTTGATCGCCATTTGTAATGACGGTTTTGCCGACGATCATTTTTTCATTCGGCTTCAGTTCAACGCGCAGTGACATGGATTGATCCTTTCACATTCGGTTATAGCAGAACGGTCAGCAAATAAAAAAGGCAGGTGCCGAAGCACCTGCCTTCCTAATTTATATTTCTTGCGGAGCTTAGAGCAACCGCAGAACGTTCTGGTCGGCCTGAGAAGCCAGGGAAAGCGCTGTCGAAGACAGGGACTGACGTGTCTGGAGCGACAACAGGTTCGCGCCTTCTTCGTTGAGATCAGCCAGTGTCAGGTTGGCAGCACCTGTTTCCAGAGTGTTGATTGTTTCTTTGGTGAAGCTCTCACGAGTTTCCACAACGGACAGGTTGGAACCGAATTTTGATGCCTGTGACCGCAAAGTAGAAGTTGCAGTGTCCAGTGAAGCAAGAGTTGCTTCAATGTTTGCATCTGTATCAAAGTCGCCGGCTGCCACTGAGCTCAACCCAAGGCCCGAGCTGTCAAAGTCTACGCCACCGATGGTCAGGGAACTTGTACCATCTTCGTTGAAGGTAACTTTCAGGTCATCACCATCAAGCAGGTTCTTACCGTTGAAACCGGCATCGTTTTTCAATTCGTCAATCTGAACCAGAAGCTCATTGAAATCGGTTTCCAGGTCTTCACGACGGTTCGTACCGCCAGTTGTGACCGGGTCAATGGCTGTTGTTGTCAGGTCTGTACCGAAGCTGGTCAGAGCTGTACCGCCAAGAGTAACACTGTCTGTTTCCTCTGCAGCAGTGACGGTCAGATTGCCATCTGTATCTGTTGATGCGGCGGCTACTTCATCGTTATCCGTGACGAAGGTTGCCAATTGTGCATCCAGGTCAGCTTTTGTGCTGTTGGCTGTGATGCTGTAGGAGAAGCTTGCACCACCTACATCAATCGTCAGATCGCTACCAGCCAGAGCGGCAAGATCAGCATTTTCGCTGGAAGCAGTAGAGCCGGATGTCGCACCAAGCGCTGTCAGAACCCCTGCTGTTGAGGAGGTGTTTGGATCGATTGTGATCGTATCGGCAACGTCGCCAGCAGTAACTTCAAAGTTTCCGGAGCCATTGATGGACGCGCCGTTGCCGTCAGCACTCAATGCGCTGTCGATGGCGGCGATTACATCAGAGATTTCCTCACCGGCTGCAATGTCAATGCCGACGTTAGAGCCAGCATAGGCAGCTGTGCCACTGTCAAAGAAATCGAATGTGTAGGTATCGGACCCAACAGAGAGTTCAAATGAATCACCATCAGATGCGATCTGCGAAGCCGACACATCAGTTGTTGAGTCAGCCGTGCCACCTGATGTAACACCCAGCGCAGTCAGGAAGCCTGCTGTTGAATTGGTGTTCGGATCAATTGTGATGGTGTCAGCGGTATCGCCAGCAGTGATTTCAAAATTTCCGGAACCATTGATCGAAGCACCATTGCCGTCAGCTGTCAGGGCACCATTAATAGTGCTAACCGCATCAGCGAGTGTCTCACCTGAAGCAATGTCGATGCCGACATTGGATCCTGCATAAGCAGCAGAGCCACTGTCAAACAGATCGAATGTGTATGTGTCTCCACCAATAGAAAGCTCAAAGCTGTCAGCTACCGAGCCAAGGCCGGAAGCTGCATCGCCTGCAGTTAGTGCGCCACCTTCCAACACTGCCGCGACATCAGTGCCCGCAAGGTCGTTTGTACCAGAGCCTTCAAGCGTTGCGGCTGTATCAGCGCCGATTGCTGCGCCTGTACCAGTGACAGTAGCGATGGTTGTTGTACCGCCTGTAATGCCGGAAGAGGTCTGCAGGGCCTGACGCGCTGTCGCCTGTGCGGCTTCAACAAGGTCGGTGATGGCGGAGATGCCATTGTCGGCAGCTTCCAGTGTCTGTGTGGCATTGCCAACAGAGTCCAGCAGGCGGCTCAAATCGCTCGCGCGGCTGTTCAACGAAGAAGCTGTGAAAAAGTTGGTTGGATTATCCAAGGCTGAATTCACTTTGAGGCCAGTAGAGAGGCGCTCTTGTGTCTTCGTAAGCAAATCAGAAGTGCTCTGCAGGGAAAGCAGATTGCCACGGACGGCTTTGGAAAGTGTAATATCGGAACCCATGGTAGTTGTCCTTTCTTGGAACTAAAATTCGCTGCCCGCTTCTGGGGCGCTGATGCAAATTGCCAAGAAAGGTTCTAACGACTGGTTAACGCGCCACAATTAAGTCACAGTGTTCGCTGGATGTTTAACGCATTACTACCATAACGTTTAAAAGGCGTGAAAGTTACAATAGGTGGTGCTTTTCACGAAGGTCTGAATTCAATCTCCCAATTGAATCCAGACCCTGGTGAGTTCAGACTCTGGTGAGTTCAGGCCCTAAACCAGGTGATATCCGACCAGACCATCCCAGATGAGTTTCAGCGAAACCAGGAAGAGCGCGCTGTACATAATGCGATAGAAGGCGGTCTGGCTGACAATTTTGACCAGCCATATGCCAATAAGGGTTGAGACAAAGGCGAGGGGCATCAGAACGGCTGAGGTTGTCAGATTTGTCGTGTCAAACTGTCCGAGTGCAAAATAGGGGATCATTTTGATGACATTCATGGCAGCAAAGAAAATCACCGAAGTGCCTGCGAATATCCGCCGGTCCATTTTCAGCGGTAGAGAATAGAGTTGATAGGGTGGTGCGCCCGCATGGCTGACGAAGCTCGTATATCCCGCCCCAAACCCGGCTGCTGCTGCTTTGACCGCATTCCTGGTCTTGGCTGGCCCGGTATCTCTCCAGAAAAAGTGCTTCAGCGTAAACAGCAATGTCATGACGCCCAGCAGAAGCCTGAGCATGACATCATCCACATAGACTGCGGTGGCCCATCCAAATGCGATTCCTGCGGTTCCGGCCGGCAGCATATCTTTCAACATCTGCCGGTCGAATATCCCCCAATAGGATTTGATTGCCACAACATCCATTATAAGAAGTATAGGAAGCATGATGGCGGCTGCCTGAACCGGCGAGATAACCAAGGCCATAATTGGCACGCCAAACAGGGCGATCGCCCCAAGACCGCCTTTTGAGATTCCAACAAACAAAACTGCAGGGATTGCGGCCAGATAGAAATATGGGTCTGTAATCATGCGCCCTAAATGCCTTTACACTGGACGCTGTGCAAGCCCTTTTGTCGCCAAAACAGCCAAAATATCGATTTTTTCTCCCGCCATGGTAGTAAAAGTGTCTGCATGCCCTCAATCCTGTTGTGGGTCTATGTTGATGGTTTTAAGGTCCAGAATTTTGGAGCCGAGACGTTCGTGGTCGTGGCACATATCCGGGCGGTCAGCTCGTGCCAGACTGCTCAACGCAAGCGATAGAAAAAATAACTCTAAATAAGTTAATCATACTAATCAGGTTCATATGCGTATAATTAATTCGAATCCAGTTAATTTCATTTTGTTGCTGATATATATAGAAATTCTACCTTTTTATCCTAAATTTGATTTTTCCAGATCACTGTCAAATTGCTGCGTTGTTGAAATGTGTTCATTAAATCTGCGCTGATCAACGCATAATTTGTTTCCAGCAGGCGTCCCATAGCCAGGGGTTTTACCACCAAGGTTCAGTAGACAGATGTCATAGGCTCTCTTAGTGTTCGATAACATAATCACGTGCGGATACCTGGGAGGATTTTGCCTGTGACGAGCCGTTATTTTGATATCTATGACAGCTGGAAAGCTGATCCTGAATCATTCTGGATGAAAGCCGCCAAAGGGATCGACTGGTCGACGCCGCCAACCAGGGCATTCGATGCAGATCTGGGGGTCTATGGGCGCTGGTTTCCCGATGCCGTTGGAAACACATGTTACAATTGTGTCGACAGGCATGCTGATCGAGATCGACCCGGGCAGGCAGCCATCATCTATGACAGCCCCATCACGGGGACAAAACGCAGCATTTCCTTTACTGAACTGCAGCAGGATGTCTCGGCACTTGGTGCAATTCTGCTCAACCACGGTGTTGCCGTTGGCGACCGTGTGGTCATCTACATGCCAATGGTTCCCGAAGCCGTGGTTGCAATGCTGGCTTGCGCCCGCATTGGTGCTATCCATTCCGTTGTGTTTGGCGGATTTGCCGCAAATGAATTGGCAAAGCGTATTGATGCCTGCCAGCCCAAGATCGTCATAAGCGCTTCCTGCGGCATCGAACCCAATCGGATTGTCGAATACAAGCCGTTGCTGGATGAAGCGATCGAGATTGCTGATCACAAGCCAAGTGCCTGTCTCATCGTTCAACGAGAACAGGCAACTGCCACGATGATTGACGGGCGGGATTTTGACTATGGAAAAGAACTCGGAGAGGCAAAAGCGCTGGGTCGGACGAGTGACTGTGTTCCTCTGAAGGCAACAGACCCGCTTTACATCCTCTACACATCAGGCACAACCGGTCAGCCCAAAGGTGTGGTGCGTGATGTTGGCGGCCATATGGTTGCGGTGAACTGGTCGATGTCTGCCATTTATGACATGGCTCCGGGAGATGTTTTCTGGGCAGCATCTGATGTGGGCTGGGTGGTCGGACACTCCTATATTGTATATGCGCCATTGCTGCGCGGCTGCACCACACTCTTGTTTGAAGGCAAGCCGGTCGGAACGCCGGACCCGGGTACTTTCTGGCGGATCATTGAAGAGCACAAGGTCGCGGCGCTGTTCACCGCGCCCACAGCCTTTCGAGCTATCAAGAAAGAAGATCCAAAAGGTAAGTATCTGGAAGATTATGATATTTCCAGTCTTCGAACGCTGTTTCTGGCCGGAGAACGTGCTGATCCCGATACAATTTCATGGGCCGAAGACCGACTTGGCGTGCCAGTGATTGACCATTGGTGGCAGACTGAAACCGGGTGGGCCATTGCAGGCAATCCTGTTGGATTGGGCCGATTGCCTGTCAAGAAGGGCTCACCCTCCGTCCCGATGCCCGGTTATGATGTTCAAGTTCTTGATGATGAGGGGCATGCAGTGGGGGCGGGTACGTTGGGCAATATTGTTGTGAAATTGCCATTGCCGCCGTCTTGTCTGCCCACTTTGTGGAGAGCTGATGAGCGGTTTCAAGAAGCCTATCTTGCTGAGTTTCCGGGTTTCTACAAAACCGGCGATGCCGGATATGTCGATGATGACGGCTATCTGTTCATCATGTCACGTACCGATGACATCATTAATGTCGCCGGTCACCGCCTGTCGACCGGCGCCATGGAGGAGGCAATCGCCAATCATCCAGATGTTGCCGAGTGCGCTGTTGTGGGCGTGAATGACACGGTGAAAGGTCAGCTGCCGATGGGATTTCTCATCCTCAATTCGGGCGTTGATCGCGCCAACGCAACAATCGAGATGGAAGTTATCAAACTGGTGCGTGAAACCATTGGACCTGTGGCCGCATTCAAGAGTGTTGCAACTGTCTCGCGCCTGCCAAAGACACGATCCGGCAAGATTTTGCGGGCGACCATGCAAAAAATTGCTAATGAGGAAACCTTTCCCGTACCAGCAACAATTGATGACCCCGCCATTCTGGATGAGATTGCGGCCGTACTGAAGGCCAACTGAAGTTAAACACCGTCAGTTGGCTTTCCTTGTGCTTGAACTTGATGGCTGAAAACGGCATGGTCGGATCAGAGAGAAAAACAATGGATTTTTCATGACATTGGATGACAAGACCGCCATCGTGACCGGTGGCGCTAAAGGTATTGGCTTTGCATGCGCACGCCGCTTTCTGGAACAGGGAGCGCAAGTCATTATTGCTGATGTGGATGAAAAAACCGGCAATAAAGCTGAAAAGTCGCTGGCCGAGTTGGGTGATGTGCGGTTTGTTCACTGCGATGTGGGTGACCGGCTTTCAGTTCGCAATTTGATGGCCGCCACACTCGACAGCTTCAATTCGCTGGATGTTCTGGTCAACAATGCCGGCATTATTCACAGCGATGATTTTCTGGATATCTCCGAAGAGGATTTTGACCGGGTCATGCAGGTCAATCTGAAGGGCGCATTTTTGTGTGGTCAGGCAGCTGCACGGCAAATGGTGGATCAGATTGAGGAGGGGCGTGCGCCCGGATCAATCATCAACATGTCCAGCATCAATGCGCAGGTCGCAATTCCAAGCCAGGTGCCATACTCAATCTCAAAAGGCGGTGTTCAGCAATTGACGAAGGTGATGGCACTTTCGTTGGCAAGCCGAGGCATTCGTGTCAATGCGATTGGGCCCGGTTCCATCAATACAGATATTCTGGCTGCGGTGAATAATGACCCGGAAGCCAAGAATCGGATTCTGTCACGTACGCCGATGGGACGCATTGGCGAAGCCTCTGAGATTGCTTCAATTGCCGCATTTTTGGCATCAGACGATGCCAGCTACATCACGGGACAGACTCTTTATGCTGATGGTGGCCGCCTTGCATTGAATTATACGGTACCTGTCGGCGAGACTTGAGGATTTTTGCAGCGCGCTCAGCGCCGGTGTTTTAGAATACTTGCGATTGTGCAGTGCAATATGTCATGATGCCGGATCACTTTTGAAAAGGCTGCCGCCATGACCGGAACCATTTTAACCATAGCTCAGCAAAAAGGTGGTTCAGGAAAAACCACATTGACCGCTCATATGGCCGCAGCGGCTTTGCTATCTAAAAAAGGCGCTTCCGTTGCGTTGCTGGATGTGGATCCACAAGGCAGTTTGGGGGAATGGTTTGAAGCCCGTGAAGAATTACTGGGGGAAGATGCGGCCGGGTTCAGTTTTCGGACCGCAAGTGGTTGGGGCGCGCGTCGCGAGGCCCGTGCCATGGCCCGTGATCATGATTTTGTGTTTGCAGATACACCGCCGAAATCTGACCGGGAGGCGCAACCGGCCATCGAAGCGGCCAATCTTGTGCTGATACCCATGCAACCCTCACCGGTTGACTTGTGGGCAACGCAGTTGACGCTGGATCTGGCGGCAAAAGAGAACGTGCCTGCGCTTGTGGTTCTGAACCGCGTTCCGCCCCGGGCAAAATTGACAGGCGAAGTTCTGGAAGCTCTGCAGAAATACGGCCCTACAGTTGCTAAAGCCATGTTGGGAAATCGCACGGCCTATGCCTCGGCCATGGGGCAGGGCAGTTCTGTGCTTGAGCAAGGCGGAAACAAGCTTGCCATTGAGGAAGTGCAAGCTCTTTTCAAGGAAGTCCAAAAGGCTTTGAAAGCGTAGCGTATTTTGTCTGGTCGCTTGCCTTATGACAAAGGAAAGCGACCAGGTAATCAGGCGACGTGATTATTCCTGAACTTCTGTATCGTCGTTGGTGTCGTCGCTCTTCAAGTTTTTCAATTTTGCAAAGACAGCATCCGCGTCAAGTTCTTCTTCTTCATTTTCCATATCGGATTTGCTTGGCATATCAGCGCCGCCAAACAGGGCCGCACTTGCACGCTCCAATGCATCCAAGGATGTGGTTTCTTCCGGCGACAGCAAGGTCATGCCTTCGTCTTCAACCGGCTTGGCAGGTGCATCCTTGGCAGATTTGGTAACTTCCATATCCAGATTAATCTGGCTGGCCAGTCCAAGTGTGACCGGATCCATTGGTGTCAGGTTGGCGGAGTTCCAATGGGTGCGCTCGCGAATGGCTGCGATGGTTGGTTTGGTTGTGCCGACAAGGCGAATGATCTGGGAATCCTTCAACTCCGGATGATTGCGTACCAGCCACAAAATGGCATTTGGCCGATCCTGGCGACGTGAGACAGGCGTGTAGCGCGGCGCGCGGCGCTTGGTTTCCGGAACCCGCACTTTTGGTGGGGACAGGGTCAGGCGATAGGCAGGATCATTCTGTGCCTTTTCAATTTCTTCGCGGGTCAACTGACCGGTCTGAATTGGGTCGAGACCCTTGATGCCTTGCGCGAATTCGCCATCAGCGATGGATTTGACTTCCAGCGGATGCAATTTGCAGAAAGCGGAAATCTGGTCAAATGACAGTCCTGTATTGTCAACAAGCCAGACGGCAGTTGCCTTGGGCATCAAAAGAGTATCGGCCATGTCTTATCCTCGCATTCCTGTACGGTACAGCAGACAAAATTCTCCGCCTGCCGCCAGCCATTTTTCTTAAGCTGGAGCGCCGCACCGAACAAATGTGTTGATGGGAATTCAGCTCTATATAAGGCGCTTTCGCCGTTGGCGCAATGTGTGACTGACAATCGATCAGATTTTATCTATTCGGGTCCGGCTCGGGGGCAGGGTCATTGAATTTAACCTTTGGAATGACGGCTTTTAGCACAGACTTCTGAAGTTCTAAATTGCAGCCAATGTCAGATTGAATGGAAACAGGTTTTCGCCATGGTGCGTTTGAATTGGGCAACAATTTAAAATTGTTCTTTGAGAACTAAAGAGACTTCTCTAACTTACTATCAAGGCCTTCCGAAACGAGTGAATTTCTCCCCTCCCAGAGAGTGTATCTGAGACTTCATATTCAGATGAACGTCTGCTGGTAATTGTGACGATTTCGGCATTTGGATCAGTACACTTATCGATTGAAAAGGAACACTAGAGCATGTTGGTAACACTGATCGTGGTGGCGCTGTTCATGGGACTGTTGTGGCTTGGCGTACTGCTTGTTTTCCAGGGGGATGATCATCGTCGCTATGACCTTCCACGACCGGTTGCAAAAGGCAAACGCGATTGCGAGAGTACAGAACTAAAGGCCGTGATCCAGCGCATGTTGGATGACAGAGCGGCTACACCCAAATTGAGCCGCAATAGGCTCCTGGAACTGCTGCGCACGCAAATGGATGATTCTGGCGCTGCATTTGAGGTCAGCTCGAAAATCAGAGCTATTGTTGTGGATGGCATGAAGGCCGAGTGGGTTATGGCAGCCAATGCAGATCCAAATCGGCGCATTCTATACATACATGGTGGCGCCTACATGATGGGGAGCCCGAAAAGCCACCGACTGATTACAAGCCGACTTTCTGAAATTGCGAACGCTGTCGTTCTTGCAATCGACTATCGATTGATGCCGGAAAATCGACGTATGGCAGGCATCAATGACTGCCGAGATGCCTATCGTTGGGTGCTGGAAAACGGCCCCGATGGCAGATCGGATGCGGATGTGTTGATTGTGGCTGGTGACTCTGCAGGTGGAAATCTGGCTCTTTCGACAATTGCCTGGGCGCGGGATACTCAGTTGCGGTCGGCTGATGCCGTGGTTGCATTTTCCCCGCAAACAGACCAGACCCTTGCAAGTCCCAGTCTGCACTCGAATATCGACACGGATATCATGTTGGGCATCAGCTTCGGACCGATGGTAAATACTCGGAAAGTTATCGCTCTCAGTTCCAGCTTCTTGATGAACAGGATCAACCCTAGCAATGCCTTGGTCTCTCCCCTGTTCGGTGACCTGTCTGGATTGCCACCAATACTTGTACAGGCGTCCGAAGCGGAAATGTTGCTCGACGATGCGGTGCGTTATGTCAACAAAGCAAACGCTCAGGGCTCAACCGCCATAATACAGACTTGGCCGTTCACACCACACGTCTGGCAGGCATTTCAAACTCCTGAAGCAGATGAAGCATTTGCTGCGGTCGAAGAATTCCTGTCTGCTCGCACCATGAATCTTCCATCAAAAACTTACGACTAGGCAGCTTCGGTGATGCGGCTCATTCTTCATCACCTGACAGTAAAGAATGAGAACTGCAACTGAACGCAACATTCATGACAATAGCGAGTTCTGGTATTCCGAAAGTGGACGTGTTGTTTGAACCAGGAGAGATCGGCCGTCCGGCAAACTGGCACCCTCATATTTGGGCCCTAAGCGGAGCGTTGAAGCGCGCCTATCTGATCACATGCACTGCGCAGTGGGCGTGACGGACGACCCGTGCAGCTGTCGATCCGAGAAAATAGTCCTGCAAGCCTGGCCGATGCGACGCGATGATGATGCAATCCACTTCATTGCCTTTAGCATATTCAACAATTGAACGGCCGGAATGCCCGGTGATCAAGACCGGCTCAACTTGCTCCTGATCGGCAATCTCATTGGCCAAATTGGCTTCAGCTTCGGCGCGCCGTTTTGCCAGTTGATCTGGGGGCAGATATTGTTGGGTATATCCGGCGACATGTTCCAATACATGCAAGGCCGTGATTTTGCCGCCTTCATCCAGAAGCTTGTGGGCAAGATCAAGTGCAGATTTGGTGTCGCGTTCATGATCCAGGGCGATGGGAACAAGAATATTTTTATACATTTTCAACCTCCATTTTAGGTCACGATAGTCTCCCGGTTGTAACGTGCGTTGACCTGCATCAAACCGCCAACACACAGTTAGAATGGCAACCTTGTAGACCCTGTTCACAGAATGGGTCCGTCTCTACTGAGCAATAAGTGGCATTCGTCCAATTGCCGAACTGCAAGTGTGGATAATTTCCCTTTACCCAAATCAGGGCCGACTGTGCCGGATTCAAGAGCAGACATTGCATCGGTCTCTGGCAACGGTCTGCGTTGAGACGAAGCAGATTTGCGAAGGTATTTTGCGCCAAAATTGATGCTTATCAACGCCTCCAAACACCAAGCTGCCAAGATAGACAGATAGACAGATAGACAGATGGACGTATCTGAACGGAACTGTGATCAGACAAACGTTTGCATGTGGCTGTCGCCCAATCTCAATCGAGCTCTTGCAGCGCAGCAAGAGAAAACGGCGTTTCGGTGTTGCCAGAATCTCAGACCTGAACTTTTGGCGGTGTCAGTGGCCTTCCTCAATTCCAGGCGTTAGCGGCTGCAATTCAATGACAACCAGGGAGAAAACCATGGCTTTCGAATTCAAGAAGAAATACGGAAATTTCATCAACGGCAACTTCGTTGACCCTATTGACGGCAAATATTTCGACAATACGAGTCCGGTAAACGGCAAGTTGCTGTGCCAAATAGCCCGCTCCAACGCAAAAGACATTGAAGCTGCACTTGATGCCGCGCATGCGGCTAAAGACGCCTGGGGTTCAACCAGCGTGACCGAACGCAGCATCATACTGAACAAAATCGCGCAAGTGATGGAAGACAATCTGGCCATTCTGGCTGAGGCTGACACTTGGGATAACGGCAAACCCATTCGAGAAACAACCGGGGCCGACATCCCGCTCGCTATTGATCACTTCCGCTATTTCGCAGGCGCGATCAGAGCACAGGAAGGTTCGCTCGGCGAACTTGATAACGACACGGTTGCGTATCATTTCCATGAGCCGCTCGGTGTTGTCGGTCAGATCATTCCCTGGAATTTTCCGATCCTGATGGCCGTTTGGAAACTGGCTCCGGCTCTGGCCGCCGGGAATTGCATTGTTTTGAAACCAGCAGAACAGACGCCAGCATCGATTTTGGTCATGATGGAATTGGTCGGGCATTTGTTGCCACCGGGCGTGCTGAACATTGTAAACGGTTTTGGCCTTGAAGCGGGCAAGCCTCTGGCATCCAGCAGTCGTATCGCAAAAATTGCGTTCACTGGCGAAACGACGACAGGCCGCTTGATCATGCAATATGCCAGCGCCAACATCATTCCATGCACATTGGAGCTGGGCGGCAAGTCGCCGAATGTTTTCTTCAAGGATATCATGGACGAAGATGATGCATTCCTGGACAAAGCCATTGAGGGCCTGGTTCTGTTTGCCTTCAATCAGGGCGAGGTTTGCACATGTCCAAGCCGCGCGCTTATTCATGAAGACATCTATGATGAGTTCATGGCCCGTTGTCTGAAACGGATCGAGGCCATCGTGCAGGGCGATCCGTTGGATCCCAATACAATGGTGGGCGCGCAGGCATCGAGCGAACAGTTTGAAAAGATCCTGTCCTATATGGATATCGGACTGAAAGAAGGTGCAGAGCTTTTGATTGGCGGCGCTGAAGCCAAACAAACCGGCGATTTGAGTGGCGGATATTATATTGAGCCGACCGTCTTCAATGGCACCAACGATATGAGGATTTTCCAAGAGGAAATCTTTGGCCCGGTCCTCTCGGTCTGTACATTCAAGAGCGATGAGGAGGCTATGGAAATTGCCAATGACACGCTCTACGGTCTGGGCGCCGGTGTCTGGAGCCGCAATATCAACAAATGCTATCGCTTCGGACGCGGCATTAAGGCTGGACGAGTCTGGACCAATTGTTATCACACCTATCCGGCACATGCGGCCTTCGGTGGATACAAACAATCGGGCATCGGGCGCGAAAATCATTTGATGATGCTTGGGCATTATCAAAAGACCAAAAACATGCTGGTCAGCTACAGCCCTCACAAGCAGGGGTTTTTCTGAGAAGACAAAGGGGCGTGTTTGGCACGCCCCCTTACCGGCAGGAACGAAGGGATGGTGCAATCATGAAAGACCAGGTGGAAGCAACGGAAGCCGGGCTGCAACTCATCGCAGAAATCGTCGCAGACCATGGGCCGGTCATGTTTCACCAATCGGGCGGCTGTTGCGACGGCTCGTCACCCATGTGTTATCCGTTGGGCGATCTGATCCTTGCAGATCATGATGTAAAACTGGGTGAAATAGGTGGTGCACCATTTTACATCGCTGGTGACCAATACAAGGCATGGAAACACACGCGATTGATCATTGATGTTGTTGAGGGGAAGGGTGGGATGTTTTCGCTCGATAATGGCCGGGGGAAACGTTTTTTGACCCGCTCCGAAATTTGTGCGGTTCCTTAAAAACAGTCGGCTCTGTTCGATTGAATTGATGATCATCTCGTGCACGAACTACCGCTCCCGCCCAGGCCGTATTCATCGAAAACCTGACGACGGACCGACTGACTTTTGCACTTGGTAGCTTTGTCAGGAGGGTGTGTGAAAACGCGCTCGATCAAGGTGACCGAGATGATTTTGACTGTTTTGTTCATTTTGGCAATAGCGTAAACAGCGGCTTCGAGCCCATTGTGAATGACGCTGCATGGTGCACCAATGGCTGATATCCTCAGCTTTCGGTTGTTCCAACAATTTCCAGGCTTTTGGAACTGAGTTTCTGCATCAGCAAGTGAGTTTCCCAAGAGGGATCATCTGCGGCAAGCAGCGCGAATCTTTCTTCCGGACCTGTAGTTTGGACACACCGGCAGATCTAACCTTAAATTCAACGTTTATGGTTGGTTTAAAAACGAGCGCTGTGATTGAGTTACGCTTCATACAAATTCGTCAGTTCATGCAAGCGCCTTCAGCAGGCTTGGGAGGCGCGAGCCTTGGAGCATCATGTGGTCTCGCATAAGGTTGTTTGCGTGCAGGCCATTTTTGTCAAAAATTGCTTCGCTTATTTCGCGGTGCTCTTCAAACGACTTCTCCAGCCTTCCGAGAACTTCGTAAGGCATGAGGCGGTAAACGTTAATTCGTGATTGAATTTGCACCAGTTGGTCGACCAGCCAGGCGTTACCGCTGGCCTTATGTATCGCGCTGTGGAATTCCAGATTAGCAGCCGCATAGGCTGGAATGTCGGCTGCCTTTGCAGCGACCCGGCACTGTTCCAGGCCAGCCTGGATCGCCTTTTTGTCTGACTGGGTCAACATGTCACTCGCTAACCTGCAGGCCATGCCTTCTAGTTCTGCGGCCACTTCAAACAGATCATTCAGCTCTTTCGCGGTCAAAATGCGCACCATCGCGCCCTTGCGCGGACGGGTTTCGAGCAATCCACAGTCCACCATGGAGCGGATCGCCTCACGTATCGGGGTCCGACTTACACCAAAGCGTCTGGCAAGATCAGCCTCTTCAAGCTGATCGCCGGGTTTCAGTAAACCGCTGAAAATTTCATGCTTTAGCTGCTCAATGAGCTTGTCTGATGCGCGTACCATTTTCGCTCCTTTAGCACCTTTCCTTAGGCGTTTCTAAATGATTGCGCCAGCCCAAAGAAATTCATAAAGATTTTTTTAGTTGATATATGTATCCATATAATGCATATAATAATCCACAAGGAGGAATCACAATGACGAGTTTTGTAAAAACCACAACACTTTCGTTTCTATTGGCCGGGGGATCTGCGCAAGCTGAAGAGCTTCGTCTATCGCATCAATGGTCGACCAGTGATGTACGGCATGAGGTAGCACAGATTGTTGCCGATGAAGTTGCCGCTGCCGGTGTCGATCTGAAGATCACTATCTTTCCATCGAAATCGCTTTTCAAACCACGCGAACAGTATCGTCCGTTGTCACGGGGCCAGTTGGACATGACAGTCTTTCCCTTGTCATATGCTGGCGGCCAGCAGCCTGCGTTCAATCTGACGCTGATGCCAGGCCTTGTGAAAAACCACGATCATGCCGCGCGTCTGAGCCATTCACCATTCATGCAAGTCCTTGAGGAAAAGATGGCAGAAGATGATGTTATGGTGCTGGTGCACGGCTATCTCGCCGGAGGATTTGTGGGCAAAGACAGCTGTATCACGCATCCGGACGATGTCGCTGGTTTGCAAACACGGGCGGCGGGAAAATCCTTTGAACAGATGCTGGTTGGTGCGGATGCATCGATAACGTCGATGGCCTCGTCCGAAATCTATTCTGCGATGCAGACTGGGGTTTTGGATGCGGCGAACACGTCGTCCTCGTCTTTCGTTTCTTATCGGATCTTTGAGCAGGTGGCGTGTTATACCCCGGCATCAGACATCGCATTGTGGTTCCTGTATCAGCCGTTGCTGATGAACAAATCTACGTTTGATGGTCTCTCAGAAAGTCAGCAATCCGCGCTTTTGGCCGCAGCAGAGGTGGCAGAGACCCATTATCTGATGCAGGCCAAACTACAGGACGCAGCCTCTGTTGAGGTGTTTCAGGCAGCCGGCGTGGAAATCGCGAAAATGACGGCCGAAGACTTCGCCGCCTGGAAGGCTCTCGCTCAGAAAACGTCCTATGCGGCTTTCGTTGCGGATGTTCCAGGTGGTCAGGAATTGCTTGATTTGGCACTCGCCGTAGAATGACGCGATCGATGAGGGGCGCTGTGCCCCTCATCCTTTCGCTTTCCCAAAATTGAGGAAGTCCGACATGGCAAGCCATGCCCCTTCTACTGTCCAACGCACAAAAGACGACAACGCCTTTGTGCGGACAGTGCAAACCGTTTCAGGTGTCGCCGGGTGGTGTTCTGCTCTGATGATCATGGCAGCGGTGTTTCTGACCTGCCAGATGATTTTCATCCGTTTCGTTTTGAACGGATCAACCGTCTGGCAGACCGAGATCGTCGTGTTCCTGGTCATCGCCGCGACACTTGTAGGCCTGCCGTTTGTGCAATTTCAGCGCGGCCATGTGAATGTGGACCTGATCCCGCTCGTTCTGAAAGGAAAGGCCCGCTACGGGCTGGCAATTGTCACTCTTACGCTGTCGATCTTGATCACCTGTGTGATGCTTTTTTACGGCTATGAGCATTGGCATGTTGCCTGGGCGCGTAGCTGGAAATCTGACACGGTCACTGCGGTTCCTTTGTGGATTCCATACCTGTCGCTGCCCGTAGGTTTTGGATTGCTACTACTGCAACTGATTGCGGATCTTGTGGCCCTTCTTACCAAATCTGAAACGCCGTTTGGGCTGGAGGCATCGTAATGGATCCCCTCATTTTGGGTGCTCTTATTGGCATCTCAACCATCATCGTCCTGTTTTCTGGCGTCTCGGTCGGTGTAGGATTGCTAGTCGTCTCCGCCGGTTTTTTGATGAGTTTCGATGGGATGCGTTCACTTGAACTGATGCCCGAAATTTTCTTTGGCAAGCTTGATAGCTTTGCCCTTTTGTCGATCCCGATGTTCATAATAATGGGGGCCTCTATCGCCTCAACCCGCGCAGGCGCTGATCTCTATGAGGCTCTGGAACGTTGGTTGACCCGCGTGCCGGGTGGCCTTGTAATCTCCAATCTTGGGGCCTGTGCCTTGTTCTCGGCGATGTCCGGGTCGAGCCCGGCAACCTGTGCCGCGATTGGAAAAATGGGCATCCCGGAAATGCGCAAACGCGGCTACCCCGAAGGCATCGCGACAGGGTCTATCGCGGCAGGCGGCACGCTTGGCATCCTGATCCCGCCCTCGATCACAATGATTGTATATGGCATCGCGACTGAAACCTCGATTGGCCGCCTATTTCTGGCTGGTGTTCTTCCGGGGCTTTTGCTTGTTGGGTTGTTCATGGCGTGGTCGCTTTACGCAACGTGGAAGTCTGGCGACACAAACCTGTTATCAACCCGCAGTTACTCTTGGAGAGAAAAATTCGAGGTTTTGCCCCGCGTTTTGCCCTTCGTTGGCATCATCATCGGCGTTCTTTATGCGATGTATGGTGGTGTTGCGACACCCTCGGAAACCGCAGCCGTCGGTGCGCTGATGTGCCTTGCTGTCGCGATTGTGATTTACAAGCTATACGACATCAGCAAGATCTGGACCATCCTGCAGGACAGCACCAAAGAAAGCGTGATGATACTGTTCATCATTGCGGCCGCTGGTGTGTTTTCCTACATGCTCTCTAGCCTGTCCATTACACAAAGCATTGCCACATGGATCGGGACGCTGGACGTGAACCCTTGGGTTCTCATGATTGCGGTCAATATCTTCCTGATCATTGCAGGGTTCTTTCTGCCTCCCGTGGCGGTGATTTTGATGGCCGCACCGATTCTGTTGCCGATTATCACGACCGCAGGCTTTGACCCGATCTGGTTCGCTGTCATTCTGACGATCAACATGGAAATCGGACTGATTTCCCCTCCTGTGGGCCTGAACCTTTACGTGATTAACGGCATCGCGCCCGATATCTCGTTGCGCACGATTCTGATGGGCTCCCTCCCGTTTGTCGCCTGCATGCTGCTTGCCATAGTTCTGCTTTGCCTGTTCCCCGGAATCGCGACCTGGTTGCCCGAAGCTGTCATGGGCCCGGCTCTGTAGTGCCCTATCTCAAGGAAGAAACAAATGTCCCATACATCCAACTACCGCCGCGTTGGACTGATCGTTCCCAGCTCGAACGTGACAATGGAAACTGAAATTCCGGCACTCTTGAAAGCCCGCGAAACTGTTCTGCCACATCGCTTTACGTTCCATTCGTCGCGCATGCGGATGAAAAGCGTCGTCAAGGAAGAGCTGGAGGCGATGGACGCCGATAGTGTGCGGTGCGCGATCGAATTGTCGGACGCCGCCGTCGAGGTGCAGGCCTATGCCTGCCTTGTCGCGATCATGTCCATGGGGAGAGGTTATCATTGTGCATCGCGTGAAAAACTGGAAAAAGCTGCTGCTGAGAATGGCTGCCCTACACCGGTTCTGAACTCCGCCGGTGCCTTGATTGACGGAATGAAGGATATGGGTATCAAAAAAGTGTCAATCATCTGCCCTTACATGAAACCGCTTACCCAGATGGTGGTGGATTACATCGAAAACGAAGGGATTGAAGTGCAGGACTTCCTTGCACTTGAGATCCCCGACAACCTTCAAGTTGCATCTCAGGACCCGACGGCCCCGGCCGAGCTTTGGCGCAAACTGGATTTGCGGGGCGTGGATGCTATTGTTGCGTCCGCTTGCGTTCAGATGCCATCGTTGCCAGCAATTGAGATGATTGAACGTGCTTCCGGCTTGCCCACCTTGTCTGCGGCGGCAGCAACGACGCGCCAGATCTTGCGCAGTCTTGACCTGACTGAAATTGCGCCGGGCGGTGGCGCTTTGCTTGCCAACGGTCTGCCAGCGGCTTTGCCGAAAGTGGCCTGACAACAGTAGGCGTAGCGCGTATCGGTGCCGCGCACCAAGAACTGAAGGACATACAGTGGAAAGCAAGGTTTCCATCTTTCCGATCACACAAGCAACAACTGCCACGTTCACAGAGCTCTATTTTCGCCTGACGTTTTTCTTTTTCATTCAACGTGGCAGCAAATACGTTTTCAGCCCCAAACAAGGCGAAATGCTTGGCGAAGAAGGAGATCTGATGATCTTTCCGCCCGGCTCGTTGGTGACCATGGAAAATCGACCGGTGATGGAGGGTGATTACCGTGCTTTGGGTGTCTGTTATACCCACGATCTGATCAACAGCGTATTTTCAGATTTGCCCAAAACTCGTGCGGCCAAGGGCGTCCAGATCGTACGCGCGGCTGAGCATAGCTCGTCTGAGATTCTAAGGCTGATCCAAGACACTTTGGATAACGACGCGCTGCCCGACACAATCCGCGATCACCGATTGTTAGAGCCGCTTTTATGGTTGCGCGAGCAAGGATTTTATCTGCCCACACAGGTGGAAGATGACCCGATCAGTCAAGTTCGCAGTCTGATTGAAACGGATCTCAGCCACTCCTGGATGGCTGATGAAGTCGCCGGACACTTCGCCATGAGTGGAGCAACGATGCGACGGTGGCTTTCGAAGAACGGTCAGGGTTTTGCCAGGATCCTGCTCTATACGCGGTTGGAACACGGGTTGAGTTTGCTGCAAACAACGGACGCCCAAGTGTCCGAAATTGCGCTGAAATGCGGCTTCAAAACTCCGTCGCATTTTTCCGATGCTTTCCGCAAAAGGTTTGGAATTAAGCCAAAGGACATCCGCTCAGCGGCAAATTGATCGAATTGCGACAATTGTTGACTGGGAGCCGGAAGCGGCGGGGCTTCGGACTGGCTAGATTGGCCTCATCAACAACAATGACCCCAGAAGGACTGAACAATGAAACGCAATGTTTTCCTCGCCGCCGCCGTGGTGACAACACTGGCCGCCCCTGCACTGGCTGACGGCTTCACCCTGACCAGCCCCGACATCGTGGAAGGTCAGCAACTCAGCTCAGATTTCGTTTTCCAGGGCTTCGGCTGTGAAGGCGGCAATATGGCGCCAACACTGGAATGGTCCGGCGCGCCTGAGAGCACTGAAAGTTTCGCCGTCACCGTCTATGACCCCGACGCACCAACAGGCTCTGGCTGGTGGCATTGGTTTGTCTTGAACATTCCCGCCGATGTGACATCGCTTCCAGGGGGCGATCCTGTCAACGGTGTGCAACTGACCAATGACTATGGCGCGGAAGGTTTCGGCGGGGCATGTCCGCCCCCGGGTCAAGTCCACCGCTACCAGTTCACCGTGCATGCCTTGGGCAAAACGCTCGGGATCGACAATTCAGTCAGCAACGCACTGGCAGGCTTTATGGTCAATGCCAACAGTCTGGCATCCTCCACAATCACTGCCGTCTACAACCGCTGAATCCTGCGCCCTGACCTTGTGTCGGGGCCAGCACTCACGACGACGAAAGGCACTTTCGCGCTCGTTGACAGCATCAATCCACATGTCCCTTTGAGCGACACACCCGAAGGCACCAAAATCTCCGACCGACGCCATGGTGGGGCCCATCAGGCAAGCCAGTTGCAGCCCTATAGAGGCGGCCTTTGCCAACGTCCAACATGACATTTTCCGTCTTGGTGTGCGAAAGACGGCATCCATTGATGTTTTGTAGTGAATACGATACGCTGATTTGTAACGCTGGACTTTTTTGCCTGTAGTGGAGCGTAAAACCGGACATTGGCACTGCTCTAGTCAATGTCTCAAAAGTCCGCAGGATCGCCATTGTCAATCTAGTGGGTTCAGACCCTACTCTCTTGGCCGAGCAAATGTTTTGCTTAAGCGTTTCAATCAAGTGTCAGGACAAGTTTCCCGATATGTGCGCCCGTTTCCATGTAGGCGTGGGCTGCGGCGGCATCTTCAAACTTGAAGACCTTGTCGATTCTGGGCGCTATCGTGCCATTGGCAATGAGCGGCCAGATATCGGCCTCCAGTTCCTGTGCAATTTTGGCCTTTGCTGCCACGGATTGGGGGCGCAGGGTTGAGCCGGTATGGGTCAACCGTTTGATCATCAGCCGCGTGAAATCCACTTCAGCTATGGCTCCGTTGAGGAATGCGATCTGGATGATGCGGCCCTCAATGGCTGCTGCCTTGTAGTTGCGTTCAATATAGTCGCCGCCAACCATGTCCAAAATGACATTTGCACCTGCGCCGCTGGTGATGTCTTTGACAGCATCGACATAATCAGTTGTTTGATAATTGATGGTATGATCAGCGCCCAGGGACTTGCAGGCCTGACACTTTTCATCTGAGCCTGCCGTTGCGATTACAATTGCACCACGTGCTTTTGCGATTTGAATGGCCGTTGTTCCGATCCCGGAACTGCCACCGTGGATGAGCAGCGTCTCACCGCTTTGCAGAGCGCCGCGCTGGATGACATTTGTCCACACAGTGAAGAAGGTTTCGGGCAGGGCTGCGGCCTGCGTGAAATCCAGACCATCCGGTATTGGCAGGGCATGGGCCTCGGGAACTGCAACATATTGCGCATAACCGCCGCCGGGGCAAAGAGCACATACGGTGTCACCAATTTTATAGCGGCTGGTATTGCGGCCTAATTTTACAATGGTCCCGGCAACTTCCAGTCCTGGCAGGTCGGATGCGCCCTTGGGTGGTGGGTAAGCACCCTGGCGCTGAAGAACATCTGGTCGATTTATCCCTGCAGCCGAGACTTTGATCAACACTTCACCTTCGTAGGGGACAGCAATCCGTCGCTCTTCGGGGTTCAAAACGTCGGGGCCACCGGGTTCTTGAATGGCAATGACTTGCATGGATTCGGGAAGAGAGAGCGGCATTTGAAAATTCCTTGTTTTCAGATCAGGCCCGTTGTTCCGGCGTTTCCAGCAACGAAGATGACTTGTAACCCTGAACGGAGGAAACTGTATCGGATCAATAATCTTCTGTCGCAGTTTTCCGTTTGGCAAAGCGATCTTTCATCGACAATGGATCCTTGGCAATCCCAAGCAATCCTTCTGTAGCAGGATGAATGGGTAGCTCCTCGCTCCCGGCTCATAGGCCAATTAAAGTCTGCAAACCCGGTAAAAAAAGTTTGACTCGGTTATGACATCGATGTCATGACACCGATGTCATTATTTCTGTGCTCCGTTTTGTGGGGCATCTGAAAAGGTTTGGGAGGACTATTATGGCGACGATATATGATGTTGCCAGGATGTCAGGCGTATCCCCGAAGACTGTTAGTCGTGTCATCAATGGAGATGGCGCTGTCAAAAACACCACTAAAGAATCCGTAGAGCGTGCAATTGCCGAACTTGGTTATGTTCCCTCAACGGCCGCACGTTCCATGCGGTCGAACAAATCGGGGCTCGTAGGGCTGATTACTGGTGCTATTTCGCTGCCTCCCGGACACACAGATAGTTCAGGCCTGCCGGAATTGTTTATCGTGCAGGGTATCCAGAAAGCGATGGAGGAAAGCAGCAAAACCCTGCTTATCGCAGATACGGGTGGCCAGATGGAGCGCGTGCCGCAATTGATCCGTACGTTCGAGGAACACCGCGTTGAAGGTATTATTTACGTAGCTGACCATCATCGAAAGGTTTCTTTGCCGCCCGTTTTGCAAACAACCAAGCTGGTGCTGGCAAATTGCTACGATGATATCGGCACGCCTGCGGTTTTGCCGAATGACTATCAAGGACAGTTCAATCTGGTGAAGAATTTGATTTGCAAGGGGCACCGCCGTATTGCTTATCTATCGCTGAGCCAGCGGCTGGACGCCACGAAGCAACGTGTTTCGGGTTACGCCGATGCTTTGGTATCCGAGGGGATCGACTATGATCCTTCCCTTTTAATCACAGCAGATATCGACTCACCAGATAATGACGCGGAAGTTCAGTTGCTGTGGGACGCGATTGATCGCGTGCTGGCGCTGCCCGAGCCTCCGACTGTGATTTGTTTTGGCAATGATCGTATGGCCATGCGCGCTTATGATATTTTGCGCAGCCGAGGCATTTCACTGCCCGAAGATCTGTCGGTTGTCGGTTATGACAATCATAAGCTTATTACCAGAACGCTTCGCCCGACCTTGATGTCCGCGGAGCTGCCTTACGCTGCCATCGGCATCCGCGCAACAGAACTTTTGCTTGGCATGATCAATGGTCCAGCAGACGCGTCCACCGACCCGATTCTGGTCAGTGGTCCCGTATCACCGGGCGATTCCGTCAAGGAACTGCCAACTCCAATTACCAAACTTCTGTCAATAGGGAGGACGACCAAATGAATCTGAAAACAACTCTTGCAGGTGCGCTTGTTGTATCGACAAGCTGGGCCAGCATGGCGGTAGCACAGACTGATCTGACTATGTGGTACCATGGCGGCGGCAACGAAGTGGAAAGTGCCCTGATCAATCAGATCGTGTCTGATTTCAATGCAACCAATGCAGATTATAACGTGAATTTGGAATCGTTTCCGCAGGGCAGCTATAATGATTCAATTGTTGCTGCTGCTCTGGCGGGTGACTTGCCCGACATCATTGATGTCGATGGCCCTGTCATGCCGAACTGGGCCTGGGCAAATTACATGCAGCCGCTTTCGATTGATGAAACGATCATTGCTGACTTTCTGCCTGGCACCATTGGGCGTTGGAATGGAGAGCTTTATTCGGTCGGTCTTTGGGATGCAGCCGTGTCTCTTTATGCACGCCAGTCAACGCTGGATGCGCTGGGCCTGCGCACACCGACACTTGATAATCCATGGACGGGCGACGAGTTCATGGCCGCGCTTGATGCCGCCAAGGCTTCCGACATTTGCGAATATGCTTTTGATCCCGGCATGGCCTGGACAGGTGAGTGGTATCCATATGCCTTCAGTCCTTTCCTGCAGTCTTTTGGTGGCGACATAGTTGATCGCTCCACCTATAAGACGGCGGAAGGTGCACTAAACGGGGATGAAGCCCTGGAATTTGGTGCTTGGTGGCAGTCCTTGTTCGCCGGGGGATATGCGCCGGGTACTTCTCAAGACCCTTCCGACCGCGATACTGGTTTCATCGACGGCAAATACTGCTTTAGCTGGAACGGCAACTGGGCTGCAGTTGCGACCCTGGATGCTGGAGTTGATGATCTGTTATTCCTGCCAGCGCCAGATTTTGGTAAAGGGTCTGTAATTGGTGCAGGCTCCTGGCAGTTTGGTATTTCCGCCACATCCGAGCATGCGGAAGGTGCTAATGCATTCATAGAATTTGCATTGCAGGATAAATATCTGGCTGCCTTTTCTGACGGCATTGGTCTGATCCCATCGACAATGGCGGCAGCTGCGATGACCAAAAACTACGCCGAAAACGGCCCGTTGAATGTTTATTTTGCGCTGAGTTCCGAGCAAGCACTTGTCCGCCCGGTTAGTCCCGGATATGTGGTCGCGGCAAAGGTCTTTGAAAAAGCGCTGGCAGATATTGCCAATGGTGCTGATGTTGCAGACACGCTGGATGCAGCAGTTGACGAGATCAACACCGATTTTGAGCGTAATGGCGGCTACGGCCACTAATACATCCCCGTAAGGGGCGGGTCCGCGCCCCTTCGGGCACTGCCTGAAGGGGCAATCCAATGGCATCCAAGCTAGTAACATCAAACCGGGCGGGTTGGACTTTTGCCTTTCCGGGCGTCAGCCTGTTGACGCTGTTCATCGTGGTGCCGTTCTTTTTTGCCTTTTTTCTGTCGCTGACCAACCAGCGGCTCATCTCCCCCAACCCTACTGAATTTGTCGGGCTGGACAATTACCGTGATCTTCTCAGCATCAGCGTTCTGTCTATTGAGCCTGAGGTGGATGATGCCGGTGTCGTACTGCGGGATGCAGATGGAAACCCAAAATACCCTCGTGTGCGCACGTTCACACGTAACAACCCCGACTATAAGCAATATGCTGGCATGCGTGAGTGGTTTCGCTGGCATTCCGGCGAAACGGCAAAGGTCATTGTAGCCACGGATGTGGTGTTCTGGAATTCATTGCGGAACACGTTGATGTTCGTAGTGGTCGTAGCCCCCATTCAGGATGCGCTCGCGCTGGGCCTAGCGTTGCTGATTAATCAACGTCTGCGAGGCATCAATGTATATCGTGCGATATATTTTATGCCGGTGGTTGTTTCAATCGTCGTAGTTTCTCTTTTGTGGCGCTTCCTCTACGCAGAGGATGGCCTGCTTAACAGCATTCTTGGAGCTCTGAGCTTTGGCTTGTTTGAAGGCCGCGACTGGCTGGGCAGTCCAGATACTGCACTCGGTGCGATCGAGGCGATGTCGATCTGGCAAGCCGTTGGCTTTCATATGGTGATCTGGTTATCGGGCCTGCAAACGATCCCGCCCACGCTTTACGAGGTGTCGCGCATAGAGGGGGCGAGCAAATGGCAGACCTTTCGCTATGTCACATGGCCCGGACTACGAAATACAGCCATTCTTGTGTTGATTGTGATCACGATGCAGGCCTTTGCGCTGTTCGCTCAGATCGACGTCATGACCAATGGCGGTCCGCTGGATAGTACCACGACGCTGGTTTTCCAGGCTGTTGAACGGGGGTATGCCAAACAGGATATTTCCGGTGGCTCGGCTATCTCAGTCATTTTGTTTCTGTTGGTTTTGACCATCAGTCTCGTTCAACGCTACCTCACGCGAGAGAAATAATCATGGCTGCGATCACGCCAGACAACCATAGACTGCGTCTGATCGTGCGTTACACGATCCTCACCCTGATTGCTTTGATCTTTGTTTTCCCACTGGTGTTCATGGTGATGTCCAGCTTCAAGCCGGACTTGCAGTTGCTGCGCGATACATCAAGCTTTCGCGCTTTTCTGCCAGTAGGTGATTTGAGCCTGGACAACTATCGTGATGCTTTCACCCGCGCGCCCGTGGCGACGTTCATCTTCAATTCCGTGTTTGTAACGGGGCTGACCGTTCTACTATCTCTGCTCTTCTGTTCACTGGCTGCCTTTTCGTTTGTTTTCCTGAACTGGACAGGACGCGAAGTGCTTTTATCCATCGTGCTGGCCACCCTCATTATTCCGTTTGAAACAATCGCCATTCCTTTGCTTTTGCTTGTCAGTCAATTGCCGTGGATTGGATGGGAAGGGCTCGAACTTGGTTGGTTGAATACTTATCGCGTTCAGATCATTCCATGGATAGCGGATGGCCTCACCATCTTTCTTTTTGTACAATTTTTCAAGGACTTGCCGCGTGATCTGATTGAGGCAAGCCGGGTTGAGGGCGCGTCATGGTGGCAAATCTACCGGCGTGTTGTGATGCCACTTTCAGGGCCGGTCATTGCGACAGCCGCCATTTTGAAGTTTCTGGTGATGTATAACCAATATCTCTGGCCGCTGATCGTCGTGCAGCAGGAGACCTACCGCCCCGTCATGGTTGGCCTTGGCTACTACTTTCAGCTCAACCCTGCCTGGGGTGAGATCATGGCCTATCTGACCGTCATTACGGTTCCTGTACTTGCCTTTTATCTTGTCTTGCAACGAGCATTCATCGCGTCGATTGCATCAACCGGCGTGAAAGGCTGATCTATGGTTTTCGCTCTCAAAGATCATTTTGTCTGGGATAGCTGGTACGTTCATGATGGCATCCGTTGGCATGGTTACTTCCTCAAGGCTCCCCGTTCCATTGGCGATCCTGAGCTGCGCCACTTCAACGTTAGCTATGGCCATGCGGTTAGTGACGATCTGACGAACTGGATGTATTTGGGCGAAACATTCAAGCCCAGCGAAAGCCCCGCCTGGGATGATTACACAACGTGGACTGGATCAACGGTTCGAGGGGCTGACGGATTATGGCATCTTTACTATACCGGCACCAGCCGGGCCGAGCAGGGTCTGTGGCAGCGTGTTGGCCACGCTGTTTCAAACGATTTGCACAATTGGACACGCGTGGGTGACGGATTCACCCTCGATCTGAGCGGCCCAAATGCGTACCATTACGAAGTCGATTTTGCTGATGGTGTCTGGCATGATCGCGCCATGCGTGATCCCTGGGTAATGCGCGATCCCGATGGTGACGGCTGGTTGATGTATTTTACGGCCCGGATATCTGGCGAGCAAGAAGCCAATGCCGGTGGTTGCATCGGCTTTGCTACGTCGCCGAATGGATATGAGTGGACGCTCCAGCCGCCTGTTTTTGCAGGTGGGTATGGCCAGCTTGAAGTTCCGCAAGTGTTTGACATTAAAGGGCAATGGTATTGTCTGTTCTGCACTGCAGCCGAGCACTTTTCCAAAGCTCAGGCTTCGCTGATCCGGCCTGTTACAGGTAACCACTACCTGATTGGAGATGGGCCGCGCGGCCCGTGGAGGATCGCACCAGGTTTCCTGGATGGAGATTTGCCATGCCGACGGTATGCCGCGCGCATTGTTGATACTGGTGAGGGACTTGTGATCCTTGGCTTTGCAGACAGGCCCGATGGCGCCAACTTTATCGGCCAAGTGATGGACCCCCAGGCGGTGCATATCACCTCGGATGGGTTGCTGGAAATTGCATCACATCTCAAAGCGGCGGAGTAGACCATGGCCACAGTAAAGTTACGCGACATCCGGAAGAGTTTTGGCCCGGTTGAGGTAATCAAAGGTGTTGATATTGACATCGCCGATGGCGAGTTTGTGGTTTTTGTTGGTCCCTCGGGCTGTGGTAAATCCACTCTGCTGCGTATGATCGCTGGGCTTGAGGACATTACCGAGGGCACGCTGGAAATTGATGGCGCAAGAATGAACGATCTCCAGCCATCCAGACGCGGCATAGCTATGGTATTCCAGTCCTACGCGATCTTTCCGCATATGACAGTGCGCGAGAATGTGGCCTTTGGCCTGACGATCAATAATGTTGGCAAGGCCGACAAAGCCAGCAAGGTGGCAGAGGCGGCCCGTATATTGCAAATGGAGCACCTTTTGGACCGCCGACCGTCTGAGTTGTCAGGTGGCCAGCGTCAGCGGGTAGCCATTGGCCGGGCGATTGTGCGCGACCCCAAGGTATTCTTGTTTGATGAACCGCTGTCCAATCTGGATGCTGCACTGCGCATGGATATGCGGATGGAGATCGGCAAGTTGCATCAGGACCTTGGTGCTTCGATGATCTATGTGACACACGATCAGGTTGAAGCCATGACTCTGGCTGACAAGATCGTGGTTCTCAGGGATGGAATGGTAATGCAGGCCGGGCCTCCGATGGAGCTATATCACGAGCCTGCCAATCTGTTTGTGGCGGGGTTTCTGGGCGCACCATCGATGAATTTTCTGACAGTTGCTGTCGAGGAGGTCAGTGATGATTGGGTACAGGTTTCGAATTCAGTTCTGTCGTCAGTCAAAGTGCCGCGCAAAGGGCGTGAGTTTACAATGGGGCAGAATGTAACACTGGGTATACGCCCCCAATATCTGATACAGGCGGCAGACGGGCAGGGTATGTTGAAAGGCAAAGTCGTGCGCAGCGAGCGGTTAGGCAATGAAACGGTTGTGAACCTTGCCATTGCAGACGGGACCCAGCTGATTGCTGCGATCAATGCTGATACGGTTCTCGACCCGGGGCTGCTTCTGGCATGGACGTTCGATACCTTGCAAGCACACCTGTTCCCAGAACAGCTTTAGGCGATCTTGGATACCTGTGTTCGAGATGACTTAGAAGACGGTGCGAACACAATGCAGCTTTTGACAAGATTGATAATTGCAGTGACATATCAAAGGTTGCAGTGGGGCAAGGCTGTATTCACAAAATGTCTGCACCAAGCCAAATGGACAGGTCGTGATATGGGCTTTTTATCGCACGGTCATACATTGTGTTACAGTGTCTAAACGCTACCGGTTTGGTCAAGCAGGAGAATGATGTGGCGTGCTATGATGAAGAAGGCCGCAAGATCGAAGCACCGGCCCATGCAATTGGGGCCGATTTGTCCGATCTTTCTATCGAAGAACTGCAAGAGTGCATCGTGGCGCTGAAGCAGGAAATCTCGCGAGTGGAAGCGGCTGTTGAAGGCAAAAGCGGTTCTATTGCTGCCGCAGAAGCATTTTTCAAAACCTGATACGTCTCTTGTGAGACGGCCTTGGTGTCTGCGTTGCTCCGAATCACGGATTGCCTCATAACAGGCGTTCCAACGCCAAATCCGGGAAGTCTTATGATCGGCAAACTAAAAGGCACAATTGACTCCTACGGCGATGATTGGGTCATCGTCGATGTTCATGGTGTTGGCTATCAGGTTCATGCCTCGACAACCACCTTGCAGGCGTTGCCGCAGGTTGGGGAAGCTGCGGTGTTGTCCATTGAGACCCATGTACGCGAGACGGAAATCAAGCTATTCGGGTTTTCCAGTGGTGCCGAGCGCGAATGGTTCCGGTTGTTGATGACTGTTCAGGGCGTGGGGGCCAAGGTTGCTCTGGCAATTTTGAGCACATTGAGTTCCAGCGATCTTGCCTCAGCCATTGCCTTGCAGGACAAGGCCATGGTGTCGCGCGCGCCAGGAGTGGGCCCAAAGGTTGCGCAGCGCATTGTCACAGAGTTGAAAGACAAATCGCCAGCGTTGACCGGTGCCGTGTCTGCAGAACTAAGCTTGCAGGGTGATCTGGGGGCCGGCGTTGCGTCTGCTCCGGTGGCCGATGCGGTTTCCGCGTTGGTCAACCTTGGCTATGCGCAGGCTCAGGCAAGTGGCGCATTGGCGCGCATTGTTGCACGTGAAGGGGAGACGCCGGACGCTCAGACTCTGATACGTCTTGGACTGAAGGAACTCAGCGGCGGCTAGGGCCGAGATCCCAGGCCTGAGATCCACAGACCTCAGACGCCAAACATCAATTGGTTCAACATTGAGAAAATGTGCTCTAAAAGCAGATTATGAGCGATTCCAATTCATCCGACCGAGTAGTGGCACCTGATACGCAGGGCGTTGACGATGCGGATTCCACATTGCGTCCGCAAAGACTGACGGACTTTGTGGGGCAGGCGCAAGCGCGCTCGAATATGCAAGTCTTCATTGAAGCTGCGAAAACCCGCAAAGAGCCACTGGACCATGTTTTGTTTGTTGGCCCTCCGGGTTTGGGCAAAACCACTCTTGCGCAGATTGTCTCCAAGGAACTGGGCGTGAATTTCCGGGCCACATCCGGCCCGGTGATTACCAAAGCGGGTGATCTGGCGGCGCTTTTGACCAATCTGGAAGAGCGCGATGTCTTGTTCATTGACGAAATTCACCGCCTTAGCCCGGCGGTTGAGGAGATCCTGTATCCGGCGATGGAGGATTTTCAGCTTGATCTGATCATTGGGGAAGGGCCAGCGGCACGGTCGGTTCGCATTGATCTGGCACGCTTTACTTTGGTGGCTGCCACGACGCGGATTGGGTTGTTGACCACACCGCTCCGTGATCGGTTTGGAATCCCGATCCGGCTCAATTTCTACACAAATGAAGAACTGGAATACATCGTCACGCGCGGTGCGCGGTTAATGCAAGTTGGTATTTCAAAAGATGGCGCTGAGGAAATTGCGCGTCGCTCCCGAGGGACACCCCGCATTGCCGGACGTTTGCTGCGCCGGGTTCGTGACTTTGCAATCGTGCAATCGGGGGGCGAGATCACTCGGCAGGTGGCTGATGCAGCATTGCTGCAGTTGGAAGTCGATGCAGCGGGAATGGATGCACTGGATCGGCGCTACATCGGGACTATCGCGCAGAACTTTGGTGGTGGCCCCGTGGGTATCGAGACCATTGCGGCCTCTTTGTCAGAACCACGTGATGCCATTGAGGAGATCATTGAGCCCTATCTTATCCAGCAGGGATACATCCAGCGTACGCCGCGTGGACGCATGCTGACACCCAGGGCCTTCAAACATATGGGAATGGCTGCGCCAAGGAGTTTCAAAGAACAACAGGCCAGTCTGTTTGAAGAGGATTCGTAGAGCGCATGGCTGAAATTGATTTCAGTGGTGAGGGCGAAGGTGTTTACCCAATCGATGGCACGCTTGTTGAGGGTGTGCATGAGCGTCCGGTGCGGGTTTATTTTGAGGACACAGATTTTTCAGGTGTGGTGTATCACGCGGCCTATCTGAAGTTCATGGAGCGGGGCCGCAGTGATTTCCTGCGGTGTCTGAAACTCAGCCATGCGGTTCTTTCAGACAGGGGCATGGCTTTCGGCGTGGCACATATGGATATTCGGTTTTTGGCTGGTGCCGGGATTGATGATCTGTTGAGCGTCAGAACGAAACTTGTGCAAAGCTCCGGTGTTCGGCTGGTTTTTGAGCAGGTGGTTCAGCGTCAAAATACACCTCTTGTGATTGCAAGGGTTACTGTTGCTCTTATCAAGGGTGGTAAGCCACAACGTTTGCCCGCAGACATGCAGACCCTTTTCCAGGATATCTCCATATCCAACTGATCGTGTGCATTTCAGTTTTACTGAGCGTACTTACGATAAATTAACCCTGATAAAGTCTTAATCGATTTGGAATGGGTGCGGGATTCTGCCGCGTTCCAATTGGGTAATTCAAGGGTTCCGGCGGTGTTGACGCCCTTATATTGACATAGTTTTTGAAGACACACGCTGGCTACGCATGCCGGATGTGGGGACTGCATCTGTCTGCATGGCCGAAATGGCTTCTTGAGCACGCATTGAAGGAATACATGATTATGGAAGATCTCGGCCAGGCGGCGCTGAATGCGGGAGCGAATATTTCGCTCTGGTCCCTGTTTTTGCAAGCGCATCTGATTGTGAAAATTGTCATGATTGGATTGGTGCTGGCATCTGTGTGGTGCTGGGCCATTGTGATTGACAAATCCATTCTGTACCGGCGCGCCAAAGTGCAGATGGACCGCTTTGAACAGGTGTTCTGGTCCGGCCAGTCGTTGGAAGAGTTGTATCGCAATTTGTCGCAGCGCAACAATACCGGTTCTGCCGCCCTGTTTGTCACTGCAATGCGTGAGTGGAAACGAACCTATGAAGGCGGCGCACGGTCTGTGGGCGGACTGCAGATGCGCCTTGATAAAGTCATGGACGTGGCCATTTCTCAGCAGGTTGAACGCTGGGAACGGCGCCTCTTGATTTTGGCCACAGTCGGTTCGGCAGGCCCCTTTATCGGCCTGTTTGGAACGGTCTGGGGCATCATGACCAGTTTCCAGGCTATTGCGGCGGCCCAGACAACCAATCTTGCTGTTGTCGCGCCCGGCATTGCCGAAGCTTTGCTGGCAACTGCGCTTGGCCTGTTGGCAGCCATTCCAGCCGTTATTGCCTATAATAAATTCAGCAGTCAGTTGGGTCGTTTGACCACGCGGCTTGAAGGGTTCGCAGATGAATTTTCAGCTATCCTTTCGCGTCAGATGGATGAAAGGGCCTGATCCATGGCAATGAATGTTGGCGGTGGCAGACGGAGCGGCGGACGGCGCAGAGGCGGACGCGGGCATCAGCCACCCATGAGCGAGATCAATGTGACGCCAATGGTCGATGTGATGCTGGTTCTGCTGATCATCTTCATGGTGGCAGCTCCTCTTCTGACAGTTGGTGTGCCGATTGATCTGCCGGAAACTTCTGCTCGACAATTGAGCGGTGATACGGAACCCATCAGCATTTCCATAAATGCAGATGGTGTTGTGTTTTTGCAGGAAACGGAAATCCCCATTGATGAGGTGGTTCCAAAACTGACAGCTATTGCTGAAAATGGCTATGAAGAACGCATTTATGTGCGTGGTGATCGAAACACAGATTACGGAACAATTATGCAGCTGATGGGAACCATCAGCGCGGCCGGATTTACCCGGCTTGGGCTGGTCACCACTGATCAGTCTTCCAACAATTAGGATTGTTTACAAACTCTGATGAAGACCGGATTAATCCTTTCCAGCGTTGCCCATATGGCCATTATGACGTGGGGTGTGCTTGCTCTGCCAGAGCCTGCACGTCTGGAAGCGCCGGAAATAGATGCGCTGCCGGTTGAAATTGTTCCTTTTGAAGAACTGTCGCAGAAGCGGGTCGGGGATCTGAAGGCCGAGCCGGACACGCCACCACCGCCCGAGCCAGAACCGACACCGCCGACACCCGTTGAGACCGAAACCCCGGTTGAAGAACCTCAGGAAGAGCCGGCCCCAAAAGTTGTTGAGGCAACACCGCCGCCGCCTGCGCCGGGGCCACCACCCCCTGAGCCGGTTCCAGATCCGGTTGAACCCGAGCCTGCACCCCCTGAGCCTGAAGAGGCAAAGGAGCCGGAAGTTGCGCCTGAGCCAAAGCTTGATTTTTCACAGGCGCCGCCACCGCGTGCACGGCCCACCTTGCCTGCACGACCGGAAACGCCAACGCAGGAAGATTTCAACAGCGACAAGATTGCTGCGCTATTGAACCAGCAGAAACCACAGGGTGCAGCGCCCCAACCCGAACAGCAGCAATTGGGCGTTCAAAATGGCGATAATTCGAACCAGCTTAGCCAGAATGAGATTGATTTTCTGCGGCGCCAGTTGGAGAGTTGTTGGAGCCTGCAGGCGGGTATGGAGGCTGCAGAAAGTATTGCAGTCCGCGTCGAAATGGTTCTCAATATTGATGGCACCATTGCGGGACCTCCAAGGGTCTTGAATTCCGGCGCGGGAGTTTCATTTCAGATAGCTTCGGAGCGCGCATTGCGAGCCGTGCAGGCCTGCGCGCCATATTCTTATATGCCACAGGAAAAATACGACACTTGGAGTGTGATCGAGTTTAATTTCGACCCTTCAAAAATGTTTCAGGGATGATGTGTATGCGCCATTTGAACAGAGCTACCAGCCACTGGTTTTCCATGTTGCGTAATGCCACATTATTGCTGGCGATTGTGCTGGCGGGGTTCGTGTCAACGTCAGCATCTGCACAATTACAGCTGGATATTACCAGGGGAAACATTCAGGCACTGCCGATTGCCATACCCAGTTTTGTTGGCAGCACCGGGCAGGTGGACCAACTGAGCCAGAATGTGACACGGGTGATCATTAATGATCTGGAGCGGTCTGCCCTGTTTCGGGCTATCGATCCCGCAACCTATATCGACCAGAATGCCAATCCAGACGCCATGCCACGCTTTCCGGATTGGCGGGTGCTGAACGCACAGGCATTGGCTGTGGGACGTATTGTGCAGGAAGCGGATGGTCGAATTCGTGCTGAATTTCGATTGTGGGATGTGTTTGGCGGCAAACAGATCGCCGGCCAACGCTTCTTTACGCAACCGGATAATTGGCGCCGGGTCGCGCATATCATTGCAGATGCGATTTATGAACGGCTGACCGGTGAGAAGGGGTATTTCGATACACGCGTTGTGTTTGTTGATGAGACAGGCCCCAAGGATAACCGCACCAAACGACTGGCCATCATGGATCAGGATGGTGCGTCAGTGCAGTATCTGACTAGTGGTGGTGATCTTGTGCTCACTCCACGTTTCAGCCCAAGCCGTCAGGAAATTACTTACATGTCCTATGCCACCGGCAAGCCACAGGTGTTCTTGTTAAACATCGATACCGGGCAGCGCGAAGTGGTTGGTAATTTCCCCGGCATGACCTTCGCACCCAGATTCTCGCCTGATGGGCAACGGGTTGTGATGAGCCTGCAGCAGGATGGCAATGCCAACATCTACACAATGGATTTGCGTTCCAAGCGGACCACCCGTCTGACGAATTCCCCATCCATTGACACGTCCCCTTCATTCTCGCCGGACGGGTCGCGCATCGTGTTTGAATCCGATCGCGGTGGCTCGCAGCAGCTTTATGTCATGGGTGGAAATGGTGGTGAAGCTACGCGTATCAGCTTTGGCGAAGGATCCTATTCAACACCTGTCTGGTCGCCACGTGGTGATTTGATTGCATTTACGAAACGCTCACAGGGCCAGTTTCTGATCGGTGTCATGCGCACGGACGGTTCAGGTGAGCGCACTCTGACTTCCGGCTTTCACAATGAAGGGCCAACCTGGGCACCCAATGGCCGCGTTCTGATGTTCTTCCGGGAACCCCAGGGTGGAAACTCCGGCCCGCAATTGTGGTCGATTGATCTGACCGGTTACAATGAGCGGCAAGTGACAACGCCGAATTTTGCGTCGGATCCGGCCTGGTCTCCATTGCTGAACTGATGGGCACTTCGCCGCAAAACAAAAGGCAGTGTCAATAAATTAACCAATGGTTTACCATGCTTGAGAACGCTGATTTAACCATGGATAGAATAGATTGGCTTTTAATAGAAATGTTCAATTTGTCCGTAATTCAGTCGCAATCTGATTGAAGACAGTGTGCGGGCGGAATAAGAGACTCAGGCGGATGAATCGCCTTGAGCCATCATAAGAATTTGAATTTAGGAGTTTCCGGACATGTTTGCACAACAAGTCCTTCGTCCACTGACTAGAATTTTCCCTGTCGGTGGCGCTGTAAAAATCCTGGCAGTTCTGCTGCTTGGTCTTGCTGTGGCAGGCTGTGCCGGCGGCGACAAATACGATGTGAACGCGTCTGGAGGTGCGAACGCAAAACCTGGTTCGGCTCAGGACTTTGCCGTGAATGTTGGTGATCGCGTCTTCTTCGAAACCGACAGCACCGATTTGACCGCCCGCGCAAAATCTACTCTTGATTTGCAAGCACAATGGCTGGCCAGATATCCAAATTACAACTTTGTCATTGAAGGCCACGCAGATGAGCGCGGCACTCGTGAGTATAATATTGCACTTGGTGCACGTCGCGCCTCTGCCGCACGGGCCTATCTGATTGCACGCGGTATCAATGCTGGCCGTATGAGCACAATCTCATACGGTAAGGAACGTCCGGTTGCTGTTTGTAATGACATCTCGTGCTGGTCTCAAAACCGCCGGGCTGTGACCACGCTAAAAGGTGCCAGCGGTTAGTTGACACCTGTTTGGAAACAAAGGTCCGGACTGTCGTTCGGGCCTTTTTTGCATCTGCAATTCGGAATTGTATCGTCTTATTTTCGTCGCAGTTAAAAGGCGAACTGATGGTCGTAAAACGCCGAAACCGGGACTTTTTGAAATGCTGCTGGTCAAGAACTGTCTGATTGCCATTCTCGCTACACTGCTGCTGGCTATACCTGCGCAGGCGCAGACGTCCAGGGAAGCGGCTGAACTGACCATGCGGGTTGATCGTCTGGAAGCGCAAATTCGTGACCTGACCGGTCAGATTGAACGGCTGAGTTTTGCATTGCAAAATAATGGTGGTGGCCAGCCATCTGCCCAGCAGGGATCCGCTCCCCTGGGATCGGCAGCGCAGCCTGTACCAGCAAATAATGGTCTTGGCGCTCCACCAGCCAATCTTGGAACATTGTCCGGCGGAGCGGTTGTCAATGGCGAAGGCGGGCCACTGGATTTATCAGCCCTTATCGGTGCCAGTGGCGGTTTGGGCCTGGAGCCGATAGCACCGTCAACTGCGCCTCTTGCGGCGTCGGTTCCCGGTTCATCGCCTCGCGCGGAATACGAACTGGCCTATGGTCATATATTGCGAGGTGACTATCAGACGGCCGAAGGTTCCCTGCGGCAGTTTTTGAGCGAACATCCAACCGATCCACTGGTGAGTGATGCTCGTTTCTGGCTCGGGGAAAGCCTTTTTGTCAGAGGCGCATATCGTGAGGCTGCCAACGAGTTTCTAGAATCCTATTCAAAATTTCCGCAAAGTGCGAAGGCGCCTGACAGTTTGCTGAAGCTTGGTTTGTCGCTGCATGAACTGGGCGAAACGGAAGCCGCCTGTGCAACCTATGCAGAGCTTGTGCGCAAATATCCGGCTGCTTCGCCACCGGTCAAGCAGCGTGTGCGTGATGAACGCAGATCTGCGAAATGCATTTAACGGACAGTCTTCCCAGCAGGCTTTTCTCTGAATTTTCACCGTTTTTGCCACATTTGAAACCGGTGGACTGGTGTTCCCCGGTTGCTATTGCTGTGTCCGGGGGCGGGGACAGTATGGCTTTGCTTGCAAGTGTTCTGCAATTGCGTCCGCGTGATGCGCTCACGGCCCCATTGCATGTTCTGACGGTTGATCATGGTTTGCGCAGCGGCTCAGCCAGTGAGGCTGCATTTGTGGCCGATTTTTGTAATTCACACGATGTCCACCACCACGCGGTTTTGACCTGGAGTGGGGCGAAACCTTCGTCGGCTGTTGCAGAACGAGCTCGCATGAAGCGCCGTGATTTGCTTCTGGAAGCGTGCAGGGCACGGGGCGTACGACAATTATTGCTTGGACACACATTGGATGATGTGGCTGAAACGCTTTTGATGCGAGTGCGGCGCGGTGGCCTGCGGGGCCATGCGGGCATTGCGCCTGAAACGCATTATCCTGGCTTGCGTGTGTTGCGCCCCTTTTTGTCTCTACGCCGTGATCATCTGCGCATAGCGCTTCGCCGCTCCGGAATTCGGTGGATTGATGATCCGACCAATGAGAATGTGCAGTTTGAGCGCCCGCGCGCGCGGCAAAAGCTGCAAGATATGGATTTAGGTGACTTCAAAACGGAAAGAGTTGCCGCATATGCGTCACTGATGGGACGTTGGCGAGCTGTCATGGCACGGCACATTGCCACTGTCATTGATGCCAGTTGCACACGCATTGGCGCAGATGTGCAGGTGCGTGCAGACCTATTGGGGCCAGTCCCGTACATAATTGCCGTTGAAACAGTGCGAGAGCTGGTTCGATTTGTCGGTGGTGATGCCTATATGGTCGACTTTCCCCAGGCAAAAGAAGCGGTCAGAAGACTTACTGCAGAAGATGGGGGCGGGAAGACCTTCTCATCGGGGCGCTGTGTCCTGTCCGCGGGGAGTGGTGATATCTGGACGATTTCGCGTGCCTTGCGCGATCTGCCGGTCACCCCGATAGAGGCCGGACAGTCGGTTTTATGGGATGGGCGCTTTATTGTTCAACTGGCAATGGAAGCATCAGGTCAAGGCGAAATCAGGCCTGCTATTGGCGGGTCTGTTCAGGGCAGTCCTGTCGTCCTGCCGGAGGCGCTGCCGCACGAAATTGCATTCCGTCCCCGTGTCCTTGACGGTCCTGTGGCAAGTTTTGACCAGCCAATCTTTGAATCTCTTGAAGCACTGCTGGCCCGATAAACCACCGAATCCGCCACTGCAGCATCATTTTGCCTGAATTTGCGTTCACCTTTTTGCAAGAAAGCCTATTTCTTGCCGGAATGCGCCTTGGCATATGCTCCCCATCTCCCTATTTTGATTGCATATACATTTTTAGTCGCGCGTTTTGGGGTCCGTCGTTGGGCCGAGGCGACCTTTAAGGACATAGAATGAACGGAAATTTCCGCAATTTTGCGCTTTGGATCATTATCGGCCTTTTGCTGATCGCGCTGTTTAACCTGTTTCAGAATCCAGGCGAAACCAGTCGTGGTGACTCGATCCCCTATTCGCAGTTTATCAGTGAAGTAGAACAAGGCACGGTTCGCAGTGTTACCATTGCCGGCACAGAGATCACTGGTGTTTACAATAACAATGGCCGCTTCGTTTCCCGCGCGCCTGATAATACCGACTTTGTCGACAAGCTGACAGAACGCGGTGTTGCCGTGACCGTCGAGCCACCAAGTTCCGAGGGATTCAGTCTTATCGGACTGCTGATCTCTTGGCTGCCGATGATCCTTATTCTGGGTGTGTGGATTTTCTTCATGCGTCAGATGCAGGGTGGCGGCCGTGGCGGTGCCATGGGGTTTGGCAAGTCAAAGGCCAAGCTCCTGACTGAAGAGCATGGACGGGTAACGTTTGAGGATGTTGCCGGTGTTGATGAAGCCAAGGAAGACCTGGAAGAGATCGTTGAGTTTCTGCGTGATCCGCAAAAGTTCCAGAGGCTGGGCGGACGCATTCCGCGTGGTGTTCTGCTGGTTGGACCTCCAGGTACTGGTAAAACGCTTCTGGCACGTTCTGTTGCCGGTGAAGCTGCTGTCCCGTTCTTTACGATTTCCGGTTCTGACTTTGTGGAAATGTTCGTGGGCGTTGGTGCAAGCCGTGTGCGCGATATGTTCGAGCAGGCCAAGAAAAGCGCGCCTTGCATCATCTTCATTGATGAGATTGACGCGGTCGGGCGGCATCGTGGTGCCGGTCTTGGCGGTGGTAATGACGAGCGTGAACAGACATTGAACCAGTTGCTGGTGGAAATGGATGGTTTTGCTGCCAATGAAGGTGTCATCATTATTGCTGCAACCAACCGTCCTGATGTTCTGGATCCTGCGTTGCTGCGTCCAGGTCGATTTGACCGCGAAGTGGTTGTACCCAATCCGGATGTTACCGGCCGTGAAAAAATCCTCAAAGTTCACGCACGCAATGTGCCTCTGTCGCCTGATGTCAATCTGAAGGTGGTCGCTCGCGGTACGCCCGGCTTCTCCGGTGCTGATTTGATGAATTTGGTCAATGAGGCTGCCTTGCTGGCGGCCCGGCGTTCCAAGCGTATTGTCACCATGTCGGAGTTTGAAGATGCCAAGGACAAGGTGATGATGGGCGCAGAACGGCGCACATTGGTCATGACCGAGGACGAGAAAAAGCTGACAGCCTATCATGAGGCCGGTCACGCTATTGTGGCGATCAATGTTGCCAAAACAGATCCGGTTCACAAAGCGACGATCATCCCACGCGGACGTGCGCTGGGTATGGTGATGCAATTGCCGGAACGTGACCAGATTTCCATGAGCCTTACCCAGATGACCAGCCGCATGGCGATCATGATGGGCGGACGGGTTGCGGAAGAACAGGTCTTTGGTGCGGAGAATGTTACCTCGGGTGCGTCCTCCGACATTGAGCAGGCTACGCGCCTTGCACGCGCTATGGTGACCCGCTGGGGTTTCTCGGACAAGCTTGGCAAAGTCGCCTATGGCGACAATCAGGAAGAAGTGTTCCTGGGCCATTCGGTTGCCCGGACGCAAAATGTTTCTGAGGATACTGCTCAGATCATAGATGCGGAAGTGCGCCGGATTGTTGATGAAGGTTTTCAGGAAGCTGAGCAAATTCTGACTGAAAAGAAAGATGATTTGGAAGCTCTGGCTCAAGGACTGCTTGAGTACGAAACACTCAGCGGCGATGAGATCACCGAGTTGCTGAAGGGCAATCCTCCAGTGCGCGAGGATGATGATACACCATCAACGCCGCGTGGCTCGGCAGTGCCGAGTGCTGGTGCTCCCAAATCCAAACCATCGGAGCCAGATCCCGGCATGGAACCACAGCCATCCTGATGGCAGTCTAAGAGTTCTGTTCAACGTTTTAAGAGCCCGGTCTTGTGCCGGGCTTTTATTTTGCCTTTTGTTGCCACGGCGGGTTCTAATCTGGAAATGATTGGGGTTTGGCATGGGCGCCTTTTATTCAGAGTTCCTGCGGAATAAGTATGTATTCAGCAGATTGTCATCGCGACAGGTTGAAAAGCATGATGATTTCCTGCGCCATTGCTATCAACGCTGACAAGAATCATATTTACGAGTTCAATTAATAGTAGAAATTGGTTTCGAACACTTTGCGAGACTTTCTGTTGAAATGAGAAGTCCGTCCGATGCGCTACCAAGGCCAAAAGGGCTGTTATGCAGGGGTTCGATGTCGGGTATTTTCAAGCGAATGCTCGCACAAATTGATTTGTTTTTTCTTCGCTTCATCCAATAAGATCGAAGTCTCATTCCGTTCACTCATCCGGTAGTTTTATTTTCCCAAAAAGGAATAGTTGCAGAATAAGCACAGTTAAAATCTATCGAAATTTCAAAGCATTATTGAATTTGGTAGTGGCTTTGAATTATGCAACTATGATTCGAAGTTATTTTTGTGAGGGTGGCATTAAGCTATGCTAAAATCCCAAACATATCATTTCAAAGTTGGCAGTCTCTTAGGGCTGCTGGTTCGCTAGAGTATTGATTGAGCAGGGAATGAAAAAAATGTTTTTTAGAAAATTGAGTTTTGTTGGGTCGGCGCTTCTGTTGTCAGGCGGTTTGGCAATGGCTGCTGATTTGCCAGAGATGGGATATGTCGAGCAGATGGAGCCAGCTCCGCTGCCGCCTGCTGGATTTTACGCCAGCCTTCATGCCGGCTATGTGATGCCGGGCGATGTAGACGCTGAGTTTGTATTTGGTGGCACCGTCGATGGCGACGTCGATGTTGAAGATGGCTATCGTATCGGTGGTTCACTTGGCTATGATTTTAACAACATGATTGGTGTTGAGGCCGAGGTAGGCTTTTCTTCCATTGGTGTTGATTCAATCTCAGCTGCAGGGACTACTATTCAAACTAGCGGCGATGCAAATGTCCTGACCCTTATGGGAAATGTGATCATCGGAAATCATTATGATCGTTGGCGCCCATATCTTGGTGCTGGTGTCGGTGCTGCGCATGTTGCTCTTGATGTTTCTGGAACTGCTTTGCCAGATGACCTTGACGATAATGATTGGGCATTTGCAGCCCAGGCTTTTGTCGGTGTTGATTATAGCCTGACTGATGCCGTGTCTCTGGGTGCCAGGTATCGTTATTTGCATGTCGGCTCAACCGACTATACCGATGACGGCGATGATCCTGTTTCCGTTGACTCTTTTGGTAATCATAGCGTTGAAGCGGTGCTGAAGGTTAAATTTGGCGGCTGACACTGTCTTGCATCGCCAGATTTGGTGGGCTTGAAAGTGCCTTCATAAGCAATGCGGGTTCTGAACCCTTAAAACCCGGCCTTTGTGCCGGGTTTTTTTGTCCAGCTGTTGCTGCGACTGGCTGAGGTTTTTTGCCAAACGGTCTGTTGGCATCAGATGCGCCTCTGCAATTCTTCTTAGGCGAGAATGGCACTTAAACAAGGGTTTGCGGTCGCGCAGCCAGACGTGAATGCGTGCATGCGCCGAACTTTTCCCCATCCGCTTCCAGGAACTGAATGGCAATCCAGTTCTTATTATCAATCGAGTGCTTTCACGGTTCCAAAAAGGTGTAGTTGCAGAATAGACACAGTGAAAATTTATCGAAATTTCAAAATGTTATACAATTTGATGGCAAAATTCATTCATGCAACTGTTGATCTCAGGTGACGTATTTGGCTGCACTAGAATCATAAGTTTATTGTTTCAGATTTAGCAGTTTGGGCGCTGCAGATTTTCGACAAACAATAGCTGAACAAAGGGTGACGAGAATGTTTTTTAGAAAGATGATTTTTGTGGGGTCGGCGCTTCTGATGTCCGGCGGATTGGCGATGTCTGCAGATTTGCCTGAGATGGGATATGTTGAGCCGATGGAGCCAGTCCCGCTTCCACCCTCAGGGTTTTACGCCAGCCTTCATGCCGGCTACGTAATGCTGGGAGATGTAGAGGGCGAAGCTGGAACTGATTCAGCCGAATCTCATGTTGATGACGGCTATCGCGTTGGTGGTGCCTTCGGTTATGATTTCAACAGCATGATAGGCATTGAGGCAGAGCTAAGCTATTTTGAAAATGACATAGATTCACTTTCAACCGCTGGAACTACCTTTCAGGCAAGTGGCGATGTCGGTGTTCTGACCCTTATGGGAAATGTCATCATTGGCCATCAATTTGATCGCTGGCGCCCATATGTTGGTGTTGGCGCAGGTGCAGCTCATGCTGATTTTGATTTTGATATCATTGGTATAGACAGCATCGATGATAGCAATTGGGGATTTGCAGCCCAGGCCTTCGCGGGGCTGGATTTCAGCGTGACTGATACGGTGTCGCTGGGGGCAAGATATCGTTATGCCCATATCGGCTCAATTGATTATACCTCTGACGGCGGCCTTGATATTTCCGGGGACGCGTTTGGTGCTCACAGCATTGAAGCTGCACTGAAGGTCAAATTTGGCGGCTGACACCTGCAAGTGTTATCGCCGGAACTGGTCAGCGTAAAAGCGCCTTCGCAATCAATGCAGGTTTTGAATCTGAAAACCCGGTCTTTGTGCCGGGTTTTTTGTTTATCCAAAGTCCGGGCTCTGGTCCATTTCTCAACTGGTCCCAGAGTATAGTAGGCGGCTTGCTCAGACCAACCCGTTCAATTTGGCAAAAGGGTCCCATTCCGGGTTTTGGTGCCAGTCATATTCAGCCCATCCGGCCACTTTCAGTGCCAGCTCTTTTCCATGTAATTTTTCAATGACGGCAAGGCTCATATCCATACCTGCAGACACACCGGATGAGGTGATGAAACGACCATCTTCTACCCATCTGGCCTGCTTCTGCCACAGAACATTTGGCCCCTGGCTCTGGACCCAATTGAAGGCAGCCTTGTTGCTGGTTGCGCGCTTTTCGTCCAGACACCCTGATCGTGCAAGAACAGCGCTGCCAGTGCACACACTCAACACAAGCTCTGACTTTTCAGCAGCTGTTCGCAGCCAGTGCAGCAGGGGATCATTGTTAACCTGCGTTCGTGTTCCTGGCCCGCCGGGAATGAGGAGCATGTCAAATGCGGGGTTATCGGATATGACCGTATCGACCACAGACCGAGGTCCTTGTTTGCTGGCAATCGGCCCTGCTGTTTCTGCGATGAGCTTTATCTGGAACTTTTTGTCGAGCATGCCAAACAGTTCCAATGGTCCAAACAGGTCCAGAAGTTCGAATTCAGGAAAGATGAGGGCAGCAATGGTTTTCATAGGGTCATGAGCCTGATTTCATATGTCCATGCAAAGTGGTATTGATGTGCAGACCTTAGCATAGCGTCTGTGTGGTTGAGGAAAAACCGGTAGGTTAGGCGCGATCAGATTTTACGAGGGGCCTCATGACATCAACTGCACGTTCCATCATTGTTGATACCGATCCAGGGCAGGATGATGCTCTGGCCATCCTACTTGCGCTTGCCAGCCCTGAACTGGAGGTTTTGGGTTTCATCGGTGTTGCCGGAAATGTCCCGCTTGATCTGACCACCCGTAACATTCGCGTCATCTGTGAACTGGCCGGCCGGACAGAGGTTCCGGTATATGCGGGCGCCAACCGGCCGATAAAAAGGGCGTTGGTCACCGCAGAGCATGTTCATGGATCGACCGGACTGGATGGGGCTGTTCTTCCAGAACCGAGTATGGAATTGCAGAGCCAGCACGGTGTGGATTTTCTGGTTGAAACCGTGCTGAACCGACCAGAGAACAGCGTGACATTGTGTTCGCTTGGTCCCCTGACCAATTTGGCACTGGCTTTGCAAAAAGAGCCGCGCATTGCCCCACGCATTCAGGAACTGGTTATGATGGGGGGAGGATTTTTTGAGGGTGGTAACATTACGCCGGCAGCGGAGTTCAACATTTTTGTTGATCCAGACGCCGCGAAAATCGTCTTTGAAAGTGGCATTCCAATCACCATGTTTCCGTTGGACTGCACCCACCAGGCCCTCACCAGTGCGGCGCGGATTGCAGCATTTCGTGCGCTGAGCAGCCGTGTTGGTGATGCTTGTGCCGGATGGCTGGAGTTTTTTGAACGCTTTGATGAAGACAAATACGGCACGGATGGCGGGCCATTGCACGATCCCAACGTGATTGCTTATCTCCTGCAGCCAGATATCTATGGCGCTCGCTTTATCAATGTCGAGGTGGAGACAGAGTCGCAGCTTACTTTGGGAATGACCGTTGCGGACTGGTGGCAGGTTTCCGGGAAAGAGCCAAATGTCACCTATGTGCGCGACGTAGATGCGGATGCATTTTATAAATTGTTGCTGGAGCGCATAGCCTTGCTTTGATATCGGCGTATTGATCTGCAATGATTTGTGTCTGCCAACTTCCGCATTAAACCAGTATTGTCCGCCATCAGGCGCTGATCAGGCACAGCCTGTTTAGTCTTTCTTGAGGCAATCGGTTTAAAACACCAGACCAGACATGAATGTGGGGAATAAGAGCATGGGCCGACGTTATTTTGGCACGGATGGAATTCGTGGCAAGTCGAATCAATTTCCAATGACACCTGATATTGCCTTGAAGGCCGGCATGGCTGCCGGCTTGACCTTCATGAGGGGTAATCATCGTCACCGGGTCGTCATTGGCAAGGATACGCGATTGTCCGGGTATATGATCGAAACTGCATTGGTGGCTGGCTTCACATCAGTTGGCATGGATGTGTTTTTGACCGGTCCGGTGCCAACACCGGCAGTTGCTATGCTGACGCGATCCCTGCGTGCAGATATCGGGGTCATGATTTCTGCCAGTCACAATCCTTATCATGATAATGGGATCAAGCTGTTCGGACCCGATGGCTTCAAGCTTTCTGATGAAAAAGAACAGGAAATTGAAGCTCTGCTTGATGCTGATCTATCCGGAAACCTTGCAAAACCAGATGCGCTTGGCCGCGCCAAGCGTGTGGATGGTGTTCTGGATCGATATATTGAAACCGCAAAGCGGACCCTGCCACGCAGCATGACGCTGGAAGGCCTGCGTATTGTTGTCGATGGCGCGAATGGAGCGGCCTACAAGGCAGCACCTGAGGCGTTGTGGGAATTGGGCGCTGACGTGGTGCGCATTGGTGTGGAGCCGGATGGGTTCAACATTAATCGGGGCTGTGGTTCAACTGCGCCGCAACAACTGGTCGACAAGGTACGTGAAGTCCGCGCTGATGTGGGTATTGCCCTTGATGGTGATGCTGACCGCGTTCTGATGGTGGATGAGAAGGGCAATATTATTGACGGCGACCAGTTGATGGCTGTCGTGGCACAATCCTGGAAGCAGCAGGATCGCCTGTCAGCACCTGGTATTGTGGCCACCGTCATGTCCAATCTTGGGCTTGAGCGGTTTTTGGCAGGTCAGGATCTGACATTGGCGCGCACGAATGTTGGTGACCGCTATGTGGTCGAGCACATGCGTGCGCATGGCTACAATGTTGGCGGTGAACAATCGGGCCATCTTGTGCTGTCTGACTACACCACGACTGGTGACGGGCTGATTGCAGCATTGCAGATTCTGGCAGTTGTGAAGCAGGAGGGGAAACCGGTTAGTGATGTCTGCAACCGGTTTGAGCCTGTGCCACAATTGCTCAAAAATGTTCGGTTCTCCGGGCAGTCACCTTTGGACAGACAAGATGTCAAAGGTGCTATTCTGGATGCAGAGGCGATGTTGGGCAATAGTGGACGTTTGCTGATCAGGCCTTCAGGCACAGAGCCCGTTATCCGTGTCATGGCTGAATCCGACGATCCTGTTCAGGTCAACAAGCTGGTGGATGATCTGGTTGATCTCATCGGCCAGCCTGCTGCCTAGTGCGATCCGTCTAAACCATAATCGCTTAATTCAGCCTAATCGCTATCGGTTTCCGGCCAAACCATCCGGAAGCCGATATGGGTTGTTGTGCTGTCTGGCGATGTGCCGGAGCGGGCGGCTATCCTATAGCGGTAGCAATAGCTGGGGTGGCACAGGAATGAGCCACCCTTGGATAGTTTATACCCCTTCATGCCCGCCATTTTGATGCGGGCCTGTTTCTTCAAAGACTTGATGCTCATCGGCTCGGATGTCCATTCCCAGACATTTCCGACCATGTTGTAGAGCCCGTAACCATTCGGCTCGAAGGATTTTGCCGGGGCGGTGGTGGCATAACCATCCAGCTCCAGATTGGTATCGGGAAATTTCCCCTGCCAGACATTGCAAGGGAAATAGTCTGCCTCATTGGGTTCCTTGTCTCCCCAGGGGAAGCGCACATCGCCAAGGCCGCCGCGCGCAGCATGTTCCCACTCTGCTTCCGTTGGCAAGCGTCCTCCGGCCCAGGCCGCATAGGCGCGCGCATCGTTCCAGGACACATGAACCACCGGATGGTCAGGGTGCCATGTCGTTGCTGCAGTGCCAGGCCCATTCACTTCGCGCCAGTTTGCGCCGTCAACACGCCGCCACCATTCGACCCCGGCAACCCCTTGCGTTGCGCCGATACTGTCTGGCACCTGCGCCCAGAAAACAAATGACCAGCCGAATTGTTCTGCTTCGGTGACATGGCCTGTCTCTGATACAAACTTCTCAAAATCCTGATTGGTGACAGTTGTCACGGCTATCCTGAAGGGGGCAATTTTTGATTTTCTGAGAGGTTCTTCGCCGTCATTTTGCACTTCCGGCCGGTTTGTCCCCACAAGGCTGGGACCACCGGGAATGGAAATCGCACCAACTGACTGGTCAATGCTGCTGACAGCCGATCCCAGTTGTTTTTCGGGCTCAGGGGAGGTTCCGTTTGAAGGCGTGCAGCAACTGGAGCTTTGCTGATCCTGATTTTGATAATCGGTCATTTGCGATCCGTTTTGTGATGCTGCGACAATATGAGATACTGGATGAAACGCCAATGGCTGGCCGCAGTAAAATTTCTTAAAGCCTCATAAATCAAGTGGAGGATGGTGCCACTTTGACGTTCTTGCCTTTAAAACGTTCTGTGATGAATATTCCACAGAGCACCAGGAACAGTCCGACCCAGTCGTTCCATTGCAGGACTTCATCCAAGAGAGCGACGCCAACCATGACAGCAAAGACCGGTACAAGGTAGTTTGACAAGGCGACAAAGGAAGCCCCTGCTTCCTCTAATATGACGAATAACAATATGGTTGCCAGTGCCGTTGGGAAGATGCCAAGCGCAAGAACGGCCCACAGGCTGGCCATACTGGCTTCGTTCAGTCCATCTGGTGACACGATTATCGCAAGTGGCACGGCCACCAGGGTGCCGGCGAGCAGCACACCAGCCGATTTTGAGGCGCTGCTCATAACAGGCATCAGGCGCGCAGTTGTTCCATTCAGAGCATAGCATACCGCTGCCGTGGTAATGCCCAACAGCGCCCAGAATTGGAGCGGCCCACTTTGCAGAGATTGGGTGCCGCCAATGCCAACGAGAAACACCACACCTATAAATCCGATCAGAAAACCTGCCATTTTGCGTCGCGTCAGCGGTTCGTCGGGCAACAGCATGTGCGCCAATATGATAACGGCCAGTGGCACTGTGGCCATCAGGATCCCGGCAACGCTGGATGGGACGTATTGGACGCCCCAGGATATCAACAGGAATGGGACAACTGTTCCCAACAAGGCAAGCCAGAGAAACCAAAGCCAATCATGTGGCCGTCTGGTGAGGCGTTCCCGCCGTAGGATCAGATAGATCAACATCAGGCCTGCACCAATGGTAATGCGCAAGGCGGCGACCCATACCGGCGGAATGGTTTCAACCGCGATCTTGCTGGAAGCAAAAGAGGTGCCCCAGAGGGCTACAAGAATCCCCAGAATGTACCAATGCCTGGGCGTCCGAGCTAGTAGGGCAGTAACCGTTCGTTCTTGCATCGCAAATTTCTCTTTTACTATTCATTAACCCTAAGTAAACGTAAAGTTAACACAAAAAATTATGAATTTAATTGGTTTTTAACCTTAATAATTCAATATCCAATCAGGTTTTAGGCGAAATAGAACCTGCGTATTGGTTTTCTAAAGTGAGTATTGACATGATTACGACAGGCAACAGGGTTGTTAGGGCTATAGGCGCGGTCGCCGCGCTTGCGACCATTCTTGCAGGTCCAGCATTTGCTGCTGACCTGCCAACATATGTGTATGAAGAACCGGTCTATGACAAGGCAGGCGCTTGGTATCTGCGCGGCGACATTGGTTATGTCGCAACACGCAATTACGAGGTCAGCTATGATGGATCAGCAGGGCATCAGGAATTTTTGCATGAAGAATTCAGTGATACCTGGTTGATCGGTGTTGGCATCGGTTACAAATTCAATCACTTTTTCCGTGCAGATTTGACGCTGGATTACCGCGCAGAGTGGGATTTTGAAGGTCACACAGTTTGCGCATCGGGATGTGGCGCGTCCTTTAATGATGAATATGGCTCCGGCTCCATGTACACACTGCTTGCCAATATTTACTTCGATTGGGAGAACAGCTCCAAATTCACACCGTATATTGGTGGTGGCCTCGGGCTTGCCTATCTCGATATTGATCGGCAATACGGTCTCAACTTTGGCGGCTCTTCCTTCTCCAGCTTTAAGTCTGAGGGATCCTGGAACTTTGCCGCAGCCGCAATGGCTGGTGTGACTTATGAAGTCTCTCATAACTTTGCGATTGATGCCAACTACCGTTATCTGTGGGTTGGTGATGCAAAGACCGGCGAGTCCGATACGTCAGGACTGACGGGCAAGGTGACTTACGAAGATATTGATTTTCATGAGTTCCGCCTGGGTGGACGCTACACCTTCCACTAAACAAAACGACTTGCGAAGCCGCGCGCTTCGCAAATTTCAAACCCGCAGTGGTGCTGATTGGCACCGCTGCGGGTTTTTTTGTTTCTTGTCCGGACTCTTTGGAACTTGGCTGTGCAACCATTGAATGCGCTTTACTCAACTCGAAAGTGAATACAGTCTGAACGAATGGTTCAGAACTTCTTCAAGCAAGCGCCACTAATGATGTTTCTGCAACCAAGGAAAAGGACCAAGACCATGACCACTTCAATCAAATCACTTACCACATCCGTGCAGGCCGCCGTTTTTACGATCTGTACCGTCGCCGCAATGTCGGCCTTTACTGCCGATAGCGCGGAAGCAAAGACCATGACCAAGCCGTTGGTGAATGGCTATTCCAAATATTATAAAAACAAAGACAAGGCCAAAGACTCTGCCGTTTATCGCTGGGGACTGGCCGCTGCAGAAAAGCATGGCAGCTCATGGGCCCATTGGGGCAAAGCCAAACAGAAAACAATGAAATGTAGCTGGGTTGATATACCTGGAACAGCAAGTGCTGAAGCCTGGCACTGCCGCGCATCTGCCAAGCCAGCAAAAGAAGTAAAAGTTTGCGAAGGCAAAGTGTCTGCGAAAGGCATGTTCTATTTCAAGAAGAGCAAAGCTCAGGAATCAGCAACCTATCGCTGGGGTTTGAAAGTTGCTTCCACTTATGGCCAGTCATTTGCTCATTGGGGCAAAGCTGAAAACACCAACTTCTCATGCAAAAAAGGTGCAAAAGATCTTTGGAACTGCACAGCAACCGCAAAGGCCTGCAAATAGACCGTCATTCAATTTGGTCCACGCCCCCAATCGCATAGCGGGGGAGGTGGCCCAAATTGGAACCCGCTCTATCAAAACGCAGACATTGAAGAACATTTGAGAGGAAACCAGACCATGAAAACCCCATCATTAAAAATATTGGCAATTGCTCCTATGGTTGCAGTGCTGGCCATCGTCCTGACTTCGGTATCACCAGCGCCATCGCTCGCCAAATCCATGAAAATGGAATCGACAAAAATCCCGCTAAAGCTGCAGCGAATTGTGCGCAGTCAGAAGCATAGTCGGCAATTCATGTCGAAGGCAGGCGGATCCGGAGATGAAATTGACGAATGCATGAGCAATCCGGCCAACTCAGATGTCGAGTACACAGAGCGTCTGGCGGGCTGTTTCTGTCTCGCCATCGACAATTCGCTGAAAGGCTGCCAGACAGCGGATTAATGGACAGCGAATTTACGGACAGCAACGCCACCCATGTTCCGACGAGCCGTATCCATGGCTCGTCGGTACTTTTTTTAACGTCCTCGTTTGACGATTTTGCAACCGTTCAAATCCACACTCACCAATTCAATCTCCCAATTGAGTCCAGACCCTAGTTAAAGACGGATTGTCCACGTGCGAATTCGCGCACCACTTCTTCAGCTTCGGGCCGGGATGCCTGTTGTCGAAATCGAAGCGCAACAACTTGGCGTGCTATATCGACATCCTCAATGGGCATCGATACAAGGGCATCATCGATCGGGATAGCTGTCGTCGGCAGAACAACAGCGCCAGACCCCTGACGGGCAAGCGCCAACAACCAATCCACACGATTTGACCGGTATGCCGCGTAAAGTGTGTATCCCTTGTCAGCGCAAGTTCCATGCAATGTATCGCGCATTTCACAATTTGGTCTGTCGAGCATGTCTGCATTCGCCAACATTTCAAGTGACACCGTCTCTTTTTCGGCCATGGGGTGATCTGCTGCGACAACGACCCGATACCTCTCGCGATAGAGAGGGTCTATGCGATAAAGATCTGGACTGACTTGCGCAGCGGTCACCGCAATATCCAATGATCCTTCCCGCAATCCGGATAACAGTGCCTCTTGCCGCGCCACTATCAATTCTATTTCAGCTTGCGGGAGTCGCGCACGGTAACGCTCGACCGCTTCCGACAGTTTGTTGTGCCCAATCGTTTCTCCAACGCCAATGCTGATCGGAACCCGATCCAATCGTATGTGCCGGATAGCTTCAGCTTTCGCTTCACGCGCCTCGATATGAACCTTTTCGAGCCGCGGTTGCACCAATAGGCCAAGCGGTGTGAGCCGACATCCCGCACGGTCACGCAGGAATAACGGGCCGCCAAGCTCATCTTCCAGTTTCTTGATGGCCGCTGTGAGGGACGGTTGCGAGACGTTGGAGGCGCGTGCGGCATGGGTAAAGTTGCGGTGCTCACAAAGCGCGAGAAAGTAACGGATTTGATTCATTTCCATGGAAGCCTCCAGGCTCTGGACAAGTGAGCTTTGGTCATGGTCGCCAGACTGAGTTCCATAGTCAATGGCTATCGTTAAATAGAAAGTTGGAATTGGAATTTGTGCGCCTCCTGAGGGAAAAAAGCACACGGCCAAACGCCGCCTTGCAGTTTAACCAAGCGGCAGATCTGGGCGAACCGAAACAGACACCTCACCTCAGGAGACCACTATGAAAACCAAAATTCTCAGCGCCCTTGGCGCATTGGCAATGATGACAACAACTGCAAACGCACAGGAACAGGCCATGATGGACGGCAAGGCAAGCTATATCGAAATGACGGCCGCCCAAAACCAGACAAAGGCCTTCGCGCAATTTCTGTCAGGGGCTGCGCCATTGGTCGAAGAGACCGAGCCCGGTACAGAGCTATGGTTTGCCTTACAAGCGCCTGAGGGCAAGTTCGCCATTTTCGATGTTTTCGTAGACGAAGAAGCCAGAAATGCTCATTTTTCCGGTGTGGTTGCGGGGGCTCTGAATGAAAACGCCGACAGACTGGTCAAGGGCGGTTGGGACAATGGTGTTGTCGCCAATATCAATAACTCCTCCGTTCTGTCTGCAAAAGCACCCGTGGATCTTTATGACGCCACCACTGCAACTTACATCAGACTTGCAGCCGCCCCTGGCCAAAGCCAGGCAATGGCAGACTTGCTGACAGCAGCGGGCAAGATCGTCGCAGACACTGAACCCAAGACATTGTTCTGGGTGGCTTTGCAACTGGATGAGAATAACTTTGCCATCTTCGATGTTTTTGCTGATGAGACGGGTCGGGCTGCGCATTTTGCCGGCCAGGTCGCCGGCTTGCTGAAAGAGCAGTCTTCTGTGCTCGTGGAAGGTGGGTGGGACTCAGGTGTTGTTGCAAACGTCAACAATTTTGACATCCTTGCAATCAAATAAATGCCCTCCCAAAGACCGCGTCCGTCGTTACTGGCGACGGACGTTTTCCTGATCACAATTGTCTCACCAATCCAATGCGGCTCGCATAGGCCACATTCAGTCATAGTCAGACCTGTTGCTTCTGCACAGACGAACCAGAACTCACGGGTTTCTATTGCTGGCTGGAACAGCCATTGGTGGAAATTGCGCCAAATTTTCGTTTCAAGCCTAAAGGTGTGAGTTTGCTGCTTTGCAGCGAATATCAGCTATCTAATCTGTGTTCTGCATGAGATGCGCATCAAGCGCCGCAATACCCTCATCCAAATTTGAGCGCCCGAACCCCAACCGAAGGCGATCATTTGGCGTTGGGCCTAAGTCAGACGAATAGATTGTACTTGGTAAAAACAAGACGCCACTTTCTTCTACCAAAGACGTCGTAAATGCCTCCACACCGTCTGCGCCTTTGTAACGCGGGAAGGCCATGCAAGACCCATCAGGCCTTTGCCATTCAAACAGATCGGTATGCCGGGCAAAGAAGGCGTCCCATTTTGGCAGGTTGTCATCCACGATTGCACAGTTTCGCGCCAAGATCTTGTCTCGGTTGCACAATGCAATCATGGTCAACCGTTCGCTGGGGCCAGAGTTGCAGATGGAAAGGTAATGCTTCATCCGCTCCATCTTGGAAATGACATCAGCATCTTGGCAGGCAATCCAACCAATCCGCAGTCCGGGCAAACCAAATGACTTTGAGGTGACATTCAACGATAAGCCACGTTCATACACATCTGCAATAAACGGTAGATGGCACGCCTCGGTTGGGCCCAGTCCATTGAAAATCTCATCATGAAAGATGTAGATCCCGTGTTTCCGACACAGTTCAATCAACGCATGATATCTGTCCAAGGGCAGGATCGCACCCGTTGGGTTGTGCGGGAAATTGATTGTCATCAGTTTCGTATTGGGGCGGATTGCAGCAGCCACACGGTCAATGTCGAGCGACCAATTGCTCTCGGGGTCCAATGGAATTCCCGTGGCCTCACAAATTGCGACAGGTAGCGTTTCGTGGGATTGATAATTTGGGGTCACAACGATTGCATGGCTGTCCTTGTCCAAAATGACATTGTTGGCAGCAAAAATCCCTTCGCTTGCGCCAGCAAAACAAAGTATATCGGACGCCGATTGATTGGTGAAAGTGCGCGCAATAGCCTCGCGAAGGTCCGGCGCACCAAAGGTCTCGGTATATCCGAGCCACATCCCTTCAAATGCCTCACGTTCCTCAGGTGTCGCCATGGCCAACAGTTCGCGCATCGACATGCTTTCAGCATCTGAGGCGGTCATATGATAGCGCGCCTTGAACTCCCATTTCGAAAAGTGCGTTTCTAATCGAAAGTCAGGAAGCATTGGCATATGGATAGGTCTCCGAAAATGAGGATCGAAAATGATTAGCTTAAGCCGTTCAGAAATCGAAGCGTTAATCGACTTGCCTCAGGCGGCGATCAGGATCGAAGAGGCCTACCGTGCAGCGAGTCTTGGGCACGTAAACCTACCTCCGGTCGGTCACATAACGTTTCCACAGCACAATGCGGATTGTCACATCAAATATGGCCACATAACAGGCAAGCCGACCTTTGTTATCAAGATCGCAACCGGGTTTCCAAACAATCGAGACAAGGGCTTACAAACTGGCAATGGTCTTGTTTTGGTTATGTCTGCGGAAAACGGGCAGGTCGAAGCGGTCTTGCATGATGAAATGGTCCTTACTGACATTCGTACGGGGCTGGGTGGTGCCATAGCGTCGCGCCTTTTGGCCCGAAAAGACAGCAAACGAGTTCTAATCGTGGGAAGTGGGCAGCAGGCGCGGCGCCAAATAGAGGCGCACGTGGCTTTGCTCACGAACACAGCAGCATTTGAGGTCTGGGGACGAAACGCAGAACAGGCCGATAAGCTTGTGGCGAGACTTGCGCCCGTCTGTGATATCGCGCGTGCAATCGATCTTGAAAAAGCGGTTAGGCAAGCGGACATCATTGTCACGGCGACGGGTTCGACGGTTCCATTAATCATGTCTGATTGGGTGAACGAGGGCACACATATTACGGCAGTCGGTGCCGATGCGCCGGGCAAGCAGGAACTGGATATCGCATTGGTTCGTCGTGCAGACGTATTGGCCGTGGATCTTTTCGCGCAATGCCTGGACCATGGTGAGGTGTCGCACGCAGCAAAAGAAGGGCTAATTGCTGCTCAAGACCTCCAGGAAATTGGCGGACTGCTATCTGCTTCCACGCAAGCCCGCGCCAACGCGATGCAAATCACCATTGCAGACCTGACAGGTATCGCGGCTCAGGACATCGCTATGGCAAATTCTGTTTTGACAGCATGGTCTGATAAAGCGACATAGGGCAAAGCGCGATGTAAGTTGGCCGAGCGTGATGCCCGGCCAATCGTATCGAACCAACTGTATCTGGACTAACGGCCCGAAAGGTCCGCTAGTCAGCGCTCTGGAATTTGGATGTCGGATTGCAGGACGCACCGCTCGTGCGCCCCTTTGTGCTAATTGCCGGAATGCGTGTCGTAGACCTTGCCGCTGATCTTCCAAACGCCGTCATGTTTGTAGAGTACGAAGAAATCGGTGAACCGGTTTCCAAGCCAATTCACGAACTCAACCTTTGCCGCCGCTGCCGGACCTGAGATGTCGACCCAGGCGATCTGATGTTCTACGTCAGGAGAGGCACCGCCGGCTTGGACCGCATCACGAAAGGCGTCGGCATCCATGTCGTAGAATGTGCCGCCCATGGATCCGACGATATGGGCATGGTCATAGAATGCTGTCCGGATATGAGCGCCGTCGCCTGTCGAGGCGCTTTCTATGTAGGGGCTTAGAGCGTCTGCAACGGCCTTGATTTCTGCAAAGCTCTCGGTGTCTGATTTTGATATTGGCATGATTTGCCTCCATTAGATTGGGTTAAGTTTGTCTGTTGGTCGGGCGGATGTTGCCGCTGTCCTGAAGGCATAGATAGGCCAATATATGCAAACCTTTGGGTATGGTTTTCATAACTTTTAATTTACATGCATTCGCTATCTTCAGAAGAGAAGCAGGCGTGTAACTGCCGGGTCTGCGATGTGTAATGCCGCACCGCCATTGTGAAAAATGTACAAACTGTCAGGTATGGTTATGATAACTGCTGGAAATGCCAAATCAAAGAGACTGTCCATGGATCTAAACCTTAAGCGCGTGCGCTATTTTTTGGCACTTTCTCAAACTCTCAACATTTCTCAGGCCGCCCGGAAACTGGGCATGTCCCAGCCCGCTTTGACAAAGGCGATCCAGCGGCTTGAGGAAGAGGTTGGCGGCCCATTGATCCGTCGTGAAGGCCGACACACCCATCTGACACAATTGGGTTCATCTCTCATCGGGCTTTTTGAAAGTCTTGTGACCAATGCAAATTACATTGAACAAACGGCCCATTCGCTGGTGAGCGGAGAGAGCCCCGTTTTGCGAATTGGTGTTATGTGCAGCGTCGGGCCAGGTCCGATTGCTGGGTTTTTGGCCGAACATCAGCGAGCCCATCCGAATATCGAATTCCAGTTGCAAGACTATACCCGAGCTGATATTGCAGCGGCTCTGCTGGACGGACACATTGACCTCGCCATTCTTGGGGCGACGGTCAAGGATGAGACACGGTTCCGCTATTTGCGTCTCTATGATGAGGCCATGGTTGTTGCCTGTGCCGCAAATGATCCACTTGCAGGACGCGCGACTGTTGGCCTTAAAGACGTGGCCCGCAGACCCTATCTCGACCGATCACAATGTGAATTCAGGCACCTCTTCCTGAGTGCGTCGCAGCGCGAAGGATTTGTGCCCAAGCTTTTCGCCCGCAGCGATAATGAAGACTGGATACAAAATATGATTCAAGCGGGTGCCGGCGTCGCGATTGTGCCAGATCGCTGGGTCACGTTGCCGGGAATAACGAAGATCAAGCTGAAAGATCCGAAACTGGTGCGTTCTGTCTCGGTTGCGACGCCAATTGGACGGGCCGACAATCCTTCCTTGTTGGCAATTTTACAGGCATTGCAAAAGTTCAGTTGGGCTCCGCAACGATTGGTTCTGGGTGGCTAGTGATGGCCCATCGCCTCTGTTTTTACGTGCCCCAGCAAACTTTAAACGGTCATTGGCTTGGAATTGGAAAATGACAACTTCGCCCGCATCGCCGCCATCCGAGTATGAAAGCGGCATTGTCTGCTTTGGGGCTATCTGGCCCGATTGAGTTACACATATTTGGGGGTGCGGTAGTATGATGGGGCTAGCTTTTGGTGTCGCTGTGCATACGAGTTGCATCGCGTGAAGTGCTTCATCCCGCTCAAAAGGCTGGGTGTAATGCGGGAATTTCTTCAATTCTCCTGTCACCGGTTCAGGAGACAGAGCATCGAAAACATTTTCATCAAATCCAACGCCATCAGCAAGCGTTCCGTCAAGTAAGACGGGGCCATCAACAGCTACGGAAAGGACGCCGCCCGAAAAGGACGCCTAACTCATGTCTGTATGATTGCAGCCACGTTGCTGCAACATTCAACATGAATCTGTCGGTCAGATCGCATTCTCTATTGCAGAATTCCATGCTTTCCATTAATGCCGCAGGTGGGCCACCTCTCCCCACCGAGAGGCTATCTATCTGAGAGGGTAGCATGACACATGCAAATACTGGCCAGACGGCCGGGCAGCGCACACCTGAGTTGCGTCCTAATAATCCCCATTTTTCATCCGGTCCTTGTGCCAAACGACCTGGTTGGTCGCTGGACGGGCTTGCTGATGCCGCTCTTGGCCGGTCTCATCGTGCCAAAATAGGCAAGGCCAAGCTGAAGCAGGCAATTGACCTGACCCGCACCGTATTGCAGGTGCCTGATGATTATCTGATCGGGATCGTACCTGCATCCGATACCGGCGCATTTGAAATGGCCATGTGGTCGCTTCTGGGCGCTCGTGGTGTTGATCTTCTGGCCTGGGAAAGCTTTGGCTCCGGTTGGGTTACAGATGCTGTCAAACAGCTGAAACTTGATAACCAGCGCACATTGACAGCCGATTACGGTCAGCTGCCGGATCTGGCGTCTGTCGATTTTGCCAATGATGTTGTGTTCACCTGGAACGGCACGACCTCTGGTGTTCGTGTGCCAAATGGTGACTGGATACCAGCTGATCGTGAGGGTCTGACCCTTTGCGATGCCACCTCTGCTGCTTTTGCGCAGGATTTGGCCTGGGACAAGCTGGATGCTGTGACTTATTCCTGGCAGAAAGTGCTGGGGGGAGAAGCTGCTCATGGCATGCTGATCCTGTCGCCACGGGCCGTTGAACGGCTGGAAAGCTACACGCCGGCCTGGCCGCTTCCCAAGATTTTCCGCCTGACCAAGGGTGGTAAAATCATCAAGGGTATTTTCAATGGCGAGACCATCAACACGCCTTCCATGCTGTGTGTGGAAGATTATCTGGACGCGCTGGAATGGGCGCAGTCCGTTGGCGGACTGGATGGCTTGCGTGGCCGTGCTGATGCCAATGCAAAAACCATTGCCGATTGGGTTGCTGAAACGCCCTGGGTTGATTTTCTTGCCGTGGACCCCGCCACTCGGTCCAACACATCCGTGTGTTTGAAAATCGTGGACCCGGCAGTCACTGCTTTGTCTGAAGATGATCAGGCCGCATTTGCAAAAGCCATGGTATCTGCGCTGGACAAGGAAGGCGTGGCTCATGACATCGGTGCCTATCGCGATGCCCCTTCGGGCTTTCGCATTTGGTCCGGTGCAACTGTTGAACAGTCCGATGTGGCGGCCCTTTTGCCTTGGCTCGACTGGGCCTTTGCGGCGCAGAAAACTGCGCTGTCACAGGCCGCCTGATTCTCACAATTTTCTGACCTGATTCTGACTAATACTGGCCCCGGTCCTGCCTTTTGGCACCGAAGCGGCCTTATGGAGAGACTTATGACTGAAAAAATGCCACGCGTTCTGATTTCCGATAAACTGTCAGCGACCGCTGTTCAGATATTCAAAGACAGGGGGCTTGATGTTGATTTCCAACCTGATCTTGGAAAAGACAAGGACAAGCTTGCCGAGATTATTGGCAATTATGATGGTCTTGCCATCCGCTCCGCGACGAAAGCCACCGCGAAAATTATCGCTGCCGCCGACAATCTGAAAGTCATTGGCCGGGCCGGGATTGGCGTTGACAATGTTGATATTCCTGCGGCGACGCAAAAGGGTATCATTGTCATGAATACGCCTTTTGGAAATTCCATCACAACGGCTGAACATGCCATTGCGATGATGTTTGCAGTTGCGCGTCAATTGCCGGAGGCAAATGCGTCCACCCATGCCGGTAAATGGGAAAAGTCCAAATTCATGGGCGTTGAGCTGACCGCAAAAACCCTTGGTGTGATCGGCTGCGGAAATATTGGATCTATCGCTGCGGAACGTGGCATTGGCCTGAAAATGAAAGTCATTGCCTTCGATCCTTTCCTGTCGCCGGAACGTGCGATGGAAATTGGTGTTGAGAAGGTTGATCTGGACGAACTGCTGAAGCGGTCGGATTTCATTACACTGCATACGCCGCTGACAGACAAGACCCGCAACATCATTGATGCCGCAGCCATTGAAAAAATGAAAAAAGGTGTGCGGATCATCAATTGTGCACGCGGTGGGCTGATTGATGAAGATGCACTGGCTGATGGCCTGAAGTCCGGTAAGGTTGCCGGAGCTGCGATTGACGTGTTTTCAACGGAACCCGCAACTGACAGCGTCCTGTTCGATCTGCCAAATGTTGTCTGCACCCCGCATTTGGGTGCCGCAACCACAGAGGCACAGGAAAATGTGGCCATTCAGGTGGCTGAGCAAATGTCAGACTATCTGTTGAACGGTGCGGTCACCAATGCGCTGAATATGCCGTCCATTTCGGCCGAAGAAGCGCCGCTTCTGTCGCCTTATGTCAAACTGGCCGATTTGCTTGGCTCATTTGCCGGTCAACTGACTGAATCTGGAATTTCAGGCGTTCGCATCGAATATGAAGGTGATGTGGCCGAGATGAATGTTCGGGCGCTGACCGCCGCTGCCTTGACAGGCGTTCTGCAGCCACAGTTGCAGACGGTCAACATGGTGTCTGCACCTGCCATGGCCAAGGAACGTGGCATCAAGGTGGAAGAGGTGCGTCGCTCTCAAGAAGGCGTTTACGAAAACTACATCCGCCTGACCGTGATCACCGAACGTCAGGAACGGTCTGTAGCCGGTACCGTGTTTGCCGACGGCAAGCCGCGGATCATTCAGATCAAGGGCATCAATATGGAAGCCGAATTGAAGCCACGCATGTTGTATGTCACCAATGATGATCGTCCCGGATTCATTGGCAATATTGGAACCGTGCTGGGTGAGGCTGGTGTCAACATTGCGCATATGCAGTTTGGCCGGGATTCTGAAGGCGGAAATGCCATTGCGCTTGTGGCTGTCGATCAGGAAGTCAACGCTGAAGTCATGGCAACAATCAACGCACTGGAAAACGTTCAGCAGGTCAAGCCACTGAATTTCATGCTTTAAAAAACGGCGCTGAATCAAACATATCCTGCAGCGGTCATTGACTGTCCTCGTCTGGCGCAATATTGAACAGGCAATTGCCTAAATATTAGCCGTTGGGGGGAATAATGGACGCTGCAGATACAGCTTGGATTCTAACGAGCACTGCTCTGGTGCTTTTAATGACACTACCGGGGCTTGCCCTGTTTTATGGCGGGCTGGTGCAATCCAGAAACATCCTGTCAGTGCTGATGCATTGCATGGCAATTGCCTGCCTTGCTTCCGTCTTGTGGCTGGTTGTGGGCTACTCTCTGGCCTTTTCCGATGGCTCGGCCTGGCTTGGGGGTCTGCAGAAAGCCTTTCTGAACGGTGTGGGACGAGACACAGTCTATGACGGAACCACACTGCCAGAGACGGTGTTTTTCACATTCCAGATGACATTCGCCGTCATTACGCCTGCTTTGATGGTGGGCGCTTTTGTTGAACGCATCAAGTTTTCCGCTGTGCTCATTATCAGTGCAGCCTGGCTGCTCATTGTTTACGCACCTGTGACCCATTGGGTCTGGGGCGGTGGCTGGCTGGCCGAACGCGGTGTGATGGACTTTGCCGGAGGCATCGTGGTTCACGTCACGGCTGGTGCCTCGGCTGCAGTGATCGCCGTCATGCTTGGTGCCCGCAGTGGTTTTCCCAAAACGGTGCAACCGCCACACGCACCCTGGATGGTTATGGTTGGCGCGTCCTTGTTGTGGGTTGGCTGGTTCGGTTTCAATGCGGGCAGCGCGCTTGGTGCCAATGGCGATGCCGGGATGGCAATGCTTGTGACGCATATGTCGGCTGCAACCGCATCGCTTGTCTGGGTGGTGATTGAATGGGTGCGGTTTGGCAAACCCTCCCTTGTCGGCATGGTCACCGGCACAATTGCCGGTCTTGCCACTGTTACACCCGCCTCGGGTTTCGTTGGCCCGATGGCTGGCATGATGCTTGGCTTGGCAGGCGGTGTTGTCTGCTACATTGCTGTCGATCTGGTGAAGCACAGATGGAAAGTGGATGATTCACTGGACGTGCTTGCTGTCCACGGTATTGGTGGCGCGCTGGGCACACTTCTGACAGCGTTCCTTGCAGGGTTGCCAGGTGGTACAGGTCTGGGTGAAACCACGGTTGGCAGCCAATTTGCCGTTCAGTTGCTTGGCGTTGGCTCAGTCCTTGTCTGGTCCGTTATTGCGACCATCATTATTGTGTGGATCACCAGAGCGCTGGTTGGGCTGCGGGTCAATGAAGAGGAAGAGCTTGAAGGACTTGACTTTTCCACTCATGGTGAGAGTGGATACAGGTTGTGAGCGAACAAGATCAGGAGTTATTTATGAAATACATAATTGCCATTATTCAGCCGCACAGGCTGGATCCTGTTCGTGAAGCCCTATCGGAAGTCGGGGTCAGTGGTCTGACCGTGACAGAGGTCAAGGGTTATGGACGCCAGAAGGGACACACGGAAATCTATCGCGGTGCCGAATATGCTGTCCACTATCTGCCGAAGGTAAAGTTGGAGATTGCGGTTTCTGACGATCAGAGCGAGCGGGTCATGGAAGTGCTGAGCAATGAAGCTCGGACTGGCAATATTGGCGATGGCAAGATTTTTGTGCTGCCGCTTGAAAGCGCTGTTCGCATTCGCACTGGCGAAACCGGTGATGCGGCCGTTTGATGCGGCAAGCATTTTCCTAAACAATCGCGTCAGGCATCTGCTTTGTGCAGATGCCTGACTGCATTCATGTGTATCGTGGCACCTATAGGTCTCACGGCACTGGCAAACGGCTTTTGCGTTGCGCCAATATGACACCCAACAGGATAAGCCCATATCCGATTGCATGAAACAAAGCGGGTTGTTCTTCCAAAAACAGAATTGCCATCAAGGATCCGAACAACGGCATAAGATGGAAAAAGGGGCCAGCCCTGTTGGCGCCAATCAATTCTACACCGCGGTTGAAACAGCCATACGCCATCAGACTTGCGAACAGGATGACATAGGCAAAGGCTGCAAAACTGCGCCAGGACAGTTCAGTCGGTGGGCTGGTTTCCAGTTCCCAGAAAAACGCCGGCAGCAACATAATGGCACCGAACACCACTGTGACCCATAGAAAGCTGACCCAGTGCATTTTTGGCTTCTTGCGCAGGACGGCTGAGTAAATTCCGTAAAACAGCAAGGCACAGAAGAACAAAATATCGCCTATGTTAAAGTCGAGTGACAGTAAAATATCAGGCTGTCCGCCCGTCAGGATGATCAAAACACCAAGCAATGAAATGAGCGTTCCAGCCAATTGGCGCGGTGTCATCGCATCGCCAAACAGTGCAAGAGACCAGAAGCCGATAACCAGGGGCGCTGCCGACTGAAGCAGCAGGCCGTTCAGAGCGGTGGTGTGTTGCAGCCCCAAATAGGCAAGCGTGTTGTAAATGGTGATGCCAGTGAAAGCCAAAAGCAGCATAAGGGGCAATTTCTTGCGAATGACCGGCCAGTCATTTCTGACATAACGCCATGCAAAGGGCGTCAGCAGCAGACTTGCCCCGATCCAGCGAATTTGCGCCAGCATGATGGGTGGTATTTCGCCTGCGACGGCTCTGGCAAGAACAACGTTCCCTGACCAGCACAGCATTGTGGTTGCTAGCAGCAGGTAGGGTTGATTGAACAGCCATATGAAGGCATTTGTCAGCGGAGCGAAACGCAAAATAGTCGACCCAAATCTGATGTGACATGTTTTTACAGGCTCTGGACCGGACTATCGGACCGGTGGGATTTGAGGTCTTTCTATACCATAATTGCCTCCTGGACCATGGGACGAACAATTGCTGTGAAATTTATCAATCCAATTCCTTTCGTCGCAGATTTGGCGCGCGCAAAAACCTTTTATTGTGATGTGCTTGGGCTGAATATTTTGCAGGACCACGGAAATTTCGTGCAATTTGACAATGGCTTTGCGCTGCATGAAGGCATGTCTCTTCACCATACTGTCTTTGGTGAGGATGCTGAAACTGGGGATGCTCAGGCTGGGGTTGCTGACAACACTCAATCTTACGGACGCGGCAATCTGGTTTTGTACTTCGAAGATGATGAATTGGACGCCACATTTGACCGAATTGGTGACCAACTCAATGTGATACACGACATACAGCAACAGAAATGGGGACAAAGGGTCTTCCGGTTTTATGATCCTGATGGTCATATTGTTGAGGTTGGCGAGCCACAAAAACCGGTTTGAGAGCTGTGAATGAACCAACCTTGCGGGGGCTGTGAAAAATTTGGATGAATTTGTTCAAAACCGGGACTTTCCTTGCCTGTAGATTTGCCAAGGCGCTCGGAATTGCGTATGCGCATGGGCGCTGGATGCAAAGTCCGGGAATTTCAATTTTTAATATGAGGCTTTCAACATGGCCAATGTGGTTGTCGTCGGCTCGCAATGGGGTGACGAAGGCAAGGGTAAGATTGTGGACTGGTTGTCCGAGCGCGCGGATATCGTGGTTCGGTTTCAGGGGGGCCACAACGCCGGCCATACATTGGTCATTGATGGTGTCAGCTACAAGCTGAGTCTGCTTCCATCAGGTCTGGTGCGCGGCAAGCTATCGGTTATTGGCAATGGAGTCGTCATTGACCCGCATGCGTTGGTCGCAGAAATTGCGCGGCTGCGGGCGCAGGATATCACCATTGATCGCAGTGTTTTGCGCATTGCTGATAACGCAACACTGATCCTGTCCTTGCACCGCGAACTGGATGCGGTGCGAGAGAATTCAAACACCGGAACGAAAATTGGCACAACCAAGCGTGGCATTGGTCCTGCCTATGAAGACAAGGTTGGACGGCGCGCCATCCGGGTGATGGACCTGGCCAATCTTAAAACGCTACCGGACAAGATTGACCGTCTGCTGAGCCATCACAATCCACTTCGGCGCGGACTTGGCTATGAAGACATTGATCCACAAAGCCTGTTTGACGAACTAGAATCGGTCGCAGATGAAGTTCTGCCTTACATGGATACTGTTTGGAAGTTGCTCGACGATGAGCGCAGGGCCGGAAAGCGCATTCTGTTTGAGGGCGCACAGGGCGCGTTGCTGGACATAGACCATGGTACGTATCCGTTCGTGACGTCTTCCAACACGACAGCGGGTCAAGCAGCGACCGGGTCTGGCCTTGGGCCAGGCGCCATTGGCTATGTTCTGGGTATTACCAAGGCCTACACGACACGGGTCGGTGAAGGACCTTTTCCGACGGAACAGCTTAATGAAACCGGTGAGTACCTTGGTGAGCATGGCCATGAATGGGGCACTGTTACAGGTCGCAAACGCCGCTGCGGCTGGTTTGACGCGGTGTTGGTGCGCCAAACTGTTCGCACCAATGGGATGACAGGCATTGCGCTGACCAAGCTTGATGTTCTCGATGGGCTCGAGGAAATCAAGATTTGTACCGGGTACAGGCTCGATGGTGAACTGATCGATCATCTGCCTGCCTCACAAGGCGGACAACGTCGCATTGAGCCGATTTATGAAAGTTTTGAAGGGTGGAATGCCACCACTGCCGGTGCAACAAGCTGGGCTGAACTGCCGGCACAGGCCATAAAATATGTGCGCAGGATTGAAGAATTGATCGGCGCGCCGGTTGCTATGTTATCAACCAGCCCAGAACGGGATCACACAATTCTTGTGCATGATCCGTTTCATGATTAAGGTTATGTTAGGGTTTTGATCACCAGATCTGAAACCCGGGTTGGGCAGCCCAAGCATCGGCTGAAGACTAATGGAAAAAGTGTAAGCGTATGGCTGATTTCTACAAGGTTTTGAGAAAAACAATCGAAGCTCTTCCTGTGGCAACGGGGCAGGCGCGACGGTCCGTCTATGACCGCGCGCGCACTGCAATCAGCAGACAGCTTGATGCCATGAATCCACCTTTGCCACCTTCAGAGGTTTCTCGGCAAAGGCTGGAACTGGAAGATAGTATTCGCTCGGTCGAGGAAGATTATGTTTCCGGAAAGATCATAACCGATTCCGAGCGCGAAAATGCTGCGCGCCTTGCGCAACTGGAAGAAGAGGAAGCCCAGTTCAGGGCACAACGTTCCTCCCGTCAGGTTCAGGACGAAGCTGAAGAGATGCGCCGAACGGTGCCGCCCGAGCCTGCTCCGCCGCCCATTCCACCACAACCGCAGCCGCGTATGCCTGATCCAGCACCGAGGGAAGAGCCATCAGTGGCGGCGTTCGACGCAGCCGTTGCATCGGCACGCTCGCTGAGCGAACCCAATCTTGATGAACCGCCGCTGAGAGCTGCGCCAACGCAGCGCGAGCCTGTGCGGTCACGGGCACCTGAGCCAGCACCTGCTGCGCCGCGCAATAAACGCGAAGGGCTGTCACGACGTCGTGGCCGGGAAGACTATTACGATGCTCCTGCGCTGGATGATCCGTATATGGATGATGTGGCTGACGAGCAGGATGATTATTACGACGAGCCGGAATTAGTATCCGATCGGCCTGATCCGCGCGCAGAGCGAGACCAACGCGGTGGTCGTGGTGGACGCGGTGGCGGCAGGGGTAATGCCGATGCCTATTATGATGATCGTCAGCCCTATCCGGGCGAACGTCCAAGACGCCGCATCTGGCCATGGATTCTCATGCTTCTGGTTCTCATCGCATTGGGTGCTGGCGGATGGTGGGCATTCCAGAACCAGGAAAAGGTGATGTCCACCTTTGAGAACTGGCTCGATTACGGGTCCAGCGATGTCAGTCCATTGCAACCGGCTATCGGCGAAGGCACCGCTGGCGATGGTCCACGACGGGTGAATGCCAATGATGATCCGGAATCTTCGAAAAATGATGGCCGTATTATTGACGATTCAGGACAGATGAACCCTGACGTGGAACAGGGTGATGATGGTTCCGCCGTCGGCGAGGGTGTTTTGCCTCAGCGCGCCATCTTGTATGAAGAAGGTGCGACAGCCGAAGATTCAAGAGCTGTTGCCGGTGGCACATCCTGGAGCCTTGGCGACGATAATGGATCTCCAATCATTGTCGGTCGGGTGGAAATCCCTCAACGCCGCTTGTTCTTTGATATCATTATTCGCAAAAATGAAGATGATTCCCTGGCCTCTGCCAGTCATCTGGTAGAAATATCCTATCAGGCACCGCCTCGATTTGTGGGCGGCGGAATTGAAGATATTCCGGCATTGCTGCTGAAAGGCAGTGAGGAAGCACAGGGCGAATTGCTGGCTTCAGCTGGCGTCAAAGTCTCTGACACATTGTTCTGGCTGGCGCTGTCTGCAACACCTGAGAATGAGGTGAACAATATGAAGCTGCTTCGTGAAGGCAGCTGGTTTGATTTGCCTGTGCGCTACAAAAACGACAAGCGCGCTATCGTGACACTTGAAAAAGGGCGCGAAGGTGAAGTCGTGTTTGCACAGGCTTTGGAAGCCTGGAACAGAGGAAACTGATCTGGCGCTTGAAGCGCAAAGAAAATCTGACTAAGCTGTAATTGTTTCGAGGGGTGTCCCGGCGTTAACGGGGCTGAGATGGAAGCAGGTTCATAATCCGATATCGGATTTGGACCGCGCGTTTCCGGACCCTTTGAACCTGATCCGGATCATGCCGGCGAAGGGACGAAGACCTGAATTCTCCGTTTGCGTACCTTTCCGCATGGTCCTTTGTTTGAGGACTCCACTCGCGTGACACGCAGCGTGAACACGACCACAACACACAGACGACTTACGGGCGCGCTTTTGCGCGTCTTGCTTGTTTGCGCCCTCCTGATTGCCATCTGGCAGGCGGTTGTCGTTTTGTTTGATCTGCCGCCCTTCTTGCTGCCCGGACCCTTTCAAGTGGCTGCCAGCCTTGCCAATAATTTCTCCTATCTGCTGGGTCATGCAGCGGTTACGGCAAGCGAAATTCTGCTTGGCTTGTTGCTGGGCCTCCTGTTCGGAGTCGCGACGGGGCTGTTCATGGCCATGTCGCCATCGGCAGAGCGGATGGTGTTTCCGGTGGTTCTGGCGACACAGGCCCTGCCGGTTTTTGCCATAGCGCCACTGCTGGTGCTTTGGTTTGGCTTTGGGCTTGCGTCGAAGGTCATCATGGCGACGTTGATTATCTACTTTCCCATTACCTCTGCCTTCTTTGATGGGTTGCGGCGCACAGATCCGGATTTGCTGGATCTGGGGCGCATAGCCGGGGCCAGCCCGTTGCAAAGTCTGCTTCACTTACGTTTGCCATCCGCGCTGCCGTCTTTGTCATCGGGGCTGCGGGTTGGTGCCAGCCTTGCGCCAATTGGCGCCGTCGTCGGGGAATGGGTCGGTTCTTCTGCCGGGCTTGGCTTCGTGATGTTGCATGCCAATGGCCGAATGCAGACAGATTTGATGTTCGCTTCACTTTTCATTCTGGCGGTGTTCGTGGTGCTGTTGCGCTACGGAACCGACCAGTTGACACGCCGACTGGTGTTCTGGATGCCGGAACACCAGCCACAATCAATCAACGCCACATAAACAGGATTTCTTACATGCGTTACTTCTTCAGTGTTCTCTTTCTAATTTCCAGTTTGTCGGGAGCTCATGCTCAGGAAAAACTGACCGTGTTGCTGGACTGGTTTGTCAATCCCGATCATGCACCGCTTATTGTGGCGCAAGAACTGGGCCTGTTTGAGCAAGCAGGCCTGGATGTTGAACTGATTGCCCCTGCCGATCCATCAGCGCCACCACGGCTTGTTGCGGCCGGCCAAGGTGATATTGCAATTTCCTACCAGCCAAGCCTGCATCTACAGATCAAGGAAGGTCTGCCGGTTGCGTGGATCGCGACGCTTGTTGAAACACCACTTAATTCCCTGGTGGTTCTGGAAGACAGCCCCATTCAATCCATTGCCGATTTGAAGGGAAAGAAGGTCGGGTTTTCAGTCGGCGGTTTTGAAGATGCTCTGCTTGGCGCCATGCTGCAGGGTGTTGGTCTCAGTCTTGATGATGTGGAACTGATCAATGTCAATTTCTCACTCTCACCTTCATTGATTACCGGCAATGTTGATGCAGTGATTGGTGCATTCCGCAACTTTGAGCTCAATCAGATGGATATCGTTGAGCGTCCCGGACGAGCGTTTTATCCTGAAGAGCACGGAGTTCCCGTATATGATGAGTTGATCCTGATTGCTCATATGGACAAGACAGATGATGCGCGTTTTGCCAAATTTCTGAGCGCTGTCGAAACAGCCACAATTTACCTGACAAACCACCCGGAGGACGCTTTGGAGTTATTTGTCAAAGCGCATCCTGATTTGGATGATGAGTTGAACCGCCGTGCCTGGTTTGACACGATTCCCAGGTTTGCCAAGCGTCCATTTGCCTTTGATGAGGCACGCTACAAGCGTTTTGCAGCTTTCATGAAGGAACGTGGCCTGATTGATGAAGTCCCTGACATGTCTCGTGTCGCAAGACCGTTGAACTGAGGCTTGCCTGGATCTGGACTCAATTAGGGGATTGAGTCCAGATTCTTGTCTTCAGACGATCTCGATCAGGGGTTACGGGAGACAAGCGACCACATTTTATTGTTGGTCCTCAGAAATTTTCTGACCGCAGTGTTTCTAGCTCCATTTGATGGAGCACCCCATGGAGGCGGTCTGTTGCTGGGGTCCATTACCCGTTTTTGCAATCTGGCGCATAGCATTCAGCAATTCCGGTATCCGATTTGTTGCGTCTTTCATGCCCGCATCGTCAAGGCGGCCACGATACTGCAATTCTGCCTTGTTATTGAAGCCAAAGAAATCGGGCGTGCAGACTGCTCCATAGGTGCGTCCGACACTCTGGTCCTCATCCACCAGATAAGGGAAAGTAAATCCGTGATGTCTGGCAAACAATTTCATTTGTTCCGGGCTGTCTGCAGGCACATTGCGATAGTCATTTGACATGATGGCCAGCACACCAAAACCTTCTTGTTGAAGGGTTTTTGCATCGGCTATAAGCCGCTCTATGACTGCATGGACATAAGGGCAGTGGTTGCAGATGAAGGCGATCAACAGCCCATTTTCGCCCATGGATTTGTTCAGGGAGTGGCTGACGCCATCTGGATCTGACAGTTCAAAGTCGGGCGCTTTCCAACCAAAATCGCAAATGGGTGTATCGAGCAGCATGGCACTGAGTCCTGTTGTTACATCTGTTGGATTAATGTGTGGCTTACGGGAGCAGAATTCAAGCTGACAGTAAATCGGGCCCGCCTTACGTGGCGCGCCCGAAAATTTGTTATCGTCCGCTTACGTCCACAGGCTTAGCTGAGGACTACCGTCTGACGTTGTTTCTGCTGTCGTACCTGATCGATTGATGGTGCAACTGACACGTTTTCGGAAGGCCGAGAAACTGTCAAATTTCACAACATCTACCGGCTCATCAAACAGAAATGTAACCCGCAAACGCTCCGGTGTTGCACCTGTCTGGACACCCAGAACTTCCCCTTTGAAGGGTTGACCAAGGTAATGACCGTGCACCCTGTCTCCAAGGTTCAATCGCTCTGGTGGTGGCCGGTTACCAATAGCTGCATGCATGGTGTTCCAGTCCTTGTAACCATGTTGATGAGACAGAAGTTCCAGGGCTTTGCTGTGGCCGATAATTGTTCCCTGCGACTGCAGAGTTGTGCGCAGACGTTTTGCCTGCTTCTTCAACTCATCCAGCGGGGGTAGTGTATTTAAACCTTTCATCACAAACCTCTTTCAGCGTTTGGATGCGGTCTTGCATGGTGCTCGCATTACCATTGCTCCGCAAACTGAAATCGGGAGATGGAAGAGTTTCAAAGGTTTCACCGTGGCAGTGCCAGCGAGCGGCAGGGACCTTTTCCCTTGCCGCTCACTACTGTTGGTCGTGTGATTTGTCAACCAATGCATCTTTCCAAAAAGAGCAGGTTCAAGCAGATAATGGCTAGGTCAATGTTTTCCAGGGAGCGCAATTTAGGGATGCCTTGTTTTTCAGATCATCTGCAAGTTTGCCGTAGACGGCCGGATTGGTGATGATCTGTGCGCTATCGCCAATGACTGCGGCCCGTGTTTCCAGATTGAAGTGATCGCCATGTTCATGGGTCACGAGCAACAGGTCCGCGGCCGGGAATTCAGCATAGGCTGACGTTTTGCCGACGGGATCGACATAGGTTGTATCCATGGCAAATGAAGCATGACTGACTGGGTGGGTTTTGATGTCTCCTGAGCCCGTTGTGAACGTGTCGCTGGGATGGCCAGTGGCGTTGGCTGTGTATGGCAGAAGCGCAATGCCCGCGACAAAAACTGCCGCAGTTGACAGAAATTCGCAACATCAAGGCCTGTAAAGCTCCACTGATATATGTTTTGCTTTGCCGTTACCTTCTTACAGATGCGTTTTCAGTTCCGACAGGTGTTTGACCACCACCACATCATCGGGCAAAGATGTCGGTACTGTGTCGGGGAAGTAGGCAAAAACGGCCATTCCAGCTGCCAATCCACCATGAATTCCGGGCAGGCTATCTTCAACAACGGCACAGTCAGATGCCGCAACGCCAAGCATTCTGGCTGCATTCAGAAACAATTCCGGATCGGGTTTCCATGCCTGTATCTCATAGGCACTGAACAGGCGATCACCAAAAAAGGGCAGGAGGCCGGTGATCGTCAGGCTTAATTTGATTTTTTCCGGCGGACCGTTGGAGGCGATGCAGATTTGCGAGTTGATGGACCCAACCAAGTCCAAAGCGCCATCGATGGGTTGCAACTCTTCTTGGAATGCCTGAGCAGTTCTTTGCCGCAAATAGGGGACAAAACCCTCCGGCAGCTTGCGGTCGAAATGGGTTTCAACCTCGGCAATGCTTTCGGCCATTTTACCACCACGAAACCGCTTTACGGCCTCATCCAGTGAAAAGTTCATGCCCTGTTCCGCCAGAACGTCCACAAGCACCTGGTTTGACAGTATTTCACTGTCCACCAAGGTGCCGTCTAGATCAAAGAGTGTCAGCTTAGGCACATTGAAATCCTGGATGTTATCTGTGTCAACTTGACAAATGTTTGCTGTTTGAAGTCCTTTAGCGACACGACTTCAATTCGCGAGGACATCATGCCAAGTATTAAGAAATTTGCTGCCGGAAGTGGCACGATCACATCAATTTACGACGGCGAGTTGCTGCTTGGCCCTGAAATGTTTTCCGGCATATCCGATGCGGAAGTCACGAAATGTCTCGCCAATATCGGTCAAACGGAAGGACCCGTTTCTGGTAGCCTGAACGCCTATCTTTATCAAGATGGCGATAAGACAATCCTGATTGATTCAGGTGGGAAAGCGGCCATTCCGGGCACTGGACAATTGCTCGACGGTCTGAAATTGGCAAGCATCGCACCACGGGACATTGATATGGTGCTGTGTACGCATTTGCACCCGGACCACATTGGTGGCCTGATTGACAATGGCGAGGCTGTTTTCACAAATGCTGAGCTTAAGGTCAATGAAGCCGATCGGGAATTCTGGCTCAACGCAGAAAACCGAGAGAAAACCCCTGAAGACTTTAAAGTTTTTTTTGATCTGGCTGGCGCTGTGCTGAATGCCTATCAGGACCGTATTTCCACTTTTATCGGGGAGGCTGAGGTCGTTTCCGGGGTGAACTCTGTTCCGCTTCCAGGCCATACGCCCGGCCATAGTGGTTTCCAGATTGGCGATGGCGAGAATGGGTTGCTGATATGGGGTGATATTGTTCACGTTCAGGCCTTCCAGATGCCGCAACCAAAGGCGTCTATTGCCTTTGATGTTGACTCGCAGACAGCCGTGGCGACCCGGATTGCCATGTTTGAGCGGGCAAGCAAGGAGCGTCTTCGAATTGCCGGTATGCATTTGGCGCATCCTGGCGTTGGCCATGTTGTGGCGCGGGGCGATGGTTTCTGGCTGGAGCCAGCACATATTTAAAACGAATATTTGTTACAGGAAAATCACCGATTTAAGCGTCAATTTACCGCCAGATTCATAACCCTTGGTTATGATGCTCTGTCAGAACGATATTGGACCTAGCCAGACAAGCGGTCTAAATTTCTGGAAATTGAGTGCGCAAACTTGGTGCACTCTTCATTTTTTCTGGGAGGATTTCGTTGATGGAAACCAATATTTCGTTCAAGTCGGATGGGGTTGATATTGTCGGTGTCATGCACCGGCCTGACGATTTGAAACCGGGTGAAAAGCGTCCGCTCATTATCGCGACTCATGGCTTTGGCGGTTCGAAAATCGACGGATCAATGGCAACGGTTTGTCCTATCCTGTGTGATTGGGGCTATATCGCTGTTCGCTTTGACAGCCGTGGCTGCGGAGAGAGTGGTGGTGAGCGTGGCCGGGTTATTTGCATGGATCAGGTCAATGATCTGGGCAATGCGATTGACTGGTTGGCAACACAGGACAATGTAGACCCGGATCAGATCATATTGCTTGGCGACAGTCTGGGTGCTGCCGTTTCTCTTTATACCGGTGGCAGCAACGACAAGGTCTCTGGTGTCATTGCGGTCGGTGGCTGGGGCAATGGTCTGGAAAAATCAAAGCTGCAGCATGCAGGAGAGGGCGCCTGGGACAAGTATCAGGACATGTTGAAGCGTGGTCGTGAACATAAGGCCAAAACCGGCGAGTCCATGAAGGTTCACCGATTTGATATTGTGCCGATCCCAATGCATATGCGCGATCAGCTTCCTGATGATGCGATCATGGAGTTTCCCGTTGATACCGCAGAGAGCATATGCAGTTTCATGCCGATCAATGTTATTGGCAATCTTGCACCCCGACCATTGCTGTTGATGCATGCAGCGACCGATGCCGTGACACCAACGGATTCCACGTTGGAGGTCTTTCAGCACGCAAATCTGCCCAAGGATTTGATTCTGCTGTCCGGGCTGGATCACTTTCCGCTGGGGACAGCGGATAAGCGTCTTTACAACGTGCTTCGTGATTGGCTGGATTTGCACTTCGCCTTGAAGTGAGAACCGGCAGCTTATTTAAGTCTGCGCGTTTGCCTGACGTCAATTCGGCTCTTTTCAAAACCGTGAGTGGCAAACGCGCAATTTTATAATCAAGCTGGTCCTGAGCTTAGCTGGTATGTGCTTCCAACTGAGCGGTACGTCCACGTGCAGCTTCCAATGCAGCTGTCTGCATGGATTTCTGTACCTTTTCGAATGCACGAACTTCGATTTGGCGAACACGCTCCCGGCTGACGCCGAATTCTCCCGACAAATCTTCAAGCGTGATCGGATCTTCCGAAAGGCGACGTGCCTGGAAAATGCGCTGCTCGCGCTCATTCAGGGTTTCCATAGCAGATTTCAGCATTATGCGGCGCTGATCCAGCTCTTGTTGATTGGCAACAACGGATTCCTGACTTTCACTTTCATCAACCAGCCAATCCTGCCATTCGCCCGTTCCATCATCCGCCTTCAAAGGTGAATTCAATGACGCATCGCCGGAAAGACGGCGGTTCATGGAATGTACTTCCTCAACCGAAACGCCGAGTTTGGTAGCAATTTTCTCGACCTGCTCGTGGTTGAGATCGCCATCTTCCAATGCCTGAATCTGACTTTTCATCTTGCGCAAGTTGAAGAACAGTCGCTTTTGGTTGGCTGTGGTACCCATCTTGACAAGAGACCAGGAGCGCAGGACGTATTCCTGAATTGATGCCTTGATCCACCACATCGCATAGGTTGCAAGTCGGAAGCCGCGTTCCGGGTCAAACTTTTTGACTGCCTGCATAAGACCCACATTGCCCTCGGAGATCACTTCGCCGATAGGCAGGCCATAGCCACGATAACCCATGGCGATTTTTGCAACGAGGCGCAAATGGCTCGTCACCAATTCTTCAGCAGCACCGCGATCCTCGTGCTCCAAAAAGCGTTTGGCAAGCATGTATTCCTGATTGGGTTCCAGCATAGGATATTTGCGAATATCTGCCAGATATCTTGATAGTCCACCTTCTGAAGACGGAACAGATGGAACATTTCCGGTCGCAACAACAGCTTGGGCCATAAAGCACCCCCTTGTTTTAATGTCTTCCGACTCGCGGCAAGACTTTTTGCGCTGCCCTGGGGACCAACCTTCGGCGCAACGCTCCCAGATCACTATATAGGTTGAATTGTGGCGGATAATAGATGGCTTATCGGTATATTACGATAAAGTAATGATATTTTTAGTTAAGGCATTGAAAAATTAGGTGAATGCGCGGATTAGCGCCGACATATCTTTTGGAAGATCGGCCTCAAAACGCATGATTTCACCATTTATCGGGTGCTCAAACTGTAGCATGGCGGCAAAAAGCGCCTGCCTGCGGAACTTGTTGATCGTCTTTTCTGCTTGATCGCCAAGAATTGTCGATTTGGTTTTAAAGCCCGATCCATAGACGTCATCGCCCACCAATGGGTGACCTGAATGAGACATGTGAACCCTGATCTGGTGTGTTCGCCCAGTTTCAAGTCGGCACTCTACCAAGCAGGCTGTTGGCGCGCCTTCTTTTGTAAAATAGCGTTTCAGAACCTGAAAGTGAGTAATGGCGTCCTTGCCGCGTTCGTCTTCTTCGTCCCGGCGTTTCACCACACCCATTTTCAGGCGGTTATTGTCCGAGCGGGCAATGGGCGCATTGATTGTACCCTTGGCTGGTTCCAATGCGCCCCAGACCAATGCCTGATAGGCCCGTTCAAGATTGTTGGTCCGGCCATGATCGGCAAATTGTTGCGTCAGGCCCAGATGGGCATCATCGGTCTTCGCGACAACCATAACACCGCTTGTGTCTTTGTCGAGGCGGTGAACAATGCCTGGTCTGCGCACGCCACCAATGCCGGACAGACTGTCTCCGCAATGATGAATGAGCGCGTTGACGAGCGTTCCGGTCCAGTTTCCAGGACCGGGATGTACCACCAGACCGGCTGGTTTATCAATGACAACCAGATGGGCATCTTCAAACAGAATGGTCAGGGGAATGTCTTCTCCCTTCGGTTCCGGATCTTCGGCTTCCGGCATGTCTACGGACAATACATCCCCCGCGTTGACACGGGCATTCGGCGCGTCTACCACTTCCCCGCCCACGCGCACGCAGCCTTGCTTGATAAGCGTCTTGAAGCGGCTGCGGGACAAACGTCCCGCTTTCGCAGCAATGATTGCATCCAGCCTTTGCCCGGTTTCAAACGCGTCAACTATAAACTCAAGCCGCTCTGCCGGCACATTGGACAAATTTTCAGCCATGGCTCAGATCGACCCTCTTGATGACGAAGAAAAACCGCTCGACCCGGCTGTTGAGCGGGTGCGCATAAAACTGAGGCGATTGCTGATGGGGTCCAGTCTCATCATGGTGCTCGGCTTTATCGCGGTGTTTGGAGCGTTGTACTACCGCATCACGCAGACAAGCGAAAGCGATGATGCCTCTACGGCCGCGAATAATATGGTTTTACCTGAAATTGCAGCGACCTTGTCCCTGCCATCTGATCTGGGTGTTCTGATTGATGTCAGCCTGTCCCGTGGCCAACTGGTTGCAAGCTTTGAAAATGGTCCGGACAGCTACACTGTTTTGATCATAAACCGGGCCGACGGAACTGTGGTTGAGCGGTATGAAATGCGCCGGGGCGCGCCTTAAAGACTTTTTCTGAACGTGTTCTAAAACTGGCATGGTCTTTGCAATTTACTTTACGGGCTTCGCTCGTGAAGTCCTGATCATCTGAAACTCTTTTTGAAAGGAGAATCATTATGATGATTGGTGGTGCATCTTCATCCGGGTTTGATTTTTCGGCCATGCGCGCCGAAATGAAGGAACGGATGGATGCCAAGTTTGAGGCGACCGACACAGATAAGAGCGGTGGCATCTCACTTGAAGAGTTCAAGGTAAGCCATGCTGAACGCGCGGCAGAGACGGCAAATTCTGCCGGTTCTGGCGATCCAGAGGAATTATTTTCCCAGTTGGATGCGGATGGTGATGGTGAGTTGACAGCAGCGGACCGGGAGAAATCCAGGCCGCCTGGGGGACAGTTTTCTCCAGAGTCATTTATGGCGTTGCTGGGTATTCAGGAGCAATCTGGAAATGGTCCTCCACCACCACCGCCCGGTGGTAGTGAAGCATCTGATCCACTTAGCGAACTGCTTGCTGCAGTCGAGGATACAGATGACACTGAATCCAGTCTGATCGACGAGTTGCTTGAAACTTTGAGCGAGACACAGGAGAGCTAGTATCCACATGCGAATCCTCGCATGTGCTCGCTCCCAAACAAACAGGATTGTCCGGGCATGACAGGTCCGGACAATCTGCTCTTCAATGATTCTGCCAAAGGCTGCCGTTACGGCCAAAAACTTCGTTCACTTGTTGAACGGAATTGTTATTCAGTCAATTGGCAGACCGCTTGGAACTGAAACGGGAATGCCAAGTCTACCCGGCACGGCGCTGGTGTCCGTGAGCGCTTCCAAAAATGCAATCAACGCATCAACTTCCTCATCCTCAAGAGCAACTGGTTTCAATACATTGGCTGCCAGAATGCGGCGGCGCTCGCGTCGGTCCTGCATAATAAACCCGTCTTCATTTGAGAGCCTGGGATGCTCGGGGAGCGCGACCGAGCGCAGGGAGAACTGTTCAAAGCTTGAGACGGGGTTCAAATGGTGGCGTATCACGCCTTCCAGAGTGGCAAAGGCCCCAGAGTGGCCGTAAGGGGCTGTCAGGGTGACGTTGCGCAGGCTGGGTGTGCGGAACTTATACCGGTCTTCAATCAGATTTGTTGCACCAGCGCGCCCACGATCATGCCGTATTGCCTCCAGCCGTGCCACACGGCCCGGCCCGATTTGCGGCATTGCTATGGCGTGGAATTTCTGATCCGTCAAAAACGGACCGCTGTGGCAGGACGCACAGTTGGCTTTGCCGTAAAACAGGCCCAACCCGATTTGTTGCTGATCAGTCAGAGCTTGCTGTTCGCCCGCCATGTAGCGATCAAACGGGCTTTGGGAGCTGCGCCACTCTGCGTTTACAAAATCACCAACGGCATTTGCGTAGTGAACAATTGTGATGTCTTTGGCTGACCGGATCTCAGGGTAGGCGTTTTGAAATATTGGCAGATAAGATTCGTTTTGGCGCAGGCGCTGTTCCACCTTGGCCCAAACACTCTTCCAGGGATTACCGTAGATATCCTCAAGAGCCTGGCCAATGTCATTTTCAGTTCCCTGGCCTGCCATTTCAACGTCAGACGTCAACGGGAAAAGTGCCTGAGCTGCGAGAATGGTCATCAGGCCTTTGGGCGTGTCCTCATCGGCGGGTGTATCAAAGCCGGAGGGGTCTTTTTCGTCTATTTCCAGACGTCCATCATGGAACAAGGAGGTGAATTCCCGGGCACCCAGATTGAAAAGAGCCGGGGAGTTTCGAGGGACCCGCCGTCGGATCAAGTCCTGTCCGGACCCAATTGTTCGGTTCTTGCCGATCCCCGAACCACCTTCGCCAATACCAAGGGGGAGGCCATCCGCGCTGGCAAGCTCGGGATGATGGCACGTTGCACAAGAGATGTTGCGGTTGCCGGATAAAAGCGGATCATAGAACAGCTTTTGTCCCAGCAGAGCACGGTTTTCATCATAGGCATGATAGAGTTCGTCGGTTATCGAAGTTGGCAGGTTTGCGATGGGCTTTTGATCCGCCAGCGCAGATGTCATGGTCACCGAGGAAAACATGAGGAACCCAAGGGAGGCCGCGAAAGCTACCGATTGGAAAACCTTGGGGCGTCTGGACCGATACCAGTGAGGAACGATCAGCACTTCATTCAGGAAGACGCAGTTGCCGCTTTTATGCGGCGAACCTTCTTTCCAAATTTCACGATTTTTTTGCGGTTTTTGGCGGCAAGACTGTCTTTCGGTGCAGCTTCCACCAGGCTCGGAGCGGCGCTGTCTGGTTTGGCTCCACTCGCATCAATACCTGTGTTGTCGGCGGGGCTGGCCAGGGTGGAAGGTTTCGCCACCATCTGCTTGACACTCATTTTACCGCTATAATGCACCGGAGCCGGTTTTACTTTACCATTGGCTCCAGAAGACATCGCACCTTTGTTGTTTCTGGATACTGCTGCAATTATGCCTGCAAAACCGGATTTCTTGGTTTTCGCGGGCTTACCCTGTTTGAGCCGTTTGCCTGAAATAATGGCGGTGTTTGCCGTGGCCGGTTCGCTGGTTTTCGCAGCGGTCGAATCCAGAGCGATATCAGGAATGTTTGCCGTGTTCTCATTTTTCACGAGGCTCGCCTTGCCATTGACTGGCATTGGGAACGCAGGCATTTCAGACGGCTTTTCCGCAGTGAAAACCGTGCTTGCTGATGCAGTTTTTTCAGGTGTTCCCAGCGGTTTCGGAGGTGTTGAGTCCGCAGGCAAGACGCTGGCATTCTTTGGTTCAGCGCTTGTTACTGTCGCGTTTGCTCTTCCAAATTGAAATGTTGCGACTTTGGGCGCGGCAGAATTTGGGGCTTTGGAAGTTTCAACTGCGATTTTTGGTTTTTCCACGATGGGGCCTGGATGGACGTTTTGTCTTTCAGCAGATGGCTTCAGAAACACCGGGATGACGGCCCCAGACGCTGCAGCCTCTTCATTCAGCTTTTCAGGAGCCTTGGGTTCTGGTGCCGGCGAAACTGACCTTGGCGTATCTGGCTTTGGTGTGTTTTGCGTTGCCGCACCAAGTGCCGCGACTGCGGCCGTTGGCTTTTCCGCAAGGGTTGGCTCGACAGAAGCCGATTTCTCAGCGACCACAGGTGCAGGTGGCACAACTGGCGCGGGAGGAGGCGTGCTTTTGACGAAAGCACTGACATCTTCGGCAAGGGCTTTGAGTTCTTTCCTAAGATTCAACTCTTCGAGAGACGGCATATGCCGCTCCATTTCAGCGACCCTGGATTGTGCGTTGTTAAGCTCCGTCTGCATGGAAACGCTTCGCACACTGGCGGCGCTCTTTTCCGAGCGGAGTTCTTCAACTTCTTCCTCAAGCTCAAAAAGCCGCTTCTTTTCCTGGCCTGTCATAGTCTTAAGAGCAGATTTCGCGATTTCTTTCTGCTTTTCCAGAGCGACTTCCGCGGTGCTGATTTTCTTTTTCAGGCCTGCATAGTCATTTTTGAGCTTTTCAAATTCCTGTTCGACACGTTCAGCAAATATCCGCCATTTCTCAGCGGTAACGAGGTGCTGTTGGGACTCCACCTGCAATTGGTCTGCGCGCTTTTCCTGACGGTTTAACTCGACAGCGAACCGTGCGCGCATCTGATCTTTCTGCGCGGTAATTTCAGACAAGGACACAGGTGCCTGACGTTCCAATTCGTGTATGGCCAAACGCCGTGCACGACCGGAAACGATCGGCAAAATGACGAACAGAAGCAGGCTTACGCTGAGAGCACCCAATGCGAAATACAGTGCTGCCTCAATCATATTGCGATCCTAATCGAACGGGTTTGGTTGTTAGAACGGATTCCATGTCGCCCGCGGTGTAAACTTCAGATAGCCAATATTCAAGCCGAGCCGCGCACCAATGCCAGCTCTCACCGGCACCATGATAATGTTGTTGTTCGCCATGACTGTCATGCCGACGCCTCCCACAACATAGGCCGAGCCGTTGACGCCTGCGTAGCGCTGATAGGCGTGGTCTACCGTGGGCAGATTATACACCAACATCATGACACGTGAAGCGTTGCCGCCAAAGTCCCAACCAACTGAGGGACCCTGAAAGAAAATCTTGTGGTCGCCAGCACCTTTTGTGTACATCAGACCTTCGCCGTAAACGAGACCACCGATGATAGCTCCGGAGCCCTCTTCCCCCAAAATATAGGCGTTGGGCAGGCCGTAGTTCTGAAACGCGCGCTCCACAACACTTGCCAGTCCGCCTGATACATCGCCAAAGAACTGATGTCCCGCATTCAGAATTTCGTTAGATGAATAGGTTTCGGACAAGGGCGTGTTGGTCTGCGCATGCGCTGGTGAAATGCCAATAGCCTGAGGTAGCAGATACAAGACTGACAGGCTCATGAAGACCGCAATTATGGCCGCTCGGGCCGCCTGAGCCACCTGGACTGATGCCCATGAGGGGAAGTGAAAGCGCGATTTCATAGATTGGTCTCCGATTTCTCTTACGTAATTATAAAGGCATTACGTGGCTTGCGATAGCCCAATGCAGCCAGTCTCTGTGCGAAACTTTCGATCTGTAACAGTGCCATTAGCCTCATTTTGATTCGCAAAGATATTCCGCTCATGTGGCAAGCATGGGGCGAAGGGATTTCGGTCAAAAAACAACCGCGCGGGATTTGAATCAATTTCTTTCACTCATTCTTCAAATGCTCACTAGTTTGCCTGCATTAACAAGATGTTATCTGTCTTTCGATAGAGGTTTTCCATGATGAAATATGGGCAATTGATGACAATTTGGAAGGGAAGCCTGTTGGGCGTTGTGCTGGCGATGCAGATCTGTTTTCTGCTGGCATGGGTCAGTGTGTCCCAAGCTCAGGAAACCTTGCCGTCTGGTCTCAATCGTGACTTTGCTCCATCTGGTTTCCTGTCTGACACAATTGTCAAAGATCAATTCACCGGTCTGGCGCTGGGCGGTGTCGATCCGTTGAGTTATTTTGTTAGTGGTCAGCCTGAATTGGGAAAGCCTGAGCATGATCTCACATTTTCAGGTGCCCTTTGGTGGTTCTCAAACATTGGCAACAGGGCTGCATTTGAAGACGCTCCTGAAATCTACATGCCGCAATTTGGCGGTTATGGTGCCATGGCTGTTGCCAGGGCGGGTCTGGCAGAGGGGCGCCCCCAAATCTGGTTGCTGCAGGATGACAGACTGCTTCTGTTTCACAGCCATGCGAACCGGGTTGCATGGCAGCAAAACCCTGTTGAATTGATGGAGAAAGCCCAAGCTCAGTGGCCACTCCTCATCAAGAGGCTGGTTCCGTAGTTCCGAGAACAGAATTGGGCAGGGTTGGATTGTCGTCCGGCGCAGCTTATACAAATATCGTGTCTGACATGTACCGAATCAGGGCGCGAAACAGTCTTTCCAACTAGCGGGTTTCTTTATGTCCAATCTTTCAGCTCTTGATCTGGCAGCTTTGCTTTGCAGCCGTGTGTGCCATGACGTTGTTGGCTCTGTGGGAGCCATAGCCAATGGCCTGGAAGTCCTGGACGAGGAAAAAGACGCTGAGATGCGTGAGATTGCTGGCGATCTGGTTCGCAAAAGCGCCGCTCAGGCCTCCGCCAAGCTGACCTTTTCCCGTATTGCCTTTGGTGCTGCAGGTTCTGCTGGTGCAGAAATAGACCTTGATGATGCCCGCGACAAAGCGGAATTGTTGATGGGTTTTGAAAAAGCAAACCTGATTTGGGAAATGCCACGGGCCATTCGGCCAAAAAATGAAGTCAAACTTCTGCTCAATCTCATTCTGGTGGGACTGTCAGCCATTCCGCGTGGTGGTGATATGACGGTGACTGCAGAAGGGGACAAGGGATTGAAACTTGTGTGTGCTGGGCGAGCTGCACGCATTCCGGGCCATGCTGACTGGTTTGAGACATTGCCTGAAACGCTGGAAGGTGTGGATGCGCATGCTGTTCAACCAATTTATGCAGCTCTGTTGGCTGATGCCTGCGATATGCGTGTGCGGTTTGATCTGGATGGCGAAAAAGTGACGATTGTTGCCAGTTGAACCTTCTGTGACGAGGTCATTGCATGTAGCTATCCACTGGATTTGGATTGCTTAAACACCCATTGGCATCTTCGCCCCTTGGTTTCATCGAAACCGACTTTGCAGGCCGATATCGTTCTACCGATTTTATCGTTGGATTTCAGCGGATATTAAGAAATTTGTCGTTACTTACACCAGTGTTCCAAAGGCGTTTGTCGGGAAAATTGGTATGGACGAAGTCCTCAAAGACTTTTTGACGGAAAGTCATGAGTGCCTCGATCTGATAGATGTGGGGATGGCCAATTTCAGGCAGGATCCCGGCAATGTGGATCTGCTGCATACGGTATTTCGTCTGGTTCATACAATGAAGGGAACGTGTGGCTTCCTCAATCTTCCGCGGTTGGAGGCCCTGTCTCATTCTGCAGAATCTATGATTTACCGGTTCCGTCTGGATGCCACTACCATCTCACCTCATGCCGTGACTTTGGTTTTGAGATCTGTGGATCGTATCAAGCATTTGTTGAGCCAAATCGAAGCCCAGAATGGCATGGAGCCAACTGGTGATGACAGTCTGCTGATTGCAGAACTGGAAGAAATGGCAGCCGGACCTGTGGGGGTGGCGGGCGCGCCGGTGATGCTGCCCGGCCATAACAACCTGTCACAGTCTGATCTGGACCGGTTGTTTGATGATGCGTCAGATGTCATTGTGCCAGTCGACCCGGATTTGCCATCTTCTGCGACTTCGAAAACCAGTGAGGCAACCGCTTCCCGACACACGCTTCGTGTCAGAGTTACGGCTCTGGAGCAGCTTGTATCAACCGTTACTGATCTGATTACGACACGTGCTCACTTGTTGGAAATTGCGCGGCGATCTGACGATTACGAGTTGAAAACGGCGGTCAACCGTCTGGCTGACATTGCATCTCAGCTCCAAAAAATCGTTGTTGACACGCGGGTTCAACCTATTGGCAGCGCATGGCGTCAATTGCTTCCGATGACACAAAATCTTGCCGCCAGGCTAGGCAAGGACATTGCTCTTGTACTGGATGGGGAGGCGATTGAGGTCGACCGCCAGATTATTGATCTTATCAAGGCGCCGTTGGCACATATGGTTCGGAATTCCGCAGACCATGGTCTGGAAACGCCCGAAACACGTCTTGCTTTGGGGAAACCGGCACAGGGTACCATTGGGGTTACGGCTGTTCGGCACGGCAGCGATATTGTTATCGAGGTGCTTGATGATGGTCAGGGGCTGAATACAAACAAGATCAAACAAAAGGCACTCGCTCTTGGTCTCATAAATGATGCAGACTTTTCAACTATGGACGAGGCCGAGGCCGCTCAGTTGATTTTCGAACCCGGATTGTCGACATGCGAGGCGGTCACACGGCTTTCGGGCCGTGGGATCGGTCTGGATGTCGCGTGCAGTTCCATTGAAACAATCGGTGGGTCTATCCGGGTTCATTCCGTACTGGGTGAAGGCACCGTCTTCGTCATCAAAATTCCTGTCACGCCGGCTCAAATATCTTCATTGATTCTGGCAAGAACCAGAGACGATGAAAAGATCGTGTTAAACAAGTCCAAGGTCAGGTTGGCACAGTCCTCGTCCTCTTCGACGTCTCAGGCGGACGAAGCGTCACCGCAGAAACAAGCTTCACTTCCAGGCCCTGATACAAGGGTTCTGTTTTTGGAAGAAAACCCGTTTTTCAAATCAATGTTGACGCCAGCAATGGAAGCAGGTGGATACGATGTCACTGTGGTTGGCAGCGTTTCGGAGGCTTTGGAATCTTTACAGGCTGGCGCGCCATTCCTTGCGATCGTCTGCGACCTCGATGCGCCAGATAAAAGTGGTTTCCTGCTTGCCAATAGGGTGAAGGAAAACCCGGACTGGACCAATATTCCGTTGGTCGCTGTGTCATCACTTGCATCATCATTATCGAAAGACAGAGCAGTGGAGGCCGGGTATGATCATTGTCTTGCAAAGTTCGACCGCAGTGCTTTGCGGTCCTGTCTCAACCAAATTACTTACCGGTTAAAGGTTGCCGCTTGAAACTGGCCGCCTGACATTTGAACTGTTGCGTCTGATGAGCCTGCTTCAGGCTCTAAAAGCAAAAACCCCCAATTAAGGAGGTTTTTCAGTTTGACTGTTGTATCAGGTTTTGAAAATCAGGCGCTTTCGCGCAATTCTTCAACATCGGGTTCGCGCAGGACATAGCCGCGGCCCCAAACAGTTTCGATGTAGTTGGCGCCGCCGGTCGCTACCGACAGTTTCTTGCGCAGCTTACAGATAAAGACATCGATGATTTTCAGTTCCGGCTCGTCCATGCCACCATACAGGTGATTGAGGAACATTTCCTTGGTCAGGGTTGTTCCCTTGCGCAGCGAAAGCAGCTCCAGCATCTGATATTCTTTGCCGGTGAGGTGGACGCGTTGTCCGCCAGCTTCTACCGTTTTGGTGTCCAGATTAACTTTCAATTCGCCCGTCGTGATAACCGATTGTGCGTGGCCTTTGGAGCGGCGGATAATAGCGTGGATGCGTGCGACCAATTCATCCTTGTGGAAAGGTTTGGTCATGTAGTCATCGGCACCAAAGCCGAGGCCACGTACCTTGTCTTCAATGCCCGCGAGGCCGGACAGGATCAGGATGGGTGTTTTGACTTTTGAGACGCGGAGTGTTCGAAGCACTTCATAGCCGCTCATATCGGGAAGGTTCAGGTCAAGCATAATCAGATCGTAATCATACAGCTTACCAAGGTCGATGCCTTCTTCCCCAAGATCGGTTGTATACACATTGAAGCTTTCCGACTTCAGCATCAACTCGATGCTTTGCGCCGTAGAGCTATCGTCTTCAATTAACAGAACCCGCATCGTTTATCCCTTCTAGGAACATTGAACCGCTGTTGCCGCTTGCCGTTCAATGTATCGTTTCTCTTCCTAAGCCAAATTGCCCTTCTGGACGTATCGCTCGAACAAATGTTTCCACTTGTTCCACATCGTCAGCGCCTGACCTGTTAACGCACGGCTAAGGCCTGTTGCGTTGGATCTGATCGCTGCTCGACTGTTAATCATCATACTAATTTACAATGGTTAACAGAATCTGATTCTCTGACGCAACCCCGTTCCGAAAAACTTATCAAATAAACTCTAACTATATTGATTTTTAACGTTTTTTTGACACTAAATTAATTAATAAATTACTTTAAGAAACCCGCTTAAGAGATTCAATTGAATCCATTTTGTCTGCGTTTCCCCAAGACTTCTGCCAAAATTGTCGTGGTGAAAAATGCTCTGGTCAATTGCCTCGGCAAATGATTTGATTGGCCCTATTGTTAAGCTTTTTCGTAAATGATTCGTTACCAACAGCGTTTTTTCGAAATTGTTTGTTAAGGCACTTTTCATTTCGTCTTCTTGCAATTTGCAACAAATTGGAATTGCACGCGCTTGAAATCGTTAATTCAACAGACGTCCAAACTGAAAATGATCCGCGCTTATGGTCGGGTTGCCGCTATTCGCGGTCTGATTGTCGAAGTGTCCGGACCCATTGGCCATCTTGCTATTGGTGCGCAACTATCGATTGCGCTCAAAGGGCCGAAACAGCAGGCACTGATTTGCGAAGTCGTTGGCTTCCGCGACAGATTTGCTGTTTGCCTTGCGTATGGACCGTTGACAGGCATCAAACCTGGAGATGTAGCGGAGTTTCTGGAATCCGAGCCGGTTCTTCACCCATGTGATGCCTGGATTGGCCGCGTGCTGGATGGTTTGGGAAACCCGATAGACGGCAAGGGCCCCTTGCAGACCGGCGCTGTTGCGCAAAGCCTCTCGGAGCCACCGCCGCCGCCTCATGAGCGCAATCTTGTGGAAGTGCCGCTGGATTTGGGGATACGGGCTTTCAATACCTTTCTGCCGTGTTGTGCCGGTCAACGAATGGGGATTTTCGCAGGCTCCGGCGTTGGCAAGTCCATGTTGATGTCCATGCTGGCCAGAAACGGCAGTGCAGATGTGGCTGTGATTGGCCTTATTGGTGAACGTGGTCGTGAAGTTCAGGACTTTCTGGTGAAGACGCTTGGTAGTGAAGGGCTGAAGAACTCAGTTCTGGTGGTTGCAACATCTGATGCACCTGCACTTATGCGGCGTCAGGCTGCACATACTACTCTGGCTCTGGCACAATATTTCAGTGCAAGGGGGCGTGAGGTCTTGTGTCTGATGGATAATCTGACGCGTTTTGCCCAGGCTCAGCGAGAGATCGGACTGTCAGCTGGTGAGCCTCCTACCACAAAAGGATATCCGCCCAGCGTCTTCAGTGAACTGCCGCGTCTCCTGGAACGAGCAGGCCCTGGAAAGCAGGGGCAGGGCAATATTACCGGCCTGTTCGCAGTGCTTGTCGAAGGCGATAATACCAATGAACCCGTATCTGATACGGTGCGGGGCATTCTGGACGGTCATGTCGTGCTGTCCCGCGATATCGCCGAGCGCGGGCGTTTCCCGGCTATAGATGTACTGTCCTCGGTTTCCCGTACGTTCACAGATGCGCTCAGCCCAGAAAATCAGGAACTGGTGGGGCAGGCACGGCGTCTTATGGCACGCTACCGAGATATGGAGGAACTGATCCGATTGGGGGCTTACCGGACAGGCAGTGACGCATTAACTGACGAAGCGCTCAAAATTATACCTCAAATTGAGAAATTCTTAAGTCAAAGCCAGCATGATGCCAGTTCTATTGACGAGAGTTTTGCTGTGCTGCGGGAGATTTTATCCCAAGCGCCGGTTAGTGCTGCTGAGTTGGGTGCAGTCGGGGCAGGTACGGCAGAAGAAAGCGCGACCGTGTAATGTGTCGTGAGACTTTTAAGGGGTATTGAGTATGAAGTCTCGGGAAAGCTTGATTAAGTTGAAGCGATTTCAGGTAGACGAGAAGCGTCGGCAACTGACTCAGATTGAGAGCATGATTGCTGACTTTCAGGTCATGGCAGATGAGCTGGATGCGCAAATTATTTCAGAACAAAAGCGCACCGGAATCGAAGACATAGGCCATTACGCCTACTCGACATTTGCCAAAGCCGCCGCCCAGCGCCGCGAAAACCTAATGACCTCGATTGAGGATCTAGACACGCAACGCACAGTTGCTCACGATGCCCTTTCTGAAGCGGTTGAAGACCTGAAGAAGGTTGAATTGCTGGCAGAGCGGGACATGGCCAAGTCCAAACTGGAAGCCGATTGGGCTGAACAGGAAGATATGGACGAGATTGCCAATCAACGGCACCGCAACGGCTGATTATCGGCTCGCTGAAATTCTGACCCGCCAGGATAGTTGTTCCTGAAGGCGGGTTCAGGGCGCGTGCGAAAACACTTGAATCTTGCGTCGGAAAGGCGCATTTGCAACCGATGTTTGTTTGGTTGCTTGCCTTTTTTCTGATGTCTGGAGCGCTGTCTTTTACAGCGGGCATCCTGTTGCCGCTTCTGGTGCTGGAAAAACTCTATTTTTTCACCGAAACACCATCTCTTCTGCAAATCGTTGCAGGGCTTTGGCAAAATGGTGATGTGTTTCTGTCGCTTGTGGTGGGAGCCTTTTCTCTGATTTTCCCTGTCGCAAAACTGTTTGTGTTGTTTCTTGAAGCCATTGGTCGCTATTCGCAAAATGGGCAGGCATCCACGGCATTTCGGCATATTTCCATGGTTGGTCGTTGGTCGATGATGGATGTCCTGCTGGTTGCCATCGTTATCTTTGCTGCAAAGACGAGCGGGTTTGCTACGGCCACGACACAACTCGGGCTTTGGTTTTACGCTTATGCGGTGCTTGCAAGCGCCGCGTCTGCAGCGCTTATCAAACGATCGGCCAGTCCCGTTACCACTTGATTGGCTTGCGATTGCGGAAGAATTGCCCGGTTGGTGCCGACTCTTCCAGAGTGGCCAGCCAAACCGGCGTGTTGGCACCTTCCTCGACGCTGCGATTTGCACCAGGTCCGCCCATTTGCGTGCGTACCCATCCCGGGCAGGCCGCATTGACCGCGACGTATGGCGGGAGTTCCGCTGCCGTCTTTACGGTGATTGCGTTCAAAAGCGCCTTTGAAATTCCGTATGCACCCGGTCCCAGTCCCTCGTCAAAGGATCCCCAGCCAGATGAGACATTCACAATCCGACCATAGCCACGCTTGGTCATAGAAGGCGCAAGTGCCCGGATCAGCCGCAATGGACCAAGCGCATTGATTGCTATGTGAGCAACAATGTCGGTATCCTCCATTTGCAACAATGGCTCGTCCGTCAGAATTCCAGCATTGTTGACCAGAACATCAATGGCGATTTCCTGAGTTGCCAATTCATCCAGACCGGTTTGAATGGAAGCCATATCGCCCATGTCGACGACTGCGTAGCTGGCCGATGCGCCATTGGCCGCGAGTGTATTGCAGGCCTTCATGAGCGCGTGCTCATCGCGGCCCCACAGTACAAGCTGCATGCCGTGGTCGTTTGCCAAAGCTTTAGCAATGGCTTCACCAATACCTTTGGCTCCTCCAGTCACGAGTGCTGTCTTCATGATATGTCCTTAGCGTGCGGGCCCTATATGGATAATGAATTAGCAGAACAAATGGCAAAGAGATGCAAGGAAATGTGCGCAGAGCGGGTTTTCTGCCCGGTCAGGCGCTTTGACGCCGCAGGTTGCAGCCATTTTTCTGTCCATCAATGATCGGGCCTGTTTGCCCGCAACCCGCGTCGCAAAGACTTGAAAATTTCAGACTTTCTGTTTCTTTGCTCCTGATCTGCAAACAAACTAATCCCGACTATTTTAGCTCCCATACAGGGTCCGCACCCTAAACTCCGGATGGTTTCAGCAAGGGTACATGCGAGCCCGCTGTTTCGGGCAGGAGGCCAAGCAAACGAGGGTCGTCCATGACTTCCACAGCAAAGCCTGTCGGGGTGAAGCCGCAGCTCTGATAGAATTTGAGAGCAGCCGGGTGATCAAAAGTGCAGGTGTGGAGCCACAGCTTTTGCGCTTCAGCCGCCCACGCCTGATTTAGCGTCAATTGCATCAGATCGCGGCCGAGCCCCTGGCCGGTGAAATCGGACTTCAAGCCAAAGAATGATAACTCGATATCTTCCGGGTTATGGCGACACAACTCCACCATTCCGGCCACGCTGCCTTCAAATATGACTTCGAATACATCAACGTTTTGGGCATGAAGGCGGCTGGCAAGTTTTGTGTCGTCATATGCAAGCCTGGAACTCCAGAGCCAGTCTTCTCCCACAGCGCGGAACAGGGCACGATATCTGGTCAGATCAAACGCACGGTCTTGCCGCAGGCTCAGACCCGGATGGTGGATATGGGTGCCGGCCCATTCGGGTTTTTCTGTCATTTCAAGATAGGTGACTACATTGGCAATTTTGCCAGGCGCAAGATGATGAACTTCAGGGTCAGCCATAAGAGTCCGGTCTCCGATGAAAGCTTGAAAGACCGAACTATCTGTATTTTTTCAATCAGGTCAAACAGTGATTGCTTCTGGGTTCGAACCCTAACTCCGACGCAGGATGACGGAGCGGTTTTCTGCAATGTCGACTGTCTGCTCACGGGCAAGATAGTTTTCCACCACATCCCAGATAGCAGGGCCTTGTGTCGCTTCGTTGACGCTGGCCCAACCTGAGACAATATATGTTCGTGATGGGTCTACGGCTTCGCCTGTCTTCAACACGGTCATGTCTGAAATACGACTGCCAATCGGCTTGTCGATATCTATTGTGTAGCCCATGCCACCGACGCGGACCATGTCGCCGCCCTGCTGATAGTATGGGTCCGGGTTGAACAGATTATCTGCAACGTCTTCCAGAATATCCTTGATCAGCTTGCCATCCATCTCACTGCGATAGGCTGCGGGATAGCTCATGGCTGTGCCATTATGGATGTCTTCGACAGTTATGTCCTGACCCGGCAGCAGGCTTGGTCCCCAGCGAAAGCCGGGCGATAGGGCAATGTCAGCTTCGCGCTCTTCCAAAAGCGCCTGACAGATGAGATCATCAAATGTGCCGTTGAAGTTGCCCCGTCGATAGAGCAGGGATTTGGTATTGCCAACAATTCGAGACAATTCGCCGTCGAATGGCGCGCGTGTCTCCGCAATTTTGGCAGCCATGGTTTCATCGGCATCCAGCACATCGGAAAAAATCGGGATGAGCCGGTATTTGAATCCTTTGACTGACCCATCTCGCACATCAAGATCGAGGCGGGATACGAATTTACCGTTTGAACCAGAAGCCAGGAGCAATGTCTGACCGACCAGCACGGGCTCAGGCAATGCATCGTGAGTGTGACCGGTCAGAATGACATCGATACCCGTCACACGGTCAGCAAGCTTGCGGTCGACATCAAATCCGTTGTGTGAAAGCAGCACGACCAGTTCAGCGCCTTCGGCCCGTGCGGCATCGACATTCTCCTGCAGAACTTTTTCACGAATGCCAAAGGAGAGCGATGGGAACATCCAGCCCGGATTGGCAATTGGCAGATAGGGGAAGGCCTGTCCGACAACCGCTATTTTAACGCCGCCACGGTCAAAGAATTTCGTATGTTCATAGGCTGGTTCGTCCCATTCCTTGTCGAATATGTTGGAGCCGAGCAGAGGGAAGGGAAGGCTGTCAACAATCTCCGCAACCCGATCTTCGCCATAGGTAAATTCCCAGTGGGCCGTCATGGCGTCGGGTTTCAGGACATTCATGATGTCCACCATATCCTGACCATTGGTCTGGTTGGAGACGTAAGAGCCTTGCCAGGTATCACCGCCATCCAGCAGCAGCATGTTGGCGTCTCTTTCGGCACGGATCGAGTTTACTACTGTGGCAACGCGATCAAGACCGCCCATGCGTCCATAGGTTTTGGCAAGCGAGGTGAAATCGACGGAGGTCAGGGCATAGGAAGCCGGACTGCCAGCCTCAACACCAAAGGTTTTCAGAAAATCTTCACCGGTAATGTGTGGCGGCAGGCCTTCCACAGTGCCTACGCCGATATTAATGGATGGCTCACGGAAAAAGACCGGCATCGCCTGAGCGTGGATATCGGTAATGTGGACCAGTGTCACATTGCCAAAATTGTCAAAATCGAGAAGCTGTTGCTGGGTCAGCGCCTGTGTGGCAGCCAGCGCAGACCATTGCCCAAAGCTTGATGGACCCAATAGTGCGGAAGCGGCCATGCCGGCCTGAAGAAAATGACGGCGGGAAATCATGACAATGTCACCTCAATTGGTCTTGGGTGGATATTCTAAGATCAAAAATTCACCACGGTTTGACCGTGAATATGCGGTGCCGCATGTCTGAACTGCGACACGAAACGTGATCTGTTTTCTATAGCTTGTCGGCTGCTGGCCGCTTTGGAATTTGTTCAAAGCGGCCAGGTTTATGGTGTGGCGATTAAATCAGTTGCGCACAGATGGCGCTTCAACCGACAGGCCATTGCCACGTGAACTGACGTAAAGCTCAAGTGCAATAAATTCCGGAGAACCTTCGCTGAAAGTTTCAGCGCGGGTGTCGCGGATGCAGCCTCTGAACCGATTATGTGATGTGATCAGGTTAGCCTGCTTCAGGCGGTAGACCGGAAAACCATTGATCTGACCTTGGGACAGATGGTCAGCCCGAATGTAATTGTCATAATTCTGTTCATGACAATTGGCGCAGGACAGCTCCAGCTGACCATACCGCGTGTAGTACATTTCCTTGCCTTTTTCCCATGTGGATTGGGCAGGACCGTCAATCTTGACGTCCACCGGCATTCCTCGGGACTGCAGGGAAATGAGTGCATTCATGTTCAGCATTGGCTGCGATTTCCAGCCCCATGCGTCTGCCTGCATGCGGTTTTCGCGGCAGTCATTGATGTACATTTCCATGGTCCAGACGGCGCCAGCATCGTCATTCCACTTTGGCATGGATGCTCGCATACCGGCCATGCTTTCAGGACCTTCGTGACAGGACGCACAGGATTTGCCGGCTGCCCCGTCGACGGTTTCCCAAGTATCCAGAGCCTGATCGACAAAGATCATTCCAGGATTGTCGAAATCATCCATCTGGAATGCCTGGGTTTCCTTAGTGCGAAACGTCCATCCGGAGCGAATCTCGTCGAGATTCTCCAGATGAGCCGGAGCCTTGGTCCGGGTTACCATTTCAATGTCTTCATTAATGACCAGTTCCGGCAGTTCCTCGGCCATTGCGCTCAGACTTCCCATTACCGCAAGCGCTGTAACAGAGGCCAAAATCCTCAGTGAGATCGATCGCATGTGTTTCCTCCCCATTATTCAGTCGGTCGCGTCAATTCACCGCGATGGATTTTGTTTCTTCGTAGACTGAACCGTCATCGTCGTACCAGGTGAATTTGAAATCACCTGCTTCGGGAACCTTGGCTTCGAATTCAAAATACGGGTTGGTCGAAATAGCAGGTTCCAGATTGACGTCGATCACTGTCTCACCGTTAAACTCACAGGTGAAACGGTTGATGATCGATCGCGGAATCAGGTTGCCTTCTTTGTCCTTGCGTTGGCCTGATTCCATTTTGTGGCTGATCAGGGTCTTGATTGTGATCGTTTCACCAGCCGATACCGACTTTGGAACTTTCACACGTGGTTTTACACCTTTGGCCATGAGCCCGTCTCCTTGTCTTAACCGCCGCAGCCGCCGATTGTTACTTTAACCTGATTGGCTGCACGAACGAATGATCCGTCCGACATCTTGGCAATCGCAATCACATCCTGAGTGCCAGCCAAACGCATTCTTGTGGAGGCACTGTGAGAAGCAGCCAATGGACCAAAATTGAAGGTCACAACGTCATGGCTGGGGTTGCCAGCTGCAAAAATGGCAATTGATACTGCACCTGGTGCGTCAACTGAAACCGGCACGGTGTTGCCATTCTCTGCAATTTCCGGTGTTGTCAGTGTAATGTCACCTTCGCCAACATCTGCGCCGCCGGTAAATTCAGCTATCGCATCTTCAACGGCGGCTGTGGCAGGCATAGATGGCATGAATGCAAGAGCGGTTGCACCGGCTCCCAGCATCAAGGCCTTGCGTCTTGTGAGTTCCATCGATCTGTCTCCTATCTTAAAGGCAATTCTGACGCCGGATTATTCTTTCAGTGTCAGAAGGTATGCCACCACGTCTTCGATCTGTTGAGCTGTCAAAAGAGGTGGTAATTCTGCTGTTTTCGCAGCTTTTCCGGTAAAGGCGTTTCCGGGTCGAATATAGCCACTGACCTTGTAGAAGGATGGCATCATTGAATCTTCGAAGGTCATCTTGGAGTTGGCGACGATGCCGCGCAATTCCGCTTCACTCCATCGTTCGCCAGCGCCATCAAGTGTTGGGCCTACTTCGCCGTGAAAGGGCACTTCCTTGAGCGCAGTGACCTCATGGCAGGCAATGCAGTTGCCCTGACCACGTGTTATCATCACTTTGCGACCAGCCTCGACATCACCGGGTACGCCGGACAGAGATTCTGACACCTTGCCCTCATCGTAAACCACTTGCTGTGGTGCTAACTCAGCGGCCAAAGCACTTCCAAAGAATGCAGCACCCAGACCGGCGGCAGCGAGTGCCGTGGCACCTGCGCGCAGTTTTCCATATCTCATAATTTTCTCCCCTAAGCAGCCTCAACTGCTGCCACGAGGATGCAATAATCACCTGCAAAAGGCAATCACAAATTCAAACTTATGAATAGGTTCTTTTGCTGCATTGCAGCAGATGTGGAGCATATTATTTCGTTATCGGCCGTTTCCGTCATTCGACCAATGCTCCGCTGGCTCGAGCTTCTTCCAGTTTTCTGGCATGGTATTTCTGGAAGTGCTCGTCTGTCTCGTACCCTTTTTCAACAACCCATTGAAACATGTGGAGGGACGTCCATTTGCCAAAGGCACCGGGCATGGTGGCAACGGCAGCCTTATCTGTTGTCATACCGTCTGGCACAGTCTCGGGCAGGAACATGATGGTGGGTGTAAATACCACACTCCAAGCGCGTGCCGCTGTCTTTTCGGTCAGTTCGCGGCCATCAAGATCAATGACTTCTTCATCACCGAACATATTGTACTGGACGACCATAAAGTGCTCCTGAATGTAGGCCGCGACCTCCGGGTCTGACAAAACGGTCTCATGAAGGCGTTCGCAATAAATGCAGCCGCGCTGCTCAAAGATCATGACCAGCCGCTTTCCTTCGGCCTCCGCCGTCTCAATATCTTCGGCAATGTCTCGGAATGTGGTGCTGAACCAAGGCTGTTTGTGAAGCCCGTCATCGCCGATCTGAGCGCTAAGGGCAGGGGTGCCCAGACCCAGAAAAGCAACCGTCAGAATTGCAATCAAAGATTTCATCTTTTCCTCCAAAGGTTTGTTTCAGTTCTAACCGATCTGGCCAAGGGCTGGAAACCACTCCAGCATGAGATAGGACAGAGTTTGCATGGATCCGGTCAAAAACAGAATTCCGGTCAGGACCAGCAGGCCGCCCATGATTTTTTCAACCAGGGCCATGTGTCTGCGAAAGCGGCTCATGAAGCGCATGAAAGGCCCCGCAAAGAAGGCCGCCAAAATAAATGGGATGCCAATTCCAAGTGCATAGGCAAACAGCAGGACGGCCCCGTTCAAAGGATCGCCACTTGTGCTTGCGACCAACAATATGGTGGCCAGGACCGGGCCGACGCATGGTGTCCAGCCGAAGGCGAAAGCCAATCCGACCACATAGGCACCGAGCAGGCCTATGGGCTTGTTGCGCACCTGAAACCGGGCTTCACGGAACAACAGGCCGATGCGCAGTACACCTAAAAAATGCAGGCCAAGAATGATTATGATTGCACCTGCGACATAGCTGAGCGTGGTCAGGTGCTGGGTCACAAATGATCCGACCAGAGAAGCACTTGCCCCCAAGGCGACGAACACTGTGGCAAAACCCAATACAAAGAACAGGGATGCAACCACAACCCGGCCCATAAGCACAGGTGGTCGCTCATCATCTGTCAGTTCGTCCAGACTGACGCCAGCCAGAAAACACAGATAGGGAGGAACAAGTGGCAGCACGCACGGAGAGGCGAAGGACAACAGCCCGGCCGCCAGCGCGCCGCTTAGTGATACTGTAAGGTCCATGCTGCTTGTTCCACCCTGTCTGAGCCGTCTTGAATGCGTTGTGCGGCACAGTTCATATTCAGATATTACAATTTGTTTCTGTTTTCAGCAATCGGGAAAGCTGCTATAACGTTACGGAATGTGTAAAAGACGATTTTAGAAAGGCCTGCTGTTGAAACTCGGGACCACCCAACATGTGCTGCTTGCGCTGGGCTTGATAACCTGTTTCTGGGTTGTTCCGGCGAAAGCTGCAGAGCTGATCATGATGGAGCAGAAAGCCTGCCACTGGTGCGAACGCTGGCATGCGGAAATTGGTCCGATTTATCCCAAAACAGATGAGGGCAAGCGGGCGCCGTTGCGCAGTGTCGATATTCACCAACCTATGCCTGACGATCTGCGCGGCATCCAGATGGAACGCTTTACGCCCAGCTTTGTGCTGGTTCAGGATGGTGTTGAACTTGGCCGTATTCGTGGATATCCCGGTGACGAGTTGTTTTGGTGGATGTTATCTGATCTCATGAACAAGCTGCCTGCTTCCTCCCCCGGGTCAGCTCCTGCGCTCGATTCTGCGGTACCGATTTCGGACCCCACGGCGTTGGGCAACGCTACAAAAACCTGACTGGTGTTCTTGACATGTCTGTAACCGATAGCCGTTCTCAATCCTCCAATGCCCTGCCGGTTCTCGGTGATGGAAAATCCATGGATGCCATGATGGATAGCGCCAAGGAAGCAACCGATTTTCTCAAGGCGCTTGGGCATGAAGGTCGGTTGATGATCCTGTGCCGCCTTGTCGAGGGCGAATGCTCGGTGACCGAGATGGAAGAGTTGTTGTCCGCTCGTCAAGCCGCAGTTTCACAACAGCTTGCGCGCCTCAGGCTTGAAGGTCTGGTCAAGACCCGCCGCGAGGGAAAGGTGATGTATTATTCGCTGGCTGATGAGCGCGTGGAGCGCATGATCGGGTTGGTCTATGACCTGTTCTGCCAGGATGACTGCTGAGCCTTTGGCTCTCCTCTGATTGCAAATCTGGTTGATATCGTATATACATTCAAAAAAACTAATATGTCGGGAGGTCTGCAGCATGGAGGAGCTGTCGCCGGGCACGACTGCAGCTCTTTGCGGGTTGGCAGGCGGTGGGGCCCTTGGCTTTGCGGCGCGTTGGGGTCGGTTTTGCACACTTGGAGCCATTGAAGACAAAGTGCTTGCCGGAAACGGCCTGCGCTTGCGTATGTGGGGACTTGCAATCGCCATTGGCGCTCTTGCAACATACGGGCTGCATGGCAGCGGCTTGATTGATATTTCCCGGACATTTTATCTTGCTTCACCGACAACTTTGATTGCCACACTTGTGGGGAGTCTGATTTTCGGTTTTGGCATGTCACTTGTCGGGACGTGTGGATTTGGAACTCTGGCCCGCATTGGGGGCGGAGATCTGAAATCAATCGTTACTTTTCTCGTGATGGGCATTACCGCTTATGCCACATTGGGTGGTGCCGCAGCTTATCTGCGGATCGGTCTTGGTGTGCCTGCCAGAAATCTTGACCCGAGCAATGCTGGTTTTGCATTTGCAATTGAACAGTTCATAGGTGTTCCAGCCAGCATCGCAGGCATCTTTCTGGCCTTGTTGCTGGTTGGATTTTGTCTGTCTTCCAAAGCGCTGCGGCAGAATGTCAGGGTGCTTTTCACGGCTGCGCTGGTGGGACTTACCATTGCCTTTGGCTGGTTTGCCACGGGCGTTTTGGCGTATGATCCATTTGAGGCTTACCCCATTGAATCGTTTACGTTTTCAGCGCCATTGGGCGAAGCTCTGATCTATGTCATGACGATGACCGGTGCCAGTTTGAAATTTGGTATCGGCGCCGTCGCAGGTGTCGTTGTTGGGGCAGCAATTACGACCCTGATCCAACGACATTTTCGCTGGGAAGTGTGCGATGATGCCCGTGAAATGCGCCGGCAGATGTTGGGTGGCGTGCTCATGGGATTTGGTGGTGTTACCGCGTTGGGCTGCACTGTGGGGCAAGGTCTTTCAGCAGCGTCTGCATTGGCCTATTCTGCCCCGATAGCATTGATCGGAATGTATCTGGGCGCGTGGATTGGTCTGCATGCCCTGGTTCATGGATCCGTGCTTGAGCCTTTGAAACAGGTCTGGCCGTTGGGGAGCCGTCAATGAGATATCTGAATATGGTCCGGTGCATTGCAGTGGCGGGCTTTTTGTTGGGATTTGCCCATGCTGCTTCCGCCGGTGATGTGGAATATGGCGCCTATCTTGCGGCTGAATGTGCATCCTGCCATCGCGCTGGAGGTGATGATGAACGACAAATTCCAGCCATTGCAGGCCTTGAGGAAGAAACCTTCCTGACGGTGATGCAGGCCTATAAATCGAAAACTCTGGAAAACATAGCCATGCAGACAATTGCAAGCGGTCTGGATGAGGAACAACTGGCGGCGCTTGCTGCCTATTTTGCAAGTTTACCAACTGAATGAGGAGGAAACGTATGTCCATTTCATCGAAACTTTCCAGGCGGAAGTTTAATGCGCTGTTGGGAGCAGCGTCATTAACCACATTGGCCACGCCCAACATTGCTCTTGGGGCAAAGCCCAAAGTGGTGGTTGTTGGTGGCGGTGCCGGGGGCGCGACAGCCGCACGTTATATTGCCAAGGATTCAAACGGCGAGATTGATGTGACGCTGGTGGAACCCAACAAGCGTTACTACACATGCTTCTTTTCAAATCTATATCTGGGTGGCTTTCGTGATTTTGCCTCCATCGGGCATGGCTATGACAAGCTGGTGAGCGAATATGGCATCAATGTCGTGCATGACTGGGCCGTTGGCGTTGATGGAGCTGCGAAAACCGTTGCTCTGGGGTCCGGTGCGAGTCTTGGCTATGACAGGTTGGTGCTGTCGCCCGGTATCGACATGAAATATGACAGCGTACCGGGTTATTCGGTTGAGGCCCAAAGCCGCGTACCTCATGGCTGGAAATCAGGGACCCAGGTTCAAATCATCAAGGACCAAGTTGAGGCATTGCCTGAAGGGGGAACCTTCATCATGGTGCCGCCACCAAACCCTTTCCGGTGTCCTCCTGGTCCTTATGAGCGCGTCTCGATGATCGCCCACATTCTGAAACAAACAAACCCGACTGCAAAAATCATTGTGCTGGATCCCAAAGAGAAATTCTCAAAACAGGGTCTGTTTTCCGAAGGTTGGGAAAGACACTATCCAGGCATGGTGGAGTGGATTGGCTCAGATATTCATGGCGGTATTTCAAATGTTGATACTGATAACATGACTGTCGAGACTGATTTCGACACGTTTGAAGCTGATGCAATGAGTGTGATTCCAGGGCAAAAGGCTGGTGCTATTGCGATGCATGCTGGCGTGACGGATGGTGACTGGGCACCGATTGTGCCGGCATCCATGCAGACAAAAGCCGATGAGGCGATTTATGTTCTTGGTGATGCGTCTGTTGCCTCTGCCATGCCGAAATCGGGCTTCTCTGCCAACAGTCAGGCCAAGGTGGCAGCTAATCATATTCGGGCAGAACTTACGGGAAGTCGTGTGTTCGACGCCCGTTTTGCCAATACATGCTGGAGCTTGATTGCGCCAAATGATGGCGTGAAGGTTGGTGCTCGGTATCAGGCAGGAGCTGAATCAATTGAAAGTGTTGAGAGCTTTATTTCACAAACCGGTGAAAGTGATGAGCTTCGCAAGACTACCTATGAGGAGTCGGAAAGCTGGTATGCAGCCATGACCGATGATCTGTTTGGATAGATCCTGAAGCCAAAACCTATTCTGCCGGAATAAGCTTTGACGTCGCGTCGCCCTTTGGGCGGCGCGCCGTTTGCAGTTTCATCGTGACAAAGCTGCCAACCAGAATGGCAGCAAGTGAAATCAGCGATGAGGGAGCAACGGTCGAAAGGCCGGTCACGCCCTGGCCAACTGTGCAGCCCAGCGCAGTCACTCCGCCAAACCCCATCAGCACGGCACCGCTCAGATAGCGCAACACAGAGCGCTCATTGACAAAACCGTGAAAGCGGAAGCGACCAGATATGGCCGCGCTGACAAAAGCACCCACCAAGACGCCTCCGACCAAGGCAATTGAAAAGCGTATGGTGTCGCCGGTAAAGATCATCAGATATTGTACGCTTTCCGCAATTGGCGCGACGAAGCTGAGTGACGTGAGTTGGGTCGGGTCAAAATCGTCCAGCCCCACAACACCTGTAATGAACCATCCCAGAACCACCAGCAGACCAATGGCAATGCCTGGCAGCGCGGCGCGTCCAAAGCCGCGCCCTCGGGTGGTTAGAATAACAGCAATTGCCAGCGCCACTACGAGGCCGAAAAATACACTGATGAGGCTTGCATTGTCGGCAAACAGGGACGCCGGTGTGACCTCACTTGCGATGAGGTTTTCCAGTTCAATTCTTGGCAATGCCAAAATTCCGCGCAAGGTCGCATAGGCCGTGATGCCGGTGACCAGAAGCGTTACGACGGCGCGGGCATTTCCGGAAGCTGCCAGCACCAGAAGGCGGCTGACGCATCCGCCGGTGAGCACCATGCCAATGCCAAACAGCAGCCCACCAACGATCAGAGGCAAAGGGCGAATGGGGACGGACCAGTAAATGCTCTGCGACAGGTCAATGAGACCCGTGTAATGTATGGCCTGTGTTCCAATAAGCGCTGCCAGAACGGCAAAGCCGATCAAGCCTGTGCGATATCTGGCTGGCGTATCATCCTGTAATGGTGTCGCCCATTCGGCCACCGCTGCACGCATGCAGTATTTGCTGATTTCCGCAATGATACCAAATAGAATGCCAAGCCCAAAAGCGCCAAACACCACCAGTGTCGCCGTCTCATAGGTTTCACGCAGATTTTCCAGAAGCTCGAACATAGAAGGCCCCAATTCCAAACAGGGCAGTGTGTTACACCCTGCGGTCGGTTTGGCAGAGGCAATCGTTTGCGAAAGGTCCGCTCAAAAGGAAATATTTGCCTGTCACAAAGGCAAATAGCGCAATTATGCAGGTTCAGGCGCTCATGGCGCGACAAAACGATAGGCAGAACTGTGTCGTTCCGCCCGACCAAAGCCCGGATAGGGCAAGTGGTAACCGATCAATTCCATCTGCCGTGTCGCAAGGAAATCCAGCAGGCGCTTTCTTGTGATGATGCTGCGCTCGGAGCTGATATCCTGCCCAAATGGCCATTCTGGATGCTCAAAGGTTATGATTGGATGGGCCAACGCATCGCCCAGCACCAGCAATTGCTCTGATCCTTCCCTGATTTCAAAGGAACAATGGCCTGGCGTGTGACCGGATGTGTCATGTGCGTAGATGCCACTGAGCAACTCGCTTTCCGGCTTGAACAGCGTGATTTGGTCAGACAGGATCTCCAATCGGCGCTTGGAGCCGACAGCCAATCCCTGTTGATCCTCGCGCACCTTGCTGACGGTGTCCGGATCAGTCCAGAAAGCCCATTCCGGCTCCGATATGTAGTAGTTGGCATCCGGGAAAAGCAGATCGTCAAAATCATCGAGCAATCCCCAAAGGTGATCAGGGTGGGCATGGGTGAAAATGACATCGGTTATGTCTTCGGGCGTGAGGCCAATGGCATCCAAAGCATCTGGCAATTTGCCTGTGGTCGGGAGAAACTGACTGCCGCCGCCAACATCAAACAAAATGATGCGGTCACCGGTTTGATAGAGCGTCAGATTACAGGGTGGTTCCAACTGGTCTGTGGGCAAATTGTGACTGGTCAGAAGCGCGGTCATGGCGTCATCGGCAACGTCCGGGTACATGAAGCTGGTTGGGAAACTCATATGGCCATCGCTGAGAATGGTAACTTTGCCATTGCCCAGGGTTTTTTCGCTGGCGGCGAAGGCGGGACGGTTAAGACCCAATGCGGCGGCTGCACCAATCAGGCCGGCTCCAGCCAGTAATTCGCGGCGATCCAAGGTCATGACATGCTCCCAACATATATGTTTTTATGAATGTAACATGTTGGTTGCTACATCGCCAGCGCTTTGCGCGTTGCTGCCTTGAAGCTCAACCCTGTCTGGCAAAGCGGTAGGAGGCCGGGCAGGGACAGAATGGGTATTTCGAACAGCCGGGCCAGATCAGACGCATAGGGTGGCATATTGGTGCATTCGAGCACCAGGGCCCCAATGTCTGTGTGCTTCTTCATGAGATCTGCCGCAGCGGTGATGACATCCTGTCTGGCAGCATCTTGATCCATGGTTTCATGATTGCCGAGAATCTGTGTGCAGAAATGCCCCTTCGGATCAGGAGCTCCAATGGGCGTTTCCAATGGACAGTCAGCCGCCTGCAGATGGGCGGCGGTCAGGTTTTCAGACGAAATTGTCAAAATTGCTGGTCGCAAACCATCTGGGCGTAATTGCTCAGCGGCAATGGGAACGGCCAGCAATGCGGAACTGACAACCGGCACGGTGACGGCGGTTTCCAGTGTTTTCTGGTGGAGCACAAGAAAGCCGCAACTGGTTGTGATGAGGCTGGCCCCGGCCTGTTCCAGTTTCTTTGCGGCATCGGAAAAGCTATTGACCAGGCCCGTTGCCTGATCTTCAACCACGCGCTTCGGTGTCGCGTTGCGGATGGTTGCAACCAATGCGGGCGGATTGAACGTTTCTGGATGGCCGATATCTCCCTTGAACCGGGGGAAGCGGCTTTCCAGCATAAGCAGGCCGATTTGTGCCCCTGTGTTCTGTGTCATGCTTGCATATCCAACGGCTGAGATTGACCGTCAGTCTGACATGAAATGCAGCAGGATGCGATGTTGAATGGTTGGTGAAAGCCGATTGTGAAGGGGCAAAAATGCGGTGATTCCGAGTGTGCCCAATGTCGGATTGACAGCCAGAGCAAAAACTGGTCGCATCGCCTCAGATTGCTTGTCGGGCGTACCGACACAGGTCGATCTCGTCGTCGATTTCCTGAATACCTATTCAGGAATCATGAATCAAAACAGGGGACAAAAGCTATGAGCTTGAAAAGAACTTTAACCCTCAGTGCGGCTGCAGTCGCGCTTGTTGGTGCCTCCACAGCTGGGGCCTATGCAGAGAAGTGGGATATGCCAATGGCCTATGCTGCATCCAATTATCACTCGGAAAACGGTGCGGTATTTGCCGCCTGCGTGACCGAAGCAACAGGTGGTGATCTTGAAATTGTCACCCATCCCGGTGGCTCGCTCTACAAGGGTGGCGAAATCAAACGTGCGGTACAGACCGGCCAGGCCCCGATTGGCGAGCGGCTGCTGTCAGCGCATGCCAATGAGGATCCGCTGTTCGGCGTTGATTCCATTCCATTCCTGGCAACGTCGTTTGACGATTCCGTTGCGCTTTGGAAAGCCGCTTCCGGAGCTGTGAAAGAGGCGCTTGCAAAGCAGAACCTTGAGTATGTTTACGCAGTGCCGTGGCCACCTCAGGGCCTTTACTTCAAGAAAGAAGTAGCTGGTGTCAGCGACATGTCCGGCATCAAATTCCGCGCCTATAATGCTGCGACAGCGCGTATTGCCGAACTGGCAGGCATGGTGCCGGTCCAGATTGAAGCGGCGGAATTGTCTCAGGCACTGGCCACCGGCGTTGCCGAAGCGTTCATTTCTTCCGGTTCAACCGGTTATGACCGCAAAGTGTGGGAGCAGCTGACTCATTTTTATGATGTGCAGGCCTGGCTTCCCCGCAACACCGTGTTCGTCAACAAGGATGCATGGGATGCTCTGAGCGATGCCAATAAGGCAGCCGTTACCGAGTGCGGCGCCCAGGCAGAAGCTGCTGGCCTGGCAAAAGCGAAAGAACTTACGCAGTTCTATCTGGACGGTCTGGCTGAAAACGGCATGGAAGTTGCTGCCCCTGGTGACGCGCTGAAGGCGGAATTGCAGGGCTTTGGTGAAACCATGACGCAGGAATGGCTGGATTCAGCCGGTGATGCCGGTAAGGCTGCCGTCGACGCTTACAAAGCCATGTAGTAAACAGGCTGATTGTGCTGAGAGCTTCCGGCGATGCCGGGGGCTCGATTTTCCAAGAGTGTGGATCTGACAATGGCTGAACCGAAAAGTCCCATCCGGGAAACCGATGATGAGGCGCGCGCGTTGGGCAGGCGCTTGTTGGCAGAGGCCCGCTTTGCTGCGCTGGCGACATTGGAGCCTGGCACAGGTTGCCCCTTGGCCAGTCGCATTGCGTTTGCTCTGGACGGTGAGGGGCAGCCAATTTCTTTGATGTCGACGCTGGCTTATCACACGAAAGCATTGATCGAGAATGCATCCTGTTCTGTGCTGGTGGGTGAGCCGGGTAAGGGTGACCCGCTTGCGCATCCGCGCATCACCTTGCAGGCGCAAACCATACGGTTGGACAAGAGTTCTGAGGATCATGCGCAGACACGGGCGCATTATCTGAAACAGCATCCCAAAGCGGCACTTTATGTGGACTTCGGAGATTTTTTTCTGTTCAGGTTCGCAGTGGAAAATGCCTATCTTAATGGTGGATTCGGCAAGGCCTTTGTTTTGAATGCTGATGATCTCGGGTTGGATGCTGGTGGATTCTCGGAACAAGTCCGAGAATGACGCGGAGGGACTTTGATACAGCGCATGAGCAGGATGGTGTTTGGAAGATTGTAGGGGTAGAGAATATGCGCGACATTCTATCCCCGTCATTCTCGGACTTGTTCCGAGGATCCATGATACCTCACTGAATTCAACCCAGAAGAATCTCGGACCCTGTCATGCAAATTCTCACCGAAGATATGCTGGAAGCCTCCATCGACTGGCCATCATTGATCGCAGCTTTGCGTCATGGGCATACACTGCCAAAAGCGCTGGTCAACGATACGCTGTTGGCACAGGCTGGCCGGAAATACCTGGTGCGTTCTGCGTGGATTGAGGGCCTGGGAGCTTGTACCAAAGCGGTTACGATCTATCCCGATAATCCATCGCAAAGCCCCGCTCTGCCATCGGTGCAGGGACAGGTTATCATGTTTGATGAGGCAAGCGGCACGCCGATAGGGCTGATTGATGGCCCGGCAGAGACACGCCTGAAAACTGCCGCTGACAGCGCCCTTGGCAGCGCATTGTTGTCGCGTGAGGACTCCAAAACCCTGCTGATGGTTGGCGCTGGCAATATGGCAGGCCCGTTGATCGAAGCGCATTTAGCGGCGCGGCCTGCGCTGGAAAAAGTGCTGATCTGGAACCGAACAATGCAGCGGGCAGCATCGCTTGCAACAGAATTGCAAAGCCGGACCGGAACTGCCGTGGACGCTGTCTCCGATCTGGATGCAGCTCTTCCTGAAGCGGATATTATTTGCAGCGCGACGATGAGTGAAGAGCCGGTGATCAAAGGTGCCTTGCTGTCGGAAGGAACGCATCTGGACCTTGTGGGCGCCTTTGCGCCTGCCATGCGCGAGGCGGATGATGTGGCACTGACACGTGCGCGTTTGTTTGCTGACAGTTTTGACACGACACTGGATCACATTGGCGAATACAAGATTCCGCTTAAAAACAATATTATTCAACGCGCAGATGTGCTGGCGGATTTATATGCACTGGTGGGCGGTGCTGAGGGGCGCATTTCCGATGCTGACATTACCCTGTTCAAGAATGGTGGTGGCGCACATCTTGATCTCATGATCTCGCACCATCTTGCCAACCGTTAGCTTCTGGATCAGAGATCCCGAGTCATGACGACCATCGGAAATGGCAGATCGGGCGCGAAGGATACTGTCTTCTGTTCCCCCGCTCTAAAACCCACACTTTCGTAAAAGGCAACGGCGGCAAGGCTGGAAAAACAGCTGAATTGTGTCACGCCAATTGCCTGCGCTGCATCAAAACAATGCGTCATAATGGCTTTGGCCAATCCCTTTCTCAAATGATCGGGGTGTGTTGCAACATGGCGGATATGAGCAATGCTGGCATCCTGCACTTTTTTTGTTCCTGGAACTGCAAGGGTCCAACCGCCACAGGCGACGATTTTCTCATCAATGGTCGCTGCATAATAAGTGCCGCTGGTGAGGAGGTCTGGTTGAGCTTTTGACATAATCGGCACGGCGCGTGCGAGCGTGTCAGCATCATAAAAGCCCTGCAGCAAAGTGCTGTAGGAAGCTTTGAGAATGGGCTCAATGGCGTCGTTGTCGGCGAGTGTTGTGGGGCGGATCGAAAAGTTCATTCAGACACTCCCGCTATCAGAACGACAATGCATGCCGCTTCATATGTTCGTAAATCGGCATCGCTTCCTCAACTATGCTCTTGTGCTGGTCCGGCACAAGTGGCTGCGTTCGTTCAGGCGGAGCAAAGCCGGTGGATTTGACCACACTGTCATACCAATGTGTCGCCCACACGCCATCGCTTCCGCGTTGTCCTGTTGGCCAGGATAGCATCTGCTCTGAGAATTGAATGCCAAGGGCCGGGCAGAGCGCATTGAGCGCGGCCTCCGGGTTGCTGCGTATGTCGGTGGCGTCGATCACCGGTGGTGCCTTACCGGTCAGGTCACAGACCAGATCGAATAGGGCGGCCTGTTCTGTAAAGCCGATATCAGCCAGCGAAACAGCGTCGTGCTTCTGGCCGTAGCTTGCAACCACACGGGCCGGATCGCGAATGAGGAACGCATTGGACAGACCTGCAATCCATGTGCGGTCATAGGCTGGCAGCATGTGGTGCGTCATCTGCTTTTGATAGAATATCTGTTCCTGTGGCGCGGGCTGGCGACATGCTTCCACGACCGAGCGCCAATCCGGGTCGCCATGGGCAACAATGTCGTTTGCCATGGGATGGGGCAGTTTGGTGTCTTGCAGATAGGCCGCATAGAATGGCTCGTCCCAGACAATTGTATCGGGGCGGTTTTCAAAGCTGCGCATCATGGCCGTTGACAGATTGCGCGGGCCGGACCACATGGCAATAATATGTTTTTCTGGCATAGTAGGATTCACAAGCGGTTTGATATGCCTTTCTATCATGGCAATGGCGATTGAACAGTGCTGATTGAACTTAAGCAGATAAGGGATGAAACGGGCATGGCAGGATTTTTGAAGAAATTGTTTGGCGGCGGCGATGGCGGCGGGTCTGGTGGCGGCAGCAAGCACGAGGCCGAACCGTTTGAGGACTGCCTGATTGTCCCGGCGCCGCAAAGTTCTGGCGGTACATGGCGGGTTGCCGGCACCATTACCAAAGAGATTGACGGCGAGACCCTGGAGCGCCCCTTTGTGCGGGCCGACACATTCAATAGTGAAGATGATGCAGTGAAATTTACCCTGCAGAAGGGTCGCCAGATCATAGAACAGAACGGCAAGAGCCTGTTTTCGGACGGGGCAAAATCACGCCCCGCCTAAGGTGATTTACTAACGCTGACGCATGTTTTCCGGCAGCCAGGTGGCAATGTCGGGAAACAGGATCAGTATGAACACCATCACCACCATAATGCCGAACATGGGCAGAGCCGCCTTGGCTATGTAGTTCATCTCGTGGTTGGTCATGCCTTGCAGCACGAACAGATTGAAGCCAATTGGCGGCGTGATCTGTGCCATTTCCACGACCACCACAATGAAGATGCCGAACCAGATGACATCAATCCCGGCCTGACGGATCATAGGTTCCACCACGGCAATGGTCAGCACCACGCTGGAAATGCCATCCAGAAAACAGCCAATGACAATGTAGAACAGCAACAATGCCATCAGCAATTCAAAGCGCGATAGCTCCAGCGATGCAATGAAAGTGGCCAGCGCACGCGGCAAGCCGGTAAAGCCCATCGACAATGACAGGAAGGCGGCACCTGCCAGAATAAGCGCGATCATGGCCGATGTGCGGGTGGCGCCCAAAAGGCTTTGGCTGAAGCTGGTCCAGTTGAGCGAGCCTTGCATTGTTGCCAGTGCCATGGAGCCAAGCACGCCGAAGGCTGCGGCCTCGGTGGCGGTGGCATAGCCCAGATACATGGAACCGATCACCAGCAGAATGAGCAGGATGACCGGGATCAGAAATCGTGAGTTCTTGACCCGCTCCATAAAGGTCATGGCCGGTTCGGGCGTTGGATCATAATCACTGGAAAAGACGCCATAGAGGCTGGCATAAGCCATGAACATCAGCGCCAGAATGAGGCCCGGAACAATGCCGGCAATGAACAGTTTGGTGATGGATTCATTGATCGTCACCCCATAGACAATGAGGGTCAGCGAGGGCGGGATCATAAGCCCCAATGTGGCGGCCCCGGCCAAAGTGCCGATAATCATTTTTTCGGGGTATTTGCGCGCCCGCAGTTCCGGGATCGACATTTTGCCAACCGTGGTCAGCGTTGCCGCCGAAGAGCCGGAGACGGCGGCAAAGACCGTGCAGCCAACAATATTGGTGTGCAGCAAGCCGCCGGGCAGTTTGGCCATCCAGGGTGAAAGGCCCTTGAACATGTCTTCCGACAGGCGTGTTCGAAACAGGATTTCGCCCATCCATATGAACATCGGCAGGGCCGTTAGCGTCCACGATGAGGAGGCTGACCAGATGGTGGTCATCATCGCATCGCCTGCCGGGCGAGTGGTGAACAGTTCCATGCCAACAAAGGCAACGCCCAGAAGGGCCAGGCCCACCCAGACGCCGGAGCCTAAAAGCAAAAACAGAACGAACAGAAAAACGCCAGTGGCTGCAAACTCCATTTTTCTAGTCTCCTGCCAATGCGTCAGCGCGGATATTGTCGCGGCGGCTGATCAGCAGGGTGATCAGATTATCAATGAAGCAGATTGCCAGCAGTACGGCGCCAAAGGCCACAACGCTTTGCGGGATCCACAGCGGTGTTGCGTCCTGTCCCTGACTGATGTCGTTGAATTTGATCGACAGGCTGACGCCGCGAATGGCGTACCAGGCCAGATAGCAGGTGGCTGCAGTGGCAATGGCCATGCACCACACTTCGCCCCAATGGCGGTGACGCCCCAGCGCGTTGAGAAACAGGCTGACGCGAATATGCGCGCCCTTGTTGAGCGCATAGGCGAAGGCCAGAAAGGAAGAGGCCGCCATGAAGTAACCGGCATATTCCGCCGAGCCGGGGAAGGGGGTGCCCATCCAGCGCGCTATCATCTGCGCCACGATGATAACCAGAATCATCAACAGGCATATAGCGGCCAACATTCCGGCCCCGGTATAAAGGCCATCCAGCAGACGCCTTATTGGGTGTTTCGTCTCAGCCATAGGCCCCCGCATGAGCTTGCAATGGCTCATATTGACGTTGTTTGCCCTTCATTCGCAAGGGCCGCGACGCGCTCACCCACATGATTGTTGGTGAATGCGGCGGGTCAGCTGAAGAAGCCTCTTCACAGGCTTTGGATTTGTGGACTATGCTTTTGTCATAAAGCCTTGCAGATGCTGTGGCACAAAGGCTGCCGAACCTATTTGAGAAACTATGAAGATCGCTGCGCATCTTGCCGCGATTGCCGTTCAGTTAAATTGAAGGAGCATTTTCATGAAAACCCTACTCAGTCTCACAGCCGCCAGCGTTGTGGCGCTTTGCGGCGCGGCACAGGCGGATTATTCGCTGACTGTGCTGCACACCAATGATTTTCACTCCCGTGTGGAGCCCATCAGCAAATATGATTCCCCTTGTGGCGAAGAAGACAATGCAGAAGGCAAATGCTTTGGCGGTTATGCCCGTCTTGTCACCGGCGTCGAGAAAGCCCGCGGCATGAGCAACAACAGCATTCTGGTGGATGGCGGCGACCAGTTCCAGGGTTCGCTGTTTTACACTTATTACAAAGGCAAAGTTGCCGCCGAGATGATGAACAAGCTTGCCTATGACGGTATGACTGTTGGCAATCATGAATTTGATGATGGGCCGGAAGTGCTGGCCGGTTTCATGGATGCCGTGGATTTTCCGGTGCTGATGTCCAATGCCGATGTGTCTGCCGAACCTGCTTTGGCCGGCAAGCTGATGCCATCGACCATTATTGAACGTGGCGGCGAGAAAATCGGCATGATCGGCCTGACACCGCAAGACACTGGCGAATTGTCCTCATCGGGCAAGAATGTTGTGTTCTCCGATCCATCCGAAGCTGTGGCCCGCGAAGTGGCGGCCATGGAAGCGGCTGGCGTCAACAAGATCATCGTCCTGTCTCACTCAGGCTATTTCGTGGATCAGAAAGTCGCTCGTGAAGTGGGCGGCATTGATGTGATTGTGGGCGGTCATTCCAACACATTCCTGTCCAATATTTCCGACAGGGCTGCCGGCCCGTACCCCACCATGGTGGACGGACCAGACGGCACACCAACCGCCATCGTACAGGCCTATGCTTACGGCAAATTCCTGGGCGCATTGGATGTGACGTTTGATGATAATGGCATTGTGACCGAAGCCAAGGGCGAGCCAATCATCATGGATGGTGAAGTGGTTGAAGATGGCGGCACCAAGGAGCGTATCTCTGAACTGGCTGGCCCGTTGGATGAAATCCGCAACAAGGTTGTGTCTGAATCCGCAGCCCTCATTCAGGGCGACCGCGCCGTGTGCCGTGTGGAAGAATGTGAAATGGGCAATCTGGTAGCCGATGCCATGCTCACCCGCGTCGCTGATCAGGGCATCCAGATCGCAATCACCAACTCTGGCGGACTGCGCTCCTCCATTGATGCAGGCCCTGTGACCATGGGCGAAGTGCTAACCGTGCTTCCGTTCCAGAACACACTCTCTACTTTCCAGTTGAAAGGCTCAGATGTGATTGCAGCGCTGGAAAACGGCGTTAGCCAGGTGGAAGAAGTGAAAGGCCGCTTCCCACAAGTGTCGGGCGTGAAGTTCAGCTGGGACCCAAGCGTGGCTCCAAATGAAGGGCGCATCAAATCGGTGGAAGTCATGGAAGGTGGTTCATGGACTGCCATCGACCCAGCTAAAACCTATGGCGTTGTATCCAACAACTTCATGCGCAGCGGCGGTGATGGCTACAAAATATTCGAAACAGCCGGCATGAACGCCTATGATTTTGGCCCCGGCCTGGATCAGGTTCTTGCCGATTATCTGGTCGAAAACCTGCCATACGCTCCGTTCAAGGACGGCCGCATCAGCCAGGTTGCTACAAACTGAGTGCTTTGCCGATTGGGTAAGTGATTAAGCCGGCGATTGGGGTGACCTGATCGCCGGTTTTTTATTGGTGGTGCATCAAGTGCCAGAGTGACCTTAATGAGCGTGACCTCGTACGCAGAAGAGCATGGCCTTTGGGTTGCGATCTGCAATCTTTCCAGTGTCACGCAATGATTGCGGGTTCAAGCGCTGACAGACGGAATTCAGAGGCTTTTGCTATGTGATGGCACTCAGTGCGCGATGATTGCCTGAGGTTGCGACGTTCAATTCAAACGGCAGAATACATACCTTATTCCGTGTGTTGACAGCGGCTTATGTGAATTGTCTAATTCATGCCTTCGGGGCGCTTGCTGATACTTACGGGTTGGGATGATAAATGAGAATTCGATTGTTGCGCCGGATTGCGCCATTGGCGTTGATTGCAAATGTCTTTCTGGTACCAGCAGCGGGTTCGGCACAAGAGTTACCCAGCCTCACGGGAATGAAGCCAGCGGAAACTATCTGTAAGGACGCCGAGGGGTTCCCTGCAACTTCCCTGACTGACGGCAATCTGGAAACTTACTGGCAGACAGGTCGCGAAATTGCCCCTTGTCATTTTGTATTCCGCTTTGACCAGCCGGTTGCAGTAGCTTCGGTGATTTTGCACAATGATCTAACAGAAGGGGCCAGGCCACCAGCCGTTCGGGCAAGTATCTGGGCCAGCCATCAAGAATTCGGACGCGGTTATTTCCGTGTTGCACATGATGCGCTCAACAATTCTGGTCCCACGCGCATTGCGTTCGATGAACCAATATTGATGCAGACTCTGAAGGTTGCGTTGGAAAATTCCGCTCCCTTCTCAAGTAACTGGTTCAATGCCTCGCTTGCTGAGATAGAAATAGAGGCCGTACCGACGGGCTCCGCCATGCGTTGGCCTATGCCTCGGCCTGAACCCTTGGTGGGGGGGGACCCGATTTTACAAGGATCAGCAACTCAATGTGATAAGGTTGCAGCCTTTCCTTACAATCCAGACAGCTACGGGTATGGGCGCGAGGATATTGATCTCGATGTGGATGAGGCTCTGGCTGCTTGCCAGTCTGCCGTTGCAGATGAACCGGAGAGCAAGCGTCTGGCCTTTCAGCTTGCACGTGTTCAGGCACACGCTGAGCAGTCTGTTCAATCTGTTGCTCGTCTGGGCAGTGAGCTTTTGCGCACCTATCCACCAGCGCAATATTTACTGGCAGAAGCGCTGCGCAACGGCAGTGGTATTGCGCAAGACCACGAACGTCATCTTGCCCTGCATCTCTCCGCCGCAAATGCGGGATTCTTGCCGGCGCGCATGCGTTTGGCACTCGAGGCTGATGAGGCATTTGTCGAAACCCTGATATCTGGTGAACAACAGCCTTTGGGCGCGAAAGAGCCACTAGAGCCGCACTTGGCAACCCTCATGGATGCCGGATATCTGCCAGCCTATGAATTGTACAACCGATACATTCTGCGGACAGCCCCTTCCACTTTGTTAGCCTTCATGCCTCGTTTGGAAGAGCTGTCCGAGTATAATTTGGACGGAAGCCTAACCACGCATCTGTATAACGCAGCATACGGCATTCCAACCGCCAGGCGGCGTGCGATTCGCTGGATTTCTGAAAGCGCGGAACGAATTCCTTCAGCAGAGGTGCTGGGAAATCTGTCGATTGGTTCGCACTTCGTGTATTCCAACCACAAAGCATCCGTCATACATGCCCGAAGAGGCGCGTATTCTGGCGGTGGTTGGCCGGTGCAGCAACTGGCAGAGCGACTGGGTGGCGACGCCACAAAACGCCTGTTCGCGTTTGCTTTTCAAAGAACCCTGGCAGGAGCAGAAGGCGGTAACCATGGCAGTATGTTTGATTTGGGAAAGGCGTTCATTGAAGGAAGAGGTGTAGAAAAGAACCGTGAGGAAGGTGCGCGCTGGATGCGTCTTGCTGCCGCTGCCGGAGAGTCGCGTTCGATAACATACTTGAGACAAAATCCCTGGGCGCAAGATACCGGAGCAAATAATCAATGAGTATCGATGCTGCACAGGACACGCAGATTGTTGAACCCGGCAAGCGCGGACGGCTTGTGAAAACCGCATTGCTGGCACTTGTCCTTATAGCAACTTTGCTGGGTTTGCTGGCTTATTGCCAGTCTACCGCGGATCCGCGAACGCTGCGCGAACTGATTTTGCAATCTCGCGATGCTTATCATGAGCCCTGGAATACTGTTGAAGAGGCCGCAATAGCCTTGGCCGATGCAGATACAGCACTGACGTTTGTCAGCGAGCGCATTGCAACGAGCGTGTATGAAGGACGCCTGCAAACGCCCGAGGCGGTGTTGGAAACACGCACGGCAAATCCGGCTGATAAAGCAATGCTGCTCCAAGCATTGCTGGAGGCTATGGACATTCCGACGACGGCCATAGCGGCGCCTTTGCAGGGAGAATTGCGAAGCCGCGTTCTGGAGGAGGCGATAGCCTCAGCTATTGCCATGCCAGAACCAATGGTCGCACTGATGAAGCGGGTGGGCTATGACGAAGAGGATCTTGGCCCGGATCAAATGGGTGATGCGATAGAGGTTGCATTGTTGTTTGACGATGTTGAAGCCAATGTTGATGCTGCACTTGATCATGCCCACACTGTTCTGGACCTTGATGGCGCTTCATCGGCGCAGGCTGTATATCTGGATTGGGTTTGGCTCAGCGGAGCTGATGGTGTTGTCTATGACCCCGTTCTACCAGATGCAACACGCTCCGATCTTGCACGAGACTACACAGAAGCCCTGAGACCAACCCAAATTGCACTCACCGCGCGCGACCGCTTTGGCCGCACACAAGAGGTGGTGCGGTGGAGTGGTGACTCCTATGGCAAGGATGTCAATTTGGCATTTTATCCGACCATCAACACATTGGAGCGGTTGATTGGTGATCCGGACCTATCAGATGTCAGTGTCTGGACACCCGGCATTGTTGTTGGCAATGATCTGACAACCTTGGCCGCTGTTACAAATGACGGTGATGTGGTGCCGCAAAGCATTGTGAGCACGCTTTCGACCGACGACAGCAACACCGTTGATGTGTCCGGGTTCACCGCACCTGAAATTGCAAGTCTTTCGATTGCCGGTGTAGACTCCTCAACGTTTCCCCGCGTTTTGGTGGGTCTTAGTGCAGCAGTCCAGAACCTTCCAAACTGGCACGCTGCGCATTTTCGCGTGCTGGTAGAAGGACAAGCCGTTCCAGTGCGTATTGAGGCGCCCTATACAAACTCTTCAGATGTGATTGTTGTGCATGACCAATCGGGGTCAATGCGTGAAGAAGACCGTTTTGCCATGGCGCGCAGCTTCAACCGGTCTATGGTCGGTGGCTTATCTGCCAAGCAAAAGCTGGCGGTCATTGCCCATGCTGAGCATATTCGCGTGCAACGCTTGTTCGAGCCGCTGGTTGATGTGGCTGCCGAAAACCAGCCAGAGCTATGGGATCTTTCGGTTGGTGGGGAAACCAGCTTTCTGGATGCACTGGATTTTGCACTCAATGCCGTTGAAATTGAATTGGGGCCGGAACCAGAAACGCGCACATCTATTGTTCTGGTCAGTGACGGCGCCAGCTCTCTGGCTGATCTGGATGTTCTGAAAGAACAGATGGCCGAGCAAATGGCACGTGCACAGGCTCTCAACATTGCCGTCTATCCGGTCATTCTATCATCCGCTCAAACGGTCGATTTTGCCACATTGGCACAAGAGACCGGTGGCCAACTTATCCGCATTCAGGACCCGGCACGGATTGTGTCCGCAGCACAGACACTGGCAAGACGTCTTTCCGGTAATATGGCTATCAGCTTTACGGCACCGCATGATCCGGTGCCTGATGCCGGTTCCGAATACAACTTCACGCTGGAAGTTGTGGGCTATGACGGGATTGAACCCAGCCGTTACACCGTACCTGATGATATTGTTGCAAGTGATCCGGCCCTCTTTGTTGAGATCAGTGCAGGCGCTCATCGCACAGTGCGCCCTGTTATGGCTTTGGGGGACGGATATGATGTGAATGCCATGACCGGTGGGCACGCGCTTTATGTGACGCCCGGGACCTACCCGTCAGATCGTATGACAGCGCAATGGCTGAACCGGTGGTTGTTTGCCCATGATGCTGCTGTGGAAGATGAGGAAGCAATGCTTGCACATTTGCAGGACCCGGCCTTTTCAACTGACCATGCAACCACCATGAACGGTCTGGCCAATCTTATGCAAGTCAGTCTGACAGAGCGACAGGCCCTGCAGTTTCCCATGGCAGCATTGGTGCATACTGTGTCCAAGAACCCGGATGGTGCTGCGCCCGGTGCTGCAGGCGAACCATTCAGTTTGGCAACAATTCTTGATGTACCGGCGTGGTCAAGTTTTCTGTCTGAAGCGGCCACCCGAGAGGAGGCTACTCGGGTCGGTTTTGCACTCAACGATGCCGAGGCGCGGTTGCTGGGCGATGGCACTAATCTGACACAGTTGTTTGCTCAGGATACCCCGTCTGTCCAAACAGATGGTGAAACACTGCTTTTGGCCAGCTCCGAAAACAGTTCCGGGACAAGCGGCCATTATTGGGTGCATGAACCTGAAACCGGCAGCTTGTTTGGATATCTGGAAAATGGCATTATGGCGGTCAAGGGCAGCCAGGACGTGGCCATTGCGGCCTATTTCAAAAGCATCAACTCTGCCATTGATCAATATATGTCAGTCGCTCAGCCCGGTGTTGATGCCTTGCCAACAGGGGCGGTGCTTTCCGGTTTTATCGGCTTCAAAAAGGAAGAGATGAAACTGTGGTGTTATTCCACCATCATGCTCAATTATGTGAATGAGAGTATTGAAGGTCAGGAAGATGCGATCCTCGATAAAAGCGCTCAGGCTGCGGAAGCGCGCGCCGCCAAACTCTGTGAAATTGATGGGGACCCAAGAGATGTGGGAAAGCGCATGTTCCGCGAAGCTCTCAAGGAAATGGGCAAAGCTGTCATCGAAAAGGTAAAGGGGAAACTGCCTGATGGGGTGAAAACCGCTATTGCACCACCCGATTTGCCGGGCTGGTTGGCCGACAAGGTGGGCACGGACCGATTGACCAAATGGATCGATGATCCAACGGTGCAGAAATATGCTGAAGATGTGGTTGGACGCGGAAAGAGCTATCTGACTGAGCGCGCAAGAGAGGCTGGCAAAGCAGGCTATTCTGGCATTGCTGATGCCCTGCAGCGTCATGGTGTGGGCGGCGGTACGGGTGTTTCCGGCGGTGTTCCAACAACAACCGGCTTTAACGTTGCCATTCACAAAGCCATTAGTGATTTATGATCGCCGGCTCAGCCAGCCGATAAAAAGCTGAAACCTTTACTCAAAGTCCAATAGGAAAACTCTATGCATGCACTCTTCAAAGCCATTCCCGTTTTGGCACTGGCTCTGTGCGTCCCGGCCACCAGTTACGCGGATGAAATTCCGGCTGCACAGGTTCTGGAAGCGCTCATATTGGCCGGGCCGGAACAACCTGTAACCATTGAGGTTCAGGATTATCTTGGCGTTCTGGAAGCACAGGGGCTTTCCGCAACCATGCCGGGTGTGCTTGCAAACCTGTTTGGCTCATTGCCGGTTGCAAATGCCGAAGACGACAATACAAGTCATGCCACACTCACGCATTCCTGCAAGAGCATGTCAGAGCAGTGCAGCTTAACCGTCCTTTATGTGGACGAGTCTGATGGCGAAAAGTGGGAATCAGCTGTCATTTTGTCATTCACGCTCGTAGATGGAAAAATTGACCCGACGGTTCCGGTAAGCGTTGGGTTGGCTGGATAAAAATTGGTTAAGATGACCAACCGGAAGCTGGTTAGCGTAGTGCTGTCCATGCTGCCTGGCCCGGTTGCTATCAACCAAGGGGCTTGCCGCTTAGGTGAGGGATTAAGCCGGCTGTTGGGGGAACCTGATTGCCGGTTTTGTTTGAACGGCGAACTGAGTGGCAACAAAGGCGAGCCAAGTGGCAACAGGCGCTGCTGTTGAGCGAAAGAATGGGAATATCGTTATGACTATCTGGGTGGGATCACCAGCCAAGTGCGCTGCTAATGATGTTACGGCAGCTGCCACCTTGATTAAAACAGGCGGTGCCATTGATGCAAAACTGGCGGTTTTGGAAGGCAGGCTCCGCCGGTCCCGGACATTGGCGTTCTGTCAAAAAGAGGGGCAAGTGGTGGGTGTGGGGTGTCTCAAAAACCCTGTCCCCAATTACCGTGAGCGTGTTTTCACAAAGGCTGGTGTCAGCATGGACAGGTTTCAGAATGCGCCCGAACTTGGTTACGTCACCGTGGACGAAACCATGCGGGGACAGGGTCTTGCCCATCAGTTGGTCGAAGCCCTGGTGAAGATCCTGGAGGAACCCTGCTATGCCACAACAGATGACGACACCATGAAACGAATGCTCGGTAGGTCAGGCTTTTTGAAACTGGGGACTGAGTGGACAGGGCAACGCGGCACTCTGTCACTTTGGACGACCCACTAACCGGACAGATACAATACTGCGCATCAGTTGTTTCGTGTTGTTCTCTCGTGCCGTATCGAATAAACAGGTCATTGAGCTTCGAAAGAGGCTCCGTAGGCGTTAACGTCAACCAACGCATGTTCAGATTTGAGATGAAACATGCAAGACAAACAAGCTTCCACAGTACATCCCACCACACCACACACCGACAAAAATGCTGATCGTCCTCATGTGGTCAGCGTGCAGCTCAGCCATAAACATGAGTTTAGCAAGCCTGCGAAAGATGCCATCAATCTGATTGAGAATTTCGGCGTCGAGGGTGACGCCCATGCAGGTATGACGGACCAGCATCTTTTTCACATCAAACGGTTTGGAGAACATCCCAATCTCAGGCAGGTTCATCTGATCCAAACCGAACTTTTTGATGCGGTTTGTGAGCTTGGACACGTGGTGCGTCCAGGTGACCTGGGTGAGAACATTGCCACACGGCATCTTGATCTCCTCAGCCTGCCAACGGGCACCGTTCTAAGGCTTGGGTCTGAGGCCGTGATCGAACTGACAGGTCTGCGTAATCCATGCCATCAAATCGAGAATTTCCAATCTGGCCTTCTGAAACACTGCAAGGAAGTGACGCCCAATGGGGTGGTGCGCAAGACCGGGGTCATGAGTATTGTTGTGCATGGCGGCATTGTTCGGCCAGGTGATGCGATCGACATTGAGCTTCCACCAGAGCCACATGTGCCGCTTGTCTATCGTGTGCCGGATACTGGTTGATGCCGATGTATGCCAGGCCAAATCAGTGGAAGCCATGGAAAACGGACCGTCGAGCGCGCTTAAAGGCAGACGAACCAAAGCCGTCTGTAAATTGACTCCGATTTTTTCGTAGAGCGCTGCCAAATGGGCGCGCACCGCCATTCATTGGCGAAGTCTGTTGTGACTACGCCGTTTTAGAAGGTCGATAAGGCGTTGCTGGTCAGGGCCAACCCGCGCCCGGGTGTCGCAGAAATTGATTCAATGCGCTTGTGTAAACTGTTGATGTTATTGGTATTCACCATGAGGTCGAGCTGCCGGGTGCAGAGCCGGTTGCGTCTGTTTCTCTGGATCATAAGGACAAGACCTGACGGTGAAATGTGCTTTGATTCAAGTGGCCAGTGTGCGGTCTTCGTCGGACAACTCATCGGGGAGATCATCGAAGCTGGCATAGTTGAGTTGATAGAGTTGCGCGTAGAGGCCACCATGTTCGATGAGTGTATCGTGGTCGCCTTGCTCGACCAGCCGTCCCTGCTGCAGCACAAGGATGCGGTCAGCGTTGCGGATCGTGGCAAGACGATGTGCGATGACCAATCCGGTACGCCCTTCCAGCAGCCGCTGCAGTGCTTTTTGAATCTGCATCTCGGTGTAGCTGTCAATGTTGGCGGTCGCCTCGTCCATTATCAGAATTTTCGCATCCGTCACCAGCGCACGGGCAAAACTGAGAAGCTGACGTTGCCCAAGGCTTAGGTTGCTGCCGCGCTCTGCCAGCATCGTGTCATAACCCTGAGGCAGTGCCTCGATAAAATCATGGGCGCCGACGGCTATTGCAGCTTCAACCACGGCTTCGTCATCTGCCCAATCGGTGGCATAGCGGATGTTGTCCCGCACGGTGCCGGTGAACAAATAGGGCTCTTGCAGCACCATCGCGATATGGCGCCCAAGGCTCTTCTGCGTGACATCGCGCACATCGCGTCCACCAACCAGAACCGTGCCGTTCTGCACGTCGTAGAACCGGTGTATCAGCGCCATCGAGCTTGATTTCCCGGAGCCGGTCGGGCCGACCAATGCCACCGTCTCACCAGAATTCACACGAAAACTGACGTCTTTGAGCACGGGGTGCTCCGGATTGTAGCCGAAGGTCACATTGCGGAACTCGACCGAACCATCGTCACTGTCCCCAAGCGGGGACGCATCTACGGCGTCTTCGACATCAACATCGACGTCCAGAACCTCTGTCAGCCGGTGACCAGAGGCCATGGCGCGTTGCATTACCGAATATTGCATGGTCAGCGACCGGATTGGGTCAAAGAAGCGCTGGATGTAGAACAGGAACGCCACCATGACGCCGACCTCGATCCGACCGGACACCACCATCAGGCCACCGGCCACGGCCACGACAGCCATGGCGCTGCCTGTCAGCGTGTCGACAATCGGGATCATGATCTGCGACAGTTTTGAAGCCCGTAACTGGGCCTTGTAAGTGTTGTCGACGAGTTCCTCATAGAGTTCGGCATTCAAATTGGCGCGGTCCATGGCCTGAACGGCACGCACGCCGTGAATAGCTTCCGCCAAAGCACCATTGGTGATTGAGTTCGCTTCATGGGCAGCCATGAAAGCGGCACGGGCGCGGGTCAGCCACAATATGCGAACACCGAACAGGACCGGAATGACCGTCAGGACCATCAACGCCAATTGCCAGTCAAGCCACAGCATCACAGCTACGATGCCGAACAAGAGCAGCAGATCGCCTATGGCCAGCACCGAGGTTTCAAGAAATTCCTGCATGGAGTTCACATCGCCCTGCAAGCGCGACATCAGTCGGCCTACCTCGGTCTTGTCCATGAAGGAGAGGGACACACGTTGCAGATGGCTGAACATGGCGCGCCGAATATCGAACAGAACATCCTCGGCCATTCTGCCGGTCACGAGTTCCTGCACACGCGAGGCGAAAAAATTGATGGCGATGACGATGGCAAACAATGCAACGATCCCAAGCAATATTGTTGATGGGGCATCAGGTGCCATCCCATTGTCGATGGCATAGCGGATCAAGAGCGGGATTGTGAGCTGAGAAAGCGTGAAAGTTACCACGGCGGCAACAGAAATCACCACATTGCGCTTATAGGGGCGGACAAACTGCCAGACCCGTTGCGTGACCTTGCCGTCGAACACCCGTCCAAAAATCTCTTCCTCTATGCGGTCCGATCCGACAACTGCGCGCATACGCGGGCTTTCATCGTCTTGGGGAGCTTGCGGGTCGTGTGGATCGTGCGGTTGACCGGGTTTTGTCTGGCTCATTGTGTATCCACCTTATTGGCCAGAATCTCGGCATTGGGGCGCATCTGCAATTCGTGCAGGTCGCTGTAGCGGCCTTCCAGCTTCAGCAATTCTTCATGACTGCCCTGTTCAATGATCCTGCCCTCTTCCAGAAACAGGATTCTGTCGGCGTGCATCAGGCTGGCCAACCGATGGGCCACGATCAGGGTCACGCAATCCTTGGCGTAATCCTTAAGGGCTGTGCGGATACGGTTTTCTGTCCCGGCATCAATGGCAGCCGTCGAATCGTCAAAGATCAACACTGTCGGTTTCATCATGAGTGTGCGCGCGATCGATAGGCGCTGGCGCTGGCCACCAGACAAGGACACACCGCGTTCGCCGACAATCGTGCCGTATTTGCCGGGCAGGCCAAGGATATAGTCATGAAGCTGTGCGGACTCAGCAACGCCGCGGATTTCGCGCGTTTCCGTGAAAGGATCGGCATAGGCAATGTTGTTCTCGATGGATGTGGTGAACAAGAAACTATCCTGCTGGACCACAGCTACAGCTTGACGAACGGACGACAGAGTTGCGTCGCGAATGTCCTGTCCGTCGATGCTGATGGAACCCTGTGTGGGATCGTAGAAACGCGGGATCAGGTGCATCAAAGTTGTTTTCCCGGAGCCCGGCGGGCCGACGATGCCGACAGTCTCGCCCTTATGTGCCTCGAAGCTGATGCCAGACACAGCCGGTCGGTCTGTGTTTCCTTCATATGCAAAGCTGACATTTTCAAGCTTCAGCGTGCCATTGGTGATTTTCAGATCCTGCGCGTCTGGCGCATTTTCGATTTCGGCCTCATGATCAATCAGGGCGAAGAGGCGGGCGCCACAGGTTGATGCGCGCGCGTATCCATTCACCATCATGCCCAACTGGCGTACCGGCATCTGCAGGATGGTCATGAAGGTCAGAAAAGTGGCCAGAGTGCCCAGCGTGATGTCTCCCGATGCCACTTGGCGCCCGCCCACATACAGCACCAACCCCATAGAAATAAAGAATGCCAGCGTCATCGCAGATGTGTTCTTGACCCGCGTTTCGATTCGTTCATGGCTGAGTTCAAGCGCTGATTTGGACGCGACTTCAAACTTTTTCATTTCGTATTCTGACGAGGCAAAGGCCCGAACCACGCGAATACCGGCAAGGTTTTCCTCCATCACTTGACTGAGGACGCCGAGCCGTTCCTGCAGGATAAGCCAAGTCCGGCGCAGAGCTAGGCGCATGACCGTGCTGCGCCATCCCGCGAAAGGCACGAATGACAGTGCCAGCAGACCGAGAGCCAGATTGGTTGATAGCAGCAGCGTCGCCCCAAGCCCGATCAAAAGGCCAAGAAGAACAGTGCGCACCAGCGCAGTCGAAAAAAACATCCGCACGCCTTCCAGATCCAGCATGCCGACCGTGATCAGGTCGCCCGAATGGGTGCGGTCGTGAAACGAAAAGGGGAGGCTTTGGATTTTTCCATAAACGGCATTTCTGATGTCCTGCGCCAGCGCATGTCCGACGGATTCCGCGGTGTAGTTCTGGACAAGTGTGAATATCCCCCGTGCAATGCTGGCAATGAACAAAAGCAATGCAATCGGGTAAAGCGTTTCGGGTTCGGCCATTGACGCAGCCACTGCCTGGGTCTGATCCACCGCACGCCCAAGGATGACAGGAATCGACAACTGCATCAGAACGGCCGCCACTGTTGCAATCAATGCCAACCATGCGCGGATGGGGTAGCGAAACGCCATCCGCGTGATGCGGGCAATCGCACCAAGACCTGCCTGGCGATCAACAGTGGCTGTCCGGCGAAAAACCCGGTCGGAACTGGCCTCGCGACCAGCATGAATATTTTTTGTCATTTTTGTTGCCACGGAATCAACATCGTGGCCTCCATATGCCTCGACTTAATAGTCCATTGTCTGAGAGACTGGCAATGTTTGTTTCTACCGGGGCCAAACCCTGGTCTGGAGAAAGGGAATGTGGCCTTGTTCGAGAAGACATTCAGATGACAACATGCTGAAGCTGCTGCGCGAAATTGAAACAAAGCTGAGGCAGGGCTGCGGGGTTAACCCAGCCTGTCATAGCGTCGCTATCGGTAGCGCCTGGCGTGATTTCCGATTTCACACTTCGTTATCTGTCCGTATTTCGCCGATACTGCTGCACGCCAGTCTTCGGCCATCAATTCAGCTGCCCTCAAGGTAACTGCAATTCCTTCACTGCCTTTATAGCGGCCTGGCGAAACACTTGCGCAAACGGTGACAAATCTTCTTCGGCGCGGGTCATGATGCCGATAGGGCCGTTGGTGAGGCCCATATCAATTGGCAATGCGACCAGTCTTCCATTGGCGATGTCTGTGGCAACGACGCCGCTTGAGATAATCCACAAGGCGTCGCTTGTCAGTGCCAGACCGCGCCCGAATGTTGCAGAAACTGATTCAATTCGGTTGTGTAGACTGTTGATATTATTGGCAATCATAACGAGATCCACCAGTGGGCGGATAGCTGAATCCAGTGTTGGGTAGATGATTTGATAGGCTGAGATATCGGCGAGTCGACTGGTTTTGGCCAGTGGATGGTCTGGTGAGCAAACCACGACGACATCTTCCATATAGAGCTGGGTGAAGGATATGCCTTTCATTTGGTCGGGCTTCCCAAGCCGACCAATGAGCAAATCAATCGATCCAGTACGCAGACGATCCACCAAAAAACTGTGTTGCCCCCCTTCAAGCTGAAGAGTGATGTGGGGAAAGTCCTGTTTGAAAATTTGTGTGGCTGATGGCATCAGCCGTGCTGCAACGCTTGGCAGGGCGCCGATTGCAAGGGAACCCTGTTCTCCTTTTTGCAATGCAGAAACGCTGTTCAATGCCTGATCGAGTGCATTGAGGCTGGTGGAAGCATGTCTTAGGAAAACTTCGCCTTCGGCGGTTATCAGAACGCCACCCCGACCCCGTTCAAGCAGGGTCACACCTGTTATGCTCTCTAGCTCTTTAAGAGTTTTTGAAATTGCGGGCTGAGTGAGGTGGAGAAATTCGGCTGCGCGTTTCAGGCTCTTCTGGTTCGCTATTTCGACAAAGGCCTGCAGGTGCCGGACTTTCAATCGTCGATCAATCATCCTTTCAACCTCCCAACGGTGTTCGGAGTTTGGTTTCTTTTTTGGTTATGTATTATGCTCATTTCTTCATTTTACTTAACCGTAATTATAATCAATTCTGTTTGCAAGAATTGCTGGGGATGACCGGGGGGATCAAATGCGCACGCAGGTGGTAATAATTGGCGGCGGACCATCAGGTTTGCTGCTGTCTCAGCTTCTGCATGTGCACGGCATCGACAGTGTGGTGCTTGAGCGTAAGACCAAAGACTACGTGCTTGGCCGAATTCGGGCCGGTGTGCTGGAACAGGGATTTGTGCAGCTTATGGAAGAAGCCGGTGTTGCGGGTCGGCTTCATGCAGAAGGGCATTGCCATGATGGTACTCTGGTGTCCTATGGCGAAGAAATTTTCCGTATTGATTTTGCTGCGCTGACTGGCAAACCAGTGGTCGTTTATGGTCAGACCGAAGTGACCAGAGATTTGTATGCGGCGCGGGAAGCTGCCGATGGTGAAGTCGTCTTCAATGTCGACGATGTTTCGATCCATGACGCAGATACCAATGCGCCCCATGTTACTTACTCGGTTGATGGGCAATCGCAGCGGATTGACGCGGATTTCGTGGCTGGTTGTGACGGCTTTCATGGCGTCAGCCGAAAGACCATACCGCTGGATGTGCGGACCGAATATGAAAAAATCTATCCGTTTGGATGGCTTGGCATCTTGTCGGAAACGCCGCCGGTGAATGATGAGTTGATTTATGCCACCTCGGAACGTGGCTTTGCACTGTGTTCCATGCGCAATGAAAATCTCAGCCGGTATTACATTCAGTGCTCCATGTCCGACAATCCCCATGACTGGACCGATGAAGCGTTCTGGGATGAGCTCCGGCGTCGGATTCCAAGGGAGTTCGTCGAGAAGCTGGTGACCGGCCCGTCGATTGAAAAGTCCATTGCGCCGCTGCGTTCATTCGTGACGGAGCCCATGCGCTGGGGGCGGCTGTTCCTGTGCGGTGATGCGGCCCACATTGTGCCACCAACTGGCGCAAAAGGATTGAATACCGCCGCATCCGATGTTCATTATCTCTTGCATGGGCTGCGTGATTTTTATGAAAATGACAGCGAAGCGGGCATTGATGGTTATTCTGAGCGGGCCTTGGACCGCGTGTGGAGAGCCCAGCGGTTCAGTTGGTGGTTTTCATCGCTTATGCATCGGTATCCAGAGCAATCCGAATTCGATTTGAAAATACAGCAAACCGAGTTTAACTTTTTGCGGAATAATCAGTCTGCGCAAAAGGCTATGGCCGAGAACTATGTGGGTTTACCCTACTGATCGAGTTCAGTCTCAAGAGCAAGCAGGACGTATTTATGAGCAGTCGATATGCAAAGGGATTGGCGGTTCGGCGCGCAGTGCTGGGCGATGCGCATGTGGATGCCGCGGAATCCATAAAGTCGGACTTTGATGAGCCTTTCCAGACCCTGATTACTGAAAATGCCTGGGGCACGGTCTGGGCAGATGACACGATCCCGCAGCGTGAGCGCTCTATGATTACCCTGGCATTGTTGGCCGCCACCGGGAATTTCGATGAAATTCCAATGCACATTCGTGCTTGCGCCAATACCGGTGCCTCCAAAGACGATATCATGCAGGCCTTCCTGCATGTCGCCATTTACGCAGGCGTTCCGCGCGCAAACCATGCCATTAAGCTTGCCAAGCTAACCTTTGCCGAAATTGAGGTGGGTGAGGCGTAAGGCTGCGCCAAAAACCTGCCATTCTCATCAGTTGCATCACGACGGATGAAAATGCATTGGCGGTTCATCTTGTTTTTCAGCCTCAGGCAGGCATCTGACTGCTGCCTGATAGTGGTTTCGCCTGAAACAACATCACCCGTACAGCACCTCAACCTGACCGTTGCAAATTTTGCACCGACTCGGCGCAAATGGAGCACTGGTCATCATCGCTGCACTGCACCTAACGTTAACAAACGGTTTGGGATCTGCTCTTCTGTTCCGCTTTGAGTATCGCGAAAACAGGCTGCAGAACCAAGGAAAATAGACAATTAGGGGCAGATTTGTGCGTCAGTTTCTTCCATGCCTGACAGGGTCATTCATTGGTCTCAATCGCGGGTGGGCTTGAGGTGAATTTGTCGTCTTTTTCGACCTGGTACCACAGGCAAAACTGGATTGTGTATGCAACCGGACCGGTCATTTTGATCTTTGTCTGGTGGGTGGCGTATTACTTCACGCTGGTTGACAAAAACCTGCTGCCCTCGCCCTTTGCAACCCTGTTCGACACCAGTGTGAATATCATCACGGGTGATGTGATGACCGATTTCTGGTTTACACTGGTTCGCGTGTTTTATGCGTTCGCCATTGCGGCCATTGTCGGCGTTCCGCTTGGTATCGTATTGGGCGCAAGCGATCGGGTGTATCGCTCGGTTGAGTTTCTTATTGACTTTTTCCGCTCCACGCCCGCCACGGCCATGTTTCCATTGTTTTTGCTGCTGTTTGGCCTTGGCGACTTCTCCAAGATTGCAGTGGCCGCTTTTGCAGCGTTGCTGGTTGTCGTGTTCAACGTGGCTTACGGCGTTATGAATGCGCGGCAGACACGCATTTTAGCTGCGCAATCCATGGGCGCATCGCGCATGCGCATTTTCGTCGATGTGATTTTCTTTGAGACGTTGCCACAGACCTTCATTGGCCTGCGCACCGCTGTTTCCATGGCACTGGTCGTGATCATTGTTGCGGAAATGTTTATTGGCGCAACCGATGGCCTGGGCCACCGGATTATCGATGCGCAGATCTCATACAATCTCACAGACATGTACGGTTCTATCCTTGTCACAGGGGGCATGGGTTACGGCCTGAATGTCTGTTTCCTCGTTCTCGAAAAATATCTGATTCACTGGTCCGGAAAATGAAACTCACTCCCGATCTCTCTCTCCGGCCTCTTACAAAAGGAAAGACTATGTTGAAGAAGTATCTTGCACTGACCGGCCTCATGACTGCGGTCAGCACTGGCTCTGCCATCGCTGCCTGTGACAGTTATGAAGAGGTTACCTCTGCCTGGCTGCCAATCATGCAGACCACTGCCTATTATGTGGCACATGAAGAAGGCCTGTTCGAAAAAGCCTGCATCAAGGTGAATTCAAACAAGATGCAGTCTCCCAATCACATCATTGATGCACTGGTTGGCGGTCGTGCCGATTTTGGCCCTCCAGGTGCTGCAGCTGGTATTGCGATGATTGCGGAAGCGAAATTTCCCGGCACATTCAAAGTATTTGGTCTTCAGGGCGGTGGCATTGAAATCGACCTGATCAATGATGGCCTCATTGTCAAAGAAGGCAGTGATATCAAATCATTTGCTGATCTCTCCGGCAAAACCATCGGCCATGTACCGGGCATTCAGTGGCGCACCATCACCAAACATCTGGTGCGTGCGGCCGGTCTTGATCCAGACAAGGATGTAACATTGGTTGATCTGGCCGTTCCCCAGCAGGTGCCTGCTGTTTTGGGTGGAAGCGTGGATGCAACCTTGTCGCTTGAGCCGGTCGGTTCCATCGCTGCTTCCACTGATGGCGTGACCCGTGCGGTCATCAATCCGGTGGCGCAGGTGATCTCTGATCCGTTTTATTCCGGTGCTGCCGTATTGACCGTGAAGTTTATTACGGAACGCCCGGAAACTGCCAAGAAAATTGTCGAAATCATTGATGAAGCAACAGCATTGGCGATGGCTGATTTCGACAAATACAAAAGCATCATTCCAAAATACACTGCCATTCGTGATACGCAGTTGGACCTGTTGGCCAAGCCTTATCTGCGCAGCTTTACAGATCTCAACGAGACGGATTTGAATTCCTATCAGGCCTTTGTCGACGTGTTCGTATCTGAAGGCGTCATGAGTGAGCCAATGGATGTCCGGACCAAAATGCTGAGCCTCAGCGATTTTGACGGAAGCTGAGATCATTGGCAGACATGATGAATGAGGGTCTTTCAGAGACCATCCCTGACCACTCAGCTGAGGCCGCAACAAGCGGCCTCAGCTCCGGGTCCAAATCTGCGGCGCGAAAACGGGTGCGTTATCTGACCATAAAAGGTTTGGCGAAATCCTTTGATGATACAATTGTCTATGACGATTTTGACCTGACCCTTCCGCTCGGGTCCTTCACCAGTATTTTCGGCCCCAATGGCTGTGGTAAAAGCACGTTGATCAATATGATTTCCGGGCTGATGCCGATGAATGCAGGCGAGGTGCTGTATGACGGGCAGACCATTCGCCAGACCAGAATTTCCTATGTGTTCCAGAATTATCGCGAAGCGCTTTTTCCGTGGTTGCGGGCAATTGACAATCTTCATTATCCGCTGCGTTTGATGGGCGTTGCCAAGAAGGATCGGATTGCGCGGATTGATCAGCTGATCGAGGATTTTGGCATCAAGATCGATCTCAATGCCTATCCCTATAATCTGTCGGGTGGTCAGCAACAGGCGATTTCCATAATCAGAGCGCTGGTGCGTGATCCGGAAGTTCTGTTTCTGGATGAGCCGTTTTCTGCCCTTGATTATGAGATGACGCTTCTGATGCGGGAAAAACTTCAGGCCATTTTCACTAAAACCGGAACCACGATGGTTCTTGTTTCCCATGATCTGGAAGAAGCCGTTCAGATGGCTGACAATGTGGTTCTGTTAACACGCAGGCCAACGCGGGTTGCCGAGATTGTGGACAATCCACTGATCAGGCCACGTGACGCGGCTTCGTTGGTAAGCCCGGAATTTGTGGCTTTGCGCAGCCAATGTCTGGAGATTTTCCAGCGCGAAGCGAAAATTTGATGTCTTACCACACAGCAACAAATACAGGATGAAACGACATGCGCGGTTATCATGATATTGGCGGCGACAAGGCAGGTGCCATTCCCAAGGAAGAGCTGCCCTGGCTGCATTGGGAAAAGCAGGTAGAAGCCATCCGCAATCTATTGGGTGATGGCACGCGGCGCATTGTCTCTCTGGATGAGATGCGGCGCGGTTTTGAGAGCTTTGGTGAAGACAAGTACAAAGCGCTTTCATTCTACCGCCGCCGCCTTGAAGCGATGACTGATATTCTGATCGAAAAAGACATCATCAGTCAGGATGAGCTGGATCAGGCAATCGTCCGAAAAAAGGCCGTCTGGTCTGTAGCGGATATTGGAAAAGATGCTGAGAACAGCCAGCTGTGAGTGAGACGAAATTTCGCCGTTTCGATATTGGGGATCTGGTTGAGGTGCTTGACCTTGGCAAGAGCGGCCATGTTCGCATTCCGGTCTATGTGCGGGGCAAGCGGGGCCATGTCATCCAGTATTGCGGCAAATATCTCAATCCAGAAGATCTGGCTGTTGGCAAGACAGCGGGACCGGCGATTGATCTTTACCGGGTCGAATTCACCCAGACATCCCTGTGGGACGAACCTGACCATCCGGCGCAGGACCGGTTGATCATTGAAATATACGATCACTGGCTGACAGCCGCAAAATAGGGATCGTCATAGTTCCCATAGGGCAAAACGATTTAGAGGCGGATATGCACGAAGATCACGACGACCATACCCACGATCACAGTCACGACCATACGCATGATGAGTATGAAGCGCTTGTGATTGAAGATGATGCGGGAAACATTGAAGCCCAGATCATCATCGATGCCTTGCAGGACGTGCTGATCAGCAAAGGGCTGCTGACAGCACCGGAAGTGACCAAGGAAATCGAAAAGCTTGAATCACCCGGTATTCATCTTGGTGCCAAAGTGGTTGCGAAAGCATGGACTGATCCTGACTACAAACAACGCCTGCTCAGCAATGGAAAAAGTGCTGTACAGGAGATTGGCATAGCGGTGGGTGAGGCGCAGATCGTTGTGGTGGAAAACACCGACGAGGTCCACAATCTGATCACCTGCACCCTGTGCTCCTGTTATCCGCGGTCGATCCTGGGTCAGCCACCATCGTGGTATATTTCCAAGGCCTATCGGGCTCGCACGGTTCGGGAACCGCGGTCAGTATTATCTGAGTTTGGGTTGGATCTTGAAGATGATGTTCAGCTCATCGTCCATGACAGCAACGCGGATATGCGGTATCTGGTGCTTCCACAGGCGCCTGCTGGTGTGGAGCAGATGGAAGCTGATGGTCTTGAGGCGATGGTGACCCGTGATCACCTCATTGGCGTGAGCCGCTAGGTAGCAACGCGCATGGGAGTCGCCTTGGTCACCGAAATTACCAACCTGTTTTTCCGGCACTTCCCGCTTTACTCGCACTGCATCTTGCGCCAAGACTGTTTGCGATGGTTCCCGAACGCCACAGGCGCGCGGGATGAGACAAGGGAACACGGTTCGAGCTACCCAAATCGGGATCAAATCCGTGGCTGCCCCCGCAACTGTATGTGACTGCCAAACTCGATATGCCACTGGTTAACGCCGGGAAGGTGAGTGAGGCGCAAGGCACAAGCCAGGAAACCTGCCATCCAAACCGGTCGCAAGACCAATTCACACAGGGCGCACGGCGGGTGCGCAAAGGAGACTAAAATGCATATTGAACCTGGCGTCGTTGACGGCGCTAAAATTGCCTTGAGCTATGCCACATCAGCCGGTGCTGCCGTGCTGGTCGGAAAAATGGCTTGGGATACGATTCGCAATGATGGCGGCGTGTCCGCTTTGGCGATGCGCAGTGTCGCTGCGACTTTGATGGTTTTCGTGTTCTTTCAGGTGTTGCCGCATTATCCAGTTGGCGTATCGGAAGTTCACTTCATTCTGGGGTCCACGCTTTATCTGCTGTTTGGCGGCGGCGCGGCGGCCATTGGTCTGGCGCTTGGTCTGCTGGCACAGGGGGTGTTCTTTGCGCCGATTGATCTGCCGCAATATGGTATGAATGTTACAACGCTGCTGTTGCCATTGTGGGCTATCAGCGCGCTGGCAAAACGCATCATTGCGCCAAAGACCGCCTATGTGGATTTGTCCTACAAACAGGCGCTGACGCTCTCAACTGCCTATCAGGGTGGTGTGGTTGTCTGGGTCGCTTTCTGGGCGTTTTATGGTCAGGGATTTGGCGCAGAAAGCCTGAGTTCCGTTGCCTCTTTCGGAGCGGCCTACATGCTGGTTGTTCTTGTTGAGCCACTGGTTGATCTGGCTGTTCTATACGGCGCAAAAACATTGCGGTCGGTTTCGTCCACCCCGTTGTTTTATGGACGTTTGCACACATCCGCAGCCTGATGATCTGATTCAATAGATGGGCCTAACAGCCTGATACAAGATTCAAAATCCCGGTTCCTCAGGAGCCGGGATTTTTGTTTGTGAAGCTTATTGCTTAACCTGATAACCCGTCTTGAAAATCCACCAGACGATGGAAATGCAGCTCACCAGAAACAGGGTGATGACAGCGAGGCTGATGCTGACATCGACGTCGGCAACCTCGTAAAAACTCCAGCGGAAGCCGCTGACGAGGTAGAGCACCGGATTGAAGAACGTCACTGTCTGCCAGATGGGGGGCAGCATGTTGACCGAATAGAAACTGCCGCCCAGAAACACCAATGGGGTGATGACCAGCAGCGGCACGATCTGCAGTTTTTCAAAACTGTCGGCCCAGATGCCAATGATAAAGCCGAGCAGGCTGAAGGTCAGTGCGGTCAGCACCAGAAACAGCAGCATGATGAACGGGTGCGCGATCTGCAGTTCCACGAACAGGCTGGCTGTCGCCAGAATGATTGCGCCCAGAATGAGCGATTTGGTGGCAGCGGCTCCCACATAGCCCAGCACAATTTCAAATGAGGAAATGGGCGCAGACAGCAATTCGTAAATCGTGCCTGTGAATTTGGGGAAGTAGATACCAAAGGCGGCATTGGACAGCGACTGAGTGAGCAAGGACAACATGATGAGGCCAGGCACGATGAAGGAGCCGTAGCTCACGCCCTCAATTTCCGGAATGCGCGATCCGATGGCCGATCCGAACACCACGAAATAGAGAGAGGTCGATAAAATCGGCGAAATGAGGCTTTGGAACAGGGTGCGCCACATGCGGTTCATTTCGAACGCATAGATGGCTCTGACAGCAGTGAGATTCATGATTTACGTGGCCTCCGCCGGGTCTTTGGCTTTTGTTTCGTCATTTAATTTTGATTGCGCTGAATCCTCGTGGACCAGCGTGACAAAGATTTCCTCAAGTGAGCTTTGCTTGGTGTTGAGATCTCTGAAGCGAATACCCGCATCGGAGAGGTCCTGTAGCAGGGAGGTTATGCCTGTGCGCTCGCCCTGAGTGTTGTAGGTGTAGATGATTTGCTCGCCAGTCTCTGATAGCTCCAGACCGTCGCGGTTCAAAGCATCCGGCAGCGCTTTGAGCGGCTCATGCAGGTCCAGCATCAGCATTTTCTTGCCAAGCTTTGCCATTAATTCTGCCTTGTCTTCGACCAGAATGATTTCGCCATGGGCTATCACGCCAACGCGGTCGGCGATTTCCTCGGCTTCTTCAATATAGTGGGTGGTGAGGATGATGGTGACGCCGCTTTCGCGCAATTCGCGCACCACCTGCCACATGTCTTTGCGCAGCTCTACATCCACCCCGGCGGTTGGTTCATCAAGGAAGAGAATGTCAGGCTCATGAGATAGCGCCTTGGCAATCAGCACACGGCGTTTCATGCCACCGGACAATTGGATGATCTTGTTGTCCTTCTTGTCCCAGAGCGACAGGCTTTTCAGGGTTTTTTCAACAAATGCATCATCACGCTTTTTGCCGAACAGGCCGCGTGAAAAACTGACAGTGGCAAACACGGTTTCGAATGCGTCGGTGGTCAGTTCCTGAGGCACAAGGCCGATCATGGATCGGGTCTTGCGATAGTCCTTGATGATATCATGGCCTGCGACGGTGACTGTGCCACCGGTTGGCGTCACAATGCCGCAGATGGCGGAAATCAACGTGGTTTTGCCAGCGCCATTGGGGCCGAGCAGCGCCAGAATTTCCCCTCGTTTGATGTCCAGAGAGACGTCTTTCAAGGCTTGAAACCCACCATCATAGGTCTTTTCAAGGTTCTTGACTGAAATGAGTGGAAGTGCGGAATCGAGCATGGAGTTGAACCCAGACTTTGGTCTTGGCGCAATGCGCCTGAGAGAATGTGAGGAGACTTGTTTTGACGCGGATATATGTCATAGGCTGTCAGCATACAATGACCACAAATCGACAAAACACTTCTGGAGGAAAATTTATGAAACTTTTCAAGAGCTTGGCTCTGGCATCAGGATTGCTTGCTGCAACGGCCTTTGCAAGCCACGCTGAGACCCGTGTCACTTACAAGTCGGCATCATCCAGTTCGTCCTATTATCAGATGGCGGTGCAGATTGCCGAAGCCATGAAAGCGGGAACGAATGGCGATGTGATTGTCACCGTTGAAGAGAGCCAGGGTTCCGTTCAGAACGTCATGGAATCGGCTGCCCGGCCGGGCAATTACGTGTTCACCACGCCGCCAGCACTGATTGGTTTGGCACAGGGTGGCAAGGCCATGTTTGACGGCAAGAGTAATCCGAAATTTGATGAAATCAGAGCGCTGTTCCCGATTCCTTCGCTGACCATGCATTTTGTCGTGCGCGAAGATGCGGGCATCAATTCTTTCGCCGACATGGAAGGCAAGACCATATTGATTGGCAAAGGCTCATTCGGCGCGCGTGAGGGTGCGAAATATCTGGGTCTGTTCGGGCTGGAAACAAAGGTTAATCTGCCGGATGTGGAATTGTCCAACGCTGTACCGGCGCTGAAGAACGGTCAGATCGACGGATTTGTCACCGCTGGTTCCTGGCCTGCGCCAAATGTCATTGAAGCTGCGGCCAGTGTAGGTGTCAAAGTTCTGTCTTTGGATGATGAGCAGATTGCCGCCACCAAACGCACGCGGCTTGTCATTCCCGCTGGCACTTATGCCGGGCAGGATACTGACATTGTAACCACATCACTGCCGGTCGTGGCTTATACCACCACCAATATGGATGATGATACGGCCTACCAACTGACCAAGACCTATTGGGATCAAAAGGCCAAAATGGGTGAAGATGCTGCTTGGTGGAATGGCGTGGATCAGGGCTTGATGGGCACCATCACAAGTGCCATTCATCCCGGCGCATTGCGCTATTACACGGAAATGGGTTTTCCACTGTCCGACGCGCAGAAGTAAAACAGAGAAATAACGTTCAAGCGTGACAACAGGTTCACTTTTTAATGCTTCTGATGAAGGCGCGCTGTCTGGTACAGCGCGCCTCTTTTGGTGCACGCTTGGAGCCGTATCCATCAGCTTTCACATCTGGCTGATTTTCTCCGGGCTTGTGCCCAACCTCCTCAGTCGTCCCCTGCATATGGCGCTGGCTTTGCCATGGGTTCTGATTTTTATGGCAAAGACACAGCGTCAACGCATCAGTGGCACTGTGTTGTGTGTGCTGGGTGTGGCTGCCTGCATCTGGATTGCGCTCAATGAGGATATGTTGGGCGATCAATACGGTACCCTGTCGGGTGATCTTCAACTGGCTGTGGCTGTTGTTCTTTTGGTGGTCACGCTGGAAATGGCACGCCGTGCCATAAGTTGGCCGCTGCCGACGGTTGCTGCGCTGGCGCTGGCCTATGGCCTGTTTGGCCAGCACATTCCCGGCGAGTTTGGCTATGCCGGTATACCGCTGCAAAGCTTTCTGGGAACACTGACAATTGCCGAGGGTGGAATCTGGGGCAAGTTGACGGGTGTCTCGGTCAGCATTGTTGCAATTTTCGTGATTTTCGGAGCCATCTTGAATGCCGGTGAAGCGGGACAGGGCTTCATGAATGTCGCCTCGGCAGCCGCAGGACGGTTGCGCGGAGGAGCTGCCAAAGTGTCCGTTTTGTCTTCTGCTCTGTTCGGCTCAATATCTGGTTCGGCCTCTGCCAATGTGGCGTCCACGGGTGCCATCACATTGCCTGCCATGACGCGACTGGGCTATCCCAAACGCTTGGCGGCAGCCGTTGAAGCCGTTGCTTCTTCTGGCGGGCAGATCATGCCGCCGCTGATGGGAGCGGGGGCGTTTGTCATGGTGGAGTTGACCGGCACGCCTTACGAGCAAATCATTCTGGCGGCGCTGTTGCCGGCCTTGCTGTATTTTGCCGCTGTCTGGGTCGGCATAGACATGTTTTCTCTGCGCTTTCCGTTGCGCGGTGTGCCCAAAGAAGATCAGCCCTCATTGCGGCAGGTGGCCATTACATCGGCGTTCTTCCTGGTGCCGTTTGGTGTGCTGCTTTGGGGGATGTTTGGTGCTAATGTGACACCACAATATGCGGCCTGTCTGGCGATGATGGCCGGTGCCGTTTTGCTGCTTGTGGACGGCAGTTTGTCGTTTGATCTGCAGCGCACATTGGTGCGCGTGGAAGCCGTGTTCATGAATGCCGGACGGCAAGTGGCGCTGATTGCGTCCATTATTCTGTGTGCCTCCATCATTATCGGCGTTCTGGGGATGACCGGCCTTGGCGTCAAGATCACATCGCTGATTCTGTCTGGCTCCGGCGGCATGTTGTGGCCAGCCTTGCTGCTGACGGCCTTTGCCTGTCTGATTCTCGGCATGGAGGTGCCGACAACCGCGGCCTATGTGATCTGCATTTCCGTGGCTGGCCCTGCCTTGATCGATTTGGGTCTTGAGCCATTGCAGGCGCATTTGTTCGTGTTCTGGTTCGCTCTGCTCTCAACCATCACGCCGCCGGTCTGTGGTGCGGTATTTATCGCTGCGGGGATGGTTGAAGAGAACTGGCTGAAAGTCGCGTTGACCGCCATGGCGCTGGGGTTGGGCCTCTACTTCATTCCCCTTGGCATGATTGCCAATCCCGGGTTGATCGGGCTTGGGTCTGAGCCGCTGGTTGCTTTGTTTGCGGCCGCCAAGGTTTTGGTGGCTCTTGTTGCTCTATCGTTTGCCGCGATTGCGCCGAGCTTTTTTCTGTGGCGTCTTGTCGCTTTAGTGTTGGGTCTGGTTGTGCTTTTCGTCTAAAAGCGTGTGTTCACAACAGGCGCATTTATGTCCAATTATTTCAAAAGACTGTTCGATAAGAGCTGGGCTACCTTCGTTGATCTTTGCAAGGTCATGATTCCGGTTCTTATTCTGGTTCGCATTGCCGAGGGCTATGGATTGATCGATGCCATGGGACCTGCACTTGAGCCAGTGATGGGGCTGATGGGCCTGCCTGCCGAAACGGGTATTGTCTGGGGCAGTGCCTTGCTGGTTGGCATTTACGCAGGCTTTGGTGCGTTACCGGTGCTTGCCGGTGTTGAAATGAACATGGCGCAGATCAGTATTCTGGCGTCCATCATGCTGATTGCCCATGCGCTGCCTATTGAACAGGCCATCGTCAAACGGACAGGCGTGACCTTTATTGGTACCGTTTTGCTGCGGTTTTTTGGGGCCATTGTCTACGGTGTCATCGTGTTCTGGGTTTGCGAGTGGTTCTCCATTCTTCAGGACCCGGTTGATCTGTCGCTGTTTACGGCCGGGGGCAGTGAGGATATCAGCCATTGGCAATATGCGGTCGCATCCGTAAAAACCATGCTGGTGGTTCTCGTGATTATCGTCGTGCTGTTCGTAGCACTTGATATCAGCGAGAAGACCGGATTTACCGACCTCTTTACCAGAGCTTCCATTCCGCTGATCCGCTTGTCGGGCCTTAACCGCGAGATTGCGCCTTTGACCACCATCGGTGTTCTGCTTGGGCTGATGTATGGCGGTGGGCTGATTATCGGCGAATCCCGTGAGAAGAATTTTTCGTTGCGTGCGAAGACATTGGCACTGTGCTGGCTGTCCCTGTCTCACGGATTGATTGAGGATACCGGCATCATGCTGGCATTGGGTGCCAATATCTGGATCATTCTGGTGGGGCGTGTTGTGTTTACCCTGATCGTGGTCAGGATTCTGGCGTCGCTTTGGCCGCGCTCCCCTGAAGCCATCGCAAAAGAGGCCGCATCACAAGCGGGGTGAGATACATCGGCACTTGAAAACAGCCGATAAAGAGCAGCCATGGGGCCGTCACACCCACTGGAAGCGCCGCCAGAAACAAGGCCAGATTGCGGTTCCCGGACGGGATGGCCGGTGTTAGCTCGGAAGCTGTTGGTGATCTGCCTTGGGCGCGTGCCCGCATTGTGATGATGGTCGCGTGTATGATTTGTGCGCCAAGATTGGCGAAACACGAAATCACCAGGACCCACAAGACGCGCAGCGGATCGGTCAGCAAAACCGGTTGAATAGCATCCATCAGCGCTAACACGAAGATTGCCAGTGCAAGCGTGTTCATGCCGTTCAGGATTTGCGGTGCCTGCTTCCCAAGCGCATTGGTGACGGGACGTCTGAGCAGCAGAGCGGCAATGCCGGCAATCCCGATCAGGCCAAGTAATTTAAGCGAGACCAGCCAAAGCGATGTTTCCGTTGCCACATTCGGCAACAGGGAAAAAATTGGAAAGGATGTCAAAGGCAATAATGTCGTGCCTATGATCAAAAGGCGCATGGCTCTTGCACCATCGAGCCCCATGAGCATAGCAAACGCTGGCGCGCCGGAAATTGAGGCACCTGCATAAACAACTGTCAGAATATCCCGCCATAGTTCCGGCACGGGCAGGGCTGTGAGGATTGCATAGACAATGAGCGGTGTAATCAGTTGCAGCGTCAGGACGACGGCAACATCTTTCAGCGCCTGCCGCCTGGTTACATGCAACGCGCTGACTTCTATGCGCAATGCGGAAACAAACAGGATGATTGCTACCATTTCCGGAATATGGGGACGCAGAATGCCTGCAGCTGCCGGAAATGCGATTCCGCCAACAAGGCCGGCCACCAGAACCCATTGGGCGTTACGGGCAATTATCAAAAATGGTGTGGCTAAGGAAACAGGCACGAAACTCTACTGTGCTGATGGCAGGTCAATCGTGACGATGAGACCGCCTTCGTCGGCGTTTTGCAAGCTGATTTCGCCGCCATGTCCGTGAATGATTGAGCGAGCTATGGAAAGGCCCAACCCCGTGCCGCCGGTTTCCCGGCTGCGGGAACTCTCCAACCGCGCGAAAGGTTTGAACATCTCTTCCATACGGTCCGGTGGAATTCCCGGGCCAAAATCACGAATCTTTATAATCACCGACTTTTGGTTGCAGTCGATACCGATTTCAGCGCGTTTACCGTAGACAATCGCGTTTTCCAAAAGGTTGTTGACGGCCCGTTTCAATGACATGGGGCGACCGCGCAACAGTGGTATTGCTGCTGTATTGACCGTCAAGTCAATCTGCCCGTCCTGCGCTCTGAAAACAGACGCGCATTCCTCAAGAAGCGCAAGAATATCAACATCTGAAATAGGTTCGCTAGCAGCATCGTCGCGGGCAAAGGCCTGCACACTCTCTGTCATGGTCTGCATTTCATCCAAGGTGCGGATCATGTTGTCTCTGGCAGTCTCGTCGTCCAGCAATTCTGCACGCAGTCGAAGACTTGTGATCGGCGTGCGCAGATCATGAGAGATTGCCGCCAACATCTGTGTGCGGTCCTTGACGAAGCGGGTCAGGCGATCCTGCATGGCGTTGAAGGCCGATGTTGCGCGGCGGATTTCCAGCGGTCCGGTTTCAGCCAGCAAAGGAACATCTTCACCGCGCCCCAAGGCATCAGCGGCGATGGTCAGATCTTTCATGGGCCGCGTGACACGGCGCAGGAACCAAATAGCGATGCCGCACAGGATCAATGCCAAAGCAATGTTGTAAAACAGGCTGGTGCGCAGCCACTCCAGATCGCGCCCGGGAAGGCGCAAAACCGTATTCAGCCAGCGGCCCTTGGACAGTTCAAGCGATACGATGAACCTATCAACCTGCAATGGTCGTAAACGGTTTTGGTTGTCAGGGCGTGCTCTTTCGTTTCTTTGCTGCCGTCTGGCTTCGCGCCTTTGCTCACGTGTAAGCTCATTTCTGGACTCATTCTCTTCGCTGTCGCGCTGAAACCGTTTTTCGATGAAACGTGCCTCGATACGGGCCGTCAGGCCAGATTCTCGTTGCAGTCTTGTTTCGAGCCGCTTTGTAAATGTGGAGCCATTGGTTACGCGTGCCAGGGGGGTAGCATCAATGGTAAGGCGTCTTTCGGAACTGCTAAGGGCTGCCAGTAAGCGCTGTTCGGTGGCCTCATCAGTGTTCTGTAAAAGCTCTGCAGCAATGATGATCTGGCCGATCAGTGGGCCTGCAGCGCCCCGCCGGAATGCGTCTGCACGTTCTCCTGCAACCAGAATGATGTTGATGATTTGAGAAATCAGAATTGTGAGTATGATCAAAATGATGATCTGTCCGGTCAATCCGCGGGGCCAGATAAAGCGCCGCCAGGATTTGGGGGGTGGTGCATTCATGTTTGTTCCACGGTGCCGGCGAACTTGTAGCCGCCGCCCCAAACGGTTTGTATCAGTATTGGATTTTTGGGATCCTCTTCAATTTTCTTGCGCAGACGACTGACCTGATTGTCGACGGCACGATCAAATGGACCAGCGTTACGACCGCGTGTCAGATCAATAAGCTGATCACGGGTCAGCACCATGTTCGGGCGATCAACAAAAATGGAGAGCAGGGAAAACTCACCTGTGCTCAATCCAACATCAGGGCCGCCATCCTTGCACAATTGCCGTGTTGTCGTGTCAAAGGTCCAGCCATTGAAATGATAGTGTTTGCCATCGCGTGGCTCTCTTTGAGGCGGCAGGCTTTGTGAGCGGCGTAATACGGCCTTGATGCGGGCCAGCAATTCGCGCGGGTTGAATGGTTTGGTGACATAATCATCGGCGCCCATTTCCAGACCGATGATCTTGTCTGTTTCCTCGATGACTGCTGTGAGCAAAATAATGGGCGTGTTTGTGGTCTCGCGTAGGAAACGGCAAAGGGTCAACCCGTCTTCTCCGGGCATCATGATATCCAGTATGATGAGATCAAAGGCTTGGGACTTGACCGTTTGACGCAAGGCTGCGCCACCATCGGCCGTCATTGCCCGAAAGCCGTTTTTCTTCAGATATTGTGCCAGTGGATCGCGAATGTCGCGATGGTCATCAACAACAAGAATATGTGGTGCCTGTTCTTCCATACTGCCGTTTTAGACCGGTTTTGCGTAATGCGGAATCTTTAGTTGTCGCAAATTGTATCACTGTGCAGAACACACACATTTTGATGCAAACCCAGGTGTTTTGAAGGATAGTTCTGCGACAAATGCTCCCCATGTTGAGGCAGTCACAACGAGACGTGATGAATACACCCCAACTTAATCGGAGTACAAAATGACCAAGATATCAAATAAAAAAATCCTGAAAACAGGCATTGCAGCAACCACTATTGCGTTGATCGGCGCTATTGGCCTGACCGCAGGCGCAGAAGCCTTTGGCGGCAAGGGCGGCGGAGACCGTGGCGGACATGGCCGCATGGGCGGATTTGCCCATGAAATGATGCAGGGTATTGATCAGGACAGCAACGGCACTGTGACCGAAGCGGAAGTTGAAACCCATCTGCTGGCGATGTTTGCAACAGTGGATGCAAATGACGACGGTGCCGTTACGCTGGAAGAATTGAAAGCTGCCCGCGAATCCATGCGCGAAGCTCGTGCAGCAGACCGTCCGGAAAGCCGGAAAGAAGCCGGTGACCGGTCAGAGAAGCGCGGAAAGCGTCATGCAGACCGACAAGAGCGTCGTGGTGGTGAACGTGGTGAACGGGGTATGGAACGTATGTTCCAGCGCGCAGATGCCGACGACAATGGCAATGTGTCGGAAGAAGAGTTCAAGACCGCTATTTCAATCTTCACTGACAATATAGCAGCACGTGCCAACCGTGCCCTTGAACGCCAGGAAGCCCGGTTTGCTGAACTTGATGCCAATGGAGATGGCCAGATTTCACCTGAAGAATATCAGGCTGGTCGTGGTGGCAAACGCGGTGGTAACCGCTAAGCCAGACTAAAAGCGGGGTGCAAACTTCCGGGCAAAGTTTCTCCCTTTGCCCGGCTTTTCTGGCAGCTTGCCCCGATGTCTATGAAAGACTGCCGATCTTTGTGTTTAATTGAACAGGTTCCTGATTTAGCCGTTATTCGTGCTAGAATTGTATTGCGCCTGCATCAATTGGCGACACGTGACTGCACCTCATGGCGTTGGGTGCATCTTTGAAGAATGAGAGCCGTGACCATGAAAATTGCGAATGCCCTGTTTGTGTCGCCGTTGCTGTTGGCAGCCAGTCTTACATCTGGTTTTGCACATGAAGACAGCGCCGCTGTGGACAGCATGATCGCCATGTTTGATGACGGTGTAATTGTTGGTGATCCGAAAATCGTCGATTGCACCTTGTCCGGCGGCACCAAAACAAGCTGTCTCAGCATTACGGTGAAGTCCAATCTGACAGAGAATGACATGGGCCCGTGGTGTCCACGTAACATCTCTGATGGTCCTGACGAAGCAGGGATATGGCTCCACGAAGGCAAACGCTATGATGCAGATGGCGAATTCGTTGAAAATCTCGCGACCTTTTACGGAGACCCTGATTGGCAAATGTTTGATCCTGCCAATGGTAATATCCGTGTAACCGACAGTAAAGCAGCTTGTGAGGCGGCTGCAAGACCTGATGTCGATGCTGCTTACAATAATTACTGCGTTGAATGTCTGACGTCCTATATGGATGAGGACGTGTTGACTACTTATGTGCTGCCGCTTCATCCGGTGGATCAGAAAACGCCAAGTCGCGTGAATGGCTTGGGTGGAATTGGGCTTGCCTTTAACGGAATCAAGTTTGACGCGCCAGCTCCTGTGGATGCAATTCTTGCGGCACACACGCTTGCGCCCTTCGATGATTGCGGAGGACACGTGAACCTGCATGCAGGTTATCACTATCATGCAGCAGGGGGCTGCAGCCCTGAAGTAACCAGTACAAACGGACACGCCGCTATTATTGGTATTGCGCTGGATGGTTACCCAATGACATCGCGGGTCGATGCCAATGGTTCTGAACCCTCTGATCTGGATGCTTGCCGAGGCCACTTTACGGACGGGCTTGGCTATCACTATCATGTCAATGAAATTGGATCGAACCAGACGATCGGCTGCTTTATTGCCGAGACTGGCTGCAGCCTTGATGATCCGGATCAGATTTGTGACGCGTCAATCATTAGCAACAGGCGTGGACCGCCTCCCGGCGAGTAAAATTCGGTTTTCTGAAAATTTATTGATGGCCGGGCAGTGGTTTTCTGCCCGGCTTTGTCGTGACTATCAGTCGGTGGAAGCACCTGGACCGGGTGTCGCACCCGGGGGGCATTTGCCGAGAATGATCATGCCAAGCACTTCATCCTTGGTGACATCCTTCGTGGACGCGGAACCAACAACCTGACCGTTTTTCATGACCGATACCCGGTCTGCCAGATCAAATACATCGTGGATATCATGGCTGATTAGAAAGATGCCAATGCCATCTTTCTTGAGCTGTTTGATGAGTTGGCCAACCTGTTCGGTTTCTTGCGGACCAAGAGCAGCTGTTGGCTCATCCATGATGAGAATGCGCGCATTGAAGTGAATGGCACGGGCAATGGCCACCGACTGGCGTTGACCACCGGAGAGCAGTTTTACCGGCTCCTTGAACTTTTTGAAGTTCGGGTTGAGCCGACCCATCACTCTGCGGGTCTCATCTTCCATTGCGGCATCATCGAGCGTTCCCCAGCGGGTTAGCAATTCCCGACCCAAAAAGAGGTTTGCCGCCGCATCCACATTATCTGCCAGTGCAAGTGTCTGATAGATGGTTTCAATGCCATAATCCTTGGCATGGCGTGGGTTGGTGATTGTGGCTTCTTCTCCCCGCACAAATATCTGACCGGTATCACGCCCATAGGCACCGGAAAGAATTTTGATCAGAGTGGATTTTCCAGCGCCATTGTGGCCGAGCAGCCCGACAACTTCTCCCGGATACAGGTCGACGGATGCATGATCCACGGCCTTGATGCCGCCAAAGGCAATGGAGATGTCTTTCATTTCGATCAATGGTGTACCGGAGCGATCGATTGCATCAACTTGTGTAGCTGTATCTGTCATGTCGTCTCCTCCCTTAAACCGAATTTCTGCGATAGATGGTATCGAGCCAGACGGCGAAAATCAGAACGCCCCCGACAACCATTTGCTGGACAGCAGAGTCGAAGCCAACCAGAACCATACCCGATTGCAGGGATTGCATGACCAAGGCACCCAGCATCGCACCGTAGATCGTTCCGATGCCACCTGCGAAGGAGGTGCCACCGATAACGGCCGCCGCGATCACATACAACTCGTCCAGTTGTCCCAGAGAGTTTGTCGCAGCATTCAAACGCGCGCTGGCGATGACCGCGGAAATGCCGACAAGACCGCCCATCAGAGAGAAGATCATCAAAGTCATGCGTTTTGTATTGATCCCTGCCAGCTCTGCAGCTTCAGGGTTGCCACCAATCGCAAACACATAGCGGCCGAAGCGTGTGCGCGTGACCAGAAATGTCATGAAGATGCCGACTGTAATGGCAATCAGAACCGGAATGGCAAAACCGTGAGAGATTTCAAGACCGCCCTCTGGGACCGTGATGTTGTTGGCTTCTGCGTAGCGCCTGACGACGCCTTTTGGCCAAAGGTAGGAATTCATGACCAGAACCGAGGCCACAATCAGGCCGGAGCCGACAAGTCCAAGTGTCCATTCTGCCCAGACCGGACGCAGTGGAAAGCCAAAACGGACGCGTTGTCTGCGCCCCATGAGCAGCAGAGCAGCAATGCCAACAATGGCAAGCGCGCCCACAATCCAGCTTCCCGTAGCACCAATCGTTCCGAAAGGGCCGCCTCCAAGAAGAGCGAATGTGCTGTCTACAGGCGCAATTGTTTCACCGCGTGCTACCCACCAGGCAGACCCGCGCCAGATCAAAAGACCGCCTAGGGTAACGATGAAGGCCGGTATGCCCATATAGGCGATGAGGAAGCCATGCAGCGCGCCAATGGCGGCGCCGAAGGAGATGCCGACAAGAACGGTGATGATCCAGATCATGGGATTGTTGAGGCCCAACATTTCGGGCAATACCCAGACCTGCACCACACCCATGACCATAGCTGTCACACCCAGGAGCGAACCTGCGGAAAGATCGATATGTCGCGTGACGATGATCAGCACCATGCCGGTTGCCATCACGGCAATGGATGATGTCTGAACCGAGAGGTTCCAGAGATTTCGTGACGTCAGAAATGCGCCGAAACCGTTGAATATCTGGCCATACAGATGAAAGCCAATCCAGATCAGCAAAAGTGCGCCGACCATTCCAAGCATTCTTGTATCAACCTCGGTGGCGCGCAAGAAACGCACGATCGGGCCTTCCTTCTGGTCGGCTCCGCTCTGGGTCGTAAGTGTGTTATCGGACATGGTTCCCCCCAAGTCAGCGTTGAACAGGCCCGCAATGGCTGATGTCAGCCAAGCCGGTAGTAAAGGGCTTATAAAATAGCAGAATTCTGTGTGTTTTGAAAAAGGCCGCACCATCCAGGTGGAAGTGCGGCCCGTTTTCAGTCAGATCAAACGAGATCTGTGTGCTGATTAACAGCCGTCAACGGAACCCATTGTGACGCCGTTACAAGCAGTTTCTTTGTCGATCCAACCAGCATCAATCACGACGCTGAGGTTGTCTTTGGTGATTGCTGTTGGTGCAAGCAAGATGGAATTGACTTCCACGCCGCGTTTGCCGCCGGAGAACGGGGCAACATTCGGAATGTCTGTCATGGCTTTTCCTTCGGCCAGCATCAGAGCAGCTTCTGCAGCTACCTTGCCAAGCGCACGGGAATCTTTCCAAACGGATACAAGCTGAGTGCCAAGAGCAACGCGGTTGATGGCAGCAAGATCGCCATCCTGGCCTGTTACAGGTACGGAACCGGCAAGACCCTGTGCAGCGAGAGCTGCGACAACGCCGCCAGCCATGCCGTCATTTTCAGAAACAACTGCATCGATGTTGTTGTCATTTGCAGTCAGCATCTGTTCCATGTTGCGCTGAGCATTTTCAGGCTTCCAGCCATCAGTGAAAGCTTCACCAACATTCTTGATTTTGCCTGCATCGATGTTTGGCTTCAGCACTTCCATAATGCCTTCAAACAGGAAGGTCGCATTTGGATCGCCCTGGTCACCCTTGATGAATGCAAAGTTGCCTTCATCTTTTACTTTCAGCATTTCCTGAGCCATCAGGCGGCCGACGCCGACATTGTCAAAGGTAATGTAAAGTGAATCAGGATGCTCGATCTGAACGTCATAGGCAATCAGCGGAATGCCTTCATCTGCAGCATTTTGAACAGCTGGCAGAATAGCTTCACTGTCAAATGGTACGATCAGCAATACGTCGGCACCCTGAGAAATGAGCGACTCAACGTCGGTCAATTGTTTGCCTGCTGAACCCTGCGCATCCGCAGAGATATATGTATCGCCATTTGCTTCGACGATGCCTTTGATCACGGCTTCATCGCGCTTCCAACGTTCTTCCTGGAAAATTTTCCAGGACACGCCGATTGTTTTGCCTTCTGCCATTGCGCTGCCGGCAAAGCCAGCAACAAAGACAGCGCCCATAAGGGCGGCTGTAAGTTTCTTCATGATATTCTCCTCCACGTGCCGCCCTGATTGCAGGGTGGGGCACAAATTTAACCGGAACGCTTCCCATAGCGAGCCTAACCCTATTTAATTCGAGGGTCGAAAAAAATAGTGACTTAAACACCAAGCTGTGTCAACTTGAAAATTCAAGCGGTGCAAATTTCAAAGAAAAGTCAAAATGCGCCGCAGTATCAATTGGGTTGCTGCAATTCGGGAGGCTGCAATTCCAAGTTTAGATCAGGGATGGAATAGGGATAGTGACTGTTGTCATACGCTCCAATGAGGTGCGGCGCGGGAATAGGGGGCTGGTTCTTTCAGCTGTGCGAATGGGGGGCCTTGTGTCGCGCACGGATATCGGCCGGAAAACCGGTTTAAGTGCAGCAACTGTATCGGCCATCACGTCTGATCTGATTGCCGATGGGTTTCTGATACAGCCTGCTGATGCAAATCAGGTGCCCGCCAGTTCGGGTCGTGGAAGACCCAAGGTTGCTCTTTCGGTCAACCCCATGGCTGCGCTGATTGGTGTGGTCATTTTTCAGTTAAACCGCGTGTCTGCTGCTGTTGTTGATTATTCGGGTGCCACCATCTCGGAAAGTGCGCATGAATTGTCCAGTGCTGATTTGTCGCGGGAATCGATTCGTGATGCGCTTGTGGGCTGTTTGCGTGAAGCACTGAATTCATCGGGTCAGAACGAAAGACTGTTGATGCGCATTGCGGTGAGCATACAAGGCGTCACGGATGTGTCCGGTAAATATTTGCTGTGGTCTCCTATTACGGATCATCGTGATTTGCCGCTGGCTGGCTGGATGCGTCAGGCATTCAGTGTGCCGGCCTCTGTTTCCAATGATTGCGATTTGATGGCACGCGCGCTTAACCGCCGCGAACCTGAACTCTATGGCACCAGTTTTGCCAGCATCATGCTGTCTTATGGCGTAGGCATGGGGCTGTTTCTGCGGGGCAATATCATCAATGGGCTGAACACTTCCGGCACCGAATTCGGACATATGGTGTTTCAACCGGGAGGTGCCCTGTGCCGCTGCGGTCGACGCGGGTGTATTGAAGCCTATGCCGGCGATTACGCAATTCAGCGGGCAGCGCTTGGACGTTCCGAGGACGCGCCACCGCCTGCGCCCTCCGCACATATAGACTTCAAACAAATTGCGGATCTGGCGCATGCTGGTGATCCGCAGGCCATTCACGCCATTGAAGAGGCCGGGCGCGCAATTGGCACCGGCCTGGTCAGTTTGTTTGCGTTGGTTGATGCGTTCCCAATAGCCTTGATCGGTCAGGGAACAATTGTATTTGACTACATGGAACCCTCTATTCGAAAGGCGTTGCAGGGAGCGGTTGCCGGAGAGGGAACCAACATTGACATACATTGTTTCGTTGATGAAAAACCTCTTGTGGCGGAAGGGTGTGCCCTGACGGCGCTGGTGGTTCTGGATGAGGAGATTGCTGATGCGGCAGTCATTTAGTCGACTTGTAATCTTGGCAACTGCTTCTTTGTCGATCACTTTACCGCATTTGGCTTATGGCGAAACGCCCGCGCCATGGTCGGAGCGTGCGGTTTTTGAGCATGTAGACCAAGCCGGGTTTGCTGGTGTTCTCAGCAAGCCAGAGCTGGATGCGCTGATTGCCTTTGGAGAAACTCTTTTCGCTGCCCGGTTTACCACGCTTGATGGTGCCGGCCGACCCATGGCGACGCAGGCCATTATTCCAACGAAACGCAAACGGGCAGCACCTGCCACATTTCAGCGGATGGCCGGTTTGGATGGTAATTCCTGTGCCAGTTGTCACAATGACCCGGTGATGGGTGGTGCAGGAGACTTCACTGTCAATGTGTTTGTATCCGAAGGGTTTAATAACGCTGATTTTGACACAACCGATCCACAATTTTCCAATGAGCGCAACACCAATCACTTATTTGGCGCCGGTCTGGTCGAACTTTTGGCACGCGAGATGTCGGTTGACCTCCAGCTTATTCGTCGCAATGCGCTGGCGCTGGCCCGTGAGACAGGTGAGGCGCAGCGTGCCACCCTTGTTTCGAAGGGCGTGCGTTTTGGCCGGATTACGGCAAAACCCGATGGCTTGCTTGAATTGAAGGAAATTGATGGGGTGGATACGGATCTGGTGATCCGGCCCTTCAGCCAAAAGGGTGTCATGACCTCCCTGCGGCAATTTACGGTCAATGCTTTGAACCATCACCATGGCATGCAGCCGGTGGAGCGTTTTGGTGCGCGTTGGACTGGTGAAACGGATTTTGACGAGGACAATAAGAGTGACGAACTGACCCTGGGCGATGTCTCTTCATTGGTGGCCTGGCAGGCGACCCTGCCACCGCCAGGCCAGATGGTGCCGACAAATGTTGACTGGCAGAATGCTGCAAAGCAGGGGGCGGAGGTGTTTCAAACCATCGGATGTGCGTCTTGTCACGTGCCAGCGCTTCCGTTGAACAGTCTTGAGTTTCATGATCCGGGCCCATTGGATGCCGCCGGTACTTTGCGCATTGATGAAACGCAAAGCGGCGCGGTTTACGATCTGAGTCTCCTGGACTGGGCGCAGAACTTACCCCGGAATGAGCAGGGTCAGGTAATGGTGCCGTTGTTTGGAGATTTGAAGCGCCACAAAATGACGGATCGGCAGATTTCGGCCTTTGGCAATGAGTTGCTGTCACAGCGTTTTGTGGAGCGGGATGTGTTTCAGACAACCGAATTGTGGGGTGTCGGGTCGACCGCGCCTTACGGTCATCGCGGTGATATGACTACTTTTGATGAAGTGATCCAGGCGCATGGCGGGGCAGGGCGCGATGCGCGTGAGGCATATCTCGATCTTGAGGATGTGGACCAATCAGCCCTCATTGCCTATCTCAAAACATTGGTGATTGAACAATGATAAGGACGCGCAAAACAGGGGTGGTGTTGGCAATATCCGCAGCATGCCTCACGCATTCATTTGCTCAGGAAGCCGCTGTTGCTGAAACGGAAGCGCTGGCGATGGATGTGCCGGTTTTGGAAGAGATCGCGGCCAAGGCGGGCATCGAGCACCGGTATACCGGCCCTTGGGAGCATTTTGTTGGTGGCGGCGTTGCCACATTTGACTGCAATGGCGACCGTCTGCCTGATATGGCAATTGCAGGCGGCGCCGGCGAAGCACAATTGTTTGCCAATAAAAGCAGGGCAGGCGGGCCCCTGGCCTTTGAAGCCGTTGAAGGTGGATTGCCCGAAGGCAGCCTGAAGGGCGTAACTGGTTTCTACCCGCTGAATCTCGACAATGATGATCATACAGATCTGATCGTATTGCGGGTCGGCGAGAATGTGATTTTGAAGGGTGGACCGGATTGCCGTTTTACCCGCGCAAACCGCGCACTGGCCTTTGATGGCGGGCGAGCCTGGTCGACGGCTTTTGCCGCGACTTTTGAGCCGGAACAGGAGTTTCCAACTCTGGCTTTTGGCAATTATGTGGATCGTTCGGCTGCCGGTTCCCCCTGGGGTACCTGCCATGACAATGTTCTGATCAGGCCTGGAACCGGGGATGTTCCAACTTACGCCGAGCCACAAATGCTGACACCAGGCTTTTGTGCATTGTCGATGATCTTCACGGATTGGAACCGGTCCGGTGAACCGGCCTTGCGCATGACAAATGACCGGCAATATTACCGCGACGGGGAAGAGCAGCTTTGGCGGGTCAGCCCTGGACGTCCGGCCCGTGCCTATCGCCGGGCGGACGGCTGGAAGACGGTTCGCATCTGGGGAATGGGCATTGCGGAAGCGGATCTGGATGCGGATGGCCTGCCTGAATATGCACTGACATCGATGGGTGACACCAAGCTGCAAACTCTGGACGATGAAGCCGATGAAGCCAGCCCGGTTTATCGGGATGTGGCATTTGCCAAGGGTGCAACTGCACACCGGCCTTACACTGGAGACGATTTGAAGCCCTCCACAGGTTGGCATGCAGAGTTTGACGATATCAACAATGATGGTCGGCAGGATTTGTTCATTGCCAAGGGCAATGTTGAAACCATGCCAGATTTTGCGGCCTATGATCCGGACAATTTGTTGCTCGGCACATTTGACGGCAATTTTGTCGAAGCGGGTGCCTTGTCTGGCATCGCGCTTGACCGGCGCGGCCGGGGTGGGGCTGTGGTTGATCTGAACATGGACGGTATGCTGGATCTGGTTGTGGTCAATCGCGAAGCACCGGTGAGCCTGTTTCAGAATCGGGGTGCACATACGGAATTCGGTCCGCGACCCATGGGCAATTGGTTGCAGATCGAATTGCGCCAGCGTGGGGCGAACCGTGATGCGGTTGGCGCGACCATTAATGTTAAATCCGGCAATGATACGCGGGTTCGAAAAGTGCAAATTGGTGGCGGTCATGCGTCCGGACATCTGGGTTTCATTCACGTAGGGACCGGTGTCGCCGAGCGCGCAGAAATTCGCATCAAATGGCCGGATGGTGAATGGAGCGCACCTTACCGGGTGTTTGCCAATAATTTCGTCGTCATCGAAAAGGGGTCCGACGTGGTGCAATATTGGTATCCACCTGAAACGGATAAATTACGCTAGCTCGCACGCATTTTTTCATGGAAAAAGGCTTCTGATTTTGCAACAGATTGTGTGGTAATCGCCAATTGTTGAGGGCCTGAGCATGCAAACAATAACCGAGCCGGAACGACAGATCGACGTGGTGCATAAAACAGATGTTCTCGTCGTCGGATCCGGGCCAGGTGGCCTGTCGGCTGCATTGGCATCCGCCCGTGCCGGCGTACACACAACGCTCGTTGAACGGTTTGGTTGTTTTGGTGGCAACATCACAGTCGTCGGTGTTGAAGGCATGCATTGGTATCGCCACGAACAGACTGTGGAAAGCAATGGCATCGTCCGCGAATTTGAGGATAGTGCCAAGGAGCACGGCGCAGCTGTTCCGGAAAGCCAGTCTCTCAGCTACGAAATTGACAGTGAAGGTTTCAAACTTGTCGCTGATCGGATGGTGGAACAGGCCGGTATTCATCCCATGCTGCATCGCCAGTTTGTGGCTCCCATCATGGAAGGGGAGCGCATTATTGGAATCATTACCGAAAGCAAAGCAGGCCGTGAAGCCATATTGGCAGCGCGGGTGGTTGATGCCACCGGCGATGCTGACGTGGCAGCTCGTGCGGGCGCGCCAACAACAAAGCCACCGGTTGAGGAACTGATGGCGGCTTCGGTGATGTTTCATGTCGCTGGCGTTGACAAGAAAAAATTTATGGAAGGCGTGAAGGCCAATCCGCAAACCTATGCAGATTGGGCCGGTGGCGGTGAATGGGAACTGGAAACCTCCGGTAAGGAAGACGCGCTGTTTTCGCCCTTTCTGAAAAAGCCTTTTGATCAGGCGATCAAGGCGGGAATGATACCGCCTCATCTAACCACTATTGCGGGTACCTGGGGCGCGGTGCATGACACCGGCGAAATGACTTATATGAATCTGGTGCATCTGGATGGCGTAGATGGCACAGACCCTCACTCTCTGACGCGCTCGGAAATAGAAGGACGCAAGCAGGCCATGATGGCGATTGAAGCATTGCGCGCTTTCTCTCCCGGTTGTGATGGCATTCGCCTGCGCAATTTTGGCATGTCCATCGGCATTCGTGACACGCGCAAGGTGGATTGCCTTTACAATATGACCGAGCAGGATGTGCGTGAGGAAGCCCGGTTCGATGACAGTATTGGAATTTTCCCGGAATTTATCGACGGCTATGGGCTTCTGATCCTGCCAACCACAGGGCGCTATTTTCACATGCCCTATCGCAATCTTTTGCCCAAGCGGGTGAAGAATCTTTTGATCGCTGGACGCTGCACAGGCGGTGACCGCATCAGCCATGCGGCGACCCGCAACATGGCCTGTTGCGCCGTGGGCGGGCAGGGCGCTGGCATTGCCGCAGCGCTGTCAGTGAAGCAAGCTTGTGCTTTGACGGAACTGCCTGTGAGCGCCATTCAGGCGGAGCTGACACGGCAGGGCGCACGCTGGCAGTGATACAGGTTTTCGTGTCGCTGTATCAGCTGGACGTCTGATTGATGTCAGAGTCAAATCAAGCCTTTAGGCAAGATGGTTGAGGTGATGCTTTCAGACTGCTTGCAGTTCTTTCTTCATAGAAACTGTATTGCCGTTTCTTGAAAGCTCGACCCAGTCCAGCTTTTTGTACAATGCTACATTCTCAGGCATGAGCGTGTGTGTGTTAAGGCGCATTTCAATGTATCCCTGCCTGATTGCTTCCAATTCCGCAAAGGCGATCAACTCGGTTCCCAGTCCCTTGCCGCCATGTTTTGGATGCACCACCAGATTGGCCAGTTTCATAAAGCCGTCCTGGGGCACGAGAAACAAGGCGCCAGCAATTTCGTCGTCCTGAATGGCAAGCCAAACCCGATCCTGCATGATTTCCTCGGCGCAACCATCAGATACTGATGGCAGGTCGGTTATGCGGTTTGAATAGCCTGCATAGGCCGCGTCAATACATGCCGCGACCGTTTCTGCATCTGCAAGCAGGGCTTTGCGGATGCGCGCGTTGTGTGATGCCATCGGTACAATTCCATCCATCGTGACAATTGATTGTCTTTTATCATGGGCCTTGCGTGACCGGTTCATCAAACCTGTTTGGAGAATTCGGCCAGAACAAGTGATTTTGCGGCACTACCTGCTGCCTCAATGTATTCCGGATCCCGATGTATCAGCACTGTTGAGAAGGCGCCATCCAGCAGCAATACGATATGGCGTGCCAAAGCGGTTGCATCCACTATTCCAGCTTTTTTGATTTTGTCCGACAGCAGTGCTTCAAGTTTCTTTTTGTGGGCGGCCCCAACTTTCATGGCGGGGTGTCCGGGCTTGTTCGCAAGCTCGGCGGCTGTTCGCAGAAAGCCACATCCTTTCCATTTTGGATGCCGTGCAGATTGTGCCAGTTGCAAGAAAATGGCCTCGATTTTATCAGCCAGCATTCCGTCGCTCTCATCAAACCATTTTTCATAAAGCACCAGATTTGGCTGATCTCTAGCGGTGAGATAGGCCTCAATGAGATCGTCCTTACTGCGGAAATGATAGTAGAGCGTTTTCTTTGTGATGCCTGCCTTTTCGGCAACGGCATCAACGCTGACGGCTCTAATACCTTCGGCATAAAACAGGCGATTTGCAGCATCAATAATGCGTTCTTTGGCTGGTTGTTTCATAGCCCATATCTCCATGCATTAACGCAAAGTATACTAACCAGTGAGTGTAATGCAATTCCAATCGACCCTATCCTTCCCCTAACGATGAAGGAGAAATAAATGTCCCAGCTTATTCAATATGAAACCCGTGGCCGCGTTGCCATTTTGACATTGAACCGACCGGAGAAACTGAATGCGTTGAACTATGCGACCATCGACAATCTGATGGAGCATCTCGATCTGATAGAAAAGGATGATGCTGTGGGCGCGGTCATCCTGACCGGAGCTGGGGAGCGCGCTTTTTGTGCCGGTGGTGACATTTACGAGTTTTCAGAGAGCATCAAATCAGGTGTTGATGTCGCGGTACGGGAATTTTGCAAACGCGGACAGACCATGACGGATCGGTTGGAGTGTTTTCCAAAGCCGATGATTGCCGCAGTCAACGGCCTGGCCTATGGGGGCGGGTGCGAGATAACCGAGGCTGTTCACCTTGCTGTTGCCAGTGACAGGGCCATGTTTGCCAAACCAGAAATCAATATAGGCATTCCGCCAACCTTTGGTGGCACCCAGCGGCTTCCACGGTTGGCAGGCCGGAAAAGGGCACTGGAGCTTTTGCTGACGGGGCAAGCCTTCTCACCACAACGGGCTTATGAGCTGGGACTGATCAACAAAATCGTTCCGCAAGATCAACTGATGTCATCAGCTTTCGAATTGGCAGATCAAGTGCTGCAACACTCATCGCTGGCCGCGGCTCGGATCATTGGTGCCGTCACCAGAGGCGTCAATACTACGATCGGGGAAGGTCTGAATATTGAGCGCGAACAGTTTGCACGTATGGCGGCAACCCAGGACGTGCATGAAGGTTTGCAGGCTTGGATAGAGCGCAGAAAACCGGTTTATCAGGGTTGTTAAAATTGCCTGCTCTTGTGTAAGTGCGCGTCGAGAAGCATGAGCATTTTTGGGAAAATGCTCATGCTCAAAGCCTTTGTCAGGCCGCTACGTTTGCGTTGCCTGAAGCTGACTTGGCTCTTGCCAGAAAATTGCGATTGACCGGGCTGTGTGGCTTGAGCTCAATGCGTTCATTGGCAAGTGATTCAGAAACACCCTTCATCTGGCCGCGAATGGCAGCTTCGGTCAGCGTCCAGTCTATGATGTCGCGTTGGGCGTGGCTGCCACCAAAGGTGTTGGAAATGAAGCGGGCACTGTGGAGCCTATCAACAGCAGTTTCATAATCTGCCTGCCAGAATGCAACAAAGCCTTCGACCAGCGAAATGACGGTCTGTTTTCCCCATTTGCTGACTTCTGACCCATCATCAGTGCTGTTGCGATAGTTGGTCAGAATCTTCTCGACGCGGTCCTGCCGCCCTGCGCCCAAATAGGCCATCACCGCGTGCCAATCGTTAAAGGGATAGCCTTTGCCATCGGCATGCGCGTCCCAGGCAGCGGCGACAGACTGCCAGCGATTGCCAACATCATGATCTATGAGGTGAAGTCGCCACAACAGTGCGGAAGCATCTACCAGATCAAGAGCTACAGCGCTTTGGTCCTGTCCGATCTCAGTATCGTAAAGGCGCAGGGCTTCGTCATTCTGCTCCAGTTCAAGATGGAACAGGGACCGGTGCCACCAATTGTGAACCTTGAAAAAATTGTCGTCGCCGGTCCAGTGGGGCTCGCGGGCGATCATCCAACCAATGCCGTCTTCCGCGCGACCCTGCATCTCCATTACATGTGCCACGGCGTGATGTGCCCAGCAGTCCAGGGGTTGCAGGTCAATTGCTTTGCGTCCCATGTCTTCCGCACGGACATAGTCTCCGGTTTCCTCAAGGCCGAATGCGTGCATTCCAAGGAGGACCGAATAGCCTGGCATGTCGCTTGACCATTTGGGCAGCACGCGTGCGATCCGATCACGAAGATTGCGTCCATTGGCACGGTAAAAATCCATCAGATGTCCGCATTGAAGAGCGACAAGATCGTGTGGGTAGGTGTTGTTGTGATGATCAAGGGCAAGGGCAGCGGCGGTCCATTCACCGGCGAGCAGTAAATCAAGGGCATTGATATGGGATTTTTCCCGATCATTCATGCCAAGTGTTTTGGCGGTATGGACTATCTGTTTGGCTTCAGCTGTGGCATCGGGTTCGGTTGCCAACGCATACAGGTGCGCTTTGGTGATATGCGCCATGGCACATTCAGGCGTCAGTTCAATGGCCTCATCCAGCAGAGCTACCGGGTCACCACGGTAAATATTGAATGCAGCGACTGAGCGGTCAAACAGCTCAGTTGAATTGGCGCTGGCACCAGAAAGGATGTTTCCTTGTTTGTCGGTAATCATTTTTTCTCTCTTCAGATAAAAGATTGTGAACACATCGAGCTACAGTTTCTGGTACGTACCGGCGGCCTGAAACTGTTGGCGGGAACATGGGCTTTCAACATCTGAAAGAATAGAATCTTTGCGGTACAGTTTGTCCGTTTTATATTAGTCAATTAAATCAGATATTTGTTCTGGACTGGGTGCTTTTCTTTGGCATTTTAGTTCAAAAACTTGACCATTGGTACAGTGAATTCGGGAGGTGGCAAAATGAAGAAGGGAGAGCTAACGCGTGAGCGGTTGTTGAACATCGCTGAGACCGGCGTGTTGTCGAAAGGGTTTGGAGCCACTTCCATTGATGAGATCATTGCAGAAGCCGAGATTACAAAAAGTGGTTTCTTTTATCATTTCAAGGATAAAAACGAACTCGCCTTGGCATTGCTGCAACGCTACGCGGACACTGAAGCTGCGATCATTGATTCAATCTTCGACAGAGCGACCGAACTTGATGATGACCCTTTGCATTCATTGCTGATTGGGCTGAAACTTTTTGCGGAGATGCTGGACGATCTGCCCAAAGGACATCCAGGTTGCATGGTGGCCAGCATTTGTTTCAGCGAACGCTTGTTTGATGATAAAGTGCTGAAACTCAATCGTCAGGTCATACTTGACTGGCGTGTCAGATTTCGAACCAAATTGGAGGCCGTAGCCGCTCAGTACCCACCTCATGACGAGGTTGATATGGATGCGCTCGCCGATATGATTTCAGCTGTTGTTGATGGTGGTATCGTCTTATCGAAGGTGCTCGGTGAACCGCAAGCACTTGGCAAGCAAGTCATGCTCTTTCGATCTTACATTGCTTTTTTGTTTGCACCCACAAATCATTGATTGAGAATTTGTCAGCGGAGAGAGTGTGCTTTGCAGGTGTGACACTGAAGTGAGATTAGTTGATCCCTGCCTCACAGGAGGGAACTCAAGCACCCGGATCAGCTGCAAGCGTGTTGATTTACCCCCAATTGAGTTCAGACCCTAGCGTTGCTGTCTGCGCAATCTACATTTGAACCAGATTTCCAAGTCTTCAAATGTGACTTGTCCAGTTGCGATCTGAACAACAAGGTCATCCACAGGTTCATCATCGTCAATGTCAAGGTAGTACCCGCTACGTTGGATCAACAGCTCCGCAAGTATCCATGCGGTCCGTTTGTTGCCGTCAATGAACCCATGGTTTCCGACGACGCTGTGCAATATCGCAGCCACTTTCCGGGTTATCGGTCGGTGGTATCCGGAATAGGGTCTCGATAGAGCAGATTCTATCAAATGCAGGCTCGCGATGCCGTCACGTCCTCCATATTTCAATGCTTCATCGTGAGCAGTAAGAGCATCAGCGAGGGTGACTCGATAATGACGCTTAGCGATTGGACAGTCTCTGTAAGGCAGCGCTGCGTTTCGATGAAACGTCTTTGACTGCTGACTGGGACTTTGGGTTGGCTTTGCTGGTGCCTTTCGCGGTGGAAACGGCTACAAATCGGCCGGATTTAGACTCACGCGTGACCCACCCACCAGTCACTGGAGTTTTCTTTGATTTATGTCCCATAGTCTCGCCAATTCCAATTCTACCGGTTCGGACTATCCTTTATGTATATAGGTAAATAGAAGATTTCCACTTTTTTCATGCTTTTATTGGAGCGCTAGAGAAGTGAGTTTCTGGCGCAATTTCTTAGTTTTCCTTAACTCAATGCTAAAGGACACGAGGTTACATAGAAACGCTAAACCGCTAGAACTGCGATCCCAGACCAACCGAATTGCGTTGTTCCAACCTGTCCAGATTGACGATTGTGGACAGCATCAAACGGTCGTGGCTCCAATCATTGGGCTTTTGAATGGCGAATGCCATCAGGCCTGACAGGGACAAGAGCAGGGCTGCCACAACTGCAACTGTTGTGCGGGACTGGCGTTTGGCATTTCCATCCAAAGCCGAGAGCACACGGTTGGCGAGCAGGCGCGCTGGTTTTTTGCGCAGCAAGCGGCTTTGGGTTTCAACCAGCGACACTTTCGGGATTTGCAGAGCAAAGATCGAAGGGCGTTCGAAGCGATTGGCGCAGACGCGTAGCAGACAGTCGCAATAGTCGCGTGCGGACAGGCCCGCACGGCGCAGGACCTGCTGATCACAAGACAATTCGCGCAATTCCTCAATCTGATGTTTGAGGAAATGGAACGCCGGGTTCCAGAAGAATATGGGCGTCAGCAGGGCTGCACTGATTTCCCATTCTACGTCGCGCTGGCGTAAATGTTGCAATTCATGGGCTATCGCGACTTTCAAATCGGTGGATTGAGCCAGCATGGAGGAGGGCAGTACGATGTACCGTTTGCCAAATGTGCGGGTTGAATAGGGGACACGCACCATATCACTGACCAGAAAGTACACATTGCCAAAGCGGCGCCATGGATAGGCAGATTGAAGTGAACTGTTGAGCTTAACAGCCGTAAGGATTGAGCGCAGGCCCATGTAAAGCGCGCACAACAACATGCCCAGAAGTATGGAAATTGTAATGGGATGGTCAAGCGAGGTGATTTCCGCTGTCAGGGTCTGACGCGCCGTCAGGACCGCCTCCAACGACAATGGGCTCATTTGCAGATTGCCCTTGATGTATTGGGACACCACAAAATCTGACAGATTAATCGGTACGCTTTCCGACAAGAATGCCTGATTGATGCAAACCGAAAACAGGATCGGCAGTGAAATTGCAGCCACTATTATGAATTTGAGCAGGCTTGCCTGAGAGGTAAATGCGTATCGAAACGAAAAATGTTTCATCAGAAAACGCGCGAAAAGCCATAGGCCTGCCGTCGCCATCAACAACACATTGATATCGAAATATGTGCTTAAGACCGCTTCAATTAGCGTCATCCCCAAGCCTCCTCCCCAGAAGTGCTCGAATTTCTTCCAGTGCATCTTGTGACAAATCATCGTCGTCGACAAGTCGTGCGACTAATGCGGCCGGTGTATTATCGAATAATTTGGCCGAGAGATCTTTCAAAAGGCGTGACTGATAGACGTCTTTTGTCAAAATGGGCTTGTAGATGAGTATCTTGCCCATTTTTTCACTGGTGACAAAATTCTTTTGCTCAAGAATGCGCAAAATCGTCGCGGCGGAGGTATAAGCCAGATCTCGACCAGGTTCCATATTCGCCAAAACGTCACGCACAGACCCGTCGCCGTGGTCCCACAGCAACGTCATAAACTCCAATTCCACTTCCGTCAGGAATTCGTGGGTCTTGCGTCTTCTCATTTTGTTAACCGACATTGTATCCTGTCATACGCCCTACCCTACATTGATGAAATTTCCAAATTTCGCGGTTCCTCTGTGGAATCTATACTTTCCAGAAACAAAAAATGATCCAGGCAATACAGATGCCCAGTGGCCACCAAAGCGGCATGCCAAGGAAGCCCAACCATGCCAGCATGATGTAGACCGTTCCCAGCAGCGATATGAAAAGACGGTCGCCGCGTGTTGTTACCAATCCCAGAACGCCTTTGCGTTCGGCACCGCCTGGGCTGCGAATTTCAAGGGCGGTGAGAACACCCATTGCGGAAAAAATGCCGATGAAGACAAAGGCCGTCGGCCAGGTCCAGGCCATCCAACTGAGCATGGTCGTGTCCTCCTAAACCCGCCCGAGGGCAAAGCCCTTGGCGATGTAGTTTCGAACAAAGTAAATCACGATGGCACCTGGAATGATTGTCAGGGTTCCTGCTGCAGCAAGCAGGCCCAATTCATAGCCAGCGCTTGAGGCCGTCTTGGTCATGGTGGCAGCAATTGGCTTTGCAGCAACTGCGGTCAGGGTTTTGGCCAGCAGCAATTCCACCCAGGAGAACATAAAGCAGAAAAAGCCTGTGACGCCCACGCCCGCTTTAATGGCCGGCAGGAATATGGATATGAAAAAGCGCGGAAAGGAATAGCCATCAACATAGGCTGTTTCATCAAGCTCTTTCGGGACGCCGCTCATGAAGCCTTCCAGGATCCAGACCGCCAGAGGAATGTTGAACAGACAATGCGCCAGCGCCACGGCAATGTGAGTGTCGAACAGGCCAACGGCTGAATAGAGCTGGAAGAAGGGAAGGGCAAACACCGCTGCCGGAGCCATGCGGTTTGTCAACAACCAGAAGAACAATTGTTTGTCGCCCAGAAAGCGATAGCGCGAAAACGCGTAGGCTGCGGGCAGGGCAACAGCAACTGAAATGATTGAATTCAGAGTCACATAGGTGATGGAGTTAATGTAGCCCCAATACCAGGTCGGATCAGTGAAGATGACCTTGTAATTATCGAAGGTCCATGTTTGCGGAAACAATGAGAAGCCAGAGAGGATTTCACCAGTTGTCTTGAAGCTCATCGCCACCAGCCAGTAAATTGGCAGCAACAGGAACAGGATATAGAGAATGGGAATGACGTGTCGTTTGCTCATCTCATTTATCCTTATTTGGCATCATCTTTGGTCATGAGCGTGTAGAACAGCCATGACACGAGAAGCGTGATTGCGAAGTAGATCAGCGACATGGCTGCCGCCGGGCCAAGGTCAAACTGGCCAAGAGCGATTTTCACCAGATCAATCGACAGAAGCGTTGTGGAGTTGCCCGGCCCGCCGCCGGTCAGAACGAACGGTTCTGTGTAGATGTTGAAACTGTCCATGAAGCGCAGCAAAATGGCGATGGTCAGAACCTGCTTCATTTTCGGCAGTTGGATGAAGCGGAAGACGGCCCAGTTGGAGGCACCATCAATCTTGGCCGCCTGATAATAGGCGTCGGGAATTGACACCAGACCGGCATAGCTGAGCAGCACGACAAGGGAGGTCCAGTGCCAGACATCCATTGTGATGATGGTGGCCCAGGCTGCGAACGGGCTGCGCGTCATGTTGTAATCGATGCCCAGCGTGTTGTTCATGAAATAGCCCAGCAGGCCGATATCAGGCAGTGTGAAGATGTTCCACATGGCACCGACGACATTCCAGGGGATCAGCATGGGCAGCGCCATCGTCACCAGGCAGACGGGCACCCAGAACCCTTTGCGTGGCATCGACAGGGCAATGATCACGCCGAGGGGGATTTCGATCAGCAGGATGATACCGGTAAACATGAATTGGCGGCCAAGGGCCGCGTGAAACCGGTCGGAGCGCAACAATTGCTGGAACCAGTCCAGCCCCTGCCAGAAAAATACATTGTTACCAAAGGTTTCTTGAACCGAGTAATTGACCACGGTCATCATTGGAATGAGCGCGTTGAAGGCGACCAGTATCAGAACCGGAAGGACAAAGAACCAGGCTTTCTGGTTTTGAGTTTTCATCAGGCAGCTCCCATTAGGTTTTCTGATCCGGCAGTGCCCGGACTGCTGCCTGACAATTCGGGCCGCGAAATCAGCCAGTCATTGCAATAAAGCCGGGTCTGCGCCGGTTGGAAGCTCAGGTGGATTGTCTCGCCAGTCTCAGGCGGATTGTCATGTATGACGGCGCGGATGCGCGTTTCGGCAGCGACCGCCTCGACAACAATGTGGCGGCCAATATCTGCAACTTTGCGCACAATTGCCGGAATTCCAGTGGGCGTGATGGATACATATTCAGGGCGCACCCCAATTTGTGTGCTGTGGCTGTTGGGGGTGTCGAAACCGCCTTCCAGTGGAATGGGGAGCCCGGCAAATGTTGCAGCCTGTCCATCCACTTTGCATGGCAGCACATTCATGCCGGGTGAGCCGATAAAGTGACCGACAAAAGTGTGCTCGGGCCGTTCAAACAAATTTACCGGAGTCCCGATCTGAACCACCTCGCCATCCTGCATGACCACAACCTTGTCTGCAAAGGTCAGTGCCTCAGTCTGGTCGTGGGTAACGTAAATCATGGTGGCGCGCACTTTGTGGTGCAGTTCCTTGAGTTTTGAGCGCAATTTCCATTTCAAATGCGGATCAATCACGGTCAATGGTTCATCAAACATCACCACATTCACATCTTCGCGCACGAGGCCGCGGCCCATTGAGATTTTCTGCTTATTGTCAGGCGACAGCCCCGCTGCCCGTGTGGAGAGCAAAGGCACGACTTCCAGCATTTCGGCAATGGCATGGACACGGGTTTTGATGGTGCCTTCATCCACGCCGCGATTGCGCAGGGGAAAGGCAAAATTATCATAGACTGTCATCGTGTCGTAGATGACGGGAAACTGGAATACCTGGGCAATGTTGCGCGCGTCTGGTGGAAGGTCCGTTACATCTTTATCATCAAACAGAACGCGTCCATGAGAGGGTCTGGCAAGTCCGGACATGATGTTGAGCAAAGTAGATTTGCCGCAACCGGAGGGGCCGAGCAATGCATAGGCGCCGCCATCTTCCCAGCTCAGATCGATTTCCTTTAGCGCAAAATCCTCAGGTCCCTGCGGGTTTGCCATGTAAGAATGACGAAGTTTTGAAAGTGTGATGCGTGCCATGGTCTGTTCTCTCAAGCCACGAGCGTGCCATCAGGCACAAAATAGAAGCAGTGGGACGGGTCCATGAAGAAGAGATGCTCCTCACCGATCTGGAAATCATGAACGCCAGAGGCCAGTGATACCCAGCTGTTGGACCGCATGTTGAAATGGGCGCTGGAGTCCGACCCGCTCAGTTCTGTAATTTGGACCGTTCCATTCAATGGGACACTATGGCGTTCATCCTGATAGGGCAGAACATGGATCGGGCGAATGGCGACAGTGTAGGTTCCGTCAGCCATATCAGCAGCGACACCCTGTAATGGCCAGGATGTATCGGCATCCAGTCTTGCAAGGCTGCCTTCTTTGGTGATCTGCGCGGTGTTGATTGGCGGATCGGAAAAGACCTGGGCGGATTTCAGATTGCTTGGATTGCGATAGATGTCGGCGGTCTTGCCAAATTGGGTGACCTGACCATCATGCATGAGACCGGTGTAGCCGCCAAGAAGCAAGGCCTCCTCAGGCTCTGATGTGGCATAGACCACGACCGCTCCGCGCCCGGCAAACAGTTCAGGCAATTGATCGCGCAGTTCTTCGCGCAGCTTGTAATCCAGATTGGCCAGCGGTTCGTCCAGAAAGACTGCGGTGCTGTCTTTGGCAATTGCGCGGGCCAGAGCTGTGCGTTGTTGCTGCCCGCCCGATAGTTCATGTGGACGCCGTTGAAGCATGGGTTTCAACTGCAGAATGGTAGCCGCTTCTTCAACGCGATCTGCGATTTCGGTCTTGTTCATGCCTGCAACCCGCAATGGGGAGGCAATGTTGTCGTAGACCGTCATGTGCGGATAGTTCACGAAGAACTGGTGCACCAGACTGATCTTGCGTTTTTGGGTTGTCAGTTTCGTTACATCCTGGCCGTTCATGAGAACAGTACCGGATGCAATGGGATCAAGACCCGCCATCATTTTGATGAGTGATGTTTTGCCGGACCCTGTTTCACCCAGAAGCACATTAAAGTGGCCGGGTTCCAGAACAAGGCTGGTTGGCTTGATGTGTGTGACACCGGCGACTTTCTTGACGATGTCTTTGGTTTCTAATGTCATGAGAACAGATCAGCCAATGAGAGCAATGGAATTTGTGTGGCTCGCCAGGATCCAGCCGGAGCGTGTGCTCCGGCTGGTCTTGTTATTGAAGGCGAGGCTTAGTTGCTTGCCCAGCGAGCAACCAGTTCGTCGTAATTGACCGTTATGCCGTCAGGCTTCTCGTTGTCGAGTTTCGCTTTCGCTCCACCCTTGCCAAGCCATTCGGATTCATCCTTAGGCTCGTTCAGGCGAGGACCACAGCCACCGTAGACATTGGCGGCCACATCTGCGCGTTCCATCCGTGCCATGGTGATATCCATCTCTTCGGCAAGACGGTTCATGGCTTCCTGCGGCGTGAAGGCACCTGAGTTCACATCACCAATTTGCTGCCACCAGATCTGTGCCAGTTTTGGATAGTCAGGTACGTTGATGCCGGTTGGAGACCAGGCTACACGATCGGGAGAGCGATAGAACTCTACCAGGCCACCAAGATTTGGTGCACGTTCTGAGAAGGATTCGTGGTTCACCGAACTGTCACGGATGAAGGTCAGACCCACATGGGATTTCTTCACATCGACAGTTTTGGAAACAACGAACTGAGCGTAGAGCCATGCAGCTTTTGCACGATCAACAGGTGTAGATTTCAGGATCGTCCATGATCCCACATCCTGATAACCAACTTTCTGGCCTTCTTCCCAATAGGGACCATGAGGAGATGGTGCCATGCGCCACAATGGCTTGCCAGCATCATCAACTGTGTTGTTGCCTTCGGATTTCGGCTTCACCATGTCTGCCGTGAAAGCTGTGTACCAGAAGATCTGCTGAGCGACATTGCCCTGGCTGAGAGCAGGCAAAGACTGGTAAAAGTCAAAGCTTGCAGCACCTGGAGGTGCAAAGTTACGCAGCCACTCATCCCATTTGCGGATCGCATAAACAGCCGCTGGGCCGTTTGCTGCACCACCACGGGACACAGAAGCACCGGCCGGGTTACAAGAACCGGCTTCCATGCGAATGCCCCATTCATCAATCGGCACGCCATTTGGCTCGCCTTTTGATCCGGCACCAGCCATAGACAGCCATGCATCGGTCATGCGCCAGCCCAGATCGGGTGCGCGTTTGCCGTAATCCATGTGGCCGAAGATTTCGACACCATCGATGTTCTTCACATCTTTTGAGAAGAACTCTGCAATGTCTTCATAGGCTGACCAGTTTACTGGGACACCAAGCTCGTAGCCATATTTGGCCATGAATGCGTCTTTGTATTCCTGACGGTCGAACCAGTCTTTGCGGAACCAGTAAAGGTTTGCAAATTGCTGATCGGGCAACTGATACAGATCGCCATCAGGACCTGTCGTGAACTGAGTGCCCATGAAGTCGTCGAGATCGAGACCAGGGTTGGTTACGTCGCTGCCTTCACCAGCCATCCAGTCTGTCAGATTGTAAGCCAACTGAAGACGGGAATGGGTGCCGATCAGATCTGAATCGTTCACATAGGCATCATACAGATTACGTTCGGTCTGCATTTGCGTTTGAACGGCCTGAACAACTTCACCTTCACCCAGGATCTGATGATTCACTTTAATTCCGGTGATTTCCTCAAAGGCTTTGGTCAGAACTTCCGATTCGTATGAATGTGTCGGAATGCCTTCGGAAAGAACATTGATTTCCATGCCTTTGAATGGCTCGGCTGCGCCGATAAACCAATCCATTTCACTCATCTGTTCAGCTTTTGACAAAGCTGATGGCTGGAATTCGGAATCGATCCATTTCTTGGCCGCAGCCGAATCGGCGAATGCCTGTGATGAGGCGGCAATCACGGCTGACGCCGCCACTGCGCTTAGTAATATATTCCGCATCTTTTTCCTCCCAAAGTTGCGTTATACCAACCTTGTGCTGGCATTGCGCAACCATCGCGGAAGCAGGGAAGAATTGTCAACTAATTTCTTAGTAGATGAATTTATTTCATGTAAATTACTGATAGTAATAATGAAATTATTTCATTCGTAGAGTTGAACGGCAGTGCGAATTAGACTGGCTTCTGTGATGCTGGAAAGCAAGGCCGTCAATTGAACGTGTTGAAGCGGCAATTTTTTGGCTCAGAATTCAAGCTGCCATTCAGGCTCGCTCATTTGGTTTCAGCCAGCCTTTGTAATGCACAAGCATTCCCGCGATCGGGAGCCTGATCTGAACGTCAAAGTTGAAGCGTCCCTGTGTATCCTCGAATTCCATGGCCTCCAATTGAGGTGCCATTTTCAAGGGGAGGGGCAGTCTGCCAAGGTGCCAGCGGCTTATCGGCAACTGTATACATTTTCGATCTGCATGCAGATTGATTGAGAAGGAAAGCGGCCCGAAACTCTCTGTGAAATCGCCGTTTTGGGTATGCTTCATGGTGGATGAAAATGTCTGGCGATCGAAGGAGCGGGTCCAGTTTTCGCTCCGTTCGCCGTCACGCCCAATGCACCGCTCAATTGCCACTGTGACAGGCACGTCTGTCCCGGCATGTGGCAACTTCATGAAGCGTAAAATCAGCCGTGCCAACATGCTCTTGCCGTTTTCTATCTTGGCTTTGCCTTTCCAGACGGGATGGCCGGTTGCGCTATGAAATTTCTGCAATGAGGTCGGGAGCTGTTTAAATGATGTTGGTTTTAGGAAGCTTTCAAAAATGCTGGTTTGTGTGGTGGTATTTTGTGTGGAGGCGGTGATGTCGTAAGGCAGCCATTCATTTTGAATGTCTTCAAGGCGCAACGCTTGATCAGCCGTTCGTGCGCCAACTGGAATGCTGTTTTCCAGCAGCCGTCTCAATGCCGCAGCAGCAGGAAGAACGGGTATGAAAGGTCCATGATCCTGCTTTGCCAGAAGTGACCATTTTGCATGTGCCTGGTTGCCTGATGCATCAATGCCACTGACTTCCACCTGCATTGCGCCCTGATCGGATGTGAACAGCCGGGTGACTTTTCTGAATTGCAATAGTAGCGGGATCAGGTGGCGCGGATGGGGGACGAGACGGTGCCTGCGCAAGCGTGCAATCAGTTCCATACCCCATTGTTCCAGTTGTGATTCCAACCCCGCTGAAAAACTGACACGAGCATGGACGTTGAAACGCGGGCCGAGCGATTCCGCATCAAACGTTTCGACGGGTGAGACACGACGATTTCCAAGGCCGGATATGCGCGCCCTTTTCGATTGTCCCCAGCCGCTAATGGTTTCCAACCGTCCGTTGCGCCATGTTGGAATGTCCGCCCCTGCGTAACTCATGATGGCGGCAATCACGGAGGCCCCAACTTCGCTTTTGCCGCCGGGCGTTATGCAGATATCAATCGTGTCGATGCGTTGCCAGTTGCGTGTCAGATCGCGGACCACGGAAGCGGACAGAGCGGGGGTTGAACTGGCGCCTGAAAGGCCGACAACCTTGTGCTTGCGCGCTGTGTCATCAAGATGCGTATGAAAGGCTGCCAGATACTTACGGGCATCTGCCAGATCGATCAGATGCGCCCCTGATTTGAGGACAGTTTCCGCTGTATTGTAGTCAGCGGACTGGAAGGGCCCTGAGCAATCTATCACTGCAAAGGGGTTTAAATCGGCCAGGATTTCGGCCAGATTTTGCCTATGATCCAATGCAATGCCCCGTATTTGTCGGTCAGGGTGGCGTTCGCTGAGACTGTTTGACAGATCATTGGCTTTTTTCAGGCTTCTGGAGCTTAAAACAATTGCGATGTTTTCAAAACGAGTCAGATGTGTGAGCAAGCGTCTACCAAATACGCCGGTTCCTCCAATGACCAGTATCGTTGGGTTTATGATTGTCGGACTCATGGAACCAACTAAAGCACAAAACGGTGTTTTGTATCTGGCGTCGGTGCGCTGCATTCACTGACTTGTCCGAACCAGCGGATGCGATTCGCCGCGACCCTGTCATAGGCAAAGTCGCGCATGAATTTGGGAATGAATCGTGCATATCTGACGACAGTTGCGACACCCTTCAGGTGCCGTGAGACTGCAATGACAGCGTCCGATTTCTTCAACATTTTATCGTTTTCAAGGAATAGAAAAGTGTCGGGACAGTGCGGGTCGATTTCATATTGCTCCGCCAGGCTCTGGCCACGTGCGGACTGTACCGCGATAAATGTGATGGTCGGTGCCTTCTCGTGGCGTAAAATGTACTGTACCGAGCGGTTGCAAAGCATACAGATGCTGTCGAACAGACAGATTGCCTGATCCTGCATTAGGAGGTGTCCTCACGATAGACGCCTTTCTGGTGGATTAATTCGCCAAGCCATGGATGGGTCAAATCCAATGTGAAGATAAATTTGCCCTCTGCCAGATCTTTATGACGGACAATCAGATCAAGTGGCACGACACAGCGCGGCAGGGGCAGAACAATGCCCAGGCATTTGAGGGCGTAACCGGCGCTTTCAAAAGCAAGGCAATCTCCATCGACGCGCGCTCTTAATCTCATGCTGACACCAAAACCGAGATATTCTTCAAGCCCGGTTGGTCCGCTGAAACGTTTTGCGGATTGGACGATTTGGGGAAAACCGCTCTTGTTGGCATAGAGTCTTGTCCATATCTGCCCGCCGGTCGCCCCGTCTTCGGTCACGCTGACGATAGAAGGTGTTCCAACATCACTTCTCAAAGGCAAGGGCGCTCCCAACAGGCGTAAGAATTGCCCAAGACCGGCGCCCCATATGCTCTTGCGCATTTGTGTGATTTCGCCTGCATAAACGGTGCTTTCGCCGCCTTTTACAACTTTGGAAAATCTCTTTTGCACTGTCTCCGGGAGCTGTAGCCAGTCTGCTTCTGACAACAGGTTTCGGAACCGATTGTCCTGATTATCGAGTGTGTTGCGGTATTTTTTCTGCCGTATTTGATCGCTGAGTTGTTTCATGGCTTGTGCTCCGATCTTGTGAGCTAATGTTTGTCCTTAATTCTGGGGCTTTTGGGCAAATAGGCGGATATTTTTGCGCCGAGCTTCAAAAGTGTGGCGCGTCTTGCTTTTGGCAGGGACAGCATTTGATCGTACCAGCGGTCGACAGACTCGGTGAATTCCAGCATGGCCTTCAGCTTTTCCTGCTTCTCTTTGCTGATGAGGGGGTCGCCTTCAGCCTGTGAGACGCTGTCGCGCAAGGTCATCAAAGCTGGGTCAATTTCCCGAGCCTTCCGGCCCGCTGCAATACGTGCTGCGATCTCCCAAACATCGGTTTCTGCTTTGAAATGATCTCGTCGGTCTCCACGAATTGGTACGCGGTAAATGAGGGTCCAATTGAGTAATTCCTTGATTGAATTGGAGACATTGGACCGGGCCATATGCAGTTCATCTGCAATTTGCTCGGCAGTTTGTGGCGTGTCAGCCAGATAGAGATACGCATGGATTTGGCTGACCGAACGGTTCACGCCCCATTTGCTGCCCAAATCGCCCCAATTGAGCACAAAGGTCTCGACCGCTTTGGGGAGTCGTTCTTTATTGTCGGTATTTTCTGTTATTTCTGTCATAACAGAAATATAAGATCGTTCGATACATGTGTCAAATATGAATGCCTGTCGAACGCGTGACTTTGTGTTTTGGGATATGTTCAGGCGGGATGCATGCCTGCGCCAGGGCGTCAATTGCTAGCCAATGGCACGTGACATTTGGAGACGTCTCTTCTTACTCTGGAACCGCGCCTGCAATGTTCTGGTCGTAATCGACGATGGAACCGGTCATTACACCTGCTTCAGGGCTGAGCATATACGCGATGAGTGAGGCCAGTTGGTCCGGCTTTACCAATTGGCCCATTGGCATGGCGGCTTCGGCTTTTTTCAACCAGTCCTCGTCGGCATCGTGCCAGATCTTTTGAATGTTGGCTTCGCCGGGTGTGTCCATCCAGCCCGCATTAATGCCGTTGCAGCGAATGCGGTCTGATCGGTGGGCGTTGGCAACATTTTTTGTAAGTGTGGACAGAGCCGCCTTTGAGGCCGAATAGGGCGCCATGAAGCTTTGACCAGCATGGGCTGACATGGACAGAATATTGACAATGCTGCCGGGGCATTTTTCTGCCAGAAGGTGTTTGATGACACCCTGCATCATGAAAAACGGACCGCGCACATTGGTATTGAAGTGGTTTTCAAACACATCCGGCGTTGTGTCTGTGATGGAACCGCGGCCCGTGTCGGCTGCTGAATTGACCAGTGCATTCACCCGACCAAGGGCGGCTATACTGCGGGCCACGAGTTTGCTGCAATCGTCGAGCTTTGAGACATCTGCCGGAATGAAGGTGCAATCAGCACCCAGCGCATTCAGTTCAGCCGCTGCCCGTTCGCCACGTGCCATGTTGCGACCACTGATGACGAGGCTGGTGGCACCTTCCTCAATCAGCCGGCGGGCAATGGCCAGGCCAAGACCCTGCGTTCCACCAGTGATCAGTGCTTTTGTGCCAGCGTTCCGGCTTGCCATCACGAGGGACGGTTGCCCCAGGTTGCCTTACCCTCAATATCCAACTCAATAGACCGGCCCCATTTGCTGGACAGGGTTGCTGCTTCGGCCAGATAGCTGGCCATGAATCCATCTTTTGCTGTGATCGGCGCTTTTCCACCGGTCTGGATCATATGGACAAAAGCCTCGATTTCCTGCCGATAGCTGACGGTATATCGGTCCATGAAGAAGGTCGCGTAAGCGTCGGGTGCAGCAAAGTGCTCGGGGCCAAATTTCTTGACGCTGGTGTCAGACGGATTGTCGGAAATCAGCATACCCTTTGCGCCAAACGCCTCGATGCGTTGGTCGTAACCATATACAGCGCGCCGTGAATTCAGAATAACGATCTGTTTTCCGCTTTCGCTGACCATTGACACAATGGCGGTATCGACATCATCCAACTTGCCGATTTCCGGGTCTACGGCGACACTGCCTTCGGCTGAAATCTTGACAATTTCTTCGCCCAGCATCCAGCGGGCAATGTCAAAATCATGGATCATCATATCGCGGAAAAGTCCGCCTGATACGGGAATATATTCCAAGGGTGGCGGGTATGGGTCGCGGCTGGTAAGGGTTAACTGCTCCAAGGCCCCGATTTCGCCGCCAAGGACTGCGGCATTGACTTTGGCGTGTCCAGGATCAAAGCGCCGATTGAAACCAATAAACACCTTGTCCGCTTTTTCGCCCAGCGCGTTGATGCAGCGCCGCGCTTCAGCCAGGCTGGGAGCGATCGGCTTTTCGCACATTACGGCCTTGCCAGCTTCGGCTGAAGCCAGAATGAGATCGACATGTGTGTCGGTGGACGTGGCAACCAACACGCCGTCAACACCCGGATGATGAATGGCGGCTTCCGCGCTGTCACAGACCGTTGCGCCGGTCTTGTCGGCAAATGCCCTGGCGGCCTCCGGCATCACGTCATAAACGCTGACGAGGGTCGCGCCTGCCTCGGCAATGGCCTTGGCATGCACTTGTCCGATACGGCCAGCACCCAGAAGTGCAATCCCAGTCACGGTTGAACCTTTGGCAGTGGTAAAGGGAGGTTCGTAATTTGAAAATCCAGGGACATAATCGGTATTTTTCTCCCGAAATTGATTTTTGACGGCATTTTGGCAAAAGCTTAGGCGAGAAGGGCATTGACAGATTGGGTGAAGTTGATGGAAACCCATCAAGCCTGAGCGAATAGAGTTTGCAGACGGGCGCAGTTGGGAGCGCATGGACTATGGGACAAAAGCCAACCCTGCAGCAGGTCGCTGAAGCCTGTGGGTTGAGTATTGCAACGGTCGACCGGGTATTGAACCATCGTGGCGGCGTTAATCCTGAAAAGGAACGCGTGGTCATGGAATGGGCGCGCAAGCTGAAACTGGACCGCAATCTGGATCGGCGCCCGACCCGTATTCTGCGGGTTGCCGTGGTGACACAGCATCCCAGTAACCCTTTCTTCGAGCGGGTGCGCCAAGGCGTGTTGCGCGCCAACCAGGTGTTTTCGGTTCACAACATTCAACTGTCACTGCATTATTTTGATATTCTTACGCCGGAAAAAACCGCAGCACTCATTCGCCGCATGAGCGGGCAGGCAGACGCTTTGCTGATTTCGGTGAATGAGCATCCGCAGGTCAAGGAAGCTGTGGACGCGGCAGCCTCTGCAATTCCGGTTCTCAGTTTCGTCAGTGATGTGTCAACGAGTGACCGCCGGGCCTATGTCGGACCGGATAATTTCAAGACCGGACGTGTGGCCGGTGATTTGATGGGTCGCTTTTTGGGGCCAGAAGGCGGCGATATTGTTATCGTTGCCGGCAGTTATCAACTGATGGACCATCACGCCCGGCGCAATGGCTTTTACGAGCTTTTGAAGGAACGCTATCCGACCTGCCGTATTATTGAAGAAATACAGACGCAGGAAAAAATCGAATCTCTGGCGACAGAGGTGGCGGTGTTACTGAGAGACAATCCGGGCATTCGGGGCATTTATAGTGTATCTGCTGGCAATCAGGGCATTGCCAAGGCACTTATCATGCAATCCTGCGAGCATGATGTGACCTTTATTGCTCATGAAATCACGCCGGAACGAAAAGCCCTTTTACAGCGCGGCGTTATTGATGTCATTATCGATCAGGACCCGGAAGGGGAAATACTGGTTGCAGTGGAGTTGTTGGCTGAACAGTTTGGACGCTGGAATGGAACGGCGAGGGGACCATCAACTCCTTTTCATTTGTTTTTCCGCGAATCCGTATAGCTAACCAAATCTTTATTGGTACTGTGTTAGGGTAGAATTTGTTAAGAAAGTATAGTTCTGGGAAGGACCGAGCGTTGAGTAAACAGGCAACACAACTCGCTGGCGGTGAGAGCGAGAAACATGGGGCAACCCGCAGGGCGTTTTTGCTGGGCGCGGCAGCGCTTGGGCTGGCTGGATGTTCCGGTTCCTCAGATCGATGGTCCCAGATTCAGGAAAGCAATTCCTATCGCAGTGCCTATGGGCCAATGCCGAATGAGCCTTTCCCGATTCCGGCGGTGAACACAAAGCGTGTGCCACGGCAGTATCAACGGCAGCTTGTCAATTATCGTGGCGCCGAGCCGGCGGGAACCGTGGTGATTGATCCACAAAACCGCCATTTGTATCTGGTTCGTGGCGATGGACAGGCCGTGCGCTACGGTATCGGCGTTGGCCGGCAGGGTTTTTCCTGGAGCGGTCGTGCAAAGATCGGTGCCAAGAAACATTGGCCAACCTGGACACCACCCAGCGAGATGATCGATCGCCAACCTGAGTTGGAACAGTACCGCCGCGGTATGGAACCAGGCCTGCAAAACCCATTGGGTGCGCGCGCGCTGTATTTGTATGAAGACGGTCGCGACACGCTGTATCGTATTCATGGCACGAATGAACCCTGGAGCATTGGCAAAGCGGTTTCATCCGGTTGCATCCGCCTGTTCAATCAGGACATTGTTGACCTCTATAGTAGAGTCAATGTCGGCGCGGAAGTTGTTGTTCTATAAGGGTAAAGCCTTCCGTTGGTTCTTTCTTGCACTGAGGTAGCTGACTATGGCCATTCGCACACTTGTATGGGGCGAGAACGTTCACGATCAGAACAGCAAGGCCGTCCAAGACATTTATCCTGACGGTATGCACACTGCAATTGCAGATGGGCTGAATGAAGATGATGGCCTGTCTGCCACTACGGCAGTGCTTCAGGATGCCGAGCACGGTCTGACTGCAGAGCGCCTTGCGAAGACAGATGTTCTGATCTGGTGGGGACATGCTGCCCATGGTGATGTGGCTGATGAAATTGTAGACCGGGTACAGCAACGGGTCTGGGAAGGCATGGGCCTGATTGCGCTGCATTCTGCGCATTTTTCCAAGATATTCCGACGGCTCATGGGCACTCCCTGTTCTTTGACCTGGCGTGAAGCGGGTGAACGTGAGCGCCTGTGGGTGATCAATCCGACGCATCCAATTGTACAGGGGCTGGATGCCTACATCGACTTGCCCAACGCAGAGATGTATGGCGAACCGTTTACAGTTCCTGAGCCGATGGAAACTGTTCTTGTCAGTTGGTTTGAAGGTGGAGAAGTGTTTCGCTCTGGTCTGACCTATCAACGCGGCGCTGGTAAGGTTTTCTATTTCCGGCCCGGTCACGAGACTTACCCGATTTATCACAATGAAGATGTCAAACGGATTTTGAAGAATGCTGTCCGTTGGGCGCATTCTGCCGTACCTGCCTGGACTGGTGTTGGCGATGCGCCAAACCGCCCTGTTGAACAGGCGTTGGAGCCGCTGGAAGAAAAAGGTCCAAGGCTGCACAAGGATGGTGAAGCCGGTTTTCGCTAATATTTAGACGACGCTCCAGATTAGGGTTCATATGCAACGACTTCTCATTCTTGGCACTGGTGACATGGCTCGGACACATGCCAGAGCCTTTTCGGACATTCCTGGCTGTGAGATTGTGGCGGCTGTTGATAATAATCCGGAAAATCTGCAGCGCTTTTGCAGGGAATTTGGTATTGCGACACAATTTTCTGACTTGGGCGCAGCCATTGAATGGGGGGCATTTGATGCCGCCGCGAATGTAACACCTGACCCTGTGCATCATCCTACGACCATGCAACTGATTGCGGCTGGCAAGCATGTGTTTTGTGAAAAGCCTCTTGCTGAATCCTATCCGCTGGCGCGTGAAATGGCCGACGCAGTGCGCGCCGCAGGGCTCATTGGAATGGTCAATCTGACATTTCGCAATGCCAGTGCTGTCCAACACGCGCACGATCTGGTGCGGTCCGGGCAGATTGGGGCCGTGCGGCATTTTGAGGCAAGTTACCGTCAAAGCTGGCTAGTAGGCAATTACTGGGGTGATTGGCGCACGGAAGCACGATGGCTTTGGCGCCTGTCAGAAGAGCATGGCAGTCTTGGCGTGTTGGGTGATGTCGGTATTCATATTCTGGATTTGGCGACCTATGGTGCTGACAGTGATCCTGCAGCAATTTCCTGCATGCTGAAGACTTTCAACAAGGCACCGGGAGATCGCATCGGTGATTATCCACTGACAGCCAATGACAGTGCGGTGATGAATGTGGAACTGGAAAGTGGTGCAGTTGGCGTGATTCATGCCAGTCGCTTTGCCACTGGCCATGCCAACACCCTGAAGCTTTCCATTCATGGAGACCAGGGGGCAATTCGTGTCGATCTGGACCAAAGCTGGAACCATCTCGATATCTGCCGGGGATCGAACATCCACAATCAGGCCTGGGAGCGAATTGAGGCACCTCAGGTGAAGAGCAACTTCTTCCGCTTTGTTGATTCTTTGGGCCAGGGCCTTGCGCAGGATCCAGATTTTGAGCGTGGTGCGCGTTTGCAGCAGGTTCTGGATATGTGCGTTCAGTCAAACAACGAGAAGAAAACACTGACATTTTGAAAAATATTCACAGCTCAGGTCACTGGTAATTGGATAATTTATTCATATTTTCCAACTACCTTAATAGCCTCAATGCTGGGCTTTGTGAAAGACAGCTAATTTTTGAGAGAAGCAGCCCTTGCCATGGCGCAAAGTGATGCCGGGCTTATCAGCGGCAAAATACGCGAACTGACACGGTTGATCCGCGAAACACGTTTGGCGGATACGCTGTCTGACGCCTCCGATCAGGAGCCGGATGCAGCGCCTGCCGCTACCAGTCTTGCCGGTAAGCTGGCAAACAAAATTCGCAGTCAGATGCGGTTGGATGCTTTGGCGCAAAGTCTGCGCACCGTCTATACAGAAATCCCCAAAGTTGCACAGGCCAGACAGGATGCGTTTACGTTTGCTCTGTTGCCGGGCAAACCACCTCGTTTCTGGGTGGACCTGACCAGTTTTGTGGTGATGACAGATGGTGGCCAGACCTTCCACTTCATGAAGGACGCGCGTGAAGGCCGTATCACTCTGTTTGAAAGCGACAGTCTTGAGGATACTGCCAATGCGGTAACCGACTATGTGGCAGAGAGAATTGTTCAACAGCGTCTAGATGGCCGCATCGTTGACCCGATGGAAAGCCCGGAAGCCCAGATCGAACCGCAGACAGAGCCAAAGGCGGTTCAATCGGACACAGAGCAGACGTTTGATGCTGATCAGATGCCATCGCAGGATCAATCCCAGATACCTGTCAGAGCAGCGGTCGCGCATGAAGCCATGATCAGCCAACACTCAGTTCCTGTTCCTGCACCGATTGTTATTCAGCCTGCGCCTGCCAGAACAGATTGGGTAAAGCTGTTTTTGGCGTTTGCACTGGGTCTGTTCGTCGGGGCTGTCGCATTGTTTCTAGCCGCCTGGTTCCAGACCCCGGCAGCGCTTTAGAAATTGATGGTCTCTCCGACCGGGCCGATGGTTCCCTTTTCATCCAGAACGCCACGTGTCTGCCATTTCACCTGCCAATGATCGGTCTCACCCTGGACCGAGAACAAATTGTAGCAGCCAGCCGGTTTTCTATGTCCCGGTCCATTGGAAGCTGACGGAACACCAATAACAGGAACGGTTCCATTGGGGCCGGCAATCTGTTGATGGCTGTGGATATGTGTGTGTCCATGCAATACGAGGTCGGCGCCTTGTTCTGCGATCATCGTGCGGAACCGCTCCGCGCCAATCAACCGCTTGTGAAAGGGGGTTGCATCAGGGAAGGGGGGATGATGGATCAGAACCACACGAAAACAGTCTCTGGTCTGTTGCAGCAATCGTGCAGTGGCCTCTTCCTGCGATGCCGAAAACGTGCCGGTTGCCATAAACGGGAGTGAGGCAATTGCACTTGAGCAGCCGATGATAGCCAGTGGGCCACGGCGGCGCAGATAGGGAAAGGTTGGTGTCTTGGCGCTGGTATCATCGCCAAGCATGTAGGGACACCATTCCCGCAAGGCATTCTGTAATCCACTGGCCGTATAGGCATCGTGATTGCCAGGCACCACACTGACGTGTTCGGCGGAGCCAAGGCGTCGCAGCCAAATGCCCGCCAGGCGCGTCTCTTCTGGCAGGGCGATGTTGACAAGATCGCCGGTGAGAGCAATGTGATCGGCCTGCTGATCGGCAAGATCAGAGATGAGGGCGTTCAGATACAGGTCGGAAAAGGATTTTGCCCGGTTACGCTTCCAGTTGATGTATCCAGTCAGGCGTTTGGACAGAAGCTGCCAAACTGAGGGTTTGGGCAGTGGGCCCAAATGTGGATCGGAAAAATGGGCCAGTTGAAACATGCTATGGTATTAGCAATCGAATGTCTGTAAATCCAGTCATTTGAGGTGAGGGGTCTTACGGGCAGTGCCCCGGTGTATCGATCGCCGACACTTGCATTTGTGGTCTCCGGTCACCTTCAATCTGACTTTCTCAACAGGAATGAATTTCATGAAACTCACCAGACGTCAAAAGCTGACACAGACGGCTTTCCTGACGGTTTCCCGGTTTACCCGGGGCATGACAATGGGCGTGCGGGCATTGGTCGTCGATGACAGCGAGCGTGTACTTTTGGTGCGCCACACATATGTGAATGGCTGGTATTTTCCTGGCGGCGCAATTGATCCCGGAGAGCATGCTTTCGATGCTGTGGGGCGGGAGTTGACGGAAGAGGCTGGGATCGCATTGTCCGGCCCACCAAGACTTGTGAGTGTGTTTCAAAATGCGCACGCGTCAGCGCGGGATCATGTGGTGCTGTTTCATTGCCCGGACTGGATACAGAAACACACACCAAGCGTGCCTAACCGAGAAATCGCAGAGTTAGGGTTTTTCCCGATGGATGACCTGCCGAAAGACATGTCACCCGGCACGATGCGGCGTATTCAGGAATGGCGCAACAATGAAGTGGCGACACCCGTCTGGTGATGGAATTTGCTTGTATGTCAGGAGGTTGGCGACAGATCATGAGATGATGGTTCAATTTGTCGCAGGATACACATTTCGGTGAGGGCCCATTGCCCAGAGAAGCGAATAAGTTCGCTGCTCAAGGCAGTTATCACTCACGTCAGCAATGCTGAAGATGTGAAATCCCCATTGGCCTTTAAGTTAGCACCGGCCTCAATAGCAGCAGTCGGCTGAATATCAGCCGAAACCACCTGAGCCACAGGCCCCCAGCAGGACACTAAGTGATGCTATAAGAATGAATGTCTGTGCTTTCATGATGTCGCCTCTTGCTTAGAAATGATAGTTCAGGCCAATTCGGCCAACATGATTGGAAGATCCACCAACTACGGATGCAGTTCCGGCAGAGAAGCTGTCATCGGGAACATCCACATAAAGGTATTCCAGTTTCGCGGACCAACGATCGTTGAGTTTGCCTTCCACACCGACACCACCCGTGAACCCGGCAATGGTATCATCGCCGCTTCCAGCCCCACTTACACTTGCATCGCGGTGAGTGAAGGCTACACCGGCGGTGGCATAGACAAAGTAGCGGCTGAATGTGTAACCGCCACGCAGACGGATAGTTCCCATCCAGTCTTCTTCAAAACTGCCAGCACTTGAACTGGCTTCAATGTCTTGAAACGAGATATCCGCTTCGGCACCGATGGCCCAGCTTGAGTTGATTTGATAATTGTAACCAACTTGTGCACCGATCGTGAAACCGCCCGCATCGCCTGTCGGTCCCGGATTGGCAGGAATGTTGTTTTCAAAATCTGCTGATACGCCGCCGATCAAACCACCTACATAGAAGCCGGTCCAGTTATAAACCGGTACTGGATCATACATGGCTGGTGCAGGATAGGCGGGAAGGTCGGCTGCAAAACCGGTTCCCGCAGCAAACGCAGCGAATGTTGAACCAAGGAAAATTTTCTTAAGCATCACAAGCTCCAAAAATAAGTAGCCTGAACGTAAGCAAATTGCATTGAATGAGTCAAACCCAACCAACTCCCCCGCAAATCACTTTTTTGTGGATGGTTTCAACTGTCCAAAAGGACCAGCAACAGAATTCCGATAGAGATCAATGCGATACCTGCAATTTCGCGACCGCGAATGCTTTCGCGGAAGAAGAAAATGCTGGCTGCAAAGGAAAACACAATTTCTATCTGACCGACGGCTTTGACCAAAACAGCCTGCTGCAGCGTCATAGCAGCAAACCAGCCCAGCGATGCAAGACCGCCCGCTATTCCAGCAAGCGCACTGATGCGCCAAGCTTTGAAAAGGCGGCGCAGTTGCCCGGGTTCCTTATATTTCAGAAATATGAGCATGAGCACGGCTTGAAACAGGGTGACAAAGCAGAGCGTTAAGGAGGCCCGAATCAGAAAGTCACCACTTGGGAGAGACAGCGACGCTGCTCGGTAAGACACACCGGCTATGGCAAAACAGGCACCGGATCCAAGGCCGAGCAGAGCTGTCTTATCAATCCAGTTGCGTTGACCGATGCCATTTTCCGGCAAGGACAACAGGATCAGACCAATCATGCTGACGGCAATTGCCAATACAGCATGACCTGAAAGTGTTTCGCTGAGCAAAATGAAGCCAAGGATTGCGCTTTGTATGGTTTCTGTTTTGGAGAAAATGGTGCCGACAACAAAGTTGCGAAAGGAAAAGAGGTGGAGCAACAAGGCTGTGGCAGATATCTGGGCTATCGCACCCACGACGCCATAGAAGAAAAAGGTGCTACCCGGTACAGGTGGCGTCGTGTCTCTCATAGCGCTGAGACCAATGACAATCGCGGCGGCAAGGGGCGCGGCAAAGACAAAGCGCGCGGCGGTTGCGCCCCAATTGCTCAATTCTGCTTTGAGTGATTTTTGCAGGGCGGAGCGCAAATTCTGCAAAAACGCAGCGCCGATTGAAATGATGATCCAGAGTTCCATGGCCGCCATTGATCACGGGTATCGTCTTGGGTCAAACGCCATTTGCTTATGGATTGTTTTCTTGCGTAGATGAGTAGGCGCTGCTATAGCCGCGCATCTTCTGGATGAACTTGAGTGTTATGACAAATTATTGCGTCACTGCTGGAAACCGACGACGACTGATCGCATGTGCTTTGCGCGCATGCACAATCGTGCGTCCTGCCTGTGACGAAGCCTTGGTCGTATAGACGAGGCATTGAACTGCGGGACTGTTATCTGAACTTTTTTCCAGCGGTTTGAAATATGCTCACTACTCCTGATTATACGCTTGCCCTGCAGACCCCAGCCGATGCGGCTGAGATTCATGCTCTCCACGAAAAAACATTTGGTCCTGGCAGGTTTGCCCGTACGGCTTTTCGCATTCGCGAGACGGCTGCGATGGCCAGTGAGTTGTGCCTTGTGGCACATAGTACCGAAAGCGAAAAAATTGTTGGCTCGGTGGTTCTGAGCCATATTTCCATTGGACGTACACCGAGCCTGTTGCTGGGGCCGTTGGCTGTTACGCCCGAATACAAGAACAAAGGTGCCGGGAAGCTACTAATGCGTCAGGCCGTTGAGCGCGCACGGTCCGCCGGATATCAGTCCATTATACTCGTGGGTGATGAGCCTTATTACGGACCATTTGGTTTTCGCCCCATCCCTCGTGGCCAGATCAGGATGCCAGGGCCGGTCGATCCGGCACGGCTGCTGGTGTGTGTTTTACCGGATGGGACAGAATTTACCGCTTCAGGTGAAGTCAAGGGAACCAACTTGCTCTGAGCGGGTTTAACGGCCTTCGCGATACCACATCGCGGATAGCAGGCCGAGCAACAGCGCGAGCCCAAGTAGTCCTGCGAACAAAGGCAATCGGTCAATGCCTATCAACCGCGTGGCATCATTCATTTGAAGCCCCATCCAGCCACCACCAGATAGTGCGCCACCGCTGCGCACGGGCAGAATACGGGGTAGGCTGATTGGATCATTTTGCGCGGTCGCAACACGCATAACCGCCCCACCCGTGGAGGCGGAAAGCGGCGTTAATGGTTGTGTTGTGCTGAGCGCATCACGATATTCGCGGGGGTTGTCCGGTCCAACCTGTACCAGTGTTTCCCGCGTGCCGTCACTGACGCGGTAAAGACCCAGATCTTCGACTGGCGTTGTGCTTTGCCATATACCGGGCTCCTGAAGTGTCAGATTGGTGGTTCGGGTTTCGCCGCGCGGCGTTTCGATCTGAATTGTAAGGTCGGGACTGCTTTCGTCCAAATCTTCTAATGTCTGGCGCTCAATGACCAAACGGCCATCTTCAGCTGTGGCCGTCAGGCGCTCCTCTTCCAGATCGGGCTCTTTCATCAGCCAATGGCCAAGACGACGCAAAAGCTGCACATGGGGGCCGCCGCCCTCAAAGCCGCGAGCCCAGAGCCAGGCATGATCGGATAGCATGAGGGCCAGACGGCCTTCGCCGTAGCGAGACAGCATTAGCAGCGGTCGTTCATCTGTGCCTGTCATGATGGTGTTTGTCGTGCCATTGAACCGGGACGGCGTTACATCCACCAGCCGGAACCAGCGGCTCCAATCTGGTGGTTCCTGATCCGCGCCGGGCAGGGCACGGGTGACCGGATGACGTTTACCAACATCGCTGACACGCGCGTGGAATGGCTGCTCCAGAACCGCGCCTGTGGGTTCTGCTGGCAGGATGGATGAGAGTGGGCTGTCAAACAGTGAATCGCTGCTTGAATAGCCAGGACCAGCTGCGAACATTACGGCCCCACCACGCGCGACATATTCGGCAATATTATAGAAATAGACATGTGACAGAACGCCAAGGCGTTCGTAACGATCAAAAATGATGAGATCGAATTCATCAATGCGCTCGGAAAACAGTTCCCGCGTCGGGAAGGCAATCAGCGACAACTCATTGATGGGCGTACCGTCCTGTTTTTCCGGCGGGCGCAGAATTGTGAAATGCACAAGATCAACCGAGGCATCTGATTTCAACAGGTTACGCCAGGTACGCTCGCCCGCATGGGGCTTGCCGGAAATCAGCAAAACGCGCAGATTTTCGCGGATGCCCTCCACCTGCAAAAGGGCCGTATTGTTAATTTCAGTCAGTTCGCCGGGAATGGGTGCCAGTTGGAACTGGAAGAGGTTCAGGCCGCCATGGGCAATCTCGATGGTCACTGGCACGCTAACACCGACGGGAATGGAATAGGTGTCGATGATTTCTCCATCGCGGCTGACTGTCAGCGGCATTTCCGGACGGAGACCGGCTCCCGATGGTGCTCTTGTGTCTTCGATGCGCAGGCGCACAGTCTGGGTTTCATCAACAATGCCAAAGCGAGGGGCGCTTTCCAGAACCACCCTGATGTCGCGCTCACTTTCGTGGCCGGTGATGAGGCCGTGGATTGGACCAGACAGTCCAACTGCATTTGAATCTGCCGGAATGTCGTGGACCTGACCATCTGTAATGAAGAATGTGCCAGCCAGACGTTCAGGCGGCACATCACCCAGGGCCTGTGTCAGGCTTGAGAACAGGGCTGTTCCGTCGCTATCCGCCACGCGCCGCTCACCGGCTTCAATGACCCGTAATTCAACGTTGTCCAGGGCGCTAAGGCGCTCTTTAAGAGCTTCCAGAGTTGCTTCGGTTTGTTCCGTCCGCCCGTCCAGGCTTTGGCTTTCGCTCCGGTCTACAACAATGCTTGCTACATTTGTAAGCCGTTCGCGCTCTTCGCGTTCGACGACAGGATTGGCAAGAGCCAGAATGAGTGCAACCAAAGCAAGGCTGCGCAGCGGTGCTCCGCGCAATCGATAGGCCAGACCGGGTAGTGCCAAGGCGAGTGCCGCAACGCCGGCTGCAAGAAGCGCCCAGAGCGGAATCAAAGGTTCAAATGCGAGGGACCAGGTCATCATTACTGCCCCAGCCGTTCGAGCAGTGCGGGCAGGTGAACCTGATCTGCCTTGTAGTTGCCGGTCAAGGTGTACATGGCGATGTTGGCACCTGTCCGAAAGGCCAGTTCCCGCTGGCGCGGATTGTTCGGCACCGTTGGCAACAATGGTCGTCCGTCAACTGTGATGGCCCAAGCCGCCGCAAAATCATTTGCCGTAATCATGATTGAAGAAACACCATCGGCTACGCGACTTTCGGTGCTGCCATCCTGATTGCGCGCTTCAACCCAGAGTGGACTTTCCAGATAGCGTCCGGGAAAGACTGACAACAAAAAGAAAGATTTGGTGAGCACGTGGTCAGGCGGCACAGGTTCCAAGGGTGGTACGTCGAGACTGGCTAACATATTGCGCAGTTTGGTGCTTGCAGGACTTGCACCGAAGCCTGATGTTCCAGAGCCTGACAATTGATCACGGGTGTCGAATAACACCGATCCACCCTGTTTCATGAATGCATCGATCCGGGCCATCGTAGCAAGACTTGGCAACTCAGATTGCGGGTCTATTGGCCAATAGATCAGCGGATAGAAAGCCAGTTCATCGGTTTCTGGGTTCAATCCGCGCGGATAGGCCGGTTCCAGAGATGTACGGCTTGCCAGAAACTGGCTCAGGCCAGATAGGCCTTGCCGCGAAATATCGTCAATTTCCCGGTTGCCGGTAATGATATAGGCAAGGCGGGTTTCATTCGCATCTTCCAACGCCCGTTGAAGCGCGGTGACATCTGCATTTTCGTTGCTTTCTTGCGCTGATGCGCGGTCGGTAGCCAGAAGCCCACTGAATGCCAATGCAAGTATGACGGTTTTTGCGGTGCCACGAGCGAGCGATCCGGTCCTGAACAGGCGCGCAAACACGCCCTGCATGATCAGCACGGCCAAGGCGTCAGCCAAAAGCAACAACAGCCCCAGAGTAAAGAAAATTGGCTTCAGATCCACCGTTGTGGCCGGAGCAAAATCGGAAATTGTTTCTGTGTTCAGATCGTTTGTGTTGAGGTCCGTTAGTGTTACGTCTGTTTCGAATACGTTGAGTGCGCGATAGCGTTCCGGCACTCCGTAAAATCCCGGTGGGTTATCAGGCGTTGCGACAACAGCGCCGGTGGCAGGAATTGCTTTGATCGCGTTTTCCGACGGTGCAAGCAAGCCCCTAGCTGTAAGAGACTGGAATGGCACCAACTGGCTGTTTTGCGTGGTGTTCGATAATTGCGCGGTACCGCTGGATTCCTGCACGCGTGCCAAAGGCAGTGTGACGCGCAGCATATCAACAAACAGACCTGATAATGGCAGATCCGACCAGTTTGCATCAGCTGTCACATGAAATAAAACCAGCCAGCCATTGCCGATCTGGCGGGCTGTCACCAGCGGTGTGCCATCTTCAAGGTAAGCCCATGTGCGGTCAGACAGGCCTGCATCCGGCTCGGCAAGAACTTGCTGACGAACGGTGGTTTCGGCCTGAATTTGCTCATTCAACTCAATATCCGCAAAGGGACTTTGATCTGAAAAGCCAGCCAGTTGCTGGGGTGTTTCCCATGACAGACTGCCACCCAGAATGCGCCCGCCCGAGCGCAATGAAACGGGTACAAGCGCATCTTCTGTTGAGGCAAGGCGTGGACCAGCGAAGCGAATGACAAGCCCTCCTGCGTCGATGAAGCTTTGCAACTGGTCTCCGGCATCGCCCAATAATGTGCCGACATCGGTCATGACGATGACGGAGACGCCCTCATTGATGAAGGCCTCGATCGACGTGGCAATGTTGGCGTCTGCTTCGACCCGAAGATCGGCATAGGGACCAAGCGCCCGGCGTACATAATAGGCAGGCGACAACAATGGTTGCGCGGCTTCGGCACCTTCGCCTGACAAGATGCCGACGACCTTGCGACGGAACCTGTCATCCAGCAATTGGACACCGGCTGCAGTCCCAGCACCAGAAATTTCGATGCGCGCAATGTCATTACGCAATTCGATGGGCAGATCGAGCGACGTTTCCGCAGTTGAACTGTCTTCGTCAAAAGTCAGTTCCGAGGTGGCGATGAGCCGGTTTTGCAAATCATAGGCTTCTACCAGCCTTGAATCTTGGCCGGTTGGATCCAGTCGGCTTGCCGAAACCGTCATTTCAGCCACACCATTTAGCGGAGGATTGAGCGCCAGCAGGGTTTGGTTGTCTCGCAACAGGGTCACCGGCAAGTCGCTGTCGTTCAAGGCGCTGATGAGTGCCTGATCTGCTACACCCTCCGGGTCATTTTCGCCGGTGGTGGATAATTTGTCTGAAAACCAGACGATCTGTTCGATCTGTCCACCTTCGGGACTCGATAGGAACGCGCGCAGGTTGGCTGTCAGGATCGCGCGGTTAAGTGGCAAAGCCTGGGGCTCAAGAGTCTGAATGAGGCTTCGTGCCTCGGCAGGTGACAGCAATTGTGGGAGTTGCACGCCAGCATTGGCAGAAAATGTGCCAGCGGTCACAATAGCTGGCAACAAGGAAATCAGATAATCATTTTCTGCTGCGTCATCTATGATCCGGTCTGCCGCTTCCATACGGGCGGTCCAGTCGGGCGCCGAGGCGAATCCGTTGTCGACAATGAGCAGAGCGTTGCCTGCCAGCGGTGCGCGGTTTTCTTCCGGTTGCCATAATGGCCCAGCCAGCGCGATGATAATTGCGGCTGCAAGCGCCAGGCGTATTGCAGTAAGCCACCATGGGCTATGGGCCGGTGTTTCATCAGGTTTGATGATTTCCAGCAGCAGTCGTGTAGGCGGGAACTGCACATCGCGCGGCTTGGGTGGTGTCAGGCGCAGAAGCCACCAGATGACCGGCAAAAGTACAAGGGCTGAAAGAAGGAAGGGGGTTGCGAATGCAATTGGCATTTATAGCGCCCCACTTATCTGTTCGGAGGGAAGGGCATCTGAGGTGCCATCGTCGGTCAGACGTGTGTAAAGGGCCATCAAAGCTTCGCTGATGGAGCGGTCAGTATGATGAATTGCAAAGGTCCAGCCCATTTTGCGGCAGAAGGCCTGAAGACGGTCGCGGCGTTCGGCAAGCCTTGCCTGATAGGCAGCTCGATAGACCTCTGCGCGCCCGGCGGTCAGTTTCAGGCCGCTTTCGGCCTCGCTGAATTGTACGCGGCCGGTGAATGGAAAGCTTTCCTCGATAGGGTCGTTGATCTGCACCAGGTGGCCGCGCGCGCCAAGCGCGGATAATCGGGCAATTCCTGCGTTCACATCGTCAACAGCATCCAGAAAATCACTGAAAACCACGACATCAGTGAATCGCTTTGGTGCCGCCCCAACCGGCAATGCAGTGGGATTTTTCATGGCACCCAGCATGTCTGCAATGGCTTCTGCTGCTTTGCGATCGGCGCGTGCCGGCATCGCGCCAAGCAAGCCAACACGTTCTCCGCTGCGTGTCAGAACCATGGCCAGAGACAAGGTCAAGACCAAAGCGCGATCACGCTTTGCTGTGTCGGATAGATGTGAGCGGTAGCCCATGGACCCGGTTATATCGGGCCAAAGCCATACGGTATGTGCCGCTTCCCATTCGCGCTCGCGTATCTGCAATTCTTCCTGACTGGCGGAGCGACGCCAGTCGATACGGGTTGCTGGCTCACCATATGTATAGGGACGGTATTGCCAAAAATCCTCACCGGGCCCAGATTTGCGGCGTCCATGCATGCCAAGTGTGACCGTGTTAGCAATCCGTTCGGCGGCTACCAGAATGTCTGGCAAAACATCCGCAACTTCGCGTGCCTGATGAATCTGCAAGTCAGAATCAACTAGCGCAGTATCCTTGTTGGCTGAGGAAGTGGTCGGCCATGCCATAAGTCAGCGAGCACCCCGCAATGCCGAAATGATCCAATACTCCAGGCGTTTTCTATGATCCAGCTGGGTTCTCAAAGATGGGTCCCAACAAGGTCAGAGATCAGTTTGCGAACGGTAATCCCGTCTGCGCGTGCGGCAAAGGTAACCGCCATGCGGTGCTGCAGAACCGGGCCTGCCAGCGCCGCCACATCGTCCATGGAGGGCGCAAGTCGGCCATCCAGCAGGGCGCGGGCGCGGCAAGTCAGCATCAAGGCCTGGCCAGCTCGGGGGCCCGGGCCCCAGGCAATATGACGGGTGAGGCCATCTTCATCATTGCCTTCAGGACGTGCTGCGCGCACCAGTGCCAGAATGGCCTCAACGATTTTCTCACCGACTGGGATATTGCGCACCAGTGTCTGCATCTCAATGAGACTTTCCGGTGTGAGCACGGCTTTCGGCGTTGCATCTCGCGATCCCGTTGTTTCCAACAGGATTTGACGTTCGGCATCCAGTTCGGGATAGAGCACATCAATTTGCATCAAGAACCGGTCAAGCTGCGCTTCCGGCAATGGGTAAGTGCCTTCCTGTTCCAATGGGTTCTGGGTTGCAAGAACATGGAATGGGGCAGGCAGATCAAATCGCTCGCCCGCAATGGTGACATGGTATTCCTGCATGGCTTGCAACAGGGCGGACTGGGTTCGGGGGCTGGCGCGGTTGATTTCGTCAGCCATCAGCAACTGACCGAATATGGGCCCTTTGATGAAACGGAAGTTGCGGCTGCCATCATCTCCCTGTTCCAGAACTTCGGACCCAAGAATGTCAGATGGCATCAAATCAGGCGTGAACTGGATGCGCCTTGCATCGAGACCCAAAACAACACCCATTGTGTCGACAAGCTTTGTCTTGGCAAGGCCTGGAACACCAACCAGCAGACCGTGTCCACCGGCCAATACGGTTGTCAGTGCCTGCTCCACCACGTCAGTCTGTCCGTAGATCACCTTGCCTATGGCGGATTTGACGTTCAGAAGAATTTCGGCTGCCTTGTCGGCCTGAGCCACAATATCAGCTTCATTGAGCTGAATTGGTGCTGCATCGCTCACAGTGGTTGTGTCACTCATGGCATCCCCTTTGCACGGATTGATTGCCAGCATCTTGGGCGAAACCAGCACAGGCGTCGAGGCCTTAAATATTACAAATTGGCAGGAAATATGTCGTCTGCTTTTGCAGTTTTCCTCAACCCTGCCTAGATACACATAGGGCTGAGAACAGGCGTTGGAATGCTATGAGTGGTGAAAAAGTGGCAGGACGGGAAGAAAGCGGGCTCGATAAGAGCGAGCGACAGGCGCGCTATGACAACATTCTTAGCGCTGCAAACCATCATGGCAAGACCGGCAAACCGCCAGTTCATCTCTGGAATCCACCATTTTGCGGTGATCTTGATATGCGCATCTCGCGCGATGGTACCTGGTTCTATATGGGGACACCCATTGGGCGCCTGCCGCTGGTAAAACTGTTCGCCTCGGTGCTGCGCCATGAGGAAGATGGACAGTATCTGCTGGTGACACCTGTGGAAAAAGTGGGCCTTCAGGTCGATGACGTGCCATTTGTAGGTGTTGAACTGGACAAGGTAGCGCTGGATGATGGTACAGACGCTTTGACGTTGCGCACCAATGTCGATGATGTGGTTGTGATATCGGAAGACCATCCTTTGCGCTTTCATATTGATGCGGAGACCGGCGGTCTGACGCCCTACTGTTTGATCCGGGGGCGGCTGGAAGCGCGGCTTGGACGCCCCTTGCTTTATCAGCTGGCCGATTTGGGCGGTGAAGCCCGGATCAAAGACGAGGACTGGTTTGGTGTTACCAGCTGTGGTCGCTTTTTCCCGATGATGCGGGTGGCCGATCTGGACCGGGCCATGGACAGTGACACTGTATGATGGATGCAATTGCACCACAGGCTGCAGGCCAGCCCGACCCTGTTTTGACCCGTTTTCGGGAAAGGTTTTCTGCGGCATTTGGACCGGGTAAGCCCCATGTCGAGACAGGCGATCACATGCTGGATTTGCAGCGTCCTTCGCCACCAGAGATTTTGAAACCCGCTGCTGTTCTCATTCCAATCATTCAGCATGAATTTGGCGCAACGGTCCTTTTGACACAGCGTACGGCGACCCTGTCAGCCCATGCCGGGCAGATCGCTTTCCCGGGGGGAAGGGTTGATGCGAGTGATGCGTTTTCGCCATTGACCGCCTTGCGCGAGGCACGCGAGGAAATTGGATTGATGTCTGATCAGGTCCAATTACTTGGCAGCATGCATCGCTACGCCACGGGCAGCGGTTATGAAATCACTCCTGTGGTTGGCGTGGTTCAGCCACCTTTGAGCCTGTCTGCAAATCCAGATGAGGTGAGTGCCATCTTTGAGGTGCCTCTGGAATTTTTGATGACGGGACGCAATTACCAGAAGCTGGAACTTGAACGGAACGGCACCAAACGACAAGCCTATGCAATTCCTTACAAGACGCACTATATCTGGGGAGTAACCGCAGGAATCCTTAAAACGCTTTACGAGAGTCTGTATCCAACATGACGCGATTCTATCTGACTTACGCTCTTCTCTTCGCTGTCCCTTTTGTGCTGTATGTGAGCTATATCTATTTCAGCCTGGGCCGGGGCGCTATCCGCGAAAGCCTGACGGTCAAAGCGTTGGGCTGGCTTTCGGTCGTGGGAGCCGGGTTGACGGTTGTCGTGATTGTCGTGCTGACCAACTTCACCGGATTTGACTCTGATGGCGTCTACCAACCGGCTCGCTTCGAGGATGGTCGATTGGTGCCGGGTACAATTGTCAAACCGGACGCTCCAAGTCCGGAGTAAGCTGTGACACAATATGAGGCGCATCGAAGCCTTTTTCAAAACTCGTTTTTGCAGGATGATCAGCTTCAGCGTCTAATGCTGGCACTCGGTGGAACCGCGCACGACGTTCGCGTCGTTGGCGGTGCTGTGCGTAATGCGCTGAGGCGGATCAAGGTCAATGATCTTGATCTTGCTTGCATCCATCATCCCGATGAAGTGATTGCGCGGGCAGAAAAAGCAGGTTTCAGGACAGCACCAACGGGCATCAAGCACGGTACGGTGACTGTTATCGGGAAAGGCGTCCATTATGAAGTGACGACCTTGCGCGAAGATATAGAAACCGATGGCCGGCACGCTGTCGTGCGTTTCGGCACAGATTGGCAGCGTGATATGGAGCGCCGGGATTTCACCATGAATGCGCTTTGTGTTGATCGGAATGGTGTGCTTCATGATCTCGTGTCCGGGCTTGAGGATTGCCGTAAGGGCCATGTGCGGTTCATTGGCAATGCGCAGGACCGCATTGCGGAAGATGCGTTACGGATTTTCCGCTTCTTTCGTTTTTCCGCTCATTTTGGAGAGGGAGCCCTGGATGGGCCGGGTCTTGCCGCAGCCAATGAAGGTGTCTCTTTATTGAGCCATTTGTCAGCCGAGCGCATTCAGACGGAGTTGAAGAAAACCTTGAGCGCCCCGCGGGCCAATCAGTTAAGATTGGCTGTGAAGGCGGGGGCCGCAATTTTTGAAGCCGTTGAGCTTGATGTGGGTGGTGCGGATCATCAGGCATTGGCGAAGTGTGAGCGAGCCGACTGGTCGTTGCGGGCGTTCATTCTATGGCGGCATCGAATAGAAGCTTTACAACAGGCCGTTCGTAAGCTGAAATTTTCAAAGGCCGACTGTACCCGAATTGATTTGCTGAACGACGTCGTTGCCTTTCTGGATCAGCGTGAGTTGGCGGATGCTTTTCAGGTGCAACATGCGGTTTACCGGTTTGGTGCCGGTGTCGTTGATGACGCGCTCTACCTGCTGAGCCGCTTTGAGCCGAATTCAGACGACCAATATGGCGCGCGGGCCAAGCCGTTGAAAAACTGGCAGCCAGCAGACTTTCCTGTAAAGGCCTCTGATCTGTTACAGTTGGGAATGAAGCCGGGGCGGGATCTGGGGCAAAGTCTTACCCGCCTGGAGCAAATCTGGATTGAATCTCGATTTGCTCTGACTCGTGAAGAACTTTTGAATGATACAGGGCTGAATTTGGACAAGGAGACTGACAATGGCTGAATTTGAAATCCTGTTTAGCGAAGGTGAAACAAAGGGCCTTTTTTCTCTCTATGCACCAAAGGACGGGCATGATGTGCCGGTCAAGTCTGGTGAGATGACTTTCTCCAAGGCCGGTGAAAGCTCCTGGATTATTGACCATACGGGTGTTGACGATTTCATGAAGGGGACCGGAGCTGCAGCCGCGCTGGTAAAGCGTGGTGTTGAATTGGCACGAGAACGCGGTGTGAAAATCATACCGCTTTGCCCTTTCGCAAAGGTTCAGTTCAAACGGCACCCCGATTACGCAGATGTTTTGCAGGGCTGAGCTTGTGCCGTCTTGGCCTGTTAGTGCAAACGTCCGATGTGCTTCGTAATGATCTTACGCCCGCCGAACTCTTCTGAGTGCGAATTGCTCTCTGATCTGTGCCTCAGGTCTAAAGCCTATTGGGGCTATGATTCAGCTTTTATGGAGGCTTGCCGGGACGAACTGACACTGACCAATGAGATTTTTCAGAATTCCATAATTGTTGTTGCTGAAAATGATGGCGCGATCTACGGGGTGGCGCAACTGGATCCAATGGTGCCGGATGGCGTTCTGGAGAAATTGTTTGTGGCGCCTGAGGCGATTGGGCAAGGCGTTGGGCGGGAGCTGTTTGAGTGGGCAGTGGAGACGGCACAAGGATTAGGTATGATCAATTTTACGATTGATGGCGATCCGAATGCCGTTGCCTTTTATCTGAAGATGGGCGCATTCCAGATTGGGTCTTCGCCATCCGGCTCCGTACCAGGGCGCATGCTACCGCAATTTCGCTACGATATTTAATCAGCGTAATAGAGCGAAATTGCGCACATACATGGCGGCCTTGCCGTCGTGTTGGGGGCTATGTAGACTGACAGGTGCCGCTGTGAAACTGGTGCAAAAATCAAGATTTTTGCAACGATTTTTCATGTTCAGCGATTTCAAAGGATTGGTTGTCGCAAAAACGAAGGCGAATTTCATGCCTTTCAATATGTTCGCTACGGCAGCGTGAAGCCCAAAGTGCAGGATGCTGCGTCACACCAATGATGCATATCCGCACCATGCAGCCATCGGTGAACTAACTGAATCCGGTCAAAGCCCGCAAGGCCCACGATCAGGACCAAACAACAGCAACAGCCACGAGGAGCATTACCGTCGTGATCGGGGCCCATAGCTTGCGCTCCGTCACTGAAGGAGTGATCCAGTTTAGCACCGCAACCACAGTGTTCACCGCAACCGCGGTCCATCCTGTCCACAAAGGCCATCCTGGCCACCGTCCGTCGGCGGACAGTACCGCTAGAGCCAGTCCGAACAAGATGACGATGGAGATTGCCGCAGTTATGCGCCCAGAGACCGGCAACGGTCCGTCAACTTGCCCGCCTTGGGTCAGCCTGCCCCAGGGCGCGCCCAGGATCAGCGCGATCTGAAAGCCGATCACCCCCAAGATCAGCGCGCAGTAGATATATGGCATTCGTACCTACCTTATCATGAACCGCCGAAGGCGAGCCCGACCTCCAGCGGACATCAGGACTTTGCGTCTTCGCTGTTCTGTCTGAATGCTGGGTTTTTGTGTCATAGGCAGACAATAGCTGATTCCGCCCCCCAGTGAGGGCAAAGATCCTACGATTTTTGCCCCATATAAAATACCAGTTCTCAGGGAATTGCGTGCAAATTGGTTGTCAGAGGGCCCTAGGAGGTATGAGGCGCTTAGCTAAACGTGCGGAGCGAGCTTGATCGAATGAAATGAATGCCCGATGCCTGCCAGATAAGCGCTGACAGGTCTTATCCGGTAACGAAAGTTCACACACGCCTTTGTCGCTTTTGCGATGCGCACAAAGGGGACCTTGAATCTGTGAGAGTTAAAGGCCGTGTGTTCGCGCATCTGGCATTCAATTGATGCAAAAAGGATTGTTTTTGCTCATCAAACCATCCCGGAATTTTCCTGTTCCGACCGAAAACCCCTTATTTTTCAAACACAGCTTTGTCACATCGATACACAGGGTTGTGAGGTATCTCAGTATTTCTGTGAGGTCGATTTTGACGATCCGCAGAGTTCTGCGGTTTGGCTCTTCCCACCTCACGCGTCCGTGAATGTTCAGGTTTTGCGAACGAATTGTTGCCGTTTAAATCTCAGAACTTCTCGCCTAAATCCAACTCATCGAGAGGCCAACACCACTCGCAACAAACAAAAATAAACCGAATATCGAAAATC
>JANSWZ010000002.1 GCA_024743215.1 Alphaproteobacteria bacterium
ACAGTCGGTTTCGCTCCGGATAGTCTTCCTGCATATAGTTGAGATAGACCTCGGGTGTAATGAGGTCGGCGATTTGTGTCTGTGCCATAAATAGTGACTTTCCTTAAATCAAAGGCCCCAATTGGCCGGGTCTCTGCCCGCTGCCTGAATGAGAGCCTTTGCACGTCTTGGATCGTTGCGCTGAAGTTCAGACTGTTTCGTGAGGTTTTGGGTGTCCTTGGCAAAGGGATTGTCCGCCGAGCCATCGCCCATCTCTAAGCCGCCAGAGGAACCAAACAGTTCCTTGCCGACATTCGACATGGCTTTTGCAATAGCTGGGTTGAGAATAATCCCACCGGGTCCGAGCATTCCGGCTTTTGTGAAGCCTTCGATCAACTCATCGCCGCCAAGCTCGCGAATGGCACGATCAGCAAGCGCTACATTTTCCTTGAATTCTGGCGTTCCCTGCTTCGCGCCCCAGTCTTTTTCAAGCTGGCTTGTTGCGGCAGTTGTGCTTTCGGCAAGTTGTGCAGTGGTTGCTTCTATGCCCGACTGATAGCCGCCAACCATTTCACCAACATAGAAGTCGTGAAGGCCCTTGGCTTGTTCAGTCGTGATGCCGTACTTATGCGCGGCTTCTGCGAATTTACTCGCAAATTCCGTGTCATAAGGGAGGTCTTCCGGCATGTCTTCGGGTGGTGTCAGTTCATAACCCGACACGTCCTTTGGACGGCCCAGACGCTCATAAAAGGCATCAATCTCGCTTTGGTCCGCATCCTCACCCGGCTTTTGAAACGACTTCCCGATTAAACTCTCGGAATTCCGCGCCATCTTGACCAGGCTTTCAACGTCTTTCACTCCTGCGTTTTCAATCCAATCGCGGCTACCTTCTTCTTGAAGACCATCGAAAGGACTTGCGGCACTCAATGCAGCCGGAGATCCGTTGTCGCTGCCAGCACCGTTTTGACCCTCGCCCTGCCCGGCATCGCCGGAAGCTCCTGGTTCATTGCTCATAGTTCACCTTCTTCTGTGTTGGTGAGTTGTTCTTGCCTTGCCGCGTCTTCCAACTGTTGCTGGATTTCGCGAGGCATTCGCAGATGGTGGAGAATTCGTGCCATCACGAACCTCTTGCCTTCTGCAAATCTCAATTCCGCATCGCCGGTATCAGCCAGTGAAACGCGGTAATATCCTGTTTGATTAGCCAGATCGGTTAGGACCAAATCCCTGTCTTGCTGTGTGGCGTTGCCTTCGACCAAGACCCGGCGATATGCACCGGTCATCAACAGCCGCGCGGGAGCGCTCCTGCGCAAACCTTGCGCGAATAGAGCCCTGAATCTGATCATTACTGAGCCAGTGCGCCCGTGAGCGCTGCCGAACCCTCAACAGCTTGTGCGCCCTCGCCAACAGCCTTAGCAGCCTCGCCGCCCGCCTGCGCCATCTGCATAGCCTGAACCATCTGCTGCCGTTGTTCTGTGGCTTCCTGTGCAGCCTGCAGTTCTTCTTCAGATTTAAACATGTTGGCAGGGCCACCAAACACCTTGCGGGCCGTGTCGAGCATTTGGTCTTCGTCAAACTTATCCATGATTTTCGGATTCTGCTTCAATTCCGCAATGGTTGCACCAAATTCCAACGTGCGTTGCATACCGGTCACCTCGCCAGAGCGGCGCATGCGATCAAGCGGCGTATCCATCTGCACGGCGATGTCTTTGCCCTGCATCGCATCTGGAAGAGCAAGCGGTTGCTCCGGCTCAAACGCCCCTTGATCTGCCAAATACTGTGTTTCAACATCCACCAAACGGGCGATGCCTGTGTAAAGCGAGGCTGCAGCAGGCCCGAGCAACTGGCCCTTTTCTTCTGCGCGTATCAACGCTTCTGTTGCTGTCATCTTTGGCGAATTGATCAGCATTTGCCAGAGATTGACGTACAGACTTTCTTTGATCTGCTCGCGCTTGAGTTCAAGAACGCTCTGCGCGAAATCAGGACGCGGCGCAGTGACAATCGGGGCAACCAACAAACGACCCTCAGCAGACATCAGACCCGGATTGTTTTTGCCCGGATTGAGGTTCACACGGCCAAAACCATCATCAATGCTGGCGGTAGGCGGGTTTACGGCTTGCTGTGACGCCATCAGAGCGTCTTTCGACAACGCATTGAGGCTTTTCACCTCAGCGAGCGCCAACGCCATGGGTCCTTCCGAATAGGCCTCATGACCCATCTGGTTCCAATGGTAGACCACATACGGAAATGCGTTGTAGCCACCTTCAAACAGCAGATGCTTGGTCTTCTTCTCGAAATAGAACTCAGCCCAAGGCGCATTCCGTCGTGTGTTCAGCCCCGAACCACGTTCAGAGCGTGGCAACACGGCATGGACAAGTTCAATGCGTTCGTCTTTTTTCTTCGCGTTAGATGCCTTTTCCTTCACATCAGCAGAGCATTTATCGCCCCACTTTTGAACGCATTGCGCAGCGGTCTTTGTGAAGCACCGAAAATTGGTATCAACGATCCCCTCATAGTTGGTTGCCAGATAACTTTCCGACAATTGAACATATCGATAGGACATCGGAGCGCTTGAGCCGCGCTGCAGGTTCTCACTGACAAACTGAACGCCAGTCCCCAACGCCCACATCGCACGAAGTGCTGACTTGTGGGAAATCCAAAAGCCCGTTTGCGGGTTGTTGCGCATCGTGTGCAGGTAGTTGGCGAACTTCTCCGACCATTCATCGGTTGCCTGATCGCTTTCACCGGCCAGCGCATCAACGCCCGCAATGCCGTGCCACGTTTCCGATTGCGGCGTAATCAGCGACATAAAGCCAGAAACACCGCGATCAACAGCCCAAAGGCTGGTGGTGTCATAGATGGACTTTGAACGTTCAGCACCTTTCGGCCCATTTGCCCATCGGTCGATTGATCCAGCACCATTGTTGAATAGCCGGTCAAAGCGATCCACATTCGGCAGCGCATAGGTAGCCACGTCATACCAATGCCCTTCCCACTGGTGGCGATCCTTGGCTAATCCCGCCTGCCTATCCAGCAGGTCGTCGATAACGCCCATTATCCAGACTGCCCAAGCAGGGTTGCTTTGCCGACGTTCTGGCCAAAGTTGCTGTCACCAAGCGCAGTTGTGAATACCGATCCTGCAGCACCCTTGGCATTGCGTGCGCGCCTTCGCGCCTCCTGCGTCAATGATGCGTCCTCATCGCGCTGTGGCGCTGTCGGCAATGGCTTTGGTTTCGCAATTTTTGGCTTAGACATGCACATTTTTGATGATCTCCGAATATCGGCGTAATTGGCGTAGGATTTGTTTCAGTCGGCCTTTGTGCCAGGCGAATAGAATGAACTGCTCACCGTTGCGGCCTAGATCGTGCAGCGGACCTTCTTCAATTGCGCCGGCTGATTTGAGCCACCGATGTGCCTCGGCATGGCCAACGAATGAGCGCGCCTCTATGCGTGTGACGCCCCGAGCGATCCAGTCGCGCAGAAGGTTGTCCCTGATCCACAATGTGAGTGAGTGAATAACTTTGCGGCTGTCATCGGTACCAAAAGCCCAGGCATTCAGCGCATTACCGGCCAGCGTCATAGGATCGAAGCCAAACACCATCACGGGTTTGCCGTTCAGATACGCAATGAAACTTGTTCCTGGACGGGTGCAGATGTAGCCAATTTGTTGCTGTGTGATGCCCTGCGGAAGCTGGCACATGATTTCTGTCTGGTCGTTCTGTCTCAGATTGCCCGCGATGTAGGAAACATCCCGGATATTGGCCGGACCAACCTCAAAACGCGCCAAGGGGATCGGCCATGTCGGCGTGGCTTTGGTGGTTGCTGTAATCCGTAGCGGAAACCATCATGGTCGGTGTGACCCGTTCAGCGAAAGTGAGCGACAGCGCATCTCCAAGATCCGGCGATGGAATACCGCGTTTTTTCATGTCGTCTTTCTTTTCAAGCTGAATGCGGTTGTTTACATCGTAGCTGTATTCAGGGCCGAGCAGATCGAATTCCAGCTCAGGATTCGGCAGAATGGACCCGCGATCCTTGAGCCAGTCGCGCATGCGGCCCCAGCATTCAGCGCGCTTGTTGTAGTAGCGTGAGCTATCTGTCGCCCGACCACCGGCATTCACATCAACAACACGCAAGCCCAACTGCCTTAGCCGGTCCACGACACCACCACCGACGCCCACACCATCAACAAATATGCGGTCCGGGCGGGCTCTGGCTGCAATCTCAGCAACCTTCGATGCCGTTTGCATCGTGTCCAGACCCTTCCATTTGGTCAGTTGCATAAGCTTGTCGCCGTGGCGGATAGCCAGCGCAGAGCGGTCATCACCAAACCGTGCAACATCCAGCCCGAATATCACCGGTTTCAACGGGTCTGCCATTGTCCGATCAAGAGCCTGCCCGATGTGCTCATATGTGATGAATTGAACGGCTTCAGCGGCTTCGAAAGAGCAATAATACTCTTGCTGAATTTTCTCTTCCGACATGCCGGAATCGCGTTCTTCCTGAATTTGCGCTTCAGTCAGAACCTTCGTGTCATCAACGGTCAGGCGCTCAAAGAACCATTCCGGGTTCTTCTGCGCCATAACGGCCATTTGATAGGCATGGTTGCGCCCGCGCGGCGTTGTGTTGAACCAAGCCCAACCGCCGTTTTCAAGCAAGATAGGGCGAATGAAATCCCATGCTGTAGGGTTTGTCAGCGCCCATTCTGAGAAGATTACGCCAACCGGGTTTGCGCCAACCAGACTATCGTAATTATCCGCTCCTGCCAGTTGCCACATGGAGCCGTTCTTGAACTCGACAAGCATTTCATCGTCGCGTTTTTTGGCTCTCAGTTCTTCAGGAAATGCCTGATCGACCATCTTGCGGCCTTGGCGATCCACATTGTTCCACACAACCTTGCGGGCCTGTGTTTGTGTGGGAAGCAAATGCCAGTAAACGCCAGGACGGCGGAACATTTCCTTGGCGGCGTAATTCAGCCCGGCAGAATCTTTACCGGCACGACGATGCCAGAGCGACATCGCCCGTTTACCGCCGCCATCCAGATAGGACATGACCGGGATTTGATAGTCTCGCGGGTTCCAGTCATGCGGCAGTGTTATTTCAGGCATCAGTGTTTGGGCCAGATTTTGAATAGTCTATAACCCGAACCCCAACCTCTCCGGAATGTTGCACCTTTTCAACGAACATGCCGAGGTGTTTGGCGATCTTTTCGAGCGCCGAATTCTTATCCCACATTTTGATTTTGTGAGTGTGGTCGACAACCTTGCGCCCGTCTGCATCTTTGCCAAAATCACCGGTATTTGTAACAACCTCAATTGAGGAAACCGCCGCTGCAAAATCATCATCCCAATCTAGTGGGTTGAGCAACGCGCCGTTTGGTGTGAGCGCTTGGCGGATATCGGATGTTCCGATGCGGACCAGTTCTTTCAGCGTGCGGGCAATGTCGATTTCCGCACGTTCCGCACCAGCTTCAACCAATTCCTCAAATCGGGCTTGAATGTTTTCATTTGTTTTCAATCGTCCAGCATTGCAGCGATTGGGCTTATAGCCAGCCTCTATGTACGCTTGATTCGATGTGAGGCCCTTTGCAAGCCCTTGTGCGAAAGCTTCGTGACGTTGGTTGTTTAGGATTGGCACGATGTCTCACTCCAACGAAAAATCCGCCGACCCTTGTGAATAACGAGGAATTGACGCTAATAGCAATCTGGTCAAAAAGTTCAATTTGGGCTTAATATAAGCTCCGGAGAAGTATCTCGATGTCTACATCAAAGATAAAGTTGAGTTTGGTTGTAAAGGCTCGAATGTTAGCCCGACAAGAAGTGCTAAGAGACAAAGCTTTAGACACCAACATATTTGATAACAGCCTGATCCTCGGACTAATAGAACAGAACGGGAAACTGCGCCATCAGATGTATTCTATGACGCGTAACGCAGTTTTTTTACTCTTTCTCGCATTCGTTGCTTTGAGTGGGGGCGATATCACTATCCCCGGCACCGGTTCCAAAATTGGAGATATTCCGGCGTTCTTTGAAATCTCGCTCGTACTTTGCGCAATTCAACTTTCTTTCATTCCGGTCCAATTTTTAAGCACTCAATTGTATGCAGGAGTGATCTCCGTTTTTATTGAGGCTAGATCGGCAGACGGGTCAGTGGATCATGATTTGGTCAATGCGTCCAAAGAGCCCGTTTGGTTGTTTGTCAAGTATGCCACATCACCAATTACGGTTAGGCGACCAGATGCCTATGAAATCTCGGAGGTGGGCCGGATTTTTTACGCACTGATGGTTGCGTCATTTAGCATTTTGATTTTGTCTGCGTACCTGATGATCAATGTTTCAATGCTATACCTTGCGCACTTTGGTCTATCGGACAGTTTTGTCCAATGGTGTATTTATATCTTCTGCTGGTTCTGTTTTGCGGTTGTTGTTTTTGGGGCTATTGGGAACGGGATTGCGTTCACACATACGACACGTGAAGAATTGATTCTTGAGGATCCGATGTATTCGATGAACGGAGAGGAGGCGGTCGAAAAGGATGATTGAGAAGCCAGTGATCGCAAGACCTTTCAGCGCGAAACCTAGGTGGCTAGTACCGGATATGCAACTCAACAAAATGCATGCAAATATTTCAATTTTTTTGCAAGCGCTGCACTGGTTCGCAGCGCGAACCATGATCAACCAATAACGACCATCGGGTCATCTGGGGCGTGACAGTTGCGTTCTGTTGGGGGCGGTTTGGCTACCGCTCAGCCGTTTTACGCTGATCCCTGTCACGTCATTACTCTTTTCCGAACTATGCGGCCTTCTCCAAATTGTCAAGCCCGATTTCAACTTCTTGCGTCCCGCCGAACAGTTCCAGCAGAATGCGTGCATGGCTCCCTTTGATCGTTTTCACGTCCACGATGTTGCCATCAAAAGGTCCACTGACGATCTGGACACGGTCCCCAATTTTGAACTCGTGATGTGTCCGCATAAACCGTTCTTCGTCAGCCGCACCAAATCGAAATTTGTTTTCGGTGATGAACCTATTCAGGCGATTTCCATCCAGGGCGACAGGGTAGCCATTGGCACCCAACACGCCGTACAAATTGGGCGCTCGTTGGAATACTTCGTACCAATTTTCTTGCCCGCGCTCAAACCCAAGGAACAAGCTTCCCGCGATTGCCGGATAGGCAATGCGGACCTTTTCTCGACGGTAACGGTTAACACGTCGCCACTTCTGGCAGAGTGGCAGATACGGAACCGCTCCGACACGCTTCAACAATTTCTGGGCTATGAATTCCTTGCCGGACAAAACAAAGCCCGCATACCAAACACGGTCGGTATCGACCATCGACGCCCGCGCTTCCCTGTTCGTTCGGCGTGCGCCCTGCTCCAAAGCTTCGCGTCGGCTGGCGGTTGGTTCAATCTTTTTGCGGCGATCTGTCATCAGTTCGTCCTTTCCAATTTCTGCCAACACTCGCCGGACATCGGGGGCCTCTTAAGAGGGCTCCCCGAAATGTCCGGTTGCGTCTGTGTTCCGTGTCCGCCGGACAAAACCTTTATGTCCGGTTGATTTGCTTTATTTTCCAGATAGTTAGGTCGTTTTTGGGTTCTTGCCGGACATTTCCGTTTTGTCCGGCAAACGCTGAAATGAAATTCTTTTTGTCCGGCAAATGTCCGGCATATCGGTAAACTTTTATTAACTTCATAGAATATTTTTCTAATCATCGTTTTCGCCCTCTGGTCCAAAGAAGCCGTCGACCGTATTCAACCACCCATCATTTTCGACAACCAGTTCCTTCTTTTTTAGTTCCTGAAGGGACCGCTTGAACTGATCAGCGTTTTCAAAATCACCTTCTGCCAGCACCAGATTGCGCAGTGTGTCCCGGTCAATAGGTGCTTCCTGCGCGATCAGATCGTACAGCGCCGCCTGTTTCCCTTTCAGCGGCTTTTCTTCCACGACAGGCGCGGCGCAAGCGTCGAAGACCAGGCTTGTCATTTCGTCATCGTCAAAGCCGCCGACGATGATTTCCCGCCCTTCAAACCACGTCGCTGCCGGTTCCTTGGCGTCTTTCATCTTGGTGCAGGACAGACAGGCCGTCATACCCATTTCCGTCTTGTCCACGCGGTATTCAAAGTCCATGCCACCTTTGAGCGCCGTCGCGCCCCTGGCGCGTTCCTTGTGGCTGTGGCCGGTATGGTGAACGATCATGACGGTTGCCCCGAAGCGAGCGCGCAAAAGACCGTCAACGTGGTTCAGGAAGACACCCATGTCGGTGTTGGAATTTTCATCACCGCCGCCGAAATTCCGGGCCAGTGTGTCGATCACGATCAACGCCGGTTCCGGGGCTTTCCTGGTGATAGCCTGGACGGCTTCCACCACGTCGGCGGCACTCTCCGCATCATAGAATTGCGCGGCTTGCGCACTGGCATAGATCGGCAGATCAGCCAGTTGCACGCCGTGGTGCCGTTCCCAGGCTGCGAAGCGTCTGGCAAGACCACCATGGCCTTCACCGGCAATGTATATCACCGGGCCTTGTTTCACCGCGTGGCCGTGCCAGTCTTTACCGGCAGCGACATGGAACGCCATATCGAGCGCGATGAACGATTTGAATGAGCCGGGATCGCCGAATATCAGCCCCGTGGTATCCTCTTCCAGAAAGTCTTTGATGCGCCAATTGATAGGGCCAAGTTTGGCAAGCACTTCATGCGCATGGATCAAATGGAACTTGGTTTGTTTCGGCCTTGTGCGCTTTTGGTATTCCCGTTTGGCCAATTGCAGGATCGTGGCGGCGGTTACGGGATTTGTGCCACGCAAGTCCGCGTCAAACGACCGCCAGCGACCGCGCATGGTGTTGGGCTCGTACTTGACGCCTTCTGAACTCCAACTATCCCAGAGCGCGAAACCGGCATCGTCACCGTCGCACTGGTGGTAGAGCGCCATGCCGATGCGCACCCAATCGTGCATGCGCATATCCGGGTCCAGATAGGTCAAAGACCTTTCAAGCTGGGTATACGTCACATCTGCTTTCGGCTTGGCGTGCGCAAGGATGCGCTCGGCAGCAGGGATAGATTTGTCAACTTTGAGGGACGTGCGGGCATTGTCGACCAGTTCCCAATCATCCGGAATGATGGTCTCGAAATAGTCGACCAGTTCTTGCGCCTGATCGGCTGATATCGTGGGTAAATCGCTGATCGCGGTTTCCGCCAGATTGTGTTCCGACACCCATTCATAGGGCTTGCCGGTATCGGGATGCGTGGCAAATGCAACGAATTGCTGCCCGTCACCCAGAATTTCAACTTTGTGTTCAAGGCCAAGGAAATCGACATATTTCTTACTGGCGATCTTTGAAAACGGTTCGTCTGTCCGGTAGACAAGCAACTGTTTTGGGGGCTTCCCGACGCGCTGAACGGTCCGGCCGATTTTTGATTTGCACCACTCAATCAGCTTGTCCACGATTTCAGGATCTTGAACGTCCAGATCAACCGCGGGGATTTCACGGGTTAGAACACCGACACCGCCCCGAATGAAGCCATTGGACAACCAACCCTGTAAAAGATTCTCGTTCGCGACCGTCTTTTGCCAACCGTCAAATCCCGGATATTTCGTATTGGGTTTGATTGGTATGATGGGATAGCCGGCTTGAAGCAGTGGCGGGCCATAGGTCGCGAGGAAGGATGCCTTTGTCATGCAGCAATCCCCATGTCATCGGCGGTGCCGCCCCATTGGCCAGCCATTGCGTCGGCCATACAAGGAAAAAACCGGCTTCGTTCTTTGCCGCGATCACCACTTGGTGACATGCGCCAGACCCGGTTCCACGCTTTCCACTCCTCTGACCCTTTTTCGGGCTCTGGTAGACGATCTGTCTCGATGAGATTTGGAAGCCCGCGCGTGTACCAGCCAGTCGCCTTGTATTCGGGATGACCGAACTGAAAGGGCTGTACGATATGGGGCTTCGGAAGGTCCGGCGGCATGTGTGAACGGGCGATATCGTGCATAACCGGATTCTCGATAGCCACGCGGTCAATGGGCGCATTCCAACAACTGACGAACAGATCGACCCCACCATTGAATTCATCAATCATACTCTGCCATGTGCGGCCCTTTGGGAGCTTTTTGGGCGGGGTCATGTGGCCGGGGCCTGACAACCATCTGCGACCAGAGCGGCATAGGCGCGTACAAGGTGGATGCGCGACAATCATCAAGTCCCAACCGTCATCGAGAATGTCCCGAACGTCACCGGTTATGTGGCGGTTCGATCCATCTTCACTTGGCAAAAGATCACACGACCACGCGTCGTGGCCGTGGGCCAGGAATGCGCGCCGGACAATCCCGGAGTACTCGCAGGCGACAAGAACACGCGCCATCACACATCCCCACGCGCCAGATGTGTTTCCAGTGCTGTAAGCTGTTCAGCCAAGCCCCCGACACGTTGACGCAATATCGGCATTTCTGTGTGATCAATCCGGCCATCTTCCAGAAAGCGGGACAGGTGCGCGCTGAACTCCAGCGCTTCTGATAGAAGCCGTTGCGGCGTTATATCGGTCGGGTCAGTCGATTTGACCTCATAAGACAGATGCTCGATTGTCGCCGCGAAGAATGCCTGTCCAAGCACCGCACAAAGCGATTGGTATTTCTCGATGGTCGGTGTCGCCTGCCCGGATCGGTAGCTTTCCACTGTGCGTAATGCGATGCCGGTTGCCTCGGATACAGAAGCACACGACCAGCGCCGCCCCTGCCCTACAAACAGCCGCATAGCATCGTGAAACTTTTGATAAGCAAGTTCCTGCGGAACAATGGTGGCGTTGGTCATTGATGCGCCTCGCCGATTGCGGGATCATCAACCCAACTGGACGCGGGAACCGTGCCACCTGTCATCTGTTCGATGCGTACAGCAAGTTCAAGCGACGGGCGTCGTTGCCCCGAGAGAAGTTGTGAAAGATAGGCTTGAGACACCCCAAGTTGTCGGGACACATCAAGTTGTGGGCGGACGGATAGATGTTTTTGGGCTAAAGTGTTCATGCCGCAAAATATTGCACATAGCTATATTTCTGTCAATTATAAGAAATTGCTGGGAGCTATAAAATTGCTGCTATCTAATTGCCCTACACCAACGTGCGCGTACCATTGGGGCATGAAATACAAAATCAAAAAAATCCGGAAAGAAAGAGGGCTTACGCAGGCCGCCGTTGTTGAGGCGGCCAGCATTTCGCAACCCTATCTATCCCAGCTGGAAAACAGTTCTGGCGGGCGCGCGCCGTCCATGGATACGTTGATCGCAATTGCCGAAGTATTGAACGTGCGACCAAGTGAGTTATTCGATGATGCCAAACCTGTCGCCATAGCAGGCAAGGTTGGTGCCGGAGCCAGGGTGCCTTTGGTGGATGCCTATGAAAAAGGCGACGGCCTGTATCTCGTGGCGTGCCCATCTGAGTTACCGCACGACATAAGTATCGTCGGCGTTGAGGTCGAGGGCGACAGTATGACCCCGGTCTACAGAGACGGCGATGTACTTTTCTACTCTCGCGACGTGATCGGTGTACCGACTGAAGCCGTTGGCGCCATCTGTGTCTGCGAAGATGAAAACGGAAACGGCTGGGTCAAGCACGTCAAGCCGGGCAGCGAGCCCGGAAAGTTCCACCTGATCAGCCTAAATCCCTTGGTAGATAACATGTTCGATATCACTCTGAAATGGGCGACGCCAGTACGTCTTGCGTGGCCCCGAGCGCTGGTTGAACGCCTTTAGGCACTATCCACCTATCCTACACCCACATAGTCGAATCAAGGTCGCAGAGTGCGGCCTTTTTCATGAGTAATACTCAGCACGCGTTTACGTTCAACGCAATATTTTATTGCACACAGCTATTTTTAATCTTGACGTTAAAATAGCTGTGTGCAATATTTTCTCCATCAGCAGCACCGAAGACGCGATAATTTTCCGACAGGGAATAGCGGATCGTGCGGTTGCCACACGGAGAACGAAACATGCAAACCGAAACACGAAAACGTAAACCGCACAACGATCTCGCAGGCTATCTTTTTGAGCGGAAATTCAAGAATGGCCACCTTGCTTGCTACATCGCAGATGAAGCCGGGATTGATTGCGAAGATAAGTACGTCGCGGTCTACCACAGCCCCGACGCAGGCCACATAGGGCCGTCCTTTACCTCACTGCCTAAAGCCCGCGCATTCGTAAAAGACTGCTTGGAAGCCCCTGACGATTATGACTGGGCGGAGGCTGCGCAATGACCTTCCTGTTTGCCCTTGTGAAAGAACTTTGCGCCATGGCTGCGCTGATCCTGTTTTGCCGGGCGCTGTTCCTTTGGGCGGGGCTGGTGTGATGACCTGGACACCATTCAACAAATTTACCGACGAGGAATTAATCCGCGAATTCCGCACATCGGATGACCCGGCAGTACAGGAATTTGTGCTTCGCCTGGCCGACACCATCGATAATTCCGGATTTGAAATTGACGAGTTGAAAGACGAAATCGCTGACCTCGAAAAGGCGTCTTGTGAAGGCTGCGCGGAATTGAAAGCCAAGCAGGAAGAACGCGAAGACGAACACGGCGACAAGGTTGCCGAACTCGAAGAACAACTCGCGCACGAATGCACTCGCATCGATGAATTTCATGCAGAGAACCGGCAGTTCATTGCCGAAATCGAACGCCTCAAAACGATAACAACCCCAAATCAAGAGGAACCTCAGATGCTAGAACAGCAAATCGAAAAACTGACTGAGCGCGTTGGCGCAGTCGAATCCAAGCAAGACAAAACCAACGAACTGTTGGCCGACATCCTGGACGCGATACGCGATAGCGGCTCAGTTCCACCGGCGACAGCCAAGGTCGCCAAGGCGCCCAAGTCTACTAGGAAAGTGGAGCTTGTCGCAGACAACGATACCGGCGGCGAAGTACAACAAGAAAAAGTTGCGGAGCTACCAAAAGGGGCTGAGCCGGAAACGGTCGAAACATCGGTAGATGATGCGCGGGACGCGTTGCTGGGCATTCAGGAACGCCATGGCCGAGAAGCCGCGGTTAAGATTGTCGAACAGTTTACTGGCGGCACCCGCAAGCTTAGCGACATCCCAGCTGACAAATATTCTGATGTGCTAGCCGCTTGCGAAGCACGCGATGAGAAGGCGGCGGCGTGATGTCAGAAAAACAACACGCCAAATTATCCGCTTCAGGCGCACACCGCTGGATGAAATGCCCGGGTAGTGTGCGCCTGGAAGAAACGCTGCCGGATTCGACCAGCAGCTATGCCGAAGAAGGCACCGCAGCCCACCAACTCGCGGAGCGATGCTTGCGCGAAAACGCGAATGCAGAAGCCTTCCTTGGTGAGCTTTTCAACGACCATGTGGCCGACAAGGAAATGACAGACGCGGTTCAAATATATCTGGACTACGTTCGCGATCTGCCCGGCGCGAGCTTCATAGAAAAACGGGTCGATTTCAGCCCATGGGTGCCTGAAGGATTTGGAACCGGCGACTTCATCTGCATCAATGACAACGTTCTTACCATCGTCGATCTGAAGTACGGCAAGGGCGTCGAAGTCGATGCGGTCGAGAACGAGCAAGAAGCACTATACGCCCTGGGTGCGCTGAACGAATACGGCTTTCTGTACGACTGTGAAAAGTTCAAAATGGTCATCGTGCAGCCCCGTAAGGACCACATCAGTGAGTGGACCATTGCCCGCGAGGAATTGCTGGCTTTCGGTGAAGTTGCCAAGGAATGCGCCGCCCGTGCATTGGAAGATGACGCACCGCTGATACCAGACACCAAAGCTTGTCAGTTCTGCCGCGCTCGCGGTTCCTGTCGTGCATTGGCTGAACACAATTACGATCTCGCAGTAGTAGGGTTTGAAGCCATTGGCGAGCCGATTGAACTGAAAAACAGCGACCTGCTGACCGAGGCAGAGCTTTCAAGCCTGCTTGAAGAAATCGACATTCTTGCGGGTTGGGCCGACGCTGTGAAATCCGACGCCACGACCAGACTGATGCGTGGTGATCCTATCCCCGGCTTTAAACTTGTCGAAGGCAGGTCGAACCGCAAATGGGCGGATGAAGAAGCAGCCGGCAAAGCGCTGGCCCGCAAGCTGACAGCCGGAGTCGCCTACAACAAGAAGGTGATCACCATCACCGAAGCTGAAAAGCATCTGGGCAAGAAAAACCCACTGATCGCGAAATACACAATCAAACCGGAAGGCAAGCCAACGCTCGCCCCCGAAAGTTCACCCAAAGAGGCTTTGCAATTCAATCCCACAGACGGGTTTGAAGACGTGAAACAAGCCGCCTGACGACGCCAACGGTAAAAGGAGAAAAGAACCATGGCTGACAACGATATGATCATGATTGGGGGTGTGCGGATCTCGTTCCCCCACCTGTTCCAACGCCCCATCATAAACGGGGAAGAGGGCAAGTGCGGCGCAGCGTTGATGCTGGACCCCGAGAAACACGCCAAGGCCATCGCCCAGATCGAAGAGGGAATTTCAGCCCTTTGCAAAGAGAAACTGAAAGGCCGGAAACTACCATCTGACAAGCTTTGCCTGCGGGATGGTGCCGACAAAGGCCGCACCGAATATGAAGGCTATCAGATCCTATCAGCCAATTCTAAGGGCAAGCCCCTGGTGATCGGCGGAGACGGTTCAACTGTCATTTCGAGTGAAGAAGACAGCCCGATCTATGCCGGTTGCTACGTCAACGCGAAGGTTCGCCTTTGGGCGCAGGACAACAAATTCGGCAAGCGCATCAATTCGGAACTCGTCGCCGTTCAGTTCTTCAAGGACGGAGAACCACTCGACGGCTCATACGTCAGCGCTGAGGACGCAATGAGCGGCTTTGGTGGCATCGACGGCGCCAATGACAACGAAGATGGGGACGATTTTCTAGCGGCGTAATTCGCCGGGAAACCGCATTTCGGCAGGTGAGGAATGACACCTGAACAGCGCGACCGGGACGGCACGTGCCGAGAACCGTCCCACCATCAAATTAACGAAGGAGGCGCAAGCCGTGAAAACCAAGCTGACAGATATCGAAGCGCGTCTCGTCCACGAAACTGATGACGCCTGGCTGCTCGATACGGGCGGAGAAGAAACGGTGTGGGTGCCAAAATCCATGGCTGAGTTTGACGGCGAAACACTGGTTTTGTCGGAACATGCAGCAATCAACAAGGGGCTGATCTGATGCCCGTTGAACGTCGCACCACAACAAATGACTGGCAGATCGTATCGCTTGAAGCGAGCGGCTGGACGCGAATTGGTCAAACACCATCTGGTGAAGTGCATTTCGAACGTGAAATGTCCGGCGTCACACTCGCCCAACACATCGTCAGTCAGTCAACAGAATTCACCTACGCACAATCACGCGTCTTGCGGCAGGCGCTCGCGGCGCTGCAGAGCGGGGCGTAACTATGCTGTATCTTGACCTTGAAACCTTCAACACACAAGACATCAGCGTTGGCACGTATTGCTACGCAGAGACAGCCGAAGTGCTGCTGTTTGCCTACGCGATGGACGACGGACCGGTAAGGGTCTGGGACCGCACTCAAGATATTTTTCCGGCCGATTTGTTCCGTTGGCTGAACGATGACAGCATTTTTCTGACAGCGCACAATGCGATGTTTGATCGCACCATGATCACACATGCGCTCGATATCCCCACGCGCCCGGAGCGCTGGCGCTGTACGATGGCAAAAGCCTACTCGCACGCCTTCCCCGGCTCACTGGAAGCCTGCGGCGCTGCTTTGGGATTGCCCAAAGACAAGGCAAAACTGGCTGACGGCAAGAAACTGATCAATCGCTTCTGCAAACCGGCGCCGAGCAACCACAAGGCGGAGCGCTACGACCACACCACACACCCGGAAGAATGGGCGAAGTTCATCCACTACGCCGCCATGGATATCGAGGCCGTGCGCGAAGTCGACAAGCGGCTACCCTCCTGGAACTGGAAAGAAAGTGACGTCGCGCTCTACCATTTGGATCAACGCATCAATGATCGCGGGTTTCGTGTCGATCAGGAATTGACTGCAGCGGGAGCCAGAGCCGCCGCCGCTGACAAAGCGCGGATGGCCGCTGAATTTGTACAGATCACCGGTGAAGCCGTAGAGCGACCAACCCAGCGGGCAAAGTTCTGCGACTATCTGAACGACCGGTTCGATCTTGGTATCGACAACACCCGAGCCGAGACGTTCCGTGAACTTATCGCCGGTGATCAGGAGCTAGACCCTGAGTGCCAACAGCTGATGGAAATCAGCATCATGTCCAACAAAACATCGACAGCCAAATACGCCACTCTGGCACCGGCTGTTTCAAAAGATGGACGGTTCCGGGGCGGGTTGCAATTCCGTGGTGCAGCCCGAACCCGGCGTTGGGCGGGGCGGACCTTTCAACCGCAAAACCTCCCTAGTCGGGGTCTCCCCGCCCAACGATCAATTGATCAATATATTCGTGCGCTCAAAGCCGACATGCACGAAGTCCTGTTCGATGATCTGATGCTGTACGGCTCAGCTGCGCTGCGCGGCGTTGTGATCGCTCCTGATAATCAGAAACTGGCAATTGCTGATCTGTCAAATATCGAAGGCCGCGTGAATGCCTGGCTAGCTGGTGAAAGCTGGAAGATACAGGCCTTCTTTGATTTTGACGCTGGACGCGGCCCTGATCTGTACAACATCACTGCTGGCGGCATTCTGGGCAAGGACCCGTATAAGATCGGCAAAAAAGACCGGAACGTCTTTGGTAAAGTGCCAGAACTGGCCCTTGGATATGAAGGTGGATACGGGGCTCTCGAAACTTTCTGTAAGAGCTACGGCGTGCTGATGGCGGACCACGAAGAAACGATCCGCGCAAATGTCGATTCAAAATACCTGTCAGCGGCCAAGGCCAACTACACCAAATGGGGCGCGGAAAAGAACCCCGAAGCCGATCCAACTGAATGGTTGGCGCGGGAGACGGTCAAACTAGGATGGCGCGGAAGGCATCCAAAAATTGTACAGCTTTGGAAAGCCTGCAAGGAAGCCGCGAAGCTGGCTATCCAGAACCCGGGCAAGACGTTTCGTGCTGGCGCGCATCTGCGTTTCAAAGTGCAGCGACATGCCGGGCTTCCCTACCTCTTGTGCCGCCTGCCTTCCGGAAATTTCCTTTGTTACTGCGAGCCGCGCTACCACGAGAAAGACGGCGCGATCACCTACATGGGGATCGACAGCTCCGCGACCGGCGGAATGTATGGCAAATGGCAACGCCTCTACACCTACGGCGGCAAGATCGTCGAGAACGCCTGCCAGTCACTCGCTATGGACATCATGGCGGCAAACATGCCGGAGATCGACGCCAGCGGCTTCCCGATCATCCTAACCGTTCACGATGAAGATATTTGCGAACCGACCAATGGCGGCACCGGGGCGGTACTGGCAGCGATGATGGCCAAGAACCCTGAATGGTTGCCTAACTTCCCGCTAGCTGCAGCGGGCTATGAAACTTATCGATACAGAAAGGACTGAGCGGATGGCAGTTCTAACAACCTTCAGGTTTTCCTTCATTTTTTGCGGCCTCATAAGCTGGACGCAAAGCGGGATCGCAACGGGGTGGCGGTCGTTTGAATGGCAGACCCTCAGCGCCCGCACTGATTTGAGGCGGGCGATCTGCCCAACCCCAAGCAGTTTGTATTTGGATTTGGGTGAGGTTTTTAGTGCAAACCACTGCAGATCCAGCCGCGCTTTTCCTGCAAAATACAGTACCCGACAAATTTGCATCCAACAAATCGGCACCCGCCAAATCGGCTCCCGCCAAATCGGCACCCGTCAAATCGGTATCCGACAATTTGGCACCCGTCAAATCAGCACCCGACAAATTGGCACCCGACAAATTGGCATCCGACAAATCAGCAGCCGACAAATTGGCACCCGACAAATTGGCATCCGACAATTTGGCAATCAACAAATTGGCACCCGTCAAATTGGCATCCGACAAATTGGCCCCCATCAAATCAGCAACCGACAAATTGGCACCCGACAAATAGGCACTCGTCAAATAGGCACCTATCAAATTGGCACCCGTCAAATTGGAACCCGACAAATCGGCGCCCGGCAAAAAGGAATCCGACAAATCGGCATCCGACAATTCGGCACCCGACAAGTTAGTATTGACCAACAAGGAACCCGACAAACGGGCAGACCGCAAATTGGAACCCGACAAATTGGAACCCGACAAACGGGCTTTTGGCAATTCAAGATTCCTGAGCCATGTTTTTCTAGAACACCTCTCAGCACCTGTGTCCCAACCACCCATCGTTGCACACGACAGATCAATCCCGCGCAGGGATTGTCTAGCCCTGTTGAGGGCTTCAAGCGCTTCTATTTTTCCCGAATTCCCCGGCGCTTTGGTCGTCAAAATTTGCCAAGCTTGGATGACTTGGTTGCGCTCAATTTCATTTCGGGCGATTTCCAAACTCGTATGCGAAAGCTCAGTTTGTCGTCGGGTCTCCGCAAGGCCGTCAAGCGCCAACTTGGATTGTTGTTTTGTTTCCTCCAAGGCGGCTCGGGTCAACTGATTGTTTTGAACAGTCTCCAACAGCGCCCATATCGCGATAGCAAATCCACAAACCTCAAGCACTCGCCAAAGGAAAATTGGTCGAACCCTAAATCGCCAAACGCCTGTTTTGGGTTCGACAATCTCTACCCGTTGAACTTGAGAGCGGTGCTTGAATTTCGCATTCGCCAAGCGTCGTTTTGCTACTTTATTCACCGAATAACACCCCAAATCCTTACATCGACTTACCCAAACACATTTGAATTCGAGGCTCAACCATGCGTGAGAGCCTGATTGAAAAGAAGACCTGTGCCACTGCCAAAGCGCAAGGCTGGCTAGTTCATCCCAAAGCGGCAGTCGGGACGCGCGGCTGGCCAGATCGCACGCTCACCAAACCAAACCGATTGATCTTCGTCGAGTTCAAAGCCCCCGGCAAAAAGCCCACCAAGTTGCAGGCGCACACGCACCAGAAACTGAGAAAGCAAGGATACGATGTTTATGTCATCGACAGCATTGAAGCCGGCACCGCGCTTTTCGCGTGACAGCCTGCACGGCTACCAGGAACGAGCAGTGTCTTTCGTCAAAGACACACCATCCTGCGCGCTGTGGGTTGATATGGGCTTGGGCAAGACCGTCACAGTCCTGACGGCAGTCTCCGACCTTCTGCACCGCTTTGAGACGGGCCGGGTGTTGGTGATCGCACCACTGCGCGTGGCTATGAAAACATGGCCTTCGGAAGTCCAGCAATGGGAACACACGCAGCACCTGACATCGCGGGTGATCAAGGGAACCCCAGCGCAGCGTTTAAACATACTGCTGCATGACCGGTCAGACATCCACATCATTAATCGGGAGTTGATTACTTGGCTGGTCGAGACGATCCAGAACAACCCGGAATCGCGCACCGATGCTCTGGCGAATGGCTGGCCCTACGACATGGTGATTATCGACGAGGCGTCCAGTTTCAAATCATCAAAGACGAAACGCTTTAAAGCGCTGCGGCGAATGTTGCCGTGGATCGACCGGCTGATTGAACTCACCGGTACACCGGCCAGCAATGGCCTGTTGGATGTGTGGTCACAGATATTTCTGATGGATCGCGGCGACCGCCTGGGCAAGACCTTTACCAGCTTCCGGGATCGCTACTTCCTCGGAGATTTCCACGGGTATAGCTGGACGATCAAGAAGAATGCCGATCAGAAAATATATGAAAAGCTCGATGATATCTGCCTGACATTGACGGCGGCTGACTATCTGGAGCTTCCCAAGCGCATCGACAACATGGTTGAAGTCGAACTGCCAACGAAGGCGCGGCAGCAATACCAGCAACTTGAAAAAGAGTTTCTCGCCGAGATTGGTGAAGGCGAGATTGTGGCGGTCCTGCACGCAGCTGCATTGACCAACAAGCTGCTGCAATTCGCCAATGGCGCGATCTACACCGACGATCAAAAGAACTGGTCGCCCGTTCATGACGCCAAGCTGGAGGCTCTGGCCGAGTTAGTGGAAGAAGCAGCCGGACAACCGCTGCTGGTCGCGTACAACTACAGAACCGATCTGACGCGCATCCTGGACCGGTTCCCTCAGGCTGAAGCTATCGGACGCGATCCCAACACAATCGACCGATGGAACAAGGGCGACATCCCCTTGCTGTTGGCGCACCCAGCTAGTGCGGGCCACGGCCTCAACCTGCAGCACGGCGGCAACACGATCATTTGGTTTGGTTTGAACTGGTCCCTGGAACTCTACCAGCAGTTCAACGCCCGCCTGCACAGACAAGGCCAAGAGAAGCCAGTGATCATTCACCACATCGCCGCGCACAACACGGTCGATGAAACAGTGCTGGCCGCTCTGGCGCGCAAGGACGTCACGCAGCGAGCGTTACTAAACGCCTTGAAGCAAGACATTGGGGGCCGGGCATGACCGCACCAGCATTACACCGATTGATAGAGCCTCTGTTGTGGCAAGCAGCTACGGCAAAAGGGGAAGTCCTGAAGGCCGATACGCTGACCGTCCGCTATACCATCAGCAAGACGCCGAGCGGAAGATTCGAAGCAATTTGGAACACCTGGTTTCACGTCACGAACGATACGTTCGGCGACATAGGGGGCGCTATCAAAGCCTGTCAGGAAGATTATGAACTGCGAATGAAATCCGGTCTTAATCTGGAAAGTTTTCAGTCTCGCGTTAACCCGTGGCTGCATGCCTGTTTCGGTTCCGAAATCGCAGCAAATCGTATCGAGCGCAACCATCGCTTTTTGGAAGAAGCTTTGGAATTGGTTCAGGCAAATGGCTGCACCCCAGACGAAGCACACCAGTTGGTCGATTACGTCTTTGGCCGCCCAATTGGCGTGATCAGCCAGGAGGTTGGCGGGGTCATGGTCACCCTCGCCGCCCTGTGCTTGGCATCAGGTCCAGATATGCATGAGGCCGGGGAAACAGAATTGGCGCGTGTCTGGACGAAGATAGAGGCAATCCGCGCAAAGCAGGCGGCAAAGCCGAAGTACTCGCCCGGCACCGCAATAAATTCAACAACAGCGAAAGATTGAACACAATGTCACGAATTTATCTCGCATCATCATGGAGAAACGAACGCCAACCCGAAATGGTGGGTATCTTGAGGGATGCAGGCCACGACGTATACGATTTCAGGAATCCACCAAACGGCGTGCCTGGCTTCGCGTGGTCTGAAATCGATCCCGATTGGCAAACTTGGCAGGCGAAAGAGTATCGCGATCTGCTGACATCGCACCCGATAGCAGCTCGCGGTTATGTCAGCGATCTGCGCGGCATGGAATGGGCCGATACTTGCGTTTTGCTTTTGCCTTGCGGACGGTCGGCGCACCTTGAAGCCGGTTGGTTCTGCGGGCGCGGCAAGCGCTGCATCATTCTCACTCAGGACGGCGAAGAGCCGGAATTGATGGCATTACTGGCGACAGATATCGCGATTTCAGCGGAAGAAGTTCTCGCCATGCTGGATGCTGGAGAATTGAAGGAATCCGCATGACCCAATGGGAGACAGACACATTCGAATTGGCCGTAGCCGTCAAAGAGTTTGAAACCGCCCTGCCCGGCTTCTGGTGGTCGATTGGGCAATGCTCTGTCGGCGCGCACGCTTCATGCGCTGTTGACGGCAACGGCTCGCAATCTGCACTTCTAGAGGGTGTGAAAGCGGGCGAACCTTTTGACGAGGGCTTTCATTGCGATACCACCAATGGAGCGCCCGCCGAGGCGCTGCGGGATGTCATGCGCCAGGCACTGGAATATCTGGCGGAGCCAGGACAATAAAATGACCCTTATCATCCCGGAAATACTGGTGCAAGCGAAGGAAGAAACGGCGCACCACCGCTCACAGATACAAGGTTTCTTGTATTGCAAAAAGGGCGCCGAAAAGGCCGGGCAGCACGTCCTGCGCGACTGCACCAAACCCCCGGGGGATCAAGTCCTGTGGAGCAAGTTCGCAGAGGCGTACTGGTACGAGGAAACGCACCGCGAAATGGAGCTGGAAACGGAGATTGCGAAATCGCGCATCATTGCGGCTCAGTACGACCGCATTGTCCGGGAGCTTCAGCCGGGCGATGAATTAGCAGCTGGTCCTCTTAGAAAGTTCCCCTGCCCTTGCGGCGGTGAATACGGCATCGTTGTCGATAGCCGCCCCAATTTTGACGGCACCATCCGGCGGCGGCGCAAGTGTTCATCCTGCGGGAAACGCACATCGACTGCGGAATTCGCCATCGAAGATATCTGGCCATCCGATGGCTAGACACATTGTTCAGTACGTGAAAGCGCGGGATCTGGCCACAATCACCGGCTTCACGCCCCGGTATTTTACAGAACTTGCAGCAACAGGTAGGATTCCGGGTGCGCACCAACCGACAGGCCCCGGTGGCGCTTGGCGTTTTGATCTTACAAAGTTCCGCGAATGGTGGAACTCAACCGAATCTAAGGTGTCTCCGATATGGCAAGCGTCTACAAACGAGGGAGCACCTATTGGGGCAAGATACAGCGGCAAAACCGAGTTTTCCGACAGTCCCTTAAAACAAAGAGTAGATCAGAGGCTGAGCGCCGTCTTAGGCAATGGGAATCGGACCTAGAAGCGATTGCATGGGGCGACAGACCCAAACTGGAATTCGACAAGGCTATCATTTCTTTCATTGACGATTACCTGCCGACACTAAAGCCCCAGAGCGCACGCCGATACGCGGTATCAATCAGAAACCTTGTCCCTTCCTTTGAGGGCAAGTTTCTCCATAAGATCGGATCAAAGGAACTATCTGACTTTGAAACGCTCAGACGGACGCAAGGCGTGTCATCGCCAACAATTATCCGGGATCTGGCCTGCCTTTCCTCTATGTTCACATTTGCAGAGGACCGGGAGTGGATCGAGGGTAATCCCGTAAAGATCTATCTGAGGCGGCGATCAAGGCGCGGACTAAAGAACGCGCCGCCAAGAACCAAGTATTTGACCATCGAACAGGAACACGCGCTGCTGCACCATGCAAAAGGGCCGATGAGAGACGCCATCACCCTGGCGATCGATACCGGCATGCGCTGCGAAGAACTGCTGTCCTTGAAATGGAACCAGGTTGATCTGCGCAATGGAACGGTCTCAACAACAACGGACACAAAAACAGGCACAGCCCGCACAGTACCGTTGTTGCCCCGCGCAATGGACGTCCTAGGGCGCATGCCCAGAAACATCAGAAGCCAGTATGTTCTTTGCCATGGAGACGGTGCGCGCTTTACCACATTCCGCAAGGGGTTTGGTTCTGCAGTGAAGAATGCCGGGCTTTCAGATGTGCGCTGGCACGACCTACGCAGAACCTGCGGTTGCCGATTATTACAAGAACACAAGATGAAACTGCACGAAGTCTCAATGTGGCTTGGGCACAAGTCAATCAAGACAACAGAATCAACCTACGCGTTCTTGCGGATAGAGAACCTGAAAGATGCCGTCACAAAAACGGGCACAGGACACGCGGATTGATTTTTAGGTTGTTTCGGATAACTGTTTTATATCAGTGAGTTAATGGTGCCCGGGGGCGGATTTGAACCACCGACACGCGGATTTTCAATCCGCTGCTCTACCCCTGAGCTACCCGGGCATACTGATCGTCCGCCAGCGCTGATGCGTGATTGTGCGGTAGCCCCGAGGTAAGAGCTGATCATGTTGCTGACGGGTTATAGGCAAGTCACAAACGCCTGTCCAGTGGCGATTTTTGTTCCTTTTGGAAAAGTTTCTCAAGCAACCAATCGTGCCGAATTACTCTAGTTTTCTATGTCGAATTCGTCGCTGGAGGGGTCCTGCTCTACCACGGGAATTGCATATTTCCCGTCGAACCAGCGGCCCAGATCAACATCAGCGCAATGTTTGGAACAAAACGGATAGCTATCGCGGTGTGACAGCTTCTTGCAGATGGGGCATGGCACCGGCTTCCTGAGAGGGGTAATCTTGTTATCGCTCATGGGTTTGTCACTTTATTGCGTTTCGGCATTAACCTGTTGGAGAACGCGGGGTAGCATGTCAGGCAGGTCTTCGGCAATAAGGCCGGGGCCGAACATCCTGGCGCATTCGACATGCAGCCACGCTCCGGCCCTTGCGGCCTCGAACGGATCAAAACCGCGTGCCATCAGGCCTGTAATGAACCCGGCCAGAACGTCGCCTGCACCTGCTGTTGCAAGCCAGGGAACCTGTCTCTGGCCCAGCGCTGCAGAGAGTTCTGTGCGGCCATCGGGCGCCGCGATGATGGTCACGGCCCCTTTCAGCAGAACACAGCAGCCAGCCATCTTTGCGGCTTGGCGGGCTGTCTCAATTCCAGACGCTCCAACCCCGTTTTTGGCGGTTCCGACGGCCTCATCTGCCCTAATAATATCTGGAAAAAGGCGGGCAAACTCTCCACTATGCGGGGTCAAAACTACATTTTGATGCAGGCGGGCAAACAGGCTTGGCGGATCCTCTTCAAAGCTGGTCAGGGCATCTGCATCCAGCACAATCGGGCGTTGGCTTTTGAGCGCGGCACAGACCAATGATCGGGTGTTTTGGCCACGCCCCATGCCCGGCCCCAGGCAAAGGGTGTTTTTTCTGGTGTCCTTGAGAAGGACGTCCAGCTCTGCCACCGTTGCAATCGGTGTCAGCATGACTGCATTCAGTTGCGCGGCGTTTTCAATCAGTGCGGCGGGTGGACAGGTCAGAGTGACAGCGCCTGCGCCGACGCGTAATGCCGCCCTTGCAGCCAACCGCCCTGCCCCGCCATGGCCACTAGCGCCTGCAAATACCACCGCATGTCCATGCTGATATTTATGAGCCAGATTGAGCTCTTTCAGCCCGGCGGGAATTCCGCCGGTGTATATGGGATGATCCAGGTCAGCGCCATCAGATTTGCCACCGCTGGATGGTTCAAACGCCTCGATACCAAGATCGACAATCGAAAGAACAGGGCCGGTTTTGTCTGCACTTGCCTCTTTGGCCATTGCATCAACCAAAAAGAGATGGCCGGGCTTCATGCGCTGGAAGGTGACAATACGGTCCGCTCTTGGCCAGGATAATAGGGCCCCGTTAGCTTCTGGTGGTATCTCGGCCTGTATGCTTTTGAGCATCTGACCGCTGTCGGCGCTCATCCCGGATGGCATATCCACAGCAATGATGGTTTTGGCGTGCTGTGCCACCATATCCAGTTTTGTAACAATTTCGGTGCCAAGGGGACGCGTCAGGCCGGTGCCGAACAAGGCATCGATCACAACGTCCTGACCAGAAATATCCGACGCGGTCAGCTCAGACAGAGGTTGGCTGCGATCAAGCTGTGCCCATAATCGTGCATTCTCTGCAGCGTCAGTGGGCAGCTTGTCGGGATTGCCATAGTGAAAGACGGTGACTTTCCACCCGAGCTTGTGCAAGCGCCGGGCAATGACATAACCATCACCGCCATTGTTGCCAGGGCCGCACAACACTGCGGCGGAGTACTCTTTTCCCTGAAATTGCGGCTGGGATTGCAACAGGGCATCCACCACACCGCACCCGGCAGTTTCCATCATTGTTAGGCCGGTTACATGACCGGACGCGATTGCGCGCTGTTCGGTGTCACGCATCTGTTGTTCTGTCAGGAGCTTGTGTCGCGTCTGATCGAAATTGACGCGCGTAATGGTGCCGCTGGTCATATCTGCCCGCTTTTGATGTGTATCATCGCGATCGCCCGGACCCGGTTAACAGTCGTATAATGCGGCTGGCCGTGATTATTCGTGGTTCAACCAGTTCAGCACAACCGGGAAACCCTCGCCCTGCAGCAGGGAAACGGTCTCAAACAAGGGCAAGCCCACCACACTGGTGTAAGAGCCCTGAAGATTGGTCACAAAGGCTGCAGCCAGACCCTGAATGGCGTAGCCCCCAGCTTTGCCGCGCCACTCATCAGATGCCAGATAGGCGTCGATTTCGATGCGTGACAGCTTTTTGAAGCGGACTTTGGATTCAACCAACCGCTTGCGCAGTCCGCCTCTTGGCGTCACAAAGGCAACGCCTGTGTAAACCCGATGGGCGCGGCCTGACAGACGTTCCAACGCCTCGACAGCTTCGTTCACTGTTTCGGTTTTGGGTAATATGCGTTGACCGACAGCAACAACTGTATCTGCGCCGAGAATAAAAGCATCATCATAGCGTTCTGTTTTTGGCGCAAGGTCCGCAAACTCGCTGTCCTTGGCGTCCATGGATTTAGCCATGGCCACAAGCATCTCGCGCGCTGTTTTTGCCTTTGCGGTGGCAAGACGGGCTGCCAATGCTCGCGGGCTTTCACGACGACGTGGTGTTTCGTCCAGGTCTACCGGCTGCAAACGATCCGGCTGCAGCCCAACTTGTTGTAGCAGAGCAAGCCGCCTTGGTGACGATGATGCAAGAACCAATTTGGGAGTGGATTTGGCAGCCATGTTTACAATTTACCCGCAAGCAGCGACGCTGGAAGCGTCGTTCTGATTACTTAAAGCGGTAGGTAATGCGCCCTTTTGTCAAATCGTAAGGCGTCATTTCCACAAGAATTTTGTCGCCAGCCAGAACCCGGATACGGTTTTTACGCATGCGGCCCGCTGTATGGGCAATGATTTCATGGTCGTTTTCCAGCTTCACACGAAACATCGCGTTTGGCAGCAACTCGGTGACCACACCGGGAAACTCAAGGATTTCTTCCTTAGCCATAGGATTCCTTATCTACAGTATTTTACAGACCTGAACTGGATTTACCGTTCAGACATATCGTTAAGATGCCCGCGCCAGCCTGTTAAGCCGACTTTTCGCATCACATTGGATGGTCTGTTACCAGATCATCAGCCAAAGGTCACCATTAAGTGCGGGAATTCTGACAATTCGTAGGAAATTCAATCTTTGAGACCCGGTGTTTCCCAAGATTGGTGCGTCATCTGGTCAGACAGAGAGCAGGAAATTTTGCTGGAAACCAAAAAAATACGACACCATGCGATATGCATGATGCCGTATCAATTTTGCGATTTATCCAGGTGTTCCAGAGTTCAGGGCATCAGATCATTCTGATTGCCTGAATTCCAGTTGCAGCGCTAGTTGCTGCCGCCGCCCTGGCCACCACGGTCGTTACCGCCACGGTCATTGCCGCCACGGTCGTTTCCACCGCGGTCATTGCCGCCACGGTCGTTTCCACCGCGGTCATTGCCACCACGGTCATTGCCGCCACGGTCATTGCCGCCACGGTCGTTTCCACCACGGTCATTGCCGCCACGGTCGTTTCCACCACGGTCATTGCCGCCACGGTCGTTTCCACCACGGTCATTGCCGCCACGGTCGTTTCCACCACGGTCGTTTCCGCCTTTGCGGTCATCACCCTTGCGGCCTTTACGACCTTTACGGTCTTTACGGTCTTTACGGCCTTTGGTGATTTTATTGAGTTTTTTCTTTTTACTTTTCAGGTTTTTAGAAACTTTCTTTTGTTTCTTTTTCAGGTTTTTGATCTTCTTACCTGGAACGTCATCTTTTTTCTTAAGTTTTCTGATTTTCTTTTTAATTTGCTTTTTCTTCTTCTGAAGCACGTGAATTTTTTTCTTGAGCTTCTTCACTTTGTGATGCTTGTGCTTGCGAGGCTTCATCTTTTCAAGCTTGCTGCTCGGTTCTGTAGTAGCTGCGACAACCGCGCGCTCTTCTGCATTGGATTCAACCAGGAAGGCTGATCCTGAGCAGTTATATTCTACACGAATGTGCTGAGGAAGCTGATTGCAAACTTCCTGGCTTGGTCCTTGCTGAGCTTGAGCCGGGGTTACTGTCATGGCGGCTGCCATGACAGCACCGGCGATCAAACCTGAGGATACTCCCCAAATATACTTAATCATGATATTTCTCCGATTTACGCAATACTTTTAATCGGAAGCACTTTATTTTCTTGAGAATGATTTTTGGAAAATGCCTTCCGCAACTCCAATTTAAATACTTATTACTTGTTGTTTTCAACAGAAATTTAACAACTTCTTAATTATATCGAACTTATAATTAATTGTTATTGTTAATTTATTTGCTTAATTAGTTAATTTTCTTACTTTAAACCACACAACATAAAAAGCCCGCTGCTAAGCAACGCGGCTCGATTTTCATCAATGATTTGTGGAGTAGTGCCTGGTTCTTCGTTTCACTTGGGAGAAACGAAATCGCTCTCGGCACCCTTCAAGAGGCAAGCAGTTGGGCAAGCCTCAAAATGGAAGCAGCTCTCGGGGCGAACGATTGCAACCTTCATTAAAAATGCAAGAAACTTGCCCAACCGATGCCACCATGGGCGAATGGTGGCAACTTTATTTCTTCAATTCTGAAATAGTACCTCAGAAAAAAACTGCATCTTTTAATATATAAGCCCTTGTTGGCATATTTATTAAATTCTCTTTCGCCCTTAATTCCTATGTCTACACTTATCTTCTATTCCTGATTTGTAATCAACAGCTTCATATACTCATAATAAAAAATTAACACTAACATGGAGATTTTTATTAAAATTTTATACATCGAAAATGTTCGGAAAAGCCATTGGCCGACGTTCGTTTTCTCTGTATAGCGCCACAAGACACACTGTTCATGACACTTCCCGAAAAATTTGTGTCAAACTAAATCTGTGAACAATCCAGGAGCACTGTTATGTCTGTCCGCCCGGTCAACCAAATTCTGCAAGCCCAACCCACAATGGAAGGGGCTGGCGTTAAGCTACATCGTGCATTTGGATTTGGTGATCCGAATTTGGCTGATCCGTTTCTGCTGTTTGACGATTTTCGAAATGACCGCCCGCAAGATTTTGAACGCGGGTTCCCTTGGCATCCACATCGGGGCATTGAGACAATCACCTATGTGCTTTCAGGCTCAGTGGAACATGCTGACAGTCTCGGCAATACAGGCGCTCTGGGTGCCGGTGATGTCCAGTGGATGACAGCAGGCAGTGGCATCCTGCATCAGGAAATGCCGGAAGGTGACATAAAGGGGCAAATGCATGGCTTTCAGCTTTGGGCGAATTTACCCCGTGATCTGAAGATGACTGACCCGCGCTATCAGGATGTGAGTGCCAGCGAAATTCCACTTTTGCAGGAAGATGATGGCACAGAAGTCAAAATCATCTGCGGCGAGTTCTGGGATCGCAAAGGCCCGGTTGATGGTATTGCCGCCGATCCGCGCTATCTGGATGTTTTTGTACCCGCCGGGAAAAAACGCACCCTGCCCGTCAGCACCTATCAAAAGGCATTTGCCTATATTTTTGAAGGCTCGGGCACCTTTCGCGATGCCTCAAAGCCCATTGGGGTTTTGACCGAGAAAGAAGCCAATGGAGAAGAACTGCTGATCCGGGACCAGAGCGGCAACCGATCTTTGGTGCTGTTTGGTACAGGTGATGAAATCACAGTCCAGGCAGGTGATGAGGGCATCCGCTTCCTGCTGGTGTCGGGGACACCCATTCAGGAGCCGGTTGCCTGGCACGGCCCAATCGTCATGAACACACGCCAGGAACTGCAACAGGCCATCAGTGAATTGAACGCGGGAACCTTTATCAAGAAGTCCGCATGATGTCCTGTTTGCAAGCCTAGAGGCGCAGCAATGTCTTGGCGTTCTGGTAACACACCATGGTGCGCTCCTCATCGGACAGGCGTGCGCTGTCTATCCACGCGCCAGCCTCATCTATCTTCTCAAATGGATAGTCGACCGAAAACATCACACGCTCAGGGCCCATGGCGTCCATGGCACAACGCAGCGGCTCATCTGAACAGACACCCGCAGTGGTCGCGTAAATATTGCGCTTGAAATAGTCAGAGGGCTTCATGTCCAGGGTCATGTCACCACGATTGCTGATCACCCAACGGCTGTCAAAACGCCAAAGCTGGTAAGGCAGGGTTTCGCCCATATGACCCAAAATCAGTTTGGCTTTCGGATAGCGGTCAAACACGCCGCTGAACAAAATCCGCAATGCGTGGTTTCCGGTTTCCACCGTCCATGACCAAACCGGGCCAAACAGCTCAGGATGATTATTGTACATGTAGGGGACATCTGCCGGATTGTTGGGGTGGATGTAAATCGGGACATCAAGATCAGATGCCCGTTCCCAGACAACTGAAAAGCGATCATCATCCAGATAGGCCCCGTTGGTCTGGCCATTGATCATGGCGCCGCAAAAGCCAAGCTGCTTGACGCAGCGTTCCAACTCATCTGCTGCAGCAAGCGGGTCCTGAAGGGCCAGATGGGCGAAACCTGCATAGCGGTCTGGTTGGGTGCTGATCTGTTCTGCCAGATACTCGTTACAGATCTTTGCCATTTTCACTGCGGTGGCAGTGTTCGTTTCAGCCTGAACACCTGGGCCTGCCAGCGACAGAACAGCTTTTTCAATGTTGTTTCGCGCCATGCCGGAGAGTCGCAATTCACCAAAGTCCTCCAGTGTACTCCTCACCTTACCGAACAAGCCCGGGCTGATATTGATCGCCGTCTTGGACCAATAGTCGACAAATTCCGGCATCATGAAATGCTCTTCCAGAGCTATCTTACGGTGTCCCGGTGACTGGTCCATTTGGGCGTCCTTTGTAAAATCTGTAGCTTTTGTCGGGCGTACCGATCAGAGCTCGAAAATCTTCTTGTCAGTTTTATGCAGACATGCGCCCACACCACCTTCTTCGATCATGTAATTATCACAGATCACGGCGAAGACTTCGCCATCATCAAATCCGGGATGAACTGCAAAGCACATATTGGCAGCCAATGGCATGGTTTCATCCTTCCGGATCATGGGGCGTTCCACCATATCAACACCCTGACCATGCGCGTAAAGACGTGTCTCGGGTGGCAGATCATGATCGATCATCCACGCATCATGCGCCGCTGCAATTTCAGCTGGGCTGGCACCGGGTTTCATCAGGGAAAGCGTGTAGTCCTGCGCCTTCTTCATCTGTTCAAATGATAGCAGCAGATGGTCACTTGGCGTGCCAAGCACCATGGTGCGGGCGATTTCAAGATAAACGCCGCCCGGCCCATTAATCTCAATCAGCAGCGAGAAATGATCGCCTTTTTCAATTGTACGGGCCTGAAGCGGCCGGCTTGCAAACCGCGATGAACGCCCCAGTGGTGAGGAAGTGCCAAGGAAAATTCCCTGATCACTGCCAAGCCTGTGGGCCACGGCCTGTGCATGATTGGCAACATCAATGTCCTGCACGCCTGGACGCAGGAAATCGCACACTTCGGCAAATACCTTGTCCTGCAGATCTGCAGTCTGGATGATGAGTTCGATTTCTTCCGGGCTTTTGATGGCTTTGATCGTATCAACCAGATCCGTCGCGTCGACCTGCTGCGGTCCGTCCGACATTTTCTGCACCGCATCCACCAATGAATAAGGCAGTGTGTCGGGTGTCAGCCATCCGATTTTTGCCGGTTTGGTAGTCTGGAATTCCTTCACCAGCATTTCAGCATCGTATCTGTTGGTGTAACCGATGGAGGTAAAGGACGGCGTATGGATCATACGGCCAACGCCACGGTGGATTTCATCCGTGCCACCAAGGTCCCGCACAGTATCAAACGGCCCCATTTCGATAATGCTCATCGGCTGATCACGGTAGAAGACAAGAGTTCTGGGATAGCCATTGCCCGCCGGAATGTCGCTGAACCAGCGCACATAACCACCAACCCAATCGCTGGTGTTCTGCATAACCAAAGCATCAATACCATCTGCCTCCATAGCCGTGGCAACAGCCTTCCAGCGGCGCTGCAGTTCTGCATCGGTAATGGGAGAGCGCATTTTCATGGGAGAGATCCTTACAGATTTTTCAAAAAGTTCAGCGGTCAAATTTTCCGGTCAAACCATCAACACCGGAACGGGCATATGAGTTGAGATTTTCAGCGACAAGCGGCAAAGCCTGTTGATGATAAATATCTGCCATTCCGCCGATATGGGGCGTGACAATGATTTTGGGATGATGCCAAAGCGGGCTGTCTTTCGGCAGTGGCTCAGTTGCAAACACATCCATGCCGGCTCCGGCAATGCGGCCCGCGTCCAGGGCGTCAACCAAAGCCTTTTCATCGACGCAGCCGCCACGAGAAATATTGATCAAGAAGGCTGATGGCTTCATGACGCTGAATGTTTCGGCGTTGACGATGTTATGTGTTTCTTCAGAGTAAGGCACAATAACAATGAGGAAATCCGCGTCACTGGCAGCGCTTTCAATGTCAGATCGCTTGTAAATCCGGTCGAAACCTTCAAGTTCCGTGCGTCCATTGGAAACGCCGGTCACACGCATATCCATCGCCAGACAACGCTTTGCCAGTGTTTCTGCAATGGCACCCAAGCCAACAAGACAGGCGGTTTTTCCAGCCAGCAGTGGCTGCGGCCATCTTTGCCAGGATGCTGATTTCTGATTTTTCAGCATCGTTGGAAAATCGCGTGCCAGCGACAGCATCAACAGCAACGTCAGTTCCGACATCTGGGGACCGTGGAAGCCATTGCAATTCGTGACCACCACTTCCTTGGGCAGCGCGTCCATAGCCAAAAGATTATCAACACCTGTCGTCAGCGCCTGAACCCATTCCAGTTTGGGCATGGCGGCAATCAAACCCGGTTTGATGTAGGGCGCAAGGCCGACCAGTATGTCAGCATCTGCAGCGCGTGACACAGCCTCTTCGTGCGTGGAAGCTGCAACAAACTGATAATTCTGACACAAGCCGCCAAGTTCGCGGGCGTACCAGTCCGCCTTTTGATCGAAAATAAGGGCTGTTTTTGTGTGCATCGGGTCCTTCTCAATAAAGAATGGATGGCAACCAAAGCGTCAGCTGAGGAAGCAGGAATAGCATCAGTATGAGCGTCAGCGGCGCAATCAGAAAAGGGACAATGCCCCGGTAGAGGGTGGCAATATTCGTCCCGGGTATCTGCGCCTGAATGATAAACAGATTCATGCCAACGGGCGGTGTTATCAGGCCCAGTTCAACAACAACCACGACCAGAACGCCAAACCAGATCGGATCATAGCCGTACCCAATTATGATTGGCAGGAACACAGGCACCGTGATCAGCATCATGCCGATCCCCTCCAGAAAACAGCCCATCACAATGTAAAGCAGGATAATGATGGAGACCACTGCGAAGGGGCCCAGTCCAAATTCCTGGGCCGAGGACAACAGCAATTCCGGCAGTCTTGTCTGCACGACAAAGTTTGCAAAGATGGTTGCGCCGATCACAATAAGAAAGAGGACGCAGGACGTAATGACCGATGCGCGCACGGCTTCCGTCAATCGGATCATGGTCAGATTGCCTGTGGCAAAGCCCAGCACAATTGCGCCGAATGCGCCGACTGCCGCAGCCTCGTTGGGGCTGAATACTCCCAGATAGATACCGCCAATTGTTGCGCTGAAGAGAATGATAAACTGCCATGGCTCACTCAGCGCCTTCAGACGCTCCACCAAACTGGCCGATGCGTCCAAAGGGGCCTTTTCCGGAGACCTGGCCGCAATGATCATGGCAATGGCCGAGTACAGGACCAGCAAGACCAATCCGGGGATGAGCGATGCTGCGAATAATTTAGGTACGGAGACTTCCGCAATCGATCCGTAGATAACGAGGATTATTGAGGGCGGAATGAGAATTCCCAGTGTGCCGCCTGTTGCCACAGAAGAGGCTGCAAAGCCTTCTTCATAGCCTGCACGGCGCATCTCCGGCATTGCGATACGGGTCATCGTAGCGGCAGTCGCAATAGACGAGCCGCAAATGGCACCAAAAGCACCAGAAGCCCCGATGGTGGCAACAGAAAGCCCGCCACGCATACCTGAAAGGACAATGCGTGCAGCTTTGAACAGATCGGCTGACAATCTTGATTTTGAGGCTATTTCACCCATCAGAATGAAAAGCGGTATGACCGACAGACCATATCCTGACGCAATGTCGAAGGCGTTGGTGCCGGTTACCAGTTTTGCCACGCTCACATTGGACAAAAGCGCATTGCCAATAATACCGCATAGAGCCAAAGCCAGCCAGACAGGCTGGCGCAACAGTAACAGGCTGAATAGCACAGCAATGGACAGCAGACCCATGATTGGCATGCTCATATGTCCGTGCCCCGCTCGTCAGAAACGTCTGATTTTCCTGACGAAAATACAGTCATGACAGCAGCCAGAATCGCCCCTGCCAAACCTACCAGAGACAAGGCCCAGGTCAGCCAGACCGGCAGGTTGAGTTCCAGCGAACGGTCCCCATAACGTTGGGCGCTGATCATCGGGCCAATCATTGACCAGAAAATGAAAAGGAGAACGCCCAATGCAATGAGACTTGCAATTACCATCAGCAGACGCACGAGCACTGGCGGCACGACATTGTCCACAATGTCGATGGTGATTTCCGCACGCTCGGAAATTACCTTTGCCAGACCGAAAAAGACCATAATGGCAAGCAATATGCCAACAAGATCATACGTACCGGGGATCGGCGCGTTAAATGTGTATCTCATGAAAACATCTGCGACGATGATGATCATCATCGCGACTAACGCAAGCATTGACAGCTTCAACTGCAGTTCGAAAATGGAATGTAAAACTCGTCGAACTTGGCCGTTATGCGGCATATGGCTATCCCTGCTTGCAGCCAGGGCGTGAACGCCGATGGCAAGGGTCAAGGCAAAAGCCGAACATCCAGTTCATGAATGCCCGGCCTTGCTTCATTTCTATTTCGTGTAAGCTGCTACAAAGTCACTGCCGGGTTTTCCGGACTCATTCACAGCACCAATGAAGCTGTCGCTGATTGGCGCAACAACGCTTTCCAGAGTGGCCCGTTCAGCGTCCGACAATTGAACGATGCTCACGCCGCCATCTGCCATGTATTGACGGGCTTCGGCTTCACCATCATCCCACATTTTGCCAAATGCTTCGCCCCGGTCAGGACCGGTGGTGTCGTCAATGATTTTTTTCATTTCCGGGCTGAGGCTGTTGTAGGTGTTTTCGTTCATCACCACTGCAAAGGTTGCCGAGGCGATGCCTGGCTCCAGAGAGTATTTGATGAGGGGCGCCATATCGAACGCCTTTGTTGCTTCAAATGGGAATGAAGCTGCATCAGCAACGCCCTTTGAAATGCTGTCCGCAGACTGTGCTGGCGGAATTCTCAATGGAACGGCCTCAAGTTTCTCGACAACCTGCTGCCAGATGGCACCGGCATACCGAATACGTTGGCCCTTGATGTTTTCCAGTTTGCTCAGATCGGCTTTGGCCGAGTGGATTTTCAAAGGTGGCGTGACGGCCATCCACATAATCTTGGTTCCAGCGTGTTCCTCCGCCAGATATTCTGGCGCAAGCTCGGTCAGGCGCCGTGATGTGATGGCGCTCAAATCACCAGCAGAGGGATAGCTGAGCGGCAACCCGGCCAGTTCTGTCATTGGGAAGCGACCAGGCGTTGCGCCGTGCAGGATGATCGACAGATCAGCAGCACCCGCGGCAACCAGTTCAAACTGGCGTGGAGGTGGGCCAAGCTGGCCAGACGTAAAGACTTCCAAAGACATTTCGCCATTGGATTTTTCGCTCATTTCATCTGACCACAATTTTAGCATTTTGTGGAATGTGTGGTTGGGCGGCAGAAAGCTGGACACTTTTAGTTTCTGCGCCGAAACAGCAGAAATGGATGCGGCGCTGATGGCCACAGCCAAAGCAATTTTCACGACCGGATTTTGCAACATGTTTCTCCTCCATTGTGCCGCAGCATCGGTTTCCTCCCCATGTTCCCCTGACCATGAGTGACCTGCTTGGCGGTACACTTGTATCGTATCGTGGCTTTTCCCCAAATGTCAATTGTGCTAGGCACGGCACAGATTGCAAATGGAGGACCGAGCAATGAAACTTTATCACAATAATAATAGTGTCTGTTCGCAAAAGGTGCGCGTTACGCTGGCAGAAAAAGAATTGGCGTGGGAAAGCGTACATCTCGACCTTGCCAAAGGTGAGCAATCCAATGCCGAATACATGAAGCTAAACCCGGAAGGTGTCGTGCCGACATTGGTTGATGGCGATATCGTTTTACGAGAATCCAGTGTGATTGCCGAATATCTGGATCAACTGTCCGATTACAATCCATTGGCCCCAACAGCACCCAAAGATCAGGCGGCCATGCATCTGTGGCTGACACGTGCGATTGATATTCATGCCGCTATCAACTCCGTAACATTTGCAACATTGATGCGCCAAAACCAATTGCGTGACAGCACGCCTGAACAGGTAAAAGCGCGCATTGCGAAATTCCCGAACCCGCAAATCCGGTCAAAGCGCATTGACCTGTATACCAATGGCGTGAACTCACCTTACGTTGCAGGTGCCCTTTTCACGCTCAAGCGTATGTTCGATGATATGTCCGCTATTCTGGAAAGCGCAGACTGGTTGACCGCCGGTCAATATGGCCTGTCAGATATCGCGGTTATCGCTTATGTGGACCGTCTGGATCGGCTTAGCCTGTCCGGCTTGTGGACCGAGCGCTACCCTGCGATTGATCCATGGCTGCGTGCCAATCAGGCACGGCCAAGCTACAAGACGGCAATTGGTGATCTCATTCCATCCGCAGCGGCGGAACGATCCCTCCAGGTGGGCAGCGAAGCCTGGCCAGAAATCAAGACAATCTGGGCGGGAATTTAGGGTGCGGACCCTTTATGGGTGGTAAAATAGTCGGGATCGGTTTGTTTGCAGACTAGGAGCAAAGAAGCAGGAAGTCTGAAGACTTTCAAGTCTTTGCGACGCAGGCTGCGGGCAAACAGGCCCGATCCCTGATGGACAGAAAAATGGCTGCGACCTGCCGCGTCAAAGCGCTTGATCGGGCAGAAAGCCCGCCCTGCGCGCATTTCCTTGCATATCTTTGCCATTTGTTCTGCTATTTCATCACCCATAAAGGGTCCGCACCCTAAGCAAAAGCTGGCGCGGCGATGGCAGAACAATCCTCGCCCGCCGCTTCAATCTGCTTTACCAATTCGCAATAGCGAGCTGTTAAACACAGAATTGCCGGATTTTGGCCCTCTTTTGCCCGAAAGCGACGCGGCGCATCTATGTTGCCGATGCTTTCATGTGTGAAACCCGGTAATCGGATCAATGTTTTAACGAGGCTTGTATGCGCAGAAAAATTGGAATTATTGTTGGCGCAGTTACATTTGCGCTTGTCTCCGGCTCCGCCATGGCAGCTAAATGCAGCAATAACGGATCAGGATTTGACGCTTTCAAACGTGATTTCGCCAAGGAAGCAAAAGCTGCTGGTATCGGGCGGCGCGGTCTGGCAGCTCTGGCTGCAACTCAGTATTCGCCCGGAGTTATCAAGTATGATCGCAGCGTCAACCGAAGCTTCAAGCGTGCGAAAACCAATTTTCCAAGCTTCTATGCCAAGAAGACCAAAGGCCTGCTGAGCCCAACACGCAAACGGTTGAAAAGCTATGCAAGGCTGTTGAACCAGGTTGAAAAAAAATACGGCGTGCAAAAAGAAGTACTTGTCACCATCTGGGGCATGGAAACAGGCTTTGGCGGCTTTACCGGAAAGCATGACATTGTCACATCACTGGCCTCGCTCACCCATGACTGCCGAAGGTCCGGCTTTTTCAAGCCCAATCTGATGGCTGCACTGGTGATTATCGACAAGGGTTGGATTGACAAAAAGCAGATGCGCGGCGCGCGTCATGGCGAGATTGGTCAAACCCAGTTCATGGCCAAGAACTACATAAAATTTGGCGTGGATTTTGATCGCGATGGGCGGCGGGATCTCATCCGTTCGGTTCCAGATGTGATGGCGTCAACAGCGAACTACCTGCGTGCGCATGGATGGCGTGCTGGCCAGCCATTTGGCAAGGGAACACATAATTTCAGAGTGCTGAAAGAATGGAATGCATCCTCGGCCTACCAGCAGGCGATTGCCAAATTTGCAGCGACTCTTTGATGCGCCACCAGACTGGGAAGTCAGTCCGGCACGCGCCGACATAAGGTGCATTAGCAAAAGAAAACCATAAGAACTTAGACATTTTTCGGGCTAAGTTCTTTTCACTGGCGGCAAAGCCTCAAAATCACCGATACAGCAATGATTTGCCATTGCTGAATATGTGCAGCTTTGATGGGTCGGCGGTCATACGCAGCAGGTTGCCACGCACATTGCGGTGAATGCCAGGGAGTTTTGCTATAACTGGATCATGCGAGGGATTGGTTTTTGCAAAATAGACCTGAGTTACTTCGCCAAGCGCTTCGCTGATTTCCACCTTGGCTTCAAAGGCATAATTCTCGCCATCGGTGAGCGCCATGTCTTCCGGCCTGATACCAACATTGACTTTCAGTCCTATATCGGTGGCCTGGGTCGGAATATCGGCCATGATGGTGCCTTTGCCTTCCGACAATTTGACACCGGTCTTTTCGCCGGTGGAAACAACTTCGCCAGCAAACAGATTCATCGCCGGAGACCCGATAAACTGGGCCACGAATTCATTTTCGGGGCGCTCATAAAGATCAAGAGGGCTGCCCACTTGTGCAATGCCCTTATTGGCCAGAACCACGATGCGAGTTGCAAGAGTCATCGCCTCCACCTGATCATGGGTCACGTAGACCATAGTGGAATTGGGCATGGACTCCTTCAACTGGGCAATCTCAATGCGTGTAGCTACCCTCAGCGCCGCATCCAGATTGGAGAGCGGTTCATCGAACAAATAGACCTTTGGATCGCGGACGATTGAACGGCCAATGGCAACACGTTGGCGCTGACCGCCGGACAGGGCTTTGGGCAGCCGGTCCAGATATTCTGTCAATTGCAGCGTATCAGCAGCCTTTTCCACCGCAGCCTTGATTTCTTCGGGAGATTTCTTGGCCAGTTTCAGGGCGAAGGACATGTTGTCGCGAACTGTCATATGCGGATACAGTGCATAAGACTGGAACACCATGGCAATGCCGCGCTGGGCGGGCGGCACGTCATTCATCAACTCACCGTCGATGTAGAATTCGCCACCACTGATTTTCTCCAGCCCGGCGATCATCCGCAGCAGGGTGGACTTGCCGCAACCCGATGGGCCGACAAAAACAATCAATTCACCAGTTTTGATATCAAGATCGATGTGTTTCAGGACTTCCACAGTCCCACCATATGTCTTTGCGACGTCTATAAGTTTCAGGTCGGCCATATGTTCTCTCCCCGTTTATGCTTTTGTCTTGAGTGCCAGACATGGTTGCCACGGCCCCAAATGTAATTTCCCATCTACCGAAACATTGGCACTGCCGAGCTCAGCGCCGGTCTGAAGCCATGTGCCCGATGGCATATCCAGCGCTGATGGCGAGTCACTCAGGTTGAATGCACAGAACATATGCTCGCCGCCAAAACTGCGAATGAAATAGACAATGTCGCCTTCGCAATGGACGCCATTATCGGCTCCCTTGGTCAGAGAAAGATGCGCTTGACGAAAGGCAATGGCCTTGCGGTAGTGATGCAGCAATGATGTTGGATCTTCTTCTTGTCGCTCCACGCAAAGAGCCAGATGTGCAGAGGCAACAGGCAGCCAGGTTTTGCCGTCTGACGCGCCTGCATTCAAATTGGATTTGTCCCAGGTCATCGGTGTCCTGCAACCGTCCCGCCCCTTGTATTCAGGCCAGAACTCAATGCCATACGGATCCTGCAAATCTTCAAAGGCGACATCAGCTTCCGGAAAGCCCAATTCTTCTCCCTGATAAAGACAGACAGATCCGCGCAGACACATCATCATGGTGGCGTAAAGGCGCAGTGCTGCCGGTGGCAAGTCCCAGCGTGAGCTGTGACGCTTCACGTCGTGATTGGAAAACGCCCAACAGGCCCAGCCGTCTTTTGCCACGTCGTCGAGCTTGGCGAACACTTCGGCTATGCGCGCAGCCGTCAGCCTCTCCTGAGCCAGAAATTCAAAGGCGTAGCACATGTGAACATGATCATCGCCGCTGGTATACTGGCCCAATATATCGAGACCCAATTGCGCATCCCCCACTTCCCCCAGCGATGTGGTGGATGGGTATTCATCCAGTACCGAGCGGAAGCGTTCCAGAAACGCCAAATTTTCCGACTGGTTCTTGGAATAGATATGTTCCTGGTGATTATAGGGATTTACAGATGGTGCAATGTTGGAATTACGTTGTTCCGGCGGCAAAGGCGGGTTCGAGCGCAGTTCCTTGTCAGCAAAGTAGAAATTGATGGTGTCCAGACGAAATCCGTCCACCTTACGCTCCAGCCAGAAGCGGGTCACATCCAGAAGTGCGTCCTGAACATCGGCATTGTGGAAGTTCAAATCCGGCTGAGACATCAAAAAATTGTGCAGATAATATTGCTCGCGGCGCGCATCCCAATGCCAGGCTGACCCGCCAAAAATCGACAACCAATTGTTTGGCGGCGTTCCATCCGGCTGTGGGTCAGCCCACACAAACCAATCAGCTTTGGGGTTGGTGCGATCAGCACGGCTTTCCACGAACCATGGATGCTGATCTGACGCATGGCTGAGGACCAGGTCGATCATGACCCGAACGCCCAGCCTGTGCGCTTCATCAACAACAGCATCAAAATCAGCCAGTGATCCGAACAAAGGATCAACATCGCAGTAGTCACTGACGTCGTAGCCAAAATCCTTCATGGGCGAGGTGAAGAATGGCGATATCCAGATGGCGTCAACACCCAGCGAGGCGATGTAGGGCAGACGCTGCAGAATGCCCAGCAAGTCGCCTATGCCATCGCCATTACTGTCCTGGAAGCTGCGCGGATAGATCTGATAGACCACCGCGCCGCGCCACCAGTCCTTGTCAACAGCCGGAAGCTGATTGGGCACCAAATTGACCAATGCGTTCATGATTATAAGCCCTACTTTACCGACCCGGCCAACAGGCCGCGAACGAGATATTTCTGCATGGCAAAGAACACCAACAAAGGCACCGCAATTGAAACGAAGGCGGATGTCGCCAGAATTTCCCAATTGCCGCCACGTGTGCCAAGCAATTCAACAATCTGCTTGGTCATCACGGTCGTTTCGCCGGTTGAGTCGATCAGGAATACCAGAGCCACCAACAAATCATTCCATGTCCACAGGAACTGAAAAATGGCAAAGGAAGCCAAGGCCGGGAAGCTGAGCGGCAAGATGATTTTTACAAAAATCTGGAAATCCGTCGCACCGTCAACCTTGGCATTTTCGATGATATCCCGAGGCAGCCCCACCATGTAGTTTCGTAATAGATAAATCGCCAATGGGAGGCCGAAGCCGGTATGGGCCATCCAGGCACCCAGATACCCCTTTCCAATACCAATCTCATTGTGAAATTTCAAAAGTGGTATCAGCGCCAATTGCAAGGGTACGACCAGCAAGCCAACCACGACGGCAATGAGCAGAGCGCGACCTGGAAAATCCATCCATGCCAAGGCATAGGCCGCAAAGGCGGCAACCAGGATGGGTATAATGGTGGCCGGAATTGTCACCGTCAGCGTGTTGAAGAACGCCTTTGCCATACCCTCCCTGTTTGACGGATCAAACAGGACGTTCTGATAGTTTCTCAAGGTGAATTCAGGCGGTGTTGTCGCCGTCACGAAGATTCGGCTTCCACGGCTGCCCGTCAGCTCTTCTGCGCTTTCCTGACGATAGTCGCCATTGCTCTGAACGGTTACTGTTGAACCGTTTCTCAGCTCCGCTGTATCCCCAGCATTGTAAGTGCCGATTTCGCGGGACGAGATGCCAAAAACCGAAATTTCGGCGGCACCTACTTCACCAAACAGGTTGCCTTCGATGACAAAGACATCTCCATCCTGCACCTGCGTATCAGGATCTCCTGTTCTCAGTGTCAGGTTCTGTTCAGAAGGAAAGCCTGCTTTCCACCAGCCGCTTGTGGCAATCTGGTCGGACGTTCTGAAAGACGAGACCAATAGCCCAAGTGTGGGAAAGAGCCACAAAGCAACCAGCAAAGCCACCGAGATGTGTACAGCCCAGGTGAGACTGGATTTTGTTCCTGCAATATTATCCATTGTCGTCTCCCTCAGCGCATTTCTTTGCGGGCGTTGTAGACATTCCAAATGAGGATCGGTGTCACCAGAAGCATGATCACCATGGCGCTGGCAGAGCCGACGCCCCAATCATTGGCACGGAACAATTTGTCATACATGTAGTTGGCCAGAACCTGCGTCTCCCACTGACCGTTGGTCATGGCGAACACGATGTCGAAGACCTTCAAAACCACAATGGTAATGGTCGTCCAGACCACAACAATGGTTCCCATGATCTGAGGCACCTTGATCTTGAAAAAGATCTGGAAAGGATTGGCACCATCCAGAATGGCCGCCTCTATGGTTTCTTCAGGAATACCGCGCAATGCGGCTGAAAGGATAACCATGGCAAATCCGGTTTGAATCCAGATCAGGACTGCCATCAGGAAAAAATTGTTCCAGAAGGGCATGGTCAGCCAGGTATTTGGTTCCGCGCCACCGAACCAGAGATACAGCGCGTTCAGGACGCCGATCTGCTCCTGATCCACAGGGCGGGTGTCATAAACAAGTTTCCAGATCACGGCGGCACCAACGAAGGAGATGGCCATGGGCATGAAAATCAGGGATTTTGCAATGTTACCCCAGGAAATGCGGTCGGTCAGTTGCGCCGCCAACAGGCCAAAGGCTGTCGACATTGCAGGCACGACCAGAAGCCAGAAGAAATTGTTCTGCAACGCCTCCCAGAACTTCGGCTCGCTCATCATCTGCCCGTAATTGTCGAGGCCGACAAACTGAGAGCCACCGCCCGGCAGACGCTCGGACAAGGACATGCGCAATGTCTCAACAACGGGATAGGCCAGATACAGCCCAAGCGCCAAAAGAGCTGGAAACAGAAACAGCCACGGCCGAACCATATTGGCCCGATTGATGTTCCGCCCGATATTTGCCCCTTTGGCAGGGAACAGAACCTTGTCCAAAAACTGGTTGGAAAAATAATAATAGCCGACACAACCGCCAACGCCGATGATAATCGTCAGCAATCCCTGGAATGCAGGATGCATAGTCCCCTCCCCAATGTCTTTTAAGTATGGGTGGGAACCCGGCAGCTTGGGCCGGGTTCCTCAATAGCCGTCAAGGCCTGCTGATTACTTCAGCGAGTCCCAGGAGGCCTGAATTTCTGCGGCAACTTCTGCCGCAGGCTTGCCACCTGCATAGTCCACCATTCCGGTCCAGAACGAACCAGCGCCCACGCCACCTGGCATCAGATCGGATCCGTCGAAGCGGAAGGTTGTTGCACCCAAGAGAACATCTCCAAGTGCACGTTGTGTATCGTCAGCATAAATTCCAGTGTCGACACCTTTATGTGGTGTCAGGAAACCGGACTGCGCCATCCACAATTCGTGGGCGATCGGCGACTTCAGGAATTCAACCAATGCCTGAGCCCCTGGGCTGTCGCTTGTGATAGCCCAAAGTGTTCCTGCACCCAGAACCGGATTTCCAAGATCCTTGCCGGAATAGGCTGGGAAGTAGAAGAAGTCCGCATCTTCACCAACACTTGTCCCTTCAGGGAAAAAAGCCGGGATGAAAGAAGCCTGACGGTGCATGTAGCACTGAGGAGGCGATGAGAAGAGGCCTTTGGGACTATCACGGAAGTCTGTTGAAGCAACAGCTCCAGCGCCTCCGGCAACAAAATCATTGTTGCGTGCAAATGCACCAAACTCGTCAATAGCAGCGACAACACGTTCGTCTGTGAACGGAATCTCGTTCGTCACCCATTGGTCATAGACCTCTGGTGTCTGCGTACGCAGCATCATGTCTTCAACCCAGTCGGTTGCAGGCCAGCCTGTTGCGCCACCTGATCCCAGACCGATACACCATGGCGTTCCGCCATCGGCCACGATCTGCTCTGACAAGGCCTTCAGATCTTCCATGCTTGTTGGAATTTCGTAACCAGCATCTTCAAAGTTTTCAGGCGAATACCAAACCAGTGATTTGACATCGACTTTGTAGAAGAAACCGAAGAGTTCATCTTCGCCGCTTGCATTTGCATAGGTGCCAAGATCGACCCAAGACTGGCCAGCTGCGTAGTTTTCACGAATCCAGTCACCGGTTCCGCCTGCCAGAGGCGACAGGAACCCGCGTGCAGCCATATCTGCCGCAAGGCCTGGCTGAGGGAATACGGCAACATTTGGTGCAGAGCCGGCTTCGGCATCAATCATGATCTGTTGCTCGAAACTATCGGAACCAACATATTTGACGTCAGCACCCGTTGCTGCCCCGAAATAGGCCAACACGCTTTCAACCACTTTCTGATCGGGTCCAAGCCACGGGCCAAAGACTGTGACCTGCTCGCCGTTCAGTTGTGTGGATTTTAGAGCCTCGTAGCTCTCCCAGTTAAAATCACCGGAGCCAGGCTCAAACATAAGCGCAGTCTGCGCTTGTGCGGAACCAGCAGCAAGCACCCAAGCCATGGCTGTTGAGTAGAGTATTTTCTTCATAAATTTTCCTCCCAGAAAAAGCATGCATAACATGAAAATCTTGTCCGAGCACTCATCATTTGAAAAATTCAAAGCGCTTTGGAAACAAATATACCGCTTTTTTTGCTCTGCTTGTCAAGCCGTTTTCATATTCATTTGGCAATACCCGCTGTTTTCAGCCATTTCAAAAACAATTTTGTTAACAGTGCACAGATCTGGCCATGCAACCATGCTTTCACATACGCCTCTAAATTCAAGGCGCTTTGGTATTTTTGAAACGGAATTTGAAAGCCGGTTTGAAACGTTCAGTTTTTGCCTCTGCCGGATTTATCGAGCGACACAAAACCAGCCAATCCAAGGAGTCTGGCCTGGAATCTCAACAAACACACCCAAAATAGCGACGGTATTTTTAGATCAAAAGACAGGGCATATTGATGACAAAAAACAACCCAAGGATGATATCAGCTTTGGAAAACAAACCAAACTGGCAACGACACGGTTGTTCGCGTCAGGAAAGGTTTTCATGACAGGGGCTTCCGTTCAACCGAAACGCGCGCCAAGCTGTGGCCAGGCAGCCCTTCCGGAAGCCGCAAAATTGGCGATTGCGCTGGCGGGAACGACGGCCCCGATTGCCGTTTGAAAGCTGGGACGCTGCATCATGGCCACATGCCAGCGAGCCAGACTGCCCTCTCCCCATAATTGGTCAAATCCCAACAGATGCAACCGATGCACAAACGGAAACATCGCAAAATCAGCCAGAGTTGCACGATCGTCCGTCAACCATCTGTGGCTTCGGGTCGCCGTTTGAAGTTTTGGCAATATGTCGTTGAGTGTTTCCAACGCAGCCAGAACGGGAGCGGAATCAAATCCATCGTCTACAATCTGACGCAGTTTTGCCGATCGGACGGGATCCGGGATGTTTTGGTAGCGTTGCTCTCGTTGCTCTGGCGACAAGGCCAGCAGCTTTTCGCGATTTACGCTGACATAGGTAATTGCGTGGATTGCAATATGAAACCGGTCAGCACGTTCAAACCATTCAGAGCAAAGCTCATTACGATATTCTGTCGCCGCACTGAGTGGATGCGCAGGATTTTGTGCGCATAAATACTGCATGATGGTATTGGATTGCAAAACCACCTGGGTTCCGTCAATCAATGTTGGGACAACAGCGTTGGGGTTCAAATGCAGATAATCAGGGGCAAACTGGTCGCCCTTCTTCAAGTCCATGACCCGGCTTTCAAAACCAAGACCCAATTCTGCCAAAGCCAGCCGCACTTTTTGAGAGCACACTGAGGTCAGCGAATGATAAAGCGTGATTCCGGTTTCTGACATGAAAGACTTCAGGGCTCTGGCAAGCGTACGTCACGACGCCAGAGCCATATTTGTTTTCCGCTTAAGCTGCCTTGCGGGAGCGGATCGCTTCGACGATGGCCTTGAACTCATCATCGCTCAGAATGTCACGTTTTTTGATACCGGCCTGTTTGACGTGATCGAGCATTTCGGCTGTTTCAGCCTCATCTGATTCACCCAGCCCCAAATCTTCCAGCTTGTAAGCGATGGAAGCTTTGCCGCTCTTCTTGCCAAGCACCACTTCGCCTGCCCGGCCCGTAAGCGCCGGATGTGTTCCAAACATAACGAGCGGATCATGCATCACATAGTTGATGCCGATGCCCGATTCGCGGGTGAAGTTTCCAGACCCCAAAATTGGCTTGTTGCGGGCGATCGGCACATTCGCCAATCGCGACAGCAACTCTCCAAGTTCCGGCAGCTTATCCAGCTTGTAGCCAGTGTCATACCCATAAAGCAGGTCAAGACCGAGCATAAGCTCTTCCATGGCCGCGTTACCTGTGCGCTCACCCAAACCGTTTCCGCAGGAATGTACAACTTCGGCACCAGCTGTCACCGCTGCCAGTTCAGTAGCGACACCCATTCCAAAATCATTATGCGTATGGATCTCGATCGGAAGTCCGGTCATACGCTTGACCCATCGCACCATATATTTGATGGCTTCAGGTGTGGCGCAGCCCATCGTATCGACGATGCCAATGGAATCGGGTGGGGATTCAGCCATGATGCCCTTGCACAAATTTTCAAGGTCATCTGCGCGGGCACGGGTTGTGTCATAGGGAAAAAACACAGCATAGAGCCCATTTTCACGGGCGTAATTGATGACCGGTGCGCTGCGCGCCAGAACATCCTGCCAGGTCCAGCCAAACTGGGTTTTCAGCTTGGGATAACCGATAGGCACTTCGATGATGACGCCCTGCGCGCCGCATTCCAGCGCCATGTCGATGTCTTTTTTCATGGCACGGGCAAAGGTGAAAATACGGGAGTTCAGGCCTAATTTTGAAATCTGCTTGATGGCCTCTGCATCCTGCGGGGAAACCGCGGGCATACCAGCTTCAATGCGCTCTACACCAACTTCGGAAAGCTTTTGCGCAATCGCAATTTTGTCATCAACGGAAAAAACAACACCAGGTGTCTGTTCGCCATCACGCAGTGTCGCGTCATGGATTTCGACCTTTGGGGGCAAGTCCATGGCATCACGCACTTCGGGTACAAAATTATATGGGCTGACCCACCATTTATCCTCTTCAAAATGGTTTTCGCGCATGTTGTCTCTCCAAAGCTATCGTGAAAGGGCATCTATTTACGCCTGCAAAAGCAGGAACCAAACCCAACTTGTCTATATTTTATATTTTTGACAAGAAATATCAATATTATTCTTCATTAAAACCGATGAATTTTTTGTGCACGCAAATTGCCGCAAGCGGGACAAAAATGATTTAATACATTGAAATAATTATATATTTTTAAACCAACAATTGAATCAACGCCTAGCTGAAATTCACTTTGCCGCAAATCACCAAATTTGCTACGCTTAAAAAAATCGATATTATTCCCAACATCCCCGTTTTCCAAGGTACGAATAATTAAATTTTGGGCTACGTTATGAAGACAGGGACTTGAGAAACAGGATAGACTAACGGTTCTGAACACACATCGTCAGGCTTGGAAATACATGTTTTCCACTGAAGATTGGACTTTTGATGAAACAGGAAGACACCGAGCTTATGATGCCTGAATCAGTCGACGATTTCGGTCTGTCTGATACCTCGGACAAAGAGACATCAGGCCGGGCTTCGATGACCAGTCGCGCCTATGCCAGATTAAGGGCCGATATCATTGCCGGTGTCTTGATCCCGGGACAGAAGCTCAAGATTGAAGAATTACGGCAGCTCTATGATGTCGGCACCAGCCCGATTCGCGAGGCGCTGAGCCTACTAACATCGGATCATTTCGTAGAACGCATTGATCAGCGCGGCTTTCGTGTCGCAACTGTCAGCGCAAAAGAGTTTGACGAATTGCTGAAAACCCGGTGCTGGCTTGAAGAACGTGCTCTGCGCGAGTCCATTGCCCATGGCAATGCCAGTTGGGAAGAGCAAGTTGTGCTGGCTGCCTATCGGCTATCCCGTGTCCCGCGCTCTGCGGCGGATGATCACTTTGTTGCCAATGCGGAATGGGAAGTGCGCCACAAGCACTTTCATGTGACTCTGATTTCGGCTTGCGATTCAACCATGCTGATGAAATTTTGTGACCAACTCTATGATCAGAACATCCGGTACCGCCAATTGTCTGGCATACAGGCCTATCCCACACGAGATGTAACGGCAGAACATGGTGCCATTTGCGACGCAGTGCTGGCGCGTGATGCTGATCTGGCTGCACAATTACTGGTCAGCCACTACGTCAATACCGGCGATTTCCTGAAAGATCAGCTGGACGCTTACTGAACCGTCCAGCCGATAGAAGTAAGTGGAGCTGTTTACGCTTCTTCGGCCAGAACAAAATCAAAATCAACCGTGAAGAATGGTGCCTGTAAACGCTCAGCAATCTCCATCCCATCAGGGATGGCAGTCACGTCGTTTTGTTCAACATATTCCATCACAAGCTGCTCGCGCACACCGAACACAGCATCTTCATCCAGATACTCGTCATCGCTTGGGAATACTTCTGTCACAAGGCTGCGGTAGCCTGGGGCCGTGATGATGAAATGCAGGTGAGACGGGCGCCATGGGTGACGCCCTGTTGCACGCAGCAATTCGCCAACCGGACCATCGCCAGGCACAGTGTAAGGTGCGGGCCGAATTGTGGAAAACTGATACAGACCATCATCGCCGACCATGATGTGACCGCGCAGATTGTACTCTGTTTGTTGGTTATCCTGATTGGAGTAAAGGCCATTGTCTGCGGTTTGCCATATCTCGATTTCGGCTCCCTTGATCGGCTCACCATCCGGGTTGCGCACATGGCCTTTGACAATAACGGCTGCGCCGTCATTGTCTTGTTTCATGTCACCACCGACAGGCAGGTCTGGTGCGCCCAGAATATGGAAGGGCCCAAGCACACTGGAAGGTGTGCCTTCATCTGGTGAATTGACCATATCAACCAGAGAGGACAAGCCGAGCACGTCTGACATAAGAACGAATTCATTGCGTTCCGGGTCGGTCATGTCACCGGTTTTTTCAAGCAGTTCAAGACCCTTGCGCCACTCCGCATGGGTAAGGTTCGTCTCGCGCACGAAATCGTGCAGATGGCTGACCAGCTTTTCCAAAACGAAACGCACCCGCGGTTCTGTATCGTCACTGCAATAATCCAGAAACGCCTGTGTGATGTTGTCTTTTGTAACTGTACGCATTTGTTAGCCCTCGTATCTGAAGTTTTGATCAGCCGAGCAATCCGGTTGAGAGGATCGGATAGCGGATGAGAAGGATGAGCACCAACAGCATAATAACTGCGAAGGGGAACGCCCCCATGAACACATCTTTCAGACTGATCTTTGGATTGTTTAGTGTGGCTTTGATCACAAAGCAGGAAATGCCCAAAGGTGGTGTCAGCAGACCGATTTCCGCGCCAATCACCGTTACGATGCCGAACCAGATGAGGCTCAATCCCATGGATTCCATCAAGGTGATGAACAGCGGAACCACGATCAGGATAATGGAAGCAGTATCCAGGAGCGTACCCAAAAAGAGCATCAGGATCACATAGATGATCATGATTTCGGCAAAGCCCAGATCATAGGTCTGTAGCAGATTGTCGAGTTCATTTGGCAGACCGGCATAGCCAAGCATGCGGCTGTAAAGTGATGCCATTGTAATCAGGAACAGAATGGAAGCCGTGATGTGGCCAGTTTCGATGGCCGTTGCCCAAAGGGATTTCCACGTCATTCTGCGGCGGACGACAGCAATCAACAGCGCCACCAGAGCGCCGGCAGCACCCGCTTCAACAGGCGTCAGCCACCCAGTATAGATACCGCCCAACACGATGACGATCAGGCTGACAATAGGAACTGTTTTTTCCAGCAGTTCATAGGTGCTCAGAGGAATATCTTCTGTAACACCTGCCCCGACACCGAGAAATTTGGGCCAAAAACGCCCGGCTGCCAAAATACCGACAATATAGGCTGCGGTCAGAATCAAGCCTGGAATAATGCCGGCAATGAACATTTCGCCAACCGATTGCTCGGCGACAAATGAGTAGATGATCAACATCGCGCTGGGCGGGATGATCATGCCAAGCACAGATGAGCCGGCAACAACGCCAACAGCGAAACGCGGATTGTAATTCAGTCTCAGCATTTCTGGGACGGAAATCTTCGTAAAGACCGAGGCAGAAGCAATCGAAGATCCGGTGACGGCAGCGAACACGGCATTTGCGCCGACGGTTGCCATGCCGATACCGCCGGTAACGCGCCTGAAGCCACGGTTCATAACCGTGTAGATATCGGTCCCCAAACCTGCCCGAGAGACCAAAAGTCCCATGACGGTGAACAGGGGAATGGTGGCGAACTCATATTCTGCGACACCATCGCCAACGGCAATTTTGAGGAAGTTGAAAGCCAGAATGGATTTTCCGCTGATCAGCCAGATGGAGACAAATGACACCAACCCGAGCGCAACCGGAATGTACATGCCCATATAGACGAGCACAACAATGGCCAGAACTGAAAGTGAGCCGATTTCAACAGGAGACATATTGATCCGCCAGATGGGTTGGGTTCGTCATGCCGGGCGATCTCCAATGTTAAACAGATCATCACCCTTGCTTCCAATCAATGCCTTCATGAAGAAGATGATCGTGCACAGCGTAACGCTAAAACAAATTGCGAGTTTAATTGGCCACCAGGGCGCAGTGAAAATGCCCGGTGTTCCTGAATATTCACACCGTCCGAATGCAGCAGACAAGTCAGCCAGAAATTCACCTGTCGGCTCTGGTCCAAATTCCGGGGCTGTAAAGAAATGACAGGTCTCGAAGGACTCGATGAACTCGGGCCACATGGTCCATGCGATCAGCGCCATGAAAACTCCGGCGACAAGATCAATGACCCGGGTCAGAATTCGAGCAGCTTCAGGTCGGGACTCAAAGAGCATCAGCAGCATGCCATCTGACCGGGTCAGTCTGTTGCTGCGTACCACGTCCGGCAATTGCATGAAGACAATCAAGGCCAGTGAGAAAATAACCATTTCCACGACACCGCGAATTGGGTCGTGAAAAACACCTCGCGCAACAACATCAGCGTTCAGGATGGCAACGAGAACAAAAATAATGCCCGTTCCCACCATATTGGCAATTGTCGCTACCGAGATAGATGCACTGTAGAAACGGCGAAGCGCATTGTTAGACATGATTTTCTGCTCCGCCGTTTCAAATGATATTAGTTGGTCAGTTCTGCTGCCCAGTCACGGATAGGCTCTTGGCCAGCAGCTTTCAGCTTCGCCATATAGGCTTTCAACATGTCGGAGCCTGGCGCACCCGCAGTATCGAGCTTCTGAGCCCAATCCACAGCAATGTTCGGCATGGAGTTAGCCCATGCTGCACGCGCATCAGCGGACATTTCAACCACTGCGCCACCGCCAGCCTTATAGGCATCAAGGGATTCAGCTGCCCGGTCCATAGCAACACCGGCAACATGGTCGCGATACTCCACGGCCACTTTCTGCAGAGCTGTCTTCACTTCGTCAGGCAGCTTGTTCCAAACATCCTTGTTGACTGTAACAGTTTTGGAATTCACAGCACCAAGGTCGGCTTTCAACATGTAAGGCGCAACTTCAGCAATCTTGAATGTTTTTGCAGCTTCCGGCCACAACATGGCAGCATCAACAACACCTGTTTGAATCATGTTGTAGAAATTCGGCAGGCCACCGCGCACACCGGCAGCACCTTCAATGCCTTCCAGATATCGCAGATTATAGCCAGCGCCAGCCACTTTCATGCCACCCAAATCGGACAATTCGTTGATGGGTGTCTTTGAGAATATCTGATAGGTATCCAGCACCACACCGGTTGCCAGATATACTTGGTTCTCTGCATCCAGCTCAGCGGCCATTTGCGGGAATTCCTTGGCGATCTCATCAACCGCTTTTGCGACCACACGGGCATCGGCGGAGACAAATGGTGTAACCGCTGAAATACCCTGACTTGGCAGTGCAGAATTGTGGAAAATGGTTGTCACGATGCCAATGTCACCAAGGCCAAGCTTGATGCCTTCCAGCACACCGCGTGGCTTGACGATTGTGCCGCCATAAGCTTCCTGCCACTCAATCTTGTAATTGCCTGTGGCGGCCAGTTCTTCATTCACCCGCGGAATGAAGAATCCGGAGAATTCCTTGACCCACATGGATCGGTCTGGATACCCATCAATTGCAATCATGTTGATGGTTTCTGTTGCGCTTGCCGGTTGCGCATGCAGTCCTGCAAACAGCCCTGCAGATACAACCGCCGACAGCATGGCACGGCGTAAAGTCATTGTACTCATTGTGCTTCCTCCAAAGTGTGCTGAGCTTTTTCCCAAGATCAGCTGTGTGTTGACTTCCAGTTTTCTTCAATAATTGTTCCACCTTGCCGGAACAACTTTGCCAAAGGGCAATATTTCCCAACTTCTGCTGAAACAAGATCCAGTTCCGATTGCGTGGCCGGGCCATCGGATTCCACAGTCAGAAGTATTTTGACGAAAGGGACATCAACTTCCTGCTGCAAAGTAACGCCCAAGCGGTCAAAATCGCAAATTGCAGAGATCGTCAGATGGCCTATATCGACGCCTAGGGCATCGGCACATTTGTGTCCAATTACATTTGTGCAGCCCACCAGGGCGCTTAATGCGGTATCTGTTGGTGTCGGGCCAAGATTTGTGCCGCCACGTTCAACGGGCTCATCAATTGCAAAACGTACGTCCCGCACTGAGATGTTTGACAATGAATGAGACGGACTGACGGCCGAAGCGCGCAGTTTTACTGTGGTTTTTGATTGCATTGTCGTATCACCTCCCAGTCGACACGTTCTTATTTATCAGGCGAATTCACAGACATCCCCGAAGTCAAAACGTGGCAAACGCTGGAACAAAGCCGACTCGTCCGCGTAACCCAAATTACACAGAAAGTTCGAGACGATTGTTGTGCCGGCAAAAAACTCTGCATCCACAATCTCATTGGAAAAACCCGAGATTGGCCCGGTGTCCAGACCAATGGCTCTCGCAGCCATCATGAAGTAGCCGCCCTGAAGCGTGGAATTGCGAAACGCAGTGTCAAAGGAATGCTTTTCCTTGTCACGGAAGTGACCCCGGCGATCTTCATGGGGAAACAGTCGTGGCAGTTCGGTCCAGAATTCCTTGTCGAAAGCGATGATCGCGGTGACCGGTGCCTTCATGACTTTTGGCACGTTGGTGGGCTTCAGCGCCTTTGCCAAACGTTCCTTACCTTCAGCGGATTTTACGAAGACAAAACGAGCTGGACAGCAATTCATGCTGGTCGATCCCATTTTCGTAATGTCGTAAATCTGTTTCAGTTGCTCATCGGATACCGGTTTGTCTTGCCATGCATAGTGAGACCGCGCACGGGTCAACATCAACCCTATTTCGTCTTCACCCAGATGGCTTATTTTGGATCGCAGATCGCGCACATCTTCCTGCGCGTGTGTCCGCGCTTGTTCCAGATCCTGTCCCTGAGGTGCATTAGCATTCATGCATGGCTGTCCTTGTAGCGAAAGGCGCGTGGTTTCACTGTGAAAACAGGCTTTACCCGATTGAGGTAAAGTTGGCTGTTCGATCCGCACCAAATTTTCTAGAAAATACCCACATTTTTTTCGAAACGTCAATTAATATCGATATTTTGTTTTTCAAAAAACTCTGTATGCTGGCCGACATACCCAGTTGGGAAAACAGGTTTTGAGGAGTGTTGAATATGCCATTATGGTCAGAATATCGGGAAACCGCGCGGGCGCGGGGCTCATTGGCGTTTGAACTTTACATTGTTGAATCGACGCCAGCCATGGCACCACCACAAATGCTTGAAATCTTGCCTGAACACCTTGCCTACCAAAAACAGATGGAATCAGAAGGCAAACTGTTTATGGCTGGCCCTTTGTCTGATGCCAGTGGGGAGCAAATGAGTGGTGGCGGAATGATCATCTATCGTGCGGCCTCACTGGAAGACGCAAAATTGCTGACCGAGAACGATCCGATGCATGCAAAAGGTGGCCGCACCTTTACCTTACGCAAATGGCTTGTGAATGAGGGTTCTTTGTCCATCTCAGTTGGATTTGCAAACCAAACGGCGGCGCTCAGTTAGAGTTTGCTTAGGGTTCACCCCAGCTCAAAGCTTGCCAATCCAAAGGTGCGATGGGTCTGCGGATCCGGCTTATCGCCCTTCCACATGCGCGCGGTTTGGAAAACCGGCTGCAGCCCCGAACTGCGCGCCAGGTCCATTGCGGCCTGATTGCCCTCAGGCACATCAAGTGAGATTTCCGCATCTTTCGGCGTGGTCATGCATAACGAGCGGAAGAGTGCGGCCCCTACCCTGTCGTCATCAGCAAAAAGTGGGCCAATTTTGTAGCCGCTTCGGCATGCGCGGATCGTTCCGAACCCGATTAGGTTTTCGCCCTCAAAGGCCGCCAGACTTTGACGTGAAGGCCGGTTTGCACCAACAGCTGCCGGAAGCACCCAGCGTGCGATGAAATCATCACGATCTGCCGGGAAAAACGGTTTTTGGTAGTTGAGTATTTCAAGCTTGTTGATGTGTTCGACAGGCCGGATGTCTGAATGTTCCAAGTTGGGAACATGGCGTTCTGGCACGCCGGTAAAGCGAATATTTGTTCCGGCAAACTGGAACCCGCTCCTGGCATAATTCTGTTGCTGTTCAACCACGCCATCAAGCCCGACAATGCGATCTTTCAAATGCGCCATACCGGCATTCCAGGTGGCCATTCCGACACCGGAACCGCGCCAATCAGGATGGACGATGTAGAAGCCCAGAAAGCCATGTGTTTTCCCATAGCGTACGACTGAAATGCAGGATACCGGTCTGTCGTCTTTCCACCCCATCAAAAACCCGCCCGGATCGGTCTGGTGGAAGGCGGCCAAATCATCCAATCCTGGATTCCAGCCTTCGTCAGCCGCCCAGTTGATGGCGGTTGCGAATTCGTTCTGACTTGCCGGTCGTATCTGAATGTCTGTCATGTCCTGGTCGGCTCTTCATATTTGCGCTTGCTGTTTTACCCGCGGTGCGGATTTCCTGAGATTCAGTAAATTGCCGCACAGGATCAAGGCTGCGCCGATGACAGTGTAGACATCAATCGCTTCACTATATACCAGCCAGCCCACCAGGGCTGTCAAAGGTACACGCAGAAAGTCCATCGGAACCACAATCGTGGCATCGGCGAAGGTCATGGCGCGCGCCATGCAATAATGAGAAAACGTCCCGCAGATCGAAACCAGAAGAATCCAACCCCAAAGATTGTTGGGTATGGGCTGCCAGAAAAGCAGGGCCGGTATGAGACCTATGATGCCCTGGATCACCAGCATCCAGAAGATAATGCGAACGACACTTTCGGTACGCGTCAGGGCTTTGACAAAAATCACCGAGATGCTGAAGCCGACGGCTGCCACCAGCGAAATCAACTGGCCCGGTTCCACACCATCAGCACTTGGCCGAACAATGATCCAGACGCCGACCAGCCCGAGCACCACAGCGGCAATTTTCCAGCTGTTCATTTTCTCGCCCAGAAAGAAAACAGCCAGAAGAGCTGTCCAGATTGGCATGGTGAATTCAATTGAAATGACCTGAGCCAATGGGATCATCGTGATGGCTACCAACCATCCGAATTGCGCTCCATAATGCACCGTGTTGCGCCAGATATGGCGCCAGGGATGCGCGGTCTTCATTCCGGCAAAGCCACCATTGATACGCACCAGCGGGTAAAGCAAAAACATGCCGATTATGGCGCGCAGCTCCATGACCTGAAATGCGCCAATCTGACTGACCGCCTCACGCCCTGCGACGGCCATGGTCAGCATGGCTGTCAGCCAGCCTGCCATCCAAATGGCGGCCTTGGAATTGGAAGGTTCTACCGTGGTCATTGGAAAGAGCTTTTCTGAAAATTCGTCGCCACGTGCGATTCACAACGCCCGTTTATAGGCCCACCCATCATCGGATGAAAGCCCACACGATCACGGTGACGTGACAAGAGTTTGTTTGATGTGCAGGCGTCTATTGCAGTTCTATGTTCTGCCACACAGGGGAGAACAGATATGCTCAAAACATTGCTTCTGGCGGTTGCTCTTGTAACCCCTTTTCAGGTTTCAGCGCACGACCGGTCAGGAAATGACACAGCCTCCGACTGGGTAGCAAAGCACTATGCTTCTTTCGGACTGTGGGACAGTGTGTGTGATGAACGTATGGAGGCCGGAGAACTACAACAGCGGTGCTACTTGCGTTACGTCGAAGTGTTCTCACCGCGGCCGTTGTTTATGGCCAGCTTTGTGTTTGCCTACACGCAGGACAAGCAGACACAAATCGAACTCGGCTTTGAACGCGGCGTTCGCTATAGCGAAAACGGATTGCGTGTCGAACGGCAAGGAGAGACGGTCTGGAGCGCCGATGACCGGTGTCTGGACACATCACCCTGCACGCTCTCCAGTGTGGCTGCACAAGACATGCTGGCTCATTTGGCAGGAGGCGATGTGCTCATTCAGGAGTTTGCTGACCGCAGTGGCCAGATGCGCCTGTTGGAATGGGACCTTTCCAAATTTGCAGATGCGGTCAGCGACTATCGCCGGGAGGCTTCCGCGCGCAATTTGCTTTGACGGAGCATAAGCTTTCGAACCGTTCATGAGTTCATCAAATTTATTTGCTTTCTCCCCTGCCCCTAAACCTCTAAGCCCACGTGATGAAGCGCAACTTTCACCATTATGTGGATGGCTGCTGGGTTGCCCCAGAAGCCGCGAAAACACTTGAACTGCTTGATCCGACCACGGAACTCCTGCGTTGCCACGTGCCACTTGCCGGCGCTAAGGACGTTGCCAAGGCGGTCGAGGCCGCTCATTTAGCGCTGGCGCAAGGTTGGCTGGAGACATCGGTATCGGAACGGCTGAGCTATCTCCTCCGGTTGATTGGCAAAATCAAAGACAGACGGGATCAGTTCGCCCACATCATTTCCGAGGAAATGGGTGCGCCGATTGATTTCTGCAAAGCTCATCAGGTGGAAGCATCGCTTGCGCATCTGCAAGGATTTGTAGCAGCAATGAAGGTGCAGGGTGAGATCGATACGCCCATCGCTGATGACCCTATGCATCGTGTGCGTTACGAGCCAATAGGTGTTGCGGCGCTGATTACGCCATGGAACTGGCCGCTCAACCAAATTGCGCTGAAAGTTGGAGCGGCGCTGATGGCTGGCTGTACCATGGTTTTGAAACCGTCCGAGCTGACGCCTTTGACCGGCCGTTTATTTGCGCAATGTATGGAGGCAACGGGGCTGCCCCCGGGCGTTTTCAACTTTCTCATCGGGGGAGCGGAAACCGGAGAACTGTTGACGGCCCATGAACAGGTCTCGGCCATTTCTTTCACCGGCTCGACACGCGCCGGACAATCGGTGGCAGCGGCAGCTTCGGTGGGTTTTCGCCGGCTAACTCTGGAACTTGGCGGAAAGTCGCCTAATCTTTTGTTTACCGATTGCGACATCGCGACAGCTGTCCGACAAGGCGTTGCCCATTGTTTTCGCAATGCCGGTCAATCCTGTAATGCAGCCTCACTGATGCTGGTAGAGGACGGCATTTACGATGAGGTTGTAACTCTGGCCGCCGAAATGGCAGATACTTACCGGCTGGACGCGCCACATAAACCAGGCCCGCATATGGGACCGTTGATCAATCAGGCGCAGTTTGTGCGGGTTCAAAGCTCTATCGAAAAAGCCATTGAGCAAGGTGCCAGATGTGTCGCGGGCGGACCCGGCAGACCGGATGGCTTGAACGAAGGCTATTTTGTCCGGCCAACGGTTCTGGTCGATGTCACACCGGATATGGATGTTGCGCGCGAAGAGGTTTTTGGCCCGGTTCTGGCCATCATGCCATTTCAGGATCTGGATGATGCGGTCCTGAAAGCCAACCATTCAGCCTATGGGCTTGCGGCCTATATCCAGACCAGCGATGTACACATGGCCAATAAGGCCGCGCGGCGTATCAATGCCGGTATGATCCAGGTGAACGGCAACAGCCGGGCATTGGGAGCTCCCTTTGGCGGCACAAAATCATCCGGCCTAGGGCGTGAGGCTGGCATTTGGGGCATCCGGGCGTTTCAGGAATTGAAGTCTATCAGCGGTCTTCATTCCGTTGAGACCCGGAAATTGTGACAATCGCCAGATCGGCTGCCATCCGGGTAAAATTCATTCTCTATTGCCTCTGAAGCAGGCTTGCGCTGGTTTCGCCAGTTTCCACAATTGCTTTCATTTCGTCCCAAAGCCTGTTCAAGGTTGGCTTTGTGTTTTCCCGGGCGCGATACAGGCGCACTTCCAGCTGGCTGACATAGTTCTCGTCACCAACAATCTGGAGCTGCCCGCTCGACAGTTCGTCCTTGCACATTTCCCGCGGCAGCCAGCCCATTCCAAAACCTTCCATGATCATCGCCTTTACAGATATCGCCAATGCATTCTGGTTAACAACCAGGATCTTGGGACCATCAATATTCTGTCGAAGCGTGAAGTCCAGAACAGCCCGCAGCGCGGAGGCGGTACCATAGGACAGCAGGGAAACAGGTTTCTTATCGTTTTTTTCAAAGCTGTGTATCGGACCGATCGCATCTGTTTTGGACACCGGTAAAAAATCATCCCGTGACAGAACCAAATAGTCACATTTTCCAACCTCAAGGGGCGCCAGAAAATCCATCGCCGGATGCCAATAGGTCAAAATCACATCGCAATAGCGCTGCTGCAATGCGGTTACGAATTGATCTGCAGACCAACTCGTGGAGTTCAGATCAATGTCCAACCCTCCCTCTTCAACCAGAGGCGCGATATGGGTTTTGTAATGCGTCATATAGAGCGACTGGGATGTGGCAAACCGGATGACATGTTCAGCAGCTGCATCAACCGTCTGACAGCGCTCCAATGTCTCATGGTATGTCCGCAACATGCTGCGCGCCTGCGGCAGAAAGACTTCTCCGGCAGAGGTCAGCGACAGAGGTAGCGTCTGGCGGTCAATCAGCTTGACACCCACGTCCTCTTCCAATGCACGGATACGGCGGGAAAAAGCTGGTTGGCTGACATTACGCTCTTCGGCCGCACGGGAAAAATTTCTTTGAGCGACCAAAGCTTCAAAATCTTTCAGCCAGGCTATGTCCAATTTTGTAGTCCGTTCAGCGAATTACAGGATTCAGCTTTCCAACCGGTCTTCTTCAACCGCATGACAGGCCACGATGGAACCATCAGCTTGTTGCAGCGGTCTGGGCTGCTCAACCCTACAACGATCATTGGCATATGCACAACGGCTTTCAAATGGGCACCCTTGCGGCAAATTAATCGGCGTTGGAATTTCGCCCTTGAGCCGAATGTGGTTCGGATGATCATCTTTCAACTGAGGCACAGCCGACAACAAAGCTTTTGTGTAGGGGTGTTTGGGGTTCTCAAACAGCGTGGCGGTATCAGCCAGCTCACACACGGACCCGAGATAGAGAACAGCAACACGTGTACCAAAGTGCTGAACCACGCTCAAATCATGGGTGATGAACAGATAGGTTAGGCCTCGCTGGTTTTTCGCCTCCAGCATCAGGTTGAGAACCTGAGCCTGAATAGATACGTCCAGCGCAGAAATCGGTTCATCGGCAATGATGAATTCAGGATCGACAGTCAGGGCGCGGGCAATCGCTATGCGTTGGCGCTGACCGCCTGAGAATTCATGCGGGTAGCGTTTCGCCCAACTGGGATCGACGCCGACCGAGCGCATGACTGTTGCAACCTTTTCCAGCACATCACTTTTGGACATTTCCGGATTGTGGTAGCGCACAGGTTCTTCAAGCGCCTGCTGAATGGTCATCCGCGGATTGAGTGATGCATAGGGATTTTGAAAAATCATCTGCATCTTCTTGCGCAGGGGCATCATCGCATGGCGGGAGCGATTGTCGATACGCTCCCCTTCATAATGGATTTCGCCTCCACTTGGTGTCAGGAGACCAGCGATCAAACGGGCCACAGTAGACTTTCCACAGCCGCTTTCCCCAACCACACACAACGCCTCGCCACGTTCCACATTCAGTGAGATATTGTTGACCGCATGAACCTCACGGCGTTCGCGAACGATCTTGCCGCTGCGGAACTTGATGGTTTCAAGAAAACCACGGTCCAATTCAAATCGCTTTTCAAGGCCTTTAAGTTCCAGCAGAGGTTGGGCAGGGTTCATATCATTCATGCGCTGCGCTCCTCAGATTTGTCGCTGTGCAGGCGACTGACTTCGTGACAAGCGACTTCAACATGGGCGTATTGCACGATTTCCGGAGCCGTGGTGCGGCAGTGGTCCAAGGCGTATTCACACCGGGGATTGAAAGCACATCCGTTTGGAATGGCGGCCAGAGATGGCATGTTGCCCGGTATTTGCTTGAGCGGATTACCGGGCTGGGTCTGTTGTGGCAGCGCGTTGATCAGACCCTGCGTATAGGGATGCTGTGGGTCATTGATAATCTCGCGTGTGCGTCCAGCTTCAATGATCTTGCCCGCATACATGACCAGAGTGCGTTCGGTCATCTGGCTGACAACCCCAAGGTCATGGGTGATCAGAATGAGGCCAACCTTGTTTGACTGGCACAGTTCCAACAGCAGTTCCATGATGTCGGCCTGGATCGTCACATCAAGCGCTGTTGTTGGTTCATCGGCAATAATCAATTGCGGATCCAGCAAGAGTGCGATTGCAATAACAATGCGTTGTCGCATCCCACCGGACAATTCATGGGGGTACTGGCCCAGACGATCTTCTGGCGAGGGAATGTAAACCTCGCGCAATTTGACGATCGCGATCTGCTCCGCTTCTTTTTGGCTTAGCTTACGATGGGCTCTCAAGGTTTCAACCATCTGTTGTCCGATCGTAAGCACCGGATTGAGCGTAACCATGGGATCTTGAAAAATCATCGCCATCTGATTGCCGCGAATCGAGCGCATCTGCGATTCCGACATTTTAACGATATCGTCGCCCTGGAACAGAATTGTCCCATTGTCGATGAAACCCGGGCGACTGAGCAAATTCATCAAGGAAAATCCGGTGATGGATTTGCCTGCACCCGACTCCCCCACAATTCCAAGACGTTCGCCTTTCGCCAGGTCGAAGCTGATCCGGTTCAGTGCAGTCACCGAACTATCACGCGTGGCGAATTTAACTGTCAGATCGCGCACTGAAAGCAATGTCATTGCGCTTATCCTTTAAACGATTTGGGGTTCAGAACATCACGCATCCAGTCCCCCAACAAATTGATGACGAGCACCAGAACCACGAGCACCACACCGGGGATTGCGGTAATCCACCAACTGCCGGAGAAGATGTAATCAAACCCGGAGGAAATCAGCGACCCAAGGGAGGGTTGGCTTGGCGGCATGCCCAATCCGAGGAAGGAAAGCGACGCTTCTGAAATAATGGCGTTTGCCACCTGGACCGTAGAAATCACGAAGATGGGTGACATTGAGTTTGGCAGGATGTGCCGCACCATAATGCGCAATGGGCCAAACCCAAGAACCCGGGCGCCGTCCACATATTCCTTTTTCTTCTCTGCAAGCACCGTTGCACGCACTGTTCGCGCATATTGCGGCCACTCGGCTACGCCAATGACCACGATCAGGAAATAGATGGCATATTGGTTGAACGTCTCTGACCCGAACATGGCTTGTGTGACAGCCAGAAAGATGATCGCAACCATCAAAGTAGAGAAAGACAGTTGGATATCTGCCAACCGCATCAACAGACTGTCCAGCCGACCGCCAACATAGCCAGCTATCAGGCCGATGGTGATGCCGAGGAATGCCTGCAAGGCGACTGCGCATAGTCCAATCAAAAGTGAAAGACGTGTGCCATACAGGATGGTTGACCACAGATCCCGGCCCTGATCATCGGTCCCGAACAGGAAACTCGGATCGGCACCCTCGATCCAGATAGGTGGATACTCGCTGTTCATGATGTCGATCTGAGCCGGATCATATGGATCAAACGGCGCGACCAGCGGTGCGAAGATGGCCATCAATGCAACAGCAACGAAAATAATAAGAGAGACGACTGCAACCGGATTGCGCCGGAAGCTGTAGCCCATATTGGAGTCCCATAAACGGACCCAAAGAGAGGGCGGCGGGATTGTTTCCAAAGTGCTCATGCCCCCATCCTTGCCAGGTTGACCATGGGATTTACCAACCCATAGATCAGATCAACGATGGTATTCGTCACGACAAAAATGAAGCCGACGACAATCAGATAAGCCACGATCAGCGGCGTATCGACCCGGTTTACAGCTTCCAGAAACATGAACCCCATTCCCGGCCACTGAAACACAGTTTCTGTGAGAATTGTGTAAGCGACCATGGTTCCGATCTGCACACCGCCAACGGTAATCACCGGCAAGAGCGTGTTTTTGAGCGCATGGACAAAATAGATGCGCCACGGCCAAATCCCCTTGGCTCTGGCATATTTGACATACTCACTTTGCAGCACTTCCATCATCTCTGACCGGATCAGGCGGATGAACAAAGGCAGCATGATTGATGCCAAGGCGAGCGAGGGCAGGAAGATGTGAGACCAGCCATCAAGCGTCGCAAAATTGGTTTCCCAATAGCCAAAGACATGAACCAAATCGCCACGGCCGAAGGATGGAAACCAACCATAGCCAACAGCAAATACATAAATCATCAGAATTGCTGTCAGAAAGACCGGCACTGATATGCCGACAATTGACAGGCCCATGATTATACGACTGAGAATCGTGTTGGGTCGGATCGCGGTATAAACACCCAGCGGCACCGAAAAACCAACGATTATGAAAGTTGCCCCGAGCACCAATTCCAAGGTGGCCGGAAGTTTCTTCAAAATGACATCAAGTGCCGGTTCCTTGAAAAAATAGCTGGTACCCAAATCGCCCTGAAGCGCTTTGCCAAGAAAACGGGTGTATTGAATCACAAAACTATCGTTCAGGCCCAATTCCTCGCGCAGCTCTTGCCGCACTTCTTCAGAGACTGACTGCCCGAGCAATTCGCGCAGTGGATCTCCGAGATTATCCTGAATAGCGAAGCCAATGAGTGAGATTACGAACATCACGGCAACGGCCTGGAAAACACGTTTCACGAGGTAGGCGAGCATACTCTCTTAACCTGTTATCCCACTTGTCGTTGCCCCTTCGTTGCGTCGCGAAGAGTGCTGGTGAAAAGCGGTGGTTGCAAATGGCCTTCCGGGGCGAGGATTATGGCTCGCCCCGGAAGATGATCAAACGAACTGAGACTTACTTGTCGACAACAAGATCGCCAAAGTATGGGAAGTTCAGTGCATTCACGATTTTTTCAGCGTGGATGCCTTCGCGGGCGCCCCAAGCCAGATTCTGCCAATGGAGCGGAATAAAGGCCGCTTCATCATACAGAATTCCTTCCAGCTTCTGCAGCATTTCCCCACGCTTCGCCATGTCGGTTTCGCTGTTGGAAGCATTCATCAATGCGTCAGCTTCTGCATTGCAATAGGCACCGGAATTGTACTGACCATTTCCTGTAGCGTCGTCCTGGCAAGCAGACAGGAACTGATGGAAATTCGCACTATCTTCCGTATCCGCATGCCAACCAATCATCATCATGTCTGCTGCGCGCTCGTCGAATTTAGGCCAGTATTGGGCCTTCGGCATTGTTTGCAGGTCAACTTTGATGTTGATTTTGGACAGCATAGACGCAACGGCCTGAGCAATCTTGTCATCGTTCACATAACGGTTGTTTGGCGCCATCATGGTGATTGAGAAGCCATCTTCATATCCGGCTTCCTTCATCAGGGACTGAGCCATTTCCACATCGAAACGCGGTGTCAGTTCAGCATTGTAACCCAGATAACCAGCAGGGCTGGCCTGTGCACCAACGGTACCAAATCCGCGCATGATGCGATCAACGATACCGGCATTGTTCACCGCATAGTCGATTGCCTTACGTACGCGAGCATCTTTGAACGCTTCTACGCGATCCTGGTTCATCTGGAATGTGATGATCCGGGTGCCGGGCATAGTGATCAGGTTTGTGCCGGCATTTTCTTCGACACGCTTCAGATCTGTTGGTGGAACCGGAGCTATGAAATCAACATCTCCGGCGAGAAGTGCTGCTACCCGGGTAGGATCTTCCTTAATCGGGGTCAGAACAATCTTGTCCACATTGCCTTCGGATGCCGTATCCCAGTAATCGGCGAAGCGATCAAAGACCACTTTAACGCCTTGTTCCCGCTCGGAAACCACATATGGGCCCGTGCCAGACACGTTACGCGAAGCAAAGCTGTCTCCGTGTTTCACCAGTTCGGCCTTGTCTTTGCCGTCTGCTGTTGTTCCTGAGTAGAACTTGCTGTCCATCGGGAAAATGTAAGTCGCAGTGTGCAAAACCAGCGGATAAGGCTCTGATGTGACAAGATCAATGGTGAGGTCATCAATGATGTTAACGGCGGTGAACAGGCTGAAGATGCCTTTGAAATCATCGCTTTCTTTCAACCGGTCAAATGTCCATTTGACGTCCGCTGCAGTCAACGCGTTGCCGGAATGAAATTTAACACCGTCACGCAGCTTGAACCGTGTGGTGGTCGCATCAATCTGCTCCCAGCTTTCGGCAATGCGTGCTTCAAATTCCAGATCCTGAGTCCAGCGCACCAATGGATCGAATACCATGTGTGACAGCTGAAGAGTGCCTCCAGAAAGCTGCTCATGTGGATCCAGTGAAACAGGGTCGGCATCATAGGCCACATTGACTGTGGTCTGAGCCTGAACAGCAGTTGCAAATGCGAGAGACATCACGCAAATCGCAACCGTGCGGATAATATTTTTCATCTTTCTCTCCTTCTAGGAAGTCAAATACAGACCTCCAGATTTAGTCAGCCTCAATTAACGCACTGTTTGATCACACGAGCCAATGCAAAATTCAAATTGCCCATGCAAATCATGAATGATGTGGCGTAATTTGGTCTTCATCATGGTCGAAGCGTGGCGAAATTACGAGCGTTTGGTACCAGCACAGAAACAATTTGGGGCCGTTCGCCGCGTCCATCAATTCCCGTATAACCTGCCTGAAAAACGAAAAAAGGCCCGAACCAAACTGGCACGGGCCTTTTTCTTATTGTTGTGAATTGAACTTAAACAGTGCCGCCCAGAGAACCTTCCAGGGTAGCCAGTTCCTGTCCGCCAGCCATCAGGTCCTGCAGCTCTTCGGGTGTGATTTCACCTTTCAGGGCCGTTCCCAGTGTCTTGCCCCGGTTCAGCACTGTGAACCGGTCACCCACAGCCATGGCATGGCGTACATTGTGCGTGATGAAAACAACGGCAATGCCACTTTTGCGCACCTTGTCGATGGTTGCCAGAACATTGGATGTCTGACGCACACCAAGGGCTGATGTCGGCTCATCCAGGATCAGAACCTTGGCACCAAAATGGACCGCCCTGGCAATCGCCACGGTCTGGCGTTCCCCGCCGGACAGTGTGCCCACTGCCTGATCGGGACCACGCAGATTAATGCCCATCTTCTTCATTTCAGTCATGGTCACGTCATTGGCGTATTCGTGGTCAAAGACCGACACACCAAACTTTTTCTTCGTGGGTTCATTGCCCATGAAGAAGTTACGGCTGACAGACATCAGCGGGATCATTGCCAGATCCTGGTACACTGTTGCGATGCCCGCCGAGATCGCATCACGGGGATCTTCGAAGGACAAAGGTTTGCCTTCGAAATAAATCTCGCCGCTGGTCGGTTTGTGAACACCGGACATGGTTTTGATGAAGGTGGATTTACCCGCACCATTATCGCCCAGAAGGCAATGGCACTCACCAGGATTGACCTCAACGGTCACTCCAGCCAGCGCAATCACACTGCCAAAGTGCTTTTCGATGTTGCTCATACGAATGATTGGATCAGCCATCTTATCGCTCCCCTGTAATCATGCGACGAATATAGGTGTTCAAAATCACCGCCATCAACAAAATGACTCCGAGGAACACCCGGAACAGCGAACTTTCAACACCGGCAAAGAACAGTCCCTGCTGGACCACGCCAAAGATCAACGCCCCGAGAGCGGCACCAATAACCGAACCATAACCGCCGGTAAGCAATGCACCACCGATCACCACAGCAATAATGGCCTCAAACTCTTTCAGCAAACCGCGATCCGCGCCGGCCGAGCCAAATTCCATGACCTGACAAGTTGCAAACACAGTGGCACAGAAGGCCGTGAACATGAACATCAGGATTTTCACCCTGTTGACAGGAACACCGACATAACGCGCCGCCTGAGCATCGCCACCTGACGCGAAAATCCAGTTACCGAATCGGGTACGGGTCAAAAGGATATGTCCGAAAGCCACCAGAACAAGCGCCCAGATGATCAGCATCGGAATACCATCGACAACAGGCTGCCCAGCACGATTACCTCGTTCGAAAACAGCAATCAGGCCGACCTCCCCCATCCACTGGAAAATTGGTCCGCCAATTTTTCCGCCGAATAACGGTGCAAGCCAATCCCCTTCAGCCACATCGCGAATACCGCCAATAATGGTTTTGCGCTCAACAGTCTGAGGAAGAAAGATGGTGAATCCACGCAGGATGAACAGAAACGCCAGCGTGACAATAAAACTGGGCAAACCGGTTCGCACGACGATGTAGCCGTTCAGCCCACCAATTGCGATGCACAGCGCAAAGGTTATCAGAATTGCCATCCAGACCGGCCATCCCAGTGTAACACTGAATATGGCAATCATCATGCCGGCAAAGCCGATCATGGAACCGACACTGAGATCGAACTCACCGGCAATCATCAACAGACATGCGCCAACGGCGATAATCATGAATTGCGCGGATACGATTGACCAGTTCAACACACCTTGACTGTTGAACATTCCGCTATCGTGAGCGAAGAGGATGAAGAACGTAAAGACGGCAATTGCTCCAACAATTCCGCCTAATTCGGGTCGGATAAGCGATTTTCGGAAACCTGAGATTTCCTTAATACGCTCGTCACCTTGCGCAGCGTCTGACATTTTCTGTGTCCCTAATATGAATATGGGCCAAGACCCTTGAGCCCGACCCTAATTGGAATCTGAACGGAAAAAACTGCGGCGCTCCCAAATTCTGGGAACGCCGCCGAAGACAGGGGTTCTAGCGGTATTCGCCAGCCCACTTTTCAACTTGTGCCAACGCGTCTTTTGTGACGAAGCCAGGACCGGAGTTGATGTTGTTGCCTGGCAACACACCGTAGCGGTCATAGTTTGTGAGAATCACAACCGGCAGATAGGCCTGCAGGAATGGCTGTTGATCGATGCCCCACTGGATGATGCCGTCTTTGATGCCTTTTACGATCTCGGTTCCAAGATCGAATGTACCAAAGTAGATATCACCGGCCAGACCCATTTCCTGCAGAGCAAGAATGGTTGGATCAGCAGATGTTGGTCCAAGTGTCAGAACCGCATCTGTGTCAGGATTGGCTGTCAGATAGGCCTGAACACGATTTTTGATTTCAGACGGATCCTGTCCGCTATCGATCATCTGGCTGCCAAGATCGACACCCAAACCATCAGCAAAGCCACGGCAACGTTCTGCCACAACAGTGTTGGAAATCACATGGTTCACACAAACGAATGAACCAATTCCGTCGCCCTTGGCGCGAATACCGGCTGCAAGGCCTGCATCATATTCAGGCTGGCCGACAAACATCAAAGCACCAACTTCGCGTGTCTGTTCAGGCGTACCTGAGTTCATGATGATAACGTTGATGCCCTGATCAACAGCTGCCTTGATCGGGCCACTGAGCACATCGAAATCAGCCAGCGTCGTGATGATGCCGTCAGGAGAAGATGCCGCAGCTTGCTCCAGAATACGGGCCATGTCAGCCAGATCACCAGTTGGTGGGTTGCGGTATTCAACTTCCACGCCCATCTGCTCACCGGCAAGTGCAATACCGTTTTTGATGGTGTTCCACCAGCTATCGGAATCTGGTGCATGACTGACCAGAATGTATTTTTCGCCTTCCGCCTGTGCGGTGGTTGCGAATCCTGTCACTGCAACAGCGGCCCCAAGTACGGCGCCCATCAGGTGTTTTGTAATTCTTTTCACTTTGGTTCCTCCCAAAAAAATTCAAACAGATCTTACCGGGTCAGATAAGCATCTCCCGCCAATAGGTAATCATGGAATTTTGATTTTTGCAACCGGTTGCAAAAAAAATGTTTGGACATTCCCGCTTTCCACTGGAAACATTGGCCTTATTAGCGTGCAACCGCAAACAGCCAAAATGAGAGACGCAGCATAAAATGGTCGTAACCCTGAAAGATGTGGCTGAACGCGCAGGCGTCTCCCGCTCTGCTGTTTCCCGTGCTTATACAGAAGGGGCAAGCGTCTCTGAAAAGACCCGCAAAAAGGTAGAAAAAGCATCCCGTGAGTTGGGCTATAGCCCAAGCCTGATCGCCCGGAGTCTGGCAACAAACCGCACCAAACTTATTGGTCTGGTGGCAAATAATTTTCAGAACCCCATTTTTCTGGAGGTGTTTGATCTTTACACACGCGCCCTTCAGGAGCGAGGGCTGCGTCCCCTCCTCGTCAATCTGACCAACGAAACCAATCCGGAACACTCGGTTCAGATGCTGCGGCAATACAATGTGGATGGTGTAATTGTTGCCACATCAACACTACAGCCACGCTTCTCACGCGCTTTTAAAAACGCCAATATGCCCGTAGTCCATGCCTTTGGCCGATTTGAACAAGGCTCACCCGTGCATGTTGTTGGCATTGATAATCTGGCCTGTGGACGCATGGCCGCAGATACGCTGATGCGACACGGCTACAAGAAGATTGCATTTCTTGGCGGGCCGCAAATGGCGACATCCACCCAGGACAGAGCCAGCGGTTTCCTCAGCCAGTTGAAAGCTTCGAATATTGAAATTGCAGACGTCGTCTATGCGACGGCCTACAATTATGACGCCGGTCAAGAAGCCATGCTGGAATTGTTGGGAAACCAGCAGGTGGATGCGATATTCTGCGGGGATGATCTGATTTGTATGGGAGCCATGGATGCAGCCCGAAATAACGGGCTTGCAATCCCGGATGATATAGGATTTCTGGGCTTCAATGACATGCATATGTCAGCTTGGTCAGCCTATAATCTATCGACTATTCGCCAGCCAACACCTGACATTATTTTAAGTTCGATCGAACTGGTTGTTTCGCTGGTTGATGATCCGGAACGCGCCATGGAGACACGGATTTTTCCGTGCTCCGTGGTTGAACGCGGCACATTGAAGCCACTCAAACCCTGACTATTTGAAGCCAATAGATTCCAGATAGGTGCGGTTGGCGATGGCGTCGTTGATAGGTGATGTATCGCCTTCGGGATCGCAATCCTGCTCGACCGTGCACCAACCTTCATAGCCATTGTCCAACAATAATTGCCGCACTGCCGGGAAGTCAGTTTCTCCGTCACCAAGATTGCAGAAAATGCCCTGGCCGCATGCGTCGTAAAAATTGATCCTGTTGGCAACCACATTTGCTTTCACCTTTGGATCAATGTCCTTGAAATGCACATAGGTGATGCGATCCATATGGCGTTTCATGAAAGCAACCGGATCAAATCCGGCATAGTGGCTGTGGCCAGTGTCGAGGCAAATTTTCAACAGATCGGCATCGATATCCTGCAGTAGACGCTCAACTTCCGGCTCGAAATCCATAAAGCCGCCAGCATGGGGATGGATACTGACATCAAGGCCATATTCCTGCGTGCCAATTTTGCAGATGGTTTCAAAACGAGAGGCATACTCAGCCCATTCGGCCTGATCCATTTGTTCGGCCTCCGCAGGCCGACCAGCGGTTGGCGCTCGGCGCGGGGAGATAGAATCAATCAAAACAAGATGCTTTGCGCCATGGGCTACCAGGGATTTACAGGTGCGTACCGCACCGTCCATCACATCATCCCATTTGTCCTTGTCATGAAAAGCACGGAATACGACGCCGCCGATCAAGGTCAGGTCCCGTTGCCCTAACGCATCCGCCAGTTCCGACGGGTCTTCCGGCAAGAAGCCGACAGGACCCAGTTCAATGCCCTTGTAACCGGCGGATTTGCAATCGTCCAAAACTGATTGCCAGGCCGGATTACGCGGATCATCTGCAAACTCGACACCCCATGAACAGGGTGCATTTCCAATTCGTATCGTCACTGGAGTCTCTTTCTTATACCTGATGTGTTGTCTTAAAATTCGTTGATTGATACCCAACGGCGGTCGTCGGAGGAAGCCCAGGCCGCCTCGATAATCTGGTTGACCTCCATGCCATTGCGGAAGTCGGGCCAGATGCTGGTGCCAGCTTCAATGGCCTTCAGGAAATCATGAGCTTCAATAATGATCTGGTCCTGATAGCCTGTGCCATGACCGGGGCCCTGACAGAAAGGCAGATAGTCTGGATGTTCCGGACCTGTAAGGATTTTGGTAAAGCCCTGACGGTCTGATGCAGAATCACCCTTGTAGAGCCACAACGCATTCTGATCTTCCTGATCGAAGCGGATCGAACCCTTCGTGCCAAATATTTCATAGGCATAGCCCATTTTTCGCCCGGTCGCGACGCGGCTGAAATACAGCATCCCCATGGCCCCGTTTTCAAAGCGGCACATGAACTGGCCATGATCGTCGTTTGTGACGGTCTCCGTGCCATTTCCATCTACAGCGGGACGGGTTTTGTGAACGGTTTCAATGTCGGCGCACAAGCTTGTCATGGGTCCGGCCAAGGCCAGCGCTCCATTGACCATATGCGGCGCCAGATCGCCCATGGTTCCGTTTGAACGGCCCTGGGTGCGCCAGGTGCCGGGCATGTCAGGATCGCAGAAGAAGTCTTCCGTATGTTCGCCGCGGAAATAGGTGATCGCGCCAATTTCACCGGAAGCGATAATGTTACGGGCCAATTGCGAAGCGGGCGTGCGTATGTAGTTGAAGCCGACCATATTGGGCAACCCGCTCTCTTCTGCAGCTTTCACCATCAGGCGGCTGTCGGCCAGACTGGCCCCCAACGGCTTTTCGCAGAAAACCGGTTTGCCAAGATCAAAGGCTGCCAACGCGATTTCACGATGGGTTTCCTGTGGCGAGGCGATGACGATGGCCTCCACGGCCGGATCGTTGACCAGCGCCTTCCAGTCAGCGGTTGCACGGTTAAAACCGAACGCCTTCGCCTTTTGCTCTGCACCTGCCTGAGACGTTGTGCAGATCATTTCGCAAACCGGCCTCAAGCTGGTTTCAAAAACAGATCCGACAGCCTGCATGGCCACTGAATGTGCCTTGCCCATATAGCCGCCGCCAACGATACCAATTCCGATATTTCTCATAGCCAAGATCATTTCCATGGATTATTTTTGCAACCGGTTGCAAAAAAGCTAAACTCTAATTAGGATCGCCCGTCAAGAACCGAATTGCAGTTTGCGCCCAAATGCGCTTTGCATCAATTTCTGACAACAAAATTCGGAAACAAGACCAGGCGAGGGAAAACGGATGTCGGCGCCCACAAAGACAATCAGACTAACCATGGCGCAAGCCATTGTTCGATATCTTGCCAATCAATATGTAGAGATTGATGGCGAGCGGGTGCGCTTGTGCGCCGGAGGCTTTGGTATTTTTGGCCATGGTAATGTCACCTGCCTTGGTGAAGCCCTGTATCAGCACCGCGAAGAATTACCGTTGTACCGGGGCCAGAATGAGCAATCCATGGCTATGGCTGCAGTTGGCTATGCCAAACAGAAACTGCGCCAGCGCTTCATGTTTGCCACCAGTTCGGCAGGTCCAGGCACCACCAACATTCTGACGGCTGCCGGCATTGCTCATACAAACAGATTGCCCTTGCTGCTGCTGTGTGGTGACACCTTCATCACGCGCCTGCCCGATCCGGTCTTGCAGCAGGTGGAGCATTTCAACAATCCGACGATCTCGGTGAATGATGCCTTTAAATGCGTGTCGCGTTACTGGGATCGGATCACGCATCCTGCTCAGATCATCCAATCCTTACCTGCTGCGATCAATACATTGATCGACCCGGCAGATTGCGGTCCGGCCTTTCTCGGTCTGCCGCAGGATGTGCAGGGTTGGGCGTATGATTATCCGGAAACCTTCTTTGCAGAAAAGACGCACCGTATGCGCCGGGTTACACCGGATGAGCGGGAAATTTCTGACGCTGTTGATGTGCTCAAATCTGCTAAACGCCCGTTGATCATCGCCGGTGGCGGTGTTCAATATTCGGGAGCAGAAGCGGAACTGACCGCATTGGCGGAAAAGCACAGCATTCCGGTGGTTGAAACCATTGCAGGACGCGCCAACCTTTTGTTTGACCATGCGCTCAATTGCGGCCCGATTGGTGTGACCGGCTCCAACTCAGCCAACACGCTGGCAGAACAGGCCGATGTGGTTTTTGCTGTCGGCACAAGATTGCAGGATTTCACCACCGGTTCGTGGACCGTGTTTTCACATGAGGCGAAAATTGTGTCGCTCAATGTGGCGCGGCACGATGCCAGCAAGCACCTTTCAACACCTGTTGTTGGTGATGCGCGCAAAGGGCTGGCGCTGCTGAATGATGCTTTAGGCGATTACTGCGCAGAGAAAAGCTGGAGTGATCTGGCAGCCAGCGAACGCACAGCATGGAACGCCTATGTGGATGACAACATCAACCCTACTGACAAGGCCGGGAACAACCGTCCAGCTTCCTATGCGCAGGTTATCGGCAAGGTGAACGAACTTTGCGATCCGAATGACCGTGTTGTGGCCGCTGCCGGTGGCCTGCCTGCAGAAGTGACTGCCAATTGGCGCACGAAGAGCATCGGCTCTGTTGATGTGGAATTCGGCTTTTCCTGCATGGGTTACGAGATTGCTGGCGGCTGGGGCGCACGCATTGCTCAGGCCGAAAAACAGAAGGATCAGGATACAATTGTCTTTACCGGCGATGGGTCCTATCTGATGCTTAACTCAGATATCTACTCGTCGGTTTTGACGGGCATGAAAATGATTGTTCTGGTGTGTGACAATGGTGGTTTTGCCGTTATCAACAAACTGCAGAAAAACACAGGAAACCAATCATTTAACAATCTGATTGCGGATTGCAATCTGGCGGTCGAGCCGTTTGCGGTAGACTTTGAAGCTCATGCCAAATCCATGGGTGCAGCTGGCGAAACTGTCCATTCCATTACGGAACTGGGCGAAGCGTTTGGCCGGGCGAAAGCTTCCAGCAAAACCTATGTGATTTGCATTCAGGTAGACGCCCATGATGGCTGGACACAGGAAGGCCATTCCTGGTGGGAGGTCGGCACACCATCTGTGTCAGAAGATCCATCGGTGGTGCAGGCTCATGAAGATTGGGAATCCGATCGCGGTCGCCAGAGAAAAGGCGTGTGATGCATTTGCTGAATCAGATCAGGCAAAACAAATTTGTCATCATTGGGCGGGCTGGAATTGATTTCTATGCTGATCCGCCAGGAACCAAGACAGAAGAGGCGACGCAATTCTTCTCCTGCCTTGGCGGCTCATCGGCAAATATTGGTGTCGCCATCGTCAAGCTGGGTGGTCAGGCGTCTCTGGTCACCTGTGTGTCCGATGATGCACTGGGCCGGCTTGCGGTCAATGAACTGGCAAAATACGGTATTGATGCCAGCCATGTTCGATCTGTCGGCGGCGAAGTACGCACATCACTGGCCGTGGTGGAAACTCGGATTGAAGACCATCAATCTGTGATCTACCGCAATAATGCCGCAGATTTTCAGATGAATGATGCTGATGTCGACCAGATTGACTTTGGCGCATTCGGTGCGCTGATTACGACCGGAACCGTTCTGGCAGCACAACCTTCCCGCGATGCGACGCTGAAAGCTTTTCAAGCTGCGAAAGACGCGGGCGTACCCATTGTTTTTGACGTCGACTACCGCCCCTATTCCTGGACATCCGCTGAAGAAGCGGCAAGCGTCTATTCAAAGGCCGCAGAATATTGCGATATCATAATTGGCAATGATGACGAATTTGGCGTCATGGCCGGGCGCAAGGCCGACGGTTTTCCGCTTGCGCAAAAACTGGCGCAGGAACCGGGCCGCATCATCGTTTATAAAAAAGGCGAGTTTGGATCGACGACCTTTTCCAACGGGCAGTCTTTCGACACAGGCATTTTCCGTGTCGAAGCTTTGAAGCCAACCGGTGCGGGCGATTCCTTTCTTGGTGCCTTCATTGCTTCACTTGCAGATGGACAATCCGTGGAAGACAGCGTTGCGCGTGGCTCGGCGGCTGCAGCAATCGTTGTCTCGCGTGTCGGCTGCGCTCCTGCCATGCCGACTCCGGATGAGCTCAACAGCTTCATCACAACCCATTCCGGGCTCAGCCCGGTTCATGCCTGATCACAAGGACCACCACGATGCATATTCCACCGTTTGACAATCAGAATAAACCCATCGTGGATATTGACGACGCCAGCGTACCACTCAACTATTTCAACATTGTCAAACTGACCAAGGGTCAGGCTTTCAGCTATGCTGTTCCTGGTTATGAGACCTGCATTGCACCTGCCACTGGCAGCGTAAATGTAGATGTTGAAGGCGAAACCTACGATTCCATCGGCAACCGAACTGTTGACGTCTGGGATGGCGAGCCGGAAGGCGTCTATGTGCCCTGCGGCGCAAAGGCTACTTTTGAATGCCTCACCGATACGGCAGAAGTGTTCATTGCCGGCGCACGCTATGACAAAGTGCTTGATCCCTTTGCTGTGCGCACAGCCGACATCGACAAGGTTCAATACGGCTCTGACGAGACCAAGACCCATCGCAAGATCAAGCATATTCTTGGCACCAAATATCACGACAAGGTTGGCCGTCTTCTGGTCTCCGAATTGTTTACCGTTGGTCAGGGTGGCTGGTCAGGTTTCCCGCCACATAAACACGACACGGATCGCCTGCCGGATGAGACCCGCCACGACGAAACCTACAATTTCAGATTCCGCCCCAATCATGGCTTTGGCATGCAGTTGGTGCAGCGTGAGGACGGCAAGGTCGGGGATGCGTATCATCTGGTGGACGGGTCTACGATTACGCTGGAAAAAGGCTATCACCCCTGTGTAACGGGACCCGGCTACGAGATGTATTACTTCACCATTTTGGGCGGTCTTTCGCAGCGCTCGCTGGTCCAGTATTTCCAGCCGGATCATGCCTATCAGATTGAAACCATTCCAGGCATCAAGGACATGATCGCGAAATTCAAATGACAATCGCGACGCTTACCGATGTTCTGCAACCGGCCATGGCGAATGGATACGCAATTGCCGGGCTTGTGGTTCTGGGCTGGGAAGATGCAAACGCCTATGTAGAAGCTGCCGAAGAAACCGGAATGCCGGTCATTCTTCAGGCCGGGCCCGGTTGTCGCGCATATACGCCGCTTCCGATTCTGGGAAAAATGTTCCGTCATCTGGCAGAACAGGCCACGGTTCCGGTGGTGTGTCATCTGGACCATGGTTATGAGCGCGAAGAATGTTTTGAAGCAATCGACTGCGGTTTTACGTCTGTGATGTTTGATGGATCAAAACTGCCTCTGTCGGAGAATATTGATAAAACCGCGAGCATTGCTGAAAAGGCGCATGCTGCGGGCGTTTCTCTTGAGGGCGAAGTTGGCTATGTCGGCTATGCTGATGGCCCGGCATCTGCTGGCACAACGCCTGAGGAAGCCGCTCGGTTTGACCGGGAAAGCGGCGCGGATGCGATGGCGATTTCCATCGGCAATGTCCATCTTCAAACCGAAAAGAGCGCTGGAATTGATTTTGCGGCATTGCGGGCCATTGAAGCGGTCACCCGCTTGCCATTGGTTCTGCATGGCGGCAGTGGGATTCCAACTGATATCCGCCGCAAACTGGCTTCAGAAACACGCGTTTCAAAGTTCAATATTGGCACTGAACTGCGCATGGCTTTTGGCTCTGCGTTGCGCGAAAGCCTGACCGCCAACCCGGACAGCTATGATCGCGTTGCCCTGCTCAAACCAACCATCGCGCCTGTCAGGCAGGTTGCTGCCAAAGTTCTGACTGGGATCGGGCCGCTGGGCTAGAGCTTTTTTGCTTAAAGATTTGTTGCTGATGCAGTGAGAGACTGGCCCGGATTACCGGGCCAGTCCTTGATATCAAAACGCTGGTTCTACGGACTCAACATTTTCTTTGGTTACGACGGTCAACGGGATTGGAAGCCGGATATTGACTTCCTTGCCATCGAGAATTTCTGCCATCGTATCGATCGCAAGCTTGCCATCTTCGATCGGAGACTGAACGATAGTCGCGTGCATTTCGCCGGTGCGGATTGATTCAAACGCATCCTTCTGACCATTGATGCCGACGATGGGAGGGGTGGGCTCAGACGGGTTTGCTTCTTTCCAGGCATCAATGAAACCACGAGCCATCGTGTCATCATTGGCGTAGACGCCTTGAATCTTGTCTCCAAACCGGGTGATCAGATCGCGACTGACGACAAGCGCTTTTTGTTGATCAAAATCTGCATTGACCGTGTCAAGAACGTCGATCTGTGCATTGGTTTCCTTGAGGCGGTCCACAAAACCGGCAACGCGTCCAATGGTCGTACCATTGCCAGCCTGACCGGCAATGACGACGACAGTTCCCTTAGCGCCCATTGCCTCGCTGAGAGCATCAGCAGCCATTTCACCTTCCTCATAGACATCGGGACCGGTGAAAGATTTGATAAACTGGTTGGCTGCGTCATCCATTGGAGAGTTGATCAAGATGGATGGAATGTCGGCCTGTTGAGCGCGTGCCAAACCCGGGATGTAGGCTTGTGGGTCCAACGGCCAAAGAATAATGCCGTCAACACCGCGAGCAACACAGGTGTTAAGCTGTTCAGTACCCTTCTGCACATCAAATTCCTGGCTAAGGCTCAGGATTTCGATACCGAGTTCTGCGGCACGTTCCTGCAACGCCAGATTTGCCGGCGTGACGTAGGCATGGGAATCAGCCGCTGTCACATAGCAAACGGTTTTCGCGTAAGCCATGCTTGTGGATGCCAGCATCGCAGCAGTCACTGCGACATAAATCATACTTTTCTTGCCAATCATGTTTTTCCTCCTGTGGTGATTGGATTTTTCGTTACGAGAAGGGGAATTGCACCCGCAGTCCTCCCTCTTGTGTGTACGGTTCGATCGAGCACCACCAACAGGATCAGGATAAGTCCTGAAACGACCTGTTGGATGTACGCAGGAACCGATTGAAACTCCATGGCCATGGTCAGCGCGGCCATGATCAGCACGCCGCCAAGTGTGCCGAGCGCTGAACCGCGCCCGCCCTCAAGCCTGGTACCGCCGACAACCACTGCTGCAATGACTGCTACGGTTAATTCCGATCCAAAAACAGGCGACCCTGTATTGGTGACAAGGCTTTGCAAAACGCCAGCGACACCTGCCAGCGAACCAGCGAACACGAAGCCGAAGAAGATGATCCGGCCGGCCGGGATGCCGCTCTCCTCTGCGGCAGTAGGGTTCGAACCAACCGCGAACACGTTTCTTCCCGGAATGGTGCGTGTCAGCCAGACATGCAAAAGCACGATCAGGACGATGAAAAGAGTGCTGCGTATGGAGAAGATATCAAGATAGATCTGCGCCATTGCGAGCGAGAACATTATATCAATGCCACTCACCGGCTGACTGTTGGTGATCCAGTGCGCCACAGCTCGGAAAATCAGCATGGTCGCCAGCGTCAAGACCAGGGAATTGACCTTCAGGCCAACCACCAGCAACCCATTGATGGCCCCGGACAAGCCACCCACCAGAACACCTACAAAGGCTGCAGGCAAAATGCCAATGCTTGGTTGCAGAATGACTGAGACAATGCCCGCAAGCGCAAAAATGGCGCCACCGGACAGGTCAATCTGACCGGCAATCAGCAACACGGTCAATCCTGTCGCAATCAGGCCAATTGCAGCGGCCCGATCAAGGCCCAGGCTCAGTGTCGTTCCGCTGAGATACCCAGGAACGATCAGCCCGGATATTGTGAGAGTCAGGGCCAGAATTATGGCAACCCTATGCTTTAGGACAAGCGCGATCATGCGGGGCATCAGGCAATCCCCCGCTTGCGTAGGGCCGAATCCATTCCCACTGCGCCAGCGATCAAAATGCCAAGCACAAACCCCTGGACCGGCGTTCGCACACCTTCAAGCACCATCACATTGGTCAGCAATTGCACGAAGATCAGTCCGGCGATTGCGCGCGGCACCGAGCCAAAGCCACCCATGATGGATACGCCACCAACCACGACGGCGGTAATTGCGCTGAACTCATACCCCTGACCGATGAGTGGCCGGGCGCTCTGGAGCGTAAGACCAAGCAGGCCACCACTGATGCCCGCTGCCAATGCGGTAATCACGAAGGCTCCGGCCTTGACCGCCTTCACGGGCACCGCACTTGCTTCTGCTGCGCTGTAATTGCCACCGGTTGCGAGTGTCCATCGCCCCCAGAATGATCGTGAAAGAATGAAGTGGCCGATCAGCGCTGTGATCAGAAAAATGAGAACCACTACCGGAATGCCAAACAGACGACCTTTGACGAACTCTGCTGAGCTTGGATTTGCGCCATAGACGATGACACCACCAACAGCGGCCTGGACAATGCCCAGGGCAACCGTGCCTATGCCCAGTGTCGCGATGATGGGATTAACACCCAGATACCCGACCAGAGCCCCGTTTACAGACCCGATCAGACCAGCTAGCGCAACCGCCACGATGAAGGCCGGGACAGGCCCTATAATCGGTTGCAATCCAAGAGAAAGAATGGCTCCGCAAGCAATTGTGGCCGGCACAGAGAGATCAGCCAGCCCGCCAACGACAAGAACAAATGTCATGCCAACAACCACAATGCCGATGATTGACATTGACGTCAGGATATTGAGGAAATTGCCGGCTGTGAAAAATACCGGGCTTGAGAACGAGCCATAGAGAATGACCGTTACAATTGCCAAGGACAATCCGGTTTTCGACAGCAGATCAACGAGCCGACTGCCCCGCGCAAAACGCTCACTGGAGCTGTCGCGGTCAGTTTCTGATGCAATCTCGCTCACGCGACCTCCTCCCCGGTGGCCAATGCCATAATTCGTTCTTCCGTCAAATCCTGTCGATCAATTGGCGGCGATGCCTGCCCGTCACGCATCACCACAATCCGGTCGCAGACCCCGAGGACTTCAGGTAATTCTGACGAGATCATCACAACAGCCATTCCGTCTGCGACGAGTTGCCCGATGATGTGATGAATTTCAGCCTTGGCACCCACATCCACGCCGCGTGTGGGCTCATCAAGGATGAGTACGGAAGGAGTTGCAGCGAGCCATTTGGCAATCACGGTCTTTTGCTGATTGCCTCCGGAGAGGAGATTGACGCGTCTTTCGGGGTCTGGAGGCGAAATTGAGAACTTCTTTACATACTGGTCGGCCAGAGACCGGTCCGCATTTCTTCTTATCCGGCCCAAAGTGGTCAGCCGTTTCAAAACAGGAAGGCTGATATTCTCCCGGATCGACATGGCTGGAATAATTCCATCACCTTTTCGATCTTCCGGAACGTAAGCAATGCCAGCTTTGACTGCCTCGGCCGGTGAATTGATGATGACATTTTTGCCGTTGAGGGTAAGCGTGCCCTGCACCACATTTGCAAGGCCAAATATGGCCCGCGCCACTTCTGTGCGTCCGGCGCCCACCAGGCCAATCAAGCCCAGTATCTCCCCTTCCCGCACATCAAAGCTGACATCGCGAAAATTCACTCCGTCGCTGATCGCGTTGACACGCAGAACAGGCTCGCCGATTTTGGCAGGGCTTTTGGGGAAAACGTTGCTGACTTCTCGGCCAACCATCAACTGGATCATGTCACTTGCAGAAACGCCTGCGATCGGCCGCGTCTCGATCATGCTTCCATCACGAAGCACCGTCACTTCATCGGCGATCTCAAGCACTTCCTTCAATCGATGGCTGATATATACGATGGCAATGCCAGCATCGCGCATCTTGCGCAGAATCCTGAAAAGTGCCGCGGTTTCATGCTCACTCAGACTCGAGGTCGGCTCATCGAGAACGATGATCCTGGGATCGGCAGCATAGGCCTTTGCAATCTCGACCAATTGCTGCTGGCTAATCGAAAGATTTCCAAGACGTTCCTGAGGGTCTATGGCCGTCCCCTGCTCCTTGAGGACTGTGGTGGCCTTCTGCAACATGTCTTTCTTGTCGAGGAAGCCCCATTTGCCGGGCATACGACCCAGATAGACATTTTCCGCCACGGTCAGATCCGGAACCAGATTCAGCTCCTGATGAACCATCCGAATTCCCAGAGCTTGTGCGTCCGCAGGTCGACGCAAACGCGCCTCAACGCCACCCACTTCAATGGTCCCGGATGTGGGTTGATATGATCCGCTGAGGACCTTCATCAATGTGGACTTACCCGCGCCATTCTCACCGACCACAGCATGAACGGTGCCAAACTTTACTGAAAAATTGACATCGGAAAGCGCCTTGACCCCCGGAAATGTTTTGCTGATGCCCCTCATATTCAAGGCGTAATCTGCTGAGTTCATTTCAGGTTTCGGCTCCTACCCCACCAGGCCCTGGTCCATCCCACCAGGCTTTCAAATCAGACGTTATACTAATATAATAGTGGTTTCAAGTGCAGTTGAACTGCCGCCCTATGTCACTGCGCCAGCTTTTTGAAACTGATCGCAGTGCTGGTAAAATCAGTCTTTTGTGGTTTCTCATCAGGGAATGGAGTCTGGCTGAACAAATGCCGTGTTCAATTGTGTGTTGATCAGGAGCGGAACCGATAGGGTTGAGCACGCGGGCGCTGAAGCGCCAGGCACCTGTCAAAGCAAGGAAACCCTCAATCAGTCTGAAGAGGCCTGCTGAAAACAAGCCGGAAAGGTTAGAATGCGGCCCGTGACACTCACCATAATTCGCCTGCCAAAGATGCTGATGTGAGATCACGATCAACGCCCCTCCAGACTTGGGTGATACCGGTTTTTAACTGCAACTCTGAAGCCAGCTTTCGGTTGCAGCGCCAATTACATTGTGTATATTGCCTATTATAACACTAATATAACAGACGCAACAAGACATTGCCCGATGCATCACGAACAAGCATCAAGGATGGGAACACTCAGGGATTTTGCGACGTAAATGACAGTTTCTGCGTTTGACATTCTATTATGATAGTGATCCTTTCGACGCCAAATAAGAAAAGTGAGGGGCGGGATGGAACTTGATCCCAGTACTTTGAACCGGGCACTGCCGCTTCGCGATCAAATCTATCAAAAAATTAGGACGATGATTGTCAGTGGCTCGATGCAGCCCGGAGAGACCATCAACGAAGTAGCGATTGCTGCAGCTCTCGGTGTTTCTCGAACGCCTGTCCGCGAAGCCGTAAAACGCATCAGCGATGAAGGGCTCGTCAAGGTGCTGGCGCAGACCGGGACATATGTTGCTCCTATCCTTCGTGATGATCTGGAGGAAGCCTATGTCATCCGCCGGGCCTTGGAGATGGACAGCGCACGACGCGCTGCCGAGAAGTTTACGCCAGCTGCAGGTGAAACGCTTGAGGACAATATTGCGGCCCACCGCCTAGCAATTTCCCGCGGGAAGTTTGCCAATGCCATTCAGCTCGACGATGACTTTCACCGTACGATTGCGGAAATCTGTGGTTTTCCGATGATCTGGCGTGCCGTTGATATTTCGAAAGCGCAAATGGATCGCGGACGCTATCTGGCCATTCCCAAACCCGGCTATGGCGACCAAACCCTTGAGCAACATCAGGCTATTCTTGATGCGTTGAAACGACATGATGCTGAAGGTGCTGCCGAAGCCATGCGGGATCATCTGGAAACTTCGTTCCACAACACGCTTGAAGTCGCGGCCGACCTGCTTGGTTGAAATCAAAAACGACCTCTAGAAGGTATCTTGGAAACCTTTCAACACCACTGATGATTGCCTAAAAATTTCATGGCATGCCTGTCCCTGAAGTCGGCGCGGATACTTGACCACAATCATTCTATTATATTAGTATACACAAAGAAATTCACACGATTATCCACGTGATCGTAAAACCTTCAGTGTTTGGAATTAATGGCCCGTTTCATCAAGCTCTCGCCCACCGACAACATTCTTCTTGCAATCGATCCGCTGAAGGCTGGTGATCCTGCCGGGGACGTAATTGCCCAAGCCAGAATCCCAAGTGGACATAAAATGGCGGTTCGCGACATCGGTGCAGATGAAGCGATTACGAAATATGGTCAGACCATTGGCTTTGCGCGAGACCCAATTTCCGCTGGAGACTGGGTGCATGAACACAATGTCTATGTGCGCGAATTCGAGCGCAATTATGCTTTTGGCACCGAAGCCAGGGTTACGCCTATCGTTCCAGAGGCGGACCGCGCCAATTTCATGGGATATAGCCGGGCGAACGGCAAGGTCGGCACACGCAATTATATAGCTGTACTGACATCCGTGAATTGCTCTGCCAGTGCCGCCCGTTTCATCGCCTCTGAAGTCAACAATTCGGGTGTGTTGCAGGATTACCCCAACATTGATGGTGTGATTTCGCTTGTTCATGGAACCGGTTGCGGGATTGATGTAAAGGGGTCGGCTTACGACGTTCTCAAACGAACCCAATGGGGGTTTGCCACGAACCCGAATGTCGGGGGCGTATTGATGGTCGGCCTGGGTTGTGAAGCGTTTCAGATTCCACGATGGATGAAGACCTACAACATAGAGGAAAGCACTCTCTTTCGCACTTTGACCATTCAGGAAGTCGGTGGCACGCGAAAAACTGTAGAGGCTGGTGTAAAGGCCATCATCGAGATGTTGCCAACGGTCAACGCGGCTCAAAGAACCCCCCAACCTGCATCAGAACTTCTTTTGGCGCTTCAATGTGGCGGATCGGACGGGTATTCGGGGATTAGCGCAAATCCAGCTCTGGGCGCGGCTGTTGATCTGCTTGTTGCACAGGGCGGCACGGCCGTGCTTTCAGAAACGCCCGAAATCTATGGGGCTGAGCATCTGCTTACCTTGAGGGCCGAAACGCGCGATGTTGGGGAAAAACTCATCAACCGTATTCGCTGGTGGGAAGATTACACCGCCAGGCACGATATGGAGATGAACAACAATCCTTCGCCGGGCAACAAGCTGGGCGGGCTGACGACCATCCTGGAAAAATCTCTGGGCGCTGCCGCCAAAGGTGGCAGTACAAATTTGCGTGCCGTCTTTGAATATGCCGAATCCATCACGGAACGCGGCCTCGTGTTCATGGATACACCCGGCTATGATCCAGTTTCCGCTACCGGACAAGTTGCAGGCGGTGCAAACGTCCTTTGCTTCACCACCGGACGCGGGTCTGCATTTGGGTGCAAGCCAACTCCTTCCATCAAGCTGGCTTCCAATTCCTACATCTACGAGCAGATGAATGAAGACATGGATATCAACTGCGGTGATATACTTGACGGTGTAACTCTGACTGAAAAGGCCGAAGACATTTTCGCAGAAATTCTGCGCGTCGCGTCCGGCGGCCAAACCAAATCAGAAGCGATTGGCTACGGAGACAATGAATTCGTGCCCTGGAACCTGGGTGCCACGATGTAGTTGGCCCTGTGCCAAAGTTGCATTCTGTCAGGCCAAGCAGTCACACCTCGCAGGCCCTTGTGTCTGCTCGCCAATATATACATGTTGAAATCCACCCGGATTTTGCATTACAGAAAACCAAGATTTTTAATCGGAGGATAAATACCCAGCATGAACAAGATTGATCTAAATCATCAGCACGCCGTCGTGACCGGCGGTGCTCAGGGTCTGGGATTTGCAATGGCCAAGCGTTTCGTCGCCTCTGGAGCCACTGTTACTCTGTGGGATATGGATGAAGAACGTCTTGCGAGTGCAAAACAGGAACTGGGTGAGGCTGCGACCACAATCTTTGTGGATGTTTCCGATTGGGACGCAGTCAACGCAGCGCGCTCTGAAACTGACGGATATGGCGACATCTCGATCCTGGTTAATTCGGCAGGAATCGCAGGGCCAGCAGAGCCACTTGATGTCTACGATATAGACATGTGGAAAAAGGTCATGGACATCAATGTCAATGGCACTTTTTACGTAAACAGGGCGATCGTGCCCGGCATGAAGACGCGAAATTATGGACGCATTGTCAACATCGCCTCTGTCGCAGGTAAGGAAGGTAACCCGAATGCTGCAGCCTATTCAGCGTCAAAGGCCGCAGTGATCGGACTGACCAAATCACTCGGCAAGGAATTGGCAGAATATGACATAGCGGTAAACTGTATCTCTCCGGCCACAGCGCCAACCCGTATTCTTGAGCAGATTTCAGCGGAGCAAATCGAATATATGCGCTCGCGAATTCCGCGCGGCCGCCTTCTGGAAGTTGATGAAGCTGCCTCGATGGTGGCGTGGCTTGTCAGCAAGGAAAACAGTTTCACCACCGCTGCGACGTTCGATCTGTCAGGTGGCCGGACGACATACTAATTCGAAGCGGCGACATAACCTGCTCAAACTATTAAGGAAACCCGCACGAATGAGATGATTTTTTCCATCGTCAATTTGTGTGTTTTACCCTGAAAGAGTGCTGCAATTAATTTTGCAGCACTGCGGGCCTGAGAAGGAATCGCGCGCTTGCCATTGGGTTTGCATCGCGACAACGGTTTTCCAGCTGTAAGCCCCCAAAACCTGCTTCACTGAAGCGCATTTCACGAAACTGTATTAGCGCAGAAGTGCGTATTGCGTTTGGCTCTACGTTGCGCGGAGTCGTGCCCGCCCAGTCAATCTTCCAACTCGTTCTTTCAAGTCGCTCTGCCATATCACTCAGCCAGATTGCCAAGCAGGACTCGATGAAATTGGAGCTGAAAACCGGTCCTGTAGCATCGGCACTAGCCGAAAGTCGTGTTGCGCATTTCCTTGGAGTTCTAGAAATTGTGGAGATCGCGGACAAAAACAAAAATAAAATAAAAACACGCGAGGGGTTCGCAATCGCTTCATGCGGTTGCCGGGAAACGTTAGAGGATAGCTAATATGATTGATCTTAAAATGAATCGTCGTGGCCTGATGAAGGGTGCGGCTGCTGTTGGCGTCGGCCTATCAGCACCACAGTTTTTCGTTCGTGGCGCAAATGCATTTACGAATGAGCCAACAGGCAGCAGTGTGACACTTGGCTTCAACGTGCCACAGACTGGCCCATACGCTGATGAGGGTGCCGATGAGCTGCGCGCTTATGAGCTTGCGGTGGAGCATCTGAACGGCGGCGGAGATGGCGGCATGCTTGCCACGTTCAGCTCCAAGACGCTTGAAGGCAACGGTATCTTCGGCAAAAAAGTCGAATATGTGACCGGAGATACGCAGACCAAATCTGACGCTGCCCGAGCATCGGCTCGCTCGATGATTGAAAAAGATGGCGCTGTCATGATCACAGGTGGTTCATCCTCCGGTGTGGCTGTGGCTGTGCAGGCTTTGTGTCAGGAAGCTGGCGTAATCTTCATGGCAGGTTTGACACACTCAAACGACACCACTGGCAAAGACCGCAAAGCAAACGGCTTCCGCCACTTCTTTAACTCCTACATGTCCGGTGCTGCACTCGCACCTGTGCTGTCAAAAGCTTATGGTACAGACCGTAAGGCCTATCACCTGACAGCTGATTACAACTGGGGTTACACCACAGAGCAGGCTGTTCGCGAATCTACCGAAGCCATGGGCTGGGAAACTGTCAACGCCGTTAAAACACCGCTGACACAGACCGACTTCTCGTCCTATATCGCTCCGGTACTGCAGTCTGGTGCCGATGTTCTGGTTCTGAACCACTACGGCGGGAACATGGTGAACTCGCTGACGAATGCTGTTCAGTTCGGCCTGCGTGCAGCGCAAGCCAACGGAAAGAACTTCGAAATCGTTGTACCGCTTTATTCGCGCCTGATGGCTCGAGGTGCTGGCTCCAACGTTGCTGGTATTTACGGATCCACCAACTGGCATTGGTCGTTGCAGGATGAAGCCTCCAAGGCTTTCGTGAAATCCTTTGGCACCAAATACGGGTTCCCACCAAGCCAGGCAGCTCATACCTGCTACGTGCAGACGCTTCTTTATGCTGATGCAGTGAACCGTGCAGGTTCCTTCAACCCATGTGCGGTTGGCGAAGCTCTGGAAGGTTTCGAGTTTGATGGTCTTGGCAATGGGCCAACACTCTACCGTGCAGAAGATCACCAGTGCTTCAAGGATGTCCTTGTTGTGCGCGGTAAAGAAAACCCGGAAAACGAGTTCGATCTTCTTGAAGTTGTGGAAGTTACACCTGTCAGCCAGGTGATGTACTCCCCTGACCACCCACAGATGGGCGGCGCAGAAGCTACACTCGGGACTTGCAACCCAGGCGCATAAGCCTGAGTTGATTCATGTGGCCGGCCGCGCAATGTTAGTGCGGCCGGCCTTCTCGTAAACGGTTCGGTTTCAAAGGGGTGGAATCAAAATGGAAGTCTACATTCAGCAGATGGTGAACGGGCTCGACAAAGGGTCCGCCTATGCGTTGATTGCACTCGGTCTGACGCTCATTTTTGGTACCCTTGGCGTGGTGAATTTCGCGCATGGCGCCTTATTCATGATCGGTGCATTTTGTGCTGTGACACTCAGCCGCATTCTGACTTTCAGTCACGAAGTGGTTGATGAGACACGCACGGATTTTCTAGGCAATCCGCTAAAGGTGGACGTGCCTTACATTTACGATATTTTCGGTGAAGCTACGGGATCGGTCATAATCGACTGGGCCGTGCCGCTTTCCATTTTGTTTGCCATTCCCGTCATGATCGCCATTGGCGTGATCATGGAACGCGGCCTGATCCGTCATTTCTACAAACGTGCTCATGCGGACCAGATTCTGGTCACCTTTGGTCTGGCCATCGTGTTGCAGGAAATCATCAAATATTTCTACGGCGCCAATCCCATCCAGACGCCCATGCCGGATGCATTTGAAGGTGTGTTCGACATTGGTGCGATTATCGGATTTGGCACGGGTGAAATCCTCTATCCATACTGGCGCCTGATCTACTTCGGCTTTGCCATGGTGATCGTGGCAGCCGTGTTTGCCTTCCTGCAATTCACGACCTTTGGCATGGTGGTGCGAGCCGGGATGGCCGACAGGGAAACAGTTGGTCTGCTTGGGATCGATATCGATAAGCGATTCACGCTCATGTTCGGTATTGCCGCCGCCGTGGCTGGTCTGGCCGGAGTGATGTATGCGCCCATTGTATCGCCCAATTACCATATGGGGATGGATTTTCTTGTCCTGTCCTTCGTGGTCGTCGTTGTGGGGGGTATGGGCTCGCTGCCTGGCGCTGTACTGGCGGGTTTCTTACTCGGCATTCTGGAAAGTCTTGCCTCTCTTCAAGAAGTCGTGGCGCTCGTGCCCGGCATCAATCAGGTCATCATCTATCTGGTGGCAATCATTATTTTGCTCACTCGCCCGCGTGGTCTTATGGGCCGCAAGGGCGTGATGGAGGATTAGGCCATGCTTGGATTGAACAAGAAAGATTTTTTGCTTCTGTTGATCGTCACCATGCTCACCATGCTGGCGCCGTTCGTGCTGAACCCTTTTCCGGAAGGGTCGGCGCTGGCACAGTTCAACGCTGGCTATCCCGATCTCATGCAGCGCTTTGTGATCTTTGGCATTTTTGCCATTGGCTTCAACATTCTGTTTGGTCTGACTGGCTATTTGAGCTTCGGCCACGCTGCCTTCCTCGGGGTGGGGTCTTATGCTGCAATCTGGATGATGAAACTGCTGACCATGAATGTGATCCCGGCGATCATCGTGGCTGTGGTGGTTGCCGGTCTGTTCAGCGTCGTGGTCGGATTTATTTCGCTGCGCCGATCAGGCATTTATTTTTCCATTCTCACCCTCGCCTTTGCCATGATGTCCTATCAGCTTGCCTATTCCGTGCTGACCCCCATCACAGGTGGCGAGACTGGTCTACAGCCAAAAGTGAATGATCCGCGACTGCTGGATAGTGCATTGGTGGATGGAGCTACACCCACTGCCAATCTGTTTGGGCTGTCGATGCGTTCAAGCTATGAGCTGGAAATCGGCAGTTGGCTCTTCACCTTCAACGCTGGCTATTATGTAGCGGCCGTGGTGATGCTGTTGAGTTTCTACCTTGCCATCCGCATCTTCCGTTCCCCTTTCGGCATGATGCTGCGTGCCGTCAAATCGAACCAGAACCGCATGAAATACACGGGACTCAACCCAAAACCATATACATTGGCGGCCTTTGTCATTTCGGGCATGTATGCCGGTCTGGCGGGCGGTCTGATGGTGGCCATGGATAGCCAAGTGGGTCCTGAACGCATGTTCTGGACAGCCTCAGGTGAAGTGGTCTTGATGACTATTTTGGGTGGTGTTGGAACATTGATTGGGCCCGTACTTGGTGCAGGTGCCATCAAATACATGGAAAACATCATTTCCAAGATCAACACGGAAATTCTACATTCCTGGTTCTCGTTCCTGCCTGATGGATTGGAAGATTTGATTGTGAACCTCACCTATCCATTCATCGGCAAGGGATGGCATTTGACCCTGGGCATTGTGTTCATGCTGGTCGTCATCTTCCTGCCAGGTGGTCTGGTAGAAGGGGCCCAACGCATTGCAGGGTTGATCCGTCGCAAGGATAAATCCGGGGGTATGCCCCCTGCATCCGCCAAAGCCGAACCAGCAGAGTAAGGACAAGCGCTATGGGTATTTTGGAAGTCAGCGGTGTCAACAAGCGCTTTGGTGGATTACAGGCACTTGGTGATGTCAATCTTGACATCGTGGAAAATACTATCCACGCTATAATCGGGCCCAATGGAGCCGGTAAATCCACCTTGCTGAATTGTCTTATCGGGAAGCTTGATCCCGATACAGGCTCAGTCATGTTTGATGGTAAGCCAGTGCTCGGTCTCGCCCCGCACCAGATCAATCAGATGGGTATTTCCCGGGTTTTTCAGACGCCGGAGATCTTTGCCGAATTGACGGTTCTTGAAAATGTGGTGATCCCATGTTTTGCCAAACGCGATGGACCTTTCCGCATGCATGCCTACGAATCCGTGTTCCATGAGAACGAACTCATGGACAAAGCGGAAAGCATTTTGCGTGACTTGAACATGCACATGAAGAAAGAGATGCATGCAGGCGCGCTGTCACGCGGCGACAAGCGTCGACTGGAAATGGCGATGTGTCTTGTGCAGGAGCCAAAGCTGCTGCTTCTTGACGAGCCCACAGCTGGCATGGCACGGGCCGATACGAACAACACCATTGATCTGCTGAAAGAAATCAAGGAAAAACGCGACATCACCATGGTTGTTATCGAGCATGACATGCATGTGGTGTTCTCGCTTGCTGAAAAAATTTCTGTGTTGGCACAAGGTTCGATCATTGCCGAGGGCCTTCCACAAGACATCAAAGGCAACCCGAAGGTTCAGGAAGCCTATTTGGGAGGAGCACAATTATGAACGACACGTTAGCACAAGGCTCCAGCCCTGCACCCGGGATTGCCCCCAGCAAGGCAGTCGGTGGGCAACCGGCGTATTTCTCGGTTTGGGACCTTCACGCCTATTATGGCGAGAGTTACATCGTGCAAGGCGTCAGCTTCAATGTGCGCGAAGGCGAAATCGTCGCGCTGTTGGGCCGCAATGGTGCAGGCAAAACATCCACCTTGCGCGCAATCGCACGCATGGATGACCCCGACCTGAAACACGGAGAAATCTGGCTTGATCACCAGCCTCTTCACGAGATGAAATCATATCAGGCAGCTCAAAATGGTATTGGTCTCGTTCCGGAAGACCGACGTATCATTCAAGGTCTGACCGTTGAAGAAAACCTGAAGCTGTCCCAGATTGCACCACCACATGGCTGGTCACTGGAACGTATCTACGAGTTGTTCCCGCGTCTTGCGGAGCGTCGCAATCAAGAAGGAACAACGCTTTCTGGTGGCGAGCAACAGATGCTCGCTCTCGCCCGCATTCTTGCGCGCGATATCAAATTATTGCTTCTGGATGAGCCTTATGAAGGCTTGGCTCCGGTGATTGTTCAGGAAATCGAGCGCACGCTTGAGGAAATCAAATCCCTGGGCATGACCACCATTATTGTGGAGCAAAATGCTATTGCCGCTCTGCATCTGGCAGACCGCGCAATTATTCTGGATATGGGCCACATCGTTTTTGATGGCACTGCCCAGGACGTTCTGGATAATGAAGAGTTGCGTCAGGAATATCTGGCGATTTAGAAAGCTCAGACAGGCGCAGCACTGATTTTCAAATATCTGTGCCTGTCGAACCACTTGTTGAAAGACAAAGGGCAGCGGGCAAACCCGGAACCCTGCGCATACCTACCACCGGGCTCACCCTCGATATCCGCACCTCAGCATGGAGCCGAGCAAATCGGTTAAAGGGAACGCCTGTTGATTTCCAATTCATCTGCTGACCGGCAAATGCCGGCACTTTGAGTTTTTGGATTGCGAAGACGTCACCATGATTTCATAGCTGAAGACATGCTGCCATTTTTCGCAGTGCACAGCCGCCAATTCTGTCAAATGATTCCCTATAGGGAAAACCTGCTCTATGGTGTCAAACAGCCGAGACGATTCACTTCAGGGAATGACCAATGCTTGACGATCTGCTTGACCATAATCTTCGCTGGGCCACCGAGCGGTCCAAAGAGGATCCTGAGTATTTCAGTCGTCTGTCATCGCTTCAACGCCCGGACTTTCTGTGGATCGGGTGTTCTGACAGTCGCGTTCCTGCCAATGTGATCACGGGTCTGGAGCCCGGCGAAGTGTTCGTTCATCGGAATGTTGCCAATCTGGTCCATCGCGGCGATATGAATCTTCTGTCAGTCCTTGAATACGCCGTTGAGAGCCTTGAGGTGAAGCGGATCATCATTTGCGGGCATTATGGCTGTGGTGGCGTCAAGGCCGCCATCGATGGGCAGAGGCATGGCCTGATCGATCATTGGCTCCAGCCTGTCCGTGATGTCGCGACAAAGGCGCATGAAGAACTCTCCGCCATCACCAACGATGAACAGCGTTTCAACAGGCTTTGTGAACTATCGATTGAGACACAGGTTGAAACCTTGTCGCGCACGCCAACCATGCAATCGGCATGGCGTGATGGAAAAGACATTGAAATCCATGGCTGGGTTTACGGCCTGAATGATGGCTTGTTGCGTGATCTGGATTGCACTTGTGGACTACACCCAGATCCAGCCTAGAGCATCAACCGATGCTCATCGCCAGAACCCGGCTGACTTCCTTGAGCGACCTGCCGGATTGCTCGGTCCAGATATTGAACGCGTCCTGAACCGCCCGCATGGACTTTTGTGAGCCCGGTGTCTTGTCGACAACGCCTTCTGCGATGAGGCGTGCTGTCACGTCGCGAGACAGAATGAAGCTATCGCACCCCATGAAACGCAAACAATATTGCGCGGTCATACCGCCCAATCGGGAGCCGCGCTTTTTCAAAAGCGCCAACAGCCCGATAAAATCGTCTGATGGCCAATCCGCAAATGCGGATGCGGCGCTGCCATGTTCGTTGGCCAGATCAATCAGAAAAACGGCGTTCGCCTGAACTGAACGGATTTTGGTTCCGTGGCGAACAATCCGTTTGTCGGAAACCAGATCCGCAAGGTCCTCATCGGTCAGCATAGCGCAGCGCCCCAGATCAAAGCCATGAAACGCAGCTTCAAATCCGGGCCACATTGATTCAACAACTTTCCAGTTGAAGCCTGCCTGAAAGATAGATTTCGACATGCCGGAAAGCCAGCGATCATCACTGATCAAAGCTATGTCTTTGCGACTTAAGGGAGGTTGCAACTCTGCATTTAGCGCATCGGGACCGCCCTTTCGATCTGCTGCGATTTCAAATATGGCATCAAATGAACGCATGGTGTTCAAACCTCCCCTGGCATTTAACCTAAGCCATCTGGCCGATTTCCTCTACCACGACCTGATCAGGATAAAATGCAATCAGCCCTTTCAAAATGTCTGTTGCAGCAAGAGGTCTGTCATAGGTCCAGGCAATCGGCTCATTGCCTCTATGTGCGAAATAGCTGGCATCGCCTTTTAGCGGGCAATGGGTGCTTTTTCCGATGATGGGCACAAGATCCACCTGCATGTCAGCCTCGGGAATGTAGAAGACAGGATCATAAATATCCCTGCCTATTTCAGTCAGTCGAAGTGCCGCTTCTGTATCTGCCAAAACCTGACTGTCTTTGAGAACGCGAATGCGCCTTGGCACCGGCTTCAGGCGCATGAAATGTCGTGGTTCATCCACACGGTGGATGGTTTGGGTTGCTAATGTCACCTGGTCGCGCTGCATAATGGACCTCCCTTTTTGAAGGGATATGGGCGTTTCAGTGGCGGAACACAACAATGCCTGTGGCAACGCCCAATCAGGAACCGCTTTGTGCTGCGCGGAACCAATTGATGATGACACGGCGCTCATCATCTTCCATCCAACTGACATTGGCTGGCGGCATGGCATGAGTTACGCCCGCTTGCAGAAAAATGGATCTGGCGTGTTGGGCGACCTGCTGCGGCGTTTCCAGACGCACACCTTTTGGTGGCCATAAAATGCCTTCCCAAACAGGTTCGTTTGCGTGGCACATGGAACAACGGGTTGAAACAATACTGCTGACTTCCTCAAACGACGCTGCATCAACATATTTCTGCTGAGTGGGGGTGATTACCGCCGCCGCCGCATCCTCTGCCTGATCCGCCTGATAGAGCGGTGCCAGAGACAACAGCATGATCACCGAAAAAATCAGAGCGGTTGCTAGCCATGTCCATGTGGGATCGCCGGTCCGGGCATGACGACAGTTGAAGTAATGGCGGATGGTCACGCCCATCAGAAACACCAGACTTGCAATGATCCAGTTGTATTCCGTCGCGAAGGCCAGCGGATAGTGGTTGGACAGCATGAAGAAGATCACTGGCAGGGTCAGATAATTATTATGCGTTGAGCGCTGCTTGGCGATGATGCCGTATTTCGGATCCGGCTTGCGTCCAGCCTTCAGATCAGCCACCACGATTTTCTGATTTGGAATAATGATGAAGGCCACATTGGCAGACATGATGGTTGCAGTGAATACGCCCAGATGCAACAGCGCTGCACGCCCGGAAAACACCTGTGTGAACCCCCAGGACATGGCCACCAGAACGCCAAACAGCAAGACCATCAAGAACGTGCTGTTCTGCCCCAAGCGGCTTTTGCAAAGCTGGTCATACGCCAGCCAACCGAACACGATTGAGGCAAGTGAGATAGCAATGGCAGTCATGACCGAAATGTCAGCAACAGCAGGATCGATCAGATACAAATCTGCGCCCAGATAATAAACCAGACATAACAGGGCAAAACCGGAAACCCACGTCATGTAGCTTTCCCATTTGAACCAGGTCAGGTGCTCCGGCATTTCAGCAGGCGCGACCAGATATTTACGCAAATGGTAGAAGCCGCCACCGTGAACCTGCCACTCTTCCCCCGAAACGCCCTCTGGCATGTTGGCAGCTTTGGTCAAGCCCAAATCCAGCGCTATGAAATAGAAAGAAGACCCAATCCAGGCGATTGCCGTGATGACATGCACCCAGCGCACTGCAAAGTGCAGCCACTCGGTGAAAATTGCCAGATCATACATGCCCTGTCTCCTGTCGACTGCTCTTTGAAAACACTATGGATGGTTCATATTATTTTGAATAGCGCTCAAATTCTCCAAGACTTTCAAATTTTTCCAAATGATCGTAGTTTCAAGGCATGAGCTATGTTGTCAATGTACGCATGTTTGTGCGGGTTTTTGAACTGGGAAATATGTCGGCCGCTGCACGGGATCTGCGTGTGTCTGCCGCTGTTGCTTCAAGCCGCATAGCGGAACTGGAAAAACATCTTGGTGTGCGGCTTTTTAACCGCACCACACGCCGGCTGCAACCAACCGAGCATGGCAAGGTGTTTTACCGCGGTGCGACAAAAGTTCTGGAGACCATAGAAGACGCAGAAGCGGCGGTGATGGAAATCACACGAAATCCGCGCGGGTCCATTTTTGTGGCAGCCCCACTTGGCGTTGGGCGGCAATTCATCGCGCCTCATGTACCGCCCTTCAAGGATCAATACCCGGAAATTGATGTGCGCCTGCGTCTGTCAGACCGAAAAATCAACATGGCAGAGGAAGGGCTGGATGTTGCTTTTGTTCTGGGACATCTGAAAGATTCCAACCTCAAAGCCCGGATGATTGCCGAATGTGATCGGGTGCTTTGCGCTTCGCCGGATTACATTAAAGCGCGGGGGCACCCCGCCCATGGCAGTGATTTGGCAAACCGACAGCATGATTGTCTGCAGTTGCGCTTTCCCGGGGCGCCGGAATTTCGCTGGCTGCTACAGACCGAAGATGGCCCGAACGGTTTTGATGTCGCGGGCCCTTTCGAATCTGATGATGGTGATGTTCTCACCCAATGGGCGTTGGAAGGACGTGGTATTGTCAACAAACCGGTCTTTGAAGTGGTCGAACATCTGAAGTCCGGCGCATTGGTTGAAGTTGCCAAGGCCACACCACCGGTAGCAGTGCAATTGGCGTGCCTGTATCCGCACAGAACTTTTCAGGATCCCAAAATTCGCCTGTTCATTGACTTCATGATTGCAAAATGTCGTATGGAGTTGGACAAGCGGAAGCTGGTTTGAGAGTTATGCTCGTCACCTGCCGGCTTATTCAGCTTCAAAAACTGACCCTGTAAGCGCGAAACTCTTATTTGGTTTTTTTGAAAATCACCATCATTGTTTTGCTATACAATTAAATATCGACTGGTCGTGTTTCGGAGGAATTAATGTGAGTCGCTATCCGCGTGATATGCAAGGCTATGGTTCCAGAACACCAGACCCAAAATGGCCTGGTGGCGCCAACATTGCTGTGCAATTTGTCATCAATTACGAAGAAGGCGGGGAGAATAACATTCTCCACGGCGATGCGGCGTCCGAAGCCTTCTTGTCGGAAATTGTCGGTGCCGCAGCATGGCAGGACCAGCGGCATTGGAATATGGAAAGCATCTACGAATATGGCGCGCGCGCCGGGTTCTGGCGTCTCCATCGCCTCTTCACCGAGTTGGATATCCCGGTCACCGTTTATGGTGTGGCAACGGCCCTTGCCCGTTCTCCCGCTCAGGTCGCGGCCATGCAGGACGCGGAATGGGAAATCGCAAGTCACGGCCTCAAATGGATCGAATACAAGGATTACACGCCTGAGGATGAGCGTGCCGATCTGATGGAAGCCATTCGCTTGCACACGGACGTGACAGGCGAACGCCCCCAAGGCCTGTATGTCGGGCGCTGCTCGATGAATTCAATTGATCTGGCGACAGAAGAAGGTGGCTTTGACTATCTTTCGGACAGCTATGCTGATGATCTGCCTTATTGGCACCAGAGCGAAGACCGCGACCAACTGATCGTTCCTTACACGCTTGATGCCAATGATATGCGCTTTGCCACTCCTCAGGGCTTCAATTCCGGCGACCAGTTTTTTGCCTATCTGAAAGACAGCTTTGATGCGCTCTATGCAGAAGGATCGGCTGGTCAGGCAAAAATGATGAATATCGGACTGCATTGCCGACTGATCGGCCGGCCGGGCCGTGTCATGGCCCTGCGGCGTTTCATGGAATATGCAAAGTCTCACGAGAAAGTATGGTTTGCCCGGCGCATAGACATTGCCCGACACTGGCAAAAAACCCATCCTGCTCCGGCAAGAACACTCGCCCCTTCACAGATGGAGAAGCAGGTATTCGTTGACACATATGGCGGGGTTTATGAGCATTCACCCTGGATTGCCGAACGCGCATTTGATGATGAATTGGGACCGGCACACGATACAGCCCTGGGCTTGTCCAATGCGCTTGCCCGCAAATTCCGCTCCGCCAGTGATGATGAGCGACTGGCTGTTTTGAAAGCGCACCCGGATCTTGCTGGAAAGCTGGCAGCGGCAAAGCGGCTGACTGCTGAATCCACATCCGAACAGGCATCTGCCGGACTGGATGCGTTAAGCGATACTGAGCGAGCTGTATTTCAGAAGCTGAATGCTGACTATACGGACAAATTTGGCTTTCCATTCATCATAGCCGTGAAGGGCTTGAGCAAGGATGCGATCCTGTCAGCCTTTCAAACGCGCATCAATCATGATCGTGAAACAGAATTCACCGGGGCCTGCCGACAGGTTGAGCGCATAGCTCTTCTGCGCCTGAGCGATATGCTGCCATGACAACAGAATGGAATGATCTTGGCTAACCCCACATATTACGCGCCTCATGGCGGCCTGCCCGAGCAGACCCAATTGCTGACAGACAGGGCGGTGTTTACCGATGCCTATGCGGTGATCCCAAAAGGCGTTCAGCAGGATATCGTCACCAGCTTTCTGCCGTTCTGGGAGAAAACCCGGCTATGGGTTCTGTCACGGCCCTTGTCAGGCTTTGCGGAAACCTTCTCCCAATACATTATGGAAGTTCAACCCGGCGGCGGCAGTCAGAAACCCGAACTCGACCCCGATGCTGAAGGCGTGTTGTTTGTCGTTGAAGGCGCGTTGTCGCTGACTATAGAGGGCGACGCGCATGAAATGAGCCCGGGTGGTTATGCGTTCCTGCCACCTGGAACAGCCTGGACCGTTCTGAACTCTGGCAAAGATGTAGTGCGGTTCCACTGGGTTCGCAAAGCCTATGAATTTGTTGAAGGCATTGATGTCCCTCCGCCCTTCGTGACCCGTGAGCAAGATGTGGCACCCATTCCCATGGCCAAAACCAATGGCACGTGGGCGACAACCCGCTTTGTTGAATCTGACGACATTCGCCATGACATGCATGTAAACATTGTGACCCTTGAACCCGGTGCGGTCATTCCGTTTGCGGAAACCCATGTCATGGAGCACGGGCTTTATGTGCTGCAAGGCAAAGCGGTCTACCGGCTCAATCAGGACTGGGTGGAAGTCGAAGCTGGCGATTACATGTGGCTGCGCGCCTTTTGCCCGCAGGCCTGCTATGCGGGCGGTCCCGGACAATTCCGCTATCTGCTTTACAAGGACGTCAACCGCCATATGAAGCTGACAAGCAGCGGATCGGGAACCGGGAGGCGTTTGGGATGAGCCTCCCCCTTCAGACACAACCACTGAGCCAGGATGCCTTTGCTCCGTTTGGTGATGTTCTGGAGATTGGCGACAAGCCAGACATGATCATCAATCAGGGCCTGTGCGGCCGGTTTCATGATCTTGCAAAAATTGACTTTGTCGGGAACGACGCCGCAGCCGGTATCAGTCTTTTCAAATCCGAAGCGCGCAGCCTGCCCTACAGACTGGATATGATGGAGCGTCATCCGCTGGGCAGTCAGGCCTTCATTCCCATGACCGCCCATTCGTTTCTGACCATTGTAGCGCCGGATCTGGACGGGAAACCCGGCACACCACTTGCGTTCATCACCGCGCCCGGACAGGGCGTGAATTACCACCGCAATACCTGGCATGGCGTACTGACACCATTGTCCGAGCCGGGCTTGTTTGCCGTTGTTGATCGCATTGGCGATGGCAAAAATCTGGAAGAGCATTGGTTTGAAGCCCCGTATGTGATTGCGGGCGACTGACCAATGTTGAACTGACCCAATCGGGTTTTATTGCTCGTCATAGGAGGCAATCATGGCAGCAGACACATCTATCGGAACCCCGGAGCAACTCCGCGATCCGAACTACACACCCCCACTGCACAAAGCAGTGCCATTGGGCATTCAGCATGTTCTGGCCATGTTTGTGTCAAACGTCACACCAGCCATCATCATTGCAGGCGCAGCGGGATTTGGATTTGGATCCAATTCCCCGGATTTCCCTGAACTGATCTATCTGATTCAGATGTCCATGTTCTTTGCAGGCATCGCCACCCTGTTGCAAACAATCGGATTGGGACCTGTTGGCGCAAGGCTGCCGATTGTGCAGGGCACGAGTTTTGCATTTGTACCCATCATGATTCCGCTGGTGGCCGGCAAGGGTGTTGATGCACTTCCTGCCTTGTTCTGTGGCGTGATCGTGGGTGGTCTGTTCCATGCTCTGATCGGCACATTCATCGGTCGTATCCGCTTTGCCTTGCCTCCGCTGGTCACTGGCCTGATCGTAACCATGATAGGTCTGGCACTGGTGAAAGTGGGCATTCAATATGCGGCTGGTGGCGTTCCAGCTATTGGCACACCGGAATATGGCAGCCTGCTGAACTGGTCAGTGGCACTTGTGGTCATTCTGGTCACACTGGGTCTGAAGTTCTTTACCAAAGGCATGCTTTCAGTATCAGCAGTGCTTCTGGGACTGGTTGCGGGCTATATTGTTGCTTATGCACTTGGCATGGTGAGTTTTGATAATGTGGGTCGCGCAGCAGATTTCGCTGTTCCCGATCCGCTTCGTTACGGTTTTGAGTTCAGCATGGCTGCTATTATCGGCTTCTGCCTGATGGCTTTCGTGTCAGCTGTGGAAACTGTTGGCGATGTCTCTGGTATCACCAAGGGTGGTGCTGGCCGGGAAGCAACCGACAAAGAAATCACCGGCGCGACTTATGCCGATGGTATCGGGTCAGCCTTGGCTGGCATCTTTGGCGGCCTGCCAAATACCTCTTTCAGCCAGAATGTCGGTCTGATTGCAATGACCGGCGTCATGAGCCGTCATGTGGTGACCATCGGTGCACTGTTCCTGATTGCTGCCGGTCTGGTGCCGAAAGTTGGCGCTGCGATCTCCACCATCCCCATTGAAGTTCTGGGTGGCGGCGTCATTGTGATGTTCGGAATGGTCGTGGCAGCTGGTGTGTCCATGCTGTCTGATGTGAACTGGAACCGACGCAACATGGTCATCTTTGCTGTGGCCCTGTCCATTGGTCTTGGTCTGCAATTGGAGCCAGGTGCCCTGCAGCATCTGCCTGACACAATGAGGCTTTTGGCCACAACAGGCCTGCTGCCTGCGGCGATTATTGCGATTGTTCTCAATCTGGTACTTCCAGAAGAATTGTCCGATGAGCAAACGGATGAAATCTCCGGCGGGCATGCTTCACAGGACTGAACTTCAAGAGTTCTGAACTGAGCTAAAAAGAAGGGCCCCGCTTTGGCGGGGCCCTTCTGAGTTATGGGACAAGCGTCCGTTCAACCTGTCGGCCGAAAGACCGGTCGTTATTTGTTTTTCATTCCTAATCACGTCTGTTTTTAACCATCAGGGGCAATTTGGCAGGAGATTCGAAATTCCCGTGACGGACACTCAATTGAACCCGGCAGAGTTCATCGTCTGCCCTTGCTGTCAATTTTGGGGGGAAGGATAGTGAACTGGCAGTGCAAACTGAGGAAGCGAGATTTTCGGCGCGACGCCCGTCCTCACCTTCCTGACTTATCAGGGATTTTCGACCAACCGTGTGGGTCCGCTGTGCCCAATCATCGAAACCTGCATTTTTGCAAGTGGCGTTTGCGTATACACCCATCGACGCAATGAATGAGGCAGAATAGTCTCAATTCATCGCAAGAGCGATCCAACGTCAGATTATAGAACCTGCCGACGACCAAACGGGAACCACCCAATTGGTTGACCGCTCACCTACGGCTTGATGTTTGGAAACCACTGAGTTGCATCCGCAGGAGACCTTATATGACCCTTAAAGTAATCGGAACCGGTCTAAGCCGCACCGGCACATTGTCCACCCGTATCGCCCTCGAACAGCTTGGTTTCGGGCCGTGCCATCACATGATGGCGCTTTTTGCTGATCCGGCCCAGGTCGCAGTCTGGACGGAGGTCGCCCGCGGCAAGAGGACCGACTGGGAAAACGTTTTCGACGGTTTCAACGCACAGGTCGATTTTCCCGGTGGTCGCGTCTGGCAGCAGACGATTGATGCGTTTCCCGAGGCAAGAGTGCTTCACACAGAACGAAACGAAGAAGACTGGTGGGCCAGCTTTAGTAAAACGGTTCTGAAGGTCTGGACACATCACAAGATGCTAACCCGCAAGATGCCACCGCATATCCAAGACATCTTTACCAACCTGACCCCTTTCTACATCGACGATACTTTCGGCGGCTTGCCTGATAAGAAAATGGCGATTGAGGCCTACCGCCGCAACAATGCTTTGGTTCGCGAACGGGTATCGGCAGACCGCCTGCTGGTCTTCACGCCCGCAGATGGATGGGGACCTTTGTGTGACTTCCTGAATGTGCCCGTTCCAACGGACCCGTTCCCACGTAGCAATGCCCGTGATGAGTTCTGGGGCAATTTTGAAGAAGAACCAACAGACTAGGAATCACGACGGCCTGTAGCAATAAATTGTTGCCGCAGGCCATTCCCACTTTTGGAGATTTATAAGAAATGCATCCTTTCAAAGTCAGCGATGAGCCCGACTTTCGGCGAGGGCACGCCACGTTTTGATGAGAAGTTAGTCCAGCCCTGTCAGGAATTTCCGCTTGTCGCGCAAAAACGCCACCAACCTGTCCAAGACAACACGCACCCTGTGCGACCCGCGCGCAGACTCGTGATACAGAACCCAAGAGTCCATCTGGTCGAACGGTTCAGGAAAGACCCGCTCAAGGTTCGCGCAGGTATCACCTACCGCGCAAAAGAGCGGTCCAATCCCGCCGCCTTGCTCGATGATCACACGGGCAGAGTCAGAGTTTTCCACCCGCGTTGCTGGGCGGTCCGGATCGGCGAATTGCTCGACCCAGCCAAAAGCCCTTGCATGCAAGAGCGGCGCTCCATAACGCACCAACGTAAGGGCGCGCAGCCCCTCGGGGGTATCGGGCCTACCGTTCTGTTCAAGGTATTCCTTTGAGGCATAAAGACAGCTGCCCCATGTAAACACATAAGCAATCACAAGGCCAGGATCCTTTGGAGGGATCGTACGCACAGCAATGTCTGCATCTCCCTTCGCCAGATCAATGCCAGAGATCGAACTCATGAGATCTACGTGCAATCCTTTATGTGCCTCGGCGACCTCACCAACCAGTGGGCGCAAAACATGCGCAGCAGTCGGAACGCACGCCACTTGGACAGTCCCAGTCGGTTCTTCTCGCATCGAGCGGACGTTAATCCGAGTTGTATTAACAGTCGCGTCCATCTTTTCTGCCGCGCCTGCGATTGCCAAACCTTCTGAAGTGAAAACAAATTCGCCACCGCCGCGCACGATAAGTGTTGCGCCAAAGGCTTCCTCAGCGGCAGTAAGCCTGCGGCTTACGGTAGACCCATCAACGCCGAGAACACGCGCGGCCCCGGCAATTGAGCCTTCGTTTCGCAAGGCGAGCACAACACGAAAGTCGCTCCAATTCGGGTCTGCCATATGTCACCTGATTCCATCTGTTATACGACCTTGATGCCTTTGGCAGTTTTGGGCAAGAAGTTCTGAAACGATAAAGCCTGGAGCCAAAAGAGACACTCGCCGCAAAGCCGCAATTATGCATTTTGGGCTCTTTCCAGTCATTCTCCCCAATCCGCGTGAAGGATCGTTTTGCGGGACAAAGTGACCTTTGGTCTCGGTTGGTTCAATGACCCTATTTCAATGCACGGTTAAAGGCCGCCGCAATCATGTCGATCAACTGCGCGTGGATCGTGTGCAAGATGTCGCTCCCGCTCCAAAGGGAATTTGGCGGGAGGTTCGAAACTCCCATGGCAGTTTCTCACCTGAGCCCGTCAGGTTTCTTCGTCAGCCCAATCGGCCAATCTTTGAAAGGAAGCAGAAGGAACTGGCGAAGCGAAACTGAAAAAGCGAGATGACCGTCCGCAGCTGCCTAAGCTATCAAGACTTCTCTACCATCCGTGGCTGCTCCTTGGGCCGCAGATGTGGGCGTAAATTGAGGGCTGCTGAAACACCTCACATGGAAGGAGGTGCCCACAAACCGTGTGGATCCGCTGTGCGGACAAATTCCCGTTTGGGAACTTGATGGACGTTCAGCTTTCGACACCCCTGTCGGCGTTGCGAACTACCCAAAACCCGTCATTCGGCTACCGTCGCAGGCGGGATGATTTTAAAGCTGCATTTTCACTATTGAACCTTTTGGACACTAAATATTTAACACGCTTCATTTTTACGAGAGTACGTCCCTTCGAAAAGAGTTCCGCAGCACGGGTCTGATCTTTGGCAACACCCCGTCCGTCATGCTACCGTTGAGCTGCATTGTGACAGCCTGGGGCTACGCCACCATTGCAGGCCTGCAGAAAGAGTTCCTCAGCACGAGCATGATCTTGGGCAACGCCCCATCCATTTGCATATTGGCTGCCTGCATTGTAGCAGCCTCGGGCTACGCCATGGTTGCAGGCCTGCAGAAAGAACTCCAAAGCACGGGTATGATCTTGGGCAACGCCCCATCCTTTAGCATATTGGCCGCCTGCGTCATGACAGCTTGGGGCTACGCCATCGTTGCAGGCCTGCAGAAAGAGCTCCAAAGCACGGGTATGATCTTGGGCAACGCCCCATCCATTTGCATATTGGCTGCCTGCGTCATAACAGCTTGGGGCCACGCCATCGTTGCAGGCCTGCAGAAAGAGCTCCAAAGCACGGGTATGATCTTGGGCAACGCCTCGTCCAATGGCATATTGAATGCCTGCATTTTGACAACCTGATGCATAGCCACCGTCGCAGGCCATCACATCGAGCTCCGTAGCACGGGTCTGATCTTCGGCAACGCCCCGTCCGTCATGGTATCTTTGAGCTGCATTGTAACAGCCCGGGGCTACGCCATCGTTGCAGGCCAGCAGAAAGAGCTCCACAGCACGAGCATGATCTTGGGCAACGCCCCATCCATTTGCATATTGGCCGCCTGCATCATAACAGCCTAAAGCATCGCCACCGTCGCAGGCTTTCACAGCGAGTTCCATTGCACGGGTCTGATCTTCGGCAACACCCAGTCCATGATGGTAACGAAAACCTGCATTGTAACAGCCTGAGGCTACGCCACCGTTGCAGGCCTGCAGAAAGAGTTGTGTAGCACGGGTCTGATCTTCGCCGACACCCCACCCTTTGGAATATTGAACACCGGCATTGTAACAGCCTGGGGCTGTGCCGCCGTTGCAGGCCTTCATGTAGAGCTCTGTCGCACGGGTTTGATCTTCAGCAACACCCTGTCCATTGGCATATTGAAAACCGGCATTGAAGCATGCCTCACCACTATCCTTGTTACTTTCGCAAGCTATTTCTTCGGGCAGTGGAGACTGACCCAGCGCTGGAATTGTCGAAATTAAGGAAATTCCTCCGAGAACAATAAATAACCAAAAAATTTGCATGACAATCTCCCAACACTGGAAATTTCTCTAAGTATATTTGCTATAATAAGTGTTCCCACCAAGAATGCCACCTCAGATTGTTTAATTTAATGTCCGCTAAGAACAACAGCGCCGCCAGAACAACTAAGCCCGCACCGAGAATGTTCAAAGGCAGGTTTAGCGGCCAGAACGATCCAATCCCTCCGATGATCAGAAGACTGCCTTTTAACACGTTCAAGGGACCTTCCGCGTGAAGCTGGATCAGGGCATTCACTGCGTACATGCCGAACAGCCCGAACAAGCCGATCAGCAATATTGCCAGAACAATAGAGCCTTGCGACCACTGCGCGATCATCAAAGAAAATCCGTTGCCAATGCCGCTCGTGACGATGGCATTGTTCATGATGCCAATGGCAACCAGAAGAATTCCTGTCATGATGGCTGTACGCACACCGATCAACAATGCGTCCGCAATCTATCGTGGCCCCAATGACCGCTCTTGTGAAACGACCATGTAACAAAATCTGTTAGATGTTGCTCTCAACGGTTGTGATGTTTGCCAAAGGAGGTAAAGACGTTTGCCTCATCACGCGGTTATCAACCGCTGTCCTGATCCTTTTAAGCGCGGCAGTAGAAGAGACTGTCAGGCTGTCGTAAGCTTGGAAAACATGCGGCATGTCGGGCCAAAGATCGAGCATGACATCAGCACCCTGTGCTCTTTGTTTTTGAGTAAATTCAATTATCATATCACGCAGCACCTCGCGTCCCCCTGCTTGCAAATACATAGGTGCAAGACCTGCAAAATCATGCGAAATTGGTGACAGAGCGTCTCGCCCATAAGCATCATCAGGATCCAGCCACATACCAAATTGTAGCGCCATCCATCCTTGAACAAGGTCAAATTGATCGTTGACGCGCAGACTTGCGCCGCGATCACCGATATCCGTCCAAGGGCACAGCCCAATACATAGCGCCGGTTGATCTTTGTTTTGTGCACGAAGAGCTAGCAACAGCATCAATGCCATATGCCCACCCGCACTATCACCAATGATGACGATCCTTTGGGCTGGAACCTCAGACACCAGATAGTCCCAAGCGGCCATTGCATCCTCGGCTTGAGCAGGGTGAGGATGTTCCGGCGTTAAACGATACTCAAGGGCAAACAGCCGTGCACTCGTGTGATGGGCAAGCATCGCGGCGAAGCGTTTGCTAACGCCGCCATGAAATGTGTAACCACCGCCGTGGAAATACAGCAAAACCGCATCGCTGGATTGTTGTATGGGTTCATACCACCGCCCTGGAATTCCTGCTACAGGGCTTTCGTTAACGTCATAGACGTCATCAGTTTCAGGTTGAACACTGTCAAACAGCAACCGCCCGCGCGAAATATCATTTTGGGCCATCGCCACTGTAAATTGGTGTCGCACAAACCGAATACCAGTTTCGAAATGTGCGTCCCAGTCGGGAGAAATACGGCGACCAAATGCGTGCCTTATCGTTGTTGCGATGGCGATCTGGCCAAGCTTCACTATGCTACGCAGCCGAAGCAATAATGGACCTGAGTAATTAATTTTAGCGATGGCGGTGTTCCTTTTTCTTGAGAGTTGGGGCCTTATTGCATTCGCCATATGCCCTGCGATAGAATGAATGCGTCACTTCTCAAGGTTACCAATGGGTCCGATTTCAAAGTTGTTCTTGCCGCCTCCAGCTTTGTCTGGATGTATGTTAGCCGCCATATATCGCGACACACGCGGGGCAATGTTATCTAATACTGATCGTATCAACCACTTTCCCGCATCACCGCTGGTGTCTTTGACATTGGTAGGTCATGGGACGCTACACGTACTTCCACCGGCCGGGGGGTGGGCCACAGCATTAGAAACACCCGCTTTACCAAGAATTAGTGCTATGCCTCCCCAAAGTTCGCCAACCACCAGTTGGGGTCCAGCAGAGATAGAAGCGATGACCATCGGTATCTATCCTGATGCGTGGCGCGACCTTGGTGGAGAGAAAACATGTTCTCACATCCCCACCGGCCTTGTTAACGCGTTAAGACACTTCGACGCGACGACAGACCCCAACGCTGGATGGCAAGCGCTTTGCGACAGCCTGGCTCCACACTGGGCGCGACACCGTTCCGCGCAATGGTATCGTGCCACCGGCATAGCTGATTGGGTCAAAGGATTGACCGCACGCACGGCCTTCTCAGGAACGGGTCAAAGTTTGCGTAGCGTCGAACGACGGATGAAACGGTTCTCCGGGCAAACGCGGCGCACACTTGAATTTTTTAGTGCGTTTGAGACGTTGCAAGCCACTGCACACAGCAACACCGGAATGTCCCTGGCGGAAATCGCATACGAAGCAGGCTACTCCGACCAGTCACACATGGGCCGCGCGGTACGCCGCGCCACTGGTTTTTCGCCGGCGCGTTTGAACCAAGCAATCCAATCCGATGAAGCGTTCTGGTGCTACCGCTTGCTAGGCGAAAGGTTTTAATAACTGAAATAGCGGACCTACAGTTTGCAGACACTCACAAAAGGAAGACAGTCGACTGTAAAACTGCCGACCACGTATTACAGGTCGCAATGGCTCCCGCTTTGGCGGGGCCTTTCTGTATGAGGGTCGACGATCGGCCCTTTGCAGGCATACGATTCTGCTAGACCGGAGATATGCTCGGCTGAGATCGGTCAAGTTTTTGACGCATGGCGCGTGCCGAAAGCACCACCGCCAGAACAACTATGCCTGCACCAAGAATGTTCAAAGGCAGGTCTAGTGGCCAGAACGACCCAACCCCGCCGATGATCAGCAGACTTCCTGTCAGCCAGTTCAAAGGACCTTCTGCATGAAGTTGAATGAGGGCATTCGTTGCATACATTCCGAACAGCCCAAACAAGCCAATTTGCATGATCTGCAACCAGTCGCCTGATATCAGCGGCGTGTAGGCAAACATCAACGGAACAATGTAGAGGCCTTTGGCAATTTTCCATGACTGAAACCCTGTTTCCATAGGTTTCGAACCGGCAATCCCCGCGGCTGCAAATGCAGCCAGGCAGACAGGCGGTGTGACGTTGCTGTCCTGGCTGAGCCAGAAGATAATCAGATGGGCGGTCAGAAGAAAGACCATCTGCTGAGCTGGATCCACCAGAAGCGGACGTACGGTAATGGCAAGTTCAAATGGCATTGCGCCCAGAAAAGCAACGGCCTCTTCACGCGTCATGCCTTCGGCCACCTTGGCAACATGCGGACTATCAACCAATGCAAAAATGGCTGATTTGGCTGGATCGGCAATCCCCGCGATCAGTTGCTCGACAATAATTGTATCGGCCAAAATTCCTGCAAGAGCGGGCGCTGTAAGAATGGCGAGGATGATATAGGCCGCTGTCACTGGTAGGCCCATGCCGAGCACCAGAGATGCCAACCCGATCAGCAATATCGCCAGAACAATAGAGCCTTGTGACCACTGGGCGATCATCAATGAAAACCCGTTGCCGATGCCACTTGTGACAATGGCATTGTTCATGATGCCAATGGCCACCAGAAGAATGCCAGTCATGATGGCTGTGCGCATACCGATCAACAATGCGTCAGCGATCTGTCGTGGCCCCATGACCACTGGTTCAAAGCCACTCTGCTTTATGATCGCTGCGAGCAGACTCGTGCCCCATGAGACGACAATGAGCGAGGCAATGGCCCATGAAGCTGCATAGGCCGGCGTGACACCGCTCATCAGAAGCCAGATCATCACCGTAAGAGGTATGACAAAGACCAGACCGCCAGAGAACAGCTTGCCCTTGTTCACGACCAGATCGATATCCTGACCGACCTGATGCTTGACGGCTTCTATGCGGACAATGAAAGCCACAGACAGAAAATACAGAATGGCAGGCATCACCGATACAGACACGATGGTCGAGTAAGGTATTGACGTATAGGTTGCCATCACGAAAGCACCTGCCCCCATGATGGGCGGCATGAGTTGCCCGCCTGTCGATGCTGCGGCCTCAACACCTGCTGCAAATTTTGGGCGAAACCCGTTGGCCTTCATCAATGGAATCGTGATCACCCCGGTAGAGGCCGTGTTGGCAATCGCAGACCCGCTGATGGTTCCGGTAAGGGCTGAGGATAGAACCGCAACAAAAGCAGCACCGCCACGAATGCGGCCAGCAACCACTTTCGATACTTCGATCACGAAATTACTGGCTCCGGAGGCAACAAGAAATCCGCCAAAAATCATGAACAGGGTAATGTTGACAGATGAAATGCTGGCAAGAATGCCGAACATGCCCTCGTCATTATAAAGCGTTCGGAACAGCACATCATTTGCGGGCAAGCTTGCGGCGCGGAAAACGCCGGGCAGATGCGAGCCGAGAAACAGAATGTAGGACAGTGACAGCATGATCAAAATGGGAATGACCCACCCAGATACGCGGCGGGACAGATCAAGCGCTGCAAAAATGAGCAGGCCACCGGCCAACCAGTCGATGAGGTTAAATTGCCACGCCTGTCCAGTGACTGCCAGAGACCGCTCGTAAAGTGAGCTCTCGGAAGCGGCAACCCAAAGCGCTGCAGCGGCGACCAACAGACCATATACGACGTTCAAAGTGGTATTGAGTTTTGTGGCTTTCTGACTGGAAACGAGCGGCACTGTGACTGCGGCGAGGAAGGCGAAGCCTGCAAAATGGATCGCATTTTGCCACAGACCCGGTTCGTTCAAATAGACATTTGTGACGACATGCCAAATTCCGAAGACAATCGCGAAAAGACAGACAAAGCCGCGTAATGGACTGCCATCAATGTCTCTCAAGGACAGCCAGACAGACTGATCCGTCGTTTCGGTTGTTGTAGAATCGCTCATGATGCCCTCGCAACGTCACAAAAAAGGGGAGCGGAACCAAATTCCAGCTCCCCCAGACCGTCCTGTTTCAGGACTCTATTTGGCCATCAGCCGATCTGGAACATCCAGACCGATTTCTGTGTAGTAACGTGCGGCACCCGGGTGCAGTGCAACGGGCAAACCAGCCATAGCCTTTTCGACCGACATGGCTTTGGTTGCCGGATGAATGGCTGTCAGGAAGCCAAGATTTTCAAACATGGTCTTGGTGAGCTGATAGACATGCTCTTCGTCCACATTAGCATTTACTGCCAGGAAGTTTGGTTGAGCAATTGTGTTCACATCCTTGTCCTGGCCAGGATAGGTGCCAGCTTCAATGACGAAACGCGTCCACAAATTGCGGTCACCATCCATCATCTTTGCCTGTTCATCAGTTACATCAAGAATGACGAATTTGCCTTCTTTGGCTGCCATCAACTTTGTAATTGCGCCGGTCGGCGGGCCAGATGGAATGCCAGCGGCAACCGCTTGCCCATTCGCCATTGCATCGACTGTTGGACCATAACCTGCATGAACCAGCGTAAAGTCCGTTTCGACATCGAGACCCAGGCCCGATAGCAGCACAGTGTTGGAGCCAATGGTGCCAGAATTCTGTTTGCCCATCCCAACGGATTTGCCTTTCAGCGCAACAAGATCGTCGACAGTGCCGCTTTTGACCATGTCAGCAGCAATGACGAACTGTTCGACATTCTGCCAAAGCATGCTCACTGAGCGGATATTCTGTTGTGGTTCCGAAACGGGGCCAGTACCGGTGGCCGCATAGGAGCCGTAAAGGCCTTGCAGAATTGCAAAATCAGCAGTGCCCGCGCCCATGGCCTGAACATTGGCACCTGAACCTGCTGAGTTCACAGCCGTCAGGCTGAATTTCTGGCTTGGCAGCAGCTTCACTTTCGACAAAGTCGAAATGGCTGTGCCAACTGGATGATATGTTCCGCCAGTTGAAGCGGTGTTCAAAACGTAATCTTTGGATTCGGCAAGAGCAGCCGTAGTGGACAGCGCAAGCATTGCACCAGCCACAAAAGTGGTGAGTTTTTTCATCGGGTAATCCTCCATGATGCGCCGCCTCCACGGCACGTTTGGGCAAAGTAGAGGACAGCGCCAAGCGGCCGCTATGAAGGAAATTGCGCAATTCGCAAAAAAGGGCCTGCGGATTTCCGCAGGATCAGGAATCCAGAAGCGTGGATTTTTCAATACCAAGTTTGACGATCTTCTCATTGAGTGTTCGGCGGCCAATTCCCAATGCATCGGCGACATCATCCATTCGCCCGCCCTGCGATGTCAGTGCTTTTCCAATAAGCTCCCGCTCGAAGGCTGCTACCGCTTCACGCAGAGTTTCCGGCGCGGATACTTCATTGGCCGGATACAGCAATAACTCACGCACAGACACATCACCGCGCCGCGCAGCCAAAACATGGCGTTCACAAAGGCTACGCAGTTCACGCACATTGCCTGGCCAGTCATGGGCCAGAAGAATTGCGGTATCGTCAGATGTCTGATGTGGAATGCCGGTTTCATAGATTGCGGCAAAAACCCCAAGATAATGGCGGTACAGCAATGGAACGTCGTTGAGCCGCTCACGCAGGGGGGGCAGATTGAGAATAATTGTATTGAGGCGAAAGAACAGATCTTCCCGAAACTCGCCTGCGTCCACCGCCATTTGCAATTTATCGTTCGCTGCTGACACAATGCGAATATCGGCTTGCCGCATGGTGGCAGACCCCAGGGGAGCAAACTCCTTGGTTTCGATAACCCGTAGTAGCTTGGCCTGCGCTTCCAGCGGAATGGCGCCAAGTTCATCGATGAACAATGTGCCACCCTCAGCCTGTGCAAACACGCCCGATGACTGACCTTCGATTCCAAACACCATTTCCTCAAACCGCAACACAGGTATTGCTGCGCAATTGATGGCAATGAAAGGCTCGGCAGCACGAGGCCCGAGATCATGCAGAGCCCGCGCAACAAGCTCTTTTCCCGTGCCGGTCTCGCCGAGCAGCATGACGTTTGGTTGCGTGGCGGCCAGATCAACGATTTCGGTGCGCAGCGCTATGATTTGATCGGTGTCACCGATCATGATCCGATCAAGACCAGACAATTCAGTAAGTCTTTCGGTCAGTCTTGCCGTCTTTTGAGACAATCGATGCCTCTGCGCAGCATTTTCCAGCAGTTTCAGCAATCGTCGCGGATCAAACGGTTTCTCCAAAAAACTGTAGGCGCCGTTGTGAATTGCCTCGACTGCCATTGTGATATCGCCATGGGCTGTCATGAGCACCAATGGGATGTCGTTTGTGCCCTGAAGTTGCGCCTGCAACTCGATGCCCGTCATGCCTGGCATACGCACATCGCAAAGCAGTACGTCAGTGTTCTGAGCCAATAATTGCGCTTCAACATTCTGGGCGCGTGACAGGCTGGCCACTTCGAACCCGGCTTTAGTCAGCAGATGCGTCAGCGACTCTCGCATTTCCCGGTCGTCATCAATTACTAAGATGCGGTAGTCATTGGCCATTGATGATCTCGCTCTCATATGTTGCCAGAGGCAGGCTAAGTCTGAATTTCGCGCCCCCTTCTGGAATATTTTCAGCTGTCAGAGTGCCATCATGCTCGCTGATAATCGCTGAGGAGATCGACAGCCCCAAGCCCATACCATCGCCGGATGCGCGTGTCGTATGAAATGGCTCCTGCATAATCTCCAAATTTCGCGCACCAAAACCAGAGCCATTGTCGGCGACCTCGATGTGTGCGCGATCGTCACTTTCAAATGTGGTGATTGAAAGTTTTGTTGCTGTGGATTCCTGCAATGATGAGAGACTGTTTTTAACCAGATTTACCAAGACCTGCTCAAGCCTTAGCCGGTTACCCTTGACGCGCATATGGTCGGTTTGAACATCAATGGTCAGGTCGACCTTTTGAAAGTCGATGTCATGTTGTGTGAGTTCCAGACAATCGGAAATCACATCGTCGACCCTGACAACATCAAATGCTTCATCGCCCGGCCTGGTAAAAAACCGCAACTGCCGAGTAATGTTCTCCATTCGGCTGACGACAGCGACCAGCTTGTTGAGCGTCGGCAGGCTGGTGGCATCAGTGCTGATTTCTTCTGCCGTCAGATAGTTTCGCAACGCTGAGATGGGCTGACCCAATTCATGCACCACAGATGCTGATAATTGTCCCAAGGCTGCCAGCTTACTGGCGCGGGCCAATTCTGCCTGTGCACTTTCAAGCTGACGGTTTGCGTGCACCAGTTGCTGGCGATCTGACTGCGAGGCAACCAGCGCGGACTGAATCCGTTTTGAACGCAAATAGGCCGCAAACCCCATCAGCAACGCGATCAGAGAACCAAACACCGTGGTCGCCAGGATTGTCCGCTCATAAGCGCGTGCGCCATTCAGCAAATAGTGGATTTTCCAGTCCAGAAAGGCTGCATCTGTACTTGCCAGTGTATAGGTATTTCCAAGCAACTCGACGGAGGCGGGTCCCTCTTCCTTCCAGGGCAAGGGCACCACGTTCACATTTCCAAACTGCTTGCTGAGCCGGATTGCTTCCAGCTGTTGCGGCTCGAGATGATTGATCGTCCTGTAGAGCCATGTCCGATCAGATGCGAGTACCACTATTCCATCATTGTTCGTTGCCAGAACGGCTTCATCCCCTTCCTCCCAACTCTTCTGCAGTTCGCTGGCATCCAGCTTGATTGCAATAATACCAATCGTACTGCCATCCGCCGCCCGCACTGGTTCTGAAACGAAGTAACCGGGCCTGCCTGTTGTGGCACCAACACCAAAATAATTGCCGCGCCCACCGGCAGCTGCAGCTTTGAAGTAGGGCCGGAAGCCATAATTCTTTCCAAGGAAGGATGGGGTCTTGTCATAGTTGGAGGCTGAGATAACCAGACCGCTCAAATCCATCAGATAGATGGCTTCCAATTCAGCTTCCCTGGCGAAGGCCGATAGTCTGCGGTTCAGCCGGGTATTGGGCTCTCCACCCAATACTTCCTGAACCGTTGCATCACGTGCAAGCACAAAAGGCAGATGCTGAAAGCGACTGAGGGTTTCGTTCAATGAACGTTCAAAAAGGCTCAGCCTGCTTTGGGCCGTCTCTTGATCCAATGAGCGAAAATATGTCTGGGATACGAAGAACACCAATGCAATAGCGCCCAACGCCATTGCAATGAGTATGATCGCAATGCTTTTGCGGCCAAAGAGGCGGGAATCAGGAGCCAGAGCGATCTTGTTTTGGGCGGACATGTCTTTCCCAGCTTGTTGTCCGGCAGGTATACCGGATTATCGCTCCCCTGTTCAAACGCAAGCGGCTGTTAAAGTAACAATGCTCTGCGGAAATCCGCAGGAAGTCAGGATGTCCAGAGTTTCGATGTGATGGTCAACATTGAAAACAAACTACGTCGCAGCCGGTGCGAGCGCCCGCCACTTCTTGCGATATGCGGAAGCGGAGATGCCAACACGCTTGCGGAATGCCGATCGGAAACTGGAGGGTTCCGTGTAGCCAACTTCAGTAGAGATATCGTCAATCGGCATCTCGGTCGTTTCCAGTAATTGTTTGGCTTCTTCAACGCGCAAGGTCTGAACGTAGTCAGTCGGTGCCTGACCGGTTGCGCGTTTGAACCTGCGATGGAAGCCGCGATCGGTCAATTGGCTGCTTCGTGCCATTGCGGCAACCGGGCTGGAAACGTTGTAATGCTCAGCAGCCCAAATCTGGGCCGCAGCTACGAGCTGGTCCTCATGTTGACGACACGCTGTGAGCGAGGCGTAAGTCAGCTGGTCATGACCATGTGGCTCAATCAGATAGATTTTTGCGATCCGCCGGGCCACATCTGCCCCCTCGAACCGAGCGATCAGATACAGCATGAGGTCGGCCCAGGCTGATGCCCCTCCCGCTGTGACAACGCGGTGTCCCTCGCCGGTCGGGACAAGAATGCGTTCGCTGCACACTGTGACTCTCGGGAAATTTCGGCTGAGCATGTCAGCATAACCCCAATGAGTTGTTGCCTCGTTCCCATCAAGAATGCCGGCCGCACCGAGCAGGACCGAACCGGAGCAGACAGATGTCACCATTGCCCCGCGCGCGTGGGCATCGCGAACCCAGTCAACCACCGGACTAAGCTCCTCGGGCAACCTGCCCGAAGGGTCAAGATGCAAGTCGGGTACAATGATCAAGTCGGGTATCGGAGTTTCATCAAGGGCAGCATCCGGCGTCACTTTGCGCCCGTTAATATCCCAGTATGGTGCCGCGTCTTGCGTTCTCAAACTCACGGTAAAGCCCGGTTCCAAGGATGGGAGCCCGTGCAGAACCTCCCAATCCCGTCCCACAGATGCCAGTATATCAAGGATGGAAAACAGCGTCGATGTCCCTGACAAGCGATTTCCGATTACAACCGTATTGAGACTCATTTCCCCTCCAATAATCTGATTCCGGTCCGATAATCACCGATTTATTCCAATCCCATCATATTTATACACGTTTGAATAGTCCATTGCCTCCGCGCACACGGCAGGAGAGTTCTCCAGCCATGAACACAAGGACATGACAATGAACGTTCAGCATCACAAACCCATCTTTGACGACGCGAAAGCGGAAGCTTTCGCTCATCGATTTGTCGGAACGCTTTCAGAAGCGGCTTTGGCGATCATGACGTCGCTCGGTCACCGCGTTGGTCTATTTGACGCGCTTGCCGCCAATCCCGGACTCACATCCGATGCTCTTGCCAAAGCCGTTGATGTAAATGCGCGTTACTTGCGCGAATGGCTTGGCGCCATGGTGACCTCAGGGGTGGTCGAGTACACTCCATCCGACCGCAGCTTCACTTTACCGCCAGAACACGCAGCCTTCCTGACTCGCGCGGCAGCGCCCAACAACATGGCGACCACGGCCCAGTTCATCGGCGTTGCAGCCTTGGTCGAAGATGCCATGATCGAGAGGTTTCAGGCCGGTGGTGGGCTCTGCTACGAACATTTTGACCGGTTTCACGAAGTGATGGCAGAAGACAGCGCACAGTTGGTCGTGGCGAACCTCACCAATGCTATTCTGCCAATTGTTCCCGGGCTGATTGATCGCCTGAAGACAGGTATTGATGTCGCTGACGTCGGTTGTGGTGCCGGCTTGGCCATGCTGCGCCTTGCCGAAGCGTTTCCGAACAGCCACTTCGTGGGGTTCGATCTCTGTCCGGATGCCTTTGCCGCTGCCAAGGCTGAGGCACGGGATAAAAAGCTTCTAAACCTGCAATTCGTAGAGCGAAACCTCTCGACGGTTCAATCCATTGGCAGATTTGATCTCGTAACCGCATTCGATGCCGTGCATGACCAGAAAGACCCTCAAGGCTTGCTCAATTTGGTCCGTAACTCCCTGAGCGATGGTGGCGTCTTCCTGATGCAGGATATTGGCGGCTCACGCGATCTTGAGAAAAACATCGGTAATCCCTTTGCACCGCTGCTCTACACGATTTCCAGCATGCATTGCACGCCGATTTCAATCGGTCAGGGCGGGCCAGGGCTTGGTGCCATGTGGGGTGTGGAGACTGCTCAGGAATTTCTGGCTCTGGCCGGGTTCGGGCAAATCGAGACCCACCGCCTGCCGCACGACCCGATCAACGCCTATTTCGTTGCCCGCGACTGAACCACTTTCAACAAAGGATAGATCCCATGGGTCTGATATTGAATCACGACCAAATGTCGAGCCCTGCGCGCAAGCGTATCGGTGGTTTCATGACTTGGCTAATGGCCCGACACCATTATTGGAAAAAGCAGCGGCGAGATAAGCGCGCCGTGTCACACCTTTCTGAACAAACCCTCAAGGACATTGGACTGGAAGAGCACGGACCTTAGCAGAACCAACCGTGACGGCTGAAGCAACAACACCAATCTGAAAACATCACAAAAGGACCTTTAAAAATGCAACTCAATAAATATCTCGCTGTCGCACTTCTCGCATACACGCCTTTCGCTGTTTCTGCCGAGGATTTGCGCGCAGAATTCGACGTGGCTGAGGATATCTCGCGCTTCGTCTTTGCTCCCGCGCCTGTTTTCGATGATGGTATGCCCGCCTATGGCAACCCATTCGTCACACAGGGCTACATTTATCCTGCAGGCACGCTGAATGACGGTGTAGAAGGCACTTTGCCTAATGGTGATCCCGCCTTTCCTGACCTCGTCATCGGCGAATGGACATGTGACGGCTTCTTCGTGGGAGATGGCATGCGAACTGCAACCGGCGCCATCGTGATGACCCGACAAATATACCGCTTTGATGATGGGGATCTGCTGATAAGCCATGGCCCCGAGCTGGCAGATATTGGCGCGACCATCACACGGGCTGTTACCGGTGGAACGGGCGACTATGCGGATGCCCCGCACACGCTGAACCAAACGCTGCTCGGCATGAGTGAAGGCTACGGCGTGCGGCTGCAGATCGAACTCGGACAGGAAGACGCCACCACAGACGGCTAGTCTGCCACTGAGATAACCCGCAAAGGTGCTCACACCTGATAATGCGATCCTGTGCAACACGCCTGAGTTCGCCCGGCTGTTGAGCCGATTTAAGACAAAGGCCCTGCATGTGCGGGGCCTTTTCCATTTCAGTGGAAGCTCACTGTGAAAGACAAACTCAACACACTCAAAATCAGAGTTTCTGGAAATTGCCCCAATTGGAAATCAATTTCGGCCGCACAAGAATCGGGTGGCTCGGATCTGCAATGCTCGTCAAAACGTCTCCAGCAAATTCATGCAAGGAGACAAAATGCGGTTGGAAAACAAGACTGTTATTATCACAGGTGCAAGCAGTGGAATCGGAGCTGCTGCGGCTCAATTATTTGCGAATGAAGGGGCAAAACTGGTGCTCGGTGCGCGTCGCTCAGAGCTTCTTGAAAAGGTCACCGATGATATTTGCGGCCAGGGGGGCGAGGCTGTCTTTCTTGCTGGTGATGTGGAAGACGGTCCCTATGCCGCTGAGCTGGTGTTGCTTGCCGAGACAAGGTTCGGGCGGCTTGATGGCGCTTTCAACAATGCCGGGACAACAGGTGATATGGGGTCCATTCCGGACATGGCGGACGACAATTGGCATAAGGTGATATCCGTCAATCTGAACAGCGGATTTCATGCAGCCAAACACCAAATCCCGGCCATGCAAAAACATGGCGGTGGCTCTATTGTTTTCACTTCATCATTCGTTGGCCACACGATTGGCCTGCCCGGCATGGGGGCCTATGCTGCGGCCAAAGGGGGACTGATCGGCTTAACTCAGGTTCTCGCGGTTGAGCACGGAACAGACAAGATTCGCGTCAACGCGCTGTTGCCGGGCGGAACCAGAACCCAGATGGCTGGCGATGATCCGGGCACTCATGACTGGATCAGCGGGCTGCATGCGCTGAAACGAATGGCTGACCCATCCGAAATCGCACAGGCTGCATTGTTTCTGATCTCTGATCAGGCGTCTTTTGTTACCGGCAGTGCAATGATTGTGGATGGCGGAAACTCGATCAACAAAACCTGATCGATACGGAAGAGGAACAGGGCTCTTGCTGCTGGAAACATCAGCAAGAGCGCAGCCACGCATGACAGCCCCATCGTGTGGATTGTTACGCAGTTGTATAGCGTTCAGGCCTGCTGATGAACCGCTCTGCCCGCAACCCACGTTGTAGAAATGTTGGCACGGGTTGCGCCATTTATGATCTTTTGCAGAATGTCGTCCTGACTATCCATTGTTTCATCAATGGAGATAGGGGCGGCTTGATTGTCTGCATCGACCAAAATGGCGTCCAGCTTGCAGCCCTTTGCAAAGCGGCCAACCGGAATGTCCAGAACATCTGCGCCGCCTGCCGTTGCCAGGTGAAAGGCCTCACGGAAGCTGATGCGGCTGTCAGGTGTGCCGCGCTGATCGCTGCTTTGGCTTGGGTCTACGCCCTCTTCCAGATTGCGGGAGGCAGAGATGGCATGGCGGCATGAATCCAGCATGGAGGCGCTGGGGCCGCCTGAAATATCTGTGCCCAAACCGACACGCACGGATTTTTCCAACGCCCGTCGCAAGGGAAAGACGGCGTTTGAGAAGTAGACGTTGGAAAGCGGGCAATGAGCAACACCTGAGCCGCGACTGTGGATCAAATCCATGTCGTCATCACTCAGAAAATTACTGTGAGCCAACACGGTATGACGACCAAGAAGGCCGAAATTATCAAGCGCCTCGGTATCCGTCTTGCCCGTGCGTTCCAGCACATAAGCATGTTCCCAATCGCTTTCGGAGCAATGGGTTTGTACATGGCAGCCATAATCTGCAGCCATCTGACCAAGGCCTGACAGCACAGCATCGGTGCAGCTTGGAATGAAGCGCGGTGTGATGACCGGACGGATCAACCCTGCATCATTGCCTGGCATGGATAGAACATAATCGACAAAGGCGCGGGTGCCATCCAGCGCTGCAGCCGCATCCGCGTCGCGGTAAAAATCCGGACATTGATCTTCATTGTCCATGGCCACTTTGCCAATGAAGGCGCGCTGCCCCAAATTCAGACAGATGTCAGCCAGCGTTCGTGTTGCGTCCTGATGAATGGTGGCGAAATAGACCGCACTGGTGGTGCCATGGGCAAGCAGAGATGATACCAGATCGCCATAGACCCGCTCGGCAAAGACGCTGTCTTCATAGCGCGCTTCCAGCGGGAATGTGTGTTTCTGCAGCCAGACTTCCAGTGGCACATCAAGCGCCTTGCCAAGTTGCGGCCATTGCGGTGCGTGAATGTGCAAATCGACAAAGCCCGGCAACAGATATTGTCGCTTCGCCGTTTTAACCAGATTGTCGGTCGCTAATGCGGTTTCATAATATGGGTCACCAGGCTTCAGCACAGAACTGATCGTACCATCATGATCAATGGTAATCAGGGCATCTTTGATGATCTCCACAGAGCCAAGCTCAGGCGCGTGCATCAAAGTGGTTTGCAGGGTCTTGCCCTTCAAAGTCGCGTTGGAAGTCCGGTCATCCATTTACATGATGCCTTTTCAAAGAGACACCGCGCACACAGCGTGCGCGGTGTATTCTGATATCGTCTAGTTCGGCAGTTTGGTCTCAACACCGGCAACCAGCCAGTCGATACCGCGCATGGCGCCATCATCGATGCTCTCACCGGCTGCAATTTTTTCGCTTCCATCCTGGGCAATAATCGGCCCGGTCATGGGATGGAAGGAACCAGCAGCGATTTCATCCATCACACTTTGAATGTCGGCTTTCTGCTCAGCAGACAAATCATCACTCAGTGAAGCAAGGCCTACGGCGTCATCGGCCATGCCGCCCCAATAGGCAGTGCCTTCGAATGTTCCATCAAGGGCCGCTTTTACCTGCGTAACAAAGTGCGGGCCCCAATCGATGGTCATGGAAGCCAGCAGCTTTGTGGGCGCGTATTTCTTCATGTCAGACGATGTGTTGACCACATAGACGCCCTCTTCCTCGGCAACGGACACGACCGATGGTGTATCCTGATAAAGCGAGAAGATCACATCGGCGGACTGAGCGATCAGTGATTTGGCTGACTCCTGAGCCTTGGATGGGTTGAACCAAGAATTCAACCAGACAACTTTCACCGTGATGTCAGGATTGGTTTTCTGTGCGCCCAGCGTAAAGGTGTTGATGATGCCAACCACTTCGGGAATGGCATATGCGGCGACAACACCCAGCGTGTTGGATTCACTTGCATAGCCTGCCGCCATGCCAGCGACATAGGCACTTTCATAATTGCGCGTCTGGAAGTTACCGAAATTCGCAGCTGTCTTGTAACCACTGGCGTGAATGAAGTTGATATCCGGCTTTTGCGAAGCCAGCTTCAGACCGTCATTCATATAGCCAAACGATCCGATCATGATCATACCGGCACCGGTAGACGCCATCTGGTTCATGATGCGTGCTGCATCAGGACCTTCGGGAACGTTTTCAACCACAACGGTTTCAATCTGATCGCCAAACATGGCTTCGAGCTTCTTGCGGCCTTCATCCAATTGATAGGCCCAGCCCACATCGCCAACCGGGGATGGATAGACGAAGCCGATTTTCAGCTTGTCGGCTGCACTTGCAGCCCCTGCAATCATGGCTGTAGCAATCGTGGCCGCAGCCAAGTGCTTTATGGTTTTTCTGATTAATTTCATGCCTGTCTCCTGTTTTAAATCTCTGTGGTTTTGCTTTTTCAACTTGGAATCATCCGTTTGGTCGGTAGGTCTGGCCAAGGCTCATTGGGCTGTTGAGCTGGATGAGTACCGGGTTTCTGGAAATCACCACCAGAACGATAATGGTGACGATATAGGGTGATGCGGACAGCAATTGCGATGGGACATTCAGCCCCAGCCCCTGAATGGATAGTTCCAGAAGGGAAATCGCGCCGAACAAATAGGCGCCGAGTGTCACACGCGGCACAATCCAGGTTCCAAAGACTACCAGGGCGACCACAATCCAGCCGCGTCCCGCCACCATGCCATCGGCCCATAAAGGCGTATAAGCGATGGACAGATAGGCACCGCCAATGCCTGCCATCGCGCCGCCAAACAAGACACACGCTGTACGGATTAGCGCGACCGGATAGCCCAGTGAATGCGCAGATTGTGGAGATTCGCCAACAGCGCGGATGATAAGACCCAGCTTGGTCCGTTGCAGCACAAACCAGACGGCAAAAGCCGCTGCGATGGCCAGATAGACCATGATATCATGGGAAAACAATGCGGGGCCAATGACGGGAACGTCGCCTAAAGCACCGAAAGAAAGCTTCGGCATGGGTGTAACCGTTGTGCCTTCATAATTCTTGCCTATACCTGCAGAAACACCAAGGCCCAGAATGCCGATAGCCAGACCCGCTGCCACCTGATTGGCAAGAAAAACGATGCTGAGCGTGGCGAAAACGCCCGATAGCAAAAGCGCCGCCACCCCTCCGACAATCAGGCCCAGAGCATGGGACCCGGTTACCGCAACCGTGACAAAACCCGCCGCAGCGCCGACGGCCATCATGCCCTCAACGCCCAGATTGAGCATGCCGGATTTCTCGGCAACCAGTTCTCCCATGGCGGCCAGCAAAAGCGGAACCGTTGCGGCCAGCGTTCCGGCCAGAATGAAGATGATTGTTGCGGTCATTCTGCGGCCTCCGCCGTCAGGACAGCATCGGGTTTGCGCAAACGCAGTCGATGGGTCAACAAAAGAGAACTTGCCAGATAGAAAGTGAGCAACAGGCCCTGAAAAATGTCTGTCACAGCACTTGGCAGGCCAACAGAGAGGCGGGCAAAATCTCCACCCACATGAATCAAAGCCATCAACAGGCTGGAAAATACAATGCCGATGGGATGCAGGCCACCCAGAAAGGCAACAATGATTGCGCTAAATCCATATCCCGGCGAAACAGTTCGTTGCAGCATGCCAAGGGGGCCGGCCACTTCTCCGACACCGGCAATTCCTGCTGCCGCGCCACCGATCAGAAGCGCCAGCCAGATGGCGCGCTTTTCGCCAAAGCCGGCATAGCGGGCCGCATGGGGAGCCAGACCACCAACGACCAGTTTGTAGCCCATCAGGCTTCGCTGCATGAAGACCCAGGCGAGGACCGTCACCACCAGCGCAATGATGAGAGACGCATTGACGCGTGTGTTTTCGATGAGAATTGGGAATGTCGCGGCTGCCGAAAAGGTTATCGACTGCGGAAAGTTGAAGCCCTGCGGATCACGCAACGGGCCAGTGACAAGATAATACAGGATCTGTAGCGCAATGCTGGACAGCATGAAGGTGACCAGAATCTCATTGGCGTTGTAACGCGTGCGCAACCAGGCCGCGATGCCTGCCCAGCCCATGCCGCCAAGAGCGCCTGCCAGAACCATGCCCGGCAGCAACAGGGATGAAGTTGAACCGTCGAAACGAATGGCGACGACAGAGGCGAGAATAGCCCCGATGATCAACTGACCTTCAGCGCCAATATTCCAGACACGGGCGCGAAAGCCGATTGCGAGCCCCTGCGCAATCAACAGGAAAGGTCCTAATTTGAGAAGGATTTCGCCAATGCCATAGCTGCTCTGCAGCGGCTCAATGAAAATCGCGTGAAAGCCCGCAATGGGCGATTTTCCGTAGATGAGGAACAGGCCCGAGCCAGCAATGATGGTAAGGCATACAGCCAGCATGGACACCAGAAACGGTGCGAAGGCAGAGCGCTCGGTGCGCGGCTCCAGATAAATGTTACGCATGTTCAACCACGCTGGGTTCCGCTGGTGTTTCAAGACGCTCGAAGTCACCGGTCATGGCAAGGCCAATATCTTCCACATTGGTGCTTTGCGTTTTGATTGCTGGTGACAGGCGTCCCCGAAACATGACATGCAGCCGGTCGCTGATTTCGAACAGCTCTTCCAGTTCTTCCGACACGACCAGAATGGCAACGCCTTCATCGCGCAGATCAATGAGCTTTTGACGGATGGCTGCCGCTGCACCAACATCAACGCCCCATGTGGGTTGCGAGACAATCAGTACTTTTGGCTTTAGCGAAATTTCCCGGCCAACAATGAATTTCTGCAGATTACCGCCGGACAGGCTTTGCGCTGCCGCATTTGGCCCGCCACAACGCACATCAAAAGCGTCAATTGTGTTGGAGGAGAATTGTTTCATGCCGCCCAAATTCAGAAATCCGTATTTGGCAAGGCCCGACCCGAAGCCGGTCAGCAAACTGTTTTCGCTCAGATCGTGCTCTGGAACTGCGCCGCGACCCAGCCGTTCTTCCGGCACGAAATGCAGGCCAAGCTCACGCCGATCCATCGGGCCTGTCGCACCCAGTTCGGCACCATTGAGACGAATGTTTGCCGCCATCGCATCGGGCAGCCTGGTCTCGCCCGACAACAAGCCAACGAGCGTGTTCTGGCCATTGCCTGAGACGCCCGCAATGCCAAGAATTTCACCTTCACGCAGCGTCAGAGCAACATGTTCGAGCGGCGTTGCGAATATGTCATCAGGCACGTAGCTGAGATCGGAAACGGTAAGGCGAACCTCACCTTCTGCTTTGCTGCCGCGGTTTTCCGCGTGTGGCAGGTCGCGGCCAATCATCATGCGAGCCAGGGATTTGCTGGTTTCCTCGCGAGGCACTGCAGTGCCGGTTACCTTGCCGTGGCGCAGCACTGTGGCGACATCACATAATTCTCGGATTTCATCCAGCTTGTGGGAAATGAACAGAATGCCGATGCCTTCGCTCGCCAGCTTCTTCAGGGTCTTGAAGAGATCGCTGACGCCCTGCGGCGGCAGAACAGATGTCGGCTCGTCCATGATGATGAGTTTTGGCTCCTGCAACATACAGCGCAGAATTTCAACGCGCTGACGCTCTCCCACAGAAAGAGACTGCACCCGCATTTCCGGCTCAACATCCAGACCAAACCGCTCACTGGCGGCCTTGATGCGCGGCGTGATGCTTTTGACCGAGCCCTTCATGGCCAGCGCAATATTTTCTGCAACTGTCAGTGTATCAAACAGGGAAAAATGCTGGAAAACCATGCCGATGCCCAACGCCCTTGCGTGGGCGGGACTTTTGATCCGGGTGGCGGTTCCCAGCCATTCAAGCGTTCCGGCATCAGGTGCTGTCACGCCATAAATGATTTTCATCAAGGTCGATTTACCAGCGCCATTCTCTCCCAGAACGGCGTGAATCTCTCCGGGCATGACGGTCAGATCAATCGCGTCATTGGCGACCACGGCAGGGTAGATTTTGGAAATGCCTGTGAGTTTCAGCAGCGCTGTCATCCGCCATCCTCGTCGCGCATATCGTGAAGACGATGAATGCCTGGCATCTCTATGAAACCAGGCAACCGCCGAATGGCAATCAGCCATTTGCGGATCGCAGGATAATCATCATGTTCAATGCCGCCATCCGGTGCCAGTGCTGTATAGGGAAAGCAAGCAATGTCGGCGATGGTCGGCTTGGAGCCGATCAGAAAAGCATGGCCCCGAAAGCCCTGCTCCGTCAGATGAGCTTCCAATTCGCGCAAGGCTTTGTGGGCTCCCTTGCGCGCGGCATCAATGTCAAGCGAACGGCCCAGCATGTCGTGCAATCGGGCAGCGCCGGCTGTATCCGTCAGCCGTCCAGCAAAGGCGAGCCACTGCAAGATGCGGCCTGTCGCGACTGGATCGTTGGTTGGATACCACTGATTAGTGGTATCAAATTTATGTGCAAGGTAGGCGAGAATGGCCTGAGTATCACAAAGGGTCAGGTCACCATCGACCAGTACCGGCAGGGTTCCTGCTGGATTGATTTGCAGAAAATCCGATTTTTTGTGCTCGCCACCTGGATGAAAATCGATGGAGACAGACTGATAGTCAAGCCCCAACAAAGCCATGAAAAGCCGCGCCTTATAAGCACTGCCGGACAGAACATAATCGTAAAGCTGCAATCCCATCAGCGTGCCACCAATTGCGCGCCATAGGTCATGCCCTTGCGCTTAAGCCAGCGGCGATAGGCAATCGAAGTTGTGTCAGCGCGTGTGGGAACTTCCATTTTGGGGTCCAGCGGCAAAAGACGCGGAATCTGGTTTTCCAGAATGGAGCGATCCTGCAGAAAGATCATCTGCTGAAACTGCACCAGGTCCGATTGTTTGCTCGTCTCGTCATAAAGCGCCATCCAGGCATAGGCGTCGCATAAATCTTCCGAGATCGGCCGAACAAACAGAGCGATCACATCCCAAGAACCTGGACGTGGAGGGCAGGTTTTATACAGAATCGATGTACAGGGCGCCGGCACCCGATACATGTAATCGGTCATCTGCCCTTCTTCCGCGGATTTGGCTGCCTGAGGCTGAAAGAACCGAACCCTGGTGGCCCAAACCTCATCGACCGTATCCCGGATCTCCACCTTGTAGGGCTCGACCTCAGTGTGTGGTTCGGCGCCCAGAATATCGGTGTGAACAAATGGGAAATGCGCAATGTCGAGAAAGTTTTCCACGACCCGCAATGGCGAGGCTTTGACCCGCACCGGCCCGCAATCCACCATTCGACGCCCATCTTCATGGGCTTCCGGAATGTCGAACAGCGCATGGTCCGGCTGTCCGATGGAAGACCAGACATGGCCATAGTTTATGGCGACAGGACAGGGGCGCCCATCTTGTGCGGTTACCTTGATCACGCCATCATTGCCACGGCTGATTGTGAGTTCTTCCTGCATCAAAACAACAACTTCCGACTGTCCATTTGTCAAAAGATTGTCGATTGCGACCGGATACCAATCATTGCGCGCAACATCTGAGGTCGTCATGGGTGTGTCTCCTGCGACGTGGCATCCCATGAATTGATCATTGTGCCTAAATTTTCAGCAGACCATCTAAATCGCTCCGCCCAGCGAGACAGAGAAATTCGCAGCTCTGCCGGTAGTTCAGGGCTGGTCTGAACATGAAGCATGGTCCTGTCCGGGGTGATTTTCTGAAAATGCACCATCAAGCGCAGATTTTTAGCGTCAGACCGCGCTTCGAGAACGAGGCTTGTCCGGGTTTGTGTCGCGATTGCTGCTTCGGCCATCTGCATGTCGCTGGTGAGCGAAACAGGCAAATGGGTTTCCGCCAACAGTTTTCTCAAGACCGTTTCGCCCCTTTCGACAGACAGGCTGCGCAGACCCTGCCCGCCAAAGTTCGGCAGATCATCGGAATTATCAGCACCTTTCGAAACCCAGACCACACCATCATGGTCCTGGCAGGCATAAGTATTGGCGCAAATGGACGTGGGCGGGGTCATGTCGGGATGAGCGGGAATATGACGGCAGCCGCCATCTTCGCCATATTGCCAGCCATGATAAATGCAGGACAGACGCTCGCCTCTGACGAAGCCGAAGGACAGTCGCATGCCGCGATGAGGGCAACGATTATCAAAGGCGCTCACCTGACCGGAGCGGGATCGCCAGACAACCAGGTCAAGCGGTTGAGCGCCAGCAATAACTGCGCGCATAACGCCAGCTTCTGGCAGGTCCACCGACAATGCGACCGGAATCCAACCGTCAGGGCCTTCAACGAATTCTGAATGATCGGCGTTCATTACCTGACCCAAATACCCAACTCACACAAAGTGCCCGGCTACAATCCGAGTGTCACATCAATCCGGGTAAATCATGCAACTTACATGCCATGCACCGGCCCCATCAGTTCCAGCAGACACTTATGTCTGCCACGCATTCAGTCCACCGGGTTGAGGATATTGAACCCATTGGGCACAGGGCTGTCAGTTTTGTGTGGATAACGCTCAACATCTTCTACCCAAACGGTTATCGGCCCCAAACTACACCCCAATTCCATTGCATCCAGCAATTCTTCCGGACCGCTTGCCAGCACCTCGATCGATTTTGCGGACACATCTTCCCGGACCCAGCCGTTCAGACCAAGTCGGTTTGCACGGTGGCAAATCCAGTGGAGGAAATCCGGCTTGTTTACATCACCGGAAAACCTGAACAATTCAGTCTGTTTGTTCATAACTTGTGCCATAGGTTCTCCGGCTATTTGAATTTGCGGAACAGGCGGGTGCGGTCAAACAGGTTTTCCAGATCCTCCATCCGCTCCCCTGTTGTATCCCAGGTCGCCTTTTGGATATCGGCGATCATGGTTTCCAACAACACCAGAAGAGCTGCGTTGGAATCCCAGGCCGAAGGCACTTCAATACGGCTGTTAAAGGTCAGTTTTGCATGAAGCGCAATGGGCGAGCGCCACTGATCTGTGAGCAGTATGATGTTCACGCCCCGTTCGCTGGCCGTCTCGGCAAGCTTCAACAGATCGTTCTGGTAACGGCGCACATCCAGCATGACGAGCACATCCTGCGGCTTCATATCCATTGCATAATGTGGCCAGGCAGCACTGCTGGATGGAATGAGCGTTGTGCCCGAGCGGATCATCTGCAGATGCAGAAACAGATATTCCGCCAATGTATGTGTAATACGGCCGCCAGCGATGAAGATGGCGCTGTCCCGGTTGGCCAGCATCCGGCAGGCCTGATCAAACGCATCAGGATCAATGTGTGAAAATGTCTGACGCAGATTTTGCAGAATCGCATCGGCAAAACGATTGAGAATATGCGTATCCGGGACTTCCGCGGACCAACGCTCGTGCTTTTCCAGCGGATTTGAAATTTTTGCTTCCAGTTCATCCCGCAATGCAGCCTGAAACGAGGGAAAGCCGGAAAAGCCGAGTTTTTGGATCATCCGGGCAACAGTGGGTGTCGAAACACCAGCATTTTCAGCAACTTTGGTGATGCTGGACAGACCCGACACGGGCCAGTTTTCCATGAGATGCAGGGCCAATTGCCGTTCAGCCCGTGTGAGATCATCAAAACCGGTCTGCAATCGCTCATAAACCGTGGTGACATCATGGTCAGGATTGCGGTCTTTCAATTCAGTCCTCCATGCATGGCGGGATGCTGGACCCTGTTACAGTCCAAGGCCTGTTCAAAACCTGCATCCAATTTAGAAAAGATATTGACAGTTTAATCCAGTCTGTACAATCCTCTTCAAAATGGGCCTCTGCAAAGCTGGCCTCTTCAAGATAGACTTCTTCTATAATTGTTGCAGCAGGATTTGACTTGCAGTCCACACAAACCCTTATCAATGCATCAGATGGTCCGGCCTTGCAGACCATCAATGCCGATGGAACAAGCAACATCGTGCTTGTGTGTGAGCACGCGAGCAATCGCATTCCAAGCGCACTTGATGCGCTGGGCCTGTCTGAAGACGTCCTTCAAAGCCACGCTGCCTGGGATCCCGGGGCCGAGGCAATTGCCCTTTTGCTGTCAAAATCTCTGGATGCCGTATTGGTGACAGCCGGGTTTTCTCGGCTTGTCTATGACCTCAACCGCCCACCCGAGCACCCGGACGCCATGCGCGCGGTCAGTGAAGTTTATCAGATTCCGGGCAATTCAAATCTGTCCCGGCAGGATCAACAGGCCCGCACAGAGCGCCTCTACCTTCCGTTTCACGATGCGGTCGATGTGGTTCTGGATAAATATCAGGCGGAAGGCCGGATGCCTGTGCTTGTCACAATTCATACATTCACGCCGGTCTATCTTGGTAACAAGCGCGAAGTTGAACTTGGCATCCTGCATGATGCTGATGCGCGACTGGCTGATGAATTATTACGTGTGGCGCCCGGCATCACGGAGTTTACAACCTTGCGAAATGCGCCATATGGCCCGGAAGATGGCGTTGCGCATTCCCTTGAGATACACGCATTGCCACGTGGCATTTTGAATGTGATGCTTGAAATCCGAAACGATCTTGTCGCAACTGCGGAGCAGCAGATTGAAGTGGCGCAGATCATTGAGACACTGTTGCTGTCAGCGCTGTCTGAACTCTCGCATCCATCCATCCAGCATCCGGTTTCAGCGGGGGCACAAGCTTAAGATCATGCCGCAATCGATTAAAACCCTTGTCAGATATATTGATGCCTTCAACTACCGCATTGGCCGGTTTGCCATGTATCTGCTGTTTGTGATGATGGGCATTCTGCTGTGGTCCTCCTTTTCAAAGACCTTCCTGTTGCCATCGCTGTGGACGCTTGAAATGGCGCAGTTCACGCTGACTGCCTATTACATTCTGGGCGGAGCCTATTCGATGCAAATGGGCGAGCATGTGCGCATGGATCTGTTTTACGGATCTTGGTCTGAGCGGACCAAAGCCTGGGTTGATGCCTTCACCATTTTCTTCCTGATTTTCTATCTGGTGATCCTTCTGTATGGCGGCATCGAAAGCACCAGCTATGCTTTGCAATATAATGAGCGCAGTCCCACTGCCTGGCGCCCTCAAATGTCACCGATCAAGATCATCATGTGCTTTGGCATTCTTCTGATGCTGCTTCAGGCCATATCGACCTTCTTCAAGGATGTCGCGAAACTGCGCGGGGAAGAGATCTAGATGTCCTATGAAGCCATCGCCATTATCATGTTTGCCTGCATGATGCTTATGATGATGACGGGCCAGCGCATCTTTGCAGCTATTGGCTTTGTTGCGGTCATCGTTGCCTTGCCGCTTTGGGGAACCGGAGGGTTCAACATTGCTTTCTCGGCTTCCATGAAGCTGATGAAATGGTACCCGTTGCTGACACTGCCTCTGTTCATTTTCATGGGCTATGTGTTGTCAGAATCCCGTATGGCAGATGATCTGTACAAGATGTTCCATGTCTGGATGGGGCCACTGAATGGCGGCCTGGCCATTGGTACAATTCTGCTGATGGTGCTGATTTCAGCCATGAATGGCCTGTCGGTGGCCGGTATGGCGATCGGCGCTACCATTGCCTTGCCGGAGTTGCTGAAGCGGGGTTACGACAAACAAATGGTGACGGGGGTGATCCAGGCAGGGTCTTCCCTTGGCATTTTGGTGCCGCCCTCAGTTGTGCTTGTGCTCTATGCCATGATTGCGCGCCAACCCGTGGGTCAATTGTGGCTGGCAGGCGTGTTCCCCGGCCTGATGATGGCAACGCTCTTCATTTTGTATGTCGTGATCCGGTGCAAATTTCAGCCGCATCTGGGACCTGCGCTCAATGATGATGAGCGCAATGTTCCGATGTCTGAAAAGCTGCGCCTGTTGCGTGCCGGTGCGCTGCCCTTCATTATTTTCGCGGCCATGATGGTGCCCTTTGTGAATGGCTGGACAAGCCTGGTGGAAAGCTCCGCAATCGGAGCGCTGACAGCTGTGGTTGCCGCTGTTGCCAAAGGACGGTTCACTCGGGAAGTGTTTGAAAACTCAACCCGCAAAACCCTCGCCATATCCTGTATGTTCATGTGGATCATTCTGGCCGCGCTTTGCTTTGGCGCTGTGTTTGACGGGCTGGGCGCAGTGAAGGCGATTGAAAGCTTCTTTATCGGGCAGCTGGGCCTCACCCCTTGGGAAATCCTGATCCTGATGCAATTGTCCTATCTGATTTTGGGCACGTTTCTGGATGACACGGCAATGCTGGTGATCGTGGCGCCGCTTTATGTGCCGCTGGTGAAAATGCTTGGATTCGATCTTATCTGGTATGGAATTCTGTACACCATCACCTGCCAGATCGCTTATATGACACCGCCTTTCGGCTACAACCTCTTCCTGATGCGCGCGATGGCGCCCAAGGAGGTGAGTCTGAAGGACATCTATATTTCCATAATTCCATTTGTATTTGTAATGCTGATTGGTCTGGCTCTTGTGACAGCCTTTCCGCAGATCGCGCTTTGGCTTCCCGAATATGTGTATGGCAAATGACCTACACATCGGTAGGCGAAAACCTGGCCCGGTATCATCCGTGGTCTTAAACTGAGGAGAATGAGATGACAAAAAATACCAACAGGCGAGACTTTCTGAAAAAGGCCGGTGTGGTTGGTGTGGGAGCTGGTGCTTCTACTCTTGCAGCCCCCGCTGTTCACGGTCAGTCCATGATCAAGTGGCGTTTGCAGACTTACGCTGGCGCAGCGCTGGGTGAACATGTAATCAAGCCAGCTGTTGATGATTTCAACAAAGCGGCCAATGGCGAAATGGAAATCGAGCTGTTCTATGCTGATCAGCTGGTTCCGACGGGCGAATTGTTCCGTGCAGTTCAGAACGGCACGATCGATGCGGTTCAGTCTGATGATGATTCCATGGCTTCGCCAACAGAAGTCACGGTCTTTGGCGGCTACTTCCCATTTGCGTCACGCTATTCACTGGATATTCCGGTCCTGTTCAACCAATGGGGTCTGGGCGATATCTGGGAAGCAGAATATGACAAGGTTGGCGTGAAATGGCTGTCAGCGGGTTCCTGGGATCCATGCCACTTTGCAACCAAAGACCCGATCAACTCTCTGGAAGACCTTAAAGGCAAACGCGTCTTTACCTTCCCGACAGCCGGTCGTTTTCTGACCCGCTTTGGCGTTGTCCCTGTCACCCTGCCATGGGAAGACATTGAAGTTGCGGTTCAGACCGGTGAGCTGGACGGCATTGCATGGTCCGGCATTACCGAAGATTACACAGTTGGCTGGGCTGACGTCACTGACTATTTCCTGACCAACAATATTTCCGGCGCATGGTGTGGCTCTTTCTTTGCCAATATGGATCGCTGGAATGAGTTGCCAGAGCATCTGAAAACCCTCTTCAAACTGACGATGGATTCCTCGCACTATTATCGTCAGCATTGGTATTGGGGCGGAGAAGCGAAACTGCGTGTCGATGGCACGAAGATGAAGCTGACCAGCATTCCTGATGAAGAATGGGCAACTGTTGAAGCCGAAGCACGCGTATTCTGGGACGAAATTGCCCAGGAGAGCGAGTTGAAAGCCAAAATCGTTCAGATTCTGAAAGACTACAATGCTGCCATGGATAAGGCTGGACGGCCTTACCGTTACAGCTAAAACAACATAGAAGCGGCCCCTCTTTGCCTTGTGCCAGGCTTGCCTGAGCGGGGCCGCTTTCCTTTAATGATCTGTTGGAATGGACCTTTTTGATGTCTGGGAATTTGACTTTTGATGCGCTGAAGAAAGCCTTCGCGGCTGGTGAGATTGATACGGTTCTGGCGGTTCAGGTGGACATGCAGGGCCGGCTGATGGGCAAACGTTTCCACGCGTCCAATTTCATTGAAAGTGCGCACACCGAAACCCATTCCTGCAACTATCTGATCGCCACTGATTTCGAGATGGAAGCCGTTGAAGGCTATAAATCCACGTCCTGGGCAGCGGGTTATGGCGACTATGTGATGCGCCCTGACATGACAACCCTGCGCCACATTCCCTGGCTTGAAGGAACGGCCATGGTGATGTGCGATGTGGAAGATCATCACAGCCACAAGGATGTGCCCCATGGGCCGCGCGCGGTGCTGAAAAAGCAACTGGCGCGCCTGGAGGCCATGGGCATGAAGGCCATGATGGCCTCTGAGCTGGAATTCTTCCTGTTTCATGAAAGCTATCACGAAGCCCATCAGAGCGGCTATCGCGGCATGAATTTGATCGGGCCTTACAATGAGGATTATCACATCTTCCAGACCACCAAGGAAGAAGATGTGATGCGGGCCATCCGCAACGGGCTCTATGGTGCCGGTATACCGGTTGAGTGTTCCAAGGGTGAGGCCTCTGCCGGTCAGGAAGAGATCAATGTCAAATATGCGGACGCGCTGATCGCTGCCGACAATCACGCGATTGTCAAAAATGGCTGCAAGGAAATTGCCTGGTCAAAAGGCAAGGCCCTGACCTTTATGGCGAAATGGGACAATGATTCCGCCGGATCATCTTCTCATGTGCATCAATCCCTGTGGAGCGATGACGGCAAGCCCCTGTTTCTGGATGAAAGCGCCAAACACGGCATGTCGAAGCTGATGCAGCATTATGTGGCCGGTCTGCTGGCCCATGCCAGTGCCACCACCTACTTCCTGGCACCCAACATCAATTCCTATAAGCGGTTTGTAGCCGGAACCTTTGCACCGACCAAAGCAATCTGGAGCCCGGACAACCGCACCGCAGGCTATCGTCTTTGCGCTGAAAAAACCAGGGGCATTCGCATCGAGTGCCGTGTGGGCGGGTCTGATCTCAATCCGCATCTTGCCTTTGCCGCACAATTGGCTGCTGGCCTGGACGGTATTGAGAAAGAAATGGAACTGGAACCAGCCTTTGAAGGCGATGCATATGGCGGCGACGGCATTCGCGAAATTCCCAACACCCTGCGCGCCGCGGCCGATGCATTGGACAGTTCAGATATGTTGCGCGCCGCTATGGGCGATGATGTGATTGATCACTATGTACACGCCGCGCGCTGGGAGCAGGACGTTTTTGACACCCGCGTAACCGACTGGGAAGTCGCCCGCGGTTTTGAACGCTCATAGAGCATTTTTAGGGATAATACTGATGACAACGCTCACCTGCACATCACCCATCGATGGCAGTGTTTTCGCAACGCGTGAGACACACAGTTTTGCCGATGTGCAAACCATGCTGACCGCTGCCAGAAAAGCTCAGAAAAGCTGGGCCGACCGCAGCATCAATGAACGCAGTGCCATTGTGCTGAAGGCCATTGACGCGCTGGCTGCCGTGAATGATGAGGTCACCATTGAGATTGCCCATATGATGGGCCGTCCGACACGCTATGGTGGCGAAATCGGCGGCGTCCGCGAACGGGCCGGTTACATGGCGACCATCGCCGAAGATGCACTGGCACCGACCATCATCGAAGACAGTGATGCGTTTCACCGCTTTATTGCCCGCGAGCCGGTTGGCGTTGTGTTTGTCGTCGCGCCCTGGAACTATCCGTATCTGACGGCAGTCAATTCCATTGCCCCTGCCCTGATTGCCGGTAATGCGGTGATGCTGAAACACGCGACACAGACGATCCTTGCCGGTGAGCGCTTTGCCGTCGCCTTGCAGGAAGCGGGTCTGCCGGACGGCCTCTTCAACAATCTGTTTCTCAGCCATGGCGATACCAGCGAACTGATTGCTGCCAAAAGTTTTGATTTCATCAATTTCACCGGCTCGGTGAATGGGGGCCGCGAAATGGAGCGCGCCGCTGCCGGAACCTTTACCGGTATGGGTCTGGAGTTGGGTGGCAAAGACCCCGGCTATGTGCGCGCTGATGCAGATCTGGATGCCGCCGTCGATACGCTGATGGATGGTGCGATGTTCAACTCAGGCCAGTGCTGCTGCGGCATTGAGCGCATTTATGTGCATGAAAGCCTGTTTGATGCCTTTGTTGAAAAGGCAAAGGCGCTGGTGGAAACCTACAAGCTTGGCAATCCGCTGGACGCAGAAACGACGCTGGGTCCGATGGCGCATATTCGCTTTGCAGATGAAGTGCGGGCGCAAATCAGCGAGGCAGTTGCTGCCGGTGCCACCGCCCTGATCGACCCTGCCCTGTTTCCAAAAGACACGGGCGACACCGCCTATCTGGCACCGCAAATTCTGGTCGATGTCGATCACTCCATGCGTGTCATGCATGATGAAAGCTTTGGTCCTGTTGTCGGCATCATGAAAGTGTCATCCGATGACGAAGCCATCAAATTGATGAATGATTCCGTGTTCGGTCTGACCGCATCTGTGTGGACGGCTGATGCGGACGCTGCGGAGACGATTGGCCGTGCCATCGAAACCGGCACCATTTTCATGAACCGTTGCGATTATCTTGACCCTGCCCTTTGCTGGACCGGCTGCAAGGAAACCGGGCGCGGCGCATCCTTGTCCACGCTTGGCTATCAAAGCGTCACCAGACCCAAATCCTACCACTTGAAGAAGGCCTGACCATCATGGTTCCAACTGCAAACTGGAGCTACCCGACCGCCATTCGCTTTGGTGCCGGGCGCATTACCGAACTTGCCGATGCCTGTGCAGCTTCTGGCATTCAAAAACCTCTGCTGGTGACAGATAAGGGCCTTGCAAACCTGCCCATAACGTCTGCCACGCTGGACATTCTGGAACAGGCAGGCCTGGGTCGCGGGCTGTTCAGTGATGTTGATCCGAATCCGAATGAGCAAAACCTGACCGATGGTGTGAAAGCTTTCAAGGCTGGCAATCATGATGGCGTCATTGCCTTTGGTGGCGGCTCCGGCCTCGACCTTGGCAAGCTGATTGCCCTAATGGCCGACCAGACCATTTCGGTTTGGGACCTGGAAGATGTTGGCGATTGGTGGACCCGCGCCAATGCGGATGCCGTTCATCCGATCATTGCGGTTCCAACCACGGCTGGCACCGGTTCGGAAGTTGGCCGCGCCGGTGTTCTGACCAATTCAGACACCCATGTGAAGAAGATCATTTTTCACCCAAAAACCCTTCCCGCCATTGTCATCTGCGATCCGGAACTGACCGTCGGTATGCCGAAGATGATTACGGCCGGCACCGGCATGGATGCCTTTGCCCATTGTCTGGAAGCCTATTGCTCACCGCATTACCACCCCATGTCTCAGGGCATTGCGCTGGAAGGCATGAAACTGGTGAAGGACAATCTGCTGCGCGCCTATGAAGACGGAACGGATCTGGAGGCACGCGCAAACATGATGAGCGCCGCCGCCATGGGCGCTACTGCCTTTCAAAAGGGACTCGGCGCCATCCATGCCCTCTCACACCCCATTGGCGCGATGCATCACACCCATCATGGCACCACAAATGCGGTTGTCATGCAGCCCGTGCTGATGTTCAACCGACCCGCCATCGAAGAGCGACTTGCTCAGGCCGCCGCCTATCTTGGCATCGGCACCAGCTTTGACGCATTCTACGCCTATGTGGGAGAGTTGAACGCCGCGCTGGGCATCCCGAAAGATTTGACAGACCTTGGCATCATCAATCCTGATCTGGACCGTCTGACGGCAGAAGCGCTGAAAGACCCAAGCGTTGGTGGCAATCCGGTTGAGATGAATTCGGAAAATACACGGGCTTTGTTTGAGGCGTGTTTTTAGGGCGCAGGGCTCATAGCAAAAGCAATGCCATCGCCATGAGGCCGATGGCCAGGTGAAACAGGACGCTGGTCGCCGTTGGCCGCGCCCGGTGCCAATCCTTCGATGACATTCGCATTGAATGAAGCATCCGGCAATATGGGCGGGAAACGGTCGTTCGGCGCAACTGCGAGAGGAATTACTGTTCCTTTGACGATCGTCTTCATGTATTCAAGGCGCAGTGGAGCTCCAGTATTTTGGAACAGTCCTAACGCTGTATTCGGTGTAAGCTGATGACCATATTAGAAGAAATACACTCGACTTTGATCGAAGCAGAAAGGCAAGGCGATTTAACAGGCGCTTTACTGTCCGCAGAGATGAGATCTCAGCGGCATGAGTTAGGCGATGTACTGTGCGAATTGCACAATGCTGGCGAAATTGATCTGACGTCCAGCAAAAACCTCGAAGCGATAGACGCGCTCGAACGCAATGATTTTTGGATCGCCATTCATCCGCTAAATGCAGCAATAGCGGCATTGGACTGCTCGCATCGCGAAGTGTTGGGCTTGGTCAGTACCTTGGTGAAGAAAGCTGGGGATGACGGCCTGGCTGGGATGCCAAATATGTCTTTGGTCACTTGGGCGCGAAAATACCGGTCAGAAGCATCGAAGATCATTGAAGGGATTAGGCAGTTGGATGAGCTGTGTTTGGCGCACGGCCTTTTTGCTGTCTTAGGCATCGGCGACGAAGCGGCGATCTTCGACCTCATGCAATCATCTAACGGCATCGTGAGGGCGTTGGGGCTGCGAGCTCTCGGTCGGCTTGAGGTGATTGAGATTGCTTCTGTCAAAAAGGGTATCGATGCGGCTTGTGAGGTCATTCTCCGCGAGACGGACCAGCAGTTACGGACCTCGGCAATAGAGGCAGCCTTTCGCCTTTGGGAGAAGCTGGGGCCTTCGGAGCCTTATCGGCAAACCGAGTTAATAAACCACATTGGAAAGCATACACACGCACAGGAGCTAAGCAGCCTGTCAGCTGCCCTGTTTTTTCACAATAAGGGCTTGCCGAAAGAGAGCATCGATCTGGTGTTAAGCTGGCTAGCAACCACTCCATCTAACAGCGAAATGACATTACGAAACTTGGATGATGCCATTGAGTCTGATGAGGATCGCTGGGAATTTGAGCGTGTGGTACCTGTCTTCGCTCAATGTATTCCAAGGCTCGAAGCCAAAGCTAAGCAGCGCGACTACCACAACTTCTATTCTTGGGTATGGAGCGATCCGAGGAATGCTTCTTTTCTTTTCTCCCAATGGCTCAACACAGGCAAGTTTGCGCTCTGCTCATTTCTGACAGAACTGCTCAGTGCGAGCGACAAGAACGCCCTTGTGTCACTTCAAAAAGCCCATCTACCAGCCAAAGAAGATGAGCAAATGTTCATTGCGAGAAAATGCATTGGCTTCCTATGGCACCAAGAAGTCTCGGCGGCTTCGATCATGCTCAGCATCGTTAAAAATGGTAAAGTAAACGCTCGGGCTTTGGCCGAAGAGCTTTTGTTCAATCCGCTTCTTTTAAGTTATGATGGTGATTTAAGAGACTATTTGGAAACGCAGCGCGACAGCACTTCCAAACGTATCGCAGATTGCACCGCGCGTATCCTTGCAAAGCACGACGACCATGTAGCCGGTATCGAGACCACCAAGGACTTGGTTGAGCTCCTGCCTACCATTGAACAACGCCGGACAGCAGCAATGAAAGACCGTGAGCGCAATCGTGACATCGAGAAACAAGCGCATGAGCGCTCGATTTTCGCGAGCCTGATGACACGACAAACGCTGCTTTACGGAAAGAAGAGCTTTTCTATTATCCACGGTGGTGATGGTGAGAAACACCCAAGTGTTATGGAACTATCGGAGTTTTCCTACAGCACCGAACTACCTCGGCTTTCAGTTGTCGATCCTGTAGGTTTCAGTGCAATGATCACGATCTTCCGCGCCATGGAGCGGAGGCACGAATGAAGCTCATCCTCAAAGAATACCTGGCATCGCTGAAAGAACGCGGCGACCTAGACAAATCGGTGCTCCCGAACTTGCTGGCGGAAATCGGCCTGCGGGTATTGAACACTCCGATGATCGGCACGCGCCAAAACGGTGTGGATATTGCTGCCGTAGGGAAAATCAGGGGCGAAGACTCGAGACCGCATCTGTACCTCTTTTGTATTAAAGCCGGAAACATCACTCGCACAGACTGGGATGGCAGCCCGCAGTCCGTGCGTCCGGAACTCAATGAGATTAAAGACGTGTACCTGCGCACCAATGTGGCGGATGAGTATGCAGATTTGCCTGTCAAAATTTGCCTTTGCTGCGGCGGGGAAATCGAAGAAACAGTTTTGACTAACTGGGCGGGTTACTCTCGCACACAAGCAAACGACAAAATCAAATACGAAGAATGGAATGGTGATCGATTAGCTGATCTAATGATGCGTTGCCTGCTGGCCCGTGAATTGTTGGAAGAAGAACCGCGGCGGAACTTCCAAAAAGCTGTCGCTATGGTGAATGAGCCAAGCGCTTGCTACGAGTATTCACGCTCGTTTTTGCACAATCTCTTGGCGGAAAATGGCTTGCCTCCAAAAAACCAACTGTTGCGCTTGAGGCAGGCATACATCTGTCTCAACGCAGTTACCGCATGGGCGATTGAGGCAGATAATCTAGAAAGCATATATACCATCTCAGAGCTGGGTCTTTTTCTTTGTTGGCACGTTGTTCGCTCGCAACCTGCCAGAAAACGCCCTACCAAACACGATCAAGCCCTGAACATACTGCTTGATCAGTTTGTAAATCTCCATTTAAGCAGCTCAGAACGATATCTGGCCAAGACGGCTTTCGCACATAGCAGGCGGCTTCACGCTTTATCGACGTCGGTACGATCCCGAGAGGCGATTGACGTCAACCTAGCCCTGTTTGAGCTGCTCGGACGCCTGGCAATTTACGGCATCTGGACAGCATCTTTGTCTCAACACCTGCCTCAAAGTGAAAAAGAATTTTCGAAAGTACTGGCAGAGAAAACGGATCGCACACTCGACACATTGGTGCAGCTCATCAATTCGAATCCGACATTGAATTCCCCCTTCAAAGATGACCACATGATAGAAATATGCTTGGTCATGTATCTCGCTCAGATGACGGGTACAGCACACAGGTTCGCTCCTTGGATCACCACTGTTGCTGACCGGACTACTATGGCTCTTGTGATTAACTCGCACTACCCAATTTGCCAGCGCGACTATCACGATTTGTTCAACCATCCCGGCAAAGCAGACCCGTCTTATCGAAAGGAAGTCTGCAGCGGCAGCGTTCTAAATCCGTATTTGTTTGTGTGGCTGCACAAGGTTGGGCAAGAGGTCGACAAGAACGAGTTTGTTAAAAGGCTTGCGGAGTATCTCCCTGACTGTACTCACCAAGCTTGGCTACCCGAGAAAGAAACAGATATGCGCATCTGGCTGGGCGATACCTATCATGGCATTTGCGTCACTGACCTTTCCCCGCAGAAGGGCTTTCAACACGTTGCAGATGTCCTCAAGCTGGCAATCGAGGAGTGCCCCAACATAAGCGAAATTAGCGCAGTTAGGTCTGGGCTAAGCGTACTGTTCTTAGCTGCTTGTCGGCACTATCGACTGCCGATCTCGCCACACTTTTGGATAGTAAATAGTGAGTAAAGCCCGAAGCACTCTGTCTTTTTGCATGGGAAAAGACTACTTTAAAGAGCATGATTGCAGATCAAATGAGACCCAACTAATGTCAACTTTGGATCGCTTTCACCAAACTCGGACCAACGTGCAGTGGTGCCCGCATTCGCCAGTTCTGGCGAGACTTAAACTGCAGAGGATAATTTGAGCGCTCGTCTAACCACAGCAATCAAGATTGGCGACGCCGCTAGAGCGATCCTGCGAAAAACTCAGAGCTTTCCAGGCAATTGGCTTCAAAGGGACGAAGACCGGAGTGAACGAGAGCATGTCGGTGTTGAGCCGATGTTGCTAGCCCTTTCTATGGAGTTGGCACTCAAAGCATGGTTCGTCTTCGATCATGACGCTCCCGAGGTCATCAAATCTCATAATCTGATGAAGCTGTTTGATGGCCTAAAGCCGGAGAGCCAGCAAAAACTGGACGAAGAGTTCAAGAGATCAGTTGCTCCACGTCATCCAAATCTTTTTCATATCGACTACGGAATTCGTAGCATTCTCTTCCAGCACCAAAATGCCTTTACCGACTGCCGCTATCTTCACGAGGCGCGGAAATCGATGATGTTTGACCAAAGTGCTTTTGAATCTACGTTGGAAATGGTGCTCGGGGAGTTTCGAAAGCGATATCGCGTTGAACGGGTGAACCCGGTCTGGCCGCCTTGAAAGACGATAGCTTTTTTGACGCTGACCCGCGGCTTCAAACGTTCCTGCAGAACAGCAACAAAGGGGCGTTTCCCCCCAAGCAGAAAATTCCAGAAGTCAAGAAGCCCGATCCAGAATGTCTCGCGAGTTGTTCCAACCTTCCGTCAATGAAGACGCATCGAGCCTGTGTTGCATGGCCTTGCCACTTACCGGATCTTTATCGGGAATGGGCAATGACATGATCCGCTTGCATGCCAGCGTGCATAGGATTTGCGTCTGAAGGTCCAGCACACCCAACCTTCCCCAAAAACCTATTGACCCGGCATCCCAGGCGTCAATGACAGCAACTCTCGGGAGTAGGCCGCATTTGGGTTGGTGAAGAAGTCTTCTGACGGGCCTGTTTCCACGATAGTGCCGCCTTTGAGAACCGTCACATCATCTGACATTTGGCGCACCACGGCCAGATTGTGGCTGATGAACAGGATGGTCAGGCCGAAACGTGCCTGCAAATCCTTGAGCAGGTTCAGCACTTGGGCCTGTATTGAAACATCGAGCGCAGAAGTTGGCTCATCACAGATCAGCACGCTTGGCCGCGCCAAAAGCGAGCGGGCGACAGCGATGCGTTGTCGTTGGCCGCCCGAGAACTGGTGCGGGAACCGGTCGATGGCGTCTGCCGAGAGCCCTACGAGGTCCAGTATGGCTGCAGCAATGTCGCGGCGTTTGTCGGCATCCGCTTCCAGACCGTAATGCCACAGGGGTTCGGCGAGAATGTCCCCGATCCTGTGGCGGCCATTGAGGCTTGAATAGGGGTCCTGGAAAACCATTTGAATCTGGCGGCGTGACGGGTCTTTGCGACTGCGCGCGCGCGCAGGTGGCAAGTCGTTGTCACCGAGATATAATTGTCCGGCGCTGGGTTGCACGAGGCCGGTCAGCACTTTGGCGATGGTTGATTTGCCGGACCCGCTTTCCCCAACCAGCCCCATGACGGAACCGGGACGCACGGACAGGGACACAGCATCGAGCGCCGTGAAAGCGGCGGGTTTGGAAAACAGGCTGGTTCGGTTGCCGGAAAATTTAACCGTGACATCGGTCATCCCAAGACCCTCGCCAAAGATCTGCGTCCCGGCGGTCAGCCATTGCTCGGCGTCAGCGGCGGAGCGTCCCGCAGGTGCCGCCAAATCAGGCGCGTCACTATCTGGCACAAGAAAACGGTCGAGCTTTCGGTCCAGCGGCGGAACGGCGGCCATCAGGGATTTTGTGTAGTCATGGTCCGGCGTGCGCAGCACTTTTTGGGTCGGTCCGGTTTCCATCAATTGGCCACCGCGCAGAACGGTGACATTGTCGGTGATCTGGGCGATCACCCCGATATCGTGCGTGATCAGAAGAAAGCCAATGCCACGGGTTTTGGCCAGTCTGCGGATCAGATCCAGAACCTGGCTTTGAACCGCCACATCCAAAGCGGTTGTTGGCTCATCGGCGATGATCAGTTCCGGGTTGGTGCAAAGCGCCAGTGCAATGACCACCCGCTGCCGCATGCCGCCGGAGAATTGATGCGGATAGGCTTTTATGCGCGTGGCTGCGTTTTCGATGCCAATTTCTTCAAGCAGGGCGATAGAGCGATCCCGTGCCTCAGAGGCGCTGACATCCTCATGCGCCTGAATGGTTTCGATCAGTTGGTCCGCAATGGTCATCAAGGGGTTCAGGCTGGTTTGCGGGTCCTGAAAGATCATCGATATCCGCCTGCCACGCAATTCATGCGCTTGCGACATGCTGAGACTGCGCAAGTCTGTCTCGCCCAGTGTCATCTTGCCACTGGCAACAAGTCCGGGCGGTTGCAGAAGGCCAATGATGGCCGCACCGATGGTGGATTTGCCAGCGCCGCTTTCGCCCACCAGCCCATGAATCTCACCGGCTGCGACCGATAGACTGACATCATCAATCGCGGTGAAAACGCCAAAGCGACCGGGGAATTGCACCGTGAGGCCTTCAATCTCCAACATCAGCGCAGCCTTGGATTAAAAACATCGCGCAGGAAATCGCCCAACACGTTGATGGAGACGACCAGCGCCACAAGGAACAGCGTCGGCACCCAGAGAATCCACCACTCACCCGACAGTAAAAACTGCATGCCTATGCGGATCAGGGTTCCCAGCGACGGGCTGTCCGCAGGCAGGCCAATGCCCAGGAAAGACAATGTCGCCTCCAGCAGGATGGCAGATGCCAGATCGACCGTCATGATCACCAGCAGAGGCCCCATGATGTTGGGCAGGATGTGCCGCAGCATCACGCGTACGGGGTGCTGACCCATGATCATGGCCGCCTGCACATAATCCTTGTTGCGCTCGACAAACACACTGGCCCGCGCTGTACGCGCAAAATTGACCCAGAGCGACAGCGCGATGGCCAGAGTCAGCACTGCAACGCGCAAATCCTGGTGGATGGCCGGGGGCAGAACCCCGCGCGAGATACCGTCGATCAGCAGAGCTGTCAGAATGGCCGGCAAGGCCAGTTGTATGTCGGCGATCCGCATGACGATGGCATCGAAGCGCCCGCCGAAATACCCGGCGGCCAGCCCCAGGCCAACGCCAAGCACCGATGCCACGGCCATCGCCATCAGGCCGATGGTCAGCGACAGCCGCGCGCCATAAAGGATGGCAGAGATCATGTCGCGCCCCTGATCATCGGTCCCCAGCAGAAAACGCGGATTGCCGCCCTCCCAGAGCGGAGGCAAAAGGCCGTCCATCAGCGAAAATGAGGACAGATCATACGGATCCGTGCTGGCCAGCAGCGGCGCAAAAATCGCTCCGCCAAGAACAAGGATCGCGACAATGGCGGCCAGCATCGCCGCCGGGCTGCGGAAAAACAGATAGACCGGCTCTGATTTGAACAGACGGGCCAGCATCAACCATCCTCCCTGACGCGCAGACGCGGGTCGATGGCGACATACAACAGATCCACGATCATGTTCACCAACACGAAGAAGAAGGCGATCACCACCAGATAGACGCCCATAACGGGGATATCGACAAAGCGGATGGATTCAAGAAACAGCAACCCCATGCCGGGCCATTGAAAAACGCTTTCCGTGACAATGGAAAACGCAATGACCCCGCCAAACTGGAGACCGATAATGGTGATGACGGGCACCATTGTATTGGCCAGCGCATGGCGGAAATAGAGCGAGCGATAGGGAATGCCCCGCGCCGTGGCAAAGCGGATAAAGTCGGAGCGCAGAACCTCCATCATCTCGGCCCGCACCAGCCGCATGGTCAGCGTTAGCTGGTAAACGCCCAGAGTGAGTGCTGGCAGGATCAGCGCGCGCCAGCCATCAAATGTGAACAGGGACGAGGTCCAACCCCCGATTTGCACGGTGCCGCCGCGCCCGAAAGTGGGCAGCCAGCCAAGCTGAACGCCGAACAGGAAGATCAGCATGATGCCGATGACAAAGGTCGGTATGGAGACGCCGACAAGGGTGGTCAGCAAAATGCTTTGGGTCACAAACCCCCGTGGGCGCAACGCCGTAAAAATGCCGGTGGGTATCCCGACCAGCAGCGAGATCAGCAAGGCAACCGTGCCCAGCTCCAGCGTGGCCGGAATGCGCGAAGCAATCATGTCAGCAACGGGCTGGCGGGTCCGGTAGGAATAGCCGAAATCGCCCTGAAGCATATTTCTGGTGAACCGGCCGAACTGGACGATGAAAGCATCGTTCAGTCCCAGTTCCTCACGCAGGCGCGCGCTGTCTTCTGCAGAGGTTTCAACGCCCGTCATCTGACTGACGGGATCGCCGACGAAACGGAACAGAGAAAAGGCCAGAAAGGCGACGGCGATCATCACAAAAATCGACTGGATCAGTCGTTTGAGAATGAAGAACGCCATCGCCGGGTTTTACCTGTCGTCGATCAGTTGACCGTGACCCAGCGCAGCATGAAGAAATTGTCCGCACGTTGTGTGAGGTCAATTTTATCTTTTGCGGCCCAGATCAGTGGCTGGGTGTAAAGCGGAATATAGGCCACTTCATCCTGCGTGATGCCGACCAGTTCATCGATCAGAGCCTGGCGGGCTGACGGGTCGATCTCTTGCTGAATAAGCGGCAACAATTCATCCACACGTGCGTTGGAATAATTGCCAAAATTCCAGGAACCCAGCTTCTTCTCGTCGTTCTGGGTGTGCAGCAGGAACCGAATGGGATGTTCGGCATCGAACGTGCCTGGCGACCAGCCGAGCAAATACATATCAAAATCATCGGCACGCAACTGGGTCCAGTAATCGCGCACTGGCCCTGTCGTCAGGTCAGCCTTCAGGCCAACGGCGGCAAACATGGATGCAGCGGCACGGCACAGCGCCTCATCATTGATGTAGCGATCATTGGTGCATTTGAGGCCAAAGGAAAAACCATCCGGATAACCCGCCTCGGCCAGCAGAGCCTTGGCGCGCTCGGGATCATATCCGGGGCGGTCTGCATTGGCTTCGGAAAAGCCTGAAATACCTGCGGGCACCAATTGCGATGCAGCTTCAATCTTGCCGCGCATGATCACGCGGTCGATGGCCGCAATATCAATGGCATGAGCCGCTGCCAGACGTACTATCGGGTCCTGGAAAGGATTTGTGTCGGTGATGTCGCTGGAATAAAGCAGTTTGTCATGCTCATGGCCAAAGCCGAACATGATGACGCGGGTCTCCTCCCCTTCCAGCACCTTGAAGCCATCCCGCGTTTCCACCTGCGCCACATCCTGCAAGGGGATCGGCTGGATGAAGTCGATCTCGCCCGACAGCAGCGCCGCAAGGCCCGTGGCCGAGTTGCCAATAGGTGTGAAGATTGCTTCTGTCACATTGTGATTGGCGGTATCCCACCAGCCGGTGTTGGGCGCAAGACGGGTTTCCACCCCGGGATCGCGACTGGCCAGCATGAAGGGTCCGGTTCCGTTCACATTCATCGTTGCAAAATTCTCGGCATCCCGCGCCGGAAGAGCTGCGTCATTGCGTTCGGCCCAATCCTTGTCGAGGATCATGAAATTCGCAATGCTGTCAGGAAACAGCGGGTTCGGCGCGTTTGTGACGAAATCAATCGTATAGTCATCCACAACGCGCACTTCTGATACAGGTGCAAACCAAGAGCGCACATCTGCCGCTTCATCAGAGGCACGCTGATACGAGAACATGACATCTTCAGCCGTAAACGCTGAACCGTCTTGAAAGCTTACGCCCTGACGCAGATTGAAGCGCCAGCCATTTTCGCCTTCAAGCGGCTCCCAGGATGTCGCAAGAGATGGCTCAATAGCCATGGTCTCGCTTCTGCGCACAAGGCCCTCATAAACATTGTTGAGGAAGGACAGCACAGGGGCCGCGTTCACCGCATGCGGGTCCATGGTCTGTGGATCCGTGGTGGAGGCCCAGCGGAATGTCTCGGCATAAGCGCTCTGGGCGCCCAGCAAAAGCACAGCTGCAAGGGCGCTGCTCTGCATTAACTTTGAAAAAGTCATGTTGATTTCCCCATGTTTTGTTTTCTTTATTATTCGTTCTGACACTAGGCAGAGCAAAACGCACTTCTCAGGTCAAGAAAACAATTTTGAGCCTTGAGCGAGCAAGGTCAAGCTTGGACTTTGATTGAGTGGGGAGTCTGAGGTGTATTTCCAAGGTCTTGGACAGACTGCCGAAGCCCAACAACATGCCAGGCTTCAGCTCGGTCCTTCTTATCCGCTTGCAAACACGCTGCCAGCAGCACTTTCCGTCATCGACATGGGAAGCTCATCAGTTGCCTTTGCCCGAATTTCGACAATACGGGCCTGCGCGTTCTGAGCTGCAGCTTCGTCGGCATAATCTGTGACAACTGTGAATGTCAGCTCTCCGGTCCTGATCATCTGAACACGCTGCGCGCCCACAGACATGATCAACGGCACAAATTTTTCGCGCGCGATGGTCTCCATTTCATCCGTCCATTCGGTCGCCTGCCAGTGAGAAATCGTTGAGTAAGCCATGTTTTGTTCCCTCCCCCATTTTAAATTAAGGCGGCAATAATTGCATGGATTTACAAGCTTTCCCAAGAAGTTCCTTAGGGCTTCTGCACGATTGGTGGGTGCGTTCTTCTGCAGCCATCATGGCAATGCCGATTAAATGGTCATGCAGTTGGTGCTGAATTTCATCCGGACAATTGTTGATGAGCATCTTGCTCAGGCCGCGGCCTTTCTTGGCGTCGTTTCCAGCTTCGACGGGTCCACTGTTATGTAAAAGATTTGAACAAAGGGCTGATCATTCCGGCAAACCTAACAGCACTTGGCATCAGCAATCCTGATTTGGATTATCTGAAGACAGCGCCCCTGAAAGACCCCAGCGTTGGCGACAATCAGGTTGAGATGACGGCAGAGAACAGATGAATGAGCACGATAATATTGCTCTGAAAATCGCAGCACTTCGCACTGCCGAAAATCAACCACAAAACAAATAAGATCCATTTACTGTTTTTACTGATCCATACATTTCGACGTAATCAGAAATCACACTATTATCCGAATTTTCGTCGATTTTTATTGATAAGAAATCTCTACCTTTTTTAAAGGATATGAATTTTACATATTTCGATTTTAGATACTCTTTTGTTTTTATGATTTTTAATGTCAATTTTCTTTCAAGTCGAATTTCTAACCTATCGGGATCGAAACCGATAAAATCAACATCGAAGTTCATTTCCATAAAAAGATCCCTGTTATGCCGATAGTCCAAAAGTCCAGATATACTGGCTTCTTTCAAAAAATGTTCGTTTGATACATTTTGACGGGACCAATTCTTCAGGTAGGTAACCTTTAGTGGGTTCCCAGCAATCAATTCCAAAACGCCGCATGAGTTTGATGCTGTTGAATAAGGGATTTTAGCGAATAATACGCACCAGATTACAATAAAAAATATTGGATTTTTTCTCATACGTATAAAACCTATTTTTTTTCAAATAATCCGACAAATCTCGTCCATTACTTCCACGATAGTTTAAACTTAGAAATTGGTGTAATCGTGTTATATTGACAGTCAGTTCTCAGTAACTTCACCTCGTGACAGGCGCAGGCTTGAAAGCGGGTCGTCTTCATGGACATATCAATGAAGTAGCTGTCCTGAACACTTCGGAAAACCTGGCTACGCTTGGCTTAGTGATTTTGAACTTGATCCCCCGACGAGTTATGCCCCGGAGAGCCCAGACGTTGGCGGCAATCCGGTCGGGATGGCAGCGACCAACACAAGCGGCCCGTCCGAGACTTCTCTTAAGGCTCTTAACGCATAGTCAGAACAATTTCAGCGCAAAAAGTGCGATGGGAGACAGAACCGGAAGTGGGCAGAGTTGCAGCGGGTCGCTGCGCGTACGTTGGTTTATTATAGACAAAAGATCCAAATAGCCGATTTTCGCTGCGGATGAAGTTCTGCAATCAGCCCGTCCTCTCAACAGGTTTGCCCGATATTCAACTCAAACCCCAAATCAACCAGTTGCGGCGCGGCGTTCGGACGGATTTCGCTTTGGCTTGCCAGAAGCTGCCCAGCCTTCAAACCAATATCATAGCGCGGGGTCTTTATCGTCGTCAGCTGAATTGGCAACGCATCAAGGTAGGGCAGCCCATTGAAGCCAGCCATCGCGATCTCATCAGGAATGCTTACCCCTTCGGCCAGGCAATGCATGATCCCACCCGCCGCCAGATCATCATTTGAATAGTAAATTGCGTCCGGTCGCTGTGGGCCTGACAGTATCTCTGCTGTCATCCGACGCCCTTCGATCATTGAAGATGGCAGAGCACTGATGAGCTCAGACATCATTGTTCCACCTGCCTCGCGCACTGTCTGACGGAACCCTGCAAGGCGTTTTCCTGCCCGCAGATCGGCCCCGCTTTGACTGCCGACATAGATAAACCGGCGGTGGCCCTTATCCAACATATGCTGAGCTGTGACCTGCCCTGCGGCCTTCTGGGACAGGCCAAACGCCGTCGAGATTGGTTCCCCGTCAATGTCCATGATTTCCGCAACGCGCACACCAGAGGCAGCAATCGCTTTTCTGGTCTGGTCGGAATGTTCAAGCCCGGCCAGCACGATGCCCGAAGGGCGCCATGACAGTAAATCACGTACCAATTCGTATTCTCGATCTTCGGAATACTCCGTCAGACCAAACACCGGACGAAAGCTTTGCGCTGTAAGGGCGTCGGTTATTCCGCTTAATGCCTCTGTAAAAACGGTGTTGCCAAGCGTGGGAAGAACGACAGCGATCAGAGATGATTTTTCAGAGCGCAGCCCACGCGCCAACCGGTTTTGAACATAGCCAATCTCCAAAGCCGCGACATTGACCCGATCACGCACTTCGCTTGAGATGTACCCCTTGCCGCTCATCACGCGCGAGACTGTCATCTGACTTACGCCAGCCAGATCAGCGACGTCATCCATTGTGGGGCGCGCTGTTTTTCTGTCGGTCAAATCCGGTCTCCATTCTCAAAAAAATCAAGTCGAATCAACAGAATCACTTGACACATGTTTACGTAAACATGTTTGATGTGCCATATGTTTACGTAAACATATAACAGATTATGGACTTTTAGGAGGAAATCAAATGAAGAAACTTATGCTTGGAACCGCGTTGGCGACCCTGATTGCTTCGCATGCATCCGCCGAAACCCATCGTGCAGAGTGCTTTGCGCCCGCGCCAGACAGCACAACAATTCAAGGTGAGGCCAAGGAAGGCCCCTACAAAATGGCGTTTGTTAACGGCTTTGCCGGGAACGATTGGCGTATCGCAGCCATTCAGGCTTCAAAAGCCTGGGCTGCACGTCCTGAAAACGCAGCAAATATTGACGAGTTCACAGTTGTGTCTGTCGGCAATGACAGCGCGGCCCAAATTGCGGCAATCGATAACTTCATTGCGGCCGGTTACGACGCCATAACATTCATTGCTGTAAACCCGAGCGCTTTTGAACCGGTTATCCGCCGGGCACAACGCCAGGGAACTGTCCTGGTACCCTTCGATAATGTTCTGGACACTGATAAGGTCGTGCAGATCAATGAAAGCCAGTTGGAGCTTGGCCGTCTTAAAGCTCAGACCGTAATGGACGAACTTGGCGGCATGGCCAAAAAGATCCTCATGGTCAATGGTTTGCCAGGAAATGCTACAGATCGTGATCGCCGTCTGGGCATGATGAGCGTTTTCGAGAAAGTCGATGGCCTTGAAATTGTCGAGGTTGTTGGCAACTGGGATACCGGCACAAGCCAGAAAGTTGTCGCCGATGCTCTCGCAACGCATGGCCAATTTGATGCTGTCGTCTCCCAGCATGGAGCCGCTGGAACCATCAATGCGATGCAGGCTGCAAACCATCCGATTGTGCCGATGGGCGTTGACGGAGAAAATGGCGTGCGCATGCTGATGGACGAACTGGACATTCCAGGCATCTCTGCAGCGCAGGCACCGGCTATGTCTGCCGTCGCACTTGAGGCCGCTGTCGCATTGCTTCAGGGCAACGCGCTGCCGCAAACGGTATTCCTGCCCATTCCGCAGGTGAAGGCCGAAGATCTCAAATCTGGTGTAAATTATTTCCCAGATCTTCCAAAGTCCTTCAATACAGGTACTGGGTTCCCGGATTGCTTTGCACCCTTCACACCTGAAGAATTGCTGGGCCAATCCGCAGACAATACCTGATATTGGCATACTTGGTTCCGGCGACCCATCGTCGCCGGAACTCTACATTCATGGCGGACGGTCTATCATGTCTCGATCTGAACATCCCATTGTACGCCTTTGCGGCGTGTCCAAAACCTATGGCGCCACCCATGCGTTGTCGGATGTCGATTTTTCCTGTTTTGGTGGCGAAATCCACGCCGTGCTGGGCGAGAACGGTGCTGGCAAATCGACACTGATGAAGCTGGTGTCTGGTGTTATTCAGCCAACATCCGGAAGCATCGAGGTCGACAACACGATCACTCGTTTGAAAGGCCCGGCTGATGCGATATCGCGCGGGCTTGTTTGCATGTTTCAGGAACTGTCGCTGGTGCCCGATTTGAGCGTGCGTGAAAATCTGATGCTGGGCGCAGTGGGGTCCGGACTGGGGCGGCTCGACACGGGTGTCGTGCAGCGCGCACAGAACACACTGGCCCAGATAGACGGTGGTGGGATCGGGATGAGAACCCGAGTGGCCGATCTGACATTGGCAGAGCGGCAACAGGTTGAAATTGCCAAGGCCCTGACCCGCGATCCAAAACTTTTGATCCTTGATGAGGCGACCTCCGCCCTCAACGCATCTGTCGTGGAAAAGGTATTTCGTCTGATCCGTGAAGAGCGAGACCGAGGTGTCGGCGTCCTGTTCATTTCGCACCGGTTTCATGAAATCGAAACCCTTGCCGACCGCGTGTCGATCTTTCGTAACGGCACGCATGTCGAAACTTTCGACAATGGTGCCTACGATTATGGCGCGATCATCAGCAAAATGGTCGGCCAACGCATTGATGACCTTTTCCCTGCAAAGCCAAGCACAGCCCCAGATGCAGAAGAGGTCCTGCGCCTTGACGGCTTCGGTTGGGCCAATAGCCTTAAAGACGTCTCCATCGTTTTGCGCAAAGGGCAAATCACCGGGCTTGGTGGGCTGGATGGCCAGGGGCAAGGCGATGTATTGCAAGGCTTGTTCGGTTTGCTCAAGGGAACGGAAGGCCGCTGCATTGTGGCTGGCACACCAGTGTCGATCACCCATCCCAAGCAGGCCAAGAACCCCAAGCTGGGCATTGCCCTGGTGCCGGAAGACCGCAAAACCGAAGGTCTCATTCTTGATCAGAGCATTGCCCGCAATCTGGAACTGGCCGCTCTTGGCACTGATGGGATCAATGCGTCTGACCCTGCAATCTATCAGCCATTTCTGGACGCTCTTGAGCTGAAATGCGACAGTCTGGACCAACCGGTCACCGAACTGTCCGGTGGCAATCAGCAAAAGGTCGCGTTAACAAAATGGCTTGCCCTGGGGCCACGCTGCATGCTGCTTGCCGATCCGACCCGAGGGATCGACGTTAAAACCAAGACACAGATTTACGCTTTGCTGCGGCGGTTGGCCGATAGTGGCGTTGCGATCTTGCTGGTGTCCACAGACTATGAAGAACTGATCCACCTGTGCGATGAAACGCATATTTTTTATCAGGGGCGCGTTGCGCGCCATCTGACCGGGCGTGACGTTACGGCTGAAGCGATTATTGGCGCTTCCTTGAACATTCCTTCTTCTGCAGAAACCTCAGAGGTCGCCAATGCGTAATCTGCTTCGAATCAATCAACGGGAAGTGATCGCCATTCTGGTGCTTGCTGTCCTGCTCACGCTGTATCTGGCAACCCATCCCACTGGCCCCAATACCTACGTCATTACCATCTGGGCCAATCAATGCCTGATCCTCGGATTGGCGGCGATCGCCCAGTTTTTCGCGGTGATTGTGCGCGGCATTGATCTGTCTGTCGGGGCGGTCATGGCGCTGACGAATTGCGTTGCTTCCTATCTGGTCATCGGCTCCGGATTCGATATGACCTTGGGAATTGTTGTGGTGCTGGGCGTTGGAATTGCCTGCGGACTTGTCAACGGAGCCCTTGTTGTATTTGGCCGCATTCAGCCGATTGTGGCGACACTGGCCACGGCGTCCTTGTTTGTCGGTCTGGCTTTGCTGCTGCGGCCCACGCCGGGCGGGCAGATCGACTATGATCTGGCGGATGCATTTACACTGGATGTCTTTGGCCTTCCGACAGCTCTTATCATTGCGGCCATGGTCATCGGTCTTTTCTGGGTGCCTTTGCGCCGGACAGGATTGGGCCTTGGACTTTATGCGGTCGGTTCCTCTGAACACGCGGCGTTTCAGTCGGGTATGCCGGTGCCTGTGATCCGGCTGTCCTCGTTTGCCCTGGGTGGCCTGTTTGCCGGACTGGCGGGACTTTATTTCAGCTTTGTGACAACCACCGGGGACGCTGGCATCGGCCCCAATTACACGCTGAACTCCATCGCCGCTGTTGTGTTGGGCGGTGTCGCCCTGCGCGGCGGCGTTGGCACCTTGACTGGTGCGTTGGCCGGCGCCTTCATTTTGAAAACAATCGGTTCATTGATGTTCTTTTCCGGCCTGCCGCCACTGGCACAACCTTTCATCGAAGGTTTGATTCTGGCCAGCGCCATCGCAATAGGTGGCGCAGGTGTGTTGCGTGTCAAAAACCGGCTGGAGGTGTTCGGGAAATGAATACACTCAAACAAAATCTGCCCAGCATCGATGCCATCTTCCCCTATATCGGCACAGTTCTGTTAATCTTGGGCGGCAGTTACTTTTTTCCTCAGATTCTGGGTTTCGACTACCTCGCGCAACAATTGCAGATCGCGGCGTTTCTTGGGTTCCTGGCCCTTGGCGCGACTTTAGTCATCCTTTTGGGCCACATTGATCTTTCAGTGCCGTGGGTGCTGGGTGGTGCGGCCATTGTTTCAACGTCGCTGGTCGGTTCCGGCAATCCGGCCTTGGCAACCCTGGCAATTCCAGCGGCATTGATTTTTGGGGGGCTCGTGGGGATCATCAACGGCGTGGGCGTTGCGATTCTGCGCATCCCCTCAATGGTCTGGACCCTGGCAGTCAACTCCATGCTGCTTGGCGTTGCGGTTCTGAATACCGGCGGGTTCAATCCAAAGGGTGAGGCAAGCGGAACCATGATCTGGCTTGCCACCGGCAATTTGGCTGGGCTTCCTGTTGCGTTTATGGTCTGGGTAGGGGCAACAGGCATTATAGCTTTGCTGTTGAAAAAATCTGCCTTCGGGCGCTACCTGTCCTCTATCGGATACAATGAAAAGGCGACATTTTTGTCCGGCGTATCAACTCCTTCAGTCATCTTTGCGGCTTTCGCAATTGCCGGGCTGTGTTCAGCATTGGGCGGGGTCATGCTGGCGGGCTATGCAAATCAGGCTTATCAGTCCATGGGCGATCCGTTCCTGTTGCCGACAATCGCTGCTGTCGTCATTGGGGGCACCTCGATTTTGGGAGGGCGGGGAAGCCTGATCGGGACTGTAGGCGGCGTGCTGTTCATCACGCTTCTGACTTCCATCCTGTCGGTCATGCAAATGTCCGACGCATGGCGCAACATCATTTTTGGTCTTATCATCATTATCATGCTGCTGCTTCAGACCCTGCGCAGAAAGGGGTCCTGATATGGATGCCACCTATGAGAGCTTTGATCCCTCTTTCGAGACGTTGATCGACACCAATCATCCGCCCGAACTTCTCGGAGACGGGATGACATGGACCGAAGGCCCCGTTTGGATTGGGGAGACCTTGTATTTTAACGACATCCCCGCCAAACGCATGATGATGTGGCGCGAGGGCCAGGGGGTCAGCACCGCCCTGCCCAACAGCGAGTTTGCCAATGGCAACACCCGCGACCTTCAAGGCCGGATGGTATCCTGCGAGCATGGCGGGCGGCGGGTCATCCGTCGGCACGACCCGGAAGATGCCGCAGCCATTGACGTGATCGCCGACAGCTATGATGGCAAACGGCTGAATTCCCCGAATGACGTTGTCGTGCGCTCGGACGGGTCTGTTTGGTTCACGGACCCGCCATACGGCATCAACTCTGATGTTGAGGGCTATCCCGCCGACAGCGAAATTGGCGGATGCTATGTGTTTTGCGCAAGCCCCGACGGCACATTGACAGCGGTCGCCACCGACTTTGACAAACCCAATGGGCTTGCCTTTTCACCTGATGAAACGCAGCTTTTTGTGGCCGATTCCGGTGCCATTCGCGGGGCAAGCTTTCCCGGCATAGACTACAATCTGCCCCACCATATCCGCGTGTTTGATGTGGACGGGACAACCTTGTCCAATGGACGGGTTTTTGCTGAAATCATGCCGGGCGTGCCCGACGGCTTGCGGATAGATCACGGCGGCCTTGTATGGACCAGCGCTTTGGATGGCATTCATTGTCTTGATCATGCAGGCAATTGTCTGGGCAAAATCCGCCTGCCCGCGCAAACGTCTAACCTGTGTTTTGGCGGGCCATCGGGAACTGACATGTTCATTACATGTTCGGGGATGGTATGGCGCGTCAGGTCACACCGGACAGATGCCGCCCACACTGATATTCACACATCCAACACTCCAGAAAGATCCCTATGATGTCCATGCAAATTGCTGTTATCGGACTTGGGTCCATGGGCCTTGGGATGGCGCAATCGATATTGCGCGCGGGACACAAAACCCATGGCTATGACCTGAACCCGACACAAGTTGCCGCGTTCCAGGATATCGGTGGGGCCGACGGCACATTGGATCAGGTCGCGGACACTCTTGATGCTGTGGTTGTGGTCGTTCTGAATGCGGCGCAAACCGAGGATATCCTGTTTGGTCCACAAGGGATCGCCGCGTCGCTCACGTCTGGTGCTGTTGTGGTTGCCTGTGCAACTGTAGCGCCTGAATTTGCCCGCAAGATGGAAGCAAAATGCGCAGCTTTAGGACTGTTATATCTGGACGCACCGATTTCCGGCGGCGCGAAAAAAGCGGCAGATGGCGCACTGAGCATCATGGCCGCAGGAACCGCTGATGCGTTCAAGGCCGCCAACCCCATTCTGGATGCAACGGCTGACAGCGTGTTCAGACTGGGCGATGCTGCAGGCGCCGGTTCTGCGATGAAGGCGGTCAACCAGTTGCTGGCAGGCGTGCATATTGCGGCCATGGCAGAAGCGCTGACCTTTGGCATGACGCAGGGCGTATCTCCGCAAACCTTTGTGGACGTCATCAGCAAATGCGCGGGCACGTCGTGGATGCTGGAAAATCGCGCGCCCCACATCGTTGACGGGGACTACACGCCCCATTCCTCCGTGAACATCTGGCCCAAGGATCTGGGGATCGTGCTGGATGTTGCAAAGTCCGCAGGCTTTGGCGCGCCCCTGACCGCCGCTGCAATGCAACAGTTTCTGGCGGCAGCCGGATCAGGCCTGGGCGCTGAGGATGATGCAGCTGTTGCCAAAGTGTATGCCCGCAATGCCGGGCTGGTTTTACCGGAGGGTGTGTAATGCTGCTAGGTTGTATAGGCGATGACTTCACAGGTTCCTCAGATTTGGCCAATACCTTGTCCAAGCAGGGCATGGCCTGCGTTCAATATGTGGGCGTGCCGGACGGTCCTGCCTCTGATGATGTAGAAGCGGGCGTTGTTGCACTCAAATCGCGTTCGATTGATCCACAAGAGGCTGTGCGCCAGTCTCTGGAAGCTCTGCGCTGGCTTCAGGCACAGGGATGTACGCAATTCTTTTTCAAATATTGCTCTACCTTTGACTCCACCCCTGAAGGCAATATCGGTCCGGTCGCCGATGCGCTGGCTGAAGCTCTGGATGCACATCAAATTGTCATCTGTCCTGCATTTCCCGGCACGGGGAGATCCATTTACAATGGCCATTTGTTCGTGAACGACACATTGCTGAATGAAAGCGGGATGCAAAATCATCCGCTGACCCCGATGACCGACCCCGATATCCGGCGCTGGCTTGCACCGCAGACGAGACATGCGGTCGGGCATGTCGCGGCACGTGTTGTCTTTGAAGGCGCAACGGCAATCCGAAACGCGCTTGAGGGAGAACATGAAGCTGGCAAACGTTTGATTGTTGTCGATGCCCTGCGCGATGCTGACCTGTTTGAAATTGGCAGAGCCGTCGATCAATTGCCTTTGATCACAGGTGGCTCAGGTGTGGCGCTTGGTCTGCCTGCCAATTTCGCACGCCGTGGTCAGATTTCGCAAACGGGCACGTCCTGGCGCGGACAGGCAGGCAAATGTGTTGCCTTGTCGGGTTCATGCTCCACGGCCACACGACAGCAGATTGCCGTACATCGTCAGACCAACCCCACTTACGAGATTGATGCAAGCGACGTGATCGCTGGCACGCTCTTGCCGCAAACTGTTACAGACTGGCTTTTGCAGGCCGATGGCATTCCGCTGGCCTATAGCTCAGCGGACCCGGAAATTGTTGCTGCCGTGCAGGCACGGTTTGGACGCGCAAAAGGGTCTGAAGCGCTGGAATCGTTCTTTGCGACGCTGGCACAGCAACTGGTCAAGGCCGGTATCGAGAAAATCCTGACCGCAGGCGGCGAAACATCCGGTGCCATTGTTGAAGGCCTGAAGCTGCAAACGCTTGAAATCGGGCCGGAGATCGACCCGGGCGTGCCAGCCTTGCGGGGCGGAGATAATTTGGTCCTCGCGCTGAAATCCGGTAATTTTGGTGCAGAGACCTATTTTGCCAAAGCGGCAAAGATCTTGGGAGATGGCCATGTCTGACACAGCTTTGCGCGAACACATATGTCTGCTGGCAAAGTCGATGTTTGATCGTGGGCTGACGGGCGGATCAACAGGCAATATCTCTGCCAAAACCGCAGATGGTGGCCTTCTTGTGTCCCCCACCGGCACAAGTTTCGGGCGCTTGGACCCTGGTCGCCTGTCGCGTTTCGACCACTCCGGCCAGTTCCTGGACGGCGATCCCCCAACCAAGGAAATGCCACTCCATACCGCCTTTTATGACACCCGCAGCGCTGCGGGTGCCGTCGTGCATCTGCATTCCTGCCATTCCGTGGCATTGTCGATGATGCCTGATGCGGATCCCGACAATTTCCTGCCCCCGCTCACGCCCTACGGCATCATGAAACTGGGCAAGGTCCAGCTGCTGCCATTCTTCCTGCCCGGTGATGCGGCGATGGGACAGGCCGTGCGCGGTTTGGCGGGCAAACGCAGCGCTGTGATGCTGGCCAATCATGGGCCTGTCGTTGCGGCCAAGGATGTCGAGGCCGCCTGCAATGCGATTGAAGAACTGGAAGACACTGCGCGTCTGGCCATGATGACACGCGGATTGCAGCCAAAAGGCCTGACGCCTGCGCAGGTCAAAGAGGTGGTGACACGGTTTGATGTGGAGTGGGACGATTGACAAAATTTTCGGCAAATCTTGGGTTCTTGTGGTCGGATCTGGCCCTGACTGACGCAATTCATGCGGCCAAAGCCGCTGGTTTTGACGCGGTTGAGTGCCATTGGCCCTATGATGTGCCCTCAAATGACGTGTTATCCGCTTTACAGGCCACGGGCTTGAATATGCTGGGTCTGAACACGCGGCGCGGCAATCCTGATCAAGGCGACAATGGCCTGGCTGCCCTGCCCGACCGTGTTGATGAAGCCCGAGCCGCCATTGACGAAGCGGTTGCCTATGCGGTGGCGATTAAAGCTGCCAACATCCACGTCATGGCAGGGTTCAGTGACGGGCAAGCCGCCCACACGACATTCGTGGCCAATCTGCGCTACGCCACAACGCTGGCCGCCGCACATGACATCGCGATCCTGATCGAACCGCTGAACCCCTATGATGCACCGGGCTACTTCCTGAAAACAACGCAACAGGCGAAGGCCATCATCGAGGAAGTCGCAGCGTCAAATCTCAAATTGATGTTCGATTGCTATCATGTCCAACTGACCGAAGGCGATCTGACACATCGGCTCCATGACCTGCTGCCCATCATCGGGCATATCCAGTTCGCCTCAGTCCCCGACAGGGGCGCGCCGGATCATGGCGAAGTAAACTACGGCCATGTTTTTGAAGTGATCTCAAAGCTGGCCTTCACCGGGCCGCTCGGGGCTGAATATAAACCGGTTGGCCCGACCGGCCAGTCTCTCCGCTGGCTCAAAACATTCGGATAAATCGCGTAAGTGGCAAAGACATTTTTGTGATCCGGCTGCAGCCATCGCACAAAGCTGGCGCGGTTTTTTAGACCCGACCGTTGAGGGTAAACCTGTTGCGATAACGGTGTTTGAAGTGTGGCTTTAAGGCTCTGGACTCATTGCCAAAACGAACCCGTTACCGCGCGGGTGATAGCAGACAGGGCTGGAAGTCGGCACCTGTCGCGCGCCTACGCTCTTCTTTCAATGGACAAAAAGAGACAGATGCCGCCTTAGCGGCCTTTGAAAGCTCTCGCATTGGCCAAAACTTCCGACAACATGGGCGGAAAGCAGAAGTTCGCTGCGCTTTGCATAGAGGTCTGCTGTGCGGACAAAGCGACATTTAGCTGCGGCTACGCCAATGACTGCATTCGGTAATTGATCCCGATTTAGCGCCTTCAAATACGGATAGGCAAATTATGTTAATACTGTGGAAATGTTAGGGCTTCAGCTATAGTATGTCCAAGCTGTGTATTAAGCCATTATGGATGCACATGTTTTCATCCATGTTCATGGTCTTTGTGTCACTATCGTAGGCAAATACTCTGTGGTTCCCAGAAGTGATGTTTCCAATTACATTGAAATGGAACAGCAACTTTAGGATCTGACTCTCAGTCAAAGGCTTTTTCGCGGACGGGTTTTGGTTAACAAACTCGCGATACCGGTCATTGAATTCTTTTCTCGTAAATATAGGCTTTCTGATCTTTGACAAAACTCCAAGGACTTCAGCGACATCGTCTAACACAGGGAACAATTCATCCACGATTTCCCTTCGCATGTACGCAGAATGACCCGATGCAGCATCTTTGATGTCCGAGTTGCTTATCTGCTCATGATTCTTGGAGAGAGCTATTTTTGCACACTCCCTTACATGACTGATGATATCTCTTGGCCGGAGAAAAGTGCGGCTAGTCAGATATTTGAATGTGTCGATTGCTCCACGTCGGTTGGCACCGATGCTCGTCTTTCGAACCGCGAATATCTCATCCCAAGACGACAAAGCGTCATCGACCTTTTCGCTTTTTGATTCGATTGCTCGTGCAAGTCTGAAGTGCACTAGTTCGCGCAATTGCGATTCCGTCCAGTTGAGTGTAACCGCACGATCCAACCATTTGTTTTTGTCAACATCCCTACACAAGTCAAAGATGTCATCTCTCAGAAATATGACCGGTCTTATGTTAGTGTTAGAATTCGAAAAATCAGTTCTGATTACTTGAACTGCCTTGAATAAGCTTATTAAAAGTTCGAAGTACGAGTCGCGGCGATCTGGATTTAGGACATCTCGGTAGTCTTCGTCCAATTCATCAAAAATAATATAGTATTCACCATCATCTATGACCGAAAGAATAAATTCCCGCATGCTTTCGTTGGCTTTTACGTAATCGAACTCAGCAGTCTCTCCGTCGGACTGAAAACCACCACCAAAACCCGCTAAATTGAGGCTGTAGCCTTGGCTTGTAATTGTTTTCATTGAACGAGCCAGCGCACCTTTCACGTCGAAATTGAATGACTTCTTCAAATCGAATTTGCATCTACTGCAAACTTGCTGTTTTCGGCAAGCATTGAGCAAATATAATGGTAAATTACATACAGCCAGAGAGTGATATATTGGTTTGGACGATTATATGATTCATCCGCATGGCTATACAGCGAATTGAAAGGGAAATTTTTGAACGAAAGCAATCGTGAGAACTGATTGTAATTTTTGTCGTTATGAAGATATTCGGCGATAGCGGTTTTACCTGTTCCTTTTCGCCCAATGACATAGTTTTTTCTTCCCTCCTCGATGTCGGAAACGTCATCAAAATGGAAAAAGTAGCGTGAGTTATCCTCGTCTTTAGCTTCGATTGACCAACGTGAAATTTCTTTTAGGACAGAAGGGTGCGCCATATTTTTCCCAAAGATTGAGTAAAACTTTTCTGTACCTTCGCCGAACCCGCCAGCATATTCAAGTTCTACCTAACAGACCCTTTCATTGTCTCATTTTGATTTGTCTTGGTTCGCCAGAAATTTGAAGTGTATCAAGTAAACGAACGTTAACTTGATACACCGCAATGTCAGCCAAAGCCGACCTTCGTGCATCGCGCAGCATCTGTTAAAGTGGGCTCCTTGCAGCCTTTCGCTGCGGATGACACTAAGGTCCGCAATGGGCCGAAGGCATCTATTCTGCTTCGTAAGGCGCGATCTTCAAAGCAGTTCGCGTCTGCTTCAAAACCTCCAAAAAACGCGCCGACGCGGCAACCCGCTCTTCCGTTTCCTGGATTTTCTCCTTCAAAAACGCATCCCCATCAAAACCATCGCCATATGCCGCATAAAGCTGTGACAGAAAAACTGTCAGGTCTCCAATCGACATCCCAGCGGCTTGCGCATCCCGAATGACTGCAATCGTCATTATCGCATCTTCCGGATATGACTTATAATTGTTCTCTGCCTCTCGTGCTTGGCACTGCAAGAGACCTTGCTTTTCATAAAATCGGATTGTGTCCCGGCTTACGCCCGCCTTCTTCGACAACTCACCGATCCGCATATTAACCTCCGCAAGAATACTGTTGACTTTAATCCATGGTTTTTACACTATTGTTTCTGAGAGATGAAAACAAGAGGACGCGCTTCGTGGCCAAAAATTGCCAAAGCTGCGGAATGCCTATGAACCGTGATCCACACGGCGGCGGCACAGAAGTCGATGGCAGCAAAAGCGAAATCTATTGCTCTATCTGCTACGCCGACGGCGCTTTCCGCCATCCGGGCGTCACCGTGGAAGAGTTTCAGGCCCATTGCGTGGACGCGCTCGCCAACAAAGGCATGCCACGGATCATGGCGTGGGCTTTCACGCGGGGTATTCCGAAGCTCGAAAGATGGAGGCCGAGGGTCGGGTGTCGTTAGACAGCGTACTTGCGCAGCTCGCAAGTTCGTCAGGGCACAACGACCAGTCCGCGAACATCGGACTGGCGAAATCGCTCTGCCGAGACGAGGATCATACTGCAATTGCGCACGTCGTGGGCATTCTTCAAACCGGAAGCAAGCCGCAACGAAAAGACGCAATCAAAGTTCTCTATGAAGTGGGAGCACGCAATCCCGGTTTAATCGCACCTTTCACTGACGTGTTCTTCGAAACCATGGAAAGCCGCGACAATCGCATCGTCTGGGGCGCGTTAATGGCTTTGGCAAAGATAAGTAGTGTTCAGCCTGAACGCGTGGCAGATCGCATGCATCTGGTCCTAACCGCCGCGGACAACGGATCAGTTATCGCAAAAGATCAGGCAATTGAAATTCTTGCCGCGCTTAAATCGCTCCCAGGTCATGCGAAAGTCGCGAACGACGCGCTCTTTGACCGGCTTCGCACCGCCGCCACTAATCAACTCCCAAAGTATTCGGAAATCACGGCGGCAAGCTTGTTACCCGGCGAAAAGGAAGAGTTTCTCTCTATTATCGAAATGCGACTGACTGAGCTCATGCCGGAATCAAAACGCCGCCGCTTACACAAAGTAGAAAAACAAGTAGAAAGTTCAAAGAGTTGACGCGCCTGACATATCGCGGAGGCACGATTGGTCGTCCTCTTGTCGTTGTCCGGGGTTTTGTCGACTTGCACCTGCAGCGAACGTCTCCTGTGACGGGCCGCGCTGCAGCATAAACGATGACCGGCCGCGCTGCAGCATAAACGATGACCGGCCGCGCTGCAGCATAAACGATGACCGGCCGAGGTCGGCTTTGGGCCGGTTGCTGCACCCGCACCGTGTCGAACAGTATCGTACTACCACAGGAAGCTTTGCATCGCGCAGACATGCGCATGCTGAGGAGCCTACCGGGTAGATAAAGCGCCCAAATCTCTCCTTAACCGGGCCAGAGTTCGGTTTGAGGATGGAATTGGGACCAGGCAAACCAGAATGCCTGATGGCTTCCAAGATCAGACCCATCGACATCTACAGCTTGAATGCCACCGGCATTCAGTTCCAGGCGAATGTTCTCAAAGACGATCTCCTGGCCATCTTTCAGCGCCAAAACTGCCCTGCTGCGCTGAAACGCCACCGGCTTGCCCGATGCCGTGACCACGCCAATGATGTCCTCATGAACCGGCAAGCGGGGATCAACATCACCCACTGGAAAAATCGGACCATCGGCATCCCGGCCATTGCGGAAATCCGGATCACGGCCAAGCGCCAGGGATTCAACCAGGACCGTTGTTGTGGGGTGCGCCTGCTTCCAGGTACCCCAGTCCGTTGTCACGACACTGGCCTGTTTCAGTTGCAGCTTCTTGTCCGCAAGAGGCCCTGTCACCGCATGGCCCAGAAATGTATCAAACACCGAATATGTATTGATGTCGTACATGACTTTGTTTGAGCGAATGAGCAGGCCCGATGTGCGCAAGACTGGCCGCTCGATGCCGTCTGGCAGTTGGTCGGTGTAATAGGCTTGCGCTGAGCCGCATAAGGTACAGTACGGTATGCCAAGATGCCGTCCGCCCAGCGTATCGTTGACCATCTCGCGAACTTCCATGATGCGTCGCGGATAGGCTCGATATTCTCCTTCAACCCCAATGCCAAAGACAATGTCATCGTCTTTGAGCCAGGTGGCATCTTCTGCACTGGTCACTTCGGGGTTGTCTGCTGCCGGGATGCAGTTGCACGGCTCATCTGTGGTGTCATATGCGCGATCGTCGATCAGCACGCCGCCCCAGGAAACCAGCCTCCAGTCGATATCGCCTTCAACGAAAATTCTATCCCAGCCCGGCACAATGCCGGTGAAGATGGCACGCTTTACCTTCAAATATTCGGGAGGCGCGGGGACTCTCCACGCGATGAGATGATCGGTAACAGCGCCCCAGGGGTTGCGACTTTGCAAATCCTTACCCAGCAATTCCGAGGCTGCCCCTGCAAGGAGCTGGCTCATCTGGGCGCCATTGGAGAAACGCATCAAATCGCTGATGAGCCAGCCAATGCGCGGATCCTTTGAAGCAGCGATTTCGACCAGAGCCAATGTCTGCTCGTTCCCCCACCCTCCTTGGTTGACAAGATCAATAAAAGCGACCTGTACGGCTGACTGCAGCTCCTCGGACAGCGGGCCTTGCGGTATGGACGGAGGGTTTCCGAATTGCTCAATTACATAATCTGGCAAGGGTGCTGCCTCTTGCGCCCGCAGGGCATGGGACCAAAACAGGCAAAGCATGGCCAACGACACCATTAGAAAAAGTCGGGATTGAAAGCTGATTACCGATGCCATGGAAGGCCCTTTCGCGTTCATGTTTCATCCTTGTTCACACCGGCCATCAAAGATGATGCCTATGCAAATCTCAGCGCGAAACAGAAAGACCTTGTCATTGACGAGAAACTGCGCGCGGCTCCCAATAGGTATGCCCTCGTTTCAGCGGGCCGCAAATCACGTTTACATCAGCATTTCGTGAACTTTGGCCGCCCGCAGAACCTTTTTTGGCACAAAAGCCGGGCGTTGCTGAGAGGAATGACTGCTTTGTTGGACCTGCGCTGCAACAGGCGGATTGGCCAATGACGGGCAGGAATGCGCCGGTTTTGGCAAGGTAGAATGGACCAGATGTCAGGAAGTTCGGTCCAGAGAGTCGCGCCACTCATTCCAATTTTCCGTCGATGAAGGCGCATCAAGCCAATGATGCAGGGCCTCACCACTCACCGGATCCTTGTCGGGAATTGGTAACGCCATGATCCGCTTGCACGCTTGCAGGTACAGATCCTGCGACAAGAATTCCGGTTGGATATTGTCCCAGTCGCGTCCACCCGGATAGCCTCCGCACATGATGTTATCGTCTGAATGCCCGACATCTTCATGGCTGACACCGGCTGGCATGACGATTACATCGCCAGCGGTTACGCGCAGCCGCGTCCAGCCATCTGGCCCGATGGACAATTTGAATTCCATCCAGCCACGCGCGCAGCCAAGGCACTCATGTGTTGTCGAATGAAAATGTGCGTAAGTATACACGCCCGGATAGTCCCAATTATTACTCCATCCATTGTTCTTGAAGCATGTCTTGACCGCCTCGACGCCACCGCCAGGAATTGCGTTGCGGTGAACCAGCAGCGGAAGACGATTGTTGGGAATTCTCTTCCCAGGTGTGCTTGCATAGCTTTCTGTTGTCATCTTGATGTCCTGTGTTGATCTGTCTGTGGCCCATGCGTTCCTGAAATTTGAGGCCCTGATGGTTGCTGATTATCATAGACTGCTTTAGCAGGAATTATTGCCAACCGCATGTCCGGTAAGCGGCCCATCAGCAGACACCCTTCCCCGCTGACCCAACCGATGGGTTTCATCAATCAGTTGTTCGGTGAGGTGCAAATGAGAAAAGCCGCCGCCCACACTGATGCCGAAACCCAGCATGTGCAGCGTGAATTCCGCGCCTTTAGGGTTACGATGGACACTGTCTGACCCATGCTGCATCAACGCTTTCTCAATCATTTGGTGCAAGCTTACCTGATCTGCAGACACATTGTCATTCTCGCAGGATCAAATGCGGCGCGCGCAAAGCCGCAAACCATTCGTCCTTTCGCAAATAGAATTGCGTCACCATTGTCGTTGCGCTCATGGAGTAAGCAAGGACAGAACGGCGTTATGGAACAGCACTTTATTGTATAAACAGAACCTTGTCAGTCGCGCCAAGATTTGACGCATAATCAGAACACGCCATTGAAGGTATTTTGCTAAAACTGCCGTAATCTATTCAGGAGTTAGTCCAATGAAAATCATCGCAGGGAGCCTATTGAGATCGCTTGCAATGTGTTCAACGCTTTTGATTACGACAGCGACAGCCCAGGCGGATACGATAGTTCTCAAATCCGATCTTTGGTGCCCCTACAATTGTGAACCAGATTCCGAATTGCCTGGTTACATGATCGAGGTGGCACAAGAAGCGCTGGGAATGTTTGGCCATACGGTCGTTTACGAGAAATTGAATTGGCTTCGCAGTGTCGAAAAAGCCCGCCATGGCGAAATTGACGGTGTCATAGGAGCGGTAGAGGAAGAAGTCGAGGGCTTCGTTCTGGGGCCGCCATTAGGGCCTTTGGTTGATGGCATTGTCACCCGCATTGGCGAAGAGCTTGATCTTTCACAAGCAGAGCCTCTGGAAGGTCTGACTTTGGGTGGGATCAACGGATACGAATATGTTGGCCCCCTTGGAGACTACATCGAGAAATACAGAGACAACCACAATCTGGTGCAATTTGTCTCCGGAGACAACGCGCTGGACATGAACCTTCAAAAGCTCATTGCGGGCCGTATCGATGTTGTTGCAGAGGATTATCAGGTGATCCTGTATCGACTGAGGGCTGGCGATCTTGCTGACAAGTTTACCGTTGTTCATAATGAACAACCAGACCCTGGTTACATTGCATTTTCGCCCAAAAACCCGAATTCCGAGCTTTATGCGAAACAATTGGAAGAAGGTTTGAATGAGCTGCGCGCATCAGGACGATTGGCAGAAATCATGGCCAAATACTCACTGCCGGTCTGGAACTGACCTTGAGCGGGAGGTGGGCCTTGAAGGGCTTGAAGTATTTCGTGCCGCGCAGCGTCAAGTGGCGCACAGCTGTCTTCGTGATCTGCGGCGTTTCCATTATCATGATCAGTTACGGCATCTGGTTAAGCGATAATCTGCGCCGTGCGAGCATTTCCGATCGTGTTGAACAGGCCAATGTGCTGCTTGCAGCCAGTGCCAACGCTATCAGCGCACCGTTGTGGAACTTTGATATCGCTCATGTAGAGCACGCCTTGACCGCCTTGAAATTTGACCCGGACTTTGTCGCCGCATGGGTGACCGATCCTGTAGGGGAAGAGGTGGCCTCCGTTGGCCAGCGAACAGAAGTCAACAGTCCTGAGTTTATCTATCTGAGCGCCATTATCGAACACAATTCCGCAGATGGAACTGAAGAACTTGGGCAGCTCCACTACATCATATCAAAGGCACGGCTAGACTTGGTGGTGTGGCAATCGACCGTTACGCACAGCCTGGTTTCAGGGTGTGTCTTATTGTTGATTTTGGGCATCCTGTATCTGATTTCGCTGGGAATTGCGCGACCGCTTCGACTGCTGCGAGATGGCATCATACAATTGAGCAATGGCGATCTGGAACAACCTGTGCTTGTTCCACATAATCTATCGGAAATCAGCTTGATGGCAGACGCCATTGAAGGGTTTCGGCAAAATGCACTTGAAGTCCAAAATCTCAGGCGCATTAAGGACAAAGCCGCGGGTGAAGAAAGCGCACGTGTACATGCCGCTGTCGAGAGCACTCAGGATGCAGTGGTCATTCTGGACGAAAGTGGCACGCTTGTGTTCTCAAATGCTGCTGCACAGGAGTTGGTGCCTGATCTTGAGGAGGATGGCATTCACGGCATTATCTGCAATTTGAGTGCATCAAATTCAGACCAAATATTAAAGGCCATCGCAAATTCTGAAGCTCTGGAAATAGAAGGACAGGATGAACACAATGATAAAACCTTTGCGTTTCGGCTGTCCCCAATTACTGCCAGAAACGGCAAATCTTTGGGCACAACAATTCTGTTTGCAGATGTCAGCGAGCGCATACTTGAGCAAGAGCGCATTGCAAGGACGGCAAAAGAAGACACGTTGACCCAACTCCCGAATCGTCGAACTTTCGAGGAGCAGCTATCCACCGCCGTGGAAGAAGGCAGCAATTTTGCGGTCATGATGTTGGACCTCGATCACTTCAAGAATGTGAATGATACGATGGGGCATCCTGTTGGTGACAAGCTTCTGATCGAAGTGGCGTCGCGGCTCAACAAGTGTGCCAAACCCGACGATCTGGTGGCCAGACTGGGCGGCGATGAGTTTGCGATCATCATCAAGGGGGAAGACTACGCCCATGAAGCGGTGCGGGTTGCGCGTCGTGCCATCGAAAGCATCTCACGACCCTTTTTGCTCAATGACCGCCGGATTCGCACCGGCACCAGCATAGGTATTGTGTTGCACAACGGGGACCAAACAACTGCAGAAGAGCTGATCAGGAAGGCCGATCTCGCTCTGTATCAGGTCAAGGGAACTGGACGCGGTCAATATCGTTTGTTTGAGGAGAGCTTCGATATTGTTGTTCGCAATCGACAGAGTCTTGAAGACAATCTGCGAGCAGCGATTGAAACCGGCGAGCTCTTTCTCGATTTCCAACCCCAACGCGAGGTCAGAACAGGCAAGATCGTTGGGTTTGAGGCGCTTGCTCGCTGGGACCCTGTGGGCGAAACTCCCATTGGTCCAGACCAGTTCATTCCGATTGCAGAAGAAAGCGGTCTGATCGAACCATTGACAGAACAGCTGTTTCTGAAAGCCGGGCACATTGCCCGACAATTGGCAGATAAAGGTCACGATCAAAGGATCGCACTCAATCTATCACCGACCCTGCTGAATCTGGACCCCGTTAGACTGTTGCGGCGGGTCATGGCCGAGACTGGCTGCACCGCAGAAATGCTGGAAATTGAAGTTACGGAAGAGGTCTTCTTGTCGGGCAGTGATACCAACAAACGAGCGCTGGGTGAAATCCGAAAACTGGGCATACCGGTTGCGCTCGATGATTTTGGAACGGGATACTCATCACTCGGCACTCTTCAGGAATTTCAGATGGATCGATTGAAAATCGATAAATGTTTCGTCAGTAAACTGGATCATTCCGATGAGGCCCAAAGCGCGCTGCCCATTGTCCGCGCCATTGTCGAACTGGGTCACGCGCTCGGAATGAAGGTGACCGCCGAAGGTGTTGAAACACAGATGCAACTGGCAAAGTTACAGCTTGCAGGGTGTGACACCGTTCAAGGCTATCTGGTTGGACGACCGTCACCCGAGGCCTACAAAAATCAGGCCAATCCAGCTTTGAAGGCGGACCAAAAACGTCTGATGGCCTGATGAATTTCCGCTGCTGGGATCGCGAGCGGACAAACCGAAATTCACGCAACGGCAGTCGCGCCGATTGCATGCAAAGCTCTCAGCCTAAGGCGTCTTGTGACGTCGGTTCACCTGTGATGGCCGCCCTGGTATGGACACTTGCGTGTCCTGCCGCTCGCGCCTGGCAATGACTTTGCCTTTGGCCATGACCAGCAGGCGCTCTGGTCGGAGGCGGATGGCCTCGATCGGGTTTCCAGCATCCAACACGACAAGGCTGGCTTTTTTACCAACTTGCAGACCGTAATCTTCCAGATTCATGATGGCTGCGTTCTGGTTGGTGACCATGTCGAAGCAACGGGACATATCTGCGGGACTCGTCATTTGTGCCACATGCAGGCCCATAAAGGCGACATCCAGCATATCGGCGTTGCCCAGCGGATACCAGGGATCGAGCACGCAATCCTGCCCCCAGCCAACGCGGATACCGTGGGCCAGCATTTCCGGTACACGGGTCAGACCCCTTCTCTTGGGATACGTGTCGTGTCGGCCCTGAATGGTAATGTTGATCAGCGGATTGGGAATGGCCGCGACCTCTGCTTCCACCATCAGCGGTAGCAGTTTTGAAACATAGTAATTGTCCATGGAATGCATGGAGGTCAAATGCGATCCGGCAACGCGTCCCTGAAGACCGAGCCGTTGGGTCTCGAAGATCAGTTGTTCAATGTGGCGCGAATGGGGATCGTCGGTTTCATCACAATGCATATCCACCGGAAGACCACGCTTTTCGGCAATTTCGCACAGTTCCGTCACCGAACGGCGACCATCATCCATGGTGCGTTCAAAATGAGGAATGCCGCCGACTACATCCACACCCAAATCCAGCGCGCGCAGTGTGTTCTGCATGGCGTTGGGGCTGCGATAGACACCGTCCTGCGGAAAGGCAACGAGTTGTAGGTCGATGTAATCGGAAACTTCCTTTTGAACTTCCAGCAGGGCTTCAACCGCCAGCAAGCGGTCATCGCACACATCGACATGGGTGCGGATGGCCAACAGGCCCTGTGTGACCGCCCAGTCGCAATAATCGAGCGCGCGTTGTTTGACCGCCTCATGGGTTAGTTGCGGTTTCAACTCCCCCCAAAGGCCGATGCCTTCCAGCAGCGTGCCGGATTTGTTGATGCGCGGAATCCCATAGGACAGGGTCGCGTCCATGTGGAAATGCGGATCAACAAAAGGCGCACTGACCAGATTGCCGGAGATGTCGATGGTCTCGTTCGCGGTGCCATCAATCTTCGGGCCAATTGCGGCGATCTTTTCGCCAGTAATCGCGATATCAGCACGTGATCCATCCGGAAGAATGCCGCCGGCCAGTAAAACGTCGAAACTCATCTTTCGCCTTTCTGATACGGCACCATCAGTGCTTTGGGATAGCTTGCGCGCCGTGCCACGACTATGAGCGCCACGATAGAGAGAACATAAGGCAACATCAGGAATATCTGATAGGGAATAACGCCACCGGTGACCTGCTGCAGCCGCACCTGATAAGCGTCAAAGGCGGCGAAAAGGATGGCGCCAATCAGCGCCTTGCCCGGTCGCCATGAGCCAAAGACGACCAAAGCAATACAAATCCAGCCGCGCCCGTTGATCATTTCAAAGAAGAAGGAATTGAATGCGGACATGGTGAGGAACGCCCCGCCAATGGCCATCAGGGCAGACCCGACCATCACAGCGCCCACGCGAACAGCGGTAACGCTGATGCCCTGCGCCTCTACCGCCACCGGGTTTTCGCCCGCAGCACGCACTGCAAGCCCCAAGGGGGTGCGGTAAAGAACCCACGCCACCATGGCGACCACAATGAAGGCCAGATAGGTGAGCGGCGTTTGCATGAAGAGAATTTCGCCGAGGAAGGGGATTTCAGACAGACCCGGCACCGGATAGGGCTGGAAAGGCTCGATCTTGGGCGGTGAGGTGGATTCTGACAGGGCCACACGATAGGTGAAATAGGTCAGACTGGTGGCCAGCAGGGTGATGCCAATGCCCGTCACATGTTGCGACAGGCCAAGTGGAACGGTCAGGAAGCCGTGCAAAAGCCCGAATAGGGCACCCGATAGGGCTGCCACCATGACGCCGGTCCACAAGTCACCACCGGCATAGACGGTGAACCAGCCCGTAAAGGCTCCGACCGTCATAATGCCTTCAATGCCCAGATTGAGCACCCCTGCCCGCTCGCAGATCAATTCACCCATGGTGGCGAAAATCAACGGTGAAGCAATGCGGATGGCTGCGACCCAGAAACCGGTTGTCAGAAAAATATCAAATGCATCAAGCAACATGGTCACCTCCACCTGATGCGAAAGCGGGTCAGCATGATGGCGGTCACCATGCTCAACAAGGCGGTGGCCACCATCACATCAGAGATGTAGCTGGGCACGCCCGCGCTGCGGCTCATGGCATCTGCGCCGACGAAGATGCCAGCAACGAAGATGGCCGAGACGACAACACCCAGTGGATTCAACAGCGCCAGCATGGCAACCACAATGCCCGTGTAGCCAAAGCCAGGCGATATATCGAGTGTCAGACTGCCCTTCAGGCCAGCCACTTCAGACACGCCAGCCAATGCGGCCAGACCACCCGACAAAAGCGCCGTTTTGACCAGAACGCGATTGACCGGAATGCCGGCAAAACGGGCCGCTTGCGGATTGTGCCCGACCGCCCGCATTTCATAACCAAGCACGGATTTCGCCATAATCAGCCAAACTGCCAAGGCACTGAAAATGGCCAGAATGAACCCGAAATGCAGGCGCTTGCCCTGAATGATGCGTGGCAAACGACCCTCAGACACCACGCGCTCTGACTGAGGCCAGCCAAGACCCATCGGGTCTTTCAGCGGGCCTTCCAACAGCATCGATACAAACAGCAGAAAGATAAAATTGAGCAGAAGGGTGGTCACCACCTCATCCACTCCGAAACGGGTTTTCAAAATGGCCGGTCCAAGCAGCAGCAAGGCCCCGGCGGTCATGGCACCGACAATGATAACCGGGATCAGCACAAAGGCTGGCGCGGCAATAGCACCGGTACCCAGCAGAATGGTCATGACAGCACCGGCATAAAGCTGCGCCTCGGCACCAATGTTCCAGAGCTTTGCTCTGAAAGCGACCGCGATGGCCAGACCGGTGAAGATCAGCGGTGTTGCCCGTGTCAGTGTTTCGACAAGTGCAAATTGTGAGCCAACGGCCCCTTTGATGACAAGTCCAAACACCTGTAATGGTGCGGCACCTGCAATCATGACCAAAATGGCGGCGATTACAAAGGTCGCCAAAATAGCCATGGCCGGATAGAGCAACGTCACCGCCATTGACGGTGCGGGCTTGGGTTCAAGCCGCATGATCTGGCTCCTTCGACGAAATATCGGAAGCACCTTCAAAACCGTGCCCCGCCATCAATGTACCAAGGTCGGCAATCGTGCGTGCGCCGCGCTTGGAGGGAGATGACAGACGGCCTTTGGACATGACGATGATCTGATCAGACAGCGTCATCACCTCATCGAGATCTTCAGAGATCAGCAATATGGCTGCGCCGCGCGCACGGGCCTTCAACAATTGTGCATGGACGTAGGAAACCGCCCCCACATCCAGCCCACGGGTTGGCTGGCTGGCAAGGATCATCTGCGGATCGCCATCAAAGGCGCGGCCAAGAATAAGCTTTTGCATATTGCCGCCGGAGAGCAGCCGGACACGGGCTTCTGGCGATGGGCATTTGACATCAAAATCGCGGATGATGCTTTCGGCAAAACGCCGGGCTGCACCCCAATTGAGAAAGCCCATCTTGCTGAAACGGCTGCCGAGATAGCGCTCAGACACCACATTTTCAGTAACGCTCATATCGCCGATCATGCCGACGGCATGGCGGTCTTCAGGAATGCGGCCGATCCGGTGCGCCAATGCAGACCGCGGAGACCAACTGCGGATCGCCTCGCCATTGATATCTATGCTGCCTTTTGACGGCGAAAGAGTGCCGGAGATGAGCGCGGCCAATGCGGCCTGGCCATTGCCGGAAACGCCAGCCAGACCCGTAATTTCTCCGGCCTTCAATTCCAGAAAAATATCCTGCAAATCTGCGCCGGTGCCGACGCCTTTTGCGCTTACACCTTTCAGCTTGAACACGGTCTTACCGGTTTGGGGTTCGGAAATTTTCGGTGGCTGGATGTCTTCTCCAACCATCAGGCCAGCCAATGCCTTGCGGTCCGTGTTGGCGGTCAGTTCTTCACCAACCATCTTGCCACCGCGCAGCACAAGCACACGGTCACTGACGGCCATGACTTCCTGCAGCTTGTGGGAAATGAAGATGATCGACAGGCCTTTTGCCACCAGCATTTTCAGCGTGCGGAACAAGGCATCCGTTTCCAGCGGGGTCAAAACCGCTGTGGGTTCATCAAGAATGAGAATACGTGCATCGCGATACAGCGCTTTTAGAATTTCAACACGCTGGCGCTCTCCCACCGACAGATCGGCGATCAACGCATCGGGATCAACTGACAGGCCAAAATCCTCGGCATGGCTGACAATGCGTTGTTTGGCCTTGGCGCGGTCGAAACTTGGCCGAAACAGACTTTGTGTGCCAAGCGCGATATTGTCGAGCACAGTCATGTTGTCCGCCAGCGTAAAATGCTGGTGGACCATGCCGATTTTTGCATCAAGCGCTGCCTGCGGATCGCCTTTCGGCAGTTCATGACCGAATGCGGTCACGGTTCCAGCATCGGCCACATAATGGCCAAACAGGATATTCATGAGGGTCGTTTTGCCAGCGCCATTTTCGCCCAGAAGGGCAATCACCTCTCCCTGTTTCAGGGAAAAGCTGATGGAATCATTGGCGACCAGCGGACCGAATGTCTTGGTGATACCGGAGAGGTTGAGAACAACCTCTCCGCTCTGTTGTGCAGTCACTAGCTGGATTTCGGCTCTTCATCATTGATGGTAACCGTGAAGCTTCCATCCTTGATGGCGGCTTCTTTTGCAGTGACCATGGCAAGAGCTTCTTCCGGAATCTTGCCTTCAAATGTGCCATAAGGCGCAAGAGAACAACCGCCCTCTTTCATGAAGGAATAAACGCCGTAATCCTCGGCTTTGAATTCGCCAGCCTTGGCTTTTTCAATGGCTGCAGCCAGTGTTGGCTCGAAATGCCAGATAGCTGATGCAACAACCGTGTCAGGATAGTCTGCCTGGGTATCAATCACATTGCCAATGGCGAGAACATTCTTCTCCTTGGCTGCATCTGAGACGCCGAAACGCTCAGCATACATGATGTCAGCGCCGCCATCGATCTGAGCAAAGGCCGTTTCCTTTGCCTTAGCCGGATCAAACCAGGAGCCGATGAAAGCAACCTGGAATTTGATGTCCGACTGCATTTCCAGAGCGCCCGCCATGAATGCATGCATGAGGCGGTTCACTTCCGGAATGGGAAAACCGCCAACCATGCCGATATTCTTGGTTTTGGTCATGGCGCCAGCAATGATGCCGGAAAGATAGGCCGCGTCCTGAATGTAGTTGTCAAACACCGCAAAATTCGGGGCATCATCCATTGGCTTGAAGCTGGAACCCATGAGATAGGCTTTGTCCGGATAGTCCCGGGCGACATCACGTGCTGCATCTTCAACAGCAAAGGTTTCACCAATGATCAGATCATGACCGGCTTCAGAATATTCGCGCATGACACGCTCATAATCATTGTTGGATGTGCTTTCTGAATAGACATATTCAATTTCACCGCGTTCTGCGGCCGCAACAGCTGCTTTGTGAATGCGGCTGATCCATTGCTGCTCCACAGGAAGCGTGTAAATGGCTGCAACTTTGAGCGGTGCATGGCTGGCAGCATTGACTGCGCCCATGAGGCCCGGCATGGCCAGCGCGGAGGCACCCAGGCCTGCACTTTTCAACACCGAACGGCGTGAAATCGCTGCGCTAATCAGCGATTTGATTGGATCTGTCATAGAAAGGCTCCTTGTTGAAACATGGCAGGAGGGATTGCCACAATCCGTCACGGTAGTGCGAATTCGAGAGCCTGACAAGCGCTGCCACATTGTCCACAGGACTTTATTGCAACAGGCGGAAACCCTGGGGATTTCCATACTCGCAGAGGATGCAGAAAGCTCTGTTTCGGTATCGCTGATATGGTATGTTGTAAGGCAAGTCTGGCAGCATTTGCATCCAGACTGAAACCTGCAAGGAGTTTCCTCATGCGTATTTTTTCAACCGGCATCGGCTTCCTTTCCGCTCTCTGCTTTTTGTCCAGCCCGGCTGTGGCACAAGAAGCGATTTCCGATTGTGACTGGCCTGCCAGCTTACGCAATATTGTAGAACCCTGGGAGAGCCACACACGGACCTTTGCCAATGGCAAAATCAGAATTGCTCATGTGGATACGGGCGGAGAACCTGTCTGCTGCAGTTCATACCTTGCCATTCTTGCGCCGACCGGTTCAGAAGTGGAACTGGAAAGTCGGCAGTGCAAATTGCTGATCGATGGCCCGGAATTGAGCGGCTTTAACTGGATCCACTTCGACAGCATCACTGCCAGCTATGATCCCGGCCTCGGCCTATTGTTGAGCGTGCCGCTGGAGCGCTATGATTTCGGCGGAACCGGAGCCACGACACCAGCGATCATTGGCATTCGCATCAATCAGGCAACTGGTGAAATTTACACCGAATAGGCCGATCAGACCATCAAATGCTGCCGTACGTCGTCCCGGTCCAGGCTTGCAGCATCGCCTGAGTGAACCACTTCGCCGCGATCCATAATATAGATGTCATCGGCCAATTCGCGGCAGAAATCGAGATATTGTTCGACCAGCAAGATGGCCATGCCTTCTTCATCGCGCAGGAAGCGGATGGCGCGGCCAATATCCTTGATGATGGACGGCTGAATGCCTTCGGTAGGCTCATCCAGGACCAGAAGCTTTGGACGTGTGACCAAAGCCCGGCTGATGGCCAGTTGCTGTTGCTGCCCGCCTGACAAATCGCCACCACGCCGGTGCAGCATGTCTTTCAAAACCGGAAACAGTTCAAACACATAGGTCGGGATTGTGCGCGATGCGCGTTTGACAGCGGCATATCCGGTTTCCAGATTTTCTTCGACACTGAGCAGGGGAAAGATCTCGCGCCCCTGTGGCACAAATCCGATGCCGGATCGGGCGCGGTCATAGGAGGCCGATTTGCCGAGCACCTTGCCTTCCATGCTGATGGTACCCGATGTGAGCGGATGATGCCCCACAACTGCGCGCATCAGGCTGGTCTTGCCGACACCATTGCGGCCCAGAACGCAGGTGATACGGCCGGAAGCTGCTTCCATGGACACACCCCGGAGCGCTTCTGCTGCTCCATAGTGCAGAACGGCATTGTCTACAGTCAGCATCATCAACGTCCTAAATAAACTTCTATGACCCTCGGGTCGGCTGACACATGGTCCAATGAACCTTCCGAGAGCACCGAGCCTTCATGGAGGCAGGTCACCTTGACGTCCAATTCGCGCACGAAGCCCATGTCGTGTTCCACGACAATAATCGAATGATCTTCTGCAATGTCGCGCAACAAGGATGCCGTTGCTTCGGTTTCGGCATCAGTCATGCCCGCAACAGGCTCGTCCACCAGAAGGAGTTTTGGATCCTGTGCCAGCAACATGCCGATTTCGAGCCACTGCTTTTGACCATGACTGAGATTGCCCGCTGTATTTCCGCGCAGGTGAGACAAGCGGATCGTATCCAGAATCTGACGAATACGGCCTTCCCCGGTTTCACTGCGACAGTGAAACAGTGTAGCAATGACCCCCCGGGTTCCGGCCAGCGCCAGAGCGATATTGTCCTCGACCGTATGGCCTTCAAAAACCGTTGGCTTTTGAAATTTCCGGCCAATGCCCATTGTGGCAATATCGGCTTCATCATGCTTTGTCAGATCAACATCGCCAGCGAATATCACATCGCCAGTGTCCGGACGTGTCTTGCCGGTCATGATGTCCATCATGGTGGTTTTCCCGGCCCCGTTGGGACCTATTATGGCGCGCATTTCACCCTGCTGCAGCACCAGCGACAGATTGTTGATGGCTTTAAAGCCATCAAATGAAACGGACACGCCGTCCAGATACAACAATGAATTGGTTTTCTCGGTCATGACCTACTCCGCTGCCTGAGGCTGGCTGCCTGATTTACTTGCAGTCGTCTTGTTTTGGTCATCCTGTGCCGGTGGTTGTTTGGCGGGGCGCAGTTTTGCCCAGCCATCCCGCACTGTACCGACAATGCCTTTCGGCAACAGAAGCGTTACCAGAATAAACAGGCCACCCAATGCAAACAGCCAATATTCAGGGAAAGCACCGGTAAACCAGCTCTTGCCGGCATTCACCACCAAGGCACCAATGATGGGGCCGATAATGGTTCCGCGTCCGCCGACCGCGGTCCAGACAACAACTTCGATGGAGTTGGCCGGAGCAAATTCTCCCGGATTGATAATGCCAACCTGCGGCACATAGAGCGCACCGGCAATGCCTGCCATTATGGCCGACACCACGAAGGCGAACAGCTTGACCATTTCAGGACGGTATCCCAAAAACCGCGTCCGGCTTTCCGCGTCACGCACAGCAATCATCAACTTGCCGAATTGTGAACTGGTAATGGCCGCCGTGATCAGAACGCCGAGTGCCAATGCAATGGCACTTGCGGAAAACAGTCCGGCGCGGGTTGCGCTGGCCTGAATGTCATAGCCCAGAATATCCTTGAAATCGGTCAGGCCATTATTGCCGCCAAAGCCCATATCATTGCGGAAAAAGGCCAACAGCAGAGCGTAGGTCATGGCCTGTGTGATGATGGACAGATAAACGCCTGTGACCCGGCTGCGGAAAGCAAACCAGCCAAAGACAAAGGCCAACGCACCGGGCACCAGAACAATCATCAATGCGGCAAACCAGAAATTATCAAAGCCGTACCAGAACCAGGGCAGCTCCTGCCAATTCAAAAAGACCATGAAATCGGGCAGGATAGGATCACCATAGACACCACGCGGCCCGATCTGGCGCATGAGATACATGCCCATGGCGTAACCGCCCAGCGCAAAGAATGCACCATGGCCGAGTGAAAGAATGCCGCAATAACCCCAGACAAGATCCAAGGCCAGGGCCAGAAGCGCATAGGTGAGATATTTGCCATACAGGCCAACCAGATGGTTGGGGATATGCAGCGGATGAGCTGTATCCAGGTAGAGATTCAGGAATGGAACCGCAAAGGCCGACGCCAGAATGACCAATATGGTCAAGGTGATGGGCCAGGTGAGGCCCTTTTTGAGGAAATGCGTGAAAATCATGTCTCTATTGCCCGTCCCTTAAGTGCAAACAGGCCGCGCGGTTTCTTCTGAATAAACAGAATGATGAAAACCAGCACCAGGATTTTGGCAAGCACCGCGCCAGCATAGGGTTCCAGGAATTTGTTGAAGACCCCGAGTGACAAGGCACCCACAAGCGTTCCCCACAAATTACCAACCCCGCCAAACACCACGACCATGAAGCTGTCGATGATGTAGCTTTGGCCCAGATTGGGCGACACATTGTCAATCTGGCTGAGAGCTACGCCGGCAATCCCGGCGATGCCGGAGCCAAGCATGAAGGTCAGCGCATCAACCCATGGGGTGCGAATGCCCATGGCAGATGCCATACGTCTGTTTTGCGTCACAGCGCGCATCTGCAGGCCCAGCGATGTTTTGTTGAAGGCCCAGAGCAATATGGCGAAGACGCAAAGCGCAAAAATGAGAATGTACAGACGGTTCCAGGTGATCGTTATCAGGCCTACCTCAAAGGCGCCGGACATCCAGGAGGGGTTTGAAACCTCCTGATTACTAGGGCCAAACAAGGTTCGTACCGCCTGTTGCAGGATGAGAGAGACACCCCATGTTGCCAGCAATGTTTCCAGTGGCCGACCATAGAGGAAGCGAATGACACCGCGTTCCAGAACCAGCCCAACCAGAGCCGACACCATAAAGGCCAGTGGCAGCGCGATCAGCAGCGACCAGTCCATGAGTTCCGGCATCGCGTTTCGGATAATTTCCTGCACAAGATACGTTGTGTAGGCTCCCAGCATGACCATCTCGCCATGAGCCATGTTGATGACACCCATCACACCAAATGTGATGGCAAGACCGATGGCTGCCAACAGCAGCACAGAGCCTAGAGAGACGCCGTACCAGATATTCTGCCCCATGCCCCAAAGCTTGAGCGATTTCTCAATCTTGGTGATACCGCTGGCTGCAAGGGTCTTCAACTCGCCCTCGGCCTGCGCTTCAAAGCGGGTCAGGAAAGCCAAAGCCTCCCGATTGCCGAGCGAGGTCATGACAGTGACGGCGGTCGTCTTTTCTTCCAGTGTTCGATCGGAAATCAGCGTTGCAGCGGCCTGAGCCTGACGCAGGCGCATGGCAACGGCCTCATCGGTTTCCTTTTCCAGCGCGGCTTCAATGGCCGGCAGCGCATCCACATCCGGGTTTGCCGCCAGTGTGTTTGCAGCGTTCAGCCGGACCGTTGGATCTTCAGACGCCAGCGTGAGGCCACCGATGGCGTCTCTGATGCTGCGCCGAAGTGAATTATTGACTCTGACCTTTGTAAGTTCGCGTTTCCCAGCTTCACCGGCCGCTTCCCCCGTCAATGGGTCAAACAGCTCCAGCGTATTCCCACGTCCCGGGACCACGAACACCTGCCTGTCAGATTTTCGGAAATACACCGCCCCCTCTGACAGGGCGTTCAGGACACCGGCAACCGACGCATCACCGGTCGCGGCAAGTTCCGCCACAACAGCTTTGGTCTGGTTGAAATTTTTGGATGTTGCGAGTTTTTGAATTATTGCCTGAAGATCAGGCTCTTGTGCGTTTGCGACAGGCGCAAAGAGCGACAGACACCATACCGTCAGCAGTGCCAGAATTGAATTGCGATACACGCTTTTAAGACCTTCAACATTGGAGGTTTTGAGATGCTTCCGGGCGAAGTGGGAGGGAACTCCGCCCGGAAACCTATTGCAGGAAAATGCCAAGTCCGGTCAGGACTTAGTTGACACCTTTACCGCCGCACTGGCCGGTAGCCGTGTTGAAGTTGCCGCAAGACATTGGCGCGCGCCAATCGGAAATCAGATCCTTGGAGTCTGGCAGGTAGTCAGACCATGCATCGCCAACAACGAGACCGGAGGTTTCCCAAACAGTTTCGAACTGACCGTCTTCCTGGATTTCGCCAATGAGGACAGGCTTGGTAATGTGATGGTTTGGCATCATGGCCGAAAAGCCGCCGGTCAGGTTTGGTACGGAAACACCAATGATGGCATCGATAACGGCGTCCGCATCAGTTGTACCGGCTTTTTCAACCGCTTTGACCCACATGTTGAAGCCAATGTAGTGAGCTTCCATAGGGTCGTTGGTTACGCGGTTTTCATCACCAATGAAGGCTTTCCATTTTTCGATGAATTCAGCGTTTTCTTCAGTGTCTGCAGACTGGAAGTAGTTCCAGGCAGCAAGGTGACCGACAAGCGGTGTTGTATCGAGACCAGCCAATTCCTCTTCGCCAACTGAGAAAGCAACAACCGGAATGTCTTCCGCTTTGATGCCCTGATTGCCGAGTTCCTTGTAGAAGGGAACATTGGCATCACCATTGATGGTGGAGACAACAGCTGTCTTTTTACCAGCTGAGCCAAATGCGCTGATATCAGCAACAATCGTCTGCCAGTCTGAATGACCAAATGGCGTGTAGTTGATCATGATGTCTTCAGCAGCCACACCTTTGGACTGCAGATAGGCTTCAAGAATCTTGTTGGTTGTGCGCGGATACACATAGTCAGTTCCGGCCAGAACCCAACGCTCAACGCTTTCGTTCTCCATCAGATAATCGACCGCAGGAATAGCCTGCTGGTTCGGTGCAGCGCCGGTATAAAATACGTTGCGCTGGCTTTCTTCACCTTCGTACTGAACAGGGTAGAACAGCAGGCTGTTCAACTCTTCAAATACTGGCAGAACAGATTTACGAGACACAGATGTCCAGGCGCCAAATACAGACGCAACACCTTCGCCTTCGATCAGTTCACGTGCTTTTTCAGCAAAGAGCGGCCAGTCAGAGGCCGGATCAACAACCACAGCTTCCAGCTGCATGCCCAGAAGACCGCCTTTTTTGTTCTGCTCCTCGATGAGCATCAACATTGCGTCTTTGAGGGTTGTTTCGGAAATCGCCATTGTACCGGACAGTGAATGCAGGACGCCGACCTTAATCGTTTCCTGAGCACTGGCGGTGAAGGACGCCGTTGCCATTATAGTTGACGCCAGGGACGCCAAAGCGAGAGTTTTAAGTTTACCAGTCATGATACCTCCGACAGGTTTGTTTACACCGCACAAACGATTGCAAGTGCCATGCCAAACACGAGTCAAAAAAATCGGTTTTAATTTTTTATTTATAAAATCATAGACTTAAACAGGCTTCACTCAGGAAATACTCCCTGGTTTGCATATGTGAGGCTGTTCAAAAAGCCCTATGAACGAGCACAAGGTCGCACATTTAGTGAGCAATATTTAAAATTGCCCATTTTTTTGGCAATTGATGAATTTTTCAGCGAATTCTTTGGCTAAATTTCTGCAACGACTCTATTATAAGCAGGCTGCATTTTTTTGCGGCAGGTTGTTTACACCAAAATGACCTTGCGTTCCCTGCTTCAGGCAGGGAGCGCATCAGGCATTCAAACTCGCCGATATTTGGGCTATAGCCCGCCGGAATCCTGTAGGAAACCGATCACCGCATCCAGTCCTTTGCCACTGCGCAGATCTGTCATCGCCGTCGGGCGACCACTGCGCAATTTATGGGCATCTGCTTCCAATTGAGTCAGATCAACACCAACATAGGGTGACAGTTCTGTCTTATTTATGATCAGCAAATCTGAACGCGTGATCGCTGGGCCGCCCTTGCGCGGGATATCTCCGCCCTGACAGACAGAAATGACATAGAGTGTCAGATCCGCCAGTTCTGGCGAAAAGGTAGCTGCCAGATTGTCGCCGCCAGACTCAATAAAAATGACATCCAGATCAGGATGGCGCTCATTCATCTCACGGATGGCATGCAAGTTGATGGATGCGTCTTCTCGAATGGCGGTATGCGGGCAGCCGCCGGTTTCCACGCCCATTATGCGGTCCGCAGACAGCGCCTGCAGCTGCACCAAAGCTTCTGCGTCTTCGCTTGTGTAAATATCATTAGTGATGACACCGATGGACCATTTATCACGCATGGCCTTGCACAATTCGGCGGTCAGTGTGGTTTTGCCGGTGCCAACCGGCCCGCCAATACCAACGCGCAACGGACCATTTTGAGAGTTGCTCATTCTGTATCGTCCTCAAAAACTTCCAACGCAGCGTTGAGCGCATTCACAGCGGCTGGAAAGCCACCATACAGCGCCATCTGCCAGATCACTTCGCCAATTTCACGCTGGCTAGCTCCGGCTTTCAGAGCGCCTGCAATATTGACTTTCAATTGGGGTTTGGTCTGACTTCCAAGTGCTGTGAGTGCCGCAATGGTGGCCAGATAGCGCGTCTTGAGATCCAGACCTTCGCGGGCATATTGCTGGCCATAGGCAAAATCCACAACCGATTCCGCCATGCCGGGCACAAGGTGTCCATACCGCTGGCGCAACGCGTCTTCCATGCCCGGATTGAGGCTTTCGGACAATTCCTTGCCTATTTTGTAGGTGTCATCACTCATGAGCGGAACAATCTAACTGTTTGTGTTTCATGGTTCATGGCGGCGATCTCGGCATTGATGGTCGCAGTTCCAAGATCATCCAATGTCGTTTCAGCGGCTGCGGCCGACAAACGAGCTAAGTCCGGTTCCAGTGCGGCCAGAATGCGCGCCGCACCCGACTGTCCCAGTACTGATAAGCGAATGGCCGCTTGCAATTGATTGGATATCATCGCCTGCAGATAACCGATCAAGGCGGTTTTCAAGTCTACGCCTCCCACGGCGCAATAGGCACCAACGACCACCGGCAGAGGATACAATTCTGCGAAATCCGGGCGCGTTTCAAACGCCCAGTGTTCGACGGCCAGCACGAAGGCTTCGCCCTGTGCGGTCAGTTCCAGATGCCGTTCTTTGCTGCCAGCCAGCGCAATTGCCAGTTCAGCAACCGGTTGGCAGGTCTGCCTGGCAGCAGCCTGCCGCCAGCTCTCTGCCAGGAATACCTGATCATTCTTTGCAGATCCGTGGGTGATGATACTGCGCAGCCAGTCGCACAATTCCGCTTCGCTGCTGACATGGCCATCGTGGACCGCCCGTTCCAGTCCGTTGCTATAGGCAAAGCCCCCTGTTGGAAAAACCGGCGACAGCCAGCTTAACAGGCGGATCAACCCAATGCCTTCAACGGACATTACAAGTTCCTCAATCGTGGCTGTGGGCGTGATGCCCGTGACTGTGAGCGTGCGTGTTGTCGACCTGACCATAAGCGCCGCCTTCCGGATCAAACGGCGCATTTATCTCAGTAACATTCGCGCCAAGGCCGATCAGCATGGATTTGATGACATGATCAGCGCGGATGCGAATACTGTCCGCAGTGATCTGCGCTGGCAGGTGCCGATTGCCCAATTGCCAGGCCAGTTGCAGGAGGTGCTTTTCGTCGTTTGCCCTTACCTCATACAATTGTTCCGGCTCGGCCTGCACTTCAATTACCCTTCCATCTTCCAGCACCAGCCCCTCACCATGGCGCAACAGTCGTGCCTCCGGCAGATCGAGCAGAAATTCAATTCCATTGTCGGACCGCATTTTGACACGGCGCCTGTGCCGGGCGGTTTCATCCAACGTAATCGTATCTGCTGCATCGTGAACATGATCGATGTGACGGGTGGCTCGGATCACCAGAGTTGTTCTCCCGTAATGCGTTGAAGAGCCTGTTTTGCAATAGCCATGCGGGACTTCAGATGAATTTTGGAATCCAGCATGTCGATGTTCAATGCAAAAACATAAGTGTCAGTTTGAAGCTCCAGCCACCCCACATACCAGCCAATGGACGGCTTGGTGTTTATGGCCCAACCCGTCTTGGCCCGCAGGACCCAATTTTCACCGCGGTCGACTTCAAGAATGTCGATTGTGGCTTCCAGATTGTCTCGCGCAAACGGCAGAGCGCGCGCTTCAAGCCGCTTTAAAAAATCAATTTGCTCATAGGCCGAAATCTGCAATGGTCCCCGCAGCCAGAACATATCAACCACATCGCCGATTTTCTGATTGCCATAGCCTGCTTTCGCAACAAATGACGCCATCTGGTCAAGACCCATACGCCGCGCCAATTCCTGATAGGTCGGCACCGAAGATACGATGATACCGCTGCGCAGACTGTGAGTCTTGTTCCAGGCTTCAATGCTCCGCATTGTGCCATCCCATGGCACAAGCTCATCCACATTAGCAACCGCTCCGGCTTCCAGTGCAAACAGGCTGTTTGGTATTTTAAACGTTGAGGCGGGTGTTTTGGGCTGAGCCGCACGCGCTTCATTGTGGACCCAGATCTTTTGCTGACCAAGACTCTCCACAACCAGTGTACCGTTTGTTTTCTCCGCCTTGAATATGTCGTCAAACTGCAGTTCGGCAGCCTGCGCAATCTCTAATGACGACCCAGCAAAAAGGAGCAACAGGCATAAGCGCCCAATCCAACAATTCGACCGGGATCTGACGAGCTTCCATCCAGACATCAAAATTACCGCACCTCTACATCAGCAGGGTCGATGATTTCGATCTTCCGGCCCACAAAAAACGGTTCGCCAGCTTTACGCCAGGCGATCAAATGTGGCTCCTGAAAATGTGCATCCAGCGCGGCTTTGTCTTTCCAGCGCTCGACAAACATCAATGTGTTTTCATCTGTCAGGCTTTGAACCAGATCATAGGAAATGCAACCGGCTTCCTGCCGTGTAGCTTTTATGCAAGGCGTAACGGCTTCCATGATTTTTGGCAGGGAACCAGGTTTGATTTCCAGTGTGGCGATGAGATAGATCATTTTTATCCGTCAATTCAGTTGGCTACATTTACGTGGGTGATAGTCAATATCACCACGCAATGCCAGACTACAATCTGTTTACCCAATCAGGGCCAATGCCAATTCCGCCACGTGGCTAAAACAGGAAGTATTTCTGTGCCATTGGCAGCACGTCCGCAGGCTCACAGGTCAGCAACTCGCCATTGGCGCGTACTTCATAGGTCTCCGGGTCAACTTCCACATCCGGGGTGGCGTCATTATGGATCATGGACGCCTTTGAAATGCCGCCTCTGGTGTTGATCACCGGCAGCAATTGCTTGGCGATGCCCAGTTTGTCAGCCAAGCCGTCATCGATGGCGGCTTGCGAGACAAAAGTTGCCGAAGAGTTTGTGAGTGATTTGCCGAATGCACCAAACATGGGGCGGAAATGAACGGGTTGCGGAGTTGGAATAGAGGCATTCGGATCACCCATGATCGACGCAGCGATTGTTCCGCCGATGAGTATCATATCCGGCTTCACGCCGAAGAAGGCCGGGTCCCACATTACCAGATCAGCACGTTTGCCGACTTCCAGAGAGCCAATTTCGGTGGACATGCCATGGGCGATGGCCGGATTGATGGTGTATTTGGCGATGTAACGGCGCACGCGCACATTGTCATTGTCACCGGTTTCTTCCGGCAAGGCACCGCGCTGGCGCTTCATTTTATCAGCGGTCTGCCAAGTGCGGATGATGACCTCACCGACACGGCCCATGGCCTGACTGTCAGATGCGATGATGGAGAACGCGCCCATATCGTGCAGAATATCTTCTGCAGCGATGGTTTCCTTGCGGATACGGCTTTCCGCAAAAGCCACATCTTCCGGAATATTTGAATCCAGATGGTGGCACACCATCAGCATGTCGAGATGCTCGGCAATGGTGTTGACGGTATATGGCCGTGTCGGGTTGGTGGAAGACGGAATGACATTTGGCAATCCGCATATCTTGATAATATCCGGCGCATGACCGCCGCCCGCGCCCTCTGTATGGAAAGCATGAATAGTGCGGCCCTTGAAGGCATCAACGGTGTTTTCCACAAAGCCGGATTCATTCAGCGTATCGGTGTGGATCATGACCTGAACATCATATTCATCGGCCACGGACAGGCAGCAATCAATCGCGCCCGGTGTCGTGCCCCAATCTTCGTGCAGTTTCAGGGCTGAGGCACCACCGAGCAGCATTTCCTCCAGTGCACCGGGTTGGGAGGCATTGCCCTTGCCGGCAAAAGCCAGGTTCATTGGAAATGCGTCAGCGGATTCAATCATCCGCGCAATATGCCACGGGCCGGGTGTGCAGGTTGTCGCCAGCGTCCCATGGGCCGGACCGGTTCCGCCACCGAGCATGGTGGTGAGACCGGACATCAAAGCTTCATCGATTTGCTGTGGGCAGATGAAATGAATGTGGCTGTCAAAGCCGCCAGCCGTGATGATCTTGCCTTCACCGGCAATGGCCTCCGTGCCAGGGCCAATAATGATATCAACACCTGCTTGCGTGTCCGGATTGCCAGCTTTGCCGATCGCGGAAATGCGTCCGTCTCGCAGGCCAATATCGGCTTTGTAAATGCCAGTGTGATCCACAATCAATGCATTGGTGATGACCGTGTCCACCGCGCCATTGGCGCGCGTCACCTGGGATTGACCCATGCCATCACGGATGACCTTGCCGCCGCCGAATTTGACCTCTTCACCGTAAGTGGTCAGATCTTTTTCGACCTCGATAAACAGTTCTGTATCTGCCAACCGCACCTTGTCACCGGTGGTGGGGCCGAACATATCTGCATAGGCAGCACGGGAAATTTTTGCGGGCATCAGAGTGCTCCCATAATTTTTTGATTGAAGCCATAGACCGTGCGGGTTCCGGCAAGCGGCACCAGCGTCACTTCCCGCGTCTGTCCCGGCTCAAAGCGCACCGCTGAACCAGGTGCAATGTCGAGCCGCATCCCGCGCGCTGTTTCCCGTTCAAATGACAGGCTCTCATTGGTTTCAAAAAAATGATAGTGGCTGCCAACCTGAACCGGACGATCTCCGGTGTTGGAAACCGTAATGGTTTGGGTTGGTTGACCAGCATTCAACTCAATCTCACCAGCGGCAGTAATGACTTCTCCGGGGATCATGGCGTTTCCTTTTTATGCTTGTTTTCTTCAGATCCTAGCGGATTGGCTGATGAACGGTGACCAGCTTGGTGCCGTCTGGGAAAGTTGCCTCTACCTGAATGTCGTGGATCATTTCAGGAATGCCTTCCATGACCTGTGCGCGGGTGAGAACGTGGGCGCCCTCTTCCATAAGCTCGGCAACGCTTCGGCCGTCGCGCGCGCCTTCCACAACAAAATCTGTGATCAGGGCAATAGCTTCGGGGTGGTTCAAGACCACGCCGCGCGCCAAGCGCTTTCGGGCAACTTCAGCGGCCATGGAAATGAGCAGCTTGTCTTTTTCACGGGGGGTTAAATTCATTCCAGATCCCTTACAAGTTCACGTCTGGCTCTTAAAGTGACCAAACTTTAGGCAGGTCCGCCTCAAAATTCATCAAGGTGACCAGCGGCAACAATATTTTGCGCAGTTGAAAACTGTCTTCAGCCATGACCCTAGCAAGAAGCTTGCCATTCCAGCAGGAGATACCACCATTGGGTCCAATCAACTGACGGGCCTCGTTCAAAAAACCGTCCGCGCGGGGTGATACAAACAGGAGTGTGGCAAAGGCGGTCTGGCCAGCAGTGACTGCTTGCTGCGACAGAATGGAGGCTATTTCCCCGTTGAGGCGGAAATCTTCGGCGTGGATCAGTTGGCCGCCTTGCGAAATGCGCCACCGGTCCCGAAGATCGGCACTTTCAACGCGCTCCCCCATGGAACGGCGACCCAAAACGATCGGTTCCAGAAACAGCGCCTCGGCCCCTTTGGCAAGGTCAGCCGTGATGGTTCGGGAAAAACCGGCGCAGTCAAAGACAATGCTTTCCTGTGGAAGCCAGGCGAGACGCGCGCCCTGCTCAGCTTTCAGCGTCACTGTGTTTGCGGCAAGACCAGCAGAAGATTTGTAGATTTTCTCGCTGGCCTGCGTGGTCACCATCAAATGGGTATTCTGGCCAGCTTCAAAAGACCAAGCCATGCGGTCACCGCCCGTTACCCCACCAGATGTGTTGATGATGACGGCTTCCAGAGCGGTTCCGTGATAGGTTTTGGGGATGCGGATTCTCGCGCAGCCTTCCTGATAGAGCCGGTCGATACGGGTTCGGCCATCCAGTTGTTTGACCGACAGCCGACCGACGCCGACGGCGCGCTGCATTGCTGGCTGAATTTCATTTGAAAGGGTCACGTGACGGGCCAGTGCTGTATTTGTATGAAGGCAATGTGGAAAGTGATACTGATCACAATTGATGCGACTCCTATTGCCTGTTTCGGGCATAAACAGACAGGTTTTTTCCACCATGTCAAAACCCCTTTGAAGATTAGGCCAAGGAGAAAATACGTGGTCAAGACCCTGATTGTTCTGGCTCACCCGGACAAGGCGTCCTTCAACGGCCAATGGGCCGAGACTTCCCGTGCGGCAAGTGCGGCGCTTGGTCACGATGTCGAACTGTCTGATCTCGTTGCCATGGGGTTTGACCCGGTGGAGCGGGCAGATCACTATCAACTGCCTGATATGGAGCGCTTTGATGTTCTGCGTGCGCAGGAGGCCGCTGCCGCAGCCAAGTCCCTGCCGAATGATGTCGTGGCTGAAATTGCAAAAATTGAAGCGGCTGACCGCATCATTTTCCATTTTCCAATGTGGTGGTTCGGACCACCAGCTATTCTGAAAGGCTGGTTTGACCGGGTATTGGCCAATGGCGCGATGCACAATACCGATGAGCGCTTTGACACAGGTCGGTGTCGCCACAAGACGGCATTGTTTTGCGTGACCACTGGTTCTTCAGCTGTGCAAAGCGCGCCGGATGGCAAGGAAGGCAATGCACAGATGCTGCTCTGGCCGCTTTCTCAGGCACTGCGCTATCTGGGTTTTTCTGTGCTACGCCCGATTACGGTCAGTGGTGTGCATAGTTATCACAAGGATGTCGCGGCAGACGCATTGGCTCAGCGGCTCAGCAAGACGCTGGCAGATCAGCCCAAGATCATTGCAGATTTCGACAATTTACCGCGTCTTCACTTCAACACTGACGGCGATTTTACAAAAGAAGGCCGGTTAAAACCAGACGCGCCGAGCCATTCGGATTTCATCCGCCATATTGGGCGATAGGAAATTCGCCTGAAAACACGCTATATGAACCGCCAGCCTAATAAATCAGCAGACAGGATATACATCATGAGTAGTTCGAACGAAACGATTGGCTTTGTCGGCGTTGGCCTGATGGGGCATGGCATGGCAAAAAATATCGCGGCAAAGGGCTATGCCTTGACCGTTATCGGACACCGCAATCGGAAGCCGGTCGAAGATCTTGTCGAACGTGGAGCAGCCGAGGCCGGATCTCTGAAGGAACTTGGCGAAAAATCCTCAATCGTTTTCATCTGTGCGCCCGGCTCACCTCAGGTCGAGGCCATCGTGCGTGAGTTGAAAGAAGGTTTGAAACCGGGCTCCGTCATTGTTGATTGCTCGACCTCTGACCCGACATCCACTGCCAGTCTTTCCGAACAATTGGCGGATTTGGATATCGCTTTGGCCGACGCGCCCCTGGGCGGTACGCCGGTGCAGGCAGAAGCAGGTGAATTGGGTGCGATGATTGGTGCCGCAGATGAGGTCTTTGCCCGCATAAAGCCTGTGGTGGAAGCCTGGGCCGGGACAATTGTGCATATTGGCGGCGTGGGCGACGGTCACCGTATGAAATTGCTGAACAATTTCCTGTCGCTCGGGTATGGCGCGATTTACTCTGAAGCCTTGGCGCTGGCCAGCAAGGTAGGTCTGTCACCAGCGAAATTCGACAGTGTTATTCGCGGCAGCCGCATGGATTGCGGCTTCTATCAGACCTTCATGGACTACATCATGGAGGGCAATCGGGAGGCGCATAAATTCACCCTGTCCAATGCATTCAAGGATATGCGCTATCTGGAATCCATGGCTGATAATGCCGGCATGGTGAACCCCGTCGGCAATGCGGTGAAGAACCTTTATGCAGCCGCACATGCAGCCGGTGGCGATGGCCCGGAAGACTATGTGCCGATGTTGCCTGAATATGTCGGGCGGCTCAGCGGCACAGAGGTCAAGCCGGAAAAACCCGTCAAGTAAGACCGGTCTCAGCCATCATTCTTTTCAGCCTCTGCTTCAACATCGCTCAATGTGGGCGGAACCCAGCCGCGATCTGCGCGGCTGGCAAATGCCTTTGATTTGCCGCGCATGAAGGCTTCCTGTTCTGCGCCAATTTCCTTGGCGCGCGCCACATAGGTCTCGTTTTGGTGAATTGGAATGTCCGGATCATAAACCTGCGCCAACTGGCGTAATGCTTCTCTGTCACCATCAACAAAATTGCGCACCTGACGTTCCGCATCATATGGATGAAAGCCAAGCGCTTCGAGCGCGGAGCGTCCGGCACGAACAGAACTGTCAAATGTCTCGCGAATGATATCACGAGCACCAGCTGCGTAGAGTTCATAAACGTGATTGCGGTCACGGGCGCGGACCACAATGTGGATGTGGGGATGCGATTGGGAAATGTAGTGCACCAGTGCTGTCGCCTGTTCTTTGTCATCGATGGCAATAACCAGCATCTTGGCCTCATCAATGCCTGCGGCGTGCAGCAGATCAGGGCGTGTGCCATCGCCGAAAAACACCTCGAAGCCGAACATGCGCAGCATGTCCAATTGCGCAGAACTGTGATCCAGAACCACTGTATTGAAGCCCGCGCCCATGAGAATGCGGTTGATGATGCCACCAAATCGGCCATGACCAACCACAATGACAGTGCCCTTCTCGTCGATATCATCCGGCTCTCTGGTCTGCGCAACGGCATAGCGCGGCGCGATAACCTTGTCGTAGAGGATGAACAATGCCGGTGTCAGCAGCATTGACAAGGCAACGATCAGAAGCAGTTGATCGGCAATGTCTGACGGGATGACGTTGTTGGCAACCGTGAAAGACAGCAGCACAAAGCCAAACTCGCCGGCCTGTGCAAGGCCAAGCGCAAACAGCCAGCGATCAGAACTGTCGATTTTGAAGATATAGGACAGGGCCAGAAGCACGCCAGCCTTTAGCGCCATCAGGGCAATTGTCAGGCCGATGATTGCGCCAAGATTGGCAAAAAGCAGGCCGAAATTGATGCCCGCACCGACCGTCATGAAAAACAGGCCAAGCAACAATCCCTTGAAGGGATCGATGTCACTTTCCAACTCATGACGGTATTCGCTGTTCGCCAATACGACACCGGCCAGGAAGGTCCCAAGAGCTGGGGACAGGCCAACCAGTGTCATCAACAGCGCAATGCCGATGACGATCATCAAAGCGGTCGCAGTGAACAATTCCCGCAGCTTTGCCATGGCGATGAAGCGGAAGATGGGACGGGTCAGGAAGGAACCGCCGACAATGACGGCGGCAATGGCGGCGATGGTGACAAACGCACGTTGCCAGCCCGGTAACCCCTCCACCAGATTGATACCAGACCCGTGATCGCCATCATCTGCATGGCTGTCAGCGCCATGATCTCCGGCTGCGGCTTCGGTCCCGTGACCAGCTACGTCGACGCTTTGAGCAAGGTCTGCCAGTTCAGGCAGGGCCAGCAAAGGAATGAAGGCCAGCATGGGGATAACGGCAATATCCTGAAACAGCAGCACGGCAAAGCTGGACTGTCCGCCATCGGATTTCATAAGGCCCTTTTCGTTGAGCGTCTGCAAAACGATAGCCGTTGATGACAAGGCAAACACCAGACCAATGGCAAGGGAAATGGTCCAGGACAGATCCAACAGCATGGCGATCGCCATCACACACAGGGTCGTCAAACCCACTTGAAGACCGCCAAGGCCGAGCAGTTTTGATTTCATCTGCCAAAGCAGGCGTGGCTCCAATTCCAACCCCACCAGAAAGAGCATCATCACCACACCGAATTCGGCGAAATGCTGGAGACTGATGACATCAACACCCAGATTTTGCAGCAAGGGTGCAATGACAATACCGGCGATGAGGTAGCCCAGAACCGAACCAAGACCGAGACGGGAGGCAATCGGTACAGCGATGACACCGGCAATGAGGAAAACGAAGGAGAGAACCAGGAAGCTTTCCATGTTCTATGCCCCTTCCATTATTGGCAGCGTTTCAAAGGACAGCACATCCCTTGAGGCCGCATCTGCATAATCAAGCCGGTCATCACGGACCGCCTCCAACAATGCGCGATAGCCTTTGGCATGAGGATCAACCAGACCTTCTTTCGGCGCACGCAAGGACGCAAACAACACATAGGGTGGCGTAAATTCCATTTTGCAGAGCCCGGCCGTTTGTTCCAAAGGTGTCAGGAAGGTGCGCAACGGAAATTGCTGATAGCCGGTTTTGGAATAAGCGTCTTCAGGACCAGCCGCCGTGATGGCAAGCATCATGCGTTTACCGTCCAGTTTGTCACCACCTTTGCCATAGGCAAAACCGTGTTCAAGCACCAAATCCTGCCATTCCTTGATCAGGGACGGGGTGGAATACCAGAACAATGGAAACTGAAACAAAATGACATCATGATTGAGCAGGCGCTGCTGCTCTTTGTCAATGTCGATGTTGCTGCGCGGATATTCCGCATACAAATCCACGAAGGTAATACCGTCCACATCCCGCGCAACTTTTGCCATTTCCCGATTTGTGTGGGAATGCCGCTGTCCAGGATGGGCATAATATACGATCAGTTTTGCCAAAATTCGCCCCTTTGCCTTTTTTCAACCAAAGGGGAATAGCTTTTCGGAATCAAGCCAAAACTTAATTATCGGATGTGCGACAAAATGTGCCTGGCGATTGTCTTCCTTTCTAATCAGGCCAAACCAAACTGACGTTCTGCATCTGAAAGCGCTTCGTCGACAATGTTCAACGCATGATCCAACTCATCACGCTTCAGGATCAAAGGCGGGGTCAGGGTCATTGTGTTGCCCATGGAGAGCTTGAACGACAGGCCTTTGTCCAGACAGCGATAAAGCACGTCTTCTGCAAGTTCATTGGCAGGTTCCTTGCTATCACGCCCCAAAACAAGCTCTGCACCAAATAAGAAGCCGCGACCACGCACATCTCCAATGGTCGGGTGTTTTTGCTGCATCTCCTGCAAACGTTCCAATGCATGGGCGCCCAAAGTGGCTGCGGATTCGACCAGGCCCTCATCCTCGATAATCTCGATTGTCGTCAGCGCTGCGCGTGTTGTGACCGGGTTTTTCTCATGGGTGTAATGGCCAAAGGCAAATCCACCGGCGACATCCAGATGCGGTCGCGCCATGACGGCAGCGATGGGCAGAATACCGCCGCCCAGTGCCTTGCCCATGACCAGAAGGTCCGGCACCACGTCATCATGATCACAGGCGAACATTTTGCCGGTCTTGCCAAGACCGGTCGGGATTTCATCAAAGATCAGCAAAGCGCCCGCTTCATTGCAGGCTTTGCGGACTTCCGCCCAAAAACCGGGAGGCGGAATGTAGGGCACGGCACGGGCGGGCTCTGCAATCACAGCGGCCACATCGCCTTCTTTTTCCAGCACATAGCGGACAAAATTTGCACAGGTCAGTTTGCAAAGATCCAATTGTGGTGCGCCATTGTCATCCGGATAGCCATAGGGGCAACGATAGCAGGCAAAGGGAGCAACATGTTCTGTACCGGTCAAGAGCGGGCCGGCGACGGCTGAGCGAAACAATTGCTCACCGCCGACGGATGATGCACCAAAGCCAGCGCCATGAAAGGAGTCCCAGAATGAAATTGTCTTGTGGCGGCCAGTAGCTGCTCGGGCGATTTTCAATGCCACTTCCACCGCATCAGAGCCGCCGGTTGTGAACAGCACCTTTGACAAATCGCCTGGTGCAATGTCAGCCAGTTTTTTGGCAAGTGCCGTAGCGGGTTCGCAGGCAAAACGCCTTGGCGCAAAGGGCAGTTCATCCATCTGCTTTGCAATGGCTGCCTTCAGGCGCGGATGGCCATAGCCGATGTGATGGACGTTGTTGCCGTGAAAATCCAGATAGCGCCGCCCCTGCGCGTCCTTGATGTAAGGCCCTTCTGCCGCTGTAATGACGGACAGACAGGGCGTCGACACTGCTTGATGCAGGAAATAGCGCGCATCTTCATCCAGCAATTTTTGGGTTTCGGCATCATGATTGGCCGCGGCCCAACGGGCGCGGCGGGAGGACGTATTGACCTCTCCCTCGGATTGGGCAGGCGCAGCTTTGCTGGGTGGTGTCATGTATGAATCCAAGCTTGTTGTGACGTCACTCTGACACCGGCTCAAGGTTGATGGCAAGCCGGGTTTTGATTTGCTCAATGGCTCTTGCGTTTGAACAAAAGGTCCTTTGCAGCCAGAACTGCCCCCGCGGTAATGAGCGCGCAGGCAGTGGCAATAATCCAGTTTGCCTGCTGGAACCCGGCGACAACCAGAACAAGGGTCGAGAGCAAAGGCGCTGCATAGCTGGATGCCCCAAGCACCTGAATGTCGCCATGTTTCACGCCATGGTCCCACGCGAAAAATGCCAACCCAACAGGACCCAAGCCAAGCCCAAGCACGGCCAGCCATTGCAATAGATCAGCAGGCCATACGGTCTCTTCCAAAGCAAGATGGCAAAGGGCAGACAGAATGGCAGTCGCCAGACAAAAGCCAGTGACAATGTCGGTGGGAACACTGCCAAACCGGCGCGATAAAACCGAATAGGCCGACCATATCAGCGCGCAGACAATGGCTGCCAGATAACCCGGCACATAGTCGGTTTTGATCTGCAGGGAGCCGCCATTGGTGATGATCAATGCCGCACCCAGAAAACCGATCAGCGCGCCGAGAACATGATGGGTGCGGAGTGTTTCTCCGGGCAGAAACCCGGAAAAGACGACAATCAGCAAAGGCCAGAGATAGGCGATCAGACTGGCTTCGGCAGCCGGTGCAGACCGCAATGCGGTGAAGTAAAGGAAATGATAGCCAAACAAGGACGTCACTCCGAGCAACCAAACTGCCACTGGCTGTCTGAAGACAGATCTATCACTGCCACGCAGGAACCAGCTTGCGGCGCCGGCCATGCCACCAATCGCAAATGCCATGGCGGTCAATTGAAACGGCGGCACCACTCCGCTGGCAGCCGTAAACAGAGCCAGCAAAGCCCAACTGAGAATGGCCGTGAAGCCTATGAGTGTAGAGGCGCGCCGTGTCACAAGTAACTGCTCTGCCTAAATGTCCTGAGCCTGCGGCAAAACCACAAGTTCTCTTATCGTCACATTGGCCGGCTGCTGCAGCATGAAGGCAGCGATTTCAGCTATGTCTTCAGGCCGCAACACCTCCCCCTCAGCAACCTGCTGGTCAATGCGAGCGGGATCTATGTCGCCCCACAATTCAGTCGCTACGGTTCCCGGTAGAATTGACCCGACCCGAATACCATCCGATGCCACTTGTCGGCGTAGTGAGCGGACAAAGGCGTTGGCTGCGTGTTTGGTGGCAGAATAAACAGCCTCATCCCGCATATCGGCAACCCCGGCAATTGAGCCGATGACCATGATCTCACCGGATTGCTGCTGCTTCATATAGGGCAGCACCGCATGGGACAGCACCATGATACTGGTCAGGTTGACATCAATCATCTTTTGCATGGCTTCTGGCGTCATATCCGAAAATGTATCACTGGTATAAATGCCGGCATTTTCGATCAGAATATCAAGTGAGCCGAATTTTTTGACCGCCTCTTTGACCAGCGCGTCCACCTGAGCGCGATCGGCAAGATCTGTTGGAACACAGATGCTTTCGCCCTCCAACTCATCTGCCACCAGTTCAAGGGTCTTGCGCTCGCGTGCAGCCAACACCAGCTTGCAACCCATTTTGGACAGTTTGCGCGCAATGGCACGGCCAATACCAGAACTTGCACCTGTTACCAGCGCTGTTTTGCCTTCCAGAGACTTGCTCATGTCATTCCTTTAAATTTTTTGTTCTGCGCCAGCCAAGTTGCCCAGTACATGGGTCGCATCATCATCCATAGGGGTTTTTAGGCCCGCGATCTGTTGAATGTGAGCGTTGTAGCCTGTGAGACAGACGCTCGATTGCTTCGGCTACATGCGTGTCTGCAATACTCTTGTCGCCCGCTTCAGTGCGGACAAGATGTGCTTCGAACAACACATCGGCGTGCGTTGCACCGCCTGGTGGTTCGAAGCGATAGGAGGCAAGTTCGATCAGCAATCCCAATGGGTCTTCGAAATAAATCGAATTCATGAATCCGCGATCCTTCTCGCCGGAATGTTTGATGCCGCGTGCATCAAGTCGACCGACCAATTGCGAATAGGTTGCCTGGCTCACCGCGAATGCAACATGATGGACACATCCCGGCTCTGTTGGCGTCCGGCTTGGATTACGCGCCCGTTTTTCGTTTGTGAAAACAGTAATGAGCCGCCCGTCACCGGGATCAAAATAAAGGTGACCTTCGTCTGGATCATCCAGATTGGGCTGCTCAAAGACAAAGGGCATGCCGAGGACGCCTTCCCAAAAATCAATGGATGTTTGTCTGTCGGCACCGACCAGTGTGATGTGATGGACGCCTTGAGACTGGAGCTTTTGCATAATGGCTCTCCTGATGCTGCTTTTGATAAATGACATTGCCCCATTTGGCAGACGCAGACCAGACACTGAGATGGCGGTGAGACCTGCCGGTTCAGCACCCAACGAATTATCGATTCCGCATAAATTGATAGAAAAGTGCGATGTCATGGGCGTCACAATTTGGAAGCCCTTACTGATATCACCTTAACCTTCTGTTTTAAAATAACTTTGCGTTTTTTCTCGCTTGGCTATCTCAGAGAAAAAAATACTTCTTGGTCACAAAAAACGATTTAGGGTTTCACACCAGTGACGGGAGCGCATGTATTGAAAGCCGAGCAGAAAAAGATCCTGAGGATTTCGGACAATGATAATGTCGGCGTTGCATTGGTCGCGCTTGAGGTCGGTGATGTCCTTACAAGTGACGGCCTTCAAGCCAATCAGAAAACCATGCGCGGCCACAAAATAGCGCTTCACGATATTGCTGAAGGCGAGCTGGTTCACAAATACGCTCAGGCCATTGGCGTTGCGAAAGAAGCGATCAAAGCGGGTGATCATGTTCACACGCATAATCTGTCCGGGGATGTTCTGGACCGACGCGGCGGGTCAGACAAAATTGAAATCTCCACGCTGAGTGACAATGATCTGCCAGATAGTTTTGCCGGCTACGCACGTGCCAACGGAGCCGTTGGCACGCGAAACTATGTGGCGCTTTTGTCCACCGTAAACTGTTCTGCCACGGTTTGCAGAGCCGTCGCAGACCATTTCAACAAAAGCGATGCGTTGGACAAATACCCCAATGTGGATGGGGTTGTGGCCTTTGTTCACGGGCTTGGTTGCGCGGTTGATCCTGACGGGTTTGGCATTGATTTGCTGCAACGGACACTTGTGGGCGCGGCCTTTAATCCCAATGTTGCAGCGACGGTGATAATTGGCCTTGGCTGCGAAACCAATCAGGCCGCATTCATGCTGCGGCGCCATGGCATCACAGAAACAGATACGCTGAAAAGCTTTTCAATTCAGGAAGCTGGCGGGACGGTCAAGTCCATTGAGCGCGCCATCCGTTTTATTGAAGACATGCTGCCGGAGGTGAACGCGCTTACCCGGACACAGCAACCTGTCAGCGCCCTGCGGCTTGCACTGCAATGCGGCGGTTCCGATTCCTATTCCGGCCTCACGGCTAATCCTGCCCTCGGCGTTGCGGCTGATATTCTGATCGCAAAAGGCGGTACGGCAATCCTGTCTGAAACGCCGGAGATTTATGGCGCTGAACACTTGCTGGCCGCACGGGCCGCATCGCCTGATATTGCGCAAAAACTGATGGGTCTGATTGACTGGTGGCTGGACTACACGGCCAAAAGTGGTGCCAGTATTGAAAACAACCCCTCCTACGGAAACAAGATGGGCGGGCTGACCACCATTGCTGAAAAGTCTCTCGGAGCCTTGGCCAAATCCGGCCAGAGCCCACTTAAAGCCGTTTACAATTATGGTGAGCCAGTGACCGAGCGCGGGCTCGTTTTTGTCGATACGCCGGGCTATGATCCAATCTGTTCCACCGGCCAGATTGCCTCCGGTGCCACGATCATGTGTTTCACAACAGGGCGTGGCTCGGTGTCCGGTTTCAAGCCGGTTCCCACCATGAAGCTTTCAACCAATACTCAAATGTTTGACCGCATGCGCGATGATATGGATTTCAATTGCGGGACCATCATCACCGGCGACACGCTGGAAGAATTGGGTCGTCAGATTTTTCTCCAGATCGTGGAAACCGCCTCAGGCAAAGAAACGCAGAGTGAACGCAATGGCTTTGGCGACAATGAATTCGTGCCATGGCAATTGGGCGCCATTCTATGAACAAGAATCAAAAGGACTGAATGATTTCATGCATTATGAAGATATGACCGACCTGCTTAAACCCGGCTATTCCAAGCTGGAAACCGGTTATGAGATGTTGGATACCGGCGAATTGATGGTCGCTGTTTACAACCGGATGATGGGTTGTCAGCACCAATGGCTGGACCGCTGGTTCGGGCATTTTGAAACCGAAGAAGATTTCATTGAATGGCACCCGGAAGAGCACTTTACCCATGTGTGGAATGATAAGTGGCGCAAAGGCCATTACATCGGCGCAGCGCACACGGCGAAGCAACAGATTGGTGGGCGGCAACCACAATTCTCAACCATCCATTTTGAAGATCCGGCGCTGATGTTCGACATGGATGCCGTAAAGGCCGCAAATGCCACTGTGGTGCTGGCCTATGGCACGCCGGGCGAATATGGCGACAGCACGGAGAAGATGACACGCTTTGTGCATGTGTCCCGCAACACGCGATTTGGCTGTGAAGTGCGCAGCCGGTTCTGGGTCAACACAACCGAGGAATTCGGGCCGCTTCTGATCGACCACTGCTTTGGTGAATTTGGCTACGCGCAGGCGATCTGGAAACGCGAATTTTCCTGAGGTCAAACGAACAAGGCTACAGGTCGATTTTCGTTGCAAAATCGACCTTGTCTGTAATGGCAATCGATCGGAAAACCTTCAATCGATTGCTGACCTTCTCACGGCTTTTGAGCAAATGGGCCAGCAGGCGCAATTTGCTTTCCTCCGACCGTCGCCTTTTCAAGGCACCCAGAACAGCAATGTGTTCTTCAATGAACGGATCTTCTTCACCCACCGGAATTTCATAAGTTGCCAGAATGTGTTTCGACAGGATGAGACCTGCATTGACGGTTTTCAGCGCCGCAATGCCTGCCGGATTGCCGGCATATTCCAACAGGTTGCGATGCAGGCACAGTTCCAGATTATCCAGCTCAGCACCGGTCACATCCGGCAGTTTTTCCAGAGCGCACTCATGGGCTGCCAATGTCTTGTCGAGGATCTCCATGGGAATGTAGACCGTGGCTTGCTGCAGCAGATTGGGCTCAAGCCAGGAGCGAATGTCATACAGTCCTTCGAGCCGGGCTTCATCCAATTGATAGATGATCCACTGACCGCCTTTGCGATGAGTCAGAAGCCCGTTGAACTCCAGGCGCTTCAGCGTGTCTTCAATGCTTTTTTTGCTGGCCGAATAGCGCTGCTGCAAAGCGCGCACGCTGAGGCGCCATGACCCAAGAACGGAGAGCCTGGTGACAACACCTTCAACATCATCGAGCAGCAGTGACGCTTCTGTAGCCAGCAAATCTGTATCCCCAGCCTCGCTGATCAGATCGGCATAATCGGACAGCCGGCCCTTTGTGGCCCATGGCGTGGAGCCGGTGGCAAATCCACGCGTTGATAACCGGCTGATGAGTTTCTCAGAAGCCAGCCATTCCAGCGCCTGACGGGCAGGCGTGCGGCTGACTTTGAAGAGTTTTGCCACCATGGTTTCGCTCAGGCGCACGCCATCGGGTATGTCGCCTGCATCCAGTCTTTCAGCAATGACAGAAGCAATGGCGCGGTAGAGCGAAATGTCAGAGGTCTCCGCACCCTCAAATGTTGTGTGGGTCATGTCAGCTTCAGAATTCTGGGGCACGTCTTTGTCTCCCGATTCCTGATGATCAAACTTTGCCATGCCGTTACCAGCCGACTGCATCGGGCGGATGTGCGGTTTCCCTGCTGAACATCGCCTTACACACGGTCTTTCACTCTTGGTTCGCGGCCATAAACGCCAACCGCCACAAGGATGAGCAATCCAAATGTGATCTGCTTGTCAGCTTCGGTAAAACCGCCGGCAACCAGCAACGTGCTGAGCACCGTAAAAATCATGGCACCCAGCATGGTGCGCCAATAATCGACGGCCCCGGTCAATGGCGCTGCGCCCCCCAAAATCACAGCTGCCAGACCCTGAAAGAGGTAAGGATCGCCCAATGTGGCATTTGCGGTTCCGGCAAACCCGACCACCAGCAGGCCGGTCATGGCAGAGGCGATAGCGCTGATGGCAAAGACAGTGACCCAGATGAACCTTGTTCGGACCAAAGCGAGATCGGCAGCACGTGGGTTAAGAGCTGTTGCGTAGAGCTGACGGCCAAATACGGTGCGCTTCAGGACCACTGCCATGATGACGCCAACGGCCAGCCAGATAATCACAACCGGCGGCACGGGAAGGCCGAATGTCGATGCGAACGGCCTTGTCAACGCGCCCAGAAATGGCGGAGCTACACCCGTGATATTGGCATTTGTCCAACCCAGCAAAACGCCTGAAACCAGTGAGCCCATGGCAAGGGTTACGATCAGGGGATGAATGGAATATTTGTGTGCAATCCAGCCACTGAGACCGCCACAGAAACCAGCCAGAACAATGATCACAAGAATGGCTAAGCCCAGCGGCACACCCTCCGGCCCGGTAATCTGCGTAATGAGTGTGGAACCCAGAACGATAAAGGCCGGTATGGACACATCAATGCCACCCACAAGAATCGCCAGAGTCTGCCCCAAGGCTGCCAGCCCAAGCAGAGATGCCAGAATCAGCATTGTGCGCACGCTGAAGGGATTGAGAAAGCTGTCCATTGTCAGCGTTCCATAGGCAAGAGCTGCAATCAGAACCAGAATTTGCAGCAATGGAAATTGCCGTTGAAGCAGCACAACGCTCTGCCACAGAGTTCTTTGTGGAAGCTGCTGCCCTTCCATATCGCGGGCAGCGGTGGACTGGCTGTCAGGTTGGGTCATCATCCATGCGCCTCGCTTGATCCAGAGCGGCGCATGATGGCTCGCGCTCCCACAATCACACCTGCCAGCAATGCCGCGCCATAGGCGCTGCGCAACCAGGTTGATGGCACGTCCAATGCGGTCAGCACGTCCTGCAGCAGGAAGATCGCCGCGGCGCCAAAGACTGCGCCGCGCAATGTGCCGCGCCCGCCATTCAATGTCGTGCCGCCCAGCGCCACGGCAGCAATGGCCAAAAGGGTGTATTGGCCGCCCTGTGTGGCGTCAGCTGATTGAAGCAACGCTGTCAGGGCAATGGCGCCAATCCCTGCAAACAGACCGCCCAACCCATATGCAACGATCCGGGTGCGCACCACATCAATGCCCGCTGAAAACGCTGTTGCATCATCTGCACCAACTGCAAACAGGGTGCGATTGAACGCGGTTTTCTTAAGCCCAACCCAGATCAGAACTGGCAGGCCGATGGTCAGCAGGCTACCTGGTATCGGGCCAATCCAGTGCGCCAGTTGCGATGTCCAGTTTGGTATTGCGGCAATGGGAATGGGTGCAACAGCCAGCGAGATGCCCGTCAGGACAAAATTGACGGACATGGTTGTGATGACGGGCGGATAGCGGAACTGCGCAATCACGATGCCATTGAACATGCCGACCGCTGTCCCCATCGCCAACATGATGGGAATGGAAAACCACGGTGCACCCAGACCGTTGGGCAACAGCACTTTGACAAACACAATGCCGATCAACGCCATCAATGGCCCGATGGAAATATCAATGCCGCCACCGCCACTGACAATGGCTGGCGTGCTGGCCATGGCCGCTATTGCGAAAGGTGCAAATGTACCAAGCAGGATGGCCCAACTGGCCGGAGCCAGAATCCATGGATTGAGAAAAGCGGTGATCAGCAGCAGGAACACGGTCAGCAGCACGGCAAACACGCTGCTCCGGAACCATATCTGAAGTTGAGAACGGATTGTCTCGACAGAACCCATGCGCCTATTGCTCCACTTTTCCAAAGAATGCCGAGACAATGGAGGTGCGCGACATTTCAGACCGATTCAATTCGCGGAAAATCTCCTGATCACGCATCACCAGGACACGATCCATCAGGGCCAGGTGTTCATCCACTTCACTTGAAATCATGATGACGGCCAGGCCGATATCTGTGAGTTCCTGCAGCAGGTGATACAAATCCTGCTTGGTGTGCGCATCGACACCGCGGGTCGGATCGTTCAGCAAAAGGACTTTGGGATCTGCGGCCAGCCAGCGTGCCATCACAATTTTTTGCTGGTTTCCGCCGCTCAAAGTAGAGACCGGCGCATCAGCATCATTATAGCGAATGCCCAATCTTTTCGCTAAATCGAAGAAGCGTTTCCGGGATTGTGCAGGCCATAGCAATCCGCCCTTCGTGTCCTGTTTCAAAGTCGGCAAGGCAAAATTGTCCAGCACTGACAATGGCAGGAACAGCGCTTCGGTTTTGCGCTCTCTTGGCACATAGGCAATGCCGTGTTTTGAAGCTTCTGTTTCGTTGCGAACGACCGCAGTGTTACCTTGGCTGTGCATCATGATTTCGCCGCTGCTCGTCACACCGCCACCCAGCGCGCGCAGCAACGCTTCCTGTCCATGCCCTTCCAGTCCGGCAAGGCCAATCATTTCACCAGCCTGAACCGTCAAGTTGATGGGTTGCCGACCTGGAAGAAGGGCAATTGACCGGGCTTCCAGCAAAACACGTTGCGTTTTGGATTTTGTCGCTGCGCGTTTCCGTGGCTCAGAGGAAACATCGGAGCCGGTCATCAATTGCACAAGGCGCGCAGGGGTTGCCTCTGCGCGGTTCAGTGTCCCCACGGTCTCTCCCAGACGCATGACGGTGACACGATCTGAAATCTCGGTAACCTCATCCATGCGATGCGAAATGAAAAGAACACTTTTGCCGCGCTCTGCGCGGGTTCGTAATATGTCAAACAGGCGGTCCCGCGTGGCGACATCCAGAGCTGATGTTGCCTCGTCAAGGATCAATACAGCGGGATCACGCAACAGGGCACGGGCAATGGAGCAGGCCTGCCGGTCGCTCAGCGACAATGTTTCAACAGGTGCCTCCAGATCGGGAACCAGGCCCAGCAGATCATTGAGAACTGCGGTCGCTTTCGCAACGCGTTCTTCATGTCCGTAACGCACCTTGAAAAGACCGTCTGACCCAAGCCAGACATTTTGCAGAACCGATTGCGGCCCCACAACCAGCACTTCCTGAAAGACGGTTCCAATTCCGTTTTGCAACGATTGGAAAGGAGATGACATTTGTTTGAGCAAATGGCCGTCAATTTCAATGGTTCCGCTGTCGGGCGTATGCACACCTGCCAGAACCTTGACCAGTGTGCTTTTGCCAGAGCCGTTCTCACCCTGAATGGTGTGAACCTCGCCAGAGCGCAGATCAAACGAGAAATCCCTTAGCGCTTTTGTTGCACCAAAGGACTTTGCCAAACCCTGCCCGCGCAGGACGAGCATTTCGCGGTCACTTGCGGGTTTGTCTGTTTTGCCAGTTGTAGAGATGCGCGGTTCTGAAGACCGCGCATCTGCAACATTCATTGTCATTTGGGCATGCTGCCGGTGTTGAAGAGACCATCAAGATAGGCCTCACTCAGGAAGGGATTGCTTTCAGGTCCTGGTGCAGAGCCGGGCGTGTTCAGATCCCATGATGGATCAGCCCAATCTGCCAACTCGGCTTCTGTGATAACCGGCAACGTATCGACGATACTGCTGATTTTAAGGCCTTGACCTTGAAGAATACGCAGCGCCACACTGGCAGAAGCGCGCGCCAACGAGCCTTGTGTCAGTTCTGCTCCGACCGTCTCGTAGGTATCGCGGTTCTGATTCCAGTATCCAAGATGCGCTTTTGAAGCACCCAATTCGCCAACGGGCGGTACGGGCAATTGCGCGTCATTGAATGCACTGATGATACCACCAGCCATGCCGCCGCCAGCCTGGAAGACACCGCTGATTTTTGTTCCACCATGGGTGGCCAGAAACTTCAACGTTTCACCCTTGGCGACAGGCGGCGCGAAGAAGCCGGTCAAATCACCAACCGTTGTGATATCAGGGCAGTTCGACAGAACCGCCTCCATACCGGCGAATTCATCCTTGTCGAGTTGAATGCCGGGAATGGCATGTACGGTGAGCATATTGCCGGTGCCGTTCATGATTTTCACCAGGCCAGAGGTAACATCAGCACCGGCCATGAAGTTGTTGGCACTGACATTGACCGCGCTCAGGGATGAGACTGGCGAGAGCAGGACAATTGTTGGAATTCCGGCTTCTTTTGCGGCTTCAATGGGTGCAACCAGTGCCTCACTGGACAATGGCTGTGTGATGATCGCATCAACCTTTTCGGCAATCAGCGCATTGAATTGCTGCACCTGCTGGGCCACGGCATCATTAGCACTGGCTGTGCGCACAACAACATCACCAACGGACTCAAATTTGCCAAGTTCCGCTTTGGCTGTTTCGACAAAAGCCACCTGCGTGTCATTGTCCAGCGGACCCCACAGGATGGCAATCGTGTAGTCACCATCCTTGGAGGATTTGAAATCGGCCCAGGGGCTGGCGCCGATGGGAGAAGAATATCCATTATAGGCTGGCGCATAGGATGCAGCCACGGATGACAACACACCATCACTGTCTTGCGGCGCTATTGTTGGTATGTCTCCACAGGTTGCGGCGATGGCCGAAGATGTGACCAGGCTCGACGACAGCAGCATGGCTGCTGCCATTGTCATTTTTCTAAAACGTCCCTGTTTCTCGTATTTTGTCATCTTGTGCTCCTCTACACTTTAAATTCGTTGATTTTGATAAGTGTCTGTCAGCGCTTCCCGCACTTATTGGCCGCCGCTTGCGCGGCGTATCTGACTGATTTGGTTCGTCAGTTTTTCAAGATAGATTCGTGATCGTTCCAGTCCGCCAATGCGGTCTCCCCAATAGGATTCCACAACGATCGGGCCGGAAAATCCGCAGTCGAGAAGGGTTTGCAGCGCAACCCGGTAATCAATGACACCGTCTTCCATGGCGCTTGGATGTGTGACGATAAATCCGTCGGGATGCTCCATCCGCAGATTGTTTTTAACGTGCCAATATTCCGTATGTGGGGCGAGGGCCTCCAGCGTTTCGTACCAGGTCTCATTCATCGGTACGGTGACCCGGGTCAGATTTCCAAGATCAGGATTGACGCCCAGATTGTCAGCACCAACCATATCAAGAAGCCGCAGAACATGAGCAGAGCGATCGATGATCGCATTTTCATTCATTTCCATGACAACCCGGATGCCCGCATTCCGGGCCCGTTTGCAAAGTGGCTGCAAGGATTCCGCCAGAGCTTCAAAGTCGGCGTCATCGGCTGGCGCATATGCTGGCGGGTTCGCCCAGAAGGAAACGTTCTTTCGCCCTGCACCTGGCGGCTTGTGCAGACCGATACAGAAGGTCTGCGCACCCAATTCCTGTGTGACATCAAGCGCGTGGTTTGCATCTTTCAAACCAAGAGTGCTCAGACCGATGATCGACAGGCCAGCATCCGCCACCATACGTGCAAGTTTCTTAGCCTGGGAGAGAGGCATTGTTCGGGAGTCCAGCCAGATATCGCTCAACTCAACAGCGCTGAATCCGGCTATGGCAAGCGATTGAAGGCCTTCTTCGATGACCGCGTCGGTCATTTCAGTCGCTCGCAGGCCCTGCCCGGGCGCGGGCACCAAAGCCCCGGTTGATGCAGCAATCGTGAGTGTGTTCTGGCTCATGGCAACTACACAATCGCTACAGGTCTGATCATGGAGGCGGTCGCGCCCTTGATCTTCAGCGGCAGTGCGATGAAGCAGAATTCGTAAATACCCTTTCGGGCAATCTCGATGGTATCAACCATTTCCAGAATGAAAATTCCGCGTTCTATCAGCAATTCAATATGCACCGGGTGCGGATTGCCTTCCGTGGAGGACGGCAGGTTTTCGACACAGGGGCCATCGCTACCAATGGCCACCACACCCTGGTCTGCCAGATAGACAGCAGCACCATGGTCGATGCCGGATAATTCATGCTCGGCAATGAATTTTTCATTGGGCCACCCGTCCAGCTGTCCTGTCCGAATGAGCGCAATGTCACCAGGTTGAAGCACAGTGTTCTGGCGCGCCAAAGCTGCCTTCACATCTCCTGCAGTGATGGCCGCATGGGCTGGCAAGGCGTCAATACCCTTCAGGGCCGGAATATCAATCAGAACACCTTTGGTAATAACAGGCGGAATTTGCGAAGCATCATGGGTGAGCGGGCCAAAATCCCCCAGATCCTTGTCTGCAGTGCTGCCGCCAAACCAGTGATTGTCCGGGCCGGCTGTTGCGTGAGCGAGCGAGTCGATATGGGCGCCGCAATGCGCACTGCTATTGATGACTTCACTCATCCAATTGAAGTTGACGTTGTTCTCGCCCATCCATTTCTGGTCATCCTGAACCTGAATGCCTCTGGGTGTGCGGTAGGCCGTAACTTGCAATGGCACATGGGCGGGCCCCTGTGCCGGCATGTGGGGGTAACGAACACGTTCTAGATCGAACAAACGCCCTTCGCGAACAAGCGCGAATGCCCTGAGCATGTCTTGGGAACTACGCAAAGCAAGCAGGCTTTGAGGACCCTGATTTAAGTCAGTAACCCGATCCATTTCGCCTCCCCTATTGCTGTTCTACGGAAAACCGTAAATTGTTTCTTTAGTGCGTGCGATGCTTTCTTGAAGGCTTCGAGTAAATCTCGTGTTCTTATTTTTATTGAATAATTTCAGATAATTAGCTTGTAATCTGGCACAACACTGAAAAACTCTCCTGGCGGATTAACGTACTTATCTGCGAACATGTACGCATGGACGATAACGAAGACCGGGTTCGAAACAGGGGCCATGCCCATGCGAACTCAGCGCCGGGAAAACTCTATTGTCGCCATCTGGAAAAATGGGTTTCCGCTTTGCGCAAAATCTCATTCAAAACAATCGCTGCAGCTGCAATCAGGATAACCAGAGCAAACAGGTTTTGCGGCTCAAAGGAGTCAGAAAAGTGCCGGGTGTAGTAACCAATACCGCCCTGACTGGCGTAAAGTTCGGCCAGAATAACGCCTATGAGTGTCGCAGACATGCCAAGACGCATGCCGGTGAACAGGCTTGGGATGACAAAAGGGAATACGATGCGCCGAAAGATCTGACCTCTGGACGCACCCATTGAGCGGGCAGCCGTCATCAGGACAGGATTGATGTTCTGCGTGCCTGCAATCACGCAGACAATGATCGGGAAAAACCCATGTGTGAAACCGTAGACAATCTTGACCGCAGTCCCGATGCCAAAGGTCAGGACAAACAGCGGCAGAAGCGTGACTTGCGGAATTGCATAGATCAAAACAATGATCGGAAAGAACGTGCGGTAGGACAATTTGTTGACGCCGATCAGCATGCCCAAAATGCCACCCGATAACAGCGCCATTGAGAACCCGGAAATCAGCGCAACGATCATGTAGCCAAGCGCGGAAAGGACCTTTGGATCCTGTATCAATGGGATCAGTGATGCGGCCGTCTGGGTAGCTGTGGCGAGGAAATCCGGGTCGTCATACAGGCGCGCACCAAATTCCCAGATCAGGATGAATACAAGGATGACACCGAGACGTGCCACAAGGGGGGATCGAAACAGTGCGGGCATGTTGGCCGCGCTGGAAGCTGGAGATGTCTGGCTCATCGGTAGTGCGCCCCTTTTCGTTCAAGGCGCAGCACCAAAGTATTTAATATGAAGGCGATGATGATCACGAAAATTATGTAAGTGAACATTCCCGCCGTGTTCATTGATTCAGCGTGGAATACGATTTTGTGGCCCAGACCGTTCAGCGAACCAAGCGTTTCACCACCGATGATGGACAGGAAACACAAGACAAAACCGATCCGCAGACCAGTCAGGATAACTGGAAGGGCAGCCGGCAGGAGCACGCGCTTGAAAAGCAGAAAACCGGACGCGCCCATGGAACTGGCCGCGCGTGTGTAAACCGGGTTTAGATTGCTGAACCCGCTGATCGTATTCAGCACGATCGGAAAGAAACTCACGGTTGCCCCAAGAGCGATTTTCGATCCCACGCCCAGTCCGAAAAACAACATGGCCAGAGGATAGAAGATAATCAGCGGGATCGCGAAAATTGAGGAGAAAAGTGGTTCGAATACGCGCGTTGAAAATTTCGAGCGGCTGACGAGAAACCCGATAAATGTGCCAGCAGTGATGGAAATCGCATAGGCGCAACCGACTTCATAGAGTGTAACCTGAAGTGGTGAGATCCAGTCTCCCGATATGATCAGCTTGACAAAAGCTCGTGCCAGAACCGGCAATTCGGGCAGAAAAATACTGCTGACATAGCCAGTGGATGTAACGCCATACCAAAGCCCGAAAATAGCTGCGAAAAAAGTAAATTGGAACAGCCTTACAAGGCCCCGGTTATCCATGGTCACCTGCTCCCGGGTTTTGAGAGAGCTTGCTTTCCCGTTCCACCGCCTTGCGTATTTCATCGTGCAGCATGGAATAAAGGTGATTGCGCAATTTGTTGAATTTGTCCGAGGTAATGAAATCCGGATTGCGCGGATGAGGCTCATCAATCTCGATGATTTCTTTGATGGTTCCCGGCAATGAGGTCATGATCGCGACCCGGTCAGCCAGAAAAACCGCTTCGACCAGACTGTGGGTTACAAATACAATTGTCTTTTCAGTTTGTGACAGCATGACCGACAAATCTTCGCCGAGCACCATTCTGGTCTGCTCATCAAGCGCCCCAAATGGTTCATCCATCAAAATGATATCGGTTTGCAGGCTGAGGGCGCGTGCCAGTTGCGCGCGCTGCTTCATGCCGCCGGAAATCTGTCCGGGATAATGATTGCCGAAGGAGCCAAGCCCAACGGCCTCTATCGCTTCGCGAGCGCGGGTCCACCGCTCTTCTTTTGGAACACCGCGGAATTCCAGCCCAACTTCGATGTTTTCAATGATGGTATTCCAGGGAAAGAGCGCACTTTCCTGAAAAACAAACGCAACTTCGTCCGGTCGCGGCCCGGTTACAGGCCCACCATTCACCAAGAGTTCGCCGGATGATTGGCTCGCCAAACCGCCCATAAGGTTCAGCAATGTGCTCTTGCCGCATCCGCTGGGGCCGATGAGGCAGAGAAGCTCGCCACGCCGTGCTTCAATCGACACATTGTCCAAAGCAACCACGCTGGTTTCATCGCCAGGCGTGCCGAAGACCTGCGTGATATTTCTGGCCTCTATGGCAAGGTCAGCATCAGAATTCGGCAGTTGGGAATTGGCAACATCAGGTGTGGGTCCGTTTGTATTCACCATTATAAATCAAGCAGACCAGATGCTGCCAACTCCCTTGTTATTATCAGTCACGATCCAACTTTCAGCAGGTCAATTTGCTGGAAGATATTCTTCGGTATACAGCTTTGTCATGTCTGGTTTTTCGTCCAGAATTTTGGTGACGAGCAAACCTTCTGCAATTACATCAAGAGCTTCAGCATCGAAGCGGCCATCGTCGGACAACATGCCGATCTGCCTGTCGTACCCCATTTCAAGAACTGCTGGCGGCAGATTGGTGAGGGGTTCAGCAACGGAAATCCATGCCTGTTTGTCGGCTTTGACCAAAGCAACTGTTTCGTAAAAAGCTGCCAGAAAGCGGCGAACAGTTTCGGGGTTTTCTTCACGGAATTTGTTGGTCGCAAAAATCAGATGCGTATGGAATTTCGGCAGATAATCGCCTGCTGCGACCAGCGTGCGGCCGGTGCCACGATTTTGCAGATTGTTGCCAATATCAACCGAGTTCATGAACCCGTCGATATTTTTGGTTTTCATCGCCGCCATTTGCGCCGGCACACCGCCCAGTGGCACGGTCACAATACCGTCCGGACCCCAGCCTTGCGCCAATGAAATTGTCCGGGTCAGGAAGTAGGTCAAAGATGAAGGATTGGCGATTCCAACTTTCATTCCCTTGAGATCATCGACCGTCTTGCTGGAATCAAAAAGAGGTGAATCCTCAGTCACCACAATACCAAGGTTCATTGGCGCACCATGTGTGGCAGCAATCGCTATTTGAGGTGCGCCTCGCGCAATAAAGCCCAGTTCAGGACCTGTACCAATTCCGATATCAGCGGCGTTAGCAGCCAGAGCCTGCTGAAGCTTAGCGCCACCACCGGCTCCTGCGATCTCCAGTTCAAGATCATATTTTGCGAAGATGCCTTCCTCGACGCCCACATCGACGATCGATAGTTGAAACGCATGCGGCACGGCTTTCAGCACGCGAACCTTATCTGCGGCCTGCGCAATCAGTGATGATGTCACCAGCGTCGCGGATGCAATCAGTATGTTTGCAAGGCTCCTTGAAATTCTATTCATGATCTTCCTCCCTATAGTGTTTCTCAGGTATTCCGTCAGTATGCGAGGAGCCGCCAGCGATGGATTTCGCTGACGGTCCTGTCTTTCAATGCCAATCAGGTTCGTTCCAAAATGTGCATGCCGCGATGGCGGTCGAGCAGGTAGATCAGTCCATTGTCATCGACCGTCACATCATTGCTCGACACCCGCTTGGAACCGGGCGGGACATCTGGAACGTAGCTTGCGACTTCCACCGGGGATTGCGGGTTCTTGATATCGATTACGCGCAGCCCGTTTGAAAACCAGGCCATGGGTATTTCGGTGCCAAAGAACTTTTCCGAGGGCTGATGAAGCCCCGTACACATGGGCACTTCCTTGCCTGCGAGGCCTTCAACCTGGTAGCTGGAAATGGGAACCGGGTTGGTTTCATCGGTGATATCTATCATCCACATGAAAGCAGCTGGTTCATGTGCTTCCCGCATCACATCTTCATCAGCAACCAGCAGATATTGGCGGCCGTTAATGTCGTACGGAATAGGCAATGCTGTGTGCGTGGGACAGGCAAATGGTGGTGCCCAATCCATACCGGACACACGCGTTGGGTTCGACATGTCATCAATATTGAGAATGACAAAACCGCCCTTCCAGTAACTTGTGTAGAGGCGATTTCCCTGGCGCAGGGGATGGTGGCATCGATGAGCCGTCCCTTCCCAGCTTGGCTCTTCGCCGCCTGCAATCCATTGACCCGGCATCCACCACCGACCGACTTCCTGCGGCTTTTCCGGATCAATGAGATCCAGAATCATGACGATGTTGCCCACATAGCCTTCAACGGTCGGTGACATGTAGAGGTAGCGCCCATCGAAATCATAGCGATGAACGCCCTTGCCTGCTGTCGTCCAGCGTGAAATTTCACGAGGTTTTGCAGGGGTCGAGACATCATAGATCACAACGCCACCGGCAAAATCATCGGGCACAGGTGAATTGTCGGCGTCATTCAATTCATGGTTCACAATCATAAGATTGTTTGCCACACGCACCTTATGAGAATGGGTTGCCGGGGCCATGCCGATTGAGGCCAGTTCCTTTGCGTTTTTCGGGTCTCTCACATCAAAAATGGACGTACCATCAGGGGCGTTCACGTGGCCGATATAGGCAATTCCATCCACAACGACGACCTGTCCTCCACCGACACAATCAACGTATCCGACCTCTTTAATATTGTACGCCTCTGGCATTTCTCTCCCTTTCACGATGGGTCCCAAGATTGGTCCATCCAAAACATTGTGCGGATCGCTTGTCCCACTGCCGCTGCTGAAGACCCAAGTGACAGGCGCTCAAAACCGGGCCGCACAGGCGCCAATGCCCTGTACTGACCTGGCATTCTGGGGATTGCACAAGGCCAAGGCTGTCAATGCTGGACACCGGCTTTCCGGTGTCGTCTCAAACTGCTGGCTGCCTCCACCCTGTCTGCAATTTTGCAGCACATCTAAAAGTGGCCGTGAAATGCTGTTTTGGTCCAATAGTAATGACTCACAAGATTATAACTTTGGGTTATAATGCTTTGCATGGAGTTGGGCGGAATTGGGCTTTTCAAATCGCCGTTTCGCGGGCATTCGACGGCCCACATTGCAGGAAACGACCGGATGCATGCCTCCACGGCATGAATTTACTAGCGTTTGGATTAGACAACGGGTTGCAGGCAGGGCCTTGGGATAATCCGTTTGCTTATATAATCAGTTCCGTGAAGCCTGCTCATGCTCGTTCCGCAGAACGATCGCTGATTGGCCTATCAGTTCAGACAAGCGCAATAATTGCGCGGCCAGTGGGCTGGTTTTGCGCCAGATCATGCCGATGGTTCGTGACGGCTGCGGCTCTTTAAAGCTTGCAACAGAAACAGATGCCGAGCGCGTTTCCACTGCCACCGCCATTTCCGGAAGCAAAGTAACGCCAAGGCCAACACCCACCATCTGAACCAGTGTTGAAAGAGAACTGCCATCCAGCCCCTCCCACGGACGGGCCGACGGCACACCACAGAAAGAAAGAGCCTGATCGCGAAAGCAGTGCCCCTCCTCTAGAAGCAGCAACCGCATTTCATGCAGCAACTCACTTTCAGGCACGGGCTTGTTGGCATCTTTGCTGGAACGAACCAGCATGAAGTTTTCCTCAAACAATGCGACTTCCGTGAAAGATGGCTCCGATACAGGCAGTGCAACGATGGCCGTGTCTATGCGGCCATCGGCCAGTTCCTGAATCAATTTGGGCGTCAGGGTCTCGCGTACATGAATGTCGAGGTCCTTGTACACATGATTCAGCTTGCCAATGATTGTCGGCAGTAAATAGGGCGCAATGGTCGGAATGATACCGATCCTCAATCGCCCGACCAGCCCATCCTGAGACGCACGGGCCAATTCGCCCAATTCATCAACCGAACGCAGTATGTCACGAACCCGCAATGCGAAGGCTTCTCCGAAATTTGTCAGCCGGATTTGCCGCGCGCCGCGTTCTATGAGGGTTGTTCCCAGTTCATCCTCCAGCTCTTTGATCTGCATGGACAAAGCTGGCTGAGAGATGGCACAGGCGTCAGCGGCGCGTCCAAAATGAGTGTGACGGGCCAAGGACTCAAAATAGCGAAGCTGCTTGAAAGTTATATTTGTCATAAGCTGTACTTATTCCTGCGATCAGAATATTCAACTTAAACTAATGAGTGGAATTTGCTAGAGTGTGCGCAGCAAGGGAAGGCTGTTCGATTTTGCAGCCACCTGATGATGAAGTTTCCAGAAGGCTTAAGCTCACAAGGAAAGTTCACTCAGGAGCCAACCAAGCAACCCAGCAATAACAGGAGACTGAAATGGACATAGATGCAGCAGACAATGCGGGCAAATGCCCGGTAATGGGTGCAGGCCACAGACGCACAATCAGCGGTGCCAAATCAAACAGGGACTGGTGGCCGAACCAGTTGAACCTGAAGATGCTTCACCAGAATTCTTCGTTGTCCGACCCTATGGCTCCAGATTTCAACTATGCCGAGGAATTCAAGAAGCTTGATCTGGATGCATTGCAGAAAGACCTTCATGCACTGATGACAGATTCTCAGGAATGGTGGCCTGCTGATTACGGCCATTACGGACCGTTCTTCGTTCGCATGGCGTGGCATAGTGCGGGAACTTACAGAACTGCAGATGGTCGCGGCGGCGCGACGTCTGGCTCGCAACGGTTTGCTCCGCTGAACAGCTGGCCGGACAATGTGAATCTGGACAAGGCGCGCAGGCTTCTTTGGCCGATCAAGCAGAAATACGGCAACAAGATTTCATGGGCCGATCTGATGATTCTGGCTGGCAATTGCGCCCTGGATTCCATGAACTTCAAAACATTCGGATTTGCAGGTGGCCGCGAGGATATCTGGGAACCTGAAGAGGATATCTATTGGGGTCATGAAGATGTGTGGCTCGACGACAAGCGCTATACAGGTGATCGTGAGCTGGAAAATCCGCTTGCTGCCGTACAGATGGGTCTGATTTACGTTAATCCTGAAGGTCCGAACGGCACGCCTGATCCTTTGGCATCGGCCTATGATATTCGCGATACATTTGGCCGTATGGCGATGAATGATGAAGAAACTGTCGCTTTGATTGCCGGTGGCCATACATTCGGCAAGGCTCATGGCGCCGGCGATGCGGCGCTGGTGGGTGCAGACCCTGAGGCCGCTGCGATTGAAGACCAGGGCCTTGGCTGGAAAAACGGCTTTGAAAGCGGCGTTGGCGTACATGCCACTGGCAGTGGGCTGGAAGGCGCATGGACCACAGATCCGATCTCTTGGGACAACAATTACTTCGACAATCTGCTTGGCTATGATTGGGAGCAGACCAAAAGCCCGGCGGGTGCCATCCAATGGACACCAAAAGAGTCGTCTGCAGCTGGAACCGTGCCTGATGCACATGATCCTTCCAGATCACATGCTCCGGTAATGTTCACGTCAGACCTTGCCCTGAAAGAAGACCCAATCTACGCGAAAATCTCAAAACGGTTCCATGAAAACCCGGATGAATTTGCCGATGCGTTTGCACGCGCATGGTACAAGCTGACACACCGCGATATGGGGCCGCGTAATCTGTATCTGGGGCCACTTGTTCCTGATGAAGAGCTGATTTGGCAAGATCCAATTCCAGAAGTCACCCACCCATTGGTTGATGACGCGGATATTGCTGAACTGAAAGCAAAGGTTCTGGCCTCTGGGCTTTCAATCTCTGAACTTGTGTCCACAGCCTGGGCATCTGCTGCAACATTCCGCGGGTCCGACCGACGCGGTGGCGCCAATGGTGCGCGCATTCGTCTGGCCCCTCAGAAAGATTGGGAAGTGAACCAGTCTGAGCAATTGGCTAAAGTCCTTGGTGTTCTGGAGAGCATTCAGGCAGATTTCAATGATGGTCAATCATCTGGCAAGCAAGTTTCTCTGGCCGATTTGATTGTACTGGCCGGCTCTGCCGCTGTTGAAAAAGCGGCTGCCAATGCAGGTCATGCCATTCAGGTGCCGTTTGCACCGGGGCGTGGTGATGCCTCACAAGACCAGACCGATGTGGAATCTGTCGACATGCTGGAACCAACTGCAGATGGTTTCCGTAACTATCTGAAGATGGACTATTCGGTTTCCGCTGAAGAACTTTTGGTTGACCGTGCGCAATTGCTGACATTGACAGCACCTGAAATGACGGTTCTGGTTGGTGGCATGCGTGCCCTCAACGCCAATTTCGGACAGTCGCAGCATGGTGTATTCACCGATACTCCTGAAACCTTGACCAATGATTTCTTCGTCAATCTGCTTGATATGGGCACCGTATGGAGCGGCAAGGACGGGTCAGACAAAGTGTTTGAAGGCCGCGACCGCACATCCGGGGATCTGAAATGGACAGCCACTCGCGTTGATCTGGTGTTTGGCTCGAACTCCCAATTACGTGCTTTGGCGGAAGTCTATGCACAGGACGATACGAAAGAGACCTTTGTGGAAAACTTTGTTGCGGCCTGGGTGAAAGTCATGAATGCAGACCGGTTTGATCTGGCCTGATTTTACCAGTTAAACCGATGCGCTTCCTGAACAGGATTTGCATGGGCTTCAATTCTCACAAGAATGCAGAACGGCGTTTCAAGTCAAATTGAAGCGCCGTTTTCTTGTTAAGGTGAAAATGGCATCCCATAACGGACGGCCATCTTCTTACTGCTGTAGTTCGCTTGATATAAATTCTGATCAAATTATCGTTTCTGCAGACGCTGTTTTGAAGACACACACATCCCTGGCCGCTGTCTGAGATAGCGATCTCTCGGCAAATCGGCATGGTCATATTGTGTTTGGTATCAGGGGCCGTTTCAGCCAATCAAATACTTTTTTGGGCCTCCCATTGAACCTGTCATTGATCGGGTGACACCTGATAAAGAGTCTATCTTAGGCCGCGCAAACAAATACGGCACAAACTTCTCAGGTGAACGACATGGATATTGGAAAGATTTCTGAACGGGTTATGACCATGAGTGATGCAGACTGGCAACGCCATATGAACCCATGGAGCGGCTGGTCTCGCGTTACTGTTCTTCCGTTACTGGCGCTATCAATCTGGAGCCATGTCTGGATCGGGTGGGCATCCATTTTCCCGATAATTCTTGTTCTGGTCTGGACGTGGCTTAATCCAAGGCTTTTCGGCGTGCCGCAATCTACCGACAATTGGATGTCGCAGGGCATTATGGGTGAACGTTTGTGGCTTGCAAAAAAAGACCATCCAATTCCACAACATCACGCGGACACCACATTTGTATTGAACATCGCCAGTGGCATTGGCCTCTTTCTGCTTGTCCTTGGTCTTTGGTTTCTAGATGCCGGTCTGACCCTGGCAGGACTGATCATGTCCATGGGTGCGAAATTGTGGTTCCTGGACCGCATGGTTTGGCTTAAGGCTGACATGTCAGCAAGTCTGACAAAGATCGATCAGGCATCGACCGAGGCCTGAACTCCATGGGCCTGCCACCAATACGCTATCCCGTAAGGCTGTTTTTCAGATAATCGAGAAAAGTTCGCCGGGCGAGCGTGCTGTAGTCATCGACACGATGAACAGAGGCAATTTTAACATTTGGGAACAGGTGAGAGACATCGCGGGCGACCAGAGGTCTGTCCCGCTCCGGGTCAAATGTCGGGGTGGCGACAATGGCAACGCCAAGCCCGTTGGCGGCATAGGTTTTCATCACATCGGGGTTGCTGGTGGTCAACGCATAATTCGGGCTGAGGCCATGTCTGTCGAAGGTTTCACGTAGGGAAACCGTTGGCGTTTCAAACGCAATAATCGGCTCAGTTGAGATCATCTCAAGCGTAATTTCCTCGGCGCTGAATAGAGAGCAATCAGCAGTCCCTATCAACAAGCGCGTCCATTCCAGCAAGACATCCGTTGCAAGATTTCCGCGCGGCTCAGAACCAATTGGTGCAATTGCAAAATCGCATTGTCCAAGGCGCACAGCTTCGACCGCCTTGTCCGATTCCTCGACCTGCATGCGCAGATGCACATTCGGGTGTTTGAGCGTGAATTTCTTGACCGTTGGCGTGAGCAGATAATGTGCCAAAGTTGGTGTTGTTGCCAACGACAGTGTCTCGCGTTCCAGCGTGCTGGCTTCCAATCCGATCTTTTCAATACTGCCGATGTCCTGCAGAATACGTTCTGCATGGTACAGGATCTTCTCGCCCTCTGGTGTCAGACCAGACAGGCGTTTTCCGGTTCGAATAAAGATTTTGCGAGTGAGCGTATCTTCCAGTGATTTCAGATGCTTGCTGATCACGGACTGGGATGTATTCAGCTTTTTTGCAGCCTTCGACACATGAAACCCGTGCCTGCTTATTTCAACAATAGCCTGAATCTGATTCAGTGAAAATCGCATGTTAATAGTCCAAAATAGAATATAATATGACAATTATATATTTGAAATGGAATAAAGCAATTGCCAAGCTGCAAGAGATGTTTGGCCGGATGGGGAGTTCGGCAGGTGAGGAAATATGGCAATCGCAACACAACCGGGCAGCCCGTCACGGGATAGCTCGTCCGCTGTTTCAAATCTTGAAGCGGTAAACAATCCAACCGGGCGTAACGGCCTTATCGGCATTGATAAGGTTGGCGACGCCATTTTGTTTTTTGATCCCATCAGCCTTGAGACACAAAAGATCATTCCCCAGAAGAACCACCATGAACTGGCTGTCACGCCAGATCATAAATTTGCCTTCGTCTCTGAACTGGGCAAATTTTTTGCCGGGAACTTCATCGAATCCGGAGCGCATATCAGTCTGGTCGATCTGGAAGCCCAAACTGTTGTTCGCCGCATTCACACATCAAAATTCAAAGGGCCACACGCCATGCGCTTTGACGCAAATGGCGACCTTTGGGTGATCTTTGAAGAAACCGGTGAATTGGGTCGGGTTGATACCGGCACCATGGAGCTGGCTGAAACCTGCGTCATTGGCGCGGCTGGAAAGCGTGCGCCCTTCATTGAAGTTACACCGGATGGCAAGCGCATTTATGTCTCGTGTAAGCTTGGCAATATTCTGGTTTTTGATATCGCATCACGACAGGTGGCGGCAGAAATTCAGGTGCCAAAGGGAACCGAGGGCATCGCGATTTCACCCGGCGGCGAGCGGCTCTATGCGGCGGAAAACAGCAAGCAGGATCTGCTGGAAATCGACATTGCCACCAACAAGATCATTCGGGTGATTGCATTGAAGGGCGCTGTCCTCAGCAGCCCCAAGACAAGCCGGTTGATCCGTCTGCGTTTCTCGCCGGATGGCAAATATCTGGTGAGCACAAATTATGTCTCCGGTGTCATGCATATCCATGACGCTCAGGACCCGGAAGATCACGTCCTGCTGCCGATCGCCAAGGGTCCACAAGGCATTGCCTTTGATCCAGATGGTGAGCACACGCTGATATCAAATCATGATTGCGGGCTGTTTACGCGCGTCCATCTGGCCAGCCAGAAAGCAGTGGCCTGCGTGGCCGCAGGCAAGGGTATCGAGACACTTACATATTTCTAGAACAGAACAGATAATTGGTATAATGGGAGGAAATTGCCATGACATTTTTGAAACTGAGCAGACGCGCTTTTGGTGCTCTGACATTTAGTGGGTTGGCCATTGGCGCGGTTGGTTTGTCACTGGCAGCCATGCCAACGCCTGCAGCGGCTCAATCCTATCCGGAAAAGCCCATCAACATTATTGTGCCAACAGGCCCTGGAAGCCTGGTTGATATTCTGGCGCGCCTTGTTGGCGATGGCATGACGGAGAATTGGGGCCAGCAGGTCATCGTCAAGAATATTGGCGGTGCCGGCGGCTCTATCGGAGCTGCCAAGATTGCAGAAGCAGAGGCTGATGGCTACACGCTTGGTTTTGTGCCAGCGAACCTCACCACGCACCCGTATCTCTACAAGATCAAATATGATGTGCAGGCGGATTTTGATCCGGTGATCCGGGTCGCTGGTGCGTCCATGGTGCATTACGTGAACAATGACCTTGGCGTTTCCAGCGTTCAGGAATTCATCGATTATGCCAAAGCCAATCCCGGCAAGGTGACATTTGCAACAGCGGGCCTTGGCAGTGCCGCCAATCTGGCATCGGAGCTGTTCCAGACCAAAACCGGCGTGAGCATGAAAGCCGTTCCTTACAAGAAGCTCAATCTTGGTGTTCTGGATGTTGTCGCTGGTCGCGTCTCCACCGTATTTGTGTCGGCTGCACAGGGCATGCAATTTGTCCGCGATGGCAAGCTGACCGCATTGGGCATCACCGGTCTGACACCCAACCCGGGCGCGCCGGAGTTGAAACCCATCGCGGAACTTGGCGTTCCCGGATATGAGTTCAAATCCTGGTTCGGCTTTATTACACCGTCGGGTGTTCCATCGGACATCATTGCCAAGCTGAATGCGGAAGTCGTTCGCCAGACAAAGACTGAGGCATTCCAACAGGCACTTGCAAAGGCCGGGCTGGAACTGATTGCTGGCACGCCTGAAGAATTTGCCGACGTGATTGATGCTGAGCTTGCGAACTGGAAAGGTATTCTTTCCAAGTAATCAAGCTGTATTATGGTGCAAGGGCCTGCATTTGGGTGCAGGTCTTTGCTACGGTCTGGACTCAATTGGGAGATTGATTGCAGACCCTGACTCTCACCAACACTGGGGGGCTTGCGGTGAAGTTATTGACTGACAAGGATTTTGGATCGGGTTTGCTGTTCGCCCTGGCTGGCATCATGGGTCTGGTCCTGACATCCAGCTTTGAATTTGGATCCACTGCAGAGCCCGGCCCCGGCTTTTTTCCAGTTATACTGTCTACGCTTCTCATTCTGATTGGCATCGCAGTGGGGCTTGGTGTTTTGCTGCGTGACGCTGATCCGATTTCGGCAATAGCGATCCGGCCCTTCTTGTTGATCACCTGCGCAGTCATCGTTTTTGCTGTGTGCATTGAGCCCTTTGGTCTGATGCCGTCGGTGTTTGTCACGGCCATTGTTGCCAGCTTTGCCCGAGCCAATTATGGCTGGGTTCACCGCATTCTGGCTGCAACTGGCCTCGCCTTTTTCAGCGCGCTTTTATTTATTGGTGCCTTGAAACTGCCTGTCGCCCTCTGGTCATTTTGAGGGGCATGCCATGGAACTGATCAACAATCTCAGCCTCGGTTTCAGCACAGTCTTAACCGGCCAGAATCTGCTCTTTTCCTTTTTCGGCGTCTTGCTGGGAACGCTTATCGGTGTGCTTCCCGGCCTTGGGCCATTGGTGGCCATCGCTGTCTTGTTACCCTTTACCTTCGGGCTTGATCCCGTGTCCTCCATGATCATGCTGGCTGGGATTTTCTACGGCGCACAATATGGTGGCTCGACGACAGCCATTCTGATCAATTTGCCGGGAGAAGCCTCTTCCATTGTTACGACGCTGGATGGCCACGAAATGGCGAAGCGCGGACATGCCGGAAAGGCACTGGCGACCGCAGCCATCGGGTCTTTCTTTGCCGGATGTGTGGCCACGGTTCTGATTGGCGTCTTCGCACCGCCCCTTGCAGAGCTTGCCTTTCAGTTTGGCCCAGCTGAATATTTTTCCCTTATGGTTTGCGGACTGATTGTCTCTGTCGTGCTTGCAAATGGTTCCGTTCTGAAAGCCATCGGCATGATGGTCTTTGGTCTGTTACTCGGTCTGATCGGCACTGATGAAATGACGGGCCTTCAGCGCATGACACTGGACATTCCTGAACTTTCGGACGGGTTGAGCGTTGCCGCTATTGCCATGGGCATTTTCGGCCTCGGCGAGATCATGCGCAATCTGGAAGATACCACCAAACGCGAATTCAGCGTGTCAAAAATTACAAGCCTGATGCCGACACGGCATGATCTGAAACTCATTTTTGCGCCCATGGTCCGAGGCACGTTTCTGGGCTCATTTCTGGGTGTGTTGCCCGGCGGCGGAGCGCTGCTGGCTTCCTTCTCGGCCTATGCGCTGGAAAAGAAAATCGCCAGGGATCCCAGCGCATTCGGAGAAGGTGCCATTCAGGGTGTAGCTGCGCCGGAATCGGCCAACAATGCCGGTGCGCAAACCTCCTTCATTCCCATGCTGACCCTTGGCATTCCCTCCAATCCGGTGATGGCGCTGATGATCAGCGCTCTGATCATCCAGGGGATTGAGCCTGGCCCTGCCGTGATTACCGATCACCCGGAATTGTTCTGGGGTATTATTGCTTCCATGTGGATCGGCAATCTGATGCTTCTGGTTCTCAACCTACCGCTTGTGGGCCTTTGGGTGAAGCTGGTGTCCATCCCCTATAAATTTCTGTTTCCGATTGTGATCGTGTTTGCCTGTGTGGGTGTCTTCAGCGTCAACAACACCGCCTTTGCCGTGCTGACCATGGCAGCCTTCGGAGTGCTTGGCTATGTGCTGAAAAAGCTGGAATGCGAGGCAGCTCCCATGATCCTCGGTTTCATTCTGGGGCCCATGATGGAAGGACATATGCAACGGGCTTTGCTGATCTCGGGCGGCGAGGTTTCTGTCTTTGTGCGCGAGCCAATCAGTGCCGGGCTTCTGATCGTTGCTGCCATTGCGTTGGTTGCTGCCGTGCTGCCGTCGGTTCGGAAAACAAGGACAATTGCGCTGGTGGATGAGGATTAACCCTGAAATCTGCGGCCTTACCGCAGCACTCCATGCAGTCCGATTGCCGGCAGTGGCGCGCCACTTTAGAATGTGTTTTACGAATGCCGGACCCATACACTCATCGGAGCGTTTCCCGTTCAATGACCAAATCCCGTCCCTTGCCAAACATCATGGTGGCACCCAATGGTGCGCGCAGAACCAAGGCAGATCATCCGGCTATTCCCTTGACACAGTCGGAACTGGTTGAAACAGCGATTGCCTGCCACAAGGCAGGTGCAGATGGGATACATCTGCACATCAGGAACCAACAAGGGCTGCATCTGCTGGATGCAGCGGGCTATGCGCAATTGCTTGAGGCGCTCTTTGTTACCGTTCCGGACATGTATCTTCAAGTGACATCAGAAGCGGCCGGTCGCTACGAAACCGCCGACCAGATTGCCATTGTGCGCGCCCTGAAGCCGGATCATGTTTCTGTTGCACTGAGAGAAATGGCCCCCTCGCCTGAGGCCTGGCCCGCTGCCCGGGATTTTTATCATTGGGCAGAAGAAGCCAACGTTGCGATCCAGCACATTCTCTATACCCCCAAGGAAGTCGCAATGTTTCTTGGCGCATTGGACGAGGGCAAAATTCCCGGCACCCATCATTTGCTGCAGTTTGTTCTGGGCGACTATCAGGGCACGCAAATCAGCCGCCCCGATAATATACAGCCCCTGCTTGATCTGTTGGGCGGCTCTGGCACCGCCCATACATTCGACTGGATGCTGTGTGCCTTTGGACGCGAAGAGACAGACTGTCTGACAGAAGCTGTCAGACTGGGTGGGAAGGTCCGCGTCGGCTTTGAAAACTCACTCTGGAATCAAGATGGTTCACTGGCTGCTGACAATGCCGAGCGGGTTCGTGAAATTTTGCGATCCGTTCGGGCCTTGTGATTCAGGCCCAGTGATTCAGGCGCTGGGAGCTACTCGATTGTCTTGCGCAAAAGCACAAGATTGTCGAGCACCAGATTGGTTGACCAGATAAAGTCTGCATCCGCATCGGGCGTATCAAAAACATCCACAAAATTTGTGAAGCTTTTTTTGTTGTCGACGCCAACAGTTTCATTTGTGTAGGTGGAGGCATAAGGCCAGATGCTGTCGTCAAAACTGGGCATCATCCACGTTTCAGGAATGGCCCAGTGAGCGGCGGAAAAGCCAGTAGCATCGTTGACACCTTCCTGATCGCAGGTGGAGCTGTCCCGCAATGGACCGCTTACAACGAGGCAAGTGCGGTCCTTAAGCGGCGCTGTGTAAAAGGTCTGCGCGCGCCAACTGGAATCTGTCAGGGCAACGGTTTCACCGGATGAATCCTGAATATGGGCCACGAGGCCGCCATCGCCCGGATGATGGCTCGCACTGCGATTGGCCTCTGAGCCAAGGCCCAGATTTTCCTCCCAATCAACCATCATCACCGCAATGGTCACCGGACGGTCTGCGGAAAAACGAATTACATTTGAGTTGAATGGCGTGAACGGAACTGGATCGACCGCCAGCAATTCGCCATTTACATAGAATTCAAAATAATTGTCTGCAAAGATATAGGCGGTGAATTCCTCATCGCCGCCCGCATCCATCAATGGAACATCTGCCAGGTCAAGGTCTGAAAGAGACCCAAGCTGGATGCCGCCACACTCATTGTACAAATCAGTTGCTTTTGGAGCTGTTTCAAAGTTGGTCGCTGCCGGAACAGTCCAAACTGTACCGTCATCGGCCGCAATCTCTCCCACAGGGCTGATGCGAGATCTGTTCCCACAATCAATGAGGCCAGGATTGGTCGTTTCCGCCGGACCGGTTGTGAAGCTTGGTTCCTGTGCAAAAGCAGCAGGTGCGAGGGTGCAGAGAAAGACAATTGGGAGGGTAGCATTGAACATGCTTTCAGGCCGCCTGTGTGAGGTGGGGTGCCAAAGCGCGACACATTATGGGAACAGTTATTATTGAATTAGGGACTGAATGTGAATTCAAAAGGAATGACGCTTGGGAAGACATTGGCAGGACATCATCACATAGACCCCGATGCTGGCGATACACATGTATTCTGGGCTGTGGTCATCAATCCGGGCCTTGCAATTGCTCAGATCATTGGCGGGGTTTTGTCTGGCAGCCTGGCATTGCGGGCTGATGCCTTACCTAATTTTCCGACGCCATATCTCTGATCATTGCGTTTGCCGCGCGCAAGATCGGGCGCCGCCCGGCAGATGAAGCCATGACTTTTGGCTATGAGGCGGCCGGTCAAGCCGACAAACCCCATCACGATGTGGATCACGAACAGACTTGAACCGGTTAAACCGTTGAAGGCCTTCAGCTAAACCTATTTATCCTGAAGGATGCCCCACCGGCGCACGGTCATGGTTTCCAGTTTGCGGAACAGGAAACGGTCCATCACGAGCCAGATGACGCCCACGATAATCATACCCAATATGACCGTCTCGGTCTGATACCATTGCACGGCATCCAGGGTCATGTAGCCAAGCCCCGTGGTTCCAGCGATGAGTTCTGCTCCAATCAGCGCGCGCCAGCCAAATGCCATGGATGAGCGAAAGCCAACAATCAACTGCACAAAGGCACCGGGTATGATGACTGTTTTCAGAATGTCAAACCGGCTTGCTCCCAGGGAGAGGACGGCTCGGTAATAGGCCTGCGGTATGGATTCAACGCCGATCACCGTGTTGTAGAGATTTGAGAAGAAAATAATGTTGGCAATCACGAAGATGATGGCCCCATCGCCAATGCCAAACCATAAAACGGCCAGCGGAATCCAGGCGATGCCTGCAATCGACTGGAGGAATGTCAGCAAGGGCAACAGAAAATCAGACGCATGTCTGTTGACGCCAATGGCGATGCCAATTGGGACTGCCAGCAGATTTCCCACAATAAATCCAAGCGCCAGCCGATAAAGACTTACCAGAATATGTTGCAACAGCGATCCATCGCCGGTGAGTTCAATTGCTTTGGTCCAGACAAGCTGCGGTGATGGCAGCTTGTAAGCTGGCACAGACAGCAGTGAAGGCAGCACTGTCCACAATATCAAAATGCCGATAAAGGGCGTCGCGGCGAGCAAATATGGCCTGAGTTTGAGAGTTTTCATCATTGGACCTCGCGCTGCTCGGCCGTTGTGACCAAGCCCCATTTTTGAATGGTGGCGCGCTCAAAGGGGCGCAGATAGGCCAGTTCGATAATCAGCCACAACAGCCCCATGATAATCATGCCTACAATGGTTCTGTCGGTCTGCTTGTTGGCCGCACCATCGAAAATCAGAAAGCCGATACCTGATGTGGCGGCAATGGCTTCAGCAATGATGAGGCCACGGAATGCAAAGCCGGCACCAATGCGAAAACCGGTTACAATGCTTGGCAAAACACCGGGCAGAATAACTTCTCTGAGGATCTGCCAGCGGGTAGCGCCAAGTGATCGGGCCGCATTTACATAGACGATTGGCAGCGTCTGAATACCGGCCAGAACATTGTAGAGAATGGGAAATGCGACCACGAAGATCAGCAACGTCAATATGGTCGTGATGCCATAGCCAAACCAGATGACGAAGACGGGCAGCCAGGCCGATTCAACAATTGCATAAAAGAACCCGACCAAGGGTGCGAAAACCGCGGCAATGGCCTTGTTCAGGCCAAGTGCAAGCGCAACGCCAATGCCCACAAGTGAGCCAAGAAAGACGCCGACCACATAGCGGTAGAGACTGTCCAGAAGATAGACCTCCAGAATGCCCTTATGCATCATATCCCGAAATGCGTTGTAGACATCGACTGGCGCCGGGAAGAAATAGGAACTGACTCCGGACACGCTGGCACCGATCTGCCAGGCAATGAACAACACAGCGATACCTGTGATCCCTTTGGCGGCCTTGATGCCACGCTTGGCGAATTGCCCATGTAAGAATGGCTTATTCACTGGCATCACCCTGCTCTTCTTCCCAGGGGGAAATGGACGAGATCCATGGTTTATTGGCCAGAGCCTTCAAATTATCCGTTGTGACATCGCGAAGATATACATTCATATCGTCTACCCGCATCAATCTGCCGGTCGCTTGCAAACGGGTCATGTGAAAGGATTCCGGTTCAAAGTCGAGGCTTGCGATGATGGCGTATTTTCCATCTGGTTCTGTCTTGAGACCATCGAGTTTCTGATCGCCCATTGACGCGCGATGTTGTGAAATGAAGAGCACGCCAAGCAGGATCAACGACGTTGTCAGGATTGGCGGTTTCAGCAGCAGTCGCATCCAGCTCATCAAGCTGCATCCTGTCGGACCAGCCGCGTGATTTCGTCACGCAATGCCTGGAAACGTGGGTTTGAATTCAGTGACGACAGATCGCGATCTTTGCGTTCAATATCGATATCGACCATTGCCTTGATCTCGCCCGGCCCAGATGACAGAACCATAACCCGGTCGCCGAGGAATATGGCTTCTTCCACACTGTGGGTAACGAAGAAAACGGTTACTTCGGTCTGCTGCCAGATGCGGACCAGTTCTTCCTGCAGTGTCATGCGGGTTTGCGCATCTACTGCCGCAAAGGGCTCATCCATCAGCATCACTTCCGGTTGGTTGGCCAATGTGCGGGCCACGGCTGCACGCTGACGCATGCCGCCGGAGAGTTGATGGGGATATTTGGCTTCCGCGTCGGCCAGACCGCACAGAGCCAGATGCTCGCGGGCAATCTTGTCGCGCTCTGCCTTTGACATGCCTCTGAATTTCAGGCCCAGACCGACATTGTCCAATACGGTTTTCCACGGCAGCAATGCGTAATCCTGAAACACCACCCCGCGATCAGCACCCGGTCCTTCGATCTGCTTGCCATTCAGCTTTATGGAGCCGCCCTGCGGGGTCAGAAACCCAGCAATTGCTGCCAACAGCGAGGATTTTCCGCATCCACTGGGTCCCACGACAACCAGAAACTCATTGGCGCTTACCTCCAATGTGACATCCTTGACGGCCAGATGCGGCTCGGCAAAATCTTGATTGGTGTAAGCGATGGACGCGTTATCGACCGATATTTTGGGGAGTTCTTTATTCACAATCACATGTCTTTGCTGTGGCAGATGAAAGCCGGGCCGTCATAGGAACGGCCCGACCTTTCTGCTAGTTTTTCAAATCGTCGGTGATTGGCTTCAGATCATCAAAGAATTCCGGAGCCTGCTCCATGGCAAAATTGATGAACTGATGATCGACCACTTCGTCCAGATCAATTTCATCACGAAGCTTGCCGGCAGCTTTCAGACCGGGAATGGTTTTTTCCCGATACATGTCAACAGTGTAACGAGACATACGCGGGTCATTCAGACCATTACGCATGGCAGACTTCATGACATTGGCATCCTTGATGTTGATCCAACGCAGGCTCACTTCGGCGGCTTCATCAAGGTTCTCACGAACCCATTGTGACGCTTCAGAGAATGCCAACATGAAGCGGCGGAGTTGCTCGGCCTTTTCGTTGACAACAGCTCTGGTTGTCAGAACAGTACCCGGATCGTAACAGGACTCGCACTGACCAGCGATCAGCTGCTTGGCGCCTTCAACATTGACAACGCTTGTGGACAGCCAAGGTTCCCAGACGGAAATCGCATCGACATCACCGTTCAAAAGCGCGGTTGGCAGTTCAGGTGGCTTGACGTTGATCAACTCAACATCATCACCAGTCAGGCCAGATTGAGCGAGCAAGCCCAGGACGTAGCCTTCTGCGCCAGTGCCACGCGGCAATCCGATGCGTTTGCCCTTCAAATCTTCGATGGAATTGATACCGGCTGCAGAGGCAATGCCGACATTGTCGACATAATTGTCCTTCAGCGCATCACCATGAAGATGACCAATCAGCACCAACGGAAAGCCGTTTGATGCACCCGACAGGAACGGAATTGATCCCATTGTGTTGACATCATGCGCCCCGGCCAGCAAGCCGTTGATCATTTCAACACCGGTTTGAAACATCACGATTTCTGCATCAAGACCATGTTTTTCAAACAGGCCCTGCTCTACTGCCACAAAAATTGGTGCATGCAGTGTTCCACCTGCTGCGGCAATTTTCAGCTTCAGAGTGTCCTGCGCAGTTGCGGCCCCTCCGCCGAGCAACAACGCCACCATGGCGAAGCGCATTAATTTGAGTATCATATTCATAGTTTCCTCCTCTTTATTTGGGTGTCAGTCTGTCTGTGTCGGCCTGGTTCCAGAACTTCTGTTGGCAGGATATCCATGGCCAGCAATGCTGTTTTCGGGAATGTTTCGGGGATGGATTGCGTTTATCAGGCCAGCCCCGGTTCTTTTCCAAGTGCTCTGGCTTCCGAGATACAAAGATGCTCATTCAGGGCAGCTGCTGCAGCCGCGCGGTCATCTACAATCAAGGCATCCAGTATTTTCAAATGCTCCTGCATGGCCGGTAAAACGCGTGAGGCAATGAAGCGGCGATTCAGGCGAACCATGCGCACCTTATCGCTGTTCCGACCATGTATCTGGGTCAGCAGATCATTCCCGATGGCGGCTATCAGTCCGTCATGGAAGGCCCAATCGGCTTTGTAGGCATCTTGCAGCAGGATCTCGTCAATATTGGTTTCTGCCCTCACGGCAACGCTTTTTGTCCAGTTGCGGATTTCCTGCAATTCCGGCCAGCCATTGTCTTTGAGCTCATAACAAGCCTGCACTTCCAGGAACCGGCGCACCTGAAATGCGTTGGTGATAAAATCCCGGTCGACCTTGGCGATGCGAACACCCTTTTTGGGAAGCAACTCAACCAGACCTTCGCTTTCAAGCTGCCGCAAGGCGTCGCGTAAGGGACTGATTGAGACGTTCAATCCATCACATAATTCCTGAATCGATAGAAACTGTCCGGGATGCAATTGCTCGGCAAACAGTGATTCCTTGAAGGCTGCATAGGCGTTTTCGCGAAGCAAATTCAGGTCCTCTCCCAATAAAATTTCTTGTAAAATTTTACATGAAATATCAAAGCGTATGGAATGAGTCAATGCCCGACCTTCCGACTTGCTCCGGTCTGCCACCCGATTTTAGCGCGGGTGTTTTTTTGAAATACATCCCCTGGCTTATCTGCCGGCATCTAAGCCATGGTTTAAAACTGCTGTTGAAATCTTCCGCTTGACTCATTTGTCGGCCCTCCTGTTAAATAGAACAAAATAGGAACATTTAGTGAGGGCGATTTTGCGTAACGCAACGGCAACAGCGTTGATTGATCATTTGCATACGCAGGATCAAATGCGCGTTCAGGATGGTTTTCAGACAAAAGTCGGGACCAGTTTACCCGCTGCGCTGAATGCACAGCTGGTCCCTGCCAGCCGCTTGCTGCCCAACAGCCAGACTGTTGCAGAAGATGAATTGTCAGCCTTTTTTGACGCTGGCCTGCCGCCCGGCAGCCTGCATGAAATACGCTGCGCGCACAGCCGTGATGCGGGGGCTTTGGCAGGGTTTGCAATGGCCTTGTTGAGCCGGATGAACCAACACGCGGCGAAACCGGTTTTATGGATATCGGCACCTTTTGCCGATACCAGCAATATGAGTCTGTTCCCGCAAGGTCTTGCCAATCTGGGCTTTGATCCTGACCGCCTTGTCATTGTCACACCACTCAGTGTGAAACACGCTTTATGGGCGGCAGACGAGGCTGCCAAATGTACCGATCTGGCGGCTGTCATCCTGCATATTCAGGGCCATCCCAGAACATTTGATATGACCGCGACGCGGCGTTTGAACCTGCGGGCCAGTGAAAGCGGAACCAGCGTTCTTATTCTGCGACAGAGCAGCGAAGAGGAAGCCAATGCAGTCATAACACGGTGGTGCATCAAGCCACGCCTGTCCTGCCAGTTAGACATGCATGGCAGCCCGAAGCCCGATGCAGGCATTGGTCATACCGCATTTTTCGCTCATCTGGAGCGCAACCGACAAGGGGCGACCGGAGCTGCCTCTGCCACATGGAACCACCAAATTCGAGGCTTTTGCCATGTCCGACACAAAGATCATATCCACGAACAATCAGGGGCACAATCAAGCCGCCAGTCAGGGCAAGGGACAGCGCTTCCTCAGCATCGCCTTCCCCTATCTGCCAACAGATCGGATCAGCCGTCAGATATGGGGAAAATCGTGGCGCTTCCAACAAAACTGGAACGGGCAGGCTGACTGCCCGCCCCTTGCCGTCATCGCTTCCATTAAAAGTGCCTTGCGCCTGTCCGCGTTAAACCAGACAGCCAGACAAGCCGGATTGCATAAAGATCAGACCCTGACAGATGCACGGGCCATTTTGCCAAAGCTGGACTGTCATGAATCCGATGATGCGGCCGATGCCGCGCTTCTGGAAGCCATTGCTGACTGGTGCGAGCGCTACACACCGCTGTTGTCCATCGACACGATCAATGGCCTGCCCGGCCTGATGCTGGACATCACCGGCTGTGCGCATCTGTTCAAAGGCGAGGAGACGTTGCGTCTGGATATGATCTCCAGCCTGAATGCCCAGGGTTTTGTCACCAACATTGCCATTGCCTCCACACCGGGGGCTGCCTGGGGCATTGCCCGCTACGGGAACGTAGGCGATAGCCGTATCGCGGCCCCCGGCACAGAGCGGGACCACGTCGCGCCCCTGCCCCTTGAGGCCCTGCGCATGGACCCGAAAACTGTTGAGGAACTGAAGCAGGTCGGGTTGAAAACCGTTGGCTGCATCATGGATTTGCCACGCGGGCCGCTATCGCTGCGGTTTGGCAGGCACTTGCTGCGCAGGCTTGATCAGGCGCTTGGCCGCGAAGAGGAAACCATTTCACCGCGCATGGCTGTGGCAGAACTTGCATCTGAACGGCAATTTGTTGATCCGATCTCGTTGCAGGATGATATCAGCCGCAGCATTTTATCGCTTGCGGGTAATCTGAAACCTGTTCTGGAAAAGCGCGCGCTTGGCGCACGGGTTCTGGTCTTGAAGCTGTTCCGGGTGGATGGAGAGCGCCGCATGCTCAGCGTTGTCACAGCCAATCCGGAACGCGAGCCTGCCCATATTGAGCAGTTATTTCAGGATCGGCTTGTCAGTTTGCACAGCCCTTTGGAAGCCGGTTTCGGATTTGATCTGGTCCGTCTGGAAATTGCCACATCGGAGCCCATGCTTGATCAGCAGGCTGATTTTGTTGCCAAAGTACCGATGGAAGACAGCTATAACGCGCTCATCAACCGGCTTGGCGCGCGCCTTGGCACAGACCGGGTCCAGCATTTCACCATGAATGACAGCCATATTCCGGAGCGCAGCTTTGGGGTTCTGCCGTCCATTCGCAGGCCCAACCAAAAAGGCCAGCCAAGACATAGACATCAAAACATGCGGGCACAGGCGGCGCTTTCCCTGACAGATGCGGAGGATATGGAAGAGCTGGATACGCAACTGACGCGGCCAATCCTGCTGCTGAACCAGCCTGAACCTGTGGATGTGATTGCCGAGATACCTGAAGGCCTGCCGCAACGCTTTCGCTGGCGCAAAGTGCTGTATGAGGTTGCCGCCAGCGAAGGGCCGGAGCGGATTGCCTGCGAGTGGTGGCGCGATGGCCGTCAGGCGCTGACGCGGGATTACTTCAAGACCGAAGACCGTGAAGGCCGGCGGTTCTGGCTGTTCCGTCAGGGATTGTATGAGCGGGAAGCCGGACGCCCGCATTGGTATATGCACGGGCTGTTCCCGTGACCCAGCAGCCATTCGCCCTGCCTTATGTGGAACTGGCCGCAGCCAGCAATTTTTCCTTTCTGCGCGGGGCCTCTCATGGCGAGGAAATGGTTCTTCAGGCCAAAAAACTGGACCTCACCGGCCTTGCCATTGCCGATCGCAATTCTGTGGCCGGTGTGGTGCGCGCTCATATGGCAGCCAAAGAGGCAGAGCTGCCCTTTGCACCTGGCTGCCGACTGGTGTTTACCGATGCCACACCGGATATTCTTGTCTGGCCGAAAAGCCGGCAGGGCTGGGGCAATCTGTGTGAATTGCTGACACGGGGCAAACGGCGCGCGCCGAAAGCTGCCTGTTATCTGCAGCTTGATGATTTTCTGGAATTGGGAGAGCAGATGATCATGGCCCCGGTTCTGCCCGCGCAATTTTCAGAAAAGACAGGCGCTTTTCTACCCGAATTGAAAAGCCGGTTTGGCCGCAACGTCTATCTTGCCCTGTCGCGCAGCTATGGGACGCATGATGACAGGCGGTTGCAACGCCTGTCACGCATGGCCAATACTTACAAATTGCCGCTTCTGGCCATTGGCGACGTGCTTTACCACGCGGCGGACAGACGGCCTTTGCAGGATGTCTTGAGCTGCGTGCGCGAAGGCAAGACACTGGCCACCATCGGCAAGGCACTGGAGCCGAATGCTGAGCGTCATTTGAAGTCAGGCGTTGAAATGACACAGCTTTTCAAAGGCTATGAATCGGCTGTCAGCGCTTCTGTATCCGTCTTTGAACAGTTGCAGTTCTCCCTGGATGAATTGCGCTATCAATATCCTGAAGACCCGGTTTTTGAAGAACTGGGCGGGCATCCCGTTCCCTCCCAGATTGCGCTGGAACAATTAACCGCACGCGGTGCAAAGGAGCGCTTTCCAGAAGGTGTGCCCGCCAAGGTGCAGGCTGCTATTCGCCATGAGATGGGTTTGATCAAGAAACTGAATTATGCCTCCTATTTTCTGACCGTTTACGACATTGTGCGCTTTGCCCGCAGTCAGGGTATTTTATGTCAGGGGCGCGGCTCTGCTGCCAATTCAAGCATCTGCTATTGCCTGCGCATTACCGAAGTTGACCCCGTCAAGGTTGATTTGCTGTTTGAACGTTTCATCTCCGAAGAGCGCGGCGAGCCACCGGATATTGATGTGGATTTCGAGCATGAGCGGCGCGAAGAAGTCATCCAGTATATCTACGCAAAATACGGGCGGGAGAAAGCCGGTCTGGCAGCCACGGTCATCACCTATCGCGCCCGCTCGGCCATACGCGAAGTGGGTAAGGTGTTTGGCCTGTCGGATGATGCCATCAGCGCCATTTCCGGCACGAGATGGGGCAGCGGATCGAGCGCCATCAGCGATGAGGAGACCAAACGGGCCGGTTTGGATCCACAGGACAAGCATCTGAAGCAATTGCTTGATCTGGCCAATCAGATCATTGGCTTTCCGCGTCATCTCTCCCAGCATGTCGGCGGCTTTGTCATTACGCGCGACCGGCTGTCATCGCTGATCCCGATTGAAAACGCCGCCATGGATGATCGTACCATTGTGGAGTGGGACAAGGATGACCTTGAAAGCCTGGGCATGCTGAAAATTGATGTGCTGGCGCTGGGCATGCTGACCTGCATTCGCAAGGCCTTTGATCTGCTCAAAACCCATTATGGCCGCGATGAAACTCTGGCGTCCCTGCCGCAGGAAGACACCGCCACCTATGACATGATCTGCCGGGCCGACACGCTGGGTGTGTTTCAGATTGAAAGCCGTGCGCAGATGTCGATGCTGCCGCGCTTGCGGCCCAGAACCTATTATGACCTTGTCATTGAGGTTGCCATTGTCCGGCCCGGACCCATTCAGGGGGATATGGTGCATCCCTATTTGCGCCGCCGCCAGGGCAAGGAAAAGGTCAGCTATCCTAAAGCTGAACTGGAAAGGGTACTTAAAAAGACGCTGGGTGTTCCACTGTTTCAGGAACAGGCTATGAATATTGCCATCGTCGCGGCCCATTTCACGCCGTCCGAGGCTGATAAATTACGCCGCGCCATGGCTACGTTTCGCCGGGTTGGCACCATTGGCAATTTTGAACGGAAAATGGTGGAAGGCATGGTGGCCAACGGGTATGAGCGCGACTTTGCCAAACATTGCTTCAAACAGATCGAAGGGTTTGGCGATTACGGTTTCCCCGAAAGCCATGCAGCCAGTTTTGCCCTGCTGGTCTATGTGTCCTGCTGGCTGAAATGCTATTATCCGGATGTGTTCTGCGCCGCGATCCTGAACTCGCAGCCCATGGGCTTCTACGCCCCGGCACAGCTTGCACGTGACGCAAGGGAACATGGTGTGGAACTGCGCCCGCCCGACATCAATCATTCAAACTGGGACACAAGTCTTGAGGCTGATTCACAGGCGCAGAGAATTGCACCGCAACACCGGGATATGGCTGGCGTGATGCAAAACAACCATGCGGTTCGCCTTGGCCTTAACCGGGTCAAAGGCCTGCATAAGGACCATGCGGACCAACTGGTTGCCCATCGCGGGCGTGGTTATGACAGCATGCGCGATCTGTGGCTGCGCTCCGGCCTTGCAAAATCCACTCTGGAACGTCTGGCAGAGGCCGACTGTCTGCGCTCTCTTGGTCTGGACCGTCGCACGGCCCTGTGGGCCGCCAAAGCGCTGGACCCGCTGACCAGTGAAGAGCGTCTGCCGCTGTTTGCAATCGGGGCTGATACAGATCGTCGTAACGAGCCGGATGTTGCACTGCCGACCATGCCACTGGGCGAGCATGTGATCCATGATTACCGCTCGTTGTCCCTGTCGCTAAAGGCGCATCCTGTGTCTTTCGTCAGGCAAACATTGAGCCAAATGCATTATCGCCAGACAGAGGCTCTCAACACAGCACGGTCAAACTCATTCATTCGCATTGCCGGGCTGGTGCTTGTACGCCAGCGGCCGGGTACGGCCAAAGGCGTGATCTTTGAAACCATCGAGGATGAAACAGGGGTCGCCAATATTATTGTCTGGCCAAAAACCTTTGAAAAGTATCGACCAGTTGTTCTGGGTGCACGGTTTGTCGGCATTCATGGCAAGGTTCAAACGTCAGATGGCGTGACCCATGTGATTGCAAACCATCTTGAAGATCTGACGCATCTTCTGTCAGCCATCTCTGATGCAACGGACCATCTGGAGCCGTTGGCCAATGCAGATGAGGTTAAAAGCCCGCAGCAGGATATCAGGCAAAAACGCGCACGCCCTGGACGACTTGAAAAATTTGAAGAGGACCTCGATACAATGCGTCACAAAAACCGCCCGCCGTCACGCGCCAGTGCGGTTTTGCCAAAAGGGCGAAATTTTCACTAGAGCACCTCTTGTTCCAGCAGGCCGCGCCCGTCAGCTGTTTTGAAGGCGGATATCCGGCACACGGCTTTTCCGATAAACCAAAAGACCGTTCGGCAAATCATTATCAAAAACCTTGCGTTCAATATCGGCCTCCGACAAGCCAAGCTTTACCCATCGCTCACGCAAGCGCCGCTCCAATTCGGCTTCGCCCACCTCGACCATCACCGTTCGGTCAAACTGCTCTGCCAATTGCTGCCAGGGCGCTTCATCCAACAGCATGTAATTCCCCTCAACCACAATCACACGGGTTGCCTGTTCAATGAGAGCGGCACCTGCGCGGGCAATTTCGATGGATCTGTCAAACACCGGCACAGCAATGGAAGGCTCTGTATTGGCCCGAAGCCGCTTGAGCATGGAAGCCAGCCCACCAACATCAAATGTATGGGGCGCACCCTTTTGCGCCTGCCATCCTTTCGGTGTCAGCACATGGTCATCATAGTGATAGCCATCCATGGGCAGCAAGGCGGCCTGCCCTGCACGAACCTGGTTCAGTTGATCCACCAACCATTCAGCAAGGGTGGATTTACCAGAAGCCGGAGCACCTGCAATGGCAATGATGAGCCTGTTGCCAGCCAAACCGGCATTGCCGAGTTTTACAAGCTCCGACAAAAGTTCCTGCTGATTCAAGGATTCAGGCATACAGACTCCCATGTGTGTGGCCAAATATCAGCCGCGCTTCAATAACCTCGTGTCATATCCACCAGATACTCAAGCGATCTGCTTTCTCTATGCGCACGCACTTGTCTGGCAATCAGCTTTGACAGGGTCCTTGGATCGCTGACCGCCGCAACATGAGGCGTGATGATGACATTGTCCAAATCCCAAAGCGGGCTCTCCTGAGGCAAGGGCTCCACTTCAAACACATCCAGGCTGGCCGCTTTCAGCACGCCGTTTTGCAGGGCGGCCACAACATCTGTTTCCACATGAATGCGCCCGCGCCCGGCATTAATGAAAACCGGTCCGCCCAGCGGTCCGCTTTGGTTCAGCTTTTCAAACACCGACCTGCCGATCAGCCCATTCGTCTCCGGTGTCAGTGGCAGCAAACATACCAGAATGTCAGTAGCCGACAAAAATTCATCCAGCCCGTCGGCACCGTAAAAGCAGGTAACATTATCCAGTTCTTTCGGGGATCGGCTCCAGCCGCGCAAGCCAAAACCAAGCTTGTGTAACAGGCCTGCCGCATCGCGCCCCAATTCGCCAAGCCCCATCAAGCCGACTTGCACTTCCCTGGCTAAAGGTTGAGGCAAAACCTGCCAATTGCGATGGCGCTGCTGTTGAGAATACTGCAATTGCTGGCGGTGGTGCAGCAAGACCTGTGCCACCACCCACTCCGTCATCCAGGCTGTCAGATCAGGGTCGACAACGCGCGCCAGAGGCACAGGAGGCAATGTGTTGCCACCAAACAGATGGTCTACACCTGCGCCCAAAGAAAAAAGGGCTTTCAAATTGGGGAACACATCCAGGGTTTCGCCCTGGGCTGCCCACACCAGGGCATATTCAACCGCTTCCGGGTCTTCTACATCTGGGTAGGCTTCAATACGTTCATCCGGCATCGCTGCCTGTAGGGCACGCACCCAGGGTGCCGGCTCCCAGCCATCGACCAATACAAGAATGCTCATGACAGCATTTTAGACCGCAACCTCATCAGAATCGACGGCAGCAAGATCAAATGCCGCGGCCATCAAAGCCTTCGTATAATCCTGCTCAGGCGCATCAAAAATCTTTGCTGATGGTCCCTGCTCCACCACTTTGCCAAGCCGCATAACGATGACTTCATTGGCAAGTGCCCGCACGACTTTCAGATCGTGACTGATAAACAGATAAGCCAGATTGCGCCGTTTCTGGACTGCACGCAGCAAATCCACGACTTGTGCCTGCACGCTCATATCCAGAGCCGAAGTTGGTTCATCCAACATCAGGAATTTAGGTTCCAGAACCAGCGCACGTGCAATGGCAAAGCGCTGGCGCTGACCACCGGAGAATTCATGCGGATAGCGATGCCGCATTTCCGGATCCAACCCAACTTCCCGCAATACATCAGATACGCGCTTTTCACGTTCCTGCACAGACAGTTTTGGAAAATGGATCGTCAGCCCTTCTTCAATAATTGCGGAGATCGACATGCGCGGGCTGAGAGATCCGAATGGGTCCTGAAAGACGATCTGCATATCCTTGCGCAACGGGCGCAATTCCTTTGACGACTTGCCCTGAAGACCCGTTCCCAAAAGATTGATATCACCCCTTGATGAAATCAGTCGCATTAAGGCCAGACCAAGCGTCGTCTTGCCTGATCCGCTTTCACCAACAATACCCAGTGTCTGGCCTTCGCGCACGGTCACATCAATGCCATCGACAGCTTTGATGTTATCGACCGTCTTGCGCATAAAGCCGCGTTTGATCGGGAACCAGACCTTGATGTCCTTCCCGGTCATAACGGGTGGTGCGTTCACATCCAGTTCCGGCGGATCACCCTTTGGCTCTGCAGAGAGCAGATGCTGGGTATAGCTGTGCTGCGGATTGCGGAAAATGTCTTCCGTTGGCCCGTGCTCCACAATCTCGCCATTTGTCATGACGCAGACCCTGTCGGCGATCTTACGCACAATGCCCAGATCATGGGTGATGAACAGCATGCCCATACCCATGCGGGTTTTCATATCGGCCAGCAATTCCAGAATCTGAGCCTGCACAGTGACATCAAGCGCAGTGGTTGGCTCATCGGCAATCAGCAGCTTCGGGTTGTTGGCAAGGGCCATCGCAATCATCACACGCTGGCGCTGCCCGCCGGATAATTGGTGCGGGTAGGAATCCAGCCGTTTCTCAGGGTCGCGAATGCCGACCTGATTAAGCAACTCCAAAACACGCGCCCGCACTTTGGTGTCGGATGCGCCCTGATGCAATTTCAAGGTTTCGCCAATCTGACGCTCCACCGAATGCAGCGGATTGAGCGAAGTCATGGGTTCCTGAAAAATCATGGAAATGTTGTTGCCACGCACGTGCTGCAAGTCTGTTTCCTTGGTCTGCATCAGGTCTTCGCCATCAAACAGAATACTGCCTGCCGGATGCGAAGCCGGGGGATAGGGCAGCAATTTCAAAATAGACAAGGCGGTGACCGACTTGCCTGATCCGGACTCACCCACCAGAGCAACAGTCTCGCCCTGATCGATGTGGAATGACACATCTCGCACCGCATGCGTGGTTTTACCATCGGCGGTAAAGTCCACATGCAGATTGTCAACTTTCAAGAGTGGCGCAACCGCCTTATCTGTCACCATCAGGAAAATGTCTTTCGTGGATCAAATGCATCGCGGACGGCTTCACCGACAAAAATCAGAAGGCTGAGCATCAGCGAGATGACAAAGAAGCCGGTCAGTGCCAGCCATGGTGCCTGAAGGTTGTTCTTACCCTGTGCCAACAGCTCGCCAAGTGAAGGCGACCCTGGCGGCAGACCGAAGCCCAGAAAGTCCAGCGATGTCAAAGTTGTGATCGAGCCATTGAGGATAAACGGCATAAAAGTAAGCGTTGCGACCATGGCATTTGGCAACAAATGCCGCCACATGATCGTCATGTTACCAACACCCAAAGCACGGGCTGCATTGACATATTCAAAGTTTCGGGCGCGCAGGAATTCGGCCCGCACGACAGCTACCAGACTGACCCATGAAAACAGCAACAGAATGCCGAGCAAAATCCAGAAATTCGGTGTGATGATGGCCGCCAATATCAACAACAGATAAAGCGTTGGAACCGAGGTCCAGATTTCAATGAAACGCTGAAACAGTAGATCTGTCCAACCACCGAAATAGCCCTGCGTCGCGCCAGCAGCAATGCCAATGATGGATGAGAAAATTGTCAGCGTCAGACCAAACAGAACCGATATCCGAAAGCCATATATCAGGCGGGCCATGACATCACGAGCCTGATCATCTGTCCCAAACCAGTTCCAGTTGCCGATAGAGCAATTGGGATCATCCACCCCACCTGGATAACGCTGACAACGTTCCTCCTTGTCCAGCATCCATGAGGGAGCTGAAGGCGCAGGCGTTGGAATTTCATTGTTTACAGTGCGGTAGGAATAACGGATCGGCGCCCAAAGAATCCAGCCATTCGCCTCAATTTCTTCCAGTACAAACGGATCACGATAATCCGTCACTGGCAAGAAACCGCCAAATTTGTCTTCAGGATAATCAACAAAGACCGGTGTCAGCAATTCACCCTGGTAGGAGATGAGCAAAGGCTTGTCATTGGCAATGAATTCGGCAAACAAGGTGACAAAAAACAAAACCAGAAAAATCTGCAGGCTCCAGTAGCCGCGGCCATTGCCTTTGAAGTTCTGCCAACGCCTCTGATTGATTGGCGAAAACCGGCTGCGTTTTTGCGGCGGTGTTGCCGCGTCCGATGTCTCGGCTGGTATGATCTGTGCATCCATGACCTACACCTCCCGCGATTCAAAATCGATACGCGGATCAATCCACGTATAGGTGAGGTCGGATATCAGACCAACCAGGAGCCCCATAATCGAAAAGATGAAAAGTGTGGCGAAGACCACCGCATAATCCCTGTTGAGAACGGATTCAAAGCTTAAAAGCCCAAGGCCGTCCAACGAGAAGATCGTTTCAATCAGCAAAGAGCCAGAGAAAAATGCTCCGATAAACGCGCCTGGAAAGCCAGCTATCACAATCAGCATCGCATTTCGGAATACGTGACCATACAAAACCTGACGATTGGACACGCCTTTTGCCTTGGCTGTAACCACATATTGTTTGCGAATTTCATCCAGAAACGAGTTTTTGGTGAGGAGCGTGGAGGTCGCGAAAGCCGCCAGCGCCATGGCCGTCAAAGGCAGGACCAGATGCCAGAAGTAATCCAGCACCTTTTCAAACAGATTCAGCTGATCAAAATTCTCTGACGTCAGGCCACGCAAGGGGAAAATATCCCAGAAACTCCCACCGGCAAACACAACTATCAGCAAGATCGCAATCAAAAAACCCGGCACCGCGTAACCGACAATGATGAGTGACGACGTCCATACATCAAAACGACTTCCGTCCCGCACAGCTTTGGAAATGCCAAGCGGGATTGAGATACCGTAAGAAATCAGTGTCATCCAAAGTCCCAGTGAAATCGAGACAGGCATTTTTTCCTTGATGAGATCAATGACGCTCACGTCGCGAAAATAGCTGTTGCCAAAATCAAAGCGCACATAATTCCACAGCATGGAGAAAAAACGCTCAACCGGCGGTTTGTCAAAGCCGAAGTCCTTTTCCAGCTGACGGATAAACTCCGGGTCAAGGCCCTGTGCACCGCGATAGCGTGAATTGATCGGATCAGCCTGACCGGATTGTTCCAGATTGTTTTCACCAACGGATCCAAAGTCACCGCCAGATCCGCTGATGCGTTCTGTGGCTGAAATTGAATTGCCGGATAGTTTTGCAATCACCTGTTCAACGGGTCCACCGGGTGCGAACTGGATGATGACAAAGGTAATGGCCATAATCCCGAACAAGGTTGGGATCATGAGCAAAATGCGTTTCAGAATATAAGCGGCCATAATTCTATCGACTCAAACTGTTATTGCGTCAGATGGGCTTGGACCACCAAGTGGTTTCCACAGGGAAATAGTAATCCGGTTTTGTGTCTGGCCATTCATATTTGTCCCATACTGCTATTCGATGATTTGCCGAATACCACCCTGGAACCCAGTAATGGCCAGCACGGACCACCCGGTCAAGAGCCCGCCATGCAGCTTGATGGGTTTCGCGGTCTTTTGCAGCTTCCACTGTTTCTGTCAGCGCATCTACAACCGGGTCTTTGATGCCAGCCCAATTGTTGCTTCCCTCCAGATCTGCAGAGCGTGAGGAGAACAATTGATCAGCAGATGTAAACGGCGTGGCGGTCAGCGACAGCGCAGTACCGACCATGTCGTAGTCAAATACGGAGGAGCGGGCCTGGAACTGCGCCGGATCCACGACGCGTATTGTTGCCTCAATGCCCACAGCGCGGAGCGAGTCTACATATTTGCCATAGATGCGTTCAAACACAGGCGAACGCACCATAATCTCCATCGTCAGTTTCTGACCATTGGCACTATACAATCCGCCATCCCGGCGCTGCCAGCCAGCTTCCGACAGGAGTTCCGAGGCACGCCGCAGCAAACTGCGATCGCGGCCGCTGCCATCAGATACGGGCGGAAGATAAGCTTCGCCAAATACGGCCTCGGGCAATTGGTCGCGGAAAGGTTCCAACAGCGCAAGCTCCATACCGCTTGCCACGCCTTCCGCCTTGTAAACCGAGCCTTCGACATAGGAAGAAACGCGAGAATAGGCGTTGAAGAACAGGTTTTCGTTGACCCATTCATAGTCGAAGCAAAGCACCAGTGCTTCCCGGGTTCGCGGGTCCGCAAATTTCTGACGTCTGGTGTTCAGAAAGGATCCTTGAAATCGCGGACGCATTTCGGCTGGAAACAGTACTTTCTTGACCCGCCCATCAAGAGCCGCGGGAAAGTTGTATTCCGTTTCCCAGGTCTTGGATGTAAATTCCTGCCGGAAAGTCATATTGCCTTTTTTGAAGGCTTCAAAAGCGGTCTGCCGCTCGCGGTAGAACTCAACGCGCACCACATCGAAATTGGCCTGACCGCGCGCCACTGGCAAATCCTTTGCCCAATAGTCTTCCACGCGCTCATATTCCAGATAGGTTCCGGCATCAAAGCGGCCAATCCGGTATGGGCCTGACGCAAGAGGCGGGTCCATGGTGGATGCAGTAAAGTCCCGATCAGCGTAATAGGCTTTTGAGAAAATCGGCGCGTCAGCAATTTCAAATATCAGGCCGCGAGACTGGGTGCCATCCAGTGTGACCAGAAGGTGCTGTGCATCAAGCGCTTCGATGGTCGATATCTTGCGAAAACTCTGGGTAAAATCAGGGTGCCCCTTCTCTTTCAGAATCGTCAGAGAAAATGCGACATCCTCTGCCGTCAAAGGCGTCCCATCGTGGAACCGGGCTTCCGGGCGCAGACTGAACAAAAAGCTGTTGCCGTCATCGGAAACCGTAATGCTGTCAGCGACCAACCCATAGACCGCATCTGGTTCATCATGGGCACGAGCCATCAGAGTATCAAAGATCAATTCAAGACGTGGCGGGGCATCCCCCTTGGTGACGTGACCATTCAAGGTATTGAAGGTTTGTGGATTCTGATTGTGAAACCAACTGCCCGGCGCAAGGACAAAACGTCCGCCTTTGGGTGCCGCTGGATTGACATAGTCAAAGTGGGAGAAGTCAGTGGGATATCTCAGATCGCCAAAGATAGACAGGCCGTGACGTGCAGGCTGATCTGTAAAGCCTTCAACCTGCTTGACCAGTGATTGTGCAAGTACAGGGCCGGCCGCAAGGCTCAGCAATGTCCCACCGGCAAAGATCAATCCTTCACGCCGGGTTATGCCTGTCGGGGTTCGCTTTGTCATTCGGCAGCCTCAACGCGGGCGGCCTTTTCATCATCATACCACCAGATAGTCGGGAAACCCGGCTCAGCAAAAGCTGGCAATATCTCCGGATGGGAAAAACGATCCCAGCGAGCAGTACGTGTCGACAATAACGTCCAGCCCGGGATGATGTAATGATTGGCCAGCAGAACCCTGTCCATCGCCTTCGTCGCTGCAATCAGTTCTTCGCGGTCCTTGGCAAAGATTATGCGTTGAATGAGTTTATCAACGGCAGGGTTTTTAACCCCTGCCCAATTGCGTGCACTTTCCTGGTCTGCGGCAGCAGAGCCGAAATATTCCAATTGCTCATTTCCCGGAGACAGTGACTGCGCCCAACCTGAGTAGATGAAGTCAAAGTCACGGCTTCGTACGCGGTTTACCCACTGGGAACTGTCAACAATACGCACCGAGAGATCCACGCCAATTCGTTCGAAATTCGACTTCAGGCGCAATGCGACTTTCTCAAAACGATTGCTGTTGAGAAGATACTCAATGGTAAAGGGTTCGCCTGTTTCAGCGTTCACCATTTTCCCATCTTTCAATTTATAACCTGCTTCGCGAAACAGTTTTATGGCCTCACGCAAATTGCTGCGGTATGCGCGCGTGTCACCAGACACCGGATTTTCATAAGATGTTGTGAAAACCTCATCTGGAACCATGTCACGCATGCCCTCGAGCAACTCGAGTTCCAGACCTGTTGGCAAGCCAGAAGAAGCCAATTCGTCGCCATAAAAATAGGAGTTAATGCGTTCGTATTGGTCGAAGAACAGGGCCTGATTCATTTCATTGAAATTGAAAGCGTAGTTCAGAGCCTTGCGAACACGCGGATCCTGAAACTTTTCACGGCGCAAATTGGGGATAAACCCAACCATCAGTCCACGCCCGCGCTCGGCGAAACTCTCTTTGATAACCCGCCCGTCAGCCACTGCGGGGAAATCATATCCGGTGGCCCAGACACGCGCGGTGCTTTCAACCCGATAATCATAATCGTCCGATTTAAAGGCTTCCATCTGGACAACGGAGTCCCGGAAATATTCGTATCGAACTCGATCAAAATTATGCTGGCCAATATTGACCGGCAAATCCCGGCCCCAATAATCTTCAACACGTTCATACTCAATGGTACGCCCTGGAACGACCCTTGAAACGCGGTAAGCGCTGCTTCCAAGCGGGATTTCCAAAGTACCCTTCGTTATGTCCCGTTGTTCGCCCTTTTCATCCGTGCCTTCCCACCAATGCTTGGGCATAACAAGCAGTTGGCCAACAATGTGCGGCAGTTCCCGGTTTCCAGTCTGATCGAATGTGAACATGACTTCATGGTCATTGATGATTTCCACACCACTGACATGCTTGTAGTAATTCTGGTAAACACGGTTGTTCTCGATCAGCGTGTTGAACGACCAGGCCACATCATCAGCTGTCAGCGGCTCTCCGTCATGCCAACGTGCATCGGGATGCAATTGAAATGTGACGCTGGAGTAGTCGTCAGGATAGCGCATCTGCGTGGCAATCATGGGATACATAGCTGAGACTTCGTCCAGAGAAGACGTCAACAGAGTGTCGTAAATCAGGCCAAGACCAATCGCGAGATTGCCGCGTTGTGGCACGGAATTGAGGGTGTCAAAAGTGCCGTCGGTTGCCAGTCGCACAATTCCGCCCTTTGGGGCATCTGGATTGACATAGTCAAAATGAGCAAAATCATCAGCGTATTGCGGCTCGCCAACCAGGGCAGTGGATTTTTTCCACTCGCTCATCGTTTGTGCGCTCGCCGGACTCACGACCCATAAGGCCGCCAGCATTGTTAGGACCAGCGTTCCCGCCATGATCAAACTGTGCTGAAACTTATCGTCTGCACATGCTCTTATTTGCTCACTCTTTATTGCCAAGATCAGCCTCCTGAAAACGCACCTAAATTCTGAACGATGCCGGAACATCGTCCACCCGTCCTTATTTCTATAGGTTATAAGCCGGACTGGACTAGGGCAAAGGTGTCTTTATGACCAAAATTTAAGCGATGCAGGGGGTAAATCGGGTCACAAACGCAGGATTTCGGCACGAAGCTCGGGAAGGCCGGTGCCTTTTTCTGAAGATGTCAGCAAAATCTCGGGATGTGCCGCTGGACGTTTGGCAATGGCAGCGCGGGTTTTTTCCAAGGCTTCCTGCAGTTCGGGCGGACGAGGCTTGTCGACTTTTGTCATGACAATCTGATAGGAAACAGCGCTCTTATCCATCAGATCCAGCGCTTTCAGATCTGTTTCCTTGATGCCATGACGGCTGTCGACCAACACATAGGCGCGCCGCAGATTTGGCCGCCCACGCAGATATGAATAGACAAGACGTGTCCACGCTTCGACTTGCCCCTTGGGCGCTTTGGCATAGCCATAGCCCGGCATGTCGACGATGGTGATATCGTCGTTTGTGAAAAAATTCAGTTCCTGAGTACGACCGGGTGTGTTGGACGTTCGCGCCAAACCATTTTGACCGGTCAGCGCGTTGATCAGACTGGATTTCCCAACATTTGACCGACCGGCAAAGGCAATCTCGATACCGTCATTTTCCGGGAGCTGAACGAGCTTTGCAACACCCAGAACAAACCGCCATGGACGGGCGAAAGCCAGTCGACCGGCTTCCAATTGCTCAGGTGTGAACGCTTTTTCAGCCGAGTCTGATTCCGTGTTATCTATGCTCATTGTGGCGCCGCCCGTTCCATCGCTTCCAGATCCGTCCCGCGAATGACATTCAGATTGCGGGTAATTGTCGCTATATCCCAGTTCCACCATGCAATGCGGCACAGACGATCGATTACGTCCTGATCAAAACGTTGTTTCACAGTTCGTGCCGGATTGCCTGCTACAATCGTGTAAGCGGGCACATCACGCGTAACAACCGCTCGTGCCGCAACAATGGCGCCGTCGCCGATCGTCACACCTGGCATGACCATGGCTTCCCGACCAATCCATACATCATTTCCAATATGTGTGTTGCCACGCGCGTTTTTGGGCCATTCATATCCGGCTTCCCAGCCACGGCGCATGGCGGCAAAGGGATAGGTAGAAAATCCGTCCATCGCATGATTTGCGCCGTTCATAATAAATTGCACCCCAGTCGCAAATGCGCAAAAGCGGCCAATAATCAATTCATCGCCAATAAAGTCGAAATGATATTTGACGCATTTTTCCAGAAAGTTTTCTGGCCCATCCGGGTCATCATAATAGCTGTAATCGCCAATCGTCACATGCGGATGATCAACCAAGCAATTGAGAAAGCCCAATTGCGGGAATTCCGACAAGGGAAATGCCAATTCTGGGTCTGGCCCCATCCCAGACACACCATCGGACTGGCCGACGCTTTGCTCAGGAATATCTGCAGGCATTTCTGTCTCGAATCAAATGGGTTGGTCTGTCTGTTGCGCCAGTAAATCAGGTCTGAATCGAACGATCAAACAGATCGCCCGGTCCAGAACATGATTCAAAGCCAATCTCAGCACAGCGAATGGTTGCTATGCCTTCTCGTCTTTCTCTTTACCACCCAAGCCAAAAGCTTCGAGAGTGTTTTTCCAGATTTCCACAGGCACGCCCTGACGGCGCATAATGACCGACTGCTGTGCAATTGACAGGGTGTTGTTCCAAGCCCAATAGATCACCAGACCTGCCGGGAATGACGCCAACATGAAGGTGAAAATAACCGGCATCCAGGTGAAAATCATGGCCTGTGTCTTATCGGGCGGCAATGGGTTCAGACGCATCTGAACGAACATGGTTACGCCCATAATCAACGGCCAGATGCCAAGCATCAGGATTTGCGGCGGGTCCCAGGGAATAAGGCCAAACAGGTTGAAAATCGATGTGGGGTCTGGTGCAGCCAAATCCTGAATCCAGCCAAAGAAGGGCGCATGGCGCATTTCAATGGTAACAAACAGAACCTTGTACAACGCAAAGAACACGGGAATCTGCAACAAGACCGGAAGACAGCCCGCCAAGGGATTGATCTTTTCCTTCTTGTACAATTCCATCATTGCCTTTTGCTGTTGAGCACGATCATCCTTGTAACGCTCCCGCAATTCCGTCAGTTGCGGCTGAACCTTTTTCATATTGGCCATGGAGGCGTATGATTTATTGGCAAGCGGGAAAAAGAATATTTTCAGAACAACGGTCACGGCCAGAATGGCAAGACCGAAATTGCCGATCAGATTGAAGAGCCAATCCAGAGCCACAAAAAGCGGTTTGGTGATGAAATAGAACCAACCCCAATCGATCATCAGATCGAAGCGCTCGATGCCCGGTGCTTCACGGTAGCTGTTAATGACGTTGACTTCCTTGGCACCTGCAAACAGTCGGGAGATGTGTTCTCCGCTGCTGCTGGGTGCAACTTCCACCAACTCACCCAGAAAATCTGCCTGGAATGCGGAGCGGTTGTTGACCGTATGGTGGAAGAAACGCGGTGTGTAGGTCTCTCCCGGTGTCGGTACAATGGCAGACGCCCAATATTTGTCCGTGATGCCGAGCCAGCCCTGGGTCTGCGTGCCGAATTTCAGCTCGCCCTCTTCTTCCAGGTCATCATAATCGACTTCCTGCAAACCTTCTTCGCCAACAAAACCAATCATGCCTTCGTGCAGAATAAAGAAGTTCTGGAGGTCAGGAATGCCGTGGCGCGTTACCAGCGCATAGGGGAACAGTGACACTGACGCATCTGTGTTGTTCTCCACACTGTCCGTGATTGTCACCAGATAATGTTCGTCTATCTCATAGACCCGCGAGAATATCAGACCCTCGCCATTGTCCCAGGAAACGGTAATCGGCGTTTCCGCGGTCAGACGATTTCCCTGGGTCAGGGTCCATGAGGTCTGACTGTCGGGTAGTGCGGCAGTTACGCCCTGCCCCTTCACCCAACCAAATTCCGCATAATACGGGTTTGCGCTGCCTGATGGTGAAAACAGCTGAATGATCGGGCTTTCCGGGTCAATCTCTTCGCGGTAATTCTTCAAAGACAGATCATCAACCCGGCCACCGGTGAGATTGATGGATCCGGTCAAATCCGGCGTGTCGATCATAACACGTTGGCTGGACTGTAAAACAGCTTCGCGTGGCGCGCCGGACGGCGGCGCCACTGTGCCTGTTGCAGTGCTGCCGGGTGTTGCACCAGGGGTTGGGACAACGCTGGCACCAGCATCAGGTGCTGTTGATCCAGATGTCCCGGCACCCGTTGTTTGGGCAATTTCCGCCTGGCGTTGTTCCGCCTGAAGCCGGGCTTCTTCCTGCTGAGGGCCCCAGATAAAGAACTGGGCCGCCATCAAAACGACAGCAGACAACGCAACGGCAAGTATGAGATTCTTAGTGTCCTGCATGAAGGGTCCAGCTTTTAGGCAATGTCAGAGGGCTTTATGCCCTGCTCTTTAAGGGGATTTTGATCGATTGGCGAGTGGTCAGGCTCAGGATTCTCAGCTTTTTTATCAAGTTTACGAGAACGGCGCCTGATTTGAGCTGCAATTTTGTCAAATGCGCTGGCCAGATCCTGCTGAATTTCTGAAAACGACATCGTAAGCGCCGACAGTCTGCCGACGACAACATAATCAGTGTTTGGAAGAAATAAATCCGTTTGGCCGTTTTCACCGCCGGATTTTTCAAGAAGGCGAACGGCTTCTTTAAGGCGACGGCGGACACGGTTGCGTATGACCGCATTGCCAACTTTTTTGGTAACAGTAAATCCAATGCGGGTCGCGCCATTGGTTGGTTGCTCGCGGTCCGGTTGCTCGTGTTCCTGTATCTGGTGTTGCCATGCCTGTAGCACAAGGGCGCGGCGCACCTGTTTGTGCCCCCGCGCCGCACGCAGAAAATCAGAACGTTTTTTGAGCCGATCCATCAAAGCGCTTCTGGTCTGTGTCGAATCAGAAACGCTCTAACCCGGTGCCGACCGCCTTAGGCCGACAACCTGTCTTAAGCCGAAAGGCTCTTACGACCTTTTGCGCGGCGCGCAGCGATAACGCGGCGGCCACCGCTTGTTGCCATGCGTGCGCGAAAACCGTGGCGGCGTTTACGAACCAGACGGCTCGGTTGGTAGGTACGTTTCATCGTATCTCTGCCGCAAAGTTTGCGGCCCTCTCAAAAAGTCTATCACAACGTCGCAAGACGGGAAATCATACTGGCAAATCCAAATCCGCGTAAAGTTTAGCCGAGGATTGCCAAAGTCAGCGGGCTTATAGGCAAGAATGTCAGCAAAAGTCAATTGATAGCGGACCAGAATTCCGTAATTCGATCAATCTTGGCTGATCACTTTCAACATCGCAATAATCACAGCCGCGTGAGGCCGGTTTGACCCTTCTCTCACTTATGGGTGAGACTCGCGAATTGTGCTTTCGTTTTGCCATCAGACATCTATTTAGGGGCTGTTCCCGGTCGAACACACAAGATCGCAACCAATACAGACCGGACGCAAAAGCCGCAATCGACCTGAAGCAACACTTGATGATTTTAAAGAGGGGCACCTATGATGCTGTCCGAGCAACTTGAAGAGCAAACACAAATGGAAAATGCCGAGAAGCAAGACAAATCCGGTTCCAGCCTGAAACGCTGGCTGCCGTTGGTCGCCATTGCCAGCTTCATGGCATTTGCCTTTTTCATGGGATGGCATGAAGCCCTGTCCATCAGCGCCTTGATAGAAAACAGAGAACGTCTTGGCGCTTTCGTCGAAAACAATTTTGCCCTGACATTACTGGCCTATGTCGGCATTTACATTGCCGTGGTGGTGCTTTCGCTGCCGGGTGCCGGCATCCTGAGCATTGGCGGCGGGTTCCTGTTTGGCTGGCTGGTGAGTGCGCCTGCGACCATTGTTGCCGCAACAATAGGAGCCACACTCTTGTTCCTGGCCGTCACGACATCTTTTGGGGATGCCTTGCGTGCCAAAGCCGGCCCCTGGGTCGCCAAGCTGAAAGAGGGTTTTGAAAAAGATGCCTTCAACTACCTTCTGTTTCTCCGCCTCGTACCGGCCTTTCCATTCTGGCTGGTCAATCTTGCGCCGGCCATGCTTGGTATCAAGCTGTCCACATACGTAGCTGCAACACTTATCGGCATCATTCCCGGCTCGTTTGCCTTTGCCTTTGTGGGCGCCGGACTGGGGAGTGTTATCGAGGCGCAGCGCGCTGCTAATGCCGATTGCATTGGCAACAGCGAATGTGCCATCGAAATCAGCACCGGTGACCTGATTACACCTGAAATTCTTGCGGCTCTGGCAGCTCTCAGCGTGGTTGCCCTGATCCCTGTTGTTCTGAAGCGGTTGCGCAACCGCAAACCCGCTTAACCCGACCTATTTGGAAAGACACTTATTATGGCCGAAATTCTCACACCTGACATTTGCGTCATTGGCGCCGGTTCCGGCGGGTTATCCGTTGCAGCCATCGCGGCAGCCTTCGGTGTTTCCGTTGTTCTGATCGAAAAAGGTAAAATGGGCGGTGATTGCCTGAATTATGGCTGCGTGCCTTCCAAAGCCATGATCGCAACGGCCAAAACCGCAGATGCAATCCGGCATGCTGATAAATACGGAATTCACGTGCCCGAGCCTGTCGTCGACTTTCAGCAGGTCCATGATTATGTGCATTCAGTGATTGGCGCAATCGCGCCCAATGACAGTGTAGAGCGTTTCACCTCCATGGGCGTTCACGTCATTGAAGGCGCCGGGAAGTTCATCAACCCAAGGGTTGTCGAGGTCAATGGCATCCGCATTCGTGCCAGACGCTTTGTGATCTCAACGGGATCCAGCGCCGCCGTCCCGCCAATCAAGGGACTGGACAGCGTTCCCTACCTGACCAATGAAACCATCTTTGAACGCACCGAAGCGCCTGATCATCTGATCATCATTGGCGGCGGTCCCATCGGTATGGAGATGGCCCAGGCCCATCGGCGTCTTGGTGCTCAGGTCACAGTGGTTGAAGCGTTCAAGGCGCTTGCCAAGGATGATCCTGAACTGACAGAAATCGTTCTCGACAAGCTGAAAGAAGACGGCATTGTCATTCGTGAAGAGGTTAAAATTGCCCGGGTTGAAAAATCCGGCAGCGGCGTGGCCGTTGTGCTGGATAACGGTAATGGTGAAGAAGAAATCATTGCCGGCAGCCATCTTCTGGTCGCAGCCGGTCGCAAGCCGAATGTAGACGGACTTGGCCTGAAAGAAGGACGCATTCGGTTTGATCGTGCCATCAAAGTGTCCAAAAGCATGCGCACCTCCAACCGGCGTGCCTATGCGATTGGCGATGTGTCCGGCAGCCTGCAATTCACCCATATGGCAAATTACCACGCAGGTCTTGTGATCCGCGCCATTCTGTTCCGCATGCCCGTGAAGGAAAATCGGAACATCATCCCCTGGGCCACTTATACGGACCCGGAAATGGCACATGTCGGCTTTACTGAAGAATCAGCCCGCAAAAAATATCGCGGCATCAAAGTTCTGCGCTGGCCCTATGCAGAAAACGACCGGGCGCAGGCCGAAGGCAAGACCAGTGGTCTGATCAAGGTTATTGTAAACCGAAAAGGCAAAATCCTTGGCGCATCCATTGTCGGCTATCAGGCCGGTGAGATGATCAATATGTGGTCTCTGGCAATTTCACAAAAGATGAATATCAGCGCGATTTCCGGCTACATTTCGCCATACCCGACGATCACCGAAATCAGCAAACGTGCAGCTATCACCAATCTTTCGGGCGCCGCGCAGAACAAATGGGTTCAGCGGGTCATCAAATTCCTGCGCCGATTTGATTGATCACATTTTGATCTACAGTCAGCAGGGTTACAGACAACAACTCTGCTGGCGAGGCATAATGCGTCCCGACAGCCCCACCCAAGGGTTTTGGCAACTGGCCATTCGAATAATCGTTCCGCAATATGCCTCGGCTCCTATTGGAACTGATTGCAGTGGATTTGTGTGCCGTCAACTCGGCCGGTCCGGGACCCCTCTGGTCTGCCAGGGTCAGCTTAGGTTTAAAGTCACCAAGGCCTTTATCCACCAAGCCTGAAAAACGCAATGACCGGTTCAAGCCCATACCTGCTGACAGGCGGTGTGTTAAACTGTCAGAATGAGGACTGCCAAAAAGTATGAATTTCGCCAGGCGACGATGGATGATCTTGATTTGCTGATGAAGTGGCAAGCGCGTCCGCATGTTCGCGCGTGGTGGGGATCGGGTGAACCATACGATCAGGAAAGAATAAGCGATCCCCGTGTATCGCGTTGGATTGTCTCAACGAACAACAGCCCGTTTGCCTTCATGCAAGACTATACCGTGCATGGGTGGGAAGATCACCATTTTGCCAAACTTCCCAAGGGGTCACGTGGAATTGACCAATATGTCGGAGACCCTGACATGATTGGTGTTGGGCATGGATCAGCGTTTATTGGTGCAAGGATGCGGGCTGTCTTTGATGAAGGTGCACCCATTATCGCGACCGATCCTCATCCTGACAACAAGCGGGCGATTTCAGTCTACAAGAAACTGGGTTTCGAACCGTTTGGGCCACCTCAAGAAACTCGGTGGGGCTTGATCCTGCCAATGCTCGCTAGGCGGTAAGCGACGCACAGCAAACGGAAGCCTTGTCCGCTTGTCACCCGTTGGCCCAATGATTCAAATGTGGAGAGCCTCATCTGGATTGAGCCATACTTACCCAATTGAGAATGACGTCCGTTGCGCAGGCTGATACACACTGAGTTTGCGGCACTATTCCAAGGCGGTCAGCTGGCGCCCTTCCAAAGTGGAAAATCGACCTGCCACTAATGTCGGCAATCGGGACTTTTCTGCCTTTGGATTGCAACGCAGATGAGATACTGATTTACTCGGTTTTCACTTTTCTTTTGATCGAATCTGCGGGGCCAAATCAATATGGTGAAACGAATGGCGACGTGCCGATGCGGTCAGCTCTCAGCAACCTGTGAGGGTGAGCCAGTTCGCGTTTCGGCGTGCCATTGCCTTGAGTGTCAAAAGCGTTCCGGCAGCGCGTTTGCTACTCAGGCGCGGTGGCCGGAAGCCGATGTTAAAGTAATTGGAAAATTCAAGCTGTGGGAACGATTTGCAGACAGTGGTCATAAAGCGACATATCAATTTTGTCCTGAGTGTGGCTCGACGCTGGCATATGTAATCGAAGGCTGGCCAGGCGTCGTAGCAATCCCTGTAGGTGCATTCGCAGATCTAAAATTCCCTGCGCCCTGTTTCTCCGTGTATGAGCACCGAAAGCATCCATGGGTGGAGATTCGAGGTGAGGATGTTGAACACTCATCGGACCCAAGCATCGCTCATTTGCAAGGCAGATTACCAGACTCGAAATAGTAATCGACATACCCTCGAAACAGTCACTTTGGGTTCAAATCCGACATTTGCCACTATTGCAAATCATGGCAAGTCACTGGAACCGATTATGGTAGCTTTGGGCATCAAGTTCCGGCGGCCAAAGCATCGCAGATCAGACAATCATCCAGAGCAGCAGTGGAGGTTTGTCTGCTCTGCTGACCTCAAATGGAATGCTGGCTCGCGTGATTTCAGGAACGGTGGCATCAAGTCTCTGGCCAATTTTGAGAGTGAACCAAAGTTTGCGGCTAAAGGGCCTGTAAAGGTTGCCACAATCTGCAGTTTTCCGATCATCATTGAGGCGCGAGTGTCGATCACTTGAATCTGGATACCGTTCATTGACCAGCATCAAGACATCCAACCCGCAGGCGAAATAGCTTCCTTGTGACCCTCTTTAAGATGATGGGGAGCATCATCATGCCCGCAGAACGGAAACTAACTGGAAGCTGCCTGTGCGGTGCGGTCAAGATCACCGCGACGGCAGAAGAACCGACAATCACTGTGTGTCATTGTGACATGTGCCGCCGTTGGTCGTCAGGGCCATATATGGAGGTAACGTGTCAAAAAGTCAGCTTTGACGGCGCGGAAAACATCGGCCGGATACGATCGTCAGACTGGGCTGAAAGGGGCTTTTGCGCCAAGTGCGGCTCAAACCTGTTTTATCACATTATCGACAGCCCAGAATACCAAATATCAGCAGGTCTGATTGATGACCCGTCAGATTTACAGATGTCGTTGCAGGTTTTCACTGACAGGAAACCGCAATTCTATGACTTTGCAAACAAGACCAAGATGATGACGGGAGTGGAGGTCTACGCCAAGTTCGCACCACCAACAGATGATTGATCGGTGATCCAGATTTGAAGGCGCAGACGTGACAGATTTGCCCCCTGCTTGCGCGCCCAAGCCAGACAAAGAACGGTCTCAAGGACATTGAGGCAACGGCCAATGAAGTGTCTGACATGCTTCCAGTTGAGGAGAGCCACCATGCCGCAAGGCAGTCAGCGCAGCGCCCAATCGCGTCGGGGGCGACGCATCGGGCAAGCTGGCTAACGCAGCTGGCGGGCTGTTCCGGGTCACCGAAGACTGGACTTGCGCGGTCTCTGGTCATCGTTACAGCCCACTTGTGGTCGTAAAGTGCTGCCCGATTACTGACTTTGCGTGTCGGCGAAACGGTCGGACAGATAGGCGATGATCTGGCCCAGTTCCGCGTCGCCAGCGGTCAAGCCATTTCCGACCATCCGTGTCACCAGCGCTACAGAATCTTCGCGACTGTCCAGTATGGTGCCCTCGACCAAATTCGGCGAATGACACTGAGAACACTTGGTCTGGAACAAACCTTCGGCCGCCGCCGCGTCATAATTCTGGGGCACTTCTATCTGGGATTGTCTGACCGCGTCCTGACTGGCTGCGGCCTCTCTGGATTCCAGGCGCCTCTCGCTGACGCTTTCACGCAAGGTTGGCGATATGGCGATCAGATAAGCCGTGACGCTCCATTGTTCGCTTTCGCTGATGGGGCTAAGCGTTGTCGACCGTGTGGCCATCCGTGTGACGGTGCTGCGCCAAGTCTCAGGCGTACGGGGTATCACCAGTATGGTCCGAAGATCATGGCACTGTGTGCATTTCCTTGTGAGCACGCTGCGACCCTCCGCAAGGCCCTCAGATGACGCCAGTTCCAGTAATGCGGCCTCATCTTCAAAGCCGATGAGTGGGAGGAACTTCGTGACCCGGTCAATCCGCTCTTGCGCGAAGTTCTCACCGTCCTGGGCCGTTGCGCGCAAATAGGCTTCGCGCGCGGCGTAAGGGAGCGCCAATCCGGTGAGCAGCAATGTACAAATCAGGAGCGATGTTCCAAGAATAGGCGCGAGCGTCGACTCCATGTGTTTGAAGAATCGAACGACCATGATTTTGATGATGAGGAGTGCACCTACGCAAAGTCCCAGCGTCAAATGCACCACCGTCCGCGCTGGCAACTCAACTTGGTAGGACCAAAGGCGGGGCACCATGTCCCACATCAAAAATACATAAATGCCGACAAAGACGTAGCCCAACAGCCGATGCAGGTTCATCAAGGACCTTGGCGCCGAACTCCTGTGCCTTTTTTTGTCAAATGGAAACCCCCAGAGATAGTACATCAAAAAGGTCAGAAATAGCGCCAAGAGAAGGAATGCTCCTCCGAAGATGGCATTGAGGGACGCTCCCATTCGTTCTCCAATTCTCTACTTGCTTGATTGCTTCAATATTCTGACCGGTCAGAATTTTCAAATTCGCCGAAAACCCGCTCCTTCAGGTCCTTCAGGGCGTAAAATTGTAAAAGATAGATACTGGGCTCGAAGCGGAAGTTTGGCACAACACAGCGCGTCGTCAACACTTTCTGCGTTCACGGCCGTTTGCTTCCATTCGGCGAATGGCAATTTGGGACCTGTTGAGGCCGGTCGCCAATACCCCCAACTCGCCCGTCTCCCGCGCCGGCCAGATCACAAGGCGGGTTTCATATTCCTCCACCGTTACGCCGGTTTCTGTGGCGTTCTGACGATTGGCATCGGCTTCAATCAGGCTGGCATCAACAGCTAGACGTTGATCTCTGACCAGACCCTCGGAAATACAGCGAGCAACCACTGGAGCCTCGATTGCACTGCGATGGTCAACGCAATCGGTGGAGGCGCGATATGGCTTGGGTCCGCACCCTAGGGCTGATAATCATTGATGTACTGGCTTCTGATGCTTGCGTCCTGATCGCACCGCAGCTCATCCCGCCATCAGAACGCCATACCCATAGTCAGACGCCCATCGAAGCCCTGGGCAGTGTCGCCGACAAGATAGTTGGCGTCGAGTTCCAGGAAGCCTGTTTCACCGATGTCACTGAGAAGCGTGGCGCTGACCATGACCGCGTTCAAGTCCTGATGGCCGGAGGCCACGCTCTGGGTCACACCGTTCAGGGTGATGCTGACATCATCGTCACCACCACCCCAGCGACCCAGATAACCAATTCCACCTGTCAGGGTGCCCGTCCGACCACGAATGTCGAAGCTGCGTGTGACATCCAGACCGGCCCGTGCTTCCACGGTGCCGACAAAGCGATCCTCGACGGTGGCGTTGGCTGCCGGGCTGACAGCACCGGTTTCCGCATAACCACCCAGCCATTGCGCGGCGTAGCGCACGCCCGCATTGGGGGTCAGTGTCAGGCCATTTTCCAGAAGGATATCGGTGGAGAGTGCCAGTTCGGGGCTGACAAAGAACCCGCCATAATCAGCACTGACCCAGCTTTCGCCAAGCGGTGCCAGATTGTCGTTGACGAAGCGGTTGTGATCAATCCAGCTATGGCCCGCCGTCAACCCGAATTGCACGGCAGCCCGGTTAAGCTGGTGTTCGCCATGCAGGCCAGCAAACAGTGTATGCGTGTCATGATCGAAGGACGGTGCCCAATTCGCATCAGCTTTATTGTTGCCTGCCACATAACCGGCCATGGCATTGACGATGAGATCAGGTGCCTGCTGCCAGGTGTAGCCTGCGGCAATGCCGATATGGCCAATTGTGTTGTCGAGGGTGGTTCCACCGCCCTCATGGTCCATTTGCCCACCCAGCGCAGTGGCCCAGGCCCGCCCCACGCGCTGCGTGGCGGTATCAGCTTCACCGTCAGCCACAGGCATGTAACCGAGCGCGCTGAAGCCGGTATCCGGTCCGGGGCCGGGTTCAAAACCCTCCAACGCGCCCAGCCCAACATGCGACAGCATGGACGTCAGATCACCCAGCGCATCCGTTTCTGAGGCCAAAAGTGTCGGATCGAAGGTTGCCACGGTCTGTGCCGCCGCATTGTAGAACCATGGCACCGAACCGGAGATGTCGGGCGCGCCGCCGGTCCAATCGGTTGTATCACCTTCCAGCGTCCAGAAGATCGAGTGCGATTGACCAGTCAGAATGTTGATGACCGTTTCCGTGCCACCAATGTTTCTGGTCCCGAGATCGATAGTACCGCCGATGAAACCGGGCGCCAGCAGGTTGAAGGTATCGTCAGCGTCGCTGAAAGCACCAGCATCAATGGCCGGCCCCCGTTGCGAGATAATACGTCCTGAATTGGTTACAATCACGCCATCGCGCACCAACACGGCCTCACCATTCAGCCCCGTGGCCAAAATGGTACCGGTGTTTTCAAGGATCCCCCCGCCGGTCATTTCCACTGTCTCAGAGAAGCTACTGGATGCCATAATCGTGCCTGAATTGATAACCGTCCCTGCGCTTCTAAAAATGACAGCCTGAATGCCGTCATCCGTGGTCATGATCCTTCCGGTGTTGATCAGCGTGCTGTCCGTTGCAGCTGATAAAAAAAACATGGCTTGACTTTTGCGGGCAGTGACGCTGCCATTGTTCACGACTGTCGTGTTAGCGCCTCGGATTTCGACGCCCTGCCCGCTGACGGTTGTGACAACGGAGCCATTGATGGTGATCTGAGCGTCGTCGCCCAACGATAAGATACCGTATGCGCTTCCGGTCCCCTCTGTGCGAATAGAGCCATCGACTTGGATAATATTGTCAGGTCCGTTGGCGGAAATGCCCTCCTCACCAACGCCGGAGGTCGTGATCGAACCGCTTTCGGTGACAATAATCTGATCGGCACCATCCAGAACATTGGCCGCATCGCCATTGGTGACAGTCGTGTCGGTGTCAACAATGAACACCGCCTGAGCGGCAGCAGGATTGGACGCCAGAGCCAGCAAGATGGCCGTTGACGCCGCCAACGCGCGCGCCAGTGTCGGATTGAACCTTGGCAGAACGCAATGTGTCAGCATCGAAACCTCATAAATGGTGGCGCGTGCGTGACGTTACCCCGTTGCCACGGGCCGAAGCATACCTGGCCGTGCAACGCTGTGATATTCCACCACATTCTCAAGTTTGATGGCTATCTGTCTCACCGGACAGATGACTTGGCTGTTTATCTCAAAAACCTTGGCTGCCTGTCTCATGACTACGAATCGGGGGAACCGGCACAACCATGGTTGTGCTTTGCTCTGCCCATGCGGCAACCTCAGCGATTTGTTAATCTCTGAGCCTTGCAGCACCGCTGTTCAGATATTTTCAGGGTTAAATGCGCCGGAACCGTTCAAGCCAGTGCTCAACAATGCGAATTTGATCCGATGGAGCACCCGAACCGGGGTGAACGCCCGTTGACAGTGACTCAGTTGGTGACAGGCCGAACCGTGCTCGAAATAGCCGATTGAAGTGCTTGGGATCCGTGAAATGCCATCGCCGTGCAATAGCTGAGACCTGACCACGTCCCGGTTGCGCACCGGCAAGTTCAAAAAAACAACGGTCGAGACGGCGATTGCGGATGGTGCGCGCCACACCGCCCTCTTGCTCGAAATGCCGGTAGAGCGTTGCCCGCGAGACCCCGAACGCGGTTGCGAGAGTTTCGACACCGAGGCTGGCGTCTTGAAGATTGGCCGCGATGTAATCCTGCAGAAGCAGCGCAATGGGAAGGTCACAATCGTCGGTCGGTGCATGGCCAGGTTTCGGCCCCAACATGAGCTGGCGCACCAGCCCGATAAAGGTCTGCGCGATGAGCGCGATGTCCTGTGCAGTTCTGTCTGCCTGCGTGTTCAGCAATTCGGTATGCGCCGCCGCTAACAGACGGCCCTTGGGCGAGTTCAGCTCAACCGATGTGAAGGCCGGCTCTTCGCCGCGTTGGTAACCGAGCAGTGCATGCGGAATGCAGATGCCGCGGCTGAAGCTGCGTTCCTTCATTGACACGTAACGCTGCGACATATCGATGAGGTGAAGACGCGACGGTGCAACCTGGAATCCGATGTCGCCAACTTCGGCCTGTCCGCCACCTTCAAAAAAGCGTTCGAACAACAGATAATCGTGGCAAACGTTCTTGCGGATTGCGGGATCGTGAATGAGTATCTGGGCTGGCGTTGCGACCTTGGAGAGAAAAAGCCCTTCAGCTTCCCCGATCTCAATGTTCACGCCCGAGTTTTCGGTCGGCTCACGCGGATAGACCTCGTAGATCGGCGCGGCCAGCTCACGCCACTGTTCCAGATCAAGTCGCATGTTTGCGCTCCAATATTGCAAATCGTCAGCTATTCTATCTGGGCGTGAAACATTTCTCAAGAACAGGCAAAAGATGAGACTGCGCACAGTCACCAAGACCGTGCTGCTCCAAGTAATGTTTTTCGGGTATTTTCCGACCAATTTGGTTGCCAAGGGGCGAACAGGATCGAATTCAGCACCCGTTAAAGCATCGTTTCGTCTGGATACTTGTCACCCACTCTGCAGATCTGTTGCCCTTCGCCTAATTGGTCATAGTTCAATGGGAGCAATGTCTGCATTGGCACCGTGACGCAGTCGAGACAAATGCATGGTTTATTTAATTACGCGACCACGCAAATTATTCTGCATTCCTGATGACTGTCATATTCAAATTGATTTCTGATAGTGCCTGTACTCACAGACCCCATCGCCAAAACTTAAACGGTCCCAACCGTCTTCAGCTTGCATTGCGAATGGACTTCGGCCTGCGACATGACCACCGTCTGCGTGCGGAAGCGTTCGACGATGGAGCGGACATGAGGCCGGATGCTTGGAGACGTCAGCAGCACGGGCACTTCACCCAGTTTTGCAGCGCTCTCAAAGCGTTCCTGGAGCGTGGTGACAAATTCCTGAAGTTTGGATGGGGCCATGGCCAATTGGCGCGCCTCGCCGTCTCCAATCATGGCTTCGGCAAAGGACTGCTCCCATTGCGGTGACATGGGCAAAATGGGCAAGTAGCCGCCGGGCGCCTTGTTTACGTTGCACAATTGGCGGGCCAATCTGGCGCGTACCTGTTCTGACAGCCATTGCGGGTTGCGGTTGCTGCCAGCAGCTTCGGCCACACCTTCCAGAATGGCGGGTAAATCACGGATGGAAATGCGTTCAGCCAGCAGCATCTGCAGAACGCGCTGCAAGCCGCTCATGGAAATCTGGGACGGGATGATGTCTTCAGCGAGTTTCTTATGCTCGCTTGGCAATTCATCCACCAGCTTTTGAACATGCGCATAGCTGAACAATTCGGCAATGTTGCTTTTGATGATCTCTGTCAGATGGGTGACGAGAACCGTGGCCGGATCAACCACCGTCAAGCCACGGGCTTCCGCCTCATCATGCAAAGCCCCTTCGACCCAGGTTGCGGGAATACCGAATGTCGGCTCGGTTGTGTGATGACCGGGCAGGCTTATCTTGCCGCCTGCAGGGTCCATCACCATCAAATGATCCGGGTACAATGTTCCGCTGCCAGCATCGATTTCGCGGATCTTTATTACGTAGTCCCCGCCTGTCAGCTGGATGTTATCCAGAATGCGTACCGACGGCATGATGAAGCCCAGATCAAGAGCCATCTGACGGCGCAGGGCCTTGATCTGTTCACTCAGCATGTCCTGTCCGGCAGGGCCATTGATGAGGGGAACAAGACCGTAGCCAAGCTCGACGCGCAGTTCATCCATTTTCAGCGCATCGGTGATCGGTTCTTCCTTGGGCACCGTTTCAGCCGTCGCAGCGATCTGGATGGCAGCGGCATTTTCAACCTCTTCATCCTGCTTTCGTGATGATCGATGGGCAAAGAAAGCCGCCCCCAGACCCAGCGCCATAAACGGTATGAAAGGCAGGCCCGGCAGAAAGGCCATGGCGATCATCACAAAGGCCGACAGGCCCATGGCTTTTGGATAGCCGGATAATTGTTTGATCAACGCCTGATCGGCGGCACCTTTGACGCCGGCTTTGGACACCAGCAAGCCAGCCGCAATGGACACAATCAGCGACGGTATCTGACTGACCAGACCGTCGCCGACCGTCAGCAGCGTATAGGCGCGGGCCGCATCACCTGCGGACATATCCATCTGGGCCACACCGATGATCATGCCGCCAATGACATTGATGAAGGTGATCAGCAGACCGGCAATGGCATCACCACGTACGAATTTGGAAGCACCATCCATAGCGCCGAAAAAGGAACTCTCATCTTCCAGTTCGCGGCGGCGCGCCTTGGCTTCACTCTCGTCGATGAGGCCAGCTGACAAATCCGCGTCAATGGCCATCTGCTTGCCGGGCATCGCATCCAGGTTAAAGCGGGCGGCCACTTCAGCAATACGGCCAGACCCCTTGGTGATGACGACAAAATTCACGATCACCAGAATGCCAAAGACAATAATTCCGATGACGAAATTGCCCTGCATGACAAAGTTGCCGAAGGCTTCAATCACCTTACCGGCAGCACCGGGTCCCTCGTGTCCATTCGATAGGATCAGCCGTGTTGATGCCAGATTGAGCGATAATCGCAACATGGTCGCAATTAGCAAAATAGCCGGGAATGACGAGAACTCAGTCGGCGATTGAATAAACAAAGCCGTCATCAAAATCAGGACAGAGAAGATGATTGACAGCGCAAGCAGAAAATCCAGTGCCCCAGAGGGCAAAGGCATGATCAAAACCAGAATGATGAAGATCACACAAAGGGCAAGCCCAAGATCAGCACGTTTTGCAATCTGATCGAGACCCGGAAACTTGAAACCAGCCCCCTGATTGGGTCCGGCTGCCGGTGTGTTTTGAGTGGTATCGCTCACTGATCAGCTTTCACGACAGATAGGCAGGTGCGGTGCGCTGACCGCCAGGAGCCGTCACATCCAGGCCCTCATCAGTATATTGGTTGAGCTTGTTGCGCAGCGTGCGAATGGAGATACCCAGAATGTTTGAGGCATGGGTGCGGTTGCCAAGACAATGGTCCAGCGTTTCAAGGATCAGTTCGCGCTCCACATCCGCCACTGTGCGGCCCACCATATTCTGTGTGGTGGCTGCGGCCATGTGCGCTGCGTGGCTGCTGGCTGTAAGGCCGGGCGCTGATGTTGCGCCATTCAAAGGCAGGTTCAACACGGCCTCCGAAATCGGGGTCTCACCGGACAGGAGGACAGCTCGGTGCATCGCGTTTTCCAATTCGCGCACATTGCCCTGCCATGGTGCTGCCTTCAGCACCTCTTCAAGCTGTGGTGACAGCTCCTGTACGTTGAACCCATTGACCTGAGCGTATTTCTTGGCGAAATGTCTGGCCAGAACAACAATGTCGAGCGGCCGTTCACGCAATGGCGGAATGGCAAGGTTCACCACATTCAACCGGTAGTACAAATCTTCACGGAAGCGGTTTTCGCCAACAGCTTTCATCAGATCCAGATTGCTGGTGGCCAATATGCGAATATCCACCGGAATTGACTTGTTGCCGCCAACACGGTCGATGACGCGTTCCTGCAAAGCGCGCAGCAACTTGGCCTGAAGGCGCAAATCCATCTCACTGATTTCATCCAGCAGCAGCGTACCGCCATCGGCCTCTTCAAATTTTCCGATGCGTCTCGACCCGGCGCCCGTAAACGCACCCTTCTCGTGACCGAATAATTCAGACTCCAGCAATTGTTCAGGAATAGCGGCACAGTTCAGTGAGATGAAGGGCGCTTTTGCGCGGCGGGATTTGGCGTGAATGTGTTTGGCGAACACTTCCTTGCCGACGCCGGATTCACCTGTAATCAGAACAGTCGCCTCAGAAGGCGCAATCTGCTCAGCCAGAGCAATCAGTGCCTGTGATTTGGGATCGGCATAGATAACGTCGGCACTTTCCTGAGATACGGCCTTCAAAATGGCTGCAATCAGTTCCGGCTCTGGCGGCAACGGAATATATTCCTTTGCGCCAGCCTTGATAGCTGCAACGGCCACATCGGCATCGGGATCAATGCCACAGGCCACAACATCCAGATGAATGCGTGCGCGCGTTATGCCGTTCACCAGATCGGCCACCTGGAGCGTGACATCCACCATCACCAGATCAAAGCTCGTGCCGGCGTTCAGAACCTGCAGGGCTTGTGCAACCGTGTCAGCATGAACAACTTTAGCGCCCTCTGCCATTGCCATCTTTGTGGCGAGGGTCAGTTGTCCATTCAGGCTGCCGATGATCAATAAACGCATGACGCTTCCTAGTTATCTGTCTTGATTATTTCTGTCATCGTAACGCCGAGCTTGCTGTCGACCAGCACAACTTCTCCGCGCGCGACAAGGCGATCATTGACATAAATATCAATGGCTTCGCCCACTTTTCGATCCAGTTCGATGACCGCACCCTCATCAAGCTTCAGCAGTTCAGCCACAGGCATACGTGCCCGGCCAAGAATGGCAGAAACCTTGACCGGAACATCGAACAGCTTCTCAAGGTCAGCTGCCGTTTTGGGCGTGTCCGGGTCACTCAGTTCTGTTTTACCACTGGATGGTCCGTGGTCATCCAGTGGTAAAGAACCAACTGCATTGTCTGTGGTGTCACTCATCAGGTGGCCTCAAAATATTGATTTATCTTTTCGCGCAAAGCAGCTTTCGCCGCCTCCAGGTCGCGCACCAATTGTCCTTCTGACCATTCCAGGCGTACATCAGAGCTGGCAAATTCACGCTCGGCCTTGATGATCAGGCGTCCGGAAAATCCACTTTCATCCAAAAGCCGGGTCAATTGCGGCTTGATGTCATCTGCTGTCTGCAACGGCAGATACAGAACGAGATGTGGTGTATCTGACAACACATCCATTGTTTCTTTCAGCATTGCTTCGATTTCCGCAAAGGGTGCCTTGGCCAGAGCGGTTTCGGCCAAATGCGTACCAATGGTAAAAGCCAGTTCGCAGGCCTCGCGTTCCATTTTTTGTGCCGAGGCGTCTCTAGCGCTCAACAGTGCTGTTGCGCTTTTGACAAGTCTTGCCACGTCGTCGGCAGATTTCTTTGCTGCAACCGCTTCGGCGGATTCGCGCCCTTTTGCTTCACTGTCCTTCATAGCCTCAGCAAGTTCGGCGCTGTGCTTGTTTTCAAGAGCCACACGTTCGGTTTCGAGCGCGTTCAAACGCTCCTGAAGTGTCATCGCATTTTGTGACAGATCCAGATCAAATCGGAATGGTGTTGAGGCAACAATTGTGTCGTCCATGATGCGCAGCGATTGGCTTAGTAAACCAACTCGTCCTCTCCCTGGTTACTGGAGATTGCGATTTCACCACGGTCGGCCATTTCCTTGGCCTTGTTGACCATCCCGCTTTGGGCTTCATCAACGTCTTTCAGCCTGACTGGGCCCAGTGCTTCCATATCATCCTTGAGCAATTTGGCAGCCCTTTGAGACATGTTTTCGAAGAACATGTCCCGAATTCCATCACCAGCACCTTTCAGCGCCAAAGCCAGTTGGGGGCGCTCGATGAAGCGCAGCATGCTCTGGATTGCCATGCCATCCAGTTTCGCCAGATCGTCGAATGTGAACATCAGATTCTTGATCTTCTCAGCCGAATCCTCATTCTCTTCTTCGAGCGATGACATGAAGCGTGTTTCGGTCTGGCGGTCAAAGCTGTTGAAGATGTCCGCCATATGTTCATGCGGATCACGTTTGCTGCCACGAGACAGATTGGCCATGAATTCCACGCGCAAGGTCTGTTCAATCTTGTCCAGAATTTCAGTCTGAACAGATTCCATCCGCAGCATCCGGTTGACAACTTCCAGAGAAAACTCTTCCGGCAACAGGCTGAGAACGCGGGAGGCATGGTCGGACTTGATCTTGGACAGCACCACGGCAACGGTTTGAGGATATTCATTCTTCAGATAGTTGGCCAGCAGGGTTTCCTGCACATTGGACAGCTTTTCCCACATGGTTCGGCCAGCAGGTCCGCGAATCTCTTCCATGATAGATTTGACCTGGTCGTCGGGCAGGAAGCATCCCAGCAACCTTTCGGTCGATTCAAAATTGCCCATCACCGCACCCTTGGCGGATAATTTGGCAACAAAATCAACCAACAGATCTTCCATCATGCCTGGAGATACGGGCCCCAGGCGGGCCATGGCCAATGAGATTTCCTTTATTTCAATTTCATCCAGGCGTTCCCAGACGCCAACGCCATTGTCACCACCCAGAGACAACAGCAGAACAGCAGCCCTGTCAGCTCCGGTCAGTTTCCGGTTCTGGGCACTTTCTGAAATTTGTAGCTCACCAATAGCTGCAAGATCATTCATCACGCAGCCTCCTGGAGCCAATTGCGCAGAATGGTCGCCGCATCATCGGGATTGGTTTTTACCAGTTCACTGACCTGACGCACCATGTCTGCACGGGCAGCACCAGCGGCCTGTGCCTGTTCAAGCCTTTGATCCGGTTCGCCAACTGCTGCACCCCCTTCAACACCCTCCTGGGTCATGATCGGGCTGATCGGCGCTGGCGCTTCAACCGGCTCTGGTGTCAGAACCTTTCGAACCAGCGGACGCATGACAAACAACACCAGCAGCAATGTCATCAAAAGCATGACACCCAATTCGGCAACCTGCATGATGTCGTCCATGGTGAAATCAAACAGACCGGGTTCCACCAGTGCATTTGCATCGGGTGCAGCGTTGGCCACAAACCGCATGTTCACCACTTCGACCTGATCACCGCGGCCTTCTTCAAAGCCGACAGCAGAACGAACCAGTGTTGCAATTTGCGCCAGTTGCTCTTCGGTTCGGGGCGCATAGATGAGTTCACCACCTGCTTCCTGAGTGTAAACCCCGTCAACCAGGACCGCGACAGACAATTTGCGAAGGCGTCCAGCCTCAGTCACTTCGGTGGTAGTGGTGCGGGAAATCTCGTAATTCACAACCTCTTCTGAAGTTTCACGTTGAGAATTTGAGCCTGTATCGCCGCCCTCTTCATCAGCGCCCGGCAATTGGTTGCCAACAGTGACACCACCGGCAGCAAGGTCTTCTGATGCGTTGCTGGCCTCGGAGCGGGATTGGGAAGATCTGACAACCTGTCCATCCGGGTCAAAGACATCGGCTGTCTGGGTAATGCGGTTGCGCTCCAGCTCCGCAGTGACCTGTACCCGCGCCCGGCCATCACCAACGACCTGGAAGACAATCTCTTCAACGGCGCGGCGCAAACGCGCTTCCTGCGCTTTGCGCTTTTCATCCAGCGCGCCCATCATGGCGCCGCCTGAAGCGCTGTCTTCGCCATTTGCCAGCAATTGACCGGCTTCATCAACAATTGAAACACGTGACGGCTTAAGGCCTGGAACAGCGGATGCTACCAGATGTCTGATTGCCTGAATCTGTCCATTGGTGAGTTCACCGCGGACTTTCACCGCTATGGAGGCAGTGGGCGATTCAGAGTCCCGCTGAAACAATTGCCGCTCGGGTATGACCAGATGAACTCTGGCCTGCACGACACGCTGCAGGGCACGAATTGTACGAGACAGTTCGCCTTCAAGCGCGCGTAAGCGATTGATATTCTGAACAAAACTTGTGGCGCCTAACGTGTCACCACGGTCAAATATCTCATAGCCGACGCTGCCCCCCGATGGCAAACCGCTTTCGGCCAGGGACATGCGTAACCGCAAGACATTTTCCTTGGGCACCAGAATAACAGCACCTTCGCCGCGCACATCATATGGAACAGCCTGACTTTCAAGCTGCTCGATAATTGCGGATGAATCTTCAAAGGTGAGATCGGTGAATAGCGGCACCATGTAAGGCGACGTGACACGCGATACGATCAAAACAAAAAAGCCGATAAGGACAGCAGCGACCACGCCCATCGCAGACAAACGCGCAACGCCTATTGATTTGAAAAAACGTGTCAATTCCAGCACGAAGGAACTCTATTCTCGAATTTGGTTGTGGTGTTGTTGGCTCAGATATTTGTGTTGCTAGGAAAAAATTACCTACCTATTGGTAAACAAGTTCTTAACAAGCCTTAAGAATTAGTGAATCAGCACCTGCAGCGCTTGCAGGAAGCGCGCCGCAACGGGCATGATTTTCAGCCCGTTTTGGGACCATTTTCAGAGATCGGTCGCACCGCAATATCTGGAATTTAGGCATAAAAAAACCGGCGTTTCCGCCGGTTTTTTAGTTTTGTATCATTCAGCGATACTGCTGAATGCGCGTCGTTCGTAAACCAGCCAACCCATGGCTTTCTATTGACAATTGCCAGGATAAAAATTCTTCAACCGTTAACGTATAACGACTGCAGGCTTCTTCCAGGCTCAACAGACCACCACGAACAGCAGCTACAACTTCTGCTTTGCGGCGAATGACCCAACGACGAGTTGTCGCTGGAGGCAAATCAGCAATAGTTAGTGGCGACCCGTCAGGGCCGATCACGTATTTGACACGCGGCTTTATGCGATCGGTCATCAGTACTCTCACACTCAAATCTGATGTGACCAGACTTGGAGACAATACCGCCGACGCCTTAAATTTTGCCTAAGGTGACTGTAAGGATTTGCTAAGAATTTGAACGGATGCGAATGGCCCAGAGCAAAGTCTGATTAAACAGATTAATTTGACCGGATTCAGGTGTTTGCCAGCGGGCACAATCCATGCATCTGTCATTTACCACCACAGGTAGCCAGACCCTGTCCGGCAAGCCTCCACTGCGAGGCCAACCAGATCAATTCATAAAATGATTTTAAGTCAGCAAAAAGACGCTAGGATCCGAGTTCCACAGCCGTCAAAGATGTGATTGGAACACGGGTATCGCCTACCAACAGCGCCGATGGGAAGGTCTTGAAGTCCACCCCGGTCACCTGCCCGGAAATGGCAGTTGAGACATCAACGACGTTACCATCTCCATCTCTGGCTTCAACGGTAATGCCATACAGTCCATCCGGGGCGGTGCCTCCGTCATTTGTTGTGCCATCCCAGACATAGCTGGTTTCACCCGGCTCCAGAGTGCCCTCATCTGTGTAGACGATCGACCCGGCAGCATTTCGAATCGTTACCTGAGTGTCACTTGCATAGTCGGCAGCACTCAGCTGCCAGGTAGCTGCCCCATTTTGCAATGTGGTGGCCGCACCTTCCGCCGTAATATTCTGTCCCAGATATCCAACCAGGCTGGTTGCCTCATTGGAAGCACTGAGTGCAATCAGGGATTCAAGCGAATCATTGGTCTTGATGGCCTGCTCCACGGATGAGAATTGCACCAGTTGATTGGTGAATTCATTTGCATCCATAGGTTCCAGCGGGCTCTGGTTTTGCAATTGCGCCGTCAGAATCTGCAAAAATTGATCATAACTCTGAATCAGATCCGACTGATCGGTGCTGGCTACGCTGGCTGTGCTGGTGATAGCGCTGAGTGCGGTCAGGTCCATGTCATGTCTCCAAAAGTCATACGGACAGATCCAACTGGGTGGACATTCCGATTAGTAAACTGTTGCCGTGATAGGCATTTGCAATGAGGTCTGCGTGTTCCAACAAACCCAAATCCTGTTCGTCGGGCTCCGGTTGACCCTGTCCATTCGAGTTTTTCTCAAACCCTTCATGACCATGGGCACCTTGCTCATGATGAGACTGCTGGAAGCCCATATCACCAGACGACAACATGCCGGGAGCCGGACGATCCATGCCACCCGTGGGGGTGGGATGAGACGGCGCTTGTTGTGCAGCAGTGCTTGATCCCTGATTTTGCGCATTGGTTTGACCCTGCGCCTGACTTTGGTTTTGGCCCGTGTTTTGATTGTGGCCAAAACGTTGGTCAGCACCAGAATTCATCGCAGCTTCGCCGCCACGCACGCCAAGGCTGGACGTTTTCAACGCGATTGTCAGGTCTCCGTCACCAGTTGAAAATCCCTGCGCTTTCAGAGCTTTTTCCAGGCCAGCCATATCTTTTTGCAAAAGTGCCAGCGTTTCGGGTTTTTCAACCATCAACTGCGCCGTCAGATTCGCATTATTGGCTATGTTCAGCTTGACGGTGATGGTGCCCATGGATTCCGGTGTCAGGCGGATTGTGAACTGATTGTTGCCATCTGCCTTGTTGCGCGCCATCTGCACCGCAATGTCCGGTGTATTTATCGTCGGATTGGGTCTGCCGGTGCCATCCTGACCCTGAGCTTGGGATTGCGTCAGACCACCTTGCGAAAGCTGTGACCGGAACCCGCTATCTGTTGATTGCGGCAAAGTCGCCAATTGTGTCTGGCTCTGCGGCAAACCATCGGAACTGACGCGTTGTGCGTTGCCGAATGGTTCTGCCGATGTGGATGAGAAAGCGGCAGAGCGTTTGGCCAATGGATCCGTCAGTTCCTTTGCCATAGCGGGAACACCCAGCCGATTCAGCACTGTCTCGGCGGTTTCCGCATCGGACTGAGTTGTTGCTGCCGCTGCAGTTCCAGATTTTGATCCTGATAGGAGATTGAGTTCTGCACCTTGTTGTGCAGAACCCTGTTGACCCGCCAAGGGGTTGGCGCTTTGGTTTGCCTGTACGTCACCCACAGTCTGCGCAGCAGTATGCAGCAGCATGTTGGCTTGTGTGCCAGCGCCTTTTTGAAAGCCGGTAGAAGCTGAAACTTCAGTATTTGCCTGATTGGGGTGGCCAAGCATACCCGCCGCCATTTCCAGCCCAAATGGCGAGAACTTCGGTGGAGGCGTGGTCCCTTCTGCGCCTTGAAGAGCGGCTGCGCCTGTCGGCGTCTCGCCGCCTGGCTGCACACCACCAGATAACCACGCAGCAAAGCCCCCGCCAGTTCCGGCTTCTGCCGGAGCTGACGGACCGTTAGATCCGGTCTGGGCTGCATCCGCAGATATTTGCGGAGGCGTGGAAACAAACATGGCTTACTCCAAAGCGTCGACGAACGCCGACACTCCCTCTATGCAAGCAAGAGGCCAGTTTAGCACCTCTATTTTATCTATATTTATCAGATACTTGATATCATCCGCTTGTTTTCATCCATGGAAAGGCGGCAAATTTTTCCGCCCAAAGCGGCAAATGCGACCGCATCTTCGCCATATTGGAGGTGTCGGTATGGCGTGAAACCTTGCATGGGCCACGCGTTCGGCCTAAAACGCCGCGAAATGAATGGAACTGCTTGGGTTTTGTCATTGTCGGACTATATGCAAACCTTGCGATTGCTTTTACTGCAAACCATCTGAAGAACTATCTGGACCACTGTCATGCTGAACAGCCTTGATTTACCGGAAAAGCCGGAGGACACGCGCATTGTCGTTGCGATGTCTGGCGGCGTCGATTCCTCTGTGACCGCCGCTATTTTGAAGCGCGAAGGCTATCAGGTCATCGGTATGACCCTGCAACTCTATGACCACGGCGAAGCAACCCACAAAAAGGGCGCGTGTTGTGCCGGTCAGGACATTCACGATGCCCGTCGTGTGGCCGATATGCTGGATATACCGCATTATGTGCTGGATTATGAGCAGAAGTTCCGCGAGCAGGTGATCAACCCGTTCATGGAAAGCTATGTGGCAGGTGAAACACCAATCCCGTGCGTGGCCTGTAACCAGACCGTCAAGTTTTCCGATCTTCTGGAAACCGCCAAAAGCCTGGGCGCCGCGGCGCTTGCGACCGGCCATTACATCGGCAGCCGAATGCGCGAAAATGGACACCGCGAGCTGTACCGCCCGGTCGACCATGACCGGGATCAGAGCTATTTTCTGTTTGCCACGACGCAAGAACAGCTCGACTTTATTCGCTTTCCGCTGGGCGGTCTCAGCAAGGCTGAAACCCGCCAGATTGCAGAAGATCTGAACCTGCATGTGGCACAAAAGCCAGACAGCCAGGACATTTGTTTCGTGCCATCGGGGCGCTATGCCGATGTGATCTCGCGGCTGAAGCCGGACGCGGCAACCGGTGGTGACATTGTGCATGTGGATGGCACGGTGCTTGGCACCCATAAGGGCATTATTCACTACACTGTTGGCCAGCGCCGCGGCCTTGGCATATCGTCTGCCGACCCGCTTTATGTTGTGGATCTGGATGCAAAGACCCAGCAGGTTATCGTCGGCCCGCGTGAAGCGCTGGCAACTGCCATTGTGCATCTGCGTGACGTCAATTGGCTTGGCGCGACGCCGCTGACTGAGTTGCCTGAAGAGGGTCTGTCGATCTTTGCCCGCCTGCGCAGCACACGCCCGCCCATGCCCGCAACGCTCTTTGCTTCAGGAGATGATGTCTGGTGCGAATTGGCAAATCCGGAAGACGGCATTTCGCCCGGACAGGCCTGTGTGATCTATGAAGATGACAGTGCAAGCACCCGCGTTCTGGGCGGCGGCTGGATCGGCTCGACCGAACGTCCGCAGATCAGTTCTGCAACTGCAACAGATGCGTCATCGACACCAAAAACCGTCTCAGACTTCCTGATTGCCTGACGTGATTCCGGCGGTCAGCCCATGCGGACGTCATTCATCTGAAAACGCGGTACGACAGTGCTTGACACGACTGCGCCGCGCCCTTTATATGCGCGTCATTCGTTAGATAAATAACGATTTCCAGACATCCCATGACTTCGTTCAATGTGGATGTCCCTTACGGGGCGGAGTAGCTCAGCTGGTTAGAGCAGCGGAATCATAATCCGCGTGTCGGGGGTTCGAGTCCCTCTTCCGCTACCATTTTCATAATAGAATATATAGATTAGACGTTTTATGAGCTTTGGACTCCTGAGTCCGCGTTTGGCGAATAATCCGCTTGTAGTCTCATTCGATGTAATGGTGGACGTCTGTACGTGCCTGATCACGGATGCGGTAGACTTTGCGCTTCACCCGCTCGTTTTTCAGCGATGAGAAGAAGCTTTCCATTGCTGCATTGTTCGGGACGTTTCCGGATCGGCTCATGAAACATGTGATGCTGTTTTCTGCCATCAATCTTTGGAACTACTCGCTGGTATCGAGCTGCTGCCGGTTTCGTGGACACCCAGATAAGGTGTTTATGAGATTGTGGATCAGGAATGACGAGAAGAATTTTTGGCCCTGAATTCAAGCGGAAGGTGGTCCATGTTGAGATGAAAATTTGACCGTCTGGAGATTTATGCCATGACTCAAAATGGCGGAGAAGTTGCAACGGGAAGCGTTGTGGTCAAAGGTGCCCTTTGTCCAAGCCCAGTTTTTCATACTGGCCTCGCTGAGCAAATTGTTATAATTCCCAATCACCTTCACAGCCCAATTAATCTGCGAAAGATCAACGCTATTCCACTTTTCCATTATCTCTCAATAAATTTTTTTTGATCGCCAGAATTCCTCCATTTTCTCTCCACAATTACACTGAACAACAGCGGAATGCTTTGGAGACGATTGTCGCTTACAAATAAAATACTTGTAACTATTTCGCTGACGGCAATGATAATAGTCGCAATGATGGCCGGTCTGGTCGCACTGAGCATGCGGGACGGGTTCGCCAAATATTTACTGCAAACCGAGATCAATCGGTTCGATGACTTGGAAGTCGCTCTAAGTGAGTTATATGATCCGGCCAGCAATGGTTGGCCGCAATTGGTAAGCACTGAAGAAAGTTGGCTCACCTTTGTCGTCGAAAACTTCAACCCGCGCGCCGTTCCTCCTCTTGAGTCTCAAGAAAGTTTGAGTGAAACAGCCGGGCAAGCGAGACCGGAACAATTTTCTACTCTGCCTCCGCGCAGAGGAACCGCGCCACCTCTTCTTATCAAGCGTATCGGATTGCTCGACCAAAATGGTGGGGTTTTAGCCGGGTCACCACAAGTTGGCAGCCAAATGGTTACGCGCGCCATTTTTCTCCCCGGACGCCCATCAAATTCTGAACCGATTGGATGGATAAGCCTATCGGCACCACTTGGTGAACGGGCGGAATCTGAGGATCTATTTATCGAGAGTCAGTATCGATCATTGCTGATCGTTTCTCTTATGGCCTTGGTGTTGTCGTTCGGCATGGCTGTCATACTCGCCCGCCAGTTTCTTAATCCAATTCGCGAGTTGACGGAGGGAAGTAGCAGATTGGCTTCTGGAAATTTCACAACTCTCATTTCTCATCGCCGCCATGATGAATTGGGGAAATTGATGGACGACTATAACATTCTGACAAAAAGTCTGGCTGCCTCTGAGGAGGCTGAGCGTAAATGGATCACAGATACATCGCATGAATTGCAGACACCATTGGCAATCCTACGCGCTGAAATCGAGGCCTTGATAGATGGTGTCAGGACACCGACTGCTGAGAGACTTCAAAACCTGCAGACTTCTGTGATGCGTCTGTCTTCACTTGTCGCCGATATCAATACGCTTTCAAGAACACGCGAAGGCGGGCTTTCTCTTAATCTTGAAGAAGTTCAGCTGGCTTCTGTTATTGCGGAAGCGGTCTCCAGCGCCAGAAATGGCTTCAAGGCCGCAGGCATAGAAATCAACTTGGATGTTCAGTCAGACTTGGTACTCAGCTGTGATCGTTTTCGACTTCGCCAAGTGTTTGACAATTTATTGGAGAATAGCAAACGCTATACCAGCCCCAACGGCAAAGTTCATATTCAAGCCAAGGAAACGAGTTCTCAGATTCATATTGTGATTGAGGATTCCGCACCAAGCCCGCCGGCTGAATCAATTCAGCACCTATTCAAGAGATTTTATCGTGTAGAACAGTCACGTTCCCGCGCGCTGGGAGGCTCTGGATTGGGTCTTTCCATTTGTCAATCAATCATCAGTGCGCACGGGGGCAAGATCGAAGCGCAGTCGTCTGAATTCGGTGGGTTAAAAATTGCACTCAGTCTTCCAAAACAAGCCACATAGCCATGCATAAAGATACGCCAAAAAATATTCTGATTGTCGAAGACGAAGTGGCCATAGCTGATGTGGTCAAGGAGTACCTTGCAGAGGCACAAATGGAGGCGGTTCTGCTTTCAAGCGGGGTTGATGCTGCAACAACAATTTTGTCTGGCGCATTCGATTTGGTAATTCTAGACCTCATGTTGCCCGGAATCGATGGATTGACCATTTGTCAGGAAGTTCGCAAAACCAGCGAAATTCCGATCATAATGGTCACTGCAAAAGTTGAAGAAATTGACCGTCTGGTTGGTCTGGAGACGGGTGCGGACGATTATCTTTGCAAGCCCTTTTCTCCAAGGGAACTTGTTGCGCGGGTGAAGGCTGTGCTGCGCCGAACTTCAAATCAAATGGTGCTCTCCAATGAGAGCAGCCAGCGCTTGGTCGTTGATCCAGAGCGTTGGATTGTAACCTTTAACGGCGTGAATATCAGTTTGACAAGACGGGAGTTTATACTCTTTGAAATACTACATTCAAAACCTGGCAGGGTATATTCACGTGCACAGTTGCTAGAGCTTGCGTATGATCATGACAGTGATGTTATTGACCGCGCAATCGATAGTCACATCAAGAATATTCGCATCAAATTTGAGGCGGTTTGTGAGTGGGACCCCATCCGTTCGGTCTATGGCATCGGTTATTCTTATGATGGCTAATTCGATCATTGTGCCAGCGCTGGCCATTGCGGATTACACAAATGATACCATTGAGAACCCGTTTGTTTTCAACCCGCGTAATCCCGTGAGATAACGGGACATACGGCTCAATCCACTTCATCTGCCTGTCAGCAAGCTAAAACAATTATACATGCCAAGCATCAGTCTGGCATCAGTGAAACAGTCCGCAAGCCGTCCCGTAGCCAATTTTCTGGGTCCCAAGTCTAGCTTGAATGATGACTGCGTTGTTGATGTCTGCTTCCCAGCGGAAAATCTGAGAATTTTCCCTATCGAGTAAACGGCGCGCTCAGTTTCAAGTTTGATTTTTGCAGTTGAAGCGAAGGGCGTGACAGCTCTGCAAATTGCCAAAGAGTATCGCGGTAACAACACAATCAATTTCATTCTTTCACACGGCACCGCAATTTAATTTGCCGATGGTCAGCGCGTAAATCAACATCTTACCGCCACATTTTCTACAAACCAGGCTCACGATCAACAGGCAGTTAGGGCGTATTCGAAATCTAATTGAAAAGTAAAAAAATGAAAATGAAAACGGATTTTCGCCCGGTTGTGAGCAGGTATTCTCTCGTCATCCTTGCTGCTGCAACCTTTGTTTTTTATTCCTTAGTTACAAGCAACGTTTTTGCTGACGATACGCTTCAATCCCGCGGTGCAATGATCATGGCTCAGAACGGCGCGCGAAGCCAAAATGGAAATCGTCCCAGTCCACCTTCCCCAGAGGCAATAAACGCATGCGAAGCAAAAGCAGAAAATTCTAGATGTAGTTTCAACGATGTGCGTAGTGGCGTGGCAGTAAAAGGTACATGTATTACAACGCCTCGGGGCGAGGCCGCTTGTGCTGCCAATAGTGCAAAATAATTTCAAGACCATTTGACGATCTCCCTGCGCGCAAGCGCCAGGGAGGCCTCATCGCGTGGGATCTGAAAGATTTTTAGCGCCCGTGAAAGCAATAGACCAAAAATAAGAGCGCCCATTGTGAAGTCCGGCGCGTAGAATTTCGGGATGAGTTGCGGACATAAAAGTGTCGGCAGTTCCGCCCGTGCCCATCAAAAACGGGATGGAACTTGCTGCGCGCTGCTAGTTGACCATCCATAAATAGAGTTGAGAACATGGTACCCTTACGAACCATCGCAATTGTTATAGCACTCATAGTTTGGCCAATAAACTCAATGGCTCACCACGGTGTCAGTGGTCAATTTGATTTGAGCCAAACATTTGAAGCCTCGGGCAAAATAACGCGGATAAGACTCGTGAACCCGCATGCCTATGTTTACTTTGATGTCACCGACGACGCGGGCGTCGTGACAAATATGCGCTGCGCAATGGAGTCTGGATCGTCTATGAAGCGCAGCGGCTGGACCGAAGAGATGTTTGAGATCGGCAGCGAAATCACCATCAGCGGTTCACCTGACCGTAACGATCCGACGACCTGCCTTATGAGCCAGATCACCTTTGCAAATGGTGTGACGGCGGACCGCGATAGTACCTTTGGCGAAGATGGTTCGATCATTGCTGCGGAACGTCAGATCGCACGCGAAGATGGCACGCCCAACATTGACGGCAACTGGGCGATGGCAAACCCGCAGGAACGCAGCGGCGGGCGGCCAACCGTGACCCAGACCGAAGCCGGCTTGGCTGCGGTTGCCGATGCAAGCCCGGACCAGAACCCGCGGTTCAATTGTCTCGCAACCAATATCGCGATGGATTGGGTCTTTAACGGGATGGTGAATGCCATCGACCAGTCAGACACCGAAATAACAATAACATATGGCTTTATGGATTTGGTCCGCACGATCCATTTGGATGGCAGTGAGATGCCCGATGATTTTGTGCCAAGCCGTGCAGGATATTCTGTAGGCGAATGGGACGGTGACACCTTGGTCGTTACCACGACCGGTTTTGATGAAGGCTGGATCATGGCTCCGGTCGGCGGGGGCGCTCGCCTTGTTGTAGACGGCGAGGAAGAGGCTGATCGTCCGAAACGCCCTGAAGGTCGCGGTGGTCCGCAAGCTGTCAAGAACAGTGAGGAGTTGACCGTAACCGAGAGGTTCACGCTGAACGACGATGGTACTGTGCTGATGCGGGAATATGCGTTTTTCGATCCGATCTATCTCGAAGCGCCCTTTGTGGGAACGGATGAAGTTACGCTCACTGCGGATGCCTATGAGCCCTATGCTTGTGAAGACCTCACAAACGAGCGGACTGAGTAGCCAAAACTATTTCTCACTCAGCCATAATGCCCCGCGTTCAACAGGCGCGGGGCAGGATCGACACAGCAGAAAGTTCACTAGATGGAAACTCTATTCTGGCTCGAAGATTCTTTCCTTGGAAAGATAGTCTCCAGCACGTTGTGGGGCTATCCCATCGTGTTGTCCTTGCACGCGAACGGCATGGCCACGATGGTTGGCGTGACCATGATGCTCACGGTCAGTGTATTGGGGTTTGCCCCGAAAATCCCTGTCACTGCAATGGCCCCTTATTGGCGCGTAGCTGTTGGCGGGTGTGTCCTCTATCGGTTTGTCCGTTTGCGACAATGCACTCGAGAACCTTCAGATTATACGGCCGATCAATCCCAAATTGGCCGTGTTCGGATTTGGCTTGGTGCATGGGCTGGGCCTGTCCACCAAACTGCAAGACCTGCCCCTTTCACGCGATGGCTTGATCGTCAATATGCTGGTGTTCGACATTGGCGTTGAGCTTGGGCAGATCGCGGCCCTGACGATATCGTTTGGCGGCTTGGCCTGGCTGCGACAGCGATTTGATTTCACACTTATAGCGACAAACGCAAATGTCCTTTTGTTCGCCGCTGGATCGGCCCTGTTCGCAATGCAATCGGTCGGATATTTCACAACATGATGGAGACGAAACAATGAAGCTTATGAAAAAAATAATCGCGGCAGCGATAGCCGGTGTTGCCTTGTCGGTGGTGGCCCTTCTACCCGCGGAATATAGTATCGATTCAAACGGTTTGGGCGGCAAGCTAGGTTTTACCGCCTTGGCACAAGAACCCGAAACGGCGGCCCCCTTTGACGGGGTGCTCGAATTCAACATCGGCGACTATGACCCGACTGCAGATAGGATCGACAGATCCGTGCAAGGTCTGATTCATCAAGAAGATGCACCATTTCACAGCGCGATCATCGATATTGAAATCGAAGATTTTGGCGAAATTGAACACAAATTCATCATGCCAGCGGACACCACCTTCGTCTATTCTTGGAAGGTGTTGGACGCCCTTGGTGACGGGGTCTACTACGATTTTCATGGGCATCCATCGAGTGCTGACGCAGTCAACTACCCCGACGGCTTTGAAATGGCCTATGCAAAAGGCGAAGGTACAGAGCAGCACGGCTCCTTCACCGCTCCGTTCTCAGGCTACCACGGGTTCTACTTTATGAATATCGAGCAAGGGCCCATAACGGTTCGCCTGACGGTCAGTGGATATTGGGAAGAACATAAGGAAATGTACCGTGCCGTTAAAGGAGAGGTGCTGAAAAATGAGTCGTTTTGACGTCGTACCAAACTCCTGGATCGAACGGCCACCACTTAGGTGCGGCATGCGATTTTCTGACTAGGGTTAGTGAAGGGCTGGAAGCGGTTTTGCTGCTTCAGCGAAGGCCTAGAACCTTCGATGTGCTGTGCATTTTCAAGCAAGTTGGGCTAAGAGCGTCCAACTCGACCTATGATTTCGACGTGGATGCATAGTCGACTTTGCGCCGTGCATGCTGGGTGGCTGGTGCAGATGAGGGTTCTGTCCTGCGGCCTATAAAAGCAACCTGGATTTGAAGAGACTCCAACGGTCATGTGTTTTGAACCGCCTCACATGGCTTCGCTTTTCCAAGACATTTGCGCCAATTTTCGGCCAGCGCATCGCCACGTCATAGAACACCTGATAAACACGGTACGGAGGTCAAAACACGACCGGCCAAGTTCCGATCGCAAGCGATCCTCAAAGGGGAATGAGCCATGAACTGGGACGAGTTTGCGAGCTGGAGCAAGGAGATCGCCGATTGGGGCGCACGATATCACAAAACCCTGCGCGACCGGCCGGTGCGTGCGCAAACCAAGCCCGGAGAAATCGCAGCACAGTTACCCAAATCTCCGCCTCACCAGCCAGAAGATATGGCGACTATCCTGCGTGATTTTGATGCCATCGTCATGCCCGGCATGACCCATTGGCAACACCCGAGGTTTTTTGCCTATTTCCCGGCCAATGCCGCGCCACCGTCGATGCTGGCTGAGCAGCTTGTGACCACGGTCGCCGCACAATGCATGCTGTGGCAGACCTCTCCCGCTGCGACCGAGCTCGAGGAGGTCATGGTCGATTGGTTGCGACAGGCACTTGGTCTGCCTGATGGCATGACCGGTGTGATACAGGACAGCGCATCGTCTGCCACACTCTCCGCGGTTCTGACAATGCGGGAAAGAGCCACCGAATATGCGAGCAACCGGACGGGTCTTGCAGGCGCAGGACGCTTGCGCGTCTATTGTTCCGATCAGGTTCATTCCTCCATTGATCGGGCCTGCTGGGTGTCCGGTATCGGTCAGGACAACCTCATCAAAATCACCGGCACCAGTCCGCGATACGGAATGGCCGCGCCGGCGCTTGATGCGGCGATCAAGGCGGATTTGGCCGAGGGGCATATCCCAGCCGGGATTATCGCCATTACCGGGGGAACGGGCGTCGGGGGCTGTGACGATCTTGCCGCGACCCTTGAGGTAGCGCGCGCTCATGACCTCTACACGCACCTTGATGCCGCGTGGGCCGGAGCCGCAATGATCTGCCCCGAATTTCGGGAGCGTTTTTGGCAAGGCGTCGAAGGGTTCGACAGCATCGTTTTTAACCCGCACAAATGGCTGGGCGCGCAGTTCGATTGTTCCGTCCAGTTCCTGCGCGATGCGACGCCGCAGCTTAACACACTGAAAATCGAGCCTGAATACCTTAAGACCAGCGGCGATGTGGTGACCAACTATTCGGAATGGACCATCCCGCTTGGCCGTCGCTTTCGCGCGCTCAAACTGTGGTTCCTGATCCGCTCCTATGGGTTGGACGGCTTGCAAGCCCGCATCCGCAATCACGTGTCCTGGGCCGAGGCGCTGGCCGAGGACATCCGCGCGATCGATGGTTTTGAGATCGTGACGGAACCGATCCTCAGCCTGTTTTCCTTCCGCTGTCCCGGCGATGATGCGATCCAGCAAAGACTGGTGGATGCGATTAACGATGATGGGCGCATCTACCTGACCCAGGGTTTGTTTGAAGGTCGCAAGATCATCCGTGTTCAAGTGGGGCAGTTCGATACCACACGTGAGGATGTCATGATGGTTCGATCCGTGGTTGAAGAAGTTTGGCAAGCTGTCCAATGAGGTTTGCAGTCGACGCAAAACGATCTTTCTTAAAAGGCTGTTTCTATTGGATAATTTCCAGGCAATCAGCTACTGCATGAAACCTGCAGTAAAAGCTGCAGGTTTGGCTGCTTTTTTCAACGACAAGTCGGGCTACCCAAGTGGACTGTCCCCAGACATTTCCCCCTGCTGTCGGCTTACACCGCGATCAAAAAATCGACATAGACCTCAATACCGATAAAAAACTCAATACCGATAAAAAACTCAGGGGCAAGCCCCGGAAATGGAACCAGAATGAGCAAGCTAACCTTCGGAGTCATCGGGACATCCAAGAAAAAATACGAACGGCGCGTTCCAATTCATCCCGAACACTTGCCCAGACTGACCGAAGAGTATCGCAAAAAACTGATTTTTGAAGAAGGTTATGGAGAGCCGTTTGGGTTCTCAGATTCTGACATCGCCGCACAAACCGGAGGCGTCGCGTCGCGAAGTTCTCTTCTGTCTGACCTTGGAAATGTGATTATCGCCAAGCCCATGGTGTCCGATCTCATGGAGCTTAAGGAGGGTGGGATTCTTTGGGGCTACCCGCATTGCGCGCAACAGCGCGCCATCACTCAGGCTGCGATCGACCGCAAGCTGACCCTCATTGCCTTTGAGGATATGTTTGTCTGGAGTCCGTCCGGACAGGTCGGGCGCCATACATTTTATAAGAACAATGAAATGGCAGGCTATTGTGCCATCTTGCATGCCATGCGGGTCAAGGGCATTGATGGGCATTATGGCAACCAGCGCAAGACGATCATATTCAGTTTTGGGGCGGTGAGCCGAGGGGCGATCTACGCGCTCAAGGCCCATGGGTTCAGAGACATTACCATTTGCATCCAGCGCCCTGATCATGAAGTCCGCGAAGAGGTTCTGGATTGTCACTATGTTCGTTTGCGCGAAGGCGGTGAAGGTGAAGCGCGCATGCTGGTCGTCGAGCATGATGGCAGCGAACGACCGCTGTCCGACCTGATTTCCGAGTCCGACATTATCGTCAACGGGACCTATCAGGACCCGGATCATCCCATGGATTTTGTCACGGAAGCCGAAAAATCCTGTCTGAAACCGGGCAGCCTGATTGTGGATGTGAGCTGCGATGAGGGCATGGGGTTCTATTTCGCCAAGCCAACAAATTTCAAAGAACCGATGTTCAGGGTTGAAAAGACCGATTATTATGCTGTCGATCACACCCCGAATTATCTTTGGGAAAGCGCGTCACGGTCCATTTCTGCAGCACTGCTTGTGCATTTGCCAACAGTTGTCGATGGACGCGCCGCCTGGCAGGAAAATGAAACCATTCGCCGGGCCATCAATCTTGATGCCGGAGTCATCGTAAACCCGGTCGTTTTGTCCTTCCAAAAACGCCAAAAGGCGTATCCGCATCTGCCACTTGACTGAGTTGAGTTTCGAGAAGCCAACCAGATAAATCAAATTGTTAGCGGGGGGATGTTTTGGTGTAATCTACCTCCGCTACCAGGACTTCGAATAACGAACCGAATTCGCTTATACCGGGTGAGACAACCCATTTGTCACATTGCTCGGCCGCACCCCAAACTCCTTCATAAACGCGCGTGAAAACGCGTCCGGAGCGGTGTAGCCATAGCGGTGAGCCACGCGTTCTACGCGGTCGCCTTTTTGCAGATCCATGCGTGCCAACACCATGCGCCAGCGGCGCAGATAGCTGCCTGGCGTTGTGCCGACGGCGCTGGCGAAGAGTTCCTTGAAGCGGCTTTGGGACAGGCCTGCAACGCCGGCCAGCGCTGCATTGCTCCATGTTTTTTCCGGATTGTCATGTATGGCGACAATCACCGGGCTGATGCGGGGGTGGGCAAGACCGGCCAACAGGCCGGAATTTGTGGCACCGCGCTCCAATTGCAGACGCAGAATGCGGACCACCAGAACTTCTCCCAGACGGCCCAGCACGGCAGGTGCGCCACAGCGGGCATTTTGCTGCTCGGACGCCAGCAACGAGACCAGGCTGGACAGATCACTGCCAGGCTCAGCTATCTCGACGACCATCTCAGGCAGAGCGGTTTGCAGCGGATTGGTCAGATTGTCAAAGTCAACATGCAATGCGAACAAAAGCGCGCCCTCATGGCCTGAAATTCCGATTTCCCGAGGTTGAAACACAAGATGATCCTGCCCTGTTTCAACATTTCGAAAGGCGGCCAGGTTTGCGCCCTCCAGCGTAGTGGGCTGTACAATCAGGCGAAAGCGGTTCAACAGGGCCGTCAGGCGATCAATTTTCATTTTCGTCTTTAAAGTTGGTTATTCAGGATTTTTCCAATCATAGAGACTGATATTCCCTTTGCAACAAAAATTCCAAAGGAGATTTATTCATGTTGATGCCACGTCGTAAGACCCCTGATCTTGCCGTTCCCACCCTTGATCAGGGGGCGTTCAATCTGTCAGACGAACAATCTGAACGCGGCACCGTTGTGTGTTTTTATCGGGGGTTGCACTGCCCGATCTGCGCAAATTATCTGTCTGAACTCGACAAGCGCGTCAGCGAGTTTGCCGAGCGTGGTGTGACGGTCATTGCGCTCAGTGCCGACACTGAAGAACGCACGCGGGCCATGGCTGACAAGATCGAGAACAAAAATATCCGCTTCGGTCACAGCCTGCCGCTGTCTGTCGCACGCGCATGGGGTCTTTATATCTCAACCTCACGCGGCAAGACGTCCATTGGCATAGAGGAACCTGCCCTGTTTTCAGAGCCCGGCCTCTTCATGGTTTCACCGGATCAGAGCCTTTATTATGGCTCCACGCAGACCATGCCGTTTGTGCGCCCGCATTTCTCCGAGCTCGTTGGCGCGCTGGATTTTGCAATCAAGAACAACTACCCGGCACGCGGCGAATATGATGGTGAAGTCTGATCCGTCAGTCCGATATGGGGGCGCAGATTGCGCTCCCGTTTCCGTAAGCTGAACGCATTTGCCTCAGGCCGTGCTTGACTGGTCTGGGGCCTCAGTTGCTGCCGTGATCTGCATGAGCGAGGTTTTGCGGGAGATGGCAAGCCGGCGCACAAAGGCAACGATAAAGACAGCGGTTTGGACGAGCACAATGGTGGGCGCGGAAGCGCTATCCAGAAAGAAACTTGCATAGGTGCCGACAAGCATGGTGACCATGTTGACCAGAACCGCGACCCAGAGCATGGCAGAAAACTTCCGCACCAGCAGAAAGGCTGTGGCACCGGGCGCAATCAACAGACCAATTGCCAGTATCAGCCCAGCGGCACTGAGGGTCGCGACAATCGTCAAGGACAAGGCCGCCAACAATCCGTAATGCAACCAGCCGACATGCAGGCCCGACCCGCGCGCCTGTGTTGGATCGAATGCATGGAGCAGCAAATCTTTCCACTTCAGTAAAATGGCCAGTGAAACGAACAGCGAAATCAGCCCTGATGTCAGCAATTCATGAGGTTCGACACCCAGCATGTTGCCAAAGAGAATGTGGTCCAGATGCATGTTGGTGTCGATGGACACATACATCACAATGCCAACAGCAAACATGCCGGAAAACACGACGCCCATTACGGTGTCCTGCTTGACCCTGGAATTGTTTGACAGATAACCGGTCGCGACTGCGCAAAACATACCTGCGGCAAATGCACCAATGAGCAATGGAATACCCAGAACATAGGCCAGCACAATGCCCGGCAGTACTGCATGGCTAACTGCGTCACCCATAAGAGCCCAGCCTTTCAACACAAGAAAACAGGACAACAAAGCCGTCGGGATTGCCACTATCATGCAGATGAAAAACGCATTCTGCATGAAAGGAAACTGAAAAGGCAGCAACAGGTTTTCCATTATGCCGTTTCCCTGATGGCCGCGGCGTCAGGAGGTTCCTGATCAAACTGTTCCAATGCCATGCGCGATTTACGGCGGGAGGCCAGAATGCCGTGTTTGGGCGCAAGCACGAAGGCCATCAGAAACACCAGCGTTTGCAGCGTCACGATAATGCCGCCGGTGGCACCATCCAGAAAGTAGCTGGCATAGGCCCCAACAAAACTTGTGAGGCTGCCGATGGCAACTGATGTGGCTATCAGCCGGGGAAACCGATCACACAGAAGATAGGCTGTAGCGCCCGGCGTAACGACCATGGCAATCACCAACAAGGCACCGACAGTTTGCATGGCGGCAACCACAGATGCTGCCAAAAGGGCAAAGAAAACAGCTTTTAGAAGCCCTGGCCGCAGACCGATGGACCGGGCGTGGTTTTCATCAAAGAAGGTGACCATCAAATCTTTCCACTTGGCCAACAACACGACCAGTGACACCAAACCAATGATCACGAGTTGCAGCGTGTCTTCCGGCGTGATGGCCAGAATATTGCCCATGGTGATGGTCTGGATGCTGACCGACACCGGGCTGATTGACACGATGAAAAGACCGAGGCCAAAAAACGACGTAAAGATCAGACCGATAATGACATCGACCTTGAGACCGGACCGCTCGGACAGAAACAGCATTGCTCCGGCAGCCAAACCGCCAGCGACAAAGGCACCCAGCGCAAATGGCAGGCCCAGCATATACGCCACGGCTACGCCGGGCACGACCGAATGGGACAGCGCATCGCCGATCAGAGACCAGCCCTTGAGCATCAGAAAGGCAGACAGAAATGCGCAAACACCGCCAACGAGCGCGGAAACCCACATGGCGTTGGTCATGTAGTTGTACCCAAACGGCTCCAGCAAATAGCTGATCATTCTTCGTTATCCTGCTCGCCGCGTACGGTAATATCGCCATATTGCACGAAGGGGCGCTCATCATCTGTCATAATCGTAACTTGTCTGGCGTCAGCATCATCATGCAGCGCATCGCCGCCAATGGTGACATGGCGCAGCACCCCGCCAAAGGCGCGTTCCAGATTGTCGCGGGTGAAAACATTTTCGGTCCGACCGTGCGCCAGCACGGTGCCCTTTACCAGAATGGTCCGGTCGCAAAATTCAGGCACAGACCCCAGATTGTGTGTCGAGACCAGCATGACACGGCCTTCGTCACGTAATTCTCGTAACAGCGCCACAATCTGATCTTCGGTTTTGACGTCGACACCGGTGAATGGCTCATCCAACAGGATGATCTGGCCTTCCTGCGCCAAGGCGCGTGCCAGAAAGACACGTTTGCGCTGCCCGCCGGACAGTTCACCAATCTGGCGATCACGAAATTCGCTCATGCTGACACGGGCCAGCGCTTCGGTTACAGCCTCGTAGTCTTTTGCCGAAGGTCGGCGCAACCAACCCATATGGCCGTAGCGGCCCATCATCACGACATCTTCCACCAGAACCGGAAAGGCCCAATCAACCTCTTCGGACTGCGGGACATAAGCGACAAGATTACTGCGCAGCGCCTCGGAGATTGATTTTCCAAGCAGGCGGATTTCACCTTTGGCGACCGGTACAAACCCCATAATGGCCTTGAAGATGGTCGACTTCCCGGCCCCGTTCACGCCGACCAATGCGGTTACGGTGCCGCGCGGAATTTCAAAACTGGCATTATAAAGCGCCGTGTGACCGTTACGATATGTAACGGTCACATCTTTTGCTGTGATGCCATCGGCAGCGGCAACGGCGTTCTGTCCGGAGCCGGATTTGTTCGGTGTTACTGTATCGAGCATCTGTGCATCACATTTCAGCTTCTGTTTTTATTGTGGTCGCCTGCATCCTTATGGCATGAGGCGTTCAGTTAGTGCCTACCAGACCATTGGCAACCGTCTGAGAGGTAACCATTAAAAGATCAAGGTAGGTTGGAACCGGGCCATTGGCTTCTGACAAAGAGTCCACATAAAGCTCACCGCCATAGGCGGCACCTGTTTCGCGGGCGACCTGTTTTGCGGGTGCAGTGTTGACTGTCGACTCGCAAAACACGACCGGAATGTCATTGTCCCGCACGCCATCAATAACGGCGCGAACCTGCTGTGGTGTGCCAACCTGATCGGCGTTCATGGGCCACAGATACAATTCCTTCATGCCAAAATCCCGAGCCAGATAACTGAAAGCTCCTTCACAGGTTACGAGCCAGCGCTCAGCCTCCGGAATCTTGCTCACCTGCTCGCGCAAAGGCTCAATGGTGGCGCGCAACTTGTCCTTATAGGCGGCCGCGTTTTTTACATAGATTGCGGCGTTGTCCGGATCATGCTCGGCAAATGCTTCAACAATATTGTCAATATAGATCAAAGCATTATCGAGACCCATCCAGGCATGGGGATTGGGCTTGCCTTTGTAAGACCCGGCACCAATCGGGATCGGGTTGATACCATTCGTCAATGTCGCCGCGGGAATGTCTTTCAGGTTAGAGAGAAACTGTTCGAACCACAGTTCCAGATTCATGCCATTCCAGAGGATAAGGTCTGCATCTGAGGCACGCACAATGTCTTGCGGAGTGGGCTCATAGCCGTGAATTTCTGCACCCGGCTTTGTCACCGAAACAACTTCTGCTGCATCGCCTGCAACATTTGCTGCCATATCAGCAATGACTGTGAAGGTGGTCACAACTTTCATCTTGTCATCAGCGAGGGCGCCGGATGCAGTGATTGCAATAGCCGCAGTTGCCAAGAGGACTCGTTTAACGAAACGCATTGTTTGCTCCATGTTCAAATTCATAATCTACCGATTGCGCGCTTTCTGCAAATGATTATGACAACAATTCGCAACTAGTCAATGCACTTGCGAATTATTTGCAACAAGGTTTGAACAAATGAATCTATCGTGCTAATGATTTGGTATGAGCGAAACAGACACACCCATGGTCGAAAACCTAGAGCATGAATTGCGCGCCGAGGGCGTGCGTATCACGCGCCAGCGTGTTGCCATTCTATCGGCGCTCGCTAATTCCAGCGACCATCCAAGTGCTGAAGAAGTTCTGGAGCGGTCTCGAAAGCAGGATTCTTCGGTGTCGCTGGCAACGGTTTACCGCACCCTTTCAATTCTTGAAGGACGTGGAACGATCCTGCGCAATGAGTTTGATGGCACGGGCGCGAGATTTGAATTGGCCAACAAACCGCATCACGATCACCTCATTGATGTTGATACAGGCGATGTGATTGAATTCACCTCCCCCCGAATTGAAGAACTGCAAGCGGAAATTGCCCGTGAACTGGGATATGACATTGTCCATCACCGTCTGGAACTCTACGGAAAAGTGAGACATCAGGACTGAGCTAAATGCTCCCCTGTTGCCCTACGCGCCTATCCCTTGACCGCGCCTCCGGTCAGACCGGATATGATGTATTTCTGAGCCGCCAGGAAAAACGCAACCGCCGGAATAATGGTGAGCGTCAGATAGGCCAGGATTTTGGTCCAGTCAGTGCCGTATTCGCCCCGATATTGCATGATACCAAGTGGCCAGGTGTATTTTTCTGGTGTGTTGAGCATGACAAGCGGCAACAGGAAATTGTTCCAACTCGTGACAAATGCAAAAACGCTGACCGTTGCGATAATGGGCAGAGATAGCGGCAATGTAATATGCCAGTAAATCTGGATGTAACCGCAATTGTCCATTCGTGCGGCATCGATCAGTTCTTTCGGCAAATCCTTGAAAAAATTATGGAACAGCAGAATAGAAAAACTCAGGCTAAAGGCTGTCTGCGCCAGAATGATACCGAGATGAGAGTCAAGAAGGCCTAAATCTCGCAGCGTAATAAACAATGGCAAAACGGCTGTTGCTGCCGGAAACAGCAAGCCGACCATGAGAAAACTGGTCAACATGCGCTGGCCAAAAAACCTGATATGCGCCAGTGCAAATGCTGTCATGGAAGACAGGACGACGGTCAGCGCCACCGTTGCCACGGACACATACAGGGAATTCCAAAGCGACCTGAAAAATGTGCTTTCAGTTATAATGCCAATGAAGTTCTGCGGGTTCCAGCTTTGAGGCAAATCAAACGGGCTGCTGCGCAACTCTCCAAGGGTTTTGAAGCCACCCAATGCTGTTGCATAAAGAGGGATAATGACAAACAGCGCGATAATGCACAGACCTACGCATTGACCGATTGACAGCCCCGAAGGCCGATAAAACCGTCTTTTTCCGATAGCTGCCATCAGTCCCATTTCCGTGCCAATAAAAAGTGCCGATAAGCCAATGTGATGATCACACAGACTGCAAACAGGATCATGCTGACAGCTCCACCAAAGCCAAATTTCGTGCGGGTAATGCCAAATTGATACAGAAAGCTGACGATGGTGTTGCTGGAATTACTCGGGCCCCCACCGCTGAGCGGAATGATCAGATCAAACAATTGCAGGGCTCCGATTATTGCGAAAAACACAGAGATCAGGATGGCGGAGCGGATCATCGGAATTCTGATATGACGGGTGATTTTCCACCGGCTAACGCCATCAAGACGGGCTGCTTCGATGACTTCACGCGGTATGGATTGCAGCGCGGCAATATATATCATCATGTGAAAACCAAAATATTTCCAGACAATCACCAGCATGATGGCAGGCATGACCCAGAACTTGTCGCCAAGGACAAAAGGTGTGTCGATGCCCAGCGTTTCCCCAACCGCAGGAACCAGACCATAATCGCCGTCATAGACAAACCGCCACATGAGGCCTGCTGCGATTTCTGCAAGCATATATGGCAGGAAGAACAATGTACGGATCATGCTGATGCCCCAATTGTTCGCAACGAGAGCAAGAGCGGCCCAAAGGGCCAGCGGCAGTTGAACCAGGAGTGAAACAGCAATTACGAAAAAGCTGTTTTTAACTGCGGTGAAGAAGTGCCGATGGGTCAGAACATCATCGTAGTTGCGCAGCCCGACAAAGTCAGTTGGCGGACCAAAGCCGTTCCATTTGTAAAACGAAAAGTTTGCCGCTTCGAACATTGGCATGACGACCAGCAGGGTGAACAATCCCAACGTCAGTGGAAGAAACAACATCAAAGCGACCCAACGTCTGGTCAGCAAACGACGCTTTAGCATTGCGGCATTCCTATCGACAACATTGTGGCATCTTCATAGGTCCGATACGGCTTGAAATGGCAGTACAAAACACCAGCGAACCGGCTGCAATCTGATTGCAGCCGGTATGTTAAGGCAGAGCACTAGAGGGAGTCGTCAACAGCCTCTTTTACCAATTCTGCGGCTTCTTCTGCTGAAATCGCATTGTCGGAGAGTTCAGCAGAGATATCATTCACGACACCGCCAACGTCCTTGCCCAATTCCTGATCAAAGAAGATGGCGTGCCATTTCGCCTTGTTGATATTGTCGGAAATCTCCTTGAAATACGGATTGGCAAGGCTGTCTGCGGAACCTGCCACAATCGGAATGTAAACGCTGGCAGCGGCAAAGCGGGATTGCACTTCGTTGGATGTATACCATTCCATGAACTTCACCGCTTCATCCGGCGCGTCGCGATGGAATATCCAGCCATTGATCCCGCCAAGCGTGTCTGCAGGGTCGCCTGCGCCACCTTCGACCGTTGGAAATGGAAAGATCGCAAGCTGATCGTCAGACAAGCCATTGCCGCTCGCCGAATTGTCACGTTGAACCGTGTAATCCCAGTTTCCCATCAGATGCAATGCTGCCTTTCCGTCACCAAAACTTCCCGAAGCCGAACTAAAATTGGCTGCCAGGAAGCCGTCCTGGAAGGGCTCCATAGCCACGAGATCCAGGAACATCTGGCCTGCCTTAACAAAGGGGGCACCTGCAAAGCCGTCGCCCTCGCCGGCACGTGCCGCGTCGAACGCCGCCTGGCCAGCCTGCCGCACAACAAGATATGACCAGTAAAAATGCGCTGGCCACTTGTCCTGAGCGCCCACAGTAATGGGCGTGATGCCTGCATCCTTGATCTTTTTGACAGAGGCCAGGAATCCATCCCAGGTCTTCATGTCATCGGCACCAACACCGGCCTGATCGAGCAAGTCCTTGTTGCCCCAGAAGACAACTTGGCTGACATTTTGCGCCAAACCATAAAGGCTGTTATCGCGTGTGAAGGCACTGATACCGGCTTCACCAATGGCGGCACGCGCTTCTGCAGACAGCACATCACCAATCGGACGCAGGACACCAGCTTCCACCTGCTCACTCATGACACCACCGCCCCAACTGTAAAAAATGTCCGGAGCAGCGTCCGACTGCAGCAGGGTCGTCAATTTTGCCTTGTATGCTTCGTTCTCCAGAAACTGCACATTGATTTTTACATCAGGATGAGCCGCTTCATATTCCTTGGCCGCTGCTTCCATGATGGCAGCGGTGCCTTCCACAGCCTCGATATGAAGCCAGTCAACCGTCGTTTCGGCCTGTGCGGGAACCGCAGCGAATGCGAGAAGTCCTGCACCTATAGCTAATCTAATCATTGTCTTCCTCCCAAAAAATCCCTGTTTCCAGATAGCCATGCACCTGGATTCGCCTCGCAGCCTTTACCAGAGCAAGGTATTCTTTATTTAATAAACAATCCGGTTTTAATTGGCAAGCCACGCTCTGAACGTTGCGTAAAACCATTTAATTTATTGAAAATAAACAAAAAAATTGGATACTTCTCGATTGCATCCCATAATTTTGGTCCCGTGACTCTGCGAAAAACGATCCTCTAGTGTTTGAGCAAGCGCAACAAGAAGCTTCGTGACGGCGCCACAATTCCGTAAGTTAGAGCCGGATCGAAGCGCGTTTCACCGACAGGATAGTTGCGGCCTTCATGTACGAAACAATGTCAGGTCGCTGTGGCTGCAAATTATCCGAGTGAGGACAAACACCGGACACCAATGAAACACTCAAGTCACCGCCGGGCACAAGGCTAATTAAGTTATATATATCAATTATCTAGTAAATTTCTTTCCCATTCCAGCACAATTCTGCCTATCTCTGGCCACCCGATTTCACCGGCTCGCCAATTCAGTTTGACGACTTCAATCCGCATATTCCATCCACTTTTCCCACCTGCCAGAGGCCTTGCAGCGGCCCTGTGCTGAGGGGACACGGCCTGGTGAGACAGATTGACCTTATATGCATTTTCGCGAAAAAACGGGTTTCGCGCGGCCTCAACTTGATTTACATAAAGAACACGAATTAAATACAAAGACGAGTTTGGGAGCCTGCCGTTTGGCCGTAAAAATTGCCGATCCTCTGCTGATGCGGGAGATCAATAAGTATCATGTTCTTGAGACAATCCGTTGTAACAGCCGCATCTCCCGCGTTGAGATATCGGAACGGACATTGCTGAGCGGAACAACTGTATCGGCGATTACCGGGGCGTTGATTGAAGAAGGCCTTGTCCAGGCAATCCATATGAAACGTCTGGAGGATGGAAGACGCGGCCGCCCGCGCGTTTTGCTCGATCTGATCCCGGATGCAGCCCATGTCATCGGTGTAAAGATTTCATCCGAGCAAATCACAACGACAATTGCGAACTTCAAAGGTGAAGCCGTTTACTCCATGCAGATGCCAGTGAAAGTTGCCAGCAGGAGTACCGACGCGATTGTCGATGTGATTGAAAACAGCATTCACGTCTGCGTTGCCGCACATGGCATTGACCGAAGCAAAATCAAGGGCATCGGGATTGGTGTCCCTGACCGGTTTGACCTGGAAGCCAGCCAAAAACATTCCAGATCGATCTTTGCCGATGATGACTTTCCGCTTGCGCAATTGCTGGAAGAGCGACTGGGACTGCGGACCAGAATGGCCAAGCCAGCAGATCTTGTTGCGCTGGCTGAGAGCTGGTTTGGCTACGCTCAGAACAATCATTCATTTGCCGCGATTACAGTTGATCAGGCTGTTGGTTTGGCGTTGTGGATCGACGATGACCTCCACAAGGGCGCAACAACTTTCGGATCCGCTTTCGGCCATATCAAGACAGGTCAGGAGGGCAGGCACTGCCGCTGCGGTCAGAGGGATTGCCTCGACGCTTACATGGAAGTGGATGTGGTGCGGTTGCGCAAGGAACAGGCTGAGACCGTTCAATCGGAGCATCGCAACTCTGATAACGCTACATCGCATTTGATCACACTTGCCGCAGCGGAAAATCCGTGGGCGCTTGAGCAGATCAGGCTGCAGGGCAAGATGCTTGGAGTTGGCGTTTCTCACATCATCAACCTTATAAATCCGGAAAAAATCGTGATGGTTACGGAAGACGACAGATATGAAAGTGTGATCAGAAAATCCTTTCATGAAAGCGTGCGGGACAACAGTTTTTCCGCCCACTTCGAAGCCACCGAAATCATCTTCCACACCATCAACGAACAATTATGGGCACGCGGTGCGGCAGCATTGATGCTGCGCGATATCTACAGAGCGCCGTGGAACGACGTTGCAAAGGATACATAGATTATGCGCTCACTGGGTATAGGACTGGTCGGATGTGGTGTCATTTCGGATGCCTATTTAGGCAGAGCCGAGCAATTTCCCTTCATCAACATGATTGCCTGCTCTGATATCAATGAGGCGGCGGCAAAGGAGAAGGCTGACAAATACGGATTGGAAGCGATGACCGTCGACGCACTGCTTGCTGATGACCGGATTGATATCGTTTTGAACCTGACAACGCCGCAATATCATGTGGATGTAAATCTTGCCGCACTCAACGCGGGCAAGCATGCCTATTGCGAAAAGCCACTTGGCACCTCATTGGCAGAAGCTGAAAAACTACTGGAAGCCACGTCACGCACCGGGCTGCGAATTGGCTGTGCACCGGATACATTTCTCGGTGGAGCGCACCAGACCGCGCGTCGGATCATCGATTCCGGCGCGATTGGAGACGCGGTTGCGGGAACAGGTTTCATGATGGTTCCCGGCCATGAACGCTGGCATCCAAATCCGGATTTTTACTACCAGGAGGGCGGCGGCCCTTTGATGGATATGGGACCATATTACATCACCAGCATGATTAATATGCTGGGCCCGGTCTCATCTGTTTACGGCACGGCAAAAATTACAAGACCGACACGCACCATCGGCTCCGGTCCACGCGAAGGTGAGACCATTGCGGTAGATGTCGCGACCCATATCTCGGCTATTCTAACTTTTGTAAATGGCGCTTCCATTACACTGGTCACAAGCTTCGACGTGCACAAGCACGATCACAGCCCAATTGAAATCTACGGCAGCAACGGCTCCATGGTTGTTGCAGACCCGAACAATTTTGACGGCGACATTCTTGTTTCCGTCGGGTCTGGCGACTGGAGCAAAGCCGAACAGACCCATCTATATGGTGACGGCAATTACAGGGTCATCGGCCTGGCCGATATGGCCGAAGCCATCGTCAAAGACCAGAGCCACCGTGCCAGTCTGGACCTGTCATTGCATGTTCTGGAAATCATGGAATCCATTCTGATCTCGGCGGACACCGGACAAGCCATCACGCTGAAACACCAATGTAAGCAAGCTCTGCCATTGCAGAGCACCCTGCCCGCCGGGCAGCTTTACAATTAAAGGGACACCAAATCATGAGTAACAAGAAAGCGATTATCGTGTGGGGCGGGTGGGAAGGCCACACTCCGGAGGCCAGTGCCAATGTTGTCAAAGACATGTTGGAAGCTCAGAATTTTGACGTTGTTCTGGACAGTTCAACAGAAGCATTCGCCGACCCCAAACTTGGCGAATTTGATTTGATCATTCCTGCCGTCACCATGTCGCGCATTGAGAAAGAGGAACTGCAAAACCTTCTGGCCTGCATTCGCGCTGGAAGCGGCATTGCCGGGTTCCACGGGCTGATGTGCGACTCCTTTCGCAACGAGCCGGACTATCAGTTCATGACCGGAGGCCAATGGGTGGCGCATCCCGGCGACATTATCGATTACCGGGTTGAGATCACCAAGTCGGAGGATCCCATTGTCGCCGGTATCGGCGACTTCGACTATCGATCGGAACAGTATTACATGCATTTCGACCCCAGCATTGAAGTGCTGGCAACAACGCGTTTCGATGGTACCTATTTTGAGGAGATCGACAATGTTGTCATGCCTGTTGTCTGGAAACGAACTTACGGCAAAGGCCGCGTTTTCTACAGTTCACTTGGCCACGTAGCCGACGAGTTCAAGGTGTCACAGATGAGAAGCATCTTTGAGCGCGGAGCCTTGTGGGCCACACGGTAATGGCAGTGTGCAAATCTTACAGACACTGGCCAGGTCTAGTGATCATCCCAACGGCATTGGGATGATTTACAGCAAAACCAGCGACAAATAGGGCACGAATGTCAGCAACAAAAGCACGCCCACGAGTGCCACTACAAAGGGGGCCACTCCGATGGAGACTTCTTTCATTGTAGTGCCCGAAATCCCGGTAATCACAAACAAATTCAAGCCGATGGGTGGTGTGACCGCTGCAATTTCGATGTTGAGAACAAGCACAATGGCGAAGTGAATCGGATCAATTCCAAGCGCACTGACCGTAGGTAGCAACAAAGGCCCAACAACGGTCAGCAATGTGAACCCGTCCAAGAAGCAGCCAAGCAGGATAAGGACCACATTGGCCAGGAGCAGAAATGCAATTGGAGAGAGGTTCAGCGCCTCGATTGTTGCAACAATGGATTGCGGAATGCCGACCAGGGTCGCAAGCATGCCAATGAATAATGCGCCTGACAGGATAAAGAGTATGGATCCGGTTCCGCGTGCACTTTCGACAAAGATGGCTGGCAGATCCGGCAGACCGATTGAACGATAGACAAATATTCCGATGAACATACCGTAGACAACAGACAGTGCCGCGGCCTCTGTGGGGGTTGTGAAGCCGGAATAGATGCCGCCCAGAACGATGGCTGGCATGGCAAGGGCGGGCCCGGCTTTTACAAAGCAATTCCATACTGCACGCAGGGAAAAAGCTTCCGTACGCAAACCATAGCCGTGCCGAAACGCGATGGTGAAAGCGACGATACCAATTGCTGTTGCTGATATGAGACCGGGAACGACGCCCGCCAGAAACAGGCTTTTGACGGATTGCTGAGACAGTTCAGCAAAAATAACCATGGCTACGCTGGGCGGGATCAAAATGCCAAGCGTACCACCAGCGGCCATCAGACCAGCCGTGTATTGGCGTGGGTAACCAAGCGCTTCCATTGTCGGGATCATCGTCCGCCCAAGGGCTGCTGCTGATGCAACGGAAGACCCAGTCATGGCTCCGAAGATTGCTGACGCGCCACTTGCCCCGATAGAGGCGCCGCCGGGAACGCTGCCAACGAGGCTTTGCATGAAAGCAAACAAATGCCTGGCAAAGCCTGATCGCAGCATGATGTTTCCAGCCAGTATGAAAAATGGCACAGCCAGAAGCACAAAGCTGTCCAGTGATGAGTAAATGGATTGGGCGACCTGCGTGAGAGATGTTGCCCCGGTTATCAGAACAAACACCAGCCCGGAGATCCACAATGCAAAACCGACAGGAACACCAAAGGCAAGTAGAAACAGAATGAGGCCCACTAGGAGAAGAGACATGGCGTGCTGGATACTCTTTTAGTTGGATGTGGCGCGGTTTGCGTCGATCAAGCGCAACGCAAGTCGCAGACTGATCAATGAAAAGCCGACCGGAACGATCAACTGCGCAACCCACACAGGGAACGGCAAATCCGAATGAGCAAAGCTCAGATTAAAGCGAATGGACTCCTGCACAAAAATAACTCCCAGCCATGTGGCAGCCAGGGAAAATGCGAGGCAGAGAAGGTCAGACATGCGGACCAGCAACATCTGTGCGCGCTCGCCAAACATACCAACCACAAATTCAATGCGAATGTGACCATCTGTGCGGGTCAGACCAATAGCGCTGAAATAGACCAGTGTAATCAGCAAAACTCTGGAGAACTCTTCAGCCCAGGGAAGTGATGTTCCAAACAGTGATCGGGCCATCATCTCGTAAGTAACGAGCAGGAATACAATCGCCAGATTGAGGGCGGCAATGCCGTCCTCAATCCTTGCCAGAAAATGACTGAATCTACGCAGCATTATTCGCTGTAGGTTTTAAGTTCTGCGATCAGGTCAGACCCGATCTGAGCTTCAAACTGTTCCCACACCGGCTGAGTTGCCTCCATCCACACTTTGCGTTCTTCGGCTGTCTGGATGTGTACATCGACACCGGCGTTTTTGAGATCTTCGATCGCTTGATCTGAAGCATCTTCAGCGCGCTTGCGATGGCTCTTTGCAACTTCGGTTGCGGTGTCCTGAAGAATTTGACGAAGCTCAGGATCAAGGCCTTCCCACCATTTTGTATTCACCGTCCACGGATAGAATGCAATGTAGTACGGAGCATAGGTGATATTGCGGATGCTCTCCTGCCATTTATAAACCATGTAGCTGTCTGTCGGGACATTCAGAGCATCAATGACGCCCTGCTGAATGGCCGGTGAGATTTCGCCGAAATTTATCGATACAGGTGTCGCGTTCAGCAATTGAAGCATCGCCAGGTTTACTTTACCGAGGCCGCGAAATTTCAAACCCGAAAGATCTTCGGGCTTGCGGATCGCCGTCTCCCGGCTGCCAGGAATCAGATAATCAAATGGAAGAACCGCAATGACGGTAGCGCCCTTTTCTGCCGTTTCAGAATAGACCCTTTCAAAGAAACCATCGTCGATTGCCTTATAGAAGGCCTGCTTGGTGGGGAAGGCATAGGGCAGTTCGGAGACAGCGCTTTTGGGTGTTAGTGCGCTCCAATAGGCAGAAATCAGTGTGGTCATCTCCGCATCGCCACGCAAAACAGCCTGAACGAGATCAAGGCCACGATAGAGACTGCCACTTGGAAAGAACGTCACTTCAATGCGGCCATCGGAGCGTTCCTCAACAAGTTTCTTGAACTCCTTGTTTGCCGCGCCCGGTGTGATTTCCAGTGAGTATTCAACCGGGAATCTGACTTTAACTTCCTGTGCAAACGCAGTTGTTGCCAACAATGCAAACCCTGCGGCAATTGATACCAATAGGCGTTTCATATGTCCTCCATCCAATTTGTTGTTGCATAATTGAGTTCAAGACTGTCATGATTTTCAATAAAGCGCAATATTTTCGAAAATAATATGGATTGTAGATAATGAGCAGAAGTGAACAAGCCTGGCAGATTATGCGGGACGCCATTCTGTCCGGTCGTCTTGGTCCGGGCACGGCGTTAAAAACATCCGATCTTCAGGATCTGTGTGGCATGAGTGTTTCACCGGTCAGGGAAGCTCTGGCGCGCTTGGTTGCAACAGGGTTGGTCACCGCTGAACACAACCGTGGCTACCATGTTGCGTCACTCAGCGCGGACGATCTGAACGATCTTGTTGCAACACGTATCAGAGAAGAATCTTGGGCCTTGCAGCGTTCGATCGAACTTGGCGATGAAATGTGGGAGGCACGCATAATATCAAGTCTGCATATCATACAGCGCCTTCCCAGAGAAAAACCGACCGACCCAATTCTGTATGACAGGCAATGGGAATTGCGCCATGCGGACTTTCACCAGGCATTGATTTCCGAATGTGGTTCAAAAGTTACATTGGCATTCTGCCATACATTGCGCGATCAGAACGATCACTATCGCCGGCTGTCGCTAACCGTCGAAAATGGACGGCGCAATGCTGGAGAGGAGCACAATGATATCGCCCAGGCAGCGATCAACCGAGATGCAAAGAAAGCCGTGGATGCATTGGCGCAGCACTACAATGAAACAGCACGGTATCTTCTGGAGACAGCCAATGAAGGCTTGTTGCGGTAAGGCTTGGCAAGCGATCAATGTCACCACCAGGTTTTGTTCATGCAGGATCCTCTTGCTTGCTGTCAGGTGATCTGATTTTACGAATTGTGCTCCAGGCAACCCACGATAAAAGAAGCGCATTGACTACCAGCAGGACGGCCGAGACCGGTCGATCAAGGAATATCCAATAGCCTTCATCTGACAAGAGCAGAGAGCGTCGGAGATTGTTTTCCAGCAATGGCCCAAGAATGGTTCCAATAACAATGGGCGCCAAAGGATAGTTGACGATGCGTAGTATGATCCCGACCAGCCCAAACCCCAGCATTGCCCACAGATCAAAGATTGAGGATTGAAGAGCAAAAGTGCCAACAACGCACAACACCAGAATTGCGGGGATCAATCTGGATTTGCGAATTCTCAACGCATAAACAAAAAGCGGGGTCAGCAAGACACCCAATATCAGCAAAGCGACATTCGACGCCAGATAGACAATAAAGATGGCTCCAACGATTTCGGGCTGATCCTCGAAAAGTGTTGGCCCGGGATAGAAACCGAATATGAGAAGCGTAGCGACCAATAAGGCCGCGATGGGGTCGCCTGGGATGCCCAACGCCAAAGACGGTACCAGTGCACCTCCGCAGGTGGCATTGTTGGCGCTTTCGGTTGCAATTACACCGCCAACTTCACCTTCTCCATATTTTTCGTGAGGTTTGGCGGAATTCTTGGCAACTGCATATGCCGCAAATGAACTGATGACGCCGCCCGCCCCGGGCAGGATGCCAAAGAATGTTCCGATCAAGGATGATCTGATCAGATTTTTCCAGTTTTTGAGAACCGACAGGACCGATTTGAACTCGGCGCGCACAATTGGAATGTTCGGTTTGGCGGTCAGATTTTTGCCCATCATCTGAAAAACCATCTCCGAGATGGCGAACATCCCGACAACGATGGAAACCAGATGAAAACCGTTGAGCATGTGATGGCTGTCAAATGTAAAGCGATAGCCCATCGAAATCTGATCGGTTCCGATGGTTGCCAGTATCAAGCCCAAACACCCAGACAGAATGCCTTTGAGGAATGAGCCCTCGGAAACGGATGCAATCGCGACCAGCCCGGTAATCGCAAGCATTGTGAACTCAGGTGGACTGAACTGCCGTGCAAAAATCGCAAGGATTGGTGCCGACGTAATCAGAATGACACCGCCGATAAGGCCACCGAGGGCAGAAGAAGAAATGGCAACGCCAACGGCTTCGGCGGCGCGCCCTTTTTGCGCAAGCGGATAACCATCGAACAAGGTGGCTGCCGCGAGGGGGGTTCCAGGAATTCTCAGCAAAATTGCAGAAATCGACCCTCCGCAGGAGCCGCCGACATAAATACCCAGCAAAAGAGCCATGGCGGTAATGGGCTGCAGGTTGATTGCAACAGGCAATATCAGAACAATTCCCATGAGCGGTCCCAGGCCCGGAACCGCCCCCACCAGCAATCCAAATACGATGCCGAGTATGATGAGTATGACAACGAGCGGCGTTGCGAATAGCGCAAAGCCTTGGGTGATAGATTCAATCAGCATGAAACGTCACCACGGTATATTGATAGCGAACATGCCGCCGGGCAGCACGATCTTCAGATATTTTTCAAACAGAAACGCTATGAGCAACGCAACGGCGACAGAATAGAGGATTGTCGGGATCGGCTTCTTATCCCCGCAAATGATCATGGCAATGGCAATGAACGGTGCGGTTGCCAGATGGTAGCCCAGCAAGTCCAGAAACAGTAAATACAAACCGAACAGGCAGACCAGCATAAAGGGCCAGCGCAAATCTTTCGCAGCAACGGAATCGCCGACAATTGTCTCTTGTCTCATTTGCAGCGTTAGCGTCACCACACGGATCAGGACAGCTGCGATTATAAGGATGCAAACCGCACGCGGAAAGAAGGCCGCGTTGTGGAATGGGTCGCCTTCAGCAATGCCCTGTTTCACCAGGTCTGTACTGATCTGTTGGAAGACGATTGCTACAATTGCCAGGAACAGGATCAGGGAAAGCCATTCCACGTGTTGCCGGGTGAATGTCATCTTGTGCTGCCTGTCGCCTGCCTCAAAAGTGTGTCGTCTGCAGAAGTGGAGTTGTCTGCCGCACGATGGGAAATGGCTTGATCAAGCTTTAGAAAAGCCATCTCCCGAAGAACAGCAACGCTATTGGGCGCGCAGCTTTTTGATCTGTTCTTCTTCCCAAAGCAGACCGTCGCCCATACCGGAAATCTGCGTCGATACCGAACCAACGATTTCAGCATATTGCTGATGATCCCATTCAAGCGGTGTCCAGCCAATGGCGCTCAGTTTTGCTTTGACAGCATCGTTTTTCATGGCTTTGCTCATGGCACTTTGCAACACCTCAACCTGTTCAGTTGGTGTGTCTTTATGGACCAACCACCATGTCCAACCCAGTGGGCCGAGCCCCGTCAGTCCGATGTCTATGCCCATGTCTTCGACGGTATCTGCCCCGTCGAACAATGCTTTGACGGCAGGTAATTCTGACAGAACAAGGCCAATTGTGTAGCCATCCTTGTCAGCCATATAGGCTCCCGGATTGACAAAAACGAAGTCCAACACACCTGACTGGAGGTCCTTGCGGGCTTCGCCGTCGGTCTTGTAGGGCACGACCTGTGCAACAACACCAAAGGCTTTCAGAGCCTTAGCCATGACTTTATGCGGCAGGTTCCCTGCAGTCCCAGATGAATAACGCAGTTTTCCAGGGTTGGCCTTTCCATAATCCATCATTTCCTGGAAATTGGCGAAGCGGTCATCATCAACCCGCGTGGCGATGGCAAAAGCAGCTGCCACGCCAGAGTGGAGCGGCGTAAAGTCCTCGTAAGTCCAATCGGCCTTGCCACTTGCTGGCGCACTGACCAATGGAGCGACCCAGCCTGAAATCATGGTGTATCCGTCTGCGGGGCGTGCCATTGCGGTTTTGAATGCTTTTGTGCCCCCGGCGCCCGGTGTGGAAACAAGTGTCACTGCGACGCCCAGTTCATTGCCAATCGCATCGGCAATAATCTGATCCGCAGCCATCGCTGTGCCCGGGCCCCATGGAAATATTGTCTGCACGGGCCGTTGCGGAAAATCCGCAGCTACAGCCGCTGTCTGGATTGACACGACACCTGTCAGCAAAGCCATGGCCGTTAAAATTGATGCAAATTTCATTTCTTCCTCCTTGATGGAACTGATGCGTTCCCGAGCCGCAAATTCTTATAAATTTTTCTTACATTTTACATATATATAACAGAATTTGTCCGGCAATCAACGGAAATGAAATCGAGCTTGTCGCCTGAAATCCCATTGTCTTGGGAATTCAACGCTACCGGGAAATCACAATGGGTTCAGGCAGTCAGAACTCATTCGGAGTTTTGGGGGGCTAGCAGCCGTCTAATGCACGGCGTTGGGAAAGCTGCAGGTGGCGTTCCAGAAGCGCCGTTGCCAGGGAGACATCACGCTCACTACAGGCGGTCAGAATGTCGACGTGCTCCCGCATGGCAGGTATCTTCCGATCACCTGTACTTTGATTGCCCATACGGATCAGGCGAATACGCGCCTGATTTATCTGGTATGTCTGCGACAGAATTTCATTATCCAGATATTCGACGATGGTGTTGTGGAAGGAGTCATCTACTGTGTCAATTTCGAGGACTTCGTCTGCTGTCAGTTCTCTCTTTTCCAGTCGGCTCAGCACTTCTTTGGACCTCTCCAGCATCGCTTCAATGTCGGCAATCGGAGCTTTTTCGAGATAGATCCGCAGTCCTTCCTTCTCCATAAGTACGCGAACCTGGTAAGCGTTTCGGATGAGCTTCGGACTGACACCGGATATCTGGATACCGCGCTTTGGATACACTTTTAACAGTGTTTCATGCTCAAGACGCTGGATAGCCTCTCTGGCAGGCGCTATTGGAACATCAATCAACTCACAAAGCTCTTTTTGCGTCACAAACTGCCCTGGGCGAAGTTGACCGGATAAAATGCAGTCTTTGAATTTGATGTAGGCATCGATTTTTTTCATAAAGATGGCGGCGCGGCCTTTGCTGGAAGCAGGTTCTGGCGTGCCCCGTTATATAGGACATATAGATTATGTAGCAACGGCTGCTCCAAGACCCGCTGACCGGTGTGGGTAACCATATCGAACAAATTCAATGCGTTAAAGTTGGGAATCAATCCTAAGCCGGTAACGGCGCCCGTTCTGAATTGGCGAATGTGGCCGGCGTCAGCCATGCCTGGATATTCCGGGTCAGGGCCACATCACCCTGAACAGACAGATCACCGCTTTTCATGGCGTCCTTATAAGTGCGGTCTCCCATCCAGACATCATGCATGGTGCGCACCGAACAGTCGAAATAGACATTGATGTCCTTGCCCGGATCTTTCAGACAGACTTGCGTGTTGTCACTTTCAACCAAAAGCCACCAGTCACGCTGTTCCGTCAGATCGGAAAAGCGGAATTTGATCACCGTTTCGGTGCCAATGAGTTTTGACGGATCAACGGCGCGCTCCAGATAGAACATCAAGAACTCGACATCAAAGTCTGAGTCCAGAATGGTGTGGCGGGCCCAGACCAGTCCCCATTCGCCCAGAGAGATCAGAAGTGGCAAAAGCGCCTTGCAGGCTTCTGTCGGGAAATATTCATACCCCTTCTGAGCGGGAATCTTCCGCCTGACCACCATGCCCTGTTGTTCAAGTGACTTAAGACGGTTTGTCAGCAGCGCCGGAGAAATATCTCCCAGACCACGCTGCAATTCGTTGAACCGACATCCACCCATCAGAATTTCACGGACGATAAGAATGGTCCATTTTTCTCCGAGAATCTCGGTTGCCTTGGCAATGGGGCAAAACTGATTGTAACGCATTTCGGGCCTCCCAAAGGGATTTTAACACGGTAACTTCATTTCGTGTAGTGCGTAACTTTCATTTCTGTAGTGGGTTACTTCATTCCGCGAAGTATCTGCACAGCTTCTCTCCGTCTATTGGTCTGTTCATCGGCAAGCAACAAAACGTATTTGCCATAAACAACTGAAACCATTGATAAAACGGAGAAACATCATGAACATTCACAACACGATCATCGAAACAGATTTTGAGGCCATCAAGTCGAAACAGAACGCTGCATGGGCGTCTGGCAATTATGCAGTCGTTGGAATAACACTGCAGATCGTCGGCGAAACGCTGGCAGAAACAATGGACAACAAAGCCGGTGCGCAGATCCTTGATGTGGCTGCAGGCAATGGCAATGCCACCCTCGCCTTTGCCCGCCGGTGGCACAATGTAACCTCAACCGATTATGTGGCGTCACTGCTGGAAAGCGGCAAGGCCCGCGCCGAGGCTGAAGGCCACGAGGTAGATTTCAAGGTCGCTGATGCCGAAGCATTGCCCTTTGATGACAATTCATACGATGCGGTTGTTTCCACATTCGGCGTGATGTTTACGCCAAATCAGGAACAGGCAGCCCGTGAGTTGGTTCGGGTCTGCAAGCCCCGTGGACAGATCGGCATGGCCAACTGGACACCGTCCAGCTTCATCGGACGCCTGTTCAAAACCCTTGGCAGGCATGTCGCACCGCCAGCGGGTGTTCAATCCCCTGCCCTGTGGGGTGATCAGGCCTGGCTGGATGAGACATTTGCCCCGATGGCATCAATCATCCGGGTCACAAAGCGGCATTTCAATTTCCGTTACCGCTCACCTGCGCATTTTGTCGATGTGTTCCGGACACTCTACGGCCCCGTGCACAAAGCGTTTCTGGCGCTGGATGCAAACGGTCAGACAGCTTTGGAAGCGGACATTCTGGCTCTGATAGCAGAATTCAATGTCGCCACGGACGGATCGATGAACGCGCCGGCGGAATATGCCGAAATCATCATCACCAAAGCCTGATTGCCCTCACAGCTGATCGGAAGGGAGATAAGAAAATGAATGCACACACACCAAACATTGCGGCGCTTGAAGCGTCGCCTCTTGTGGAGTTCTGGAACGAAATCCTGGCTCCCAAATTCATCCGCTATCGCCATATTCTGGTAGATGGGCTGTCTCGGCACAGTGCCGAAACCCTTCCCGCGCTGGATGTGAGGCACGGTGATCGAATTCTGGATGTCGGTTGCGGCTTTGGCGATACAGCGGTTGCGCTGGCCAAACGGGTTGCACTATCGGGTGATGTCGTCGGCATTGATTGCTGCCAGGCGTTTCTGGATTATGCCGAAGCACATGCTGCGTATAGTCGATCTGGTAATATCCGGTTTGTTTCAGGCGATGTGGAAGCGGGACTGGATGAAGGTCAGTTTGACTTCGTATTTGCCCGCTTTGGCACCATGTTCTTTGCTAATCCTGTCGGCGGATTGCGCGCTATGCGGAACGCCATGAAACCTGGTGGCCGGATGGCACATATCGTATGGCGGCAGCGTACAGATAATCCATGGCTGATTGCGGCTTGTGATGTCGTGCAAAGCATCTTGCCAAAACCTGGTGAAGACGCTCGGACTTGCGGACCCGGCCCATTTTCCATGGCCGATGAAGAAACCACCCGGGCACAGATGAAATCTGCTGGCTTTACCGATGTTGCCTTTCAGCGCATTGACGCCAAAGTCATGGTGGGCCGCACAATTGAGGAGGCCATTGCCTTTCAATTGGCGATCGGTCCTGCCGGAGAAACCTTTCGCGAGGCCGGTGCGCTTGGCGAAGAACGACGTGCAGATGTTGAAGCTGCACTCACCGAACTGTTCCGAACAGTTGAAACCAATGCGGAAGGGCTGTGGATGGACAGTTCTTCATGGCTGATCACGGCTCGTAACCCAGTGGCTGATTAAGCTGCCATCCAAACGAAACCAAATGACAAAACAAACCAATCCCAAAAGGAAACGATAACATGACACACGCAAACACAAATGAAGGCGTCATCGACAATGGCGTAAACACAGAAGCTCTTATTGGCGCACGGTGCGCCTTTGCCGAAACGCCAGAGGCTGCTGCCTTTACCTTCCGCAGTACCTGCGACTGGGTGGATGGGACCGAAAGCATCAACAGCATCAATGGTTACTTCGGTCTTGGCCAGGATCATGAGCGCAAACAGACCTTCAAAATCGCGTCTGACCACCCAGAGGTTTTTGCCGCCAAAGACAGTGCGCCAACCCCGCCAGAAATCGTGCTTGCAGCACTGGCAAGCTGCCTGACAGGCGGTGTTGCAGCTGTTGCTCAGCATCGCGGCATTCAACTGCGCGGCGTCAAGGCCATTGTTGAAGGGGATGTGGATGTTCGAGGCATTCTGGGAATGGACCCGGACATTCGCAATGGTTTTGGTGCTGTACGTGTACGGTTTGAGATCGATGCGGATGCCAGCGATGCCGATATACGCGCACTGGTTGCCCAGTCGCAAAAGCGCTCCGCTGTGTTCGACCTCATCACAAACCCAACCAATGTTCATGTGGACGTAGCCTGATCCGGGCTGCCTGAGGGAGCGAGTGTCGTGAAACAGATTTCGACCGTCATTGTTGGCGCCGGTCAAGCCGGGCTCGCCATGAGCAAATGCCTTGCCGACCGCTCGATTGCCCATGTGGTGATCGAGCGAGGCGAAGTGGCAAATTCCTGGTCCCATGAACGCTGGGACAGTCTCAAATTACTAACACCCAACTGGCAGACCCGCCTCCCCGGCTTTGCCTATGCCGGATCAGATTCAGATGGCTTCATGTCAATGCCGCAGATCGTCAGTCATTTGCAATTCTATGCACAGAAGATCACGGCACCCATAGAAGAGCGCACTACAGTGCTATCCGCTACCGCGCACGGCACCGGCTATTGCGTGCAGACATCACGGGGCAATTGGTATTGCGACAATCTGGTGATTGCGAGCGGAGCATGTGCGCAGGTTCGCCAGCCACAATTTGCGCAGAGCATTCCCAACCATATCACGCAGCTGACCCCGCTCAATTATCGCAATCCCAGCCAGCTAGGACCCGGCGGCGTATTGGTGGTTGGCGCATCAGCAACGGGTGTCCAACTGGCGTTGGAAATGAACGCAGCGGGCCATAAGGTCATACTGGCCGCCGGGCAACACATTCGAGTGCCACGGCAGTATCGCGGATTCGACATTCAATGGTGGATGGACCGGACCGGCGTTCTGGATATGGGCCTGGATGAAGTGGATGATCCGAACCGCGCAAGACGGGTGCCGTCCCTTCAACTGATCGGCTCCAAAGCCCGTCCGATCATGGATTTGAATGCGCTTCAAGCTGACGGTGTGGAGATTGTCGGCAGGCTTGCCGGCATCCGGGATGGACGTGCCTTGTTTTCCGGGTCACTGACAAATCACTGTGCGCTTTCTGATTTGAAAATGAACCGCCTCCTCGATGGGTTTGATGATTGGGCGGCCGCTCACAAGCTCGAAAATATTGCCGCGCCTCATCGCCATGCAGCGACCAGCGTCAGCAGCAATCCAAGACTGCAATATGACCTTAACACAGGATCGATTGGCACCATTGTCTGGGCCACAGGATATCAGCCGAATTTCAGTTGGTTGCAGCTTCCTGTGTTCGATTCAAAAGGCCGGTTGCAACATGACAGCGGTGTAGTCGCTCCAGGCCTCTATGTTCTTGGCCTGCCATTTCTGAGACGCAGAAAATCCGCGTTGCTTGATGGAGTGGGCGGAGACGCAGAGGCATTGGCCGATCACCTGACCCTACACGCCACAACACACGCAGCCTGAAAGGACAGATAGTTATGAATACCCAGACGACTCAAGAAGCAGATAACGCGGTCCAACAGGCCCAAAGGAAAGTTATCAAACGCATGCTTTCAGACCCTTCTGCTGCCACCAGCAAAATAACAACACAGGGCCGAGTGAAAACCGGGCTGACATGCACCGTGCGGGAAGGAAAATTTACCGCTGTAACTGATTTGGGTTATGGCATGGGCGGCGCAGCCGCAGGGCCTTCACCCGGATTTTACGCCAGAACTGCGATCGCGGGCTGTGTGGCCATAGGCGTAAAGATGGCCGCTGCGCGTGAAGGCATTTCATTGCGCATGGTTGATGTAACGGTCTCGACGGATTTTGACGATCTCGCCATTTTCGGTTTGGGAGATTCAACGGCAGCGCCTGTCGAAACACAGATACTCATTCGCGTTGATACAGACGCCAGCCGTCAAACCGTGTCAGATTTGGTTGAACGTGTGCTGGAAATGGATCCATGGTTTTTGGCTTTACGGGATCCTCAGACAGTTGTGACCCGACTTGAACTTGGCTGATCGACAAGATGACCGATCAACACTTGTCAATTCACAGTCAGATTGCCCCAGCCGCCATCCAGCAATTCGGCATCCATGCGCAGTTCTTCGTCTTTAAAGCGGCAAACGGATGTGATGAAATCAATGATGTATTTGGGATGGTGACCTGCTGGCGTTGCCTTTCCATTGGCATAATGTCGTTCAAAAAATGCTTCAAACGCAGCACTGTCGTAAGGAAGGCCAGCTTTTTTTGCGGCATCGCGGAAGATTGCCCGGAAATCATCTGCGGAAGGGGTTGGAATTTTGATCTTGTAATGTAACCGCCTCAAAGCACCTGCATCCGCGAGTTCTTCAGGGGGTAAATTGGTTGAAAACACTGCTAACTGATCAAAAGGAACCGCGAATTTCTTGCCGGTATGAAGGGTCAAAAAGTCGTAGCGGCGTTCCAGCGGCACAATCCACCGATTCAAAACCGCCTGCGGGTCAGTTCGCTGCCGCCCGAAATCATCGACCACAAACACGCCTCCAATCGCTTTGAGATGGATGGGTGCTTCATAATAGCGGGATACCGGATTATAGGATAAATCCAGCATATCAAGTGTGAGCTCGCCGCCAGTCAGTGCTAATGGCCTGCGGCAAAGGCGCCAGCGGCGGTCAAATGTCGGACGGGCTTTTGGCTGATATTCTTCATCTTCTGGCGTATGCAATGTCGGATCAAAGACATTGATGATCTGACCGCCCACTTCCACGCAGTAGGGCACATAAATCAGATCCTTGAATGCTTTTCCCATTGCCTCAGCAATACTGGTTTTACCATTCCCTGGCTCACCATATAGCAGAACCGATTTGGTTGAGTTGATGGCTGGCCCAATGACCGAAACAATGTTTTCTGGCAGAACGAGATGAGACAAAGCATCTTGCAAAACCTCCTGCGTGACACGTTCATTTTCGATGGATTGTTGGCGAATTTGAGCAATCCAGGCCTCAAGACTAACCGGAGCCGGACCTATGTATTGCGACAATGCATTGGCTCGATTGGCATAATGCACCCCACCACCGCCCAGAGAAAAACGCACCTCTGAGCGCATTTCAAAGCCTTCAAGACCCCGAGATTCCACATATTGCAACCTTTGCAGTTCTTTCAGCACTTCAACAACAACGCCTGGTGACAGGCGCGTCTCCGCAGCAATCTGCGACGGGGCCAAGGCTCCGTGCGCCTGCAGGGTTTTGGCAATGAGCTTCATTAATGAATCTCTATTGATCCCCGTATCTCGAACGGTGGTCGGCACTACTGGCTCAGTTATTGCCATAGTCAATACTCCTGCAAGGTCTCGCACGGTTGGTTGTACCGAATTATTCCTTAAGCCTAAGTAAGCCTGCAGTTTAGGGACTGTTAAGGACTATCGTGCATTATGAAGGGGTTAGAGGCGTTTCTTGTATTTTGTACCCTCGTAATCTGTAGGCCACTGGGGATATTCCCAACCATACTTGTATGGTTTGCGCCTTATGAAAATGGTACAAGACATGGTTGCGAAATTTTTCATTACAGTCTCAATTGTAAGCCTGCTTGCGGGATGCGCGTCAGTGACCCGTGAATTATCATCATTTGGTGACAGCTCAGTCTCCTCTGATGACCTCGCCTATGCGTCCTATTACTCAAATGACCAGTTGGTTAAAGAAGGCAAGGTGCAGTTCCGGGAGCGCAATTACGGAAAATCCTACTCGCTTTTCAAGAAGGCCGCTTCGGTTTACCCGAATGATCCAATGGCGTGGCTTGGTTATGCGGCGTCTTCGGATCATCTGGCCCGCTTTGACAATTCAGACCAAGCCTATCAGCGCTTGTCATCCATGATTCCGAACCGGCCGGAATACCTCAACAATGTTGGCTATTCGTATTTGCTGCGCGGAAATCTGGTTCAGGCGCGTCGCTATTTTCTGAAGGCCTATGAGATCGATCCGGCGAACGAAACAACCGCCAACAATCTGGAGTTGCTGCGCAACAGCACCACATCTATACAACGCGGTTGATACAAGTGTTCTGAATACATTTTTTTCAAATTGTAAGTTTATAGTTAACATACAGTATAGCGAAAAACGCGGCCACCATCACGACGCCGTATGGCACTTTACCGGTCCTTCTGATTTCATTCAAACGCATGCCCGGCCAGGTTTTGGAAATTCCATAAGGCAAGGGCATGCGCAGCAACAGCATTGTGAGCAGCGCAAAGCCGATCAGAAACAAGGCGTAAGTCATCAGATTGCTCCACCCCAAAAACAGGCCTATTGGGAACATCAATTTTGCGTCACCCGCTCCTAACAATTTGAATTGCCACAATAAAAACCCTGTCACGAACAACAACGCGCCGGCACCCAACGCTGTGGCCAGGTGAACTGACGGGAACCATGTCAGGGCTATATAAGGCTCGCAGGCAGCGTATATTGCAAAGAGCAAAATGAGTGCCAGAACCGTCTGATTGTGTATTTTCCAGGATCGAAAATCGGTGAATGCTGCGTATAAAAAACACAGCCCGGTCGCTATCAGAACCAGGGTCGCAAGTGCTTCAATCATGAGATAGCTAAAATTTTATCTAACTGGATCACGACTAATATACCTCTCCTGATTATCGTTTTGGCGATGGAAACAACGTCCATGCCCAATGGCATAAATGAATTCTTATGTCTTTGGAAATAATCGATCCTTAGGGTTCGAACCTGAAGGGATACTAGTCGAATAGGTAGAAACCGACAAAATACGTTCTCAGGGGGTTGGCTTTCAACGTTCCAGCGTTGTGAGCCATCTCGGGCAGAAAGCACTGAACAAAGACGTATCCAGTCGCCCTAATGTTTGAGTACAACAGAATTATAAGGTGTAACATGAATAACATTTTGAAAAATCTCCGTGCATTTGCTGCAGACGAAGAAGGCATTGCATTGACCGAATATCTGATCCTTCTGGGTCTGTTGGTTGGTGGTGTTATCGCAACCGTCGGCATTGCCGGGACAAGCCTTGATGGTGCATGGACGGCGTGGTCAACATTCTGGGATGGTATGGGTCCCGACGGTGGCGGCGAAGAAGAAGAAGAAGAAGAAGGTTAATCCTTCAAAGCATTCTCAATATTGTGACTGCAGATGCACGTGGTGGCATCTGCAGCCACAGCTTCTTGAAAATCATGGCAGCCGGTTTCATCGGCTGCTCTTTGGATAGGCGTCATGAACAGATCTTCTTTGGTTAGTCTATTGGTCGCATTTGTGTTGGCTGTTCTGGCAGTCGTGGGCGTGCAATCCTATCTACGCGGTCAGCAAGCAGCGCTTATTGCTGAAAATACTGTAGAGCCCGAGGCTCCTGATAACACGATCGTTGTAGCTGCTGTCCCACTTCGGTTTGGAATGACTGTTGATACCGGCAGTCTGCGCAGCATTGCATGGCAATCCGACGACATTCCCGAAGGGGCATTTCGTACCGTTGAAGAAGTCATCGGTGAAACCGGTAAACCTCGCTATGTCATGTCGGCCATCGAAATTGGTGAACCGTTGCTCGCCAACAAGATTACCGGGCCTGGACAGCGCGCCACTTTGTCCGCGGCCCTCGCACCCGGCATGAAAGCAGTTTCTATCCGCATCAATGACGTGCTTGGTGTGGCCGGATTTGTGCTACCCGGTGACCGGGTCGACGTTATGCTGACGCGCAGCAGCGGCAGCTCCAATATTTCAGCTTCAAATGCGTCAACCGATGTTCTGCTGCAGGGCATAAAGGTGCTCGCAATTGACCAAATGGCCGATGAGCGTGCCAACAAAGCGGCTGTCGTCAAGACGATAACATTTGAAGTTTCAACGCCCGAGGCACAAAAGCTGACGCTTGCTCAGTCAATCGGAACGCTTTCCCTCGCTCTGCGTAATGTCGCGTCTTCTGAGTTTGAGACAATTGAACCGGTGAATGTAGGTGATCTGGGCGGTGGTTTTGGGCAGCAACCGGTTGCAGCAACAGGCTATGCCCCTCAGCCTGAAGTGGTTATCAAGCGGCCATCGACAGCCAAAGTAGCTGTCTATCGGGACTCAAAGAAAACCGAATACAACGTCCTCAATGAGGTTAAGTGATTATTAACCATGAAATGCGAATTGTTTAACAGCGTGTAAAGGATTCGGAGCTGTTAGAACAAGATGCCGTGGATGGGGGAAGATTGCGTCATTGGATGCCATATAGGCAAACGTGTTCGCAAAATTTTTATTGCCGGTGGGCTTGGCCTGCTGCTGTCCGGTGCTGTTACAACCGGCCCCGCTTTAGCGCAGGATTTGCGCATCACACTTAATGATCGGGAGCGCTCGACAACAAGCGCCACAATCCAGCCCGGTTCCTCGACAACCGTCAATACAAACAAGAGTTTTTCGGATCTGGTTATTGGCGATTCCTCGATTGCCGATGCGGTTCCCTTGTCGAATGTGTCCTTTTACATTCAAGGCAAGAAGACCGGATTCACCAACGTATCCATCTACGACAGCAACAAAAACCTTCTCGGCGTCGTTGATGTGCGGGTCGAGCGAGATGCCGGCAATATCGAAAGTGCTGTCAGGGCTGTTGTGCCTTACTCAGATATACGCGTTATAAATCTCGGCAATCAGGTCCAATTGTCCGGCGTTGTTGCCAACGTTACTGATATGAAACAGGCTTTGGCGGCCGCGCAACAATTCTCAGATAAACCCATTCTCAACGCTCTCAGCATTTCCGATGTTCAACAGGTCTCTCTGGAAGTGCGGGTGCTGGAAGCAAAACGCTCAGTCGGACGTGATCTGGGTGTCAAGGTTTCCGGGAGCAAGGGCAACAGCACACTCTTCGGCAGCGGAACCGGACTTGCGGTGAACGCGACTGACGAAGGGGGAGTTGCAAGTTTTCTGTCTGACAATTCCTCTGGTTCCAATCGAATTCTTTCCGGCAATTCGGCCTTCGGCACTCTAGTCGCAAATGTGCTGGGAACCGCAGGCGTGCGGGTAGATGTCATCATTGATGCGCTTGAACAAAAAGGGCTGGTCCGCCGTCTTGCGCAACCGAACATCACGACCGTGAGCGGAGAATCTGCCAGTTTTCATGCAGGCGGAGAGATTCCTGTTCCCACCAGCATTAATGATGGCGATGTATCTTACAGCTACCACCCCTATGGTGTGGTCCTGAAGTTTGTGCCAACTGTTCTGGAAGATCAGAAAATCAATATTCGCGTCATGACGCAGGTCAGCGAACTGGACGGCACCTTGGAAGTAAATGGCTTCCCGGCCTTTACCTCCCGCAAGGCTGAAGCTGTGATGGAACTACGCAGTGGCCAGAGTTTTGCAATGGCGGGCCTTCTGCAAGTCGTTAATCAAAGAGACATTGAGCAGCTTCCCTGGCTTGGAAACATTCCGGTTCTGGGCGCTTTGTTTCGCTCCACAAGCTATCAGAAGCAAGAAACAGATCTTGTGATTGTGGTCACACCGCGTCTTGTCCGCCCGGCGGCCTCGAACGAACAATTGTTTTCACCCCTCGATCAGACCCGCCCATCGAATGATCCGGAACTGTTCCTGTTGGGACTTATGGAAGTGGACAAGGACATGATCCGGCAATTCAGATCCGGCGCGGGTGTTGTCGGACCCTATGGCCATCGCCTCGACCTTGAATTTGAGGACACATATGTTCTCAGAAAATAAAGCTTTCCGTGCGGCGGCATTGATCAGCCTGTTCAGCCTGTCGGCCTGTGCCGATCACATGAACAATCGCGACAGCATTACACTTGGTGCCGGGAACGCGACTGAAGCCAATATGGGTATCCACACAGTGGACCCTTTTCCAGCAACCGCACTGGACACGACCATTTACTCATCTCCGGAAAAAGTTGCACAGGCACATGCGCGCTACGTGGAGCCGTGTGATCCTGATGTGGTGACCTGCGGTGGTTCCGGCGACGCGGAAAGTGACGATTCAGTAACCAAATCCGAATAATTCCGGCTGATTTCCCCAAAAAACAGGGGTCTATCAAGACACATTAAGCAATCCAAGACGACCTGCCTCTATTTTTTAGAGAACCGGCAACGGAGCCGGAAACAGGATTGATACGTGATGGATATTGCAACAAAACTCAAAATTCGAAATTTCAAGAGTCCGTTCTCGACATTTACTCGGGAACAGGATGGCTACGCCCTAGCGATGACACTTGTTGCCCTTCCCCTTGTGGTGGGCCTGTCAGCTTTTGTTATTGATGGCTCGCGCGTCGCCAATCTTCACACAGATGTTCAAAACGCAGTGGACGCCATGGCACTTGCCGGGGCTCGCGAGCTGGACGGAGAAGATGACGCAATCGAGCGCGCCGAGGCCGCTATCAGTGCCATGAGCGGCAATGAAGTCTGGTTTGGCGATAATGGAAACGCCATGGGAATGGGATCAAAGACGAGAATCACTTACACAACGGCCGATGGCGCGCAAAGTGATGTGACGGTTACCTTTCTTGGTGCCATTCCTGATTCCGATGACACGCCTATCGGAGATGGTGCGTGTGACGCCAGTTCCGCCAATGAAAGTAATTGTGAGGTCAAAGGCAATTCAGCTGCGCAACGGTCAAACAACGCAGCCTTTGTTCAGGTCACTGCGGTACCGCGTGCGCTCCGGACGATTTTTCGTATCCCCGGCATTGGGAACGATACTGTATCTGTCAGCGCTGAAGCCGTTGCTACTTATTCGGCTGTTGTCTGTGATGTAACGCCGATTTTTATCTGCAACCCGTATGAAAGCTACAATGGAAACTGGATGGCAAACGGAATGAGTTTTGCCAAGAACTTCGGTCAGGGAAACCTTTATGGCCGGCAGATAAATCTGAGCTATGGCAAGAATGGTAAAGCAGGCCCCGGGAATTTCGGGTTCCTCAGAGTTAACGGCAATGGTGCAAATGATCTGGCGGAGGCTCTGGCGACTGGATCAGGGTCCTGCCATCGCAAAACCGGACTTGATACCAAGCCAGGGGCAAATGTTGGCCCTGTGACCACCGGTCTCAATACACGGTTTGGCTTTTATTCAGGCTCGTTCTCTGCTTCCAATCAATCCTATGCGCCAGACATCAATGTCCGCTCTGGAAATTCACAGGGATATAATGAAAGTCGCGGCCGAAACAGTCGATGCAACCCGGGATGCTCCTCGTATGATCCCGAAAGCAATTGGTCCTATTATGATGCACTCGCGTTTCCAGATGGAGATAGCACCTATTATATCGGCGGCGGAACGATTGCCGCCTCCAGCGATTGGGATATCGAGACCTATTGGGACATCACCCATGGGGATTATTCCTACGCGCCCAAAAAGAAGAAATACAATGCGCCTCCCCTTGCCGTCAGCATACCGAAAAGCTTTCCGGGTCTGCCAGCGGGGACGACTCCATCTCGGTTTGATGTCTACAATTACGAAATCGACAACGATCTCGTCGGTGATGCAGCGCCAAATGGCGAAACAGGACATTCCCTGTGTGTTGGGCCATCGGTCATACCGCAACCAAAGCGCAGAGAAATATTCATTGCCGTCATCAATTGCAAAGAACACGCAAACGATTTGAAGGGTGCAGGGACAGACATTCCAGCCGAAGCTTTTGCAAAGGCCTTTCTTACCAAGCCTGCCATTGGATGGGGCAATTACCGTGAAATCTCGATGGAGATTATTGACGTTGCTGGCTCAGAAGGCATCGGCACAGCGGATACGAATTTCCGCGAAGAAGCGGAGTTGGTACGATGAGACCTACAAATTTTCTGCAAACTCAATTTGCGCGTTTTCGCAGGGAAAACGAGGGCGGAGCCATGGTTGAGGCCCTTCTGGCCCTGCCGGTCCTGACAATGCTTGCATTCGGCATGCTGGAATTCGGCTCCATGTTCTGGCAGCGCGAACAAATTGAAACCGGTCTGCGCGATGCAGCCCGCTATATGGCGCGCTGTCGGCACGAGAGCGACACGTGTGAAGCGACGGCCAGAAACCTTGCCTATTACGGGTCCGTGGCTGCGCAACCGCAACCGCGCGTGCCGAATTGGGTGCCAGCTGAATCGCCAATTACCTTTCAGGAAAGCTCCGGAGAGATACAGACGGTTGTGACAGCAACGACAACACATCAACTGGTGCATTCACCATTGTTTGGCTTCCTGGGAATTGACGAAATCACAATCACTTCCTGGCATGATCAACGCGTGATCGGGTGGTAGACATGTTAAATTTGAAGAAGTTCTGGAAACAGCAAAACGGAAGTGCCCTGACCGAAGGTCTGATGGTTTTTCCAATTATGGTTCTGGCAGTCGCGGCCTGCGTTGAGTTTGGATTTCTACTTCACCAATGGAATTCCGGGGCCAAGGCCATGCAAATGGGTGTCCGAAAATTGATCGTCACAGAGCCTGTTACATCTGATTTTTACGATGTCTTTCAGTTCAATGGCAACGAAACCGGTGAGCTTATTAATGCCAGTGCCGGCGTTGCGTCCACATGTGGCGCAGGTACTGGTAATGTCTGCAATGCAACGATCATGGAACGTATTGTGGAAGGCAATGGCTCATGGAAGGGCTTGCAGGCCTATTTCCCCGCCCTTGCGATAGAAGATATTCGCGTGACCTACGAGCGCAACGGTCTTGGCTATGAAGGGCGACCGGATGGCCCGGTGGTCAGTGTCCGCATGGAGTTGATCCGGGGATCCATCAATCTGCCGATCACAAGCACCGTGCTCCATCTGCTGGATATTGAATTTCCTCCCTTTGCAGTAACCGCCACCTCTGAAGATCTTCGGAGCTAAGCCAATGAACGAGCTTCAATCACCAAGCTCCTTGGGAATCTGCATATGAATGCCGAAGCAACCAAACTCGGTCGCTCGCATGTTCTGATGTTCTCTCAGGACCCGCAAGCCAGCCGGATGATGGAGACTGTCTTTTCATCCTTGACCTCCTATCAACTGACCAGTTGCTCATTGGAGGAATTGGGAAACAGCGAAGAGATTGACCCGGAAGCATTTGATATTGCGATATTGGATGTCGGGGATGGATCGGTACTGGATGATCCCGAATTTCTGAGATCCCGCCAAAGCCTTGGAAAATTGTCGGTTCTGTTCATCTCTGACGAGTTGAATCAACAGCATATCAGACAATTGATGAAGCTGGATGGAGCAGACTGGCTGTCCAAACCTCTTGTGCAGCGTGCTTTGACTGACACCGTCAGTTCCATCACACAACGGCAGAAATCGAACGGCAACAAAGTACATGCTGTCGTGTCATGTGGCGGCGGATCAGGTGGCAGCAGCGTTGCGATCATGATGGCTCATTACATGAGCCGCAAACGCAAGCGTTCCCATCCGACAGCTGCCCTTTTCGACCTTGATTTTTCAAAAGCCGATATTGGCGCCTATTTGAATATTGAAAATTCCTACAGGCTTGAAAACGTTATCGGGAAATCAGAACGCGTTGATCTGGAATTCATCGATGTTATCAAGAAGGTACATGATTCCGGCTTCTCCCTGTTTTCATTTGAGAGCCCGAAGCTGACCTATTCGGAAATGGGTCCTGAACTTGTTCTCAAAATGCTGGATCTTGTCAGTTACCGGCATGATCATACGGTCCTTGATCTGTCATCCTACATGACACGCTGGCAGTCGACGATCTTGTCTGCCGTTGACACAGTGACGATCGTGTCAGGACCTTCGCTGCCATCGTTGCAGCGGGCCAAACACAGATTCAAGGAGATTTCGACCCTGCGCAACAGCGAAGCGGGAATTCGTGTGGTGACCAACAGGATCAAAACGGGCTTTTTCGGGTCCCAATTTGGGAAAAAAGAACTGGGAAAGCTATTCGATCCGTCAATCTTAACCATTTTGCCAGATGAACAGCACATCATGCTGGAAGCCGTGAACAGAGGGATTCTTCCCAGCGAGGTGAATCAACGCTCCAATTTCTGTTCAAACGTACAGAATATGTCGGACGCCATTCTTGAAGAGGTCACGTGATGAAATACGCTCCAAAGCTGTTAAAGAGCGTCGCATGTATTCTCGCCTGCCTGATTTTGGCTCTTGGATTGTTAAGCCTGCCGCCAAGCCCGGCTGAGGCTGCCTCAAACAAAATTCCGCGTACGCTTGGCCCAACCACAAAAGCCCATATGCAGGTTCGCACCGGTGAGGCACCCGGAACGATCATCATTTCCAATGCAGCCAGAACGCTGGATGTGGTGCTGGATGGGAATACTGTTGCCCGGTATAAAATCGGCATCGGGCGAGAAGGCTTTACCTGGACAGGGACTGCCGTGATTGGCCGCAAGGCAGAATGGCCTTCATGGCATCCGCCTGCCGAGATGCGGGCAAGACAACCCGGCTTGCCAAAAATGGTCGTTCCAGGTCCGCATAATCCGCTCGGAGCCAGAGCGCTCTATCTGTTTCAGAACGGTAAAGACACCCTTTACCGAATCCATGGCACAAATGATGCCAGCTCAGTTGGTGGCGGTGTGACATCTGGATGCTTTCGCCTGACCAATTCTGATGTTCTGGACTTGTATGCCGCTACCCGGACGGGAACGAAGGTCATTGTGCGCAATTGATTGCAGTTGCTTGCAGTTGATCCTGGTTTTGGCCTGGCGCTGTCGGAGAGGATTCTAATATGAACGATACCGTTCTGGGGCGTTTTTTCAGCCCAGCAAAACCGGCAGAAACGCTCAGGAATCCGTTTGATGATGCTCGGGAGCAAGACCCGGACAGGTCGTTTGGTTCATCAACAATTTCTGGTCTCGAACCCGACTCGTCTGCACCTATGTCGCCAGACCTGGAGATAGATGAGGATCAGCAGAAGATGGTTGCAATGCGTGTCGCATTGCATCGCTATCTTCTCGATGAGATCAATCTCAGTGTCCTCGACACAATGTATACGGAAGAGCTTGTTGATGAAATCCGGCCTCTGGTCAGGGACTTCATCAAAAAGAATCAATTCCCGCTCAGCGCGCCTGAGTTGGATTCGCTCATTCTTGATACGACCAATGAAATGCTGGGCCTTGGCCCATTGGAACCGCTTCTGAAAGACGACACGATCGCGGATATTCTGGTCAACAGTCACGAACAGGTCTTTATCGAGCGGTTCGGTCAACTTGAACTGACGGATATCCGCTTCAAGGACGAAGATCATCTGTTGCGCATCGTCAACAAGATCGTCTCGGCGGTTGGGCGCAGGGTCGACGAATCCTCACCCCTGGTTGATGCCCGCCTTCCCGATGGCTCACGCGTGAATGTGGCCGTCAGGCCGGTCGCCGTTGACGGCCCCATGGTGTCGATCCGTAAATTTTCGCGGCGCCCCTACACACTGGAGCGGCTGGTCGAGGGCGGATCAATGGCTGACGCGATGCGTGTCTTGCTGTCTGCTGCGGTAAAGGGCCGGAAATCCATTATTATTTCCGGCGGTACCGGCTCGGGCAAAACGACCATGCTGAACGCGCTGTCTTCGCAGATATCAAATTCAGAGCGGCTGTTGACCATTGAAGATGCTGCCGAATTGCAATTGCAACAGATTCATGTGTGCCGACTGGAAACGAAGCCAGCCACGCTTGACGGGCGCAATGAAGTCCGTCAGCGCGAATTGCTGAAAAATGCGCTTCGCATGAGACCCGACCGCATCATAGTCGGTGAGGTCCGCAGCGAAGAAGCCTTCGATATGCTGCAGGCCATGAATACGGGCCATGAAGGCTCCATGTGTACGGTTCACGCCAATACGCCACGTGACTCCATTTCCCGTCTTGAGCAAATGATCGGTATGGCCGGAATGCCGATGACAATCAAAAGCGTTCGCCAGCAGATTGCCTCCGCGATCGATCTGGTTGTTCAGGTTGAGCGTTTGCACGATGGAACACGCAAGCTGACCTCGATTGCCGAGGTCACTGGCATGGAAAATGATGTGATCCAGATGCAGGAAATCATGGCTTTCAAGAAACAGGGCCTGGATGACAAGGGCAAGATCAAAGGCATCTACTATGCCACCGGCATTCGGCCGCGTTTCCTGGAACAAATCGCTGAAATTGGACTATCGGTTCCCGAAGATCTGTTTGATCCAAGCCGGGAGCTGATCTAACTCCATGTCGATATATTTCATCTACATCGCTGTATTTATATGCGTTCTGGTCGCGACAGACACGCTTTTGCGTACGGTACGCGACCGGTTTCAGCGCCGCAGCTATCTGAACCATCGTCTGAGTCTGATCGAGCAGGACGCAGATCGCAACGTTGTCTATCGAAACTTGCTGAAAGAACGTGGGATCGATGCTGAGGCGCAGCAATCCGTTACCAATTATCTCAAAAAACTATACATACAATCGGGTCTGCGACTGAGCTTCGCCAGGATCGCGACCTATCTGGCTTTCGTGGCGGCATTCAGTTATCTGACGCTGGCCTTCTTCGACTATGGCGGATTGCTTGGTGCCATAATTTCGATCATCCTCACCGGTGTTGTTGGCTTCCTGTTCCTGTATCGCGCTCAAGCCAAACGGGTCAAGAAGTTCACAGAACAACTCCCAGAAGCCATCGACATCATGGTCCGAAGTCTGTCCGCCGGACACCCGCTGCCGATATCCATCTCACTGGTCGCCAGAGAGACCAAGGATCCGATTGGCACTGAATTTGGAATTCTGACAGATGAGCTAACTTACGGTGTGGATATTGATGTCGGCATCCGTAACATGGGGGCCAGGGTTGGTGCTGAGGAGCTCAATCTTCTGGCTATTTCCCTCAGTGTCCAAAAGGGTTCCGGCGGGAATCTGGGTGAAATACTGACCAACCTTGCTGATATGATTCGCAAGCGTGTGATGATGAAATCGAAGATCAAAGCGATCTCTGCAGAAGGTCGGATGACCGCCTGGTTCATGCTTGGATTTCCGTTCTTTCTCTATGGCATCATACGTTTGCTGAATGCAGAGTATTTCCTGCCTTTGTGGGAAAGCGGATATGGCACACACTTCCTCGTGGTGTCAGGAATTTTGTTGACTGTCGGTATGCTCGTCATCCGCAAAATCATCAATTTTGATTATTGAGCATCACCATGTCCGAAAATCTGATCCTTCTTGCAACCTTTGTTTCCGTCCTCATTGTCACAGCTGTCCTTTTCAGCTTCTTCAGCTCTCGCCGTGAAATAAGTGCACGGTTTGATGCCGAAACAGAGGTCGAGGAAAAGAAGGATGATGCAATTGAGATACCTCAGGACATCCGTGGTCTGAGCATCAATGAGGCAACGCTTGTAAAAAATTATTATACGGTCGTGCGTGCCGATAAGGACCCGAACTCAATCAACAACCGCTTGATCCGCGCCGGGTATTTTCATCCCAGTGCTCCGCGTACCTATCAACTTGTCAGAGTGGCTGCCGCGCTGGCGGCAATCAGCCTCATCATGTTTGGCATACCGCTCTTCGCACCAAACCTGGAGCAGTCATCACTGATAATGCTTGCGTTGATTTTCGGGGCATTGGTGTTTTTCATTTGTAACATTGTGCTGGAAAAAATTGGCGATTCCCGCGAGACCGATTACCGGCGTTTGTTTCCCGATTTTATGGACACGCTGATTGTCTGCGTGGATGCCGGCCTAAGTGTTGAGGCAGCGGTTGACCGCGTTTCAAAAGAATTTCTTAAATCCAGCAGCAAGAACTTCGGGCTTCATCTGGCCATGATGATGCTGGAAGTGCGAGGCGGCAGGCGTTTGCGGGATGCTTTGTCAAATCTGGCAGACCGCCTGGGCATTGATGAAGCAAAATCACTTTCGGTCCTGTTCAGGCAGTCTGAGGAATTGGGTGCCAGCGTCACAAAAACCTTACGTGTATTCAGTCAGGAAATGCGTGAAAAACGTATGATCTCGGCAGAAGAAAAGGCCAATGCTCTGCCACTTAAAATGCTGTTTCCGCTGGCCCTGTTTCTATTCCCGATCAGTATTCTGATTGTTGCGGTACCAATAATCATGAAGGTTGTGGGTGTATTGCAGAGCCTTGGCACCTGACATCGCCCCTATTCTGCCGATTGACTTCGCGTGCGGTTATCCAACCAAACTGCGTAAGCGCCTGCACAGCCAAGCGTCATGAAAATGGATTCACCACCATCTTCGGCAATTATCAATACGCCGTAGATGGCTTTTGAAACCGTCGTGCCTGCATCCGTATCCTGGAAGTAAGTTGCCGAAGACACCAGATCTATGCCCACACCGCAGACTACAAGGCCCAAAATGACAACCAGGAAAAACCCGCTTTCGGCAACGATATTTGCAGCTGTGCGCTGCACGCCAAAAATCAGAAGAGCAAGGCCTGTTGTGCCAAGAAGTGCGTAAATCGACAGTTCACCAATGTGGTGTGCCTCGATACCGCCAATGGAGTGGAAGGGCAAAAACGCAGCAACCCACTCGCCGCCATGTTCATGCAACTGCAACATGTCGTCGGCCCATAGCAAGGCAAAAATCGCAGCCCAACTCCACCAGATGAGCTGCCCTGTTCGTTTAAATGTAACGAATAAGAACGCGGCGACGAGAGCTAGCTTGGCGTATCCAAAGAATTCCGGAATGCTGTAATCCGCAGCAAGGCTCCACATTTGCGGGAACTTTGCTGGATTTTCGCTGATGACCTGTTGGAGGCCATAGAAGACGAACACTCCGATGAACAGAAGGTCTATGACCAAGAGAGCAATAAACAGTCTTACGGCCAGGGATGAGCTTGGAATCAAACCGATCCATGTTTGCAAGCTCCTGCGTGAAAACAGAGTGCGTCTATAGTCTGACAAGAATTCGGACGATGGTGCTGAATATGACATGGTGTAACATTTACGCCATTTCTGGTTGCGCTTGTTAACTTTTGTGAAACCATAGTTAATTCGGCTCATTTTTCCACAGACGGAATGGGTAAATATTTTTTGTCATAAATTCCGGAATTTGGCTCGGGTCACACGGGCAAGGTGGATCAAATTCACACACCTGTAACGGATTGAAGCTTTGCTAAGAGCGTGCTTCAATCATGGAAAATAAACTGAAGATCCATCGGGAGGCGTGTATGGACGAAGAGATCAAAGCCTATATCAGGAAAACAAAACAACGGTTGAGGTCGCTGCAGGATGTTACAGCTGCTTTCCAGGATGTACGGGATCACATTTGCCGAGATGTGGATGCGATCAGCAAGCGTGCTGCAGCCGGACAATCCACAATTCCTGAACTGAGCTATGATCATATCCGTGATGGCAAAGTTTCTGACACGCTGCGCCAAGAAATTCGCCAAAGTGGAGCCGCTATCGTCCGCGGTGTGTTTCCGCGCCAGCAGGCGGAAGACTGGAACGCGGAACTGGGTGCCTATATCGAAGACAATGATTATGTGAACAAGGCCAAGGAAAAGGCAGGGCTGGACAGCTACTTCAGCGCACTGGATGCGGGCTCTCCGCAAATCTTCGGGCTTTATTGGTCAAAGCCGCAGGTCATGGCGCGGCAAGCTGAAAGCATGGCCCGAACGAAACAGTTTCTCAATCGGCTGTGGGATGTCAGTGGGCCGATGGGACAGGAATTCGACCCTGACCAGGATTATGCCTATGCTGATCGAACGCGACGTCGGCGTCCTGGTGATACAACACTTGGCTTGTCTCCACACATGGATTCAGGCTCATATGAACGATGGGTGGACCCTGCATACCAGCGCATTTACGGGCCAGTTTTTGAGGGCGCCTGGCAGGAATACGACCCCTGGAAAGCAACATTCAGAACGCAGACACGCGAATTTTCTTCTCCCTCAGTGTGCTCCATGTTCCGGACTTTTCAAGGTTGGACAGGATTGACAAGTCAAGGTCCCGGCGATGGCACGCTGAGCCTGATCCCATCAGCCAGAGGCATTGCTTACTTTCTGCTGCGTGCGCTGCAGGATGATGTACCGGACGATGATTTGTGTGGTGCAACGCCAGGTCGGGCGCTTTCTGCCGATCCCAAATGGCATGCGGACATTCTTGAAGGGCTTGTTTCCATTCCGGTCGTAGAACCCGGTGACACGGTCTGGTGGCATCCCGACCTGATCCATTCTGTCGCAAATGCCCATACGGGCACCGATTTTGCCAATGTGATCTATATTGGCGCATCGCCAAAATGTGCAAAAAACGAAGCCTATGCGCGCAGACAGGCCGACCATTTCATGGCTGGTAAAAGTGCTCCGGATTTTGCCGCTGAGGATTATGAAGTCGATTTCAAGGGACGTGCCACGATTGATGATCTGACCGAGCTTGGACGACGCCAGATGGGCTTGTGATGATTTGGTTTTCATGCGTGCTCAGGTCTGACTCACCGGCTGGTTTTTAAGCTTTTCCTCAATCCGGAACGAATTCCGTTCAATTGGCTTTGCGAAAGCAGAGCTTCTCGTGTAGCAACACTTCGTATCTCTTGCTGCAATGCGGCATTCAATCGGGAGCAGATAATGCAAAAAGTTTTCAATTCAGCGGAAGAGGCCCTGGATGGGCTTCTGTCCGACGGCATGTTTATCGCGGCAGGAGGCTTCGGTCTGTGCGGCATTCCAGAATTGCTGATCGCAGCCATTCGCGATGCCGGTGTCAAAGATCTGACAGTTGCCTCCAACAATGCCGGTGTTGATGATTTCGGTCTTGGTTTGTTGCTGCAAACGCGCCAGGTCAAAAAAATGATTTCGTCCTATGTGGGTGAGAATGACACCTTCATGCAGCAATATTTGTCCGGCGAATTGGAATTGGAATTCAATCCACAGGGAACACTGGCTGAGCGAATGCGCGCCGGTGGTGCCGGCATCCCGGGCTTCTATACAAAAACCGGCGTTGGTACAGTGATTGCCGATGGCAAAGACCACAAGGATTTTGATGGCCAAACCTATATTCTGGAACGCGGAATTGTGGCCGACATCTCGATCGTAAAAGCCTGGAAGGGCGATGCCCAGGGCAATCTGATCTATCGCAAAACTGCCCGCAATTTCAATCCGAATGCGGCGACCTGCGGTAAGGTCTGCATTGCTGAAGTTGAAGAGATTGTGCCAGTTGGCAGCCTCGACCCGGATATGATCCATACGCCCGGCATTTTCGTGAACCGTCTGATTGTCGGCCAGCATGAAAAACGGATTGAACAGAAAACCGTTCGCGCGGCTTAAGGAGAGCAATTATGTGGGATCGCAATCAAATGGCTGCCTGCGCAGCTCGTGAACTGGAAGACGGCATGTATGTCAATCTGGGTATTGGCATACCAACCCTGGTTTCAAATTACATTCCAGACGGTGTGGACGTAACGCTGCAGTCGGAAAACGGCATGCTTGGCATGGGCCCGTTTCCAACTGAGGAAAACCTTGATCCGGATCTGATCAATGCGGGCAAACAGACGATTACGCAGTTGGACCGGACCAGCTATTTTTCGTCAGCGGACAGTTTCGGCATGATCCGGGGTGGCAAAATCGACATGGCCATTCTTGGGGCCATGGAAGTTGCCGAAAACGGCGACCTGGCCAACTGGATGATTCCCGGCAAGCTGGTGAAGGGCATGGGCGGTGCCATGGACCTTGTTGCTGGTGTGAAACGAGTTATCGTCGTCATGGACCACACCAACAAGAAGGGCGAAACCAAGCTCTTGAAAGAATGTACCCTTCCCCTGACGGGTCAGGCAGTGGTAGACCGCATCATCACCAATTTTGGTGTTTTTGATGTGGTTGAAGGCGGCTTGAAAATAGTCGAGTTGGCCGATGGTGTTTCCGAGCAGGATGTTCGGGATAAAACCGAAGCTGCTCTTGTTGGCTAAAATCTGATAGGGGCGTCGGGTTCCTGTTGAGCCCGACGCCTTTTTTACGATTTATCCGCGTGGTTCCAATTTTCGAATTGCGGCTATCACCGCTTTCGGCAAAGCTGTGTCAACGCCGTGCGGGGCTGCATCCAGCGCGCTGAAAACATCTTTTTCCAAAATTTCAATTGTGTTGTCTGGTGCATATCCGTCCCGGGCAAATTCAATGGTGTCAAATGCACTGGCAAACCAATTCTGGCCGGAACTCTTGTCGATGAGTTGCAAAAGACTCCGTTCATCAAGATCCAGCTTATCGGCCCAATCCAGAACGAGGCGGGTCATGGCCGTGGAAGAAGCGGCCAGCAGATTGTTCAATACTTTTGCGCTCATGCCCGCCCCGAAGCTGCCCATTTTATGGAACGATGTTCCCATTGCTTCAAAGAGCGGCATCAAAAGCTGCAGATCAGCCTCACCGCCACCCAACATGAAGGACAGTCGGTTTTCCTGTGCTGCAATTGCAGCTCCCGACATGGGTGCATCAACAAGGTTTATATGCGCGGGCACCTGGCCGCGAAGCGCGCGCACATAAGTTGGTGACAGTGTGGACGCAATGATGATCGTGTTGAGGTTCTTCGCAGTTTTGACAAGAGCCTGATCGCTGAACAGCAAGGCATCCGTCTGATCGATGTTTCGCACGACTGAGACAAGAATTTCAGTGTGATCGGCAAAGTGGTGTGGATCATCCGTCATGGCCGGCGCAAAATGTCCGTAGCTTTGCGGCGACCGGATATCAAAACCCAACGCATCGAATTCTGCTTTGCGCAAAGCGGCTAACATTGGTTCGCCCATGCGCCCGCACCCAGCCAAACCAATTTTCGATTTTGTCACTGTCATTTCCAGGTCTCTACAGGTCAGTCTAACGTGTGACCGAGACTTACCATCAATCGCAGCGCAGCGTTATGCCAAAGTAGACACAGATTTACTCAGGAAGAACTGTTCTGGAAGTTGAGGCTGTCTTGACAGACATCGAGCGCTCAATGTGGCGGGTTTGCTTAACGGCACTGATGCCTGCATTGCCCACGTCGCCCTCGGACTTATCCGATGGGTCCGTTACAAAGTTAACTTTGTGGGCACTGCCAGGTCGCGTTTGCGGGCTGACGGCAAAACACGTTGGATGATGTATTTATGGTCACAGTTGCCAGATCTATTTCAACCTTCTGCTGATCCATACCGGCAAGGTTATGTGCCAAGCGATTGGAAATATCCAGAAGTGTGTACTGTCCCAGCATAAGCGCCAGAACCATCCCGAAAATGGGAAATTTCATCTCAACCCCCGACAAATAGAGCATGTCCGCAAAACACTTTGCAGACCATGATCGACTGTTACAGGAAACTATTGACGATTCGGCTAAAGGTTGTATTCGTATTTACTACAACATCTTAGGGTTTTATTAATCATTTGTAAACCACAGGATGTAAAATAGCGTTTTCACACCTGACTCTTGTGCGTTTGAGTTGTCGGCAGATAGAGCGAAATGGAGAGCAATGATTCCAAAGTAAAATAGGACCTAAGCGCCCTGAACAACACGTATTCCGGGAGATACATAAGCGCTTTAACACGTCGATTGAGCAGGCAGGCAATCAACGCCATGAGCGCAGGCATGCCGATAATTACAGCCAGAATTGCCTGCCAGACCAGCGCGCTGGAACTGTCGAAAGCTGTGATATATTCAATCAGCCCAAAACATACCAGAGGTAGCATCATTGCCCGTCTGGCCGAGTTGATCAGCATGAAAGGCAACATCAGTTTGCCACGTACCGAGGGCCACCAACGCTCCAGATAATCCGCATTGCGCGCTGTGACATGGTAGACTGAACGAAACCAGCGCATACGCTGCTCACGCAGATGCTTGAAGGTGGCGGGCACTTCGGACACGAATTGGACCGCAGGATCGATCTTCACCCGATATCCGGATTCCCCTATTGCCAGAGACATGTCCGTATCTTCACCATTCATGCCAGAGGCGAAGCCCCCCAAACGCCTGGGCAGTTCGGTGCGGTAAACCGCGAACATTCCAGCAACACCAACGACAGCCCGGATCGGGTATAATGCAACCTGATAAAAGCCGTGTTTGAGAAGTGTTTCCATCTGTCGCGCCCGGTCAAACTGGCCTGTGCCTGGCACCAACGGCAATCCGCCAACGACGCCCATATCTGGGTCTTTGAAATGGCGCAGAGCGCGCAGCAATGAGGTTGCTTCCACCTGCGTATCGGCATCAATGCGAACAAAGAACTCGGTTCCGACCAATTCCAGGCCCCGATTGAGTGCGTGAGCTTTTCCCGGAGTTGGCACATCCACCACACGCCCAGATACAAATTTGCAAGACGACAGCGCGAGTCGCGCAAGAGAAGGCGTGGCATCGGTTGAATTGTTGTTCAGGATCAGGATCGTTACCGGAGAACCGTAAACCTCAACCGCCTTGTCGATGTTCCCGATGGTCTGGCGCAGAATATGCGCCTCATTATGTGCAGGAATGATGATTGTTAGCGGTGGCCTGAAATCAACCCGATTGAGCGCAAGCTCCTTAAGTCGGTTCAAGGCATAGAGTGAGCCAAAAAACAGCGGGAAAAACAGAAAAACCCCGGGGCCGATTCCGCCCATAAGAGCCAGCAGGCGGAACTGCGTGATGGGTTCCGGCGTGACGATGGAAATCCAGGATGCCAAAATGGCCGACGTCAAAAAGACCAGGAAAAACAGCAGAAACGGCAAGATGACAGATTGCCGAACATACGCCCTTTCGCGCTTTGGTGGCATGTTTCCAAGCCGCAAAAGAGCATTGGAGAAAACGTAGAAACCAGCTACTCCGCTGATGATTGCAATGAGCGACAGAGGGTATAGAAATCCGAACAGGCTGTGATTGACGATGTTGAAAATATCAAACAGAGCGCAATAGACGACGAATTGCGCGATGACATAGAGCCCGAAGCGCAGACGCTGTAGCCACCCCCCTGCTGCAAAGACCGAAAATGCCACCATGAAGCACAGGATAAATACGCGCACCGGAATTGCATGCGTGCCTGTGTAGGGCGAAAAGTTGAGATCATCATTGGGAAAGTGCTCGTTCAGAAAGGGCACTTCGTTGATGATGAAGAGGCTTCCATAGCTCAACGCACAGAACAGCAGAATGACACCGGGGGTTCGCCAGAGTGATACGCGCGCAGACAAGCCCGCCGGTGCGCTGTCCGTGGACCAGAAGTCACTGTGTAAAAAGGCGTCGGTTAATCGTGTGGCCAAGTGTCAGTCCGCCTGTGCGTCGCTAGTCGCCCCCTCAGATGTTTCTATGAACAGAAAAACTGCGCTGTCATACATGGGAAGCCGGCTGGTCGTCAGTTGCCCGGCACCCACTGGAATGATCTGATAAGGTGCCTGTGCAGCCGATTCACCATCAGCTTCCGTAACGACCCAGTATTGCTTGCTGGTATCGCTCAGATCCACAGCTTCCAATCGCTCCTGAAGCCCTGCGCTATCCGTAACGGCTAATCTGGTCGGTATCGCGGCAAGCTCTTGTGCTCCGGTTTCCACCAGCGTGTCCTGTGGCAGAACATATGCAACAAGGCTGCTTGCAAGGGCTGCCTGTGCGCCGCTGAATTGCGGCTGAGCAGTCATGGAGACGCGGCCTGGCTGACCCAGTGCGTTTACTGCATGAATAGGAATTTGGGCGTTTGTAACCGCCTCACCGGACAATCGCGTCTCCGGCAAAATCTGGGCGGCAACTTCAAGGCCTGGATCACAGATTGAGTTTGTAATATCTGTCGTCAGCAGATCAACGGCAATCTCATTGTCCGGCAATTGCAGTTCTGCGGGCAGACGAATTAATCTTTCAAAGACATCAGACCCTGTTTCCAACTCGTAACTGGCCAGCAGATTATTGTTTAACAAAACCCGCACCAGCCAGTCTGCGCCCTCCAACTGGTTGCTGGTCTTCAAAGCCAGACGCATTTGGGACGGTGCGCGACCGGCACGGCGCTCCGTCAAATCAAAATTCATACGCCAACGATGGCTGCGGAAAAAGGTGCGCGTGCTGTCATCTTCCAAAATCGCGTTTTCATCTGCCGGAACAGCGCTCAATGGTCCGGACAAAAGATCGGCCAGAGACAGGGTCGTATCACTGGCAAATCTGGTCACTGCCAGATTTGGATCTTTGATGGTCAACCGCCCGGTTTGGATGTCATAAACCAAATCCTCAGACTGGTTTCTATCCACTGACAGGATTTGGACCGGCGTATTCTCTGCGTCCGTTTGCGGGAAAAACTCAACATTGTGTTGCAATTGTTTCAAACGCGCCGCCAACAAAAGACTGTCGGCACGCTGAGCGGAATCATCGCCTGCATACATGTAAAACCGCGCAGGTTTCGTATCCGCAAGCCAGATGTCCAGCGGATCGGTGAGCGCCTCAGAGTGCGCCAGTTCTACACCGCTTTCAGGCAATACGTCGACGACAACGCCGCGGCTTGGCCTGCTCGGGCAAACGCCCGAAAACGCATCGCCCTGTACAGTCAAGGAAATCACCAAGCGTGGCCTTGCCAAATCTTCCGGAGTCAGTCCCAGCAACAGGCTTCGCCGGTCTTCGCCGGTTTTCAAGACCAAATCGGCTCGCCTTGTGTTGTTTATGGATACACGCAAGGTTCCAACGCCACTTTCGGCCATCTGCGTTGAAAGGCTCAACCGCAAACGACCATCGGTCAAAGTTACCTTACGTGGCAGCGGAATGATGATTTTGGCAAAAGAAGGAAATCCGGACAATGCCTGCCAGCCATCGTCCTGCATCCCGACGAAACTGGTGTGTTCAAATAAATCGGACCATGAATTCGCAGGCGTTTCCGTCAAGCTTGCAGCCGGCGTGGCTTCGTCCGATCCGCTTACAAATTGCTGGGTCTGTCTCAAAAACTCAGGATTCTGAGACACGACAAGCGAAATGCTTATCAACGCAAAGGCCAGTGCAAGGAGTAGAAAAAGACGCATCAAACAAAAATCCTTGTCGGTGCCCGGACCAGTTGCACATGTCCATTGGCATCAAGCTTGTTTACAAAGTTTACCGTACTGGCGAATCCTCGGTTAGCTGAAGAGCATCTCCACGGCGCGTCACCCACTCTGACGTGCTGGGGATTGTGTTAATGTCACAGCGGTGCCGGTAGGCCTGACATATCTCAATGGTTTCGTTCAGAATTCCGTCCTTCAGAAGAATTGGCTCAAATCCCAGTTCTACGAAAGATTCATTGCTCGCACGCAGTTCGTTTTCCGCCATCTCAAGGCGCGGATTTTCCAACTGCGCAATCTCTGCTCCGGTAATTTCACCCACGATTTCCGCCAGATCCCTTACCCTATGGCATTCCGCAATCTGGTTCCTGATCTGAACTCTTGCTCCAGCGGCCGGAGGATGTTTGACCGCCAGTTCAACGCAATGCACCGTGTCCTCAATATGGATAAAGGCCCGAGTCTGGCCACCGGTGCCATACACGCTGAGAGGATAGCCAATGGCCGCCTGCACGAGGAAACGGTTCAGGACTGTTCCATAGTCACCATCATAATCGAAGCGGTTGATCAGTCGCTCATCAAGACGGGTTTCGCTGGTCTGCGTGCCCCATACAATGCCCTGATGCAAATCGGTGATGCGCAGTCGGTCATTCTTGGCGTAGAACTGGAATAGCAACTGGTCCATTGATTTTGTCAGGTGATACACGCTGCCTGGACTGGTTGGATAGAGAATGTCGCGCTTGTGCATTCCGCCATCGTCAGTAGGAATGCCAATCGTCAGATAGCCCTCTGGAAGCGAGGCTTCAGCGGTGTCGTAACCATATACACCCATCGTCCCCAAATGAACGATATGTGTTTCAAGGCCAGCCTCAACTACAGCAACCAGCAGGTTGTGCGTGGCCTGGATGTTATTATCCACTGTGTAGCGCTTTTGCGAGGGGCCTTTCATGGAATAGGGTGCTGCCCGTTGCTCAGCGAAATGGACAATCGATTCCGGCTTATATTGCATCAGCAATGTGAGCAGCGCTTCGTGATCGTTTGCAATGTCGATGTTTTCGAACTGGATGACCTTGCCGGTTACATCCTTCCAGGCGCGCAAACGGGTTTGCATATCCGCTATTGGCGTCAGGCTTTGTGTCCCTAGCTCGACGTCGATCCTACGCCGCGAGAGATTGTCCACAATCGTTACATTGTATCCTTGGTTCGACAAATGCAGGGCCGTCGGCCACCCACAAAATCCATCACCCCCAAGCACGAATATTGATGGCCGAGCCGTCATACACACTACCTTGATTATCACTTAAAGTTTAATAGGTAGCAATTAGGGCAGAGCTGTGTCCAAGACAAGGCAAATCTGGGCACAACGCGTCAAGGTATTGAGTTTAAAATATAAAAACTACTATACAAAAAATTAATGACTAATTAATTAATTATTCAAACAATTTAGAATAGAAAAAATCGCAGCCAATTCAAACTGGAAATTGATCGTCGAGAGAATAGCCCGCACCCCGGACTGTTCGAATTGGATCTTTCGCACGACCCTTATTTATAGCCTTGCGGAGACGCCCGACATGTACATCCACCGTACGTTCGTCAACATAAACATCATGGCCCCACACACCATCCAGTAACTGTTCCCGTGAGAAAACGCGCCCGGGACTTTGCAGGAAGAATTCCAGAAGTTTGTATTCTGTGGGTCCCAGATGAATTTCACGTGTTGCGCGATGAACCCTATGGGTTTCCCGGTCCATCTCCAGATCACCTGCCTGTAACAGCCGTGAGACCACCTGCGGTTTGGCTCGCCGGAGCATGGCTTTCACGCGTGCCATGAGTTCAGGCACCGAGAACGGTTTGACGACATAGTCGTCAGCGCCAGTGGACAGGCCACGAATGCGCTCGGTTTCCTCGCCCCGCGCTGTCAACATGATGACGGGCAGATTACGGGTCTCATCCCGCGCCCTCACCCTGCGGCAAAGCTCGATCCCTGAAAGACCCGGCAACATCCAGTCCAGCAGCAACAGGTCAGGCACGGTTTCGCGCAGTTTCAGTTCCGCTTCGTCACCACGCTCAGAGACATCAACCTGATAGCCTTCACTTTCAAGATTGTAACGCAAAAGCAGACTGAGGGCTTCTTCATCCTCGACGACTAAGATGTGTGGCGCTGCCATTGCTGCGTCTCCGTGATGTGCTTACAAATTTTCATGAAATACGTATCAGGACTGTGGCCGGGGCTGGTCTGGCACCTCAATTGCGCTGTTGTCACCCTTTGGCCGCTCATCTTCCAACTGGATGCCGGTCTCCTTGAAAATTACCGTTTCCGCAATGTTGGTTGCATGATCGCCAATGCGCTCCACATTTTTCGCGCAGAACAGCAGATGAGTACAGAATGAAATATTGCGCGGGTCTTCCATCATGTAAGTTAAAAGTTCGCGGAACAATGAGGTGTACATGGCGTCAATTTCATTGTCATTCTGCCAGACAAGCTCGGCCTCATCCACATCTCCGGCCACATAAGCGTTCAGCACTTTGGTTAACTGGGCTTGCGCAAGCTCAGCCATATGCTCAATGCCGTGAATGAGTTTTGACGGCTGCACCATGCCTTCTATGGCAATTGCCCGCTTGGCAATATTCTTGGCCAGATCACCACAACGTTCCAGATCATTCGAGATGCGCAGGGCGGCAATGATTTCGCGCAAATCCGAGGCCATAGGCTGGCGTTTGGCAATTGTCAGGATTGCATCTTCTTCAACCTGGCGCTGAAGCTTGTCCAGATCCTTGTCGTCAGCAATCACCTTGCGGGCCAAAACGGCATCAGCACGCAACAGCGCATGCAACGCATCCACAATCATACCCTCGGCAATACCACCCATTTCGGCGATATACCTTGCAAGGGCCTGAAGTTCCTCATCATAGGCGGTAACTGTATGATCAGCCATAATTCTATCCTTGCTTGGGTTCGACGCTAACCGAACCGGCCGGTAATGTAATCCTGGGTCCGTTTGTCCGTCGGATTGGTGAAAATCTCATCGGTTACGCCTTCTTCCACAAGCATTCCAAGATGGAAGAAAGCTGTGCGCTGAGACACGCGTGCGGCCTGCTGCATGGAGTGGGTAACGATCACGATGGTAAAATTCTGGCGCAGCTCATCAATCAGCTCTTCCACTTTGGCTGTGGCTATCGGATCAAGCGCCGAGCAGGGCTCATCCATGAGGATGACCTCAGGGCTGACGGCAATGGCGCGGGCAATGCAAAGTCGTTGTTGTTGCCCTCCGGACAACCCGGTTCCCGGTTCTTCAAGGCGATCTTTGACCTCTTCGAAAAGGCCTGCCTTTTGCAGGCTTTCAACTACGATTTCCTCAAGCTCCGTTTTGTTGCGCGCAAGGCCATGAATCTTTGGACCATAGGCAACATTTTCGAAGATGGATTTGGGAAACGGATTGGGTTTTTGAAACACCATGCCCACACGAGCCCGCAGTTCCACAACATCTACTGAAGAGTCATAAATGTCCGTCTTATCCAATGTGATATTGCCTTTGACCTGGCAGATATCAATTATGTCGTTCATACGATTCAAACAGCGCAGAAAGGTGGACTTGCCGCAGCCTGAAGGTCCGATCAGTGCAGTAACCTGATGTTCAGGCACCTCCAGATCCACGTCGAAAAGCGCCTGTTTCTCTCCATAAAACACATTGACCTTCTCACCCTTCATCTTGATGTGAGGCGCGTTGGTCACAACAGTGCTTTCACGATTGGTGTTCATGGTCTGAGCGGAAGCGTCCATATCATGGATTCCTTTATACAAGTTACCAGCGCTGTTCGAAGCGCCTACGCAGGAAGACGGCCAAGGCATTCATACATATGAGGAACACCAGCAATATGATGATTGCCGCAGAGGTGCGCTCAACAAAGGCACGTTCGGCTGAGTTTGCCCACAGGAAAATCTGTACCGGAACTGCGGTAGCAGGGCTCCACGGGGATGTTGGAAAGTCATTCACAAATGCCACCATACCGATCATCAGCAATGGTGCAGTTTCGCCCAATGCCTGAGCAAGACCAATGATGGTACCGGTCATGACGCCCGGTGCCGCCAATGGCAGTACGTGATGGAAAACCGCCTGGTTTTTGGACGCTCCAACACCAAGCGCTGCCTCGCGAATGGAAGGCGGAACGGCACGCAACGCTGCTCTTGTCGCAATGATGATTGTCGGCAGTGTCATCAGCGTCAGAACAAGTCCACCCACAATGGCTGAGGAGCGTGGCAGACCGGCGTAATTGATGAAGACTGCAAGACCCAGAATTCCGTACACGATGGACGGGACCGCCGCCAGATTATTGATGTTGACTTCAATCAGGTCAGTCCAGCGATTTTTCGGCGCGAACTCTTCCAGATAAATTGAGGCTGCAACGCCGATTGGCAAAGCCAGCAAGAGAACAACCCCCATCATGAAGGCTGACCCCATGACCGCGACAGCAATACCGGAAGATTCCGCTCGGCTGGATGGGCCTTCTGTGAAGATAAACGTGTTAAACCGCTTTTCCAGACGACCCTCTTCAATGAGTTGGTCAATCCAGACAAGTTGCTGGTCGTCAAGCTGACGTCGGCTCTCATCGACGTCGCGTCTGATCTGCCCTTTCATAAGGGAGTCCACATCACCGCGCGCCAAAACAGGAATGATCTGTGTGGTCCCAATCGCATCGGGATTTTCAGCGACAAAGTTGCGGATTTGATTGCTCGCTTCACGTGATACGAGTTCCAGTACCTTGCGAACTTCACCGCGGTTTGAAAGGTCAGCGCCCACGGTTTTGACGATGGCTTCGCGCACTATTTTCGAGTAATTGGCTTTGGAAATCGCTTCATCGGTGACCTGACCGTCTACAGAAAACTCAGCCCTTGGCAGATCAACCGGCAAGTCAATAATGGTTTGCTCGAAAGCCGTGTAGCCGCGTGAAATTATGGAGTAAAATAGCAGGCCGAGGAAAATCAATCCAAGCGCAATTGCGATAATGCCATAGGCCTGAAATCGTTTCTCGGCTGCGTAGCGAGACTTCAACGATGACTTCATCGCCTCGCCAATTGTCTTGCGGCCTGATGTCGGTCGGGAAGGCTGGGTGCTGTCAGTCATTAGTCATACTGCTCCCGATATTTGCGCACAATATACAGCGCGTAGATGTTCAAAATCAAAGTCATGGTGAACAGCGTCAGGCCCAGGGCAAAAGCCACCAGGGTCTGAGGGCTGGTAAACTCCGTATCGCCGGTCAACTGGCTGACAATTTTCACGGTAACGGTTGTGACCGCCTCAAGCGGGTTGGCCGTAAGGTTGGGAGCGACCCCTGCGGCCAGAACCACAATCATGGTTTCGCCAATGGCGCGCGAAGCTGCCAATAAAATGGCACCGACAATACCGGGCAAAGCGGCCGGGAGCACGACCCGCCGAATGGTCTCCGACTTGGTTGCGCCAAGCCCGAGAGAACCTTCGCGCATGGCGCGGGGCACTGAGGTGATGATATCATCTGACAGGGAGGAAATGAATGGAATGATCATGATTCCCATCACCACGCCAGCGGTCAGTGCGCTTCGGGCGGAAACATCCAGACCCAGAGTTGCCCCAAAATCCCTGAAAAACGGGCCAACGGTTACCAGTGCAAAGAAGCCATAAACGATGGTTGGGATGCCCGCGAGAATTTCCAGCAATGGTTTGGCAGTGTTCCGGACCCGGTTAGAGGCATACTCTGCCATGTAAATGGCCGCGAATAATCCGATCGGCACGGCAACCATCAGCGCGATCAAGGAGATCAGGACTGTACCCCACAGCAAAGGGATCAGGCCGTACTGGCCGACTTCCGTTCCAGAGCCGACATTTGCAAAGCGTGGGTCCCAGACTGTTCCAAGGAAGAAATTGGACAGCGGGACCATATTGAAGAAGCGAATCGTCTCCGACAGCATTGACAGTACAATGCCAATGGTTGTGAGAATTGCGATACTGGAGGCTGTTATAAGCGCAATACGAACCGCAAGTTCCACCAGGTTTCGGGCCCGCAACTCCGGCGTCAGATTTCTTACCAGATAAAAACCGGCCAGCAGAGCAACCAATACCAGCACACCGACCCGCAATGTGCGGCTGAGGCCCTGGCGCTCCAGATATGTGTCTGCAGCGGCCACCATGTAGCGCTGCACATCGGACCCTAATGGCACGCCCTTTTCTGCCAGCAGTGCCCGCGTATCCACCAGCCCCTCGCTGACCTGACGACGTTCTGGAGCATCCAGCAAGGTCAACCCGTTAGCAATTGAGCGAACCTGACTTTCGATAAGGCCGCGCTCTGAATCTGTCAGCGCATTGACCGTATCAGGCATTTGACCATGGACGATGTTATTCAGATAGATCGGCTCTGCGATCATCCAGAAGAGCATCACTACAACAAGCGGAAAACCGATCAGTAGCGCTCCGAAGCTGCCGTGATAAGTTGGGCGCGAATGCAGTTTCTTGACATTGCCTGCGACCAGTTGAACAGCGCGCGTACGGCTGTACAAGAATGCAGCGACCATCAGAACGATGATGACGCTCAAAAGGAGCCCGGTTGTCATGTCTGACCCTTATCTTACCACCTCTCACCTAAAGGCAAGACGCAGCCTGAGATACTTACAAATATGAGGGGAAAAGGGCGGCCAGATTATCTGACCGCCCTTTTCAATTACATGGCTTCTTTGTTCTCGAACTGAGCAAGCTCAGCCTGGCGTTCTTCTTCTGGAAGAGCAACCAGACCATATTCGGCCAATGGGCCATATGGGCCTGCGATCTCTTCGGACAGGAAGAACTCAACATAATCTGCCAAACCCGGGATCACGCCGATATGTGCCTGTTTGACGTAGAAGAACAGGGGACGTGATACGGGATATTCACCGCTGGAGATTGTTTCAACAGAAGGCGAAATACCACCCATTGTGGAAACCTGCAGTTTGTCGGTGTTGTTTTCGTAAAATGCCAGACCAAACACGCCAATACCGGTCTTGTTGGATTCGATGCGTGCGAGTGTTTCAGTGTAATCGCCATCAATGTCGACAGATTTGCCATCTGTACGAACTTTGATGCACGCGTCTTCAGCAGCATCTTCGTCCATGCCGGAAGCGATCATTGCTTCAAGAGCACCAACATGCTCGCAGCCAGCAGCCAGCACTTTTTCTTCAAACACTTCACGGGTGCCATGTTTTTCGCCCGGAATGTAAGCAGCGATTTCCCAGTCCGGGAAGCTGGCATTCACTTCGTTCCAAGTGGTGTGTGGATTGTCGACAAGTTTGCCATCCACAACAATTTGTGCCGCCAGTGCCTTGTACCAATCGTCAGGCTCGAACGCCATGGCAGGCGCATCAATGTCGTAAGCGAAGACAATGCCATCGTAGCCGAACTTGACTTCGTGGATGCCCTCAACGCCTGCAGCTTTACAAGCTGCGATCTCTTTTTCGCGGATGGCGCGTGATGCATTTGCAATATCGATGGTGTTTTCACCAACGCCCTGACAGAACTGTTTCAGACCAGCGGAAGAACCGCCGGATGCTATGATTGGCGCTGGGTAATCAGACGAATTTCCGAACTCTTCGGAAACAATAGTGGCGTAAGGAAGCACGGTTGAAGACCCGGCAACCTGAACTTGATCACGTGCTTCAGCAGCACTGACGATTGCGAAAACCGAAACGCAGACAGCAAGCGCGCTTGTTGCGGATGTAAATTTCAATGGACTTCTCCCTGGAAAGGTCCGGGCCTACTGTCCAAATCACAGCAGCACCCACTGTTCAATTTTAAAACCCCTGCCCTCCTCAAATCAGAAGGGTTTGGGCGACGAATAAAGAGCGAGCGCATTTTGCGCTACGCAAAAGGCAGGAAGTATTCCCTTCCTTCACGATGCAAACTAGCTAGACGCAGTGATGCTTCTATGACGTTTATGTATCATTTCAATGACACTCTAAGTGACTGTCATTCATGGCTTTTTACCAATCGAAACGGAGTTCGATCCGTTTTCAACAGGTGGAAGATCAATCTTTTTGGGGAATCCCACAGAGAAGGTTGCCCCTTTTCCGGTTTCTGTTGCGATGTCCAATGCTGCACTGTGTCTGTTGAGTATGTGTTTGACGATCGCAAGCCCAAGGCCGGTACCCTGTTTCTGGCGGCTTGTTTCCACATCTGCTCGATAGAACCGTTCTGTCAGGCGCGGGACGTGTTCAGATGCAATTCCGGGCCCATAATCGCGAATAGCGACAGACGGACCCGTTTCTGTTGACCCCGCCGCGAGCACAATCTCAACCAGGCCTCCAGATGCACCATATTTGATCGCGTTCTCAATCAGGTTGCTGAACACCTGAACCAGCTCATCCTGAGCACCGGACACAGTGACAGGTTGAGCCGAAATATCGAGGTCGAGTTTCACTTTATTTTCGCGTGCCAAGGGAGCCAGCGTATCGCTCACATGGCCGATGAGCGCGCCCAATTCGATCGGATCCGTTGGCCGCAAATGAGCTTTCATTTCAATGCGGCTGAGAGACAACAGATCGTCAATAAGGCGCGACATGCGCTGCGACTGTTCTCGCATAATGTTCAAAAACCGGGCACGCGCAGTTTCGTCGTCCTTTGCCGGACCCAACAATGTCTCGACAAATCCGGACAAAGACGCCAGCGGCGTCCTCAATTCATGGCTGGCATTTGCAATGAAATCAACGCGCATGCGCTCTGTTCGCTTTTGCTCACTCAAATCCTGAAACTGGACCAGTAGAAAACGTGAAGGTTCGCTCGCAGGACCGGTGTTTTCCGTATCGAAGCGCAACGGACTTAGAGCCACATTGAACCAGCGCTCAACCGGAAATCGTTCAATATACTCAAGCTGTTCGGGCTGATCATTTGCCAAAACCCGGTTCAGAGCGCCGACCAGATCACGTTGCCGAAAATGCAAGGACATGGCCTGACCAGGTTTGATGTCTCCCAACACGGACCTGGTGGCCGCATTGCTGAAGCGAACGATCCCTTCGCGGTCCACCAATATGCTTGGCATTGATAAGGAAGCCACCACCCGTTTGGTGGATGTGTTGGGCCATGTCGACTGCCTTGCCACTGCGCGGGCTGTCTGCAGCACAGCCAATTGCCTGCGCCGCTGGCTGGCCACTGGCTCTACCATGGCTGCTGCCCAAAGTGCCAAAAGGAACAGAATGCCGGCAGCGGGTGTCAGGTCGCCGCGCATCCAGAAGGCCAACACGCCTCCAAGAGACACAATCAACACCCAGCGCTGATCCAGCAGCCGTTTTATTGGCGCAACATTTTCCGTTTCCGCATCCGAAAGTGCGGGGTCGACTGGCATGATGGCCGGTCCTCCATTCATTGGCTTCTGTCATTGAGCATGACCGAAAACCCTTATGCGGCAAAGTTATTTCAGTTTTTTGACAGTCCGCGAAACTCATCACCAAAAAACTGCTGGATTGTGAGCGACGCTACAATCCGATACCGTGGGGTAACAGTACAGTGTTTGGGAGCCTTTATGACGAAAAGCAATTCATCCTCCAGCGACGCACTTCTTGAAAAATTTGATCTTGATGATGCAAAACTGGCGCCTCGGATCAAGGATGCTGCCATGCAGAGCGGCCATTATCCTTATGATGAAAAACTGTCGCGCAAAACCTATGAGAAAGAATTGCGGATTTTGCAAATTGAACTGGTAAAAGTTCAGGCATGGGCAAAGGAAAGTGGTGCGCGACTGGTGCTGGTGTTTGAAGGTCGGGACGCGGCCGGCAAGGGCGGCAGCATCAATGCCATCCGGGCCTATATGAATCCACGTTCAGTCAAAATTGCAGCCCTTCCCAAACCAACAGAGCGGGAAAGAGGGCAATGGTATTTCCAGCGCTATATCCAGCATCTGCCAACAGATGGTGAAACAGTTCTGTTTGACCGCTCCTGGTACAACCGTGCTGGCGTTGAACCGGTTATGGGTTTTTGCACACCTGAACAGCACCAGACCTTTTTGCAGGAAGCACCAAAATTTGAGCAAATGCTTGTTGATGAAGGCATTCACCTGTTCAAGTTCTGGCTGAATATCGGGCGCGAAATGCAGATGAAGCGGTTTCATGATCGCAGGCATGACGAGTTGAAACAGTGGAAACTGTCGCCCATGGATATCGCTTCTTTAGATAAGTGGGGTGACTATACAGACAAGCGAAATTTGATGCTGAAGAAGACCCACGCGGTCACTACGCCATGGACCATTGTGCGCTCAAACGACAAACGTCGAGCCCGCCTGAATACAATCCGCCATGTGCTCAGCAATCTGGATTATGACGGGAAGAACAAGGATGCCATCGGCAAAGTCGATCCACTTATTCTTGGTCAGGGCCCTGAATTCCTGAGGCTTCACGAGGCCATGGATTTCGATGATTAGTGGAACCGTTGATCAGCTTTGGAGCGCAGACCGGTAGAGGTCCATAACGCGTTGTTCCATGACTTTGATGGAAAACTCGTTTGAAACACGTTGATGGAGATAGTCAGTGTCCGCCGACTTGAACCCGGCTTGTTTCATCGCGTGCATTGCGTTGGTGATGTCCTGCAGATCCGGATTTACCAACGCGTCTGAGCGGTCGCCATAAATCTCTCCAACGCCGCCGACATGTGTACAGATCATGGGCATGGCGGCACCGGCCGCCTCCAGGACAATATAAGGCAAGGACTCTGCCCGTGAGGGCACCACAATTGCTTTTGCCAAGGCGAAGGCTTGGCGGGCCGGTGTCGAGGGTTTGAAAGCAACGACCTCTTCCAGGCCACGTTGCGCCACCATGTCGCGATACCGCGCCTTATCCTCTTCAGCCCCATCGCCGACGATCCAGGCTGTTGTCAGGCTTTCACGGTTCAGTTGCTCCATGGCATTGATGAACAGATCAACGCCCTTCAAATCGCGCAACATGCCAATAAACAGAAAATCGCGGGCGGTCTCATCAGGATTTACATGGACCAATTCGGCGCTGGTGATCCCGTTGTGAACGACTGTGGCAATTGTTTTCGGAACGCCGACCTTTTCAACGTAGGTCCGCTGTTCGTAAGCACTGACATGGATGAGGCCGCTGGTCCAACGCTCCAGAAACCGCTCCATGGTAAAATAAATGCGGCCTTCCTTGCTGGATTTAGGGTAGTGCAGACTTCCGCCATGCGGAGCGTAGAAAACAGCCGTTCCCTTGTCCAGACCACCAAATTCACCAAGGCCTTTGGCAAAACGGCCATAAACACCACCTTTGGAGCCGTGACAATGCACAACGTCCGGCTTCAGTGAGCGGAGCACTTTATTGACCCGCATGAAGGCAGCTATGTCCGACGGGCCAACCGCCCTTGGCATTGCCAGCCGTCTGACGCCGAGCGGTAACAATGGACGTAATCGTTCAATGTGAGCAGCCTCGAAGGGGCCGCCCGTAACCTCGTCGCAGACGATGCCAACCCGATGGCCCTGCTCGGCTTGCGCCACAGCTAAGTCCGCCAGGTGTCTGAAGATTCCGCCAATTGGCGAGCGGACGAGATGTATGATTGTGAGGGGGCTTTGCTTCGTCATTCTGCATCAACTGAAAAGATTAGGTTTGTCATTCTTATATAAGACAGGTTAATAGGTTCTTCAGGTCCATATCTGGACTCACATTTTTCCAAGATCATTTGCTCATTTTTGAGACTAATAGTCTTGATAGCCGACAGTTTCTATTGATAATCCGCCTGTGTACAGATATCACATGGGTGCGGAGGATGAAGTATATGAGCATGAGCGAGACGTCTCCACAGCATCTTGTGGGTGGTGTTGGTGATAGAATCATTAGCACAAATGGGCCGGTTGGCGACGATATGCGTCAAACAACCTGTTATATGTGTGCGTGCCGCTGTGGGATTAATGTGCATCTGCGCGATGGCAAGGTCCGCTACATTGAAGGCAATCGCGATCATCCCGTCAATAAGGGCGTGTTATGCGCCAAGGGATCTGCTGGTATCATGCAGCACATGTCCCCTGCCCGGCTGAAAAAACCCTTGCTGCGGACAGGTCCGCGCGGCTCAAATGAATTCAAGGAAATCTCCTGGGAAGAAGCGTTGAACAAAGCCGCTGAATGGCTCGGGCCTCTGCGCAATGATCCGCAAAAACTGGCATTCTTCACTGGCCGGGATCAGTCTCAGGCCCTGACCAGTTTCTGGGCACAGAATTTCGGAACACCCAATTATGCTGCTCATGGTGGTTTTTGCTCGGTCAATATGGCCGCAGGTGGCATCTACACAATTGGCAGCGCCTTCTGGGAATTTGGCTCAGCGGACTGGGACCGGACCAAACTGTTCTTGCTGTTTGGCGTGGCCGAAGATCATGACAGCAATCCCATCAAGATGGGTCTGTCAAAACTGAAAAAGCGTGGGGCACGTTTTGTGTCGGTCAATCCGGTACGCACCGGCTATTCCTCCATTGCCGACAATTGGCTGGGCGTAAAACCAGGCACGGACGGGCTGCTGATCCTGTCGCTCATTCATGAGCTGTTCCGGATGCGCAAAATCGATCTGGACTATTTGAACCGATACACCAATGCCTCCTGGCTTGTGGTTCAGGCACCGGGTGACAAGGATCACGGCCTGATTGCCCGCGACAGCAATGGCACGCCTTTGGTGCTGGCTGAAGACGGCTCTGTCCAGCCCACCAAGACCAAGGGCGTTTCTCCACGCATGGGCGGCTCGGTTACCTTGCCGGCAGATTGCCTGACCGGCGCTGGCAAATCTGCAGTGCCAGTGCTGGAGTTGATGGCGGAGAAATACCTCGTGCCTGACTACGCACCAGAGGCCGTTGCCGGAAAGACCGGAATCTCTGCCGAGACCATCCGCAATCTGGCCGCAGAAATTGCCCGGGTGGCCTTTGAAGAAGAAATCGTGATTGATCAGCCTTGGACTGACATGACGGGTGAGCGCCATGACAAGATCATTGGCCGTCCGGTGTCCATGCATGCCATGCGCGGCATCTCTGCCCATTCCAACGGGTTTCAAACGACGCGGGCATTGCACGTATTGCAGGTGCTGATCGGCTCAATCGATTGTCCCGGCGGCTTCCGAACCAAACCGCCCTACCCGAAACCAGTTGCAGCGCATCCCAAACCACATGGCAAGCCTGAGCACATCAATCCCGGCAAACCACTGGCAGGCCCGCATCTTGGCTATGTACGTGGCCCGGAAGACTTGCTGATTGACGGTGAAGGCAAACCAACGCGTATCGACAAGGCATTTTCATGGGAGGCCCCCATGTCGGCCCACGGCATGATGCATATGGCGATCGCCAATGCCCATGCAGGTGACCCCTACAAAATCGACACGCTGTTTATGTATATGGCCAATATGGCCTGGAATTCGTCGATGAATACCAAGTCAGTGATTGATATGCTGACTGACAAGGATGAGGCGGGCGACTACAAGATCCCGAAAATCATCTATTCCGACGCTTATTCCAGTGAAATGGTGGCTTATTCCGATCTGATCTTGCCGGACACCACCTTTCTGGAACGCCATGATTGTATCTCGCTGCTGGACAGGCCGATTTCGGAACCGGATTCTGTCAATGACAGCATTCGCTGGCCTGTGGTCGAGCCAGACCGTGATGTGCGTGGCTTCCAGTCTGCCCTGATAGAACTGGGCGGAAAGCTGAAACTGCCAGGCTTCGTGAATGATGAGGGTGAACAGCTCTACAAGGATTACGCAGACTACATCGTCAACCATCAGCGCCGGCCGGGCATTGGCCCTCTCGCCGGTTTCCGCGGTGAGAATGGCGATCAGGAGGGGCGCGGAGCCCCCAACCCGGATCAGATCAACGCCTATATCAAAAACGGTGCCTTCTGGTCAAAAGAACTGCCGGAAGAGGCACGGTTCTTCAAACATGCCAATAAGGCCTATCAGGATTTTGCTGTTGAAATGGGCTTCTTCGACGCACCGCAGCCTGTGACTTTCCAGCTGTATGTTGAGGAATTGCAGAAGTTTCGCCTGTGCGCCGATGGCCTGCGTCAACCCATTGCACCGGCACATCAGAAAGAGCGGATCAAAACCTGCTTTGACCCCCTGCCGGTCTGGTATGCACCATTTGAGGAAGATGGCGTCAATCTGGAAGCTTATCCGTATCACGCCATCACCCAGCGGCCAGCCGCCATGTATCATTCCTGGGGCTCTCAAAATGCATGGTTGCGCCAGATTCACACCAAAAATGTGCTGTATGTACCCGGCCCCATTTGCGATTCAGAAGGGCTTAAAGATGGCGACTGGGCGAAGGTTTCGTCCTGGCATTCATCCATTCGCGTGCCGATTGCCCGCATGGAAGCGGTGAATGATTCCACGATGTGGACATGGAATGCCATCGGTAAACGTAAAGGCGCGTGGAACCTGTCGCCCAAGGCACCTGAAGCAACCGAAGGGTTTCTGCTCAATCATCTGATACATGAATTGCTGCCACCAAAGGGTGACGGTTTGCGCTGGGCCAATAGCGACCCGATTACCGGGCAGGCTGCCTGGTATGATCTGCGCGTTTCCATCACCAAGGATGCAGATCAAACCAGCCCCGAAAGCACACCCGGTTTTGCTGATGTAGGCGCACGTAAGGTTCTGGGCGATCCACCTGATGATCTGCGCTACGGCCAGGAATGGACCAAGGAGACCTCTTCATGACCAGCCTGCCAACACAAGTTACCGGCAAGAAACTTGGTCTTGTCATCGATCTGGATGTCTGTGTGGGCTGTCATGCCTGCGCCGTTATCTGCAAGGAGTGGAACACTGGCGGCTATGGCTCTGCATTGTCCGATCAGGAGCCCTATGGTGAAGACGTCACCGGCGCGTGGCTCAACCGTATTCATACCTTTGAAGTAACGCCTGGCGACATGATTCCCGGCTATGGCAAGAAGCCAAAAGGTCAGGGTGTGGGTGAAGTCATTGCGCAGACCGAAGAGGCGCGCGTTGTTCATTTCCCCAAATCATGTCTGCATTGCGATGACGCACCCTGCGTGACCGTTTGTCCGACTGGGGCCAGCTACAAACGCGGCGAAGATGGTATTGTGCTGGTTGATGAAGACAAGTGCATTGGTTGCGGTCTGTGTGCCTGGTCCTGTCCTTATGGGGCACGCGAAATGGATCAGGATGCAGGTGTCATGAAAAAATGTACTCTGTGCGTTGACCGCATTTACAATGAAGACATTCCGGAAATTGACCGTCAGCCTGCCTGCGTGCGCACCTGCCCTGCCAATGCGCGGCATTTTGGCGATCTGGGAGACCCGAATTCCGATGTCTCAAAGATGGTGGAAGAGCGTGGCGGAATTGATCTGATGCCGGAACAGGGCACCCGGCCGGTCAATAAATATCTGCCACCACGTGCCCGCCAGACCCTGCCAAGCTCCGAAGTGCCGTCCGCTGCTGCAATAGCAGAGACCACAGATGGCGCGCAGGGTTTCATGAAATGGATCGACACTGCGCTGTCCAAAATCTAAGGCCCTATTATGCACCCCGCTTTATCCGTTATTATTTTCACCACCTTGTCCGGCTTTGGCTATGGCCTTGCCGCCATTTTGGGACTGTTTCAGCCAGACCCGTCTCTGATGGCGGTAAAGTTCGGTCATGTGCTGGCGTTTCTGGCAATTGCGGGCGGGCTTTTGGCATCCACCCTTCATCTTGGCAATCCACAGCGGGCTTGGCGGGCCTTTTCGCAATGGCGCTCAAGCTGGTTGTCGCGAGAGGGTGTGTTGGCAGTTCTGACCTTTGTGCCGCTGACAGCACAGACCGGCCTTGCGGTCGTGTTTGATACCAGCATCGGCTGGTTGGGCTTTGTCGTAGCGGTGATGTCGGGGATTACAGTTTACGCGACAAGCATGATTTACGCGTCCCTGAAGACCGTGAATGCCTGGCACAATCCAATGACCAATACCTGTTACATGCTGTTCGCAGCATCGGGTGGCCTGCTGGCAGTCGCAACGCTGAGTGCCTTCAACGATACTCAAAGCACACTGATTGTCCTGGCCATCATTGCCCTGGCTGCCGCCTTTTTTGCGAAAACCATCTGGTTTCGTGCGCTCGACAATGAAAGCGGTCCTTCCACGCCGGGAAGCGCGACGGGGCTTGGCTTTCTTGGCAAGGTTCGCCTGCTTGAGCGCCCTCACATGGGCGAGAACTACCTGACCCGCGAAATGGGTTTCCGCGTGGCGCGCAAGCACGCACAGAAACTGCGCCTGATCAGTTATGGTCTGGGCCTTGTCTTACCCGTGCTCTTGCTGCTCATTATGGGTGCGACCGGTATGGTCTTTTTCGGCGTAATTGCGCTTCTCAGTCATTTGACAGGTATCCTTGCAGAACGCTGGTTGTTCTTCGCCGAGGCGAAACACGCGGTCTCTGTTTATTACGGATCCGAAAGCGCCTAGCACACCTTTCCGAACCCCTTCTGGCAAAGCGCTCTTTCAGCGCGCCAAGCTTCGTGAGTTCTCGGATTAAATCCGGGAACGGCGGAGTGAGATGTGGCCGCTTGACCCGTCTTGCCGACACAATTTTATAATTGTCCTTTGATTTATTCCATAGACCCAACAACAGCCTGTCTGCGTGCATGGACCGAATAGGCCTGCGCAAACATTTTCAAACACCTCATGCGTTTGATCAAACTCCATATCTGAAAATGTCTCTTGCATTTAGTTTTACATCAAACTATATAGTTCAATATCAAACTAATGGAGATTGTGATGAACAGACGGAAATTTATAGCATTGATGGGTGGCGGTATTGTTCTGGCAGCGGGCGGCGCTGCCGGTTACGCAATAACCCGACAACCAGAAGACGCACTGAAACCATGGGCCAATGCGGGCGTCAGCTACAGCGACCCTCGGAAAAAAGCTTTGTCCTATGCCATTCTGGCGCCAAACCCGCATAATCGACAACCCTGGCTGATCGACCTGTCACGCCCGGACCAGATGGTGCTTTTCGTCGATACGGATCGCCTTTTGCCTCATACCGATCCCTTCAACAGGCAGATAACCATTGGCCTTGGCTGCTTTTTGGAGCTGTTGCGGATGGCGGCTGCCGATGATGGATTTGATGTGGTTTTCGACCTGTTTCCAGAAGGCGAAGATGCAGCGCGACTGGATCAAAGACCGGTTGCAATTGCGACCTTCATCAAAGACCCAGCCGTTAAGCGTGACCCCCTGTTTGCGCATGTCTTTGAACGTCGGTCCTTGAAAGAGCCTTATGATATGACACGTCCGGTTGCCTCAGCAGCGCTTGCGCGTATTGAAGACACTATTCCAGAGGGCGTTGGCAGCACCAATGATCCGGTCCGTGTGGACGAATTGCGCAAGCTGACCCATGAAGCTATGCGCATAGAGGTGGAGACACCGCACACATTCAAGGAAAGTGTCGATCTGTTTCGTATCGGCCACGCCGAAATTGAAGCCAACCCGGACGGCATTGATTTCTCCGGGCCCTTGTTTGAAGGCATGCATCTGACCGGCCTGTTCACCCGCGAGCAAACACTGGATACCAGTTCCAGCGCCTATGCTCAGGGTATGGATGCAGTTCTGGAAAGTGCTGATACAGCCATGGCACACATCTGGCTGGTGACACCGGGCAATACGCGCATTGACCAGATTCATGCAGGCCGGGACTGGCTGCGCATCAATCTGGCAACCACCGCCGAAGGTCTGGGCACTCAACCCATGAGCCAGGCCCTTCAGGAATATTCTGAAATGGCGGGACTGTATGAAAAAACCCATGCTATGCTGGCACCAGAGGGTGGCACTGTGCAGATGCTTGCGCGTCTTGGTTATGCAGCACCGGTGCCGCCAAGCCCACGCTGGCCATTGGATGCCAAGATTATCAGGAATACAGTTTGAAAAGTGACGAAAAGCGGAAGTTGACCTTCCAGTTCTTTAATGAAATCGGGATCATTCAGCAGCTCAGCACAACGGCTTTCAACCGGAAGATGCCGGATGGTCTTCACGTGTCGCATTTTGCCATCCTCAACCACCTTATACGGTTGGGTGATGGCAAGACACCACAGTCCATATCTGATGCGTTTCAGGTGACCAAGGGCACAATGACCCATACGCTGGGGGCCCTGTTAAAGCGGAACCTGATTGCCATCCAGCCACATCCGTCAGATGGGCGCAGCAAGCTGGTTTTCCTGACAGATGCGGGTCGCAACTTTCACAAAGATGCCATTGAAAGCCTGAACCCGTTGATCGACTTGCTGTCACGCAATGTGGATCTCGACACAATTACCCGGATGCTTCCGGACCTTCAGGCCATACGCGAAACATTGGATAACAATCGGGACGCCTGAAGGCCACTCACAGTTCTGGGTGGGTACATGCTTGACGGCACCGTGCGAACCAATTCGTCGAAACCGCGCAATTCGCTCAAAAAGCGCTCATCAACGATACAGAAGCACGGGAATTTTCACGGTCTGAATCATCGCCGTTGTTGTGGACCCAATGATGAGGCTCCTGATACGGCTATGGCCGTAGGCGCCCATGACAAGCAGATTGAAGTTTTCCTCGGCAACCAATTTACCGAGAACTTCTTCCGGTTCGCCGGATGCGACACGAAATGATGCTTCCAGATTGGCACTGCGTAGAACAGCCACGGCTTCTTCGGCGGTTGCCTGCGCTTTTGCATTGCTATCGTCTATGCAAAGCACACAGATATCCAGACCGCTGAAAACCGGGCTTGTCGAAATACGTTTGATCGCAACCTTGGCGCTTGCGCTGCCATCATAGGCAACCAGAACCCTGGAGATTGGCTTGAACTCCCGGGATGCGACAAAAACAGGCACTTTCGACGTGCGGACAATCCGTTCCAGATTCGAGCCCAGATGCCCTGTGGCAAAATCCGCGCCCTCGCCCCGCTTGCCGATGATGATTGCGCGAATGTCATCTTCAATCTCGCGGACAGCATCCAGAAGGTCGCCCTTGCGCAATCGCAGATTCACAAGCGGAACCCCATCCTGGTCCAGGATGTTTTTCGCATCTTCCAAAATGGCATGCCCTTTTGCCTGGGCAAGCTTGGCGCGCTGTTCATCGAGAGATGACAGCTCTTCCAAGAGTGCCGATCGGGCACCAAGGCGCAATGCACCGGACAGATCGGTGGAGGCAGCACCCTCACGGCGACCAAGCACATGCATGGCTTCAACGCTGGCATTCAGTTTTTTCGCGATCCATGCCGTGTGATGGCAAACGCTCTCAGAGTAAGCCGAGCCATCCAGCAACGTCAGTATCTTGTCCATCGTGTTCCTCCTTCAGTGCCCCATCAACGTGTCCATTGCGCCGGGCTTGTCATGAATAGCAAGCTTATCGACCAAAGTTTCGGAGGCATCATTCATGCCGATGACCTGAACATCTGCGCCCTCTCGGCGGAACTTCAGAATCGCCATATCCAACGCCTGGACCGAGCTGATATCCCAAATATGAGCGCGGCTGACATCAATGATGACACGGTCGGGTGCCTCACGGAAATCGAAGGCCTCCACAAAGTCCTCGGTTGACCCGTAGAAGAGTTGCCCCTCAAGAACATAAGTGCGCTCACGACCGTCTTCAGAAAGGCTGGAATTGATGCGGAAAAGTTGTGCAATCTTCCTGGCAAAGAAGATACCGGACAACAGCACGCCAACCAACACCCCTATGGCAAGGTTGTGCGTGTAGACCACCGTTACCACGGTCGCGATCATGACGATGGAAGAGGAACGAGGATGGAGCCTCAAATTCTTGATTGATGACCAGGAGAAAGTTCCGATGGATACCATGATCATGATGGCAACCAGCGCCGGCATCGGGATACGGGACACCAGATCACCAAGTCCCACCACGAGAATCAACAGCACGGTCCCCGCTGTGAATGCAGACAGACGCCCGCGCCCGCCGGATTTCACGTTGATAATCGATTGCCCGATCATGGCACAACCGGCCATGCCACCGATGAAACCGGTCGCGGTATTGGCAATGCCTTGACCGATGCATTCCTGATTTCGGTTGGATTTGGTATCGGTCAGGTCATCCACGATGTTCTGCGTCATCAGGCTTTCCAAAAGCCCCACAACCGCAACAGCAACAGAATAGGGAAAAATGATGATCAGTGTCTCAAGCGTCAGCGGCACTTCCGGGATCAGGAAGATTGGCAGGGTGTCGGGCAATGCGCCGATATCCCCAACAGTGCGCACATCCCAGCCCATGAAAAAGACGGCAGCCGTCAGCACAATAATGGTCACAAGCGGCGATGGAATTGCCGTGGTGATGCGCGGAAAGAGATAGATGATGGCCAGGCTCACAGCAACCAGAACATAGGTCAGCCAGGATACACCAGCGTTGGCCAGGTTCAACTCCGGGAGTTGTGCCATGAAGATCAGGATAGCCAATGCGTTGACGAAGCCTGTCATCACCGACTTGGATACATACCGCATGTAACGCCCAAGCTTGAGCAAACCTGCACCAATCTGTATCAATCCAGCTAGGACGGTCGCCGCCAGCAGATATTCAAGACCGTGCTCCTTCACGAGCGTGATCATCAGGACTGCAGTGGCCGCAGTCGCTGCTGAAATCATGCCGGGACGTCCGCCTGTAAAGGCGATCAGAACGGCAATCGAGAATGAGGCATAAAGGCCCACTTTCGGGTCTACGCCTGCAATGATGGAAAATGCGATGGCTTCAGGGATCAGCGCCAGCGCGACAACAATCCCGGCGAGAACGTCGCCGCGAATGTTGCCAAACCATTGCTGTCGATAGTCGGAAATTGAGATCATAAACAGTCCAATACCCTTGATGGAAAATCCTTCGCAAGAAGGTCCCGCAGCATGGCTTGGGTATTCTTGGAATTGTCCGGCGGATTAGCGGCCGGAAGAGCCACCCGGATTTTCACCGGGTCCATACGTTATTAACAGGGCATAGACATGGTTTTTCAGTCAAACTCAAGACCCAAAAACATATTTTGTGAGGCGCTGCTGGCTCTGGGGGATTTCCATCAAAACCCCAAGGATTGTATGACAGAAATGTTCATGGCCGTCGATCAACGCGAATTTCAATAAAAACCATTTTTTCTGCAAGCCGATCGAAATGGCGGACGTCATTCACAGGCGCACTTAGTCTGCCCGGGGAAACAGCGGGAAATGCAGCCCCAATTCGGGCGCTCTGGCCAGCACTTCAACGCAATCGAGACCCGTTACTTACCGTTCCGGTATCAGGCCTCTTGGTGCAAAGCGCAGGGCCAGTATCAGGATGAGGCCCATGAGAACCGGACGGAGATGGGGTGCTGCTTCCGTGAGGTTGCCGCGGATGGGGCTGTCTTCTGCCAATAAGCCGGACAGGGCATCCATGAGCGCAAAGCCTGCGGATTCAGACTGGACCCAAACGAACCAGATGAGGAAGCCGCCTAATACCGAACCCATATTGTTGCCCGACCCGCCGACAATCACCATGACCCAGACAAGGAATGTGAAGCGCAGCGGCTGATAGGAGCCCGGCGTGAATTGCCCATCCAGCGTTACGAGCATAGCGCCCGCAATTCCGCAAATGGCTGAGCCCAGAACAAAGACCTGCAAATGTCTGCGCTTGACGTCCTTGCCCATCGCTTCTGCTGCGTCAGGCCGGTCGCGGATCGCGCGCATCATGCGGCCCCAGGGTGAGTAGAGTGCCTTCTCCGAAAGGTAAACCAGCGCGATCAGAACGATTGCAAACAGAGAGATATAAGCAAGTTTGACGGCAATGCTCGATAACGCAATGGGCTCCATGCCCAAACTCTGTGCAAGTGAGATGAATGCTGGATCTGTCTGCAGGTCAACTTCACGGGGAACAGGGCGCGGCAAGCCGGTGACATTTTTCACGCCGCGGGTCAGCCAATCCTCGTTCTTGATAACGGCAAGAATGATTTCAGCGATGCCCAGTGTCGCGATTGCCAGATAATCTGAGCGCAGGCCAATTGCAATCTTGCCGATGATCCAGGCAGCACCAGCGGCCAGCAAGCCGCCGACCAGCCAACCGAACAGGATAGAGATGCCCATGCCGCCGAGATAGCCGGTTCGTGAAGGGTTCACAGCTTCAATAGCCGATGTCGCTGGCCCAAAGTAATACGTGAACAGCAGATAGCCGATGATCAGAACCAAAGCGGTCGCGATCAAACGAACCAGACCACCAAGCTTGGCACGCACCACAATGACAGTGGCAATGGTGGCGCCAATAACAAGTGCCGACAGAGCAATGCCAGCCCCACCGGCCGACCATGCTTCGGGGACAGGATCAGCGGCGACCAATATAGCTGCCACACCGCCAAGCGCTGCAAAACCCATGGTTCCAGCGTTGAACAGTCCAGCGTAACCCCATTGTATGTTCACACCCAAGGCCATGATGGCGGAGATCATGCAGAGCTGCACAATTGTAAGTGCAAACAACCAACTTTGTGCAAAGCCGGTAAACGCGAGCAGTGCCGCCATAACAGCGAACAGGAACCATGGCTGATGCAGGAGTGAAGTATTGGTCTGTGAAATGCGTGTTGAACCGCTCATAGCACGCGCCCCTTGAATATCCCGGTGGGTCGTACAAGCAGAACAATGACCAGAAGCATAAAGGAGATCGCAAACTTGTATTCGGTCTGAATCAATTGCGCCAGGCCCTCAATTTCGAAGCCCTCTGGCCCCAGATATTCGAATACGCGCCGGTAGGCGTAGGTGAGCGAAACCTCTGAAAAGGCAATCACAAACCCGCCGACAACCGCACCAATGGGTTGACCAATGCCGCCCAGAATAGCGGCCGCGAACATGGGCAGCAGCAGTTGGAAATAGGTGAACGGGCGGAAGCCCTTGTCCAGCCCATAGAGCACGCCTGCTATGGTGGCCAGCGTCGCTGCTATGATCCACGTAATTTGAACCACACGCTCCGGTTTGATGCCAGACAGCAATGCCAAATCTTCATTGTCGGAAAAGGCGCGCAGGCTCTTGCCAGTGCGGGTTTTCTGCAAGAACCAGAACAGGGCGCCCATGACGACAACCGCAACCACGACTGTAATCACTTGTGTTGTGCGCAAAGCCAAACCTTCATCGAGGCCGGTCATCTCGCGGAATTCACGGGCCCGGATGATGAAGCGGGAGCCATCGGCAAAGGAAACCTCACCGACGCCGATGAAAATGCGTACCAGACCGTTCATCATGAACATCACACCCACCGATGCCATGACAAGAATAATCGGATCGACCTTCTTGTCGCGGTAGAACCGGTAGATGATCTTGTCGGTACCGAGCACCAGACCAACCGTAACGGCAATCGCAACGGGCAGTGCAACCAGCGCAACTGGCAATGGCCCAAGTGAGAAACCCACGGCCTGTAAACCCCAGGTGCAGAAAATGGCAATCATCGTGCCGAAGGCCATTGTATCGCCATGGGCGAAATTGGCAAAGCGTAGAATGGAAAACACCAAGGTAATGCCCAGGGCCCCAATTGCGAGCTGTGAGCCATAGGTGATGGACGGGATGAGAACAAAATTCGAAAACAGTACAAAAGCGTTGGCAAATTCGTGCATCAGCTTTGATCCCCACCGAGGAATGTGGCGCGCACTTCGCTGTCCGCCAAAAGAGCTGCACCAGTATCGGTAAAGCGGTTCTGGCCCTCCACCAGCACATAGCCAGTGTCAGCGATTTCCAGTGCCTGGCGGGCATTCTGCTCAACCATCAGAATTGCGACGCCGGTTTTGGCAATCTCCAATATCCGGTCGAACAACTCGTCCATCACAATGGGTGAGACGCCTGCGGTTGGTTCATCCAGAATCAGCAATGTCGGCTCGGTCATCATGGCCCTTCCCACGGCAACCTGCTGACGTTGACCGCCAGACAGTTCACCGGCCAGCTGGTAGCGTTTATCTTTGACGGCGGGGAAAAGTTCATAAACCTTATCGATCACACCTGCGCCGCCATCCTCACGAAGAAAGGCACCCATCTGCAGGTTTTCTTCTACTGTCATGCCGGGAAAGACATTGTCGGTTTGCGGGACCATGCCCATACCTGCTTCAACCCGTGCCTGAGGTGCCAGGTCCTTGATGGACTTACCTTCAAAGGTTACATCGCCTTCGCGCAATTTCATCATGCCAAAGATGGCCTTGATGGCGGTGGATTTGCCGGCACCATTCGGTCCGACGATTACAGCGACCTCTCCCTTGTCACAGGTTATGGTACAGCCCTGCAGAATATCGGCCGCACCATATCCGCCGCGCATGTCTGTGGCCTGGAGTAGGCTCATGTCGCCGCTCCTTCAGGGTTTGATGCTGCGCTGGGCGCTTCATTTTCGTGTTTGGCAGCCTGTTTGCGGCCAACGCCCAAATAGGCTTCGATCACGCGCTCATCCTTACGGACTTCCAGCGCAGTACCTTCCACCAGTACCTTGCCCTCTGCCATCACAATGACAGGATCGCACAGGCGGGAAATGAAAGCCATATCGTGCTCGATCATGCAGAACGTGTAGCCCCGCTCCTTGTTAAGGCGGATGATTGCATCGCCAATGGTATTGAGCAGTGTGCGGTTGACACCGGCACCGACCTCATCAAGGAAGACGATTTTCGCATCCACCATCATGGTGCGTCCGAGTTCCAGTAATTTTTTCTGACCGCCTGACAAATTGCCTGCACGCTCATCCGCTATGTGGGTGAGATTTAGGAAGGCAAGAACCTCGTCGGCCTTCTCGCGAAGCTCGGCTTCTCTGGCCTTGACCTCGGTTGGTTTGAACCATGCGCTTATCAGCGATTCACCGGGTTGACCCGGTGGCACCATCATCAAATTATCCCGCACAGTGAGGGAAGAAAACTCATGGGCAATCTGAAACGTTCGCAGCAAGCCCTTGCCAAACAGATCGTGTGCTGCAAGCCCGGTAATGTCTTCGCCGTCCAGCTCAACCTTGCCCGAGGTAGGAGGAAACGCTCCAGCTATGACGTTGAAAAGGGTGGTTTTCCCGGCCCCGTTTGGCCCGATCAGTCCGGTAATGGTTCCGGTCTTGATCTCTATGGAAGCGCCATCGACAGCATGCACGCCGCCGAACCGTTTGTGCAGATCCGTAACGCGGATCATCGCATCTCCAGTTTCTTTGGTATTTTGGGGTGTAGCATCTGGATCGAGGAAGGTGGCCGTCCGGGGTGATGGACGGCCACCGTCAACTCATGCAAGCGTAATGAGCTTAATGCATCTTGACGTCTTTAAGGGCGCCGTCAACGAGCTCATACTCACGATATACGCCAGAAGACTCGCCTGGCTCAATCAGTTCAACGCCCGAAGCACCGACATAGTCAATGTCCGTCCCAGCGGCCACCAGTTCCAGCCCCCGAGCCAGTTCTCCAGCAGCGATTTTCTCGCCAGGAGCGTTCGCGATCGCCATTACGTGTTCTGCAGCAGCAGCTGTGGCTTCACCAGCGGCCTGCATGGACAGCAGCATTAGCGCGGCTGCATCGTAGCTCTCGCGTACATAAGGACCGTCAATACCAATGCCTGCAGCTTCGGAAATCGCCACGAACGGATCGTCGCCTTCAATGGCAGAACCGGGCAATGTGCCAAACCAGACTTCCAGATCATCACCAAGGGTCTCCAGCAGGCTGGCACCATACATGCCATCACCGCCAGCGAATACATCGAAGGCGCCGGTATCAATCGCCGAGCGCATTACGCCCAGTCCACCCTGGTCAATGTAACCGAGGACCACAAGTGCGTCGCCACCAGCTGCGGACAATGCGCCAACTTCAGCAGAATAGTCGGCACGGCCATCTTCGTGAGCAGCTGACAGAGTTACCTTGCCACCAATTCCCTCATAGGCAGCAACAAATGCGTCAGCAAAGCCCTTGCCATAGTCATTGTTGGTGAAGGTCACTGCAACTTCATCATAGCCACGGTCCATCACAACCTGGGCCAGAATTGCACCCTGGCGCGCATCGGACGGTGACGTGCGGAAGAACAGGCCATTGTCTTCGATGGATGACAAAGCCGGTGATGTGGCAGATGGCGAAATGTTCATGACGCCTTGCGGAACAGTCACGTTGTTCACCACAGCAGTGGTCACGCCGGAACAATCAGGACCAAAAATGGCCGCAACGCCTTCCGAGGAGAGGAGACGCTCAGCTGAAGATGTGGCAGCAGCCGCATCAATGCAGGTTGAATCGGCGCGAACCGGTGTCACAGTCTTGCCGCCCAGGAAGGCTCCTGAATCTGAGACTTCTTTCATGGCAAGCTCTCCGGAAGCTCCCATGGCTGGCGTGATGGATTCCAGTGGACCAGAGAAGCCCAGGATCACACCAATCTTGACTTCGTGGTCATCTGCAAAGGCAGCGGTAGCACTCATGAGAGCCACAGTGCTCAATCCGGCGAGAAAGATTCTTTTCATTTTTAGTTCCCCCTGTTAATCGACATGTCCTGTCGCGTTGGATACGAATGAAGCATTCTATTTGTGACACCAGCAGCCATGAAACAGACCGGCGCACACACTTTTTCATCAATTCTCAGATAAACATCATTTCGTCTCAATTCATATGAGAGTTTAGCCATCAAGGGAATAAAATCAATACGATGCCTACCCAATAGCTGATATCTGTTGATTGGCAGTCTCTGGCACCTGCTCTGGCACCTGGCAGTCAAGCGGCAAGATGCCGTCATATTAGAGCCATTCTAAACTATACAATTTGACTCCACTTATGTGCATCGCTAAATATGACTCACGCTATCATGTTAAAAGAATTGGGCAATGAACGTCTCCAGCTGTCAATCATGCGAGAACAATCTCTTCAGCACGCCCGAAAGGCTGGTGCTGGAAGGATATAGACATTGGGTCGCCGGTCTGGCGATTTCTCAGCGACCTGATCTGGCGAGCATACAAAGCCTTTTCAGTGACCATTTGCCCTCTGCTCAAGTTCGGCCTGCCTTGACTGCTTTGATGGGCTTCATCAATGCACTTGGCATCTGTTCAACGTGCCCTTTGAAAACCTTTCAGGTCGGATCAGGACATTTGTGCAAGGATGAAGCCATGGTGCTTGCGCTGGTTGCCGCACTTCAGCATGGGGACGAGGAAGCGGCTGAGTTAAGTCTGGTCAGCCTTTCCTGCAAAAACCGTTGTGCTGAGGTGGCCGTCGCAGCAGGCGAATTGGCCTTCATCCTCAAGAGTGCAAATCATATCCTTCTGCCAATTTCAATTTCTGTGATGGAGAACATTCTGGCGATCAGTCGTGCTAACGGGCATGCCAAGGATGCACAATCTCATCCTGCATCCCCAACGCTTCACTGAAGGCCAGCGCTATGATGCCTCTTTTTGGTAGTGTCAAAAACGATTTGGGAAACAGCAGAGTCTTCGAACGGGTTTCAATTTAACGATGATTGTTTGCAGCTGTAATTTCATCACGTCACAGGATATCGAAGAGGTCATCACCGACTTTCTCGACATGGATGAATGGCAACTCATAACGCCAGGCAAGGTTTATCACGCCATGAAAATGCGCGGCAAATGCTGCGGCTGTTTTCCCGGCGTGATAGATATCATCATTCGCACCAGTCAAGCCTATCATGCGAAAAAGCAATCGCCAGATGACAAAGTCATACCGTTCATTCAGCGGATACGCGATGAACATCAGCGTTGCGAGACCGCCCGGCGCCTGGCTATCCTCAGAAAAATACGAAAAGCCGCTTGATTTTTTTCAAATTTGGCTGACATGAACTCCTGACCCACACACAAGGAGTTTGTCATGAAGGGCAATGCGAAAGTTATTGAACGACTGAACGAGGCACTGTTTCTGGAACTGAGTGCGGTCAACCAGTATTGGCTTCATTATCGCCTTCTGGACGATTGGGGTTTCACCAAGCTTGCGGCGAAAGAACGCGCCGAAAGCATCGAAGAAATGGAACACGCTGACAAACTGATCGAGCGGATCATTTTTCTGGAAGGCCATCCCAACCTTCAAACACTCGCTCCCCTGCGCATCGGACAATCTGTGAAAGAAGTGCTTGAGTGCGATCTTCTGGGCGAAAGAGACGCCTGGAATTCCTACACCAAGTCGCGCAACATCTGTGAAGCGGAAGGCGACTATGTTTCAAAGAACCTCTTTGAAGCACTGATTGCTGATGAGGAAGGACACATCGACTTCCTGGAAACCCAGCTTGAATTGCTCGCCAAGATTGGCGAAGAAAAATACGGCCAACTCAATGCAGGTACGGCCGACGAAAGCTAAATGACTTTGACACCACGCGATCTTGAAAACACTCAGGGTCCAGACCCTATTTGAACGGAATTGCCAATTGCGCCGCCTTGCAGGTCTCTGTTTTGGGCGGCGCGATGCCCCAGTGGTCAATCCGGCCCGGTGGCCAGGTCCAGTCTGCAGGGCCGCCGACGCGGTATGTCTCATCGATCTGCAACATTTCTGCCGTGTGTTCCACAACTATGCCAAATGGATCGACAAAATAGGCGAAAACATTGTCGCCGGGACCATGTCGTCCGGGGCCCCATCCCATTGGGTGGTGTTCGTCAACCATGCGACCGGAAGCTTTCATCACATCTTCCCAGTTGCGGTGATTGAAGGCGATGTGGTTTAGCGTTTCAACGGGTGCCGTGGCCAGAACGATTGTGTGGTGGTCACTGTTGGTGCGTACGAATCCCATGATCTTGCTGCGGTCTGAAACTGTGAATCCAAGTCCATCCACATAAAAGGCAATATCACGCTCCAGGTCGGTGGTGTTGATGTTGATGTGTGACAGGCGATCAGGACGGCTGAGTTCAGTGAAATCTGCTGCAACGCGATCATCACCCTGCACAATGCGCAAACGCCTTCCGACTGTATCAAACATGGAGAACCCGTTTCCGCCGCCGAAGTCCGATAGCGGCGCGATGGCTCCTTCAGCCTTGCCACCAGCGGCCTCGGCGCGTGCGAGGAGAGCTGTCAGATCTGTACCGTCTGCAGCCCTCAGTGTGTAGGAGAGCATGGCCGGTGCATTGCCCTTACTCAAACGCACTGTATAGGGATCATCTCCCTCACACCGCAAATAGACATGGCCGTGCGCATGCGCCGCCTCGGTCAGCCCCCATATTCCGGTGTAGAACGCGATTGCCTGATCCAAATCCGGCACCTCCAGTTCCACACTGCGAAGGCCACTTATGGGAAATCTATCGGTCATTACAGTCTTCCTTTGACAGATCAGGCTTCGTCCACAATACGGCTGCTTATCGAGCCCACACCAGATACGTGCACTTCGATCACATCACCGGCTTTCATCCAGACTGGCGGCGTGCGTTTTGCGCCCACACCACCGGGTGTTCCAGTGGCGATCACATCGCCCGGTGACAGCGGTGTGAAGGTTGAAACATAGGCAATGATAGTGGGTATTGGGAACAGCATGTGGTCCAGCGTCGCGCTCTGCATCACCTCACCGTTCAAAACCGCTTTCACTTCGATGCGATCCAGATCGTCAATCTCGTCCAGTGTGACCAGCTCCGGCCCGAATGGCGCGGTGCCCGGGAAGTTTTTGCCCGGAATGAACTGGCGCGTATGCCATTGCCAGTCCCGCAGGGAAGCATCGTTGAAACAGGCAAAACCAGCCAGATGGTCCATGGCTTCAGATTCAGGAATGTTGCGGCCGCCTTTGCCGATTACAACAGCAAGCTCTGCTTCAAAGTCCAGATCAGAAGACACTTTCGGTCTTATGATGGGATCATCTGCGCTGATAAGCGTATCGGCAAAGCGGGTGAAAATGGACGGATGCTTGGTTTTGTCGCGGCCTGTTTCAACCCGATGGGATTCGTAATTATGCCCCACGCACAAAATCTTGGAAGGATTTGGGATCACCGGCAACAACCGAACCGAAGCCCGCTTCAGACGTGGCGCATCGCTTATGCCATCGAGCTTGCCCTCAACAATCGCCGCCTTTAAATCTGCAGACGCCCCATTCAAGGCTCCCAAATCAACAATATCCTCGCCCTCGACACGGCCCCATGACGCGCGGCCATCGCTCTCAAAACTAATAAATCGCATTTGTTTTCTCCTGATCTGTTGTCCGGTTTTGGCTGAGTGTCGAGGTTGTTCTCGCCCTGTCAGTCTTGTTCATTGTCTTGCCTTGCCTCATTCAGTCGGGCCCTGACGATCGCGCAGTGCCACGGCACGCACCACAGTTGCAAGGGCACCTGCGAGCGCCAATATTCCGGCGATTTTCATGGCACTGAGAGCGCCGGAAGCTGGAATTGAGGCAAGTGTGAAAGCTGCGATGGCAGTCCCCAGAGCACGTCCAAACTGGCGGGCCAGTGAAATCATACCGCTTGCAGCACCACTGCGGTTTCTGGGCGCACTGAGCATCACCAGCCGATTGTTGGGCGTCTGGAACGCGGCAAAACCAATGCCACAAACAGCCAGTCGCGCTGCAATGCCAAGCGTGGTTACATCCTCGGGCATGGCCGCCAGAAGGAAGAAACCCAGTGCGAATATGAACAGCCCGGCTGCCCCCAATGGCCCTGCGGGAATCCGGTCGGATGCCCAGCCCAGGATAGGCGCCAGAATTGCCGTTGAGGCGGGCCAAACACTCAGAACCAAAGCCATTTCTACCGGACTGAACCCGACACCCAGCAGCAAATAAAATGGCAGCAGAACAAACCCAAGAAACTGCGCTGAAAAGGCGCAGATCGATGCAATGACTGACAGGCTGAACACAGGCAAGGCAAGCAGATCCAGTGGAAAGACAGCACCTTCTTTGCCCTTGGATGTGCGGGTCAGCACTATGAAACCAAGCACGGACGCGCCCGCAGCAGCCGTGATTGACCAAAGCGACCAGTCATTTGCAAACCCATTGAGAACGTACAAGACGCATGCCAATGTCAGCGCCACAAGAACTGAACTTTTGATGTCAAAGCGACGATCAGATGGCTTGTTTGGCGGCAGCAGGAGCGAGCCGCCAACGAATCCCAACGTGCTGCATGCCAGCATAAGGCCGAAGACTCCGCGCCATCCGCTGAATTCCAACAAAAACCCGGCAATGGCCGGCCCGCCGGACGAGGCGATTGCAACCGCCGTTGCCAATATGCCGATTGCTGCGCCCAAATTCCTGTCCGCATAGATGGTGCGTGCCATGGCGAAGCTCAAACTCATCGTCGCGGCGGTTCCCACTGCCTGAACAGCTCTGGCTGCCACCAACGCATTGAAACTTGGTGCCAGAATGCAGCCGACAGAAGCGATCGAGAACAACAGCATTCCGGATAGAAAGAGGCGACGATATCCTATCGTCTCGCCGAGCGAGGCCATGGGAAGCAGCAACGCCACAATGATGAACTGTGACATGCCGACGATCCATGTCGCTGTTGCAGCCGAGACATCAAAATCCGCGGCAATAAACGGCAAGGCAACATTCACTGCCGTGCTTTCCAGAACGATCGCCCAAACAGCAATCAGGACTGTGACAAAGGCAAAATGTGTGCTCAAGGGTGTCCCCGAAGGCCCGGGGACAGTTTCCGGACTTTCAGGGGATTCCAGGTCACTCTTAGAGCTGTTTGAGGCCATTTTACCCGCCTGCCCTGACCTCAGATGAGGCCAAGGTCACGCCGCTAATATCGCGACATCATTTGGTTTTACGATAATGCCAACACTGTCACCCACCGCAACTTCACTGCTTGGGTGCAAGCGCGTGATGAGGTTGGAATCACCCAGAGTCACGCGGCATTCCAGAGACTCCCCAAGGAAGATGATTTCTGACACTTCGCCCGTAATTGACGTGGCTACATCGTCAATTCCCTTCCCGGCAAGCCAAACATTTTCTGGCCGCACCGCAATTGTGACTTTGTCACCGACTGTGTGATCCAGGCCTTCGGAGTAGGACAATCGACCCCATTCCGTGTTCATTTGGCCCGGCGTATCAGCTGTCGGAACTGAGAGAACCTCGCCATCGGCGAAATTGCACTGGCCGATAAAGCTGGCGACGAACCGCGACACTGGGCGTTTATATATTTCAGTTGGTGTTGCCTCCTGGGCAATCTCGCCATCCCGCATGATCGCCACGCGATCTGCCATTGTCAGGGCTTCTGTCTGATCATGGGTCACATAAAGTGCCGTCATGCCAAGGCGCTTGACCAGACGCCGCAATTCCAACCGTGTTTCGGCTCTCAGCTTTGCATCCAGATTGGACAGTGGTTCATCGAACAGAACAACGGTGGCTTCGCGCACAATGGCCCGTGCCAGAGCCAGCCTTTGCTGCTGACCGCCACTCAGAAAAGGCGCTGGACGCGATTCGTAGCCGCTGAGTTGAACCAGTTCCAAAGCGTTTTTGACGCGCCTTTCGATCTCCGTTTCCTTGGGTTTCGGCTTCATCTCGCGCAGCGGAAAGGCCACGTTTTCAAACACGGTCAGATGCGGCCAGATGGCATAGGACTGAAAGACCATCCCAATGTCGCGGCGGTATGTGGGAATGGAAATGTTCCGGTCCGTGTCATGAACCACCACATCGCCAATGCTGATGCTGCCGCCGGATGGTGTTTCCAGACCGGCCAGACAGCGCAATGTTGTCGTCTTACCGCAACCACTTGGTCCCAGCAGCGTGTAGAATTCGCCGGGTGCGACACTTATGGTAACGCCGCGCACGGCATGAACTATGCCTTTATCTGAGTCAAACCGGACGTGAAGGTTATCAATCTCGATCATATCGCGCCGCCTCCCTTGTTCTGGCCAAATCCGAAGATGCGGAGTGACAGAGCCAGGGCGAACATTACACTCATCAGCATTATTCCAATTGCTCCTACAGAGTTGATATTTCCATTGTCCCAAAGGGACCAGATCATGACGCCAAGCACTTCATTATTTCCGCCTTGCGACAGGATCAAAGGCAGGCTGATGAAGCGCACGCTCAGCATGGCCACGTAAATCCAGATACCCACAAGCGTTGGCATCAGCAGCGGCGCAAAAATGCGGATCGCCACGCGCCATGGCGGCGCTCCGCACAGCTTGGCTGCATCCTCCAAATCCGAGTGGACCTGGATCATCGCCACGCTCATGGCCCGCACGGAATAGGACAGAAAGAGAATGGTGAAGCCAATCACCAGGGAATAGAGCGAGCCAAAAGTGCTTGCACCTGTGAGCGAGTCAAACTGGATCAGCAACCAGAACAGGGCGAGCCCCAGAACGATGCCCGGTATGGAATGTGGCATGAAAGACAGCACGTCCAGTGTGTAACGTGCTGCAAACCGTGTGCGTACAATGATGTAGGCAACAATGAAGGACAGGATTGTCACTGTGGTCGCAGTCATGAGTGTCAGTGAAATCGTGTTCCACATGACCCGGCCAACGCGTGGTTGCCGGAAGACGGCTTCATAGTGCTTCCATGAGAAGGACTGGAAGGCATCAATGGATGGTTGGCGCAGATACCCGACCAGCGACACATAAAGCAGCACCAGAAACGGCAGCACGATGGTGACAAACAGGAAGAACAGAGCCAGGCCAATGGCCGGATAACGCCATTTGCCAAGACGAACTGCACGCGGTGTGTAGCCTTTGCCGGTAATGATGGAATAGCGTTCTGAATGGCGCACAAGTCGCAGATAGAAAAATGAAATGATCAGCGCGATGAACAGATAGAAGACCGCAGCGGCATTCGCCTGCCCAAAGGCGGGGATGGTTCCAATATTTTCAATCAGGTTGAAGACCCGTGTGCTGAAGACGTGCAGATTGACGGGCATGCCAAGAATGCCTGGCACCTCAAAGTTTTCGATAGCGGTGATAGCCTGAAAAATGCTGATGGCAAGGACGCCGGGCAGCAGCAAGGCAAAAGTGACCCGCCGTATTGTGCGCATGGGACTGGCCCCACTTGCGGCAGCGGCCTCTTCCAGACTGGGGTCCATACTGCGCATCAGCGGTACCAGCATCAGGAACGCGACCGGAACCAGCCGAAGCCCCTCGGCGAAAATCAACCCTGCCATGGAATAGACGTTAAAAAGCGGCTCTTCAGAGCCGGTCATGAACATCCAGCCACGGTTCAGAAACCCGGATCGCGGGCTGAGCAACAGAACCCAGGCAATGGCATGCAGAATGCCTGGAACGGCAATGCCGAGGGGAACACCTGCATAGACCCACATCTTTCCAGGCATATCTGACCGCTCAACCAACCACGCCAGAACGGCTGCGGTGGTAATGCCAAAGATTGTTGAACCAATGACATAGATGGCTGTGTTCCACAGCACGAGATCAATCCGCTGTTCAACCCAAACAGCATAGAAATTGCCGAGCCCCATATTATCGATAGAGAACTCATTGGGCAGACGTGATTGACTGAACGCTCCGACAACAAGTGAGAAGACGGGCGCTGCAACCATGGCAGCGATCAGTATCAAAATGGCCCATGGAAAGAAGCGCCCCGCAAGGTTTCGAAGGTTTGCGGGGCGTTTTTTGACCACAGTCTGGCCGACATCCAAAGCAGTGTTGCTCATGCTATTGCCTGTAATTGGAAGACAATTGATTGGCCGACGCCATTGGCGGCGTCGGCCGGCTCAACTTATCTTTCTGGACCACCAGAATTGGACCACAGTGGGTTCCAGACCTCGTAAAGCTCAGGCAGACCAACTGTCAGGCCCTCAATTGTCCGAAGGGCAATGTCTTTACCAGCAAACTCAGCGCCCAATGCGGCAGCACCATCGATCTGCAGGTCTTTGTGAACCGGACCATCGCCACCAGCCACGTAGCGGACCATCTGACCTTCCTGGCTTAGAATCCAGTTGATGAAGACCTTGGATGAGTAGTGGGTTGGGGAGTCACGGAACATGCCAATGAGGTTGAAATATTGTGGAACAGGCTCAGGGCAATGCCAGCCAACCGGCGCGCCAGTTTCCATCAATTCTGCCGTCTCGTCATTTGGCGCAGGCAGAGCCACATCAAACTCTCCGACCAGCATCAGATTGGAGATTCCAGAGATACCTTCCTTGCGCAATTGCGGTTTCAGATTATCGAAGAACGCTGGCAACAATTCATTGGTCATACGTTCGGGACCATAATCAGCGTGAGTCCACAAATTCAGCGTCCACAATTGTGCACGGTTGGCGGCACCGACGCGGCCACCGGCCAGCGGTCCGTCCTCAGCCATCAGATCCCACCAAGTCGCAGGCAGTTCATCTGCAGAAACCTCGTCCTTGTTATAGGCCAAACACCAGGTGGTGTTCTGCATTCCGGCATAGGTGCCGTTTGCGGCACGCCTGTCTTCAGGAACACCATCCCAGGCTGGCAAATCGTCAAGTTCCGCCAATGCGTCAGCCTCGATGAAATCAGGCAGTGAACCCTCAAAGCTCACCAGAATATGGCGCACAAGGCTGCCGGATTTGTAGCCCAGCAGAGGTTGAATAGCGCGGGCAGCGCCCGAGGTTTCTGTCGCCACAATATCAATGTTCGGATAGCGCGCCTGAAAAACCGGCAACCAGGCAGCAACATGATCCGGCGTGTCGTTGGTGCTGAAATCAATTGCACCTTCTTCTGCCGCCTTGTCGATCCATTCCTGAGGAACATCCAGATCTGTTGCCGCTGCAGCGCTAGCCTGTTCGATGATGGCGGCATCAATGCCGCCTTCCGTCAAAAATGCGCGTGCCTCATCAGTCATTTCAGCCGAAGCGACCCCGGCGCAAACCATGAGCGCTGCTGTGGAGCAGCTTGCCAGTTTCGACATTTTTTTGATCAAAGTCATACTTTTCCTCCCTATTTTTTCAAATACACCTTTGCGGTGCTTTCGAATGCCGCGTGTGGCCCAGACCGTCAGCGACTATTCCTGATCGTAAATCAATGAAAGCGGCCCCGCAACATTTTATCGATCATTTACTCCTGAATTACAGATAATCCATCAATTGAGGTATTCTGCACGAATATACCGAGTTCACCAACTATTTTTGTCATCAGACCTCAAAATCGGATTTCCTGGATGTCTCAGTGCGGATGCAGCCAAAGGCCAAAACCGGGCAATCGCTACCCTGCGGCAGAGAATCTTTCGCCACTGTACAAGCAGAAATTTCCCTCAAAACCCTTATGTGATAACCAAGCTAGTTCCCGGAACTATCAGCTTGATGCATTTTCTAAATGTATGGTATCATTCAATTATCAAATGAATAATCGATACAAACCGACACTTCATAGATGGCATCCGAAGGAAATTCTCAGAGGGATTTTGGACGGGTTTTGGGCAGATTATTGACCCAAAAATTGCTCAGGAACTGGGTGCGGGGTTTGTTTGAGAGTGTAACATACGCGAGAGCGGCAAACGGAATATTGGACCTGGAGAAATAATCGATCATTTTGACTGACCTGGAAATGCGGGTTATTGATGGCGATGAAGGCGATCAATCTTGAGGGTCAAATGGGATCAATTCTGACAGACCAGCCTTCCAAATGAGGCATGAAAAACATGGTGAACGAAGCCATAGAGCAAAGACCAACACGGGCGTCATCTATCTACCTGCTTCTGCGCAACGAAATTCTTGCGGGAAAGCTGCTTCCCGGCGCGAAGCTGAACATCCGCGATCTCAGTAAAACCTATGCGTCTGGTCTCAGCCCCGTGCGCGAGGCGCTGAACCGACTATCAGCCGAAGGCCTGGCGCTTCAGGCAGACAATCGCGGTTTCAAGGTTCAACCGGTCAGCGTACCGGAGCTTGCGGATTTAACGCAGGCCAGATGCTGGGTGAATGAAATTGGTGTCCGGGAATCGATTGAAAAAGGCAATACCGACTGGGAAGAAGCAGTCATCCTGAGCTGTCACCGCCTCAAGAGAACACCGCGCTTTCTCCCGGAGCAAGAGATGATCCCCAATCCAAAATGGGCCACAGTCCACAAGGATTTTCACCAGTCGCTCATATCAGCCTGCGGCTCAAACTGGATGATCGATACCTGCAGCCGCCTGTTTGATGCCGCAGAGCGCTATCGAAACCTGGCCCGCGTCGCCGGTGTTTCGCGCAGCGACCCGCGCGATGAACATCAGGAAATCATGTCTGCCGCCGTTGATCGGGAGACCGACCTTGTGATCGAATTGCTCAACGCGCATTTCATGCGGACAGCACAATTGGTGCAGACGGTTGTTGGCGAAACCGAAGAGAATACGGCCTAGGCTTTGCCGCAGCCGACTGAGTAGGCCGTATCCTCTGACAGTCTATCGCCATAATTGTGCAGCTACGTTACAGCAGTGCAAGTCAGGGTAAGGTTTCGTTGGTCAAATCCTCGCAAGCATAGTCCTCATAGGCCGCATCGGTCAGATTGACGCTGTCTTGCCCCTCATACTGCCCCACCAGATTTACCGGATCCTCACCCACATAGGTGCGGTTCAGCGTCAAACCATCATCGCTCAATGAAAATCGCTCGACCACATGAAACTCGCCAGAGTTCATAACTGCGCCCTGCCCTGTCACCGGAGGTGCGATGAGGTAGCCGGGTTCGAAACCGATTGTGTCAACAACGAGAACGCCGTCCTCCCAAAGTCCAATGGAATGTCCGGAAATGCTCGGCTCTATGTCGTTCGGGTGATCCTCCAGATCAAGATGGATTTCGCGGACGATATCCATGAACCCATAATTGATGTAGATAGTGTCGTCTGTCTGGACAATCCTGTTGACCATCTGATCAAACGTCCAGTCGTCAAAGATGTTTACGGATTCGCAGTTGAAACGGGGATGATCTTCGCGGACATATCCAGCGGCAACTGCGCTGCCAGCTTCGGTCAATTCAAAGTCAATTCTTCTGCCACCGCCAGGAGGGGGACCAGGCGGCCGGACACCGGCCTGTGCCGTCCCCCCTTCCGGAGGCCCGCCGGGAGGGGGGCCAGGCCGGTTGCGAGCAGGTGCAACCCAGTTGCCATCTATATTTGGCATTCCATCGGATCGGATAGTTTGCCGCTCTTCCTTGATCACAGCTCCTTCGGAATCAATGGAGGAATTGCGTTGCAGAACTGTACCGTCTGAAAAGGTAATGGTTTCGGTGTGACAGGCATGGGGCTCATCCCGGGCGGGAGAGCCAGAAATGGTGATTTCTGTACCATCAGGGAACAGGTCTCGGCTCCAGCCGAGGCGTCTTAGAATGCTCCCGGATCTGAGTTCGCAGCGCCACTCATCAACACCACCCTCTTCGTTTTGCACATTGAAATAGACATAGCTGTGTGGGTTCACGAGCCGGATATTTGTAACGGTACCGGAAACTTCAAGCGTCTGACTGAGGTCAAACTGCCCGTTGACTCCGTGGTGGGCGATGCTTGGCCCGACCAGGGCCGCTGCGGTACATGCAATAGTGACGACACCCAAACTCATATGCTTTTTCATGTCGATTCCCTGGCCAGGCCGATGGGTCGCATGCGGTGTTGGTCTAAATCAGGTCACCGTAAAGACTTCGGCGCTGTTTGGATTGGACGATTCAGACGTTCTAATAGTTAGCATTCTAACTATTAGAACGTCAAGCAGCAGGCCAGCTTTATATGTTGCTGCTCCCAGCTCTTCAGAAGCGCACTCTTCGCTGATATGGACAAGGATTAGGGCAGTCGCAATCGCAAGTGCGCTGGCAAGCTTGCCACGAAATCACCTGTAAACTGCCCGTCGCAACCACCCAAACAGCTAAACCAGAACTTCAGAAATCCAAGTATAACTATCTATGATTGTTTTCTATCGAGCATTTTTGAAATTCCAGTGAAATAACCCAATAATTTATGATGCGAGCTGCATTTGAAATAGACACTCAAATTGACGTATTTTATGATCCAATTTTATATAACACATAGAATACGTGAATTCTTGAACCATGAGCTCATTAGATAGTCTTATCGCACTATTTATAACCATCCTTGTTCTGCTCGGTGGCTATCAGATTTATTTGCTACCTCAAAAATATCAACTTCGAAAATATTTCAATCTAAACACAGTGTTGGATGATTTGATTCCATTCCGGCCGCGATGGGTCTGGGTGTATTGTTTTTTGTATTACCCGTTTCTCGTTTCGGTCATTCTCACCATGACTGATCTGCGGCACTTTTCATTCGTGATTACGAGTTTCATTCTGCTGCTTGTGCTGCAGGTTTTGCTGGCGTTTCTCATTCCTGTGAAAACACCGGATTCCTGGCGCAACTATGATCCGGACAATTCCCGATCGGAAAGGTTTCTATCCAATCTGCAGGTCATTGATCAGGGTGGAAATTGTTTTCCTTCCATGCATGTCAGTGCTGTGTTTCTGACATTGTTCCATATTCTGGCCAATATTTCGGACTGGCTGACACCCTGGACTGGTGTGATGTTTGTGGCCGCATTTCTGATTTCAGCCAGCACCGTATTCACCAAGCAGCACTTTGTGCTGGATATTCCCGGCGGCATTGTTTTGGCCGGCTTTGTGTTTTGGCTGTTTCAACAAGTCTATTAGCCATAGAATATTTGTGTATTCAGCATGTATGGGTTCAGGGCTGATCTGCCAATTCGCCCAGGCTAACGAGAAAACTCCATCACGCTCAGCTCTGAATATTTGCCTGTGTCCGGATTTTTAACGCTTCCAACCAGACGCAGTTTTGACTTGCTGATGGTCCAGATGCTGCGGTGCGCCAGATATTCGGAGGTGGTTTCTTCCCTGGCGCGAAATGTAAATGTAATTTTGCTCCCGGATTGCTGGCCAACCAATGAAATGGTGCCGGGGCCTCTTGGGTTGCTCCAGTCTCCGGTGAAGCGCCCACCACTTCCGGAGAAATTGATCGTTCCCGTGGTTTTGAAAGTCCTGCCTCCGGCTGAGCATTTCCCGCTGATTGTCAACTTATCACCCGAGGCACTGACTGTGTTCTTGTAACGACAGCGTGCCGCCTCTTTGGGCGTATCAATGCCATTCCTGAACCATCCGCTGCCAGACCAACTGCCATCGGCTCCAGACAGAAGTGTGTCTGCAGACCCAAATCCCATTGTCGAGAAGACAAGAATAAACGCCAAGACTGTTCCCGCACAAATTCTGCTAAATGTCATTTTGAAATCTCATGCTGTTTTCTTACGTTACCGAATACTTCCAACCATGCGGGCAGAACAGTGAGCACTGCAAACAGTGCCAAAATGAAAATGGCAATGGTCAGCGCCCCAAAATATGCGATTGCCGGTGTGCTGCTCCACTGAGACCCAAGCGTCCCAAAACCCAGAACTGCGGTGGTGGTGACAAGGACTGGAGATACGTCCTGAAACGCTTTTTCAACCAGAGCCTTGTCATAGCCATTCTCGATCGGCGCATCCAATTTCAACCTGTTGAGAACATGGATGGTGTCATCAACGGCAATGCCAAAGGCAATCGTCAAGGCCACCGCCGACGGCATTTCCAATGGCCAGCCCATCAAAAACAGCCAACCTCCAACCATGGCAATGGGCAGAACATTTGGCGCAATACAAAAGAATCCGTATCGCCAATGACCAAACCAGACCGCGATCAGAATCCCGGAAAAAATCACGGCCAGCAGAAAGCTGATGTTCAAATGGCGGATCATGTTGCTGCCCACAATTGCGGACATTGGCAACAGGCCTGTTGGCTCTAAGATGCGTATATGCTCAAAGACAAGTGCGCCATAAGCATCCTTGATTTCGGCAATCCGTTGCTTTGTTCCAGTCGCGCCATGGTCCGCGACCTGAACCCGCATAAGCGCAACATTTCTGTCGCTGTTCAGCAATCGCTTTTGCGTCGTTTCAGACAATTGTTCAAAAATGTCGGTCACAATTGCCTCCCGATCCAGCCCCAGGCTGTCGGGCGCAATCCACTGCGCAAGCAATGAAATTGAAAACACGGGGTTGTCGGGCAGCGCCGTCTCAATGGCGGCCTGGACAGTTTGTATTTCCTGCAAAACCTGTGGCGCAAAAGGTCTGCCGGCTGTTATCTCAATTGGCAGGTCGATTGACATGGTGGGTGCAAGGGTCTCTTCAATCTGTCTCAGCGTCAAAACTTCCGGCTGCGTTTTGTGGACCAGCGTGATGAAGCTGTAGTTTGATTTGTTGATGGAATGACCAGCGATAGCCAGAAACAGAACTATGATTGAAAGATAGGTGATGGTTTTTGCATGGCGCGTGCCAAACCGCACCAGGTGCATGCCATCAAAGTAAGAGCTCAACGGAACCCTTTCTTTCGGCGCAGCCTTGGGGACAATATTCAGCTTCAGGGCCAATAGAAACACCAGGGGATGAACCAACAGCACCGCGACAACGGCTACGAGCACAGACATCAGGCCGGCAAGGCCCAGATTTCTGACCAGTTCTGATTGAGAAATGAGCAGGGTTGAAAAGGCAATCGCGGTTGTGATTGAGGTCAACACACAGGCAGGGGCAATTTTCTGAAGCGTGTCTGAAATGGCCTTCTTCTCAGAAGTCTTGCCCAGATTGCGGCGCAGCTCAAATGTCAGATGCAGGCTGTCTGCCAACGACAAAACCAAAATCAAAACCGGAATGACATTGGTCAGCGTATCAACCGCGATGCCGGAAAGCCCCATGCTTCCCAAGGACCAGAAGAGTGCAATGTTCGATGGGACCGACGTCAGAAACGCCAGAACGACTGAGCGTAAAGCGACCAATGCGATCAGGAATCCCAATGTCATGCCAATCAGATTCAGCCGCATCAAATCCCCCAAAAGGGAGTCAATCAGTATCTGCCTGATAGAGGCCAGGCCAGTGACTTCAAAAGTCACATCAGAACCTTCAACCACCATTTGAGCGGCCTCTTGGACTTCCGACAAGATAAGGCGGGAGGCTTCCAGGCCGTCACGATCGAAATTCTGGTGATACAGGACCAGTGTGGATTTCAGATCTTCTGATAGAAATTGCCCACGCTCCAACGGATGCGACTGCAAATCCTTCAGGGCTTCAGTCAGGCCAGTTCCAAGCTCGGAGAGATCGACCGGCAAAGCGGGATCGAATGATCCATCCCCTGTATCCGTGCGCAACGAAAAAATCGAAAAGACATCTTCCACACCATCAATCAGAGAAATCTCCAGCGCGAAATTGCGCACTCTCTCAAGATTCTCCGGCTCATCAAAACCAGAGGAGTGGAACAGAATTGCCTGATCATTTTCAGACGGCGTAAAACGCTCCTTGTTCTCGTTGTAAAGGCGATAGATGTCGTCCTTGCTTCTGAACGCAGTGGCCACACCATCATCAAATTTGAGTGTGCTGATCCCGAAAATCGACAGTGCAGTGACCAGCGCCACAATCACCAAAGCCCATCTGGGATGGTGCAGTGATATTTGTCCAAGACGATGGGCCTGATGAAAACTCCCCTGCATAGGTTCTCAATCCAGAACCGCGGTTCGGCCTGCAGCAGCACGCCCATGGGGATCTGAATTCAGATAGTCCTGGATGAAGTCTCGCTCCTCAACACTGGCAAGACTGTTGTCCCAGCGCTTCAGCTCGGCAGAAACCACTTTTCTGAAAAGGGGCGGAACCAGCACAATGACAAGCATCAGAATTGGACTGAAGGGGTAGGAAACCGTGTCATCGGTCTTGTCCAGTTCGCCATATTCCTTTCGGGCAGACAAATGGTGGTCGCTGTGTCGTGTCTGATTGAACATGAAGCTGTTCGACCCCAGCCTGGAAAAATCCCAGGAATGATGAACCTGCATCGGTGTCCCTGGAAGGCGTGTCAGGCCGTAATGGCTGATATATTGAAACTGCTCCAGAATGACAAGGCTTAGCACCACGGCGCCCAAAAAGCCCAGAACACCGGCGCCCCCACCTATCAGAAAGCTGATAGCGAACAGACCAAGCTGCATCAGATAACCAACAAACACCTTGTTCTTAAGACTGATAAGAGGCCTGCCATTGCGCTTCTGGCGTTGTTTCTCGATGTTGAATGCATTGCGATAAGTGCCCGTAAAAGACCGGATCAGAAACAGCCAGAAACCCTCCCCCCGATGAGCACTGACAGGATCATCATAGAAGCCTGCATTTTTGTGGTGCCCGAAGACATGCTCAATTGGCATGCTGGTGTGGAATGCAAAGCCGAGCAGCCATTGCCCGATGAACATCCGCGGCGGGCTGCCAAGCCGATGGGCGAATTCATGAGCAATGTTGCAAACCGCTATCCCCAGCATACCCATCGTCCAGGTAGCGCCCATGAGCGCCCAAAGCGGCTGCGGTTCCAAAACACGATCAAACCCAGACAGATTGAGCGGCACGTAGCCACCCCAGTTCTGATAGGTGTGTCCGACGACAATCAGGAAAAAAAGCCAGACGATCAGGAACAGGCCAATGGTCAAAAACAACGGCACATCCGATGACAATTTATCTTCCCTGTCATCCTTCTCCTCAAAAATCTCATCGATGAAGGAGAGACTGAAGAAGATCAGGACCGGGCTGACCCACATCCAGATGCCGCCCTTCAACAGACAATAGGCCGAAAAAACAAGAATGAGCGGCTGAAAGTAGAATCTCATCTGAGTCATTGATGTTTCTGGAAACCTCATACCCATGTTGACAGACGTTCAACGATCACGGCCAAATCTGCCTGCGTGCTGGCACCGGTCTTCTTGAAAACACGCTGCAAATGCACCCGCGCTGTATTGTGCGCGATCCCGAGCGTGGCGGCGGCTTCTGCGATGGTGCCATTCTCTCGAAGCATCATGACCAACTCAGCTTCACGACCAGTGAGGCCGAATGTCTCCACGAGAAGATTTTTGATTTCGCTGTCATTTCCAGTGGTCGTTTGTACGAACAGACAGATGGAACTCCACTTGTTACCCGGTCCCCTCAACACATGAGGCAGGCGCATAAACCGGACCAACATCGTAAATTTTGGATTGGCCGATGGGACAAAGATTGGGCGAAACAGCTGTGTGATCAATCCGGTTTCATCATCTTGTACGGATTGGTAAATCGCAGCCAGCTTCTCCTGCGACTCCTTATGTAACAGTGTCAGGAACCCATCAGCCAATGCGAGCAGCTGGCCTTTGGAGAGCAGTGATTCACCAGCCGGATTGGCGAAGAAAAATCTGCATTTATTGTCGAGGAAAAAGAGCGCCGTTGATGACTTTTGAGCCAAAAAACTGTCCAGATCGGCCAATGGTTTTTCTGCATTTCTGGTCATTGCAAGACGCTTGGCGTTGGCACAATGGGTGCTGATAACCCTGAAGTCTTCCAGAGTATTCCGGTGCGGTGATGCTTCACCCGCTTCAAATTCGACAGACATGAATGTGGACGTATCCCCTGTGTCCATCAATCTGGTTCCAATGAAATACTGCATGTGGCAACGGGTTTCCAGCCAGCGATAAAACTCGTGGCGGGCCATTTCTTCCCTGCTGATGCAGTCCAGGTCAGTGATAATGTGTGGCGCATTGTTTGCCAAAGAGTGATGCATGCGCGGATTGATGGCATTCATCTCTTCAATGTATTCTTCTTTGTCGTTGAGATTGACGGAATGCCACTCTGAAATCTGAAGAGTCTTTCTGTTCATTTGAAACAGCGCGCCACCGGCACCATTGTGCAGCTCCACCATGTCACGCACAGCATTCGTCCACGAGCTCCGGCCAACTCCAGCCTCAAACACCGACTGAGCCACAGACTCAATTTTTGACAGCCGTCCCCCGGTCACTTTGGCCTCCCCAAACCATGATCCAGAGCCCGAAACCCAGCTCCCAACCGGGTTCAGACCCTGGCAGTTGTTGCCAGAACTTCCAGCATCATCTGAGAGTTTTAGGTGCTTGCCAATAGTCTGTTTGCGCTATCGGGGGTTTCAGGCGCGCTTGGGTTACCGGTTTACGCCTGCGGAAACAGATGATCACGAAATTTTGATCATGCTGAGATGTGGAAATTTGAGCGAAAAGAGCAAGGGAATGCGGCACTCGCATTCCCTTTTTTTATCTCGCTTGGCCCGCTAAACCTCAGCGATTGAAGCCTGATCTGTGGGCCCAACCGGTCATTCTGACTTCCACCCAGGACATGATGGCGTACATGCCGATGCCTTCTATGGCGAGCGCAATGAGGCAGGCGAAGACCAAAGGCACTTCGAAATTGGACTGGGCTGTCAGCATCATGTGGCCAACGCCGGAATTGGCGGCGATGGTTTCCGACAGGACAGAGCCGATGAAGGCCAGAGTGATGGCGACCTTCAGAGAACCGAAAAAATAGGGCATGGACCGAGGAATTCCGACCTTGGTCATAATATCCAGTTTCTTGGCACCCAACGCACGCAACACATCCTCCATTTCCGGTTCAATGGTGGCCAGCCCTGTGGCAACGTTGACGACAATCGGGAAGAAGGAAATCAGAAATGCGGTCAGGACGGCTGGAATCCAACCCGTGCCGAACCACAGCACGAGAATGGGTACCACGGCCACTTTGGGAATGGAGTTGAAGCCGATCATCAAAGGGTAAAGCGCGGCGTAAATGCGTCGATCCCAGCCAATGAACAGGCCCAGAAACAAGCCGAACACAATGGCCAGAGCGAAGCCTGACAAAGTGGTCCACAGAGTTTGCAGAGAGTTGTTCCACAGGGCCGGTCCGAATTCCCATGCGGCATAGGCAACGCGCGTGGGCGCCGGTAAAATGAACCACGGGATCTGGAAAACCAGGCAGGCCAGTTCCCAGATGACGAACAGTCCGATGGTTGCCAGCCACGGCGCGGCCTTGATCCAATCAATTGATCTTGTTTTGGTCATTCCCGCGCCTTCGCAATGTGAGAACGCAATTCCTGCACGATGTCTCCAAAACTCTTTTCGTAGGTCAAATCAATATCCCTTGGGCGGGGCAAATCGACATCCCGCTCAACAATGACGCGGCCGGGGCGTGCACTCATGACAAAAACCTTGTCAGCCAGAAACACCGCTTCGCGCAAATCATGCGTGACCAGAATGGTCGTGAATTTCCGCTCTGCGTGCAGATCGCGGATGACTTGCCAAAGCTCTTCGCGGGTAAACGCGTCAAGCGCGCCGAACGGCTCGTCCAGCATCAGCAGTTCCGGCTCGTGGATCAATGCACGGCACAGGGAAGCGCGCTGCTGCATGCCTCCGGAAAGCTGCCATGGATATTTGCTGCCCTGACCTTCCAGCCCCACAGAGGCCAGTAACGCATCGACACGCTCACGATTGGCAGCCTTGTCTCGGCGGAAGGTGCGTCGGTGCGGCTCGACCACTTCCAACGGCAGCATGATGTTGTCACGGGTCAAGCGCCAGGGCAGCATGACCGGATTTTGAAACGCCATGCCGGTAATGGATACAGGACCATGAACATCCTGGCCTGCGACTGTTACCTTGCCTGATGTCGGGAAGTTTAGCCCAGTCGCCAGTTTCATGAGCGAAGACTTGCCGCAGCCGGACGGGCCGACAACGGCCACAAAAGATCCCTTTTCGACCGAAAGGTTCAAGTCCTCAACGGCCAGAGTACCCTCTTCGTCTCCCTGCGGCTTATAGCGCAGAGAGACGTTTTCAATTTCAACGAAGGACATTTAAACCAATTCTATTCTACAGCGCGCATATCTGCAGCAGGCAGAAATGATGCATCAAAAATATCGTCGGCAGATGGCCTGTTCTCGAAGTCGTAAGTTTCAGCAATCTGGTCCATTGATTTGGTCAAGCGGTCCATATCCACACCACCCAGGCCGTTTGCACGCACCTCATCGGTGATCATGTTCTGGCTGATCGCCATTTTCAAACGCTCCAGTTCAACGGCTTCACGGGCCACATCATTGTATTTCAGGACAGCTTTTACAGCCGTCTCAGGATCAGCAAATGTGTCCTTGAACCCCATAATCGTGGCTTCGAGGAAGGCTTTGACTGCATCGGGATTTTCCGCTGCAAAGTCCGGATTGACGATGATGACATTGCCGTAAAGGTCCAGACCATAATCAGACATCAGCATGACATTGATATCGTCTTCCGGCACTTGATTGGACTTCAGATTAATAAAGGAAGAAAAGGAAAAGCCGGTGATGGCATCTACACTGCCCTGCGCCAGCATTGGCTCGCGAACCGGGAAGCCGACATTTTCAATCGTCACCTTGCTGGCATCAATATCATTTGCGCTGACAAAGGCTTTCCACTGTGCGTACGCACCATCGGGCGCGGGCGCACCCAGTGTTTTGCCTTCCAGATCTTTCGGAGACATGATTCCCAGCGATTTGCGGCCGATAATTGCAAAGGGCGGCGCATTGTAGATCATGAAGATCGCTTTGACCGGCAAATCAGGGTTCTGATCACGGAATTTGATCAGTGAATTGATGTCGGCAGAGCCAATCTGATAAGTTCCGGTTGCGACTTTTGGAATGGCATCCAGAGAGCCGGAGCCGGTGTCCATGGTAACTGACAGATCGGCATCCGTGTAATACCCTTGTTCCAAAGCATGCAGGAATGGCGCAGCGGGCCCCTCCCATTTCCAGTCATTTGCATATTTTATGGTGGTTTCGGCAAAGGCCGAACCTGTCATGAATATAGTGGCAGCTGCCAGGGCCAACAGTCTCTTCATATGATCATTTCCCTTTTGTCGGTAACCCGCGCGACCAAAAATGCGCAGGGTTCTGGATTGTGGTCAAACCAAAGCATCTCCGATGCCCTGCTCAAAAGTTAGGCACCCCCTTATGGAACCTAATTTTTAAGCAAATGATCACACCTCACCACCAATTTCAAGCTCTTCCAACCATTTCTGATAGGCAATTAGGGGTGCGTCACCGGGACGCAGGGGCATCTCGATCTGAGTCCAGAAGGGCGGTAAAAGCCAGGGACGCTGGCTTTCAATGATCGGTTTATCCTGCATGCGCACATGGGTGGAGAACTCCTGGTAAACTGCATCCCGGTCCGGATCGAGGTCGTAATCGCGCGCGAAAGTCCAGAAATTCCGGCAAGTCTTGTGATCAATTGGACAGGTTGCCAGCCATACCACATAACGCCCGGATGGCGTGTTTTTGCCAAGGCGAATGACATTGGGCATGTGAACTTCATTGCGGTATTCAACCGACACATCATCGCCGTCAGTGGCACCCGATGAAAGTGATGCGGGTTGGGTGATGTCGTAATTAACCCTCAGAACCGAGCCCTTGCGCGCAACCTCATGGTCCGGCGGCTCCGGCTTGTCGCGTTCCCCTAAAATCCCCTCATGCACCCAGGGAAAATGAGTGTCATCCAGCGTGCCCATGATCATGCGTGTGGAAGCTGTTCTGGTAGGAATGTCTTCGTCGAGCGTCACAATTCGAAACTTTGGATCATCAAATTCAGGAAAGTCGGCCATGCCGAATATCGGCTCTTCTGAAAGGCAAACCCAGATCAGCCCAAGCGCTTCCTTCACGCGAAACGACGGCACTGCAGCCGTTGCAGGAATCTTGCGCCCTTCGGGAAATTGCGGAATGCGCACACAGGCCCCGCCTTCACCATAAGCCCAGCCATGATAAGGGCACTGGATGGCCTGTTTACCGTCCACAACGGCAATTTCACCAAGGCTCAGTTGCGCCTGATAGTGACGGCACACATCCAGAACGGCCGTCAGCTTTCCATCAAGCCGCGCCAGAGCAATGGGCCTGTTGAGCAACCGCACCGCCAAAATCTCACCCGATTTCAAACCATCGCTGCGGGCAACCGGCTGCCAGAATCTGGACATACCGTCCAAAAAGGCCTTGATGGCCTTCGGGCTTGGCCCATCCAACGGGTCGACGGTCTCGTTTGTTGGCGTCATAGGTTTGCTTTCCGGTGTTTCAGGACTGGACCGTGCGCGTTGATTCCAAGGCGCAATTACTCCCGGGCAAGCCCTTGTTCAACCGTCAACATAAGAGAAAGAGGAATGTCTCGTCCATCTTCGATACAAGCATCCCATATTACCAATTCAGGAAATCAAGCTTCTCAAGCAAAAGGAGCATGCGGCCGGAGGCATTTTGCTTGCAAGCCGAAGAAATTTCTTCATCAACATTTGGGGTCTGGATTTTCCTAGACCCGCGCACCACTGTCATCAAAATAGTGGATTTGAGAGGTGTCGACCTTCAGTCCAACACTTTGCCCATCCTTCAGATCAAGTTTCCCGTCGGCACGAATGTTCAGATTGCCGAGGCCCGGAACATCGACAAATACATTATTGTCGGCACCATGAAACTCATAAATCGCAACCTTGGCCCTTAGTTCAGAAGCTTCTGGATCACACAATGTGATGTCTTCTGGTCTTACTCCCAGAACCGTTGGCTTGCCCTGAACAGAACCAACTGTGATCTTTACATTTTTATTGAATTGCATTGCCTGCCCGTCATAGCTTCCGTTCGGCAAAAGGTTCATTTTGGGACTGCCGATGAACTGCGCCACGAAAGTGCTGTTTGGCCGGGCATACAATTCTTTTGGCGAACCAATCTGCATCACCTGACCGTCTTTCAGGACCACAATCTTGTCAGCAAGGGTCATCGCTTCGATCTGATCATGAGTCACATAAATCATCGTTGACCCGAGTTGTTTATGTAATTTGGCTATCTCAATCCTGGTTTGCGTGCGCAATGCTGCATCCAGGTTGGACAGGGGTTCATCAAACAAAAACCCCTTTGGCTCGCGGACAATGGCACGGCCGATCGCAACTCTCTGGCGTTGCCCACCAGACAAATCCTTGGGTTTTCGGTCGAGATAGGAAGTCAGCTTCAATGTCTCGGCGGCCTCTCGAACCTTGCGGTCAATTTCGGGCTTCGGCACGCGGGCCGTCCTGAGAGCAAAGGCAATATTCTCGTAGACGCTCATATGCGGATAGAGCGCATAAGACTGGAAAACCATCGAAAGATTGCGGTCATATGGATCTAATTTTGTGACATCTTCTCCATCAATATGAATAGTTCCGTCATCTGTCTCTTCGAGGCCGGAAATCAACCGCAACAACGTAGATTTTCCGCAACCGGATGGGCCGACGAAAACAACGAATTCCCCTTCTTCTGCGATGAGGCTGACGTCTTTTATGACATCAGTCGTGCCGAAGCTCTTTTTTACGTTTTTCAGCTCAATAGTGCCCACCGAGACCTCCATATTTTTCCGTGAGGGGTGATGCAACAGACACCTCCTCTGTTTCGAAGAACACGCCATCGACCATCACACCTTGCGCCGATAGTTCCTGGTCCAGCAGCGTAAAGCTTGCTCTGTAGCCGGGCTTGATCCTACCCAGTTCCGCCTGCAACCCAAGAGCCGCGGCAGGCGCCGAACTAGCCATTTTGATCGCATCAGAGATCGGCACACCAAGAATGTTGACGACGTATTGTACTGCCTGGTCAATGGCCAGATGTGCGCCCGCCAATGTCCCATTTGCATCGACTAACTTGCCGTTTTGCAGCGTAATTCCATTTCCTGCCATATGAAATTCCTTGCTCCGACCGGCAAGAGTTTGCATCGCATCGGAAACAAGAAACAGTCGGTCCGGCCCCATCAAATCATAAGCCATCCTGGCATTGAGTGGGTGAACATGATGCCCATCAGCAATGATCCCGGCAAACATGTCCGGATTGGTCATGGTAAATCCAGCAACGCCAGGTTCGCGAACCGTGATCTGAGACATCGCGTTGAAAAGATGCGTCGCACCGGACAGCCCCTGGCGTTGAGCCTGCTGCATGTCTTGCGCCGTGGCATTGCTGTGTCCTGCAAACACAATCCAACCTGCATAAGACAATGCCTTGAGAGCCCCGCGCGATTGTCTTTCCGGTGCGAGCGTAATCAGCTTCACACCTGGCATCGGTCTCAGCAGTGCTGCAATGTCGTTGTCAGATATGGGGCGGATGCAATTTAAGGGGTGAATGCCGGGTTTGTCCGGACTGAGGAATGGTCCCTCAAGGTGGACACCCAATATTCCGGGCAATTTGGCCTCCAAAGCGGAGCGAACTACGTCCAATGCCTGGACAAAACATTGATCGGGTGCGGTCGTGAATGTTGGCAAAATGTAGGCCGTGCCACCTTGCCGCGCGGCGCGGCATATTGTTTCAAGAGAATGAATTTGCGGGACATCATTGAACATGACATCTCCAGCGCCGTTGATCTGGATATCAATAAAACCAGGTGCAAGGACGGTTGCACGGAGCACTCCATCACCATAATCAGCGTTTGGCTCGGCCTTCTCGACCTTGGCAATACGGCCATGTTGAATCTCTACAAGTCGGTCATCCAACACAGACGTGCTTTCACCATCGTAAAGACGCTCGGCAAAAATATGGCTTACATGCCCCATCAAGATTCAACCTTTCCATTGGGATGAACCGCTTCGTAATAGTCTCGCAAGGTCAATTGGGATGCAGCCACCTCATCAAGATAGACTTCGGCATGGGGATGAAGCTGAAGAGCACTGGCAGGACATCTTGCCGATAAGGGTCCCTCGATCATCTCCAGGACCGCTTTGGATTTGTTGTCTCCGATCGCGATCAAGACAATCTCACGCGCGCACAATATTGTTCCAATTCCCATGGTAATCGACAGGCGTGGAACTTCCGCGATATTCTTAAAATACCGGCTATTCGCCCGCACGGTTTCCGGGGCAAGTGTCTTGATTCTGACTGTCGAGGACAAACTGGATGTCGGCTCGTTAAAGCCAATATGTCCGTTTTCGCCGATCCCCAACAGCTGACAATCAATTCCGCCGCATTGCTTAATTGCCGCCTCGTAGCGCCTGGCCTCTTCATTGGGATTTACCGCATTTCCGAACGGTATACTGGTGTTTTCTGATTTGATGTCGGTGCGTCCGAAAAGATGTTTTTCCATAAAGTGATGGTAGGACATGGGGTGATCGGGCGAGAGACCAACATACTCATCCAGATTGAAGGTCCGGATTCTGGAATAGCTGACTTTCTGTTGCTCATACTTTTGCACCATCGCGTCATAGACGGGCTCTACGGTTCCGCCCGTGGCAAGACCAAGGACGCAAGTTGGCTTCGCGATTACCTTTTCAACAATTCTGTTTGCAATGGCGGCAACTGCAGCTTCCGCTGAATCATGGATCAGGACTTTCATCACTCAACCCTTCACAGCGCCGGCGGTCATTGATCGGCTGATGTGTTTGTACATCAGGATTCCGAGCACCACAGGGGGCAGTGAGGCAACCACGATTACCGCCGCCGCCACACCCCATTGCACTCCGCCACCACCGGACGAAAAGAAAAAAGAGGCGCCGACCGTCATGGGCACAGCTTTTGTTGTGGTCAACATCAAGCCAAACAGGAATTCATTCCAGGCCGTGATAAAGCTGAAAATGAACACCGTCGCCAAAGCAGGCAGGCAAATGGGAAATACGATTTTAATCAGGATCGTGAAAATGCGCGCGCCATCCATGCGCGCAGCCTCATCCAATTCGTAAGGTACATCATTGATCGCATTGACAAGAAGCAGAAGTGCCAATGGCAGGTTTACAACAGCTAAAACAAGGCCCAGCCCCAGTGGAGTGTCAAGCAACCCAAGTGTTTGATACATCATGTAAAGAGGGATTGCGAAGATGATCAAAGGCATCGCACGCAGGTTCACGACAGTGGGAAAGATTACATTTGTGCCATACCCACGCCGCGCCACAGCATAAGAAAGCGGAAAGCACAGCATGATGGGCAGAATTGAACCGATCAGCGAGGCCATCAGACTGTTCTGCAAATAGGCAAATATGTTCAATCGCTCAGTTACCTCAAGAATGACCGCAAAGTTTTGAAGCGTTGGCTCGCTTACAAAAAGGCCCGGAGAGCGGCTGATCTCGGCCGCTGACTTGAGGGAGGCGGAAATGGTCGAGATGACCGGAAAATTGATGATGAAGGCCACAATGATGAACACGACCCAGCGAAAGATATTTGATTTCCGGTTTTTCATGCCCGTTTCCTCCGAAGGAAGCGGCCTGCAAAGAACAAAATGACAAAGGCAACACAGAACAGCACCACCGATGCAGCGAGCGCTTTTCCGATGTCTCCTGACCTGAAGAAAGACAAATAGATATAGATGGAGAGAGAGGTTGTTGACCCGCCGGCTCCAGAGCCGGTCAAGACGAATATATTGTCGAAGACTCTGAATCCGTCAATAAATCTGATGAAAAACCCGACTGCAATTGTGGGTGCCATTTGCGGCAACTCAATGTACCAGAACATGCGCCACGGGCGCGTTCCATCAACTGCAGCGGCCTCCCGCATGTCACTGGGAATTGCTTGATACGCCATATAAAACAGCAGAAATGCAAAGGGAGTCCACTGAAGGGTTTCAATTGTGAATACGGTCAGGAACACATTTTCTCGGCTCAGAAACGCCGGGCTCCAATTAAACCAAGTGTATAGATAATGTGGCAATGACCCCACGAATTCATGAAGAACGAGGCGGTACATAAGCCCCATCATCACCGGAGCAATAATCATTGGCATGATCAAAACGGCGATCATCCAGTTGTTGTTTCTGATGATTGGAGCCAGATAGACAGCCAGGATCAGGCCAAGAGCACATTCTGCAAATGCGGTTGTCACACCAAATTTCAGAGAAAACCAAGAAGCAGACCAAAACTCGGCGTCATTGAAAACCGTTACAAAATTCTGCCCACCGTTGAAACTGGGAGATCTGAGATTTTCAAATGAAACTTCGGAAAGACTGTAGATGATATCGATTATGGTCGGAAACCCGAGCATTGCCAGCAGGAACAGCACGACTGGCGCAGCTAAAATGCGGTTCTCTTGTCTCGTTGTCATGTTTCCATCCACTTAACAAGCAGCCGGCCAAGGAGAAGGCCGACTGCTTCACAGGCTTACTTCAAGAGTTCAGCCATGCCATCTGAGGTGGCGGACAGCGCCTCATCCAAAGACTTGCCTCCAGACAGGAACCCTGTGAATTCCTTGGCTTGAAGCTCGTAGACCGACAAAGCTTTTGCAGATGTGCCACCATTCATGACAAACCCATAACTGGATGCATACTCTCCCAGCGGAACCAGGTCCGGGCGTTGCTCGGCAATCTCCGCCACAGCATCTGAGGTCAGGCCCGGCGCCCCACCATTCAACGCATAGGTCTGTGCAGCTTCCGCTGTTGATAACCAACGAACAAAGGCTTCTGCGCCTTCGGGGTTCTTACCGCTGGCATTCACACCAATTCCCAGACCATGCACGTGTGTAAACCTGCCTTCAGGACCCGTCGGCGGGGCGATAGTCGATGTTACTTCGGCCGTTACGGGGGTTTTGTCGGGATCCTTCAGATCTGCAGCTGCGGCGTTCCACTGTACCATCGCGGCAACCTGACCGGCACCAAAAGCGGCATTTGCCTCTGCGTATTCATAGGAAAATGAATCGTTGGGGGTCGCGCCAGCGTCAACCAGGATCTTGAACAAGCCAAGAGCTTCCCGGTAGGCATCAGAGTCGACCGTGATATTGCCATCAGCATCCATCCAGTCCGCGCCGTATGACCGTGGCAGCGAGTGGAATACCATCATGTTGAACAACAGATTTTTGAGCTGCAACACGGTTCCATAACGTGTCGGGCTGTCCGGGTTAATCGATTTGGTGAAGTACAGCGCGTTCGCCGCAAAGTCTTGCCAGGTCCACGAATCAGGGTCCTTTGGTGACAGACGTGCTCCCAGATATTTCTCAGAAATGTCGCCATATTTTGCGTGCTGGCTTTCATCCACCAGAAGCGCTTCATTCAGGTCTGAACGATAATACAGAAAATGCAATGACAGGTCTGTTGGGACACCATATTGCTTGCCCTCAAACTGCATTGTACTCAGCACGGACTCGCCAAACACATCTGCGGCATTGTCCGACAGGGTTACGGTCTTCATATAGGGCGCGTATCGACCGATGGAGTAAGTTGCCAGCAAATTTGCATCAAACGCGTCGGTTCCCGCAGCCAGGTCAGCCTGAAGCTTGTCAAAGAAACCTTCTCGGCTGAAGAAGATGAGTTTGACTTTGTTTTCTTCTGAGACTGCTGGATTGCTGTTATACAATTCTGCTGCTGCCGTAAGCGCAACTTCTTCAGGGCCACCAGGCCAGCCTAGAACAGTAACCTCGGCATTCGAGGCAGTAGCTGTGCACAGTGCCGCAGCGGCAACTGCACCCAATAAATATCTCTTCACTGTCATTGCATATTCCTTTCTTGGTGTATGTGAGATTGCGCCGCAATTGCGGCTATGCCCACGATTCCCGCTTTTTCCCGAAGCACAGACGTGAGAATATCGATGTTGTGGTTTGGTATGAGTTCATTCAGGTGACGCTCGATCTCGGCGACAAACCCTTCTGCAAGTCCAATTCCCCCACCAATCACAATCATTGGGGGATCTATTACGAAGGAAATGTCCCTGCAGAGCTTCGCCACGCGTAGCGCTGAGGTAGAAACGATCCTCCGCGCCCACGCCTTGCCCTCTCGAGCATTTTCAAAGACTGACTTGGACGAGTGCTCAATGCCTGTCTCCGTCAAGGCCTGGTTGGCAATCCAACGGCCGGTGGCCAGGTCTTCAAATGGTTCGGCGCCACCATCTGATGCCGTCAGATTCTGGGAGACCAGGCCAAAATGCCCCGCCAGGCCCCGCTGCCCTTGCAGCAATTTTCCATTGCAAACAATCCCGCCTCCCAATCCTGTGGAAACAGTGAGGTAAACAAGATCTGACCCCTGCCCTGCGCCATATATATGCTCGCCCCATGCGGCAGATTGTGCATCATTCAGAACTTCAAAATGAGCGCCAATTCGGGACAATGAAGCCGCTATATCGAATGGCTTACCGACAGATAGGGTCGCCGGATTGACACTTTTCCAAACTCCGCTTTCCACCTGTCCCGAAACAGTAACGCCAACACAGTCGAATTCACCCCTCCACTGAATAGCCACTTCATGAAGAGCTGACATCCACTCGACCGGACCGGCATCGCGCAATGTTGGAAGAAGGCGGGAAGTCAAAACCTTGTTGCCACGCACCAGGGCTACCAGGATTTTAGTGCCGCCAATATCAGCTGCAAGAACCGGTATGTCCTGCAAAACGGCAGAAGGGGTCATGACACTATCCCATCGCGTGTAATGGCATCGCGGAACCAGCCGGTCACGACTTCTGTGCGCGTGATGGCTGAGCCGACAACAACAGAGTCAGCCCCGGCCAAAATGGCTGATGCTGCCGCGTCAGGCGTATTGTACCGCCCTTCTGCTATTACAAAACTGCCGAGTTTGGCCAATTCCGACACCAACTCCAGATCAGGCGATTCAGGCACTTCCCCAGTCGTGTATCCGGACATTGTTGTGCCCAGGATATCAGCGCCCAGTTTTTGCGCATTGATCCCATCTCCCAGGCAGGAACAGTCTGCCATCGACAGAATGCCGAGGGACCTTATGGTTTCTATCGCGGCAGCGACCGTCTCTGGACGCGGGCGGTCGGTGGCATCGACTGCCACAATATCTGCACCAGCAGACACCAGATCATTTATGTCTTGAATGAAGGGCGTTATGCGAACCGGGCTTTCGACCAGATCAACTTTCACTATTCCAATAATGGGGCAATCCACAACGGCGCGCACAGTTTGAACGTTGACGACACCTTCGATGCGAACACCTGCGGCACCGCCCAGAACAGCAGCCTGTGCCATAGCAGCAATAATGGATGGAGTGTCCATGGGTCCGCCCACACAAGGCTGACATGAAACAATAAGTCGTTTGTTTAGTTTTTGCAGCACAAACGTACCCCCACAATTCTCAAAGCGGAGAGTACCAGTTAGATACCAGATGTCAACTGGTACTTAACAGTTTCTACCTTTGAAGGTCGGTGACGAAGTCAAAGACCTCAGCGTTGTAACAGGTCACCGTGAACTCAATCGGTTTTCCCAGGGCGGTGCCGCAACACCTTTCAACAATCAGTGCTGGCGCGCCCACTTCTGTCTCCAGCAACTCCGCCTCTTCTGCGCTCATGGTTTTCGCCGTAATTCGCTGAACCCCTCGCTCCGGCAATGCACCCAAAGCATCCAGCGTGGCATATAATGAAAGCCCGATTGCCTCTGGGGACTTAACGATAACGCTGGGCACAACAGCTGTTTCCAGTGCTATCGGGCGCTCATTACCAAGCCTTACCCGACGCAGCCTTACGACCGATTCTCCATCGGCCAGTTTGAGCATTTGGCGTTCCTGCTCCGTCGGATTTGTCGTTTCGGCACTCAACAACCTCATACCCGGTTCTATTCCCCGTGAGCGCATATCCTCTGAGAATCCAAGCAGGTTTGAGATCTGTTTCCCGACTTTTGCAGCAACGCTTGTCCTGGCTCCGTGGCGCCGAACCAACTGCCCATCAGACACGAGAGCATCAATGGCATGGCGGACAGTTATGCGAGAAATACCAAGTAATTCAGCCAGCTTGCGCTCACCTGGCAAACTTGCCCCGGGAAGCAGCACTTCATCGTCGATGGCAACCTTGAAAGCATTGGCAAGGTTTTCATATTTAATTTCGGAAACGGCACGAGCTTCAAACACAGACCTGAGATATTCAATGGTCTTGTTGTTGTTGATATTCATGATGAGCTCTTTTGCTGTGCTTCAGTCAACCGGACCTAACACATTTGTGTGCCGCTTTGAGTTCTTATTTAAGCGATCATGTACCCGAAGTCCAAGACGCTGTTCCGATCCAGAAGCAAGCATTAGCGGGTGTTACGCGAGCGAGTATTCCAGTCCTTTCGCACTATTTTTCACACCTCAGCTAACGAGGCCATACCAGATCGTTACTTTTCTCCGCCAACCATTGAACATCAAGGAAGTGGGCCATGGAGTTGTTTGGCGACCTCTTGCACCTTTGCCTGGAATCCAATCGGGCTGGGACCATCAAGTGGATCAACCGGTCGCCTGTCACCCATCATACCGGCAGACTTGCGGCCACCGCCCTCACTCGAGGAAACGGGACGCCAGCTTCTATTGATTGTGGCGTGTTTTTTTGGGCAGGTGTGGAAAATAGCATTGCCGCGCTGAGGCCTTCTCGACACTTATGAATCTAGATACGAAGCAGATTCTCGAGAGGTCATCGAATCGTTACGGCTCACCATGTCCGCAAATCAGGAATCCTGACTTTGGACTCTCCAAATTTTGTGACATATGCGCAACAATTGAAATTCAAAAAGAGGCACTATTGCTGGCATGTGCCAAATTGCCGCATATAATAATTGACAGAATCTGGATCACGTTCACAATATCGTGATTGATATATTCGGATGTGGAATTCAATGAACGGTGAACTCGGGTAACCAGAAACCTGGGCACGTCATTCATGGATTGCAATGGTATAATTGAATGGGTTGGCAAATGGCTTCCAGGTTAAATGTTCTAAAAGCGTCAACAGCGATTGCCATGTTGTCAGCATATGGTTTGGTGGCTGTGAGCAGTGCCTCAGCAAACGATCACAATACAAATTGGGCCGGTGGCTCCTTCGGCTTTCATGCAGGCTGGGGGCTTGGAAATTCAAGCACTCAAGAAGAAGGTGATCCTGACGATATTGCGAATGATACTCTGATTTCAGGTGGTCTGTTTGGGGCTCAGGCGGCATATGATTGGGCCTTTTCCAATGGATTGATTCTTGGTTTGGGGGCGTCATTTTCTGGGACCGATATCAACGGTACCGATGTTGACAAGGAATGCGCTCCGAATTGCGGTGGTTTTGACGAGACAAAGGTTGACGCCCTTGCCAGCGTGACAGGTCGAGTTGGCTGGGTCGGGAATGATCCTTCGATGATGTTTTATGCGCGCGGTGGGTTGGCCTGGGGTCAGATTCATCATGGATGGATCACTGACACCTACGATGAATCCTATTCCAAATCCGCGGGACATTTTGGTTGGACAGTGGGTGCAGGTATTGAAAAATCTCTCTCAAACTGGCCGGGTGTTACGGCAAGCCTAGAGTATAATTACTACAATTTCGGCAGCGGACGGGAACTGGGCGTAGTGGATGGCAACGATATTGAGGGTGATCTTGACGTACACACAATCATGTTTGGCCTGAACCTGCGCCCCGGCATGAATGATGGTGATGTTCATGCAGCTTCAAATGGCGCATATGACTGGACAGGTGTCTCAATTGGTGTGCACGGCGGATGGGGCGCCGGTGCATCTGATAATTATTCCGACTACAGCGATCCTGATTGGATTTCAAACGATACGAATTTGAGCGGTGGTCTGCTAGGGCTTCGGTTCGGTTATGACTGGGACATGATGAATAATTGGGTGGTCGGAGTTGGAGCATCGATTTCAGGCACTGATATCAATGGTTTTGCTGAAGACAATTACGGTCCTAATGATCTGAGTGGGCTTGACGAAACAAAAGTAACCTCACTTCTCAGCGTAACAGGTCGTGTTGGCTGGAAAGGGAATAACCCCTCCACATTGTATTATGTCCGGGGTGGTTATGCTCAGGCGCGTGTGGACTATGGCTGGATTCCCTACACGTATGATTATTCCTACACGGGCTCCAATACGCATCATGGTTGGACAGTTGGCGTTGGTAAAGAGCAGGCGCTGCCATTCTGGCCAGGTGCAACGGGCTTTTTGGAATATAATTACTACAATTTTGGTGACTATCAGGGGATCTCAAACAATTCAGACTACAAAGTTGACGGTCAGCTAGATATTCACGCCGTCATGGTTGGTGTGAATTTCCGTCCCTGGCAGCAAACCCAGGGGGATGAGTCTGACAAGAATGAACAGTCCGAGCTCACCAATGCTTGGTGGGCAGGCCCATCTCTGGGTATTCATACTGCCTGGAGCATCGGCGAGACTGACTCGCGGTCTGACTGGGACAGCGACAGTGGAGTAGATACGGACATTGGCGGTGGCCAGATCGGTATTCAGGCTGCATATGACTGGGCCATCGGGAATCATTGGGTTCTGGGGCTTGGCGCATCGGTTGCTGCAACAGATATTAATGGTTTTGGTGAAGACGGCGACTGCGTAACCGGCTGTGGTGATCTGAGTGAAATCAAGATCGATGCACTGGCGAGTGTAACCGGACGTGTAGGGTGGAATGGTGGCGATGCGTCGACGCTGTATTACGCACGCGGCGGTATTGCCTGGGCACATGCCAATTATGATTGGCAGCCATCTTCTTACTATTACACTTATACCGGATCAGCATTGCATACCGGCTGGACAGTTGGTGCTGGTCTTGAAAAGAAAATACCGATGTTTGAAAATGCAACTGTATTTGCTGAATATAATTACTTTGATTTTGGAAGCTGGGAAGATACAGACGTCACACCCGACGGTTATTACCTTGACGGAAAATTCAATTTTCACACAGCAAAGATCGGTATGAATTTCAAGTTCAACGGGCCGCAGCAATAGATACGCTCAACTGGACAAGGTTGTTCAACTCCGAACTGGATTTTGATACGCTCACTCTGATAAGAGTGAGCGTTTATCGTTCAATTGCGCCACTTGTCTTCTGGTGCAGACTCCAGTGTGAAAGTGGAAAATATGGTCCGGACGCCTGTCCAGGGAAATGGGCAAAATAGTGGCCCGCCACCTATCTTGAAGCGTGCTGTTGAAGCACATCAGATGGGACAATATCAAGCTGCCTCAAAACTGTTCAGAACATCATTGAAGCGGGAGGGCGAGTCGCCTGTTGCCCTGTTTCGGTATGGATTGCTGAAGTTTGAACAACAACAATATCCGGAAGCCGCCAGGCTTTTTCGCCGCGCGGCGCAGCGCGAACCAAATTCCGGCCCGCTATTTCATTATCTCGGAATTTGCCTTGCCGCGATGGAGAAGAATGACGAAGCCATTTCTGCCTATGAATCGGCATTGCGTATTGCTCCCAATCAGGCAGAAACCCACAACAATCTGGGGCATGTATTGCAATGGTCCGGCCGACTTGAGGAAGCGCAAGCCAGTTACAAGTCTGCTCTTGCAATCAAACCGGACTATTTTGAAGCGCTCAATAATCTTGCAAATACTCTAAATCTACTTGGTAAGCCAGCAGAAGCGGTGCCCTTGTTTGAAGAGGCATTGATCCGGCAGCCAAGATTTGCGGAAGCAATGGTGAATTACGGCAATGTGCTGATTCAACTAGGCCGATTTGACGAAGCCATTGTCCAATATAACAAAGCGCTTCAAATTGCGCCATCTGACAGAGATGCACTGGAATGCCTGGCGCGAACGTTGCAACTGATGGAACGTGGCGATCAGGCGGTGCCGTTGTGGGAAAAACTGGTTTCTCTTTTCCCAGGTCATGAGGCTTCGCTGATTGGACTGGGAACGACATTGCGAGAACTTGGTCGACTGGATGAAGCCGTGACCGCCTTTGAGAAAGCCGTTGAAGTTTCACCCAAAAATGTCTCCGGCTATTACAATTTGGGCTTGTCCAGATCATTCAAGCGCGACGAACGGCTTTTCGCCGCGCTGCTGAAACTGGAAAGGGGGTTCCCCGGTTCCAACCCGCTTGAAGAGGTCGAATACCGCTTTACCACTGGCAGAGCCTTTGCGGGGATCAAGGATTATGATCGCTCGTTTCAGGAGTACGACGCTGCAAACCGGCTAAGGCGCTCGCAGCTGAATTATGACGAAGCTGAAATTTTAGAGCGCTTCACACGAATCCAGAGCGTGTTTAATGACGAGTTTATGAGTAGTCGCGGGCAACTCGGGTCACCCTCTGAGCGCCCGGTTTTCATTTTGGGAATGCCGCGTTCGGGGACGACGCTTGCGGAACAAATCCTGTCAAGTCATCCAGCAGTCTTTGGAGCTGGAGAGCTTACAGGTATGGGCAATGCCATTTCATATATCGCGCAGAAAGTGGATGAGGGACGCTTTCCCGAGGATACTGCCCTGCTTGAAGACAAGGAATTCGCGCAACTGGGTTCAGACTACCTTTCGGTGCTGGAGAAGTTTTCACCCGCAAATGCCGAGCGGGTTATCGACAAGATGCCAAATAATTTCCTGACTGCTGGTTTGATTCATCTGATGTTGCCCAATGCCAGGATTGTGCATATGCGCCGCGATCTTCGCGATGTTGCTGTGTCAAATTACACCACAATGTTCAATACTGGTATGGAGCACACATATGATTTGGCTGAGCTAGGCCGCTATCTTCGCTCCTATTCACATCATATGGACCATTGGCGCCAGGTTTTGCCACAGAACGCCATGCTTGAAATCCGATATGAAGATTTAATTACCGATTTGGAAACCCACGCAAGATCGCTTGTGGCTTATTGTGGATTGCCCTGGGACGATGCCTGTCTGAACTTTCATGAAACCGAACGCTCTGTTCGGACAGCAAGTGTAACGCAGGTCCGACAACCCATCTACACAAGTTCAGCCGGGCGTTGGCGCGTGTATGAACAGCATCTCGGTCCGCTTTTGGATCAATTGGAAGGCATTATCCCATCGGAGGCTTGAACAGACCCATTTGTTGCGGTCCAAAACGTTCACCTCTGAGACTGTTCAGATCATCTGCCCAAAACCACCACAAATATGGCCACAAATCTCACAATGAGGATTTGCTCCGGAACAGCAGTTTTGATGTATCACCTCCGTCTTGAGACGGAGGTGTGGGCTGTGTTGGTCAACTTATCTGGCGGCCGGGCTTATAATAATCGGTTCTTCGCCCGGTAATCTGGCCATGACAGAGACAGCATCCAGAATATAACCGTCTGGAAGTATCGCAGCTTTCGAACCGAAATTGGCAATCAACACAGATCCATCTGCGAAGCGCGTTTCCTGCAGCAAGTAATTGTCGGACAGAAAGCGGAATTCCGTCATTGCCTGTGTCATCAGACGTTTATGCAATGGTGCAAATGCGACCATCTGGCTGGTGATCTCAGGCATATCGCGCGCCATGGTCTTGTGGCTCAAATGATAAAGCGGTGGCACCATGTAAAGCAGTTCAAACAGTTGATTCACCGATTGCTGCCCTTTTGGTTTCAGCGATCCAAAATGCCAATGGTGGGTCGTTACCACCGCATCATGAAGCGCGATCTGGAACAGAGGCAAGCGGAAGGCCGGATCATAAATGACACGCTCCATTAATGGCGGCACTTGTGTGGGCTCGAAGAACCTGTCTGGCGCTTCGATAGGCCAATAATTCCCTATGTAGTATTTGGGTGCGGGGTTTCTGCGCATGCGAGGGTCCATCCAATCAAAGACGGGCGTCGTGGTGCCGTGCGAAAAATCGAGTTTCGCAGCAAAGGCCGCCGTGCCTGTTTCTGAGCCAAGCACCAGGCCAAGACCCTGCGACGCAAAAGCCAATCGGCGCTTGGTCGCCTCATAAACACCTCTTCGGTCGGTTACACGGCCTTCAGTGTAATCCTCGAACACCAACCCCGTGCCATCCACATCAAGAAAGTAACTATTCAACCCAGCGGTGGCTGAGACTGCTTTGATGCGGCTTTCGGCGTAGTTTTCGACTGCCACTGGATTGACGTACACGCCTTTGCCATGAAAGCCGGTGACCGGTTTTCCAGTCTTGTCCTGATAGCGCCCGGCTTCAAAAATATCTGTTCCCATTTGTGCCGTTTGCCACGTAAATGTCTCAGTCTCTGCGTGCGCGCTTGCGTAGCTGTCATAGGTGCCAATCAGATATCCTTTCTCTATGGCCAGAGCCACGGCTTCGGGATGCCAGATTGCGTCCAGCCAATTTTCAACACCTAGCCAGGCGGTTTGAATGCCTGCTGCTGACAGACCTGCGATGACGCTTTTTGACATGCCTGAACCCCAGGTTTCCGCCAAGTTCAGACTGTCATTGAACTCTGTCGAGAGCGCTTTCCGCACAGCCAGCATGTAGCCGGGTCCAGCTTCGGGATCATGGCCACCGGGCAACGGATTTACGGGTATTCTCAGAACCGAATCTGGCAAGGCGGCATTGATGGCATGGATCAGAACGCCCCGGCTGTATTTGGAAACCCAACCGTCCGGCCCCTGGGCTTCCGTCACAGCCAAATCCACAGCGTCAAGTAAGTCATCTGGCATAGCTGACCAAAGTGAATGGGACAGTGTTCCCGGGTCTTTCCGGCGGTTGCCAAAAATCCGCACGAACCGGCGCCAGGATTTCACATCTTCAGGCTTTAGCGGGCCCTTCTCCCAAAGATAGATATGCGGTGCGCCGGCGAGTTTGGCGACATCTGGACGCTCTGATATCTTTTCCCGAAGTGTCTTGAAACCACCCGTATTCTTCAGATGCTCTCTGTTTATCAACGCACCATCAATCCAATTTGCCGGTCCAAACTGGACGCTCACCTGATAGGGGCGGTCAAGGTTTAGACGCGTGAACTCGTGTTGGAAGCCAACCGACAACAAGCCCTTTGGAGTTGTATAGGTAACATTGGCGTCCCAAGGCGTTTTGAGCAGCCACGTGGTCGAGTATTCCTGATTCTGCTCGGTAAAGAAGTTTTGGGTCTGATGCTCTGCTGCGGGTAGACCGTTCAGCACATTGTGAAGGAAGTTGCCCCAGTCTTCATCATCGGCGGGAACACGTCGCCCTTCTCCCAGGATAGGCAGCGCATATTGCACATCTGTCAGCGGCGCCGAAACGGGCCAATTCAGCTGACCAGACCGCAACGACAGGAAGGACATCTCCAACGCATCTTTGGCAATAGCAGCCTTTACGCGAAACATGCCGTCTTCCGTGCTGGCGATCCAGTTTGCGTCAATGGCTGAGGCGACCAGATGGCTGGTCTCTGCGTTGAACGCCGGACCGGACAGAACGCGGGGATCATATCCTTCAGGTGCGCCAGACAAAGCTAACGTGTCAGTATCGATCCGAAACAGGATACCGTCTGCACCAAGGGTAAGCATCTCGGCATCTGCCGCGGTGACCAAAAGGCAAAACGCTGTGACGGTAAGGCTGAGATGTGACATGAACTGAACAATGACTGTCTTGATGTCGAATTTGATCTGCTTGGCTCTAATTTGCATAATTGCTCCTGCTGTTTCCTGGCGTGTTCGATGGTGATTTGGTAAATCCAAGTCACTGCAAATGGCGAAGCGTTGCGCAAATCCACCCCTGTCAATTCATAGAAGGGTATCAACGGCATCTGTTTAGGTAGCCGCCATGTGACGTGGCCATTTGCGGATTCATCTCGAGGTTTGCACCAACTTGTCGCCGGGCCGTAACGAGCCTTTTTTCAAGAATCGTCCGCTCCAATCGGGACGGACACGATATTGATCAACATCGTGCGCTGGATGCGGCCGCCAGGGATTGATCCCCGCTCGGATTCAGATCCTGCCGCGCAGAGCGTTGTTGATCACTCGGTGCAATTGGACCGGGTTGTCTACATGGAGGATATGTCCGCCACCGATCGGAATCAGCTCGGCTTGTGGAATGCGCTCAGCGAAAAGCCGTGCACCACGATGGGTCGACCGGCTTTGTCGCCCGATGACGATCAGGGTCGGCACTTCAATCTGCTCAAGCAATGCACGACCATCATAGTGGGCTGCAGCCTCAATTGCCGCCGCGAGACTTGTGTTGGTGTGTTGTGCCATCTGAACACGCAGTTCTTCTCGCGTCTCAGGCAAATGGCCAAGTTGGGCCAACCAGCTTAACCAATGCATGGGCAACCATCTTACCATTGATCTGCTGATAAGTGCCAACATGCGACCACTGACTTTGTCGCGAACTGTTGGCACCGTTTCAATCAGCACCAATGCTGAGATCCGGCCTTTCATCCTCATGGCGAGTTCGAGTGCAACCATGCCGCCAAGCGAATGACCGATCAAAATGGCACCATCGGGAACCTCTGGCGTTAGAGCTTCTGCAAAACGCTCCACTCGGGGTGGGCTAACAGGATTGGCTGCCCCGTGCCCGGGCAGATCAGGTGTCTGAGACAGCGGCAGCGTTTCCACCATTTTACGCCAGGTTGAACCAGACATGCCCGCTCCATGAATCCAAAAGCTGGGACGCGTTCGAAGCGGTGATTGCGGCTCGACATTCGGAAAATTTGAATGGGGCGATACCCCGGATTGCATGGTCATTTGTTGCCATCTCCTGCCAGACACAATTGTGCTTCAGCCTTCTGAGTGATTGCACTGCGCACCACATATCATTACAGAAAGCCCAACGGGCATCGTCCGAATGGGCATGGTATTTGTCCGCGCCTATCCGCTTGGACACAGGTGCGTTGAGGCGCATCTGATATGCTGTTATGGAGCACCGGTCTCTCAGCAACCCAACGGTGTGGAACGCCCGGAGATTGATTGAGAAAATTACGGTGACAGTTGCGGTATGTTCGTTGATTCCGATTTGCTTTTCGCCGCAACGCAGTTTGCCTGGGTTGCCATAGCCTCCATTGCCGCTTTGCTGAGCTTTTCACTGAATGGAGAGCGCAGGGCGAGAAGAATGCTTGCCCTGTTCTTTATTGCAATGGTGCTAAGCGAAGTGGCTTCCGTTACCGAAATCGTGGTCGGGCAGATGCCGCAGCTTCTGAGAGATTTGCTGCGTATGATCAGTTTCGCAGTAACGTTTTTCATTGCGCCGCTGTTCCTGTTTCATATTCGGCTTATGATCCGCATCCACCATGTTACGCAATCCAGATGGGGCCTCTGGGGCCATTTGGCATTGCCCTGCCTGGCCGTGTTGGTGGGCCTGATTTTTCTGTTTTTGCCAGATCTGCAACGCGAAGAGATTTTTCGTGGCGCGCGATTTGACGAACTTCCCTTGCGGGTCCAAAGCGTCGCCATTGGGCTCGCGCTTCTGGAGTTCATGATCTACCTTCAATGGCTGATCTATGTTGCCTGGTTCTTTCATGAGCAGCGCCAACATCTCACACGGGTCAAGCAGTATTTTGCAAGTACAGAGGGGCTTGAAATGCGATGGCTGATCGTACTTGCCACAGCTCTGGGGGCCTATGCCCTGCTTTGTCTGGGCAATTTCCTTTTAGGCCTTTTTGGAAAAGTCAGCCCGATTGACCGCGCGTTGGATGGCTCGTTGATGCTGATTATTGTTATTGTGCTTGCGCTGTGGGGCCTGCGCCCTTCCATCGAGTTCAAGGAGGCATCGCAGACCCTTGCCAGATCGACAGAGGATAGGCCTTCCAAATATGAAAAAAGCGCCCTTGCACCTGATCACGCCAGCCGTATTGCCAAGAAGCTCATTGCAGCGATGCAAAAGGACCGCCTTTACCGAGATCCAAACCTGACATTGGGTTCCGTATCCAAACACATCGGGGTCACAACCAACTATGTTTCGCAGACGCTCAACGAGCATATGCAACAATCCTTTTTTGAATTCGTCAACAGTTGGCGGGTTGATGAAGCAATCCCATTGTTGGAACACAGTGATCAGACCGTTCTGGCCATCGCCTACGAAGTTGGTTTCAATTCCAGATCGTCATTCTACACAGCTTTCAAGAAGAAGACTGATCTGACACCCTCTGCCTATAAAGCGAAACAAGCGACCGCACGCTCAGTTTCGCTTTAGGGGCCTGCCTCTTACCTTTGAACACGATTTATTCCACCTTTGGCATATTCCGCGATGGCGGGTCAGCCAAAATCCTGCGGAGAGGAAGAACTGGCTATCTTTGCCGATAGGCAGAGGCGACGAAGCGGTGGATGGAACTACTCTCGGGAGCAGTTTTCAACACCGAGAAGGAATTACCGCGTGCTTACCTCCCAAGTTCTTTGCCAGACAATGTGGTCCGACCAGAAACGCAGGTCGGATCAGAAACCCTGGTTTGCAGTGTCGATGCTTATTGCCGTGTTTGTTTTGGGAGGGTGTGCCGCACGCGTCCCTTATGAATATGATAGCGCCGAACGGATTGAGTTTCGTTACAGTCTACCGGGACAGTATGATGTGGTTCGCATCGAACTATCCGATAAAAACTCGCAAGCACAATATGCAGCATACCTGCCCACCGAAAGTAAGGGCCAGCACCCTCTTGTCATTTGGCAGAACGGCACTGGCGTCGATATCGAGACCTACGACGCAATTGCCCGCCATTTGGCTACTTGGGGAATCGTGGTTCTCGGCAGCTATGACAAGCAAATGGCATCCGGGCAATCAGCCATAGCTTCACTGCGTCATGTGGAACGATGGACAGCAGATCGGCGGCACCCCCTTTATCAGCGTATCGATCAAAGCCGTGTTGCAATGGCGGGATCATCGCAGGGCGCGGTTGGGGCGATCAATGCTCATACCAGATTTCGCAAAGGGCGCTCCATTCGCACCTTGGCAATCCATGGGACACCAACAGCGCAGGCAATCAAATTCTTCGGACTGGATTTCGACTATGATGCCAGCACCGTTTCGGTTCCGATTTTTATCATGACAGGTACAGAAGACGAGTTCATTTCACCAATTGCTTGGAATGAAGCAATCTTCGATAGTTTGAAAGGCTCTGCATTACGCGTCATGGGGGTTTCCACCGATGCCGATCATATCGAATTCGCCGATGACGCGGGACGCATGCGCGGGTACCTGACAGCCTGGCTCACGTTCCAGCTGTTGGGCGATGCTGTTGCCGCGAAAGCCTTTATCGGACCTGCAGAAATCACAACCAACCCGGATTGGACACCCGTGCGTATCAAAAACTGAGCCCATCTTCGGCTCTCCTTCTACGTCATGTTGATATTCGGCCTCTTCTTGATTCTCTTTGTCATGCGGATGCTGGAATAAAGGCAGATTCAATCTGTTGCCGGGCCTGGAGACCGACCAGAAAGCAAGCCACAATCATGCAAACAGGCAATGTTCGCGAGCCACATAATGCTGCCGAGGCACTGAAATCAAGCCTCGGCGGCGACCCAATGCGACGATCGATTGGGACGGTTCCAGACAGATGACTGTTTGTTTGGAAAAACAGAACATTCATTTGAGAAATGGTGCACCTGCTAGGAGAAAGTCCGAACAAGACCAAGGCCCGGGCTTCGATTTCAACTTAGTATAATTGGCTGAAACGCAAAGCGCCGCAAATTGGGCGGCGCTTCGTCTGCACAAGATACAGCAGCTCCTAATTTAGCTGGCATCAGATTCCGTGCTGTCTTTTGCCTTTTCGCCCTTAAGGCAAATTCGTACGCGGGTGCAAATTTCTGACTTGAGCCAATGTGTAACCCGAAGCACTGATCTGCCGGTCCTGCGAAACAGTGCAAGCAGTGGGCTGTCGAAGATCAAATAGCGAGGGAAGCAAAGGGCTTTAGACAGGCCAACATAGATTAGAAAAAATAGCCGCACATGCCGGTAACTTGCTGGTAATCGATATGCTGCTGAAGCGTCAAGTTAGGGGTAACTATTTCAAACTGAAATTTCCTGGTGGCCAGTTCTTCCCATTCTGAAAGTTTTCCGGTGGTGACCATAAGCGCTGACGTTCCAATTGCAGCAACACTAGCCGCCCAGTCCCTTCCTGTTGCAGCAAACCCAGCCTTGCGTTTTTCTCGGATGAGCACCTTAGATTCCGGCGCAAGATCCGGGTTTTGACAATGATGACACGTTCTCCCGCTATGTGCCGGGAAATGGGTTATCCAAAGACCATTCGCGTCGATCAGGGCTCGGATTTTGTGTCCAGGGACATGGATCTGTGGGCCTATACAAACAGCGCCACACTGGACTTCTCACGTCCGGGCAAGCCGACGGACAATACGTTCAGTCATTCAACGGCCGGTACAGAGCGGAGTGTCTGAATGCCCAATGGTTCATGAGCCATGCAGATGCGGGTGAGGAGTTGGAGAATTGGCGTCAGGACTACAACGAGTACTGTTCACATGGTGCAATTGGCTACAAGGTCCCGATGGACCTCATGAAGTCAGAATGCGCATTCAGCCCGTCTGTGTGATCAAAATGCGGACAACCCAGCCCTGAATGGGAACACTTTGGGAGCGGAGCAGAGTTATAATGCCCTAAAATTAGGCATGCACATTTTTTTTGCAATTCGTCTTGACAATCCGGTTTCATTCGATAGGGTTTCATCAACATCGGCACAATCCGAACGGCATTCACGCCTCGCGACTTCATCAATTCTTGGTGCAAGTTTCGAGGCTTTTTCTGTTGAGTCACATTTTGAAAAAGCACATCGAAATCGGAATTTTGTTCTCCCGGAGCGGCAGTTATGAGCTCATCTCCAACGCCTGTCGTGATGGTGTGCTTGCGGCGATAAGTGACGTCAACTCGGACCCTAATTCTTCTATTCACTTCGATGGTGTGGAGCGTGATCCTAAATCCAACATCGATCAGTACGCGTCTTTTTGCGTAGATATTTTACGTAATAGTTCGGCGCGTCATATCATTGGCTGCATAACGTCCTGGAGCCGAAAAGAAGTGATCCCTGCTCTTGAAAAATTGGGCGGCATGCTTTGGTATCCAACACCCTATGAAGGGTTTGAGGCGAATGATCGCGTTGTTTACACCCACGCATGCCCGAACCAGCAATTGGTTCCTATGCTGTCCTGGGTTGCTCCCAAATTTGGTTCAAACGGTTTTCTTTTAGGCTCTAACTACATTTGGGGCTGGGAGATGAATCGCGTCGCGCGTGATCTCATATCCGATGCTGGCGGACAGGTGCTGGGCGAGCGATACCTTCCGATTGGTGACACCGACGTCACCCGCATCATTGATGAAATTCAGACAACACGTCCGAATTTCATTTTGAACAATATGATTGGCGAAACCTCCTATGCCTTCTTCAAGGCCTATGCAGAGCTTGCTGAACGGGATTCCTATTTTACGCCAGAAAGATGCCCGATCTTATCTTGCAATCTCACAGAATGTGAGCTTGGCGCTTTGGGTGGGGTAGCGAATGGCCACTTAACGGTTGGGCCCTACTTTGACGATGCTCTGGCTGGGACACAGAACGGCAAGTTTGCTCCGGTGAAATACCGCTCATCATTGGAGGCATCTGGTTACTCGTCAGTTATGATCCTTGCGCAAACCCTGGAAAAAACCGGGTTTGATCACAATGTGGAAATTTCTTCGGCATTTAGAGATGAAATATTTGATACGCCCTTCGGCAAAATCCAGATTGACCCACAAACACATCATACAACGCTACCTGTCATCATTGGCCAAATCGATGGCTTGAAGATCAAGGCACTTGAGACAAAACAAAACGTTGCGCCTGACCCCTATCTTTCACGTTATAGCCGGTCGGAGACATTTGGCAGGGCGCGGCTGAGGGTTGTGTCATGAGGCCTCCCTCTCGCATACCAAACTTAGGCGGCGCGCAAGTGGTTATACTGCACCGCAAGCATGCCACAGGGTCCGCGATTGTGCGCCAATTGTCTGCGATTGGAGCAAAGGCAATCGAGTGCTGGCCGGAGCTGTCTGCTTCCGCGATGAGTGCAGACTTCATCATTTTTGATGCCGATCAGGGTTATGACGAGCAATTCCCATGGGAACGGGGGCATGCCCCCATGCCAATCGTTGCTCTTGTTGGAACTGAGGCACCAGGCAGAGTTGAATGGGTGCTGAACCAAAATGCCGATACGCACTTGCTGAAGCCTGTTGGCAATTCCGGTGTTTACAGTGCGCTTCTGATTGCCCGTGCAAAATTTGAACAAAGGATGCGCCTGCATGGAGAGATTGAAGATCTGAGATCTCGGGTCGGCGCGCGTCAGACCATTGTCAAAGCTGTCATCATTCTGTCCGCCAGAGGATTCAACGAGGATGACGCTTATGATCAGTTGAGAAATCTGGCGATGACGTGGCGCATGAGCATTGAAGATGCTGCTCGCCAAATTACCGGTCACAACAACAATGAGGATGATGGTAATGAGTTTACCGATATCGCCTGACGTTGTTGCTGGTAACGCATCCAGCAATCCAGCCGTCAAAACAGTTTGGGCACAATTGCTTGCCCGGCCATTGGCGCTGATTGGCCTGTTCTTTGTCGCTGTTACGGTGTTGGGCGCTGTTTTCGCACCTTGGCTGACGGCTTTTGAGCCCAATGAGCAAATGTTCGATGGTTTGTCGATTGAAGGCGCGCCTATGCCACCGGGTGAAACGTTCTGGCTTGGAACAGATTTGCTGGGCCGGGACCTTCTGACACGTATCCTTTACGGAGCGCGCACTTCTTTGATCATTGGAATTGCCGCCAATGGGATTGCACTCATTATCGGCACGTTTGTTGGTGTTGTTGCAGGCTATTTTCGTGGATGGGTTGGTGCAGTTTTAATGCGCTTTACAGACTTGATGATGGCGTTTCCTGCTTTGCTGCTGGCTATTTGCCTGGCAGCTGTTTTCAGCCCGAGCCTCTGGATTGTAGCGATGGTCATTGCTCTGGTTTACTGGGTCCAAACCGCGCGCGTGATTTTTACTCAAACAAGCTCTCTTGCCGAGCGTGAGTTTATAGACGCGGAGCGCGCCCTTGGTGCCAGCACGAGCCGCATTCTGCTACGCCATATTCTACCTCATCTGGTGCCCACTATTATTGTCTGGGGAACGCTTGGCATATCAACAACTGTTCTTCTGGAAGCAACACTGAGTTTTCTGGGTGTTGGCGTCCAACCACCGACGGCCTCCTGGGGCAACATCATATTTGAAAACCAAACGTATTTTCAGGCCGCGCCGTGGTTGGTGTTCTTTCCCGGTGTTGCAATTCTGGCGCTTGCCCTGGGGTTCAATCTTGTAGGTGATGCGATGCGCGATATCCTTGATCCAACGCAGCGGGGGAGGGACTGATGCCAGCCTACATCTTCCGCCGGTTGTTTCAAGCCGCCCTCATTCTCATTGGCGTGTCCTTTATTACATTTGCCTTGCTGTACCTCTTGCCGGCGGACCCGGTGAGGCAGATTGCAGGACGAAGTGCAACTGCGCAGACCGTCGAGAATATTCGTCAGCAACTCGGCCTTGATCAACCCTTTGTTGTTCAATACTGGCGCTATTTAACCTCCCTTCTACAAGGTGATTTGGGACGGTCCTATCTTCAGAAATCCGAAGTGACAGAGCTAATCGCTGCGCGCCTGCCTGCCAGCCTTTTGTTGATGGTAGCTGCCATTGGGTGCGAACTCGTCATTGGCCTGACTATGGGTATTGTGGCGGCATTGCGCAGGGGAAGCATCACTGATCAGTCGTTGATGGTGGTGTCTTTTGTTGGCGTTTCCGCACCACAGTTTGTTGTCGCTTTGTTGATGCTCTATTTCTTTTCGGTGCGCTTGAGCTGGTTTCCAATTGGAGGCTACGGCACATGGCAGCATCTTGTGCTTCCGGCCGTATCGCTCGGCATTATGGGTGCCGGCTGGTACTCGCGCATGATGCGCTCCTCTATGATTGATGTGCTGCGTCAGGATTTTATCCGCACAGCCCAAGCAAAGGGTCTTGCGGCCCGAAAAATTCTCATTGGTCACGCTCTTCCCAATGCAATCCTGCCCATAATTGCGATGATTGGTATCGATATTGGTCTGTTTATGGGCGGTATCGTCGTCATCGAAAGTGTCTTTGGCTGGCCGGGTATTGGTCAGCTTGCATGGCAGGCAATTCAACGTGTTGATATCCCGATTATCATGGGCGTCACGCTTGTCTCTGCTTGCGCAATCGTTATCGGCAATTTGCTTGCCGATATGATTACTCCGTTCATCGATCCAAGGATCAAACTGCGATGAACAACTTCTTCCCAAGGCAACACCCTAACCACGGAGAATACGCATGAAAAACTGTCTTTTAAATACAGTTGCCGCCTCGGCAATTGCGATCATGACTGCGGGAGCACCGGCAATAGCTGCTGAGATGCTGGATCCCAATGCAAAACCCGGCGGCGATATCGTCGTAACCTACAAGGATGATGTGGCAACGTTAGACCCAGCTATTGGGTATGATTGGCAAAACTGGTCAATGATCAAAAGTCTGTTTGACGGACTTATGGACTATGAACCGGGCACCACAAACCTGCGTCCTGGTCTGGCAGAAAGCTATGAAATTGCTGAAGATGGTCAGGCCTTTACGTTCAAGCTGCGGTCCGGTGTAAAATTCCACAACGGACGTGAAATGACGGCTGAGGATGTGAAGTACTCATTGGACCGGGTTACAAACCCTGCGACACAAAGCCCTGGCGCTGGTTTCTTTGGTTCCATCAAAGGCTATGATCAAATGGCCGATGGATCCGCGACAGCGCTTGAAGGCGTCAGTGTCGTCGATCCGATGACCATCAAGATTGAGCTGTCTCGTCCTGATGCAACATTCCTTCACGTCATGGCATTGAATTTCGCCTCTATTGTCGCGAAAGAGGCTGTCATGGAAGCCGGCGATGATTTCGGTAAGTCACCGGTTGGAACGGGTGCATTCAAGCTGGAGGAGTGGACAATTGGCCAGAAATTGGTGTTCGCCAAGAATGCTGATTATTGGCGCAAAGGTTTGCCTTATCTGGACACAATCACGTTTGAAGTTGGGCAGGAGCCAATTGTGGCCTTGCTGCGTCTCCAAAAAGGCGAAGTGGACATTCCCGGAGATGGTATTCCACCAGCGAAATTCCAGGAAGTGATGGCTGATCCTGAGCAAAAAGCACGGGTTATTGAAGGCGGTCAACTTCACACTGGCTACATCACGCTTAACGTCAAAATGCCACCATTTGACAATCTGGACGTGCGCAAGGCCGTAAACATGGCCATTAACAAAGAGCGCATTACACAGGTTATAAATGGACGAGCGGTTCCGGCAACACAGCCACTGCCGCCAACCATGCCTGGTTACACAGATGGTTATGACGGATATCCGTTTGATCCTGATGGTGCTAAAGCACTTCTGGCCAAAGCTGGGTTTCCTGATGGGTTTGAAACAGAACTTTTCGTCATGAATACTGATCCGAACCCGCGGATTGCACAGGCAATTCAACAGGACCTGGCTAATATCGGTATTAAAGCGGCAATCCAATCCCTCGCCAGCGCTAATGTTATCGCTGCCGGTGGTGAAGAAGATCAGGCACCGATGATTTGGTCCGGTGGTATGGCATGGATCGCGGATTTCCCGGATGCTTCCAACTTCTATGGTCCAATTCTTGGCTGCGATGGTGCAACCGTCGGGGGATGGAATTGGTCATGGTATTGCAACGAAGAACTGGATGCCATGGCCACTAAAGCGGACAGTATAACCGAAGCTTCCATGGTGGATGATCGTCTCAAAATGTGGAGCGATATCTATATGGCTGTTATGGAAGATGCACCCTGGGTGCCGGTTTTCAATGAGCAACGCTTTACAATGAAGTCCAAACGTATGGGCGGAGCTGATGCCCTTTACGTGGATCCGGTTTCCATTCCGATCAACTATGATTATGCGTATGTGACTGAATAATGTGTAAGAATTGCAATTACACAATTCATGGTGCACAGCACCACTTTGGCTGGGACAACTCGTTTGTCCCAGCTGAAACAGTGGAACCGGGTTCGACTATCCTGTTTCACTGTCATGATAGCTCTGCGGGCCAGCTAAGCCCGTCTAGCACCGTTGACGATGTCAAAACTCTGGACTTTGGTAAAATCAATCCTGTTTCGGGCCCGATTTACATAGAGGGTGCCGAACCTGGAGATGCTATCAAAGTTTCTATCGACAGCTTTAAACCATCCGGATTTGGTTGGACTGCAAACATTCCTGGATTTGGATTGCTGGCAGATCAATTTACTGATCCGGCACTGACCATATGGAACTACGATCCCGTTACTTTAGAGCCAGCTTTGTTTGGCGAGCATGGGCGTGTCCCACTTAAACCATTTGCAGGAACCATCGGTAACGCCCTAGCAGAAGACGGCCTTCATTCAATTGTGCCACCCCGGCGCGTTGGGGGAAACCTGGATATTCGTGATTTGGCGGCAGGAACCACACTTTATCTTCCAGTGGAAGTTGCGGGCGCCTTGTTCTCGGTTGGCGATACGCACGCTGCGCAGGGCGATGGTGAGGTTTGTGGCACGGCCATTGAATCTCCTATGGATGTTGTTCTGACACTCGATTTGGTGAAAGATGCAAACCTTGCAATGCCGCGTTTTACAACGCCGGGGCCGGTGACGAACCATCTTGATTCCAAAGGGTATGAAGTCACCACAGGTATCGGTTCAGATTTGATGGAGGGCGCAAAGGCTGCTGTTAGTCAAATGGTCGACTTGTTGTCTGCTCGCTATAATATGAACCCGGTTGACGCGTATATGCTCGTATCAACTTGCGGTGATCTGCGTATCAGCGAGATTGTTGATATGCCGAATTGGGTTGTATCATTCTATTTCCCCAGGTGTGTACTGGAATGAGTGAAGTCTCCGTTATGGATGCGTCTGTTGAGGTTTCAAAAGGCGCACCCAACGACATAAATGACCGAATTCTTGAACTCACAGAATTGGTGATCTCTGCAAGGTCAGGAACAGAGCTGGTTCCGCTTGTTGATGGTTTGTCGCTGTCCCTCAACCGCGGCGAAACGCTTTGTATTGCGGGCGAATCCGGTTCAGGAAAATCCATGACCTCACTGGCGGTGATGGGCCTGTTACCAAAGCCGGCTGTCCGTATTACTGGAGGGGCCATCAATTTCGACGGACGTGATCTGACACAAGCTAGCGAACGCCACATGAGACATGTGCGCGGCAATCGAATTGCGATGATATTTCAAGAGCCGATGACCTCGCTGAACCCTGTTTTGACGATCGGTCGTCAGTTGATCGAGGCAATTCAGGCTCACAGTTCGTTGGGAAATCGAGAAGCAAGGCAGAAGGCGATTGAGGCGCTGAATTCAGTGCGTATTCCACAAGCTGAACAAAGGCTGAAACAACACCCGCATGAACTCTCTGGCGGTATGCGCCAACGTGTTATGATTGCTATGGCTCTGGCCCTTGAGCCAGATATTCTGATCGCGGATGAACCTACCACTGCGCTGGATGTCACAGTTCAGGGTGAAGTGCTGGAACTGCTGCGAGATTTACAAAAAACACACGGAACCAGCATTGTTCTCATAACTCACGATATGGGTGTCGTTGCTGAAATGGCAGACCGTGTTGTGATCATGCAAAAGGGCAGGCTTGTTGAGCAAGGTGACGTTGCAGATATTTTCGCAAGACCGTCTCATGACTACACCAAGCAGTTGCTGGCGGCCGTTCCCCGATTGGGTGATGGTATGCGCAAAGCGGCGTTGCAGCCCACCAAGGTTGAGGAAAAAGAAGTACTGTTGGAAGTTGATGATCTGTGTGTTCAGTTCGATATCAAAGGTGGTTTTTTTGGCAAGACCACGCATCATGTGCATGCCGTTAACGGTGTTTCTTTTGAAATAAGAGACCGGGAAACATTTTCTTTAGTCGGTGAATCCGGTTGTGGGAAATCCACCATTGCAAAAGCTTTGACTGGCCTGGTTCCAAGCTCTGGCAGCGTGCATTTGAAGCAGACAACGCGTGATGCTTCCGGCTTGGTTGCGGCTACAAAACATCGGGATATTCAAATGATATTCCAGGATCCGTACGCATCTCTCGACCCTAGAATGCGGGTGGGAGATTTGGTGAGTGAACCAATGCTGATCCACAAAATTGGAACAGCTGAAGAGCGCAAGGCCAGAACTGCGGAGTTGTTTGAACGGGTTGGTTTGCACACCAACCAGATGGAGAACTATCCCCATGAGTTTTCCGGTGGGCAGCGTCAGCGTATTTGTATCGCCCGCGCGCTGGCTCTCAGGCCCAAACTCATTATCGCTGACGAAAGTGTCGCCGCGTTGGATGTTTCTGTACAGGCGCGCGTATTGGCATTGCTCAAAGAGCTGCAAGAGGAGTTTGGCATTGCCTATCTGTTTATCTCTCATGATATGGCAGTGGTAGAGAATATCTCGGACCGGGTTGCGGTCATGTACATGGGTCAGATTGTCGAGATGGGATCGCGCGAACAAGTATTCTCCAACCCGCAACACCCTTACACGAAGAAACTGATTGCTGCTGTGCCCATTCCGGATCCGTCACAGCGTCGTCAGGAATTTTCAAGGCTGTCTGATGAGATCAAAAGCCCGGTCTATAAGGTCGGTCAGCTACCGCACCGGGTTCCACTTCTCAGCCTTGGAAACGGACATTTTGTATCCGGTGACGATTTTGATAGCGTTAGCCAACACGTCGCAGCCTGATCCAAGCGACAAAAGATGCTGCAGCATCAGTCATACGACAGGCCTGACTTGCCTTATCCGATTGGTCCAGGGTGAATGTTAGTTCATGATTGGCCATTGTTGTAATGGGATGATTGTTTCGGGTGCCGGAGGTCTGTATTCAAGGGTACTGTGGGGTCGTTTTGAGTTGTAGTGCTGACGCCTTTGCTCGATGATGATTTGAGCTTCCTTCAATGAATAGAAGATTTCGCCGTTGAGCAGTTCTTCCCTGAGACGAGCGTTGAAGCTTTCGATATAATTGTTTTCCCAGGGTGACCCTGGCTCGATATAAGCGGCCCTGGCCCTGACAGCGCCGATCCATTTCCTTACTGTTTCAGCGACGAACTCGGGGCCACTATCCGACCGGATGTAGCCGGGCACACTGCGCAGGATGAAGAGGTCTGTCAGCACATCAACCTGGCGCAGCTTGGTGATAACCCCATCGGGTTTATGACGTTTGATAGCCACTTCTGGTCCTCCTTGTACTCAACAATAGGATGGACCAATCAATTTGGCGCTGATCAACCCATTGCCGTATGCACTAAATCGAGGGTTTCGAACCGCGAAAACTACCTTACCATTCAAGGTGTTAGCAGACTTATCAGGCGATGAAAGTGGAGTGGTGCACCGGGAAGGATTCGAACCCTCGGCCCCCAGATTCGTAGTCTGGTGCTCTATCCAGCTGAGCTACCGGTGCATTGCAGGCCCAACGGGCGGCAAGGTGCGTATCCCTAATGCGATGGCGGGCAGAATGCAAGCGGTATTTGGGGACAAAACTGAAGGAATTGCTGTGGGTGCTCAGGCGCGGTGGTTGCTGTCGGATTTGACCACGCGCAAGGTCGCCTGACCATTGGCTTCCGGGCTTGCAAGATCAGGCGTTTCGCTGAGAACAGGCAGGCGAATCGTGAAGCTTGCGCCTTGCCCAGTTTCATCCAGTGTGAGGCTGCCATTATGGGCACGAACCAGTTCCGAGGCGATGGCCAGACCAAGGCCGGTGCCGCCTGGGCCTGATGAGGACTGGAAGGCTTTGAACAAAGTGCCGTGCAGTTCCGGCGGGATGCCCGGGCCGGTATCGGAAACGGTGATGCAATTGTGGCCTTCTTCGTGCCAGGACCTGATCGTCAGGCAGCTAATGACACTTTCGGCCATTTCCGCACCGTTGGATTGCATGGCCTGAAGGGCATTGCGGCTGAGATTCAGCAGCACGCGGAACAATTGGTCGGGATCAGCATCAATTGTCACATCATGCGGCACCAGGTTTTCAAACCGGACTGTCTTTTCACTGTCGAGACCCAGCACTTCGCAGACCTCTATCACAAGAGCCTGTAACTGAACCACTCTGATAGTGGGCGGTGCTTCACGTGCCCGGCCGTAGGAAAGCGTTGACTGGCAATAGTCGATAGCGCGATCCAGCGCCCGCACGAGCTTGGGCGTAAAGCGTTGCACCACGGGATCATCGATGGATTGAAGACGGTCAGAAAACAGCACGGCAGATGCCAGGATGTTGCGCAGATCATGATTGATCTTTGAAACAGCAAGACCAAGGTCCGCCAGCGTGCGTTGTTCACCCAGCATGGTCTGCAGATCGGTCTGCATGTCTGCCAATTGATTTTGCACAATGCCGAGTTCATCACTGCGTCTGGTGGTGTTGATGACACGTGCCGGGTCTTCCGGATCTTCGGCGAAATGCACCATGTTCCGCGTTACCCGCCTGAAGGGGCGCACGAACAGCGCGCGCAGTGCCAGAAAGACGAGTGAAGCTGTGATGATGGAGATCACCAGAGACAATTGCAGAATGTTGAAGGAATGAGCGAGCAATGCATCGTGTAGCTGATCTTCCTTCAGGACAACTTCGACTTCTGCCGGTTGGCCTTCTGCATCGTTCAAACCACGCACAAAACCTACCACACGTGTCGTTCTGTTCTGACCATTCAGCAATGATTGGACAGCCTCCATAATGGCGTTGGCCGGCTGCATGACCGAAGTGTTGAATTCCGACGTCACCATGGAAGGCATGTTGGACATGGCGATCAACTGGCGGCGGCCATCGCGCTGAACCGCAATGGTCTGTACACCCAATTCTTCCATGATCTCGCTTGCAGCGCTGTCGGACAACATGTCGAAATTGCCCGATTCCTCTGCAACCCGAAGAGCAATTGCAGCCCGCTCAAGGCGATCCACCAGCCATGTATTTCTGAAATTTGCCAGTGAAGGAACATAGATCAGCACTTCGCTGATCATGACAAAGACAATTGTCAGCAACAGAAGCTTTGTCGACAGGCCACCCATTCTGCTTTTACGAGGCTGAACAGCGCGACGATTCTTGCTGCGCTTTCCGGGCTCAGCAGCACTGGAAGTGTTTTCAAGGCGGTTGGTCATTCAACTTGTCCAACAAAATCAGTGATCCGACAAAGGCAAGTCGATCACACATCTAAGCAGATTGTGGTGGCTTTATCCGTCGGCTGGCGGAAATTTGCAAATAAACCAACAGTGAACAGGCTGTGAAGCGATCATGGCCAGCCATTGCCAGCAGCTTGGAAGGCGCAACAAAAAACCTCCCGGAGTGTCCGGGAGGTTCATCCGTATATCAGGCAAAGTGAACTTGCCTAAGCGCGGTCGCTTAATTTGCAGGTGTTTCGCTGCTCTCTTCTTCTGCCGGCGCGGTTTCTTCAGCTTCAGGGGCTGCTTCTTCCATCGTCTCTGTGCTGTCTGCCGCAGGCGCGTCCATGTTCGTTTCTGGCATCGCAGCTTCCGGGTCAGCGGCTTCCTCTGCAGCAGGCGCTTCTGTACCTGACGCATCTTCAGGTGCGGCTTCCTCTGCTGGCATTTCGGCAGCAGCAGGCTCCACAACCGGCAAGGCAGCCGGAGCGTTGGACAGCGAACGCAGATACGCGATCATATCCGCCCGCTCATCAGGCTTTTTCAAGCCAACAAAGCCCATGGATGTGCCCTTGAGATATTTCTTCGGGGCTGCCAGAAAGGCGTTGAGATTCTCATAGGCCCAAACATTTTCAGCACCATAGGCCTGCAGCGCAGACGAGTATTTGAACCCATCCCTTGCAGCAGGCGTGGCATTGACGATGTTCCACAGATTCGGACCAACCTTGTTGGCGCCGCCTTCGTCGAAGGAGTGGCAGGCTGCGCATTTCTTGGCGACAGATTCACCTGAATCCGCTGTTGCACTAGCCAAAAGAACGGCAATAGGTTCTTCAGTTGGTGCAGCGGCCGTCTGTGTGGCAGAGCCGTCTTCGGGAACATCAACCACGTAACCAGGGGTTTCCATCTCTCCGCTGTGAAAAATGGTTTCTGCTACGATTCCCAGTCCCATCACCAGGAGCAGGGTACCCAGAATAGCACCTGCGATCTTGTTAAACTCAAAGGAGTCCATTCGCTTCTCTCTCTTGCAAGCCGGTGTTGCATTGTTTCGCCAGTGGCGATACGCCATCTTAGATATGATCGCAAACTAAAAACTTTCACCTCGTCATGCAACACGTATAAGCATAGTTCTTTGTGACGAAGTGTCCTGAAATCAGGATATTTTACAAAGAACTGCAAAAAACAGGGCAACAGAGATCAATTTCATGGCTTCCCCAACGCCATTGGTGCTTATTCCATCCAGACTGGCTGCAACCAGACTCCCCGACAAACCGCTGGCAGTAATTGCCGGTGAGCCGATGATTGTTCATGTCTGGCGCAGAGCCATGGATGCAAATATCGGCGACGTGGTGGTGGCAACCGATTCTGAACGCGTGGCAGATGCCATTTCACATGTGGGTGGCAGAGCCGTCTTGACCCGGGCTGACCATCCTTCCGGGTCGGACCGGATATTTGAAGCGCTGCAAATCTGTGACCCGGAGCAGACCCATCAGATTATTGTCAATCTTCAGGGAGATCTGCCAACTCTGGACCCAGCTTCCATCAAAGCCTGTTTGATGCCGCTTGAAGACAATCAGGTGGACATTGCAACATTGGGCGCAGTTATTTCCGATGAGACTGAAAAGACCAATCCGAATATCGTAAAAATTATTGGCAGCCCGATAGCCGAAAAACGCTTGCGGGGCCTGTATTTTACAAGAGCAACGGCTCCTTATGGTGACGGGCCACTTTACCACCATATTGGCATCTATGCCTATCGGCGCTCGGCGCTGGAACGCTTTGTATCCTTGCCGCCATCCGCTCTGGAAAGGCGTGAAAAGCTGGAACAATTGCGCGCAATTGAAGATGGTATGCGCATTGATGCCATGATTGTTGACACAGTGCCGCTGGGGGTGGATACGCCTCATGATCTGGAGCTTGCCCGGCAGGCTTTATCTTAAGGTGTGGACCCGTGATGGGTGATGAAATAGCAGAACAAATGGCAAAAAGGTGCAAGGAGATGCGCGCAGAGCGGGCTTTCTGCCCGGTCAAGTGCTTTGACGCTGCAGGTCGCAGCCATTTTTCTGTTCATCAAGGATCGGGGCTGATTGCCCGCAACCCGCGTCGCAAAGACTTGAAAGTCTTCAGACTTCCTGCTTCTTTGCTCCTGATCTGCACACAAACCGATCCCGACTATTTAGCTCCCATACAGGGTCCGCACCCTAAGGATGTAACATGACCGCAGAGACCGCAGCGCTTCTGGCCAATACAATCAATCCCACCAAGGTGGTGTTTCAGGGAGAGCCCGGCGCCAATTCGCATATTGCCTGCAGCGAGGTGTTCCCGCATGCCGAAGCTGTAGCGATGGCAACATTTGAGGATTGTTTTGCAGCGCTTGAATCAGGCGACGCTGAACTTGGCATGATTCCCATCGAAAACTCGGTCGCCGGGCGGGTCGCAGATATTCATCATCTTCTGCCAATGTCCTCGCTCAGCATCATTGGTGAGTATTTTCTGCCGATCCATCATCAATTGATGGGGTTGGCAGGAGCCGACACCAGTTCAATCACATCCGTGCAAAGCCATGTCATGGCCCTTGGTCAATGCCGCAAGATTATCCGCAAGCTCGACCTGTCACCGGTGATCGGGGCAGATACTGCAGGCTCCGCCCGACAGATTGCAGAACGGGGCGACCCGTCTGTTGCAGCCATTGCGTCAAATATGGCGGCAGAAATTTATGGGCTTGATGTTCTGGCCTCAGATATCGAAGACGAAGATCACAATACGACACGCTTCATCATTCTGGCAAACCAGGCACTGCAGGCAAAGGCTGATAATGGGCCGGTGATGACCAGTTTTGTCTTTCGCGTGCGTAACGTGGCGGCAGCGCTTTACAAAGCGATGGGCGGCTTTGCAACCAATGGCGTGAATATGACCAAGCTGGAATCCTACCAGTTGGAAGGCACGTTCTTTGCCTCGCAGTTCTATGCGGAAATTGAGGGCCATCTGGATGATGCGCCAGTCCGGCTGGCTTTGGAAGAACTTGGCTTTTTCTGCGCGGAGTTAAAAATTCTGGGCGTTTACCCAGCCAGCCCCTTCCGCGCCAATATCAAAGAGCCGGAAGTGAATCGTGCGTTGCGCCCTGCTCAGCCGGAAACATCGTAAAAGGTCTGGATCAATTGGTGTGCAATCGCCATTGGCGGCGGCGTTTTCAATTCCTGCTCGCGTGTCAGCATTTGTCCAACCTCGTCACGACTGAACCAGCGGCAGTCTTCCAGTTCGGTTACGTCCATCGTTATGTCGGTTGATGCAGCTTGGGCAAAGCAGCCGATCATCAAGGTATGGGGGAATGGCCATGGTTGGGTGGAATGGTAGCGCACCGCTGAGACCTGTATGCCCGCCTCCTCCAGGACCTCCCGCCGCACAGCGCCCTCCAGTGTCTCGCCCGGCTCAATGAAGCCGGCCAGACAGGAATACATGCCAGGCTGGAAATGCGGCTGACGCCCCATCAAGCAGCGATCGCCATCAATCACCAGCATAATGGAAACCGGATCGAGCCTCGGGAAATGCTCGCGTTCGCAGCTTGGACATTTGCGACGGTACCCAGCCTGGATCATCTCACTCCTTTGCCCGCAATTGGTGCAGAATTGATTGTTTGCGTGCCAGCTCAGAAGCGACCAGCCATGACCAAGCGTCGCAACTTCTTCGGCCAACACGGCACCTGAGACAACCATGGAGCGTATATCCAAACTGGTGTAACCGGATGGCAATTCTTCAACAGGTACAATTGTGGCAGCCAGAACGGGTCCATTGTTCCGAACCCCAAGATAGATGCCACTTTCCGCATCATAACCAAGGTCAGACGCCTCTTGCAGGGTAAACAATGCATGTGCCCGATTGCCCTCATATTTGAGAACTGGCTCGCCCTTATTGTAAAGATGCAGGCGCGCATTCGGGTTGTCCCAAGCCATTGCCAGATCATGCGCGCTCAGATGTTCGCTATTGCGCACCAGCCTGTTGGCGGAAAAAGCATTCCTCTCAGAGGCGTCATCAACGCCTGCATCCAGAAATGGGGTTTCCTTGAAAAATGAACTCACGCATCCGTCCTTAAAATTTTGATCTGAAATTGTTCACGACGGCTTTTGCGGCCATGTCTTCATAGGGCAGTGCCGTTCCGCTGCCCCAGACCGGACCTGGCCAGGCTGCGTCACCTGCATATCGGCCAATAACGTGAACATGCAACTGGCGCACCATGTTGCCCAGCGCGCCGATGTTGAGCTTGTCGCATTCTGTCAATGCGCGCAGCTCTCGCGAGGCTTGATCAACTTCCTGCCAGAATGCGGATTTTTGCGCCTCATCCAGATCCACAATTTCGGTGGCCTCTTCCAGGCGCGGAACCAGTATGAGCCATGGGAACCGGTTGTCATTCATCAACAACACATCGCAGAGCGACAATGACGCCACGAAATGCGTGTCAGCTTCCAGACGGGGATCAAGTTGGAATTCGGCGGGTGAGTGCAGTTTCATGCCCCACGCCTAATCCGGTTTTCCGCCCATTGCAAGATCAACCTCTTGCCCCTATTGTCCGCCTCGATTTTCCAGACCCTTTTACATCTTGGAGCCAAAATGACTGACCTTGTAGCCTTGGAAGCCATTATCGAAGCCGCTTTTGAAGATAGCGGCTCAATTGACATCCACACCACCGGCGAAATTCGCGATGCTGTGGAGACTTCTCTGAACATGCTGGATCGGGGTGAAGCCCGTGTCGCCGAACGACAGGCTGATGGAGAATGGACCGTCAATCAATGGCTGAAAAAGGCGGTTCTGTTGTCCTTTAAACTGAACAGCATGAAAATCATTGAAGGTGGTCCGGGCGACTCCGTCTGGTGGGATAAAGTGCCCTCAAAGTTTGACGGCTGGGGTGCTCTGGATTTTGAAAGAGCCGGTTTCCGCGCCGTGCCCAATTGTACTGTGCGCAAATCAGCCTATATCGCCCCTGGCGTGGTATTGATGCCGTCTTTTGTAAATCTTGGTGCCTATGTGGATGAAGGCTCCATGGTCGATGGTTGGGCAACCGTCGGCTCCTGCGCCCAGATTGGTAAAAATGTGCATCTGTCCGGTGGTGTCGGCATTGGCGGCGTCCTGGAACCGCTTCAGGCCGGCCCAACCATCATTGAAGATAATTGCTTCATTGGTGCGCGGTCCGAAGTGGTGGAAGGCTGTATTGTTCGCGAAGGCTCGGTACTGGGCATGGGTGTCTATATCGGCAAATCAACCAAGATCGTAGACCGTGCCACCGGCGAAATTCATATGGGCGAAGTGCCACCTTACTCGGTGGTTGTAGCCGGCGCGCTGCCAGGTAAAGCCATTCCCGGACAAAACTGGGGACCGAGTCTGTATTGTGCGGTCATTGTGAAAAAAGTAGATGCCCAGACGCGGTCGAAAACTTCGATTAACGATCTGCTGCGCGACTGATTTTAACTTCAAAAAATGGCCCGACGCGCAGTGCACGTCGGGCCACATGATCATAAAACTCTTAGAAAATCAGGCCGCGGACTGGGCTGTCAGCAGTCGGCGATTGACCAGCAATTCAGCAATCTGAACTGTATTGAGCGCTGCACCCTTGCGCAGATTATCGGACACAACCCATAGATTGAGACCATTTTCGATGGTGCTGTCTTCGCGGATGCGTGAAATGAACGTGGCGTCTTCACCAGCTGATTCATACGGTGTGACGTAACCACCATCTTCGCGCTTGTCGACCACCAGACAACCCGGTGCCTCACGCAATATCTCGCGTGCTTCATCGGCAGTAATCTCGTTTTCAAACTCGATATTGACGGCTTCTGCATGTCCCACAAAAACTGGGACGCGCACTGCGGTTGCCGTCAGTTTGATGGATTTGTCGAGCATCTTCTTGGTCTCGGCAACCATCTTCCATTCTTCCTTGGTGGACCCATCGTCCAGAAACACATCAATGTGCGGAATCACATTGAAAGCAATTCGCTTTGTGAATTTGTTGGTCTCAAGCGGATCGGAAACGAATACGGCACGGGTCTGCGTAAACAATTCGTCTGCGCCCTCTTTGCCGGCACCCGACACAGATTGATAGGTTGAGACAACAACGCGCTTGATCTTCGCTTTGTCATGCAGCGGCTTCAGCGCCACAACCAGTTGAGCCGTCGAGCAGTTGGGATTTGCAATGATGTTCTTTTTCGAAAAGCCGCTGATGGCATCAGGATTTACCTCTGGAACAATCAGGGGCACGTCCGGGTCATAACGCCAGGCTGACGAATTATCGATGACAACACAGCCCTTGGCAGCAATTTTTGGTGCCATGGATTTCGATATGTCACCACCGGCAGACATGATTGCAATGTCGGTGCCGGCGAAATCATAATTGTCGAGGGCCTGCACGCGCAGGGTCTTGTCGCCATAGGAGACTTCCGTTCCCTGACTGCGACGTGAGGCAAGCGCCACCACTTCGTCTGCAGGAAACCCGCGCTCATCGAGAATTGACAAGACCTCACGGCCGACATTGCCGGTGGCCCCGACAACCGCTATTTTGTAACCCATTTCATATCCTTTCATCGCTCTCCCGCCTGCTCGGCCCAGACACGCATGACCGGGACTTTTCTCCCCCACAATACCGGCGGAAGAGAATGCGGCTTATGAGGGAAATCAGGTGGTTTTGACTGATGTGGTGGTCGTGAAGGTCGTCAGTGTGCTAACCCTCGCGCCATTGCGGCACGTGGTTGATTTAAGTTTCTGCACTGGCTTCAAACCGTTTGACATTTGACCTTATCGAAAGCTTGCTTTCTGCATTTGCGCGTTCTATGCGGGCAAACTGCAAAAGAGTCAATGGACGAGCATTTGCCATATTGCAATCATACTTCGCTGTCATCAAAGTGAGTTCTTGAGTCCTTTAAGAGATTCGCGGTAAATCCGCATCTCATCAGTGAAAGTTCGCCGTTCCATGATCGCCTATTCTGTCAGATTTGCTGCCGCGCTGATTGTTGCATTCGGGGCCAGTCAGGTCTGTTTTGCAAACGATCCTGTAGCTGCAGATGAAGTGATCCGACAAGCACGCATCCTGGACTTGCCAAATGGCGAAAGCCGGATGCATATGGAAACGAATTCAGCAGGCATCATTGCACTTGGTCCGGATTTATCACTGGCTCTGACCCGAAAGGGTGACCGCGTTATTGCCTCTGTCCGGAACCGAAATTTGGTTCACGCTGACCAGTTGTTTGACCTAGATGTGAAAACCTTGCCCCATCGTACTGTTGAGGCGCGACTGCTGGATGCGAATTTTGATGGTGTTCGAGATTTGCTGATAGAAACACAGATTGGCTATGGCGGCGTCAATGTGTTTTTCGATCTTTATCTGGGAACCGAAACGGGCTTTGAGCCACTGGCTGCCGGCCGGGACTTGTCCAATCCGGAAGTCGATCTGGAACAAAAGCAAATCTCAACCATGCAGCGAAGTGGTCCAACCTGGTACCGAAGCGTCTATCTGATTTCAGATGACAGGCCTTATCACTTCATGACGACCACAGCTGCCGGTGACGGCATCGAATATGTGCGTTTTCTGACGAATGATGGAAAGCTTGATCAGGAAATGGTGACTGACGCGCTGGCGGAAGACCCGCGAGACTGGAAACCGCTTCGTATAGAATTGCCCGAAGGGGCGCCCTTCCCTCTGCGCGGCGAACCCGATGACGCCAGTGCAACCTCCGGCGCTTTGCCCGATGGCAGTACGATCTTTGTGCGCCGATTGAGTGAAGACCACAGATTTGTACTGGTCGAGCACTCAAAGGGCGAGATCAAGGGTTGGCTTAAAACCGAGTGGCTGCCCAAACCTGATAGCGCGCGCTTCTGATTTATGCTTGTGAACTCGGCACACGGTTGCCATTGAAACGACCGCAATTTGAGGTCGACCTGTTACTTATTGGTGACAGACATGTTTCACAAGGTTCGATATTCTAACTGGCTTTGCTGCAACTCACGGTAGCAGGATCGTTGAGCCAAATCCGGAATTTTAAAATGATTACCGCCCTTTATGACTGGTTCGAAAAACGGATTGAGCCGTTTCCATCCGAAGAGCCAACACGTCCGCCCAAAACGCTGATGGTGTTTCTGTGGCACTATTCAAAACCTGTGTTGCCAGTCCTGCTGGTGATGTCGACCATCACTGCGGCCGTCGCCATCATGGAAGTTCTGATGTTCGGGTTTTTGGGCTCCCTGGTCGACCGTTTGAACGCGTCGAGCCCGGAAACATTCTGGGCGGATAATGGTGTGTCGCTGTCGCTGATGGCCCTGATGATTGTTGTGGTGTTGCCATTAACTGTCTTTTTGGGCGGGCTGCTGATTCATCAATCATTGCTGGGCAATTTTCCGATGATCATTCGTTGGCAGGCACATCGCTATCTGCTGGGTCAATCCATGAGTTTTTATCAGGATGACTTTGCGGGCCGCATCGCCACAAAAGTCATGCAGACTTCGCTGGCAGTCCGCGAAGCCGTGATGAAGGTTCTGGATGTTCTGGTGTTCGTCACGGTCTATTTCATTGGGGCCGTTGTTCTGGTGGCTGTGGCAGATTGGCGTCTGGCAGTGCCTTTGCTGGTCTGGCTTGTGTGCTACGTATTTCTGTTGCGTCATTTCATTCCTCGCCTGCGTCGTATTGCTGAGCGGCAGGCCGATGCACGCTCGCTAATGACGGGCCAGATAGTCGACAGTTACACCAATATTCTTACGGTTAAACTGTTTTCCCATCGATCGCGGGAAGAAGACTATGCGCGTGAAGGTCTGGACGGATTTTTGCAAACCGTACACGAACAAATGCGGCAGGTGACAGGTCTGCAGGCCCTGCTCTATGTGATCAATTGTCTGCTGATTTTCTCGACCAGTGCTACTGCGATCGGCTTATGGCTTGCTTCCGATGTATCCACCGGGGCCATTGCGGTGGCCATTGGGCTGGCCCTGAGACTCAATGGCATGTCCCAATGGATCATGTGGGAATTGTCAGCCCTGTTTGAAAATATCGGCACCGTAGAAGATGGTATCACCACCTTATCCAATGACCGCGACATTACCGACGCCTCGGCAGCGCCAACTCTGCCACGAGTCGATGGGGCAGTGTCGTTTGATCAGGTCGGATTTCACTATGGCAAGCTGGACGATCAGCAGGATGCCGCTGACAACGATGATCATGGTGAACCTGCCAAGGGTGTGCTGCATGACATTACGCTGGATATTGCACCGGGTGAGAAAATCGGTCTGGTGGGGCGCTCCGGTGCAGGTAAATCCACCTTGGTGAACCTGTTGCTGCGGCTCTATGATGTAGAAAGCGGGCGCATCACCATTGATGGCCACAATATAGCGGATGTCACCCAAAACTCCCTGCGCGGTCAGATTTCCATGGTCACGCAGGATACCTCCCTGTTGCACCGCTCGGTGCGGGAAAATATTCTCTATGGTCGGCCCGATGCCAGTGAAGCGGACATGATTCAGGCAGCAACTCAGGCAGAGGCCATGGAGTTCATTGCCGACCTGATGGACCCCAAAGGTCGCACCGGTTTTGATGCCCATGTGGGCGAGCGCGGGGTCAAACTCTCCGGCGGTCAGCGCCAGCGTATAGCGATTGCACGGGTTCTGCTGAAGGATGCCCCAATCCTCATTCTGGATGAGGCAACATCAGCGTTGGATTCAGAAGTTGAGGCCGCCATTCAGGAGCAATTGTTCAATCTGATGAAGGGCAAGACCGTGATTGCCATTGCTCACCGCCTGTCAACCATTGCCACCATGGATCGTCTGGTCGTTATGGATGGCGGACACATTGCAGAGACCGGCACCCACGAAGCGTTGATTGCCAATGACGGACTTTATGCCAGCCTGTGGCAACGCCAGTCCGGTGGCTTTCTGGGCGGTGTCGATCAGACAGAGGCTGCCGAATAGTTGAGATAAAGCAGGCCCCGACTTACGCGGGGCCTGCTTTACAAAACGCTGCTGCCTTAGACGCTGGTTTTATTCGGTGATTTTTGCGTCTTCCAGAATAACAAAACCGTCCGCACTCCATTGCAGGTCGCTGACAGATGTTGGTGCGACATAAAGGAAAATGCTTGGAATGATCGGCAGGATGAACCGGTCTTCACGGAAAATCCGGGCCACTTCCTTATAGGCTGCACGGCGCTCGTCAAGCACGGGCGTTGAACCACCGGCTTTGACAGCTTCCGTATAAGCTGCATTTTCATAGGACGTGATGTTGCCATCTGGACGGAACACAACTGTGGTCTCCAGAAGTGAGGACGGGTCTTTGCCAGCTCGGCCAAAGGCGTGGGAGGCTATCTCATAGTCCCGTTTGTCGACATAGGTCGATCGGTAGCCAACAGCATCTGCATTTTCAATGCTCAGATTAATGCCAATCTTGGCAAGATCTGCCTGCAGGATTTCTGAAATCGTTGTGTATTGTGTGCGGATTTCAGAAGACGTCAGGATCTTTATTTCCAGCGGGAGATCAACCCCTGCGCCTTCCAGAACCGTCTTTGCCTTGTCCAGATCATATTCGCAATTGTCATATTCTTCGAAATAGGCCAGCGAGTTGGAAGAATATGGCAGGCACCAGGTCTTGCCCTGAGGACCAAACAGCAGATTGGCAATACGTTTCCTGTCCAGTGAAAGATCAATCGCCTCACGAACGGCCTTGTTCTGCAAGGCAGGTGTTTTCAGATTGAGCGAGAGATCATAACCGACACCGGATGGTGTTGTGCCTGTTACGAAATCACCGTCACGGCTGAATGGAGCCACATCCACCCAGCCAAGTTCAGTCATGAGATCCAAATCGCCACTTTTCAGCGACAGAATGCCAGCCTGCTGGTTTGGAGCAACAACGATCTCAAAACCGTCCAGGTTCGGCGCGCCATTCCAGTAGCCGTCGTTTTTCTCAAACGCCGTTACAGTGCCGGGACTGTGGGACGTAACCTTGAAAGGCCCGGTGCCAACAGCCGTTTGGCTGAAGTCTGAAGCGCTTTCAGAATCAATGATGTAGAACAATTCCAGAAGATCGAAAACGCCCGGAAAAGCTGTCTCGAAATTCATGACAACGGTCAGATCATCCGGTGTTTCCAGTGAGACAATGCGTTTTGCAAAACCGGAGATCAAAGCTCCGTTATCCGGATTTGTGACGTAGTCCATGCTGTATTTCACATCAGCTGATGTAAAAGCGCGGCCTGAATGGAAGGTCACGCCACTGCGCAATTTCATGGTCAGCGTTTTGCCGTCCTCTGAAAACTCCCAGCTTTCCGACAAGCGTGGTTGCGGCGTCAGGTCGTCATCATAGCGTGTCAGACTGTCGAAGACATTATTGACCAATGGCCCGTAGGCCGGCGCCAATGTGTAGGGGTTGAGATTTGGCAGTGTCGCAGTTTGGCCAAAACGCAGAATGTTGTCTGCAAAAGCCGTCGAAGACATCAGCGAGAATGCTGTCACAGCAATCCCGGCGATGAGTTTGGTTTTGAAAGTCATCATACTTTCCTCCCGTTTGTTGTGAACCGTCACAACTGTTTGCTTTCCTGTGGTTGAAGCTCTGCCGTCTGCAAAGTTGACAGGGCGTCAAGACTGGTCAGATCATCTCCAAAATGGCAGGCGACCTGATGCCCGCGCCCTGAAACCGTCTGTAACTCCGGACGTTTCTGTGCGCAGATTTCTGTGGCAAGCGGGCACCGCAATCGGAACCCACAGCCGGATGGAATGTTTGCCGGATCAGGCGGCGAACCGCTGACGACAAATTTGTCTTTATGTCTCTGGTCTGGATGCGCAGCTGGCGTTGAGGCCAGCAATGCACGGGTGTAGGGGTGGCGCGGTGTTTCAAACAGCTCGTCGCCCTCGCCTATCTCGACAATTCTGCCAAGATACATAATTGCAACGCGGTCTGAGACATGGCGCAGCACACCCAGATCATGGGCTATGAAAATATAGCCTGCAGACCGGGCAGCACGCAGCTCATCCAGTAAATTGACAATCTGTGCCTGAACCGACACGTCCAATGCTGAGGTCGGTTCATCCAGAATGATGACATCGGGGTTGAGCGCCAATGCGCGGGCAATGCCCACCCGTTGACGCTGACCGCCGGACAATTCATTCGGATATCGGTCGAGATAGTGCTCAGCCAAACCAACTGCGTCCATCAACTCGGCTGTGCGTTCTGAAATGCTGGCCTTGTCGAAACCGGCGATGCCCATCGGTTCGGCAATAATCCGACGGATCGTCATGCGGCGATCCAGCGACGACGTGGGATCCTGAAACACCATCTGAATTTCACGCCGGGCAGTTCTGAGCGCACGCCCTTTCAGCGAGGATATTTCCCGGTTATTGACCAGGATCTTGCCACTCGTCGGCGGCACAAGCCCCATTGCCAGACGGGCCAGGGTGGATTTTCCGCAACCGGATTCACCGGCGATTCCAAGCGTTTCTCCGCGTTTGAGCGTGAGCGACACTTCGTTCAGAGCTTTGACTGGCCCATAGGCCTTGCTGACCTTCTGAAGGTTCAGGACCACCTCGCCGGCGGTCTCTGCCTGTTGTGCAATGGTTGCTTTTTTCAGGTCCTGCGTGTCTTCGGCCGACATGACTTCTTCGACAAAATGGCAGGCAGCGGTTCGGCCAGGTGCCACTTCTTTCAGAACCGGCCGTTGCGTGCGGCAAATACTACGGTCAATGCTGCTGTCTCCGGCAAACTCACAGCGTGGGTGGAATGGGCAACCTGGTACTGCATCAGCAGATTGTGGCGGCAAGCCGGGGATGGCATCCAGACGTCGTTTGCTATCTTCAGTCGCTGTTGGCCGGCTGCGCAGCAAAGCGCGGGTGTAAGGGTGAGCTGGCTCATTGAAGAGATCAGCGACCGGTGTTTCTTCAACTATGCGCCCGGCATACATGACCATAACCCGGTCAACGAGTTCTGCGACCAGCCCCAGATCATGAGTGATGACAATGGAAGCGACATTTCGCTTGCGGCTCAGCTCCCTCAGCACACTGACGATCTGCGCCTGCACGGTGACATCCAGGGCCGTTGTCGGTTCATCAGCGACCAGAACCGATGGTTCACCCGACAAGGCCATGGCGATCACTGCGCGCTGACGCATACCGCCAGAAAATTCGTGCGGATATTGAGTGGTCCGAAGTGGTGGATTGGGAATGCCCACCTCTTCCAGCATTTTGATCGCCAACACGTCCAAATCTGTCTGACTGACGCTCTTGTCGTGCACCGCAACCGGTTCCTGTACCTGACGACCAATCCGCATGGATGGGTTGAGCGATGTCATCGGGTTCTGAAAGACCATGCTGATTTCAGCGCCGCGCAATTCCGCCATACGACTTTCCGGCGCAGATTTGATCTCTTCGCCATTCATTCGAATATGATCGGCTTCAATGCGTGCGGAGTTGGGCAACAGCCCCATGGCGGCCAGCATGGTGACAGATTTGCCTGAGCCGGATTCTCCAACAACACCCACCTGTTCACCGGGCTTGATGTCGAAACTGACACCATCCACGACCTGGCGCACGCCAGAGCTTGTCCGAAAAGCGATCTTCAGATTTTTGACAGACAGGCTGGATTGCTGACTGGAACCGGTCACTCGCCGCCTCCCAGATTCTGATGCTGGGGATCGACGCGATCGCGCATGGCATCTGCCAGCAAATTTACGCCGACCAGCACAACCGTCAATGCAAGCCCCGGGAAAATGGCATAGGCGGGAATGAAGTCGATAAAGCGCAGCGAGTCAGCCAGCATTTGTCCCCAACTCGGGGTTGGTGGCTGCACGCCCAAACCCAGAAAGGACAGACCGGCTTCAAGCAGAATGGCAATGCCAACCGAAAGACTGGCCTGCACGGCCAAGGGTCCGGCAGCATTGGGCAGGATATGACGCAAAATGATGGAGGCCTTGCTGGCTCCCATGGATTCTGCCGCTTCAATATATTCAAGCCGCGCCTCTGAAATGGCGAGTGCACGCGCCAAACGGGCAAAGAGCGGGCTTTGCGCAATCGCAATGGCAATGGCGACCTGAACAAAGCCAGGGCCAAGCACAGCGACAATTGCAGCACCTAACAGGATAGCGGGGAAAGCGCTGATGGCATCGCTGAGCCGCATCATGGTGGAATCTACCCAACCGCCCATATAGCCAGCCGTGATGCCCATGAAGATGCCAAGCGCTGCGCCAAGGATAACAGCCAGCGCCCCGGCGAACAAAGAGACCCGAGCGCCATAGATGGTACGGCTGAGAATATCCCGGCCCAGAAAATCTGTCCCGAACCAGTGGGTCAGACTCATGCCCTGAAGTTCCGAACCGGAAATTTGTGCATTTGGCTCATATGGCGCAATGAGAGGGGCAAAGACCGCCACAAATACCATTGCAAGCAGCAGCAGAACGCCGACGCGTCCTCCGCGATGGTGCCACAGATAGAGTGATGTTTCCTTCATACAGCACCTCCAGTGGAAGCGCGGATGCGGGGATTGAACCATCCATAGGACAGATCGATCAGCAGATTGATCGCCATATAGATGATCACGAAATACATCAGTGTGCCCTGAACCAGAACAATGTCCCGGCTTCTAATGGCCTCAATGGTCAAACGACCAAGGCCGGGCCAGTTGAAGACGGATTCAATCAGCACTGCGCCGCCAAGCATTTGACCGAAGCGCAGCCCCAGCACGGTCAACACCGGTATTGCGGCATTGCGACTTATGTGGAGCCGCATCAAGCGACTTGCCTGAACACCCTTGGCACGAGCGACCGTCACATAATCACGGCTCAATTCGTCCAGCACACTGGCGCGGACCAGACGGGCGATCATGGCAATGGAGTCCAATGCCAGCGCGATGGCGGGCAGCAACAGATATTGCATTGCTTTAATGGGATCATCACTGAAGAGCTTGCGGCCACCGGAGGGCAACCAGCCAAGCCAGACCGCAAAAACAATGATGCCGACAATCCCGAACCAGAAATTCGGTATGGAGAGGATAAATGAATTGGCCGTTGTAATCAGCGTATCCACCCAGCTGCCCTGACGCAGGGCCGCAATGACACCGACCAGAATGCCAAAGACTGAAGCGATAATGATGGCAGCGATAGCCAGTTCCAAAGTGGCCGGCAGCCTGCGAGCGATCAGTTCTGTTACAGGTCGTCCAATATAGGGAGAGGTCCCAAGATCGCCCTGTAGCGCTGCAAACGCCCAGCGGAAATACTGAACGGGCAGCGGATCATCCAAACCCAGCTTGGCCCGCAATGCTGCGACCACCGCTGGCTCAGGGTCAGGACCCGCAAGCACAGTGACCACATCACCTGGCACCAGATGCATCAGCAGGAACACAACAACCGAAACGATGACCACCACGATGAAGGCCTGAACCACACGGCCGAAGACGTATTTCAACATCGCGGCCCCGCTTTGGCGCACGCAGCCCAACGATCCGAAAACCGCTGAGATACCCCATCGGCTTCTGGAGAAAAATAATGCCCCGAAATGCTGCTTTCCTTGCGGTTATGCATCATAATTACCAATTGGAGACTCGCGGCTGAGACCGGTCTTCCGTGTGATCCATGACATTGAGAAGCTGATCTTTCAGACGCTCTCGCACTGTGCTGTGGTCAGGGTCGTGATACAGGTTCACAAGCTCCTGTGGATCAACATTCAAGTCATACAATTCCCCATCCATGAGGCGGTCGGTGGCTGGCGCGCCATGCCATATGACCAACTTGTGGTTCTCATGGCGCAGCATGGTGGTGTGAACGGGAGGGCGGGCCTCATGGCCGGAATCGCGGTATTCACAGAGCGCCCAGTTGCGCCAGCCTGACGCATTCCCCTGGGCAAGGGGTATAAGGGATGCACCTTGAGCGGTGTTAAATCCAGCGACGCCTGCAACGTCGATATAGGTTGCTGTCAGGTCGATCCATTGCACCAGTTCCTTGACACGGGCCCCAGCGGGGATCTGCCCCGGCCAGCGCATGATCAGCGGCACGCGGGTGCAGCTGTCATACATCATCGGCCCCTTGAGCATGATGTCATGATCGCCCAGCATCTCACCGTGATCGCTGGTAAAGATGACCAAAGTATCCTCGGCCTGACCGGACGCTTCAAGAGCATCAAGAATCCGGCCAACTTCATGATCCACCAAGGCAATCATGGCTGCATAGGCGGCCCGGACTTCCTTGATCTCATCTGCTGAGTAATCCTGAAAACCCGGAGCCGCGCCACCATAGGATGCTTTTGAATAGGCAGCCTGAACGTCCGGCTTGCTGGCCAATTCGCCATCTGCATGTATCGGTGGCGGAATGTCATCTGCATTGATCAGATCCCGAAACTCCGGCGGCGCGCCAAATGGATGATGTGGGTCAAAAAAATTGGCGATCAGGAAGAATGGCTGATCGTCTTCACGTCTGTCATCCTGCAGAAAATTGATCGCGGTTTCAGATACCCATCGGCTGAAATGCGCCTCGGAAGGCACCGTGTTCATGGGCGTTGCGCCACGAGATTTGTTGCCTGATTCCGCCGTGGACGGATCACCCTCAACCGGAAAAATCTCTTTGTAAGTGTCGGGGAACTGGCGTTTCAACCAACTGAGATAGGCGTTTTGCGGAGACCGGTGGATCGGGTCATGAGCCCATTCAAACATCCGATAGCCATCATCATAACGCGGCTCAGTCTGCCAGCCTTCGCAGGCTGACAAATGCTGCTTGCCGATCATGCCGCAATCATACCCGACATCTGCAAGTGAGCGCGTGAACATCTTGCGGTGTGCGGGCAGGGAAACACCATTCGCCCACAAACCGTGATTGCGGGCATACATGCCGGTGAACAACGAGGCGCGCGACGGGCTGCAAATGGGGTTTTGCACATAGCATTGCTCAAACAGGGTTCCCTGCTCGGCCAGCCTGTCAAGGTTCGGCGTGTGGGCATGGGCAGCGCCCCAGCACTTCAGTGTGTCGAAGCGTTGCTGATCTGTACACAACATCAGAATATTCGGCTGACTCTTGGTCGGCACTCGGCACCCTCCCGTGCGTGCTGCTGCTCTTTATGGCAGCCATACAAACAGGGTAAACGCAGGCACGGGATAAATTCAAATAATGAAATTTATTATATCAATACGTTTTGGTTATGATAAATTCATTCGGGAACATGTTCTGGGGAGGAACTCCTATGAATTTGAACCAGTTGAGGTTCTTTCTGTCCATCGCGGAAACCGGCTCTGTTACCCGCTCAGCCGAGTTACTGCATCTCAGCCAACCGGCGTTGACGCGCGGCATCAGGCAGTTGGAGGAAGAGCTTGGGGTATCCCTGTTTCAGCGGTTGCCTCGGGCCATGCGTCTGACCCGTTTTGGCACCAGCTTTCTTCGTCATGCCCAATCGGTGTTTGTGCAATTGGAAAATGCGCAGGCAGAACTGCAACATTTGAGCCAGCGGACAGAGGATGAAATTGTAATCGGCTCAGGCCCGACCTGGACCATGGGGGGCCTGGCTGAAATTGTCGGATCGGTGCTGCGCACCTATCCCAATATTTCGATCAAGGTTCGAACCGGCTACGACCAACAACTCGCGGATATGCTGCGCAGCGGTGAAGTTGATTTTGCGCTGACCGATATTTCCCGCGACCCGGATAAGGATGATCTCAGTCAGGAACCGCTGATCCATTGCCAATATGTGGTTGCCTGTCGCAATGACCATCCATTGGCGGGTGAGAAAAATGTATCCCTTGAACGCCTGCTCGCCTTCCCCTGGGCTATGCCGGATCGGGCGCTGAGCGCTTATGATCGACTGGCGGGTCTGTTTCGCGCCGAGAGCCTGCCGGTGCCTTTGCCGCTTTTGCAATCAACGTCTTTCAACTTCATCCTGCGGCTGCTTGAAACATCTGACGCCCTGTCATTTGTGGTCGAATCATCATTGCAAACCCCTTACCAAAACCCAATTGTTGCGGTGGATATGGAAGTCCCGCTTCCCACGCGGCATGCCGGCATTGTAATGCGGCCAGACAGCTGGATCAGCCCGGCGACAGAAGCGTTGATTGATCAGTTGCGCACCCACTGTAAACAGAACCCCATTCAGTAAGCCCGGCGGGATCGATACTCTGGCTGCATGGCAACGAACGTTATTATTATTGGTGATGATAGCGCATGGCACGATAGAGAGACGGGACGCGGGTTTTTATTGGAGGCAACATGGCGAAACAACCAAATATTGTTTTCATTCTAACCGATCAGCAACGGCTCGATACCATAGCAGCCAATGGTTTTGAGCATATGGACACGCCCAATCTGGACCGGTTGGTTCAGCGCGGTGCCGTCTTTGAAAACATGTATGTCTCGGCGCCATCCTGCTCGCCGTCACGAGCCGCTCTTTTCAGTGGCACTTACCCGCACACAAATGGCGTTTTTCGTAATGAAGAACCGTGGAGCTATTGTTGGGTGGAAGAGCTTGCAAAGGTCGGATATCGCTGTGTCAATGTGGGCAAAATGCACACCAATCCGGTTGAAGGCGCGTTCGGGTTTCATGAAAGGCATGTTGTTGAAAACAAGGATCGTGACCACCCCAATTTGCCGTTTTACCTGGATAATTGGGACAAGGCGCTGCAGGCGCGCAAAGTGCAAAAGCCCTCTCGCGTGTCCTATCGCAAACGGCCGGACTATAATGAAAGTCTGGGAGCCTTTGTCTGGGAACTGGATGAAGATCTGCACTCCGATGTGTTCGTAGGTAAGACCGCCTGCTGGTGGCTTGACCGGTATAGTGGTGACGAGCCGTTCTTTCTTCAGATTGGATTTCCGGGGCCACATCCGCCCTATGACCCAACACAGGACTATCTGGACAGATATCTTGATCGGGACTTGCCGGAGGCCATTCTGGATTATGATCTGGCCAGCCAGCCAGCGCCGCTGAGAGCCATACGCCAGAATCAATTGGACAATGACCGCGATGCGATTGTGCATCAGGAGGCACCCACCCAGGATCAATTGCACCGGCAGCGGGCTTGCTACTATGCCAATGTGTCCATGATCGATGCGCAGATTGGCGAAATTATCGATGCATTGGACAGGCGCGGCGTGCTGGACGATACGGTCATTATCTTCACCTCGGACCATGGCGACTGCCTGAATGATCACGGCCATTCGCAGAAGTGGACCATGTATGAGCAAAGTGTCCAAGTCCCGGCGATCCTGTGCTGGCCGGGGAACGTTGAAAAGGCCAGCCGCCACGCCGATTTGGTGTCTTTGATGGATTTCGGCCCGACAATTCTTGAAATTGCTGGCGCCGATATACCGCGATGGATGGAAGCCCAATCTCTGGGTGATCTGTTGTTTGGAAACCCCAAGGCCGACCGCGATTGTGTGTTTTCTGAACATGCCAATGACCGGGTTGTCATGGACACGAATTTTATGACCATGGTTCGCAATGGCCCGTGGAAACTGGTTCACTTTGTTGACAGTGATGAAGGTCAATTGTTCAATCTGGACAATGATCCGGAAGAGCGTGTCAATCTGTGGAACAGCCCTGCCCATGCTGACACCTGCCGCGAGTTGATTGATAAAATCCTGACATGGCGCATAGAAAGCGCCCGCAAGACACAGGGCTTTGTTCAAATGCTCGCAAATCGCCAAAGGGAAGCGCGCTCTTAACTCAGGTCAGAATGCAGCGATGCAAATGCTGGCGTTTGAATCCTTAGCCTGATAAAAGGCCAGCGCATTGGCAGAAAAGCAAAAGAGTTCGCCTTATGAGCAACCGCATTGGCAGCCGGTCCAGACAAACCAGTGAAACAGACATCGAAGTGTCTGTCACGGTGGATGGAACCGGGCAGTATGACATTGAAACCGGCGTCGGATTTTTCGATCATATGCTGGAGCAATTGGCACGTCACAGTGGCATGGATTTCGAAATCCGGGCCAATGGCGATCTGCATATTGATGACCACCACACGGTAGAAGATGTTGGCATTGCGCTTGGTATGGCGCTGAATGATGCGCTGGGCGACCGAGCCGGGATTACCCGCTATGGATCGGCCGATCTGCCCATGGATGAAGCCATGTCACGGGCAGCGATCGATGTGTCCGGCAGACCGTTTCTGGTTTGGAACCTTGCCTTCAATGCTGCAAAAATCGGCAATTTCGATACCGAACTGGTGCGCGAGTTTTTCCAGGCATTTGCCATGAATGGACGGCTGACGCTGCATGTTGAGGGTGTCTATGGTGAGAATAATCACCATATTGCGGAAAGCGCCTTCAAGGCGGTCGCACGAGCCTTGCGGGTTGCGATTGCCATGGATAGCCGTGAAAGCGGCAAGATACCTTCCACCAAAGGCACCCTTTAAAGAGGTTCCGGATGCAGTCCTATACTGTTCACACACCGCCTTCGCCATCGCAGGACGAGCGCTTGTCAAAAGCTGTGTTCGTGCGCGACGGGTTTCATCTGGTGGCGCTGATTGCGCCGCCGCTCTGGCTGCTTTGGTACCGCCAATGGCTGGGCTTGGTGCTGTATATTGCGGCGCTGATCTTGCTGGATTTTGCGACTGAAATTGCTTCTTTTTGGACCCTTTCCATTGTCAATTTTCTATTTGGTCTTGGCATTGCGCTGGAGGCCAGCACATTACGACGCTGGCGGCTGAACGCTAAAGGGTGGCAGCTGGCAGGTGTCGTGTCGGCGCATGATCTTGAGGATGCGGAGGAGCGGTTTTTTGCCAGTCATGCCGAACAGCGTAAAACGGCGCACACACCCGTGCGCGTGACTTCAGGCATTCCCTCTATTCGCGCAAAATCCGCAACACCCAATATAATCGGATATCAGTCATGAGCCAATCGATGCGAGTCGCGATTATTGACTACGGGTCCGGCAATTTGCGCTCTGCGGAAAAATCCTTCCAGCGGGCGGCGCGAGAACGCGACATTGCCGCCGATATTGTGGTGACGGATGATCCCGACTTTGTTGCAAAGGCTGACCGGATCGTGTTGCCCGGGGTTGGTGCATTTGCCGATTGCCGCGCTGGCTTGTTTGCGATTGATGGTCTGGTGGACGCTTTGCGCGACAGTGTGGAACAGCGCTCAGTGCCGTTTTTCGGCATTTGTGTTGGCATGCAGTTGATGGCCAGCCGTGGCCTGGAAAAGGAAGTCTGTGATGGGCTGGGGTGGATTGCGGGAGATGTGGTTCCCATCAAGCCCAGTGATCCGGAGCTGAAAATTCCGCAAATGGGATGGAACACGCTTCTTGAGCAACGCGCACATCCGGTCTGTGACGGCATTCAATTGGGCCCAGACGGCCTCAACGCCTATTTTGTCCATTCCTATCATATGGTGCCAGACAATCCGGATCATATTGTTGCCTTGACGGACCATGGTGGTCCGGTCACGGCCATTGTGGCGCGTGACAATCTGATCGGCACACAATTTCACCCGGAAAAAAGCCAGCAGCTTGGCCTGTCGCTGATTGGCAATTTCCTGAACTGGTGGCCAGCGAAAAGCCGGGCACAAATCGATGCTGTGGCTGCCACGGCCTGACATGATTGCTTTGAGAGAAACGAATTGAACCGATGATCCTTTTTCCAGCCATTGATTTGAAAGACGGCCAGTGTGTGCGCCTGAAACTGGGTGACATGAATCAGGCGACCGTCTTCAATGACAGTCCCGGCGCTCAGGCCAAAGCCTTTGAAGAACAGGGTTTTGAATGGTTGCATGTGGTTGATCTGGATGGTGCCTTTGCCGGTGAAAGCCGCAATGGCGCAGCTGTTGATGCGATTTTGGCCGCCACAAATAATCCGGTGCAGTTGGGAGGCGGCATTCGCACTCTCGATCACATTGAAGCCTGGCTTTCAAAAGGCCTTGCCCGGGTCATTTTGGGCACAATTGCTGTGCGGGACCCTGCTCTTGTGCGGCAGGCCTGTGCTGAATTTCCGGGAAAAATTGCCGTTGGCATAGATGCCCGCTCCGGCCATGTGGCCGTGGAAGGCTGGGCCGAAACATCTGATCTGACGGTTCTGGATATGGCCAAGCGGTTTGAAGATGCAGGCGTTGCAGCCATCATCTACACCGATATTGACCGGGATGGCGTTCTGGCTGGCATCAACTGGGACAGCACATTGGAGCTTGCCAATCATGTGTCCATTCCGGTGATTGCATCAGGTGGTCTTGCCTCCATGGATGACATTCAACGAATGACGCAAGGCGACGCGCAGATTCTGGAAGGTGCCATTTCCGGACGGGCCCTCTATGACGGCCGGATCGATCCGGGCGAAGCTCTGACCCTGTTGAAGAAAGCTGCTTGATGCTGAAAATCCGTGTCATTCCATGCCTTGATGTCAAAGAAGGCCGCGTCGTCAAAGGCGTCAATTTTGTCGACCTGATTGATGCCGGTGACCCGGTTCAAGCCGCTATCGCCTATGATGCTGCCGGTGCCGACGAGTTGTGTTTTCTGGATATCACAGCCAGCCATGAAGACCGTGGCATTTTGCTGGATGTCGTGCGCGAGACAGCGGAGCATTGCTTCATGCCGCTGACCGTTGGCGGCGGCGTCAGGGAAGTTGCTGATATTCGCAGCCTGCTGCTGGCCGGTGCCGACAAGGTGTCGATCAATACAGCTGCGGTGAAAAACCCGGACTTTGTGCGCGAGGCGGCAGACAAATTTGGCAATCAATGCATTGTCGTCGCCATTGATGCAAAACGCGTTTCTGAACCTGATGAGCCAGAACGGTTTGAGATTTTTACCCATGGCGGGCGCGAGGCAACCGGCATTGATGCTGTCGCTTTTGCCAAACAGGTAGTTGCCCTGGGGGCCGGGGAAATTCTTCTGACCAGTATGGATCGGGATGGCACCAAGATCGGTTACAATCTGCCGCTCACCAAAGCCATTGCCGACGCTGTTCATGTGCCGGTGATTGCCTCCGGCGGAGTTGGCAATCTGGATCACCTTGTGGAAGGTGTAACCGGCGGCCATGCAAGCGCCGTTCTCGCAGCTTCAATTTTTCACTTTGGCACCTATACGATTGCTGAAGCCAAGGCGCATATGGCCAAAGCCGGCCTGCCGATGCGGCTTGTCTAACAACGGATATTGTTATGAGTACATTTTCTCTGAACGATCTGGAAGCCATTGTCGAGCAACGCAGTTCTGCGGGCGCGGAGACATCCTATACGGCGCGCCTGCTTGAAAAGGGCCCTTTGAAATGCGCCGAAAAATTTGGCGAAGAGGCTGTTGAACTGGCGTTGGCAACCGCGGCGCAAGAGCAGGAAGACGTGGCGAATGAAGCTGCTGATGTATTGTATCATCTGATGGTTTTGCTGCGCGCACGCAGCGTTGGCCTGGACCAGGTGATGGAGATTCTTAACCAGCGTACTGCACAATCCGGTCTTGCGGAAAAAGCCGCACGCAGTGCGCCTGAATAAGAAGCCTGATATGAGCTTGCCAAAACCATCTGACAGCAGCCTGCATGAAGGCTCCCTTTCGCCCTATCGCATCTATGATGTGGAGCATTGGTCAAAACTGCGCGCCGATACGCCGATGACGCTGTCGATCAATGAAATCCGCAGACTGCAAAGTCTGAACGACCCGATATCAGTCGAGGAGGTTGAGCGGGTCTATCTGCCCCTTGCCCGTCTGCTGTTCCACTATGTAAAGGCAACACAAAGCCTGTTTCAGGCGACCGCCCAGTTTCTCGATATGAAAGACAGCAAAGTGCCGTTTATCATCGGGTTGGCCGGGTCCGTCTCGGCAGGCAAATCCACCACAGCCCGTGTCTTGCAGGCTCTGCTGTCACGCTGGCCCTCCATGCCCAAGGTGGATCTGATTACCACAGACGGTTTTTTGTATCCCAACGCTGTGTTGAAAGCTGAGGGTTTGATGGAGCGCAAAGGCTTTCCGGAAAGCTACGATGTCACCGCATTGCTGCGCTTCCTGACTGATATCAAGGCCGGAAAGCAATTTGCCACCGCACCGCTCTATTCGCACCTGATTTACGATGTGGTACCAAACGAAACAGTCACGATTTCCAATCCGGATATTCTGATCCTGGAAGGATTGAACGTGTTGCAGGTCCGTGACCTGCCACCGGGTGGCGACAGTGTTCCCTTCGTGTCGGACTTTTTTGATTTTTCAATTTATCTGGATGCAGACGAGGTCTTTGTTCAGCAATGGTACCGTGAGCGGTTTTTGCGCCTGCGGGAAACCGCATTCCGCGATCCGAAAAGTTTCTTCAGGACCTTTGCCGAATTGACGGAAGAGGAAGCGGTGGCCACTGCCGATGATATCTGGGCACGGATCAACCGGCCCAATCTGCTGGAGAACATTTTGCCGACACGGCAACGCGCTGACCTGATACTGCGCAAGGGCGGAGATCACAAAATTGATCAGGTGGCATTGCGCCGACTATAAGCTCTAAACCATGCTTGGCAGAATACGGTCCGGCACGGCATGGCCATCCAACAGTGATTTGATGTTCACAATCACCTTGTCGCCCATATCAATGCGCCCTTCGATGGTCGCGGATCCCATATGTGGCAACAGCACGACCTTGTTGGATTGTGCCAGTTTCAGCAATTTGGGATTGATGGCCGGCTCATGTTCAAACACATCCAGACCGGCCCCTGCCAACTGACCCTCTTCCAGCATTTTCAGCAGCGCATTTTCATCAATGATCTCGCCGCGCGCCGTGTTCACCACATAGGCTTCAGGCCGCATCAATTGCAGCCGCCGGGCTGACAGGAGATGATAGGTGCCGGGCGTATGTGGGCAATTGACCGAAATGATATCCATCCGCGCCAGCATCTGATCGAGACTGTCCCAATAGGTTGCCTCAAGATCATCTTCAATTTCGGCAGGCAAAGGTCTGCGATTGTGGTAGTGAATTGCCAGACCAAATGCCTTGGCGCGGCGCGCTACCGCCTGTCCAATACGGCCCATGCCGACAATACCAAGGCGCTTTCCGGAAATACGACGCCCGGTCATCCATGTGGGTGACCAACCAGACCAATGCGCCCCATCTGGAAGTATCGCAGCGCCTTCGGCCAACCTGCGTGGTACGGCAAGAATCAGCGCCATAGTCATGTCTGCGGTGTCTTCGGTAAGCACATTTGGTGTGTTGGTAATAACAATTCCCTTGTCATGGGCAGCACCCACATCAATGTTATCCACACCATTTCCGAAGTTGGCAATCAGCTTCAATTGTGGCCCGGCCTGATTGATGATGGCGGCATCGATCCGATCGGTAACCGTGGGAACAAGCACGTCCGCTGTCTTCACTGCATCCACCAATTCCGCCTGTGTCATGGCGTGATCGTCCAAATTGAGCTTGGCATTGAACAGCTCGCGCATGCGCGTTTCCACCTGTTCCGGCAGTTTCCGCGTTACCACAACCAGAGTTTTTGATCTCGGCATTTAGCGCTAGCCCCTTCTCTTTGAGAGCTCTTTAACCATATCTGTTCAAAACATGTATATGGTATCAACAGATATCGCCCGATCCGGACAAGGCTCATTTTTGCAGACCCTAACAGATAGAACTGCAAACACAATTTGAATGACTTTGTATAATGTGTCAGGAGAGCAGATGCCAAGCCTCCTATTGCGTGGACGGCGAGTTTGCAACGTAGGGTGCGCTGATAAGGTGTATGAGTGCGCAGGACATGAGTTTTAAAGTGATGCAATTTGGGTCGGCAGTGCGAAAGCAGTACCGAAGGATACGCCTTGGCAAGGTTTTATCCATCGCCTGCCTGAGCTTGCTCGCGTTTACATTTTCGATGTTTGGTCCGGGCCCTGGCCCTGCCTTTGCTCAATCAGCCGATGAGCGTGGTATTCGTGTCGGGACATCTGGTCTGCCCCTGCCCCGCTTTGTCAGCCTGAAGTCCAATCAGGTGAATGTGCGCGTTGGACCTGGACGGGATTACGACATCGCCTGGATTTTCGTCAAAGGCGGCTTGCCAGTTGAAGTTTTTCAGGAATCCGACAATTGGCGGCGCATTCGTGATGCGGCCGGAAATTCCGGTTGGGTGTTCCACAGCCTTCTGTCGGGACGCAGAACCGCACTGGTTACCCCATGGACCAGTGATGCCGAACCGCTTCCGCTCTATCGGGAGCGCAGTGTTGGGGCAAAACTCAATGCAAGACTGGAAACCGGCCTGCTGGTGAATATTGAAGAATGCGATGGCGAATGGTGCCGTGCATTCCTGAGAGACGCGGAAGACAAGAGCTATCGCGGGTTTGTCCAGCAGAACAAATTGTGGGGTGTCTACCCCAATGAAGAATTCGAGGACTAGCCGCACCGCAATGGTGACGTTTAATTTCCTTAGCTTCTCACCAGGAAATCCTCGATCAATTCAAGCGAAGAATTGCCTTCCATCGGCCCCCGTTTTGTGACAGAAAGCGCGCCTGCTGCATTGGCGTATTCTCCAGCGGTTTCCATGGAATAGCCCTGTATCAGAAGCGCCAGAAACGTTCCGCAAAAACAATCACCCGCTCCAGTTGGGTCCACTTCCGATACATGATGAGGTGCAATGGCAAATTCGCTTTTTCCGTCCAGGATCAATGCGCCTTTTGATCCGCGCTTCAAGGCAATGATATCGGCGCCGCCTGACTTCAAACGATCGATCGCAGCCTCTTCTGTCATACCAGGATAGAGGTGGGTCAGATCATCTGTGCTTGGCAAAAGGTAAGTACATTTGCTGATGATGTCATCCAGGGCTACACGCACTTCAGTGTCGCGCATCAACTCGGGACGAATATTGGGATCGCAGCTCACTTTTCCGCCTGCGGCAATCGTCTGGTCAAAAACCTTTAACACCATGTTTCGCAGGTTCGGATTTCCAAGAGATGAGGCTGAGATGTGGAACAGCGTATCGTGCAATTGCAAACCGTCCGCAGGAACCTGGAAAGAGTCCGCTGCCGTGCCTGCCAAATGGAAAATGAACACTCTTTGGCCATCGTTGAAATAGGAGACGAAGGCAACGCCGGTCGGACGTTCGGGATCGACAAAAATATGTTCCACCCCCACACCATCATCTTTGAGACGTTGGAGTAGCGCTTTTCCGAAGCCATCCGCCCCAACGCCGCCCAAAATTGAGGTCTGTGCACCCAGGCGAGCAGCCTGATCTATGAAAATGGCTGGTGCGCCACTTGGAAAAGGACCTGAGTATTTGGAAATCTGCTCCAATGCACAATCTTTTGTGTGCGATACGAACTCAACGAGCAGTTCACCAACGGTGATGATGTTTGTGGGCATTTCGATTTACCAAAGCTCCTGAAGCTAACTGACCTTGAACTGTTGTAGCCAGAAATCTGTCAGCTTGCGAATGGCAAGATTGGTGTCATTTGCCCCATTGTAAATTCTCATATGATGGTTGGGTAGTTTCGGCAGTTTTTTGGCCTGAGCCAGCTTTGGCCGTCTTCCATTGAGAATTTCATTCGTGCGCACTGCCACGCCCAGACCGGCTTCTGCGGCGGCGGCCACGCAGGCAAGGCTGGGGCTTGTCAAAGTCACTTCCCAGGGAATGCCAGCCTGCCCCAACGCATTCAATGCCGCTGTGCGGAAGCTGCAAGGTCCTTCCACCAGAACCAGAGGAAGCGGACGCTTGCTTGAAATATCCGATCCTGCTTTTTCCAGCCAGATCATCTGCGGCGAGTTGATTTCAATTTCGGTCGCATCGGTGTCCTGCTTGTAGGCAATCACCTGATCCAGTTCGCCCCGCTTCAACCCTTCCACAAGCACCGGGCTGCGATCGACCAGCACTTGAATACGGATATTGGGAAACTGCTCGGAGAACTCGGATAGAGCGGTTGGAAAGAAGCTTTCCGCGATGTCCTGGACAACGCCCATTCTGACAAGGCCGGAAATCTGACTGCTGCGCGTGATCTTCAGGACAGCATCGTTTTGCGTAAGAATTGCGCGGGCGTGCTCCAGCACCTCCCGGCCCGTAGATGTGAGAACCTGATTGCGACCTTCCTTCTTGAAGAGTGCGGTCCCAATCTGACTTTCCAGTCGGTTCATCTGCAAGCTGATGGCCGGAGATGTTCGCCCCGCCCGCTCAGCAGCCTTTGAAAAATTCCCAAGCTCCACCACCGCCACGAAGGAGCGCAGGCAGTCCATGTTGAGGTTTGTCATCATAGTTTAATTTTATTAGCGTTTTCGGTAAAATATGTAAACTTTATTTATATGTTGGGGTGTGTACATTTTCGCTATCGACGTGCCCTTCCGCCAGAAGAGCTTCTTGTTTTACCTGTTCTGAAAAATTGCACGCGCGGTCGTCGCGGTTTCAGACATGAGTATTGGCCGGAAGTTTCCCTCGGAAAGGGCCGCGTTCAGAAAAGACTAATTTGAATGGGAGGAACAGAAATGAACCTGAAAAAAATGGGCCTGAAAACACAACAATGTCTGGCCGCAATTGCCATGTCCGCAGTTGTTTATATCGCTCCTGCGGTTGCCGATGACTTCTACGACGGCAAAACACTGGATGTCATCGTCAATTATGACGCCGGTGGAAACACTGACATTACAGCCCGCACTTTGATGCAGTTCATGCAGAAGCACATCCCCGGCGAACCGCGTATCGTGGTGAAAAACCGGGCCGGTGCCGGTGGCATTGTCGGCACAAATTACTTTGGCCAGGCAGTCAGGAATGATGGTCTTACCGTTGGAGTGTTCTCCGTTGCACTGATGCCGGAAATGATGGGCAATGACGCGCTCACTGTCTCTCATGGTGACTTTGTGTTTATCGGCGGAATTCCGGAAGACACAATCTTCCACCTGCGCAAAGGCGTTGGCGTGGAAAAGGCGACCGATATTTTTGAGCTTGATGCACCAATCAAAACTGCGGGCCATGGCCCCGTAAACATGAAAGATCTCATTTTGCGTGCTGCTATGGATCTGCTGGAGGTCGATTATCAGCACGTCACGGGCTTTCAGTCATCCGGTAAAATTCGAGGAGCCATCCTGAAGAGTGATGTGGACATGTCCGCCGATTCCATGACCGGCTACGCATCGCGCGTGAAACCCAATCTGGTGGATGAAGGTCATTCCATTCCTCTGTTCTCCCTTGGCACTCCGACCGAAGACGGTCATTTGGCGGCATCGCCCGGTACACTTGATGGCGTTCCAACTTTTGATGAATTCTATGAAGCCAAATTTGGCAAGAAGCCGTCGGGTCCGACCTATGATGTGTTGCGGACGGTGGCTCAGGTTCGTTCAACATCCCTGCGGGCCGTATTCCTGCCCAAAGGCTCCCCGCAAGAAGCTGTCGATACTCTGCGCGCCGCTTTCCAGGCGACAACCGAAGATCCTGAATATCGTGCCGAGTTCATGAAGATCAGTGGCTTCGATCTGGTGGCCTTGCCGGGTGAGGAAGCTGAAGTGCGTCTGGCAACACTGCTGAATACCGATCAGAAAATCATCGATATTCTCAAATCTTATGCCGCTGAAGGTGCCAGGTAACAGACCGGTCTGATTTTTCCTTTGAGGATATGAAACACTGACGGGCGGCGCACGCTGCCCGTCATCGACTTTATCAGGCATTGTGCGCGCCCAATGCGATACAAGCACAGCGCATAGACACTGTTTCCAAACCCTAAGGGATCTGCCTGTCTGGCAGCACATGTGAATGTATTTTGAAAGTGCCCTTGCCGGACTAGCCATGGTGGCAGTCTGGCCCGCCATTGGTTATCTGGGTCTGGGAATTGTTCTGGGCATGTTTTTCGGGGCCGTGCCGGGATTGTCCGGATTGGTGGGGATGGCCATTCTCCTGCCCTTTACCATCGGCATGGACACAGCTTCTGCCTTTGCTTTTCTGATTGGCATGTACGCAGTGACCACAACCAGCGACACGCTGGCCTCGGTTCTGCTGGGTGTGCCGGGAACGGCTGCCTCGCAGGCCACTATTCTGGATGGTTATCCATTGGCCCAAAAAGGCGAAGCTGCACGTGCATTGGGTGCTGCATTTACCGTGTCCGGAATTGGTGGGCTTTTGGGTGCTATGATGCTGGCCCTGTCCATTCCCATCGTGGAACCTTTGATACTGGCTGTTTCGGACCCGGAGTTCTTTGTGCTTGGTATCCTGGGACTGACCATGGTCGGTGCCCTGTCGGGTCATTCCATTCTGAAGGGACTGACTGCAGCATGCTTGGGACTATTGCTGGCCACCATCGGTTTTGCAGAATTCAGCGGTCAGCCCCGCTATACATTTGATTTTATCTATCTGCTGGACGGCGTGCCCATTCTTCCGCTGGTTCTGGGCCTGTTTGCCATTCCGGAAATTCTCGATCTTGCCATCAGTGACGGCTCCATCTCGCGTGTGAAGCGCGCCGAGGTAAAGGGCGGCATGATGAAAGGCGTGCGCGATGCGTTCAAACATTGGTGGCTTGGTCTGCGCTGCACTGTGATCGGCGTCTATATCGGCATGCTGCCCGGCTTGGGTGGTGCCATTGTGGATTGGGTTGCCTACGGCCATGCTGTGCAAAGCAGCAAGGATAAAAGCCAGTTTGGAAAAGGAGACATTCGCGGCGTGATTGCGCCGGAAGCTGCCAATAATGCCATGAAGGGCGGCGCACTTTTGCCGACCATTGCCTTTGCCATCCCCGGCAGCGCTTCCATGGCTATTCTGCTGGGTGCCTTTACCATTCAGGGGCTGCAGCCCGGCCCGCAAATGCTGATCAGCGAGCTGGATGTGACCTTCAGCCTGATCTGGTCATTGGCTATCGCCAATGTGGCCGGTGCGCTGGCACTTCTGGTCTGGGGCAATCAGCTTGCAAAACTGACTTTTGTGAAAGGTCATATTCTGGTTCCAGCCGTGATGCTGTTCATTTTCATGGGCTCGTGGATTGAGCGCAGCGACATGGGTGACTGGATCTTGTTGTTGGGCTTTGGTGCGCTTGGGTATCTGATGAAGAAGGGCGGCTGGTCACGCCCGCCTCTGGTCCTTGGCTACATTTTGGGAAAAATCATGGAATCTGCGCTGCATATAAGCATCCAGACCCACGGCATGGGGTCGTTTTCACGGCCCATTGTTCTGGCAATGATCGCATTGCTGATCCTGACCCTTTATGTGGCTTACCGGCGGCACAAAACCAACCAACAGAACATTGATCCGCTTGAGGATTCAGAATCAGAAGGTGGCTCGGTTCATCACCCCAGCCTTTCCGTTCCTGTATCAATGGGCGCTTTACTGGTGTTTCTGGCTGCCGGTGCCACGGCCTTGGGATGGTCTTATGGCTCGAAACTCTTTCCCTTGACCGTCATTGCAGTCGGCACTGTTTTGGCATTGTCCGTGGTTCTGTCGGATGTCCGGAATCTGGCCTTGATGAAACGCGGGGCGAATACGGCTTTGCGTCCCATTGTCGCCTCGGAGATGAGCAACGCCATGAAGTTTGTCCTGCTGCTATTGGGTGTTCTGCTGGCTGCCTTGGTGGTGGGTCAATACCTTGCCCTGATTGCTTTTGTCGCAGTCTATCTTTGGTTTTGGGGGCGCTACAGCCCCCGTATCATCGCGCTTTACTGCGCTCTTTCCGCCATTGGCCTTTACGGCCTTTTTGAAGTGGTTGTGCCTGTCATCTGGTATCAACCGCTTTTCTTCACCCTGTTCTGATTGAAACCGAATGTTCACTACCCAGGAGGTCAAAATGAAAATCACTTTGTATTATGCGCCCATCGCCTGCTCGCTTGTTCCCTTTGTGAGCCTGAATGAAGCACAGGCGGACTTTGAGGTCAGCCCGATCAATATTCGCGGCAAGGAACAAATGTCGCCGGATTATCTCAAGCTGAACCCGAAACACAAAGTTCCTCTTCTGATCGTAGACGGAGAGCCGCTGACCGAAAACGTGGCCATCCAATACTGGATATCCAAGACATATCCTGATGCCAATCTGCTGCCATCAGGCACATGGCAGGAAGCCCAGGGCCTTTCGCTTTTATCCTGGTTTGCTTCAGGTTTTCATCCTCATATCAGCCGCTGCAATGCCCCATCGGGGTTTTGTGATGTGCCCGGCACGGAAGACAATGTGCGAAATCTGGCCAAGAAGACGCTTATGAGCAGTTTTCAAATTGCCGATGACATGCTGACTGGTCAGGATTTCTTCTTCGATCATTTCACAACGGCGGATGCCTATTTCTTCTGGTGCTTCCGCCGAACCGGAATGTTCGATGTAGACCTGTCGGGTTTCAAGAATTGTCAGGCCCATTTCGAGCGTCTTTCAGAGCGCCCCAGTGTTCAAAAAGTTCTGGCTTTTGAAAAAGAAACTCTGGCGAAATTCAAGGCGCGGAGCTGAGTTGACACAAAGTGCTGTGTGAAAACCATTCGGTTCTGTTCGTCTCAACCAAACAGGACCGAATGCATGATGCGACCCGGCCAGAATGTAAAACCGCCTGCCAACAGCAAACTGAACACGTAAAGCTGGATCATGGCGCTGCGGTGCGCCGCAATGTCATGCTTTCGAGCAAGGCCAACACCGCGCCAAAGTGCCCAAAGAACAAAGGCGGACAATATGTGAATGGGTCCAAACGGCCCGACCGTGCGGAACTCGTTGATGAAGAAGCTGGAGGCAGCAACGACAAACATTGCGCTGACCCATATATAGCCGATGCATCGATGCACAATTGTGCCTTTGGGCAGCGCAAATTGCAGGCCACCGGATACAACGGCAAAGATGGCCAGAATGGCATGGGTCGGGACCGGCTGTGCAGCCGATAGAAGCGGTTCAAAATTCATGTTGGGTTTGTGCCACAGGCACGCTACGCCTTCCACGCAAAATTGGGACTTGAGTTCAATTGGAAGGTTTGAAAAACACCCGACTTCGTGCAAGATCTTCCCACATTCAATAGCCAAGCTGGAAAATCCCATGTCGGTTGAATTTCTCATCACGTCCATGATTGTCATTTTATTGCCGGGAACTGGCGTTCTATACACGCTGGCTGTGGGGCTTGGGCGAGGTTTCAAAGCCAGTATTGCCGCTGCGTTGGGCTGCACATTCGGCATTGTTCCTGCTGCCATTGCCAGCATTATCGGACTGGCTGCCATCTTCCACACAAGCGCGTTGGCGTTTCAGACCGTCAAATATCTGGGCGCTGCTTATCTGCTGTTCATGGCCTGGCGCATTCTTCGGGACAGCGGCGCTCTTGACGTCGATGAAGACAGTAAGCCGGTCTCCTTGTTTCAGACCGCACTGAACGGAACACTTATCAATGTTCTGAACCCGAAATTATCGCTTTTCTTTTTGGCGTTCCTGCCTCAATTCGTTGACACGAACCAGGTAAATGCCATGCCGACCATGTTCTTTCTGGCCGGTATTTTCATGCTGCTCACCTTTCTGGTCTTCGTCCTTTATGGCGGCTGTGCGGCACTGGCCCGAGACTATTTTGTCAGGCGGCCAGGTGTCATGGTCTGGATGAAGCGATCATTTGCTGGCGCGTTCGGTTTCCTCGGGCTGCGTTTGGCGCTGTCGGACAGGTAAGGTTTTTCAGCAGGGTCGGAATGACCACCTCCATTTGACCCGCAAAGACTTCAGATATGCCGCATTTGATTGACTTGCTGATTGCGGAAGCGGAACGGCGGCGAGTGATAGATTCGGCTGTGCGATTGCATTGCCGCACTCATCGCTTTGACGGGTGCTTTTTCCGGGCTCGCTGATCCCCCTTCTTGCGTGCTGTGGTGACCTTCAACAGCCGCTTGAAAGTCGGGCATTCCATGTGAGATGGAGCGGGACATTCGGCCACATGGCGCAGCGCATTGCGCAACAGAGTCAAATCACGAATTTGCCGATCAAGCTGATCAGCCCGGGTCAACAAATCATCTCTTGGCAGGTCCGGTTGACCGTCACTGCCAAACATCCCAGCAATTTCATCCAGCGAGAATCCAGCGGACTTGCCCATGGTGATGAGTGAGAGCTGCAACAGGGTTTCCGGCCCGTATTGCCGCCGAAGCCCATGTCGGCCCGCGGAGTCAATCAGGCCGATTTCTTCATAATAACGCAATGTCGATGGCGGCAGACCGGAGCGTTCGGCTACGTCTGCAATGTCCAGAATTTTCATGCTTGACCTCAAGTTGACTTGAATTCGTAGAGTGCCCTTACACAATGATTCAAGCAAGGAAAACAAGACATGGACCAGACCTTAAGAGACGAAAAACCATCCCTTTGGCACGACCAGCGAGCCATTGCGCTGTTGCTGGCGGCCAGTTTGACGACCATGGCAAATGCCACTATCAGCCCGGCATTGGCTGGCCTGCAGACCTTGTTTGCGGATCATCCTCACAGTGCATTGCTGATACCGCTTTTGGTGTCCGCGCCTTCTTTGACAGTTGTCCTGTTTGCGCCCCTTGCCGGTTTTTTTACGGATAGGCTCGGACGGCGCTGGATGCTGCTGGCGGGTGTTTTGCTGTTTGCCCTCAGCGGGACGGCCGGTTCATTCCTGACAGACCTTGATATGATTTTTGGCAGCCGGTTGGTATTGGGTATTGCTGTGGCGATGATCATGACATCACAGACAGCGCTTGTCGGCGACTATTTCACTGGTGACAAGCGCGTGGCCCTTACCGGGCTTCAGATATCAGCTCGAAACTTTGGCGGGTTTCTCTTTATCTCGCTGGCCGGTTGGTTGGCTGTCTTCTCACCCAAATTCCCATTTGCGATCTATGGTTTGGCTGCTCTTTTTCTGCCCATCATGTGGATTGCAATCCATGAACCCACAAAGTCCCGAAAGAGTGCAGACCCTTCAAACCCGGCAGCAAATGGCGGTGCATCGAATTGGGTGTTTCTGATCGCCCTGCTGACACTTTTGCAGATGTCCACAAATATGCTGTTCTTCATCATGCCGACCCAGTTGCCCTTCTTTCTGGATATGCTTGGGTATGAAAGCGCTGTCATGACGGGGGTGACACTGGGCGCGCTGACGCTTTCGGGCGGATTTATGGCTCTCACTTACGGACGCATCAAAAAAGCATTCGGATTCAGAGCCACCTATGTGGTGGCTTACGGATTGATGGCTCTTGGTTTCATCTCCGTGTCTCAAGGACAGGTGTTCACTTTGCTGATTGCAGGGGCAGTTGCTATTGGAGCTGGCTTTGCTCTGGCAATGCCAGGCTTCGTCGCGATTGCGCTTCAGCTAACGCCGCAAAATCGTCGCGGAATTGTCGGTGGCGCGCTGACAACGGCGATTTTTCTGGGGCAATTTCTGTCGCCGCTTATCACCACTCCGTCCATTTCAGCTCTGGGTTATGAAAGCACTTTCCTTGGAGCAGCCCTTATATTGGCCGTCCTGGCGGTTTCTGGGGCGGCCAGTCAAGGGTTTGATCGTTACCGCCAGATCCGGAAGGCACTTTGAAGCGGTCTGATACGGGTTGAACCGACTAGTCCGCTTCGTTCCAATTATTTGCGTTCTGCTCGGCCCGTTCGAGCAGGCTGAACAACATGTCGGATTCCTCCTTAGAGAAACCGTTCAACAGCACTGCGTTGATGTCTTCGAAAAAGTTTGCGAGGTGGCTGAGCTCCTTCGCTGCTTTAGTCGCGTCAATTCTGATCGTGCGTCTGTCATGCGCGTCAGGCGTTCTGAGCAGAAGCCCCTTATCAACCATGCGATCTACAATGCGTGAGGTTGCAGGCGCGTTGTTGCCACTATAGGCGGCCAGATCACCAAGGGTCAGGCCGCTGTTACGCCAAACGGCGGACAGAATGACCCATTGCGGCAACGACAGATCATACCGCTCCAAAATTTTCTGGCACACAGCATTGCACGCACCTGTTGTGTAATTGAGTTGTCTGCCCATGGATCGTGGTGGTGCCAATTTTTTATTTGCCATGTAAATATTTTACCTGTAATAAATATGCTTGTAAATATAATCTAGTCCATGACAACAGGGGATGTAAAATGAAGTTTCCGGGAATATCAGCACTCACCATCGCGATTGGCACAATGACATGCGCATTGGCACCCATCGCCAATGCGGCCGACAAACCAGCGGGCCGGTTCACGGCTGAACTGACATTCGATGCCATTGATACAGCTGGCAAAGGGTACATTCATCAAGGAGATCTGGAAGAATTCCGCTCCAATGTGTTTTCAAGCATGGATTATGATGACAGCGGAAAGCTGACCTATCAGGAATTCACTGCATGGGACCCTGGCTTCTCGAGCATTGCTGAGGAAGATGGGAAATCCGAGGCCTACACCACAGCGACAAAAATTGTATTCGCGTTCTGGGATCGCGATGGCAATGGCGAAATCAATGAAGCGGAAATGCGCTTTGCCATGAATGCCGACTTTCGCCGTGCCGATCTCGACGATAATGGTACGCTATCGCAATCTGAATTCATCGGCGGTTTCGCGGTGATTGTTGCCATGCGTGCTGCGATCCGGCCCGACCTTTAAACTTCTGAAGCCGAATGGAGGCGGATATGAAAAGCACAAAACAATCCTATGGACGCTTTGCAGTCAGCATTCACTGGTTAAGCGCCATCCTAATTCTGGTGCTGTTGGGGTCTGGTCTCAGGTCAGACATGACCCTGGATCCAGCCGTAAAAATCATGATCCTCCGGGTTCATATTCCTGTCGCGATTCTGGTGCTGGTCCTCACAGTGGTGCGGCTGGTCTGGTGGTGGCGTTTTGATAAAAAACCAGCCCCGCTTGACGGGACACCTTCATGGCAGGAAAGCATCGCTGTATGGACGCATCGGCTGCTTTATGTGTTGCTGTTCGTGATGCTGGGTAGCGGTATTGGACTGTCCATCCTGTCCGGTGCACCGGATGCCGTGTTTGGCAATGCCGAACTACCGGATTTTTCACAATACCCACCACGCATTGCCCACGGAATAGCGGCCAAGATACTGGCTGGGCTGATTGCACTTCATGCAGGTGCTGCGCTGTTTCATCATTTCATGAAAAGAGATGTGACCTTGAAACGAATGTGGTTTCAGAAGAGTTCGAGTTAATCCACAACCACGAAAACGCCTTCACGGCGCGGGTCCCCTGCGCCGTTAAAGCGACCACGAGGGGTCCGCTCTACAGCGTGAACGCCGCCGAAATAAAGGCTTTGCTCCTGCCAGAATTCGGTCTCGGGAAACACACCTTCCAGCGCCTTTGCTTCCGGCTGGTTGCTATAATCTTCGATATCCAGTCGCCGCCTTTCTCCGTGAATGCGTGGCCGATGCACGGCCTCGCGAATGCCCATGCCAGTTAAAAAACGATTGGCCAAAACCTGATAAAGGGCAGTGCGAATGCGATTTGAACCGCCAGATCCCAAGGCCAACAAGGTCCCGTCTGCACCATCGGCAATAGTGGGCGCCATCATTGATGACAGGCGTCGTTGCCCCTTGGGTTGCGGTTGCCAACCGGTCGGCCCTGCCGGATTGACATCCTCTTCCCCAAGCATGTTGTTCAACATGTAGCCACGACCGGGAACGATCTGGCCATTGCCCTCGCCATTGGTGACGGTCACGGCAACCGCATTGCCATGGCGATCTATGACGCTGATATGCGTGGTTCCGTTAAATCCGTCTTTTGTACCTGCCTGCTCCGGCTGTTTTGCCTGCACTTTGAATTTTTCAGCTATTTCTGAGCCTGACCGGCCAGAGCGCCAAAAACGATCCACCTGTGCAATTGCATCTGCCCTGCCGGCCAGCGGCGATGAGGGGGTGCTGTCTGCGCTCAGCATGGCAAGCGACAGCACGCCCCCCATTGCTGGCAACGCATTGCTGAACACCCGGCATGCTGAGTTTTCCCAACGGGTCGGATCACGCAATTGGGCAACATAGTCAGAAAAATCATCGGCCTTTATGTGGCCGCCTTCATCCATCTGCTGCTGCAGCACCCGTTCAGGCTCGCACAGGCCGTTGAAAGATGCATCGCGACGCTCTGCAAACTCATTGAACAGGTGCCGCAATTCGATATTGTCGAATGCATCACCTTCTGCCAGCAGTTTCTCATCCGGCGCATATAATAATCTCGCGGGGTCCGATGCCTTCAGAATGGGTGAAACTATTTCAAACAATTTGGCCTGAAGCGGGCTGATCGTCAGACCATTTGCACTTGCAAGAGCAGTTTGAAAAAGCTGTTGAATTGTCAAACCTTCATGAACTGCCCGGCCATTGTGAACTGTATGGGCATTCGCTGTATTGCCAAGGTCGAAGAGGGCAGTCAGACCAGCCTCCATTCCAGGCACGGCACTGGTTCCAGCGCCAATGTGAAACAATTGCCGGACACTGCCAAAATCGGCTTCCACCTCCATTGTTTGGGCATCGGTCTGCTTCTGCCCCGGCAGATCAACAAAGAAATCCAGAACTTCCGTTTTTCCGCTACGATGCCGAGCAGTCATGAAGCCCCCTCCGCCGGGGCTGGCAAAAACCGGCTCGGCAAGACAGGCCGCAATCAATCCGGCAGCGGCGGCCTGAAAGGCATTGCCACCATCATTCAGCGTTCGAGCGGCCGCATCAGCCGTAACCTTGTGCCCGGCCGCAACAGCCCCGGCCTGCAAATCTCGCGCCTTGTGAAGGAAAGACATTTAAGGGACCTTTGTGAAAATTCGGAGGCCTGGAAGAATTCAGCCGCACCGTAATGGATGTGTGTGCAGCTTCAAACCAGATTTTCAGCCGTTTGAACAACGCAAAAAGGTGTCAGCCATAATTTGCGCGCAATTTTGCTGCGAAAGCGCTAAAGACACTCAAAAAGCCGTTGGAGCTGACTTTATGCCGACAATCGCTCTTGTTGACGATGACCGTAACATCCTGACCTCCGTCGCCATGGCGCTGGAATCGGAAGGTTACAGGGTTCAGACCTACACAGATGGAGCCTCTGCGCTTGACGGGCTGATGGATAATCCACCCGATATGGCCATTCTGGATATCAAAATGCCACGGATGGATGGCATGGAACTGCTGCGCCGACTGCGCCATAGCAGCGATATGCCGGTGATCTTTCTGACATCGAAGGATGATGAGATTGATGAATTGTTCGGCCTGAAAATGGGCGCGGACGATTTTATCCACAAACCCTTTTCTCAGCGCCTGCTGGTGGAACGTGTCAAGGCCGTGATGCGTCGTGTCGCGCCTCGTGACGGCAGTGTCATCAAGGAACCCGAAGCCAGCAAAGCCCTGGAGCGCGGTGCGCTGTCCATGGATCAGGAGCGGCATACCTGCACCTGGAACGGTAAAAATGTGGTTCTGACCGTAACAGAATTCCTGATCCTGTTTGCTCTGGCACAACGACCGGGTGTGGTAAAAAGCCGAAATGCCTTGATGGATGCAGCTTATGATGATCAGGTCTATGTGGATGATCGCACCATCGACAGCCACATCAAAAGGCTGCGTAAAAAGTTCAAGGCAACCGATGATGATTTCGATATGATCGAAACATTGTATGGTGTCGGTTACCGCTTTCGCGAAGGATAGGGACTCCAGCAAACCGCCATGTCGGCTTCTGACGCCACAAAAGAGGATGATCTGCCCCAGTCTGAGGATAAGATTGCCAAACCGGCATCTGCCTTGCGGCGGGTTGCCGAAAAGGCCAAAAAGGGTGCGCGCAGGCGCGTGCGTTTGTCCCGGCTGACGCCCCGACGGGTTTTGGCGGCTGTCAGTCTGCAGGTTTTCTCATCCCTCACACGACGGATCGTCTTTCTCAATCTTGCGGCGCTTCTTGTGCTCCTGTCCGGAATCCTGTTTCTCAACCAGTTTCGGGCTGGACTGACAGAAGCCCGGATTGAAAGCCTTTTGACACAGGGCGAGATCATTTCGGGGGCCATTGCGGCCTCTGCCAGTGTGCAAACCAATACTATTACAATTGACCCTGATCGGCTTCTGGAACTGCGCAGTGGTGAGAGCATTGCTGCATTTGAAGATGACGAAGACGCACTTGAGTTCCCCATCAATCCGGAACTTGTCGCCCCCGTTCTGCGTCGGCTGATCTCGCCAACCCGAACGAGGGCGCGCATATATGATCAGGAAGGCACACTTATCCTGGACAGCCGCGCGCTTTATGCTTCTGGCCAGATCTTGCGGTTTGATCTGCCGCCGGTTGAAGCGGAACCTGCCTGGTATGAGTTGCTGTGGCAGAGAGCCAAATTGTGGCTGCGGCGCGGCGACCTGCCGCTCTACAGTGAAGTTGATGGCGGCAATGGTCGCAATTATCCTGAGGTGGTGCGCGCGCTGTCGGGGACACCGGCCAGTGAAGTACGTGTGACCGATCAGGGCGAATTAACCGTTGCGGTTGCAGTGCCAATCCAGCGTTTTCGCGCCGTGCTGGGCTCGTTGCTGCTCTCGACACAAGGCGGCGATATTGATGCCATTGTGCAAGCGGAACGTCTGGCTATTTTCAGGGTCTTTCTGGTTGCAGCCATCGTTACAATTTTACTGTCCATTCTTTTGGCCAGTACGATTGCGGGACCCATGCGCCGTCTGGCGGCGGCAGCAGACCGGGTGCGCCGGGGTGTGAAAACCCGTGGTGAGATTCCGGACTTTACCAAACGACGGGATGAAATCGGGCATTTGTCTCAGGCATTGCGCGATATGACCGACGCGCTTTTTACACGCATGGCCGCAATTGAAAGCTTTGCTGCGGATGTTTCTCACGAGTTGAAAAACCCACTCACCTCTTTGCGCAGCGCCGTGGAAACCCTGCCACTTGCCAAGAATGAGGAGCAACGCGAACGACTGTTGAGCGTAATCCTGCATGACATCCGACGGCTGGACCGCCTGATCAGCGACATTTCAGATGCGTCCCGTCTGGATGCTGAACTGGCTCGCCAATCCTCAGAACCAGTTGACCTGTGGTTGCTGCTGGATACAGTTGTCGCAATTGCGCGCGAGACCGCAACAGCTACATCTCCAACCATCGAACTGAGCATTGATGACGCTTTGAAGGATCAGTTATTCGTCTTGGGAGATGATGGACGTCTGGGACAGGTCATCAACAACCTTCTGGATAATGCGTGTTCGTTTACAGGCTCGAAGGGCAGTGTGCGTATTTCAGCTGTGTGTGATGATGATGACGTGGTGATTACGATTGAAGATGATGGGCCCGGCATCAGGCCGGACGTTCAGACACGGATTTTTGAGCGGTTCTATACAGACCGTCCTGAAAGCGAAGATTTTGGTCAGAATTCCGGTCTTGGCCTGTCGATCAGCAAACAGATTGTGGAAGCCCATCGCGGAACGATCGAAGCCCAGAACTGGTATCATACCGATGAAGACGTGCCAGCAGGTGCCCGCTTCATCGTTCATCTGCCATTGGTGGGAGTCTGATCTCCGTGCCAGATGACCACATGAAAGGTTCCGCGATTCATGGCACAGTTGTTGTTTGGCAAAACTCAGGCATTCTGATTATCGGCCGCTCCGGCAGCGGAAAATCTCAATTGGCTCTGGCACTGATGAGCGACGCCACGCGTCCCTGCTCTCTTGTCGCAGATGATGGCGTGCTGTTGCGTGCAGATGGCGCAGATCTGTGGGCATCGGTTCCCGCAAGGCTGCGTGGCAAAATCGAACGTTACGGCATGGGCATTGAAACCCATGAATTCGTGGAAACCTGTCGTCTTGCTTTGGTGGTTGAACTGACGCCAAGAGACCGGATTGAGCGCATGCCAGAACCCGATGTGTTGATCTGGGCGCATGAGGCTGTTTCATTGCCCAAGTTGATCCTTCCGGAGCAGCCCAGAAATGGTGCCTCGGCTATTTATGCAACCTTGAGGCGCATCAACGCATAGCTGCTTTGAAAAAGCGTTAAAATCAAAAATTGGGCCTTGCCTTCGCACGGTCAATGCACAAGATAAAGACTGTGTTGTTACTGGGTCTGCATTTAAGCTGGGTTGTTCAATGATCGGATTGGTGCTCGTCACCCACGGTAAGCTTGCGGATGAATTTCGCTCCGCTCTGGAACATGTTGTCGGCGTTCAGGAAGCGATTGCTACTATCTGCATTGGTCCCGATGACAATATGGAAACCAGACGTGACGATATTGTCGCCGCCATTCGCTCAGTTGAGACCGGCTCCGGTGTGATTGTACTGACCGACATGTTTGGTGGCACACCTTCAAATCTCGCGATCTCCGCCATGGAACCTGGCACCATTGAGGTGATTGCTGGTCTGAACCTGCCGATGCTGGTGAAGCTGGCCAGCGTGCGGCGCGATTTGGGCGTAGTCGACGCTGCGCTCGAGGGGCAGGATGCCGGCCGCAAATACATCAATGTTGCCAGCGCGCTTCTGGGCGCAGCACCTCAAAAGACAACAACAGGATGACTGGCGACACGTCAGCACGCACTCTTACCATCTTGAACGCAAAGGGTTTGCACGCGCGCGCGTCAGCCAAATTTGTCAAATGCGCTGGTGCCTTTGATGCGTCCGTATCGGTGTCCAAAGACGGACAGACGGTTGGCGGAACGTCCATTATGGGTTTGATGATGCTGGGTGCAACACCTGGAAGCACGGTGGCACTTTCAGCGACCGGGCCCGACTCCACAGCGGTTCTGAACGCTCTTGAGGCCTTGATCAAAGGTCGCTTCGGCGAGGAATAAAGCCCGCCAAAACGTATAAAGAAATCTTTATATTTAGTTTGCTTTATGGCTTTCACCATGATAGCAAATCGTCAAATTTACCTGCTTAAAGCCGGTCTTCCATTTCACTTATTTATCAAGGGCTATTCCTCATGGCTGACTATATTGTCAAAGATCTTTCGCTGGCCGATTGGGGCCGCAAGGAAATTGCGATTGCCGAAACTGAAATGCCGGGCCTGATGGCTCTGCGCGACGAATTTGGCAAGGAAAAACCGCTGAAAGGCGCGCGGATTGCCGGGTCTTTGCACATGACCATTCAAACCGCTGTTCTGATTGAAACGCTTGTTGCACTGGGCGCAGAAGTCCGTTGGGCTTCGTGCAATATTTTCTCTACTCAGGATCATGCTGCATCTGCCATTGCAGCATCAGGTGTTCCGGTTTTCGCTGTCAAAGGCGAAACCCTAGAAGAGTATTGGGACTATGCGGACCGCATCTTCAATTGGGGCAATGGTGAAACTGCCAACCTCATTCTTGATGATGGCGGCGATGCAACGATGCTGATCCTGTTGGGTGCGCGCGCTGAAAAGGATATTTCGGTTCTCGACAAACCGGAAAACGAAGAAGAAGAAGCCCTTTTCGCGACCATCAGAAAGCGTATCGCCGAAACACCAGGCTGGTTCTCCAAAGTTCGTGAGAACCTTCAAGGTGTGTCAGAAGAGACAACCACAGGCGTTCACCGTCTTTATCAGATGCAACAGCGCGGTGAGCTGCCGTTCCCAGCCATCAATGTGAATGACAGTGTTACCAAATCGAAATTCGACAATCTTTATGGTTGCCGTGAAAGCCTTGTTGACGGCCTGCGCCGTGCAACCGATGTGATGATGGCAGGTAAAGTGGCCGTCGTATGTGGCTATGGTGATGTTGGCAAAGGATCTGCTGAATCCCTGCGCTCGTCCGGAGCGCGCGTTATTGTCACCGAAATCGATCCCATTTGTGCGCTTCAGGCAGCCATGGAAGGATTTGAAGTCGATATACTGGATGATGTTGCCTCAAAGGGCGATATTTTCGTGACAACGACCGGCAACAAGGACGTCATCACCGTCGATCATATGCGCGCCATGAAGGACCGGGCCATCGTGTCCAATATTGGTCACTTTGACAGTGAAATTCAAATTGGTGGACTGCGGAATTTCAAATGGCACAATGTAAAACCTCAGGTTGATGAAGTTGAATTCCCGGATGGAAAGCGCATCATTGTACTGGCCGAAGGCCGGTTGGTGAATCTTGGCTGTGCAACAGGGCATCCAAGCTTTGTGATGTCAGCCAGCTTCACCAATCAGGTACTCGCACAGATGGAATTGTGGAACAGAGGCGACCAGTACAAAAATGAGGTCTATGTCCTGCCCAAGCACCTTGATGAAAAGGTAGCCTTGCTGCATTTGGCCAAGCTTGGCGTTAAATTGACCCGCCTGACAGATGATCAATCCAATTATATTGATGTACCGGCAGACGGCCCATACAAGCCTGACCACTACAGGTATTAATACAAAATTAACCATACACTATATGTAGGGGTCGGTGAAAAAAGTGATTCACCGCCCCCTTTTTTATGCCCTTAAGCGCTTCCCCCCGATTCGCGAAGCAGGTAATTTCGACTGATTCGTTTTGGTTGATGCGGATCTTTTAGTCCCAACAACCGTATCGCCCTGGTGGCGACCAACGAATTTTGTGAGTAGCCGATGTGGCCATTGTATGGGTCACGCTCTGGCGCGTTGAGTTTGGTTCTTGAGGATTACGTATGCACCGCATTGTGCGGGCTGTTGAAAAATACAGCCGCAAATCATTCGGGATTCCCGGTCGCCGCTCTTTGCGGCGACGCATTGCATTTTTGTCAACCAGCGCCATTGCCGCTCTTGGAACCTCTGCCCACGTCCTGGCTCAGGATGCCGCAGCTAAACCCGAAGTCACAATTCAACCGCAAACCCTTTTATTGTTGGTGGCCGCCTTGGCCGGATTGGTCGCTGCAGGTGTTAGCAGTCTGTTTCTCCTCAAAAACCGACATCGCCACGCGGCTGAAAGGCGCGCTCTGGAAAGCGCACTGGCCGAAGCGCGGCGGGAAGCCGACAGTGCCGAGCGCCTCTTGCATGCTGATGAGCAACTGACTCTAACCATTCAGCGTGGGCCGGTTGGCACAATTGTCGGGACCAAATTGTTTGGTGCCTTGTCTCTTGGCGATCAGGTTCTGGAAGAAGCATTGGCAACTGACAGTATACGGTTGCTGCAGTTTGACGATTGGCTTGAACCGGAAGCAGCTGCGGAACTGACTGACGCTGTGCTGGAACTGGTCCAGACCGGCAAGGCCTTCAGCCAGGCAGCTCACACACTCAGCGGCGGCATGGTGGAAGTTGTTGGCCGCATTGCAGGCCATGAGCCGATGTTGCGCTTCCGCACCCTGAGCGATCATTCCATGGAACTGGCAGAGCTAAAAGCCCACCACAAGCTGATGACACGTGATACTGCCGTATTACGCGCCCTTTTGCAGGCAACACCGATGCCGGTGTGGATGCGTGATGATGTGGGCCGTCTGATCTGGGTCAACCAGGCCTATGCAAGCGCTGTGGATGCATCGGATCCAGAAACAGCGGTCGCGCAGGATCTTGAATTGCTGGACAGCGATGAGCGCGCCGACATCATCAAGGCACAGCAGGGTGAAAGCGTGACCAGCGGTCGGATGAGCGCAACCATGGCCGGACAACGGCGCGTTCTTGAAGTTCTGGATGTGCGGGCAAACCGCGGATCAGCCGGCATAGCCACTGATGTCACGGCTGTGGTGGATGCAGAAACAGAACTCAGCCGGATGCTGCAATTTCATGCCCGGACACTGGATCAACTGGCCACACCAGTTGTTGTTTTCGGAACCGATCAGCGTCTGCGGTTTTGCAACAGTGCCTATCAAAAACTTTGGGGGCTTGAAGAGTCATTCCTTCAAACCTCACCATTGGAAAGCGAAATTCTGGATAGATTGCGCGAACTGCGCCTGTTGCAGGAACAATCCGATTTCGGATCCTGGCGGAAGTCCTTCCTGGAACATTACAAATCCATGGAGCCAATCAGCGACTGGTGGCATCTGCCAGATGGGCGCTCCCTTCATGTCATAACCACGCCGCATCCGCAGGGCGGCATTACCCAGATATTCGAAAACGTCACCGAAGAACTGGATTTGCGCAGCCGTCTGAAGCGCGTTTCGCAAGTTCAGGGGGAAACGCTGGACCACCTTTCAGAAGGGGTCGCCGTGTTCGCTTCGAATGGACGTCTGCAACTGTCCAATCCGGCCTTCAGTTCCATATGGCTTTTGGAGGAGGAAGCCGTTGAGCCGGGCCGCCACATCAGCGAGATCGTGGACGCTGCTTTCCTGCACTCTCAGGACTGGACGCAGAATGTGACGCAGGACTGGCAGAACATAGCCAATGCGATCACAGGTCTGGAAGACCGGCGCAGCGGGATTTCGGGACAGATATCCTGTGCTCCCGACAAAACTGTTGAATATGCTCTGGTGCCCCTGCCCGATGGGCTCTCCATGCTGACCTTTGTCGATGTCACCTATTCTGTTCAGGTCAAACAAGCGCTGATCGATCGCAACCAGGCGCTCGAAGCTGCTGACGCAATCAAGTCCACTTTCATCAAGCATGTTTCCTATGCCCTGCGCGCGCCGCTGACCAATATCATTGGATTTGCCCAATTGCTGGCGGAACCAAAAATTGGATCTTTGAATGAGAAGCAGGACGATTATGTCGATCACATCCTAACCTCGTCATCATCCCTGATGGCGATTATCAACGACGTTCTGGATCTGGCGACCGTAGAAGCCGGTATCGTTGAGCTGGAGTTGGGTGAAGTCGATGTCGCGGAAACTGTAGCAGCTGTGATTGAAGCTTCGAAAGACCGGGTCAATGAAACCAAGATTCGTCTGATCAAGGAAATTGACAAGAACGCCTCCAGCTTCGTTGGCGATGCAAAACGTGTGCGCCAGGTTTTGTTCAATGTGCTTAGCAACGCCATCCGATTCTCTGATCCAGGCTCCGAGGTCAAACTGGCCTGCCGTCTGGAAAAGAACGAGATTGTCTTTGCAATTTCAGATCAGGGTCCCGGCATCCCGGACAAATATCGCTCGACAGCGTTTGAACCCTTTGAAAGCACAGCGCCATCCGATGGACGTCGCAATGTCGGTCTTGGGCTCTCCATCGTCGAAAAATTCATGGGACTGCACAATGGAACCGTGGAACTTGAATCAGAAGAAGGCCAGGGCACAATTGTAACCTGCCGCTTCCCTATTGAGCCGCAGCCGATTACCCAGGCCGCCGAGTAGTCGGCCGTCAGCATGCTGCAGCAAAACCTCATCAAGGTCTTTGACGAAACCCTCTCCAATGAAGCTGCGACACGTCGCTTTGCGCAGGATGTTGCAGCAGCCATTCTACCCGGTGATCTGATTGCCCTTTATGGTGATCTGGGCGCCGGAAAAACCGCATTCTGCCGGGCACTGATCCGCAATCTGGCGGGCGACGAACAGTTGGAAGTTCCAAGCCCGACATTCTCTCTGCTACAGCCATATGAGTTGCGCATTCCGGTTCGGCACTTCGATCTGTATCGGCTGGCCGATCCGGAAGAACTGGAGGAAATCGGCTTCTTCGATGAGCCTGACACGGCTCTTACCCTTGTTGAATGGCCCATTCGGGCGGGTGATATGCTACCAGAGCAGCACCTCATTTTATCCATAGACATAGAGGCTGGAGATGCCAGATCTGTTCAGCTTTCTGTGCCTGAGCCTCACAAAGCCCGGTTCGAGCGCACATTTGCGGCGCGAAAATTCTTGGCATCTGCTGGTTACGGAGCCGCGATGCGTCGCCATGTTCAGGGGGATGCTTCCCATCGCTCCTATGAACGTATTTCCACGCCAGGACAGCCAACAACAATCTTCATGAATGCACCGGAAACGCCTCCGGGGGACATTATAGAAGATGGCAAATCCTATGCCGACCTTGTGCACCGTGCCGCTGATACCCGACCATTTTCTGCGATGGCTGACGCCCTTCTGAAACTGGGATTCAGCGCACCTTCAATTCTGTCTTCGGATCATGTTTCAGGCTTTCTGTTGCTTGAGGATTTTGGCAAGGAAGGCATTGTAGACGCCCATGCTCAGCCAATCGGGGCGCGTTATCTTGCAGCAATTGATGTTCTGGCAGCGTTGCATGACAAAGGCCCTGCCCTGTCGCAGACAATTGATGGCCCGTACGAGATCCCGACTTTTGATCGCACAGCGTTTTTGACGGAAGTCGCCCTGTTTGCCGATTGGTACGCGCCCTATTGTGACAAACAATTGCAGGCGCAGGAACAGCAGAGTTTTGTGGCCCACTGGTCTGGCTTGTTTGATGAATTGAAAATGGCCGAAACCGGTTTCATCTTGCGCGATGTGCATTCCCCCAACCTGATGTGGTTGGCTGAGCGTGAACCGCTGCAACAAATCGGACTGCTAGATTTTCAGGACGCCCTTTGGGGACCCCAACTCTATGATCTGGCTTCTTTGGTCTATGATGCGCGCATCACGATTTCAGTAAACTTTCGACAACAGATGCTTGATCGATACCAGTCCATGCGGAAGACCTCATTTGAGCGCGCTGACTTGGACAAGCACCTTGCGATACTTGGTGCGCAGCGCACCATGAAAATACTCGGTATTTTTGCACGCCTGGCGTCTCATGACGCAAAAATGTCATACGTTGCCCATATGCCTCGCAATGAAGAATATTTGCGCGAAATGCTGGCACATGAGGCAATGGGCGCAGTCAGACACTGGTATGAGATCCACCTTGGTAACGGGCAGCGCAATTGATGCCACGCCAAGATCGTGGCAAACTCATCTGCAAATCAGGATTAGCAGACATATGAAAAAGACCAAGGCGATTAACGTCATATCATTGGCAAATACCAAGGCACGGCGCGCTGGCGAAATGGCGCGCATCCGCCCTGAAACAGCAATGGTTCTGACGGCCGGACTTGGCAAACGCATGCGCCCGCTGACGGCTGTCACGCCCAAACCACTGATCGAAGTGTGCGGCAGGCCGATTGTTGACTATGGTCTGAACCGGCTGAAAGCAGCGGGTCTTCGCAAAGCCGTGCTGAATGCCCATTACCTTCCGGACCAGATTCACCAATTCGCGGCTCTCTATCCCGGATTGGATATTGCGATATCAGACGAAACCGACGCGCTTCTGGACACTGGTGGCGGCACCAAAAAGGCCTTGCCGTTGCTCGGCGACAAGCCTTTTTTTGTGCTCAATGGCGATAGTTTCTGGATAGAGGGCGCACGGCCCAATCTTTCCTGGCTGTGTGAAAGTTGGGATGATGATGCCATGGATATGCTGCTGCTCCTGTCGCCGACAGTGGGTGCGGTGGGCTATGAAGGGCCCGGCGATTTTCTGTTCGGGCCGGAAGGGCAATTGGAACGCCGCCCTGAAAAACGCATTGCGCCTTATGTCTATGCCGGCGGGGCCATTGTTCATCCCCGCGTATTTGACAAGTCTCCTGATGGGGCCTTCTCCTTCAATGTGCTGTTTGATGCCCTGATTGAAGAAGGCCGATTGCATGGCGTTCGCATGGATGGAACATGGCTCCATGTCGGCACGCCACAAGCTGTGCGGGACGCCGAATACGCCATTGGTGAAAGTGCCGCGTGAGTGATCAGGGCCACACACAGTCCATTCGCAAATCGTCTCGCATTGCCACCATTGCCCCACAATATTCGTTTCTGGATACGCTTGTAGAAGCCCTGTTTGACGGCGAACTGGTTCCCGCCTTCGCTCTTGACGCAAAAGCACTTGCCGAAAACCCTTTCTGTCTTGCCGATGTGACCCTGTTTCTGCCCACCCGGCGGGCAGTGCGTGCCGCAGAAGATGTGATCGTGCAGGCGGTTGCCCGGCGCAGTGGTGGTGCATCGGCAGCGTTGTTGCCACAAATCCGCGCCATCGGTGATACGGATGAAGCCGATCTGATGCTACAGGAAAGCGCAATTGATCCGCTGTCCGCGCTGTCTGATTTGCCGCCGGCAATGCCTGAGTTGGAGCGTCATGTCGCCTTGACAGAAATGGTCTGGGGCTGGAGCCGCGCTCTGGTCAAGCAGGTGGCCAATATGGAGCCCTATGAGGCTGTCATAGTTCCGGCCAATCCGGCAGATGCTGCCCGGCTCGCCTCTGACCTGGCGGCCCTTCTGGATGAAGCGGAAAATCACAAAGTTGACTGGAGTCAGCTAAAGACCATGGTTCCAGATGATTTTGCCCGTTATTGGCAATTGAGCCTGTCTTTCCTGGAAATCGTAACCAAGGCCTGGCCTCAACATTTGGCAGACCTTGGCCGCGTTGATGCGATGGCCAGGCGTAACAGACTGATTGAAGCCAAGGCCGATGCACTGTCTCGGAGTTCCGGTGGATCAGGGCCAACCATTGCGGCGGGCTCAACCGGTTCGGTTCCAGCCACTGCACGCTTGCTGAAAGCGATTGCGCAAATGCCAAATGGCTGTGTGGTTTTGCCGGGTCTGGATTTGGAATTGCACGCCACCGCATGGGCCGCAATTGGTGCAGACGCGGAAGATGGCTTCGATCCTGCTGCCCTTGGGCATCCGCAGGCGGCGCTGAAACACACGCTTTCGCATCTCGATGTGACGCGTGACGATGTCCAGAATTTGCAACCAAAGCTGCAAAAGGGAAATGACGCGCTGTTCCGTTTGGTGAATGAGGCCCTGCGACCTGCAGCGACGACGGATCAATGGTCGCACATTATCAGTGATTTTCCGCCATCATCTGTCGGTCAAACCCTTTCAGACCTCACTGTCATAGAAGCCCGCACCCCGCAGGAAGAAGCACTTGCCATAGCCGTTTCCATTCGTGAAGCGCTGGAAGCCGATGGGCAGAGCAGCATTGCATTGGTAACGCCGGACCGATCTCTGGCGCGACGGGTTTCAGTGGAACTGGAGCGGTTTGGCATCAATGCGGACGATTCCGCCGGGCAGCCATTATTTGCCACCCCTGCCGGAACCCTTGCGCGACTGATTGCCGAGTCAGCACGCGATGGCACTGCCATTTCAATGCTCGCACTGCTGAAGCACCCGCTGTGCGGCCTGGGATTGGCGCGCGCTGAAATTCGCTCTGGCGTGCGCGCTTTGGAGCGGGCCATTCTGCGCGGCCCGGCATTGCCCTCCGGCAGCGCAAACCTGTCTCACGCCATTTCTGAATTGCGGGGAAAATTATTGGCTGAACCGAAGCAGAGATTACGTGCTTCGCAGGCCAGTCTGTCTGGAGATGATTGGGAGAGAGCTGAACAGATTGCCCACGCCTCCCAAAAAGCCCTGGAGGATTTTGAACGCCTCTTCACTGACAAAGACAATCGGTTTGCGTTGGGTGATCTGATTGATGCACATCTGCAAACACTTCAGGCCATCACTGCCGGTGATGATACGGCACCGCAGTTTGCAACGTCCGAAGATGGCACCGCCCTAATTGGTGCCATGGCGGAATTACGCGATTTGGGGCCGGACGCCCGTACACTGGAAATCGCAGCGTCCGACTATAGTGATCTGCTGCAGGCATTGCTGGGTGCGCGCCCGGTGCGGCGTCATCGCCCCAATCTGGAAGAAGACACGCGCATCCAGATATTGGGCACCCTGGAAGCGCGCTTGCTGACTGCGGATCATCTGGTTCTGGGCGGTCTCAATGAAGGAGGCTGGCCATCGGATGGCAAGCTGGACCCTTGGCTCTCGCGCAATATGCGGGCGCAATTGGGTCTTAACCCACCAGAACAGGCCATTGGATTATCAGCGCATGATTTTGTGCAGCTTGCTTCCAAGCCGAAGGTTGTTTTGACACGATCGCTGCTGCAAGACGGCGCGCCCACAAAGGCGTCTCGCTGGTTGCAGCGCATAGATGCCATGATCGGTTCCGCCGAAAAGGATGCCCTTTCATCCCGGGGAACGCGCATTTTGCATCTGGCGCGCAAGCTTGATGCGCCTGCTGATCCAACCGGTCGGTCCGGGTTGCGCCCCTCCCCCAGACCTGCGGTGGAGTTGCGTCCCAAACGACTGTCGGTCACCGAGATTGAAACACTCATCCGCGACCCTTACGCGATCTATGCAAAGCATGTTCTGAAACTGCCGCCATTTGATGGCATTGGCGAAGTGCCCAACTATGCCAATCGTGGCAGTCTGCTGCATGACATTCTGCAACAGTTTCTAGAGGCTCGGAGATCAGATTTCGATACGCCGGAAGCGGCTGAGGATTTGAAGCGGATTGCCCAAGGAGAATTTGAAAAGATTAAGGATTACCCGGACCTTTATGCGCGCTGGCAGACCCGCTTTCAGCGCATTTCAGACTGGTTCCTGAAGTTTGAAACCGACAGGTCCGACAGGGTTCGTCAGCGACTTACCGAATTATCCGGGTCGCTGGAACTGACCATGCCGCAGTTTCGACTGACAGGCCGGGCCGACCGGATTGACCTTCTCGAAAATGGTCTGGTTGAAATCATCGATTACAAGACCGGCCAGGTGCCGTCCAAAGCGCAGGTGGAATCCAGCCTGGCACCGCAATTGCCGCTGGAAGCTGCCATGATTGCTGCCGGGGCATTTGAAAGTGTCCCGGCGTTGCCATCACAGACCCTGTCTTATGTTCGCCTGTCAGGAAATCGCATTCCCGGCGTTTATGCGCCCGTGTGCCAGGATGAAACCGCCGTTGCCGCACTGGCCGATGCAGCCCTTGTGAAGCTCAAAGAATTGATCGCGCATTATGCCCAGCCGGACATCGGTTATCTGTCACAGGCCCAACCGCAAACCGTGCGTTATGAAGGTGCTTATGACCATTTGGCGCGGGTTGCCGAATGGCGCGGCCAAGATACTGAAGGGCTGGGCAGCGAAGAGGATGCTGCAGAATGAGCGCATTGCCCATCCCGCAAGACACACGCCGGCGACAGCGGCAGGCTTCGGATCCAAGCATTTCGGCTTGGGTCAGCGCCAATGCAGGATCCGGTAAAACCTATGTGTTGTCGCGGCGGGTCATCCGGCTGCTGCTAGCGGGTAATGATCCTTCCACCATTCTGTGTCTGACCTTCACAAAAGCCGCTGCCAGTGAGATGTCCAATCGCGTGTTTGCTGAATTGGCGCGCTGGACAGTTTTGGATGACGCGGCGCTCACGCAGGTTTTGGCGGATTTGGGTGAAGAGCGCGTTCAGGCGCGAACACTCAGCTTTGCCCGGCAATTATTTGCACGCGCGCTGGAAGCGCCCGGTGGCCTGAAAGTCCAGACCATTCACGCCTTTTGCGAGCGGCTGTTGCAGCAATTTCCGCTTGAGGCCAATGTGCCGGGCCATTTTGAAGTGGCCGATGATGATCGACAAAAAAACCTGTTGGACCGAGCCAAGAACATCGTCATGCAGCGCTCAATTGAAGCTGAGGACAGTGATCCCAACAGCGCGCTTCGACATGCGCTGGTTGCGCTGATTGACGCCAGCGATGATGAGACCATTGATACAGCCGTTGGGGAACTGTTGCGCAAACGGGACGTGTATATTCGCTACATTGCCAGCCGGGAAAACGGGCTTGCCGAGCACAGCAAACGATTGAGCGCGGTTCTGGGCCTGTCGCCGGGAGACACAATTGAGCGTCTCGCAAATGACATTGCTGATGGAACGCTCGGCGCTTTCAACCGTGAACGGTTGGCAGATTTGCAAGAAGCTGCACAAAACAGCGACAAAAAATCAGATCTGGATTTGGCAAACCGTGTCAGTACGGCTCTGGCAACCGAAGGGAGCGCGGCTCAGATTGAAAAATGGCTTGCCGTCTTTACGACCAATGCAGGGGAGCCGCGCAGTGAAGCACGGTTTCTGACGAAGAATGTGCGCCAGGATTTCCCTGACCTTTATGACGAAGCTGTTGCGGTTCTGAGATTTGGCGTGCCCGATGTACGCAACAGGCTCAATGCATTGAAGACCTTTGCGGACACATCGGCACTTCTGACTTTGGCCGGTGCCATCATCGAGGCCTATCTGGGGTTCAAAAACCAGCTCGGCCTGCTGGACTATGACGATCTGATTGCCAAGACCGAGCGGCTTCTGGCTGGCTCGGAGGCGGCAATGTGGGTGCAATACAAGCTGGATCGGGGTCTGTCCCACATTCTGGTTGATGAAGCGCAGGATACAAGTCCGGCGCAATGGCGCGTTGTCACAGCTCTGAGTGAAGCCTTCTTCCATGATGCGGGAAGCGATCATCGCGCCCGTGGCGGACCTGTGCGCACCCTGTTTGCCGTCGGTGATGAAAAACAATCCATCTATTCGTTTCAGGGAGCTGCTCCCGATGCGTTTGACTATCAAAGGCGCTTTTTCGAACGAAAAGCAGAAGAGGCACAACTGCCCTGGCACAACATCACCTTGAACCTGTCATTTCGGTCAACCAATGACATTTTGTCAGCAGTGGATGCCGTGTTTGCGCCGGTGGAAATGGCAACCAGCGTCAGTCGGATGGGGGTCGATCCCCATCAGGCATATCGCGCCAATGCCGCCGGCGAAGTGCGTTTGTGGCCCCTTCTGGAAGAAAGCGACACAGAAACTGCGGAAGATTGGCGGCGGCCAGTGGACCGTCCGGCAAATGCATTGGAGCAACTTGCTGCAAGAATTGCTGCAGATATCGCGTCGTCCATCCGGAATGAAGGTTTGCGTGCCGGCAATTTTCTGATCCTTCTGAAAAAGCGCGGCCAGATTATGGGCCTTGTGAACAAGGCGCTGAAAAGTGCAGGACTGCCCGTTGCCGGGATGGATCGACTTGCACTCACAGACCACATTGCCGTGCGGGATTTGCTGTGTCTGGCCGATGTCATGCTGCTGCCTGAGGATGATTTGTCGCTCGCCAGCTTGCTGAAAAGCCCTTTCTTCGATTTTTCAGATGATGATTTGATGGCGCTGGCAACAGCGCGCAGCGGATCGCTTCTTGAAGCCATGCGTGGTTCAGGAGAGGCCCGTTATCGCTCGGCGTATGATCAGATTGTTCTGTGGCTGAACCGGGTGGACTTTGAAACACCCTATCGGTTCTTCGCCCGTATATTGGCAGCCGATGGCGGGCGCAGGAAGCTGCTGACGCGGCTTGGCAGTGAAGCGGATGATTTGATCGACGAGTTTCTGGCTCAGGCATTGGATTATGAAACCACAATGACGGCAGGGCGCGGCGGCTCTGGCCTGCAGGGTTTCAGCCACTGGATCAAACAGAAAAGCGGCGATATCAAACGCCAGATGGATGCCGCTCGTGACGAAGTGCGCGTGATGACGGTTCATGGTGCCAAAGGTCTGGAATCGCCGATTGTGTATCTGGTTGATGATGGCAGCCAGCCACGTGCCCATGTCCACAGACCCCATATTTTTGCCCATTGGCCCGAAGGCGCGAAAGGAATGCCCGCTCTCTTCTGGGGGGCACGAGCGAAAAAGGATCAGACCGATTTACAGCGCGAATTGCTGGATGCAAGCGATATGGACGCTATGGCGGAGTATCGCAGGCTGCTTTATGTCGGCATGACCCGCGCTGAAGACCGACTGATCGTCTGCGGAAAGCAAGGCAAACGGGCGATGTCGGATGATAATTGGTATCGTCTTGCTGAAGCCACGTTGAAACCGAACATGCGGACGGTTGAAACCGAGGATGGTCAGGTGGACCACTTTCTCTGGCGCACCTCCGAACCTCAAGCGTCAGAACGTCCGGAACCTGCCAAAATGCAGACAGATGATTTAGGCGGGATTCCAGACTGGCTTTTGACCCCACCGCCGCCGCCGCCCCCCGTCGCCAAAGCCATGTCACCGTCACGTCTGGATGCAGCACAGGAGCGGGCTGAAGAATTGTCCTGGGAGGAACGCTTTGACGCGCTTGGAAACCAGGACAGTTCATTCGCTTTGAAACGAGGACAGGCCGTCCATACATTGTTGCAGCATTTGCCGGCACTGGTGGACGAAGACCGTGATGCCGCAGCGCAGTCGTATCTGGCACATGCCTTGCCGTCCGGTTGTCCACCCCACATGGTTGAACAGATCACTGCATCCGTATTTGATATTCTGACGGATCCAAAATTCTCTGTTCTGTTCGGCCCTGAATCCAGAGCTGAAGTCGGCATTGCCGGACACCTTCAGTCAGCCGAAGGACTTTATTCAGTCAGCGGAAAAATTGACCGCCTCTGCCATTTGGAAAAGGGTCTGCTGATTGTTGATTTCAAGACGAATGCGCGTGTCCCCGACACGGTCGCCGGGACGCCAACCAACTATGTCAATCAGTTGGCGGCCTATCGTGCGCTGCTCCGGCGCAGTTTTCCAGATACCGACATACATGCCGCTATCCTTTGGGTAAGCGCCGCCCGGCTGGATCAGCTATCGAAGAATGTGCTGGATGCGGCAGAGACCCGAATTCTGAGCGGGCCTCGCCAAAAAGAAGACGACGATTAGACGACCAGATCAGGAAGCTCTACGGCGACGATCACTGGCAGGTTGATAGGCCACTTTGCAGTGATAATTGCAGTATGGCGCGCCTTCCTTGGAATCATGTCCACAGAAGTGAAAATCATTTCCGCCGGGATCGCCAATCGGCCATTTGCAGGTCTGTTCAGTGATTGTCAGAATGCTGGCGCGCTTTGAAATTGGCACCACAACATCATCATGAGCCTGTGGCGCAATAGCAGCCTCAGCTTGAACGTCTGCTTCAAATTTCAGCGCTGTTGCGCCCATTGTCTGAGGTCGCCGCGGTGCAGAGGATGTACTTTCAGACTTACCGGATGGTTTGGATGCTGTATTCGCACGCGGCTTACGAGGACGAGCGGCCGTACTGGCTGATTTTGCGCGGCCGGAAAGGCCAAGGCGGTGAACCTTGCCAATAACGGCATTACGCGTCACACCACCCAATTGGGTTGCAATCTGACTGGCACTCAGGCCATCAGCCCAAAGTTTGCTTAAAAGGGCTACGCGTTCTTCGGTCCAGGACATGCTTGTCTCCACAATTATTCATGTTACTTTCCGGACGAGCTTGAACAAAAGCGCTCAAACGACCGGAATCCAACTCCCCGTTCAAAACCGATTATGTTTTAAACGCGCGAACACCGCATATAGGGGGTATTGGAAACGCGACACGATATGTCGTACTTAACTAAATCGAAACTACAATATGCGGTGAGTCTGTGACAAGAGTCGGAGATCAATTAAATTGGTTTTCCCCGTTTTTTTTGCCGCAGCCAGAGTCCGCGATTCCGGTAAAATTTAATGCGATTAAATGGGCTCTGATAAAGGGTCTTTGAATTCAGACCTTTAGGCTGTATGTAAGGTCCATAAAACGATGTGACGCCGCCAACCGACAGAGTCGGAAGGGCGGCATTTTTTATTGGAATTTCTTCCAGATCTGGACTGACGGAGACAGGATTATGGTATCGCAGGCGCAAGAATCCGCGCTTTACAGCACGTATGCACGGTCGAAGCTGAGCTTTGAACGCGGAGAAGGTGCGCGACTATATACTGCCGACAATCAGGAATATCTGGATTTTGCCGGTGGCGTTGCAGTGTCTTCGGTCGGCCATGGCCACCCTCATATTGTCTCCGCCCTCAAAGAGCAGGCCGACAAGGTGTGGCATGTCTCCAATATTTACAAGATTCCAGGCCAGGAGAAACTGGCGCAGCGTTTCGCCGACGTCACTTTTGCTGACAAGGTGTTCTTCACCAATTCAGGTGCGGAGGCGATGGAATGCGCGATCAAGACTGCGCGGCGCTATCACTTCGTCAAGGGCGCGCCGGAACGGACCCGCATTCTGACGTTTGAAGGGGCATTTCACGGCCGGACTTTGGCGACATTGGCTGCCGGTGGTCAGGAAAAATATCTGGAAGGTTTCGGTCCGAAAGCTGGTGGTTTTGACCAGGTCCCCTTCGGCGATCATGATGCCATGAAGGCAGCGATCACAGACGAAACGGCTGCCATCCTGATTGAACCCATCCAGGGTGAAGGCGGGGTGAACGTCGTTCCTCATCAATGCCTGCGTGGCTTGCGCGAACTGTGTGATGAGCATGGTATATTGCTTGTGATGGACGAAGTTCAGACGGGCGTGGGCCGGACTGGCAAGCTGTTTGCTCATGAATGGGCCGGCATCACCCCTGATATCATGGCGATTGCCAAAGGGATTGGAGCCGGGTTTCCAATTGGCGCCTGCCTTGCGACTGAAGAAGCTGCTTCTGGCATGACTGCCGGAACTCATGGCTCCACTTTCGGCGGCAATCCTCTGGGCATGGCCGTCAGCAATGCTGTTCTGGATGTTGTTCTGGCTCCGGGATTTCTGGAAGAGGTTCAGCAGAAAGGCCTGCGGATCAAGCAGCGCCTTGCAGAGCTGGCCGACACTTATCCGGACCAGATTGAAAGCATTCGTGGTGAAGGACTGTTGCTTGGCCTGCAGCTGAAAGCTGATGCGTATCCAAATGGTGTTGGACCTGTGGTGGATGCGGCTCGCAAGCACCATCTGCTTACTGTTGGTGCTGGCAACAACGTCGTACGCTTTTTGCCACCGCTGACAATCACGCTGGAAGAAGCCAATGCCGCCATTGACCGAATGGACGCTGCATTTGCAGATCTGAAATCAGCAAACTGATCGATAGCCAATAAACCATTTAGACGAGGTCGTTCCGTGGCCAACACGAACACAAGACATTTCCTGCAGATTGCAGATCATCCCACCGAGGCGCTGCGCGCCATGCTGGATGAGGCAGTACGCCTGAAATCGATCCGCCGAACTGCGCCCGAAAAACCACTCGCCGGCAAGGTGCTTGCTTTGGTGTTTGAGCAGCCTTCAACCCGCACGCGCATTTCATTTGATGTCGGCATGCGTGAGTTGGGCGGTGAGACGATCATGCTCAATGGCAGCGAATTGCAGATTGGCCGCGGAGAAAGCATTGCCGATACGGCGCGTGTGATGTCGCGGTTTGTGGACGCAATCATGATCCGGATGCTCAGCCATGAGGATGTTACGCAACTTGCAGAATATGCCACCATTCCGGTCATCAACGGTCTGACGCAGCGGGCACACCCGACGCAGATCATGGCCGATATCCAGACAATTGAAGAACATCGCGGTTCGCTTGAAGGTAAAATCATCACCTATTGTGGTGACGGCAACAACATGCTGGCCAGTTGGGTGGAAGCTGCAACCAAGTTTCCGTTCCAATTGCGGATGGCTTGCCCACCGGAACTTTCGCTGGACCCGGCGCTGATTGAAGATGCGCGCGCAAAGGGTGCAGACCTTGTTGTCACGACCGATCCAGAGGAAGCGGTTGCTGGTTGTGATGTGGTGATGACAGATACATTTGTGTCCATGGGCGATGATGATGCGGGACGGCGTCACAATCTGCTGATGCCTTATCAGGTCAATGACCGCCTGATGAGCCGGGCCGATGAGAATGCCATTTTCCTGCATTGTCTGCCTGCACACCGTAACGAGGAAGTGACGGATTCCGTTATGGACGGGCCTCAGTCTGTTGTGTTCGATCAGGCGGAAAATCGGTTGCACGCCCATAAGGGAATTCTGGTATGGGCGTTTGACGCTCTTTAAATCCTGAGTTCAGTTCTTAAATAGCTGCTTTGCTCACATGATGCTTTGGAAAGGTCTGCCATGACAGATCAAACAACTCTGGATGTTCTCACAAAGGCTCCGGGACACGATGAAGTGCTGCCATTTTCGGTTGACGCGCTGGATGTGCGCGGCCGCATGGTCAATTTGAACCAAAGCCTCAACAGCATTTTGGAACGCCATGATTATCCAAAGGCGGTGTCCCGTCTGCTGGGGCAGGCTGCCGCATTGACGGTGATGCTTGCAGCATCCGTCAAGCTGGAAGGCCGAATGATTGTGCAGGCACAAACAGATGGTCCGGTCTCGTTGCTTGTGGTCGATATGCAGGCCCCCGGTGACTATCGCGCAACAGCCAAATTTGATGCAGATCGCGTGGCCGCCCTGGAAGCTGCCGACAATGCCGATTCAGGCTCATTGCTTGGAACCGGAACGCTGGCTCTGACCATCGATCAGGGACAATATATGAACCGGTATCAGGGTTATGTGGAATTGAAAGGCGGCTCGTTGGAAGATGCTGCCCATGATTATTTTGAGCGCTCTGAACAGATACCAACACGTATTCGCCTGGCCGTTTCGGAACTGATCACCCGGTCTGTCTCCGGTGAAACCAGTCATTCCTGGCAAGCCAGTGGAATGATGGTTCAGTTTCTGCCTCATGCCTCGGACCGACTTGTCCAAAAGGACCTGCCTGGGGGCGGTGTTGCTGATGAGGAGTATCACGCTGGGCTGCCGGATGATGATGACGCTTGGCTCGAAGCTCTGGCGCTTGTCGACACATTGCAGGAAAACGAACTGGCCGACCCGGATTTATCTGCAGAACGGCTTCTGTTCCGCCTTTTTCATGAACGCGGTGTCCGGGTTTACGACGTGCTGGAAGTGCACGACAAATGTTCCTGCACTGCAGAGAAGGTCGGTGGAGTTTTAAGCCAGCTCAGCCGGGAAGAAGTGGTCGAAAGCATTGCCGACAGCGGACAGATTGAAGTGACGTGTGAGTTTTGCGCCCGCAGATATGACTTTGATCCGAACACACTTTTGAAGCCGTCCTGATTATCAGGACGGCTGCTTCTTAGGTGAGCTTTTCATAGATGATTGCAGAGACACCAACAATTTGTGGGCCCTCGGAACAAGCCCGAGGGTGACGGCGGAGAAGGTAAGTCGAGGCCTGCAGGGATCGGCGCCAATGCCCAACCCAGTCGTTCTCGGACTAATTCCGAGAACCCATTGCGTTCAATGGCTTGGCACCAATCCGCCAACTGCTATCAGCCAGAAATGCCATAGGCCGCGATGGCGGCCATGTTGACTATATCGCTGTCGCGTGAGCCCATCGGCATGATCTGCACCGATTTATCAAAACCAACCAGAAGCGGGCCGATAACCGTCGAACCGCCCAGTTCCTGAAGCATTTTGGTGGAGATGGATGCCGAATGGAACGCTGGCATGACCAGCACATTGGCCGGGCCGGTCAGACGGCAGAACGGATAGGAACTCATCACATCCGCATTCAAGGCAACGTCTGCTGCCATTTCGCCATCATACTCGAAATCAACGCGTCGTTTGTCGAGGATTTTCACGGCTTCCTGAACACGCTCAGAGCGTTCGCCCTGTGGATGACCGAAGGTGGAATAAGCCAACATGGCGACTTGAGGCTCATAGCCCAAACGCCGGGCAACACCAGCGGCTTCCTCCGCAATATCCGCCAGTTCAACGGCATTTGGCATATCGTGAACGGCGGTATCGGCCACCAACACTGTACGGCCACGGCAAATGGCCATTGACATGCCGATGACGCGGTGCCCCGGTTTTGGGTCAATCATCAACCGCACATCTTCCAGCACAGTGGAATAGTTTCGTGTGATGCCGGTGACCATACAGTCCGCATCTCCCAGAGCGACCATCGCGCTGCCGAAATAATTACGATCGGTGTTCATCAGGCGCACGCAATCACGATAGAGATAGCCCTTGCGCTGCATGCGGGCATACAGAAAGTCTGCATAATCCTTGTTGCGATTGGAACTTCTGGCGCTGACAACTTCTATCTGTCCGCCCAGTTCCACACCAACGGATTTGGCCGTGCTGTATATTTCATCCTCACGGCCCACCAGAATGGCAGTCCCTAGACCCTGCGCAACAAAACTGACTGCTGCGCGGATCACCTGCTCCTCTTCACCTTCGGCAAAGACAACCCGTTTTGGATTGCGTTTGACCTTGGCAATAATGCGTTGCAGGGCATTGGCTGTCGGGTCACGGCGTGCGGACAATTCGGCTTGATACGCATCCATGTCGACGATGGGTTTGCCGGCAGCGCCCGACTCCATGGCGGCTTTGGCCACGGCCATTGGCACAGCCGAAATCAACCTTGGATCAAATGGCACCGGAATGATGTATTCCGTGCCGAATTTGGGCCGGTTCCCACGATAGGCCGCGGCCACTTCATCAGGCACGTCTGCGCGTGCCAGATCAGCAAGGGCGCGCGCGGCTGCAATTTTCATATCATCATTGATGGTCGAAGCGCGCACATCCAGCGCACCGCGGAAAATGTAAGGGAAGCCAAGGACATTATTGACCTGATTGGGGTAATCCGAACGACCGGTTGCAACAATCGCATCGTCGCGAATTTCGGCAACTTCCTCAGGTGTCATTTCAGGGTCAGGATTGGCCATGGCAAAGATGATCGGCTGATCAGCCATGGCGCGAACCATATCAGCGGTCAGAGCGCCTTTGGCGGACAGGCCAAAGAATACGTCCGCACCTTCCATCGCTTCCAGCAAAGTGCGCGCCTCAGTTGGCACCGCATGGGCAGATTTCCACTGGTTCATGCCTTCCTGGCGGCCCTGATAGATCGGACCCTTGGTGTCGCACAGAATGATGTTCTCATGGGGCATGCCCATGGACTTGATCAATTCAATGCAGGCAATTCCAGCAGACCCTGCCCCGTTACAAATCAGTTTTGTGGTCTTGATGTCACGCCCGGTAAGATGCAGGGCATTGATCAATCCTGCGGCCGAGATGATTGCGGTGCCGTGCTGATCATCATGGAACACCGGAATGTCCATCAATTCGCGCAAACGCTGCTCGATGATGAAGCAATCCGGAGCCTTGATGTCTTCCAGATTTATGCCACCGAAAGAAGGCCCGAGATAGCGTACGGCATTGATGAATTCGTCGACGTCTTCGGTGTCAATTTCAAGATCAATACTGTCGACATCAGCAAACCGTTTGAACAGGACAGCCTTGCCTTCCATCACCGGCTTGGAGGCCAGCGCACCAAGATTGCCAAGGCCCAGAATGGCCGTGCCGTTCGTGATGACGGCCACCATGTTACCGCGTGTCGTATAGTCAAAAGCGCGTGAAGGATCTTCTGCAATGGCCAGTACCGGCACCGCCACACCTGGAGAATAGGCCAGCGACAAATCGCGCTGTGTTGCCATAGGTTTTGTTGGTGTGATTTCCAGCTTGCCAGGTCGGCCCTGCTGGTGAAATTGCAACGCTTCCTGATCGGTCATCGGGATCTTGCTTTTGCCGGACTTATCCGTTGCTGGCATGGCGTTTCCTGTTTTCAATTTGTTGATTTTTAAATTGGACCAAGAACTTAGCGAGACGGGGCGTTATCCACAAGGTGTGGTTTGGTGATGACGACAATCCCTCGTGAATTACGTTGGATTATTTGCTATTGAAGGTCCATGCGCAGCGACGATTCCACCAGTGATGACCACCAAACAGAAAACGGTTCTGCAATGAAAACTGCAGTTGATGCGCCTGCGGAGTCAAAACTGACACCGATGATGGCCCAATTCATCGAGATCAAGGCGGCAAATCCCGGGTCGCTTTTGTTCTATCGCATGGGCGACTTCTACGAAATGTTCTTCCACGATGCGGAAATCGCGAGCAAGGCGCTCGGCATCACACTCACGAAGCGCGGCAAGCATCAGGGGAAGGATATCCCGATGTGTGGTGTTCCGTATCATGCAGCCGATGATTACCTGCAGAAGCTGATTTCGCTGGGTCATAAAGTGGCCGTGTGCGAGCAGATGGAAGACCCGGCAGAGGCAAAAAAGCGTGGTGCCAAATCGGTGGTGAGGCGTGATGTAGTGCGCCTGGTCACGCCGGGTACAATCACCGAGGAACGCTTGCTTGATGCGGCGCAGAACAGTTTTCTGGCTGCATTGGCGCGGGCAAAGTCCGGTCCCTTCCCCTTCGCGCTTGCATGGATTGACATGTCGACCGGTGCATTTTTCGTCAGAGCGCTGGACACGATGCAGGTGCCTGCTGCCCTTGCCCGCATTGATCCAAAAGAACTGATCCTTTCGGATGCGCTGCTGGATGATGACGAGATCAAAACCCTTCTGGAGGGCAGCGGCACAACTGTCAGCCCGGTTCCAAAAGTATTTTTCGACGGTGCGACAGCCGACAATCGTTTGTGCCGGTTTTTTGACCTCAAGACATTAGAAGGTCACGGCAGTTTTGAACGGGTTGAATTATCTGCAGCCGCCGCAATTCTTTCCTATGTCGAAAAAACCCAGATCGGCGCGCGTCCCCCATTATCCGTACCGGAGCGGGAGGCTGCGCGCAGTGGCATGTCAATTGATGCCGCAACACGGGCCAATCTGGAACTGATGCAGACCTTGTCTGGCAAGCGTTCCGGCAGTGTGTTTGACGCCATAGATCGCACGGTTACCGGAGCCGGGGCCCGGTTGCTGGCCATGCGTCTGGCCGCACCCTCAACCGATGTAGCAACCATTCAGGCCCGACAAGATGCCCTGGCATGGGCCATAAAGAACCCGGCTGGTCTGTCAGACCTGCGCAAACAATTGAAACGTCTGCCGGATATGGCGCGGGCTCTGTCGCGGCTGATGCTGGATCGTGGCGGCCCACGCGATTTGGCTTCCATCCGTGATGGCTTGTCCGAAGCTCAGTCCCTGTCTGGTGATCTGAACGGTTCTGATGGTCTCGTTGCTGCCATCCAGCAGGCTCTCAGTGAAGCTGGCACAGGAGAATTGGCGGCGCTGGCAGATGAACTGACCAATGCCCTTGCCGATGATCTGCCCTTGCTGAAGCGAGATGGCGGGTTTGTGCGCACCGGATACACCGGGGAACTGGATGAACATCGTGGGCTGCGCGATGAAAGCCGCAAGATCATTGCCGGACTGCAGAACCAGTATGCCAATGAAACCGGTGTGAAAGCGCTTAAGGTCCGGCACAATAATGTGCTGGGTTACTTTATCGAGGTAACGGCACAAAATGCGCCAGCGCTGCAAGATGATGCTGACCAGCGTTTCATACATCGACAGACCATGGCCAATGCCATGCGTTTTACGACAACCGAACTCAGTGCCCTGCAAAGCCGGATTGCAGGTGCCGCTGATGCAGCAATCAGGCTGGAACTGGATTTGTTTGACCGGTTTTTAGGTCAGGTCAGCGCCGCGGCCGAACCAATACAGTCCCTATCCCGCAATTTGGCAGAGCTGGATGTAATTTGCGCGTTGGCGACGCTTGCGGACAGCGAGAATTATTGTCGCCCCGAAGTAGATGACAGTCTGGCCTTTGCCATAGAAGGTGGTCGACACCCGGTTGTGGAACAGGCGCTTCGGCAGGCGGGCGATGTTTTTGTTGCGAATGATTGCACGCTTACCGGCGATAAAGCCGGGCAGATATGGCTTCTGACCGGACCGAACATGGCTGGTAAATCAACCTTTCTCAGGCAAAATGCGCTGATTACCATTCTGGCCCAAATCGGCTCCTATGTGCCAGCGACACAGGCCCATATCGGCATTGTTGATGCGCTGTACAGCCGGGTTGGTGCGTCTGATGATCTGGCGCGCGGCCGCTCGACCTTTATGGTCGAAATGGTGGAAACGGCAGCAATCCTCAATCAGGCCGGACCAAAGGCGCTGGTCATACTGGATGAAATTGGTCGGGGCACAGCCACTTATGACGGGTTGGCCATTGCCTGGTCAGCCGTTGAGCATTTGCATGCCATCAACAGCTCACGCGCTTTGTTTGCCACCCATTACCATGAGCTGACGGCGCTGTCTCAAACGCTGGATCGGCTGTCCAATGCCACAGTTCGCGTCAAGGAATGGGATGGCAATGTTGTCTTCCTGCATGAAATTGTACCGGGCGCTGCCACCAGTTCCTACGGCATTCAGGTGGCAAAGCTGGCAGGACTTCCGGAAGCTGCGCTGAGCCGGGCACGGGATGTTCTAAAGCAGCTTGAAGCGCAGGAACGGGAACGCTCGAAAACCACGCTGGTGGATGATCTGCCACTGTTTTCTGTGTCGCCTGAACGCAAGCCTTCCAAGGCCATGGCGTCGCAGGATGAAAAGGCACTGGCAGAGCTGGATGCAACTGACCCGGATGATTTGACGCCCCGCGAGGCGCTTGAGGCCTTGTACCAGTTGAAGAAACTGAGACAGACCAAATGAGTAGCGCACCACTCTCCCCGGAAGAAATACAGCGCTATGCCCGTCATCTGGTTTTGCCGGAAATCGGAGGCTCCGGTCAGCAGAAGCTGAAGGCCGCGCGCGTTCTGATCGTCGGTGCAGGTGGCCTTGGTGCTCCCGTGTTAATGTATCTGGCCGCAGCCGGTGTGGGCCATCTCGGTCTGGTTGATGATGATCATGTCAGCCTCTCCAATTTGCAGCGACAGATTGTGCATACGAGCCAAAATGTTGGCAAAAGCAAAGTGGAAAGCGCGGCTGAACTCCTGACGGCCATCAACCCGCATCCGGTTCTGGACCTGCACAACACACGCATTGATGACAGCAACGCTTCCGATCTCATTTCCCGGTATGAAATTGTGGTGGATGGCAGCGATAATTTCGCCACTCGTTTTCTGGTTGCTGATATTTGCGAGCAATTGGAAAAAACGCTGATAACCGGTGCGGTCAACCGGTTTGACGGTTCGATCACGACCCTTCAGCCCTTTCTGACCGGGGCGGATGGCACACTCAACCCGCGTTATCGGGATCTGTTTCCGCAAGCGCCTGATGACAGCACGGTGCTGACCTGTGAAGAAGCAGGCATCATGGGCGCACTGACCGGTGTCATCGGCTCACTTCAGGCACTGGAGGTGATCAAGGCAATCACCGGCGCTGGAGAATTGCTGATTGGACGTCATTTACTGTTCGATGCGGGGTCCATGCTGTTTTATCCGGTGAAATACGGACGCAAAACCGCTTAAAGCTGGCGGTCAGCGGCGTGGATCCTCGGAACAAGTCCGAGGATGACGAGCAGAAATGTTTTCGAACAACTCAATCAAACGCGCTGACTGCCAAGCTCAGTCCGGTCATCCTCGGACTTGTTCCGAGGATCCATAAGAGTCATCACACATCAAAACTCAGAATTTTGTCCGACTCCGCATGGCCGCGCTGAGCGTGCCTTCGTCCAGATAGTCCAGCTCCCCGCCCACAGGCACGCCATGGGCAAGGCGTGTGATTGAAACATCCAGACCCTGGATCTGATCTGTGATGTAGTGTGCCGTTGTCACGCCATCGACCGTCGCGTTGACGGCCAGAATGACCTCGCTGACATCGGGCGATGCTGCCCGCTCCACCAGTCTGGCGATAAACAGGTCTTCCGGACCAATGCCATCCAGCGGTGACAGGGTTCCGCCGAGCACGTGGTAGCGTCCGCGTGTTGCAGTTGCGCGCTCCAACGCCCAAAGATCAGCCACATCTTCCACCACCACCAGCACTGCGTCGTCGCGGCGCGGATCGGTGCAGATGGTGCAGGGATTAATCGTATCCACATTGCCGCAATTGCTGCAAAGCTGAATCTTGTCAACAGCAACACCCATTGCCTGCGCCAATGGCACCAGCAACTCATCCTTTTTCTTGATCAGGTGCAAAGCTGCGCGGCGGGCCGAGCGCGGACCGAGCCCCGGAAGCCTTGCCAGAAGCTGGATCAGCCGCTCAATTTCAGAACCGGTCATCAAACGGGCCTAGAAAGGAAGTTTCAGACCTTCCGGCAGGTTGAGGCCCCCGGTCACGCTTTGCATTTTTTCAGCAATGACGGCTTCAGATTTTGATTTGGCGTCGTTGTGCGCAGCCATAATCAGATCTTCCAGCATTTCGGGATCTTCAGGATTGATCAGCGATGGATCAATTGAAATGCCTTTGATGTCGCCCTTGCCGGACAGTTTGATGGTCACCAGACCTGCCCCGGACGTGCCTTCAATTTCCAGCTCGCCGATTTCGGCCTGTGCATCCTGCATTTTCTGTTGCAGCTGCTGTGCCTGTTTCATCATGCCCATGATGTCTTTCATGATTTATTCCTGTTCATTCTTATCTGTGTCTTTGTTATCTGTGTCTTGACTAAGATCGCGATCTACCACATCCACAATGCGCGCGCCGGGAAAGGTTTCCAGTGCTGCAGCAACCAATGGGTGGGCACGAATTTCAGCCATTTTCTGTGCCTTGTCGGCTTCGGCCTGTTCATACAACGTGGTGGCGCCTTCGGCCTGTACCACTGAAACCATCCAGCGCTGGCCGGTCCAGTCGGACAATTTTTTACCCAGATCACCGGCAATTCCTGCGGGGGCACCTGGCGTCATGGCAACTTCAATTCGACCCGCTTCAAACCGGACCGGGCGCATATAGCGTTCCACCGCCATCTTTAGCATCAAGTCCCGTTTCTCAGATGCCATTTCTGCAATATCGGCCAGAGAGTTCAGCTGTTGCTGAGGTTCGTCGTTCAAATTGGGATCGGAAACCGGTTCAGCAATCGTTTCTGGCAGTGCAATGCTCTCGTCAGCCAACGCCACAGCCTCATGCTCTGTCACAACGGCACGCAGTTGCGGACCACCGGATGAGATGGCCTGCACAGGCCGCGCCCCTTGTGCATTGACGCCGCCGCCAGAAGAGGGTGCCCCACTTGTGCTGGCTGGTGCGTTTTGCGCCCCGCCTGTCTGGTCTTTCAGTTGCCGCAGTGCTTCGTCGGGGCTTGGCAGATCAGCCGCATAGGCCAGGCGCACCAGCACCATGTCCGCAGCCGCCAGCGGCTTGGGCGCGTTGGCGACTTCCTGCAGGCCGCGCAGCAATATCTGCCATGTCGACGATAAGACCCGCATGGACAATTGCGCTGCCAATTCGGCACCACGTTCTTTTTCACGCGGAGACAATGCACCCTGATCTGTCACATCAGGTGCAGCTTTGAGGCGGGTCAGTAGATGACAGAACTCAGACAGATCGGTCAGCACCACCGCAGGGTCAGCGCCGGAATTATACTGCTCGTTGAATTCCGCCAGAGCTTCCGCAATTTTGCCCGACATCAAAAGTTCAAACAGGTCGATGATGCGCGCCCGGTCGGCCAGACCCAGCATATCGCGCAAATCTTCTTCGCCAATGTCACCGCTCCCCTTCACGGCACCATGGGCAATGGCCTGATCCATCAAGGACAGAGCGTCACGTGCAGAGCCTTCGCTGGCGCGGGCCAGAAGTTGAAAAGCCTCATCCGCAATCGACACATTTTCCTTGCCCGCTATGCCTTTCAGATAAGTGGTCATGGTGTCCGCATCGATGCGCCGCAAATCAAAGCGCTGACAGCGGGACAGGACCGTAACGGGCACTTTTCGGATTTCCGTGGTGGCAAAGATGAATTTGACGTGTGCTGGCGGCTCTTCCAGTGTTTTCAGCAGGCCGTTAAAGGCCGCTGTGGAGAGCATGTGCACCTCATCGATGATGTAGACTTTATAGCGAGCGCTCGCCGGCTTGTAGCGAGAGGCTTCTATGATTTCGCGAATGTCGTTGATGGATGTGTGCGAGGCCGCATCCATTTCAATGACATCAACGTGACGGCTTTCAATAATAGCCGCGCAATGCTCGCCAAGTTCTGGCATGTCGATGGTTGGTGCGCTTATCGCTTCCTGACCATCCCTTGCCGATACTTCAAAATTCAGGGCGCGTGCCAGAATTCTGGCCGTTGTTGTTTTGCCCACTCCACGCACGCCTGTCAGCATGTAAGCCTGCGCTATGCGGCCCAGCTTGAATGCGTTGGTCAGGGTCTGCACCATGGGTGCCTGACCAATCAGATCGTCAAATGTGGAAGGGCGGTACTTTCTGGCAAGAACGCGATAGGCGGTGTTTTCCTGATCGCTCATGTTTCTTTGCCAATAATCCGCTTCATAAGACCGCCGCAGAATCCCGCCAGGATCAGCAGCGCTGTTTGAAAAGTGGGAGGCTGAACAAAGACCCGAACCGGAATCTCGTTAGGGCTGCTTCCTTCCGGATCTGACCCGGTTGGCGAGTGGTCCGTCCTACGCCAACCTCCCACACTTCATATCGTCCGAAATGCAGGAGATTGCAAGGTGCCGTTTAAAGCAATTTATTCAGACGATGATCGGCTTGCCATGAACTTGTCGAACTCTTTCTTATCTTTGGCATGACGCAGATTGTCGACAAACTCGTCAAACTCGGCACGCATTTCATCAATTTTCCGGCGTTCTTCTTCAAGACGTGCCAATTCGGCAGAGCGATATTCGTCAAAAGCAGTGTTGCCAGTTGCCTGCGCACGGTAGTGCGGACGGCGACCACGGCTGAACTTTGCGCCAAATCCATCCATCTTATCGCGTGCTGTTGCAAGATTTCCAGTCATTCTATCACCCCATATAATGTAAGCCAGCATCGCCAGGCCAAGCGGCCAAAACAGGACAAATCCCAAAATCATGACGACGGTATTAAAAGGCGTCCAACGGCGGCTGCGAAACGGCCCTGAACAATTTCTCTGGTCTGCAGTAGTTGCGTTCATCATTTTCACCCTCTCGTTCAGTTGATGAGTTTCAGGTGGTGAGTTTTACGCCCCGTTCAAGGTAAAATTGAATGATTTTTCCGCATTTTCTGAAAAATCCAGGTCCATTTTTGGCTCGCAAGACATTGTTTTTAATACGGTATTTTTCCATTTTTAAAAAAATGCTGTTTTTGGTAGATTTTGGAATGAAAATTTTGGAAGTGAAGAAATAGCCTCCGAAAAGTGACTTGATCGTCGTTCGCGGCAGCGAACGGGACATATAGGGAATGTCAAATTCGAATTGCAGAAAGTGTCCTTGAATTACCGATCAGTGGCATTGACCTTTATCTGCCCAAGGCATAAATCATCTGTGATCTGTAGAAGGAATTTGATGCGCAGAAATTGAAATTTTGCCGCTTGGTTGCGGCTTGGTGAACGCCCCTTTCTGGGTGCGTTTTTCTGTGCTTATTCAACACTACGGAATTACAATGAAAAATCTGGAACTTCAGATCCGTGCCTATGAGGCCTCGGATCTGCCTAGGCTATCTTCAATCTGGCATGATGCGTCACAACAAGCGCACCCGTTTCTGGGAGTACAGCGCTTGCGCGAACAAAGGGCTTTGATCGAGACCGTGTATCTGCCCAATTCAGAAACCTGGGTCGCGTGTCAAACCGGTAAACCAATTGGTTTCATTGGTCTGCTCGACAATTTGATTGGCGGTCTCTTTGTCGATCCTAAGCAACAGGGTAGCGGCGTGGGGCGGGCATTGATCGCTCACGCGTTGAAGCTGAAAGGTGATCTGCATCTTGAGGTGTATTCAGACAACAAGAAGGCTGTTGCATTCTATCAAAAGCTTGGTTTCGAAGAAACGACGCGGCGATCTGAAGACGATGAAGGCCTGCCATTCGCGAACATTCAAATGCGTCTGGTCCTATAAACATCCGGCAGGGTGAGCAATCGCCCTGCCATCGGACGGAGTAAAACTGGAGGATAGAAAAAATTTCGGCTGACCATAATTTGAATGGATTGGCGTCTTATTTCGTTCGGTCATCTTCTAATTGCAATCGGTGTGCGGGAGAAACCAGTTTTGAAATCGGACAAAGTGGAAGATCCAGTCAGATATTATACGGCAATGGGCCTAGCGCTTGGTATGGCTTTCGGCTCCGCGTTCGGTGCGCTCTTTTCCAATCCTGGAACCGGATTGGCCCTGGGTCTGTGCCTGGGCCTTGTCATAGGGGCCCATATCGGGAAGAAAAAGAAAGCGCAGAATGCTGAGAAAGAGCAGCAAGATGCCGTGGAGAGCCAGTGATGCCAACGCTGCCAATCAACGAATGACGGCCAGAATTTCCTGCAGAAATTGTGTCATATCGTCCGTAACGAAATCCACCGGGTCACCATCCTGCTTTTCCAACTCCCACTCCTCGTGGAACACTTCACGGGTTCCTTGCGGGACGAGCAAGGTTGTGACCATACCTTCATTCTTGGGCACGCGCAGATTTTTCGGCAAGTCCTCGAACATGGCCGCCCGTGTTGGATCAACACCCATCATGGCAAAAAACTTCCCATAGGGAGCCGGATCCGGCTTTGGCTCCAGATCTGCCGCAACAATGTCGAAAATATCTTCAAAATGTTCTGATATGCCCAATCGATCGGCCACCGCTTCGGCGTGTTTGCGAGACCCGTTGGTGTAAATCAGTTTTCGTCCAGGCAACGCCTTGATGGCTTGGGCAAGCTCGGGATTGGGTTCAATGGGTGTGTGGTCGATATCATGGACGAATTCCAGGAACTCATCCGTATCGATCTGTTGTTCCAGCATCAGGCCACGCAAGGTCGTACCGTGGCGATGATAAAAATCCTTCTGGATGATCCTCGCCTCATCGCGTTCAAGATTCATCAGGCGCGCCACATAGGTGGTCATGCGCTTGTCAATCTGATCGAACAGATTGGAATGTTGTGGATACAGCGTATTGTCCAGATCAAAGACCCATTCACTGACATGGTCAAAAGCGATCAAATCGTCCGCATCATGCGGCTCAAGTTTTTCAACGGTCATTATGTCTCGATCTGTTTTGGGAAAGTCAGCCCGGCACGAATAAAGTGCCAGCACCATGTTCTGTGAAGAGTTCCAGCAAAACCGCATGTCTGGTTTTGCCATTCAGGATAACGACACCGGATACGCCCTGTTCCAATGCCTCGATACAGGTTTCGACCTTTGGAATCATGCCGCCGGAAATCGTTCCATCGGCAATCAGCGCTTCGGCTTCCGAGACGGTGAGTTGTTTGATCAGATTTCCATCCTTGTCCAGAACACCTGGAACGTCGGTCAGAAACAGCAGTCGCCGTGCAGAAAGCGCGCCAGCAATTGCACCGGCACACGTGTCTGCATTGACGTTGTAAGTCTCACCATCCTTGCCCGGAGCCACCGGCGCGATGACAGGGATGAGTTTGCTCTGCGCCAGCATCTGCAACACTGTGCTGTCCACACTCACCGGTTCACCGACAAAGCCAAGATCAATGATCCGTTCAATATTGCTGTCAGGGTCCATCATGCTGCGGGCCAGTTTTCGGGCCGTCAGCAGATTGCCGTCTTTGCCGCACAAGCCAACGGCGCGACCGCCTTCGCTGTTGATGGAGGCAACAATATCCTTGTTGATAGACCCGGCCAGAACCATTTCCACGACTTCGACCGTCGCTTCATCGGTAACGCGCAATCCACCTTCGAATTTGCTCTCAATGCCAAGACGCTGAAGCATCTGGCCGATCTGTGGGCCGCCGCCATGGACAACAACAGGCAAGACGCCGGATTGGTGCAGCAGCGTGATATCGCGCGCAAAGGCACGGGACAGTGAGGCGTCGCCCATGGCGTGACCGCCGTATTTTACGACAACGGTCTGACCATCATAGCGCTGCATGAAGGGCAGCGCTTTGGACAGAAGCTGCGCCTGAGCGCTGGGTGAAGAGAGAAGTTGGTCGTTATCGGTCATGAACTCTTGGCGGGAATTGTGAATACGAAACGTCAGCTATAGGCGTTTTCCTGATTTCGTGCCAGTGGACTTTCCAGCGTTTTGACATGATGGTTTAAACAAACCTCAGTGAAACAACAGATGACTATCTGATGTGCGAAGTCCATCTGTCTGACCGGAGTTATGAAAATGCAATCTGACTTGCCTGTCGCCAAACGTTTTGTCAGCACTGCCGATGGCAGACCGACCCCGGAAATGCTGGCCTTTTATGAAGAGAACGGTTTTCTGATTCTGGAAGGTTTTGCCAGCGATGCTGCCTGTGACGCTTTGAAAGCCAGGATTGCCGGACTGGTGGACGCGTTTGATCCGGAAAGTGTGCGCAGTACCTTTTCAACAGATGATCAGGCCCATGCACGGGATCTCTATTTCAAGGAGTCCGGCGACAAAATCCGCTTCTTCTTCGAGACCGGGGCATTTGATGCCGAAGGCGAGCTGGTAAAGCCAAAGCATCAGGCGCTCAACAAGATCGGCCATGCCCTGCATGATCTTGATCCGGAATTTGACCGGTTTTCACGATCTGAAAAACTGTCCAATCTTGCTGAGGCGCTGGGATTGCAGGATCCCGGTCTGGTGCAATCCATGGTGATCATGAAGCAGCCCTTCATTGGCGGCGAGGTGGGCATGCATCAGGATTCAACTTTTCTCTATACAAGCCCAATGACCACAACCGGTTTCTGGTTTGCACTGGAAGATGCAGATCAGAGCAATGGCTGCCTGATCGGACAGGCCGGAGGGCACAAAGCCGGGTTGCTGGAGCGGTTCCACTATGATGGCGATGACCTGATCATGGAAAAAACATCTGATGCCAAACCACAAGGTCCCCAGGAAGCTCTGGAAGCACCCAAAGGTACGCTGGTTGTGATCCATGGGCTTGTTCCCCACAGCTCTGCATCCAATACAAGTGCGCGCTCGCGGGAGGCCTATGCACTTCATATGTTTGACCGCAAAGCGGATTGGGCAGAAGATAACTGGCTCAAACGTGCATCGGACATGCCGGTCAGAGGGTTTGCATAATGGTCTTGAAAGCAGAACTGCATTGCCACATTGAAGGCGCCGCCTCCCCTGCCCTCGTGCGCAAGAAAGCCAGGCAAAACGGAATTTCGATTGACGGGTTGATCGATGCAAACGGGCATTATATCTGGAATGATTTCACCAGTTTCCTGAATGCATATGACCGGGCAGCGGCCGTGTTTATCACTGAGCAGGACTACAGTGACCTGTCTCATGATTACTTCAGCAGTGCAGCGGCACAAGGCATGATCTATGGAGAAATCTTTGCTTCTCCAGATCATGCGGAATTGGCCGGGCTTAGCTACACCGCATACATTGAGGCACTGGCAGATGGCATAAAGCGGGCGGGCAATGAGACCGGCATTGAAGGCCGGATTATCGTCACTTGCGTGCGCCATTTCGGGCCTGAACGGGCCGAGCCCGTTGCGCGTCTGTTGCACACACATCCCCATCCCATGGTTACCGGCTTTGGAATTGGCGGCGATGAACGCATGTTCCACCCGGCGGATTTTGCCAGAGCATTTCAGACGGCTGCAGATGCAGGCATGGGTCTGACGGCCCATGCCGGTGAATTTGCCGGGCCGGAAAGTGTGCGCGCCGTTCTTGATGAGCTTGATGTCAAACGGATTGGTCATGGTGTGCGTTCTGTTGAGGACGCAGACCTGCTGCACCGGCTGCGGGAGGAAGACATCGTTCTGGAAGTGTGCCCCGGCTCAAATGTATCGCTCGGCTTGTGCAGCGGTCGTGACACACATCCGTTTACGGCACTTCGAACCGCTGGCGTGCGCATGACACTCAACTCCGATGATCCACCCTTCTTCCAGACCAGTATCGGTCAGGAATATGAAGAGGGTGCGTTGGCATTCCGGCTTGCCGCAGTCGATTTGGTGGCGATCACCCATCAGGCGATTGAAGCTGCCTTTGTGGATGAACCGACGCGGCAGCGCCTGTTTCAACGCTTGTTTGACGATTAACGGTGCAAAACCTGACTGAATCCCCTCAGGCCTGTAGTTTCGGGTGGCCAAAGGCTTTTTCCGCTAGCTGTGCGCTGCTAAGAAATCTGCAGTACGTTTTGCTCAGGGAAGTTTCCAATGGTTACCGACGCCAATAATCTGCCAGCTCCGTTTACGATTGTTGATCATCCGCTGATCAAGCACAAACTGACCATCATGCGGGACAAGGAAACCTCAACAGCCGGGTTTCGCCGATTGCTGCGCGAGATTTCATTGTTGCTTTGCTATGAGGTGACGCGCGATCTGACGCTGACCACCAAGCGCATTGAAACTCCGATGCAGGAAATGGATGCGCCAATTCTGGAAGGCAAGAAACTGGTATTCGCGTCCATCTTGCGCGCTGGCAACGGCTTGCTGGAAGGCATGCTGGATCTGGTGCCTGCAGCTCGGGTCGCTCATGTTGGCCTTTACCGTGACCACGATACACTGGAGCCGGTGGAGTATTACTTCAAGGCCCCGGAGAAGCTGGAAGACCGATTGGTGATTGTAGTGGACCCGATGCTGGCGACATCCAACTCGGCGACCGCGGCCATTGAAAAACTGAAAGAGCGCGGCGCAAAGCAAATCCGCTTTTTGTGCCTGCTGGCAGCGCCCGAAGGCGTTGAGAAATTCCGCACAAGCCATCCAGATGTGCCGATCTATACTGCGGCTCTGGATGAGCGGCTGAACGAAAAGGGCTACATCATGCCGGGCCTCGGCGATGCCGGTGACCGCATGTATGGAACCAAGTAATGAGTTCCGCCCGTTTCCCCGACCTTGAAGGCAAAGTCGTTCTGATCTCTGGCGGTGGCAGTGGTATTGGCGCGCATCTGGTGCGTGGCTTTGCCGAGCAAGGGGCGTCGGTCGCGTTTTTCGATATTGCTGATGCGCCCAGTAAGGCTCTGGAACAAGAGCTGACCGATGCCGGGCATTCGGTTGCGTTTCTACATTGTGATCTGACAGATATTCCAGCGCTTCAGGCAAGCATTGGTCAAGTGCGGGCTCGCTTTGGACAGATTGGCGTTCTGGTCAACAATGCAGCGCATGATCAACGCCATGATATGAAGGATGTGACATCAGAGTATTGGGATGAACGCTTCGCCGTCAATTTAAAGCATCAGTTCTTCAGCGCACAGGCGGTGCAGGATGATATGAAACAACTGGGCGGTGGCTCCATCATCAATATGGGGTCAACTTCCTGGGTTATGGGGACTGGAGCCATGCCCTGTTACACCACGGCAAAATCGGCGGTGGAAGGTCTGACACGTTCGCTGGCACGCATCATGGGTCCGGACAATATTCGCGTCAACACGGTACTGCCGGGCTGGATTATTACGAAGCGGCAGGAAGAGTTGTGGCTGGACGATGAGGGCGAGAAATCGATCCTGGAAAACCAATGCCTGCAGCGCAAACTGGTGCCTGATGACATGGTCGGTCCCATTTTGTTTTTAGCTTCTGATGCTGCAGCGGCCTGCACCAATCAGCGCTTCATCGTGGATGGCGGCTGGGTCTAGGCGCCGTTGTATCGGCAGCTTGGAAACGCCTGCCCCGTTTCCTAAGATGATGATCTGCGCTAACACTGAAGGCAGGCATACAGTCATTGATTCGATTGAAGGTGGGGTTCATGAATTTCAAGCGACCATTTGGCAAATTGGAAGATCGCACTGAAATCAACGAAGTTGAAATTGGTGCCGGAGCGTTGCGCGCAAAAATTCTGACCTGGGGAACCGTCCTGCGGGATTTGCGGCTGGATGGTTTTGATCATCCCCTTGTGCTGGGTTTTGACCGCCTTGAGGATTACGCCAATCACTCGCCTTTCTTTGGCGCAACTGCGGGCCGCTATGCCAACCGCATCGCCTATGGCCGATTTCCACTCGATGGCCGCATACATCAACTCAGTCAGAACACCGAGCCGCACCATCTGCATGGAGGGCATGCCAGTTTTGGCAAGCGTCTATGGACGGTCGGATCGATTGCGCCAGATTCCATTCGCCTGACACTTGTTTCGCCCGATGGTGAAGATGGGTATCCTGGTCGGGTGATGGTCAGCTGTACCTACAAGATCGTTCCGCCTGCCTCACTTCACGTGATTTATGAAGCCACGACCAATGCGCCAACACTGATGAATCTGGCGCATCATTCCTATTTCAATCTGGATGGCTCACCGGACATTCTGGACCACACACTGCAGATTGAGGCAGATGCCTATACGCCCGTGACACAGGATATGATTCCAACCGGCGCCGTGTTGCCAGTGCAAAATACCTTGTTTGACTTTCGCGAAGCGCGGCCTGTGCGCACTTTGCATGAAGGCCGCCGCATTGCCTTTGACACCAATTATGTACTGGCACTTGCGCCACGCCCAAGACCCGTTCCCGCTGCGCGACTGAGCAGCTCCCGCAATGGTTTGTCGATGGATGTTCTGTCCACAGAACCCGGCCTGCAATTTTACGATGGTTACAAGTTGAATGTGCCGGTTCCCGGTCTGGATGGCCGCAATTACGGTGTCAGTGCCGGGCTGTGTCTGGAGCCCCAGCGCTGGCCGGACAGTCCAAACCACCGTCACTTTACCGATTCCACATTGCGGCCAGGCGAGACCTATTTTCAGGAAACGATTTACCGCTTCAACATGGCTTGATCCGTCTTCTTATCCAATTGCCTTCGATAGAGGGAATAGGCATGTGGCAGCATGACTCCGGCGATGATTACCATCATGCCTGCCCAGTCAAACAGGCGCGGAATATCTCCCAGAATGACTATTGCAGCCAGTGATCCAAGGACGGGGTTCAAGGCAACGTAAATTGACACCCAGGCCACTTGCAGGTGTCGCAGCGCAAAGTTGAAGATTGCGTAGTTCAACACCGTCATGCCCAGAACAAGATACGCCATTGCGAAAATCTGCAGCGGGGTGCCCAAGGTGATAAATGACAAGGCGTTGGTGGCAAGTGCGAGACTGAAAACGGCAATCAGTGCTCCGGTCACCTGCAGGGTCGCTATCTGGAACCAGGGAATGTCGCCGCTGTTCATACGCCGCCCCACAATCTGGCTGAAACTGGCGCACAGAACAGCAACAAACACCAATACATTGCCGGTCAGATCACCAACTCCGGCGGCTTCCCGGCTGAGGCTGACGATCAGGAGCCCACCAAAACCGACACAGCTACCAACAGCCAGTGACCAATGGGCATTTTCCCGAAGCATCAGATAACCAAGCGCGGAGACAATCAACGGCAATAGTCCCCACATAAGGGCCAGTGAAACCCCGTCAGTGCGCGCACCGCCATGAATGCTGAAGATCAAAACTGCGCCTGGTGCCATGAAACCCCATAGCAAAGTTTTTCCAAAGCGCAGATTCAGTGGCGGCAGCTGATGCCTTGCAAAACAGATGATCCACATGATGATGGCAGCGCCCAAAAACTGCCAAAGCAGAACGGTGGTGGGTGCGAATTCTACGGCCAAAGCCTGCTGTACCATGAAGCCGCAAGAAAAAATCGCCACTGAGGAAAGCTGCGCCAGATGTGCCAGCAAAGTGGACCTTTTGGTCGTCCGTTCTTTCAAGATTAGTCCACCATTTGTTGAGTCTTGTAAAAGATATAAGACCTGTTAGGATTGAAGAAGGGAAGAATTGAATTGACCGCCGCAGCGGTATCGTCTTGCATAAAAAGGTCCGTTAAGGATCGGGTGGGCGATGCAGGGGGAGACATCATGGCAGCTTTAGCTGGCTTTATAACACTTCTAACACGTATCAATGATGCGGTCTTCTGGGTTGGTCGACAACTCTCCTGGATCGCAATTGGAGTGATGGTCCTCATCATTCTTGCGCAAGTATTCGCGCGTTACATCCTGAATGACGCCTTGCCCTGGTCCGAAGAACTTGCACGGGTTTTGATGTTGTGGCTGACAGGATTGATGGCGCCATCCGCCTATCGCTGGGGCTCCTTCGTTGCCATTGACATGTTCCGCGATCTTCTTCCGCGCTGGCCGCGCGCTATTTTGACCCTCTGCCTGTTTGGTATTTCACTGATCGTTCTGATCGTGATGACACAGTATGGCTGGAAACACATCAACAGTGGTTGGTTGTTCGGGTCCGCTACACTGAAAATCAAACTTGCCTGGGTCTATATGGCACTTCCGGTAGGGTTCCTGATGATGATTTCAGCCTGTGTTGAGCTGATTGCCAAGGAACTCCACGAAGCACTTGATCCGAGTGTCAATTATAAATCCGGCGACAACGCGCCAGAATTTATCGCGGAGTAAAGCCCATGCTTGTCTGGTTCCTGCCTCTCTTTCTAGTCCTCCTGATGATCAGCCTGCCGGTGTTTTTCGGCTTGTTGTTTGCACCCGGCGTTCTGCTCTGGCTGAACGGCCAGGAGCGTGATCTGGCGCTTTTGTACCGTAACGTTTTCAACGGCATCGACTCCTTTCCATTGATGGCCATTCCATTCTTTATGCTGGCAGGTGAAATGATGAACCGGGGCGGCATCACCATGCGCCTGGTTGAATTCAGCCAGTCCATGATGGGCCACTTTCGCGGCGGACTTGCCCATGTGAACATTCTGTCGTCCATGCTGTTTGCGGGCCTTTCCGGTTCGGCCGTTGCTGACACATCGGCACTTGGATCAATGCTTATTCCTGCCATGGAAAAGCAAGGCTATACGCGCCGTTTTGCGGCTGCCATTACCGCGGCCTCATCTGTCATCGGGCCGATCATTCCGCCTTCAGGCATCATGATTATTTATGCTTATGTGATGGGCGAATCAGTTGCCGCTCTGTTTCTAGCTGGCATCGTTCCCGGCGTTCTGGTGGGTGTCGGCCTGATGGTCGTTACCGGCATGATGGCCCAACGTTATAATTACCCTGTCGCCAGAGAGCGTGCCAATTGGGGTGAACGCTGGCAGGCATTGGTAAAGGCATTTTTCCCGCTCCTGACCCCCGTCATTATTTTGGGCGGCATTCTGGGTGGCGTCATGACGCCAACAGAAGCTTCTGCTGTCGCGGCGGCCTATGCGTTTTTTGTCGGTATGTTTCTTCTTAAAACCATTAGCTTCAAAGACCTGCCATCGATCCTGACAAAAGCCGCACTGACCTCTTCGGTTGTGCTGCTGTTGGTTGGAGCGGCAATGGCTTTCAAAACAGTGGTCAGCCTGTCCCGCGCTCCTGAAGCGCTTGCGGAAATGATTTTGACACTGTCCAGCGATCCTTTGATGCTGCTGTTCCTTATCAATATCCTGCTGTTCATTGTCGGCATGTTCCTGGATGCGGGCCCTGCGATCATCATTCTGGGGCCAATCCTTGGGCCCATATTCATCAATATGGGCGTCGACCCGGTCCATTTTGCCATCATCATGAGCGTCAATCTGACGGTTGGTCTGGCAACGCCGCCGATGGGACTGGTGTTATTTGTCGCCTCGAGCGTCTCCGGTGAGAAGGTGGAGGCCATTTCAAAAGCCATTCTGCCATTCCTGGCCGTTGAAGTTTTCGTGATTTTCCTGATCACCTATTTCCCGGTCATCTCTATGGGCGTGCCATGGCTGACTGGTTTCGTTTCACCGGATTCCGATCTTATGGGACCGGTTCTAAGACTGATTTTCGGGGGCTAAAACCGGAAATCATATAAATGACATTTGCTTGTTACATCGTAGCGAATAAACTGAGATTCATTGTAAAGGGAGGACTTCCATGAAACTCAAATCCTTACTATCAACCTTCGCGGCTTTTGCCGTTGGAGCAGCCTTTATGGGCACCGGAATTATTTCCGATGCACAGGCCGCTTCGCATGCCGAGAAAATCACTCTGCGTGCAACTGCCAACTCCAATGAAAATGATGAAGACTATGATGGTCTGGTTGTTTTCAAGAATTATGTCGAAAATGCATCCAATGGTGCCATTGCCGTTGATTTGTTCATCGGTACACAATTGTGCTCCAAGGGCGCTGAGTGTCTTCAGGGCATCGCTGACGGATCGATTGATATTTACATCTCCACATCAGGTGGTGCCGCCGGCATTTTCCCATATGTGCAGGTGCTTGATCTGCCTTATCTGCTGCGCGATGACCGGATTGCCGAAGAAGTTCTGCAAAGCGACTTCGTCCGCACAATGCGTGCCCAGATGCTGGCTGATTCCGGTGATACGATCCGCCTGATGACAATTGGCAATACTGGTGGCTGGCGGAACTTTGCCAACACACAGCGTCCGATTCAGAAGCCTTCCGACATGGAAGGTCTGAAAATCCGGACCGTGGTGGCAGATCTTCCACAGGAACTCGTCAAAGCACTTGGCGCCAGCCCGACCCCGATTCCCTGGCCTGAGCTTTTCACTTCATTCCAGACGGGTGTTGTTGAGGGTTCCAAAAACGGCATTACCGATGTCATGGGCATGAAGTTCCCGGACGCCGGTCTGCAGTACATGACCCTTGATGGCCATGCCTATATGGGCGCCTTGTGGTTCATGAGCAATGATCGCTTCATGGCTATGGATGAAGGCATGCGCCGCGTAGTCGTCGATGGTTTTTCTGCTCTTCAGCAGGCAACCTTCGCGTCACCAAAACGCAAATCCATTGCAGCCTATGAAGAGTTTGTCGCCGGTGGCGGTAACCTTTATGTGCCAACGCCTGAAGAAAAAGCCATGTTCCGCGAAGCAGCTGCGCCTGTGTTCGACTGGTTCAAGGAAAATATTCGTGAAGGTGAAACCTTCTATCAGGCACTTGTTGATGCAGCCGCTGCAGCGGAAGAAAAAATCGACGGCGGCGCTATGATGGATGTGAAGTAATCCAGTCGCCCCAATCTGACGGCCCTGATTTCAGGTCTGTCAGACATAAATCAGGCCGCTTCAGCGTCATGTTGAAGCGGCCTTTTGTTTGAGCATCTGCAAGGTCAGAGCCTCAATATTCCGGATAAAGATGATCCTTGTAATCATCAATCAGCAATTCAGCTTTTGCGATCTGTTCCGGTGTCATTTTCTTGACGACTTCGTTCATGGAAATTGCTGCATCGGGATCGCCGCCAATGGCCGACAGCGTATACCAGGTATAGGCGCGCGGCAGATCCGGGGCTGGTATGCCGCGACCGACTTCATAATACCATCCAATGCCTGATTGTGCGCCGGGATGTCCCTTCAACGAGGCCCTCAAATACCAGTCAAACGCGCGTTCGTCATCACGCTCGACGCCAAGGCCCATGGCATACATGACACCAATCAGCTCCTCTGCATCTGCGTTTCCGCCCTGTGCCAATGGCAGAAAAATTTCTCTGGCTTCCTCAAATCGGCTGGCTTTCATGGCCGTTAAGCCATCAAACAAATCCGCCCCAGCAGCGCTTTGCGTTGCCAGCCCCGCCAGCGCAAACAGGCCGATGACACCATTGCGCAAATTGAGTCTGAAACTGGTTTTTCTGATCATTTTCGCCTCCGTAAAAATCTCTGCCTACAATAGGAAGACAACAGGGAAACGCAATGCGACGAAGACGTGATTTCCGCCATTGAGAGTCTTGTAAAAGACATAAGACTTGATTAGGGTCAAAAGTGAGCAAATTTGTGCTCTACCTACACCCAGAAATTCGGGATCGGCTCATGGCCACGGTCATTTCTCTTGGCGTTGCAGTGCAGGATTTCGTCTTTTCCATAGATGAAATCCCGACAGAGGCACGCAAATACAGAGCAAAAGATTTTACGGCAGTCGGTGGTGGCTGCGCGGCCACGGCAGCTGTTGCCGTGACACGCCTTGGTGGCGACTGCCACCTGATTTCACGGCTTGGCAATGACATGACGGCTGACATAATTGTTGGCGATCTGGAGTCAGATAACGTCAACTGCGCAGGCGTGAAACGCTTCGAAGGTTATAAATCTCCCCTGTCTTCCATCATGGTGGACCAGGCCGGTGAACGCCTGGTAGTCGGTTTCCGTGACGAAAAAATGCCGACGGATCCGGGGTTTGTGGCAGATTACTTTGGCGCGCCAGATGCGGTGCTTGCAGACAGCCGCTGGGCAGAAGGTGCCGTGCGTCTGTTTGAGTTGGCTGCGGAGAAACACATTCCTGCCGTTCTGGATGGAGAAATGCCCTTTGGCGAGATCGAGCGCGAAGCAGCGCATCTGGCGACCCACCCGGTTTTCTCGGCTCAGGGCCTGCGGGACTATGCAAAGGAGTCTGATGTTCGAACCGGTGTGCTGGCTGCCAGTGCGTTGCGCGAAGGGCGATGGACAGCAGTGACTGACGGACCAAATGGCGTTTATGTCGCTCACAATGGACTGCTCAACCGCTTGCCCGGACACCAGATGGATGTGGTCGACACATTAGGCGCCGGTGATGTCTGGCACGGTGCATTTGCGCTGGCTCTGGCCGAAGGCAAAAATGACGAACAGGCTATGATATTTGCGACAGGCGCAGCGGCATTGAAATGCACTCAGTTCGGTGGGCGCAAAGGCACACCATCGCGCCAGATTCTAAACAATTTTCTTGAAACACACCCACTCCAGATGGAGCCTATTTCCCTATGACACACTCACTTTCTCACGGTAAATTATGGGGCCTTCGCAGAATGGCGGACGCCAATGGTCGCTACAAAATGCTTGCCGTTGATCAACGCCCGCCGATCAAGAATCCGATTGCGAAGTTCCATGGCACCGCGGAAGCTCCTTACAAGGATGTGACGCAATTCAAGCTGATGTTGCTGGAAGAATTGCAGGCCAGTTCAACGGCCATGCTTCTGGACCCCCATTTTGCGCTGCCAAAAGGCCTGCGGATGATCGATCCAACCAATGGTTTGATTGTCACTCTGGAAGACTCCCTGTTTGAAGAATCTGATGGCGGACGTGTTTCAGCGGAAATCGACAATTGGAGTGTCGAGAAAATCAAGCGGGTTGGCGGCGATGCGGTCAAGGTCCTCGCCTGGTATCGCCCTGATGCCTCTCCGCAAGTCTGTCAGGCGCAAAAGGATTTCACCAAACGGATTGGCGATGCTTGCGCCCGTTTCGACATTCCGTTTCTGTTTGAGTTGCTTGTCTATCCGCTGTCCCATGATGCGCATCAGACGAAAGATTACGTGGAAATGCAGGGCAAGGATTCTGCCCATGTCCTGGAAAGCGTTGCCGAATTTGCTCATGCCGATTACGGCGTCGACGTATTCAAGCTGGAAAGCCCTGTCAGTGCTGCCGTTGCAGCCGGTAACGGGTCCATGGGCTCTGATGCCATTCAAGGCCTGTTTGATGAAATGGGCCGCCTGTCTGCCCGGCCATGGGTGATGCTGTCAGCCGGTGCTGACAAAGCGGCTTTCACGAACATTCTGGACCATGCCTACAAAGCCGGCGCGTCTGGCTATCTGGCGGGACGGGCAATCTGGCTGGATGCGTTTGGTGCATATCCGGACTGGGACGCGGTGCGGACCGGACTGCAGGCCGATGCAGTGCCATATATGAAATCAATCAATGAATTGACCGATGCAAATGCTTTGCCCTGGTTTGATCATGACCGCTTCGGTGGGACAACAGGACCGGATTTTGCTATTGATGATGACGATGCCGGTTTCCGCAATTCCTATACCGGGTTTTAAAGGTTTATCGCATGTCCAGCATTGGTGTTCTGGCCCTTGGCCGCCCCACATTTGATGTCGAATTCGCGCAGGAGCTGCTTGGCGAAGCGCGCGAAGCTCTGACAGCCAGCGGCCATGAGATCATTGGCGGTGAAACATTGTTGTTCGACGCTGATGCCACCGTGTCAGCACTGGACATGTTGAAATCCCGGGATCTGGACCTTGTTCTGATTCTTCAGGTAACCTTCACCGATGCCAGCATGACCGTGCGGATTGCCAGTGAGCTGAATGCGCCTTTGGCGTTGTGGGCGTTTCCAGAACCGCGCCTTGGCGGGCGGTTGCGATTGAACGCATTTTGCGGCCTGAATCTGGCCGCACATGCTCTTGGCCTGAATGATACGGCCTTTTCCTATGCTTATTCCGCGCCCGGTGAAACAGATGTAAAAGCTTTGCTGGATGATTTTCTATCAGGCAACCGACAAGCTTCCCCTCGCCTTGGCAAGGAGGTCACGGTTGATACCAGTGCAGTAAGTGTGGCCATTGAGCGTCTCAAGGGCAAGCGCATTGGCCGTATTGGTGAACGTCCGGACGGGTTCGATACCTGTCGCTACAATGCCAACACCGTGGAGCATCTCACCGGCGTCAAAATTGATGAAATCGAGCTTGATGATCTGTTCCAGACGGCCCGCACAGTGCCTGCAGAAGCAATTTCGGCCAGCCGGAATATGGTGTCCGATCTGGGCGGGCTTGCAGAAGTGGATCAGCCACAGCTGGATCGGTCGCTGGCGTTACATGGCGCTTTGCAAGATATGCAAAAGGGCAAGGATTACAGTGCTTTTGCCATTCGCTGCTGGCCGGAAACCTTCACTGAATATGGCGGCGCGGTCTGCGGACCGGTTGGCATGATGGGCGAATCCAGGATTCCCTGTGCCTGCGAAGCTGATGTTTATGGCGCGCTAACCAATCTGCTGGTGCAGGAACTGACCGGATTGCCTCCATTTCTGGTGGATCTGGTCGATTTGGATGAGGCCAGTGAGACCGGCGTTGTCTGGCATTGCGGACAGGCCCCCATATCCATGTGTGATCCGGAGTTTGAGCCTCAGGCGAGCATTCACTCCAATCGAAAAATGCCGCTTCTGTTTGAATTTCCATTGAAGCCAGGACGCGTGACCCTTGCGCGTATCAGCCAGGCGCGTGGCAAACAAAGCCTGTTTCTGGCGACCGGAAACATGCAAACGGCACCGCTGGCCTTTTCCGGCACCGCCGGCGTGATGCAGTTTGATGCGGGCATCAAGAAGACGCTGAAAGCAGTGATGGATGCCGGGCTGGAACATCACACGACCCTCGCCTATGGCGATCATGCGGAGACGCTGACGGCAGCTGCCAGCGCCCTCGGCCTTCCCGTGATTATGGCTTGAAAGAGAACAAGATGAGCGCCCTTCCACAAACCACCAAGATTGATGAAACCATTCCCTTTGATATTCTCAATCCCAATTGGAGCGCGTGTCGCCAGACAGAAGTTCTGGGCACCGCAAAAATTGTCTCTCCCGGCCAACTGATCTTCGACACGACCGACGGTCCGTTTCACATCACGACGCTGGAGAATGGCGTCAGGCTCAATCTGGGGCCACATGACAAGCCGGATTATGGCATTCTGGATGGAGACCCGGCTCCCATACCGGCAGACGTAGAACAAACCGACGGCGAAACCAAAATCAGCTGGGGCTGGTTTACCTTGACCGTCCGTCACCAACCAATGGCGATTGATTTTCACAGATGGGACGGCCCGATTCTGGAGTCGGCCCGTGACGGCCATTTCGTACGTGAATTCCGCCTGCCGCCATTTGCCCGTGTCGACAAGGGCTGGCTTGTCAATTTCGATCTGACCAGCCAGGAGCCGGTCTATGGACTTGGGGAAAAATGGGGCCCGCTGGACAAGCGTGGACAGCTTGTCCATTCCTATACACATGATGCGCTGGGTGTTAATTCGGAGCGGTCTTACAAAAACTGCCCATTTGCGTGGTCCCCGGCAGGTTGGGGCATTTTTGTGCATACACCAGCGCCGGTTCTGCATGCCATTGGATTTTCGCAATGGTCACACCGGGCTTATGGCTTGCTGGTGGAAGATGAAGCGCTTGATCTGTTTCTGATTTGCGGCAAGACCCCCGAGCGCATTCTTGAACGCTATACGCGGCTCACTGGCCGGCCCGCCATGCCGCCGCTCTGGAGCCTTGGGGCTATCCTTTCCAAAGCCTATTATCAGACACCGGCAGAGTTTCTGGAAGCTGCCCAAACTGTTCGCAGTTACGGCATGCCATGCGATACAATTACCTTTGATGGCCGCGCCTGGCAGGACACTGATACGCGGTTCCATTTTGACTTCGACCCAAAGCGGTTCGACGATCCCAAAGCAATTATCGACCAGGTCAAGGAGATGGGCTTTCATGTGTGTTGCTGGGAGTATCCGCTCGTCTCGGTCAACAGCCCGATCTATGATCAATTGAGCGAGAAGGGTTATTTTCTCACCGACAGACGTACTGATTTACCCTATCGTTATGAATGGGATATGGAACCATTTGGTCAGGTCCTGACACCCTTGCCGGATTCAAGCCTCATAGATTTCACCAACCCAGCTGCCTATGATTGGTGGCGCGATCAGCACAAGGATCTGTTTGCGCTTGGCGTCGATATGATCAAGAGCGACTTTGGCGAACAGGTTGAGCTGGATTGCAAGGCCTTCAATGGCGATACCGGTCATAGACTGCATAATGTGTATCCGCTGCTCTACAATCGATGCGTTTACGAAGCCTCTGAAATGTATTCTCCTGACGGCGCATGCCTTTTGGCACGGGCTGGCTGGGCTGGTTCCCAGCGTTATCCGGCCCAGTGGGGCGGCGATCCGCAAGCCGACTGGGAAGGTTTGGCTGCTTCTCTGCGCGGCGGCCTGTCATGGGCCAATACCGGCGCGGCCTGTTATGCAACAGACATCGGCGGATTTTACGGTGACACACGGGATTCAGAACTATTCGTGCGCTGGACGCAGGCCGCTGTCTTTTCTTCTCACATGCGCTTCCATGGTATTGGTGACCGGGCTCCATGGTCCTATGGGGAACGGGCGGCAAATGCTGTCATGGCTGCCCTGAAGCTGCGCTACAGATTGTTGCCTTATCTTTGGCGAGCCCTTCAGACAGCCTGCGAAACCGGGCTCCCCGTTCAGCGTCCCATGGCGGTCGCTTTCCCCGATGATCCCGCTGCTTGGAGCTTTGAGCTGCAATTCATGTTTGGTCCCGACATTCTGGTGTCTCCGATTGTGCGTTCGCAGGGTATTGGCAAGACCTATCTGCCTGCCGGCAATTGGCGCCATCTTGTGACGCAAGAGCCAGTTGCGGGTGGGCGGGTGATCAATCAGCAACTTGATCTGGAAAGCATGGCCGTTTATGTGAAAGAAGGAGCCACAATTCCGTTCGGTCCTTCCGTGCAGCATACGGGCCAAATCGGAGATACTCCGCTGATTGAGGAAAGCTGCAAATATTGACACGCGCGAAGCGCTAACGAGGCCTGGAATGAGATTTGCCGCCCATAGTCATCGTTTCGGCGCGGCAATTCTGGTTTTAATGTTCCTCACCATGTCTGCCTGGGCGCAGGGTACGCGCCCTATCTCCACATTGCGCATTGGCGTGGTGGTGGGCGACAATCTGAATCACACATTGCGGCGAATGGAACCGTTTCGTCTCTATCTGGAAGACAGGCTCAATCGTCGGGTAACCATTGAGGGCACCCACAGTTTCCAAAATCTGATGGAAGTGCATGCACGAGGGCGCATTCACTATGCCATATATTCAGCATCTGCCTATGCCAGAGCATGGGCCTCGTGCCGCTGTCTGGAACCATTGGCTGCTCCAAAATCCATCGGAGGTGGATCCGGTATCTATTCGGTATTGCTGGTGGCTGCTGATACGCGCTTTCGGTCGCTTGATGATCTGAATAATCAGCGTGTTCTGTACACCTCGCCCTCAACCCTGGCAGGACATTTGATACCAGCCAGAGCCATGTCATTGCTCAGCGGCAAAGATCGTTTTGTCTTCGCGGATGCAGATATGGCCCGCAATGCCGCGATCGGATTGGAGGCCCTCAAGTCCGGAAGCGCCAACGGTGTATTTGCCTGGGAAGGTGCTGAAGGCCCCCTGCGCGGCACGGCCGCTTCTGCAGAAAAACGAGGCGTCATTGAACCAGGATTTGCACGATCTGTCTGGCGATCAGACCTTTTGCCGCATGGGCCACATGCGATTTTGAGCGACCTTCCTGCCGCCCTGATTGCCGATCTGCGATCGGCTTTGATCAATCTGGATCCAGAGGATGATTCAGTACAACTGCGTGTTCGCAATGCCGCAGCGTCTAATGATGGCCAGCCAGCATCTGAGACCAGTTATACAGCTTCGGATATTCTGGATTCCATCGACAATTTATTTGGAGGTGGCTTTTCTCCAATCGACCATTATGACTATCTGCCCGTGCTGAATGTGCTGGGTTGGGGAACTGAGAACACAGTGCCTGCCTGGCCCTGACCTCTCTTGAACCCCCTGCACACTTGGCAATTCCTAGTCTTGTGTGCGATGGAATCTATCCAGCCTTGCGCATGGAAGGTCCGGCTGACGGCGATGATGCTCCACCAAAGCTTGCCGCTCTGAAGGCAGGCAATTGCATGACAATCTTGCCATTGAGTGCATTGGGGTCAAAAGACACCAGTTTCCCGCCAGCTTCTCCAAGGGCTTTCTGGAAGGCATTGAAATTATGCGTCCAGCCCATAATTTCATCCTGTTGCTGTGTTTGGGGCGCGCCGGGTTGTGGGATCTGCTCAATGCTGAACTCTGCCATTCGACCGCTTACAAGCCGTGAGGCAATTTCAATCCGGGGAGATATCTCACCACTTTTGGAGAATAGGGCATTGTAGGCCTGCCGGATAACGATCCGGATGATTTCAGGATTCCCGCTGACAGCTTCCAGAGCGGTGTCATCAAAGTCTTCGGGTCGCTCACCCATATCCTCGTTTTCCTGATACCACTCGTTGATCAGTCGCTCCATGCTGATAAAGACTGACTTTTCACCTTCGGCTCTATTTTTTCCATCTCGTGGCGTGGACATGCTGGCCAGAGCTTCCACCTGTCGCTGTAACTGCAAATTAAGCCGCTTTGCGTCCTGATTGGCAGATTCCAGCGTGTCAGCTTGCTGCTCCTTTGTCACAAGACGTGTGAAAAATGTCGTTGCATCAGCAAGCACCACCTGGATGGCTGCATTTTTTCGCGCTTCCGTTGAAGCCATTGTGGTGATGTCGGCAAAGCAGATTTTGCTGTTACCCTTGTCAGTTTGAACAAGGATTTGTCCCTGATAACTGCCATCATCACTGGCCTGGCTAAGCGCCAGTGGCGTACCCTGCGTATGCTCGGCAATGGTGGTGAACAGAAAATCAAAGTCTTTCAATTGGGCAGGATTTTCCCGTTCAAAGAAAAATGCCGCGGCCTCATTGGCTTCGCTAAGGCGCCCATTTGCATTGAATTTCAAAATTGGAAAGCCGGATTTATGAAAAGCATGCCTCAGTGGCGCCAATTCACTTTCACGCAAGTAGTGCAGGCGGGCGATTAGCGTATCAATGGCTTTGGCGGTCACACCAATTGTATCACCTCGTCGCCATTTCAATCGAGTAGCCGCAACATTCTTTGAAGTGGAAGCGGCTCTTATCGCTGCCCGTTGAAGATGTCTGTGCGGGCCCACTATCAATGTAAGAAAAAGCAAAGCAACTGCAGTTGCGACAAAAGCGGCAATGATCACATCATTGGTCAAATGACTCGAAAGAGCGATGGCCTCATCCTGCTTGGAGAATGCGTGACCGGGACCGGGAATACTCAAAATGAGTTGATAGATAAATCCTGTGTCAAACTGTTCGAGGGACACATCGACGGTTTTGTCGTCTGAGTAATGACGATAATTTTCGCCATTCAATTGAACGTCTTGCCAAGTCAGTGATGGTTGGCGGCCAAAACTGGCCAGAATATCACCCGTCGGGCTGAGAACTTTTCCACCCAGAATAATGTCATGCACGATGAACTGTTTACCGAGCGCTGAAATCTGTTGCGCGTTCAAAAAATCCTGAACTGACGCGCCTGCCTGCATGCCCAGCAGGACACGTTCAATTGCAGCATCAACAGTTGCTTTCGTTTTTTGCTCTTGGGTCAGTAAATGCCACCCGGCAAGACCACAGTAGGACACCAGCGCGACGACAATCCACACCCTCATAAACAGACGAATTGCGGGAAGAAATTGATGCATTTTAGGTGCAAATGACTTGGGACCTTCAGACTGAACCAGCCCTTCAGTCCTTAGCTTTGGCTCACGAATAGAGGCGTTTGACGCCATGATGCACCGGTGGTGTTTATGTTACTAATCTACCAATGGTACCCATAATGTGTTGATAAACTATTTCATAAGTAGTTGGGGACGCTGACTTCGGGGCTTTAGGAATTTCGGGCCAGATGCTAGAGCCAATTCAAGATTTAACTCAGTGGACGCATTTATGACCGATAGATTTGCCTTTCAGACATTTGACCCCGGATTTACAGACACCACCCCTCCGGCACATTGCATACCGATTTATCTGCTGACTGCAGACAATGTCATGTTCGAAGATGATCCATTCGAGGCCATAAGTCTGCGTGCAAAAAACTGGATCAAGGCATCCAATTTCGGCGCAGCGAGTGGCGCACTACTTCTTGTGCCGGATGATGAGGGGTTCCTGTCTTGCATTGTCCTTGGTGTTGGACCGACGGATGTCGGGGATCAGGACCCTCTGATTGTCGGTGCGTTACCGCAGGCCCTGCCAGGCGGTGACTATCGGATTGCCTATGGAGAGAACATCACCCGTGATCGCGCCCGCGACGCGTTAGCATGGGCATTGGGATCCTATAAATTCGACCGCTACAAGAAAATGAGTTCTGCTGAACCGAAATTATGCCTCGATCAGGATATCACGAACCTGGACGAGGTACGGGCACTTGCCCGTGCCACGGCTTTTGGCCGCGATCTGGTGAGCACCCCGGCCAATGATATGGGACCAAAGGAAATAGCGGACGCAGCCCAAGCGCTGGCCAGCGCCTATGATGTTCCCTGCAAAATCACCATTGGTAATGACTTGCTGACGGAAAACTTTCCGATGATCCACGCTGTTGGCCGTGCCAGTGAGGAAGCGCCGAGGCTGGTTGACTTTTCTTGGGGTGCAACACGTAATCCAAAGGTAACGCTTGTCGGCAAGGGTGTGGCTTTCGACTCGGGCGGCCTCGACATCAAGTCGGCCGCAGGCATGTTGTTGATGAAGAAAGACATGGGTGGTGCAGCCAATGTTCTGGCGCTGGCTTCGGCCATTATGGCAACGGATCTCCCGGTTCGATTGCGCGTCATCATTCCCTGTGTGGAAAATGCCATCTCCGGCTCAGCCTTCCGGCCAGGTGATGTTCTGACCAGCCGATCTGGCCGCACAATTGAAATTGGCAACACGGATGCAGAAGGCCGCCTGATTCTGGCCGATGCATTGACCCTGGCAAGTGAAGACGAACCTGACCTGATTGTTGATATGGCAACGCTGACCGGTGCTTCCCGGGTTGCGCTTGGTACTGATATTCCAAGCATGTTTTCGAACAATGATGCATTCGCAGCCGATTTGCAGGCAACCTCGCTGGCAGAAGCAGACCCGTTGTGGCAACTGCCTTTGTGGCAGCCCTATAAAAAATCACTCGACAGCAAGATCGCAGATATCAACCATATCTCCTCCGGAGGATATGGTGGTGCCATTACAGCTGCTCTGTTCCTGTCAAGCTTCGTCGCCGCCGAAATAAAATGGGCACATATTGATCTGATGGCCTATAATCTGACGACAAGGCCTGGCAAGCCGGCTGGCGGCGAGACACAGGGAATGCGCGCATTATACGCGTGTCTGAAAAATCTTTACGCACAGGATCAATAAAGATACGGTTCCGAAACGAAACCCAATTACGGACTGTATTTTAACCAATGCCGGTCAATCTGCGCCCAGCCCAAGCGCTCTATCTGTGGCACAAGGCCAATCTGGCCATGGTGCTGGATGACGAGCCCGATCTGTCTCAACGGCAATGGGCTGTGCTGTTGTCGATTTATCTGGAGTCACCGCCCCATACGGTGCGCGGTTTGGCGCAGAAGCTGGGCGTGACCAAGCCTGTGATCACGCGGGCCCTTGATACAATGGGCGGCTGGGGTCTTGTCTCAAGGCGCAGGGACCCGGAAGACCGACGCAATGTGGTGATCCAACGCACGGTTGAGGGATCATTGTTTCTGGAACGTGCCGGCGATGTTATCGCCCGAATGGCTGAAGAGGTGCCCCGATGAGTGACATGTCTACACTGGATCGCAGGCTGCACGCCTTTCGCGATGATTTGGCGGATGAGCGGCTGAAGGATCGCGTCGATGCAGCCAAGTATGTGGCTGGTACAGCATTCATTGTCAGGACGCCGACGGCGCCCATCCACAGAACACCTGATTCTGCATCAACCATGGAAACTGAAGCTGTGATGGGGGAAACCTTCACAGTCTTCGATCATAGCAGTGATTGGTGTTGGGGGCAGCTACAAAGCGACAATTATGTTGGCTATATGCCGGCTGGCAGCCTTGTAAGCAAAGACCGCGCCGTGTCCGCCAATGTGCAGATTGTGGTGCAACGCAGTTTTGTCTATCCGAAGGCCGAGCTGCGTGATCCACCCCTGATGCAGCTGTCCATGGGCGCTCAGCTGCGCACGACCGGAACCGCCGAAACACGCGGCACGCGATATCAATTGGTCACCTTGCCGGATGGAACTGAGGGCGCTGTAATTGCGCGCCACGTTCAGCCACTGGACAAGCGTGACGCGGACTGGGTTTCCTATGCCGAACAGTTTCTTTACGTGCCTTACCTTTGGGGCGGACGATCCAGCATCGGCCTTGATTGTTCTGCCCTTGTACAAATTGCCCGGCAAACCGCTGGGAAATCCACCTTACGGGATTCCGATATGCAGGGTAAAATGGGGCGCGAGCTGGAGCTCACGGCAGATTTTTCGGGTCTGCAGCGCGGCGATCTGATTTTCTGGCCCGGCCATGTTGCCATCATGGTGGACGCAACCAATATCATTCATACCAACGGATTTCATATGGCAACCGCCATTGAGCCGCTTGCGCAGGCAGAAGCGCGGATCGCGGCCCATTACGGAAAAATCAGCCATGCAATGCGGCCAGATTAAATCTGGAAACTTGCTGGTTTTGTCAGATATGTTTGCAGCCCTGACCGAAATGACTACATAGGGCACCTACAAACATGTGGTAGCGGATGCGATGCGCCTGTCCGCACTTGGATCGGCTCAGTTAAATGGAGCATTTATGAGTAAATCAGACGCCATGCCTTTGTGGCATGGGACAACCATTCTGACCGTTCGCAAGGGCGGCAAGGTTGTGATTGCCGGTGATGGTCAGGTCAGCCTTGGCCAAACCGTGATCAAGCACAATGCCAAAAAGGTCCGCCCACTTGGTCGCGGTCAGGTTATTGCCGGTTTCGCCGGTGCGACGGCAGATGCGTTCACGCTGTTTGAACGGCTGGAAGCCAAGCTGGAGCAGTATCCTGATCAATTGACCCGCGCCTGTGTTGATCTGGCTAAGGATTGGCGGACAGATCGCTATCTGCGTCGGTTGGAAGCCATGATGCTGGTGGCTGACAAGTCCGTTTCTCTGGTTCTGACCGGGACCGGCGATGTGCTGGAACCACCAGCGGGCGTGATGGGCATCGGCTCTGGCGGAAATTATGCACTGTCGGCTGCAAAAGCTCTGATTGATATGGATTTGTCGGCCGAAGAAATTGCTCGCAAATCCATGGCAATTGCGGCTGATATCTGCGTTTACACCAATGATCAAGTCGTCGTGGAAAGCCTGGACAGCGAGTAGACCCGGCCAAGATGACCCATCAGATTGATCTTCCAGCAGCGGTGAAAGCCGGTATCATCAGCCCCGATCAGGCGGCTGATCTGGTTGCGTTCACCAATCGCGATCTGCTGAGAACCGTCGCAGATACCAGCCGGGCGACAGATGATCGTGAAACGTTTCGACTAATTGGTGGCTTCAACGATATTTTCGTGACCATCGGCATTGTTCTGCTCCTGACAGGCCTGGCTTTTTCACTTGGCTCCGTCATGAACCAGTCCATGGTGGCCCAATTTGCCATTATGGGCGCTGTGATCTGGTTGCTGGCTGAGTATATCAGCCGCATCAAGCGCATGAAGCTGCCCAGCACGGTACTCGCCCTTGGCTTTCTTGTTTGCATTGGCGGACTGTTGCAGATCTGGCTGGATCAAAGGTTTGATTTTGCCGAGCCTGATAATGCGCTGGCAGCACTGGTGCTGCTGGATCAGGGCCAGACTGCCGGTCTGATAGGGTTTTCGGTAATACTGGCCGTTTCTGCCATCTATTTCTGGCGGTTCCGTGTGCCTGTGGAAGCGGCCATCATAGCGCTGGCGGCAACTGGTCTTGTCACTGTGGGCGCCAGCGAATTGTTCATGGATGAAGTTGCACAAGGTCAGGTTCGGCTCTCCAGTGCTTCAGATGTATTGCAACTGCTCCAGCGTTTGCTGGTCTTGCCACTGATCTGTGGTTTGGTGATTTTTGCCACGGGCATCTATCTGGATTTCAAGGACCGTAACCGCCTTACAACCATGTCTGATGCAGCCTTCTGGCTTCATCTGATTTCCGCACCCATGATTGTGCATCCCCTGTTTATTCTGTCCAGCGGTCAGGATGTCGGCTTTGGTTCCATTGAGCCCGGGACAGCAGCGACGGTTGGTCTTGTTGCCCTGATGGCGGTCATTGTGCTGATTTCACTGGCCATAGATCGTCGCGCCTTGCTGATCCCCACACTCACCTATTTCGGTGCCCTTGGCATTTATCGCATCGTTGAAAATGCGTCAGACAATACGGGCATCCCCCCATTTGCCCTGGTGCTGCTGGTGATTGGCGCACTGATCATCATATTCGGCATGGGCTGGCAACGCATTCGGCATATGGTCATTGGCACGTTGTTGCCCAATCGATGGCTGGCTGCATTGCCACCGATCAAGATTTAGGGCGCCTCAAATTGTCATCTGCTGCACCATCAATCACGTTCCAGCCTTTGACTGAATCTGCATTTCCCATGTTGCAGAAATGGCTGAGCACACCACATGTTCGCTTGTGGTGGGGGGAACCTGAGCATGAAATTGAATTGATGCGGCAATCCATGACGCATCCGTTTGAACAGGGATTTGTCGCGTCCGCAGATCAACAGGAATTTGGTTATATTCAGCAATGGCGGCCAACCGACTATCCGGACGAGGAACCCTGGGCTGCGGATTTGCCAATCGATACCGTTGGAATTGATACGTTTATTGGTGACACCACCATGATAGGCAAGGGGCTTGGTACTGCAATGGTACATGCCTTTTGTGCAAAGCTCTTTGATGAGGGTGCAGCCTATCTGGTGATCGACCCCGATGCCAAAAACATGAATGCTGTCAAAGCATATGGAAAAGCAGGTTTTGAACACCTGCTGGATTACACGACGCCAACAGGCGTGACACATTTGATGGACCTAACAAGAAGCCGTTTTCAGAGGACTTTATGACTAATTTTTCTCCACGTGAGATCGTTTCCGAACTTGATCGCCACATCATCGGGCAACAGGATGCCAAGCGTGCTGTGGCTGTTGCGCTGCGCAATCGCTGGCGCCGTATGCAACTGGAAGGGGTCATGCGCGAAGAGGTGCTGCCCAAGAACATTTTGATGATCGGGCCAACTGGCGTCGGTAAGACCGAAATTGCCCGCCGTCTGGCGAAGCTTGCCAATGCGCCCTTCATCAAGATCGAAGCCACCAAGTTCACAGAAGTGGGCTATGTAGGCCGTGATGTGGAACAGATCATCCGCGATCTGATTGAAGTTGCGATTGCGCAAACGCGGGAAAAGAGCCGCAAAACAGTTGAAGCCAAAGCGCATTTGCAGGCTGAAGAACGTGTGTTGGATGCTCTGGTGGGTGATACAGCCAGCCCGTCAACACGTGAATCCTTCCGCAAAAAATTGCGTGATGGCAGCATGGATGACAAGGAAATCGAGATCGAGTTGCGTGACACGTCCAGCCCGCTTGGTGGCATGGACATTCCAGGCATGCCCGGCGGCAGTGTCGGTGTCATGAACCTCAATGATCTGTTCGGCAAAGCCATGGGCGGGCGCACAAAGAAGCGCCGGGTGAGTGTGCGGGACAGTTATGGTCTGCTGTTGAGCGAAGAAGCTGACAAGATGCTTGATGAAGAGAAGGTCGTGACAGATGCCATTTCGACGGTTGAAAATGATGGCATTGTGTTTCTCGACGAGATTGACAAAATCTGTGCGCGGGCAGATCGCGGCGGTGCAGACGTCTCCCGTGAAGGCGTTCAGCGTGACCTGCTGCCCCTGATTGAAGGCACAACAGTTGCGACCAAGCACGGACCGATCAAGACAGACCATATTCTGTTTATTGCATCGGGTGCCTTTCATGTCGCCAAACCGTCAGACCTTTTGCCGGAACTACAGGGACGTCTGCCCATTCGCGTTGAATTGCGCGCTCTGGAACAGAATGACTTTGAGCGTATTCTGACCGAAACTGAAGCCAGCTTGATAAAACAGTACAAAGCGCTGCTGGCAACGGAAGATGTCACGCTCGAATTTACCGATGATTCCATAACGGAAATTGCCCGTTTGGCCGTTCAGATCAACGCTTCGGTGGAGAATATCGGAGCCAGACGATTGCAGACCATTTTGGAGAAGCTGCTTGAGGACATCAGTTTCACGGCAACAGACCGGAGTGGTGAAACCATCGAGATCAACGCCGAACTGGTGCGCGAAAACGTGGCTGAACTGGCAAAAGACACAGATCTCAGCCGATTCATTCTCTAGCTGGCTATCGCCTGCAAAGTTTTTCGGGTGGGTGTGCTGCCGCTGAAGCTCTGCCAATAAGGGCCTGTCGTTCAGGGTGTCTCCTTGACAGACAGGCCCTTTAATCTGAAAAGCGACACCATGGCTACACAAGTAAAACAGCTTCCGCTGATTGACATCAATGCGCTGAGCGAACAGCTGAACAGCATTGTCGCGAAAAATGGCGGTACCGGTGACGCACCGGTCGTGCGCAACAAGGTGCTTGCAACCTTGAAGGAGGCCTACAAGGCCGGTTGCGCAATCGCCAAAGAAGAGTTGAATGAGAATGGCAGTGGCACGGCCTGTGCCAAACGTCTGTCAGACATGCAGGATCTGTTGATGCGCTGCATTCTGGAGTTTGCTCTGGCTCATGTTTTCCCGACCGGCACGCCTTCCATGGCGGAAAAGCTGTCTGTTGTGGCAGTCGGTGGTTATGGGCGCGGCACCTTAGCGCCGGGGTCTGACATCGATCTGCTGTTCGTGCTGCCCTACAAGCAGACGCCCTGGGGCGAAAGCGTTGTTGAATATCTGCTGTATCTGTTGTGGGACATGGGCTTCAAGGTTGGCCATGCTACCCGCAACATTGATGAATGTGTCCGCCTCTCCAAAACCGATATCACAATCCGCACCTCCATACTGGAAGCCCGCCATGTGTGCGGCGACCGCGAGCTGTTTGACGAATTGGAACAGAGGTTTGAAAAGGATGTGGTGCGCGGCACTGCACGAGAATTTATTGCAGCCAAGCTTGAAGAGCGGGATGATCGCCACAAACGATCCGGCGCGTCACGTTACCGGGTTGAGCCGAATATCAAAGAGGGCAAGGGCGGCCTTCGTGATCTGCACACCCTGTTCTGGATCGCAAAGTATTTCTACGGCGTTTCCAAGACGGATGAGTTGATCAAGCTCGGCGTTTTTACCCGCAAGGAACACAATCGTTTTCTGAAATGTGAAGATTTCCTTTGGGCTGTGCGGTGCCATCTGCATTTCCTGACCGGTCGGCCCGAAGAACGCCTGTCCTTTGATGTTCAGGCAGAACTGGCGCGGCGGCTTGGTTATCAGGAACATGGCGGCCTGGTAGCGGTTGAGCGCTTCATGAAGCACTACTTCCTGATTGCCAAGGATGTGGGCGATCTAACCCGTATTTTCTGCGCCCAGCTGGAAGAGGCCGATGCAAAGGATACACCGGATCTCAACCGGCTGTTTCTCAACCTCACCGGCCGCCGCAGGCGTAAAATTCGCGGTACGACAGACTTTGTTCTGGAGACAAAGCGCATTGCTGCGGCAGATGATACGATCTTCGAGCGCGATCCGGTCAATCTGATACGTCTGTTCTGGCTGGCAGATAAACACAATCTGGCATTTCATCCAGATACGATCCAACTGGTGCGTCGGTCTCTGAAGTTCATCACCAAGCAGGTGCGTGAGGACACGGATGCCAATCGCTTGTTTCTGGACATTCTGACAAGCAAAAATCAGCCCGAAACCGTTTTACGACGTATGAATGAGGCCGGGGTTCTGGGCCGCTTCATCCCTGATTTCGGGCGTGTCGTCGCGATGATGCAATTCAACATGTATCATCACTTTACAGTTGATGAGCACTTGTTGCGATCCATTGGCATTCTGGCCGAAATCGAGCGTGGTGATTTGGAAGCGGAGCACCCGCTGGCCAATGAGATTTTCCCGGAAATCAAAGATCGCGTCATCCTCTATGTCGCGCTTTTCCTGCATGACATTGCCAAGGGACGTAAGGAAGACCACTCAATTGCCGGAGCCAAGGTTGCCCGTAAACTGTGCCCCCGCTTTGGTCTGACCCCAGCGCAAACCGAATTGGTGGCCTGGCTGATTGAAGAACATCTCACGATGTCTTCCATCGCCCAGTCACGTGATCTGGCCGACCGCAAGACCATTCAGGATTTTCATGCTCTGGTTCAAACCACTGAGCGCATGAAAATGCTGCTTATCCTGACCGTCTGCGATATCAAAGCTGTGGGTCCTGGTGTCTGGAATGGCTGGAAAGGTCAGCTACTGCGCACGCTTTATTATGAAACCGAACCGCTGCTCACCGGTGGCTTTACACAGGTTGCCCAAAGCGAACGCGTCAATCGCGCCAAACAACAATTGTCCCATGTGCTGATGGAAGAAAAGCGCGAGGGCGAAAAAGCCTGGAGCCAACGCCAGGTCAAGACCTATCAGAAACTCCACTATTCGGCTTACTGGATGCGGGTGGATCCAGATGCGATGGCGCGACATGCGCGTTTTATCAATAATGCTGAATCGGAAAAGCAAACCTTTGCGACCACTGTTCATACGAAATCATTTGAGGAAATTACCGAAATTACCGTCTATGCGCCGGACCATCCCAGGTTGCTGGCCTATGTGACCGGAGCCTGCGCCGTTGCCGGCGCAAACATTGTTGACGCACAGATTTTCACGACGACCAATGGCAAGGCGCTGGATTCCATTTTCATCAACCGGGAATTCAATGATGATGCCGATGAATTGCGCCGCGGCGCGCGCATTGGCGATCTTATTCAAGACGTGTTGAACGGGTCATTACATTTGCCGGGCGTGCTGGCCACCAAAAGCAAGAAGACACGCCGTCAAAAGGCGTTTTCGCTGGACCCTGAGGTCTCAATCGACAACACCATTTCAAATTTGTTTTCGGTTATTGAAGTCTCGGGGCTCGACCGGCTTGGTCTGCTATATGATCTGACCACAGCATTGGCTGACCTTAATCTGGACATTGCCTCAGCTCATATTGCGACTTTTGGAGAGCGGGCACTGGATGGATTTTACGTGACTGATCTGATGGGTGAGAAGATTACCGGCCCTGCCAAACACAAAGCGATCAAGGATCGGTTGATGCGAATTTTCACGACAAAGCCCGGAACGGCCGGTCATTTGCCAAATAAAAGCAAACGCAACACAACGCCGATGAACAAAAAGAGCCTGACCGTGTGAAACTCTTTTCCAATTTCTTCACTGTCGGTTTTGCGACGCTTTTAAGCCGAATACTTGGCTATGTGCGCGACCTTCTTATGGCGGCCTTTGTTGGCACCGGCCCGGTTGCAGATGCTTTTCTGGTGGCTTTTCGACTGCCAAACCTGTTTCGCAGATTGTTTGCTGAGGGCGCATTCAATGCAGCCTTTGTGCCGCTGTTTGCGCGCTCTCTGGAAGAGGGCGAGGCGGAGAAGAACCCCGAAAAGGCCAGTAATTTCGCCAGTGAAATTCTGGCCGTGTTTCTCTTCACCTTGCTGCTTCTGACAGCGCTTGCGGAAATTGCGACCCCGTTTTTCGTATCCGTTCTTGCGCCCGGTTTCCTGGATGACACCGTCAAATTTGAACTGGCGGTTTGGCTGACACGCATCACCTTTCCCTATCTGCTATGCATGTCGTTGATTGCGATGTTGAGCGGTATGCTCAATACATTCGGTCATTTTCGTGCAGCAGCCTATGGCCCCATCCTTTTGAACGTCATCATGATTGGTGTGCTGGCTGTCATTGGTTTGCGGGGTTTTGGCGACACACCCATTTCCGGTTTCTGGCTGGCATGGGGCGTTTTCGTGGCCGGGTTTGTACAGTTGGGCGTGCTGTATTGGATGTTTCGGAGAACCAAATTCAATCTTCGGCTCAAACGACCGCGCCTGACGAAATCCGTCAAACGCCTGCTGGCGTTGGGTGTTCCAGGCGTCATTGCCGGGGGCATTACCCAGATCAACATTCTTGTTGGCACCATCATCGCCTCCACCCAGGACAGTGCGGTTTCGTTTCTGTATTACGCAGATCGGCTTTATCAGTTTCCGCTGGGCATTGTTGGTATTGCCATGGGCGTGGTTCTGCTGCCAGTCCTGTCGCGGCACATAAGACGCGATGAACTGCAGATCGCCAGTGACACCCAGAACCGTGCAATGGAACTGGCACTGGCTTTGACCCTGCCTGCCGCGATGGCTCTGTTTCTGGTGCCGGATGCGGTTATCCGGTTAATGTTCGAGCGCGGAAATTTTACGCCAGAAGCAACCATTCAAACCGGTGCTGCTCTGGCTGCTTTTGCCTGGGGCCTGCCAGCCTTTGTTCTGATCAAAGTCTTTTCTCCAGGTTATTTTGCCCGTGAAGATACCAAGACGCCGATGTATTTTGCAGGCATTGGTGTGGCCGTGAATGTCGCCTTTTCCCTGGCATTGTTCCCTCTGTTTCAGCATGTCGGTATTGCCATTGCCACGTCTCTTGCCGGTTGGGCCAATGCCGGCTGCCTTGGATTCATACTGTGGAAACGCGGTCACTTCGTCTGGGATGACAGTTTGCACCGGCGGGTACCGCGTCTGGTGCTGGCAACGCTTCTGACTGGCGTCTGGATCTATTATGGCGCCAATTGGCTAAGCCCGTTTTTGACCGATGCTGCCTTCCTGGTGAAATTCTTTGGCATGGGTGTTCTGGGCACGGTCAGCCTCGCCATTTTTGGCATGGTGTGCCAATTGACGGGGGTCTTCAACGCATTGACCATTGCACAACGGATACGGAGCCGCTCCAAAGGTTGAGTCTTGCCAGCGCCGCCCGGCTTCGTCATAAGAGCGCAGCATTCAATTCCAGTCACAAGAGTGAAACATGACTTCGGCAGCTTCCGGTTTTGAACCACGGGTGTTTTCCGGCATCCAGCCTAGCGGCAATGTACATCTTGGCAATTATCTGGGCGCGATCAAGCGCTTCGTTGCCATGCAGGAAAGCCACAATTGCGTTTATTGCGTGGTTGATCTGCATGCCGTCACCGTGTGGCAGGACCCCATTGTGCTGCGGCAGAAAACACGGGAAGTGACGGCGGCGTTTCTGGCTGCGGGCATTGATCCATCGAAACACATTGTTTTCAATCAAAGTCAGGTAAAAGAACATGCCGAACTGGCATGGCTCTTTAATTGCGTTGCCCGTATGGGGTGGCTCAGCCGTATGACCCAATTCAAGGACAAGGCTGGCAAGAACCGCGAAAATGCATCTGTTGGCCTGTTTGCCTATCCCAGCCTGATGGCCGCTGACATTCTGGCTTACCGCGCCACCCATGTGCCGGTGGGCGAGGATCAGAAGCAGCATTTGGAATTGACGCGCGACATTGCGCAGAAATTCAATATGGATTTTGCTGGTGAAATTGATCGTCTCGGATTGGGCATTGGGCCGGACAAGACATATTTTCCGCTGCCGGAGCCGTTGATTACGGGCGCGGCGACACGGGTCATGTCATTGCGCGACGGTTCGAAGAAAATGTCGAGTTCTGATGCTTCCGATCTGTCGCGGCTGAATCTGACGGATGATGCTGACGATTTGGCGAAGAAGGTTCGTAAAGCAAAGACGGACCCAAACCCGCTGCCGGATAATCTCGATGATCTGGCTGACCGGCCGGAAGCGCGCAATCTCATCAACATCTATTCCGGCCTGTCTGACAAGGCCCCGCAGGATGTGCTGACAGAATATGCCGGGGCCGAGTTTTCAAAGTTCAAACCGGCCCTGGCCGATTTGGCTGTGGAAACCCTGTCTCCGATCACATTGGAGATGCGCCGTCTGATGGATGATACGGATCATGTGGACGCAGTGCTGCGTAACGGCGCTGAACAGGCGCGCGTGCTGGCACAACCGGTTCTGCGGGATGTCAAAGCCATATTCGGCTTCGTTTCCTAGTGCACATGTCATGAGTGTTGCATCGGAATGAGTGCGCTGACAAAATACTTGCCGCGACGCGCAACCAATGGCAGCATCCGCACATGATGAAGCAACGAAAAAGTAAGGAAGAGGGTCACCGCCGCAAGTTTCTGGTGGTGATTGATGACACGCCCGAGTGTCATCGAGCCCTGATCTATGCCGCACGGCGCGCAGAGAGCACAGGCGGTGGGCTGGTGCTGCTCTATGTGATTTCCACCGGGGAGTTTCAACACTGGATTGGTGTGGAAGACATCATGCGGGCCGAAGCGCGCGAAGAGGCCGAAGGCATCCTTGCGCGCTACGAAAATGAGGTCAATTCGGTCTCCACGATGCGCCCGGACCTGGTTATTCTGGAAGGTCAGCGCGCACCGCAGATTTTGGAACTGATCGAGGAAGACGAAGACATCGCTGTGCTCGTTCTGGCAGCAGCCTCCGGAACAGAAGGGCCCGGCCCTCTTATTGCCTCGCTTGCAACAAAAACCAATGCATTTCCAATTCCAGTGACCATCGTTCCAGGTGATCTGACAGATGAAGACATGGATGCAATCGTCTGAACCTGAATTGCTTAGCTCAATTCGGTTCGCAAGCTGGCCAGGTGATCGTCCCAGCCCTTGTCGAGTGCCAGTATCAGACCCATTGCGGCTTCGCCCGCAGCCTGGCTGATGCCTTCATGGGTGAGTGACAGTTTTGTGCCGCCCTCAAGGGCCTCCAACTCCCAGATTACGATGGTGCTGGCCCCATTCAATGGTTTGATGGTGAATGAGTATTTCAGGCGGCTCGGTGGGTCCATCTCCAGCACTGTGCCCCAACATATTTTATTTACAGAGCCATCATCACCAGTCGAAACAAGCGCATAATCCTGCTTGTCCGCAAGATCGGCCTCAGCGGGTTGAAACCACAATTTGAGTTTGTCTTTCTCAGTCAGAAAAGACCAGACGGTCTCGCGTGATGCGGGCAGGAAGATGGATTTGTTCAATGTGTCATTGCTCATGGCTGTTTTTCGCTTTCATTGCGTTGTTCGTTTTCAATTGCAGATTGCAGTGCGCTCAGTTTTTCGTCCCAGAAGCGGTTGAAGTAATTGAGCCAGTCAGCGGCGGCCCTGATGCCTTCCGGTGCCAGCCGGTTAATCCGCTCTCGCCCCTTGGGATGCACCGAGATCAGGTTGCCTTCTTCCAGAATGGTCAGATGTTTTCGGACCGCGCCTCTGGTCATGTCGAAATGATCAGATACCTGGGCAATGGTCATGTCGGACGATCCCAAATGCATCAGAATCTGTCGACGCGTTGGATCTGCGAGGGCGCGGAAAGCCCCCTGCTCTGCCGACATCATTGGTCAATTGGCAGGAAATCAAACCTGCCATCCTGATAAAGAAAGGTGACGCAATCGACGGCGGATACGCATTTGCTGATATGAGCGAGACCCGCCGGAATTTTGTAGTATGAGCCGGCAGGAAGTGCGACCTCATCATCCGGCCCGAGCGCCACCGCATGGTGTGTGATCGTACCACTGACGACCAGACCATACATGTTTGCAGATTTGATATGTGCTGGGCTGGTCAGGCCCGCAGGCAGTCTCACCATCGCCATATAGGCTTCAGAGAATCGGTCCCCCTGCAGTGCGGCAAATTGAACGCCCTCACCGGTTACCTCCCAATTCAACTGCGCGGATGGCTTGTTGATAATCCGCCCTTTGCTTTCTCCAATTTCGACACTGGCACCGGCGGCAGCAGCAGAGCTTGCGATAAGGGCCGCAGACGCAAGAATTGTGAGACGCATCGCTAATTTGTAAAACACACCGTGAACTCCTTTAATAACACCAAAAGGTATTATTTAAATATGACACCAAATGGTAATATGTCAAGTTGTATGTGGAATTGTGGTCTGATCTTCCAAAATCCGAGATTGCGAAACATCGCATTCCAGTCTAGAATAATTCTAAATTAGACCTTTTACATTGTCGGAATATGCTTATATCGGTATTCAACGATGATGTTTTCTTCGGTGCACTCAAGCACTGTTTCGGGAGTTCGTTTCCATGTTTATTCAGACAGAAGCTACGCCAAATCCAGCCACGTTGAAGTTCCTTCCGGGACAGACCGTCCTGGCAAAGGAAACGCGCGATTATCGCAGTGCTACAGATGCTGAAGATTCTCCGCTTGCCCAGAAGTTGTTTTCTGTCGAGGGCGTGGACGGCGTGTTTTTTGGTCAGGAATTTATCTCGGTTACCAAATCGGATGTGGAATGGGCTCATATCAAACCGGCCATTCTGGGTGCGATAATGGAGCATTTCCTGTCCGGACAGCCGGTGCTTGATGGCACGGGTGATGCAGACGGCGAGACCAGCGGTGAGTTTTTTGAAGAAAGCGACGCGGAAACGGTGAAGGTCATCAAGGAATTGCTGGAGACGCGTGTGCGCCCGGCAGTGGCCAATGATGGTGGCGACATCACGTTCCAGGGCTTCAAGGACGGGGTTGTCTTCCTTCATATGCGCGGTGCCTGTGCAGGCTGCCCGTCATCCACAGCAACACTGAAGCACGGTATTGAAAACCTGCTGCGCCATTTTGTGCCCGATGTGCAGGAAGTACGCCCGGTCACCTGATCGCTTGCGAAATACCCGCGATCAAAAAACAGCAATTTGTAATGCCGGGCAAATTCGCTCGGCATTTTTGTTGAAACTGTGATCTTAGACTTGGCAGCGCCACAAAAGCCTTTTAACGAACGGTCCATGGTTCAACTCAGTATAGACACCTGTAATGCACTTTGTGCGGTCGCGGTTTCCAAATGGGAAGACGGCCGTGTTCAGCCTATTGCGCAAAACACTCAGGACCTGGGACGGGGCCATGCGGAAATTCTGACTGGGCAGATTGCCACACTGCTCTCGTCAAGCGGTCTCGTACCTGCTGATATTGACCGAATTGCCGTCACAAAAGGCCCCGGCTCCTTCACCGGTCAGCGGGTTGGGCTTTCAGCAGCCAGGGTTCTGGCTGCAACCCTAAAAATTGATGCCATAGGAGTTGGCGTGCTGGACGCATTGCTGCTGGAAGCAAGTGCGCTCAATCGTGATTCGCTGGCCTTCTGCGCCATCAATGATGCCCGACGGGGAGCTGCCTATGTCAAAGCTGTGGATCATTCTGGAACCGTGCTGATAGATGACAGCCTGATCCCGGTTGACGCACTTCCAGACGCGGTGGCAGCGTTACCCGTGCCACTCTGCCTGATTGGCTCAGGTCTTTCCTTGCTGCCAGCTGAAAACGCAGAAGACCAGATGATCATCGACACTGCTTTACCGAATATTCTCAGTATAGCCGAGCTTGGCCACACGCTGGCCGTTGAAACCAACCCGGCAGCGCCACTTTACCTGCGCGGTGCTGATGCAAAACCCCAATCTGCAAAACATGTGCTGCGGCCCGCTGCGCAAGACAGTGGCAGAGCGACAGGGGCTGCGCTGTGATCTCATTCCTCAATCCGGCACGCCTTATAAACCGTGAAATTCTGTTGCGTCCTTTGGAAGAGCAGGATTGCGTGGCCATGTCTGACATTCACGCCACCGGCTTTGATCCTGCCTGGGGACCTGAGGACATGATGGGCCTGCTGCGCCAGAACAATGTGTTCGGTTATCTGGCGCTTGAAACCGGCCCGCTAACCCGGAACCGACCGGTTGGTTTTGTATTGTTGCGCCACGCTACAGATGAAGCTGAAATTCTGACAATTGCGGTCGCGGCTCAGACCAGAGGCCGGGGTGTTGGCCGTAAGCTGATGGCTGAGTCTCTCAGAAAACTCTATGCTGACCGCATCGGCAGACTGATCCTGGAAGTTGATGAGAACAATCAGTCCGCATTGCATCTCTATCGGCAGCTCGGCTTTGAGCAGGTCGGGGTGCGCAAGGGATATTATACCCATGCTGAAAAGCGCAAAGGCGTATCTGGCGGGACAGCGCTTGTCATGGCCTGCAATGTTCGGTAATCGACAGTGAAGATTCCTGTCTTTGGCGGACGGCTGACATGGCACAAAAACTGATTGAGGCCGACAAGAAATCCCTGCTTGAGCAGCAATGCAGCGAAAAGGGCTTGCGATTGACGGAACAACGCCGGGTCATTGCCCGCGTTCTGGAACAATCAGATGATCATCCTGATGTGGAAGAACTTCACAAACGCGCGTCAGCCATTGATGCAAATATCTCTGTTTCAACGGTGTATCGCACCACGCGGCTGTTTGAAGAACAGGGCATTATTGAACGCCATGAGTTTCGCGATGGCCGCTCTCGCTATGAAACGGTCCCTGATGAGCATCATGATCATCTGATTGATGTGAAAAGCGGACACGTTATCGAATTTCGCAATGAACGCATCGAGCAATTGCAGGAGTTGATTGCAAAAGAGCTTGGCTATCGGCTTGTCGACCACCGGTTGGAACTTTACGCAGTTCCGCTGCCCAATCTCGACAAAGACACCGACCAAGATCAACCGGACTGATTCACATCATGTCCTCCTTTCTAGCTGGCATCCGGATTGTTCTGCTGGCGCTGTTCACATTGCTGCTGTTGCCGTTCCATCTGGTGTTTCTGGCCATTGCACCCAAACGCGCCAATCAGTCAGCCTACCTATGGCACTTTGTATCCCGATGGGTGGCTGGCGTGCGCGTCACCATAGAGGGCACACCGCAACCCGGCCCGGTGCTGTATCTTTGTAACCACGTATCCTGGATGGACATTCTTATTCTGTCACAGGCTGCACCCTTGTCATTTGTTGCCAAAGCGGATGTGGCCAAGTGGCCGGTGTTTTCCTGGCTGGCGAAATGGCAACGCACCATCTTTGTAGAACGCGACAAGCGCAGTAAAACCGGCATTGCCGTTGGTACCATGACGAAGCGGCTTGAAAGCCGCGATGCGCTGGTGCTGTTTCCCGAAGGCACCAGCAGCGAGGGATGGGGCGTTCTGCCCTTCAAAAGCGCCTTGATTGGCGCTGTTGTGGCCACAGCAACCCGCATGGAAGACCATAATGTCGATCTGTTCGTACAGCCGGTTGCCCTGGCCTATACAAGCCTGCGCGGTATCGCCCTTGGCCGCATGGAGGCGGATCGCACGGCCTGGATCGGCGATATCGATCTGCTGCCGCATTTATGGTCGGTCATTACCACCGGCGGATTTGAAGCCAAAATCGTGTTTGGCGCGCCGGTTGAAGTAAACCCGGATACAAACCGCAAAACTTTGACCAAGATGATGGAATTGGAAGTGCTGGCCTTGTTGGAAGAGGCACGATCTTAACTCCGGCCTTTGCCCGCGCTAAAAAACGCGCTAGAACGCCCGCAAATAGCATCCAGACATGATTTAGAGGCGCAACAGCGCCGCACTGCAGGACATTCGCATGGTTGATACCAGCACTGAGCAGACACAAATGATCCCTACGCCGGAACACGGCACAGAAGAGGGCAGAGACGGCGGTTCAAAAAAGGTTTTTGTCAAAACCTATGGCTGCCAGATGAATGTTTATGATTCCACGCGCATGACCGACGCGCTGGCGCCGGAAGGCTATGCCGAAACCAAAGTCATTGAGGATGCCGATCTGGTCATTCTCAACACGTGTCACATTCGCGAAAAGGCCGCGGAAAAGGTTTATTCGGAGATTGGTCGTATCCGGAAAATACGCGATGCCCGTGGGGAAAATGCCAAGCCGATGAAGATTGGCGTTGCTGGTTGCGTAGCGCAGGCTGAAGGCGAAGAGATCATGCGCCGCGCACCGGTTGTCGATCTGGTGTTTGGCCCGCAAAGCTATCACCGTCTGCCGGGCCTGTTGAAAAGCGTCGAAGCCGGGGAGCAGGTGGTCGAAACCGAATTTCCCGAAGAAGACAAATTTCAGCATTTGCCTGCCGCGAAACCAGCCATCACCAAAGCCCGTGGTTACACATCCTTTTTGACCGTGCAGGAAGGCTGCGACAAGTTCTGCACCTTCTGTGTCGTGCCTTATACACGCGGCGCAGAGGTCTCGCGTCCGGTGCGCGATATTGTAGCAGAAGCCCGCTCTCTGGTTGCTGCCGGTGTGAAGGAAATCACGCTGTTGGGGCAAAACGTCAATGCCTATCATGGCAAGGGCGACGATCAGACCAGCTGGGGGCTGGGCCGCTTGCTGGAAGAATTGTCCGGCATCTCAGGGTTGGCACGATTGCGCTACACGACAAGCCATCCAAGAGATATGGATGATCGGCTGATCGCGGCCCATCGCGATATTCCATCGGTAATGCCGTATCTTCATCTGCCGATCCAGTCCGGCTCTGACAGCATTCTGGCAGCGATGAACCGGCGGCATACACGGCGCGACTATGTAGAGCTGATTGAGAAAATCCGCGCCGGCCGCCCCGATCTGGCGCTTTCCGGCGACTTCATTGTTGGCTTTCCTGGAGAAACAGAGGCCGACTTTGAGGACACCATGTCGGTGATACGGGAGGTTGGTTATGCACAAGCCTATTCGTTCAAATACAGCCCTCGGCCCGGAACACCTGCGGCTTCCCATGAAGAACAAGTGCCGGAAGAGGTGAAATCTGAGCGGCTGCAACGGCTGCAGACCTTGCTGAATGAACAGCAGATTGCCTTTAATGCATCAAAAGTCGGAACCACGATGGACGTGCTTCTGGAGCGCAAAGGACGGGAACCGGGTCAATTGGGCGGTCGTTCACCATGGCTTCAACCGGTGCATCTGATGGCATCTGACGATCTGATCGGCACATTGCAGAGCGTCCTGATAACGGGTATCACAAAATTCAGCTTGTCTGCGGAGCTGATCGCGCCTTCTAATGCAGATGCGGCCTGAATGCCGGTCTGTGAGTCGCCCACAAACAGCGAGATTTTGATTTGATTCCAAAGCCTCTCTTCGCCCCAGCAGATATGCGTGGCGATGCGATTAGTGATTTGACAATTCCGGAAACGGAACTCGATCAGATTGTTCTGGTATTTGACGACAACCGTTTGGTCGGAGATCTGTTCGGCCAGTTTGATCAAAACCTTGCCATGCTTGAGCAGTTGTTAAGTGTGGAAGCACTTGCACGCGGTAATCAGGTAACTTTGCGCGGCAGCAAGGATGCCTGTGCTGAGGCACGCGACGTGCTTGAAACCCTGTATCAGCGTCTGGCCGCCGGTGATGAATTATCACCAGGTGATGTCGATGGTGTGATCCGGATGGTTCGTGCGGAAGCTGCGCAGCCTTCCCTGCCGACATTGGAAGAAGACAAGAACGGCAAGGGCAGCCGCGTGGCGATGTCGCAAATCTCGACGCGCCGCAAAACCGTGATTGCCCGCACGCCGACACAGGATGCCTATATCCGTGCCATGCAACGCAATGAGCTGGTGTTTGGCCTTGGGCCAGCCGGTACCGGTAAAACCTATCTCGCTGTTGCCTATGCGGCAGCTTTGCTGGAGCGCGGTGAGGCTTCCCGGCTGATCCTGTCACGTCCTGCTGTGGAAGCTGGCGAACGGCTTGGCTTTCTACCCGGTGACATGCGCGAAAAGGTCGATCCTTATCTGCGTCCGCTTTACGATGCGCTCTACGACATGATGCCGCCGGAGCGAGTGGAGCGAGGCTTGCAATCGGGCATGATTGAGGTCGCACCACTTGCATTCATGCGTGGACGGACTTTGGCCGATGCGATTGTCATTCTGGATGAAGCCCAGAACACCACTTCGATGCAGATGAAAATGTTTCTTACCCGCCTTGGTGAAAATTCGCAGATGATCGTGACCGGTGATGCCAGCCAGGTTGATTTGCCGTCCGGGCAGGTTTCAGGTCTGGTGGAAGCCACAAAATTGCTCGACGGTGTTGAGGGTGTCTCCATGATCCGCTTCAATGACCGGGATGTGGTGCGCCACCAACTCGTTGCCCGCATCGTGCGCGCCTATGACAAGGCCGGCGCCGCTGCGGCGGCACGCCGTTAGACCGGTGGCAGGAACATCATCGCCAGAGTTTGCGCTGAATTGTGTCATTGAGGATGCACGCTGGGACGCCGTTCCTGATACGAGCCAGCTTTGCACCAGAATTGCCGCAGCCTGCCTGCCGACCATCAATCATGATACCGCACTCGCAGCGACGGTTTTGCTGACCGATGACACACATCTTCAGGATTTGAATGCGCGGTTTCGGGGCCAGAACAAGCCGACCAATGTGTTGTCATTTCCCAATGATGATGAAGAACCGGACCCGGAGACCGGCGCGCTTTATCTTGGCGATATTGCGGTCAGTTACGAAACAGTGTTGCGGGAAGCTGCGGAGACTGACAAATCACTGCAGAACCATTTGTCTCATATGATTGTCCACGGAATTTTACATCTGGCTGGATTTGATCATGAAGATGATGCGGAGGCTGAAGAAATGGAGAGTCTGGAAACAGACATTCTGGCAGGACTTGGAATTTCCGATCCGTATACCCAAATCTGAACACGGAAACAGAAAACTGCCATAAAGCACGTGTCAAAAGGCGTGAAACAGGCTATAATAAGTTGAACAATTTACATTGAGAACCGCAGAAATGCCCGCCTCTTCCAATACTGCCAATCCGACTGCCAGTTCAGCTGACAGTCAATCTGACAGTCCGTCTGACAGCTCTTCTGAGAATTCCTCAGATCAATCCAGCGAAAATTCTGGTGATGAATCCGGCGATGAGTCCGGCGATTCAGGGCCCAGTCTGGGCACATCGTCGCATACTCTCCAGCACAATGATGCCCCACAGGAACCGGTGAACGGCACAAACCGGGACGGATTCATCAACCGGCTCAAGAAAATTCTGGGCATCAAGAATGGCAGTATCCGTCAGGATTTGCAGTTTGCGCTGTCTGAGGACAGTTTTGATGCAGGCCACTTCAGTGCTGATGAACGCATCTTCCTTGGCAATATTCTGGCCTTGCGTGATGTGCGTGTTGAGCATGTCATGGTGCCACGCGCCGATGTTGATGCGGTTTCGATCACGACAAACCTTGCGGAGTTGCTGCATTTGTTTCGCAATGCAGGTCATTCACGCATGCCGGTCTTCGGCGATACGCTGGATGATCCGCGTGGCATGATCCACATCAAGGATGTGTTGGTCTATATGACCAAAACCGCACAATACAGTCCTGGACCTGAGGTCAAACGGCGACGGAAAATGGCTGGCGATCTGGATTTGCGTCAGATTGATCTTGGTATGTCGCTGGAAGACACTTCACTCATTCGTCCGGTGCTGTTTGTACCGCCTTCCATGAAAGCCTCCGCGCTTCTGGCCAAAATGCAGGTTGCCCGCATTCAGATGGCTCTGGTCATTGATGAATATGGCGGAACCGATGGTCTGGTATCGCTGGAAGATCTGGTAGAAACCATTGTCGGCGACATTGAAGATGAGCATGACGAGGACGAAAAACCGACCATTATTGCAGAAAGCGAGACGAGTTTTGTTGCGGATGCAAAAACGGATCTGGATGAGGTTGTGGGCGTTATCGGCCCCGAATTCACCCTTGGTGAGTATTCCGAAGATGCTGATACGCTTGGCGGTCTGGTCTATGGTCTGGTTGGACGAATTCCCATTCGCGGTGAACTTATTCCAGCGCCGGGGCCATTTGAAATTGAAGTTCTGGAGGCCGATCCAAGACGTATCAAGCGGTTGCGCATTCACCGCAGACGCCGGAAGGCCGGCAGCAAGATTGCAGCCAATCGCAGCCGTGATCAAACCGGATTTGAGCAAATCGCAACAGATGGGACCCTGTCTGATCCTGTCAGCCAGCCCTCTGCTGACCCTCAGAACCAGCCTTAGTCATTCGGGTTTGGCAGCGTGATGCGCTCAACCCTTGATTTCATGCTTGGGCTGCGTGGTAAATCACGTGCGGCTTTTGTATTTTTATTGGGTGCTTTGGCAGCTCTTGCCATGGCGCCCATTCATTTTTCACCGATCCTGTTCATCTCGTTTTCCGGCTTCTTTCTGATTTTGAACGAAAGCCTGGTTGGCAAGACTTCGCGTCAGCAACGGTGGATGGCCGTCTGGCTTGGCTGGAGTTTTGGGTTTGGCTATTTTCTGGCTGGTCTGTGGTGGATTGGTGCTGCGGTTCTGGTCGATGGACCGACCTTTGCCTGGGCACTTCCCTTTGCCGTCGCCGGACTTCCGGCCGTGCTTGCTCTTTTTTGGGGAGGTGCCTGCGCAATTGCCTTGATGTTCTGGCGGTCTAACCCGCTGAAGATTATCAGCCTCGTCTTCTTTCTTACCTTTGCTGAGTATTTCCGTGGTTTCATTCTGACCGGGTTTCCCTGGAATGCGATTGGCTACGGCGCCATGCCCAATGCGCTGTTCATGCAAAGCGCCAGTGTCGTTGGCCTATGGGGCGTGACCGCTTTTACGTTTCTGGCGGCCTTCAGCCCTGCTCTTTTGGTACTGCCCCGATCCGGTAACGAACGCACTGGCAAGGAGCGTGTCCACAGAAAGGCACTGCTCATATGTGTGGGGCTCAGTCTGGCCGCTCATACCGGTTTTGGTGCGCTCCGATTGTTACAGGCAGAGCCCGGCATTGCCTCTGAAGATCCGGTAATGCTGCGCTTGCTTCAGCCGAATATCAGCCAGCAGGACAAATGGCGCCAGGGCAATGAGGAGGCCGTCTTCCAGACCTATCTGGATCTCAGTTCTGCGCCGGGCCTTGATGAGGTTGACGCATTGATCTGGCCGGAGTCGGCCTTTCCGTTCCTCGTGATGCAGAGGCCAGATGCCCTGTCACGCATTGATGCCCTGTTGCCCGATGGTGTGAGGCTGCTGAGCGGTGCGGTGCGGGTCAAGCCACCGGAGATGACTTTTTCGAACACACCGCCCAAGCTTAAATTCTACAATGCCCTGATAGATTTCAATGATCGCGCCATGCCAGTAGGGTTTTACGACAAGCAACACCTTGTGCCATTCGGAGAGTTTATCCCGTTTGGAGGACTTGTAGAGCGTTTTGGCATTTCCAATCTGGTGAATATGCCTGGGGGTTTTGCTCCGGGTGTTGGCGGTAACATGATGCGGTTTGATGTGCCTGAAGGGGCAGAGAGCAATCTGCCCCCTGCGCAAGTCCTGATCTGTTATGAAGTCATTTTTCCGAACTTTTCATCACGCGCGCCCCTCCCGGAAGATGAGCCAAGCCATTCAAACAGTCCTGCACAATGGATTTTGAACATCACCAATGATGCCTGGTTTGGCAGCCTTACCGGGCCCTATCAGCATTTTCATCAGGCACGCGTGCGGGCTGTCGAAGAAGGCCTGCCCCTGATCAGGGTCGCCAATACCGGCATCAGCGCTTCGGTTGATCCGTTTGGCCGTATTGAGAAAAGCCTGCCACTGGGCACAGCTGGCATCATCGATACTGTGTTGCCATCAGCACTGCCGCCCACCTTCCAAAAACGTTTCCCCGACATCTCTTTTGCCATCGTCATGGCCATTTTGGGACTCATCCTTCTCATCGGCCAGATATTTATCAAGCCAAAAGACGCAGTTTAGAGCGATCAGCGCTGATCAAGTCTGTGCCATCTTTTTTCAAAACGAATCACTTTCTTTGAGACTCTGTGTCTCGCTGAGGGGACAATCAGTGAACATCACACTTAAAAGGTGCAATTTTGGCACATCCGTATCAAAAGATGCATATTAGAGGTTGATAATTGCCAAAATCGCAGTTTTTTAATTGATCGTGCGAAATTCGCACGATAGACATACACCTCAAGATCAAATCTTTCCTCTTAGTCCTAAGAGTTTCCTTTCAGCGAAACCTTTGCGCAGGATCTTAGGAGGGCGTTTTGACATCACGGACCTGAGAAGTGTGTGCCAGATGGAAACCAAGCCAAAACCGATCAACAAGAAACGTCCCAACCCAATTGACGCTCATGTGGGCAGCCGTGTGCGGTTGCGCCGAATGATGCTTAATATGAGTCAGGAAAAACTTGGCGAGCAGCTTGGTATTACCTTTCAGCAGGTCCAGAAATATGAAAAAGGGACCAACCGGATTGGGGCCAGCCGTCTGCAGGCAATTGCCAATATTCTTCAGGTGCCTGTTGCCTTTTTCTTTGAAGATGCACCTGACGTTTCGCCGATAGCCAAAGAAGGCTTTGTTGAGTCCGGAGCCACAAGTCATGTGATGGAGTTTCTGTCGACCAATGAAGGGCTTCAGTTGAACCGGGCTTTTGTAAAAATCAAAGACCCAAAACTGCGCAAGAGTGTTGTCGATCTGGTGCGCTCAATGGCCGGCGATATTGACGAGTAGCAGCGTATGGTCGGATTCTCTCAATCGGATCAAACATAGCAGTTACTGGGGCTCATCTGGCCTTGACGATTCATATAAAAACCTCCACATAAGGAATTCCTTATATGGCCTCGCATGTCCTGTGCGAGGCTGAATTCTTATGTGCGCGCCAAATCGGCTGCGAGGAACGCAAAGGCAGCGATTTCGTATCTCTGGTTTCTGAGAAATTATGAAAAACTATCTTTTCACAAGTGAATCCGTGTCCGAGGGCCATCCCGACAAAGTCTGCGATCGCATTTCTGATGAGATCGTTGATGCTTATCTGGGAGCTTACGACCAATCCCGCGTGGCAGTGGAAACACTTGCGACCACGAATAAAGTTGTCATTGCTGGAGAATCGCGCGGCCCGGAAGACGTCAACAGCGAGATGATGTCAGCGCTCGCGCGCGAGGCAATCCGCGATATTGGCTATGAGCAGGACGGATTTCACTGGGAATCCTGCAACATTGAGGTTCTGGTCCACAAGCAGTCTGATCATATTGCCCAAGGCGTCGACGCCGGGGACAATAAGGAAGAAGGTGCAGGCGATCAGGGCATCATGTTCGGCTATGCCTGCACTGAAACACCCGATTTGATGCCAGCGCCCATCTACTATTCCCACCGGGTTCTGCAAAACCTGGCTCATGCACGCAAAAGCGGCGCTGCTTCGGTGTTGGGACCAGATGCAAAGACTCAGATTACACTGGCCTATGAAGATCACCGTCCGGTCCGCGCAACTTCTCTGGTTCTCTCGACCCAGCATCTGGACGAAAGCCTGTCATCACAGGATGTGCGTGGCATTGTGGAGCCCTACATCCGCGACACGCTGCCAGATGGCTGGATTACCGATGCAACCGAATGGCATGTGAACCCGACGGGTAAATTCGTTATTGGTGGTCCCGATGGTGATTGTGGACTGACAGGTCGCAAGATCATCGTCGATACCTATGGCGGTGCAGCTCCCCATGGTGGCGGCGCATTCTCCGGCAAGGATCCCACAAAAGTTGACCGTTCGGCGGCCTATGCTGCACGCTATCTGGCAAAAAATGTGGTCGCGGCTGGTATGGCCGAACGCTGCACCTTGCAAGTGGCCTACGCCATCGGCGTCTCCCATCCGCTGTCACTTTACGTCAATTTGCACAATACCGGCGAAGTGGATGAACAAAAGCTGGCAGATGTCCTGCGTGAATTAATGGATTTGACACCACGTGGCATTCGCGAACATCTGGCCCTCAACCGCCCGATCTACGCCCGGTCTGCTGCCTATGGTCACTTTGGCCGCACACCGGACAGCGATGGGGGCTTCTCCTGGGAGCAGACTAATCTCGTGGACGCATTGAAATCTGCCTTTTGATATCCAAATGACCCGCCGGACAAAGAAGAGTGACTTTATTGGGCGGCGTAAAACCAAGCCGCTCAAGCCCGGCCCTGCTGCGCTGGTCAAAAATCTGCTGCCTGACTTGAGGCTTGATACGTCTCAGCCAGCGCCAGATGATCTTCGACTTCTCTTCAATGAAGTCGAAGACGTCTGTCTGGAAATCGGTTTTGGCGGTGGCAAACATCTTGTGCACCGCGCCGCATCCAATACAGAGACCGGTTTCATCGGGGTGGAACCCTTTATCAATGGACTGGCCCAGGCTCTCATGCAGGTGAAAGCTGCTCAACTCACCAATATCCGCTTCCATGATGATGATGCAGGTGCGTTGCTTGACTGGTTACCGGCAGCATCCATTGAGCGTGTGTTTCTGCTCTATCCTGACCCCTGGCCCAAATTCAAACATTGGAAACGGCGTTTTGTATCGCCGCGCAATCTGGATCGCATTGCACGGGTGCTAAAGCCCGGCGGGCTGTTTCTGTTTGCCAGCGACATTGAGCACTATGTTGGCTGGACGCTTGAGCACTGCCACAAGCATGCTGCTTTTTCATGGACCGCGACACGCTCTGACGACTGGATCAGCACGGAAGGTGGCGCATTTTCTGACTGGCCTGGAACCCGTTATGAGGCCAAGGCGCAGGAGGCTGGGCGCCTTCCCACATATCTGACTTTTCAACGGATTTGACGAAAGAAGTCCTGCGGCACAAAAACCTTTGCTGATATCATTAGCCGGTGCTAATTAGCGCCCATGACAACACCTATCGAAACCATCAGAAATTTCTCAATCGTTGCCCATATCGATCACGGCAAATCGACCCTTGCTGACCGGCTGATTCAGCTCACCGGCGGGTTGGAAAATCGTGAGATGAAGGCGCAAGTTCTCGACAGTATGGATATTGAGCGCGAGCGCGGTATTACCATCAAGGCGCAGACAGTTCGGCTGACATACAAGGCTGACGATGGCATCACCTACATCCTCAATTTGATTGATACACCAGGGCATGTGGATTTTGGCTACGAAGTCAGTCGTTCACTGGCTGCGTGCGAAGGCTCGCTTCTGGTCGTTGATGCCAGTCAGGGCGTGGAAGCGCAAACGCTGGCCAATGTCTATCAGGCGATTGAAAATGACCATGAAATCGTTCCCGTACTCAACAAGGTCGATCTGCCGGCAGCAGATGTAGATCGGGTCAAAGAGCAGATTGAAGAAGTCATCGGCCTTGATGCTTCTGACGCCATCGAGATTTCCGCCAAAACGGGTATGGGTATCGACAAGGTTCTGGAAGCCATTGTCAAACGTCTGCCCTCACCAGCAAAGGGCAAGCTTGCAGGCAATCCGGATGCCACACTGAAAGCCATGCTGGTGGACAGTTATTATGACGCCTATCTGGGCGTTATCGTGCTTGTGCGTATTGTCGATGGTAAGCTGAAAAAGGGCCAGAAGATCCGAATGATGGGCACAGGTGCTGCCTATGATGTGGACCGTGTGGGCGTATTCACGCCCAAGCTGGTGACTGTGGATGAGTTGGGCCCAGGCGAAATCGGGTTTCTGACAGCATCCATCAAGGAAGTTGCTGATACCCGCGTTGGCGACACGATTACGGAAGAGCGCCGACCAACCGCAAAAGCACTTGATGGCTTCAAGCCTGCTCAGCCGGTGGTTTTCTGTGGCCTGTTTCCGATTGATGCCGGCGACTTTGAAGACCTTCGGGCGGCCATGGGTAAACTGCGCCTGAATGATGCCAGTTTCTCCTTCGAGATGGAAACTTCGGCAGCGCTCGGATTTGGCTTTCGTTGCGGCTTTCTTGGCCTGTTGCATCTTGAAATCATTCAGGAGCGTCTTGAGCGCGAATTCAATCTGGACCTCATCGCAACCGCGCCAAGCGTGGTGTATGAGCTGACCATGATTGATGGCACGGAAACCCATTTGCACAATCCGGCAGATTTACCGGATGTCATGAAGATTGAAGAAATTCGAGAACCATGGATTCATGCCACAATCATGACGCCCGACGAGCATCTCGGCCCTATTCTGAAACTCTGTCAGGATCGTCGCGGAATACAGACTGATCTGTCCTATGTGGGCAGTCGTGCCATGGTTCAATATGATCTGCCCCTTAACGAGGTGGTGTTTGATTTCTATGATCGGCTGAAATCCATCTCCAAGGGCTATGCCAGCTTTGATTATCAGATCACCGATTATCGCGCAGGCGATCTGGTCAAACTGTCCCTGTTGGTGAATGCAGAGCCGGTTGATGCTCTGGCCATGCTGGTTCACCGAACGCAGTCTGAACGACGCGGCCGCGATATGTGCGAGACACTGAAAGAGCTGATCCCGCGCCACATGTTCAAGATTCCCATTCAAGCGGCTATCGGCGGCAAAATCATCGCCCGTGAGACAATTGCCGCCCTGCGCAAAGATGTCACCGCCAAATGCTATGGCGGCGATGTGACCCGAAAACGCAAGCTGCTGGAGAAGCAGAAAGCGGGTAAGAAGAAAATGCGCCAGTTCGGAAAAGTGGATATTCCACAAGATGCGTTCATCGCTGCACTCAAGATGGGCGACTGACACCACACTCTGATCTCCGGGCCAAACCCGGAGATCAGTATTTTCAGGCCCAAAATCCGCAAAAACCAGCCATTTTGACACTTTTACTGCGCTGTATTGTCGCAGTACGAGGTTGATAAATTGCCGTCGTCAGTTTGCGCCATATAACAAGTTATAGTGTTGCATTTCGCGACGTGGTTTGGCGCAACCAGGATGAGACCATTGGACTTTACGAAAGAAGAAATGACCTTGAACAAGCAGTCACTCGGCAATCTGTTGCTGGTGGATGATGATACAATTTTTACAAGCCGCATTGCCCGCGCGCTTGAAGGTAATGGCTTCTCCGTAAAACCGCTCGAAACCATGGCGCTAGCCATGGCAAGCATCGAGAAGAATGCGCCCCATTTTGCAGTGATCGACATCAGACTGCCAGACGGCAATGGTCTGGATTTGGTTGAACGGCTGCTTACGGTGAACGCAGAGGCCCGGGTCATCATCCTTACCGGATATGGTAACATCGCCACTGCAGTTGCAGCGATAAAGATGGGCGCTTTTGACTACCTGGAAAAACCGGCCACGGCAGAGCAACTGTTCGACACGCTGACCAGAACCCAAGATCAGAAGCCACAACCACCCGCAAACCCAATGTCTGCGGATAGGGTGCGCTGGGAACATATTCAGCGCATATTTGAAACCTGCGACAGGAACGTGTCGGAAACTGCACGCCGACTGTCGATGCACCGCCGCACGCTGCAACGCATTCTGGCAAAGCGCGCGCCGCGCTGATTTTCGCTAGATTCCGCTCAGCCCCGGATCATTGAGGTGATGAAGCCGGTTTGCGGCCAACGTCGCAAATCGTAACATTACCGCCTTGCGACGGGCCGCAGACAAACGATGCTCCGGCGCATCACGCAGAATATCTGCACCAAATGAATCCGCCATAATCAGACCCTGCTCTGCGGGAAACAAATCTGCGGGAACCTCTTCATGGCTGGCAAAAAACATGCGGTCGCAATAATCCTTGTAGTCCGGCCATTTATTGTCAGACTTAAAGTCTGCCACTGAGGACTTGATCTCGATAATCCAGAAATCACCCTTGGGTGACAACGCCATGAGATCGGCCCTGCGGCCGGAGGCAAGCGTTAATTCGCTCAAGACCGAGAAACGCTGGGTGAACAGCATACGCCCAACACCGCGCTGTATCATCAGCGCAGTCTCACTTTGGCGGCCATCGGCAAGTTGCCGTGCCAGCGAATCTTCTCCCCGGACAAGCATCTGCCAAGTCTAAGTCAGCTAGGCTGCGCTTTGAAGACCCCGTTTTTCCAGCAATGCGTCAATGGCAGGCATACGGCCCCGGAACCGGGTGTACAACTCCGCTGGATCAGCACTGTTTCCCGCGCTGTAAATGTGCTGCTTCAGCTTGCTCGCCAATTCAGGATCAAAGGCATCACCGGTCTCCTCAAACGCAACAAAAGCATCTGCATCCATCACTTCTGACCACAGATAGGAATAATACCCCGATGAGTAGCCATCGCCGGAAAACACATGCATGAAATGCGGACTGGCGTGGCGCATGGTGATCTGTTTCGGCATGCCGATATCGGCCAATGTCCTGGCCTGGAATGCCAATGGGTCCTTTGCAGCTTCCGGCGCATTCAAATGCATTTCCAGATCGACCAGAGCTGATGACACATATTCAACCGTGGCAAACCCCTGGTTGAAGGTGCTGGCTGCAAGCAGCCGTTCCATCAAATCCTGCGGCAGGGGCTCACCTGTCCGGGCGTGGATGGCGTATTTGGTCAGAATTTCCGGTGTCGTCAGCCAATGCTCAAACAGCTGGCTCGGCAGTTCTACGAAGTCGCGGGCAACACTGGTGCCTGATACAAGTGGATAGGTGACGTCTGACAGAAGACCATGAAGCGCGTGTCCAAATTCATGAAACAAAGTGTGTGCATCATCAAAAGTCAAAAGGCTAGGTTCGCCAGCCGGGGCCTTGGCGAAATTCATGACGTTGACAATGATCGGACGAATATCACCAGCCAGCTTCTCTTGTGACCTGAACGCACTCATCCAGGCCCCAGAGCGTTTAGAGGCGCGCGCAAAGTAATCACCCAGGAAAAGGCCGACATGGTGACCTGCAGCATCCTTCACCTCCCAGGCCCGTACGTCCGGGTGATACAATTCCAGATCAGTCACTTCCCGGAACCAGACACCAAACAGGCGATTGGCTGCGGCAAAGGCCGCTTCAATCATTTTTTCCAGTTGGAAATAGGGTTTGATTTCAGACTCATCCAGCGCATGGTCCCGCATGCGCAGCTTCTCTGAAAAGTAGCGCCAGTCCCACGGTGCTATTTCTGAATTGTCTCCCAGATCGCGCGCAAGTTCCGACAGGGATTGCGCCTCACGTTCCGCACGACTTTTTGCAGGCGCCCAGACATTTTCCAGAAGCTCGCGAACAGCCTCTGGCGTTTTCGCCATCTGATTGTCCAATTTGAAATGGGCAAATCCGTCAAAACCCAACAGCTTGGCGCGTTCATCACGCAAGGTCAGAGTTTCGGTGATGATGTCCCTATTGTCGTTCTCATCACCGTTTTCACCGCGGGCGATCCACGCCTTGAAGGCGGCTTCCCGCAAGTCGCGACGGCTGGAAAATTGCAGAAAAGGCTCAATCAGAGAACGCGACAGCGTAATGACATGCTTGCCTTCATGCCCGCGCTCCTCGGCCGCAGAACGGGCAGCAGACACCAGAAAATCGGGCAGTCCCGCAAGATCGGACTCATCGTCCAGAACCAGTTGAAACGCCTTTTCATCTGCCAGAACATTTTGCGAGAATTGCGTCCCCAGTTCTGACAGTCGTGCAGAAATTTCTGCCATGCGCTCACGTGCATCCCCGGACAGGGCTGCGCCGGCACGCACAAAATTCTCATAATATTTGGTCAGGACCCGGCTTTGTTCGGTGTCCAGATCAAGACTGTCAATTTGCTCGAACAAGGTCTTGATGCGCGCGAACAGTTTTGCATTCATGACTGTTGCGCTGGAGTGCCGTGACAGTTTGGGAGCAATCTCGCGTTCGATTTTCTGCAGTTCATCATTTGTATTTGAACCGGACAGATTGAAGAAAGTGCTGGCAACCTTGCTCAGATCATCACCGGACCCTTCCAATGCACCAATCGTATTGTCAAAGCTCGGCGCGTCCGGATTTTCCGCTATGGCGTCAATCTCTGCCCGGTTGGTGGCCATGGATTTTTCAAAACCGTCGCTGAAATGCGCCATTTCAATGCGATTAAAAGGAGGGATCTCGAAAGGCGTTGTCCATTTGGCGAGAAGCGGATTGTCGGACATGTTTTGTTCCTGAAACTGTTGAAGTATCAATGTAGGTCAGGCGTTGGCCTGTGCAAGGAATTCTACAGCGCCCTGCCCGGCACGGCGACCTGACGCAAGCGCAGCCTGCAACAGGTAACCACCTGTAGGCGCGTCGAAATTGAGCATCTCACCGGCTGCAAAGAGGCCGGGCTGCCCGGAGAACATAAAATTCTCCGTAAGGTCATTTTCACTGATGCCCCCAGCGGTTGATATGGCGCGCTCCAATCCCTGAAAACCATCGACCCTGAGCGGCAATTGTTTGATGCGGGATGCAAGGTTTTCCAGGTCTTTTGGCAACGGCCCTGACTCATGCAACAAAGCGCGCTCGGCTGGGGAGAGTTTCAACGCGCGACGCAGCCGGTTGGCAACAGACTGTTTCGCCGGCACGTGTGACAAGCGGTCCAAAATGGCTTTGTGTGACAATGCCGGGCGCAGATCCATATGGATCGTCGTCAATCCCTGAGCCAGCGACTGTCGCAGGCGCGCGCTGAGCGCATAAACAGCGGTGCCCTCAAGTCCGTAACGGGTAATCAGGGCCTCTCCGGCGACTTTTGTGCCATCAAGATGCAGACGAATTGCCTTTAACGGCGCACCTGCAAAGCCGGATTTGATGAAATCCGTCCAACCAATGTTGATGCCCATATTGGAGGGCAGCATTGGCTCGATCTGTGCCAAGGCTCCAAGATGATCTGCCCAGGCACCATCGCTGCCAAGGCGGGGCCAGCTTGCACCACCCATGGCAAACACTGTGGCGGCACTTGGGACAGCAATCTGCTCACCATTTTCATTTTGCATCAGCAACGCGCCGCTGCCGTCAAACCCTACCCATACATGCCGCGTCAGCAGCCTGACATTCTGACTCTCCAACCGGCGCAGCCAAGCGCGCAGAAGCGGAGACGTTTTGAAGCTGTGTGGGAAAATCTTGCCGCTGGACCCTGTGAAAGCCGGCTCACCCAGACCGGCCATCCAATTTACAACGGCATCTGGCGGGAATGCATCAATTGCATCGCGCAAAGCCGGGGATGCGTGAAAGTAAGCATCTTTCAGCGCCTCCACGGACCCGGAATGGGTGATGTTCAAGCCACCCAGACCAGCCATGAGAAATTTTCGCGCCGGACTGGGCATTTTTTCGTAAATAGTGACCTGATGGCCGGCGGTAGCCAAGACCTCGGCGGCCATCAATCCGGCAGGGCCTGCGCCAATAATGGCAATCCCGGGCACGCGGTCTAGCGATCAAGAATTGAGCGTAGTTCAACCAGATTGGACCGAACGCGCAAAATGTAGAAGCCGATGGTGGTCAAATGGGTTGGCATCAGCCAGCCATCTTCCTTGCCGTTGGACACAATAAAGGGATTCAGATTGATAGCGCTCAGAGTCTGAGCCTCCATCTCGGTCCATAAGGTGCCCAGCCCGCGAGAATCAATAATATCTGAAAAGTCGGCGCGGGCGCCTTTCAAGATGCCGTAATAGGCATAAAGCTGTCCTTTTGCATTCCAGAAAATATCATCGGCACGGGTGTCAAACCAACCGGCATTGTAGGCTTCCGCACGCGTCTTGAGACTTGCAGAGGTTGAACCGATATCATTGGCAATGCGGTCGATGAACTGCATCAGATTATCGGCCCGGGCGTCAAATGTGGCGTCGCAGGCAATCAGATCATCCTGATAGGCTTGCAAAGACTTGATGCCATTGCGGTAATAGGTCTGGCTTCTGGTAGTGGGACCAAAAGGCTGGTCGCCGAACGGGTTGATGAACCATGTATATTGATTGAATTGCAGCGATCCACGTGCTGACTTCAAATTTGGATCAATCTGCGACGTGCCACGAACCCGCCCCAGCCGATCAGACATTTCAATGGCGGTACGGCCAATGGCCTGATGAATGCCGCGCTGGAATGCCGCCTTGTTGTCCATAATCCAGGTACGATCCCAGTCGATACCAAAGAAGCCAAGCTTGTAGAGCGGATTGCTGGACATCCAATTGTTGGTATTGACGTTGAAATCAATCAGATAGCTTACCGCATCAAGGGTATAGGAACGGCCGCAGGTCAATGTCGTGTCGCTTGCGCCCTCCACTGTAACCTGATCTCCGGCCGGAACCGAGTTTGTGCTCGTTGCAAAATTGTCCGGGTAGGCTGTGTCATAGCCCCGGATCCAGGCTGCATTCCAGATCAGAAGCGCATAGCCAATCAGAATAGGGAACACAAACAGACCCAGCGCAATACGAATCCAGAGCTTGCGCCGCATGACGAATTGATGGGCGGAACGAAACGGCCACAAAAATGCCAGCCACAAGCCTTTGGCCAATGCCACAAGACTGGCGATCAAGCCTTTAAACCCTTCAATCAATGGGTCCAGCATCAGTCTGTCTTCCTTTTTCGATCAATGGCAAAGCCATGTGCGGCTTACTTACAGCTTCCGCATATATGGGTGTCGTTGAAGACATAGGATTTTTGCCAGAGATACACAAGAAAAGCCAACAAGCCCCCGCACCATTCCTTCCAGCGCAGATAGGATTGACTATAAGTTCACAGATTTAAACATAGTCGATCAAAAATGACGATTTATCGGTATTCCTGATCGTAAAAAGCGCAAAATGACTGAATCAGGCGTGCGAAATCAGTTTTGTATTGCGTCAGTTTCTGTCAAATTCCAAGGAGTTTGTTTTTGAATGCCCATCACATGTATGAAAAACCCAACGCCGTCATTGACGAAAACCTTCTGAAACCGAGCGGGCCCGGCACGCATTTGCGGCAGAGCAGGCGCGCCTGCTTTCATAATATAATAAGCCCCATTCCGGCAATCGTCTGGATAACAAGCGGCACAAAGCGGGTTTCTGGTGCTTGCGCCAAGCGTGACATCCCATGCGGATCTTTAACATTGCTACCAGAACACCAACCAATCACGGTCGAGAATATTCCTCATGGCAACAAACCCTATGAGGCACAGGTTCTAACCATTGAGCGCAGAATTTTTGAAGCCGCCTATGAGCGGCTGATCGTTTCGGAAGAGGCACGCAAGCAAACCTTCCAGAGCGTGATGGTGAAAGACCAGATTGAAGAGGCTTTTCTGAGCGCGCGTCTGGCACTTGCCCAGCGCCACACTCTACCTGACGGCATTGTGCAAAACCGCTGCGAGGAGTTAATCCTGTGGTTGGCAGACAGTGGAGTGTTTCTGTCTTGGCCAACGGCCATTTCCTTTGCTGATCGTATCCGAAGTCTGGTGGCCGCCGATCCCGGGCGCAGATGGACATCCGCGGACGCCGGGCATGCCCTGTCACTGAGTGAAGCAAGTTTGCGCCGCAAATTGCGTGCAGAAGGGAATTCCTTCAAAGTGATTCTGCTGGAAATCCGAATGCTCATCGCGCTGTCGCTGCTTCAAACCACAAGCCACAAGGTTGCAACGATTGCGGAACAGGTGGGCTATCAATCCCAGTCGAGATTTTCCCATCGTTTCAAACAAAGGTTCGGACTAAATCCAGGCCTGTTGCGCCAACCCATTTCGACAACACCGATCCACAGCAGATCTTTAACCAAGGAACCCCAATCATGAGCCAACCAGTTACGAAACCAGCAATTGCAGCAGTGGATGTGGCGACTCGCTCGAAACCGTCGGTCTATCCCGACCCATTTGGTGCGCGTGTGGCAGGCCGTATCAAACGGCAATTAGGGGACTTCTTTGGCCTGCAAAATTTTGGTGTCAATCTGACAGAATTATCGCCCGGTGCGCAGTCTGCATTGCTGCACCGCCATTCGCGGCAGGATGAGCTGATCTATATCCTCGATGGCACACCGACTTTGCGTACAGAGGATGGCGAACAGCTTTTGCAACCCGGCATGTGCGCAGGCTTTCCAGCTGGCGGCACGGCACATCATCTGATCAACAGAACGCAGACCATTGTGCGCTATCTTGAAATTGGGGACCGGAGCCCAGGGGATGAAGGGTCCTATCCTGAGGATGATCTGCAAGCCATCATGGAAGAGGGCAAATGGGTGTTCAAGCACAAGGATGGCCGCGCATACGACTAGGAGGATGAGCGGGCTTCAAACACCGAACAATCTCTGCCAGTGCACTTCCTTGTCCCGGAAATAGGTGCTCTCGATCAGCGCCACGACGTAATCACGCAGATTTTCCGGATAAGTTTCATAGTCGCGGTAAAAGGCCTCCTTGTTGACCATGAAGCGCAGCACGAAATCAAAAGGGATAAATTCTGCAATAAGGCGATTGATCAACCCGGCATCATCGTGAGCCGGGTTGGCCCGCTGCAGCAGGAAGCGCAGATCGGGGGCAACCTTGTACAAATCGACGCTCTCTTTTGCCAACAACGCTTTTTTTGTGCGGTTGAGGAAAGACAAAACCCGGTCATTCGCCATATCGGTCGCATGAGCATGCACCCATTTTCGTACATTGGCAGGGGTCAGCTTGCCCAAATCCGCACCGTTGCCCGACAGAGCCATGACAGCCCTCATATGCTGGTCAATGCGGTTTTCCAATACGCCTGAGTCCAGCAGCCAGTCCGGGTTCAAAGGTTCCAAACGGTCCGTCGATGTCAGATAGGCGTGGAGTGTCTTGGGGTCTGCCAGAGACAGATACCAATTTACAGCTCGCTTTTTGCTTGGAAAAGGCGGTTCTTCAGGTTCACCCAGAACCATGTGGCCGTCCTCATCGCGCAGAATATAGACCCCGCCAAAATGGTCTGCCCAAAAGGCGTTTTTGGTAAAGCGCACATTGCGCGGCACCGGATCATTCTTGCGAATATCTCCAGTCAGCGCGGCCAGATCGATGATCTGGTCCATCAGCTTTTCATTGTTCCAGGACGTGGTTTCCCGCTCAAAACGCGCAATCAGACCCTCCAGCCTATTGGCCGCTTCCAGCACGCCATTGGCACTGTTCAAATCAAAAACAACATGGCGAATGGACAGCAGATCATCGATGGTCGTGACTGTATAGGTGTCGTCTTCGATCTCCCCGAACACCACATCCTTCAAAGTCAGAATATCAAGCGCAACGCGGTTGGTCTGGAAAAAGGACCGCATGAACTCCGGTGTTGAGGAGAAGGACACCTGCGTATAGGGCAAATCATGTTGCTTGGGGGACAGTATGATAAAGCGCGGATTGACCCGGTGCGGGTTGAGGTAATGCTGGTCGTCCAGAATATCCGCGACCTGTGGTGAGAACCCCATGGCATCAATGAAGAACGTGTCCGGCGCCACCGGCTTGAAGCCAAACTGGGTCAACGCAGTGTTGTAATTCTTCACCAGATGAGGCTGGGAGACTTCCATCAATCCCCCATAAATCATCTTGCTGGCAATCAGGCGCTCCATTTGCCGTCCCGCTTCAATTGCTCCATTTCACGTTGTGCACGTTCGCGCACCCGTTGATCGCGCAAAATTTTCTCGGTTGCCGCTTCGTCCGATTTATCGGAATAGCGGAATTCGGACGATGCATAACGATTGATCTCCTGCATCACCATTTCCATCGTGATCGGGCTTTGCAATTCCTTGATCATGGACAGCTTTTCATCATAGGGGCGATGCATGAAGCGATCCGGTGAATCAAACCACTCATCGGGCAATTCCACATCGAAGGCCCGCATCTTGATGGCGTCGGTCACGTTCTTGATGGCGCGTCCGGTGAAGCGCGGCTGTGCTTCCTTGATGGCGTGGAGATAGCGCCCGATATCTGCCATTGTCTCGGGCGTTCCATTGACCGAAATGATGTGGTCAAACACCTGCTTCAGCCCCTCTTCCTGAGGCACCATCAGATCACCATAGGCTTCTTTGGCGGCACGCTGAATGTTCTGATTGGCATAAAGCTCGTGGTCACCCAGTTCCAGCGCGTGGTTTTTGCCCAGAAGCAGCGTGAAGATATCGACATAATCTTCGCGGGTTTGCGGTCCGTCCACCAGCCAACGCGCACCGGCCCGCTGGCGCAAGGCATCATCCACCATTTCAGGATAATTGGAGAACATGCCGAATGAGCAATTGCCGCGCACCACTGTGTTTGCGCCTGAAAAGGCATCCATCAGAACAGCGGTAATTTCCTGCTGTCCGGCAGAAGTATTATTGGCGTCAGACCGTTTTGCTGCCACCTGATCAATATCATCAACGGTCCCAAAGCCGATGCTGCGCGGATCCAAAACCGCTTCCACAAAAGCGCGGCAGTTCTGGCCGGATTTGCCTTGATAAGAGGAAATCTGGTCGACGCCAAAATTCTGGTAGTGGAACCGGTAGCCGCCAATCTGGGCATAATCATTCATCAGACCGGCGATCATTTGAATGAGCGTGGTCTTGCCGGTACCGGGAAATCCATCGCCGATAAAGGTGAAGATGAAGCCGCCCAGTTCGACAAACGGATTCATCTGCTTGTCGAAATCATAAGCCATCAGCATCTTTGACAGCTTCACGGCCTGATATTTAGCGATGTGATTGCCCACGACCTCATGGGTTTTCTTGAAGCTCATGGTCAGTGGTTTGCTGGCCTTGGACGGGCCGGTTTCCAGACCATCCAGTGTGAAATCATCCGCGTCGAGGCGGATATGCATTGCCTCAAAAACACCGATTTCATCAAAGCGTTGTGCGCGTTCCGACAGGGCTTCCAGAAAGTTCTGGGCACTGGCTCTTGCGTTGGATGTCATGACGACATCGCTGTCTGCCCCATCCAGCGCTTCGTCCAAGGTTGCGACCAGACCTTTCAGGGCATCGCGAACCGTATCGAATTGCAGGATTGGCTCGGGCTGATCGCTCTGGTTTTCGCCATTGGCAGGCAAGGCATCCAGCAAGAAGCGTGCAGCTGTGAAGGCGGCAACAAAGGAAGCGGTGTTTTGCAGATTATGGAAATGCTGGGCTGCTTCCCCGCTCAAGGCACCCGCGCGGTTTTGCTGCTGCAGCTTTTCCAACTCAGTCTGCCGGGCAAAGACATCGGCGACCGCCTGGCCAACGGCCATTCCACGGCGCAATTTATACACCAGCGCATGTTCTTCCGGCGTCAGCAGCGTATCATTTGGGTGAATGGCCTGCAGTCGCTGCAAAAAACGGATATCCCGCGCCTGTCGCTGCGGCGCTGTTGAGACCGTGCTGACAAAACGGCGCCGTGTGCCTGCAATTTCAGTCTTGGATCGGCTGCGGTCCTCAATCACCAACACACTGGTGCGTTCCAGCAAAGCCTGCATGGTGCCGACATGTTTGGTGATGTCCTTTTCGGACAAGGTGGTTAAGCCGATATCCATGATACTTATTCCCTATATTCTGTCGTTCAGACCTGCCGGATTATATCGTCTTCACTGACAATGGAGCACTGATAGCGCCCAAAAACCTCAGCCGCCATGCCGCTGGCATAGACCGCCTGGTAAGCTGCATGCGGGACCAGCGCATGATATTCCACCGCACTGACGCCCTGTTGGACACAATCAATATCATCGGTGTTGATGTGAAAAATCTGTTCTGGCGGGCTCTGGCTCCAGAACCGTCGCTGGCCGGGTTTTTCGCTTTCCGAAAACAGCTCCTGCATGGTCCAGGTCAGAAGCCAGCTGTCACCTGTGGCATCCACCTTGTCCAACAATCCCTGCACCAGTTCATTGTGCTTGGTAATACCACCGGCATAAAAGGGTCCCAACACAAAGCGGCGCAATTGTTTGGGATGCAGATTGTCAAAGGCATTGTCCAGCGCCGTACCGATGGTGGTCAGCGTCAGGCTGTAAGAGGAATTGGCTTCCAGAAACTTTGTGAATTCCGCCGAGAGTTCCCTGTTTGGCAGCCCATCCATGCCTTGCTCCGCCTTGCTGCGCAAAGGTTTGCCCGAAGGGGGACGAATGGCTTCGTTGAATATGAGCGCTGCCTTACCAGCAGCCACTTCCCTGGAGGAATCCTCCACCACCATTGTGTAGAGCAAAGGCATATTGGCGGTGCCATCATAAGTGGACCAATAGACCACATAATAGGGTCGATCATTTTTCGGGTTTTTGGAAATGCGGATGGTTTTGGGGGGTGTGAATGCAGGGAAAATTCCATCAAGTGCCGCCACGCGACGCAGTTCCTGATAAAACAGTCGCTCGGCCATCTGCTTTTGCAACGCTTCCGGCTTCTTGCGGGCCGACAACATCTGATCGACCATCTTGCGTTTGATCGTGGTCGGGTTTGGCAGGGCTTTCAGCCGTTCCTGGGCCTGATTTTCGGCTTCGGAAAGTGCCATGATTTCCTGCAAGACAGGAAACCCGCTTTCATTGAGATCGATGCGAAACCGATCCTGATAGCGGGCCTGCAACGCAAAGGCGTTGGTGGAATTTTCCAGCCGTGTCAGATTGGCGGTCATGACCGCGCCCAGAATGTCGTGAGGCCGTGCGCCCCATGGACCCTGATCGCGCGATACGACAGCGCGTTCCAGAAAGACAATGGCCGATTTCAACGCATTGAAATAGCGCACCAGAACCGATTGCGAACTCACAGAGAACCCCTAAAAGTCTCGACTAGGACGCGTTGTATTCTGCGGCCTGATGCTTGTCCATAACGTCGGAGAAGCGCCGTGTAAACGCATCATCAGCCAGTTGCTTGCGGCGCTGGATTTCCGCGGAATTGACCATGGACTGCTCATGCATCTCCAATAGGTCGGCAATGTGAGACTGCGCCGCAGCGCCAATGCCAGCCATGGTCTGTTCTGCGGCCAGATCAACCTTGGACCCCAGCGTGTTGATCTTGTGAGCAACATCCTGCTGGGCAGCTGTTTTCAACGAGTCTTCCAGCGATTTGTACAATACAATGCGCTGTTCCGTATCGATTTTCAGCTTGTTGATCAGCGTGTTCTGTGCGGCAATCTGATTGTTCAGACTGTCGATGAAAGTCTGGAACATCGACGTATAGCGCTCCAGGGTCTGGGAGGCCGCCAGCAATTCCTGCTCCTTGGCCTGTGCCTGATTGTAATCGGTTGCCATTTCAGAGCGTTTTGTTTCCAGTTCTGTCCGCTCCTGCTGGTCGGTGGTGGCCGCAATCTGATTCTCAAGATCCATCAGCGCCGGGTTCAGATCTTCAATCTTCTGCTGGGTTTCCTGCAGAGCATCGGTGGTTGCCTGACGGCGATCCAGCACAGTACGCAGGCTGGATTCCGACGTCTCATAGCGGGTTTCCAGAACCGATTTCTGGTTGGTCAGAATGCCAACAATCGTATCTGATTTTGACAGAAGATCCTGCAGATTACCGCCCAGAGACGTGGTGCGCACCCGCTCATTGCGCATGGATTTGGCTTTGTTCTGAGAGAACATGCCAATGAATTTTTCCATGCCGGTAAATGTCTGCATGTTCTTGAATTCAGCGCCGAAAGAGTTGGTGACATCTTCAAGACTCAGAATAAGGTCAGCAATATTGCCTTCCATCACCTTCTGCTGGCCCAGGACATCCTGAATGCGGGCATTCTCGATGTCGAAATCGACTTCCATGACACTATCACTGGCTGCCATGGTGTCCAGCACTTCGGAAGACTGATCAATCTTCGAGCGCATCTCTTCCACCATCTCACGTGTTTTTTCAATTTCCTGATCAAACTGCTGAATACCGGCCATATAGTCCCCCTGAAACGCGGATAGAATTGTCAAAATCTGTATGTGTTGGGTTCAATATAGCGGTTCACGCCAAAAACGCACGCAGAAGATGGTAAACACGCCGAATGAGCCGAGACGGTGCGTGTATTCGACTTATCCCGGCATTGAGACAGAAGTTGCAATGCTGATGCAGTAGCCAGAGGCCACAAGCTTTACAGGCGCTGACCGCTCTGACTGTCGAATACATGAAGACGCCCTTCACGCACTGTGAATGACGCATCATTTGCCAGCTTCATCTCCCGATAGATTTCATGATCTACCACAGCCTTGAACGCAGAACCGTTTTCCGTTTGCAAATGGATAATGGCGCGCACACCCAGAAGTTCGGACAGTTGCACCTGTCCCGTAACTGTATTGTCGCCCGGCTCAGCCGGAAGCAAGTCGTCTGGCCTGATACCAATTTCGACCTTCTGTCCCGCTTTGACTTGCGGAAAGCCTTTGAAAATTCCGACCGGCGTTTCAATGTTTCCGTCTGCCGTGCCGACACCATCGAAAAAGTTCATCACCGGGCTACCGATAAACGCGGCAACCATGCGACTGGCCGGGTGAAAGAAAACATCTTCCGGTGTACCCTCTTGTTCGATCACACCCTGGTTCATGATCACAATCCTGTCAGCCATGGTCATGGCCTCTTCCTGATCGTGGGTGACATAGATAGTCGTGGCGTTGAGACGCTTGTGAAGGTTCAGGATCTCCGCCCGGGTTTCCACACGCAGTTTCGCATCGAGGTTTGACAGCGGCTCGTCAAAGAGAAACAGCTTTGGCTGACGGACAATCGCACGTCCGATCGCGACACGTTGTTGCTGTCCGCCAGAAAGAGCGCCCGGTTTGCGTGCAAGCAACGGAGTTATGTCGAGCAAATCTGCGGCCTTGTGAACGGCTGTGCGAATTTCAGATGCAGGCACATTCTTGGCCTTCAGACCGAAGCCCATATTCTGCTCGACCGTCATTGTCGGATAAAGCGCGTAGTTCTGAAAGACCATCGCAATGTCGCGTTCGCGCGGCTCCAGCATCGTTACATCCTGCCCGTCAATAAAGATTTGCCCGTCGCTGACTGGCTCCAACCCTGCCACCAGCCGCAGCGTTGTGGATTTACCGCAGCCTGAGGGCCCAAGCAAAACTGTAAATTGATGACGCCCGATATCAAGGTAAACGCCTTTGAGAACCTCAACAGCGCCGAATTTTTTTCTTACGGACTTCAGTGAAACGTAGCTCATGCAGAACCCTAATATTTGACCGCGCCACCGCCAATACCGCGGACCAGATGTTTTTGAATGAAAAAAGACAGGATCAGTACAGGGATGACTGCGATCAGGATGGCAACAGCCATCTTGCCCATGTCCACACCTCGAAAAGTCCAATAGCCCGCAATTGCAACAGGCAGTGTTCGGCTTTCGCCCCCCGTCAGAAGCAATGCGTAAAACAAATCGTTCCAGGACAGGACAAAGCCGAAGACGCCAGCAGCGCCGATTCCGGGCCTGACAGCTGGCAGGATAACTTTATAGAACGCCTGAAAGCGCGTGTATCCGTCGACCATGGCCTGATGTTCAAGGTCTCTCGGCACTTCATCAAAAAAGCCGATCATGAACCACGTCACCACAGGCACCACGAACGACAGATGCGCTGCAATGACGCCCGCAAGCGAGTCGATCATCTGCAAGTGATACAGCACCAGAAAGAACGGCAGGATGAGGATGGCCGGTGGCATCATCTCTGCTGCCAATATGGAGTAACGCGCGCCATGATAGCCACGGAAACGGGAAAAGGCATAAGCCGCCGGACATCCCACCAACAGCGCAATAGCAACCGTTGCAAACGCCACAAAAAATGAATTCAGGATGTTGCTGGGGACATCGGACTGAAACAGAACGTTGTTCCAATTGTCACCTGTAGGCGGGAATACCCAAACATCAGGTCTGCCGCCCAATGAGGGCGGCTTGATGGATTCCAGAAAAACCCAGACAAACGGGAACAGAACCACCACAAGCGCCAGAACAATGGCGAAGAATGCGGCAATCCGGGCTGGGCGGGTGGAAAAACTAAACATCGTTTGGCGCTTCGGTGTTGCTCTTGGTTGCTTTCACAAGGGCGATGACAAGAACGAGAATAACAACGATCAGCAGGAAGGCGGCGGCGGCGGCCTCCCCCATCCGGAAGAACCGAAAACCGGCCTGATAAATATAATACATTATGGTTTCTGTGGCGTCGCCTGGCCCGCCACGGGTAATCGCAAACACATATTCAAATACTTTGAAGGCATCAAGCGCGCGAATAATGATTGCAACTGTGATCACTGGCCGCAGCATCGGCAGAGTGACTGACCGAAAGGTCAGCCAGGCGCTGGCGCCATCGATGCGGGCTGCTTCAAAAGGGGCTTTTGGCAATGATTCCAGACCGGCCAGAAACATCAGCACCATGAAGGGCGTCCACTGCCACACATCAATCAGAATGATCGAAAACAACGCCAGTTGCGGGCCAAACCAGTCAATACTGATCCCGATTTCGCCAAGGTAATGGGAGATCACGCCGAGTTCCGAATTCAACAGAAAACGGAACATCAAACCAACGGCGATTGGCGTTATGAACATGGGGGCGAGCAATGTCGACCGAATGAAGTTTTGAAAACGCACCAGTCGTTGCAGCAAAATCGCCAGGCCCAGACCCAGTATCAGCTCCAGAGTCACAGCCCCAATCACAAATGTGATTGTGTTGCCCATGGCATTCAGAAAACCAGGATCTGTGGCGATGAAGGTGTAGTTATCCAGACCAACCCAGCGCACGTCATTGAGGCGTGTGAGGCGGTAATCATGCAGTGAAATCCAAGCCGAAAATGCAACGGGATAAAGCATCACAGCCGAAAGCACGAGAGCGAGCGGCAGGACGAATCTGTGTTTCAACTGCATCAGGCCCTCTCAGGAACGTCTGGAACTGCCGCGGCGCTCGAAGGTTCGCGCGCCGCAGCTGTTTTGAATTTAGCGGTTTGCCCGTTTTACCGCAGCTGCGGCATCATCAAGCGCCTCTTGGGGTGATTTCTGCTCCGAGACGGCAGCGCTTAGCTCTGTACCAATGATTTCGATCAGCTCTTCAGCATTGGTGCCAGATGTCAGTGGCGCGGCATCCTCAAGTATGCCCGAGAGCGCTTTGTAGTAAGCTTCACCATAGCCGTCTTTCCAGACAGTTTCATCATTGAGCACACTGGTCCGTACCGGTGCCCCGCCCATGATTGCGCGACGCTTGGCAACTTCTGGGCTGGATATCCAGGAAACAAAGTCCCAAGCCGCATCCTTGTCTTCAGCGTTTGCCGGCACGCCCCAGGACCATGTACCCAACACGGCCTTGCCACCAGGCACCTCGTGTAGGGTGAAATTGCCAGCAAGATCGCCAGACATGCCACCCTCGGCGTTCAGGGCTGGAAGCATCCAGTTATAAGAAAGCATGGTCGCCGCCGTGCCTGAAGATACGGCGCGCAATGCTTCATCAAAACCCCAATTGAGCGAGTTTGCCGGCGCTGCAGATTTATAGGTTTCAATGTATTGGTTAAGTGCCTTTACCGCCGCCTCATTGTTGATGATGATGTTGCCGTCTGTGTCGAACACATCACCGCCATTTGCATAGAGCCAGTTCTTCCATTCTTCCATGATCTTGTAGCCCTTCTGGGGCTGCATCGCCGCACCGAACATGTCGTCAGTGGTCAGCGACTTGACTGTTTCCATGTAGTCTTCGATCGTCGTGGGGATTTCCAGGCCTTCCTTGTCAAAGATATCCTGACGCACGATCAGGCCAAGTGCGTAATTGTAGTACGGCACACCATAGGTTTTACCATCTACGACACCAATCGAGCTGACCGCACCAACAAAATCATCAAAATCATAACCGTCGCTGGATGCGATGTAATCATCCAACGGCGCCAGATAGCCAGCTTTTGCAAACTCCTCCATCCACGGATTATCGATGATGATCACATCGTAAGTCGCTGATGGCGCAAGGGAGGACGTCAGGATTTTATCACGCATTGCATCAAAGGGCATGGCGTCAAACGTGACGGTCACATCCGGGTTGGCCGCCTCATATTCTTCCGTCAGTTTCTTGATGATTTCGTAATCGGGTACTTCTTCGATGATAATGTTCAAATCTGCGGCACTTACCAATGCCGTGCTCAAAAACGTCGCTGACAAAAAGGTAGTGACAGCCGGTAGAGAATTGAATTTTTTCATGTCATTGCACTCCTGCTTCAGTTGATTTTCTGATGGTTCAAGTCATGTAGACGCCGCCGGTCACGTTCACGGCCTGGCCGGTCATGAACCGGGCGCTCTCCGAGGCGAGGAAAACCACAACGTCGGCAACATCCTCTGGCTCCTCAAGTCGCCCGAGTGGCGTCTGGTCAATGTAGGATTGAAGCACCTTCTCAGGCGTTGTCCCCAGCAGCTCAGCTTCCCAGGCAATTTCACGCTCCTGCATGGGCGTTCGCACAAAACCGGGGCAAACTGCATTGACGCGAATGCCGTCCTTGGCGTGCTCGCGCGCCAGCGCCTGCGTCCACCCAACAACAGCAAATTTGCTGGCCGAGTAATGAGCCAACAGAGGCGCACCCACTTTTGCAGCGAGCGATGCGGTGTTGACGATCACACCTTGTCGACCATGATCCAGAAAGTGCTGAACGGCGCACTGATTGGTGAAGAAGACGCCCTTCGCGTTCACATCCAGATTGAAATTCCAATCCGCCTCGGACAAATCCAATGCGCGCTTCATGTTTGATACGCCCGCATTGGCATGGACAATATCCACTGGGCCAAACACAGACCGGGCCTTGTCGAACACGGCTTCGATTTCAGCCTTGTTCCGCACATCCACCTGACAGCCGAAGGCACGCTCACCCAAAGACGCAGCGGCTTCTTTCGCCAGATTTTCATCCAGATCTGCAATCAAGACGGCATGCCCAAGCCTGTGAAAGGCACGCGCCGAAGCCAAGCCTATGCCGCCTGCAGCCCCCGTGATCAAAACTGTTTTCATTACAATTCCCAAGAAACCACAATTTATAACAATAAAACACGAAAAAAACATCATTACAACGGAAAATTGTTCTTTTATGTTCGCTATAATTCCGATATAAACAAAATAGAACAAATTTACCTGCGCTTTGGCGAAACTGGGAGGCGAGTAACATGAAGGCAGCGGCAAAATTACATGCAGCGCAGCGGTATTCACTTATTCTTCAGGCGCTGGATGAATCTGGTTTTGTAACGGTCCCCGAGATGGCGGAGGCATGCAATGTTTCAGAGATGACAATGCGTCGCGATCTTGACTTTCTGTCGGAAAAAAAGAGGCTTGAAAGAACTCATGGAGGGGCCAGCAAGCTGGATTCCGCCGGGGCTGTCATCGTCGATTTGGTGGAGCCGAACATTGCAGCGCGATCTGTCGTCAACAGCGAGGGCAAAAGTGCCATAGCACGCAGCGCAGTCGGGCTCATTCAGCCCAACCAGACGATTGCGCTGGATATTGGAACCACTGCCCTGTGCCTTGCCGATCTTCTGCTCGACCACGACGTCAATATCTATACGAGCAGCCTGAAGATCGCCGGAGTGCTTTCAGGCCAAAAGCCAAGTGTTTTTGTTCCGGGCGGTCGCATATTCGGTTCTGAGCCTTCAGTTGTCGGACCGCAAGCCGTCAAAGGCCTGAGCGATCTTTGCTTTGATGTGGTGTTCATCGGCGCGTCCGGAATCACGGATGCGGGTTTTTACGACTACTCGCTTGAGGACACGCATATCAAACGCGCTCTGATCGAAGGATCTCAGAAGGTTGTTGCGCTTATCGACAGCACAAAATTCAACCGCATGTCAGTCGCCAAAGTATGCGCGCTGAAAGACGTTGACATGCTGGTGACGGATGCTGAGCCGCCAGAACAATTGTTGGAAACACTCAAAGCTGCCGGCGTCACGGTTCAAATTGCTGCATAGCTCTCAACTGCAAAAGGAAGACCCCATGATATTCGACTTTCTTGGTGACAAGCAAAAGGCCGTTATTTCCATGGCCCATATCGGCGCGATGCCGGGCTCACCGCTGTATGACGCTGATGGCGGCATGGGGAAACTCGTTGAAGATGTCCTTTCGGATATTGAAAAGCTGCAGGCCGGCGGTGTCGATGCGATTATGTTCGGCAATGAAAATGACCGGCCATATCTGATGAAGGCGACCACCGAAAGCGTCGCGGCCATGACGAATATTATCACGGCTGCAAAGCCTGTTCTGAAAGTGCCTTTTGGCGTCAATTATCTGTGGGACCCTGCAGCGAGCGTGGCGATTGCCGCCGCGACAGGTGCCTCCTTTGTGCGCGAGATTTTCACAGGTGTATTTGCCTCCGACATGGGCGTCTGGGCCCCCGATTGCGCAACGCCTTTGCGCATGCGCCGCAATCTGGGCTGTGACCACATGAAGCTGCTGTTCAACATCAATGCGGAATTCGCCCATTCTCTGGATCAACGCCCCATCGGCCTTCGTGCCAAGTCAGCTGTTTTCTCTTCACTGGCAGATGCAATACTGGTCTCCGGCCCCATTACCGGCCAGCCCGCAGAAGGGTCTGACCTGCGCGATGTTGTTGATGCGATCGACGGCGCCGTTCCCGTGTTTGCAAATACCGGTGTCAACATCGACAATGTGGATGATGTGATATCGATTGCTTCCGGCTGCATCATCGGCACGCATTTCAAAGTTGACGGGGATACATGGAACCCGGTTGATAGTGACCGCGTCAAACGCTTCATGGACAAAGTCAACGGATTGCGTTGAGACAACTGGCATGAACGAGCACATCGATTGCGTCCTGGGTCTGGACATCGGCACCACGTCGACGATTGGCATTCTGATCGAATTGCCTGACAAGGTGCTTGCGAAAGCCTCACGCCCGGTCACTCTTTCCTCACCAAAGGTTGGATGGGCAGAGGAAAATCCGGAAGACTGGTGGACCAACGTCACCGCGATTGTTCCCGAGCTTCTCAAGCGCTCAGGCGTTGATGCAGATGCGATCAAGGCCATCGGTATCACAGGCATGCTCCCGGCCCTCGTAATCCTTGATCAGAACGACACGGTCATTCGGCCCGCCATCCAGCAAAGCGATGGCCGCTGTGGCGCGCAAGTCGCTGAGATTGCGTCTGAAATTGACGAGGCAAAATTTACACAGGTCGCTGGCAATGGCATAAACCAACAACTCATCGCCGCGAAACTGCGCTGGCTGGAACAGAACGAGCCTGACAATTTCAAGCGTATCACCACTGTGTTCGGGTCTTATGATTTCATCAATTGGAAGCTGACCGGCAAAAAGGCGATTGAGCAGAACTGGGCTCTTGAGGCAGGGTTTGTGGACCTTGAAACCCATGAGCTTTCCGATGAACTCATTGCGTTAGGCCATGTTTCGCGCGCATGTATTCCGGACAAAATCCGTTCGGAGCAAATTCTCGGGCAGGTCACACACTCTGCCATGCAAGCGACAGGTTTGCGCGTTGGCACACCTGTCGTAGGCGGCGCAGCAGATCACATCGCTTCGGGACTGGCAGCAGGCGTTACGCAAGCTGGCGACATGCTTCTGAAATTCGGCGGCTCTATAGATGTGCTCATTGCCACTGAGACCGCATCGCCGGACCCCAGAATGTTCCTCGACTACCATTTGATACCCGGATTGTTCATGCCCAATGGATGCATGGCGTCGGGCGGGTCATCTTTAAACTGGTTTGCAGACAGGTTTGCTGGTGGTGAATCCGAGGCTGCGGACAAAGCTGGCATCACATTGCATCAACATCTCGACAAGATCGCAGCGACCACCCAGCCCGGCGCGGACGGTGTTCAGATAATTCCGTATTTTCTTGGAGAGAAAACACCGATCCATGATACCGACGCCAGAGGCATCATTCATGGCCTGAGCCTCAGTCATGATGTGCGCCATGTGTGGCGTGCAATGCTGGAGGGATATGCCTATGCGCTGCGTCATCATGTGGACGTGTTTGAAGAGATGGGCCACCCTTCGCGCAGATTTCTTGCATCAGACGGTGGCGCAAATTCGCTGTTGTGGATGCAAATTTGTGCCGATGTTCTGCAACAACCAGTGCAGTTGCTAAAAGGACATCCCGGTTCATGTCTGGCTGCAGCCTGGGTTGCAGCTATGGGCGTTGGCCTCAGTGATGATTGGGCTGGTATCAACCGCTACGTCACTTACGGCAAGCTGATACAACCTGCGCCCGAGACCGCCGGACTATACGACATCGGATACCGAAAGTTTCGTGACACCTATAACGCCCATCGTGTGATCAGGGATGCAATCCGTGAGCATTAAAGCGGTACTTTGGGATATCGATGGAACGCTGGTCGACAGTGAGCCTCTGCATCTCAAAGCGCTGCTTGCGGTCTGCATGCAGTACAAGGTTGATATTTCGGATATCCCGGATGACACATTCATTGGTGTAAACCTGAACGGTGTATGGGACGCTCTCAAGCGTCGGTTTCCAGCACCTTTAACCCGAGACATATGGACATCAGCGATAGACGAACACTATGTGCGCCAGTCTGAAACGCTTCATGCCATGCCGGGGGCCATTGAGACCATCCAAAGCCTGAATGCACTGGGAATCCGGCAGGCGGCGGTATCAAATTCGGGACGCCAGGTTGTGGATACCAACCTTGCTTTCCTTCGCACCAATGGCATTTTCGAGTTCAGCATCAGCCTTGATGATGTCAGCAAAGCGAAACCTGATCCCGAGCCCTATTTGCAGGCTTTGACCAGAATGGAGATTGAGCCTTCTCAGGCTCTGTCGGTTGAAGACAGCCATTCTGGCGCGAAAAGCGCACAGGCAGCCGGGCTTACACTTGTCGCTTATAACAATCGCGGATTACCTGCCGATCTGTGGATAGACGATCTCAAGGATTTGCCGTCGCATCTGCCAAATTTTCCCATGAAATAAAGCATCCGATTGTAAATCTGTACAAGATAACATCACCGTCGGGACTGCCGCTGTTCTCTCAATTGTTTGAACTTGTTCAGTGCACGCATGGTCCGGCCACCGTCAATCGAAGCAAGGTCGAGGATAATCGTATTGGTGACGGTCATGGGCACGACGAGAGACTGGGATTCTCCGGCGCCCCCGCGTGAAACGCAGATTTGAAGATCCGGTTGGGGCTGGATTTGTGATTCATTGGTATCTGTCAGCAACAAACACGTCGCGCCGCGCTCAGCAGCCAATTCTCTCAAATCCTTCAATTGGCCATACGTTTTGCGGAACCCAATCAGCCACAGCACATCCTGCTCGGTCATGGCGTAAGTCCATTCGAGCTGCTGTTGTTCCGCTGCGCCGAGGTCTACCGCGTCATACCCGGATCGCCGCAGCCGCATGGCAACAAGCTTTGCCAGTGCCGCGCCGTGGCTTGTTCCAATCATGAAAATGCGGCGCGCCTTCAGCAGCGCCTGCGAAAAGTCGCGTAGTGCCTCGTCAGAGACCTGATCGCGTAAATGTTCCAGTGCTGCAATTTCACTGCCCACAATCGAGGACAACAATCCGCCCTCGCCGGCGCGGGCCAGACGCGCCGCAATCCGGGCAGTGGGGTCGGCAAATTCGCCCTGTCCTTCAACAAGGCTGTTTTGAAGGAAGGTACGAAACTCTGGATATCCCCTGAATCCCAGACGCCGTGCCAGACGCACCGCCGAGGCCGGGTGAACGCCTGCACGCGACGAGATTTCCTTGCCGTTTTCAAATGCGCTGCGAACAGGATCACCGGTCAGAACTTTTAACAACCGCGTATCGGCATCAGTCAGTTGCGCAAAATGCCGGGTAATCAGCGCACCCAGATCGTCGGCAAAAACGCCTGCCAGACTACCAGACAGATAACCGGGCTGGGCAAATGTGTCGTCCATGAGGGTTCCCCCGGCCTGCATCGTCTACGCAGCCCCTCGGGCGAGCACTGCTCTGCATTGATCAGGAGAGGTTTGTGGCATGTCCAAACGCACACCTGTCACCGGATCAAAGCATAGTGCCTGGCTGGGCTCGAGAGCGAGCCAGATTTGATCTCCCTCGACAGGCAAAGCCTCACCTCGGGGAACAACCGCACACATCCTCCCGCCAGGACTGTCACAATGGAGAATGAAGGCTGAACCGGTCATTTCAGTGAGGGCAACACGCGCCTCAATGGCCGGCTGGGCAGGCCGGGCATGATGCAGTGTCAGCGCCTCGGGGCGGAACCCGATCTCGACATCAAGCGGCGCATCCCAACCACCCAACTGCTCTGCCGAGACGAAATTCATGGCCGGAGCGCCCAGAAAACCCGCAACGAAGCGATTGGCAGGCTGGTCATAAATCACATCAGGCGTGTCGAATTGCTGCAGATGCCCGTCCTTCATGACCGCAACGCGATCTGCAAGCGACAGCGCCTCGGTCTGATCATGTGTCACATAGACAATCGTCGCGCCCAGTTGCCGATGCAAATCCTTGATTTCGGTCCGCATGGCAACCCGCAGGGAATTGTCGAGGTTTGACAGCGGTTCGTCCATCAGGAAGGTCGAGCTGTTGCGTGCCATCGCCCGCCCCATCGCCACGCGCTGGCGCTGCCCACCAGACAGGGCTCCGGGTTTGCGGTCGAGATAGGGGGTCAATTGCAATGTCTCCGCCACGTCCCGTGCGCGGGCAATGCGCTCAATCTTTGGAACTTTTCGTAGTTCCAAACCAAAAGCGATGTTTTCCAATACGGTCATATGCGGATAGAGCGCATAGTTCTGAAAGATCATCGCAATGTCGCGGTCCTGTGGCGGCAGATCATTGGCACGACGACCATCAATCAGCAATTCGCCTTCTTTGCAGGGGTCCAGCCCGGCCAGCAGGCGCAGCAGTGTGGATTTGCCGCAGCCGGACGGGCCAACAATCACAATAAACTCGCCATCGCCAATATCCATGGAAACCCCATGCAAAACCTGCGGCCCATCATCATAAGACTTGCGAATGTCTTTCAGGGTGATCGCGCTCATTGCCCCGCCTCCCGCGCAAAACTGGTTCGCAGCGCGATGGCAAGGCTCGGACGATCGGTGGTAAAGACCTTCACCTTCAGTTGCAGCGCCTTGGTGATTTGCGCCGCATCATGGGCGGCCCAGCAGCCAAATTCGATGCCAGCCTGCTCGACCTGCGCCATGACCTGAGTGTCAGCACGGTCGATGTTCAGGCCAATTTCAGGAATGCCATGCGCCTGCGCCACTTCAATCACCGCTTTAAGGCCAAGCTGCGTTTGAACGGCTGGACTGACCAGCCACAATCGCGTGCTGTCAGTGTGGCGCGCAAGCTCGTCCAGCGTGGCGAGGAGGAAAGACGAGAAACCGGTGCGTTTCAACATATTGTGGTGCTTGAGCACTTTTATCGCTTTTGGAACAAAGTCGGAATAAGGCACGCCGTTACAATCAGGCTTGAATTCACAACGGAAATCAACCGCGCTATCTGCATAGAGTTCGCAAAGCTCTGCCAACGAGACCGGATGCTCGCCAACGCTGTAATTGATCCGAGCCGCGCGAATTTCAGCTTCGGTCAACTTGCAGATTTCACCACTCTTATCGGTGGTCCCATCCAGTGTGGGATCGTGATGCACCATGATCGCCCCATCGATGCTGGGGTGGAGGTCAAACTCAACCTCTTCCAACGGCAAACGTGCTGTGCTGCGAAACCCGGTGGGCGTGCTGTCGCCAAATTCCAGCGTGCCGCCACGATGAGAAGCGATACGTGTCATGTCATGTCTCCTTTTTTCCATCACTTCACTGCGCCCATCATGATCCCGCGCACCAGATGGCGCTCGACGAAGATGAAGCCCAGAAGAACCGGCAAAATAGTGATCGTGGAGGCCGCCATCACAAGCGGCCAGTTGATGACCCCCTCGCCCGGATCTATCCGGTACAGTCGCGCCAGCCCGATTTGCAGGGTGTAAAGATCCTCTCGCCCCACCGCGACCAGCGGCCAGATGTAATTGTTCCATTCGGTGATGAAGATGTAGAGCCCCATGGACAGGATCGCCGGTTTTGCAATTGGTACAATCACCCGCCAGAGCACCTGAAGCGGCGTCGCGCCATCCATGTAAGCAGCCTCGTCCAGCGCACGGGGAATGCCGCGAATGTATTGGCGCAGAAAGAAGGCGGCAAAGCCGTTTGAAATCGCTGGCAGGATCAACCCGGCATAGGTATCCAGCAAGCCTGCATTGGCCAGTGTCAGATAATTGGGAATGAGTGTGATGTGGCTGGGGATCATCAGCGTTGCCACCACTGCGCCAAACATCAAATTGCCACCGGGAAAGCGGTAACGTGCAAAAGCAAAGGCCGCCATTGTGGCAACCGCCAGGCCGACAATTGTCACCAATCCAGACACAATGACGGAGTTTAAAAGATAGCGCGCAAAATTATACTGCCCGATCGCCATCTCATAATTGCTCAAGGTGAAATCCAGCTTGCCGGTGTAGTAGGCATCCGCAGTCTGGAACGACATCCAGATTGAATAAAGCACCGGCGACAGAAACAGCACACCCGCTGTCAAAGCGAGCAAGGCAAGCAGTGGGTTTTCAGGCTTCATAGTGAACTTTCCGGCCGAGGACGCGCGCCTTGAAAATCGCCAGCGCTATGAGGAAGATGAAGAGCAACACAGCCAGGGCCGAACCCAGACCGATATCGAAGAGCGTGAAGCCCACGCGATACAGCATATTGACGAGCATATCGGTCGCGCCGGCAGGTCCGCCGCCGGTCATCACATCAACAATGGTGAAGACCTGAAACGCTTCGATCACCGAGATCATCAAGAGGAAATAGGTGGTGGGCATAACCAGCGGCACCGTGACGCGGCGAAAGACATGACCACGCTTCCCACCATCAACCGCAGCTGCATCATATAGCTCACCGGGAATGGCCTGAAGGCCCGCAATATAGATGATGATGTCGTAACCGAGCTGCTTCCATGTATTGACGAAAATCAGCACCCCGAGCGCCAGCTGCGGCTCTTGCAGCCAGGCCACTTTTGAAAAACCAAGACCGGTCAGAAGCGCGTTCATCATGCCGTAATCAGTTGAAAAAACCCATGAAAACACCACGGCAATTGCGACGGTAGATGTTACCGATGGGAGGAACAGCGCGCCGCGCATGAGCCGGGAAACCAGCGTTTCGCGCAACAGGCGGCTTGCGATGAAAAGCGCCAGCAACAAGCGCAACGGAACAGAGATCACAGCGAAAATCGATGTGACGGTCAGCGCGTTCCAGAATTCGCGACTGTCGAGCAACAGGCGGTAATTGTCGAGCCCCACAAAAGGTTTGGTGGGCGACAGAAAATCCCATTCGCGGAAGCTGAGATTCAGACTTTGAAGAATGGGAATGTAAGTGAAGACCGCAATGAAGCTGAGAAGCGGCAGCGCGAACAAATAAGGGGTGAGACGGCGAAGCATAAGCGCTCGTTCAAAAATGGGCGGAGCCTGACACACAGGCTCCGCCACAGGATCTTGAAGAGTGATTATCTTTTCAAACGTTCCGCTTCTGCGCGGGTACGCTCGGCGAACTCGGTCAGAACCTCGGAGACGTCACGTTGTCCCAGAGCCATGGCCTGCCACATGTCATACTCAGACGCGCGCATCCAGGTCACGACTGGTGGACGCGGACGGCCACGGGCGAAATCAAGTTGGCCAATGGCCACACCAATGCCAGGCTTTTCAGCCAATGCCGCTGCCGCAAGCGGCTGTTCCGGCGTGTATTTGTTGATTGGCATGTAACCGGTTTCGGAAAACCACAGAGCGTTTGATTCCGGAGAGGCAGCAAAGCTGACAAATTTGTATGCCGCGTCCTGAACCTCTTTTTCAGATGTAGACAGGATACCGATGCCTGCACCACCGATGGGCACTGCGCAGACCTTGTTGCAGGGCATCGGCAAGACCACCAGATCATCGCCCAATGCCGACGTCGAACGACCATAATTGCCCGTCGAGTTGATCATCATGCCAACCTTGCCCGCTAGAAATGCATCACGGCCATTGTTTTCCTTGGTCACACCGTCGGGCGATGCAACCTTGTGTTCATGCACCAGCGAGGCCATGAATTCATAAGCTTCGATTGTGTTCGGGGCATCAAGCAGAATTTCACCGGAGACGCTGTCGATCAGGTCGCTGTCATTATCCATGATCAGGCCCCAACGCGCGAATTGTCCCGGCGCAGCAATTCCTGTGATTCCGTCATCACCCAGCTTTTCTGTAATCTGTTTTGAAGCCGCCAGCAGATCATCATACGTTTTAAGCGGCGTATGGGTGCCAAGACCTGCCTGCTCAAAAATGGCCTTGTTGTAATACAGAACCGGCGTGGAGGAGTTGAACGGAACGATGTAGTTTTTGCCTTCAAACACGCCAACTTCACGCGCGAAATTGTAAAGATCGTCCTTCAATGGATCAGCTTCGACATAATCGGTCAGGTCCAGAAGCACATCCCGATCCGCGAACAGACCATAGCGTGTGACTTCCATGATAACCGCGTCCGGTGCGCGCCGGGCCGGGATTGCGGCTTGAAGCTTGGTTACGATGTCGTTGTAGTTTCCAATCTCTTGCGCCTCGATAGTGATATCGGGATTTTCCGCCTCGAAATTGTCGATGATCTGGTCCAACGCAGCGCCAGCGACTCCACCGAAACTGTGCCAGAATTCAACCTTGATCTCGGCAGACGCCAGGACCGTAGAACCGAGCAACGCAACAAGCGCTGCCACTGATATCTTGTACTTGTTTGCAATCATTTTCTGCTCCTATTGCAATTTAAATTGCAGTTGTGATGAGCAATGATTACAGGCGGAATACAAAGGTTATCGGACGAATACATGAACTTTGGATGACGGGGCAAACGCCATATTCAGCTTGTGGAGTCCAATTGCCTGCAACTAAAAAACTTAGCCTATTTCGCAGACCGTCGAACGGAACAGAGCGCATTCAGGGTCGTTTGAACGCGAACACGGCATCCAATCTGAAAGGCTCAGGGGTCATGTCGCAGGCGCTGTTCCATGCATGCTGCCTGGCGCAATTTCAGGCCACTTCAAATCCATGAGATTTTTGACTGACCTAGTCGGTAAATTTCTGTGCGAGCGCTTCAGCGCCATTCAGCAACAGACCCATATCACTGCCAACGGCCGTAAAGCGCGTTCCAAGATCCATGCAACGCTGCGCGAATTCCACATTGGGTGTCAGAATGCCGGCAGGTTTTCCGGTCGCTGTGATACGACCGATTGCCGCTTCAATGGTTTGCACGACTTCCGGGTGAAACGGATCGCCCCTATGGCCAAGGCTGGCGGCCAGGTCCGACGGACCGATGAAAATTCCATCAACCCCATCCACATCCGCAATCGCCTCAATCTGCTCAACAGCCTCTTTTGATTCCACTTGCACCAACAGGCACAATTCCTCTTCGGCGCGCTGCAGATAGTTTTCGGCGCGGCCAAACCGGGAGGCACGGGTCATGGTGGCCACGCCGCGTATACCGGCAGGCGGATACCGCATGGCAGATACGGCCGCTCTGGCTTCGTCTGCTGACTGGATCATCGGTAACAACAATGTCTGCGCGCCGATATCCAGATATTGCTTGATCAGGACCGGGTCATTGACCTGTGGGCGCACAATCAGCGTGCTGGGGCCAGCGCGTCCGGCCTGAAGCTGGAGCATCATCAGTCTTATATCAGTTGGCGAATGTTCTGAATCCAGCAACAGCCAGTCAAAGCCTGCACCAGATAGAATTTCGGTCAGATATGGGTCGGGTATTGTAGACCAAAAGCCGATTTGCTGACGCCCCTCGCGCAGCGCCTGCTTGAAGGCATTCTTTGGAATCTCGACCATCATCACCCTCTTCCCTTGATCAATTGCCGCATCATGTCGTCCTCTTCCGCAGTCAGGTCTATCAAGGGTGTTCGCACAGGGCCAGCAGCAAAACCACGCATGCGCACACCCGCCTTGATCGCGGCGACTTCATATCCCGTCTTGCGGTCCCGAATGGCAGTGAAGGGATAGTAGAACTCGGTCAGAAGCTTGTTGCAGGTGGCATCATCTCCCGCGATAAATGCTTTATGGAAAGCCAGTGCTGTTTCGGGGACGAAATTGAATACAGCGGAGGAATATGTCGCCATCCCGGCACCGCGGTAGGCCTGAGCGAATAATTCATGTGTCGGCATTCCGCCAATATAGGCCAGACGGTCGCCCATTGTCAGTGTCACCCGACGCACCGTGTTGATATCACCAGTGCCGTCCTTGAAGCCGATCAAATTGGGACATTCCTCAGAAAGCCGTGCCAGCGTATCGACTGATACACGGCTTGTGCCGCGATTATAGACAATGACCGCCATGTTGGTGGATTTGCAGACTGCACGGATATGCGCCTCAATACCGTCTTGGGGTGCCCCGATCAGGTAATGCGGTAATAGCAGGATACCGTCACCGCCCGCCGCCTCGATCCCCTGCGCCATTTCACACGCCAGTCTTGTGCCATAACCACAGCCGGAGATGATCGGCGCATCGCCTGAAACGGCCTTGGCAGTGCGGACGATTTCCACAATCTCGGTCGGGGTCAGTGAGAACATCTCTCCGGTTCCACCAGCCACGATCAATCCTGCAACCGGATATCCGGACAACCACTCCAAGTGAGAGCTGAAGGCCGCAGCGTCCACATTGTTGTCGGCATCGAATGGAGTTACCGGAAACGACAGGAGGCCGGTACGGATGATGGATTTCAGATCATTTGGGGCTATCATTTCAGGTCCAACTTATTGTTCTGATGCCGCCGGAAATGGCACGCTTTGCTTCTATCAACGACCTTTTGCGGCGCGCCATTCTGCAAACAGTTTCAGGTTCTTTTCCTGAGTGGCCGGATAAAGCCCGATGATTGTTGCGCCCGCCAAAACCATCTCGGAAACAAAGTCCTCATAGACCGTCATCTCAACCGCCTCATCGGCGACTTCGTCAACGATGTGTGCCGGGATCACGATGATGCTGTCATCATCACCAACCAGAGTATCACCGGGAAAAACAGCCACGTCACCGCAGCCAATCGGACCATTGATCTCAATCGCCTCGTGCAGCGTCAGATTGGTCGGGCTGGACGGGCGGGAATGATAGGCCGGAATGTCGAGTTCGCCGACTACCATGCTGTCACGGAAACCACCATCTGTGACGACACCGGCGGCACCACGCACCATCAGCCGCTTGATCAGAATATCCCCCGACGAGGCAGCACGGGCATCCTTGCGACAATCCATGATCAACACACAGCCTGGCGGACATTGCTCAACAGCCTGGCGCTGCATGTGCATTGGGTTGCGAAACTCAGCCAGCGTGTTGCGATCTTCCCTGGCTGGCATATATCGAAGGGTAAAGGCTGGACCGACCATATTGCGGCCTTTGCGAGCCACCGGGCGGACTTCCTGAATGACCTGATTGCGCAAGCCTCTTTTGTAGAGCGCCGTTGCAAGTGTCGCGACCGATACGTGCATCAGTTTTTCTTTCGTCTCGTCAGACAAATTTTCAGCCATTTCGGTCCTCGTTTTTCTTTCTGATGTTTGGGTCTGGTCTCAATTCATCACCAATTCGGGCACGGGATGCCGGTTGCCAAAGTGAGAAAATCAAAGTCACAGCCCTTGTCGGTTTGCGCCACATGCAGAGCGATGGCCCTGCAGGGTGTTCCCGGCATGCGTGGTTCGTATAATCTGGTCATGTTGCGCTTTACCCAGTCAGTCCCGTTGCCGTCTGCTCTGTCACATAATTCTTCTCGTGCGAACCAGCGAGCAGACCGCAGTTTTTGATAGGTTTCTCGTGCCATGGAGTTTTTCCGAATGGGGTCGCAATAAATCGTGATAAGTTGCTATTGTGTTTCTACCGCGTAGAGCACTAATATATTAGTGCTTTAGTAAAAACAACAAAAAACCGGTCTGACGTTGATTTGTTTCGGGAGATTGCTGTATGGGGCAAACAAAAGGAATTGGTATGAATTTCCCGACCTTGGATATGCAGGGCTCCCCCTTTTCAGCATCAGTTGGGGGTTCAGCTGCGACCCGGATTTATCTGGACCTTCGGCAAAGGATCATTGATCTTCATTTGCCACCGGATACAACGCTTTCCCGTGCTGACCTGACCGACCGATATAAGGTCAGTCAGACACCCGTGCGCGAAGCATTGCAGCGGCTGGAACAGGACGGATTGGTCAAGATTTTTCCGCAGTCGCGGACACTGGTTACGCGCATTGATGAAAACCAGATGTTTGAAGCATATTTTCTGCGGATTGCCGTTGAAACCGAAGTGGTTCGCCGTCTGGCCAATGATTGTGATCCATCAGTGCTGTCCAAAGCCAAGTCTATCCTGCGCATGAAGCACGCAATCGTTCACGACGCTGAACAAGTCGATATGTTCTATGACTTTGATGAAGCCTTCCACAAGACACTTTTCGACGGTGTGAGACAAAGCGGACTTCACCAATTGCTGCAATCCAAATCAGGCCATCTGGGCCGCATAAGGCGCCTTGGCCCACCACCGGAAGGCAAGTTCGATCTCATTCTCGAGGGGCATGCCAATATCATTGCCGGGATTGAATCCGGCGATGAAAACCAGGCAATTGCCGCTATCAGGGACCACCTGAAAGACACCGTATCAATCTCACGTGTCGAAGCGCTTCGCAGCCAGTTCCCGGACTATTTCAACGTCGTCTGAGCTGACCTTTTCATCCCCACAGTTTTTAAGCCAATGATCAACCGCTGATCAGGTGCTTCTTGTAGCGGATCGACGAGTAAAGCGATGCGCCAATCAAGCCCGCACCCAGCGCGCCTGTGATAAACTCTGAAATGTGAAACAATGATTGTGCGAACATGATCACGGATAGCGCCAGAATCGAGTAAAACGCCCCGTGCTCCAGATACCGGAATTGTGCCAGTGTCTCGCGTTCGACCAGCATAATGGTCATTGAGCGCACATACATCGCCCCGATCCCCAATCCGATTGCAACCAGAAACAGGTTCTGCGTTAAAGCAAAGGCGCCAATGACGCCGTCAAAGCTGAAGCTTGCATCAAGCACCTCAAGATACATGAATGCACCCAATCCGCCGACACGCGCTACATCGCGTGCTTCCTGGGAAGCATCCAGTACGTGACCCAGCAGATCAACCGCCACAAATGTCAGCAATCCCAACAGGGCAGAAAACAGGAAGGTTGTGCCGTCTTCCTTTGACAGGCAACTGGCGAAAACCATAACCAGGGCAAGAACGAGCCCCACCTGCAACCCGCGCACGGCCGCGCATTTGCGCAATTGGCATTCCAGCGCGCAGAACCAATCCACTTCCTTGCTGTCATCAATGAAGTAGGTGAGCCCGACCATCATCAGGAATGTGCCGCCAAACGCTGAAATCGACATATGTGCCTCTCCAATCAGGCGCGCATATTCAGCTGGTTCCGTTGCCGCCAGATGGATGGCTGCGAATGGCCCGATTTGGGCCGCAATTGCAACAATGGCCAGGGGAAAGACAATGCGCATTCCGAAAACTGCAATCAGAATACCCCAGGTTAAAAACCGTTTCTGCCAAACAGGTGACATATCCTTCAGCTTGTTCGCATTCACGATGGCATTGTCGAAACTCAGCGATATCTCCAACACAGCCAGGACGGCGCCAATCAGAAAGAAGGTCAATGCGCCAGATCTTGTTCCGGTGGTGTGCCAACCCAGCCAAGTGGCCAGAATGAGCCCCAGGGCAGTCACGAGAAAAGGCCAGCGAAAAAACCAGAGTGACGATGCCATAATTTACTCTCCGTCAGCTTCTCAGTTGACCGGTGTCAGGACTGGTTGACCCTGGAAAAAAGCAGCAAGATTATCGACAACCAATTGTGCAATGGGACCGCGGGTTTCAATTATATCGGTAGCAAGATGCCGATCAGGCACGGCGTTTTCGAACTGCCAAAGCTCCGAGTTGATTTTCGGCTCGTTGCAATAGAAGTCCAGTCCTGCGGATCCCAGATCCGACGACTTCAGTGCGGCAATCACAGCCTCTTCATCAACCAGACTTCCGCGCACAATGTTGACCAAGGTACCCTGTCGCCCAGATGCAGAAATGATATCGGGCTTCATGGGCGCAAGACCTCCAGTTCAAGACGAGCTGCGCGGCGTTTCGCCTGCACTTCGGGGTCCGGGTCCAGGCTGGCAGCCAGCAATGCACGCGTATAGTCATTGCGCGGAGCCTCGAATATCTGACGCACCGTTCCCTCTTCGACGATCCGCCCGCCCTGCATCACCACAACCCGGTCCGCAAAGTCTCGGACCACAGGCAGGTCATGGGCAATGAAAATGTAGGAAAGCCCAAAGTCACGACGCAATCCGTCAAGCAGGTCAATCACCTGCGCCTGAATGGATACATCAAGCGCCGAAACGGCTTCATCGCAAACCACCAGTTTGGGTTCCAGCGCCAAGACCCTGGCAATCGCGATGCGCTGCCGCTGGCCGCCGGAGAACTGATGCGGATAACGACGTGCATGATCCGGCGACAGACCGACCAGGCCCAACAATTCAGCCACCCGCTCGCGCCATTTCGGTTTGGGCAAAATTTCAGGATGGATAACCCAGGCCTCGGAAATCAGATCATAGACCGACATGCGGGGGTTGAGCGATTGCGTGGGATCCTGAAACACCATCTGGATATCGCGGCGCATGCCAAACAGCTCTTTCTGCGACATCTTGAACAAATCACGCCCCTTGTAGAAGGCTTCGCCGCTGGTCGGTTCTTCCAATCGCAAAAGGGTTTTCGCCAGGGTGGACTTGCCCGATCCACTTTCACCAACAATTGCAACAATCTCGCCGGGCATGACAGTCAGGCTTGCATCCTTGAGTGCTTCGAATTTCCCGAAACTCTTGCTAAGGCCTTCAAGCCGCAACAGGGGCTCACCGGGTGCTTTAACAGGTTCTGCCATCTCGCCGCGACCAGGCGCTGACGCAATAAGGCGTTTGGTATAGGGATGCTGCGGATTGGCATAAACTTCGCCAGCCGGACCGGATTCAACGATCTCACCCGCATTCATGACGACGACATTGTCAGCCACTTCAGCCACGACACCAAGATCGTGTGTGATCAGCAGCAATCCCATGCCGGTTTCGGCCTGCAACTCCTTCAGCAACGCCAGAATTTGAGCCTGGACCGTGACATCAAGCGCCGTTGTCGGTTCATCCGCTATCAGGATATCGGGTTTCAGGGCCAGTGCCATTGCAATCATCAGACGCTGACGTTGGCCACCGGAAAACTGATGCGGATAGGCCCGCATTCTGCTTTCCGGATCCGGAATTCCGACACGCAGCAACAATTCAATCGCGCGCTGCTTTGCCTGATCTGATGGCATGCCATGGGTCGTCATCATTTCAATGATCTGCCAGCCGACGCTGTAGACCGGATTGAGGTGGGCCAGCGGGTCCTGAAAGATCATCGCGATCTTGGCACCATTTATGGCGCGCCGCTCTTCGCCGGTCATATCCAGCAGGCTCTTGCCCCGATACAGAACCTCACCGCTGGTTATTTCACCCGGAGGCATGTCGATCAGATTCATCACCGCCGAGGCGGAAACTGACTTTCCCGATCCGCTTTCGCCCAAAATGACCAGAGTTTCGCCGGGATCGAGATGGAAACTGACGCTCTGAACCGCTTTCACCTGGCCATGCACTGTATGAAACTCGACTGACAGGTCACGTACTTCCAGCAGATGCGCGCTCATTGCTTTTTGCCTTTTATTTCCAGACGCCAGCGTTGAACCGGGTCAAGCGCAATACGCATCCAGTTTGATACAAGGTTCAGGCTGAGCGTGGTCAGGATGATGGCAAGGCCCGGCCAGAAAGACAGCCACCAGGCGTTTGTCAGATACGGCCTGCCCTGCGAAACCATCAGCCCCCAGGTGATCTCGGGTGGCTGGATGCCGATACCCAGAAAAGAGAGCGCGCTTTCAGCCAGCATGACGAAGGCAAAATCCAGTGTCGCGATGGTCAGCAGAGTTGGAAAGACGACCGGCAGGATATGGCGGAAGATGATCCTCATATCTGAAGCGCCCATCACACGGGCGGCCTGAACGAACATGCGTTCACGAATTTCCAGCACTTCGGCGCGGGTGGTTCGCAGATAGATCGGAATTCTGGTGATCGCCAGAACAATGATGATGTTGGTGACCGACGGGGACAGCATGTAAAGCACGATGACCGCCAGCAGCAGCGAGGGGAATGACATGATGACATCGGCCAGCCGCAGGATAATCTGACTTGCCCTTGTCTTGGTGTAACCGGCAATGAGACCAAGGGTGCTGCCAATCACCATGGAACACAACACTGCGCCCGTTGCCACCATGATTGTATTGCTCGCGGCAACAATGATGCGCGCAAATAATGGCCGCCCCAAAGCATCGCCGCCCAGCACAAACAGCCAGCCCTTGGCCATGTCAAATGGCGGAGAATTGCGCCCGCGCAAATTCTGTTTCGTAGCGGCGGCATCCAGAAGCCAAGGCCCGAAAATTGCGCAGAATGCTACAATGATCAGGAAAATCACGGCCACCAGCGCAACCTTGTCATGCCACAGCATGCGCATCATCTGCGCAAAGGCATTGGGCTCTTTTTCGAGCGCCTTGTCGGGAATTTGATCGGTATCGGTCATCAGGGCCCCTTAATACCGAATGCGCGGATCAAGCACCGAATAGGCGATGTCGATCAGAAGATTCATGAGAAAAATGGCCATGGCCGACACCATGATTGCCGCAAGGACGACTGTGAAATCGCGTTGCAGGATGGAATCGATCATCAGCTTGCCAACACCGGGAAAGCCAAAAATCGTTTCAACCACCACAGCGCCGTTCAGCATGCCTGCAGCCAGATCGCCGATCACAGTAATCACAGGAAGCAAAGCATTGCGCAGCGCATGGACAAATATGATTGGACTGGCCTTAACGCCCTTGGCACGGGCGGTCTTTACATAGGCGGAAGACAATGCGGTGATCATGGAGCCGCGCACAACTTGCAAAGCCAGACCGAAAGGACGGATGAAAAGAACCGCAATTGGCATAACCCAATGCCAGATGGTTCCGGTTCCCGAGGTGGGCAGCCAGCCGAGATTTACGGAGAACAGAACGATGGCTACAATGGCAATCCAGAAATCCGGTGCACTGGCGCCAATCAGCGACAGGAATGTTGCGATGCGATCGAACACCCCGCCCGCATAGAATGCAGCCAGTGAGCCTATGATAATGGCAGCGACTGTGACCAGAAAAACAGTGGTCAGCGCCAGAATCAACGTCCATTGAAAGGCGCTCAGAACCACTTCCAGCGCTGGTCGCGCCTTGCGAATGGAATCGCCAAAATCAAGGTTCAGGACATCCCAGACATAGTGGCCAAACTGAACTATTATGGGATCGTTCAGACCGTGCAATTCGCGGAATCGTTCGCGGCTTTCAAGCGAAGCGTCAAGCGGCAGAAACAGTGCCGTCGGATCGCCTGTCAGGCGAGATAGAAAGAAGACCAATACGATGAGGCCAATAAGCGAAAGAGCGCTTGCAAAGGCTCGTTTCCCAATGAAATGCCGCATTGCCGCCCCTCCCGTCATAGTGCGTGATGCAAAAAGGGGGCAGACACGCCGCCCCCTTCTCTATTGAAAGCTTATTTAAAGCCAATTTGCGAGAGTTGAATTTCGCTGTTGGTCGCAATGGTCGGGGTAAAGTCAAGCCGTTCGCTGACCCGGCTGAAGCCAACCATGTGGAACAATTGAACATCTGCAGTGATTTCATCGTGCAGATATGCGAACAGATCAGACCATTTGGATGTACGGTCATCACCGGTTGCAGCTGTTGCATCCGCGATCATCTTGTCGACAGCAGGATCACGCAGAGCTGACTGCAGCCCTTCAGAGGCATATTTGAAGTACATCGAGAAAACCGGATCACCTTTGGCGTTGTCATGCATCGCCTCAATGACTTGTGGTCCACGATCTTCTGCGAAAGGCTGTGAATAGAAATCCAACCATTCCGCTACTTCATACATTTCCAGCTTCATATTGAAGCCAGCATCCTGATACATGGCCAGCAATGCTTCCATCACTTCGGTGACATTTGCAAAGTTGCTGGTTCTGCCGATCAGCGTGATTTCAGCATCGACAGGCACACCATCGGCTTTGGCCTCGGCCAAAAGCGCACGGGCTTTTTCAACATCATAAGCCGGCACCTTCAGATCAGCATTCCAGCCAATTGTTGATGGCGGAACAATTGCGGTGGCCAGGATCGCTTCAGCGGGAATAATTGTCCCGATAAAGGCTTCGCGGTCAATCGCAAGGTTCATGGCCTGACGCACACGAACGTCATCAAGCGGCGCGGTCAGTGTGTCAAGACGCAGATAGACAGTTTCGGAGTTTGGATAGGCAAAATCCGTGGCCGGATTGGTTGCATCCAGTTCCGAGATTTTCGGCGCGAAATCAGCTTCGCCAGTGGCTACCATTGCTGCGCGTACAGAATCGTCTGAACGGAACACATAGGTCGCCTTGGTGACAGCCGGGGTTTCACCCCAATAATCATCCCGACGTGTCAGAATGACATTCTGTCCGACATTCCATTCAGACAGCACATAAGGGCCTGTTCCAATGGGCTCGCGTGTGTATTCCATCGGTGTTTCAGATGGAACGATTGTCAGGCCTGACAATTGCAGCGGCATAATAGGCTGCGCCGGATCAGACGTGATTTCGATTGTGTGGTCGTCGATGATTTCCGTGGTGATGGTTGAACCACCAAAGTACTTTGCGCCGATTTCGCAAACCAGCCCTTCGGCAACAACGCGCTTCAGCGAATGCGCAACATCTTCAGCGCCAAAGCTTGTACCGTCGGAGAACACGACGCCCTTGCGCAAACTGAAGCGCCAGGTATCGTCATCAACCGTTTCCCAGCTTTCGGCAAGACGTGGCATCAATCCGCCGCCGCTGCCGTCAAGTTCGGTCATTGTTTCGGAAATATTTTGCAGAACGACGCGGCCAATATTGGACTGCGATGCCATGCAGGGATCAATCAGATCCAGCTCTTCACTTAGCACGATGGTCACGTCGGTGTCCTCTGCCAAGGCCGGTGACATCATCGTCATTGCGAGCGACGCACCCAGCAAACCTACAGACAGTTTACGCATGAATTCCTCCTTTACGGTGCAGCTTTTTTTATGAGAAGGCGCGCTGCTGCAAACGCGCCGCCTGATCCACTTGAGGGGTTTTGAGTAATTTCCTCAAAGTGATCCTCTAATATATTAGTGTATTTGTCAATCAAGAATATGTGATCGACTGCTGTCGTGCAGACTAAGTTCACCAGTGCATTTCCACGGGTTCAAAACGCTCGAAATGTCTCACTATTTGCTGCGTTTCCAGCTTGCACCACCCGCCACTATCAGGGTCGATAGAAAGATCACACTGGCACCAATCCAGGTTTCAATGCTGGCCAATTCACCGAAAAACAGAAAGGCGAGGACCGCCACGATGGGCAGCCGAACAAAATCAATCGGCGCCAGCAAGGATGCATCAGCCATGCTGAGGGCCCGGGTGACCAGCGACATGTTCAGGGCGCCCACAATGCCTTGCACCGCCAGCAGTCCCAGTTGAGGAAGGGTTGGAGTCGCCCAAAAATACAGCGCCGGAATAAACGCCAATGGTGCCATCAGAACCAGATTCCATGACACCAGAGTTTGCGTGCTGTCATGCTTTGCCATCTTCTTCAGCATCAGCTGGATGGCTGCGGTCAGCGCCGAGCCAATCAGCGCATAGCTCAGCGCCCAACTCATATCGCCTCCGGCCGGACGGATGACAATGATGACACCGACAAATCCTGCCAACACCGCGATCAATCGACCGGCTGAGTAGGTTTCGCCGAAGATCATCCACCCTCCAAGCGTCAGGAAGATAGGGGCCGTAAACATGATGGCGGTCACATCCGCCAATGGCGCCAGAGCAAAGGCAAAGAAGAAACAGACCAATGCAGCGATCTTCATCGCCGCACGCAGAAAGTGCATCAGGCGATAATGGGAAACCATTTGCTGACGTCGCGCCAAAATCCACGGCAGCACAACCATCAGACCAAAAACACTGCGGAAAAACACGATTACAAATGGATGAACTTCGTCTGCCAGCAACCGGACAAGCACTGCGTCGAGTGCGGTCAGGACAGCTGCGGCCAACATAAGTGCCGCTGCCACCATCGCATTGACATTGCGCACATTGGCACCGGGACTGCCCACCGACATCAGGGTCTGAACTCCATTGGGGGATTAAATTGGCGTTGTCTGCACAGAGCGCCTGCTCATCTGATATTTTAATACATCAATATGACATCTGAGGCGATACATATTTGTCGCAATGCGATCGAGGCTGACGCCAGCCTTCAGTTTATCAAATTCCCGCGCACCTGTTTGAAGACCAATTTGGCTTAACGCAGTTGGATACCGCCTGGCTTGTATTCATATCTCCACAGAAGGCGGAAAACTTCCAATTATTCAAATGATTGGCAAATGTTGATTCCTTTCTTAACTGTCTCTAAGATTTGTATTGATGCGTGAACTAATTTTTTAACCGCGAACCAACGCTTGCTGTGTTGGCTCGCACGAAAACATTGTTGGGAGACTAATTTGTCATTTTTTAATCGCAGTCTGAAAGCAGCTGCAATTTCTGCCGCCTTGATAGCAGGTTCCGGTATGGCAGCCTCTGCACAAGACATTCAATTCTTTACCATTGGCACCGGTGGTACGGCCTATACCTATTATCCAGTTGGTGGTGTGATCGCGAATGCGATTTCCAAACCGCCCGGATCTCGTGAATGCGGCGAAGGTGGCTCCTGCGGCGTTGAGGGTTTGATTGCCTCTGCGGTTTCCTCGCGCGGCTCAGTGGATAATGTGAACGCCATTGTCTCCGGCCTGCGAAACTCCGGATTTGCTCAATCTGACGTGGCTTATTGGGCTTATACTGGTACTGGCACTATGGAAGGCAAAGAGCCGGCAGCTGATCTGCGCACGATCGCAGCGCTGTTTGAAGAACATATCCATTTGGTTGCCTTGGCCGACAGCGGCATCAACTCGGTTGTAGACCTAAAAGGCAAGCGGGTCTCGCTCGATGAGCCAGGCTCAGGAACTTATGTGGACGCCAAGTTGATCCTGGAAGCCAACAATGTGGCATTGGATGACGTGACTGCTGAAGCACTCAAGGGTGGTGCAGCAGCAGAAGCTCTGCGCAATGGCAAAATCGACGCCTTCTTTGTGGTGGCTGGATATCCGACCGGCGCGCTGGTTGAGCTTGCCTCGGCCGCTGAAATCAAACTGGTCCCAATTGATGGAGACGGCGCCGCTGCACTGACGGAGAAATATGGTTTCTTTGCTGCGTCCGATATCCCTGAGGGGGCCTATGAAGGTGTAGGCACAACTGCGACCGTAGCTGTTGGCGCTCAATGGTTCACGTCGGCCAAGGAAGACGAAGAGCTCATCTACAACATCACAAAGGCGCTTTGGAACGAGCAGTCCCGCAAGCTTCTGGATGTTGGCCATGCCAAAGGTCGAACCATCACGACAGACACTGCACTGAGCGGCGTAGGCGTTCCCCTGCATGCAGGCGCTGAACGTTTCTACAAAGAAGCAGGCTTGATGGAATAAACTTACTGCAAGCTGCACAACCCCCGGACGCTTCAACGCGGCCGGGGGTTTTTTGTTATTGGTACGGGGCTTTTGAACATGTCGTCAGACACGCAACCAGAACTCACGCCGGAAGAACTGGCTGCGATTGAACGCAAATACGACCCGGAAACCGCCTTTCGACCCATGGGCAAGCAAATCAGCTTTGCGATTGCCACAGCCCTTGTTGCGATGTCGGTCTATCATTTCTATGCATCAGGATTCGGCCTGATACGTGAGCTCCTGCATCGCGGCATTCACCTGTCCTTCGTGCTGGGGCTTGTCTTTCTGTTTTTTGGTTGGCGTCGGGAAGATGGGCGCGTACCGCTCACCGATTTGCTGCGGCTTCAGGGTATACCCTGGCTCGATATCGTATTTTCAGTCCTGGCGGTTGGAGCAGCACTTTACTTGCCTTTGCTGCCACCTGAAGTATTGGCAGAGCGCGTTGGAAACCCCTCACAATCCGATGTTCTGATGGGCACTGCGCTGTTGGTGTTGACACTTGAAGCGGCTCGCAGATCAATCGGACCGACCTTGCCAATCATCGCACTTTTCTTCATTGGTTTCGCCATCTTCGGACCGATAATGCCAGGTGCTCTCAAACATGGCGGCACCTCCTGGTTGGGCTTGATCAACCACATTTATATGACGAACCAGGGCATTTACGGTGTGGCTATCGGTGTGATGGCGCAATATGTGTTTCTGTTCATCCTGTTTGGCGTTTTGGCCACACGTATCGGTCTGGGGCAGTTGTTTATTGACCTCGCCATGGTCATCGCAGGACGATATGCCGGAGGACCGGCCAAGGTTGCTATTTTCTCAAGCGCATTTATGGGCACAATCTCTGGCTCCTCCATCGCCAACACCGTGACAACCGGCGCGCTGACGATCCCCGCGATGAAGCGTGTCGGTTACCCGGCTCACTTCGCAGGCGCCACTGAAGCCACAGCCTCGACCGGTGGGCAGATCACGCCCCCTATCCTTGGCGCGGCGGCCTTCATTATGGTGGAGTATCTTGAAATTCCGCTTCGCGACATTGTCGCGGCGGCTCTTTTTCCGGCACTGCTGCATTATTTCGGTATTTTCATCATGGTGCATCTTGAGGCCAAAAAACTGGGGCTTCGTGGCCTGAGGGCCGAGGAACTGCCAAAGACCGCAGTCGTTCTGAAACAACACTGGCTCAGTATCATTCCGCTGGCCATCCTCGTTTACTTTATCCTATCGGGCAGAACCCCCGACTTTGCCGCTGTATACGGCATCATCGCCTGTGTTGTTGTTGGGTTCCTCAATCCGGTAAACCGCCTGACCATTCCCGATTTGTGGAACAGCCTTGCAGCGGGCGCCAGAAGCACTCTGGCGGTCGGAGCAGCCGCAGCCACAGTGGGTGTCATTGTGGGTGTTGTCACATTGACTGGTGTTGGTTTTCGACTGGGATATGTGGTGGTCCAAACCGCCACTGATATCGGAGCAATCGTTGGCAGTATCTGGCCACTCAGCTATTTTGCGATTGAGCAATGGGCGCTGTTTTTCTCGCTGGTACTCATTGCCATCGCCTGCATTGTCATGGGCGCGGGCATTCCAACAACTGCGACTTACATTATCCTTGTTGCGGTCGCAGCCCCGGCGCTTGCCCAGTTGCAGGTGCAGCCATTGGTAGCGCATTTCTTCGTGTTTTATTACGGCGTGTTGGCTGATATCACCCCGCCTGTTGCCCTTGCAGCCTATGCAGCAGCCGGTATTGCCGGATCGAACCCATTCAAGACAGGAAACACAGCCTTTCGGCTTGGAATTGCCAAGGCTTTGGTTCCCTTTGTGTTCGTATATTCACCCGCATTGTTGCTGGTTGCAGACGGGTTCACCTGGTGGGCCTTTTCCATCACTCTGGCTGGAGCCATGATGGGTATCGGATCTCTTGGCGTCGCATTTTCCGGCTATTTTCTGACCAATCTCCCACAGGCTCAGCGATGGTGGGTGGGGATCGTATCCTTTCTGTTCATTGCACCGGGCCTTGCCACCATGGGTATTGGAATATTGGCTATGATGCCAATTCTCATCCTTCAACTCAGGGCAGTAAGCAAGGCTCGTAATGAAGCTGTTCAATCAAGCTAGCAGCGGCCAGAATGTTAACGCTCTTGACAAGACCATCCGTCTTGGTGAACCCGTGCCATGGCGTCATGCTGCGCAAAAAACGCATCTAATGCTTTACAGAACAGGGCCGATTGTGGCGATGACGTTGTTCCATATGCGTTTGTGGTATGGCCAGGTCAGGACCTGTTCAAGATCGACAGCATCGGATTGCGACATGTAGCTTTCTTGCCGGGCGCGGACAGCCTTTGTCGTTGCCGCATCTTGCAAAAGGATGTTGTTTTCGTAGTTCAGATCAAAACTTCGCAGATCGAGATTGGAGGACCCGACCAGGGTGATTTTCCCGTCAATGGTCAGAGTTTTGGCATGAAGAAGACCGCCGATGAATTCGTGTATTTTGCACCCTGCAGTCAGGAGATTGCGGTAATAACTGCGGCTTGTGGCAGCCACGATCCAACTGTCATTGACTTTTGGAATGATCAGGGTGACTTGCACCCCCCGATGCGCGGCAGAACAAAGCGCTCCGAAGACAGTGGCATCTGGCACGAAATACGGTGTAGTGAGCGTCAACTCTTGCTGAGCACTGGCTATGAGATTTGAAAACAGCTGTGGAGTTGCGCCGCGGCGCTCGGTTGGCCCATCACCCATGACCTGAGCGGAAAATCCGCCCTTGACTGGCTTTGCTTGTAATTCAAATGAGTCGAATGGCTCATCAGTCGCCTGCATCCAGTCACTGATGAACAAAAGCTCATTCTGGGCAACGATGGGGCCCTCAAATCGCAACATAATATCGACCCAAGGTGCATATTTTGCTTTCACCAGAAATTCAGGATCGGCCGAATTTCGACTGCCGCAATAGGTAATCCTGCCATCAATGACAGTGATCTTGCGATGGTTGCGCAGGTCAATTCTGCTGGTCAGAATGGTTCGGATCAAATTGTTGAGGGGCAGAGCAACAGCGAGTTTGACGCCTGCATCCTTCATTTGTTTCCAAAGTCCCGATTTGATAAGAGCACGAGACCCCAGGCCATCAGCCATGGCACGACATACAACGCCTCGTTTGGCGGCGCGCACAAGCGCCTCAGCGATTGCTGTACCCGTGTTGTCGTTGTGCCAGATGTAATACAACACGTGTACGTGACTGGTCGCGGCATCAATATCTTCGACAAGATGCTTATTCGTGGCAGCCCCATCTGCCATCAGTTTGGCACTATTGCCATCAACCGGATGAAATCCATTGATTGAACCGGCATACCGGAATGCCGGACGATAAAGCGGATCAATCAATCTGTCGGAGTTTCCGGTTTCGCCCATATAGGGTTTGGCTTTTGCACGGATTTCATCAAAGATTTTCTCGTGCCGTTGATTTGCGCGGTGCCCCAGATCGATCTCGCCAAACAAAAAATACACGACGCTGCCGACATAAGGCAGAACGTTTATCACAACGAACCATGCCAGCCGTGCAGGAGGTGACAGGTCCTCACGCAATAAAATTCGCAAGGTAAAGCCGATGACGATGAAGACATGAAGGACCAGAATTGTTGTCATTGGCCGCGCTCCATGAACTCAATATCAATAACAATTGGCAAATGGTCTGAAGCGCGCTCGGCAAGATTAGAAGTATGCACATTTGAAGAGACGGCTTGCACAGGCCCCGTCAGGACAAACCAATCAAGTGCTGTTGTGGGACGGGCTGCATGAAAACTTGGCCCGGGTGAAATGACTTTTGACGCTGGATCGAACACAAGTCTGGACTGGTTCCATTCGTTGAAATCACCCGCCAGAATGACTGGATGATCTCGCTGGTCGACCAATTGCCGTAGCGCTTCAATCTGCTTCCTGCGCATGCCGGGTGTCAGCCCCAGATGCACGCCAATCACCTCGACAATAGGATCTGAAAGGAGCATGGAAACGGCCCCGCGCGGCTCCATCGTGGGAATTTCAATACGCGTTGAAGACCAATTCATGTAACTGCTGCGCAAGAGGATCGCATTACCATGCCAGCCATGGCTTTGAGGGCGCACAGAAACGTCGACGAGTTCATAGCCAAGCTCTCGGCTAAGGCGGTCGAGTGGCAGAACGCCCGCCCGGGACCCGGCACGCTTGTCCGCCTCTTGCAAAACCACAATGTCCGCATCAATTTCTGCCAGGACATCGACAACCCGATCCGGGTCACGTCGCCAGTCCAGACCAACGGCTTTGCGGATATTGTAGCTAGCGATGCGCACACGTCAGCCTTTTATGACATCGTCATAGTCATCGACCCGCAGATAGGCAGCTTCTCGAAACAGTTTAATGGTTGGCCGCAGCCCAAAGAGAACCGAGCCAATCAAAAACAACCATGTACCGAAATAAGTCGTTTGCTCGCTGAAAAAGAGAATGCTTCCCACGACGAATAGTGCTGCTGCGGAAAAATCGACGATCGTGTAAGCCAACTCACAATAGGCGTAGATTCTCTTGTGTTCTGCGCTTCTGGTGTGATTGGCTGGATTGAATATTTTCATTTCGGCGATCCCATATCTAGCTTTCAGGCCAGGCCCGGCAACACAGCCTTTGCTCCCGCCACAATCATCTCCATAGCAATCGCCAACAAAATCATGCCCATCAGACGGGTCATGATCACACGCATCGTGTCGCTCAGGACCTTACCAAAAAAGGCCGCAAAAAAGAGCACAACGAACAGCATTGCCAGAATGACACCAACGACGCCACCGACAGCGATCAATCCCTCAATTCCCTTTGCGTGTCCAGCGTAGATAATCAGCGTTGCAATGGTTCCAGGACCAACGATCATGGGAAAAGTAATAGGATAGAAGGCAAGGCCGGACAGGTCCTGCATGTGGTCCTGCTCTTTTTCAGTGCCGTGATGCGATGTAATGCTGTTGCCGTTCAACATCGACCAGGCGATATGTGCCAGAACCACGCCACCTGCGATACGAAACTGATCGACCGTGATGCCAAAGAAGTCAATGATATTTTGTCCTGCGAAAAGGATCACGGCGCACATAATGGCAGAGAAAATTGTAATTTTTACAGCCAGTGTGCGCTGTTGAGCCACTGTGAAACCGGCCGTGAGCGCCAGAAAGATCGGCAAATTCACAAAGGGGTTCATGATCGCAAAGAACGCCCCAAAGGCTTTCGTCAATTCAGCATAGTCCATGTCGATTCCTTGACCCATTATGTCCTTTGACCGTAGCTCAGGTTTGGCGCATGCGAAAGACCAGGACCTGCCTGAGGCGCCAGAATGAGCAGAGTGCACTCTCCTCATATGCGCCGATGCCCGGCACACATCCTGGCGTGGTCCAGGATACCATTTAATAGAAGCATACTTGCGGGTGAATGCGCGTTGATGCTACTTATGATGCGTAGGCGATCAACGCAGCCAGTTGATTGAATACTGTCTGACCGCAACGGAGAAGCTTCAATCAAAAAGGGCCATATCCAAAACAATCAATTGGGAGTGTTGAACGAAATGGAGCTCGTGGCCAGGCTGTACCGGGACGCAATTCAAGCCTACCCCGCAAGCCCCACCTCTTACGCCTAGATCAAATTGACGCAACAGATCCCAAGCATCGTGCTTCGACTATCGCTCAAAATTTTGTAGCCATATCTATTGGCGATGTTTTTGAGCAAATCCCACCGCCCAAATCCGTAAAGCTTACGGAAGACATATTTACCCAAATACCGTGAATGATACGATTCCTCGAATTATTCAAACATCCGATGATTCCAAGCAAGGAAAACTCCAATGACATCTAAGCAGATCAAAACACACTGGATTTTGCGTATTATCGGCATCGTTTTCCTGATTGCGGGACTCTATCTGCTTGTGGGCGGGGCCTATTTGATATCTCTCGGGGGGTCCTGGTATTATTCAATCGCGGGATTGGGAATTCTGGCGAGTGGCGTTCTGGTGTTTTTTGGCAGAATTCTGGGCGTGACAATTTACCTTGCTGTCTTTGCCTTTACGGTAGTGTGGGCTTACTACGATACCGGTTTGAATTTCTGGGGCTGGGTGCCACGAATTGCTGCACCATTGGTGATTGCCATTGCAGTCCTGCTGACAGTGCCTCTTTACCGCAACCCGACGATCACGCCGCTGCGATCACGCCTGTCGGTCATCGGTGGCCTCGCGCTCCTCATTGTCTTCGGCGTATTTTTTGCACAGATGTTTAAACCGCACGGAATTATTCGGAACGACATTGCGATAACGCCAGGTAAAGAAACCACAACCACTGCAGATATGGGTGGCGATTGGCGTGAATGGGGTCGGACGGGAGAGGGCGTGCGATATTCTCCGCTTGAACAAATCAACAAGAGTAATGTGAGCGACCTGGAAGTAATCTGGACGGCTCGCCATGGGCAAATTCCCGACACCAAGCTGGCGAACGAGGATCAGAACACGCCACTTTACGCCGATGGAACGCTGTTTCACTGCGCATATAACAATGTCGTCACGGCCTTTGACGGGACGACGGGTAAAGAAAAGTGGGTTTTCAATCCACATGCCTCTGCGCCCTTGTGGTTGCGTTGCCGCTCTATCGCTTATGTCGATCCCGCCACGATCAAAGGCGCAATGGTTGATGCAAGCGCTGCGGATACCTCTTCTGCCGCACCGACTGAAACCGGCGGCTCAAATACCACAGCGCTTGATGCCAATTTGGCTGCCAATGTCGGTGACAGTGTTGCCGAACAGTCAATCGAAGCAGGCAATCGTGACAATGGTGACGAGGAAACTGCTGACGCGAATGCCAGCACCACAAATGCAGCAGTGACTGACGACAATGAAACTGCCGATGCAGGCACGGATTGCGGTCCCAGGATTGTCGTCGCCACGGTTGATGGACGCCTGATGAGCATTCGTACCAGCGACGGCAAGCTCTGCACCAGTTTTGGCATTGATGGCGTTGTCGATCTGCATACAGGTATGGGCAGTTACTTTGCCGGTGAATATATGCCAACCACAGGCGCCATCCTTGCCGGCGACAAGATTGTGATTGGCGGATGGGTGATGGACAATCGCGCTATCGGCGAAGCCCCCGGCGTCGTGCGGGCCTATAATGCAATCACTGGAGATCTGGAATGGGCCTGGGATTCAGGAAACCCGAAGATCGATAAATATCCACCGGAAGGTGAGGCCTATACGCGTGGAACGCCAAATGTCTGGGCGCCGATGTCCTATGATCTGGACCTGAATATGGTTTATCTGCCGACAGGCAACGCAACACCAGACTATTGGGGCGGCGCGCGCAGTGACAGCGATAACAAATATTCTTCGTCGGTTGTCGCGCTCAATCTGGATACTGGCAAAGTGGTTTGGAACTTCCAGACTACGCATCATGACCTTTGGGATTATGACGTACCGGCGCAACCGGCACTGGTGGATTTTCCAAAAGGCGACGGGACCACTGTTCCAGCAGTCGTTCAGCTAACCAAGCGTGGTGAAATCTTCGTGCTTGACCGGCGTGACGGGACACCCTTGACCGAAGTCACAGAAAAGCCTGTTCCGCAGGGAAATGCCCGGGGCGAATACTATTCGCCGACACAGCCATTCTCGACCGGCATGCCGTCGATTGGATCAGACGATTCCATTCTCAGCGAAAAAAAGACCTGGGGCATGACGCCATTTGATCATCTTTACTGCCGTATCCGCACGCTGAAGACGCGTTGGGATGGACCGATGACTCCGCCTTCAACCGATGTCTATTTCGAATTTCCCGGCAATGGTGGTGGCTTCAACTGGGGCAGCGCTTCATTCGATCAGTCGCGCAACCTTTTGGTCGTGAATAATATGATCTGGCCGAACCGGACGCATCTGATCGAGAGCGACACAACCGGTGGCGTGGATATGAGCGGGGGTAGCGAGGGTGGTCCAATGGAAGGAACACCCTATCAGGTCTTCATCAGCTACAATATTCTGGAGTATCTTGCGACGCCCTGTTTTGAGCCACCATACGGCACCGTAACGGCGATTGATCTGGCGACGCAAAAGATCAAATGGCAAATCCCGATGGGAACGACCGAAGACACGGGCCCCTTGGGCATGAGGACCTATCTGCCGATCAATACCGGCATGCCCACGCTTGGTGGATTGTTGACGACCAAGCCGGGGATCAGTTTCTTCGCGGGTACGCAGGATTTTTATTTGCGCGCGATCGATACCGAGACCGGAGACATTCTATGGAAAAGTCGCCTGCCTGTCGGCAGCCAATCTGTTCCTGTTACCTATACTGACGAAAAAGGCCGACAATTGATCGTTGTACAGGCTGCGGGTGCTCGTCACAGCCCTGATCGGGGCGACTACCTGATCGCCTATGCGCTGAAGGGAAAGTGAGGGACTGTTTTGAACGGTCTTTCATGGTTGGAGACCTGACCCGCTTTCAGTGTGGGGGCCAGATGAAAGCCTTCCGGTGACAGAGACTCGCGCGCCCATATACCGCAATTACGGTATATGGGCGCGCCCTACATCATCCGCATGCCAAGATTGCCAACAATCCAGATCGTTCCTCCGGCCATGATGACAAGAAGGAGGATGGAAAACAGAATGAGCTGCAAGTCTTCGCGTTTCTGGCGGCGCAGGTCGATATGCAAAAAGAACCGAAGTTGGACGACAAATTGTGCAAGGGCACAGCCCCCCAGAACAACAAAGGTCGTAACGGAGCCAAAGCCTCCCCACACGGTCAGGGCAAACGGCACCAGCGTCAGCAAAAGCGCCAGTCCAAATCCTGTGAGATACCCACGCACTTCATGTTGATAGTTGAGTTCACTCATCACGCCAGCGCTCCCAGATAGACGATTGTAAAAATCCCGATCCAGATCAAATCGAGAAAGTGCCAGAACAGACCCAGACGTAAAATCCGTGTCTTGACCAGCGGAACCATTCCGAAGGTGCGCATCTGAATCATCATGATCATGATCCAGAGACATCCAGCGGCAACATGCAAAGCATGAAGCGGCACCAGTCCCCAGAATGCCGACAGAAATCCGCTGCGCGATGGAACGGCGCCGATCTCGATCATATGAGCGAAATCCCGTACTTCGAGCGACAGAAATGCAAGACCAAGCAGGAGTGTCACGGAAAGCCAGAACGTAATGGGGCCCCTGCCCCGCTCGAACCGCATCGCCAGCGATGCCATGCCGAATGTCAGGCTGCTGGCTAGCAAGATCATCGTTTGAACGAAAACGCTGGTCAGATCATAGGCGTCTTTTGGGCCGGGACCTCCAGCCAGCCCCATGGGGTTGGCCATCGTCACATAGGTCGCGAACATCAAGCCGAATATGATGAGATCGCTCATCAGGAAAACCCAGAAACCGAAGGCCAGTGTTTCTGCGTCTTCGTGCGCCTCGCCGTGATGAGGCCCTAGGTTCAGACCAGGGTGGAGGGTCGGGTGTTTCATCTTTCAGCTCCCGCTAAGGTCGGCAATTCAAGGCTGGCAAGCCCATGATTTGCACTGCGCGTCTCAGCATCGCGTGTGATAGGCCCTGCAGCGTGAACACCTGCAAGCCAGGCCCGATGCTCGGCGGCGATCACGTCCGCGGGAATGACATGGGTGGTCGACAAGACGAATGTGCGTGCAATGAACGCGACTGCGATGACGCCCGTAGCCAGAATGGCGAGCCACCAGATGTAGAACACCAGCGCCAGCCCCAAAAGCGTCGAGGAGACGCATATGATCATGCCCAGTGAGGTGTTGTTGGGCATCACGATGTCCTCATAGGCGTCAGGCTCCATGTATGCGCGACCCTTGGCTTTGGCATCGGCGAAATCATCCCGGTCCTCGACTTGCGGCAGAACGGCAAAATTGTAATGCGGTGGCGGCGAGGACGTTGCCCATTCCAGAGTGCGCCCGTTCCATGGATCCCCCAACGGCACCGCCAGGCTTTCCCTTTCGCGGACGCTGACCCAGAGCTGGATCACGATCGACCCAAGAGCCGACACAATCAACGCCGCCCCGAAAAATGCGACGAGCATCAGCGGCTCGAAAGCTGGATCGGTGTAACTCGCAGATCTGCGAGGCATGCCCATGAAACCCAGGGCATAGAGAGGGAAGAACGTGAAAGAGAATCCGAAGATCCATAACAAGGCCGTCAACCGTCCCCAACCTTCATGCAGGCGGAACCCGAATGCTTTGGGGAACCAGTAATGATAACCCGACAACAGACCAAAGACGACGCCAGGAATGATGACGTTGTGGAAATGGGCCACGAGAAACAGGGTGTTGTGGACCTGATAGCTGATCGTCGGATTGGCAAGCATGACGCCGGTCAATCCTCCGATCACGAACAGGTAGAAAAACCCGAGAGCATAGATCATCGGCACAGTCATCCTGATACGACCGCGGAAAATGGTCGCCATCCAGTCATAGATCTTAACACCGGTGGGCACTGCAATGCACATTGAAGCTATGCCAAAGACGATGTTCACATTTGCGCTTTGCCCCATGGTAAAGAAGTGGTGCAGCCAGACGGTGAAACTCAACACAGCGATGGCCATCGTCGCATAGACGAGTGAGGCGTAGCCGTAGAGCCGCTTGCCAGAAAACGTCGCTATGCTCTCTGAAAAAACGCCATAGGCGGGTATCACCAGCAGATAGACTTCCGGATGGCCGAACAACCAGAACAGATTGACGTAATTCATCATGTTGCCACCAAGGTCATTGGTGAAGAAGTGGAAATCAAGATAGCGGTCGGCGGCCAGCATCAGCGTTGCAACGGTCAGCGGCGGCAATGCAAAAACCATAATGATCGCGGCGCACAGCACAGTCCAGGTAAACAGCGGCATCCGGAACAAGGTCATGCCAGGCGCACGTTCCTTGAAGATGGTGACGGCAAAGTTGATCCCCGACATCGTGGTCCCAAGTCCGGCAAGGGCCACCGACCATATCCAGTAATCGGGGCCCGGACCGGGGTTGAAGTCATAGCCCGTATAGGGCGGATATGCAGTCCAGCCTCCGGTCGAAAATTTACCGAGAAGAAGGCTGATCATCACCAGAGCCGCGCCAGTCGCAGTCAACCCCAACGATATCTGGTTCATCACAGGAAATGACATGTCACGCGCGCCGATCTGCAGCGGCACGATGTAGTTGGCAAGGCCGATGATCAGCGGCATCGCCACGAAAAAGATCATGATCGTGCCATGGGTGCTGAAGAGTTCGGAGAAATGTTCCGGCGTCAGGAAACCGCCATTCAATCCAAAAGCCTGTTGGGTTCGCATCACCGCGCCTTCAAGCACGCCGCGCGCCATCATCACCAGGGCCAGCACGACATACATGATGCCAATGCGCTTATGGTCGGTGCTGGTCAGCCAGTCACGCCACAGCGTGCGCCAGGCACCCAGCCAGGTGATAAATGCAATTCCGCCAATTGCGCCCAAAATGACAGCCAGCGCAGCGCCTGCCGCGACCAGTTCGCTGGTTGTTGGGTTCTCAATTGCCGGCAAAATCGGCAATGAAGAAACGCCAAACCGGCCTAGAAGCCAGTGTGTGAGCTGATCGGGGATCATTGGTTTGCTCCTGCTGCTGCTGGCGGGACATATCCCACGGCGCCGGGTTGTAAGGTGGACGGTATGGCGGTGCCTTGGGTGTATCGGCCAAGCACGTTGGCAAAGAGCGCAGGTTCGACTGCATTGAAGTAAAGCACGCCCTCGGGCATTTGCGGCGACCCAAGCGTTTCATGCACCTGCGCGCCTGTCGACGCTGCAGCCAGACGGCCATAACTCGTTGCATCCAGCGGAATGCCATTGGCCTTCACCTTCGCCACCCAGGCTGTGAAATCCTGAGACGTCATCGATATGGCCTCGAACTTCTGCTCGGTGAACCCAGCGCCGCTGAATTGTGTGTTCTCGCCATCGAAACTGCCCGTTTCATCAGCCAGAACATGCAGTTTCGTTCTCATGCCCGGCATGGCATAAATCTGCCCCGCCAGAGCCGGGATCATTATGGATTGCATGACCGTATCAGTGGTCACATCCATCGCCACGGACGCGCCGACCGGAAAGGCCAGTTCGTTGACGGTAGCGATGCCGAGATCGGGGTAGATGAACAGCCATTTCCAGTCGAGCCCTACCACCTGCACGTTTACCGGTGCCTCGGTCGATGCGATGGGCTTATAAGGATCAAGCGCGTGCGTACTTTTCCAAAGCTGTGTCGACAACACGCCGACAATCACAAACGGAACACCCCACATCAGCAGGTCAAGCCAGCCAGAGAACGCCCAATCCGGCGTATAGCGCGCTTTGCGGTTGCGATATCGATAGCGCCAGAACATCAACGGCACCAGAATGAAGACCGGCAGAATTGCAATCATTGTCCATGCAAAAACCTCGATCAAATGCGCGCGCTGTGCGGCGGCAATCGGCCCGGCCGGGTCGAGGAAACTGTTGCGTTGCTCGCTGCATGCAGACAGCAGAAGAAATGATAGTGAACAAAAAACCAGGCGATGCCGTGTTGGGAAACTCAATCGGGACATAATCGCTTTCATCGTTCCGTCACCTTTTTGTTTTCCACGTCGGGTCCACTATCGCCGAATACCGTGCTTTTTGCTGTCGTCTCATGCAGAATAACATTCTGATATGCATAAGGAATTTCGACACCTTCATGGTCGAATGCCTTTTTTATGCTTTCAAGCAAATCAAACTTCACCCCGGCAGCCGTTCCAGCATCCCTGCACCATGCTGTCAGGGAGAAATCGACACTTGAGGCACTCAAAGCTGTGATCCGGCAGGCGACAATTTCTTCCACATCGGCATGCTGTGTTGCCAAATCGAGGGCGATTGTCCGGGCTTTGTCGATGTCCGCACCATAGCCAATTGAAAAGGGAACGACAGCCATGACGCGTGGGTTCGTCTTGGTATAATTGATCATTGTCGCATTGGCGATGGATGAATTCGAGAGCACTATTCGACGGTTGTCATAGGTCTGCAAAACTGTGTAGCCGAGTGAAACCGTTTCTACGGTACCGGTCTCAACCCCACCCGGCACGGCAATTTTCAAACGATCACCAAGTTGAAACGGCTTGTAGAGAACCAGGCTCAACCCGGCGACCAGATTGGCAAGCGTTGACTGGGCTGCCAGGCCAATAACTACAGAGGCAACAGATACACTGGCCAGCAATGCCGTTGCCAGCTGATTGAGCTCCGGCACGGTGTGCGCGTAGAGCATGGCAACAAAGACCCAGAGAAACACCTGAGAGAAACGAGACAGGTAACCCGCCCCAAGGCGATTGATACGTCCGTCCGTATCGCGTTCGATGATCAGTTGCACGCCACGGCGCAGGACTGAAGACAGCAACAAGCCAAACAGCACAAAGACGACAAGCAAGAGGAGCGCGCCGGCCCACCCGCTGGTGTTTATCCATGCCATGGCGCGTTCAAAATTCGATTCCAGACTTGCCATCAGTCAGGCTTCCTCTCAGGTCTTGCCTTCGTCATATTCGAACGGGCACCTTTCGGAAACATGTCCGGACCGTGTGACAGGAATGTCCGTTCATTTGAGGCATGGTCGACATGGTTTTCAATCATTGGGCCCTACTTCATCAGTCCTTTTATGCCACCTGAGATCAGCACATTGACCTCATAAAAGATGCGCGGCACCGTCATGCCTCCCGGGCTGGCCAGGTAATTGGGCGTCCAGGTCGGATTGAACTTTTGCTTGAAACTGCGCAGGCCTTCAAAGTGATAGAGGTGCTCGCCGTGGGCGTACAAAAAGCCACCAACCCTGTTCCAAAGCGAAGCCAGTTGGCGGTTCTCCAGACCGGAGAGCGGCGCGGCTCCAAGCGAGAACCAATGATAGTCCTGCGCGGCGCCCCAGAGCATCAACTCGGCAAACAAGGCATCCATTGCAAAACTCGGCCCTTGGGGATCGTAGCGCATCAAATCCAGCGAAAGCTCAAATTTATCTGCCCCCTGAAACAGGTTGGCGAATGCAACAATGCGCCCGGTGTCTTTCTCTTTCAAAACGGCATGGTCGAAATTGGATACATATGCTTCGTCAAAGCCGCCAAGCGCGAAACCCTTTTCTTCGCCCTGTTTTGACGCCAGCCACCGATCTGAAATTTGCCGAAGCTCCGGCAAGATTGCTGTCAGATTGCTTTGCGAAATAATCGCGAATTCATACCCGTCGCGGGCCGCGCGGTTGCGTGCCTGGCGGAAGTCCTTTTTGGAGGATCCCTCCAGACTAAACCCCTGTAGATTTACGCGTGCAACCTCTCCGATCTTCAGGATGGAGAAGCCCAAATCCAGAAATGTGGGCACATATTTTGGCGAGACAGCGTAAAATGCGCATCTTTTTCCCGCCTTGTCGGCTTTTTCGCGGAACTGCCAGAGCAATTGCCTGCCCGCATCTTCTGCCCCAACTGGTTCGCCTTTGGAAATCAAAGAGGTGCCAGTATCGCCATAGGCAAGGAATGCGCGGCTATCAGAGGACACCAGGAAATGCTTGTCTCCGGTCAATGAGATACAGGCTTCTGTATCTTCGCTTTCGCGGACCAATTGACGCACGACATCGGGGATGGGCGCGACCGTTTTTGGTTTTGCACTGAAATTCAAAATCGAGTTCAGCGCGACGCCAGCCAAAATCAGGGCGGCGACAAGGCTGGAGCGCAAGAACCGCGATGCGTCACCCTGCCATGCGAATTCCCACCATAATGCATCGCGATAGCCCACATGCGAATATGCAAACATCCCGATCCAGATGATGGCCGCGACCAGCGCAACAATGCTGACAATCCAAGTGGTATTCAAACGGAACACCGAAGCACCTTCAACCCGATAAAACGCGCCTCGAAACGCCCCCAGGACCGCGATCGAAGCCAAGAGGGTAAGTGCTTCTTCCCAATCCAGCCCTTTCAACAGAGAGGCAAACAGACCCACTCCCATCATCAGCATTGACATGAACCAGGCCCGATAGAGCTTGCGATAGAGCCCACGTGAGATCACGATCAGAAGCAGTCCGGCAACACTTCCTGCAAGATGTGATGCCTCGACAAAAGGAAGCGGCAGAATCTCTCGCAAGACGCCGAGACGCGCTGTGTCTGCCGGCAGGTTCCCGGAAATCAACAGGATCGAACCAGCCAGGAGTGAAACGCCAGCTGCGGCCATCGGAATGATCGGACTGATCAGCCGATACGCCATCGCGGTCGAGCCTGTGATCGCCTGTTTCTGGCTCAAGGACCAGGCGACTGCCAACCCAATGCTTGCGACTACGAATGGCAAAACCGTATAGATCAGCCGGTACAGAAGAATTGCCGCCAAAACATCCGAGCGGCCTGCCGCGCCCAGACCAGCGATCAATGTGGCCTCAAAGACACCCAAACCGCCGGGCGAATGACTGAGGATACCAAGCGCAATTGCACCAATGTAGATTGTGAAGAAGTAGGGATAGCTTTGGATGAAGTCAGCCGGCATCAAGACATACAAAGTCATCGCTGAACCAGTAATGTCGACGACTGCCACCAATGTCAGCGCAGTAGCCAGTTTGAAACTGGGCAGGTCAAAACCGAAACCACCCACTGCCAGACGCTTTGAGCCGCTTGAGAACCAATAAAACAAGGCTGCCAAAGCCAAAAGCAGCCCGGCACCAATCATGGTTTCAATTCTGGCATCAAGCGGCAGGACGGTTGACAGGCCCTTGGGGTGCAGTGAAAAAAGCACGCCAAGAACCAGGATTAACCCCAGCCAGAAAGCGACCCATGATGTTGCAATGACGCCTGCAACGCGGCTTAAATCCAGACCCAAAGAGGCGTAAATCCGGTATCTGACGGCGGTCCCGGTCAGGTAAGAGAACCCCAGCAGGTTCGAAACCGCAGATCCGCTGGCACCGGCAAAGCCTGCAACCTGCGCTGGCACCTGCCCTTTTGCGACGCTGCGGACAGCGAGGACATCATAAAATGACAACGCAAAAAAACTGATGGAAGTCCAAATCACGGCGATTGCCAATACGCTCCACGAACTGGAAGCAATGTCCGCTTTTACGTCCACCCAGCTGACATGCGCTGCAAGCTTGTGCAGCACGTAGATGGCGATGATGACGATCAGCAAAGGCACACCGATCTTGACGATCGGGTGTTCAAGGATCCGTGTCGCCCGCGAGGGTTGCACTATCGGTTCAGCGACGCTCATGGACAGGCTACTCTTGGGATACGCGCCTCCAGGTTTCGACATAGTCGCCCCCAATCCTGAAACGACCGCCACGACAATTATATTTCCCGGCCTCCCGAATAGGACAGGCCTGATTTACCAGATCGGATATGCCCGGATGCACTGAAACCCACGCCCTCATTCTAGATACTTAAAAACTGCGCCTGCAGCAGCGGCATCAAATATTATCGTCTTTCCTTAACTTGGTCGTCCGGATTCCGTATTTTGGTCCCACGCGGCGCGGCGAATCTTGAAACATCCGTAGGTAGAAAACTTGACCCAACCAAAAATCCCCAGACAGCCAGTAGACAAGCTAGCAACTGTTCAATGGCAAAAGTTGCAATGCGGGGTGCCGCAACCAGTAGAAGCTGAAACCAGAAATACGATGCCGATTGTCCGAAGTCCAGTCGTAAGACGATTTGCAGTCCAAATGGAATGGGATCAGGTCACCACTTTCGGACGCGTGCGGATATCAGTTCATGATTTGCAATAATGACTTCTAGTAGTAGACAAATCACTTGCACCAAAGGTAATCTTGCTCAGCCGCAAGTTGCTGAAATGTTTGACGCCATTTTTGTGAGTCACTTTAAGCCATAGAAGAGGCAACAGGCCAAAATCGTCAAAACAAGAAAAAGGAGCCAATTCATTGGCACATATTTTTAAATATATCGCAGTCTCAGCTGCACTCTTCTGGCCAGTTGCACTCATCTCACCAGTTGCTGCTGCCGCCCAATCTCTGACCTGTCCTGACGTCGCATCGGTTTTCGCTAGAGACAATGCAACGTCCAGCCCGCAGTCCATCAACGACCTGTCAGAACTGGTCGGCAAGGCAGAAATGGATGGAACGAGCCTGCGCTCCGTGGCTACAAAACTTCGGGCAGACTTCCCAAAAGCAAGCGATGCGGAGATCGCCGACATCATGATAACGGTCTACTGCAATTATCTCCGCAATGATGCTCCTGCCAGCCACCGGACTGAAGCGAATATGACCGCATTCGAAAAACAGGCCTATGACGCCACCTTCGGTGAAGCTCCTCCAAAGGAACGAAAGAGAGGCTGGTTGTTCGAATAAACCCGCCGCCCCTCAGACTTTTGAAAAATGTCAGTGGTTGTGGCGCGGAAGACCACGATGCTGCGCGATACGCTGAAACTCGGGGGCATTGCTCAAAACCGCGCAGCGATCAAGCTGGCTGAACAGCTCCTCTGGATTTGCTGCCATGGCGTCTGATCTTGCGTAAAAGTAAACCGAAGAAACTGAGAGGTTCGGCTGCCAAATTTGGCAGCCGTTTCCTGCAGCGGATGAAAGGGCCATTCTACCGGTCGCGACCAAGCCTCATATTATTGCAATTTGGGCCTGACAAACATCTGTTCGGTAACCGGCGTACCCCACTGCGACCCAAGGCTTTCTTCTGCCAGATGAAATCCGAAAAACTCATAAAGGTGGCGTGCGGCATCCAGCCCCTGGAAAGTCCATAATCTGCTCTCGCTGAACTCTTGGCTGTCAATAAAATCAACGGAGCATTGCATGAGCCGTTTGCCGACACCCAGGCCCTGCGCATCCGGGTCCACTATGAACCAACGAAGATGGGCCATGTTCTCGCCAAGGTCTTCACCGTCAATGGAAACAGAGCCAAGAAACCGGCCTGCTTGCCAGGCTGAAAAAACAATATTCATCGGCCTATCAATGCGGCCCAGGAACTCTGACATTTCTGTCGCAACTTTCCGTTCAAACACAGAGCCAAAACCATAGTTTTCCGAGTAAAAGGATGCATGCAGACCCGTAATACGGGCAATGATGCAGGGCTGGTATCCTTGGAGAATATCCACCGCTTTGAGCGACCTGTCTGAAACCTCACCGCGCAGCGCGCCACTAAACGCAGATAGCCCATCTTCGATGATCTGCAGATCAGTCTTGGAGCCAACGCTGAGTGCAGACAATAGCTGCGCTCTGGCGAATGTTTCAATCTGGCCAAGAAGCGCTGTTCCTGACGGGGACAATCCAAGAACTTGAACTCTTCTATCTGACGCATCCGGCTCAACCGTCAACAGACCCTCAGCTTCCAGCTTCTTCAGCATTCTGCTGATGCTTGATTTTTCAAGATGCAAAAGACTTCCCAGTTCACTGGCAGTCGACACGGTTCCGTAGCCAACTTCGATAATGGTATGAACGGCAGACGGTGGAAGCTGTGTTCCTGCCAGCTTGCTGTCCATGAAACCAAGGTCCCGAACGATGTTCCTGGCAGAAGTCCGAATACGGTCCAGGCGGGGTTGTGAAAGATGTTTTTCCATTAGTTGCATCATACAACTAAATGCGATGACGTCCAGCAAAAATTGGTATATTCAACTTTGCAGCAATTCCATATTCTTGGCTCAGATCGGCTGCCAGTTCACACCAGTGGATACTCTTTGCTGAGCATCTGACAAAGGTCTGTTTTTCTGTACCTAAGATTTTACAGCCTTTGAGCCTGAGTAATGCCGAAGGATTGGGTAAGTTCAATTGGTCTCAAACCAAGCGCTTACGGCACTCACTCGGTGCGTCGCACCAAGATCGCGCAGATCTACAAAAAAACCGGCAACCTCCGTGCCGTTCAACTTATGCTCGGTCATACCAAAATGGACAGTATCCTCAGATACCCTGGTGTGGACCTGGAGGACGCGCTCGCCATTTCCGACAGTGTAGAAGGTTAGAAATGTTGGGCCGGCGTTAAAGCCAGTCCACAGCTGCTATTCGTGAAAGTCTGATTGAGACAGTGTGCCAGTCCAAGCGCACTACAATTCTGTAGAAATCAATTATCATTAATTCCGCTTCATGGCTTATCTCTGATCGGTCATCAAATCGGTTTCATTTGTCTTATGAAATCCATTTATCTTTCTACGCTTTGGACGCGACAATCAAACGTTTTCAACTTGGTATCTACCAGACACTTAGCCTGCACCCTTTTGTTTAAAATGAATTCGGCGGCGCCCTGAACGCAGGGAATTGCGCTCATTTTAGTGTTCCTAAAATAATACCTTGGATTCAAGGTATTATTATGCATTATGGTTGAATGTCCAAGGGTCCATATAAATTTCACTCAGTTCTTCATAGCGCAGACCTCATTGAAAAGAGGCTTGCAACGCTTTTGACACCGATTGGTATCAAGCCGCGTCAGGCTAGAATTCTAAATGCGTTGTCTCGCATGGGTGAAGTGTCTCAAAATGAACTTGCAGAACAGTTTGATGTCACTTCAGGCAGCATGAGCACGATGATTGAGCGCTTAGAAAAAGTGCAGTTGATCGAACGAAGAAAAAATCCTGACGACCGACGTGTTGACTTGATCACCTTATCCAAACGAGGCGCTTTGGTTCTTACAGAGATACGTGATGTCTGGTGCGAAATCGATGAATTGATCGAAGAAAAGCTTGGCTCTCAAAAGTTCGCCCAACTGTCAGAACTCACCAAAGAGTTAAAATTTGCAATGGGTGGAAAAATCGCAGGAATGAATATGAAACAGAATGCCAAGCAGAGATGACGCCATGAAAATCACACTGTTAGTCGCAGGTCTTCTTACTTCCCTTTCACCGGTCCGTGCTTGGGCCGAAGCGCCACAAATACAAACTCCTTCACCCGTGATCCATTTGGCTGATAATCTGGATGAAAAAGATAATCTTGGATGGTGCATCGATACACTTGGTCGCGGCTTTGCTGAAAATCTCCAAGCCCACTCATGCAAACCACAAGGCGGTGATGTACAGTTTTCGTTTGACGCTGAAACGGGCTTGATCCGCAATGTGGAGTTTTCCAAATTCTGCATGCAACACAATGCGGGCAACAAACCGGTCTTCGGTCTCGTGCCTTGCGATGCGAAAAATAACGATCAACAATTTTCCTACACTGCAGAAACGCAGTCTATTTCACCAGCATCAAATGACGCACTTTGCGTATCGGTGGCAAAGGAAAGTCGCACAGCTGGCCCATTTATGTCGCGCTCATTGCTGCTTGAAACATGCGCTGAGACAGATGCCAAATTCCGCACGTGGATCATCGCAAATGACCAATAGACTATCGCGCAGAAGCGTTCTTAAGATTGGATCTGGTGTAGGTCTATTGTCTCTGACCGCCACCTCTATTCCCGCGCTGATGTCCGTGTCTAGCGCGCGTGCGGAGCCCAATCCCGACATCCTGACTGTGAGAGAAGTTGGAGGCATGCCAACTTATAATGGTGTCTCACCTGGCCCTAGTTTTTTGATGGACCCGGGCGGAACGCTCGACGTTGAACTGGTCAATGACCTGCCTGCGTTAAATGATGACTGCACGCAAAACATGAATAACTTCCATGGGCTAAATACAACTAATTTGCATACGCACGGCCTGCATGTGTCGCCAACCACAGATGCGTCCGGCGAAGTTGATGCAGACAATGTGTTTGTCAGCGTGGTGCCAAAGGATCAGTTTGTGCCGTGTTCGGATGTCTGCGGCGAGTCTGTAGCTGCAACCTTCAGAACCCACAAAACGAAGTACCGATTTGAAATCGGGGAAAATCATCCATCGGGCACGTTCTGGTATCATGCGCATAAACACGGCTCCGCAGCGCGGCAGGTCGGCGCTGGTCTTGCCGGTCCGTTGATCGTGCGTGACAAGCTCGGTGTGATGCCAGATTATATCGCACAAGCCCCTGAAAAAACGCTAATGATCATGAACCGTGGGCTTGTCTTGGCGGAACCCGGCGGCGGCGGACAAACGGCGCCAACCCTCACCATGCGACCTGGCGAAGTGCAACGCTGGCGCATTATCAACGCACAAGCGGCCGGCAATGCATTTGCCTATATCGCAACAAACATCACAGACCTTGAGGTGTATCAAATCGCCTTTGATGGCATCACACTCGAAAAACGTATTTCTGTTGAATTGTCTGATAATCGTGAGCCCTGGTTAAATCCGGCAGCCTTAGCGCCAGGCAACAGGATGGATCTCATTGTCCGTGTGCCGCGCGATGCGCGCGAAAAAATCATACCTCTTGGCATCACAACTGGTTTAACAGATTTGCTGTCATTCGGCAGCAATACAAATAATGCTTCGCTCTATATTCGCATTTCAGGTGATCCTGTTGATGCGGTCTGGTCTGGCGATGATGCGTTACCTGGCCCCGGCCCGGCGCTACCTGGCTTTGATGATGCTGAACTGCCAAAGCGGGTGATTGATTTCACCCCACGTTTTTCAATCGATGGCGATAAATATGATGCGTCTATCTCACAAAAAATGGCGCTTGGCACTTCTGAAGAATGGACAATCACTAATTCAACAGGCGGCGTTCACGCATTCCACATTCATGTGAACCCTTTTTTTATCACGCACATTAATGGGGTTGAGTTGCCAGAGGGCAGCCCGCTAAGGCGCTGGCAGGACACAATTGGTCTGCCTTATCAGCAAAATGGGCGACCAGGTTCCATCACTTACAAAACACGCTTTGAAACCTTCAAAGGCAAGTTCGTGATTCACTGCCACGTGCTGCGACACGAAGATCTGGGCATGATGCAAACAGTTGAAGTTGCGTAAAAATGCTGTCCGCTCAGCTTATGAAATTTGCGCGCCAAAATTGGCTGCTTCTAGCCAGTGTGTCCGTCGCTCTAGCGGTGGCAATCTGGTTTGCAGCACAGCCCATAAGGTGAAAGGCCGAGTTATGAAATTGAAACTTGTAACAACGGCAGGCGCATTCCTGCTCGGTTCAGTTGCTGCCATGGCGCAGCCCAACGTACTTCTCATCATTGCAGATGACATGGGATTGGATGCCTCAAAGTGCTATGATGTCGGCAACCAACAAGCACCAATGCCCAATATTGAGGCCATGTGCGCTCAGGGTTTGGTATTTATGAGTGCCTACGCGATGCCAACATGCTCGCCAACGCGCGCAACAATCATGAGCGGTCAATACGGCTTTAGAACTGGCGTTGGCGCACCGATCGCATCAGATGGCAGTGATGACCTTGACCCTGATACGCCAACGCTTTTCGACGCACTGACGGGCGAAGGCTACGCGTCAAATGTATTAGGTAAGTGGCATATTTCAGGCCGCGACCTTGGCTTTGAAATGCCAACCGAAATGGGAGTATCGAACTATTTTGGCCTCTACAATGGCGGTATTCAAGATTACTTTAACTGGCCAGCAATCGAAAATGGCCAAGAGGTTATGGTTGAGGGCTATTCAACAACTGTGCTAACCGACAAAGCCATTGATTGGATCAATGGCCAAGATCAGCCTTGGTTCTTGTGGCTTGCCTATAACGCACCGCATTCACCATTCCATTTGCCGCCTAACAATTTGCACAGTTCGGATGATCTCCCTGCAGACGAAGAGTCTGTAAACGCCAATCCGCTGCCATATTACAACGCAATGCTGGAAGCACTGGACACCGAAATTGGTCGCCTACTTGCTTCTATGAGCGACGACGAACGCGCAAATACGTATATTATGTTCATCGGCGATAACGGTACACCTAACCAGGTGATCGGCGATCTTTACGGCACGCACCAAGCCAAGGGAACGTTGTATAACAGCGCGACCAATGTGCCGTTCGTTATTACAGGCCCCGGCGTTTTACAGGGCCGCACAGATGCGTTTGTAAACACGACGGATTTTTATTCCACCATCACTGCAATTGCAGGCGCATCTGCCAGTTCACCTGACTCAATCGACTTCTCACCGGTGTTAAGCGGCGGCGAAGGCGCGCGTACTTTCATCAATGTTGATCATTTTACAAATCGCGAGACGCGCGGCGGTGGCCAATATGGTTGGGCTTGGCGAGAGACGGATTACAAGCTCATTGCTCCCAAAGGTGAAGAGCTTCAGCTCTATTCGTTGATTGATGATCCATTGGAGCAAAACAATCTTCTTGCGAATGGCGGCACACCAGAAGCCATCGCCATGGCAAACGAGATGAAAGCAAAGCGCGATGCTCTCGTGGCATCAAAATGATAATTGCCAGATGAAAAATTTGCGCGCGGCAAGGCCATTTTCGGCAGCGCGCCAATAAAAGTGCGACGGCTGATATCCCCAATTGATCGGATCTATCGCGAAGTTATGAGCGCCCGCAGAACATAATTTTATTGCAACTTATGGTTGCCTTTCAGGCAAAACAATAGTTTGATGCGGCACTGCAGCGAAAGGTAAGCGTCCGGTCTGCCCGCTCTGACGCTTCGCGCCCATGAGAGAGAAGAGCATTTCCTCGCGGCCTTTATCGAACTAGCTGCGATGAATAAAAAAACTGCCCTGGTAGAACCAGAGCGGTTTTGAGGTCAATCCCAGAAAGAGGAGCAATAGCTATGACCGACCGGGCAAAAAGACGAAGACAAGCCAAAGCGCTTAGAAGCATTCACTCGTCATCAGAAAGAACTTCAATTAAGCAGCGAGCGGATATGCTTTTGGCGTCTTCAAGTAGGGCAATGCAGGCCGGTAACTTGCAACTTGCTACTTCAGGTTTTCAGGAGGTAATTCAGTTGCAGCCTAAGAACGTACAGGCAATATTTAACCTTGGTGTTATCCTCACACATCAGGATCAGCATGCGCAGGCTTTGGATCGTTTCATTCAAGCTGTCAAATTCGCTCCAAAAGATTCAAACATAATAGCGAACGCAGGGTATTCAGCATTTAGACTGGGTAAGTTTGATGATGCTAGAAAATATCTTAAGAAAGCACTTCGCGCTAATAAAAGGAACGTATTAGCTCTATCTGCAATGGGAAAAGTGCTCAGAGCAGTGCAAGATTTTGGAACTGCGCAAGCTTATCTTGAAAAAGCTCTTGTCGTAGATCCAAAATTTGTTCCAGCTTATATTGATCTTGCAGAGGTATGTAGTGAAATAGGCGATCTGAACAGAGTACGGAAGGTACTGGAAAAAGCACTGTCATACTTCCCAAAAAACGTATTGGTCTTGAATAAAGCAGCGGTTCTCTATCGAGCCATGGGAATTTTGGAGAAGAGTGAAAAGTGTCTGCGGGAATTGATACGGCTGGAGCCCGATAGCCCTTCTGCATATTCACTCCTGATGGATGTTACCAAGATTGCAAGTGATAGTGACCCGGTATTCGTTTCCGCTTTGAAATTGTTTGATGCTCTGCCCGATAAGATGGCTGATAAACAGTCTGAAAATTTTTCTAGAGGACACGTGATTGTTAATCCCAAAGCACAATTGGCTATTGAAATTGGTTCAGTATATGAGCGCCAACAGCAATATAAGAAAGCATTCTCCTATTTTGTGATTGCCAATCGACTAAGACAGCAGAACTTGATTTATGACGAAGAGCTGAACATGCGTGTATTCAGCAACCAGGAGGATTTTTTTCAACCTTCAACAATCAATCGGCTCGCAGATAAGGGTTACAACAGTCCCAGACCAATATTCATAGTGGCTATGCCTCGGTCAGGAACTACCCTTTTAGAGCAGGCATTGCACTCCCATCCACAAATATATGGAGCCGGAGAGTTAGATTTCTTACCTGCGATTATCGAGAAGCACATAGGGCCTATTGAGGATCTCAAACCAGAAGCGTCAGAAGGTTTTTTCTCAACCGGAACAATGCAAAGTATTGGCGAGGAATATGTGCAAAGATTGCGCGACGTCACCGAAGATAGCCAATATATTACAGACAAGCTTCCTCATAATTTTTTGCTTGTAGGCTTCATCAGGCTGGCTTTGCCAAATGCGAAAATCGTTCACATGGAGCGAAATGCGATAGATACTTGTCTATCAAACTACAAACATCTCTTTGGAAATAATGGGCATCCCTATGCACAAGACCTCGTAAGTTTGGGCCGATATTACAACCGCTACAGAGAGTTAATGGAGCATTGGAATAAGGTTTTTCCAGAGGAATTTTATACATGCAGTTACGAGAACCTGGTTGATTATTTTGAAAGAGAGATCAGGAAAATTTTAGATTACTGTGGAATAGATTGGGATGATCGTTGTTTAGATCTTCGCACTGCTGACAGAATCGTGCGTACATCAAGTGCAACTCAAGTTCGCCAAGGAATTCACAAGCGGTCCATCGAAAGTTGGAAAAAGTACGAACGTCAACTGCAGCCGTTAATAAGCATACTAGGCAACAATCCTAACACCTAGGTACAAACTTTTACCTATGTCTCCGGGTCGGACACATAAAAAAATTGGTGCCGCTTATAGGATTCGAACCTACGACCCCATCATTACGAATGATGTGCTCTACCAACTGAGCTAAAGCGGCACTGGCCGGGGAAATAGCGCATTGGGGTTCGATCCGTCAAACTCTTGCTTTTAAGTTGGTATGCTGTGATTCTTATCTCAGGCGATTCAGACCTGTGGATGCAATTGTGGTGAGGTGAGTGATAGAATGAGCGTTTTTCGGCGTATGAAACTGATTTCTGCCACCGGCATTTCACTGCTTGTGACTGGCTTGATGGCGGGCGTGGCCCATGGGCAAAGCTGCCAACCCAGCGGCAGTTTTGAAAGTTTCAAGGCAGGCATTGCGCAGGAAGCTGCGGCGGCAGGTGTCGATGCGTCGATCATTCGCCGCATTGTGCCATCGCTCAGCTATTCCAACAGTGTGATTGCAGCTGATCGCAAGCAAGGTGTGTTTGCGCAAAGCTTTCTGCAATTTTCCGACCGCATGGTGGCACCTTATCGTATCAGTGGCGGGCGTGATCGGTTGAAGCGTCATGCGAGAATTTTTCAGGATATTGAGGCGGAGTATGGGGTACCGGGTGCGGTGATTTCCGCATTCTGGGCACTGGAGACGGATTTTGGCGCTGTGTTGGGCAATTTCAACACGCTGAATGCACTGGCCACCCTGTCCTATGATTGTCGCAGACCGGAGCTGTTTCGCCCGCAATTGATTGCGGCGCTGAAATTGCTGGACCGGGGCGATTTGTCGGCGGCGCAAATGCAGGGCGCGTGGGCTGGCGAGTTGGGGCAATTGCAGATTCTACCATCCGATTATCTGGACAATGGCGTGGATTATGATCGCGACGGCCGGGTTGATTTGCTGAAAAACACGGGCGACGTACTGGCCACCGGTGCCAAATTTCTCAATCATCTGGGCTGGCGACGGGGGGAACCGTGGCTGCAGGAGGTTTCCGTTCCAGCCAATCTGGCGTGGGATCAGGCCGGGATTTACAACAAGCGACCCACGACCGACTGGGCGGCCATGGGGGTTAAGGCCCGCAACGGCCCGGCGCTGGACAGCAATAATTTGCCGTCATCCTTGATCCTGCCGATGGGACGCAAGGGCCCGGCCTTTCTGGCCTATCCGAATTTCAGCATCTTTCTGGAATGGAACAAGTCGCTGGTTTACACCACCAGCGCTGGCTATCTGGCAACGCGCATCAATGGCGCGCCAACGCTGAACCGCGGCAAACCGGAAGATATTCTCCCGATTGATCAGGCCAAGCATTTGCAAACCCTTTTGCAGGACCGTGGCTATGATGTGGGCAAGATTGACGGCATTATCGGCTCCGGCACACGTGCGGCTGTGCGAGACGTGCAAATGAAGCTTGGCGAACCTGCTGATGCATGGCCCACACGTGCCCTGCTGAGTGAATTGCAACGCAACAGGGGCAGCGCTTTAACGCCACCGCCACCGCCGCCATTGCCAAGAGCGCGGCCTTGATTGACTCGGTCTTGCTTGCCGCTAGGCGCTAATTCAGCACACGCCTTGTGTAGGGACTGTCCAGAGAAAAGGCTGGAATATCGGCCAGGAACTCGTCTCCGCCAGGCGTGCGCATGGTATAGGCGCCAACCATAAGGCCGTCGGGCGTCACCAACGGACAGCCGCTCATATAAGAATAGCTGTCGCCGGGGTTCAGAACCGGCTGCTCCCCCAACACGCCATTGCCATCGATGAACTGCTGTAAACCATTGCCGTCGGTAATGGTCCAGTGCCGGGCTTCAAGCTGAACGGTTTCAAGGCCGTTATTGACGATTTCAATGGCGTAGGACCACATATAACGCCCCTCCAGCGGATCGGACTGATCCTCCAGAAATCGCGGCGCAACCGACACTTCAACGCCGTTGGTCACTGATTGATAGGGATGGGTCATGGCATGCTCACACGTGCGTGTTCGTTTCTTCTTTGTAAAAGCAAAGCGTTTGACATGCAAAGGTTGACTGTACCGGTCCTGAATTAAATGGCTGATCGCGCTGCTATCAAGAAAATGTTAGTTGACCAAAAGGGCAACAGCGCGCCATTTCCTAGGGGAACAGAGCCATGGGGCGACTGAACTTCCAAAAACTTTTGGGGAGAAGACATATGTTAAAAATTCTGACACGGGCCATGCTTGCCGGTTGCCTTATGATAGGTGCCGCCAAGGCAGCAGATGCACCCGATCCAACCAACTGGCCAAATCTTCTGACACAGGCCAAAGGACAGACAGTCTACTGGCATGCCTGGGGCGGTGAACCGCGTATCAATGACTATATTGCCTGGGCGGGGCGTGAAATTGAAGAGCGTTACGGTGTTGAACTGGTTCATGTCAAAGTCCAGGATACCGGGTCTGTGGTCTCGCAGGTTCTGGCGGAAAAGACAGCCGGAACGCTGGATGGTGGATCGGTCGATCTGATCTGGATCAATGGTGAGAATTTTGCTGCCATGAAACGGGAAGGCCTGCTACTGAGCGAAGGCTGGGCCAACAAGCTGCCGAATTTCCAATATGTTGATGTGAGCGGAAAACCAACCGTGATCAATGACTTTACGGTGCCGACTGACGGTCTGGAAGCCCCCTGGGGCATGGCGCAACTGGTGTTCTTCAATGACACCGCCATCAGCACAGAAGTGCCCACCAGTATGGAAGCCCTGCTGGAATGGTCAGCCGCAAATCCCGGTCGGTTCTCCTACCCGCAACCGCCCGATTATGTTGGCTCAACCTTCCTGAAACAGGCGCTTTATGAATTGGTGACTGATCCAACCGTCCTGCAGCAGCCTGCTGATGAAGCTGACTTTGCTGCGGTTACCGAGCCATTGCTGGCCTATCTGGACAAGCTGCATCCGCATATGTGGCGCTCCGGTCGTGCCTTCCCGCAAAACACCGCAAGCTTACGTCAGTTGATGGCGGATGGTGAATTGGAAATCGGCTTTGCCTTCAACCCGGCGGCTGCTTCCAATGCAATAGCCAATAATGAATTGCCAGACAGTGTGCGCTCCTTCGTTTTGGAAACTGGCACCATTGGCAATACGCATTTTGTTGCCATTCCCTTCAATGCAAATGCCAAGGCAGGTGCCATGGTGTTGGCAGATTTCCTGATGTCACCAGAAGCGCAATTGCGCAAGCAGGATCCAAATGTCTGGGGTGACCCGACGGTTCTGGATGTAAAGGCGCTTCCTGCGGCTGCACGCAAATCCTTTGAGGAACTGGATCTGGGTGTTGCGACCTTGAGCCCAAGCGAGCTTGGCATCGTGTTGCCGGAGCCGCATCCATCCTGGATGGTGGAATTGGAAAAAGTCTGGCTGGCGCGTTACGGCGTTTGACCCATTCGGCTTCAACAATGCTGATACGAGAAAATCTCATGGGCGGGACATTGTGCTAAAACACATTCCCGCCCTGACTCTTTTCTTTCTGATTGGGCCGGTTCTGGCCGGTCTGATGGGCGTGTTGCTGCCAGCCTTTGGCGTGCTGCCAAGTCTTGGTGGCACCAGCCTGACGCTCGACTATTTTCAAAATATTCTGTCGACACCCGGTGTCATTCGCTCTTCGTTTCTCAGCCTTGCGGTTGGTCTGATTACAACGGCCATTTCCCTTGGCATTGTCATGTTGCTGATTGCAGGTTGGCACGGCACGAGATTCTTCAAGCTTCTGCAAAATCTCTTGTCACCGCTTCTCTCTGTGCCCCATGCAGCTGCAGCCTTTGGTCTGGCATTTCTGATTGCACCCTCCGGCTGGTTGATGCGCCTTGTGTCGCCCTGGGCGACCGGCGTCACGCGCCCGCCTGACTGGCTGATTGTGAATGATCCGTTGGCCTTGTCGATGATGGCAGGCCTGATTGCCAAGGAAGTGCCATTTTTGCTGCTGGTGTCACTGGCGGCGCTGCCACAAAGCGATCTGCGGCGCAAAACAGTGCTCGCTGCCACGCTTGGCTATGGCCCGGTCAGTGGTTTTTTCAAGACAAGTTTTCCGCTGATCTACCGCCAAATCCGCCTGCCGGTTCTGGCGGTGCTAGCCTATGCCACATCCGTTGTGGATGTAGCGATCATTCTGGGGCCGTCCACACCAGCGCCATTGTCCGTGCGCCTGCTGCAATGGATGAATGATCCTGAAATTACCGAACGGTTCCGCGCTTCTGCCGGAGCCATGATGCAATTGGGCGTAACGGCGCTTGCGCTGTTGGTCTGGTTTGCAGCCGAGCAACTGGCGCGCCGGACCGGCATGCGCGCTATCAATCGCGGCCACAGAACGTTCGCCGACCAATCACTGCGGCGCATAATTGCCGTTTTGGCGGTCATTTCATCGGCCATGGTTCTGGCTGGAATTATTGTTTTGGGCATCTGGTCAATCGCCGGTTTCTGGCGCTTTCCAGATGCTTTGCCCGTCAGCTTTACCCTCGCCAATTGGAGCCGACAGGCGATGGGGCTGGAAACACCGCTGCAAAACACACTGACAATTGGTGTTGCGGCAACCGCCATTGCTATTGTGCTGACACTGGCCTGTCTGGAGCAAGAAACGCGCTCGGGCAAAACTGCAACCAGCCGGGCTTTGGTTTTGCTGTATATCCCGCTGATTGTGCCACAAGTCAGCTTTTTGTTCGGGCTGAATATATTGGTGCTGCAAATGGGTGGCCGGGCCAATGTGTTGCTGGTCATCTTTACACATGTGATTTTTGTCTTGCCTTACGTCTATCTGTCGCTGGCCGATCCGTGGCGCGCATGGGACACCCGCTATGCAGCTGTCGCACAGGGCATGGGCCACAGCGCCAACCGCGTGTTCTGGTCGGTTCGGTTGCCCATGCTGCTGACCCCTGTTCTGACAGCGGCAGCGGTCGGATTTGCGGTTTCCATTGGGCAATATCTGGCTACCTTATTGATTGGCAGCGGACGATTCCCCACAATCACGACCGAGGCCGTTGCACTGGCGTCCGGGGGTGACAGACGGGTGATCGGTGTATATGCGCTGATACAGGCCCTGCTGCCCTTTATCGGATTTGCAGCCGCGCTGTCCCTGCCCGCACTGCTGTACCGCAATCGCCGGGCCATGCGTGCCAATGGCTGATGCAAAAAGGAAGTCTATGAGTGTGCCAAATGAAGGCCTGACCCTGAAAGATGTCTGCATTCTGCTGGATGGCCGACCACTGGTTCATGTCAGTGCTCATGTGGCTCCCGGTGACGTGCTGACTATTATGGGCGCGTCAGGCTCTGGCAAATCTACCTTTCTGGCCTATGTCGGCGGTTTTCTGGACCGGGTCTTTGCGGGTATGGGCGAGGTTTATCTGAATGGTGTGGCGATTCATGACCAACCGGCGGAAAGCCGCCGTGTCGGAATTCTGTTTCAGGATGCGCTGCTGTTTCCCCATATGAGTGTTGGCCAAAACCTGCTGTTTGCCATTCCGCCCGACATCAAAGCCAAATCAGAGCGGCAATCCATGGCCGAAGACGCCCTGAAAGAGGTTGGCCTTGAAGGTCTGTTCGATCGTGACCCGGCAACATTATCGGGTGGACAGGCTGCGCGCGTCGCGCTGATCCGCGTTTTGCTGTCCGCGCCCAAGGCGTTGCTTCTGGATGAGCCATTTTCCAAACTGGATGCAGACCGCCGGTTGAGCATTCGGCGCATTGTGTTTGATCTGGCCAAAGCCCGGAACCTGCCAGTTTTACTGGTCACCCACGATGCGGATGATGCCAAGGCCGCCGGTGGACGCGTGATCATGCCCCTTGAAATGGCACCAGATTCAAACCCATGACGCTGCCGATTGAAGCTGTCAAAGCGGAGCTGCTGGACCAGTTTCGTAATCACCCCAATCTGGTTCTGGTAGCCGAACCGGGTGCCGGTAAAACCACGCAAGTGCCGCTTTGGCTGTTGAAGGAAAACTCGCTGGACGGGCAGAAGATTATTCTGTTGGAACCGCGCCGCATTGCTGCGCGCGCAGCGGCCCAGCGCATGGCCAGCCTGCTTGGCGAAGAGCTTGGGCAAACAGTCGGTTTGCGCATGCGGGCTGAAACCAAAGTCAGCGCCAAAACGCGGCTGGAAGTCGTGACCGAGGGCGTTTTCTCCCGGATGATCCTGGATAATGCTGAATTGCCCGGCGTGGGGGCAGTTCTGTTCGATGAATTTCATGAACGCTCCCTTGATGCGGATCTGGGGCTTGCCCTTGCGCTGGATGTGCAGGCAGCGCTGCGTCCCGATTTAAAGTTGATGGTGTTGTCGGCCACTATTGATGCAGACGCTGTTTCTGCCCTGATGCAGGATGCGCCGACGATCACCTCAAAAGGGCGCAGCTTTCCCATTGATTTTCATTATCTGCCGGGCAAGCCAAGACAACGGATCGCACCGCAAGTGGTTGAGGCCGTTAAACTGGCTATCAAACAGGACAGTGGCAGCCTGTTGGTGTTTCTGCCGGGCCGCAGCGAGATTGAAACAACCCGGCGGATGCTCAACGAACTCTATGGCCGTGAGGATACCGTCCTGATTGCGCCGCTCTATGCGGGGCTGCCACAGCAAGCACAGATCGCTGCCCTGCAGCCCGCGCCAATGGGCAAACGCAAGATTGTTCTGTCAACCAATCTTGCCCAGACATCCATGACCATCGAGGGCGTTCGTATCGTGGTGGATGGTGGCCTGTCCCGCCGCCCCCGCTTTAACCCGCAAACCAGTGTCTCACGGCTGGAGACGGTGTCCGTCAGCCGTGCCGCTGCTGATCAACGGGCCGGGCGGGCCGGGCGGACAGAACCGGGCATCTGTTACCGGCTCTGGCCGGAGCAATGGATGCGTACGCTGGAGGCGCAGGATCGGCCCGAAATTCTGGAAGCTGATCTGTCCCGTTTCGCGCTTGATTTGGCGGAATGGGGCGTCAACGCACCGGAACAATTGGCGTTTCTGGACTACCCGGCCAAGGGCAAATTTGCGGCCGCTCAAAATCAGCTCCGATCGTTCTGTGCACTGGACAAGGATGGGCATGTCACGGATATCGGACGCAAGCTGCAGGCGCTGCCGCTCGATCCGCATCTGGGTGCCATGACGCTGTCTGCTGCGCAACAAGGTTCTGATGCCCTGCGCTCAGCCCTTCTGCTGGCGGCATTGTTAAGCGATACCCAAGTCCAAAGGGAATTGGATCTTGGCGTCCTTTACGGTCAGTCGCGCTCGCGTCCGGAAGGCATGATAAGGCAATCCTTTGAACGGCTCTGTCGGCATTTTTCCATTCCGGCCAAAGGGCCAACATGGTCACGCGAAACCGTCGGACCCTTGTTGCTGATCGCATTTCCAATGTGGGTTGCCATCAATCGGGGGCCGGGCCGGTTTCAACTGGCGGCCGGACAGCGCGTCACCTGCCCTGCCGAACACGCTTTGGCAGGCGAGCCATATCTGGTTGTGACAGACATGATGGGGGATGCGGGAAATCTGCGTCTGCTGTCTGCCAGTTCACTGTCCGCCGATGATTACCAGGCGCACGCGGAACGCCACGCAACATCTGAAGGGTTTCTGGAGTTCAATGAAGCGGAAGGGCGAGTCAAAGCCGAACAAACCACCCGTCTGGGTGCAATTGTTCTTGAGCGAAAGCAGGCGGCAAAATTTGATCAGGACGCCGCAGAGGATGTGTTTTGGCGTGCCATTGCAGCCCGTGGGCTTGACCTTGTTCCCTTTTCTCAGAATACCAACGCATTGCTGGATCGACTGCAGTTTCTTCATACCGCCATCGGTGACCCATGGCCCGATATGAGCCGCACGACACTCGCTGAAACACTGGAAAGCTGGCTGCGCCCCTTTGTGCCGGGAGCCGTCGCGCTCAAGGCGCTTTCGCATACAGCAATCATGGATGCGCTCAAGTTTCGTGCGCCGCAAATCCATGATCTAGACCGACTGGCACCGGAGCGGTTTTCCTTATCCAATGGCCGCGTGATGACCATTGATTACAGCAACGAAAATGGTCCCACCTTGCGCGCGCGCGCGCAGGATTTTTTTGGTGTGAATGAGCACCCCACTATTGCTGGGCATGTTCCGCTGATCATTGATCTTCTGTCACCTGCACGTCGCAGCATTCAGATCACCCGTAATCTGCCGACGTTCTGGACCGGTTCCTGGCGAGATGTTCGGGCCGATATGCGCGGTCGTTATCCCAAACATAACTGGCCGGAAAACCCGTCTGCACCCTAGACCGAACTTTCCTTATGTTGACACATAAGTCATAAGTACGTACTTAATTCTATGCTTCGTTTAGCGATAGATATTGGTGGTACATTTACAGACGTGGTGGCGGAAACGCCTACCGGGTTGTTTTCTGTAAAAGTTCTGACAACCCCGCAATCACCAGAACTGGGTGCATTGGACGGGGTTTGCTGTCTATTGGAGGAACTGAACCTCACCTTTGGCGATATCACCACGATCATCCACGGGACCACACTTGCAACAAATGCGTTGATCGAACGCAAAGGCGCCAGGACAGCTTTTGTGACCACTGCCGGTTTTCGTGATGTGCTGGAAATGCGTTACGAAAAACGGTTCGATCAATATGCGCTGGACATCCAGATGCCGGAGCCATTGGTGCCAAGGCCCCTGCGCCTTGGCTTGAACGAGCGCATTCTCGCGGATGGCTCTGTCCTCGCAGCCCCGCAGGACGATGAAATCGACCAATTGGCTGCGCGTTTGAAGAGCGAAAAAATTGAAGCCGTGGCGGTTGGATTTCTTCATTCCTATCGCAATGCATCTCATGAAACCTATGTGTCCGAGCGCCTGCGTGCCCTGCTCGGCGACGATGTCACAATCTGTCAAAGTGCTGAAGTAGCCGGTGAAATTCGCGAATATGAGCGTTTCTCCACCGTCTGTGCCAATGCCTATGTGCGGCCTGTCATGGCGCGCTATCTGCAACAATTGCAAACACAGTTGCAAAATCGTGGATTTGGCGGGTCATTGCTGATGATGCTGTCAGGTGGTGGGCTGACAACACTTGAACAGGCTGTTCGATTTCCCATCCGGCTGCTCGAAAGCGGTCCTGCTGGCGGGGTCGCATTGGCGGCACATGTTGCGCGTGAAGTCGGGTCCAACAAAACCTTGTCGCTCGACATTGGTGGAACAACAGCGAAAATCTGCTTCATTGAAAATGGCCTGCCAAAAACCACACGCAAGTTTGAAGTTGCCCGCGCCTGGCGGGATGTGAAAGGCAGCGGCTTGCCCGTGCGCATTCCAACCGTGGAGCTGGTGGAAATCGGTGCCGGCGGTGGCTCCATCGCCAGTATCGATAGTTTGGGACGCTTGAAAGTCGGCCCGAAAAGCGCAAGCTCGGATCCGGGACCCGCAGCCTATAATCGCGGTGGCACCGAGGCCACGATCACGGACAGCCATCTGACGGTTGGGAATATTTCTGCCAATGGATTTGCGGGTGGCATGATTGAGCTCGCGCCCGAACGCGCGCCGATTGCCATAGCGAAACACGTGCAACACCCCATGGGCCTCGACAAGGTTGAACCCGCAGCTGCTGGTATTATCGAACTTGCTGACGAGACCATGGCGAATGCCGCGCGCGTCCACGGCATCGAACTGGGATTGGATGTTGCCAGCTTTGATCTTCTGGTCTCTGGCGGTGGCGGGGCGTTGCACGCGGCGCGCATTGCGGAAAAGCTTGGCATTCGCCGGGTCATTGTTCCTCAAAATGCGGGCGTTGGTTCCGCTGTTGGTTTTCTGCGTTCTCCCGTGGCTTTTGAGAGCGCCATTTCCGTCATCAGTACTTTGGACGCCATAGACAGAGAAGCGCTGACGGAACGGGTCCATCAACAGATCGCCTATGTCAGGAGCATTGTCGCAGAGGCCGTTCGCTCAGAGCGCATCACGACCTCAATACAGGCTGAAATGCGCTATCAGGGACAGGGGCTGGAACTCTTTATTGACCTGCCCAACGGTGAAGATTTTGCGGCAAGCCTGTCTCAACTGGAGGCCGTTTTTGTGGAACGCTATAAGGCTCTGGTCGGCTTCGATCTCCAGAACATTCCCATTGAGCTGGTCTCGATCAGTGTGAGCGCCCGCGAGGCTCTGCAGCCAACGTCCATGACCGATCAGCAAACCGTGACGCCACAAGATGCGCAGACGCGCGACATCTATGATCTCAAAACCAAAGACCATCTCAATTATACTGTCATGGATCGTTCTGCATTGAATGGCAGCTTTATTGACGGCCCGACCGTTATCAGCGAGCCGCAAACAACCACACTGGTGCGTCCGGGTTGGAATGTGCATAGCTCTGAGATCGGACATTTGGTTCTTGAGCGGAGCCTGTCATGACCGGACAATTGGATATTGTGGCTCAGAACGTCTTGTGGAACCGCCTGATTTCGGTTTGCGAAGAACAGGCCAATGCCCTGATGCGGGCAGCGTTTGGTGCGATCGTGCGTGAAGCAGGCGATCTTTCAGCCGGTGTGTTTGATGCCAATGGGGATATGCTTGCACAGGCTGTGACCGGAACACCGGGCCATGTGAACACGATGGCCGCATCCGTGCGTGCCATGTTGGAAATTGTGCCTCCAGGCGGCCTGGCCACAGGAGATGCCCTCGTCACCAATGATCCATGGCTGGGTGCCGGGCATGTGTTTGATTTTGTCGTGATTACCCCCGCGTTTCTGGATGGGAAAATCATCGGATATCTGGCGTCGACCAGCCACATTGTGGATGTTGGCGGGCGCGGTTGGTCGGCGGAATCCTCCTCAGTGTTCGAAGAAGGTGTCATCATCCCCGTGATGCATCTGCGGCGCGGCAATACTCTGAATGAAGATATGTTGCGGATTGTCACCACAAATTCGCGTGTGCCGCATGAAGCGCGGGGCGATATTCTATCCCTTCTGACCTCCAATGATACGGGCGTTGCCCGTCTGCTTGAGCTCATGCGTGAATACCAGCTCACGGATCTGAAAGAGGTCTCCGAGTTCATTTTTGAGCATTCCGCGACCGGCACGAAAAAAGCACTGAGCCGCGCTCCGCAAGGCATTTATGAAAGTGTCATGCAGCTCGACGGCTACGACGCTCCGATTGAGTTGCGCGCAAAAATGACCATCGGCGATGGCCGCATTGATGTCGATCTCACCGGCTCATCAAAGGCTGTGAATCGCGGCATCAATTGCCCGCTGAATTATAGCGCCGCTTACGCCGCTTTTGGCATCCGCGCGCTGCTTGCCCCTGACATTCCAAACAATCAGGCCTCATTGAATGCAATCCGTGTGGTGGCTCAACCCGGCCTTGTGGTCAGCGCAGAGCATCCAAGCCCGGTGACCGCGCGGCATGTCATTGGTCAGGCTTTGCCAGATCTGATGCTGGGCTGTCTGGAACAGGCCTTGCCAGGTGAAGTGCTGGCAGAAAGCTCGGGGGCGCTTTGGACATTGTCATTGTCGGGCGCTGGAGCCGCGCAGTTTACATCGCTCAATGTGGCACTGGGCGGCATGGGCGCACGGCCCACTCTGGATGGTCTTTCGACGACCGCCTTTCCGTCCGGCGTTGGTGCAGTACCGATTGAAGCCGCTGAGGTCGCGGCCCCCTTGATCTATCATTCAAAAGAGTTCGCACCCGATACTGGCGGCGCTGGCACCTATCGTGGTGGGCTGGCCCAACGCATGGAAGTGGGCTCGCGCATCGGGGAGCCCATGAGCATGTCGGCTGCGGCCTTTGAACGCTTGACCTCAGGCCCGGCAGGACGTCAGGGCGGCGGAAACGGAACAGAAGGACGCGTGTCGATATCTGATGGCACAGTGATCAAGGACAAGGGCATTTATGAAATTCCGGCAGGTGAGCGGTTGATCCTTCAAACGCCGGGTGGTGGCGGGTTCGCAGACCCCGCTGATCGTGACAGGGCTGCCGTAAAGCGGGATCTGTCTCATGGTTTGATAACGGCTGATGCAGCCCAAACCGATTACAAATTGGATGAAACTCAGTCGTAATATTTAAAGGTAGGAGATCTTGATGACTTTCATGAAAACAGTTCTGGCGGCCTCAACGGCCGTCGCGCTCAGCGCTTCAAGCGTATGGGCGGACACCAAATGGGACCTGAGCACGGCTTGGGGCGCCAATAATTTCCATGCACAAAGCGCCATTGCATTTGCAGATGCCGTGCGTGAGGAAACCAACGGGTCGGTCGACATTACAGTCCATCTGTCAGGTGAAATCGGTGTGAAGATCACTGAAAAACTGTCATCTGTTGAAAATGGCGTGATCCAGATGGCAGATATGCTGTTGTTCCTGCAAGCTGGCGAAGCGCCCTTTCTGGGCATCGATACATTGCCATATCTCATTCAGGGACAGGATGAGATGAAAGTCTGGCTTGAAGTGGCGGGTCCGAAATATGACGAAATCTTCGCCTCAAAAAACCAGAAGGCGCTTTACTATGTGCCTTGGCCATCGCCCGGAATTTACACCAAACAAGCTGTTGTGAGTGCAGATGATATGGCTGGCCAACGCATCCGCGCATTCAATGCAACGTCGTTCACATTCCTGGAAAAAATGGGTGCCGCACCAGTTGAGCTTCCCTTTGGCGAATTGGCGGCGGCGGTTGCCGCTGGAACTGTTGATGGGGCTGCAACGTCCACATCGACAGGTGCAAATTCAAAACTGTATCAATTCACACAGCACTTCAATCCGCTGAACTGGTCCATGTCGCCAGATGCTGTGACCGTCAATCTTGATGCCTGGAATGCGTTGAGCGATGAAGAACGCGAGATCATTCAAGGTATAGCTGACAGGATGGAAGCTGATTTCTGGGCGGCCTCCGCTGCGGAAGACACCAGCAAAACAGCCATTCTGACGGAAAACGGCATGACCGTGTCCATGGCTGATGACAGTCTGAAAGCCAAAATGGCTGAAGCTGGCAAATCCATGTGGGCAGATTTCTTCAAGACTGTTCCTGAGGCGGAAGCTATTGTTGACGCCTATTCTGCCAAAGTCGGCAAATAGGCTATAAGTGCCGGGGCGCAATCCCCGGCACGTTTTTTATGATTCAGTTTCTAACCCTAAATGACCGACTATCGCGCTTTGCCGAAACCTGTGCGGTGGTGTCGATTTTTGGCTATTGCGCCTTGATGCTGACGGAAGTTGTTGCGCGCAGCCAGGCCAGCAGTCTCTCTTTTACATGGGAGTTCAGCCAATATTCGATGGCGGCAATTTTTGCGCTGGCCTCCGGCCCCGCCATTCGAGCCGGTGTCCATGTACGCATTTCTCTGTTGTCAGGGATACTCCCCATGGGCGCGCGCAAATGGCTGGATGTTCTGGCAAACATCGTGGCTCTTGCCATTGTTGCGCTGATCGTGTCCGCGCTCTGGACCAAGGTTTCAACGTCGTTTGAACGAAATATTCTCGCCACATCTGTTACGAAAAGCCCGCTCTGGATTCCGCAGGCCATCGTGCTTTGGGGTTTCGTACAGCTTTGGCTGGACCTGCTGGCTCGGCTGATCCGCCGTGCAACAGATCGCCCTTATGAGTGGCGCAAAGCAGACGCGGATATGGACAGCGCTGATGTTTGAGATCACGCTCGTCACACTCTTGCTCTTCGTAGCGCTGCTGGCGGGTTCGGTCTGGATCGGCCTGTCGCTGTTTGCAACCGGCTACATATTGCTGGCAATCTTCAAGCCGAATATTCCAATGGATATTTTTGCCAGCGGTGTTGTCTGGGGATCAATGATCCCCACACCATTGCTATCCTTGCCACTGTTTATTCTGATGAGTGAAGTTCTGGTCGCGGCCGGTTTGGGGCGGTCCCTGTTTTCCGGTCTTGCGCCATGGCTCGGTCGGCTGCCCGGCGGGCTTTTGCACGTCAATGTCGTCGGCTCCACCCTGTTTGCCGCTGTGTCCGGTTCCTCCGCGGCTACCACTGCAATCGTTGGCAAGGTCAGCCTGCCCGAATTGCAAAAACGTGGGTATGACAGAAAACTTGCCATGGGTTCGCTGGCCGGTGCGGGCACACTTGGGTTCTTGATCCCACCCTCCATCATCATGATCATTTACGGTGTGGTGGCAGAGCAATCCATTCTGGAATTGTTTATTGCCGGTGTAGTACCGGGCATCACGCTTGCCTTGCTTTACATGGCGTATATCGCGCTCCACCAGACCCTGACCGGAACGCAGCCCCGACAGGAAAAACCCTCCGCGAAAGACCGGCTGAAGGGATTGCGTGATATCGGTCCCGTGGCGGCGCTGATCATTGCGATCATGGGTTCACTTTACCTTGGGCTGGCCAGCGTCAGTGAACTGGCCGCCATTGGTGTGCTGGGCTCTGTGATCATTTCAATCGCGATGGGCCGGTTCAGCATCACCTCCATGATTGCGGCAGGGCGGCGCGCGGTGCGCACATCCGCCATGATCGGCCTGATCATCATTGGCGCGGCTTTGTTGAATTCCGCTTTTGGATTTCTGGGCATTCCCAAGGCCATTGCGGCGCAGATTGCCAGCTTTGGGCTGTCTCCTTTTGTGCTGATTGCAGTCTTGCTTGTCTTCTATGTGATCCTGGGCATGTTTCTGGATGGCACGTCCATCATTGTCATGACCCTGCCGATTACATTGCCCTTGGTGACGGCCTCTGGCTTTGATCCCATATGGTTCGGTATCTTTGTTGTGGTGGCAGTGGAAATCAGCCAGATTACACCGCCGATTGGTTTCAATTTATTTGTGATACAATCACAGACAGGCGAAACAATCGGCGCGATAGCCAGAGCGGCAGCACCATTTTTTCTGATTTTGACAGGATTTGCGTTGTTGCTGGCTGTCTTCCCTGAACTGGCACTCTGGCTCCCAAGGACACTGAAATGACCGCGCTTTACCAACAGGTCTCCCAGAACATTTTGGATCAGGTGCAGACTGGCGTCTTGCAGATTGGTGATAAATTCCCCCCGGAAGAACAATACGCAGAAGAGCTTGGCATCAGCCGATCGACGCTGCGTCTTGCCTTTGCCGAATTGGAACGTGTCGGCGTTCTGGAACGGCGCAAGCGGGCGGGAACGCAAATCGTTGCAGACCGACCCAAACCAAAATTCACGATGAGCACAACCGGCATCTACGAGCTGTTGAGTCTTGGACGAGATACTGAACTGACAGTAACCGGCACGCGCACTGTCCAGACAGCAGACATCCCATTGCTGAAAGGCAATGACAGTGAAACGGGGCATTGGCTTGAGGTGTCCGGCACCAGAGCGCTGGCGGGCGAAACGCGGCCATTTAATGTCAACCATGTCTATGTTCCTGCGCGATACGCCGGAATTGAGCCCCTGCTTGGTGACACGGAAACGTCGGTCTTTAACGCCATTGAGGTGAATTTCGGTGTTTCCGTCGGGCGTGTCAGTCAGGCGGCCAAGGCAATATCGTGTTCGCCCGCAGAAGCGAAGATTTTGGGATTGAGCAGCGGCGCGCCGGTTCTGCAAATCGTTGCGCAACTTTACGAGCGCAATGGCGGCCTCATGGAAGTCTCTATCGCGACGTTTGACCCGGACAGATTTCAGGTGCGCACCGACGTTGAAATTGAATAGGCGCAAAGCGGCTTTAAATTGGCGAAGCGGAAAAGTCCGTGAACAGCGCGTTTAATCGCTCCGTATCAGCTTGGGTCCAGTTTTTTGGCTGCGTGACTTCGATCCACCCTTCAATGTAATCAAGCGCATCATAGGTATGACCATATCCAGACGGTGTTGAAGTGGCCATTGGCACATCAAACCCGACCTGCAGGAATGTCACCAGCGGATACCAGTTGAAATATTCTGACAGATCAGCACCGCGATCTTCTCCCAGCCAATCCGGGCGTTGAAGGGCAAGGTTGGTTGAGAAAAACACCATCGGGTCGCTGGCATATTGTAAATACAACAGCCGCATTGGCCCCCAACTCGTACCCGCCGGAGCGGCAATTCTGTCCTGATTCATGAAGCGGACCAGACTGCCATCTCTGAACTCAGGCAGCTGTGCCGGACTGTTCTCGTTTCTGCCTGCAACAAGTTGCGGCCAGATTGTGCTGGCAAAAGGCGGGCCGCTCCACAACGCCCCGTCAATAGGGTCAGAAAACAAGGTCATCAAATCAGCTGAAGCCTCTGATCCCAATGCGCCAAGGCTCAGGCCGAAGAGGTAGAGTTTCGGCCGACGGTCTTCCGGAAGCGCCGTCCAATAGGTGAAAACCGCGTTGAAAAGCGCACGTGCTGCAAGCCGCGATCTATCAGGCTCGACTATAATAGACAACCAACTGGGCACATAGGTGTATTGGGTCGACACGATGGCCAAATCGCCGCCGTGCAGATAGGCAATCGGCCGGATCGCGGCAGGATCAAGCCAGCCGGTACCAGTTGGTGTGGCGACAATCAGCACGGAACGATCAAATCCGCCCATTTTAATCAGGTCCTGCAAGGCAATTGCCGCACGTTCTTCAGAATTGTCCCCCGAACTATAGCCCGCATAAACTCGGATGGGCTCCAACGCATCACGGCCTGTAAATGCAGCAATTTCGGCCTGATCCGGTCCCTCAACCAGAAAGTCCTTGCCGTTGATCCCAATGTCATCCCAATCGACCAGTGAATTGGGCCCGCCTGAGGCAAAGTCATGTGAAGGTGCCTCGACACCATCGTTGACCGCACGGTCCAACGTGGCAAACAGTGTGTCCGCAGCCAGCAAGGCGCGCTGGATAACAAAACTGTTCACCAGCGAGAAAACAAGTAGCACCGCAAGGATTGATCCAAGGCCAATGGCTGTGCGGCGCGGCACCAGGCGCATCAGCAAGGCAATGGCCAATTTCACCAGACGGAGCATTCCGCGCACGATCAAGATCAACAGCAAAGCCACAGCCAGCGCAATGCCCGCCACCAACCACACATAGGCGCTTTCGACGTCGGGCATCTCCATTTTTTGACGAACTGAATTCTGCCAAACGACGCTTCGGTTGAATGTAAAAACTGTCAAAAGGCCCAAAGCGATCGTCGAAATCCAGATCGGTATTCGCTTAAACGGACCGGAAACTTCCTTGAATTCCAGTAGCCACCAAGTGAAATAGACCGCTTTGCCAACGCCATAGCCAACGGCCAGAGCAACGCCGCTCAGAATGCCCTGAACCTGGGGCACACGGGGTAACAGTGACGGAGTCAGGGAACCACACAAAAACAACAAGCCGAACAAAACGCCCAGGACTGAAAAAGACCGCAGCAGCTTTTTAGCCATTTATTGTCTCCCGTAGCTGCAACACAATTCCATTCCCAAACCGTTCCCAAATCATTCCCAAATCATTCACTGGCAGATCTGACCGGACCATTTACGATTAGCTAGCCCAATGCGGTTTACAGGCAATACTGCAAGATTGAAAATGCTGCGCGCAATTGAAAGTCCTGACCGATTGCTCAAAACCCTGATGCTTGCCCGTGAACGTGCAATAGTATAGGCCGCTCCCATGTAAACTAAGCGGAAAACCCAGACTGTTATGACATATCTTGTGACCGGCGTTGCCGGCTTTATCGGCTTTCATGTTGCCCGGCAATTGCTGCAACGGGGCGAGCGGGTGATTGGCTTTGACAACCTCAATGACTATTACGCTGTTGCGCTCAAGAAGGCGCGCCTTGAGGCACTGAAGCCGCACCATAATTCATTTCAGCTTGTCGAATGCGATATTGCAGACGCGGCAGCAATCCGCGCTGCGGTGTCGGGCGAAAACATCACAAAGATTGTGCATCTGGCCGCCCAGGCGGGCGTGCGGTATTCGATTGATCACCCGGAGCCTTATGCGGCTACAAACCTGACCGGGCATTTGAATATGCTTGAGCTGGCTCGTCACACGGACACGCTGGAGCGCATGGTCTATGCCTCTTCCAGTTCCGTGTATGGCGGCAACACGAAACTGCCATTTTCAGAAGATGACCCGGTTGAAAAGCCGGTGTCTCTTTATGCGGCCACCAAACGGGCTGATGAATTGATGAGCATTTCCTACAGCCATCTGTATGAATTACCATTGGTGGGGCTCAGATTCTTTACAGTCTATGGCCCATGGGGTCGGCCCGATATGGCACTTTGGAAATTTGCCAAGGCGATTATGGAAAACCGCCCCATCCCGGTTTTCAATCATGGCAAAATGCAGCGGGACTTTACCTATATTGACGATATTGTTGCGGGCGTTCTGGCGACCGCTGATGATGTGCCGAATGTATCGGATGATGCAGGCCACCGGCTCTACAATATTGGTAATAACCAGCCAGAAGAGCTGATGCATCTGATCGAATGTCTTGAGCGTGAGCTTGGCCAGGAGGCCATCAAGGAGATGCTGCCCATGCAGCCAGGTGACGTGCACGCAACCTATGCAGATATTACGCGCATATCGGATGATTACGGTTTTGCCCCAACAACCAGTCTGGATTTGGGCATTGCCAAATTTGTGCGCTGGTTCAAAGACACGAACGCGGTGCGATACTAAGCTCTGGACTGAAGCCTTACTCTGGCGCGTAGAATCGCCGTCCGTTCAAATCCACCCCGAAGAGTTGGGGCGTACGGGCAAAAGCGGCCAATCCCAGCAGCGCAGGTTTGTCGTGAATGATGACGGCCGTTGCCATGGTGTTCATCAATGCTTCATGAGGCGCTTTGGCGTTAAAGGCTGCGCGAAATTCGGACTGTGCCAGAAAGCCGGCAATTTTTTGCGAAATGCCGCCAGCCAGATACACGCCGCCCTTTGCCATAAAGGCGATGGCGAGGTTTCCAGCAACGCGCCCCAACAGTCGGCAAAATATGTTCAGCGATTCCTCGGCAATTTCATCTGATCCGGCAAGAGCCGCTGATGTGATGGCGCTTGGATCGCTCAGTTCGGCGGGTTTGCCGCGCCAACTGGCGACGCCATTATAGAGCCGCACAAGACCGCGACCGCAAAGAAGAGCCTCAGCAGAAATGCGCCCATGTTCTTTTTCAAAATGAGGCCACAGATCGAATTCCTCATCTGTAACCGGCCCCAGATCAATATGGCCACCTTCTCCAGGAACCGGCACCCATAACGCTCCAGTATGCACCATGCCGGCAGCGCCCAGCCCTGTGCCAGGCCCAACCACGACTTTGGTTCCGTTCTCTGCCATTTCAACATCGCCAATAAGCTGGAGATCCGTGTCCTTCAGAGATGGAAGCGCCAATGATTGCGCTTCGAAATCATTGACCAGAACAACTTCGTCCAACAGCAATGCCTGCATCAGCGCGTTGGGGCGAATAACCCAGTCACAATTCGTCAGAGGAACCTCTTCACCATCGATCGGGCCAGCAATGGCAAGAACAGCAGACCGCGGCGTGATGGCTGTGCGTGACAGCACCATGGCTTCGGCGGCGTCTTCAAGCCCTTCGAAATCTGCCGTTTTTGCAGTATCAAATTCTTTCAGTTCAGCATGGGCGTCTGTCAGAACTCCGAAACGGGCATTGGTTCCACCAATATCTGCAACCAGTACCGGGTAGGGCAAGTTTTCGTGACTTTGAACGGACAGGGTCATGTTTCTGGAACGCTTCCAATTTCAATTACAAATGTGCACACCACAAAACAAAAAGCAGCGGGACCGTCAACTACAAGGCGCTCTGGCAGGCGCGATGATTTTGAGGGATGCCCATCATTGCCACCGCAAAGAACCGGGATTTGGCACCGCGCTACAAGATTGCTTTCGGTTCGCGCTCCCGCCGATCAATTGGGTGGGGATCAGACAGGCGTGCCGGGTCTACGATCAACAATTCCGCCGTTGCTTCATTGAGAGCCATGGCGACATCGTAAACGACAGCGAGGCGCATCAATGCCTTTACATCGACATCATGTGGCATTGGTGTCAGCGGATCGATGAAGAAAATCAGCCCGTTGATGGCTCCCTCAGCAATCATGGCGCCGATTTGCTGATCGCCACCCAGTGGACCACTGCGCATGAGAGTGATCGACAAATTTGGGCAAGCAGCCTTCAGTCGCCCGCCTGTGGTGCCCGTGGCGACAATGTCGAAATTCATTAATGCTGCGCGATGGCGCATGGCAAATTCCACCAGCTCTGTTTTCTTTTCATCATGAGCTATCAAAGCCAACCTTGCCCTGCCTGATTTTTTTGGCACTGCTGCTTCCATCGTTTTTCCCCACATCCTTATTACCGGCGCTTTACCGCGTCACGACAGGTGGCCGCAGCAGACTGCTGACTGCCAGTTTGTTTTCCCCAAATGACCATGGCTTTGCAAAAAAAGCGATGCAAATTTTTGAAAGCCGTGCAAAGCTGATCGCGTTTTTACTGGAGAAACCAAGCGCTGGCAGCCCCTTGAGATGTATCAAATAGTGCATCCTTTGGACCGACAGCCAAAACAAGAGCGGTATAATTATGAAACTTAAACTTTTTGCGGCCGTAGCTGCCGCCGCCATGATGGCGACATCTGCCTTCGCGGCGGACTTCAAACCTGCGCTGATTTTCGATATGGGCGGCAAGTTTGATAAATCATTCAACGAATCTGCCTATAATGGAGCGGAGAAATTCAAGGCTGACACCGGCATTGAATACGCCGAGTTTGAAGTAACCAACGCGTCCCAGCGTGAGCAGGCAATCCGGAACTTTGCAAGGCGTGGCCACAGCCCGATCATTGTCATGGGCTTCCAGAATGCAGAACCTTTGGGCACGGTCGCTCCGCAATTTCCGGAAACCGAATTCGCCATCATAGATATGGTTGTCGACCTGCCAAATGTGCGTTCCGTTGTTTTCAACGAACATGAGGGGTCTTACCTCGTGGGCTTGCTGGCTGGTATGAAATCTGAAACCGGCACAGTTGGCTTTGTAGGTGGCATGGACGTTCCGTTGATCCGCAAATTTGCCTGCGGTTACGTTCAGGGTGTCAAGGCTGCCGATGCCGAAGCAAAAGTCATCCAGAATATGACCGGTGAAACACCGGCTGCCTGGAATGATCCGGTGAAAGGCGGTGAAATCACCAAAGCGCAGATTGATGGCGGAGCAGACGTTGTCTATGCCGCAGCTGGTGGTACCGGTGTTGGCGTGCTGCAGAAAGCGGCTGACGAAGGTAAATTCTCAATCGGAGTCGACAGCAATCAAAACTACCTGCATCCGGGCAGCGTTCTGACATCCATGGTCAAGCGTGTCGATGTGGCCGTTTACAACGCCTTCCTTGATGCCAAGGAAGGCAAGTTTGAAACCGGTTTCAATGCACTGGGCCTGGAAGCAGACGGTGTTGGCTGGGCTTTGGATGACAACAATGCCGATTTGGTCTCAGACGAGATGAAAGCTGCCGTTGAAAAGGCCAAAGCTGAAATCATCGCCGGCGACATTGCCGTGCATGACTACATGTCCAGCGACTCTTGTCCGGTCATGTAAACACATATCCTTACCCCCCGCGCTTTGCGCGGGGGTTTTGTTCATCTGCAAAAGATTGAGCTTTTATGTCTGAGACCAACAGCAGCGCTGCAACCGCTCCATCACCCACATCACCGCGTGCAATCGAACTGATCGGAATCAATAAACGTTTCGGACCTGTTCATGCCAACAAGGACATTAATCTGTCTGTCGGGCAAGGTTCCATCCACGGCATTATTGGTGAGAATGGTGCGGGCAAATCGACTTTGATGTCGATTATCTACGGATTTTATCAGGCCGATTCAGGTGAAATTCGGATCAAGGGCCAACCCATCACCATCAAAGACAGCCAGGCAGCGATTTCCGCCGGTATTGGCATGGTGCATCAGCATTTCATGCTGGTGGAAAACTTCTCAGTTCTGGAAAATATTATTCTGGGGGCCGAGGGCGGCGCGGTCCTTGCCGGAGCTCTGGCCAAAGCGCGCAAGGATCTGAAACATCTGGAAGAAGAGTATCAGCTGGACGTTGATCCAGATGCCATTATTGAAGACCTGCCTGTTGGCCTTCAACAACGCGTTGAAATTCTGAAGGCGCTTTATCGCGGCGCTGACATTCTAATTCTTGATGAACCGACCGGCGTGCTGACCCCCGCAGAGGCTGATCACCTGTTCCGCATTCTTGAGCAATTGAAGGCGCAAGGCAAAACCATCATTCTGATTACCCACAAATTGCGCGAAATCATGGCGATTACCGACACGGTGTCTGTCATGCGCCGCGGCGAAATGGTGGCCACCGTCACAACGGCAGAGACCAGTCTGGCAGAGCTTGCCGAATTGATGGTTGGTCGCAATGTGCTTTTGAATGTTGAAAAGACACCTGCCACACCGGGCGACGTGTTGCTGGAAGTTGAGGACCTGACGGTTCGCGATGATCGCGGTGTGATTATGGTGGATCAGGTGTCGCTCGATGTCCGTGCAGGCGAAATTGTTGGCATTGCCGGGGTTGCAGGCAATGGCCAATCTGAATTGCTGGAAGCCATTTCAGGCATCTATCCGGCCCTGAGTGGACGGGTTTTGCTAAAGGGTGAGCCGATCCATGTCACAGGCGATGCCGACCCGGCACTGTTGCGCGAAAAAGGCATGGCGCATGTTCCCGAAGACCGACACCATATGGGCCTGGTGCTGCCATTTGAAGAAAATGAAAATGCCATATTGGGCTATCAGGTGCGCGAACCATTTGTGAAAGGTCCGTTCCTTGATCTTGGTGCCATGCGCAGAGATGCTGCGGAAAAAATTGAAAAATACGATATTCGTCCGCCCAATCCCAGATTGAAGACCGGAAATTTTTCCGGCGGCAATCAGCAGAAGATCGTTCTGGCCCGTGAAATGGAGCAGAATCCGGATGTACTGATCATTGGCCAACCAACACGCGGTGTAGACATTGGCGCCATTGAGTTCATCCACAAACGTATTGTGGAAATGCGGGATGCGGGAAAAGCAATCCTGTTGGTCTCTGTGGAACTCGATGAAATCAGATCACTGGCTGACCGTGTTCTGGTGATGTTTGCAGGCCGTGTTGTCGGCGAATGTACACCTGACACACCGGAAGGTGAAATCGGTATGTTGATGGCGGGCATTGAACGCGCGGAGGCCGCAGAATGAAAAATGAATTACCGCGCTGGGTGGATATGGGGCTGATCCCATTGCTCAATGTTACTGCCGCATTTCTTGTGTCCGGACTGGTTGTCCTGTTCATCGGAGAAAATCCGATACTGGCCATTCAGGAAATGATTTTCGGGGCACTTGGCTACGGCGAAGGCTTTGGTTTTACGCTCTACTACACCACCAACTTCATCTTTACCGGCCTTGCCGTTGCCGTGGCTTTTCATGCAGGCCTCTTCAACATTGGCGGCGAAGGTCAGGCCTATATTGCGGGCCTCGGGGTTGCCTTGGTGTGCCTGTCATTGGGAGCAACTTTCCCCTGGTGGCTGACATTTCCGGTTGCGATTGTGGGCGCAGGCGTGTTTGGAGCAGCCTGGGCGCTGATACCTGCCTGGCTTCAGGCCAAACGCGGCAGCCACATCGTCATTACCACCATCATGTTCAATTTCATTGCGGCCTCGTTGATGGTTTATCTGTTAGTGAATGTGCTGAAGGTTCCTGGCTCCATGGAGCCAGCGACCGCGCGGTTTGCGGCAGGCGGCACCCTGCCCTACCTGCGTGATATGATCCCGGCCTTTGGTTTCTCACCCGCCAATGTTTCCATCTTCTGGGCACTGGCCTGCTGCGTATTTGTGTATATCCTGATCTGGCGCACACGGCTGGGCTACGAAATGCGCACATTCGGCTTCAGCCAATCAGCCGCTGTCTACGCCGGCATTTCCCCAACGAAAATCATCGTGGTGACCATGATGATTTCCGGTGCCCTGGCAGGCATGATGGCGCTTAATGAAGTAATGGGGCAAGCCCAGAAACTTCAGGACAATTTCGTTGCCGGCTATGGTTTTGTCGGCATTGCGGTTGCGTTGATGGGACGGTCCCATCCGGTTGGCATTGTATTGGCAGCTCTGCTGTTCGGCATTCTCTATCAGGGTGGCGCTGAACTGGCCTTCGCCATGCCAGCCATTTCACGGGACATGATCGTCGTCATACAGGGACTGGTAATCCTGTTTGCTGGTGCGCTGGAGCATATGTTCCGGCCCAGCCTGATAAAACTGTTCTCACGGCGCGAACCAGCGCTTGCACCGGCTGAATAGGGGGCTGTTATGGAAGACTTTCTCATCAAGCTGCCTTTGTTGCTGGACTCCATGATCCGGCTCAGCGTGCCCTTGTTGTTTGCCGCCCTTGCCGGGCTTTTCTCGGAACGGTCGGGAATCTTTGACATCAGTCTGGAAGGCAAAATGCTCGGCGCGGCCTTTGCCGCGGCAGCTGCAGCAGCTGTCATGGATTCCGCACTGGCGGGTTTGCTGGCCGGCATACTGGTCTCGGTTGCCCTGGCGCTGGTCCATGGCTTTGCATCCATCACCCAGCGCGGCAATCAGATCGTGTCCGGGGTGGCGATTAATTTCGTGGCGCTTGGCCTTACGGTTTTACTGGGGCAAGCCTGGTTTTCACAAGGCGGCCGCACGCCGCAACTCAGCCCCGATGGCCGATTTGGCGAATTGACCCTTCCCTTTGCCGACCAATTGGCAGATGTGCCATTCCTGGGCCCGCTCTATGAAGGTATCATTTCCGGTCACAATATTCTGGTTTATGCTGCGTTTTTGATGGTTCCCCTATCCTGGTGGGTGTTGTTCCGCACCCGGTTTGGCCTGCGCCTGCGGGCGGTTGGTGAAAACCCGGCAGCGGTGGACACAGCAGGCGTTTCGGTGATTTGGCTGCGCTACCGTGCAGTAATCGTCTGTGGTTTGCTGTGCGGGTTTGCCGGCGCCTATTTGTCCATTGCACAGGCCTCGGGCTTTACGAAAGACATGACAGCAGGCCGTGGTTTTATTGCGCTGGCAGCGCTGATTTTTGCCAAGTGGAAGCCTGTCCCGGTCATGATGGCATGCCTGTTGTTCGGCCTGTTACAAGCCATTCCGATCCAGTATCCACAAATTTCGCTTCCGGGCATTGGTATTGTTCCAGGTCAAGTCATGCAGGCTTTGCCTTATGTACTAACTGTGGTGCTGCTGGCTGGCTTTATCGGCAAGGCGATACCGCCGAAAGCCGGAGGCGTGCCATACGTCAAGGAACGGTGAACCATGTCTCAGGATTTGTTTGAAGCAGCGCTGGCGGCTCGAGCCATGGCCTATGCGCCCGCCTCAAAATTTCTGGTCGGCGCAGCTATCCGTGGAAAAAACGGGAAGATCTACGCCGGCTGCAATATTGAAAATGCATCCTATCCCGAAGGCTGGTGCGCAGAAACCTCTGCCATTTCCCATATGATCATGGATGGAGAGCAAAGCCTGACAGAAGTGTGCGTCGTCGGCAGCGATGATGTGTTTTGCACACCTTGCGGAGGATGCCGCCAAAGACTGAACGAGTTTGGGTCCGAGCAGGTGCCAATACACGTGGCCAAAGACAGCGGTATTGTCGACACATTATTGCTGGGCGATTTGTTACCCAACGCTTTCAGATTGGACCGAGCATGAGTGATACATTCGATCTTGCAAGTGCTGAGGCTGAGGACGCATTAAGACTGGTGCGGCAAGCCACCGGACGACGCTTTTCCGCCGGGCTTATTCTGGGATCAGGCCTTGGCGCTCTGGCCGATATGGTGGAGAACCGAATTGAAATTCCATTCACCGATCTGCCCAGATTCCCAGCCTCTGGCGTTTCGGGCCATGCAGGCACTTTGATCGCGGGCGATCTGTCGGGCTTGCCGGTGGTGCTTTATTCCGGGCGGTCGCATTTTTACGAACAGGAAGATGCCTCGGTCATGCGCCGCCCGATTGCCCTGATGAAAGCTTTGGGTTGCGAAACACTGGTGCTGACCAATTCGGCTGGATCGCTGCATCCGGACATGGGCCCCGGTTCAGCCATGCTGATCACCGACCATATTAATTTCTCCGGGTCTAATCCGTTGTTTCGGGAACCGACTGACCGGCGTTTTGTGGGTCTGACGGAAGCCTATGACAAAAACCTGCGTGACCTGTTTGAAGAAATCGCCAAACGCGAGGCCATTACATTGCACGGAGGGGTGTATATGTGGTTTTCCGGGCCATCATTTGAGACACCTGCGGAAATCAACATGGCGCGCATTGTCGGAGCAGACGCTGTTGGCATGTCCACCGTACCAGAAACCATTCTGGCCCGATTTTTCGATATGCGTGTGGTGGCGCTGTCTGCTATCACCAACCTTGCTGCCGGTATGACCGGTCAGGAACTGTCCCATGACGAAACCAAAGAGAACGCACCCAAGGCGGCAGACAAGCTGAAAAAGCTGATTGCCGGTGTGTTGGAGGAACTTGCGAAAACATGAGCGATACCGATTTGCTAAAGGGCCTGATTGGCTGCCTTGATCTGACAAATCTCAACGATGATTGCGACTCAGCTGCGATTGCTGCGCTGTGCGCCAAAGCACAAACGCCGCATGGCAATGTGGCTGCCGTCTGCATCTGGCCTCGCTTTGTGGCAGAAGCGAAAGATCTGTTGAGCGGCACAGGCATCAAAGTCGTGACCGTGGTGAATTTTCCCGATGGCGGTGAAGACACACTGGCCGTGGAAGCCGATACCCGGCAGGCGCTGGCCGATGGTGCCGACGAGATTGATCTCGTCATGGCGTATAAGGCTTTGGCGGAAGGTCGGCCCGGATTTGCAGAAACACAGATTGTGCGCATCAAACGCATTTGCGGCGATGCGGTGCTGAAAGTCATTCTGGAAACAGGTGCATTGCAGGACGCTGAGACCATTCGCAAAGCTGCCGATGTCGCTCTGGCCGCAGGCGCTGATTTCCTGAAAACCTCAACTGGTAAAGTCGCCACCAACGCCACTTTGGAAGCCGCAGAAATTCTCCTGACAGCGATTGCCGAAACGGACAATACAATTGGCTTCAAACCTGCAGGCGGAATTAAGACATCATCCGATGCTGTTGCCTATTTTGATGTAGCGAAACGCATCAGGGGTGACGCGGCTCCAAACCCGGCTCTGTTCCGTCTTGGTGCCAGCAGTGTTCTGGATGCGATGATCGCTTCTATTGAGGGGCGCGAGGAAACAAAAGGCGCAGGCTATTGAGCTATCTTCCACAGGAACTCATCCGCAAAAAGCGCGACGGAAAAGCACTCGATCCGGACGAGATCAAATTTCTGATCAAGGGACTGGCCGACGAAAGCGTCAAGGCTGAGCAGATTTCCGCTTTTGCCATGGCCGTGTTCTTCAATGATATGACCATGGTTGAACGCGTTGCGCTGACCCAAGCCATGCGCGACAGCGGCGATGTGCTGAACTGGTCAGACTTGCCGGGTCCGGCGCTGGACAAACACTCCTCTGGCGGCGTGGGAGATAATGTCTCGCTGATGCTGGCACCGTTGATTGCCGCTTGTGGCGGCTTCGTTCCGATGATTTCCGGTCGGGGCCTTGGCCATACCGGTGGCACCTTGGACAAGTTTGATGCCATTCCAGGTTATCAGACCAGCCCGGACAATGCCCTGTTCCGCAAGACCGTATTGGAAGTTGGCTGCGCCATAATAGGCCAGACGGCGAATCTCGCTCCAGCTGACAAGACCATCTATGGCATTCGCGATGTGACTGCGACTGTGGAATCGGAAGCCATGATCACCGCTTCCATTCTGTCAAAGAAGCTGGCGGCAGGTCTCTCTGCCCTTGTGCTGGATGTGAAATGTGGAAACGGGGCCTTCATGGCCACCGAAGAAGAAGCCCTTGGTCTGGCGAATTCCCTTGGCTCTGTGGCCAATGGCGCGGGCATGCCGACCCTGGCGCTGGTCACTGATATGAACCAGCCGCTGGCCGATGCCGCGGGCAATGCAGTTGAAGTTCAAAATGCTGTGGATTTCCTGACCCGTGCCCGTGTCATGCCCCGATTGGAAGAAGTGGTCCTGTCCCTGTGTGCAGAAATGCTGGTGCTTGGTAATCTGTATAGTGGCCTTGATGCTGCACGCGCTGCGCTGCAGACAGTTTGGGAAAGCGGAAAGGCTGCGGAGCAGTTTGACCGCATGGTTGCCGCTTTGGGTGGTCCAACCGACTTTATTGACAATGCCAGCAGGCATCTGCCGGTGGCGCCAATCATCATGGATGTGTTTGCGGCAAATGCCGGGACTATCCATGAAATTCAGACCCGTAATGTGGGCGTTGCCGTCATTGGACTTGGTGGCGGACGGACCACGCCTGAAGATCAATTGAATTATTCGGTCGGCTTTTCTGATCTGGCCAGCATCGGTGATACCGTCGATAATGAGACGCCGATTGGCCGTGTCCATGCCGCCACACAGGCCAGCGCAGATGCAGCGGCAGTTGCCCTGCAGACCTGTTATGCCACAGGAGAGAGTGCGCCCCAGAAACATGTGATCCTGCACCGTCTTGCACCTGATGATTTTACCAAAACGCTGGGATCTTCCTGATGGTGCGGGCATTTTTATTGATCATGGACAGTTTTGGCATTGGCGGCGCGCCGGATGCTGCCATCTTTGGCGATGAAGGATCCAACACGCTTGGACATATTGCCCAGGAATGTGCCTCTGGCGGCGGTGATCGCGCCGGTCTGCGTAAAGGCCCATTGTCATTGCCAGTTCTGGACAGGCTGGGATTGGGCGCGGCAGCAGAACTTTCTGATGGGCCGCGCCCTGCCGGGCTGAATTACTCCGGCGCAGTCAAAAATGCGTGGGGCGTAGGTCGTGAAATTTCGAATGGCAAGGACACACCGTCTGGCCATTGGGAAATTGCCGGATTGCCAGTGCCATTTGACTGGGGCTATTTCCCTGAAACCGAACCCTGCTTTCCAGATGAGTTGATTGCTCAAATTGTTGAGAAAGCCGGCCTGCCCGGGATATTGGGCAACAAGCACGCGTCCGGAACCGTCATCATCGAAGAATTGGGCGCAGAACACATCGCCAGCGGAAAACCGATCTTCTACACATCGGCGGATTCGGTGATGCAGATCGCAGCTCATGAAACCCATTTCGGTCTGGAACGGCTTTACGAGCTTTGTGAAATTGCGCGTGAGCTGACATTCGACATGATGATTGGCCGGGTCATTGCGCGGCCATTTATTGGCGAGAATGCAAAAGACTTCAAACGCACTGGCAACCGACACGACTACGCAATCGAACCGACACAGGATACGGTTCTGGACCGGCTGAAGGCGGCAGGCCGACAAGTTATTGCAGTTGGCAAGATATCAGACATTTTTGCCGCCAAGGGCATTACAAAATCCATCAAGGCCAGCGGCAATCCCGCGCTTTTCGATGCCATGATGGAAGCCGAGACACTGGCCGGTGACGGTGATCTGGTGTTTGTGAATTTTGTCGATTTCGACATGTTGTTCGGACACCGCCGTGATGTGCCAGGTTATGCTGCGGCATTGGAAGCCTTTGACGCCATGTTGCCGCGCTTTATCAACCAGATGAAGGATGGTGATCTGGCCATCATTACGGCTGATCATGGCTGTGATCCAACCTGGGTTGGTACTGACCACACACGCGAACAGGTCCCGATACTGGCCTTCGGACCAGGCATCGGCGCACAGGAAATTGGTGTGCGGCCAAGCTTTTCCGATATCGGGGAAACCATTGCAGCACACCTTGGCATCGCACCCGGTCAACATGGATCAAATTTTCTGTAGAGCCCCAGAGACCGCCGGGTCAGATAATGGGTTTGCATGGCCAACAGAATTGCAAATCACCCCTTGCCCTTCCTGGTACACCCCGTTATAAGCTGCGGCTTCATTGGACTGGCCGGCAGGGCATGCCGAGTCCGTTCAAAAATGCTCAAGCCCACATATTGATTGGCCAAAATGCGTTTCGCGCAACAGACCAGTCCGGGCTTACAAGACAAATTAAGGAGAGCAAAATGCCCAAGATGAAGACCAAATCGGGTGCGAAAAAGCGCTTCAAGGTCACTTCGAGTGGAAAGATCAAGGTTGCGCAGGCCGGCAAACGCCATGGCATGATTAAACGCAGCAAAAAATTCATCCGTCAGGCGCGGGGCACCACGGTGCTGTGTGCTCAGGATGCACGTATCGTGAAGAAGTTCCTTCCTTACGCCTAATTGATCTTTACCGGAGAATACGAAAATGGCCCGAGTTAAACGGGGCGTCACGTCCCACGCCCGACATAAAAAAGTTATCAAAGCTGCAAAAGGCTATTATGGCCGCCGCAAAAATACCATCCGCGTTGCCAAGCAGGCCGTGGAGAAGGCAGGCCAATACGCCTATCGTGACCGTAAAACCAGAAAGCGTAACTTCCGCACTTTGTGGATTCAGCGGATCAATGCTGCCGTACGTGAACATGGCATGACCTATGGTCGATTTATCGACGGCCTCAACAAGGCCGAGATTGCTGTGGATCGCAAAGTACTTTCAGACATTGCCATTCATGAGCCTGCTACTTTCAAAGTTCTGGTCGAAAAAGCGCAATCTGCGCTCGCCTAAACCAAAGTAGCTGCTTTCGGCCCGGTTGGGGTCAGATTATGAACCCACGTTGGCGGCGCCAGCGTGGGTTTTGTCATATTGATGCGCCATTATCTGAATTGAAATTTTAAACACTGGAATCTCCAATGAGTGATCTGGACATATTGAAACAATCCGTACTGTCAGATATTGCGGCAGCAACTGATGAGGCAAATCTTGAGGCGGTGCGCGTTGCCAGCCTTGGCAAAAAAGGCTCCATCTCAGACGCCATGAAATCGCTTGGCAAAATGGATGTCGAAGAGCGCAAGATCATGGGCCCGGCGCTGAATGCGCTGAAAAACGAAGTGGCAAATGCGATTGCTGCCCGCAAAGCTATTCTGGAACATGAAGCTCTGGAGCAGCGCCTTGCGACCGAACGCATCGATGTCACGCTGCCTGTGGCGGCAGGCCCGGCGGAGCGTGGCCGTATTCACCCTGTGTCTCAGGTCGTGGACGAAATCACTGCTATCTTCGCCGATATGGGATTTGCCATTGCCGAAGGGCCGGATATTGAAACCGACTACTATAATTTCACGGCGCTGAATTTCCCCGAAGGCCACCCGGCACGGGAAATGCACGACACATTCTTCTTCAACCCGAAGGAAGACGGTGAACGGCTACTGCTGCGCACACATACATCGCCGGTTCAGATCCACACAATGAAGGCGGAAGAGCCGCCCATTCGCGTTGTAATCCCCGGACGGACCTATCGTTGTGACAGCGATCAGACCCATACGCCGATGTTCCACCAGATCGAAGGTCTGGTTGTGGACAAGACCTCAACCGTTGGCACCATGAAGTGGGTCCTTGCTGAATTCTGCAAGGCGTTCTTTGAAGTGCCTGAAGTCGACATGCGCTTCCGCCCCAGCTTCTTCCCGTTCACCGAGCCCTCGCTGGAAGTGGATATTCGCTGCGACCGCTCCGGCGACAATGTGAAAATTGGACAGGGCGATGACTGGCTGGAAATTCTGGGCTGCGGCATGTTGCATCCCAATGTCCTGAAATCGGGAGGGTTGGACCCCGACGAATATCAGGGCTTTGCCTGGGGCATGGGGATCGACCGCATTGCCATGCTGAAATATGGCATGCCCGATCTGCGCGCCTTCTTCGATGCGGATGCCCGCTGGATTGAACATTACGGCTTCCGCCCGCTTGACCTGCCGACATTGTTCGGCGGGCTGAGCCGCGTATAGGGAGACAGGAACATGAAATTCACACTCTCCTGGTTGAAAGACCATCTCGATACAAATGCTTCTCTCGATGAAATCGTCGAAGCGCTGACCATGGTTGGACTGGAAGTGGAAGAGGTCGATGACCGCTCCAAATTCAAGCCCTTCACCATTGCCAAAGTTCTGACTGCCGAACAGCATCCCGATGCAGATAAATTGCGCGTTCTGTCGGTAGACACAGGTTCCGGCACGCCGGTGCAGGTTGTCTGTGGTGCGCCCAATGCTCGCGCAGGGCTGATTGGTGCCTTTGCTGGCCCTGGCACCTATGTGCCCGGCATTGATGTGACCCTTGGCACCTCCAGCATCCGCGGCGTGGAGAGCTTTGGCATGATGTGCTCTGAGCGAGAGCTGGAAGTGTCAGAAGAGCATGATGGCATTATCGATCTGTCCGAAGATATCCTTGCCGATGCACCTGTGGGCTCGTCTTTTGCCGCCTATGCAGGGCTGGACGATCCGATGATCGAGATAGCTGTTACACCCAACCGCCCGGATTGTCTGGGCGTCTATGGCGTGGCACGCGATCTGGCAGCTGCGGGTCTTGGTACTTTGAAGGATGGTAGCATTGCTGCAGCACAGGGTGATGGCGATTGCCCGGTCTCGGTCACGCTGGAGTTCGGTGATACGGAGTCCCTGTGCCCGGCCTTTGGCCTGCGCCTGATCAGCGGCATTGAAAATGGCCCCTCGCCTGTTTGGCTGCAGCAGCGGTTGAAAGCCATTGGCTTGCGGCCCATCAATGCGCTTGTCGACATCACCAACTACATCACATTTGACCGAGGTCGTCCGCTCCATGTGTTTGATGCTGACAAGGTTTCTGGCAATCTGGTGGTTCGGCGCGGCAAGAATGGTGAGGAGATGGTCGCGCTGGATGGCAAGACCTATCAGGTCAATTCGGATATCTGCGTTATTGCCGATGATAACGGGCTGGAATCGCTTGCCGGTGTCATGGGCGGTGAAGAAAGTGGCTGCTCGGAAACCACCACCAATGTGCTGATTGAATCAGCGCTTTGGGAACCGCTGAACATTGCCCGCACAGGCCGCGACCTTGGCGTGCACTCCGATGCACGTTTCCGCTTTGAGCGGGGCGTCGACCCGGCCATGATGCTGCCCGGTCTTGAACTGGCAACGCATATGGTGCTGAAGCTGTGTGGCGGTTCTGCAGGCAAGGTCAGTGTCTCCGGTGCTGTGCCAGAGCCGCAAAAGCTGGTGGATTTCCCCTATTCCGACATCAAGCGCCTGACCGGGCTGGATGTGCCGCATGATCGTGCCAACAGCATTCTGGAAAGCCTTGGCTTTCCCGTCTCCGGCAGTGGTGATGTCGTTCAGGTTTCCGTACCAAGCTGGCGCCCGGATGTGGATGGCAAGGCGGATATTGTTGAAGAAGTCATGCGCATTGTCGGCGTCAATGAAATTGCCCATCGTCCGATTGAACGGGGCGACCATGTACAGGGACCAATTTTGACCATCCGTCAGACACGGGAACGGCGCGCACGGCGTGCGCTGGCCTCACGCGGTATGATGGAAGCAGTCACATGGTCATTCCTGCCCAAAGATCAGGCGGAAGCATTTGGTGGCGGTCAACCCGAACTGGCGCTGGCCAATCCGATTTCAAATGATCTTTCGGATATGCGGCCCAGCCTTTTGCCCAATCTTTTGAGCGCTCTGCAGCGCAATGGCGATCGCGGCATCAATGACCTTGCCCTGTTTGAAGTTGGCCAGATATTCACAGGTGACCAACCGGATGATCAGAAAACCGGAGCAACCGGTGTGCGTCGTGGCTCTGTTCAGATCACCCATGAAGGGCGAGACTGGCGCGGAGCTGCAAGCAATGTGGATGCATTTGATGGCAAGGCAGATGCCTTTGGGGTCTTGGCAGAACTGGGTGTTCCGGTCGCCAACCTCCAGGTCGTTGCGGACGCGCCGTCCTGGTACCACCCGGGTCGTTCCGGTCGCATCCAATTGGGACCCAAGCAGGTTTTTGGAACCTTCGGTGAAATACACCCGGCTATTTTGAAGCAATTTGATGTGGATGGGCCTGTCGTTGGTTTTGAGATCATCCTTGAGAACCTTCCAAAACCTCGGAACAAGATCTCTCGGACCAAGCCTGCGCTTGATCTTCCGGAATTGCTGCCGGTATCGCGGGACTTCGCATTTGTGATGGGCTCGGATGTGAGTGCTGACAAGGTGCTGAAAGCCGCAAGGTCTGCAGACAAGAAGCTGATCCAGAGCGTCTCGATTTTCGACGTCTATGAAGGCGAGCGTATGGAAGCCGGCCAGAAATCGGTAGCGATTGAGGTGACCCTGCAACCACGTGACAAGACGCTGACAGATGAGGATATTTCTGCGGTTAGTTCTGCCATTGTCGCATCGGTGGAAAAGGCAACCGGCGGGCAATTGCGCGGGTAAGCCTTCGGTGCGCGTTTGCTTGCGTGAGTTGAGGGGCTGAAAGCTGTGGATTCTCGGAACAAGTCCGAGAATGACGCTGGGGTTTAATTTGGTTGGCTTAGCGCCAACGCCCGCCCCACATGCACGTGTTACCGCTTCAGGATGAAACGCTTAACCCATACCGCCAAAGCCGGGTTCCCTCTGTCCGCAGCCATTGCTGATGGGTTTTGTATTGCGGGCACAGTGTGGCCACATGCGCCCAGAACTGAGCGCCGTGGTTCATTTCCCGCAAATGCGCCACTTCATGAGCGACGAGATAGTCCAGCACCTCTGGTGGCGCCAGGATCAAGCGCCAGGAGAAGCTGAGGGTCCTGTTGGATGAGCATGATCCCCAACGGCTCTTGCCGTCACGCAGCCTTATGGCGTTGGCCTGCACCCCAAGCGCTTTGCCATGCTGGGCGACCAGACGACGATAATCCTTCAGCGCCTCACTTTTGAGGTAATCCTGAACACGGCGGCCAAAATGATCTGGTGCACCTGCTACGTGCAATTCGTCGAAAGGGTCCGCTGCAACTACCTTGACCAGGCCACGGCTTGCACCCGTCGCCACAAGCCGATGCTTGACGCCCCTCAGCGGCAGCAGAACATCAGGGGCAAAGGGAAGTGGTTCTTCCAGTTTTTCCAGCCGCTCTACAATCCAGTCCGCCTGCTCGCGGGCAAAGCGCTCTGCCTGCTTGCGACTGCCCCCTTTGGGGACGGTCACAATGGCTTTTCTGTTCTTGGCATCCAGCTTTAGTATGTAGCGCCGTGCACGCGGATTGGGACGCAATTCAACCGCAATGGTCTGGTCCCCGTGATGCAGCGAAATCTCGACAGGCTCCGATTTTTTCTGTTTGCGGGCAAACAGCATTTTCAGTCGACGGTTTCATCTTTCGCAGAAGCACTGCTCAGGGCTTTTGCCTGCTCAACCCATTTATCACGCGCAATCCGGCCTTTGAATGCCAGCTTGTCGTCCAATTCATCGATTGCCTTCTGACCGAGACGTGCAATCTGGGCGAAATGGAAGATACCAGTCTGGTTCAATGTATTTTCCAGCTTGGGCCCCACGCCTGAAATCTTCTTCAGATCATCAGCAGCTCCTTGCGGCTTTGAAAGTAGCAAGCTCGCCAAATCATTTTTTGGTTTTGCCGCAGCCTTCTTTGGTGCTGCCTTGCGGGGTTTCGCAGCGCCAAGCGCGCTTTTAGCTGATGCGATCGTTTTTTTGGCCGGTGCTGGTGCTTTCTTAGCCACCGCAGGAGGCTTTTTGGCTGTCGCGGTCGGTTTAGGTTTAGCAGCCGCTTTCGCCTTTGGTGCGGGTTTAGCCGCTTCTGTTACCTTTGGTGCTGGTGTCGCTGCTTTCACTTTTGGTGCGGACGGCGCTGCTGTCGCCTTTGGTGCAGGTTTAGCTGCTGCTGTCACCTTTGGTGCAGTTTTGGCCGCCGCTGTCGCCTTTGGTGCGGGCGGCGCAGCGTTCACTGAGGACAGGCGTTCGCTATGGGTGGCGGTAAAATCACGAATGCGCGGTGCAATTTCCGAACGGAAGCGGGAGCCGTTGAAAACACCAAAGTGACCGACTTTCGGCTGCATGTAATGGGCACGCATATCTTCGGGCAGATTGGTGCACAGCGTGTGCGCCGCTTCTGTCTGACCGACACCGGAAATGTCATCGTTTTCGCCTTCGATGGTCATCAGGGCGATGCGATGAATGGCTGACGGATCGACCAGATGACCACGATAGGTCAACTCACCTTTCGGCAAGGAATGCTTGATGAAGACAGCATCAACCGTCTGAAGATAGAATTCCGAGGTCAGATCCATGACCGCCATATATTCATCGTAAAACTCGGTGTGCTTATCTGCAGAATCCCCATCACCGTCCACAAGGTGGTTGAAGAACTCCTTATGGGCATCGAGATGCCGGTCGAGATTCATGGACATGAAACCGGTCAATTGCAGGAAACCGGGATAGACTGTGCGCATGAAACCAGGATGCGGGAATGGCACCGTCATCACCACATTCTGTTCAAACCAGGCCAAATCCTTCTCTTCCGCCATCTCGTTGACAGCAGTCGGGTTAATTCTGGTGTCAATTGGACCGCCCATCAGGACCATTGTAGCTGGCAGAGCCGGGTGGTCAGCTTCATCCATAAGCGCCGCAGCTGCCAGAACGGGCACAGATGGCTGACAAACAGCCATGACATGTGCGCCCTTTCCCAGAACGCCAAAAATCTGAATGAGGTAATCGATGTAGTCATCCAGGTCGAAACTGCCGTCCGCGACGGGAACAGCGCGCGCGTCGATCCAGTCGGTCACATAGACATCATAATGCGGCAACATGGTCTCAACAGTGCCACGCAACAAGGTTGCATAGTGACCGGACATGGGGGCCACAATCAGCAATTTAGGTTCTGGTGCTGCTGTTTTGCGACGGGTCGGGTTGGGGCGCTCAAAGCGCACCAGATTGCAAAACGGTCGGGACCAAACGGTTTTCTCGATAACCGGAACTTCAATGCCGTCAATTTCAGTTGTTTCAAGACCGAATTCGGGCTTTCCATAACGCCTGGTGGAGCGCTCGAACAGCTCACAGCCAGCGGAAATATTCTTGCCAAATGCGCTGTGAGACAAGGGATTGAGAGGATTATCGTAATAGAGCTTTGTTGCATCAGCGACTGCGCGCAAGGGTGCGAAGGCAGCGTGACTCATTTCATACCAGTGATAGAAGGGCACGTGTTACAGCCTTTGTGTTCCGGGATAGATCAATTCTCATAGTGCAGTGCAATATGGGCCTGATTCCCGAAACGGGCAAGACTTTTGCGCACAAATCCCGACCAAAGTCGCAACACAAGCGTCGTTACCCGGCTTTTTAAGCCGACATGGTGCTGGAATGCCGCAGATTCGTTGTATTCTAGGACTTCATGGCTTTCAGTTCTTCAAGTCTGGGCATAGACAGAATGTTGTATCCGCTATCCGCAAAATGAATCTCACCGGTGACACCACGCGATAAATCAGAGAGCAAATAGAGTGCACTGCCACCGACATCTTCAATGGTTACATTGCGCTGCAGCGGGCAGTTCTTTTCCTGAAAATCATACATCAATCGCGCATCCGCAATACCGGCACCCGCCAATGTGCGCACCGGTCCTGCAGAAATGGCATTCACGCGTACGCCCTGAGACCCAAAATCTCCGGCCAGATACCGCACAGAGGCTTCCAGAGCCGCCTTGGCGACACCCATGACATTGTAATTCGGCATGACACGGCTTGCCCCACCATAGGTGAGCGTCAGAAGCGCTCCGCCATCCGGCATGATATCGGCTGCCCGTTTTGCAATCTCCGTAAAGGAGAAGCAGGAAACCACCATGGTTTTGGAAAAATTGTCCCGGCTGGTATCGGCGTATTTGCCCTTCAGCTCATTCTTGTCGGAAAAGGCAATGGCGTGCACGAGAAAATCAATGGTGCCCCATTTTTCCTTCAATGTGTCAAACACACCGTCCACACTGTCCAGATCTTCCACATCGCACGGGATCAACATGTCTGATCCGACGCTTTCCACCAGCGGTTTGACCCGACGCCCAAAAGCCTCACCCTGATAGGTAAAGGCGAGCTCTGCGCCCTCGGCATGCAAAGCTTTTGCAATCCCCCAGGCAATCGAATGATCGTTCGCGACGCCCATTATCAGGCCACGTTTGCCACGCATCAGGCCTGCGGCCGACCGCGGCACTTCCGTTGTTGTCTCAGTCACTTTAGCCCCTCTTACACATCACGGCGGAAAACGAGCGTTGCGTTGGTACCGCCAAAGCCAAATGAATTGGTCAGTGCAATCTGGACTTCCGTGTCCTTGCGCTCGCGCAGAATTGGAACACCCTCAAACTCGGGATCAAGCTCGGTGATGTGTGCGCTTTCTGCCATGAAGCTGTTTTCCATCATCATCAGGCAGTAGATCGATTCCTGCACGCCAGTCGCCCCAAGCGAATGGCCCGTCAGTGATTTTGTTGCAGAAATGAAGGGAATGTTTTCTCCGAAGACTTCCTTGATAGCGCCGATTTCCTTGCGGTCGCCAACCGGCGTGGATGTGCCGTGGGTATTGATGTAATCAACTGTGCCCTCAACGGTCGCCAGCGCCTGTTGCATGCATCGCACAGCGCCTTCACCGGATGGTGCAACCATGTCGTGGCCGTCAGACGTAGCCCCATAGCCGACAATCTCGCCATAGATTTTGGCGCCGCGTGCCTTGGCATGTTCCAGTTCTTCCAGAACCAGCACACCGGCACCACCGGCAATTACAAATCCATCGCGTGTTGCATCATAGGCGCGGGAAGCCGTTTGCGGGGTATCATTGTGCTTGCTGGTCATCGCGCCCATGGCGTCAAAAAGGTTGGACATGGACCAGTGCAAATCTTCGCTGCCGCCGGCAAAGACAATATCCTGTTTGCCAACCTGGATTGTCTCATAGGCATTGCCAATACAGTGGTTGGACGTGGCACAAGCAGACGAAATCGAATAGTTGACGCCCAAAATCTTATAAGGTGTCGCCAGAGTTGCCGACGCAGTAGACGACATGGCTTTGGGCACGGTGAATGGCCCAATACGCTTGGGCGATTTGTTCTCAACCGTTAGCTGAGCGGCCTCAATAACCGACTTAGTGGAGGGTCCGCCCGAGCCCATGATGATACCAGTGCGTGGATTTGAGATATCGCCTTGTTCCAGACCGGAATCCTCAATGGCTTCCTGCATGGCAACCCAGTTCCAGGCGGAACCCAGGCCCATGAAACGGGCAGCACGCCGGTCCACCATTGTAAATGGATCAAGGGTTGGCTTGCCGTGAACATGGCAGCGAAAGCCCAGTTCAGCATATTCTTCTGAATGGGTAATGCCGGAGCGAGCGTTTTTAAGGCTGTCCACAACTTCTGCTTTATTATTGCCAATTGAGGACACAATGCCCATGCCGGTAACGACGACGCGTTTCATGGTTCGGCTCCTTGTAACGATCAAAAATTACGACTTACGCTTCGGTCTGGAACAGAGCGACCCGCAAATCCTTTGCATGAAAGATAGTCTCACCATCGGCTTTTAACCAGCCGTCAGCGATGCCTAATTTCAGGCGAGAGCGCATGACGCGTTTAATTTCGATCCCATATTCTATGAGCTTTACGTCCGGTGTTACCATGCCGGAAAATTTTACTTCGCCAACCGAAATGGCGCGACCGCGGCCTGGCTCGCCGAGCCAGCCAAGATAGAAGCCCAAAAGCTGCCACATAGCATCCAGTCCAAGACAACCCGGCATAACAGGGTCACCTTCAAAGTGGCAGCCAAAAAACCAGAGTTCAGGATTTATATCGAATTCTGCTCGAATGAAGCCTTTGTCATTCGCGCCACCTTCTTCGGAAAGGGTCGTGATGCGATCGAACATCAGCATAGGCGGCAGCGGGAGCTGAGCATTGCCCGGCCCATAAAGGCGGCCATGACCGCATTCCAGAAGGGCAGCCTTATCAAATGAAGTTGGCCGCGTGATCGGCGTGTCGCCTGACGTTTGATTATCGCTCACTTAAACTCTTTCCCTGGCATTAAGACGTGTCGATGATGTGAAAGCACCAACTAAATATAGCTGTCGTTAACACAGGCATGTGCCAACGAAAAGAGTAGTTCTGGCTCAAATGACTGAAGAAATGCCATTTCGCGGATGCAGCAAATCCTTGCGGTTTGACGCCAAAATGCCTATTGTTCAGGCAGGTTAATTGAAAAGGTACGTGGCCGATGGCCGGTTTTGAAACACAAGGCGAAGCTGACATCCAGGAAGAGATGGTTGAAACGGGTGTTGTAAACCTGTTGCGTGACCATGATCTGCGCCCCACCCGCCAACGTGTAGCATTGGCAGAACTGCTGTTTTCCAAGGGTCACCGCCATATCAGCGCTGAAGCACTGCACGAGGAAGCGGAATACCAGAGCATCAAGGTGTCTCTGGCAACCATCTACAATACGCTGCATCAATTCACCAATGCGGGTCTGCTACGGGCAGTGCCGGTTGATGGGTCAAAAACCTATTTCGACACCAATGTCGACAATCATCACCATTTCTTTGTGGAAGATGATCAAAAGGTCATTGATATCCCTCCACAGAATTTTACTGTGGGCATGCTGCCGGAACCACCGGAAGGCATGGAAATCACCCGTGTTGAGGTCGTGGTACGGGTTCGCCGCAAGAGCTGATTCTGTCATATTTGGCTGATTGCCAAATCATGCCACTCAAAGCAGAAAACTGACCAGCGGCAGGCGCGAAAACATTTGCGCCTGGCGCGTTTAGCTGATCCCGACCGTCAAAATCAGCAATCAGTCAATGGAACCCGATCCGCTTTCTTCCGCATCAGGTGTCACGTCCAGAATGCGTGCGCGGCTGGTCACGGTAACCTCTGACTTGCAATCACTCATGCAGGGATCATCAGCATTGAAAATTGGCGTATCCGGCCTTGGGTCAAAGAAGAAATTGTCCTCATTGGGCATACGCACCGAGGCAAAATTCTGTTTGGACAGTTCAAATTCCTCATCCGTCACGATATCGTTCATATAGAGCAGATAGGCCGTAATGCCATAAATCTCGTCCGGTGTCAGTGACTGGGATTCGCCAAATGGCATCGCCCGGTTGATGTAGTCATAAACCGTCGACAGATAGGGCCAGTAAGAGCCGATTGTCTTGACAGGCCGATCATCGGTCAGGCTGTCCTGCCCACCCGATAAAACCGGCCAGCGATCCACGCCCTCACCAAAATCACCGTGGCAGACGGCGCAGCGTTCTGCGAACACTTCTTCGCCTTCGGTGACCGTGCCGGAGCCTTGCGGAAGTCCCATACCATCCGGTCGCACATCAATGTCCCATGCGGCAATTTCATCGTCGCTGGCGACACGGCCAAGGCCCAGGCCTTCAGCAAAAACCGGCAGGGTGAGAGAGCTCAGCAGCAGGGCCGCAATCGATGCCTTAAGTAACTTCGACATTTTCCACCTCCCCCGGCGCTTTGACATGCCAGGTCTGGATGCCGTTATTGTGGTAGATCGAATTTTCACCACGCACGGATCGCAGGGCCGATTTGGTGGGCTGCACGTAACCGGTGGAATCAATGGCCCGCGACTGCAGCAAAAGCGGCTGTCCGTCCCAGTTGAAATCGAAATAAAAGCGGTGCAGCGATTTATCAAGGCTTGGACCGTCCAGCCGCGCCGTGTGCCAGTTTTTGCCGCCATCCAGACTGACGTCTACGCGAGCAATGGTCCCCCTTCCCGACCAGGCAAGCCCAGTCAAAACAGTCTGGCCCTTGTCATGCATCAATGGGGCTTGTGGCGAGGGATTGGTAATAACGGATTTTGCATCCATGACCCAGGTAAAGCGTCTTGCCCGGCCATCAGCCATCAGATCGGTGTATTTTGAGGTTTCCTCACGGTGCTGCCAGGGCGCATCGCCAATTTCGAGGCGGCGGAGCCATTTGACCCACATATTGCCTTCCCAGCCGGGAACCACCAGCCGAACCGGATAACCCTGCTCCGGCCGCAAGGCTTCACCATTCATGGCGAAAGCGACCAGACAATCCTCCAGAGCTTTTTCCATGGGGATGGAGCGTGTCATTGTGGAACTGTCAGCGCCTTCTGCCAGGAGCCAGCTGCCTTTGGGCTTGACGCCTGCTTCCGCCAGCAAATGGCTCAAGCGGACGCCGGTATACATGACATTGTGAACCATGCCGTGGGTGAACTGGCAGCCATTCAATTGAGCGCCGCGCCACTCCATCCCCGAATTGGCGGCGCACTCCAGAAAGTAGGCATGATTTTCCCGGGGGAAGCGCTTCAGATCTTCCATGGTGAAGACCAGCGGCTTGTCTACCATGCCATGGATCATCAGACGATGCTGTGAGGGATCAACTTCGGCAATGCCCGCATGGTGGCGCTCGAAGCAAAGCCCGTTTGGCGTGATGATTCCATCCAGATCATGCAATGGCGTGAAATTCACCGAAGACACCGGATCAGCCGTCAGCCATGGGACATTGCGTCGCACAACCTGCTCTTCAAATGGTGAGGGCGTGCCGTATGGGCGCGCGTCAACGCCCTCACCAAGATACTGGTTCCAGTCCTGGAGTTCCAGTATTGCGGGGTCACCGGCACCGGCAGCAACAACCTTTTGTCCGGTCAGAAGACCTGCGCCCATGGCCAGCGAAGAGGCCGCGCCAGCTCGCAGAAAACTGCGGCGGGACGTCCCTTTTATGGAGTCCGACCCTGAGCCATCCTGCGGCAAATCCTTGCCTGCATTCTGCCGGTTTTTCTGATCGCTCACATCAGGTCCTCCCCTGTGTCACAAACATTGTTCAGCATATTCCAACGCCAAATTTCGTGTACACATCATTACATTCTTTTTTTTGAATGTAAAGAATTCCGGGTGTGAAAATGTGGCTGAGCACAACGAGGTCTTGTGCGTTCTGTCCGGGATTTCGTCAGTCTTTGTTGTGGTATCCAACCCGCATCGCAGGCCAGACGTGCCGGTCATTCGACGGCATTTATGTCAACTGGCGCACAGTCAGACGCAAAATCAGGATGCTTGTCACATCGGCATGAAACCGACCGCCATTCATCGAACAGATTTGACAGTATTGCCAAACACTTCAATGGGGGCCGTCAGGATTTCATCGGGCCGGGTCAGCACAGTTTGCGGTGTGTGGATGACGATATCACCAGTGGTGGCGACAACCTGGCCAATATTGCGGGTCAGGGTTTGCAGGCGGTCAGAAAACCGCACATCATTTGAGGAAAACTGATTGCCTTCATTCAATCGGCCGCCAAGGAGTTGCACGATTTCCGGGGCCTGGGCGAACTTGCCGTGGCGTAGGGAATCATCCGATTTCACGCTGGTCAAATCATAGACGATGATACCAAGATCCGCGATTTCCGTATCCTGAGCATAATTGCCGATGCGTGGCTGATTGCCGGACAATCTTTGCGACAGACTAAGCGCGCGATCATCTTTGGAAACCAGAAGATTATAAGGCTTTTCCGGACGGCCGAGCCGTTGCATCTGTGCCTTGAACACCCCGACATCGATATCGGGCGAGGCCAGCACCACTTCGCCCATTTTACCGCCAAGGGTCGGATTGCCGGCGATCTGCAATTGTCGCAGGCTTTCCATTGCAACCCAATTGCCCATGGAATGAGCCATGATATGGACTTTGCGCGCATTGGTGCCAGCCAGAAGCGTCAGGGTTTTTTCCAACCCGTCACGCGCGATTGTCGCGCTTTCACGGTCATAGAAATATTCCAGCGGACTTCCGCGAGAAGCCCATGTGAACAGAACCAGCGTTCCCTGAAATCCGGAATCATGCGCGAATTGAGCGAATCTCATGACGCTGTCGGAAAAGCCGGTATTGTAGCCATGCACGAACAGCAAAACATCGCGGTCACTGTTGTCCCGTGTTGCAATCTCGGCATTGACCGCTTGTGAGAATATCTCACTGCTGTTCAGATAGGTGCGGTCGCGAATGACAAAATGCCGGTCCGCTGAGGGCTGACCATAACGCGGGCGCTCCAAAGCGCCTGCCTGATGACCTGGCGGTATGGAAACAAAAACAGCAGCATGATCAAGGCCGGCACGTTCCCCGGAGAAAAACTGGTCACCTTCGGCCGAACGGGCGCGCGTGGTCGCCACAAGAATGTGTTCCGTTTCAATACTGCCGGTCACCTGTGTGCTGGTATCGGTTGACCCGAGCGAGGCGCACCCCACCAGCGGCAACAGCAGCGCCAGGCAGATATATTTTTTCATCAATTGCATAACTGCCAACGGGACTTCCTTTGCCGGAACCTAGCGACAGAATTGCGGCGGATTGCAGGCACAAACACCAAGATTCGGGTATGTGTGATGGGGGTTTCTTGTTTTGATTCAGGTTTGGGTTTAGCAAGGGACAAACACACGAAAGCAGATTTAGTCCGCCTCGTATACAGGCACGCTTCAACGGGAACAATTAGCCAATGGCAGACCAGCAGACTCCAGAGCGCAGCAACCAGACACATAATGTTCTTTGGGCCATGCTGAAGTTTTCCGGACGCATGAACCGGGAAGAATATTGGTGGGCCAATGCGTTTTTGCTGGGTATCTCGCTTGTGGCCTTTCGCATGTTGTTTGCCGGTTCAATTGAATTGTCCAGCGACGGAGAGATTCTCCTGCCCGACGCATTGATGGCACCGTTTTTCATGATCATGATAGCGTCGCTCTATGTGACTTTTGCGATTTCGGTAAAACGACTGCATGATCTGGGTTGGCCTGGCATTGTTGCCTGCGTGTTTCTGTTTCCGGCTATTGGCCTGCTGGCCTTTCTTCTGCTTGGACTGTTGAAGGGTAACAACGAGCCAAACAAATACGGTATGGTTCCGCCACGATAAAAGACGCCTCTTTCATCCGGTTTCATTTGAGCTCCATCAATTATGCCCCACAAATCTGCCACCAACATTCTTCAGGACCTGATTAAATGTCCCTCTGTCACACCTGATGAAGGGGGGGCGCTAACGGCTCTGCAAGCGCTGCTGGAACCTGCCGGATTTGCCGTTGCGCGCCCAAGGTTTGAAGACGTGGACACGCCCACCATTGAAAACCTCTATGCGACCATTGGCAGCGGCGGGCCTCACTTCGTGTTTGCCGGACACACCGATGTGGTGCCGCCAGGCGATCTGTCCGCCTGGACGCACGGGCCTTTTGAAGGCGAGATCAAGGACAATATTCTCTACGGGCGTGGCGCGGTGGATATGAAGGGCGGAATTGCCTGTTTTGCTGCAGCGGCCCTTGGCTTTCTGGAAGATACGCCCGATTTCAAAGGCAAAATATCGTTCCTCATCACCGGTGATGAGGAAGGCCCGGCGGTGAATGGCACCGTCAAACTGCTGCAATGGTGCACGGATAAGGGCGAACAATTTGATCACTGCATTGTGGGAGAGCCAACCAATCCGTCGGTTCTGGGTGACGCCATCAAGATCGGCCGACGCGGCTCGATTACCGGACACCTGACGGTGACCGGTATACAGGGGCATGTGGCCTATCCGCATCTGTCGGACAATCCGGTGCGCAGCATTGTCGGGCTGTTGGGAGCCTTGATGGACCCACCGCTTGATAGTGGCAATGAGCGCTTCCAGCCAACCAATCTGGAAGTCACCAGCATTGATGCCGGCAACGAGACCTCCAACGTGACCCCGGCCAGTATTTCGGCTCTGTTCAATGTGCGCTTTAATGATGAATGGACGCCGGAATCAATTGCCGCAGAGTTGAGGAAGAGATTGGATCAAGCGGTGTTGGATAACCGCTTCCGCAGCACGGATAAAAGCCCGATTTCCTATGATCTGAAATTCATTGGCAACCTGTCAGACAGTTTTCTGACCCGGTCTGATACGTTGATCATTGCTCTATCGGATGCTGTTCATTCAGTAACTGGCCGCAAGCCGGACCTGTCGACCGGCGGCGGCACATCTGATGCTCGATTCGTCAAGAACTACTGTCCGGTGGTGGAGTTTGGCCTTGTAGGCCAGACCATGCATCAGGTTGACGAATGCGTTGATCTTGATGATGTGGACCAGTTGACGCGGATTTATCGCCGCTTTCTGGACACCTATTTTTCCTGATATCCAAAATTGCCCGAGAAAGGCAAACCCATGAGCCTTTCCTTTGAAGAACTTGCCTTTCAGCCGACCCCCATTGGCGAATTGAGTCTGCGTCGCCGCCGCGACCCGGTGCTCAAAGCAGATGTGATTGAGATTAAACTGGGCGAAGAGTTTCTGATGTCGGATCGCTTTACGGCATCGGAAATTGCGCTGGCCGATCTGGGATTGGCACTTTTGGATGGCGATAGTCTGGACGTTGTGGTGGGCGGCCTTGGCCTTGGGTACACAGCGCAGGCGGTTCTCAAAGACAAGCGTGTCAGTTCGTTGATTGTGGTCGATGCCTTGCAGGCCATTATTGACTGGCATCAGCACGGGTTGCTGCCGCTGGGACCAGAACTGACGGCAGATGCGCGCAACCGGTTTGAACTGGGCGACTTCTTTGCCATGGCAGCCTCAACAGAAGGCTTTGACCCTGCTGCGCCTGTACGAAAGTTCGATGCTGTCCTTGTCGATATCGATCATTCGCCGGAATTTCTGCTCGATCCGCAAAACGCCTCATTTTATGAACCACAAGGTTTGCAAAAGCTGAGCACACATCTGAAACCCGGCGGCGTGTTTGGCTTGTGGTCGAATGATCTGCCTGATGAGTCATTTACCGAAAGACTGGCCGGTGTTTTTGATAGTGCGAGCGCTGAAACCGTGACGTTTTTCAATCCGCTGCAGAACAGGGATTTTGTGCAAACGGTCTATCTGGCGCAGACCAGCACCTGACGACGCTACCGGCTTGTTAAAAACGAAACGCCCAATCCATCAGCTCACCTGTGGCAGCACGTCAGCTTCTTTTTTGCCATAATCAACGCCTTCCAGATACAGCCCCCAGGGCGGTGCGACCGGTCCGCAAGCGCGCCGGTTTTTGGCGTCGAGCGCCGCTTGCAGATCATCTGCTGTCCAACTCCCCTCACCCACCAGCCTTAGTGAGCCAGCGAAAGAACGTATCTGGTTGTGTAAGAATGAAAGGGCGGAGACACGAATGTGAATTTCGCCACCATCCGCTCGGACATCAATCATATCGACGGTTTTGTTCGGGCTTTTGGCCTGACATTTGGTGGCGCGAAATGTTGTAAAATCATGGTGACCCACAAGCAATTGAGCGGCAGAATGCATCGCCGCGGCATCCAGTTGTTTGGGCACCCACCAGACGCGCCCCTCTTTCAGAATGCTCCGCGCACGACGGCTTTGGATCCGGTACAGATAATGGCGTTTTGTCGCGGAAAACCGTGCGTCGAATGTATCATCCACAAGATCAACGCCCAATATGACAACCGGCTCGCGCTTCAGATGAAAGTTCAGAGCATCACGTACTGTGTCGGTCGTATGAGATTCTGACAGATCGAGATGGGCAATCTGGCCCGCCGCATGCACCCCTGCATCCGTGCGTCCCGCACCGCGAACGGTGACTTCCTCAGCGCAGAATTTCAGAACGGCCTGTTCCAGAGTAGCCTGAACGGACGGCTTGTTCGGCTGACGCTGCCAACCGAAATAGGTCGCGCCATCATATTCAATTTTGAGTTTGTAGCGTGGCATTGCATGGGTCCAGGTTCTAGAGTCCAGGCCCTAGAGCCTTTCTTGTTTATACGGAATCATTTGATGACCCAAAACAGTTCATCCCGCAAGGCAGTCCGCGCAGCGCGATGCGGCGCATCGGGCAAGCTGGCTAACGCGGCTGTTGGGCTGTTCTGGGTCACCGAAGGCCGGATTTGCGAGATCGCTGGACTTCGTTACAGCCCACTTGTGGTCGTAAAGACCACCACGTGACCTGTGCCTTGCCAGCAAACGCACAAATCCGGTCAAACGTTTCCGTATAAACAAGAAAGGCTCTACAGGAGAACCGCGCCCTTGCTGATTGGCGCGCCGTTCAGGAATTCTTCCGCGCCCATGGGTCTTTTGCCCGCCCGTTGGACTTCCTCCAGTCGGATCGCACCCTTGCCGCAGGCAATGGTCATTTGATCGTCAAGGATTTCACCGGGAACGCCTTCGCCTTCCATTTTGCGGCAACGCAAAACCTTCAACCGTTCTTTCTGCCCACCTGATTCAAATTCGCACCACGCGCCAGGAAACGGCGAAATGCCCCGAATGTGGTTGTGAACATCCTTGGCGTTACGGCTCCATTTGATGCGGGTTTCATATTTTGAAATCTTGTTGGCGTAAGTCACGCCTGTTTTCTTTTGTTCCCGCAAGGTCAGCGCTTTTGTTTCAAGCTGCTCAAGTGCTTCCAGAATGATATCACTGCCGATAATCGACAATTGATCGTGCAAATCGCCAGCCGTCATATTCGGATCAATGGCAACGATCTCTTCCATGGCAATGGAGCCTGTGTCGAGGCCTTCATCCATTTTCATCACGGCGATTGCGGTTTCTGTATCACCGGTCATCAGCGCGCGCTGGATGGGCGCTGCACCACGCCAGCGTGGCAGTTTGGAGGCATGAAGGTTCAGGCAACCATGTTTGGGCGCCAGCAAAATGTGCTTTGGCAATAATTGGCCATAGGCCACAACCACGGCCACATCTGCCTTGTGGCTTTTGAAAATCGTCTGGGCGATACTGTCTTTCAACGTCGTTGGTGTCTCAACTGGAATATTGAAAGATTCCGCCATTTTCTGAACCGGAGATTTTCGCGATTCCATACCACGATCCGCTTTGCGCGGCGGCTGGCTGTAACAGGCAACCACATTGTGCCCGGCTCCCACGATCTGCATGAGAGGGCCAACCGCAAAATCCGGCGTGCCCATAAAAACAACGCGCAATGGCATGGTGAATAGTCCCTGGTTTCCAGCCCGTCAGGCGGATTTCTGTTTCAGCGCCTTGGTGAATTTTTTCACCACCCGGTCCCGCTTCAGTTTTGATATATAGTCGATAAACAGCACGCCGTTAAGGTGGTCCACTTCGTGCTGCAAACAGGTGGCCAGCAATCCATCGGCTTCCAGCTCCTGCTGTTTACCGGTGCGATCATAATACTGAACCTTACATGCAGTTGGCCGTGTCACTTCCTCAAAATACTCGGGAATGGACAGGCACCCCTCTTCATAGATCGAGGTTTCTTCCGACGTCCAGATGATTTCCGGATTGATCAGGAAAATCGGGTTTTTGGGCTCGTCTTCCTCACGAGTGCAATCAACCGTTACAACCCGTTTTGGCACACCAATCTGGATCGCAGCCAGACCAATGCCCGGCGCGTCATACATGGTTTCCAACATGTTATCCAAAAGCGTCTGCAGATCATCGCCAAAATCATCAACCGGCTTCGAGATTTTGCGCAATTGATCATCCGGCAAGATGACCAGATTTTGAACTGCCATCGTCTTGTCCTTCTTTATTCAAGGACGAGATAAGGAATTGCAGGAGGCTGGTCAATGCAGTTTGCCACAAGCGGCGGCGAATCAGATATGAAAGGCCATGCTTGAGCCCATTTTTCAATTTGGTGACACCATTATCATTGGCCGCGATCTGCTGATCGCCGGCGCGGTGGCGTTTGTTCTGTTTGCCTGGCTGCTGCTGCGTTCACAAAGCAAGACACGGACAGCACAGGCAAAAGTGGTGGAGGATGCCCAGCGCCGGGCGCAGGAACTGGAAGCCCGATTGCTCGATATGTCGCGCACCCAGAGCGAGATTACCGGTCAGGTGCGCACCATGTCGGATGTGTTGTCAAACCGGCAAAGCGAGTTGATGCGCGGCGTGAATGAGCGGCTTGATGGCATGGGCCAGCGCCTTAACAGCTCTGTCAGCGAAAGCAGCAAGGGCACACAGGAGAGCCTTTCCAAATTGCAGGAACGGCTGGCCGTCATCGACCGGGCGCAAACCAATATTACCGAGTTGTCTGGCCAAGTGGTGCAATTGCAGCAAATTCTGGCCAACAAGCAGACCCGCGGTGCCTTTGGCCAGATGCGGATGGAAACGATTGTTGCGGACGGGCTGCCGAATGGCGCCTATTCCTTCCAGTCCACCCTGACCAACAACACGCGACCCGACTGTATTGTGTTCATGCCAAATGATGCACCCAGCTTGGTGATCGACGCAAAATTTCCGCTGGAAGCCTATAATCTGTTGCAGGATGCACCTGATTTACAAGCACAGAAACACGCCACGAGCCGCTTCAAGCAAGATGTGGATGTGCATATCAAAGCGATCGCGGACAAGTATTTCATCAAAGGGGAAACCCAGGACACAGCGTTCATGTTCGTGCCCTCGGAATCGGTCTTTGCGGCCATTCACGAACAATTTGAAGACCTTGTCAAAAAGGCGCAACGGTCCCGCATCGTGATTGTATCACCATCGCTGCTGATGCTGTCGATTCAGGTGGTACAGGCCATTTTGAAAGATGCCCGCATGCGGGAACTGGCCCATGTCATTCAGGCGGAAGTCGCGGCCCTGCGTGATGATACGCTTCGGCTTGATGACCGCGTCAACAAGTTGCAGACCCACTTCCGCCAGGCCAATAAGGACATTGACGACATTCTTATTTCCACCAACAAGGTGGTTCGGCGCAGCCAACGCATTGAAGATCTGGAAGTTGGTGAAATAGAAGTTCAGCCGGTGGTCAAACAGCCAGATCAGCCAACACCGGTTATTCCCCTGAAACAGTCAGTGCGTGGATCAGACAGCGCTTAACGCTGACAGGACGGACACCAATAGGTGGACCGGCCATTCTGGGTGAATTTTTCAATCACACCGTCACAGCCATCGCGTTGGCATTCCACTGTTTCGCGATCATAGACTGAAAACCGGTGTTGAAAATAACCCAGGCTTCCATCGGTCTGGGCATGATCGCGTAAAGAAGACCCTCCAGCTTCAATGGCCTCACTCAGGACGGCCTGAATGATCTCAATCAGCGGTTCCAGATGTTTTGTCGGTCGTCCGGCCTTGGTCACCAGACTGCCAGCGCTGCGTTTGGGCGACAAGCCAGCCCGCCACAGCGCCTCCGCCACATAAATGTTGCCAAGACCGACCACATTGCTCTGATCCAGCAAGGCCGCTTTCAGGTTCGTGGTTCGGCCCTTGAACCTGTCTGCCAGATAGGCAGGCGTCAAAGAATTGCCCAACGGCTCAATGCCCATTTTCAAAAACAGCTTGTGTTCGGCAATTTGCGCGCGCGGTATCAACAGCATGAAACCAAAACGGCGCGGATCATTATAGGTGATCGTAGTGCCATCCTCCATGTGGATCACAACATGATCATGCGCACTGATTTTTGAACGTTCATGATGAAATGCTCCGGGAACATCCATACCTTCCGGCACTTCAATGCGAAATGAACCGGACATGCCCAGATGCATCACCAGAACATCGCCGCTGCTCAGGTCTGCCAAAATATATTTGGCACGCCGTCCAAGAGAGGTAATGCGCTGGCCTTCAACACGCTCTGCAAAGCTCTCCGGGAACGGAAAGCGCAGATTTGGGCGGCGCTGTTCCAGACGCTTTATGCTTTTATGTTCCAGAACCGGCTGCAGACCGCGCCGAACCGTTTCAACTTCTGGCAATTCGGGCAAGGTGTCCCCTTAAGTTTGTTGTCAGTTTTGCATGGTGATGCGTTAAATTTGCTATATATGAACCATGAGATGAATACACACCCACACAGACATGAAACAGACCTATCATGCCAATAGATGCGAAATCGCCAGAATCGCCTGAGACCGTAGTTGATCCGGCCGGAATGGAAACGTCCTTCGGCTATGAAGCCGTTGCGCGCGGGTACAAGCAAGAGCGTGTGAATGATGTGTTTCACAAGGTTGCTTCACGCTATGATCTGATGAATGACTTCATGTCAGCCGGCCTCCACCGTGTGTGGAAAGATGCCATGATTTCCATGTTGGCACCGCCCAAAACACGGCCCTATCGGGTGCTCGATGTGGCAGGCGGCACCGGCGATGTTGCCTTCCGGATTGCGCGGCGCGCAGGCGCGGAAGCGCGGATCACCGTTTGCGATATCAACACGTCCATGCTGGGTGTTGGCGAAGACCGTGCGATTAAGGAAAAGCTGGCTGATCAGGTGGATTTTGTGGAAGGCAATGCTGAGGAATTGCCGTTTGAAGACAAATCCTTCGACGCCTATACCATCGCCTTCGGCATTCGTAATGTGCCCCGCCTGGCGCAGGCGGTGAAAGAGGCACACCGTGTGCTGAAACGCGGCGGACGCTTCCTCTGCCTGGAGTTTTCAAAAGTCGATATTCCCGTGATGGACAAGGTGTATGATACCTATTCCTTCAACGCCATTCCGCTGATGGGCCAATTGGTGGCCAATGATCGCGACAGTTATCAATATCTGGTGGAATCCATTCGAAAATTCCCCAATCAGGCACGCTTTGAGCAGATCATTGCCGATGAGGGTTTTTCCAGAGTTACCCATCGCAATCTGACCGGTGGCGTCGCTGCTATTCATTCCGGTTGGAAATTGTAGGACCTGCAGTCTGTGTCAACACCCCTTGCCTATCTGCGCCTTGTAAAAGCCGGCTTCGTGCTGGCGCGTGAAGGCGTGTTCAGCCTGCTGCCGCGAGACGATGCGCCGCTTGCCGTGCGCTTTGGCCTGTGGTGTGCGGACCGTTTTGCCCAAAAAGGTGTTGATCAAAAAAGCAAGGGCGAACGGCTGAACGCGGCGCTGAACCGGCTCGGCCCATCCTACATCAAGCTCGGCCAGTTTCTGGCCACCAGGCCGGATATTGTTGGTCCTGATATTGCCGAGGGTCTGGGCAAATTGCGCGATGATGTGCCGCCCTTCCCGGATGCGACCGCACGCCAGATCATTACATCCAATCTGAACCGCGCGGTGGATGTACTGTACACCACCTTCAGTGCGCCGGTTGCGGCCGCTTCCATTGCGCAAGTGCATAAGGCGACCATTGTCGATGGCGAGGTCGAAAAGACAGTCGCCGTAAAGGTGCTGCGCCCGGATGTGCGCACGCGTTTCCAGAAGGATCTGGAAAGCTTTTATGCAGCAGCGAGACTGGTTCAGACACTTGATCCATCCACCAAACGTCTGCGCCCCGTTGCCGTGGTTGATACGCTGGCACGCAGCGTAACCATGGAAATGGATTTGCGCATCGAGGCGGCAGCCCTTTCGGAAATGTCCGAGATTGCACAGGATGATCCTTTATTCGTCGTTCCCTCCATTGACTGGGACCGGACCGGGCGCGATGTGCTGACGATTGACTGGATTGATGGTCTGAAAATGGCCGATCTGGGTGGACTGGAAAAAGCTGGCCACGACAAATCTGCCTTGGCGACAAATCTGATCCAGATCTTTCTGCGCCATGCGCTGAATCACGGCTTCTTCCATGCAGATATGCATCAGGGCAATATGTTCGTTGATGCACAAAGCCGCATCGTTGCGATTGATTTCGGGATTATGGGGCGCATCGGACCCAAGGAACGCAAGTTTCTGGCCGAGATTCTCTATGGCTTCATCAAACGGGATTATCTGCGCATTGCAGAGGTGCATTTTGAAGCCGGTTATGTGCCTGCCACTCAATCGGTGGCGGATTTCGCCCAGGCCCTGCGCGCTGTCGGCGAGCCGATCCATGGTCAGTCCGCGCAGGATATTTCCATGGCCAAGCTGTTGGGCCTGCTGTTTGAAATCACCGAATTATTTGACATGGAGACGCGCACCGAATTGCTGATGCTGCAGAAAACCATGGTCGTGGTGGAAGGCGTGTCGCGCTCACTGGACAGCAATTTTGACATGTGGAGCGCTGCTGAACCCGTGCTGCGGGACTGGCTGACTGATAATCTGGGACCAGGTGCCAAACTGGAACAGGCGGCCAATGGCCTGTCTTCCATCGGGCGATTGCTGAATGAGTTACCACAATTGGCAGACCGGGCGGCCCATGCCTCACAAGCTCTGGATGACATGTCTCAGGCCGGATTGCGGCTTGATGATGAAAGTCTTGCGCGACTGGCGCATTATCAGGCGCGCGAAAACCGCACTTCGCGGATTGCGCTTGTTGTAATGGCGCTGTCGGCAGCAGCAGTTGCGCTGGCCTATGTGTTCTGATTGACTGAAACTCCACCGGAAAACCAAGCTTCGCGTCATGACAAAACATAAAATTCTGCTCATCATCGGAGGTGGCATTGCCGCCTATAAGGCGCTGGAACTGATCCGGCGGGCGCAGGATCGTGGCTACGAAGTGACCGTGGTCATGACAAAAGCGGCAGAACAATTTGTGACGCCGCTCAGCGTCTCAACCCTTGCCAAAGGCCAGCTCTACGCCAATCTGTTTGATGCCCATGAAGAAATGGATGTGGGTCACATTCGCCTGTCGCGGCAGGCCGATATCATCGTGATTGCACCGGCAACAGCCGATCTGATGGCAAAAATGAGCCATGGTCTGGCAGATGATCTGGCCACTGCAACACTTCTGGCAAATGACAAGCCGGTGTTGATTGCGCCGGGCATGAACCCGAAAATGTGGGATCATCCGGCGACAAAACGCAACCGCGCACAACTGGCCGAAGATGGTGTGCATTTTGTCGGACCCATGTCCGGTGAAATGGCAGAAGCCAATGAAGCCGGCACGGGACGCATGGCAGAACCCGCTTCAATTCTGGATGCTGTTGACGGACTTTTGAGACCATCACAGCATGGCCCTTTGTCTGGAAAACACGTCCTCATTACCGCCGGACCGACCCATGAACCCATTGATCCGGTGCGCTATATTGCAAACAGGTCATCCGGCAAACAGGGTTATGCCATTGCCGCAGCCGCACATGCAGCCGGAGCCAATGTAACGCTTGTGACAGGGCCAGTTCATCTGAATGCACCACACGGCGTGCATGTTGTGTCCGCCGAGACAGCACGTCAGATGAAGCAGGCTGTTGTCGAAGCTTTACCAGCTGATATTGCAATCATGTGTGCAGCGGTTGCGGATTGGCGGACAGCCAATGAAGCGGATCAAAAGCAAAAGAAAGATGGCAGTGGTACCCCACCCGTGCTGGAACTGGCCGAAAACCCGGATATTCTGCGCCATGTTGCCCGTGAGGCTGATCCGCGCCCGGCTCTGGTTATTGGCTTTGCCGCGGAGACTGATCATCTTATTGAGCATGCAACTGCCAAGCGGCTGCGCAAGGGCTGCGACTGGCTTGTCGCCAATGATGTGTCTCAAGAAGGCGTCATGGGTGGTGATACCAACAGCGTGCACCTGATACGCGATCAGGGGATTGACGCCTGGCCGAAGGCGGATAAGCAGGCTGTGGCTGACCGTCTTGTCTCAGAGATTATTCAGCACTTTCAATAAAAGCATTTCAACAAGGCACTTTTTCGATGAGCGTTCAGGTTAACATCATGCGTCTGCCCCATGGAGCGGATCTGCCCTTGCCCTCTTATCAAAGCCCACAGGCTGCTGGCGTTGATCTGCTATGCGCAGCGCCCCAGGAAGCATTGATGGTTCTGGAACCGGGTGCGGCGACCAGCATACCCACCGGCATTGCCATTGCTCTGCCTGCCGGATTTGAAGCGCAGGTGCGGCCAAGGTCGGGTCTGGCTGCCAAACACATGGTCACGGTTCTGAACGCACCTGGAACGATAGATGCTGATTATCGCGGTGAAATACATGTGCTGCTGATCAATCACGGTCGGGAAGCATTTGAAATCAGCCGTGGAATGCGCATTGCGCAAATGGTGATTGCACCTGCTGAACAGGCAGATTTTGTGAGCGTTCCCACGCTGGATGAGACCCAGCGTGGCTCAGGTGGTTTCGGCAGTACAGGGCTCTAAAAGCCGCCTTATAACAGGCCCGCCTGCTGGGCCAGTTGATAGAGATTGCGTTGTGGCCTCGGGCCGATATGGCCCAACACTTCACCGGCTGCCAGATTGCCAATGGACGCTGCCGTTTCATTGGGCAAGCCCAGAGCATGACCATAAAGAAAACCCGCTGCAAACATGTCCCCAGCACCTGTTGTGTCGATCAGGCGCTCCACAGGTGTGGTCGGAACCGATACAATGCCGCCAAGGCTATCAGGACTGATAACAAAGCAGCCCTGCTCGCCATGGGTTACCGCGGTCAGAGGACAATCTTTCTGAATAAGCTTCAGCGCCGTGTCCAGATCCGATGTCTGATAGAGCGCTTTGATCTCGGCTTCATTGGCCAGAAGAATATCAACCGTTCCATCCTTGATCAGCCCAAGGAATTCCTCGCGCCAGCGATCCACGCAAAAGGAATCGGACAGGGTGATGGATACTTTGCGCTCATGTGCGTGAGAAATATCTGCCGCCTTGCGGAACGCATCTTTCGCCATGGGCGGGTCCCAAAGATATCCTTCGAAATACGCAATGGCGCTGTTGGCAACAACCTGTTCGTCAATATCATCCGGGCCCAGTTCCACACAGGCACCCAGAAACGTATTCATGGTGCGCTCACCATCCGGCGTGATCAAAATCATGGACCGTGCTGTGGGAGTGCCGCCATTTGGCAGCGGTTCCGTATCGAATGTCATGCCAAGAGCACGCATGTCGTGGCGGTAAAACTGGCCCAGCGTATCGTCACAGACTTTGCCGAAAAACGCGCCCTTGCCACCCAGACTGCCAATTGCTGCAACCGTGTTGCCGGCCGAGCCGCCGGATGCTTCGGTCGCAGCCCCCATCAGGGCATATAATTCTTCTGCCCGCTCGGTGTCGATAAGGTTCATACTGCCCTTGGCGAGACCTTCTCGCAGCAGAAAGTCATCTTCAGTCAGAGACAGCACATCAACAATGGCATTGCCGATGCCGAGCACATGGTGGTCAAAACGGTCGGTCATAAGTAGGTCCAGGATTTTGGCGATTTTGATTTGTGAACTGGACAAGGGATGCCTATGTCCTTCCCGTATGTAGCAGGAAATGCTCCAAACACCAGCCATTGCCACCAACGGAACGCCAAAATCCTATGCTTTTTTCCGCCGCCAGCCGCGCTTTCTCGCAGATTCTCTCTCCCCGCTTCCGGGGCGTGTTCTGGAAATCCATGGGTCTGACCATCCTCTTGCTGATCGCATTGGTGGTGCTGCTGCAAAATATGGCAGATGTTTTTATCACGGTCAGTTCTCCGTGGGTGGATACTGCCATTGCATTTCTGACCGGGTTTGGTCTGTTAATCGGGGCCGGATTCCTGATTGCCCCTGTCATGAGCGTATTTGCCGGCCTGTTTCTGGATGAGATTTCCGAAGTTGTCGAAGAGCGTGACTATCCGCAGGATGAGCCGGGCGCACCGATGCCGCTTGGACGATCGCTTGTGCTCTCGGCACGTTTTCTATTGCTGGTGGTCGGCGTGAATCTGGTTGCGCTGTTTTTGCTGTTGGTGCCGGGCATCAACCTGATTATCTTCTTCCTCGCCAATGGCTATCTGCTTGGGCGGGAGTATTTTCAATTTGTTGCCATGCGGTTCTATTCCGAAGATGACGCCAGCGCATTGCGCGCTCGCCATTCCACCACGATTCTGTTTGCAGGTCTCATGATAGCCGGACTTCTGGCCGTGCCCATTCTCAACCTTTTGACACCGCTATTTGCAACCGCCTTTATGGTGCATGTGTTCAAACGGCTGGATGGAAAACATCAGGCTACTGTCTTGCCGTCATAGCGACATAAATCTGCAATCAGGCATTTTTCGCAGTCAGGCTTGCGCGCCTTGCAGATATAACGCCCATGCAGGATGAGCCAGTGATGGGCGTGTAGCAGATGCTCTTTCGGTATCGCCTTTTCCAGCAGCAATTCCACATCCAGCGGTGTTTTGCCCGGCGCAAGGCCGGTGCGGTTTGACACACGGAACAAATGTGTGTCCACCGCAATTGTGGGTTCGCCAAAGGCAATGTTCATGACCACATTCGCCGTTTTTCGGCCAACACCGGGCAGAGTTTCCAGAAAGTCCCGATTGGCGGGTACCACGCCATCAAATTCAGCAATAAGCTTGTCACACAGGGCCATCACATTTTTGGCTTTGTTGCGATAAAGGCCAATGGTCTTGATGTAATCGCGCACGTTCGCCTCACCCAACGCAAGCATCTTTGCGGGTGTATCGGCGATTTTGAACAAGTCTTTGGTTGCGCGGTTTACACCAACATCCGTCGCCTGCGCCGACAGAACAACAGCGACCAGCAGCGTAAAGTCATTGACATAATCCAGCTCGCCTTTTGGCTCGGGATTGGCTTGCGAAAACCGGTCAAACATCTCCTGACGATCGGCCACAGACAAGCGCGAGCGTTTTTGGGGTTTCTTTTTAGCCTGGGTCTTCACGGCTGGACTCCTTTGAATTGGGCCTCAACGCGCCACAAGCTCAGGTCGATATCCCAGATCATGGGAGAGTGTTTCAGTAAAGTCGAGTAACTGACTTACAACGCGTGTCCCTGGTGCGACCTCCATCAAATCGCTTGGCCCGACAGCTGCGACGCACAATTGTACTTTCCCCAGATGATCAAACACGGGAGCTGACACGGCGGTGATGCCAGGAATTGGCATATCCTGCGTGGTGGCAAAACCCAGTTTCCTGGCCTGCTCCACACTGTCGTTGAAAGCGGCCTTGTCAATTTTGAAAAAATCCCGACGGCGGCTCTCATTGTCCGCAAATTCTGCTTCGACAAGACGGTTGGTTTTTGCTTCAGGCAGGAAGGCGCAAAATACGAGACCCGTGGCGGTCATTGGCAGGGAGTAAACACCACCCACCCTGATATTGATGTGAAGTGAGCGCGCATATTCCTGGATGTAAGTGATGGTCGGACCATGGGGGCCCCATACCGCGACAGAGATCATAAGGCTCAATTGCTCTGACAATGCTGCAACCCGCGAAATTGCCATGCGATGAGCATTTTGCATCCGCAACCGCATCAAGCCCAGATGCAAGGCATGCGGCCCCAATTGATAGAGGCCATCATCGTTCTTCTCGATCATGCCCACATTGCGGAAACTGACCAGATAAGGATGCAATTGACCGGCAGCGATCCCGGTTCGCTCAGCAAGATCACGCAGCTTTATGGGCTTACCGTCAACCGCAAATTCGTTCAGAATTCCAAAGCCAACCTCGATTGACGAAATACCCCGTTGGTTTTTGTTTTTCGTCTCAGGTGCGGTCATCTATCGGATTTCAAGAACTCTCAGCTTTGTTTTAAGGGATTTGCTGCACAAGGCGTGAAGAAAGCAAGCCTGTTCTGCAAGGTCAAGCATTTCCTGCGCAAGGTGATCACTCTCCGATGTGCTCAGTCTAAGGTGGGTCTCGACCGCGTCTGCATCTCCTGCAGTCTCTGTACCGCCCGATGCGCCACCGAGGCTGAAATGGGTGTCCTGATAGATTGAGTAAGTCGGCAGATCGAGCTTTGATGTTTGCGCCAGAATTCCCAATTGCGTCATGAAGCAAAAACCGATTCCCGCAGAAATCAACGTGTTGGCGTCCGGCGCACGCCCCATGCCACCATTGGCCGGGGCTTCTTCAGACAGGAAGCGCCATTGGGAACTGTGGGGGAAATGAAGTTGCTGAAAAATCTCCTTCATACCATCGTCACGTAAGGTGGCCGTTGCCGCCACATGCAGTGGGCGTGGTGGTGGATTGGCTGTTGAATAATTCTCAGCACTGTCTTTGACGAAATGGGTCTTTGAAGGCGGAGACATACCGGCGGATTGGAGCAGCAGACCGGTGACAGGATCTGTTTTGACAGCGGTGCCAGGTGTCGAGCCTTCTGTGGCATCACCTGTAAGAGTGTCGGCTGGCGGCTCCACATCCATCTCCTGAACGCGGGACGGGGCCAGACGCTGGCCATTTTTGGTCAATGTAAAAAGGCTTTTGAGAGAATTGCGCACAAGCCCGTTTTGTGGCGCGGCATGGATGGCATCGGCCAGGAACTGTTGAAGCGCCGCACCGGTCAAATCGCAATTGATTTCCACTGTCAATTCAACAGATTGCGCGCCTCCAACCATAGTGCGCCGTGGCATGGAGCCTTTCATTGTATAGAAATTATCAAGGGTCAGATTCAGTGTCCGAATGCTGATATTCAGACGCTTGGCGAGCGCTGTGATTTCTTCCATGTAACCTGCGAGAAGGCCGGCTGCGAAATAGCCAAGCGGCGGGGGCGCGGCATCGTGACCATTGAGGTTCTCACCCTCATCGCTGACCAATCGCCATGTCATGCCCGTGCGGGCGGATTTCACCAGTGCTTCTTTCTGATAGCCCGATAATGACGTGGCAAAAACACGCATCGCCTCTGCCCTGCGCAGCATCGCTACAGGCACACTCGCGGCATCCGGCATGCCCAATTGGAACACCAGAGGCCGTCCACAGGTTTCGATGACATTTTCGGGTTTCTGCATGCAGCGCCCTTCCTTTGTTTTTCTCCAACGCGTCTGCGGCAAGACCTGATGCCGAAAAGCGAATGCGTTCAATATTGCACTTGCATTTTATTCACAACTCAGTAATTTGTCATTATCTAATCCGTTAGACTTGGGAGGTCTCTATGAAAAATTCAATTCTTACCGGTAGCACCGCCGTGGCAGCACTCATGCTGGCGGCAACAACAATGCCGAGCTTTGCGGCAGAAACTATCAAACTGACAACTGTGTCCGGCTATCCAAAAACGGCTGCATGGGTCGAGGTTTTCGAAACCACCTATGTGCCTGAAGTCAATAAGCGCCTTGCCGAAAAAGGCGATTACGAGATTGAGTGGAGCTATGGCTGGGGCGGCGCAATTGTTGGCCCAAAGGGAGAGCTGGAAGCCATTGAAACCGGCCTTGCTGACATTGGCATCGTGCAGACTGTGTTCCATCCGGACAAGTTGCGGGTCTATGACATTGCCTTTGCAACCCCCTTTGTGACCACCGATCTGGATCTGGTAACGAAGACCGTCAACGACCTGACGGAACAGTTCCCGGCCATGAAGGCTGTATGGGCCCAGAACGGTCTTGAATTTCTGACCACTCTGGCGGCGGTTGATAATTATCAGATCCTGCTGGATGGCGAATATACTGGTCCGGACAGCCTCAAAGGTCTCAAGATCGGTGGTGCAGGTACGAATTTGCGCTATGTGGAAAGTGTTGGCGCAACGGGTGTTTCTTCCACGCTTGCAGATTTTTACAATGGTGTTGCCAGCGGCCTCTTTGATGGCGTGATTGCCTGGGCGACAGCCGCTGAGGCTTTCAAGCTTTATGAAGCTGCACCGACCTATGTGAAAGTTGATTTTGGTGGCGTGAATTCCATGGCGCTCAGCGTCAATGAATCGGTCTGGGCTGGCTTGCCTGAGGATGTGCAGGTTGTTCTGCGTGATTCTGCAGAAGTTTACCGCGAAGCCCTGGCCAATTATGCCATGGACGAAGCCGCTCAGTCTGTCGAGGATATGGTAGCTGCGGGTGCGACTGTTGTTCAGGTCAGCCAGGAAGATCGTGTCATTTGGGCCAATGGCATTGATAATATTGCCGGTGAATGGGCCGCTGAGGTTGAAGTAACCGGTGCGCCAGGAACTGAAATCCTGAAAGCCTATATCGACGCCATGAAGGCTGCCGGACAGACCGTCCTGCGCGACTGGTCCGCCGAATAATCTACAAGGGTCTCCTCCCGAATTGCCTGGATGGGGTCCTTGTGACCCTGTCCAGGTAATTATTCATCATTCAGGAACGCTCCGATGCAAGGCATTTTGGTCCTAGCAAACAGAATTCTGGCCAGTATCGGGACCATCCTCATACTGCTCCAGATGATTCTGATCTGCTGCGATATCGGGGGTCGTTTTTTCTTCGATCATCCGATTCCAGGCGTGTTTGAAATTATCGAACTGACAATCGTTGCAATTGTCTTTCTGCAAATTCCCAACGCCATTGGCACGGGCAATTTCATCCGCTCCGACGCCATTTTCACCGCAATCATCAGCTCGCGCCCCGGTCTGGGGCGCATCATGGACATCGCCTTCAATCTGGTTGGGGTGCTTGTCATGTGCGCCATCGCCTATGGCGTCTGGTTCAAGCTTGTTCAGGCTTTCGAGCGCAATCTGTTTACCGGCAATCCGGGTATCTTTACAGCGCCTATCTGGCCCGCCTTGCTGTGCATTGTCATCGGTTCAGTGTTTGCGGCGCTCAATTATCTATCGCAAGTGATGCGGGTACTGGCCGATGGCTCAGTGCTTGCCGAGGAGAGTTCCGTTGACGGGCATTGAAATCGGAATCGCCTCACTGGTCATCATGGTGCTGCTGATCTATCTCGGCATGCATGTGGCCATTGCACTGGCCTCAGTCTCCTTTGTCGGTATCTGGATCTTCAAGGGCAATATCAACATCGCGGTCAGCCTGTTGACCATTGCCGCCAAAGACACGGTGGCGAGCTATTCTTTTGGTGTCGTGCCGCTGTTTGTGCTGATGGGACTGTTTGTGACCCAGTCAAATCTGGGGCGCGATATTTACATTGTCGCCAATGCCATTTTCCGCAAATTGAATGGTGGCCTTGGCATTGCAACGGTTGCCGCCAATGCCATTTTTGCCGCCATCACCGGCATTTCGATTGCCTCAGCGGCCATTTTCACACGTATCGCTGTGCCCGAGATGATCCGCTACGGTCATACACCGCGCTTTGCCGTGGGCGTTGTTGCGGGCAGTTCTGTCCTGGGTATGCTGATACCGCCCTCCGTTCTGTTGATTGTGTATGCGCTGATTGCTGAAGTGTCGGTGGCGCATATGTTTACCGCAGGCATTCTGCCAGGAATTCTACTGGCCATTCTGTTCTGTCTCCTGATCCTGTTCATGGCCAAATTCATGCCCAAATTCACCGGCACGGCTTCTCAACCGCAGGACGAAGAAGCTGAACGGCTTGGGTTCTTTAACGGCGTAAAACTGATCTCACCGACAGTGTTTCTGATCGGGGTAGTACTCGGTGGCATTTATGGTGGTGTGTTCACCCCGACCGAGGCCGGTGCTGCCGGAGCCTTTTGTGCCATGCTCATCGCTTTTGCCAAGCGTCGGCTGAACGTCAGCAGCTTCTGGAATATACTGACCGATACGGGGCGCATTACAGCGTCCATCCTGTTTCTGATCATTGCCGCCAGCATGTATAGTCGCATGCTCGGAGTCTCTGGCATTCCCAGTCAGTTGTCGGCCTTTATCACCAGTCTGGATGCCGGCTTCACGCTGATCCTGATCGTCTACATATTGCTAATGGTGTTTTTGGGTACGATACTGGATTCCACGTCCATCATACTGGTTCTGGTGCCGCTGTTCCTGCCGATTTTTGCAACATATGATGTTGATCTGATCTGGCTTGGCATCATCACGGTTCTGGGAACAGAGATTGGACTTTTAACGCCGCCATTGGGCATTGCGTGTTTCGTTATCAAAGGGTCGTTGAACGATCCGAATATTTCGTTGACCGATATTTTTATCGGGGCGTTTCCGTTTGCCCTGACCATGGTGGTTGGCTTGCTGTTTGTTATTTTCATGCCCTGGCTCACGCTCAACTGACTCAATTCCGCCAGCCATCTGACCAAGGTTGGCTGGTGCAGTGCAACGCGCCAATTCTTTCATGCGAAGGCCGCATTCATGCTTTCTGTCAAAAACGCCGTCACTATTGAAGATTTGCAGAAGCTGGCCCGCAGACGCCTGCCGAAATTCATCATTTCCTATGCAGAACGCGGCGCAGGGTCCGGGGCATGCTCATCTGGAAATGTAGAGGCATTTCTGGACTACCACTTCAGTCCGAAAGCGCTGGTTGGCAATGCGCCTATCGACATGTCGACGGACTTGTTCGGTCGGACTTACGCACAGCCATTCGGCATTTCCGCTATCGGTCTGGCTGGCATCTACCGTCAACATGCTGACGAGATTCTGGCCGAGACAGCACGCAATGCCAATGTGCCATTTATTTTGTCCGGGTCTGGAACAGCGGATATTGAAACCATCGCAAAACTCGCGCCGGAGCATAGCTGGTATCAGCTCTATCCGGCCAAGGACCCTGCAATCACGGAAAACATGATCAGCCGCGCCAGGAATGCAGGTGTGCAGGTACTGGTCATTACGGTGGATTATCCCGAACCCAATCGCAGCGAAGTGAAAGAGCGCACGGGTATTTCCGTTGGCCGTGGACCAACCCTGAAAACCTTGCCCTCTCTTGCACTGGATGCTGCGCGTCATCCCCAGTGGCTGATTGAGTTTCTCGCCTCCGGCGGCACGCCCAAACTGGAAAGCTGGCAGCCCTACGCACCAAAGGGCGCAAAGCAATCAGACCTGTTTGAGATATTCAACGAGAATTGGTGCGGGCCATTTGACTGGCTGGAAGTCGAGCGCATTCGCAAATTGTGGCCCGGGAAAATGGTCATCAAGGGCATCTCGAGAGCTGGAGACATTCGGCGTGCCGTGGCTGCGGGCGCAGATGCTGTGACCATTTCCAATCATGGCGGCAACAAGCTGGATCGTGTGCTGCCGAGCCTGCGTGCGTTGTCTCAAATCTGCAAAGAGCAAAAGGATGCTTACGGCATTCCTCTGTTCTTTGATGGTGGCATTCGCAGGGGCACTGATGTGCTGACGGCATTGGCGGTTGGTGCCAGCTTTTGCTTTCTGGGCAGGGCAGCCCTGTTTGGTGTCGCCGCTGGCGGAGCATCTGGCGCACAGCGTGCAATGGACATCATGAAAGTTGAATCAGCTCATGCGCTGGCCATGATCGGCTGCCGAGCGGCACGAGATCTGGATGAGAGTTTTCTGGCATAAATCGGCTCAGTCTTTGTGGATGCATCCATGATGCCAGAAAATTTGTGCTCCTTGCACTTTGCCATGTGATTTTTCCGCGCTAATTATGAGTTTATGGAAAATCAGACTTCATCCCCGACAGCACAACCCGGCTCAGACAGCAAACCGATTTTTGCCGCTCGCCTGACGCCCTATCGTTCGCTCGGGCAAAAAGGGTTTTTGGTCCTGATGACCTGCCTGTCGATCGTCTGCTTTGTCGCGGGGATTTTGTTTTATGCCATTGGCGCGTGGCCTGTCTTCGGCTTTTTCGGGCTGGATGTGCTGATCATCTTCATTGCCTTCAAACTGAATTACCGCTCTGCCCGCGCTTATGAAGAAGTGGTCCTGTCTGAAGACCTTCTGCACATCAAAAAAGTCAGTCCAAAAGGCGCGACGCAGGAATTCAGTTTCAATCCGTTCTGGGTGCGCCTGGCCATTGACCGGGAAGAAGATGAAGGGGTGACTGCCCTGACACTGACAAGCCATGGCCAGTCACTGGGGATTGGTGGCTTTCTGAACCCGGGAGACCGGGAGACCTTTGGCGCTGCCTTGCGTGACGCGCTGCAAAAAGCGCGGCAGCCAGTCTTTTCTTAACGGCAATTCGTCGAAACTGTGAAAATCAGCACTTCATCAGGCCAATGTCTGCTTGTCTGATCGTTCGGGAAAATTATTCAGCCAAGACCGGCGTTGTGTCGGGGGCGGGCAATTTGCGCGGCAAAAGGGCAGCGGCTGTGACAACCACCAGCCCCACACCAGCCATAATACGGAACAGGGTGTCAAATCCCCAATTCTCGTAGACGAATGCAATCAATGGCAATGACAATGCCAACACCGTAAAGGCGACGACGTAGCGAACGGCGTAGATCCGAGCCCGATAGGCCCCGCTGGCCATTTTACCAATCATATAGTCGTTGATTGGTATTTGACCGAAGACGCCCAGCATGAACCCCAGCGCCACCGCCAGGGCGACGCCATCAGTCAGGCCCGGCATCCACGCAAAGAAGATCAACTGCACCGCACCCACGGCCATCAGAACGGGACGCGGGCCATAACGATCCAGCAATCTGCCCACCAATAATTGCGCCATGGAGGCGACGGCAAACACCATAAAGGCTAGCCCCCCGACCGTTGTCGCAAAGTCTGTCTGCCCGGTTTCAGAAACTGTGGCAGCTATCCCGGATATTTGCGCGACAAGACCCTGCAGACGTTCATCAAAAATCTTTGGCAGCGCAAACGTGGTCGACTGGAAACTGATCGAGGCAACGGCAGTGGTCAGAAATACAATCGCGGAAACCCGCATCACCAGGGCGCGATGTACCAATGAGGTGTCAGTTGCCGTGTTCCGGGTGTCTGCATTCGGTGCTGCATGGTCCGTTGCCGCAATCTTACGCCACAAAAATACATACACCAGCCCCACCGCAATTGAGAAAAGGCCCGGCAGAATGAAGGCCATGCGCCAGCCGCCATGGTCAATCAGATAACCGGTGACAAGCGCGGCGCAGGCAACGCCCAGATTGCCCCAAACGCCATTGGCAGCAATGCGCATGCCGGTATTGCGCCATTTCATGGTTACAATGGCCAGTCCGACCGGATGATAGATCGCGGCAAACAGGCCGATGACAAACAGGCCGAGGCCTATTTGAAAGGGCGTTGTTGCAAAGCCAGTCGCAATTGAGGAGATACCAATACCAATGAAAAACACACACATCATGCCGTCACGGCTCCACTTGTCCGCCAGCCAACCGGCCGGAAGCGAGAACAGGCCAAAGGCAAAGAAACCGGGCGTTGCATAGGCCAACAGATCTGCATATCCGATGCCCCACTCCCGATGCAGCGCCAGGGCTGCCACCGTTGCAAAGATCAGCATGAACAAATGATCAAGGAAGTGACCTATGTTAAGCAGCAGAAAATGCAACTGGTCCCGGGTCATTTGTATAATCGTCCTGTGATGGGCATTCTGCGGGTGGCTCGACAATCTGCCGAAGAATTTGGAGTGTAGCTCAATCCTCGGGATTTTGCATTCATCTGCACAAGAATCGGGTGGCCCCCTGCGGGCCCTCGTGGTCCTGTGGCCTTGAAACTGACCTGAGAGTCTGACGATCATGAACTTCCAATTGAGCGCTGCTGATCTGAAACACGCCATGCCGGTGCCGGCTGCTGACCTGACTGCAGCGCGGGATTATGATGTTGTGCGCCGGGTCATTGAGCACATATCAGAGAATTATCAGGATCAGCCAGGTCTGGAGACGCTGTCTGATCTGGTAGGCCTTTCCCCGTTTCACCTGCAAAAACTGTTCACACGCTGGGCGGGTCTTTCACCAAAAGGCTTTTTGCAGTGCGTGACGCTGGACCATGCCCGCCGGTTGCTGGAGGGCGGAGACAGTATTCTGGATGTGTCCTATGATCTGGGACTGTCAGGACCGGGACGGCTGCATGATCTGATGGTCAATGCGGAAGCCATGTCGCCGGGCAGTTACAAATCCAAAGGCGCAGGTCTGACCATCTATTACGGGTTTCATGACAGCCCGTTTGGCATTGCGCTGGTCATGGCGACAGACCGGGGCCTGTCCGGCCTTGCCTTTGCTGATGCGGATGGTGAGGAGGCCGCCTTTACGGATATGGCACGGCGCTGGCCACAGGCCAATTTTGTTGCAGCTCCCGATAAAACCGCACCCTTCCTTGCCACAGTCTTTGCTGGCAAGGACACAGACCAACCGCTTCGGGTGGTGCTGATCGGGACGGATTTTGAAGTGCGTGTCTGGGATGCGCTGCTGAGTATTCCCATGGGCACAGCCACCACCTATTCATCGCTGGCAGAAAGAATTGGGAAGCCCAAGGCGGCACGCGCTGTGGGCGCGGCTGTGGGGCGCAACCCGATTTCCTTTGTGGTGCCATGCCATCGGGTCATAGGCAAAAGCGGCGGCCTCACCGGCTACCACTGGGGCATTACTCGCAAAAGGGCAATTTTGGGCTGGGAGGCCGGGCAGACTGCCCGACCCGAATAAAAGCCCTTAGCCGGTCAGCATTTCGCTGCTTTCAACCGTCGTGTCAGCTTTCAGACGGAAGATCATGGGCTGACCGGTCGCGATTTCGCGTTTCAGGATTTGGACGGTGTCGAGCTTTTCCAAAATCATGACCAATGAGCGCAGTGAGTTGCCATGGGCTGCCACCAGCACTTTTTCGCCAGACATGACACGCGGCAGAATATCGGTCATGTAATATGGCAGAACGCGCGCACCGGTATCTTTCAGGCTTTCACCGCCCGGAGGTGGGACATCAAAGGAACGGCGCCAGATATGGACCTGCTCATCGCCCCATTTCTTGCGGGCATCATCCTTGTTGAGGCCTGCCAGATCACCGTAGTCACGCTCGTTCAAAGCCTGATCGCGAATGGTGGGAAGATCTGGTTGGCCCAATTCCTCCAGCAAAAGATCGCAGGTGTGCTGGGCGCGGATCAAATCAGACGTATAGGCAACATCAAATGTAATGCCCTTTGCCTTCAGCGCCCGGCCACCGGCCTTGGCTTCCTCGATACCCTTTTCCGTCAAATCCGGATTTTTCCAGCCGGTGAACAGGTTTTTGAGGTTCCATTCGCTTTGACCGTGACGGACCAGTACCAGTAAACGTTCCATATAATTCTCCCGGGACATGCCCTTAGGTTTTGGAAAGGCCCAACACATCCAGCATGTTGTAAAGGCCGGGTTTCTGTGGGAATGCCCAAAGCGCTGCTTTGACAGCCCCTTGTGCAAAAATCGTTCTGTCTTCTGCAATATGAGATAGCTCTACCCGTTCGCCATCTCCTGAAAAAATCACGCTATGGGTGCCAACGACCGATCCACCGCGTAACGCGGCAAAGCCAATACTGCCCGACTCGCGCGCGCCGGTGATGCCGTCACGTCCGCGTTCGGAATTCTCGGCCAGATCAATACCGCGCCCGGTGGCAGCTGCATCGCCCAGCAGAAGCGCTGTGCCTGACGGTGCATCTACCTTGTTGCGATGATGCATTTCCAGCACCTCGATATCCCATTCAAGACCCAACGCTTTTGCGCCCTGCTCGACCAGAACCGACAGCAGATTGACCCCAAGGCTCATATTGCCGGATTTGACAATCCGGGCATGACGCGATGCGGCGACAATTTTGGCATCATCCTCAACCGACATGCCAGTGGTGCCAATGACATGCACAATACGTGCTTGAGCGGCATATTCTGCAAAGGTCAGCGTGGCTTCCGGCCTGGTGAAATCAAGCACCGCATCGGCTGCGGCAAACGCCACCAGCGCATCATCAGTGACGGGAACGCCCAAGGGTTCCAGACCAGCCAGCGTACCGGCATCCTGCCCGATGCAATCCGCCTCCGGGCGCTCAATGGCAGCCACAAGCTGTGCACCGGCAATACCATGTATGGCCGTGATCAAGGCCCGCCCCATGCGCCCGCCAGCGCCCACAACAACAATTCTCAAATCGGCCATAAAAGTCTCCTGTTGGAAAACGATCTAGCACACAGCGCAGCCATGGCCAACCAGCCCATATTACCAAAAAAAGGCCAGGTGTTTCCACCCGGCCTTTCTAGCGAACAAACTAAAATTTAGTCTTGTTCGATTTCTTTGCCGGTTTCCTGATCGACAACTTTCATCGACAGGCGAACCTTGCCGCGATCGTCGAAGCCCATCAGCTTAACCCAGACCTTGTCGCCTTCCTTGACCACATCGGTGGTTTTGGCAACGCGCTCATTGGCCAGCTGGGAAATGTGAACCAGACCGTCCTTGGCACCGAAGAAGTTGACGAAAGCGCCAAAATCAACAGCTTTCACAACAGTACCCTGATAGATGTGACCAACTTCAGGATCGTCCGTGATGGAGCGGATCCAGGCGATGGCAGCTTCAATGGATTTGCCATCGGAAGAGGCAATCTTGATTGTGCCATCGTCTTCGATGTTCACTTTGGCGCCGGTTTTTTCCACGATCTCGCGGATGACCTTGCCACCAGTGCCGATAACTTCGCGGATTTTATCAACCGGAATTTTCAGCTGTTCGATGCGTGGTGCAAATTCACCAAGCTCAGGACGGGACTCTGTCAGAGCCTTCGACATTTCACCCAGAATATGTTCACGGCCATCCTTGGCCTGAGCCAAAGCGATTTTCATGATTTCTTCGGTGATGCCATCGATCTTGATGTCCATCTGCAGAGCCGTGATGCCCTCTTCAGAACCCGCAACCTTGAAATCCATATCGCCAAGATGATCTTCATCACCCAGAATATCGGACAGGACAGCGAAATCATCGCCTTCCTTGATGAGGCCCATTGCGATACCGGCAACCGGACGGCGCAGAGGAACACCCGCATCCATCAGAGCCAGCGATGTACCGCAAACCGTCGCCATGGAAGATGATCCATTGGACTCGGTGATTTCGGACACAAGGCGCAGTGTGTATGGGAATTCATGATGCGGCGGACGCACAGGGTTCACCGCACGCCATGCAAGCTTGCCGTGGCCGATTTCGCGGCGACCTGGTGTGCCCATACGACCAGCTTCACCGACAGAATATGGCGGGAAGTTATAATGCAGCATGAACTGTTCTTTGTAGGTGCCGGTCAGTGCGTCGATGAACTGCTCGTCATCTGCAGTACCCAGTGTGGCAACGACAAGCGCCTGTGTTTCACCACGGGTGAACAGGGATGAACCGTGCGCGCGTGGCAATGTGCCAACTTCAGCAACAATCTGACGAACGGTTTTGGTATCACGTCCATCGATGCGGCTGCCGTCTTTCAGAATGCGGCCACGAACAATGTTGCTTTCCAGCTTCTTGACCTGGTCGCCAAGAATATTCTTGTCGTCCGGGCTTGCGCCTTCAGCCAGAAGCTCTTCCATGACTTTCGACTTGGCGTCGGAAATAGCATCGCGGCGCGGCTCTTTTTCCTGGATGTCGTATGCAGCGTTCAGATCGGCTTCGACTAGATCTTTCACTTTTGCGTATAATTCAGAATGATCCGCAGCTGTGTGGTTACGAGGTGCTTTTGCAGCTTTCTCGGCCAGCTGAATAATGGCTTCAATAACAGGCTGGAATTCGCGGTGGCCGAACATAACGGCACCCAGCATAATCTCTTCAGACAATTCCTGAGCTTCTGATTCAACCATCAGAACCGCATCATTTGTGCCAGCAACAACCAGATCGAGCTTGCTGTCTTCCATGACATCCAGTGGCGGGTTGAGCATGTATTCGCCATCAATATAGCCAACACGTGCACCGCCGATTGGGCCCATGAAAGGCACACCGGAAATTGTCAGGGCAGCAGATGCGCCAACCAGCGCGACGATGTCCGGATCATTTTCCAGATCGTGAGACAAAACTGTCAGAACAATCTGGGTTTCGTTTTTGTAGCCATCAGCGAAAAGAGGACGAATCGGGCGATCGATCAGCCGCGATGTCAGTGTCTCTTTTTCAGCCGGACGGCCTTCACGCTTGAAGAAGCCACCTGGAATTTTACCAGCGGCATAGGTTTTTTCCTGATAGTTCACGGTCAGTGGGAAAAAATCCTGGCCCGGCTTTGCAGAGCGAGCCGAAACTGCGGTTGCGAGAATAGTTGTCTCGCCATAGGTGATCATGACGGCCCCATCGGCCTGACGAGCAACGCGGCCCGTTTCCATAATCAAAGGGCGTCCGCCCCATTCAATTTCTACACGTTGTGTATCAAACATTTTTTGTGTCTTACCTTCTTGTCAATGGACAGGATGAAAACGGCCTTCCGTCCTCATCGATAGTTTGGCGCGACCATCGCGCCTTGTGTCAGAATGGCGCGAAAATCGCGCCGGGTATCTGAGCCATCGCAAGACAACAAGATGCTCTTTCGTTTCAAAGCATCTGATAATCCTGCCATGGCTCTGTTTAGCTCATGGATTCGAGAAATACCAAAAAGGGCGCCGCACAGCGACGCCCGTTTTGTGTCGCATCAGCGACGCAAACCAAGTTTCTTGATGATGTCCGTATAACGGCTTTCGTCATTCGCTTTCAGATAGTCGAGCTGACGGCGCCGTTGAGAGACCATTTTCAAAAGACCACGGCGGGAATGATTATCCTTGCCATGTGCTCTGAAGTGTTCGGTCAGATTGCTGATACGCTCGCTGAGAATGGCAACCTGTACTTCTGGTGAACCGGTGTCATTTTCTACGCGGGCATACTCGGTAATGAGTTCCTGCTTGCGTTCTGCAGTAATCGACATCGGGTATCCTTTCTATGTAACGCATACCGGTTTTACCCGGCATTTTTAAAAACACGCTTGGGGATGAACTGGCCTTGATCCACTGAGCCAATGGCCACCAAAGTGTTTTTGGTGGTGACATAGGCTTCGGCAAGAGCTAGGGGGGCATCCCGTCCGCGCAACAATATGGCCTGGCCGTTTAACAGCCGGACCGCTTCTGCTTCCGTGACGGCCAACGCCGGGATGTCGTCCAGCGCGGTCTCAACAGGATGCAGTACCGAAGCCATATCAGCTTCAGCGGGGTCTCTATGGCGCATTTCCTGCAAAACTTCCAGTGAAATCATCTGCGATTCGTGAAACGGCCCGACTTGTGTGCGCCGCAATGCGCTGACATGGCCTTCCGTTCCCAAAGAACGGGCCATATCGCGGGCCAGTGACCTGACATAAGTGCCTTTTCCGCACAGAACTTCAAACTCGGCATGATCAATGTCAGGGCAATCCACCAGGGTCAGTTCGCCAATTTGAACGTCACGTGGCTCCAGTTCGACCTTCACACCGGCACGGGCCAGATCATAAGCGCGTTCGCCGTTGATTTTCAAAGCGCTGAAGGCGGGGGGGAGCTGTGAAAGACATCCTTTGTATTGTGGAAGAACAGCCTCAATCGCGGTCTGGTCCGGCCGGTGCTGCGATGTTGCAACAACATCACCTTCACCGTCATCGGTACTGGTCGCCTCGCCCCATTTAACGGTAAAGCGATAGGTTTTCTGACCATCCTGCGCAAAGGGAACCGTTTTGGTGGCGTGGCCCAATGCAATCGGCAACATGCCGGATGCCAGTGGATCAAGCGTTCCGGCATGGCCCGCCTTCTTTGCATCGAACAACCAACGCACTTTGGAAACGGCCTGTGTAGACCCCAATCCCAAAGGTTTGTCGAGCAGGACCCACCCATGGATATCCTGCCCTTTTTTACGGCGCCCCATGTTGATCAGGTTCCGCCGTCATTATCCGTTTCAGGGGGATCATCAGGCGCGGCCAGATCTGCCAGAACTTTGGGCTGGCGCAACAAATCCTCAATCCGGCTGGCTTCATCATAACGGTTGTCGGCAAAGAATTTGATTTCCGGCATGTATTTCAGCGTCATGTCTTTGGCGATGCGACCCCGGATGAATTTGGCGTGACCGTTCAGCAACTTAGCCAGTTCCTCGCCATCGCCCCCGCCAAGCGGCGCAACATAGACGCTGGCCAGTTTCAGATCGCTCGACATGCGCGCTTCCGGAATCGTGACCATGATGCGCTCCAGTTCCGGCTCGCGCACTTCGCCCCTGCGCAGACATTCGTCAATCGCACGACGCACAACCTCGCCCACGCGCAGCATGCGCTGGGTTGGTTCTTTGCTGATACTTTTATGTCCGGAACGGCCCATTATCTTATCCAGAAAAAATAACGCCATGCCTCGCTTAGCCAAGGTGGCTTAGCCAAGGCATGGCGTTGATTGGGAACCAGTTAGAGTGAACGGATAATTGTTTCGACCCGATAGCACTCAATGACATCGCCCTTGCGCATGTCCTGATAATTTTCAAATGCCATGCCACATTCCTGACCGGCATTCACTTCTTTCACTTCATCCTTGAAGCGTTTCAGTGTGGACAGTTTGCCTTCATGGATCACCACATCATCGCGGATGAGGCGAACGTGTTGGCCACGCTCCACCTTACCATCTGTGATGAGACACCCGGCAACCTTGCCAACCTTGGATACATTGAATGTATCCAGAATTTCAGCATTGCCCAGCATATGCTCGCGCAGTTCAGGCGACAGCATACCGGACATCGCCGCTTTCACATCGTCAATCAGATCATAGATGACATTGTAGTAGCGAATTTCGATGCCATTTGCTTCCGCTGCTTCCCGCGCCTGTTTGTTGGCACGCACGTTGAAGCCCACAACCGGTGCATTTGAAGCCGCGGCCAGCGTGATATCGGTTTCGGTGATACCACCGGCCCCTGAATGGATCACACGTGTTGCAACTTCGTCGGTGTTGAGTTTTTCCAGAGCGCCGACAATGGCTTCCAGAGAGCCCTGCACATCTGCTTTGATGAGCAATGGCGATTCCTGCGCATTGTCTGTCTGAAGCTGGTTCATCATAGCTTCCAGAGAGCCACGCGCGCCCCGTGCCATAACAGCTTCCTGCTTCACACGCCGGCGGTATTCAGTGATTTCACGCGCCTGCGCTTCATTTTCAACAACGGCGAACTGATCCCCGGCCTCGGGCGTTCCCTGCAGGCCAAGCACTTCCACCGGCATGGATGGTGGCGCAGATTTGACCTGTTTGCCATGATCATCAATCAAAGCCCGCACCTTGCCCCATTCAGAGCCAAGCACGAGAATGTCGCCAACTTTAAGCGTTCCGTTCTGGACAAGAACAGTAGCAACAGGACCACGGCCCTTATCCAGTTGTGCTTCCACAACCGTGCCACGGCCATTGCGTTCCGGATTGGCTTTCAACTCCAGCAATTCGGACTGCAGAATAATAGCTTCCAGAACCTTATCCAGGTTTGTGCCTTTCAGGGCAGAGACTTCCACATCAAGAATGTCACCGCCCATGCCTTCTACCTGAACTTCATATTGCAGAAGCTCGGTGCGTACACGGTCTGGATCAGCTCCCTCAACGTCGATCTTGTTGATCGCGATAATCATTGGAACACCAGCGGCTTTTGCATGTGCAATCGCCTCTGCCGTCTGCGGCATCACGCCATCATCAGCCGCGACCACCAGAATGACGATATCAGTTGATTTTGCACCACGTGCACGCATGGCTGTAAATGCCGCGTGGCCCGGTGTATCGATGAAGGTGATCTTCTGACCAGACTGCTCAACCTGATAGGCCCCAATGTGCTGAGTGATGCCACCGGCTTCACCAGACACGATATTGGTTTTGCGGAAGGCATCCAGCAAAGAGGTCTTGCCGTGGTCAACATGACCCATGATGGTCACGATTGGTGGACGAGGAATACCTGTTCCATCATCGTCAGCTTCGATCACTTCGTCAAACAGGCCGCCCTCAACGTCAGATTCGGAAACGCGGCGCACTTTGTGGCCCATTTCCTCAGTGATCAATTCAGCCGTATCAGCATCGATCACATCGTTGATTTTCAGCATCTGGCCCTGCTGCATCAGCAGCTTGATCACATCGACCGCGCGTTCTGCCATGCGGTTGGCCAGTTCCTGAATGGTAATGGTTTCAGGAATGGTGACCTCGCGTGAAATCTTTTCACGGGGCGACATTTGCGCAGCACGCTGTTTTTCACGCTCACGACGGCGTTTGATCGATGCCAGTGAACGTGCGCGGTCGCCGGTGTTGTCTTCCAGCGCATTGGACAGTGTCAGCTTGCCCTTGCGACGATCGTCATTTTTGCGAGCGTTTTTGGAATCATCCTGTTCCTGCTCGCGCCCAGGCCGTTTGACCGCACGCAACACCTTGGTGTTTTTGGCATCCGGTTCACGGGTCTTGGCTGGGCGTGCGGTATCACCGGCTTCTTCAGCTGCTGCCAGATTGACAGCCTCTTCACGCATGCGGGCGTGCTCGGCCTCTTCCTCGGCCTTCTTCTTGGCCGCGGCTTCAGCTTCTTCCTTGGCTTTGGCTTCCCGACGGGCGCGTTCGGTCGCCTCGCGCTGGGTGCGCTCAGCCTCTTCTGCCGTGCGTCGGGCAATATCTTCTGCCTCACGCGCTTTTGCGCCAGCCAATGCCATTGCGCGGGCATCGCGCTCGCCGCTGGTCAGTGTGCGCAGCAATGTTTTATTGCCGCCGCGCTGACCACCGCCAGACCTGTTTTGTGCAGGCCGGCTTTGTACAGATGGGCGTGCAATGCGGCTGGCTGGGCCTGTAACAGCAGGCGCTGCAGGCGTAGGAGCCTTTGCCGCCGGTGCGGCTGGCCTTGGCACAGGCGCCGCTGGTGTGGCTGCTGGTGCCGATGGCGCAGCGGGTGTCGCTGCGGCACTGCGAGGCGCTTCAACTGGCGCACGTGGTGCGGCCTCAGCGGCTGGAGTTGCCGCTGGTGTCGATCCCGGCATATTGATTTTGCGTTTGCGTTTTTCCACGACCACGGCTTTTGACCGGCCATGAGAAAAGCTCTGGCGCACAGTGCCCTGCTGCTCCACACCGCGTTTCAGCGAGAGAGTTGGACGTCCGCTTTGCTTGTCGTCTGTGTTATCCGTATCGCTCATTCTTATCCTGATCCTGCTGCCGCGTTTAAACTGCCGCGCGGCGCGTCTGTCAAATTATCTTCGCTACAATCAGGCAATTTTCTGCCCAATTTTGGCTGCTAACTTTCAACTACTGGGGACCCGCACCTCAATCCAGGCGCGTATCCTTGTCTTATTTCTCGGTCTCTGCCCGCGCTCCAATATATGTTTGGAGCCGCTCGGCTGCGTTCAAAAAGCCACCATCTCCCCGGTCCGTCTTCTTTTCTGCTTTCGTTAGCGCGGCATGTATTACATTTGTGCGACCAAATGCCAAATCCAATTCCACGCCGTTAAAACTTCGGTACAACTGCAAGGCGTCAGAAGAGCCAAATCGCCGTGTGATGGCCTGCTTCAGCTTGCGCAAACTGTCTTCAGCTCCGTCACTTGCTACAATCAATGCTTCCACATTGTCGCCACCAATTGCAGATTCCACCTTGGCGAAGCCTGTAATGATCCGCCCGGATTTCTGCGCAAGTGCCAAAGCACCCATGGCTCGATCCAACAACAATTTTCCAACTCTGTCTGCCAGACCTGCATCGACAGTGATCGTTTGATCACTTTTCTTGCCCAGCAGACGCGCAAACAGCTTGCGTTGCTCCGCCAAAGCCACATGTCTGGCATCTGCTTTGACCCAGACACCGCGTCCAGGCAGAACAGCTTTCAGATCCGGTACAATACGCCCTTCCGGATCGGCCACAAAACGGATTAATTCCGCCTTGGGCAGAACCTCGCGGCTGACGGCGCATTGCCGTTTCGGTTCTCTGCGCGCCCGAGGACTTCCATCATCCGGCTCTATATCCTGTTCGGCACCTGTATCAATGGCAGCTTCACCGCTGGCGTGACTACCAGCTTCACCACTACCTTCATTGGCAGCATTAAGACCATCTGGTGTATTCGACATGTTCATAAACCCTGCCGAAACCAGACGCCTTACTGCGCCACCTCTTCTGCAGCAGGCTCAGCACCTTCTTCAGCGCCAGCCTCAGCCTCGTCGTCACTGGCCAAATCTTCTTCCGTGACCAGACCGGATTTCAGACGCGCTGTCATGATCAGGGCCTCTGCTTCAGCACGGGACATGTCCGCCGGCGGGAAGATACCCTCAAACCGTTGGGTTTCACCATCCTTGCGTTCTGTCCAGCCGATCAGATCATCAGCAGCACAATACCCCAAATCTTCAACAGTTTTAACATCATTCTTGCCGAATGCGACCATCATGCCGGTTGTAACACCCTCAATCTCGCGCAATTCGTCAGAAACGCCCAGTTCGATTCGCTCTGCGTCCTGCTCAGCTTCCAGCTTTTCAAGATATTCGCGAGCGCGGGTTTGAATTTCAGTCGCCGTATCATCATCGAATCCTTCGATGAAGGCAATCTCATCCAGTTCCACATAGGCTACTTCCTCAACAGAGGTAAAGCCTTCGGTGGACAGAAGCTGACCAACCATTTCATCGACATCCAAAGCCTTGGTGAAGAGTTCCGTACGTTCGGCAAACTCTTTCTGGCGACGCTGTGATTCCTCTTCTTCGGTCAGAATATCAATATCCCAACCAGTCAGTTGCGAGGCAAGACGCACGTTCTGGCCACGCCGACCAATGGCGAGTGACAATTGCTCATCAGGCACCACCACTTCGATTTTCGCCTGATCTTCATCCAGAACAACCTTGGCCACTTCAGCCGGCTGCAACGCATTCACAATAAAGGTCGCGGCATCGGGAGACCACGGAATGATATCGATCTTCTCGCCCTGCAATTCACCAACCACAGCCTGTACACGACTGCCGCGCATACCCACACAGGCACCTACAGGATCAATGGAACTGTCATTGGAGATGACGGCAATCTTGGCGCGGGAGCCAGGATCACGCGCAACGGAGCGCAGCTCGATAATGCCGTCATAGATTTCAGGCACTTCCATTTCAAACAATTTGGCCATGAACGCAGGATGGCTGCGGGACAGAAAAATCTGCGGTCCGCGTTGCTCGCGGCGCACATCATGAATGAAGGCACGCACACGATCACCATAACGGAATGTTTCGCGCGGGATCAGCTCATCACGGCGGATGATTGCTTCGCCACGGCCCAGATCAACAATGACATTGCCGTATTCGACACGTTTGACAGTGCCGTTCACCACAGTTCCGATGCGATCCTGATATTCTTCAAACTGACGGTCACGTTCGGCCTCGCGCACTTTCTGCACGATAACCTGCTTGGCAGACTGGGCAGCGATGCGACCGAAATCCATCGGTGGCAGAGGCTCAGACAATGCATCGCCAATCTTGGCTTCCGGATTGCGCGCCATGGCATCCGCCAGAGAGACTTCCGACATCGAGTTTTCGACTTCTTCAACCACGTGCAGCAAGCGCGCCAGACGAATTTCACCAGTCTTGTCGTTGATTTCCGCGCGGACATCGGTTTCCGATCCATAGCGCGCCTTGGCGGCTTTCTGGATCGCGTCTTCCATCGCCGCAATCACAATGGTGCGGTCAATTACTTTTTCGCGGGCAACTGCCTCGGCAATTTGCAACAACTCAAGTCTGTTGGCACTTACAGCCATGTCTTTATCTCCCTAAACGGAGCCACCGGAACGATCCCGGCAGGTCTGTTGGTCAGTCAGTATTGGGTTCAGGTTCTGTATCAATTTCAAGTTCAGTATCACCATCAAGTTCCGGCATCGCGCCATCTTCTGTGGTGGAATCAAAGTCAGGATTTTCCGCTTTCAGCATAATGCGTGCAGCATCAATCAATTCATCCGTCATGATCAGACTGGCGTCGGCCACATCTGCCAATGGCAACCAGATATCTGCCTCGGGCGAGGCCAATGATTTCTCAGCTGATTTGGCTTTGGTTTTGGTTTTCTTGCTGCGCTTTTCCATTGGACGCAGGCCAAATTCCAGGCCGTCACCTTCTTCGCGCAGGCCAAGTAGCTGGCCGCGAAAGCGGCGTTGTCCACCAATGGTAACAGCCATCTCAACTCTTGCAAGATGCCCTGCCCAGCGCTCAAAATCAGACTTGCGTACGAGTGGGCGGTCAACACCCGCCGTGGACACTTCGAGATGGTAAGCGCCGGAAATCGGATCATGCACATCCAGCTCCGGAGACATGGCCTTCGAAATTGCCTCACAATCGGCGATCGTCATCAAACCGGTTGGACGTTCCGCCATGATTTGCACAGTTACACCGCTCTGTCCGGAGACGCGCACACGCACAAGCCTGAAGCCCAGATCCTGTATGACAGGCTCGGCAATCATCGCTATGCGGGCATCCAACCCGGTTTCAGTTACAATGCGCGGATCATCCGCCATATCTATTGTTCCCTATCAGAAAACGTCGGCCTTATCAGAAAGTTACGGCACAATCAGAAAATGTCCGGGTGCCAGCGCGTCGATTCGACTGTTTATCAGCGGGCAATCGGCAACAAAAAAGAGCGGGTCCGGTAGGGCCCACTCTCAAACAGTGTTCAAGATTTGTCCTGTATATAATTCGAGGCGTCGAGATTTGCAAGCGATTGGTTTGAAGCAGCCAGATATGAACTCGAATATGTCAGAATAGAGCCCGGAACCGTCATCGCCCGCAAATAGTGCCTCAGGAAAGTGCCAGACAATTCACCTGCGGCCTTTCGCCGGCAATGTTGCTTTTTGCCGGCGAAAGTTGGTCAATTGTTTTTGATCAATTGTCTTTGGTCAGAGCAATCTGACAAGATTCTGCCAGGGCTCTGTCTGGTTTTTCGGCTCCAAGGGGCGTCGCCCATCCAGCCTTTTCAACGATGCCGCGACGCTGATAAGTGCTGGCTTTCTCGATTTCCGCCATGATGTCGCCTGATTTAGGGTCGCTTTTGGCATTCTGGATACAATAGGGCGTGAGCGCTGCAGCCACGGCTGCCATTGACTGCTTGCCGGACATTTCGGAAGCTGAAGCACTGGTTACCCAACCGCTCCAGTTGAATCCAACAACAGCCAAAGCGATGGCGCCCACTGCCGCGCCCATGAGTGCGGGTTTCGTCCATTCAGGAATTTGCATGTTTGAGGCCAATCTGTAGGTGGGAAAGTGCGCATGATTGCGCAATGGACAACTCAGTAGCACACAACCCGCCATAGCTTGCATGCTTAATGATTTATTGAGAATGGCGAGCGCGCGCGGGTTAAACCGGGAGTCGCCCTCTCCCCGTTTCCCTCTTGTTCATTTCGCCCGATCCATGAAAGCGAAATTCAAGCGGAGCTTTGCCCTTTGCCAAAGCACCACAAGTCACCGAAGGCCATCGTCACAAACCTCAGCATCCGGTCAACAAAAAACCGGCGCAGGGTCCCTGCGCCGGTTTAAAAAGTATCTTGATCCGAATTCGCAATCAAGATCAGTCAGAGACGATTTTATTCGTCGTCCTGACCTTTCAGCGCTGCACCCAGAATATCGCCAAGCGATGCGCCAGAAGCGGTGGAGCCGTATTGTGCCACGGCTTCTTTCTCTTCTGCGATTTCCAGAGCCTTGATCGACAGGGCAACCTTGCGGGCTTTCTTGTCGAAGTTGGTGATCCGGGCGTCGAACTTTTCGCCAACGGCGAAACGGTCCGGACGCTGCTCAGAGCGTTCGCGAGACAGATCGGAGCGGCGGATGAAGGCTGACAGATCAGTGTCTGCAATCTTCACTTCCAGTCCGTTTTCCTGAACTTCGGACACTTCACAGGTAACAACCGCACCTTTGCGCAGTTCACCGGAAGCGGCAGCATCAGCGAACGGATCGCCATCAAGCTGCTTGATGCCAAGAGAGATGCGTTCCTTGTCAGTGTCCACGTCCAGCACAATAGCTTTCACCATGTCGCCTTTTTTGAACTCTTCGATCATCTCTTCGCCGGAACGTTTCCAATCCAGATCGGACAGGTGAACCATGCCGTCGACATCGCCATCCAGACCAACGAACAGACCGAATTCTGTCTTGTTCTTCACTTCGCCTTCGACAATGGTTCCAATTGGGAACTTGTCAGCAAACGATGTCCAAGGATTGTCCATAGCCTGTTTCAGACCCAGCGAAATACGACGCTTGGATGGATCAACTTCCAGAACAAGAACTTCCACTTCCTGAGATGTGGAGACGATTTTGCCAGGATGAACGTTTTTCTTGGTCCAGGACATTTCGGAAACGTGGATCAGACCTTCAATGCCTGGCTCCAGTTCAACGAATGCACCATAGTCAGTGATATTGGTCACGCGGCCAGTGAATTTGGCTTCGAGCGGATATTTCGCATCGATGCCTTCCCATGGATCGCTTTCCAGCTGTTTCATGCCAAGCGAAATGCGCTGCGTTTCGTGGTTCACCCGGATGATCTGAACATTGACCGTCTGGCCGATTGTCAGAACTTCGCTTGGGTGGTTGATACGGCGCCAAGCCATATCGGTCACGTGAAGCAGGCCATCGATGCCACCAAGATCTACGAATGCGCCATAATCGGTGATGTTTTTGACAACACCTTCCATGACCTGACCTTCTTGAAGATTCTGGACAATCTCGGAACGCTGCTCGGCGCGGGTTTCTTCCAGAATGGCACGACGGGAAACAACAATGTTGCCGCGACGCTTGTCCATTTTCAGAATCTGGAATGGCTGCGGATTGTTCATCAGCGGGCCTACATCGCGCACTGGGCGGATGTCCACCTGGCTGCGCGGAAGGAAGGCAACAGCCCCTTCAAGATCGACTGTAAAGCCACCCTTGACGGAATTGAAAATCTGGCCGGTAACTTTTTCGCCCTTTTCGAAGGACACTTCGAGGCGGACCCAGCTTTCTTCACGGCGGGCTTTTTCTCGAGACAGAACAGCTTCACCAAGCGCGTTTTCAATACGCTCGAGGTAGACTTCAACTTCGTCGCCGATGGACAGGCCACCGGTTTTGTCCTGATGGCCAAACTCCCGAACGGAAATACGGCCTTCAACTTTCAGGCCCACATCAATGACGGCCAGATCTTTTTCAAAAGCAATGACTGTACCTTTGATCACGCTGCCTTCTTGCTGCGCTTCAGATCCAAAGGTTTCGTCAAGAAGAGCTGCGAAATCTTCGCGGCTTGGTGTTTCGATATTCATGAATTCTCCTAGAGTGCGATGGCCGGTCTCGGGGCACTTTGTGCCGATTGAATATGGCCAGTCGCAGTGCGCCAGGTTTGTGTTGATAAAAGCCGGTTTGGACCTGTTGGTGCCTCAAAGCACTCCAACAAACTGTGGCGCATGGTCCAAATTCGGCAACTGATATGTGTTTCTAACGCTCGATTGCCTGCAAAACCAGGGTTTTCGCTGACAGAAACGCGGTTTCTATATCCATATTAGTGGTATCAATCAAGTGCGCGTCGGCAGCTTTCTGCAAAGGAGAGACAGATCTTGAGCTGTCGCGCTCGTCCCTTTGCCTGATATCTCGCAGAATATCGGCATAGCTGGAGGCATCACCCTTAGCTTCAACTTCCTTGAAACGCCGCTCGGCACGCGCTTCCGCGCTGGCTGTCACAAAGAGTTTTACCTGAGCATTCGGACACACGACGGTGCCAATATCGCGTCCGTCCATGACTGCGCCTTTTGCCGCAAATCCGCGCTGCAGCGTGACCAGTTCAGCGCGCAGCTTTGGCATGACCGCCACTTTTGACGCTGCCGCGCCAATCTGGTGGTCCGACAGAAAAACCCGATCCAGCGCCGCCAGATCAAGGCTTTGAGCTGCTTTGATGGCGGCCCCTTCGTCATCGAGAGCCTGGTTTTCGGACTGCATTTTAGCGGCAACTGCACGGTAGGTCAGTCCGGTATCCAGATAAGGCAGATCGAATTCTGCTGCCAGGCGGCGGGCCAACGTGCCCTTTCCGGATGCAGCAGGGCCATCAATGGCAATTGTCAGCGGTGGTGTTTGCACAACCATTCTAACGCTCAGGATGCCATCGCATCAGCGTCAAACGGTGTGATCTCGGCACCCAGATCCGCCATGAATCTTGTAAATGTGGGGAAGCTTGTGGCGATATGCCCGGCATCATCGACCGCGACACCCTTTTGCGAACCGAGGCCCATAACCAGAAACGCCATGGCAATGCGATGGTCCATATGGGTTGGCACGGTGCCGCCGCCCGGCACAACGCCGCCGGTTACTGTCAATGTATCCTTGCCTTCGACACAGGTAACGCCATTGGCTTTCAATCCGAATGCAGTGGCAGACAGACGGTCACATTCCTTGACACGCAGTTCCGCCAAACCTTCCATATGAGTATCACCCACGGCAAAAGCTGCTGCGACAGCCAGCACCGGATATTCATCAATCATGGACGCTGCGCGCGCTTCAGGAACGGTCACGCCTTTCAGTTCGCTGGCCTTCACATGCAGATCGGCAATGGCTTCACCGCCCGATTCCCGCTCATTCTGGATGGTGATATCCGCGCCCATCTCCAAAAGCGTCTTGATAAGACCTGTCCGGCTTTCATTCATCAATACGCCCTGAATGGTGACATCGGAGCCCGGCACAATCAGCGCTGCAACCATCGGAAAGCCGGCTGAACTTGGGTCACCTGGTACGATGATGGATTGTGGCTTGAAGTCAGGCTGGCCCTTCAAAACAATTGTGCGCGTGCCATCACTGGCCGTATCAACAGTCAAATCCGCACCAAAGCCAACCAGCATTTTTTCCGTGTGATCGCGTGTGAAGACCCGCTCGACAATTGTGGTTTCACCAGGGGCATTCAAGCCTGCCAAAAGGACGGCAGATTTGACCTGCGCAGATGGCACCGGCGTTTCGTAACGCATTGGTGCAGGCCGGGCCGGACCGCGCACAGCCAGCGGAAGCCGGTCATCATTACTTTCCAGCACTTCCAGGCCCATCAGCCGCAAAGGGTCAAGGACACGCCCCATGGGGCGGGACCGTAATGAGGCGTCACCCGTAAACCGGGTGACGAAATCACCATGGGCTGCCAGACCCAGAGCCAGCCGCACGCCTGTGCCCGCATTGCCGTAATCAATTATCTCTTCCGGTTCCAGAAAGCCGCCAATACCGACACCATGAATGTGCCAGATGCTGTCGCCATCCTTGTCGATGGTTGCGCCAAAGGCGCGCATGGCATTTGCGGTTGCCAGAACATCGTCCGATTCCAGCAAGCCCTCAACGCGGCTTTCACCAACAGCCATGGCAGAGAACATCAGCGAGCGATGTGAAATGGATTTGTCGCCAGGCACGCGCAGGTTACCCGAGAGATTGCGCGCCGGGTGCGCCATCAGGCCTGCTTTATGAGCTGTCATGTCCGAATGTCCTTTTAATACGCTGTCATCTGTGGCCTTTCACTTGTGACCACAAACCTGTTGTGGGCGCAGCCGTTAGCATGTTGCGATGCCGGTTTGAAGGGCGAAACAGGGCTGTTGTTTTGTTTCTTGCGCATTTCATCAATGTTTTGCTTTGACAGTCCGGGTCCGGGTCGCTATCTGCAGGTCCAATTTCCGGCAATGACAGACGGGCTGGGCACGGGCGCGACAGATCTCTCTAGAAGGTAGCGCTGCGACAGCCAAAAACCTGCGACAGAAAAGACAAAGGCAAGAATATGGCTAAAGAAGAACTTGGCACCAAGCGGACATGCGGCAGTTGCGCCGCTCGGTTTTATGATCTGAAACGAGACCCGATCCTCTGCCCCAAATGTGCAACACCTTTCGTTTTAGCAGCTGTTTCCAGATCCAAGCCCGAAAAGGCTGCGCCTGCGAAAGCCAAAGCCAAGGTTGAGGAAGAAGAAGAAGAAGAGTTGGAAAACGCTGAACTCGTCACTCTGGAAGATGCAGATGATGAGGATGGCGCAACCGGCGCCGTGAAGGTTGCCGGCCTTGATGACGATGATGACGACGATGATGATGATGCCGAAGAAAACATCGACATTGATGTCGGCATCGACCTTGATGATGATGATGACGACGCGGAAGATGATGACACCTTCCTGGAAGACGATGATGATGACAGCGCAGTGATCGTTGTACCATCAAGCGGCAAAGACGAAGATAATTGATCATTCTGACATGACGGACCGGTGACGACATTGCTCGCCACCGGTTAGGGCAAATGGAAATGAGCGAAAATACCGCTTGATCTTTTGCCAAGGCCTTCCTAAAACCGCGCGGCAATTTAGCGGTTGTTCTCAACACGAATTGCATTGGGGCCATAGCTCAGTTGGTAGAGCGCTTGCATGGCATGCAAGAGGTCGCCGGTTCGACTCCGGCTGGCTCCACCATTCCCCAGTTTCTGCCAGAGGCTCGCCTCAGTAACGGTTGTAATAGACGATCTTCTGGCTACTTCGGATTAGATTGAGCAAGTAGACGAGAAATCAGTCCGGCAGGGGTTGCATCAAGGGCATTATCATCTTTGATTATCCCATCTTGCGTTGGTCTAAATAGAGATTGAAGCACAACTGCCTCCTGTTCGCTGCTGACGGACTTGTCTTCTCTCAACGCAAGAAATGTTTCGGCAAAGGCTTTTCGCTCTTGCGCGTCTAGCGCGAGGTGACGCTCGCTAAGATGAACTTTCATTTTATATCGGAGCAGCCAAAGACTGACGGATGCGACCAATGTAGTCGTTGCTACCAAGAGCATCCCCTTAATTGAAAAGCCATTGCAGGTTTCCGGTTTTTCGGGCACGCATCCAATTGGGAGAAAAGCTTCCGCAATTTCTGCTCCTCCAACTATCGCAATTAATGCGAATGCGATGCAAAAGGTTACCGCCCCGGCATAAAAATGGAGAATTGCATTTTTGGCATTTTGTTGATGTAATTTTTGCCGATCTTCCCAAAGTTTAACCGGAGCGCGATATCGCATTTGAACAAAAAACTTCTCGCGAAGCTTTTCACTTTCGCTTATTCCTGATTGTATTAGGCGCTTGAACATTAAAGCTTTTGAACGTGCCTTGCTATTTAACATTAGAGCTTGGCTTTCAGCCTCATCTGAAATTCTATCAATCTGGTTTTTTGCTTGGTCGATAAGCTGACTTGCACTGTCGACTTCATTAGATGCATCAATTGTTAATGATGATATCTTCCTACTTATTGCATCCTTAATGACCAAACCATCATATAGACAAGCAGTGTTTGCAGTAGCAATCAATTCGCCAACAATACCAGGAGCTTTATTATTAATATTATTGAGTAAATTTATGTCTCGGTACCTTTTTAGAATCACACCACCTACAATTTTTATTGCCAATTCAGCATGACCCGCGCCCTTCGCTCGAAGCGCAGCGCTGCCTTCAGGGGTATCTGTCCACGGCGGCATTTTAAAAAACCGATCACGATGGCTTTCAACGCTTCCACTTACTGACTTAAAATCCTCGACGTTTTCGACTTCATTCTTGAGATTAGAAAACTCATTTGCGCAATTTAGAAAAGTGATAAGCCTATTTAGTTCACGCAACCTAGGATCCAATTCACTTTCATTAACCTCAGAAATAAATTTCCAAGCTTCTTTTTCTCTATCTAGTCTTTTGATAAGTGGAGATTTTCGTGAATACTCAATAATTCCTTCGGGAAGGGTGAATACAAATTTACTATTTTCAATTTCACTCATTTTTCCGAATCCACTTAAATTTTTATCTGTTTTTTTAATTCCCCAAATCAAAATAGTACGCAGTTGGCATTGCGGCAAGAAATTACCGAAGTGCTGGCATTGTCCACACTTCTCAATTGAGCTCTCTGCGGGCAAAAACTGAATCGTTTTACGTTGGGTTTTCTCCTTAGATTTCTTACATGAAATACAAATTCCAGCTACGTTCCATTTTTCATATTAATCGCCTCAGTGGTGAACATTGCAGAAGTGCTTTCTTTCAAACAAAAAATGGCGTTTTAGTTAGCAGAGGTGGCTGCTCTACTATTTCTGACAATCGCCCACAAGATTTTACCCATTTGAACTTGGGACCTAATCGGCCTCCAACTTTTTAAAAGTCTGACTTTTACAAATGCTGGACTTATGAATCGCAGCAACATCAACGCGCATCCAGCGTGTATTCAAACACGCCATAAACGTCGCTTCCAGAAAAAGGTTTCAAGGTCAGGAAGCCATTTTGCTCGCAATGGTCCTCGGAGCAAGTTTTGAGCATCAATGAAAATCGATTGGGAGTCATAGGATACCATGGTGCAGTTACCAAACGCAGGAAAATCCCATTAATTTCAAAATGCTCTTTTTGCAGATAGTGGCCGCCAAATAAGTTGATGATTAGCTGATTGCGCACGTCTCTCTTGAAGCTTCCCCTGGTTCGTACCATATTCTCAACAACGGCGATTGCCTTACGGGATCGCTGACTGGCCGCTTTTAGGGCCGAAGGAAAGGACTAATCATGACGCGCGTATCGGCGTTTTCCAGCCCTTTTATGTTGGGCTTTGACGAAATTGAACGTGTTTTGGACCGTGTGGCCAAAACCTCTGACGGCTATCCCCCGTACAATATTGAACGGATCAGATCGGAACAAAGCACCAAGGGTGATGTGTTGCGCATTACACTTGCAGTGGCCGGCTTCTCACGCCAGGAACTGGACGTTGCCGTTGAGGAGCGCCAATTGGTGATCCGTGGACGTCAACAGGAGGATGACAGCCGGGAATATCTGCATCGCGGCATTGCTGCGCGCCAGTTCCAGCGGGCTTTCCTGCTGGCAGACGGTATGGAGATACTCGGAGCAGATCTGAAAGACGGTTTGTTGAATATCGATCTTGTTCGGCCTCAGCCGGAACGCATCGTCCGCAAAATTGACATCAAGATCCATGATGATGACACAACGCGAAGCAATCCTGCGCAAAAAAATCATCTGGAAACTGTCGAACATCTGAAAACGGCCCAATCAAACAAGGAGCCTGCGTCATGAGAAAACATAATAAAACCAATAAGGTAATGAGCGCACATGATTTCGCCCTGCTTGGCGAAGGCAAGGTGGCCTATATCCGCTCCATGACATCTGACCAGTTTCACGCAGCCTTTCCGGATGTGGAAGAGCTTCCGGCAGGCATGAAATTATGGGCTTTGCTGAATGCCGATGGTGCGCCTATTGTCATCGGCGACAGCCGCGAAGCGCTGATTGCAAATGCATGGGAACATGAATTGCAGCCAGTTAGCGTGCACTGATTTTATAAAACTCACACAATAGCAGGACCGCTGATGGCCGAGCCGAGCAACCCGAATTACATTCTCGACCGTCGGCGTCTGCGCCGGAAGCTGACCTTCTGGCGGGTCGCAGGACTTGTTCTGCTGGGCTTCGTCCTGATCGCGGGCATTGCCCGGCTGACAGGGCTGGATCCGCTGTCCGCGGCCCGTGGGGAACACATTGCGGAGATCGCGATTGACGGTGTGATTGTGGGTAGCAGAGAACGGCTGGACCTGATTGAAGAACTTGGCAATCAGGACCATGTCCAAGCCGTTATCGTCAAAATTGACTCGCCTGGCGGCACAACATCTGGCGGCGAAGCATTGTATGAGGCTCTGCTGGCATTGAGCACCAAAAAACCAGTCGTTGCCACCATTGATGGCGTTGGCGCGTCTGCTGCTTATATGGCCGCACTGGCCACGAACCGAATCTATGCGCGGCGCGCCAGCATTACCGGCTCGATAGGTGTTGTTTATCAAAGCCCGAATATAAGCGAGATGATGGGTAAGCTCGGCATTCGCATGGAGCAGATCAAAAGCGCTCCGTTGAAAGCCTCTCCAAACCCGTTTTCTCCGACCTCACCTGAAGCTCGGCAAGCCATTCAAAACCTGATTGACGACTCGTATGAGTGGTTTCTGGATCTGGTCAAGGAGCGCCGGAACTTTGATGATGCCACAGCGCGAGAGCTGGCAGATGGACGTGTCTATTCTGGCGACAGGGCGCTGTCGACCAAGCTCATTGATGCGATTGGTAGTAAGGAACAGGCCAAGGAATGGTTGATTTCGGAGCATAACCTGAACGCTGACATCAAGGTGATACGCAGGGCTTCCGACGAGTCCGATGCACCTCTGACACTGGCAATGCGTGCCTTATTTGTCACCTTTGCAACAACAATCGGCCTTTCTGGGGGTGATTCTGGCTTTTTGAGCGCTGTTTCCGCCCCTGCACAGCTTGACGGCCTGATTTCAGTTTGGCACCCTATCCTCGATTAGGGAGTAATTCCAATAACATAGATTCAATTTGAGTCTTCACCCCAAGTTGGTCCGCAGAATTACGCTCTGGGGGGCATTTTGGTTGCAAGGGGCGATACGGTGATAAAGTCGGAACTGGTGCAAAAGATAGCTGATCGAAATCCGCATCTTTTTCAAAGAGACGTTGAGATGATTGTGAATGCAATTCTCGATGAGATTACAGCAGCGCTCTCCAATGGGGACAGGGTAGAGCTGCGTGGATTTGGTGCCTTTTCGGTCAAAACAAGGAATCCACGGACGGGCCGCAATCCAAGAACCGGAGAGTCGGTTCAGGTTGAGTCCAAGGTTGTGCCGTTTTTCAAAACGGGCAAAGAAATGCGTGAGCGCTTGAACAGCGACTGATGCATCGCATATAATACGAGATCGCAGAAGATTTGCGATCCGAACGAGACCCGAATGGGCTCAAACAGGCATAAGCAGGTGCTTTTCAAATGATGCGGTTCATCAAATACCTTATTCTGATACCGCTCGGTATCATTGTGGTGGTTCTGTCAATTGCCAACCGGGGCGCGGTGACCGTGTCCCTAAATCCATTTCCGGATGCGGCGGCAGGCACAGATCTGGCCGTCCTCAGCTATTCTGTACCGCTCTATCTGCTGTTGTTTGGTTTTCTGCTGCTGGGCGTCGTTCTTGGTGGTCTTGGCTCCTGGTTTTCTCAGGGAAAATGGCGCCGCAAAGCGCGTGAGAATGAGCATCAGGCCAGCCGCCAGCAACAGCGCGCGGAAGAAGCTGAACAGAAAGCCCGGGATATGGCTCCCGATCACAACAATAATCACCCTCTTTTGCCGGTCGCAAAAGCCTAGGTTTTTCTGTTAGTTCGCGAGTCGAACCCGAGAGCTCAGCCCTCATAGTCCGGGCCTGAATTCACGTATCTCCAAGATATTCAGGCGCTCATCAGTTTTTTCCGCTTCACACGCTCCCGTTTCATAAAATGGCCAGTTTCCATGACCACACAATCAGCCTTCGACATTAAAATCTGTGGCCTTTCCACCAGAGCGGATGTGACGGCCGCCATTGATGGCGGCGCATCCATGATCGGACTGGTGTTTTTTGGAAAAAGCCCCCGAAATATCGCAGTTGAGGCTGCGGCTGACCTGGCTGGGTTTGCACGGGACAAGGCAGATGGCAGCGTTCAGATTGTGGCATTGACGGTAGATGCTGACTACGCCGAACTGGAGGCGATCTGCACAAATGTCCGGCCCGATATCCTTCAATTGCATGGCAGCGAAACTGCAGACCGCGTGCGGCACATCAAAGCTCTCACCGCTACGACAATCATGAAAGCCATAGGCGTATCGGAAGCTGCAGATTTTGACCGATTGAGGCCATATAGCCGCGTCGCCGACAGGCTGCTGATTGATGCCAAGCCGCCCAAAGGCAGTGTCTTGCCTGGCGGGAATGGCCTGACCTTTGACTGGAACATTCTTGACGCCCTGACGCTGGATGTCAGTGACGGGCTCCCGGTGATGCTTTCAGGCGGTCTGACGCCGGAAAACATTACCGCCGCAGTGCATTTGTCGCAGGCGCATCCGGCTATTTCCGGAATTGATGTGTCATCTGGCGTTGAAACTTCGCCCGGGATCAAAGATAAAGGCCTGATAGAGACATTTTTGCAGCGCGCGCAAGCAGCAGCTGCATCACCAAATTCCTGAGAGAGTATCTGCATGACTCAACATCCTAGTCCAAATTCCTTGCGCAATGGCCCTGACGATAAGGGCATGTTCGGCATTTTTGGCGGCCAGTTTGTCGCTGAAACCTTGATGCCCCTGATTCTGGAACTGCAGGAAAAATGGACTGAGGCGAAACAGGATCCAACCTTTCACGCAGAATTGCAGGACCTGAACACCCATTATACCGGTCGTCCCTCTCCGCTGTATTTCGCTGAGCGGCTGACAGAGCATCTGGGCGGCGCGAAAATCTATTTCAAGCGCGATGAGCTGAACCACACAGGCTCTCACAAGATCAATAATTGTCTGGGTCAGATTCTGCTGGCAAAGCGCATGGGCAAAACGCGCATCATTGCAGAAACCGGTGCAGGCCAGCACGGTGTTGCAACAGCAACAGTCGCGGCCCGATTTGGCTATCCTTGCGAAGTCTATATGGGTGCCACCGATGTGGAGCGTCAGGCACCCAATGTATTCCGCATGAAATTGCTGGGCGCTAAGGTCCACCCGGTGAGTTCCGGCCATGGCACATTGAAAGACGCAATGAATGAAGCCCTGCGCGATTGGGTGACCAATGTGGATGACACCTATTATCTGATCGGCACAGCTGCCGGCCCACACCCTTACCCGGAGATGGTGCGGGATTTCCAATCCGTAATCGGCGCGGAAACCAAAGAGCAAATGATGGCCGCAGAAGGCCGATTGCCTGATATGCTTGTGGCTGCTGTTGGCGGTGGGTCCAATGCCATTGGCCTGTTCCACCCGTTCCTCGACGATAAGGATGTTCAGATCCTCGGCGTTGAAGCCGGCGGCAAGGGACTGCAGAGTGAAGAGCATTGTGCCTCTTTGACCGCTGGCAATCCAGGCGTGCTTCATGGCAACCGGACGTATCTGCTGCAAAATGAAGATGGGCAGATCAAAGACGGCCACTCAATTTCTGCTGGTCTGGACTATCCCGGCATTGGGCCTGAACATTCCTGGCTGAAAGACACCAAGCGTGTTGAATATGTGCCGATTATGGACACAGAAGCTCTGGAAGCGTTTCAGTTGCTGACACGCCTTGAAGGCATTATTCCGGCTCTTGAGCCTGCCCATGCCCTTGCAGAGGTTATGAAGCGCGCTCCGAAAATGGACAAAGACCAGATTATCGTAATGAATTTGTGCGGACGCGGTGACAAGGATGTCTTCACGGTCGGCAAAATCATGGGCGTGGAGCTATAATCATGACAACACGCATTGACCGCAAATTTGAAGCTTTGAAGACTGAAGGCCGTCCTGCGCTCGTCACCTATTTCATGGGTGGTGATCCGGATTTTGACACCTCGTTGCGCATCATGAAAGCGTTGCCAGGCGCTGGCAGCGATGTGATTGAGCTCGGCATGCCGTTTTCCGATCCAATGGCTGACGGGCCGACCATTCAAATGGCCGGGCAACGGGCGCTGAAAGGCGGACAGACCTTGGTGCGAACCCTGCAGATGGCCCGTGCATTCCGCGAAGCGGATGACACAACGCCGATTGTCATGATGGGCTACTATAATCCGATCTATATTTATGGCGTGGACCAGTTCCTGACCGATGCAAAGGAAGCCGGAATTGACGGTCTGATTATTGTGGATCTTCCGCCTGAGATGGATGAGGAATTGTGCCTGCCAACTCTGGGAGCGGGCCTTAATTTCATTCGCCTTGCCACACCGACAACCGATGACAAGCGCCTGCCGAAAGTGCTGACCAACACATCCGGGTTTGTCTATTACGTGTCCAAGACCGGCATCACCGGCTCCGCCGTTGCAAGCACCGGACCTGTGGCGGAAGCTGTGGCGCGGATAAAGTCCCATACTGATTTGCCCGTCTGTATCGGTTTTGGCATCAAGACCGCAGAACAAGCGCAGACTTTCGGTAAAGCCGCAGATGGTGTGGTTGTCGGCAGTGCCATTGTGGATGCTGTTGCAAATTCCCTGTCCGCCGATGGCAGTGTGTCTTCCGACCCTGTGGAAGCCGTTGCAGAACTGGTTCGTCAGCTTGCCGATGGTGTTCGCAAATCGCGTCTTGCAGAAGTCAGTTAAACTGCCCACATTGAGACGAATATCTTATCTCTACAACTCGCTCTTTATCTTGTGAGCAAGGAAAGCCAATGAATTGGATTAACAGTGTTGTCCGGCCCAAAATCCAGAATCTCTGGAGCACCAAGCGGGAAGTTCCGGAAAATCTATGGATCAAGTGCCCTGAGTCCGGTGAAATGGTGTTCCACCGCGATCTGGAAGCCAATGACTTCGTCATTCCAAATTCCGGCTTCCATATGCGTATCAATGCCGAACGACGGCTGACCAGACTGTTCGATGAAGGAGAGTTCGAAAAGCTGGACCTGCCAACGGCTCCGGTCGATCCACTCAAATTTCGCGATGAGCGACGTTACACTGACCGGCTGAAAGATGCCAAAGCCAAAACCGGCTATGAAGACGCCATCATGCTTGGCAAGGGTCTGCTGGAAGAGCGGACCGTTGTTGTTGCGGTTCAGGATTTCAATTTCATGGGTGGATCGCTCGGCATGGCCGCTGGTGAAGCCATTATTGCCGGCTTTCAGGCGGCGACCAAAGCCAAAGTTCCGTTCATTCTGTTTGCAGCTTCCGGCGGAGCGCGCATGCAGGAAGGTATTTTATCGCTGATGCAATTGCCGCGCACGACGGTTGCGTTGCAACAGCATCGCGAGGCAGGCCTGCCTTACATCGTTGTGCTGACCAACCCGACCACAGGTGGTGTCACCGCGTCCTATGCCATGCTGGGCGATGTTCACATTGCTGAGCCGGGCGCGCTTATCGGTTTTGCCGGGCAGCGGGTTATTGAACAAACCATCCGCGAGAAACTGCCGGAAGGCTTCCAGCGTTCTGAATATCTGCTGGAACATGGCATGGTCGATATGGTGATTCACCGCCATAAGATGCGCGAAACGCTGGCAAATGTATGCCGCTTGCTGATGAAGCAACCTGCGGTACTCAGCAAGGATGTTCCATTGGACGCTGTTGAGCCGGAGCTTGCCGACGAAGCCAAAGCTGAAGTGGAAGGCGAACCGGAAGTCATTGAACTGGAGCCGGTCGATGGTGAGCTGAACCCTGCCCCGGAACCCATTGATGCAGCGGAAGCGGAATCATCCGATGGCCCTGCCAAAACAGCATAAACTTCAAGGCTGACATCCTGGCGAAGGCTTGCTAAGAGCCATTTACTGGATTTCAATTCTCCTGTCCGCAGCAAATGAAGACACCTGATGGACCACACGACAGCAATATTGGAGCGGCTGACACAGCTGCATCCCCGCCTGATGGACCTTTCGCTGGGTCGATTGGAGGATTTGCTCGCAAAGTTGGGCAACCCGGAAAAGTCCCTGCCTCCGACCATTCATGTTGCCGGAACCAATGGAAAGGGCTCGACCACTGCCTATATGCGCAGCCTGCTGGAGGCTGATGGCAAGCGGGTTCATGTTTACACCTCGCCCCATCTCGTGCGGTTCAACGAGCGCATTCGTCTGGGGCAGCATGGCGGCGGCAAGCTGGTGGATGACGCCACGCTGATTTCGACCATGCTGGACGTGGAACGCATCAATGATGGTGCTGAAATCACGCAATTTGAAATCACCACAGCCATTGCCTTCAGACTGTTTGCTGAACATCCTGCAGATGTGTTGTTGCTGGAAGTGGGCCTTGGCGGGCGTCTGGATGCAACCAATGTCATTGAAAGGCCTCTGGCCTCGGTGATCACGCCGGTCTCCATGGATCATGAGAGCTTTCTGGGCGATACACTGGCCAGTATTGCCTATGAAAAAGCCGGTATTCTGAAGCCCGGTGTTCCGGCGATCATTGCCCGACAGGTTCCTGAAGCCATGTCAGTCATTGCTGAAGTGGCTGGGCGCATCGACTCCCCCATGCATTTGCTGGGTCAGGATTTTGATGCCTATGCCGAGCATGGACGCATGATTTATCAGACCGAGCAACGTGTGCTGGACCTGCCCTTGCCCAATCTTGTTGGCCAACATCAAATCGGTAATGCAGCCTTGGCCCTTGCCACGCTGGAAGTGACCGGGTTCATGCCATCAGCAGATGCACGCGACCATGGTTTGGGTCATGCAATCTGGCCTGCACGTCTGCAGCGTTTACAGGGCGGCACGCTTACCAAACTGGCGCATCCGGATACTGAAATCTGGCTCGATGGCGGACACAACCCCGGCGCGGGCGCTGTGGTTGCCAGCGCCATGGCCGCTTTGGAGGAGCGTGTTGAACGGCCGCTCTTCCTGATTGCCGGTATGTTGAGTACGAAAGACCCAATCGGATTTTTTGAACCCTTTGAAAGTCTGGCCAGACACGTCTTCACAGTGGCTATTCCAGGAGCCGATTCGTCCCGCGATGCTGAGGAGCTGGCCCATTTGGCAATTTCAGCTGGTCTGAGCGCCGAGCCGGCTGACTCGGTTGAAGCAGCCCTTGCGGCCATGTCGGAAAACTGGCGCTATGAAAACAGCCCGCGCGTTCTCATCTGCGGATCTCTGTATCTGGCCGGTGAAGTTCTAAAGGCGAATGGAACGCTGCCAGAATAGTGGAATGGTCGACAATAAAAAGCCCCGGATTTGCCGGGGCTCTTTACACGTTCTTTGATGAGTTCAGGCTGCCCCTGAAATCCATTTGTCCAGATCACCCTTTGGAGCGGCTCCGACCTTCATGTCGACCGGCTCACCATTTTTGAACATGATGAGAGTCGGGATCGAGCGCACGCCATATTTGATGGCGGTATTCTGGTTCTCGTCTATGTTCAGCTTGACGATTTTGACTTTGTCACCAACAGAGTCCGAGATTTCCTCAAGTGCCGGGGCAATCATCTTACAAGGTCCGCACCATTCAGCCCAGAAATCCACCACAACGGGCGTATCTGATTGCAACACTGAAGCATCAAAATCTGCATCCGTAACCGTATGAGTCGTCATCTTTTCTTTTCTCCAGTAGAGCGCATCGAAACAGTCGATTCGCGCCTCAATAGCATGTCTGCAACGTAGGAACCCGGTTGCAGCAGGTCAAGGAGTGGGGCGCAGTGGGCGATCACAAGTCTTTGACCTACAGGGGGCTTCCAGATGCGCTATATAGAGGAAATACTCTCAAAATAATTGGCGTAAATCGATGGATTCACCGTTTTCATTTTCAGAAGGCCTCGTTCGGCTCAGTGTTTTCTTTGGCATTTTTGCAGCCATGGCCGTGTTCGAGATCATTGCGCCAAGGCGTCACCTGATCCACGGTCGCGGCGGGCGATGGTTCACAAATTTTTCGATTATTGTGCTCGATTCCCTGATCATACGCGTCCTTTTTCCAGCGGCGGCAGTCGGCATCGCCGTGTGGGCCGGTGACAATCAGATCGGACTTTACCCCTGGGCCGTTTCACAAGGCATAGCGCCACCTGCGTGGCTTTTCGGGCTGCTGGTGTTCATTTTCATGGATTTTGCAATTTGGGCGCAGCATCTCGTGTTCCACAAAATTCCGATATTCTGGCGGTTTCACAAGGTTCACCATTCTGATCCGGACATTGATGTCACCACCGCAATCCGTTTTCACCCGGTCGAGATTGTTCTCAGCATGCTGATCAAGGCCGCTCTGATCATCATACTGGGCGCACCAGCCTTCGCCATTTTTCTGTTTGAAGTGGTTTTGAATGGGTGTGCCATGTTCAATCATAGCAATGTCAAACTGCCGGCCTGGCTTGAAGGGCCTCTGCGCAAATTCATTGTTACGCCAGATATGCACCGGGTTCACCACTCTATCCGCCACAAGGAAACAGACAGCAATTACGGCTTCAATTTTTCAGTCTGGGACCGGGTCTTTGGCACCTATCGGGATCAACCCGAAGACGGCCATGAAGGCATGACAATCGGCTTGCAGGAATATCAACACGGAGAGCCAGTGCGACTGACCTGGAGCCTGTGGCTTCCCTTCGTCAGAAAGAGCTGACGCCTGTTAAAAAAAACTTACCGGGAAGTATCGCAGATACAATTCAGCGAACTTGCCGGATTTGAAAATTTCGCGAATGGCGTAGTCAAATCCCTGCTTCAGCTCCGGGCGTGTTGGCGAGAAGGCCATGGTGAAGCCATTGCCAAAAAACCGCGGTTCCAGATAGGGACCACCTACAAATTGACAACAACCCTTTGACTGTTCGCCATTCAGCCACAGGGAAAGCGACAATCCATCACCAAAGGTGAAATCAACATCGCCCTCCCGAAGGGCGCGGCGCGCAGCAAACCGGCTGTCATAGGGGCGCAAATCCGCCTGCCCGAAAAAGCCCCGGAGAAATGCTTCATGAGATGTGCCGGTGACAAAGCTGATGCTGCGTCCGGCCATTTCTTCCACTTTCGGCAAATCCTCACTGCCCGCTTTGGCAGCAAACCTGGCCGGTGTTGTGAGATAGACATCCGATAGCAAAAGCCCCTGATCCAGCGCTGTGGGCACCGCAATACCGGACAAGATCGCATCGCCCTTGCCATCCCCGAGCGTGCCAACGAGATCGACATAAGGCCGCACCAGAATCTGACAGGAAATCTGCAACTCGTCACACAACACGCGGGCAAAATCGACATGGAAGCCCGCCAATTGGCCATCACGGGCGAGATAGCTGAAGGGCGGGAAATCATCGGTCATCAAAAACCGAACCGACCCCAGATCCTCTGCAGAGGGCCGATCACCAACCGTTTTGAAATCCCAATAATTTGGCACATGGCCAAGCGTCGCCTGTTGCTGCCTGTCCAGAGCTTCGTCTGTGTCCTGGGCGAAGCCGGATACGGGAACAAGCATCGCAACGACAGTTGCACACATGGCAAATACTTTGGAGAAAGAGGATGATCCCTGCGGCTTTATCCGTGACGCCAAACTATCCTCACATCGAGCCATTCAACCAGTTTCCCTGCAGATCGTGTTCAAAACGTTCATGACGTTTTTCTGAATGACATACTTCAGATTGAAAATCCATTTTCCGCTTCGTGTTTGACGGGGAAATACGATTTGTGAATGGATCTGTAGCCCCTGCAAGTGCTACGCCGCCGCATAATACCGCAAAAAAAGCGTCGTTGGAGTTGTTCGCACCAAAAAAAACTCCACATCCGTTTTGCTTCAGTTAAAGACTGAAGCATTACCCCCAAATACCGATGGCTGGATACATGGATCAGAAGCTCCGCGATTTTTACGAAAACAAAAAAACCGAATATGTGATCGCTGGACTGGTGATTTTGAATGCCATCACACTCGGGTTGGAAACCAGCGACCGGGCCATGGCTTTTGCCGGACCGTTGCTGATAGTGGCCGACAACGTTCTGTTGGGTATTTTTACCGTTGAACTGATCGGTCGGATGTTTGCCTATCGCGGTGCGTTTTTCCGTGATGGCTGGCGCATATTCGATTTCGTCATTGTGACCATTGCCTTGCTGCCATCCAGCGGTGCGCTGTCGGTTCTGCGGGCTCTGCGCATTCTCAGAATCCTGCGCCTCATCAGCCTGGTGCCGTCTTTGCGGCGGGTGGTCGGGGCCATGATAACCGCATTGCCCGGCATGGGGTCCGTGATGATGCTTCTGGGACTGGTGTTTTACGTCGCCTCCGTCATTGCCACAAAATTATATGGCGACAGCTTTCCGCAATGGTTCGGCTCGATTGGCGAATCCGCCTATTCACTGTTTCAGATCATGACACTGGAAAGCTGGTCGATGGGCATTGTGCGCCCGGTGATGGAGGAATTCCCCTTTGCCTGGATGTTCTTCGTGGTTTTCATTTTGTTTTCAAGCTTCATGGTCATCAATCTGCTGATCGGCATTATTGTTGGAGCCATGCAGGAAGAACACGAGGCCGCGCTTCAGGAAGAAGAAGCGGGCAGCGACGCTGCCGTCCGCCAGCGCAATGATCACAAAGCGGTTTTGGCAGAATTGAAGAGCGTGAGAACAGAACTTGCGCAATTGCGCAATGAGATCAAAGCCGGAGCTGCCCCTAAGACTTGAAGTGCTTGGAGAGTTTCAGGCCCTGGCCCTGATAATTTGATTTCAAATCGACGCCGTAAAGTGCGTCAGGGCGATCCAGCATCGGTTCGTAAACCAGGCGGCCAATGGTCTGGCCGTGCTCCAGAATGAACGGCACTTCGTGGCTGCGCACTTCCAGCACGGCCCGGCTGCCCATCAGATTGCCTGTGTCGTCCTTGGTGTGGCCGAAACCGGGGTCAAAGAAGCCAGCATAATGCACCCGGAATTCGCCCACCAGCGGATCGAATGGCACCATTTCCGCCGCGTAGTCAGGTGGCACCTGAACGGCTTCGCGTGACACCAGAATGTAAAACTGGTCCGGGTCCAGAATAAGCTCGGCGGCACCGCGCGGATAGATCGGCTCCCAGAAATCCAGAATTTCATAGGCGCCCGGCCGGTCCACATCGACAACAGCGGAATGGGGTTTGCCGCGATAGCCAATCGGCGCGCCTTCCCCCTTGCCTTCCAGATCGATCGAGAAAGCCAGCCCGTCAGCAATATGGGGCTCGCTGCCAATGACCAGCGGTGTTGTATTGTGAAGCGCTGTCAATTCGGTATCATCCAGATGCGGATGCCCGCTGCGGAAGCGGATCTGCGACAGACGCGATCCAGGGCGCACCACAATGGGAAAGGTTCGCGGGCTGATTTCCAGATAGAGCGGACCAGCATAACCCTGAGGTATCTGATCAAATTCGCGGGCCTTGTCGACAATCACCCGTGTGAAGATATCCAACCGCCCGGTCGAGCTTTTTGGATTGGCCGATGCGGATAGGCCTTCCGGCAGGTCGAGGCGCTCCTGTATCGGCACCAGATAGACGCATCCGGTTTCCAATACGGCACCCTGTGTCAGATCAATCTGGTGCAGCTTGTAACGGGCCAGTTTGTCCGCCACCGATAATTCAGGACCGGGGAGAAAGCTGGCGCGAATGCGGTAAGCGACGTTGCCAAGGCGCAAATCCAGGCTGGCCGGCTGTATCTGCCCCTCAACCGGTGCCAGCTCCGCTGCTATGCCTCCGGTGGCGAACAGGTCCTTGATCATGCGGTCCGGCAGAATTCCTGCTGCCTGATCTTCCGACTTGCCTGTCACAATAGAACCCCGTTTCATCATCTTGTCGGCCTTCCATAACTGATTGCAGGATTGACGCCAAGCGGCAAGGCCGTTATTGCTGCCCCACGTGGTCATTTGAGCCGGCCGGCTTGCCGCCACGTTAAACAAGGCGCTAAAAGGTCGGAGAGTGTGCAAGCCCGCTCCGACAGTCAGCGTCGGAACGGGTTTTTTTTTGGTCTTTGATGGAGCCAGCAATGGGAAATGATCAATCCAGACAGTATCGCCCCGCCACGCAACTGGTGCATGGTGGAACCGTGCGCTCTCAATTTGGTGAGACGTCGGAAGCAATTTACCTGACACAGGGCTATGTTTACGACAGTGCGGAAGCCGCTGAGGCGCGCTTTGACGGCAGCGATCCGGGCTTTGTCTATTCGCGCTATGCCAACCCGACCGTCAAAATGTTCGAAGACCGGATGATGGCGCTTGAGGGTGCGACCGGCGCACGGGCCACTGCCAGCGGCATGGCAGCGATTTATGCCGCGATCGTGTGCGATCTGCAGGCTGGTGATCATGTGGTGGCCGCAAAAGCCCTGTTTGGCTCATGTCTCTACATCGTCGACGATATTCTGCCGCGCTACGGCATTGAAACCACTTTGGTGGATGGCACGGACCTTTCGGCATGGCAGGCGGCCATGCGCCCGAACACCAAAACCCTGTTTCTGGAAAGCCCGACCAATCCCCGCCTTGAGGTTCTGGATATTGCTGCAATTGCCGATATTGCCCATGCGGGCGGCGCACGGCTGCTGGTGGACAATGTATTCGCCACGCCTCTGTGGCAAAAGCCTATGGAGCTTGGCGCTGATGTGGTGGCCTATTCGGCGACCAAACATATTGATGGTCAGGGCCGATGCCTGGGCGGTGTGGTGCTGTCGGATGAGGAGTGGGTGGAAGACAAGCTGGCCCCATTCCTGAAACACACAGGCCCAAGCCTGAGCCCATTCAATGCCTGGACATTGCTGAAAGGTCTGGAAACGCTGCGGCTGCGGGTTGCTGAACAAACGCGTTCGGCGGCGACTTTGGCGGATTTTCTGGCCGATCATGCGGCAATTGAAACCCTGCTTTATCCCGGACGGACGGACCACCCGCACCATGACATCGCCACGCGACAGATGGAAAAGGGCGGGACCATGATTGCCTTTGAAGTCAAGGGCGGCAAGGAAGCCGCATTCCGCTTCTCCAATGCCCTTAGCCTTATCCGGCTGTCCAACAATCTTGGTGATGCCAAAAGCCTGATCACCCATCCGGCAACAACAACGCATCAGCGCCTATCCGATGAGGACAAGGTGGAACTTGGCATTGCACCTGGCCTGCTGCGCTTCTCCGTTGGGCTGGAGGATGTTGAAGACCTGAAAGAAGATCTGGATCAGGCGCTTCAGGCTTGAAGGGACTGACTGAAATTTATGCCTAGTCTGCCTTCAGGGATACCCAGCCAATAACCACACGGTTTGCAGCGGTCACAAAACAGATGGCTGCAAACGCATAGGCGATCCAGGCAAACCAGCCTGGAAACAGGCAAAATGCCACAAAGATGGCAATGGTTTCCGTGCCTTCCGCCAGGCCGCCAATGTAAAAGAGCGATTTGATGCCCTGTGAAGTGGTGGTGATTTTGCGCTTTTCCGCCATGATGGCAAAGGCCAGAAAGCTGGAGCCGGTGGCGTAAAAGCCGGTCAGCAAAACGGCTGCGGCCAGCGCATTGGCCTCCGGATCTGCAAGTGCGAATGCCAATGGAATGGCCCCGTAGAAAAAGAAATCGAGCGTTATGTCCAGAAAGCCTCCCAGATCACTGGGCGCGGTCGCGCGCGCCACCGCTCCGTCCAGCCCGTCCGCCAGGCGGCTGAGCAGCAGCAAAACCAGACCCAGCAGATAGAATTGAAAGGCAATAGCGAGCGCCGCCAGCAAACCAATTGCAAAGCCCGTTATGGTAACCCCGTTGGCGGTGATGTTTTTCGATGCCAGCCAGATCCCGATACGGTTCAGCGGCGGATCGATCAGTTTACGCATTTGGCTATCGAGCATGGCAGGTCATCAGTTCTGGCAGGTTTCACAAGACATGCTCTAAACCATTCCTGATTTTTGTGCATTCACTCTTGCTTGATCGCAGCCTCGCGCAGTTCCGCTTCAAGAGCCTCGATCAGGCTTTCCAATGCCTCCGGCGGCAGGTCTGCAATGTTTGCTGCCAACAGATTTGCAAGTCTCGTCGCTTCCGGACTGAGGCCGGATGTGTCGACCGTCACACGTGGATCGGAGCTGCGGGCCAATGCCACCAGATCTTCTGCATCATCCCAGATGAGATTGAAATAAGCGATGATACGCTGCAGCATGAGCCAGCCCGGCTTGCCACGATGACCATGCTCCAATGCAGACAGATAGGCTGATGATACGCCCAGTTCGTCGGCCATATTTTTTAAGGTGACCCCTTTTTGGGACCGCAGTTCGCGCAATCGCTCGCCTAGTGGTGTCATTATTTTTGAAGTCCCTGCCGCTTGCGCCGCAGTCTGACATATAATGCACCGGAACCGCCATGGGGCGTGGCAGCTTCGTCATAGCTGGCCACCAATGACCCAAGGTCTGGCCCGGACAGCCAGGCAGGCACCATGCGGCGCAGAATGCCACGCTCACCCGTATCCGGGTTCGCAGCCTTGCCCTTACCGGTAATGACAAGCACATAGCGCGCACCACCGGCCTGAGCCTGATGCAGGAACTGGATGAGCCTGTTATGCGCAGCAGCCTGCGTCATGCCATGCAGATCGAGCGTGGCGTCCAGCGCATCCTGACCGCGTTTCAGCCGTCGCCTGCTTTTGTTGTCCAGTGGAGACAGCAACAAGGGTTGTGGCCGTTTCGGTGTGGAGACCGGGGGATGATACGCAGGCAGCACGATGCGGCGTGCAACAGACTTGGCCGGCTTTGGCGCATTGTCGTCCTTTTTCGGCTCTGGTTCACTGGCGATTTTCTTGTAATGCGACTCTGGACGCGCAGGCATGACGCTTTCGGTCACACGGTTCCAGAGCCTGCGTTCTTCAGGAGATAATTCCCGTGACTTGCGCCGCTTCATGTCGGCAGGTCCTGCTGCGCGCGCGGCATCAAGACAACAAATCGGCAGGGGGCCGCAAAGCCGCCTGCGGTCTCACCTGCATCCGATCCACTGCCCGCAAAATAGTCACCACGATGCGGGCCAACAATGGCAGAACCTGTATCCTGCGCGATCATCAGGCGATTATGTATCGCGCTATCCCGGCTGTAACTGACAAAGACCGGCGTATGAAATGTGTGCAAGACGCGGTCAACAGCCAGCGAGCGACCCTTCGTCAGTTGCGCGCCCGCGGCTGCCCGAGGGCCCGAATCCGGTTTAAGGTTCTTTTCTTCCTGAAAGAAAATGAAAGACCGGTTCTGGTGCAAAACCTCCAATTGCCGGTCCGGATTTTCCAAAAGCCAGGCTTTGATGGTCTGCATGGTGATGTTACCCGGTGCCAAGGCCCCCATGTCCTTCAACACTTTGCCAATGGCCGTGTAGTCATGGCCGGATTTGCCGTCATAGCTGACCCGCAATGTTCCGCCCTGCTGCAGGCGTATGGAGGCAGACCCCTGAATATGGATAAAGAAAGCCTCGACATGATTGGCCAGCCAGACCAATTCCAGCCCCTGCCCTGCCAAAGCACCGTCCGAAAAGGCACGGCCTTCAATTTCACTGCGATCGAAGAAAGGCACCAGTCCCTGCGCTGTCTTTTTTGCAAAGCGCAAACCTTCCGGCCAGTCGTCAGGTATGTCGTCCGGTGTGGTGGACTTGGTTTCAACCAGATCATCAGGCCGTCGTAACAGGGGAACGGGAAAAGCTTCGGAGCGGGTGAGAGAGCCATCTACGACCGGTTCAAAATAGGCGGTCAACAGGCCCGGATAGTCCGCAAATGGTGTCTCATCGGCAAATATGATTGGCGTAAAATAAGTTTCGAAAAACGCTTTTGCCGTGGCAGCACTCTGCATATGGGCAGCTTGCCTGCGCGCTTCTGCAAAAATCTGCCCCAATGCCAGGCCATCAATGCCAAGGGCTCGGGTCTTGGGGCCGTCTGCCCCTTCAAAAAGGTAAGCGCTTTTCAGAAAACAGTGAAACGCGGCCAAGTGATCATCGTCTGCCCAGCCGGGCAGATCAACATAGCTCAGAGCCTGAAGGGCCGTTTGCATTCTGTCTGCCCCGGCGCAAATGCAAAGATCAGTCTGCGGCTTCCGTAGCCACAAGCCGCCAGTTTGGATCGCCATCGCGTGGATCGCGTGCAAATGTCCAGATGTCTGTTACTTCGGTGACCTTGCTGGCGCTACCGTCAATGATATCTCCACCCTGGTCACGGGTGGCCGAAATCAATTCGCTGACGAAACGCACGGTGACACGCAATTCTGAATTGTCTCCGTGAGCGTCAACGATGTTGGCTTTCTCGATGCCGACAAATGTGAAGTCCACATTTTCTGAACGGCTTTCGCGTTCGGCAATTGCTTCGTCAAAACCAGCATAGACCTCTTCGGACAGAAGCGGTTTCAGCTGATCGCGATTTCCAGCAGCATAGGCCGTTACAATCATCTCGTACGCAACCCGGGCACCTGTCACAAACTCCTTTGCATCGAAGTCCGGGTCGCGCGCCACGACCGGCGCGACAAGGTTTTTGAGGGCCAGTTTCTTTGGATCAATATCTTCATCCTCATCCTGCCCATCAACAGGTTCCTCATCTGTACCATCCGCACGCTTGGGCAGATTTATGACATTGTCATTGGATGATTTCTGGCCGGTTTTGGGTTTCTCCGCATAGGGGTCATACGGACGTCGTTCATGACCCGTCCGTTTTCCCAAAACGCCGCGAAGGCGAAGGAAGAAAAATACCGCGATTGCGATAAAAACAAGAGTGTAGAAATCGAAAAATTGCATGGATATTCCGCTCGTGCCTTTTCATAGCCGTCACCCGAGACAATACGGGCCGCATCTCAGCGCTTTCTTAGTCTTGTTTTACAGATAGCGCTAGGCCTGTCACACACAAGTGTTGAACAGGCTGCAAACCTATTTTGACACATCTTTGTCGATAAAACTTCAGAAAAGTCTCGTTTTTCAGGTAAAATCACCTATCTGCCGTTCATTGGAGACACTTAATGCGCTTTTCCCTTATTCCCTTTGTGCTGCTTATCGTGCCCTTGATGGAAATTGCCGCCTTTGTTCTGATCGGCGGCCAGATCGGTGTTTGGGCAACGTTGGCCATGGTGGTCGTGACCGCCATTATCGGATCGTTCCTGTTGCGCTGGCAGGGAATTTCACTGCTGCGCCGCATACAAGGTGAAATGGCAGCACAGCGTCTACCGGCCAAAGATCTGGTGCGTGGTGCAATGCTGGTTATCGCCGGTATCCTGCTGCTAACACCCGGCTTTGTGACCGACACGATTGGATTTCTGCTTTTTGTTCCGCCAATACAAGACATCGTCTGGAATTTTCTGAAATCCAAAGTCAATGTGGTAGGGCCGGGCATGCCTGGCGGCCCGAATGGCGCAACGACGCAAAATGCCGGAGGTTCCATGCATAACTCGCAGAGCCAGCATAGCGGGGGACAAACCCGAGGAGCCCAGAACCCATCTTCCAGCCAATCAAAAACAGGGGAGACCATCGTCGATCTGGACCCCGATGATTATCGGGATAACAATCCGGAGAGCCCTTGGGCGGATGGGCGCAATGGGAATGACAAAGTCTGAGACAATAGCAGGATCATGCACCTGATTACTCAAACAGGGTCAGAAAATTTATGAAATACGCAATATTATTCGTATTTACTTTTCTTGTCACAAACCCCGCATTTTCAATCGATAACGATGTGAGAATTTTCTATATTCCGCTCGATGCTGAGACATTTACCCGGATCTCTATCCATAACATTGAATATTATTCTCCAAAGATGGATGGAGTTACGCCCAGCGATAATAGGTACGATATTTCTGATCGCGATTATCGCAGAATATTGAACCTGACAAAGAATGGAGATGTCGCCGCTTTCGATGGTGATGTGGTTAGAATAAAAATTTATAGCGACATATTTGGAGCTATATACATTGATCAAAATGGAGTCTCCCTGCATGAAGACGGCTCTATGCTGGCATTGAGTAAAGAGGGAAAAACCGAACTTATATCAATTATTGAGCAAACAACCGGCTTGGTATTCAACGACTGACTGATTTCAGGGCTTGCCGAACTCGGAGCTTGTCCCGCTGTGTGAGACTGCGCATAAAAAGCGCTGAATGGTTGTTTCTGCGCCGGGCACATGTTAGCCACCCACCAACTTTTCTTGAACGATAACAGGATTAACAATGAGCGATACTTCTTCATCAGATCAGAGCGCATCTGACCAGGACGCAGCATCCACAAATGGCGACGGGGCTGCAAAGCCGCCGCAAATCAATATCGTCGCGCAATACATCAAGGATTTTTCGTTTGAAAATCCAAAGGCTCCGGATTCCCTGCGCCCGCGTGAAGGTGGCCCGAACATTTCCATCAACGTCAATGTGAATGCGACACCGCTGTCGGAAAATGATTTTGAAGTTGATCTCAAGCTTGAGTCAAAGGCGACTCATGAAGATGATGTCCTGTTCAATATTGAACTGGACTATGCTGGTATCTTCCGGCTTGCGAATGTTCCCAAAGAGCATCTGCATCCGTTGATCATGATCGAATGCCCGCGTTTGCTGTTCCCGTTTGCACGTCAGATTGTAGCCTCTGCCACACGCGATGGCGGCTTCCCGCCACTGCTGATCGATCCGGTGGATTTCGCTGCTCTTTACCGCCAGCGTCTGGAACAGATCCAGGCCAAGCAACAGGCTGAAGGTCAGCCCAACTAAGCCTTTGACGACAAATTGAATATAAAAAGCCGGTGAAAACCGGCTTTTTTTGTGCGCTACCTATGACATCCTGTAATGTCATAAGTGGTATGGATGGTTTCCCGGCTGGAGTTTGCGCCGCCCCAGACCATCGTACAGGTAAAGCGCCTGCCAGACATTCGTGCCAGATCTTTATAGCCTGCTTTGTCTTTGCTCTCCCACACGGTGGTGCGTATCTTGTAATTCCCGGGTTCACTGACCTTGTGGCATTTCAGGGTCGCGTATTTTTGCCCGCCATTTGTACCTGACGTCACAGCGCATTTTGCCTGAAAACTGGATTGTTGAGCTGTTGCGACAGACGCTGGAAAACTGAGTGCGGATATTGTGAAAACAGCTGCCAGCAGCGGCGGCATGGTGATCTTCTTAAACATGGCTTATCCCAACCGATTGTAATCAGAAGTGGTAATTACCACCTCCACATTACAGAGTCGAGTTGCGGCCAAATGCGCGCCAGTTTCTTATTTCATATCCCACTCGCCAGATCTGGTTCATTTGGCGAATGGGTCTACCCGCCAAACAGACGCTGCAGAAACCCGCGCTCTTCGTTGCGACGGCGTTGTGGTTGAGCTGCAATCTGATCCGCTGATCTTGCGAAAGGCTGCAACTCCGATGCTTCGGTCTGGGCCAGAATTTCACGCGATTCAGAGGCGCCGATCAGTGGAGATGCTGGAATGCCCTCATGGGCAGGCTGCATGAAATCATGCCAGATTACGGCAGGCAGATTGCCGCCAGAGGCCCGCTTTGTGGGACTGTTATCATCATTGCCGAGCCAGATGCCGGTTACAAGATTGGCCGTGTAACCAATAAACCAGGCATCCCGGAAATCCTGACTGGTTCCGGTTTTACCACCAGCAGGCCGGTTGTCCAGCCGTGCCTTCGTGGCTGTGCCGGAGACCAGAGTTGTCTGCATCATGCTGTTCATCAGCCCCAATGCAAAGGGCGCAATGACCGGTAGATTACCGCTGGACTGGCGCTCATAAAGCACGTCTCCATCAGCTGTTGATATCCGCTCGATGGCGTGTTCGATGACGCTGTATCCGCCATTGGCAAAGGGCACATAGGCGGATGTCATTTCCAGCGGCGTTGCTTCGCTGGTGCCAAGGGATAAGCTGGGAATGCGCTGCAAATCACTGTTGATGCCAAGACGGTTGGCAACTTCCGCTACCGCATCAATGCCCACCTCATCACCAAGACGGGCCGCAACAGTGTTCAATGACAGGGACAGCGCCTGTTCCAGTGTCACCGGACCACGATATTTCCTGTTGTAGTTCTGTGGTTCCCAGCCATTGATCTGGACCGGGCCATCAATGCGCACCGTATCAGGTGTAAGGCCCAGTTCCATGGCTGCCAGATAGACAAAGGGTTTGAAGGAGGAGCCGGGCTGACGGCGTGCGTCGGTCGCACGGTTGAACTGGCTCTCGCCATAATCCCGTCCACCAACCAGGGCGCGCACAGCACCGGTTGGATCAATCGACACCATTGCGCCCTGGGTGACACCATAAGTTTCACCATCACGGTCCAGACCTTCTCGCAACGCGCCTTCAGCAAGTTTCTGCAATCGACCATCAATGGTGGTTTGAACGACCACATCTTCATCAATCGTGCCCAGGAAACCTTTCACACGATCATAGAGCCAATCCGCTACGTAATTTTCAGCACCCGCCAAGTGACGGCTTGTGGCAGAGGCCGGATTTGCAATGGCAAATTCGCGCTCTGAACTGGTGATATAACCAACATCTTCCATGGCAGCCAAAACCAGTTTGGCACGAGCCTGAGCCGCTTCCGGATTGCGGTTGGGTGCCAGACGTGATGGCGCTTTCAACAAGCCTGCAATCACAGCGGATTCAGCCAAGGTCAGATAGCGGGCTGACTTCTGGTAATAGGTACGCGCTGCCGCATCAACGCCTGTCGCGCCACCGCCCAGATAGACCCTGTTGAGATACATCTCCATAATTTCGTCCTTGGAGAATTTGTACTCAAGCCAAATGGCAATCGGCACTTCTTTCAACTTGCGGCGCCAGTCACGCTCGGGGCCAAGATAGAGGTTTTTCGCAAGCTGCTGGGTAATGGACGAACCGCCCTGCACCACACGCCCGGCCTGAAAATTGGCAATCATGGCACGTGCGATGCCGGGAACATCAACGCCAAAATGGCTGTAGAAGCGGCGGTCCTCAATGGCCATGACGGCTTGCGGAAGATAGGGCGGCAATTGCTCCAGACGAACGGTTTCGCCCCCGGTTTCGCCGCGATTTGCAATCAGGGAACCGTCGCGCGCCAGAAGCTGCACATTGGGTGAGCGAACCGGGATTTTCAGTTCGGCAAAATCAGGAAGTTCCGAGGAAAAATAGATCGCCAGACCACCAAAACCAATCGCGCCCCAAAGCATGAGCACAAAGCTCCAGTAAAACAGGAAGCCGAAAAATCCACGCTTCTTCTTCGGACGACGTTCCTTTGAAGGGTGTTTTCTACCGCGCTGAGGTGGCTTGGGCCCGCCACCGCCGCCCCGCTTTACGGCGCCAGACCGTGCGTCGGGTCGCGCTGCGCGTGCGCGCGGCTGTGCCGCTCCGCGTGCAGGCGCGTTGCCAAATACCGGTTCTTTTCTGTTCTGCTGTCTGGGGCCACTCATGGGTGTTCCACACGCTCTCAAGTCAGGAATATTGCGACATGCGGCATGGAGTTTAAATGAGGCAATTTAAGGGGCAGTTAAGCATATCCACTTTTCCAAACCTGCCAATTCCGCCAATTAAATGATCAAAGCTTTGATAAAGCGCCAAAAATGTTAACTGTAACTCCACAAAGTCCCACTGTTGCGGGCCTCATTAACCCCTGGCCGAACGTGCTGTTGTATTCTTCGAGCCATATTTAACGCGCTTGAGAAAAGATAAAATGGCACAGCAACGTGTGGATTGGGTGGATGCGGCCAAAGGCATCTGCATTATTTTTGTGGTTATGATGCATTCAACGCTGGGGGTGGAAAAAGCCGCAGGCGAGACAAGCTGGATGCATCTGGTTGTTGCGTTTGCTGCACCTTTCCGTATGCCGGACTTCTTCTTGATTTCCGGGCTGTTTCTGGCGCTGGTACTGGATCGAAACTGGCGGAAATATTTCGATCTGAAAGTTGTTCACTTCTTCTATTTTTATGCTCTGTGGGTCACGATCCAGTTTTTGTTCAAAGCGCCGGGACTGGCATCAGAATACGGGATTGGCGGCACGGTGCTGCTGTATCTGAAAAGCTATATCGAGCCCTTCGGAACGCTATGGTTCATCTATATTCTGCCGATCTTCTTTGTTGTGACAAAGGCGGCCCATGATTTGCACATTCCGGTTTGGATGACAGGCATTGTGGCCGCGCTGTTGCATTTGACCGGGCTTCATACCGGCTGGCTGCTGGTGGATGAGTTTGCCTCCCGTTATGTCTTCTTCTTTGCTGGCTATGCGCTGGCACCATTGATCTTCCGCATCGCTGAATGGGTGCGAAACGATCTGCCCAAGACAGCTGCCTTCCTTGTGGTCTGGGCGCTGGTCAATGGCGGGCTTGTCTGGGCTGGAGTTGCCGGCATGCCGGTCTTCTCATTGCCGCTGGGGTTTGCGGGGGCCGTTGCGTTGATCTGCGTTGCATCAATCATGGTACAGAGCCGTTTCTCGGGGCCTATTGCCTGGCTCGGGGCCCATTCCATTGTAATTTATCTGGCATTTTTCCTGCCAATGGCAATCTCGCGCATCATTTTGCTGAAAACAGGCCTCATTCACGATCTTGGCACCGTATCTGTGCTGGTCACCATGGCAGGCGTTTTGGCACCAGCCATTTTCTACCTGATCCTGCAACGGCTGAATATCGGGCGGTTCCTGTTTGAAAGACCTTCATGGGCGCGGATGTCACACATATCGCCGCCCCGGAACCGCAAGGCCGCGATGGAGCCGGGCGAATAAGCCGACACCAATCGCATCTGATTGGCGATTTCCGCTTTTGTATGGGGGGCGGCAATGGCATAGTCCGGCCATGTCACATGAAACAGATTCTCAGACCAAACCCATGAAATCCGGCGATCATTTAATGCTCGTGGATGGCTCGGCCTATATCTTCCGCGCTTATCACGCTTTGCCCCCCCTCACCCGCAAATCTGATGGACTGCCTGTTGGCGCAGTTGCCGGGTTCTGCAACATGTTGTGGAAACTCCTGGCCGTGGCCGAGGACACATCGCTTGGCGAGAAACCAACGCATTTTGCGGTGATTTTCGATGCCAGCAGCAAAACGTTCCGCAATGATATCTACGGTGAATACAAGGCCAATCGCAGTGAAACACCGGAAGACCTGATCCCGCAATTTGCTGTTATTCGCGATGCCACACGCGCCTTCAATGTCGCCAGTATCGAAAAGGACGGTTTTGAAGCGGACGATCTGATAGCGACCTATGCCCGTCAGGCTGAAGAAATGGGGGCCCACGTCACCATCGTCTCGTCAGACAAGGATCTGATGCAACTGGTCACCGAAAAGATCATCATGTTCGACCAGATGAAAGACAAGATCATCCGAACGGCGGAAGTGATTGAAAAATTCGGGGTCGGACCGGAAAAGATGATTGATCTGCAGGCGCTGGCCGGTGACAGCACCGACAATGTGCCAGGGGTTCCGGGCATTGGGGCTAAAACCGCTGCGCAATTGCTGCTGGAGTTTGGTGACCTTGAAACGCTTTTGGGGCGCGCTGGTGAAATCAAACAGAACAAGCGCCGGGAAAACCTCATCGAGTTTGCTGACCAGGCCAGACTGTCGAAACGTCTGGTGGAGTTGGAACAGAATGTTCCCGTGGATGCGACGCTGGATGATATGGCCGTTGAAGGCGTTGACGGTCCCAAGCTGGTCGCATTCCTGAAAGGCATGGAATTCACGACCCTGACAAAGCGCGTTGCAGAGGCCACAGAAACCGTAGCCGACGCAATCGACGCCACCAAGGTCTCTGTCGATCATTGGGAAGGGAATGCCGCGCTCGATGCAGCCTCAGCCAAGAGCAATGCAGAGAATTCTCCAACCGCAATGACCGAAGCCCTGAAGGCTGCGGCTTTCGGGCAAAAGATTGACCATGCTCTGTATGAACGCATCACTGATCTGAACACATTGTCCGCCTGGTGTGATGCAGCACGGGATCAGGGCTTTGTCAGTTTCGACACGGAAGCAACATCTCTGGATGCGATGCAGGCCGATCTGGTTGGCGTTTCGCTGGCGCTGGCACCCGGCAAAGCTGCCTATATACCGCTTCAACACAAAAGCGGTGTGGATGATCTTTTGGGCGGCGGTGTGGTTGAGGGACAAATTCCCCTGCGCGACGCAGTGTCGGTTCTGAAGCCGCTGCTTGAAGATTCTGCAGTGCTGAAAATTGCTCAGAATCTGAAATATGACGCTCTTCTGCTGTCACGCTACGATATCAATGTGGTGAGTTTCGACGATACGATGCTGCTGTCCTATGCCCTCGATACCGGGCGCGGTGGACACGGCATGGACGAACTGTCGCAACGCTGGCTTGATCACACGCCCATTCCGTTCAAGGAGGTTGCGGGTTCCGGCAAGAACATGATCACATTTGATCAGGTGCCACTGGAAGCCGCCACAGCTTATGCCGCTGAGGATGCTGATGTAACATTGCGGCTCTGGCAGGTTTTGAAGCCGCGCCTTGCCGCTGATGGCATGACCCGCGTTTATGAAAGCCTGGAACGCCCCATGGTGCCAATGCTGATGCGTATGGAGAAGCGCGGCATATCGGTGGACCGGCAAATGCTGTCGCGCCTTTCCGGCGAATTTGCGCAAGGGATGGCGGGCCTTGAGGCCGAGATTACAGAGCTTGCCGGAGAACGGTTCAATATCGGCTCTCCGAAACAATTGGGCGATATTCTGTTTGGCAAAATGAGCCTGCCCGGCGGCAAGAAAACCAAAACCGGCGCGTGGTCCACATCAGCCTCGGTATTGGAAGAACTGGCTGCTGAGGGGCATGAATTGCCACGCAAGATTGTTGACTGGCGTCAGCTCTCCAAACTGAAATCCACCTATTCGGATGCCCTGCCCGGCTTCATCAATCCTGATACGAAGCGTGTTCACACATCCTACTCGCTGGCATCGACCACCACCGGGCGGCTGTCATCTTCTGATCCCAATTTGCAAAACATTCCGGTCCGCACAGAATCCGGGCGTAAAATTCGGCAGGCTTTTATCGCTGAAGCCGGTAACAAACTGATTTCGGCCGATTACAGCCAGATCGAATTGCGGGTATTGGCCCATATCGCCGACATTCCGCAGTTGAAGCAGGCGTTTGCAGATGGTCTGGACATTCATGCCATGACCGCCAGCGAAATGTTCGGCGTGCCAATTGAAGGTATGGACCCAATGGTGCGCCGTCAGGCAAAAGCGATCAATTTCGGCATCATCTATGGCATTTCGGCCTTTGGCCTGGCCAATCAGCTGAGCATCTCCCGGTCGGATGCCAAGAGCTATATCGACACCTATTTTGAGCGTTTTCCGGGCATTCGCACTTACATGGAAGACACCAAGGCCTTTGCCCGTACGCATGGCTATGTGGAAACCATATTCGGGCGGCGGGCGCATTATCCGGAGATCAACTCCAAGAACCCGAATATGCGCGCTTTCAATGAACGCGCCGCCATCAATGCCCCCATACAGGGATCAGCAGCCGATATCATCCGCCGTGCCATGGTGCGCATGGAAGAAGCACTGGCGAAGTCAACCTTGTCTGCACAGATGCTGCTGCAAGTGCATGATGAGTTGATATTCGAGGTTCCTGAAGAAGAAGTGGACGCAACCATTCCGGTGGTCACAGATATCATGGTACAGGCCTGCCTGCCTCTGATTGATCTGTCAGTGCCACTGCAGGTGGACGCGCGTGCCGCCGATAATTGGGATGAAGCCCATTAACCCGGTTTTGCTTGAAGTCTTGGCGGCTTGTGCCGAAACAGGTTACAAATGCCTGAATTTCGAAAACAGCCAGAAACCGGCCATGGAATTGTCCCATTTGCGCCGCAATGGCCGGTATTGAAACAACGCGCCCGCATCATCGAGTTATTGACTATGACACCTTCACGTATCATCGCATTTGTGTTCTCAGGCCTGTTTGTGCTGGCCCTATCCGTCAATGCCTGGGCTGCCACCGCAGTTCCGGCGGGCAACCGCAACGCAATTCAGCCTGAAATCCCCCGTGATGCGGTCGTCCGGACGCAGCAGACCAATGATACGTTTGAAGGCAAGTTCCAAAAGGTGCTGCGCCTGTTCGAAAATGACAGGAAGCTGATTTCCAAAATTCAGAAAACCGCAAAACGCTATGATATCGACCCGGTTCACATAATCGGGGCCATTGTTGGTGAGCATACCTACAATGTCGATGCTGTGGATCAGCTGCAGGCCTATTATGTGAAGGCACTGGCCTATGCGGAAACCCGCATCCGGTTTGAGCATAATGGCGAAAGCGTTTCCAAATTTGTGCGCCGGCCCGAATTCGCTGCGTGTGACGGGTTGCGTGATTCCTATACATTGTGGACTTGCCGGGAAGATGTGTACAACGCCGTGTTTCGTGGCAAGTCTCATCCGGATCAATCATTTGGCAAGACCTTCTTCCAACCACTGTTTGCAGGACAAACTTTTGGTCTGGGACAACTCAACCCTCTGACTGCCTTGATGATGAGTGACATGGCGAAAAAGCAGGGCCGCCAGCGTAAACTGGATGTGCGCAAACCGAGCGTTATTTATCAAACCATCATGGACCCTGATAAGTCTCTGCACTACATGGCTGCCGTACTGCGCACCGCGATTGATGATTACCAGAGCATCGCTGGTTTCGACATTTCCAACAATCCGGGCATTACGGCGACGCTGTATAATCTGGGCGGCACGAAAGCACGTGCAACCGCACTGGCGCAGGAAAATCAGAAGCGCAGCGCTTCTGGAGAAAGCCTCAAACTGCCGGAAGAAAACTACTATGGCTGGTTGGTCAATGACCGCATCAACACGCTGCGTGGTTTGCTCAACTAAGGCCTCTAAAGCCCCAAGCCTACTCGGAAACAATAGTCCCCGGATCGAAGGGAAGATCAGCAAGCTCACGTTCTGACATGGCTTGCAGATCCGGGTGAGACAAAGGGTCTCCCGACCAATCGTCTTTTGGACACGCCATATTCTTCAAAGCTTTGCCTGGCATCAACCGGGTCGTCAATGCGTTGAATCTTGTAAAAAAGGTCATGCGCAAGAGATAGTGTTTTGTGAAGAATTGGGTATTGAATCTTCAAGCCCCAGGTTTTAGATTTTCTAAATGCGAGATTTGAACAAAGTCCCCCTGTCCGGTCTGCGCGCGGTTGAAGCTGCGGGGCGTCTTGGGACTGTTGTCAAAGCAGCAGAAGAATTGGGCGTGACATCGGGCGCGGTCAGTCAACGCATCCAGAAGGCGGAAGAGGCATTGGGCCAACTCCTCTTCAAACGCACATCCAAAGGCTTGCAGCTTACGCCATCTGGCTCGGATATCATGCCATTGCTGACACGTGGCATGTCTGATCTTGCATCCGCTGTATCGCTGTTGGATCCGTCGCGAGATGATTGCCTGACCATCTCGGTTGCGCCCATTTTTGCCAGCAGATGGCTGGTCTGGCGGTTGCGAAAATTCAATGATCTTTATCCGCATATTCGCATTCGGATTGATCCAAATGTCAAATTGCTGAACCCGGATCATGATGATGTAGATGCCTGTGTGCGCGTAGGCTGCGGCGGATGGTCAAATGTCACAAGTGAATTGTTGCTGGAGCAGCGGGTCTTCCCTGTCTGCACAAGTGAGATGGCGGCTCAGCTCTCAAGCCCGGATGATCTTGCCAGCGTGCCAATCATACGTGAAAATGAATCCCTGCATGGCTGGTCTGAATGGCTGGCCGCTTTTGATCTGACGCCGGACCTGCTGAATGATGGTCCAACCTATGCGGATGGATCGCTGTGCCTTGATGCGGCGATGACCGGGCAAGGGGTGTTCATGGCCTGGGAGACGCTTGCCTGTGATGCCGTGCATGCAGAGCGCATTGCAGCACCGTTTCCTCAGCGCATGGCAACGGGTGCCAAATACTGGTTTGTAACAGGCAGAGAAAGATCCCGGAAAAAGGTCGTCAGTCTGTTTCGGTCCTGGCTGAAGAGTGAGATGTCTGACTCAATCCGTGATTGGACCAATGGCTGATACCCAACTCAGATTTCTGAAGGGTGCCATTCATAATGGTTATCAAAAGCCTCTTCAGCGACAAGGGCAAATCCAAGCGATCTGTAAAACTCATTCGCAGCACTATGTCTCAAGGCCATAAGCTTGATCGGTTTTTCGGCCTTTTCTGCGATGCACTGCACGTGCCTCACAACCCGCCGACCGAGCCCCAGGCGTTGCGCCTCAGCCTTTAAATAGAGATGATCCAACCCAAGATGATCTTGTCTTATCCGAATAACGAAAAACCCTACCAAATCAGAGCCGCGCAGAATCAGATGTGTATCCTCGGGGATAAATGTCGACAGAAACCGTTCCCGCACGCGGACCGGGTGAAAGCGGCCAATGGCTTCAAGGCTTGGCTGCATGGCTTCAGTGCGGATATCTGCAAGCGTCTCTGCGTCCGTGAGTTTGGCTGGCAGAAAACTTGCCACTTCCATATCCTATCAGCCTTCGGCACCTATTGGGCAATGCGTGGTGTCGACATACACATAGATCGGTTTGCAGTTCAACATCGGGATTGTGGAACATCAAGATGACAAACCAGCAGGCCGGAGCACATCTTTCTGCGGCCAAATGTGGTATTATCCTTGATGTAACTTCAGTTTGGAGGAGTGGTTATGAGCTACGTTCAGGGATTTCTAATTCCAGTGCCCCGGAAAAACAAAGAGGCCTATCGCGAGATGGCTGAACTGTCCGGAACGGTTTTCAAGGAATATGGCGCACTTCGGATCGTGGAATGCTGGGGTGACAGCGTGCCGGATGGAAAGGTGACCGACTTCAAACGCGCGGTCAAAGCGCAAGATGATGAAGCTGTTGTCTTTTCCTGGATCGAGTGGCCCGACAAAGCGACCTGCGACGCGGCCGCACAAAGGATGGAAAGCGACCCACGCTGGAAAGAAATGCCCGAAATGCCGTTCGATGGCATGCGTATGATATGGGCCGGGTTTGAGCCAATTTTCGAAAGCTAATCCTGAAGCGGCTTTGCATCTGCCACAACTTGCCGAACTCAGAAGCGCGCCGTGCGGCTTCCACTAAACTGTGATGGCCACCGGCAGTTCAGCAATGGCCTGGCGAAACTGTCCATTCTCTCATCTGCAATGACGCGCTACGCCAGCTGCGGGACCGAGGCACCTTTTCCGGGGACGCTTTTGGAACCGGTAAAACGGCGCGTCAAAGACGAGGTTCAGACTGTCTGAGCCGCCATCTGCCGGCTGGCCCTGTCACTGCGTGGGGCAATTCCAAACTTTCTGGAGTATTCGCGGCTGAACTGGGTCGGGCTTTCATAGCCCACTGCAAACGCAGCTGATGAGACTGTGCAATCCCCCTCCTGTATCAGGCGACGGGCCTGCAGCAGTCTCAAATCCTTCTGATACTGCAAGGGTGTAGAAGATGTAACGGCCTTGAAATGCTCATGAAATGAGGACGTGCTCATACCCGCAATATGTGCCAGATCCGACACAGAAAGCGGCGCAGCAAAATCCTGTCTGATGCGATCAATGGCCTTGCCAACGCGGCTGGCATGGCTATCGCGCATCAGCAATTGCCGCAGCATGCCGCCATTTTTGGCCAGAAGAATACGAAAATGGATTTCCCGCAAAACCAGCGGCACCATGACTTTTGCCTCCAACGGATTGTCCACAAGGTCAAAAAGCCTGCCGAACGCGTCCACCAGATCCTTGTCAGCCCTTGCAGCATCCATAGCGCAGAACTGGCTTTGCAGATCGTCCAGATCATCAATCTGATCATAAAGGCTGCGAATGATCTGCAGATCAATGGACAGGGCAACGGCAATGTAGGGCGTTGTCTGGCTGGCTTCCGTGACCTGGGCCATAACCGGAAGATCATGGGAGACAATCAACGATTCTCCCTGGCCGAAACTCAGCTTGCGGTCACCCATGTAGGTTTCCTTGCGTCCCTGTAGAATCAGGCAGATAACTGGATTGTACAGCATGCCTTCCAATCTGGTTGGTTTCCGATTGGACAAAGCGACCAAACCCGGCACATCGGTCGGGCAAGGCTCTTCTTCTGAGCCGTTCTTGTCAAAGTATGTCAAAACGGCCTGGGCAAAGTGATCCGGCATGATACGTCTCTCCAATTCAGCGCCCTTATAGCGCGCTCGCCTCACAATTGTTTGTAAAATCCTGCACTTTGGAGAAATAGGCAAATTTTATGGAGAATTTGGCAGGCACGGAAGACCTGCATGACCTAAATCTGCTTCATCACAAAACTGGAGCATATGATGACACGCAAAATTGCATTGATTACCGGTGGTAGCCGCGGTCTTGGACGCAGCGCAGCCCTTCATCTGGCAGCCAAGAATGTCGACATCATCCTGAGCTATCTTTCCAACAGCGAAGCAGCTGATGCGGTGGTCTCCGAGATTAAGGCCCAAGGCGGCCAGGCTGTTGCCCTGCAATTGGACACTGGAAACACCGCTCAATTTGCCGGTTTCGCCAAAGGCCTGGAAGCTGCATTGGCACAGACCTGGCAGCGCGAAACGTTTGACTTTCTGGTCAACAATGCCGGTATCGGCATCAACAAGCCCTTTGCAGACACCAGTGAAGACGATTTCGACACATTGATGAACATGCATTTCAAAGGGGTCTACTTCCTCACCCAGCGGCTGCTTCCCATGATTGAAGATGGCGGGCGCATTGTGAACCTGTCCACTGGCCTTGCCCGATTTACCATGCCTGGTTACTCGGCCTATGGCGCCATGAAGGGCGCGGTGGAAGTACTCACCCGCTATCTGGCCAGCGAACTTGGCGCACGCGGCATTACCGTCAACACCATTGCACCTGGAGCCATTGAGACAGATTTTGGCGGCGGTGTGGTGCGCGACAACCCCGAAATCAATCAATTTGTCGCATCCATAACAGCCATGGGCCGCGTCGGGCGGCCCGATGATGTTGGCGGAGCCATTACCAGTCTTCTGGTGGGTGACAATCAATGGATGACCGGGCAGCGCATTGAGATTTCTGGTGGTCAGAGCCTGTGAGCGCACAATCAATCGGCAAAAAACACCAAGGAAACACACTATGACACAGACCATACTCATCACCGGCGCGTCTTCCGGAATTGGAAAGACAACTGCCAAACTGTTTCAGGCCAATGGCTGGAATGTCATCGCCACCATGCGGTCCCCTGACAAGGAAGAGGAACTCACACAACTCGACAATGTTCTGGTAACACGACTGGATGTGACGGATGAAGCGTCTATTGCGGAAGCTGTCAAACAGGGCATTGCAAGGTTTGGCAACATCGACGTCTTGCTGAACAATGCAGGTTATGGCGCTTACGGGCCTCTGGAAGCCTTTCCGATGGATCGTATCCGGCGTCAGTTCGAAACCAATGTCATTGGTCTTTTGGCAACCACCAAAGCGCTGCTATCGCATTTTCGCGCCAATGCGTCCGGCACCATCATCAATATCTCGTCCATTGGCGGACAAATGACCTTCCCGCTAGGAACGCTTTATCACGGCACCAAATTCGCTGTCGAAGGCATGTCAGAATCCCTGCACTACGAATTGGCCCCATTTGGCGTCAGGGTCAAACTTGTTGAACCGGGTCTCATCAAAACTGATTTTGGCGGGCGGTCGTTCGACTTCGTCAATGACGAAACCATGGCTGAATATCAGCCAACCGTTCAAAAGCTGTTTGAAAGTTGGGGCAGCAATGCTGAAGCGTCCGAGCCATCTGTGGTTGCCGAGGTCATCTGGTCAGCGGCAACTGATGGAACTGACACGCTGCGATATCGCGCTGGCCCAGATGCGGAAGCTCTGCTGGATGCGCGCAAAAAGCAGGATGATGCAACCTTCATCGGCAACATGAAGGCCATGATCGGGCTCTGACAATTCAAATATATCTGGCCGGGAACTCATCCCGGCCAGATTGCCCAAGACAATTGATGATCTGTCAGAAATGGACTGGATCAGCTTCCGACAATTTCCCATCAACAAGCAATTGACCAATACGAAAGGCGAGATGCCACGGATCAATCCAGAGGTTTCAATTGAAGTCGATGGTGTTGTTGCTATGTGCCAAATGGCCAAAGGGGGATTGGGAATCGCAGCAGTGCCAAAAGTCGCTGTCCAGGATGATCTGGACAGGGGAGACCTTATCGCTCTCAATCCAAATTGGCCCCTTAAGCCAATTTCACTTTATGCGGTGTGGCCGAACAATGTCTCGGAGGAAAGTCTGACACTTCTGTTTGTGCGCTTTATGGCGGACAGGATGAGCAGCGGAAAGTAGTGGTGGCACGGCTCAAGCAGGAGACCAATTTGTGAATGCGCATTTGGGGGCTGTGGCACAGATCAAACGACCGCTCAGATAGGGTCGTGTGGATTATTTGAGCGCGGTCAAGATGATAGTGGAATACAGAAATGGGTGGAATGCGGACATTCGCTGCGCCTAGCACCAAGGTCTGCAGTGTGGACAAAGCAGATTTTGGGGCCCGCGCAACCTACAGCCGCTTTTGACCCGTTGCATGGCATTGACGCGGGCTACATCTGTCCAGATCACGACCTGTGTGGGGTCTGCGAAAAGCGACATCATATGGTGGTATTGGCCAATGCCGAGGTGTTCAAGCGCCATATGCGTCGACATTGTGCCAGTGCGGCTGAGGCCTGTACCGATTACCTTGAGGGTCATTTTGTGTCTCCTCCTGGGTTCAAATTGGTGCGAAGTCCAACGTCAGACCGCAGGGGAGCTTTCCTCCAAACGGGTCGTCCCCGTTCAGTCGTTGTGTCCAGTTTGGCATTTTAGTTGGGTCGCTATTGCGATCGCATATGTCTACTCCAGACCGCAATTTGCGTCGATTAGGGGCTGCGCAAGCGCGACTTGCAGAATTGCAGCGCGCCCCCCCCCCAGGCAACTGCTTCAGATCAGATTTTTAGTCCAAGGAAAATCACCGCAAGGGGCACCGGCGACACAGCCAAAGAAATAGTCAGAAAAGTTGCAATTGGTGAAAAAATTCCGCTCAATCCCGCCATCATCATAATGCCACCGCCGCCGCCAATGATGGAATTACCCGGCGTGTTCACAGCCAGCGCGACGGCAATATAGCGGTAACGCAGGCCAAGCTTTATCGAGCGCGGGGATTGTCCATCCAGCAACATCGCCAGCCGGTCTTCTGGCGACAAAAGGGCTGCGCGGACAACCAAAGCCGCAGCGCGGCGCATGCGCAGAAAAAACAACAGCCGTTCCAGCGCGCTGATCGGAAGAAACCGGCCGACAGTATAGGCCACCATCATCGAAGCGACAGTCACCACATAGATCAGTGGCGCGATACTGGGGCCAAACGCCGCCAGCATCGCAAGCCCGATTTCGGCACCCGGCACGAATGGCAGCGCCAAAAGCCCGACGTAGGCAACCGATCCAAGCATGATCGCGCTATGCACCTGCTGTTCGTTGTCAGGTCTGATCTGAAGGTCCAACGCGTCACGGATAAGGTGGACCCCCCATGTGGCAAGCGCAAGGAATGCAACAAGAAGGATCAGTCGGAAAACTACAGATCCAAGGCTCAGGCCATTTGGGGTCACTTTAGATCATCAACCCGAAATGGTCTGTTCTACGGTATCCACCAAGACGCCGCTTGTGGAAATTGCGATCTGGTTGGTCCAATACCAGCGCCGGGTGGTCCAAGTCACTTGGAACTCTATCGCGTCACCCGTCACGGTGCCGTACCAGACGACTGTATGCGGCGCATCCGGGCATATCGCCTTTGCAGTAACGTGGATCACATCGTCGATCACCTTGGTCTGGTAGTCGGACCAGCCGAAATTGCAGTATTCTTCACAGTCCAGTGATTGGAATGTTCCATCGCGAAAGACAACCTTGCCATCAAGAACTGCGCCGCTGCCCTCCTCAGTGCCAACGATTTCAAACGTCTTGCCATCGAACAGGCTGCCTGCAACCCAATCTCCCTCTGGCACAACAAGATCTGGGATGTCTACGTTCATCACCGTCATCGTTGCCGCACCGGTTCCAAGCGTGGCCAAGGCAATGGCTGCGACTTGCAAAATCTGCGTCATAACAGTCTCCGAAATATATTTTGACAATTGGTCAGAAATAACAACGGCGGTGGCACAAGGAAGGGCCTCGTGCCACCGCGTGCAAGAAAAATTATGCCTCTAAGCCGGCCATCAAGACCCGGAACGTCGCCCCGATCCGAAAGCTGCCGTCCGCCTGTCGAAATGGGGTGAGCGTCGCTGCATGAGCGGCATCAAGGGCATCTTGGCCGCTGGTTTCGGAGGCTTTAAAGGCGACACCTGACGATCCGAGGCCTTTCAATGCGGTTGCAAGATCCGGGTAACGCCACGGGGAGTTTACGTCGAAGACCTCGAGCGGCATCAGACCTGCGGAACGCGCAAGGTCTTCCAGCTTGCCGGACTCTGACAACGCGAACGGCCCGCCCGCACCCGCAGGCGGAGGCGGTAGCAAAGGTTTCAGGGCAGCGACCAGAGCAGCCGCCTCCATGCCCGCAGGATCGCCCCATGTCATGACAAACACACGGCCGCCAGGTTTGGCCACACGCCGCGCCTCTTGCAGAGCGGCGATGGGGTTGGCCGCATATTGGAAAGAGTTGAAGCCGGTGACGACATCAAAGGCATCATCTTGATACGGCAACTCCTCCAGATCTCCTTGAGCAAGCAAGGCGCTGGGCAAACGGGTGCGGGCCACCTCCAAAAGCGGCTCTGACGCATCGATGCCCGATACGGAGGCACCAAGGTCCACGGCAAGGCGGAGCGCCATACCGGCGCCGCACCCGGCGTCAAGAACGCGGGTCTTGGAGCCAACAACGGCCTTGTCAAAAACCGCGTGGTAAGCCGGGGCGCATTGCGGTTCCTGAATGTCGGCCCAATCGGCGGCGCGGGCGCCCCAGATGCGGCCATTGGCTTCGCCGCTGCGTTGTTGCGCGGCGTCGGGTGTTTTTTCAATCACGGTCATGGCTTATTCCTTATGCTTTTCAGTCGCACCCGCCCAGTCGGGTCGCGGGGGCGGCCCATTCGGACATGTTTGTCGCGAACAATTTCTGTTTTGAATTCAGGTGCCGTGCCCGGTAATCGTGCACTGCGTCTTCAGTTGTGCCCAATTTACCAGCAGCAAGTATCTCAGCGCGCTCATTTTGTGTCGCTGCGGTTTGTGTCGCGTTTCATTGGACTTGCAGCCAACATCCACGTCATGCTCAAATCAGTCCAGCGAAACGATTTCAGGCCCGCATGAGCGAAATTCAGTTACACAAGATCGACCTTAATTTATTGGCGACTTTTGAGGCATTGATCGAAGAAGGCAGCGTTGCGGCGGCAGCCGATCGGCTTGCGCTGACGCCCTCTGCAGTCAGCCACGCGCTTGGGCGATTGCGCGTGCAATTCGACAATCCGCTTTTCGTGCGGGTCGGTGGAAAAATGCAGCCGACGCCACAGGCGCTGCTGCTCGCCGCAGAGGTCGCACCTGTTTTACGGGGCCTGCGCCGTGCACTAAAACCCGCAGAGCCGTTCGATCCCGCAACCAGCGACCGGGTGTTTCGGATCGGACTGCATTCGTCTCCGACCTTCATGGCCCAGACGACCGCTTTGATACAATCCACAGCACCCAACGCGATGGTCGATTGGGTTGCGATCAGGCAAAGCGGTCAGAACGATTTGGTGGATGGGCTGATCGACCTTTTGCATGTTGGCGGCCGAACCCATCTGTTCGACGGGATTCAATCGGTAGATCTGGAGCCGGCGACCTTCTTCAGCTTCGTTCGAAAAGGGCATCCGGCCGCCAAGAACTGGAGTGTCGAGACCGCGTCGCAGTATCGCTATCTTCAGGTCGCCGTCGAGGACAATGGCGGCGGCGCACCTATCGAGAAAGAGCACCGGCTGCTGAACCGGCCACGAACCCTTGGTGGCAAGGTGCCAGATTTTGCCCTTATCGGCGTCATGCTAGCCGCGACCGATTTCATCGCAACACAGCCGAGTTTTGTAATCGAAGAGATGTGGAAACGCTATGATCTGGAGGTGCTGGAACCGGTCGCCGCACCCGAGGATTTCCCGATGCGCTTTGCCTGGTCGGCCCGCAATGCGTCGGACCCTGCCAATAGCTGGCTGCGCAACACGGTGATCGGGGCCTATACAGAGCATCAGGCCGACATCAATCGACAACTGCACGCGGTGGCTATCCCCCTTAAGGGTTAAAGGCAAAGCTTTGGTGCGGTGTAGGTGTCTGAGACAATTCTCCTCGCTCTGCGGATGCGGTCATCGGTCTCGGGGTCATGGTTGATTGTAAGATGACGATCAATTTGGACCGGAGCGCAGCCGTTCACTGACAAAACCTCCGCCACCGCATGGGCTGCGCGATAGGCTTCCATAACAAGCGTGCTTAGCTTCTTACCGGGCCGCGCTGCAGCGATGTAGAAAGGAGGTCATTGCTCGGAATGGGCCAAGAACTTACGGATCATATATCAATATCCCGATATCCCACATTCTCTGCAATACAGAAAATCGGTAAAGTGTGCTCCCTGCAGCCCTTCGCTGCGGATGGCACAAACGGCAGCTACGGGCCGGAAGCGTCGACCCTTGTCGGCTGTGAGCGCCGCCAAATGTTGCACCGCATCGGGTCGCCCTGAGCCCACTTTTACCAAACGTTGTGAATCCAAGGTCTTATGTGCTAAAATGAGGTTTCAAACGCTTGAAGGCACATTCTCATGCGGGGCGGTTTTTAGCTGCTTTATTGCCCGCCCGATGAGCTGATAAATCAGCGGTTTCTGGCAAGTGAATTGTCAAGACGTCACTGTTACGCAACCTGTGGTCCTACAGTCTCTTGTCCGGAGTATTTTGATGAAACATGTTTTTGCCGCCAGCCTCGCCTTATGCCTCACCGCATTTGTACCCACACTTGCCAGCGCAGATATCACGCGCGGTTGTGCGTTTACAATTTTTTCAAGCAATCAGGCTTTTTCGCCGACGCACAGAACACTGGCAACGATCAAGACCCAGGGTTCGTGCCAAAACAGAGCCAAAGCCAACCAGTGTCGATCCCGCGCTTATAATTCCGGCAAAAGCTGCCTCAATGATTTGTGGGCGGCGCGTTGGACCCACACTGTGCCGCAATCCTGCAACAATTTGTCAGGCGCACGCACTGGAGCGCGCCTGCAATGGAATGGCATTTTCGCGAAACTTCCCAATGGCAATAACAGCTTCAAGGATCGTATCGAATACGAAGCCTGCTGCCGCGCCGACGGCCTGAAAACCACCGGCACCGTTCATGTCAAATGGCTTGGAAAAGGTGACAAGGGCTGTGGGCCAAACAGGACCAGTTCCAAATCCTTCTACGGCGGTGGCAATTTTGCATTCGATTATAGCGTCGACTGTACGGCCCTGCTCAAGGCTGGACTGTGTGGAACGCCAACGCGCACCAATAACTGATCTTACCAGATCAAAGCGACAGATAACTCTACAGAGTAATTGTCCAGACTATCGCTTGATTGCGAGCGTTCGCAAAATTTTTCTAACAAATTCAATGCATCGTTCGTTCGCCGAGCATGCCCAATGTTTAACAGTTCTTACAGGGTGTGTAAAAACGGAATAGCAGACCTTCATAAAGTTGCTGTGGAGGTTTGAAAAGTCCGCATTGCGGTCGTCTGACCCAGTTAGTGTTCGCAAATGCGGCGAATGACTGCAATCGGGAGAGCCGATCTTGCCCGACGAACGGCAAGATTGGGCCGGTTTCGCATGCCACCAACAAATGTCGTTCGGTAATTTTTTTGGGGGAGGACAAGTTTTCGAGATTATGCGCTGGGAATCCCAAATCCTGGTAAAGCAGACCCCAAGTTCTGCGGCCAAGAATTGTTGTATTCAGATATACGGAAACGTTCGTGCATTTTAGATGTCAAAACTGTCTTTTAGCCACTGATGTCTGCCTTTCGAATGACGATGTATCTTCAAGCAAGAGGTGGATTAGTATTATCAATTTGATGAATGCTCAGCGCATCAAATGGTTTATGTTCATATGTGTACCCCTTCTCCTATTGCTGTCGCAGACAGAAATAACCGCAAATGTTTCTGCCAAATAAGCCTGCGAATTGCACCAATTTTCCTACCCACAAACAACACTAAAAATGGGTCGTCAAACACCGACGTATGAGTTTTCGGTTGGCTTTCGACTGCATACATCGCTGGATTCCCTAACCCCCGGCAAAAATTGGTTTTGTTGACTTCGCGTCATTGCTACGGTCAAAAGATGACAGATATCGACATCAAATTACCAATGACTTTAGACGCTAACGCCGTCGTCGCAATTGTCGAAGAGGCCTGCGCAAACGAGACGCTTCAGATCACAATGAAGAGTACCCTCAAGAAGTATCCGGGATGCGTTCATTGGCACTTAAAGAAACACGATGAACGAGGGATTCTTGAGGTGACCTTGTGGCCCCGTATGCAGGAAAAGAAACCGTCTCGCCTCTGGCTGTCAGTTCACGGCAATCGAAGTGCCGATTGGATACTACAGCTCATGCCTCGAATGAAAACATTGATCGAAGAGCAAATGGCTGTCTGACGTAAGCGTCTATTGGTTCAGATAGACCGGCTTAACAGAAGAGTGCCTCTTGTTGACTTGCAACAATGAGGGCCTTCGTTCTGCTTGCAGCATCCGACCTTATGGGCTCGAAGCGGAATTTCTCAGTACCATGATTGATCGGCGGATTTGGGCCATTCGTGACGACTGGCTGCGCGTTGCGGACAGGTAGCAGCCTCGGTCAATTATCGCTCAAGTTGCGCTTGACTGACCATGTAATCGCCAATTAGGATACTCCAATGATTCACCTTGCTAGGAGGACGCACATGACTATCGCTTATTGCTTCCTCCCGGGACGCACCCGTTTTGGAGCCGTCCTGATCTGACAATTCTGCGGCGTATATCGCCCAAAGTTGCAGATTTACTGGTCCAGGCTGGACCTACTTTCCAAATAATCAGCAAGGTGCAACCAACCTGGTTGCAAGACTTTCATGTTCCATTATTCAACCGACGGCGCGTTCGCACGTGTTTTCTCGTTCACATTCCGTCTTTGGATGCGCCAAAGCGGAAAAGTTGCAGTCATCTTGGCACTTGTCCTGATCTCAACTGCCGCAGATATTGCGGTGCCTGTCATTACTGGCCGCCTTGTCGACGCTGTTGCCGGTGCGGGCGCGCCTTGGCATGCCTTCAGTGCGCTATTGGGCTTTGGAGCCTTGTCCATTGCAGCCAAGATCCTGAGCTACTTTTTCATCATTGATCTTACCATTCCCTCCATGCGGGCAGCAGAATCCGAGGCCTTTGCACATGTTCAACGTCTTCCCGCCGATTGGCATGCGAACGCCTTTGCCGGATCGACCGTGCGCAAGATCACACGCGGGGCCTGGGCTTTGGATGAGATGGGGGATCTGCTTCTGCTGGCTCTTTTGCCCTCTGTGCTGATCCTTTTGGGCACAATCGGAACGCTTACCGCTTTTCGCTGGGAGGTTGGGCTTGTCGCCGCTGTGGGCGCCCTTGTGTTTCTGGGGCTTTCCCTGTCGTTGACGCTGTTCTGGGTGGCTCCAGCGGCCCGTCTGGCCAACGCGCAGGACAGCCGCGTCTCGGGCGCGCTGGCCGATGCAATCACATCAAATGGAGTCGTGCGCGCCCATGCGGGAGAGCAGCGCGAGGACGCGCGGCTGGAACTTGTTCTGGCCAAGTGGGCGCACCGCACACGACGCACATGGCGGCGCGGCACATGGTCTGGCCTGTCTCAGGACATAACGATCTGGGGTCTGCGGGCTGCAGTCCTGGGTGGGGCACTCTTCGCTTATACCCGTAATCTGGCTGATGCGGGTGAGATCGCCTTCGTGGTCTCGGCGCTTGGCATGCTCGACGGGTATCTGCGCCAGATGGGAAACCATGTGCGCGGGTTGCAAAAGGCCGTCAACGATGCCGAGGAACTGGTCGAGCTGATGTCGGCCCCCCCTGAACACTCTGTCGCCAGACAGCCCGAATCGACCTTGCCGCCACGTGCGGCGGCGCTGGCGTTTAACCATGTCGACTACGGATACGCAGGGGCGGCGACGCCGCTCTTTACAGATTTGGACGTAGCCATACCTGCAGGTCAGAAAGTAGGGTTGGTAGGTCGGTCAGGGTCAGGCAAGACAACGTTCGTAAAACTGATCCAGCGGATTCATGAAATCAACGACGGTGTAGTCACACTGGGCGGTGTCGACATTGCGCGCGTTCCCTTGCATGAGTTGCGTCAGCACATAGCGCTTGTCCCACAGGAGCCAGTTCTGTTTCATCGCTCCCTTGCCGAAAACATAGCCTATGCGCGCCCCAGTGCCACGATGCAGGACATCCATGACGCTGCGGCGCGCGCGGGGGCTGCTGATTTCATCCAGCGGCTGCCCAAAGGCTTTGGCACGGAGGTGGGCGAAAGGGGCGTCAAGCTGTCGGGCGGAGAGCGCCAACGGGTGGCCATCGCAAGGGCATTCCTGTCGGATGCGCCTGTCTTAGTCATGGACGAGGCGACCTCTTCGCTTGATTCAGAGGCCGAGGCGCAAGTTGCTCAAGCGGCGGAGAGACTCATGGAAGGGCGCACAACACTTGTTATCGCGCACCGACTGTCCACTGTGGAGCGAATGGACCGCATCCTCGTCTTTGATCGCGGACGGATTGTCGAAGACGGCACTCCGGTGGAGCTTGTGGCACGCAAGGATGGCCTTTACCGCGCCCTGCGCGCGCGCCAGACTCTGGTTGGATAAGATGCCGGTAAGCCTGAACGTTCAAAATCAGGCTTACCGGCCCCTTGGGTGGTTAAATTCAATAGAGCGACCATTCGGCAACGGCAGCAAAAGTTCACGATGTGAAGATGCACTGCAGCGTCTCAGGTGATGGTTGAAAGGCGGCCTGGGTCAAAATTTCAAGTCCTAAGGTCGCTTATTGCACCAACATTGCGCTGCATCACATGCCCGTAATGGACCGAAAATGACACCCAGTTTGAAAAATTCAAAGCCAAAGGAGGCCCACGGCCATTTGACTTCGACCACGGTTTAGAAGTCTACGCCCCAAGACCCGAACCCGGCAAAAACGAACTCTCTGGAAATTCGGCGGCCTTGAGCGCCTGCTCAAAACGTTTGCTATGCTCGGCATCCGGATACGGAAACATTCTCAGGGCGTTTTTAAGGCTGTAGCGTGGGGCCAGTTTGCGGATGGATGTGACCGTCTCGCCGGCCTCATCCAGCCGGCCGGTTTCGGCGTAGAGCCGGGCCAATTGAACACGCGCCGGGATAAAGCCCGGAACACGATCCAGAACGGGTAACAAATACTCCAGTGCCTGGTCATAATCCTGAAGCAGAATTCTGGAATGGCCGCGTGCAAATTCCCAACTTGGTGGTGCGTAACTGTCTATGCCAAAGGCTGTTTCCAGACGGCGCAAAGCTTCTGCCGGGAGCGCCAGCCTATTGAGAGTTTCGCCATAAGAATGCCAGACCTCGGCATTGGACGAGTCCAGATCCAGAGCCTTTTCAAAGGCTTCAATGGTTCGCTCGCGATCTGCCAGAAAGCCGAGCGTCCAGCCCAGACGAGCAAAGGCAATGGCAGAGCTTTCATCCAGTTCGATGGCCTTTCGTGCCAATTCTTCTGCAACACTGAGATCCTCATCGGCACCAGGCCACGTGAATACATAGTTCGATGTTCGGCAATAGGCCTGATACGCAAAGGCCTCCGCATATGTCTGATCTGCTGCCGTCGCAGCTTCAAAATGCGTGAGCGCCTTGGCAAGGCTTGCCGGCTTATACTGGTAATATTCGGCGCGACCTTTCATGCAATGCTCATAGGCGTCTTTGTTGCGCGTGCCGCTACGGCCTGACAAGGCTGAAAACTGCACTTTCAGATTGCGCGCAATTTTTGCACAAATCGTGTCCTGAAAATCGAATATATCCCCCATTGTGCCATCATATCTGTCAGACCAAATCTGGGTTTCAGTTTCAGTTTCCAGTAATTGCAGATTGATCCGAAACCGGTTTTCACTTCTGCGGATCGAGCCTTCAAGCACATGGCTGATGCCCATCTTGTCCCGCAGTCCCCCGGGAGCAGCCTCCTCGCCTTGCAGTCTGAAAGATGCATTGCGGGATGCAACACGCAAATTTTTGGCGCTTCCCAAATCATTGATCAGATCTTCTGTGATTCCATCTGCCAGATACTGATCCTGCTTGCGCTCGCTAAAATCGGAGAGCGGCAGGATGATCAGGTGCAGGCCTTTATCTGACACCAGCTTTGCTTTAGGCGCTCCAGCACCCCTTGGCACTTCATTGACATGGGCGACAAACCGTACGCCCTTGCCATGAATGGTACGAATATAGCGGCGGGGCGTGTCGACGTCACCAAGAGCAATCCGCGCGGCTTTGATAGAAGCAGATACCGCCCAATCAGAGACTGTCCGGCCAGACCAGATCGTCTCGATCAAATCAGTTCTGGAAATCAACTGGTCCCGGTTTTGGATAAGAAAATGCAACAATGTCAGGGTTTGCGGCTCGACATGAATCTGTTCGCCCGCATGTTTCAGCTCGAACTTTGTGTAATCCAATTCAAATTCGTCAAACTGATAAATCACAACGCCAATCCGGATCGTTTGAAGGAACCTCCAAAATTCCTCCAAAAATACTCAAACCGGACTCAAGCACCAATTTCCGTTCGTTGGTAGCCCTTTGTTGGAACAACAGGGAAAGGAAACCCAATGAAACTCTCATACATCCGAAACATAGGCCTGTCGGCTCTGTTTGCACTTCTGACATTTTCATCCGCACTGGGCGCCACGATCAACGTAAAAAGCGAACTGCCCATCGGCGACGTGACTGCCAGACTGGAAGCCGCCATAGAAAAAGCAGGTGCGCGCGTCTTCACAAAGGTAGATTTTCAACAAGGCGTCAAAAGCGTTGGAAAAGACATTCGCCCCACGACTGTCCTGATTTTTGGCAGTCCAAAGATTGGCGCAGACGCCTTCGCAATCGGTCAAACAATCGGGCTTTACCTGCCACTTCGTGTTCTGGCCTATGAGGATGCATCGGGACAGGTCTGGCTGAGCTATCCTGACCCAGCCGATGCGGCGTTGGAACATGGCATTCCAGTGGATCATCCCGCCATCCAGGCCATGCAGGGGGCTCTGAAAAAGCTCACGATGGCCGCCAGCGGCAATTCCAAGGGGAACTAGGGTCTAAATCTGCAAATGATCCACAGGCGGTCAATTGGGCACACAGCCAATTGGCCGTCTGTCTGCGGGTGCTATCAAACGTTTGATGCAGCAGACAAAGCTGTGAATGCAAAGATATTTTAAGCCGCGTTGGACGCCATATCCTGGGTCAGAACCGCATAGATGGCGTCTGCATCGCGTGTTTCGCGCAATTTCGATGTGATTTGGTTGTTGCGGAACACTCTGGCAATGCGCGCCAGAGCCTTCAAATGATCTGCCCCGGCCCCTTCGGAGGCCAGCAAGAGGAAAATCAGGTCGACGGGCTCTCCGTCAAGCGATTCAAACTCAATCGGTGTTTCCAAACGAGCAAAAACGCCAATGATTGCGTCAAAGGTCACCAATTTTCCGTGAGGAATGGCAATGCCATGCCCCACACCAGTGGACCCAAGCCGTTCACGTTGCAGAAGCGTGTCAAAAATTTCGCGCTCCGGAACACCCGTTAAAGACGCAGCCTTTTCAGCCAGTGCCTGTATGGCCTGCTTTTTGGATTGCACCTTCAGGGTGGGTATTACGGCATCGGGCGAAACCAGATCACTCAGATCCATCGCAAACATCCATTATTGTATTTGTCATTGTCGCGGCACATATTTCTGTTTCAAACACAAGCTGGTAACCGTTGACTGGTGGCTACCAGCTTGGCTTACAGATTAAAAATGCTGTCACGCCTACTCTCAAGACCTAGCCGTTCCCGGCTGCCCGTCAAGTCTGCAATGATGGATCAACCCAGCCAATATTGCCGTCGGCGCGACGGTAGACCACGTTTACACCACCATGTCCAGCGTTTCGAAACACCAGCAGCGGCACATCCGTCATGTCCATCTCCATGACCGCGTTTCCAACCGTGAAAGTTGGCAAACTGGAAGCCGTTTCAGCAATAATGACGGGATTGAAATCCTCCGGCACTTCTTCATCTTCAGCGGGTGCGGCCAGAATGTAACTTGCTGCCATCATTGCGTTTTCACGGTTGGCACGCTGATGATGGTCTTTCAGTTTGCGCTTGTAGCGACGCAACTGCTTTTCTACCCGCTCTGCGGATTTCTCAAAGCTTGCGCGTGGTTCTGGCGCCTTACCGGATGCAGCCAAACTTGCACCCGTACTCAAATGAATCGAACATTCTGAGGAAAACCCGTTCGGCTCCTTGGTCATGGTGACCTGTCCGGAATAGGTTCCTGAAAAGTATTTGTTTAAAGCCTCGCCAATCCTGTTTTCTATTTCGCCACGCAGAGTTTCCCCCACATCCATATTTTTTCCGGATATGCGAAGTTCCATAATCTACCTCTCGCTTGAGCCCCGGCATGGGACCGTTTTTCAACTCATCCACCGGTTCAGAAGCCGGTTTTGGACGCTTAGCCACTGAATATGAGCCGGTTACCCAATTCAAAGTCAGTGCAACACTCAATGCCATAGTCGGCATCGTAGCCATGTTCACTGCCGGCCAGGCAGCTCATATGGCCTATCTGGCTTGCCCGCCAACCGTCCGCTTTTGGCGCCGACGTGCCACACTGGAGGGTATGCCAAGTGCTTCGCGGTATTTTGCCACGGTTCTGCGCGCAATGTCGATGCCAGAGGCCTTCAATTTTTCCACAAGGGCGTCATCACTGAGAATAGAACCGGCCGCTTCCTGATCAATCAACTGTTTGATTCTGTGCCTTACGGCCTCTCCAGAATGAACTTCTCCGTTCACACCCGCGATGGAGGAAGAGAAGAAAAACTTCAATTCAAAAATGCCGCGCGGCGTTGAAATATATTTGTTCGATGTCACGCGGCTGACCGTCGATTCATGCATTTCAATGGCGTCTGCCACCTGCTTCAACGTCATGGGTTTGAGATATTCTATTCCATAGAGGAAGAAAGCATCTTGCATGCGGACAATTTCCGTTGCCACTTTCAAAATACTTCGGGCTCTTTGATCCAATGCCTTGATCAGGCCGCTTGCCGATTGCAGGCTGGTGTTCAGGAAGGTCTTTTCATCCTCTTTGGCGTGTTTTGAGACGGTCTGATAGTAAACCTCATTCACCAGAAGACGTGGCAGAACTTCACTGTTGAGTTCAATATGCCAGGCGCTGTCACTTCCCTCGACGCTGTTCGGTCTGACCAGCACATCGGGCACCAGACTTTCAGGTTCCAAGGCTTCAAACATCTCACCCGGTTTGGGGTTGAGCGACCGGATGCAGGCAATTTTTCGGCTGATATCCTTATCGGACAGGCCTGTAAGGCTTTGCAGAGCATCGACATCCTGCTGTCCCAGCAACGCCAGATTATCCAGTATGAGGCGCATGGAAGCATCCAGCTCACCCTGATCCTTGAGTTGCAATTCAAGGCATTCCTTCAGGCTGCGCGCGCCAATGCCAGCCGGCTCGCAAGCGTGAATCAAAGAAACCGCTGCTTCCAGCGTTGCTTCTTCAATTGAAAATTGCTCGCAAATGGCAGCACTGTCGAGCTGGAGATAGCCGGCGCCATCCAACTGACTGACCAGATACTGACATAATGCCCGCATCACCTGATTGGTCGTCATCAGGAAAAGCTGATCTTCCAGGCGCGCGCGCAAGCTGGTTGTGCCAGCCAGTGTGGCGTCAAAGGCCATATCCTCGCCAACGGCGGCCCCAAGCATGGAAGGGCCTTCAAGGGCCTGATCGTAAGGGCTTTCCTGCGAAGGTGTCAGCGCCTTTTCATTGTCATCCTGATAAAGATTGCTGTAGTCGGAATCCGGTGGGCCGCTGAGATCAGTATTGGTTTCTGTCAGTTCCCGTTCGTGCCAGTCATCTGCTTCGACTTGAGGGGCAGGATCGTCTGCATCGCGTTCGGATTCGCGTTCCAGAAGCGGATTTTTTTCCAACTCATCTTCAACATGTCCGGACAATTCCAGATGCGACATCTGCAAAAGTTTGATCGCCTGCACCAATTGGGGCGTCATAACCAGAGACTGAGACAGATTCTGACGCAATCCGGGGGCGAGCTTCTGACTCATCCCGCCTGCAAAAGAAAATGAACTTGGCCCTGACATAGGCGGTCTGATCCCTACGATCCTAGAAGTATTGACGCGTTATTCTGAAGTGTTAGCAATGATGTATCGTCTTGTATGATCCAGCATTCTTCCGGACCCGCTTTCCATCTAGCATTATACCAGATGCCGGGTTAATTCGACTTTAGCCGAGCAGGCTATTGTATTCAAAGAGTAAATTGATCACCAAGGTAAACGCGCCTTACATCCTCATTCTGGACAATGTCTTCAGGTGTACCTTCCATCAGAACTTCCCCGGAATGGATGATGTAAGCCCGGTCAATCAGTCCCAGTGTCTCGCGTACATTATGGTCGGTAATCAGGACGCCAATTCCGCGCGCAGTGAGTTGCCGGACCAGTTTCTGAATATCCCCCACCGCAATGGGATCGATGCCAGCAAACGGCTCATCCAGCAACATGAAAGCCGGGCGACTGGCCAAAGCACGCGCGATTTCGCAGCGGCGGCGTTCACCTCCCGATAGCGCAATACTGGGCGAATTGCGCAAATGATCAATACCGAATTCCTCTAACAGGCGCTCAAGGTCCTGCTTGCGCTGGCGCCGATCCGGCTCGACAATCTCCAACACCGCTTTGATGTTATCTTCCACCGTGAGGCCCCGAAAAATTGATGCCTCTTGCGGCAGATAGCCGATTCCAAGCCGCGCCCGACTGTACATGGGCAGCGATGTCACATCCAATCCGTCAATGCGAATTGCGCCACGATCCGGGCGGATCAGGCCGGTAATCATATAGAAAACCGTCGTCTTACCCGCACCATTTGGCCCTAACAATCCAACTGCCTCACCCTGCCGCACAGCCAGTGTGACATCACGAACCACTGGACGCCGACGAAAGCTCTTAGCCAAATTTTGGGCGACCAGCCAGCCATCTTCATCGCTGAATTGACGGCCTTTTTGTTTGGTTGCCTTTCGGATTGCGGGCTTGCTGGGTGACAATGCCGCGCCTGGTGCGGATGCCGGTGTTGGTTCCAGAACCGGTGTGGATTCGACAAATGCCTCAGAACCGGTTTCCGAACGCGGCACACTTTCGGCCCTCAATGGGGCTGTCCGGGGTGGTTTCGGGGCTGTTTTTGGCTTCCGTCTAAAGCGCAGCGCTTTCAAGGGGCTCAAGACAGCACTTACTGTTTCGCGAATTTGGAACGTACCGCGATCACTGCTTCTGGGGCCGCTTGGTGGCACCAATTCATCATGATCATCATCATAAATCGAACGCAATTGGCGGCGCTGGGAAACTTCGTTCTCTATCTGCGCATCATCCCATTTTTCAGGGCCGGAATTTCCGGTCTCGGCAAATTCAGGCTCAACAGGAGCGGGCCTTGAATCAGGTGCTGCAGCGCGCGCACGGTTTTCCGGCCTGGATAGTCTGAATTTTTTCACTGATGCGGACACCCTGAAACGTGATCGGCCCTGCTTTTAACAGGTGTTGTTTTCAATAGCCTGCTTCAAAAGCCATGTCGATGTGCAAGCATGCTGTTTCCTGCCGCATGGTTTCTCGATCGACCGCCCATATATCTATTGTTTTCCGGGCAAGAAGACACCCCGCACCCGACCGCCGGACTGACTGTTGGGCGCCTCAACACGGCTTTCGCCGGTTTTCAGGTTCACGATCAGGCGTTGGCCACGCAGTTCATTGCCGCCTTTAGTGAGGATGACATTGCCTGTGAGGGTCAATATTTGACTCGCCATCTGAAACGTTGCCCGATCTCCACGCGCCGTCTGATCTTCACTGGTGACGCGAATGGGTCCCCGCGCCTCAACTTTCGAAATCTGCTGATTGGCTCCGGTCGCACGGCCATCGTAATACACAGTTATGCTGCTCGCCCGCAGAGTTGTCGGCCCCTGCACAAGCCGCACATTGCCTCGAAATACAGCCGTTTTTTCACGGTCCTGAACTTCCAACTCATCTGCTTCAATTTCAATTGGGTCTCTTGATGAGGCAGACAAGCCAGAAAAGGCATCTGAAACATCCTGCGCATGGACAGCAGGCGTCATAAGCAAGCAAGCCATCGCAATGGCACCTACCCATTGCAGAAGCCTGTTCATGCCAAGCGCATTGCCATCTCGCGCAACAATATTCATGTCTGGAACCAAATCCCTCATCATCTTGCTAACCATCATTCTTGCACAATCAGCTTTCCATCAGAGTCCGGCGGCACGATCGTGACGCGTATGCCATTTGTGAACCGGATTCGTTTGCCATTATTGTCAATGATCAGTTGGTTTGCCTGCATAAAGCCAGTTTCACTGCGTACTTCAACAGGTGACTGGCTGGTCAGCTTTCCGCTTTTCAAATCGACTTCGGCATTTTGCAACGTCACCTTGTAACCTTCACTTGAGTCCACCTGGATCGGCGACTGAATGGTAAGCTCCGAAGACTCATTGTTATACAGCCCCTCTTGCGAGCGCACATTCGCCCAGGTCCCGTCCTCAAGCGTGATCTTGGCAAACAGGCCATTCAAATTGATCAGGCCCGGGTTGAGTATCGACTGGGTCGCACTGTCCGCTTTCACTTCATAGGATTGGCCATCATCGCCGAACCCACTGAGTTTGGGATTGTTCATCAAGATCGAAGAACCGTTAAATGAGAGCGTCATACCCGGATCAAGCTCAAGTCCGCCGATGCCAATTTTGGGAACAAAAGTGGTGATGAAAACCAGAGCCCCTATCGTTCCAATACCCAGCACAGGCAGGAGCAGCCTCAATATGCGAACCAGAATGGAATGTCGGCGTACTTTTCTGAAATGCTTTGCCCTGTCAAAGGACATCAGATCATTGGGCGCAGGCAAGTGATTGCGGGCTGGCACTACTGCGCCTGCCGTCACACTACCTGATCCATTTGAAAGCATCTCACTCAACAATCAGCAAACCCGAATATCTGTCATTTTCAACATCAGCCAAACGGCCGCATTGCGACCATACAGGCTAAACTTCACAATTTCTATAAACGGGAAAGTTTTGGTGAGATTGTGTCAGGCAAACACCAAGTTGCAAGCCGGTTGATCTCATGCTCCTTGGTTTGGCCCCGTTGACTTTTGGCTGTCTGGTTTCAGGAGTGAGCGAATATGTCGGTTTCCGGCCAGCCCATCAGATCAAGCCGCGCTCTTGTCGGCAGAAAATCAAAGCAGGTCCGTGCAATTTCCAAGCGGCCTTCACGCGCAAGGCGTTCGTCCAGTTGTTCTTTCAGGGCATGAAGATACAGAACATCGCTGGCAGCATATTCCTGCTGTGCCTTGGACAGTTCATCCGCGCCCCAATTGGAGCTTTGCTGCTGCTTCGACAGTTCCACGCCAATCAGTTCGCGACACAATTCCTTGAGGCCATGGCGGTCTGTATAGGTGCGCACCAGTCGAGAGGCAATTTTAGTGCAATAAATGGGCGAGGTCAGTGCGCCAAACCGGTGCAGCAACACCGCAACATCAAAACGGGCGAAATGAAACAGTTTCAATACTGCGCGGTCATTCAGAACCCTAGTGAGATTTGGGGCTGTTTCCTGATCCTGAGAGATCTGAACCAGATCCGCGTTGCCGTCACCGGTAGAAATCTGCACCAGACAAAGCCGGTCCCGATGCGGGTTCAGCCCCATGGTTTCGGTATCAATGGCGACAGAACTGCCCGGATCATAGCCATCTGGCAGATCATTTTTATGCAAGCGAATGGTCATATGAATTATCTTTCTTGAAACAGGCCCTGAGACTTCGCTCTTTATCCTGATACGTCTATGAAAGCCCCAATTGATGCATGGAAATCCGCGAAAACCATTACTTTTCTCGAAATGCGTGCCGGAGTTGATCGGAAAACGGTTTGAGAAAGTAATTGAGCGGACTGCGTTCTGATGTTTGCAGGAAGGCCTCGACCGGCATGCCCGGCCTCAGCACCAGCGGCCCCAGTTTCGTTTCCTCAGCCTCAGCCAGACGTAGCCGGACCGTGTAGAATGGGGCCGCATCCCCGCCCGGCTGGTTCAAATCGGCAGAAATGCGAATGACCTCACCATTGATCTGCGGCGTCAGTCTTGAATCGGCGTTTGGAAATTGCAGCAAGGCACTTTGACCGGTGCTGATCTGATCAATATCCTGAGGACGCACCCTTGCTTCCACCACCAAAGGGTCTCCCTCCGGCACCAATTGCATAACCGTTTCGCCCGGGGCCAGAACAGCGCCGATGGTGGTGACCAACAGTTCATGCACCAGTCCGGACCGCGGCGCGACAATTTCGGTGCGGCGCAAGCGGGCGGAAACTGCGAGGCGGCGCTCGCGATATTCACTTAACTGAGCTTCTGCATCGCGCAATTCATCCAATGCGCGGGCGCGAAAATCATCCGTAATCTGAATAGCCTGAAGCCGGGTTTCACTGATGCGCCCTGAAATACGCGCCATTTCCGAGCTCAACTGGCCAGATTCACCGCCAAGACGGGCCTGTTCACGCTGCAGCGACAGAACACGGGTTTTGGGAACCAGGCCGCGGCTTTCAAGGGATTCGATATCGGTCAGTTCTTCTGTGATGAATGCAGTCTGCGCATCTTTCGCAGCCTGCTGAGCCACCAGCCCCTTTATTTCATCATCATATTGCGCAATGCGCTCTTCCAATTGATCGAGCCGACCCTGAATGGCCGCGTTCTGAGTTTGCAGCAGGCGGCGCTGCCCCAGCAGCAAAGCGGCTACCTGCGGATCGCTTTGGCGTGACAGAAGATCTTTGTCAAAAACGATTTCTTTTGAAAAATCGCGTTCGGCCCGCAGGCGCGCAATCTTTGCCAGCAATTCCACACGCGCCGCATCGAGAATGGACAATTCTGCCTGGGCATCGGTGCTGTCAATTCGAAGCAGTGGATCTCCGGCGGCAACCGTATCGCCCTCCTCCACCAGGATTTCAGCGACAACGCCACCTTCCAGGTGCTGAATACGCTTGGTGTTGCTTTCAACAACAATCGTTCCCGACGCAATGACCGCTCCGCTGATGCTGCTGAGCGTGGCCCAGGCCCCAAGACTGCCCAGCACAAGCAGGATTGCCAGCCCGCCGGCGCGCCGGTAACGCTTCATGGACTGTTCCGAAGAGAGCATCATGTGAACGTTTCCTTCACAGGTTTGCCAATCCCCTTCAGCGTCTGTGCCCCATCCGTCTTGGGGGGCGTAGCCTCCTGGCTCTCGGAAGCTTGCCGGGTTGCAATGACTTTGCCCAATACCTCATCCTTGTCGCCAAATGCCATCATTCGGCCGTTACGCAGCATCATCAGCTTGTCCAGCGCAGCGATGGCGCTGGGACGGTGGGCCACCAGGATCACTGTTCCGCCGCGGGCACGCACCGACAGCACAGCTTTGATCAGCGCCGCCTCGCCTTCCGCATCCAGATTTGCATTTGGCTCATCCAGAATGACCAATGCGGGTTGACCGTAAAGAGCGCGTGCCAAACCAATGCGCTGACATTGGCCGGCAGACAGGGTGCCGCCGCGAGGACCAAGATTGGTGTTGTAGCCATCCGGCAATTGCTGAATCATATCATGAACCGCCGCCTGCTTTGCGGCCGCTACAATATCATCGGGCCGTGCAGAGGGTTGGAAACGGGCAATATTCTGGCTGATGGTTCCCTCGAACAGATCGACACGTTGCGGCAAGTATCCCAGATATGGTCCCAGCTCTACCGGATCCCAATGGTCAAGATCTGCACCATCCACGCGCACCACACCCTGTTTCAAAGGCCAATTCCCGGTCAAAGCGCGGGCAAGTGTGGTCTTACCGGCACCGGTTGGCCCGATAATGCCCAAACCGCTTCCCGGTTCCAACTGGAAGGTCACTCCCTGCAGCAAAGGTCGTCGGTCCGATTGTGAAAAAATTGTCAGCCCCTCAACGGAAACGCGGCCTTCAGGAACTGGAAGAGACAGTCTGGACACAGGGTCCGGCAAATCAGCCATCAAGGTTGAAAACCGTTTCCATGCCTGCCGGAAGGAAACGAAGGCCTGCCAGTGCGTCACCGATTGTTCCACCGGCGCGAGCGCACGGGACATGATGATCGAAGCTGCGATCATAGTGCCAGGTGATATTTGCTGACGCACGGCCAGATACGCCCCCATCGCCAGAATGGCTGACTGGAAGACCAGCCGCAATGTCCGTGATGTCGCCGTTATCGCACCGCCCCTATCAGATGCATTTGTCTGGGCCTCAAGCGCGTCCATTTGCAACAGGGTCCAGCGATCTCGCATGACTTTCGTCATGCCAAGCACGGAGCTGGTCTCCACATTACGACGGCTCTCCGCGCCCAGATTCTGCGCGGCAGCCTGTGCTCTTTGCGATATCTCGGTCGGCTCAGCAATCAGCCGATTGTTCCAAATGGCCAGCCCGGCCAACAGCAATACAGCGCCAAGGGATGCTAGCCCCAATAGCGGGTGCATGAGATAAATCACGAACAGATAAATCGGGGCCCAGGGCATGTCGAGAAATGCAAGGGGACCAGGACCCGACACAAAATTCCGTATGGTCACCAGATCCTGCAATGGTGCCAGATTGACACGTTCCATGCCTAGTTTTGCGTAGTGGGACACCATGTCGAAAGCAGCATGGCGGTAGCGCTCATCTATTTGCTGTCCAACACGGGCCATGATGCGTCCGCGGACAAATTCCAGGAAACCGTAAAGTGCATACAGTATTGCAACCAGAATACACAGAGCTACGAGCGTTGAGACGCTGCCGCTGGATAGGACGCGATCATAGACCTGAAGCATGAAGAGAGGCCCGGTCAACATCAAAATATTGGTGACCAGACTGAACGCCATGACAGAACCGGGCACCAATCGCAGCAATGAAAATTCGGGCGGAACGAGCGATTCATTTCGCGAATTTGCCGGACGGCCAGTATCAGATTGTTTTTGGTCTGTCATAACCGGTCTTTTCAGTCGTTGGTTTGGGAATATTGTAAGAGATAAAACCCAAAGAACAGGTTGACTTCAGACGCCAGGTCTCCCGCAAATTCAGACCTATTGTTTAACATGCCGCCCCATTAATTAACAATTTATGTATTCATTTGCCCTATAAAAACAGTTCATGCTGGGGCTGAATTAACGTGCAATTCAAACAAAGACTTATAGCTGCGTCTCTCTATCTGTGTGCTGGATTTATTGCGTCCGCCTCAGGTCAATCTGCTTTTGCATCCAAGGCTGAAACGCTCTCAGGCGTTGTGATTGCAGGCGGAATCACGTGTCCCATGCTGAAATTGCAAACCGGGGAAAGCGTTTCTCTGATGGGGGTCTCGAAGCAGATCGCCGCCGCGGGACAGGCGTTCACTGCCTCCGGCATTTTTGTACGGCACTCACCCTGTCAGCAGGCAGCACGCACCTTTCGGGTGGATGAGGTTCTTAACACCTCTCCCGCCCCGCAATGAAGTCTTGATGAATGAAACGTAAACCCCACCCAGCATTGACTATAGGAAATTGAGGCACCAGTGATCCCCGAATATTCTCCTGACGATCCGCTTTACGGCAATCAATGGCATCTGGCCCTTATCGGTCGGCTGGGCTTTACTCTTGGTCAGAATTTTGCCGGGTTGGAGCGTATTTGGGCAGACCATACCGGCGAAGGCATCACCGTTGGGGTATGGGATGACGGCGTTGAGTCTGATCATTGGGATCTGGATGGCAATTATGATGACAGCATGCATGTTGTCATCAATGGCACGCTCAATAACGGGCAGCCGCTGACACCCAGCGATGGACATGGCACTGCTGTTGCCGGTCTGATTGCAGCTGAGAACAATGGAGTCGGTGGCGTCGGCGTGGCCTTCAACGCAAGTGTGACTGGCATCCGCATCTTTGGTGGTGCAGATGACATCAACAGCAACTGGTCGCGTTACCTGCAAACGCTGAATTCTCTAAGTGAATTTGACGTTACCAATCACAGCTACGGCGCCTCGCCCAGTTTTTACAATTATGGCGATGAAGCAAAATTTGAAAACGCCGCTGAAGTTGGGCGTGGCGGACTTGGAACCGTCAATGTCAAATCAGCAGGCAACAGCGATATTGATGGCAATGGTGAAGGACTGGATGCCAGCCGGTTTACAGTTACGGTCGGGGCCGTCGATTCTGGCGGTCAGGTTACATATTATTCCACCTATGGAGCGCATTTGCTGGTTTCAGCGCCAGCTGGATCCGTAACCACTGACCGTCTGGATAATGGCAATGGCTATGATGGCCTGTTAGGCGGAGACTATACCAATCAGTTTGGTGGCACATCGGCTGCCAGCCCCATAACTGCCGGGCTTGTATCACTCATTCTGGATGCCAATCCAGGGCTTGGCTGGCGTGATGTCCAGAATATCTTGAGCTATTCATCTGTCGGAACCGGCAGCCTTTATTCAGGCTCCACCGCCTATGAAAATCACAGCTGGAAATGGAATGGTGCCGACAATTGGAATGGTGGCGGACTGCATTTCAGTGAGGATTACGGCTATGGCATGATCAATGCCTTCAATGCCGTGCGTATGGCAGAGGTCTGGAGTGAATTTACGCCAACGCCAGAGACCTCATCCAACGAACAAAGCGTCACAACTGGAACCGTGACTGCCAATAAATCGATTGTCGATCTGGCAACCATGAGTTTTTCCTTCATGGTCAGCCAGAGCATCGCACTGGAACATGTTGCGCTGACGATCTCTCTGACTCATTCCTATTTTACAGATCTGCGCATGGACCTGATTTCCCCCGACGGAACTCAGATGTCGTTTTACGATGGTTCCAGTGGCAACAGTTCAACCTCCGCCGGCGGTTTTTCCTATACATTTGGATTGGATGGTTACCGCGGTGAATCCAGCTACGGGCAGTGGACGGTTCAAATCGAGGATACCTACAACGCTGATGAGGGCACCCTGAATTCAGTGCGCTTCACCGGCTATGGAACCGAACTCACCGAAGATGATGTCTATCATTACACCGATGAAGTTCTGGTAGCTCAGGCCGCGCAAAGCGGCCGTGAGACACTGACAGACAGCGATGGCGGCGTGGATTGGATTGACGCGTCGGCAATGTATCGCAATCTTGTCTTGAACCTGTCGGAGGGCAGCACGTCCACATTGGCCGGAACTGCATTCCTGACAATCGCACTTGGCACCACCATTGAGCACGCGATTGCAGGTGATGGCGACGATCAGATAATCGGCAATGCGGAAAACAACACCCTTTACGGGATGCGCGGCGACGATGAAATGGATGGCGGAGATGGAACAGATACAGCCGTCTTTTTCGGTAATTTTGATGACTACACAATCACCAGCGAAGACGGTGTAACCACGGTTATTGGTGCCCACGGGACGGATACGCTGACGAATTTCGAGTTTTTGAAATTTGATGATCAGACCATTGAGGCGCCAGCAGCGGGTCCGGATGAAACAGCTCCAGAACTGACATCCAGCACACCTTCAGATGATGCGGACGATGTTCAGACAAATGCCACTTTGGTTCTTACTTTTGATGAGGCCGTGAAAGCCGGAACCGGTTTTGTGACAATCCACAATGCAGATGGATCCGTCTGGAGCAGCATTGATGTGACGGATAGCACACAGATCAACTTTAGCGGCTCTTCACTCAGCATCAATCCGATCGATGATCTGTCGTATGAAAGTTCCTACTATGTGACGGTCGATTCCGGAGCAGTGCTGGACAGTGCTGACAATGCATTTGGCGGTATTGCTGTTGCGGAAACACTGAATTTTACAACTCGTTCCCAGTACAACATCATCAATGGCACGGATGCAAAAAACCGACTCAATGGCACTGACGACGCTGACCTGATTTTCGGATTGGGTAACAATGACCGCCTCAATGGCAAGGATGGCGATGATATTCTCAATGGCGGTGCTGGGAATGACCAGCTGAATGGCGGCGACGGGATTGACACGGCTTCTTATGAGGGTGCCGACAGCGGTGTCACAGTCTCATTGGCAACGACACGCGGGCAACAGACCGGTGGAAGTGGCAGTGACAGGCTGCGCGATATTGAGAACCTCAGCGGCAGCGCACATGCTGATGACCTGACTGGTGATTCCGGGGTTAACATCCTGTCCGGCGGCGCGGGCGACGATACCCTGCGCGGCGGCGGTGATGACGATATTATGGATGGCGGTGACGATACAGACACAGCCGTCTATGACACCGAAATGGCCGCCTCCACAATTGTCTATCATGCTGACACTGATCAGTTCACCATTTCCGGGCCGGATGGAACCGACACCCTGACCAATGTCGAGTTTTTCC
>JANSWZ010000008.1 GCA_024743215.1 Alphaproteobacteria bacterium
GCCACGGGCCTTTTCTTCTGGTGCGCCATCAATCTCATCATAAGCCTTGAAGTCACCAAAATATTTCGTAATCGCTGCCGTCAACGTTGTTTTGCCGTGGTCAACGTGACCAATCGTGCCAATGTTCGCATGCGGCTTATTGCGTTCAAACTTTTCCTTGGCCATCGGACCGGATTTCCTTGCAACTATCAGGTGACACAGGCCACCGAATTCTTGTTCTAGGCTGACTATCAGCCTGTATCTCAAACCACAACTGCAATCCTGCAATCAGGCATTTGGAGCGGGTAGCGGGAATCGAACCCGCGTCTTCAGCTTGGAAGGCTGTTGCTCTACCCCTGAGCTATACCCGCCTGTCGTTCAATCTTAACTGCCGATCAGCGTTACCTGCAGTTCAGCGTCGTTTGCGTGTCAGCACTATCTGCCGACTTGGTTTGATGGTGGAGGGAGCTGGATTTGAACCAGCGTAGGCATAGCCAACGGATTTACAGTCCGCCCCTTTTAACCGCTCAGGCATCCCTCCGAAATCAAACACTGTCCAGACTGGCAAACACAACAGTTTGTCTGCGGGCCAAGACAAAAACGCCCGCAATTTCTCGCAGGTGCTTCGGTGGCCGTCGTTATGCAGATGCTGATACAACATGTCAACGCAGGATTCTTCGTGAACAACGCTTTTTTGCACTTATATGCAATCGGTCAACTGCCTCACCCAGCGTTCTCTTAATGTGTGCCGTCTCTGCGGCACTTTTCCTGGCCTGAATCCGCCGGACTGAGAGCGCCACCAGACTTGCCAACCAGACTTGCATTGCCCCCCAACAAGCCATAGCCATTTACAGGCTGCTTGAAATTCGCGATACGAAACCTGTGTCTATCATTTCAGCCGCCATATCTGCCACACAGCCCAAATCGGTCACTCACCAATGAGCAAAGCACCTGCATAAGATGAACAAACCTTTTTATAAAAAACCTCACAAGGGTGAACGTAATTCCAGGGGCCCGAAAACCGACAAATTTCGCGATATGGAAGGGCCGGTGTGGCTGTACGGCTATCATGCCTGTGAAGCAGCCCTGAGAAACAGCAAACGACAAATCAGACAGGCCAGCATCACCAAGAACATGGCGGACCGCCTTCAGGGAGAATCAGTACCCTTGCCGGAAAAGTGGACAGAAGTGCGCCCAAGAGAGCTCGATGGTCTGGTCGAACGCGATGCGGTGCATCAGGGCATTGTACTCGAAACCGAACCACTGGAGCAGCCAACCCTTGAGGAAGTCCGCCATCATGATCTGGTGGTTGTGCTGGATCAGGTCACAGACCCTCACAATGTGGGGGCAATCATCCGCTCGGCCTGTGCCTTGGGTGCAGGCGCTGTGGTAACAACATTGCGCAATGCTCCGCATGAAACAGGGCTTCTTGCCAAAACAGCGTCAGGCGCTTTTGAACACGTCCCCTATATTCAGGTCACCAATCTGGCGCGCGCCGTTGAGGAAATGCAGGCATTGCAGTTTTCCGCCATTGGTCTGGACAGTGAAGGGCCGATGGATCTGGTCGAAACGACCAAGCGCCAGAACGCCTCCAAAATTGCATTGTTGCTGGGCGCTGAAGGACGTGGACTGCGCCGCCTCACCCGTGATCTGTGTGACGATCTGGCCCGACTTGATATGCCGGGGCCGATCAAAAGCCTGAACGTGTCAAATGCGGCTGCCCTGTCTCTGTTTGTCTGTCGGCAGTCACTAAACGAGCAAACCGCAGACTGAGAGCAGTCCGCTAAACCCGGCGCAACAATCTGTTTTTCCAGCCTTTGGGACACAGCATCCAGATGATCAGCACCAGATTGATCGCCAAAATCGTTGCGGCAATGGGGCGATCGATGAAGAAGCTGTAGTCATTTCCGGAAATCACCAACGAACGCCGGAAATTGCTCTCTGCAATCGGCCCTAGAACCATACCAATGACCATCGGTGCCAGCGGATAATCATAGCGCCTCAGAACATACCCGATAATGCCGAATGCCAGCATGACCCACAGATGAAATGTGGAGCTTTCCAGTGAAAACACGCCCAGCACACATAACAGCGTAATGAATGGCAGCAGATACTGCTTCTTGAATTTGATACAGGCGACAAAGAGCGGTGTCAGAAAGATACCCGCAAAGAACAGAACGACATTGGCAGACATATAAGCCAGAAAAATTCCACCCACGACATCCTGATTCTGTTCAAACAGATTGGGACCAGGGAAAAACCCCAGAATGATCAAGGCTCCCATCAGCACAGCTGATGTGGCATCACCCGGAATGCCCAATGACAGGGTAGGAATAAGCGATCCCCCAACCGTGGCATTGTTGGCCGATTCAGTGGCAACAATGCCATCTTCAAACCCGGTGCCAAATTTCTCAGGCGTTTTGGAAGATGACCGTGCGATGGCATAGGCGGTAAAAGACGACACCACGCCCCCTGCCCCGGGCAAAGCTCCCAGAAACGAGCCAATGGCCGACGAGCGGACAAGATTCACCCAGCGACTGAGAACCATCAGCGCAGAATTCAGTGACGGGCGAACCCAGGGCACATCCGGATTGCGTGAAAAGAAACCGGCCTTGATCTGAACAATCACTTCAGAGATTGCAAACAGACCAACAACCATTGCGACAATGTGGATACCGCCGAGAAGTCCATTCACCCCAAAGGTGAAACGCAAATCATTGGCAAACTGATCATAGCCAATGGTGGAAATCAGAAGGCCGAAAGCACCAGTCATAATGCCCTTGGACGTGGCTTCATTTGAGACGAGCGCGATCACCAGAAGTCCTGTCAGCGCCAGGGCGAACGTCTCTGGGGGCGCAAATTCCAGGGCAAACCGCGCTAGAAGCGGTGCCAGAAAGATCAGTACAATTCCGCCCAGAACACCGCCCAGTGCAGAAGCTGAAATGGCAATTCCAACTGCATCCTTGGCACGCCCCTTTTGCGCCATTGGATAGCCATCCAGCAAAGTAGCCGCAGCCAATGGCGTTCCGGGAATACGCACCAAAATGGCGGAAATTGCTCCGCCACAGGAACCACCAACATAGATGGCAATAAGCAGCCCCATCCCGGCCACCGGCTCCATATGAAAGGTAATCGGCAGCAGAAGAATGATGCCCATCAAGGGACCAAGCCCTGGCAGAACACCGATTAACAGGCCGAGCAAAGTTCCCACCAGGACCGCGAATACCGCGTCCATTGTGAAGAATAACTGAATGCCCTGGAAAAGTGGCTCAAGCATCAGTGTCTGGTACCTGCGCTAAAAAGGAGCAATTTCAAACACCCCGGCTGGAAGCACGACATTCAACAGACCGCCAAAAACATAGGCCGAGGCATAGGATATGCCGACCGACAGACCCAGCACCAAAAACAAATTGCGCACGTTCAATAGAACAAACAGGCATGCCAAAAATAAGGGGGTCGCAATGTGATAGCCCAAAGGGCGCATCGCAAAGATATAGAAGGCCAGAAACACGAGTGCCACAAAACTGCGCAGCGCCAAACCGCGTTCCGTTGGCGTTTCATCTTCCTCGTCGGCTTCTGACGCACTTGTATCAAGATTGGCGTCAGCAAGCCGAAAAGCCTGCAATATCTGGAAAAACGCCAGAACAATCAGCACGATTGCAAGAACCTCCGGCACGAATGCGGCATTATACTGCATGCTGCCGCTTGCGATGTCCTTTTCCACCAAGTCTGTGTTGGTTTGCCAGAACACAATGGCGGCGATGGCCAAAAAGAATATCGGTGCAATCAAACGTCCCGGCAAACGTCCGGTGAAACGTCCCAGCCTGATGGAGTTACTTGTCATTGCCTGTCCTGTCTGGGCCTGGCCTATCCGGGCGTGTCCTGTCTGGCGTGCCAGTAAAACTTTGTTGGCCCGCCGCCCAGATTGTCAGGTGCGGCGGGCCAACATTCGGGAGGAGCCCTTAATTTGCGGCTTTTACAGCTTCTTCTTCCCAGGTGATGGCATCCTTGGCGGATTCCAGCTGCGCCCGGGCACTGTTACAAACATCACTATACTGGTCAGGAGAATACTCGGTCAGCACAAAACCGGTCGCTTCGATCTGAGCCCGGACTTCAGGATCGTTGATTGTAGCTTCCATGGCGTCACGCAGAACAGCAACCCGGTCTTCTGGTGTGTCTTTGCGAACCAACCACCAGTTCCAACCCATCGGCGCAAGACCTGAAATGCCCAGATCAATTCCGAAATCCAGTGCTCTGTCAGCACCGTCATAGGTCCGCTGCACTGACTCAAGCTCACTGAGCGTCACAAGAATTTTCAGATTATCCTTATTGGCATTGTAGACACCCGGATTGACGACCAGCCAATCCAACACACCTGACCGCAGATCTTTCATACCCAGTTCAATGTCGTCATAGGGAACCGGACGGGAAACCAGATCAAGCGTTTGCAGTACCTTGGCTGAAACCATATGCGGCAGCGACAAACCGTTGCCATTATAGGCTGTTTTTCCGGGGTTTGCCTTCAGATATTCTATGAAGGTCGGGAAATCGGTGAACCGCTCCTCGGTGGGGCTGATTGCAATTGCAAAGGCGTTGGACGTGGCTGACCACAAAGGTGTGAAATCATCACATCCCCAGTCTGCCCGGCCAAACATTGGCGAAATCACCAATGGCGCAACATAGCCATCAAAAATCGTATAGCCGTCTGCCGGGGCAGCCAATGCCGTGTTAAACGCCTTCACGCCACCGGCGCCCGGCGTTGCCACCACGGGCAACGGCTGGCCCAAACGCTCCGACATGCCTTCGGCAATCATCTGGCTCACACCATGGGCAACTGTGCCAGGTGCCCATGGAAAGATGTTCTGTATTTTACGTTCCGGGAAATCCGCAAATGCTGCGCTTCCTGCAAGCGCTACGGCGGCTATGGTCGCCACACCCAGTGAGAATTTGGATTTAAGTGTCATATCTTCCTCCTTAAGATCTTCTGTCATGTGATTATTGGTTGAGCACCAGCGGACGCCCCGGTTTCCACCCCAGTCTCCAGGCCGTACCAACAATAAGCCTCTTGCGGTGTGTCGAGCTCTGCCAGATGCTTCATCATCGCGGCATACAATCTGGTCTCGACGGTCCGGTCGCGAATCCTGGTTTTCTGGTCTGGATCGGACGCCAGATCATAAAGGGCAAACTCGGCCTCATCGAAGCCCAGCCCGTCATTCATGGGCACGCGTTTTGCATCCTTCTGAGCTTCTATTTTCAGAAGCGGAAGTCCCTTGGTGAAGTCGAAACCGGCAGACAATTCGGCCGTCTTCAGTTCCTTGTTCGTGAAGGGTGCGGTCATATGCTGAGGATTGAGCGTATATTCATACAGACCGTCTGCTGTCGTATCCGGCGGATAGTGGAACATCACATATCGACCATCGGTCACACCAATAGCCCCGCCAAATATGCCGAACAGAACTTCTCGATCTTGTGACGCAGAACCCATCAATTCCAGCAGTGATGTGCCAAGCGTTTCAGGCGGTTTTTCCAGCCCGAAACAGTCCAGAATGGTCGGCATGATGTCAGGTGTCTGCGTAAGCTGGCTGCAGCGTGTTCCGGCCTTATCTGCATGATCGGGATGATAGAACATCATTGGGATGTGAGCGATTTCCTCATAGTAAGGCATCCGGCACTTCCCCCACCATTGATGCTCTGACAGCAAAAACCCGTGATCCGTGCTCATGATCAAAGCTGTGTCCTTCCACAGATCATGCGCGTCGAAATAATCCAGCAATTTACCGAAATAGGCGTCACACATCCGCACCAGGGCCGTATAATTGGCGCGTATTTCAGCTATCTCGGAATCGGTTTCATCCACAGGTGCGTAGGAGGGCCAGTTCAGGACACCGCCGCTATAATCGCTGTCTCCTGCCCGGCGGTACTTCTCCGGTGCATGGAATGGCTCATGCGGATCAAAGGTTTCGATCTGCAAAAACCAATCATCGGTTTCCCGGTTATGATCCAGAAATTCAAATGCGGACTCAAAGCATTTTGGTCCCGGAAGTTCTTCCTCTTTCTGCATGAACTCAAGATTGACCGCATGGCGGCTTTTCCATGAGTTGCGATCAAAATTGTAATGTTTGGGGTTGAAAGCATGCTTGAATTTATCGGTCGGCGGATCAAGCAAAACCTTCCAGGAATCATATTCCTGTCCGCGGATCATGTCCCAAGAACTGTAGCGTGTGTGGTAGCCTGCGCCGCCATCTTCAAAATAGTGGTAGTGATCGGTGATCAAACGGGAATGCGCCCCTGATTGATCCAGCATTTGGGCAAAGGAATTATCATAGGGCTCAAGAGGCCCCCAACTGCGGTGCATCATGTTCAAACGCCCGGTGTGCAAATCCCGCCTTGCCGGCATGCACGGAAGACTGCCAACATAATGTTTGTCAAAGGTCACAGACCGTTTGGCAAAACGCTCGAAGTTTGGCGTATCACTTTTGGGGCCGCCATAGCTTTCCAAAGCCAGACGGTTGAGTGAATCGAACATGACGAAAACAAATTTCAAACGCCCCTGCCTCCCTTGGTCCAGAGCAACGGCTTTTGCCGTCATTTTTCAAAAGCTAGGTGGAATTGGCAACAACTTCCAATGCCAATAAATGCAAAAGTCATGAATTAAAATCATGACTTTTGCATTCTGTGATGGCATGTTGGTGACATGCAGTTTCTATTCTCCAGACGATTTCAGCACTTCCGCACCACATATGATGCTGGCAATCTGCGAATTGCCGCAGAACAAGCTGGCGTATCCCAACCAGCCCTTTCCAAAAGCATCAAGGATCTGGAAAACCATATGTCGGCCAGATTGTTTGAGCGCACATCTCGCGGCGTCATTCCAACGAAGGCCGGGCGGGTCCTGAACCGCCATTTGCTGAATATGGAGCAACAGGCAAGATACGCAGAAATTGAAGTGGGCGGATTGCTACAGGGGCGCGGTGGCAGCATTCGACTTGGCGCTGGATTGGTCTGGGCTCAAAGCCTTGTTCCACATGCACTGGCGGAATTTCATCAGAAATTCCCGAATGTCCGGCTTGAGGTTTCCAACGCCATCTCAAACATCCTGGTACCGATGCTCATTCAAGGCACGCTGGATCTGATCGTCTGTGAATTGACCGAAACCGAACTGCCAGATGAGTTTCAAATTGGCACCTCATGGACCACCCGGCGATGCCCGTGGGTGCGATCCGGCCATCCGCTCACTCGAAAACCTGAAATCAGTTGGCAGGAATTGGCAGAATTCGGCTGGGTTGGCCATGCCTCTGACAGGAACCTGAAAGAAAAAATTGCGGCAAAATATCGCCAGATTGGTTGCAGGTCGCCACAGATCGTCATGGAAACCTCGTCCCTCTCCTCCATGATGCAAATCATAAGTGATACGGATCTCATCGCTGTCCTGGCCGATCAACTGGAGAGCGACGCCCTGTCTCGCAATCTGGTGCGCCTGCCGATCTCCGAAGATGGCTGGAACATGGAAAGTGCCGTCATGTTTCGCTCAGAAGTGGGTGACATCAAACCCTTTCGCTGGCTGATTGACGAGTTAAGCCAGTAGTCCCGGGTATCGCCTCGCATAGAAATCACCAAACGTGCCATCTCGGAAAGATATTCGTGTTTGAGGAATGCGGCAACATCTAGTGCCCAGTTGACAGATGCGTTGCTTCGGTTGCTATAGCTATCCAGAAAAATTCAGAAGCATAAGCTATCAAGTGACTGCAGATTTTCCTAAGGTCCAGCCGATCATAAGAGCACCCGGAGACTAAAAAATGCTTGTTTCTTCCCTTGACCATGTAAACATCCGAACGGCCAATTTGCAGGCCATGATTGACTGGTACACAAAGTTTCTGGGCCTGAAAAACGGGCCGCGTCCTGATTTCGGCTTTCCCGGTGCATGGATGTATCTGGGTGAACTTCCCATTGTGCATATGGTTGCTGCTGAAAATGGTGGTGGCGCTGGATCAGAGCAGGATTTGAAGCTGGAGCACTTCGCCTTTCGGGGCAATTCCTGGTCTGAATTCAAACATCTGCTGGAGACCAACGGTGCGCCGTACAAACTTCAAACGATAGAAGAAGTAGATATTCTACAGTGCAACATCTGGGATCCTGATCAGAACCATATTCATGTTGACTTTCCGCTCTCTGAATCAGGTCCCATAAACTGAGGTCCAAGCAGCTAAGCTCAAGCCACCATTATGGCAGTGCAGCGCTTGCATCTTCAGGATGCTTTCAGCTGTTGTGCCTTGGTGGTTGCAACAATTGTCTGGGTGATGTTTGTCAATTCTTCGCAGAGTTTTGACGCCAGACTGTCCGCACCGGATTCAGCGCCTTCCCGGTGCATTGCAGCAATTGCATTGATGTGCTGCTCAATCAGTATTGGCGGCGCGCTGGCCAATGTTTCATCATCTTCAAAAATCATGCAAAGGCTGGCGGCAACAGTCGCAACATAGGGACTGCCAAATGTTCCTGCCTGCCCTTTCAGATCATGTGCTGCGCGAAACAGGGGCGCTGCAATCTCCGGGTCCATGAGGCCATCGGCCCCTGACGTCTCGTTAAGGTTCATCCAGGCTTTTTGAAGTCTTGCAATATCCTTCGACATCCATTCTGCAAACTGAGGCTCAAGTTTTTTCAACTCACGCTCGGCCCGCGCTACAGGATCCTCAATTGGCTTGCCATGCTCTTGACGCAGAGGCTTGACCTTGTCCTTGAGCTTGTTGGGTGGCTCAATAATTTCGTGAGCAGATTTTCCAGAACCCATTTGGCGGGACGAGACATTTGTATCTGTCATATTATGCTACCGATTTCTCGCTTCGGGGTTCAATTAAACTATCGATCTGTGTCACTTTGTGCTCGCTTTCACCCTTGCCCCTGCGTTCTTCCGCATCCTGAGCCAGTGCGCCAACGATACGCCTTCGGTCTGGGCCAAAGAAAGTATCGGTGCGAATGAATGGCCTGGGCGATACAACTGAGACCACGATGCGTTGATAGAGCGCTGTGGCCGAAATCGGCTTGCAGACAAATTCGGTGACACCAGCATCTCGCGCTTCTATGACGCGTTTTTTATCGGAATGTCCGGTGATCATGATGATAGGCACATAGGGGAAATGGCTGGAATCGGTGTCGCGCATCATGCGCGTCAACTCAACACCGTTGAAAACGGGCATAGCCCAATCGACCACGACAAAATCTGGGGCGGTGGATTGAAACAACTCAAACCCCTCAGCGCCGTCTTCTGCTTCGATCACTTCACGAATACCAAATCCCTGAAGCAGCATCCGAACGACGCGCCTTATATGCGCATTGTCGTCAACAATCAGGCACCGTAGCGCTGTCAGATCAACCGGTTTCATTCATAAAGGGACTTTCATTCCCCGACTGTTCAACGAAAGATAGAAATACGCCAACAGGTATTAACAGTCCGTTGACTCCCAATTCACTTCCTCAGACTGCAGATCCGTTAGGGTTTGCGCTTGATATCAGGCGCATTCTGGAAAACCGAACGAAGCGATAGGGCTTTCGATTTTCTTCGTTTGACACTCATATATCTTCGACTTAAGACGAGCATAGTATGGAGAGACCGTTTCATGACCGAACAAAGCACCGCTATTCTCAACACCACCACGCAGGCAACTCCTGACCAACCTTATGATGTTTTCATTGTTGGCGGAGGCATAAATGGCGTTGGAATTGCGCGGGATGCCGTAGGCAGAGGCTTTCACGTCGGCCTTGCGGAAATGAACGATCTGGCGTCCGGAACCTCGTCATGGTCAACAAAGCTGATCCATGGTGGATTGCGCTATCTGGAACACTATGAATTCCGTCTGGTTCGCGAAGCTCTGATGGAGCGCGAAACCTTGTGGGGTATGGCGCCGCATATCATCTGGCCACTCAGGTTTGTGCTGCCGCACCACAAGGATACGCGCCCGGCCTGGCTGATCCGACTAGGTCTGTTTTTGTATGACCACATTGGTGGCCGCAAGAAACTGCCCGGTACGAAAACGCTCAACCTTAAGCAGGACCCGGCCGGACAACCGCTGAAACCACACTTCCAGAAGGCTTTTGAGTATTCCGATTGTTGGGTCAATGACGCCCGACTGGTCGTTCTGAATGCACGCGATGCAGCAGACCGCGGTGCCGACATCAACACCGGCACCAAAGTGGTCTCGCTACTGCGCGCTGATGATCTGTGGCAAATTGGGCTTGAAGACAAATTGACAGGGAAAGCCTGGCAAGTTTCAGCGCGCTGCGTGGTGAACGCTGCAGGCCCCTGGATTGACCACGTTCTGACCGGCGCTCTTGGCTACAATGATGCACACAATGTGCGGCTTGTGCAGGGCAGCCATATCGTCGTGAAACAGAAATTTACCGACCCGCGCGCCTATTTCTTCCAAAACAATGATGGCCGCATCTTCTTTGCAATTCCCTATGAGCAGGATTTTACCCTGATCGGCACGACAGACCGCGACTATGATGGCGATCCCAAATCCGTTGCCATTACCGAGGAAGAAACCGACTATCTGCTCAGCGCCGCAGCCGAATATTTCAGCGAACCTTTGCACCGCGAAGATATTGTGTGGACCTATTCCGGCGTTCGCCCGCTTTACGATGATGGAGCCACGAAGGCACAGGAAGCCACACGGGACTATGTGCTGAAAAGCGAAGGCTCTGAAAACGAGCCGAAGCTGATCAACATTTTCGGTGGAAAAATAACCACTTACCGGCGATTGGCTGAATCGATGCTTGAGAAGATCGAAGAAGCGATCGGAGCTAAAGGTGCCTCCTGGACCAAAGGCGCCACCTTGCCCGGCGGTGATTTTGACACCCTGTCATTTGATGATGAATTGGCAAAGCTGCAAAAGGATTTTCCATTCCTTGAGCCAGCTCATGCCTGGCGGTTGTTCCGCCTCTACGGAACGCGCGCGCGCGCCATCCTGGGCAATGCAACCAAGCTCGATGATCTCGGTGAGAATTTCGGTGCAGACCTGACCGCCGCAGAGGTGCGCTACCTGATACGACACGAATGGGCGCGCAATGCAGATGATGTGTTGTGGCGGCGCACAAAACGAGGCCTGATCATTCAGGACAAGGCCGAGATTGCGCAGCTGGATGAGTTCATGAAACAGGAATTGTCGGGCAACATTTAACTGGTACTGTCAGACAGGTCGCAGATCAGATGTGATGGACAATGCCTTCCGATGCTTATGACGCCGTCGATATAGGTAGGTTGCAAAACGTGCCATAAACGGGGTGCGCCAACCCGCATCGATGAGCACTGCATCTCGCCACTCTGTGAGCCCGTCCCGTGTCTGAACTGACAAAGTGTGGTCCCAGCGTCGGATTCCTGGCGCATGCTCCCGGCTTTGCAGGATACGCCCTGCCCGATCGAGAAGCTCGATATGCATGGTGTGACCTTTGACCGTGAACAGCTTCCAGAAAGTTACATCGACCACATAGGTGGCACCTTCCTGCACCGCTTCGTCCGGCAAGCCCTTGTAAACAGCCAAACCGGACATGGCCTCAATCATTTCAGAAAAGCGCAACGCGCCTTCAAAAACCTGATCCGCTGGTTCTTCATAAATTGCGATAACCTCAACCACGCAAGGGGAGCGCTTCTTGAGAAACCCGAATATACCAACAGTCATAGTGGTCCGTTTTTTAACTTGCTGCAATTTCGGTACAGCATATTCAATCTATACGCTTGGCCAACGCTTGACATGCGCGCATCTCGATACCGTAATCAACGGCAACAAGTCTATGCGTCTTTAAATTGAAAATCGGACAAAAATCAGGTTCACACTCCTATGCTTAAAGTCCCGGCAAAAACCATTGATTTGGAAACGGAACGTACAACAATGCGGCCGCATACATTGTCAGATTTCGACGATTGCGCAGCCATGTGGGCTGATCCAGCAGTAACCCTTCATATCTCCGGGCAACCAAGCACGCGGCAGGAATCCTGGGCCAGGCATTTGCGCAATATCGGCCATTGGTCAGCATTGGGGTTCGGCTATTGGGTCGTTCGCGAAAAGTCCACCGGCAATTTTTGGGGGGAAGTCGGATTTGGAGATTTCCAGCGCGCCATTGAACCACCCTTGGATGCGGTTCCGGAAATGGGATGGGTTCTTTGCACCGCTGTCCATGGCAAAGGTGTGGCCAGCGAAACCGCAAGAGCGGCCTGTGCATGGGGTGATCAGTATTTTTCGGCTGATAAAACAGTGTGCATCATCGCACCCGAGCACGCCGGATCCATAAGTGTTGCCCTCAAGCAAGGCTTTGAGCACAAGCACATAACCTCTTACAGGGGAGAGCAAACGCTCATTATGGAGCGCCAAAAACCAATATGAGTTGGCAGCAGTTCTAATACTGGAATTGCTCGGCCAGAATTCGCTCATCCCAGGAATGATCCGGATCGAACAAAATACCGCATCGACTGGTATTATCTTCCCAAGCCACGACACGCTCTACCGATTTGAACTCCGTGTGGTCGGCCACCGCATTGACCGGGCGCCGAGCCGGGTCCAGCACATCAATGGTCAGCTTCGCCCGATTCGGCAGCAACGCACCACGCCACCTGCGCGGACGGAACGGGCTGATTGGCGTCAAGGCAAGCAATGGCGCATTGATAGGTAAAATGGGACCATGAGCAGATAGATTATAGGCTGTACTGCCCTGCGGCGTTGCCAATATGATTCCATCACATATCAGCTCGGGCAGTCGAATGCGTTCATCAACTGAAATCTGCAGCTTTGCTGCCTGATAGGATTGGCGCAGCAGCGAGACTTCATTCAGCGCGTAAGCACGCTCAATGCTGCCGTCAGACAGCGTAACCTCCATCACCAGCGGATTGATGAAAGTCGACACGGCTTTTTCGATACGTTCGTCCAGCTTTTCAGCCGAAAACTCATTCATCAAAAAGCCGATAGTCCCCCGATTGAGGCCATAAAGCATTTTTCCAGAATTCATGTAGGTGTGCAGCGCCCGCAGCATGCTGCCATCACCACCCAGCACAACAATAATGTCGGCTTCTTCCGGGGGGACAGACTGGTAGTGTTTCTGCAGTTCGGTCAGCGCTTCTTGCGCCCCATCTGCATTGCTCGCTTCAAAGGCGAATTTCATGCCGCGTCCCAGTTCACTCACTTACAGGTTCGCGGCATGACACAAAGTGCAGAGCTGTTTGTCAATTAGAGTCTTGCAAAGGCCGCTTAGAGCACAATACTCGTCAACGCCATCACAGCCCATAGCGCAACCGCAAAACCAAATCCTAGGGCATAGCGGCGGTCAAAGCAGGTGTCAGAATCAAGACATTTCATGGGTTAAACCTCCATTTGTTGTGATTACGACCTTACAGAGTGTTCGGTTCAAGAGAAAATCAAATGGATGTGAGCGGCTGGTTACCACCCGGCAATCGAGACATCTTTAAAGCTTTGGGCGGCGTCGCAAACAGCGACGCCGCCCAAGCGTAAATTGGTACAGTACTCACTGGCAAACATTTACAATCCGCGTGCACCGTAACCCACCATGCCCACGTGTCTAAACTCTATCCAGAAGGTTGAGTCCGGCAATCAGGACCGAGCTAACCTTACGCTTTGCCTTTCCAAGGCACCAATTTGTTTTCAGCCATGCGCATCAACACATCGATGCCGAAACCGATCACGCCGATGATAATGATGCCGATGATCACGATTTCCGTCAGCTGAAACTTCGAGGCGGCAATGATCATTTTACCGGCACCTTTTTCCGCAGCCACCAGTTCGGCAGCAACAACAGTGCCCCAACAAACGCCCATTGCGACACGAGCCGCTGTGAAAATCTCAGGCAGAGAGTTTGGCAAGATTACCTTCGTTAGCAGCTGAGTCTTGGTTGCGCCGAGTGAATAAGCTGCATGAACCTTGGAAATGTTCACGCCAGACACTCCGGCACGGGCACCAATAATCATGATCCACAAAGCAGCCAGGAACAGCAGACTGATCTTCCCTTGCTCCCCAATTCCGAACCAGATTATGACCAGCGGGATCAGAGCCAAAGGCGGAACCGGGCGCATGAATTCGACAATCGGATCGAACCATCCACGCATCCACGAATTGAGGCCCATGGCGAACCCAAGCGGAATGCCAAACAGGCAACCCAGGAAAAAGCCGAGAACCACTCGGATCAGGGACCACATAACGTTTTCCCAAAGGCCAACACCCTGATAACCTTCTGCGTTCAGTTCCAGAAATCGGATCCAGACCCGCTCAGGCGGAGGCAGATACAGCGACTCCATTGTTGGACCTGCATATGGGCGAATCTGCAGACTGCCCGCTTTGGTCATCAACACGGTGGCGTTTTCAATATCTACGGTTTGTTCAAGATCGATCGGTTGCCCGTTTATCTCTGTCACCCGGTATGAATCTTCTTTGCCACCCTCATCATTGTTATGAGCACGCAGTAACTTGGCGCGACGTTCCTGCACCATCACAACGTCATCCTTGGCAAACCCATCAGAGGTTTCCGGCGCAACAAGTTGTTCCGCCGTGGTGTCACCAAAACGGTTCACCCGGACTTTCACGCTTGCCGTATCCGTCTCTCCGGCAGCGTTGGTTGCAGTATATTGAAATTGTGTGTCACCAATAAACGGAGTTGGCAGAACCTGAAACGGCAACAGACTTGAACCCGTCGCAATCATCCATATTACAAAAACCGTAACTACGCCGGCAACGGATGCAACTCGGTTGGCCGTTACCGAACTTTCATCACCGAAAGTAACCGTTTTCAGACTGGCATAGCCACGCATTTGATCTTTCTTGGAATTAATGAAATTCCAGACGAAATAGACCACTCCACTGACGATCAAAACAATTGCGAAGATCAGGACAATGCCAAGGATCATCCAAAATGTTGTCGCCAGAACATCCATAAGTTCCTGTGCCATATACTGTCCCCTATACCAATTCCGACCTGCCCATGATTTCCTCTTCCATGTCCCAGATCATGTTGAGGATTTCATCGCGTTTTGGACCAAAATCTTTATGCTGTTTAACTTTGCGCAAATCAGCCCCCACACCAAGCTCGGCAAATGGCAGATGGTATTCCTTGTGAATACGGCCGGGCCTTGGCGCCATCACGATCAGGCGCTCACCCAATAGCAACGCCTCTTCAACCGAGTGGGTGATCAAGATGATGGTTTTTCCTGTTTTCTTCCAGATATCGAGCACCAGGCTCTGCATCTTTTCACGGGTTAGCGCATCAAGCGCACCCAAAGGTTCGTCCATCAGGATAACTTCAGGATCGTTCGCCAGACAACGTGCCAAAGCAACACGTTGCTGCATGCCGCCCGACAATTCATATATCATCTTCTGGCCAAAATCCCGCAATCCGACAATTCCCAACAGTTCAGTTACACTGCGGTCAATTTCTGATTGCGGTGTTCCCTTCACTTCGGGACCGAAGCCGATATTTCTGGATACATTCATCCATTCAAACAAAGCGCCCTGCTGGAAGACCATGCCGCGTTCCGAACTCGGTCCGGTAACCCTGTCATCACCCAGATAAATAGCACCGCCCGTTGGCGCTAAAAAACCGGCCAGGATATTGAGCAAAGTTGTTTTACCGCAACCCGATGGTCCCAATACTGAAACCAACTCACCTTCTTTGATATTCAAGTTTATGTTTTTGAGCGCTTCAACATTACCGCCCCCAGGCAATTCAAATGTCATCGAAACGTCATCTACCTTGAGACCTGACATGCGCACTTATCCTTTTGGGTTTTCGGCAGATTACAAAAAAGCGCAGCGAAATCTAGTTTCGCTGCGCCGGTGTTCAACGATTTTCAAAACCTAAAGTTTCGATGCCGCTTCCAAGTAGCTGGAGTTAACCACAGCACTATAGTCTGGCAAAGCCTTAATTTTGCCGTCTGCTTCGAGGCTTGCAGCGCTATCGGTGAGATAGGCAGCCACACCACCACCCAGCCATTCGTCAGAAAGCTGCTCAGCTACCGTTGGGAACGCAAAAGTCTTGATGACGTCTTTAGTGCCATCCAGATCCATGCCAGCAGATTTCTGAATATCAGCAATCATACCATCTGGATCACTCAGATATTTTGCGTTCATGTCGGCCGTAACCTTCAGGAACTTGGCAAGAAGCTCAGGGTTTTCTTCACCGAATGAGGTTGGAATAGAAGTCACATCGAATACTTTACCGACGACAGATTCTTTTTCTTTACCCTCGATGATTGGGTTTCCATACTCTTTCATTTTGCGCAGCGAACCACCCCAACCACATACCATGGCCAAATCGGTGTTCGGCTGAGAAAACGCAGCAGCGGAATCGGAAGGTGCCATATCAACGATGGTCAGATCTGATTCAGCAATGTTGAGATATTTGATCTGCTTCAGAAAACCGGAATGGGCAGCTGTGCCCAGCGGAACCGCAACCTTCTTGCCTTTGAGGACTTCCGCAGCGTTTTCCTTGTTAGCTTCAAGCTCTTCGCGCACAACGCAGTTGTCGTTGTCCGAATAGGAAACAGCAATATCAACGACCTGCAGATCCTGTCCGGCGGCTGTAGCGACCAGGAACGGTGTTACACCCTGCGAGAATGAAATGTGAACGTCGCCAGATGCCATAGCAGCGGACATGGCGGTACCCGCGTCGAACGACACCCAGTTGATTTTCACACCCAGAGCTTCCTCGTAAAGATCGTTAGCCTGTGCGAACTGGTTTGGTGTTGGCCACTCCAGGAAGTATGCCACTGTGATTTCGTCAGCAGCATTAGCTACCGGTGCCACCACTGCCATCAGAGCAGCAGCCATTGCGGTTGAAAGTAGTTTCTTCATAATTGTTCATCCTTTAGGGGTTCAATCAGTTCAATCGCTCCATGGCGCCAGACCTGACTGAATTCGATTGTTGTTTGCGTGAGGAACAGTATCAAAGTTGGTCCAATTCATTTGTTTGATTGCCACTTTGCGCTAGCGCCCTGATCAAGCGATGCAAAATGTCAGCCGTATAAGTACTGTTGCTGTTACAGAGATTGATGTCAATTGTTTCCCCGTTTTTGATCCTGCATGTCTCAATAACGGCGATTTAAGCCAAAAAGCCATCAACAGATCAAACAGCATACTGACATCGAATACCGGCGTTGGCGGAATCAAAGTCCACAGTTTCGAATAATTATGATTAAAGTTTCGATTTTTTCTTTGCATTGACAGAAACGCCTGCTTTAGTTGTTTGGTCCCAATTCTCACCCGGATGTCATGCGAAAGGACCTCCATTGCTGCGATCTGATTTAAGTCTGAAATGGCTGGAAGCTTTTCAGTTTATCGCAACCCTTGGCTCTATTCAGAAAGTCGCCCAGGAAACCGGGCTGTCGATCAGCACGGTTTCACACCATTTGCGCAGTCTGGAAAACCGGTTGGGCGTGGATCTGCTTGATCATAGCCGGCGTCCAATGGTGTTGACGCCTGCGGGGGATATATTCCTCAAGCACGTTGAGGAAGCGTTGACTGTGATCCGAAAGGGACAAGCTGCCATCGTCTCTGGAAATGTTCTCGAAACACAGAAATTGCGGTTGGGATTGATTGAGGATTTCGACAGCGATATCGCTCCTGAGCTTGCCGTCTACCTGGCATCCGGAATGCCCAATTGTGACTTCATACATCGGACTTGCGCGAGCCATGCGATACTGGAGTTGCTGCGTCAGCGCCAGATCGACCTGGGGGTGGCAAATCATCCGAGTGAAAAAGCCCTGAACCTCCTGGAAACACCGTTTCTGCGCGATCCGTTTGTATTGGCCCTTCCGATAAATTCAAAGAATTCACCAGAAGACCTTTTGGCAGGGAACAGCACTTTGCCATTTCTGCGTTACAGCACCTCTCAACACATCAGTGGCCAGATTGAGGCGCAGATGCGCCGACTACGGATTTCATTGCCGAACCGGTTCGAGGTTGAGAGCAACCAGACCATGATGGCCATGATCGCCGCCGGCAGCGGTTGGGCAATTACAACCCCATTGAGTTTCATGCGGGCCAAGCGATTCCATTCGCAGGTACAGCTCCACCCCTTTCCCAGCAAAGGGTTTGCACGCGAAATTTCCATATTGGCAACTCCGGAATGTGCCGAAGCCACTCAATTGTTTGTTACGAACACTCTTCAATCCCTGGTTCAAAAGCGGGTCCTGCAACCGGCTGTGGACATGATGCCCTGGCTTGGCGGCACATTCCGACTGAGCATGGATGAGCAAATCACCTAGAACCACCGCGTGAATTCCTGACTTAGACATCCACCTTGTCATGAGAGTCATGCGCTTGATGGGATTCATACCGCGTTGCGGCAAAAGCGGCAACCGGTTCATGGTCTTTGCCGCTGAATTTGAGGCCACCTTTCCGGTTCAATTGAAACCCTTTGGGTTGCGAAGTTTTTAGCTGCCCAATTTCGAATTTTTAGAATTTAGGTAAATCCTGTTGACGGACCATGGGACTTTGCTCCCCTTGAGGTTTAGAATTTACGGGAGTTTCTCATGAAGTCGCGCACAAAAGTTGTGGTTATCGGTGGCGGAATTGCCGGATGTTCAACCCTTTATCACTTGACTAAAGAAGGCTGGTCAGACGTTGTTCTGGTTGAACGCAATGAATTGACCAGTGGCACCACTTGGCACTCAGCGGCTCAGGTGACGAACTTTGGTGCTAACCAAACAATGGTCGGGCTGAAAACCCACTCAATCAACCTTTACAAAGAACTGGCCGAGGATCCCGATTACCCCATCAATTACCACCATGCGGATGGAGGAATCCGTTTGGCCAACACGACAGCACAAATGGAGGGATATAGCCATTTCGCTTCCATGGCGCGTGGGATGGATGTGCATTTTGAAGTGATTGACGCAGAGGAATGTGCCCGCCGCCATCCGCTGATTTCATCCGACAATCTTGTTGGCGGACTGTGGGACCCTCTGGACGGTGACATCGACCCGGCACAACTGTGTCAGGCGCTGGCCAGCCGATCCCGTAAGGCAGGTGCCGAAATATATCGCAACACACCGGTCATTGAGCTGACACAGCATGATGATGATACATGGACTGTCCACACGTTGCACGGCGATATCGACTGCGATGTCGTGGTGAATGCTGGTGGTTATAGGGTGAACGAAGTCGGCGCAATGATGGGAGTACACCATCCTGTAGCATCCATGGAGCATCAGTATTTTCTGACAGATGACATCCCGGCGATCAAGGAGGCAGGCCATCGTATGCCGCTTCTGCGCTGCCCCATCTCTGACTATTACTGTCGTCAGGAAAAGAACGGATTGCTCGTTGGCTTCTATGAACAAGCCTGCCAGACCTGGGGCATGGACGGGGTCGATCCGAATTTTGTCAATGCACTTTGTCCGGACGATCTGGATCGTGTGATGGATGTTCTTGAAGGCGCTTTCGACCGCATGCCAGCGCTTATGGAGGCGGGTATTCACAGTGTAGTAAATGGTCCGATTACCTATACCATCGATGGTGCACCCTTGGTTGGCCCAATTCCAGGGAAGCGTAATGCATTTTGCATCATTGGACTGCGCGCTGGTCTGGGTGAAGGCGGTGGTCTGGGCTGGCTCCTGGCACAACAAATCGTACATGGAGAAGCCTGCTATGATACCTGGTGCATCGATCCACGCCGCTTCACTGGACATGCCAATGTGGAACTGACTGCATTAAAGGCGATCGAGGACTACCAAAACGAGTTCCGTTTTCATTTCCCGCATGAGCATCGTCCTGCAGGCCGCCCTGCCAAAACAACACCGCTGACGCCAATACTTGCAGCGGAAGGTGCAGAATTCACTGTCGTAAATGGATGGGAGCGAATGGAATACATCAAGCCAACACCAGATTTCCATCCTTCAAAGACTTTCCGGTTTGACGAGACCTTTGAGGTTGTTGCCAGCGAAGTGTCCAATGTGCGTGACAATGTAGGCTTGTGCGAAGTGAATGGTTTCAACCGCTTTGAGATCACTGGTAGTGATAGGCACGCTTTCCTTACCCGTATGTTTTGTGGCCGTGTGACCAGCAAAGCGGGGAAAGTTGGATTGGGCTATATGTTGAATGATCTCGGAATGGTGAAAGGGGAAGCAACATTTGCAAACCTCCCCTCATCGGATCGTGGCGGTGACCGGATCTGGTATGGTTCGGCCGCAGCGTCTGAATTCCACGACATGGATTGGCTGAATGGGCATGTACGAACTGGTGAAGATGTGCAGATTAAGAGCCTGACCAATGATCAGACGATTTTGGTTATGGCGGGTCCCAAGGCGCGTGATGTGCTGGCGGCGTGCAGTCGCGGCAACTGGAGCAGGGATAGTTTCCCGTGGCTGAGTGTGCGGGAGTGTTTCATTGGCTTTGCTCCGGCCACCGTAATGTCAGTCAGTTTTTCCGGCGAACTTGCCTACGAAATCCATGTGCCCAATGCTTCGCTTTATGCGGTCTATCTTGCGCTGCGCAAGGCTGGCGAACCGCACGGAATGAAGCTCTTTGGTGCGCGCGCAGTGGATTCCATGCGAATGGAGAAAGGATTCCTGCATTGGAAGGCAGACATACTGACTGAGTATGATCCATTTGAAACCGGTCTTGATCGCTTCGTAAAAATGGACAAGGAAGATTTCGTTGGAAAAGCGGCTCTGCAAGAGCGCATCAACGCCGGCCCCATACGGAAACTCGTCAGCCTGAGCATCGACTGTAACCATGCGCCAGCCCATGGCGGGGCTTCTCTTATGAATGGTGACCAGGTGGTTGGCACTATAACGTCCGGGGATTGGGGCCATCGGCTCGGATTGAACCTTGCCTATGCATTTGTCACACCGGAGAATGCCGAGACTGGCACCACCATGATGTTGGATCATCTGGGTGACATGGTGGCCGCAACAGTCATCGCCGCAGGACCGTATGATCCACTCTACGAGCGCATTCGGTCGTGATTGAAATGGGCGCCAGTCCCACACCAATTCATGTTGGCAGGTGGTGTTCAGCGTATCGTGTGCACTCTCTGGCAGGTCACGCGATCTGAATGCGGGAGCCTCGGGTCAGAAGTTATGGTTCAGCATTTAGCGAAGGGCAGCTATCTGGAAAAAGCTGCCGTAGCAACTATCGCCATTTCGGGTCGATGACGCTGTATCCAAGCAGTTCAGACAGCCGCCCGAGCGTAGCGCCACCAAAATCTGCAAACGGCTTGGGTATGCGGGCATCGTATCCACCAGCACGCCCAAGAATACGTCCCGCCAGCGCAAACTTCATCGGGTGCCTTGGCAAACCGGTTTTGTCGAGCTTAATGCGCCCATCTGCTTCCCACTCAAACATTGTAAAAAAGAATCCAAGAGTTTCTCTTATTGCATTTGGTTCATGGTTCGAAACCGCTGCATGTTGATCAACAACTAGTGGTCCGGCGCCGGTGCTGTAGGGATGTATATGCTTGATTTTCTCCGGCATTACGATGGTTTCACCGGCCGACACCATTACCTCTTTGCCACCTAATTTGCAGATGCCTTGTCCACTTTGCACGCGAAATTCTTCGTGCCAGCCAATATGGTAATGCTCCGCAACTTCCGGTTTTGTGCTTCCGGTTGGAATTGAATACCGCAACACGAAATTCGTGTCGGACAGTTCGCGTATTTCCCAACTCGATCCTGTCCTCGGATTCGTAGAAGTCGCCCCAACCTCAAACATGCCGCTTCCCCCATCTGTTAGGCCTAATGCTAAAGGCATCATTTTCAGCTGGCAACCTTGAGGTTCGGCGGCACAATGCCGCGCTCGGAATGTCAGATAACGCCCCTGGAAGCCAACATTCAAGTGGCCATTTACCCGCACAAGCCCGACAGCCATAGCGTGGAACAGTACATGAAAACGGTAAATTCCAACGCGACAAACAGTGTATTGCAGGTATACTATTGTTGTGGAAGAAATGCCCAATCTGATGAAAGATTTTCGAATGTGGATTGTAAAGGGCCTCCGCCCATCAACTTACACTATATTTCTGCTGGCTTTCGTTTTCATGGCTGTGGTCTCCAATCCTTCTGCAGCCAAACCGCAGTCGAATGTTACTGTAATGACCTATGGCCGGGGTCATGGTACCCAGGTTGAATATCTTGGTTCCAACGGCATGTCTTACCTGTGGTACCCAGGCAATCGCGTTGTCCTTGCAGCCCCCTGGAAGCAGGAAAACGGTCAGATGTGTTATCTATACGGGAAGCGAACCTACAACCCGGTCACGAATGAGCCTGGCGGTAAATGGGAGTGTCGGGCATATGCAGTCCGTGAACAATCCATTGTGGAGACCGGTAAAGGAGACATATTCGGGCTCTCCAAACGCCGAGCCGTTCCTTTTGTGCTTCCAAAAGCTCGCACGACTCTTTCGACTCTGGCCGGACGGCAGGTCGGCTCCAAGCGTTTCGCAAAACCAGACAAAATTGACCGTGCGACCCGTCGGGATCTTCAAAGACTGAAGGCGTCCTGCCCTTCATTAATGAAAACGCTGGGCGGTCGCAGCCTGTCATACGATGTCGCAGGAGGAATCTACTTTTGGGGCGGAGTGCGTACGAAAAAACTTGGCTACCGCGCGGACGGCTGTGTAGCGGTGGACTATGCGAAAGCGTTCAACTTGTTTCGACTATCTGGCGATTCTTACGGCTTTAAGCAAATGGTCGACGTTCTCAATCAGCTGGCCAGGGAAGGTAATGCCAAGGCATCCGCAGCGCTGAACACAGTGAATCTTTCTCCACCAGAGTGGTGGTGACGGCTGGAGACACAAATGGTGGCCAACCTGAAGACAACTTCCGCCTTAATCTGCGATTGAATGTGTTCAGTTGACCGTAACCGAAAGCCGCGACATCGCAGATCGTGCAATGAACGCTTTCATCGTGGCAGTGACGGCAAAAGAACAACGCTGAAAGGAAGCTCCTCCAATAACGTCAGTGCGGATGGTGTGGATGGCTCCTGCACCATCGGCGTCCTAGTGCGCCATACTGCGGTTGTTTTCAGCTGCTCGTGAAAGGAGCCACCCCGTGCAAGTCACAACAATCGGCCTTGATTTGGCTAAGAACGTTTTTCAAGTCCACGGTATTTACAAAGACGGTGAAGTTGCATTCAACTGCGCATTGAGAAGATCACAGGTCCAGTCATTTTTTGAAAGCCTTGAGCCATGTTTGGTTGGCATTGAGGCGTGTGGAACCAGTCACCACTGGGCGCGTGAAATTTCCAAACTGGGTCATAATGTCAAGCTGATCCCGCCAGTTTACGTGAAGCCGTATGTCAAACGTGGCAAATCAGATGCCGTTGATGCAGAAGCCATTTGCGAGGCTGTCACCCGGCCGACAATGCGATTTGTTGAAGTGAAGACACCCGATCAACAAGCAATACTGGCGGTTCATCGGACCCGCGATCTCATTGTCCGGCAGCGAACACAAACGATCAATATGTTGCGGGCGCAACTGGCGGAGTTTGGCATTATTCTACCTCAAGGGATCTATCATGCTCTTGGGTTCGCCAAAGATTGTCTAAATGGAGAACAACCTGACCTGCCTGAAGTGGCTGGCGATGTGATCTTTGAACTTTGTGACCAGTTGCTGTTCTTACATTCAAAAATCCTACATTGTTCCCGAGAGATGACGCAAATCGCCAAGCGTGAGAAACGCGTTGCACTGCTTCGGACAATTCCAGGCGTTGGACCGATTACAGCGTCAGCAATTGTTGCAACGATAGGAAGTGGTAAGCAGTTCAATAATGGCCGAGAGTTTGCCGCATGGCTGGGACTAACGCCACTCAACAAATCAAGCGGCGGAAAAGAACGTTTGGGTCACATCTCGAAAATGGGGGATCAATATATTCGCCGTTTATTGGTTCTCGGCATGACTTCCCGCATTCGGTCGATTAGAGCAGAACCGGAAAAATTTGATCCTTGGTTTGCAGATATCCTGTCACGCAAGCCAAGCAGACTGGCAGCAATTACGATGGCCAATAAGACTGCACGAATGATCTGGGCCGTGCTTACCCGCAATGAACCTTACAAAGTGAGAACCGCTTGAATACAACGAAATGGAAATAAGAGATTGCAAGACCAATGAAGTGATGGAAGTTTGTCAGCCCTAAAACCAAGACACCCCGTGTTTTGTCCGGAACGCTTGCTGTTCGATGTGCGGAATGGGACTTGGTTGGTGGAAACCATCAGGGCCAGCGGCCATGTGTGTCGCGTCAACAGGACGGACACAAGACTGCATCTGACAAAGCATCAATCACAAAAAAGGACTTGCAAAAAGGGAGCCATCCACACAGGACAAAGCCGAACTTGGTTAAACGTCCGCTATGCCGTTGTTGGTCTGTGTGAGCAGCCCGAATGCTTACAGGTTTGCAATACTAGGTCATGTTGACAAACTGGATTCCCAAATCGGCTAAAATCTGATTCAAGATAGCTTTTGCGGAGGCTACCTTGGCTCGATTGTTGATGGAAGATGCCGAATGGGCGTTCTTTGAACCGTTTCTTTTGGCCATTCGTGGCCGTGGTGGTCGTCGGGCTTCAGACAACCGCCGTGTGCTGGATGCTGTGTTCTGGATTGCCCGTACCGGCTCTCCTTGGCGGGATCTACCGGAAGAATTTGGCAAGTGGTCGAGTGTTTATCGTCAATTCCGACGCTGGACATTGGCCGGTCTGTGGGAGATGATCCTGGAGGCACTGAATGAAAGTGGCGTGATGCCCGATCAGGTTCAGATGATCGATAGCACTGTGATCCGGGCACACCATCTTGCAGCTGGCGCAAAAGGGGGACTCAAAAAGAAGGTTTTGGCCGCTCAAAAGGTGGCTTTACCATTGCCCGGCAGTCGCAGGCTTGACTGCGACGAGAGGGGACCAAGATCCACCTCATCGCCAACGCTCATGGATTGCCTGTCAGAGCGGAAATAACAGGAGGTGAAGTCTCTGATTTCAAAGGCTTCGATGTGCTGGTCGATAGCTACCTTCCTGCCGCCAAAGTGTTTCTGGCTGACCGTGGTTACGACAGCGATCATATCCGCAACACATTAACGCAGCGCGGCGGAACACCAATCATTCCCGGCAAGGCCAATCGCAAGGTGCCAATCCCGCTCGATACAATAACCTATGCATTGAGAAACCAAGTCGAGCGGTGTTTCAACAAACTCAAATGCTCTCGCCGTTTGGCAACACGCTACGATAAAACAGCCGCAAGCTATCTTGGCTTCATTCAACTCATCGCAGCTCGAATCTGGGTCCGGAGTTTGTTAACATGACCTAGGTCACCGGTCACAAGTCCCCATTACGCTCTATTTAGATAACGGCTGTTTCATTGAAATAAATGGTGCCGGCACCAGGATTCGAACCCGGGACCTACTGATTACAAATCGAGTTTAGTCGGTTTCTCTGGCTTTCGCCAAACTGCGAAATATGAACATAAACTACTGATATATATAAGTTTTTAAAATATACCTTTACTCCACACCTTTCTGATTTTCTCCCCTTTTCGCTCCCAGTTGCTTCCTATATGCTTCCAGAAATTGCTATTTATGATTGCTGGAAGCACATGAAACTTTCTAAGCGTGTAGTCGACGGCCTAGAGCCAAATTCTTCTGACTATTTTGTTTGGGATTCAGATATGCCGGGCTTTGGTATTCGTGTTCTCCCATCTGGTCGCAAATCCTACCTAATCCAGTATCGAGACATAGGACGTCGAACCCGAAGAAAGATCATTGGACGCCACGGGACGGTAACGGCTGATGATGCTCGTAAGCATGCGCGCATTTTACTTGCCGAAATTTCGCAAGGTGGGAACCCAGCCGAGGACTTAATACGTAGGCGTGGTGCCGCCACATTAGAAGAACTGAGCGTTCGGTTCTTGTCTGACTATGCGCCCGCGCATTGCAAACCCAAGACCGTTGATGACTACGAGCGCTCCATTCGTCTGATGATTAATCCTGTTATGGGCACTTCGAAAGTGGAAGAGATTTCTCGGCGTCATGCTGCTGAGTTGCTTCACAAGAACCAACACCGCCCCTACTCCGCAAATCGCGCCTTTGCCGTTCTATCCGTGATGATGAACCAAGCAGAGGTTTGGGGATTGCGCGATGATGGAACTAATCCATGCCGACACGTCAAGAAGTACAAGGAACACAAACGAGAGCGTTTTTTGACAACAGAGGAGTTGGAACGGTTGGGAACGACCTTGGCAAAGATCGAAGCAGCTGGATCGGATTTCCAGTCCGCTATCAATTGCATTCGCCTCCTGATCCTTACCGGTTGCCGCCTTGGTGAAATCCAAACTCTGAAATGGGAGTACATACGCGGGAACTCGATATGGCTTCCAGACTCAAAAACTGGTGCAAAACGGGTATATCTCGGTGATGCGGCTCTTGAAGTTTTAGCGGGCATCAATCCTGTCCCGGACAATCCATATGTGATCTCTGGATATGTGCCCGGAACCTACCTCAATGATCTTCAAAAGCCTTGGCGGTACATACGTGCGGAAGCCGGATTGGACGATTTGCGTATTCACGACCTGCGGCACTCATTCGCATCTGTTGCTGTAAGTATGGGCGAGAGCCTTCCTATCATTGGAAAACTATTGGGACACACCAATATTCAAACCACTAGCCGCTATGCGCATCTGGCTGACAACCCTATCGAGATGGCAGCGCAGCGCATATCCAATCAACTTGCTGTCGCACTGACTAAGAAAGCATAGGTTTCTTACACACATGGCAGAAGCCCGGATTTCAACTGAATTGGCGCGGGTGATGGTCACTAGGCGCTGAGATGTGAATTCGTACGTACGTACGGAAGTCATATTTGGCTAGATAACTGTTGATACGTACATACGACCGCCAGTTTTCATGTATAACGGCATCAAACAATCTCAGATTGTGAGGTCTGGGTCACGCAGCTTTCCAACTTCTAGAATTTTAGATGAACCAAGATAGAAAATTTGCAGTATGGAAAATGGGCTTGCTTCTGTCGGAAGCCTTTCTTAGTCAGGCGTCAAAGCAAGATGTCGTAAGGCGCAAAAGACTTATGCTAGCGATGTCACCAGATGCAATGATGCGTCGCGTCGCAGAAAACATCAAAAAACAAGCATCCCTTTTAAGGCGTAGTAACGATGCTGCTCGGTGGGCAAATGAACTGTCGGACATAGATAGCCGGTTGCAAAAAAAGCTTCTCTTTCGACTTCGGGATGGAACGTTTGCTGGTTTTGGTTTTTCATCTCCGCGCACGGCAGAATGTGTTCCTGCAAGAGTGCCTATTGATCTATGGGATGGCACGATAATTTGGGAAAAATCTAGAGTATCTTCTATCAGCCTCACAATGGAGGAAGTTCGCATTGTTAGCGTTCGAAATCCCGCTTCTTATGATTACAAGACGAAACGGTTAAGGGGAAGGCCGGGAATAAAGGATGTAATTCAGAGTGCTATCGCAAACCTCTCAGCTGATGGACTAATAAATCCCGATAATTCCTATGCGTCGCACTACGCTCTCATTATCGAGCGCGCGATTGCAATGTACCCGGATCAATTTTCAAAGAAGAAAACAATTTCAATTCAGACACTTAAGAAGCATGCAAATCCTGCGCTTAACGCTGAATATGCGCTGCTGAGAGAGGCTATAAAATAGCATCTATTTTATAGCCCTTTATGTGTACCATCCATCTCACACAGGTTTTCCCCGTACTTCAACAGAATACGGAGAAACACAGTGCAATCCCAATCCTTATTGAATTTGAACGAGCAGCAGGATCATCTCGATTGTTTGATCAACGAGACACAAGCTGCTGAATATCTTGGCTACACAATCCGCGCATTGCAGAACTGGCGGGTTCGCGGTGGTGGTCCGAAATTCATCAAAGTCTCGGCGCGTTCTATTCGCTATCGCAGGCGAGAATTGAATGCATGGGTTGAAGCCCATGTACGTCAACACACATCCGAGGAGTAGGACTAATGGGTGCTCCATGTGATTGTGCCGATGATGACGGCTATGTCGAAATCCCAACAGTTAGCCAAGTCCAAATATGCAGTTGCTGTGATGGCTATCAATACGCCGGACCGCGGCGCAAGCGCAGTGACTGGCTGGCAGGTACCTCGCTCATTGCGATCAAGCATGCGCTCCTCAGAAAATCCGAGGAGCCTAAAGGGGGTCCCGGTAACACCCCCCTCTAGAATTACAAAATCGCAATTGAGAGTAATCTATGACCTACAAACTTTTATATAAGGGCTTCGACAAATTTGACGTTGCCTTCAGAGGCTCACTACCAATCCCGGTTCTCAAGATGCTGGAGGCAGCAAAAAATGAGGCAGTAGCAACAAAACAAGACAGTGTGCTGGTAACAATCAAACCCGGCAATGTAAGCATGCTGGTGTCCAGCAGCGGAATGCGTGGTGGATATGCATATTCGTGCAGCACTGGTCCAATTGGTGCCAATTGGTTTTTCAAAAAATCCGCTAGCAGAGCTGAATGGAACATCTTTGTCTCCGTTCAGTCACGTGCACTCTTGTGTGAGCCGTTGGAGACGATCTTTGCGGACATAAAGAATGCATTGACGAGAATGGGTGCAGTTTTTGATCTGGAAAGCATCAATAGGATTGACTACGCGATGGATTTTTCTGTCCCGAATTTTGTTCTCAATCATGCGAATTTCGTAGCTCAGCAGAGGACAAAGGTAAGGCCACATTGGAGCGAAAAAATTGAAGATGGAAACCAACCACATAGTGTGTTTGCTGGCAGACGCTGCGAAAGCGTAACAGTGGGCAAAATGCCAAACCGCCAAATCATCATTTATGATAAACGACGCGAAGCAGTTGATCAGCGCAAAAGCCATTGGTTTAAAGTTTGGGGCGTCGATCCAGCGGACAAAACGCAATCGATTTGGCGCATAGAAATTCGTGCTGGAAAGAGGCATCTCGCGGATGCATGGAAACTACGCACCTATGCCGACATTGAAGCGTCAATTGGGGATGTTTTTAAGGCCGCAATGGAGGACGTTCGTTATCTATCTGACGGTCAAACCGATAGCAACGTGACACGCCAATTGCAGCATCCGTTGTGGGCAGATGCAAGCCGACATGTCTTTTACGCGTTGACCGATCATCAAAGCGGATTAACCAAAAATCAGGTGATTTCAATTGAAAGGGATGATCGTGCGGCTATGTATTACAGCCAGATACAGGGGCTGCTTGCTGGATATGTAGCTGTCTCCAATGAATTCATCGATAATGATTATGATGATCTTCCAAATCGAATAACAGCACAGTTGCATTCCATAGTGTCAAATGACGAAAGTGAATTTTTTCAAGCTGTTACAAAGGCAAAAAGGCGGTTTCATTTTTTATATACTATTATTTAACACGAAAATATTTTGGTAAATTTTTGTCAATTTGGAAATCAATTTTTAAAAAATTGATTATTGGGACTGTCCAGCATGCTAAAATACATATCTAACATTTAATTTTTGCTTTCCCTTCAGAAACAATACTTGGTCACGAAAAAGGGTCGACCTTGCAATGGCTTAGATGGCACAAAATATTGTTGCATTGAAACTCGCAAGAAACTCACGTTGGCCCGACAAGGCTATGCTGACGCGTAAAAAATTAGCAGCTTGCCTCGACAGGTTGGTAATCTATCAGTAAATCATAGCAATGGCTCCGCATTCTTCACTTATTGCACCACCAATAAAAATTGATCCAATAAGACCTGTCGAAACGATGCAGCCTTACAAATTATGCTGGTGTCGGTCTGGTAAGAAATACAAGTGGTGCCATTTCCGTCGCGAACAGCAGGTTCCGGTTAACATATTCGAGATCGAGACCAAAATGCTTGCGGAGTTCCGCAATGGCTATTGCTCTCATCCCGATCGAGATAGGAACTCCTGCAGTTCGACAATCACCAAAGCTCACACGATACAGAAGAAAGGTGGTCTAGCGGCGATCGCCGAGGCCGGGCACGTTCTGACCGTGAAGCCATCAATGAAGGAATTGATCAAAACCGAAGGAAAACCCGCACCCCGCAAGATCGGCGTCAACAATGCCTCGGTCTTTCCTGGTTTCTGTAGCAAGCACGACAATGACATCTTCAAGCCAATCGAGAGAAAATCCTTATCGCTGACAAATGAGGCCGCTTTCCTATTCTCATATAGGGCGATCGCCTATGAACAGTTTGCGAAGGCGGCTCAGTTCAAAGGAAACGAAATCCAACGCGAAGCGGACCGGGGCCATCCCTTTCAAATACAAGTTATGATCCAGACGTCTATCAACTCCATGATGGCGGGCATTATGATCGGCATGCGTGATGTCGACGGCTGGAAAAGGAAATTCGATGACCGGCTCCTCTCCGGTGCGCGCGACGATTTCCACTTCCTAGCGATCCGTTTTGATCAGGTCCTGCCGATCGTCGCATGCGGTGCCTTCCACCCGGAGTTCGATCTTCAAGGAAATCCACTCCAGCGGCTTGGTCGAGACAACCTCGACTTCGACCATATCACCCTCACCGTTACCACCTTCGAAGGTCAAACCACCATGGTGTTCGGTTGGATTGGAAATGACGGAGGCACCGCTAGAGCTTTGGCGAACTCCTTTCATTGGGTGGATGATCATCGTAAAGCCGATGCGTTGGTCCGCCTCTTGTTCACACAGCTAGATAACCTGTATCTTCGACCGAGTTGGTGGGAATCGATTCCAGTCGCAGATCAGAACACCTTCATCGACATGATCAAAAGCGGTACAACGATGCGGAAGCGTTCTGGCAATGATCTCGTCGACGACGGGAAGTTGCTCGTCCAAGCAAATGTAGTCGAGACAATCAGCGGTTAATCAAGTCGCCCGAGGGCGAAGTAAGGTTCCCAAATCCACATGTATGTGTTGCAAAAAGATCCTTTCTGCAACACATACAAATACGCGAATAAAAATGTCACTGTGGGCTGGAAGACTTTACACCTCAGCAGTCGTTGAATCCCATAAGCGATCAGCCACGGATTTTTCGATCTTCTCCAACAATGGTTGAGCCTCTGCTTTGAAGCGCTTGTAGTCATCACGCATTCTGGGTTTGATGTCATCCTCCTCGTTCATTCGTTTTTCTGTCATGACATTCCAGAGAAGGCCGCGCATGGCATCCATATCGGCCTTGATTTCCGGCTTCAGGAAAATGCCATCTTTCTTTAGGCAGGTAGCGAATACACGCATCAGTTTTAAGGCATCGTCATAACGATAGAGTTCGGCGATCTTCGTGAAGGTCTTTTGCCTTTCTAAGAAGTTGGGCTCGGCTTTGACGTCTCGCTTTTGCACTTCCATCAAGGCTGTTCCGTCAAGGTATTCCTTCAGTTCATCATCGTCCATGCGCCCGACATCGGGGTAAATCTGTAACGAAGATACATAACTGCTAACTAACGCATGCGCCTCGACCAACTTGCCCCATAAGTCTGGAAGCACTTCGAACTCCTTGGTATGCAATCTGATAGTGCGGTCGAACACACCATTGATTTTGTGGCGGAGCCTTTCCAGTTCTCGCGACTGCTCAGCCTTATAGGCTTCCATCCGGCTTTCAAACTTCTGGTCGATCCACTTTTCTCCGAGCCATTTAAAAAGGCCATAGCTAGCCGTTGCTATCCCGGTGAAGGTCACTGCCCCGAGGCCGAGAAGAGCCATAGCTGATTTACCCCACTCTAAAAAACTCCAGAATTGATCCAATGCTGCATCTCCCTCCAAGAGACTGATTTCGTGAATATGAATACAGCTCTTCGTTTGCCGGTTTCTATTTCTCTCTTCATTCACATTATCCTCGTATAACTGAATGACGGCACGCAGAAATCCGCATATTTCAATAATTCGTTGCGCCAAGGTTTTGCAACAGCCAAACCAATGATATAAATGGTTGCAAAAAAACCGTTGCAAAAACCGTCTTTTTTGTAGCGCTTGACAGCTACTATGCAGACAAGCCGACCGAAACTAAAATGTCCATCCATTGCCTAAATGAGCGGCTAGCAGACATTCGCCACAAGCGCTCGGCAATCATCTAGTATCCGTGAATGCTGCAATTCCCGGCCTCACTACGCGCCGCACGCAGATCACTTGCCGAGCGAGTGGGAACCTGGCGGATTAGAATGCAACTTAGAACGGGTAAGAATTGGTAAAAGTCACCGTTGATAGTAGCCGATGGCACCCTTGGGCTAGTTCCGAAATAAGACGTCGGATAGCATTCGATCGGCGGCAAAAACCGGAGGTGGTGGAACGTGAAGTGGTGGGAATCAGTCAAGCAGGCCCTTGAAAACCTTGGCGGTAAAGCCAATCTCAAAGACATTTACGACGAAGTGCGGCGGGTGCGGGTAATGCATGGTGACACGACGCCGCCTTCCTTAGAGGAAGTGGTTCGGAAGGAGCTAGAATATAACTCGTCAGATTCAAGCAACTGGCGCGGCACTCGCGATCAATTTTTTAGCGTTCTTGGCATTGGAAATGGCATGTGGGGTTTGCGAGATCACATCGCGGAGACGCCTCTTGCATCGGACATCAACGAGCTCCAAAAAGGTTCGGAAAGCCAGTCCAAAGAGCAGACGATCTATCGAATTATCAGGGATACTGTGATGACTCGGAAGATCAAAGCACTGCACGACTTCGAATGCCAAATCTGCGGAGCAACAATAACGCTGCCCGATGGCAAAAGTTACGCGGAAGCGCACCACATTATTCCGATCGGATCACCCCACAATGGACCGGACATTCCGTCAAACATCATTGTTGTTTGCCCTAACCATCACGCCATGCTCGATTTCGGGTGCGTTATGCTTGATATCAACGCCCTGTGTGGAAGCTCGAGCCATACAATAGCCGCAGCGAGTGTCCGCTATCACAACAGCGTCATTTTCAGCGCATCTGCGCAGAAACCTCTGAGGGCCAAGGACGGCTGACCGCTGGCGTGATCAACTTTTCACGTGCAAAAAAACGCTTCTTAGCATTATGTTGGGAGGACCTCAAAATTGGGGAAAAATCAGAAAAGATGCAGCTTGTACGTCGAAGTGAGGCTTGTGGAAGGAGCGAAGAAATTTGGACAGACTTGAAAAGATAAGGATTCAGGGATTCAAAAGCATTAAAGATCAAGAACTTGATATTCGTCCAATTAACGTCCTGATCGGCAGCAACGGCTCCGGAAAGTCAAATTTTATTGGCGCATTTATGCTTCTTAGAGAGATAACTGAGGGTCATTTGTCTCGATTTGTGAAGACAAAAGGAGGAGCTGAAAGGCTCCTTCATTTCGGATCAAAAGTGACCGAAGAAATACGACTTCACGCTTGGTTTAACGACTCAGTAGATCAATACGAAATCTCGCTTGAACCATCATCTGCAGACGAATTGCTCCCAATAGACGAATATGCTTATTTTTGGAATAAAAGTTATCCAAGTCCGCTTCGTAAGCGAATGCCTTCCTTTGGCGAAGAAGCTGCCATTAGCCAAAGCGCATCTAGTGGTGTGGAAAGCTATGTGAAAACAGCCCTCAAAAGCTGGAGAGTTTATCATTTCCATGATACCGGCACTGCGTCGCCAATGAAGAAGGTCGCAGAAATCGATGATAATCGTTTCTTGCGGCCAGATGGTTCAAACTTGGCTCCATTTCTATATCTTTTGCAGATTGAGTATCCAGATGAGTATAATTTTCTGAACAAAACAATAAAAAAAATCGCGCCTTTTTTCGATAAATTCGTGCTCGAGCCTCGAGCCTTGGATGAGACCACTATCAGGCTCGAATGGCTACACAAGGGCTCTGATAGTTATTTTGACGTTTCTGATTTTTCTGATGGGACGCTGAGGTTCATTGCTTTGGCAACTCTACTGTTGCAGCCAAAAAAATTGAAACCCTCGATAATACTCCTGGACGAACCAGAGCTCGGCTTGCATCCTGCTGCCATTACAGTTCTCGGAGCCATGATACGTCAAGCAGCCGAAGAAGCTAGCATCATCATCTCCACACAATCTCCATTTCTTCTGGACCTTTTCGAACCCAACGAAGTTGTTGTTGTCGACAGAAAAGATGGGGCCTCAATTTTCACCAGATTGGACGCTGAAAGCCTGTCTGGATGGCTTCAGGATTATAGTCTTGGCGAGCTTTGGGAGAAAAATGAGATTGGTGGACGACCGAGTGGGAACCAACTGTGACAAGACTGCTGGTGCACGTCGAAGGACAAACTGAAGAGGAGTTCGTAAATGAGGTGCTCGCACCGCATTTGTATAACTTCGGATTTACTTGGGTGGCAGCCCGATTAGTGGGCGGTCCCCGTGCTCGAAAGAGACGAGGAGGGATATGTGGCTGGCCGATCGTTCGAACAGAAGTGGCCAAGCACCTGAGCGACGACACAAATGCGTTTGCCACCACAATTGTCGATTATTACGCTCTTCCAAAGAGTGGTGTAAATGGTTGGCCCGGCAGAGACACATGCGAACATCTGGCGGTGCCACAGCAAGCACAACATATCGTTGATGCGCTTGCGGCTGACTTCTCTGCTCGACATGGTGAACATCTTGCAGGCCGCTTCATTCCATTCATCGCGATGCATGAGTTCGAAGGTCTCCTCTTCAGCCATCCAGATAGAATGGCGCAAGGAATGGGTCTGAGTGCGCTCTCAGGAAGCTTTCAGAACATTCGCGGTTCATTTGCGACACCTGAACATATCAATGACAGCCCAATCACTGCCCCATCAAAAAGAATTCTTGATTTGGTGCCCGGTTATCAAAAGGTCCTGCACGGTAATTTGGCTGCGATTGAAGTTTCCCTCCCCACAATGCGTAGCGAATGCGAAGTATTTGCGTCTTGGTTGAGCAGGTTAGAAGCTCTCCAAAATGCATAGATAATTATAGAGCGGCAATCGAGGTAACCCTCTGAATTCCAGAACACGCCTGCCCTCATTCTTTGATAGGTCACCAAAGATCAATATCCGCTTCAACTGACCAAAACTCAGCGCCGAAACGTAGGACAAGAGGTCGATTTGTGCCAGAAGCAACGATCAGCTTAAAAATCAGAGATCCCAGTTGGGCTAGAAGAAAACATATGGTGCCTATCAAATAGGCAGTTTCGCTGACAATATTTTTGGCAATATTTTTTTGTGGATCACTAAGAACAGCGTGACGGTGATGCTGCCCTGCTTCCTAACTGCTTCCGGATAGCAAAGCCAATCACTCATAGAAATCGAAATCTCTATTAATATATTGATTTAAAAGACATTTTTGTTTCAGGGGTAGGAATTGAATTTACAATTTTCAGGTTATGAGACAGCCATTGTATGCAAAAGATAAAAGATGACATCGACAGAGAAATTCTAGTGTGAGTCGCATACACTCAAACCGATATCCTCTCCACTTGCTTCCAGAATGCTTCCAGAAACATAAATTCGCCTATAGAGCGAAAAGCTAGAACCGATAAATACCTGATTTTATTGAGTAAAATGGTGCCGGCACCAGGATTCGAACCCGGGACCTACTGATTACAAATCAGTTGCTCTACCAGCTGAGCTATACCGGCGACACAGGCGAACTACGCCTCTATAGCGTCACGCTGCCAGAAGCAGTAACGACGCTAACGAAGCGCTTCCTAAGGGAAAATTTTGGCTCTGTCCAGCGCACATTTCAGCTTTCTCACACCATGATTTTTCAGTTGTCCGGGCGGGTCAGCTGAAACACTGCATCCACCACCGCATAATCCCTGTAACCAAGCCGGGAAATGGGCTTCAAAAGGGCCGTATCCAGCAGGCCGTCCACGAGGCAGGAATCATCAATATGAATGCCGACAACCTGCCCGATCACCATGGTGTAGCTGGCCTCCTGCCCGCTCCGGTCCACCAACGGTTTGACCTCCAGTGTCTCACATTCCATGACAACAGCCGCTTCCTTGATGCGTGGCGCATCAATCAGCTCGCATGGCACAGGCGTCAGCCCGGCCCGCTCAAACTCACTGACACCATGATCAAGCGGTGCTGAGGAGGCATTCATGGCATCCTTTAGGGCATAGGTGGCCAGATTGCAGGCAAATACGCCTGTTTCCTGAGCATTGCTGGCGCTGTCCTTCATTCCGTCGGAGGAAAACATGACGATTGGCGGCTTGTCACACAGGGCATTGAAAAAACTGTAGGGCGCCAGATTGTGGCGGCCTTTTGCATCCTGCGTGGAAATCCAGCCAATGGGACGTGGTGTCACAATAGCCTTGAATGGATCGTGAGGCAGTCCGTGATTCTTCTTGATTGCGTCGTAGAACAATATCTGAGCTCCAGCTTCAAATGTAATCAGGTCAAGCAGACCAATGGGTTGTCATATCGGACACATCCGGCCGCGCGCGCTCTACCGGTCCTTCTTGCGGTGTGCCGATGTGAAAAAAGCCCGCAACACGTTCTGTCCCCGTCAATCCAAGCTTTGCGCAAACCTTTGGATCATAGGCCATCCAGGCTGACAGCCACTGTGCGGAAAAGCCGAGCGCATTGCTGGCATGAAGCAGGTTCATGCCCACCGCACCAACTGCAAGTTCCTGTTCCCAAAGCGGGATTTTCGGATGGTCAGTCGCTGTTGAGACGAGGACCACAATCAGCGGCGCCTTCGTAAACGTCGTTGCGGTCTTGTCGATTTCGGCTTCGGTCAGGGTGCGCCCCTCATCCAGCGCAACTGCCTTTTGGCGCGCAACGCAAAAATCGCTCAATGTCTGGCGTGCAGGTCCGTCAATCAGGATAAACCGCCAGGGAGCCAATTTACCATGGTCCGGGGTGCGTGACGCCAGCGTCAAAATCTCATCGCATTGCTGTTGGTCGGGACCAGGCTCACTCAAATGCGCCGAAGGAATCGTCCGCCGAGACGACAGATACGTCTTCAAATCCATACAAACTCCTGAAAATACAGCTCAGCATTACCATTGAAGCACTGCTTAAAACCCGTTGCGGTACAGAAATCAATATAAGCTGGCTGACGGAGAAAACAGACGCACTTTCAAAAGGCTGCTGAACACTGTATTCACAGACAAGCGAAAAAGGGTTGCACCGGTCATCAAAAGGCCAATGTGTAAAGCCATTTAGAGTTCGGACCATTCATTGATCTGGCCCGACGAGACAACAGAATAATTTGCAAGGGTTTCATGAAAACGCTGCCATACGTGAAATTGGTTACACTTTGTCGCATTGTGCTGGCCGCTCTCTTCATGAGCGCCACAGCCTCTGCCGCATTGGCTCAAAACGCCCCGCTTCCAAGGGCAAAACCGGGTTCCGGCGCCGACAGCATCAATCCAGGACAAAGCCTGCTGAATGTGTTGCCCCAAATTCTGGGCGCGCCAGACATGAGCAACATTCCAGAAATGCCGCCGGTAGATCTGGATGCAGGTCCGGCTCAGGCAAGACTGGTAGCCAAATTGGTGGAAGATGGCGAACCGATTCCCTTTGGCGTGACCTGGCGCATTTACGATCAGGTGCCTGATGCAGCCGGAACCTATCCGCTGATCGCCAGCGGAAAAGGTGGTGATTGGGCTCAAACCCTGCAACCGGGTAATTATCTGGTCCATGCCTCCTATGGCAAAGCCTCCTCAACCGCCATGCTGCGCCTTGCCGGGCAATCCGTCACCGAGACCGTCATTCTAAGCGCAGGTGGGTTACGTCTGCAGGCGCAATTGACCGGGGACGTCAACATTCCTGCCGACAAGGTGCGGTTTCGCATCACCGAGCGCGATTCTGAGACAACAGATGAAAGACTCATAGTGGAAAGCGCCCGTTCGGGATTGATTCTGCCTTTGAACGCCGGAACCTTTCGGGTCGAAAGCCTGTACGGAAATGCCAATGCCAGTGTCAGTGCAGACATCACGGTTGAAGAAGGCAAGCTGACAGACGCAACCCTATATCATCGAGCGGCAGAAGTGACGCTGAAGCTTGTCAATGATTCCGGTGGCGAGGCAATTGCAAACACCAGTTGGACCCTGCTTTACCCCAATGGCGAAGTGATTGCCGAGACTGTTGGAGCGTTTCCGGAATATGTTCTGGAAGAAGGTGATTATGCAGTCGTTGCTACCCATGAGGGAACACCTTACAACCGCAACTTTTCTGTTGAGGCCGGTCGTCACCGTGATGTAGAAGTTCTGATATCAGCCGAGTGAATGATCGGCTAACTCACAGACAGGTTACCTGAATCGTGCATTGGCTTCGAAACATACAATTGATGTGGGTTCGCATCGCCTGTGTATGTGCCATCATGTTGGCAGCTTTTGCACATCAGCCCGTTGCAACGGGTGAAAGCACCACAACGGTTTCCGAATACGCACTGCCAGATGGCACCATTCTCAGCCTGTGCGTCTACACACCGGCAGGCGAAAACGGTGCTGCCGGCCCGTCCTGTGAATTCTGCCGCATTGCAGATGGCGCAATGGCCGCCCCGCCCTGCGGAATGTCGCTCACAGTCGCACGAACAATCGAAAATCGAAGGCTGAAAGTTGCTGCAGTCAATTTGCCGCGCGCCATTTTCCAGCCCGCCACCCCCCTTCGCGGTCCTCCAACAGTTTCTTGAAGTTTCAAGAGCTGAAAAGCTCTTGATAACAAAAAGTTGACTGATTTTTTAAATTCTACATCTTTGGAGATGATCGTGTCTTTTATAAAAATTGCTGCGTTTGCCCTGCTGGCAACGCTCATACAAACCCTGCCATCCACCGCCCACAGCTTCACGTTGGGTGACCTTGTTATCGACCACCCCTATGCCCGCGCTACGCCGCCGAATGCAAAGGTAGCCGGAGGGTATCTGACCATCACCAATAATGGTGAAGAAGCAGACCGGATTATCGGTGCCAGCACCGAATTTGCCGAACGCGTGGAAATCCACAAAATGGCCATGGAAAATGACGTCATGAAGATGAGTCCTGTTCCTGAAGGTCTGGAAATTCCGGCCGGTGGGTCCGTCGAGTTGAAGCCCGGCTCTTTCCATCTCATGTTCATGTCAATTTCCACACAGCTCAATGAAGGTGACGTGCAAAAAGTCACCCTGGAATTTGAAAAAGCGGGCAAGGTCGAAGTCGAGTTGAATGTCGAAGGTTTCAGACGAGGCGGGTCACACGACATGCATGACAAAGAAAGCATGTCCGGCGACAAAGCCATGGATGGCGACATGAAAATGGACCACAAGGCCGCTGAATAAGGTCTGACGATAATACAACCTGTCTCAAGCCAGTATGGCTGGCTTGAGACAGGGATGAATTTACAAACTCTCCAGCTTTGTCTCCGCCGCTTTGTCGGGCGTCAGCAAACGCTGATAGACCATTCCAATCAGCAACAGCACACCGCCAAGCCCGATGAATGACAAAGCGCGCCAGATGCCAGTCAGGTTCGACATGTCGATCAGGAACGCTTTGCAGGTTACAAGCGCAATAATGCCGCCGGAAATCATCCGGCAGAAACGCCAGTTACGCACCATGCCCAGCGCCAGCAGTGCAAGCCCGATCAAAAGCCAGACAGCCGAATAGGTGTAAAGCTCCAAATCTCCGGTTGGACCCGTCGCCAGGTTTTGCGGATGAAAGGCCAGCCTGATGGTAAAATTCACCCACAGGAAGAGCAGCACGGCGCTGAGGCCGAACAGCGCATCAGTATAAAGTTTGGACCGCCTGCCCATACTGCGCCATGCCAATACCCCATACAGAATGGCTGGCATCAGATAGGAGAAGACCAGCTTGTTCCAGAAAATGCTGCTCCCCACCGCGGCATTTGTGAGCATCGGATTGTAGGCGAACATCAAATTACTGATGGCAAACAAGACCCCCAACCCGCCCAGAACAGTGGCCGATCCCCGCAGTGGTACGCTTCTTTCTGTGCGCTTGATCTGCAGCAAACCGAGCGCAACACCACCACCAATGAGGGTTAAAAGCGCACTTTCTTCCAGCGTATCGATGGGGCCGAAAAGATTGGACGGATCCAGCGCATGAAGTGCAATCACTGCAATGGCAGCAGTCACGGCTGAGACAGCGCAGACCTCCATGGCATCAAGCCAATTATCGCGCTTGGTAGCGCCCAGCAGCATGGCCGCATAAACAAAGGCCGCTGCCGGAACGGCATAGCCGACCAGCAACCAGTTGAAGATTGGGGTGGTGCCCAGAGCATCGCCAACGATGAACGGGTCCCACAAGATGCGCAGCACCCACAAAAGCACCATCGCCACCGCCATGGGCCGCAATGCAGGCATGGCCCGCTGGCTGTAGCACCATGCCAGAGCCGGAGCCAGCAAAGCCACGGTAACGGTCAGCACCCACCCGGACAGAAGAATCCAGATCGCAAGAATGATCGAAGCCAGAGCGGCAACAGCGTAAAAGTCCAGCACTCGGGCGCGGAATCCAGTGGTTTTGGGCAGGTTTCTGAGTAGCCATTCCATACTTCCCAGAAAAAACACAGCCAAAGCAAGCGCCAGTAAACCGAAGGACAGCGATGATGTAACCACATCAAATCTGAGATAGGACACCAGCAGCAGAACCGTTGGCGCAAAGGTTCCGGCAAAAGCAAATTGCAATTTGGACCGCGTTCCCACAATCCCGCGCAATCCGGCAGCGGCAAACAGGAAAACCAACACAGCACTGAGCAGCGCATACAGACGCACAGCCTCGGTCAGACGTAATTCTGGCGGCACAGACCACACGCCCAATGTCGGATTGTAAATCTGACCAAGAGCATCCAGCGCATTGCCCGGCAGGTTCCAGCCTGCATGGCTGAAAATCGCCAGACCGCTGGCCAGATAGGCCAGAAGCCGCAGCGCAGAATACTGGTAGGCGACAGCCAAAGCCAAAGCGCTAAGGCCCACCAGAACAAGGGCTGAGAACCCGTCAACCGGGCTTTGCAAGACCACAAACAGGAACAGCAGAAACGGAACAATCAGCGCGCCAAACGCAGTCCAGTCAACAGCCTGGCGCAATTGGGGTCTGGCGGCATAGAGGCTGACCACAAACACAAACAGCACCAAACCAAGCGTCAGACTATCGTAGACTGTCAAAATCCAACGCTCGCCAACACCTGCCTCAAACACCATCACAAGGCCGATAAAACACAGACCCGCGGTCGCAATCAGAGCGAGCCAGCGCCAGACCCTCAAACGCGCAACACCGAAGGCGGCCACACCGACAGCCAGTGAATAGCCACCAAGTCCTGCAATGTTAGGCTGTTCGGCACCGATCAGAAACGGAACCGCAAAACTGGCCACAAGTCCTAATGCGGCCAGCATTGGTCCATGCAGCAAAGCTGCCGCCATGGTTGCCAGCGAAACGACCGCAAGCGCGACAAATGTCAGCGCCGGCGAGAAGAACCCATAGAGCTGATAAGCCGCGTAAATTGCCGCAAACATGGCAATTGTCCCTGCCGCTGTCAGCACGGCGGGAATGTCTGCCGTGGGGAAACTGGACAGCGAGAAGCGGGTGCTATGCCGCCTCGCCCATTCCCCCAATGCGCATAATAACAGCCCAAGACCTATGCCGAGCGCAATACGCACTTGCGGCCCAAGCAGGCCCTGCTCAATGGAATAGCGCGCAAGAAGCACCGTTCCAAATGCCAGCACCCCACCGCCAAGCCAAACAGTCCATTTGGCACCAACAGTCTGCTCCATATCAGTGTCGGCTTTGCGAATTTGCGGAGTTGGTATCGCTGCACTGATCGTTTCAGGTTTTGGTTCGGGCTCCGGCTCGGGCGCAGCCTGTGCTGTCTGCAGGGCTTCAACCGGCGGCACGTCTTCTTGTGAAGGGGCAGTATCTTGCTGTTCTTCAGTGGCGGCACTCGTAGCATTGTTGATGAGGTCTGGCGCATCCGCCTTGATCGACGCTGCGCTTATGGCCTCCGGATCCGCCTCAAACAGCTTAAGCCGTTTTTCCAGAGCCGTTACCAGCGTCGTCAACTCTGCCAGTTTTCGCTTCGCATCACTTACTTTCGACAAGGCAACAAAGGCAACAACTGCGCCCACAAACATAAAAATAAGCGTGAGAATAATAAGGAAGAGCATTATTTGAATCCCGCCCCATAAAGCCTTGGGGAAACTGTAATAGGCGTCAATTCAACACAAATACAGCAATATTGTGTTTGTGATTTGGAGATCGCCAAGGGTCAAGACCCAGAGTTTCATAGAATTTATCAGATGATCAATTGGATCACGACAACAACCGTGAGCAAAGGAATTCCAACATGCTCGGCGGCTCGTCTCACCCTGGATTTGGGATCAGCTTCGCCAGTTCAGGCAGGTTTTGAACCGTGAACACATATTGGGTGCCCTACTCGGACAAGGGCAAGTCCGGTGACCGACCCACTCGCTCGGCCAAGCGGGTCACGGTCAAACCCTGCACAATGATCGAAAAAATCACGACGATATAGGTTGCGGTCAGGATCACTGGCTTCCATTCGCCGTCAGGCAAGGAAAGCGCCAACGCCACAGAAATGCCCCCCTTCAGTCCGCCCCATGTCATGATAGGAATTACACCATCGCTGAACTCCCGAAACGGTTTCAGCATCAGAACCGGGACCGATACGGAGACCAACCGTGCCAACAATGATAAGAAAATGGCCATGAAGCCTGCAATCAGCAAATCAGTTTCGAAGGCCACCGCAAAAACTTCAAAGCCAATCATCAAAAACAACACGGCATTCAGGATTTCATCGACCATCTTCCAGAAAGCGTCGACATATTGGCGGGTCTCCTCGGACATGCCGTGTTTTGCACCAATATCGCCGATCAAAAGCCCGGCGCAGACCGCCATGATGGGCGCTGAAACGTGTAGCAAAACAGCCAATTCATAGCCCCCGAAAGCGAGGCCAAGGGTGATCAGAACTTCAAGTGAATAATCGTCGATCAGACGCATCACCCTGAAGGTGAGCCAGCCAAGCACAAGGCCTAAAACCGCTCCGCCCAGAGCTTCTTGCACAAACAATTGCGCTGCACCCGCAAGTCCCGAACCATGGCTCTCGCCCGAGGGAAAAGCGAGCCCGATAAGGACCAGGAAAACGACGTAGCCAACACCGTCATTAAAGAGACTTTCTCCGGCAATTTTGGTTTCCAGCGACTTCGGCAACTCCGCCTCACGCAACACTCCCAACACAGCGACCGGGTCGGTGGGCGAAATCAACGCACCAAAAACCAGTGCGACCATCAATGGCATCCCGGTAAACCAGCTAAATCCCACCCCAACGATAGCGGTCGAAAGGCCGATGCCGACAGTTGCCATCAGAGAAATTACCAGCCAGGATTTACGCAGATCCGAAAGCTTGACATGCAAGGCCCCGGCAAACAGCAACAGGCCCAGCATGCCTTCCAGCAACGCATCGGAGAAATCCAGCCCCAGCACCTGCGCACGGACCTGTTCTTCGACAGTCAGAGCCGGAAACAGCGCGTCAGAGGCAATCACTGCGAATGAGGCAAACAGTGCCACCACAAGAATGCCAATGGTCGATGGCAGTTTCAGGAACAGGTAGTTTATGGTCCCAAAGGCCCCGGCCAGCACAATCAAAAGCGATGCAATCTGAAGAAGTGACATATTCGTCCTTTTTGGTCAGCTTAACAGGACAAGTCTATATGCCGAAACACCCCGCGAAAAGGCACGATCTGCGTACTGGATTACAGTAGAAGCTAACCGAACCCGCAGTGCGATAAAGGTCTTTGAACGGCTCGCAGCATGTTAACCCCGGGCTACAGTATGAGGCCAGATAATCAAACTTGGTTGACCACTTTCGAACCCTGATTTTCAAGCTGTCTCGCCTCTCATGAAATCTGTTCATGCTCAGAAACAGACTTTCTTGCGAAGTGTTTATCCAGTGGCGCGGGAAGACAGAACTTCGAATTTTCTCAACCTGGCGATTGAATGGCAGAAGTACGAAATTGCGATCTCGAACGTTCTATTTCACGTATCCGGGCTTTTTGCACGAGGCGATTTTCTAGGTTCAGGGCGCTGCCGAAACATGCAGCCTCAAATCAATTTGGCAAAAGGAACTTTCGAAATGTCAACTCGCCTCAACTTACTCCTTCTTCTGCTCATGCAAGTCTTGTTGCTTGTCACGCCACTTGCAGTGTACGCCCAAGACACAGATCGTCCGGTGAACTGGCCGACAACCACTGCGGTCCAGACTGAAGCTGGTCAGATAATACCCGCTGGTGCTTTTGGAATTGTCCAGATTGACACTCCCCGCGCCGCAACGCTCCTGCACCTTCGAGGCGTTATGGGGCGCGGCACTGCGACCATTAGAAGTGAGGGTAAACACGACTGCCTGATCTTGCCGATCCGATTTGTCGCCGGCGATTTCGGGGGCGATAGCATCTCGGCCCATACGAGAAAGCCAATTCGTCTGATCCTTCAAACCGCCGCGGTCGCCAAAGCGCTTGCGCGCGGCGAAGACGTTGTAAGCGACATGTATCGCACCAGCAGTCAAATGACCGATTCAAATGCAGATATCGTCATTGAAAGAGGATTGAGTGATGGCTACGGCTTTGTCCTCAACCCAGGAGCATCCGTTGTTGCCGATATATTTGGCGCAAAGGCAAGCCGCGCCACCTGCTCGAAACTATAAGGCTAAACAGACAAGGCAGATACCGTCAGATATCCGCCTTGTCTGAACGAAACTGCGATGGAGTCTGCCCGGTGATCCGGCGAAATTCAGTGTTGAAGTTCGATTTACTGACAAAGCCGGCGTCAAACATCACTTCCGTGATCGGCAAATCAGTTTCGCGCAAAGCATTTTGCGCATGACGAATTCGGAACCCATTGATGTATCGCGAGAAATTTTCACCTGTCATGCGGTTGATTGCCATTGAGACATCCCGGACAGGCACCGATAAGCGTCGCGCCACTCGCGCGAGTGTTAAATTGCTGTCTGTGTAAATGTGTTTTTCGTTCATCAGCGCATCAATTGCCGCCAACATTGAGCGGTCACTGTCAGTGGGTTCCTCGGAACCCGCAAGATTGCTTTTTGAACCCCTCAGCAACATCGGGACACCAGCAAGGGCGACAACAAAGACAAATGCCGTGAACACTCCCGATACGCCGGTCAGGAATGTCACGATAAAAGCGTCCCCGGCAAACGCACTGGCGGCAACGATTAAAAGGTCAGATGCCACGATCATACCAAGCAAGATTGTGGTGGCATAAACCGCAGATCGCAGAATACGCAATGCGTGCGGTGCTACATGCACGAAGTCATCTGCGTTACAGGGCAAAAGCCGTGCCGTCCGAAACAGGTAGATACTGGTGAACACCAGGACAAACACATCCGCCGAAACAGGGACGTTTACCAATATAGCCACCTGCGCCAAGGCCACCGGCATGCCGTGCACAAGCAGCGTTTTTTGCCATTTCGGTTCTGCGTCCTTGGTCAGCGCGTTGAAACCAAAATAGGCCAACGGTGCGACCATCACAGCGACCAATGGCTGAACCCGCGCCGCCCAATTGGCGTCAAAAGAAAGTCGAAACCCCAGCAACAAACTGACGATGGCCAAAGCCAGTAGGAAACTGCACAAGAACAATCGCGCAGGAAACGGCAAACGTGTGTCTTGCGCCAATGCAAAAGCGGCGATAGTCGTCAAAACGCTGACAAGCCAGACAAGGGGTAGAGTGATCATCAGTTTCCGCGATGCTAAAGGGCTGGTTCAACCAGATTATTCGGTTTTTCTGGCAAACTCTACAATTTCTCTGCCGGCACTGTGTTTGCACTGGTCGTCTTTGTAACCTCCTCTTCGAGGCTTTCGAGAATGCGCCTCTCATAGTGCACAAATTTAACGGGCAACTTGGGAAAATCTCCAAGGAACAGCGATCCGGTGAGTGGCCGGTTTGGAGAGGAACCTGCACAACCCCTCCTTTTCAGCCTTCGCAAGACTGTGTGGCGGACATGGTGAAAAGGTCACCAAAACAGAAGACATCGGGCCAGCCATTGAGCGAGCCCTCGCAGTCTATGGCCCTGCATTGTGGTTGAAATCATGACGGACGCGGAGTTGGTTTGAGCCGCGTGGCATCTGATGTATGCACGCATTACCGACACAGGCGGTCCAAGGGTGATTGAGCACATCATTCTCAACAACCCGACTACTCTCCATGGGTTTGATGCAAGAAAATCACGGTGTCGCAAAGCCTGTGTTTCCAATTAGAAATACGGACCTTGGTAAACGACCTATCAAATATCAAAAATCGGCGTGTCCCGCCGTGTTCGCGTGTATAGCTTAACAAAACATTTACGCTAATTTCTGGACATCAGATGTTCAATCAGCGATATACCATTTTGATTTTTGATGAATACATCGAAAATCACCTCAGGGGTAACTATGAACAATAAGACGCGATTATCACTAATTTCGGTGTTTTTGGTAATTTGCCAATTCTTTCTCGTAGTTTCATCCCAAGCTCAAGAAACCACTCCCTGGACGATTGCAGTGGTTGGTCCGATGTCAGGAGAAAGTCTAAGTTTGGACACCTAGGACAATAACAGTCGAGCAAGATGGACTATGGTCGCAGCGCTTGAAGCAGGCATTATTATTCTGGTTTCAATTGCCCTCATTCAGGGTTTTTTGCGTGTTGGCCAAGAAGCTACAGCCATTTTCTTTATCTTAAGCGCAGTAGCTTTGATCATCGTCCACTTAACGAGTTTTTATTTTCGCTGGCAAATGACGCCCGCTTATCTCGTTGCCGCAATTTTACTCCTCGTATTGATATTTGGTGCCCAGACAGGAAGCATAATCAAATTTGCAAGCATCAGCATTGCGGTGCTCTTGCTGCCTCTATCCTTTGCGCTCTCAATTGGCTTTCCGGTTAAAACCCTTCCGACGCCAGAAGGCCCACACGCGGTTGGCGTCGCGGAGCTAAATCGTGGATATACGCCCGGAAATCACATCGAAGGCAATTCGAGTGAAAAAAGGCAACTTCATCTAAAAATCTGGTATCCGGCAACTTTTGACAATCAAAAGAAATATGCCCGCGACACATTATGGAGTGACTTCCATAATTCTGAGCGTTTCTCACGGGTTGAACGCTTTTTTACTGCCTATCTTAAAAACATTGAAACGCATTCCTTTAAGGCCGCGCCCATTGCTTCCGATCGCGCAGAACGGTCAGTTCTAATATACAATCACGCCCTACTTTCTACAGCATCAGACAATACGCTTTTGATGGAATTTTTGGCGAGCCATGGCTATCTCATTGTCAGCATTCGGCACGAAGACCAACGATACGAATATGCGTCGCTGCAAGAAAACCTGTCTAAGGAGGAACAAGCCAGGGATCTGGAAAACTTCAAAAGATTGGGTGCGGATATCGATAGGAAGGCGCGCGCGACCTTGTCGTTGCAGACCTATCAGGCAAGCAAAACACTGCCTGTCATCGTTAGGCGACGAGCATTAGACACTGAATATGTGATTGATAATCTCAATTCCATATTGAACACCATACCAGGATGCATGAACCGCACTTGCGTGAATGAACACAAGTTAGGCCTTGTGGGCTTATCCCTGGGAGGCGCCGTTGCGACCGAGTTTTGTAAAAGAGATCAACGATGCCAAGCAGCCGTCAACCTGGATGGTGGTATATTCGGAACCAATATCCAAGCGCCTGTCACCATTCCTTACCTCATGCTCTACAGCGAACTCAATGAGGGCGGAAATGACTTCCTCAAAGAGGCGTCGGGCCAAACCTATGAAGAACATACAATTAAGGGCGCAATGCATCTGGATTTTCATGACGCTACTTTCACTCTCCCCGCATTGCGTTGGTTTAGATTGCTCGGACAAATTGGCGGTGAAGAGATGACCCATCAAAAAAACGAACTTGTTTTGAAATTTTTGAATGACAATTTGTGAAACAGCAAACAAACCAGAACATCAGGTTGCCTCTTCGGTGTCGGGTACATGTCATCCTGGCGTTTGAGGCCCTAAGATGATGCCTATCCCGGCCCTGGCAATAATTGGCGGAGTTTGTCAGTGCCCTGTCGGCTAGCCTGCATACAAATTGTCAAACGCGCTGGACTGCAACTTTCCTTCTCTCAAAAGGTATTGCACGGTATATGCGACGGATAGCGCATCGTCTCGCGCATCATGCCCCTTCAGCGGCGGATGATCGACATCATAATAATCGGCTAATTTGTTGCTGGGCGTCCGTGCCAAATCCTCAATCGGCATGCCCGCCGCGAGCAGGAGTTTGACGGCATTGTCGAACCGGTTTGCCGGGATAGTCGGTTCAATGCCGGCCACATAGCAACTGATTGCGAGCATATTCAACTCGTCCTTGCCCCAGGACCAGAAGCGAGCACCCTGTGAGAAACGATCGACGCGAGCGAGAGCTTCCGACAATGAAACACCCTCAACATCAATATTCTCTTCAGTGATTCCAGTCAGCTTTGTGAAAAATGGATCAAGCGCATATCGCTCGCCGTAGCGGTCGATCGGCACAACATAGACCATGAACGTATCCAGAATTGGGAAATCAGCCTCCAAACCCAGTTTTGCAGCACCGATCTGAGCAATGACTGGATCGGGGTCGTCAGCCCCGCACCAGAACCGCCGCTGCGACCCTTCAAGGCAAAGAAACTCACAGTCGAAAAGGATTGCCGTTCTCATGATCATGATGTCCAAGGTTCATTGGCCAAAGTCGTCTGCAATACTAATGGAACGCCCGCCAAGGGCAATGCTGGTTCGGTTTGCTGTCGATGGCACCGATTTCAAAAAGGCAACATCTGCTTGGAGCCCATACTGACATATTCCTTTCTGTGGCGAATGCCAGTCTCCCGGTAGCCTCACCCAATTGTTAGCCCCCCCCATCGATCAAGATTGCATTGACTAATAGCTAAATGACTATGTATTGTCATGCTTATGACCGACCGTCTTGAACAGTCCAAAGCGATAGCAAGTGATTCCCGGCTAGCCATTCTGGGATGGCTGGCAGATTCGAATACTCATTTTCCGCATCAAGTGACAGGCAATCCATCAGAGATCGGTGTTTGCGTCACTCTTCTGTCCGAGAAACTTGCGATGGCCCAACCGACGGTGAGCCGGCACCTTGAACTGTTACGTCGGGCGGGTTTCCTGAAAGTAGAAAAGATCGGCCGCTGGTCTTTCTTCAAGCGAGATGAAGTAGCAATCTCCGACTACAAGGCGTGGCTCAATGAGCATCTTTGAAAGAGCCGATGCAAAACTGTTGCCCGGCTTCCAGCGCCACCCGGTCGAGATTGACGGCAAAAGCGTCATGACGCTGATTGCTGGCAAGGGGCCGCCGCTTTTGATGTTGCACGGCGACCCACAAACGCATCTGTGCTGGCATCACCTGGCGCCAGCCCTCGCCACCAAGTTCACCGTTGTGTTGACCGATATTCGAGGCCGCGGCGAAACCCACAAACCTCGCTATATTGAAGGGCAAAACGCCTATACGAAGCGCGAAATGGCCGCCGAACAGCTCTCGGTCATGCATGCATTGGGTCATGAGACCTTCTCGCTTGTCGGCCACGACAGGGGCGCACGCGTCGCGCGTCGGCTGGCACTGGATTACCCTGAAGCAGTCGCGCAACTCGTTGTCATGGATGTTATCCCCGCCCTCGACTTCTACGAGAACACCAACGCAGAGATTGCGCAGGACTATTTCTACTTTTCGTTTCTCACGCAGACCTATCCGATACCGGACCGGCTGATTTCCGCAGGCCCGGAAGCCTTTCTCAAGCTCATACTGCATGGACTATCTGATCAGCCCGTTCACTATCACGAACTGGCTCTGGAGGCGTATTTGGCGGCCAACACCGGTTCAGACGCGGTTACGGCAATGTGCGAATGTTTTCGCGCCGGATATCACATTGATCAACTTCACGACGCAGCGGATCGGGCTGCGTATAGAAAGATCATTTGCCCGACGCTCGTCATGTGGGGTGAGCGGGGTGTTGTCGATAAACACTTTGACGTTCAGCAAATCTGGCATGGATGGTGCGAACAGCCCCAGTTTTCGGCTATGCCGAGTGGACATTTTATACCTGAAGAAGCCCCCGACGAAGCTCTGGCAGCGTTGAACAACTTTCTGGTCGTCCAAAACTAGAGAACACCAATTTGTACAACCGGCATGCCGATGGTGGGCATGGCAGAACAGAGACTTATCGAACGGCTTCCGACTTGAAGTCTTCTTCTTTGCTGGAAGCTGCCAAATGGATACTCACAAATCATGGATGAAATGCCGATAGAGTTCCCAGGATGATGCAAAAGCTGGACCTGACAGTCATCAGCAAGCGTTTGGGCGCTAAAATGCGCGCAACGGCAGCTTCGAGCCTATTGTGAATGGGCTTCAGGTGAGTTTTTTTGTCATAGTGGCGCCAATTCGGGAGCCACCTGTCAATGGCGTGTAACCCTGACTTAGATAAAATTGGCGGGCCGTTTTTGTGCTTTCCAGTGAACAGATAAGAAGGCCGTCGCTTGATGCCTTCGCTTCCATGTGGCTTAGCAATGCTTTGCTAACTCCGCGAAAACGAGCGTCGGGGCTCACGTAATTCAGGAGAATTTCTCCCGTTTTACTCATCAGCCCTACTCCAACAATTTCGCCTTCTTTATCAGCCACATATAGATCAAGCGTTGGATTGCTTACCCACAAGCACCAAGACGCAATGCTCTTGTTTTGAAGCCAGTCCCTGATTTCCTGTGGATCATTGCGATGATCCAATGTGCAGAGTTCAGAAATTGAACGCTGCAACGTTTTGATGCCCTGCCCCGCATCGGCTTCACTGGCTAATCTTATCATCATGAGCTTACATGCTGCACTCGAGTGTAAGAGTATGCAAGCCAGACGCACAAATGTTGCCGGAGCAAGGCGTTTGTGGCGAATGAAAGACCCAGATCTCATGAATATCAGGAAGTCATGATGAAAATCAGTTTGTTTCTTGGTGGCCTTGCAGGATTGGCGATAGGCGCCGTCACTGGCTGGCTGGCATTCGGCAGTGTCGGCAGCGGCATCGGTATCGGCGTTGCGATCGGAGCTGCTGTCTGCGGTGTGCTGATCGCCTACGGTTATGAACAAAATAAGTAGCCGCCGCTTTGCCTGGGCTCCGGACACAACAACAGCTTCGGCTTCCTCCTGATGTATCTGGCAGGCACCGTTCACGATAGTCTGCAACCATCTGTTGCTGACGTCTGTGGAAGCAAGTGAAATAATGTGGCCCTTACAACCGCAAGAGCATTGTCATTCAGCGTTCCGCTTCATGGGTTTTCAGGCAGTTACACCTGTGGTTACCTAGGGCTCTTTCTCGATAGATCTGAAGATTTCAGGAACGTCCCATACAAAACAAAACGCGAGGTCCGTTCGTGAAGGTTTTTCTCTACATCATTGCTGTTATCTTGTTGATTGGCCCACTCTTGGCCTGGACCTACCTCATTGCTCTGGGATGTGCTTACAACACCGGTTCTTCCAGCTGTGACATCGAGTTGCATGACTATCTGGATACAGAATTCCTGTTGCTCGCAGCGTTGCCTTGGGCATTGGGATTGATCTGTTTGTATGTCGCAATCCGTAAGCGATGAGCCCAATTTGACCCTGCAGTCTTTCAAAACCTTAGCTGTTTCAAGGGTCTGAAAAACCCTGCCTTGATGGCATATTCAGATGCATCCCGATCACTGAGGCAATGCTGAAACGGAGGCACAATGCCATTGGGCTCGGTGGTCCATCGAAAGGCCTGAACACATGGACGGTTTAATCTGGTACTCTATCGTGCCGGACCTGTTCCTGCCCACCATGGCATATGCCGCAACGATCTTGTTTTGACCGCCTGTCCACAGATCCAGTCAAATCCCCATTAAAAAAACCCGGTCATAAACCGGGTTTTTCATCTTCAATTCACTTGGCTTGTTGTCGGGCCAAGTCCGGCGGAGTTGCTTCCTGCACAAAACTGTCGATCGCCTCTTCCAAAGTCATGACCGTTTGCTGCTTGGAGCCGATCCGGCGAATGGACACGGTTCCCTGTTCAGCCTCACGGGCACCCAGCGCAATAATGGCTGGCACTTTGCCAAGACTGTGCTCGCGAACCTTGTAGTTGATCTTTTCATTGCGCAAATCCGCATCAACGCGCAGGCCTGCAGCGCGCATGGCCTCACGCACGGTCACAGCATACTCATCTGCTTCTGAGGTGATGGTTGCAATCATGATCTGCAACGGCGCCAGCCACAAGGGGAAGTGTCCGGCATGATGCTCGATGAGAATACCGGTAAAGCGCTCCAGCGAACCAAAAATGGCCCGGTGCAGCATAACCGGAACGTGCTTCTCGCCATCGGAGCCGATGTAAAAGGCGCCCAACCGCTCCGGCAGATTCAAATCCACCTGCAATGTGCCGCATTGCCAGTCCCGGCCAATTGCATCACGCAAAACATATTCCAGTTTGGGGCCATAAAAGGCGCCTTCACCCGGGTTCAGCGTATAGGCATCGCCAGCCGCTTCCACAGCGGTTTTCAAAGCTGCTTCTGCTTCGTCCCAAACTTCATCGGTCCCAACACGCTTTTCGGGACGGTCCGAGAATTTGATGCGAATGTCGGTAAACCCGAAATCGGCATAAATTGACAGCAACAGATTGTGGATTGCCAGACATTCCTGCGTGATCTGATCATCCGCCACAAAGACATGAGCGTCATCCTGCGTGAATGAGCGAACCCGCATCAACCCATGCAACGCCCCTGAAGGCTCATAACGATGTACCTTGCCAAATTCACTGATTTTGGCCGGCAGATCGCGGTAGGATTTCAGCCCGTTCTTGAACACCTGAACGTGACCTGGACAATTCATTGGCTTCAGCGCAAAAACCCGTTCATCCGGCGTTGTCGTGGTATACATGTTCTCGCCGAATTTTTCCCAGTGACCAGAGGCTTCCCAAAGGCTCCGGTCAAGCATGTCTGGCGTATTCACCTCATCATAATCGGCGCCATCGTTCCGGCGGCGCATATAATTGATAAGGTTCTGAAACAGGCTCCAGCCTTTTTCATGCCAGAAGACTGACCCCGGACCTTCATCCTGGAAATGGAACAGATCCATCTCGCGACCAAGCTTGCGGTGATCGCGTTTCTCAGCTTCTTCAAGCCGTGTCAGATAGGCTTTCAGGTCCTTTTCATTGTTCCAGGCCGTGCCGTAAATCCGGGTCAGCATGGCGTTGTCACTATCGCCGCGCCAATAGGCTCCGGCCACTTTCATCAGCTTGAAGGCCTGGCCGATCTGACCGGTAGACACCATATGCGGCCCCCGGCACATATCGTACCAGTCACCCTGATGATAAATATTGACGTCTTCGCCCTCAGGAATCGCATCCAGCAATTCCACCTTGTAACCTTCTCCCAAATCAGCGAATGCCTTGGCGGTATCTTCGCGGGACCAGACCTGTTTGGTGAAACGCGCATTGCGCTGGATGATCTCTTTCATCTTGGCTTCAATCTTCGGCAGATCGTCCAGCGTGAAAGGCTCATTGCGTGCAAAATCGTAAAAGAAGCCATCTTCAATGACGGGCCCGATGGTCACCTGTGTGCCAGGAAACAATTCCTGCACAGCTTCGGCCATCACATGCGCTGCATCGTGGCGGATCAGTTCCAGCGCACGCTCGTCGTCACGGGTGACAATCTCGACAACAGCGCCGTCATGCAATGGGTCCGTCAGGTCTGTAAGGGTGCCATCCAGCACCATCGCCACTGACTTTTTTGCAAGGGATTTTGAAATATTTTCGGCCAGATCCAGCCCTCGGGAACCATCTTCCAAAGAACGTTCTGAGCCATCTGGTAGTTTTACGGAAATCATCATTTGTCTCCTGCTCACTCTCTGCCAACGAATGCAGGTAAGCCGTTTGTGTTAAATTACGCGGGCGGTTTAACGCGAGCGCAAGTGTGATGCAAGTATTTGCCAGCGGAACTGCAGGCGGCTTGTTCCGGCAACCACTCAGTCCAGCCGTGTCGCCGGGTCAATATGACGGCCTGTCCAGCGCCCATACCGCCAAGGCAGGTACCAGACGGCATCATCTGGAAGTCTTTCAGGTGCCGGGTCATGGCCCGATGCCCCTAAGGGATTGCAACGACAAAACCGGGCCAAAGTCATCCACCCCCCTGCCCACAATCCGAACCGGGAAATGGATTCAGCGCCATAGGAAGAACAGGTCGGCGCGTAACGACAAGAAGATCCTAAAAGCGGCGAAATCACTTTCTGATAGAAGGTGATCAGCCCCAGCCCGAGGTATTTTGGCAGTTTTCGAAGGGAAAAAGTGTCTGCTTTGTTCATTGCTGGCGGACCGCAAGGCCCGTTCCGTCTTGTCTGTTTCGAAAATTCACGGCATTCTACAGTTCAATTGGTTCATCAAATGGTTCCATACGAACAAAACATGCTCTGGATCCCATGACACGTCGCCAGCTTAACATACTCATTCCCGCGGTCGGCATTGCCATTATAATCGGCATTGTCTGGAATTGGCTGGCCGGTAATACCGACAAATTGGTCTACGTCCTGACACCCGCCGATTCAGATGATTCTGCCCGCATTGAGAGATTGGTCACCGAGCCAATTGAACAGAAATTGATAGAAGCCGGAGGCGTGGGAAAGGTTCACACATACAACGAAGCGGGCCTGTCAGCCATCACCGTTGAAGCCGGAGCCTTTGGAACCTCCATCGATGGTCTGACCCAAAAGCTGACCGAATTGATCCCGCCCTGGACTGTTGAGGAATTGACCCTCCGCCCCTCGATTATCGGCCTCGACAAGAATGATATCGTCCACGTTTTCAGAATTTACAATGATGTATCTGACGAACGCTTGATGCAAACTGCCGCAAACCTTCTGATCGGCGAGTTGAAGAATATTGATCTGAGAGTATTTGCCAACCCGCTCAACACAGAATCTGCCGCAGATGAGCAAACTTATGTGGCTTTGGGTGCCGTCGATGAGGACCCGTTTTCAGACATGGTTGAAAGCATCCAGAATCGAATACCGCCCGAAGTCTATCTAAACGCACACTACGACGTCTCGTCCCATTTCTGATTTGCCGAAAGACTATACCCTTGCCGTGACGTTTCGATCTGCTTCAATCTGGTCCAGCGCAGAAACCACCGCGTCAAAAATCAGCAAGGTAGACGCATGACGGGCGCGGTAGTCCCGAACCGGCTCCAGAAATTTCAAGGCTTCAAAACGCCCCTCAGGTGGCGGTCCACCTTCTTTCATCATGGCATACATAGTGGCTTTCAAACTGCGTAGTTCTTTAGCAGTTGCACCAATAATATTGGCAGCGACGATTGAAGCAGATGACTGGCCGAGCGCGCAGGCTTTCACCTCCTGCGCAAAATCCGTGACCTGTCCCGCATCCACTTTCAAATCTACAGAAATGGTAGAACCACACAATTTGGAATGGGCTTTTGCGGAGGCATCAGGCGCATCCAGCGTTCCAATACGCGGAATATTTCCAGCAAATTCCAGAATCTTTGCATTGTAGACCTCGTCAATCATCGTGAAAAATGCCTATTCTCGCTGGTGCGACATCAGAATTGATGACATTCCGTGTCAGTATATAGGTCGCTTTGAGCAAATTGTCAGTCATTCAGCTTGCCTCTGTTCTGATATGCCTTATCTCCTTGCAGCAGGGCCAACTGGCTGAAACCGGTTGGCATGGCTTATATTAGGGGATATCCAATCCCGGTTTGCCGATCAGGAGTTTAAAATGGACGCAATTCTTGGGCCGCTTGAAAAGGCCATTTCTGCCGAGCAACCGGCTCCTTCACGCCCGACACGTGAACAGGCAGAAGAAGCAGTGCGCACACTGATTGCCTGGGCCGGAGACGACCCTTCGCGCGAAGGTGTTCTCGACACACCCAAACGCGTGGTCAAAGCCTATGAGGAATTTTACAGAGGCTATAATGAAAGCCCTCAGGACGTTCTGGCGCGCACATTTGAAGATGTGGGCGGCTATGACGACATCGTCATCGTTCGGGACATTCCGTTCTACTCTCATTGCGAACACCATATGGTCCCATTCACCGGCAAAGCCCATATCGGCTATTATCCCGCAGAAGGCGTCGTGGGCCTGTCGAAACTGGCGCGTGTCACAGATGTTTTCGCCCGCCGCATGCAAACCCAGGAAAACCTGACGGCCCAGATTACAGATGCAATCGATGACGCCTTGCAAGCGCGTGGTGTCGCCGTATTGCTGGAAGCAGAGCATATGTGCATGTCACTGCGCGGTGTTCAGAAACATGGCGTTTCAACCATCACAACGCAGTTCAAAGGCGTGTTCCGGGATGATCCAAACGAGCAAACCCGTTTTCTGACGCTGGTACGCGGCAAGTAAGCCAGACCATAAGTCTTCCATTGCAAATGCAGGTGGATTTGCAAAGCAAATTCGCCTGCTTCATAACGGTTTCTCACTCAGGGAGAAGCCAATGCCAGTCTACGAACTTGATGGTCAATCACCGCAACATGCGGTTTCAGACGACATCTGGATTGCACCCGATTCGCACATCATTGGCAATGTAAAGCTTGGCCCGAAAGTTGGCATCTGGTTCGGTTCAGTGTTGCGCGGCGACAATGAGCTCATCACCATTGGCCCGGGTACCAATATCCAGGAGCACACCATGGTGCATACTGATCCGGGGTTTCCGGCAACGATTGGAAAAAACTGCACCATCGGACATCGCGCCATCATTCATGGCTGCACGATTGATGACAATTCACTGATCGGAATGGGGGCAATTGTATTGAACGGCGCCCATATCGGGAAAAATTGTCTGATTGGCGCGGGCGCGCTCATTCCCGAAGGCAAGAGCATTCCCGACAATTCACTGGTCGTCGGCATGCCAGGCAAAGTCATCCGCACCCTCACCGATGATGATGCTGCAAAGCTGACAGAGTCGGCGCTGAATTATCAAAAAAATGCCAAACGGTTTTTGACCGGTTTGAAACAGGTCTAGAGTTCTGAGCTCTAATCCGTGCTCGCGGTTTCCGCCAAAAACTGGTTGTCGCGCTTGTCGGCAACAGAGACCCACTTGCCCGCATGTTTACTGGATTGACGTTTGAGATAATTGTAAGGCGTTTCTGTCCAATGCTTGATCAGAGCTTCCTGATTATCCAGGACAAAGTCTCCTCGATCTGTACGCACGGTCAGGACCGCGTGGCCACCGCCGTCAATATCACGAACAACTGTAATCAGCAGACTACCAGCGGGCCAACCGGCCTGTATAAGGTGATGCCGCTTTAGCAGGACATAGTCTTCGCAATCGCCATATTGATCCGGGAATGCCCAAACTTCTGGAACTGAATAGAGCTCAAAATCCGTGACCGGCTGGATTGATTGATTGACCATGTGGTTGATCTGAATGAGTTCGTCCCAGCGTTCCTGTGTCAATGCCATAGCCCGATCCTGGCGAACCTGTGAGCGGCACTGTTGCGGATTGGCACGACAGAATTTGACATGACCAATTGGTGGACGGGTTTTGCCCGCCACCGCCATAAAAGCAGTGTTTACATCTCTGGCTTCAGAATTATCAATCGCAGTGAAAGCGACGATTAAGCCAAATAATAGGGACCGTTTTAAGTATTTCATGGACTCTGACCTAGGTTTCAATCAAGATCAGAATACAGGTCATGATTTTACATCACGCCAAAAATCAGATGTACTTTTAAATCTAATTTATTGATAACTTTATTTAAATTTTTAACAGACCTTTAACCACAAAATCGGAGATCAACCCTCGCGACCACCCTCAAATACAGTAAGGTGCTGGATACGTTTTTCCGTGGTCACCAATGGAACAACATTAAAATTGGGGACATTCACATCATCCGCAGGTTCAAGACTGTCTGTGTAGCGCTGGGGCAGGACAGGTTCGTTTTGGGTTCGACGCCGCCCAAATTGCCGTTCAATGAGTGCCTGCAATTCTGCGATGCCTTGCGGAACGTCCGGATCAGCAATGCCGCCCAACCCATGAAGCGGCTGCGCGGTGGATGGGCGCAGTGAGACATGGTGCGTGGAAACTGAATGCCCGCCAAGTTCCTGCATTGCGGCTTTATTGCCTGCACTTATGATTCTGGCAGACAAAATGCTGTTTCGGACAATTGGATCGCGCCCCAACCAAACCGGCTCGTCCAGTGTGACGCAGGCACCAATAAGCCGAGAGCAGCTGCCAGCTATCTTCTTCAGCGGCAATACAATCCATTGCTGTTCAACCGTGCGGCCCTGCGCACTTGTTCCCAGAATTTCTGCTTTGAAGATGGCCCCTTTTTCGGCCACTTGTGTCAGGGCGATCTGCATTTTTCGCCGATCCAGGTCGGCGAAATGGGCCAATGGTCTCTGCCCTTTCAACTCACGGCGCGCATTCTGACATAGCAAAGTGCCTGCAAGACGGTAGTAAAAACGACCATTGGTGTTGCGCTCCAGCAGGAAAACCTCTGGTAAAATAGCGCGAATATCACCTGGATGAATGTCAGCCCGTGCCGGGGCAGCCAATGCCCCACGCTGTCGATCCCAATAATTGAACAAGGCGCAGATTGTCTGGTGGTTCATAAAAAAGCGCTCTATCCTGAAAGTGTGCAATGGCTAACAATGTCTTAACAGGATTTTTAAAGCTCTGTGGGTGCAGATGAGCAATATAGTTAATGTCGCTCTGATCTGTGGATTACGCCTCAAAACGCCGTCCCAATTCGGCATAGTGGGCTTTGTGTTCCGCTGATCAGAGGCTATCTATGGCCCATGGAGAATCAACAACACACCCCGCCCGCAGACGGCCCCCGCGCCATCAATGCGCCAAATGTTATTATTGGCCTGACGGCGCTTTTCATTGGCATTCACGCTGGAATTGGCCTGTTGTCAGAGCAAAGTTACGTCAATGTTCTGATCCGCTTTAGCTTCATTCCTGCGCGGTATGATGGGCTTTTGCAACTACCCGGCTCACCCTATTCCGAATGGATCAGCCCTTTAAGCTATGCTTTGCTTCACGGCAGTTGGCTCCATGTTCTGACGAATTCCATCTGGATGCTGGCCTTTGGCAGCGCACTGGCATGGCGCTTTGGCACAAAACGTTTTTTGCTATTCTCCGCTTTATGCGCAATTGCAGGTGCAGGTGTGCATTTTCTGGCACATCCAGCCTCACTGACACCAACCGTAGGGGCGTCTGCGGCAATTTCGGGGCATATGGCAGCTGTTGCGCGTTTTGCGTTTAGCGCAGGTGGCCCTCTCGCCCGGTCTCCTCTGCGGCGCAGTCAAACCGATTTTCTGCGCCCGGCCGAACCTTTTTCTGCTGTGCTCCGCAACCGATCTGCACTGACATTTATCGGCATCTGGTTTGCAATGAACCTGCTCTTCGGACTGACCGGCGGTGGCCTTGCTGAAGACGGTGCACGAATCGCATGGGAAGCCCATCTGGGCGGGTTCGTGGCTGGCCTTTTGCTGTTTCCAATCCTTGATCCCGTCTCTAGGAAAGGCTGAATCTCCTCGCGCAACACTCGGAAAGGTTGCGTGACTTGCTCATTTTGACATTTCGTCGCACAATTTGTGTCCAGCTCGCTTATGGCGACACAAAGAGAGACGGGAGGACGACATGACAATTGCTTCTATTTTAGGTTCCAAAGGCAGCGATGTATTTACAATCACCCTGCCCAAAACACTTTTAGACGTTTGCTCCACACTGCGTGAACACCGCATCGGTGCAATTCTGATCGTGGACGACAAGGGCAAACTGGCTGGCATCCTGTCTGAACGCGATATTGTGCGCAGGATCGCGGAACATGGACCCGATGCGTTGCAGGCTGATGCGTCGGAATGCATGACATCAAACGTCGTGACATGTTCGCCTCAAGACACCATCCAGATGGCGATGGCCCGCATGAGCGAAGGCCGTTTCCGCCACATTCCGGTTGTAGAAAATGATGAGTTGGCAGGAATGGTCTCAATTGGCGACCTCGTCAAACGGCGTATTGCAGATGCTGAACGCGAAGCCGAAGATTTGAAGAATTACCTATACGCCAGTTGAACCGAAGACATATCATCTGATGGATTATCCGCGACGGGTCAGACAACAAGACCCGTCGCGCAAATGCTTAGCGGCCCACAAATCCCTTTTGTTCGCGGGATTCCTGCCGCAAGATGTACATGCTGGCGCCAACAATGAGCGCAGCCCCTATCCACAAATTTCCACCTGGAACAAACTGGAATGCAAGCCAGCCAAAAAGCACGTTCAGCGGCAGTTTCAGATGATCAAAGGGCTGCACATAGGATGCATCCGACACCGCATAGGCCCGCGTCAGTGCCAATTGGGCCAGCGCAGTCAAGCCACCTGCCAGCAGGATCAGCCATAACGCAGTGCCCGTTGGCACGACGAACCCTTCGAAACTTGCGAAAACCGCATTAATTGGTGTCAGCAATACCAGCAGATAAGCAGTCACAGTATCCGGTGCTTCCGTCTTCGTGAGGCGCTTCGTCAACAGTGAGGCAAACGCCCAGAGCGCAGCGGCTGCAAGTGGATAGAGCGCGGCAACGGTAAAACTGTCGGACCACGGCGCAAGAATGATCATACCGCCGGCAAATCCAATCAATGTCGCAAGCCAACGCTGCAGGCTGACGCTTTCTCGCAAAAATAGAGATGCGCCTAATGTGACAAAAAACGGCGAGGTCATGATTAGGGCAATTGCTTGCCAGATCGGCACATATTTAAGACCCAGCACCCAAAGTTGCACACCAGCAGCGGCAGCCAGAACCCTCAGGATATGCAGCGCCATGTTTTCAGTCGCAAAGCTCTTCCAACCCAGCCGTGCCAGCCATGTTGCGCCAAATATCAAAGCAATAGCATATTGCAAGAACGCCACAGATGAAGATGGCAACCCATAATGCATCGCAGCGCCCTGTACTGAAATATTGACAAGCGCAAACAGAACGCCCGCGAAAACCATGTAGGCAGCGCCGATGAGAGCGGGCGAAGCTCCATTCTTGATGAGCAATTGGTTCATTACGTCTTTCCCCGTTTCAGAACAGAATCAGGGCGCGTAAAAGATTCCACATGGACCGTTGCGCCGGCAATGGACGCACCGATCCTTCAATCTCCGTTCTCTTCCATCCGGACTTTAACCGTCGGCTCCGGAATCACACCGGATCTGCTGACACTTTCCATCTGACAAATGTCTGACCGGAAAGCCGCTCGCGGGCTGGTGCTGACTAAATCTTAATCTGCACATCACCGCCGGTGGGGAATTTCACCCCGCCCTGAGAACTGTCCACATTTATGCGAACAGCGCCTTTTTAGCGGAAAGTGTCGTGCGGAGCGAGTCCTTATGTTCCGGTCACGCAAACCGTTCTGTGACCAATTTGTAAATTGATCTTTCCCGGCGGCAGGCTAACGTACGGTCGTACCCTTCACTTTAGGAGACCATCATGGTTCGGATGACAGCAAAAGACTTCGATCAGGAGCTTCTTGATCTGTATGACTATTATGCTCACGGAAAAATCACCAAGCGCGAGTTCCTTGATCGCGCAGGAAAATTTGCAGTGGGCGGCGTGACAGCTGCGGCCCTGCTGACAATGCTCAGCCCACAATACGCTCTGGCTCAACAGGTTGCTCCCGATGACAGCGACATCACAGCGGAATACATCGAATACCCTTCCCCAAATGGCCATGGCAGCGTCCGCGGCTATCTGGTCAAACCTGCAAATGCTTCAGGCCCTCTCCCGGCAGTTCTGGTCATTCATGAAAACAGAGGGCTGAACCCTTACATTGAAGATGTTGCTCGAAGAGCTGCGAAAGCCGGTTTCATGGCTCTGGCACCCGATGGCCTGACCTCCGTCGGCGGTTATCCCGGCAATGACGATGAAGGGCGTGAGTTGCAGCGCACGGTGGATCGCGAAAAGCTGATGAATGACTTCTTTGCGGCTTATGAGCATCTGGCAGCCCATGATGACAGCACTGGCAAGGTCGGCGCGGTCGGCTTTTGCTATGGTGGCGGCGTGTGCAATGCGCTCGCGGTCGCGTATCCGGAATTGTCAGCGTCTGTGCCGTTCTATGGCCGTCAGGCTTCTGCAGAGGACGTGCCGAGTATCGAGGCACCCTTGCTGCTGCATTATGCCGAATTGGACACCCGCATCAATGAGGGCTGGCCTGCCTATGAAGCGGCTTTGAAAGAACACGGGAAAACCTACACAGCCTATATCTATGAGGGCGTAAATCACGGATTCCACAATGACACGACACCGCGTTACGACGAAGCAGCCGCAGAGCTTGCCTGGGGCCGTACAATAGAGTTCTTCAACACGCATTTGAGTTAAGCGTTCAATGACAGTCATCGGTCAGAATAAACATTTTGGCCGATGGCTGACGATCAGTCTGATTTGTAGACTTCTGAAGGATCAAAGTGCCGGATTGTATCGGTTGTGATCAGGCCAGCGTTTCCATCACTTCCCAGAGCCACATCCCGGTAGAAACATGATGTACGTCCAGTGTGGCAATTTGCGCCACTTCCAGCGGTTGTGACGCTGATCAACAATACATCCTGGTCACAATCCACCTGCATCCGCTCAACATATTGCGTATGACCGCTGGTTTCACCTTTGACCCAGAGCTTCTGGCGAGACCGGCTCCAATAAGTTGCAACGCGTGTCTCTATTGTTTTTGCAAGCGCTTCTGCATTCATATGCGCAACCATCACCACGCGGCCAATGGCATGGTCGCTGACAACACAGGTAATCAGACCGTCTGAACCGAACTTGGGAGCGAATTCCCCGCCCTCTTCCAGATCATCAACAGACTCTGGTGCGTGAAATTGTAATGAGTGCACGAATGATTACCTTTCACACAAACCCGGTGAACAAAGAGCCGGACTCTGACTATTCCAGATCAATGTCCAAAATTGCCATTGAGAAATTATAGGACCGGTCACCATCCTCATCATCCAGATAGATCACACCGAGAAACTCATCCCCAAGATACAATTCCAGGGAGTCAGTCTTGCGCGGACGCGCACGCACCTGAAGGTTAGGATTTGCAAATTTTGACTTGAAATAGGCGTCAAGTTTCTGAATTTCATCGGCGTTCATGACGCGGCTTCCTCTGTTTCATAAGCAGATTTTTCGGCAATTTATATGCGCTGTTGATGGCATATAGATCTGACAAAAGAAAGGGGTCAGGCGAGCTTCTCAGCGGTTTTAAAAGTTTTTCAACACGCGAATTTGAACGATCAGACCTGTCGCTCTGCCAAGATTTGATCCATTGATCTGGAAGGCTCCGAACAGCCTGCGGCACCAACGACTTTGGCGGGAACGCCAGCCACTGTTGTATTGGGCGGCACTTCACTCAGCACCACAGAACCCGCAGCAATGCGCGAGCAATGACCAATTTTAAAATTGCCAAGGATTTTCGCCCCTGCTCCAATCAGAACACCATTTTCAATCTTGGGGTGGCGATCACCGCCCTTTTTTCCGGTTCCACCCAGCGTCACATCCTGAAGAATAGAAACATCATCACCAATCGTGGCTGTTTCCCCGACCACCAGCCCGGTGGCGTGATCCAGAAAAATTCCTTTGCCTATGGAAACCGCTGGGTTGATATCAGTCTGGAAAACGGCTGATGCCCGACTTTGCAAATAGAGGGCAAAATCACGCTGCCCCTGCCCCAGCAACCAATGGGCCAGTCGGTGAGTCTGTATGGCGTGAAATCCCTTGAAGTACAGGACAGGTTCAATAAACCGGTCACAGGCCGGGTCGCGATCAAACACAGCGCCCAGATCAACACGAATAATATCCGCCAATCCCGGCTCATCATCCAACGCCTGCAAAAACGCTTTGCGTATCAGATCATCGGGCATCACCTGATGATCGAGGCGATCTGCAATACGCCAGATGATGGCTTCTTCCAAAGTCGCATGGTTCAGGACCGTGCTATAGATGAAGGGAGCCATATCGGGCTCATGTGCAACAATGGACTGTGCTTCCTTGCGCAAGGTATCCCAAACAGGATCAATGCTGGGTAGCTTCTGTTTTGCTTCCGCCATGGCGCTTTCCAATACAGTGGAACAATCGGCACACCCACAATGGGCGCATTCTGTTCTAGCGAAAGTGGGTTACCGAAACAAGAATAACAAGGTGGGCTGATCAAGCGATCATTCTATCAATCACATTTTTTAAAATGCGCGAAACATTGTTTTGAAAATTGTTCCACGGAAGACTGCCACAAAACGTGATGGAACCTGTTGAAAAGACACTGCCACCACCAGGCACATCGAAATAGATCATATCGGCGCGGATCATGCTCTGCGCGGACGAGCCAGACCACGTTGTCAGATGCGTCAATTGTTCCTCTGGCACCAGAATGAAATCCTTGCCATGGCCCCCTGAACTCGCAAGGATCACGGCATTCTCAGGCGTGCCCAGCCTTGGTTCTGCTCGATCCAGTTCAAACCCGGCAGCACCACCGCCACTGAAACCGAAATCACCAATGACTGTGCTGTCGATCCCCTCGAAAATCCACTCATATTTCGGGTCGAAACAGGCGCGCTGATAACCTATTCCGTTGAATTCACCCTGAGCAGAAAAACCGACCCCGCACAGCATTTGCGGCGGACGTCCACTGCGCCGCCAAAGACCGCCATAGCTGCCATCAAATGCATTGTAATACTCGCCCGGTTCCGCGGCCCAGGCTCGAATGCCATCTTCAGCTCTGCGAATTTCCAGAATACCGGCGTTTTGCTTATGCGCAACAATGCGCCAGTAAAACCCATTTCCCCCAAGGTAACAGAAATGACCACCGCCATCGCGGTAGTTCTGCAATGCGTCAAGCGTTTGCAAAGTGTGATATTCCGGGTGGCTGCCGGTTATCACACACTCATAAGCATCAATCGCAGCAATACCCTCGTTATGGAGTTCCTGGTCGGTAATCAGATCAAATTCGATGTTTTGACTGTGCAACCAGGAAATCAAATGACTGTCGGCCTGCAAATGTCGAAGACCTGACCCCTCGCCGCTGCCAAATGTCAGAAAGCCCGGCCTGAGATTGAGCAACGGTCTCAAATGCGAGGCGTGGCAAATACCAGAATTATCTGAATGGAAGTTGTAGGTGGAGTGACCATAGGCCGGGTATTCAGCCGGATTATATGGGTAGGCCTCCCAGTCCTCGATGCGCTCCTGCCACGATGGATCATAGTCAGGCCGAGCATGATTGCCATAAATTACATAGGTGAATGTGGAAACCAGAACGCAAAGTTTTGCCGTCGGTTTTCCGGACGGAGCACAGACAAAAAACGGCATCGCATCTTCATGAATGCCTGACTTCATGCGCATCACATAAACGCCTGACGGTAGATTATCAGGAATTGAGAAGCTGAAAGTCGTATCCCATTCGAAGTCGTAAATGTCCGTCTCGTGGAAATGAATGGCGCCATAGTGCCCCGGCGCATGCCGCCAGCACATTTCTTCGCTATTCCAGTTTGACCCGGTCACCGCGCGTGCCGGAAAATTCCTGATGACACCATCAAGCTTTCTGGAGCTGGTTTCTACAATGCGGGTCGTTGATATGTCCTGTGAAAAGTCCCATTGCAGCCGTTCTTCATCACCAAACTGCAGAAATGGCGCTTCGATTTTCCCGTTGAAATGGTCTGTATGAAGGTCGCCTTCCATCCCAGCGGCCATCGACACTCTCGCGGTCGTTTCACCCGGCAGCGCATCCAGGGAAACAGAAAACAAATGCTCCTCCTTTTTCTGGTTCTTGCCGGGTGTCCATTGTGTCAGTTGAAGCGTGGAGGCCAATACATCTAAACGCGCTTCAACACAGATCCAGTGGTTCAAAGGAATCTTGTACGTACTGACAAAATGCTGACCACCGACACGCAGACAAAGAGCACCATTCTCAAGTGTTAGCGCCAGATGTCCAGCACTGATAATGACTTGCGGCCCAGACTTGATCAACGTTGGGAACAGCGTCGCACCAAGATGAAAACCGGCTTGTGGATGACAGGCAATCGCCTGATCCGTGATGACATATGATCCGCTGGCAAACGCCTGATCCCCGGCATCAATCGTAATAGGTTCAAAGGCTGCATCCTGAGGCCATTCGACAATGCCCTGCCCATCGGGGTTCGGATCCGCACTGATGGATCTGGTCAGCCATGCCCGGACGGGTTGATTGGTCTGCGATGATATCTTGAAATCGATTGTTTCGCCGGGCCGGACGGACAGCCGGTCAGTATAGCCAATCAAGGGAATGAGTTTGCGGGAATCAGACACCATCAGAGCCTTTCGCCATAGACAAGGTTCGGCAGATAGGTGACCCATTCGGAGAAGAACACGAGAATAAAAATCATGAGAATGTATGGGATAAGAAGCGGCAGAACACCAATCGAAATTTGCTCAATTGAGACTTTTGAAATGCGTGCGGCGACAAACAGATTGACGCCAATGGGCGGGGTTAAAAACCCGATCTCGCATGTCATGACAGTGAAGATGCCAAAGACAATCGGATCGATCCCAAGGCTGGTAACAAGGGGAAAGAACACTGCCGTAAAAATGATGATCTGCGGAATGCTTTCCAGCCACATGCCGACAATGATGTAGAAAATTCCGATCAGCAGCAGCACCAGCCATGGATGTTCCTTGATCCCCTGAAACAGGCTCAAGATACCATCGGGAATATCAAACAACGTCACCAACTGGCCAAAAGCCTTGGTCGACCCCAATATGAAGAGCACGGTCCCGATCACAATGGCTGTGAATTTGAACGCCTGAAACAGCTTTTCCCAAGTCAGTCCCTTGTAGATGAACAAGCCAACGAACAGGCCATAAGCAACAGCGACCGCTGCCGCCTCTGAAGGGGTGAAAATGCCGGCGTAAATCCCACCCAGAATTAGGACAGGTGCAAACACCGCCCATTTTCCATCCCAAAGAGCCTGTAGCAGTGGCCCCCAGGTAAAGCGCTCTCCGGTGCCGCCATAATCATTGCGCACAGCCACAATCACCACGACCACCATCAGCATCAGACCCAACAGCAGACCCGGCAGAATGCCCGCCAAAAACAGGCGCGGAATGGATTCATCCGTCACAAGAGCGTAGATAATGAGAAGATTGCTGGGCGGAATCATACTGCCCAAGGCACCGGCTGCAGCGGCAATAGCTCCGGCAAATCTGGGCTTGTACTTTTCCTTCGTCATGGCTGGAATGGTTATGGAACCAATCGCCGCTGTCGTGGCTGGCCCGGAGCCGGAAAGTGCTGCGAAGAACATGCAGGCAACCACGGTTACGAGACCCAATCCGCCCTTATAAGCACCTACCAGACGCTGGGCGATGGTCACAAGACGCTGTGACATGCCCCCCTGTTCCATCAATTGCCCTGCCAGAACAAAAAGTGGAATTGTTACCAGAGGAAAGGGCTCAAACGCCGTCCAGGCAGCCTGTGCCATCAAAGTCAGGGGAATATCAGCAATCAAGATGCCAACGACGGTTGCGATACCAGCCGCAAATGGAATGGGAACGCCAATTGCCAATGTAAATACAAAGACAAGCGCCATTAAAATAGGACCGCTCACAATGGCAATCCTTTCCAGCCGGTCTGACTCCAGCGCCAATAGACCTGCGCCATTCGGAAGACCATCAGACAAAAGGCCATTGGTATCATCATCTGCACCCAGCGTTGCTCGATGCCAAGGCCCGGCGTCTGGTAGGTCACTTCAAACAGCAATTGCGTGTAGATCGTGGTTTGCACCACCATGAAAACAAGAAAGCTGAACCACAGAACATCTGCCAGAACCACGAAGCCGACCTGCAGCTTTCGGGGCAATGCATTGATCAGCATGGTAATTCGTATGTGTGACCGGTCACGAATGGCCATGCTGGCACCAAGATACACAGCAAAGATCATTCCATAGACTGCGGTTTCTTCAGCCCACACGGCAGCGGTTGAAAAAAAGTAGCGCAGCACCACCTGCAGCAAAACACTGCTGACCAGCACCACCAGACAGAGCGTGCACATCACCTCTTCAAATCGGCGGTCAATTTTGGAAAGCATAAAAGTCGCCCCGATAAAGTCGAGCTGCAGTGCACAACCATCGGACAATTCTGGAGACGATGGCAAGCTGTGATGGAAGGAGGAAGCGCGGTTTGGCCCGCGCCTCCAATTTAAGCCTGTGTTGCTCTAGTTCGCGGCGGCACGAATTTCGCCCAGCAATGCTTTGAAATCATCGCCTTTTTCCGACGCGTAGCGGTCCTGAACACGCAGCCCAGCCGCGATGAAGTCAGTGCGATCAAATTCCGCGGTCTGCATGCTGCCCTGACCTTCAGTGGTCAGGAATGTCCGTATTTCGTCGATTTGAGCGGACATTGTTTCTTTTTGAAAGATCCCGGCTTCCCTGGCTGCACGCATGACAGCATCTTTTTGAGCGTCATCCAGCTTGGACATGAGCCGGTCACTGGCTAACAAAGGCGAGAAATAGGTGAAATGCTCAAGCGCGGTGAAATGCGGCATGATTTCGTAGAATTTCTGAGACTTGATGAAAGACGTCCCATTGTCAGCGCCCTCAACAGTACCGGTCTGAAGCGCTGTTGGTGTATCGGCCCAGGGAAGCGGAATCGGCGCTGCACCAAACTCAGTGAAAGTGTCGATCATGACCTGATTTTTCGGGACCCGAACCTTCAACCCCTTCATATCTTCCATTTTGGTGATCGGGTTGCGCGAATTGTAAAAATCGCGATCGCCAACAAAGCCATAGGACAAAAGATGTACCTTCGTGGCGTCATAAAGCTGTTGAGCAAATTGGGAACCAACCTCACCTTCCAACACCCGATAGGCATGGTCCTTGTCCTCAAATACGTAAGGCAGCACGAATGCGTCAATCAGGGGGAAATGCGGTGAGATGTTGTTGCCGGCAATGATATACATATCGACCGTGCCAAGCTGCATGGCCTTGAAGGCTTCATCTTCGGTCAGCAATTGCGCACAGCACCTGATTTTCACATCAATGGTGCCGCCCGAATACTCTTCGGCCAATTCTTCGAACTTGCTTGCAAGAAAACCATATGAACTGGTCTCAGCCGTTGCATAGCCCAAATTGATACTGACATCAGCGGCCTGCGCGGCACCCGCAAACATTGCAACACCTGTCAGCGCTGCCAGCGTGCTCCGAAGCTTCCTGTTCAACGTCATGATAATAAGTCTCCCGGTTAAAACTGGGGAGAGTGTGGCCGATGAAAGCAATCGTGTATAATATCAATTTTGGTGTAATTGATACGGAATTGATATCATGAAATTCGGCCTAAGACACATCAGGCACTTTGCTGCTGTCGCTGAGGACTTGCATTACCGCAAAGCGGCTGAACGCATGAACATAGCTCAGCCCGTTCTGACCCGGTCCGTTCAGCATCTGGAAAAGGAACTGGGCGTCGTCCTGTTTGATCGCACCAACAGGTCAGTCAGCCTCACTTCGGCAGGAAAGGTCTTTCTCCAGGGGTGTCAGGTAACGCTGGCAACGATGGAAGGGCTGGTTTCTCAAACACTGAAAACACATAGTGGTGAGGCTGGTCATTTGCGCATAGGTTACACAGATTTTGCAATCAGTGGCGAGCTGCCGAAAATCCTGAAAAGTTTTCGACAATTATACCCTGATATAAGTGTTGAACCCCTGCATGGAGTGACCTCCAGCCAGCTTGATTTGATCAAGAAGGACAAGCTGGATTTCGGTTTCGTGACAGGACCGATCAGCCATGAGGATCTGGAAACAAAGACGGTTCAGGAAGACAATTATGTTGCGATTCTGTACGACAATCATCCACTTGCAAAACGGTCATCAGTGTTGCTGTCTGAATTGGCCAATGAGGATTTCGTGTTGGGTTCCCCCAGCGCCTGGCAACATTTTCATGATCACTTGCACCGCATCTGTCGTGCAGCTGGGTTTGTTCCCAAAATGGTTCAACATGCCTTCAATTCTGAGGGTATTTTTGGGCTTGTCGCCTGTGAAATGGGCATTTCCATTCACACCAGTTGTGCAGAAAACTATCTGCGAAAGGGCCTTATCTTCAAAAAAATCCGAGATGTGTCGGACACAATCAAAACGATTTCCATTTGGAGAAACGACCCGGCATTTCCAGCCAGGAAAGCCTTTGCCGACTTTCTGAAGCAGTACCCGGTTGGCGCGACACAGCAATAGCAAAAGCCTCGAGCGCCCGCAGCTTCTTATCTCCCCGAAGCGTATTATCTCAAAGCAGCCAACAAATCTCTCAACAGCACAAAGAAACCATCTGCGTCTGCGTTAAGGGCCACGTCCGTATGACAGCCCTTTTTGCCAATATTCCAGATGTCATGCACGGTGCGCCCAAAACTGATGCCTGAATTCGTATCCACATCCACACGCATCTTGCGCATTTCAAACAGATCGGGCTTCAGCAGCCAGGCAATGGTGCAGGGATCATGCAGCGCGGAACCGGAAAAGCCATAAATCTCGCGATAGACTTTTTCAAAAAACACAGACATGTCGGCAAATACCCTGCCTGTGTCGTTTCCAATATCTCTCAGCATTTGAACACGTTCAGGCGTTGCAATGACCTGATGCGTAACATTAAGCCCGAACATGATTTTGGGAACATCTGCCGACAGAACAATCTGTGCAGCGTGCGGATCACACAGCATGTTGAACTCTGCTGCAGGACTGTCATTTCCGTAATCCGTCGACCCACCCATGAAAACGATTTGCTCTATATTTTCAATCACATCCGGAGCCAGACGCAAAACAATAGCCAAATTCGTCAAGGGTCCGGAGGCGACAAGAGTGATCTTGCGATCCGTTGACCGCAATGTGTCGATGAGAAATGAGACCGCATCCAGTGGTTGTTTCTTGCTGGTCGGCTGCGCCAGTTCAGGCGCTTCCAGACCCGTTTCGCCATGATAGGCCGCCGCATCCACAGTCTCGGCGAGTAAAGGTCGGTCTACGCCGGCAAAGACAGGAATGTCTGATCCAAACCAGTCCAGAATACGAAGGGCATTGTTGGTGGTCTGATCCAGTCCCACATTTCCGTATGTCGTGGTCACCCCAAGAATAGTCAGCTTGTCACTGGCAAGCGCCATCGCCAACGAAAACGCATCATCAATGCCTGGGTCGCAGTCCAGAATAATGGGAAGGGTCATGACGTTTCCAAAGCAGTTGATGGATCAGAAAAAAGGTGCAGCGCTAAGGTTAAACCATTTACATTTATTGAAATGCAATTGAAACCAGTGAACTCGGCTGATCTGAATTCAATAATTTAAAAGCGATGACATGACCAAAGATGACACTGCCCCCTGCATTGACCTCAGCATCGCCCAGCGATTAGCGACCATTAGCATCAGCAACCCCCGGCACCACAACGCGATGACATTGGACATGTGGCGGGCCCTTCCCGCACTCATGCAAGAGGCCGAGCGGAGCCCGGATGTCCGTGCGATCACCGTCCGCGGTTCCGGCGACACCGCCTTTGTCTCAGGCGCAGATATTTCCGAATTCTCGGATTTGCGCGCAAGAGGTGCGCCAGCCCGCGCCTATGACGAGGCCAACAGTATCGCCTTCGCCGCTATCAGAAACTGCAGTAAACCAACCATCGCCATGATCCAGGGCGCATGTATGGGCGGCGGCTTTGGCATCGCTGCAGCGTGTGATCTGCGCTACGCAGCAACCAATGCAACTTTTGCCATACCCGCAGCAAAACTCGGCATTGGATACCCGGTTGATGCCATGCAAGACATTGTGTCCGCTGTGGGAAGCAGCGCTGCAAAAGAATTGTTCTACACCGCGAAAACAATTAACGCAGAAGAAGCCCATAAACTGGGATTTCTGAACCAGGTTTTCGACGCCAATGAGTTGGAACCCAAGACACGGTCTGTTGCCGAACGAATTGCCAATGGCGCTCCCCTTACCTTGATGGCCGCAAAGAAAGCAATCCTGGCTTTGAACGACCCGTCAGAGCAGGCACAAAAGGGGGCGGTCCAAGCGGCCGAGGCCTGCTTTGACAGTGCTGACTATGATGAAGGCGTCAATGCTTTCCTGAACAAGCGCAAAGCCCGCTTTGCCGGAGATTGAATTCAGACCCTAAAGCTGCGCCAGAAACGCCAACACTCCGGCTTTGAAAACCTTATCACCAACCGCAAGCTGATGATCACGACCGGGAATGTCGAGAAACGTTGAGCCGGGAATCAGCGCTGCCAGCTCCTCACCGGAGCCGGATATGTCATCTTTCGTACCCACTGCGACCAGCGATGGCGGCCTCAATTCGGCAATTTCGGTTTCAGACACCAGTTGGCGTGTGGACACCATGCAGGCTGCCAACGCTTTGCGGTCACTTTTGGTGGAGTCCGCAAACAGTCGGAAACGCTTGCCCACAGCATCAGTGATATCATCCGGGTGATCGGCCAGAAGCGCGTCAACAATGGGTTGGGAAGCGCCGACACCGGTTACCATGCCCATGCCAAGACCGCCAAACACAGCGGAGCACACCCGCTCAGGATGCGCCAACGCCAGAAACGCGGTGAGCCTTGCGCCCATGGAATAACCCATGACATGAGCCTGGTCGATTGACAGATGGTCCAGCAGGCCGCGCGAATCCTCTGCCATCTTTGCAGCAAAGTAAGCGTCTGGATCATAAAGCTTTTCGCTGTCGCCGTGCCCGCGATTGTCAAGCGCAATGACTCGGTAGCCTGCGCCGGTCAGTGTCGTAACCCAGGACGGATAGACCCAATTGACATGGGCACTAGAGGCAAATCCGTGAATCAGAAGGATGGGTGTGGCCTGAGCCGGCACATCAGCCTTAGGCGGTAGATCGAAATAGGAAATTGTCACATCGGAATGATCAAACTCCGCCATTGGCATCTTGTTCAGGTTCATTTACCCAGCCCGCTCTTAAATTCATCCTCTATCTCCCCCTCAATAGCCATTTCCCCCTACCCTTTCCAGTCGGAACCTTTTAAGGTTTGAAAAATCGATTTGGCGCACCCACACGGACGGAGTTTTGTCACTATGGCAGAGGCGGTTACCCCCCACTTTCACAACACAGATGGTGTTGAAGCAATATCCATCGGCGTGAAGGAATTTATGTGCATTGGTGCACAGCCACCGCAAGATCATCCGCACGTGTTTCTGGATATGGGAGATGATTCAGAGAAAGTCTGCCCCTATTGCTCAACGCTGTACAAGTATGATCCGGATCTTGGCGCGACTGAAAGCAAGCCGACCGGTATGCTTATCAGGGTCTAGAGTCCGTTTTGGCCGAACCACTTTCGATTCTCATCGTTGGTGGCGGAATCGGTGGTCTGACAACGGCCCTTGCGCTTTCACAGGCAGGGTGCCGCGTTTCTGTTTTTGAGCGCGCCAAAGACTTCCAACCCATCGGCGCAGGCTTGCAACTGTCAGCGAATGCCCTGTCGGTTCTGGAAAAAATCGGCCTGACCATGCGCGGGAAAAACGGCATAGACATTGCCAGCACAGAAGTTCGGGATGGCAGTTCCGGGAAGCTGATTTCTCGCATAGCGACGCCTGACAACAACAGCACGCTTGTTATTTCCCGGCCCGATCTGCAGGCCACTCTGCTGCAGGCCGTCATGGCCGATGTGAACATCGAACTCAACACTGATGCCGAAGTTGTGGACATGCTCGGCGGCAAGTCGGTTGCGTCGCTGACACTGTCAAATGGCACAATGCATACCGGAGATGTACTGATTGGAGCTGACGGTGTCTGGTCGCAGACGCGCCGAATGGTAAATTCGGCACGCCCCGACTACTCAGGCCGTATCGCCTGGCGTGCGACCATGCCCTTGTCGAGCGTCCCGAAAAATATCAGCCGCCACACTGTGACACTGTGGCTGGCAAACGGGGCGCATCTGGTGACCTACCCAATCGCAAATGGTGCATCCTTCAATGCGGTCGGCATCATTCAGGATGGCTGGCAGGCAGAGGGCTGGACCGAGAAAGGAAACAGGGCAGAACTGGCTCTGGCCTTTTCTGATTGGCACAGCCCGGTGCAACGCCTTCTCCAGTCGACTGATACCTGGCAGAAATGGGCATTATGCACCGTTGATCCGACGATGAACTGGACCAAGGGCCGGATGGCACTTCTGGGCGATGCCGCCCATGCCATGGTGCCATTCATGGCACAAGGCGCCGGAATGAGCATTGAGGACGCGTGGGTCCTTGCACGCCAGTTGGGCAAGGCCAACCGGGACACTGTGCCGGAAGCGCTTGCGGCCTATCAGACAGAACGTCAGGATCGGGTCACGAAGGTCTGGGAAACGTCCATGCAACAAGGCAAGATTTACCATCTCAGCGGTCCCATGCGCTTTGCCCGCAACATGGTCATGCAATCCGGTGGAAACCTTTTGAAAAATCGCTACAACTGGATCTATGACTGGCGGGCACAATAGATGAATGAAAGTGTCCGCGTCAGGAGAGAACTGTGCTGATTGCGAGACCGCAGTGAGCTATCCGGCTCTGAAACAACGCCTCCCTTTCATCGACGTGCTGCGCGGCATCGCACTCACCGCCATGATCATCTACCACGCCAGTTGGAACCTTGATGCATTTGGTTTTACGCAACTGGGCGTTCTCAGTGCCCCCGTTTGGATCGCATTCGCAAGAGCCATTGCAGGCAGTTTTCTTGTGCTGACAGGCATCTCGCTTGTACTGGCAGATGCTGCCGGTCATGGGGCACATGCAAAGTTGAAGCGCATTGGAAAGATCGCCCTTGCCGCCGCGCTGGTCTCCATTGCAACCTATTTCGTTTTCCCCGATGCCTTTGTTTATTTCGGCATTCTACATCACATCGCCTTGGCTGGTTTGCTTGCCTGGCCGCTGATGCGTCTGCATTGGCTGGTGATACTCGCCACCGCTATCGGTATCGTGTTTGTAAATCAGACGGTCGCTGTTGAATTTGCAGATACGCGCTGGCTTGCATGGATCGGCATCAGTCAATTCGTGCCGCCAACCAATGATTATGTGCCGGTGTTCCCGTGGTTCGCAGTTGTTCTGGCCGGAGTGCTGGCCGCCCGTCTGATCCTGAACACGCCCACCTTGCAAAACCCATTGGCCGCGCGACCATCCTGGTCTTCACCATTCATCTGGATGGGACGTCACAGCCTGCTGATTTATCTCATTCATCAGCCCATCTTGTTTGGATTGGCGTCCTTTGCTTACGGTCTTATGCAGTAGCAATGTCTTGAATGGCAACGTAATCGAGTTTTCCGGTGCCAAGCACAGGCAATTCATCGATTGCAACGAATTTCTTTGGCATCATAAGCTCTGGAACACCATTGATCTTGGCCCATTTCACAAGACGCTTTATATCGGGATCGGGCATGTCTGTCACAAGCACCAACGCCTCTCCCTTGGTTTTGTGGTCCACAGCCACCACTGCGTGATTATGGTCTGGCCAGACTGCGCCAATGTTCATTTCCACGGCACCCAGCGAAACCATTTCACCACCGATTTTGGCAAAGCGTTTGGCACGGCCCTGAATGGTCACGAAACCATTCTCATCCACATCCACAATATCGCCTGTATCATGCCAGCCTGCAGTCGTTGGTTCCAAAAGACCCGGTGCATCATGACGCATATAGCCACGCATGATGTTTGGGCCTTTGACATGCAGACGTCCGCCGGTCTTCAACCCCGGAATGGGCTCAATGCGATACTTCATGCCTGGCATCATGCGGCCAACTGAGCCATCCTTGTGATGGTCAGGCGTATTGGCACAGATCACCGGGGCGCATTCTGTTGCGCCATACCCTTCCAAAAGCCACAGACCAAATTTGTCCATCCACAGCTTGCGGGTCGAATCCTTGACGCGCTCAGCCCCCAGAACCACAAGTGTCAGATTGGCAAAATGCTCTTTGCTGGCCACACGACCCCACCCGGCCATAAAGGTGTCAGTCCCCACCAGAATATCGCAACCAGACGCCAGGACCTCTGCCGGTATCTGTTTGTAATGCAATGGTGAAGGATAAAGGTAAGTCCTCATGCCAAGCACAATCGGGGCGATCAGTCCCACAGTCAGACCAAAGGAATGAAAGGCCGGAAGCGGGCTGAAAATCGCCCGCGTTTCATCAATATTCTCAACCTTCAAAAACTGCTCGCAATTGGCCAGCAGGCTCATATGGCTAAGAGCCACACCCTTTGGCAATCCCTCGGAGCCGGATGTAAACAGCATGACGGCTGTGTCGCTCTGTACCACCCGCCGGCGTTCAAAGCGCTTACGTGCCCATCTTGCACTCAGCACGCCTCGTATCTTGTCAAACTTCGTGATGCTGGCCCGCAGATCTTCCGTCCACAAGATCTGAACATGCTCTTTCAGACCCTCGATGAGGTCCTCAAAGCCTGCTTCTTCAATGAATTTACGGGACGTGATCATCGTCTCCATGCGCGTGGTCTTGCAGGCAGCAATCAGGTTTTTCAATCCACTGGAAAAGTTCATCATGGCCGGCACGCGGCCAATACCCTGCAACCCAAAAAACACAGCCGCCAAACCCGCTACATTTGGCAGCATCAGGCCAACGCGTTCGCCCGGTGCCGTATGTTTCTCAATTTTGCGGCCAATAATCGTCGCCCCAAGGATCAGGCGATCATAGCTCAATGGCGTGCGCTCTGTATCCTCAACCACAAGCCGATCACCACCAAGACGGTCACGCGCATCCAGCAGCGCCTCAAACAATGTCTTGTTCCAGGCCTCCGAATTGAGCGGGACATCCGCTGTCGACGGACTGTCCTTGGTCATAGGCGCAAGCGCTGATATCGCACCCGATTGTTTCATCAACTCATCACTCGATATGTCTTAAGGAATCTCTTCGTGAAGTGGAAGATGGTGTTTTACCAGACAGATAGCAAGCAGATAGCCTTGGTTTGCCTTACCAATTGCACAAAGCAGTTTCAGTCTTAGAACTATGTCATTACGTTTGGCGCATCCCTGCCAAGCCTCTCGGTCAGGCCGGAAATTTCCTGTGCCGCATCCCGGACAGATTGCAGAGCTTCCTGTGTGTCCTTGCCATGATCTGTACCCTGCGGCGCATATTGTTCCAGATAGAGCCGCAATGTGGCTCCCTCTGTGCCAGTGCCTGACAGGCGGAACACGGCGCGCGCATCACTTTCGAAGAAAATTCGGATGCCCTGATTATGGCTGACAGAGTGATCCACCGGATCATGATAAGAAAACTCATCAGCCCGTTTCACGGTCTGGCCGGCAAAGCTTTGACCCGGCAGGTCTGCAAGCTTTGCCCGCAGATCATTCATTAATTGTCCGGCTGCATCTGCGGGAACCGCCTCAAAATCATGACGTGAATAGTAATCACGACCATAGGTGTCCCAGTGATCCTGCAGGATGTCAGACGCTGACATCTGACGCTCGGCCAGAATATTCAGCCAAAGCAAAATCGCCCAAAGACCGTCCTTCTCCCGTACATGATCTGACCCGGTTCCAGCACTTTCCTCGCCACAAATCGTGACTTTTCCAGCATCCAGAAGATTGCCGAAGAACTTCCAGCCCGTCGGTGTCTCGTAACTGCCGATCCCCAGCTTCGCTGCCACACGGTCACTGGCAGCACTTGTTGGCATGGAGCGCGCAACGCCCTTCAGACCTGCATTGTAACCCGGAGCCAGATGGGCATTGGCGGCAAGAACCGCAAGACTGTCTGAAGGGGTGATATATGTACCGCGCGCAACAACCATATTGCGATCGCCATCGCCATCAGAAGCCGCACCAAAATCCGGTGCTACATCGGACATCATCAAATCCATCAAAGTCTTGGCCCACACAGGGTTCGGGTCGGGATGCCCGCCACCGAAATCCTCTTGCGGAACGCCATTGATAACCGTCCCGTCCGGCGCACCAAGTTCGCCTTCCAGAATGGCCTTTGCATAAGGTCCGGTAACCGCATGCATCGCGTCAAATCGCATCGTAAATCCAGACGCAAACAAGGCTCGGATTTTATCGAAATCAAACAGGCTTTTCATCAGCACTGAATAGTCAGACACCGGATCCACGATCTCGATTTCCATCGCGCCAAGCGTCTGCTTGCCAAGTTGGCCAAGCACAGCATCTGGCGCGCGCAGAGTTTTGTATGATTGCAGAGTTTTGGTCTGCTCCAGCATCGCATCTGTCACACTTTCAGGTGCCGGACCACCATTTTGAATGTTGAACTTCAGCCCAAAATCCTCATCAATCCCACCCGGATTGTGACTGGCCGACAGAATCAACCCGCCATCAGTCTTGTTCAGACGGATCAGATGAGACGCAGATGGCGTGGACAACAATCCGTTCTGTCCAACGATGGCTTTGACAGCTCCATTGGCCGCAGCCATCTTCAAAATCGTCTGGATTGCTTCAGCGTTGAAGTAACGCCCGTCACCACCAATCACAAAAGTCTTGCCCTCAGCCCCACCAATGGCATTGAAAATCGACTGGACAAAATTCTCCAGATAATGCGGCTCCATGAATGTGCGCGTTTTTTTGCGAAGCCCGGAGGTGCCGGGTTTCTGGCCCTCAATCGGCTGTGTGGACACAACATCAATGGTCACTGGCATTCTCCTTCTGTTTGTTCGCCCGGCGCGCTGCGCGCACCATCCTTCATCAGTTTTGCAGTTCTTAGAAGACGGTCATCCGTCTTCAGCGTTTCGACCGGAATTTTACACCGGCGTCGCCAATTGGGATGTTCGTCAATCGTGCCGGGCAGATTTTGTGCCTCAGCTTCTCCCAACACATCATCCAATTGAACGGAGATCATGGCAATGTGTGAACTGGCAAGAGCGCTATGCACACACCCATTCAAGTGATCGAATGAGCCTTCGTCGAGAGTTCCACCGTCAGATGTGCTCTCCCAGTCGCAAAGCCCGGCAATTTCTTTTTGTCTTTGAGACTTTGCGTCCGACGCACCGTCCGCGTCAATCCAGTCAAGCTTCTGCCACCAGTCAATATCGCGCCCTTCAAAATACCCCTTGAGGGTGGGCGTGTCATGGGTCCCAAAACAGGCAAGACTGGATGGGCGGAGCTTGTCAGGACGGTTGATCTGACCGTCCTGATTTTTTTCATATTGCAGAACTGAATAGCTATAGAGACCACGCGCCCGCATCGCCTCTCGAAAACCGTCTGGCACCAGTCCCAGATCCTCGCCGATGACCACAGTTTCTGCGCGCTCTGCTTCAATGGCAACCACAGCCAGCAAGGACTCAAATGGCTGTTTTATGTAGCCACCGGGACTGCCATCATCCGGAATCCAGTAGCTGCGGTTCATCCCCAGCACATGGTCGATACGCAGCACCCCGCAATGACGCATGGTCTGCGCCAAGATATCCCGCAGCGCCTGATAACCGGTATCCGCCAGCTTGCGCGGCGCAAATCCTGCCAAGTCCCATTTTTGACCGGCTGGACTGAGGAAATCAGGCGGTGCTCCAATAGAGACCCCGTCTGCCACCGTGTCTGTCTCGCACCAGGTTTCCGCAGCTCCGCGCCGTGGCCCTACGGCCAGATCAAGATAAAGACCAAGCGCCATGCCATTGTTACTGGATGCATCTTGAGCCTGCGACAATTGACTGACCGCGATCCATTGCAGCCACTTGTGAAACCGTTTGGCAATTTCCGGCACCCCTGCACCCGAACGATCTGCTTTTTGTATCTCCAAGGGCCAATCACGCCAGTCAGCACCATGCACTTCACTCAGGGCCTCGAAGCAGGCAAACCGATCCAATGCGCTGCCCTGCTGCTGGCAAAACAATTCGAAGTCAGCTTTGGCCGAGGCCTCAGCCTTATCTTCAAAGTGCTTATACAATTCCTGCAACAGATTGCCGTGCCCACGATAATGCTGCTGATAATCAATAACCGAGCCGGAAGAACCCACATTACCTGCATTTTGCAAGACAGCCAGCGCGGCTGCGCAATGCTGCATTCCCGGAATTTGATCTGCCGCAATATGCGCAGTGTTCAAAAACCCTCGGTGAGACGGAGAGTATGGGCTGATCGTATCATGCTCTGCCCAGCCGATAGAGTGCACTGGGTTAATACCTAGGAACGCAGCTCCCATACCGCCAACAGCGATGGCTGTATCAGCCAGGTCCCGAAAATCTCCCAATCCCCTGGTCTGGTTCGAATGAAGACCATAAAGGGCGGTGTTGAGGCCCCACATACGGGATTGCCCGGTTATGGTTTCAAGAGAAGGTGCCCCGCGTGGGGCCGCAATCACACGGATTTGCTCACGAGCCTTATCTGGCCCCACAAACAGAGTGTGGATTCCGGAAGCCAGCGATGGCAGCTGAAAGTCGGCACCAGCACGGCCTTCAAATGCACTCTCTTGTGCACCTTCAAGACGTAAGCTCCATTCAACATTTTCTGGCAACGGGAACCGCATACGTTCACCTGCCACCACAATTATTTCAATCGGGTGGTTACGCGCTGCGCGCGACTGTCTGATATCTTTCAGCGCAGACTGGATCATCGCATCATTGTCAAGTTGCAGACCGTTTGCCCGCAAAAGGGCCAGCTTGGTCTCTTTGGCAGTGAGTTGCTGTCGGCCACCAAGATCGACAAACTCCGGGAGAATACCGAACAAAGTCGCCAACTCATTCAGGGCATGGTCAGCCGTCACCAGGTGCCCTCATTGGGTTTGGCAACGAGAGCGATAACCGAGCGTCCCTCGCAGGCAATGGTCCGATCCCTCGCCTGACAATATGGGAACACATCAAGGGCTGCCGTATCAATAGCACAGACCCAATGCTGCCCCTCCGGTGTCTCCGGCAATGTAACTTCAGTAGGCTCTTCTTCGCGATTGAAAATCAGCAACACGACATCGCCATCGCTTTCCGTCGGCGCAGCTTCCGCAGAACATCGTAATGTCAGGCAGAATTGCGATAATCCAGGATCGCGCCATTGCAGCGGCGCACCATGAAAATCAGTCCATTCCACATCTGGATACCCATCCTTGGAACGAACAGCGCCATGCAGGAAACGGCTTTGGCGCAAGCATTTATGATCACGACGAAACTGCGACAACTCACGGATAAATTCGAGCAGTTCCGTGTCGGGATTGCCCCAGTTGATCCAACCAAGCGGATTGTCCTGACAATAGGCATTGTTGTTGCCCTGTTGAGAGTTTCCGATCTCATCACCGGCCAACAGCATGGGCGTACCCTGAGACAGAAACAGCGTCGCCAGCATGTTTCTCTGCCGTTTTGCGCGCCGCTTGCGGATGAATTCATCATCCGTTTCGCCTTCGACACCGCAATTGTCACTCAGATTGGCATGATGGCCATCTGCGCCATTCTCACCATTGGCAAGATTATGCCGCTCATTGTAGCGGGTGACATCAGCTAGCGTGAAACCATCATGAGAGGTGACGAAATTCAGCGAAGCCCACGCCCTGCGCCCATCCTTGTCAAATTCCCCCGCAGAGCCAAGCAATCGTGCACCCAGTTCCTGGGCGCTATGCTTGTCTCCTCGCCAGAAACGACGAACCGTATCGCGAAAGCCATCATTCCACTCCGAAAACTCCGAAGGAAACTCGCCAAGACGATAACCACCGGGTCCAATGTCCCATGGCTCAGCGATCAATCGTACATCTGACAAAACCGGGTCCTGACGCAGCGCATCAAAGAAACCACCCCTGCGGTCAAAACCATGATCCTCACGCGCCAGCGTGGTTGCCAGATCAAAGCGGAAGCCATCAACGCCCATCTGCTGAACCCAGAAGCGCAGACTGTCCATCACCATTCGCAGCACAAGTGGATGCGCAACATTTACCGTATTGCCGCAGCCGGTATCATTGACATAATAACGCGGCTGGCCTGATATCAGGCGATAATAGGACGCATTGTCGAGGCCACGATAGCAGATGGTCGGTCCACGATGATCACCTTCTGCGGTGTGGTTGTAGACAACGTCCAGTATGACCTTGATGCCATGCGCATGGAATTTTCGCACCATATTGCGAAAGCCCAACAACCCCTGGCGACCAAAATAACGTGGCTCCGGCGCGAAAAACCCGATCGTGTTGTAGCCCCAGTAATTGCGCAGACCGCGTGCCACCAAAAACCCGTCATCAAGGAAAGAATGAACCGGCAGCAATTCGATCGCTGTCACACCAAGCTTTTGCAAATGCTCCAGCATGGGCTCCGAGGCAAGCCCTTCATACGTGCCCTTCACGCTTTGCGGCACCGCAGGATGCTCCTGGGTCAGACCTTTCACATGCGCTTCATAGATCAGCGCGTCTTCCCAGTCACAATCAGGCCGTTCTTCAATCCGCCTGAACAGTTCAGGATCAGATACAACAGATTTTGGAACAAAGGGCGCGCTGTCATTGGCATCAAAGGACAGATCCAGCTTGGGCGATTTGGCATCGTAACCCAGCGTCGCGGAACTGTTGGCCCACGCGCCCCTCAATTCACGCGTATAGGGATCCAGCAGCAGTTTATTGGGATTGAACCTGTGCCCCTGCTCTGGTGCATAGGTGCCGTGTGCCCGAAACCCGTAAAGAGTGCCTGGCGACAGCCCCGGTGCATAGCCATGCCACACATGACCTGTGCGCTCGGGAAGCGGAACCCGTGCGGTTTCCAACGCGCCACCTTCTGAAAAAATGCACAAATCCATTTGCGTGGCATTGGCCGAGAACACGGCAAAGTTCGTGCCATTGCCATCATGTCGCGCACCAAGGTGGTTCGGCGATCCTGCAAGAAGTTCAATCGTCATATTCAGATTTCTTTACTCAAAATCGGCAAGCTCTTTGTACAGATTATAGTAGACTGACGCAGAGCGATCCCAACCCACCGGATACTTCATTGCGGCCAGCACCATCTGTTTCCAGACCGCTTGATCTGCAAACAGATCGCAGGCCCGGTGAATGGCATCAGCCAGTTGATCCGTATTGATCGGAGAAAAAACAACGCCGGTCGCACGTTTGGATTTCAGATTTGCAGCATTTGCATCCACAACAGTATCGGCCAACCCGCCTGTCTTTGCGACAACCGGCAAAGTACCATAGCGTACACCATATAATTGTGTCAGCCCGCAAGGTTCAAAGCGCGAGGGAACCAGAATGGCGTCACTGCCCCCCTGCAACACATGCGACAGCTTTTCATCATAGCCGATTATCACGCCAACAGACCCGGCATAGTCTTTTGCAGCCCTGGTAAAACCAGCCTCGAGGTCCTTGTCGCCAGATCCGAGAAGAGCCAGACGTGCGCCACGCCCAACCAGAACCGGTAACGCTTCCAGCAGCAGATCCAGACCTTTTTGCGATGTCAGGCGGCTGACCACGCAAAACAGCGGCGCCGTTGGATTGGATGTCAGCCCGAAACGCTGCTCAATGGCCTCACGGTTCTTCAAGCGGCGTTTCAAACTGCGCGTGGAGTAAGGTGTCACAAGATTAGGGTCTGTCTGTGGGTTCCAGACTTCCAGATCTATCCCGTTGAGAATGCCGCACAGATCGTGCTGACGGGCCTGTAACAATCCTTCCAGTCCCATGCCGAACTCCGGCGTCAGCAATTCAAATGCATAAGTTGGACTCACAGTTGTAATCTTGTCACTGAGCGCTATACCAGCTTTTAAGAACCCAAGTTTCCCATAATATTCAATGGCTTCTGAATGAAACAATTCATCCGAAAGGCCAAGATCATAGCAAACTGACCTGTCGAACAGGCCCTGAAACGCGATGTTGTGGATTGTCATCACGCAGCGCGGTACGGTAACGCCGACACCTGCCATTTGTTCCTGTTTGAGATAGGCCGGTATCAGCCCCGCCTGCCAGTCATGCGCGTTGATGACATCCGGTGTCCAGCCTTTGATGCCCTTCAGCCCAATTCTGGAAGCAACGAAGGACAGCGCTCCAAACCGAAAATGATTATCTGGCCAATCTATGCCCTCAGCGTTGAGGTAGATGCTGCCCGGACGGTCATACAGATGCGGAGCATCCAGCAGCAACATGTTGAGACCTTCGGCATGGACCGACACAATACGTGCCGGCCCGCCAAAAAGATCAGGATATTCATCAACCACCTCACCCGAAGCAAGAACACTGGCCAGAGCCGGATAGGCCGGTAGTAGAACTCTCACATCAACCCCGTGGTTCTCAAGAACCTTGGGGACAGCACCAATCACATCGGCCAGACCACCGGTCTTGACGAAGGGCGCGCATTCGGAAGCGACGAACAGAACATCCATTTACGGAACAAGCCTATCAATCATTGGCTGCGTGATCAGGCAGACACCGCCATCTGAGCGGCGGAACCGTTTTGCATCAAGTTCCGCGTCTTCACCGACAACCAGCCCCTCGGGAATGGAGACACCTCGATCAACCACAACATTGGTGAGTTGCGCATTGCGGCCAATATTGGCGTAAGGCAGCACAACAACGCCATCCAGCGTGGAATAGGAATGAGTTTTGACGCCGGTGAACAACAGGCAGCGATTCAGCTGAGAACCGGAAACAACGCACCCGCCGGACACCATGGACGAGAGTGCAAAGCCCTTGCGGCCCTCTTCATTGTGAATGAATTTGGCAGAAGGAACCAGCTCTGAATAGGTCCAGATCGGCCATGAGTTGTCATATAAATCAAGCTCTGGCGTGAAATCCGTCAGATCAATATTGGCTTGCCAGAATGCATCTACCGTGCCCACATCGCGCCAGTATGGCATCGTCTGATTGGCACTTCGCACACATGAGCGGCTGAAGGGGTGAGCAATTGCCTTTCCGCCTTTCACGATCAATGGAATGATGTCCTTACCAAAATCATTACTGGAATTCGGATCTTCCGCATCCTTGCGCAGCAGATCAAACAAGAACTCTGTTTCAAAGACATAGATCCCCATGCTGGCAAGAGCCATATCCGGGTGTCCGGGCATTGCGGGAGGGTCTTCCGGTTTTTCGACAAAATCCAGAATGACATCATTGTCATCTACATGCATGACACCAAAGCCACGGGCTTCCATGCGCGGCACTTCAATACAGCCGACCGTCACATCTGCGCCGCTCTCGACATGATGTTTGACCATCAGAGAGTAATCCTGCTTGTAGATGTGATCTCCAGCGAGAATGATCATGTATTTCGGCGCGTAGCTCTCGATGATATCGATGTTCTGGGTCACCGCATCAGCTGTGCCCTTGTACCAGTTTTCCTGATCAAGGCGTTGGGACGCTGGCAGGATATCCAGAGATTCATTGCGCTCGGCACGAAAAAAGCTCCAGCCACGCTGCAAATGGCGGATAAGGCTGTGGGCCTTGTATTGGGTCGCCACGCCAAGACGCCGCATTCCTGAATTGACCGCATTGGACAATGCAAAATCGATGATACGCCCCTTGCCACCAAAATAAACCGCCGGTTTTGCCCGACGTTCGGTCAGTTCCTGCAATCGACTGCCGCGTCCGCCTGCCAAAACAAACGCCATGGTCTGTTGCGCCAGTCTTTGGGATTCATTGTCCATTTTGTGCTCCTCCACTTTTGGTCTTCGTGTTTTCCAGAGTCTGAACCCAACTCAATCTCCCAACCGGGTTCAAGCGTTAGTTCCGTTCAAGTTCAAAGAATATGGTTGTCAAAGGCGGTATGGTAATGCTGATGGAATGTGCTTGCCCGGACGTGCCAATCGGTTCGGAAACCACACCGCCAAGATTACCGCGATCCCCACCGCCATAGTGACGTGAATCCGAATTGAGCTTTTCAACCCAGCGCCCTTCATTGGGAACCCCTACACGGCGTGCACTGCGCTCGACCGGTGTGAAGTTGGATACCACCAACACAGGCCTTGAAGCATCTTCGCCACGGCGCACCCAGACGAACAGAGATTCTTCGGCAGCGTCGCCTTCCATCCATTCAAACCCGTCTGGCTTGCAGTCTTTCTGGTAGAGTGATGGCGTCGCAGTATAAAGCGCGTTCAGATCGCGAATAAGGTTCTGGATACCCTGATGCCCGGGATCATCAAGAAGATGCCAATCCAGGCTGCTATTGTTGTTCCATTCCTGATTCTGGGCGAATTCATTGCCCATGAAGAGCAGTTTCTTGCCCGGATGCCCCCACATAAACCCGTAATAGGCGCGCAGATTGGCAAAGCGCTCTGACAGATCCCCCGGCATTTTGGACAGAAGCGAACCCTTGCCATGCACCACCTCATCATGACTGATGGGCAGAACAAAGTTTTCGCTGAAAGCGTAATGCAGCCCAAATGTCATCTTGTGGTGATGATATTTTCGGTGGATCGGGTCTTCTGACATGTAAGTCAGCGTGTCGTTCATCCAGCCCATATTCCATTTGAAACCAAAGCCTAGGCCACCATAATTCGTGGGTGCACTGACACCGGGAAATGCAGTCGATTCCTCCGCGATGGTCATCACGCCGGGCATTGCGCCATAGGCGGTTTCATTCATGACTTTGAGGAAATCAATCGCTTCAAGGTTTTCACGGCCGCCATGCACATTTGGCACCCATTCCCCTTCATTGCGCGAGTAATCGCGATATAGCATGGACGCAACGGCATCGACACGAAGACCATCAATATGGTGCTCAGTCAGCCAGTAAGCCGCATTCGCAACCAGATAATTTCTGACTTCGAGCCGCCCATAATTGAACAGCAGAGTATTCCAGTCGGGGTGGAACCCCTCGCGACGATCCGCATGTTCATAAAGAGCAGTCCCGTCAAACTGGCCAAGACCATGTTCATCTTCCGGGAAATGACCGGGCACCCAATCAAGAATAATACCGATATCCGCCGCATGACAGGCTTCCACAAATGCGCGAAACTCTTCCAAAGTGCCATGACGAACGGTAGGCGCAAAAAGACCAATTGGCTGATAGCCCCAGGATCCGTCAAATGGAAACTCTGTGATCGGCATAAGCTCGATATGGGTAAAGCCCATTTCCTTGACATACTCGACCAGTTGAGAGGCGTGCTCATAATAGGAAAGCGGTCTGTTTTCCTCTTCCGGCACGCGCCGCCAGGACCCCAGATGCACTTCGTAAATGGAAATTGGCTGATCAATGGAATGGCGCACTGCGCGCTTGGACATCCAGCCCTTGTCTGCCCATTCATGACCATCCAGCACCCGCACAATCGAAGCCGTTTTCGGGGCATGTTCAGAGCCAAACCCAAACGGGTCGGCTTTCTGGGGCAGAAGCTGCCCATGACTGTCCATCAATTCAAATTTGTAAGGTTCCCCCTCGCCAATGCCGGGTACAAATGTTTCCCAAACACCGCTTTGCCCGCAACGTCGCAGAACATGGGTCCTGCCATCCCATCCGTTGAAATTCCCAACAACGGAAACACGGCTTGCATTGGGTGCCCAGACCCCAAAATGGGTTCCCGCAGCCCCTTCATGGGTCATCACATGAGCGCCGAGCGCATCCCAAAGCCGGGTATGACTTCCTTCATTGAAGAAATAGAGATCCTGGTCACCCAGGACGGGCCCGAACCGATAAGGGTCATCATTCACCCATATGTGTCCAGCCTTTGTGAAACGCAGACGGTATTCAAAACGATCTGTTCGCTCTGGAACGACGCCCGTGAAAAAACCATCTGAACCGCCTTGCGGGGCCAGGCTGACAAGCTTTGTAAGGCCGTCTGAATCCAGAACTTCAACAGCGTCTACACCCGGCATGAATACACGAACAACCATTTGCTCGTCGTTTGAATGCAAACCAAGCACCGAGAACACATCACCATGTGTCCCTGAGGTAACTGCGCGGATTTCGTCCGGATTTATATCAATCATGTCCCGCCCTAAAGCGCACGCTGTCCCGGATCTTTATGACCCGGTTGCAGAGTGCACATTCCATATTTCGTCAGCATAGCCTGATATTGTCCGATCTGACGAGAACCAACCCACGCGCGCCGTATTGAGAATGGACTTGCGCGTCCAGCTTTCCGTATCGTTGAAGTCGACATCAATCTGTCGCTGCGTTTCAAAATAACTGTCGAAATCACAAGTCACGAGGAAGTAGTCGTGCTCGTACATGCGTCGCACCAGAGAAGCGAACCGCTTTGGCTCTCCAGGAGAGAACACGCCATCAGCAATCTGCCCTAGAACACGGGACAGGCGTGGGCTGGCATCAATCGCGTTGCGGGCAAAATCTGTTTCGTCCCGCCGAGCCACAACTTCCGCCGCAGTCAGACCAAACAGATAGAAATTCTCTGCCCCTACTCGTTCCCGAATTTCAACATTTGCGCCGTCCAATGTGCCGATGGTCGGCGCACCGTTCAGCGCGAACTTCATGTTACCGGTGCCGGAGGCTTCCTTACCGGCAGTTGAAATCTGTTCCGACAAATCGGTTGCCGGAATCAGGAATTCCGCCATCGTGACATTGTAGTTTTCCGGATAGACAATTTGCAGGAATTTAGACGTCACCGGATCCTTGTTGATGACTTTGGCCACATCATTGATGAGATGGATGATCTCCTTGGCCACGACATAACCCGGTGCCGCCTTGCCACCAAAAATTTTGATCCGTGGCGTCCAGTTCCCGTTTGGATTGTCCCGAATTTCATTCCACAACGCCACTGTTTCCAGCAGATTCATCAATTGACGCTTATATTCATGAATGCGTTTGATCTGCACATCGAACATGGCAGACGGGTCAAGTGACACGCCATCCCGAGCTTTCAGCCAGTTTGAAAGACGGTCTTTGTTCTGCTGCTTCGCAGTGCGGAAATCCTGCTGGAACCCGGCATCATCTACGAATTTTGCCAATCCATCCAACTGTTCAAGATCATCCGGCCAAGTTTCACCAATGCTGCGATTGATGAGGTTTCGCAAAGGCGGATTGCAGGAATACAGCCAGCGCCGGGGTGTGACCCCATTGGTCATATTGGTAATGCGATCAGGATAAATGGCATGCAGGTCCGAGAATACAGTTTCCTTGACCAATTCACTGTGCAGAGCCGAAACGCCATTGACCTTATGAGCCATGATGAAGGCCAGTTCACCCATTTTGACGGAACCATCTTCGATAATCCGAACGGACCCGTCGGTGGCCTTCACATGCGCGTCCTCAATCAGCTCGATGATGCGATGGTGACGTGGCAACACGCGTGCAAACAAACCCTCATCCCAGCGTTCCAACGCTTCCGGCAAGAGCGTGTGGTTAGTATATCCAAGACATCCACGGGCAATTTCGATCGCTTCGGCAATTGGTAAACCATGCTCATCCGCCAGCAAACGCACCAGTTCTGCACCGGCCACCGCCGGGTGTGTGTCGTTCAATTGAATGGCGACCTTGTTGGCCAGATCACGCAAATCATGACCTTCCGACAAAAAGCGGCGCAGCAAATCCTGGATGGAAGCAGCCGTGAAGAAGTATTCCTGCTTCAGGCGCAGTTCCTTGCCAACAGGTGTCGTATCATCAGGATAAAGTACCCGGGAAATGGTGCGCGCCAAAGCCTCTGGCTCGGTCGCGGCCAGATAATCACCTTGATTAAAGCTCTCCAGATCAAACAGACGGGTCGGCTTGGCAGCCCAAAGCCGCAGTGTGTTCGCCCAGTTCCCTTTCCAGCCAACCACTGGCGTATCATAAGCAGACGCAAGAACGGTTTCACCGGGGTGCCATTTTGCGCGACCATCAGACTCTTTTACGTAGCCGGAAAAGCCAATTGGATAGCTAACCTCTGGACGCTCAAATTCCCAAGCATGGCGCTGGGCAAGCCAACCCTCGGCTGTTTCGACCTGACGCCCCTCTTCAAAATGCTGTTCAAACAATCCGTGTTCGTAGCGAATGCCATAGCCATAGGCTGGAATGCCCAGCGTCGAAAGACTGTCCAGAAAACAAGCGGCCAATCGGCCGAGCCCGCCATTGCCCAAAGCGGCATCTGGTTCATCTGCTACAACTGCTGCATAATTCTGCCCAAGAGATTCCATCGCTTCTTCAGCAATCTCATCAACCCTGAGATTGACGGCAACATCCTCGATCAAACGACCGATCAGAAACTCCATCGACAGATAGTAAACCCGCTTGCCCTTGGCTTCATAAGTTGTGCGCGTGCTTTCAAACCAGGGATCGACAACCAGATCACGCAAGGTAAGGGACAGCGACATGCGCCAGTCATAGACCGATGCATGGCTCTCATCCTTGCCGAGGGAATATTTCAGATGGCGCAGAATTTCTGCCCGAACTGTGGCCACATCAATTGGCTTTGTATCTGTGATGTTCATTCTTATACTCTGGTGTCTGTGCCGGAAGGCTGAGGAATATCTGGGTTTGTCCAAAGGTCGGATGTTCGCAAGTCCGGTAGATCTGTCTGCTCATAATGAACTGACCTGAAAAACGCCTGCAGAATCCGATCAGCTACATAACCGCAGTTGTGTCAAAAAGCTTGCAGTTTTTCTGGTGTTCGCAATTGCAGATCCGCGACATACGGTCGACTTGGCTCACCTCCCTATATGAACCGAAATTGAGAAATTGCCCTTATGGTGGGCATTTGCTCAGACGTTAACAGGAGAGCGACGATTTCACAATGAGAGATTTTGGGCGCATGAACCATGTGCCGCTGCAATCTGAACGCATTTTATGGGATTCTGCCAATTTGCCTGTTTCAGTTCAGCTGCCCCGACATCCAAAATCACCTCAGGAATTGGATCAAGCTGGCTGCAGGAATCCAGACCTAGACAGATCAGCGCAAACGCTCATCACCCACATGCTGCAGTATAGGGAGCCAACGCAGACCGAATGGCTGCAATTGCCAATGATCTGGCATCAGGCTTTACCCTGCCCGCAACCACGTCAGCATATTGGCGCGGCAAGAACTGACTGATCAGTGGTTCGGGCAAGTCCATTCCTTCAAGACCGGCAAAGAGACGATCTACAGCCAACTTGGCTGCCTTGTGAGTCCAATAATACCGGATCCGGTCTGAATAGGAGAAGTGCCGCTGCATGAACTGGCTGGTTTCAGAGCCATGATAGTAAGCATTCCAATCATCAGGCATTGCGAGCATGACCTGCTCCATTGTGCGCGGCAGACTTCCAGCCTCATAGTCCGGCACAAGTACACCGGCGATCTGATCCAACCCGTAAAATGCTTCGCGCAATGCAAAGGTCAGACCCGGCCCAACCTTCAAGATACAGAACCCGCCATCGACCAGGTCAGCCAGGGCATCACCTGTCTGGTAGTCGGTTGAATGCGCTTCAAAAACGACTGACCCGACACCTTGACGCCAGGCTGAAAGCGGGCCAGCTGCCTCAGGCAGAAATGCGATCACATTCGTATGTCCGAACTCGACGCCGGGCTGCACAACCAACCCCACAATCCGCTTGAAAGCGCCATCAAGCCCCAGTTCTGCAAAAGCAATCCGGTGGTGTTCAATAGTATCAGCAGCATCATGTGTGCGACTGACCTCAACCGTCTCCAATTCCTCGGATGCGCCACCGGGAACCGGCACTTCGGTTCCAACAATATAGGCAGGACCGGGGTGTCCACCAGATTTTGCCCCCTCTTCCGCCGCCTTTGCCAACGCAGCAGCGCGCTCAGCAACAATCGGCACTGGCAAGGGAACGGGGTCATCTGCACAAGACATGCTGGCATCGAGATGAATTTTCCCAAAACCCGCTGCTGCGTATTGTCTTGTCATGGCAATTGCTTTGGCCATCGCCTCTGAAACAGGCATTTTGCGCCAGGGGTTGGGACCCAGATGATCCCCACCCAAGACAATCCGATCCATCGGGAAGCCGAGTTTTTGAGCAATTGACATCACAAAGTCATGAAAGGCTGCGGGGGTCATACCCGTATAGCCGCCATCCTGATTGACCTGATTGCAGGTCGCCTCAATACAGGCAAACGAGTTGGTCTCCATAGCCTCAATGAGAGCGGCCTCAATCACCATCGGATGCGCACTGCATACCGATGTAAGACCGGCCCGCTGGCCAGCATTTGCCTGACTGTGTAGATCGAACAGATAATCCAGAGCTTTGGTCAATTTGAATCCAACATCATAGTTTTTGGAAATTTACGTGGTGCAGTTACATCGGGGTGAGCTGTGAAAAGTGTATATGCAATCCGCATGAAAACACAGGCTACCTGTTGCCCCTGAATTGCACGCCACGTGCTTACCAAGTTCAACGTTACGTTTTCTTTGAAGTCTTATTTCGGCTGCGGCCGAACACCATTTTCCATAAAGGTGTCTGGCTTAAAATCATAAGCACAAAAGCTGTGGTTAAAACCAGTGTGATTGGGTTGGACACGAACGCCCAAAAGAAATTCCCGAAATCCTGCCGTGCGGAAATCATGGCACGTCGATAGTTGGAATCCATCATGGGACCCAGAATGACGCCTAGAATTACCGGCCCAACCTGAAACCCGTAAGTCTTCATGAAATAGCCAACAACTCCAAACAACAGCATCCAGTAGATGTCGACGGGATTGTTCTGAATTGCATAGGTGCCGACCGCGCTGAGAATGATAATCAACGGAATCAGCACAGCTTTTGGACATTCGACGATCTTTGTAAAAACACGGATACCAGTCAGCCCGAATATCAACAGGAAGATGTTTGCAAGCGTAAGGCTACCAACGATAAACCAGAACAGATGCGGTGTTTCGACCAGCAAAAGCGGGCCCGGCCTGAGGCCGTGAATGAAAAGCGCGCCAATAATAACAGCCGTAACCGCATCACCGGGAATACCAAGGGTGAGCATCGGTATATAGGCCCCACCAACGGCAGCATTATTGGCAGCTTCCGGCGCCACAAGCCCCTCCCGGCACCCTTCGCCAAACGGGCGCTCCGGGTTCTTTGTGGATCGCTTGGCATCGTCATAAGCCAGCAGAGCAGCAATATCACCGCCAGTCCCCGGAAGAGCGCCAATGATTGTGCCTATTCCCGAGGCGCGTATAGCAAGCCAGAAATACTTCTTCACATCAGAAAAGCGCGGAATAATTCGGTCAATTTTCTGTTTGATGGCTGGCACGTCCAGTGTGTGCAACTGTACCAGCGCCTCGGCAACACCAAAGAAACCAATCATCGCCGCCACATAGGGGATGCCGCCCATGAGCGTTATGGTGTTGAAGGTAAAACGCCCTTCCGCTGTCATCGGGTCAAGTCCGACCATGCCAATCAACACACCAAGCGCCCCGGCAAAAACGCCCTTGGCAAAGCTTTCACCAGATAAAGTGCCGACCAGAAGAATGCCAATCAGGCCCAGCAGCAGATAATCGCGGGATTGAAACATCAAGGCAAACTCGGAGATGAACGGCGCAAACAGTGCCAGCGCCATAATTCCAATGAAGCCACCAAAGACCGACATAACTGTCGTCAGCCCGATCGCCTCACCGGCCTCTCCGCGTTTGGCAAGTGGATAACCTTCAATAGCCGTCGCGATGGCCGAGGGTGCACCTGGAATGTTCAATAGAATTGCGGTTCGCGAGCCACCATAGACACCGCCAAAAAACACGCCTGATATCAACGCCAGCGCTTCATTGACATCCCATTTGAATGTGAATGAAATCAGGATTGACGCTGCCATGGTCACAGACAGACCCGGAATTGCGCCAACATAAATGCCGGAAAGGGTGCCGGCTCCGGTCAGGAACAGAAGCCATGGATCACTCCAGGCAATCAGAAAATAGCCAAACGCTTCCGCCATATCAAAGAAGGCCCCTGAGCAGAGTTCCCTGTGGAAGAACCACCTGAAAAACTTCTCGAAAAATTACGTAAATCGTTGCCAGTGCGACGGCAGTCAAAAGCAAGGTGATCAACACATTTTTACGCCACAGATACTGGAACGCAGCCATAAGAAAAAGCCCGGAACTCAGCAGAAATCCGAACCAGGGCATCACAAAAAGGTAGCCCAAAACAAGTACGATGAGAACGATGTGATGGAGAGAAAACACTTCGGTGAAAAAGCGCTTAGTGACGGAGCCATTGCTTGTATCAGGGGCGCGCGTTTTCAACGCTGACAGCAGAATCAACAAACCCGAAACAACCAGTGTTCCAGATGCGAGCATGGGGAAAACACCGGGTGTTGTCTTCCCGGTAAAGCCTGAAATCTCGTACGCCTGCCAGAAGGCAGCCACCGAGAAAACCAGAATGACAAGTGCGAAAACCAGTTCACCGGGTCGCCGTCGTCCGGCGTCGCAATCAACTGTTTGCGGCGCGTGATCAGTCGCCATGGAAATTCCCCAGAAGGTGTCAGAAGAAACCAGCGCAGGCGATATACGCTGCGCTGGTTGATCTGTTATGGACGCGGAATGCCCAATTCTTCAGGGCTGACTTTGGCAACGCCAGTATCCTGAAGTGCCCAAGCGGTAACCTGTTGCCATTTCACGAGGAACTCAGCGGCCTCATCACCTGAAATATTCATGATGATATTACCACGGTTACCCATCAGCGTTTTGAACTCTTCACTCTCGGCAGCCGTTTTGAACGCAGCTTCAAGCGTTGCTTTCACATCATCAGGCGTGTCACCACGCACGAAGGCACCATAAAACGGTCCCCACGGCAGGAATTTCGCCATTTCAGGGATCGCGTCTGTGATTGCAGGCGCATCAGGAAGTGTGTCGACAGGCGCTGTGTTGACGACGGCCAAAGCGCGCATTTTGCCTGCTTTCACCTGTTCTGCCGCAGCTGAAATACCTGATGGCATAAAGTCAACTTCGCCGCCAAGCATTGCAGTCAAACCAGGGCCTTCCCCATCATAAGGAATGGCTGTTACTTCAAATGGAGCCGAATTTGCAATCAGCGCAGCAATGGTGCTCGGCAGACCACCAGGACCGGTCGAGCCCATATTCACAGCGCCAGGATTTGCCGCAATATCCGCCATCAATTCTTGCATGGTCTGATATTTTGAATCAGCCGCAACCACAATTACAGCAACGCCGCGCCCAAGAATGTTAACTGGATGAAAGCTGGAATAGTCGAGCTTGGATACGCCCATAACCGGGTGCAACTGAGGATTTTCAGCGCCATAAAGGAATGTATAGCCATCGCCCGGGGCCGCAGCCACATAAGCAGTGGATATTGCGCCCGCACCGCCGGATTTGTTCAACACAACAACAGATTTACCAAGTGCCTCTTCGACAGCCGGATTGACAGCGCGTGCCACAGTATCGGTAGCACCGCCAGCGCCCCACATGACAACACCCAGAAGCTCGCGCTCCGGGAAATCCTGTGCGGAGGCAACACCGCCTGCAACCATCAGCGCCGCAACAGCGCCCATCAATTTCATGCTAATTTTCATTCTGTCACTCCCTATGCGGTTCCACCGCATCAGTTTTTTTTACCAATAGCAGGTCATGCGAATAACGTCGCCTGCCACCCCTATTGCTGGCAGAATAGCCTGCAACAGGCAATCGGAATTCTCGGACTTTCTTGCATTCCGCTTCAATTCAGCAAAGATCTGAATTGCAACAACTATGCGCATTACGACCATGCTTCGCCTACAGGTAGACACCTATCGCAAACCTCTCAAAAGAGTTGCAGTGACGTTGGCTTTACCCATCAAAGCCATTGGCGGCAGCACTATGTCGGTGCAAGTTCCCGAAGCAATCTAAAAATTCAAACCGAGGCGTTCCACTGAGTGTCCGGCACCATTTGCAACGCCTCATCAAAAGCGTCCCCTCAGTATACTACCATGAGATAAATGATGGTGCGGGCGGGGGGACTTGAACCCCCACGGCCTACGGCCTCCGGATTTTAAGTCCGGTATGTCTACCATTCCATCACGCCCGCATTCTGCCAGCCGTAAACCGGCTGCCATTTGATTTCAAGCGCCTTTTGACGCGAATTTCCAGCTTACTTGTTACCAATTCATCGGCAATGGGTTGGCCGAAAGCACCAGAGTACTGATGGCATTTGCACCAGTTACCAAATCCGGGATCAAAACCCTGTTCAAAGCAGTGCCCTCAATTGTCCGTAACAGGAGGGTTGAGGGCTGGGAGCAAACGGGTATCCCGCACACTGTGGATGGTACAGTTTTTGCCCAAATCAAGCATTAAGTTGATTTGCTGACCAGCTTTTGGAGAGTTTGAAATTCGACCCAAAAACGTTTCTCATTATCGTTGATCCTCAGATCGAAAAAAGTCCGTAGATCATTTAAGCTGTATTTGAACCGATGCATGCTAAATTCCTGATCGTATTTTCGCTCCAGAATAAGGCAGGTCCTAAAAGTTGTGATTGTTAGCTTACCTGGCATTGCCTCAATTTTGAGTTATGAAGAAATCATCCTGACGACTTACGATGATGGCTATGGAATATTGACCATAGGCGCTGGCCATACTGCCATGGCAGGCACCCCCAAGCCTAAGATTGGTATGAAGATTACATTGCACGAGGCTTTCGATATTTTCCGCCGGGATTTGGAGAATTATGCGGACGACGTACGTTCTGAAATAGACGTGCCTTTGAGCCAAAATCAACTTGATGCACTTGTTTCCTGGCATTTCAACACCGGAAAAATTGGCGACTCAACCCTCACCAAAAGATTGAATTCCGGCGAGTACAACAGCGTTCCCGAGGAAATGGCTAGATGGAAATTCGCACAGGGCCAAGTGTCAAACGGGTTGGTAAACCGTCGCAATCATGAGGCGGCAATGTTTACGTCCGGTGTTTACGGCGATCGTCCAGTTGTAGTGCGCCAAACAAAGGGTGGAAAGATCGAGACACTTTCGCTTGCCGAAATCGCAGAGTTGATGGAAGACGTTCCGGCAAGAGGGGTAGAGAACACAATCTAGCACTTACCGGTACATCCAACATCCGAACTCTTGCCGCAATATCGTCCCCGGCGGTCTGACGCGTTATCACGTCAAGCCAAGGGTGCCGGACCAGACTTCCGTATCAGTGAATCGAATTCCACACACTGCTGCAACGATATGGGCGGGAAACATTCCAATATATGTTGCTCGACCAGAGTGATATTCCAGATGAAATTCTGAACAATATTGGCCTGACAGCGCCAAAAGCAAACCCGAAAGCTACTCGGACCCCTTGGCTATAGGTGGTTGGAACGTGTAGCCCATGTCCCAAGGAAAATAAATCCAGGTGTCCTGCGACACTTCGGTCACAAATGTATCGATCAGCGGGCGCCCGGCGGGTTTGGCGTAAACAGTAGCAAAATGTGCTTTTGGCAACATGTCTCGCACAATTTGGGCGGTTTTGCCGGTATCAGTCAGATCATCGACCACAAGCACACTGGAGCCATCACCAGCTTCCAGATCAATCACAGCCTGAGACACGCCTTTGAGAACCTGCAATTCTGACTGGTTCTTATAGTCGTGATAGGACGCGACACAGACAGTTTCGATCATTCTTATTTCAAGCTCGCGGCAGATAATGGCTGCCGGAACCAATCCGCCACGGGTGATGCAGACAATGGCTTTCCATTCTCCTTTGGCCGCCAAACGCCACGCCAAAGCGCGCGCGTCACGGTGAAACTGATCCCAGGAAACCGGGAATGCCTTGTCTGATTGCGGGCTACTCATTGCTCAGGTCCTTCAGGCTTTGCTGGCGTGTATGCCAGCCAATATGGATTCAAGTTGTTGTGCTGCTTCCGCCAACAGGTCTGCATTGCGGCTGCGCAATACCAGGCTCGTTTGGAATTTGCCATCACGTTGATAGGGGTAACTGCCGATCGACACATCGGGGAAAGCATCCTGCAGGGCAGACAGCGGCTGTGCCACGGCACCCTCCCCCATACCTGCCTCGATTGTTTTAGAATGGATGACCTGACCGGCTTTAAGGCGCGGCACGACATCATCCATCATGGCCTGCATGATGGAAGGCACACCCGCCATCACGAAAACATTGCCGATGTTGAAACCAGGTGCCTTTGAAACCGGATTGGCGATCAGGTCTGCGCCTTCGGGAATGCGCGCCATGCGCAGACGCGCTTCAGTGAGGTCCGACTTCTCATAACGCTCCAGCATCACGTTGACAGCGCGCTGGTCCACGTCAATTGGCACATCAAAGGCGGCGGCCACACTGTCCGCCGTTATGTCGTCATGGGTCGGGCCAATGCCGCCTGTGGTGAACACATAGGTGTAACGGGACCGCAAAGCATTAAGGGCTGCGACAATCTCTGCCTGCTCATCGGTGACAATCCGAACCTCTTTCAGATCAATCCCGACTTCGGTCAATCGATCAGCAATATAGCCGACATTCTTGTCCTTGGTCCGGCCAGACAGAATTTCGTCGCCAATGACCAGCACTGCGGCAGTGGAGATTTCGCTTTCGGCCATATGGGACCTGTTCCTTTGAGGCTTTGACAATTTGTGTTTGCGCTGTCTATCTCACACGCGAATAAGGAACAAGGTATTGCAGCCCATGAAATTTGACAGCCCGTTGATAGAAGGAACCTTGATCAAGCGCTACAAGCGGTTTTTGGCTGACATCAAGCTGGATGACGGTTCTGAAATCACCGCCCATTGCGCCAACCCGGGCGCCATGCTTGGCCTGAAAGAACCTGGCCAACGTGTTTGGCTGTCGAAGTCGGATAATCCCAAGCGCAAACTGGCATATTCCTGGGAATTGACCGAAGCGGACAACACCATCATCGGCATCAATACAGCGCGTCCCAATGCGCTTGTCGAGGAGGCCATCAACAATGGCACCATTGCTGAATTGCAAAACTACGAGACTCTGCGGCGTGAAGTGAAATACGGCAAGAACAGCCGCATCGACATATTGCTGTCTGACGAGCAAAAGCCGGATTGCTATGTTGAAATCAAGAATGTTCATATGCTGCGCACTGAGCGGCTTTATGAATTCCCGGATTCCGTTACTGCCCGCGGCGCAAAACATCTGGTGGAAATGACGGATATGGTGGCCGAGGGGCATCGCGCAGTCATGGTCTATCTGATTCAGCGGGATGACGGTGATCGGTTGCGCTTTGCTGCGGAAATAGACCCAAATTACGCAAATGCGCTGGCAAACGCATGTAAGGCAGGTGTCGAAGCCATTGCCTATGTCTGCAAGCTGACACCGGAGGGTATTGAAGCCTATCGATCAGTGCCGGTAGAGATACCGAAGGGTTGATTCTCGACTGATTCATGCACATTTCAGAACTCATCACACAATTCGAATTTTGCAGCCATGGCGATTTTATGCCATGGAACAGCCAACAAGCTTGAGACGAAGGCAGAGCGACGCCATGACGACTTATGTAAATGCCAATGAGGTGCCCATGCGCAAAAGCGGACAGATCCGCCTTTATGATGAAGACGGCTTTGCCGGCATGCGCGCCGCAGGCCAACTGACAGCACAATGTCTTGATCTTGTTGGCGATCTGGTAAAACCCGGTGTCACCACACAAGAACTGGATGATTTCATCTTTCAGTTCGCGCTGGATAATAATTCTGTCGCCGCCACGCTGAATTATCGCGGCTACACCCATTCAAGCTGCATATCGCTCAATCATGTGGTCTGCCACGGCATTCCGGGTGGCAAAGCCCTGAAAGATGGGGATATTCTCAACATCGACGTCACACTGATCGTGGATGGTTGGCATGGTGACTCAAGCCGGATGTATGTGGCTGGAAACACCAAACGAGCCGCAGAGCGTTTGATAGATGTCACCTATGAATCCCTCATGCGTGGGATTTCGGCCACGGTGCCGGGCAACACCACGGGCGATATTGGCCATGCCATTCAGGCCTATGCCGAAGCACAGCGCTGCACGGTCGTTCGCGACTTCTGCGGCCACGGCCTGGGACAATTGTTCCATGATGAGCCGAACATTCTGCATTATGGCCGCCGTGGCGAAGGCGTGGAATTGCGCCCCGGCATGTTCTTCACCATCGAGCCGATGATCAATTTGGGTCGCCCTCATGTAAAAGTCCTGTCCGATGGCTGGACCGCGGTTACGCGGGATCGATCTCTGAGCGCCCAGTTTGAACATTCAGTGGGTGTGACAGAAAGCGGCTGTGAAATCTTCACCACATCACTTTCAGGTCTTCACAAGCCTAACTTCGCATAGCAAAGTGACGGCATGAACCAGCCGTCAGATACTCCTGCACAAAGCAGTGGAACACCTGCAAAAGCGCGTCATGCAGGCCATCGCGACCGTTTGCGTGCCCGCTTCCGCGAGGCAGGTCCCGATGCACTGGCGGATTATGAAATACTGGAACTGCTGCTGTTCCGCTCTCTGCCCCGCCGCGACACCAAGCCGATTGCCAAAGACCTGTTGGCGGCATTTGGTTCGCTCGCCGGTGTGTTTGGTGCCACGGAAAAAAGATTGACCGAAATCGACGGCATTGGAGCAAGTGTTGCCAACGATTTGAAGGTGTTTCACACCCTCGCAACGCGGCTTGGAAAACACGCATTGCAGCAAAAGCCGCTGCTGTCTTCATGGAATGCGGTGCTGGACTATTGCCGCACTGCAATGGCTCACGAGGAACGCGAACAGTTCAGGGTTTTGTTTCTCGACAAGAAAAATCATTTGATCGCGGATGAAGTCCAGCAACAGGGAACCGTAGACCATACGCCGGTCTACCCCCGAGAAGTGGTCAAACGCGCTCTGGAACTCTCGGCCACGGCGCTGATCCTGGTGCACAATCACCCCTCAGGTGATCCGGCCCCATCACAGGCCGATATTGAAATGACGGCCAAAATTGCAGAAATCCTGACGCCGCTTAACATCCTCATGCATGATCATATCATCATCGGCAAACACGGCCATGCCAGCTTCAAAGCATTGAACCTGCTATAATTTGACCCGCTACGCACCGGTCCTTGCAAAGAAAGCAGCGGCATCAGCCTCGATCTGACTGCGCTTGTCATCTTCCATCTTGCCCAACGTGGCATACATCATAGCCATACGGCGGTTACCCTTCAGCTGCGCTTGATTCTCCATCAGAAAATTCCAGTACAAATAATTGAAAGGACAGGCCTTTTCTCCATTCTTGATCGACGGACTGAACGCACAGTTCTTGCAATAGTCGCTCATTTTGTTGATGTAGGAGCCCGAGGCCGCATAGGGTTTGGACCCAAGCAATCCACCATCGGCAAACATCACCATGCCATGAGTATTTGGCAGCTGTACCCACTCATAGGCATCCGCATAGACCGCCAGATACCATTCATTGATCTGCGCTGGTTCGACACCATATAGCAGGGCAAAGTTTCCGGTGACCATGAGCCGTTGGATGTGGTGTGCGTAAGCATGGTCACGTGTCTCTTCCACCACTTGGCGCACACAGTTCATATCGGTGTCTGCAGACCAGTAGAATTCCGGTAGATCACGTGTTGCATTAAGAAAATTCGTCTGCGCGTAGTCCGGCATTTTCAGCCAGTAAATGCCGCGCACATATTCGCGCCAGCCAATAATCTGCCGAATAAAGCCCTCCACAGCGTTCAATGGTGCTTCGCCAGCATGGTAGGCTTTTTCAGCACGCTCGCATATTTCCATCGGCAGCAGCAGACCGGCATTGAGCGCAGGTGCAATCAACGCATGAAACAAGGTCGGCTCCCCCTGTTTCATTGCATCCTGAAAGTCGCCATAAAGCGGCAATCGCTCATCTATGAAGCGATCAAGCCCCCGCAATGCCTGTGTTCGTGTAACCGGAAGGGAAAAACCTTCAAGCCTTCCAAAATGATCCGCGAACCGATCAGCCACCAGTGCCAGCACATCTTTCGTAATGTCATCTGTCTGCGGATTGTAGGGTGCGGGAAATTCAATATCTTTCGGCAGGCTCTTGCGGTTTTCCTTGTCAAAGTTCCACTGACCGCCAATCGGGTCATCCCCTTCCATCAAAAAACCGGTTTTGCGCCGCATCTGCCGATAGAAATACTCCATCCGCAATTCCTTGCGTCCATCTGCCCAGGTATGAAACTCGTTGTGTGAACAGATAAAGCGGTCATCATCGCGGATTTCAACATCGACCCCTAGCTCAGTTTCCCAGTTTCTCATCGCTTCCAGAACCCGGAACTCGCCAGGTTCAGTCACAACCACTTTGGAAACACCAAGTTCGTCCACAGCTCGGCCCAACTCAGAACGGAACGACCCCGCATTCTTGTCATCATCCAGTTTTGTGTAACGGACCGTAAATCCCCGACCCTCAAGTTCACTGGCAAAGTGCCTCATGGCGGAAAACAGAAATGCAATTTTCTGCTTGTGATGGGCAACATAGTCAGTCTCTTCAACGACTTCACACATGAGAATAATGTCACTTTGCGGATCGGCGTCACGCAAGCTGGAAAGTGAGGGCGTCAGTTGATCGCCCAGTACAAAACGTAGAACAGCCATGGGCGAATCTTTTCCCTTTTGAAGTCACTGACCTATTTAGGGTCAGAAGTTCAAAAGGAAACGGACATCCCTTGGCAAAACAAATTCGAAAAGCCGATCTGCCCCAAAAAGACTGCGTTCATTGCGGCCGCCCGTTTCAATGGCGCAAAAAATGGGCAAGAAGCTGGCTGGACGTGCGCTATTGTTCTGACGCCTGCCGCCGCAAAACGAAGGAATTACAGGCGTTGAAAAATTGACGGAACCGTATTATGTTTATGACGGAACCGTTAGGAGTTCATGATGCCCGCTGATACTCAAGTACAAAAAAAGACCAAATCAAAGGATCAGTCATCGGCTGCACTGACGCATGGCGGCAAGCGCAAGATGGTCAAACATGCCACCAGCAATGCGGACGCCCTGCCGCCTCATGGTGAAAATGTTGTGTCTCTAATTTTGACGGACAGCATCGAGGCGAATGTCAATCTTGGGCAGGCCATTCGAAACGGCGTTTCCAAATCCATCATTGAAGAGCGCCCTGCCCTTATCAAGAGCATGGTGGAAGGCGGCGTGCTGCCGCGCTCAACGGTGGAAGACGCAAAGAAGAGCCAGAAGAATACGCTCTCACCGACAAACTCTGAACGCATTGTCAGAGTGCTACGCATGCGCAATCAGGCTTCTGAGGCATTGGGGGAAAATCGGGCAGATAGATGGATGGACAAGCCCAACAGAAATTTTGGCGGCAACTCGGCCATTCAAATGGCCAAGACCGAAGCTGGCGCCCGTGCCGTTGAGCAGTTTCTGCTGCAATTATCGCACGGATTTAACGCTTGATCGTCTGGCGCATCGCCAACAAGAAATTCAAGACGCTCAGCGGCGTAGGTGGCCTGTATGCAGGAGGACGATGGCACAAACAGGGAAGCCCGGTGGTGTACACGGCCGAGCATCCGGCCCTGTCAGCCATGGAAGTCCTCGTTCATATGAATATGGAAATGGATGATCTACCGGATTACGTGCTTTTGGAAATTCTCATACCTGATGATCTCTCCATGGAGACATTTGAGGTAGACCCCTCCGATTCACAGATGTGTCTGGAACACGGAAATTCCTGGTTGAGCCGTGGCGAGGATGCGGTTGCAAAAGCGCCTTCGGTTCTTATGCCAAAAAGCCACAATTACCTTCTCAATCCACAGCACGAAGACGCAACACGCATAGCGATCCAGGGTGAGCAACCCTTTGTATTCGATGGTCGCCTCACACCTGCTATTGGATCGCTGGATTAGGCCTTAGGTCAGTAGTTCGTGAATTTTCCGGAATCAATTTCACGCTGGCGCCGTTCCAGATCGTAGATCGAAACGGAAGCATTGAGGTAAGTGCGAGCTGCAGATTGACTGTCGAAGGGGCGAAACATTGCGCCAATTCGGGAGATTGATGATTTAAATGACATGGTTGAGTTCCTTTCATTCCCTATATAGGGAACTGCAGGACGAACAGATGTGCAAACTTTGCATGGATGCTATGTGCAATCGAGGTGACGTGCGCGGGTTCAGCTAATCGACAAACCGCCCACCCGCTTCTTTCATCTGTTCCGGCGTGTCCAGATCGAATGACACTGCACGGCCAATCTCAACCTCATGAACAAATTCAGCATATTCGCCAATGAGATGACGCGCGCCCGTATCCCCTTGTATACCGGTCAAAGCATCCAGAAACCGGGCCGACCAAAGCACAGGATTTCCGCGTTTTCCGGCATCCGTTGGCACAATGATGTGCCGCCCTTCCTCTGGGTCAAAAGCAGCGGCGAGCTGTTTTACAATGTCTTGTGAGATGTGAGGCATGTCGCCCAACAGCACCAGCACAGCGTCTGGCCGGATTTTACGCGCCGCCAGCGCCTGTATACCGGTTCGCAAGGACGTTGAGAGACCCTGATCGAATTCAGGATTGAACAGGATTTCCGCTGTCACCCCCTCAAGCGCGGTAACAACTTGCTCAGGCTGTGCCCCGGTAACGACCGTCAGATCCTCCCCCAACGCCGCGATAGCAGCCTCTGCCACATGGCGTACAAGTGGCTTGCCATCCACTTCCGCAATCAGCTTGTTGTTGGGGCCCATGCGCTTGCTCTGACCTGCTGCCAACAGCAAAGCGGCTATCTTTGGCGGCTTGTTCATCGGCACAGTCTCCAATTGGCGCGGTTGAGGCCGGCTGACGATCTCCATCAACAATCCACCGACGCCCATTGCTGCTATGTCTGATGCGCGCACCGGTATACCGGCCAGAATGCGGTTCAGCACCCAATCAAACCCGTTCTCGACAGGTGAGCGTGCGCAACCAGGCGCGCCAATCACTGGCGTGCCTTCAAAGTCACCAAGAAACAGCAGATTGCCCGGATCGACCGGCATACCCACATAATCAACCGAGCCACCGGCAAGACGCAGCGCCTGTGGCAAGACATCCTCTGCATCAATCATGGCTGATGCGCCAAACAGCAAGATCAGATCACAGTCCTGATCCGCCAGAGATCTGATGGCTTCCGATACTGCCCCGACGTCATGAGCTGTCCGAACCTCATCCGCCAGAAAAGACCCACTTGGCTGCAATCGCGCTTCAAGAACTTTGCGGGTTTTATCCAGAACACTGTCTTTCAGTGTCGGCAGACGCGTGGCAACCAGTCCTACTTTAGCGCCTCGAAACGCCGTCACAGCCAAAGCATTGCTGGCTGCGACATCAAGACAGGCTTTCAAAGACCCACCAGAAACTGCAAAGGGAATAATCTTCACCGTACCCACCATACGCCCCGCTTCGACCGCTGTGTAAGGTGGCAGGGTGGCGACGGTCAGCGATGGATCAAGACCATTGATCTGATTGACCAAGTCAACATTGGGAACAAACAGGCCGGCCTTCGTTGCAAACAGATTGGCCCGACCCGTAAAGGGCATGTCCACACGCATGTGATCGCCGCACACCGCCTTTGCCAGAGCATGAGCAGCTTCGTCTTCATGAACATCGTCAGCATCCAGTTTTGCAACTGTCACGCTGGCATGATTCCTGGCAGTTAATGCACCAATATCAGCTTCCGTCAGCAAGCGGCCCTTCTTCAGGCGCACAGGCTTGCCATTCAGCTCGCCATCCATGGAATGAGCCAGCAAAGTGCCCAAGGCATCCGAAGGAGAAAGGTCAATCAGCTTCAAAAATCATCGCCCTTACGCAAAGCACAAATAATCTGGCCCAGAATGGCCACAGCAATTTCAGCTGGAGACGCCGCGCCAATATCAAGACCAATTGGCGCATCGATCCGCGCCAATTGAACCTCCGAAATTCCATTTGATTTCAGCCTGTCCAATCGGGATCCATGAGTTTTGCGGCTGCCAAGGGCGCCGACATAGAAGCAGCCCCGCCTCAGGGCTGTTTCCAAGGCAAAGTCATCGATCTTGGAATCATGCGTGACAGCGACCAACGCTGTATATTTGTCAATCATCTCGTCGGTCAGAACATCCTGTGGCCATTCAGGTAGCAATTCCACGGAAGGGAACCGATCCGGTGTGGCAAAGGCCGTGCGCGGATCAATGATCGTCAGATCAAAACCACACGCCCGAACCATCGGCACAAGTGCCTGGGAGATGTGGACAGCCCCAATCACGACGATGCGTGGTGCTGGCAAATCGACATTCAGGAAGAATTCCTGCTCGCCTATTATCTCCCGCCCGGATTTTCCAGAACGAAACCGCGCTTTAGCGGCTGCAGCAAGTGGATCATTCTCTTCCAGACCATCTGGAAAAATCAAACGGCCCTCGCCGTTTGTCAAATTACGCACCAGTATGACCGCACGCCTGTTGGTGCGGGCAGTGTTGATATCCAAGAGCAGGTTTTTTTCCATGATCTAGCTCACCTGATCCACAAAAACGCGGATCTTGCCGCCACAGGACAGACCCACTCGCCATGCTGTCTCGTCAGCAACACCAAATTCAAGCATTTTGGGTGTTCCGCTTTCAATCACATCGATGGCCTCTGAAATCACTTCACCTTCAACACATCCACCAGAGACTGAACCTTCGAAATTGCCTTCAGCATCAATCACCAGATGGCTGCCGGTGGGCCGGGGTGCTGATCCCCAGGTATCAACTACAGTTGCCAGCGCAATACGCCGCCCTTCCGCGACCCAGTTTTCTGCCGTTTTCAGAATATCTGCATCCATCTGTGTCTCCTATGCAGCTTGCTCAAGCCAGAGTTTGGGGTTGTTTTCGGTCCGTGCCAATGGCTGCGACAAACAATGACACAGATCTGAAACGGCGTTCAGAGAATGTATGGGTCGGAACTGATCAACAAACGGCAACATGGTTCGCACGCCGCTTGCTTTCGCTTCGAAACCGTCAAAACGTAACAATGGATTCAACCAGATCAGTTGTCGGCAGGACTTTTGAAGCCGCTGCATTTCAAAGCCAAGATCTTCGTCACTGTCACGTTCCAGCCCATCGGTGATGAGAAGCACGATTGCTCCCTGTCCCAGCACACGGCGGGACCAGTGCCGGTTAAATTCGTGAAGTGCGGTCGCAATACGCGTGCCGCCAGACCAGTCGGACACAAGCGCACCGCTGGCTTCCAACGCCTCATCGGGATCCTTATGCAGCAAGGCACGGCTGATATTCGTCAATCGTGTGCCAAACACAAAGCTGTCTACCCGGCGCTGACTGTCACCGAGCGCATGAAGAAAATGCAGGAACAGACGGGAATACTGTCCCATAGAGCCCGACACATCGCACAACGCCACGATTGGCGGAACAATTTCCCGCCTTTGCTGGAAGACCGGAGACACCCATTCGCCGCCAGTGGCCAGACTGGCACGCATCATTCTGCGCATATCCAATCGCGATCCGGAATGGCTGTTCCGAAAGCGTCGAGTCTTCACCCTGGCAACCGGTAAAACCATATCCGAAACGGCCCGCTTGGCCTCGGCCAGTTCATTAGCTGTCATTTGCGCAAAGTCTTTGGTGGCCAGAACCTCTTCGCGTGACACTGTCTCGGCTAAATCCAGTTCTACATCGACCGGTAACTCCACCTCACTGTGGGCACCCGGATGCATCATAGCCTGCGCAACCCGTGTCGTGGCTGCAACGTCCTGCGACAAGGCCTGCGCATCGGCCTTCGATCCCCCCCACAAATTGCTGCTGCTCTCCCGCGAGCGCCAGAACAACTCAAAAGCCGCTTTAAAAACAGCATGATGGTCACTTCGACTGGCAAACACACTGTGCAAGACCCAGTACAAATCATCGCGTCTGTCTGTTCCAGACACCTCAACCGCACGCACGGCATCCACAACCCGGGATGGCCCGACAGGTAAGCCTGCCCGGCGCAAAAGGCGTGCAAAATGAACGATGTTATCGGCAAAATGTCCTGAGCCGGTTGCAACCCTAGCGGACATCATTGGCATCTCCCGATCCCGACCCGCTCTTGATGTCCTCCAGGATATGCGCAGTCCGCTCTCCATGAACGGCTTCAATATCGTCCTGATACTTCAAAAGCACACCCAGCGTGTCGGACACTGTTTCCAGATCAAGCGCTTCCCTGTCCAGCTCAGTCAATGCTGTGGCCCAGTCAATGGTTTCCGCCACACCGGGGTTTTTGAAAAGATCTGCGTCACGTCGCAAGCGCTGAACAAAGGCGACTATCTCCCTTGATAGCCTCTCATTGGCACCTGGAACCCTATTGGAAATGATCTGCAATTCTCGCACGGCATCAGGATAGCCAACCCAGTGATACAGGCATCGCCGTTTCAGCGCGTCATGGATTTCCCGTGTCCGGTTCGTTGTAATGATAACGATTGGCGGATGATCAGCCTTGATGGTTCCCAATTCAGGAATGGTGATTTGAAAATCCGACAGAATTTCAAGAAGATAGGCTTCAAAGGCCTCGTCAGCGCGGTCTAATTCGTCGATCAGCAAAACCGGTGCGGCGGCCCCAGCGGATTCCAGGGCTTGCAAAAGCGGGCGTTTGATCAGGAAGCGCTCATCAAATACGCTTTTGGCGATGGATGACTTGTCTGCAGCACCGACCGCTTCAGCCATTCGAATTTCCAGCATTTGCGCAGCATAGTTCCATTCGTAAACAGCTGCCGCAATGTCGAGGCCTTCATAGCATTGCAAGCGTATCAGCGGTCTGCCCAACTGTGCCGATAGGACCTTTGCAATTTCCGTTTTGCCAACCCCGGCCTCACCTTCCAGAAACAAGGGGCGCTGCATCTTCAGTGACAAATAGAGAACGGTTGCAAGAGACCTGTCAGCCACATAACCAGCGCGGCCCAGAACTGCATGGGTTTCATCAATTGATGATGGAATATCTTCGGTCATAAAGGAGCGTGTCCTGCTCGACGCGGCTGAATTTGTATGAGCAATGGTTATGAAGCATGATCATCCGGACTGTAAATATCCGACAATCTTCACCTTTGGCGCTCGAACACTTTTCGGCGATGGATACAACGCATTAAAGTGCGTGGTATCCCCGGTCGCGATAGATCAATCCCGGGCCATCCGTTCCAGGAATGATGGCATGTACTGCACCGAACAACACGGAATGTGTGCCCACTTCGACAAAATTTTGCAGCCGACAATCCAAGGCAGCCAGACACCCTGGCAGAACAGGCGCATCTGAAGCCGTTTTGTCTATCTTGAGTCCCTGAAACCGATCTTCATTTGGGTCTGCACTCATTCGCCCTGCAAACAAATCAGCCAATACCTGATCTTCTGCAGACAGAATGTTGACGCAGAATCCACCATTGCGTTTGATCGTCTCATTGCTGCGCGAAGCTCGGTTTACACAGACCAGAACAATCGGGGGAGCATCAGATACTGCGCTGAAGGCTGTCACAGTCAGACCAGCGGTTCCCGCGTCTCCTGCCGTGGTGACAATATGCACCGCGGAACCGACACGGCTCATGGCTTCGCGAAACTGATCTTTCGAGACAGTCTCCGACACTGCGGGTTGTATGGGTGTGATTGCGGTCAAAGCGGCCTCTGAAATGTGATGCAGTGCATGTAGGGCAAAATTGTTAAGAAGACCACATTTCTGTCTGTATGAGGATACAAATCGGGCTCGATCAGGAAATGATCGAGCCCGAGAATTTTACTGTTAGGCCATTGCTTTTTGCAGGTTCTCATCGATTTTGTCGAGGAAACCTGTTGTTGAGAGCCATTTCTGTTCAGGCCCGACCAGAAGCGCCAGATCCTTTGTCATGAAACCGCTTTCCACTGTATCAACGCAGACTTTTTCCAGTGTCAGGGCAAAATCAGCAAGTTGCTGATTGTCATCCAGCTTGGCACGATGTGCCAGACCGCGTGTCCATGCAAAGATGGAAGCAATCGAATTGGTGGACGTTTCCTTGCCCTGCTGGTGCAGGCGATAATGACGGGTCACGGTGCCGTGCGCAGCTTCTGCTTCGACAGTTTCACCATCTGGCGACATCAACACAGATGTCATCAAGCCAAGCGAGCCAAAGCCCTGCGCAACCGTATCGGACTGCACATCGCCATCATAGTTCTTACAGGCCCAGACGAAACCACCGGACCATTTAAGAGCAGATGCCACCATGTCATCAATCAGACGGTGCTCATAAGTGATCTTCTTTTCAGCAAAAGCTTCGGCAAATTCAGCCTCGAACACTTCCTCAAACAAATCCTTGAAACGGCCGTCATAGACTTTCAGAATTGTGTTCTTGGTTGACAGATAAACCGGCCAACCGCGTTTCAGGCCGTAATTCAGGGATGCGCGGGCGAAGTCACGAATGGAATCATCCAGATTATACATGCCCATGGCGATACCAGCAGACGGGAAATTGAATACTTCATGTTCAATGACCTTGCCATCTTCGCCTTCGAATTTCATGGACAGCTTGCCTTTGCCAGGCACCAGGAAATCGGTTGCGCGATACTGGTCACCAAACGCATGGCGGCCAATGACCATAGGCTGAGTCCAGCCCGGCACCAGACGCGGTACGTTTTCACAGATGATCGGCTCACGGAAGACCACACCACCCAGAATGTTACGAATGGTGCCGTTTGGAGAGCGCCACATTTTCTTCAGGCCAAATTCTTCGACACGTTCTTCATCAGGTGTAATGGTGGCACACTTGATGCCGACACCATATTCCCGGATCGCATTGGCTGCATCAATGGTGACCTGATCATCGGTCTCATCGCGGTATTCCATACCCAGATCGTAATATTTCAGATCAATATCGAGATAGGGATGAATCAGCTTGTCTTTGATGAACTGCCAGATGATACGTGTCATCTCGTCCCCATCCAGTTCAACAACCGGATTGGCAACCTTGATTTTAGCCATGTTTGATTTTCCTTAAGCTTATGGGCCCAACGCCTCGACCACATAGAAGAATTGGGTCTGGCGACATAAAATGTGTGAATACGGCGTTCCTATAGCACCGTCTTCCCCGCGCCGAAAGACCTCCGAAAGTGGAATTATTCATTCGCATCTCCTCTTGCCAACAAAGCAGCATCGCTTTAGCAAATCCAAACATCCACTTGCCGAGATGACGGGAAACCTAATGGCCGGGACAAATTCAAAAGCAAAAATGATTACCGGCGGCCCTGCGATTATTCTGGTGGAGCCGCAACTGGGTGAGAATATCGGAACAGCAGCCCGTGCAATGGCAAATTTTGGGCTATCTGAATTACGTGTTGTTAATCCACGCGATGGATGGCCCAACGAAAAAGCCAAAAACGCCTCTGCGAAAGCGGATCATGTCATCGACAATGCACAGATTTTTGACACGGTCGAAGAGGCCTTGGCGGGGCTTAATCTGGTTTACGCGACAACAGCGCGCCCTCGAGACATGTTCGTGTCAGTGAGCGGACCTGAAGCTGCGATGAAAAACGCCCGCAAACACATAGCAGACGGCCAAAATTGTGGCATCTTGTTTGGGCGCGAGCGGACCGGGCTGACCAATGAAGAAGTGGCTTTGGCCGACGAGATTGTGACCTTTCCCGTCAATCCGGCCTTCGCCTCGCTCAACATCGCTCAGGCGGTGTTGCTGATGTCTTATGAATGGATGCGGACCGGCAATGAGGCAGAGCCCCTTCAATTTGAAGCGCTCACGGCACCCCAAGCGCGCAAAGAAGATCTGATTGGGTTCTTTCAACATCTGGAAGGCGCATTGGAAGCCGCCAATTTCTTCCGCCCGCCCGAAAAGAAGACCCACATGATCAGCACGTTACGCGCACTCTTTCAAAAGGCCCGTTACAGTGAGCGCGATGTCACTATCCTGCGCGGCGTCGTTGGTGCATTGGAGGGACGCAGAACCCGCAACACACCCCGACGCCAGGCTGCAGAAGCGCAAATAGCGGAAGCTAAAGTAGACGAGCCAGAATGAGCAATGCCCGCCTTCTCGTGATTGATTCTGGTCTGGGCGGCCTGTCTGTCGCGCATGCCATACGCCGACAGCTTCCATCTGTGTCGATGATATATTGTGCGGACTACGCGGCCTTTCCATATGGAAATTGGGAGCAGAATGATCTGCAGGTTCATTTGATGAACCAGATTTCGCGTTGGATCGATGATTGCCAACCAGACGCAGCAGTGATTGCCTGCAACACCGCATCCACATTGATACTGCCTGGCCTGCGCGCCAGATTTGATATTCCTTTTGTGGGAACAGTCCCTGCCATCAAACCGGCTGCCGCCATCACAAAAACCAAAATGGTCAGCGTTCTGGCCACGCCCGGAACTGTTGCGCGCGACTACACCCGCTCATTACTGGCAGAATTTGCCAATGGCATTGAAGTCGCGCTGATTGGTAGTCCAAATCTCGCCAGTCTGGCAGAGCAATGGTATCTTGATGGCTCATCGCAACAGCTACGCGCTGCAATCAGCGATGAACTTGAACCCTGTTTCAAGCAGACTGCAAATGATGCCAGAACGGACAGTGTTGTGCTCGCATGCACCCATTTTCCACTTTTGAAACCTGTGTTGCAGGAACTGGCACCATGGCCGGTCGATTGGCTTGATCCCAGCAACGCAATCGCCCGCCAGGTCGAAAAAATTCTTGGTGATAGAGGCGTTGTTGGTGACCGTGGAACCTTTGATGTTCTCAGCAGCCAATCGGGTGCCGAAACCCGTGTGCAGACGGTCTGGCAAAAGCTTTCATCACAACCGGGTTCCGGCTTGACAGGCCAAGGCTGAATGACTACACAACGCCTGCATATGCGGGGTCTTTGGCCCCGTATTTTTGTTACGCACCTGTGGGAGAAGTGAGCGCTTCGCTTTTTCTCCCTGTCGGCAAGGCCAAAATCCTTGCAAAGGAAGGCGCGTTTCCTTGAAACACTTTAAACAGGAAACACGATGAGCAAGCGCAATTCGTCTAAATATAAAATTGATCGCCGTATGGGCGAAAATATCTGGGGTCGTCCGAAGAGCCCGGTAAACCGTCGCGACTATGGCCCAGGCCAGCACGGTCAACGCCGTAAAGGCAAACTCTCTGATTTCGGTACGCAGCTGCGTGCCAAGCAGAAGCTGAAAGGTTACTACGGTAACATCACCGAAAAGCAATTCCGTCGCATCTATGCAGAAGCGACACGGGTGCGCGGTGATACATCGGAAAACCTGATTGGTCTTCTGGAAAGCCGTCTGGATGCGATTGTTTATCGCGCCAAATTCGTACCAACTGTTTTCGCTTCACGCCAGTTCATCAACCACGGCCACATCCGGGTTAATGGTCAGCGCGTCAACATTCCTAGCTACCGTGTAAAACCGGGCGACGTTGTTGATATCCGCGAAAAGTCCCGCGAATTGGTAATGGTGCTGGAAGCAACCGATCTGGCAGAACGCGATGTGCCAGAATATCTGACCGTAGATTACGGCAAGATGGCTGCACAATACACCCGCATCCCTCTCCTGGCCGACGTACCGTTCCCGGTCGTCATGGAGCCAAACCTGGTGGTCGAGTTTTACTCACGCTAAACGCCAGCTTCATAGAGTTTTTGAAACCCCGTCCATTGTGGCGGGGTTTTTTTGTTAGGGTATTTTCTTAAAAAAAAAGCCGCAGCAGAAAACGTGTCCCGCTGCGGCTCAATCTAGAATTATTTAAATGATATCAGGCTGTTTCGCGGATTGTTATTCCGGCAGCTTTCAGGTGATCCTGAAGCTCTTTGGCCTGAAACATTTCCCGCACGATATCGCAACCGCCAAGAAACTCACCCTTGACATAAAGCTGTGGGATTGTGGGCCACTGAGCATAATCTTTGATGCCCTGACGCAAATCGTCATTTTCCAGAACGTTGATGCCCTTATAATCCACACCCAGATAATCCAGAATCTGGACCAATTGGCCTGAAAAACCGCATTGCGGGAAATTGGGGGTGCCCTTCATGAACATCACCACGTCGCTGGATTTTACTTCGCTGTCAATCCAGCTGTTAATATCACTCATAGAACTGCTCCTGTTCTTTTCATTCGGGTGCGCTGGTCTGAAGAGCCAAGGCGTGCAATGCGCCGCCCATATTGCCCTGCAGCGCCTGATAAACCATCTGGTGTTGCTGAACACGCGATTTCCCGCGAAAACTCTCTGACACGATTTCGGCAGCATAATGGTCGCCGTCGCCTGCAAGATCACGAATTGTAATATTCGCATCAGGAAGGGCGGCTTTGATCATGACTTCAATGTCATTGGCATTCATTGGCATATACGGCAAACCCCTTACGTTCGATGCGTGACTCTACGCCTTTGTGCCAGACATGTAACCCGGCAACCAGCTTTCATGCGTCTGCTTCAACATTTCTACCGATATGGAGCACTTGTCAGCAAGTTTCAATTCCTCACCACCAACTATCCCGACCTGGCTGGCTGGAACTCCAGCATCTGCGGCGCTTGACAGAACCGAAGTAGCTTTCTCCGGGCTGACTGTCAGCACATAGCGCGCCTGATCTTCTCCAAAGAGGCTTTCGGCGCTGGTCGAGGGTAATTCGGTTAGGTCAGCCCCCTTCCCACCAGCCATCGCCATTTCAGCAATTGCAACCAACAAACCACCATCGGAGATATCGTGACAAGCCGTTACGGAGCCGTCCAAAATTTGTGAACGGACAAAATCTCCATTGCGGCGTTCAACGGCGAGGTCGACTTTGGGCGCAGGACCTGTTTCCAGACCATGGACTTCACGCAAATAGATGGACTGTCCCAAATGTGTGCCAGCCTCACCTATCAGAACAATGACGTCACCTTCACGGGCAAATGCCAGCCTTGCCATTTGGGTCCAGTCGGCCAGCAGACCGACCCCACCAATGGTTGGTGTCGGCAAGATGCCTTCCCCATTGGTTTCATTATAGAGCGACACATTGCCTGAAACGACTGGAAACTCCAAAGCACGGCAGGCTTCGCCGATACCTTCAATGGCCCGTACAAATTGCCCCATAATCTCAGGGCGTTGCGGATTACCAAAGTTGAGATTGTCTGTGACAGCCAAAGGCGTGGCACCCACTGCGGTCAGATTGCGCCAGGCTTCAGCAACCGCCTGTTTGCCGCCCTCAAATGGGTCTGCCTCACAATAGCGTGGTGTCACATCACTGGTCATGGCCAGTGCTTTTTGAGTGCCATCCACACGCACCACACCGGCATCACCACCGGGAAGCTGTGCTGTATTGGCCTGAATGAGACAGTCATACTGCTCGGTAATCCAGCGTTTTGATGCCATATCCGGCGAGCCGATGATTGTTTTCAACGCTTCGATCGGATCAGCTAAATGAGGGATATCTTCAAGCGGGGCCGCAGGTAGCGGGGCAACCCAGGGCCGGTCATATTCCGGAGCTTCATCGCCCAGTTCCTTGATGGGCAAATCCGCCACCAATGAACCATGGTGGTGAATTTTGAACCGCAGATCATCTGTGGTCTCGCCAACAATGGCAAAATCCAGACCCCATTTGATGAAAATAGCTTCGGCAACAGCCTGCTTGCTGGGTTCCAGAACCATCAGCATGCGTTCCTGGCTTTCTGACAGCATCATCTCATAGGCGCTCATCCGCTCTTCGCGGCATGGCACCTTATCAAGATCAAGTGTAATACCAAGGTTGCCACTGGCGCCCATTTCCACCGCTGAACAGGTCAGACCGGCCGCGCCCATATCCTGAATGGCAATCACCGCACCAGTGCCCATAAGCTCAAGGCAGGCTTCAAGAAGACATTTTTCCGTAAAGGGATCGCCAACCTGAACGGTAGGGCGCTTTTCCTCGATCTGATCATCAAACTCGGCAGATGCCATAGTGGCACCGCCGACACCGTCACGTCCGGTCTTTGCACCCAGATACACAACCGGAAGGCCAACGCCCTCGGCTTGAGATGTGAAGATGCCATCGCGGTTTGCAATCCCAAGGGCAAAGGCATTGACCAGAATATTGCCATTGTAGCGGGCGTGAAAGTTTACTTCGCCACCAACTGTTGGAACACCGAAGGAATTGCCGTAGCCGCCAACACCAGCAACCACACCGGCAACCAGATGGCGTGTCTTGGCGTGTTCCGGCGCACCAAAGCGCAAAGCATTCATAGCAGCTACAGGCCGTGCGCCCATCGTGAAAACATCCCGCAAAATACCGCCAACACCTGTGGCAGCACCCTGATAGGGTTCAATGAATGACGGGTGGTTATGGCTTTCCATCTTGAAGACAGCAACCTGATCGTCTCCAATATCCACCACACCTGCATTTTCACCAGGGCCATAGACAACGCATGGTCCGATAACCGGCAGCGTCTTCAACCATTTCTTTGAAGATTTGTACGAACAGTGCTCATTCCACATGGCTGAAAAGATGCCAAGTTCCGTAATGGTCGGCGTGCGTCCGGTGAGTTCGAGAATATGCTCATACTCTTCCGAATTAAGGCCATGGCTCTCCACCATCTCCGTGGAAATGGGGGCATTATTGTCAAATGTAGGTAACATCAGCTACAGGCCTGTGATCCACTGGTCCAACGTTTCAGATCCGCATTGATGCGCGCCGCTTGTGCGCCCTGCATCAACGGACCATAGGCCGATATGGTGGCCTGGGTCTTATTCTTGTCTGTTGCTTCAACAATCAAGAGCGGCTTGGCTTCCAAATCGTTCTTCGGTACCAGCAGAATTCTGGCACGGTTAAACACCGGATTAACATCACTCTCGGCAGCATAATCAGAAAAACCGGACCCTCCGGCGCCAAACCAACATTTGCGGATTTGGTCACTGACCAGATTGGCAAGTCCGTATTTCGGACCAGGCCCGCGCTCATAGGTCTGGGTATCCAGACAGCCGGCCAGCGGCAAAGTCAGCAACAATGCAGTAACGGAAAGCGCAACTCGGGTCATGCTGCCTCCAACAGGCTGGTGAAAACGCCGCGTCCGGAAACGCCGCCATGAAGTTCTTCTATCAGATTTTCCGGATGAGGCATCATGCCCATCACGGTCCCGGATTCATTCATGATACCTGCAATATCGTTTAATGATCCATTGGGATTCGTTCCATTCGCATAGCGAAAGACAATCCGATTATCACTTTCCAATGTGTTCAAGGTGCGCGCATCGGCAAAGTAGTTGCCATCGTGATGGGCAACGGGACAGGCAAACACCTCACCCTGTTCATACTGGCGAGAAAACAAAGTGTCCGCATTGCTGGCTTCAAGCTGAACTGTCTTGCAGACGAAATTCAATCCCGCATTGCGCATGAGCGCGCCCGGCAACAATCCGGCCTCCGTCAGAATTTGAAACCCGTTGCAGACGCCCAGAATCTTGGTTCCGCGCGTCGCATGTCTTTGCAAATCCTTCATGACAGGAGAGCGAGCAGCAATGGCACCGGAGCGAAGGTAGTCACCGTAGGAAAAGCCGCCAGGCAGCACAATCAGGTCGACATCAGGAATGGTGGTTTCCTGATGCCAGACCAGCGCCGGCTTCTGACCGCTGATATCTTCCAGTGCCCTGATCATATCCCGATCACGATTGGAGCCTGGGAAAACGAGAACTGCTGATTTCATAGTTTGATTTCGAAGTCCTCAATCACAGTGTTTGCAAGCAATTTTTCACAAATTGCGGTCAGTGTTTTCCTGGCTTCATCAGCGCTATCGGTATCCAGTTCCACGTCAAAGACTTTTCCCTGACGTACGGACCGAATGCCCTGAAAAGACAGAGCTTCCAGTGAACCTTCAATCGCATTGCCTTGTGGATCAAGCACACCGTTCTTCAATGTAACGACTACACGAGCTTTCATAAATCAGACCTATTTAACCAGAACCGGGCCAGAGCCATGGGGCCGTTCATTATCGTTGAGAATTCCAAGACGACGGGCGACTGTCTGATAGGCTTCCAGCATTCCACCCATGTCACGACGAAAACGATCCTTGTCCATCTTTTCCTGTGTCTTTGCATCCCAAAGACGACAGGAATCAGGCGAAATCTCATCCGCCAGAACAATGCGCATCAGATCGCCTTCCCACAGCCGTCCAAATTCAATCTTGAAATCAATCAGCTGAATACCTGCTCCCATGAACAAGCCAGCGAGGAAATCATTGATCCGGATAGCCATCGACATCATGTCATCAATTTCCGGTGGAGCCGCCCAGCCGAAAGCTGTTACGTGCTCTTCTGAAACGATTGGGTCGTTCAGTTCATCATTTTTGTAATAAAACTCGATGATGGAACGCGGCAGGGCTGTGCCCTCTTCCAGACCAAGGCGGGTTGCAATGGACCCGGCGGCCACGTTGCGCACGACCACCTCCAGCGGAATGATTTCCACTTCGCGGATCAGTTGCTCCCGCATATTCAACCGTTTGATGAAATGGGTCGGGATGCCAATGCGATTGAGATTTTCAAAAATATGCTCGGAGATACGATTGTTGAGAACGCCCTTGCCATCAATCACTTCGTGTTTTTTGGCGTTAAAAGCGGTCGCATCATCTTTGAAATGCTGAATAAGCGTTCCCGGTTCCGGGCCCTCATAGAGGATTTTTGCCTTGCCTTCATAAATACGGCGACGACGGTTCATATGGCTGTAACCTGTGAGGAAAAAGAGGTGGATACCATTCAGATACCCTCAATGACAACTTTGCCAAACACTAAAGGAAACACTTACCAGTTACAATCACCCGGCAGCACTTGCCCCCACTTCGCCGGCTGTAATTTCAAATTATTACGTGATTTTGCATCTTTGTCTCTTGCGGTGGATGCTACGGCAACGATATGCACAATAAGCAATCCTGAGATTGCAACAGAATTCCTGCCGCAGAGAGAATCGATATGACGACTTTTGACCGACGCAAAGACGCTTATGAGAGTAAATTCGCCCATGACGAAGAGCTAAAATTCAAGTCAGAAGCACGCAGAAACAAGCTTTTGGGCTTGTGGGCTGCTGAAAAGCTGGGCTTTGCGGAAGAAAAGGCTACAGAATATGCTGGTGCCGTAGTTGCTTCAGATTTTGACGAACCTGGCGACGAAGACGTTTTCCGCAAAGTGCGGGCCGATTTCGATGAAGCTGAAATCCCGGTATCTGATGAAGAGTTGCGCGAGAAAATGGTGAACCTCATGGGCGAGGCCATTCAGCAGATTGAAGCCGCAAAAAAATAACATCAATCCAATCTGGCTGGCGATAGCGAAATGGCACTGGATTTTGTATCCGAATTGAAATCCGGCAAGGAAGTCATCGCAGGCTGGTGTGGTATTCCCAGCGGGCTGATGGTTGAAGCTTTGTTGAACGCCGGATATCAGACCGTGACGCTGGATATGCAGCACGGCTTTCACGATATCTCCAGCGTTCTGACCTGTGTAGCCTCAGCCAAAATGCTGGACCAGCGCCTGATTGTGCGTATTCCTGTTGGCGAATGGGGCACCGCAAGCCGCACACTTGATATGGGCGCTGCAGCTGTCATTGCGCCCATGATCAACACTGTTGATGATGCACAGGCATTTGCAGCTGCCATGAAATACCCACCTGTGGGTGCGCGCAGTTGGGGGCCAGGCAGGGCTATGCTGGTCTCAGACCAGAAGAACCAGAACACCTATCTGTCCACGGCCAATGATGACACGCTCGCAATTGCGATGATCGAGACCCGTGAAGCCCTCGATAATCTGGATGCCATCCTCGCTGTTCCGGGCATTGATGGTATATTCGTCGGCCCCTCGGACCTGTCGGTCACATTTTCCGATGGCGCAGAAATCAATCAATTTGGCGACCGCAGCATTGGTGTGATTGAAGATATTGCGGCTCGCACTATGGCAGTTGGCAAAATTCCCTGTATTTTTGCAATCTTGCCAGAGCATCTGAAATTAGCGCGGTCATTTGGCTACCGCTTATGCGCCTTGAACACTGATAGCGGCGTCATTGCGCGTGGTGCGGCAGAGCTCTTGTCAGAAATAGGCGAGTGACACTCTAAATTCGGGCCAAGAATTTAGACAGCACCATAAGTCCCTCCGGCCAGGGACCGTGGCCACTTTCATCATTGATATGGCCTTGATCGCCAGCGTCGATCAACAACGATCCAAGATCAAGCGCTGTTTCCTCCGCCTTTTGATAGGTGCAATAGGAATCATTCTGGCTGGTCACCATCACAGATGGAAAAGACAGTGGCGCAGTGGAGATTGGCAAAAAACTGGCGGTCTCCGGTATCACATCCTGCACAGAAGCCAAATCAGGCATCGCAACCAGCATTGCGCCAACGACATTGGCATCTGTCAAATGTTGCGCAGCGTGGGTCAGAGCAACCGCACCCAGACTGTGAGCAATGACAAACACCGGCCTGTCAGCAGATTTCGCGGCAGCGACGATGTTGTGCGTCCACGCATCCCGGTCGGGTGCGAACCAGTTTTCCTGCTCAACGATCCGGGCCGTTTTCAATTTGCTGTTCCAACGCCGGTACCAGTGATCTTCCGTACCACCGCCCAGACCTGGCAAAATCAATATGTCGAGTTCGCCGGTTTTCACGCAGCATCCCCAAAAACACGTTTGAAAATCGTATCCACATGTCTTGTGTGCGTAGCCATATCGAACTCTTTCTCGATCTGCTCCGCGCTCAGTGCTTTGCCAACATCTTCATCCTGTTTCAGTTCCTGCATGAACTGATCCGCCGCAACCGGTTTGCGTGCCTGATAATTATCCCAGACCTTCATCGCATTGCGCTGAACCAGCCGATAGGAATCTTCACGAGACAGACCAGCCTGGGTCAATGCAAGCAAAATGCGCTGCGAGAAAATCAGGCCACCCATGGCTTCCGCATTGGCAAGCATGCGTTCTGGATATACCAGCAATTTATCGATGACGCCTGTCAGCCGCGCCAACGCAAAATCCAGCGTGATTGTCGAGTCTGGCCCGATCATACGTTCGACCGACGAATGGGAGATATCCCGTTCATGCCAAAGCGCGACATTTTCCATGGCAGGCAGCGCAAAACTGCGCACCATGCGGGCAAGCCCGGTTAGGTTCTCAGTCAAAACCGGATTGCGCTTATGCGGCATGGCAGAAGACCCTTTCTGGCCCGGAGCAAAATACTCCTCTGCTTCCAGAACCTCAGTGCGCTGAAGATGGCGGATTTCAGTTGCAACACGTTCAATGGATGATGCAATGACACCAAGCGTGGCAAAGAACATGGCATGCCGGTCACGCGGGATGACCTGTGTCGACACAGGTTCCGGTGCAAGCCCCATGGCCTGCGCAACATGTTCTTCAACTTCCGGATCAATATGAGCAAAAGTGCCGACAGCCCCTGAGATCGCGCAGGTGGCGATTTCAGCCCGGGCTGCGACCAACCGGTCTCGGCAGCGCGCAAATTCAGCGTAAGCACCTGCCAATTTCAACCCAAATGTCACAGGCTCGGCATGAATTGCATGAGAGCGCCCGATACAAACAGTCATCTTGTGCTCAAGCGCACGTTTCTTGAGTGCTTCCAGCAAAGCGTCCATATCGGCCAGAAGCAGATCGGCTGAACGCGTCAATTGCACATTGAAACAGGTATCCAGAACATCGGAAGACGTCATGCCCTGATGAACAAAGCGCGCATCAGGGCCAACAATTTCAGAAAGATGCGTCAGGAACGCAATGACATCGTGTTTTGTTTCACGCTCGATCTCGTCAATGCGTGCAACATCAAACTCGACTGCACCACCCTTCTCCCAAATGGTGCGCGCAGCGCTTTCGGGAATAACACCAAGCCGCGCAAGCGCATCACAGGCATGCGCCTCGATTTCAAACCAGATACGGAATTTTGTTTCCGGAGACCAGATTGAAACCATTTCAGGTCGAGAGTAACGCGGTACCATGAATAAGTCCTGTTGTTTGAAGGGAGTCGCGCCTTCCTAACAGAGCAAGCGGTCCGCCTCAATTACCAGAACGCTTTTTATGACGATTGAATCGTCTGACGGATTTGCATTCCCACAGACTCCATCGATTTTGCCCTCATCCCATTCGCAAATGGAAGAAGCCGGATGCATTTCCTGTCACCCGGCAGAAGACGACTATCTGTTCACGCGACACTCCATCGAGTAAAACTCGTCTGACAAGATGACCCTGTTCACAAGGGATCATATTATCATCGCCTTACCAGGTAACTTCTGTCGTGAATGCCAGGTAATTGCCATCCGGACCCTCAAAGCCTGGCGTGTTCATGACCAGCATGATGGCCAGGGCAATGTCCCCTCCCGGCATCCTGTGGGCGTAGACTTGATCAATCCGGTAATCCAGCGGGCAACCTCTGCTGGTCGGAATTCGCGTATCTTCATGCAAAACCTTTACCTGCCCCGGAACCGACAGCAACAGGCGAAAGCCATAGGTTGAACCGAAAACCGTGCAATCGGCACCAGCAGACAATTCAAAAGTATCCAGTTGGACTTCAATCGGCGTCCCAATTTCCATTGTCGTTTTAACCGGGCGGAAAACCACATTTTTGGGATTTGCTGACAACTCGCTGACCGGATTATGGGCAACCAGCACGCCATTGCTGGATTTCACGCCATATTGTGAGAGCAAAGCGGATGCCTGTTGCTGGGCGGACGCGCGTGCTTGATTGGGTGAAGATGAATCCTCCTGCAGCACAACATCAATCGGAGTTCCAGAGACCCAGGAATCTGTTTTCACATCAACAATGGTGATGCTGGCATAAGGAAAGCCCGAGCCATCCTGAATACCATACTGCTCGAAGGCAAAGTAAGCACCATCATCAGAAAAACCGGTGGATCCTAATTCTGCAAGATCAGCGGCGGAAGCTTTTGAAACCATCAAACCGGTAAAAACGGCGATGAAACATTTGAAAAATCGCTTTGAAGACATCATGAATTCAATCCTTTCGTGCGGCCTGTGCAGCAGCGCGAATGGCGCTGATATTGGCGCGGTAACCTTCAACCCCCGCCCCCTTATACACCGCCGAGCCTGCAACAAAAACATTGGCACCTGCTTCCGCGACAAGCGGAACGGTTTCCGGCGTGATACCGCCATCGACCTGAATATCAATATTGCGATCCCCCACCATGGCACGGATGCGGCGCACCTTATCAGCTGTCGCAGGAATGAACGCCTGACCACCAAAGCCTGGATTAACGGTCATGACCAGGATGAGGTCGAGCCGGTCCAAAACATACTCCAGAACAGATTCCGGCGTGCCCGGATTAAGCGATACGCCAGCCTTTTTACCCAAAGCCTTTATAGCCTGCAAAGATCGGTCAATATGCGGGCCAGCCTCAGCATGCACCGTAATAATATCGGCGCCAGCAGCTGCAAACTGCTCCAGATAAGGATCACAGGGCGCTATCATGAGATGCACATCCAACACTTTTTTGGTCACAGGCCGCACGGCTTCCACCGCGATTGCGCCGAATGAAATGTTTGGCACGAAATGACCATCCATCACATCCACATGGACCCAGTCACAGCCCGCTTCATCGATGGCGCGCACCTCTTCGCCAAGCCGCGAGAAATCCGCAGCCAATATGGAAGGGGCAATCAGCATGGGACGGCTCATGAGAAAATCCTGGGTTATAGGGCAAAATATTGGATGATTGGCGGGTTAACACAGGCGAGAAAAACAGACAATGCGCCGGGCTCCGTCATAGATCGAACTTTGCTTCCCAGCTAGGCAACGTGTCATCGGGCCGGCTGGTTGTGTTATAGACCGCAATCGCGATCGCCCGGGCCATTGTGCTGGCAGCGGCTGCATTCAAAAGAATCAGGTCCGGAGCTGGACGTTCCTCTGTCGACAATCCGAACACCACATCACCATCCATCGGCGTATGGCATGGCCAGATAGCACGGGCATATCCGTCGTGAGCGCTCATTGCGAGCCGCTTTGTCTGTCCCCGGTTCAAATCGGCATTTGTTGCAATGACGCCAATTGTTGTGTTTTCAACAGCCGTCAACGCTCGGTTCTGTGGCCTCTTGACCCTGACTTTGGCCAAGCTTGGCGTAACGTCAGTAGTGCCAAGACCGCCAAATTCACGATCTTCCTCAAAAGGAGCCGCCCAAAAATGTGGCCCAGTTCCCATCGTTACCTGCCCGACTGCATTGACCGCAACATAGGCGCAAACAACCACATCGTCTGGAAGGCGCATTTCGGCATAACCAAACCCGCCACGCAGATTGGCAGTTGTAGCACCAAGTCCGGCTCCCACACCGCCCAACAAAAATGAATCAGTCGCGTCACGTATTGCTTTGCGGCCAAGGGCCGAATAGGGGGACTGACTCTGCCAGTCTTTTCGCCCGCCATTGCCAAGATCATACAAAATGGCTGACGGAACGATTGGAACCGTCTGATCACCCACAGGAAAGCCTCGCCCCCGTTGGCGCAGCATATCTGTCACACCAGCTGCGGCATCCAGACCAAAAACCGACCCGCCCGACAGCACGATTGCATCGACATGCGTGACAGTGTTTTCCGCAGCCAGCAGATCAGTCTCCCGCGTGCCAGGCGCAGCCCCCATGACATGCACGGCAGCTAATGTTGGCCGCTCGCACAAAAGCACAGTGACCCCGGTGCGAATGGTGGCGTCATCGGCATGTCCGACGAGGATTCTATCAAGTGCTGACTTCATAACTGCAAGCATTCACAAAAAAGGCCCGGATTTGCAACCGGGCCATGCAGCAAAAGTCAAATCAGCTTCAGTTGATCTCCTTATAAGTTCCATCAGACCATTCGTACAAAACGTAGCCAGGCAAGGAGACATCGCCTTTGCCGTCAAATGCAAGACGGCCAAGGACGGTTGCAAACTCACCGGTATTCAAAGCCTTGCGCGTTGCATCATAGTCTGTCGATCCGGCTGATTGAACCGCCTGAGCCCAGGCCTGAATGGCAGCATATGTATAGAGCACGTAGCCTTCAGACGTTTTCCCAGCGTCTTTGAGGCTTTTGACCACATTCACAGCTTCAACATTGTCTTCCGGATTGGGAAAGAACGTCATAAGAGACCCTTCCCCGGCTTCACCGGAAATGCTCCAGAAATCATCGGTCATCAGCGCATCGCCGGATATCAGAACAGCGTCCAACCCCTGTTCGCGCATTTGTCGAACGATAAGGCCGGCTTCTGTGTGGTAACCGCCAACATAAAGCACATCGGCTGCTTCCTGCTGCAACTTGGTAACAAGTGCAGAATAGTCCCGCTCACCTACATTGTAGGCTTCATAGAGAATTGATGTGCCACCAGCAGCTTCAAACGCTGCTTTCGTTGCATCAGCCAATCCTTTGCCATAAACGGTCTTGTCGTGGACAAAGGCTACATTTTTGCCAGCAAAGTTTGCACTCAGATAGGCGCCGGCGGCGGCACCCTGCTGATCGTCGCGACCGCTCACGCGGTATGTGCCGCCATCAGCGCTGCCGGGACGCTCATCCGTCAGCTTTGGGTTGATGGAAGCCGGAGAAATCTGGATGATCCGTTCCTCAAAATAGACAGCCGATGCCGGAATTGATGAACTTGAGCAGAAATGACCCGCAACAAACACGACGCCTAAATCGGGCATTGTGTCGGCCACAGCAACGGCCTGTTTTGGATCGCACGCGTCATCGCCGATTTCCAGCATGATTTGTTCACCCAGGACACCACCAGAGGCATTGATGTCGGCAATCGCCTGTTCGGCACCGATACGCATTTGATCACCAAAGGAAGTATACTGACCGGTCATTGGACCAACTATTGCAATTGAAATCTCTGCATTGGCGGATGAAACAATCGTCAGGCCAGTTGCAAGGGTAATAGCTGCAAAAATTGTGGTCTTCATTCCGATACACCCCTTGGAACAAACAAGAAATTTTGCTTGTAATATGAAACGCCTGCGCCTTCGTTTCAAATATTCAATCGTACTTATTGAACAATTGGTAGGGCTGGTTTGGAAAAACTTGGTGCGCACCAAACCATCACTGATCACAAAGAAGCGGGCATCTACAAATGGCCTGTTTCTGCGTCATTGCGGCATCACAAGCGAGCGCTTTGCTGACAAACAACAGACCACACGTAGAGCTTCCACTGAACCAGCGTCGTAAAGTCGCCACAATATGATCCCGATTGGCGACAGCGCGCCGGTGTCAACTCAATGCAGCTTCAACCGCTGTGAGTGCCTTATTCGCATCGGCTCCATTGGGGCCACCAGCCTGTGCAAGATCCGGCTTCCCGCCGCCGCCCTTGCCACCAAGTTCTGCTGCAACAATCTTCACCAGATCCACAGCACTGAAACGTTCGATCATATCAGCAGACACACCAACAGATGCGGCCCCCTTTCCATCTTCGGAGACCGCGATCAAAACAACAACAGAGCTGCCGAGTTTCTGACGAGCCTGATCAACCAGACCGCGCAGGTCTTTTGGTGAAACGCCCTCAACCACCCGGCCGAGATACTTGAAGCCGTCCTTCTCTATGGCAGAATCAGACAGACCGGTCAGAGCCAGCTTGGCACGCGCATCGCCCAGTTCTTTCTCCAACCGTTTACGGTCAGCCAATAAAGATTCAACACGTGTGACAGCGTCTGCCGGTGTTGATTTCAGCGCATCAGCCACATCCTGCAAGCGTTGTTCCTGCTGCTTCAAATGTGTTCTGGCAGCCACCCCGGTGAAAGCCTCAATACGCCGTATCCCGGACGCGACGGCGCCCTCGGACGTAACAGCGACCAAGCCGATCTCGCCGGTATTGCCGACATGGGTTCCACCGCATAATTCCGCTGAATAGATTTCGTGCTCCGCATCAGGGTCGCTATTGAAACCCATCGAAACCACGCGGACTTCATCGCCATATTTCTCGCCGAACAGAGCCATGGCACCGGCTTCAATAGCATCGTCCACGGCCATCAAACGAGTGGTCACGGGAGCGCTTTGCAAAATCACATCATTGGCGATGGCCTCCACTTTGGCCATCTCCTCATCGGAGACCCCTTTTTGGTGGGAGAAATCAAACCGCAGACTATCCGGCGCAACGCGCGAGCCTTTCTGCGCAACATGAGGCCCAAGCACACGACGCAAAGCCTCATGGATCAGATGGGTTGCAGAATGGTTTTTGCGAATATCAGACCGCCGCGCATTATCGACCTGCAATGCGGCACTATCGCCAACAGACACAAGGCCACCCTCGCCAATTTGCCCTTTGTGAACAAACAGGCCACCGGCCTTCTTCTGCACATCGCTGACAATAATTCCAATTTTTCCATCGACCAGAATAGTGCCGGTGTCACCCACCTGCCCACCGGATTCGGCGTAGAAAGGTGTCTGGTTGAACACTAGTTGCACTGTGTCGCCCGTGTCGGCTGTGTCGACTGATGCACCATCCTTGATAATAGCCATCAACTGGCCCTCTGCCCGTTCCTGCTCATAGCCAAGGAATTCTGTGGGAGCCATCTTCTCGGACAGTTCCAGCCAAACTGTTTCCGTGGCTGCGTCGCCGGAGCCTGCCCAATTGGCGCGTGCCAGTGTTTTCTGCTCAGTCATGGCAACGTTGAAAGCGTCGGTATCAACACCGATTTCACGGGCCCGCAAAGCGTCCTGTGTAAGATCAAGCGGGAAGCCATAAGTGTCATAAAGTGTAAACGCCGTGCGGCCGTCAAATGTGTCGCCAGCTTCAAGATCCTGGCTTGCCTCATCAAGCAAGGTCAGGCCGCGAGACAGCGTTTTGCGGAACCGGACTTCTTCCATCCGCAAAGTTTCCGTGATCATGGCTTCCGCACGCTGCAATTCCGGGAAAGCCTGCCCCATTTCACGAACCAGAGTGGGCACCAGCTTGTGGATCAACGGATCTTCGGCACCCAGCAGACTGGCATGACGCATGGCACGGCGCATGATGCGGCGCAGAACATAGCCACGCCCTTCATTGGAGGGCATGACGCCATCAGCCAACAAAAAGCTGGTTGCACGCAAATGATCAGCAATGATCCGGTGACTGGACTCATGATCCGCGTCTGCTGCAACACCCGTTGCCTCAACGCTTGCAGCAATCAGGGCTTTGAAAAGATCAATGTCGTAATTATTGTGGACGCCCTGCAGCACAGCTGCAATTCGCTCCAGCCCCATACCCGTATCAATGGAGGGCTTTGGCAAATTAACGCGCTCATCCGGCGTTGTCTGCTCATACTGCATGAAGACCAAGTTCCAGATTTCAATGAACCGGTCACCATCTTCTTCCGGACTGCCCGGAGGTCCGCCCCAGATATTCTCTCCATGATCATAAAAAATTTCAGAACACGGGCCGCAGGGACCAGTGTCGCCCATAGCCCAGAAATTGTCATGGGTCGCGATGCGGATGATCTTTTCATCTGGCAATCCGGCGATCTTCTTCCAAAGATCAAATGCCTCATCATCCTCATGAAAGACTGTGACAAGCAATTTGTCCTTAGGTAGGCCGTACTCATCGGTGATGAGCGTCCAGGCGTTGTGGATCGCCTGTTCTTTGAAATAGTCACCAAATGAAAAGTTACCCAGCATTTCAAAGAATGTGTGATGGCGTGCCGTATAGCCAACATTGTCCAGATCATTATGCTTGCCACCTGCTCTCACGCATTTTTGCGACGTTGCAGCGCGCGGCACTTCCGGCTTCATTGCGCCGGTGAAATAATCCTTGAACTGGACCATACCCGCATTGGTGAACATCAAAGTCGGGTCATTCAGCGGCACAAGCGGACTGGACGGCAGAACCTTATGGCCGTTTTTCTCAAAAAAATTGAGGAATGCCGAGCGGATTTCGTTGACGCCAGCCATAGGATTACTCTCATTTGCTGCGAAGAGGCGCACAAACCCGCCGGAATTGCCTTTCGGCACCGAACCGGATCATGCGCATCCTTCTGAAGATCAAGGATTGTTTAGATCGACGGGTGTTTTAGCGATCCGGTGAATATGTGTCCATAGGGGTATGAAAACCAGATGTGTTGCTTCAAACAAAAAAGCCGCCTGAAACAGGCGGCTTTTAAAATCTGAACGTTTGAAAAAGCTTATGCGCTCAACGCACCACCGTCCTTCTCATCATCCTCATCGCTTGGATCGTCGTCCAGAAGTTTCTCGGCTATCAAGCCTGCATTCTGGCGGATCGCTGTTTCAATTTCCTGAGCAAGGTCGGGGTTTTCTTTCAGAAACTGCTTCGAGTTTTCACGGCCCTGCCCCAGACGTTGACTGTCATAAGAGAACCAGGCACCGGATTTATCGACAATTCCGGCCTTCACACCCAGATCAAGCAATTCACCAGTCTTGGAAACACCTGCCCCATACATGATGTCGAACTCGATCTGCTTGAATGGAGGCGCAAGCTTGTTCTTGACCACTTTGATCCGGGTCTGATTGCCCACAACCTCATCACCATTCTTGATAGCGCCGATGCGGCGAATATCGAGGCGTACTGAAGCATAGAATTTAAGGGCATTACCACCCGTCGTGGTTTCCGGACTGCCAAACATCACACCAATCTTCATACGAATCTGGTTGATGAAAATAACCATGGTGTTTGATTTTGAAATTGAGGCTGTCAGCTTCCGCAAGGCCTGGCTCATCAACCGGGCCTGCAGGCCCGGCAGAGAATCACCCATTTCGCCTTCCAACTCCGCACGCGGCGTAAGCGCAGCAACAGAATCGATTACCAGCACATCAATCGCACCGGATCGCACCAGCGTGTCAGCGATTTCCAGCGCCTGCTCACCGGCATCCGGCTGTGAAATCAGAAGATCATCCAGATTGATGCCCAGTTTGCGGGCATAGATTGGATCAAGCGCGTGCTCAGCATCGACAAACGCGCACACACCACCAATTTTCTGCGCCTCTGCAATTGTGTGCAGCGCCATGGTTGTTTTGCCTGATGATTCAGGACCGTAGATTTCAACGATACGCCCGCGTGGCAAACCACCAACACCCAACGCGATATCCAGACCAAGACAGCCTGTCGAGATTGTTTCAATCTCCACCACATTGTCCTGCCCCAACCGCATGATCGAGCCTTTACCAAATGCACGCTCTATCTGCCCGAGCGCTGCATCCAATGCTTTTGTCTTATTGTCCATTCCGTCTCCATCGACGACTCGAAGTGAATTAGCCATTTGACCCTCTTTGTTTCACGCAGGCGTTACTGTTGCAATTGCCAATAACGTACACGTTTTGTTCCTTATTGGCAATGAGGTTTTATATCATTGATTATTAACACTAATTACAGTTTTGTTCTTTTTTTGTCCAGGTAACATTTTGCGATCCAAAATCTGTACGGTTGTGGTTCCATCAGAGATGAGGGCAGAATCAGTTCCTATAGGGATGTATGTTGAAACGGGTGCTCAGCGCGTTGGGGCCGGTCCCGTTGAATCGCGCACAACCAACTCAACCGGCCACACGGTCCGCTGTGGTGTCTCATGCGGCAAGCGCACATGATGCAACAACATTTTGCTGATTTCGGTCCCTGCCTGGCGAATAGAGGATCTGGTAGTTGTCAAAGCTGGATGCATTTGTTCAGCCTTCAAAAAGGGCAACATGTCATCATGGGCGATCAAAGACACATCCAGCCCGATCTTTTGTCCCCTGCTGACAATCGCGCGCGAGGCCCCAAGCGCCATCAATGTACTGGAACACAAGATCGCAGTAGGCGGATCGGGCATGTCCAGCAGATTTTGAGTAAAAGTGAAACCGTTTTCCTCGCTCATATCACCATCGCATAGAAGCGCAGAATCAATTGCGACCTCACGCTCAGCCAGAGCCTGACAATACCCAAGCTCCCTGTGGCGGGCGAACATCATGGCGTTGGGGCTGTAGTTCAAGAGAGCAATGCGACGATGACCCAAATCAAGCAAATACCGGGTTGCCTTGAGAAATGCGCCCTCATTGTCAATGTCCAGAAAGGCATAAGCACCTGTTGCATCTGATCGACCATGCAGAACAAATGGGAATTTGAGGTCCAGTAGATCCTCCACCCTGTGATCCTGAATGCGCGGCGATGACAAAATGATGCCATCCACACGCCCATCGCGCACAATACGGCGATAGGCCTCCCGCTCCGTCTCCCGTTTGGTGACAGACACAAGAAGGTCAATGTCTTTCGAGCCAAGATGCTCGCCAACTCCTGCGAGAAACTCGACAAAATGAGGATCGAGCAGCAGGTTTTGATCTGCCGTCAGCAACATACCGATTGTGCCGGCACGGCCTGTGGCTAAGCGCCTGGCGCTCGCATTCGCGCTGTAGCCAAGTTCAACCGCAGCGTTCTGCACGCGCAGTCGGGTTGCCTCCTTGACCTCAGGGTAGCCATTCAATGCCCGGCTGACGGTGGTCTGGGACAAGCCAAGATGTTCGGCCAATTCACGTAGGTTCATGGTCTCAAATATTCGGTTTCGCAAAGGCGTGAGGCAAGATACAATTGGCGTGCCTCATAGGATCGCAACTTCGCAGATCAAACTCAAAGCGCTTTCAATTGCTTAGTGGAAAAGACCAGAAGCAATTCGTCAACCGTGAAAATGTGCTGCAACGCAACAACGGCAGATTTCTGCCCGTTAATTTAGATCAATTCAGATGCCAAGCTCCAATTTTTGACAAGGCCTGCGTAACTTTCCACTTCAAAGCGCTTTAAAACCTCTTGTGGTGCGGTTGAACACTGTGACTCGCGGATCAGGCATTACTGTCCCAAGTCTGGGAGCTTCCCTGAATTGTTACAAATAAAGCCGCAATACAATCTCCCATTTCACTGAAGAGCATTGTATAGAAAATGCTCAATTATCTGATCCGGTGCGCAATGAATGATTGCCCTGATACAATTCATGCTGATTGAATTGGCTGGTTTTAAGAGGAATGGTGCATGAGATTTCACAATAGATTCTTGTTAGTGGCGGCTGTTTTATCGTCGGCTTTGGGGACTGTCAGCACATCCCATGCCGTCGATCTGTCCATTGTCACGGGTTGGGAGGGCCGGGATTTGCAAATCCTGCGTGCCAATCTTGCCATTTATGAAGACCGCACTGGCAATACTGTCGAAATTGTCCCGCTGCCGCGTTACACGGAGGATCAATTCGAGCGCTATTCGCTATGGCTCACTGCCCAGAACGAAGAGATTGATCTCTACATGACAGACAGCACCTGGGCGCCGCAATTGTCTGAGCACTTTCTGGACATGACATTTGCTGCGGACAACGTCATCCCCACCCACTTTCCGGTGACCATTGAATCACAGACTGTCGACGGGAAATTGTTGGCCCTTCCGGTATATGCCGAATCCACAGCGCTGTATTATCGCAAGGATCTGCTGGAAAAGCATGTGGCATTCGTTCCGGCAAGCTGGTCCGAGATGGTGGAAACCGCGCGAAGCATTCAGGAAGCTGAACGTGCCGGGGGCAACCTGGACATGGTGGGCTTCGTTTTTCCAGGCGCACTGGGTGAAGACCTGACTGCAACAGCTCTGGAGTGGATCAAATCCCACGGTGGCGGACAGATTATCGAGCCTGATGGGACAATTTCAATCAACAACACCAGAGCTGCCGAAGCTCTTAAGATTGCACTGTCCTGGATTGGCGATATTGCGCCATTGGCGGTCCTTGAATACACAGAGGAAGATGCCCGGAGGGTCTGGGATGCCGGTAATGCTGTGTTTTTCCGCGCGTCGTCTGACGAATTCGCACGCAGCAAAGCGGACAATGCACCGCTCAAAGATCTGTTCGAAATGACGAGCCTGCCCATTGGTCAGGGCGGGTCCAGCCCTGCCGCAACTCTGGGCGGCTGGAATGTAGCCGTGTCGCGCTACACACCACATCCGGAAGAAGCAACGGCGCTGGCGCTGTTTCTGGCCTCAAGCGACGTACAGGAACAAAGAGCCATTCAGCAAGGCAAACTGCCAACCATCATCGCCCTTTACAATGATGTGGATGTCACAACACAGCAGCCTGGTATCCGGCGCTGGAAGGGCATTTTGGAAAATGCTGTGCAATTGCCAGCAGCAGCCACCAAGCACAATTACAATGTGGTCAACAGCGAGTTCTGGACCGCAGTTCACAACACCTTGTCAGCAAGCGGATCAGCTGAAGAAAACGTCACCATTCTGGAACGACGGCTGAAGCGGGTCAAAGGGGCTAACTGGCGATAGCAGAAGCGTGAACTCGGATATCGAGAAGAGCCCGTTTTTAGCATCTTTCTGCGTTTTTGGCGGCGCTTTGATCGACCGCATAGGCACATTTGAAACTGCGTTTCATTCGGGCCAGTCGCACCCAGGTCACTGGCAACAGACTGTTGGCGGTGTGGCCGCAAATGGTGCACGGCATCTGGCGCATTTTGGCGCAAATGTTACCTTTGCATCAGTCTTTGCCGATGATTCAGATGCGCAAACAGTGCGCAATCGTTTGCTCGACGATGGATTGGCAATAGTCCCGGACTGTGTCATCCCCAGCAGCGTGACCCCCACCTATACAGTCATGCATGACCCATCTGGTGATGTGGTCGCTGGCCTTGCCGATATGGGGCTGCACCAGCATATGGATGAGGTGTGGGCCCGCAGGGTGGCCTTGGCTGGGTCAGAATGCACACACTGGATTGCCGATTCAAATATCAACCCGATTGCTCTTGCAGAACTGGCCCAGTTGAAAGGCGACAGGCAATTGATCCTGATGGTGGTTTCACCCGCTAAAACTGCGGGACTGATGCCCTTGTTGCACCATTTGGACGGGGTTGTCTGCAATCGACAGGAAGCCGAAGCTCTGGCGGATGCTGTCTTTCCCGATGCATCCTCCGCTGCCAGGGGACTTGCCTCCCTTGGCGCGCCCCTTTGCATTGTCAGTGATGGTGCCAAAGCCAGCGCTCTGGCCTTCAAAACACCTGACCGTTCTGTGCAACTATCGCTGAAAACGCCTTTGCCACTTGCAGACCAGACAGACCATGGCCCAGAGCAACAATTTCGCATGACCGGTGCTGGCGATATGTTCGCTGCAGCTTGTCTTTTTGCATTTTGCACCCAGACTGCTATAGCCCCCGAAAACATCCTCCGGCATGGTCATGCCGCTGCCAGACTTGCCATGATGGAAGAGGATTCCTGTCCGACAATCAGTTGGAGCGCTGTGACTGATGCAGCAGATCAAGAAAGCAACAACAATGACTAAAAACCTGTCTCAGCTCCTGCAGATATCAAAACCCGTCGCTGCGGCTCTGGCCGCCGGAAAACCGGTTGTTGCCCTTGAGTCGACAATCATCACTCATGGCATGCCATGGCCACAAAACCTGGAAACAGCTGAGGCCGTTGAACAAACGATTCTGGATGAAGGCGCTGTTCCCGCGACCATCGCGGTCATGGATGGCGCCATACGGGTGGGCCTTTCATCAGATGATCTGACACAGTTGGCCAAGTTGAAAGATGTCCGCAAGCTATCTCGTGCGGATCTGGCTCATGCATTGGTTCTTGAACAACCCGGGTCAACAACTGTGGCAGCCACCATGCTGTGTTCACAGCTAGCTGGAATCAAGGTCTTTGCAACCGGCGGATTAGGCGGTGTCCATCGCGGCGTATCGGAGACGATGGATATTTCCGCTGATCTGGGAGAATTCCTGAAATCATCTGTGACCGTGGTCTGCGCCGGAGCCAAAGCCATTCTGGATGTTCCGAAAACGCTGGAGTGGCTGGAGACGCTTGGCGTTCCGGTGCTCTCATACGGAACCGACAATTTTCCAGCGTTCTGGTCGCGCGACAGTGGCCTTGCCTCACCCTTGCGGCTGGATACGCCGGAACAAATTGCTGACTTCATTCAGACCCGCACTGTCCTGGGTCAGGAAGGCGGACTGGTTGTCGCCAACCCGGTTCCGGCAGATGCAGAAATCGACAGGAAAGATCTGGAACCGCTGATTGCGCAAGCTCTGGCCGAGGCCAGTGTCGCAGGCATTGGCGGCAAAGAGGTCACACCCTATCTTCTGCAACGTATCTTTGAGTTGACGGACGGGCGCAGCCTGGAAACCAATATTGCGTTGGTCAAAAACAATGCTGTTTTGGCAGCAAAAATTGCGGCGGCCCTATAAATGCGATTGCCTAAGCTTCGTCCAGCACTTCCTTAACGGCTGTTGCCAGCTGCTTCAATGAAAATGGCTTGGGCAGGAATGAGAACTTTTCGCCTTCATCAAGATTCTTCGCAAATGCGTCTTCGGCGTAACCTGACACAAAAATGATTTTGAGATCCGGTTGGGTCTCGCGCAATCTCTTCAACAGGGTTGGGCCATCCATTTCCGGCATCATCACATCGGAGATCACCAGATCGATCTGATCATCAATCTCGTCGATTAACTCCAACGCTTCAGTGCCTGTGGAAGCCTCATGGACCTTGTATCCGCGAGATGCCAGTGCCCGGGCAGCAAACGCCCGCACCGCTTCTTCGTCTTCGACCAGCATGATAGTGGCCGAACCGGTCAGGTCTGCGTGTTCAGGCGCTTTCTTGACTTCTGCAGGCTGCTCTTCGCCCTCTTTTTCCACATAGCGGGGCAGCATGATGCGGAATGTCGTTCCCTTGTCCACTTCACTGTCGACATAGATGAAACCATCAGTCTGTTTGATGATGCCATATACCGTAGACAAGCCAAGCCCGGTACCCTGCCCCACATCCTTGGTGGTGAAGAACGGTTCAAAGACTTTTGAAACCACTTCCACAGGCATCCCGGTTCCAGTGTCAGACACTTCGATCAGAACAAATTCAGCGGCAGGAACTTCTGAATGGCCAAGGCGCCCGGCTTCATCTGCCAGCATATTGCGCGTGTTCACCTTGACCGTGCCACCTTCCGGCATGGCGTCTCTGGCGTTTACGGCCAGATTCATGATGACCTGCTCAAACTGGTTCAGATCCGCTTTAACAGGCCACAGATCACGACCGTGACGCACCTCCAGAGACACTTTCTCACCCAGGAGACGGTCCAGCATGACCGACACTTCGCTCATGACATCACTCAGTTGCAAAATTTGCGGTCGCAATGTCTGACGACGTGAAAAGGCCAGCAACTGCCGCACAAGGCCAGCGGCCCGATTGGCGTTCTGTTTGATGTTCATGATGTCCTGGAAGGACGGATCAGACGGCTTATGGCTGTTCAGCAGCAAATCCGAAAAGCCGATGATGGCGGTCAGAACATTGTTGAAATCATGTGCCACACCACCAGCCAACTGGCCAATGGCCTGCATCTTCTGACTTTGTGCAAACTGCTCTTCAAGTGTGCGTTGCTCAGTGGTCTCCGAGGCAAAGATAATGGCCGCTTCATTATCATCATTAGCTTCAACACCGCTGACATAAATCTTGGCTGAATGATCGCCCTCGCCTTCCAGCGTCACCTCAATCGGCTCAATGCCCGACCGGCCATTGATTGCGGCCGTCAGTGCCGCGCGCAGGTTGGGCCTGTCACGTTCAACGACACTGTTGACGAGATCAACCTGCCGGCCCTCGACAAATTCCGGCCCAAACAGCCGCACAAAGCGCGCATTGCAGCGACCCAGGCGCCTGTCGCGTGTAACCGAGGCAATGGCAATGGGCGTATTGTTGAAGAAGCGTGAGAACCGCACTTCCGCCGCACGCAACGCATCAGATGCGTCACCGCTTTTCGCCCGGTTGATCACCACACTGCGCGATGCGCCCAGCACGCCTTCAGCGCTTTGCGGCACATGGTGTACCAAACGTACAGGGACACTTCGGCCACTGGCATCCATAAGATCCAGATCTATGGTCTCGCTGGCAGGCTTGATCAGCGTTCCATTGGCTGCCAGCAAATGTCCGGCGGCCTGATTATCCACCAGATCAAACAGATGCAGATCTGATGGGCGAACCTCCGCAATATCCAGTTGCAGCCACTCAGCCAGTGTCGCGTTGAGATAGGCAAGTCTTCCATCTGGGTTGATTGACAGAAAGCCAACCGGGGCATGATCAAGATAGTCAATCGCGGTTTGTAATTCCTGAAAGATGTTTTCCTGCGTTTTGCGATTGTTGCTGATGTCCGAAACCCGCCAGACCTGCAAGGACTGTTCAGCCTCTTCGGTTGGAAGTGGTCTGACCTGAACATTGTACCAAAACCCGTTTTCCGCGCGCACCGGAGCGATTTTGCCAGTCATCCCATTCGCAGCGCTCAGGGACACCGGAAGGCGAATCTCCTCATCAGCCGCCTGATTGGACTGAATAACCTGCCCCAGGCGGAAAATCGCATCGGCAGCATCTGGATCTCGGCTGAAAATCGTCTCGACACTGCGCAGGGCGGCATCATTGTCCGCACCAGTCAGTTGTTTGTATGCCGGGTTGGCATAGACGATCCGTCCCACATTATCGGTGACACAGATCCCTTCAGACAATGTGTCGACAAACTGGCGGGATAGTTTGTTTTCCTCAGAATCTGTGTTCTCACCGACAACGCCGAGCGCCCACAGAAACAAGCAAAGAATACCCAGCGTGGCAAACATGCCCAGAAAGCCCATGACTAACTGGTCTGAAAACTCCTGGGGAACATAGAACAGTCCCACAACACAGACGATCAACAAAACCACCACCAGCGTAAGCCGCATGATGCGTTTTTGACCGAGTTCAGTCGCGCCTGCTGATCCCGCCTGGCTGTAGTGTTCAGAATTTTTGTTTGAACGAGAGTCTGTCACGACAATCCGGGCTTTGTTATTCATGCAGGCGTATGAGTGGCTCATCGGCAGTTTTCAATGAATCACAACCTTATAGAGACTTATTTGCAGATGCCCGCTCTGTCACGAAATTTGTGCATTTTGGGCGTGTTTCACCAATCTTCGGTCATTTTTTGTTCAAGCGCATCACGAAGCCGATGACCTCAGCAACCGCCTTATAGTGATCCTCCGGAACTTGATCGTCGATCTCCACCGTCGCGTATAGTGCGCGCGCCAATGGTGGGTTTTCAACAATCGGAACGTCAGTGCTCTCGGCAACTTCACGAATTTTGAGAGCAACAGAATCGATACCTTTGGCCACACAAATTGGTGCATTCATGCCTTCTTCGTAAGACAGCGCCACCGCAAAGTGGGTCGGGTTGGTAATGATGACAGTCGCTTCTGGCACGCGTGACATCATCCGGGCACGACCACGTTCCATGCGAAGTTGTCGAATTTTTGCCTTGACCGCCGGATCACCTTCAGAATCCTTGTGCTCATCACGCACCTCCTTGAGCGTCATCTTCTGACGTTCAAAAAATTGATGTTTTTGCCACATGAAATCCAGACCAGCGATGACCGTCATCAACATCAAAGTGATCAGCAATAGCTTGACAGCCATGTCATGAAACAGTGGAAGAATGGCCACTGCAGGGCTGATCAGCACACTCTCCAAGCGATCAAGTTCCGGCCAAAGGGCTGCCATAATGAGCACCGAAACAAGCCCCAGCTTTGACATGCCCTTGGCAAAGTTGACCAATGCTTCGGGAGAAAACAAACGTTTTGCGCCAGCCAGAGGTGAAATCTTTGACCATTTGGGCTTGAGAGGATCTATCGACCAAACCAGTTTGTGTTGCACCAGATTTCCAAGTGCCGCCGCCAGTACCAGCAGAAGAAATGGGACTGCGAGCGCGGTGGCCAAATCACGCCCGGTTTGCATCCACAGTCCGGCCATGGCGCCCCGATCAAGGGAAAGAGCATGCGCATTGGACAGATAACCGCGCAGTAGCCCGCCAAGGTGAGCTGCACTGATGGGGGCCAAAAAGGCAATCATCAGCGTAACCATCAGCAGCACAAACCACGTGTTGACCTCCTGGCTTTTGGCAACCTCCCCCCGCTTGTGGGCGTCTTCCAGCTTTTTGGAGGTGGGGTCTTCGGTTTTTTCTGATTTGTCTGGTTGGTCAGCCATAGCCCCTCCTTTCTATTGCGCCAGAAACCGGCCGAGCAGCGCGGCAAAATACTCGTGATAGACCGACATTATTGTGCTCAAGAGAAGTGCCAGAAGCACAAATCCAAGCAGAATGGATGCGGGCATTGCGATGAAGAAAATCTGGATTGCGGGCATCAACCGGCTAAGCACGCCGACTCCCACATAGAATATCAGACCGAACACCAGAAATGGTGCCGCCATGCGAACACCAAGTGAAAACGCGTCCGACATGGACATGACAGCCATCATGGCCATGTCACTGGTCGGCGGGATGATTCCGGGTTTAAACAGGATGTAGCTATCGTGGATTGCTGCGATCACCACGTGATGCATATCGGTGACGAACACCAATGTGACCGCAAGCACGCCTAGAAAGTTGGCGAATAAAGCGCCCTGAATCCCCTGTGTCGGATCAACACTTTGTGCAAGCCCCAGTCCCATCTGGTTGGCAATCGTACTTCCGGCAACGGAGGTTGCCATAAGAATCATGCGAACAGTCAGACCGATAAACAAACCGATCAGAACTTCCTTGATCATTGGAACCAACGCGCCAACCGGCCATGTCTCCACAGCAAATCCCGGCAATTCGACCAATGGCACCATGAGCAGTGTCAACAAAAGCGCAAAAGCAAGCCGTATGCGCGTTGGAATACCATTTTGGCCAAAACCTGGAAGCAGCATCACCAGAACACCTACACGCGCGAAAACAAGCATGAAGCGGTAGGCCAGATCAGGAGCAAGAGAAATATCCACCTAGACCGCACCTTGCGAGAGCAAAATCGGTTGTTTCGAGCGATCAAAAGCGGATTGGGGTCGGCTGGCTATCATACCGGACCACCCAGACCCGGCATCACTAACGACCAGAGACAATATGATCGGCGACCCTATCCATGAAGCTGTTTAGCGTCTGGCCCATAAAGGGCATGGCAATCAACATCGCAACGAAGATGGCTATGATCTTTGGAACGAATACCAATGTCATTTCCTGAATTTGAGTCAAAGCCTGAATGAGCGCAATAATAACACCGACACCGAGACCAACGAGCATAACAGGCGCGCTGATCGCAAGCAGCGTAGTGATGCCATCACGGGCAAAATCCAGCACCTCCGGTCCGGTCATATCAGCTTCTTTCAGGTTAACAGATCAAATGCTCTTCAGATCGGCATCCGCATAATTTCTTCATAGGCGGAAATGACTCGGTCCCGCACGGAAACCATAGTCTGCAGTGCAATTTCAGTTTCTGCAACAGCCGTTACCATTTCAACCATATTGGCGGTTGGCTGACCCGTCGCAAAAGCCATACTTGCCTGTTCGCCCGCCTTGCCGGTTTCGGCAACATCTGTTGCCACCTGCGACACCATAGAAGCAAAGGAGTTATCTGCCGATGGCGCAATTTCCTGTGCCTTGGCAGGCAATTGGCTGACGGTCTTCGAAGCGGCAGAATAAGCGTTTGCGGCCCCCAAGGCAGTGTTGATAGCCATTACAAATTATCCTCTCAGGATATCGAGCGTACGCTGCATCATCGTGCGCGTGCTTTGGATAACATTCAAATTGGCTTCGTAGCTGCGCTGAGCCTGCCGCATATCAACAGTCTCAATCAGCGTGCTGACATTAGGCAATTTCACATAGCCTTGATCATCGGCGGCCGGATGACCCGGCTCAAAACGTGTCTTGAAATCTGAGCGATCCTGACGAATCGGCCCCATTTCAACGACAGAAACACCAGTTTCCCGATCCAATGCTGTCTTGAAACTTGGCATTTTACGCCGATACGGATCAGCACCTTGCGTGGTTGCCGTGCTGTCGGCATTTGCAATGTTTTCAGCAATAATGCGCATACGCCCGCTTTGGGCGCGCAGTCCCGAAGCAGCGACTTTCATTGAGTCCAGGAAGTCCATGCAAAATTCCTTTCAAGTATTCTCATCGACCAATGGCGATTCGGAAAAGGCCCATAGTCTTGCTGTAAAGCGATGTCGCGGCCTGATAATCAAGTTGATTGGACGTCACTTTCATCATTTCTTCTTCCAGAACCACTTCGTTTCCCTGTGGTGTGATCTCAAATGGCGTATCAATGCCAGAATTCATAGCGGTCTTCAGTGGTGCCATAGCTGCGGAGATATGCTCTGGATGCGTTGTCGCTGCGGTCGGTGTCATCTGTAAGCCGCGCTCGGATGCGGTGCTGGCCATTTGTGCAAAATCCGGCTTTTTCAAATCCCGCACCCGATAGCCTGGCGTATCCGCATTCGCCACATTTTCGGCCAATAAGCGTTGGCGAGATTCGTGCCAGAGCATCTTGGATTTCAGGGCCGAAAGAATGCTGATATCACCCATTCCCATGATTGGCCCTCATGTTCAAATGCCCCGTTCGCTTCGCAAATTAGTTTATGAAGTATTAATGAAGCAGCCATGGTTAACAAAACCTTAACCCCCTTAACAATTTCCTAACTGTGTTGGCTGCATTCTGCCGTAATTGGGTAGCAGGATTCACGGCGTGGAACTGCGTTTGCACGGTTTCGACGCTGAATTAGAAGTTAGGGGCGCATAATGCGTGAGTATTTGTTGCAGTTTATGGGCGAAGAAGCAGCCATGGGTGTGCAGTTCATGGTGGCACTTTTGACAGTTCTGGTGCTGTTTGGTGTCTTTGTCTGGTTTCTGCGCCTGATCACAGGTAAGGGCAGACGTAAAGTCGTTTCACAGGACCATCGCCTGGCCATTCTGGATAGAACCCAGATCGACGACACCCGCAGTCTTGTGCTGGTGCGTCGTGATGACGTGGAACATCTTGTGATGATCGGCGGGCCCAGTGATGTGGTCGTCGAATCCAATATCGGCGAATACGCTGATGAACATGACAGGCATTCAGAACACCCCCTTCCCGGCCATGAGATTGCTCGGCGCGTGATTGCACAACGCCCTTTGCGCACAATGTCGCTCAGTGGCTCTGCAGCTACAGTTGCTGAAAGCATCGGCCTTGCAGCGGCCAGTCGACCGGAAGTTTCCCTTGCGCCTCCACCACCACCAGAAAACACCCTCGCTCACGAAGAACCATCCTTCAAAGTGGCTGAACCTGAGCCAGAGGTCTCGATTGAACCTCAATCCGCAGAAGAAGCGCATCCGGTCGTGGTTCCTCCCGAACCACCTCAGCCAGAAGTGCCCGTTGCGCCCGAAACAGTCAGGCCTGCACCAGCAGTCGCTGCAGTACCCGTCGCAACGCCACCTGTTGCACCTGCCCCCGTGGAGCCAACCCCTGCAGCTTTGGCGCCCGTAGTTTCGATGCCTGTTGCAGCAGCGCCCGTTCCTGAAGCGCAACCCGCTCCAGCTCCCGCTCCGGCACCAGAAATAGTGGCTCAACCTGCGCCTGAACCTGCACCGGCACCTCAGCCAGCACCGCAACCGGTACAGAGCCCACAACCAGCGCCAGCTGTTGTAGCGATGCCAGAACCAGTGCCAGAACCTCAACCGGAAGCGTCGCCCCAACCAGACCCGCAGCCTGTAGCTGTTCCTGCACAGCCTGTGGCCGCAGTTCCTGTATCGGCTTCCGTAGCTCCTGCAGTTGCTGTCGCAGCCTCCGCTCCAATCCCTGCACCCGAACCAGCGCCCGTTGCTGAACAAGTTGCTCCTGTACTGCAGCCGGCGCCACAGCTTGTGCCGCAGCAAGCGCCTGTTCTCGCACCCGCACCACAGCAAGCGCCACCCGCGCCTGCCGCAGAGCCTGAGCCAACTCCAAGAGACTTATCTGCAGAAATGGAAACTGCGCTCATGCAGGAACTGGAACAGCCACCTGCCAGCCTGTCACGCGTCAACCATGTAGTGCGCCAGGAACAACCAGCCATCAGCACACCAGTTGCAAGGGAAGCACCAACCGTTGCGCCCGCAGCATCCAATGTGGAGCAACAGAGCCACACGACCCAACAGGACATCGATCTGTCGGCCGGTCTTGCGGCGGCAATGGGTCTGGAGCCCGAAGTACCAGCGGCATCGCAATATAGTGAAGAACAAAGAGTACAGGACGATTTGGCCCTTGAAGATGCAATCGCAGGGATGCTCATCGGTGATCAGCCGCAGAATGGCACTTCTGACCCTGCAGAAAGTAGCGTATATTCGGCGTCAGAATCAGTGCCAGAAGGCCCTGAACGGCCTGTGGACACAACGCGTCCAGGCCGGGTTGATGACGAGATGAGCCGATTGCTTCAGGAACTGGCGATACCAAGCCGCGCATAAGCAACCTTCAGTCGTTCTTTCGAGCAATCAGAGCCATTTGGCCTTGCCTGCTTGGCCTGATCGTGAGCACGGCTGCCAGCACAGCTTTTGCTCAGGATATCTCTATCGGCTTTGGTGACAGCACTGGGGTCAGCGAACGCGCGATTCAAATCGTTGCGCTTATAACAGTCCTCAGCCTGGCCCCCTCTATCCTTGTCATGGTCACCAGTTTCACCAGGATTGTGGTGGTGCTGTCTCTGTTGCGGTCTGCCATAGGTCTGCAAACAGCGCCGCCCAATTCAGTGATGATCAGCCTCGCGCTGTTCCTGACCGCCTTCATCATGGCACCGGTCTTTGAGACTGCGTATAATGACGGCATCGAACCGCTGGTTCAGGGTGAACTGGAGTTTGCGGAGGCATTTGAAGCAACTTCAGCCCCATTTCGCACCTTCATGCTGTCGCATGTCCGGGAAAAAGATCTGCAACTATTCGTGGATCTGTCTCGGAGTGAAGAACCGACGTCGCCAGAGGATATAAGTCTGCGTGTTCTGGTGCCTTCTTTCATGATAAGCGAGCTCAGGCGAGCTTTTGAAATTGGGTTTTTGATCTATCTGCCATTCATCATCATTGATCTGGTGGTTGCCTCGGTGCTGATGGCCATGGGTATGATGATGTTGCCCCCGGTCGTGATCTCGCTGCCTTTCAAACTCATTTTCTTTGTATTGGTAGATGGATGGAGCCTGCTGGCAGGGTCATTGGTGGAAAGCTTTCAAACACCAATTCCCATATGATTGAGCACCAAACGGTATGCGCTTTCACCAGACCTGACCACGGGCAGAAACCCGTTCCTTGCGATCGATCACATCACCACGCATAAGCATCACATGATCAAGCATGTTTGATACCACACAGGCATGGTTGGGGATAATTCTCACCTGTTGACCAACTTCAAGATCAATCGGTGCGGCACTGACAAGGCGGCCATGCTCTTCACTCAACTGGTCGATAACCACATCACCATGACCAACAACATGGCCATACCCTTCAAGCCCCAGCAGATCTGACGTCAGCACTTTGGAACCGGCATCAATGATTGCCCGGTTCGGGGCCGGGACAGAGACGACCGTCGCAAGAACAGTGAGCGCACAATCGGACATGTCACATGTCCCGCGTGCAACGAGTGAACGATCATTATAGACATAAGTGCCTATCCGATATTCAGTCGCAACTGGCATTTGATGCGCTTGCCACATGTCGGGTGATCCTCCTGATGAGACAATTTCGACTTTGAGACCACGGCTCTCAATCAGATCAATAGCTGCAGTGAGCCATTCAGCAACCCTGCCTGCCTGGCCAATAGGCGGATACGTCATGAGACCGGCGAAGCGCAGACCGGGGGACGCCTCAACTTCAGCCGCCAGATCCGCTGCCTGATCCGCGGTGGAGACACCACACCGGTCGGCACCCGTGTTACACTCAATCAGCACCGGCAAGGGCTGCTGCGCATCAGCAAAGCCCACGCTCAGACCATCAATGACCGGCTGGCTGTCAGCCACAACGGACAACGTAAAGCGTTCCGAAAGCGCGCGGAGCCTGGCGACTTTCTCAGCACCCAAAATGTTATAGGTTATGAGGATATCTCCCGCGGCTCCACCCGCCACCATCGCCTCAGCTTCGCTTACCTTCTGGCAAGTAAAGCCGACAGCTCCCTGAGCCAGTTGATATTGCGCGAGCCCCGGCAGTTTATGGGTCTTGATATGTGGTCGAAGACGCAGATTGTGCTGGTCGCAGTAGCGCTGAAAATCACGAATGTTTTTCTCGGCGATATTCAGGTCCACGAGAACGGCCGGCGTATCAATTGGGAGCACGTTCATGTCTGTCTTCCTTCAACTTGTTTCCACGCAGCCAGAGTAGCCTTGTTGAATTACGCATGTCTTTCAGCAGCTTGCCAGTCATTTCCCCAATAGTGTTGACAAAATCAATTCCCTTCGTCAACGTTATTCCACAATACAGATATTAATTCCAATATAGTGGAATAACGCCAGCTAGGAGAAAAAACATGCTGAGAAGTCTGTCTAAATATGGAATCGCCGCAGCGGTGCTATGCGCATCAGGAAGCATCGCCTTTGCAGATAAATTGCAGGATGTACTTGATCGAGGATATCTGATCGCCGGATCAGGGAGCACCAACGCACCGTGGCATTTTAAGGACGAGAACAATGATTTGGTTGGTTTTGACATCGACATGTTGCGCCTGATCGCAAAAGGTCTGTTCGATGACCCAACCAAAGTTGAGTTCGTCAATCAGTCCGGTGATGCTCGCATACCCAATCTGGCAACTGATAAGGTCGACGTTGCCTGTCAGTTCATGACTGTCACCGCAGGTCGCGCCCAGCAGGTCGAATTCACGATTCCCTATTATCGCGAAGGTGTTGGCCTGATGCTGATGGCCAATGGCGACTATAAAAGCCATGAGGAACTTTTGGCTGCGGGCGACGATGTGACCGTTTCAGTTCTGCAAAATGTTTATGCAGAAGAAATGGTACATGCAGCCCTGCCAGAGGCAAATGTTGATCAATATGAAAGTGTTGATCTGATGTATCAGGCGCTGAACTCAGGCCGCTCTGCAGCCGCCGCGACCGACCAGTCTTCGCTGAGCTGGTTCATGGCCCAAAACCCGGACCGGTATCTGGATGCCGGCTATGGCTGGAACCCGCAAAGCTACAGCTGTGCAGTGAAGCCGGGTGATCAACGCTGGCTGAACTTTGTGAACTCTGTACTGCATGAAGCAATGACCGGAGTTGAATTCAACACATATGCAGCATCGTTCAAACAGTGGTTTGGCGCTGAGTTATCTCCGCCGCAGATCGGTTTCCCGGTCGAGTTCAAGTAACAGAGCAACAAATTTCGAGGGCGTTCAGTGGAGTACAATTTCAACTTTGCAGCGGTATGGCGGGACTTTGATCTGCTGATGGCAGGTCTTGGATTGGGATTGATCCTGGCTGTTGTCTCCATTGCAATCGGTTGTCTGATTGGTTTGCTGGCTGCCTTCGGAATGTTGTCGAGAAACAGGATCCTGCGGTTCGCCTCCACAGCCTATGTGTCCGCAATTCGGAACACGCCCATTCTGGTGCTGATCCTGTTTACCTTTTTCGCGCTGCCACAGCTCGGCATCCGCTTTGGCAAGATTGAATCTTTCATTATCACACTCTCTGTCTATTCGGGCGCGTATCTCACAGAGGTTTTCCGGGCTGGTCTCATAGCCCTGCCCTCTGGAATACGCGAAGCCGGCCTGTCAATCGGGCTGACAGAGTTCCGCACGAAGCTCTATCTCATCGTGCCGGTAATGTTTCGCAATGTCCTGCCCTCGCTCAGCAACAATTTCATTTCGCTGTTCAAGGACACTTCGCTGGCAGCCGCAATCGCGGTGCCTGAACTGACCTTCTATGCGCGCAAGATCAATGTGGAAACGTTTCGAGTGATTGAAACCTGGCTGGTGGCAAGCCTTCTATATGTGGTCGCCTGTTACATCATTGCCGCGATCCTGAGACGGGTCGAAACACGACTTGCGAATCCAGGATAGGGTTTGAGCGATGGAACTTCTTCAAGCATCACAAGCCATTTGGGGCGCACGCTGGCCAATCGTGGAAGGCATTGGAAACACACTCTTCATTTCGATGATTTCAATTCTGGTCGGCACAATTCTGGGCGTAATGGTGGGGCTGCTGCTGACATATGGCAACAAATTCGTTCGCTTTTTCGTGCGTGTATACTCTGACTTTCTGCGCGGGACACCCGTCTTCGTGCTGATCCTTGCCTGCTTCTACATTCTGTCTGTCATTGGCATTCAACTGACGGCCATTCAGGCAGGCATTTTTGCACTGACGCTGTTTTGCAGCTCACATGTTGGAGAGATTGTACGCGGTGCACTGCAGGCTATCCCACGCGGGCAAACAGAAGCCGCCAAATCTGTTGGGCTGACATTCCGCACAACATTCTTCTCTGTTCTGTTACCGCAGGCCCTGAGACAAATACTGCCTACATGGGTCAACACCGCCACAGAGATCGTCAAAGCCTCCACTTTGCTGTCGATCATTGGCGTCGTGGAATTGCTGCTCTCCGTCCAGCAGGTGATTTCCCGAACTTACCTCAGCCTTGAACTCTATTTTTTCGCCGGTCTTATGTTCTTCCTGATCAATTTTACGATTGAGAAGATCGGACGATTTGTAGAGCGCAAAGTCGCAATCCCCACATAAGGTACCCCGATGTCTGCTCCAGTCCTGGAAATAACCAACCTACACAAACGGTTTGGCGACTTGGAAGTGCTGAAAGGCATTGATCTGACGATGCACAAGGGCGATGTGGTCAGCCTGATCGGCTCCAGCGGATCTGGCAAGACCACACTTCTGCGCTGCGTCAACCTGCTGGAACAGTATGAAGACGGTGTGGTGTCAATTAGCGGAGAGCAGATTGGCTACACCATAAAAAACGGCAAGCGCATTCTGCTGCCGGAAAAGCAGATCGCGCGTCAAAGGGCCATGACTGGCATGGCGTTCCAGCATTTCAATCTGTTTCCTCATATGACCGCCATTCGTAATGTAATGCTGGGCCTCGTCAAAACTCGGGGCATGGACAAGGATCAGGCACATTCCACAGCTGAACAATGGCTACAGAGAGTTGGCATGCATGAAAGGCGCAACCATTTCCCAGGTCAGCTGTCAGGTGGTCAGCAACAACGGGTGGCCATAGCCCGGGCGATTGCCATGAATCCGCAACTAATGCTTTTTGATGAAGTCACATCTGCGCTGGACCCAGAATTGGTGAACGAAGTGCTGTCAGTGGTCCGCGACCTGGCAAATGACGGCATGACCATGCTGCTTGTGACCCATGAAATGCAGTTTGCTCACGACGTATCAAGCAAAATCATCTTCATGCAGGACGGAACTATCGGTGAAGAAGGCCCGCCGGAGCAACTCTTCAGACATCCGAAATCGGAACGGCTGGCTGAGTTCCTCAAGAGCTCAAAATTCTAACGGGCCTAATTCTAACAGGGAAGACAATGATGACAATCAAACGGTACGGAGTTGACGAATCCAAGGGTTCAGGGCAACAGGCTCTGCCATTTGCCAAAGCAACGGAAGCAGACGGCTGGCTGTATGTCTCAGGGCAAACACCGATGGTGAATGGCGAAGTCGTTGATGGCGGTATTCTCGCGCAGGCAAATCAGGCCATCCGCAACATGATCGAAATTCTTGAAGCTGCCAATTATACGACGGCAGATATTGTCCGCATTGGTGTCTGGCTGGATGATTCCAGAGATTTTTGGAGCTTTAACACGGTCTTTGCGCAATATTTTGGGGACCACCCGCCAGCACGCGCCTGTGTTCAATCGGCAATGGTGGTTGATTGCAAGGTGGAAGTCGATTGCGTTGCTTACCGCAAGACAAGCTGAATTCTACAATCTATAATGTGTGGGGCTGAATTCGATAGGGAGACTGTGTTGCCGCAGACACCAGCAACCACAACAAAGAGCCGGGCCAGAGGGCTGGAGCGGGCTTTTGCCATTATTCACTATCTGCATCTGGGCAAGGAGCCCAAGCGGCCGATTGAGATTGCAGTTGGCATGGCCGCCCCGAAATCATCTGTCTATGAGTTGGTTGGCATCCTGACCAGTCTGGGTGTTCTGGAACGCACAGACACCGAAGGCCGCGTATTTCTGGGCCGCAAGCTGCACCATTGGGGATTGAGCTATATAGAGAATTTTGATCTCACCCGACTTGCCCAGCCCATGCTTGAATTCATAACTGCAGAGACCAGAGAAACCTCACAATTATGTATGATTGATGGTGACAAATATACGGTTGTCATGATGAATGAGGGCAGTCGGCAATTTCGCATCAGTGCTGATGTCGGCCAGCGGACTCCCCTTCCATGGACCGCCTCCAGTCGCTTGCTTCTGACTCATTTGTCAGATGCAGAAATTCTGGACTTCATTCCTGATGAGGATTTTATTCTCCCGGATGGATCGACTCTGGACACACAGGATTTCATCCGCAGTATCAGAACAGCGCAGAGGGATGGTTTCTTCTCATTTGACAGTCTCGCCGACACATACACCCATTGTTTTGCAGCCCCCGTATATGACGGTTCGGGCCAGTGCATGAGCACATTATGTCTGATCGCACCAAAGCAAGATGCAACTTCGAATTTTCAGATGTATCGGGATGTGCTCACGCGGGCCGCAAGCGATCTGACAAATGCATTGAAATCAGGGCCTGAACAGAGCATTCAGGCGGCAGAATAGACCGCTGAGCGACATCAGCTATACCGAGCCGTCCACGGCAAGACCATCTTCATTTTGCATAGTGGCGTCCCGCGCCGGACCGTCCGGAGCATCAGGGGCCTGCGCAGTTAATCTACCATCGGGTGGCGCAATATACCGTCTGCGATAGTCGCTCATGAATGAGCGCATTGCGTCTGATGTGCTAAGCTGTTGCGAAACAGTTCGGAATTCCAATCCCAGATCTTCAAGAGGAGCTGTCACAACATCGAAAGCGGCCGCATCTTCGCTATCGCCCATTTTCTCGGCAAATTTTCCGCGCAAACGTTGTTGCCCAAGACCATCTCCAGCTAGAGAATAGCCAATTCCCGCTTTCAGGACTGCTTGCCGCTCGATATCAATTAAGGGTCTGTCATCTGACCAACTATCGGCCGCAACGCGTTCATAGGATTCAGCTGCGGCCTGCCAGTTTTGGGCATCCCATTGAATATCAGCAATGAGACGCTCCGCGTCATTGCCCTGTAAATTCTTGACCAGCGTCACCGCCAATTCCGATTTCCCGGTGTCAGCAAGAGCTTTTGCCTCAAGAAGACGCCTTTGACGGTCAAGCAGATTTGGAAGTTGTGCCTGCTGCGTTCTCCGGATCGCCTGAAGTGCACGATGCGGCTCTTTGTTGAGAATATGAACAAATGCGAGATCAGCTGCAATCTGCGCGCGTGCAGTGCCGCGCAGCCGGTTATCAACCTGATGAGCAAGCAATTCGGTTGCCTGTGACAGCAGATCAACATCGATCAGGCGTGCAGCCAGCTTGCGCACCATCTCATCGCCTTTGACACCAATGGGCGTCAACTCCCGGAAATCATAGTACAGCGCCAACGCTTCTACAGGGTCCAGCGCAGAAGCACCGCCGTGAAGAAACAGATCTTCAAACCGACCGTTAATGTCATCCTGCAAAGAGCGCGTTGTCTCCGACTTCCTGTCAACCAGCACTGCTGATTTCATAGTCTGGAACGATTTACGGTACTGGGCATCATCTGCGTAAAGTCTGGACAGAAGACGGAGGCTTTTCAACTCGATTTCATCCCCGCGCCAACGCAATGAAAGTCCGGCAAGTTCCCGCAAAATTTCTTCACTTGAGATTTCACCGCTCTCATGAAGATGCTGCAAGGTCAGGAAGTCAATTTCGGCACTTTGTGGCCGTTGGCCAAGCGCCTTTGCCTGAGTCCAGGACCGCATGGCACCGTCAATATCACCCGCCTGCATGGCAATGCGTCCACGCAACAGAAAATATCTGGCAAGATGAGCAGATGTCAAAGCGCCCGGATTGATCTCTGTCAGGAGCGCATCAGCAAAAGCGCGGTCATTATACTCCAGGGAAGATTCAGCTGCGGATAGCAAGAAGTTTTGTTGAACGGCCGGTGGGTAGGCACCCAGAACCGCACGTCCGCGCTTGATGTTTTCATAGCTGACATCCCACTCGCGCATGTCAGCGGCAGCAATGGTACGCCAGAAGGCTGCATCTGCATTATCTTCGAGCCGTCTATGTGAAAGAATGCGGCCTGCCTCGTCAGAGCGTTGTGCCATTGCATTCGCCGCAGCATTCAACATCAGATTAGCAGGATCATTCTCAAATGAAGGCTGCTCAGTCATAGCCAATCGGATCATGCCAATGGCTTCATGTGGCATGTTGTTTGCCAGATAGAACCTGGCCGCTTCCAGGCGCAATGTTGGACGTTCACTATGTTCAGCCAAGGCCACACGCCGAAAAATGGCATCCGCCGCACGGCGATACGGTTCACCCGGTTCGGAGCGAGCACTTTGCAGAGTACCGGCAAATGAGATCGTTTCACCGTCAGACGCATTGCCACCCAAACGATCAGGCGTCAGTTGAAACCCCCGACTCTGGGCTTTCGAAGAGAGTGACAATCCGGTTTTCCGACCAAACAATGCATGATCAGATGCAGCGGTCACTTCAAGATCATCAATCCGCGATGTAACAGCAAGCCCGTGAGTGGTGGCAAGAAAGCCCAATTCAGCAAATTGTTGTCCGCGCAACAGGCTTTGGCTTGGTCCAAAACTTGTTACAACCGTCAGAACATCACCCACCGCTTCATCATAGACTTCATGAACACCACCAACCGCATTGAGCGGCACCTTGATTTGCGCCAGACCCTCTTTGTCCACAGTCGGATTTAGCGTCAGTGCAAGACTGGGATCATAAATCCTGTCGCCCAGGGACATGACCCAGTCTGTTCCTTTTTTTGAAAGGTTTACAAACAATGGCCGTGGCAGATAAAGGCGAAGAAGGGTCATGTCGCCTGAAACGGTTTGCGTCATGTTGGCGTCGATACTGTCTGCAACAGATTTTGCCAGTCCCAGTTCCATAGGCTCGGCACTGTCAAACACGATCCACAAAATGTTTGCACGTCGGAACATCGCAGCAGCAACATCTTCCCTGTACTGGAATGCAAAGGTCGCCGTGCCTTCATTCAAACTGGCGTCAACGATCATGACGGATGAATCATCAACATCATTGTCATCCCGAAAGCTGGCTTCCGGCACTGGACGCGGGGGCGCTTGCTGGCGCTGCTGTGCGCCATCATTAGGATCAAGCATCGCTTCTGAAGGATTGTAGGTGGCTGAATCGATGACAACTTCAGCGAGGCGCGCCTGTCTATTGTTGTCTCTGCCCATCGACGCTTGGCTTGCCGGGTCGAACTGGGTGGCATTGACATCCATGACGCCCTTGGATTCGGAGACCTGACTGGCTCCATCGGGTGTATCAGGAACGTCAGAGCTAACATTACCCCCGAGCAAAGCTGTTTGCGGGCGACCAGCATCATCAAGCCCGGTCAGTGCAGAGCCGACTTCCGATCTTGGTATGGTGACATCCATTACATAGACTTCGCCATCACGAAATGCCCGCACATCTGACGTGTCGTCAACAGTCAGAACAACATTCAGCTTTTCATCCTGTATGAAGCTTTCAGCATGTTCGATCCCCCTTGGCAGATTTGTAATGACATCCGTAAGGTCCAACGGGGCGGCGGTATCAAAATTGATAGCAACATTTTTCCCATCGCGCACAAAGGCAGCGTTGTAACCAATATTCCAGCCAAACGACAATCGGGTGAAGCTTGGGTGTCTCCCCACTCGCATCTCCACCCGTGGGCGCAATGCGCCAACAACGCCTGCTTGCTCAGCAGCGCGAGCGGCTTTGAAAGCACGCTCTGCGCGTTCGGCAAGAGCACGCACCACATCTTCCGGCAAGGTCGGCGGCAAGCCAACCCATCCGCCAGGAAGAAAGTCGACAAACAGCTTCTCGCCCGCTTCTTGAATGTTTATGCGCGTGCCCCGTGTCAGGGAAAAGCGCAATCCCTTGCCATTGGGGTCGAGCCGCGCAACGCCGACATAGTCTCTCAGTGTAACAGCGATTGAATTAATGCTGGTTTCAACAGTGTCTTCAAACTCGATAACCATAACGTTGTTATTGGAGGATGATGAGTAAGATGGAACCAGGTTTTCGCCATCAAACGTAATTACCATTCGTCCATAGCCGCCACTGTTTTCGGCGACAATAGAAGCTGGCATCGCAAACAATGGCGACAGGCTGGAAAGATAAAACAGGATCAGCAACGACACGCGCCGTAGCCAGGCTCTCATAAACATGCGGACACCGATCAGGCTGCAACTCCGACAGACAATATCTGTCAGTTGACCAATCATAGCCGTTCTTCTGTTAAAGAGAGGTTACATTAACCGTCGAAACTGTAGCATTTGCGGGGCTTTAGCCACCAATTTTAGGAAGTTGATCGATGCCACTTGGTGTATCCCGACGTCCCGCTTTTGCCATTTCAATTGTGAGCCGTTGGGCAGCTTCCGGGTTCATGCTCGCAAGAACGGATGCCATTTTTCGGGGATTCATAGCAAGCACGACGTCAATCAGGACATCCATTTGAAGACGATCAAAAATGCGGGCAGCTTCTTTGGGTTTCATGGTTTCATACATGGTCACCAGCCCCCGCAACTCCTCTTTGCGCGCGCTCAACTCTGCCTCTGTTGCGGCCTGCAGACGTTGTTCCAGAGCCTCCAATTGCCCAATACGGCTCTCCAAGCGGCCTTCCGCGGCTTCAATGAGATTTTCGCGAAGTTGCAGTTCCTCTTCGCGCTGCATCAGTTCTTTACGCCGGTTGCGCAAACTTTCAAGGATTGACAGTTCAGTGTTACGAGCAGGTTGACCTTCTACATTGGAAGCCTCCTCACCCGAAACCATAGTCATATCCTCGCTCGCATCCGCCTCTTCTGCGTTGGCATCATCAGCCTCCTGCGCAAACACATTTGCTGTACCTGCAAATTCTTGCCAGACAGAACCTGGTAAGTTGATAAAACCCAGAAGCTTAAGCGCCAGCATTGCTGAACAAGCCACCATCAGGATTGGCAACAGGCGAACATCTTTCATTGCTGTGCTCTGGCAGACAGCCGTAATGCAGATTCACGCAAATTGGCGAACGCCGGGCTGATCGCAACAGTGTCCGTTTCCGGTTTTGATCCGTGAAAAGCCTGTTTCTCAGCTTGCTCGCGAATAGTCGGTTTGGGTGCATCCGGGATTGGAACACCTGCAGCACCAAGACGGGATAAGGCTGTATTGCTTCGCTCTGTCGCCTGATCAAGCCGTCCAGTCATTGTTTCAGCCTCCATCAAGCGTGCTTTCAACACGGCGTCAGATGTTTCAGCCATCGCCCGTAATTCCTTCAATGCACGATCCGCCAGAGCAGAGCTGTTTATCAACTCCTGCACCGTGGCGCGCATGATGTCTTCTTCATCACGAAGCCGTTTCAGACGTCTGTTCAGCACCGCAGCATATCCAATGGTAACAACCAAAAGAACGGAAACCAGGATATCAATCGCAAGGCCCATCATAGAATTTATCCAACCTCTGAATTGGTTTGTGCGGCATTCTCGAACGCTGCAAGAGACATTTTAGGACGTTTCAGACTACGTGAAATTTTCAACGAAATAGCATCGTCAATCCGGCCCATAATGCCTTTTGTCAAAGCGGTCTCACCGCATTTGATTTCAATCGGGTCCTGAGGTGAAACATCAAACATGACTGTATGGCCAGGCTGCAACGCCATGACATCGCGCAATGACATTTCCTGTTCGACCAGAACAGCATCGACTTCGATTTCGGCGGCGTAAACCTCAGAGGCCAGATGGCCCTCCCAGATCGCATCGCGCCCGAATTTCTCCCCCATGAACATCTGCAGAAGCAGATCCCGGATTGGCTCGATTGTGACATAAGGCAGCAGCATTTGTACGCGGCCACCACGATCTTCCATATCCACCCGCAACTCAACAAGAATGGCCGCGTTATTGGGACGTGTAATGGCCGCAAAGCGCGGGTTCGTTTCCAACCGTTCCAGATTGAGTTTCACGGGCGTCAACGGTTGAAACGCATTTTCAGCATCGCCCAGAACGATCTCAATCAGCTTGCGAACGATGTTCATTTCGATCGTCGTGTAAGGACGCCCCTCTACACGAACAGCCTGCATGCCCCTGCCGCCGCCTAAAAGGGAATCGATGATGGAGTAGATCAGGTTCGAATCGACGGTGATCAGTCCAAAATTATCCCATTCCTCAGCACGAAAAACGGACAGGATTGCTGGCAAAGGAATTGAATTCAGATAGTCATCAAACCGGACCGAAGATATTGAATCCAAAGAGACTTCGACATTGTCAGACGTGAAGGTCCGCATGCTTGATGTGGTCAAACGAACCAGACGATCAAATACAATCTCCAGCATCGGCAGCCGCTCGTAGGACACCAGAGCGGAATTGATCAGTGCGCGTATGCCGTTTTGTTCGCCCAGCACACCGTCATCCGGCGAAAAGCCGAGAAGATTGTCAATTTCTTCCTGATTGAGAATGCGCTCAGCGCCACGCTTGTTAGGCGCATCTTCCCCATCCTTGTCGACAAGGCCAGCCCAATCACCAGACTCACCGCCTGCAGCATTGGCACCCTGCTCCGTCAGCGCCTCATCCCAATCGGACATATCATCTTTTTTTTGCGCTTTTTCTTCCATAACCAGCAGACCCTATTGGATCAGAATTTCCTTAAACAGAATGTCGTTGATCTTGGCCGGGTGGATTGCCAGTTCGATGCGCCTCTGCAGCTCTTCTTTCAGCAAGAAGATGCCAGCTGAACCTTCAAGGTCACTTGTCCGCAACTCTCGCAGATAGACCTGAAATGCATCAAGCACACGTGGCATAAAGGGTTCGATCGCCTGAAGGGTGGCTTTGTCGGCAACTTCAAGCGACACGGACAGTTTCAAAAACTGGGCGCGTTGCTCCACCGATGAAAGGTTAACGGTTAAGTCGGGCAAATCCAGAAAGTAAACCCGCTTTGGCGGTTGAGGCGTGTCCGCCGTCATGGACGATCCGCCATCGAAGACACCCATCATATAGGCTCCGCCACCGCCGCCCAGCAGCAGCACAACAGGCACCGCAATCATAAGGATCTTCTTGAGTTTACCGCCCTTTGGGGGTGTTTCCTCATTACCTTCTTCTGCGTCATCAATAGCGTCGGCAGTAACGTCGCTCATCAGATCTGAGTCCCCAATTGCATACGTTGTTTATGCGTAAAAAATCGTTAACAAAGTCTTTATGGTAAACGCCGATCGGCAATTTTTGCCGAGCAATTTCGGCAACTTGCACCATTTTGCCGGGTCAAAAATCCATTTAAAAAGCTAAGCTGTTGATTTTAAACGCCTATCCCTTTGGCACGGTTTTCGCTTAAGAAATGGTGAACATGTGCTTGGGGGTAACGAATGGAAAATGCAGAACTCATTGGTCTGTCACGGCAAACGGCCCTGAGACGACAGATGGATGTTGTCGCCAATAACCTGGCGAATATCAGCACCAGCGGCTACAAGGCCGAGCGTTCGCTTTTCTCCGAATATGTGATGCCAGTTGCCGAAGCGAGCACCTTCCGCATGGAAGATCGGGATCTGTCCTATGTCTGGGATCGCGGGACAATGACTGATTTCGCATCCGGTTCTGTCAAACTCACTGGAAACCCTCTGGATGTTGCACTGTCGGAAGATGCATTCTTCGTGATCGAAACGGAAGCTGGCCTGCGGTACACCCGCAATGGAGCCTTCCAGATCAACCCGGAAGGGTTTTTGACCAATAGCGAAGGCATGCCGGTCCAGGGTGAAGGCGGCCCCATCAGCTTCAACAATGCCGAAACCGATATCAGCATCGCAGCAGATGGAACGATCTCCTCAAGCGCGGGTGTAAAAGACAAGCTGCAGGCTGTTACATTTGACTCTCCCCAATTGCTTTCACGTGAAGGCAACAGCCTGTTCTCTGGTGAAGGTGCAAATCCCGTTCAGGCAGCATTCACCCAGGGCGCGCTTGAAGGTTCAAACATCAAGGGCGTGATCGAAATCACCGAGATGATTCAAGTCAGCCGCGCCTACCAGTCACTCGCCAACATGTTGAAACGGATTGATGACCTGCGTCAGGGCGCAGTTCAAAAGCTGGGCAGCGTTCAAGCATAAAATGACCACCTCAGGCACAAACGGTACGGTTTAGGAAAGAGTTATGAAAGCCCTCAGCATCGCAGCCACAGGAATGTTGGCCCAGGAATTGAACGTAGAAGTCATTTCCAACAACATTGCCAACATGCGCACGACCGGCTTCAAACGCAGCCGAGCCGAATTTCAGGACTTGCTTTACCAGAACCTGCGTCGCCCTGGCTCAAGCACATCAGATGCCGGAACCATGGTTCCGGCAGGTGTGGAAATCGGGTCTGGTGTCAAAACCACAGCCACACCACGGATCATGTCTCAAGGCAGCGTGCAGGCAACAGAACGCGAATTGGATGTTGCCATTCGTGGCGAGGGTTTCTTTACAATCACACTTCCGGACGGCCGAACAGCCTACACGCGAGACGGCTCTTTTGAGCGAGATGCGACAGGCACTATTGTCAATGCCAATGGCTACACGGTGGGAAGCGGCATCGTCATTCCCGAAAACTCGCGCGGAGTAACGGTTAGCTCCCAAGGTGAAGTACAGGCATTTTTAGACAATGACGTGTCAGCGACAACGCTGGGTACAATTCAGCTAGTCAATTTCACCAATAAAGTCGGCTTGGAAGCCATCGGCGATAATCTGTATCTGGAAACTGATGCCAGCGGAACGGCTCAACTTGGAAATCCGGAAGATCCCGGATATGGCAATTTGATTCAGGCTCATCTGGAAATGGCAAATGTGAACGCCGTAACCCAGATATCGGACCTCATTGCCGCTCAGCGTGCCTATGAAATGAATTCACGGGTCATCAAAGCCGCTGATGAAATGCTCTCTTCCACCGCAAACTTGCGCTAGGTTCGACATGAAAATTATCTATTGTCTCCTCAGTCTCCTTGCCGCCACCCTCGCCTCGCTGGTGTCAATCAGTGTCGTGCGTGCAGAAAGCATCGCCGTTCTGAAGCCCGTAGTAACAGTTGCCTCAGAAATCGTGACACTGGGCGATCTGTTTCACGATGCTGGTCTGCATTCTGAAACCGCCGTCTTTCGGGCGCCAGATCTTGGCGAAAGCGGAACGGTGGATACACACACAGTTACGATGGCGGCTGCCCGCGCTGGCCTGTCTGATGTGGATGTTGCAGGTATTCAGGAAGTTGAGGTTCGGCGCGAAGCGCGCATGATCACGTCACAGGATATCAGCGCAATCCTCCAGCAGGAAATTGCAAGGCGGCTCAACATCGCAAACTGGGAAGACATTTCCATGCGGTTTTCAGACGCAATCTGGTCCATCCCGGCCGATGCGCTATCGGTAGAACCTGTCAGCATTGTATCTCTCAATCTGAGCAGCCCGTTGACCAGCCAGAATGGCCTCAGCCGGTTTGAAGTGCTCCTGAGCATCGACCAGGGCAACCGCCAGCAGAAACACCGGCTGCGCGGAACTGCATTGCCGATGAGTGAAGTCACAGTTCTCACCCGTCCCATTGCCCGTGGTGAAGTCATTCGCCGCGGTGATCTGGAAACCCAACGCGTGCCGCAATCTCGCGCCCAGCGCATGGAGCCCGCTTTCCCTGTCAATCTGATCGGCTTTGAAGCACGCCGGGCAATGCGCCCAGGCGTACCGATTTCTGCAAATGATGTACAACCTCCAACCCTGATAGCCCGCAATGACCGGGTCGTCATTGAATTGCGCACTGGACGTCTTTCGATCTCTGCCGATGGCCGGGCGATGGAAGCCGGTGCCGAAGGAGACACAATCAGCGTAATCAATTCCCATTCCAAACGTGTAATAGACGCCAAGGTGATTGGCCGTGGCCGCGTTGAACTGCAAATGCGCAAAACAACAAATCTCGCAATTCTGAGAGAGGACGCCCAATGACCCATATTTTCCGAAACCTGGCGGCCCTCGCCCTCGTCTCCACTGCCCTTGCGGCCTGCGGCACCGCAGACAAACTGGCCCAGATAGGTCAGGAACCGCCACTGTCAGCCATTCAGGATCCGACAACGCAGATCGGTTATCAACCGGTTCAAATGCCGATGCCAACACCGACATTGGCGCAATACAGCCCCAATTCATTGTGGCAGTCTGGGCGCAGAACCTTCTTTGATGATCAGCGCGCCGGACAGATTGGTGACCTGGTTACGGTCCTGGTCAGCATTACAGACACGGCCGCCATAGCAAACAGTACTGAACGCGCTCGCAATGGCAGCCAGTCAATGGGCGCCTCCGGCGCTGTAGGGAGTCTGTTGAATAAAGTATTGCCGAGTGGCTCGGAAGCTTCAGCAGCCATTGATCTGTCCGGTACAGGAAGCTCCAGTGGCAGCGGTACGGTAAATCGGTCTGAAACCCTGAGTACACGCGTTTCAGCGGTTGTAACCCAGGTACTACCAAACGGAAATCTGGTGATTGAGGGAAGACAGGAAGTTCGCGTCAATTTCGAAGTTCGTGAGCTTATTGTTGCCGGTGTCGTAAGGCCTCAGGATATTGCAGCGAACAACACCATACCATCAGAGAAAATCGCCGAAGCGCGCATTTCATATGGTGGCCGCGGTCAAATTACAGATGTTCAGCAGCCTCGCTACGGCCAGCAAGTGCTGGACATCGTTCTTCCATTCTAACAAAAAAAGGGCGCTCTCACATCGGAGAGCGCCCATTTATAAAGACTTTGAAAAAACAAACTTTTTAATCGTCGCGATAAACGCGTTCCCGACGCTCGTGGCGTTCCTGTGCCTCAACGGACATGGTTGCAATGGGACGGGCATCCAATCGTTTTAGAGAAATCCGTTCGCCGGTTTCTTCGCAAAATCCATAACTGCCGTCTTCGATACGCGCGAGAGCAGAATCAATTTTGGAAATCAGTTTTCGTTGGCGATCACGTGCACGAAGTTCAACGGCACGATCAGTTTCCGAAGAGGCACGATCTGCCAAATCGGGATGGTTTGAATTTTCCTGCTGGAGGGTATCCAGCGTTAACTGGCTTTCGCGAAGAATATCTTCCTTCCAGCCATTTAGCCTACGTTTGAAATACGCCTTTTGGCGATCATTCATGAAGGGTTCGTCCTCAGACGGACGATAATCAATATCAGCAACTGCAGACATTCGCTCGACCTTAATTCTAGCCCCGATTGGGCGGACTATACCTATAGGTCTTTTCGGAGACAACAGGATTGACGATTACATTAACTTTAAGTTTTCATTTTCCTTAAGCCACTGTTCATAAACAGCTATTTTTGACAAAATTCAGAAAAAACACAACTTAAAGTCCTCGCTTTGCCAGCTCTACACGCACGCGCAGATCGATTTCACGCAGAATCGGATCAAGGAGATCATCCCCGGTCATTTGCAAGTCAGGCAGTCGCCCTTTCAGCTCCACCAGGCGCTCTGCAATGTCATCCCCTCCCAAAAGCGCAGCCTGCAGCCGTGACAAATCCTTCAGCAGGGAATGCCCCTTTGCTGTTGCCCGACGCTCCACTGTTTCTATGTCGGATGATTGAAGCGAGAGCAAAGCTCCCAGCGAGACGCTCTGTTGCGCAACCGTGCCACCAACATCTTTGGCTGAACTGGCATCACTTGAGTCATCAATCGAGAAGGACAAGCCGCTGCTTTTGGTTTTGGCGCGCATCGGGGCGGAACCGGGTATGAGCCCATAGGCGTCAATACGCATCACAAATCCTCATGTTAGCAAGTTGTTAAGTATTTTTAACGATTATCCTTAACCAAGAGTTAAAGTTATTCAACGGATCGCATTTATGGCGCAAAACTGGAAAATGAGGCACCGATATTGCTCTCAAGCTATGCCGTCGCCCGGACAGTGGCTGCGCATAGTCCTGTCCGTTGCGATGATTAGCATTGGGATGACCCTTTTATTAGGGCCAGCGAGCGCTGTCTCGCGGATCAAGGACATCGCCGATTTCGAAGGCGTTCGCGAAAATCAGATGATTGGATACGGTCTGGTTGTTGGTCTGAACGGGACCGGTGATTCATTAAACAACTCTCCTTTCACACGTCAGAGCCTTCAATCCATGCTGGAACGTATGGGCGTCAATACTGTCGCAGAGGAACTTAGGACAGCAAACGTCGCAGCCGTAATGGTGACAGCAAACCTGCCTGCTTTTGCAACGCCGGGAACGCGCATTGATGTGAATGTCAGCGCACTTGGTGATTCAGCAAGCCTGCAGGGCGGAACACTTCTCGTTACGCCAATGATGGGTGCAGACGGACAGACTTATGCAATTGCCCAAGGGTCTTTGGCCATTGGCGGTTTCTCTGTTCAAGGTGATGCAGCCTCTTTGACACGCGGCGTACCAACATCAGCACGCATTTCAAACGGAGCACTGGTGGAGCGTGAAGTCGGCTTTGAACTGGCAACACTTGAGAAGCTGCGCATTGCCCTCAGAAACCCGGATTTTACCACTGCGCGACGTGTCGCTCTGGCCATCAATGATCTCATGGGGCAGCCAATTGCTGAACCCAAAGATCCGGGAACCGTTCAGTTGTATCTGCCCAAATCATTCAATGGCAATATTGTGGACCTGATTACCGACATTGAACAATTGCTCATTGAACCGGACTTGCCTGCCAAGGTTGTCATTGATGAAGACACCGGTGTCATTGTCATGGGACGTGAGGTGCAAATTTCAACGGTCGCTGTAGCCCAGGGAAACCTGACAGTCATGGTCAGCGAATTTGCTGACGTATCACAACCCGCGCCCTTCAGTGACGGTGAAACCACTGTCATTCCGAACACAGAAATTACTGCTGGCGAGGAAATAGAAACCCAATTGGCGGTGATCAGCTCCGGCGTTTCCCTTCAGGAACTGGTGGATGGTCTGAACATGCTGGGGATCGGTCCAAGAGACATGATCTCAATATTGCAGGCTATCAAAGCAGCCGGTGCCCTACAGGCAGAAATCGAGGTCATGTGATGGACAGTGTTTCTCCAACAGCCAGCCAACAGCCGCGCATTCAAACCCTTCCAGCGCCCAACAACCCGATGCGGGAAAAGGCAGAAGAGTTTGAGGCAGTCTTTTTGAATGTCATGCTGGCTTCAGCCTTTGAAGGACTGGGCGAAGATGATGAATTCTCAAGTCAGGCATCGGATACCTGGCGCAGCATGCAAGTGGAACAATTTGCCAAGGCGATTTCGGAGAGCGGCGGTATAGGCATCGCCGACCAGATTTACGCTGAACTACTGCAAATTCAGGAGCAGGCCAAGCAATGACAACACCCAACAATAGCGACATGAAACCGTTGATCAGCAAGCTAAGCGCAGTGCTGGATCAGGAAACCCAATTGGTAAATTCTGGAGACTTTGACGCCTCATTTGCCCTGCAGGCGGAGAAAAACGAGTTGATTGCGGATTTCCAGTCTCGTGTCAGCCAGTTGGACAAAAGCGCAAAATCCGGGCTGGCGGATGCATTTGAAGATCTGAATCGCCTGCTGAGCGCCAACATGTCAGCACTTGCAATGGCACGTGATATCAGCACCGGCATCATTAAACGCGTTGCAGATGTCGTAAACGGTCCACGCGCCACAAATTCATATGGTGCAAACGCCAAGAAGCCAACAGGGCCATTGCCGGCCAGGCGCGGCATCGCGGTCGACAAAGGCTTCTAAGCTCTGCATCCAAGCCAAACATCCCGATTTCTTTAGTGATGCTTTCAAAAACCATTAAGGTTTTAAGAACATTCACGACTAAATCCTAAAACTCCTTGTGTAGGTTCGACTGTGGCGGAGTGTCAGAAGCGCTCCCGTGCCATTGGAAGAAACCAACCCATGGAGGGTCCGATCATGGACATCTCATCAAGCATATCTGGCGCACCACCTCCCCTTGCGGTGGCGACGCCCACAAAGGCGCCCGCACGTGAAAGCGTGCCCCCGATCGAAACAGAGGTTTCAAGACCCAAGAGTGTTCCAGCTGAAACAGCCGCAGACAAAGCAAGCGAACGCAGGGACGAAAAATCTGAGGCGAAAGCCGACCAAGATTCAATCGGTCAGGACCAAAGTTTCAATTCCGAATCAAACAGGCCGCAAATCGATCGCTTGTTTGAAGTAGAACCGGAGACGGAGACACTGGTCTATAAGGCCGTGGATCCCGATGATGGAGATGTCGTACGTCAGGTGCCGGAGGACATCATCCTCAAACTCCGCGCAGCCTATAACGACACTCAGCCGTCGCCGGAGCCAGTAGATACCGCAGCCCAATTGTCCGCGCCGTTTGATCGCATAGCATAACTCAAATGCTCAAAGCTCTGGCAGGCGCTCTAGGACGGCGCCTGCAGAGCCATGAGCAGTTCGTGCAATGTTGCAATTGTGGACTGATCAGCAATTCCATCAACCAATTCGGGCCGAAAGTGACGCTGAAATGCGCGAACGACTGCGCATGTCAATTCGCAAAAGTGCCCACTTTGCGGACAGCCATATCCGTAGAGTTGAAACATGGCCTGCAAAGCAGCAACTGGCTCACCCGCATCTCCCAGTTGAAAAAAGCGTCCATCGCCCAGAGATTTGGGCGCTGAGTAGTGGCCGATTCCATTCTCGGCAAAATACGACCATGGAAACAGTTCGCCCGGATCCTCCTTGCGATCAGGAGCAATGTCTGAATGCGCAAGCACATGTTCGGCGCGTATGTTGTGCCGACGGATAATTTCCTGACAAAGATCCTTTACCGCCTCAACCTGAATATCCGGAAAGGCGTGATAACCATAATTGTGACCAGGATTGGCAATTTCGATACCAATCGAACACGAGTTGATATCAGTGATCCCCTGCCAGCTTGACACCCCGGCATGCCACGCACGATCCCCTTCCGAAACCAGTTGAAGGATCTGACCATCCTGATGAACGTAATAGTGACAGGAAACCTGGGACGCAGGGTTTCGTAACCATGACAGCGCCTGATCATCATCCGGCATACCTGTATAATGCAAAATCAACAAATGGGCTTGCTGACCATCGGGCCTTGGGCCAAAATTCGGCGAAGGAGCAAGCGTTGCAGATGCATATTCGGGTGCGGAAAGCATCTGATCGGTCATGAGCGTTTCATCCGCTCAATCTGCTCCCACGCCAGATTGATAGCTGCCATTCTGTCATTTGCGATTGCAATGAATTCCGGCGGCACACCTCTGGCAATCATCCTGTCCGGATGGCATTCTGAGACCTTGGTGCGATAGGCTTTTTTGATATCCTGAAGGTCCATATCTGGCGAAACACCAAGCACCTGGTACGGATCTGCTTTTCCCAAATCAACATGGCGCAGTTCAATAGCTTCATAGGCAGAACTGTCAAAACCGAATATTTCGGCAACATGCTGCAAAAATGCACGCTCTCCCTCATGCAACACACCATCGGCCTTGGCGATGTGGAACAGGCCATCCATAATATCTTCAAGAGTTTGCAGATCTTCATCATACAGGCGGGCGATGCGTGCAGCATACGCTTCAAAGCCAGCGGTATCTTGTTTAGCAAGATCAAACAGCCGTGCAACATTCGTTCGCTCGGCCTGAGGAATCTCAAACAGATCGCGAAACGCATGAATTTCATCCAGTGTCACGATGCCATCTGCTTTGGCCATCTTGGCCGACAAAGCAATCATGGCAATAGAAAATGCAGCCTGACGCCGAGCCTTGGGATCAGTCAGCCCTGAAATGGCTTTGGTAATGCGGTCAAAAAAAGCACCGCCGGCATCGACGCTGCTTTCCAGCCACTCTTGCAGTGTTTGAAAAATACCCATACCCACCGTTTAAAGTATTTTTTCCAAAACGAAAACGACCATCCTATGTCCACGCCAATGTCCCCCGAAAAAACTGGCCTGGGGCTTTTACTTGGCCTTGTTGGTGTCGTTGTGTTTGGCGGTACGTTGCCATTTACCAGCTTGGCAGTCGCGGATATGTCAGCATCCTTTGTGACCTATGGTCGCGCCGTCGTGGCAGCTGGCTGTGCACTGATTCTGCTTTTGATCATGGGACGCAGGCCATTTGTGAAGGCAGATTTCCTGCCGCTTTTTATCTCCGCATTGTGTCTGGTCATTGGATTTCCGTTTTTTATGGCCCTTGCAATGACAAGTGTGCCAGCCTCTCATGGCGGCATTGTGTTGGGGATTTTACCAATTACAACAGCCTTATTCTCTGCAATTTTGAACAAAGAACGACCCAGTCTCTGGTTCTGGATTCTTAGTCTGATTGGATGTGGTCTGGTTATCACATTTGCATTGCGCGATGGATCAGCCGGCATCGGGCTGGGAGATGCATGGCTGCTCTTCGCGGCACTTTTTGCATCATTTGGATATGCAATATCCGGCCAATTGTCACGCACCATGCCAGGTTGGGAAGTCATCAGCCGAGGGCTGCTGTTATGTCTGCCCCTTTCAATCATTGGCAGCTTTCTAAGCTTTCCAGATGCAATAGGCAGCATCTCCACGTCAGCATGGATCGGCTTTGCTTATGTCAGCCTGTTTTCCATGTTCATCGGGTTTGTTTTCTGGAATGCCGGGCTGGCCCTGGGCGGGGTGGCACTTGTGGGACAGACCCAATTGTTGCAGATATTTGTAACTTTGGTGCTATCCCAGCTTGTGCTTGGAGAAGCAGTTGGAACCGAAGCATGGGTGGTGGCAAGCCTGATTGTCTGCATCATCTTTTTTCTGAAGAAAGCGCGCTAATCCTCTGATTTGAATCCCGCCTTCTTCCAAACTGATCGATGGAATCATCCAGCTCTGCGCTACCCAATGGGCGCTGGAAACCAGCCTGTCAGAATGATGAACATCACCGAGAACACCGCATAGCACATCAGCGCATAGACCCCGTTCCAACGCCAGGTCAGCGTGGTTGGCGGAATATTGGTAACGCTGGAGACCAACAGGGTCGCCGATGCGTTTGGTGAGGCTGTCATGCTCATGGCCCAACCGGCACCCAGTGCAAACACAATGAGATTTGGATCTGCTGGCAAAACCGGCAAGGCGTTGATGATGGCGCTTAGAAACACAACGATTAATATCGGGGACAGAGCAATTTGACCGCCCAGACTGATCAATACCGGCAGAGCCATCAGGAACAACCAGTCTGGCATGTTCACCCGCTCAAGAGAATGCGCAACCAAATCCACTGGGGCCAGTTTTGCCGCTGCCTCACCGATAAATCCGGCGGCCCCAAGCATGAATGCACTTCGGCCCATGTTGATGGAAGATCGAGACAGAATGCTCCAAACTGTTGTAACAGTAGACGTCACAACGCTGTTGCCACGTGCTTTGAACTGTTGTGCGAAAATCCAACCGACCATTAACACAGGCGCGACCAGCATCAATGCGATTGCTGCGGACACACCGGTGATCAGAAACACACAAAAGGTCAGTCCAATCAGCAGGGCACAAATGACACCGAACCGAAGTGCAGACTGAACAGGCAAGCCCTGCGTTTGAGGTACTGACGGAAGCTGAACATTGCGCCAGCGCAATCGATCTTCAAATCGGCCGATCAGGATCATGACGATGGCCGCACTGATCCCCAGAACAATTGTGGTGGATTGATCAATGGCTGGGAAAGTTGTGAAGAGCACCGCTTGTGTCAACGCAGTGGGCGACCACATGATCATCCAGGAGAAGCCTCTTAGCAGAGCAGAAATCTGCTGCTGCTCGGCGCGTCGAACCGCCTGTGGGTCATCACTGGCCTTTCTGGCGCCACGCTGAATCAAAGGTGTCAAAAGACTGACAGCACCAAAATTCAGCAGAACACCCATTAGATGGCCGCCGACTGCCAAGCCATAGTAGCGCCGACCACGGGGCTGACGCGTTGTGTATAGCCCCAATTCCAGCACAGAGGCGGAACGCTGCGCCGCCTCTTTCAACAAAGTCACAAGGTAGATGAACGCACCAAAAAAGGCTGCCCTGTCCAGAGCAAGCAGAATTGCTGGCATATCGTGGTTTTGCAGCACAAGTCCGGCCGCCAATGCCAATGCGAGCAATGTCAGTACCCATTCCCGCAGCTTGAATCGAGACACGATGCAAAAGCACAGCGCAAGAAACGCAAACCGTGCAATTACAAGCCCTGTCGATGAACCCAAGAACTGATGTGCCAGCGTTGACAAGGACAGGAGTGCAAGTACGATTGCAGCGCTCGCGCTTTTCTCAATCGTGTCACCATCGATCTTTGGCATTGCAGATGTCATTGGGTCATCCGGCATCGTTTACCAACATCAGCGCAAATTCTGAAAATTGGCCCCGAAAATTTGGCGCTCAAAATCTAGCATTGGAAATCTGGTAATGACCAAACTGTCTATGTCTCTCTACCGGCATTCTTTTATGTTGCATGATCAGTTCGAAACGCCAGATTGTCATCAGGCAATTTGGGTGGAAAGTGGCAGTGTTGATGTTGGAGGCAGTACCGCTTTTGCAGGTGAAGGACATTATGTTGCTCCCAATGACATTATCAGCGCAACCAAATCCAGCAAATTCATCCGTTTTGAAATTGCAGCCTCAGAAAGCAGTTCGGCCGCTCCAGGGCCATCGGAAATGGTTTTGCGTGGTAAACTTATGCTTGAGTCCGGCCCCGTCTTTCTGCGGCTGGACCAGGTAACCTTCCCGGCCAAAGCCCGCGCTTACCGTCACATTCATCCCGGTCCCGGCATCCGATATCTGACGTGTGGTGCGCTTGAAATCAAATCAGACACACACACGGACATCATGCAACCCGGTCAGGCTTGGTTTGAGGACGCCAATTCCCCGGTTCAGGCAACCGCACAGGAAATCGAGACATCCGCGTTTGTCCGCGCCATGGTTCTGCCGCTAACCTATGAGGGCAAACCTACGATCAAGCTACTGAATCCAGACGATCTGCAGAAACCTGCACTGCAAACCAATAAGCGGTTTTTTGACCAGCGCATTGCTCTATAGCCCACAAAAATCAGTTGGCCCCCTTTTCAACGTCCGACAAATAGGATCGCGTCCAGTCAGGATCGACTGAAACCGGTTCTGAAGCAAAGCCTGCGCTATGGATCGCGCCGATGGCGCAATATTCATCTTTCTCAGACGTATCACCACTGATGCCCACTGCGCCAATTGTATAGCCTTCCTCATCTTCAATCAGCACACCACCCGGCACAGGAATGAACTTTCCGTCAGCCGCTGTTGCCAGAGCACTTTGAAAGGCAATGCGCTGTGACAACCGGTCCCTGATGAGCCGACTGGAAATCCCCATGCCCAAGGCCCCGGAGGCTTTGCCCAGAGCAATGCCAAACCGCAATGTTCCAGAGCCATCCTCGCTCTTGCAGGCAATCACCTTGCCACCAACATCCAGCACCACCACTGTGAGGGGGTGCATCTCTTGCTCCCGGCCAATAGCTAGGGCCTTATCGACAATGTGTGCAGCCTTTTCCAGCGGCAGGACGGTTTTCAACTTCATGATCAGCCTCTCATCAGGTCAGGCAGCCAAGTCACGATCTCCGGGAAGATCAGCAGCAGGGCAATGGTGACAACATCAGCCACGAAAAACAGCGCAATTCCCCTGAACACATCAGTCAATGGAATGTCAGGTCGAACGCCATTCACGACGAAACAATTCAGTCCGATTGGCGGCGTGATGAGGCAGACTTCTGCCATTTTCACAACAATGATGCCGAACCAGATTGAGTCAAACCCAAGCGCGATCACCGCCGGATAAACCACCGGAAGCGTCAGCAACAACATGCCGATTGCATCCATGAACATGCCCAATATGGCATAGGCCAGAAGAATGCAGATCATGATGACCATCGGGGATGCATCCAGTCCGATGATCCACTCGGTGAAGGCTTCGGGAAGACCGGAGAAACCCAGGAACCGCACAAATATCAAGACGCCCCAGATAAGCGAGAAGATCATGACGGTCAGCTTGGCTGCCTCCATCAGCGCATTCTTCATGGTGTGAATTTTGGTGCCGCGTGCCAGCGCAAGAACAAAAATCACAAAGGCGCCCAGAGCCCCCGCCTCCGTTGGCGTGGCCCAGCCATTGTAGATCGCCGACATGATGATGAAGACAACAATGACAATCGGAGAGATGCCTGGAAGCGTCATAACACGCTCCTTCCAGGAATAGCCCGAGACCGATGGCCCTGCATCTGGTCGGTACAATGCCCAGATGATGATGATGGCAGCATAGACCAGAGCGGACACGGCCCCCGGCAGGAAGCCGGCCAACAATAATTCGCCAACAGATTCTTCCACGATAATCGCGTAGATGATCAAAATGGCGGATGGCGGAATGAGGGAAGCAAGCGTGCCACCGGCAGCCACCACACCGGCTGCCAGCCTTTTATCATAACCGTATTTCAGCATTTCGGGGATTGCCACGCGAGAGAAGACAGCGGCTGTCGCCGTTGAAGCCCCAGACACAGCTGCAAAGCCGGCAGTTGCAAACACTGTTGCCACGGCTAAACCGCCTGGCACCCAGCCAACCCATTTGCGAGCGGCATCAAACAATTGCTGCGTCATGCCCGCATGAAACGCAATAAAGCCAATGAAAATGAACATCGGCAACACGCTGAGCGCATAGGTTGAGGATTTGGAATGCGGAATGGTCCCAACGATGCCAGCGGCTGGACCCCAACCCAGCAATTCGACCAGCCCCAAAAGACCGACAATAGCGGCTGCAAACACAACACGTACGCCGATCACCACGAACAAGAACAACAGGCCGAGACCAATCAGGCCAACCAGGAACGGGTCGTCAAAACCAATACCGATAATCATTTGTCTGACTTTCCGTCTGTCATGTCTGGCTGGGGAACATCATCGCCCAGCACTTCATGAATCTCTTCACGTGCCTGTTCGGCAGCGTCCATAATTTTGGCGATACCTATCGGCTCCAACTCCGGACGCAGGAACAGCCTGAATGACCCAAACAATTGGATCAAAAGGCGCAAAAACCAGAAAGAAAATGCAATTGGCACGAGCAATTTGGAGGGCCAGACGTGATATTCTGCGTCGATAGTGGTGTCGCCAAGCTGATAGGCACGAAGGAAATGGCCCCAGCTATACCAGATCAAGACGCCAATGATCCCGAGAGCGGCCACCGTACCCAGAATCTCTGCAAACCAAAGGACCCTCCCCCTCAACTTGCCAATCAGCAACTCCATGCGGATGTGGGCGCCAAGCCGCTGGCAGTAGGCAGCCCCCAAAAACGCCATGCTGGCCATCGACAACTCAACGAGGTCGATATAGCCCGCAATAGGCGAATTGAGCACTGAGCGCAGAAAAATCTGAGCTGTGCCAAGCAGCATCAGCATAAGAATTGCAAAGGCCGCTATCAGGTTCAAAGAATCTTCGAAGGGGGACAATTTGCGATCTGCGGTCGCAATTGCGAGACCGGCGCTGTCCGAGGGCGTGGCGGGGGAAACGGTCACGTGCCACCTCTGTGTCTGGGTTTAGATCGAGCAAGGACGGCGCATGATGCGCCGTCCTGATGAATCGTAATCAGGGCATAGGCCCTGGAAATGCCTATTGGGCCGCTTCAGCTTCTTTTGCGTAGGCAAAGACAGCATCAAACACACCCTGGGCGTCGAATTTGTCTTTGTTGGCTTCGATCCACTCGTCCCAAACCGGCTGACCAGCAACTTCCCGGAATTTGGCAAGCTGTTCTTCCGAGTAGACGATTTTTTCCATTGTCTGTTCAAAGATCGGCAGATTTTTCTCATCCTGAGCAGCGTAGGACGCAAGCTCGGTGTCCATGACAAGATCACGATTATCCATCAGGAACTTCTGATATTGCGGTGGCAACGCATCGTAGGATGTTTTGTTGAACACCCAACCGCATTCCGATGTGCCTGGTGCCAGATTGCTGGTGTACCAGTCAGCTTCGTCAGAGATTTTGAACGCCACGTGAGCGTAAGTGTACGGGAACGCCGCTGCATCGAGCGCGCCGCGCTGAAAGGCTGTCGAAGTTTCACCGGCAGGCAGTGTCTGCTTCACAGCGCCGAGTTTTTCCATGGCAGTACCAAGTCCACCACCGGCACGCACGCGAAGACCATCCCATCCCTCAAGGCTTTTTGGCGCCGGACCTTTTCCGAGAATTTCATACTGTGGAAGCAAGCCGGATACATATGGAATGGCATTCCATTTTTCCATGTCAGCGACAATTGCCGGATGTTCAAACATCTTTGAACGCACATATTTATCAACCTGCGGATCTCCAAGCGGCAGGAATGGCAATGAAAACACCATCCATGCAGGGTTCTTACCCGGATGATAGAAATTGCAGATGGCTGCGCCCTCAAAGGCATTCAGTTTAATTCCGTCCAGATTTTCGCGGTTGCTCGACAATTGTGCACCGTAGAAAATTTTGATTTCAAAATTTCCATCTGTCTCTTCCATGGCTTTCTTGGCCATCGCTTCCATGCCATCGGACAACGCTCTTGGATTGCCCCACATGGAGATTTTCCAGAATACTTTTGGTCCGTCAATCATGGCTGCGTTTGCAGCGCTTGTGGTCACCATTGCAGCTGCAGCTGCAGCCATCAAAATTTTGGAACCTGTTCGAAAATAGCTCATAATGATCCTCCCAGTTTATCATTTTGTGCAGCTCCCAAATTAAGCCGCAACAACCAATTTCCCGGACACTATGGTTGATTTCGAAATAATCAGCAATAAATAAACGGTATTTTCCTGCATTTCTCAAAATTGTCGATTTTTCTTGCACGAAACTGATCGGTTCGGTTAATGCTAGAGAAACGCTGATTTTCGACAGGAGCGTCATTGCTCTTTCAATCACACTCGTGATCATCAACAGGGAGGATGAATTATGCATTTTACATCACTTATCCGGACTGCAGCTATCGCCGCTGCCATGGTCCTGACCGCAGGTTCAAGCTACGCAAATGAATTGCGCATAGGCACGGCTAGCCAGGGCGGTGCCTTCTATCCGGTAGGCCAGGCAATCTCGTCTCTCGTCAATAATTATGCCGATGACCTGACAATGGTTCCGGTTGTAACAGCTGGTTCTGTCGGCAATCCGCGCCTGATCAACAGTGGCGAAGTCGACATTGCAATTACAAACAACAATCTGTCTGTTCTGGCCAATAAGGGCGTCGGCCCTTACAAAAAGGCAGGCGCAATGAACTTGCGGGCCATTGGCTCGCTGCATTTCAGCATTCTGCATATGATGACACTGGACGGGTCTGACATCAGCAGCATTGCTGATCTGAAGGGCAAACGGATTGCAGTCGGCCCAGCCGGTGGTGGAACCATTCCATTTCTGGGACAAGTGCTTAGTCTTGCTGATCTGACAATCGATGACATTACGCCGAGCTTCCTGTCCTATGGTGACGGTTTCAGCCAACTGGCTGACGGTAATGTTGATGCGGCCTTTGCACTGAGTGGCTACCCAGCCGGCGCAGTCATGCAGGCTCAGGCCAACAAGAAACTTAAATTCATTCCGATCACGGAAGAACAGATGGCAACGGCCTTGGGAAAATACCCCAACTACAATGAAGTTGTGGTTCCAATGGCAACCTACGGAACAGACACGGACGGCAGAGTGCTTGGCGTCAATAACATGCTGATCGTCGATGCGGGCATGGATGAAGATGTTGCCTATAAGATTACAAAAGCAATATACGACAATATGGATGAATTCCGGGCTGAAAATGCCTATGCGAAACAGATCGTTCCGGAAGCTTCATTGGAGCTGAAAATTCCGCTTCATCCCGGCGCCGCGAAATACTTCGCTGAGTAAAAGCCCTCACCTACTCGACCAACAATTCTTGCGGATGAAAGCCTGTCTTACATCCGCAAGATTTTATCAGGCTCCTGACGGAATGGAATAAACGCCATGGACAGACTGTTCAAACACGCGATTCTTATCGTGGCATTTGTAGTCGGGCTGTTCCATCTGCTGAACGTTTCCGGCCTTCTCGTCCTGTCGACCCGGGACATCCGCGTTTTTCATCTGATGATGATGCTCGTCCTGCTGTTTCTTACAAACCCCACCCTGCAACGATTTGAAAACGCGTTTTTGGACAAAATCGTGCGTCTCGGTCTTGTCTTCCTCAGTTGCGCAACAAGCCTTTATATAATGTCGCGCTGGAAAGACATCGCCATGAGTGGCGGTGAAACCGAGGCGCTGGATGCCTGGGTGGGACTGCTGCTGATTGTTCTGGTGTTGGAAGGTGCGCGACGCGGCGTTGGACTGGTGCTGTCAGTTATCTGTCTCGCCTTTTTTACCTATCCATTCTACAGTGAATTCCTGCCCGGCGCACTGGCCAGTCGTGGCTACAGCGTTACGCGCATGTCGGAACTTCTGACCACAACCTCTCAGGGCATTTACGGCATCCCACTTGGCGTATCAGCCACTTACATCATACTTTTCTCGATCTATGGATCGTTCCTGAGCGTCTTCGGCGCTGGCGACTTTTTCTTCCGTCTTGCCAACCGGCTCACCAAAAACATGCGAGCGGCAGGTGCAAAGACCGCCGTCATCTTCAGCACATTGCTAGGCATGATTTCCGGCTCCGCCGCGGGCAATGTTGCCGTGACCGGCACCTTGACCATTCCGATGATGAAGAAGGAAGGTTACGCGCCGCATCAGGCAGGTGCCATTGAAGCGGTCGTGTCAACCGGTGGACAACTCATGCCCCCCGTTATGGGCGCGGCTGCATTTATCATGGCCGAAATCGTTGGCATTCCCTATTCCGACGTCATGCAGGTTGCGATTATTCCAGCGCTGCTGTTTTTTGCCTCACTGTTTTTCGTGGTTCACTTACGCGCTGCCAAGAGCAATATTCAGCCGTTGGAACAGCCAGAAGACGATGATGAAGCACTCTGGATGATCCTCGTCAAAGGTGGTCAATACATCATTCCATTCGGCACGCTTATTGCCATGATGCTGAACGGGTTTTCGCCCTTCAAAGCGTCCTTCTATTCCATTCTGGTACTGCTGGTTTTGCATGTTGTCTGGGAGCGCCGCATTTCATTCGAGATGGTGCGCAAATCGGCAGAGGCCATTACCGAAGGGGCAAAAAGCGTTATTCCAATCGCAATTGCCTGTGCGGCCGCCGGCATCATTGCCGGCACGCTTGGCACCACGGGCCTTGGTTCCAAAATCTCTGGCCTGATCATTTCTGCGTCAGGCGGTTACACATTCCTGGCCCTTGTGTTCACCATGCTGACAGCCATTATTCTGGGTATGGGTCTGCCAACAACGGCCGCCTATCTCATTCTGGCAACAGTAGTTGCCCCTGCCCTTGCAAAAATGGGCGTGCCTTTGCTGACGGCCCATTTGTTTGTGTTTTTCTATGGCTGTGTGTCCACCATCACACCGCCAGTGGCATTGGCCTCTTATGTGGCAGCGGGAATCGCCAAAGCCAACATCAACAAGGTTGGGTGGACGGCCTTTGCCTATGGCATCACCTGCTACATTCTGCCCTTCATGTTCTTCTACGGCCCGGCACTGCTTATGCAGGGACCCTGGAGCGAGATTGTGCTGGCTGTCATCAGCGGCGGCTTTGGTGTTTTCTGCATCGCCGCCTTTGTGGTTGGGCAATTGCGCGCACCGCTGATCATGCCGATGCGCGTGCTTGTTGGCTTGGCTGGAATTGCATTGCTGCATCAGGGCATTGTCACAGATACAATCGGGCTTGCAGCCATTGCTGCAGTCTGGGCACTCACCAAACCCGCTCAAGCTTTGAACACCTAGAAAGGAACTGCCCATGTCGCAGAAATTCAGACGCGTCGTCACCGGCCATGATGAGAACGGCGTCGCAACTGTCATCTCTGATGAAGAGGCTAGCTGCATTCTGAGCCGCCCGAACCGACCCGGTGTTACGCTGACAAATCTGTGGATGAACGACAAGACTCCAGCAGCTATGGAACTGCATGACGATCCAGTCACCGGACCACTCATCCTGCACCCTCCGAAAAATGGCTCTGTGTTTCGCATTGTTCAATTCGACCCGGAAGATCCCGAAGTCTTGGCTAAACTGGATGGAAAATCCGCCTTTGCCGAAATGGGCGCGGGCGCGAACATCGTCGAAAATGCCCGCCACCCCTTCATGCACCGCACCGATTCACTGGACTATACCGTCGTGTTGAGCGGTGAAATTTACATGATGATGGATGAAGACGAGTATCTGCTGAAGGCTGGCGACACCGTCGTCCAGCAGGGTACGAACCACGCTTGGTCCAATCGCGGCACAGAACCATGCCTGATCGCATTCATTCTGGTCGATGCGGTAAAATAGAAATCGTATCTGACAGCTTTAGTGCTCGCCGTGCCAATGGGTAGCGGTCTAGCGCCGTTTTTCGACCTTTGAGGTTACGATACTACCACCACTTGTTTGCACCCAGATCGCTGAGTATTCCTTGCTCAGCGATCCCCGGACCACATATCGGACACCCGCTTTGGGCGTAAAGGAAACCGTTCCATTGACTGTGTGGACATCCCCAAACAACGCCCCAATGTCTGCAGCGTGATGGGTATACCCGGACAATTCCAGCTGGAGCGGTTGCACCGGCACTTCCCGGTCGTAAGGTTTGACTGTGAGCGCGAAACCGCGACCATAGTTGCGAGCGCGCACTTGTGAGCCGATGTTTTGGACAGTCTTCCCATCGATTTTTGCCACAAAAAAGAGATCCACTTTTGGCGGTGTCACAAGCCGACGCGGGTTTAGCCACCCCATATCCGGTCCCACCACAGGACCGGAGCTGTCAGCAATTACTGCGATAGGGCCCGTGTAATCATCAGGGACAAGGCCTGTCGAAACACATCCTGACAAGATTACAGCAGCGAGGATGGGCTTGAAAATTTTCAAGGAAAACATGAGATATTCAATTCACATATTACTGGTTGCGCTGCAATGAAACTCAATCTTCAGCAAAAACACAACTAATGGTTTCCTCTTTTTGTAATTTCGCTAAGACGTAGGGTGTGGATCAAATTCATTGATTTGGGTTCGCAACTTGGCTGTCAGATCATGAATTTCCGATTTGTAATTAGTCATTTCGTTAGAAAAAAATTAGAACAGATTTATTGAAAACACATTTCTTTAAGGAACTCATTATGCTTCGCAAGACTCTGATTACATCCGGATGTGCAATGTTCATGGCTGTCGCACCATTCGCCCAATCCGCCAGTGCCGATAAAGCTGGTAACGAAGCTATTGCAGCTGGAGTGGCCGGAGTTGCTTTGGGCGTACTGGGCGCCACACTTGCTAAACATCACCATCACCATGGCAGAGACAAATACAGAAAACATCCGCAAGTTTCCAATGAAGAAAATGAAATCGGACAGTGCATGCACCGTGCCCATCGCGCACTGGGCAATCGCGGGCACTCCTATGTCGAATTTGATCACGTCGTCAACTACCGCCCATCAGAGTATCAAGACAGCATCACTCTGCGGGTCGATACCGATGGGCGTCACTCGAACCACACGAAACAAAAAAATGTGACCTGCGTGTTCTCGGACGGAGATATCATCGGTTTTAACATCAGAAATCACTAACTCTACCTGATCGTACCCGCCTCGATGGGCGGGTACGATACGCTATCACGAATCCAGTTGAAGCAACCCTTCCGGTCCAGACTGATTGTGCCGTCTGCCCGTTTTTTTCTGATGTCGCCCAGCGGGAAATGTGAACCCACATCTGGAAAAGACAACAGCCACCACTCCCACCCCGGCAATGATGTGCGCGTCAGAATGCTGCCCAAACATTCCTGATTGCGCAACAGCTGGGGCCTGCCCATGTGTATCCGTCAATCCCGATAAGGTGTCGAAAATGTTCATTAATTCCGCTCATTCAGTTCCTGAAATTCGTAACAAGCGCACTGCGCATCGCACTGATGATATCGATTTTGCCATCAAAGGCGCAGAAACACAGTATGTCGAGATTGAGTTAGATCCCGGTGAGGCTGCGATCGCAGAAGCCGGATCGATGATGTACAAGGACCCACAGATTGAAATGACAACAGTGCTCGGGGATGATTCCGAGGAAGAAAAAAGCCTGATGAACCGGGTTTGGGGCGCTGGAAAGCGGGTTGCCTCGGGCGTGGGCATGTTTACAACAGTCTTCAGTCATGAAGGTCAGGGCAAAGGCCACGTAGCCTTTGCGGCGCCCTACCCCGGCCATATCATCGCACTTAAGCTCGACGATATCGACGGCGAACTGATTTGTCAGCGCGATGCATTTTTATGCGCTGCGCGCGGTGTATCCTTCGATGTTTACCTCCAGCGCAAAATTATGACAGGGCTGTTCGGTGGCGAAGGCTTTATCCTTCAGCATTTAACCGGCCATGGCTGGGTATTTGTTCATGTTGGTGGGACAGTGATGGAGCGCGAACTTGCTGAGGGCGAATCCATCGATGTTGATGCCGGATGTGTCGCTGCGTTCACCAAGGGTGTGAATTTTGATCTGACATCAGTTGGCAATGTGCGTTCAAAAGTCTTCGGCGGTGACGGGTTGTTTTTTGCGCGTTTGACTGGCCCCGGTAAAGTCTGGGTACAAAGCCTGCCGTTTTCCCGCTTGGCCGGCCACATCGCCGCCACCGCCAGATCAACAGAGGTCAAGGAAACGGTCGGCTTGGATTTGGCCGGTGTTGTAGGCGCTGGCATTATCAGTTCACTGAAATAAAATTTGTGAAGTCTGCGAATGAAACCATGAATTTGGTGTGCCAGTCCTGGGACATATCCCATAAGTCTTGCTCAACGCAGAAACGGAAGCTTGCGCCCCGCATAGGGCGCAAGCAATCGCCTGCGAGCCAGTGAAACGCTGCCATGATGCTCTGAAATGACTGCGCAGTTGTGGCACTGCCATGCAAAACTTTCCCCATAGCGCTCCCTTCCATTCATAGCGTCTCGTTTCAACACTCCAACACGCTTGCTGCACAACAAGAAAACGCCTAATCGAAGGGGACAGGAATGTGGCTTTCGAGGATGAAATGAGCAATCAACTGGCCGGCAAATGGGATTTCTGGATCGACCGTGGCGGTACATTTACAGATATCGTGGCACGCACACCACTGGGAAATCTGAAAGCCCATAAATTGCTTTCAGAGAACCCGGAACAATACCAGGATGCAGCGCTCCATGGTATTCGTGAATTGATGGGCGTTGATGCAGACGCGACTATTCCGTCCAGCGCAATCGCCAATGTTAAGATGGGGACCACGGTGGCGACCAATGCACTGCTGGAACGCAAGGGTGAGCGCACCCTGCTCGTCATCACCAAAGGGTTTCGCGACGCATTGGAAATCGGATACCAGGCCCGGCCCGATATTTTTGCAAGAGAAATTATCAAGCCCGAGTTGCTGTATGAAGCCGTGGTGGAAGTGGATGAACGCATTCGGGCTGATGGTGCTGTTGAACAAGCCCTGGATCAAGCCAAAGCACGGATTGATCTGCAATCTGCTTTTGACACGGGTATCCGCTCTCTCGCCATTGTGCTCATGCATTCATGGCGTGCGCCAGAGCATGAACAGATTTTGGCGGAAATCGCCCGCGACATCGGATTTTCTCAAATATCAGTCAGCCATGATGTGTCTCCCCTGATGAAACTGGTAGGACGCGGAGATACAACAGTTGTGGACGCATATCTGTCGCCGATCCTGCGGCGCTATGTGGATCAAATTGCAGACGAACTGAACATTGGCGATGGCGACACGCGATTGATGTTCATGCAATCATCTGGTGGCCTGACCGCTGCAGACATGTTTCAGGGAAAAGACGCGATCCTGTCCGGGCCTGCGGGCGGTGTTGTCGGCGCGGTCGAAACGTCTGCACTGGCGGGGCACCACAAGGTCATTGGCTTTGACATGGGTGGGACTTCAACCGACGTGTCGCACTATGATGGACAGCTGGAGCGCGCGTTTGAAACCGAAGTTGCCGGCGTGCGCATGCGCGCACCAATGATGATGATCCACACCGTTGCTGCCGGCGGCGGGTCCATTCTGCATTTCGACAAGGGACGTTTTCAGGTCGGGCCTGATAGTGCCGGGGCCAACCCTGGACCGGCCTGCTATCGGCGTGGGGGCCCTCTAACGGTCACCGACGCCAATGTAATGCTTGGCAAATTGCGACCGGAATTCTTTCCAACCATATTTGGCGAGACCGCAGACCAGCCTCTGGATATTGAGGCCGTTCGAACAGGCTTCGAAGCTCTTGCAAGCGAAATTGGTGATGGTCGTTCCGGAGAGGAAATCGCGGAAGGGTTTTTGCAGATAGCCGTTGAGAACATGGCAAACGCAATCAAGAAAATTTCAGTCCAACGCGGCTATGATGTCTCGGACTACGCTTTGACCTGTTTTGGCGGGGCTGGCGGACAGCATGCTTGCGCCATTGCCGACACGTTGGGCATGGAAACGGTCATCGTCCACCCATTCTCCGGCATCCTCTCCGCCTATGGGATGGGGCTGGCGGACATTCGGGCAAACCGTAATAAAACCATTGCCTTGGAGTTAAACTCCGACTCTGAATCAGAACTTGAACTTGTTCAAAAAACACTTGAGCAACAGGTCCGAAATGAGATGCTCCGGCAGGGCGTGGAGAGCGCAGACAGCCACATCAACAGTTTTGCCCACATCCGTTATGATGGAACGGACAGTGCCATTCCCGTTCGCTTGACCAATAGCAACCAGATGCGGGTGGAATTTGAAACAGCGCACAAAAAGCAATTCGGCTTTGTTTTTGAAAACAAAAATCTGGTCGTTGAGTCTCTTGAAGTCGAAGGCGTTGGCGGTGGTGCTGCCATCGAGGAAGCCGATCAACCATTGTCAGAAAAATCTGCACAGATGGACCAGCAATTCGATGTCTTTGTCGGCGGCACAATGCAAAGCAGTGGCATTTATCCGCGCGCAAACCTTGCTCATGGGAACAGCATCAAAGGACCCGCCCTGATTATCGAACCGCATCAGACAATTATGGTAGAGCCGGGCTGGACTGCTCAGGTCAATGTCAAGAACCACATCATTCTGAACCGCACCGAGAAGCTGGATCGTGGCTTTGCCATTGGAACCGAAGCAGCGGATAGCGGCGCAGACCCGGTTTTGCTGGAAATCTTCAACAATCTGTTCATGTCCATTGCCGAGCAAATGGGTGTGACTCTGCAAAACACAGCCTACTCGGTAAACATTAAAGAGAGACTGGACTTCTCCTGTGCTGTGTTCAGTGGCGTGGGCAGCCTGATTGCAAATGCGCCACACATGCCAGTGCATCTGGGCTCAATGGACCGATCTGTAGAGACCATTATTCGGCTCAATAAAGATGCGATCAAACCTGGCGACGTGTTTGCACTCAACGCCCCTTATAATGGTGGCACTCACCTGCCGGATATTACGGTCTGCACACCGGTTTTCGATGAAACCAACAGCTTTGTCCGCTTTTGGGTCGCCAGCCGCGGGCACCATGCCGATGTCGGCGGATCAGCACCGGGCTCGATGACACCGCTTGCCACCAATGTGGATGAGGAAGGTGTTCTGTTTGATAATTTCAAACTTGTCGATCAGGGAGCGTTTCAGGAAGGGGCTTTGGTCCATTTGATGACAGACCACCCCTACCCCGTTCGCAATGTTGTCCAGAATGTTGCAGATCTGAAAGCTCAGATCGCGGCCAACGAAAAGGGCGTGCAGGAACTGGCGAGAATGGTAGATCAGTTCACCCTGCCGGTCGTGGAAGCCTATATGCGCCATGTTCAGGACAATGCAGAAGAAAGTGTGCGCCGGGTTATTGAGGTGCTGAAGGATTCCAGCTTTGAATACAAAACCGATCAGGGTGCTGTCATCAAGGTCAAGATAACCGTGGACCGCGCAAAGCGCGAAGCCACCGTCGATTTTACCGGAACAAGCCCTGTTCAGAACACCAATTTCAACGCGCCGGAACCTGTGACGCGCGCCGCCGTATTATACTGCTTCCGCGTGATGGTGGATGGAGATATTCCCATGAATGCCGGCTGTCTGAAGCCCATCAATATCATCATTCCTGACGATTGCATGCTGCGGCCAAGCTACCCCGCCGCTGTTGTGGCAGGCAATGTTGAAACCAGTCAGCATGTCACCAATGCTTTGTTTGGCGCGCTGGGTGTGATGGCCGCGTCACAAGGCTCCATGAACAATCTCACCTTTGGAAACGACATCTACCAATATTACGAAACAATTTGCTCCGGCTCTCCTGCCGGGCGTGGCTTCAATGGTACCTCGGGAGTTCATGTCCATATGACAAACTCACGGCTGACGGATCCGGAAATCCTGGAATTCCGTTTTCCCGTCTTGCTGGAAGACTTTCATATCCGCAAAAGGTCGGGCGGAACTGGCAAATGGACAGCGGGCGACGGCACAAAACGGACAATCCGCTTTCTGGAAGAAATGGACTGCGCCATCCTGTCCTCTCATCGCACCCTTCAGCCCCACGGGCTGGAAGGAGGCGTTCCGGGAGAACTTGGAGGCACTTTTGTGAGGCGGCTTGATGGGCAGATTGAAGAACTGAAAGGCTGCGACCAAACCGTATTGAAAGCTGGCGAAGCAGTAACGATCATCACGCCCACAGCCGGTGGGTTTGGGGAAAGCTGATCATTACTTGCCAACTAAGGCTTGCACCCCAATTTGAAATGACCTAAAGATATAAAGATATTGTTATATCATTTGGGAAGACGATGCGGGAACCGAAAACAATTGGGTTGGATCAACTGGTGGAAGCGCTGCGTGGCGCTGGCGAAACCACACGATTGCGTCTGTTAGCCCTGCTGCAAAGCGGTGATCTGACGGTCAAGGATTTGACGCAGATTCTCGGTCAATCCCAGCCTCGGGTGTCTCGCCATCTAAAACTTCTGGTGGAAGCCGAATTGATCGAACGCTTCCCGGAAGGATCATGGGTTTATTACCGTCCATCGAAGAGCGCCGTTGGTCTGACCACACAAACCTTGCTGGAAACGCTGAATCCGTCGGACGTTGTTCTGCAACGGGATCAGGAGCGACTTGCTGAGGTCAAATCCCGCAATGCTGAAAGTGCGGCACGCTATTTTGCCCAAAGTGCACAGGACTGGGACAAGATCAGAAGTCACCACATTTCAGAGCAAGCCGTTGAAAAAGCCTTGCTGGAGCTTGTCGGCGAGAAACCGTTTGGCACGCTTTTGGATGTGGGAACCGGCACCGGTCGTATGCTGGAACTGCTGCAAAATCACTATGCCGATGGCGTTGGCATAGATTCCAGTCTGGAAATGCTGGCCGTCGCGCGCGCAAATCTTGACGCCAGTGGCACATCCCATGCGCAGGTGCGTTTTGGCGACATTTTCAATCTTCCCGTTGCTCGCAACACGTTTGATGTTGCTGTGGTTCATCAGGTTCTTCACTTCCTTGATGATCCAGGACGGGCTATAAAAGAGATTGCACAGGCATTGCGCCCAGGTGGGCGTCTGCTGATTGTTGATTTCGCGCCGCATGAGCTTGAATTCCTGCGCAACGAGCATGCTCACCGCAGGCTTGGATTTGACGAAGCGCAAATCGCAAACTGGGTCGATGAGATCGGTCTTGATCTGATTTCAACGACGCATCTGGCGCCTGAAAAACCACGTGCCGAAGCCTTGACTGTCAATATATGGCTTGCACAGGATCCACGGATTCTGATGGCCGGTGATACAGCCAATGCCCCATCAACCATCAATTCGGAAACAGTCTGATGTCAATTGTCGCAAACCTTCGATCCCATCAGAAACGCGCCAAACGCATTTCATTCGAGTTTTTCCCGCCCAAATCGGATGCAGGGGAAAAACAGGTCTGGTCGGCAATCAACCGATTGAGCCTGTTTGGCCCTTCCTTTGTGTCCGTCACATATGGCGCTGGTGGCAGCACCAGAGAGCGCACACATCGCACAGTTGCTGAACTGGCGAAAAACGCTTCCATGCGTCCTGCTGCACACCTCACCTGTGTCGATGCGACCAGAGACGAAGTCGACGCTGTTGTGGATGGCTACGCCAAAGCTGGCGTGAAACACATTGTCGCCCTGCGCGGAGATGTACAAAACGGTGAAAGCCATTTCGTTCCTCACCCGCAAGGATACCAGAATGCTGCCGATCTGGTCGGCGGCATCTCAAAACGGGGTGATTTTGAAATTTCAGTTGCCGCCTATCCTGAACGCCACCCGGACAGCCCAAGCTGGGACCACGAGCTAGACAATCTGAAACGCAAGGTCGATGCAGGTGCTAACCGCGCTATCACGCAATTTTTCTTCGACAATGATCTGTTTGAGGCCTTTGTCGAGCGGGCGCGGGCAGCGGGAATTTCAATTCCAATCGTCCCGGGTTTGCTCCCGGTTTATAAATTCTCACAAACCCGCTCTTTTGCAGAGCGATGCGGCGCGAATGTACCATATTGGCTGAAGCTGGCCTTCAATGGTCTGGATGATGATCTGGACACCCAAAGACTGGTTTCCACTGCTATCCTTGCCGAACAGGTTTTTGACCTGGCCGAACGCGGTTTCGAGGATGTTCATTTCTACACTTTGAACCGGTCAGAAATCGTATTCGCAGTGTGTCATCTGATGGGGCTTGGGCCGGAACTTCAGGCCGTGGAAACCGATACTCAGGCCGCCTGACAGCGTCTCTCAAGCCACACTGCAAACCAACTTCAAATTTGAAACTGTGAAAATTCCAACGGCTGCGCAGTGCGTCGGATGAACGGATTGACGAGCATCTGCCCCTGCCAGCCAATGGTCCGGCTTAAACCGCGAACCTGCGTCTCAAGAAATTGAGATCGCGCGCTTTCGTGTGGCATGCTCCATCAGGACTGACCCATCTGGGGGATATTGCGGAGCTCTGTGATGGTCCACTGTGGTTTCGGGGGTGAACCAGAATGGAGACAATCATGAATAAGTCCAAATCCACAAGTGCCTTGCTGGCGCTAGCGGTCGCATTGCCGAATTTCATCACGCCAGTGATTGCGGCGCAAAACACCGGCGCTACTGTTCTACCTGTCGCGGAAAAGCGTGTGGCTCCGACACAAAAAATGCAGATGAAGAAGGCTCAGCCTGCTCAGCTCAAGAAAATGCTGAATGAAGAACTTGCGAAAATGACGCCTGCTGAAAAAAAGCAGATTGGTCAGGCAAGGATCAACCAACTCAAAGCTATTAGCGGTGATGAGATCGCACGCGGCGGTTGCTTTACACAGGGCGTTGGTTGTCAGGGGACAAGCGGTTTTACCAGCGGAGTGCTCTGCTGCGTAATCATAAGGACAGGCCTGTAGCCATTCCCCGTATCTATTTATGCGCCGCCAATGGACCGCAAGCAGTTTTGTTGTCGGCGCATATAATCCTCTTGGCTCGTTTCAAAGCTATGCTTCTTGACGCGAGCCAATCGAGCAAGTTGCAAACCTGGACAACAAGATGACCGCGCAAAGCAACTCTGAGAATGTGAGACTTGCAGAACCGGAGCGATGTGCAGAATGGGGCGTTTTTTTTGATGAAGCGTTTGCCAACGCGAAGGCTGACGAACGTTACTCTTTACCCGGAGAAGGACGGGAATTCGCCCACGTTGCTTGGCCACTCATTGAACTTTCGACAAAACCGGTCGCTCAAAAAATCACGCAGCTTTGGCAATTTGGGATTGTTCACCCAGAACACATAAGCTCCATTTTTGCAGCGATTGTCGCCCCCCTCTGGGAGAGTGTTTTTTCCAAGGTATCGCGCCTAATTGTGCTGGAGTTTGCCGCTGCACAATCAACCGGAATGCTCGACGCTCCAAGCAGCAGCAACAACTATGAAATGTTTGCTGAATGTCTCCAGGATACAGGGTTTTCTGAAGCGCTTTTGAAACGCAATCCTCACCTGTGCGAATTGTTAAGTGTCATTTGCCAGAACTGGCGGGCTGCTTCATTGGAGTTCCTTGAGCATCTGCATGCTGATTGGGACGCTCTCCAGCATCATTTCCCATTTGCGCTGAGTGACAAGGTCACTGCTATCCGGTCTTCATTGGGCGATACGCACCGCCACGGTCGATCGGTTATGATCATTGAATTCAGCAGCGGACAGCAACTGGTTTACAAGCCCCGAAACCTTGCGGTTGAAGTGCATTACGGACGTTTTGCATCGTGGTTCAACTCCGCTGCCGGCGAAGATATGATACGCTGCGTTGATGCACTGAATATGGAAACACACGGCTGGTGCGAACACATTGAGCATTTGCCCGTTTCAAATGCAGATGATCTTGCAGAATACTTCAGCCGGCTCGGAGCGTTGATGGCAGTTGCACGCGTACTGGGGCTGACCGACCTGCACAGTGAAAATCTGATCGCACAGGGTGGGTGGCCGGTCATCATTGATCTTGAGACATTGTTTCATCCCCTGGCTGGTGATCTGCGTCCGGATGACACCCAACCAGCCGCTTCAAAAGCCTTGCGCAAGATCCATGACAAATCTGTGGCCGCAACAGGGCTACTACCCATACGCAAGGCCTTGTCGAACGTGCAGGACAAAGCGATCAATCTGGCCGGAATGTCAGACACAGCAGGCCAAAAGACACCCTTTGAGGTGCCAATGTGGCACCATGCCGGATCCGATGAAATGAGGCTGATTGAGGGACGCCAAACACTGTCAGGGGACGCCAATGTACCCCTGTTGGATGGTCAAAGAATCTCTCCAGAGCCATATTTGGAGCATGTACTGGAGGGTTTTCGTAAAGCTTACGTCATTCTTGAGGAAAATCGGGAAACGCTTCTCGCTGCAACAGGCCCGCTTGCAGACTTTGGCGACGACCCGATACGCGTCGTCATTCGTGCAACTCAAACCTATTTGTTCCTGTTGGTTGACGGATCACATCCCGATCTTCTGGAAAGCCCCGAGAAGAAGCAAAGCTGGTTTGGAGAGGCACTGAAGGAAGCAAACCAGTCGCACATTCTGACAAGTCTGTGTCAGCCTGAAATCGCGGCTCTGTGGCGCAATGACGTTCCCTATTTTGAAACGACGGTCAACAGTGAGGATATCATGACATGCGACGGTCAGTTGATAGAAAACGTTTTACCTCGGACAGGACTGGCGATCAGCCGACAGATTATCACCGAATTGGGTCCCGAAGATCTGCGCCGCCAATGCTGGTTGACAGAAGTGGCATTGACGAAGGCCGATGAACCCAAAGCGCACCTTGTTGTATCAACGAACAGCCGGGCTGCCGCAAAACGCTCTCAAAGTGGCATTCATGATACCGCATTGGCGATCGCGCATCGCGCGGCAATAGACATTTGCGAGCACGCGACTGTCACAGATGGACATGCAAGCTGGATGACAGTGCAGGAAGGAAGCGGTGGCTCCCTGACAACCCGGTTGGCCGGGCTTGATCTGTATAGCGGCCTGCCCGGCATTGCTCTTTTTCTGTCACAGGCCGGTCGCGCACTTGATAACGCCCAGGTTCTAACGGTTGCAAAAGCAGCAACATGTGAGCTTCTGTCTGCCCTCTCCTTACAAAAGCACACCGAGATGAGTGTTGGTGGTTTCTCTGGAACCGGAGGCTTGTTTTTCGCGCTTCACGTTCTGGCCAACGAGCACCCCGAACTTGGCTGCCTTGAGGCCAGTCGACAGATATTGTCGAACATCACCACCGTGGGACTTTCTGCAGCACCGTTGGAGTTGGTCGATGGTTTGGCGGGATTGCTGCTCGGAACGCAGCACATTCAATCCAGCGGTCCTCTTCAAAGATCGATCTGCTACGAGACCATAAACAGGCTGGAGCAGGCAATTGAGAACAATGATCCAGTCTTTCAGCTGTTCGCCGCCAAAGGGATGGCGCATGGTGTTGAAGGCTTGCAATTCGCGTTGACCCGATCAAGCCAGAACGACGACCACGAACTGAAGGTGTTGTGCGCAAAAGGTCTTGGTCTGCTCAAAGAATTGCCACCAACTGCGCCCGAACTCGAACTGAAAAACATTCAGAAAGCACCGATTGCATGGTGTAACGGTCTCACCGGAATGCTCTTTGCGAATAGCATAAACCAGCAGGAACACACAGAAACAATCGCTCGAGAACTGATAGCAAAGCTGGAAGCGCAAGACTGCTCGGATGACAGCCTGTGTCACGGTACGATGGGCGCGCTACAGGCATTGCAGCACATGGCGCCAGCTCTGCCAAACGGCGATACATACGACATCAAAAGCCTGACTGAAAGCATCCTGACGCGAATGATATCGAATGGTGCACAATGCGGCACAGTCAATGGCGTTTTTTCCCCCGGTCTGATGGACGGAATGGCCGGCATCGGCATGGCTGCCCTGGGCATTGCGGATCAGCAACGAACTTCAGTGATACCCCTGATGGCTTACAACTCCGCACCCATTGCGACCAACTCGGCGCCAAAGCCATGAGAGTATCAATCTTCATGGCACTAGCGGTTTTCTGGGGCATGGGAACCATCACGCCCGACAAACAGACAGAGGCGGCAGCCTGCAATCCACTCACGGTCACGAGCAGCGGCACGGCGACGTCGCAGCGCATAGCTGAACGCAATGCAAAAGTATCATTGATGGCGCAACTGGAGGATCTTTATCCAGGCGAGTTCAGATCAAGAATGATGGGACCAGTTGAATATGACTGCAAGAACCCATTATTGTGGCGCTGCGCAGCCAAGGTGAAAATCTGCAACTAGCAGATTTAGAATTCGTCACCTTGTTAAGACAAGGCCTGCACTCAATTGGAAAGCGTCTGTGACATGAGCATCCAAGCCCCAGTATTGCGACTGAAAAGACCGTCTGAAATGCAGCCCTTCCGCTGGTCTGTTTTTCTGTTTTCACTGTGTGTGTCCGGCTCAGTCATGTTTTTGGTCGGGCTCACCATGGACAATGGGTTACGTGTGTTCGGAATCGGAATTTCGTCCTGGTTTGACTCCTTGTGGGACTCTTTTCTGGGTATTTTTTTCGCGACCTTCATTGCACCATTGTTCTGGCGCATAGGGCTGATAACATTTCCGCAATATCTGTTGGGCGCCTTTGCTTTGGCTGCACCGATCACAATCATATCCGTTTTGGTGCTTTCGCGTTTTTATGATGTCAGCATCGAAGTGCCGGGGATTAATTCCTCAGCGTTCCCCGATCAATCATTCGCAATCTCGGCCTATATCAGGCTCATCCGCGCCGTTGTATTTATTCCTGTTTTTCTTTGGGTGTTTTACTGGGTCTTTCACATTTGTTTTGGAATGGCACCCAAGAGCTTCAAGCATGACTGAATACGGAAAAAAAGACGCGTCCATACGGTTTTCTCCACAACTCCCCAAGAAGATATTTCTTCTCAGTCAGGCCGACCGTCCCGCTGAAATCAAGCTGGCGCTACTTGAATCAGCTGTTTTTGACGGTTGGATCGGCATGCTGATTAACATCAACACGGCGATTTTTGTCGGGTTGATTTCCCTCACCGCAGGGTTTGGTCCAATCGCTTCGTTGACGTTTTTGACGGTGCAAATCACATTCACGATTATCGGCACAGTCATATTGCTCTTCCTGCAAATTCGGCAGCAATCCAATCGTCCGGTTCAATCAAATATTGCGGAGCGATTGATCATCTTTGCAGATTTGCTTGTGATGTTCGGCTGGGGATTTTGCATTTTGTTGTTCATGTCGCCCTTGATCTATGAGCGCATGCTTCTGATCATAGTTTTGACGACGGCCGCGGGCATCGGCTCAGCGACATTGAATTCCCGGCTTCTGCCCGCATTGATTCTGGGGCGCATCATTCTCTTTCTGCCCAGTATTGCCTATTGTTTCTGGGAACAGCCCCCGTTCTGGGGCCTTTTGATTTGCACATTGTTATTTGCAACAATTGTTTCGATTGGCATTGGTTACGCCATCCACATTCAGCATCTCAACGAGGCCAATCTTGCCTACAAACTGCGTGAAACCAGTGTATTGCTTGAGCAGCAATCATTCGCATTGGAAAGGTCGCTTTCTCTGGAAAATCAAGCGCAGGAACGCGTGCTTAAAGAGACTAAGCTTCGAGAGAGCTTTTTGCACTCGATCAGCCACGATCTCAGCCAGCCATTGAGTGCGTTGGCTCTCCACCTTAACAATTTGGCGCATCAGCGCCTGCCAAAGGTTGCAAACGCTTCCACTGCAGCTGCCCAGCAATGCCTGCGTTCGGCCAAGGGTCTTATAGAAAGCGTTTCGCAGTTGGCGTGGATCAAGGAAAACCTCCCTGCTCCGAAATTTGAGAGTACAGACATACATGCTCTGATCAGCAGGCTCGTCGACGAACTGCGTCCGGTTGTCGAGGATGCGGGGTTGCGACTGACATATGTCCCCACATCGGTATTCGTGCGCGCTGATCCGGAGTTTCTGGAGCGGGTGCTGCGCAATCTTGCCTACAATGCAGTTCAATATACAGCCAATGGGCGAATCTCGATTGGCGTCCGGCGACGCTCAGGAGGATTGGCTGAGATCATCGTCGCCGATACTGGACTGGGCATATCGCCCAATGAGCAACAGCAGATATTCAGCGCCTTCTATCAAATTGACGCGCTCAAAGTGCGCCAGTCAGGTAATGTGGGCCTGGGACTGTCCATCGTCAGCGACCTCGTGAGCGCAATGAATGGCCAAATAACGCTGCAAAGCCGCAAGGGCCATGGCTCAAGATTTGGAGTTGTACTGCCTCTTGCAGCAGGCACGTCACAATTTCGGGAACAAGGCTCTGAAGTTCCAACATCAGACACACACAGCGCCACTCCGGCCAATCAGCACATATTGCTGGTTGAAGATAGCCTGCACTATCAAACCTCCATCGCGGCCATGATTCAAAGTCTTGGTTACAGTGTCGAAATTATTGGCGAACGGGCCGAAATCATGGGCGTTCCAGATGATAAGCTGGACAACAGTGATTTTCTGATTGTGGATTTTGATCTGGGCGGGGGGCTCACAGCCTTTGATTTTCTGGCCCGGAGCCCATCAAATCTGATGCCCAAATGTGTGATCATTTCACAGTATGACAACCCAGACATGATCCTTCACATCAAGGATCAGGGCGGGCGCTTTCTAAAGAAGCCTTTTATGCCGGAGGACCTGGCAATGGCCTTGCGTGTTGTGGAAAAAAGCTGGCAACGAAACGACAGCAACTCTGTCAGTTAAGCCCATGCGACCGCGCGAAATCTATCGCTTCAATACGGTTTGCGACACCAAACCTTCGATAGATATCTCGCAAATGAGACTTTGTTGTTTCCGGTGAAATGGCCAACAGCCTCGCGACTTCCTTATTTGACAGGCCCTTCGACACGAGAACGAGGATTTCCAATTGCCTTGGTGTCAGTTCAAACCGTTTCGCCAACAAGGTGCTGGCAGGAGTTACAGTGGCTGGGGTTTTGCCGTTCAACAGCGATGAGACAGCATCGACAAGCACGAGTGGATCCACTGCCTTGCTAAGAAAGAGGTCTGCTCCTGCATCCAGAGACCTGCGCTTGTCAGATGGATTTATTGAGGCGCTTACAATCAGGATTTTGCAGGCCGGCAGATCATCAGATAACTGCGCGATCAGGTCCGGCACATTGCATCCTGGAACGTAGAAATCCATGATAACAATATCAGGGCTGTTCGCAGAATCTTGCAACGCCTCCAACAACTCGCCAGCTTCATCGAAAGCCTTGCAGTCAATTTCATCGCCAATTGAACCGAGCAAAAGCTGTAGACCCGTCAAAAACAGCTTGTGGTCATCGAGCACAAAGACGGATTTCATAGCAGTACCTTTGGTCAAAATCGCAAAATCAAGTCAATCAAATCAAGTGTATTGCCTGCAGATGGAAATAATGCCTGCTAAACGAGGCATGGTCCAGATGGAATGGTTCTTGAGTTCCTAGAGCATCATTTAGGCGATGTGGACAGCCCCTCCACAACATATAAACAGTGCAGCCGTATTGTTTCCATTTCAACGACAGTGTGTTGCATCGAGTCTGTATTCCAAAACGCTAGCATCACCCCCAATTATCTTTCATCGCAATTCACCGATGAAAGCAATAAAAATGAAAAACACGATTTTGGAAGTCAACGCCTCTGCCCGCCATCAAGGATCAGTCAGCAGACAACTCGTTTCAGAGTTGGTACAGTCTTTTGGCGAAACGACTGCCACACAAATCATTCGCCGAGACGCTGCATCCGGCATCGCAATCGTAAATGATGACTGGATTGCAGCCAGCCAAACGCCAAAAGACGCGCGCACAAAGCAGCATATCTCGGCGCTGGATATGTCAGACGAACTCATAGAGGAAATCCGGCAGGCTGATATATTGGTGATTGGTGTGCCGATATATAATTTTGGAATTCCTGCCAGCCTCAAAGCCTGGATAGATCAGATTTGCCGTGCCGGAGAGACTTTTTCCTACACCGAGAATGGGCCCGAGGGCCTGCTGAAGGGCAAACGTGCCTATCTGATCATTACATCAGGTGGTGTGGTCAGTGGGTCTGAAGTGGATTTTGCCACAAATTACATGAAACATGTACTTGGGTTCATTGGCATACACGATGTGAAAGTCATCGCCGCAGATCGCCTGATGTTCGAAGGCGAAGAAAAACTCTCAGCAGTTCGAAAGACAATCCAAAGCATTGCCGCGTGAGTTCATATCATTACGAATTTGCAAAAAGAAAAGGCCGGGCGAACTGCCCGACCTTCTCTGCCCAGACTGTAGGGAACCCATCGTAAGGTATCCCGATGCGGAGTAGCTATTGCTGCCTACACGGCACCCAGCACAATAGCCCCGATAAACAGAAACGCGGCACACAGAAGAGCAAAATTAGTTGCTCTTAACGCATTTGACTTAGTCATCTTTCAATCCTCCGCTGTAAAGCGTGAGACAAAGTTTTTGCCAAATCAGCCTTATTGAAAAGAAAAAAATGTGCTGCACTGCGAAAGAGGAAATCCAACGCCTTGATATTCCGGCTCTACTGCGTTGCGGTCTTTGGACTTTTCCCCGGTAACATTAAGCGCGACTGTCTTCTATAAGACCGTCAAAAAAGAACATCACAAAGCCTCCCAAAGATCGTTAGCCACGCTTAGCAATGTGTCGTCCTGGTGTGATTTGCCCACGAGCTGAAAACCAATCGGCAATGCTGATTCGGTCTGGTAGGCTGGCAGATGTATGCAGGGCAGACCCATCAGCGTTAAAAATCGGTTGAATATGGATGTACCCGTACTGTTCAGGGTTTCAGGCGCGACATCTGGAGCAGATGGCGTAATGATTATATCCACTGTGTTCTGAGTGCTGGCAAGTGATCGGCGGGCGCGCGCTGCAATCTGCTGTGCCTCCAGATATGCGGTACGGGTAACCGTACTCCCCTCTTCCAGACATTCCATGAGGACCGGGCTGAGCTTGTCAGGATGTACATCCATTTCCCAGGCAAGCGCCCGATAACCTTCGTAATCATGAATGGTCTTATGGGCATCAAAAGCCTGACTGTACAAATCCGTCCATGCAACGTTTGCGGCGTTAAAACCTTTCGAAACCCAGACTTCGGTCGCCTTTGCAATGGCTTCTTGAGCGTCAGCCGACGCCTCATCCCAAACATTTGGCTGCAAAATGCCCAGGGTCAACGGTTTATACGGTGTTCTCAATGGCGCTTTGGAGTGCATGAGTGCGGACCAGAAGAGATGCATATCAGGCACCGAAGGCGCATAAAGACCAAGGGTATCAAGGCTCCACGAAAATGTTTTGGTGCCCACTGTTGGCAATGCATCAAAGCTCGGTTTGAAGCCAAATGTGCCACAATAAGCAGCAGGGCGAATGATCGAGCCCCCAGTTTGTGTACCAATTGCAAATGGCAACATGCCTGACGCCACCGCAGCGGCCGAACCGGAAGATGAGCCCCCCGGTGTGTGATTGAGGTTTTGAGGGTTACGGGTTTTGTTAGGTTGCAGGAAGGCAAATTCGGTTGTAACCGTCTTATGTGTCACCTGCCCACCTGCGCGTTTGACAAGACGCACAATGGCTGCATCTGAACGCGGTTGATGCCCTTCATAAATGACGGACCCATTCTGTGTTGGCAATTCTGATGTGTCGATAATGTCCTTCACGCCAACCGGCAGCCCCAGCAAAGGCTGATCAGACATACGGCCGACATCCGCCAGCGGAATTTGGGCGGTAAAAGCCTTGATATCCGCGTCTTTTTCAGCAATAGAAGCTGCACCTTGTGAGATCAAATCCTGAATATCGGATTCGGTAGCACGACCATTTGAGCGACGGCCGTTCAATGCGGTCAGAGAGTAAGTCTGATTGGGCTGGAACTTCGTAAGCATAGTAAGATGGCTTTCTTCGCGTGATGTAAGCGGCTGACACAATTGTCGCTAAAAAGACGCCTTTTAGCCACAAATGCAAGCCAAACGAATTATGTAAGATCGACAAACGAAAGTGAATCACCGGGATATGCAAAAGAAGACGGCCCTCCCACGACTGCTGCTGACTGCAATCATGCTATCTTCAGCAATCGTGATCGTGGATGTACCTGCAGCTCTCGGTCAGCAGACCGCAGAGCGCGGCAACTCCGTGATTGGTATCTTCAAACGTTTGAAGGGAGAGATTAATGGAGTCCGTGGACAGAGGCCAAGTAATCAACAAAAGGCCGCAACAGCAACACGGCCTTCCGTCAGCGCTCGCATTTCCGGTCCGGTTCCCCGTCCTCGCCCCAATATGGGCTCAAATACCCGCGCAAAACTAGCCGTAAACTCAAACTCAAACTTAAGCCAGGTTGCCAAAACCAGAAAGTCCGGAAACAGTCTTGGACAACGACTTTCTGCACTCGCTTTTGCTCCCCTACGTCCACCTGAGCCGTTGACGGGAGTCGAACCAAAAGCAAAAACAATTGCTCCGGCACCGCGCAAAGCAATTCCCAGAAAACCATTAGAAAAACTGGCGGCAGTCAGGCCGGTTCTTCCAAAAAGAACCAATAAACCAAGAGTCGCTGCTCCCTTGGTTTTGACAAAAGTTTCTTCGTCAGCCCTGCGCAGTTCTTGCCCCAAACGGCAACTTGTCGGATTGGCCGGTATCCGGGTGCCTCAGACTGTTAAGCTCTCCCCTCAAGCAAATGTTCAGCGCGCCGTTGGGCTCGCGACCGCAAAGTGGGTGGAGACCGTCGTGCAGCCAGCGGCCAAAAAACATTTTGGCAGTGACATTGCGCAATTGCGTGTTGCAGCCTCGTTCGCATGCCGCACCCGCAATGGTGTGAAAGGCGCAAAACTATCGGAACATGGTTACGGCAATGCAATCGACATCAGTGTTTTCACGCTGGCCAACGGCAAGACAATCGATGTTGCCAGCGGTTGGAATGGAAAGCGGGCAGAACGTCGTTTTCTTCGGGAAGTGAATACTGGCGCTTGCCAATACTTCACTACGGTTCTGGGCCCCAACGCAGACCGGCATCATCGAGACCATTTTCATCTGGATCTCGGCAAACATGGCAAATCCGGTACCTACCGGCTTTGCAAGTAGAGCCTTCGTCTGATCGTCATCCGGACAATTGAATTTCCAGACAATCAGCCAAAACTCCAGCGCCCTTCCATTAATCAACAACCCAGACACAATCTGGGCTTCGCTTGGTTCAATGGCGCCAGAATGAGCTTGAATCTGAATCTCAGCTTTGACCACCAAGCGCCTGAAGGGACTCCAAAAATCGACTCTACCAATGGACACGAAACACGGCACATAGATTGGCGAACGGATTCCGCATGAAGAATCTGATTTCCCCTTGGGATCATGAAACCGTCGATTTGCCGGTACGAGCCAAAACCACTGTATTGGCGGCACGGCGTATATCGATTGAATGAAACGAGCCCGGTCGCCTGCTGGAAACAGATAGCCAAACTCGGCTCAAAGGGCCTTGAAGAGCAATTCTACATCGCCTGTATTGCAATGCTGGCAATGCGGAGACAGAGCAGAGCTTTGGGCGGAAGCATGAAAACCAGCACGGCTGTACAATTTTACTGCATTCTTGCTGTGCGCAAAGTGCTGAATGCTCATGTTTGTGGCACCCAGGTTCCGGGCCCTTTGCTCAGCGGCCACTAACAGATGACTGCCGATACCACATCCACGCCACCCCGGTAAAACTGCAAGCGCGTCGATGTAAAAGGTTCCGTCCGGTTTAGGCTCGTGAGCAACAAAGGTCCGAGCAAGTCCTGGCAAATTCGAGGGAGCTTCATTCATCTGCTCATTGAGTTGCTCCACAATGTATCCCAGCATCATACCAATCACCGAACCGTCAGCCTCTGCGACCAAAGCATTACGGTAGGAAAGCCCCCCAACATCGCAGCAAGCTCTCGCCTGTCCCACATCCAACGCCGTTTTCCCGGGTTCAGCCATGTGGGTCCAAAGCAGGTTTGGAATGCCCTCTCCCGCAATATCAATCAGCCTGGCGATCGCGCGTGCGTCCTCAAAACAGGCAGGCCGAACCTTATACTCTTTTGCAAAATTCATTTGGTTGTCTTTCGCTTGCTTCGCTGACGGCTGGCAAACATCAGGAATAGAAATCCCAACTCAATCAGCAGACCGGGTTTGCACACCTGTTACGTGGCGAAATTCAATTAAGGGTTCAGCGAAAACAGGGTTTCATAAATTTAAAGAAATTGTGCTGACAGCCCGACAAGTGCAATAGCTCACACCTCGAACCCGTTATCAGGAAAATTCATGGGACTTAGCATCGCTATACTCGCGCTCGGTTACATAATGAGCCAATTTTACCGCGCGTTTCTGGCGGTCCTTGCAGATGACCTCAGCAGAGATCTGGGTGCAACGCCAACAGAGCTTTCGCTGGCATCCGGCGCATGGTTTGTCATGTTTGCGCTGGCACAATTCCCGGTGGGAATATGGCTTGACCGATTTGGTCCACGACGCATGACGGCAGCACTATTCACATTGGGCGCTGGAGGCGGCGTTCTCTGGCTAGCCCTTGCCACCACGCCTGAGCATCTGATTGCAGCCATGGGCATGATCGGGATTGGGTGTTCACCGGTGCTGATGGCGCCCATCTTCATATTTGCCAAAGCTTTTCAAGCCATGCGCTTTGGTCTTTTGTCAGCTTGGTTTGTTGCAGTTGGCTCCGTTGGAAATGTTGCCGGTGCAATGCCCCTGGAACTTCTGGCCACTCAGTTTGGCTGGCGATCCGTTATGTTCGGGTTGTTTGTATTGACCATTGCAATTGGTCTTGCGATTTATCAGTTTGTCAAAGATCCGGTTCGGGAAACCACAAGCGACCATCCATCAGATCGCGGCTCATTCCTCACGCTCTTGAAGTTAAGAGCTCTGTGGCCAATTTTTCCAATTATGGCCGTGGCCTATGCCATTCCTGCGGGGCTTCGCGGATACTGGATCGCACCCTACTTGTCGGGTGTCTACGGCCTGGATTCAGCGGCAATCGGAACACTCACATTGTGGATGGCTCTCGCCATGATTGCCGGAAGCGTTGCATACGGTCCGCTGGATCGTTGGTCACCATCCCGCAAATGGTTGAATGTCTGCGGTGGTGCGATTGTGGTTGTCTGTATGTTTGTCCTTGCAATCTGGACCGCCTCCAGCCTGTTCCTGACCACGGCGATGCTGATGGTATGCGGATTTGCAGGTATGGGATATCCGGTATTGATGGCCCATGCCCGCCAATTCTTCCCGCCACAGGCAGTTGGACGCGGCGTCACGTTGCTGAACTTCTTTTCTGTCGGCGGAGTCGGTGTCATGCAATGGACGACAGCAGCCATCATTCGCGATGAAGCCATCCAGAACACACCACTTCATGCATTCCAGACCTTATTCTGGTTCTATGCCATCTGTCTGACCATAGTTCTGGCCCTTTATCTGGCCGCCCGGGAGCGGCCAGAAAAGGTAGCAATCTAGCGGGAGAATGGCTTGTATTTGATACGACGTGGATTTTCTACCGCGTCAGCTCCAAGGCGGCGCTTCTTATCTTCCTCGTAATCAGCATAATTGCCTTCAAACCACTCCACATGGCTGTCCCCTTCAAAAGCCAGCATGTGGGTCGCCAGCCGATCAAGGAACATGCGATCATGGGAAATAACCACGGCGCAACCAGCAAAATCCTCCAGCGCATCTTCAAGTGCGCCCAAGGTTTCCGTATCAAGGTCATTGGTCGGCTCATCGAGCAGCAACACATTTGAGCCGGATTTCAGCATCTTCGCCAAATGCACCCGGTTGCGCTGACCGCCGGACAGGGATCCAACCTTTTGTTGCTGGTCGCCGCCTTTAAAGTTGAAGGCACCAACATAAGCCCGGCTGTTCATTTCATGCTTGCCAAGTTTGATGACTTCGTCACCATCGGAAATCTCTTCCCAGACAGTCTTGGCCGCGTCCAGCGTGTCACGTGATTGGTCGACATAGCCAAGCTTGATGGTTTCACCCAAACGCACAGTACCGGTATCAGGCTCCTCCTGCCCCGTCAGCATCCGGAACAAGGTGGTCTTACCGGCACCATTGGGGCCAATAACACCAACAATGCCGCCTGGTGGCAGTTTGAAGGTCAGATCATCGATCAGCAGTCGATCACCATAGCCCTTGGAAACACCCTCCATCTCAATAACGATCTGACCCAGCCGTTCGCCTGGCGGAATGAGAATTTGGGCCTGACCTGGCTTGCGAGCAGCACTGCGTTCCACCAACTCATCATAGGCTTTGATACGGGCCTTCGATTTGGTCTGACGCGCTTTCGGACTGGATGCGATCCATTCCCGTTCCCGCTCCAACGCACTTTGACGGGCTTCATCTTCACGCCCCTCCTGCGCCATGCGTTTGGCTTTGGCATCCAGGTAAGCAGAATAATTGCCCTCATAGGGAATGCCATTGCCACGATCGAGTTCCAGAATCCAGCCAGTCACATTATCCAGGAAGTAGCGATCATGGGTGATGATCAGGACAGATCCTTTAAAGGCAACAAGATGTTTCTCCAGCCAGGCGACTGTCTCAGCATCCAGATGGTTGGTTGGCTCATCCAGCAGCAACAAATCCGGTTCCGACAACAGCAATTGGCAAAGAGCAACCCTGCGTTTTTCACCGCCAGAAAGGTTTTCAACGGAGGAATCCCCCGGCGGGCAGCGCAATGCTTCCATCGCCATTTCGACTTTGCTGTCCAGATCCCAAAGATCCTGAGCATCAATCATATCCTGAAGCTTGGCCCCCTCATCGGCGGTTTCATCAGAGTAGTTCATCATCAGATCGTTGTAGCGATCTATGATCGCCTGCTTCTCCGCAACGCCTTCCATGACATTGCCCAGAACATCCTTGGAGCCGTTCAATTCCGGTTCCTGGGGCAGATATCCGATTTTCGCTCCATCTGCGGCCCACGCCTCGCCCGTATAGTCTTTGTCCAGACCGGCCATAATGCGCAACAAAGTCGACTTACCGGAACCGTTTGGTCCAAGCACTCCGATTTTTGCATCCGGATAAAAGGACAGGTGAATATTGTTGAGCACCTTCTTGCCGCCGGAATAGGTCTTTGAAAGCCCGCTCATATGATAGATAAATTGCCGCGCCATAAGGCTGATCGTTCCTTCAATGTCGATTGAGATTTGAGCACCTTCTACGACAGATCACCATGTGCTCGCAATTACTGATAGCCGGAATTGCTAAGTTTTTACAGTTGCAAAACATATGCAAACTCAATCTGTCCGAAACGCCAGACAACAAAAAAAGCCGCCAGCACCTGATGGTGCTGGCGGCTCACATTCTATTCAACTGCCTACAAGGCGATAGGGGGAGTTCGCCAGGAGACTGGAGGCAGTTTTACATGGCAGGAAGAAGCACTTTGTCGATCACATGAATGACGCCATTGGAGGCCTCAACGTCTGCGGTTACGACAGTTGCATCATTGATCATGACGCCATCCATTGCGTTCACATCAATTTCCGAACCCTGAACAGTTGCAGCCATCATCTCTTTGCCTGCAATGTCCGCAGCCATCACCTTACCGGGAAGAACGTGGTAAGTCAGAACAGCAATCAGCTTGTCTTTGTTTTCTGGCTTCAAAAGGTCTTCAACGGTTCCCGCAGGCAGTGCTGCAAAAGCTTCATCTGTCGGTGCAAACACTGTAAAAGGACCTTCGCTTTTCAGCGTATCCACAAGATCGGCAGCCGTAACGGCAGCGACCAGAGTTTCAAACGAACCAGCATCAACGGCAGTATCGACGATATCTTTGCTGTGGCCTGCAGCATGAACGGACGCGCTGAATGCGAGTGCGAATATACCGGCCAATACAGTTTTAAACAGTTTCATTTGGAATGCTCCCTGAGCAATTGAGTTTCAGAATTTAAAATCAAGCGCTTGATGTGAGAGTTACGTGGGCAAATCCGTTACGGATTACATTCAACCAATTAACTATTGTTAATGTTGGCTTTTTTGAAACTCAGTCTGCCTGCAATCGAAAACTGAGAGAGGCCCACAGGCTTTTCCAAACAGGGATACGGCCATTCACAGCTTCCGCAGATTGCTCCGGATCAATGGCTTCCATCTGAACCGCACTAACAAGATAAAAGCCGGTACTATCGATCAGGATATCGGCAATACCATTCGCGTCGCTGCGCGTCAGACGCCGGGAAACAGACCCATCAGCGTTGCGCTGAAATGTAGCGACCTGAATGTTCTCCAATGGGAACCCGGACCGCAAAAGCTGAACTTCCAGACGTTCACGCCCTGGCTCAAATGGAGAATTCATCGCAACAAGCTCAATCGGCAATCCAACCGCATGATCTTTGTTCGAATCGTCAGCTTTGTAAGGCCCGACCTGAACGAGAGATTTGGCAAACCGAGCGTAATTTTCTCTAAAATTCTCAGCTGGCAAGCCGCGTTCTTTATGTGCATCCAGCACCCAGTCCAGGCCTTCATAATCCAGAAACTGCTGAAATTTTTCTGAACTCGCATAAGTCAGACCCTCGATCTTGGACTGATATGCGATGATCTGAAGGCCAGGAGCTTCAATGCGCATTTGAAGAGCGGGATTGTCGCCAACCCGACTTTCCACTGGTTTGGTCGAACCACCCGCTGTCACGGTGAATCGCTCAAATCTTGGCGGAAGATACGAATAGGTACTGCCGAAAAGGTCCTGCCCCACATTTAAGGTAGCCGTAAATTTTTCACCAACTGCAACTTGTGACACATCCGGTTCGATCCAGAATTCGTGGGCCAGCGCACCTTCCGTAGACGTCGCAATGATCCCAATGATCGAGAAGACATGAAGAAGACGAAATTTGATTGCAGAACGCGCAAAGCAGTGCATAAATTCTTACTCCAGAGGCACCAGGCCTCACATTCGTTATTCCGGAACATCAAATGCCAAAACTTCAAGAACCTGCTTGCACCATGACACATAAAATGAAGCTCATCTTGGCCGACACATTCAATCCATATTCCCGACCCCAAATCAATCTAGTGCCTGCAATACTGGTTCTCCTAATTACAATTACATCATTTGCTGCATCGACTGGTATCGCTCGCGCTCATGAAATTCAGCCAGCGATCGCTGATCTTGTCTTTGCCCCGGATGGTTCTGAATTTGAACTGGATATTGCACTAAACCTGGAAGCCGCTCTTGCAGGCATCGGGTCTGAACATGAAGACACGGACCAATCGGCCCAATCAGAGCAATACAATACGCTCAGGGCGCTTTCAGCGGATGAATTGCAGGCACACGTCACTGCAAACAGTGAGGCATTTCTGGGGCAAATTACGATTTCCGCAGATGAAAACAGGCTTGAGACATCAATCGACAGCCTGTCAGTCCCTGAGATTGGAGATCTTTCGGCGCCACGTATCTCCCGGCTCAAATTGAAGGGGGAGTTACCGGCCAATGCGCAAAACATGACAGTTTCATGGGATCAAGCGCTTGGCGCAATTGTACTACGCGGGCCGTTAAGTGACACTGGCGAAGGCTATACCGGCTATTTGCAGAATGGCGCCACCAGCGATCCCATATCCATTCGGGGCATTACGTCCCAGAGCACGTGGCAGGTAATCTCTGACTATGTCGTCATCGGCTATGCCCATATCATTCCCAAGGGTCTGGATCATATTCTGTTTGTGATCGGATTGTTTCTGCTCAGCACGCGTCTGTCGCCGCTGTTCTGGCAGATCACAGCCTTCACGTTGGCTCACACCATCACTCTGGCTCTGGGGATGCTCGGGCTGGTCACCATTCCAGCCAGTATCGTCGAGCCGCTGATCGCCGCTTCAATTGTCTATATTTGCGTTGAAAACCTGTTCATGAACCATCTGAGCAAATGGCGACCCTTTGTCATTTTTGGGTTCGGCCTGCTGCATGGTCTGGGATTCGCCAGTGTTCTGACAGAAGTCGGTCTTTCCCGATCTCACTTCGTCACAGGTTTGATATCGTTCAATGTCGGCGTCGAACTGGGCCAACTCAGCGTAATTCTGCTTTGCTTCCTGGCTGTTGGCTTTTGGTTCCGCAACAAGGATTGGTACAGAGCAGTGATTGTAATTCCAGGCTCATTGATCATCGCAGCGATAGGGGCTTACTGGTTTCTGGAGAGAACAGTATTGGCCTGAGAGGTCCGGAAATTCTGTCGCTGAAGCTGTAGAAAAAATCGCATCTGCAGCACTGGACATTTCTCGAATGGAAGCGCTTGATGCGGCAAAATGACATAAGCACAGGCCGCAATGCCACTAGCCCTTCTCCCCCTTCTCATTGCTGCGGGCATTTTACTTGCCGGCAACGGCCTTCAGGGTACGCTCATTACATTGCGTGGAACCTCGGAAGGCTTTTCCGCACTTGATATCGGACTGATTGGCGCGAGCTACTCGACAGGTTTTCTGTTGGCCTGCATCTATGCACCGCGTCTTCTTCAATCGGTCGGTCACATCCGAACCTTTGCAGCATTGGCAGCTCTGTCAGCTGTCTGCACTCTTTTGATGGTGCTTGCCATTGATTCCAACCTGTGGATCGCGCTGCGATTTGTCATGGGTTTTTGCTTTTCGGGACTGTTCACAACAGTTGAAAGCTGGATCAATTCAAAAGCAAAGAAACACAACCGAGCCCGTGTCCTTTCGCTCTATAGGATGATTGATCTCCTTGCTGTCACCAGCAGCCAGTTTCTGATCCCGGCATTTGGCGCAATGAGTTTCGCGATCTTCTCTGTGGCAGCTATGCTGTATTGCCTGTCCATCGTACCAATTTCCTTATCAGACAGATCAAGTCCCAAACCGCCTGAAAATTTCAAATTCGATCTGAAGGCCATTTGGGCAATTTCACCGCTGGCTTGTTTCGGCTGTTTCACAATCGGCCTCACCAATTCAGCCTTCCGAAATATAGGGCCACTTTATGCACAGGATGTCGGGTTCGATGAAACGGGCATTGCCTTGTTCATGAGTGTCGGCATTGCTGGCGGTATTTTGCTGCAATACCCGTTGGGTTGGCTATCCGATAGGTTCAACCGCCGCATTTCTCTCATGATCGCGACCTGTGGCGCCATAGCGGCCAGTATTGCCCTGTCTGCACTCGGCAATACATCGCAAGCAGGCAGCCTGATCGGCATTTTCGCTTTTGGCGCATTTGCCATGCCCCTTTATGCCTTGTCCGCGGCACACGCCAATGATCAGGCTGAAGATGATCAATATGTGCTGGTGGCTGCAGGATTGATGTTTTTCTTTTCGGCTGGCGCAATTGGCGGCCCATTCTTTGCCGCCGTATTTGCCGAACAATTCGGTTCACCGTCAATTTTTGTCTATACAAGCCTGATGCATGGAATGCTGGTTGTGTTTACAATTGTTCGGTCACTTGCAAGACCCGGCCTGTCACCAAAACCCGACAAACGGTTTGTGGCACTGATCAGAACCTCCCCGCAATTCCTGGGACTGGCCAACAAAACCAGAAAACCAACGAAAAAGCCTAAAAGCTGAATCACTCAGCCGGCTCCAACTGCCCTTCTTCCTTGTCGCTGCTTCCTTTGCTACGGAAAACCGGTAGCATATTGTTCAGCGTTTCTTCGCTTAGATGACACAAAATCTGGTGTCCGCGCAGCCGGTCAACATCCATGGAGACCGTCCGGACAGGGGGAACTTCCATGTCGCATAATCCATCAATCTTGTACTGACACCGGGTAGAGAAAGGACATCCCTTTGGCGGGTTAAGCGATGACGGTAATTCGCCTTGCAAAACAATCTTTCGCTTTTCGATAGATGTATCTGCCACCGGGACTGCCGACAGCAATGCTTCCGTGTATGGATGATAGGGCGGCGAAAAGATTTCATCAGTGCGCCCCTGCTCCATTATCTGTCCCAGATACATAACAACAATGTGGTCTGCGAGATATCTGACAACCGACAAATCATGACTGATGAACAACAAGGTTGTGCGGTGATCACGTTGGATATCCATCAGCAATTCCGTTACAGCAGCCTGGACGGATACGTCCAGAGCCGACACAGGCTCATCTGCAATCACCATGGATGGATTGCCTGCAAACGCTCGGGCGATACCAACCCTCTGTTTCTGCCCACCTGACAATTGCCTCGGGCGACGTTTGGCAAAATCGCGGGGTAACTTCACAATATCGAGGAGTTCCATGACGCGGGCTTCTACCTTTGCCGGTTCTTTCTCGACCCCGAACTTTCGGATGACACGGGATATCTGATGGCCAATCGTATGGCTGGGATTCAGTGTATCAAAGGGGTTCTGAAACACCATTTGCAGCTTTGAAATTGTGTCGGCTTTTCGATCCTGAACCGTCAGACTTCCAAGCTCAATGTCCCCGAACTGGATATTGCCAGACGTGGCATCCTCCAAGCCCATCAACACTTTCGCAAATGTAGATTTGCCACAGCCGGATTCGCCAACAATGGCAACTGTTTCGGCCTCTCTTGCATGAAAGCTGATACCCTCATTGGCCTTGACAGTACTGGCCTCGGCCCCGAACAGGAACAGACCTCCCCGTTCCACCCGGTAGTGTTTCTGAAGGTCTTTAATGTCCAGAACCACTTCGCCCGGCAAAACGGCATCACGCCCAATCACGGTCGCCTGTTCAGCAGCCCAGTCAATTTCGCGAGATTTCAGACATCGAGCAAAATGATTTTTGCCTTCGGCCATTTCTTCCAACTCAACAAGTTCCTGGTCACAGCGCCCTTCCTCGAAAAAATCACAACGCGGTCCAAAATAGCAACCAGTCGGTCTTTCGTGCGGCAGCGGCAACTGCCCGCGAATAGGTAAAAGAGGCTTGCTTTTCTTATCGGCACCCGGCAGCGGAATCGAGTTGAACAGACCGCGCGTGTAGGGGTGGCGCATTGTATCAAATACATCACCTATATCGCCAATTTCCACAGCCTGCCCTGAATACATAACGGTGAGCCGGTCACAGGTCTCCAGAATGAGCCCCAGATTGTGTGAAATGAAAATCAGAGACGTATTAAACTCAATCGCAACATCACGTATGAGTTCTACTATTCCAGCTTCCACCGTTACATCCAAAGCTGTTGTTGGTTCATCCAACAACAGCAGTTTCGGGTTTGACAAAAGCGCCATCGCGATCACAACGCGTTGCTGCTGCCCGCCAGAAATCTGGTGCGGATAGGAGTTCATGATGCGCGACGGATCGGGCAGCTTCACCTTTTCCAGCATTTGCAAGGCTTTCATCTTTGCATCTGCTTCGTTCGTCCCGTCATGAAACATTGGCACTTCTGCCAATTGGTCGGATATCTTCATAGCCGGGTTCAAAGAGGCCATCGGCTCCTGATACACCATGGCAATTTGCGAACCGCGAAGTTTCCGCAGTTCTTCTTGGCTCATGGCAGTCATGTCGTGGCCGTTGAAAAGAATTTGGCCGCTTTTGACGTAACCATTTGCGCCGAGATATTGCATAATCGCAAGCGCGACCGTGGATTTGCCGCAACCCGATTCACCCACGATGCCATGCGATTCATTGGGCATGAGTTTGAGGTTGAAATCGATGACAGCCGGAATCTCACCTGCCCTCGTTTTATATGAAATGCACAAATCCCTGCATTCAAGGACCGGGGTAACTTCATCCATCATTCGATCCTCACCCTGTTCCTAGTCTCTGAGGCTGATTTCACGAAGACCATCAGCCAATAGATTAAAGCCGAGGATCAAGGAAGACACCGAAAGTGCCGGAACCAGCAGCATATATGAAAATTTCCAGAGCATCGCGACACGCGCCGATTCTCGGATCATAAGCCCCCAATCAGGATCTGGTGGCTGCAAGCCAAGCCCAAGAAAAGTCAGTGTTGTAATGGCAACCGTCGTATAGCCAAGCCTCAGACAGGCATCCACAATCAATGGACCACGTACATTGGGGAGCAGTTCGACGAGCATGATATATAAAGGATGCTCACCCCTGGTTTGCGCCGCAAACACATAGTCGCGGGTCTTGATGTCCAAAGTGAGTCCTCGGACGATGCGCATGATGGCGGGAGCCGATGCAAATGTAACTGCAATGACAATGTTGAAGCCGGATGGTCCCAGATAATTCAAAACGACAATGAACAGCACCATGACTGGAAAAGACAGAAAGACGTTGCTGATGAACGAGATGACTTCATCCCACCATCCTGAAAGATAGCCAGCGATCAAACCAAACACCGTGCCAACCACATACGCAACGGCCGTGGCCGACACACCCCAGATAAGAACTCTCTGACACCCCCAAATCATGCGGGAGAGAAGGTCTCGTCCTTTGAAATCACTCCCCAGAACAAAGAACGTTTCTTTCTTCTCTGTCCAGGGAGTGGCGAAAGGCGCAATCGGCTTGTTTGGATCTAACAACGGCAGATAGGGTGCAGAAACCGCCATAATCAGCCAAAAAAACACCAGCGAAAGCCCAACAAGGGCAACCGTGGACTCACGGAAAGCCCACAAGCAAATGAAATAGAGCGCAATGGTGGCCGGGATGGCTGGCAGCAGCACCACATCATCCAGACCAAACATCACGTAAAGCGTCAGTGGAACCCACATGATCGCAAACAGGATCAACATCGGTTTTGGTTTCGCCAATCGCTCGAACATCGAACTGCGCGGGAATTCAAGATCAGCGACAGGCATGATTACGCTCCTAACTGAACCGAATGCGGGGATTAAGGAACGTATAGCCAATGTCCGAGATAATCTGGGAAAGAACGGCGACCAGAACCGCTACAAGCGTGCAGGCCTGCACAACTTCAATATCTGGAAAAAGGGCTGCTTCCAGCAGCAATTTGCCAAAACCATCATATTCAAAAAAGACCTCTACAACAACGACCCCGGACAACAACCAATTGAGTTGCAACACGATGATGGTGAAGGGAGCGATCAGAGCATTGCGCAAGGCATGTTTCATGATGACCCGTCTGTAAGGCAGGCCCTTCAGAATGGCTGTCCTGATGTATTGAGAGGTCATCACTTCGGCCATCGATGCCCGCGTCATCCGCGCGACATAGCCAAAATCATAAATCACAAGTGTGAGCACCGGCAGCACAAGCGCTTTCCAGTCAAACCCGGAAATCATGGCTGATTTGGCAGGGACCAGCCCAAGACCGAGTGCAAGAAATACTGTCAACAAAATGGCTGTTGCGATTTCAGGAATACTCGTAAAAAACACGGATATGAAAGAGACGGATCGATCTTGCAAGGATCCCTCTTTCATTCCCGCCAGAACACCCAGAACAAGTGACAACGGAATCATCAGCGCAAACACCCAGAACGCAAGAATTCCAGTCTTTTTCAGTTTGTCCCACAACAAGGGACCAACTTCCCGGTTTTTCTCTTGAGAAAACCCAAAATCACCTTTTACGACCGCACCAATCCAGTTGCTGTAGCGCTCATAAAAGGGAACATTGAGTCCCTTTTTTTCGAGCCAGGATTCATAGCTGGCATCGGTCAACGCACTCACGGCAAATCCACCAAGCTCTTGAACTGCAAGACGTTTTTTAAATTCAGGTGTGTCAAATATCACAAACAGGATGAATGAAGCGGTCAGCATGATGAGGATCATCTGCAGAATACGTTTCAATAAAAACTTGGTCATTTTGCCTGGGAAATGCTCCAATGGCTCAGGTTAAGCTGACCACGGTAGAACCATGGTTTGATGTAAGGCGCTGATGAAAAGAAAAGACCGTGCAGGTATCTGCACGGCCTTTGGGCAGTCCGCGACTAAGCTTTCCAAACCTTGTTGAACAAATGAAACTTCGTCGGGTGCATGGAAACCCCATTCACACTGCCATTTACAATGGAGTAGAGCGGGCGGAAAAGCGGAATACAAACGATCGCGGCATCTTGCATGATTTTTTGCACTTTTTCCATTTTTGCACGGCGCTCCTCCACATCGAGCGTAGCTTCTGCCTCATCCAGGGCTGCGTCAAATTCTGCGTTTGAAAAATGGGTTTCGTTCCAGGGAACACCGGTTCTATAGCCCAATGACAGAACCATGGTTCCCAGTGGACGATGGGTCCAGGAAGTGGCCCCAAAGGGCGTCTTGTCCCAGATCTCCCAATATTTGGACGCGGGTAACACGTTGATATTGAGCGTAATTCCGGCATCTTTTACCTGATCCCTGACAGCTTCCACGACCGTTTGATGCCAGGGGCCGTCGGTGTTCCCGATATCAATGGTCAACTCAATCCCGTCAGCATAACCCGCCTCTGCCAAAAGCGCCTTCGCGCCTTCGACATCCCGAGCGGGAACCGGAATATCAAAATGCTCGGGATGGATAGGCGCTACATGATAGTTAGCTCCAATATCGCCACCTTCAGGATAGACCAGTGGCTTCACAGCAGCATTGTCAATTGCCATCGAAAAAGCACGACGCACACGAATATCATCAAAAGGGGCTTGATCGACCTGCATTCTCAAAGTCAGCGTTTGCGACGTCCGTGCGGTCAGGATTGTACCTTCGATTGCCTTCGCAAACTCCAACTGCTCGACGCCAAACTCGATGATCGTATCTACCTCGCCGCCAGAGAATGCTATGAGAGAGTTTTCGGCCGAGAAATCGTAATAGTGAATCTCATCGAGATAGACCTGCCCTCCCCAATAGTCATGATCAGCTTTCTTTTTAAGAATGCATTTTTCCCCGACCACCAATTCAACCAATTCATAAGCGCCCGTTCCAAGTGGATTGTCGGAAAAAGGAGCTTTGAAGCTTGGATGCACAATCGAGGTTGGATAGTTTGAAAAGTCTTCCGGCACTGACAGAACTGGCTTTTGAAGATTTAACTGGATTGTATGGGAGTCCAACACCTCAACCGACCCCTCCACCATCGCTTTCTTCTCACCAACATCTTCCAGCATTGCGGCAATGGAAGACAAGCCGATATTTGAAGAACCAAGATCCGGGTCCATCCAGCGATCTATGTTAAACTTGACGTGCTCCGCAGTCAGTTCATCGCCATTGTGCCATTTCACACCCTTGCGTATTGTAAAGGTCCAGGTTTTTAGGTCATCTGATGCTTCCCAGCCATCCACCAACATAGGGCGGGTGATGTTATCAGTACCGGTAATAGTAAGAAACTCCAGAGTGTGTCGTGTCTGGTTTGACATTTCCGACCAGGAATAGGTGGCAGGATCGTCCATTTTCTGAATATCCATGCCGACCTTCAATATACCGCCAGCTTTCGCATTCGGGTCGTCAGCCGCAAATGGCATATTGCCATGTCCTGCCGCATCTGCAGGCTGCACAAGCCCTGACATCGCATAGGCACTGCCAGCTGAAACGCCCAACAACGTCGCTACGCGCAGAAATGCGCGCCGGTCCATCCGACCGTCATCCATCATCTTCTGCGCTTCTTTAACTTTTGGATGCAGTCTATTATTGCTCATGGATTTCCTCTGGACTTAGTAAGAACATAAAAAAAGCGAGACCGCCTGTTTACGGACCCGCACTAAAATTTCCGAACCGGGATTTCATTTGAAACCTGTCATGACAGGCTTCATGTCCAGATACCGGGTTAATAGCCTCATGGCTGCATAGTTCATAACAAACTCTTCTAGTGGCCAATTCGCCCCTGAACTCTATAAGTGCAACCTTGTGCAGCAAAGTCAACCGGGCTGCATGACCAATGGCCCGCAGGGCCTGAACCGCCAAAAATGAATTTTTCTTTATTTATTTCATAAGCTTACAGGCCAAAGATGATTCGATTTGTAAGATTTAGATATATTCAAATTGCGACATTTTGGGTCATTCGATGTCGTTTTTGCATAAAGCTTTTGCAATTGGGCGTATGACTGCACGCTTGAACCCAAGTATTCAGCGCTGCCTTCAACCCGTCATGCCAAATCAGGAATATTTGCTGGAGTCACTATCTGCACAGTCGAAAAGCGGACCGCTTCTGCTTTGAATTTGGACTTATGAAATGCGATGAATCCGGCGAACGCCTGTCTCATATCTTTGTTAAGATCATGCACAATGGCGGCGCTGATGCGCCCCTCAGACAAGAGCTTACGGTTCTCTTCATCTAGATCATGCCCGATAACAACAGGTTCAGGCACATCTAGGTCGTTAAACGCTTCGAGAATTGCTCTATTCCCACCCCCTGCAGAGTAAAGGCCGATAATATGTGTGCCTCTCTCCAGAAGCTCTGTCACCTGATTTTTAGTCGCAATTGACTGACCATATCCACCGCTTACCTCCATCAGGTCCAGATCCGGCCGTGCAAGCAAGATGGATTGCCTGAAACTGGCAATGCGATCAGCTTCACCACTAAAATCACTGTGACTTATTGTCAGGAGAATGGTGCCGCCAAGACCGGTCACGAAACGCGACATCAAGAATGATGCAGTTTCTCCAGCGCTGATGTTATCCATCCCTGCATACGCAATACGGGGGCTGTCTGGAATGTCTGTCACCAAGGTTGCTGTGGGAACATGCCTGCTTCTCAACCCTCCGATTGCATCACAAATTTCTGGAAGATTCTTGGCTTTGAGAAGCACACCTTTACTGCCGTTAAGGCCGATCCGTCTTAGTCGTGCGACCAACTCAGCTGTTGTCCACGTCTCCCGAAAGTGAAACCGCGGACGCACCAATGCTGGCAGAAAACTGGCAATTTCAGCCTCCACTGCATCACGTACAATCTCGGCGAACCGATCAGGCGCCTCCACTACAACATCGATCAAAAACCTCTCTCCGACCAAATTCAGGCTACCCTGGAGGCGCTCCAATTCCTCAATAGCCCGCAAGACACGCAGACGCGTTTGGTGTTTCACATGCGAACGATTGTTTAAAACCCGGTCAACCGTTGCAGTACTGACACCCGCCTGAATGGCTACCTCCTTCACAAGAAACTTATGTGACGCCAAATCAAACCTCGATCTGAATTGATGGTTTTTTGATGGTTTTCAGGAATGGGTGCATGGAACACAATCTGTATTCTGTAAAGAGAAATTGGAGGAGAACAGCATGTCAGGCCCACAGAAACAAAGCTATGCACCCCACCCCACCGATTGGTACACGAAACAAAGTGCCAGTCTGGAGGAGTTCCTGGAATCGCTGGAAGGCGAAACTGTTGAAACCGATGTACCAAATGCGGTGGCAATTGAGAGCGACATTCCGGTTTACCGTTCACATGAATTGCGAGAACTGTTCAGTGCTACTGAGGGTCGAAGGCAAGTGCTGGCAGAGCTAGGCCAGGTCTTGTTTCAGGGTGCAGGCACCTTCGTCATTCAAAATGCCTATGAGGATATGGGCGTGCTCGATGCCGCAAGTGAGATCTTCAATCAGATCATAGAGCGCGAGAAACGCTCTGGATCAGGCGGTGACCACTTTGCAAAAGCTGGAGCAAATGATCGAATCTGGAATTCCATGCAGAAACTCTGTGAAGCAGATCCAGCCACATTCTTAAGCTACTATGGCAACGACATGGTTGCCTTAGGGTGTGAAGCATGGCTTGGGCCCAACTATAAAATGGCATCCCAAGTGAATCTCGTCCGCCCTGGCGGTGAAGCACAGGATGCGCATCGGGACTATCATCTGGGATTTCTGCCTGCAGCACAGGCAGCAAAATACCCACCGCATCTGCACCACATGTCCGCAGCTCTCACTTTGCAAGCTGCGATTGCCCATTGCGACATGCCAATTGAGAGCGGGCCGACTAAGCTACTGCCTTTCTCGCAGCGTTATGGTGCCGGCTATGTAGCCTATACCCGGACGGACTTTCGCGATGTTTTTGAAGAACGATGTGTCCAACTCGCTTTGAACAAAGGCGATCTGTTGTTTTTTAACCCTGCTCTATATCACGCAGCAGGCGCTAACAGAACGGCCAACATTGCCAGAATGGCCAATCTACTGCAGGTCTCCTCGGCCTTTGGTCAGCCGATGGAAACCATTGACCGGACTGGTATGTGCAAGCGTTTATATCCCGAATTGAGAGCAGCAAAAGAGGAAAGCAAACTATCGGCGCAGGAACTAGAAAACGCCGTTACATGCGCAGCGGACGGCTATGCCTTCCCTACCAGCCTAGACAATGACCCTCCAACAGGAGGACTTGCTCCACAAACGCAGAAAGCGCTTACATTGCAGGCTCTCCGTGAAAACTGGGAAACAGAGCGCTACAACAAAGCCCTGCTGGATCAAGAAAGTCGACGCCATACGTAAGGCGTTGATTCCACGCTGCGCTCTGATCTGCATCCCAAACCTGAAAGTTGCAATTTATGCATGGCTGCCGCGTTTAATCTGCACTGGTGAAGAGTTCGGTGAGTGACTAGTTCTGTCTGCGAAATGGAGACAATTCTATGAATTCTGAAAAACCAAGCTTCATGAACATATTTTTCGCTGGCGTTCGCGCAGGTTTGGCGACAAATCAGGGACGCAAAATCAACCAGCGCGATCTTGACGTATTGGGTGTAAATCTCCCCAAAAAATAATAGCTTAAAACCCGCGACCAGATCTGAAAATTCCAGATCTGGTCGCGGGTTTTATACAATCAGCATTGATAAATTCAGTGTTTGAACAATACGGCCAGTTTTTCCCATACCGTGATAAGTCCGATAACAAATGCAGCTGCCCCGAGCATGACCCCAAGTGCTCCCTTCCACTTTGCGGCTTGCATTTTGATGTCCGCCATATCGGATTTCAAGATCCCGATCTCATCCTTCATATCCGCTGTCGATCTTCGGCTTTCATCCATCATGGTCTGCATCTGTTGAGACAGCAGTGCCAATTGCACGTCAATTAATTGTTTGGTCATGCTGGTAAATCCAAAGCGTTCCGAAGTAATGCCATGTCATCTCGATCTCTAAAGGTCACGACCTCGCAAAAACCTTTCAAAAGGCCTTGTGAGGAAATAGGCACCAATCATTACCATCATGATCTCACCAAATTCAGCAGACAGAGGATCGGTACTTCCCAAGCCGAACACTTTATCCCACAGCACAACCTTCCACAGGTACCCAACAAACGGAAATGCAATAGCTGGCCTGATCCAACGTGTCAGCGCTCTGCCTTGTTCTGCAATCAGCAATTTCTGTTGCGCTTCCAACTGACGAATCCGCAGATCAGCTTCAAGCTGTTGCTCATCGGAATCAGCCTGTTTCTTTGCCAGATAGGCATCCTTCAAAAGGCGCCCAATTCGGTCTAGAGCTCCGCCAGCAACCCAAGCCATGATCTGACCAATCAATGTCTTTCACCGACTGGCGTTGTGGTGATGAACCGAAGGCCAATATTAAGCAGGCCAACGAACAAGATGAGCCATCCTGCACTCTCAGGTGGAAGCACCGAACGCCAATCGAACACATCTAGAAATGCCAAAAGCTCACAAGCCAATGGCAGTGCTGCAACAGCCATATTTACACTGATTGTACGGAATCCCTTCATGGGCTTATCTCCTATAAAAAAACCGCCCAAAGAGAGCGGCTAAACGGATCCAAAATGAGTAATGCGCGCCCGGTGGCGCGTTTGACGGCAATTTTGGTGGCGGCACAACCGGATTCTCTGCCATTGTAAGCGACGGTATTGTTAGCGCCTTCAAGGCAGAATGAAACGAATCTCGTGTTTGCGGTCCGCTGATTCCATCTGTCTGGAGGCCCCTATCAAACTGAAATTGCCTGATACCAGATGGTCCGATCTCATAGCCGAGATACGCCAGCGCAAAGCCATCATAATATCGCAACCGATCAGCATAACCATTCAGGCCGCCATTTATCGTTCTTGTAATCCGTTCAATATTGTTCGTATCGGCAAATTTGTTCAAATCGCGGGAGGACCAATAGTAAATCGATGCGAGAAATGCCCACGGGAAGTCTGCAATAATTTCAGGATTGGACTCAAAATCAGGACAGCCAGAGTCACGCCTGCGCATCCACCGGGTGAAGTCCTTGGCGTTAGACCGCCCTGTCAGTTGTATAAGACCCCGGCCCCGGAACTTCTGACCATCGCCGTGGAAGATATTACCAAGGTCCTTTCTGCCCTCATATGCCAATCCCGACGCATATTCGACCGTTGTTCGAAAATGTGCGCTTTCATGAGCGATCTGGGCAAGGAAATGAACAGCCCGTTCCGGGCGATCAAGTTCAAACTCAGCCGCGTACTCGCACATGTTGGATTTCATGCCGTCAATAATCCTCTGGCTGGCGGACATGCCGACAACCTTTCGGATCTGGTCACTTTTCAGATTCATTTGGTTCCTTCTTTCGTGTCATAGCCCAATTCGCAATCCCAAGCATTGAATGGGTTGCCAACATCAAAACCGCCACTTATTCAACCTTCCCAAGGGAGTATTTCAAGTATTCATATAAAAGAATCGCTAATCGGAACCACCAAGGTTATATTGAGCGTTACAAAGTTGGATACTGGAGCCAGACTCGATATCTGGCCAAAGAGTGTATTGAAGGCTTGGAATTTATTGTTGCGGCCTTAGTGCCTGTGTTGTGGTCCAATTGTCATCTGAACTACCCACAAAAGCCTCGGGATTAATCATGGATGCTGTGGTCTGACTTTGCCATGCCATAATGGCTGTAGCATTTTGAGAGCCCTCATCACTTACGACGAGGTCCCCAAAACCAGTTGGCGCAACCATTGATCCTGCTGCCTCCTTATCATCAAGCGATGCGCTAATTACGATTGCACAGCCATTGGTAATCGGTGTAATTGCCGGAGGATTTGGGCTCCCAAAACCCGACAAGGATTGGTGTGTAACATCTTCTGCTGTGGTGATATCAACTCCACGAAATGCCATGCTGACAACAGCGCAGCGAGCATCAACAACAATAATGGTATCTGGAGTGGACCCCATTCGTTTGGCAACCAATACACCACGTGCAGACGAAAGACGGGTTTGAATAGTAGTCCATCCAGGTACTGAATTGATATCGTAATCATCGGAGGCTATTTGCACCACCACGTGATCATTTTCTTGAAGCCCTGCGGGCAGGTTTGTCGTGCCTCCGCCTGAACTGGTTCCGACGAGTGATATTCCACCGGCTTCATCGCCGCCAAAAGAAGCCAACACGCCATGAATCGCGAACATCAGCCATCTCCTCCGGCCAGCCATGCGGCCGCAAATGTATGAGAGCTTAGCCCAATCGACGCGGTTGGGTCTGTTGCCCATAGATGATCGAGGGTGTTGATTTCAAGATCTTGCCATTCTGTTAATGCGACGGTTCGTTTCATTGCATCTTCGATTGTGTTTATTGCAACGGGAACAAATAATCCTGCAAAGCCAACGCAAAGCAGCCCGAGACACGATTCCAGACCCGTCAACAGACAATCCTTCGGACTAACGGAAGGGTCAGCTAGTTGCAGCGTCTTAACCCTCCTCCCGTTCCCCTTCGGAAACGACAATATGTCACGATTTTGCCGACCAACAAATTGTGCGACATCGAACATTTTCACCGCGAGTTTCAATCTGCGGAACTTATGCAAAGTCATATTTTGCCAAGTCACGGTGTCTATAAATCGTCTGGTCATCAGCTAAAACCCTGTCCCGGAGTGAGCATCTGAATTGAAGCGCCATCAAATGAAAAACCAGAGATGACATCAATTCCGGAGGCGTCTGAAGTAAGGATTGGTGCCGTCCCACCCGGCCAGTCATACACGGATGCCCATGCCAAAGTTCGAGAGCCGATGCCGTCCTGAATAATCTTGAACACGTATGTCGCGCCCGCGGTGATTGATGATGGTGCAGCCATGGTGCGGTTGCCGCCAAGGGTAATCTGGTAAGCGTTCCGTGTTCCAGTCGGTGTAATAATTGCGCCGTCCACCAATGTTTCGACACTGCAAGCCTGCAGGGCTGAAAACGTCTGTGCCAAATCGGTCTTTGCCGTGTCCACGTCATATCCCTGAACCGACAGGCCGACTGCCGCAGCTATCCGTGCATCTGCTGAAATGTTGAAATCGGAAACCTCAGATGCAATGTGTGAATGCGCATCTGGCGCAAAAGTAGCTGGCACACCTGTCAGTCCTGTCCAAGGAGCAGCATCTGCTGCATCTGCCGCGTCCACCTTGCCATTATTATTGCTGTCATAAATGGCTTTAATCATGTCGCCACCACCAGGAGCGATGGTGGCAATCGCCGCCGCAATCTTCGCGGGACTGACAACACCTTCTGTGATACCTGTGCCGCTTTCCCAAATGCTGACATCCTGTGCTGAACTGGCGATTCTTGCGTCAGCCGCAGTGTTAAAGTCATCGACCTCAATTGCTGTATGTGTGTGGGATGCAGGCGTGAAGCTGGCGGGAATACCCGTCAAGCCACTCCATGGTGCAACATCAGCGGCAACAGCCGCATTGACTTTGCCGTCTTCATCAGAATCATAATTCGCCTTGAACATATCGCCGCCAGCGACCGATTGAAGCGCATACGTATCGTCAGCAAAGGCCTTGGTGACAGCATCCTGCTCAGCAACCGGATCTGCAACATTGCCAATCCTGTTTGACCGCGCGTCAAATTGCCCACTGCCGTCCAAATCACTGTCAGGCAAAGTCAGAGAGCGCGATAATCGATGCCACAAGCGGTGAATTTGCCGGACAATTGCGTCCAGTGCACCTTCAAAACCCTCAGCACGAAATGTGTTGATGGTTGTCAGGTCAGTGTTTTGCTCAAGAGGCTCCTCCCGAACAATCGAAACTCGTTGTCCCGAGGCAGGCGGCGTTGAGAATGTAATCGAAGCGATCTCGAATTCAATCTCCACGGTATAATCGGTGACAATCGTTTGAATGGTGTCATCAAGAAATACTGCCAGATAGGATTCATCCAAGAGAGTCACATTCGAGAGCGTAAACACCTCACTCACTCCGTCCCCGACCCATTGCTGGAAATTCTTTGATACAGTTTCTGTCATTGATTCTTTCCATAAAAAAAGCCGCCTCGCGGCAGCTGTCAATTTAAATGAATATTGTTAGTAGTGGGCGGTTCACACAGTTCCGATTATGAACCGTTCAAGTCGTGCAACACTGAGTTATGAGGTTGCAAAACCCCGTCCCAAACTTGCTGCCGAGCTGATGATAGGTGAAATGAATGCCAGTCCAGCGCCCTTGGATTGACTCTTCGCATCATACCGCCGTTGCCGGGACTGAAGCTCCAGATTGTTCGCCTTAATTTGTCCCCCATAGCGTATGGCCTGCAGGTCCAGATCACTTTCAGCAGCAGCGCCTTCAATAAAATCCAAAGTCGATCCATCCACCTGAAATCCACTGGCAGTAGCTGAGGCCACCTGCTTCGCAGCAAGGCGTTGAGCATTTTTCTGGTGTTGAGCCCCTTCATAAGAGGTCTTGTCACGCTCAAGCAAAGCCTGACGTTTCAACAATTCTGCATTGGCTTGCGATTGCGCCGCCATGGCCTTTTGTTGTTGATATCCGGATACGCCCTGTATCGCGCCACCAGCCAGAGTTGCGGCTGCGCCAATCATTTCCATTGGTCCACACATTATGGTTCTCCTTCTACGCCCAGCAAAACCGCTCGAATAGTTGCCGGATACATTCTGTTTGTTGCAAAAAGACAAGCGCCACCACTCCGCCAACTGTCTTGGCTGGGAACAGAAAAAATGCCGCTCATGAGTGGGTGCGAACTGTTCAGCTTATCTGTCATGGCCCGCGCCGCAACATCTTCAAGCCGAGCAGCTGTTCCAGCGCTTAATCCGGCGGTTTCAAGAACATCCATTGCAACCGATTTGATTGTCTTTCGCCGCCCAAGAGCGGACCCATCCTGATTGCCAACCTGCGGCAGACGAAGGGTCTCACCGTGAGACTCGTAGCGTAACCCAATGGTAATTTTTGAAGCTGAAAAGTCATTGGGCAACGTAACCGTCCCACCAGACACAACAATGTCTCCAAGGTCCAACCCGTCAGCCAATACACCCACCGACTCGCCTTCAAGGTGGCTGGCACCGCCAATCGAGACAGTGGAAGAGCCAGAATATTGCAGGGCACTATCGGCAAATACACCATCTTCAACAGCGTTGCCATCTTCCCAGTTGCTGAAATACTCAATGTGACGGACTGAATTACCATTTATGGTCCGGCGGACCACAAGCCAGGTCTGATCGGCTGTGTCGCTGGTGATCGTCTGAACCGATTCCACGATGCCAACCGCATCAGCAGAACCACCCGCGATTTCAAAGGGGGTCATACCGGCCACCTGTTGCGCCTTTTCAAGTGCGGTCACCGCCAATCTGCCATCTTCGGTCACAGCATATAGCAAACCTTCTGGCGAAGCTTGCCAACTCAACTCCGTGATCTTGGCATTCAACAAATGGTTTGAAAGGGTCGACAATTCCGGCGTGCGATAGCCATTATTGTTGAAGTCGTAGAAAAACTCATGAATTGACTTTCGTGAAGCTTCAACAAAAAACGCAGTCTCGCCAACAAAGACCGGTTCAATTGCCGCGCATTTTTCCTGAGTTTCCCGCCGCTGTCTTTTGTTTTCATTTGTGATGGCGCTGTTGCCATCATTGGCCCGAATGGTTCGTGTTGCACCGGTTGTCCCAACCAGCAGGTCAAACCCCTCCTCGACCCATTGTATTTGGTTGAGCTGACCACCATTCATGGTCATGTTCAGAGCATCGGTATCCTCAGTTGGAGAGCTAATGCCCATATGGTCATAATCGCCTGTCTGGCTTGACCAGAGCGTACGCGGATAAGATGTGGAAGCAGCAAATGTCAGCCGGTCTTCAAAGAACGCAATCTGCTGTGGCCATCCCAATGAGTCTGACCATTGAGAGAGTTTCCAGCGACTGAAGGAGTCTGTATCAGGCAGGCACCTGCCATACATCCGCACCAGTATTTCGGTTGTGGATGTCACATTTGTTATCTGGCACCAACGGGTAATCCCGTCAGAGCCTGTAACCTGCAACGAACGTCCGACATCGCCTGATTGGAAGCCGGCATCATTATTGATTCCGTCAGTCGAAGAGGCAGTAATTGTGAACGGCGTTTGGTCATCACCCGCCCTGTTGATAAACCACTCAGCAACTCGTTTATCCGTTTCATTTTCAGCTGCTGTAATTGTCAGGCGATAGTATCTGAAGGCAATCGTATTATCGAAATCAAAATGTCGTATTTCATGACGCCCCCAACCCGTTTCATTTGATCGACTATCCAGTGCGACCCAGGTGGAGTTGTCGTTAGAACCATGAAGTTTGAATTCGGACGGCGCTTGATTTGGGACGACGTCATCCGCCTGCAAACTATATGAATCACTGACTTCAGCATTCCCGACGCCAAGATTGATAGTGATTGTGGAAACCACACCTCCGCCCTGCGTCCAATCATCTTTGGGATCAAGGTCAAACAGGTTATCCTCACCGGATCCGCTTGAACTATATGTCCCAGATGAAAGCGCGTTCCGTGCACTTGGTGTCAGAACCGTCTGGCCGTCATGAGCATCCAGATAAGGCCCGTCTTTGGGAATGTAATCAGATAGCGCCCAACTTGTCTCTGAAGAGCGCCGCAGGATTTTGGGCGAATACCCCTCGCATACAAGGTACAACTCATCCCCGGCACCGGCAGATCTGATGTTTGACAAATCAGCTTCCTGATAAGGGGTCACCACCTCAACAGGCACATCGGCAACCTCAACCCGGCCACCATTCGTCCAGAACCGAATATATTCTTCTCCAAATTCCAGAATGTAGCTTTGCGATGTCGAAAACTCGAACTTGCCCAGCCGCACCTGCTTGGCACTGTCCTTGACCTCACCGGCAAACAACGTACCCACACGCCGCCGCACGCCGCCCTCCTTCATCACCTGCCAGTTCAATGCGCTCACCAGTCCGGCCTGATAATGATCAAGGTCGGTTCGCCCCTGCAATCGAGGTCCCAGTTCACCGCGCGTAAAATTGGCTTGAATAGGATAAACGCTCATCAGCCGCGCACCAGAATAATGTTGTTCTGGTCCAGATCTTCCTGAAACTGTTCCAGCGCATCAATCCGCCGTGCCTCGCGCAAAGTTTGTTGGTATGTCTGCTCCGCAATCTGGGCGTAAGAGCTTTTTCCAGTCAGCCAATGGGCCATTTTGGCCGCCAGTTTTGCGGCAACCACATCCACAAAAAGCGTATCCCAAAGCCCGGTGGTTGTTACGCGCTTGATGTAACGCAATTTCAACGGCGCAATCGCGTCGGTCAAAATGGCCTCGCCTTCCAACTCATAGGGTATCAAAGTGCCATTCAACGCCCCGTCTTGCCGCAGCGCCATCATGCGCAGGCAATCGCCCGGCAACTCATATTTGTAGCGCCAGCGCCACGCAGGCACCTCAACACTTGCGGCAAGCTGCACCCGCACCAGCGCAAAGTTCCATGCAAATTTGCGCATTTCACTGTCCCGCGTCTGGCCAAAGTTTCGGGAAAACCAAAGCCGCACACTCGTATCTTCACTGGGTGACGACACTGGCGCTTCATGAAGCATATCCAGCGCCATGTTCCAGATATCAATTTCAGCAACACTTGAAGGCATCAATTAGTCTCCCTTCTCGGCAATTTGGCCCTGCAATGCGCAGATTTGGGCCTGCAGAGCGGCAAACCCGGATACTTCAGGCGTGTTTGCCGCAACGGTCTCATCCACAACGGGTGTCACCGGCGGCAGCGCATCAATCAAAGCGTTCCGCTGCACTCGCAGCCAATCAGTCTTGCCGGTCAATGCTTCCAGTGGCGCAGTGCCATCCATCACGCGGCGAAAATGCGCCGCACGGGCCGTATCCGTCTCACGCGCAATCAGTTTTTTCAGCTGCGCGGTTTTAGGCGCCAATTTTGCTGATTTAGCCATTTGAAATCTCCAATTAAAAAAGGGTCGGCAAAATGCCGACCCCATCTGGTCCAATGATCTGAAAACCATCATTCTCAACCACGTAACCACGCCAAAAGCGTGTCAGGCGTTGACCACTAATTGTGCCAGGCGAATGTTTTTACGGTTATAGACCCGGTCCCAATTGGTCGCGTTTTCCAACTCGGCCCATGAGGGAGAAAGGGCTGCAACACTGCCGCTGGTGAATTTCACACCACGCGGATGCAGCAGCGCATGACGGCGCGTATGCACAGTGTCCTGACCGCCGCCATTTCCAACAGCCGGTTCACGGTCCGTTTCAAACGCCACCAGATCAGCTCCGGCCCCGTCGGCAAAGGCAAATGCGCCCCGGCCAAACAGGTAACAGGTATAGGCCGGAGAATTGCTTCCAGCCGTCACCGGCATGCGGTCATCCACCACCACTTCCATACCCTGGAACATGGCAATTTCAGTGGCATCAGACGGTTTGATGAATTCAATCTCATCATTATCCGCCATATTCACATACACGGCAGAATGCACAGCAATGGCTGCAAACTCATCCATGTAATCGCCCATCGTCACACGGGCGCGGCGCACCGCAGCGCCGGAAATGCGATTGGCTGCCGTGATGGAACCAGAAACGACATCATTATAAATCGAATAAGTCATGTCGTCGCTGTCATTGGCCGCGTTGTCA
>JANSWZ010000006.1 GCA_024743215.1 Alphaproteobacteria bacterium
CAATGTCTGATATTACCTGAATGAAAAGCAATACAGCTTAACTTCCAGACACCTCAAGAGCTTCTCTCCAGTTGGCTAGAGACACAAGGCCTCGCCGCCAGCGGCACGTCCGCTCTCGATGAAGCGGTTTATATGGGTAGGTGCTTTTAGTGTCAAACGCTTTATCTGCTTTTTGTGAAACTTTTTTGGCGCTGCAACATTCAGGCTATTTCGCCTGGTATAAACGGCAGAATTGCGCGGGTTTGCTTTATCCACATCGTCTGCAAAAGATTCACAAGCCGAAAGTCTCGGTCAGTCGTCAGCATTATATATAGGGTCCTGTGCGCAAAGTTTAAGACCTGCATTCTCCACGACATAAGTCTGCCTCTTTTTCCGCTCATACGGGCGCAGTCCAGATAGGGGCCGCGCTTGCGGCTTTACCGGGTCTTGGTCTATAAAGGTGTGCTTAACGCGCGCTCCCAAACGCAACAGTGAATCAAGAAGCTTTATGTCACCATCCGCCTCAGAGTTCCGCCGCAAACGAGATCAGCAATTACGTGTCTCCGTGGATGTAGGAACCGATGCCCCCTTGATGACAACCGATACACGCCTGCGCGTGCCCGATCGCCGTCATGTCAATATGCGCTGGTTTGCCGGAACGGTTCTGACAGGCATCACGTCAGTTGTCCTTATGGGCGGCGCCTTGTTCGCAGCGATTGATGCAAGTCATGAAAGTGCGCAGCCAACAGGCGCGCTGAGCGGGTCACTCATTCAGGGCGGCCAGCCCATTTCCCAAAGAGCCTCCACACTTGGAAACAGCGGCAAGGGCAATCGCTTCCGGCCAGAAATCAAGGCAAAGCCCGCCCGACGCGTTATTCAGGTGTCTACGGTCAACCGGGAGGGCAATCGCGACTTTATCCGCGTTAAGCCCTTTGTGCACATCAAGGCACCGCTCGCCCTGGAAACCACGGGCCGCATCAGCGAAATTCCAAGTTTCAATCCACTGACCGTCTATACAGAAGAACAGCCAGATGCCCGGCAGGAAGCCCTGCCCATTATTACCACAGCAAAAGTTGATGGCGAGATATCCATTCAGGTTCGTCCCTTCCCGCTTGCCATGGGTGCTGTTGATACGACGGTACTGCTGAGCGAAGAAGATGTCATGTCCGACATCAACGAGATCGGCCGGTTCCTGAATGGCGAGGATGCCAATGCGATCAGTGTTGCAGCCATGGATCCACAAGGCATCGGCATGCCGGATGTTGGCTCGGATCCTGTCGATCTGGCCAATGCTCCGATGGCCGACCCATTCAACATCACCATCATTCCGGAAAATGTATCCTTCATCGAGAAATACGGCGATACAGGCGCGAATTTCTCATATGAGGAACGCATTGTTGACGTCGCAAAGGATGACACACTCTCCGGCATCCTGGCAAAGCACGATGCTGACCAGACGGAAGTCGCCAGCGCCGTAGATGCACTGATCAAAGCCCATGCCATCACCCAGATCAAACCCGGTCAGAAAATCCGGATCGCCATAGCGACGGCGGAAGACGGCAGCAACCGAAATCGCCCCGTGCGCGTGTCCATCTATGAGGGTCGTGAGCATCTGGGCAGTGTCGCTCTCAACGACAGTGGGGAGTTTGTTGGCGCAGCCGAGCCCTATCTGGAAGCAGACCTTGGTGAAATTGCTGAAGCAAAGCCCATCCCCGGTCAATTGCCGACTTTATATGACAGCCTTTATGAAACGGGCCTCTCGCTTGAAATGCCTCGGGAACTCGTTGCCGATCTCATACGCATCTTCACTTATGATCTGGACTTCCAGAAGCGCATCACACCCAGCGATTCCATTTCCGTGCTGCATTCCACACCCAATGCGGGTAGCGATGAAAACGGGCATGTACTGTTTGCAGAGGTAACACTGGCTGGAAACACCAAACAGTTTTACCGGTTCCGGACACCGGATGATGGATTTGTAGACTATTATGACGATTCAGGACGCAGCGCCAAAAAGTTCCTGATGCGCAAGCCCGTTGCCAAGGGCGCGTTCCGCTCTCCTTTCGGTATGCGAAAACACCCCATTACCGGCGTCTTTAAGATGCACACAGGGGTGGATTGGTCGACAGGACGCGGCACACCGATTTACGCTGCTGGCGATGGCACTGTTAAAATGGCCAAATGGAATGGCGGATATGGCCGTCATGTTCGTTTGCAGCACGCCAACCGCTATGAGACCACTTATTCTCATATGAGCAAGTTTGCATCAGGCATCAAGGCCGGCGCACGCGTGCGTCAGGGACAGTTGATCGGCTATGTCGGGTCTACCGGCTTCTCCACCGGCCCTCACCTTCACTATGAAGTCCTGGTCAATAAGCGCCACGTGAACCCGATGAAGATCAAACTGCCCAGAGGGCGGGTTCTGAAAGGCGAAATGCTGGCCAAGTTCCACGAAGAACGTCAGCGCATCACATCTCTTATTGCACTGAATGAAGAGGCAACTGTCGCTGCAGCGTCCAACTAAGATTGCGGCGACCATTCTGAAGGTTTGGCTAGTAGCGGATTGTCGGACCACATCAAAGAATGACAGGAAGCAATTGCCTCCACTGGATCAGCGGTCTTCACTCCGGAGGCGACAGACAAAGCGCCCCATTCGGGACCGCAGCCGACGGTCCACCCACCCAGATTCCAGACACAACCAGTCAATGACACAGCCAGTCAAAGACACAGCCAGTCAAAGACATTTGAAAACAAAACCCCGCCGGATGGCGGGGTTTTGAAATCTATTATTGCACCGTCAGTAACAAGCGGTCAGTACCACCATCCACTTTAACCTCGGATCCATCTACAACCTCGCCACCCAGAATTTTCTCGGACAGCGGATCCTGCAGATACTTCTGAATGACCCGTTTCAACGGACGTGCACCATAGGCTGGTTCAAAGCCCTTATCGGCCAGCCATTGTTTGGCACCGTCACTCAGTTCAAGGGCAATCTTGCGGCCTGCCAACAGGGCATCCAGACGTTTGATCTGAATATCGACAATCGCGCCCATATCCTGCTGACGCAAGCGGTCGAACAGAACGATATCATCGATCCTGTTGAGGAATTCCGGTCGAAAGTGGCTGCGCACGGCACTCATCACCAGACCTTCTGTCTCATCGGAAATGACGTCATCTGTATCGGCCAGAAGAAACTCCGATCCAAGGTTCGACGTCATGATGATGATGGCATTGCGGAAATCCACCGTCCGACCCTGACTGTCAGTCAAACGGCCATCATCCAGCACCTGCAACAGCACATTGAAGACATCCGGATGAGCCTTTTCAATCTCATCGAACAGGACCACCTGATAGGGGCGCCGCCGCAGACTTTCAGTCAGCGCACCGCCCTCATCATAACCCACATAGCCTGGAGGCGCCCCGATCAGACGGGCCACAGAGTGCTTCTCCATATATTCCGACATATCAAGCCGGGTCATGGCTGTTTCATCATCAAACAAAAACTCTGCCAATGCCTTGGTCAGTTCAGTCTTGCCGACGCCTGTAGGCCCCAGAAACATGAATGATCCCAATGGCCGGTTCGGGTCCTGCAAACCAGCACGCGCCCGCCTGACGGCCGTAGACACTGCTTGGACAGCACGGCCCTGGCCAACCACACGGGCCGCCAGATCATCTTCCATGGTCAGCAGTTTTTCCCGTTCACTTCCGAGCATTTTCTCCAGCGGAATACCGGTCCAGCGTGATACGATATGAGCAATGTGATTGGGCATGACGGCTTCTTCAAGAAAGCCTTCCTCAACAGACTCTGCATCCTCTTCCTGCCCCTGCAACGCGGCTTCCAGATCGGGAATAACCCCATAGGCCAACTCACCGGCACGGGCAAGGTTGCCTTCACGCTGCGCTTTTTCAAGCGCAGAGCGGGCTTCATCCAGCTCTTCCTTCAGCTTTTGGGCGGACGATAATTTATCCTTTTCCGCATTCCATTTGCTGGCCATTGCGGACGCATCTTCTTCCAGATTGACCAGATCCACTTCCAGTTTTTCCAACCGGTCCTTGGATGCCTGATCGGTTTCCTTCAGCAGTGCCTCGCGCTCAATCTTCAACTGAATGATGCGGCGGTCCAGCTCGTCCAGTGCTTCCGGCTTGCTGTCAATCTGCATGCGCAGACGAGCAGACGCTTCGTCCATAAGATCAATTGCCTTGTCTGGCAAAAACCGGTCCGTGATATAGCGGTTCGACAGATTGGCGGCAGATACAAGTGCGGAATCAGAAATTCGGACCCCGTGATGCAACTCGTATTTTTCCTTGATGCCACGCAGAATCGAGACCGTATCCTCAACAGTCGGTTCTCCCACCATCACTGGCTGGAATCGACGGGCCAGAGCCGCATCCTTCTCAACATGTTTGCGATATTCATCCAGTGTGGTGGCGCCCACACAGTGCAATTCCCCACGCGCCAACGCAGGTTTCAGCAAATTGGAGGCATCCATCGCACCGTCTGATTTGCCAGCACCCACCAGCGTGTGCATCTCGTCAATGAACAAGACGATTTCGCCGGCGGCATGCTGCACTTCATTGAGCACGGATTTCAGCCGCTCTTCAAACTCACCGCGGTATTTTGCACCGGCAATCAAGGCGCCCATATCCAGCGCCAGAAGAGACTTGCCTTTCAAGGATTCCGGTACGTCGCCATTGACGATACGAAGTGCCAGACCCTCCGCAATTGCGGTTTTACCAACACCTGGCTCGCCAATGAGAACCGGGTTGTTCTTGGTGCGCCGGGACAAAACCTGAATGGCTCTGCGAATCTCTTCATCGCGGCCAATGACCGGGTCGAGCTTTCCGTCACGCGCATCCTGCGTCAGATCGCGGGCATATTTTTTCAGCGCGTCAAAATTGCCTTCTGAATTGGCACTGTCAGCTGTCCGGCCCTGCCGCAAGGCATCAATGGCCTGGCCCAGAGCCTGAGCGGAAACCGCACCGTCTGAAAGGCTTTTTGAAGTTGTGGCGGCTTTGACCATGGCCAGTGCCTGCAACACACGTTCAACGGTGACAAAGGAATCGTCAGCCTTCTTGGCATTGTCCTCAGCCTGTTTGAACACCTTGGCCAAAGCCGGTGCAATGTACAGCTGGCCAGAGCCGCCGGTGACTTTAGGCAAAGCCGCCAGGGCCGCATCATTGGCCATGCGTACCCGTGCCACATCACCACCTGCAGATTGAATCAGGCTCGCTGCCAGCCCTTCGGAATCATCCAGAAAAACTTTCAAAAGATGCTCGGGGGAAAATTGCTGATGATCTGCAGCAAGGGCATTGCCCTGGGCAGACTGCACAAAACCGCGCAGGCGGTCAGAATAGGTATCAATGTTCATAATCACACTCCAGAAACACATCACACCCAAACGGCATATGACGCGAAAACAAAAGAGACGGACCCGCAAAGCAGCGTCCGCGCACCGATCGGATGCCGGTGCTGTTCATATATAGTGTTGCTATTTCGCAACAAAAGAGGTCGCAGCGATTCTCTTAAACAAAAACGCGCCCTGTCCAGCAAGGCGCGCTTTCAAACTTCATCCAGAAACGAGCATAGACCTGAAAGCCTGACCGGAGCCAGTTATTCGGCAGCATCCGGTTGCGTCGCCAATTCAGGTTCTGCTGGCTTTGGGCGGCGTGTCCGCGGCTTCCGAGCCGGTTTTTCCGGTGCCGGGCTATCAGCGGTTGCCTCAACAGCCGGGCTTGCTTCAATCTTGGGGCGTCGGGCACGCCGTGGCTTCGCCTCAACAGGCGCGGCCTGAACTGGTTCAGCAGCAACCTCTGATGGCTTGTTCGCGGCTTCCTCAGAAGAAGCGCTCTGATTATTCGCCTCTTTGTCATTGGGCTTATTGGCGTCAGACGCTTCCAGACCGGGCTGCGGACCTGAACCATTCAACGGCTCATCATTTGATGACTGCTGGGGATTGTCCTGCTGTTGCTGATTTTGCTGCGCCTGCTGGGCCTGCTGGGCCTGCTGAGCTTGCTGGGCCTGCTGGGTTTGCTGATTGGCAGCCTGGGCTGCAGCAATAATCCTGGAATAATGCTCCGCATGCTGCATGTAATTTTCAGCCAGAATCCGGTCTCCCGCAACCTGTGCATCGCGCGCCAGAGTCAGATATTTCTCGGCAACCTGCATGGCATTGCCGCGAATTTTTACATCCGGGCCATTGCTTTCATAACTGCGCTGCAGCGGATTAGGGCCACGTCGGTTATTGTTGCTGTTGTTATTGTTGCTGTTGTTACGCCCGCGATTACGCTGGCGATTCTGATTGTTCCGCGAAGACGCGTCTCTGTTAGAAACCCGGTTCATTCCAGAGCTAACCTCCAAGTGTTTATCTTCCGCTGCCCTTGGGCCAAGCGGCTCCTATAGCCAAAATTCATCACACCAGTAGTCCGTGGCCAATGTCCCAAAAAGGCAAGTAAATATATGCCGGGCATCAATCAGCAGTCGGTCAATGAGATTCAAATAGGCTCTGTTCCTGCCTCAACTCAGACGGTCAGATTTCCGGTGCGCCACAAAGGCTCGGGTCAGTTTGAAACAAAATGCTCCGCGAGACCCGCCTGCATGAAATCCCTAAATCGTGGCCAGTTACAGAACCGAACACTTCTTACGAGATCAGCACGGATTCTTCTGGGCCCCAACAAGTTGAGCTGCAGAAAAATCGAAGACTGTCGTCTGAGATGTAATCGAAGCGAGCATTCATTGTTCGCTTCCCAACGGGCAGACTAAGCCACTGATTCCGCCACTTTTCAAGGCTTATCCTGAGAAAACCACACGAAAAGCGGTTTTTTTGTCAATTTGGCTCGCTTTTGTGGCCTATCAGCACACGCGGATGCCCAGCAAGATCATGCAAAAGCTCTGGCTCAAAGCCAGCTTCCAACATCAGGGCACGCACAGATGAACTTTGATCATATCCAATTTCAACAATCAGATAGCCTCCGGGTGCCAAAAACGGGGCAGCCTCGGCGACCAAGGGTCGATATATATCGAGGCCATCAGTGCCGCCATCCAGCGCAACCCGTGGATCATGATCCCGAACTTCAGTGTCCAGATCATCAATCACGTTAGAAACTATATAGGGTGGGTTAGACAGAATTACATCAAAAACACCCGTCTTTGGAACGCCATCATAAACATCACTCAAACAGGTGGAAAACCGGTCGGCCACATCAAGCCTGTGCGCATTGCGCTCCGCCACCGCCAAGGCACCCTGGCTGATATCAACACCCAGAGCGGCAGAACGCGGCCGCTCGGACAGGATAGCGAGCGGCAAACACCCTGTTCCGGTTCCCACATCCAGAATGCGCGTGGCTTCACCGCCAATGCGCGATAATGCAGCCTCCACTATCAGTTCACTATCTGGACGCGGCACCAGCGTATCATCCGACAAATGAAATGGCAGGCTCCAGAATTCCGCCTCACCCACAAGCCGCGCTACCGGAACACCAGCACCCCGCCGGATTGCCAACTCTGTAAGCGCAGCTGCATCACCTTCCGAAAGCTGATGGGTCGGTGCCGCAATCAGTTCGGCATGAGATATTTGCATGTGATGCAAAAGCAGCAGCCGGGTATCCAGACCGCAATCGAGAAATAGCTCTCTGGCCTTAAGCCCACGCTCGATAATCAAACGCATTGTGTAAAGGGCAACCGTGAGATTGTCGCCAGGCAAAACCGCCAAAGGCTGGTCGGCCTGCTGCATCAGGCCTCATCACCAAGGCTTGCCAAAAGTTCGGCCTGGTCTTCTGTGATCAAAGCATCAATCACCTCATCAAGGGCCTCTCCCACAATCACTTTTTCCAGCTTGTAGAGCGTGAGATTGATTCTGTGATCCGTCACGCGCCCTTGCGGAAAATTATAGGTCCGGATGCGTTCTGACCGATCTCCCGATCCGACCTGACCTTTGCGGCTTTCAGCACGCTCATCGGCCAGCTTCTGGCGTTCCATATCATAGAGCCTTGTCCGAAGAACTTCCATGCCTCTGGCCCGGTTCTGATGTTGGGACTTCTCGGCCTGCACCACCACAACGCCGCTTGGAATATGGGTTATACGAACCGCCGAATCGGTGGTGTTGACGTGCTGCCCCCCGGCACCGGAGGCCCGCATTGTATCAATCCGCAAATCCTCTGAACGGATTTCAATATCAACTTCCTGTGCTTCCGGCAGTACAGCGACCGTGGCCGCTGATGTATGAATGCGGCCTCCCGATTCCGTTTCCGGAACGCGCTGAACCCGATGCACACCGGATTCAAATTTCAATTTGGCAAACACACCTTTACCAGAGATCTTGGCGATGATTTCCTTGAAGCCACCCACATCCCCTTCGCTTGCGGAAATCAATTCCACCGTCCAGCCATGGTTGGCCGCATAGCGCTCATACATGCGGTAAAGGGTACCTGCAAACAGCGCCGCTTCATCTCCGCCTGTACCTGCCCGAATTTCCAGCATGGCATTTTTCTGATCAGCGGCATCCTTGGGCAACAGCAGCAGACGCACTTCATGACCAAGCACCTCAAGCTTTTCTGCAAGCGCACGCTCTTCTTCCTGCGCCATAGCGCGCATATCTGAATCAGTCTCAGGATCGGAGATCATCTCCTGCAAATCCGCATATTCGGATTCGGCGGCCTTCAGCGTTCGAATCTGCGCAACGACCGGGTCCAGCTCTGCATATTCCTGCGACAGAGCGACATATTTCTCCGGATCGGGATTATGCGCCATCTCCGCTTCAATCACATTGAGGCGATTGACAAGCGCATTGAGCTTTTCCTGAGGCAGTGAGACAGATGACATGGGATCACTTGGTTATGGAACTGAAGACAATACTGATCCGCCCCTAATAGGGCACCTGATGTGCTTTCGCAAAGTCTTCCAGCAACCCGCGCAATCCCGGCGCACCGGAACTGTCGTTCAGCCACACGGCAAACTTGTCCTGAAGCTCCTGAACCGGCAAGGCCCGAAGCATTTCCTTGACGGGACCAATCTGCGCTGGAGACATGGAAATTTGCCGAAATCCGATACCGATCAAAGCCATGGCCGCCAAGGGGTGTCCGGCCATATCTCCACACAGAGAGAGGGACTTCCCGGCTTTGTCAGCAGCTTCCGTTACCTGCCTCAGCGCCCGGAAATAAGGACTGCCCAGCGGATCAAAACGTTCCGCCACGCGTGTATTGCCACGGTCACTGGCCGTCATGAACTGCAGCAAATCATTTGACCCGACAGATATGAAATCAGCCACTTCAAACAATTCATCAAGTTGAAACAGCAGCGAGGGAACTTCCAGCATCGCGCCCATTTGCAGCATTGGCGGCTCAACCTCATAGTGCCGCCGAACATGATCAATCTCGCGTTCCACAGCAAGGCGGGCTTTCCTCAATTCCGAAACCTCGGTGATCATGGGAAACATCAAACGCAACTCATTGTCTTTCGCCGCCAACAACAACGCCCTGATCTGAGCGCGCATCAGACCCGGACGATCAAGACCCAGACGAATCGCCCGCCAGCCCATGGCCGGGTTTTCTTCCACATCCATGCGCAGATAGGGCAATACTTTGTCTCCGCCCACATCAATGGATCTGAAGGTTACAGGCTTGCCCTTTGCATGGTCATAGATCTGTTCATAAAGCGCCTGCTGTTCCGCCATTTTGGGAAAGGACGATGCCACCATGAACTGCAATTCCGTGCGGAACAGGCCGATTCCTGAAGCGCCCGCCTCTTCCAGATGCTCCATATCAACCAGCAGACCGGCATTCATCAGCAACTCGACATGCACACCGTCCTTACTGACACTTGGCAAATTCCGGTTGGCCCGATACCGCTCCATACGCTTGGCGCGAAAGCGAACCTTTTCGCCATAGGAATGAACAACTTCAGGCGTCGGGCGCAGATGGACCTCGCCGGCATCACCATCAATGATGATGTCGTCCCCGGATTCAGCCAAAGCGACCACGTCAATGGCGCGCCCGACACTGGGCAGGCCAAGCGCCCGGGCCACAATACTGACATGACTGGTAGGCGCACTTTCCTCCAGCACCAGGCCGCGCAGATTTGACCGGTCATAGTCCAGCAGCTCCGCAGCCCCCATGGTGCGTGCAATCAGAACCGCGTTTTCCGGCAGTTCTGCCGTCATATCGGTCTGGGGCTTGCCCATCAGCACACGCAGAAGGCGGTTTGCCAGATCCTCAAAATCGTGCAGCCGGTCCAGAAGATAAGGATCACTGGCCTGCCGCTTCATACGCGCCCGGGTCTGGTTCTGCACCCGTTCAACAGCCGCTTCGGCTGTGAGGCCAGACTGCACGGCCTCTTTGATGCGCCGGACCCAGCCCTGATCATTGGCAAACATGCGGTAGGCTTCCAGCACATCACGATGCGCACCACCAGCTGCCATATCGCCTCGTGCCAGCATGTCATCTACCGACAGGCGCAAACTGGCAATCGCCGCATCAAGGCGGCGCAGTTCAGTTGGAATATCCTCAGCGATCAGCTCCGTCACCACCACGCGGGGCTGGTGCAGCACCACAGTGCCAAGACCAATCCCATCACACAGTGTGGTGCCGGCAAAATGACTGGCACGGCGAATGTCCAAATCACCCCCGGCGCCCGAAAGGCCGGTTAGTTCATCAGACGCAAGAACTTCAGCAATGACCATAGCCGTGGTCTGAAGCGCTTCAACTTCATCTTCGGCATAACCGCGTTGGGTGGCGTTCTGGACCACAAGCACACCCAATGTGCGCCCTGCCCGTAAAATAGGCACGCCCAGAAAGGAGTGATACAGATCCTCGCCGGTTTCCGGACGATAGGCAAATTGTGGATGGCTGCGCGCTTCAGGCAGATTAAGCGGTCGCGCATCAGCGGCAATCAGACCCACAAGCCCTTCGCCCACACGCAGGGTTGTCTTGTGGACCGCATCAGGGTTCAGGCCTTCAGTGGCGTAGAGTTCCAGCGCGCGATCGGTCCGCAAAGCATAGATGGAGCAAACTTCTGCCACCATATTGGACGCAATCAGGCTGGCGACCTTATCCAGTCGCTCCTGCGCGCCAATTGATTCCGCCATGGTTGCCCGAAGGCTGCGGAGCAACAGGCGCGGACCTGCAGTTGCTCCGGACATCCGCTTCATCCTTCTGGCTCATAACTCATGTGTGCCTCAATCCTTTACCCGGTCTGCAAGACGAACAGTGTCTGTACAACATTGCTCGCGCAATAATGTGTCACACAGACTGTCTGCCAGTCCATCAGTCCTGCGGCTTATCGAGGCCATAAAGGCTATGCAAGGACCGTACCGCCAACTCAGTATAGGCCGCATCAATCAAAATCGAAATCTTGATTTCAGACGTCGTGATAAGTTGAATATTTATGCCTTTTTCAGCCAGAGAGCTGAAAGCCTGGGCCGCAACACCAGCATGCGACCGCATACCAATGCCAATGACGGAGACCTTCACCACATCTTCGGAGCCTGAAACAAGCTCGCAGATGATCTCACCGCTTTCGCGCTGTTCATCGATCACCTTGCGCGCACGGGCGTAATCCCCTTGCGGCACAGTGAAGGTGATATCTGTTGTTTTGCCGTCTTCAGAAATATTCTGGACAATCATGTCCACAATCACATTGCCCTGTGACAAGGGCAGGAAGATCGCAGCTGCGACACCCGGCCTGTCAGCAACTCGGCGCAAAGTGATTTTCGCTTCATCTTTGCTGTAGGCAATGCCTGTCACCAATTGCTGTTCCATAAGAGCCTCTTCATCACAAATCAGGGTGCCTGGGGGTGTTGCGCCCGGGCTGGAATCGATTGAGTCCGGATCATCAAAGCTTGACCGCACAAACATGGGCACATTATGCACCATGGCCATTTCAACCGAACGAACCTGCAGCACTTTCGCGCCCAGAGAAGCCATCTCCAGCATCTCTTCAAAGGCCACACGGTCCATGCGCCGGGCACGCGGCACCATACGAGGGTCAGTCGTGTAAACCCCATCCACATCGGTATAGATATCACATCGGTCTGCTTTCACAGCGGCCGCGATGGCAACCGCACTGGTGTCCGACCCACCCCGTCCAAGCGTAGAAATCCGATTGTCAGGGCCAATGCCCTGAAAGCCGGCGATGACAGCAACCTGATTGATTTCCAGACGTTCGATCAGCCGTGTCCCATCAATGTCGGTAATACGGGCAACCCCATGGGCGCCATCGGTCAGAATCGGTATCTGCCATCCCAGCCAGGACCGCGCATCCACGCCCATATTCTGCAGCGTCATAGCCAGCAAACCGGCTGTAACCTGTTCTCCGGAAGCCACCACAGCATCATATTCGCGCGCGTCATGAAACGGGCTTGCCTCGCGACACCAACCCACAAGCTCATTGGTCTTGCCAGACATGGCGGACACAACAACAGCAACCTGATGGCCAGCTTTGATTTCACGCTGAACATGGCGGGCCACATTCTTTATGCGCTCAAGATCGGCGACGGATGTACCGCCGAATTTCATGACTAATCGGGACATGCTTTCAGAACTCTTTGATGCAGCGGACACGTGGCAGAAAACCAACGGTAATCCAGCCTTTTTGCGCGGCATTCATAGACGTTGAGTGCCAAGGAAGCAACCGCGCTGTACACACAATTGCGCCCATTTTTTCCTGTTTTGCTTGACATGTGATCGATGCCAACCACGTTTGTCTGTAGCAGACCGTGATCCACAAAACATGAAGACGAAAATGGCTGAAGCACCCAACACCGGAAGAACCACCATCGATGACGCTGAAGTGGAGCGTTTTTCAAAGCTGGCAGCAGAATGGTGGAACCCGACCGGCAAATTCAAACCGCTGCATAAATTCAATCCGGTCCGCCTGACTTACATCAAGGAAAAAGTGTCCGCCCGTTTTGACCGCGACATCAAGGCGACAGATGCCCTGGCCGGCTTGCGCATTCTCGATATTGGCTGCGGCGGTGGTCTTCTATGTGAACCCATGGCGCGTCTGGGTGCTGAGATTGTGGGCGTGGATGCATCAGCCACGAACATAAATGTTGCCTCATTGCACGCAGAGCAAAGCGGCCTGTGCATCGATTATCGGGCAACAACTGCCGAAGCATTGTCAGCCGAAGGCGAGACCTTCGATATCATTCTCAACATGGAGGTCGTTGAACATGTGGCAGATGTGCCCCTGTTCCTGAGCGAATGCTCCAAGATGTTACGTCCCGGTGGATTGATGTTTATCGCCACCATCAACCGCACCATGAAAGCCTGGGGTCTGGCCATCATCGGCGCAGAGCACATTCTTCGCTGGTTGCCAAAGGGAACACACCAATATGAAAAACTGGTTCGGCCCGAAGAGATCGAGCGACCGCTGAACGCCGAAGGGCTGTCAATTCTGGAAATCAACGGCGTTTTCTACAATCCGCTGAAGGATGTCTGGGCTCTATCGAACGACACGGATGTCAATTACATGATGCTTGCAGAACGGCCCAAATAGGCTGAACCTGGCCTAACAGCGGAGTCGACAGGCCATGTACAAAAACGTCAGGACTTTCCAGTCACGGGGATGAGTGCACCGTGGATCGCGTCACTGTCGGAAGACACCAAAAAGGCGATTACCCCAGCAAGCTGATCCAGCGTCACCCATTTACTGGTGTCGGCACCCGGCATTGCGTTGCGGTTATCCGGCGTGTCCAGAACGCTGGGCAAGACCCCATTCACATTGATGTTGTGAGGCTTCAGTTCTGCAGAGGCGCTTTCGGTGGCGCGCATGACAGCCGATTTGGCCGCCACATAGGGGCCCATGCCCGCACCACCCTTCAAAGCTGCATACGCGCCCACAGTTACAATGTGTCCGCTTTCGCGCTGTTTCATTCCCGGTACAATTGCGGCCAGCACTGACAACAAGGTTTCCAGATTAAGCGCCTGCATTTTCTGCCAACCATCGGCCCCAACGTCATGAACCTTTGGCCCCATATCAAACCCACCCGCAGCCGCAATCAGACAGTCAATGGCGCCAAACTCTGTTTCCGCCTGCTGGACGGCAGCAAGAACGGCCTCGCGATCGAGCAAATCAAGCGCACAGACCCTGTGCTGACCGGGCAGTTCATCAGACAAGGCTTGAAGCGCCCCGAGATCACGACCCATCAGCACAAGCCGAGCGCCTTCCCGCGCCAGGCGCTGGGAAGTTGCTCGGCCCAGATGTCCTGCTGCTCCGGTCACAATTGCTGTTTTTCCGACAAATCGTTTCATGGCTGATCTTCCATATGTCTTCGCTCAGGTTTCCGAACAGGACATAGCGCAGAAATGCGCGCACACAAGCAATTGCCTCTGCTCTCACAATGCCATTGGCGGAAGTGACCATGAATGATGTCAGTCCTGATAACTCACGACTTCAAATTCAATCATATCAGCATCATGAAAATAGAATCGTTGACCCGGTTCGTAATCGGCATGGCTATGGGTCTTGAACCCCTTTGCCAAAACCCGTTGTTCTGCCGCTTCAATATCGGCCACGACGACGCCAATATGGTTCAAGCCACCGCGTGTTGAATAGCTGTCGTCACGCCCTTGTTTCATCTGTCCCATTGAATAAACGGCAACGTAACTGTCATCCGATCCCACATGCACTGTGGTGCCCCCGTGTATGGCCTCCCCTTGCCAGCGAATGTGCCAGTCAAACAGGTCACACAGGATTTCCGCGGTCTTTGCTGGATCGCTGACCGTCACATTGACATGTTCCAGCATTCCAGATTTTTGGGTCCCATCAATCATAAGTCACTCCATATCTTTAACAATGACAGAACCCTAATTCCTAAACCTAACTTGAGGTCAAGTAATTTTTATGATAGTCTCAAAACCAGAAAACACCTTGAATCAAAAGCGATTTTCAGGCGATGAAACCAACAGACAGACTTTCGATTGGACAATTGGCTGAGCGAACGGGCCTGTCGGTTTCAGCAATCCGCTACTATGATGCGCAGGATCTGATTGAGGCAGAACGCAATGCCGGCGGCCAAAGACGCTTTATGCGGTCTGATATCAGGCGCCTCTCCTTTGTTCAGATCATGCAGCAATTCGGATTTTCAATTGATGAGATCAGAGCGCTTCTGCAAACACTGCCTGAGGGCCGCACACCGAACAAAGCAGACTGGCGTCAGATCAGCCGCAGCATAAGACACCATCTCGACAGCCAGATAGAAACACTTGAAAAGCTGCGTGATAATCTGGATGGCTGCATTGGCTGTGGCTGCCTGTCCTTACGCAATTGCGAACTCTATAATCCACAAGACCGAGCCCAGAAAAAGGGCGCAGGCCCACGCTATTTATTGGGCGACAAACCGGCACTCGAAACCAGATAATCCGCAGATATCATCACCCAAACACGGCCCTGATTGGCACATGATCTGATGGTTTTTCCCAGCCGCGTGCGTCACTTAAAATCTCAACCGACGACAGATGCTTTGCGACATCTGGATGCGACCAGATGTGATCGAGCCGCCGTCCACGGTTGGACGCCTGCCAGTCACGTGATCGATAGCTCCACCAGGAAAAGAGTGTCTCAGGCTCCGGAAAGTGTTGCCGCACAAGATCAATAAAGTCACCAGATCTGAACACCCTGTCCAGCGATTCCACTTCCACCGGTGTGTGTGAGACAACTTTCAAAAGCTGCTTGTGGGACCACACATCATGCTCGCTAGGCGCAATGTTCAAATCGCCCACGACAATGTTCTTGTCACTCTTGAAGCGGTCGCCAAAATGCCCCGTCATTTCATCCAGAAATTTCAGCTTGTGATCGAATTTGGGATTTTTGACAATATCCGGCTCATCCCCTCCGGCTGGCACATAGAAATTATGCAACAGAACCGAATCAGACATTCCCGGGATTGCGTGTCGTGTGGAGATGTGTCGGGTATCACCCATCTCGCAAAACTCGACCCATTCAGCATCGGCCTCAAATGGCTGGCGGGAAATGGTGGCCACGCCGTGATAGCCCTTTTGCCCGTGCATCGCGATATGCTCATAGCCCAACTTCTTGAAGGCAGCCGTCGGGAACTGATCATTCGGACATTTCGTCTCCTGCAGGCACAACACATCAGGCTGCCACAATTCGAGCAATTGCTGCACAATGGGCATGCGCAAGCGCACAGAATTAATGTTCCAGGTGACGATAGAAAAAGCCATGATGAAATTCCTGTAAAAGAGAAGTATCAGATGGCCGGATTCGCGAACAGAAGACAAGCCCTCAATCGAAATTCGGCTTCTTGCGGTTTTGTTTGGTCGATCCGCGCTGCGTTTTCTTCTCCAGCCGACGCCTCTTGGATGCCAATGTCGGGCGTGTCGGCTTGCGGAATTTGGGGCGTTCACTGGCTTGCTTCAAAAGCTTCAAAAGCCGGTCCCGCGCATCTGCCCGGTTTTGCTCCTGCGTGCGAAACCGCTCTGCCTGAATAAGAATTTCACCGGATTTTGTCATCCGGCTGCCAGCAAGTTCTGAGGCCCGGGTTTTGATGTAAGGCGACAGCGTTTCGCAGTTTTTCAGGTCAAACCGCAACAACACGGCAGTAGATACCTTGTTGACATTCTGACCGCCGGGGCCGGACGAGCGTACAAACAGCTCTGTCAGGTCAGCGTCGGTAATATAGTTTGAGCCGGAGATGGGAAATTGTTCCATGCCCGGCTCATATCATAATCATTAGACAGCGCAAATTGCCTACATGTGGATCGGTTTGGCAAAAGTCGCCAGAGCGGCTTCACGCACCGCCTCCGACAAGGTTGGGTGCGCATGACAAGTGCGCCCCAAATCTTCTGATGATCCGCCAAATTCCATCAGCACGGCTGCTTCGTGAATCATGTCACCCGCACTGTGCCCGACAATATGAACGCCCAGAACCCGGTCCGTTTTCTTGTCAGCAAGCACCTTCACAAAACCATCTGTGGCCAACATGGCACGGGCTCTGCCATTGGCGGAGAACGGAAATTTGCCGGCTTTGTATTCAATGCCAGCTGCCTTCAGTTCCTCTTCCGTCTTGCCGACAGATGCAACTTCCGGCGCTGTGTAAACCACACTTGGAATCACATCATAATTCACATGGCCTGCCTGGCCCGCCAATATCTCGGCAACCGCCATGCCTTCATCTTCAGCCTTATGGGCCAGCATTGGACCGGCAATCACGTCACCAAGGGCATAAACACCATCGATATTGGTCTGGTAATGGCCATCAACTTCCACGCGGCCAATCCGGTCCAGCTTGACTCCAATGGCCTCCAGGCCCAGCGAATCCGTATAAGGGCGACGTCCTGTGGCGACCAACACCACGTCAGCATCAATGGAAACCGCATCACCGCCAGCAACAGGCTCATAGGTCACCAGAGCACCCTTGTCAGTGGATTCAACGCCCGTCACCTTGGATGACAGCTTCATCTGAAGGCCTTGTTTGGACAGCATCCGCTGGAACTGTTTTGACACATCACCATCCATGCCACCCAGAATCTTGTCCATATATTCGATGACGGTCACCTTGGCGCCAAGGCGGCTCCAGACTGAACCAAGTTCCAGCCCGATGACCCCGCCACCAACGACAACCATATGGGCCGGAACCTTTTCCAGCTCCAGCGCACCGGTTGAGGAGACGATGATCTTCTCATCAAATTCAATGTCTACACCTGGAATACCGGCCACATCAGACCCGGTTGCCACAACAATATTCTTGGCAGCAACTGTTTGCACAGAGCCATCATCCGCAGTGACTTCAACTTCGCCTGCACCAAGGATCCGACCTTCACCATGAAACGTATCAATCTTGTTCTTTTTGAACAGGAACGCCACACCTTCCACATTGGATTTAACCGTCTCGTCCTTATGCACCATCATTTGCGGCAGGTTCAGCTTTGCGGTCCCCACATCAATGCCCAGCGTCTTCAGCTTGTGATCTGTTTCAGACAAGACCTCCGAGGCATGCAGGAGCGCTTTGGACGGGATACAGCCAGTGTTCAGACAGGTGCCGCCAAAGGTCGCGCGTTTTTCAATCACGGCAGTTTTCAACCCCAATTGTGCGGCCTTGATGGCGCAGACATAGCCCCCCGGTCCGCTTCCGATTACAACGAGATCATATTGGTCAGCCATGTTTCGTTCCTTGTGGTTGGGCTAGCGCCCGCCAGAGACATCCAGAAAAGCACCTGTCACATAGGATGCCTTAGGTGAAATCAGAAATAAAATCGCATCGGCCACTTCCGCGGCCGATCCTTCACGTTTCATCGGTATGGTATCGCGCAATTTCGCAACCCTGTCCGGTTCGCCGCCACTGGCGTGAATATCGGTATCAATGATGCCCGGGCGCACTGCATTGACGCGAATACCCGTTTCCGCAAGCTCAACAGCAAGGCCAGTGGTCAGCGTATCAATGGCGCCTTTGGAAGTCGCGTAGTCAACATATTGATGCGGCCCCCCCAGTCTTGCAGCGACCGACGACAAATTGATGATTGATCCACCAACACCGCCTGTTTCAAGCGACATCCGCTTGATGGCCTCTCTGGAATACACCATGGGGCCAATCACATTGACGCGCATCATCTCTTCCAGGCGCTCAGTACTCATTTGGGCAAGAGGAGACTTCACATCAACAATGCCTGCGTTGTTGACAAGCGCAGTCAGCGGCAGGCCCAATTGATCGATCTGGGTAAAAACCCGCTCTGTATCCGCTTCAACACCGACATCAGCCTGGATGGCAATTGCGCGCCGAGACACGGCCTCAATCTTCTCCACGACAGATGCGGCAGAAGCCGCATCTGTGCGATAGGTCAGGCATACATCATACCCGGCCTTGGCCGCCCCAATTGCAACTGCAGCACCAATGCCCCGGCTTCCACCTGTGACAAGAACAAGACCGGACATGTCCCAAATGCCGCCTTCCTAGAGATCGAGAACGAGACGTTGTGGATCTTCAATGGCTTCTTTCACACGCACCAGGAATGTCACAGCTTCCTTGCCGTCAACAATGCGGTGATCATATGAAAGCGCCAGATACATCATTGGACGGATCTTGATCTCGCCACCCACAACCATCGGCCGTTCCTGGATTTTATGCATGCCCAGAATACCGGATTGTGGTGCATTCAAAATCGGTGTCGACATCAACGATCCATACACGCCACCATTCGAGATGGTAAAAGTACCACCCTGCATGTCGGCAATAGACAATTTCCCGTCCCGTGCTTTCTTGCCAAACGCACCGATGGTTTTCTCCACTTCAGCAATGGATAGCGTATCGGCTTCTTTGACGACGGGAACAACAAGGCCTTTCTCTGTACCAACGGCAACGCCGATATGGTAGAAATTCTTGTAGATGATATCCGTTCCATCAACCTCGGCATTGACGGATGGTACGTCTTTCAGCGCCTGAATCACAGCTTTGGCGAAGAAACCCATAAAGCCAAGCTTTACGCCGTGCTTCTTTTCAAACAGCTCTTTGTAGTCTTTGCGCAACGCCATGACATTGGTCATGTCCACTTCGTTGAAGGTGGTCAGCATTGCTGCAGAATTCTGGGCATCCTTCAAACGGCGCGCAATAGTCTGGCGCAGCTTGGTCATCCGCACACGTTCTTCACGGGAACCATCATCGCTCACCCTTGCTGCAGCCGGAGTTGCTGCAGGTGCAGGTGCCGGTGTAGGAACCGCTGCCGGAGCAGCTGGAGCTGGTGCAACCACCGCGGCCGGTGCGGGCGCAGCAGGTTCCGCGGCGGCTTCAGGCGCAGCCATCGCATCGGCAATTCCCTGATCGAGGGATGCCATGACATCTTCTTTCAAAATCTGGCCGCGCTTGCCCGATCCTTCAACATCATCCTCTGTCAGATCATGTTCGGCCATTTTCTTCGCAGCTGCCGGTGATGCAGGCATGGCAGTCGCACTGGCTGCTGCAACAGGTGCAGCTTCTGGCACAGGCGCCGGGTCGGCAGCAGCTTCCGCAGTTCCATTACCGGAAGCGCCAGCAGAAGCACCGGCGTCAAGTGCAGCCAGCAAAGCACCAACTTCAACAGTTTCGCCTTCCTGTGCAATGATTTCACTCAACACACCTGAACTGGGTGCTGGCACTTCGACCGTAACCTTATCGGTTTCCAGTTCCACCAGCGGCTCGTCGGCATTCACCGCATCGCCAACTTTCTTGTACCACTGACCGATAGTGGCTTCGGTGACAGATTCCCCCAGTGTCGGGACGCGAATTTCAGTTGCCATTGTTAGAACTCTTTCGATTGCATCAATACATTAGACGATCAGAGCCTGTCGGATTAAGACAGGGCCTGATCAAGAAAATCGGCTCGTTGTGCCAGATGGGTGGACATCAGACCTGTTGCCGTAGCCGCAGAAGCCGCGCGTCCCACATAGATAGGCCGCAAAGACGCTGCACCAATATGGTTCAGAACCCATTCGATATAACTTTCGGCAAAACTCCAGGCACCCTGATTCTTGGGTTCTTCCTGACACCAGACCATTTCGGCCATTTTGAATCGACCCAATTCGGTGACAAGCGCCTTGGCCGGGAACGGATAAAGCTGTTCCAGGCGCAGCAGATAAACATCATTGATGCCCAGCTTCTCGCGCTCTTCATAAAGGTCATAGTAAACCTTGCCGGTGCACATCACGACGCGGCGGATCTTGTCATCAGGTGCCAGTTTGATTTTTTCATCCGGCAGATATTCTGCGTCATCCCATAACAGGCGATGGAACGCGGAGTTAGGACCCATCTCTTCCAAGGTCGACTGCGCACGCTTGTGACGCAACAAAGATTTAGGCGTCATCAGGATCAATGGTTTGCGGAAATTCCGCTTCAACTGGCGTCGAAGAATGTGGAAGTAATTCGCCGGTGTCGTGCAATTCGCCACCTGCATATTATCTTCTGCACAAGCCTGCAAAAAGCGTTCTGGCCGGGCTGACGAATGCTCCGGTCCCTGACCTTCATAGCCATGAGGCAGCAGCAGCACCAGACCGCACATACGCAGCCATTTACGCTCACCCGCAGACAGGAACTGATCGATCACCACCTGGGCGCCATTGACGAAATCGCCAAACTGGGCTTCCCAGAGTGTCAGCCCGTTTGGCTCTGCCAGCGAATAGCCATACTCATAGGCCAGCACGGCTTCTTCAGACAGCATCGAGTTGATGACATCATAATGGGCCTGATCTTCGGAGATACTGTTGAGCGGAATATATCGCCCCTCTGTTTCCTGATCATACAGCACTGAATGCCGCTGGGAAAATGTTCCGCGCTCGCAATCCTGACCGGACAGACGGATCGGGTGCCCTTCCTCGGCAAGCGTTCCAAACGCCATGGCTTCCGCCATAGCCCAGTCGATGCCAGTTCCGTTTTCCATCATCTTGGCGCGGTTGTTCATAAACCGCTGAATGGTTTTGTGAACTTTGAAGTCTTCGGGAACCTGCGTGATCTTCCTGCCGATTTCCCGCAGAGCTTCGACATCCTTACCGGTTTTGCCAACGCGCTTTTCATCAGAACTGTCAGCACGGCTCAGACCGGACCAGGCACCATCCAGCCAATCGGCCTTGTTGGGCTTGAAGGAATTGCCAATTTCAAACTCATTATCCAGATGCGACCGCCAGGACGCTTTTTGCCCGTCAATGTCGTCTTGAGACACAAGGCCTTCGGCCAGCAATTTCTCACCGTAAATCTGCAAGGTGGTCGGATGACTGCGGATCTTCTTGTACATGATCGGCTGCGTGAAGGCCGGCTCATCGCCCTCATTATGGCCGTAGCGGCGATAGCAGAACATATCGATAACCACCGGTTTGCCGAATTTCTGACGAAACTCGATCGCAACCTTGGCCGCATAAACCACGGCTTCCGGATCATCACCATTCACATGGAAAATCGGCGCTTCAATCATCTTGGCCACATCAGAAGGATAGGGCGAAGAACGAGAGAGACGTGGATCAGTGGTAAAGCCGATCTGGTTGTTGATGATGAAATGTATCGAGCCGCCAGTGCGGTGCCCTTTAAGTCCGGACAATCCAAAACATTCTGCAATCACGCCCTGACCGGCAAAGGCTGCATCACCATGCAGCAGCAATGGCAGCACCGCCGAGCGGTCATGGTCATAAACCGAGTCCTGTTTCGCACGCGACTTGCCCAGCACCACAGGATCGACAATTTCCAGATGGGATGGGTTCGCTGTCAGCGACAGATGCACATTATTGTCATCAAATTCGCGATCAGATGATGCGCCCAGATGATATTTCACATCGCCGGAACCTTCCACATCATCGGGCGCAAAAGAGCCGCCCTTGAATTCATGGAAAATCGCCCGGTGCGGCTTCGCCATCACCTGCGACAGAACATTCAGTCGGCCACGATGGGCCATGCCAAGGACGATCTCTTTGACCCCAAGCTGACCACCACGTTTGATAATCTGCTCAAGAGCGGGAACGAGGGATTCGCCACCATCCAGACCAAAACGCTTGGTACCGGTGTATTTGACATCAATAAATTTCTCAAAGCCTTCCGCTTCAACAAGTTTGTTGAAGATCGCTTTCTTGCCTTCCGGCGTAAAGGAAACCTGCTTGTCCGGCCCCTCGATACGAGCCTGTATCCAGCTCTTTTCTTCCGGGTCAGAAATATGCATGAATTCCACAGCCATCGTCGAACAATAGGTACGACGCAGGATTTCAAGCATTTCCGGAATGGTTGCGAATTCAAGCCCAAGCACATGATCCAGAAAAATCTGCCTGTCATAATCAGCTTCGCTGAAGCCGTATGAGGAGGGGTGCAATTCTTCATGGTCGCGCTCTTCTGCCAGACCGAGCGGATCAAGATTGGCATGAAGATGGCCGCGCATACGATAGGCGCGGATCATCATGATAGCACGCACGGAATCTCGCGTGGCGCTGTGGACCTGCGCGTCGGTGAGATCAACACCATTTGAAGTGGCTTTTTCGGCGATTTTCTCGCCTACAGCCTCGGTCACGGCAACGGGGGGAACATCGCCCCAGTCACCATCAAGTGCAGAGACCCACTCACCATTGGCTTTTACGGGCCAATCAGCGCGTTTCCAGGAAGCACCTCGGGCATTGGCCTGAACGTCCTGAGGCGCGTCCTTCAGCTTTGCGAAAAAATCTTTCCACTGCGCATCAACCGAATTGGGGTCGGCCTGATACTGAGCGTATATTTCTTCAATATAGGACGCATTGCCACCATACAGAAATGACGTCCCAGCAAAAATCTCATTCGCCTCTTCACGAGCCATCTTGTAATTTCCCGGAGAGCTTTCGCCCCCGTACCTTTTCCACTTTGATCCCAGATTCCACTGTGTTCTTTTGCCGCCGCACCGTCAACAGTCCGGCGACCCAAGATTGTGCGATTGATGATTATCCGTTGAGCAATTCAACCAGCGTTGTGCCAAGTTTGGCCGGAGATGGTGAAACGCGGATGCCAGCTTCCTGCATCGCCGCGATTTTGTCTTCAGCACCGCCCTTGCCACCGGAAATCACGGCACCTGCATGGCCCATGGTCCGGCCCGGAGGTGCAGTCCGCCCGGCAATGAAGCCAACAGTCGGCTTTGAACGGCCTTTCTTGGCTTCATCAGCCAGGAACTGGGCTGCATCTTCTTCGGCAGAACCGCCAATTTCACCAATCATGATAATCGACTTGGTTTCCTCGTCAGCGAGGAACATTTCCAACACGTCAATGAATTCTGTGCCCTTCACCGGATCGCCGCCAATACCGACAGCGGTCGACTGACCAAGATTTTCATTGGTGGTCTGGAAGACCGCTTCATAGGTCAGCGTGCCGGACCGTGAAACGATGCCAACATTGCCCTTCTTGAAGATGTTGCCTGGCATAATGCCGATCTTGCACTCATCCGGTGTCATGATGCCCGGGCAATTGGGGCCAAGCAAACGGGATTTTGAACCCGCCAGATGATCCTTCACCTTCACCATGTCGACAACAGGAATGCCTTCGGTGATGCAGGTAATGAAGGAAATCTCGGCATCAATCGCCTCGATGATCGCTGCTGCTGCACCTGCTGGCGGCACATAGATTACCGATGCATCGGCACCAGTTGCTTCCTTGGCTTCCACAACGGTTGTAAAAATCGGCAATTCCTTGCCCGCTGCAACGCCAGCACCTTCGCCAGCAGTCCAGGTTGAGCCACCCTTTTTGGGGTGAATACCGCCCACCATCTGTGTGCCGTGATAGGCCAGCGCCTGTTCAGTATGGAAAGTCCCGGTCTTACCGGTCATGCCCTGAACGATAATTTTCGTGGATTTATCGACGAGTATGGACATTTACGCGCCCTCCTTCACAGCTTTGACGATCTTCTGCGCAGCATCATCCAGATCATCTGCAGCAATGACATTGAGGCCCGATTCATTAATGATGACCTTGCCACGTTCCACATTGGTACCTTCAAGGCGCACAACCAGCGGCACTTGCAGACCCACATCCTTAACAGCGGTGACCACACCCTCTGCAATCACATCGCAGCGCATGATGCCGCCAAAGATATTCACCAAAATACCTTTCACATTCGGATCTGCAGTGATGATTTTGAAGGCTGCCGTTACCTTCTCTGTGGTCGCGCCACCACCCACATCCAGAAAGTTCGCTGGTTCTGATCCGTAAAGCTTGATGATATCCATGGTTGCCATGGCCAGGCCCGCTCCATTGACCATGCAGCCGATGTCACCATCCAGTGCCACGTAAGCCAGATCATATTTGGAGGCTTCGATTTCCTTGGCGTCTTCCTCAGATGTATCCCGAAGGCTCATCACATCATCATGGCGGAACAGCGCATTGCCATCGAAGGACATTTTCGCATCCAGCACCCGCAGACGGCCATCTTTCATGACGATCAGCGGATTGATTTCCAGCAGGCTCATATCCTTTTCGACAAAGGCTGTGTAGAGCAGCGGAAACAGGAATTGACCATCTTTGCGGGCAACGGCATCGAGCTGCAATGCGTCACACACCTTGTCCGCGACAGCAGATGTTACACCATCAGAAAATTCCACATCAATCGTGTGAATCTTCTCGGGCGTGTCTTCTGCAACGGCTTCAATATCCATGCCGCCCTCGGTTGAAGCGACGAATGAAATTTTGCCGGTTTCGCGATTGACCAGAAGCGAGAGATACAATTCCCGCTCAATATCTGCACCATCTTCAATGTAAAGACGGTTGACCTGTTTGCCGGCCGGACCGGTCTGCTTTGTCACCAGCGTATTGCCCAGCATTTCCTGCGCATGGGTCACCACATCTTCATGTGAGAAAGCAAGCCGCACGCCGCCCTTGGCATCTGGAGCAAGTTCCTTGAACTTGCCCTTGCCTCGCCCACCGGCATGGATCTGGGATTTGACCACCCAAAGCGGGCCGCCCAATTTCTGCGCTGCAGCTTCTGCCTCATCGGCGGAAAAAATCGGCACACCATCGGCAACAGGCGCGCCATATTCCTTCAACAGCGCCTTGGCCTGATATTCGTGGATATTCATGAATCACTCTTCCTTGATTATGCTCAGAGCCAAAGTCTATTTGAGAGCGGGTGCAATTTTCTTACAGGCTTCAACAAGCGCCTTCACCGATCCAACAGATTTATCGAATTCAGCCTGTTCCGACTTATTGAGATCGATTTCAACAATGCGCTCAATACCACCGGCACCGATGACAGCGGGAATACCGACATACATGTTTTTGACGCCGTATTCGCCATTCAGCGCGCCAGCACATGGCAGAACCCGCTTTTTGTCTTTCAGATAGCTTTCGGCCATGGAGATGGCGGAAGCAGCAGGTGCATAGAAAGCAGAGCCGGTTTTCAAAAGCGCCACGATCTCAGCACCACCATCACGTGTGCGCTGAACAATCTCATTCAATTGTTTCTTGTCCATCCAGCCCATTTTAACCAGATCAGGAATGGGAATACCGGCGACCGTCGTGTAGCGGGTCAAGGGCACCATGGTGTCACCATGTCCACCCAGTACAAACGCCGTTACATCTTCAACAGAAACATTCAGTGCCTCGGCAATGAAATAACGGAAACGGGAGGAATCCAGCACGCCAGCCATGCCAACAACTTTATTCTTCGGCAGGCCGGAAAATTTCTGCAATGCCCAGACCATGGCATCCAGCGGATTGGTGATGCAGATCACAAAAGCATCAGGTGCATATTTCTTGATGCCGGCGCCAACCTGTTCCATGACCTTCAAGTTGATTTCCAGCAAATCATCGCGGCTCATGCCAGGCTTGCGCGGTACGCCTGCAGTCACAATAACCACATCCGATCCGGCAATATCGGCATAGGACTGCGTTCCCGAAAGACGTGAATCAAACCCGTCCACTGGAGAGGATTCTGCAATGTCCAGGGCCTTGCCCTCAGGTGTTCCCTGAGCAATGTCGAACATCACAACATCGCCAAGTTCTTTCAAACCAATGAGATGCGCCAATGTGCCACCGATTTGCCCGGAGCCGATAAGTGCGATTTTATTGCGTGCCATTTGAGGTTTCCCTTTACGTAAGATAGAGATAAACGCTTGCGCGATCAGATAGTTAGCTTTTCCGTTTCGCGCCCTGCGTAACGCAACTGTTGCCAAAGAACAAGTCAGCCAATGGCGAAAATCTGCCCTTTTCCGCGTGAATTAAGTGTGATCAGACCAAACCGTCGATTTCTTCAAGAGCCTTACGTATACGTCAACAAATGACGTACTAGTTTGATCCATCTTCCACAACCATTCCATGCGGTTCAGCCAGATAATCCTTCGACTGCATTTCAATAAGACGCGATACTGTACGATCAAACGCGAATAATTCATTACCGGATTTTGCGCTGTAAAGCCGGTCTGGCGCATCAGCAGCCGAGGCAATCAGCTTCACCCGGTAATTATACAGTGCATCAATCAGATTAATGAACCGCCGTGCCGCATTCGCTGAGCTCTGTGTGAGCAGCGGAATCTCTTCAAGAATGACACTGTGGTACAGTTGTGCGATGGCAAGATAGTCGGCCGCACCTAACGGCCTGTTGCACAATTCATCAAACGAAGCGCGTGCGACCCCCTGGGCAGCCTGGGGAATGACAATCTTGCGCCCCTTCATCTCAATCTCGGCTGCAACTCCCGGCTCATCCTTGCCGGTCAGATCCAGCCATGCCTGATCCAGACCATCCTGTGCCGCTTGGCCAAGCGGCGAAAAATATGTCGTGCTCTGGCTCAGTTTCTCCAGTCGGAAATCCGTTCGGGCGGTCAATTCAACCACATTCACCCGGCTTTTCAACAGCGCAATGAATGGTAGAAACAATTGTCGATTGAGACCATTGGGATAGAGCTCATCTGGATCCACATTTGAAGTGGCAACCAGTGTCACGCCATTTTCGAAGAAACGTTCAAACAGCCGTCCCAGAATCATCGCATCAGCAATGTCGACAACGTAAAACTCATCAAAACAAAGAAGTTTCATATTTTCCGACAGGGCGTCGGCCACAGGGGGAATTGGGTCCCCATCCTTCATCTTGCCATTCTTGATCAGTGCCCGTTGCGCATGAATACGTTCATGAACGTCGGCCATAAAGGCATGGAAATGAAATCGCTTCTTCTGCCGGATCGGGGATTCTTCAAAAAACAGATCCATCAGCATGGTCTTGCCACGCCCAACGCCACCCCAAATGTAAAGTCCCTTGGGAGCGGTTTTTGGACCGGATTTGGCAAACAGCCAGCCAAGCGAGCTCTTCTTGGACGCAAGCTCGTATTGTTTCAGCGCTTCTGTGAGCTCGGAAAATTTTTCAATCAGGGCAATTTGTGCGGGATCACGCTCAATTATGCCACCTTCAACAAGGCGTTGATAGCGCGTCTGCATGGCTTGCGGCATGGAGCAACCAGAAACTGGTGAGAACCTTAGCGACTAACGGAAACGGGTGCGCCGCTTTTTGTTTGTCCGGAGAAACGATTGCCACCGGCTGGCGACAGAGTTGCAACCTGCGACCCAGTGGCCCCGACAAGAACCACCTGGTTGTTCTGCAAATCCCACGCCGTAACATTGGCAAGTTCCACAGAGTTGCAGCCCTTCGTCGTGGCACGATACCCACCCGTCCAGGTGGTGAGTGTCATGAACAGCTGACACGTATCCGCTGTCGATGCCAACTGCCAGGCACCAAGCATATCAGCGCGGCTCAGTTGAACGGCAGAGACTGTTGGTTGAATAGGCTGTGGCGCAGCGGCAGCAGGCGCCTGCGTGATCTGCGTATTGGCCGGTGGTGTTGTCACCCGTGGCGGTGCTGCATTGGCAGCGGCGGCTGGATCAAACGGCTGAGCACCAACGGGCTGACCCTGTTGTGTCAAAGCGGGCGCTGGCGCATTGGGATCAAAGGGTTGTCCGGCCTGCGTACCATCAGCTGAAGGAAGCGGCGGAAGATCACCAGACTGAACCGGGGCTGTCGGTGAACCGGAGAACGGATTTGGCAAACGCGTTTGACACGCACCAAGCAGAAATGAAGTTGCCAGAAGGGCGATGGCGCTTCGTGTAGCCACAGATGTGCCTCCGGTCCTTACGCGAACCTCAGTTCCGGCAATAGCGGTGGTAGCGCCATGACTGGCGAAAGCCGCTTGGATTTTCTGTCCGGACATTATAGTTCCCCTGTGACTCAACTCATACAATTCGTCGACGCGTACGCCCTATGGTCCTTTTTTGACCAAATATACTGAATATTTTATTGACGCCACGGTTAAAAAAATCAATGGCGCAGTGAAATTACGGGCAAGATTTAGGTGTGGCACGTGTTGGAATTGTGGCACAGGCTCATTTCGAAGGCAGAACAGTCAACAATCCGGCCAGTCTGTTTCACCCTTGAAGACGCCTAACGATTGTCATAAATCTTTGCTACTTGGCGTAAACGTGACCTTTGGTATTATGTTCAGTCCTCGGACAGGCGTATCAGGTGGCGCCGGAGGGTGTTGAGGTTCAACCCGTCTGAACATTATTAATGACTGGGGGTCACCATGGCTCTTTATGCACATACTGCCTTGAAGGACCGCGTGTCGGAAGCGCGTCAGGCCCGTTCGCGCGTAGCGGTCAAAAACCACGTTCACATTGTGGACAGGCTGATTGCCGAACGCGCAATCGGGCTGGCCTCCCATTGGTCTTGGCCGGTTATCCGTCCCATGCTTTACAAACTGCTGGGTTACAAACGTGCTGTCACCATGTCAGATATCGTGGCGGACATGTCGGGGCCAGATGCCATGTCATTCGTGTCGACCATGCTCAATCTGCAACTGGACATTTCCGGTCTCGACCGCATTCCAAGGGAAGGTCCCTTCCTTCTGGCGGCCAACCACCCGACCGGCATTGCCGACGGTGTTGCCGTATATGATTTGGTCAAAGCGGTCCGTCCCGACATTGCCATTTTCACCAATCGCGATGCCGTGCGTGTTGCCCGCCGGTTTGACGAAGTGCTGATCCCGGTTGAGTGGCGCGAGGAACATAAGAGCCGCGAAAAAACCAAGGAAACGCTGATCAGAACCGCTGAAGCCTTCGATGACGGCAAAGCTGTTGTGATCTTCCCTTCTGGCCGCATCGGTTATTGGGCCGATGAAAAACTGAATGAACGGACCTGGCAAGCGACACTTGTGACACTGGCCAAACGTTACAAAGTACCGATTGTGCCCGTCCATGTGCGCAGCCGCAATTCCGGCCTGTTCTACTTGTTCAGCCGCATCTCCAACGAATTGAGAGACATGACTGTCTTCTACGAACTGCTCAATAAGTCAGGTACCGGGTTTGGTCTGAGCGTTGGCAAACCGATCTCTCATGAAAGTCTGATTGGTGATGCAAACGAGTTGACGGCAGAACTGCAGACCCACACCGTGACGACACTGGCACAAGACAGGCACGCACTCTTCAAAAGCCGCGTGAACGCTTGACTCCGGGGTTTGAACCCCTGTTGTAAAAAATTGGACAATAACGCCGGATTTGCAGGATCAAATCAGTTGGAGCAATAAACCGATGGCTGCCAAACTGCGGAACCTGTGTTTGTTGGGAACATCGCATGTTGGCAAATCGACTTGTGCACGCGCATTGGGCTCTACAGCCGGAATGGCCGTGATATCCACTGACAAGTTAGGGCGTCATCCGGGCCGGCCATGGACTGATGTGCCGAAGGAAGTCGAAGAGTTTTATCAACACCTCAGCGACGATACCATTCACTGGTTTTTGCGCGTCCACCACGAGAATATGCGCCCCGTTATTCAGAATTGCGTAGCAGACATGCGCCAGGCAAACAGCGCCTTTGTACTGGAAGGGTCTGCATTGAGGCCCGAATATCTGTCATTCTGGGACATCAGCGATGCACTATCAATTTGTCTTTATGCAGATAACGAATTTCTAAGACGGAGAATCGAAGCTGAAAGCGACCATGCCGCACAAGGTAAACCAATGAAAATCGCCATCGACAGGTTCATTGAACGCTCTCTTCGCGAAAACGATGCGCTCGTCGAGGCCGCGAACAGACATGGTGTGCCCCTGTTCGATGTTACCCACGTAACGAGCGCGAAAAGCCTCATCGAAAAATTGAGCGCCCAATTGAAATCGCGACCGAGTTGACGCCAGAAAAGCAGACCCAGACTGTGGCCACTCCGGCACAGGAAAGGAACACCCCGTTCAAAGGCAACGTGGAAACCTGATTCCGAAGGTCGAATGATTTCATCCCCTTCAGTTCAAAGCCGCCGTAGCAAATCTCCCACGCTTGCGGGCAAGGCTCACTTGTTTAATATTGGGCCACGAAAGCACTGAGCTTACGGTCGTCGAGGCGCATGGCCGCTCTCGCCCCGCGGCACCCAATGGAGATTTCACATTGAAAGCCGACTTGTTTCTGATCAACGGGCAAAACAAAGACAACGCCTTTCAAGCGTCTGGCCTCGATGATTTCAAGCTAAGTCCAAAAGGGCAGATAGAGATCGACACGCTTGTTGCCTCGCCGGATTGGACCCTCTATTCGGTCGATCCTGCAAAGGGCATGGCAATGCTCATAGAAATGCCCGCAGGAACCGATTTATCCAATTCCGTCTTTGTGTACCAGGACCAGTTTGATCTGGGATTGCGCGCTGCAATCCTTGAACTCGATGCCTTCATTGAAGCCAGTCAGGCGATTGCGCCACCAAGTCATCTGTCGTTTTTGTTCTCAACGGGGCGCTGTGGTTCAACATTGGCCAGCCGCATCTTTGCAAAATTACCCGATGTCTGGAGCCTGTCAGAGCCCGATTATCTGACCAATATAGCCATGGCACGGCTGACAAATCCGCGCGCCGAGCTTGTGGCGTTGATCCGGGCAACCACGCTCTGGACATGTCGCGCACCCAAAGGCCAGGCACCAACAGCCATCATTCTAAAACCACGCAGCGAGGCGACCCTGATCGCCGAACTGTGTCAGGAAGCATTTCCGAACTCGCAGAATGTATTCCTGTATCGAGACTTGCTCGGCTGGGCAAATTCCATAGGCAAGCTCTCACAGCGGGCCATGGACCCGGCGATTGTATATGCCGAAAGCGAGTTTTGGCGTGACTGGTGGGATCATGTCATGGCGGGTCAGCCACTAACGACATTGGAAGACTATTTCCCGCCAGATCACGGACCGATTCTGGCGTCAGAATTCTTCACTTTGGCATGGGACCTGCGCATAGAAGGCTATCTCAATGCACTGCGGCGGGGCATGAATTTTACCGCCATTCACTATGCAGACCTCAATAAAAACCGGGAGCACGAGGCGGCGCGGCTTCTCAGCGGCTGCGGATTGCCCACCGACTATCTGAATATGGCAATGGAAGCATTTGACGTGGACAGCCACAGAGGAAGCGTCAGCGGAAATGCAACACCCGCCATGCCGATGCCAAAGAACCAACAGGCGCGAGCCACAGCCTTGTTGGCCCGAATGGGAAAGCGCGACTATGTAGAAGCAAGACTGCCAGATTAGGTTAAGATCAGGGTTTGAACCCAATTGGGCGATCGCATTATGACAGAACAACACTGAAAACTGTTCGGCCATGCCATATTGTGCCGATAACAATTGTTGCTGGCGCAAAACAACTGAACAGGAGACGTAACGCAGACATGTATGATCCAAAAGGAAACGGCAAAGACAAAACAGTACAATCAGTGCAGTTTGCCAAGGCAGAACCACCCGATCATTTGCGTGGGATCGTACATCGATTTTTGGAACTCAAGACTAATGGCACGCTGTCGGATGATTATAGATTCCATGCATTGCCGGATGCATGCGCCTACATCGTCTTTGACCAATTGAACCCAAAAATCACAGGGGTTTCCAAATTGCGCGCTGCGTCTGAAGAGCTCAATTTGGGCAAGGCATTTCACTATGTGAACATTCGTTTTTTGCCTGGTGTCTGGCAAGGTGACCGTGAAGAGGTTGCTTACGGCATGGTGGACACGACGTATTCGGGCGGCCTGCCTCTGAACGAAATCAATCGTCAGCTTTCCAAACGAACCTTTATCGATCAACAGCTGGTGTTGTCAGAATTCGTAGAAAGACTGATTGAGAGCAAGCAGGTCGTAGCGAACCCTGTCACAGAAAAGATATTTCAAAACCTCGACGGGATTCATACGGTTTCAGACATGGCGGCTGTTTCAGAACTGTCGACACGCCAGCTTCAACGAACGCTCAAACGAACCACCGGGTTTGCTCCACATGACTTTCTCAAAGTGCTGCGCCTCCAACAAACTCTGAACGGCAATGATGCATCTTCTTACGCCGACCAGTCGCATTTCATACATTCGTTTCGCAAAGCCACTGGCTACACACCGGGTAAGTATTCTCGAAAGTTTGATGTCTGATATCTACAATACACACCAAATCCAACTTGCTATCTGATTGTCATAATCGAAAACAAACAGGAGTTGGATATGACAAAAATGAACGCAGTTGGATGGTTCGACATCTATGTAAGCGACCTGAATCGGGCAGTTTCCTTTTATGAAACTGTATTGGGGCACAAACTGGAAGAAATGACCGATCCAACAGGTCAATCACAAATGATGAGTTTTCCTGCTGACATGACTTCATACGGGGCAGCCGGCGCGTTGACAAAATCAGACCATGCGTCCCCCGGAGTAGGCGGCACTGTCGTGTATTTTTCTGCAGAAGACTGTGCGGTGGAAGAATCACGCGTTGCTGCGGCTGGCGGCAAAGTCATCAGACCAAAATTCTCAATCGGAGAGTTTGGCTGGGTCACACTGTGTCAGGATACCGAAGGCAACATGTTTGGTCTCAACTCCCTGAAATAGAATTCCAATAATTTGAGATGATTTTACAGCGCCAGGTCTGGCGCAGGTAGCAATTGCGCGGGCATGTCGAAAGACGGCCCGTGCTACGCCCGCAATCCCTTCAAGACCGGTTTGGAGCAGATGTGCATTTGCGAATGCAGCGGTCTTTAAACAATGTCCCAGAACACATAGCCAAACCAGGCGTAGAACAACACCCAGATGAACAGCGTCAACCGCATCAGGCCGACGCGGCGAAGCCGGGCATACAGAAAACTGCGCAACAGTCCTGACAGGGCCAACACCACAACAATTCTTGAAAAGCGGGCAATGGTTGCCGGTTCCAGAAACGCCAGCAATGGCGCAATGCCGGCTTCAAAGGCTGTTGCGGAAAAAATCTTGAACGGCACGCCGGTGAAGCCACCAAACAACAGCGCACCCATCGGCTCCGCGGCCATATCAGTGGACGCATAGCGCAACAATTCCTCGGTGATACCGGGAACTGTCAGGATGAAGGACCGGACAAATTCCGGGTTCACCTGCGATAATTTATAAAGAACAATGCCGCCCAGCATTGTGCCAATCAAGGCAGCAAAGGCAGGGACCATGGCCTTCAGCACGCCGAAGCGCATAACAGCAAGGCTGATCAGCACATCCACCATGATGAAAAACCACAGGGCTTCCGCAAATCCCCAGATGAAGCCCACGAGTGACCACACCAGCAGCCAACTCCAGGTCAGGGCATTTCTGGGAGACATGGGACCGAGCAGCAGCCCAACCATGACAGGACCTACCCCTTAGACACGTCTTTCAACCATCATCTTCTTGATCTCAGCAATGGCCTTGGCCGGATTGAGACCCTTCGGACAGGCTTGCGCACAATTCATGATGGTGTGACAGCGATACAGCCGGAACGGATCTTCCAGATCATCAAGCCGTTCACCTGTTGCCTCATCCCGGCTGTCAATCAGCCAGCGATAGGATTGCAACAGAACTGCAGGACCAAGATAGCGGTCACCATTCCACCAATAGCTTGGGCAGGAAGTTGAGCAACAGGCGCACAAGATACACTCATACAGCCCGTCCAGCTTCTCACGGTCAGCCTCGCTCTGCTTCCATTCCCGTTCCGGGCTTGGTGTCGTCGTTTTGAGCCATGGCTCAATCGACCGATGTTGCGCATAGAAATTCGTCAGATCCGGCACCAGATCCTTGACCACAGGCAAATGCGGCAGAGGATAGATTTTTACTTCCCCGTCAATTTCATCCATGCCCTTGGTACAGGCCAGCGTATTGGTGCCATCAATATTCATGGCACAGGACCCGCAAATACCCTCGCGGCAAGACCGTCGGAAGGTGAGGGTGGGATCAATATTGCTCTTGATCCAGATCAGCGCATCCAGAACCATAGGACCGCAATCATCCATATCCACATGATAGGTATCGACCTGCGGATTGCCGTCCCCATCCGGATTCCAGCGATAGACGCGAAACTCACGTAAATTGCTGCCAGATGGTTTTTCCCAGGCTTTACCCTGCTTCATCTGTGAGTTTTTAGGCAGTGTCAGTTGAACCATGATTGAAAGGCTCTCTCAGCAAAAACGAATTTAATAAACGCGGGCTTTGGGGGCAATCTTCTCCAACGGTATTTCGTTGGACAAGGGGTCAGCATGAACCGGACGGGAGTCCAGTTTCACTTTCCCTTCTTCAGACACCCACGACAATGAATGCTTGCGCCAGTTCTCATCATCCCGGTCCGGGCAGTCCTCACGCGCATGTGCACCACGGCTTTCTGTCCGCGCTTCGGCGGAGTAAACCGTGGTGATGGCATTGGCCATCAGGTTTTCATACTCAATGGTTTCAACAAGATCCGTATTCCAGATCATGGACCGGTCGGTCACCTGAATGTCGTCGCGCGCATCCCAGATTTCCGACACGCGCTTACAGCCATTCTTCAAGGTTTCCCCGGTCCGGAACACCGCAGCATCGTCCTGCATTGCTTTCTGCATTTTCAGGCGCAGATCAGCGGTGCGGGTACTGCCATTGGCATTGCGCAATTTATCAAACCGCTGCAGAGCCTTATCGACGGATGCCTGATTGAGGTTCTCATTGCTGGATTTCGGATCAACAATTTCACCGGCGCGAATTGAGGCCGCGCGGCCAAACACAACCAGATCGATCAGAGAGTTCGATCCCAGACGATTGGCACCATGCACAGAGGCGCAGGCAGCTTCGCCAACGGCCATCAGTCCAGGCACCTTGGTATCAGGATTGCCGTCTTTGAGGGTCATCACTTCGCCCCAATAATTGGTCGGGATGCCACCCATATTATAATGCACGGTCGGCAGGACCGGAATCGGCTCCTTGGTCAGATCAACTCCGGCAAAAATCCGTGCTGATTCCGAAATACCCGGCAGACGCTCTGCCAGAGTTTCCGGCGGCAGATGATCCAGATGCAAATGGATGTGATCCTTGTCATTGCCCACGCCGCGCCCATCGCGAATTTCCATGGTCATGCACCGGGACACAACATCTCGCGAAGCCAGATCCTTATAGGTTGGCGCATAACGCTCCATAAAGCGCTCGCCTTCGGAGTTGGTCAGATAGCCCCCCTCACCGCGCGCGCCTTCGGTAATCAGGCAGCCCGCACCGTAAATTCCGGTTGGATGGAACTGAACAAACTCCATATCCTGCAAAGGCAGGCCCGCACGAGTGACCATGGCATTGCCATCACCGGTGCAGGTATGTGCGGATGTGGCAGAGAAATAGGCCCGGCCATACCCGCCGGTTGCCAACACCACCATTTTGGATTTGAAGGCATGCATCGTGCCATCATCCAGCTTCCAGGCAAGAATACCCTGACAGGTGCCTTCTTCCGACATGATCAGATCAATTGCCAGATATTCGATGAAGAACTCGGCATCATGTTTCAAAGACTGACCATACAGCGTGTGCAAGATGGCATGGCCGGTGCGGTCTGCTGCAGCGCAAGTACGCTGCACAGGCGGGCCTTCACCATATTCCGTCGTGTGGCCACCGAATGGTCGCTGGTAGATTTCGCCTTCCTTGGTCCGCGAGAAGGGCACACCGTAATGTTCCAGCTCATAAACGGCCTTGGGCGCCTCACGCACCATATATTCAATCGCATCATGATCGCCGAGCCAGTCTGACCCCTTGACCGTGTCATACATGTGCCACTGCCAGGAATCCGGTCCCATATTGCTGAGACTGGCCGCAATGCCGCCCTGCGCTGCAACTGTATGCGAACGCGTGGGAAATACTTTTGTTACACAGGCCGTACGCAGCCCTTGCTCCGCCATTCCCAATGTGGCGCGCAGACCAGATCCGCCAGCGCCAACAACAACGACATCGAATGTATGTTCGGTAACGTCATAGGCCTTACCATTTGCAGCAGTCACCACGGACTAACCTCCAAAGCTCAATTTCAGAATGGAAAACACCGACACCAGCGCAATCGCTGCCGTGAAAAATGTGTTCCCGAGTACGAGCACAATTTTCATGCCCTCTGAGTGAATATAGTCCTCAATCACAACCTGCATACCCAAACGCATATGCCAGGTGACCGACAGAACCGCTGCGATCAGGAAAATTGCGCCAAGCGGCGAACCTGCCGCTGCAACAAATTCCGCGTGGGTCGCGCCAGACAACATGATGACAAGAATCACAAAGCCGATAACCAGCGGCACATTGGCAACGGCTGTCAGTCTTTGTTGCCAGAAATGCGATGTGCCATCCTTGGCTGATCCAAGGTGGCGAATGGTTTTCAAAGGTGTACGCATTGACATGCTGATTTGCTCCTATCGCACCATGTAGCCGATGATCCAGACAAGAACTGTCAGAATCACCGAACCTGCGAGTGTGGCCTTCGCCATTGTCTCACGTTCAACTTCACCGAAGCCGTGGCCCATGTCCCAGACAAAATGGCGCAGGCCACCCAGCATGTGATGCAGCAGGGCCCAGGTGAAGCCAAACAGGATCACCTGGCCAAACCAGGACCCGAAAAAGCCCTGAACCCAGGTAAAGTAATCGGGGCCGCTTGCGGCTGCAAACAACCACCAGGCCAGCAAAAACATACCAAAATACAGACCGACGCCGGTGATGCGGTGGACGATGGACATCATCATCGTGAACAGCGGTCGGTAAACCTGAAGATGTGGAGAAAGGGGTCGATCAGCGCCAATGCGCGGATGAGGGGTGGGTGTCGTTTCAGACATGAAGTGCGCCTTTATTTGCAGCAAAGCCAATCAGCAAGACAGGTTTTGGAATGAGCCCGCCAGAAAATTGGCCTGATATTGCCATCAAGTGACCTGTTCTTAGAAAACTTAAGCAGCCACGTCAAAGTAACCTTTTGACCCATGGGTACTTTATAAGAAATGAAAGCCTACTGAAGCAGAACGCGTTCCACCTCAAACCCGTACTCACGAAACAAGGCAACCAAACCCTCTTTGCCCGGCAAATGCAGCGCTCCGACCGCAATGAAAGCCCCGCCCTTCGATAAATGGGGCAAAGAACGTTCGGCCATGCGCCGGTTGCGATCAACGATCATGCTTTTTTCAAAACCCGCTGGGATATCAGCCAGCGGCGCGAACGGCATCTCGATTCGCTCGAGTGCCAACATCTGATCCATGCGTTCCGCATCATAAAGCGCAACCAGTGTCGCAGCAAAATCTTCGATTTGATCTTCATGCAAAACCAAAGTCTCCAGCATTGAAATCCCTTCAGCCAATGGAATGCTGGTAATCGCTTCCATCTGCTCGGCAAAGGATTCAAGGCCCCCTGTGGGAATACCGGCCGCTTCCGCTGCGCTGGCTATGCGCACATCAACCGTATTGTTCATGCCCCCGGCGCTTTCCAGCATTCCCGGCAATTCACAGGACGGAATGGAAATCAGCGCCGTGACGACAAAGGGCCGAAAGCCAATCAGCGCAAAGGGCGGCAGCCCCATCTCCGTCATCAAACGCTCCAGATTGCCATAGGCCTGCGGGCTCATGAAATCTTTCAACGTCTTGCCATTGCCCAGAAACAGGTTTCCCATCTGCAGCACCGATTGTTCTGCAACAATCGTTTCATTGGCAATATCAGGAATTTCCGTGACAACCAGCTGCGACTGCAGCACCAGATCGAGAACCGTCGGCGAAATCTCCGGAACACTCAGTTCAGACAGATGGATTGTACCGAACAGATATGATGTTTTGCCGTCTGGTGCAGTGATCCGCCACAACAATCCCTCCCCATTGGGAATGGCCCGCGCTTCGCGCTCCAGATTGGCATAGACCTCCGGATAATCCGCTTCCAGCTGGCTCACAATACTTGTACCGGTGCAGCTTGGATGTGCCGGATTGGCAGTTGCAACAGTCGTTCCAAATGCCAGAAGCAAGCCTGTAAGGCCAAGCACGCAGCCAAGAAATCCCATGCGCCAGATTGCGGTCACAACAATTCTCCTAATAGTCAGACAAGGTTATATCGTCAGAATAAGTGCCTTCGGTCTCTTTCCAGACCGCCTGTCCGCACATCATGGAACCACTTTCAGGATTATGCGTCAGCGTCGGGCTGCCATGCAGGTTCCAACCGGCACTTAAGGCCTTGGAGACGCGTTTGCAAAATGACGAATCATCCGGACCTGTAAGATATCGATAGAGTTTCATAATGTTTCCCGTTTCAGTGTGTCCTGCTTATTGAGTGGCATCTGCAAGACCTGCTTTCACCAGCACGCGCTGCGCAGCTTTGAGATGCAGAAATTCAACCATTTTGTTGTTCACCGTCAGAACGGCTTTGCCGGCATTGGACGGATCAGCAAATGCTGCGCAAATGGCTTTCGCCTCCAGCACATCTGCCTTGGCTGGGGTAAAGGCCGCCATACAGGCCGCAATCTGACCCGGATGGATCAGGCTTTTGCCATCAAGGCCAAGTGCCGCGCCCTGTTCACATTCCGTCTGAAATCCGTCCATATCCTTCAAATCTGTATAAACGCCATCCACCAATGCCAATCCATAGGCGCGGCACGCTGCAAGGCATTGCATGATCCACGGAATATAGGCTGCCCGTCCCGGCACCAAAGGCGTACCGGTTTGAAGCGCAAGGTCATTTGTACCCAGCATCAGCGCTTCCAGTCTTGGGTCAGCCGAAGCGGCCATTGCGGCAATCTCGCCAATATTCATCAGCGCCAGCGGACTTTCAATCATACCCCACAACCGAATGGAGGCTGGCGCATCACTCGCTTCAAAGGCACTCAGCGCAGTCTCGATGTCAGCGGCCTTGTCAACTTTAGGCAACACAATGCCATCTGGCATCATTGCCAGAACAGCCAGAAAATCTTCCGCTCCCCATGGCGTATCAAGCGGGTTGATGCGCACCAGAATGCGGCCCTTTGGACGCTCCCCTGCCAGCGCCGCACGCAAGGCTTCTCTGGCATCAGCCTTGTCAGCACTGGTAACTGAGTCCTCCAGATCAAAAATGACACAATCAGCTCCCAACATGTCAGGACTGCCCAGCACTTTTGCAACGGCGCGATGATTGTCGGCCGGGACATACAATATGCTACGATATGCGTTGTGTTTATTCATGAGATTTCCAGATAATTGAGCACCTTCTTATCACCCACAAACTGGCTCCTGTCAGTAGTCTTTTCATGGCTTTCACCCTGTGAACCTGTTACAGCAGCGATTATATGCCCGGTGAAAAAACCAGCGGTTCCCAGTGCAAAACACATTTGATGTCATCATTATCGGAAGCGGCATTGTCGGCGTATCAACCGCGTGGCATTTGCGGGGAATTGGCTTTGCCGGCACGATTGCCATCGTGGAACGCGATCCCAGCTTCAGCCATTCATCCACATCTCAGGCAATCGGCGGAATCTGGCAGCAATTCTCTCTCAAAGAAAACGTACAAATGTCCCTCTATGGCGCAAAATTCCTCAAGGAGTTCGCCAAGGAGCAGAAAATCGATCTGGATTTTCAGGAGCATGGCTACCTGTTTCTGGCCGATGATGCAGCTCAGGGCACTTTGGAAAGAAACGTCGAGCAACAACGCAAGCTGAAAGCTGACATCGCGCTCTTGACCCCCGCCCTACTGGAACAGCACTTCCCCTGGCTCAACACGGACGGACTGGCAACTGGCGCTTTGGGCCTGTCCAATGAGGGCTGGTTTGACGCCCACCAGCTTCACAGTTCCATGCGCAGCGCAGTTCGCGACTGGGACGTGCCATTAATCAAGGGATCGGTCACCGAAATCGAACATACCGACACGGAAATCCGCTCGGTGATGCTGGATAATGGGCGGCGGCTGAAATGCGGTCACCTTGTCAATGCGACCGGCCCCAACGCCGGAATTCTGACGCGTATGGCCCGGATTCGTCTGCCCATCGAACCAAGAAAACGTAGCATCTTCATGGTCCATGGCGAATCTGCACCAGCCGAAATGCCCGTGCTTGTTGACCCAAATGGTGTGTTTCTGCGCCCGGATGGCCCCTTCCATATTTGCGGCGTCGCGCCGGACAAAACTGATGACCGCCGCAGCAGCGCATCAGACATAGAGCCGGATCCAGACCTGTTTAATGATATCATCAAGCCAGCACTTGCGGCGCGCTTGCCCGGTGTAAAAGAATTCAAGATCATCAGGTCCTGGGCTGGCCATTACGACTACAACAATTTTGATCAGATCGCTGTTCTGGGACCTCATACCCGTCTTGAGAATTTCTATTTTGCCAATGGTTTTTCCGGCATTGGCCTGCAACAGGGCCCGGCGGCCGGGCGCGCCGTCGCCGAACTCATTCTCCATGGCGCCTATCAGACCCTCGATCTGTCCCGTCTTGGTTTCGAACGCATTGTTGAAAACCAGCCGCTTGAAGAAGAAAACCTGATTTAGCCGGCTGGTGAATTCGATCCTCTGCCAAGTTGACTAACGCGGCCAACGGGCTGATATGGATGGCTACTTGGTTCAACAGCACTGAAATGCGCTTAAGATGCAGCCTTCAAACTCGGGCGCCACCCGCCCGCCAATTATTGTTCTGTCCAGCCTGGTGGCTGATGGTTCTGTGGGTGGACGGCTGGCCTGTTTTGCGCTGGAAAGGCTGGGGTTTCCAGTCTGGTTCGTGCCAACAGCCACCCTGCCCCGCCATCCCGGTCGCAGCCCATCAGTCCGTACAGATACGTCCGCAGAATTTCTGCAAGGCTGCCTGGCTGATCTGTCTGAGCTGGCAAAGGCGCAGCCGATCGCTGCAATCCTGACTGGATATATGGGAGATGCTCAGCAGATAGACATCATCGCCGACGCCATATCCAATCTCAAAGCCACCCATCCGGACCTGCTTTATCTGTGCGATCCCGTATTGGGGGATGGCGAGCAATTATATGTCGCTGAGGAGACCGCGAACGCAATGCGCGACAAGCTCTGGCCGCTATGCGATGTCGCGACACCCAACAGTTTTGAACTGTGCTGGCTGGAAAGCGCCGTTGATCAATTGGTGACAACCGCGCCAGCTCTGGCTGATCTTTCAAGAACAGCATCGCCGCAGCGCATCGCGGTCACCAGCGTTGCCGGACTGATGAAAGGGCATATTGGCAATCTGTTAGCCACGCCCGACACGCCAGCAATTCTATTTGAGCATTTGGCCATGCCGCACGCGCCACACGGCACCGGGGATTTGTTTGCGGCCCTCTTGCTGGGTCATTACCTCCTATCTGGCAATTGGGAAAAGGCGACAGAACGGGCAAGCTCCGCGCTGTTTGAATTGACCGCCAGAGCGGCAAAGTCAGGCCTTCACGATTTGCCGCTGATTGCAGAGCAAGTGTCGCTGGAGCGCCCCATGGCCTCAGTGTCCAAGCGACAGATCACAACGGCCCAAACAGGAAGCAAAACCGGACAGCAAGCTGGAAAGAAGGGCAAACGACCAGTATTGAAACCCAGCCCTCTTTCGTAAACAGGTCCGCTCTCATAAATCAGGAACCCTCATGCTAAGCAAAAGCGCTATCGAAGACGCCCACGCGCGCATCGCGCCCCATATTCGCAGAACACCTGTGATGGACAGTAATGGCGACTTTTGCGATCATGACACGCACCTGTCCCTCAAGCTGGAACTGTTTCAGCACACAGGTTCTTTCAAACCGCGTGGCGCATTCAATAATCTGCTCACCAGGCCCGTTCCACAGGCGGGCATCGCAGCAGCGTCCGGTGGCAATCATGGGGCAGCCGTAGCCTTTGCCGCAGCGCGGCTTGGTCACAAAGCCAAAATCTTCGTGCCGGAAATATCCAGCCAGGCCAAACAGGCAAAAATCCGTGAAGCCGGTGCAGATCTGGTCGTGGAAGGGGCGCTCTATGCCGATGCCCTTGCCCTGTGCAACACCTATCAACAACAAACCGGCGCAATGACAATCCACGCTTACGATGCTGAAGAAACTATTGCCGGACAAGGAACGCTTGCCCTCGAGTGGTTGCAGCAATCAGGTCCGCTGGACACATTATTGGTGGCAGCCGGTGGTGGTGGTCTTATCGCGGGCATTTTACTGGCATGTCAGGATGTGTGTCGGGTGGTCTCCGTAGAACCAGAAGGTTCCTGCTGTCTTGCGCAGGCACTGCAGGCAGGGCGACCCGTTAATGTGGACGTTGATTCAATCGCAGCGGACAGTCTTGGCGCGCAATCATTGGGCAAATTGTCCTTTGAGATTTGCCAAAAACACCTTCACCGCGCAATCACCGTACCTGACAGCGCTATTCTCGAAACTCAAAAAGCCATCTGGCAAAAGCTGCAAATCATCACCGAACCGGGTGGAGCTACGGCACTGTCCGCGCTCGTCCACGGCGCTTATATACCCGAACCGGGAGAGCGAATTGGCGTTTTACTATGCGGTGCCAACGCCGAATCTGGTGTTTTTTGACCATAATTCCCCCAAAACCGCCTTTTCTGGCAAAAGAGTCTTGAAAATATTGCCTTTCAGAGCCTATTTTAAGGAAGCGCTTGGGTTAGGCCCTGCGCGAAGGTAAGTAGCCGTTCACTCAGACGAACTCTCAGATGAGATTGTATGATCGTTGACCGTGTGGCCGTTATCGGAAACTTCTTCACCATGAAAGCCTGTGCTTTGATGTGGTTGGTTCGTTTGGGCCGACGCAAAAATGCCGGTTTAGCCCGTGAATTTGGGCTATGACATGAGGAAGACCTATTCGGCATCGGGTGCATTAATTTTTAAAGGATAAAAACCCTGACCACGCCATTGCAGGCTTCGTCCTCCGACACAGCGCCACAAAAGGGTGCAAATGTGCAGCCAGCACATACGATGTCAGAGGCAGCGGCTGAAACCGAATTTTCTTCGGAAGAAGCCCTTAAAATAGTTCTCGCCAGCCTGGATGATTCCAAGGCGGAGGAGACACTTCCCATCGACATCAGCGGAAAATCTCCACTGTTCGACCATATTGTTGTAACCACCGGACGCTCACATCGTCACGTCAATGCGATTGCCGACCATCTTTTGCGCGATGTGAAAACAGCCGGTCTTGGCCGTGCGTCAGTTGAAGGCTTGCCAGCTTGCGATTGGGTGCTGGTCGATACGGGCGATGTTGTTGTTCATATTTTCCGCCCTGAAGTGCGCGAGTTTTACAATATCGAGAAAATCTGGCGCGCCCAGGAAGACGATATGAAACCGGCTCCAGCGAACGCCTGAGCGAGTGAACCTGAGCCAGTGAAACTGACAATTGCCGCAATCGGGCGGATGAAACGTGGTGCCGAACAGGATTTGTGCGCGCGCTATGCTGATCGCGCCGACAAGGCAGGCCGTGCGCTCAGCCTTGGTCCATTGCGCATTGTCGAATTCAATGAATCGCGCGCGTCGCGATCGGCCGAACGCAAAGCCCAGGAAGCCGACATGCTCTTGGGTGCCGCACCGCCTGGCGCAGCGAAATTTGTGTTTGATGAACACGGCACCGCACACACCAGCCGCAGCTTCACAAACCTTCTGGCAGAAGAACGCGATAATGGCTGCGCCGAAGCCTGGTTCTTCATTGGCGGCGCCGATGGCCATGGCAATGCTTTGCTGGACGCTGCGACCAAAAAAATATCGCTGGGCAAGATGACCTACCCCCACCAGATTGCACGATGCCTGCTGGCGGAACAGATTTATCGGGCCATCACCATTCTGTCCGGGCATCCCTATCATCGTGACTAGAGTGGGAAGCTTGAAAGCCATTCTGTTTTTGATACAAGGATAGCCATGATCCGCACCCTCTTATGTCTTCTTTTGCTCGTCACCTCTGGACAGGTCTTCGCTCAGGATCGCGGTGCTATCGAGCGGCAGTTCCAAAATTGGCTGAAAGAGACAATTTTACCGCAGGCGCGGTCCGTCGGTGTGTCACAGCGCACATTCAATGCCGCTTTTTCCGGCGTGACCCTGAATTGGGACCTTCCGGACCTTGTGCCGCCGGGCACCAAGCCCAAAGTTCCAAAGCGCCAGCGTCAAGCTGAATTCAGTTCACCGGGAAAGTATTTCAGACGCGGCAGCATTGATGGCGCCACCTCGGTTGGCCGACAGATGGCCTCACGCCACGCAAAAATACTTGCTACGGTGGAACGGCAAACAGGCGTACCAGGACGCATCATTCTGGCCATCTGGGGACGCGAAAGCGGTTATGGTCGGGCTTCCATCCCCCACAATGTGTTCAAAGTTCTGGGCACGAAAGCCTTCATGAGTACAAGAGCGCCCTATTTCACCCGCGAATTGATTGCAGCTCTGCAGATCGCAGAAGCAGGTCATGCACCAGAGCGCACTATGAAAAGCAGTTGGGCTGGCGCCCTTGGACAACCGCAATTCATGCCATCCAGCTTCTTGAAATATGCCGCTGATGGCAATGGCGATGGCCGCGCTGACATCTGGAACTCTGAAGCTGACACCATAGCATCCATCGGAACCTACCTTGCCCTACATGGCTGGGTCGGCGGGCGCGATTGGGGATTTGAAGTGGACCTGCCACGGTCTGTTTCCTGCACCCTGGAAGGCCCGGATCAGGGTCGTTCCATCGCCGCATGGGAAGCCATGGGAATCAAACGCGTGTCCGGGCGCCCATTCCCGGATCATGAAAAACGGGGCGAAGGCTATCTGCTTCTGCCGGCAGGCCGAAACGGACCAGCCTTCATTGCCACACCAAATTTCTTTGTCCTGAAGGAATATAACAAGAGCGATTTATACGCGCTGTTTGTGGGTCACGTGGGTGACCGCATCCAGTATGGCGTTGGTGATTTTGCCGCACGCTGGGGCGCTGTCGGCGGACTGTTGCGCTCCGACGTGGCAACCATGCAGCGTGCCTTGGAATCCAAAGGCCATGATGTTGGTGGTGCCGACGGGCTGGCCGGGTTCAAAACCCGCCGCTCCATAGGCCGCTGGCAAGAAGCAACAGGACAGGCCTCAACCTGTTTCCCGGAAGCCAATATGAAGGCAGCGCTGACCCGCTGACAATCCAACAGGCAAGTTGGTTGGAGCATCACCGATGATGGAACACTGAAATGGTCAGATTTGTTGCTTTTTTGCGGGCCGTGAATGTTGGTGGAACCGGAAAACTTCCAATGAACGATCTCGTTCAACTGTGCATAGACGCAGGATTTGAGGATGTTCAGACCTATGTCGCAAGCGGCAATGTTGTGTTTGCTTCCGATCTGCAAAAAGATCAGGCAAAGACCGCACTTGAAGCCAGCCTTGAGGCTTATGCAGGTCGGCCTGTCCCTGTTTTCATAAGAACCGGCCTTGAATTGAGCCGCATTCTGGACGCAAATCCCTTCCCCGATAAGCCGGGAAATCGCACGATGGTCGTTTTTCTGGATGGCACACCACCAAAAGAAACGCTTGAGCAGGCAACCGGGTTGAAAACTGAAGAGGTGCGCTTGGGCAAGCGCGAGCTTTACATCCATTATGGCGAAGGCATGGGGCAATCAAAGTTGAAGATTCCAGCAGCCCAATCCGGAACGGCCCGAAACATGAACACCGTGTCAAAGCTGGTCAAAATGGCATTGAAGAATTGAATTCTGATCTTGCCGCGAATACCAAATCGATAAGTATGATGATTCGCAGCGGTCGAGCCTCACAGCGACAGTGGAATTTCTGTTGTGAAGAAATTGGTACTTTTCTAGCCTGTGTCCTTAGCCGCTAAAACTTCAGTGCATCGGCCAGCGAAACAGGCTTTTCGTCTTTGACCGTCAGATCCAGCCCTGAATGAAGGTCGACAATGTGACTGCGCATGATTTCTTCCGCGGCCTGCCTGTCCCCATCCGTGAACGCATCCATCAACGCATTGTGAGAATGGCTTTCACAAGTGGTGTCGGGCCGCTTCCAGTAAAGGGCAATAATGAGCGATGATCGCTTGACCAGAGACTGAACAAAATCCGTGAAAACATCATGTGCAGCGATACGCGCAATCTCCACATGAAACTTTCCGGACAGGGCCAATGCAGTACCCTTGTCACCAGCAGCCATCGCAGCATGTTCTGCTGCAATGTGATCTTTAAGCTTCGCCAGATTCAATGCTTCAATCCTGGACGCCGCCATTCCGGCCACCCGTGGCTCAATCAGGGCTCTGGCTTCGAAAACTTCATTGGCCTCCCGGATCGATGGACTGGCTATAAATGCACCGCGATTCTTTTCGATGGTGACAAGCTGTGAATGTGCCAAAGACTGCAGCGCCGAGCGAACAATGGTTCGACTGACCCCATAAACCTGGCCGACTTCATCCTCCGGCAAGCGTGTGCCAGGTAAGAGGCGGTGCTCAAAAATCGCCTGTTGCAGACCGTCTATTATTCTGTTCGCCATACAGCCAAAATCCGCGCCATTGCAGCCATTCAGGAATTGAACGCTGACCTCATATCCGCTGAAAGCGAAATGTCTCGGTCTTCCAATGCATATTCTTTTGCCCATCAAATGACAATTCAATATTGTATACATTTTTTAATCATATCGTATCCGAAGTGATTAAATTTTGAGCACATTCGACATTCCAACTTCAATAAAAACAGGAAAAATCAATTATTTCAGATACTTAAAAACTGGCATGCTGTTTGCATTGTTCCTTGCTTAATCGTGAAAAGGCCGAGCATGTCAGCGGATACCGATCTTGAACTCATCTCTGTTACCAAAAAATATGGTGATTCCGTCGCGGTTGATAACATCTCCATAAAGATCCCCCGCGGCTCCTATATTTGTTTGCTCGGGCCATCGGGCTGCGGAAAATCCTCCACCTTACGGATGATAGCTGGCCATGAAGCCATCACATCCGGTGACGTTCTCCTGAATGGGAAGAATGTCACCGATCTGGCACCTGCCAAACGCGGGACTGCCATGATGTTCCAAAGCTACGCCTTGTTTCCTCATCTCAGTGTTACCGAGAATGTTGGTTTCAGCCTCAAAATGAAGGGGGTCGATAAGCCGACACGCGACGCCAGTGCCGCAAAGGCCTTGCAATTGGTCGATATGACCGAGTTTGGCGACCGGTTGCCGGCACAACTCTCGGGTGGACAACAGCAACGCGTGGCCCTTGCCCGAGCACTCATCACCGACCCGGCCATCCTGCTGCTGGATGAACCATTATCAGCATTGGATCCGTTTCTGCGTCTCAGGATGCGCAGCGAACTAAAGCGGCTTCAACGCAGCCTCGGCATTTCCTTCGTACACGTTACGCACAGTCAGGACGAAGCACTGGCACTGGCCGACATTGTCATTGTCATGAACAATGGCGAGATCGAACAGGCAGGCCCTGCGGTTGAAATTTTCAACGCCCCGAAAACAGAATTTGTCGCCCGTTTCATGGGCGGACACAATGTCATCAAGGATGGTCTGAACGATCTGGCAATCCGAGCAGACAAAATCAAGATCACCAGTACAAAGACCGATGATGCAACGGGCGTAGAGGCCGTAGTTCAGGATATCGAGTATCTGGGAACCAGCTTCTCGGTCACAGCCAGACGCGAGGACGGCACAGACCTCAATGTCACCGTGCCGGACGCTGCCTTTTCCAGCCACGCCATCGAAATCGGCCAGACAGTTTTTCTGAACTGGACGCCCGGCGACACCCATCACCTTAGCAACCCTTAAACACAACCTATCAGGAGACTAAAAGCCTATGACCAAATCCAACTCAACAAAAATCAACCCCGCCATCAGTCGGCGTAGCCTTCTCAAAAGCACTGCGGCGACCGCCGGCGTTGCAATCGGCAGTGGTGCCATTACAGGATTTCCCACCATCTGGGCACAAAACATCAAGGATGTGACCCTGCGCCAGTTCGGCACCGGCGTATCAAACCTCAATGAAGTCGCAGACAAGGTGAAAGAAGACCTTGGTTTCACCCTGGAAATGACGGCACTGGATTCTGACAGCGTCACCCAACGTGCGGCCACTCAGCCGAAAAGCTTCGACATTGCAGATATTGAATACTGGATTTGCAAAAAAGTCTGGCCCACTGGCAACCTTCAGGCCATGGACACATCCAAGATCAAGAATTACGACAAGATTGTCGGCATTTTCCGCAATGGCAAACTCACCCCTGAAAGCGTGATTGCACAGGGCACGGCACCACACTCTGTCGGCTTTGTGGAAGGCCCGGGTGGCACCAGCTTTGTAGACAATGAGTCTGGCTGGATGACCCTCATCCCAACCATTTATAATGCAGACACGCTCGGCATCCGCCCAGACCTGATTGGCCGTCCAATCGATACATGGGCAGAACTGCTCAACCCGGAATTCAAGGGCAAAGCCTCCATTCTTGACATTTCGTCGATTGGCATCATGGACATGGCCATGGTCTGCGAAGCTATGGGCGAAGTGACCTATGGCGACAAGGGCAACATGACCAAAGAAGAAATCGACAAAACCATCGGTATCTTCACAGAAGCCAAGAAGAACGGCCAGTTCCGCGCATTCTGGAAATCATTTGATGAAAGCGTGAACCTGATGGCTTCCGGCGAGGTTGTGATCCAGTCCATGTGGTCCCCGGCCATCACGGCAGTAAAATCGAAAGGCATTCCATGTGTCTATCAGCCGCTGAAAGAAGGGTACCGGTCCTGGGGCGGTGGCATTGGCCTCTCCTCCAATCTGTCCGGTCTGGAACTCGATGCAGCCTATGAATACATCAACTGGTATCTTGATGGCTGGGTCGGCGGCTTCCTGATGCGCCAGGGTTACTATTCCGCTGTGCCTGAAACATCCAAGAACTACATGTCAGAAGACGAATGGGGCTTCTGGTTTGAAGGCAAGGCAGCAGCTGGCGACATCGTCAACCCGCAAGGAGACGTCATCGAGAAGGCCGGCGCTGTGCGTGACGGGGGCGCCTTCGAAGAGCGGATGGGCCGCGTGGCCTGCTGGAATGCGGTCATGGATGAAAATCAGTACATGGTTCGCAAGTGGAATGAATTCATTGCCGCCTGACGTTCGATAATCCCCGCCTCGCGCCCACCGGGCGCGGGGCTTTCTCCCTCCCAACGGATTCTGCTGTGTTTAAAAAGTCCACTGCGAATGATCTTGTCGGATGGCTTCTCGCGTCACCGCTTCTGGTCATTCTGGCCCTTTTCCTGGTGCTGCCGATTTGCATGATTGTGGCTGTCAGTTTCTGGGGAGCAACAGAGTTTTCGATCTACCCTGCGTTTCAGTTCGAGAACTATCAGTATCTGTTTGAATCCTCGGTGACATATGCGGTCTTCTTCAAGACCTTCCTGTTCACGATCATCACATGGTTCTTTTGCCTGATCATCGGTTTTACCGTTGCCTATTTTCTGGCCTTCCATGTCCACAGCCTCACCTGGCAGATCGCGCTTTTCCTGCTTTGCACCATCCCCTTCTGGACATCGAACATCATACGCATGATTTCGTGGATTCCCTTTTTGGGGCGAAATGGCATTGCCAACCAGTCGCTCATGTCCCTCGGCATCATTGACGAGCCTCTTGAATGGCTGCTGTTTTCAGATTTCGCTGTCGTTCTGGCTTTTGTGCATCTTTATGCGCTGTTTATGGTTGTGCCCATTTTCAACACCATGATGCGCATCGACAAATCACTGCTGGAAGCAGCACGAGACGCTGGCGCAAGCGGCTTTCAGACACTGACAAATATCATCATTCCCCTGACCAAACCCGGCATCATGATTGGGTCAATCTTTGTCGTGACCCTGGTCATGGGCGACTTCATAACCGTGCGCTTTATGAGCGGCTCCCAATCCGCCAATGTAGGCCGGTTGATTTCCAATGATGTTGCACTGCTCCGCTACCCGTCAGCTGCAGCCACCTCTGTCATCCTTCTCATCACCGTTCTGATAACCATCGGCATCATGCTGCGTTTCGTGAACATTCGGAAGGAGTTGTAAGATGCAGGAAGGACGCAGCCGATCATTTTACATTCTGGCAGCATTTTTTGCGCTGTTCATCCTGTTCCTCTATGGGCCAACCATCACCATTGCCATCCTGTCATTCCAGGGGCCGAAGGGCGGCCTGACCTTCCCCATGAACGGCGTTTCGCTGCATTGGTTCCACGATCTTTTCGAACAACAGGCTGTTGGTGACATCTGGGGGTCATTCCGCAGATCATTTGCTCTGGGTCTGATGGTCATGGTGACTACGGTTGTCATCTCCGTGATGGCTGGCCTTGCTTTCCGCAAACGCTTTTGGGGATCTGGTATCCTGTTCTATCTGGTCATCACCAGTCTGATCATTCCATCGATTCTGGTATCGCTGGGTGTGGGCCTGATTTTCAATCAGCTTGGCTTTGATATCCACTGGACAACATCTGGCTTCGGCTCTCAACTGACCTGGACCCTGCCCTTCGGCCTGCTGATCATGTTCGCCGTCTTCAATCGCTTTGACAAAGCCTATGAGGAAGCGGCCCGTGATCTGGGAGCAACATCATGGCAGACCATCCGCTATGTGGTTCTGCCCATCATCGCCCCCAGCCTCATCGGCGTCGCTCTGTTTGGCTTCACATTGTCCTATGATGAATTCGCGCGCACGCTTCTGACATCGGGGTCCTACAACACATTGCCGCTGGAAATTTTCGGCATGACCACCAATGTCACATCACCTGTGCTTTATGCGCTTGGCACGCTCACAACCGTGTTTTCACTTTTGATCATCGGGGCCTTCCTCCTGATCGCCTATAGCGCCAGACGCCGACAAGCGGCCAAGGGTTCGAATGCCGGCGACGGGATGGTTTAAACCGTGCCCACCCGCATCTTAATCATCAATCCGAACAGCACAGCGGCCATGACCGCCGAGATCGCAGAGGCCGCCAGTGCCTTTGCGCACACGGGCACAAGCATCACAGCGGTCAACCCGCCAGACGGCCCGGCCAGCATTCAAGGTCCGGAAGATGGAAAAGCATGTCTCCCCGGCCTCTTCAAGCTCTTTGATGAGACCCTGAATGATCAGACCTATGACGCAGTTCTGATTGCATGTTTTGATGACACCGGGCTGTTTGACCTTAAAAAACGTGTGTCCATTCCCGTCATTGGTATTGGCGAAGCAGCCTTTCATGCAGCCGCCATGTTGGGCCGCACTTTTTCCACGGTCACGACTTTATCGGTCTCCATCCCGGTTATTGAAAACAACATCAAAGCCTATGGGTTTGCAGATCAAAGCATACGGGTGCGCGCCTCTGAAGTGCCTGTTCTTGAAGTCGGGCAGCAAACCCGGCAAATCATTCACGCCGAAGCGCGCCGAGCGTGCGAAGAAGACAAATGTGACGTCATCGTCCTGGGCTGCGCCGGTATGGCTGGTCTTGCTCAGTCACTCAGCACCCAGTTGGAGCGCCCGGTTGTTGATGGGGTAAGTGCTGGAATGGGCTTTTGTCAGACCCTGGCAAACATGCACGCCGCTTAGGCAAAAATTCCACCCTTCAGCTGGTAACTCTCGTCAAGGAATTGACATAGTGTATATTCACTATAGTAAGGGTGCATGACTAAATCGATGGCAACGGAAGATGATTTTTCGCAGTGTCTGCTCTTGAACACCATCAAGGCAGCCCGATCGCTGTCGCGCAGATATGACGCCAGGCTCAAACCCTATGGGGTAACGGTCGCACAATTTACGGTCATGATGCTGGTGCGCCACAATGAGGGTAAAGCCATCAATGCAATTGCAAAACGCATTGCCATGGAGCGCACAACACTAACGCGGAACATAGACCTGCTTGCACGTAAAGGACTGGTCGTGAAAGAGTTCGCTGAAAAAGGCAACGTGAAAACATGCCGCCTAACAGACACAGGCGATGCGCTCCTCGATGAACTGATTCCGGCCTGGCATGCGGCTCGCCAGGAATTACAGACATTGCTGACGGGACGAGACCCCGACGAATATCTGGCAATCCTGCAAACTTTGTCAAAGGGTTAGCGAGCCATTATTTTTGACTTGTATAGTGTATATACACAAAGGAGATCAATGAGATGCAGTTTGAATTTCGAACCACCGATCCAATCGTTGTCACAGGTCTGGGAACTGTTTCGCCGCTCGGAGTTGGCGTCAAGAATAATTGGCGCCGACTGATTGCCGGGCAAAGTGGCATTGGTGCCAACACGCGCTTTGACGTTACAGAATTCGGTTCCAAAATTGCAGGTCTTGTTCCCTCCAAAGCTGAAAGCCCGGACGGATTTGACCCATTGGATTTCATGGATCGCAAGGACATCAGAAAGACGGATCTGTTCATTCATTATGCAATCGCCGCCACCGAGGAAGCGCTACAGCAGGCAGGTTGGAAACCTGACAGCGATGACCAGAAAGCACGCACAGCTACGATTATTGGCACCGGCATTGGCGGCTTGCCGGTCATTACCAATGCGGTCGAGACACTGGCTGAAAAAGGTCCGCGCAGACTGTCTCCTTTTGTGGTTCCAGCCTTCCTGCCGAATCTGGCCGCAGGACATATTTCCATTCGTCATGGATTTGCCGGGCCGATTGGGACGCCGGTTACAGCCTGTGCAGCCTCAACACAGGCCATTGGTGATGGCATGCGCTTGATCTTAAGCGGCGAGACGGATGTTGCCGTTTGCGGTGGTTCAGATGCCTGCGTCGATCCGGTGGGCATTGGTGGTTTTGGGGCTGCAAGGGCCCTATCAACCAACTTCAACGAGACCCCCGAAACAGCATCCCGTCCATTTGATAAACAACATGATGGCTTTGTCCTGTCCGAAGGCGCTGCCACCATCATCATCGAACGTCTCAGTCACGCCAGAAAGCGCGGCGCTCAACCGCTCGCAATTCTGGCTGGTTACGGCACGTCAGCGGACGCCTATCACATTACCGCTGGGCGGCCTGATGGATCTGGTGGGGCTTTTGCCATGAACCTGGCCCTGGAAATGGCCGGTGTAAAACCGCAGGACATTGATTACGTCAATGCGCACAGCACCTCGACGCCCGTTGGCGATGCTGCAGAGATTACTGCATTGCGATCCGTCTTTCAGGACCGTGGAAAGGATTTGCCCGTAACGTCAACAAAATCCGCAACGGGTCATTTGCTGGGCGCAGCGGGTGCAATTGAGGCCGTTTATTCCATTATGGCACTGCAGAACAACATAATTCCCTGTGGTCTGAACATAGATGATCCCGAGCCCAACGCGGATATTTTTGACCTTGTTGCAAACACACCAATGGAAAAGCAATTGAACACTGTGCTTTCGAACAGTCTTGGCTTTGGCGGCGTCAATGCGTGCCTGGTACTGAAGCGTTTCGTATGAACACCCACCCTGGACGGCTCACGAAACCCTCATTCACCAGACAATGCTCATTGGAGGCTGCTGTTCCAAGTCTGTCGCCTTGAAACGAAGCGACAGGAATACCGGGTCTGCTGTCTCCAAAAAAACACTCAGTGAACTTTTCGGCGGCGATCAGATGGGGCATGAAGGCTTCATTCATGAAGCTCTTTCACCTGCGGATCAGTCAACGACCATTCATGAAAGCGGGCCTTGAAGCCGGCCCGTTCCGGGGAGCAAAGATAGGGTCCGACATGAACTGTTGTGGCGGCATCGGGAAGCGGAGCGAGGCGAGCCATTTGCCATCCATCTTTCCCCCGATGTTGCATCAGCAACACATTGCCCAGACGGGTGATGCGCAATGTCACCGGCCCGTCAAGCGACACAGATTGCGCCGACCAGTCGGAAAAACCGTCTGTGACGACAACGCTGAGATGTGTTGCCCCGTCGGTCAGCTCAACACCGAACTTCACCCATGCGGTCGGCCCCGACCGTACCATCAGCCCTGCCTGATCATACAGCGTCTGATAATCTCCGCTGAACGTCAGAACCGTACTGAAATCCTCCGAGCTCTTTTGAAGCAGCGCATGTCCATCATCCCGTTCAAATCCGTAATGTGTCCGTTGCCAGAAATCGGTTTTGTCTCCCGATGTCGCATGCAGCAGGCCATCCGCATCAATCGACCAGTAATCCGGCTCATTCAGCCACGACATATCCGCCCAGTTTTGCGTTGTTTTTGCCATTCGATCCGATCCTTTTTCCGATAGATGCCAATACATGAGACGCAAAACATTGGGTGCGAACACATAACGGTTTTTACGAGCCTTAAAACCCGATGAATGCGTCTGCAAGAGCCATGAACACTGGAATACTGAATATGGCCACAGGTGTTCCCAACCCAGTTGAGGTTCCGATATAGGCAGATGGGTTGGCTTTTGGCAGGGCAGCTCTCATTGTCGGAGGGCCGGAAATATCAGAACTAGAGGCCGCCATAATCGACAAAAGGACAACCCCTCCGGCAGAGAAACCTGTGAGTTCGTGTGCGAGCAAACCAAATCCAAATCCGACAAATCCATGCACAACTGGCGAGATCAGACCATAAAGAAGGTAGGCATGAGCCACTTTGGCAAGTTCGGACAACCGCGACCAGGCCTCCATGCCCATGACCAGCATCAAAATCGACAGCAGGCCCCGAAACAGCGGCTCATAGAAACTGTCATAGACAGATTGGGGCTTGGCGAAAACACCAATGGCCAGCCCCAATGCCAGAGCTGAGATGGCCGGGCTCCGGAACGTATCCACCAGAATTTGCTTCAAAAGGTCTTTGTTGATTGCGAGCGGTGCAACACCATCCCCCCCTGAGCCAACGCCTGAGCCAATTGTCATGGCTGCGGTCCCATCACCGTGTACGACATTTGCCAGCCGCCGTTGTTCAGCTGTTTTTGCCAGCACAATGGCTGTAACAAGTGCAGCGATATCCATGAAAGGGTATAGCGCTCCGATGAAACCCTCATAGGCAATCCCGCCATCATCCAGCATGGCCATGCCCGCCGCCAGGGTTGATGCAGAAACAGCGCCAAACAAGCCGGCGGTGGCATAGCCATCCATATGTGAGACGCCGGGCCAACCGGACAGGATACGTCCACCCGCCACCACAATGATGACCCCGGCAAAGGCAGCAAAGAAGGCTGGCAGCGCCAGTTCCAGGAAATCAGCTTCTCTGACCGAAATGCCAGCACCCAACCCAACCTTCAACAGCAGCAGCATGACGACAAATTTGTAAACCGGTGCCGGAACCTCCAATTTACTGCCCAACGCTGCAAGCAGCATCCCGCCGATCAGGAATGCAAGGGTCGGCTTTTGCAGTTGCGCCAGCATAGTGCTCGCGATTTCAAAAATGATGTCCATAACGCTACCTCTCAATTGTCAGAGCGGTATGCGTGATCAGCTTGAGAATATAAAATATATCTTTTCTGAATTTTCGTTCTATTATTTAGAACGTTTTTGCAAGCCCCATCTCGCTGAGAGCCAGAAACATATGGACACCCTGAATTACCGACATCTGCGTTATTTTCGTGAGGTCGCCCATGAGGGTAATCTCACCCGAACGGCCGCAAAGCTGAACCTGTCGCAATCGGCCCTATCCACGCAAATCAAGACTCTCGAAGAGCGTCTGGGTCATGTCTTGTTTGACCGCGTGAGTCGCGAATTGGCGATCACTGAAGTGGGACGCATTGTGCTTGACTATGCGGATCGTATTTTCGGAACCGGTGAAGAACTGGTTGCGCAGCTTGAAGGACGTGGCAACGTCAATTGGCCGCTGCGCGTCGGTGCCATATCAACCTTGTCGCGAAACTTTCAACTTCAATTTCTGAAACCTGTGCTTGAGGAGCAGACGACTGAGGTCATCCTGAAATCAGGTGGCGAGGAAACATTACTGGCCTCTCTGAAATCACTGGCACTGGATGTCATGCTGACCACTCAGCCGCCACGCAATTCAGGTACGGCAGAGTTCACAGCACATCTTATTGCAGAGCAAACAGTAGGCGCCCACGGCAATCCGGCGCGGCTGAAGCATAAAACACTGGAGGAGTTGCTTCGCAATGAGCCGCTCATTGTCCCCACAGAAAGCTCCATTCGCACCGGGTTTGACAGTCTGATTGCACGGTTGGGTGTGCAGCCTAAAATTGCCGCTGAAGTCGATGATATGGCCATGGTGCGGCTACTAACCCGCGAGGATTTTGGCGTTGCCATTGCACCAAATGTTGTTCTGGCAGACGAGATTGCAGCTGGACTGGTGGAAACATCGCAGTTTGATCTTGCGATTGTGGAAACCTTTTACGCAGTTGTCGCCCGGCGCGCCTTCCCGCACCCGGCACTGGATGACCTGCTGTGAGCCACGATGCCAGTCTGCCACTTATTCTGAAATCAGCCATCCACATCGGAAGGTTTGTGCAACTCTTGATGCCGCGCAACGCACAATCTACACTTGCAGCAGCAAAAGAGAGGGAACCACAGAATGCTAAAATTACCAGCAAGACTTGTAGTACAGTTCTTGATTTTCCTCGCAATTCCCAATTTTTTGTTTGCCCAATCGGCAGACGCGCCCTCAGGCCGGGTGGTCGAAATCGAAGTGCCAGCACCTGCCTTGACGGGAAATTTGCTTGAAACGCCAGACACCCAGAAAGCCGCGGTGTACCTTCCGCCGAGCTACGACACTGAACCAGATCGTCGTTACCCGACGGTTTTCCTGCTGCATGGAATCTTCGATAACTACAATGTCTGGCTCCAGAACGTCGATGTACCGGCCATTCTCAACCGCCTGAGTCAGTCAGGAGATGTTCCGGAATTGATAGTGGTGATGCCAAATGGCGGCAATAAATACGGCGGTGGCTTTTACCGCAACTCGCCCGTCAGCGGCCGCTGGGCTGATTATATTGTCGATGATCTCGTTGGTTTCATCGACAATCGCTTTCGGACGCTGGCAGGCAGCGACAATCGCGCCCTTATTGGTCATTCAATGGGAGGTTATGGCGCCCTCAATCTGGTCATGACCCGACCTGGAATTTTCTCGGTTGCGTGGGCATTAAGCCCTTGTTGCCTGGCGGCAAATGATGATTTGAGCATCGGCAATGACGCTTGGAAGCGCGCGGCGCAGATCACCACAACAGATAACTTGCAGAACTTTTTTGAAACACGGGATTTTTATCCAATCGCAGTTCTCGGCGTCGTCGCAGCCTTTAGCCCGGCCCCGGACAATCCACCATTTTACGGTCACTTTCCGTTCGATATTGTCCGTGGCGAGATTGTACTCGATGATCCCGCTTATGACCGCTATCTTGACGCCCTGCCAATACGCCAGGTGCGCGAGGCACGCGAGGCGCTCCGCAATTTGAGGGGCCTGGGGCTGGGCGTAGGCCTGGGGGATCAATTCCTGCATATTCCAACCGGAACCCTTGAGTTTTCACAGCGTCTGGGAGCTGAGCGCATACCTCATTTGCTTGATATCCATGCCGGAGACCATCGCCAGTTAGTCGGCGAGCGCCTTGAGCAAATGATCCTGCCCTGGGTCACAGATCGCCTGGGACCGAGGGAATAGGCGACCAACCTGCGGAAGCCCATGAACAGCGGTAAAAACGACGAACATGTAACAACCTCATCACGGCATTTCGACTACCTGGGCTCATGCCGGAACATGAGATTCGTCGTAGTATCCCGCCGGTGACACATGTCCGGCAATCCACGTGACGCTCACTTGGCAACTTTACCACCTTCACTTTTTTCATTGCCGCTTTTTACCCGGGCAAGATTGCGCTAAACAGGCGTCATGATCGCTTTCCTCATCCGATGTGTCGTTATGACGTCCCTATGCCTGTTCACAGGCATGGCTGCCGCAGAAACGCCACGCGAGGTTAAACTGCGCCTGGAAATGGAGCAGCGGGCCAAGGATCTTGCAAATCTGCAGGCCACGATTGAGGTTACCGAAGAGCGAGAGGCTGAACTGGCCGCAGATGTACAGGCTCTGGAGCAGACCCGCGCGACACTCAATACGGAATTGATCGAAGCAGCCCAGCGCTCCAGAACACTGGAAGACAGCATTTCCAATTCCGAAGTTCGACTGGATGCCTCACTGGAAACCGAAGAAGTGATTCGCCTGTCCCTGCTCAAACGACGCGCATTGCTTGGAGAAATTCTGGCCACACTGCAACGCATGGGCCGCTCACCGCCGCCTGCCTTGCTGGTACGTCCGGAGGATGTGATGAGCGCCATCCGCAGTGCCATGCTGATTGGAGCCGTCCTGCCTGATGTGAGGGGACAGGCTGAAAAACTGGCCTCTGACCTGGATGAGCTGGTGGCTGTACGAACGGAAATCGAGGAAACGACAAACCAGCTCAAATCCGACTATCAGGCCTTGAGTGAAGAACAGACCCGTCTGGCATTGCTGCTCGACAAAAAGCGCGAAGAGGTGAGCGAATCGACATCAGAGCTGGCAATCCAACAGCAAAAAGCTTCGGAGCTGGGCAAGGAAGCTGTCAGCCTGAAAGAACTGATTGGCTCAATGGAAGAACAGATAGCCGCCGTTCAGAAAGCCCAGCAGGACTCCATCAACGCGGCAGAAACCGCACGTCGCGAGGCAGCGCAACGAGCTGCGGCACAAACAACTACGTCAAAATTGCAGGCTTTGGGAGATCAGGGCCGCATTGCACCGGCCATCTCTTTTGACGATGCAAAAGGATTGCTGCCACTGCCGGTCAGCGGCGCATTGCTGTCAGATTTCGGTTCACCCGACGAAGCCGGCGATGCAAGCAAGGGAATCAGCATTGCCGCCCGCCCGGGCAGCGCAGTCATTGCCCCCGCCGATGGTTGGGTCGTTTATGCCGGGCCATTTCGCACTTATGGCCAATTATTGATCCTGAATGCTGGTGATGATTACCATCTGGTTCTGGCTGGCATGGAAACAATTAACGTCGAATTGGGGCAGTTTGTTCTTTCCGGCGAGCCCATTGCCACAATGGGGTCACGGAAGCTTGCCAGTCTGGTGACTGCAAATGTTGGCTCCACAACCGATGGGGATGGTCAATCCCTAACGGATAGTAACGTGACAGATGGTCCGACAGCGCTATATGTAGAGTTTAGAAAAGATGGCATTTCAATAGACCCGTCCTCGTGGTGGGTCGTGGATATAGCCACCGAAAATGATTTAGATGGTTGAGATTTTGCGGTAGACTATCCAGCAAACATATTCGAAGGGCATGAAGATGATAAATAAATCCGTGGTCACCCTCGTTGCAGGCGTCATGATTGGCGCAGCAGGCGTGGTTGGCTTGACCCAATTGCCGATCGTCGGCGCATCTGCCGAGGCCGCAAGCCGCGATACATACCGCCAATTGAACCTGTTTGGTGATGTGTTTGAGCGGATTCGCAACGATTATGTCGAGGAACCCGGCGACGGTGATCTGATCGAATCAGCGATTACCGGCATGCTCACTTCTCTTGATCCGCATTCCAGCTTCATGAATGCCAAAGCCTACCAGGATATGCGGGTACAGACCCGCGGTGAATTTGGTGGTCTTGGTATCGAAGTCACCATGGAAGACGGCCTGGTTAAGGTTGTGACCCCGATTGATGACACACCAGCTGCAAAAGCTGGCGTTTTGCCCGGCGATCTGATCACCCATCTGGATGGCGAACAGATTCAAGGGCTGACCTTGAATGAGGCCGTGGAAAAGATGCGCGGCGCTGTGAAAGAACCTTTGACCGTGACCATTCGTCGTGGCGATGGCGCGCCGTTTGATATCACCATCATTCGCGACATCATCAAAATTCGCTCCGTCCGTTTCCGCATTGAAGACGGCATCGGCTACATTCGTCTGAGCCAATTCACCGATCAAACCTTTGATGGCTTGAAAGATGCAATTGCAGAGATCAAGGAAACACAGGAAGAAGATGGTCTGAAAGGCTATGTTCTGGATTTGCGCAACAATCCCGGCGGTTTGCTGGATCAGGCCATTGCCGTATCCGATGCGTTTCTGGAGCGCGGTGAAATCGTCTCCACCAGAGGACGACACAATGGCGACAGCCAACGCTTCTCCGCCCGCGATGGGGATCTGATAGACGGCAAACCGGTTATTGTATTGGTCAATGGCGGCGCAGCCTCTGCCTCCGAAATCGTTGCTGGCGCATTGCAGGACCATCGCCGTGCCACCATTCTTGGCACACGCTCATTCGGCAAGGGATCGGTTCAAACCATCATTCCACTTGGCACCGAAGGCGCAATTCGTCTGACGACCGCACGTTACTACACCCCGGCAGGCCGATCCATTCAGGCAAAAGGCATTGTGCCCGACATCCGCGTAGATCAGGAACTGCCTGAAGAACTGAAGGGGCTGGAGCAACCCCGCGGTGAAGCCTCCTTGCGTGGCCATTTGGCCAATGGTGGTGAAGAAGAAGAGAAAGCCGGCTCTTCAGCTTATGTGCCACCCGATCCCAAAGATGATCAGCAGTTGAACTTTGCCTATGACCTTCTGAACGGCATTCAGGTCCATGCAAACTTCCCGCCTGACGCGTCTCAAGGCATCCCCAACTAAGGGAACCGGATTGCCTCAGCAGTCCTGGAATTCGATCACACAATCAGAAGCCCGCTAATTTGTTAGCGGGCTTCTTTGTTTAAAAGAAACCAATTCTTCACCATGTAGCGGCTAGTCTGTGCCCTCGCCATCAGGGGTAGCAGGTGGAAAGCCGCATCACGTGACCAGTTTTTCTGTTCCAATAAACGTAACGGACCAGGTTTCACAAGAAAACCAATCAGGTTCAGCACTGCCCGCAATTGTCGGCCTGTCTACTATCAGCTTATGCCTGATTGCTGTTCTCATTCTTTGGATTTCTGTTCTTGATGACCCTGCAGGCGGACGCCCGCATGTCAGTGTTGAGATCACAAACGCAACGGCGCAGCTTGACCTTGGCGCAGTAGGTGTCGCAAACGTCCGCCCCAGCATGACACCGGATCCCGAAGATCTCAGCATTGATCCACAGCCGCCCAGCACACAAATACAAGTCACAGCAGCCACCGTCCCTGACAGGGTCACAACCGCACCAGACACCACTGTGGCAGCCAGTGAAGAGCCACCTGCGGCGTCAATCCACTCCAACGCACACCGCCTTTCCGTCTTTCCTTTGGATAACATGGTAGCGCGCAGCGAACATGGATTGATCCCTAAACGCTCCGGCGACGGAAAGACCCCGTTTTCCGTCTATTCAAGACCACAACAATTTGTCCCAGAGGGCCCCAAAATTGCTCTGGTCATCGGCGGCATCGGCCTATCCCAGAGCACCACGGCAGAAGCACTTGTTGAACTTCCGCCGACAATAGCGCTTGCATTTGCAACCTATGGCGAGAACCTGGAAAGATGGAAGAAACTGTCGCGCGAAAACGGGTTCGAATTGTTGGTGGAAGCACCAATGGAGCCTTTCAACTACCCACAGAATGATCCAGGGCCCCACACACTTCTGGTCGATGCAACCCCTGCAGAAAACAAGTCCAAGCTGGATTGGATTCTATCGCGCACGTCCAATTATATTGGCGTGATCCCTTCTATGGGAGCGCGGTTTACTGCAGATGAAAATGCATTGACGACATTTGCTTCCGAGTTGAACAAAATCGGCCTCGCTTTCGTTGATCCATCGAACTCCGCTCGCAGCATTGCTGACAAGATTGTACGCCGTGCCTCGACAAACGAGTTGGGACATCTGCCATTTCTCAAGGTGGATGTTGTGCTTGACGGAGAGGCAACACGTGCTTCCATCGAACAGCATCTCATTCAACTTGAGGAATTGTCCAACACCAAGGGCCTTGCTGTAGGCTATGCCCAACTGCGCCCATCCACAGTGGCAATCCTGACGGATTGGATGCAATTGCTGGAACAACGCGGTGTTACGCTGATCCCCTTGAGCACCGCAATCAATCTATCCATACCCAAATAAGATTGCCGTAGAAAGCAGATATTGCCTCGCTTCCGGTCAGGGGTTACTGCTGATCAGGGGTTACTGCTGAAAGACGTCGACAGAGGATATACTCATGACATTGGTAACCGACATTCACGAGTTGGAGCAACTGTATGGCGTGCCGTCAGAAGCCTCACTGATCAAGGTCTCAGACCAGATCACCAAAAACTACCAGTTGCTGATCGAAGCATCACCCTTCATGGTGTTGGCAACAAGTGGTCCGGAAGGGATGGACTGTTCCCCGCGCGGTGATGCAAGACAGGTCGTTTTCATCCAGGATCAAAAAACGTTGTTGCTGCCTGACCGCAGGGGGAACAACAGAATGGATTCCTTGCGCAACATTGTGCGCAATCCCGAAATCGCTCTGTTGTTTCTCATTCCCGGCAGCAACACGACACTTCGCCTTAACGGAACAGCAGCTGTCAGCACAGCGCCGGAACTCACCAGCCAGTATAAAATGCAGGGAAAAGACCCGCGCTCTGTGATCATCGTGACAATACGCGAAATTTACTTTCAGTGCGCCAGAGCTGTCATGAGGGCGGATTTGTGGAACCCTGAGAATTTCAAACCCGCAAATACCCTGCCAAGTGCAGGCGATTTGATGCAGGAACTCAAAGATGATTTTGATGGAACCTCGTATGACAAGGAATGGCCCGCCCGTGCAAAAGAAACAATGTGGTAAACGCTCATGAACAGCCCAGAAAACAACCTTCCCTACCGCCAGAATGTCGGCATCGCCCTGTTCAATAAGTCTGGCAAAGTATGGGTCGGTCGCAGAGCCGGAATGCCCGAAACTCTGCCCGAAGAAGATGATATGAGTTTCGCCTGGCAAATGCCTCAGGGCGGCATTGATGACGGGGAAGACCCGCTTCCCGCTGCCATGCGCGAATTGTTCGAAGAAACCGGTGTCAGCAACATAGAACTGCTGGCTGAGGCCCCGGACTGGTTTACCTATGAATTGGCACCCGACATCATCAAGAAGGGCTGGCGCAGCAAATTTCGTGGCCAGCGGCAGAAATGGTTCGCGTTCCTGTTTACCGGCGACGAAACAGAAATCAACGTTCTGACACCCGGCGGCGGAGCTTTTGAGGCCGAATTTTCGGACTGGCGCTGGGCCAATTTGGAGGAAACGCCGGACCTGATCGTCCCGTTCAAACGAGAAGTCTATGAACAGGTCGTAGATGCGTTCAGTGGAATCTCTGATAATCTGAAACTGGACGCTTGTTGAGACATAAAAAAAGCCCGGCGATTGAGCCGGGCTTTTCTGAAAATTCAGATATGTGACGTCAGAGCGAAAGCGACTGTTTCACATATTCAAGATCGGACAAACGCAAACTGGCGATGTCTTTGGCATCGCCTTCAGCTGCATCAACTTCTGCCTGAGCATTCTTCAATCGTGCCGCCAGCGTTTCGCTGTCCAGCTCACTGGCCAACATGGCGACTTCTGCCAAGAGGCTCAGACCATTATCATTGATGTCAGCGAACCCGCCATCAACGAAAATTGTATCTTCGCCGCCCTCGGCGCGTTTGACCAGAACCAGACCTGGCTTGACGGTTGTCATGGTCGGAGCGTGATCCTTCATGACGGTCATTTGACCGTCAGATGCCGGAATTACAACTTCAACCACGTCTTCCGACAACACCAGACGTTCTGGTGATACCAGTTCAAACGGAAAGGATTCGGCCATTGGACTGCCTCTTTCAATACTGCGACTGCCTGCCTGTTAAGCGGCTTCGGCTGCCATTTTCTTGGCTTTTTCCAGAGCGTCATCAATGGAACCGCACATATAGAATGCAGCTTCCGGAAGATGATCATACTCGCCGTCGACAAGACCTCTGAACGAACGGATTGTGTCTTCCAGAGCAACGAGCTTGCCTGGTGAACCGGTGAACACTTCCGCCACAAAGAATGGCTGAGACAGGAAGCGCTCGATCTTGCGTGCGCGTGTCACGGCAATCTTATCTTCTTCGGAAAGCTCATCCATACCCAGAATGGCGATAATGTCCTGAAGGGCTTTGTAGCGCTGCAGAATTTCCTGCACTTCACGTGCAGTATTGTAGTGCTCTTCACCAACAATCAGGGGATCAAGAATACGGGATGTGGAATCCAGCGGATCCACAGCCGGGTAGATACCTTTTTCCGAGATTGCACGGTTCAAAACGGTTGTCGCGTCCAAGTGGGCAAACGAAGTGGCAGGTGCCGGATCGGTCAAATCATCCGCAGGCACGTAAATCGCCTGCACGGAAGTTACCGAGCCTTTTGTTGTTGTTGTAATACGTTCCTGCATGGTGCCCATATCGGTCGCCAGAGTTGGCTGATAGCCCACAGCAGAAGGAATACGACCAAGCAGGGCGGACACTTCCGAACCAGCCTGAGTAAAGCGGAAAATATTGTCCACGAAGAACAGAACATCCTGTCCTTCATCACGGAACTGCTCAGCAATTGTCAGGCCGCTCAACGCAACACGGGCACGCGCTCCGGGAGGCTCGTTCATCTGGCCAAACACCAGTGCACATTTGGAGCCTTCGCCGCCGCCTTCCTTGTTCACGCCGGATTCGATCATCTCGTGATAAAGATCGTTCCCTTCACGAGTCCGCTCGCCAACACCGGCAAACACAGAATAGCCACCATGTGCTTTGGCAACATTGTTGATGAGTTCCTGAATGAGAACCGTCTTGCCCACACCGGCACCACCAAACAGGCCGATCTTACCGCCCTTGGCGTAAGGTGCCAGCAGATCCACAACCTTGATACCTGTGACCAGGATTTCAGATTCTGTTGATTGTTCGGTGAAAGGGGGTGCGTCCTGGTGAATCTCGCGCATCGTGTCGCTGTCAATTGGACCAGCTTCATCAACCGGTTCGCCAATCACATTCATGATGCGGCCCAGCGTACCGGCACCGACGGGCACGGAAATCGCCTTGCCAAGATCAGTAACTGCCTGGCCACGCACAAGGCCTTCCGTTGTATTCATGGCGATCGTGCGCACTGTGTTTTCACCCAGATGCTGCGCGACTTCCAGAACCAGACGGTTCTCGCCATTCATTGTTTCAAGACCATTCAGGATCGCGGGCAGATGGCCATCGAACTGAACGTCCACCACCGCGCCAATCACCTGCGTGATATGTCCACCTTTTTTTTCAGCCATGACTTTTGTCCTGTCCTTGCGTTCTAAAGCGCTTCAGCGCCCGAAATAATTTCAATCAATTCTTTGGTAATTTGAGCCTGACGCTGACGGTTATAGCTCATTGTCAGCTTGTCGATCATCTCACCGGCATTGCGGGTTGCATTATCCATGGCACTCATACGTGCGCCCTGTTCGGACGCCGCGTTTTCCAGAAGTGCACGGAAAACCTGTACCGAAAGATTACGTGGCAGCAAATCGCCCAAAATCTCTTCTTCGCTCGGCTCATAATCATAAATCGCCGCGCTGGATGTACCTTCTTGCGTGCCTTCCGGAGCTTTTGCCGGAACAATCTGCTGTTCGGTCGGAGTCTGGGAAATCACGGATTGAAAGCGGGAGAAAAACAGGCTGCAGACATCAAACTCGCCATTTTCAAACATTGTGATAATGGTTTTGCCGATATTTTGCGCGCTTTCAAACCCGATATTCTTGTACTCGCGCAGATCAACTACATCATCAAGAATTAGGCTTGAAAACTCCCGTTTCAGAGCATCGTATCCCTTTTTGCCGACACACATGATCTTCACTGTCTTGCCGGCTGCGGTCAGTTCACGAATACGCTTACGCGCCAGACGCGAAATGGACGAATTAAAGCCACCACACAGACCACGTTCGGCCGTGCAGACCACCAGCAAATGTGTTTGATCATTGCCCGTGCCACGCATTAAAAGCGGAGCATCATCCCGACCTTCCATGGCCGTAATGACATTTGCCAGCACCGCATCCATACGCTCAGCATAAGGACGCGCGGATTCCGCAGCCATTTGGGCACGCCGAAGCTTGGCCGCCGCAACCATTTGCATGGCTTTGGTGATCTTCTGCGTTGCCTTGACCGAGGCAATCCTGTTTTTTAGATCCTTCAAACTTGGCATGTTTGTCTACTTCTTCCTGAATGAGCCAGCGCTACCGTCACCAATGCGTTTTGCAGTCTGTCTGCAAAACGCCAATCAGCGGGACAGCCCCGTCCAACAACCAGCCTTACGCGAAATTCTTCGCGTAAGCATCGATGATTGATGTCAGCTTTGTCTTGATATCATCCGTCAGAGCTTTTTCTGTCCGGATTGCATCCAGCAATTCTGCATTTTCGTTGCGCAGAAGTGTCAGGAGACCATCTTCGAAAGGCCGAACTTCATTGACGTTGATCTTGTCCAGATAACCGTTCACACCAGCAAAAATAACTGCAACCTGTTCTTCCGTTTTAAGCGGAGAGAATTGTGGTTGTTTCAGCAATTCCACCAATCGCGCACCGCGGTTGAGGAGCTGTTGAGTGGACGCATCAAGATCAGATCCGAACTGAGCAAACGCTGCCATCTCACGATACTGGGCCAATTCACCCTTAATCGTACCGGCAACCTGCTTCATGGCTTTGATCTGAGCTGCTGATCCCACACGAGACACAGACAGACCCACATTCACAGCCGGGCGAATACCCTGGAAGAACAGATCAGTCTCAAGAAAGATCTGCCCATCTGTAATGGAAATCACGTTTGTCGGAATATAAGCCGACACGTCATTCGCCTGGGTTTCAATAACCGGAAGCGCAGTCAGTGAGCCGGAACCATTGTCTTCATTCAGCTTCGCTGAGCGCTCAAGAAGGCGAGAGTGAAGGTAGAAAACATCGCCAGGATAGGCTTCACGCCCTGGTGGGCGGCGCAGAAGCAATGACATCTGGCGATAAGCAACAGCCTGTTTAGACAGATCATCATAGCCGATAAGTGCGTGCATACCATTGTCGCGGAAATACTCACCCATCGCACAACCGGCAAATGGCGCCAGGAACTGCAAAGGTGCAGGGTCAGAGGCCGTCGCTGCAACAATAATGGAATATTCAAGCGCGCCGCGCTCTTCCAGAACTTTCACGAATTGGGCAACTGTCGAACGTTTCTGGCCAACGGCCACATAAACGCAATACAGTTTTTCGTTCTCATCGCCGCTTTCATGCAGCGATTTCTGATTGAGGATGGTATCCAGCAGAATAGCTGTCTTGCCGGTCTGACGGTCACCAATCACCAATTCACGCTGACCACGACCAACCGGGATCATCGCATCAATTGCCTTGAGACCGGTCGACATCGGCTCATGAACCGATTTGCGCGGAATAATACCGGGTGCCTTGACGTCTACCAAGCGGCGCTCACTGCTCTCGATCGGGCCTTTGCCATCCAGCGGATTGCCAAGCGGATCAACAACGCGACCAAGCAGACCTTTGCCCACAGGCACGTCCACGATTGCGCCGGTACGCTTAACCGTATCGCCTTCTTTAATGTCACGATCAGACCCGAAGATCACGATACCGACATTGTCAGTTTCAAGGTTCAGCGCCATGCCACGGATGTTACCGGGGAATTCCACCATTTCACCGGCCTGGACATTGTCCAACCCGTAAACGCGAGCGATACCATCACCCACAGACAGAACCTGGCCGACTTCAGAAACTTCAGCTTCAGCGCCGAAATTCTTGATCTGCTCCTTGAGGATTGCGGAAATCTCCGCGGCCCGAATGTCCATCAGCCAACCTCTTTCAATGCAATTTTAAGGGAATTAAGTTTGGTACGCAGAGACGTGTCGATCATTTTGGAACCAACTTTTACGGTCAGCCCTCCCAAAATCGATGGGTCCACGCGCACATTCAGTGCGACGTCCTTGCCAAGACTTTTCTTCAAAGCCTTTTTCAGATCGTCAAGATGAGTTTTATCCAGTGTCTGGGCAGCAACAACGTCTGCTGAGACTTCGCCACGATGGGCCGCAGCCATTCCATGAAACGCGGAGATCATGCCGGGTACAGCAAACAGTCGGCGATTTTTGGCAGCTATCTTGATCAGGTTTGCGGCGGATCCTGAAAACCCTGCCTTGTCAAAAACCTGCCCCAGAGCTGCCAATTGTTCGTCAGCTGAAAACACCGGGCTTTTGACCAGTCGCTTCAAATCGTCGCTACTTGCCAGCATTTTCGAAAAATCGCTCAGGTCCGCCTCAATCTTATCGAGGGACTTTTCCTCAAGACCGAGTTCAAACAGCGCAGTCGCATAGCGGTTCGCAACACCCGACGAAACGGTGGTTGCTTGCGCACCAGAATTTTCTTGAGAAACAGTCTCAGTCACCTTTGCCCCGTCTCCTTCGGATCAACAATCTTTCCTACCACCCGCCAAAACGAGTTTCCGGCATTTAATTCTGTTTAAATTCAACACCTTGGATTTAGGTGCCGCAGTCTTCACAAAACTATAACCGGTGAAATCGCGCTTGACCTATCATATGGTTTGGCGCGGTGCAATATGGCTGTTACGCGTTTTGTCCATCATTACACAGCCAAAGCGGCCGGAAGTGCCGCCAGACCAAGGCCCAGTTCAAACAGAATGGAGCCAAAATTGAACTTTGTGCGCCCGTTATCCAGCACAATGGAAACACCGCGACCAAACCCTGTGAACAGCCATCCCAGCGCCAGCGCCCAATAAGCTGCAGATGATGGAGCAAAAAGGCACAGCAGACCTACGCCCAGATAGAAACCTGCAAGCGTGCCGCGCCCTTCAGCCAAAGCCTCCGGCCGCTCGGCCTTCGTCTGGAGATGGATCAGCCCGAGCGAGTAGCGTGGTGCAATCAGGCAGATAAGGCCAAAGCCCACGGTAATAATGGCAGACAAAGTGGCAAGATAAATCATGAAATGCGCCTTATTGTTCTTTCGTCTTACGCAGGCGTCTGCAATTCGGTTTTGTCCCAATAACACCCGATAGGCTTACACAATCAGCGTCAGAAAAAACTCACAGGATCTATATCCACCGACACGCGCACACTGCCGCGAGCCTTTGGGGCCGCGTTCAACCATTCACGGAGATAGCGCGATAAATCAAAATTTCGCGGCGCCCGTGCCAACAGGCGAAACCGGTGCCGCCCTCGTACAAGGGCCATGGGCGCTTCAGCTGGACCCAATACGCGCACACCTTCAGCCCTGGGCGACGCTCGCGACAGGGCCGCCGCATGCGTCGCGGCGGCGGCCTTGTCTTCGCCAGACACAATAAGCCCGGCCAAACGGCCAAAAGGCGGCAAGCCCCCGGCCTTTCTCTCAGCCAGTTCGCGTTCATAAAACAAATGCGGCTCGCCTTTGACCAACGCATCAATCACCGGATGGTCAGGTTGGTAGGATTGAATGAGCCCCGCACTCTTGCCACCCGACCGGCCTGCCCGGCCGGTTACTTGGGCCAACAACTGAAAACAGCGTTCCGCAGCACGTGGATCGCCCTGCCCCAAAGCCAGGTCAGCATCCAGTACCCCCACCAGCCGCATCAACGGAAAATGGTGACCCTTGGCAACAAGCTGAGTGCCGACCACGATGTCCACATCACCTTTGGCAACAGATTCCAGCTCCAGCTTCATGCGCCGCACACCGCCCATCATATCCGATGACAGCATCAAGGTGCGCGCGTCAGGAAACAACGCCTCAACCTCTTCTGCAATTCGCTCAACACCCGGGCCGCAAGGCACCAGACTGTCCGTGCTGTTGCATTCCGGACAGGCATCCGGCTTTTTCTGTGTATGGCCGCAATGATGGCAGGAAAGCGTTCCACGAAAACGATGTTCCACCAACCAGGCAGAACAACTCTCGCACTGAAAGCGATGGCCGCATGTCCGGCACAGGGTCAATGGTGCATAGCCGCGCCGATTCAAAAACAGCAGGCTTTGCTGCCCTGCAGCCAGCGTGTCACGCAAAGCGGCAACCAGCTCTGGCGCGAGCCAATGGCCACGCTCCGGCCCGTCTACACGCATATCTATGGTCGATAAATCGGGCAGTTCGGCGGCTGCGTAGCGCTCGTTCAATTTGATATGCTGATAACGACCTGACTGTGCATTGTTAAGCGTTTCCACCGATGGCGTGGCCGACGACAGGATGACAGGAAATCCCGCCCGGTGCGCACGTACCACCGCCATGTCGCGGGCGTGATAGATTGCACCTTCTTCCTGTTTATAAGCCGGCTCATGTTCTTCATCGACAACAATCAGGCCAAGCTCACGAAACGGCAGAAACAATCCGGACCGCGCTCCGGCGACGGCACGCAACGTGCCATCTGCAACACCGCGCCAGACCTGTGCACGCTGTTTGGGCGACACATCGGAATGCCACTCCGCCGGACGCGCGCCAAACCGATCTGTAAACCGGTCGAGAAAACTGGTCGTGAGAGAAATTTCCGGAAGCAGCAACAGCACCTGCTTGCCACGGTCCAGCACCCGGGCCACGGCTTCAAAATACACCTCGGTTTTCCCGGACCCGGTGATTCCCTCCAACAGAGAAGGCCGAAACCCGCCTTCATCGACCGATGTAACCAATTGGTCAGCAGCCTGCTGTTGGGTTTCACTGAGTTCCGGCACGCCATAGGCTGTATCCGGCGCCAGCAATGTATGTTGGGGGGGCAGTAGAACCCTTTCCACTGCGCCGAGTTTTTCCAGGCCCATGACAACGCTGGTGCCAACACCAGCCGCTTCTGCCAGCCCCTTTTTGGTCCACGCAAACCCTTCCTGGAGTTGATCCAGGACACGCTGACGCGCTGGCGTCAGCCGCTCTGGAACAATCGAGCCTAGTCGAAATCCCGGGATTGGCTTTGGTGGCTCCAATGCTGCAGGCGAACGCAGAACCATGCGCAGCACCATGCCCAATGGGGCCAGTGTGTAGGTCGATAACCAGGCAATAAAATCCAGCAGATCATCCTGCAATGGCGCTACATCATGAACGGAAAGAACCGATTTCAATCTGGTTGAGGGCACATCAGCCTGCTCAGAACTGGCCGGCCAGACAACGCCGGTAACTTCACGCGGCCCCAACGGCACCACAACCAGAGCCCCTGGTCGCACGTTCATGCCTTCCGGCACCTTGTAGCTGTAAGGCCGATCCACAGCCACTGGCACCAGAACGTCAACGACGGCTTGACTGCTGCCAGAAAGGCCCAGTTGTTGCTGTTCTTGTTGGCGCATTTTGTTGTTCATATATTTGTCTTAACCGATTCGAGCCTCACCTGACGCCAAAGCGGGATAATTTCAACAAAACTTTCGTGGCGTCTGTCCGCAGAATGTGCGATTGAACGGCAAGCAATGAATACATTTGTAAGAAGATGAGGATGACCCCATGAAGTTTTTTGTCGACACGGCAGATATCACAGAGATTGCCGAGATGAATGATACCGGTCTGCTGGATGGGGTCACCACAAACCCATCCCTGATCATGAAATCCGGTCGTGATATCATGGAAGTGACCAAGGAAATCTGCGATCTGGTCGAAGGACCTGTATCGGCAGAGGTCACTGCAACAGAATATGCTGAAATGATGAAGGAAGCAGCGGTTCTGGCAAAAATCGCAGATAATATCTGCATCAAATTGCCATTGACCATGGACGGATTGAAAGCCTGCAAGGCGCTTACGTCAGATGGTCACAAAACCAATGTCACCCTGTGTTTCTCGGCCAATCAGGCGCTTCTGGCCGCCAAGGCTGGAGCAACCTTCGTGTCTCCTTTCATCGGTCGTCTGGATGATATGGCCGTCGATGGCATGGATCTGATTGCCGATATCCGCATTATCTATGACAATTATGATTTCCAGACAGAAATTCTGGCAGCGTCCATTCGTACCGTTGATCATGTCAAACAGGCAGCCCTTATTGGCGCTGATGTTGTCACGGCACCACCTGCAACGCTGAAAGCGCTGGTCAAACACCCACTGACCGATAAGGGCCTTGCTGCCTTTTTGGCCGATTGGGCAAAAACCGGTCAGTCAATCACCTGATTGTTCAAAGATTTCCAGGCGGCGGCCCCATGGGCAGCCGCCTGTTACAGACGTTTGCTGCAAGGCAACTGACTATGGGGTTGCACGCGACCCAAGGATTGCACTGCCGACGCGCACATGCGTCGCACCCAACATGATCGCCGTGTCGTAATCGCTGCTCATACCCATCGACAAATTGGCAAGGCCAGCTTCTTCGGCCAACTGACGCAGCAAGGCAAAATGCGGAGCTGCAACCTGATCTGCAGGCGGAATGCACATAAGTCCGTCCACCCTCAGTCCAATCTCATCCCGACAGGTTTTGACGAAATCCACCGCATCCGCCACTGAAACGCCAGCCTTTTGCGGCTCATCCCCTGTATTCACCTGAACGTAGTATCGGCGCTCAAGGCCAAGCTTCTCCTCAGCCTTTTTCAAGGCACGGGCAATTTTTGGGCGATCCACCGTTTCAATGACATCAAACAAGGCCACGGCATCTTCCGCCTTGTTGGATTGCAAAGGCCCGATCAGATGCAGTTCGATATCCGGGTAACGCTCCTTCAACAAAGGCCACTTTCCCTGAGCTTCCTGCACCCGGTTTTCACCAAAAAGGCGTTGACCCTCGGCAAATAATGGCCCCAACGCCTCCGCCGCGAACGTTTTGGTAACAGTCACCAGATGCACGGAGCCAGCATCGCGCTCGTAGCGCAGCACCGCTTCAGCAATATCGTCGCGCACAGCAGCAAGTCGGTCGATCGTGTGGTTTGAATTTGGAGTTGGAGAGGGGGTCCACGCCATGAATCGGTCCTGTATAGTGATGAAAACTCTGTTCGATCTCTTATTGCAGTTGACCGGCGCTGTCATTTCTGGTGTTTGTCTCGCCGAGATTTCAAAGCAAATTCCAAAATTTTGAGCGCAGAAACATGGCCGCCGCGAAAGTGCAGACAGAACGTTACAATCCGCAGATCACCGAACCGAACTGGCAGAAAGTCTGGACGGAACGCGATCTGTTCACGACTGACAATAATGATCCGCGCGAAAAATACTATGTGCTTGAAATGTTTCCCTATCCGTCAGGCCGAATTCACGTAGGCCATGTGCGCAATTATGCCATGGGTGACGTGGTTGCGCGGTTCAAACGCGCCAAGGGTTTCAATGTATTGCACCCCATGGGATGGGATGCGTTTGGCATGCCAGCCGAAAATGCAGCCATGAAGAATAAGGTCCATCCGAAAGGCTGGACCTATGACAATATCGCCGCCATGCGCAGCCAGCTTAAATCCATGGGTCTGTCGCTGGATTGGCAGCGCGAATTCGCCACATGCGATGTGGCCTATTATCATCAGCAGCAAAAATTGTTCCTTGATTTTCTGAAGGAAGGCATTGCCTACCGCAAGAAATCAAAAGTGAACTGGGATCCGGTCGATCAAACCGTTCTGGCCAATGAGCAAGTCATTGACGGCAAGGGCTGGCGCTCTGGCGCTGATGTGGAACAACGCGAGTTGACACAGTGGTTTTTCAAGATCTCTGATTATTCAGATGATCTTCTGAACGGTCTTGAAGGTCTTGACCGCTGGCCGGACAAAGTTCGCCTGATGCAGAAAAACTGGATCGGCAAGTCAGAAGGCATGAGTGTTCGCTTTGCATTTGAAGACACCGATCATGATCCGCTGGAAATCTTTACGACCCGACAGGACACCTTGTTTGGTGCCAGCTTCATGGCCCTGTCACCGGACCATCCGCTGACACAGCAACTGGCTGCCGACAATGCGGGCCTGGCCGCTTTTGTTGCAGAATGCCGCAAACATGGCACCAGCGTCGTGGCTGTTGAGACGGCGGAGAAGCAAGGCTTTGACACGGGCCTGCGCGTCAAACATCCGCTGCAGGACCGCACGCTCCCGGTCTATGTCGCCAATTTTGTTCTGATGGATTACGGCACTGGCGCCATTTTCGGCTGTCCGGCACATGATCAGCGCGATCTGGATTTTGCCAACAAATATAAATTGTCGGTCACGCCTGTTGTGCTGCCGACAGATGCCGATGCGGCAGATTTTTCAATTGCCACCGAAGCCTATACCGGCCCCGGCAAAATCTTCAATTCAGATTTCCTCGATGGGATGACGATTGAAGATGCAAAGCAAACAATTGCCGAACGGTTGGAATCCACGCAATTGAACGGCGAACCGCAAGGGACAAGGCAGATTAATTACCGGTTGCGCGACTGGGGCATCTCGCGTCAGCGTTACTGGGGCTGCCCAATTCCCATCATCCATTGCGATGATTGCGGCCCATTGCCGGTTCCCGAAGAACAATTGCCGGTCGAATTGCCTGACGACATCGATTTTGACACGCCTGGCAATCCGCTCGACCGCCATGTCACCTGGAAACAGACGACCTGCCCAAATTGCAGCAAGTCGGCCACACGCGAAACCGATACGATGGATACTTTCGTCGATTCATCATGGTATTTCGCCCGTTTCACCGCGCCCAAGAGTGACAATCCGACCGAACCAAAGGCCGCCGATTCGTGGTTGCCGGTCAACCAGTATATTGGCGGCGTGGAGCATGCGATCCTGCATCTTCTTTACTCACGCTTCTTCGCACGCGCCATGTCGCAATGCGGTCACATGTCCATCGATGAGCCCTTTGAAGGCCTCTTTACCCAGGGCATGGTCGTCCATGAAGCCTATCATGACGGTCAGGAACGTACATGGTATTCACCGATCGAATTGAGGTTTGAAGGCGAGGGCGCAGACCGCAAGGCTTTCCTGATTGAAAACGGTCAGGAAGTGACCATCGGCAAAATCGAAAAAATGTCGAAGTCAAAGCGCAACACAGTTGACCCTGATGACATCATCAAAACCTATGGCGCTGACACAGCCCGCTGGTTTGTGCTGTCCGATTCCCCGCCCGAGCGCGATGTCATCTGGACAGATGCCGGCGTCGAAGGAGCACACCGGTTTGTTCAACGGGTCTGGCGTCTGGTGCAGGAAGTGGCTGCGCTGGAAGACAGCAAGTCACCCCATGATCATGCTCTGACGGCCGCGGCCCACAAGGCGCTGCATTCAATCGAAGCTGACATTGAGGGTTTGCGGTTCAACCGCGCCGTCGCACAGATTTACGAATTGACCAATGCTGTCTCTGCGCAATTGTCAAAAAACAACAATGCTGATAGTGGCGCTGTGCGCAATGCATTCGAAATGCTGCTCCATGCAATGGCCCCAATGATGCCGCATCTTGCGGAAGAATGCTGGACGCATCTGGGACATTCGGATTTGATCGCAAGCCGCCCCTGGCCTAAGGTGGATGAGGCGCTGCTGTCGGAAGACACGATCATTCTGCCGATCCAGATCAACGGCAAGCGGCGTGCGGAAATCAGCGTTTCCAAAGAAGCTTCCAAACAGGAAGTCGAAGAGGCTGTGCTGGCCATGCCTGCTGTACAAAAAGCATTGGACGGGGCAACCCCGAAAAAGCTGATCGTTGTGCCTGGCCGCATAGTGAATGTGGTAGTTTGATTAACCAAATAGTGACATGTTGCGGCAGTTTATCGTGAGCGAGAGCAGACAGATGCAGTGGATTTTGCGAATTCTTAAAACACCGGCGCTGGCCGTAATTCTGTTGGGCCTGCTAACCGCAGCCTGCAATGTCCGCCCTGTGTACGGACCAAATGGCAGCTATGGCATCGATAAGGTGTCGAATGAACTGGCAGCCATTGGCATTGATTCGGCCAAGGGTCGGGTGTCGCAGGAACTGCGCAACCGTTTGATTTTCAACTTCAATCACGGACGATCTGTTGCGGAAAAGCGCTATCAGATGAGCTACACGCTGGCTGAGTCTGATGATGCCATTGCCATCGAAGAGGCCAGTGGTGCGCCTGCATCCTACCGTCTGACAGTAATTGTTCAATATCGTGTCATGGACCCTGTGGCCAACACACTGGTAACAGCCGGAACCGAGCGTGCCAGCGCTTCCTATGACCGGTCAACACAGAGTTTTGCCAATATTCGTGCCCGCCGGGACGCGGAAAATCGTGCTGCAAAATCCGCCGCCGATGAGATCACCGCGCGCATATCCACTTTCTTCGCCACCCGGCAGTAAACATGGCGGTTCTGCAAAGAGGCGCCCTTAACTCCTTTCTCAAAGAGCCAACTGGTCGATATCGCGTTGTCGTGGTTTTCGGTCCCGACCGCGGCCTGGTATCAGAGCGCGCCACAAGCGTTCTGTCTGGCTTGCAGCAATCTGCAGGGTCCGGTTCTGATGATCCCTTTGGCCTGACCCGCATTGCTGCCGAAGACCTTAACAGTGATCCTGACCGGCTGGCCAATGAAGCCTATACAATCTCACTGTTTGGCGGCGCTCGTTTTATTCATGTCAGAGCGCATGGTGCGCGGAATTTGCCGGATCAGGTCTCGCCACTTTTGAAGAACCCGCCGGAAGATGCCTTTATCGTCATTGAAGCGGGCGATCTGAAAAAGGGCACCGCCTTTCGCAAGCTTGTCGAGAAAAGCGACGAAGCCGTCGCCATCCCCTGCTATGCCGATGACAATGCCAGCCTCAATGAAGTGGTCAATGAAGAAATTGCCGCCTTTGGCCTCAGCATCACAAAGGATGCAAGACTGCGCCTCTTGAGCCAACTGGGCGGCGACCGATTGGCCAGCCGGGGCGAAATTGAAAAACTCTGCCTGTTTGCCGCTGAAAAAGGCACCATTGACGAAGAAGATGTCATTGCCCTGTCCGGTGACAGTTCGGTTCTGTCTGCAGATGCACTCAGCGACGCGGCAGCGCTTGGCCAAATGCCGGCACTGATGGATGCGTTGGCACGCATGGATGCAGGCAGCCTCAGTCCGTCGGCAGCAGGTCCCCAGATTCTGCGTAATTTTCAAGTCTTGCATAAAGCCCGCATCATGGTCGAACAGGGTGTTCCTGCCAATCAGGTGGTAGACCGAATGACGCCCCCGATTTTCTTCAAACGCAAGGATGCAGTCAAAAAACAACTCGCCTTATGGTCGGTTGCGCGACTGGATCGGGCATTGGGTCTGCTGTCAGATGCCGTTCTGAAAAGTCGCCAGCAACAAGGGCTGGCAACCGCTCATCTTGGCGATGCCCTGATTCGCATTGCCGGGAACGCAAGACGCCGATAAAACCCCGGTCCCTGGAATAATACACCATTTTATTCCAGAAATTTGGTCCTGGCTGCTTCGCAATGTGCCGTTTTCTGACATACTTTTCAGCAATTGTGTTTGATGGGATGATCTGCGCCTATGACCTTTGAGCAAATGTTCCTGTTTGGCCTCTTCTTTGCTGTGTTTGCCATGCTGATCTGGGGCAAATATCGCTATGACCTGGTGGCTTTCTCCGCATTGGTGATAGCGCTCATTGTCGGCGTCGTGCCCTATAAGGACGCGTTTTCAGGGTTTGGGCACCCAGCCACAATCATCATAGCGCTGGTTTTGGTGGTGTCGCGCGGTCTCATCAATTCAGGCGCCATTGACGTTATCACAAGGCAGCTTCTGGCAACCGAACGCCCGGTTGCACAGCATATTGGTATTCTGGGTGTTGTTGGTGGTGTTCTGTCGGCCTTCATCAACAATGTCGCGGCCCTTGCCATATTGATGCCCGTTGATATGCAGGCCGCGGGCAAGGCCAAACGCATTGTCGGCATTACTCTGATGCCCCTTGCGTTTGCAACCATTCTGGGTGGCATGATCACGCTCATCGGCACACCGCCAAATATTATCATTGCCGCCTATCGGGAGACCGCAACAGGCACGCCATTTTCCATGTTTGATTTTGCCCCGGTCGGCATTGCCTGCACCATTGCTGGCATAAGTTTCATTGCTCTCGTCGGCTGGCGTTTGATCCCCATCGACACATCGAAATCTGCAGATTCTTCCAGATTCAGTTCGCTGGACAATTATATTGCTGAACTCGTTGTCGGCGAAGACAGCCCGGTCCTTGGCCAGATGGTGCGTGATCTTGATGGTCAGTCAGACGAGTTCGACGTGGTGGTTGTCGGCCTTGTCCGGAACGGTCGCAGACTGCCGGGCCGGGCCCGCACAAATGAAATCCGCAAGGGCGATATTCTGGTGGTTGAGGCCCCTCCCGGCCCCATAGACAAATTCCGTTCTGCCCTCAAACTGTCCTTTATCGGCGAAGACCGCCATGCAAAAATCGCCTCTGAAGGCATGGCTCTGATGGAAGTGGTGGTGCCCGATGACAGCCGCATCATTGGCCGCTCGGCCATGGATGTACGGTTACTCTACCGCCAGAGCACCACGCTTCTGGGCGTTTCACGCAAAGGCAAACGCTTTGTCGAGCGCGTGCGGCACTTGCCCATAGAGCCTGGAGACGTATTGCTGTTGCTTGGCGCCTCGGAACACCTTCCAAGTGTCGCTAACTGGCTGGGCGTCCTGCCCTTGCGCGAACGCGGCCTCAACGTCACCCAACACAAGCAGGCAGGTCTGGCGGTGGGTTTGTTTGGCGTGGCGATAGTGCTGGCATCGCTTGGTGTGCTGCAGCTGGCTGTCGCACTGGCCGCCGTAGTCGTTCTTTATGTCATATTGAAAATCGTGCCCATTTCCACCCTATATGAGCAGATTGAATGGCCTGTCATCGTACTGCTGGGGTCTATGATACCGCTCGGATCGGCCCTTGAAACCGCTGGCGGCACAGACCTGATCGCCAATGGCATTGTCTCGCTGACAGCACCCTACCCCATTGCCATTGTTCTGACCGTTCTGATGGTCGTGACAATGACCCTGTCTGACCTATTGAACAACACAGCGACCGCAGTGATTGCAGCCCCCATTGCCGTCAATATTGCCAACACGCTTGATGTCAGTCCTGACCCGTTCCTGATGGCCGTTGCGGTTGCCGCATCCTGTGCGTTCCTGACCCCCATCGGCCACAAGAACAACACCTTGATCATGGGCCCCGGCGGCTATCGCTTTGGTGATTATTGGCGCATGGGCCTGCCACTGGAAATCATTGTCATTGTGGTTTCAGTGCCCACGATCCTGCTGGTCTGGCCGCTGTAAGATGCCCAGGAAAGCACAAAACACGTAGTTTCAATTCCAATATGCTTTGCCTGTTTGTTGATTTTTCAATCACAGGTCGCCCGGGCAATATCTTAGCTTTCCAGACCATCATCTGGACAAATATTGCAATCGCAGCGGCAGGCAATTTCTGAAAAAAAGCCGGGTATTGCCCCAAACACAAAAGGAAACACGATTAGTAGAATGCAGGCCGGGCAAGGCCTGCACAATCTTGATGCTTTGTGTCCCATGGAACCGATTGGATGCGCCTGAAGAATTTCATCAACATGGCTCCGGTCCATGGCCTGCAAAGTCAACATTCGCCGATTGCAATAATTTTGGTGTCATTGTGGGCGTGTTTTGTCGTGAATTCAGCAATTGGTGTTCCCGCAACTAGAGCGTAACGGGACAAGTGGATTGAGTTCTACAGAAGACCCCGAAAACCTTCATGACTGGACTTACTGGCGGTTTCACCACAATGCCAGAACCATGCTGCCAGGCCGCTCCAAATTCGCACAAATAACTTTGTTTTCTCGACAACAACTAAGTTTTGTCCAAGATCGGGAGCAGCGGCGTGTTTTTCGGAATATGTGTGTGCGTCAAACATGGGGTGCCTCGTTTTTCGGTTTGGTTTGTGATCTAACGATAGGCGGGGACCCAGAAACTTGCTTGAACAGACGCTTGCCAAACGCTTCCCAAACGCTTGAATCTTCTTGCCATGGGACAAAATACGCTTGATTTTTGAATTCACAGACTTCCGAATTGACACAGACCATCAGGAATTGTTGCGCCAGGGACAAGCTGTTCCGGTTCAGCCACAGGTTTTTGACCTGTTGGTATTTCTGATTGAAAATCGAGATCGGGTGGTCAGCAAGGACGAAGTCATTGAATCTGTCTGGGATGGTCGTGCGATTTCTGATGGCACATTGAATGCAAGGCTGAATGCTGCGCGGCGTGCAGTTGGAGATACAGGCGAAGCCCAAATCATTATCAAGACAATGCCACGCAAGGGATTTCGCTTTGTCGCAGAAGCTACATCAACTGATGGAGCAGCGATATTGGCCGATCCGGTTCCAGAATCTACAACCGATAATGGTCCATCTCTGACAGTCCTGCCTTTCGTCAATCTCAGTTCTGATACCGAAAATGAATTTCTGGCCGATGGGCTCACTGAAGATGTTGTGACCGCACTTTCCAAATTACGTGGCTTCTTTGTCACAGATCGCAGCACAACATTTGCATTGAAAGCCGAGAAAAACGACACCCAACAAATAGCTGCGGAAATGGGCGTTCGTTATATTCTTCAGGGAAGCATCCGCTCTGCTGGATCTCGCATAAGGGTAACGGCGCAACTGACAGATACAAGAACCCGCTCCCAATTGTGGAGCGAGCGCTATGACCGCGACGTAACCGATATTTTTGCCATTCAGGATGAGTTGACTGAAAGCCTGGTCGGACATTTATCGCCCGAACTTTATGCAGCCGAACATGCAAGGTTGAAACGACGGCACCCCAAGAGCCTCGATGCCTGGGAATGCTTCGTAAAGGCAATGCACTATTATGGGCAACAATCCCAGGATGGCAGTAAAACCGCGATTGACCTGCTTGAGCAGGCCATTTCCCTCGATCCCGATTACTCACAGGCATTGGGCCTTTACGCAACTATTCTGGCATGGCGAACCATCCAGCATTGGGAACCGGTCGACCCGACACTAAAAAACGCACGCATTGCTGCCGACAAAGCATTGCTGGCAGATACGAATGACCCGTGGGCATCCATTGGACGCGGTTACGTATCGATTGTCTCGCGCGAAGGGGATGCGGCCATTATGAATTATGGCCACGCCGTCGATCTAAGCCCCAACCTTGCCTATGCCCGTGCGCTGTTAGGCGTTGCAAATGCCTATGCCGGAAATGCCGATCTGGCACGCACCCATATTACCAAGGCCATTGCCCTTAGCCCCCGCGACACTTTCATCGATAAGTTTCACCTCTACCTCTCTATTGCAGAGTTTCAGGCTGGTAATTATTCGGCGGCAGCCAATGCAGCGCAACATGCCATTCAATTGAAACCGGGGCATGCAAGCTCTCATCTCTTTCGAACTGCATCATTTGCGATGGCCAATGAGCCAGAGATGGCAGATGCGGCTCTAAACGAGTTTTTGGCACTTGTTCCAAATGCACAGGCATTAGAGATTCAACGAACCGTGTTGTATTATCAGCCGGAAGATCGCCAGCGATTTGCAGATGCGATGCGCCGGGCTGGCCTGCCGGAATAGGCTGGTTCACAAACCCCGCTCCAACAGGCCCCACACTTGCCCATGCCAGCGCCGCCGCTTTCCAAATACGACAATGGTCAGATTTGGAAACGCAGCGCAAAACAGGAACGTAAGGGATCTATGCCGGTCTTCGGGCGACGATGAACACCGCCGCGCCTTCGCTGGGACTCCAGACATGTTCAACTTCAAAACCGTGGGCATGCAAACCATCCGTCAGCATGTCAGGCGTCAAAGGGAGAATTTTTGGCAATACGCCAATAGCTCCCAATGGCGGCAATACGTACCGGATAAGACCGCCCATTTCGGCAATACACACAGTGGAGGAAAAGAAAAATCCGCCGGGTTTCAGCTGTTGGTACACACGGATCAGCGTCGCGTCCAAATCAGCAACAAGATGCAAAATCGATAATCCCAATACCGCATCATAGCCTTCACCACCTTCAGGAAGAGGCCAATCCTCGAAGGAGGATGTTTCAAATCGAACATTAGAGACAGCTTGTGCTTCGGCTTTTTCACGCGCAATGGCAGTCATTTCCGATGAAAAATCTATCGCGTCAATGTGGGACACACGCGGTGCATGTATGAGAGCAGTGGTCCCGGTGCCGCTCCCGAATTCCAGCAAACGGTCCTGTGGTTTCAAATAGCTGGCGGTCATGTCGAGCTTGTACTGATAGGACTCATTGTCCTTCACAGGGCTGCGGGCGTATCCACGCGCCATGAAATTCCAAAAACGGGTCGGGTGAAAAATCATGACATGCTCCTGTTTGAGATAATGATGGGCAATTGTGGGACAAATCGCTCAGAAACTGAGCCGTCCCAATGACAGGAAATCCAAGCCTTAACTGGCATCCTCAATGTCAAAGACTGCTTCCAACGGCTTATCGAAGACCCGGGAAATCAGGATCGCAAGCTCCAGGGTTGGAGAATATTTGGCGTTCTCAATGGCCACGATTGTTTGTCGGGTCACACCAACCCGTTCGGCCAAATCCTTCTGCGTCATTTCATCCGCATCAAATCTAAGGCGTCTGATCCTGTTTGTGATTTTCAGCTTTCCCATAGGTCAATAGCCCCGCCGGTAGCTGATAAATTTCACAAGATCGGCAGACATCGAGCCAAGCGCCATTGAGAAGTAAATGATGTTGAAAGCCTTCAGTGCTGACCAGTCAAACGCCAGCGCGATAATTGCCAGCAGGAAGCCAGCGCCTGAAAAGAGCACCACGGCCACGATGCCCCGGCGGTCAAACAGTTTGTCGCGCTCATCAACCAGAAAACTTGGCTTCTCGGTGCGGGTAACAATAGCGTACCCAATGTTGAACAGAATAGTGCCGATGATTGTGCCGCCAATCGCTATTGGAATTATCCAAATGACCATTTTCGCCCAGACATTCACGGCATCAGCGCCGTCGAACTGGCCTGCAGCATTCATTTCCACAAGCCGGAATATCACATATGCGGTCGTGATCAGACCGACGATGATCGACACAACATTGTTGCGATCCTGATAGGTCATGGGCGTTTCTCCATTCAATTGACAATGTGCAGTTAGCTGTCAACTTTCTCAGACTCCATGTATGATTTATAATACACAGAGTCAAATATTTTATACACATAAACTCAAATCATGAAGTTGCACAATGGGTGCAGGGAACTGTTGTCATGTTCAGAAATGAAAGGCGGCTGCCATATCGCGGCTATTGTCGTTGAGACAAAAGCCGCGATAAAAGTGCCGTGTCAGCAGTGATTCATAGCCCGGCCAATGTGCATGGAAGATTACAATAGCAGTGGTTTCAAACAGACGGGCATTCTAGGCCCGATGCTCCAGCAGCCCCAATCTTTGCCCATGCCGGCGCTGACGATTGCGCAATACGGCAATCGTCAGCATCAGCACGCATATCTCGGCAACAATGCCAGCATACCAGATGCCGGGTTCCCCGAACCAGAACGGCAGAGCAAAGGTGAGCGGCAGCGCGAACAGATAGGTGCGTGACAGACCCAGCAGAGCCGCATGGCCCGCCTCGCCAATAGCCTGAAAGTAAGTGCCAATCATCATCAACGGCCCGAAGACAAACATCAGCATCACCGCATAAGGCAGTATTCTGGCGATTTCTCTGTTGATCTCAACATCATCAACGAACACAAAACCAATATGAAACCGCGTAGCCAGGAATGTGAGTTCCACCAGCACGCAATAGGTGAATGCAAGCACCAAGGCCAGTTTCAATGTGGTATTGGAGCGGGCCCATGATTTTGCGCCGAAATTATTCCCCACAATGGTTTGAAACGCCATACTCAGCCCAAGCAGTGGCAGAAAGGCAAATGTCATCAAACGGGTGATGATACCAAACGCCCCGGCAGTCGCTTCATAGGAATTGCCGGCCCAGAGCTGAAGACAATAAAGCGTCAGACCAGCAGAAAGTGAAATTCCCAGATAGCCAAGACTGGAAGGCGCACCGAGCGCCAGAAGTTCGCCAAAATAATGCCAGCGGCGCGGCAGGACCACTCTGTCTTCAGACCGACCGGTTTTTTGGCGATACATCAGAACGGCCATCATGGAACAAATTTGTGCAGCCACCGTGCCATAGGCCGAACCAGCCACACCCCAACCGAACCTGGCAATGAAGATGTAATCAAACACAATGTTCAAAATGGCAGATGTGAGGGTGATTGCGGCCATGGCCGGCAACAGGCCTTCGCAGCGAAGCGCATCAATATTGATGGCAAGCACGAATACCAATGGCGCGCAGAAAATTAGGATCGAGATATAAGTGTAGCCCATACCGGCAAGTTCCGTGGAACCATTCGAGGCCCAAAGGGTGAGGCGGTCACCGCCCAACAGGAAAATCCCGATCAATACCCCGCATACAAGAAGCGACAACACCAGTGCCTGGCCAAAGAGTTCTTTGGCCGCGACCTGCTCGTCTGCGCCCAGAAGCCGTGCAAAAATGCTTGAAAAACCATTCGATATCCAGGTCGAAAGCGCAATCAGCAGCATGTATAGCGGAAACATAAGCGTCACTGCGGTCAAGGCATCGGCGCCAACATAGACTCCCAAAAAATAGGCGTCGACCAGCGTAAAAAGCCCGTTCACGCCCATGACCACAATGATGGGCGTTGCTGTTTTTGCAAACAGAAAGGGTAACGAACCTTTCAAATAAATGTTGGAATCATTGCCGGAAGGAAGACTCATCTCAAACCTCATTCAGTGTTTGGATGCGGTCAAATGATGGTGCTCGCATTGCCATCAAACCGCACCAACTGAAGCCAGTGGATAAGAAGACGGATGAGAAATTGGAAGCATTCGCCAAGGACAAACCCGCGAGCGGCAGGGCACTTCACCCTGCTCGCTTCCTAAGTGCCATTTGGAATATTGTCAACAACACCGGCCGACGTCTCAACTCAGCGGCTTGGAGTCAATCACACGCCTTTTTCATTTCCTCGGCAAAGAGGCGCATGCGGCGGTTAAGCCTCCGATCTTCGGCGTGGATCAGATAAATCCCCCATTCCGGCACCGTCAGGCCAAATGAAACAGGAACAAGCTCTCCACTGGCAATTGCGTCTAATGCTATGAAATCCGGGAACCGCCCGATTCCAAGGCCTTTGCGTGTGGCGTCGACCAGAAACACACCGCTGTTCGAGTTCAGGAACGGTTGAAATTCAAATGTCTGCCGCTTGCCATTGCTGGTCACAAAATCCCAGATTGCCCGACGAGCCGAGCCAAAATACAACAATCTATGTTGACGCAGTTCGTCGAGTGAGCCGGGCGTTGAGTGTGCCTCAAGATAGTCCGGACTGGCCAGAAGCTGATGTTGCACGGTACCAATTTGCACCGCAGGTTCATCAACCTTTGGCGTGATGCGAATGGCAAAATCATAATTCTCTCGGGCCAGATCAACAGCCCGATCATCAAAATCGACGGTGAGCTGTATTTCAGGATGGCGCTCGGTAAAATCAATAAGGGTCGAATTCAGAAACGATATCCCAAAATCACGGGGAACGGAGACTGACATGGGTCCGGAAATACTGGCAGAGGCATTGACGAAATCATCTTCGATTTCATTCACATCTCCCACCACACGTATGGCACGTTGAAACAGCTCGCGCCCGGTTTCGGTAACGGCCCACACGCCCGGCGAACGATCAATCAAACGGGTGCCATAACGCTCTTCCAGCAGGTTAAGCCGACGGCTCACGGCTGATTTGGCGATGCGCAGCTTGTCACCCGCTTTGGAAATACTGCCGCTTTCCACAACAAGCACGAATAGACGCAAATCTTCAATCTGACCCAATCCGTTCTCCCCTCTTGAACGACACGCTCCATTTATAGCAGTTTATTGCACAGATTAGAACATCATGGCCTAATCATTGCACCTCCCCTGATCTCCGCTTCGGCTCTAAATAACCGGCTCAACAAGGAGTAAGGCATGGGACTGTTACAAGAAGGCAAATGGGTCGATCAGTGGTATGACACCAAGTCAACCGGCGGACACTTTGTGCGTAAATCGCCGCAATTTCGCAACTGGATTACAGCTGATGGCTCGGCGGGACCAAGTGGCGAAGCGGGATTTGATGCGGAAGCAGGACGCTATCACCTCTATGTCTCACTGGCCTGCCCCTGGGCCCATCGCACATTGATCTTCCGCGCCCTCAAAGGCCTTGAAGACATGATCTCGATCTCCGTCGTCCACTGGTATATGGGCGATAAGGGATGGACTTTTAATTCGGCCGATGGGACAGAGCCCGATACGGTGAACGACGCCAACTTCATGTACCAGATTTACGTGGCGGCAAACCCGGACTACTCCGGCCGTGTGACTGTGCCTGTCGTGTGGGACAAGAAGACCAATACGATTGTCACGAATGAATCATCCGAAATCATCCGCATGTTCAACTCGGCATTTGACGGGATTGGGGCCGTGGAAGGGGACTTTTACCCCGAACCATTGCAGGCCGAGATCGACGAATTGAATGAGCGTATCTACCACACGGTGAACAATGGCGTTTACAAGGCCGGCTTTGCCTCCACACAAGAGGCGTATGAGGAAGCCGTGGCGCCATTGTTTGAAACGCTCGATTGGCTTGATGATCGCTTGTCTACCCAGCGTTACCTCACCGGCAGCGCCATTACGGAGGCAGATTGGCGTCTGTTCACGACGTTGGTGCGGTTTGACCCGGTCTATTACGGGCACTTCAAATGCAACATTCGCAGGATCTCCGACTACGAACACCTATCGGGCTATATGCGCGATCTCTATCAGCAACCGGGCATAGCAGAGACAGTCAATTTTCAGCACATCAAGAACCATTATTACGCAAGTCATGAATCCATAAACCCATCACGCATCATCCCGATGGGACCGAAGATTGACTATGCCGCACCACATGACCGCGCCCGCTTGGGGTAACAGGCGCGCGTAAAGACATCGAACTGCAGAAAGGAAGCGATATGTTAGACCAATTTGAAATCCGCACAGATGACATGCCGTCTGAAATGCGCACCTTGCTTGCAGACTACCCGCGCGACGATTGGGAAGCCCATCCCGGCTTCAAGGAACGAACGCGGCAATGGATGGGTGCACACCAGATGTTTCGCCGCCTTGGTGGAATCATCGGCAAGGAAACGGAGCTTTATCTGGACAAATCTCAGGCGCCAGACGAATACGCAGAGCGGCTATCCTATTATGGCGATGCTCTGGTCAGGAATCTGCACGGGCATCACCATTGGGAAGATGACAATTACTTTCCGGAGTTGTCAGCCGCAGATTCGCGCTTTGATGCGGGCCTTGAAATTCTGGAAAAGGACCATCAAGCCCTGGACATTGTCTTGGACAGTTTCACACGAACGGCCAATCGCACGATCAAACTGATCCAATTGGATGAAGTCTCGGCGCGCGAGGAAGCCGGAACGCTGCACAAGACAGCTGAAACAATCGAAGCTTTCCTGCAACGACACCTGAGCGATGAAGAGGAATTGGCAGTGCCGATCATCCTGCATCATCGTCTGCGGGGATGATCCGGAGAATTTGTAAATGACGCAATCCAATGATAATTCGATTGAGGAATCCCAGATAGATGCCAACACGCGGCGCGCCAAAGGCGAGTTTGTGCGTGGCATCAGCGGGTTCCGCAGTGTTCTTGGCGAAGACCCGGATTTTCCAGCTGAGTCCGGCCGCTATCATCTGTTTGTCGCGTTCAACTGTCCCTGGTGCCACCGCGTCACGCTTGCCCGCAATCTTCTTAGTTTGCAGGACAGCATTACCATGGACGTGGCGTTCCCCAATCGGACTGGCGAAGACGATCCAGCAGGACCCAATCAATGGGAGTTCAATCCGGATCGCCTCGCGACATTGACCGGCACAACACTCTCAGAATGCACCGTTGAAACGGCAACAGGCCAGAATTTTCGGCGGGTCAAACAGATCTATGAGGCAGAGGGATCAGATGAAACCTCTGTCCCGGTGCTTTACGACAAGAAGACCAAGCGTATCGTTGCAAATGAAAGTGCAGAAATCATCAGAATGCTGAATGCACAAGCTGGCGCATTAGGCAGCAATTTGACTGATGCAGACAGGCCGGACCTTTATCCGCTGGACCAAGGTTCGGCAGAGTTGCGCCAAGACATCGACCTGCTGAATGACGAGATTTATCAAGCCATCAATAATGGCGCATACAAGGCCGGATTTTCCTCCAGCCAGGACATTTATTCCACCGCGTTTCAAACCTATTTCGACACGCTCGACAGGCTGGAAACACGCCTTGCCTCCGACAATCGTCCATATCTGACCGGTGACAATTTCACCGAGGCCGATCTGCGATTGTTCCCGACCCTTTATCGCCACGACCCGGTCTATTACATCCGCATGAAGCTGAACGGCGCCAAGATTCTGGACTATCCCCACCTGTGGCGCTGGCTCTGCCGGGTTTATGCATTGCCTGGCGTCGCACACAGCAATTCACTGGATCATTGTCGCCAGGGGTATTTTGGACGGTCATGGAACAACGTCATTCCGCTTGGCCCATTCCGCCCGATGACATACCCGGCGGCTTATTTGCATCCTGAGTTGGCAGGATGAATTGGGAGGAAAAAGGGTTTCAAGAATATCAAAAATCGGGTGTAAGCCCACTTTCGCCGTTGAATCTGGAAAATTGAATGTCGGCTTTCAGGCTTTGAGTATCTTCTGAACATGCTCGACAAACAGGCGGGTCAGAGAGCGGCGTCCAACATTTTTCGGCCAAACGGCTTGAATGTTAAATCTCGGCAGCTCCCAATCTTGCAAAAGATCGACTAATTCTCCCTTTGTCCGCGATTCAATCAACAGGCGCGGCAATCGGGCAATCCCACATCCACGAAACGCCAACGACAAAGCCGCATCTCCTGTATTGACCCTGATGACTGGTGCAAGATGAACGCTCACGCCGCGCATCGAACTTGCTTTGCTTTTGAAATCCAGTCTGTCAGAGCTTGACGGCACACCGATCATTCGAAAGTTTGGCAATTCATTGGGCGTAGAAGGTTCACCATATTTTTCTATGAAACTGGGCGCGGCGCAGATCACATCCTCAACACTGGTGAGCTTTTGAACCACAAGGTCACTGTCTTCCAACTCCCCCGCTCTAAGCGCCAAATCATAGCCCTCTCCGATAATATCGATGCGTTCATCGCTAAAATGCAGTTGGAGTTCAACATTGGGATAGAATTCCAAAAACTGCGCCACATCGTCCATGAAACGGCCATGTTCCAGAATGGCAGGTGCGGCGACACGCAAAAGACCCTGAGGTTCAGCCAGATCAACTTGCAAAACATCCTGTGCGCTCAAGCCCGCTTCCATCAAAGCCTTGCCATGTTCCAAGACTTCTTGCCCGGCTGCGGTCAGCTTTAATTTCCGTGTGCTGCGGTATAGCAGAGCAACATCATAACGGTCTTCAAGCTTGGAAACATGATGGCTGACGACAGAAGGCGAAAGCCCGAGCCTCTCAGCTGCTGCGCGGAAAGACCTTGTTTCCGCAACAACGGTGAAAACAGCTAAGGGGCGTAGGAGATCAAGCATTTATTCCATCATATTTTAGAATAATGAGTTTTATATATACCATATTATAAAAGTCAGAAAAATTCCCTACCTTTTCATTGCCCCATGAAAAAGGAAACAGGGATATGTTGAAGCAACTTATTCTGGCAGCCACAACGACACTGTTTGCAGCCAACATTGCGTCTGCTGACGAAACACGTGCGACAGGCGCTCAGTTTCAAATTCAAGATCCCGGTCAATTCAAGGTGCACGCCTATGTTGCACCTGAGAATATGTCCGTCCCGCTGGCCAATGACTATCGTCTTTATGCAGACAGCTTGAACAAGCCGATCAACAGGCTTCTTCTGACTCATGGACAGCCGGATCACTATCTTGGCCTTATCGTATTTGAGGACGCGCCTAATCATGCGCTGCCGTCAAGCGTCAAAGAGGTTGCCGAGACTGGTGAGGCAACCCGATGCTGATCACACGTCTCCCCCAATTTGGCGTCATTTCAGTTGGTGACACGGCCATGAACAACATTCACCTTTTCCTCGCAGGCAAGCCTGAAACCGGGGTCAACGCACTTACGGATATTGCTGCGGATGAGGCCTATGACAAAGTCCTGCCTGGTCATGGTCTTCCCGGCAATCCATCCATGTATGCAGCGAATATCAAATATCTGAACACAGCCGCTGAGATGTTGAAAACATCCAAAACCGGACCTGAGTTCAAAGAGGCTATGGTTGCCGCGTTCCCGGAACTCGGCTTGGTTGGCGCAATAGATTTTTTCCTGCCCGACCTTTTTCCAGCGAAATACGCCAGCAGATCAAAATGAGATTGGGTTGGAACAGCCACCCGGTTCAAACCGTCCAAGCGAGAGGACACAAGATAATGGCACGCTTTCATCCATATTGGCTTTGGCTGGTTCTGGCCATTCCGGCAATCGGTTTCACTGGGGCACTTATCAATTCGCCTGACCCAAAAATCATTGGCGAATTGCTTCACCCCACAGGAGAGTTTTCAGCACGTTTCCTGATTATAGCCATGCTTGCTTCGCCGCTTGTCTTAATTTTTAAGGGCAGATCATTCCCCCGCTGGCTACAAAAAAACCGACGCTATTTTGGCGTTGCGGCTTTTGGTTACGCACTGTTCCACACCATTCTGTATCTCATCGACAAGGGAGCGATTGGCCCCATTCTCTCGGACGCCCCGAACTTTGCAATTTGGACCGGATGGGTAGCCTTTCTCATTTTTGTGCCACTCGCGATCACGTCAAGGGATAGATTTGTGCGCAAGCTGGGTCGCCGATGGAAAACACTTCAGCGAACGACCTACATGGCTGCAGTTTTGACATTGCTTCATTGGGCCGCACTCCACGAATGGGGCGGCGTAGGCCCAGCACTTGTTCATTTCGGGCCCCTGGCCGCACTGGAAGCCTATCGCCTTTGGTATTGGACTTTGCGTGCCCGCCCCCCAAAACACGCCCGCTGAATATTTGTATCAAAACAGAAAACACACCACCAGAACTGCCAAAAAAAACGCCACAGATTCAGCAATTCGTGCCGAAGGCATCATGGCTTTGCGGGTGGCAACCTTCATCAAAGACGGCGCGTGACCTGCAGCAGCACACCGAGCTGGCGAAGACACGCGAAAAATCACTTACTCGATACTCAGAAAAGGAAAACCAAAATGGAAGACACACTGTTCAATCGCCGCAGCATGATAAAAGCCGCTGCAGGTCTCGGTGCAATCAGCACAGCGTTCGCAACGACAGGACAAGTAGCGCAAGCCGGGTCCCACAGTGCCACACCGAAAGAGGGTCTGATCTCGATCCACAAATTGGGACCGGTGACATTTCACACTTACACCTCGCCAGAGTATTCGGGCATGGTGAATGCGCATGTCATTGAAACGACCAACGAACTTTATCTGATCGACACTCAGTTCGTTCAGGCGCTTGCAAGCGAGTTCAGTTCGTATGTGGACAGCCTCGGCAAGCCAATTCAGCGGATTTATCTTTCGCATTCGCACCCCGACCACCTTTTTGGCGCGGTACAGTTTCCCGATGTAGAGTTCGTCACGTCTGACGAAGTTTTAGCCGAGGCAAACTCCGCCATGGACATCTACAAAGCCCGCAAGGATGCGCTGAAAGACACAACAGCAATTGTGTTGCCAGCAGGTGGTTTGACAATCGGAACGGAGACTTGGGACGGGATTGAGGTTCAGATTGGTCAGGTTCTCGACGCAGAAGCAGCAGCAGAACTGACGTTTCACATCCCCGAAGCTGGCCTCTATGTTGCGCAAGATCTGCTCTATGCCAATGCGCACACATTCCCGATCAACAACAGTGAGAACTGGCTCGCGGCACTTGAGGATATGCAAAATCTGGAAGGCATTAAGGTCTTCGGTTCAGGCCACGGTCTTCCTGGTGCACCAGGTTTGATTGATGACGCCATCGCTTACCTGAACTTCCAAAATCAGGCGATTGCCGAAAACAATGATGGCGAAAGTGCTACCGCTGCCATTTTGGCAAAATATCCAGGCTATGGCGCAAAGGATGTGCTGAGTTTCCTCAGCTATCGCTATCAGAAATAGCTTTTAAAGTCGCGCGGGCCAGCAACAAGCTGCAAATTGTGTTGGTCCGCGCTGACCACGTCCATTTGGGTAATCCACATTGTTGGATATCTGAAATCCCTTTTCAAGAATAATCCATGGAGAGTAAAATGAGCTTAGTTGCAGGCATAAAACGTACGATCCGTGAACAATTTGGGCGACCGGGCCCACGCCTGTTGACGGTCAAGACTGCGTGGCAGCTGACTCCCAACATGATCCGCGTTGTGTTCTCCGGTCCGGAACTGGAAGCTTTCCCGGAAGGCCGTGAAGGTGGCAATTGCAAGCTATTGCTGCCGGACCCGAATGAAACGCGGGAAGTATTTGCAAAGCGCCTTGCCGACGGCTCCTCTCTGACCAAACGCACCTATACCGTTCGCAGCTTTGATGCCGCGACTGGCGAACTTGCAATTGATTTTGTCGCTCATGGCGATGAAGGTCCTGCAAGCCGTTGGGCAAGCCGCGCGAAACCCGGCGACTTTCTCGGCTTTGCAGGACCGAGTGGTCCAAAAATCACGCATTTTGAGGCCGACTACTACATCATCGCGGCTGATCCATCAGCCATCCCGGTAGCAGCAGCAACACTGGAAGCCATGCCACGCGATGCAAAAGGCACTGCGATTTTTGAGGTAACATCACCGGAAGACAGACAAACCTTGGATGCACCAGAAGGCATCGATATTCACTGGCTCGTTCAGCCCGATCCTCATGTGCCATCCACCGCACAAGAGGATTTCATCCGCGCACTGGACTGGCCGGATGGTCGTGTTCAAACTTGCATTGCAGGAGAATCCAACGTCATCCGCAGCTTGCGTTCATTCCTGCACAATGAAAAGCAACTGCCGCGCGAAGACGTCTACATATCCGGTTATTGGAAAATCGGCCTTGTGGAAGACGAGCATCAACAGATGAAACGGAAAGAAAATTGAAAGATACATTACCGTGTGAAACAGCAGACCGAAATGCAATCGAGTTTCGATTACATTGCCGTTTGAATATTTGAGGGTTACAGATTTAACGAGACAAGATTTTGCCCGCTTTTAACTGCATCGACTTCCCTCAAATAAAGAGATTGATTTCTCAATTGAATGCAAGGACAACTCGCCAATGGCAATTTGTAATAGCCGTTCAGGGACCGGGCTTTAGTCAGTCCCTGGATATGTACAGATAAGACGGCCATCAGGTTCAGTCGTCCCAATTCCGTTACTTTCCGCACAAAATTTCGTAAAACCCTCATTGCACCACTTACTGTCGACCGGCTGACATTCACCGACAGCGTCTCCGGCACCTTTTACCCGGCGTGCAAGCACTCTTTTGAAATGACCTGGTCCTCGAATACCCACCCGCTTACCTGCTTCCATGCGAATATGGTCTCTCTTTTCGACTTTCGATGCCTCGGCGAGGCCCGCCGTTGCCGGCAACATGAGTGCGGCGACCGCTATCGTAATACCTTGAACTAAATGTTTCATATTCCTGTTCCTCTCTTTGATGTGGATTGCAAATGTTCGTTACGTCTCATGAAGTCGATTGTTGATCCTCAAAGTAACGAGTGAGACCACACCCTGGGTCATACGAGCTTGATGAAATCTGAATAGGACATTCACACAGCATTCAGATTTAAAAATTCCTTGTTTTTCTATTCGCAAAATTCCGACATCAACCGCCATTAGGTGAGGCAAAATGGATACTTACGACCTCAAAGGGACAGCAGACCCATCTACGGGTTGAGTTCAAAAGGTTTGATGCTCGCAGGTCAGACAGTTATCCAGATTGAAGACGGCAGCGTCGTTCGCGCAAACCAATCAATTGGGAAGTGTTAAAAAACGTCTGTTCAAACTGCTTCTTTTGCGGTCTTCTCACAGCAACGGGCCAAAATGTTAGGGTGCACGAATGACTTACGAGACCTGGATAGCCTTTGCGATCGCCAGTTCAATCGTCGTCCTCATCCCCGGACCCAACATCGTTCTGACTGTCAACTATGCGATCCGGGACGGAAAGCGATCCGGATTGGCAACCATTCCCGGCGTCGTGGCCGGAGCCTTCATTGCCATGTCTTTGTCCCTGGCCGGCGCCGGGGCGCTTTTGGAGACATCAGCCTACCTGTTTTCGCTGCTCAAGCTGGCGGGCGCGGTGTATCTCATCTGGCTGGCATATTCTCTCTGGACCGCGCCAGTAGAGGGAGCAACGGCAAATGGAAGCGCTGAAACACAACCATTGAAATCGCTGTTTTGGCAGTCGTTCCTGGTCAGTGTTTTGAATCCGAAAGGTCCGGCTTTCTACCTGGCATTTGTTCCTCAATTCGTAACCGCAACCGGATCAACTTTTCAGCAATTCGCAATTCTCATTGCAACCTTCCTTGTTGTGGCCACCATAAACAGCCTCTTCTGGCTATTTTTTGCAAGCACTATGCGAGAACAGTTCCGCAAACCCAAGGCGATGAAGATACTCAATCGTGTCGGTGCCAGCTGCCTGTTTGTGGCCGGAGTGATTACGGTACGAGCAACGCGAGCGACCTGATCCAGCGGCCCGTTTTGTCCGCCCTTTTGCCATTCATCTGAGTTACCAACAGTGTAAAATGGCGTGCTCAACAATTGCCGAACAAAGTCCATCAGATGTCCACTTAGAGCCCAAATCACTGCTTTTCTGCACCGCCGCGGATGTCTGCATTGCGTTTGATCTGCCGAAAATGGCTACGTTGACTATGCGCGGTGAGAAGCTCTTGACGCGCATCAATGATGAAGTTGCAAAGCAACATACATTCAACGGCAGAATGAAGTTTCGCGTCTTGGCTGGATGTTTTCATCCATTTGCGCCAGCGGAACACATCGGTGAGCCAGTGATCTGCGAGAGGGGTGACACCACCAAAGACATTGCGAAGCCCTAAAGGCTGCTGCGGGACGGACCATATGACGAACAAAAGTGATGAACTTGCCAAGACTCTGGCCCTTGGCACGAAAAGGAAATGGCATTTGCGGTTGCTTGCAGCTGCGGCAATCGTGGTGGGCGGCCTTGTGGTATGGCTGTGGGTGCCAATTGGAACGTCTGCAGACAGACCAGTGTATGTGACAGAGACCGTCGGACGTAGTGACATTCAGGTCTCCGTATCTGCAACCGGAACAATTGAGCCAACCGATATGGTCGAAGTTTCCAGCGAACTCTCGGGCACAATCACCAATGTTCACGTCGACTTCAATGACACCGTCGAAATTGGGACGGTTCTGGCGGGGCTGGATACATCACGGCTCGAAGCCGAGCTGGCGGTGCAAAACGCTTCATTGGCTTCGGCTGAGGCCCAGATTGCTATCGCCGAGGCCACGCTCAGGGAGGCGCGCGCGGACTACGAACGCGGACTTGAACTGGTACAGCGTGGTATCGAATCTGATCAGACATTCACGGCCCAGGAAGCGGAATATGAGCGCGCTCAGGCGGAACTGTTGTCAGCCATGGCTGCGCGCGATCTGGCACAGGCCAGTGTAGACTTGGTTCAAATTGATATGTCCAAATCTTGCATCTGTTCACCGATTGAAGGCGTGGTACTAGATCGCGACGTCGAGGAAGGGCAAATCGTGGCGGCATCGCTTGAGGCACCAATCCTGTTCACAATTGCTGGGGACTTGGAGCGCATGGAGCTTCAGATTGATATCGACGAATCCGATATCGGCCGTGTGGAAGTGGGTCAACCGGTCGTGTTCACGGTCGAGGCCTATGACGATCGTGAGTTCCCCGCTGAGATATCCGAGTTGCGCTTTGCTTCCGAAACTGTCGATGGAATCGTGACCTACAAAGGTATCCTGTCACTCGACAATAGCGAAATGGCTCTGCTCCCCGGAATGACTGCAACGGCAGAGATCATTGTGGCCTCGCAGACGGATGCACTGGTCGTTCCCAACGCTGCACTGCGCTACACACCACCACAAGAGGCGGCAGCGAACGATAGCACTCGCAGTGGACTTGTTGGAATGGTGCTTCCCAGCCGCCCCAGAGAGGCTGAAGTGGTCCAAACTACGAATGACTCCGTTTGGGTGCTGCGGGATGGCCTCGCTGTCGAGGTGCCCGTCGAAACTGGTGAAACAGACGGCACTGTTACCGAGATTTTAGCCGGCGATCTGACAACCGGTGATCAGGTGATCGAGGACCGGATTGATGTCGAATGATGCGCAGCCCCCACTTATCGAGCTGCGCGACATTATACGCATCTACGGCATGGGCGAGGCTGAAGTACGCGCGTTGGACGGCGTGGATTTACAGATCGAAGCGGGTGATTTTGTCGCGATCATGGGGCCATCGGGTTCAGGCAAGTCCACCGCACTGAATGTGCTTGGCTGCCTCGACCGCCCGACGTCGGGCAACTACCGCTTCCACGGCACAGAGGTCGCAAACCTTAACCGCGATCAGCGCGCTCTGCTGCGGCGCCACTATTTGGGTTTTGTCTTTCAGGGCTATAATCTTTTGCCAAGGATGACCGCGTTGCAAAACGTAGAATTGCCTCTGATCTACAAAGGAATAGGCCATGGAGAACGGGTGGAGCGCGCGCTTGTCGCATTGAAAAAAGTCGGGCTGGCGGACCGTGCAAACCATGACCCGTCTGAACTGTCAGGTGGTCAACAACAGCGCGTGGCGATTGCACGCGCACTTGCCGGCGATCCTCAGGTGGTTTTGGCAGATGAGCCAACAGGCAACCTCGACACCAAGCTGTCGGTCGAAATCATGGAACTTTTGCACAATCTCAACAGAAACGACGGGCTGACCATCGTTATGGTCACGCACGAACGCGATATGGCCGAATATGCCCGCCGCCTCATCTGGATGGTAGACGGCAAGGTGGAATCCGACCGTTTGACGGCCAAAGGGGCGGCGTGATGCTTTGGGAAACCTTTAAACTGGCCTTTCAGGCGATCCAGCGCAATCCGATGCGGTCTTTCCTGACCGTGCTTGGCGTCGTGATCGGCGTCGCCGCTGTTATTGCCATGGTAACAATAGGCAACGGCTCAACCGCACAGGTGACGGCTGATGTGGAAACATTTGGTGCAAATCGCCTCATATTGTCTCCAGGCCAAGGCCGAATGGGACCGGGCAGTGACGCGTCGTCGGTAAAACCCTTCACCTTGAGTGACGTCGACAAGATCGTCGATCAACTCTCCAGCATCGAGATTGCGGTACCCACGTCCACAAGTCAGTTGGTGGCAGTCTACGGCAATGAAAACTATCAAACGAGCGTGACCGGCACGGATTCAGGCTATCTGAGTGTCGCAGATTGGGACCTTTCGTCGGGCCGATCGTTCACTGACTCAGATGAAACCGGCAAAGCCGTCTGCATCCTTGGCGAAACCGTTGTCGAGGAATTGTTCGGCAACGCAAACCCTCTTGGCGAGGATATCCGCCTCGAAAATATCTCCTGCGAGGTCATCGGTATCCTGAAGGCAAAAGGTGCTTCAACCTTCGGCACCGATCAGGACGATCTGGTGCTTATCCCCTTCAAAACATATACGCGCCGCATAGCTGGCAGCGCTGACGTCAGCATGATCTCGCTCTCTATGCGCGATGGAGTCTCGACGGACCGCGCCGTGAATGACGTAACCATGCTGATGCGTGAGATTCGCCGCATTGATCCCGGTGATGAGGATGATTTTACCGTCAATACGATGGAACAGCTTTCCTCAATGCTGACTGGGATCAGCGACGTGCTGACTGGTTTGCTTTCGGCGGTAGCGGCTGTATCACTTCTTGTGGGGGGGATCGGAATCATGAACATTATGCTGGTGTCTGTCACCGAACGGACGCGGGAAATTGGGATTCGCATGGCTGTTGGGGCCCAAGCCAGCCAGGTTCTGCTGCAATTCCTTGTCGAAGCCATCGTTCTTTCGGTACTTGGTGGCGCAATTGGCATCGCCTTGGGCATGGGATTTGCAGCAGTCGGCGCAAATGTGCTGAACATCCCCTTCATCCCCGACCTTGGCATCATCGCCTTGGCTTTTGCTTTTTCTGCAGCCGTCGGGATTGTTTTTGGTTACTTCCCTGCGCGTGCGGCAGCACGTCTGGACCCCATTGAAGCTTTACGACACTAGGTGCATTGGCTGGTAACCTGTTAGCCATCGATACCATTGGTGAGACTCATCAGCAGATGGACAACCGAACAATGCGGTCGCGAACAAATGCAGCGCCACCCTTGCGATCGTAGGCTCCACTGACAAAGTATCCAGATGTTAAAAAGAAAAACCCCAAGAAAAATGCGGCGTTAAACAGAAAGAATAGCCCCAGCAAATTGCTTGAGACAGGCTCATCAACTGGCCATTGGCCACCAGTCCGACCCTAGGGTTGTGCCACATGATGGGCCACAACAAACGAGATCAGTAAAACACGAAGCCAATGGACAAAGCACAACTTGCCCGGCCGCTGCCGTGAGTCTTGGCCGACGTTAAATTCAGACATTTCCAGGCGCCCCTGGAAGTCCAAACACCTGTCAGCTGATCTCATCCAATAGCCATTGTGCACGTTCCAATTGCTTTCGCGTTGTCGCGAGCTTCTGCTCAAGGCGTTTCTTCTTGGTCGCCTTCCTGGTTGTTGCGATCTGTTCAAGCAGGTTGCGTTCATTCTCCAAAAGCTTGTCTATGACCTTTACAACATGGCTTGGTTTGATCTTTTTGGCGTTACCCGCCTCAAGCCTTCCATAGTATTTCTTCAGTTTTTCAATCGCCTTTGTCAGCGGCATATCAATCATCCTTGGTCGTTGTTGGCACAATTGTTCCCTGAGGGGCGAAGATCAGACGGTGTGAGCACCTTCCGTCTTGGTACTTGTCTCCGTGGCGTAAGCTTCCAACTCGTCGTCATCCATTGCGATGATCTGTTCGACCTCAGCGATGGCGCCATCCCTTTCAACATAGTAAGTGCACGCCGCTTCAATCAGCTCACGCATCGCGCCATATGCATAATGGCTGTCATTGAGAAATGAAGTGGCGGCATCGGCACTGATTTTCCCACCCCTTATCAGCGCACCGATCCGCAAATTCGTGCTCTGGTGGTCGCTTTCAACATGGGTGCGCTCCTCCTCCAGCCACAGGCGGCTGCGGTGCTCCGGATCTGCCAATTCAAGGTTGTTGATCTCGACCAGAATGCGTGCGATCTGCGTGCGCAGTTCATTGTAAAGATCCGACATCACATCTTGATGACGCACCGTGTAGCGGATGACATTTTTCCGCATGTGCTTGATATCCTTGATCGCTCGAACAATCCGCTCCGATACATCACGCAACTGATAGATCCGCGCTATGATATCAGGCGGCAATTCCCTGCTCGTCACCCGGGTTGTGAACTCCACGATTGCGGAATAGAGGGTTTTGACCCTTTGTTCGTAACGCGCATCCATATCAAAATCGACCGGCTTGCAGCTTGCGGAAACCAGTGCAGCAATGTCCGTGGCTTCAAACAGATCATGACGATGAATGTTCAGTCCGTGCGTGATCAGCTCGACGGCATTGTCATAAAGGTGCTTCACTTCTTTCTGCAACGCGGTTTCAATTGTATCGGGAAATTCCTCAACAGCCTGCGAAAGGTATTTCGGGCGACTAAGGTCGATTGCCGGTTCACGAATGACGCGCTCAATGAATGTGATGAGCCGGTTCATCAGTGGCAACATTAACGCCACACCCAGGACGTTGAAAATAGTGTGAAATACAGCCAGTTTTAATGCAAAATCGGTTTCTGCGATTCCCAACAACTGACTGAAAAAATCGACCGCTTCACGAATCTGATTGATAAACACCAGAGCGACAAGGGCCGTTGCGCCGTTGAAAATTAGATGAGCAAGAGCCAGTCGCTTGCCTTGAAAGTTGGCTGTCAGCGAGCCGATGATGGCCGTGATCGTCGTTCCGATATTTGCCCCGATCGCCAGGGCCAGCGCATTTTCATAGGAAATCTGACCAGACGCCAGCGCTGTAATGATCAGAACCATCGTTGCATGGCTGGACTGCATCACCACCGTCGCCGCGGTGCCAACCAGAGTATAGACCATCAACCCCAGGATGCCGGTCAGGGCGTAACGGGTAAGGTCGAAGGAGTCCTTGAAGGTTTCAAAGCCCACTTTCATGTGGTGGATGCCAAGGAACAGAAAGCCCAATCCCGCCATCACGAAACCCGCACCCTTGAGATACTTCGATTTCTGAAACACAAGAACGACGCCAATCGCCAGAAGCGGCATGGCATAGGCTGAAATTTTGACCTTCAGACCAAAGCCGGCGACCAACCAGGCACCAGTGGTGGTGCCGATATTTGCCCCAAAGATGATTCCGACACCGGCCAGCAAAGTAAGAAGGCCAGCGCTGAGGAAAGAGATTGTTATGACGGAGACGAGTGAGCTGGATTGCATAAGTGTCGTGGAAACAATTCCAAACAGCAGTGACTTGGGCACAGAACCGGTAGCGCGGGCCAATATCTGTTCCAGAAACCCGTCACCAAACAGCTTGAACCCATCTTCAAGCATCAGCATGCCAAACAGGAATATCGCGACCCCTGCTGCGATCTCCTGAAAATCTGAACTGGCCCAGAACCCGGCAATCAGAATGCCAACGATAACGGGAAGTAGAAGCCGTCTCATATGCGTTTTCATAGGCGCTTCATGGCAGCATCATGCCCCGCAAGACAAAGTAGAACATGGCCGCAAGAATGGCCGATACGGGAACTGTGATTATCCAGGCCGATACGATTTTCAGGAGCGCGGATCGTTTCACCAATTGTCGTTTGAGCGCTTTTTGCAGTTCCTTGCGTTGAGCGGCCGAAATGACCGCCTCAGGGCCCATCTTTTTCAATTCGCTGAGCAGGCGCAATTTGTCCTCGGGCGGGGCGTTCTGAAAGTTATGCAGAACTCTTTCAGCTTCCAGGAAATCTGGTTGCCCTTGATGACTGGCAAGGACATTCTCGACAGCAAGGCCTAAACGTTGTTCGAGAAATTCGCGCAGAAACCCAACGCCAAACACTGCGCCCAACGCCACATGTGTTGAGCTGATTGGCATGCCCATCTGGCTGGCGACGATCACCGTCAAGGCTGCGGCGAGCGCAATACAAAAGGCTCGTGATCGATCGAGTTCGGTAATCTCCGAGCCAACTGTTCGGATCAATTTAGGTCCGAACAGCGCAAGACCAACCGCGATTCCGAGCGCGCCAATTCCCATGATCCAAAGTGGAATGGCCACCTTTGCTCCGCCCGCACCCTCGGTCAGAACATCGACCACACCAGCCAGAGGACCGACCGCATTGGCTACATCATTTGCGCCATGGGCAAAGCTGAGCAACGCCGCCGACAAGATGAGCGGCAGTGTGAATAGGCGGTTCAACCCGTCCCGATCAGGCGTCAGATAGGGTGCTGCCTTGCGGATCATTGGCGCCACCACAATCCACACAAGAATTCCCACGAGCAACCCGGCCACAAAGGCCGTTGGGAAACCAACCTTGATGATCTTGCTGATCCCTTTGAGGAATATATATGTGGTGAAGGCCCAGGCCATGATCGCGATCATTATGGGCACGACCCGTTTGGCCGCCTCAATGGGATCATCCTTGAAGAAGACCGCCTTCTTCAGCGTGTACAAAAATCCGGCGGCTATGATGCCTCCGGTCACGGGGGAGACCACCCAACTAAGGGCGATTTTTGTCATCGAATCCCAGTTCACGATGTCCCAGCCACCAGCGGCAATGCCTGCGCCCATTACGCCGCCGACAATCGAATGGGTGGTTGATACCGGTGCCCCAAGCCAGGTCGCAGTATTCAACCAGATCGCTGCCCCCATCAATGCCCCCATCATCACCCAGACAAAGACATTCGGATCATTGATGTTGGCCGGGTCAATAATGCCCTTTTTCACAGTCGATACGACATCACCGCCCGCGATGATCGCGCCGCCAGCCTCGAAAATCGCCGCGATCACAATTGCAGCGGTAAGTGAAAGCGCCAAGGACCCAACAGCAGGGCCGACATTATTGGCAACATCGTTGGCCCCGATGTTGATCGCCATATATGCGCCAATAACCGCAGCCGCAATCAGCAGATAGGACTGTTCGACATGCGCAAATTTGCTGCCTGTGTAGACCATGACAACAACGATGAAGATGATTGCAGTGCCAAGCCGTCCCACTTCGGATCGGCTGATATTAGTCGCCTTCTCGATTTTCAGATACTCTTTCACTTGCATGGCTCGCCCTCAACCGGCCAATGATCATCTGTTTATCGAGACAGCACGCCGGTCACGACAATCCGCACTGCGCGAGTATGTTCAAGATGATCAAAGGCACATTCCATCGAGAAACCTAATGCGAAGCCACGCGCGTAACATTGCGGCAGATCAATTCTCTGCGAATGAACAGAAAGCCAGACAGAAGCCAAATCGTGCCAACAGGTCTGATCCTGCTGGCAGGTGCCATAACTGAGGTAGCGAAGGCACGGCTATTGGCGCTTCAAATCCGGTCCATTTGTGGCTTCGCAGTTGGAACTGCGGGATCGAGGTCGTGCATTCCTGACGATCAGCCTCAGCAATCGCTTTGCCACAACGCCGCCCATCGAAAATGCTTCAACGACACCGTAAATCCATCTGCAACCAGCCCCGGCATGTAAATGCATGAATGCATCTTCCTGGCGTTGAGCCTCCGATTTCCTTTGTTGCGAAAACGGATGACCGCCTGTTCCCATATTATGCATATCGGTTTTCCTTTTGAAATATGCTGTCCAACCAGCCAATTGGCCCTTTGGTCCTTGACCTGAAGCAGACTTAATGGCTCTTTGGGTCACTTGAAATGAAACGTTTTGAAGAGGTCATTGCATGAATGAAATGAGAGTCGACTGGGACGATCTTCATCTCTTTCTTGCGGTCGCGCGAGAAGGTGGTCTGTCGCCGGCTGCGAAGGTGACTCAGCGCAGCGCTGCCACATTGGGTCGGCGTATGCTTGCGCTTGAACGGGCAATGGGGCGCGAATTGTTTGTCCGGCATGATCGCGGTTACGAAATGACCAGTGAGGCGCGCAAACTGCTCGAAGAACTGACCGAGATTGAAGCCCGGATCGTCAGACTGACAGCCAGACCCGACGCGAAGGAACGCCCGCTTGTAAAAGTGTCCGCCGGGACATGGACGACCCTGGCCCTTCTGGAAAAACTGGATGAGATCACAGGTCAACCCGCCGACATAAGACTGCGCTTCATATCTGCCGAAACCACACTCGACATGCCACGCCGCGAGGTCGTTATCGGCTTTCGGAACCGCCGCCCGACCGAGGAAAGTCTGGCAGGGCGCAATCTGTCGCGTGTCGAGTTCGCGCCCTATGCACGGACAGGTGCACCAGAGCGTTGGATCAAGGTATTGGCCGATACGCCATCAGCGCGCTGGCTGGACAAAACAATTGGCAATGATGCGGTGTGTGAAGTCAACGCTCCGCGCAACAGCCTCGACCTGGCCCTGGCAGGTAATGGAGTTGCCCTGTTACCGACATTCATTGGCGATGGCCAAAAGGGATTGAAACGAACCGGTGGCACCATACCCGAACTGGCCCATGATCAATGGATCGTAACGCATCAGGACGATCGTCACCTGCCTGAAGTGCGTCGTACAATTGACCGAATGTGTCGTGTGCTTGAAAAGCGCCATGGACAATAAAATAGCCTGTTGGGCGCGTCTGCCGAGCTTGTCCGCTAATCATCCAACGTCAGCAACTTCGAGATTCTTGCGGGCGATATCCAGAAATGTCTCACCTAACCTGGAGAGCGGCTTATGCGACGGCAGCAGGACACGATACTGATAACTTATCCCAGGCTGAAATGGTCGTGTTTCGACCAACCCCTGATCCTGGAGACTATGTGCTGTGATATGATCAATGATGGATACGCCGGTACCTCTTGCAACCATGCGGCCTACGGCCATCGACAATTGGGTTTCAATCTGCAGTTTCCGCGTGACATTACTGGCCAGAAACACAGCATCAACCTTCTTTCGCGACAGGTAATTGGACCCTAAGGACACGAAGTTCTCACCTTCAAAATCTTCAGGTGAAATCACCGACCGCTGAAGCAGTGCATGGCCCTTTGGCAGGATTGCGACCATCGGGGCTTCGTAAAGAACCCGGGATAAAACCGCCGGGTGTTCCGTATCGATTTCGGCAAATCCCATGTCAAACTGTTGTGAAGCAACACACTGCAAAACCCGCTGTGAACTGTGGATTTGCAAACTGATGGAGATATCCGGTTTGTCTTCGCAAAACTGAGAAATCATGCGCGGCAGGAAATCAAGTGCCATGGCCGGAAGACTGGCCAGATGCAAAGATCCACGTCTGAAATTGCCGATTTCCTGAGCCGCTTCGGCAATTGTGCTCAGGCCTATAAAGGAACGGTCAACTTCCTCGAACAACGCCAGCGCCTCCGGCGTTGGATAAAGCCGCTTTTTCTCGCGCCGAAACAAAGCATAGCCGACATTGTGTTCAAGGTCAGATATCAATCGGCTGGTTGCCGGTTGAGTGACAAGCATCCGTTTGGCAGCTTCCGTCACACTCCCCGTTTCGATCAACGCTCGAAATGCCTCAAGTTGCCGATGGTTCAACTTCATTGCTTTTCACCATTCGCAAAGAGGCCAATTCATAACATTCAAGCATGAACTTGTCCATAATTAGAATTTGAATTATGTTTTTAAATCTGGAAACTAACCTTTGTCCACATCAAGGGAAGATAAAATGCGAAACATACTCATCACTGCCAGCCTTTTGGCGCTCGCAAGCTCAGCGGTTCATGCGCAGGAAAAAACACTCTATCTGGCTGCCTATGGCGGTTCAACGGAAGCACTTTTCAAAGAAAAACTCATTCCCAAATGGGAACAAATGTCAGGTGCAAAGGTTGTCTATGTTCCGGGAAACTCAACTGACACGCTGGCCAAACTGCGCGCGCAGGAAGGAGCACAGGACGTTGACGTAGCCTTCATCGATGACGGTCCCATGGCCCAGGCAATCGGTTTCGGCTACTGCGATACTGTCAACGAAGACACATTCACGAACCTTTATGATGCCGCCCGCATGCCCGAAGGCAAGGCCATTGGCGTCGGTATTATCGCCACTGGTTTGGCCTACAATAAAGAAATGTTTGCCGAAAAGGGTTGGGACGCTCCGACATCATGGAATGATCTGGCAGACCCGAAATACAAGGGCATGGTTTCAGTCCCGCCCATCACCAACGGCTATGGTCTTCATGCTTTGATTGCAACGGCCATGCTCCATGGCGGCGGCATCAATGACATTGAGCCTGGCTTCAAAGCCTTCGAGGATAGCATTGGCGATAATGTTCTGGTCTATGAACCTTCATCCGGCAAAATGTCAGAATTGTTCCAGAATGGCGAGATCGCGCTGTCGGTGTGGGGCAGCGGGCGCTTGAAAGCGTTGGCTGATTCCGGATTCCCGGGTGCCTTTGCCTATCCGGAAGAAGGCGGTGTCAAACTGCTGGTGTCAGCCTGTCCTGTTGTCGGATCCGATGTTCCGGAACTGGCGCAGGATTTCCTGAAATTCGTGACATCTCCGGAAACGCAAAAGGAGTTTGCGACCAATTTTGGCTGGGCACCGGTCAACTCAACGGTTGCATTGACCGAGGCACAAAGCACAGCGCTGCCGATAGGTGCTGAGATCGTCGATAAGTTGATCAACATTGACTACTCGGTGGTCAACGCCGCGCGCGGCGACTGGACCAAATCATGGACCCGGCGCATTGAACGCTGAGCCACTCAAATAATGGTGGCGCGCATGCAAACAATGCGCGCCACATCCCTCAATCATCTCAGGATGCCGCCATGTCTTTTCTCATCTTTGAGACCCTCAACAAAAAATTCGGCGACTTCGTAGCTGTCCGCGATATGAGCCTCAGCGTCGAGCGTGGCGAATTTATCTCCCTGTTGGGTCCCTCAGGCTGTGGTAAAACCACCACACTGCAGATGGTCGCCGGCCTCTTGCCGCCAACGTCTGGCAGAATTGTGCTGGATGGAAAAGACATTACAAAAACGCCCCCCAACCAGCGCGGTCTGGGCATCGTTTTCCAAAGCTATGCGCTGTTTCCGCATATGACAGCCACAGACAATGTGGCCTTTGGCCTGGAAATGCGCGGCGTCGGCAAAGCGGAACGCACGGACCGGGCGCGCGGCGCTTTGGATCAGGTAAAGCTGGGTCAATTTGTTGATCGATATCCAAAAGACATGTCAGGCGGACAACGTCAGCGCGTCGCTTTGGCGCGGGCCCTGGTCATTGAACCGCCGGTTTTACTGCTGGACGAGCCACTGTCTAATCTGGACGCCAAGTTACGCGAAGAAATGCGGATTGAATTGCGCCTCTTGCAACAGGATATCGGCGTGACAACCATTCTCGTCACCCATGATCAGGAAGAAGCGCTTTCAATGAGCGACCGGATTGTGGTGATGCAGCAAGGCGATGTTGCACAGATTGCTGCACCGCTGGATCTTTATGAACGCCCCACCAACACCTTTGTATCCGATTTTGTAGGCAAGACCAATTTGATCCAGGGCCAAATCACTGGTGACAATGAGGTGAATGTCGACGGGACCCGGGTCAGTGTCGATACGCTTGCGCACACGCACGGGTCCAGCGTCACACTGTCTATCCGTCCCGAAAAATTTCAAATGTCAGATGATCCATCCGGTCACGAAGTTCGCGTTGAAGCGGCCATCTTTCTGGGGGCCAGCTGGCTTTACCGGGTCAAAGGCAGTATGGGCGATTTGTTCGTCACCCAGCCAAATACGGGTTCGGCCGGATATGCCAAGGGCGACGTTGCCTGGCTTGGCTGGCCCGAAGGTGCGCTGACCTTGTTCAAAGGTGCACAATGATGGCCTCCATTCAGCCGCGCAAGGTGCCCTATTTTCTGACAGGGCCGGGCGTCATATTTTTCGCCGCGCTTCTTGGCGCACCCATGGTGATGACTTTATTGCTGAGCCTTCACTCATATGATTTCAATACGGGTATTCAGCCAGACTGGACCCTGGCAAACTATGTTGAGGTTCTGGGCGATAGTTACTTTCAGAAGATTTTCGGCCGAACCTTCGGCCTGGCACTGCTGGTAACAGTCATCTGCGTGCTCATAGGCGTGCCCGAAGCTTATGTGCTGTCCCGCTTGAGCAGCCGCTGGCGATCAGTCTTTCTGTTGGTTGTGCTTGGCCCATTGCTGATCTCCGTCGTTGTCCGCACCTTGGGCTGGGCTTTGTTTTTTGGCGGCAATGGCGTGTTGACAATGACAGCACAGGCCCTGGGATTTGGCGATGAACCCGTCAGCCTGATGTTTACATTCACAGGCATGACCATTGCTCTGGTGCATGTACTGGTGCCCTTCATGGTCATTTCGGTTTGGGCGTCCCTGCAAAAAATTGATCCCCAAAGCGAAGATGCCGGACTCAGTCTGGGCGCATCAAAAATGACTGTGCTGCGTCGCATCACCCTTCCGCAAGCCATGCCCGGCATATTGTCTGGAAGCATCATCGTCTTCGCGTTGACCGCCAGTGCCTTTGCCACACCGGCTATCATCGGCGGCCGGCGGATGAAGGTCGTAGCGACAGCCGCTTACGACGAATATCTCAGCACACTCAATTGGCCACTTGGTGCAACGATCGCGATTCTGCTTTTGCTCGCAAATATTGGAATCATCGTCAGCTACAACAAGCTGATCGAGCGGCGCTTTGCAAAAGTTTTTGAATAGGAGCGCATGATGCAAAACCTTGGTCCTGCCGCCCGCATTTTCCATGCGCTTTTCGTGATCTTTATTCTGGCGCCACTCATCATGGTTATCGCTGTTTCCTTCACGGATAAGGGCTATCTGTCCTTGCCAACCGATGGTCTGTCACTTCGGTGGTTCAGAGCCATTTTGGACAATCCCGATTTCATTGATGCATTCTGGATGTCCGTGTGGCTGGCTGTGATTTCCGCTTCAGTCGCCGTCCTTATTTCTGTGCCCGCAGCGTTGGCAATCGCGCGCCACAAATTTCCCGGACGCGATGTGATTTCCGCTTTCCTGTTGTCACCGCTGATGATCCCCCATCTCGTATTGGGCGTCGCTTTCCTGCAATTTTACTCGACCATCGGTTTGGGTGGATCCTTCTACGGACTGGCCGCAGCCCATGTTATCCTGATCACCCCTTATGCGTTGCGATTGGCGCTCGCATCGGCCACCGGCCTGTCCACGGATGCAGAAAATGCCGCGCTCACCCTTGGTGCATCAAAGTTTACGGTGTTCCGCAGAATTACCCTGCCTCTGATATTGCCAGGTGTTGCGGGTGGATGGCTACTGTCTTTCATTACCAGCTTCGATGAACTGACCATGAGCGTGTTCGTGGCCTCGCCCGCAACACAGACCCTTCCTGTGCGCATGTATCATCACATCACGCAGACGATCGACCCGTTGATCGCTTCCATCTCCACAGTGCTCATCGTTCTGACCTTCTTGGTCATGCTGATACTGGACCGGTTTTACGGGCTCGACAAAATCTTTGTGGGCAAGGGATAGCCCATGGCCATTATCATTATTGGTGGCGGCGTCGTCGGCCTGTCGGTTGCCTATGGTCTTTTGAAGCAGGGCAAAGATGTCGTCGTTCTGGACGGCGCGGATGATGACTTCAGGGCCTCACGCGGTAATTTCGGGTTGGTCTGGGTTCAAGGCAAGGGTGAAAATGCACCACATTATGCAGTGTGGTCTCGTCGTTCATCGGAACTTTGGACCGACTTTGCAGATGACTTGCTGAAAGAGACGGGAGTGGATGTTTCGTTCAGCAAAATCGGTGGGGTCGACTATTTCATAGATGAAGTTGAGCTGGCGGAGCGCATTAAGTCGCTTAACTCACTTAGAGATGCACTGAATGATGATTACCCATTCGAGGTGCTTGATCATGACGAATTGAAAAAACGGGTGCCGGAAATCGGCTCCAAGGTCGTGGGCGGAGTTTACTCGCCAATGGACGGACACGTGAACCCATTATCTTTGTTGCGCGCCCTGTCGATTGCTGTGCGCAATGCCGGTGGCACGATCATGACCGGCGTCAGAGTTGTCGACACACAGGCAAAAGATCGCGACTTCTCGGCAGTTTTGGCAGATGGCACCAGAATTGTAGGGGAGGGTCTGGTGCTGGCTGCGGGTCTTGGCGCAGTCGGGCTTGGGAAAAAACTTGGTTTCCAGGTGCCCATTCGCCCGCAACAGGGACAGGTACTGATCACGGAAAAACTCCCGTTCTTCCTGCATTATCCCTCCGGCACGCTGCGGCAGGTCAATGAAGGCGGTGTTCAGATCGGGGCATCCAAGGCGGAGATAGGATTGGATGATGTGGAAGACATAGCGACCAGCGCTGGACTGGCCCAACATGCGATTGATGTATTCCCGCACCTTGGCAAAGCCAAACTGGTGCGCAGTTGGGCCGCGTTACGCATCATGTCGCCTGATGGACTCCCGATCTATCAACGCTCTCCAAAGGTCTTGGGCGCAGCTTTCATGACCTGCCACAGCGGCATCACGCTGGCAGCCGCTCATGCGCGCTTGATGCCTGACTGGATATTGGAACGAAACACTGCACCCGACGTGTCACAATTCAGCGAAGGCCGGTTCCGTGTTTGAGTCTTTTGACAAAAGCGATCCCGGTCGCACTCTGTCCTTCACATATGCTGGCAAATCCATTTCGGCAAAACCTGGCATGAGTGTCGCCGCCGCTTTGTTGACGCATGGTGTGACAGCATTTCGTGGAACGCCTGTGAGTGGGGCTGCCCGTGGCCCGTTCTGTATGATGGGCGCTTGCTATGATTGCCTCGTCCTCATCGACGGGGTCACCGTTCAGGCCTGCCTGACACCGGTGCATGAAGGCCTTGTTGTCGAGCGTGTTCCCATCACCAGTGAGGACGCATAATCATGCATCCAGACTTTGATATCATCATCATTGGGGCCGGACCTGCAGGAATGTCTGCCGCCATTGAGGCCGCAAAACATGGTGCGTCCGTATGCATCCTTGATGAGCAGGCAAGCGGCGGCGGCCAGATTTACCGCAATGTCAGCAACAGCAAACAAGACCAGGTTGATATACTCGGCAAAGACTACCTGGCCGGCCGTCAATACGTGGACGGCCTGCGCCACGACAGGATTCTGCATCGGGCTGGGGTGACAGTATGGAAAGTAGACAAAGCCGGCACTGTTGTGTTCAGCGATGCTGGCCGTGCTGAACAGATTAGAGGGCGGCACATCATTCTGGCCTCGGGCGCAATGGAACGTGCTGTGCCCCTGCCCGGCTGGACACTTCCCGGAGTCCTCACCGCAGGTGCCGCCCAAATCCTGATGAAAAGTGGCTCGATTGTCACCCGTGATGCTGTGCTGGTCGGGTCTGGCCCTCTGCTTTATTTGGTAGCAACCCAGTTGCTTGCAGCAGGCGCAGCGCCCAAAGCCTTGGTCGAAACCCAGACGCGCCGGGATTTAATCGCAGCGCTTCCTCATTTGGCGAAAGCACTGAGAGACTGGAAGCAGCTTTTCAAGGGCGTGCGCATGATCGCAGCTCTTAAGTGGGCCGGTGTCCCACGTTTTAAAGCTGCGAGCGATATTGCAATCGAAGGCGAGGAGAATGCCGAGGCGGTTCGCTTTCGCGCTGGCGGCAAGGACCATTGCATAGACACCAACATTGTTCTTCTCCATCAGGGCGTCGTCCCCAACACCCAGATCAGCCGGTCACTTGGTCTTGAGCATCACTATGACCACACGCAGCGTTGTTTTCACCCGGTCATTGATGAGTTTGGCCAAGCCTCACACCCGATGTTTTCGATAGCAGGGGATGGAGCAGGAATAGGGGGAGCCAAAGTCGCGGCCCTTTCGGGCCGGATTTGCGCATTGAACGCGTTGGCCCGCATTAAAAAAATCAGCGGTGGTGAGCGCGACAAACGCGTTCGTCGGCTCGAAACATCAAAGCGGACGGAATTGTCCATCCGGCCATTTTTGGATACGCTGTATCCACCGCCGCAATCTGTGCTACTGCCACAAGATGAAACGATTATTTGTCGCTGCGAAGAAGTGACCGCCGGTGACATACGCCGTTACGCGAAACTTGGCTGTAAAGGCCCAAACCAGACAAAGTCGTTTGGCCGTTCGGGTATGGGACCCTGCCAGGGGCGGTTCTGTGGTCTGACCGTGACAGAAATATTGGCTGCCGAAACAGGTGAAACACAAGATGCTGTTGGCAGTTACCGCATTCGAGCGCCGCTCAAGCCTGTAACTCTGGCAGAGCTGGCAGCGCTTGCTGAAACAAATGAGAAGGAAGCTGCAGAATGATCGAACGCATTGATACCGGACCGCGCATGAGCAAAATCGTGAAACACGATGGCGTTGCTTATTTGTGCGGGCAAGTGGGCGACGGCGACACGGTTGCAGATCAGACGCGTGATTGTCTGTCTCGCGTCGATGCCTTGCTTCACAAAGCCGGATCCTCTCGCGAACACATATTGCAGGCGACCATCTGGCTGGCAGATATGAAGGATTTCGCCGATATGAATGCGGTTTGGGACGCATGGGTTCCAGAAGGCTTTGCTCCGGCACGCGCCTGTGGCGAAGCAAAATTGGCGCGTGAAACGTTGAAAGTCGAAATCATCATCATAGCCGCCTGCGATTAACGCCTCTGGGAGCAGAGGGCGCATGCCTTTGGATCGATTTCAGGAACATGTCAGCGAAATCTGAAGGCTATTTTATAGTCAATTGAAACGTGTTCATGCCGAAATCTTTGCCATTGATTCGAAGCGTCAAATGCTGTTGGCCGTCGTAATATCGTCGTGTTGTCACCGGTCTGATTGCGTGCCGCCGCGTTAGGGATCGGCGTTCACCAGCGTCCAGAGAAATAGTCGTCCATTTGAACACTTTCGGCATATGCAAGCCATTTGCCTTCTTGAAATGCACGACATAGTCGATGTGCAGCTTCTGCGGTCGGCTGGCTGTCGACCGAATTTCCGTCGAAAAGTCGATACTGTCCCCAAGAATAATCTGCGGGTTTGTGATTGTGATTTGGGGCTCAACAATCTCAGGACTGTGAAAGCCAAATGCCGCAAGTGCACCGGGATGCCCCTGTTTGATAAGACTTCGGCATGCATGCCTGACAAGCTTTCGGCGCGGCTCTGGCGCATCACGTAGCCATTGCAACGCCAATTTGGCAACAAGATCAGGGTGATCCTTGGCAATGTCGTTGAGATGATTGGCGACCGAGCGACGCACATATTCACTTGGGTCATCCCTGAGCGCGTATAGTATGGGAAGCGTGGCTGATGGATCGGCAATCAATCCTTTCAAGCGCATGCCCCAGGGCAAACGGGGGCGGGTTCCTTCTGAGGCAAGCCTGCGCACATGATGATTGTCATCATGAACCCAGCTAAAAATTGTTTTCAAGGCCCGCCCGGGATCTGCATCAATGAACGGTCTTACATCAAACTCGGATGTCCCGCGTTTTGTCATTTCCTTCAATAGGCCAAGGGATGCATCAAAGTCGTTCAAACCATGTTTGCCGACAATTTCGGTCAATGGCCACATACCCCAACCGCACATCCCTTCCTGCGTGCTGGAACGGCCTGCGCTGTTTTCCTCATCGGGATGCAGCATGGCTGCAAGGATGGCATGGCGCTTCTCCATCGACTTTGGCAGCACCTCATGAATGGCGTCTGCGAGCAGGCTGACCCGCTCTTTCAGCTCAAGATGCGGCAGGCGTTGCAGCAAGGGTGCAACAAAACCCTCCAAATCCAGAGACGGGAGATGCTTGCCAAGAGACCTGGCAAGCAAACCCACGAGTTCCGGAGAGATCTCGTTTTTGAAGGGTTCCATCAAACATCATCCAGCTGAGAATGACACAAGCAACCCGCAATGCTCGACACCTTCATTCATATGCGCCGGGTCAAAATCCATCAGCGAAAAATACTGGCCTACAGCTTCGGATTTTTGTGCCTTTTCAAAAATGGCGTCCGCATGCGCGCGGCTTTCCCAAAGAATGATGTCAGTGTATGTGCCATCTTCTTTACGCACCAGATCACGGCGGACAAACCCGTCCTGCCCATCGAGAAATTGCGTCTGAAAAACCTTGGAGGCCTTGATCAACTCATGTTCGGTCTTGCCTTCTGCCAGTTTGATTGACGCCAGTTCGATAATCCGATCGCTCATTTGATGTCCTTTTTGTTGTGTTCAATCTAAGTTCGGATTCACTCTATTTGTAATTATGCCATATTATGTCATATTTGATTGATGCATATTCTGTCTCGCCTGGAACGGCTCGATCTACTGGAATCCTGGCTCAAATCTGACGAGCCCCTTGTCCTGAAACACGCAGCAAACGAGCTGGGTGTCAGCCTGCGCACAATCAATCGCGACATTGAAATCCTGAGAGAGCGAGGTGTTCCGGTAGAAGCTGACAGGGGCCGCGGCGGCGGCGTTCGCCTGCAAAGCACATGGGGTGTCGGTCGGGTGAATTTGACCTTTGAAGAGGTCATCGATCTGCTGATCGGCCTGGCGATAGGCGAACACCAGCACCACGCCATTCAGATGGCAAAAGCCAACAGCATCCGGCGCAAATTGCTCGCTTCTTTCTCGCATCCCGATCAACGGCGCATAAACAGCCTGCGTGACCGGATCAGAACAGGTGCAACATCGTCCAGTGTAGTCATATCTTCCCTGGAGGCGGACGGGATACAGGTTGGAGACCAGCTCAAGCGGGCTTTCTTTTTGATGCGCGCCATAGAGATTGAATATACGGACGGTCAAGGTGCAATATCTGCAAGGACAGTTGAACCACACTACCTCGTCCACAATCCTCCGGTCTGGTACGTCATGTGCTGGGACCGGCTGCGCAATGACATCCGAACATTCCGCTGTGACCGTATCGACAATGCCTGCGTCATCGACGAACAATTTGCGCTGCGCCCCTGGGTGGAATTTGCACGAACGATGGAAGGTAATGACACGGAGCGAATCTAACCCGGTCCGGGCAGCGCTGCGTAGAGATCGGAGGGAGTTGGGCTTTCAAGTTGAGGGCGCTCTGAATCACGCCAACATTTACGCCGCCAAAATGTATATGTAGTCATCGATTCAAAAAATTCAATATTAAAAAATAAAAATTTTCTTTTTACTTATATTATTGACCTGCATCAACCTTGTATTGGAAGACGCCAATATCATTACTTTATCATAAAAATAAAGGAGCGTGATATGGGTATTGTATCGGGTAAAACTGCACTGGTCACTGGTGCCGGAGCCGGTATCGGTCGTGCAACAGCGCGTAAATTCAGCACAGAGGGTGCCAAAGTTGTTGTCTCGGATATAGACAGCACAGGCGGGATAGAAACTGTTCGACTCATTCACGCAGATGGCGGCAAAGCAATCTTCATTCAGGCAGATTGCAGCAAGCCTGAAGACGTCAAAGCCCTGATCGAGGGTGTCGTCGAGGAATATGAGTCCCTTGACTGTGTCTGCAACAATGCTGGCATTGAGGGAAAAATCGCTCCTTTCGCCGAACAGACCATCGAGAATTACGACGCCGTCATGAATGTAAATGCCCGCGGTATGTTTTTATGCCTTCGGGCGGAAATCCGGGAAATGCTGACCTCCGGTGGCGGTGCCATTGTCAATCTGGCATCGATTGCGGGCCTGATCGGGTTTCCAGGAATTGCTCCCTATACTGCATCAAAACATGCGGTGAATGGTCTGACGAAAAATGCGGCCCTTGAATATGGCAAGGATGGCATTCGGGTAAACTCCATCTGCCCCGGCGGCATTGACACACGCATGCTGGATTCTCTTGCTGAGCAGACCAGCGACGGCCAGCAGAGCAGCCAACAGATGATGGCACCGCTTCATCCCCTTGGGCGCATTGGAACGCCAGAAGAAGTAGCTGAACTGATTGTCTGGCTGTGCTCCGATCGGGCCGCTTTCGTAACAGGTGCGAACATCCCGATCGATGGCGGCTACGTCGCTCAATAGGGAGGGCCCACCGCTCTAAAATCCGTTGCGCGCTGTCATCCCCAATTGTTACTCATGGCGCGCAACGCATCTGCCCGGCTGATCTGGCCCACAAGCCGACCATTTTCCATAACGGGAAACCGTCTGAAGGAACTGTCCAGAAAAACACTGGTGGCAGCCACAATATTCATGCCGGAATCAAGCGTCTGGACATCTGTCGACATATAGGCGCTCACAGGCTTTCCCCAGTCCCTGTAGTAACTCGCGGCCAGCGCCGCTGCCAGACAGTCTTTCTTTGACAAAACCCCCACAAGCTTGCCACTGGCATCGACAACCGGCGCGCCAGAAATGTGCTTTTCCAGCAGAATATTCATGGCATGGTTGATCTCCATATCTGGAGACAGGGTGATCAGATCACGAGACATGTAATCGGCAACTGTTGAGGCAGAGCTCATTGCGGCTCCTCCAATAGGCGTTTTGCGCGGCAAGCGCCGCAATCAATGTCTTTCATGCAGGCCAGACCACCACAGGACCCCTTGATCGGTTTGCGACCCGCCATCACGCCAAGAGCAAGACCACCCATCGACACCAGCAGAATGGCAAAGGCAAAAACAAGCGTTCCCATAACAATCTCCTCAGATCTCAATGTGGGTATCAAACCCACCGGTCATCACTTCCAAAGGTGCTTCTGATCCATCCGTTACAAACAGGGCCGAAATTCCAAGGCGCTCAGCCAGGTCAATACCCGCCCTGGCCCCATGGGCGCACAGGGCTGTGGCAAATGCATCTGCCTCCATGCCGGATACGGCCAGAACAGAAACAGAAGCCAGCGTCATATGCGCTGGCCGCCCGGACTGTGGATTGACGATATGGCTGATACTGACCGGCGCACGAACGCCATTTACCGCATGGCCAGATGTGGCAAGAGCCCGAATTCCAGGCTTCACGACGCGCTGCACCCCCGCACCATTTGACAGCGGATCCGCTATTCCGATCTTCCACGCACGTCCATTTGGGTGCATCCCCAGCGCCCGCACTTCACCACCAATCTCTATCAGGGCGTTTTCAACACCTGCTTGAGACAGGCCAGCCACAATTCGGTCCAGCGCATAGCCTTTGGCAATTCCGCACAAATCCAGCGTCAGTCCCGGCACCCGTTTCCGAAGGGCACCTGGCGCAACAACAATATCATCATACCGTCCCACAGCACCCTGAATCGGCCCAAAACCGAACCGGGCCACCAAAGGGCCGACGGTCGGGTCAAACGCCCCTTGTGAAATCCTCGCAATGCGCAGCGCCTCTGTTACAACTGCACAACTCGGTCCGGACATGGGCAGCCAGTCATTGGTCTTTGCCGCATTGAAGCGAGAAAGCTCAGATGTCGAATCGTAAGGCGACATGCTGTGTGTGACGTCATCAACAATCGCATCCAACACGGATTTGGCCACACCCGCCATTTGAGCGTCAGCCGTGACCAGACGCCAGAAGCTGCCAAAGGCCCATCCTTTGGAAACATGGCCCTTGGAAACCTGAGCATTGGAATTGTGGTTTCCGGCCCATGCAGGACCAGCCAGATCAATGCCAGAGCCAGCCATGCCAAGGCCAGAGGCGGCCAGTCCAAGCACCATGTCACGTCGTGAAATCTGCATCGCCTAAACTCCAAAATCGTCGTTGAAGATATGATCCCGGTCCACACCAAGCTCATCCAGCATGGCCATGACCGCCCGGATCATGAGCGGCGGTCCGCACAAATAATATTCGCAGTCTTCGGGGGTCGGGTGGTTTTGCAGATGCTGTTTGAACACAACAGAATGCACAAATCCCTTGCTCCCGGTCCAATTGTCTGACGGGGCAGGATCGGACAGGGCCACAGTCCAGTTGAAATTGGCATGCTTTGCCGCAAGGGCATCCAACTCCTGCCTGTAAAACAGCTCGGCTTCGTTTCTGGCACCGTACCAGAAACTCATGGCCCGGCCGGTGCCCACACGCTCAAGCTGCTCGTGAATGATGGCACGCAAGGGCGCCATACCAACTCCGCCGCCAATGAACACCATCTCACGCTCAGTATCCTGCGCCCGGAATGTGCCAAACGGACCGGATACAGATACTTCTGCGCCCTCTGACAGGCCAAACAGCCAGGAGGATACAATTCCAGGGGGGGCATCACGGGCTGAGGGCGGCGGCAATGCCAGCCGTACATTCAGCACAAGCCGCCCTGCAGCCAAATCTTCCGGTCGATCAGAAACCGAATAGGCGCGCGTGACGTCACCCTCACTATCAACGCGCAAATCCCGCATGGATTTCCATGCCTCTTCATGCGCATCGGGCACTTTCAAATCGGCATAAGCCAGCGTAAACGGGGGAGCGGTAATCTGCACAAAAGCACCGGCAACCAACTCCATCTCGGTGCCTTCCGGCAATTGCAGCACAACTTCGCGGATCAGCGGCGTGAGAGAACGCGAGGAGACCACCTGGCAGGAGAATGTCTCCACAGACATGATATCCGCTGGCACCTGTACCCTCATGTCGCCACGCACCATGACCTGACAGGCCAGATGCATCCCGTCATGCAATTCGGCTTTCGTAAACAGTCCGGCTTCAATGGGAGTGGTATCTGGCGCGCCTTCCTCAACTTTGATCCGGCACAGGCCACACGTCCCGGCCCCGGCGCAAGCGGAGGGCACCAGAATTTCATTTTCAAGCAGACTGGACAGCAACTTCTGGCCGGTTTTGGTCTGAAGCTCGGTTTGCTCATTCACCGTCAGAACGGCAGCACGGACCGGCATCAATGCGGACCGAGCCAAAACAACAATGATGGCCAGCACCAATACGATGACGGTTAGGAGCAAGCTGCCAAACAGGATTTCATTCATAGCCCCGCCCCTGCAAAAGCGGAAAATCCGAGCGAAATAAGACCGGTGATAAGAAAGGCGTTGCCCAGTCCCCGAAGACCTGCTGGCATATCACTATATTTCAACCGCTCACGAATGGCAGCAAATGTGACAATGGCCAAGGCCCAGCCCGCACCGCTGCCAAAACCATAAATGATCGAGTCTGTGAAACTGTACTGCCGCTCAACCATGAACAGGCTACCACCCAGAATGGCGCAGTTCACGGTGAGCAATGGCAGGAAAATGCCAAGGGCGCGGTAGAGAGTTGGCACAAACCGATCCAGCGACATTTCCAGAATTTGCACCATCGCCGCTATCAGACCGATAAAGGCAACAAGTTTGAGAAAAGTCAGATCAATATCTGGCAAACCAATGAAGGCCCATGCCCCTTCAATCAGCAACCCGTTGTAAATCAGATTGTTGACTGGGACCGTAATCGTTTGGACCACAATGACCGCAATGCCCAACCCGAAGGCTGTTTCGATACGCTCTGACACGGCCAGAAACGTACAGATGCCCAGGAAAAAGGACAGCGCCAGATTTTCCTGAAATATCGACGCAATCAGAAGCTCGGTCATGACCGCACGCTCCGCGTTCTCAGTTCAAACTTTACGGCTTCCTTTTGCTGTGTCCAAAAGGTCCGTATCAGCCAGATCAAAAGGCCAATAATGAAAAACGCGCTTGGGGCCAGTTGCATCAGACCAAGTGGCTCAAACCAGCCCCCTTCTGAAACCGGCGTTAACACAACGTAGTTGAGAAGCGTTCCCGCACCCAATAATTCCCGGATTGAGCCAACAATGATGAGGATCAGACTGTAACCCAGCCCGTTTCCCAGACCATCCAGTATGGAGGGCACAACAGGATTGCGCATGGCAAAAGCTTCCGCACGGCCCAGCACAAGACAATTCGTCACAATCAATCCGACAAAAATGGAAAGCTGGCGGCTGATCTGGAACGCATAGGCCTGCAAAATCTCATCAATCACAATGACCAGCGACGCGATGATCGTGATCTGCACAATCAGGCGAATGACCGATGGAATGTGATTCCGGATCAGGCTGATCAGGCCCGAAGCCAGACACAAGACAACCGTCAAGGCCAACGACATCGTCAAAGCAGTGGACAGCGAGGTCGTAACGGCCAGTGCAGAACAGATACCCAGAATCTGCAACGTAATTGGATTGTTGTTAATGAGCGGCGTTGAGATGTGTTTCATCAAGGCGGCCATATCAAAGTCCTTCCTGCTGCAGACGGTTCAGAAAGGGACCAAATCCATGATCACCCAGCCAATATCGCAGCATATTCGCCACTCCATTTCCGGTGCGCGATGCGCCGGAAATTCCATCAACCTCGAAAGGCCCGGCGGCTTGTCCCCGTACAACTGAAATAACAATTTCGCCGCTGCCATCAGCAATCTGCTTACCCTGCCATTGGGCCTGCCAATCAGCATCTTCAATGCGGGCACCAAGGCCCGCGGTTTCGCCCTGTTCGATGATCGTCAGAGCCGCAACCGTATTCAAATCAGCTTCAAGTGCCAGCATTGCCCGCAATGTGGACTGGTAACCCACACCGCTGACTGGCAGCACAACAAGCAGAAGCTCGCCATCACTTTCCAGAAGATAAACCGGCGCATAAAGCGCACGTCTTTGAAGTCCCGCAACATCAGCCTCAGTTGGAATGGCAACACTTTGCTCCGGGTCATTAAGAGCAGCCTGTGCGTCGTAGCTATCCGGATCTATGTCGGAAACAAACGTCCCACTTGCCAGATCAACAAGGCGCGTTTCCAACGTATCAACACCGGCTTCCTGCATGATGGAGCGCATGCTTGGCAAAGTATCCAGCATGGCTTCCATCCGCGCCTGACGCTCCGCCTCCAGATGCGCTTCCTGCATCGGTCGCAGCATCACAGAGGCCGTCGAAATCACGATGGCACACACAAAAGCAACCAACACCGCGACGCCGTATGCCTTGACGCGATCATCATTGTCTCGCGCCAGAAATCCGCGCCATCCTTCAATGGGGTTAAGCAAGGCTTTGCCTCCTGCGTCTTGAACTGCGCTCCGACCTGCTTTTGGCTTTCGCAAGGACAATCAGATGGTCAATCAAAGGTGCAAACACGCTGGCCGTCAGGGAGCCAAAAACAAGGCTTGCAGATGAAATGGCAGTACTCTCCGGGCTGAAAATGGAAATCAGCAGGCCTGCCAGAAGGCCATAGAGCCAGCGTCCCGAATTTGTGGATGCCGCTGAAACTGGGTCGCCGGTCAGGAACACCAGCCCAAACAGTGTCGCAATACCAAGCGAAAGCACATCCACTTCCAGATTTGAGGGCAAGGCCAGCCCAATAATCATCACAAACGCGCCAAGGATGACCCGCCACGATACCAGGCCAGAAATCAACAAAAGCAAAGCTCCCGGCACTGTGGCCAGAGCCACGTTCTGGGTCATTGGTTCCAGTTGAACCTGAGGAAACGACAACAGCAGCAGAGACAGGCAAATGGCTGCCGGACTTAAAAACCCGAATCCCCGCCCTCCAAAGACATGTTCACCAATGACGCATCCAAGAGACAAGGTCAGAGCCAATTGCCACAATGGCAACGCAGGTGGCACCAGAACGGCAACGATCAAGGCGGTCGACATGCCATGAAAATAAAACGTCCTTTTGCGCAGAATGGCAAAAATCAGATCCCAGAAAATGGCGGTCAGCAGCGCGACCGCCAGCAATCGAGCCTGCGCGTCGCCCCGTTCAAAAACCACGATCACAATTGGTAGCAAAAGAGCTGCAATCTGGAGGACGCTGATCCCGCCAACGCTCATCCGCGGGATAAATCCGGGGCGCAGGATCATACAATGTCCCCCGCCAGATCATCCAGGACGTGCCTGAGAAGCGCGCCATAATCGGCACCGCTGGTACACAATTCAGTCAGGGCCGCGACATCTTCTTCGACGAGGGCAAGACACCCCAGCCGTTCGGCAGCTTCGCTATCACCAACGCTCAATGCGCGCATCAGCGGAACAGGCAAAACATCAACGGCCAGAGCCTGTTCCAAAGCGCCTGTGGGTACAATAACACCCTGTGCGGCGGATGGTCCTGATAACCAGCGCCAGATGCCTTTGTCTGATGGCCTGTCCATGATTGTAATCTGTTGATGATAACGGCCGATATAGGCAGCATCTCTGCCCGTCAGCGCATCACCAGACAGAATTCGCGTGGTGGAACCACCGCTTTGGGATGCAAACTCTTCTCTGCAGATATCCCGTATACCACCGCCAAGGCAGGTTCTGACAAGCTTCGGTTTGATTGCACGCGGACCAGCAATGGAAATCAAACGATCCGCCAGATATTGCCCGGTTTGAAACAGATGGCCGATAGCAGCAACATCCTGATATCCGATTGACCAGACCTGATGGTCAAGACTGGCCGGATGCAATCGATCAATGTGTGTTCCAGACAGTCCCGCCGCCCGGGTTCCACTGAAAAATGCGCCTTTCACACGGCCTGAGAAGGTACAAAGCGTATCTTCCGGCGCCTGACAGACATAGACCGGCCCGTCAGTCAGGCGGGTTAGCAACTCGACGCCCTGCTGAAATTCAGTTTTCCGGCGTTCCAGTACAACCCAGGGAGCTGGCGCCCGAGGGGATATTTGTGTCGCGTTGACAAAGATGGCAGAAGGCTTCGCATCCGGCGCTGGAATGCCGCCAAATGGACGCGTTTGAAAGGCTGGCCACAAGCCGCGCTTCAACAATGTCTGGCGCACGCCCTCATTGCTGGTTTCGTCAATCGAAGCGGTTTTGGAAAGAACATCCGCAACCTCATCCGACTCGCTCTTCTCAGCTTCTATGACGAAAGCAGACAATGTGCGGCGCGGCCCATAATCAATCGAAGCAACACGCCCGGACAAGGGCGTCGCAAAGGCAATATCCGGATATTTACGGTCCGTGAAAACAATCTGTCCGGCCGTGACCCTGTCCCCAAGAGCGACGGTCAAGGCTGGACGCAGGCCCGGGCAGTCCGCACCCAACAAAGCTGCAGTGCTGACACAGCATTCTTCGTGCACAAGATTTTCCACAGGTGCACCCTCATTGGAGAACTGCAGCCCACGTTTGATTTTGGTGTGACCCATCATCAGCGATCCTTCACCGGGGAAACAGGGAACTTTGAAACGTAATCTCTGATTCCAGATCATCAATCAGGAAGGGATGGATCTCTTTGATCTCCATCAATGATTGCATATCCGTGTGTGATATTTTTCAGGGCAGATCTTCAAAAAACAATGGAGCGTAGTTCATGAATAGGTTGTTGAAGGCCGCTTGTACGGTCACCGGTTCGGTTTTCCTGATGTCACTCATTGTACCCCTGAACGCGCTTTTGCCCATGACATCTGCCAATGCTCAGGACGCGGGCCGCTCTCCGATCGCGGACATTGTCGAGGCCTGGCGCGCGTCACCGCATGCCGACAGGTCATCTGAAGCGTTCACCCATTGGAATGAAGACGGCGAGATTCCCGGATCCTGTGCCACCTGTCACTCCAGCATTGGTGCAGAGGATTATCTGAACGGCCCCATGAGTACGCCAGGTGTCATCGACCACCCTGTACCTCTTGGCACCACAGTTGGATGTGTTGTCTGTCATCAAAACAGTGCCGAAACTCTGGCATCTGTTCCGTTTCCCTCTGGCGTTGCCGTCGATTCGCTGGGCGATGGCGCGGTTTGCGCCGTGTGCCATCAGGGCCGGGCATCCAGTGATCGGGTCAACACCGCGACACTTGATATCGAGGACGATGCGGTTTCAGCCGACCTTGGCTTCATCAACATCCATTACGCTGCAGCTGCAGCAAGCCTTATGGGCGGCGAAGCGCGGGGTGGCTACCAATATGAGGGCAAGACCTACAAGGGCAAGTTTACCCATGTTCCCAATCTTGCAACCTGCACAGACTGCCACAATCCGCACACACTGGAAGTGGCTCAGGAAAGCTGCTCCAGCTGCCATCAGAACATCTCGCAATTCAGCGATATCAGAATGTCGCCGATCGACTTTGATGGAGATGGAGACACCACAGAAGGCATCGCAAATCCTATTGCCGCCCTGCATGAACGCCTTGATGTAGCGATCCGAGCATACGCAGCGGAAGTGGCTGGAACGGCCATTGTCTATTATTCTGGGTCATTCCCATACTTTTTCACAGACAGTGACGGCGATGGTTCGGCATCGGGTGATGAAGCCATATACCCAAACCGTTACCAGACCTGGACACCACGTCTCTTGAGAGCTGCCTACAATTATCAGGCCATCGCCAAGGACAAGGCGATCTATACCCACAACCCACATTATGCCCTGCAATTGCTCTATGACAGCCTAGAAAACCTGTCAGAGCAGGTGGACGTAGATATGTCGGGTCTGGTGCGGCCCTGAAACTGATACAACAAATAAACAATCCGTTTGGCCGTCAAGCAGAACGGGATTCATTCCCTCAGCCTGGAATAGGCCTCCCGCAAGTCCAATGCCTTGGTCTGAGCCGCCTCTGAAACAGAGGCGGCCAGCAGATCGGTCGCCTCAAACGGATCGGCCATCAGAGCCAACAACATTGGCGCGCGGTATGTGCACAAAGATTGCCCCAGTCTGATTACAACAAATCCTGTCAGTGGAACCAAGACCCCGAAACGTTACAACGCACCCCGCAAGGTTTGACAGAGCTTGAGAAAGTGCACATGGATTGGCGTCAAATGAACACTTTTCTGGAAGATGCTTTGGGGCAGGAAAAGCCGTCAACAGGCATTTAAACTATGACATATTGACCTGAACCCAACCGGAAATCAGACATGCTCTCATTCACGAAATACCGATCTGCCTGCCTGCTTGCCCTGGCATCAATTGCCCTTTGCAACCCGGCAATGGCCGAAGCACCAGTATTGCAGACACCTGCACCCGTTATTTATCTGGCCGACAATCTCGACGAGGTGGATGCGCTGGGTTGGTGCATCGATACCTTGGGACGGGGGTTCTCAGAGCAGCTTCAGGCCCATTCCTGCAAACCACAAGGTGGTGATGTGCAGTTTTCCTTTGATGGTGAAACCGGCCAGATCAAATCCGCCGAATTCGCTGGCAAATGCATGACACTGAGTGAACCGGAAAACGAAGCTGTACCCTTTGGACTAAAGGATTGTCTGGAAAACGATGCCAGCCAGCAATTCGCCTACGCCACTGAGACAATGCTATTCACCCTGACAAGCGACGAAACCCTGTGTGTCTCGGTTGCTGACACCAGTCGCAGCGCGGGGCCATTCATGTCACGCGATCTGACATTGACACCATGCCAGAGCACAGACGCAATATTCATGCAGTGGGTCATCAAGAGCAGTTGACCTGAGGGAAAACACACAACAATCTGGGCTAAATGTCCCAACAGGTCGTGGAATTGTGCTGACACCCAAACTGCGCACATTTATTTTGCAGAATAAACTGACTGTCGGCTTCTGCGCGGCATCCTTTTTGGCTTTGCTCTATTTTACTGGCAGTTTCGCGGCAGAACTCATCTACTTCAATGATCCAAGGCATCAAAATGAGGCCTTAAAACCCTGGATGACCCCTCGATACATATCGCTGTCCTATGATTTGCCTCGGGAAACGGTAGATCAAATCTTCGGGTTTACGGAGACATCTGAAGGCCCGCGGCGCATGCGTTTTGTCGCTGAAAGGCTGGACGTCTCACTGGAAGAGTTGACGCAGATGGTTCGGGATGCGGCACAGGATTATCGTGAGCAGACAAATGACTGACTATTTTCTTGGCCTCATTCCTGACTATGGTCTGTGGATTGTCTTCGCCTGCGTCGCCATTGCCTGTCTGGGCATTCCGTTGCCTTCATCTGTCCTTGTGTTGACGTCAGGAGGGTTTGCCGCTGCCGGTGATCTGGATGTTCTGAGTGTGCTTCTGGTAACTTTCACAGCTTTCGCTTTGGGCGATCAACTGGCGCTCAACGCGGCGCGCATTGTCGGCCCGTCCTTACTCGACAAGCTGCGATCAATTGGAAGGTTTCGTGGTCTGGTGGCGCGTGGCGAACTGCTTCTGGAGCAAAAGGGCACGACCGCTATATTCCTCAGCCACACCATCCTGAGCCCGGTTGGCCCGTATGTGACGTATATTTGTGGTGCCAGTAAAATGAGCTGGCTCAAATTTTCCACCACAGCCCTGATCGGCACAGCGCTCTGGACCATCACTTACACCATGTTGGGCTATCTGTTAGCGAGCCAGTTGACGACATTGACGGAAGCCGTTCGGAACTTTCTTGGCATCGGCATTGCCTTGATATGCTTCAGCGCAAGCGCATTCGTGATCTATCGTAAATGGCTCGTCTTCAAAGCCGAACCCGGTCAACTAGTCTAACAGATGCAAGATTTCACGCGCGATGACTCCGTCTTTCAGACGTAACTCGTCGAGAACTGAATAATGATTCTTGTTCGCAACCAATAGGTGCCGCAGATCTTTATGCGAGCCAGACAGGTGTGATGCATAATCCCGGCTTTGCCGCGTCAACTCGGGCAGTTCCAATTCACCTGCAAACAACAGAACTTTCTTGTTGTAGTCCAAATGCCTGTTAATCGGACTCAGGTCGAAGATTTCGGCATCCGACAATTTCAGCTTTTGATTCAGATAGCATTTTGAAATCGGCTCCAGATCAAAGATACCGCTAATTGACACGAAGCCATTTACAGATGGATGCTCAGCCAGAACCGCAGACAAATGCCCACCTGCCGACCAGCCACCGATGTAAATTTTGCTGGCGTCAAACCCCAGCCTGTGATTCTCGCGCAGCAAATGCTCAATAGCGAGCGCAATTTCGGCAACAATCTCGCTCAGTGAAGCCTCAGGTGCCAGCGTATAACCAACCGTTGCAACATTGACATGAGAGGCACAAAGGCCTTCGGCCACAAAGGCAAACATCTCCTTGTTGTTGCGCTGCCAGTAGCCGCCATGAATAAAAATGAACAGGCCGCGATCTGGTAAACCCGCCTTGAAAAAGTCCAGTCTGTTTGCTGGATTCGGGCCATATTGCAGATTCAGAACAGCGTTCTTACCGCGCCGCACATCGGCACTTCGGGACATCCACAGATCCATGTGCTGAGCACTGTCATGCACTGCCTCGGTATTATTGTATCCGGCATCAAGTTCAGCGCGTGTCATGCCGCGATAGATGCTTGCATCGGGTGTTTGACTTTCCTTGGGATCTGATTGGTCGCTATGCATCTATTGCGTCTCTCACTTTGGGTGCCGCTGCAATGTGACGTCTCAACTGATTGCTGACGTCACGCCTGAGATCATTGAATTCGATTGAAGATGGATCGCGCGGTCGTGGCAGATTGAGAGAAATGTCGGATTCAATGTGGCCAGGGCCCGCGCCCATGACAACAATCCGGTCTGACAGAATGACGGCCTCTTCAACCGAATGGGTCACGAATATCACTGTAAGATTGGTCCGTTCCCAGATTTCCAGCAGCTCTTCCTGAAGCTTTGCCCGTGTCAGCGCATCCAATGCGGCAAACGGCTCATCCATCAGCAGAATTTCGGCATCATTCGCCAACACGCGTGCAATCGCCACTCTCTGCTTCATGCCACCGGAAAGCGTGTTTGGGTATTTTCCGGCAAATTGCGTCAGGCCCACCATCTGCATGTATTTTTGCGAGGTCTCCTTGATTTCGGATTTGGCCAAACCACGATGCTTCGGACCGAACGAAATATTTTCCGCAACGGTCAGCCAAGGGAACAGCGCATAGTCCTGAAACACAACCCCGCGATCCGGACCGGGACTTTCAATAGGGGTGCCATAAATCTTTGCTGAACCATCACTTGGGTTCTCAAACCCTCCGACAATGCGCAGCAAGGTGGATTTTCCACAACCGGAGGCCCCAAGCAGGCAGACAAACTCCCCCTTGCGAACCTCAAGATTGATATTTTCAAGCGCATGAACATCGCCATCAGCGGATGGAAAGACTTTTTCCAAACCCTCGATCGACAGAATTGGCAAGCCAGATGGCGCTTGCGCGGACGTATTGGTGCTAGGCATGATGTTGTGGGCTCCATCGCAGCAGACGATTGTTGAGCAGAACAATCAATCGGTCTGACAGAAAGCCGGTGATACCGATAATAATCATTCCCGTGATAACCAGATCCGTTCTTGAAAGTGTCCTGCCATCCATGATGACGGCACCCAGACCTTCCGGTACGCCGGTCATTTCTCCGACAACAATCAGAATCCAGGCAAACCCGAGCCCCAGTCGCAAACCGTTGAAGATCTGAGGCGTTGCGGCAGGAATGACGACAGATCGAAACAGCTGCGATCCCTTGCATCCAAGCATGGCCGCAGCTTCAAAGAGCTTGTTGTCGACTGATCTGACCCCGAACACCGTATTGAGTAAAATTGGATAGAACGCGCCAAGAAAGACGAGAAAAATTGCTGATTTGGGCCCAAGACCAAAAAATATCATGGACAAGGGCAGCCAAGCCGTAACCGGGACAGGGCGCAGCAGCGACAAGGTCGGATCCAGCATGACCCGCAACAGCGCAAAGCGCCCAATCATCAGCCCCAATGGCACAGCCGTGATAACGGCCAACAAAAACCCGCCATAGACGCGTTGTATTGAAACCCAGAAATGCGTGAGAAGAGATGCGCTGAAAGCATCGTCATAGATGCCACCAAACGCAAAGTCCCACATCATCACCGCCACTTCATAGGGCACAGGGATGAGACGGTTTTGGTCAACACGACTGCAAAGTGCCAGGAAACAATCAAAAGTATCGGGAAGATGGCCCCAAGGACCACCTTCCAAACTCGATTTTCCATAATTTTGGACGACACGGCATATTCCATTGTCTTTGAAGCTCGCAGTTACAGTCTGAGCTTATTATGGATGGGAGATATCAGAACGCGGCCAGATCTATTCCGCTTCAATGGCATTGACGAAAGACGGGTCAATAAAGGTCGCATAGTCCGGAAGCTGACGGATTTGCTTTTTATCAAGCATCTGCGTGCCGTAGTAATTGGCCTGCTCGATGAACTTGTCATCGATCTTCCATGTCAGTTCGACATTAGGAGCCGCTTTCTCAATGGAAGGTTTGGTCTGGCCAAGCTTTTCCATTGCAACTTTGACAAAGTCTTCGCGGTTGGACATGGCGTATTCAGTCGCCTCACTGTGAATGGACAGCAGCATTTCGATCAACTCTTTGTTGCTGTCGATGTTCTCCTGTCGTGTGGTCAGAACCATGTTCAGCGAACCTGTCGGCGTTGTGTAGGGATACTCGACAATCTTGCCGACACCCTTGGCCAGACTGATGCCCGGTCCTGGTTCTGCACCGACATAGGCATCCAGATCTCCCCGTTCCAAGGCGGAGGCCATATCGCTGAATGAGACGCGAATTGGCTGAATGTCTTTAATCGTCATGCCTTCGGCAGCGAGGCGATCAAGAATGACAACTTCCTGAGTGGAACCGGGCCAGATCCCGACTTTTTTGCCCGCCAGATCCTTGATGGTGTTGATGTCTGAATCAACGCCGGACACCACTGCCATCCCGCGGTTACAGGCAGCTCCGACCACCACAACCGGCTCACCGGCAGCTGCACCAAGCGTTGCCGCCGCCAGCCCATAAATGCCGAAATCAACAGTTCCAGTGACAACCGCGTTTTTACCGTCGGTTGGGCTTTCAAAAGGGATCACTTCGATGGTGATCCCCTCCGGGGCAAATTTTTCATAGAAATAGGGAGTGATCCCGTGAATGAGTTTCAAAGTTCCAATTTTGATCGTCTTGTCCTGGGCAAAAGCCTGCGTGGACAGCGTGGCGAAAGTGCCGAGTGTTAGTGCAGCAGCCGTAAGGCCGAGAAAAATACGTCGTGTTGCAAACATTGTGCGTGTCTCCAGAATTTGAGAGGAAATTCACTTAATGACCTCATCAACGTAGCTCGCAGGTGCAGCAAAAAAAAATTTATTCTTTAAATCATCTTCATAAATATATTTAATACAAATATGAAACAGACACTTGACCCAAAACTTCTGCAAGCCTTTGTTTTATTGGTTGAAACAGGAAGCGTATCGGAAACCGCTCGCCGAGTCGGCCGAACCCAGCCCGCTGTAACGCTCCAAATCCAGCGTCTCGAAGCGGCTGCTGGCACCAAGTTGTTTTCCACAATTGGCAGGCGCTTTGTCCTCACATCAGAGGGTGAGTTACTGCTGGGCTATGCACGCTCAATATTGCAATTGCAAAACGAAGTTCATGTCCGGCTTGCGGCACCAAAGCTCACTGGTCAGGTGATATTGGGCGTGCCGGATTTGTATGCGGCTGCTCTGCTTCCGAATATTCTTTCAAGCTTCATTGCCGCCTACCCCAATGTAGAAGTAAATCTGCAAAGCAGCCTGTCCAGCCCCCTGGTAGCACGGGTCATGCAAAACGAGATTGACCTTGCACTGGTCACCGGAATGCGAGCATTCCCGAAGGGGCAAATCGTGGCAGAAGAGCCATTGGTCTGGGTGACTTCGGATATGAATTCCTCCTTCAATTTCGATCCCCTGCCCCTGGCAATGCTGCCTGTTGGCAATGTCTTCAGGGATATTGCGCTTGATGCATTGCAGGCCATCGGCCGCAAATGGAAAATCCAGTTGATCAGCGAAGGAATGGCTGGATTACAGGCAGCTGTGATGAGTGGAACCGTCGTCAGCGTTATCGCCAAAAGCGCACTTGTTCCCGGAATGCGGGTGTTGGGGAAAGCAGAGAGCTTCCCATCTCTTGCAAATGTTCAGCTGGTTCTTTACCAGGCGAGCGCCAAATCAAATCCGGCAGCCGATGCACTGGCGGATGTCATTCGGTCGCATTTGGCAAGCTCCGGCGCCATGACCCGGAATGAGAAAACACAAGCTGGCAGCGGTTCGTTCTAGCGCCTGTTTCGTTTAGCGGCGGAGCAGTTTTGTAAACAGCCCCTTTGGCTTGGCTTCTGCTTCCAATGGCTGGGGCATAGGTGTTTGCGCAACTGCGATGTCAGCCTGCGGCGCGGTTAACGGCGCACTCGGTGCTGTCATGGCAGATTCCATGGTCGGAACGACCGCAATCGGAGATTGCGGCACATAAGCCTCACCGCGATGCTTGGCCACAGCCCGGCCAATGGATTCAGGAACCGTATAGGGCGGACAAACTTCATCCGCGACAAATTCCTCGCCCTCTGCCGCAACGGCATTGAAGATGTAGCGTTTCTCACAAACATTCACCGTCGGCGGCTGTTTGGTTGCAGCAAAATGGTCCGACCCATCTTTCAGCATGCGCCAGAAATCAGCATGCGGGCTGTCGCTGTGGCGCGCAAGATTCTTGTCCGTCATACGGAACGGAAAGGCCTGAACCTGAAATGATTTCTGGCCAGCAGAAAAGCTTTCCCGTCCCAGCTGGTAGATTTCCTCAATCTGATCATCTTCCATGGCATAACAACCACGTGACGAGCATGATCCGTGAACCATCAAATGGCTTCCGGTCCGCTTGTGTGCCCTGTCAAATTCATTGGGAAAGCCCAGATTGAACGCCAGATAATAATTCGATCGGGGATTCATCAAACCGGGCACAATTGTATAGAACCCTTCGGGAGCCTGACGGTCACCCTCTTTGATTTTCGGCCCTAGTTCACCTGAATAGGCGCAGATGTCGTATTTCTTGTACAGCGCATATTTGCGGTCAATCTTGCGCCATTTCCAGACTTCAAGTTCCGCCTCTTCCTTGTAGATCCGCACAATCATCGGCGACTTGGCATCCATTTTCAGGTTTTCAAGCCGGGTCTTGGTGGCATTTGAAAGCGGCTTGGTGTGCCGGTCATCAAAGTCAAAATTCGGGTTGCAGGCAGCCAGAACAAGACCAAGAGACAGCGCAGCTGCAAGGCGCAAAGGTGAAGCTTTCACAAATGAAACAGATCGAAACAGGGTCAAAAGAATAGTCACCAAAAAAATTCTGTTGATCAAACGTTGCAGAATAGGGTTGATATTACGTTAGCGCAAATCACGGAATTGTGGGGAAGTTTGGGCCGCGCTGGCGTGACTCCTCAGTATTTTCAGGGTAATCCAACACTCAATCATGGGTCATGACTGACTGCTGTCATATCGAGATCAACCATCAAACAATCCACCTTCATCACGGTTTTCCACCATTTGACCTATATGTGGCGTTGTCTGGCAACGGCTCTGTCATGTGCCTTGTGGTTGACCATGACTGCCAATGCGGCAGGAAATGATCTGGTAGAATGCGGCCTCAAGCCCACGGACCCTGGAACCATTGCTGCGGCACACGGCATGGACACATTGTCTCTGCAGGACGGCAGAAAACTGAAACTGGCTGGTGTCAGAATTGCAACATCCCAAAATCCGCTTACCGATTTTCTGGGGCAAACCATAATTCCCTATCCGGCAGCCAAAAAGCCTGATCGAACTGGGTTTACGCCAGCGCACATTCTGTTTTCGTCAAAAACGGAAAATCAAACGCCCGTCTGGCTCCAGCAAAAGCTGTTGCAACAGGGAAGCGCCTTTATCTATATCTATCCGGATCAGATCAGCTGCGCCAACGCGCTCCGCTCAGCTGAAAAAACCGCCCGGCAATCTGGCTTGGGCATCTGGAATTTGGATTTATTGCACCCAACACCCATTTCTACACCAAAAGACACTCAGCCGTTCTTTCTGAGCTCAGTCGGTCATTTTGACACGGACCGCGCTGTAGGCCATTACGGAATCATTAGGGGCCTTGTGCTAAGCACGGGCAGCGCCGGACGCTGGCGTTATCTGAATTTTGGAAGAAACTACACGCAGGATTTTACGGTGAGATTGACTGCAAATGTGGAAAAACGTTTGAGTGAACACGGTTTCACCTTAAAAGGGCTGAAAGACAGAACTATCGAAGTGCGGGGCATCGTCCAGTCAAACGGCGGCCCCTTGATTGATGTGTTTGACACAGCACAAATTGTGATCATGGAGTAAGCAGACTTGCCACTATGACAGGTCCGGTTGTTCAAATGGGGCTGAAATCCCGCCAACAGGCAATCAACCTTGCGAATCGCATCGATTCGCGAGCGAAGGATTTGCTGCGCGTAATTCGCCCACTGATTGTTGTATGTCTTGCGGTGCCTCTGCTCGCTGCCTGCGTATCGTTTGGGGGTTCACCAAGCCTGACCGGCCTTGCGCCGGGTGCAGGTGCTTCCATTGGTCAGCGCGAACATCCGCGTGTAGTGGCCGCCTATGGCGGTCGTTACCGCGACAAAAAAGTCGAATCACTGCTCGGTGATGTGACGAAGCGGCTGGTCGCCGTGTCCTCAACTCCGAACCAGAACTACCGCCTCACGGTCCTCAATTCACCAGTGGTCAACGCCTTTGCCCTGCCCGGAGGCTATCTCTATGTCACCCGTGGATTGCTTGCTCTTGCAAACGACACATCGGAAGTGGCTGCTGTCCTGTCTCATGAAATGGCTCATGTAACCGAAAATCACGCCTTCCAGCGTCAGCAACGCGCACGCCAGGCCAAACTGGTCAACAAGGTTGTGACAGACGTCATTGCCGACGAGCAGGAAGGCCAGATTGCTCTCACCTCCAGCCAGGTCTCACTGGCCAGCTTCTCACGCGGACAGGAATTGGCAGCTGATCGCATTGGTGTTGAAATGATGGCAAAAGCCGGTCTCGACCCCTATGCTGCAGCGCGTTTTCTGACCAGCATGGGACGCTTCAGCCGGTTCCGGGCGGACAGCCTGTCCAGCAATGCAAACAGCCCCAATTTCCTGGCTTCGCATCCGGCAACACCGGCGCGCATATCACAAGTTATCGAAACAGCCCGTGGCTTCACATCTCAAACCAATCGTGCCGAAGAACGCGCCAATTATCTTGAGGCCATTAACGGCCTGACATTTGGCGATGATCCGTCCGAGGGTTATGTTCGGGGCCGCTCTTATTTGCATCCCAAATTTGGCTTCTCATTTGAATTGCCGGCCGGCTACACGTTGGAAAACACCTCAGAAGCTGTTCTGGCGGCCGACAAGAATGGCACCGCCATGCGCTTCGACGGCGTTGAAATCCCTCCTCAGCAATCGCTGGTGGACTATATGGGATCAGGTTGGATTGGCGGCCTCATTCCCTCATCCATTGAAGGCCGCACGATCAATGGCCTTGAAGCCGCAACAGCTGACGCTCGCGCCAAGGGCTGGCGTTTCCGCATTGTGGTCATTCGCCTGCGCGGCGCCACATATCGCTTCCTGTTTGCAAACGCAGATGCGACGACCAACTTGAAGACCGATGCCGACAAAACCCTGGCCAGTTTCCGCCGTCTTGGTCGTATCGAACGGGCCAAATTGAATCCCCTGTCGCTGAAAGTCGTAAAAGTGCGTAATGGTGACACCGTCTCCTCCATGGCCGCCCAGATGGATGGTGTAGATCGCAAACGCAGTCTGTTCCTGATTTTGAACGGTATTCAGGAAGGCGCTCAATTGCGCACTGGAAGTCTTGTCAAAATCGTGGTGGATTGAACCCGCACCGTAAAGCTTTCGCCCTGGCCTGTCAGGCACTACAATACGCTTCTTTTTCATCAACCATTCTACTCAACAAAAAGCCAATTCCATGTCGACCATTGCCCTATCGCCACTGGCACCAGAAACAACACCGCAATTGCCCATTTTGGATGGACTCAAAATCTCGACCGCGGAAGCTGGCATCAAATATCGTGGACGTCATGATGTTCTGCTCGTTCAGTTTGAACAAACAGCGCAAATTGCTGGCGTCTTTACCCGCTCACGCTGTGCCTCTGCACCTGTTGAATGGTGCAAATCCAACCTTGGAGCTGGCACGGCCCGGGCGCTGCTGGTCAATTCCGGCAACGCGAATGCCTTTACCGGCCGTGAAGGCCGAACGGCAGTGGAAACATCCGCAAAACTGACAGCTGAAGCCATTGGTTGTGCACCTGAGGAGGTCTTCCTTGCCTCAACCGGTGTAATCGGAGAGCCGCTGCCGGCCCAGAAATATGCTGCCATCATGGATACGCTGGCCACCAATGGTGCAATGACTTCGGCTGCCTGGGAAGCGGCTGCCCGCACCATCATGACAACCGATACATTCCCGAAACTGGCAAGTCAGACATTTGAGTTGGAGGGCACGCGCTACACCATTAACGGCATGGCCAAGGGCTCCGGCATGATACAGCCTGATATGGCGACCATGCTGTCCTTCCTCTTCACCGACGCACCTTTGCCAGCTTCTATTCTGCAAACCGCTTTATCGGGCAACGTCGACCGCACCTTCAACTCCATAACTGTGGACAGCGACACATCCACCAGCGACACGATTCTGCTCATCTCTCTGCCCGGAGAAAGAGCCCTGATCGAGCCTGCGGATACTTCCGGATTTGAAGCCGCGCTGTCTGCGCTCATGAAGGATCTTGCCCTGCAAGTGGTGCGTGATGGCGAGGGGGCACGCAAGCTTGTGGAAATCACGGTCACTGGCGCAGAAAGCGAAGCCTCCGCCCGAAAAATTGCTTTTTCCGTTGCCAATTCACCGCTGGTCAAAACGGCCATTGCCGGGGAAGATGCCAATTGGGGCCGCATCGTCATGGCCATCGGCAAGGCAGGCGAGCCAGCAGACCGCGATCTGTTATCAATCTATTTCGGTGATGTCAGAGTGGCCGAAAGCGGCACACGGTTTGACGGCTATTCCGAAGAAGCGGCAGGCGCGGTCATGCAACGCGATGAAATTCCCATTCGGATTGACCTGGGACTTGGTTCCGGCAGTGCCACTGTGTGGACCTGCGATCTCACCAAAGAATATGTAGCGATCAATGGCGACTACCGGAGTTAACCCATCCATAAAAGCGCTTGAACAGGCAGGCTTTGCTTCCTGGCCAGCTGCAGAGGTGTTTGATGATGGCGCATGGCATATCCGCCTTGCACCATCGCTTCCCTATAAACGCACCAACTCCATCAATTGTCTGGATCAAGCAGACGGGAAGAACACGGAACAGCGCCTCGCTTCAGCCATTTCACGTTTCAAGACCGCAGGTGTGAAGCCTACTTTGCGGGTCACGCCGCTCACCCCACCGGAACTGATCAAAGCTTGCAGCACAGATGATTGGTCCAGACCTTACTCTGAAAGCCTTGTGATGACGGCGCCTCTGCAATCTGAATTCAATCACGGTGCCTTCGAAGGTTTTGATACGCCGGTGCCGGAATGGATTGCCAATTACAAAGCGTTGACCATGAACCAGGACATTGATGGCGCTGCGATCACAAACACATTGAACGCAATAGAAAAGCCGGTTCATTTCTTCCAGATTGCCTCACCGGATCAATGTCTTGGTGTGGCCGTTGCCGTGGTTCAGGCAAAGCTGGTTGGTCTCTTCGGTCTGGCGGTCGCAAAACCTGCCCGCCGCACCGGCCTTGGCCGCGCGCTCAGCCATGCAGCGCTGGCCTGGGGCGCCGATCAGGGCGCAAACACAGCCTGGCTTCAGGTCGAGACTGATAACAGGCCTGCACGACAGCTCTATCAAGCCCTTGGTTTTACCGAGCACTACCGCTATGCCTATCGCAGTTTCATTGGGCAGTTTACATATGACTGACAAAAAGATTTTGCTCGTCGCTGCCTGCGCCTTGCTGGACTCAGACAACCGCATTTTGCTGGCACAGCGCCCGGAAGGAAAATCCATGGCGGGCCTGTGGGAGTTTCCCGGCGGCAAGGTGGAGCCAGGTGAAACACCGGAAATCAGCCTGATCCGCGAATTGCACGAAGAACTGGGTGTCACAGCAACCGTTCCCTGTCTGGCACCGCTGACCTTTGCAAGCCACACCTACGAAAAATTTCATCTTCTGATGCCGCTTTATATTTGTCGCCGATACGAAAGCCCACCCGGGTTTGGCTCTGGCAGCGGACGCGAAAATCAGGCACTGAAATGGGTGCGGGCACGCGACCTGAAGAACTATGACATGCCGGAAGCTGACATTCCGCTTATACCGCATCTGGTTGAACTGCTCGGCTGAGGGCTACTGCCCGGTTTTTTCGCCGGCCGGCGTCTCCGCAACGCCCAATGCGTCCGCCAACCGGGTTTTCGCAGATCCCGGCTGCAAAGGTTTTTGCTGGCTTTCGTGGGGTGCCCAACCCGACAGCGAGACAATCTGAAACGTCGCTGGCACTTTACCGTCAGCTTCAGAAAACCGCTCCTTGTAAAGCGCCATGGCACGCAACAGCACATCGCGGCGCAATGGACGGCGCGCGCCGGATTTCAGAATATTGGTGGCACCCATGGCACGCAAATCCGACAAGAGACGCAAAGGGTTGCCATAACGCACAACCAGGGTGTCGATATCTGCCACCGGCAAGGCGAATCCCGCCCGCTGCAGCAGCGCACCCATGTCTCGAACTTCACCGAACGGAAGAACCCGGGGCGCCGCGCCACCAAGAACTTCGCTTTCAGCCTCCAGTAATACCTCACGAAGTTCAACCAGCGTATCCCCGCCAAACACGGCCCCTAAAAACAAGCCATCCGCTTTGAGCGCGCGTCGAAACTGGATCAGCACGCCGGGCAAATCATTGGCAAACTGCAGCGACAGAACAGACGTGATGAGATCGTACCGACCGCTCCTATCTTTACTGTCGCCAAGAGGCAGACCGGTTTCATCTTGAGGGCGATCAATGTCAGCACCTGCAAAGCCGGTTCCGACGGAAACCTTCTCCACTTTGCCTGTGGCCAACAGCGCTTCCGCCAAAGCACGGTCCGGCGCATCCACATCCAGAGAATGTGCGAAGCTGCGGTTCACAGCATCCAGCCGCTCCGTCAAATCAAAGAGGGCTGACTGTCTGAGAAATCCCGCATCTGCAAAAGCAACGGGTTGTGCCAACGCACGACTGCGCCGCGCAGCCAGCAATGCATGATCAAAAAGCGCTGGGACGTTAGACATGAAATCTGTTTGCCAAAATTGAAACTTTAAAGGCCCTCAAGGCGCTCAGCCATCTCGTTGATCAGCCGGGCAGCTTCATCCATCTGCGTGACAAGCTGTGCTTCGCTTTGCTGTACCCGATCCATCATCTGATCACGGGTTCCGCGCAACCCTTCGAGTTCTTTTTCCAAAACAGAGACCTTGTTGCGCAGATCAAACACTTCGTCCTGACCCATCACACCGGCCATGACGGTCAAACGCTGATCACCGATTTCGCCAAAGGATGTGCGCAACTGTTTAACCATGGCGTCAAATTGCTCGGCCAGAAGCTGCAGATGCGCCTCCTGACCGTCCTCGCAAGCCATCCGATAGCTGCGGCCATTAATGTTGACTGTGATTTGAGCCATAATCCGCCCGCTCTACTCCCTGCAGCCTATTGCGCCTGATTTTCCAGAACCGTGCGGATTGTCTCCATAGCGGCACCCAGCCTCCGCGACACATCCTGATTGACCTGCTGCATGGCCTGTCCCCGACCTTCTGCCTGATCAAGCCGCGCCGCAAGACGTTTCCGTTCGTCATTCATCTTGTTGAATTCAGAGCGTAATTCGCCCTGATTTTCATCCAGTTTCAAACGATATTCTACGGCAGCACGCAAATGCTGCACAGAGTTTCCAAGCCGCTGCAGGGACGCGCTGACATCTGATTGCATGGAAGCGTCTTTCGGCAACGCAGTTTCCTTTGTTGCCGCTTGTTGCACGTCCAAATCGCTCTCGGCAGCATTTTGCGCAGCCGGCTTTGGATTTCTCGCAAAAGTTCCTGAAAAAGGTCTTTGGGCCATCAGATGCTAATGTGTTGCGCCAGAAGACCGATCGGATATTCATCTCGCGGCTTCGGCTGGTTTTGACCAAAGTCATCAATCAAGCCTTCATTTCCCGAGGCTTGAAGACTCACTAAAGTGCAGTTTCATAAACATTCATACTCAGAAGCAGGCAATTGTGCGGCAAAGCTACTTTCAGCACCCTTCGCCAAAGCAGCTTGCCACCCTGCCGATCCTGCACATGCGGCTATTGGGTGAAGTTTGCCTCTTTGCACGGATTCGCACAAGTCCTTTTATGACAATGGCTTGGTCAAATTTCATTATATGGTGCTGTAAGCCGCATCAGATATTTTGGGATCATCAGCGATCCTGGCTGTTACGCCAGGCCGCGACACTGGCAGCTGCCCGATTGACTCACCGGTGCCAGATGCTATGTGTCTGCGCAAAATAACAACAGGATCAAATCATCGGTCTGCGGGTACGATGCCGCGCGTATTGGCCCTGTCCAACACATGACCCAACCGGGATTGAAGAGACACTCTCTATGACAAACAGTGAAAAACACAACAGCATGGCCAATGCCATTCGCGCCCTTTCAATGGATGCCGTCCAAGCGGCCAATTCCGGCCATCCGGGCCTGCCAATGGGCGTTGCAGATATCGCCACGGTGCTGTTCACCAAATTCATGAAATTTGACCCTGTTGATTCAAAATGGGCAGACCGTGACCGATTTGTTCTGTCTGCGGGCCATGGATCAATGCTGCTGTATTCCCTGCTCTATCTGCTGGGTTACGAAGACATGACCCTGGAAGAACTCAAAAATTTCCGCCAAATGGGATCAAAGACAGCAGGCCACCCGGAATATGGCCATGCAACAGGTATTGAAACCACCACCGGTCCATTGGGTCAGGGCATTGCCACAGCAGTTGGCATGGCCATGGCAGAAAAGAAGATGGCCGATGAATTTGGCTCAGGCATCGTCGATCACCACACCTATGTCGTGGCATCCGATGGTGATTTGATGGAAGGCATCAGCCATGAAGCCATTTCGCTGGCCGGACATCTTGGCCTCAGCAAACTGATCGTATTGTTCGATGATAATGGCATTTCAATTGACGGCCCGTTGACCCTGTCGGAATCCGGCGACCAGATCAAACGCTTCGAAGCGGCAAACTGGAACACCATATCTGTTGACGGTCACGACGCAGAAGCCATCGCAGAAGCCATTGAAGCGGCGCAGAGCAGCGACAAGCCCACGCTGATTGCCTGCAAAACCATCATCGGTTACGGCGCACCAAACAAAGCTGGCAAATCAGCAGCGCACGGCTCACCACTTGGCCCCGAAGAGATTGCTGGTGCACGCAAAAGCCTTGGCTGGGATCATGAACCGTTCGACATTCCAAGCGATGTTCTGGATGCATGGCGCATTGCTGGACTGCGGTCCTCGCAGGCGCACAAGGAATGGAACAAACAATTCGCGAAACTCGATTCTGACGTCCGGTCCGAATTTGAGCGCCGCACCAACGGCAGACTGCCAGCCGGTTTTGGTCAGGCGATCCTGGACTACAAGAAACAACTCTCTATCGAACCACCGACAATGGCAACGCGGAAATCATCCGAAGCTGCGTTGGAAGTGGTCAACGCCGCAATTCCGGAAACCATCGGCGGCTCTGCCGATCTGACTGGGTCCAACAACACCCGCACCAAGGACATGGTCGCTTGGACTGCTGACGACTTTTCCGGGCGCTTTGTCCATTATGGCATTCGTGAACATGGCATGGCAGCAGCCATGAATGGGATGGCCCTGCATGGTGGTCTCATTCCCTATTCTGGCGGCTTTCTGATTTTCTCCGATTACTGCCGGCCATCCATTCGCCTGGCAGCTTTGATGGGCATCCGCGTTATTCACGTGCTTACTCATGATTCCATTGGCCTTGGCGAAGATGGTCCGACCCATCAGCCCGTTGAACATCTGGCTGCTTTGCGCGCCATTCCAAACCTCAATGTTTTCCGCCCTTGTGATGCAGTGGAAGCTGCAGAATGCTGGCAACTGGCTCTGGAAAACGAGGCCGCGCCAAGTGCAATGGCGCTCACACGCCAGAACCTGAAGCCTGCCCGTCTTGAATTTGACACCGAAAACCTGTGCGCGCGCGGCGCTTACGAGGTCGTCATTTCTGAAGGCGAGACCGCAGATATTACTCTGTTTGCATCCGGCTCCGAAGTCGAGATTGCAATTGAGGCCAGCGAATTGCTCAATCAGGCCGGTCACAGCACACGTGTTGTTTCGGTGCCATGTTTTGAGTTGTTTGAAGCCCAGAGCGCCGAATACAAAGCAGCCACCATCGGCAACTCGAAGGTCAAAATCGCCATCGAAGCCGCTATAGAAATGGGCTGGCGTCGCTTCATTGGAGACAATGGAGAATTTGTCGGAATGACCGGCTTCGGTGCATCGGGACCGTACAAGGAATTATACGAACATTTTGGAATCACAGCCGAGGCCGTTGCAAAACTGGCGACCACAAAGCTGTCCAAATAGGGCTATAGGCCTGACCTTAAATTGAAGAACTGATAGATCTCCCATTCGGGAAAGGAAAATAGGAATGACTGTAAAAGTTGCCATTAATGGTTTTGGGCGTATTGGCCGCAATGTTCTGCGGGCCATCATTGAATCGGGCCGGACCGACATTCAGGTCATTGGCATTAATGATCTGGGTCCGGTTGAAACCAATGCGCATCTGATGCGCTATGATTCCGTTCATGGCAGATTCCCGGGCACCGTAACGGTAGCTGACGACACCATTGACGTTGGCCAGGGGCCAATCAAGGTCACCGCAATTCGCGACCCGAAAGAACTGCCATGGGGTGATGTCGATGTCGCTTTGGAATGCACAGGTATTTTCACCAACCGCGAAATGGCTGGTTTTCATCTGGCAAACGGGTCCAAGAAAGTGCTGATTTCGGCACCGGGCGGCAACGATGTAAAAACCATCGTCTATGGCGTCAATGATGAGAGCCTGACTGCAGATGACAAGATTGTCTCCAACGCCTCTTGTACCACCAACTGCCTGTCACCCGTCGTCTATGTGCTGAACAATATCATCGGCATCGACAAGGGCTTCATGACAACGATCCACTCTTACACAGGTGATCAGCCAACTCTGGACACGATGCACAAGGATCTTTACCGAGGCCGTGCAGCAGCACTGTCCATGATCCCGACATCCACTGGCGCTGCCAAGGCTGTTGGTCTGGTATTGCCGGAATTGAATGGCAAGCTGGATGGTGTTGCCATCCGCGTGCCAACACCGAATGTCTCGGTTGTTGATCTGACCTTCAATGCCTCACGCGCAACCAGCGTTGAAGAAATCAACAACGCCATCCGCGCTGCCGCAGACGGCGAGTTGAAGGGTATTTTGGGCTATACGGACGAGCCACTGGTTTCCTCCGACTTCAATCATGACAGCCATTCATCCGTATTCCATATGGATCAGACCAAAGTCATGGACGGTACCATGTGCCGGATTTTGACCTGGTACGATAATGAATGGGGTTTCTCCAATCGAATGAGCGATACAGCCGTTGCAATGGGCAAACTGAACTGATTAAAAAGGGTTGCTTCGGCAGCCCTTTTTCTTGGTCCCTCCACACCTCAGCCTCTAATGGGGAGCAGTCATGTCGCCCGAAAACATTTTGACATTCTGGTTTGAAGAACACACCCACGACGATTGGTTTGGCGGAAAAGCAGCCTTCGACGATGAGGTGAAAGCCCGCTTCGGTGATCTTGTGCCGCAAGCAGAAGCAAGTGAGCTGTTCGACTGGCGGAAATCACCGCAAGGCCGTTTGGCTGAGATCATCATTCTGGATCAATTCACCCGCCAATTGTTCCGCGGAGAGGCGAGAGCCTTTGCCAGCGATTGCATGGCTCTGGCGCTGGCGCAGGAGGCCGTCGCAAACGGCGACGACCTGAAGCTGACAGAAGTGCAGCGGTCATTTCTCTACATGCCCTACATGCATTCTGAAAGTCTGGTCATCCAGCACGAAGCCGTTCGGATTTTTGCCCAGCTGGATGAAGAGAATTTGAAATTTGCCGAAAGCCACCGTGACACCATCCAGCGCTTCGGACGTTTCCCCAAACGCAATGAAGCCCTGGGGCGCACATCCACGCAAGAAGAACGCGACTACATTGCCGATTCCGGCAGTTCCATGTTTTAAGGACCCCCAAATGTCTGAATTCAAAACGTTTGATGATCTGGACCCATCCGGCAAAACCTGCCTTGTTCGAGTTGATCTGAACGTACCAATGGCCAACGGAAAAGTGGCGGACACCACCCGCATCGACCGCATTTTACCCACGATCCGCGAATTGTCAGAAAAGGGCGCCAAGACGGTTCTGCTCGCCCATTTCGGACGCCCCAACGGTCAGGTCGTGCCCGACATGTCTTTGAAGCAGGTCGTTCCCGCACTCACCCACGCAGTGGGAAAACCCATTGCCTTTGCCGCTGACTGTGTTGGCGCAACAGCGGAACTGGCGATAGCTGGCCTGATGCCAGGCGATATCATACTGCTGGAAAACACCCGGTTCCACGCCGGTGAAGAGACAAACGACCCCGAGCTTGCCCGCGACATGGCAAAGCTTGGCGATGTCTATGTCAATGACGCTTTTTCAGCCGCGCACCGCGCCCATGTGTCCACAGAAGGACTGGCCCATCTGCTGCCAGCCTATGCCGGTCGCACCATGCAGGCGGAACTGGAAGCCCTCTCGGCTGGCCTTGGCAATCCGGTTGCGCCGGTGATGGCCATTGTCGGCGGCGCAAAGGTCTCCAGCAAGCTGGACCTTCTGCAAAACCTGATGACTCAGGTTGATATGCTGGTAATTGGCGGTGGTATGGCCAACACATTTTTGGCCGCCATGGGCAAGGATGTCGGAAAATCTTTATGCGAACATGATCTGGCCGAGACAGCCCGCCATATTATGGACACGGCAGCAGAGAACCAATGCGAAATCATTCTGCCGGTTGATGCAATCATAGCCCGCGAATTCAAGGCAAATGCCGCAAATGAAATCGTATCGGTCGATCAGGTCCCGGCCGATGCCATGATGCTGGACGTGGGACCAGAAACAGTAACCCTGATCAGCACCAAGCTGGATCACACTAAAACCCTTGTATGGAATGGGCCGCTCGGCGCGTTTGAAATGGAGCCTTTTGACAAAGCCACCGTGGCAACCGCCCAACATGCTGGAAAGCTGACAGAAGCTGGAAAGTTGATCTCCGTAGCCGGTGGTGGCGACACCGTCTCTGCCATGAACCACGCAGGCGTTGGCAATCAGTTGAGCTACATATCAACAGCTGGCGGCGCATTTTTGGAATGGATGGAAGGCAAGCCCCTTCCAGGCGTAGATGCACTCAAAGCCGCTTAAGCGGCGTTTTTCAAGAAGGAGCACTTTCATGAGCACAATTCACGACATAGCTTCCGCAATGGTAAAACCGGGACAGGGCCTTCTGGCTGCTGACGAAAGCACCGGCACGATTAAAAAACGCTTTGACAGCATCAATGTCGATTGCACGGCTGCCAGCCGCTGTGACTACCGCGAAATGCTGTTCCGCAGCGATGCTATGAAAGAGGCCGTTTCAGGCGTCATTCTGTTTGAAGAAACACTGAGTCAGGTTGGATCGGACGGCACCCGCCTGGTCGATCTGATCACGGCCACGGGAGCCATTCCCGGCGTCAAGGTTGACAAGGGTGCAAAGCCTCTTGCGGGCCATCCCGGAGAAACCGTAACAGAAGGTCTTGATGGACTACGCGAGCGGCTCGCGGAGTATCATGACAAAGGCGCCAGATTTGCAAAATGGCGCTCTGTCATTTCCATCGGCGATGGTCGACCAAGCTGGAATGCAATCAAGGCCAATGCCCACGGCCTTGCTCGCTATGCAGCGCTCTGTCAGGAAGCCGGGATCGTGCCCATGGTGGAGCCGGAAGTTGCCATGGACGGACCGGACGCCAAACATGATATTGATCAATGTGCGGAGGTCTCCCGGTGGGTGCTGAGAGCTGTTTTCAATGAACTCTATGATGCCAGGGTGGATCTTGAAGGCATGATCCTCAAGCCAAACATGATTGTCCCCGGTCAGCACAGTGCAAAACGCGCCAGCGTTGAAGAAGTGGCAGAGAAAACCATTGCCTGTTTCAAAGCTGAAGTACCGGCGGCGGTTCCCGGCATTGCCTTCCTGTCCGGGGGCCAGACCGATATAGAAGCCACGGCACATTTGAACGCAATGAATGCAGCCTATGATCTGCCCTGGACCCTGACCTTCTCCTATGGTCGTGCATTGCAAGCCGCTGCCCTGAAAACATGGTGTGGCAAGTCAGAAAATACGGCAGCAGCCCAAAAAGCATTCGATCATCGCGCACGCATGAATGGTTTGGCTGCCTGCGGCAAATGGTCAGACAGTCTGGAAGTATAATGGTTGCAAATTCACGCCCCGGCGCTCAGCTGTTTCTGGTGACGCCACTCTTTGACGACAGGGATGCTTTTGCAGCCCTGTTGGAAACCGTGCTCAAAACAGCTGAAGTCGCTGCCGTGCTGATCGCACCCAGAGGCCCGGACAATGTGTCCGATACCTATCAAAATGACTGCAAGCAACTGGTGCCCATTGCCCAGAAACATGGCGCCGCAGCGCTGACCATGAATGACACACAAATCTGCGGTCGTGCCAATGCGGACGGCATCCATTTGACCGGTAATCTGAAAGAATTGAAGGACGTCACCAGCCGATTTCAACCAAAGAAAATTGTCGGTGCCGGTGCCATCAAGGACCGGCATGATGCCATGGAAAAGGGTGAAGCCCTGCCAGATTATCTGTTGTTTGGCGATGTGTTTGAAAGCGGTGAGAGTGACCTGGAAACAACGCTGGAATTGGCCGACTGGTGGGCTGAGTTGTTTGAAATACCCTGCGTGGCGATGGCTGGCAAAAATCTTGACGATGTAAGCAACGCGCTGGCAACAGGCGCAGATTTCATTGGCGTTGGTAGCTTTGTCTGGCAGCACCCCGATGGCCCAGAAACTGCCATAATGGAAGCCCATAAATTGCTGCAAGGCGAATAGGGCATTGCCCGTCTGCCATCACATTCAGGATTTTTGATCATCTTGCAGCGCGCGCTTCTGACAGTGTTTGTTCTTACCGGATTGGCCTGTGCTCCGGCTCAAGCCCAGCAGGCGGATGCTGCCAACCCAAACGCAACGCCAGAACCTGCCGAAGATATTTCCGGTGCAACAGCCGAAACGGCAGCGGTCAAGCTGCCTCCTCCCATTTTGGACCCAGCCTTTGGCGCTTATCAGCGTGGATACTTCCTGGAAGCCTTCGGTCTGGCTTTGGAAAAGGCGGAGCAAGGTGATGCACCATCCCAGACCTTGGTAGGCCAGATCCTCTACCAGGGTGAGGGAATGGAGAAGAATTATCGTCAGGCAGCAGACTGGTTTCGACTAGCTGCAAAGTCCGGCGATCCCCAAGCAAAATTTGCGCTCGGCATGATGCATCTGCGCGGTCATGGCGTCATTCCGGACAAGGCGATAGCTGCACAAATGTTTCGCGAGGCCGGTCAGACCGGCCATGCGGACGCGCTCTACAATTTGGCGCTTCTCTTTCTGGAAGGCGAAGTGGTGGACCGCAATGTGGGCGTGGCCGCAGCCTATTTGCGCCGTTCAGCCCTTGCAGGACATGCACAGGCCCAATATGCGCTGGGCGGCGCTTTTGATGAAGGTGCGGGTGTTGCCCGTGATGAAAGTGTCGCGGCTGAATGGTATCAGAAAGCTGCAGAACAAGGCCTGGCCGATGCTCAGATCGACCTGGCGACCATGCTCTTTGAGGGGCGGGGCATTGAACAGGATCAAAAGGCCGCTGCTGGCTGGTTTCTGCGCGCCGCAAACGCTGGCAACCCGGTGGCCCAATCCCGCATTGCTCGGTTGATGGCAACCGGCAGTGGCATCGAACGAAACCAGATCGAAGCAGGCAAATGGCATCTCATTTCCCGCCGTTCAGGTCTGGAAGATGCATGGCTGACAGACTGGTTCAAAGACCTGACGGATGATGAAAAGTCAGCCGCGTTCGATCTGTCGCAAAGCTGGCAATAGACCCCACCGGAAACCGGACGCCTTTTAGAAATCTGGAACCATATCCAGGGTCGTTACCAGGGAAATGATCTTGCCGCCCGAAAGATGAAACACATTTGTACCGCTGCCCTGTCCACCGGGAATGGCCTTTGAAATACATGTCCACCGTACCGTGATCATCTCGCCTGAAACCACCACGCTGCCAAGTGTGATCACGGCATCATCAAAATCATCACTGCGACTATTCTCAAAGGCCTGCAGAATGGCGGCGCGACCACGATGCGGCTCCGAACTGCCTGAAAACGGCTCGGTGTATTCAGCATCATCTGAAAACAAGGCTCCCAGCAAATCCAGTCCCGATGGTCCGGCCTGCATTGCAAGGAAGAAATTTGTGATCTCTAATGGCATGTGAGTCATAAAATTGGTCCTGTTCCTATGTCCGTTGATCCAAAACTTCTCAGTGCCCTGTCATCTGTGGTGGCGGAGCTTGGAAACGTCCCGACAAGACCCATTCCACAATCCATTATCAAAACCCTTGCCCCATTGGTCCGGCCCGGACTGGAATTGACAATTGATCTGGACGCCAGCCAGGCGATTGGCGCTCCACTGGTGATGCTGTCAGATAAGTCTGCTGAAAGCCCGCTTCTGTCCGCACTGACACCACGCCAGAGACAGGTCGCGAAGCTGGTGACGGAAGGAAAGACCAATCGCCAGATTGCTGCTGAACTCGGCATTACCCTTGCTACGGTCAAAGACCATGTTCATGCCATTTTGCAGCGACTGAAGCTCCCGTCCCGCGCAGCACTGACAGCGGCACTGAACAACTCACAAAAAGCGTAAATCATCCAATCAAGGCGCACAATCCATCCAAGGATGGATGCTCAACGACTGATCAGACGCGCATTTTCAATGGCAATGACACTTTGATCGGCAAACATTTGCGCCGTTTCAAGCGCCTTGTCGTCAAACGGACGAACCGTTTGACGATAGACGGAAAACGCCCCGATCAACCGATCACCTGACAGCATCGGTATCGCCGCAAAGGACCGGGCACCGCCCAGATCCGCAGTGGCGTAACGCAAGGGATCGCCGGTGTGATAGATCATCTCGGAACGCACATCGGAAATATTGATCACTTCATGAGCAGCAATCACACGGCCAAGTCCGGTTTTCGGGCCAACATGAAAGGACCCCATCTCCGACAACCAGTCGGAAAAAGCTGCAGGAATACCGCGCATGTAATTCGCCCGATAGCCGGAGGTTGAATCATATTCAAACAGAATGCCAAACTCCGCATCACACAGCTCCAGCGCGTAGCCCAGCACAGAGGCGATCACCTCATCCAATTGTCCGTTTGAGCGGCTGATAATCCGTAGTACCTCACCCAGAACCCGCTCCCGCCGCACAGCTTCTTCCAGACTAAGCGCCAGCTCCGAAATCAGTGCGGCCTTTTCCGCATCATCAGACGGCTGCACCTGCGCCTCACCGTTCAGAACACCGTATAATTCAATTTTTGAGGATACGCCGAGCTTGCGATAAATCGTTGTCAGATGCGTGCGCACAGTGGAGGGCGCAATTCCCAATTCCCCGGCAATTTCATGATAGTTATCACCGCTGGCATAGGCCGCTGCAATCTCATGCTCCCGCGATGTTAGCGTCTCTTGTTGCACGAACAGGCCTCTCGTTGCACAGCTTGGGTTTGGATTTTATGACCGCTTTGGCCGCCGCTTCCTATACAGCAAATGCAGTAGCAAATATCTGCAAATGCGTATGAAAATACATCATACGCCCGATAGGCGCGCCACCGAAAGTCTTATAGCACTGCAAGGAAGATGCCGATCAAAGGCGGGCAAGACGTGTATCGGGGCTAGAAAAATGACAAATCGTTGGCACGTTCTGGCCTTGCTGTTCAGCATTCGCGTCGCCATGGCCTTTCAGTTTCAGGCCGTCGCCGCCCTGTCTCCATTTTTCATGGAAGCCTACAAGATCGGCATTGCTGATATCGGTCTGTTGATCGGTCTCTATCTGTCACCAGGTATTTTTCTGGCCCTGCCTGGCGGGGCCATCGGCAAACGCTTTGGCGAAAAACAGGTTGTTCTGGCGGGTCTGTTGCTGATGGGCGTCGGCGGGTTGATGGTTGCAATCGGGAGCACTTGGGAAATGCAATTGGTTGGCCGGGTGTTGGCGGGTATTGGCGGCGTCTTGCTGAATGTCCTGATGACCAAAATGGTCACGGACTGGTTTGCCGGACGTGAAATTGCAACCGCCATGGGCATCTTTGTAAATTCCTGGCCGGTCGGCATTGCGCTCGCCCTGCTGGTTCTGCCGGGCCTTGCGGACGCAACCGGCCTGAACATGGCCTTGCTGATGGTTGCGGTTCTGACCATTTGCGGCTTTGCCTTGCTGGCCACAGCCTATGAGGCCCCTGCCGGCCTCAGCGCGCAAGACATACAGCCCGTTCCGCTGCAGGGCACAACCTTGTGGCTGGTCATCTGCGCCGGGTTTATCTGGGGCCTTTACAATGCCGCACTCAGCATGGTTTTCAGTTTTGCGCCCGCCATGCTGGCGGAACAGGGCTGGACGGCCACTGCCGCCAGCTCAATCACCAGTATTGTGCTTTGGGTCATGGCCATCTCGATCCCTCTCGGCGGCATAATTGCAGATCGCACCAAACGCGTAGACGCTGTGCTGATGACGGGCCTCATATTGTTCGCAATCATGCTGGTCATAGCGGCACGCACAGACGCCATTCTGCCAAGCTTCATACTGATGGGCACAGTTGCAGGCCTTTCAGCCGGCCCGATCATGAGCTTGCCGTCACGCATATTGCTGCCCGGCAACCGAGCAGTTGGCATGGGTGTATTTTTTACAATCTTCTACATATTCGTCGTGCTTGGACCGTTGACGGCAGGATACCTTGCCGATCGAACCGGTCGCATCAGCATTGCCTTTGATTTAGGCACACTCATGCTGATTGTCTGCACAATTCTACTTATGGTATTCAGACACCAAACCACCACACGCAAATCTGCCAGCATCCCTCAGGTTGCGCCGCGTTCAGCGGGTTGACACGACGCGCTCTCACCCCGCGCACATGTGCAATAAAACTAGCCACCCTGTCTATTTTTCAGGCAATTTGATCCGCAATATCTCCAATTTACAGCAAATTTTCGCCCTTTCAACTGGCACGAAAATTGCTTCTCAGCCATAGAGTTCGAATAGGAGAATATTATGAGCGGCAATACCGTGCGTTTGAATGCCATTTCAGCAATTACATCGACGCCAACCGTTGAGTCCGGTTTTGATTTTGTATCAAGCCCGACCAGCAGTGTTTGGGGCGATAATGTTTTCAGTTTAAACGAAATGGAGCAGCGCCTGCCAAAAGCGATCTTCAAATCGCTTAAGAAGACCATCACTTCAGGTGAGGAACTGGACCCGACCACGGCAGATGCGGTCGCCGAGGCCATGAAGACATGGGCCATTTCAAAGGGCGTGACGCATTATGCACACGTATTTTATCCGCTCACCGGCCTGACAGCCGAAAAACACGATTCCTTCTTTGATCCCGATGGCAATGGCGGCACGATTGCCACATTTGCCGGCAAAGCGCTGATCCAGGGCGAGCCAGATGGCTCTTCCTTTCCAAATGGCGGCATTCGCCAGACATTTGAAGCCCGTGGATATACCATTTGGGACGTAACCAGCCCAGCCTACATCATCGAGAATCCAAACGGCACGACGCTCTGCATTCCCACAGCTTTTGTGTCCTGGACCGGCGAAGCGCTGGACAAGAAGACCCCGGTTCTGCGCTCCATGCAGGCGCTTAACAAACACGCCCAGCGCGTCCTGAAATTCTTTGGAACAGATGGTCCGTTCATCTCGTCCTCTGCCGGTGCCGAGCAGGAATATTTCCTCGTCGACAACCACTTCTATTATGCACGCCCCGACCTTCTGGCCGCCGGCAGAACTCTGTTCGGCTCTCCGCCACCCAAAGGACAGGAATTCGACGATCACTATTTCGGAGCCATCCCGGAGCGGGTTCAGGCGTTCATGTTTGAGGTGGAACGCGAATGCTTCAAACTCGGCATTCCGGCAAAAACACGCCACAACGAAGTGGCGCCCGGCCAGTTTGAATTGGCCCCTGTTTATGAAATGGCCAATGTGGCAACCGATCACCAGCAATTGGTGATGACGACCCTGCGCAAGGTTGCTGCAAAATATGGCATGACATGCCTGCTGCATGAAAAACCATTTGCCGGCGTCAATGGCAGCGGAAAACACGTCAACTTCTCCATGGGCTCTCCAAAAGCTGGCAATCTGTTTGATCCCGGTGAAACACCTGCGGAAAACGCCCAGTTTGTGGTCTTCTGTGCAGCCATGATTTCAGCCGTTTACAAACACGCAAAACTGCTGCGCTCCGTTGTTGCTTCAGCTTCAAACGACCATCGCCTCGGCGCCAATGAAGCACCACCTGCCATTCTGTCGGTCTTCCTTGGCACAGAGCTGAACGAAGTCATGGAATCCATTGTCAACGGGACACCGATTACATCCAAAAGGGTCCCGCTGAACCTGGGTGTTGATGTCCTGCCATCCATTCCAAAAGATTCCGGTGACCGTAACCGCACCAGCCCGATGGCCTTTACCGGCAACCGGTTTGAATTCCGCGCCGTTGGCTCCAACCAGTCCATTGCCGGTCCAATGGTTGCGATGAACACCATCATGGCTGAAGCGCTGGATGAGGCGGCCACATCGTTGGAAGCGGCTGACACGTCCAACACCGAGAAACTGGGCGCAGCTGTTGCCAGCTACGTCAAGAAGGTGTGGGGAGAATGTTCAAACGTTGTCTTCAATGGTGATGGCTACGCCGATGAATGGCAGACGGAAGCTGCCAAGCGCGGCCTGCCAAACCTTGTCACAACACCCGATGCGCTGGGCGTTCTCAAAGAACAGACTTACATTGATCTGTTCGACAAATATGACGTTCTGTCCGAGCGCGAGCTGGACTCTCGCTATGAGGTCTATGCCGAGCAATACATTTCTGCAGTCAATGTGGAATCCAATCTGGTTGTGGAAATTGCCAAGACAATGGTTTTCCCGGCAGCTGTCCGCTATCAGGGCCAGTTGGCATCAAGTCTGGCCAGCCTGAAAGCCATTGGCGTCGAAACCGACCACGACACAATTTCCAAAGTCACCGACCTGATCAAGAATCTGCAGGATTCAGTGGCGGAACTGGAAGCTCTCAAAGCCAGTGAGCATGACGCGGAAAGCGTGGCTGCCCATTGCTTCATGATCAAGGATAAGGTGTTGCCGAAAATGCTCGAAGTCCGGGGCTATGTCGACGCTTTGGAAGCCATGGTCGCCGATGATTTGTGGCCATTGCCTACCTATCAGGAAATGCTCTTCATCAAATAAGAGCAGACCACAATTCACAGACACAATTAAGAGCCCGCTATTCCACAGCGGGCTCTTTGCTATTGGCACACAACTACGCTGCGCCACCTTCCACAACCTGCTCCGGATGCGCCTGTGCCCAATCGGCCAGAAACGCCGCGACCGCCTCTTCACCAGCCAACTCCGCGGCACGGCGCGGCAAGCCTATTCCTTCGTTCAAAGCCAGTCTGAGGCAGGAGACATGATCACGCTCGGCCCGCATCGGACAATTTTCCGAGCCATGAACAATGGTGCCGAGCAGCGTTCCACCATAGCCATTGATGTGGTTGAGATCCGGTTTCAAGCTTAACAGATAGGCCATTTCATCAGGAAGCCCTTCCCAACCGGCCAGTTGCACAGGTGTCAGTCCATCACCATCCGGACGGTCATAGTCCAGTCCCAGCATCACCAACCGCTTCACATGGTCCAGCTTGCCATATCCCTTGGCATCAGGCAGATGCAGGATCATGCGAATGATATTCTGATAGGCCTTGGGCAGTATTTCAGGATTAATCGTCTCACCATCCAATTCCCCGCCATCTGCAGCTTTCGCCAGCAATATTTCTTCCGGAGTCAGGTCTACGGAAAATCCACGCGCTTCAATGGCCTGAGCCACGGCCGCATTGCCGAACACCCGTGCATAACCATAGGCCGAACTGCCTTCAAACTGGCGTGTGGGATCCGCGCCCGCATCCAGCAGCACATTGGCCATGTCGGAGCCACACATGCGCCGCGCCGCCTGATGCAGGGCCGGCACCACAATGGGAAGTTCGCCACCAACAGGCGCATCACTATACTCGTCGGCCAACGCTCCGGCATCCAGCAACATTTGAACCGCCTCCAGATCATGAAAATCCATGGCTCGCAGCATGGCGTTGGTGCCTGTCGGATCGGCTTTGTGCTCAAGCAGCATACGCAGCCCGTCATGATGACCAAGCTCGGTGGAATGATACAGTGATTCATTGTCATTGGGGTCGGCACCATGCTCCAGCAACCAGCGTCCCAGCACCATATTATCTGAATGCCCGATGGCGAAATACAGCGGCGATAGCAGATGCTCACTGCCTTCATATGCCGGAGAGCCAAGATTGACGTCAGCCCCATTGGCCAGCAACAGCTCCGCAATTGCCAGCATGTCCGCTTCCCGCTCGGGCCACAGTTTGATCATCCGCGAATGCGCCAGATGGATCAGCGGCGGCGCCATGCCAAGTATCTCTGTTGCCCGGCCCGGCTCTGTCTGCAGCGCAGCTTCCACTGCCTCGCGCCGATACAGCGCAATCTCCAGCCCCAGATCGCCATCAGCCAGTGTCGGCGTGTCCGCCAGCAATTGCTCCACCACCTTGAACTGGCCATGATGCACGGCAATTTTCAGCCGCTGCCGCTTGGCAGCCACATCCATGCCCAGCATGTCCACCGCCAGCTTCAGAGATGGCCAGCTTGCAAAACTGTTTTCGCGCGCAATCACATGCAGAAAATCTGAATGTTTCAGGTCCGTCCCATCCGGGCGCGGCGCAGCGCTGGCAATGCGTGATCGCGCATGCGCCTCTCCCGCTTCATGGGCTTTCTTCAACGCCTTGGCATCACGGCGCAATTGTTCAATGGATTTCATGTCGGTTTTCCCTTGTGTGCACCCATTGGTTCGCTGATCCGGGTGAGAGAAAAATCCGAGTTTGCAAAGCTCAGTCTAAAAAAGAGGCGCCGATGACAGCTGTCCGCGAACCTGGGTGCCACCTCTTATGGCAACCGTAAGCATAACGGATTTAGCAAGGTCTGAAAATGGGTCACCGGACTTAAAATTCGACCGGGGTTTCACTTTTTGACAATCGGCCAAAATTTAACCCTGACGATTTTCGGTGACTGACTTCAATCAGGTAGCTTCCAAATCCGAACCCAACCACCGCAGGGGGCAAGGCGTCTTTTTCAACACCAGTATGGGACTCTGAAGCTGGCTCAAACGACGCGCTGCCATGGATTGAAGTGCGGGCTGTTTCAACCTCATCAGTCAATCGATGTTTGGACATGTTGAACCTCCTATTCGGCAGCCAATGGAGCCGGATTAATGAGTGGCGCCTGTAGAGCTTTGCCATGCAGAATACTGAACAGCACGGGGACCACACCCAGCGTCAAAACCGTTCCGACCGCCAATCCCCAGGCCATGATGCTGGCCATCCCGTAAAACAGCGGATCGCGTGCGATAATGAGTGGCATCAGGCCCAGAATGGTTGTGATCGTCGTCATGATGATCGGCCTCAGACGCACGACAGATGCATTGATGATGGCATCCATGCCACTGGTTCCGGACTTCAATTCCAGATCAATGCGATCAATCAAGACAATCGCATTGTTGATAATGATACCAGCCAGAGACAGCAGGCCCAGAATGGGCATGAAACCGAAATCTGCCCGCATGAGGTGAAGCCCCATCGCAACACCAATAATAATCAGCGGAATAGTGGCCAACACTGCAGTTGCGCGCCGCAGCGAGTTGAATTGTCCGACAAGCAGGATGGTGACCAGCGCTAGAGCCAGAGGCACATTGGCCGCCAGCGCCGCTTTACCATCGGCGGAATCGGTGACGATGCCCGTGACGGCAGCCGCATGCCCAATTGGCATGGATGCCGCAATCTCGGCCAGCCCCTCTTCAATGTAAGGGACCATCTGTTCAGCGTTCATGATCGCCGAGCGGCCTTCGATTGTCACCGCAAATTCAAGGTTCTTGCGCTCAATTCTGGAATAGGCATTCACCGGCCTGATCGAAGCGACCTGTGACAAAGCGACACTCGTTCCACCTGCACCAAAGACAATCAGACTTTCCAGCTCAGAAGGGTCGCTTCGCACATCATCAGGGCCGTATAACAGGATCGGCAGGACATCATCACCTTCACGATATTCGCCCAGCGGCGCACCCGCGATGGTGCCGTAAATGGCCATGTTGATGTCGCTCGTCGTCACCCCTGCATCGCGCGCCTTGGCCTGGTCGATCACGACATCCAGCCGCGGAACACGTGTTTCCCAGTCGATCCGAATGCCCGTGGCCTGCGGCACTCCGGCCAACAAATCCTCAACCCGTTCAGCGGCCTGATAGACAAAGTCCATGTCAGCGCCGGTGATTTCAATTTCCAGAACATTGGTGTCGCTCGGCCCCAGAAACATCCGGGTTACCCGCGCCATGACCTCAGGATGGTTTTGAGAAAAATGCGCATTCAAATCGGCAATCGCGCCGTCCATTTCTTCCAGTGAGACGACATTGGAAACAATCACGGCGCGATTGGGCGCAGGATCAACCGGCGCCAGCGACAACACGAAACGCGGCCCGCCAAAGCCAACATAGGAAACGCTGCTTTTGAGCCAGTCGAAGCTGGCTTGCCCAATGGATGCGTTGATGGCTTTGATGGCCTTGTCAGTCGCTTCAGCCGTGGCACCAGCCGGCAGATCGATATAGGTGATGATCTGGCTTCGGTCAGAGTCTGGAAAGAACCGTTGGCTGGCCTGCGACATACCGAACACACCAAGGCCAAGGGCCATCATGACCCCCACCAAAAACAGACCCCGATGACGCAGCACGCCACCCAGAACCGCCCTGTAGGACCGGTTCAGCGGACCAAACATGCGTTCATTGAAGGGGATAGGATCATCCGCTTCTGGCAGTTTCAGAAACTGGTGGCACAGGATCGGCGTCACCGTCATCGCCATCAACCAGGAGATGCTCAGCGAAATGGCAATGACGATGGATACCGAGCGCGTATATTCACCGGCGGCATGTTGTGCCAGCATCAGTGGCAGGAAAAACGCAATGGTGCTGACTGTCGAGGCAAGAAGTGGAATGGCCAGTTCACGCCCGCTATTGACCAGCGCAGCATCCCGGCTTTCGCCAGCGCTGATGCGGCGCTTGAAATCCTCGGCCATGACAATGCCATTATCAACCAAAAGCCCAAGCGCAATCACCAGCGTGGCCAGGCTCATACGCTCCAGCGGCAGTTCAATGAAACCCATGATGGCGATTGTCGCGAGCATCACTCCCGGCACAATGGCACCAACAATCAGCCCGGTGCGCACACCCAGCAGGATCATCACCACCCCCAGAACAATGACAATGGTCTGAAGCACATTGATCGACAGGCCGAACACGGCAGCGCTGACCTGCTCGGCTTGATAGGTGACGGTCTGGAATGCATAGCCCGCAGGCAAGACCCGCTCGATGTCTTCAAGACGTGCCAGAATGGCCGGGCCGAAATCCAGCACACGCACACCATCATTCATCGATATCGCCAGAATGATGGATTGCTGATCATTCAAATAGGCTTTGCGTGGCGCCGGGTCCGCAATGGTCCGCACAATGTCGGCAAGGTCACGCAGAGCAATTTCAGAGCCATCAGGTCCCGAGACCAGAAGCTCTTCTATATCTTCAACCGTGTCGAAATCTCCGGTCGGAACGACCAGCAGGGACCGCTCGCCCAGAGCCATTTCCCCACCTGGCCGAATGGTATTTTGTGCAGCCAGCGCCTGCGAAATCGCATCAACACTCAAGCCTCGTTCCGCAAGTCGGGCACGGTCCATGCGCACCTCGATCAACTCTGGCACAGACCCTAATATGTCGATGTTCTTGACCCCGTCGACGGCATAAAGCCGGTCCCGAACCACAACCGCCATCTCCTGAACTTCGGCAATGGAATAGCCATCACCGGTCAGCGCGGTAGTGACCACCGAAACATCGCCAAATGTGTCATTGATTTCGGGCGTTCCTGCGCCGTCGGGCAGACTGCCTTCAGCTTCAGTTATGCGCTCCCGCAAGGTCGACCAGATTGGATCAAGGTCATGAAACCTGTCCTCCACGGTTATCTGAATGATCGAAACACCCGACAGTGACGATGATTTGATGTCTTTGATTTCCGGCACTCGCCGGGCTGCCTGCTCCAGCGGTCGTGTGATGAGCTTTTCAACCCGCTCCGGCGGCAGACCGCGATATTGTGTGATAATCATAGCCTGGCGAATAGCAATCTTCGGGTCTTCCTGAGCCGGCAGCGTAAAGTAGCTGAAGGACCCGAACAGCATCAATGTGCCGACGATCACAAAGACAAGGCGGCGATGATGATTGGCAAGTCTGGTGAGCATGGTCCGGTCCTCAAAGATCAAACCGGGCAATGCCCGTGCCGATCAGTTCCACACGCTGGCCATCGCGCAGCAAATTGACACCACGTGTGGCAATGATGGCCCCCGTATCAGGCGCGCCACTGACTGAAACCGTATCGGCCTTCAAACCAACCAGCGCGACTTCCACTTTCTCCACCAGACCCGTGTCGGGGCTGTAGACGAACAGATGCGTTCTATCGCCAGTGCCGGATACAATGGACGTCAAAGGCACATCGACCAGATCATTTGTTTCAGGCTGGAATGAAAAGGCAACGCGGGCGGTCATGCCGGGCTTCAAACCCGCAGCGTGCGCAAGCACAGCCAGCGTCACCGGAAAGGTGCTTTCCCCGGCATTGCGCGACCCCATTTCAGTGATCATGCCGATTTGTTTCGCCCATGACCCGAATTGCACTGCGTGTTCCTGCCCGATAGCCAGATGGCGGAAAACATCTTCCGGCACGGCGACCTCGAGTTCGGGGGCAATATCGCGGTTTTCCAGAGTGACAATGGATTGGCTGGCTGCAACGGTCTGAAAGTTTTCCACACTCACATCGGCTACAAATCCGGAAAACGGCGCAACAAGTTCTGTCTGCGACAGTTGCTCTTCAGCTATCGCCAGGGCCTGCCGGGCAAGATCCACGCGGCTCGTTGCACTGGTCAGGGAAGCCTGAGCACTGTCCAGACTGGCTTTGGCCTCAACGCCTTTGTCGTGAAGGGTTTTCTTTCGCTTAAAGTAGGCCTGTGCCTCAACCAGAAGCGCCTCTGCTTCCACAAGGCTGGCTTGCCGTTCATTGACGGCCAGAATTGCTGTTGTCTGGTCAAGCACGGCAATCATGTCGCCCTGGTTCACCTGCTGACCCACCTGCACATTGATCTGGCTGATGGTTCCCAGCCGCTCAAAGGCAAGCGGCGTGATCGCACCAGCCTGCACGGTGGCGGAAAAGGTTCGGCTCAAACGCGCCGTGCGGTCCGGAATTTCCTGCCAGTAGATCAAGGTCGGATTTGCCCCTTGCAGCGGTTCAATACCCGGCACCGTCGGCCCTTCTTCGGCAGGTTTCAAATCCTGCGGGATTTGCGGCGCGGCACGCGGCGCAAGCGCCTGAAAACCCAATGCAACAGTCCCGCCAGCCGGATCACCGGAGAGAAAACCGGATATCAGGATCGCGCCCCATGCAGAAAGCGCCATACCTGCCAGCGAGATGATTCCCCTGTGAAAACCCCGGCGCAGCCCGAAGCCGACAAGCGCCAAAAGAAGCGCAACAACAACCAAACCAAAAGCCATTTATGCCTCCCCGTTTCGTTTAATACAGGCCAGGAACTCAAGACCTTTCAGGTAAAACGGCGCGCTGGCAAACAGCAGCAGCACAAACACAACCAGAAAGCCCGGACCGCTGACCCACATCAGATAGGCCACAACTGCGCCCAACACGGTGAAGACCAGAACGGCCAGGCTGAGCCATATTTCCAGCCCTTCAAAGGGCGCATGAGCGGCGGCATCATCAATAATTCCGCGCGAAGGATGTTCCGGTTCTGAAGCGCTGGCCTGTCGGGTTCTGGCGTTCATCCACCCCGCACTGGCCACATTGGCCACCCCCGAAGGGCTGGAACACAGAGCCGAACCCGCAAGCCCGCTTTGCCCAAGATGTCCGGTGTATCCGGTCGCAAAAAGCAATTCCGGTAGCTGCAGCTCTGTGTTCAGAACATTGAATTGTCGTGCATCTGACATCACATCCACTCCATAATAAACTAAACCGTTCAGTTCATTTTTGTGATATAATCCGCAGCAAGCTTGAAGTCAACAGAAAAATGAACTAAACGGTTCACTTCATAAAGGAGCGTAGTTTTGTTGAACACCGGCACAGCCAGAGCCCAGAAAAAAGCCCATCAGATCATGGAAGGGGCCGCTGAAATTTTTGATCAGCACGGATTTGAAGGCGCGAGTGTCGACATGATTGCCGAAGCTGCTGACGTGTCAAAAGCCACGCTTTACAAATATTTTGCCAACAAGCAGGAACTGTTCAAGGCCGTCATTCAGCGCCAATGCAAATTCTATAGCGGCAGAATTGCAGAACTGAGTGAAGTGGATGGAACGCTGGAAGACAATCTGCGCGCCATCGCCAGAACCATTGGCCAGACCTTTACGTCTCCGGTGCTGGCCAATCTGTATCGACTGGCCATCGCCGAGGCCACCCGCTTCCCGGAAGCCGGCCGCACCTTCTATGAATCAGGCCCCCAAACCGGTGAGGTTCTGACGGCCAAAATTTTGCAGAAACACATTGATTCCGGTGAACTCGACATAGACGATGTGCCTTTAGCAGCGCGCCAGTTTCAGGAACTGATCAAAGCCGATTTCTTCCACGTCGCAATCTTCGGCATCCGCACCGATTTCACGCAAGCGGACATCGAAAAAAGCGCAGAAGCCGCCGTCCAGACATTTCTGAAGGCCTATCGTGCGCGGTGAAGAATGGGCGGTCAGCCCACTGTAAAATCCACCACCAACAGCATTCTGCGGACCACATTTCGACTTACACAGATTCCTGAAAGGGAGTCAGATATTTGACGGGGTCTTTACGGCTGCGTGAGACCAGTGTGTGTTGCGCCCATCAATTGATGCCCGGACAAAAACCGGTCAGAGTATCTGATACGTTGGAGCTCAATGAAAATGGAAGATTTATAAATGGACGAAAAGGGGTCTTTCCCAACCATAAAAATTTCTCTGGGACCGCGCCCTGGCAAGAAATCGATCAAGCGGTTGCAAGAGCTCAATCTCACCCATTGCTGCACGCTGCTGAGCGAAAGAGAGGGCGGACGGCAAATAGCTAAAGTCTGCAATCAATTAGGTACTGGCGAAATGCCGTGCGAATGGATTTGGCTGCCAATGGAAGGTGGCAATCTGGAGGTTCTTCGTCAGACCGATATCTTGTCACTGGTAGCTACGTTGAAAGAAGCAATCGAAGACCAGGTGGACGCACACATTTATTTTCACTGTTCAGCTGGCATCCATCGCACAGGTTTCCTGGTCTACATCCTGTTGAGGCGAATGGGACATGACCGCAGCACCGCTTTGTTGAAACTCGCCGAATTGAGACAGGTCACGGCTGAGCAAGTCGGTGATGACAGAATAGAACTGGCAGAAGATTTTATTGCAAATTCCAGAATTTGACCGCATCTGAATTTGTCATACTGGTAGAGAGAATGATCGGTGCGGGCCCGGAGCCACAGCAGCGACACGTGCCAGAAAACACATATTTCAAAACGGAGAGACCGTATGGAATTTGTTTCAGGCCACACAGGCCGAGAACACGATATTCATGAACTTTTTCGTCAGACCTTTGCAGCATCCGAAGGGGCTAATGAAGGTGATGTCATTGGCAGCTTCGTTGATGATTTGATGAAGAGGACACCCGAAAAGGACCTGTTTGCTTTTTTAGCCTACGAAAAAGATACTTTGGTAGGCGGTGTTTTCTTTTCGCGCCTGATTTATCAGCAAGACAGCCGAACAGTTTTTATCTTGTCCCCCATGGCGGTAAACACCAACAGGCAAAAAAGGGGCATCGGACAAAGGCTGATAGCTTACGGTTTGGATGAGTTGCGTAAAAAAGGGGTCGATGTCGCAGTCACTTATGGTGACATAAACTTCTACTCCAGGATTGGCTTTCGGCAAATTTCGAAAGAGCAAGCCAAGGCACCGCTTAAACTCAGTTTTCCGGAAGGCTGGTTGGCGCAGTCGCTGACGGAGGACGATTGGAAGCCATTCATTGGTTTGCCAACCTGTGTTGAGGCGTTGAACAAGTCTGAGCTTTGGTAAAAGCCACTGCCAACAATTCTCCGCGACCCGAGTCTCGACAACAAGCGCTCGACTTCGAGGCGGACGATCTGTATCGAAACCAGACCGGAACACCGACCAAATGGAGAATTGTGTGAAGAATATCGTTTTTGACATCGGCAATGTCTTGATTGCCTGGGACCCACATGCGGCGTTCCGCGCGGCTTTTCCAGATGATGCGACGATTGATCAATTTTTTGCAGAGATCAGCTTTTACGATTGGAATCTGGAGCAGGACCGTGGCCGGTCGCGCCCGGAAGCCGTGGCTGCCATACATGCAAAATGGCCTGAACATGCCCCACTCCTTGATCAGTTTTTTGACCGGTTCCCCGATACCATCCATCAGAAAATCACCGGCAGCTGGCAGGTTTTAGATGATCTGAAAACAGCAGGGCACCGCATATTCGGATTGACCAATTGGGGCGCGGAGACCTGGCCCCAGGCAAAACAGGTCCATCCCGAATTGAACACCATCTTTGAAGATGTCGTCGTATCTGGCCATGAAAAGCTGATCAAACCGGATCAGCGCATCTATGAGGTGCTGACAGGCCGAAACAATCTGCAACCTGATGCGTGCCTGTTTATCGACGATAGCCCTAAAAATGTCGAAGGGGCACAGATCGCAGGCTGGCAAGCACTGCATTTCACCGGGCCGGATGAATTACGCAATTCCTTGAAGGAGTTGGGACTGTTGTGATCAGAAACCGGAAAATCTAGCTTCCGGCTATCCAAATTTTGGTCTCAGTGCAGAGAGTTGGGTCTCAGGTCAGTGAGCACTCCGGAAGCCGCGCGTATGGGGCAACTAAACAGACCGTTCTTTCATTCACATCCGCGCATCAACACATGCATTCTTTTGAGAACCATGAGCATAGTCAGCATAAAATTCATTCCAACAAAGTAGATAATCGGTTCGATCATCAACTGAATTGAGCCATCAATAAAAAATAGTACCGTGAGAAGTACAACAGCCAACAAACAAGACATTATTGCAAACGATATATTTGCAAAAGTTTGCCGAACGAGCCTAACTAGCATATCATCTTTTTCTCCATCAGATCCCGTAATGCTATATATCAAAACAAGAACGTTGAATAAAAGTCCAGAAAAAATAGCAAATGCTGAAATAAGAGCCCCAATATAATCATCTCTTATATGGTAACCAGACAGGCTCACTATGATAGATAGAGTAGCTGGCAAAACCAACATCACGCAAAAATCTACTTTACTGTATTTTTGGGTTGATTCGTCTTTAAATGTGGAAAAATGCTCAGTAATGATAACCAAAACATTTATTTTGGCGGTCATAACCTGATCCCTCCGCGCCTTGCTAGATCCGTCACAATTTTGTTGAACTCGACTTCCAAGCTTTTGGGAGTGGGGTAACCGTCTGGGCCAATTACGACATCATTCGAAATATCAAAAGAAGAGGAGATGGAATCCGGCTTCGTGAGATTTACCATCTTGATTTCTTCGCCAATACGAATTTTAGTTTTAACGACATCAAACCCATTATCATCAAATTCGAATACGTCCTCAAGTTTTCTCTCCCCCTTAGCAAATGCGATTAAACCATCTTTCTTTAAAATATTGGGAGCAAGTATGCCGGTTTTGGGCTGTATCGAGTAGACAAATTTTCCAGGATACGACTTATTGCCAGCACCAAACCTATCTGCGATATCTGAGGGTATTTCGTGCTTTTCAACAATTATCTCTTCAACTGAACCGTTATTAAGAAGCTGAGAAAGCGTGTCGGACACTGTCAGTTGCCTAACGTGCAATCGGTAGTTTGGATGCTGCGTTTCAAACAGCCCAACGACGGCAGTTTCGAAAATACCTTTAACACCTGCTAATCCCGTCTGCTGAAGGCACACTATGCCGCGTTTTTCACTATCTGGCACCGCAATGTGGAAGCAGAAAGGCTCTGAAAGGGCCTCCGATTTTTTCATCTTGTGAGCGGTTTTCCCATTGGTAGCTTCAATTATTTCACCAGCCTGCCCGTAATCTCCAGACATGAAACGTCCAACCAATGGACCACTGTTACTCTTGTTTAGTTCAATTTTAAATAATTTCTCATGAATATTTAGTTTCTGATATTTTGAATACTTATTCAAAATACCAGAAATAACAGCTCTCAAAGAATTAACCCCATCAAAATCTCCAAATCTAAGATTTTCACTTGATTTAGATCTTAATTTTCTGACCTCAATAAGGTAAGCTACAGCCCTACAACTCTTCATATAAACCCCCAAAAATCCTTATAATTTATTATATAATCAAATTATCAAAGCTTATGCTTTCTAAACACCCGTACTGACTTTCAAAACTGGATTTTTCTTATTCCACACACTAATCCCATTCCAATAGGATAAGTGTGCAAAGTCGTGACAAAAACATACCAATAAGGAGGCAGTGATATGTTTGTTGGCGAATAATACGGTCAATAGACACACAACCAGGTCTATTGCTCTACACTGACACAATTGGTTAACCTCACGATTGGATTGTGCCAGTCGAATTCGACATCAAGCAATACCCTGGAATTGTTCTCCGAAAGATTTCAACTTTTAGCAGTACAACATACTATAGAAATTTCCAATTGGACGGATGGGGATGTGATTCCATTCGGAGCCGTAGATCAACTTATCGATCTTATCTTAGCGCACACTCAACTGTTCAGCATAAGCATTTACGTACATTGCTGATCCCCACCAAACACCCCACCCCTTGCAAAAACCCACCAAATGTGGTGCAGACGCCCTCAATCATTTGAAAACGTCACAAAAGACAAAAATCCATGAAAATCAACGGTAATGAAATTCGCCCCGGCAATGTGATCGAGCATCAGAACAGTATCTGGGCGGCGGTCAAGGTTCAGCATGTCAAACCCGGCAAGGGCGGCGCGTTTGCGCAGGTGGAGCTGAAAAACCTGCTGGATGGCCGCAAGCTGAATGAGCGGTTCCGCTCGGCAGCAACGGTGGAGCGGATACGCCTGGAGCAGAAGGACTTTCAGTTCCTTTATGCGGAAGGCGATATGCTGGTATTCATGGACACCACAACTTACGAGCAACTGGAATTGCAGGCCGAATTTGTGGGTGACCGCGCCGTGTTCCTGCAGGACGGTATGCAGGTGACCGTGGAAATGTATGAAGAGCGCCCCATTGGCGTGGCGCTGCCCGATCAGGTAACGCTGGAAGTGTCCGAAACCGAGCCCGCGCTCAAGGGTCAGACCATCTCATCCTCCTACAAACCGGCGATCATGGATAATGGCGCACGCGTTATGGTGCCGCCTTTCATCACTGTCGGTGAGCGCATTGTGGTGGATACCAATGAGCTGATTTATCTGCGACGCGGCGAGTAAGGTTTTTCAGGCATGGCACGCAGTGCACTTTTGAACATCATGGTTCAGGCCGCCACCAAGGCAGGCCGCAGCCTCACCCGCGATTTTGGCGAGGTCGAACAGCTACAGGTGTCCGTCAAGGGACCGGGGGATTTTGTCTCCGCAGCCGACACGAAGGCTGAAGAGATCATTGTTGAATCCCTGCAGAAATCCCGTCCTGACTGGGGCTTTCTGCTGGAAGAAGGCGGCGAGATCAAAGGCAGTGATCCGCTGCATCGCTGGATTGTCGATCCGTTGGACGGCACCACAAACTTCCTCCATTCACTGCCTTTCTTTGCGGTCTCCATTGGACTGGAGCGACAGGGGCAGCTGGTGGCCGGTGTGATCTATAACCCGATCACCGAAGAATTGTTCACCGCCGAAAAAGGTGGTGGCGCATTCATGAATGACCGGCGCATGCGCGTCGCCGCCCGCCGCAAATTGGCCGATGCCGCACTCAGCACCGGCATTCCCAATATGGGCAGCAAGGCCCTTGGCCGCTATCTGGAAGAAGCAAAAGTCGCCAGCGCCCACGCATCAGCCGTGCGCGGTTTCGGCTCCGCAGCCATGAGCCTTGCCTATGTGGCAGCAGGTCGTCTGGATGGCTATTGGGAACATACGCTCAAGCCATGGGACATGGCAGCCGGCATCGTGCTGATCCGGGAAGCTGGCGGTTTCATATGTGATATGTCCGGCGGTGAGCGCATGATGGAAACCGGCGGCATCATTGTCGGCAATGAAACCATCCGCGATTCCATCCGCAAAAACATCATTGAGCGAAACTAGAATTTTTTAGCCAATTTGCAGGTTTAGGCTCATCCTAAGTGGACCCTCGGAACAAGTCCGAGGGTGACGTTGGGAGGGTGTGGCAACTCCGGTACTAAGCTGCGTCTGCTGGGATCAGCTTACCGCACCTCTCCTACCATCAATTTGAGCCGATACCTGATACCGCCGCCGCCGTCATTCTCGGATTTATTCCGAGAATCCAGACAACGTCCTAACCAATCCGCATTTTTGAACCACGCCGCGCAAAGCTGAGCGCGTGGTTCATGGTGGCGTGTGAAACCGCAATGCAGCCTTCTGTCGGGGTAAAGCCCGGCGCGGCAATGTGGAAGAAAATGGCACTGCCTCCGCCCGGCCTGCGCGGATGGATATTCTGGTCCAGCACCACAACCACATCATATAATTGATCATCCCGCCACAACGTCTCATGACTGCCCGCAAAGGGCAGCGTTATGAGTTGATTGTAGCGCGCATCATGCGGGTCATCACACCAGCCATCCAGCTCCAGCATGGGCCGCATCGGCAACTGCGTCACGGGCTTGGCCAGCCGGTCCGCCCGATAAAACCCGCAAAGCAGCGTGTAGGCCCCGGCAGGGCTGGCGCCATCGCCTTCGCGCTTTTGGGTGGTGATGCCACTGCGCCCCAGCGCACAGTCAAAACTGCGCCCGCCAAACTGCAACTGTCCTGTTGTCGCAGCCCGGTGCATGCATCGCACCTGAAAATCATGCTGCTGCACAGGATCAGGATCGGAAACCTGCATAAAAAACCCTTTCCATCCCTTCACGCCCCCCTCACAGTGATTTGACAAAATGTCACCGCATCCACAGGGCACGCTTGCTTGCGCCATATTTCAAACAATGTTCTAAGACTGTTAAGCTTTTAACTCAATCGGACGTTTGAATTCCAACAACGCCCTGCTAGTTTCCCTGCCAGTTTCGGTGATGAGGCCCCTGATGAATGAACGTAAAATTCTGATCGTCGATGATGACACAGATCTGCGCGAAGCCCTTGTAGAGCAACTTGCGCTGTATGAAGAGTTTGAGATTGCCGATGCGGACACAGCCGCCACCGGCATGGCCGCGGCACGCGATGGTCGGGTCGATCTGATGGTGATGGATGTGGGCCTTCCCGATATGGATGGCCGCGAGGCGGTGAAACTGCTGCGCAAAAACGGCTTTCGTGCCCCCATCATCATGCTGACCGGCCATGACACCGATGCCGACACGGTGCTGGGTCTGGAAGCGGGTGCTAATGATTATGTGACAAAACCCTTGCGGTTTGCTGTGCTGCTGGCACGTATTCGCGCTCAGTTGCGCCAACATGAACACAGCGAAGACGCCACATTCTCCATCGGCCCTTATAATTTCCGTCCAAGCGCAAAGCTGCTGACCACCGAAGGCGGTGACAAGGTGCGCCTGACCGAAAAGGAAACAGCCATTTTGAAGTTTCTGCATCGTGCTGGTGACAAGGTTGTCACGCGCGATGTCTTGCTTCACGAGGTCTGGGGCTATAATGCTGGTGTAACGACCCATACGCTGGAGACCCATATTTATCGCCTCCGCCAGAAGATCGAGGATGACCCGTCAAATGCGGAAATCCTTGTCACTCAGGATGGTGGCTATAAGCTGGTTCCTTAAGTCCTGAACAACGGGATATTTGGGTACGAACTGTAGGTAACACGCATTAGGCACCACATTGGGAAAGACATGTTGTGACAATCGAGCGCGACATTGAGGCACTGCGTCAGGTAATGATGTTTTCAGAGCTGAACAGCGAGCAGTTGCGTCTGCTTGCCTTCAGCGCGGAATCCGTAAAACTGGCCCCCAAGGAAATCCTGTTTCAGGAAGGCGATGTCGCCGGCTCCGGCTTTGTTGTTACCGAGGGCGAGATTCAGCTGCTTCAGCGCAGTGATGGAAGGTCCGTCTCTGTGGGCCGCTTGGGTCAGGGCTCGGTGGTCAATGAGCTGGCTTTAATCAGCGAAACATTGCGCCCGGCAACAGCCATTGCCACCCAGGCCAGCGAAGTCATCAAAATTCGCCGCTCGCTGTTCGGCCGCTTTATCAATGAATATCCTGATATTGCCGTGCGGCTGGAACAAAGCCTGCGCGGACGGCTCCAGGAAACCATCGGCCAACTGAAACGCGCCCAGCGCTCGCTGAAATACTAGGGTCTGGATTCAACGCTCCATCTGCGCGCTACGGCCTGTGGATTCTCGGAACAAGTCCGAGAATGACGGCGGTGGGCGGCATGAGCTGTTAGCGTGAAATGTTGGCGTGAGACGTTGCGGTAAAACCAGCCTGGTTCACGCGCTTAACCGTCTCCCTCGGACTTGTTCCGAGGGTCCACGCCGCCCAAAATCACCGCTGCTCCAGATGATCCAGCCCGGATATCAGCGCATTTGACGGGCCCTCCCCCAGCGCCTGCAACACATCCGCTTCAAATTTTCTGGCTTCCTCTATCAACGCTGCATAAACACGCCAGCCCTTTTTCGTCAGGGCCAGATGCTCGATACGCCGGTCAGCCCCGTCACTGGTACGCGCCAGCCATCCGCGTTGCTCCAGCGACACCACCGCACGGCTGACCTTGGTTTTATGCATTGAGGAATGCTGTCCGATAAAGGTGGCGGTCACCGTGCCAAATTGGCCAATCGTGGCAAAAGCCCGCCATTCCGGCCGGGTCATGCCGGTATGTTTCTTGTAAATATCGGCAAATTCACGGCTCATGATTTCCGCAGCCCGTGCCAGACGGTAGGGCAGAAATTCTTCCAGCTTCAAAACCGTCTCAATTTCAGGTGCAGATGCCTGTTTTCCCATGACCGGTTCTCCCCCTCGCGCCGGTTGATAGTTACATTTTCAATTGTTACAAATGAAACTAATAAAATCAATTGCGTGCGCGCCCCGGCGCGTCACCCAAAAGGGGATGGAAAATGTCGGACCAGACCGCAGACAAGCCTGCCGCTGCATCAAACGCCGTCAGCTATATGCCCGGCTTTGGCAATGATTTCGAAACCGAGAGCCTGCCCGGTGCCCTGCCCCAGGGCCAGAACAGCCCCCAGAAATGCGCTTATGGCCTCTATGCCGAGCAACTATCCGGTTCGCCCTTCACCGCACCACGCGGCACCAATGAACGCTCATGGCTCTATCGCATCCGCCCCAGCGTGCGCCACACCAGAGACTTTGTGGCGGTTGCGCGCCCGAACTGGAAAACAGCGCCCATTCATCTCGATAAAGCCCCCCCTCTTGGCCAGTATCGCTGGGACCCGGTGCCAATGCCGGACAAGCCTGTGAATTTTCTGGAGGGCCTTCAAACTGTCACAACAGCTGGCGATGCGCAGGGCCAGTCCGGCATGGCGTCTCACATCTTTGTCTGCAATGCCCCCATGGTGGATGATTACTTCTTCAACGCCGATGGGGAATTGCTCATTGTGCCGGAGATGGGTGCTTTGCGCATTTTCACGGAAATGGGCATCATGGATGTGGCATCCGGCGAAATTGCCCTGTTGCCACGCGGCATGTTCTTCAAGGTGGAACCACTGACAAAGAGTTGCCGCGGCTATGTCTGCGAGAATTACGGAGCCAAATTCACGCTGCCGGATCGCGGCCCCATTGGCGCAAACTGCCTTGCCAATCCGCGTGATTTCAAAACTCCTGTCGCCGCTTATGAAGACAAGGAGACCCCCTGCCGCGTCCACGTCAAATGGTGCGGCTATTTCTATCAGACCGAGATCGGCCATTCACCACTGGATGTGGTGGCCTGGCACGGCAATTACACGCCTTACAAATACGATCTGGCCACCTTCTCGCCGGTTGGAGCCATCCTGTTCGATCATCCGGACCCATCCATCTTTACCGTCCTCACAGCCCCCTCAGGCGAAGAGGGGACAGCCAACATCGATTTCGTGATTTTCCCGCCACGCTGGATGGTGGCCGAACACTCCTTCCGGCCACCCTGGTATCACCGCAACATCATGAGCGAATTCATGGGGCTTATCTGCGGCCAGTATGATGCCAAGGAAGAGGGCTTTGTGCCCGGTGGCTTCAGCCTGCACAATCTGATGCTGCCCCACGGACCGGATCTGGATGCCTTTGAAAAAGCCGCCAATGTGGATTTGAAGCCGGTCAAGCTGGACGACACCATGGCCTTCATGTTCGAAACCCGCTTCCCGCAGCAGGTCACCGATCTGGCGATGCAGATGCCAACGCTGCAAAAGGATTACATTGATTGCTGGGCGGGTCTGAAAAAACATTTCAACGGCACCAAAGAGGGTTGCTGAGTGGTCCCGTGTGTTGTGGTGGCATGCGTTCCCGATGCGCCTCGGTCAGCCGCCCATTTGCCAGGTTTTTACCGCTTCGACCGGCCACAAAAGCATCAGCACATTCAGCGCCAGCCCGTCGCGGATGATCCACATGGTTACCGCTTCAAACACCAGCACCAGCATCACCGTGGCGGCAACGGGCAAGCGCCGCGCCAGGTAGAACCCCAACAGCATAGCAAAAATATCAGAGACGGAATTCAGCACGGAATCGCCAAAATAATCCAGCGAAATGGTCACTTCACGGTAGCGTTGAATGACGTAATTCGTGTTCTCGGCAATCTCCCAGGCCGCCTCCAGCGCAATCGAAATCAGCGCCTTGTTGCCAACAGAGCCCCTGCGCCAGACCAGCCACAGCACGAAATAGAAAATCATGCCGTGGATCATGTGGGACGGCGTATACCAATCGCTGATGTGCTGGGAGCTTTCCGAACTCAGCGCATCCGCATGCCACAATTTGATGGTGCCGCAACTGCAGATCGGCTCGCGCCCCATCAGCAGCAAAATGATGGCAGTGCCGACAATCAGCCCCAGACCAATCAGAATGTGTTTGGACCGCATCCAGGTAAATCCCATCTGACTCTATTGCCCCCACTGCCAAGCGCGCACCGCATCCATCGGCCAGATCAGCATCAATGTGCTAAGACCAAGACCATCGCGGATCAACAGCATCATGCTGCCTTCCAACGCCAATGCAAGCACAAGTGTCGCATAGATCGGCAGATACCGTGCCAGCACAAAGCCAGCCATCATGGCGAACAGGTCAAACACGGAATTGATGATACTGTCGCCCAGATAATGCTGCGATACGGTGACAATGCGAAACCGTTCTATGACAAAATTCGTGTTCTCGACAATCTCCCACGCAACCGCCGTCAGCGTGCCGATGGCAAACCGCGTTTCCAGGGCCATACCTGGCCAGAAACGGGCCAGCAGCGCATAGGCCAGAATGCCGTGCAACATGTGCGAGAAAGTATAGAAATCGGCCACATGCTGAGAATTCTCGTAGCTGAAAACCTCATGCTGCCAAATCTTCACGGTGCCGCAAAAACAAATCCAGTCGCGACCCATCCACAACAGCAGCAACGCCGTGGCCAGGGTGACAAGAAGTGCACCGACAATCACGGGACCCACAGCCAAATGCGTGTTTTTGAGAGAAGGCGTCGACAAATGCACAAAAGTCCCCGAACATCACCCCAAGAATTCCTTGCAGACCCTGCAAGACAATCAAGAAGGAAAAATGGCGAATGAAACTTGCCTCACTCAGAAATGACACGCGAGACGGGCAATTGGTGGTGGTCTCAAAAGATCTGACCCAATGTTCTGAGGTCAGTCACATAGCCGATACACTTCAGGAGGCACTCGACAATTGGCCCGTGCTGGCACCGCGCCTCCAACGTGTTGCCGATGGCGTTGAAACCGGTGCCCAGCCAACACAGCGTTTTCGGGAGCATGATGCGCTCTCACCCCTCCCCCGCGCCTATCAATGGGCTGACGGTTCGGCCTATGTGAACCATGTGGAACTGGTGCGCAAAGCGCGTGGTGCAAACATGCCTCCCTCGTTCTGGGAAGATCCGCTGATGTATCAGGGCGGCTCGGATTCCTTCATCGCACCCCGTGATCCCATCAAGCTGGCCGATGAGGCCTATGGCATTGATATGGAAGGTGAGCTGGCCGTTATTGTTGATGATGTGCCCATGGGCTGCGACATCGCCACAGCCAGCGCCGCCATCCGCCTCATCATGCTGGTCAATGATGTGTCCCTGCGCGCTTTGATTCCCGGTGAATTGGGCAAGGGCTTTGGCTTCTTCCACTCCAAACCCTCCAGCGCCTTCTCTCCAGTTGCTGTCACCCCCGATGAATTGGGAGATGCATGGGATGGCAGCAAACTTCATCTGCCTCTGGATGTGGATTTGAATGGAGAGGCTTTTGGCCGCGCCAATGCAGGCATCGACATGACCTTCGATTTCGGCCAGCTCATTGCCCATGCGGCCAAAACACGGCCCCTGGGCGCCGGGACCATCATCGGTTCAGGCACCGTTTCCAACAAGCTGAATGACGGACCCGGCAAACCGGTTTCAGAAGGCGGTGTTGGCTATTCCTGCATTGCCGAAATCCGCATGATTGAAACCATCGAAGACGGCACACCGGCCACGCCTTTCATGCAGTTCGGCGACAGCGTGCGCATCGAAATGAAAGACAAGGATGGCCATTCCATTTTTGGTGCCATTGAACAAAGCGTGGAGAAAGCATAATGGCCAAGGCATTCGCATCTGCCGGAGACATGGCAGACAAGAAAATCTCCTTTTCCGAAATCGGTGAAGGCCTTTGGGCATTCACCGCCGAAGGTGATCCGAACACCGGCGTCATCATCGGCGATGACAGTGTCATGATTGTCGACGCACAGGCCACACCGCGCATGGCTGCACAAGTCATTGAGAAAATTCGCACAGTCACTGACAAACCCATCAGCCATGTGGTCCTGACCCATTATCATGCAGTGCGCGTGTTGGGCGCGTCAGGCTACAATGCCACAGACATCATCATGTCCGAAAAAGCCCGCTCCATGGTGGTGGAACGCGGTCAGGAAGACTGGGATTCAGAATTTGCCCGCTTTCCGCGCCTGTTTCAGGGCCATGAAAGCATTCCCGGCCTCACATGGCCGACACTCACCTTCAATGACCGCATGACCGTCTATCTGGGCAAGCGCCGGGTTGATCTCATGTTTATGGGCCGCGCCCATACAGCAGGCGATATTGTGGCCTATGTGCCTGATCAGAATGTCATGTTCACCGGTGACATCGTGGAATATCACTCCGCCTGCTATTGCGGCGATGGTCATTTCCATGACTGGCCTGGCACATTGCAGAAAATCCGCAATTGGGATCTGGATGCCATTGCGCCAGGCCGTGGCGATGCGCTGGTTGGCACACAAATGGTCAATGCCGCGCTGGATTCCACCGCAGATTTTGTCACCTCGACCTATCGCAGTGTCGCGCGCATTGCTCTGGCTGGCGGTTCCCTGAAAGAAGCGTTTGAAGCCTGCCGTGCCGCCTGTGACAGCAAATTCGGCGACTACGCGATCTACGAACATTGCCTGCCGTTCAATGTTGCCCGCGCCTATGATGAAGCACGCGACATCGACACACCCCGCATCTGGACAGCGGACAGAGACCGGGAGATGTGGGAAAGCCTTCAGGGATAATGGCCTACAGCTACAAGACACAGCCCTATGTGCCTCCCAAAGCCCTGACAGAGGCCGAACCACGCCACAGGGTCGCCATCGTGGGTGCAGGACCCATTGGCCTTGCCATGGCCATTGACCTTGCCCTACACGGCGTTCCAAGCGTTATCTTTGCGCAAGGGAACAGTGTATCGGTTGGGTCACGGGCCATTTGCTGGGCCAAACGCACCCTGGAAATTTTTGACCGGTTGGGCGTTGGCGACCGCATGCTGGCAAAAGGCATCACCTGGAAAATCGGCCGCCTGTTTCACGGCAAAAAGGAAGTCTACAGCTTCGATCTGCTGCCCGAAGAGGGCCACAAAATGCCAGCCTTCATCAACCTCCAGCAATATTACGTCGAGGACTATCTGATCGACCGGATTGCCGATTTCCCGGACCTGATTGATCTGCGTTGGCAAAATGAAGTGGTGAGCCATACAGACAAGGGCGACCATGTTGCCCTGCAGATCAGCACACCCGATGGCACATATGAGGCGGAAGCCGATTATTATCTGGCTTGCGATGGCGCGCGCTCCCCAACCCGCAAACGCATGGGGCTGCGCTTTACCGGCGAAACCTTTGAAGAACGCTTTCTGATTGCCGATGTGCACATGCCGCAAAGCCCGTTTGGCGACGGCCCGGCAGAACGCTGGTTCTGGTTCAAGCCGCCGTTTCATCAGGGCCAGTCGGCACTGTTGCACAAACAGCCCGACGATATTTACCGCATTGATCTGCAGCTTGGTTTTGATGCGGATCCGGATGTGGAAAAACAGCCGGATCGTGTGATACCGCGCATTCGCCAAATGGTTGGCGATCTGCCCTTCGAGCTGGACTGGGTATCGGTCTACACCTTTACCTGCGCACGGTTGGAGCGCTTCCTTCATGGCCGAGTGATCTTTGTCGGCGACAGCGCACACATCGTCTCACCCTTCGGCGCCAGAGGCGGCAATGGCGGCATTCAGGATGTGGATAATCTGGGCTGGAAACTGGCCGCAATTCTGCAGCAGCGGGCCAGTGAGGAATTGCTGGAAAGCTACAATGAAGAACGCACGTTCGGCTCTGACGAAAACATCCGCAATTCAGCCCGCGCGACCAATTTCATGACGCCCAAAACGGATATGGAACATATTTTCCGCGATGCGGTACTGGATCTGGCCAAAACAGAACCCTTTGCCCGCAAGCTGGTCAATTCCGGACGCCTGTCGACACCCTGTTCCTTGAATGGCCTTAACCTTCAGAGCAGTGCAAATGATAATCTCATCGGTCAGGCCTGCCCGGACGCGCCTCTAGGTGCGCTCAGCCAATCAAACTGGTTGCTGACTGAAATCGCACACACAGACATGAACACGTTCAAACTCCTGCTGCCATATGGGTGGACCAGCCCAAGCATGTCAGATGTGCCAGACTTGCCAGACATAGCCGTCATCAACATCGACGAGGCAAATCTGCACTACCAGAACCGGTTTGGCCCTTCAGCCATATTGCTGCGGCCGGATCAGCATGTGCTGGCAAGATTTACCACACAGGCGGATCTTGAAGCCGGATTGCAATTCACTGTGAAAACCATACTGGATCAACGAACATGACCGCTACTCCGGACAATCTCAGCCCTCACGGTGATGAGTTCTATGCAGCCTTGATGCAGGCCCATGAAGGGTTGGCGCTTGCGGACAGTCAGGCACTGAACGCCCGTCTCGTGCTTTTGCTGGCCAATGAAGTGGGTGATCTGAAGCGGCTGAAGCAGCTTCTCGATAAAGCAAAACCATAACGCCAGCCCTTAACAATTGGGCAAGCGGAACCGGTTAATATGGTGGGTATCAAAACACCGGAGCCAGCATGTCCCAGGCCCTCACATTTGCCGATCCAAAGCTGCTTGATCACCGACGGGCCTGGCTCAGCCATCTTGAAAATGGCAAACGCCACACCCCAAAGACCATTGAGGCCTATGAGCGCGATTCCCGTCAGTTTCTGACATTCCTGTCGCAGCATCTGGGCGCATCAGCCGGCGTGCGGCACCTGCGGGAATTGAGAATTACCGACTTGCGCAGCTTTCTGGCGTCCCGGCGTGGCAGCGGCAGTGGCGCACGCTCATTGGCGCGCAGCCTTGCTGGTATCCGTTCATTTTTTGCCTTTTTGCGCAAACAGAACATTGTCGATGTCACGGCTGCAAATGCGCTGACGACTCCCAAACAACCCAAAAGCCTGCCCCGTCCGGTAGGCGCTTCAGAAGCCAGCGCAATGCTGGAAGAAGCGCTTGAGCCAAACGTTGAGTCCGAGGCCTGGGTCGGTGCCCGTGATGCCGCAATTCTCAGCCTGCTCTATGGCTGCGGATTACGTATTTCCGAGGCTTTGGGCCTATCTTTAAAAGATGTGGATGCACTTCAAACAGGAGTGATGAAGGTTACCGGCAAAGGCGGCAAGGAACGCCTTGTACCCGTTCTACCAGCAGTCATCGAAGCGGTCAGCCTGTATGGTTCGCTCTGCCCCTTCATTATCGCCTATGCCGACAATCCCGAAGCACCCCTGTTTTTCGGTGTGCGCGGCAAGCGGTTGAACCCGCGCATAGTCCAAAAAGCCGTGGAAGATTTGCGCATGCGTCTTGGCCTGCCGTCCAGCGCCACGCCCCATGCCCTGCGCCACGCCTTTGCAACCCATTTGCTGGCAGGTGGCGGCGATCTGCGCACCATTCAGGAACTTCTGGGCCATGCCAGCCTGTCGACGACGCAAATCTACACGCAAGTGGATACACGGCATCTGCTGTCTGTTTACACCAAGGCGCATCCCCGCATGATTGCGGGTGAGTGAGGAACTTTGCAGGCGGTCAAAGCTAGGTTCTCGAAACAAGTCCGAGAACGACGGCTGGTTTGGGGTCGAAAACATCGCCACCACCGTCATCCTCGGACTTGTTCCAAGGATCCACAGCGGCGCGTCAGAAACCTATTGCCGTTCGGAAATCGCAATCCGGCCATAGGGAATCTTGAACAGCTCTTTGTTCCAGTCCATGCCACCCTTCAGATTATACACAGCGACCGTCGTATCCAGTCCCTGAGCATCGGTTACGGTCCATTGCCGCAATTCCTTGGTGGCGCGGTCAAACAGCAATGTCACCCTGCCTTTTCCGAACATGCTTTCCTCGACCATTGTCACGGTAACAATATCGGCTTCAACCTTGATGTCATTAACTTTGGAATCGTTCAGGAAATCCACCTTGTCGGACAATAGAAACCGCAAAGGTGTTTTTGACAAAGGCCACAAATCCCAGGTTTGCAAAGCGCGATCGTGAATCACCACCGATTTGCCATCCGACATGATCTGAATCTTGGATGGGGAATCGTAACGGAAGTGAATCTTTCCAGGCCGATCCAGCGCAAACACGCCTTCTGCCTTTTCACCATTGGGGCCAAACTGGACAAAATCGCCACCCATAGTCCGCATGTCGTTCAGACTTGCAGCAATGTCTTGCACCACCTGACCATTTGTCTGCGCCCGTGCCGGCTGAATCATCGTAGCAAGTGCCAGCATGATCACAAACCACAGCGAGAACAAGCCAAAAGCCAGTCGCACATTTGATGTCACAGCTTTGACCCTTGCGGTCTGCGATGAATTTTGAGTCATGTCACTTTCCAATCGACAACGTATTTCGCTCTTATGAATCAGCTAGGAAGCTACTGTGGCAAAATCACGGCTGCCACAAAATGGAACTAATCCGATTCAAATGGTCTCTTCTGCATTGCCAACCAGAATATCACGTTTTCCGGCATGGTTGGGCGCACTAATCACGCCTTCTTCTTCCATTTTTTCAATGATGGACGCCGCACGATTATATCCGATCGAGAGCCGTCTTTGCACATAGCTGGTTGAGGCCTTCTTGTCCCGCAGCACGATGGCAACGGCCTGATCATAAAGATCACCCTCGCCGCCGTCGCTGCTGCCACCGGTCATGGCCTCCAGAACAGCAGAGGTTTCAACTTCATCCTCATTGGTAATGGCTTCAAGATACTCCGGCACGCCCTGACTTTGCAGATGCGCAACCACTTCTTCAACTTCATTGTCACCCACGAATGGACCGTGGACACGCTGAATACGCCCGCCACCGGCCATGAACAACATGTCACCCATGCCCAGAAGCTGCTCAGCACCCTGTTCACCCAGAATGGTTCGGCTATCGATCTTGGACGTCACCTGGAACGAAATCCGAGTTGGGAAGTTGGCCTTGATCGTTCCGGTAATGACATCCACAGACGGACGCTGTGTGGCCATCACCACATGAATACCGGCAGCACGCGCCATCTGCGCAAGTCGCTGAACGGTGCCTTCAATTTCCTTGCCGGCGACCATCATCAGATCTGCCATCTCGTCGATGATCACAACGATATATGGCATTGGCTCGAGTTTCAGCTCTTCCTGCTCGTAAATCGCCTCACCCGTCTCATGGTCAAATCCGGTCTGGACGGTACGGGTGATCACTTCGCGTTTTTTGGATGCCTGTTTCACCCGGCTGTTGAAGCCATCAATGTTTCGCACGCCAAGCTTGGACATTTTCTTGTAGCGGTCTTCCATTTCCCGCACAGTCCATTTCAGCGCCACAACCGCCTTTTTCGGGTCGGTCACAACAGGTGTCAGCAAATGCGGAATACCGTCATAAACCGACAGCTCCAGCATTTTTGGATCAATCATGATCAAGCGACATTCTTCAGGCCGCATCCGGTACAGGATCGACAGGATCATGGTATTGATCGCAACGGATTTACCAGACCCTGTAGTACCAGCCACCAGCAAATGCGGCATCTTTGCCAGATCAGCAATAACGGCCTCACCGCCAATGGTTTTACCAAGGCACAAGGCCAGCTTCGCCTTGGTTTTCTCAAAATCGGTGGAATCCAGCAATTCGCGTAAATACACAGTTTCACGCTTTGAATTTGGCAACTCGATACCAATGGCATTGCGGCCGGGAATGACAGCTACACGGGCAGCAATAGCGCTCATGGAACGGGCAATATCATCGGCCAATCCGATCACACGGGAGGATTTGATGCCCGGTGCCGGCTCCAGCTCATAAAGCGTGACAACGGGACCAGGGCGAACATTGATGATTTCGCCGCGTACACCAAAGTCTTCCAGCACACCTTCCAGCAATCTTGCATTCTGCTCCAGCGCATCTGTGTTCAAATTGGCACTGGCAGTCGTTTGCACTGGCTCGGACAGAACATGCAACGATGGCAATTCATAGTCAGCATTACCCAGTAAATCCGGTTGTGCTTCGCGGCTGGCGCGGCGACCCGGTTTAGGCTTGGCCTTGGGCACGGTCACGCGATTTTGAGGCGCTGCCTGCGCACGTTGTACCGGTTCGCGCTGTGCAGGAGCCCGTTGCGCCGGTGGTCTTTCAGCAGTTGTACGCTGCATCGGCACAGGACGCGCAGCACTTACCTGAGTGGCCAGAGGATTAATCCTGACCTCCTGGTCTTGATAAGGCGCTTCATTGGCCCAGGCTCCACCCGGCTGATCATATTGATCAAGCTCGGCTTGCTGATCTTCATAAGCCGCCCACTCACCATCTGCCCACTCGCCCTCTGGCATGTGCTCTTCCTGATCCCATGCTTCCTGCATTTGGTCTTCGTAATAATCCGCCGATTCCTGAGGAACCGCTTGATGAGCCGCAGACATGACTGGCTCATTGCGTTGCATCACACGCACGCGCGATTTCCGGTTTGCGGTTGGTTTTGGGCGGGCAGACACGATCTTTCGAAAAGACCGTGCGCCCAGTGCTTTCGTGCTCAGCGCCATATGGGTCAGCGCGCCAAAACCATAGGCAACTGCCGATCCAACACCAAACCCGCGGGAGACTGGTTCGTCAAACTCATCCAGTGGCGCGTCCATAGGCGACGGTAGATCTGGTTCAGATTGTGGCGAAATGGACCCTGCAGGAGATCGGCTCCAGGCGGTCAGAACAAAACATGCGAAACACGCCACTCCCAGTATCAGAGCCGTCAGATAGCCAATTACGCCTTTGAACAGATCTCCAAAGGCGGCAACGGGCAGCCAGATCATGACATCCCCAACCACGCCGCCAAGCCCCATCGGCAATGGCCAATTGGACGTCACCGGAAGCGCAGACATGGTGCCAGCAGCAAACACCATCGCCAGAACCGTATAGCCAAGTCGGCGCTTGAAACGATAAAGGCTTTGGCCAAACATCATGCGCCAGCCCCATATCGCCAGTATCAGGACAAGAAGAATGGAGCCAAGACCAAAGAACTGCATGAACAGATCAGACGCAATTGCGCCTGGCGCACCCAAAGCATTTTGAACCGGGCCCGAGGCCGCAAAATTGAGGCTGGGATCCTCAACTGACCATGTGGCAAGAGCAGCTGCTGCTGCTGCGGCTCCTGCAATCAGAATCAGGCCTGTGGCCGCCGACAAATTACGCCCAAGCCAGTAACGAAAGCCACGTCGCTCGGAAATTGCCGGAGCCTGATTGGCATAGGCCAGTTGCTCTGCAATTTGTTGATCGGCGTCATAGTCCACATAATTCAGTGGGCCGGCCGTATGGGCTTGAAAAGAAGCAGCATTACGCATGAGACTTACCTGTCTGCTTGGATCGATTTTGTGATTTTGAAATATTTTTCTTCGGCAATTGGTCAAGACACTGCCTGAAACGGGTCATGGCAATCTCCGTCGTTGCCAGATCGTGGACCAGCGCCACACGAATCCGGCCATCGGATCGATTGATGGGTCCATTTGTCGGATGCCGGTCTATTCCCGCACCTGAACTGTCAGGCTCGTCTGCAGTCAGATACGCGCCTGGGACAACCCGCAGACCTGCGCTCTTCCAAAGGTGCAGCGCCATGTCTTCACCGCACATATATGGGCTGCAATCAGCCCAAAGGAAAAACCCGCCATCGGGAATATCCAGCGGCAGCGCATCGGAAAGGATGGTTCGGGCCAGTTCAAATTTTTCATTGTAGAGCCGCCGGTTTTCGGCCACATGGACTTCATCGCCAAAGGCTTTGGCAGCCACAGCCTGTAGCGGCATCGGTACCTGCGGGGCAGCCATATTGCGAAACTTCGTGACATCGCTCACAAACTGCGCATCGCCCGCCAGAAAGCCAACCCGCAGCCCTGGCAAACTGGAGCGTTTGGACAGGGAATTGAAGCTGATAATGTGACTGGCCGAACCCGTCAGCTTTGCCGCTTCCAGTATGCCCTGGGGCGCCACGTCACGATAGATTTCCGAATAGCACTCATCAGCGAGAATCATGAAATCATGCTGCCGGGCCAGCGCAATCAAATCCTGCCAATAGCTCATCGGCGCAGAATTACCTTGCGGATTGGCCGGTGAAGCAATGTAAACTGCAATTGTTTCTTTCAGAACCGAAGGCGAAAGAGCCGAAAAGTCCGGCAGTCCATCCAAATTGTCTGAAGCTGATTCTGGCGGGCTGAGAAAACGGCATCCAGCCGCCTGCGCCGCTGCTGCATAGGTCTGGTAAAATGGATTTGGCGAGAACACCACAGGTGCAGCCACAGGCTTTCGGCGTTTGGCCTCAAAGAGCGCGTAGAACAGACCTTCCCGCGACCCGTTTAATGGCAATATCGCATCTTCATCGATGAAGCTGTCCAGCCCGTATCTGTTGTCCAGCCATTGACGCACAGCGTTGCGGAATTCGGGCGTTCCCTTGATTGCAGGATAGCGACCAAAACCATTCACATTTTCTGCAAGAACCGATGCAACAAAGTCTGGAATTGCGTGTTTGGGTTCACCAACCCCCAGATCGATTCTGGACTGTCCTGGCTCATGCCCGCTCAAAAGCGCAGTTAGCCGCTGAAACGGCGACCCCGGTAACACCAGAGACACCGCACCACCATCTTCACCATGACTTTTTGACTTATCGGACTGGGCCGAACCCATGAAACACTACCTGAAAATACGCAGAACTAGCCTGAATAGTAGGGGCTTTTGGTTAAGCGCTCTTTAACCAAAAGAAAAACCCGGATTGGGAGCCAATCCGGGTTTCATACGCTGCCAAAAGGAGGAGAAAGCAGCGCAGTTTCAAAATTGTCCGGCGAGGCTGCCCGCCGGACAAATCATTTCAGAAGGATCAAAGGCGTTGGCTGCCCTGACCAAATTCAGGATAGGCTTCGACACCAACTTCTGCCTTATCCATACCCATGGTTTCTTCTTCCTCGGAAGGACGCAGACCCATTGTGCCTTTCAAGATGGCCCAGACAATGCCTGATGCCACGAAGGTGAAGATACCGATGGCGGCAACACCAAGGAATTGAACACCATAAGAGGCATCGCTGTTGCTGAATGGTACAATCAACGTACCCCAGATACCTGCCAGAAGGTGGACAGGAATCGCGCCAACAACGTCATCGATTTTCATCTTGTCAAGCATTGGCACAGCAAACACAACGATCGCACCACCGACAGCACCGATAATAACCGACGTGAAGATGCCAGGCGCAAGCGGCTCAGCAGTAATCGATACCAGACCGGCCAGAGCACCATTGAGTGCCATGGTCACATCGACCTTCTTGTAGATAATCTGTGTCAGGATCACCGCAGTCACAACACCGCCACAGGCGGCAAGGTTGGTGTTGACGAAGATGCGGGAAATATCTGTCACATCGCCAATCGTACCCATTGCCAGCTGGGAGGCACCGTTAAAGCCGAACCATCCGAGCCACAGAATGAATGTACCAAGCGTTGCCAGCGGAATGGAGGAACCTGGCATTGGATTGACCTGGCCGTTAGGGCCGTATTTGCCAATACGTGCACCCAACAGGATCGCACCGGACAAAGCAGCCCAGCCGCCAACAGAGTGAACCAGTGTGGAACCGGCAAAGTCGGAGAAGCCCAGACCGTCAAGCCAGCCTGCACCCCATTCCCAGGAACCTGTGATCGGATACAGAATACCGGTCAGAATTGCTGTGAAGATAAGGAAAGGCCACAGTTTGATGCGCTCAGCCAGCGTACCGGACACGATGGAGGCGGTTGCTGCACAGAACACCATCTGGAAGAACCAGTCAGAGGCTCCGGAGTAACCTGTGCCCAGATCACTGCCACCAACTGGCTCGATCATTTTTGGCGAAGGCGTTCCGAAATATCCACCATCAACACCGGAATACATCAGATTGTAACCGACGATCCAGAACATCAGGCCGGCAATTGAATAAAGAGAGATGTTTTTGAGGCACTGCATGGACACGTTTTTGGTCCGCACCATGCCAGCTTCCAGCATGGCAAAGCCCGCAGCCATAAACATCACCAGGAAACCACCGATCAAAAACAGCAGCGTGTTGAAGATATAGGCTGTATCAGAGGCCAGAGCGTACTCTACCGCCTCAGCAGCTTCTGGAGCCGCCGCATCCTGACCAAGGGCTGTCCCAGCGCTGAGCGCCAGAACCCCAACAGCCAGGCCTGTTGTTCTAAAAGTTGAAGACATCATGTTACTTATTCCTTGGGACTAAATCTTTAAACCGCGCCAGCTCTACAGCGCTTCGGAATCGCTCTCACCGGTACGAATGCGCACCGCGCTATCAAGCGCATAGGAGAAAATTTTACCGTCACCGATCTGGCCGGTTTTCGCAGCCGTAGCGATTGCGTCGATAGCCTGTTCAGCCACGTCGTCATTTACAGCCACTTCAATTTTCAGCTTGGGCAGAAAACTAACCGCGTATTCCGTGCCGCGATAAATTTCGGTATGGCCTTTTTGCCGTCCATACCCTTTGACTTCCGTCACCGTCAGACCCTGTACGCCAATGCCCGTCAAAGCATCGCGTACTTCATCGAGCTTGAACGGCTTGATGATCGCCATGATGATTTTCATATACTCACTTCCCGCTCTATTGTGTCGGTTGCTGCCTCAAAGGCCTTGGAACGCCTTAGTTGGTCGACACTTCTAATTCACTCTTTGTCCGACGCATTGCGTATGTTGGACAAAGCTCACGAACCAGATATTCAAACATCGTGCCAAAACGGGATCACACGTTTTAATTTTTGATAAAATACTGATTTTATTCAAGTTTTAAGAAAGGATATGCGGTCCAAAAATCATAGAACCGAAATCTTTCTCGCAGTCGCACAATGCGCAATCACGAGTCACGCCCAAAAAAACAGCAAGACAATAATAATGCTTAAATTTTAGGCAATTTTCCGTATCAAGCCTTCCTGAGCAACAGATGCAATCAGGTTTCCATCGTTGCTGTAAAAGGATCCGCGGCAGAATCCGCGCGCATTGGAAGAGCTTGGACTGTCCTGGACATAGAGCATCCAGTCATGCGCCTCAAAAGGGCGGTGGAACCACATGGCGTGGTCCAGGCTGGCCATTTGCAGCCGCCCGGAAAACATGTTCAGTCCGTGAGCAAACAGGGATGTGTCCAGCAATGTCATGTCAGACATATAGGCCAGGGCACATTTCTGCAGCGCCGGGTCGACCGGCAATGGGCTGCTGCTACGCACCCATATCTGCTGCCGGGGCGGCAGCTTTTCACGACTGACATAATGGGTCAGATCAATGGGTCGAAATTCAATCGGCCGATCGCGTTCCCAGTAGCGTTTGACCGGCTCTGGAACATTCGGACGGCTCAGCATCATGGCTTTCATCTCAGCCTCACCCGGCAGTGTCTCCGGCCCAGGAACAGCGTCCATATCCATGTCAATCTGATGCTCCAGTCCCTCTTCAACGATCTGAAAGGAGGCGGACATGATAAAAATTTCCTTGCCATGCTGAAAGGCAACGACACGCCTGGTGCAAAAACTCTTGCCATCACGCACCCGCTCAACCTCATAAAAGATCGGGATGGTGGGATCACCTGGGCGCAGGAAGTACCCGTGCAGCGAGTGCAATTGTCGGTCCGTAACGGTTCGAGAGGCCGCGACCAGTGCCTGACCAATCACCTGACCGCCATAGACCCGCTGCCAGCCATCCTGCGGGCTTTGCCCACGATAGCGGTCCGCCTCAATCTGCTCCAGATCAAGGATCGACATCATACGATCAACAGCAGCGCTGTTTGTGCTTTGCATGTCGGGTTTCCCGCTCACGCCTTCTTCAAAATCCGACCCGCTCATACAACGCTCCTTCGGCAATTCTGCAGCCACATGTAACAACTGTCCGACTCAACGCCAATCCGCCTTAGGAAAATCTACACCCTGCGTTGAAAGCCGTGCTAGAAAACCCATCTTTACCAAGAGTAAGCACGCAACGCGGAACAGCAATATGGCCCAGACAAAATCAGCCGATCTGACCGAAGAACAGCTGCAAAAACCCTTTGATGTGGTCATTGCGGGTGCCGGATATGCCGGCCTTGCCATGGCGCTGGCCTTGAAGACCTCCGTGCCGGAATTCAGTGTTGCAATTGTCGACCCGCGTGACCCGCGCCAGGCATCCAGGGATCAGCGTTCATCAGCCATAGCCGCTTCGGGCAGAAATCTGTTTCAGGCTCTGGGTATTTGGGATGAAATGCTGGCTTCCGCACAACCCATTAACGAAATGATTGTGACGGACAGTGAAACGGGCGATGCAGTGAGGCCGGTTTTCCTGACCTTTGAAGGCCCTGAATCCAGTGGCACAACAGATAGTAGCGCGCCCGATGCGGCAGCGCCGTTTGCCCATATGGTGCCCAACCAGACAATGGTGCGCGCACTAGCCAAAGCCGGTGCCGAGCACGGGCTGCATTTCCTGGCCCCCGATCGCGTGACCCATTTCAGCGAAACCGGGCCGTTTCAACAATTGACGCTCGACAGTGGCAAAACCATCAAGACCCGCCTTTTGATCGCTGCCGATGGCGTGCGCTCCGCCCTGCGCGAACTCTCCGGCATCAAAACCGTTGGCTGGCAATATGGTCAAAGCGCCATCGTCTGCACCATTGGCCACACAGAACCGCATAATGGTCGGGCATGGGAGCATTTTCTGCCCGCCGGGCCTTTCGCCATTCTGCCCTTGCCTTCAGATGGAGAGCAGCATCGCTCCTCACTGGTATGGACAGAGGCAAATTCGGACGCACAGCGTCTGGTAAAGGGCGACGAATTTACCTTCCGCATGGAATTGGAGCGGCGCATAGGCCATGAGCTTGGCACTCTGTCGGTCCTCAGCCCACGACAATGCTTTCCATTGGGTCTGATGGTCGCCCGCGATTTTGTAAGGCCACGCTTTGCCCTGTTGGGAGATGCCGCCCATGGCATCCATCCGATTGCCGGTCAGGGTCTCAATCTGGGCCTGCGTGATGTCGCGGCCCTGTCAGAGACAATTATCGACGCTGCCCGGCTGGGCCTGGATTTCGGAGCAGAAGATGTCCTGAAAACCTATGAACGCTGGCGCCGTGCCGATACAGTGCAAATGGCCGCCACCACTGACATTCTCAACCGCCTTTTCTCCAACAATCTGGCGCCTGTCCGTCTCGCACGCACCATAGGTCTTGGTTTGGTAGACCGCATGCCTGGCCTCAAAAAACGCTTCATCGGAGAAGCCGCAGGCTTTGCTTCACAGCCAAAACTCCTGCGCGGCGAGCCAATCTAGGATCATGCAACACCGACTCGCTGCCTATAATTTCGGGATCTTCACGCAGCGGGCAGAACATTCTGCCAATGAAGGCTGGCGTCAGCGCCACGACCCCCTCATGGAACTGGTCGAAAAAGCCCCCGGCTTCATTGCCCGCTCCGGTTATGATGGGGAACCAGGGCCCGATAGCTGGGGCAAGCAGATTGTTCCGCGCTTTTACAAAGAACGCGGTGATGGTTGGTCACCCGCCACACTGTCTTTGTGGGAAAACCCGCAATCACTTTTCAACTTCACCTATAAAGGTCTCCACCGCGAAGCATTTGCATTGGGCAAAAGCTGGTTCGAGCGCGGTGAGTGGCCACCCTATGTCCTGTGGTGGGTACAAAGTGCCCACACGCCAGACTGGACAGAGGGCGTCGCAAGGTTCGAACACCTCCACGACCACGGCCCAACCCCACATGCCTTCAACTTCAAACAGGCGTTTGGTTCCGACGGGCAAGCGACAGCCATACAGCCTTGATACAACACAGAGCGAAGATGTCAGCTAAAGAGTTCCATTGATGCCGGAAGTCTAAATGTGCTGAAATTCAGCATTTGCCGAGTGGTGACTTCCATCGGATAGGCTCAAATTTCAGGCTGGGTTTTCCAAGCTGGGTTTTTCAGGCCGCCCACTACTTTTCCGCCCGCAGCCACCAATTATGCATGGCATGAAACATCTCTTCCAGATCCAGCGCGCGCTTTGTAGCTGTATATTCCACTCTGGGCGGAACCTCAGCGTAGACTTTGCGTGACACCAGCTTGTGAGCCTCCAATGCGCGCAACTGATTGGTGAGCATTGTCTGCGTTACGCCTGGGATCATCCGGCGCAACTCGTTGAAGCGTTTTGTGCCTTTGAAGATCAGGATTTGCAGAATGATGAGCTTCCATTTGCCACCGATCAACTTCGCGATGTCTGGCATGGGGCACATATCAGCCAGTTCGGGGTGCTGTTCCAATGCTTCGGCTTCACTGGTCGTGGCCATGTTCTGATCTTCCTCCAATAGTATCATTTTCACTACTATATCCAAAAAAACTGCCTTCTTGCAACAGGATACCGTGTTCGTATCTCTGGTCTTGATCGATTGCCAGGCCTGTCACTGCGATCGACAAAAAGGAGATTTGAAATGACAAAAGTACAAATAACAGCGCTGACCGGCGCCTTCGCGATTACGTCCTGCTTTGCGGTCTTGTGGCACGTCGTTCTGTTTGAGCAACAATTCTTGTCCTCCGGAGTGTTCACCCGCATGGATGATCCGGTTTATGCGTTAGGTGTTACCGCATGGGTGATTGAAAGCCTCGCAATCGTCCTGCTTTATTTCAGGACTGATTGGCGTAACAACACTTGGATCGATGCCTTGATCATCGCCTGGCTTGTCGGATTGTTTTCTGCCGCCAGTGGATTGTTTGGCATGGCCGCAAAGACGCACATCAACAATCAGCCGCAGTGGTTTTTGCTCACAGGTGGCTTCATATTCCTGCACACAAGCCTGTTAGGACTGTGGTTGTCATTTGTATCAAGCAGGTTTGACACACACTAAATCGAAACTCGTACAGCCCGACAATTTCGGGCTGTACGAAAAGACTTCATGCCGCAGCAATCAGCACTTTTTGCTGCAAGCAGGCCGCCCGACGATGCACGAATGCGTCGCGGTAGCCCGCGTCCTGATAAAGATCAAGAAAAGCCCGTTGATTTGGATAGGCCCCAATCGCAATCAGATCCCAATCCTCATCAGCCCCGATCAATGCCGCCTGAAACGGTGCAATCAACAGGAATTTTCCGCCAACACGCTCCATCGTTGGAACACTTACCAAAGCATAGCGATCGAACGCTACAGTCCCGGGCGCATCGTTTAGTTCCTTGCCATAATCTGCAACCTCCCTGAACTTGAAGAAATTGACCAATGTAATGGGTTGATCGGGGGGCCTATTCAGGATGCGCTCCCATTGATCCGGCCGCGGCGCCGAGCCATCTGAGCCGTTCCCGTATAACTCTACAAACTGATCCCGTATGCTGGTCTTGTTCATCATTGTTCCTTCGTTTTGAACTTTCGCTTGGCAATTCTCTATTGATCGAACTTGCACGCCTCATCTGCCGCAGGTTCGCGCAGTAGATTGGTGAATCGCAGATATCGAAACAGCTCTGTTCCAATGCCAGCGTCTAGAAAGCCACCGAAACAAACAGATAAAGAGAAGCCGCAACACACAGCACTCCGATCAACGCGGAAAATACAAAAGGGTGTTTCAACCACTTTTCCAGGGCGACAAGGGCTGCAAGAATGCCCATCCAGTAAATGTTCATGACGCCGAATACCAACATCAGCAACATCAGCACGGCGGAGGAGCCAAGACATTGCAGGCCATAGAAAAGCCCATCGCCAAAAGCCCGGTTTGAAGCGGAAAATCTGAGACAGGCTGTCAGGTATCGGGTTTTCCACGGCGATAGCTGATAGAGACCCACAAGACCCAACAGGCAGGCGTTCAGGATGCCGCTGGTGCTCCACATCATCGTCTCATGCAGCAAATCACTGGACACCAGATACAGTTGAATCACAGCAGCGGCGGCGGAAAACAAAAGCCAAATTCCGGCGTAACCCATCCAGAAAGCAACAATCCTGGAATCCGCTGAACGCGACCGCCCTGCCTCCAGGGGCAAGTGCTTCATCGTGCCTGGCATCATCATGGCCATCATCATGACCCACCACATCACCAGATAGGCGAGAAAACCGGAAGGCATCATGGTCATATTCGGTTGGGGCGTGATAGCCGGAAAGCTCAGTGTCGACATGGACCAAATGCTCATACCCATTCCAGCGCCCGACAACAGAAATGACCAGAATGCCAGAACCGTGAAAATGGAAGCCGCCCCCGCGAGGGGAGCGGCACGCAGCAGCGGGCGCAAGCCAGATTCAATAGCTGTCATGGTGCCTGACCCACGCCATTGGATTGCCTTCGGCGGGTTCACCACGCCCTTTCGGAACCATGTCGATGTAACTATAGGCTGCGTTTGTAGCATCCAGACCCCGTCCATAGGTGGAGTAGGTGTGGTAAACTGTGCCATCCGCATCCCTGGCAAACACGCTGGTTCCATGCGCCTCATCCATTGGATAAAAAGTGTCTTCCTTGAAATTATAGGTCACCGGGTCTTCCGGCTTATGCAACGAACCAAAACTCACATCGAAGTCCGCGTTGAAGTCGTTTTCAAAAGAAGACACCCAGTCAAATGACCAGCCCATGCGTTTCTTGAATGACAACAGCTTGGACATGGGAGCGCGTGATACCGCGGCAAAGGCAATATCACGGTCATTCAGATGAGGTTGCAACCCGTTGAAGCTGTCAGCCCAGAACGAGCAACTTACGCAACCTGCGTCCCACTCTGGCCCAAACATGAAATGATAGACAATGAGTTGAGTTCTTTCGCCAAAGAGTTCCGCCAGGGAACGGGTCGTTCCGTCTTCGCATTGGAATACATAGTCCTTTTCAATCTTGACCCATGGCAGAGCGCGACGTGCCGCGCTCAGAACATCCTTCTGCCTTGTATGTTTTTTCTCTTGCTCAAGCAGGTCCAGTCTGGCTTTTAGCCAGGTGTCACGAGTTGCGGTTTTTATCGCGGTCATCGTCTTTCCTTTCATTGTGGAAATTAAAAAGTTTTGGATTAAAGGCTGCTCCAGCCACCATCGAGAGTCATGGTTTCGCCCGTCATGTAGGACGCACCATCGGTTGCCAAAAAGAGAACTGCATTTGCGATTTCGTCGGCCTGTCCGATCCGTCCCATGGGAATGGTGAAGACCAACTGCCCCATCAGCCCCTCAAGCTGTTCATCACTCATCCCCAATTTGCTCATACTTGGGGTATCAATCGGACCTGGAGCCACCGCATTGACACGAATGCCCCTGGGCAGAAGCTCTGCCGCACATGTCCGCGTAAGCGAAACAAGCGCCGCTTTGGTGGCTGAATATGCACTGGTTGTGGGCACGCCCATGCCTGCCAGATTGGAGGCATTTATGACAATCGTTGCGCCCTCGGACAGCACGGGTATCAATTTTTGGAGGGTGAAAAACGGGCCCTTCAAATTGGTCCGGTACAGAACGTCGAATTGATCTTCCGTCACGGATACAATCGGCGCTGGCAGCGTGACACCGGCATTTAGGAAAACCGTGTCCAGGGTGGAAAAATGCCCGGTGAGTTCTTGCACCATCGCATCGAGCTGGCGCAAATCTGTCTGATCTGTGCTCAACATCAGCACATCTTCCCCAAGCGCCTTGCCGGCTTGGGCAAGGCGCTCTGTATTTTGCCCCGTAATTGCCAGCCGCGCACCAGCCCTCAGATATGCTTTGGCTGTCGCAAAGCCGATGCCGGTTGTCCCACCGGTTATCAGTGCAGTTTTGTTGTTCAGCTTTCCCATATACAGGCTCCATCCACCTCTGATTTCAACATTTGAGACGGAGTTAGCGCTGTTGGTATGCTTCTGCAAGAAGGCAGAATTTTCGGATATAGTACCAAAAATAATACTGACAAAAACGTTTAGGGGTTAGTCTGAAATTCCGTGTCCGGTTTCAATTTTCTGCCTTCTTGCAAAGGCTTACATGGCCATTAGCTCTTCTGGAAAACACAGGAGAACAGTATGACACTTACCCTTTCAACCATCAGCGGATCACCGCGGGGATGGCGCGTTTTGCTGGGTATGGCGTTCAAGGGACTGACGCCCGAGATCAATGCGCTGCAGCTGTCAACGAAAGAACACAAGACAGAGCCCTTCCTCACTCTCAATCCGCGCGGCACCGTTCCGGTATTGGAACACGACACCATTGTGTTACGGGATTCAGTCGCAATTCTCGCTTGGCTTGACCGGAAGTTCCCGGAAACACCCATCTTTGGAAAAACCCACGAAGAGGCCGCCCAAATATGGCAGACGGCCATGGAATGCAGACAATATCTGCGTAGTGCGAATGCAGATTTTCTATCGCCGATTTTCTTCGGCGGCGCCTCTCTTGAGGACAAGGGCACATCTGCCTGGATTACGCTGAAAACAACCGCCGAGGTGATGCAAAAGGAAATGCGGTTTCTCAATGACCTATTGGACGATGGACGCCCGTTTCTATGCGGGGCGGCACCATCGGCAGCGGACGCTCTGGCTTGGCCAGAAGTCAGATTGGTACAGCGTGCGTCCGAAACCAGTCCAGAGTTGATGGCTGAGTTGGGCTTTGCGGAATTGGCCCAAGTGCTTGGCCATCTCGAAGATTGGAAAACAAACATTTTCGAGCTGCCAGGAGTACGGGCAACGATGCCGGATCACTGGAACAGGTCGGATTGAGTATTCACCTGAATTTGCATGGGAATGTACCATCAACCTTGGAACCTGCAGCAATTCACGCATTGAAGGCTCCAGTTCAGAATTGCTGCGCATGACATCATTGGCAAACAGGAGAAGGCGTCCAAACCGTTCCGGTTGCGAAAAGAGGATATCGCCGATGCTCACATCAGGTCCGGCTTTCAGGAATTCAGTCATATCATCGCTCCAGCTGTTAAATTTGCGGGAGCACCTTTCTCCCACGCCAACACAAAAGTGAGAAACCTATAAGTTATTGAAAGAAGGACATAATATATGAATAAGCATCAAGGTCTGTACTGTGGTTGATGCGATCATTCGGTTTCGATGGAGTCAGAAATCTGGACCAAAACCACCCTCGCGGTTGCGGCTTGCTTTGCCCAGACATAGTTAGAGTTTATGAGCTTTCTGAACGCGCAATCAGGAGACACTTTTGCCCCGTCACAAACCACAAGTCACAGCATCCGAGCTACCCGCCGACAGCCATCTGCATGACCGTGTTGCACCACCGGATTTTCTGGATTGTTATTCGGTTTCGTCTGATGCCACACCGCGCCGCGCCGCCGAAATCATTACCGATTTTCCAGGTTGGGCACGGTTTCTTCTGCTCATTCGCCGCGCGGTAACCGCGCCCTTCGGTCTGTCAAATGATGGGCCCGACGCGCCTGACAAGCTGGGGCCGTTTCCAGTTGAGTTGGAAACCACGTCCGAAATCATCGCCGGATTCAACGACAGACATCTGGACTTCCGGGTTTCAGTTTTCGCGCACAATGATCGGGTATCGCTGGCCACATGGGTTCATCCGCACAATATTGGCGGCCGCCTTTATCTGAAAGCCATTTTGCCGTTTCACATTCTCATAGCCCGAAATGCCCTGCGCAGGGTGGCCGCGCAGCAGCGTTAAATGAGGAGCCTTGAACAGTCTAAAGCCGCTCAAGTGCAATGATTGTATCACTCACACTGGCCTTTTGCCCCTCAGGGCCGATGCTCTCACGATCGACTTTGCCGACAAACAGTTTGACCCAGTCAGAAGCTGGAAGATCAAGCTCGGCCAGACTGTCTTTGGCAGCGGCCAACGGCTGACTGCGAACTTTCCATTGCCATGGCGCAAAAGAGCCGTGACCGACAATGAGCAGAAGTCCACCGGGGCGCAGCGCCTTTGCAGCACGCTGAAGAACCTGTGCGCGCGGGAATGCCAGCGGCGTGTGCAAAAACATCGCCGTCACCAGATCGCAGGCCAGCTCAGGAAAGGATTTTGACAAATCATGAACCTGAAAATCAATGCAATCCGCAACACCATTACGCTCTGCATTGGCTCTTGCGTAATCAAGCGCAGTCGGGGAGATATCGACAGCCGTCACATGCCAGCCTCGCCTCGCCAACCATACCGCGTCATCGCCCTTTGCACAGCCCAGATCAAGAGCCACACCCGGGGTTCTCTTTGCGACATAGTGCTCCAGCATTGCTGAAGGACGACCCTTGGTGTCTGGTGAGGCATTCTTGTACAGCTCTTCCCAGAACTCATGTGCCGGTTGATTGATATCAGGCATTCCCATGCTGCATCCTTTCGAGAATTCAAGATAGTTTCAAAGCAATTCGCAACATCATATGTCACATGAAATTTGCGGCGTCAATATCATGTGCTTTTTATTGTCACATAAACAAATCTGCGCTAAGGTGAATTCAAAAGGAGAGTGTTTTGCGAACAGACAGCAGGCTGCCACGCGTGCTTCACGTATTGCTGCACCTGGATCAGATAGCAGACCCGGTTACGTCCGATATGATCGGCAGAATGCTGGGTATGAACCCGTCTCTGGTCAGGCGCACCATGGCGGGATTACGAGAAGCCGGGTTCGTGGGTTCAACAAAAGGTCATGGCGGCGGCTGGTACCTGGCAAAACCTCTTGCCGAGATCACGCTTGCACAAGTTTATAGTGCCCTTGGCTCACCCACGCTGTTTGCCGTCGGCCAGTCCGATGATGCGCCAAAATGTCTCCTGGAGAAAGCGGCCAACGCGGCAACCGAAAATGCACTTCTGTCAGCACGCACAGCGTTTGATACCGCGTTGACCAAAGTGACTGTTGCAGATCTGGTAAGTGGATCGCTTGATGAAATCAATCAGGTTCAAGCTGCTCGAAATCTGGAAATGGGGTCAGATCCAGTCAAGGAGAGCAACCTTTAGTCAGCCGTAACACCGCTTGGCACATTTGCAGTGTCACTGATAAAGCCAGTCGCTGCACGAATGGTGGCAGCGGCGTAAAGAATGCGTCTGTGCCCCAGCCCCGGCAAAGGCAACAATGAGACAGTCTCATTTGCGTCCGCCATGAACTCTGCACCAGAAAACGGTACTTCCTTGTCATCTGGCGCATGTAGAAGCAGGGTTGGCACTGCGGATTGCTGCAACATGTTCGCACTTTCAAACTCGGCCAGCGCGCGGCCGGCCAAAGGCCTCACAAGATCATCGAAAAGCTTCTGGGTGCGTCCGTTAAGGCCAATTGCACGACCAAACCCGTGAAAAATCCATTGCATGGAATGGGGGGCTGCGATGAGGACAAGCCGCTGCAATGGCACTTTTGCGAAGGACGGAATGAAACCGGAGGCCAGGACACAGGCCACAGCGCTGCCAAATGAGTGAGAAATGATGCCGTGCCACGGCCCTGTTTGCTGATGCAATTCGCTCAGGGCATTGACGGCTTTCGGCAAATGTAACTGGCGCGCAGAAGACCCGCCATGGGCGGGCAGGTCCGCCGCCAGCACGCGAAAATTCTTCGCCAGCAGCGGGCCGACAAAGCCCAGCATGAATGCCGATTTTCCTGTCCAGCCATGCAGCAGAACCACCGTTTTCGTGTCCGCTGTCACTGTCTCAGGTTCAAACACATAATAGCGAAGTGTCTCATCCTTCGGCGCGTCGTGCGTTTGATCATGTCCCGCATCATCAAAATACGGCCCCTTGCGATAGGCAACATCCATCGCGCGCGCAGCAGAAAGCCTCTGCTCCGCCCGTTGCGTCATGGCTGTTTCCTTTTGTGACAGGGAACGGCTTCGGGTTGGGGTGCAAAACAGTTTGAAGGTTGTTTTGGCTGTCAGCGTTGGTGCCAGAATATTCCCAATCCAGACAGCAGTTTGAAACGCTTTCAGGCCCAAGGACTTCACCATGTGTCACATTCCTGCTTAAACGGGTTCGGAAGGGACAGATAATGTTCAATATTGAACAAAGTCAAGTCACCACCGATGGGTTTATGCGGTTGATGCGATCAATTTGGCATAGGATTGTGGACGTATCTGGGAGAAATTATGGAACAGGACAGTCAGGACGCAGAATTGGTCTGGAACCATCCACGCTTTCAAAACTGGATCGAAGTGCCGAAAGCCTATCAAATAGCCCGGCGGCTTCTATCGGAGGGTCTGGCCACCATTGATCTGGATTTACCGCGTTACGATGTCCTGGCCACCATTCTGCGATTTCCCGGTCTTACCCAGCAGGAATTGGCAGACAAATTGCTGGTCGGGCGATCCAACCTGTCCATGCTTCTGCCCGATATGGAAAAGAAGGAATTTCTGAAGCGCCGAGAAGATGATTCAGACCGACGCCTGAAACGTCTCTTCCTCACAGATGCTGGCGAGGAACTGGCACGTTCGGGACTTCGTGTTCACGTCAAGCTGGTGGACCACATGATGGCGCCCTCCAGCGAGGCGGAATGTAAAGCTCTGGGTGACCAGATGCGGAAAATCCGCAAGCACATGCTGGAAGCACCATCACCTAATTGGTAAACGAACCCATGCTGACACCAGCATTTGCCAGCATTTGGTTGCAGACGCGAGAAATCAATCAAGCAATGCCGAATTTGGCGCGCAGCAGCCTCAGGTCATGGTGATCTTTGTCCCGGAGTTCATGGCCCTGCTTGTTGGCAATCTGTGATGTCGCGGACATACATTTCACGGGAACACCATTGATCAATCCCTGCCCTGAAAAAGCTTCGGCAGGATAGGCATCACCATTTTCTGGTGGGCCATAAATGCCATTGCCAACGCCGTCAAATACCACCACATGGAAATCGACTTCCTGTCCATTTCTATCACCCAGAACGAAATTCCAGGCGCGTGTGTCAGGACGTGGAACAGGAACAAATCCATCCTTTTCCAGCATGTTTACAACCCTTTGCAGGTCCTTTTCCGCCACCACAATGTCAAGATCATCATGCGGACGGGACTGCACTCCCAGCAAAGCATCCACGCCCCAGCCACCATCGAGCCAAACCTCAACGCCAAGCGCGGACAGTTTGCGAATAAATCCGTTGATGAAAGCCGCTGAAGTAACCATTACGTTGCTGTTGGGTTTGATGGACGTCAATATAATAAGATCAGGAAACACTGTCAGAAACTGCCAAAAAAGCCAATCGACACCGATTCCAGATAGGCCTGACGCAGTCCGAGAACAACAGACCGTTCTGCTATGATCGCGCCACCACCACAATGGCAACGGCGCAATCTGGCATCTTAGGATTTCTGTCGCACAACCATCAATTCAATGCGCTTCAGCTCCCTGATAATGCGGTCAGCCTGCATTTGCGGCATCAGGCTGAGCTTGAGTTGGATCGCCATCAAAGCCAGCGTTGCCGCCGACAGGCCCCACTTCAGAGCGGGCAGGGTTTCGGCGGCCCCGAAAAATTGAAATCCGCACCAGACTGCCGCAACAAACATGGCTGTCTGCACAATCATCAACACCCAGGTCACCCAGCCCAATTTGCCGGAGAACTGTTTCAGTCCAAGTGCGAAATACCCCAGTTCTTCGGTCTGATGCAGGATGTCACGATCCTGCTCCTGAAGGGCTTCTTCAATCAGTCTGTCCAATTTATTCATCACTCTCTCCTTTCAGAAGATCTTTCAATTTCTCACGCGCATGCATCAGCCGGGTTTTGATGGTTCCCACCGGCACATCAAGCGCAACAGCAACTTCCGCGACGCTCATATCATCCAGATAGAACAGGGCAATTGCAGCACCATGCGTGGGCGGCAGTGCCTCAATGGCGGCGCGAACCCGGGCAGCATCAGAGGCCTCATCAAAGTCAGGACTGGTGGCCTTGGCAGCGACATCGCTTTCCACAACCAGTTCCTGCTCCAGCTTCCGCCGCGATGTCTTTCCCGTGATCAGCCTGGCACATTTTCGGGTTACAATCCGTGTGGCCCAGGCCGGAAAACTCATGGGATCACGCAGTTTTGCAAGTCCACGATAAATATCAATCCAGCCGTCCTGAACCGCATCTCTGGCTTCTTCACGATTGCCCAGAAGCCGGGTTGCGTGGCTCAACAGACGCGGACCACGCAATTCCACCAATCGGGCAAAAGCCGGCCTGTCTCCCAGCTTGGCGCTGGCAACCAGATAATCTTCCAGAATGCGGCTCTTGCGGCGCATAACACCTCTCATATTCCCGTTTCTGTAGATAAGGTGCGCTGCCAGCCCATTCCGGTTCAATCCGGACACAATTATTTTTGTAGATCATCCTGATGCGCGATGAGGACGCGCAAAGCATCCGTCAGCCCATCCATGGCAGCCGCGCCGATCAGCTGTCGAAATTGATCTTCAATATCCCGCTTCACATCATTGGCGACCGTCATCGCGTCGAAGCCCAATGCGGTAAAACGAATGATCTTGCGGCGCGCATCATCCGGGTCTGTTACCCGTTCAACAGCACCATCACGCACCAGATCATCCAGATGTTGCTGCACCGCCTGTTTGGTCATCCCGGCCTTTGCGGCCAGGGCGGTCTGGGCAATGCCATTACGGCCAATATGTTGCACCAGATTACCGCGCGCTTCCCCAAACCAGCCAAATCCCCGCGCCACCATCTGGGTTGTGAAACGACGTTTCCAGCCTTCGGTCACGCGCCACAAATCCCAACCGATATGATCAATCAGCTCCGGTGCAGGGGTGGGTTTCATTCGGGCATCCTCATAATTTAGTCAAGCTACTTGACAGATTGATTCGCAAGGCATAATTGTCAAGCAACTTGACGATAATCTAGCGGATAACGCACTCATGAACAAGCGGCAGTTTCTCTCACTCGCAACCTTCGGCCTTGGCACCTTGATCAGCGCGCCGGGCTCACAAGCTGCCACCGGTCCCAAGCTGCCAGCCCGATCTGTGACACTGGACGACGTTACATTCTCATGGCGTCATGACAACACGTCTCTGATCGGCACATTGAGTGCCCCCACCAAGGGCTGGATCGCTGTCGGGTTCAATGAAAAACCAGAGCTCAAAAATACACGTTTCATCATGGCGGCCACATCGCTCGCCCCCATCCGGGCAGAAGAACACATTGCACGCGTCCCGGACCATACATCCGTCACAGAGCTTGGACTTAAACCGGCTCTGAAGCTGGCCCAAGGCAGCTACGCCGATGGCCGCTCACATCTTGAGTTTCAAATATCCCAAAAAATTGCGGGCCGACCCGCCCTCTCCCTTGCGCCCGGCTCCCGGGTGCATGTGATGCTTGCATGGTCGCAGGCAGCTGCGTTTGACCACCATTCTGCGTGGCGCAAACATTTTCCACTCACCCTTTAATCCCAACCTGCAAAAGGACTTCACAATGGTTCTCACCGGAAAAATTCTTGCCATTCTCATGATTGGCTCCACCCACTACATCGATATCGGCAAAGACACTGATGCCGTCATCTATTATCCCAGCGAAACTGTCGCCCATATGACCCTTCCCGATGGCCCGACCCTGAAGGGCGATCTGAAAATCAACGAGACCGGATATTTTGTACAGTGGCAGGGAGGCCCAGCGGGTGACTGGCAAATCATCTATGAACCTGGAACTTTCACCTATCACGGGCCAGACGGCAAAGCGGTTGGCACAATCACAAGAATTGTGCCCGGCAACGCAGCGAATTTCTGACTCCAAAAGATCACCCGGCCCTCATGCGTCGGGTGATCTTCTCATCCATTGCACCTTTCGAAACAGTTGAAGAGCGTTTATAGAGCCTCACCATCAGCCATCCGGACAAAAGCAAAAATGACATCAAACCATTCCCGCTATGATGCCATTGTTCTGGGTGCAGGCGGCGCCGGCCTGATGTGCGCCGCCATGGCCGGACAACGTGGCAAGCGCGTCCTGTTACTGGATCACGCACCGGAACCGGGCCGCAAGATCATCATCTCTGGCGGTGGCCGCTGTAATTTTACAAACATCCACACTGCGCCGGACCGTTACCTTTCCTCCAACCCGCACTTTGCCAAATCCGCTCTTGGCCGCTACACCGCCGCCGACTTTCTGGCACTGGTCGAGCGCTATCGCATTTCCTGGCATGAAAAGACCCTCGGCCAGTTATTCTGCGATGATTCTGCAAAACAGATCGTCGCCATGCTGCTGAGTGAATGCGACAAAGGCCGGGTGGATGTACGCCTTGGCGCCACGCTGGGTGACATCACCCATGCTGATGGGGTGTTTCAGGTAAAATTCGGCACACAAACCGCATCAGCTCCCGCGCTGGTCATCGCCACCGGCGGCCCGTCAATTCCAAAACTCGGCGCAACCGGCTTTGCCTATGATCTGGCCCGGCGCTTCGGCCTCAAGATTGTCGAGCCGCGCCCGGCACTTGTTCCTTTCACATTAGGGGCCGATGAGGCTCTGTTTCGCGAACTGTCCGGCGTGGCCACTGACATTGTGGCAAGCAGCGGCAAAACCAGCTTTCGCGAGGCTGCTCTGTTTACTCATAAGGGCCTTTCAGGTCCGGCCATTTTGCAGATTTCATCTTATTGGCGTCATGGAGAGAGCATCGGCGTCAACTTTCTACCCGATTGCTCTACCGGTTGGCTGCAACAGGCCAAACGCGACAAGCCACGCACCGGGCTCCAAAACGCCCTTTCCGCATATCTTCCAGCCCGTCTGGCACAAACCCTGTCCGAAAAGCTGACCGACAATCTGGGCCTCAACAGTGAATTGGCCAATCTTTCCGACAAAAACCTGGCCAAGGCGGAGCAGAGCCTCGCCGACTGGCCATTCCGTCCCAATGGCACAGAAGGCTTTGCCAAAGCGGAAGTCACCATTGGTGGCATCAGCACTGCGGAACTATCCTCCAAATCCATGGAAGCCAAAAAAGTGCCTGGCCTTTATGTCATTGGCGAAGCGGTGGATGTCACCGGCTGGCTGGGCGGTTATAACTTCCAATGGGCCTGGGCCAGCGGCTGGGCGGCTGCACAGGACATCTAGTCCCAAAAGTCCCTAAAAAATGCCCACGTGACCCCCTGCCGGAATTCCGAACAGGATCCCATCAATCTCCATTGATCCCAATCAATGCAGCGCCCTCCACACACCTTAAATTGTTGTGAGACATGGAGATGCGCATGAAGTTCCTGACAGCCTATGCCACCACAGAAGGTCAGACCCAGAAAATTGCCCGATTCTGCGCTGATCAGCTCACCGATTCTGGCCATTCGGTCGAATTGCTGAACCTTGCAGATGACGGCGAAATCGACATCCTGCGCTTCGACGCGGTGATTCTGGCTGGCTCTATCCATATCGGGCATTATCAAAAATCCCTGGAAAATTTCGTGACCGCGAATCTACGCGACCTGAATCAACGCAACACCCTGTTTCTTTCCGTTTCGCTGGCAGCCGCCGGACATGAAGAGGAAGATCGAATGGGTCTTGAACACTGTATCGACGTCTTCGCCAAGGCCACTGGCTGGGTGCCGAACCGCATTGAACACATCGCCGGTGCATTTCGCTTCACCAGTTACGATTTCTTTCGCTATTGGGCCATGCGCTGGATTGCGTCGCAAAAGGAAGACGAGCCGGTCGATCCTCATAAAGACAAGGAATATACGGATTGGGATGGCCTGGCGGCCATGCTTGAAGACTGGAGCAGCGGCGTTCAACAACAGGGCTCACAAGCCTGAACGACTTTCCAACATCAACCGTCCTGATGAACCGCCCGCAGCAACCCGTCGCGTTGCTCTGCACATAGACGCATCAGAATCTGTGGGTCAGCCGCGCCATTGGCCAGCACGATTGCGCCTTGCCACAGCGCAATGCTCTGCTGCGCCGCCATCATGCCATTGGGGTGCCCGGCCCGTGTCAGTTCACGGCCCAGAAATGCTGTCAGCATGGTCAGCGCTTCAGTGGATTTGCGAGCAGCCTTGGGCGCAGCTTCGGCAAAATCCGCCACGGAACGCGCAATAGGGCAACCCGCCTTGGCCCGGCTCATATGAGACTTTTCCAGCATATCGAAGAAAGCGCCTATGCGATCTCGGGATACTTTGTGTGGGCTGGCCGTACCCGTTGGAAACCGCGTTTCAATGTCGTCCAGAGCCGCCTGCGACCCTTGCACAAACATCTCGGCAACGGCGTCAGCCAGATCGCGCTTGCTTTTGAAATAATAGTAGACATTGCCAACCGGCACATCCGCCTGCTTGGCAAGATCGGCAATGCTGGTGGCGGCAAATCCCCGGGACCAGAACAATTGTGCCGCCGCATCTTCCAGACGCTGCCGCTTTGAACGTCCAGATGGATCAGCCAAGACCGAATCTCCCGTAATAGAATTTAGTCAGTCAACTGATTCTAAATTGGGAATCGAGAGAATGAAAGGACATTCTTTTCAGCAGAGCCGTCAGCCTCACTCGATGATCGGCTCAGCTTCATCCAGCAACATGATCGGAATGCCATCGCGCACCGGGAATTTCAGCTTGGCTTTTTTGCTCAGCAGCCAGTCGCCGCCTTCATCCAGCACCAGAGGTGCGCGCGATACCGGACAGACCAGCAATTCCAAAAGCTTCCTGTCCGGCTGCGTCATGCCAACAAATCCTATTGCAGCGGGCTGGTGCCATCATCGCCGCGTGCCAGTTCCATTTCAGTAATGGCAATCAGCGTTTCAGCGCGTGTCTTCAAATCAGGTGCCTCCAGCAGCGCCTGCTTTTCCGCCGGCCCATACGGGCTCATCATCGACAGAGCATTGACCAGAGACTCGGTCGACGCCTCATTGATGCTGTCCCAATCGGCTTCCATATCATTGGCGTCTAGATAATCGCGGAAGGTTGCCAGCAACTCGTCCCGGTCCACTTCCAGCTCAGCCATTTCGCCATCAATATCGCCCAAAAACGGCAACACAGATATCCGCGCCTGACGGTAGGGCGTCATGGTTGTCAGTTCCTGTTCCATCTGGAACCGGGCAACCCCCATCAGCGTGATAAGATAGCGCCCGTCACCGGATTCCGACCAGGCCACGATTCGCCCAAGGCATCCACTGGCGCATAAGGCGTTCGGGCTGCCATCGCCGCTATCGTCCAGCGCTGGCTGTATCATGCCAATCAGCCGGTCGCCGGCCATGGCCGCATCGATCATGGACAGATAGCGTGGCTCGAAAATGTTGAGCGGCATCTGCCCTTTGGGCAGCAGCAAAGCGCCGCTCAATGGAAAAATTGGCACGGAGGATGGAAAATCCTCCGCGCTTTCAAATGTTGTGTTGCCAATTTGCACTGACATGTCCGGCTCCTTCGCCTGAACCCGCCTTACGAGAACAGAAGCGCCGACAATTTGCGACGTCCTGCCTTTGTGGCCGGTTCCTTGGCACCCCAGGTTTCGAAGAATTGCAGCAATTGAGTCCGCGCTGCATCTTCATTCCAATCGCGGTCATGTTGGATAATATGGAGCAGAAGATCAGAAGCACCAGTCCTATCGCCTCGTCCATTCAATGCAACCGCCAGATCGAACCGAAGCTGATGATTATCAGGGTCTGCCGCCAATTGCGCTTCCATCTCTCCGGTATCACCCAGAGCTTCTGCCTGTTTCAGCAGTTCAATCTTGGTTTCCAGCGTTGCCAGAGCCGGATCTTCAGCCAGATCCGGCATTTGCTGCCGCACCATATCCAGCAATTCCAGCGCCTTTTCGGCCTGATCCGTGCCGATATAGCATTCCACCATACCCACAAGCGCGGCAACGGTTTCCGGCTCGGCCTGCAAAATCGCTGCAAAAATCTGTGCAGCGCCGCCAAAATCTTCCGCTTCCAGAGCGGCCTGGCCCTGTTCCAACATTTCATCAATCGGCGACGGGCCCGCAGGACCGGCCACCTTATCGATAAAGGCTGCAATCTCGCCTTCGGGAACCGCACCCATAAATCCGTCTGCCGGCTGCCCGTCCTTGAAGGCAACAACTGCAGGGATCGACTGGATGCCCATCTGCCCGGCAACTTCCGGAAACTCTTCGATATTCATCTTCACCAGCTTGACCCGGCCGCCCGCCTTTTGTACGGCAGCCTCAATCAGCGGCGTCAATTGCTTGCAGGGGCCACACCAGGGCGCCCAGAAATCCACCAGCACCGGCTGCTGTTTTGACGCTTCAATCACATCGGCCACAAAATTCGTCATGGTTGTGTCCTTGATCAGGTCACCGCCACCAGCAGCAGCGCCACCACCAATCATGCCGTCAGCTGCGGGGGCAGCGCCCATCGAGGCCGATACGCCACCGGCGTTACCCGTCATGGACGCGCCGCCAATCGAACCGCCCATCTGAAATTTCTCATCCATTATATGCTCGCCTGTCTGCCTGTATTACGTATCTGTACTATCTATCTGTCACTGCAATCTGCGTGTCACTATCTGATCTGTTACTTTTCAAAATGGGGTTTTATTCCCACACTGCAACCAATTGCTTTTCAACGCATCTGCAGTCTCTCTGCTGACGGTATAAACCCTATGCGCCCTGTGTGGCCAGCGCTGTAAAATCAAGCCTGTTGGCTGTAAACCCAATCGCCTCGACAAACCGCACCAAATCAGCGCTTTTCAGCGTCGTTGTCATGGTGTTTTCCAGCGGATGAAAATTCACCTGCTCATGCCGCATCAACGCCTCATCCAGCCAAAGCGTGCAGCGCTTGTCTGCATCATTCATCAGCGCAAACGGATTGACCGATCCCGGTGTCATGCCCAAAACTTCCATCAACAAATCAGGTTTGCCAAAGCTCAATCGCTGCGAACCGATATGCCGGTGCAGACCTTTCAGATCCACCTGACTGCTCTGCTCGGCCACCACCAGAAAAAGCTGCCCCTTTTTATCCTTCAGAAACAGGTTCTTCGAATGCCCGCCTGGCAGTTCCTCATGCACCGTATGACTGTCTGCCACCGTAAACACCGCCGGATGCGATACGGTCGCATGCGCAATATCCAGCCCATCCAGCTGTGCAAATAACTCGTCTTTGGTAATCACCCAAACACCCCCTCAACAAACTGGCCCACCAAACATCACAGCGATGTCAGGCCCGCGCGCACCATCCCGGTCGCGCCCGAAAGCCAATCCTCAAAACCCTTTCATTTACGCAAATGAGGCAGATTGCAACCGGCACCACAGCATTTCCCGCCAGTGCCGGTAAAACACCCGCATTTACCCTGTCCGACATCATTTGGGCTGCACACAAAAAACCTGAATCTTTAGCTTGCTTTTCCCAAAATCTTACGCCATATGTGCCCTCGCAGCCAAATACGCTGTCATTACCCAAGGATGCGGGCGTAGCTCAGGGGTAGAGCACAACCTTGCCAAGGTTGGGGTCGGGCGTTCGAATCGCCTCGCCCGCTCCAGTTTTCTCTACGCTTTAAGTGTAGCCAATAATTTAAAATGGACCGATAGGTGTTGTTTACTATTGGTAGATTTGGGTTAAACAACTTTAACAGAAAATATTTTCGATGTTGTTGTTATTCAAAAACTTCATGTGAAAGTTCTACCCATATATTCTGGAATAATTTATTGCGGAAATGTGGTGATCAATTGCATTGTTTATGATTCACTCATCGTATTCTTGGAAATCAACGGTGCCCCTGAGTTTGGGATAGTAAGCTTGGTCATCAGGAATGATTAGATTTTCTTCTTTGTAATCTCCAGAAGGATTCTGGGGGTCATGGAAACGGCGAATTGCAAGCCCTGGTCCATGAAAGAACAACCGACAGTCTTCACCCATATTCTTTGCCGTTGCGTCCACCACGCAGTGAGCAAATATTCGTCTCTCTTTTTTGTCAACATGACTCAGTGAATCTACGGTGCCGAATTCTGTTACCCAAACATATCTAGGTAGTTCAGTTGATCGGGCAAAGGCCTGTGTTTCCGGGGTCAGATTGTTTCTGATAAGACGATGTTTGTATTTCCAACCATATGTCAAATACGTACGAGCGATAACATCATTTGATTGTATCTCAGCCGAAAATTCATTGCCCAATTCGACAGAAGATTTAAGTATATTTGAAAAATCCCTGCAGATGTTTTTCCATGATGCTTGGTACGTTTCCAACAAGCCCCAAGCAAAGAGTTCTGCTTTTTCCGCTGGAACAAACACCTTATCTGGGAGCGGAACAATCAAAAAATAGATATTTTCTTCTACGCTATAATCTGTCTCACCGATTGATCCGCCAGTACCAACTGCCATGCGAAGGTTTGGTCCACGTTGATCGTCGTTTACATAGTATGCCGAGCAAAACTCAGCCCGAGTAGGGCGGATAGGAAGCTTGCTTTTGTCCAATGAGGAGCTGTTAAATACTTGACCCGTAGCAACAACTGCATGCCCTTCCCCCCACTTGGGATCAAACAGACCCACAATCACAGGAATTCCAGAATCAAGGTAACGATTGATGACGTCTTTTGGTCTAATCCCTTGCCATTTGAATGGGGTACTTGCCCCTTCACCCAAATAAGTTAGCGGCTTTCGTCCCGATGCCCGCAGCGACGAGACCATTCCATTCAAGCTTAGAAATTCTGATCCATTTGGAATTGTAGAGCTTACACCTGCAGACTCATGACTGAGAGCCGCTTCCGTTATCCCAACCATCGAGACCCAAGGGCCTCTGTGGCGGACGTGAAAGTGGCGACTTGCCGACCAAATTGAAGCTTGGGCACAGGCTCCAATTCTTTGGTCCTGTTGGGTCATAGGCATTGCGTCAATTTTTAGTTCAGCGCCTAAGACATGCACCGAAAATTCAGCCTTTACCAATGGATGGCATTCATACTCCGAGGGAGGGTCCGGAGTCTTTAAAACCGCTTGGGCTAGTGGAGCTTCATGAATTGGCCTCAAAACTACGAAACCCAGATAGGACGATTGCCCTTCTTGCTCCAGTTTCCTAGCGAGATTTTTAGCAGATTCACTTGCTAGAATTTCAGACAAATCAGTACTAAATAAATGAACTCTACTGCAGATTTTTGAATGCCGCTTGAAGAGGGTCGCGTAGTAAGAAGCGTATGCTTCAGTGAAATCTCTATCGAGATATTCGTCTTCAACTAAAACCGTCACCGCGCCCAATTCTTCGAAATGGCGAACGAGGTTTGGTACTATTATTTTATTGGATTGTCGATTTTCAAGAAGGGTGGTTAGTTGTTTCCAGCCATCATCATCAAGCAAAATTGGCGTGATCGCCATGGACTACCTGTTTCTCAATTATGTTTGCTCTGTTTCGAGGTGACAATTCAACCGACCAACAAAGTTCCGCTTTTTTGCTCCGCTGTCTTTATGTTCGCATCAATTAGCTTCAATTTCTGTAAAATCTCCTCCGAAACGGACGTATCAATTACCAGTCGTGAATTGTCGCCATCAGCAATTTTTGCGTTTTCACGAGAATCATCTAATCGCTTTAGCTGCATGGATTGTTCCTATTCCAAAATGTCAAGATCACTTAAATGGTTGATTTGACTCAAAAAAACACGCTTCAAAAAAGCAAAACCGTTTCAATTCAATGTCTTACTCGCATTCCAATTAGAAATAAGCACAATTATTCCTTTCAATCCAGTAAATTTTCCTGTGCCAAATTCAATCGTTGGATCATCCTTAGATAGAGTTAATATCTATAAAACAATCTAAATTTGTAAATCTAATGAGACGAGGTCCGCGCAGATAGCCGCAGATGAAAAGTATTCTCAAAGTTTTGTCCACTGCAACCTCGAGTCCTATGCCCCGACGGATCATGATTCAGCGCCGGATCCTTCACAACCTTCTTATATCGTCACTTGCTCTTTAAGCGTTCGAATACTCTGATAAATATGCTGGCGGAAAATCAGGTGGAAGAGGCGTAGTTTGCTGAGTTGATGCCAATGCAATTCATTGGCATCCTGATCATAGCCGTAACAACAAATAGCCCCGCAATCACTCCCAACAACCCAATTCTCGGCCTTAATTATCGTAGAACAATCCGCCCCATGGGCAGGAGGCCATGGCGCAACCCACTGCAACTGATGCGGAAAAGGTTCGATCCAGCAAGCGAACAGTTCCAGTTGAAATTTCCAGCAATGCCCCCTAGACCCTTCTATGCCGCACAACACATTGGGGACTTCGTGGGTATATTCGGGCTGATCTATTTTCTGCTTTTTTTTGGGGTGGCCGCTTCTGCTTTCCAACCACACGGAATTCCGACGACACTCGCTGTTGCGATAATCGGCATTTTCGGGTTCTGGGGGCCGACGAACAAAACCTATAGGAAGCTGTTTTTTGGTGATCGGTCTTTGAGTAAAACCCGCGTGGCCATTGGCGCTTTGGCAAATGTCGTGGTGGTTATGATCGTGACGGATTTCAGGCTTTCGGTCTTACAATATCTCGTATTGGTGCTGGCGTGCGGTGCGCTTTATTTTGATTTTGTGCGCAAGCAGGATGCATCCTAGCCAAGCGAAAACCTGAATACACCCTCAGGCAATCCCCATGATCCGGCCTCTGGACCCATCCAGGTGTTCGTTCAGCGCCTGCACTGCGCCCTCTTCATCCCCGTCCATAATTTCTTCCAGGATTGCGACATGCTCCTGGAACGCCCGAATATCCTGATAATTATGCAGGCGGAAAATCAGACGGGAGAGGCGTAGTTTGCTCAGGACACGGGTCATCATGTCGTTGACAATTTCATTGTCCAGCGCGCCAAGAAACAGCAAATGCATCTCGTGATCCAGATCAGCGAATTCGCTTATTTTTTGAAAGTTTGACAGCTGTCGGCCCTGATCGCCATCACTTGCCGCTTTGGTCCGGTCAAACAAATCCTGCACGCCCGTCATGTCACCCTGTTTGAAAAAGGCGCGCAGGCCCTGGATTTCCAGAATTTTCCGCAGTTGAAACGCATCGGCCAGGAATTCTTCTTCAATGCCGAAAATCTGGATGCCGCGCTGGGGGATCAGCTGAACGAAATTTTCCGCCTCCAGCCGCTTCAGCGCTTCGCGCATGGGGTTCAGGGGAATATCGAGAATTTCGCAAAGCTCGCGCTGTGACACCATGGAACCAGGGCGAATATCCCCTGAAAACAGATGATCAATGAAAGCATGATAAGCCGCATCCCGAAGGGTCTGGCGGGGTTTGCCGCCAGTGCCTGGTGTAGCTGGGGAGCTGGGGGAGCTCGGTGTCTTGGGAGTGCTTGACGATTTCATGATCATCTCCTGACTGTCATCTGCGACCTGATTATCCCAAATTGGAACAGTCCGGTGTTGTCCATCTTCTGCGCTGTTGTTGCTGTTCATCTTCTACGCGGCAATCACGGTCAATCTCAACAACGATGTATTGAACCGCTCAATAAAACCGATGGTAAACCCCTGCGCCAAGCCGTTCTCAGCCATACCGCACCCGTTTCAGACAATCAGTTCGACAACAGGAAAGCAAAAATCGACTTGAATTACAACTGAGATGTCAGTAAAGATATCAGTAATATTCATCAGGACGGCACATTGGCAACACAACACACATTTCTGGGCTATCAACGTCAGCAGGGCCAACCTGGGATTCGCAATACACTGCTTATTCTCAATGTGTCCGGCCTCACCCAGCCAGCAGCCAGAAGGATTGAAGCAGCCTTGTCCGGTGCCGTATTGGTGTCCATGCCGCACGGAAACGGGATGACCGGCAACAATGATGAGCAGGTCAACCGCATTCTTCTCAACCTTGCGGCAAACCCCAATGTGGGTGCCATATTGGTCCTCAGTTCCGACAAACGACGGGCCGCACTGTTTGAAGACGCCCCTTCAAACCTCGGCAAACCCTTTGAGTTTTTGTCCCTGGGCGATTGTGATCGCGACATTATTGCATTCACGGCCTGCGCTGTGCGGATCGCCGCCCGATTACTGGTCGATATCAGTCGCCAGACACGCAAAGCCTGTGCGGTTTCAGAGCTCACGCTGGGCCTGCAATGCGGCATGTCAGACCCATCATCCGGAATTGCCGCAAACCCGCTTCTGGGTGTTCTGTCCGACGCGCATATCGACGCTGGCGGGACCGTGATATTCAGCGAAACGGCTGAATGGCTCGGGTGCGAAGAATCGGTCGCGGAGCGTGCAGCTTCCAAGCCTGTATCAGACGCAATTCTAGAGGCAATATCCCGGCGCGAGCGGCTTGCGGTGGAAGCAGGCATAGATCTGATGGGCAACAACCCCAATCAGGCCAATATTGATTCCGGCCTGAGCACCATTGAGGACAAGGCCATTGGCAGCATTGCAAAATCAGGAAGCCAGCCAATCACCTCCATGCTGGGTTTTGGCGGGCGCCCCGCAGCCGCAGGCCTTCATGCCATGGATGGGCCAAGCTTTTCACCGGAATCGCTCACCGGTCTGGCCGCAGCAGGAGCACAGATCATTCTGTTCACCACGGGCTGCGGCAACAGCTATGTCAGCGCCCTGTGCCCGACCGTCAAAATCACTGCCAACCCGGACGTGGCATCAGCCCTCCCCGACCAGATTGATTTCGACTGTTCGGATTTGATCACCGATGATCGAAGTCTCGACGATGCAAAAACCCGTCTGGAAGGCGAAATTGCAGCCATCGCATCCGGTGCTCTTACCCTTGGTGAAGTGCTGCTGGAAGGTGATGAAGTCATCAGCCGTTTTGGGGAATCCCTGTGAGCAAGAGGGACGGCCAGACCAGGGCACTCAAGGGAATGCCGCAGGACAATGTGGCTGTCATCCTCAGCTCGGCCAGAGCTGGCGATGTCATCCAATTGGTGTGTCATGGCAAGGGCGAAGCTTTGACCTGTGTCACCGACATCCCAACGTTTCACAAGATTGCCACCGGCAACATCAATCAGGGAGATGTCGTCATCCGCCGGGGCACGCCCATTGGCATAGCCACGAAGACCATCGACAAGGGCGAACTGGTGCATGTCCACAACATCACATCGCAGCGCGCGCAGAAATCGGCAGTCCTGTGACACAACCAAACATCATTTACATTCTCACCGATCAGCACAATCCGTTCGTCACCGGATGTTATGGCGACAACATTGTGCGCACGCCAAATCTTGACCGTCTGGCGTCTGAGGGCGTGGTTTTTGACAATGCCTACACACCCTCACCCATCTGCGTGCCTGCACGCATGTCGCTGCTGACAGGCTGTTATCCGCACAATCAGGAATGCTGGACAAACAGCGACATACTGCCATCTGACCGGCCCACATTCGCCCACGCTCTGGGCGCTGCCGGATATAAAACACGGCTTGTGGGCCGCATGCATTCAATCGGCCCGGACCAGCTCCGTGGATTTTCAGAACGTTTTGTTGGTGATCACAGCACAAACTGGGTCGGCGGCGTGGCGCATTCTCTGGGCATTCTGACGGGCACCAGCGGCCCTGCCCGCGTCAGCATCGACAAATCCGGACCCGGTCAATCCTCTTATGAAATTCACGATCATGATGTGGTCAAATCCTGTCAGGACCTGTCATCCGTCATTGCCAAAGAACAGGCAGCACCTGATGCCGCGCCCTTCTTTCTGCATGTCGGCCTCATGCTGCCGCACCAGCCCTATGTCGGCAATCAAGAGCTGTTCAATTACTACTACAACCGCATTCCAGATCCCGAAATCAGCGCGCCGAAGCCAGTGGACGAGCACCCTTACCTGCGGGCCTGGAAAGAACAGACTGATACGGCGGATATCTCTGCAGAGGATACGCGCAGAGCACGCGCGGCTTATTATGCGCTGGTTGAAACAACGGACCGCATGATCGGGGACATTCTTGAAAGCTACCGGGACAAAGGCCTGCTGGAAAACACCCTCATCATCTACGTATCCGATCATGGCGATCAGATTGGCGAGCGCGGTCTGTGGTGGAAACAGACATTTTACGAGCAGTCCGTTCGCGTGCCCATGATCCTGTCTTGGCCGGGCATCATTCCAGCCAATGAGCGGCGGTCGCAGATCGTCAATCTGGTAGACATTGCGCCAACACTGGTGGAAGCCGCCAACCATAGTCAGAGCGGTAAAGCTGTTCAGATGCCCGAAATTGACGGGTCTGGTTTCCTGCAGCTTGCCATCGATGGGAAAGCGCCATGGAACAATGAAACCTTTTCTGAATACTGCACCGACGGAATGAACAAACGGATGCCGGAAAAAGTACAACAGCGCATGATCCGCTCTGGCCCATGGAAGCTGATTTACTATCACGGCTACCCCTCTCAGCTTTTTAATCTGGAAGATGATCCGCTTGAAACAAACGATCTGATCAAAGCCCCCAGCCATGCGGATCTGGTGCACGCCCTTCAGGAAAAAATCCTGAAAAACTGGGACCGGGAGCAGATCAGCCAGACCATGGAACAGAGGCGCTTGCGAAAAACAATCCTGTCAGAATGGAGCCGCCAGACAAAGCCCGCAGACACATACCGATGGGCCATCAACAAAGACGACAATTGGCTCGATTCATGAGGGTGGTACATGACAGATTTCCACGGCCTGAAGAACGCCAGCAACTGGGCAGCAAGTTGCAAGATTTTAAGCATTTAACTAAGATGTCAGTTGCGTGCACAGTGTCGGATCATCGGATAGAACCCAAGGCCTGCCAAGCCGGTTCGGGGCTGAAGACACGCCGGGGCAGGACATTCAGATATTCAAATTTGGCAACACGAGGTCGCGTATTCCCGCCACCCACAATTGCCGGATCACCCAATCGTCTCCGGGGATTGGAACCTGGAACTTTATCGAAACAAAATATCGAAAACCCAAGGGAGGAAGTTTAAATGAAACAGTCATTCACCAGAAAAGTTGCGATAGGTGTCGCAGCAGCCGTGATATCTGCAACAACTGCGTTCGCGGAATATCCGGAGCGGCAGATAGATTTGATCGTGCCATTTGGCGCAGGTGGCGGCAGCGACCGTGTCGCCCGTATTGTTGATGGCGGCTGGACCGGCGAAACGGGCACCGGCTGGAACTTTCAGTACAAGCCGGGTGCAGGCGGCGCAATCGGTTCAAATGCAATCGCCACAGCGCGCAATGATGGCTACACGGTTGGCATTGTGAACCTGCCAAATCTGGCCATTCAGCCCATTTCAGGTGCAGCCAGCTTTGCGCTGGATGACTTTACCTATCTGGGCCGTGTCAATGTCGATCCGATTGCCCTCGTTGTCCCCAGCAACAGCCCTTATACGACGCTGGAAGACTTTGCGGCAGCGGCCCAGGAAAACCCGAAAGTTCTGACGCTCGCAATTACCGGCACGCTTGGCACCGCCCATATTGCGGCGCTTGAAATCATGCGCGGTTCGGAAATTGAAGTAACGCTTGTGCCAACACAGGGCGGCGCCAATACAGTCGCACGTGTTGCAGGCGGCCATGTGTCCGCTGGCATCATTGGTGCTGGCCTTGCATCCCGTCAGGAAACCCTGCGGACATTGGCCATTTCTGGCGGTGAGCGCTCAGCAGCCATGCCCGATGTGCAGTCATTCTCGGAAGCCGGTTATAATGTCAATGCCGTCACCTCCCGCATTTTCGTTGGGCCAAAAGGCATGCCGGAAGAAGCTGTCAGTTTCCTGCGCGAAAAGCTTGGAGCTGTTGCCCAGAATGAGGAAATCCGGGCCGAGTTTCTGAAAAGCGGTCAGATTCCTGTCTGGCAATCGGGCGCAGATCTGGAAGCTGAAGTTCTGGCAATGGGTGATGAAATCCGCGCCCTCCTCGTCGAGTTTGGCGTCCTGAAATAAATGATGCAGCCCTGACCGCCTGACGTTTGGTCAGGCGGTCAGGTTGGGGTGCGGGTCAGGCTCTGGAAGCCACGGCCTGCGCCCCATTTTCAAAGGTGGATTTCATGGACAGCATTTTATCTCTGACAGGGCTTTTGGAGGCGTTGCAGCCTTCCACAGTGGTGCTCATTCTTCTGGCAACCACCTTTGGGGCCATCATCGGCGCATTGCCCGGCTTCAGCTCGGTTATGGCCATCTCATTGCTGCTTCCAGTTGTCCTGCCAATGGACCCGGCGGTCGGCCTGATCCTGCTCGGCTCCATCTACATGGGCGCCATGTATGGGGATGCAAATTCTGCCATTCTTCTCAACATTCCTGGCACCGCGTCTTCTCTGCCAACCACATTTGACGGCTACCCGATGACCCAGCAGGGCCGCGCTTACGAGGCGCTCCTGGCAGCTCTTTTCGGGTCTGTTTTCGGCGGCATTGTCGGCATTGTTGTCCTCATGCTGGCATTTACCGCGCTCGCACGCATTTCACTTTTGTTCGGACCTCAGGAGTATTTCTGGATCACGGTTCTCGGCCTCACGACGATTGCCAGTCTCAAATCCGAAACACTCGTAAAGGGGCTTCTGGGCGGCGCCATCGGTCTGGCGATCAGCATGATCGGACTGGACCCATATTGGGGAACGCCGCGTTTCACCTTTGGCTCAAGCCATCTCATCGCGGGCGTAAATCTGATCCCGGCACTGCTCGGCCTGTTTTGTCTGGCGCAAATATTGGAAGCGGCTTCCGGCGGCGAGCGCACCAAGCCGGCACACCAGTTTCAGCGCAAGACATCTGATCTGAAACTGGTTTTACGCAAAATGCTTCAGCGGTGGGATGTGATGATCCGCTCCAGCGCAATCGGCATCCTCATTGGCATTTTGCCGGGTGCAGGCGGACCCATTGCCTCCACCATTTCCTACAATGAAACACGCCGATGGGATAAAGACCCCGACAAATACGGCAAAGGCGCGGTTGAAGGCGTTCTGGCCTCTGAAGTGGCCAACAATTCGATGGTTGGTGGCAGTCTTATCCCCATGATGGCACTTGGCATTCCCGGCAATGTCAACGCCGCTGTCATCCTTGGCGCACTGCTGTCATTCGGGCTGCAGCCGGGGACTGCACTTCTCAATGACAGTTCCGGCACAGCTTTCACTTTCATGTTCGGTCTGCTGATCTCCAGCATCGTCCTGGCGCCGCTAGGCTATTTCATAATCGTGCGTCTCGGCACGCAGATATTGCGTGTGCCTGCCGCAATTCTCACGCCATCCATTCTGGTATTCGCCACCATAGGTGCTTACTCCGTCACCAATTCAATGATCTCGGTCGTCATCATGATCGTCATGGGCATCGGCGGCTATTTCCTGCGCCGGGTTGGCATAGAGGCCGCACCCATTGCCCTTGGCCTGATTCTGGGGCCAATCGCTGAACGGGAATTCACATCTTCAATCCTGATTGCACAAGCGCAAGGCAGTTATCTCACACTCGTCATGCGGCCGATTTCCGCCGTAATCGTCACCCTGTGCCTGCTGTCAATCATCTCACCACTCATCGCCGCGCGCAGACAGCGCAAAAACAAGGCCGCTGCCGGGGAGATCACGGATGCTTAAGCGCGATCATTTCGATGCCTTGTGCGGGTTTTTAATTCTTGGCATAGCTGCGTATCTGATGCTCGAAGCCAGCAAAATAAATGCGCCTGCACATGTCTATCCGCTGGTCATCCTCACCGTGGTCATAGCCCTGGCTGCCGTTTCAACAGCCGCGGCCATTCAGCGCGTGGTTCGCGCGCACAGCCAATCTGCAGCAAACCCGCCTGATAAAAGCGAACCAACGAAATCCCTCAAAATCTGGGGGATTCTCAGTGCCGTCATCCTTTATGCATTCGGCATGCAGTTTGACTACACACTTTCAACGGGCGTGTTTCTGTTTGTCATGTTTCTGACACTTGGGCCCGGCCAGTTTTCAGCTGCAACAATTGTCAAAAGCCTCTTGATGGCCGTGGCCATGACCATCTTCCTTTATCTGGCCTTCGCGATCTGGTTGAACGTGTCAGTCCCGAATATCTTTCGACAATAAGACCGGGCTCTTTTCGACCAATCGCGATCCACCATCGACACCGCAACAAGGCCTTCAAATCAAGGCGGCCGTCGCCAACACACAGAAATTGCGACCTTTTTTCCGCAGAGCACGAGTCTATAGGTGCATTCTCCAGAATAGCGAACCTCATTGGGACGAGACTGGTTCATCAGCCAGAACCATCGATAAGCCCCAGACATACCTGAACAACACGCTCCCGCACCTTCACGAAACTTGCTAGTTTTTCTACAAATGGGTAGTGATCCTGAATGCAGATTCTGGACTATTCACATAACCCAATGCTTGTTTTTGCCTCGCTTCTTGTGGCGATGATGGCGGGTTTTACGGGCCTGTCCCTGACAAAGGGATTGTCCGAGCGGAACATTATGCACCGGAAAATTTCGGTCGCGCTGGCTTCTGTTGCATTGGGTGGTGGCATCTGGTCGATGCATTTTGTGGCAATGCTGGGCTTGCAATTGCCCATCATGTTTTATTTTGACGCTGCCATCACTCTGGCCTCGGCACTGGTCGCAATTCTGGTGGTTGGTGTTGCCCTGCTGATCCTGCATTTCCGAAAACGCACACGCACCACTCTGGTCGCAGCTGGCACGATCGTTGGGCTGGGCGTGCTGGCCATGCACTATATCGGCATGTCAGGGCTGCAATTGTGCAAGGCGCTTTACACCCCATCGGGCATTGCTCTGGCCATTGTGTCTTCCTGCGCGCTCAACATCGCGGCATTTTCCATTGCCTATGGCAAGCGAACCAATCGCAATATCATCGTTGGCACCCTGTTTTTTGGCTTCGCTGTTTTTGCCGTGCATTTTATCGCCATTGGCGGAACTGAATTCGTGGCCATTGATGTTCTGAACGAGGTTGGTCCGCTCATCAGCAAGGAGGTCATGGCCATTGGCGTTGTTTTGAGCAGCTTTGTCCTGTGCGCAGCATTCCTTTTGACCGGCATTACATTTTCAGCGCCCTCGCAATCAGTTGCACCTCATTCCCAAGGGAACATTGCACCAGAAGCCAAGCAAGAACCCAATCAAGAAGAAGATGGCAAAACCGTTGTGCCAGAGGCCTCGCCAGCAGCGGCTGATGAAGGAGCCACCGAGCAAACCACCAGTGTCACAGCGGCCAACAAACAAATTCCCTATGAGCAGGGCGGTCGCACCTTCTTTGTCGATGTGGACGCTGTTGCCGTGATCCGGGCGGAGGGACACTACACGCATCTCTATACCGCCACCGACAAACTGTTCTGCGTCTGGTCAATCACCGAGGCTGAAAAACGTCTCACACCAGGGCCCTTTACACGGACCCACCGAAGCTTTCTGATCAACCCGTCCTTTGTCACAGGCTTTGAACGTCTCAAGGATAATGGTGTTTGCCATTTCAAAATTGCCAGTCTTGAGAAAGTTCCGGTAAGCCGCTCGCGTCTGCGGGCGGTCCGAGACGTTCTCGGCATATGACCAGCGCGCATTTCGTGCAGCCCAATTCGCATTTCGTGTAGAAATTTTCTCGTTTCACTCATAAGCCAGTGCCGCCACGCGCAGCCGCGGTTAGCCTTCTCCCAAGCAAAAACAAATTGCAAGTCGGGGAGGACCAGCAATGATACCAGCAGCATTCGATTATCATCGACCCACCAAAGTGGAAGATGTGATCGCCCTTTTGGAAGAACACGGCGATGACGCCCGTGTTATGGCGGGCGGGCACAGCCTGATACCCATGATGAAACTTCGGATGGCGGACATTCCACATCTGATCGATCTTCAGGATGTCGGCGGGCTCGGCGGAATTTCCATCGAAAGCGGTCGGATCAAGCTTGGTGCAATGGTCACCCAGCACGAGATCATCAATCACGATGGGCTGGCATCTGCTGCACCAATCCTGCGCGAAGCGGCCCTGCAAATCGCCGATCCACAAGTGCGCTACATGGGAACAATTGGTGGCAACGTCGCCAATGGTGATCCGGGCAATGACATGCCAGGACTGATGCAGTGCATTGATGCACAGATCGAACTGATCGGCCCCGGCGGCACACGCAGTGTTGCCGCACGCGACTATTATGAAGCGGCCTACATGACAGACCGTGAGGATGACGAAGTTCTGATATCCATCAGTTTTGCGGCACCTTCTGGCGGTCATGCCTATGAAAAGCAAAAGCGCAAGATTGGCGATTATGCCACGGCTGCGGCAGCCGTTCAGCTGGTCAAGGATGACGGGAAAGTCGCATCAGTCTCAATCGCAATGACAAATCTCAGCGATGTGCCGGTCTGGTCTGAAGCTGCAGGGGCCGCATTGGTGGGAACCACATGTGACTCAGCTGCGATCAAAGCGGCCGTTTCCGCCATGCTGGCCGACATCGATCCATCGGAAGACAATCGCGGTCCGGTGGCCTTCAAACGCCATCTGGCAGGCATCATCCTTTCACGTGCGGTCACACGCGCCTGGGATCGGGCGTAAGGAACAAAATCATGACAGAAAAAATGCAAGTTAAACTGAACGTCAATGGCGAAGACCGAGAGTTCCTCGCCGAACCACGCGAGCTGTTAATCTACGCGCTGCGCGAACATCTGAACATCACCGGCCCCCATGTTGGCTGCGATACCTCGCATTGCGGGGCCTGCACGGTGACATTGAACGGGAAGTCCGTGAAATCCTGTACCATGTTCGTGGCACAGGCCAATGGTGCCGAGGTCACGACGATTGAAGGGCTCGGCAATCCGGCAACGTTGCATGTGCTTCAGGAAAATTTCCGCGAGCATCATGGTCTGCAATGCGGTTTCTGCACACCGGGTATGATCACCCGGGCCTCCAAACTTCTGGAAGAAAACCCAGACCCCACAGAAGAAGAAGTCCGGTTTGGCATGGCAGGGAATATCTGTCGCTGCACTGGCTATCAGAACATTGTGAAATCCATCCTTGCTGCGGCAAATGAGATGAATTCCGCGAAGGAGGCTGCAGAATGAATGACATGACTCCTGAACGCGATGAACGCGCCGCCAACCTCAAGGGTCTGGGCTGTTCGCGCAAACGTGTGGAAGATGCACGCTTCACCCAGGGCAAGGGCAATTATGTCGATGACATCAAATTGCCGGGAATGCTGCACGGAGATTTCGTGCGTTCACCCTACGCCCATGCCCGTGTCATTTCGGTCAACAAGGATGCTGCCATGGCTCTGCCGGGCGTCCTTGCCGTTCTGACAGCGGAAGATCTGTCACCTCTTGGCCTCCATTGGATGCCAACTCTGGCCGGTGATAAACAAATGGTACTGGCCGATGGCAAGGTGCTGTTTCAAGGGCAGGAAGTTGCCTTCGTCGTAGCCGAAGACCGTTATATCGCGGCAGATGCTGTTGAGTTGATCGAAGTGGAATATGAAGAACTGCCGGTTCTCACCGATCCGTTCGAAGCGCTGAAATCAGATGTGGTTTTGCGTGAAGATCTGGCCGGCCAGACCGAAGGTGCCCACGGTCCGCGCAAGCATCACAATCACATCTTCACCTGGGAACAGGGTGACGAAGCTGCCACCAATCAGGTGATGGACAATGCCGAAGTCGTCGTGACCGAAAGCATGTATTATCACCGCACGCACCCATGCCCGCTGGAAACCTGTGGCTCTGTCGCGTCGATGGATGCGGTCAATGGCAAGCTGACACTCTACGGGACCTTTCAGGCACCCCACGCCATCCGGACAGTGGTGTCTCTGATCTCCGGTATCGAAGAGCACAACATTCGTGTCGTCTCACCCGATATTGGCGGTGGTTTCGGCAACAAGGTTGGCGCTTATGCGGGTTATGTCTGCTCGGTCGTGGCCTCCATTGTTACCGGCAGGCCGGTGAAATGGGTCGAAGACCGCATGGAAAATCTGATGACCACGGCCTTTGCCCGTGACTATTGGATGACCGGCAAAATCTCGGCCACCAAAGAAGGTAAAATCACTGGACTGCATTGTCAGGTGACAGCCGATCATGGCGGGTTTGACGCCTGTGCTGATCCGACCAAATTTCCGGCCGGGTTCATGAATATCTGCACCGGGTCCTATGACATTCCGGTTGCCTATCTGGCAGTGGATGGTGTTTACACCAACAAGGCACCGGGCGGGGTCAGCTATCGTTGCTCCTTCCGCGTGACCGAGGCGGTGTATTTCATTGAACGCATGATTGAGGTTCTGGCCATTGAGCTTGATATGGATGCAGCAGATCTGCGCCGCATCAACTTCATCAAAAAGGAACAGTTCCCTTACCAATCCGCCCTTGGCTGGGAATATGACAGTGGTGATTATCACAGGGCCTGGGACAAGGTGATGGAAGCGGTCGATTACGAAGGCTTGCGCAAAGAGCAGGCCGAACGTGTCGAAGCCTTCAAACGCGGCGAAACCCGCACCCTGATGGGCATTGGTCTGTGCCACTTCACCGAGATCGTCGGTGCAGGACCGGTCAAGAATTGTGATATTCTCGGCCTTGGCATGTTCGATAGTTGCGAAATCCGTATCCACCCGACCGGATCGGCCATTGCGCGGCTTGGAACAATTTCTCAGGGTCAGGGTCATGCAACGACCTTTGCACAGATCCTTGCCACCGAAATTGGCCTGCCTGCGGACAGCATCACCATTGAAGAAGGTGATACCGACACGGCCCCTTATGGACTGGGTACCTATGGCTCACGCTCCACACCGGTAGCGGGTGCTGCCACGGCCATGGCCGGGCGTAAAATCCGCGCCAAGGCGCAAATGATCGCAGCCTATCTGCTGGAAGTTCATGACAATGATGTAGAGTTCGATGTGGATCGGTTCGTCGTCAAAGGCGCGCCTGAGCGCTTCAAGACGATGAAGGAAATCGCTTTCGCCTCCTATAATCAGGCCATACCGGGACTTGAGCCAGGGCTTGAAGCGGTCAGCTATTACGATCCGCCCAACATGACCTATCCGTTCGGTGCCTATGTCTGTGTGATGGACATCGATGTCGACACCGGCGTGCCTGAAATCCGCCGCTTCTATGCGCTGGATGATTGCGGCACCCGCATCAACCCGATGATCATCGAGGGGCAGATCCATGGCGGACTGACCGAGGCTTTCGCCGTCGCTTTGGGGCAGGAGATTGCCTATGACAAGCAGGGCAACGTCAAAAACGGCACGTTGATGGACTTCTTCCTGCCGACAGCCTGGGAAGTACCGAACTACGAAACCGACCACACTGTCACCCCAAGCCCGCATCACCCGATCGGAGCCAAGGGTGTTGGCGAAAGCCCGCATGTGGGTGGTGTTCCGTGTTTCTCAAATGCGGTCCACGACGCCTTCCGCCCCTTTGGGTTGAAGCAGACCAACATGCCACATGACCATTGGCGGATTTGGGAAACAGCCAACAAACTTGGCCTGCATGATTAAGTGAACGCTGGGCGGCCTTTTGGCCGCCCGCCACCAATCGGGTATCAAAAATGAACTGGAACGCCCTGCAAACCGCTTTGGCGGACGAAGGCTATGTCGCCAATGACGATCTGGCCATGGCTGTGCATCTGGCAATGGCTCTTGGTCGCCCATTGCTGCTTGAAGGCGCGGCTGGTGTCGGCAAAACCGATCTGGCCCGTGTCCTCAGCACTGTGCAAGACACCCAATTGATCCGCCTTCAATGCTATGAAGGACTGGACGCCGCGCAAGCGATTTACGAATGGAACTATCAGCGACAATTGCTTTCAATTCGCGCAGCAGCCGAACATGGCGAAACCGGGCGTGTTGTCGAAGAGCGTATTTTTTCCGAAGAATTCTTGCTTGAGCGCCCTTTGCTGAAGGCAATTCGGCAGGATACGCCGCCGGTTCTGCTGATTGATGAGATCGACAAGGCCGATGAGGAATTTGAAGCCTATCTGATGGAGATTCTGTCAGAATTTCAGGTGACGATCCCGGAACTCGGCACAATCAAGGCAACTTCTCGGCCTATCGTCATTCTCACCGCAAATGGAACACGGGATCTCAGCGACGCATTGCGCCGCAGGTGCCTGTATGCCCATATTTCCTATCCGGACCGAACCACAGAACTGGCCATTCTGACCGCGCGCTGCCCGGAAGTAGATGCAGCACTGGCGTCTCAGATCATCGGTTTTGTGCAGTCACTGCGCAAAGAGGATCTGGAGAAAAAACCCGGCATTGCCGAAATGCTGGACTTCGCTGCCGCATTGGTGGGCCTTGGAATTGCAGATCTGACCCGTGACCCTGTGGTACTGCAGGCCAGCCTGGCGACGCTTCTCAAGACCCAGACCGACCGCGACAACATCACAACCGAAATTGCTCAGCGCCTGGCAGGAAAAGCTGCATGAGTCAGGTAACTAAATTCGCTGCCCGTGACCCTGGACCTGCCGCCCGTATGGCTGGGTTCATGGCACATTTGCGGTCCAATGGTCTGCAACTGGGTGTGGGCGAAGCAAAGGCCGGGCTTGAAGCGCTGACACATACGCAGGCTGCCAATCCCAAAGAGGCCCGCCATGCACTGCGAGCGGTTTTCAGCGGTTGTGCAGAAGATGCCGAACGATTTGATGATCTGTTCAACGCCTTTTGGTTGAACGGCGGACGGGTTTCAGAAAAAACCATGCCCACCACGACAACCGGTTCCGACAGTGTGCACACCTCACGCAATGCCAAAGGCGGAGAAGCGGCCAGCGGTGCCGGTGCGCCCACAACGCCTGATGGTGGGGAAGACGAAGCCGAGACCGATGGCGAAGGCAAGCTGGTCTCCAGCGTCATTCGGTCACTGACAAAGAAAGACTTGCGGGATCTGGTACTGCCGGAAGACATTGCAGAGGCCGAGAAAATTGCGCGCCGTCTGGGTGCAGCCTTGCGCGACCGCCGCTCACGCCGCCGCAAACAGGCACGCAAGGGTGACCAGATCCATTTCCGGAAACTGATCCGGAAAAGTCTGTCAACCGGTGGCGAGCCACTGCATTTGCCGATGAAACACCGCCCTGACCGGCCGCTGAAAATCGTCACACTCTGCGATGTATCCGGGTCAATGACCGTTTATGCCCGTGTGTTTCTGTCTTTCATTGCGGGCATGATGCGCTCTGATGAGGCCGCCGACGCCTATCTTTTCCATACCCGCCTAGTCCGCATCGCAGATGCCCTGCGTGACAAGGATGCGCTGCGCGCATTGGGCCGGATGTCTGTGCTCGCGGATGGGTTTGGCGGAGGGTCCAGGATCGGCGCTTCATTGATGCAGTTTTCAAAAACCTATGCCCGCCGATTTGTCGACGGGCGCACGGTCGTTCTGATCCTGTCTGATGGCTATGACACCGACGCGCCTGAACTGCTGGGCGACGCTCTGGCAAATCTGAAAAAACGTGGATGCAAAATCATCTGGCTGAACCCGTTGAAGGGCTGGGATGGCTATGAACCCGTCGCGCGGGGCATGGCAGCAGCCCTGCCTCATCTCGACCTGTTTCGCCCTGCCAACAAGCTGGCGGATCTTGCAGCGCTTGAGCCCGAATTGGTGCGCTTATGACCCCCGCCGAATTGACAGACGCTGACATTGCCGAACTTGCACAGGAAATGCGGGCAAGCGGCGAACCCTTTGCAATTGCAACGGTGGTTCGCACCGCCGGATCAACCGCCGCCAAACCCGGCGCCAAGGCGCTTTTGGACGGAAGCGGAACTATTCTTCAGGGCTGGATCGGGGGTGGCTGTGTGCGCAGCGCATTGGCCAAGGCCACTGATCGCGCAATGAAGGACGGCCAACCTCAGCTCATTTCCCTGCATCCGCAGGATGTGCTGGATGAAAAGGGCGTCACAGCCGGGGACGATGTAGAAGGCATGCGCTTTGCTCGCAATGGCTGCCCGTCCAAAGGCTCAATCGACATATTTGTCGAGATGATCTTGCCATTGCCAGAGCTGATGATTTTTGGATCCTCCCCGGTTGCCCAATCGCTTGTGGCACTGGCCAAAGAATTTCAGTGGACGCTCTCGGAAGGCACCTCGGACATGCAGCCACGCGCGCTTGCGACTGGCGAAAAGCGCATGATCATCATTGCCACACAGGGCAAGGATGACCTTGCAAGTCTTCGGACAGCATTGGCGATGCAGGCAGATTTTATTGCCTTTGTCGGCAGCCGTCGCAAATTTGCAGCCCTGGCCAAAAAACTGGCCGATGAAGGCATTTCACAAGACCTTCTATCCAGGGTCAACGCGCCTGCCGGTCTGCCAATTGATGCAGTCACACCCCAGGAAATCGCGCTTTCAATTCTCGCTCAGCTGACGCAGGAACGTCGCCGGCACCTGCGCGGCGCAGGGGATACAGATGCATAGAAGCGCGGCCATCATTCTGGCAGCTGGCCTGTCACAGCGCATGGGAACAACCAACAAACTGTTGATTCCCATAGAAGGCATTCCGATGATCCGTCGGTCTGTTACCGCTTACATTGGCGTTTGTGATGGCGAGGTCAGTGTTGTCACCGGTCACCAGCGCGCGGAAATAGAAGCGGCCTTGCATGGACTGGACGTGCAATTCGTTTTCAACCCCAACTTTGAGCGGGGTCAAAAAACATCCGTCGCGGTCGGGTTGGCCGCATCGGTGTCGGCACAGGACACTTTTGTTGGTCTTGGTGATCAACCGTTTTTAACCTCCGCTCATCTCGTTTGGTTGTTAGAGCAGCATCGCACAAACAAATCGCCCAAAATTACGGTACCGGTTCAAAACAAGGTTCGTGGGAATCCTCTGATCATCCCTTTCGATCTGAAAGCACGGCTTCTGGCGGATCATCATAATCCGGGATGCCACAAATTCACCCGTGAGAACCCGGATCTCGTGAATTCTGTCACAACCCAAACCACCGCTTTCTTCCGCGATATTGATACGCCCCAGGAAGTTGCGGCGCTGCAGGTTCACGAGGAGGCCACATCATGAGAGCTGTAATAGCCCGACTGCTGAACCGGCTCCCAAAACCCAATTTGAGCAAAGAACAGGCCGAAATGCTGGCCTCAATAAAATTCCCCTGTTGTTAATAAGGAATTCCCCATGGAACTGAATGATGAAGTCACAATCAATGCACCAAAAGCACGCGTTTATGAGGCATTGAACGACCCGGAGATCTTGCAGCAATGCATCCCGGGTTGTGAGGAACTCATACAGCACTCCGACACTGAACTGGAAGCTAAGGTGGTTCTGAAAGTCGGCCCTGTCAAAGCGCGTTTCAGTGGCAATGTTGAGCTTGACAAGTCAGGCGCGCCGGATGCGTTTTCACTGTCTGGTCAAGGCAATGGAGGAGCCGCCGGTCATGCCAAGGGTGGGGCCGATGTGATCCTTGAAGAGACTGACGGAGTCACCACCCTCAAATACACTGCCAAGGCCGAAATTGGCGGCAAGCTGGCGCAGCTTGGTGGCCGGTTGATTCAAAGTACGTCCAAGAAGCTTGCTGCCAAGTTCTTCAAGAAGTTTGCGGAAGTTGTTGAAATGGCCGAAGCCTGACGATGGCCGGTGGCGCCGACACGCAATTTCTTGAACACGCTGAAGACATGCTTGCCTATGTCCAAGACTGTCAAAGCTATGCGGTACCACGTGCATCATGTATCGTCACGAAAGTGTCTGGAGGGTCAGCTCGATCAGCCATGCTCATTTGCGGCGGTACAAGCCGATAGAGACGGATCAGGACACCGCCAGCGATCTAAAAGGGCTATGAACCGCTGTTGGGTTTTGCCCGTGTCAACCTGTCTCTCGTCGAGGTGGGTATTCAATTCGGCAGCCATCGATTTCTGTATGAGTGTTGAAATTGTCGACCGCCGATAGTGATGAAGAACCACAGCCCCATTGAGCCCCAATACGTGTGCTAATAAGGTGCCATACAAGCGATTCACCCGACATCGGCACTGAAATGACCACCACTGAACAGGATCTGCAATGGCTTGAACGCTGGAAGTCCCAATTGGCCGCTGGCGCTGGCCCTGCCTCTGTCTTTGCGTTTCAGCAGAATCTGATTAAGTCACAGGCGCTTCCATCCAGCGCCACGGCAAAGATGCGGACGCAGCAGATTTTCCAACTTGTCTCTCATTGCATCGCCAATGTGCCACTTTATCGTGACTATACGAAATTCGGCACTCCAGCCGAGTTGGCCCGCGATGCAAAATTGTGGGCTGGTCTGCCAATTCTGAAGCGCAGCGCTCTGCAATCACAATCGCAAAATTTGCAGGCCAAAAGCCTTCCAAAAGGGCACAAGCCGGTCGCACTGTTACGCAGCTCTGGCTCAACCGGCAGTCCTGTGGAATTGATGGCCACGAACATCACGGCCACTTGGCAAAAAGCCTTTGCGCTGCGCGCGCTGATCTGGTTTCGCCGAGACTTTGATCAATCACTTGCTGTTATCCGCAAATTCTCGCGCTCAACAACACTTTTGCCCGAAGGGGAAACCAGCACCCATTGGGCAGATTATGAGGGCATTCCATTCCACACCGGAAAACGTTTTGCACTGGAGGCAACAAAGGGTCGGATATCAGACCATCTGGATTGTCTGCACCGCCGTCGCCCCGCCTATCTGATGACCTTGCCCTCTGTCCTGCGTGAACTGGTGGTTCTTTCGGCACAAAATGCAAATGACTGGACACCAAAGGGCATCTCAACACTGGCAGAAACCGTAGATGACGATTTGCGGGGAGCTGTCAAAGAGCGCTGGAACATTGAAATCAACGACACCTATTCTGCTGAAGAATGCGGCGTGATCGCCATTCAGTGCCCATCACATGGCAATTACCACATTCAGACCGACTCGGTGCTGGTCGAGATAGTTGATGATGCCGGAAAGCCCTGTATACCGGGGCAAGAGGGCGCCGTCGTCATCACCACCCTCAGCAATTTTGCGACACCCCTTATCCGCTATGCCATTGGGGACCGCGCGATAGCCGGTAAGACATGCGGATGCGGCCGCAATCAACCAATTCTTACCCGCATTCTGGGGCGCGAACGCAATCTGCTTGTCGCCAAAGACGGCAAATACTGGCCAAGCTTCGGCATGCGGTCCTTCCGGGATGAAGTACCTGTTCTGTCGCAACAATTCCGGCAGACAGCGCTGGACCGGCTGGAAATGAGCTATGTATCCAGCGAAGAACTGACCATTGATCAGGAAGACCTGCTCCGCGCCCATTTGCAAAAAGCTCTGCCAGCGGACATGACGATAAAACTGATACGCGTCGACGAACTGCCCCGCCATGAAAGCGGCAAAGCAGAGATGTTCATCAGCGAATTCGAAAACTAGGAAGGCTGGAAGTCAGCTAGTAACCTGAAAATGGCATTCGAAGCCCGACCATAATCGAGTGAGCAAGATAATCATGCTCAATTTCGAAGGCATCGCCATTTACATCACGGCCTTCAAATGCGCCATCGGCCGTCAGGAAGGCGCGGTAATCAACCGTTGCAATCCAGCCCTGTGGCAACATCATGGAAAAACCAACACCAGCCTGCCCGGCCAGGACCCAATCAGAATCATCGACCCTGCCAACCTCGCCTCCGCCGGTCGAATCAATATCGTCCAACTCCAAGTGAAGCTGCGCAACGCCCACACCGCCACCAAAATGCATGCCAAATGTTTCGTTCAAATCCACATCCCGCCAGACATTGGCCATCACCGCCAAGGCAGAAACATGATCATCGGAACCGGCCTGATTAAATGCTCCGCCAGATTCAGGCGATCCTTCATAGTAGGAAGACACGTCATTCCTGCGGTAGGACAGTTCCAGCTCACCACGAATGTTGTGGGAAAATTCATGGCCCACTGCCGCGCCTAGAACAAAACCCGTGTCATATTCAATATCACCACTGGTTGACCGTATTTCACTGCTCATCGGATCAACCGATACATCTGCATCTTGCAGAATATTCACACCGCCAAACACCGCAGCGTAGAAGCCAGCTTTGTCAAAGGGCGCATAGTCTTCGGCTGCCGCAGATCCCACCAACAAACCAAAGGCTGCGCAAGACGCCAGCAATCCATGCTTCAAATCAGACATTTCATTTCCCGTGTAGCTCAGCAGGCACCCTGAATATCAACCAGATGCTGTTGTTAAATAGCTACTTGAAAACCATTTTGTTGTCTAGACTGGTTGCATTGACAATGCTTGATCAAAACTCGACACACCGAATAGGCCGCCTGAATGCTTCATTTCCCGGAATGCCCAATGGCTAACGCAGAAATGTGCCTGCAATTAGCGCCGCGTCACTGTACCGCCTGCCACGGGTTTCATCTCAGCGCCATCATGCGGCGCGCGACACTGCCAATTGACCAGCGCATTGGCGATTTTGCGGAGTTTCAGGCGGCAACCAGCCAAGTTCTGGCACAGGCAAGAAGCACTTCAAATCCGGTCAGGGTCATCATTGGCGGCACAACTGACACTGGTCTTTATGCCGGGTTGCTGAATGCTGCAGTCACAGTTGGCGGGCCCGGCTTTGCCCGTTCTCTTGACGTCACAATTATTGACCGGTGCCAGACGCCTTTGGAAATCTGCAATTCCTACGCACGGGAAAATGATCTGCACCTCACGACAATCCGTGCCGATATGGCAGAATTCCAACCTGATGCGCCAGTCGGACTGATCCTCATGCATGGTGTGCTGTCCTTCATCCCGCTTACAAAACGTCTGTCGTTTCTGAGGCATCTTGGGGCTTGGCTTACCCCTGATGGGAGGGTGATTTCCTCCACTCAAATGGGCCATAGGCGAGGAACGACCGAGCGCGAAGCTCGTGTCGATCAGGCACTGCAAAACCTGAAAACTGTTCTGGCAGACAGCACTGGCATGGACAGGACAGAATCTGAATTACTGGAACGTCAGTTGAAGGAAGGCATGTTGGCCCGCAGCCAGCATGCTAATTTGTTCAACACAGAGGAAGACGCCATCAAATTTTACGAAAACGCAGACCTGACCGTTGTGAGCTTCACCTGCATCGAAACCGGCAAGCGCACCATTCATGGGCTTGAGCGCCGTTACACCCAAAGAGGCCTTGCCGTCTGCAGCCGCTCCTAAGAGGCAATGAAGCTGGCGTAGAACCAACCTGTAACCATCGGCTCAGCCCGAATGTCCAGAACCAGAGCCAGAAAACCCAGCTGAACCAGCGCAACACTCAATGCTGCCAGTTCGCAGGCAAGCATACGCGCGCGCGCCTTCCGCATCATCCAACCGACATACAGGGCGCTGGCCAACGGCAGGCCGACAAACGGCGTCAAGATGCAAAAAATCACCGTTGTCCTGATGTATTCGAATGTCTGCAACTCCGGCCGATCCGATACAGCGTCGCTTGGAGAAGGCCGGAACCCGACAAACATGACCAGTCCGGCCAGCATAACCCCCGTTACAGAAACAATCAGTGGAACCGGGGAGGCACCATTGGGAAATAACAGGCTGCCGACAATAGCCGCCATAAAGACAAGGCAAAGCGGCAATGCCAATTGCGCATCCGCCGGTCCAGCAACAATCCGGCGGCCCACGGAACGGGACCGCATGCCGCGCCAGGCAATCAAGCCAAAAACAATCAGCATGATCACACTGGTCGGTCGGCCAAACATCGACCAACCCCAGATCTGGGATGTTTGAATATAGGAAATTTCTGCCAGTGGCCCCATGATGAAGCCCAGCAGAAAGGCGGCGCGGGACCATTCCACACGTTTCAGAGCCACACCAAGCGCACCGCCAACCATGAATTGTGCCAACGTCGTCCAGTGCATGTCCTGATAGAGCGCTGCAAACAAGGACAACGCAATTGCTATCGGCACCATATGATCCCGGCGCAGGGCAGCCAGCCGAACAATGCCCGGCACGACAGCAAAGAACATCGGGATTGCAAGAAGATTAGCCAGCAAAACAGTTGTTGCCAAAGTGACCGAAACATCAACATCACTGGTTAGTAAATTGGGCCCGACTGGCAATCCGATCACCAGAAAGGCCCCCAGCATAATGGCCATGCTGGAACTGCCCGGGATGCCAAAAAACAGGGTCGGCACCATGGCGCCGCCTTCTTTGGAATTGTTTGCCGCTTCAGGCGCAATCACACCTTCAATCGCCCCCTTGCCAAAGGGCACCACAGATTTGGAGTGATTGGAGGCATACGCATAGGACATCCACACGGCAACGCTCGATCCCAGTCCCGGCATCATGCCAATGCCAATTCCATAGAGTGATGAACGCAGCACAAGTCGCATATGGGCAAAGGTCTTGCCCATGCCATGAAACACATCTGCAAGGCTGGTGGACACTGCCCTGTCATGCCCCTTGGCATCATACGACCATCTGGCCAGCATTTCGGGCACCACGAAAATGCCACCCACAAGTGCTGCCAGATTGATACCGCTGCGCAATTCAGACAGGCCGAAGGTAAATCGAGCGGCTGACGTATGCACATCCAACCCGATACAGGCCACCAGAAACCCGAGCGCTGCGGCCAGCAATCCCGTTAGCAGACTGCGCCCGGACAACAAGGCAACCATAGAAAGGCCGGCCAGAGCCAGCAAAAGAAACTCGGGCGGCCCGAAATGATTGAGCACGAGCCGTGCAACGGGAATGACCGCCAGAAACGCCAGGGCCCCAAGCACACCGCCAATCGCCGAGGAAGAAAGACTGGCCCCCAGCGCCTCCCCTGCCCGACCCATTTTTGCCAGCGGATAGCCATCCAGAACGGTCGCCGCATCGGCCCCGGTGGACGGCAATGCGAATGCAATGGCGGGAATGGATGCAGACGTGTGAACCACCGAATGCATGGCAAACAGGAAAACGGCACCGCCCAGAGGATCCCAGAATGCCGCAACAGGCAAGGACAGAATAATGCCAATGCGCCCGCCAATGCCGGGTGCAAGCCCGGCCACAAAGCCGAACAGGGTGCCCAGACACAGAGCCGTCAGAAGACCAGTCCAGCCGGAAGTTGCAACGGACAGGAGTTCGGCAAGTACCGGCATCAATTGGCTTTACATAAGGTTTTGGAACAGACTGTGAAAAGTCTGCCTGAAGTACAACTCAGTTGGAAGTCCCAACTTGCGAAAAGTCACAGCGCGTCACTTTACCCCGTGACATGGCCAGGCCACACGCATAGGCCGTGTCCAAAAGCAGTTTTTGCGCAGGGTCGGAGGTCAGCAATTCCTGCAATTGCGCTTCAACTGTTTCGCTGGCCACCGCCGCAACCGGCACCCCCTCCTGTGCAGCCCTTTCAACGAAATCCGGGTCACTCAGAATATCATGAAACAGAGAGCGCAATGCCGCCACATCCTCATCCGCAACAGATGGCGGCGCATAAAACGCCCGCCCCATGCCACGGGCTGATTTTATGAACGCAACAACCGAGGCTGGAGCATCTGGCACCAGAAAACTTTCGAGCGGCTCTACCGCGCCCATCGCAGCGGGAAAGTCCTCACCGGTGATCGTATACAACGCCTTGATATCACCCGACGCCAGCAGCGGTTCCAACTTGGCATCTGCCGCAATCGTGTAAAAATCGACATCTGCGGCCAGCAAGCTGCGCAGCCGATCGGATTTTTTGAAACCGATCACGATTTTCGAGGGAATTCCAGTCACGGCGTTAAGCAGAATTCCCACAGTGGCATGAGTCGCCAGAATATCACTGACCGGAAGTATGGTCTGCGGTTCCAGGGTCCGCAAAACATCCGGCTCCCATGGCAGTCCGCGCCGAGCGGCCATTATGAAACTCTCCACCTCGACACCGGCAATCCATTGCGCCTGCCGAAAGTCAAAATCCACATCCGCACGCTCATTCAATTGAGCAAAGGCAATTTCAGGTGGTCGCACAAAACCGATTGCCAGCACACCCTTTGAACGGCCAAACAAATCACTGGTGCCATCCACGCCGCTGCCGGTATCATTAAAGCGCGTACGGACAGGCGTCGCTGGAAGCCGTTTGCGCAATTCCTGCGAAAAGACATTCCAGAACCGCGCCCCGCCTCCAGTATTGGAAAACCCAACCATCACATCCAGCGTCCGCCCGGCCAATTGCTGTTCCGGCCCGGATTGAGCAAAAGATCCGCCGATCAATGCCAAACAAAAGACAGCAATCCAGGCAAACTTTCTGACGATCAACTTGAGTTGCATTTAGAAGTCCTCTCATGCGAATGACCGTTGTTTAAAAGTGTTTTTGTGCTTTGATCAAGCAAACTTGTCTTTGTGCAGGCAAAAGGTCTGTGATGCCGCATCGGCAGCGTGGTTCGATCAGGGGTGAATGGGAAACAACGCCGAAACGTCTGACACAAGCTTGACTCGGCGCAGAGCCTTCTTTAAGAAAAATGTACTTTGGTATACCAAAATACCAAAACCTGACTGCATAGCAGGACGGGGAAAGCTGCAACCGGGAGGAAACTATGAAAGACACCAGAAAACTGCGCGCATTGACGCTGATTGTTGGCGCATCAACACTTGCGCTCACCAGCTTCGCGCCTCAGGCACACGCCCAAGACTACCCTTCAAAGACAATTGAAGTCGTCACACACGCCGGCAATGGCGGCGGCACCGACGTCACCACACGCATGATGATGCTGCGCGGACGCCGCGAATTGGGCGCTGACATGGTCGTAGTCAACAAAGGCGGTGGCGGCGGCGCTGTTGCCATGGATTACTATCTCACACAGCCTGCCGACGGTCATTCCATTTTGACATTCACCATTGGTCACGCAGCAACGCTGGCCAAGAACGAAACCAAGATGAAACTGGAAGATGTGCGCCCGATCGCACGCGGAACAGATGATCCCCAGATTCTCATGGTGAAATGTGGTGCCTACGCAGATGCGGCCGAATTTGTTGCAAAACAAAAAGAAGAGGCCATCATCTACGGCACAACCCATTTGGGCAATATTGATGATGTTTCCGCTTTCATGTTCACCAAAAAAGGCGACATGAAAACACCAAAGATCCTTCCATTTGATGGCGGCGGCGAATTGGCCACCCAGCTTGTCGCAGGCGCGGTTGATGTTGCTGTACTGAACCTGGCGGAAGCTGGTAGCCAGATCGATTCAGGCGATGTCTGCCCGATCGTTGTTCTGGCCGATCAACGCATGCCGGCATTGCCGGATGTGTCAACAGCCAAGGAAATGGGCATCCCGGTCAGCTTCTCGACCGTACGTGGATTTGTCGTTCACAAGGACACCCCGGATGATGTCGCCGCGAAGATTGAAGAGGCCCTTGTAAAATCCATGAACCATGGCGTTTATCAAGGTTTCCTGGTCTCGGTTGGACTTGATTCGTCATCTGTTGCCGGATCAGAAGAATGGGGCAATCAGCTGCAAACCATGGTGACGGATATGTCAGCAGCATTGAAAGAGCTTGGTTTCATCGAGTAAACCAGACCTGTTTCCACACCAACTGCCCCTTGATCCTGGATCAGGGGGCAAACCGGGCTGCTTCATGAAAACACCACTCAATCCTGACAGGCGGGCCAGATGGCTGGTTCCGATCTGCATCATCCTCTTTTGTATTGTAGCGCTCTACTTCACCACAACATTCAAGAAGATGCCGCCAATCCTGAAGCGCGGTATTCAGCCGTCTGATTTCCCTCAACTGGTGTGTCTGCTGATTGTCAGTCTGACCCTGTTGATGGTCTGGAAGGACCCGGTAAGAATTGTTGAGCGCGTCACATCCAAATCATGGATGACCATGGGGCTGATGATCGGGTTTGTGGCCTTGATGCAGGTTGATCTCTTTCTGGCTTTGGGCGCCTTTGCAGCTACACTGACCATGTTGTGGGGTGAACGCCGTCCCCTTAACATTGCCCTTGTGGGCATCCTCATTCCGACCACGGTTTTCTTTCTTTTTGATCTCGTCTTCAAAATCCGCTTTCCCCGCGGATTATTGACCTCCCTCTGGTACGGATAAGTACAATGGATGCTTTTTTAAACGGCTTTCTGGCACTGACCGATCCAAGTCTGTTGCTGTTGCTGGTCGCCGCAACTCTTGGCGGCGTCATCATCGGCGCACTGCCCGGTTTGAACGCCACAACAGGCGCGGCACTGCTCTTGCCCTTCACTTTGACGATGGAGCCGGTTGCAGCCATTTCGATACTGACTGCAATCTATTGCTCAGCGACGTTTGCCGGTGCAATCACAGCCATCCTTATCAACACACCCGGCACATCTGCCAGCGCAACCACCTGTCTTGACGGCTATCCTCTGGCCTTGCGCGGCGAAGCGGGGCGCGCCCTTGGCATGGCTGTGGTCGCGTCGACCATTGGTGGTGTCCTGAGCGTTATCTGCCTTATGATTGCCGCGCCGGTTCTGGCCCGTGCCGCCTATAATTTTGCACCGCCGGAATATTTCGCACTGACCTTGTTCGGACTGTCCATGCTGGTCAGCGTTGGCGGCGGTTCACCGATCAAGAACCTCATTGCAGGCGCATTCGGCATTCTGTTGGCAACGGTCGGCGTCGATCTTCTGACATCCGTCAAACGCTTTACCTTCGACGTTCCACAACTTCATGAAGGCATCGGTTTCGTTCCGGTCATGATCGGCGTATTTGGAATTTCCGAATTGCTGTCCCAGGCCTCCGCTCTGCATCAAAAGCGTGAACAGGTCACAATGAAGGCCATCAAGCTGCCCTCCATGGCCGATTACAAAAAGGTCTGGAAAACCATTTTGCGATCAACCGGCATCGGCACCTTCATCGGTATTCTGCCAGCGGAAGGAGCAACCGTTGCCTCCATGATCGGTTATAATGAAGCGCGGCGCTGGTCCAAGACACCAGAAGAGTTCGGCAAAGGTGCCATTGAAGGCATCGCAGGATCAGAGGCCGCGAACAATTCTGCAACCGGCGGTGCCATGGTGCCGACACTGGCTCTCGGCATTCCCGGAAGTCCAACAGCGGCAGTTATTCTGGCCGGATTGCTGGTCCACGGCCTGCGCCCCGGTCCTACAATGTTCACCGAACAGGCTGATTTCGCCTTCGCCATTTTCTGGTCGATGCTTTTCGTAAACCTGCTGTTTCTGGTCATTGGCCTATATGGGGCAAAGGTATTTGCGCGGGTCACCCTCATACCGATCCGCATGCTTTGGCCCAGTGTCTTCATCTTTTCGATTGTCGGTGCCTATGCTCTGGATCAATCCATGTTTGATGTCTGGATTGCCATCGTTTCCGGGATCATCGGCTACTTCATGCGGGTTTACGGGTTTTCCGTCGTACCTCTGGCCATCGGCCTGATATTGGGCGGCATGCTGGAGCAGCGCCTGGGCCAATCCATGGTCATGCTGGACGAGCAATGGTGGCTGATCGCTACCCGACCCCTTTCGGCATTCTTCCTGATTCTCACTGCTATTGCCCTGTTTGGGCCCGCCCTGTGGAAACTGATCACAGGGCAACGGCCAGCGTTTAAAAAAGGTTCCTGATCATGAGTCGCATCAAATCCATCCGCACACGGGTCTGGAACTGGACCGGTCCAACCGTTCCCCCCCAGGGCAATTTCTGCACCAATGCATCAGATGTGTTGTGGGAGCGCGGCGATGCCATGTCGTCCTTTCGATTCTACCAATGGCTGACCTGCGAAGTCGAAAGCGAAGACGGCACAATCGGCATCGGAAATGCGGCCCTTGCACCGGTCGTGGTCAAAAAAGCCATCGACGAATACTACGCCCCTTTGGTGATTGGCGAAGATCCCTTTGACTACGCCTATATCTGGGAAAAAATGTACCGTCGCACCCATGCCTGGGGTCGCAAGGGCATCGGCATGACAGCCATTTCAGCAATCGATATTGCGATCTGGGATTTGATGGGCAAGCAAGTCGGAAAACCCGTTTTCAAGCTGCTCGGTGGGCGCACCAAGGAAAAAATCCCGGTCTACTACTCCAAACTCTACGCAGACTCGGTGCCAGCCATGCAACAAGAGGCCGAAGAGGCCATGAAAAACGGCTACAACGCCTACAAGTCACGCTTTGGCTACGGCCCAAAGGACGGCATGCAGGGCATGCGCGAGAATCTGAAACGCGTTGAAGCACTGCGCGAGGTCATTGGTTATGACAATGATCTGATGCTGGAATGCTATATGGGCTGGACGCTTGATTATGCCAAACGCATGCTGCCAAAGCTTGAAAAATATGAGCCGCGCTGGCTCGAAGAGCCGGTTATCGCTGATGACGTGGCAGGTTATGCCGAGCTGAACGCCATGGGCATTGTGCCCATTTCGGGCGGCGAACATGAATATTCAATCATTGGCTGCAAGGACCTGATCGAAAAGAAAGCCGTCAGCATCCTGCAATATGACACCAATCGCGTCGGCGGCATTACAGCCGCGCAGAAAATCAACGCCATAGCGGAAGCAAACCAGATTCCGGTCATTCCCCATGCTGGCCAGATGCACAATTATCACCTGACGATGGCCAATGTGAACTGCCCGATCAGCGAATACTTCCCGGTTTTTGACGTGGAGGTCGGCAACGAGCTTTTCTACTATATTTTCGAGGGTGATCCCGACGCGGTAGATGGCTATCTGCAGTTGGACGATGACACACCCGGTCTGGGAATCTCCATTTCAGATAAACATCTGAAAAACTTTGAAATCATAGAATAATCTCAGGAGTAGCGTTCATGGCAAACTTTCAAGGCATCTGGCCCGTCGCGCCAACACCATTTGAAACCGGCGGCGCAATTGATGTCGATGGCATGAAACGGGTTCTGGATTGCATGATCGATCAGCAGGTCGACGGAATTTGCATTCTCGCAAATTTCTCCGAGCAATTTCTCATCACCGATGAGGAGCGCCGGATTCTGACCCAGACATCTCTTGAACATGTGGCCGGACGCATTCCTGTCATTGTGACCATCAGCCACTTTGCCACCGACATTGTGGTCGACCGCGCACGGGAAGCCAAGGAACTGGGTGCACAAATCGTGATGATGATGCCCCCCTATCACGGGGCCTTGATGCGCGGCACTACCGAGCAGACCTTTGAGCAATTTGCACGGGTCGGGGAAGTCGGCATTCCCATCATGGTGCAGGATGCACCCCTGTCAGGTGTTGATCTTCCAGTGCCTTTGCTTGTGAAAATGGCGCAAGAAATCGAGATGTTGAAACTCTTCAAGATCGAGTGCGCCCAGACAGCTGCAAAACTGCGCGCTCTGATTGCGGCAGGTGGCAGCGCTATTGAAGGGCCGTTTGACGGTGAAGAAGCCATCACCCTGATGGCAGATCTTGATGCAGGTGCCACAGGCACCATGACATCGGCCATGATTCCAGACCAGATCAAGCCGGTCCTTACAGCCCATGCGGCAGGCGACAGACAGCAGGCAATGACCCACTACGCGCGGGTATTGCCGGCGATTAACTTTGAGAACCGCCAATGCGGATTTCGCTCCGCCAAAGCGGCCATGATGGAAGGGGGCGTGATCAAATCAGATTTTTGCCGCCATCCAATCGCACCTTTGCATCCAGACACCCGGCAGCAATTATTGGAGTTGATCCGGCCGCTGAACCCTGTGGTTTTGAATTGGGGGACCTGATGTGAGCAAAGTTGCAAACCTGAAAGGCCTGATGGGAACAGAAGGGCGCGTCTCCCGAAGTCTCAGCCTTGCTGAGGATGCAGCCCAGACCCTGCGCAGCATGATCCTTCTGGAAAAGCTGCCGCCCGGTATCAGCCTTCCAGAACGCGATTTATCCGAGGCGCTCGGGATCAGCCGCACGCCCCTGCGTGAAGCCATCCGCCTTCTGGCGGGCGAAGGGCTGATTCAGTTTACAGCGGCCCGGCGGCCATTTGTTGCCAATCCGTCTCTTGAGGAAATCAACAATTGCCTGCGTGTTCAGGGCGCGTTGGAAGCCCTTGCCGGAGAATTGGCCTGCATAAATTGCAGCGATGCCGAACTGCGCGAGATAGCAAACACCAATGCTGCAATTGCGGAAGTAAACACAGATGATGGAGACGGCAAATTGGCCGGATTTCAGGCAGATATGCGATTCCATCAGGCCATCGTTCAAGCTGCAGGAAATCTGCCTCTGGCCGAAACACATGCCTCCTATAATGCACGTCTTTGGCGCGTACGTTTTCTATCCTCTCAGCGCCGCGCAGGCCGCGACAGCACGCGTAAGGAACATTCTGAAATCGTTGCAGCGCTCACCGCGCGGGATGCAAAACGAACAGCGCAGGCTCTCAAGGCCCATTTGAAAACAGCCGAAACAAATATTGCTCAGGCTCTTAGCGAGCGTGGGTCCACCTAACAGCGGAAATGTCCATGAACCGTCCTAAAATTGCAATCATCCCTGGTGATCCCTCCGGCATCGGCCCGGAACTGATCGCAAAACTGCTGAATGAAGACGGTATTCGCGAAGCGGCCGATATCGTGCTTGTTGGTGATGCCCATTTATGGCAACGCGGGGCCGAGCAGGCTGGCCTGCCGGTGGAACTGAACACTTTGCAAGAAGAAGACCTGCCCGATTTTGCGGGCCTTGCCCATCTTGATCTCAACACTATCAAGCCGGACGAGGTGGAAATCGCCACCGTATCCGTAGCAGGCGGAACATCCTCTTTGCGTTGCCTCGACAAGGCTATGGATCTGGCAATGGCAGGGCTGGTGGATGGCATTTTGTTCGCCCCATTGAACAAGGGTGCCATGACGTCAGCTGGATTGAATGCAGAAGACGAGCACCGCTATATGGCCCGTTATCTCGGCTTTACCGGCTATCACAGCGAAATAAATGTGCTCGATGATATCATGACCACACGTGTTACCAGCCATATTGGCCTGAAGGAGGTTGCCGCCAATATCGATCAACCGGGCATATTGCGTGCAATTACGCTGGCATCCGACACACTGAAACGCGCCGGGAAGATGCGTCCGGCCATCGCTGTCGCTGCCCTCAACCCACATGCTGGAGATAATGGCAAATTCGGCCGCGAAGAGATCGACATTCTGGAACCAGCAGTGCGCGCCTGTCAGGATAAGCAAATGAATGTCACAGGACCCTGGCCATCCGACACTGTATTCCTGAAGGCAATACGCGGCGAAGTCGACGCCGTCGTCACCATGTATCATGATCAGGGGCAGATCGCGATCAAGCTGCTGGGTTTCGAACGCGGTGTGACCGTGGCTGGAGGTCTTCCTTACCCGATTGGAACACCGGCCCATGGCACTGCCTTTGACATTGCAGGCCAGAACAAGGCGAATGTCAGCGCAACACGGCAGGCGTTCAATCTGCTTGTCCGCATGGCTCAGACACATCGGGATCAGCGCTCAGCAGCTTAGAGCGTTTCCTGTTTGTACAGAACCGCGCGGCAGGTCCGCGCGGCCGCTCTGATGAAGTCGACTTAATTGGCAGGTTGAACAGCAGCGTCTGTCAGCTTGCCCAAAGCACCGGCCATCATGGCCAATGACTTCAGATCGGCAGGAACCTGGTAGGTCGCGGCAATGAGCTGAGGATCATGATACGCCACCATCGTATTGCCTGCAGCATCTTCAAAAATGACAACGCGGATCGGCAAGTCGAGACCAGCCATCGGGTCGGCCTGCATGATGGGCGTCCCGATCCTTGGATTGCCAAAGACAAGCATCTGATTGGGCTTCAGTTCAGCATCAATACTGGCAGCCCCTGCTGCATGGTCAACGCGTGCAAAAACCGTCGCGCCAGCTTTTTCAACCGCGGCTACCAGCCGGTCCATGGTGTCAGCAACTGAATGTGGACTGCTTTTCGTAACAAGCTCTGCCGCATGGGCAGAAAAGGAAGCGACTGTCATCGCCAGAACCAGAAATAAAGTCTTCATGGGTATCTCCGTAAGGTACAAATGGAAGCCAGACGTCGAACAGCAACTCGCATAAGCGTGTTCACACTGAGACGACGCAGCTATCACAGTCATATTTCAACGGGAAATGTGGGTTCATAGTGTCAAAAAGGGAAGAATCTCAGGCCGCGATCTCAGCTTCCGCATTCAAACGCTGGAAACCGGTCTTCAGTGCTGCCACGCAAGTTGCGTCAAATGCACAGCCAATATCCTTCTCCAGAATCTCGAACACTTTTGCAATCGGCATGGCGCTCCGGTAAGGCCGCTCAGCGGACAGGGCATCAAACACATCTGCAACAGTCAGAATACGCACTTCCAGGCACAGTTCATCGCCTGCTAATCCGCAGGGATAACCCTTGCCATCCAGCCGTTCATGATGGGCACCGGCAATCGGAGCAATATCGCTGAACACGGAAATTCGTTCCAGAATTTTCTGGCTGAGACCCGGATGGCTCTTGACCGCCACCCACTCGTCCGCGTCCAATCTGTCCGGCTTGTCGAGAATCTGATTGCTGACTGCCAGCTTTCCAAGATCATGCAGCATCGCGGCCCGCCGCAACCAGCGACGATGATCATCAGCCAGGTTCAACTCCTCGGCAATAATATCGGTATACAGCGTCACCCGGTTGCTGTGATCAGCCGTGAATGAGCTTTTAGCGTCTACAACATCGGAGAATGCTTCAGCAATTTCGTCCAGATAATCTTCATCAACCGGCTGCGAATGCCCGGCTGGAATCAAGTTGAACAAATGTTCTTCCAGATGCTCTCCAGCAAGAATATCCCAGAACCGGTTGTTTTTCTGAGCTTCCAGGAACGCATCCACCAAGCGCGGATCAAACCACTTTCCGGAGCGGGATTTTACTTCCTTGATCGCCGCTTCCTTATTCTGTTCTGTAGCAAACACGTCAATAACCTGCGCCATCAACGCAATATTGGATATGGTTGGAATGTCCTTGCCCTTGCGTGCTTCCGGCAGGCCGGAGCCATCCCAATGTTCATCAAGTGATCGAATGCCATCTTGCACCCGTTTTGAAAATCGCATTCTGGCAGCAATATCCGCGCCACGTTCACAACGGGTTTCAATCAATTCCTTTGCCAATTCACCACCATTCTGGATGACATTGACCAAAGCGCGAATACGCTCGCTCAAACCGGATTCCAAACCTGTTTTGGCAAACACGAAGCGCAGAGCAGAACTCATGCTGCCATCAACCGTTTTGAAATCTCGTTTGAAATGGATGTCGTCGGTCAAATAAAGGCTGCAAACACGGGCAGCATTGCTGCTACAGCCCAGATCTTTCAGCAAAAGCGCATAGAACAGATCAGCCGTTTCATCGTCATCAAGACCAAGTTGCAGACCAATTGAAGAGCCAATCCAACAACACCGCATGCAGTGCCCCTCTGGCTGACCTTCAGTCAGATCAAGCGCGTAGGAGAGTGTCCCAAGCAACTCTGCCAGATTAATCGTCTCAATCTCGTGTTTCTTGTAACTTGATTTCACGGCGCCCACCCATTTTCCCTCGAGTCAAATTAAATCCGAAGTTTTAACAAGTGCTTGTCTCGAGGCATGAAACGCTTAGTCCCGTGACCGTAGCGACATCAAGTCGCAGAGTGCGACAGCGCCGCTAGAGTGCGCCGCTGTGGTGCTCCGGCACATCACCAATTTCTGCCATCTTGGCATCCAGTTGCCGCATCATGTTCTGCACAACATCAAAATAGGCCTGATCCTCAACCACGTTGAAAAGCTCAAGAGGGTCTTTCTGGCAATCAAACAATTCCCACTCCCGGTCTTCACCACCATGATTGGTGCCGGGCAAATCAAAGCCCTCATTATACCAGTAAATCAATTTGTAGCGCTGATCGCGAATGCCGTAATGCGAATAGGCATTATGATCCGGATCACGGTGCATCCAATAGCGGTGATAGGCCAATTGCGACCAGTCTTCAGGCGTGTTGCCACCGAACAAATTCCTCAGGCTCTTGCCTTGCATATAGGAGGGTACGGTCAGCCCGGCATAATCCAGAAAGCTGGGGGCGAAATCCACATTGCACGCCATGTCGTCGCACACTGTGCCAGCGGCAATCTCTTTGGGATAGCGCACCAGAAACGGCATCTGAAAAGACTCTTCATACATGAAGCGCTTGTCGAACCAGCCATGTTCTCCCAGAAAGAATCCCTGATCGGACGTATAGATGACAATCGTATCCTCGGTCAGACCTTCCCGATCCAGATAATCCAGCATCCGACCGACATTTTCATCAATAGAGGCGATCGTGCGCAGATAACGTTTCAGATAGCGCTGATACTTGAAATGCGCCAATTCAGCCTGCGTCTCAAAGGTGAAGACCTCCCCGGTGGCCCGGTCAATCAAGCGCAGATCTGAAGGGTCCTCAGGATGCGGTATCTTGCGTTCGATATCGCCATCCTTGACCCGAACACCGACTTCCGATCCACCTTCCGGCTGCACAAGACCCAAATCCCTGTACTTCATATCATTCCGAATGCGCATTTTTGCTTCGCTCGCGGCCTTGGCGCGATTGCAATAATCATCATCAAACGTATCTGGAACCGCAATATCATCCTGATAAAGAGCGGCATGTTTTGGATGATGCTCCCATTCCCTGTGAGGTGCCTTGTGGTGACACATTAAAAAGAAGGGTTTTTCCCGGTCACGCTCGTCCAGCCAGTTCAGACACTTGTCTGTAATGACGTCTGTGACGTAGCCCGGCGCTTCAATATCTTCGCCCATCTCGATCATATAGGGATCGAAATACTCGCCTTGGCCCGGCAGAACGGACCAGAAATCAAACCCGGTTGGCTCATGCGCCTTGCCCTCACCCAAATGCCATTTGCCGACCATTGCTGTTTGATAGCCACCTGTTTTCAGATGCTTGGCCACATTCGGCAGACGGTTGTCGATATGGGTTTCCAGCGTTGAAACGCAATTGACGTGATTATAGGTGCCCGTGAGAATTGCCGCTCGGCTGGGCGTGCAAATTGAATTGGTCACATAACAATGGTTGAGACGCATGCCCTCATTGGCAATGCGGTCAAGATGCGGCGTCTGATTGATCCCGGCACCATAGCAACCAATGGCCTTGGACGCGTGATCATCAGCCATGATGAACAGAATATTGGGTTGTTTCGCCGTCACAGTTTTCCCCTCAACAATCTCAAATAATGCATACCGTTCCGGCAGTACCGGGTTTTCCCAAGGCTTGCATATGATTCAATGTTTCTGAATTCTGGGCAACGCCTTACCCGTATCCGGATTGAACGCATGCAAGCGCGCCGGCGCAATTCGAATTCCGATTTGATGACCGCGCTCAGGGTGGTCTACTCCGCCAACACGAACCAGCATGTCTTCGCCAGCAACAGAAAGGTTCAAAAGTGCATCAGCGCCCAGCAATTCGGCCAGACGAATATCGGCATCAAAGCACCACGGATCACCTGTTTTGCTGTCCCGCGCCACCACTTCAATGTCTTCAGGGCGGATGCCAAGCGTCACAGATGTAAGATCGGCCGTATCAAAACCATTCAAATCCGAGATGGCAAAGGAGGAGTCCTTGCTCTTCCAGCCATAATCACCAGCCGGTTCGATATTGATAAAATTCATCGCAGGGCTACCAATGAAGCCGGCTACAAATATTGTTGCCGGATCATCATAGACTTCGCGCGGCGTTCCAACCTGCGCCACAACACCGGAATCCATGATCACGATCCGGTCTGCCAGCGTCATGGCTTCAACCTGATCATGGGTCACATAGATGGATGTCACACCCAGCCTTTCATGCAATTGCTGCAACTCCATGCGCATACGCACCCGCAGCTTTGCATCCAGATTGGACAACGGCTCATCAAACAAAAACACCTCCGGCGTGCGCACAATGGCGCGGCCAATGGCAACACGCTGGCGCTGACCACCGGACAAAGCAGCTGGCTTGCGTTCCAGAAAATCGGTCAGGCCCAACATGTCAGCGACACCGCCAACGCGGCGCTGAATTTCATCTGCTGGCACACGCTGCAGCTTCAGGGCCATCGCCATATTGTCAAAGACGGACTTATGCGGATACAGCGCATAATTCTGAAACACCATGGCAACGCCCCGATCCTTCGGATCAACCGCATTCATGACCTTGCCACCAATTTCCAGTGTGCCTTTGGAGATGCTTTCCAGCCCGGCAATCATCCGCAAGGTGGTGGATTTACCGCAGCCTGACGGGCCAAGCAGCACCAGGAATTCACCGTCATTGATGGTCAGATCAAACTCATGGACGGCGGTCACCGAACCATAATTCTTGCCGATCTGTTGAAGCGAAACAATTGCCATGATTGAACGAAGTCCTGAGCGTTATTTACCGGCACCGGCGGTCAAACCACCGACGATCTGTTTTTGAAAAATAGCCGTGATGATCAGGATCGGTATGATCGCAATGACCGTGGCCGTTGAAATGGTTTCCCATGGGAACGCGTATTCGCCGGGATAGAGCGAAATACCAACCGGCGCCGTGCGCATGGCGTTCTGGGTCATCAGAACCAGCGCCAGTGGGAACTCGTTCCAGGAGAAAATGAAGACAATCAGACCGGTCGCCACAAAACCGGGCCAGGACAGCGGCAGAACAATGGTGAGAAAAATCCGCAGAAAACCCATGCCATCCATGCGGGCTGCTTCTTCAATTTCCACTGGCAGCGTCGCAAAATAACTGGCCAGCATCCAGACCGTAAACGGCAGAAACAGACCGGCATGCGCCAGAATAAGCCCGGTATAGGTGTTCAGCAATCCAAGTTGCAGGAAATTCTGAAACAGAGACGGAAGCAGCGACACCGGCGGGAACATGGACACAGCCAGAATGCCAACCATCAGGAAGCCCGCAAATTTCAGATTCAACCGCGACAGCGCATACCCGGCAAGGCCACCGAAAACCAGCGTCAAGGCAGTACACCCCACACCCACAATAAAACTGTTCAGCACATAGCGCAGCAGTTCGGGCGACTGGGTGATGATTGTCCAGTAATTTTCAAAGGTGACGGGCGTCGGCCAGTATTGCGGTGGCCAGGCATAAATGCCCGCTGTGGTTTTTACCGATGTCAGAATAAGCCAGACAATCGGGAAGAACGAAATCACAACCGAGATTATCACAAGCAGATAAAGGCCATATCGGGGACGCTTGGTCATCGGTCAGTTCCTTGTCCGCAGGACGAAGATATAGGCAAGGCTCATGGCAAAGATGACCAGAAACTGAACCACCACAATCGCAGCGCCGAAATTGAAATCAATGAAATCGAAAATCACCTTATAGGCATAAAGCGACAGACTTTCCGTCGCTATCACCGGCCCGCCATCAGTCAAATTGAAGGGCAGTTCAAACGTGCGCAGCGCATCCATCGACCGGATTATCAGAGCCACAAGAATTGGCCCTTTCAGCAATGGCAATGTGATCTGCGTAAATTCCTGCCAGCGGCTCATCCCATCCATGCGCCCGGCTTCATAAAGATCCCGGGGAATGGATTGCAGACCCGCCAGAATAATCAGCGCCATGAAGGAACTTGTTTTCCACACGGCCACAACAACCATGGAGAACATGGCAAGCCACTCATCGCCAAGAAAATTGATTGGCCGGTCAACAATGCCGGACTGCAGGGCAACCGCATTGAACAGCCCATAATCCGCATTATACATCCAGCGCCACATCAGCGTGTTGAGCGCCGTAGGCAGTGCCCATGGAAACAACACTGCCAGACGGGCAATTCCCTTGCCACGAAAGGATTCATTCAGCAGAACGGCCAACCCGATGCCGAGCATCAGTTCCAGCGGAATGGAGATTGCTGTGAAGGTAAAGGTCACAGCCATCGAGTTCCAGAACCGCTCATCGCCCATCAGCTTTGCGTAGTGAGCGAAACCAACAAATTCATAGGGTTCAGACCCATCAATGCTGGATTGGCCAAAACTCAGAACAACCGACTGGATAATCGGATAGATCAGAATGATCGCAATCAGCAAAACCGTTGGCGCCACGAATGACATGCCTGTCATTTGCCGTCGATGATCGAGGCTATATGCGGCGTTCATGAAAGGCTCCGTACGCTAAAAGATGAAAAAAGAAGTCGCCCCGGACTTGGGAAATCAGTGTCAGTGGAAGAGGTGACACCGGGAATATGGTCCGGGGCTGTTTTGGATCAGAAGACAGAACAGCAGAACCGCCCTGTCTTCCAACAGTCTATTCCGGGATTTATTGACCCAGGATTTCCTTGACCTGTTTCGCCGCATCACCCAGCGCCTCTTCAGGCGTTTTGCGCTGATGCAAAGCATTGGTGATTTCAAGCTGCATGACTTCCGACACACGCGGATACAGATTACCGGTCTGCGCGGAAGGACGCACAACACCAACATCATAATTGGCACCAAGCTTGGCCAGAATACCGGCATTGGCCAGCTTTGCATCGGTATAGACATCAGATCGGCCAGGTGCACGGTTTGCATCAAGCGCCGCTGCCAATTGGCGATCATAAGCGGTGAATGTCTTGATCAGTTCAGCCGCTTTTTCCTTGTTCTCGGAATTGGCATTTACAGCCAGCAACCAGCCACCCATGGCAGTGGAGTGTCCATCTGCATGGCCTTCGAAATAAGGATTACGCTTGAAGTCGAACTTGCCGGCAACCGGGCTATCGGCAGCACTCAGTGGAGCATGTACAAAATCCTGCACCATCAAAAATACGGCACGTCCCTGCTGGAACAAGGTGCGTGCATCATCAGGACGCATGTTCAGGATCGATTGTGGTGCGATTTCATGTGTATGCAGAATGTCGACCATGGCCTGTGTCGCTGCAATGGCTTCCGGAGAATCCACGGCAACATTGCCATCGGCATCAAAGAAGCTGGCACCATTACCGCCTGTGAAGGACAGCCAGTTCATGAACAGGCCTTCAATTTTGGCCCACATGGAGACAAAACCGTAAAGCTGCGGATTGTCTTCGCCTTCCATAACAATTTTTGACGCTGCAATCAGCTCTTCCCAGGTCTGTGGCGGCGCAAGATTATACTTTTCGAGCAAATCAGTTCGATAGAACAAATGCGTTCCATCAACATAAAGCGGTGCGGCATAGACCGAGCCATCAACCGTGGCAGCAGACAGGAAGGACTGATTGAAGGCACCCAACTCGTCAGCTGAAAAATGCTTGTTCAGCGGCTCCAGCCAGCCACGCTGAGCAAATTCGCCAGCCCAGATCACATCAATGGCAAACACATCCGGCGTCGGACTTTTAGCCGTCAGGCCGGTGACATAAAGCTTGCGGGAATCGCCTGGAACATCGGAAACCTTGAGCCAATCAACTGACATGCCCGGGTTGTTTGCCTTGAACGCCTCAATATTCGGCTCAACCATTTGACCGTAGCCACGTGACCCGATTGACAGAACGAGGTCCTCCGCACTTGCCATTTGAGGTGCAGCCATGAAGGCCGTCGCCACAATGGCGGCAGCATGAATAAGCGTCTTTTTCATAATATCCTCCCAGGATGATGTGCTACGGCCCGAACTCGTTTGAGCTCAAACCCTAGCCGGCGAACCGTTCGCCTTGTTCTGCATTTGCAGTATCGCGGCCAGTCTCAAGCGCGGTCTTTGCCGCGAAGAGAACTGTCCGAATTTCCGTTAGATGTGCGTCCTCATTCGCAATCGGGGTCGCCGCTTCAGCAACCGTCAAAAGACACAGAAGATCGCCATTGGCGTCGTTGATCGGCACGCAGAAACGGCGCACGCCTTTGGCATTCCCCTGCAGATCATATTGCAGCGTCTCATCACGTGCTCTGACCAGACGCTCGCGCGCCACTTGCCAGGAGACTTTCGCGCCAGCAACACCAACGTCAAAAAAACCTGCCAGATCCCATTGGGCTTCAATCTGCTCTATCGGCAGCGATGCCAAAGCCACGCGGGTGATGGAATCCAGCTCATAGGTTGAGCGCAGAAAGCCCGGATGGGCACGCAACCGCAATGCCATTTGCGGATGCTCCTCACGCAAATGCCAACGCAAACTCTGATTGCGCAGCAAAATGATTTCAGCTGCAGAAAACAGCTTATTGGAGATGTCCTGACAGGCTTCACTCAGTCGCGCCGGAGAAATCGATCCAAAGGATATGTGCCGTTCAAACGAGAAATTGGGGTGAATGCGCCGGTCAGCAGAGCGATAGACATGCCCCGACGCTTCAAGATCACTCAGCAACCGGTACAAGGTCGAGGGCGGCATATCCAGCCGCGCCACAAGCTCCGAGGTCAAAAACCCCTCGCTTGAAGTGTCCGACAGACACTCCAGCACACTGATGATTCGTTCGACGCTATTCGACATCATAAATTCCCAATATTTAGAATTTAATTATCAAATATGAGAATTGAGTCAAGCGAAATCGGGAAAATATGACGAGCGGAGACAATGATTGGCTGAAAACAGCCATTCAAAACGATCTCAATTATGGGAAAGCAATACAGATGTCAGCGGTGTGAAGAGGCCTCAAAGAGGGTCATCATCATCCTGCAAAATACGTTCTGCAGCCCCTTCCGGGTCATCATACTGACCGGTCCGCAGGCTCCACAAAAAAGCAACCAGACCCAGCAGGCCAAGGCCAAGCGCTACTGGAATGAGGAATATCAGAAGATTCATGCAGATGCCTCAAGCGCCTTTGTGGACCGCATCCATCGAGGCCTGTTGCTGATAAGAGCACCGGCTTGTGCGCGCAGACCTTTGTCCCCCAACAATCTGAGACTGTTGGCCACCACAACGATTGAAGAAGCCGACATGGCAATAGCGGCCACCAAAGGTGTCACATACCCTGCCATGGCAAGCGGTACGGCAATGCAATTATACATAATTGCCAACGCAAAATTACCCCGAACCAGACGCCCGGCACGCCGCGCAATGCCAATGGCAAAGGGAACCGCTTGAAGACTGTCGCGGGTAAATACAAAATCAGCAGCCTGACGGCCAATATCCGATGCGCTGGCAGGCGCCATGGAGGCATGTCCGGCTGCAAGGCTGGGGGCGTCATTTATGCCATCGCCAACCATCAGAACCTTGCGTCCCGTCGCCTGTAATTCATTGATCCGGGCAAATTTGGAAGCCGGTGTCTCACCAACGCCAAACTGGTCAACGCCAAGCTGTTCAGCAATCCGCTGAACAGGCACCACGGCGTCACCAGACAAAATCTCACTGGAAATATTCTGCTGTTGCAAAGCGCCCAGCGCTTCCTGTGCTCCGGTACGCATGGTTTCCTCCAGTGCAAACCAGACGGGTTCAGCCTGTGCACATGCAAAGCTGAGGGGGTATCCCTGTAGCACTTCATCCCTGGGCATTGCAATCTCCGCCACCCATTCTGAACGGCCAAGACGCATGAGTGTGCCGTCAATACTGGCTTCCACACCAAAGCCGGGTCTTTCCACCACGGTCTCGGTGCCAAGATCCGGCGCATCGCGCAGCATTTGGGCAATCGCCTTTGAAGCCGGATGGGAGGAATTGCTGGCCAGCGTTTTAATACGGGCACGGTCCTGCGCGCCCATCTTTGCAAAAGGCGTCACACTGGCATCTCCCATGGTCAGAGTGCCGGTCTTGTCGAACACGACATGATCAATATCGGCAAGTCGCTCCAGCGCCGATCCATCCCGCATCAAAATACCATTTTGGAAGAGCCGCGTTGCGCCCACCACATGCACCACCGGCACAGCCAGACCCAAAGCACAGGGACAGGTCACAATGAGAACCGCAATGGCAATTGTCAGCGCCCGGTGCCAGTCGCCACCAGAAATGATCAGCCAGCCTATGAAGGCAGCAAGCGCCAGCAAATGCACGGCCGGTGCATAAATACGTGCCATTCTGTCTGCAATGCGCACAAAGCCGCCGCGTCCATGTTCGGCCGCTTCCAGCATTTTCATGACTTCAGACAGGAAGGACTGATCTGCCGTTTTCGTTACCCGCAGATCCAGTGATCCGGTGACATTCAGCGTACCGGCCTCAACGTCATCCCCGGCACTGGCAGGCACCAGGGCGCTCTCGCCCGTGACAAGAGATCGATCCAGATCGCTGCCGCCCCGCAAAATAGTCCCGTCCACCGGAATGCGATCCCCTGGGAAAACCCGCAGATTCATATCGGTCACAATGGCGTCAAGCGGCACATAGGCCAGCTTGCCATCCTCTTGAATACGGGTGGCCCCCTTGGCCGACAGTCGACTGAGACTGACAACGGATTTGCGCGCCCGCTCCCGCATGTTCTGGTCCAGATAACGCCCGATCAACAGGAAGAACAACAAGGTGACCGCCGCGTCGAAATAAGCATCCGCACCACCGGTTAGTGTCTCAAACAGGCTCATGCCAAGCGCCAGCAGAACGGCCAGCGAAATCGGCACATCCATATTCAACCGCCCACCGCGCAAAGCGCCAAGGGCCGAACGAAAGAACACCTGCCCGGAATAAATCACCACTGGAATGGCAATCAACGCGGAAATCAGATGGAACAGATCACGGGTCGGACCATCTGCACCTGACCAGACCGAAACCGAAAGCAACATGATATTGCTGGCAGCAAAGCCGGCAACGGCCATGGCCTTCAGCAAAGAGGAGGCTTTTTTATCGCCTTCCGCTTCGCTCACATCACCAAGCTCGATGGGGACAGCCGGAAAACCAAGACGCGTCAGTGTGTCTTCAACTGCAATGACATCGCGTTGCGCACCCACCACCACAGTAAGCCGTTTCAAGGTCAAATTCACCCGCGCAGTGTCCACACCCGGCAAAGGCGACACGGCCCGCTCTATTTTGGAAATGCAACCGCCGCAATGGATGGATGGCACGGAGAATGTGAACTTGAAACCGCCATTGGGCAAAGCCTCCCCGGCGTGAAGCAACGCATCATGCCGGGCAAATTCTGTGCCCGCCTCTTCGGCGACATCAAGCTTTTCCTGCCCGCCACAACATCCCATCCGGTCAGCTCTCTACTTCAAAACGAATGATCCGGCTCCAGGCCACGATACCATATTGTGAAACGATCAATTCAGCCTCCCAGACACCGGGACCCAGATCTGTTTCAACCGTGTATCCACCTGCATCTGACGGCTGCATCTGCAGACTGCGATCATCGCCTTCATGCACTGGCCGACCAAGACCCACAGTCACTTCGCTTTGCTGAACGGGGTCACCGGCCACATCTGTCAGCGCAAGAGAAAAAACACCGTCGGAATAACCGGTCTCCGCATGCCAGCCCAACTCTGCCTGACGCTGATATTCAGCCGATTTGGCATTGAAGTGCTGACTTTCCACATAAGTATTCTGTACCACCAGCCCGGTCCATGTAGACCCGGCGGAAAATGCCAAGAACATGTTGACGGAAATGATGGTTCCAAAAAACAGGCACATCACACCGAACATATGCCAGCCGGTAAATTCCTCTGGATTAAAAACGCGTTTCAGGGACAGCATCACTTGACCTCCGGTGCTTCAAAGACTGCTTCATAAATATCCATCTCATTTGACTGCTTGTCCTCTGCAATCAGATGAAACTGAGTAGACCCGCCTTCGATATAGGCTGCCGGCTGGCGAACAAAAACGCGCAAGGCACGCAGCTGGTCCGGTTCGACCGGCACAGCAAAGGAAACACCATCCGGCTGGTCCAGACCATTGATGGACATGGTGGCGCCAGGCAGCCCCTCAAGGGACAGAAAGATGACCCGCGGTTCCTGCACCATATTCAAAATCTTGACCGTATAACCATTGCGAATGCCACCATCGCTCATCTGGACAAAAATCGGATTGCGGTCGTGCTGTACGTTCACGCCCAGCCGGTCACGCATGACAAGCGCTGTCAACAGGCCAATGCCGATCATCGCCCAGACTGAGAAATACAAAAGCGTGCGGGGTCGCAGGAAGATGCGCCAGTCAAAATGACGAATGCCTTCAATGAAACCGTTTTCATCACGTATCCGATCCGGATTGATCGTAGATGTTTCCGGGTCCGTGGCCAACGCCATATTGGTGTTGTAGTCGCTCAGGGTTGAATAGGAGATCAGACCCTTTTCACGGCCAAGCTTGCCCATGATATCGTCGCACGCGTCGATGCAGAGTGCACAGGTAATGCACTCCATCTGCTGACCTTCACGTATATCAATACCGGCAGGGCACACCACAACACAGGCATTGCAATCAACACAATCGCCCATCGGATCGCCCGCCGCTGCCGCCTTTTTTCGCCCATGAGTGCGTGGCTCGCCGCGCCAGTCATTATAGGTGACCACAAGCGAATCTTCATCCAGCATCGCCGCCTGAATCCGTGGCCAGGGACACATGTAGTTGCAGACCTGCTCACGCATATGGCCGCCAAATGTGTAGGTCGTGGCCGTTAGCACAGCCACCGTTGCATAGGCCACGAACGCGGCCTCACCGGTAAACAGCTCCACCAGTAAAGTCGGTGCATCGGCAAAATAGAAAATCCACGCACCGCCCGTTGCAACGGCAATCAACAGCCAGATGACATGTTTGATCACTCGCTTGCGAAGCTTGTCAAAAGTATAGGGTGCCGCATCCAGTTTCATGCGGGCATTGCGGTCCCCTTCCATGAAACGCTCAACCACAAGAAACAGATCGGTCCAGACTGTTTGCGGACAGGTATAGCCGCACCAGGCGCGGCCAACGACAGACGTGACCAGAAACAGTCCAATGCCGGCCATCACCAGCATGCCGGCGACAAAATAAAACTCCTGAGGCCAGATCTCGATAAAGAAAAAGTAAAACCGCCGATTGGCGACATCAACCAGAACTGCCTGATCCGGCGCGTAGGGCCCGCGGTCCCAGCGCAGCCACGGCGTCACGTAATAGATCGCCAAAGTAACGATCATGATGATCCATTTCAGCCGCCGAAAATCACCTGTGGCGCGCTTGGGAAAAATTTTCTTGCGCGCCGCATAGAGTTCCTGAGGTTCTGAGGGGTCGTCTAGTGTTCCAATATTGCTCATGTGATCTCTGACCAGCTGGGTATTTGAAACATATGCGCCTTTGCGCTGAATTCAGCCTTGATCCACATCAAGCTGAGTTCCGAAAACCCGTTCAAAAACAAACCTCAAACGCATCATGCATCCCGAAGCATTGCCCCGGGATGCATGATAGCAGATTTTGATATTTCGAGCCTATTCACCACCACCAAGACTGTGGACATAAATGGCCAGCTGCTTGGTTGTCGCTTCGCTCAAACGGCCCGCCCAACCCGGCATCACGCCTTGCTGTGGTCTGGATATCTGGGCAACGATTTCCGCATGGGACCCGCCATAAAGCCAGATGGCATCATTGAGGTTGGGCGCACCAAGGTCATGGTCGCCTTCACCATTGTCCCCATGACAGGCAGCACAATTGTCTTCATATACTGTCTGACCCCTAAGGGCGGCTTCCGCATCGCTTTCCTGTCCGGAGATTTGGCGCACATACCAGGCCGCATCCACAATATCGCTGCGCTCCAGAATTTCGTCTGCCCCAAAGGCCGGCATGTCGGAAAACCGTGTATCTTCATCTGCATCGTAGCGAATACCGTGCTGCAGCGTCAGATAAATCTGCTCCACATCACCGCCCCAGATCCAGTCATCATCCAGAAGGTTTGGATACCCGCCGCCACCGGCGGCTCCCGCACCGTGACATTGCGAGCAATTGACCTTGAAAGCCGAACTACCACCGGCAATGGCAAATTGCAGCAGATCCGTATCTGCCTCAATCTCCGCCAGTTCCATGTTGAGAATTTTCTCTGCAAAGACAGAGCGTGACGCCTCAACTGCGGCAATATCTGCACTGACATTGGCCCGGCTGGACCATCCTAACAGACCCTTTGAGGCCCCACTAATACCGGGCCAGGCCGGATAGGCAATCGTATAGCCGATAGCAAACACGATCGTGGCATAGAAGGTCCACAGCCACCAGCGCGGCAATGGGTTGTTCAATTCCTTGATACCGTCCCAGTCATGGCCCGTTGTCTCAACGCCAGAGAACTCGTCAATTTCATTTTTTTCGGCCATGATTCTAGTCCTCTTTGAAAGGGATGCGGGCCGCATCTTCGCTGTGTTTCTTTGAGCCGGGCCTGAAGGTCCACAGCACTGCGATTACAAAAATCACAAACATGTAGAGCAGTCCCCAACTGTCTGCGAATGTCCGCATGGACTGATATGTGGATTCCATGGTCGCCTCCTATCGCTCGTTCTCTTCCGGCTCATAGGCCGAAAAATCCACCAGCGTACCAAGCATCTGCAGATAGGATACAAGGGCATCCATCTCGCTCAGTCGCGCCGGGTTTCCGTCAAAGTCACCCAGAACCGCTTTTGGATAACGTTCAATAAGGCCATCAGTATCCGCATCAGGATCAGCCTGATCGGCCAGGTCCCTGGCCGCATTTTCGATCATCTCATCGCTATAGGGCACGCCCACCCGGCGGTTGGCGACAAGATGCGCGGAAGGATTCTCGAAGTTCAGCCGGGTTTCTTCCAGGAAGGCGTAGGATGGCATGATGGATTCTGGAACAACCGATTGCGGGTTCACCAGATGTTGTACATGCCACTCATTGGAATAGCGGCCACCGACACGGGCCAGATCCGGCCCGGTCCGTTTGGAGCCCCACTGGAACGGATGATCATACATCGATTCAGCCGCCAGAGAGAAATGCCCGTAGCGCTCCACTTCGTCACGGAATGGCCGGATCATCTGACTGTGGCAAGTATAGCAGCCTTCCCGCAGATAGATGTTACGTCCGGCCAGTTCCAGGGGAGTGTAGGGCCGCATGCCCTCCACCTTTTCAATGGTGTTTTCCAGATAGAACAAAGGTGCAATCTCGACAATACCGCCAATGGTGACCACCAGAAGTGACCCGGCCAACAGCAGAGACGCATTTCTCTCAAGAGCTTTATGTTTGCTTAAAAATGACATTGTTCTATCTCCTATTCGGCCGGGCCGGCGGCTTTGAGTTCACCAGACATGGGAGCGCTATCGCCCAAAGGCACCTCGTCCCGCAGCTTGCCGTTAATCGTCATGAAGATATTGAAGGCCATGATCAGACCGCCAGCGAGATACAGAACCCCGCCGAATACGCGCATCACATAATAGGGGTGCATGGCGGCAATACTCTCCGCGAAGGAGTAGACCAGGTAACCCTGTGGATCATATTCGCGCCACATCAAGCCCTGCGTAATCCCGGAGACCCACATCACGGCTGCATAGACAACAATGCCAAGAGTCGCGAGCCAGAAGTGCCAGTTGACCATGCGCATGGAGTAAAGCCGTGTGCGACCCCACAATTTTGGAACCAGATAATACAGCGCACCAAATGTGATCATGCCGTTCCAGCCCAGCGCACCGGAATGCACGTGACCAATGGTCCAGTCGGTATAGTGAGACAGGGAGTTGACCGTTTTGATCGACATCATCGGACCCTCAAAGGTCGACATGCCGTAAAACGCCAGCGAAATCACCATCATCCTCAAAATCGGATCAGTCCGCACCTTGTCCCAGGCACCGGAAAGGGTCATCAGGCCGTTGATCATACCACCCCATGACGGCATCCACAGCATGATGGAGAACACCATACCCAGTGTTTGCGCCCAGTCCGGCAATGCGGTGTAGTGCAAATGGTGAGGTCCGGCCCAGATGTAGAGAAAGATCAGACCCCAGAAATGGATGATCGACAGCCGATAGGAATAGACCGGCCGATTGGCCTGTTTGGGCACGAAGTAATACATCATCCCCAAAAAGCCGGCGGTCAGGAAAAAGCCCACGGCATTATGACCATACCACCACTGGGTCAGCGCATCCTGAACACCTGAAAAGGCAGAATAGCTTTTGGACCCCAGCAAAGACACCGGCATGGACAACCCATTGACCAGATGCAGCATGGCGACCGTGACAATGAAGGACAGGAAGAACCAGTTGGCCACATAAATATGCGGCTCCTTGCGCTTCACAAGAGTGCCGAGAAACACCAGCAAGAACGCGACCCAGACCACCGTCAGCCACAAATCCACATACCACTCCGGCTCGGCATATTCTTTTGACTGGGTGATGCCCAGCAAATAGCCGGTTGCTGCCATGACGATGAACAGCTGATAGCCCCAGAATACGAACCATGCGAGATTTCCGCCCCACAAGCGTGCGCGGCATGTGCGCTGCACCACATAAAACGCAGTACAGATCAGCGCATTGCCTCCAAAGGCAAAAATCACCGCAGATGTGTGCACTGGCCGCAACCGGCCAAAATTCAGCCATGGCTCGATATTCAGAACCGGCCAGGCCAATTGCGATGCTGCAACCACGCCAACCAGAAAGCCGACAACGCCCCAGAACGTCGTCGCGATCACACCATAGCGGATGACGTCATCCATATAGGCACTCTGATCAATTTCGATTTTGGCAAATACTTTGCCCGCTGGTGCAAATTGCACCCGGCGCATAAGCACAATTGTGGCCAGACCCATGACCAGAACCAGAACCCACATATGGGCCCGAAACAGATCATCCTGGCCAAACCCGACGGCCATGAAAGCTATAAGCGTGGCCAATCCGCACACAATGGCGGGTGTTGCATATCGCATGATGTTTACCTCTGACGAATTCAAACATCAGGAGTCACTGCAAGCTGTTGCCCGCAATTCCTGATGCTTAATTTTGCTAGAAGCCCCGGCAACTCCCTGCATTGATCTGGATCAAGGTCACTGTGCTTGTCTCACTGCAGTCTGCTCTCAGTTGAATGAATTTTGGAGCAGGCGGTATGCCGCGAACCGTTGGTGCGAATGGAGAAGATCCGGAAACCAGTTTTTCCCCGACAAACGGTCAAGAGAACCAACATTTGTCGGAAACGGAAATTCGCCAGAAACTGGCCAGAAACTTCAAAAGCCAACTCGGCCTGTGCGCTCTGTTGGAAGACATAGCGGATTCGCTGCCGCACAATGTCAGCCGCAACAATTGCCTTCTTGCAGCTCAGAACATTCAACCAATTGTCCAGGTTTCACATAAATTCGAAGAAGAATATCTCTTCCCTCTGTTGCTGTCCGACGACCAGAAACAAAATGAGTTGGAACCCATCCTCACCCGGCTTCATGCGGAACATTGTGAAGATGAAAGCTATTGCAATGAGATTGTTGACGCGCTGGAGGAACTGGCAAGCGACCAGCTCGCCAATATTGACAAGCTATCTTACATGCTGCGCGGTTTTTTTGAGGGCATGCGCAGACATATCGCATTTGAGCAGGAGCATCTATTGCCCCTTCTGGCCAAGGACAATGATCCCCAGTGAACAAGACCTCCATGAACTCAACTTCGATGAGCCCAGCCTCAGCTATTGACCATAAAGCCGTTCTGGCCGCCCATAAAGCATCCGTTCCCCGCTACACCAGCTACCCAACGGCCCCCCAGTTTCAAACAGCTGCCGGACCGGCACTGATGGACCGCATGTTGCACGGTCTGCCTGCAAGTGACCCGGTTTCCGTCTATATCCACATTCCCTTTTGTGACCGGCTTTGCTGGTTCTGCGGTTGTCACACAAGACACACGCTGAAATATGCGCCGATCAAGGGGTATCTGGCTTATCTCCGTCAGGAAATTCGGCTCCTGTCCGAAAAACTGCCTGTCAAACCCCGGCTGAAAAGCCTGCATCTGGGCGGTGGCTCTCCAAGCCTTCTGAAACAGCAGGACATGGCCGATCTGCGGGCAGACCTGGCCGCAACCTTCCAATTCGAACCGGACACCGAAATCAGCATTGAGATCGATCCCTCTGACGCCAATGACGAGATGTATGACGGATTGCTGGCACTTGGCGTGACACGCGCCAGCATCGGCGTTCAGGATTTTCACCCAGATGTTCAGGCCGCCATCAACCGGCCGCAAAGCTTTGAGCAGACCCAAAAAGTCGTACAGCGCCTGCGTCAGATCGGCATTGGCTCAATCAATGTTGACGCGCTTTACGGTCTGCCACTGCAATCGACAGATCGCTTGCGTGAGACCTTGTCAAAATGCATTGCCCTTGAGGCCGATCGCATGGCGCTGTTTGGCTATGCCCACATTCCCTGGTTCAAGAAACATCAACGATTGATCAACGAGGCCGATCTGCCAGACAATCTGATGCGGTTTGAACAAGCCGAAATGGCCGGGCACTATCTGCAGGATGCTGGCTATCATGCCATTGGCATTGATCATTTTGCCAAACCCCATGACACGCTGTCACTCGCCGCGCAAAACGGAAATCTGCATCGAAATTTTCAAGGCTATACAACAGACAATTGCAAAACCCTGTTCGGTCTTGGCGCTTCGTCGATTGGTCGCTTCGAAGGGGGCTATGTTCAAAACCTGGTGGCAACAGGCCAATATCAGGACTGTGTTTCCAATGGGCATTTGCCGACTGACAAAGGTGTGGAACTCAGTCTGGATGATAAACTCCGTGCGCACATCATTGAACGGCTGATGTGCGACTTCCGCATTTGCTTTAACGCGCTTGAACAGCGTTTCAGCGGCAAGGAAGAAGAGCATTTGCTGCAAGTCTACAGACGAGAAGCCACAAAACTGGCAGCCCAGGACCAGTTTGGTCTTTGCAGCTTCTCTGATAACGCGCTCAGCATACCGCGCGAAGCCCGCGCCTTTACCCGAATTGTAGCATCCGGCTTTGATGCCTATTACCACCGGGAAACCGCTCAATATTCAAAAGCGGTTTAGACACACCCTGATCCGCTATTGCGCTTCACAGGCATCTTCAAGCGCCTCAAGCCTGGGCACCAGAATTGTCCGATTGTTCTTGATATCAATGATCCCGGCTTTCCGCAGTTTTGTCATCTGGCGGCTGACTGTTTCAATTGTCAGACCCAGAAAATCGGCAATATCAGCGCGCTTCAAAGGCAGCTCGAACTCGATTTGCTGATCCTCAAGTTCAAGTTCCGGATCATTGTGGATCGCAATCATATGCAGAAAAGTCGCGACCTTCTCATTGGCTGTTTTGCGACCCAGTGTCAGCATCAGATCTCGTGCTTCATCGAGCTGCTTCAGCGCTTGCTCATGCAACCGGTGTTCAAGTTGGGGTGACTGTTTGACCATGTCATCCAACACATTGCGTGGAAATGAGCACAGATGCACATTGTTTGCCGCCTCGGCATAGGAATCATTCTGCTTGCGGAAAGGCCGTCCCAGAAAATCAGGAGAAAACTGAAGGCCGACAATCTGCTGCCGTCCATCTGCCATCAGTTTCGTCAGCTTCACAACGCCCTTGATGACATTGGAATAATGATGCGATTCTTCACCTGAGGCCAGCAATTCACTGTCCGGCATATGGTCAGTTTTGTTGGTATGCTTTGACAGATGCAACAACTGATCCGGTGTCAATGCGCCACAAATACCCTTGTGCCGCGCTTCACAGGAGCGGCAGACGATGGGTAGGTCCGAGTTGTGAATATCCTTACGTGAAGTGTCCGCCACTATGTGCTCCTGCTATGGCCAAATGATGTGTGCCATTTTGAAGTCTGGTACGAGTCTTATCTGAAAACACGCTTTGAACCTAAGAAATAAAACCGGGATACCAAGAGGGCAGAACGCGCGTTTGGGACATAATTACCCGTTTCTTGCCATGAGCGTGTTTCAGCCATACTGTCGTAACAAAGGCGTATCACAGGGCTTTCGATGAACATTCAGACGATTCAACGCAATTTTGAAAGACTCACGGCTGCAGACGATATTTTTGAACAATTGCGCTCCGAAATCGTCTCACTTCGGCTGAAACCGGGCACCAGAATTTCTGAAGTTGAAATTGCAAATCAGTTTGACGTGTCACGCCAACCCGTACGGGAAGCCTTTATCCGACTCAGTAAAATGAATTTGTTGGAAATCCGGCCTCAGAAGGCGACACTGGTTCGAAAGATCTCGGAACGCGAAATCCTCCACGCACGCTTTTTGCGCGTCGCAGTGGAAGTGGAAGTCATTCGTCTTGCTTGCAAGATTGAGGGCAATCCGTTCCAGACTGGTTTCGAAGAAAACCTCAAGGCCCAGGAAAACGCATTATCTGCTGGCCAGGTATTGGAATTTCATGACCTTGATTATGATTTTCACAATCTCATCTGCGCCACCGCACAGTGCGAATTTGCATTCGACACCATTGCTGACAGCAAAACGCATGTCGACAGGCTATGTCTGATCAGCCTGTCCACAGAACGTGGTATGTTTGAGATCTTCCAGGATCATCAGCAGCTCTATCAAATGCTGCAGAGAAAGGACGCCGTCGAAATGGAGCGCCTGATCCGTCTGCACATCTGTCGCCTGGACCAAACCCTGGCCGATGCCAGGGAACGCCATCCGGAATATTTCCAGACTTGAACGAGAAACTGTTCCTAAGAGAACAGAATCCCGCCATTGATGTCTACACAGGTACCGGTCATGAAGGCGGCCTGGTCTGAACTCAGGAACACAGCGAGATTGGCCGTGTCCACCGGCAGGCCTTCACGCTTCAATGGCGTGACATTGGCGACATGGGCTCGCACTTCATCCTTGGTGAAGATGTTGTGGAAGTCGGTGTCAATCATACCGGGGCAAATCGTGTTTACGCGAATACGCGGCCCAAGTTCCTTGGCAAAACCGCGCGTCATGCTCATCATCGCACCTTTGGACGTGGCATAGGCGACGGCACCAGGCCCACCACCATCGCGGCCGGCTTGTGATGCGAACGAGACAATGGAACTGCCGTCCGGCATGTGCGGCTCGACAACTTTTATCATCCGGAACAGAGATGTGGTGTTGAGGCTCATGACATGATTCCAGAATTCCTCATCCATTTCGGAGACTGTTTTGCGCGCCACAAGACCGCCGGTCACATGAACCAGCGAATGGATTTGTGACCCGAAGCGCGATTGTGTTTCCGCCACCAATTGCTCTGCGTCCGCCATCTTGGTCAGATCACCCTTCAGCGCAAACGCCTCACCACCCTTGGCCGTGATCTCGTCAACGGCGGAATCCGCACCATCGGCACTTGCGTAATAGTTGATCGCCACTCTGGCACCTTCTTCAGCAAGCCGAAGGGCACAGGCCCGTCCAATATCCCGACCACCGCCGGTTACGATTGCAGTCTTACCTTTTAGGGTCATGAATTCTCCTGGTGTTGAAACAATGCGCCACGCTGTGTCATGGCGCTAAATTACAGATTTTGGCATCAGCAGCTTTGGCAGCCACAGAATGATTTCGGGAAATAGGATGAGTAACAGTAGAATAAAGACCATCGGAATGAGAATGATGATCACGTCGCGCAGGACATGGACCACATTCATTTTCCCAATGGCAGCGGAGATTAATAAACACAGCCCATAGGGCGGCGTCACCAGCCCAAAGGCCAGTGAAACAATGCCGATGATGGCAAAGACAATCGGGTGAATTCCCGCTGCCGAGGCAACCGGGAACAAGACTGTACCAAGGATGATGATGGTTGGAATGGCATCAATAAACAGCCCGAAAAACAGGAACAGCGCCGCGATGACCAGAGACGTACCAAACACGCCAAACTCGTAAGCCGTGAGCGCATCCACAATCAGTCTTGGCACATTATAGAATGACAGCATCCAGCCAAATACCGAAGCAGTCCCAATGGCAAACAGCGAGATGGAGGCAAACCGCCCAGTGTCATACAAGACATCGACAAGCTGCCTCGGGCTGATGGTACGATAGACAAAACAGCCCAGAACAAAGGAGTAGAAAGCTGCAATGATTGCGCTTTCTGTTGGGGTCACAATGCCACCGACAATGCCGCCAATCACAAAAACCGGAGTGAGCAAGGCAAGACCAGCCCCTTTGAAAGCATGCCAGAACTCGGCCCAACTGGGACGAACGGCAATCGGGTAATCATAGACTTTGGCGTAGCCATAGACGGTCGCCATCAGCGCTGCTGCAATCATGATGCCGGGAATCGCCCCGGCCAAAAACAACGCGCCAACCGAAATCGACATCACGCCACCCCACACCACCATCAAGATGCTGGGTGGAATGATCACGCCCATGACAGAGGAACAGGCGGTAATGGCAACGGCAAAGCGCGGATCATAGCCCTGCTTGGTCATCGCAGGGATCAAAATTTTCCCGCAACCGGCCGCATCTGCGGTGGACGATCCGGAAATACCCGCAAACAGCATCGAAACAGCCACATTGACCTGCCCCAACCCGCCAGGCATCCAGCCGGTCAGCACCCGCGCAAGTTCAATCAGCTTGTCGGTGGTCTTGCCGGAATTCATCAAATTGGCGGCCAGCAGGAAGAAAGGAACCGCCAGCAGAATGAAAGAATTATAGGACTGGAACATCCGGTCCATGATCAGAAACGGCGTCAGCCTCAAATCCAGCATCACCACCGGAATGGTGGCAATGCCAAGCGCAAAGGCCACCGGCACGCGCAGAGCGACCAGAAAGATGAAACAGCCGACCAGCAGCATGGAAGCGTGAAGGGTGGAGACAATCATGAGGTCTGCTTTCTGGCGGCCTGGTATTCGGCAATAACCTCATACAACCGGTAAAGCGCAAACATCGTCCAGCCTGCACCAGCAATGGGAACAGTGACATAGGTCACTGCCAGGTTTGCACGCATCATCACCGAATTCTGAATGGATCCGAATTTGACGTAGTTGATGCCGTGATAGGTAAAGAATATGGCAAACAGGCTGACCATCACCAGCACAAACCCATTCTGTATGAGACGCCCAAGGGGACTTTCCGCATCCGGGATCACATGCACATCAAAATGTGTGCCTTCCCAGACCGCGATCATTGAGCCCAGCATGATGATCCAGACAAACAGAAAGGTCGCCAGTTCTTCGGTCCACAGATAGACCGGAATAATACCGGTATACCGGGCCACAACCTGCATCGCGACCGGCACCAGAAGTGCCACGATCAATGCGCCCACAAGAAAGCGCAACAGCTGGCAGAAATGCTCTAGAAAGCGTCCAATCATGGCCATATCCGGTGCGGGGAATCTGTCTGGCAATCAGGGTTACCCCAATCGCCAAAGGGTCAGAACGCCTCCGGCCGCAATGGCCGAAGGCATTCGGCAATGCTGTTACTTGCCGCGGATTGCAGCCAACAGATCTTCTGCACCCAGTTCCGCCGCATAGGCGTCCTGGACGGGCAGAACCAGATCAAGCAATTTGTCACGATCAGCAAATTCATGAACCTCGATCTGACCGGCATCAGCCATCTGTTTCAGCTTCTCTGAATCCTGCTCAGATTCAATCTTGCGACCATATTCACCAGCTTCTTTACCAGCTTTGAGGACAATCGCCTGCAGCGCTTCCGGCAATTTGCGGAAGCTCTTTCCACTGAACACAATTGGACGCACAGTGATGGAATGCTGCGTCAGTGTCACATGCGGTGCCACTTCGAAGAATTTATATTGCAGCAAGCTGGCAGATTCATTTTCCAGACCATCAACAACACCGGTTTGAATGGCATTATAGACTTCCGAATAGGCAATGGCTGACGGGCTGGCTGTGATCGCATCAAAGATACGTGCCTGAATGGGCGCGCCCATGACACGCATTTTATGGCCGCCCAACTCATCGATATTGGAAATGGCTTTGTTTGAAATCAGATTACGGGTTCCACCACCGGCATAGCCGATGATGACCATGTCAGCTTTTTCCAGCAATTCATCTTCCAATGGCTTCAGAACATCGCTGGAAAGAACCGCATTCCAGTGATCAAGATCACGGAAGACAAAAGGCATATCCATCAATGGTACGGACGGTGCAAAGCGCGCCAGATTGGAGGGTGCGATAATCGCGTAATCAATGGCCACGCCCTGATTGAGGAAGTTCACATAGTCTGGCTCGATGCCAAGCTCGCTATTGCCGCGAAGGTCGAACGTGATCTCGCCGTCATTATATTCGTTGACCAACTCACCAAAACGGATCAGCGTTTTGCTGTAAGCGTGTTCATTGTCAAAAAGGCTGGCACCGCGCAACGTCATGTCCTGCGCCTGTACGGCACTTGTCGCCAGTGTCATGGCGCCCGCAAGTGCGGCGCCCGCCAGGAAAGTCCTGGTGGATGAAAAAGCAGTCATTCTGGTTCCTCCCATTTGCCCAAACTCGCGCACAAAAACCACTTCTGCGCGCCTCTTCCTCGGGCATGGACAGCAAAATAATCACGATTTTTCAGATTGGTCAAGCATCTTGTATGCTAGTATGGTTTTCTAGTATGGTAAAATTTGCAGAAGATCGGCCCAACCCGACTCTGCAACAGCAAAGCCGGGTTGAGCACCCTCCAAAATGGCCTGGAGCCCTGTGATCAGAATTGTTTTGCCAACCGAACAAGGTTGATGAACTCGCTGCGATAGCCGAACTCATCATCACCCTTGGCACCACCGGCCAATGAGATCACATCGTCAAACCCGTAAGATCCAAGATATTGACCACCCGTCAAAAGCTGGCCGAATGCTGCCACGGATGCGGCAAATCTGGCAGCTTCCGGTGCAGCTTCCAGCCGGTCAACTTCCACAGCCTTTGTGATCGGCGTTGAGATCAATTGACTGGTGTTCTCATCGGGCAATTTGTAACGGATTTTGAGGAACCCATATTCGTTCACATCGCCAGCGATTGCGGGAGCATCTTCAGAGCTGTAACGCAGATCATCCATCAATTGGCTGGTTGATCCGACCGGCGTTACCTCATAAAGCGCGGTGACTGTGTGGCCGGCACCAATGTCGCCCGCATCCACCTTGTCATTGTTGAAATCCTCGCGGGCAAGAACACGCGTTTCATAACCGATCAAGCGATATTCGCTCACCACAGCCGGGTTGAACTCAAGCTGCAGCTTCACATCTTTGGCAATGGTGAAAAGGGTCGATCCGGCCTCTTCGACCAGCACCTTTCGCGCTTCACTCAGCGTATCGATATAGGAAGCATTGCCATTGCCGTTCTGGGCCAGCGCCTGCATCAGAGCATCATTGTAATTGCCCCGGCCAAAGCCCAGAACCGACAGCGTAACACCACCATCCCGCTTGCGCTCGATATAGTCTTTCAAACGGTCGGGATCGGAAATGCCCACATTGAAATCGCCATCTGTTGCCAGAATGACCCGATTGACACCGCCCTCAATCATCTGGCTTTCCGCCAGTTGATAGGCCTGCTGAATTCCGGCTTCGCCAGCCGTTGACCCGCCGGCCTGAAGACGATCGAGCGCTGCAAGAATGCTCTGTTCATCAGAGGCGGATGTTGGTTCCAGCACCGTTCCTGCACTTCCCGCATAGGTCACAATGGACACCGTATCATCAGGTTTTAAGGTCGACAGGAGAAGTTTGAACGAATTGCGCAGCAAAGGCAGTTTGTTCGGCTCATTCATCGAGCCGGAGGTATCGATCAGAAAGACAAGATTCGCACCGGGGATCTCGGCAGCTGGCAGATCATAGCCCTGAATACCGATACTCAGCAATTTTGTGCCGCTGTTCCATGGGGTTGGCATGATGGACAGCGCCGTGGAAAACGGCTCGGAGGTTTTCTGTGGCTGTGCATAATCATAGTCGAAATAATTGATCATCTCTTCCACCCGCACCCCAGCCTGCGGCGGCAGGGAGCCCGCATTGATGGCTGAGCGCATAAAGGCATAGGAGGCTGTATCAACATCAACCGAGATGGTGGACAGAGGATCTTCTGTCACCCGCTTGACCGGATTGGAATCAGCAACCGGAAACAACTCTCCGTCAGAAGGCAGAACAAAGACGGGCTCCGGTGCAACCCTGCCCGAATTGCCCAGACTGGCCACGCCATCAGAGACATTCGCTCCGGACATCAACCGTTTCTGGTTTGCAAGGCCGCCAACCACGCCTGTTACGCGAGACCTGTTATCCAGGCGTGGGGCTGCCGTTGGTGCCGGCGCAAAGCTTGGCTTTGCGGCCATCGTTGAAGTTTGATCCTGAAAGACCGGCTGAGGTGAAGGTGGGCTTGCCGCCATATCTTCTTCCATCTCGACGGTTGCATTCCCGCCCTGTGAACGGAACAATTGAGACACCGGATCGGCAGACGTCTCCGGCTGCGGCGAAAAGCTGGTGTTAATGTTTGTCACGGCAAAGGCCATTACCAGCAGGCTGACACCACCGGCAGCGGCATAGGCGAATTTTGGTTCAAAGGTTTTCATCAGGCGTCTCCAATCAAATGAGCGGTAAATTTTGTTACCCTGCTCAGTCAGACGTTGCCCGGCTGCATTTCCTTGGTCAGCTTGTAAATTTTCTTCGTCAAACACGTCCATAGCGGCTTGAATGGCCGCATCACGCGCCTCATTGCGCGGCGCATTGACTGGCTGCTTGCGAAAAATATCCTCAACTTGTTTTAATTCGTCACTCATGTGCTCGCCATCTGTTTCAGGTGCTTGCGCAATTCATGCATGCGCCAGGACACGGTGGATTCCTTGATCTCCAGAATTGCGGCGGCTTCCGCGTGGCTCAGCCCTTCGGCCAACACCAGAACAGCCGTCTCCTTCAGCTCGCCGCCAACCTCGTCCAGCATCTCGTAGAGCCAGGCCAGATCGCGCTCGCTGGCGGCTTGTTCGCCGCGTTCCAGTTCCGCAACTTCGCCATAGGTTTTGGTGGCCTTGTCTACCGTCACGCGTTTGCGATGCGCATCCCGCGCGGCATTCATGACAACGCGATATAGCCACGTGCTGAATTTTGCATCCCCGCGGAAAGACCGGATTTTGCGGGCAAGCGAAGCACAGACATCCTGTGCCAGATCCTCGGCATCGGCCCGCTGACCTGAAAATCGAAACGCAATCCGGTAAACGCTGTCATAGTGGCGCTCCAGCAGCAGCCGAAACGCCGCCGCATCGCCCTTTGCAGCCCTTGCTGCCAGCTGATTATCGTCGGTCACCATATCCATATGTAACCATTGGACGTGTGACGACAGCAATTCCTTGGCAGTTTTTAATATTTTTTGAAATTAACTCAGCGTTCAGCCATACGCATCTCGGCGTCGCAACCAGGACATCGTTCCATCCAGCCCATCTTCCTGCCGCCCCAAAGGCGTCAGATCCAGCATATGATAAGCGCCATTCATCATATCCAACCCGCGGGAATAAGTGGAATAGCTGTGCAGCACCGTATCACCATCGCGGATGAAAACGCTGATACCGGGCATTTCTTTGCCATAGATATTGCCGGAGTAATTATAGCCTGTTCCGGTCAGGCTTTCATCGCCCTCATGAAAGCTGACGGCAAAATCCGCACTGAAACTCGTATCTTCTGCCGACACCCAATTAAAGTTCCAGCCCAGACGTTTGCGATAGGCCAGAAGTTTTTCCAAAGACGCATTGGAGACACAGGCAAACGCGGTATCACGTGCGGCTAGATGGGCATCAATGCCATCCAGATTATCAGCCCAGAATGAACAACTGGGGCAACCTTCCTGCCAATCCGGGCCAAACATGAAGTGATAGATGATCAACTGCTTGTTGTTGCCAAACAGGTCCAGCAGGGATTGCGCACCCGTTTCGGTATGAAACAGATAAGGCGTCTCAACCTTGACCAACGGTAATTCACGCCGCAATGCGCTCAGCGCATCACGCTCTCGGGTAAAGGCTTTTTCGCGTTGCAAAAGCGCCCTGCGCGCATCCAGCCATTCTTCTCTGGAGACCGGTTTGTTTAAGTTCATGATGTCCTCCCGGCGGGGTTTTTAAACCCGTAAAAATGTGAATTCTGGACAAAAGGGTTGCACAATCGGAGACTGAAGCAAGCCCGTAATTTTATTTTTGATCATTTGTCGGAAACCACAAACCTCAGACGTCTTAATGGAATTGGCATCTTGAGAGATGGGCATAAACACAGGGCCAAACTCTAACCGAAGGGTCAGACATGGACTATGCAATCCTGATTTACGGAACCGAAGGCACCTTCGAACGACTGCCACCAGAGAAGCAGGAAGAGGCCATGGAAGGCCATTATGCCTTGCAGGCCGCACTGGAAAAACGGGGTGCCTATGGCACGGTTAAACTGATGCCGACCACCAGTGCTGTCACTTTGCGACCGACCTCTGATATTCATGAAAAACCCACACTGATGGACGGGCCCTTCGCAGAAACCAAGGAACGCTTTCTGGGCATTTACATAGCGCAGTTCGATACGCTGGACGAAGCAATCTCCTTTACCGAGATGATCAGTTCGCCCTATGTCAGCCTTGAAATCAGGCCCATCGCATGGGCCGGAGGCGTGCTTGGAGCGCCGGAGTGACACGGCATGCCTGGCTTGAGGCGCGGTTTGCAGACATTCGGCCGCAGGCCCTGGCCGCACTGACACGCCAGTTTCGTAATGTTGATCTGGCAGAGGAAGCTTTTGCCAGCGCCTGCATAAGAGCCATCCAGACATGGCCCAAGACAGGCCTGCCAAATGATCCCCTGGCCTGGCTGCTGAGCGTGGGCCGCAATGCGGGCATTGACATCATCCGCAAAAACCAGCGCCTCAGCGCATTGTCACCGGCACCCTCGCCTGATGAGGACATGGAAGGCATTTATGCTGAACAGCTCGACAATGACGGGCTGCGTGATGATGTATTGCGGCTGTTGTTCATCTGCTGCCATCCGGCTCTGTCGGCGCAGGATCAATTGGCTGTTGCACTCAAAACCATTACCGGCATGTCAGTGGCGCAGATTGCAGGCGCCTTTGTCGTCAAACCCAAAACCATGGAACAGCGTCTGACCCGCGCCAAACGCACCATCGCCGATGCAGCCATTCCCTTTGAAACACCGGATTCGACCGAGCGCAGCCGCCGCCTGAAAACGGTTAGTCTGATGCTCTATTTGCTGTTCAATGAGGGCTGGTCGGCCAGTTCAGGCGAAGTGCAGATCAAGGAACCCTTATGCGAGGAAGCCATTCGGCTGACACGCCTGCTGCTCAATTTGTTTCCCGGCATGGGAGAGCTGATGGGGCTTTTGTCCCTGTTCCTGTTCCAGCATTCCCGCCGCAAGGCACGCCTGGATGTAAACGGAAACTTGGTGCCGCTGGATGATCAGGATCGCAAGCTGTGGGACCGCCCCATGATTGCAGAAGCAAAGGCCCTTCTGGAAAAAACCTTGCGCCGTGGCCCCTCCGGCCCGCTTCAGGTCCAGGCTGCCATTGCCTCCATCCACTCTCTCGCCCCCAACCCAAACGATACTGATTGGCGAGAACTGGCAAGGCTATACGCGTTTTTATACGCCATGGAACCCACCCCCATCATCCGCCTCAATCAGGCCGTTGCTATTGAAAAGACAAAAGGACCAGAAGCGGCGCTGGCCATGCTGGAACCACTGGCAACAGAGCTTGAATCCTATCGCTGGTATCATGCGGCCCGCGCCGCCTTCCTGTTTGATCTGGAACGATTTTCTGAGGCGCTACACGCCTATGAAACAGCCCTGAGCCTTCATCCAACGGAGGCGGAGCAACGGCTTTTGCTGGAAAAAATCGATAGCTGCAAAAAAAATTCATGACCGTGTCGGATTGGGCAAGGTTCGCCCGTCCTTGGGGCACTGCAACACGCAGAACCCACTTCAGGAGGACATTATGAGTGACATTGAAATGACAACACCGGGCAATGCAGGCTGGATTGGACATTCCGGTCCTGACAGCGCAGCTGCCATGAAATTCTATCGCGAAACCATCGGTTGGACCATTGGTGACATGCCCATGCAGGACGGCTCCAGCTTTCCGGGCATCATGATCAATGAGCAGCCCATTGGCGGTTTCTCTCCCATGCCACAGGAAAACGGCGCCTGGCTCATTTATGTGACCGTGGAAGATGTGGATGCCTGCGTTGAACGGGTCAGAAAAGCGGGTGGAACGATTGTCAGCGAACCCATGGACATGCCGGGCGTTGGCCGCATGAGCACGATCGCAGACCCACAGGGCGCACAGATTGCCGTGATCACCTACGAAAGCATGCAGTCTTAGACAGCTAAACCCTGGAGCAGATGCCGCCAGTTCACCACACTCTCTGTTTGCAAAATCAGGATATAACCATGTTGATACCAATTACCCTGGTGTTTGTTGCCTTGCTGGCACTGCTCCAGATTCCCATGACAATTACAGTCGGTCTGAAACGCGTCCATACCGGAATCCGGTTTATGGATGGTGGCGATCCCGATCTCATGCAGCGCATGCGCGCCCATGGAAACTTCACCGAAACCGTTCCCATAACCTTGTTGGCCATGGGCGGTGCCGAACTGGTTGGTACGCCCGCATCGCTTGTCTGGGCAGGCGGGCTGATACTTCTGGGCGGTCGGCTCATTCACTACACCACCATACGCAGCGTGGGTTGGGGCAACGGCCGTGCCATCGGCATGTCAATGACCTTTCTGGCACTTGCAGGCTTTGCGATTTGCATTCTCGTTGCCATTATCCGTAACCTTATCTGACATCTGATTGAGCTGGAGGGGCCGGATCATGGCCTATGATGAAGAACTGACAGATCGCTTTCGCAATGCCGTTGATCGCTTGGGCGGCATCGTGGAAAAACGCATGATGGGTGGCGTGTGTTTTATGCTGGATGGCAACATGCTCGGCGGTGCCGACCGGCAGAAAACCGGCAAAGGCCGCTTCATGTTCCGCGTCGGCAAGGACAATGAAGCCGAAGCCATGAGGCGGCCCGGCGCGATGACCATGGAACAGGGTGGCCGGAAAATGACAGGCCTCATCTTCGTGAACGAGGATGATTGTGATGCAGAATGTCTGCAAAGCTGGATCGCGCTTGCCCTGACCTTTGTTGGCAATCTTCCGCCAAAATAATCAGAAAGGATGGACCCGTGACCGCAGCTCCATTTTCCGGATTTACCGCCCAAACCATATCATTCATGAAACAGCTAAAGGCGAACAACAATCGCGACTGGTTCAAAGGTCAGAAAAAAACCTATGAAGAAGATTACAGGATACCAGCGCTCGCCTTTGCAGATGCAATGGCCGAGCAACTGCGCAGCCTGACCGGCTTGTCGCACACGTCAAAACTGTTCCGCATCCACCGTGACGTTCGCTTTTCGAAAGACAAGACACCCTATAACAGCCACATGCACATCTCCTTCACACCGGAAAACCCCATGGCAAATCCACCCTGCTGGTTTTTTGGCCTGGATACAGAAAAGCTGACCCTTGGCTGCGGTATTTTCGGCTTTGACGCTTCACAATTGCAGGCATTTCGCAATCGGGTTGATGGAGCAGAAGGCAATGACATTGCGGCCACTTTGCAAAGCCTGACCCAAAAAGGCGCACGTATCAGCGACCCGGAGTTAAAGCGCGTCCCATCCGGCTTCGCAAAGGATCACCCGCAAGAAGACTTGTTACGTCACAAGGGGCTCGCCATCTGGTCGGATTTGGGTGATGAAAAAGCGGCCCTTGATGACAATCTGCTTGCCACCTGCAGAAACGAGTTCAAGCACTTGAAACCGGTGTTTGACCTTTTGTTGGTTTGAAAAATCCTTGCCCGACGGCGGTGCCGACAACTGCTGCATTGCCGCTGAGTAAAGGTCCGCTGTGCGGACATACCTGCCGCTCTATCCAGCGTTGTGAAGGTCCGCTTACATGTTGAGCGGAAACAGCATTGGAGACTTTTGGGAAAGTGAAAGCTTGCCCTACCGACCGAAGAGCGAAACGGCTTTCGATACAAGGTATGCACTAGAGATCATCAAAGACCAGTCTGCCAATGGGCATCTGTCTTCAAGACCAACACGCATGGACGATCGCATGTCCCGCACGCGATGCACGAAATGCCAAACCGCTGCATGAAAACCATACAGCAATACAGGGCGCTGGACCGAACGGTACGGGCCTGCGGAGATCGAAACATCCCTCGGTTCACGCTTCACTTCATAAGATCTTGTACTTCGAACGGCAAAACTGGGACGGGGTGTGACGTTCACACGACTTCGACTCGCCAAAGCCGACCTCATGGAAGGCGCACTTGAAGGTTTGCCCCCTGAAGGCGTTCAAATGTTGAATGCTTACCAGATTGCAAGCCATCCAAAACGAATTGACTGGAAAAATCTGCGTGCCGTCCGGGAATGTATAATTTCGGAAGCGGCATCGGACGGGCCCGGTGGTTAGAGTTCCCATAAAGTGTAATACCGGGATCTTCTTGACGATGGCAGTGCCGCAGCTACACCAGTTGTACGGTGTAGCAATCCTTTTCCGCCAGATCGCTTACGCGCCGCCGACGCGGGTTTGTCGCAAACATTTTTCTCTTAGAGGATGTGTCTTGAATAAACATCCGTTTGACCGGTTGGATGGTTTTCTTACTCCGGAATGTATCGCGCACCGGGCCCTTCGCGGCCCAACCGGTCATTCGGATTAGCAAGTGAGCAACGATCTACGCTCAAACATCCGCATCCGATGCAGATTGCCATCTTGTCGCGCAAGGCGGTCAAGGTTTCTATTCGCCTTGTCAAATCGTCGTGCCAGATGTCCGCTAAATGTGCCCATTCGGCTGTATTTGGCACTGTATCCATCGGCAGATGTGACAGCGTTTTCGCAATCTCGGCGAGTGTAATACCTGCACGTTGTGCAATTTTGATAATTGTAACACGGCGAATTAGCTCGCGACGGTAAACTCTATGGTTTGCAGCGTTTCGTTCCGAAGCGATCAGACCTTTCCGCTCATAGAAGTGCAAAGTAGAGATCGGTACACCGCTGCGCTTACTGATCTTTCCGATTGTAAGATATTTTTCCAGCATTGCAGTTTCTCCAATCTGCCTGTTGACCTCAACTAAGGTTGAGGCTGTATCAGCCCATAAGTCAAGCAAAACTGAATTGCCGAAAGTGGTGGAAACAGCGATGGTGCTGAAGTCAGGTCTTCTTATATTTCTCGGACTGCTCTGGAGCGTCAGGCTGTCCGCCATCAAAGCGGCAGGCACGTCCGGTGTGCCCATTCATGTGGTTGTTTCTTTTTCCGCGCTCGGGATTGCACTCTTTTTCTCTCTCGTTGCTTTCATGAACCGCGACTGGCCGCCGCTTGATCGCGAAGCTCTGGGCTTTTATGGACTCAGTGGCGTACTGGGTTTTCTTGCCCCATTCACGCTGGAATCTGCCGTTGGGCCGCATCTTCCTGTGTTCATCTTTGTGGTCATAATCGCGACAATGCCCTTTTTCACCTTTGCTCTTTCGACGCTTGCCGGGCAGGAACCACTGCAGTGGTTCCCGTTGTTTGCAATTGGTCTTGGCTTTGTTGGTACTGTCGCAATTCTATGGGATATCTCGTTCATCGCGTCCGCCGGCAACGCGAGTGTCTATTGGATTGCGGCAGCCTTCGGCGTACCGCTTTTTTATGCGATCAATACTGTCTTTGTTGCAACCAGGTGGCCATCACACGCGAGCCCTGTCAACGTCGCACAGGCGCAGGCTTTTATCGTCACGACAGCCGCACTTGTTGGAAGCGCTGTATCCGGTGCAACAGCTGACTGGAGGCTGGTGTCTTTAAACATTCCGGCAGTCAGCTTGATTGTCTTAGGGGAAGGGCTTGCGCTCGTGGTTTACCTGCGGATCGCGCGCGACTACGGGGCCACCTATGTCTCATTCGCCAACTACGTGTCGATTGTCTTTGCCGCATTGATTGGTGTGGTGTGGTTCGGTGATCAATTGACCGTTCTCACTATTGGGGCGGCACTGATAATCATCACTTCCGTGGCTGTGTATCAAGGTCAGACTCGTCTACCCACCAAGGTGGCAGCATGCAACAATGTTCGAAAAACCGAACATGAATGACCCGCATGTGGTCGCCCCGGCAAGGATCATTCACGAATGGCAGAATGATCGACGGAGGCTGTTGGTCGATGGCGTAAAGCAATCTATGTCACGTTCTTTTGTGCGTAGTTTTCTATTCACTGCATTGCCGATTACTGCACAAGCGCTCATGGCCTCGTCCCGCACGGTTTTTGATGTCTTCATGACCTCAAGCCTCGGTGCGGAGGAGGTAGCGGTCGTCGGCTATGGTAGTCGTATTGTCTTTATCTTGATTCTGCTTGTTCTGGGCATCTGCAACGGCGCGGGCGTCGTTATCGCGCAGTTCTACGGCGGTGGATCAGAAATGCGGGCAAAGCATGCGGTCGGCACAACAATACTTTTGTCTTTCGCGATTTCGCTCATTGGCCTCAGTTCCATTTACCTGTTATCAGGGCCGCTGGCAGTGTGGTCGAGCACTGATCCAGCCGTCCAGCAACTCACACTCGATTACTTGCTTCCTGCCAGTGCGATGGTCCTGCCTTTTTCCATCGCCTTTGCAATCGCTGTGGGACTTCGCAGCGTGGGCAAACCTATTCTTGCCACATGGGCTTCCCTGGTCGGTCTAGTCAGCAATGTCGCCCTTAACTACGCTCTGATTTTCGGCAATCTCGGCGCACCGGCACTGGGTGTACAGGGCGCGGCCTACGCCTCGGCAATAAGCTTTGTGATTGAAGCTCTGGTTGTCGGAGTTTGCGTGGTTCTGTTCTATGACCGCGCTCTTTTCTCCGCAGGTCGTGTGATGTGCTATCTGAACGTAGACACAATCCGCAAAACGTTGCGCATCGGGTTACCAATCGCATTCGGCTCTGTCGTTTGGGCCATCGGTATCTTCGCATATAGCATCCTCTCCGCAATGGCAGGTACTGTGCCATTGGCTGTGCTGGCGCTGGTCACCCCGATTGAATCTTTGGCCATTGCCGTGCTCATCGGGCTGTCTTCCACAACCAATGTGATCGTTGGTCAAGCCCTTGGCCAAGCTCACTTTCGCCGTGCCACAGTGGATGCAATTGCTCTGCTGGTCTGGACACTTGGCGCATCTTTGCTGATGAGTTTGCTATTGCTCGCGTTAAAGCCGGCAATTCTGTTGCTGTACGCCGGAGCCGGAACCGACGTACTTGCCGTCGCCGACCAAGTGTTCACGGTTTTGGCAGCGGTGCTGGTGTTCCGATCACTCAATGTCACCCTCATCGTCGGTGTCTTGCGTGCTGGCGGTGACACAGCATCACCAATTGTGATTGATCTTACTGCTCAATGGCTCGTGGCGATCCCGATTGCTTACTTGTGCATCGTGGTTTTTGCACTACCGTTCCCGTTGGTTTTCCTTGCGTTCAACAGTGAAGAAATGGCCAGACAGGTGATGGCACTCTTTCGCTTTCGTCAGTTCAAATGGCTCAGGCGGATTGCACCAGATTCCTGATGGCACGGTTGCCATCGCCTCGCCCAATTTTGATGAAGTGGCCGGACACTGCCGAAGTAGGCCACATAAGAAGGACCTGCTCTGCCAGCGGGCCATCAGCACCCATTGTGCAACTGTTTCAGACAGCACCTTGAAATTGGTTTTTTTAACGCTTTATTTGATTGTAAGGGCGCAATTGAGAAACTGAGTTGGATCAGACTCCCCCTCGCCCTCAAAGCTCAAAAAAATTAAAGGACCACCATGAAGCCAACACACAGGCAGACGTCTAGACGCGCTATGGCAGGAGGGACCACATTGTTGGTCTCCATGTGCTTGAGCGCCGCATCGGCACAAGAGGTTCTGGCGCCGGGCCTGGAATTTGAATTGGGTGCCGGAGTGCTCACAGCCCCCACCTACGAAGGCTCAAAAGACTACAAGGTTTCACCTTTTCCACTCTTCAATTTTGGCTATCTGGCCACCAGAAACGGCTTCACACTTGGTGGCGGCGATGGACAAGGCCTGTCTGCACGTCCGTCATTTCGTTATCTGGGACCCCGTGAAGCATCAGACCATTCTGAGCTCACGGGCCTGGAAGATACAGACGCAGCGCTCGAGTTGGGCGCCGGTGTGGCTTACACGATGGGCGCGGCCAACGCATTTACTGACATTCGCTATGGCGTAACCGGCCACAATGGATTTGTCGGCGAATTTGGGGCCGACTATGTGATGCGTCCTGAAGCCAATACGACCATTACTGTTGGACCACGGGTCTCTTGGGCCTCCGGCAATTACATGGAAGAATATTTCAGTGTGAGCGCAGCCGAAAGCGGGGCATCAGGGCTCGATCAATTCGATGCAGATGCTGGTTTCAAATCCATCGGTCTGGAAGCCTCTGTGCGGCACGACTTCAATGAAAACTGGGCTGTTGAAACAGGCGCCGGCTACAACAGACTTGTCGGTGATGCGGCAGATTCTCCCATAACCGATGTGGGATCAAAGGATCAGTTCAGCGGCAAGATTGGCATCGTGCGCAAGTTCCGCTTCGACTTCTAAACCCGGGAACATTTTTGTTCAGACGCAAAAAGGGCGGCCCGTTGGACCGCCCTTTCCGATCATAGCTTGGGAGACTTATTTGCCCCAGATTTTCTTGTACTCGTCACGATAACCATTACCCGGGTCAAAGCTGTTTTTGTCGCCACCATCAAACGCGATGTTTTCGCTGGTCACCACATGCAATGGGGATGTGTAGCCGGACCATTCTGCGCCCTGCATGGCGCGGTTCAACTCATCGACCAACTGCCAGCCCTGCAGATTAAGCGGCTCGGCAACGGTGACTGACTGATACTGGTTGGCGCGAATGCGCTGATAGGCACTTTCAGATCCATCACCGGCAGCAACCTGTTTCGGTTGACCATCACCCTTGATGCCAGCTGCGGCAAGAGCCGGGCTCATGAAATCAAAATAGATGTCATTGATGGCAAGGCTGTGGGTCCATTTGTCACCATAACGCTGCAGCAGAGCAGTGGTCAGGGTCGGCATGCGGTTGGAGGTTTCGGCAATCGGTGTATCGACATATTCCAGAACCGTGCCGCCCAGCTCTTCAATGGTTTCCTTGATGCGGTCCGCTTTGGCAATGGCAATGGCATAGGTGGAATCGGTGAAGATGATCACACCCGGCTTGCCACCGGCATCCGCAAACGCCCATTGCGCAGAAGCTGCCGACACTTCCATCGCATCGGTTGAGACATTGACGAAGACACCGATGTCAGGGTTGGGGCCAATAACAGGTGAGGAATGCCAGCTGACCAGCGGTATACCGGCGGCCTTGGCGGCATCCATGCCGACCTGTTGCTCAACGGAGTCAAATCCGTTGATGATGATACCGTCCGGCTGCAGCGCCAAAGCCTGACCGAAGGATGCGGTACGGCCAGAGACTGTACCAGCACCATCCAGCACCCGAACGGTCCAGCCAATGGCAGCAGCAGCTTCTTCAACACCATTCGTGGTGCCAAGAATGCCGCCATTTTTCAAATCGCCTGCCAGCACCACAATGGTTTTGCCTTCAGCAGCTTTGGGACCGGTGGTTGGTCCGTCCCATTCCAGTTTCTGTCCGGCATGGCGTTTGACCATGTCCATGGCATCCGAAACCTTGTCCGCATGGGCTGGCACGGCAACGCCCAGCATCAGCAGACCTGCAATAAATGATCTTCTCAGCATAGTTTCCTCCAGGATAATCAGCTTATTCAAAAGCTCGTTTCAGGTGCCCATCCGGACCCCTTTGTTATAGATCCGCCTCCCAGCGCATCTGATATCTGCAGCCCACCGGGCCGCTTTATTTGAGGCCGCGCACACACGGCCAAAATCTACTTTTTTGCAGCACCCTTGCGGCGTTGGGCATAGCCGGCGATGCCAATCGCCACCAGCAAGGTGACCCCGTTGAACATCGGTTCCACCCAGAAGGAGCCACCAATTTGTTGAATGCCGGAAATGCCGACGGCCAGAATTGTGACGCCCACAATGGTGCCCCAGACATTCACCCGTCCGGGTTTGATTGTGGTGGAGCCCAAAAACGCCCCAACCAGTGCAGGCAGGAGATATTCAAGGCCAACACTGGCTTGGCCGATGCGCAATTTTGAAGCCAGCAAGACACCGGCCAGCGCAGCCAGAACACCTGAGGTCACAAAAGCACCGACTACAAATTTGCGTGTGGGAATTCCGTTCAGTTCGGCAGCGCGCGGATTGGCCCCAATGGAATACAGATACCGGCCAATGGGCGTGTATTCCAGGATCAGCCACATCGCCAATGTGATCGCCAGAACGTAATAGCCAGTAATCGGAAGGCCGAAAACAAAGGTGCCATTGAGGGCATAAAACCCTTCTGGCAAGACACCGACGACCTGACGGCCACCTGTGTGCCACAGCGCCAGGGCATACAGCACAGTACCGGTACCCAGCGTTGCAATGAACGCATCAATCTTGGCGACTTCCACAAGCAGACCGTTGAGAAATCCAACGGCCGCACCCAGCAGCAGCACAATGATAACGGCCATCGGCCATGGAATGCCATAGAGGGTCTGCAGCGAGATCGCCAGAATGTGCCACAGCACAATGCCATAGCCGACCGTCAGATCGATGCGACCCGCCACCATCGGTATCATCGCAGCCAGACTGAGCAGAGCAATGATCGACTTGTCCGAAACAATAGCGCGCAGATTGAGAAGGGTCGGAAACGTGTTCGGCAGCAAGACGGAGAACAGGATTATCAATCCGAACATCAGAATGACCAGACCGTAAACCGGGGCCAGCCTAATCAGACGGGTCGACAGGGATTGGCCCGCCAGTTCCGCTTTGGTTGGCTCCAGCGCATTTGATTCAATGGACTGCATGATCGGTCTCTCCGCTAGTGGCCGCGCCGGTCTCGCCGGTAGATGCTGCCTGGATCAGGGATTCGGTGGATAGTTCAACGCCGGATAATTCACTGACAATCTGACCGCGGCTGAACACAATGGCGCGGTGGCAAATGGCGGCGACTTCTTCAAAATCAGTCGACACAACAAGAACGCCCATGCCGGAGGCCAACGCATTGTACAGCAGATTATAGATCTCGGCTTTGGCGCCCACATCAACGCCCGCCGTCGGATCTTCTGCGATGAGAAATTTCCGGTTGGTGCCAAGCCAGCGTCCGACCACAACTTTCTGCTGATTGCCCCCGGACAGGGCTTCAATGGCAAGGGTGGGATCATTCGGGCTGAGTCCGACAAGCTCGCCCAACGCTTTGGCCTGCACCGCTTCTTTTGACGGTAAAAGAAGGCTCAGCGGTGTCCGACCTGAAGCAGCAGGATTGATAAAAGCGTTTTCCCGAATGGTCAGAACCGGAGCGATGGATTCCACGACCCGGTCTCGCGCCACAAAGCCAAAACCGCTTTCCATGGCTCTGCGTGGTGACGACAGATCGGGCGTCTTGCCATCCAGAACAATCTCGCCCTGATGTGCAATCACACCAAACAGACTGCGGCCAACATCCTCATGCCCCGCTCCGCGCAAGCCGACAATGCCAAGCAGCTCACCATTGCGAACCGACAAATCAATCGGGCCAACAGTGTCTGTGCTCAGGCCTTTCACCGTCAGAATTTCACCGCCGGTCTGAATGACGGGTTTTGAAATTTCGCGGGTTTTGCGGCCAACAATCAGACTGACAAGCTCTTCCGGAGTGGTATGGGCAACATCACGCACACCCACCAGATTGCCATCACGAAGAACAGACACACGGTCCGCAATACGAAACACCTCATCCAGCCGGTGCGAGACATAGATCATGCCCACACCCTTCTGGCGCAATGGACGCAACGCGGTGAACAGGCGCTCAACCTCGTCAGCCGGCAGACTGGCCGTTGGTTCATCCAACACCAGAAAATCGCACTCAACAGCCAGTGCACGGGCAATGGCAACCAGTGACTTTTCCGTCCGGCTCAGGCTGGAAACGCGGGCAGAGGGGTCAAAATCACAATCCACCAGTTTCAGCGCAGCCGCCGCTGTGGCCTCCGCCTTGTTCCAGTCAATCATTCCGAATTTTCGTGAGTAGCCAATGGCCAGCGCAATGTTTTCCGCAACACTCATCCATTCAATCAGACCCAGGTCCTGATGGATAAAAGCAACCGCTTGTTTTTCATTGATGCGGCCTGGCGCATGGGCGTAGTCAGCCCCGTCAATCAATACGCGTCCGCTGTCTGGTTTGTGAATGCCGCCAAGGACTTTGATGAGCGTGGATTTGCCAGCCCCGTTTTCGCCGAGAAGCGCTACAATCTCGCCACGGTCCACATGCATGGACACGCCGCCCAGCGCCTGCGTTCCGCCAAACGACTTTTGAATACGATCAAAAAAGAGCCCGCTATCCGGTCTCATATCGCAACTTCCTCCCACTCAGTTCCGGTATTTCTTGACAAACGTTACCGGTAACCTAGTGTAACTTTCATCACGGTGCTTCCAGAGTCAAGCGGAAAATGTTATCGGTAACGTAACCCTGAGATCAGCTTGGAAACAATGTCGAAAAAGACATCAAAATCGCCCAGAAAACTAGGTGCCAATCTTGCACAGATTGCAGATGCAGCTGGTGTTTCCAAGATGACAGTATCCCGCATCCTGCGTGACAGTGGTGGTTTTTCTGAGGAAACCCGTGAACGGGTCATGCGCGAGATTGATCGGCTTGGTTACGTACCAAACCGCCTTGCAGCAACTTTTGGATCGGAAGCTGCCTCAACATTGGTTGGTGTTTGCGTGCCACGCGTGACCAGCCGCCTGTATGGCGAGGTTCTGGAAAGCATTGACCGCACCCTTTTCCGCTTCGGTTATCAGACCATGATCGGGGTCAATGATGAATTGCCCGATGTGGAAGAAAAATGGCTGCGCGGTTTGCTGTCCTGGCGGCCTGCCGGTGTCATCCTGTCTGGCAGAAGTCACTCCTCTGCCACCTTGGAGCTGCTCAAGGCCACCTCTATCCCAGTCGTCGAAATCTGGGACCTCAACACAAGCCCACTGGATGTTTCTGTCGGCTTCAACCATTTTGATTGTGGCCATGAAATGGGTCAGTTTCTGATTGGCCGCGGGCGACGGCGGCTTGGCTATGTCGGCATTCAGCCCAGCACCACCACCATGGGATCAATCCGCTCCGAAGGATTTCAAAAGGCCCTGTCTTCAGCCGGTCACCCACTGGTTGCCTCGGAGTTGCTCCATGATAAATCCAGTTTTTATGCCGGCTATTACGGTACGGAAAATTTGCTGAGCCGGGAAAGCAATCTCGACGGCATCTATTATCAGGATGATGAAATGGCCATCGGGGGGCTGTTTTTCTGCCAGGCCCGCAACATAGATGTTCCGGGCCAATTGGCCATCGCCGGATGGGGCGGCATGGAAGCCGCCTCAATCCTGCCTCAGCGCCTTACCACCACCATGGTGTCCACACAGGGCGTCGGAAAACAGGCTGCAGAGTTGCTGGTTGCGCGTCTGCGCGATGAACCCTGCAAGGATGTGGTGGTTGTCCCTACCCGGCTCGTTCCCGGCGCAACAGCATAGGGCCGAAATACCTTGTCCGCTACGGCCATTGCACCCCTTGCCGGTTCAGGCTGATCATATAAACACTGGTCGAAGCGGTGATGAACAGCTGATGTTTTGACCGACCGCCAAAGCACACATTGGACACCAGTTCGGGAACCAGAACCTTGCCGATCAACGCGCCCGATGGGTTGATGCAATGAACACCATCGGCTGCAGACGACCAAAGATTGCCATCACTGTCCAGCCGAAAGCCATCGGCAAATCCTTCGCTGATCTGGTGAAACACATCACCACCTCTCAGACGATTATCCGCATCCACATCAAACACACGGATATGTCGCTCGGCATCTTCGTCAAAGATCGCGCCCGTATCGGCCACATAGAGCTTGTCTTCATTGGGTGAAAAGGCAAGACCATTGGGACCGGCAAAGTCGGTCAGCACAACATTGATAGTGCCTTTGGACGGATCAACCCGATAAACCTGACAAGGCAGTTCCTGCTCGGATTTGAACCCCTCATAATTGGTCTTGATGCCGTAATGCGGATCGGTAAACCAGATGGTGCCATCGGATTTCACAACAACATCATTTGGTGAATTCAGCCGCTTGCCGTCAAAACTGTCGGCAATCACGGTGACCGAGCCATCTGCTGCTGTGCGCGTAACGCGCCGTGTTCCATGCTCGCAGGAAATCAACCGCCCCTGACGGTCCCGCGTATGCCCATTGGAATAGTTTGACGGCTCGCGATAAATGCTTGTGCCAAGTCCGGGTATCCAGCGCATGATCCGGTTATTGGGAATGTCTGAAAACAACAGGCAATTGGCATCACCAAACCAAACCGGCCCTTCAACCCAGTCAAACCCTGTGGCAATTTGCTTGACCGGCGCGTTTCCCAGCACAAAACTGCCAAAGGATTTATCCAGAACCTCAAAAAACGCCATACAACTCTACCCTTTTTGTATCAATTCACGACAAACATGTTACCGATATCATATCAATCATTTTCTGCAAGGAGCCTTAGCATGAGTTTCACCGCCGCCAAAACCCAACTGACCCATCAGGGCGCCATGGCAATGCTGAATGCCGCTATAGCAGAGGCCGACAAAATTGGTCAGCCTCAATGCATCGTTATTGTAGATGCCAGCGGAGAGCTTATTGCAGAAGTCAGAATGGACGGGGCCAAGTTTCTCAGCCGTAAAAGCGCTCTTTCCAAAGCCAGAACAGCGGCCTCCATTGGCGCGCCAAGCGCAGCTATTCCAGATCACATCCGCCCCGGAATTGCCGCGGCAACCGGTGGAAGCGTTACAGGATTGCCAGGCGGGCTTCCCATCAAGATCGGTACTGACCTGCTGGGCGGTGTTGGCGTAGGCTCAGGAACCGGCGAACAGGATATTGACGTTGCCAATGCAGCCCTTGCAGCCATTGGCGCTGATAAATTTCCTCAAGCCTAGGGGGCGGACCCTAAGCGCTCTTTGCAAACTGAATTTGCGTCTTCATGGATTGGCCACGATCGGTTGCCACTTCGAAGGCTTCCACCGCGTCATCAATGCCAAATGTGTGGGAAATCAGTGGCTTTACATCAATCTGTCCGCTTTGCATCAACTGCACAGCCGTGGCGAATTCCTCGTGGAAACGGAATGAACCGCGTAAATCCAGTTCCTTGGCGGTCAACAGCAACATCGGCAAAGTCATTTCGCCGCTCATTCCAAGCTGCATCACCACGCCGCGCGGACGCATGGCCGCCATGCCAGCTGCCAGCGCGGGGGCAGCGCCTGAACATTCAAACAACACATCAAAATAACCCTTATCCGGCTCATAGGCAGCCAAAGCATCAGGTGCTGTCACCACATTGATGGTCCGGTCCGCACCAACTTTCTTGGCATAGGCAAGAGCCTGGTCTGACAGATCGGTCACCACAATCTCGGCAGCACCTGCCGCCCGCGCGGCCAGAATGCTAAGCGTTCCAATGGGCCCGCTTCCGGTAATCAGAACCTTCTTGCCCAGCATTTCCCCTGCGCGCCGTGCAGCGTGAAGCGTCACCGACAAAGGCTCTGCAACAGCAGCTTCACCGGCAGTCAGGCCATTGGCCTTCACACATTGGCTGGCATCAGCAATCAGGCTTTCCTGAAAAGCACCCTGAATATGCGGGAACGGCATTGCCGAGCCATAAAACCGCATATTGAGGCAATGATTGCGCAAACCTTGCGCACAATATTTGCAGCTTCCACACGGGCGTGATGGAGAGATTGCAACAAGATCACCAACTTCAAGCCCCTCCACCTCGTCGCCCAGAGCGCGAATATAGCCGGACACTTCATGACCCAGAATCATCGGTTCCTTGATGGTGATCGGCCCGAAGCCCCCATGATTGTAATAGTGCAGATCAGACCCGCAGATACCGCCCGTCGCCATCGTTATGGCAACTTGCCCGGCCTGAGGGCTGGCTTCTGCACGCTCTTCGACACGCAGATCCTTGGCTTTGTGAATAACGATGGCACGCATGATGTATGACTTTCCTGACTGGGCGGGGATTTAATCCCGTAATTGAGTTCAGACCCTAGAGCATTTCGCAGAGAAACGCATTTTTCCGCAAAGATACCCTTGAAGATGTTATCGATAACATATACAGAAGTATGAACTCCTGTCGAGATGAAAAAGGACCCTTGGTGTGACAATTGGAACGAAGCTTTTTGACCTGACCGGGCGCACTGCGCTGGTAACCGGATCGTCGCAAGGAATTGGGTTTGCGCTGGCAAAAGGTCTGGCGGAAGCCGGAGCTGCCATCATTATAAATGGCCGCGACAAAACAAAGATTTCCAGCGCGGTGGCCGCGCTGTCATCCATTGGCCCGCAAGTTTATCAACTGGCCTTTGATGCCACCGACCATGGCGCTGCCAAAGCAGCCGTAGACGGATTTGAAGCTGAAACCGGGCCCATCGACATCCTCATCAACAATGCAGGCATGCAACACCGCACGCCATTGGAAGACTTTCCGCCAGAAGCTTTTGAAAAGCTGCTGAGCACCAATATTTCTACTGTTTTCAATGTCGGTCAGGCCGTTGCCAACCACATGATCAAACGCAATGCTGGAAAAATCATCAACATTGCATCTGTGCAGACCATGCTGGCGCGGCCCGGCATTGCTCCTTATACGGCCACCAAGGGCGCTGTCGGCAATCTCACCAAAGGCATGGCCACGGACTGGGCGCAATATGGCATGCAGGTCAACGCCATTGCGCCGGGCTATTTTGACACCCCGCTGAACGCGGCCCTGGTCGCAGATCCGGAATTCAGCGCATGGCTGGAAAAACGCACACCCGCCGGGCGTTGGGGCAATGTCGACGAATTGGTCGGGGCCTGTATTTTCCTGAGCTCTGCGGCCTCCTCCTTCGTCAATGGCCACACGCTTTATGTCGATGGAGGCATCACTGCCTCGCTCTGATCAAACCATGACACAATCCAACAAACAATCTGAGGCAACTACTGCCCGCCTGCTTGTGGTGATGGGTGTTGCCGGGTGCGGAAAATCATCCATTGGTGAAGCTCTGGCCGCCAGGCTGGGAGGCCTCTATCTGGATGGTGACACCTACCATCCGCAGGCCAATGTGGAAAAAATGAGCCGTGGCGAACCGCTCACCGATGAAGATAGATGGCCGTGGCTGGAGCGCTTTGCCAAAGAGATGCAACAACGTGAAGGCATCATCATTGGCGGATGCTCGGCGCTGAAGCGCGCCTATCGTGATTGCATTACAGCGGCAGCGGGTGAACGAACCACCTTCGTCCACCTGTCCGGCAGCCGGGAGCTGATCCGAAGCCGTATGGATGCCCGCACCGGCCACTTCATGCCGGTCAGCCTTCTGGACAGCCAGTTTGCGACCCTGGAGCCGCCAGCCTTGGATGAGGACGCTGTCACCATCGATATTGACGCGCCGGTGGACACAATTGTCGCCAACGCAATTGCCGCGCTGCACAGCCGCGGCCATGAAAGGGAATAGAATGTCAAACAAGGTTGCACTCATCGGTGCCGGCGTTATGGGCAGTGCCATCGGCGCACGCCTGCTGGAAACAGGAAATCAACTGGCGGTCTTTGATCTGGACAAGGACAAGGTCGCAGCTCTGGTAACAAAAGGCGCAACAGCAGCGGCCTCTGCGGCAGATGCAGCGGAAGCATCAGACTTCGTTATTCTCAGCCTCAACTCGCCAAACATCGTGCGCGCTGCTGTCTTTGGCAAGGACGGCGTTGCAGCAGGTGCGAAGCCCGGCACGCTGATCATTGACATGTCATCCATCGATCCAGAATCCACCAAAGCGCTCGCTACAGAGGCGACCGAGCACAAGCTGGAATGGCTGGATTGCCCGCTGTCAGGCGGTGCTCCCAAAGTGGCCATCGGACAATTGGCAGTGATGGTTGGGGGGCAGAGCGACGCCTTTGAGCGATCAAAAACCGTGATGGATCATCTATGTGCCAATTACACCTTGATGGGGCCAAGCGGCGCAGGCCAGACAACAAAGCTGATCAATCAGGTTCTGTGCGCATTGAATTTTGTGGCTGTGGCAGAAGCAACTCAATTGGCACTGGATGCCGGGGTTGATGCAACCCAGATTCCAAAAGCCATTGCAGGTGGCCGCGCCGACAGCGCCATTTTGCAGGAATTCATGGCCAAATTTGCACGCAAGGATTACACGCCGACCGGCAACATCAACAATATGGTCAAAGATTTGAACGGCGTGCAGGACCTTGCCCGGATCACCGGCACCGCAATGCCATTGACCGCGGTCTGCGCGGAAATTCACCGTGTTCTGGTCGCCGCAGGCCTGGGCGAAGCCGACAATGCCGTTCTGATGAAGTATTTTGAAGGTCCAGCCGCCTAGCCTGCGGCCTGATGGGCAAATCCCTCAATTAGTAACCAATACAAAACAAGGAAATGCCCGTGATAACCCGATACGCTTTGTTCGAAGGAACCGTTAAAGAAGGCCAGACAACTGCCTTCAGAACATTTGTGAATGAAAAGCTGGTGCCGCTTTGGACACAGTTCGACGGCGCAGTGGAAGTCCGCGTCATGTTCGGTGAAGACCGCGATGAAGGTGCACCGGAATTCCCGTTGATCCTTGCCATCAGCTACGAAGATACAGCCGGCATGGAAAAGGCACTGGCCTGTGATGCCCGCTTCAAATCACGCGAAGTGACCGGTGAAATGGTGGAACTCTATTTTGATGGGCGCATTCATCACCATGTCATGGCGGCCAACGCGCATCCGCTAACGGCCTGACGCCAAGTTACTCTATTCGTCGGCTTCCTCATTCAGCCGACGAATTCCCGGACCAATCGGCTTCATATGATTGCCGGGATGGACCGGATCAGGACCCCAGATCGCCTGATAGGTATCAACGGTCCGGCCCTTGGTTTGCAGGCGGATAAACACAACCGCCAGAACACACCACCACAGCGCAATACCAACCCACATCCAACGTGGTGCGTTGCTGTCCCACAGGCCGGTAAAAATAGTTACTGCCGCAAGCAGGATTGCCGCATAACCTACCGTTTTATGAAAATACTCGAAAACGCGGCGGCGCGTGGTCATGTCATAATGATCCCCATGCATGGAACCGTCTGCGGCCATCTCGGTCGGTCCGCCCTTGCTCCCGCGATAAATGCCGGCAATGAACTGAAACAGGCAGAACACCACAACAGTCCAGCCAAGCACCGCATGAAGATGCAGGTGGAAGACACGGCCCGGATTGGTGAGGATCACAACAAGCGCCACAAGCACGACCACGCCACCAGATATCTGCAGATACAGATGCGACCGCCACCACGCCAGATTATCCACTTCGCGTGGCCAATCCTGACGCGGCATGATTTTAAAAAAACGGGCAATGATGACACCCAGCGGCAGGAGAAATGCCCAGGCCAGAACCATCAGGCGCCCATGCCACGCAACGTTAAAACCAACCTCGTGCAATCGCGATGGATCGATTGGTAATAACAGCCACTCAATCATGCTCAGCCTTTAACAGCGCCTGCTGTCATACCGGTGATGATCTGCCGTGACGCTACAAAGGTGAAAATAATTGGCGGGACCGCCAGCAGCATGCCGGTTGCCATGATCACACCCCAGTCGATATCGTATTCAGTCAGGGAGTTCACAATGGTCACAGGAACTGTGCGCGAGTTTCGGTCTGCCAGCGCATTGGCCAATAGGAATTCGTTCCAGGCAATGCGGAAGGTGAAAATCGAGGCCGCAGCCAATCCCGGTTTGATGATCGGCAGCACCACCAGAAAGAACACCTGGAAAGGTCCGGCGCCATCCATCCGCGCAGCTTCTTCAAGCTGAATCGGCACCTGAATGATGAAGCTTTGCAAAATCCAGATCACAAAGGGCAGGTTCATGGCGACATAAACCAGAATGATGCCCATCTTTGTACCGTCAATCTGGAACTGGAAGGTCCAGATACCGAATACGGGAACCAGCAGAACAGCCGGTGGCACCATGCGCATGACCAGCGTGGTCAATGACACTGTATCCCGGCCCATAAAGCGGAACCGCACAATTGCATAGGCTGCCATGCAGCCAATCACCAATGTCAGTGCAGTGGATATGATCGCAATCGTCAGTGAGTTCATCAGCGCACGACCAAAGGTCGGATCGCAATATTCCACATGCTGCGGCGCATACCACAACATGTCACACAGCGCGGTTTCGTAATTGCGCAGTGTTGGCATGAAAAACAGGCTGGCCGTGTCGGACATGATGTCGACATTGAGCTTCAGCGAGGTCATCAACATCAGGACGATCGGTCCAACCGACATGACGACCAACGCAACAATCAGCGCATAAAAGGCCGGGTTTTGCTTATCATAAACCTTGTCAGCCATCAGTCATCTCCCTCGGCTGCAGCCCGCAATCGTGCAGTGCGCATTTCAGAAACCTTGTTGTAGAAGAACATCGCCAGCGTCAGCAGCAGCAGGACGATCAGCAAATAGTTCGACATCGCCGCCGCTTCGCCAAGTTCGCGGAATTCCGAAGCTGTTCGCGATATGCGCAAGGACAGAATTTCGGTCGACAGTCCCGGTCCGCCATTGGTCAGCACCAGCACAACCTCCAGAACCTTGAAGGCATCAATCAGGCGCAGCAGACAGGTCACGATCAGAACCGGCATCATCAGCGGCAGCTTGATATGCCAAATCTGCTGCCAGCCGGTCGCACCATCAATACGGGACGCCTCCAGCGCAGATTGCGGCAGCGACTGCAAAGCCGCCAGTGACAGAATGAAAATGAAAGGCGTCCATTGCCACACATCGGCAATGATCACCGACGTAAAGGCCCAACTGCCATCGGACAGCCAGGGAACGGGTTCAAAGCCCAGCGATTTCAGCGTGCGGTTAAAAATACCAACGGTCGGGTGATACATGTAGCGCCACATCAGACCGACCACGATGGGAGCGATCATCATGGGCAGAATAAACAGCGTGCGCAGCGCTGACATGCCTCTGATATTGCGGTCCAGCAACAGTGCCAGACCAACGCCGACAAGCATTTCCAGAAAAACAACAATTCCGGCGAATTTCAAAGTAACGGAAAGGCTCTCACGAAAGCTCTCATCGCCCAGAAGGTTGATGTAATTTCGCAGGCCGACAAACTCGGCTTCGCCAATGCGTTGGCTCGGGTTCCAATCCAGAAAACTGGCATAGATCATATAGCCAATGGGATAGAGCAGCGCGATGACAAGGATCACGACCGCCGGAGCCAGAAACATATACGGGGTCAACCGATTGACATTTGCCATTTGCATGATGAGTGCCTGCGTTTCCCTGGAGTGAGAACAGTGATTTGGGGATTCGGAACGGGGCTGAATGTGCCCCGTTCCGGGTATCGGGTTCTAATCTTGGGAGATCAGTTCCAGGTGTAGTAGCCAGCCTCGTCCATGATGGCCCGGGCACGCTCGGCAACACCATCCAGAGCTTCCTGAGGATCAAGACCTTCGGTCAGAACCTTGGACATTGAGGTTCCGATGTCGGCATTGATCTTGCCCCAGGTCGGGATGATTGGACGCCAGTCAGGATCAGCATATTTCAGGGCTTCACCAAAGGTAGCGGAATAAGGATATTTCTCATTCAGCCCGGCATCTTCGTAGGTTGAAAAGCGCGATGGGTTTCCACCGGCCATGGCAACCATCAGATCACCCTTTTTGGAAGTCAGCCACTGCATCAGCAGGAAGGCAGCTTCCTTGTTCTGCGCGTTCTGCGGAATGGCAATGCCAAATCCACCCGTCTGGGAACCGCGACGGACACCTTCTGGATGAAGGGCATAGCCAACTTTGCCGGCTACTTTGGATTTGGAAGGATCTTCAAAACCGGCAGCAAAGGCAATTGAGTCCATGAACATGGCAGCCTGACCCTGCGAGAACGCAGCAGCCGCTTCAGCAGGTCCGAAAGTCTGTGCACCTTCTGGACCACAATCCACGATGGTTTTCAGAGCATTTGCAGCCGCAACACCGGCTTCATTGTTGATGATCGGGTTCCACTCACCGTCAAACACACGGCCACCCAATGGCGCCAGATGCAGAAGGAATGCGTGGCTGGCCTGATGGCCTGAGGCTGCACGGGATGCCATGCCACCAACACCAGGCTCAACTTCCGGAATTTTGCAGGCTGCATCGAGAAGCTGGTCATAGGTTTCAGGAACCGCAATGCCATGCTTTTCGAAGATATCCTTGCGATAGGCCAGAACGGATGTTTCAGATCCGAACGGAATACCATAAAGGGAGCCGGTTTTGCCGGGCAGATAACCCTTCGTGCCACCGGCAACGCCAATATTCTGCACATAACCGTCAATCAGATCATCCGCATCATATTTCGGATCAGACAGTTTTGGGTTCATAAAATAGCGTGCAAGATTCTCAAGCTGATCGGCAAACACGTAATCGGCTTTGGAGAACACCACATAGGCGATCAGATCGTAATCGCCTTCATCCTTGGTCAATTCCAGGGTCTGGCGCTCACGCATTTTGAGATATTGCAATTGATCCACTTCAACGCGGATACCGGTTTCCTTGGTGAATTCCGGCAGAACTCTCATCACCGCATTGTAGTGCGGATGAGCTGGAAAATTGACCACCAAAGTGGTGCCTTCATAAGGCTCATATGGGTTTGCCAGGACAGTGGATGACATCATGGCCAACCCGGCTGCCGCAGCCGTTGTGTATTTCAGGAAATTCAGCATCAATGTTTCCTCCCTAAGTGCTGAGAATAGGCTCAAAGCCGCTTTCCGGACGTGTGGTCGAAAAGCATTATTTCGTCCGTGCGAATTGCAAACTCGTTGATTTCGCCCGCTTTGACAGGTGAAGAACTTTCGTACTCCACAAGAACATCGGCAGCGCCACAGCGCGTCACCAGAACAGATTGGGCACCCAGATATTCCGAGACGATGATCCGCAGGGAAATAGGCGCGCCTTGTGAGACATCCGACGAGAATGACGACGGACGGATACCGACAGAAACTGACTTGTCAGTGTAACTGGCAAGCCGCGTGGATTGTTCATCTGTCAAAGGCAAGGAAAAGCCGTCGCCCTTGACAGTCAGCTGTCCGCTTTCGGTCATCAGCTCGCCATCCAGGAAATTCATGGTCGGGCTGCCAATGAAGCCGGCGACAAATTTATTGGCCGGGGATTTGAACAACTCTTCCGGAGTGCCCTGCTGCTGAATAACACCTTCGGACATCACGACAATGCGGTCGCCCAGCGTCATCGCCTCAATCTGATCATGGGTCACATAGACCATGTTCTTGTCGAGCGTGTTGCGCATCTCAGCCAGCTCAGTGCGCATTTTGGCGCGCAGCTTTGCATCCAGATTGGACAATGGCTCATCAAACAGGAACGTCGAGGCATCGCGCACCAGGGCTCGGCCCATAGCCACCCTCTGGCGCTGCCCGCCTGAAAGTTCGGCCGGCTTGCGTTGCAGCAGATGATCAATGTTCAGCATCGTGGCAACGCGCTTGACCTTTTCATCAATCTCTGATTTCGGCACCCGTGCCAGTCGCAGCGCAAAGGACATGTTTTTCGCGATGTTCATGTGCGGATAAAGCGCATAATCCTGAAACACCATGGCAAGATCGCGCTCTTTGGGCTCCAGATGGCTTATCGGTTTTTCATCGAAGTAAATCTCGCCACCACTGAGCGTTTCAAGCCCGGCAAGAATACGCAGAGTAGTGGACTTGCCGCAGCCTGAAGGCCCGACGAGCACAGTGAACTCACCATCATTAAGTTGAAGATCGACTGGCGGCAGCACGCGAACGTTGCCAAAACTCTTCTCAATCTTGTCGAAACGGATATTCGGCAAGCCACCCTCCCAAGCATGCTTCCACAAATTGTTACCGATACCAAAGCCGATAAATCGATCCATATACAAAGGAATTCTGAAAAACCTACGTTAGCGCTAACGTAAAATCTCTGCTACATTGACCGGGCGATTGACCGACCAGATGGACGCCACCATGCCTGTTGAAGCACCACCAAACCGCCCAGCCAAAATTCCGGCCAAAATTGAGGACGTAGCCCGTGCAGCCGGCGTCAGCATCATGTCGGTTTCCCGGGTCATGCGCGGCGTTGAAGGTGTTTCGCCTGCCAAGAGAACCGAGATTCGCCGCATTGCGCGCAAACTGGGTTATACGCCCAGCAGTGTCGCGGGTTCTCTGGCGGCAGCAAACTCCACCCTGATCGGCATTTCCATACCCACATTGTTTGAAGCCGTTTTCGCCGAAATTCTGGATGGCATGCGCGGCATCTTCAACAAGGCTGGACTGCAGGCAATTGTCGAAACCACCGATTATGTGGAAAGCTTTGAGGAAAAATGGGTCCAGCGCATGATCGCCTGGCATCCGGCAGGTGTGATTCTCAGCGGCGTTTTTCATAGCAAGACCACAGAAGAACGTCTGCGGAATTCAGGCATTCCGACTCTGGAAATATGGGATTATACCGACACACCAATTGATATGTGCATTGGCGTTGATCATTTTTCTGCCGGCTATGAAATGGGGCTCCATCTGGTTCGTCTTGGTTACAGACACCCGGCCTATGTTGGTGTGAAGCTGAACAAGGATCCACGCGCCGAAGATCGGGTTGCCGGATTGTCCAAAGCCTTTGCTGAAGTTGGCTCAAGGATTCATGCAAACTCGAGACTGGCGGATACAGCTTCCTTTGAAGGTGGGATGAAAGGCACGATTGATATTCTCAACAATACCGCCCCGACACCCGATGTCATCTGCTTCCTGAATGATCATATGGCGTTTGGCGGCACAATGGAGTGCGAACGGCGTGGCTTATCTGTTCCCGACGACATTGGCATTGTCGGCTTCAATGGCCTGAACATAAATGAGGTTCTGTCAAAACGCATCACAACATCGGTAACGCCCCGCACCTTGATGGGCGCAACGGCAGCCCGCATGCTGGTGGCGCGCATTTACGGTGCCCGGACCGAGGAAAAAATTCGGATGCCGGTTGAAATTTTTGATGGAGACACAACAAAAGACAGGATGAAAACCCGCGATTCCAACACATAAGTGCTGCCGCGTGCCTTGCCTATTGCTGCAAAATGCGGTCAGATGATATCGATAACAGTTTCCAGAATCTGCCAGAATTTGCCAAAAACCTGAGTATCGCAGCATGACGAAAAACCCTAAGCAACCCACTATGATAGATGTGGCACATCTGGCAGGTGTGTCACCGATGACAGTGTCACGCGCTCTGAAACCCAACACCTCTGTCAGCGAAGCCACGCGCAGCAAAATACGTGCGGCAGCCGATGAACTGGGCTATGTTCTGGACAGCACCGCAGCGGGCCTTTCATCACGCCGCACAGGCTTTATTGCTGTCACCATTCCCTCCATCAACAACGCCAATTTTGCCGATACATTGCGTGGTCTCACGCAGGTATTGCGGGCGACCAACATGCAGGTTCTGCTTGGTTACACCGATTATGACGTGGCTGAGGAAGAACGGCTGGTGGAGCAATTTCTGCGCCGTCGCCCGGAAGCTATCATTGTCACCGGCCATGCCCATACCGATCGGTGCAGACGCATGTTGGAAAAATGCGGGGTTCCGGTGATTGAAATGTGGGACCTGCCCGAAAATCCCATTGGTCAGGTTGTCGGCTTTTCCAATGCCCAGGCTGCAAAACTGATGGTCGATCATTTTGTCGGGCAAGGGTACCGTAAAATCGGTTTCATTGGCGGCGACCCGTCACGCGACACACGTGGCCAGGACAGGCGACAGGGCTTCCTGGCGGCACTGGAAGCCCATGGCCTCGACACGTCTCGCATGATTGCAGCACAACGCCCCCCGATCACCATGCGCGAGGGCGCGCATTCCATGCGCCTTATGCTGGAAAAATGGCCCGACATCGAGGCGCTGATGTGCGTGTCCGACCTGTCAGCCTTTGGTGCCATGACCGAATGCCAACGTCAGGGACTGCGCATACCCGATGACATCGCCATTGGCGGGTTCGGTGCCTATGATCTGGCTGAACAGGCCCTTCCCCCGATCACCACAATTGATGTGAGTTCAGAGAATATCGGCCGCATTGCTGCTCAAGTCATTCAAAACCTTCTGTCTTCAGAGGCCACCAAAACGTCTGAGACCATACATCGTATTGAACCAAAACTGTTGGCACGAGACAGTTCATTGCGTCACACAGAACGGTAACATCAAAGTTTAGTGACTTGAGCATCATTGCAATGCCATCATGATCAAATGCTGATGATGACTCACTTTCACGGTCCGGGAGACGCGCAACAGGAGGCCTCAATTCAATGATCGGTCTGCTGGTTCTGGCGCTGTTCACCATCGCATATTCCATGTTGGCAAAACGTCTCGCCAACACCATGGTCACAGCGCCCATGCTGTTTCTGGGCTTCGGCTTTTTACTGTCCACCACCGAGCTCATGCCAAAAGCAGGCGCAGAAGAAGCGCTTCATCTGGTCGCCGAACTGGCATTGATCGTCCTGTTGTTTCTGGATGCGGCACAGATTAATTTGAAAACACTGCGCCAGCGTCACATCTGGCCCTTGCGGATGCTGACAGTCGGCCTGCCACTGACCCTTGTCATCGGCACGCTGGCAGCGTGGCCCTTTCTGCCGGGCTGGCCTCTTATAGGCATCGCACTTGTCGCAGCCATTCTGACCCCAACCGACGCGGCCCTTGGCCAGGCCGTGGTGACAAATGAATCTGTCCCGGATCGGACGCGCCGCGCGCTTTCGGTCGAAAGCGGACTGAATGACGGCCTTGCTTTGCCTGCTATATTGTTGATCGCAAGCCTTGCCATGTCTGAGGCGGATCAGGGCAGCACCAATTGGGTCTGGTTTGGTGCAAAGCAGTTGATATTGGGCCCACTGGTTGGCTGCGCAGCAGGCCTGCTGGGCGGTAAAATTCTGATCTGGGCCAAGGACCACAACACAACAGCAGACACCTATGAAGGAATCGGAGCCCTTGCGCTGGCCGGGGCCGCTTATTTGGCAGCAACTGCAATTGACGGAAACGGTTTCATCGCCGCCTTTGTCGCCGGCATTGCCTTTGGTCATGTGGTCAAAGGACGTTGTAAATTCGTCTATGAATTTACCGAGGGCGAAGGTCAGCTTCTGACATGGGCAGCCTTCTTTCTACTGGGTTTGACCCTGATGCCGGAAGCGCTTCAGCATCTGACGCTGCCCATGTTTGGCCTCATCATGACCAGCCTGCTTATCGTTCGCCCGCTGGCAATTTACCTGTCACTCATCGGAACAGATGCACAGGCAAGCACCCGCCTTTTCTTCGGCTGGTTTGGCCCAAGAGGTCTGGCGACAGCCTTGTTTGCCTTGTTGGTTGTTCCAAAGATTGATCCCGGCCTTGCCGAACCCGTCCTTCACATTGCCATTAATACCGTTTGGATCAGTGCCTTGTTGCACGGCATCAGCGCTGCCCCAGGGGCGCATTTTTATGCCTTGGTAACAAGCAGAAACTCGACTCAAGAAAACAATCAGAACAGGGATCAGGAAACCTCATGAAGAAAATTTCAATTGCGACATATGACAAGATTGAAGACCGGAAACCGGAACATGCCTTCGTCGCAGGGATCGATCTGGTCATCGTACGATTTGATGAAGATATTTCGGTGTTCTATGGCCGCTGTCTTCACCGGGGCGCGCTTATGTCCGATGGCTTTGTGCGTGGCCAGAACCTTATTTGCGGACTGCACAATTGGGATTATCGCCTGGATTCAGGCGTCTCTGAATATCAAAATTCTGAGGTTCTGCCCAAATTCAACTCCTGGGTCGAGAACAATGAAATTCTGGTCGATGAGGATGAAATTGCAGCCTGGGCTCTTGAGAACCCGCAACCCTTTAACCGCGAAGCCTATCTGGGTGTCTATGCAGACACTGCACATGGCACAGAGGAAGAGCCCTATAAGGGTCTGATACAGGGCTATGCCCGCAATGGCCTGTCAAAGACCGGTCACCATGGTCAGGTCGATGCCATGGGCGTCCCGCGCACCCAATTGCCTGACTGGGATGATATTCAGCTTCTGACGGCGCAGTTACACAAACCACCCTTGCTGGATGACGCACCGGTGGGCACGCAGACCATCATTGGTCCAAACGCACAGAAGCCGCTTAAACTGGACATCCCGCTTTTCGTCTCTGATATGAGCTATGGCGCATTGTCCGAAACCGCAAAAGTTGCGTTGGCGCGGGGTGCTGAACTGTCCGGCACCGGCATTTGCTCCGGCGAAGGCGGTATGTTGCCGGAAGAACAAGCCGCAAATTCGCGTTATTTCTACGAATTGGCATCCGGTCGATTTGGATTTGAATGGGAAAAGCTGGCCAGGGTACAGGCCTTCCATTTCAAGGGCGGACAGGGTGCAAAAACGGGTACAGGCGGACATCTTCCGGGCAATAAGGTGGTTGGAAAAATTGCTGAAGTGCGTGGTCTGGCAGAGGGCGAAGCTGCCATCTCCCCCGCCCGCTTTCCCGATTGGACGGATGTCAGCCAGATCAGGGAGTTTGCCGACGAGGTGCGGGACCGTACAGGTGGCATTCCCATCGGCTACAAACTGTCGGCACAACATATCGAGAAGGACATTGATGCCGCGCTTGAAGTCGGTGTTGACTATATCATTCTGGATGGCAGAGGTGGTGGCACCGGTGCCGCGCCCGTCATCTTCCGCGACAATATCTCGGTTCCCACCATCCCGGCTCTTGCCCGCGCAAGACATCATCTGGACGCGGCTGGCCGCAGCGACGTAACGCTTGTGATCACAGGAGGCCTGCGAAAACCAGCTGACTTCATCAAGGCCATGGCACTGGGCGCAGATGCCATTGCCGTCTCGAATTCAGCCATGCAGGCCATTGGCTGCATTGCGATGCGTGCCTGCCACACCAATAATTGCCCGGTTGGCATCGCCACGCAAAAGCCGCATCTGGTCAACCGTCTGATTGTAGAAAAATCCGCGCAGCAATTGAAAAACTTCTTCGAAGCATCAGTTGAGTTGATGCAGGTCATGGCACGCGCTTGCGGACATGATCATCTTTCACAATTCAATGTGGATGATCTGACGAGCTGGAAACGCGAAATGTCTGATTTGTCAGGCATCGCTTATGGTGGCCTTTACAACCAGACAGGCCGGATCGACCAGATCAGTCAGCGCTAACACCAAACAAGACAGCGGGGGAATGACACATGGGTGCAGCCTTAACAATTGCAGTTTTGCTGATGATCTCGCTGCTGATCATCAAAGTGGGAACGGTTGCCATGCGGCTCACTGGCTTGCCAGAGCCGGTGGCCCGTTTCCAGTGTATTTCTGCGCTCACTGGAACGGGCTTCACCACTAGCGAAGCTGAAATGATCGTCAATTATCCGATCCGGCGGCGCATTGTGATCACGCTTATGGTTCTGGGAAATTTCGGCCTCGTCTCGGTCGCATCAACCTTCATTGTTGCTTTCGTGGACGCAGGTGACCGCGGTGAGGCGATCCTGTTTCAGGTGCTGATGATTGTTGTGGCCATCATTATGACTTTCGTCATCATGCTGAACAAAACACTGGACCGGTTTCTGTCAAAAATCACGGGCCGGATACTGTCCCACACCACCGATATCGAGCAGCGCGGATACCACCGGGTATTCCAGATCAGTGATGGTTACAGCATTGTTGAACACCTTTACAAACACGAGGTTCCAACGACGTTTGATGCAATGGATCACAATGGCCTGACATTGCTGGCCATCCAGAGCGCAGGATCAAAGCAAACGGTCACAGTTAAAACGGGCCATCCGATACATCCAGGCGACGTTCTCGTTTATTTTGGGAACGACAAGGCGCATGAAGATCACGCGAAACATATCAATCCCCTGCCATCCCAGACCTGAAACGTGAGGCTGGGCCTCACTGCGAATGGGTCAATCAGGCGTCCTCAAAAGTCTTCGATGAAATGTTCAGATCGTGACACTCACTCAGCGGGATCGGGTTTTCCGGGTCACACGCGTCAACCACGCACCACTCGGATTTGCGGCAGATAAGACCAACAGGATGAATGGTTTGCGGCACTGACGAACGCGCCCGGATGCGCACAATATTGGCCCCTCTGACAGCTTTGGCCAGCGCGGGGATGCGTGGATCAGTTTCCGCATGCTCTACGCCATGGAATTGAAACCGCTGTTTTGCTTGCTGAACTTTATCCCGCACACCATCGGGAAACGATTCAAGCAATTTACTCCGGGCACGGTCTGCAGCCTTGTGCAACCCAATCTGCTCCAACTCGGCCATAGGACGAAACAGGATAACAGCCAGCGCCTCCGCTTCATCTGCGGCAAGACCCGTAAGACGCGTGCGATAATTGAACCCCAGTTCAATACCGCCCTGATTGCCTCGATGGACAATGATGGGGAGCCCCGCTTCGGTCATGGCATCGACATCTCGCAAGATGGTGCGGCGGGCAACTTCCAGTTCATCGGCCAGATCGGCACTGCTCATACGCCCTCTATTTTGCAACAGAAGCAGCATTTGCAACAATCGGGCAGCGCGCATGTATCAAATCCAAATAAGACATAAGATGTCATATAAGGGTGTTTATATCCAAATGTCGGGAAACAAAAGGAACCGACATGAACTTCATCGAAATCACACGAAACATCAATGCGGCTCCTGACGAAGTCTGGCGCGTCCTGACCGATGCGAAACTGCTGCAAACAAGCGATTTGGGTATCAACCGCCTTGATGGCCAAATTGCCTTGGGACAAACCCTCAGACTATGGTCTGAAGCGAGTCCAAACAGGGTCTTTGCCCTGAAGGTGGTTGAATTCGAACAGGGCCGGTGCATGGTTTGGAAAGGGGGCATGCCATTGAGGCTTTTTACTGGCACAAGGCGCTTTGAAATCACCGCTTCATCAACCGGGTCGCAACTCCATATTCGTGAAGACTTCACCGGACCATTGTCACCATTGATCTGGCGGTCCATGCCGGATCTCAATCCATCATTTGAAAAATTTGCCAATGGCGTAAAACGCCTCGCGGAAGGAGCTTCAACATGCACATGATAACCTATGGAACAGGCGCCGAAGACGACCCCTGGATTCTGAAAACACCTTCCCTCACCTCAGAATACAGAGCCTGGAAAGACGAACAGGCAGACCCGCCTGCACTGGTGGTTCAGGTCGGGAAAACCAGACTGTCTTATCAACTGCGCTGCATCGATGACCTCCATCAAATGCTGCTCGGCCATGGCGATTGGATGCCGCTTGGCAATGCCGATGAAGGCAAACCTGTCAAGGAAAGCACAGTTGAGGCATGGGCGCGCAGCCAAACAAACCCGTTGGGTGGCTATTATGGATTGCGCAAAGGATACAGAGGACGGTTTGCAAATTATGTCTCACCCGTCCTGGAACTTCTGGGCTTGGCCGAATTGGAACACAATGCGCGCAACAACAATATCCGGGCTCTTTGAATTCACAATGGTCAGCGTACACAGACCGATGGCCAGCCTGCTATAAGGTTAGAACGATGCAAGAGAGCAAAGAAATAAGCAAAATGTGATACTTACTGGATTCCCCCAAGATGTTCTGGACTTAGCCAGCAAAATGGTAAAAGCTCGACAATTCTAGGCAAAAAACACATCAATTAGGGGACTGTGTCGTATGAGCTTTCTAGATCCAATTTTCAACCTCATAAATGACCTGACCTGGGGGTGGGCACTGATCCCTATCCTGGTCATTTTCGGAGTATTTTTCACCTCTGCCAGTGGTTTTGTGCAGTTCCGCTTTTTCAAACGGATGTTTGGCGTTCTCACCGGCGACGGCGAAACAGCGGATCCAACGAAGATCACCGCACGTGAAGCGCTGTTCGTATCCGTCGGCGGACGTGTCGGCGGCGGCAACATTGCAGGTGTCGCCGTAGCCATCACCGCTGGTGGCCCCGGCGCAGTGTTCTGGATGTGGATGATTGCTCTGGTCGGTATGTGTACCGCATTGATCGAAGCGACTCTGGCCCAACTGTACAAACGCACCACACCGGAAGGCGACTATCGCGGTGGACCGGCGCGTACAATCATACATGGTCTGGGTGAAAACTATCGCTGGCTCGCAATTATCTATGCAGTCTGTCTCATTGCATCCTTCGCCATCGGGTTTAACGCGTTTCAGGGCAACACCGTAGCCGGAGCTGCGTTGGACAGCCTGTCCATCCCACGTGTTTACACCGGAGCCGTATTGGCCATCGCAACCGGCTTCATAATCTACGGCGGTATTCACCGCATCGCAAAAACCGCTGATGTCGTCATTCCCATCATGGCAATCGGTTACATTGCCATGGCCTTGATCGTAATTGTAATCAATATTACGGGGCTTCCCGCTGTCATCTGGGACATTGTTGCAAATGCATTTGGCATTCGCGAAGCTGTTTCCGGAGGCATTGGTGCTGCCATTGCACAAGGCCTGCGCCGCGGCCTGTTTTCAAACGAAGCTGGCCTTGGCTCCGCCCCCAACGTGGCGGCCACAGCCTATGTCAAACACCCGGTCAGTCAGGGCATCACACAAAGCTTTTCGGTGTTCATTGATACCATCATCATCTGTTCCTGCACCGCCTTTGTAATCCTTCTGGGAGATGTCTATCAGCCAGGTGCGGAAGGCATTGACGGGGTCGCACTGACTCAGCAATCCATGGTCAGCCATGTTGGCAGCTGGGCCGCTTACTTCCTGACCTTCGCCATCTTCCTCTTCTCTTTCTCATCCATCATGTACAATTATTATCTGGGTGAGAACGCGTTGACCTTTATGACCAACAATCCAATGGCACTGCACGTTCTGCGCATTGCGATTGTTGGCATTGTCTTCCTTGGAGCGGTCGCGCCAGGGGCAACGTCAATCTTCTCATTCTCTGATCCGATGATGGGCATATTGGCGGTGGTCAACCTGTTGGCTCTGATGATGCTGTTCCCCGTAGCAATGCGGATCATCTCAGACTTCCGGCAACAACTTGCTGCCGGTGTCGCAAAGCCGATCTTCGATCCCAAAAAGTTTGCTGATCTGGATACCGATCACACAGCTTGGCCGGATGCACCACCAGTTGAGGCACAAAAGAGCAGCTAAACAGCACATGAACGCCATCCAGAGATTTGATCCAGTCCGGTTTAATTTCTCTGCGATGGCGTTCGGCCTGCCGTTGAACTGAACGACCTTTGACACCAAGAAGGCCGACCTTCAACTACAAGATCGCACCGAGCCTCGGCACACAGCGACCGATGCAGGTTCTGGCGACAGGCCCAGGCTGTGATCCGTACCTTCAAGGGTCTGATTGGCCGTCAGACCCTAAATTCCCTTTTCAGCCATGAATCCTGCCATCATTTCCCGACAGATTTTCCTGGCCGATTCGTGTTTAACCAATATGTGATTGCGGCTCTCAAGCCCGCGGCATCAAAATAGAGCGGTTCGCGGTCAGCGATGATCCCCGGATGTCCGAGCGTGTCGACCACCTTCCGCAATTTGAGTCTTGCCCCTAAAAAAACAACGCATTTATGGCGAGATTACCACTACGCTTACAACGTTGATGACAACGGTCAGGCTCGAATGGGGGACCAACAAACATATTCCGTTCATGACGGATGTGGGTTCAAACGCAAGAGTTCCAATCATCACGATAACGAAACCGGTTGCGCTGTGCAGCAACGGTGATCGATTGCACGTGAACAGACCTTGGACTCTTCAAATTTCGGACACTGAAAGGGTCAATCATGCAATTGCATTCTCATCAGTCACTCAAGCAGGTACACGAACTGGCGCTGCCCCGCAGCCGTGGTGCATCAAAAACCCGTCTGGTTCACACGGCCGTGCGCGGCTTGCGCACAATAACCCGTTTCATTGTCGCCTATATGGCTTACCGGGCCGTGCTCAAAACCCATCAGTTTCTCCTCAAAAGCCCGCATCTGTTGCTGAACGATATCGGGTTGACCCATGCCGATGTGATACGCACCCGGAATGCAATCAGGTTTTCCGATTTCTGGCAGGCAGAGCCGTGACAGTAAATTCGCTTTTTGCGGATTTGCCCGTACTTCTAAGCGGATTTCTGGTTGTCATTTTTCTGATGATGACCCCGTTTTTTCAAAACTGTCATCCAATCCTGATAAACCGCGTGACAATGGCTCTCGCTTTCGCAGCCCATTATGCATTTCTTGGCGTTGCGGTTGCATCAATGGTGAATGTGATTGGTCTGCTGTCCTGACAAGGCCCGGACACAAACCAGTCTCAACTGACTTCAGTCTCTTTACAGTGCAGACGATTGCGCTGGCATTTCAAACGACCCCCGCATTGTGATAACTTCATTCAAGCAGCCAATTCTTGGAAAGAGCTATCACAATGGATCTCGCGACACTTCTCAGTTTCAGTTTTATCGCGGCATTGCTGGTTATTTCTCCCGGCCCCAATGGCGTTCTCATTGCCAAAACGGTTCCCACCTCCGGGAAGGTCGCAGGCTTTGCCAATATCGCAGGCTTCATCGCCGCGTTTCAGGTTCATGGAACCCTGTCCATTCTCGGTATCTCGCTGATCCTTGTTCAGTCAGCGCAGGCATTCTTCATCGTCAAGATGCTGGGGGCAGCCTATCTTTGCTGGATAGGCCTTAAGGCGTTGCGAGATGCATGGACAGGTGTTGCAATTCCCCAGGATGTCGCACCCGCCCGAAAACAGAGAACATTGGCAAAAGCCTTCATAGAAGGATTTCTGACCAACGCCTTTAATCCGAAAGTCTCAATGTTCTATCTGGCTGCGTTCCCGCAATTCATCTCGCAGGCAGAGGGTGTGTTAGGCGCGTCTTTTACCCTTGTGGTCATTCATTCAGCCCTGAACCTGTTGTGGTTTTCAGCCATGGTTTTGCTCTTTGCCCGTCTGGCGCAGATGGCCCGTGGCGGCGCATTTCAACGTTGGCTCAAGGGCATTACGGGCATTGTCTTCATCAGCTTTGGAGCAAAACTGGCGACGCTAAAGCCCTAGAGTATAAAAGAGCGCCATCAATAGATATGAAACCCGTCAAAATCAGCCTTGCCGATGTTCATGCCGCCATGGCGCAGTCCGGCATAGCTGACACTGAAATGAAATATCATATTGGGTAGGGCGAAACAGCTCACATACTCTGCCGTCGTCTGCACCAGTTCCGCATCGCCAGCCCGGTGCGAAACACTTGGCGCAAAATCTGCCTCGGAAATCGGCTCGATGAGTATCGAGACCTCGTCGGAAAACCTGAGAAGAGTGGCAACACTATATGTGTCAGGAATATCCAGCAGTTCAATCTTTGCCGGAAGGCACAGCGCACGGGCCGCAAATTGAATGGCAATGGCAAAGTTGAATCCCGTGTCAAACATATCCGGTGCCAAGCGCACGGATAAGAGACGCTCGGCCTCCGGCTCACTTTCAAGCAACAACAGAATTTGGCGGATGCGGTCGAGATAGTGTTTTACAGTCTTGGGAATGGACCCGGCCAAGTCCAGATGCTGTTTATCTTCCATAATACCCTCCAGATGCTGTTCGCGACTCGATGATAGAGCTCATTGGGGCAAAAACAGACCCGTATTTTGTCCTGACAACAGGAATCAAGGTTTGGATTCGGGTGATTTTTCCGCCATGCAAAGGAAATTCCCCTTATTTTTCAAACACAGCTTTGTCACATCGATACACAGGGTTGTGAGGTGTCTCAATATTTCTGTGAGGTTGATTTTGACAATCCGCAGAGTTCTGCGGTTTGGCTCTGCCCACCTCACGCGTCCGTGAATGTTCAGGTTTTGCGAACGAATTGTTGCCGTTTAAATCTCAGAACTTCTCGCCTAAATCCAACTCATCGAGAGGCCAACAC
>JANSWZ010000017.1 GCA_024743215.1 Alphaproteobacteria bacterium
GAAATGGTTATGCCCGGCGACAACATCGAAATGGATGTCGAGCTGATCGTGCCAATCGCAATGGAAGAGCGCCTGCGCTTCGCCATTCGTGAAGGCGGACGTACCGTCGGTGCCGGCATCGTAGCAACCATCATCGAATAAGAATCGCCTAGAAGAACGACCTTAGGGGTATAGCTCAGTTGGTAGAGCGACGGTCTCCAAAACCGTAGGTCGCGGGTTCGAATCCTGCTGCCCCTGCCAAAACCTGATACAAGCGAAGCGTGCTGCAACAACCCAGTGGCATTATTCGCTTGTATCTTCCAGGCCGCTGCCTTATATGGCGGTCATCAACGTTGACCTTAGTCATGACATAAGCGCGCCGGCCTAATGCTAGCGCGCTTGGTCTATTTGAGCGCGCTTTATGGCAAAAACGAATCCTTTTACATTTATTCAGCAGGTCCGTGCTGAGGTTTCCAAAGTGACATGGCCTTCGCGCCGTGAAACGATCATCACGACAGTGATGGTTTTCATTATGGTTTTCCTTGCGGCGATCTTCTTCTTTCTAGCGGATCAGGTCCTGGGTTGGGGCGTTGGTTTGCTTCTGACTCTTGGTCGCTAGGGAAAAGATTTCATGGCAAAACGCTGGTACATAGTCCAAGCCTATTCCAACTTTGAAAACAAGGTTGCTGCCGCCATTATGGAGCGTGTTGCTTCTGCCGGGCTTGAAGAGCAGTTTGAAGAAATCGTTGTTCCAACTGAGAAAGTTGTAGAGGTGCGCCGCGGCCGCAAGGTGGACGCAGAGCGCAAATTCTTCCCCGGTTACATTCTTGCCAAGGTTGATCTGACAGATGAAGCCTTTCATCTGATCAAGAACACACCAAAGGTTACCGGATTTCTCGGGTCTGCAAATAAGCCAATGCCAATCCCTGAAGCGGAGGCCATGCGCATTCTGCAGCAGGTTCAGGAAGGTGTTGAGCGTCCGAAGCCGTCGATCAGTTTCGAAATCGGCGAGCAAGTGCGTGTATCCGATGGGCCTTTGGCCTCTTTCAGCGGCCATATTGAAGAGGTCGATGAAGAGCGTGCAAGGCTCAAAGTAGCAGTTTCCATCTTTGGCCGGCCAACGCCGGTTGAGCTGGAGTATAATCAGGTCGAAAAGCTTTAAGCTGATCTGGTTTGAAGTCGTGGGAGGCGAGTCTGATGTGCCACATCAGATTATTCCGAACCACGAACACCCAACGCCGGATTATCCGGCATGATATGGAGTGAACTATGGCGAAGAAAATTGCCGGGTATCTGAAGCTTCAGGTGCCAGCCGGCGCAGCCAACCCGTCGCCGCCTATCGGCCCGGCCCTTGGTCAGCGCGGCGTGAACATCATGGAATTCTGTAAGGCATTTAATGCCAAGACGCAGGAAATGGAAAAGGGACAGCCGATTCCGGTAATCCTGACCATTTTCCAGGATAAGTCTTTCACATTCGTGATGAAGACCCCACCGGTCTCGTTTTTGTTGAAGAAGGCCGCCAATCTTAAAAAAGGTTCCGGAGAGCCAGGCAAGACATCTGCCGGTTCTGTATCGAGCGCTGCCGTGCGTGAAATCGCCGAAGCGAAGATGGTGGATTTGAACGCAAATGACATCGATGCCGCCATGCGAATGGTTGCCGGGTCTGCGCGTTCAATGGGTCTTACGGTTGCGGAGTAGAATCAATGGCTAAATCAGGTAAAAGAGTTCGCAACAACGGTGAAGCTGTTGATCGCAACAAACTGTATGATCTTTCAGAAGCCGTAACGCTTCTGAAAAAGCATGCAAATGCAAAGTTTGACGAGACTGTTGAGATTGCCATGAATCTTGGCGTTGATCCACGGCATGCAGACCAGATGGTTCGCGGCGTGTGTAATCTGCCAAACGGTTCGGGTCGTAATGTCCGCGTTGGTGTGTTTGCGAAAGATGCAAAAGCCGATGAAGCTCGTGCAGCTGGTGCAGACGTAATCGGTGCTGAAGACCTCATGGAAGAAGTCCAGAAGGGCAAAATCGATTTCGATCGTTGTATCGCAACGCCAGACATGATGCCGCTTGTTGGTCGTCTGGGTAAAGTGCTGGGGCCACGTGGCATGATGCCAAACCCAAAAGTCGGTACAGTAACCATGGATATCGCAGCGGCTGTTGCGGCCGCCAAGGGCGGTGCTGTTGAGTTCCGTGTTGAGAAAGCCGGAATCCTGCATGTTGGTGTTGGCAAAGCCTCTTTCACGGAAGAAGCGATTGTGCAGAACATTCAGGCTTTGGCTGATGCGGTGTCCAGATCACGTCCAAGTGGTGCCAAGGGCACTTTTGTAAAGCGTTTTGCCATTACCTCGACAATGGGGCCTGGCATTCATGTTGATCCTGCGAGCGTTTCCAACGCTTAAGGGATATTGAGAATTCCCTGCCGGTTCGCTGGCGGGGTGGTCATCTGCAAGGATGGCAACCTGTCCGAGACTGCTGGTATCAGATCATTTGCGAGAATGTGACGGTTTAAAAAATGCCCGCACAGATAGGGAATAACCGGTTTTCCGGTTCCATTTGGGACCTGACTGGTTTGAACCAACGGACCTTCGTAATACGGGCCTATTTCGTATTGCAAGGGGGCAGGATATCGCGCCGCAGCAGCGCCTTGCAAAAGGTTCTGACGTGGCAAACGTAACCGGCCCCTTGGCGATTTTCGCCCAAGAGGTCAAATGGAGAAGAGACGCAGTGGATAGAGCGGAAAAAACCGAAATGGTATCCGTGCTGGGTGATGTGTTTAACGCATCAGGCAGTGTGGTTGTTGCTCATTATGCCGGTCTCACCGTGGCCCAGATGACTGCCTTGCGCAATCAGATGCGTGACCAGGGTGCGTCCGTCAAAGTTGCAAAGAACCGTCTTGCCAAGCTTGCTCTTAAAGGTACTGACGCTGCCGAAATGGCGGATCTGTTTCAGGGGCCAACCCTGATTGCTTATGCAGATGATCCGGTAGCAGCGCCAAAAGTGGCCTCCGAATTTGCCAAAACGAATGACAAGCTTGTCATTCTTGGCGGCACAATGGGCGCCACTGCTCTGGACGCGTCTGGTGTGAAAGCTCTTGCTTCCATGCCGTCGCTTGATGAGCTGCGTGCGAAGCTTGTGGGTATGATCAATACACCTGCAACCCGCATTGCACAGGTCATCAACGCACCTGCCGGTCAGCTGGCACGTGTGTTTGGAGCTTATGCCAGTAAGGATGAAGCGGCGTAAGGCCGAATGCAAATTAACTCTCTTGGTTCAAACCAACATAAACTTGAAAGAATTGAAAAATGGCTGATCTTGAAAAAATCGTAGAAGACCTGTCGAGCCTTAGCGTTCTGGAAGCAGCAGAGCTGTCCAAGATGCTGGAAGAAAAATGGGGCGTTTCCGCTTCCGCAGCTGTTGCTGTTGCAGCAGCTCCTGGTGCTGGCGATGCAGCTGCTGTCGAAGAGAAAGACGAATTTGACGTTATGCTGATGTCAGCAGGCGACAAGAAAATCAACGTGATTAAAGAAGTCCGTGCCATCACTGGTCTGGGCCTCAAAGAAGCAAAAGATCTCGTTGAGTCTGCTCCTAAGGCTGTTAAAGAAGCTGCTGCCAAAGGCGAAGCAGAAGAAATCAAAGCCAAGCTGGAAGCAGCTGGCGCGACTGTCGAACTTAAATAAGTTCGAAGTTTTATTTGAATCCGGACCGCTTGCGGTCCGGATTTGATCTGTTGAAAGCGCTTTTTTTGAAAGCGCTTTTACGCGTCTCTGGCGCAGGGTTCCGCAAGTTGCGGACGAGTGTGTATGAGAGACAGTTGTTTTGAAGGCCCGCAGAGTTGCTGATCTGAGCGGGATTTTTGAACAAGTGTCTGAAGTGACATATGTTTTTAGGACGACATGAGGTGCCAAATGGCTGAGACTTATACAGGTCGCAAACAAGTTCGTAAATTCTTTGGTTCCATTCGCGAAGTGGCAAGCATGCCAAACCTGATTGAGGTGCAAAAGGCATCTTATGATCAGTTTCTTCAGGCGGATAAATTGCCGGGAGAGCGACCTGATGAGGGGCTCCAGGCGGTTTTCAAATCGGTATTCCCGATTTCCGATTTTGCCGGTTCTTCGCTTCTGGAATTTGTTGAATACGAATTTGAAGCTCCAAAATATGACGTCGAAGAATGCCGTCAGCGCGGCATCACCTTTGCGGCGCCCTTGAAGGTGCGGTTGCGCCTCATCGTGTTTGATATTGACGAAGATACAGGCGCCAAATCGGTCAAGGACATCAAGGAGCAGGATGTCTACATGGGCGACATGCCGCTGATGACCGGCAATGGTACCTTCGTTGTGAATGGCACAGAGCGCGTTATTGTTTCGCAGATGCACCGTTCACCCGGTGTGTTCTTTGACCACGACAAAGGCAAAACGCATTCATCCGGCAAGCTGTTGTTTGCATCCCGTATTATTCCTTACCGTGGTTCCTGGCTTGATATTGAGTTTGATGCCAAGGATATCGTGCATGCGCGTATTGACCGTCGTCGGAAAATTCCGGCTACGACGCTTTTGTTTGCGCTTGGTCTGGATAGTGAAGAAATTCTCGACACTTTCTTCAACATCATCACGTTCAGCCGCATCAAGGATGGATGGCGCAAACCGTTTGACGCCGCCAAGATGCGCGGCACCAAAGCCGTTGTTGATCTGATTGACGCCGATAGCGGCGAAGTGATCGTTGAGGCAGGCAAGAAGCTGACTGCGCGTGGCGCACGCGATTTGGCTGAGAAGGGCGTCAAGGCGCTCAAGGTCAACAATGAAGATTTGATCGGTGAGTTCATCGCTGAAGAAATCGTCTCCATGGAAACCGGAGAAATCTTCATTGAAGCCGGTGACGAGATCACCGAAGAGAACCTCGTTCTGCTGGAAGAGTTGGGCTACAATGACGTGCCCGTTCTGGACATCGACTATGCGAATGCGGGCCCATACATCCGCAACACGCTGGCCGCTGACAAGAATGAAAGCCGCGAGACTGCATTGTTCGATATTTACCGCGTCATGCGTCCGGGCGAGCCGCCCACCATGGAAAGCGCGGAAGCCATGTTCAACTCTCTGTTCTTCGATTCAGAGCGCTATGATCTGTCTGCGGTTGGCCGTGTGAAGATGAATATGCGTCTTGATCTGGATGCTGAAGACACTGTGCGTGTTTTGCGCAAGGACGACATTCTGGAAGTTGTCAAAACGCTGGTTGGTCTGCGTGATGGCAAAGGCGAGATTGACGATATTGACAATCTTGGCAACCGTCGCTTGCGCTCCGTTGGTGAGTTGATGGAAAACCAGTACCGGGTCGGTCTGCTGCGGATGGAACGCGCTATTAAAGAGCGCATGTCCTCTGTCGAAATCGACACGGTGATGCCTCAGGACCTCATCAATGCCAAGCCGGCTGCGGCAGCTGTGCGTGAGTTCTTCGGGTCGTCCCAATTGTCCCAGTTTATGGATCAGACCAATCCACTGTCTGAAATCACCCATAAGCGCCGTCTTTCGGCGCTTGGACCAGGTGGTCTGACACGTGAGCGTGCCGGGTTTGAAGTGCGCGATGTGCATCCGACCCATTATGGACGTATCTGCCCGATTGAGACCCCTGAGGGACCAAACATCGGTTTGATCAACTCACTGGCCACTTTTGCGCGCGTCAATAAATATGGCTTTATCGAAAGCCCGTATCGCACAGTGGAAGATGGCAAGGTCACTGACACTGTTATCTACCTGTCCGCTATGGAAGAGGCCAAGCATGTTGTGGCTCAGGCAAACGCGCTGTTGAGCGATGATAACAGTTTCATCAACGAGATGGTTACATGCCGCAAGTCAGGCGATGTGCTGTCAATGCCAGCGGATGCTGTGACTTTGATGGATGTGTCGCCGAAGCAGCTTGTGTCTGTTGCCGCCGCGCTTATTCCATTCCTGGAGAACGATGATGCGAACCGGGCTTTGATGGGCTCAAACATGATGCGTCAGGCCGTTCCGCTTCTGAAAGCCGAGGCTCCGTTTGTGGGCACTGGCATGGAAGCTGTTGTGGCGCGTGATTCAGGTGCTGCCATTACCACGCGCCGCACCGGTATTGTGGATCAGGTGGATGCAACGCGTATCGTTATCCGCGCGACAGAAGAGTTGGACCCATCTAAATCAGGCGTCGATATTTATCGTCTGATGAAGTTCCAGCGTTCCAATCAGGATACCTGCATCAACCAGCGTCCACTTGTGGAAGTTGGCGAGCGGGTCAAGAAGGGTGACATCATTGCTGATGGCCCATCTACCGAGTTGGGCGATCTGGCTCTTGGCAAGAACGTGCTCGTCGCATTCATGCCTTGGAACGGTTACAACTTTGAGGATTCCATTCTCATCTCCGAACGCATCGTGCGCGATGATGTGTTCACGTCCATTCATCTGGAAGAGTTCGAGGTGATGGCACGTGATACGAAGCTTGGCCCTGAGGAAATCACACGCGATATTCCGAACGTCTCGGAAGAAGCGCTGAAGAACCTCGATGAGGCAGGTATCGTTTACATCGGTGCCGAAGTGGATCCGGGCGACATTCTGGTCGGCAAGATCACGCCAAAGGGTGAAAGCCCGATGACACCGGAAGAAAAGCTGCTGCGTGCAATCTTTGGTGAGAAAGCATCTGATGTGCGTGACACATCCTTGCGTTTGCCACCAGGTGTGACCGGAACCGTTGTGGAAGTGCGTGTTTTCAACCGTCACGGCATCGAAAAAGATGAACGTGCCATGGCGATTGAGCGTGAGCAGATTGAAACGCTTGCAAAAGATCGTGATGATGAGCAGGCTATTTTGGACAGGAACGTCTATAGCCGCCTGTCTGATATGATCCGTGGCAAAACGGCTGTTGCCGGACCTAAGAACTTCAAGAAGGGCACGGAAGTTACCGATGAGCTTCTGGATGAGTATCCACGGTCTCAGTGGTGGTTGCTGGCTGTCGAAGATGACAAGCTCATGGGCGAGCTGGAAGCTCTGAAAGAGCAGTATGATGACAGCCGCAAAGAGCTGGAAACACGCTTCCTCGACAAGATCGATAAATTGCAGCGCGGTGATGAGCTGCCACCGGGTGTGATGAAAATGGTCAAAGTCTTCGTGGCTGTGAAGCGTAAGCTGCAGCCAGGTGACAAGATGGCCGGTCGTCACGGCAATAAGGGTGTTGTATCCCGCATCGTTCCGATTGAAGACATGCCGTATCTGGAAAATGGTACACAGGTCGATATCGTGCTCAACCCGCTTGGCGTGCCAAGCCGGATGAATGTGGGTCAGATTCTGGAAACCCATCTTGGCTGGGCCTGTGCAGGTCTTGGTCTGCAGATCGGCGAGCAGGTTCGTGATTATCAGAAATCCAGCGATATCAAGCCTTTGCGCAACATGCTGGAAGATGTTTACGGCGAGAACGCCCAGAATGACAACATTGTTGATCTGGACGATGACTCGGTGCTGAAACTGGCCACAACGCTGAAACGCGGTGTGCCGATGGCAACACCAGTGTTCGATGGTGCGCGGGAACCTGATGTGGTGACCATGCTGGAAAAAGCCAAGCTGGACGGATCTGGACAAAGCACTCTGTATGACGGGCGTACTGGAACCCAGTTCGATCGTAAGGTCACAGTGGGCTACATCTACATGCTGAAACTTCATCACCTTGTGGATGATAAGATTCACGCCCGTTCGATTGGACCATACTCGCTTGTGACCCAGCAGCCGCTGGGTGGTAAAGCGCAGTTTGGTGGCCAGCGCTTCGGGGAGATGGAGGTCTGGGCACTTGAGGCCTATGGCGCTGCCTACACCCTGCAGGAAATGCTGACCGTCAAATCTGATGACGTGGCCGGGCGTACAAAGGTTTACGAAGCCATTGTACGTGGTGACGATACGTTTGAGGCAGGTATTCCGGAGAGCTTTAACGTGCTTGTGAAGGAAATGCGTTCACTGGGTCTGAATGTGGAGTTGGAAAACACACTGGAAGATTTGAGTGCCGAGAATGACGAACAACCGCAGATCGACGCGGCGGAGTAATTCCGCCGCGCGAAGTGGACTTGTTGGACATACCGTTTTTTAGGCTGATTGGAATGGACCCGATCAGCCGCTCTAAAGGAGAAATCCATGAATCAGGATGTGATGAACGTTTTTGGCACTCAGGCGCCCGCACAGACGTTTGACCAGATCAAGATTTCTATTGCCAGCCCGGAGAAAATTCTTTCCTGGTCTTTCGGCGAGATCAAAAAGCCAGAAACCATCAACTACCGGACATTCAAGCCGGAGCGTGATGGCCTGTTCTGCGCACGCATTTTTGGCCCTATCAAGGACTATGAATGCCTGTGCGGCAAATATAAGCGGATGAAGTATAAAGGCATTATCTGCGAGAAATGTGGTGTTGAAGTTACGCTGTCGCGCGTGCGACGGGAGCGGATGGGCCATATTGAGCTCGCTGCGCCGGTTGCCCATATCTGGTTCCTGAAATCACTGCCATCGCGCATCGGCCTGTTGATGGATATGACCTTGAAGGATCTGGAGCGGATTCTCTATTTTGAGAATTACGTGGTGATCGAACCTGGTCTGACTGCTTTGAAAGAGCGTCAGCTTCTGTCTGAGACCGAAATGGTTGAAGCACAGGATCAGTACGGTCCTGATGCGTTCACAGCCATGATCGGCGCTGAAGCTATTCGTGAAATGCTGATGAATCTGGACCTCCAGCGTCTCAGCGAGGAAATCCGTGTTGAGATTGCTGAAGCCACTACAGAATTGAAACCGAAGAAGCTGGCCAAGCGTCTGAAAGTCATCGAAGCATTCATTGAATCCGGCAATCGTCCGGAGTGGATGATCATGACTGTCGTACCTGTCATTCCGCCTGATCTGCGTCCATTGGTGCCGCTCGATGGCGGCCGCTTTGCGACTTCTGACTTGAACGATCTTTACCGCCGCGTGATCAACCGGAACAATCGCCTGAAGCGTTTGATGGAATTGCGTGCACCGGACATCATTATCCGAAATGAAAAGCGGATGCTGCAGGAAGCTGTTGATGCGCTGTTTGACAATGGCCGTCGTGGCCGTGTCATCACGGGTACCAACAAGCGTCCCTTGAAATCTCTTTCCGACATGCTGAAGGGCAAGCAGGGCCGTTTCCGCCAGAACTTGCTCGGCAAGCGTGTTGATTATTCCGGACGTTCCGTCATCGTGGTGGGACCGGAATTGAAATTGCATCAGTGTGGCCTGCCGAAGAAAATGGCGCTGGAACTGTTCAAACCGTTTATCTATTCGCGGTTGGATGCAAAGGGTTATTCATCCACAGTGAAACAGGCCAAGAAGCTTGTTGAAAAAGAGCGTCCCGAAGTCTGGGATATTCTGGACGAGGTTATTCGCGAACATCCGATCATGCTGAACAGGGCTCCGACGCTTCACCGTCTTGGCATTCAGGCATTTGAGCCAGTTCTGATTGAAGGTAAAGCCATTCAGCTTCATCCTTTGGTTTGCGCAGCGTTCAACGCTGACTTTGATGGTGATCAGATGGCCGTTCACGTTCCGCTTTCGCTGGAAGCCCAGTTGGAAGCACGCGTGTTGATGATGTCGACCAACAATGTTCTGCATCCTGCCAATGGTCAGCCGATTATCGTGCCGTCGCAGGATATTGTTCTGGGTCTGTATTATCTCTCCCTTCAGTCGGATAATGAGCCGGGTGAAGGCATGGCATTTGGTGATATTGCCGAGGTACAGCACGCGCTGGACAATGGTGTTGTCACGTTGCATTCGAAAATCAGAGGCCGGTTCATCACCAAGGATGAGGACGGTAACCTGGTCTCCGGAATTCACGAGACATCGCCGGGCCGTATGTTGATTGGTGATCTTCTTCCAAAGCATCACAATGTGCCTTACGACACATGCAACCGCCTGATGACCAAGAAAGAAATCTCCGGCATGATTGATGTGGTGTATCGCCACTGCGGTCAGAAGGAGAGTGTGATCTTCTGTGACCGCATCATGCAGCTTGGTTTCAGCAATGCATTCAAGGCCGGCATCTCCTTTGGTAAGGATGACATGGTTATTCCCGACACCAAAAAGGGGCTGGTGGAAGAAAGCCGCATGCTGACCAAGGAATATGAGCAGCAATATAATGACGGTCTTATTACCCAGGGCGAGAAGTACAACAAAGTTGTTGATGCCTGGGCCAAATGTACCGACAAAGTTGCTGATGAGATGATGAAACGCATCTCTTCGGTGCAGATGGATGAGGAAACCGGACGTCAGAAACCGATGAACTCGGTCTATATGATGTCGCACTCAGGTGCACGTGGTTCGCCCGCTCAGATGAAGCAGTTGGCTGGTATGCGCGGTCTGATGGCGCGTCCGGATGGTTCGATCATTGAGTCTCCGATCATCGCCAACTTTAAAGAGGGCCTGACCGTGATGGAATATTTCAGTTCCACCCACGGGGCTCGTAAGGGCCTTGCGGATACGGCTCTGAAAACAGCTAACTCCGGTTATCTGACCCGCCGCCTTGTGGATGTTGCGCAGGATTGCATCATTACCAAGGAAGATTGCGGAACCGACGACGGCTTGACTGTTCAAGCAGTCGTGGATTCCGGTCAGGTTGTGGCAACATTGGGCATGCGCACATTGGGCCGTACAACGGCTGCTGATGTCATCACGATGGATGGCACAATCATTGTACCGCAGAACACGTTGATCCAGGAAAAAGAAGTGGACATGATTGAATCGGCTGGTATCCAGTCAGTGAAAATCCGTTCGGTTCTGACCTGTAAGAACAAAGTTGGCGTGTGTGGCGCATGTTACGGACGCGATCTGGCACGTGGTACAACCGTCAATATGGGTGAAGCTGTCGGTGTGATCGCGGCTCAGTCCATCGGTGAGCCTGGAACACAGTTGACCATGCGTACCTTCCACATTGGTGGTACGGCACAGGTGGTCGATAGTTCTTTCATCGAAAGTAACTTTGACGGTACTATCAGCCTTCGTAACCGCAATGTTGTGCGTGATTCCGATGGCAAGCTGATTGCCATGGGGCGCAACATGTCTGTGCTCATCACCGATGAGCAGGGTGCGGAAGTTGCTGTTCATCGCATCAGTTATGGTGCCCGTGTTCATGTCGATGATGGCGACAAGATCAAATCCGGTCAGCGTATCTCTGAATGGGATCCGTATACGCGTCCAATTCTCACCGAAGTTGGTGGTGTGGTCGAGTATGAAGATCTGGTTGATGGTTTGTCTGTGTCGGAAAATGCTGATGAGGCAACCGGCATCACCAAGCGTGTTGTTACCGATTGGCGCAGCAGTTCCAAGGGTGGCGATCTGAAGCCAGCCATGACTGTGAAAGACAAGAATGGTGAGGTCTACAAACTCGATCGCGGTCGTGAAGCCCGTTATCAATTGTCAGTGGATGCGGTTCTGTCGGTTGATCCAGGTTCATCGGTCAAGGCCGGTGATGTTTTGGCTCGTATTCCGCTGGAAAGTGCCAAAACAAGGGATATCACGGGTGGTCTGCCGCGTGTTGCCGAATTGTTCGAAGCGCGTCGTCCAAAAGATCATGCAATCATCGCAGAAATCGGCGGCACAATCCGCTTTGGGCGCGACTACAAGAACAAGCGTCGCATTGTCATTGAGCCGCTTGATGAAACCATGGAGCCGCAGGAATACCTTATTCCTAAAGGCAAGCCATTCCATCTTCAGGATGGTGACGTGGTTGAAAAGGGCGACTACATCATGGATGGCCTGCCAGCGCCGCATGATATTCTGGCGATCAAGGGCGTGGAGGAACTTGCTTCCTATCTCGTCAATGAGATTCAGGATGTCTATCGTCTGCAGGGCGTTGTGATCAACGACAAGCATATCGAAGTGATTGTCCGTCAGATGCTGCAGAAGGTCGAAGTGACTGAAGCCAATGATGCTGACTATCTGAATGGTGAGCAGGTCGATCGCATCGAGTTCGAGACGAACAATGAAAAACTGGTTGAAGAAGGCAAAACGCCTGCTACTGCCAGTCCGGTTCTGCTTGGTATCACCAAGGCCAGCCTGCAGACGAAGTCATTCATCTCGGCCGCTTCGTTCCAGGAAACAACACGTGTCCTGACCGAAGCTGCCGTGAACGGTAAGGCTGATACGCTTGAAGGTCTGAAAGAGAACGTCATCGTAGGTCGTCTGATCCCGGCTGGTACAGGCGGTGCTATGAACCGCATGAAAATTATTGCCGGTCGCCGTGATGATTTGATTTTGGATGAGCGTAAGAAGGCTTCTCTGGCGTCAGCTGCGGAAGTTGCAGCAGAACCAACTGCTGAAGGGCTCTAACCTTCTTCCAAAAGATCGCGAAAATTTTAAAGGGCCGTCAAACTTGTTTGGCGGCCCTTTTTTGTTTGCAACAGCGCAATCAGGCTTGATGTGAGAACCTTGTCGCATTCAGGATACAATCCCAAATAGTCATCCACTTGGATGATGCACCCGCAGTTTCAGGGCTTTATTTTTCATTCCGAACACAAACGCAGATCAGGCATGACGCGACTCAGAACATACCTGGATGCAAGACAAAGGAATGAACATGACCAAGCTGCTTTTCTCTTCCTCCCTCACAGCTGTATCGATTTACATTGGTACAATTGCGTTTCTGCCCTCTGCAATTGGTGCGGACTTGCCGGTTGCTCTCCAGCAACCAGAGCCTGAACTGCCTTATGAAGAGACTTTTAGTGATTTTCCGTGGGATCGGTATTATGTTGGATTGGCCGCCGGGTATGGTGAAAGTTCCATGGAAACGAGCGATACGTTTGCCCCGGTCAGTTTCTTCGACAATTCTTTTGATATGTCGGGTGGTTTAGTCGGCGTAACCGTTGGCAGGAATTTCCAGATGTATGACAACTGGGTGTTCGGCATCGAGTTTGACGCCGCTCTGGCCGATATCGACGGCGGTAAGAACGGCACCTCAGGAGAGTACATTGAAGCTGAACTTAACGGGATTCTGACTGCTCGTGCGCGTCTGGGCTATGCGTTCGGCGATGAAAAGCAGTTTCTCCCATTTGTAACTGCGGGTCTGGCTGCGGGGCACTATGAAGTCGGGTCATTTGGTGGCGTCTCGGCCGATCCTGATGACCTGGTGGGGAATGTTGTGGAAGAGTCGGATTGGCTTGGTGGATACACATTGGGTGCTGGTTTGGAGTATTTGGTAAGCCATGGGGTATCGATCAAAGCGGACTATTTGTTCATGCGCTTTGAAGGCAGCATTACGACTGACCCAATTATTCCTCAAGGAACTGTATTTCTGTGGCCGACAGAGTATGATCCGGAAGACGTTCATGTCTGGCGGTTGGGTGTCAATGTTGCCTATTGAGGCCAGACCTTGAGCGGTTTCATTTAACCCTGATATGGATCCCGGCAACGGAGCGAAGCAAAAGGCTGACAAGCTCTGATTGCCGGGAGGTGCTTGTCTTTGCAAATATGGAATGTAGTTGCGATTTAACCGTGTTGCGTGTCACGCCGCGTTTGGCCGCTATTGTCTCCAATCTTTCTCCCGATGCCAGAGCATGTGCCAGTTGTGCTTCCGAGCGGGTAAGGCCGTAGGAGGCGACAAACAAATCAATGGCGGTGGTTTTGCGTGCGTCCGGATCAAACAGAAACACTGCGACGGATGCTTTTCCAGTTTTCACCTTGTTTGTGACCATCGGCACGACGATCAGGCTATAGGGTCTTGCGTGGGACAAACGTGGTATCGTGACAATTCCCCCAGACAATTTCTCAAGTGATGCATCAGCTAGAAAAACGGCCTCGAGTAGCTGATTTACCTGAGCTTCGGCCTTGCGGTTTCCTATTATCACCTCGCCAGATCTCAGGCGAATGCCATCTTCATTGTCCAGAATATGTCGGGCAGCCGAATTGGCATACATTAAACTGCGGTCCATACCAAAGAGGATCAAGCCAAATTGAATGAGGTCCAACACGCTTGTGGACTGAATGACCATTTCTTCAAGCTTGTCGATCCGTCTTTGAAAACTCATTGCGCGCTGCAGGTGTTGCCCCAGTAAGGCCAGAACGCTCAGCAACTCAGGATCAATTTCGTGTTGATTTTTGTGCCGGACAAACCCAACGGCTCGGCCATATGTGGCTTCGCGAGACAAGACACAAACGCATTCATTGTGCAGGCCCCATGGTTTGGAGGCCTGTTGATACATGCGTGTGCTTTGGTATTCATCATCGCTGTAGAAAACACGGGTCAAGGTGGGCACACCTCGTGGCAAAACAGGGTAGAGCCGAAGGATCATATTTTCCACCGGGTCATCAAAAAGGGAAGACGCCATCTTGACTGCACCGTCAGGCAGGTTGAAGGCATCAAAACTCAGGAAGGAGCGCTGGTCGGGGCTTATGTCAGACAGGAATATACCACTATGATCTGACATATCGCTGTAGGTGCGCAATGCACGTGGTACATCATAGTGATCACCCACGCAGTCGTAGAGCGTCTCGATGGCGGTAAGCAATTTGTCCTGCACAGCCAACTCCAATATTGATAGCACAACCAGTCGATTGATCGCCATTGCCAGCAAAGCACAGGAGGACAACTCCAACCACCGACTTAGCTGAGATCAACCGAGTGCATAAAAATACTATGCTGAGTAGAAATTCTTCATCCATTTGGATGGTAGCGGTTATTGAGAATGCTGATCAAGGCGGCGTTGCATCCAAAACTCTAACATTGAGTTTCCGGTGTCATGGGACTAGAAGCGCAGCAAATGACCTCAAATCATAAAAGAGACCGGAATGAGCAAAGATATATACGTTGTCGTCGGTGAGGGTGGAGTTCACAAAACCCTGGTTGGAGAAGCCGGGCCAAAGGACCAGCCTGAATATGAATTTCAGATTTTCCTACAGGCCGACAATCTGGACGTAGCTGTGTCTACAGCCGCTGAGTACATGGCCAATGAAGGCTGGCAGGGAATCGATTGGCAAAAGGGCGGCGTTGTTGACGAATCTATGATCGATGAAGACGTTGAAGAGGCCTTTGAACGGGCTGTTGCCGGAGACGTGGCGGCCATTATCTATGCCTCTTCCGGGACAGAGTTGGACTGAGCAGAGAGACAATCGCTGTATTTGGTTTCGCCGCGCAATTACTGCAAACCAATACAGGATTTTTCGCATGATTCAGCAAGTTTGGTGGATTTTACGGCTGCCGAAAAAAGTCCCCAATTTATACTTGACGCGTGACAGTGATGGCCATATGTTCCGCGCCATAAGAAGACAGGTCGTGAAACACACAGTCTGCGGCGACGCGCCAAAGATAAAGTTTTAAACACTGTCTTATATAAGCGACTGAAAATACGGGTTCATGACCGCGGCTTAGCTGTGGTCCTCTGGTTAGCCGGCTCCACCATCTTCACGGATGGAATGGGGCTTTTGTGTATGTTTATACGCAAGCCGGGGCGTGGATCCGATATCCAGTCATCTGTTAGAGATTTTAAGCCGAACGGCTGAGAGAGACGGCATGCCAACGATTAACCAGTTGATCCGGAAGCCACGCAAGGCGCCAGTCAAGCGGAACAAAGTTCCAGCGCTTGAAGCAAACCCTCAGAAACAGGGTTCATGCACCCGCGTGTACACAACCACTCCAAAAAAGCCGAACTCGGCTTTGCGTAAAGTTGCAAAGATTCGTTTGCGCAATGGGTTTGAAGTCATCGGATATATTCCAGGTGAGGGTCACAACCTTCAGGAATTCTCCGTTGTATTGATCCGTGGCGGCCGCGTGAAGGATTTGCCCGGTGTTCGTTACCACGTCATTCGCGGCGTTCTCGATACACAGGGCGTTAAAGACCGTAAGCAGCGCCGTTCCAAATATGGCGCTAAGCGTCCGAAATAAGAGGGCATAGATATGTCTCGTCGTCACAGAGCTGAAAAGCGCGATATTATTCCTGATCCGAAATTCGGAGATGTCGTTCTTTCCAAATTCATGAACAGCGTTATGCAGGACGGCAAAAAGTCCGCCGCTGAAAGCATTGTTTATGGTGCCATGGATATCATGAGCGCAAAAACGAGCCAGGACCCTGTTGTTCTTTTTCATCAGGCTCTTGAGAACGTAATGCCTCAGGTAGAAGTGCGCTCCCGCCGTGTTGGTGGTGCTACCTACCAGGTTCCTGTTGAAGTTCGTAACGAGCGCCGTCAGGCGCTGGCTATTCGCTGGTTGATTATTGCTGCACGCAAGCGCAACGAAACAACCATGATTGATCGTCTTTCGGGCGAATTGCTGGATGCAGCTAACAATCGTGGTTCTGCTGTTAAGAAGCGCGAAGACACGCACAAAATGGCTGACGCTAATAAAGCGTTCTCCCATTATCGCTGGTAATTTTTGAGAGACTTTCCGTCATGACTCGCAGTCACAAGATTGAAGACTACCGCAACTTTGGCATTATGGCCCATATTGATGCGGGTAAGACAACAACCACCGAGCGTGTGTTGTACTATTCTGGTAAGAGCCACAAAATTGGCGAAGTCCATGATGGCGCTGCCACCATGGATTGGATGGAGCAGGAGCAGGAGCGTGGCATCACGATTACCTCAGCTGCGACCACCACTTCCTGGAACGACAAGCTTCTGAACATTATCGATACACCTGGGCACGTTGACTTCACGATTGAAGTTGAGCGTTCGTTGCGCGTTCTCGATGGTGCGGTTGCCTTGTTGGATGCCAACGCCGGTGTTGAGCCCCAGACAGAAACTGTCTGGCGTCAGGCTGACAAATACAATGTGCCTCGCATGATCTTTGTCAATAAAATGGACAAGATCGGTGCTGACTTCTACCGCTCCGTCGAGATGGTTAAAGAGCGTCTTGGTGCAACCGCTGCTCCGATCCAGCTGCCAATCGGCGCTGAGAATGATTTCCTTGGTGTCGTTGACCTTGTTGAAATGCGCAGCATCACATGGGCAGAAGAAAAGCTTGGTGCCGAATATGTTTATGGTGAAATTCCAGAAGACATGCTTGATCAGGCTGTCGAGTATCGCGAGAATCTGATCGAGATTGCTGTGGAAGCTGAAGAAGCTGCCATGGAGGCCTATCTTGAAGGCGAAATGCCTGACAATGAGAAGCTTAAATCCTTGATCCGCGCCGGAACAATCAACAATTTGTTTGTTCCCATCCTTTGTGGAACAGCCTTTAAAAACAAGGGTGTTCAGCCTTTGCTTGATGCTGTTGTTGACTATCTTCCAAGTCCTGTTGATGTGCCTGCGATTGCTGGTATTGATCCAAAGACCGAAGAGGAAACAACACGCGCATCTGATGATGATGCGCCGCTTTCCATGCTGGCATTCAAATTGATGGATGATCAGTACGGTTCTTTGACTTTCTGCCGCATCTATTCCGGCAAGTTGGAAACTGGCTCAACTCTGCTTAATTCCGTGAAAAACAAACGTGAGCGTATCGGCCGTATGGTTCAGATGCACTCCAATTCACGTGAAGAAATCAAAGTGGCTTATGCTGGCGATATTGTTGCCATCGTTGGTCTGAAAGATACAACAACAGGCGATACGCTTTGTGATCCGGTCAAACCGGTTATTCTGGAGCGTATGGAATTCCCTGAACCTGTGATCGAAATTGCGATCGAGCCTAAAACCAAGGCTGACCAGGAAAAAATGGGTGCTGCCCTGCATCGCCTTGCAGCTGAAGATCCATCCTTCCGCGTGAAGCTTGATGAAGAATCCGGTCAGACCATTATCGCTGGTATGGGCGAGTTGCATCTCGACATTATCGTTGATCGCATGAAGCGTGAATTCAAGGTTGAAGCGAATATTGGTGCACCTCAGGTGGCCTATCGTGAAACCATTACCCGCGCTGCCGAAATTGACTATACCCATAAGAAACAGTCTGGCGGTTCCGGCCAGTTTGCACGTATCAAGATTATTTTCGAACCAGGTGAGCCAGGATCCGGTTACGTGTTTGAGAGTAAAATTGTCGGTGGTAATATTCCTCGCGAATATATCCCGGGCGTTGATAAGGGTGTTGGCAGTGTCATGTCATCTGGTCCGGTTGCCGGTTTCCCGATGCTCGACATCAAAGCAACGCTTGTCGATGGTGCTTACCACGATGTTGACTCCAGCGTTTTGGCATTTGAGATCGCAGCGCGTGCCGCGTTCCGTGAAGGCGCCGTAAAAGCAGGTGCGGTTCTTCTGGAACCAATCATGGCCGTCGAGGTTGTGACCCCGGAAGACTACATGGGTGACATTATCGGCGATTTGAACTCGCGTCGCGGTCAGATTACCGGCTCTGAAAGCCGCGGCATCGCGACAGTGGTGAGTGCCATGGTTCCTTTGGCAAATATGTTTGGTTACGTGAACAATCTGCGCTCATCGAGCCAGGGGCGTGCTCAGTACACCATGCAGTTTGACCATTATGAGCAAGTGCCTCAGCAGGTCGCTAAAGAAGTGCAGGAAAAGTTCGCGTAAGCGTTACGCGGTTTACATAAACAAAGATCAGAAATTGCCACCCAGGTGGCTCGAAATACGGAGAAGTTCCGATGGCCAAGGAAAAGTTTGAACGTAATAAGCCGCATGCGAACATTGGCACGATTGGTCACGTTGACCACGGCAAAACAACGTTGACGGCAGCGATTACGAAATATTTTGGTGACTTCAAGGCTTATGATGAGATTGATGGCGCACCAGAAGAAAAGGCCCGTGGC
>JANSWZ010000019.1 GCA_024743215.1 Alphaproteobacteria bacterium
CAATGTCTGATATTACCTGAATGAAAAGCAATACAGCTTAACTTCCAGACACCTCAAGAGCTTCTCTCCAGTTGGCTAGAGACACAAGGCCTCGCCGCCAGCGGCACGTCCGCTCTCGATGAAGCGGTTTATATGGGTAGGCGCTTTTAGAGTCAAACGCTTTTTCACATAAAGTTCGTAAAAACGACGTCCTATCTTCTTCTATACATGATGCCTTCAATCCACGTACGGATCTCTATACATCCCGTTAATATTCCGGCGTATTCAACCCAATATAACACAAAAAACAGCTTGCCGGGAGGCAGGAACACCACATGCGCTCGGGTCGTGCCCCGAAGTGCCGGTATCACTAAATTGATAAAGCATTGGGAGACACCATCGACGCGAGAGCACGCAATGACCTTTCAGCAGTTTTGCAGGGCCGCAACGCCGCGATCTCATCAGTCATGAGTGCCTGTGCAGCAGAACCGACACCTACGAATCGGATGTTGCCCCCGTATTACAGTTCGAAGATGAGTGCGAAAGACAGATTTGCCGCCACAAGGTTCGTCGTTTGGTCGAATTCTTTGCAGCATCGGAAAAAACGTGGCCGCTACCGAACAGACCTTATACGCCCCTGCGGGTTTCAACAAAGACCGCTGGAAAACAGGCAGTTGAAGCCTCTGGACCGTGCTCTGGGTTGCGGCAGGTCATAAGGCGCGGCACGAGATTGGTGCAAAACTGGCGCTCACATTTGGAAAACATCAACACCAACATCATTCAGACAGGCAACCGACACGTTATCCATCTGAAAGACTGCCGGGGCCTCAACAAGTTGCGTTTGATCTATGCTTCAAGTTTCCCTTCCAGCGGTGCTGCCATTACCACTGTCGCTTTTCATTTGGCCGCAACTCAATATTAAGACAGCCACTTTACAGATATCCATCGACCTGCAGATTTCTTGCCTCTGAAGTGGCAAGTTAAGCATAGAGGGAAAAGGCAATAGTGCTCTACACAATTATGTCAGGAATCGCCTGGTGACACCAACGGTCTAATCGGCAAATCGATGCGCCCATCAAATCAACACGGATACTTTGATGGCTGAACGCTATGCCCTTTGTTAGCAATCGGAATGCATTCAGAGCTCCGCTTGACGAGCCGGCTCGTCACAAGCAAAAATTCAACCAAAAGCTTTGTGGAGAAAAATGTGTTTTGGTCACGCCCTTCAATCTCTGATGACATGGGTGATTGGATATTAGACTGCTTCGATTGGTTCGACGGAGTGTTTGAATCACCCACGGCGCCCATTATTCCGACCAAGGCATTTTCCAGGCCCCGGGCGGTATTGGGTATCAACAGCGAAACTGGTCCTCAAAGATGTCAAAAGACTTATGAACTATGATCAGCCGGTAGAGATGTTGCCATTGGATGTTTTACCTGCCGAGTATCGCCATACTTATCAATCATTGTCCCAGATTGCGGGAACGCGTCAAAGAGTAGATGAAACTTCGATCATCCGGTACGATCCGGAGCTGATGCACCAGCCCGTACAATTCATAAATCTAATTGCTCATGAACTGATGCACGCTCGACTGGCGGGTTTGGAAAACGAGTTCCCGGGGGAGAAGAGGCGCATGAACTGGCGACTGATTTGGGCTGCATTATTGCCGGGTTTGGCGTGTTCCAACTACAAGCTGCCGACGATGCGGGATGGTCCGGCTACCTGACACAACAGACGCGCGCTTACGCTTTAGCAGTATTCTTGAGCCGACGTAGTTTGGGGATGAATGAGATCGCGCCATACTTGTCAACCAGATGCAATAAGTTGGTGCTATGGGCATTCAAGGAGTTTTAGGCCGCGCCGATTGTTCATAGGCTGGCCCGCCTGGCTGCAATGCCACATAACCGACAACTCCATGCCCTACGCTATTGCGCAGAACCACCATGCAAAAGAATCACAAACGCGTTTGCGCCAGAGGCAAAGAACAAGCCAATCATAGAAGCTTCCGCCCTTCCCCATTTTCTCCTGTTGTAATTTGCTCACAAAAAAACCCCACGCTTTGCTGTTAATCAATACGCGGGATTTTTCGTAACAGTAAAAGAAGATTTCTCATTGAGGACTGCATGTTGCAAGTCTGACAGCGTCTTACCCTCCCGTGTTTCAAGACGAAGCACCATCAGCGCTGTTTCATGACTTTGCCCATCTGAAATGGGAGCATGTGGCGCGACGATGGCCTGATGGTCCGGAATTTTGATGCCGTCAATCAGTGAGTAGCCTTCAGGCGCCGTGTTCGCCAACGTGAAACCTAGACTTTTTGACGTTTGTTGCTGATTGCGAGAACTGCGGCAATACCAGAATTTCGAAATCGAAACGTCTGGAACAAACGGGAGGAATCGAACAATGCGCAGATGGATGTTCTTGTTATTGATCTTGAGCGCATTCACCCTTGAAGCGCTTGCGGGTGATACACCCTGTGGAAACCAGCTTGTCAGCGTGACGGACCGAAATCCGGACGTTGTTGAAAACATATGTGACGCCGTGGAAGATGCAGAAGTACTGTTCCAAAAATGCAGTCTTCCCGCGTTGCAGAGACCGACAGAAATCAGGATTGTCGACGAATTGCCCCCTGGATGCGTTGCTCAGTTTCATTGTGGTGAGGGCAGGATCGAAATTCTCCAGCTACAAGCCATGGACAAACAACGCAACCGGAATGGCGTGCTTGGGTTTCTTCCGATTGAAACATATTTTAAAAGCATCGTCGTTCATGAACTGGCGCATTCCGTCTATAATGAAGAGCGATGTCCGTTTGAATCCTGCATCGTGGCCAATGAATATATCGCATATGCGATGCAGTTCATGTCACTCAGACCGGCCGAGCAATTGGCGATCCGGAACAATGCGGAATTGAATCGACACGTATCTCGGGATGCGCTGAATGCAACATCACTTTTCCTCACACCCGACTTGTTTGTGAAGAATGTCTGGGCGCATCTGTCGGCCCACGAAGATATCTGCACCTATGTCGGCCAGATCACCAGCGGAACTATATTTCTTGATCGCGACAGGCATTAGACACAAGCTGAGCGTCAAAACGGCTTCTATTCGCTGAGATAAATCCATGGCAACAACTCGTCAATGCCTGTCGCCAGGTATGAGAACCTGCACATTACGCTCCAGATGCTCAGGCAGCGGTTTACGCCTGGGCTCTATCTTCGGCTAGGCCACTATTACGCAGAACCGCCATGCAAAAGGATCACAAGCGCGTTTGCGCCGGAGGCAAAGAACAAGCCAATCATAGAAGCCTTCCCCTTCGTTGCCGTTGTAATTTGCACACAAAAAACCCCCCGCTTTGCTTTTGGGCACTGCGGGGGGTTTTTCGTGATTGTAAAGAAGATATCTCATTGAGGACTGCATTTTGCAGGTCTGGCAGCGTCCTACTCTCCCGCGCCTTAAGACGAAGTACCATCAGCGCTGTGGAGTTTAACGGCCGAGTTCGGAATGGGATCGGGTTTAGGCTCCACGCCATAACCACCAGACCGACA
>JANSWZ010000015.1 GCA_024743215.1 Alphaproteobacteria bacterium
AAGACGAATTCCACCTCGCAGCTACTGCGCAAAACCTCAGAAAACTAGCGAAACTCATCCCCCAAGCAGCGTAAAACCCAATAGGAAGCAACGCGGCCAGTTTCCAAAGCCGATAACAACAAAGCCTTTTTCATCAAAATCAGCTCCTTGCAGCCTTTCGCTGCGGATGACACTAAGGTCCGCAATGGGCCGTGATTGGCTGCCGTCTCAAATCGGTGGAGCTGCGCGCTCGGTGATCAACTGTCTGGCAGTTACCCTTTCCCGGTGTATCATATACAGCCCTGCGCCGATAATGATGGCGATGCCGGTCAGGGTTAAAGCGTTCGGAAAATCGTGGAACACCAAATAGCCAAATAGGGTTGCCACTGGCAATTCCAGATACTGCAATGGGGCCAACGTGGCCGAGGGCGCCAACGACAGTGCATAGGTCATCAACATATGGCTCAACGTGGCGAAAAACCCAACTCCCAACAGCCATAACCACGCGATGCCTGTAGGCCAAACCGGATCAAGCAACTCAGACCCCGAGCCTTGGGCCAGTATCATCACTGGCAAGCAAAATAGGCTGGCGATCAGGCCGGTGTAGAATTGCAGGGTCACAGGATGAACCCGGCGCGACAGCCCGCGTGTCACAAGTATATAGAACGCGAACCCCACTGCCGTACCAAGCGGAAACAGCGCTACAGTACCAAAGGCTGCAAAACTGGGTTGGATCACGAATATGACACCTACAAATCCCACGATTGCTGCCCCCACCCGGCGCGGGCCCACATCTTCGCCGAGGTAGAACTTGCCTACAAGCAACACAATGAACGGGGCCACAAACACAATCGCCAGTGCATCTGCCAGAGGCATCACGCGGATTGCGGCGATAAAACAAAACGTCGCGACAAGTAAAAGCGCCGCGCGAACCACCAGCGCCAACCATTGTCCTGGTGCGACCCGCAACGACAACCCCATGATCCAGATAAACGGCCCCATCAGCACGCACTGCACGACAAAGCGTGCCGTCGTTATCTGCCCCACTGGCACGGTGGCTGACGCCAGCTTGGCCGCCACATCAAGAATGGGGGCGGTCAAGCAAAACCCTAGCATCAGCGCGACACCGGCTAGAATGTGGTCCGTGGAAGAGGTGGCTTTGTTCATGATTCCATCGTAAATGTATCACCCAACACGCACCATTCTCTTTGCGACGCCAGGCGGTGAGTAAGAGCGCAGCTATGAATGACTGCTTCGCGGAAATCAATTGTGATCGCTGAAGGTGAGCGTTGGGCTGAATGAAGCTGAGGGTGCACGAGTGATACGGCCCGGCGAATTCACACTTTGAGCTCAAAGTTTCACCTGTTGCGGCGCTAATCGATATCCTCCCTATGGATGAACCTGGCTGGCACAGGGACGCCTGGCTTTACCGGGTGTTGCTCACAACATGTCCGACAAGGTTGCCGTCGAGCGTATAGTTTTGACCGGATGTCCAACCATTTTCGTCAAGAGCTTCCCGCACCTGATTGCTGCTGATGTGTTTGTCACGAGACTTCTTGTTGCAGGTAACGATCATCACTTCCTGCTTGTGCCCGGAATTCCTGGCGAGCCAGTTCCGAAGCTCCTGCTCTGATGAAACCCTTATCCGCTTCAGTTTTGGTATGATCATGCCATGTAATCCTGTGGGATCCGCCATTCTTCGTAGGAGGAAGCTGCCATTGCCGGCCTTTGATTGTCCATCCCAAAAATTCACCGGTAGCCTTGGATGGATCCAAATCGCTTGGTCAGCAATCCTATGCCATGGCCGAACCTATGTCTGCCGAGCGCTTTTTGCGGCAAATGATAAAACGATTAAACCCGCAACCAGAAACACAATCAGAGCGCTGATGCCGATGCGCTGGGATTGCGAGATGAAGGTCAGCAATCCAACGGCCAGCGGCCCGGCAAAACTGGTGACCTTGCCGACCATCGCATACAGCCCATAGGCGCCCGTGCGCTCATGCGGTTGCGTGATTTCTGCAAGATAGGTGCGGCTTGCGGATTGCAGCGGACCTGCCGCCGCGCCAATGACACCGCCGATCAGATAGTAGCTCAATTCGGCAATGCTGGTGGACACCGGCACCACAAACAAAATGGCGGACTTTTCAACGGACAGAATGGCAATTGAGGACAGGATGAGAAGGATGATACTGCCCTTGATGACCGCAATGGAGCCAAGGCGATCATTCAGGCGTCCACCGATCAATGCGCCGACAACGCCGGTAATGGTCAGAAAAATGCCAAAAATGCCAAGCTTGGTTGTATCCCAGCCAAACACGCTTTGGGCATAAATGCCGCCAAAGGCAAAGAGGGCAATCAATCCGTCCACATACAGCATATGGGCCAGAAGATAGAGAAACAGTGGCCTGTCCTGTCGCGCGTGTTTTACCCGAGTGATGAGATCGCTGACGCCCTGTCGGGCGGCTTTGGCAAAAGATATGCTTTGCCGCTTGGCACTGTCCGGCGTGAACAGAAACAAGGGCAATACGAACACCAGATACCACAGCGCCGTCAACGGACCTGTCGCGCGAGTTCCTTCGGCTGTAACCGGGTCAAGGCCGAACAGCGGCTCCATGCCCAACAGTGTTTTGCCGCTTTCAGGCGAGGCCACCAGAAAGCCCAGCATGATGACAAGAGACACAAGGCCACCTGCATAGCCAATGGCCCATCCGGTCCCGGACAGACGCCCAAGACGCTCGGGCGGCACCAGATCCGGCATCATGGCATTGGTGAAAACGGTGGAAAATTCCGCGCCGATGGTCACCAGAACATAGGCCCCCAGTACCAGCAAGATAGCGGCCGTGTGAGAGCCGCCAGGTGCCAGAGGTTCAGAGAACCACAACAACAGGGCCCCGACCATCAGCAGCACGGAAAAGCTGGCAATCCAGGGTTTGCGACGACCCGTTATGTCTGCAATCGACCCCAGCAAAGGAGACAGAACCGCAATCAGAATCCCGGCGGTTGCGGTGGCATATCCCCAATAGGCCTGACCTGCGACACCATCCTCCATGAACCTGCCGGCAAAGTAGGGCGCGAAGATAAAGGTGGTGATCAATGTAAAGACCGGCTGGGTTGCCCAGTCAAACATCAGCCAGCCGAAAATTCCCCGCCTGGACACGGTCATAAAAATCTCCTGATAGGCGCCTGGCCGGTTTGGCCGGTTAGCCCAAAGGGTTGATCAGCTTCCTGCCAGATCCGATAGCAGCCCGGCGGCAACAGCGAGTTTGGAAACGGTCAGTGTTCCGCTTTCAACAACGCCCTCGACGGCCTGGCTGGTCCGTTCGATTCCAGCTCCCTGATCTGCAATCCAGACAGCAATGTCAACCTTGTTGGCGGGGCTGGCTGTCAGCACATCGGATGTAATGGCCCGGTGAGCTTCTCCCAGCACCTGCCGCGCACGCTGAACAGCAAGACCGTCGAAATAATCAGAGATCGGAATACTCTGCGCCAAAGCGTCCAGACGTCCCAGTCTGAACAGACCGGCAACCTCCAGATAGGCTTCCGCTGCTTCCTGCAGCGAGCGTTTGCTGTTTTGCGCAATCAGTACGATATCCGGCAACATGGCTTCCAGCGACAAGCCTGCAATGCGTTCGGCAAGAGCGGCAGGAACACCGCCTTCCACAAAGCGGGCCGTGGCGTCGGCCACCCGATTTTTCAGATAATCCGGCAGATATGGCGTAAGCGCTCCGCGCAATGTGCTGATGCCGGTTGCGAAATTGTCCACCACACCGGAAATGCCCTGGCTCATATCCGCATTTTTCAGGAACCAGATGATCCGTCCGATCAGCAACTCGCGCACTTGCGCATAGAGTTCGAGTTGCAACTGACCATCAATTTTTGTGTCCAGACCATCGATCGCGGCATTCAATTCAGTCAATCCGAAACTGTCACGAACGATAGCGAAGGCGCGGGTGATTTCAGCAGGGGCGGCACCACTTTGATCGGCCACCCGTGTCAAAATCGTGGCACCGCCGCGATTGATGAGAGAGTTGGCGAGCATGGTGGCGATGATTTCCCGCCGCAATCTGTGCGCTGAAATCTCGTCCACATAGGACTTGGCCATTTTCTTTGGAAAATAGCGGAACAATTCCTTGGCAAGATACGGATCATCCGGCACATCGGAGGCCAGAAGATCGTCAAACAGCACAATTTTGGCATAGGCCAGCAGCACTGCAATTTCAGGCCGCGACAGGGGTTCGCCACTCGACAGTTTTTCGTTCATGGCAGCATCATCGGGCAGCAATTCCACCACCCGGTCAAGCAATCCGCGATCTTCAAGCTGGTCCATCAACCGCGCCTGGAAGCCAAAATCATCCATGCCTTCGCGTTCTGTCAAAGACAGTGACAAGGTCTGGAAGTAATTGTTACGCAGCACCAGATCGGCCACTTCATCGGTCATGGAGGCAAGAAAGCGATTGCGCTTTTTCAGATCAATCTTTTCGCTGCGCACGGCGGCACCCAGCGCGATCTTGATATTCACTTCCATATCGGAGGAATTCACTCCGGCCGAATTGTCAATCGCATCTGTGTTGACCCGGCCACCGCACCGATCATATTCAATGCGGGCTCTTTGGGTCACGCCCAGATTTGCGCCTTCCCCAATGGCCTTCGCCCGGACCTCAGGTGCCGTAATGCGAATGGCATCATTGGCCTTGTCACCGGCATCCGCATCGGTTTCTGTCGTGGCGCGGATATAAGTACCAATGCCGCCGAACCACAGAAGGTCGGTATCCAGTTTCAAAATGGCTGTCAGAATGTCATTGGGTGCTGCCTTGTCGGCAGACAGACCCAGAAGTTGCTTCATCGGGGCTGACAGGGGAATGGATTTGGCGCTGCGCGAGAACACACCACCGCCCTTGGAAATGAGTTTTGTATTGTAATCCTGCCAAGAGGATCGACCCATATCAAACAGCCGTTTGCGCTCTTCCCAGGTGCTGGCTGGATCGGGGTCGGGATCAATGAAAATGTCCCGGTGATCGAAAGCCGCCACCAGTTTCGTTGCCTTGGACAGCAGCATGCCATTGCCAAACACATCGCCAGACATATCGCCGACACCACAGGCGGTGAAGGGCTCTGTCTGAATGTCCCGGTTCAATTCGCGGAAATGGCGTTTGACCGCTTCCCAGCCACCACGGGCGGTAATGCCCATTTTCTTGTGGTCATAACCAACTGATCCGCCGGATGCGAAAGCATCGCCGAGCCAGAAATCATGCCCTTCGGAAATGCCATTGGCTGTATCGGAAAACGTGGCTGTTCCCTTATCAGCTGCCACAACCAGATAGGGATCATCTGGCTCAAGACGCAGCACATTCTTGGGCGGCACCACTTTGTCGCCATCCAGATTGTCGGTGATATCCAGAAGGCTGCTGATGAAAATCTTGTAGGCATCGCGGCCAGCTTCAAACCAGGCCTCGCGTCCGGCAGCCGGGTCAGGCAGTTGTTTTGGATAGAAACCACCTTTGGATCCAACGGGTACGATAACTGCGTTCTTGACCTGTTGCGCTTTCACCAGCCCCAGAACTTCTGTGCGGAAATCCTGTGCCCGGTCTGACCAGCGCAATCCGCCGCGCGCAACCTTGCCAAAGCGCAAATGCACGCCTTCGACATCGGGGCTATAGACGAAAATTTCCCGGAAAGGACGCGGCGCAGGCAGCTCTTCCACCTGACGAGAGTCGATTTTCAGGGAGATGACGCGTCCGGGCTGGCCGTCCTCATCCACTTGATAAAAATTCGTTCGCACGCTGCTTTTGATGACATTGGCAAAACGCCTTAAAATCCGGTCATCATCCAGGCTGACCACATCATCCAGCGCTGTGACGAACCGGTCAAAACAGGCCTCCTCCGCTGACGGATCTGCATTGGCCGGGTCAAAGCGCGCATGAAACAGCGTCACCAACTCACTTGCAATTGCACTGTAGCGGTTCAGGGTGGACCACATGTAATCCTGAGAAAACGGAATGCCTGCCTGACGCAGATAGCGTGAGACAGCGCGTAACAACGCAATGTCGCGCCATGCCAGCCCGCCATTCAAAATCAGCGCATTATAGCCGTCATTTTCTGCCCGGCCTTGCCAGATGGCCAGAAAGCAATCGGTCAGCTTCGCGCCCAATTCCGATATGTCCACTGCACCGGAATTGGCCTGCAGTGTCATGTCATAAAGAAAGACGGACGGATTGTCAGTTGGTGTGATCTGATAGGTCCGCTCATTGAGCGCAGCAAAGCCCATATTTTCCAGCAAGGGAACGCGCTTCGACAATGGCAGGGCTTGCCCGGCCGCATAGACTTTGAGACTGACACGATCATCTGGCATGTCGGCATGTCGGCCGAAGGAAATCGAGATGTCCTCTCCCTCGCCCATGGCATCCAGCCGTCTGATGTCATCAACAGCCTGTGCGCCGGAAAACGCATCCTGATAGGCAACCGGGAAGGCTCCTTCATAAATGCCAGCGCTTGAGGAACCAAGAGCAGCGCTCAGTCCATCATCCCAGGTGCGCACAATATCGCTGATCTGTGCCTCAAGCTCAGCCTGATCGAGTTTCGGTGTTTCGCCTTCAGAGCGTCCGATAATAAAGTGGACGCGGGCCATATTGCCTTCCGGGAAGGCTGGATAATAGGCCGAGAGGCGGCCTTGATAGACCGTTTTCAGATAGTCGCCGATGCGGGTGCGCACTGTGGAATTATAGCGATCACGCGGCACATAGACCAGAACCGAAACAAAGCGGTCAAACTTATCGAGCCGGGACAGAACACGCAGGCGGGGACGTTCATCCAACTGGCGAATCTTGTCAGCAAATTCGGACAGGGTATCCAGATCCACCTGGAACAATTCATCGCGCGGGTAGCTTTCAGCCACGTTCAACAGGGCCTTGCCTGCATGGCTGTCCTTGTCGAATTCGGAGTTTTCCAGCAGCATTTCAACTTTTGTGCGCAGCATCGGTATCTGCTTCACAGAGCGCGTATAGGCGGTGGAGGTGAACAGGCCGACAATGCGCAACTCGCCCGACAATTTGCCATTGTCGTCAAAGGTTTTGACGCCCACATAATCCATATAGGTGGAGCGGTGGACCCGGGATTTGACATTGGCTTTGGTAATGATCAGCGGTTCGGGGGCCATGAAGAATTCGCGGATTTCCGGCGTCATCGTCACAAGCTCACGGCCACGACGCAGCACGTGCACATCAGGGTCACGCAAGATGCCAAGGCCACCATCATTGTTGCGTTTCAGGGTGCCGCGCTTCGGGCCACCGGAAAATGAATAATTACGCATGCCGAGGAAGGTGAAATTCTGATCCACCAGCCACTGCAGAAAGGCAACCGCCTCATTGATTTCGTCTGTCGGCAGTGGTGGCGGATTGGTTTTGTAATTCAGGATAGTTTCTTCAAGACGCAGCAGCATGGACTTCCAGTCCTGCACGGCCATGCGCACATCTTTCAGCATCAAATGAAGGTTTTTCTCCAGTGCATCCTTTGCATCAGGATCGGCAAACGCATCGATCTCGATATGAATCACACTTTCACGAATGGCACGGGCCTGCGGACTTTTCTTGTGATGGGCTTTCAGCCCCTCCAGTGCGCCCTTTTTGTCGCGGGTAACAGACAGTACCGGGTGCAAAACAAGCGCAATGTCAGCGCCCGCCTTTTGCAACTCGGACATCACGCTGTCGAACAGAAACGGCATATTGTCATTGATGACCTGAACGCTCAGGCCTTCTGATCGTGCCTTGGAGGGATGAATCGAGACAATTTCTGTTTCTGGCTTTCGGCGCAATAAACGATCATGCGCATCTCGGGCGATCGCACCAAGCGCCTCGTTGGGGAAAGCGGCAATATCTTCCGAAGCGGCATTTTCAAACAACAGTCCGGCAAAATCCCCGAGCGGCTTTTCTTTGCTTTTCGTGAAGGCTGATTTGACAGTTCGAATGATGCTGTCACGAGTCTTGTCTTTGGCCAGTGTCATCATGGCTCCCCAATTTGCGCTTCCCGGAGTCCATCTGAAATGCATCTCAGAACGGACTGTGTAATGCAATGTCTGCGATTACCTCGCATTGTTTTGTAAACAGCCTATCGTGAAAGATGAGTGAACGCGAGTGTTTGCAAGCTCAGACGAGAACAGAAAACTCAATAGCAAGCCCCTGCGGCACATTATGCAATTTTAGACTGTGTGCCGCTCGACAGCCTTTCGATCCGCCTTGTCACAGCAATGCGGAAGGGGATAAGTAGACCAACCAACATTGGAAAGTCTCTCTTGGAACTCGTCATCTCAATCGTATTGCCGGTCTTTGGTCTGATCGGTCTTGGCTGGCTGTCGGCTCACAGCGGCTATCTGAAAATGGCAACCGGCGATGGATTGATTGATTTCGTCTTTCGCATTGGCATTCCCCTGCTTATCTTTCGCACCATTGCCTCTGCAGATTTTACCGGCGTGCAACCCTGGAGCCTTTGGGCAAGTTATTTTTCGGGCGTTCTGATTGCGTGGGTGCTTGGAACGCTGGTTATTCGCCGGGTGTTCAAGCGAGATGCGCGAGCAGGTGTTGTCGGCGGTGTTTCATCGGCCTTTTCCAACACGGTTCTCATCGGTATTCCCCTGATATTGCGGGCTTATGACGATGAAGGCGCCGCCGCGATTTTCCTTTTGATCTCAATTCATCTGCCATTGATGATGCTGACCTGTACTCTGTTGCAGCAGCGCGCCATGCGGCTGGATGGTCTGCTGGATACAGAGACGGGCATTGCGGAGACTTTGAAAGTTGTGGTGCTGGGTCTTGTCAAAAATCCAATCATAGTGGGCATTGTTGTTGGAGGATTGTGGTATCTGCTCGGCTTGCCGCTAACCGGTCTGCCCAAAACCCTGATCGGTTATCTGGCCGATGTGGCCGGCGCGTTGGCCCTGTTTGCCATGGGCATGCAACTCCGGCGTTACGAAGTGTCCGGCAACGTGCTGCCGGCCATCTATCTGTCGATCATCAAATTGAGCGTGATGCCCGCCATCGTTCTGGTGACCGCGCTTTACATCTTCCCGCTGCCACCCTTGTGGGTGAAGGCGATGGTCGTAACGGCCGCATGCCCTGTCGGGGTCAACACCTTGTTGATCGCAGATTACTTCAAGACAGGTCAGGCGCTGGCCTCCAACACCATCACAATTTCCACAGGGCTCAGTGTGGGAACCATGGCGCTGTGGCTCTATATTGCCGAGCTTGTGGTTTGAGGTCTTGGATAGGATTGAGTGGCCAGATATGCGCATGAATGATCAGATGATTTATTGTCTGTCTGTTAGCGCGTTCTGATTGCCCAGATACTTGCAAAGATTGTCCAGCGTGGGCGTCCAGCCATCTTCGTGGAAGATGCGACTTGTTTCATCTTTCAATTGATCATGCACAAGCACTAACTCAGTTAATTCGCCATTCGGTGTTAGCGAGACGGAGACGCGGCTGGTTTCGTCGCGCCCCTGCCAGGCCCAGGAGAATTCCAGCCTATGTGGTGGCTCAACACGCAGATAGCGTCCGTAAGCCGTCACAAAATCACCCATTTCAGGTGGCGGCTTCATTGCTGCAGCTCTTGCATCCATCACAATTCGAAATGCGCCGCCAAGCTGCAAATCGGCCTCAACCTCAATGGCTGTCATGCCAAGAGGACAGAACCAGTGCTGCATAAGGGCCGGCTTGGTCAAGGCATCCCAGATACTCTCAGGTGATGCCTTAAGCATACGCTTTTGTACGACCGAATGAGATTTGCTCATTTGCGTGTTGTCTTGTCTGCAGGGCCGTGTTCAAGGAAGCCCTCCAGCCGATCCAGACTGCTTGACCAGAATTTTTCATAGAAGGAAAGCCAATCGAAGGCGGCTCTCAATGGCTCGGTTTGCAGACTGCAAATGTGGCGCCGACCATCAAGTTCCTTGGCGACCAATCCTGCTGCCTGCAGCACCTGAAGGTGCTTTGAGAACCCGGCCGGAGAGAGGGGGAACGGCATTGCGAGTTCCCCGACTGCAGCCGGCCCCTCTGCCAGTTTTGCAATTGTCGCCATACGGACAGGGTCACTGAGTGCAGCGAAGGTGCGTATCAGTTCAGGGGAAGTCTCTTGCATCAGCTTGGTCTCCAGCCGTGGGATTGAGGTGACAGATCAGCCATTGGGGCTGCGGCCTTAGGCAGCTTCCTCGGGGAATTGTCTGGAATCGGTATAGAGTTCCTGAAGCCTGATCTTTCCATCATCAAATGTGAAAATGTCGCACATTTTCATCTCAGCATCACCTTCAGGCATTTTGGCAATCAGCGTAAATATGTGAACAACCTGATTATCCTGTGCGATATGCCGGGAATTGGTGACATGGCCACAAAACCCAACCAGATGTGCGACGTAGTCGTCGGGATTGTCGAAGTTCATCATCGGACTTTTGAATGAGAAATTATCGGCCAGCAGTGGCCGGATCATTGCAGCGTCCTGTGCAGTTGCACCAGCATAAAATTGATCCAGTGTCGATTTCTGTTCAGGGGTCATAAGTGCACTCCTTTTAAATGATTCGCTATTTAGCGAATATTTCACTAATTAGAGAAATTGTAAACTCCAAGTGAAACAAAATTTGATGGGTTGCCCTATGTGGCTTTCTTGGACAAAATCTGCGCAGTTGGAAAAGCATCTGTTGCGTCCATGCAAAACATTGCACCGAATCTCCGGCTGACATATCTCTGAGACATGAAAATTCTAGCGATTTCCGGCAGCGGGCGAGCGGCCTCGACCAACACCTCCATGCTGCAGGCTTTGTCGGCTACGGCGCTGCCCGACGTTGAGATTGTTGTGTTTGATCGTATCAGCGATCTGCCGGTCTTTTCCCCGGATTTGGAAGCCTTGACCTTGCCGGAACCGGTCCAGAATTTTGCAGATCTCATTCGTGACAGCGATGGCATAATCATAGCGAGTCCTGAATATGTCAGGGCCATCCCGGGCGGCCTGAAAAACGCCATCGACTGGTTGGCATCGCGCGATGAAATCATTGAAAAACCAATGGCTCTGATGCACGCCTCTCATCGGGGCGATGATATGCTCGAACAACTCAGATTGGTCTTGTCCACGATCAGCACCCGCTTTTCTGCGGACATCTTTCTACAGTTCGACCTCATGAAGCGGTCACCTGAGGAGATATCGGATGTTCTTCAACTGCCACAGCACAGGCGGGAGATGGCCGCCTTTCTGGAAACATTCACGAAATTTTGCAGCCAGTAAGATCAGACTCAATCAGGGCGCGTGCCACAGACACTGTGGTCAAACACCGGTTGGATAATGGTCTGGTTTATTGTCGATGTATAAGATAAGCCGCGCCGCTATTGAGGAGATCGCCTTCTCCGGCTCCCAAAGCCCCGATGATAGCGGTGGTGCCTGAAATCGCGACAGACGTACCAAAATAATCTTTCTTGGCGGGTATGCTGGGGGTGAGCTTGGCAAGCTGCGCCCCGGTGGTGGTGTCAAACAGATAGGCTGAACCGCTCACCGAGCTTTTTTCAAAGGTCGAGACGATGGCAGTGGTGCCTGAGATCGCAACGGAGGCACCGAAAAAATCCTTCTTGGCGGGATCGCCGCCGGTCAGTTTGGCCGTCTGAGCCCCCGTGGTGGTATCGAACAGGTAGACTGCGCCGTGATTGTTATCACTCCCTTTGGCCGCGACGATGGCAATCGTCCCGGAAATCCCGACGGAAGATCCAAAAAAGTTGTTTTCGGCAAGATCACTGGGGGCCAGCTTGGCTGTCTGTTTCCCCGTGGTGGTGTCGAACAAATACGCCGCGCCGCTGTCAGCGCCCCCCGGCGCCCCGACAATCGCAGTGGTGCCCGAGATCGCGACAGAAATGCCAAAATCATACTTGGAGCTGTCATTGCCGGTCAGCTTGGCTGTCTGTTTCCCCGTGGCGGTGTCGAACAGATAAGCTGCGCCGGAACCAGTCCCTGTAGCCCCGACGATGGCAGTGGTGCCAAAGATTGCGACGGACGTGCCGAACATATCATTTTTGAAACTGTCGCCGGGGACAAGCTTGGCCGTCTGTTTCCCGGTGATGGAGTTGTACAGATAGGCCCCGCCGCCAACGAAGGAGTTGTTCACAAAGGTCCCAACGAGGGCAGTTGTGCCGGAGATCGCGACAGAAGTGCCAAATTCGTCATCCTTGGCGGTGTCGCTGGTGGTGAGCTTCACCGTCTGTTTCCCAGTGATGGTATCGAACAGATAAACCGTGCCGTTGCCGCTCCCCGGAGCTGAGATGATGGCCGTCGTGCCGGAGATTGCGACGGACGACCCAAAATAGCCCTCGGCTGCGGCATCGCTGGCGATGAGCTTGGTTTCGGTGAAGCTGGCCGCCTGAGCCGTGGCTGCGATGAGAAGCGCGGGCAGGGCCGCGAGCATATAGTGACGCAAGAGTTTAATCCTTAAAGCAGTTACGATAAAATTAGGGGCGCGGTCAGGATGTATTTGACTCTACTTATAGTTTCTCTGCCCGTTGATGTCACATAGTAGTTGGTTTTTAAGGAATCCCACTTTGGCCCTTCCGTTGTGCGCGCCACTTGAAAGCAAATCGCGAAACGCGCTCAGGCTCGCCAGTCAGGTGCGAGTTTCGTTGCAGAGCATTGGCGCAGGCACCACAACGCGTTGGCAACTGGTGTGCGAGCGCATCGATCGCCCCTGTCGGGTCTTCTTGCGCCATTTGTGCCGGAAGACTGTATTCACGGGCTGCATGTGACCCGTAATTCGGTCTAAAATGTTGACAGTTTTTCGGCACTTTTTTTCAGCGACCGCTCACGCAAAATAATAAAAAGCCCGCCGCCCACGATCAACAGGACCCCTGGGAACAACCGGTCAAACGGTGTTTCTGAAAAGAAAAGCCATCCCAGACAAAATGAAAAGGGTATGGCGAAATATTCAAATGGGGAGAGGCTGCTGGGCTCTGCTGATCTATAGGCGGAAATCATACAAAAGGCAGCAATGCTTCCAGCTATGCCCATGACGCCCAACCACAACCAATCTTCCAGTCTGCCGATTGGGACAAAGCTATCTGTGAAAATGACCAGAGCGACGGCGCCGATCAATGCACCGGTGTTGTAATATAGATTGATCAAAGCTGTCGGTACGGCGTCGTCAAACAAATGAGCGGAGACACTGATGCTGGCAAACCCGGCGGCCGCGCAAAGCGGAAGAACCGCATACCATGTGAAATCGGGAGCTGTCGGCTGCATCACCAGCAATACGCCGACAAATCCGATCAGCACAGCCAGCCAGCGCGCCAGACCAACCTTGTGACCCAGCACAGGAATGGATAGCGCTGTCACGAACAGGGGACCAGCAAACAGGATTGTAGTGGCCGTGGCAAATTCCAGATGAAACACCGCAAGGTAAAAACTCAGCTGGGCAAAGGCCCCGATCCCGCCACGCGCAAATGCCAGCTTCCATTGCTTTATGACCAATGGTCTGCCTGCCTGAATCCACTTTTGAGACCACAGGAGAATGAGAACGGTTGGAATGAACCCAAACAAATTGCGAAACATCGACAGCTGCGGGGCCGGATATGACTGGCTCAGATGCTTTATGATCGCGCCCATTACGTCATAAAGCATGATCGCCAGCAAAATGGTTGCGGCTGCGAAAAGAAATGAGGTCTGTTTCGTTTGGGCTTCCACTTAGCGCGTGTCCTTGCGCCCCCGGCCAGAGATGGTTCTAGCCATCCTCCCATCCGATTTGCTCAAACAATTGTTCACGGGTCATGCCTTCGGCGCGCAAGGCTCTCAGTGAAATCGACTTGTCGGACTTTGACAGCTTCTTGCCAGCATCGTCCAGCACCAGACGGTGGTGGTGATAGATGGGTGCTGGAAGGCCCAGAAGTTCCTGAAGCACGCGCTGGACCGTTGTGTTTTCCTGCATATCCATGCCGCGCACAATGTGGCTGACTCCGATCAGATTATCATGCACCACAGTTGCGAAAGTATAGACATCATCACCGGATTTGGCCCGCAGGATCACATCTCCCCAATCGGCAATGGCCCGCTCTTGCTGTGTGGTCGTGTCGGCATCATCAAATTCCGTCCAACTGACAGATTCCCGACCCAAAGTCTCAGCTGCCGCACTCATCCGCAACCGCTCGGCAGCATCGCCATTACTGGCCGTATCCTGCGGGCTTTTGGGATAGAAAGGCGCCCCATCCGGGTCCTTTGGCCAGGGCGTTCCGGTCTCGCGTTCATGTGCCGTCGCTGCATCCTTGATCTGCTTGCGCGACAGTCGCGCCTGAAAGGTCAGCCCCTTGAGGCGCAGTGTTTTCAGACAGGCATCAATTTCGCCGCGCACGTCGGTGAAGCGCAGCGGATCGCCAGACCAGGTGATGCCAAGCCAGGCCAGATCATCCAGTATCTGTGCTTCAAATTGTGGGCGCACCCGGCCACGATCCGTATCGTCAAACCGCAGCAGAAACACGCCACCCAACTGCTCTGCCATGCGATGGTTGGTGAGGGCCGATAGGGCATGGCCAATATGCAACTCGCCATTAGGGCTGGGCGCAAAGCGGAAAACGGGTTGCAGGTCGGGTACGTTCTGGGACAAAACAGGAGCCTCTCAATTGGGCCGCCAACATGGCGCACTTCCCGATAAACGCCAAGGTGTTATGCGACATGCGACCCATTCGTTGCCAGGAAGATGTGAATAAGGGGCTGGAAGCACTGCTGGCGAAAGATCCATCCCTGCAAATACTGGCAGAAAAAATTGGAACTGTGCCGCTGCGTTTGCGTGAGCCGGGCTTTGAGGGCCTGGCCCGCATCGTCAACTCGCAACAGATTTCTGTTTCCAGCGCCAATGCCATCTGGGCGCGACTCAGCGCCTTGGTTGATCCCTTTACGCCACAGGTGCTGCACGATCTGTCTGATGAGGCGTTATTGGGCGCGGGGCTTTCACGACCAAAACTGAAAACCATGCGGGCGCTGTCCCAAACCTGTTTGGCCGGGCTCGATGTGGAGCTGCTGGCCCAACGCCCGGCCAAAGACGCACGCGCTGCGCTGACGGCCATTCATGGCATTGGCCCCTGGACGGCCGATATTTTTTTGATGTTCTGTGCCGGCCACCCGGATATTTTCCCGGTCAAGGATGTCGCGCTTCAGGCCATTGCCCAGGAGGTGCTGAATTTGAAAAAGCGCCCCAGCGAAAAACACCTGACGGTTCTGGTGCGGCGCTGGTTGCCACATCGCTCTGTTGCAGCGCGCCTGCTGTGGGCTTATTACGGACATCAGAAATCCGCCTCAAAAGACAACGCCGCCACAAGCCGCCTCCCCATCTAGGGTGCGGACCCTATATGGGTGACGAAATAGCAGAACAAATGGCAATGAGATGCAAGGAAATGCGCGCTGGGCGGGCTTTCTGCACGGTCAAGCGCTTTGACGCCGCAGGTCGCAGCCATTTGTTCTGTCCATCAAGGATCAGGCCTGTTTGCCCGCAGCCCGAGTCGCAAAGACTTGAAAGTGTTCAGACTTCCTGCTTCTTTGCTCCTGGTCTGCAAACAAACCGATCCCGACTATTTCACCACCCACAATGAGTCCGCACCCTAGGAAATTACACGATGACCGCACCCCTTCTTGACGGACCACGCCTTGCCCCCAAATCCGGCGGCGCAGCAAAGCAGTTGATTGTCTTCCTCCATGGCTATGGAGCCGATGGCAATGATCTGATCGGGATTGGCGATCAATGGGCTGAACAAATGCCGGATGCAGCCTTTGTCTCGCCTCATGCGCCCGAAGCCTGCGCCATGGCCCCTGTGGGGCGGCAATGGTTTCACCTCACTTTGCGCGATCCATCGGAATATTGGCGCGGTGTTGTGGCTGCCCGTCCAGCCCTGGACGCATTTCTCGATGCGGAGCTGGCCCGGCTTGGCCTGACTGACAAGGACATGGTTCTGGTCGGCTTCAGCCAGGGATCAATGATGGCCATGCATACTGGTCTGCGCCGTAAAAACCCGCTCGCAGGCATTGTTGCCTATTCCGGCCTGTTGGCGGGTCCCGAACACCTTCAGGCGGAACTGACGGGCAAACCCCCCGTGTTTCTGGCCCATGGCACCCATGATGAAGTGGTGCCCTTTGCTTTGATGGGCGCCGCCGAATCAGCACTGAAAGCAGCAGATGTTCCGGTCATCAGCCATGCGGCACAGGGTATGGGCCATGGAATTGACGGAATCGGCCTGGCCACGGGGCTGGCTCATTGTCAGAGCGTTCTCAAAAGCAACTAGGGTCCGGGCCCTAAGTTGCGCGATTGCCACTATATCTAGTGTGCGACGTAAAAGCGCTTCACAAGACTGACATAGTGATTATACATTATGTCCGTGAATTGCAGAGCGTGGGCACTGTGCTGCCGCGATGTAGAGGAGCGTAGTGTGACTGAACATGTGTCACTCGATGCCCATCCGGCATTGGTGCTGAATGCGGATTTTCGTCCGCTGAGTTATTATCCGCTGTCGCTGTGGTGCTGGCAGGATTCCATAAAAGCTGTATTTTTGGAGCGGGTAAACATCGTTTCCGAATATGATGTCTATGTGCATAGTCCATCAACCAAAATGCGGGTTCCAAGCGTTGTCAGCCTGAAGGATTACGTTCAGCCCTCGCGCTATCCGGCCTTTACACGGTTCAATGTGTTTTTGCGTGACAAGTTTCAATGCCAGTATTGCGGGTTCGACAAGGATTTGACCTTTGACCATGTGATCCCGCGCTCCAAGGGTGGCATCACAAGCTGGGAAAACGTCATCACCGCTTGCGCGCCCTGTAATCTGCGCAAGGCCAACAAGACGCTGAAGCAGGTAGGCATGAGTGCCCGCAGCAAGGCCATTCAGCCCACCGTGCACCAATTGCACAACAATGGGCGCTATTTTCCACCCAACTATCTGCATGATAGCTGGATGGATTATCTGTATTGGGATGCAGAACTGGAGCCTTAAGCGCCAGTTGCCCGATCGGGCCTTTCGGCCAGTGTTTTGACCAAAGTGTTCAAAAGGCGTCCGGATCAAGCACTTCCATTTTGGGTGGCAGAAAAGCTGCCAGCAGGCCACATGCGCCCAGAATCATGGTGGATACAGCATTCCATCCGGCAAAGGACAGACCAAGGAAGCGCCCGGCAGCTTCCGTGCAACTGATCAGCTTCACAGTTTCCAACTGAGCCAGCAGTGTGCTGGTGTCATCTGACAGAACGGCACTGCCGCCACAATCGGTCGGTCCCGGCCAGAACGCCCACTCCGCACCAGCATGATAGATCGCCAGATAAAGGCCCCATGCCATGCAGATGGCAAAGTTGAAGAACAGCAGCCGACCCAGCTTTGACCGCGAATTGAGTTTGGTTACAATCAGTGCAGCCATCAGCAGTGGAATGCCGATGTAGTAAGGAATCCGTTGTTCCAGGCACAGGGCACAGGGAATATAACCGCCGATCAGCTGAAAGCTCCAGGCTCCGCCTATGGCGGCCAATGCCAGCAGCAGACCCAGAAGGCCGAAGCCCATACGCGCGCCTGCACTGTTGTCTTTTCGAAGCGGCTTGTCACTCACGTGTCCAAATTCCTCAAATCATGTAGCGGGCGACCACAAAGCCCCCCACCAGAATTGCCAGCGATACGGCAAAAACAAGACCAAGCCGCTTTTCTATGAAATTTCGTACCGGCGGTCCAAAGACATAGATCAGGCCGGCGACGGCAAAAAACCGAATGCCGCGGGCCACGATGCTGGCAAGTATGAACACGGGAAGGCCAAGCCCGGTTGCACCGGAGGCAATGGTGATCACCTTGAACGGGAACGGCGTCAGACCGGCCATCAGAACCACCCAGACCCCCCATTCATTGTAGCGCTCGGCAAATTCATCAAACTTGTCCGCATAGCCGTAAAAGCCAAGAATCGGCTGCGCTACGGTTTCAAACAGCAGCGCGCCAATGGCATAGCCCAGCAACGCGCCCAGCACCGAAGCCACCGTACACAAAAACGCATACCACCAGGCTTTCGCCCGGTTGGACAGCACCATGGGAATCAGCAGCACATCCGGCGGAATGGGAAACACCGAGCTTTCGATAAAGGACACAAAGGACAAGGCCCAGGCTGCATGCTTCTTCGCCGCCAGTTCCAGCGTCCAGTCATAAAGACGACGCAGTGGAGAAGGGGCCGGAGTAGGAGCCGGGGCCGGTGGTGGGGCCTGTGAGGGAGATTGGGAAAAATTTTCATCTGTCATGCCGCTCCTTTATCAAACGTCACGACCCAAAGAAAGGGACTTGTGCAGCACCCGCACTTTCGGTTAATCAGTGCGCACCAGTCGCAAGTAACTGCTCAAGTGCCCCTTTGGCGGAACTGGTAGACGCGCGGGATTCAAAATCCCGTTCCTTCGGGAGTCCCGGTTCGATTCCGGGAGGGGGCACCATTGGTTTGTCTGTGGGCGTCCAGAACACCCCTCAAAAATCAACGTAAACCGCGGATAATAGCCATTTATAGGTCTCTGTGTGTCCGGCGCCGTCCGAGGTGGTGTGTTGGCATCCGGCAAATTTGTTGGTATCGTTGTTGGTATATTGCGGAATACCAACACTTCTTTCAGAATTGAGATACCAACAAATGCCGTTGACTGATGCGAAACTGCGAGCTCTGAAGCCAGAGGCAAAGCCGACAAAGCACAGCGATAGCGGCGGGCTGCATGTGTTGGTGACGCCAACTGGATCAAAGCTTTGGCGAATGTCTTATCGATTTGCAGGGAAACAGAAGACACTAGCTCTCGGAAGCTACCCGATAATTTCTCTTATCGAAGCACGACAGAAGCGTGATACTGCAAAAAAGCAAATTGCCGATGGTAAAGATCCTGCGCTCCAGGCCAAGCTGGAAAAGGCGCAGCGCAAGCATGCCCATTCAAGTACTTTCAATGTGCTTGCAGACAAGCTCCTGGAGAAGGATGAGCGGGAAGGCAGAGCGCCCGCAACACTGAAAAAGAAAAAATGGTTGCTGGCTCAGGCGCGTCCGGACCTTGGCAACAGGCCAATCTCTGAAATCTCTGCCGTTGAAATTCTAGTGCCTCTGCGAAAGGTGGAAGCGAAAGGAAATTTGGAAACAGCGAGACGTATGCGCTCGACAATTGGGGAAGTATTCAGACTCGCGATTGCAAACGCATTGGCAAAAAACGATCCTACGTTTGGACTGAAAGGCGCGTTAATAACGCCAACAGTCCAACACCGTGCAGCCTTCACGACAGAGCGCAAATTTGCAGGATTGATCCGCGCTGTTTGGCAATATGATGGCATGCCAGAAACACGGGCTGCTCTGCAGTTGATGGCATTGCTGTATCCAAGGCCAGGGGAATTGCGTCACGCGGAATGGTCCGAATTTGATTTCGGAAACAACGCATGGACGATACCAGCGTCCAGAACTAAAACCCGCAAAGAGCACAAGAAGCCACTGCCCAGCGCTGCAGTCAGAATTTTGAAGGAAATCCAGAAATTAACGGGACATAGAACCTTGGTGTTGCCGTCGGCTCAGTCACCGCTCCGGCCCATGAGCGAAAACACGTTCAACGGAGCTTTACGCCGTCTCGGTTTTTCTAAAAATGAGGTGACGGCACATGGGTTTCGGGCTTCAGCTTCATCCCTGCTCAACGAAAGCGGACACTGGTCATCAGATGCCATTGAGGCCGAACTGGGTCATGTGGGCGCAGATCAGGTGCGCAAGGCCTATCACCGAGCCCTGTATTGGGAAGAGCGCGTCAAGATGGCTGAATGGTGGGCCGGACAGATCTGCGCATTCTCGGTGCCATTGCGATAGTTGACAATTATTCAGTGCAGGGCTTCGATATTGCATATTAGAATCGATGCGATGGATGGTATTTGCTTTGCGCTTCCCCTCATTTGACCCGATAGAATATTTAACTGCAGCCAAATTCGGGAAAATTTCTGCGCCACAGGGCGATGGTCTGGAAATCCGAATGTCGCCAGAACGATCGGCGCGGAAAGGCGGACTTTCAAAAGAAAAATTGGAAGAAGTGGCTGAATTTCGCAGAGAATTAGCAACTAAGTCACAGGAAGATCTTTCTGATTTGGTAGCAGCAGAAAAATTGCGACGACAGAACATAGCTAAGCTTCAAGCTGAAGCTAAAGAGAAAAACCACAGTTTCAATAAGCCGGATGCATTTGCGGATAGACGCACCTATTCATACTGGGTGAAGGCAGCCTACTGGAATCTTGATGAAGCAACGGCTTTAATCCTTGGAAGAAATCCTGAACGAGTAAAACTAAAATGGTTGGATAGCCTCCGGCTCGTCTCAACTTTTGCAGCCGAATTTTTAGCGTTATACGAACTAATGTCACGTGCGATGCAGATGAAGCAATTGGGACATCAAAACATCCCTGGTTACATTGTAGCATGGGCCCAGAGAAACCGGATTGATGTACCGGACGATCTGCTTTCCGAGATTACTGCGCAAGGCATTCAGGTCGCAGATTGGAAATATCATTACGATTCTGAGAATGCAAAGGCTGAACAATTATCCGAAGAACTCCAGAAAGAACGTCAGTCAGCCATAGAAAAAAGCCAGAAAGAAAGCGAGTTTCTCGATAGAATAATGCGAGATCACAGAGCCATTTGCGATGCATTTGAGCAAGGAATTTCTCAGAGGGATGCGACGATTGCCGAGCTCAAGGAAAAGATCTCAAGCCTCCAAGATAGCTCCCAGGAAAAAGATTTTTCGCCCGATGGCAGAGAACAAAAGACGCTTTTGAAATTGGTCATTGGAATGGCAATCGAACAATACAACTACAGTCATACCGGAGCCCGAAATTCTGCTACCGCGCAAATTAAGGACGATCTGGAAGCGCATGGTGTCGGAGTAAGTGAAAACACGATTCTCAAATGGCTGCGGGAAGGTGCTGAACTTCTCCCTACAAAGTCAAAAGAAAATTAGTCCGATTTATCTCAATTGCGATTAGCAATAACTCAATTGAGCCAATTGCCGCATCACATCTGAAAGAACCATCTCGTACCAAAAAACACGAGGTGGCATCATGCCAGACGAACTTCATTTTCCAGAAACAGGCTTCGTACGCCTGAAACAGATTCTCTCCCCGGTTGGCCCAATCCCAGTCAGCAAGTCCACATGGTGGGCTGGCATCAAGGATGGCCGCTTTCCCAAGCCTGTTAAGCTTGGTTCCCGCATTACAGTTTGGCATGCTGAAGACATTCATGCGCTGTTTGATGCAGAAAAGGCTGGCGATGCCTAAGAAGGTTTCATCTCGTAGCCTTAAGGCTCATCGCACATACACAGTATTGGAATTGGCAGAGTCGCTTCATGTCACTGTCGGAACCGTTCGGTCTTGGATCAAACAAGACCTTCGGACGCTGTCGTCAAAACGTCCAATCTTGATTGTTGGTTCTGATGCCAAGGAATTTTTGGATAGCAGAAAAAAACCAATATCACGCCGACTGCTTGAAAATGAGTTTCATTGCTTGAGCTGTAGCACTCCCGTACGCGCGCTCGGAGATCTTGTTGACTGCACCCTCCAATCTGAAACTACGGCACGCCTTTCTGCAATCTGTATGGGCTGCGAAAAGATGGTCTGTCGAATGATCAGCCGTGCCGATCTGACCAATTTTGAGCAGGTTTTCGACATTTCCTACCGCGATGTTTCAGCCACCTAAACGATAGACACAATTCTCACTCTAATCGCTATTTGGAAAGGGTATGAAATGCCGCGCAAAGTGAACGAAGAAAATGAGCGGATCAAACGCCAGTATCTCACTTATCAGAGGGAGGCTCGTGGGCGGGATCAAAAAACCATCGACATGATTGCAAATGCACTTTTCGATTTTGAAAAAAGCACCGGATTCAAGTCGTTCAAAGCCTTTCGGATTGAACAAGCCATCGCCTACAAACAAAAGCTTTCGCAAGCCACTCACCAGCGAACAGGCAAACCTCTTTCAAAGGCCACCATCAGCAGTCGCTTACGTATGGTCAAGCCCTTCATAATTTGGTTGGCAGACAAGCCCGGTTACAAATCTCGGATCTCATATGGCGATGCCGAGTATTTTAATTTGAATACAAAGGACATGCGAGTGGCACATGCTCGCCGCGATATTCCTTATCCTACGCTTGACCAATGCCATCATGCCTTCCAGGCGATGCCAGACAAAACCATCTTCGACAAACGAGACAAGGCCATTTTTGCATTTCTCATGATCACAGGAATCAGAGACGGCGCTCTGGCTTCATTGACGCTTAAACGCATCGATTTGGTAGAAGCGTGTGTTCACCAAGATGCCAGAGATGTAAAAACCAAGGCATCCAAGACCTTCACGACATGGTTTCTGCCCGTCGGAGATGAGTACCGTGCTTGTGTCGAGGAATGGGTCGGGCTCTTGCGCAAAGAAATGCTATTTGGTTACGATGATGCATTTTTTCCAAAGCCGGAAATGGTCGTTGGTAAGAATGCCTTCACAGTCTCAGGTCTTTCGAAAGCCCAATATGCCAGCGCCACAAAAATCCGCGAAGTTACCAAGGAGGCTTTTACCCGTGTAGGCATGCATCCATTTGCACCACATAGTTTTCGCAAAACTTTGTCCCTCTGGGGCGACAAGCACTTTCAGTCTCGTGAAGCGTTCAGAGCATTTTCGCAGAATATGGGCCATGAAAATGTGGCAACGACAGTGAATTCCTACATTCCGGTTTCTCGCGAGCGACAGGCCGAATTGATTCGGGGGATGTAAAAAATTCTGTCGAAAAGTATGTCAGAAAAACTCAAATCATGACGATAAGCGCGTTACTCTGCATAGCTAAAGTGCGCTACGCGCACCGCCTCATACTCATCTCTCAAAAATGATGTTGGAAAGACAATCAAACAACGACAAACACCAGTGCAATTTGATTGATCGAAGCTGCTTTGCAATGAATACAAAGAGGTGCAATTTTCAGGCCAGCTCTCGAACCATTATCCGTGTGGCAAGTTTTCTAAATTGATAGGGCAGGGGTTGCGCTTGGTCTTCGTTTCACTACGACCAGGCGTAACCGGTTTGAATATCCCAAACCGAACCACAGCCTATCAACATGCTCACTCCGGCAAGGCTTCGCCTTCTTCTCTGCGTTACGATCCCTGCGGGATGCCTTGCGCTCCGCGTGCTGATACTCTGAGGGGGTCGGCTCCGAGAGAATGTCAACAAAACGCCTCCGGCGGATCTTCCTAGAGAATGAATGAAAAAGTGAGGATCTGCACGCTAAACCTACCGCATTGCCGTGACAAAAATTTGTCCGGCATCCCCGCCGTTAGGCGCTGTCCCTTGAGGGAGAGACAAAGAGGGTGAAATCTTAAAAGCTGGCATTTCCCCTTGAAAATGCCATACTTAGGCTATGACTGATTTAAAAAATAAATTGAACGTTGAAGAAATGACCTGTGACACTGGCCAGCCGCCAGTTGACGGCCATGACGCATGGGTCAGAGGCCAGATCAAAACACGTTTGGCCAAAAAAGACGCAGGCACAGCCACCTATCATTCACTTGATGAAGTCGCAGCAGAATTCGGATTCGATGCACGTTAGAATTCTCGACGAGGCACGCGCCGACCTTCGCAATATCTCAAACTACATCAAGTCTGAAAATCCAGCCGCAGCGCAGCGGGTGATTACCGCAATACTCACCACCATATCACAGCTCGAAAACTTCCCCTTTTTAGGCCGTAACGGCCGAGAGGAGGGGACACGGGAAATCTCTGTGCCCAGAGTTCCATATTTTGTCATCTACACATTGCCCGATGAATATCATATCGACATTGAGGCCGTGTTCCATGAGACAATGGCAATTATGTAGAAAAGATAGGGGAATCATGAATATTAAAATTGACAGAAAAATGGCCTTTTGCATCCCTTTCGTATTTCTGGGTTTTGCAGCAGGTCTTCCTCTGTTGTTGGTATATTCAACGCTGACGGCATGGCTGTTTGAATTAGGGATTAGCAAAACAACGATTGGTTTTTTCGCTTGGGTTAGCATCGCCTATTCATTTAAGTTTCTATGGGCACCACTCGTAGATCATATGCCTATCTGGAAGCTGACACGCCGGTTTGGTCATCGCCGTAGTTGGTTGCTTGTATCACAGGTGGGAGTATTGATTGGCTTACTTTTGATGGCTTCAATTGATCCTGGAAAAAATCTTGTGTTGTTTGCGCTATGTGCACTTTTGGTTGCAGTGTCGTCTGCGACACAGGACATTACGTTGGATGCCTACCGCATCGAATATGCCCCCGACGAGAAACAAGGTATCCTTATCGCGGCTTATCAATTTGGTTACCGCACAGCGATGTTGATTGCTGGTGCAGGCGCTTTGATATTGGCTGAGCAATATTCATGGAGCACAACTTACGTTGCTGCCTCCACGCTGATGTTTGTTGGTATGGTAACAGTATTATTAGTGAAGGAAACTAAACCCTATAAAAATAGTGCGTTGGATCAAAACGCACCGCCACCACTTAGGCGCCGGTCGTCAGTGGAGTGGCTAGCTGAGTTGTACAGAGTATTGATTTTGCCCATGACCGACATCATTCAACGGTATCGGTGGGAGGCCATTATTATTCTTTCATTCGTCGGATTATTTCGGATTTCTGATCTGGCTATGGCCATTATGGTAAACCCTTTTCTGCTTGAAACAGGCTTCACTAAGCTGCAAATTGCGGAAATCTCCAAGCTCTATGGTTTTATTATGGTACTCGTAGGGGCAGCTATTGGTGGTGGAATCGTATCGCGTTTTGGCGTGGTATCGCCTTTGCTTGTGGGATCAATTTTAGTATCCTTCAGTAATCTTGCTTTTTTGCTCGTTGCCAAGCAAGCGGGCCCTGAGGTGTTTTGGCTAATCGTTGCTGTGAGCATTGAGAACTTAGCTAGCGGATTTGCAGGAACAGTTTTTATAGCCTTTCTGTCTAGCTTAACATCTAGGTCTTTTACTGCCACCCAATACGCCTTATTGTCGTCCTTTATGTTGATGCCTGGTAAATTTATCTCAGGGTTTTCAGGTATAGTTGTCGATGGATTTGGGTATGATTCCTTTTTTGTCTACTCGACATTATTGGGTATCCCAAGCATCTTCCTTGCGGCAGGACTGATATTCATGAAATCTAGGGCAGCATCAGAAAGTGGTAGAGATACGTTGACCTAGGTTAGACATGTGGCGAAGGATAAGTTGAAGTTAAACTATCTATAACAAGATCAAGAACCTCGCGTCTAAGAGCATTTATTTCGTTGTTTTTGGTTCTTTGTGGGTAGACACGGTTGCTTAATAGAATGACTGCAGCTCGGCATGTCGGGGAGACAGATAGCATTGTTCCAGTGAAGCCTGTGTGGCTAAGCCAGCCTTCTGAAGCGCTTACTGGCATGGTGCGTGGATTGAATACGTCCCAACCGAGTGTATAGGTGCCTGTAGAATCTTTGTAATGATGGGTTCTAAAGTCAAGAGCATGTTTAGATGAACTATGATCCATATAGGCTTGGCAAAAAAGCCGCAGATCAGGCAGTGTTGAAAACAAGCCTGCGTGTCCGGCGACACCTCCTAGAATACGAGTATTCTCATCATGGACAATACCTTGGGCAACCGTGCTTAATGATTGTACCCATTCAGTAGGTACGGCCATTTTACGATCTTCAACAACTGGGTTGAATTGTGTGTCTTTCATACCCAGTGATGTAAACACATGTTCTTTAAAAATACTTGCTAGATCTTTCTCAAATAATTGTTCCAGCGCCTGACCTAACAGGATATAGGATGCGTCGTCATAAGTTCGTACACCGCCAGCTGGCCCCTTGAGAAATGTACGCAAGACGGCGTCTTCGATGGCTTCCTTGCTGGTTTTAGTTTTGAAATAATCGATGGCACCTGAAAATCCCGCGCGGTGAGCCAATAGATCTGTCAGTAATAAGGCCGACTTATCTGGAAATCTGTCACAGTTAAGCAAATCACCCAAACGGGTCTCTAAATTGATTACGCCAGTTTCGGCGAGGCCTTGATAGCAGTAAAGCGTGCCAATTACTTTGGTTAGGGACGCAATGTCCCAAAGAGAATTTGCTGCAATAGATGCCGATAACGGATGATAGGTATGTCGGCCATGAAAAAGCTGGATATCATATTCGGGTGTTAACACTGCGCATGCAAACCCGGGAGCGACACGGTTCTGGCACGCCAAGCATAGCGCTGTGGTAAGGGCATTTTTCAGCATCTATTGTCCCTTCTAAATACCGTACTATTTTTGACGCAACCTTTCCAAAAATGTTGGAGATGGGTAGCCATCAGGTGGCAGCCCATTGGCGCTTTGGTATGCCTGAACTGCAGTAATGACTCTTGTATCAATCTTTCCATCGTAGCGTTTTGGGTCAAAGCCTGCTTCATACATGAGTTTTTGCATGTCTTTGCGCTCCGACAGAGATAAAAGGCGTGCGTTATTTGGCCACGAACTTACAAAGTTACCGCTGCGTCCTGCAAGTGCATCTGACAGCAAGCCAGTCGCCATGATGTAGGTTGGTGTAACATTGTATTTGCGTATAGCTTCAAAGTTTTGAGACACCATTAGAGCAGGCCCCGTTTCACCAGCAGGCAGAAATAGTGTTGCATTGCCCATTGAATTAAAAGCCTGCTTATCGGCGCTGCTAATTCCTGATTTTTCCCATTCTATAGGCGACTTCCGGATGCCTGGGTTTGCAAGTGCCAAATCAAATCCATCGGGCAGCTGAACCTCAATGGCCCAGCGCTGATTTGATATCCAACCAAAGTTTTGGAGATAGGCTGCCGCCGATGCAAGTGCATCTGTTGGGTTTTTTGACCAAATATTTCGGCGGCCGTCACCGTCGAAATCAACCGCGTAAGAATTGAAAGAGCTTGGCATAAATTGCGTATGTCCCATCGCTCCAGCCCAGCTTCCGATCATCTTGTTTAGCGTGATATCACCGTTTTGAAGAATTTTGAGCGCCTCAATTAACTCATTTTCGAAAAAGGCGCTGCGGCGGCCATCATAAGCTAGCGTGGCTAGCGAACGGATTGTACTACTTTTGCCCATGTAACCACCATAGGATGTCTCCAGCCCCCAAATTGCTACGATCACTTCTTTTTCGACTCCGTAGCGCTTACTGAGCTTGTTTAGCACCACTTGATGCCTCAACATCGCTTTTTTGCCGCCGGCTATACGTTCGGGTGTCACAGACCTTTCAAGGTATTCGCCGATTGTTCGAGTAAAATCACTTTGTCGTCGATCCAATCGGATGACTTGCTGATTGTAGCGTATATCGTTGAGGGTTTTTTCAAGGGTAGTGTGAGAAATTCCCGCCAGTAATGCCCGTTCTTTAAATTTGACCAACCAAGCGGAAAAGTCTTTAGATCTAGATTGTGTGTGTAGTCGTGCTAGGCTTTCTGCGCTCGAAATGGTGTTTTTCTCTGCGGCTTTACCACTTGCGCTCCACGACATGCCAAAGAGACCAATACCCAAGGCAAGCGCCAAAACGGAAGTAGAAACGTTCACGTAACTCAATTTTAATAATACGGTGTTCACAATTGCACCTCTTATCCCATTGATATTAAGTTAGAATATCCGACATCTTTTTTGCAATATTGTGGTAAAAATGAATTGGTTTTTGTCAATTCAAAGATGATCCTGGAACTCAGACAAGAATCTTTACCCTTCGGCAGCAGCCGGCCATATAGAGATTAACGTTCAGCACCTCTCGCATGATGGTGGTTCGTGGTCTGCCACTTGATCGGACCACTGGGAACAGTGATTCAAGAAAGACCTACACGCGATCCGTTAAATCGGTTGCTTGTCAAATAACCTAGGGGGATCTTTCGACCCGATTATAGGTTGTCTCAATCAATCCATCCGCCGCAAATTCCGATCTAATACATAACCATTGAGCCCCTTAAACGTGACACTGCACCAGGTTTTAGCAGCATGTCGTGCACAAACCTTCACTTTTATATTTCTAGCACCCGATGGTATTGCACCAATTTTTTGAGACGCACCTGATCTGCCGGAATAGATGGTGATCGATTCATTTGAGCCTAAGCCAACGATCCGAGCCGTAAAGTTGCCAAAGTTACCATGGGGAACCCGCCCGTCCGAAATAGATAACACTATGCTATTTCTGGTGTCTAAAGCTGACACCGTGCCAACAAATAATGCTGCATTTTGATTGTGCCAGCCTAATGCAAACCCAGAGCTAGTAATTCCTATAAAAACATTGAGGTAAACGAATAACTTAGCGCAATAAAGAAATACCAGTTTATTCCAATCTAAATGCATCTGATTGTCACTCCCTCTTAGGTTGCGCGATATACATTGCTATGGATTGAGTGGCTCCAAGTTACCTAGACGACCCTCGGTCGTCGTTCTCTGCTGCTGTTCGAAGTTGAAAGATGACAGCAGCCCATTGTTAGCGTGCTTGCGTTTCAGATTATAGAACATGTTGATGTAGTCGAACACATCTGATCTGGCTTGCTCGCGTGTTCAAGATTACGCTGCTTTAGTAACAATGCCCAGCCCATTTTGGTAAACTGTAAACTATGATCTGATTGGATGAACCATTTTCCTTTGGCTTCCTGCGGTACACCGCCGTAAGTAGCGCCTGAATATGTAGAGTTGCCAAAACATCAATTATTGTGTCAGACTTTCATTTGATATTGGAGCGAAAGGTATTTGGTATGCAACTTACGGTCAGGACAATACGGCAATGGGGGTATAAGATTGCCTTAATCACGGGTGTCAGCACACTTGCTATACATATGGCGCTAGCAGATTCAGTTTCTGATAGAAATGCTGCGATGAAAGATGTTGGTAAAGCTATGAAGTCACTGGCTGATACAGCTAAGGGGGCAGTGGAATTCGTTGGTGAAGATGTTGAAAAAAACGCGCAGACTATTGTTTCGCTATTTGAAGTAGCAAGACCATTGTTTGACAACGGTGAGGAAGTTTCCGGAAGTCGTGCCAAGGCGACCATCTGGTCTGATGCTGCTGGTTTTTCAAAGGAATTTGATGACGGAATAGCTGCAGCCAAGGCGGTTGCTGACGCCGGGGCGGAGTATGATGAAGACGCCTTCAAGGCTGCATTTGGCGAGCTTGGTGGTTCATGCAAGAGTTGTCACGAAAGCTATCGTCTTCCAAAAGAATGACTAGCTTTGACATCCTATTGGCATGAGGACCGTTTTCCGGGGAGAGAACATGATTTTTGAATGGAGAGAAAATTTCAAGCGCATAAGATCGTTTGTGTTGGGCCTATTGTTGGCGATTTCGGCTACTGCAGCTTCAGCGCAGGGTAGCGATGAAGCTGTGCAACCGGAACCGAGTGTTGAAGAGCAGGCATTGACAGTACTCTATAAGCATTGCGCGAGTTGTCACTCTGGAAACAAGAAAGAAGGCAATTTTAACTTTGTTTTGGATCTTGAGAAGCTTGTTGGAACGCCGAGGTATATTACGCCGCGCCATCCCGAATTTTCATTATTGATGAACCGTATTACTAGTGGAACGATGCCGCCGTCGGGCAGCGCGAAATTGACTGTAGACGAGCGCAAAAGTATTGAAAATTGGATCTTACAAGCAGAGACGAAGCGCGAGATAGCGGCCGCAAAACGGGATGTTATCTCCTACCAAGATATTCTAGATGCCATCAAAGATGACCTGGACCTGTTGCCCGTAATAGAACGGAAGAGAACTCGCTACCTGACGCTTCATCACCTTTACAATGCAGGTGATTCAGGAAAAGAGATGGAATTATGGCGACGTGCTGCCAGCAAGGTTATTAATTCCCTGTCCTGGCAGTCTATGCTGATCCCAAAACGTTTGGGGCCGAAGAAGACCGTTCTGCGCATCAATCTAGACGATCTCCGATGGCCTGATGTGGTCTGGGACCGGTTGCTTGCGATATATCCGTATGGGATAGAACCGGAAAGAGATGCCAAGGACATCGCGCGGCGGACAGAAACACCCCAACCGTTCATTAGAGCAGATTGGTTTGCTTTTCATGCTACTCAGCCTCCTCTCTATTATGAACTTCTTGGTCTGCCGGCCAAGACGCTAGATCTGGAAAACCTGCTCGGCGTTGATGTGAAACGGAATATAGCACGCTACAGAGCGAAACGAGCTGGTTTCCGCGAATCTGGCGTATCTCAAAACAACCGCCTAATCGAACGCCACAACCTGTCCCACTCTTCGGGTGCTTATTGGAAGTCGTATGATTTTGCGGGTAATGCTGGTCGTCAAAGCATTTTCGATTTTCCGCTTGGTCCGGGTGGGGATTTCGGTTTTGCTCATGATGGCGGGGAGATCATCTTTAATCTCCCTAATGGCATGCAGGCCTATTACCTAGAAGATGCTAAGGGCAATCGGATTGACCGCGGTCCGACTAATATAGTCCGTGACAAATCGCGTCCGGAGACGCCGGAAATCATCTCTGGCCTGTCTTGCATAGGCTGCCATTTTGACGGTATGATTTTGACTCCGGATCAAGTCCGGGATCGTGTTTTGGCAACGAAAAGTTTTCCGCGTGATGTTCGCCGCCAGGTTGAAGAGCTTTATGCTCCTTGGGATACGATGCGCAAAGACATGTTACGGGATATGCGACGCTACCTGAGTGCACTGGAGGAGGCTGGGGTCATCAAGGGGTATAGGCAAACTGATGACGGTGGTTTCAAGGTAGATCGTGTAATTGACGGCAAAGAGGCCATTCGCGCATTGGCGGATCGCTACGAGGAAACCGTAACACTGCTGCAAGCCGCAGGCGAGTTAGGTCTGTCGCTCACAGAGTTTGAAGCAACACTCGATATCTCCAAGGATGAAGTGCGTCAGATCCGCACTGAATTAGCACGCGGCACGCTTCCACGAGATACATTTGAGCAGAAGTTCGGCCATTTCATCGATAATATGCTGGAACTGCGGCCTCTTGATCACCGTGCAACCTGCCGACAAACGCTGTCGCGAACGACACAGCAGAGACTGACCAAATCACCTTATATTGAGAACTGCGTGCGAATTCGTGAATATGATGCGGTTTTCGATGGAGAGGATGTTGGATCAAACACTCCTATAAACCACCCTCAAGTTTCGCTTTCCAATGGACAGAGTGATGAATCAAACAATTTTCAAAACCATTCACAGGATTTGCTATTTGATGATCTGAAGGTGTGTTTTCAAGAAGCTGAGGAACGGCTTCGTAGGATAAATGAGTACAAGGAGCAGATTGTTTGCGCTGAAGATTTCCTCCGCAAGGCTCCTTCGGATCATTCCGAACAAGCATTGGTGAATGAAATTCTTGCAGAGTTGAATTCTGATCTTAGTCGGTTAACGATCCCGGTTGTCGACAAGGCGGCAGGCGATGAATACAAAGATTTAATCCCGTCGCAGCCCAAGAAGGAGAAACCAAAACCGACAGTTGCTAGGTTCAACGGAACATTCAGTGCTGTGCGGGGTTATACAAATGGTCACCGTCCGAGTCCAAACAAGGAGTGTTTGTCTAGGTATAGCTTCGAAGTTGAAGTTCATGATGGCCAGCTGAGCTTTTGGAGCGATGGACGTAGCTGGCGGGGGCGCATCGACAAGCACGGCAATATCAGCATCTCAAGAAACGACATCTCGCCAAGACCAAGGTCAGCGTTCAGTGTTAGAGGAAATCTGACCAATGCGGACATGAAGAGTGGCTATTGCGGCACGGGCTATTTCAGGATTGCTAGATGAAACAACTCAGAGATAATGTATGCAGGTTGTTTGGCGGTTTGGCTGTCCTGTCCATTCTGGTTTTCTTCGGAGCAAGTCCGGTATGGGCCTCCTGTTCCATAAAGACTCGACCAGATATTCAATCTCTTATGGAGAAGGTGGATGCTCTTCCGCCATTAGAAGAAGATACCGCCAGTACTGATCGGGTTTATCAAGAAGTTTTGTGTCTCGTTCAAGCGGGGCTGTGGTCGAAAGATCTGATAAGTCACGAAGATGTCAACGGTCAGCTGAATGCACAGACGAAAGTTAGCGTTGCACGGTTGCTCGATTGTACCCAGAATCATACAGAAAGCGAGATCACAAGTGCAAAGCTAAATTCTGAAATTAGTATTATTCTGTCCGAGTTGGATAGCCTCACAGAATCATGTCGCGCCGCGGTCGCCAAAGCCCGTATCACGCGACCTTTGCCCGCTGAGCCGATCGTAACCGTTGCAGAAAATCGAGTGCAACCCGTGAATGGTTGTCTTGATATTGGTGGTATCAATGACAGAGATATTGCGCGGAACAGAAAAACTCTATTAGGCAATCAGTCCATATGTGTCACGCGGGAGAACTTCACTGAACACGGGCTAAAGTGGTCGTTTTTAATTTTTACAAATCTTCGAAAGAAGAACGGGCCGGTGTGGGGAATCCTTCATGACAATGAACAGGCTGCCTTTGACTCAGGGCTCTATGCAATCACTCGCTACGGTGGAAAGATGGTTGCGGTCGAAACAGGAGAAAAACGGGTGTTTTGGGGGAAGCAAGATCCAAATCGGAATTTTGGTACATCACGATCACAGACAGCATCTTGCCAATCCATGTACCGGAAGCCATCCCCTGAATTCACATCGCGCTTCATGGCTCATTTCTCCGAACGATATCCTGTCTTGACGCTGCACAACAATGCGAACGGGTTTTCTGGAGGTGGTGGTAGTGGAGGCATTAGTGCCAGACGAACTAGCAAAGTAATGAAAGGCCTAATGAGCCCAAACGCTAAAGGCGGCCTTGGTGATGAAGATAATGCTATTTTGTTTGCAGGGAGGTCGGCTATTTCGAAATCTAATGGCGCGAAGAAGGCGCGTGACTATTTTCACAAGCGCGGCGTTCATGTCATTTATGAGCATATACAAAATGACAGAAGCGACTGTTCCCTGTCGAACTATGTTGTTCTTAATAAAAAGGGTAGATATTTTAATATTGAAGCCGAGCATGGTCATTTGAAAACGCAGAGGCGAATAGTGGATGTGCTGATGGCTTATATCGGTGTTTCAGAGATATAATCTTGACCCTCAGATTCATCGGGTGACGTAAATATGTCTCGATTTTTGCCATCAGGAAAAGATACTTTTATCAAGCTTGACGAATGTGAGACTGTGTTCAGAAATATGTGATGGCCTGGCTATAAAAACCCTAATCGAACTGTTGTTAGGCATTGTCTTGTATAGACAATCTCTAACCCACAAGCATTAATGGGGTAGCTTTGTCCGTAATGCTGACACCTATCTGGTGCGGACATATCCGTCGCCAAGGTGAAGGTCTTGTGCCCGGCCATCTCACACCCACAGTCCCAAGTCAGCGAGCGATAAAGCTCTTTAGGCAACTTGCGTGACTGTTTGATCAACGCCTGAATGACGCTGTGACTGTCTTTGTTGCTTACTGTTGCCAGCATCACAAAGCGGCTGTGGCGTTCGACCAATGTTGCAATGAAGCTATTGCCAGAGCCCGCGATCAGGTCTCCTTCCCCCCTCTCGGCGGCGCTTCGCTTGCCTGCCAGGCAGCGATGACCTGGTACGGCCCGGTCTTCGACTTCTGCAGGTCTGTCGCGGATCGAAATCGCATCGTTGAACTTACCTATCCCGCTGCGTTTTAGCGTGGCATGGCGAGACCGGCGAATGGACCGTGTTGCCCGCAAATGCACCAGTAATTCCTTCTTTAGTACACCACGTGTCTGGATAAACAGGCTCCGGTAGATCGTCTCGTGCGAAACGCGCTTGCCTTCATCATCGGGATGTTCACGCATCAGCCAGCCTGCGATTTGTTGCGGGGACCATTTGCGTGTCAGCTTGGCCGATATCCAACGCCAGGCATCTGTACGCTCTCAAATAATGCAACAGAACTAGATGAACTGATGCCGACTCCCCTGAATAATCCACCCAGCAAACAAATTGTTCAGGATAGAAGGCTTGATTGCCAGGCGACAATGCCGCCAACCAATATCCAATCGCTTGCCGATGCCGTAAAGCGTGTACGAAATAATTTGTTCCACGGTGGAAAGGCGGGAGATCAAGACTCGGATCGGAACGATGAACTAGAAAAAGAGTCGATTTTATTTCTCTTAGAAGCCATTGCCGTCGACGAGACATTTAGAAAGACATTTGAAAATTATCAATGATCCGTCAGAAAATTTAAGTTTGTTGGTGTATTTGTTGGTGTTTTCAGTTTGAGTTTTCTATAAAAACATTTAAATCAGATAGTTAAATTACAAGTTCGATTCCGGGAGGGGCACCATTTCTCCGTTTTTAATCGTCCAGAACATCCCTCAAAAATCAGATAGGCCTAAGAAGTTGGCCATTGACAGACGCTTCGGCGTTCGATGCCCCTCTGCCAAGATGCTGACAGCTACGGTAGGACCGTTTCATTTTTTCATCGGCAAGAGTGATCTTCCCGGCATGCTCGTCAAACGTCATGAGAGTTTTCTGTCTTGCCTTTCCAGTTGGCTGTGGAATTACTCAAACACAGAGTGCTGATCAGGGCGCGGTACTGCCGTGTTCGAAATCCGATTCGGATGAACTGATTTGATTCCCGCAGGGTGAGGGGCGTGTTTGTCACGCATCGCCAGCCGTGACAAAATGGCTGGCGATGCGAAAATTACATTTGTAATCTGGTGTTCAAGCTGCAGTCACGCGCCAGATAACATTGCCAACATCATCTGCGACCAACAAGGAATTGCCGGGTCCAATGGTCACGCCAACAGGCCGCCCATAGGCGACCTTTTCATCCGGTGCCAGAAACCCGGACAGTATGTCCCGAGCTGGTCCGGACGGCTTTCCATTTTCGAAGGGAACGAAAATGACTTTGTACCCACTCAAATTGCTGCGATTCCATGAGCCGTGCTGCCCGATCACCATGCCATCGGGAAAGCCGGGCAGTGTGCCCGCAGGCATCCAGCACAGGCCCAATGAGGCCGTGTGTCCGCCCAAAGCGTAATCCGGTCGCGTAGCCGTTGCCACCATTGCAGCATCCTGTGGAACCCGGTCATCGACGGTCTGCCCCCAGTAGCAATATGGCCATCCGTAAAATCCGCCTTCACGCACAGATGTCAGGTAATCTGGTGGGACTTCGTCGCCCAGACCATCGCGTTCGTTCACCACGGTCCAAAGCGTTTCGCTGGATGGTTCCCAGGCCATGCCGACAGCGTTGCGCAAACCCGAAGCAAAAATTCTGCTTTCACCGGTTTTGACATCCAATTCGTGGATGGCGGCGCGCCCTTCTTCGGCCTCCATGCCGTTGTCAGCGATATTCGTTTCAGACCCGACACCAGCGTAAATTTTCGCGCCATCAGGGCTGGCCAGCAAGCTGCGCGTCCAGTGCCCGCCGGGTTTGAAATCCACCAGCTTCTGTCCCGCAGCGGTGATTTTGGTTTGGCCGTCCGAATAGGGGAATGCAACGATACCGTCCGTGTTGCCGACGTAAAAAGTGCCCTCCAAGAGCGTCATGCCAAATGGATGGTAAAGGTTCTCCAGAAAGACATCCCGCACCTCGCCAACACCGTCGCCATCAGCATCCCTGAATATTGTGATCCTGTTGGCGCTTTCGCCAACTGCCTTTGCGCGTTTCATGGTGCTGAAAATGGCATATTCAAATGGTGTCTTGGCTTTGTCCCACGGCAATCCCAGGGCCTCGGCCACCAGAACATCATTGTTTGGGAGCACGTAAATCCAACGAGGATGTATCAGATCACGCGCGAACGCATTCACCTTCAGACCCGGCGCCGCAGTTGGTGTGTGATCACCAACCCAGCCTTTGGCGGTCGGCATTTTCAGCGTCGGAATGCCTTGTGCCTTGGCCTCTGGAATCATGGGAGAGCCACCGACTGCGGGAGGATCAGTTTCCTTGCCCCATCTCCGCATCAGTATCATTGCCGCGCCGATCCAGGCGACGATTTGTGCGAAAATTCCAGATATGCTCATTTTGATCTCCGTCAGATTTTTGCGCAGGCTAGCCTATGAGGGCTCGGCTTGGAACCGCGCTGTGTCAAGTTAGTGCGGACAAGTCAGATAAGTCGACGCTGTCCGGATTCTGGATGTGCAGCCACAATCTCAAGCCCCTGCTCAAGGTGTTGCGTCAAACCAGTGTTGCTGGTGACCCGCTCAGTTTCAATATCCTGTCGCCCAAGCGCTGCGCTTCATCTTCAGAATGCGTCACAAAAACTGTTGCAGGGCGTGTGTCGCGGATCAATTTCTCGGTCAAAGATATCATCTCACTGGCAGTTTCGGTATCGAGCGACACGAACGGTTCATCCATGATCAGCACGTCGGGACGTCCTGCAAACGCGCGGGCCAATGACAGCCTTCTTTGTTGCCCAAGCGATAGCTGTCCCGGAAACATGTCGTCTTTGCCGGCAATACCAACGCGCGCCAGCGCATCTCGCGCTGCTGAGAGACTCAATGTCTCGTGAACCAGAGTAATGTTTTGCAAGGTAGTGCGCCATGGCAGGAGAGTTGGTTCCTGAAAGACAATGGATCTGGATTTGGAGCAGTCGATGGTGCCCGTAAAACTCGTGTCCGTCCCGGCAATCAGCTTCAGCAAAGTGGACTTTCCGATGCCGGAGCGTCCGACAATGGCAACCGTTTCCCCGGCAGCAACCTCGAACTGAATGTCCCGCAGTACTGCAGTTTCCCCAAAGTTCTTGGAGGTGATCTTGACTTTGATCATGCGTCCCTCCAGCGCCGTGTGTGGCGTTCCCAGGGTTGCACAACCAGCCATTCAACGAGCAACATGACCGCGATGAAAGATAGCGAATACACCAACACCATCGCGACATCAAAAAGCTGAAAATACAAGTGGATCTGAAAGCCGATCCCATCGGAACGCCCAAGAAATTCAACCACAAGGACGATCTTCCAAATGACGGCAATGCCAGACCGGGCAGCGGCGGCAATAAACGGCGCAATCTGGGGCAGAATGACATGGCGCAGATAGGTTCTGCGCCGCATGGCAAAGACCTTGCCCATTGCAGCCAGATTCGGGTCAAGCGCACGGCCGCCTTCACGGATGATGGTTGTCACATTGGGAATTTTGTTGAGCGTCACAGCGATAATCGCCGCGGTCTCATTCAGACCAATCCATAGATAACACAACACAATCAGGACCAGCGCCGGAAGGTTCAGAAAAACCACCAGCCATGGGTCCAGCCATTTGTCGATTTTGGGAAAAATTCCCATTACCAGACCAAGTATGAGCCCAATCGACATTGCCAGAGAAAAAGCCCAGGCGACCCGCAGAGCGGTCATTGCGAGATGATATGGCAGGTCGCCGGATATGAGTTCCGACCAGAAAGGTCTTGCCAATGCAATTGGCATGGGCAGGATTTGGGGGTCTGCCGTCAGCTTCGCTGCAACCACCCAAACCGCAAGCAGCGCGAACAGGGATAATATACGGATCATCACGGGGTATAAACAGCGGTCATTCGATCTCCGCGAACAGACCTGCGGGCAAGTTTGTCGCCGCGCCGACCAGTTTTTTGCCGCCAAGTTCAGCCATCAATTGAAGAAACCTATCGGCATCGGCTTTGTCAATTGCCCCCTCATTTGGTATCCCGGCGCGAAAATCCGCCCGCAGCATTTCATATTGCTTGTCAGTTGTGACGTTCATCTGCTTACGCAGCGGCTCCCACGCGCTGTCATCATTTGCAAGCAGAGCCTTCGCCGCACGCGACGCATTGTAAAATTTTTGGGCTATGTCAGGATTTTCCAGAATGAAGCTGTCCTTCATGACATACCCCAGAAGCGGCGTATCAGGATTCAGTCCCAGCGCCCTGGACGCATCCGCGACGGACACAAGTTCACGCATTCCGGCTGCTTTCATCTTGGCCAGAAAGTGCCAGAAATTGATGGCGCCTCCCAATTGGCCCTGAAGCGCCGTCTTGAAGATCAGCGGCGGCGCGCCAAACACCTGCTCAGTGCTTGCCGCAAGCTGTATATCATATTCCTGCTGCGCATAGGCTTGCAGGATCAGCCAACTCTTGTCGAGTGGTCCGCCAGCGATACCGATTGTCTGCCCTACCATGTCCGTCAAGCTTTGTGCCGGGCTGTCAGCGGGCACGACCAGGCCTCCGACGGCTTTGGAATATGGAATGAAGACATAGTCTTTTCCAGCAGCACGCTGGCGCGCGACCCAAATCCAGTCCGCCACGGCCACATCAGCCTCACCACCTGCCAGCGCAACGCGCGTTGCGCCATTGTCCGCAAATGGCTGGACAATCAGTTCGAATGCGTTGGCCGTGTCAAAACCATTTCGCTTGATGGTATCAAGTTCCCAGTTCACGGTTCCGGTTTTGAGAATTGCGGCGCGTATCTGAGGCGTTTCGGCAGCAACATATCCAGCTGACGCAAAGGCGAATATGAATGACATCAGAGTTCGGATCAGCACGGTCAATTATTCCTCAAAATCAAGTTTTTTATTTGTTTTGTTTATGTTGACGAGGCGGTCTTGATAACAAGCTTGGGCCAAAGCTTTAGCAATGCGCGCTGTTGACTGTTAGCTTTATCGCTGAATCTGCACCGATCAGATCGTTTCTGGTGGTTTTTTTCAAGGGGCATTTGGGCGCGCTCCGATTTTTCCGCGCCAGAGCACTCAATATTCCGAGAAAAGACGATATCTCCTTGTCCTTTCTGTGATTGTGGAGTGCTCCCCAGAATATGTCCAGATTCCAGCTGGCTCTGTTCCAGTTATGGTGATGTGACCGGGCTGCAAATTCTTGGTCCTGCGGCAGCAGAGTCAACCATGCCGAAGCAATAACGGCGCTTGCAAAGCGGCCGACAGGCCGCATAATATCACAAAACGGATGAGCCAAAATCTCGCTTAGTCTAAGCTGCAATCTGTTCCAAAACCCGGATGACGGACAGTAGGCAAAACGACTATGGACCTCAATCAGATCAATTACTTCCTGCACTTGGCTGATGCATTGAACTTCACGGAGGCGGCACGCCGATGCGGTGTTTCGCAACCGAGCTTGACCAAAGCGATCCGAAAGCTTGAAGACGAACTTGGAGGCGCGCTGCTTTATCGCGACGGAAAAGACACGCGGCTGACAGCCTTGGGCCGCGAAGTTCAGGTTGAATTCATGCGTCTTGAAAAAGGCGTGCAAAACGTCCGGGAGCTGGCTGAAAATTCGGTTCGTGGGCGTCGACGTGTCCTTAATCTGGGGGTGGCGTCGACCATCGCACCGGCCGCGATCTCAGGGTTCCTGACACATGCCATGCGGGAACTTCCGACCATTGAGATCAATGTCCATGCGCTTCAGCCCGGCGAGGGTGCGAACGAAGTCCTGTCCGGGAAATATGATGGATGCTTCCTGCCTCAGGCGCCAAAGCAGAATTTCAAACTTGCCGTTCAGTCTCTTTATTCTGAGCGCCTGATGCTGGCCTTTGCAGAGGCGCACCCCTTGGCCGCCCAAAATTTGGTGAGCCCGCAGCAAATGGCCGAACAACCTTATATGGATCGGCTGAGCTGCGAATTTCACAGCCAGATCGTTGCCTATTTCATGGACCGGGACATATTGATGCATCCCCGCTTTAGCTCAGAGCGTGAGGATTGGGTCCAGCAGATGGTTCAGTCGGGGAATGCCGTTTGTATCATGCCAGAACGTTCGGCCTACTTGCCGGGGGTTGTCACGCGTCCCGTTGATGGGCTCGATTTGGTGCGCGAAGTGGTTTTTGTGGTGGTTTCCGGATCAGGAAACCCGATGGAATTGCGCCAGTTGTTTGAGATGTCTTCGAAATTCAACTGGGACTGACTCGAATGGAATCTATAGCCTCCTGCTATTGGTAATGCGGTTTCCGCGACCCCATCTTTATCTCAACGTAGCCAAGCCGAGAGGGAAGATATGAAATCCTATGTGAAAACCGACGCCGCCATTGCCAAGCTGACGCCTGAACAATTTCACGTCACTCAGCAAAGTGGAACAGAACGGCCCGGTACCGGCGAATATCTTGAGAACAAAGAGACCGGTATCTACGTCGACATCGTATCCGGCGAGCCGCTTTTTGCATCGTCTGATAAGTTCGATAGCGGCTGCGGCTGGCCCAGTTTTACCAAGCCGATTGAGCCTGCCTATGTCAACGAATTACGCGATGATGCACATGGCATGATCCGGACAGAGGTTCGCTCCAGCCACGGCGACAGCCATCTGGGCCATGTGTTCTCCGATGGACCGCAAGATCGCGGTGGACTGAGATATTGCATCAACTCGGCATCGCTTCGGTTCGTGCCTCGTGATGAAATGCAGGCTGAAGGTTATGGCGATTACATAAACCAGGTGGAGGATATCTGATGGACAATCAACGCGCTGTTTTTGCCGGTGGATGCTTTTGGGGCATGCAGGATTTGATCCGCAAACTGCCTGGAGTGTTGTCGACACGGGTCGGGTACACCGGTGGCGACGTGCCCGATGCCACCTATCGCAACCATGGGACTCACGCTGAGGGGATCGAGATCATTTTCGATCCTGCCGCTACCAACTATCGTGCACTGCTTGAGTTTTTCTTTCAGATTCACGACCCGACCACGCCAATGCGACAGGGCAATGATCGCGGCATGTCATATCGGTCGGCCATCTACTATGTCGACGAGGCCCAAAGAGCTGAGGCGTTGAATGTCATCGCCGATGTCGATGCCTCAGGTCTGTGGCCAGGCAAGGTGGTGACCGAGGTCGAGCCTGTCAGCGATTTCTGGGAGGCTGAGCCGGAGCATCAGGATTACCTGGAGCGGATTCCGAACGGATACACCTGCCACTTTGTGCGACCCGACTGGGTCTTGCCAAAGCGCGACGCCGCTGAATAAGGCAAAGCTCGACACACCGCTGATTTCCCGTCGCGCACTTCCGCGCGACGGTCCAGTCGAAGGGGACTCTGCCGCCATCAAAATCGAAGGGAAACGCCATGCAATTTGGAACACTCAACGCCAAAGCACCTGACCTGCGGGTCTCCAAATGGATCGATGCTAGCGGCCAAGACATGGCCCCGCTGAAACTGGCCGATCTCGGTGAAGGTTACAAGATCATCTATTGCTTCCAGCACTGGTGCCCGGGTTGCCATTCCCGCGGATTTCCGACACTGAAATACTTGTATGACAACCTCAAGCACAAGGGTTTTGGCTTTGCTGTCATCCAGACCGTTTTTGAAGGGGCAGACATCAATACCCAGGACAAACTGCGGGTCAATCAGGAGCAATACGGCTTGCATGTGCCATTCGGCCATGACACGCCATCCAAGAACGAGCGGTATCCGACTTTCATGGAGGATTATCGCAGCGGCGGCACGCCCTGGTTTACCGTGATCGATCCGGATGGGCATGTGATTTATGCAGATTTTCGCATCGACCCTGAGCGGTTTTTGAAGGCTTTGGGCGCGGAAGACATCGCGTTTGAGGCCGCCTGATCCAAGAGCGGGTGGTTGTATGACTGCCCGCCAGACTTCTGTCGCAGAAAGGCAAGCAAATGAACCTTCATGTCCCCGAATTCAGATTTGAAAACACTTATGCAAACGAGCTGGAAGGGTTTTTTGTACCGTGGCAGGCGGCAACGGCGCCGCAGCCTGAACTCATATTCCTGAATGACAAATTGGCCGAGGAACTCGGTCTCGAGCCAGAAACTTTGAAGGGTGAGGCGGGGGCCGCGCTCTTTTCTGGAAATCAGGTTCCCGATGGCGCGGCTTTGATAGCGCAGGCCTATGCCGGGCACCAATTTGGCGGCTTCTCCGCGCAACTTGGCGATGGCCGTGCGCTGATGCTGGGCGAAGTGAAAAACGTGCATGGTGAGCGCCGTGATATCCAGCTCAAAGGCTCAGGGCGCACCCCATTTTCGCGCGGCGGTGATGGCAAGGCTGTGCTGGGACCGGTCTTGCGCGAATATGTGATGGGTGAGGCCATGCACGCGCTGGGCGTTCCCACCACACGCGGTCTGGCCGTGGTCACGACAGGTGAAGATATTCAGCGCGACGGAATCCAGCCCGGTGCGATCCTGACGCGCGTGGCTGCAAGTCATCTGCGCGTCGGCACATTTCAGTTTTTTGCCGCGCGTGGCGAGGATGAAAAGGTGCGAAAGCTGGCAGATTATGCAATTGCCCGCCATTATCCACATCTGGTGGATGCAGATGACAAGTATCTTGCATTCTTGTCTGCGGTGATCGACGCTCAGATCGCGCTTGTGGCAACGTGGGTGCATGTCGGCTTCGTACATGGGGTCATGAATACGGATAATGTGACCATCTCTGGCGAGACCATCGATTACGGCCCTTGTGCATTTATCGACAGCTACGACCCCGCAGCGGTTTTCAGTTCCATCGATACCGGCGGACGTTATGCCTTCGGCAATCAACCGATTATCGCACAATGGAACCTTGCGCGATTTGCTGAAACATTGCTGCCTCTGATCGATCCGGAGGACAATGACAATGCAATCCGATTGGCGACAAATGAGGTGAATGGGATACCTGCACGCTACACAGCCATATGGCTTGATGGGATGCGCCACAAGATCGGGCTGGTGTCGGAAGAGGGCGAAGACGCAGATCTGGTCAACAACATGTTCCAGACAATGGAAGGGGAAGGTGTTGACTACACCCTGTTCTTCCGTGGTTTGGCGGATGCCGCGGGCGGCAAAACGGATTTGGTTTTGGGGCTGTTCAGCGATCCCGCGCACATAACGGCCTGGCTGTCGAAATGGCAGGATAGATGTTCGCGTGACCCACAATCGCCAAGCGAACGCCGTGCTGCCATGAATCGTACAAACCCAATCTACATTCCGCGCAACCATAAAGTTGAAGAAGCATTGGATGCGGCGGGAAAGGGTGATCTGGAGCCGTTCAGGCGGTTGCTCGACGTGTTGTCTTCACCCTACGACCAGCGCGCCAATCTGGAGGCCTATGAAAGCCCGGCTCCAAACGATTTTGGCCCTTACAAAACCTTTTGCGGAACATGAGGGTTTGAGACATGACACAGCACCATGGCTGCCATGAAACGTAAGGCTTCGGGTAAACCCTGCTCGATCAAGGGCGGCAATCTGATTGTTGGAGCTGCGTTTTGAACCATGCGCGCATTGGGTTTGGTGGCGGGTGTCACTGGTGCACTGAAGCTGTTTTCAATGCTCTGCGCGGTGTCGAACAGGTGTCACAGGGTTTCATAAAATCAGACCCGCCCCATGACAGCTTCTCTGAAGCGGTTTTGGTTGATTATAAGCCTGCCGAAATTCCGTTGGAAGTTCTGATCGAGATCCATTTACGCACACATTCAAGCACCTCGAACCACCAGATGCGCGGAAAATATCGAAGCGCAGTCTATGTATTTTCAAACGAGCAGTCGGAAGCAACCCAGGACGCGCTTGCCACACTTCAAGGCGCATTTGATTTGAAGCTGGTGACGCAGGTGTTGCAGCATGTTGCGTTCAGGGCGTCGGATGAGCAGTTTGCGAACTATCAGGAAAAAAACGCCGATGGACCTTTTTGCGAGCGCTACATTGATCCAAAACTAGACCTGCTGCGGGACAAGTATGGAGATTGGGTCAAAGCTGGTTCGAGCCGTGCCATTCCCCAGCGACAAGCATGACGAGAGCCGACTTGCGTGACCAGTGCAGTTTGGGCGACGCGTTTGGCCTGCCAGTTGCACAATTCACAAGTCTCTTTCGCTTCAATGTCTTTCAGCCAGGCTTGTGTCGTCGCATCCCCGGAAAGGTCCGGCCCATCCAAGGCCTGTAGACGGTTGACGATCGAGATGGTGTCGGTCACAATTTCGGCGCCACACAAGCGCTTGAATGGCCATATGTGAGATGGGACCAAGAGTTGCAGATTCAAGCTTCGCTTTGTTCAGTTCCACGTCACATCATGAGCGCTTTGTTCACGAGGGCCGCTTTGCCATTGTATTTCGATACATCGACACCCTGCTCTTCAAGGGCCTCGCTGAGTTCAGTTTCCGTCAGAGCCTCAATGGCCTCTGTGGTCATTTTCAGAAAATTGATCCTGCGATTTATCGGCGGATTGGTTGCACCGAACACACTGCTGTTTTCGAACCCAAATTCCCGAGAATATTTGCCCATAAAGTGGGTCAGGAACGTGTTGATGCTGGGACGAATTCGCGGGTCTTCGGTCATGTGCCGTGTTGAGTCATCAAGCGTGTCTACCATCAACTTCGACCAACGCTCTGCGCCCTTTTCATTCATTAACTGGATCGCGTTGTGTGTGTGGTGAAAGTTCAACCTGAATTCTGCGCCATGGTAATAGGGGCCGCCACCCATCACATCGATCCACATCGAAGCCTGTGTGTTTACGTGGTGGCCAATTCCCCCGACACGAGCAAATACGGACGTAAACCAGTCTTCATCAGCAAAGACCCGCTCGTAAAAATTTGTGACGATATGAACGATGGGGTCCTGCCCGAGCACCGAATAGAGCTGCCAAAACTGAACGGGATTGGTCAAATCGTTTGAAGCGTCAAGCGAGACAATTTGCTCCATCCTGTGAGCATCTCTTGGAAGCTGTTTCTTTATGATAGCTGCCGATATGTAGTCGCGTTGTATCTTTTCGGACATATATCCATGTCGCGTCGGATATTTCGGATAAACGGTTTTCGTCACAAATTGAGTCCTTCGCGCAAACGGATAGTCATACCAATGTCACTTCTTGATCGTGACTTGGGTTAAGACGTGCAGTTCGCACAGATTTGTACGCCCCGCTGTTTTTTCAAGAGTGCTATTGGATGGGTCGATTTCAATAGTGCGGCTTTTGAGGCGGTAAGCGGTCTTTGGTACTTTGCAAAACGAGGTCAAGATTGTCCGTGATCGTTCTGAACGGCTAGGCCGCTTCGGATTCACTGGCAATATCTCTCAGTGCCTCGGCCGACATTTCAAAGGATTTCAGCCTGGCGGCGTGATCGTGGATCATACCCGTCACCATTAGCTCGTCTGGCTGGTACCTGGCAGTCAAAGCGCCAAGTTCTCGGCGAACGGTTTCGGGGCTCCCGGTTGCCGAGCAGGAAAGCGCTTGTTTGACTTGCGCCATGACAGGCGCCGGAATCTCTGCTGATAGCTCCGCAACAGGACGGGGGAGTTGGCCCGGTCGTCCGGTGCGCAAGCGAGCGAATGCCAGAAGTTGGGAAGAGCGCAAATAAGTTGCTTCCTCGTCGGTTTCCGCTGCACAAACACCGGCAGCCATCATCAAGTAGGGCTTGGAAAGCCACCGTGATGGACGGAATGTTTTCCGATAGGTCGTAATCGCGTCCTCCAGCATTGCAGGCGCGAAATGCGAGGCAAATGCATAGGGCAACCCAAGATGGGCTGCCAGTTGCGCGCCATACAGGCTGGAGCCGAGCACCCAAACCGGCACATGGGTGCCTTGACCCGGGATTGCACATATCCGTGCGCCTTCGGACGCTTCATCAAAATAGGACAGTAATTCCACCACGTCCTGCGGAAAACTATCATTTGCTTCCATGTGCCGACGGAGCGCGTGCGCGGTTTCTCTGTCAGTTCCAGGAGCTCGGCCGAGGCCCAGATCAATACGCCCGGGATGGAGCGTGGCAAGGGTCCCAAACTGCTCGGCAATCACTAAAGGCGCATGGTTGGGTAACATGATGCCTCCGGCACCGACGCGAATGGTCTTTGTGCCTGCAGCGACGTGTCCGATTACAATCGACGTTGCCGCACTTGCGATGCCTGGCATGTTGTGATGCTCCGCCAGCCAATACCGGTGATACCCGTTTGCTTCGGCATGGCGCGCAAGATCGAGTGTATTGCGCAAAGCGTCAGCGGCTGTTCCGCCTTCGGGGATCGGCGACAAGTCGAGTAGAGAGAATTTTTGCAACACCAGACTCCATGATTGGTCAGAGCCTATATAGGGTCGTATTGAGCGCGCTGTAATGTCTTGACTTCAAACAGGCCATGCTTGCCGCCAATCTGGCTCAAGATGCTGCCGGGCTGACACGCTTCAGCTTCTGAAACCTTCGAGCTGACGCGGGCATCTCCCGATCTGGAAAGACCTGGCCCCAATCCGCATCGACGACATCGCCAACGTAGAGATCTCCCTTGCTGTCATAAGCGATGCTATGGGGAGAAAGAAATTGGCCGTGCTCCAGGCCCGGGCCTTTCTTTGCGTCGAGGCGCGACAGAACATTGCTCTGTTGGTCAAGAACACTGACAAACGGGCCAATATTCGGAAATTCTCGGTTCACCTTCAGATACGAAGCCAGTTCACCTACGATGCAGTCCGGACAACTGCCAGGCGTTATGGCCAATCCGCTGGGCCGGTGCATGTTGTTGATTTGCGTTTCAAAGCGGCCCTCTACATCGAAAATCTGAATGCGGGAATTTTCCCTGTCAGCGACGTAGATCCAGCCGTCGGCATCGCAGCAGATGTTATGAGGAAGATTGAACTCTCCGGGACCCGTTCCAGGCGTGCCCCAGCTTTTAAGCAGTCGGCCGCTGGCGTCGAATTTGTGTATGCACGCATTGTGATAGCCGTCGGATATGAAGATATCGCCGGAAGGCGAAACTGCCGAATGGGTGCATTTGCAAAACGGCTTTCCGCTCATGAAGCCGGAGCTGACACCAGCCGTTCCAATTTCCAGAAGAAGCTTCCCATCAAGGCTGAACTTCCGAACCGTGTGGTCGAAATTATCTGTTAGATAGATACATTGATCAGGCCCGATGCTGGCCCCATGCGGGTTGGCAAAGGCCCCATGCCCCCAGGTCGACAACACCTCACCGGTTTGACTCAGGACAATGACCGGGTGGCTGCCCCGGTTGAACAGATAAACTCTGTCATTGTCGTCTACAGCGATCCCGGCGACATCGCCCAAGGCCACCTCCGGTGGCAAATCTGCCCAGTCCGGCATGGGTTCGTATGAGTAATCACCTTTGCCCAGATATTCGTCCATATGTCCCTCTTGGTCGCGAATTAATTGGGGTATTCGCGGATTTCGCAATTGTCCATCGAGAATCCCGCCAGTTCCTTGAAGGCGTCTCCATGGCCGACCACTGCCAGTTGAATGTCTGCCATCTGGTTAAGTTCCAAAGCGAACTTTTGAATGCGTTGTTGGAAAACATCCCTTGGCTCGACCGGCACACCATTCTCGTTCGTTGGTCCCTGATGCCACCATATCTCATCCAGATGGTCAAAAGACAGGCTGGTGAATTCCATCTGCAAAGCGCTTGGCGCACGGCCCATGTCGCAACTGTGGCTTAGAAGTTCACGGTGACCTGCCTGCACGCTGATTGGCGCAATATCCTGGAAAATCGTAAGCGCTGTCTGGATGGCGCGGCTCAATGGTGAGGTTATGACCTGCTGAATTCCCAGCTCCTTGATTGCGACCCTTGCTTGTTCTGCCTGCCTGCGCCCTTTCTCTGTCAGTGGAGCATCAAAAATCATTGGGTCTGCCTCACCCTCTGTATGCGCAGCATTGAATTCCGATTGGCCGTGCCGGATTAGATAGACGGTCATTTGTTTTCCTGTATCTGTATTGAGAAGGATGTTTCACACTGGCATAAAGCGATTGAAGAAACGTCAGTCTCTTCGAGTATCTGACCGGCTGAATTGATCGAATCCTTTCAAAGAGAGTCGCGGACGAAAGCACTGTGGCAGATGCAGTGACATCTTTCAGGGTCAAAAATACTGGAACGGCGCGCGCCGTTCCGTTTTCAGGGGCGCAGTTGAGCCTCCCTTAATCAGCACGTTCGGGATCACCTGAAGGGCGGGGCTGAAACCTCCAACCCCTACGATCGAAACATCGCGCGGAATGCGCAGTCCTTCGGGTCGGTACAATTCCACTATGTGAAATTCCCCAGCTTGTTGAATGCAATTCAATCGAGTTGAATTCAGCAAGGCTTAATGTGCCTGCGTTTTCAGCTAATTTGAGCGGCTGCGAGGAACATTGAATCGGATCGACGTGGGAGGATGGGAGTCAATCTCGCGAAGATCGAAAATGCGAATTTAATCAGAAAATCGATAGGGAGGAAGAACGAAATGGTACAGTTACCAAAACTGGTGGGGGTGGTCTTGGCTATACTGGGCGTTTCGCTCGTTGCAGGTCAGCCCGCAATGGCGCAGTCCAATTTGGACGGTATTGTCAAAAAAGCAGGTGAGGAAGGGGCTGTCGTAGTCAACCTTTCGACAACGCGATATCCTGCTACAACCGCACCGGCCTTATCCAAGGCCATCTCTGAAAAATTCGGCATTGATCTGAACATCGAATTGATCAACACCGCGCCTGCGCCTGTTGGCGCCGGGCAATTGATTGCTGAGAGTAAAGCAGGGGTTAAGCCCAGCTATGATGTTTTCCCGCTGCCACTGTCGTTCACCAAGGCAATCGGCGAGGCCAATGCCATTGAGAAGATCGACTGGGCGGGAATTGGTGTTGATCCTGAGCTGATCGGCCCGAATGGCAATGCTGTCTGGATTTATACGATCCCGCGCGCAGTGGTCTACAATACCGAACTCGTAACAGGCGATGATATCCCGACCAAGCTTGAGGACTTGCTTGACCCGCAGTGGAAAGGCAAAATTGCTGGCCCCGGATTTGGCGATGCCTATGGAATGATCAGTGCTCCGGTGCTGGGTGAAGAGAAGGCGGCAGAATGGGTTGAAGCCCTGTATAAAGACCAGGCACTCTCCATTGTTCGCTCGATGACGGATATCACGAACAAGGTTGCTAACGGCGAGATGGCGATCGGTATGGGTGTGCCTGCGAACTATGCAGGACTCGTAACAAAAGGTGCGCCCGTTGCAAACGCTCCGCTCGAGAAGGTTGGTGGGCAACCATACTACATTTTTGTTGCCGCAGATGCGGCCCACCCCAATGCAGGGGCACTTCTTTCGTATTTCTTGTGTTGCACGGAAGAGGGCCGGTCTGCTTTGCTTGAGAACACTGGATCAGCGTTCTTCAACACGCCGGGTTCTGAAGCCTATGAGATGGGCAGTGATGGGCGCGGAATTACGCCGACGACGGAATGGCAGTTGAACGATCAGGCCCGTGTTGCCAAGAGGTTCGACGCCCTGATCGGACGCTAGCCACTCAAGCCCTCCGGCTGTGAGGTGTCCACTCACAGCCGGAGGGCTGACTTCCAGGATCACAACAGTAACGACCCAAAAGATCGAACCGGCAAATTGAATGTTTGCTGAGTGAGAAGCATTCATTGAACTGGAGAACGTACGTGCTCACCCCTGATGACACCAAACCATCCACGTCTTCAGATACGATCCGCGAGGGAAACTCATCTGCGGAACATGTCGTTGATGGCCGAATTTATCGCCTGGGCGGGTTTGTGCCATTGGATGGCCGACTCAGTTGGTCAGCCAAGCGCCCCGGACGAATTCAGCCAATTAGCGGCTATGTCGTCCAGAATGACGACCGTGCATATTTGCTGGACACAGGTGTTGCGGCCCATCGCGCAACGGTGATGCAACAGTTCTCGGGTCTCTTGAAAAAAGACCAACCTGTGACTGCATTCCTGACGCGTGCTGATTATCAATGTCTTGGCAATCTGGAAGCCTTGAACGATCAACATCCGCTGGAAGAGCTTGCCTTTGATATTCGTAGTCCGTTTTCGGCTTTCGACGATGTGAAACGCAACCTCCAGAACGTGCGCGAAACCTTGTTGACCCCGGGGTTTGGCGGGTACAAACCGCTGGCAGCCTCAGATGACCTGGTCGTCTTTCCCGCCATGATCCGAATACTTGGAACCAACTGGGTATATAGCAAGTCACAGCGGACCTTGTTCACCTCGGATTGGTTCTGTCATACGGATCTGGCAGCAGATGCTCAATCATCCATCCTGACTGACTCAGCCATGGATGAAACAACCTACGAATCTGCAATCGAACATGTTCAGTGCAAATATTATTGGCTGTCCCAGGCCAACACCGACCCGTTGCGGGTCTGGTTGAAAAAGGTTTTTGAGGACCTCGATGTCCAGATTATAGCACCGACCGTTGGCTGCATCCTGTCTGATCAAAAGCTGGTCGAAAAACACTATGAACTAGCGATGGAAATGCTGCTGAAACTGGGGCGGAAGAATGGATAAACCGATGAACGAAACAACAGACGTGCCACAGTTTCCACGTGAGATTTCGCCTGGTGTCTTCTGGCTCAATTATTGTATGGGTACGAGTCCAAAGACCCCGGAATTACACCTGCATCTGTCCATTTTCCTCGTTATTGGGAGCGAAAAGACGTTCCTGATCGATACCTCCTTGCCGACCATGTGGCGCGGGATCGAGCCGCAGCTGCGCGAAGCGCTTGCCGGGCGTAAACTGGACTATATCTTCGTAACGCATCCAGAGCTACCGCACTCGGCTGGGCTTCCCAATCTCATGGAGCAATTTCCCGAGGCGACGCTAATTGGCGATATGCGGGACTACCATTTGTTTTTTCCAGAATATATGGGCCGTTCGCAGAACGTTGTGCCGGGCGAAAAACTATCGCTGGGTGATCGATCTATCACATTCATCGATGCTGCGATCAAAGACCTGCCTGGGACACTTTGGGCCTATGAGGATGTAACTCAGACCATGTTTGTCTGCGATGGTTTCTCTTTGACTCATGATGGTGATGAGAACATCGATCCAGTTGACGTGGGACGCGAGTTGCGGGATCTGGAAGATGATGAGCCAGTACATTTCGAAGGCGAATGCGCCATGCTCACATCAGAACTTCCCTCGGTGAATATCAAGTCAGCCTCTCTTATTATCGAACGTGCGCTATATTGGAGCCGTTTTGTGAAGCCGGACCTGCTTTTCGGGGATGTGAGGAAGCTCTTTGAAGATTATCCGCCAAAGCTGATCGCGCCATCGCATGGCAATGTCATCGACAATATTCCTGAAATAGAAAAGATGGTGATCGAAGCGCATGAACTTGCCTACGCGCGCGCCACAGAAGTCGCGGGTTGAACTGATCGGATCCTTTCAAAGAGAGTAGCAGACCGAAGCACTTTGGCGACTGCAGTAATGTTTTTCAGGGCTAAAAACACTAGATCGGCGCGCGCCAATCCATCTTCAAAGGCGCAGTGGAACCTCGCTCAATCAGCACGTTCGGGATCAGCAGGCGCATCGGCGCAAGCTTTTGCGAGGGGTGTCTCAAGCGGGTGTCGAGCCGTCGCACAGCTGCACGGCCAAATTCCTGTGCCTTGATTTTGACGGTGGTCAGGGTCGGGGTCACCTGAAGGGCGGGGCTGAAATCTCCAAACCCCACAACTGAAACATCGCGCGGAATGCGCCAGCCGCGTGACAGAATGTCAGAATAGGCGGTTATGGCCAGCCCGTCGTGACCGCAGAAAAATGCAGTTGGATGACCACCCTCGGCCAGAACCTGGTCGAGCCCCTGAGTAAACGTCGTAGTGCCGCCCCAACTAATATCATAGCAGGTCATGCCCGGTGTCGCCTCCACAACCTCTTGCAGGCCCAGCAGGCGTTCTCGTCGACCGCGCAAATCAATGTCGCCATGGACGAAGACAATCTCGCGGTGACCCAGATCATAAAGATAGGTGCCGATGGCGACGCCGGCCTCGCGGTCTGTGCCGCCGACGAGATCAACTTGTTCCAACGGATCAGCCCAACCGGACCGTACCACAGGTTTGGCGCTGTTCATGATCTGCGCCAGCGAGGGCTTGTGCTGCACATTGACGGAGAAAATCGCGTCGCAGCCGTCAAGGAATTTCTTGAGATCGCCGTCTCCTGCGGTCCAATGGGCACGGATCGTGTAGCCAAGGCGCGCCGCCTCGCTTTGCAGACCGTTTTGAATCTGGACGTTCATTTCGCCGTTGGCGTGATCTTCGACATCGAACACCGCACCAATGGTGAAGGTGCTCCGGGTCGGGCGATTGTACCCAAGATTTGTAGCTACTTCGACTACACGGGCACGGGTGGCCTCGCTGACACCCTGCTTCCCGGACAGCGCACGGGAGACAGCGAACTTGGACAGACCGGTTTGTTCGGCAATGATTCGGAGCGTGACTTTACTCATCCGGGCCTCATGATTTTGCCGCAATGCGGCGGGTTCTGGTCAATAATTTGAGTCCCAACGGTCGCACCGTGTTTGCTAACGTGGAAACTTTTCTTTTACATAACGCTTTACCTAACGATATTCCATGTATGATGCTATGGGGGAACCAAAATATTATTTTTGTTCTGGGAGGGACAGCATGAACAGGATCGGCAGACGTAGCTTCATTATTTCGACTACTGCCCTTGCCGGGGTCGCATTGAGCGGCATTCCGGCATTTGCACAAGAGGGTAATTTACCACCCCAAGACGAAAGATTGCCTGAGAATCCGCTGGTTATAACGCCAACGGACAGGCCCGGCTCGCAGGGCGGCACCTGGAACCACGCGCTTGTTGGCGGTGGATCCTTGTCGATGCTGATCCGTTATCAGGGTTATGAGCCGCTTGTGCGTTTTACCCCGGACTGGTCTGGTATCGAGCCTAACGTTGCAGAAAGTTATGAAGTCAACGAGGATTCAACGGTCTATACATTCCACTTGCGCAAGGGGCATAAATGGTCAGACGGCGAACCCTATACGACTGAAGACATCCGTTTTTGGTATGAAGACATTTTTCAGGATCCAGAGGCTCCATCGACCAAAGGTCAGAGTTATTGGCAGGCCAACGGCAAAGTTGCGACGATAGAGATTGTCGATGAAACAACGTTCCGCGTTATCTTTGCCTCGCCCAATGGCTTTTTTGCGCAGGGTCTTGCCTGGGCCAATCAAGATCAGCTGACAAAGGCGCCTGCCCATTACCTCAAGCAGTTTCATATAAAGTATAATCCCAAAGCCAATGAACTGGCGCAAGAGCGCGGGTTTGAAAGCTGGGTTGCGCTGTTTGCACGTGAGCATGGTCTGGATGAGGACAATGTCCATTTCCAGAACTCGGCCCGTCCGACCTTGAATGCATGGAAGTTCACATCAGCACCAGGCGAAGATACCGAACGCGCCATTGCCAAACGCAACCCCTATTACCACAAGGTCGATACCGAGGGGACACAACTGCCCTATTTCGATCAAGTGGTTTATCAGATGGTCGCTGACCCGGAGGTTCTGCTGTTGAAGACCCTTCAGGGTGAAATCGACATGATGGACCAGTACATCGCCACGCCAGCAAACAAGCCGGTATTGTTCGACGGTAAGCAGGACGGGAACTATGATTTCTATTCCCTGAAAGAAACCGCCGCGAATGTCATGGTGTTCCAGTTGAACCTGAACCACACGGATGCGGTCAAGAACGAGCTCTATAACAACATCGAGTTCCGCAAGGCTCTATCGGTTGCCATTAACCGGCAAGATCTGATCGACGCGGTGTTCGTGGGGCAGGGCAAACCAGCGCAGCCTTCGATCAATGACAGCGATCCGCTCTATAATGAACGGCTGGCGACGCAATTTACACAGTACGATCCTGATCTGGCCAATGAGATGCTCGATGCCATCGTGCCTGAGCGGGATGGGGACGGCTATCGCCTTGATCCATCGGGGCGGCGTCTGTCAATTCTGTTTGAGATTGATCAGGTGCGGTCGACATTTATCGACATGTTCGAATTGGCAATCCCCATGTTCCAGGCCGTGGGCATTGATGCCCAAATCCGCACGATGGACCGTTCTCTTTGGGAAACACGGGTGCGCAATGGCCGCGACTTTGACGCCTCGGCGCACCAGTTTGGCGCCAATGGTGGCATCGCGGCAATGCTCGATCCGCGGTATTTCGTGCCCTATAACAGCAACTCGATCTATGCGCCGGGCTGGTCACTCTACTTCAGCTCGCCCGACAATCCCGATGCGATCGAGCCACCGCAGGAGATCAAGGACCAGCAACAGCGCTATCGCGATCTGCTGGCCACCGGTGATCTGGCAGCGCAGCAGGCCAAGATGGCCGAGATACTCGAGGCCGCTGCAGATCAGTTCCTTGTCTTTGGCGTCTCACTGCCGCCGAACGGATATGGTGTGGTCAAGAATGACATGGTCAACACCATGCCGGTGATGGCCAACAGCTTCGGGTGGCCAACACCCGGGCCGTCAAGGCCGGAGCAGTTCTTCAAGAACTGATCCTTTGACACCAATGTGCGGCCCGCTTTCATCCCAACGGGCCGCACGCATTTTCCTGAAATTGAGAGTGTGACATGCCCGACACGGCACATGATGCGACACGTCTTTTGCGGAGTTCTGAATGGCATCGCGGAGCGACTCGCTGGACGCAGTTGACGCTGGCCGAGGATGATCCGGTAAAGTTTGATGCAGATGAGTGGATCGATGTGTTTCGGCAGACGGGATCAAATGCAACCTGCCTGAGCGCAGGGGGGTATATCGCCTATTACCCGACCAAGGTGCCGTACCATTATCGCAGTAAATGGCTGGGTGAAACCGATCCGTTCGGCGCGCTGGTCGATGGTGCGCGGGCGCGGTCCATGCATGTGATGGCGCGGGTTGATCCGCATGCCATTCATAATGATGCCGCTGAAGCCCATCCCGAATGGGTGGCCGTTGATGCAGCAGGCAATCCCCGACGGCACTGGGCGTTTCCCGATGTCTGGGTCACCTGCGCCTATGGCGACTACAACATGGAATACATGCCCGAGATCGTGCGTGAAATTGTGCGCGAATATGACATTGATGCGGTTTTCGCCAATCGCTGGCAGGGGCATGGCATCTGCTATTGCCAGGGCTGCGCCAAGCGGTTCCGAGATGCATCTAGCCATGATTTGCCGCAAGGCAGCAATCCCGATGACGCCGCATGGCGGGCCTGGGTGGCGTGGCGGCGCGACCGGTTGACGAAACTGGTTGTCGATTGGGACCGCGCGGTGCAGGCGATCCGGCCCAATGCAAGCTTTATCCCCAATATGGGCGGCGCATCGCTCATGGAATTTGATCTGGAAACGATCGAGGCGCACTGCCCGTTTCTGGTGGTTGATCATCAGGGCCGCCATGGGCTTGAGCCGGTCTGGATGGCGGGACGCAACGCCAAACGCATCCGCGCCACATTCCGTGACAGGTCTGTGGTGCTGATCACATCTGTCGGGCCAGAAGAGCCGGCGCACCGCTGGAAGGATTCTGTCACCACCGGACCAGAAATAACCACCTGGATCGGCGACGGAGTGGCGCATGGAATGCTGCCATGGTTTACCAAGTTTAACGGGGTCATCCCCGATCCGCGCTGGATTGGCCCGGTGGCCGAAGGTTTTGATCTGCACGCAAAGTTGGAACCCGCGCTGGAAGCGACAAAGCCCGCCTGCGAAATTGCCATTCTGGATGCAACCACGACTTTGCGTCTGTTTGATTGGACCGACCGCGATCAGGCTGAAGCAGATGAAAAGGGCTTCTGTCATGCATTGGTCGAGGCGGGGTTGTCATTTGAGTTTGTCTCCGATCACGCGATGACAGACGAGATGCTGGACCGGTTCCGTGTGTTGATCCTGCCCAATGCGCGGTGTTTGTCCGATGCGCAATGCGCCTTGATTGCCGATTGGGTCGAACGCGGCGGCAATCTGATCGTTGCAGGCGAGAGCGCCATGGCCAGTGAGGACGGAGTGCCGCGCGCAGAATGTGGGTTGGCCACAGCTTTGGGCACGCGGGTAACGAATGCGCCACGCGGACCGGTCAAGAATACCTATATCGAATTGTCGGGTGACCATTCGGTAAACGCTGGTTATGACGGCGCCGAACGGATCATCGGCGGCATTCGTCTTGTCGGGATTGCGGCGGATGAAGACACTGAGACGCCGTTTCTTTACGTCCCTGATTTTCCCGATCTGCCGATGGAGGAGGTCTATCCCCGCGATGCGGCCACTGCGCCGGCCGTTGTGACGCGCCAGACCCCGTCCGGGGGGCGTACTGTACATATCCCGTGGAACATTGGTGCCACCTATTGGGCCGTACTGGCCAAGGATCATCAGCGTTTGATGGAAAACGCGGTCCGTTGGGCATTATCGGGGCCTGCGATGGTTGAAGTCACCGGCAAAGGCGTTCTGGATATTGGTGTGCGACAGGGGGACGGCGCGGTTCTTGCCACACTCGTGAACCTCACCAACCCGATGATGTGGAAGGCGCCGATCCACGAGATTTATCCCGTGGGGCCGCTGGAGGTGTCGATTGCTCTTCCCGTGGGTGCAACTGGAGTGGCGGCGCATTTGCCGATTTCCGAAAGCATTGCAGATATGACGCTGCGCGATGGCCGCGCCATTGTAACCGTACCGCATATTGATATCGTTGAGGCAGTTCATGTGACGTGGGAGGTGCCTGCCTGATGTGGGGCTATTTTCTCAAACGGATACTGTTGATGGTGCCGACGATGTTCGGCATCTCGGTGATTTCGTTCTTCATCATCCAACTGCCGCCGGGTGATTATCTGACGTCGCTTCTGGCGTCGATGGCCGATAGCGGCCAGACGGTTGACCCGGCCGAGCTTGCCCGGATGCGGGCCACTTACGGCCTCGATGATCCGATGGCACTGCAATATTTCAAATGGATCAGCGGAATCGTGCTTCGGGGCGATTTTGGCTATTCGTTTGAATGGGGCCGCCCGGTCAGCGAGCTGATTTGGGATCGCATGGGAGCGACCCTTTCGGTGTCGATGGCCGCATTGGTCTTTGTCTGGGCAGTGTCGCTGCCCATTGGCATCTATTCCGCCGTGCGCCGCCATTCCATTGGCGATCACGTGGCAACGTTTTTTGGTTTTCTGGGGCTGGCGATCCCGAATTTCATTCTCGCTCTGACACTGATGTATATCAGCTACAAATATTTCGGTCAGAGTGTCGGCGGGCTGTTTTCACCGGAATATGTCGGGGCTGACTGGTCATGGGGCCGGGTCTGGGACCTGATGAAACATCTCTGGATTCCGGTGATCGTGATCGGCACCTCGGGCACCGCCGCTCTGATCCGCATTTTGCGGGCCAATCTGACCGATGAACTGTCAAAGCCCTATGTTGTGACCGCGCGGGCCAAAGGCCTGTCGGAATACAAGGTGATCATGCGTTATCCGGTGCGCATCGCGCTCAACCCTTTTGTCTCGGCGATTGGCTGGGTGCTACCGCAATTGATCTCTGGCGTCACGATCACTGCGATTGTCCTGAACCTGCCGACCGCTGGACCGCTTTTGTTACGGGCGCTGGTCAGTCAGGACATGTATCTGGCCGGCAGTTTCATTCTGCTTATGGGGGTTCTGACACTGATCGGCATGCTGGTGTCCGATCTGCTGCTGGCCCTGCTTGACCCGCGCATAAGGTTCACCTGATGGAAAAAGCATCACAGATACCAGAGGAAACCGGCCCCGCGATCAGTCCACTGCGTCCCGGTGAGGATGCAAGCAAGATTGCTGTGTCGGGGCAATGGACGCTGATCCGGCAGAAGTTTCTTGCCAACAAGGTAGCGGTTTTTGCCGGGATCATCGTGATCCTGTTTTATCTCGTCGGGTTGTTCGCCGAGTTTCTGGCGCCCACATCACCCACGCTGGCACAGCCGCGTTTCACCTATGCACCGCCCCAAAGCATTGACTTCTTTGTAACAGATGAAAGTGGTGAACGGCACTGGCAGCCACACGTCAAAGGCTACACCATGACGGTGAATCAGGAGTCTCTGCGTCGTTCATTTGTGATCGATGAAACGGCTGTGATCCCGATTGGATTCTTTGTTGAAGGGACGCCGTATCGGCTCTGGGGTTTGTTTGAGATGAATACCCATCTGATTGGGCCGCTGGACGCCAGTAAACCGATGAATCTGCTGGGCACCGATAGCCTTGGTCGGGATCTTATGAGCCGCCTCATCTATGGAACACGGGTCTCGATGTCGATTGGCCTGATCGGCGTCATCTCCAGCCTGTTCATTGGCGTCGTACTGGGAGCGCTTTCTGGTTATTATGGCGGCTGGACCGATATCGTCATCCAGCGTCTGATCGAAGTGACAAGCGCGATGCCGACGATCCCGCTTTGGCTGGGTCTTGCCGCTGCTGTGCCGATCACATGGTCTCCGCTGACCGTCTATTTCATGGTAACGCTGATCGTTTCGCTCCTGGCCTGGACGAGTCTTGCGCGTGAGGTGCGGGGCCGGTTTCTGGCACTGCGTGACGAGGATTTTGTAACGGCGGCCAGACTGGATGGATCCGGGCAGGCGCGGGTCATTTTCCGGCACATCCTGCCGTCGCTGACCTCGCATATTCTGGCCGTGGTGACGCTGGCGATCCCGACGATGATCGTTGCGGAAACGGCGTTGTCATTTCTTGGAATTGGGTTGAAATCACCGGTGGTCAGTTGGGGTGTGCTGCTTCAGGACGCGCAGAACATCCGCACGGTGGCAACAGCACCCTGGTTGCTGGTCTGGCCCGCAGGAGCGGTGGTTCTGACCGTTCTTTCATTCAATTTCCTGGGCGACGGGATGCGTGATGCCGCAGACCCTTACGCGACATGAGCGCCCAGATGACCCAGCTTGAGATGGCCCAACCTGAGATGACACAGCCAGATAGGGCGCAAGAGCCGGTTCTGACTGTGCGCAATCTCAGTCTGGATTTTCACCTGCGGACCCATATTCTGCATGCAGTGCGAGAGGTGAGCTTTGATCTCTATCCTGGCAAGACCCTGTGCCTTGTCGGTGAGAGCGGCTCTGGAAAATCGGTAACGGCGCGGGCGCTTTTACGATTGATTGATGCGCAGGCGAAGGTGTCGGGCGGTGAGATCACATTGCATGGACCAAAAGGGCCGTTACACCTTCACGCTCTGGCCTCCAACAGCCGTGAGATACGCGCAGTGCGCGGCGGGCGGATTGGCCTGATCTTTCAGGAACCGATGTCTTCGCTGTCGCCGGTGCGGACCATTGGTACGCAAATTGTCGAGGCGCTGCTTTTACACCGCAAGATGACCAAGGCAGAGGCCAAGGCCGAAACCGTCAATCTGCTGCGGCAGGTCGAGATTGCCCAGCCAGAACATATGGCGGACCGTTATACATTTGAATTTTCGGGGGGTATGCGGCAACGCGCCATGATCGCCATGGCGCTGGCCTGTGATCCCGACATCCTGATTGCAGATGAGCCAACCACCGCACTTGATGTCACCACGCAGGCCGAGATCATGGACCTGATTGCGCGCCTTCAGGCCGAGCGCGGCATGGCCATGCTGATGATCACTCACGACCTTGGCCTTGTCGCCGAGGTCGCCGATCATGTCGCCGTGATGCGCTGGGGAAAGATCGTCGAACAAGGGCCGGTGGATGACATTTTTCACAGTGCTCAGCACCCTTACACCAAGGCGCTGCTGGCTGCGACCGTGCGCCTTGATACAGCGGTAAAGCGCATTGCGCCGAATAGGGCGGGGCAGCCACTGTTGCAGGCGCGGGGGTTGACCAAGGGGTTTGGCGCCACAAATTGGCGCGGCAAAAAAACCTATGAAATCAAAGCTGTGGATGATGTCAGTCTTGATCTCTGGCCGGGTGAAAATCTGGGAATCGTGGGTGAGAGCGGTTCGGGAAAAACGACGCTTGGGCGGATGCTGTTACGGATTGTAGAACCGTCCGAGGGCAGTATTTTATGGCATGGCGATGAGGGCGCAGAGGAAGTCACGCAGATGCAGCGCCCCGATCTGGCGCGCTATCGCTCGGCTGTGCGGCTGGTTTTTCAGGACCCCTTCGCGTCGCTCAATCCGCGGATGACGGTCAAGCAGGTGATTGCCGATCCGCTTGTTGTGGCCGGAGGTATGAGCGATGCTGCACTCGATACGCGTGTCGCGGAATTGCTGGAATTGGTTGGTCTGGAACAATCCGCAATGGAACGCTATCCGCACGCTTTTTCCGGTGGTCAGCGCCAGCGGATCAGCATTGCCCGCGCGCTTGCTTTGAACCCCCGTGTGATCATTGCTGATGAGGCAACATCGGCGCTGGATGTGTCGATTCGGGCGCAGGTGCTGGACCTGCTCCTTGACCTGCAAAAGCGGCTCGACCTCAGCTTTATCTTTATCGCGCATGACATTTCGGTGGTGCGGTATTTCTGCGATCGGGTGGCCGTAATGCATCAGGGTCGGATCGTCGAAACGGGACCCGCCGAGCAAGTCTGCACCGCCCCTGCTGAACCTTATACCCAAAGCCTGATTTCCGCCGTGCCAAACCCTGATCCGCGCGATCGACGGATGCTGCACCGTACGCGGTTCAATGCCTGAACTGACCCCTTTAGCACAGAAGAATACAGAGGATATAATGGCTGATTTTCGCGCCAAACTGCCACAGGTGCCCTACGGGGCTGTTTACTTTCGCAAATCCAATCCTCCGCGAGAGGACTGGACCCGTGATTACGGCATTGCGTCAAGTGATGGCCTGAATACGTTTCGCCACTGGTTCATGTGGTCGGCGATTGAGCGCGCTCCGGGCAAATACGACTGGGATGATTGCGACCGGCAACTGGATCTGGCGGCCGAAAATGGCATGGCGACGGTGATTGCTGAATTCACCATGGCCTCGCCCGACTGGCTGCAACGCAAACTGGATTTTGCACGTATGTGCAAGGCGGATGGCACGCTGATGGCGTCGCAGCACAGCCCCTCGGTTGCGGTTGGCGGTTTCGGGGATGGCCTGGGCGGCGCAGGGCCGCTGACGCTGAATGCGCCTGAAGTGCATGAAGCGGTGATGGGGTTTCTGACCGAATTGGCCGGTCGTTATCGCGGACATCCGGGCCTGTTGGGTTACGATGTGAACAACGAGGTGAACTACAGCCCTGATTATGATTTCTCAAAGCCGACTGCGGCCGCGTTTCGCGTCTGGCTGCGTGAAAAATACGGCACGCTCGATGCGTTGGCAAAGGTCTGGCATCGCTATTCCTACGCCGAGTGGGACGACATCATGCCGCCCCGGCAAATTCAGCCCTATTCCGAATGTCTGGACTGGCTGAGATTCCGTGAGGATAATTTCTACGGACATGTACAGGATAAAATTAACACGATCCGCGCCGTGGATCCCGATGCCAAGATCATTTCGCATGGTATTGCGGGCGCCGTTACGGCACTGGCCGGGCATGGCTGTAATGATTGGCGCGCGGCCGAACAGGTCGAGATTTATGGTTACACCTGGATCGGCGCGCGCAAGGGCAATCAGCCGTGGCGCAACTTTTTTGCCGGTGATCTGATCCGGGGCGCGGCGCGAGGCAAACCGTTTTGGCACGCCGAACGGCAAGGTGGCCCGCTTTGGATGCAGCCACAGGTTCTGGGCCGTGACAAGGATGATGCACGCGTTGCCACGCCTGAAGATATCCGGCTGTGGTCGCTGGCCTCCTTTGCTGCGGGCGCGCGTGGCATGATGAATTTGCGGTATCGTCCGCTGCTGAACGGGCCGCTCTTTGGGGCTTTTGGTGCCTATGGTATGGACGGAAGCCGCACACCCCGCTCTGAAATGCAGGCCAAAATTGGCCGCTGGGTCAATGCGCCTGAACAGACCGCCTGCATGGCCGCCAAGCCGGTGCGCGGCGATATTGGCCTGTTGATGATCCCCGAGGCGCAGCGGTTTGACCTGTTATTGTCCAGCCAAGGTGAGTTCAAGACCTATCAGGAGGCCATGTGGGGCGCCTATCGCGCATTCTTTGACATGGGTGTGCAGGCCGATTGGGTTCATGACCAGGATATTGAAAAATACGATGTGATCTATGCGCCTTACCCGATCATGATGCCTGCCGAGTTGGCTGGTCGACTGGCCAAATGGGTTGCGGATGGCGGGCGGCTGATCTCGGAAGCCTGTCCGGGATATTTTGGCGATGATGGCCGCGTTGGCGTGCAGCAACCGAACAACGGACTGGATGCGGTGTTCGGCGTGGTTGAGGACGAAGTGGAATTCATGCCCGACATTGGCGACCGGATCCGTCTTTCACTGGATTCCGACGCCGATGCGGCGTTGCGCGGTGCGGGGTTCCTGCAATCCTATTCTCCCAAGGGTGCCGAAATTCTGGGGCATTTCGAGGGAGGGCGTGTGGCAATCACCAGCTCAACCCACGGCAAAGGGCGCACGCTTCTGGTCGGCACGCACATGTCCGCTGGGCATTTCCGAGACCTTGATGCCGATGGCGCGGGCGCTGGGGCCTGGTTCCAGACCTGTGTGGACTGGGCCGGGATCACCCCAAAGGTTCACACTGGAAACAAGGCCGTGCAAGGACGTGTGCATCAAAATGGGGATCAGCTTTATCTATGGCTCATCAACCCGACCCCAGAGGCGCAGCCAATCGCAGTGACGATCGACGGTGCGCCGCTTGCCGTCAAGGATGCCCTTTGGGGCGATGCGAGAGCGACGCATATTCCAGGTCGTGACGCGGTGATTGTCGCGCTGAAATGAAGGTTTCACCACTATCGTGCATGTGCAGCATCGGTCAACAATGACACTTGCCACTCATTCGCCCAAATGCAAGTGCGCCGTTCAAGAACCCTGTTTCAATGCACGGTTAAAGGCCGCCGTAATCATGTCGATCAACTGCGCGTGGATCGTGTGCCGCGAAGACCCGTTCCCATCTGTACAGATGGGCTCTTCGATCCCTTCCTGCACGGCGATTTCCGCTGCACCCGGCTTACATTCTGCAAACATGGAAAAGTGGCTGGCTTCTTCGATCACCTCGTAACTGGCATCGGGAATAGCATTCGCGGTGTCCGCCGCCTGCGCGGTCGAAGGAATTTCGCCATCTTTGCCGAGATTTATCAGTGCGACCGGGATCGAAATTCCGGAAAAAGTTTCGACTGCAAAAACATCGACGGGAACCGGATCGATCGCCATGACAAACCTGATACGCTCGTCTCGGTTGTCTCGACTGGCGACCTGCTTGTTCATCGCGTGCAGATCGACGCCACTCAGGCGCACCCAATCACATAGAGACGCATTGAGCTCATTCGTGTCGCAGTAGTTTGCCAGAAGCTCAGGGTCGAGCCGCCCGCCCGCGATAGACAGGGCGGTGCTGCCACCCATGGACAGCCCCAAAGCGCCGATTCGATCGGCGTTGACATGGGGCTGGAAAGCCTCACTTTTTGCGATGGCATCAAGCGTTTCCGATAGGTCAGGCGGTCTCAGCCAAAGTTTCATTGTCTCTGCCGCTGAACGGTCAGGACCGGTATTGCCGGGATGCGTGGGAGCAGCCACGATGAAACCCTCTTTGGCCAGCGCTGTTGCAATCCAACTCAAAGCCTCTGCGCGTCCCGCCAGACCCGCACCATGCGACAGGAGGATGAGTGGGAACCGCCCAGTCGAAATCGGCGCATTTCGCAGCGCTTCCGTTCCCTCAAAGAAAACACTTTCACCAAGCAGGACAGCCTCGCCGCCCGGCGATGCCGGATACCACACGATCACATCAAGATCGGTCCCGCGCTCTTGCGAGCGAACCACGATCTGCTGCACGCCCGCATCAAGCTCAACGGCGGTCGCCTGAGAGGAACTGTCAACCGAAGTGGTGCCGGGGCGCTCGGCTTGATTATCAAAACGCTCGAACCCGGCATTGGGTTCGGCCATTACGGAACAGGCCATGGCAAGATAGAGGACTATTGTCAGAAGCGTAGGTTTCATCGCGGATCTCCATTGGGTGAGTGCAGAAGGACGATCCCATTTGCTGCCGCTTGGTCTTGTCATGCGACCTCGAACCGGTTTGAGGTCGCGCAGAATCAGATTTAGGTCTAATCGATCTATATGTTGACGCTTCCAATCACTCTCGCTGTTGCTCTGATTCTGGGCTTTTTGGCGCTGCGCCATGCGGTGTTGCAGGATCGGTCGGTTCTGTTCCTGGCCCTGCTCGCCGCCTGCGCGGTCCAGGCGCTGTTGATCTCTCTAACGCAGCACTATGGGCTGTCGCAGCTAAGTGTGATTCAACCGATCACCGCCGTAGCGGCCCCACCGCTGGCCTGGCTCACATTTCAATCCGCCGCGCTGCGCCCGCTCGATCCGAAGCGCGATGTTCTCCATACGCTCGGTCCTGCATTTACGGCCTTCTGCACGGTATTTGCTCCTGTTGCCCTCGATATGGTATTGCCCGCATTGTTTGCCGGCTACGGGTTGGCCATCCTGATCCGATTGCGGCGCGATAACACACTGCCATTGGCTCGGCTCGAGGCAGGCCCACTACCTGCGCGTATCTGGAAAACGGTGGGCATGCTGCTGATCCTGTCAGCCCTTTCCGACATCTTGATCGCCGTTGCTGTTGGTCTGGGCCACGTTGGCATGCGCCCGTTGATCATCAGCATCTTCACCTCGTTCACGCTCCTCGGCATCGGCCTTCTCAGCTTGTCACGCGACGCTGAAGGCACTTTGGAAGTTGCGCCTAAGCAAACCGAGCCCCAACCGGACCCTGCGGTGAACGACGCAGCGCTCATCGCGCGCCTTGATGCGCTAATGCAAATGGATCGTCCTTACCTTGATGCAGACCTGACGCTCACTCGGCTCGCACGCCGTCTGCATGTGCCGATCAAGCAACTCTCGGCGGCGATCAATCGGGCAAAGGGTGAAAATATATCGCGCTATGTCAACGGGTTCCGCATTCGCCATGCCTGCCAACGACTGGACGACGGTGACAACGTGACCGAAGCAATGTTGAGTAGCGGGTTCAACACCAAATCAAACTTCAATCGCGAGTTTGCCCGCGTGACAGGACAATCGCCATCCGCTCATGTGAACGCCAAGTCGGCTGGCAGTTAATTCATGTGGAAAACTGAGTTCGCGGCCAACCGCGCTTGCGGCGTTCGTGAGTTTTCGCGTGGTCCGCGTTTTGATGCCGAATGCCGTCTTACCCGGATTTCAGATGAACATCAGCATGCCATTTAACATCATTGTTGGATAAAGCTAATTTCCGATCCAGTGATTTTACTGATCATTTCTCCAGTATTTACGGCACTATAGATTGATCTTGGCGGCCGAGCTGTTTCGTCAACGGTGCGATGCACCCAATCTCTAATTTCCATAGATTTCAATGACTGTGACAATGCGCGATCAGTGATCGTTTGTAAGTTTCGCTTGATATCATTGAAGTGGCTCGATGTTTGAAGTGAGGCCAACACCGGCAAAGTCCATGATTTACGAAGCAAGCCCTGATCATCCTCAGAAGATACTCGTTGAACTTTATCCGCGATGGCAGCCGCTTCCTTTCCAAGCTCAGTGAGACGAAACTCGGGTCGCAGCGGGTGGCCGTAACCGGGATTTCTCTCCAACAATCCATTCTTGATAAGATGGTCCATGCTTTGAGCGAATGCAGTCCTGCTCGCGCCGGTAGCTGCCAGCAATGTCGCCTGTCGCCCAGCAACGCCCACATGCAGGCTCGATAATATGGGCAAAGCCCAAGCCTTTGATGTGATGTTGACAAATGAATTAATGTACATAAAGTATAGTTAGTATATTTTAGATCAAAAGGAAAGCCCATGGCACTCATTGCGTTGGATGAAACAATCAATATCTCGATGTCGGTCACAGATCGCCACGCAAGCGCCAAGTGGTATGAACGTATGTTGGGGTTTGAAACGATCTATCATGCAGACGAAGCAGGCTGGTCGGAAATTCAAACGAACACGGTTGGCGTAACAATTGGCCTGGGCGAACATACCAGGCCTGCACCTGGAAACTGTGTTCCTGTTTTTGGGATCGCTGATCTGGATACTGCTCGGCAGAAGTTAGAGCAGGCCAAGGTTAGGTTTGACGGTGAGACAGACGTGGTGGAAGGCATGGTCAAAACGGCAACTTTCTACGATCCTGACGGCAACGCTCTCATGCTCGCCGAAGATTTAACGGGCGTATCGTGATAATGCGTATCGTTTGAAGTACATCGGTGGCCATTCTTGCCATGAAAGGTTCTGCCCCAGCGGAACCATCCCAAGAAGTAACCGTCGGTTTCCCAGTGGCTTCATTTGTCGAAACGGAAGCAGGGTATCTCAGTCTGTTAGGCTCAGGTGTTGAAGTACTAAGACCTTTCGCCGGTGTCGTGGCATTCAAAATAGCGCCCGGCGTTTGGCTGCAAATCTTCCGGTGGTCAACACTTTGTTGAGGGAGGTTCGCCTCTTATGCTGTAAACACGTGTTTTGGGGCTTTTGAGATTGTGAGCATGGACGTCTTCTTCTTCTCTGAATTTGTTCTCGACCGGCGGACCCGGCAGTTGCGACGCGGCTCTCACGTTCTGCCCATCGGGGCGCGTGCGTTCGATGTACTTGAGGTCCTGATCTCCCACAGCGACCGAATTGTAAGCCGGGAAGAGGTCATTGACACCGTTTGGTCCGGCATGGTGGTGGGCGACAATAACCTGAACGTACAGGTCGCTAAGCTGCGAAAACTCCTTGGGCCAGAGGCCATCGTTACTGTGCCTAGACGTGGACTTCGTTTTGCACTTGAACTCGTTTCGGACACGCAGCGGCTGGCTCTGCCCGACCGCCCCTCCGTGGTGGTTTTACCATTCTCAAATCTCGGTGGCGACTCGGAATTGGCTTGGCTGGCCGATGGTTTCGTCGAGGACATCACAACTGAACTGTCCCGGTTTAAAGATCTTTTCGTCGTAGCCCGGAACTCGGCTTTCGTGTTTCGGGATATGCCCCGCGATCTACGCGGCATCGCGCGGGATCTCGGAGTGCGCTATGCGGTCGAAGGCAGCGTGCGCGCGACGTCCAATCGGGTACGAGTGACGACCCAGCTGATCGATGCGAGCAGCGGTGGGCATGTCTGGGCGGAAAACTTCGACCGTACTATCGATGCGCATTTTGAGACCCTGGCCGCCGTTTCGCACGCCATCGTTTCATGCCTGTCTCCGCAGATCGAGCGCGCAGAAGCGAACCGTATACGCATCTCGACACCAGACGATCTGACCGCCCATGGCTTGGCGCAGCAAGCCTGGACGACGATTTCTTCGGAAGAGATGAGCTATGAAAGCGGGCCGCGAGATCAGGCCGCGGCGCTTGCACAACAAGCCATATCCCGTGATCCGCGATCGAGCCTTGCATATCGCACACTGGCGTGGGTTGCGTGGTGGACAATTTATCATGGCACGACCGAGTCTATCCCAGCAGTGCTAGCAGAGGGCATCGACGCGGCAACCCGCGCTATCGCCATCGATCCGACGGACCACCACGCGAGAAGGCTACGCGCGCAACTGCATTTCATGAAAGAAGATGCCGCAACGGGCCTGACCGAACTGCGCCACGCCCACGACTTGAACCCGAACTGTGCGTTGACGCTATGCTGGCTGGGATTCTACGAAGCGGTCAACGGTGACGTCGCCAAAGGGGTGCCTTTGGCCGAAGCTGGCTTGCGACGCAGCCCGCGCGATCCGGCGCGGGGGTCCATGCTCTGTGGCTTGGGGTTTGCGCAGTTTGCAGCGGGCAATTATGACGACGCAGTCACGGCCGCCGAAGCGGCGCTGGCCGAGTCCGCAAATAGTGCCACACCCCTTATCCTGGGAACCATCTCCCATGTTGGTGCGGGCCGGATCGACAGTGCAGCGGAGCTTTTCCAACAAGTCGCGCTAAATGCCCCTAAGCTTGCAGAAGCACGTCTGGCGGGTCGTTGGCTAAGCTCCAACCCGGACTACCTGAAGCGTGCACACACCTTTTTCCGGGTCGCAGCAGGACAGCTTTCTTCCAAAGATGCGGATGCCCTGCGCTGAGCGACGATTTATAATTATTTAGCCCGCCATATAGCGACGCGAGCCTGCCGTCGCGCATAATGTTGGTCAAGTGACATCCCTGACGCGGGGTTCGGCCAACTGACTGAAGCTCAAAAAATCGACGCATCCAAGCAAAACGCCGAATGCGCGTCTCGCGTTCGGTTGCCTCATGTTGATAATAAAGGACAATCCCGATGCCTGTAAAAGCCATTATCTTTCACGAAGTCGATGACGTTTCCCACTGGCTCTCGTCACCGAAGCGCGAAGAGGTGTTCGCAGGCGTGATGGAGGACATCCTTACCTTCGTGCATCCCGCGCAGCCAAACACAGTAGGCCTGTCCGGAACCATTCTTGACATGACAAAATTCGAATCGGTCATGGCCAGCGAGGCTGCAGGGGAGGCTATGAAACATGACGGCGTGCGCCCCGGCACTGTTCAGCTGCTTGTCGAAGGTTAGGACGCATAGCTGAACACATGATGACGCTACGGCCTTCGGACAAAGAGTCAAAACACCCGAGGCACCACCAAAGACATTTGCTCACAGACGCAACACAAAGGCTGAAAACACATGACAGTGATCGAACAGAGCACTGGAACAAAAAGTCCGCTCAGCGGCGACACAAACGGGCGCATCTGGGGCCTGCGCGCCGCGGATTGGGCCAATATCCAGGAGCAGCAATGCGCCCCGGCCTATCATGCAGTTTTTAAAAAAGGTGATTTGGGCCCGGAAACATGCCTGCTTGATGCAGGATGTGGCGCAGGCATGGCCCTTACGCTCGCTTCGGAACTTGGTGCTCACATATCGGGCATCGACGCCTCCTTGGCTTTATTGGAAATTGCACGGCGCCGCCTTCCAGATGCGAAGCTTGCACATGGAGATATTGAGAAATTACCATTTGATGACAATGCCTTCGACGTTGTCACCGGGTTCAATTCCTTCCAGTTTGCCGCCGACCCCATCGCTGCTTTGAAAGAGGCCCGCCGTGTGACCAAACTCGGCGGTCATGTTTTTGTGATGACATGGGGCGAACCGGTAGGCATGGAAGCTGCCGCCCTTGTTGCAGCGCTCAAGCCTCTGCTGCCGCCGTCGCCGCCCGGTGCAGGCGGGCCATTTGCGTTGTCTGAACCGGGTAAACTTGAAACGCTGGCAACATCAGCTGGTCTGACCCCGATTGAGGTTTTCGATGTGGAGGCAGCGTGGCACTATGTCGATCTCGCAACTGCGCAGAAGGGTCTTGGCTCGTCCGGTGTTGCGGCGAAAGCGGCTGAGATTTCTGGACAAGACGCCCTTGATGCAGCACACGCAACAGCGCTCTTCCCGTACCGGCAATCAGACGGCAGCTATCGCATCGGCGCAACGTTCCGGGTTTTGATGGCAGGCAAAGACGCGTAAATTTTGATTCGACTGCGATGAATTATTGACTACAATTTGGCTGATATTTTGCCCTTATCTATATTCCTTCCGCAGCATTTCCGGAGACCAAAATGACCCCAATATTGCAAGTCGCTGCCATTGCATTGGCAACCCTTGGAACCGGTGCTGCGACGATGACCGTGATGAACCAAGATATTGCTGATTTGTCTATTCCAGAAGGGGATTGGGCTGCCGGGCATCAGCTTGATGGCAGGACATTCGACATCATGGGCACTGATACCGCCAGCGGGGCGATACTCGAAGGTCACATCATGTTTCGTGACGGCACCTTTCAATCTGCTGATTGTCAGGAATACTGCAATTTTGGCTGGTCCAATTACCAGACAAAGGTGATCGACGGCGTGATCCATTTCAATGTGCGGGCGATATGTCCCGACGCGCCACACACTGTGGTTTGGTATGGCACCGTGACGGATGACACGATAGTCATTGACGCCACTTGGACCACACGTCGCTGGTACTGGACCAACCAAATACCGGTTTCGGCAAGTGGAACTTTGGTGGACGTTAAAGACCAAAATATTTTGGGTTGATAATTTAAAGTGATCTCAAAAGGCCTGAGCCCCGGCGGCTTGATTTTGCGACTGGTCGTTCTTGTTGCATTCATCATGCTTGCCACTTGGGGCGCACACCTGGTCCGCGATGCGCTGAACCTTCAGATCCGACCAGATAATGAACAGCAGGTGCATCAAGCTATCATGCTCGGGTCTGCCGCATATGTTGGGCTTTTGGCACTTCCTTTTGTGCCGGGTGCCGAGATCGGGCTTGCGATGCTGGCCGCGTTTGGCGCGGGTATCGCACCACTTATTTATATCATGACAGTGACATCGATGATGCTGGCTTATGCAACAGGACGTTTTTTGCCGATTAGTGCGCTGGAACGACTGCTGTCCTTCCTGCGTATGCGCCGTGCAGCACTTCTGGTTGCGCGCGCTGCCCCTCTGTCGCGCGAAGAACGGATCGCGATGCTACTCGACGGTCAATCGAAACGCGCTGTAAAGCTGGGATTGCGGTATCGCTATATCGCCGTCGCGCTGGCAGTCAATACGCCGGGTAATTCCATCATTGGCGGCGGTGGCGGTATCATGATAGTAGCGGGCTTGAGCGGAATTTTTTCTCCGTTTCTGACGTTTCTGACCATCGCTATTGCTGTCGCTCCTGTGCCGTTGGCGGTTATGTTTTTGGGTCTGCAGATTTGAAGTCATCTGTCGGGCCATTCGCGCCGGGATCCTCCTTATGTCCGGCTGCGTTGCAAAATTGCAGACGGTGTTCGCGCTGACTCTTATCCGGCTACGTCACGCTCCGATCTAACGACAGACCAAGAAAAACACCCTGACCTAATGGAAGAGACCACTTCGGCCACATGGTCTCTTATGGAATGCATGTCGGGAAAATTAACTGAATTACACCAAGCTGGACCCACAAGATGACACGCCGAGTATTTGGAATGTCTTGGCCGATCTGGCCCAATGTCTGCAGGAATGGAATTGGAACGACTCGGCTGAAGTCCCTCGTTTGTAAAGCACCCGGTTCGCCAGCTATATAAAACCGCCCGAAAGCAGTCGTTCGTGCGACTGCAGCGAAACGTCATTTTATCCGCGTTGCTGCCATCAAACAGAATTTCCAAAACCGTAAAATCAGCGGCCCGATTTTGCCAGCCACGCGTTCGACTTTCCAGTCGGCGCACGCTCCGAATTTAACACTACTCTGGAGAAGTGTTAAATCGTGTTTGGAGCAAATCGTCACAAGTTTTGCACCAACTCACTATACGCACATTCCGTGTTCACTTAGTTGCAAAGGACGCCAAAACATCTCCCGCCAATCCTTGGCACATATGGTTGTAAATTTGAATAAGGCCGAACGGCATAGCGCATTGTCCCACCGTCTTGTCGATCCTTGAAAACGGTGGTTGACTATCTGACAAACCGCTGGATTGATTACGCAAGACCATACTAAACTGACACCAAATAAAGAAACGTGGGCGACCAATGTGAGCCGTTTGCGCGGAACCATTGTGCAGACTGTCGGGAGGAACTGGAATGAAATATCGGACCCTTGGAAAAACCGGGCTAAAGATTTCTGAAATCACGATGGGCACATTCACCTTTGGGGGGAGCGGACCATTCGGGATGGTGGCCAGTCATGGCGTTGCCGAGGCACGCAAGCTTGTGGATCTGTGCGTCGACAATGGCGTCAATCTGTTTGATACCGCCAACATGTACTCAACCGGACTGTCTGAAGAGATTCTCGGCGAAGTCCTGGAAGGCCGTTATGATGATATTCTCGTCACATCCAAGGCGCGCATGCCCATTGGCGACGGGCCGAATGATGAAGGCGTATCCCGTTGGCACCTCATTCGGGAATGTGAGCGGTCTTTAAAGCGTTTGCGCACCGATCATATCGATGTTTACTACATGCATGAATGGGACGGCATAACGCCTGTTGAAGAGAAAATGGCGGCGCTCGACACGCTCGTTCAGCAGGGCAAGGTGCGTTATGTCGGTTGCTCCAATTATTCCGGCTGGCATGTCATGAAGTCGCTGGCTGCAGCGCCAAGTTTTGCATCGCGCTTTGTCACCCAACAGATTCACTACACTTTGGAAGCCCGCGAAGCGGAATTCGAGTTGCTGCCTTTGTCAGTCGATCAGGGCCTGGGCGTGCTGGTCTGGTCGCCGCTGGCCGGTGGCTTGCTGACCGGCAAGCACCGGCGCGGTCAGGATGCGCCAGCAGGGTCGCGCCAGGCCGCGGGATGGAACGAGCCACCGATCCGCGATGTGTCGCGTTTGTGGGATATTGTCGATGTGCTTGTGGAGATCGGCGAGGAGCATGATGTGGCCGCCGCGCAGATTGCCTTGGCCTGGCTTTTGACACGGCCTGCGGTTTCTTCACTGGTTGTCGGAGGGCGGACCGAAGAGCAGTTCGAACTGAACTTCAAAGCCGTCGATATTACGCTCACTGACGATCAGCTCAAACGCCTCAATGATGTGAGTCGCTTGCCACTGCATTACCCGTATTGGCACCAGCATAATTTCGCCCGGCCTCGTTTCACAGAGGCCGATCAGGCGCTGCATGCCGACTATCCAGACCGCCACTATGGCGGCGAAGATAATTTGATCTAAAGCCAATCAACCAGCGGCGGCGCTGGTCAGCTTTTAAGCTGCTAGCGCGCCGCTGCCGCTTTCACAATGCGTTGCATGGCAAGCATCCCCGGATCATCCATGCCGATGCTTTTTTCTCCGAAAATGCGGGCGCGGCCAATGGTTGCCGGTTTGTCGCGGATATCATCCAGCGCTTGATCAACTGCCTGGGCGGCTGCATCAGCCAGGGCATCCGGTGCGTCAAGCCCGGCGGTCGCCTGAGCCACCGCATCGAGACTGTCGAGGACCGTTTTGCCCCCCAGTTCCGCCTTGCCACGTTCCTGCATTTTATCGCGGGCCGCGGCAACGAGATTTGAGATCTGGGCGGCATCAAATTCCGTCTGACCTTTCAGCGTCTTTGCTGCCGTCATCAGACCTGTTGCCATCAATGTCCCGTAGGATGAGCCAGATGATTTGGTAAAGGCCTGAGCGCATTGAAACAAGGCCATGCCGAAATCATCAGGAAGATCGTCCTTCATATCGGAAATGGCACGCATGCCACGGGTCAGGGTCACGCCCAGATCGCCGTCACCCAGCGCACCGTCAGCCGCGTTCAATTCATCAAAGTCACGTTCCATTGCGGCCGTCACACGGTCGATTGCCTCTATCAGATCCGCTTTCGCAAGTGTCATCCGACCCTCCAGAAAGCACAGTCGCACGGCGCTTTCAAAAGGGCTTCCAACTCATCATCAAGCTTACACAGCGTGAAGGAGACGCCTGACATTTCCATGGATGTTGCGTAGCGTCCGACAAGCGGCATGACAATTGTTGCACCGGCTTTATCAAGCCGCTGTTTGACAATTCTGTAGAGGATATAAAGTTCCTCGGGCGGTGTTGCACCAAGGCTGTTGACCAGAATTGACACGCGATCGCCGGAGGCCAGCGGCATATCAGCAAGCAGGCGGTCCATCATTTCATCCGCGATTTCATCGGCGGTCCGCAGTTTACCGCGCCACACGCCCGGCTCACCGTGGATGCCCATACCCATTTCCATCTCATCATCGGCGATGTCAAATGTCGGCTTGCCCGCTTGCGGAACCGTACACGATGAGAGCGCAGCACCAATGGAACGGCAGGCATCAGCAGCCTTTTGTGCCACTGCTGTCACGACTTCAAGGTCGCGGCCTTCTTCTGCGGCAGCGCCGGCCAGTTTGAACGCATAGACCATACCGGCAACGCCGCGGCGTTTTTCGTGTTCTTCAGGCGGCGCGGAGGCCACATCATCCGCCAGAAGCACCGTGGTGCAGTTGATATCTTCAAACTCGACCAGCTCTCCGGCCATATCAAAATTCATGACATCGCCGCCATAATTGCCGTAAAGCCGCAGCACGCCCGCGCCTTGGTCGGCAACGCGAATGGCATCTGCCATCTGCTCGGCGGACGGGGAGGCAAATACCTCGCCAACGGCGCAGGCATCAAGCAGCCCTTCACCGACATATCCGGTAAACACCGGCAAATGGCCCGAGCCTCCTCCGGTAACGATTCCCACCTTGCCGGATTTTGCCTGTTTGGCGCGCGTTACAACTTTGCCGCTGTCACCGTGCATCCGGTAGAATTCAGGGTGTGCTGCGACGAAGCCTTCCAGCATTTCATCGACATAGTTCTCCGGATTGTTGAGTATCTTTTTCATGCCGTCCCCTCGGTTCAACTGGATTTTGTTGGTTTGGACAGGGCCGCACGGAAAACGGCCAGTCCGTTGGTGTTGATGACCATCACAAATATAAGCAGTGCGCCCCAGATCAATTCTCTGGCAAAATTGGACACCTGGAGCATGTTGAGGCCGCTCGACAAGAACTGCATCGACAGCACGGCCAGGACAACGCCGACAACGCGCCCGTATCCGCCATATGGGTTTACACCGCCAAGCACGGCAATGAGCACCGCAAGCAGCAGATAGCTGGAGCCATAGTCTGCCTTGGCCGAGTTTGCGCGGCTCATGATGACAAGCCCTGCAACAGAGGCCAGCATGCCAGCAATCACATACACTTTCAAAAGCATTCGGTTGATATCGACAGCGGCATAGAGCGCCGCCAACGGGTTTGCACCAAACATGGTCACCCGCAGGCCAAAAGCTGTGCGCGTCAACAACAGGTGCAAGCCGAATGCCAGCACCGCAAAGACGATTAGGGGCACCGGTATGCCAAGCAGACGCTCATTGCCAATCCAGGCAGCAGCCTCTGGAAAGCCCATCACAGCGCTGCCTCCGGTCATCGCAATTGCAAAGCCGGTAAAGACAAGGCCGGAGCCGAGAGTCGCCAAAATGGGCGGCAAGCCAAAGAACGCAATCAGTGATCCGTTGATCAATCCCGCAATTGCACCAATGCAAAGCGCCGCGACCATGGCCAGGCCAAGCCACATCAAAGATTGGCCAGCCGCCATGGTCGGGTCGGCAAACTGGGTCAAGATAATAGCCGCAATGACCGCGGACAGGTTGGAAACGCCCACCACTGACAGATCAATTCCGCCGGTCATCATCGTGATCGTCATGGCAAGGGCCAGAATGGCAAATTCCGGAAACTGGAAGGCCATTGAGGTCAGGTTTTGCGGTGACAGGAACCGGTCTGGTGACAGCACCGCCATGAAGGCAAACACCGCAATGGCGATAATGAGCAGGCGGAACTCAGGGGCTCGGGTGAAGTCTTTTTTCTGGTTTGGCGTTGTCATGAAAACCTCATCCGGCGCGCGCAGCGGCGCGTTTGGCACGATAGGCAGGGACACCTGTTCCGATCAGGATCAACAGCCCGATGGTCACCGATTGCCACGTGGTTGGAATGCCGACGACGATCAGGCTGTTTTGCACAATCACAATCAGAGCCACACCGAGCAATGTGCCGGTCAAGGTGCCGTAGCCCCCGATCAGCCGCGCACCGCCCAGCACGACCGCAGCGATCACTGACAATTCAAGACCAACCAACGAGAACGGGTCAGCCATGCGGCCCACCGAACCATGAATAATTCCTGCAAGACCTGCCAGTGCACCAACATAGACATAGACAAAGAACTGAGTGCCTTTGACATTGATGCCGAGCCGTCGGGCGCTTTCCAGCGACCCGCCAATGGCATAGATGGATCGTCCCAGCATCGTCTTGTGCAAGATGAACCAGGTCAGCAGGATAACGGCAATGAGTGCTACAAGCGCCCAGGGGAACGAGTAGAAACTTCCCGCTTCCGTCGTCCCGCGTGCAATAACACCACGCGAGAAATCCCGCATTTCCGGTGGTAAGGCAGAGATGCGTTGCGAGCCTATAAAGGTCAGCAGAAAGCCGCGAAACATGGATAGAGTGCCCAGCGTCACGATCAATGTTGGCAGTCCGAACACGGCAATAAACACGCCATTGATTGCGCCCAGCGCTGCGCCGACGCAAATTGATATCGCAAAGATCAGCGGCCAGGGCATATCCGGCCAGATCGCCAGCGCAAGCACTGAGGCTGAATACATCGCAAAAACAGCAATCGCAGTAAAACTGACATCAATACCGCCCGAAACAAGCACCAGCATCGCACCAACGGCCAGAATGCCGATGACGATCGATGCCCGCAACAGATCTGACAAGGTCGTGACGGACAGGAACTGCGGGTCTGACAGCGTCGCGATAATGCAGAACAGCACGATCACGCCTGCAACCAGGGTTTCGTTTCGGGTCCAGAAATCTTTGGAAAACAAGCTGCTCATGATGCCAAACTATGGGCTAGCTTTTCTTCGGTCGCCACTCCGCCAGCCAGCTCATCTGTAATTTTACCCTCTCGCATGACCAGGATACGATGGCAGGTCGCCAGGAGTTCCGGCAAATCATCAGAGATGACGATGATCCCGATCCCTTCATTTGCCAGCTCTCGTATGATGTCGTGAATATCAGCTTTGGAGCCAACATCCACGCCAACACTTGGTCCATTCAAAATAAGAACGCGGGGTGTCCGCGATAGCCAGCGCGCCAGCGCAACACGCTGCTGGTTGCCGCCGGACAATGACTGGACCGGCGCTTCAATATCCGGCGCCTTGACCTTCAGGCGCTTCAGCCAATCCGCAGCTTCCGCCACTAATCCGCCCATGTTCAGGAACCCGGCAGAACTGGTATGTTCATCCAGACGACCAATGGCCACATTGCGCACAATGGACTGGCTCAGGAAAAGGCCTTCGGTCAAACGATCTTCAGGCACATACCCGATCCGCGCATGGGAAGCTGCGACAGGATCGCCAATTGGCACTGGGTTTCCGTCAACCGTAATGGTTCCCTGGTCGGGTGCGATCAGTCCAAACAGCGCCTTTGCCAACGATGTTCGGCCGCTGCCCAAAAGCCCCGTGATCCCAAGCACCTCGCCCGACATAAGTTCAAAATTGATGTTATCGAAGGAGCCGTCCTTGCTCAGATCGCGCACGCTCATCAGCGTTTGCGCATCGGCGATGACCGGGCTTGGTCGCGCTTCGGCAACATCACGCCCTGTCATGTGGCGGGTCAGGGATTTGGTATCAAATTCTGAGGCCGGACCTTCTGCAACCTTCTTACCATTGCGCAGGACAACAACCTTTTCGCTGACTTCCAGCACTTCGGCCAATTTGTGACTGACAAAGATAACGGCAACACCGTCCTCCTTGAGGCGGCGAATGATACCCAAAAGGGCACTGACTTCTTTCTCGGTGAGCGCGGTTGTTGGCTCATCCATAATGATCAGGCGCGCTTTTGACGCCAGCGCGCGACAGATGGCAACCAGTTGTTTGTGGGCAACAGGCAGGTCTTCCACCCGGGCATCCAGGTCAATTTTCACGCCAACGCGATCAAGCGCTTCTTGCGCAACCTTGCGCGCCTTGCCGCGCTCAAACAGCCGCTTGCCTCCGGTCAATTGGGTAGAAAAGGCAATATTTTCATAAATGGTCAAATTGGGAAAAAGCGAAAAGTCCTGAAAGATGACCATCACACCCGCAGCGGCTGATATGCGCGGATTGAGCACCGGTTGCGCATCACCGCCTATGCGGATCGTACCTTCTGTCGCTTGTTCAACGCCGGAAATGATTTTGATCAGTGTCGACTTACCGGAGCCGTTTTCGCCTGCCAAGCAAACAGCTTCTCCGTGATTAACAGTGAAATCCACACCATCCAGGGCGGTGACACCCGCGTAGCGTTTTGTGATCCCGGCAAGGTCAATAAACGCATCTGGACTTACATCAGACATGCTGGCCCGTAACTTTTTTTTGAGGAGTAATAGTGAAATGCGGTCGGGGCAGCCTGACGGCCGCCCCGCGCATTATACATGATCAGAAAGGATAGTCTGCCATGTTTGCCTTGTTCACGTTCACCCAGGCTGAGCCATAGATAACCTTGCCATCGAGCGTAATGTTCTCGTAGCCAGGCAATCCAAGATCCATACCGTCAGTGACGGTTCCGCCATCCATAACCATGACCGCAAGTTTGTTCATGGCTTCACCGGCAACAGCAGGATCCCAGAAACCGATTCCGTCGACAGCGCCTGTATCAAGATACTGGCCAGCGATTGACGGCAATGAGGTGCCGAAGATGCATGTATCATCTTCTTTGCCACGCTCTTCGATTGCACGGCCAATTCCGGCCACATCGGTGGAAGCAGACCCCTGCATGCCCTTGATGTTGGGATAGGCCCGCAGAACTTCCTGCGCCTTGGTGTAGGCTTTTTCAGCATCGTCAGCGGTTTCGTTCTTGTCGCCGACGAGTGTCATGTTCGGATAGTTTGCCTTCTGGTGTGCAATGCCACCATCGACCCACTGATTATGCGTCTGCGAGGTCAATGAACCGACAAACACGGCATATTCGCCTTCGCCGCCCATGCATGTTGCCAACTGCTCCATCAAATTGGCACCGAAGTCTTCATTTACGAATGCTTCAAGGTCGTAATTTGTGTTCTGCTGAGCCGCAGCTTCGTGAGTGATCACGGTGATGCCCGCATCCATTGCACGTTTGAGCACAGGCTCAAGCGCTTCTGGTGACATGGGAACCACGGCAAGGGCATTGACGCCCTGTGCAATCATATCCTCAATCAGGGCAGCCTGTTGCTGTGGATCGGCCTGTGCAGGCCCAACCTGGAAAGCGTTGTTGCCCGATTCTTCGGCAAACTTCTTGACGCCTTCTTCCATCCGGTTGAACCATTGGATGCCAGCAATCTTCACAACTGTGGCAATGTCCTTGCCGCTGTGGCTTGCGGCATAGCCTGACAATGCCGTTCCAGCTACCAGCGCACTGGCCAGCAGTAATGTACGTTTTTTCATAATAGTTTCTCCCTTGATCCGCCGCAGCGGACTGAATTCCTCAGGACCCGAAAATACGGTGCCTCACCTTCGTCAGCAATAGCATTGCGTATCTCTTACCATATCTGCGTGCGGTGCTGAAACGCCGCTTTGCAACACTTGTGCATTGACTGCACACATGTGACTATATAACGATGAAAAGTGCGGTCAAGCCATTTGTGAGGATCGGGCGGGGAGGTAAAAATCCAACATGTATGTAGGCAAGCGTCAGGCAGATAACGAAATCGCGCAGGCGGCGTGGCTCTACTATGTTGGAAATTTGAGCCAGCAGGAAGTCAGCGAACATCTTGGCATTTCACGCTTCAAGGTCTTGCGTATGCTGGCCGATGCGCGCGAGCAGGGACTGGTGCGCATATCGGTGGAACACCGCACGTCACGCACACTTGCATTGGCCGACCGGCTGGCTGAGGCCTTTGACCTGAGCGAGGTGCAGGTTGCACCTGTACCCAGTGATGTTCTGGGTGACAGCTATAGCCGCGCCGCAGTGGGCATGTTGGCAGCAGGCTATCTGGCGCGCATCGCCGCAACCGAAACGCCGGTAACTGTTGGCGTTGGCTGGGGTCGCACGCTGTCTTCGATGGCCGATAATGTGACAGCGGTCACAAACCAGAATCTTACATTTGTCTCGCTCATGGGGTCTGTCACTCACGCAACTCATACGGCTCCTGGCGATGTTTGTGTGCGTCTGGCCGCGCAAACAGGCGGGCGGGCTCTGTTGTTGCCAGCGCCCTTTGTAACCGACAGTGCCAGCGCCTGCGAAATGGTCATGTCACAGCGGCTGGTGGCCGAAGCACTCACCGTTGCGCGCAAGGCAGATCATGCACTGATGAGTATTGGCGAATGCCGTGAAGGTGCGATCCTGTTCGAGAGTGGAATTTTCAGTGAAGAACAACTCCAGCAATTGCTGGACGCTGATGTTGTTGGTGATTGCTGTGGCGTCTTTTTCAAGGCCGACGGATCTGTTGCTGATATTGAATTGAACCGCAGCACGCCTTGCGTGAAACCACAGGAATTCGCCGGCATGGATGCTGTCATCCTCGCCAGCGGTAAAGGCAAATGCGCTGCAACACTGGCGGTGTTGCGCGGTGGATTTGTAAACCGCTTGATGGTGGATGAAGCGCTGGCGGTGTTGTTATTGGAAAACGTTGAAGCAGGAATGAATTGATGGAAGGTTTTGGCGTGCATACCAGCATGTGGACAATGTCATGGGACCGTCCAGGATGCGAAAGGGCGGTCGCGAAGGCGGTATCCTACGGCATGGATTTTTTGGAAATTGCCCTTCTTGACCCGCCATCGGTAGATGCCGAACACAGTCGCAAGACGCTTGAGGCGCATCATATGCGCTCGGTCTGTTCGCTGGGTCTTCCGCAAGAAGTATGGGCATCTCACAATCCCGACGGGGCCGTCGATTTCCTCAAGGTCGCACTCGACAAATGCGCGGCGATGGGCTGCGAAGCCTTGTCCGGTGTTGTTTATGGCGGCATTGGTGAACGCAGTGGAAAGCCCCCCACCCAGCAGGAGCTGGACAATGTTGCAGATGCGATGACACGTGCTGCAGCCTACGCCAAGACCCATGGTCTCCTGTTCGGAATTGAGCCGGTCAATCGCTACGAAACCCATCTCATAAACACTGGTTGGCAGGCGGTCGACATGATCGAGCGCATCGGTGCGGATAACATGTTTGTACATCTCGATACCTATCACATGAACATCGAGGAAAAGGGCATTGGGCAGGGCGTTATCGATGCGCGCGAGCATCTTAAATACATCCACCTTTCGGAATCTGATCGCGGAACCCCAGGGGCCGGCACGATTGGCTGGGATGAGATTTTCGCAGCACTGCGTGCAATCGACTTCAAGGGCGGACTGGCGATGGAGAGCTTCATCGACATGCCGCCGGAAATGGCTTTCGGGCTTTCGGTTTGGCGACCGGTCGCATCGGGCGAAGCCGAAGTAATGGAAAACGGTCTGCCGTTTTTACGTAACAAAGCAAGGCAATACGGATTGATATGATAGATGCCAATAATGAAGCTGCGGGCAAAAATTCTTTGTTGGCTGATTTTTATCGTGAAATGCGCCGCGTGCGCACCTTTGAAGAGCGTGTCGGAGAATTGTTTGTGCGCGGACAATCGGCAGGTTCAATGCTGCATCTGTCGATTGGTGAGGAAAGTGCAGCGGTCGGTATATGCGCAAATATGCGCGATGGCGACACGTTCACAACCCACCATCGCGGCCATGGCATTTTTCTGGCGCGCGGGGCGGATCCAGCCCGCATGATGGCGGAAATCGCCGGCAAGGAAGCCGGTTATTGCCACGGCAAGGGTGGCTCAATGCACATTGCAGATATGGGACTTGGTCATCTGGGGGCCAACGCAATTGTCGGTGGCGGTATTCCGGCGGTGGTCGGCGCGGGCCTTGCGGCACGCAACCGCAAAACCAATGCGGTTTCATTTGCCTTTTTTGGCGATGGCGCGACCGGTCAGGGAATCCTCTATGAGAGCATGAACATGGCTGCTCTTTGGAAACTGCCCGTCATGTTTGTCTGTATCAACAATCAGTATGGCATGGGCACGCGTATCGATCAGGCAACTGCAAATCCCAATCTTCATGAACGCGCCGAGGCATTCGGACTGGCCGCACGCACTGTTGACGGACTGGATGTTGAAGATGTGAACGAGGCCGCTGCCGAATTGATTGCAGGTGCGCGGGCCGGCCAACCGGCGTTTTTGGTCATCGACTGTTATCGTTTCTTCGGCCATGCCCGTAAGGACAAATCGCCCTATCGCGACGAGACCGAGGAAGCCGAAGGACGCCTGAAGGATCCCGTTATACGCGCGCGGGACAAGCTCATTTCATCCGGCATGATGAGTGAAGCCGATCTCGACGCATGGGACGCTGAAATTGCTACGGAAATGGACGCAACCATCGATTTCTCCATTGCAGAAAAAGAACCTCAATTGAGTTCGATGTATCGCGATGTCTACGCGCCAGGAGAACCGGAGCCTGAACCGGTGCGCACGCGACTCGAACGTGTTTTGGCGCGGGAGTAGGGGCTATGGCAAAGATTGAAACCACCTACCGCGACGCTTTGCGTCTTGCTCTGACAGAAGCCATGCAAGCGGACGACAATGTCATCATCATGGGTGAAGAGGTCGGTCGCTATGGCGGTGCCTACGGCGTGACCAAAGGCCTGATAGACGAATTTGGCGAGGACAGGGTCATCGATACGCCTATCTCCGAGGCGGCAATTGTCGGCGCGGCGGTCGGCGCTGGAATGGCCGGGCTGCGCCCTGTGGCCGAGCTCATGTATGTTGATTTCATCGGCATGACGATGGATCAGCTTGCCAATCAGGCGGCCAAGATCCGCTACATGTTTGGCGGGCAGATTGGTGTTCCCATGGTTCTGCGCACCCAGGGTGGCACGGGCCGTTCGGCCGGCGCACAACACAGCCAGAGCCTTGAAGCCTATGTCATGCATACGCCGGGACTGCGGCTTGCCATGCCGTCAACTGTCGATGATGCCTATCATTTGCTGCGCCAGGCCCTGAAGCAGCCAGACCCGGTTGTGTTTATTGAACACAAAGGGCTCTACACAATGAAAGGGACTTTGGACACCGATGCTGAGCCTGCCGGTTGGGGCAAGGCGCGGGTGATGCGCGAAGGTGCGGATATCGTTATCGTCAGCTATTCGCGACAGCTCCATCATGCACTTGCTGCAGCTGAAATCCTTGCCAGGGAAAATGGTATTCAGGCGGCGGTCATTGATCTGCGCACACTTAATCCGCTGGACTTCGATACCATCCGTCCGCTCGTGGAACAGGCGGGGCGTGCCATGGTCGTGTCCGAAGGTGCGATGACCTCCGGCGTTGCCGCTGAGCTTGCTGCGCGCATCACCGAAGAATGTTTCGACTTCCTGGAAGACCCGGTTGTGCGGGTGGCTGGTGAAGACATTCCGATATCCGTGTCACCTCTGTTGGAAAAACATTCGGTGCCGACGCCTGAATTTATCAGCGACGCCGTGCGGATGATGCTGAAATGAATGCTGTGACACAGGTCAAATTGCCGATGCCTCGCCTCGGCGAGACGATGGAACAGGGCACAATTTCAAATTGGCTGGTCAAACCCGGTGATGATTTCGCGCGGGGCGACCCCTTGCTGGAATTGGAAACCGACAAGACGCTTGTGGAATATCCAGCGCTCGGCTCCGGCAAATTGATTGAAACACTGGTCGAGCCCGGCGATGTCGTCGATGTGGGTGCACCGATTGCCATCATAGAAACACCGGATGTGTGGGACAGCGTTGCTGATGCGCCAGAAGCTGATGCCCCGATCGAGGAATTGCCCGCGGTCAGCACAGTGCCTGACACCGTGATTTCGAACCCTCAGGCCGCAGGTGACAAGCTGCGTGCAACACCGTTGGCCCGGCGCCTGGCGCGCCAGGGCGGCATTGATCTGTCCGCCCTTAACGGGACAGGGCGGCGAGGGCGCGTCGAAGCGCGGGATGTTCAATCCCGTCTTGAAGCAGGCACGTCTTTGTTGTCGTCTGCCCGGATCAACCGCACCGGCGCAAACGATCTGAGCACGGTGATATTCATCCACGGTTTTGCCGGACTTGGCTCCAACTGGGCCGCCTTGCGCTCAAATCTGCAAAAAGCAGGCTTGAAGACGGTTGCGCCAGATATGCCTGGCCACGGGCAAAACAGTGCAGAGGCAAACGGCGCCGAGGATTGTATCGCGTGGCTTGAAGCCTTGCTGAACGAGCAAGACGGGCCGGTGCATCTTGTCGGACATTCGCTCGGCGCACATGTTGCAGCTCTTGCCGCAGACCGTGCGCGTTCAAAAACTGGCCGTTTGACGCTGGTGGCACCGGCCGGTTGCGGCCATGAAATCAATGGCGACTTCCTGCAGGGGATGGCGCATGCCCATTCGGCAGGCGAATTGGCACATTTGCTTCGCCTGCTCGGTCCAAAAGCCTCGAAATTGCCGTCGGATGCCATGGAGACCATGTCGAATGAACTGTCCAGGGGCCGTTTGATCACGCTGGCCAATGCGGTCGCGCGCGGCAATATGCAGTGCATTGATACAATTTCGGCAGCCGCTGCGCTGAGCCAGGAAATACCTGTCACGGCCATCTTCGGGACCGCCGACATGATTATTCCGAAAGAGCATATGTTCAATATGCCACCACGGGTCAGCTCGCATATCGTCCGCACAGGACACATGCCGCAGTGGGATTCACCAGCCTTGCTGGAAAAATTGATCTTGCAGACCAACTGACTGGCTAAGTAAATGACTGGCTAACTGACAAGGCCGCTATCTATTGGGAGGAAAACAGATGGCATATTTTCTGACAGCCGATGGCGGCACCGAGAGTCTGCGCACGCGCATTTATGACTTGGAAGGTCATTGCCTTGCGTCCCATGCAGAGCCTTACGAAACCAATTTTCTGCCCGGTGCCCGTGCTGAACAGCAGCCCGAAGACTGGTGGAACTGCCTTTGCAAGGCAACGCGTGCCTGTTTGGCGGAGACCGGATTGAAGCCAGATCAAATCGAATCGATGGCCTATGCCACCACATGCTGTACGGTGGTCGCGCTGGATGGCGCGGGCAATCCGCTGCGTCCGGCTTTGATGTGGATGGATGTGCGCGCGTCCGATGAGGCCGCAGCGGTTCTGGCGACCGGCGATGAGCGCCTGAAATTCAATGGCAATGGCAGCGGACCCGTCTCTGCCGAGTGGATGATTCCCAAGGCCTTGTGGATCAAGCGCAACGAGCCGGACATATATGATCAGGCCGTCACCATTTGCGAATATCAGGATTTTCTGACGTTGCGGCTGACTGGTGAGCGCTGTGCGTCGCTGAACAATGTCGGTCTGCGCTGGCACTATGACAACCGCGACGGCGGCTGGGCGGAAACGCTGGTTACCAAACTGGGGATGGCTGACCTTGTTGAAAAGTGGCCGTCACGCGTAGCAGCGCCAGGTGAAGTGATTGGCAATCTAACGCCACAAGCGGCTGAGGCCCTCGGCCTGACCACAAAGACAAAACTGGTGCAAGGCGGCGCGGACGCGCTGATTGGCATGATTGGTCTAGGCGTCTACCAGCCCGGTCAATTATGCATGATTACAGGGTCCTCTCATCTGCAATTCGGTGTCACCGAACAGTCGTTCAACGCCCATGGCATGTGGGGTGCCTATCCCGATATCGTTTATCCGGACCGTTTCATCATTGAGGGCGGTCAGACATCAACAGGGTCGATCATCAATTGGCTGAAGCGCTTTGTCGGCGGTGAGATGGACTTTGAGGAGATGAACCGGAAGGCGGCGCTGTTGCCGCCCGGTTCAGAAGGCCTTGTTGTGCAGGATCACTTCCAGGGCAACCGGACACCTCATACAGATGCCCTGTCACGCGGCGCCATCACCGGGCTGACGCTTGTGCATGAGCCGCACCACGTGTTCCGCGCCATTATCGAGGGCATTTCATTTGGCACCCGCGCCATTTTGGATGCTTTCGCCAAGGGCGGCTATCAGGGCACGGAGATGGTTGTCGGCGGCGGCGCCACAGGTTCTGATTTGTGGATGCAGATCCATGCCGATGTGGCCGGCATTCCGCTGCGTATTCCAGAATCAACCGACGGCCCATCTCTAGGCTCGGCCATACTGGCCGCACACGGCGCTGGACATTTTGCCACCATCGATGACGGCATCGAGGCCATGGTCAAACCTGGACGGCTGATCGAACCGGATCCACAAGCCACGCTGGCCTATGACGAAATCTACCAAAAGTATCAGGCCCTTTATCCAGCGCTCAAAGGCGCGCTTGATGCCTAGGCTTATGCTGTGTGCTGGACAACACGCCCGGCGATAGAGGCCAACTACTCTGCCGCTTCCAGCGCATCCTTGCGTTTGATCTTGGCAGCACAGAATTTGAATTCGGGGATTTTGCCGAAGGGATCAAGCTGTGGGTTGGTCAATATATTGGCGGGGCTTTCATTGAAGCAGAAGGGCATGAAGATCATGCCGTCGGCCACTTCACGATCCGCGCGCAACAGGGCTGAGACCGTGCCACGCCGGGTTTCAACGCTGACCCTGTCACCAATGCTTAGGCCCTGGCGTTCGATCTCACGCGGGTTCATGGCCGCAATTCCCTCCGGTTCAATCGCGTCCAGGACGCTGGCGCGGCGGGTCATGGCACCGGTGTGCCAGTGCTCCAGCAATCTGCCGGTTGTCAGCACCAGTGGGTATTCTGCATCAGGCACTTCGTCCGGGGCCAGCAGATCTGCGGGGACCAGTTTGCCGCGCCCGTCAGGGGTTGGAAAACCGTCGACGAAAATCACCGCATTGCCGGGCTTATCTTCGCTGTCTGCCGGGTAGGTGACGCAATCTTCCCTGATGAGGCGTGACCACGGAATGTTGGTCAAGGACGGCAT
>JANSWZ010000007.1 GCA_024743215.1 Alphaproteobacteria bacterium
CCACGGCCCCCCCCCCGCCCCCCCCCCGCCCCCCCCGCCACAAACCCCCCCCCCCCCCCGCCCCGGACCCCCCCCCCCCCCCACCCCCCCGCCACCCCCCACCCCCCCCACCGGCCGGCCACCCCCCCCCCCCCCCCCCCCCCCCCGCCCCCCCCCCCCCCCCCCAAAGCCACACCCTAAGCAGGTTGTCTCTTATACGCGTGTTTTTGTCGAGGTACGCTACATGACGGTCGGTCGATGCAGTATTGAAAAAGCGGCTCCTGCCAGTGCGCAGGGCAAGACACTTGCGGCCATAAGCTTCTTGCGATGACGCGAACCCATCGACACCCGTTTACTTTTGATGAAGGATCCCAGCAAGGACTTAGCACCGTATCATTGTGCGTTTTAGGGATTTGGGATTAACTGAAGTCCCCAACTTTAGCGGCAAGAGGCCACTCATGACCAATTCTGATAAAGAGACATCTGAAGCTACAGAGCTTGAATTGCTTGGTCCACCTGATGAGGTAACCGATCTCGAAGAGGAAGTCTTGCCGCTTATGTCCGAAGGCAAAGAACCGCTCGGTGACCCATTTAGCGGAGGGGTCGTGATTGGAACGATTGTGGCGACAGAGATTCTCACTCCGATTCTGCAGCAGTTCGTCAAAAAACAGAGCATCGGCTTCGAATTCGTCAATGAAAGCAGCCACACTCTCTCCAATCCGAGGCGATACCAGCGCAACGGTTTTATCGGTGACATAGCGAACACCGTACCAGCTAAGGGTTATGTTGGCCTTGGGTATGGATACGGCAGGAAAGCCGGCGGCGCGATCGCTGGCGTCATAAGTTATAAAATCAACGGCACCAACAAGCGGCTCGGCATGATGTATTCGATGCGAAAGGCCTACGCTGTCGGTTACAACTACTTCAAATTCGCAACGTTTGATGACGATCCTAAGCTGCCGACCAAGCACGCCATTTGGAAGGATTTTTATTACAACAACGTGGAAAAATATACGCGCGGGCAATGCTATCCAGCGCACGTGGGAACACGAGGCTGGAATGACAACAGCATCAAGCTAAAGTTTGAAGGCACTATGCCGGACGGAGGCGAGGGCATTATGCGGATGGTCTTACGAGATAAGTAAAGCGCGAGCCATGCGTGCGATGATAGCCTTCGCCTTGCTCGCGCGCACATCGGGTCTAACAGTCGCACAGTCCCGTTGGTTGCCGTACGCCAAGGCGCACGTGCGGGGACATGAGATTTGAACCGAGCTTTGCTTTAGTCGCAACGCCTGAAAGGCGATCGCCCGCAATCTACGCCTTGATGAGGAGACCAAAACAATCATTGCCGGTCAACGGATGGTCTACTGGGCAAACTAGCCGACTGCGGGCAACCTGAAATGTTCATCAGGCAATAGGCAAGACCTGGCGGCAATGCGGTCGTTAGCTACTTGACGCTTTCGGCGCTAAGCGGACTATCGCCCCTTGGGCACGCAGTTTCACCGACCTCCCGAGAGCAGACATTCGCAGCAACTTGATTTGTGTGCATTACTGCTGCTGGGCAGAGTCATGCCGCAGATTTGGTCAGCGGGCGCGTTGCTACACCCAAACTGCGTTGCAATGTAATACCGCAGGGGCGTGTGCTGCCATCGGATGGCGCGACGCAGCGGCAAAAGGATTCAAATTCTAACAATGACTCGACCGCCACAGGCTTCTGAACTAGGAAATAGAAGCGTGGTTACATCTTATCGCGGGCAAGCTCGCGCGAATTATCGGACAAAAAATTGCCCAAAGGCTCATCGCAAGCATTTAATCGGTCGAGCGGTAAGGAAGGGTGAATAATTGGTGCTAAATTCAAGTCTTGAGAACTGGCGTATGGGCAACTGTATCGTGCGTTCGCACTCTACTGCTGACGCCGCTTCTAAGGAGAATTACGTTGGCACTCATTGACAGATTTTCCGGTTCTGAAGGTGATCGTGCTCTGCGTGGTGCCATTCGTGGCGCAAAATTGGTCCAAGGGAGTGATGAACTGACCGACGCATTTTTGCGCGTAGCCGAGGTCGTCGCTTTTAACGTGGGTTCTGCACTAATCGAACAGGGTGGCGATGACAACGACCTGTACCTGCTTGTTGCAGGAAATTGCGAAATCATTGTCAACGGGAGGGTAGTCGGTCGCAGAGGCCCCGGAGACCATGTCGGTGAGATGGCTGCAATTGAGCCAGCACAGCAGCGATCCGCAAGTGTTGTAGCGGCAACGGAGGTTGTTGCGCTCAAAATTCCCGAACTTTCATTCCATGAAGTGGCCCACGGTCATCCGACCGTTTACATGGACATAGCTCGTGAGTTGGCGCGTCGGCTGCTCCAGCGAAATGCGCTTGTAGGTGCGTATCGCGAACGCGTCAGACTATTCATAATCTCTTCTGTGGAGTCTCTGCCAATAGCCCGTGCCATCCAGAATGCTTTTGAGCACGATCCCTTTCAGGTGGTCATTTGGACCGACGGCGTTTTCAAGGTTGCCAACTACACGTTACAGAGTTTGGAAGACGAGGTGGACAAATCGGACTTTACCATCGCAATTGCTCACGCTGACGATCTGACCACAGTACGTGGTTCCGATTGGCCAACGCCAAGAGACAACGTCATCTTCGAGCTTGGCCTATTCATGGGGCGGTTGGGACGTGCTCGCGCCATATTGATGGAGCCGCGCGAAGAGAATGTGAAGTTGCCTAGCGATTTGGCTGGCATCACTACAATTCCCTACCGCTTCGAGAAGGGAGCCGATGCGGCTGCAACCCTTGGCCCTGCCTGCAATCGTTTGAGAGATCATATCAATGCGCTGGGGCCACAGAACGGATAAGCAATGTCTGATTTTGAGGAATCATTAAGCAACTACGTAAAAAAGGTATTTAAGGATGCCTGGAGTGAACGAGAGGGACAGGTCGTGCCAGAATCGACCAATCTTGTGCTTGGCAATGAAGCTGTTCATTTCGAAAGAGCTACCATTCTTTATGCCGATCTGAGCAGCTCCACGAACATGGTTGAGACAAAAAAATGGCAATTCGCAGCAGAGATTTACAAGACTTATCTTCACTGTGCGACAAAGATAATAAAGGATGAAGGCGGCGTTGTTACCTCCTACGATGGCGACCGCGTAATGGGAGTTTTTATCGGAAAATCGCAGACGTCGCCAGCAGCACGCGCCGGATTGAAAATCAACTATGCTGTTCAGAAAATCATAAACCCCGCAATGCACGATCGGTACAATACTGATTATGATGTGGTGCAGGTTGTAGGTATCGACACTAGTGAGATTAGAGTGGCCAGAACCGGTGCCCGCGGAGACAACGATCTTGTTTGGGTGGGCCGCGCCGCGAACTCTGCGGCCAAATTGACAGAGCTGAAGCTAAGCGAGCGGACTTGGGTCACAAAAGAGGCGTATGATTACATGCTCGAAGACGTGAAATTGGGCGGTTCCTCGAAGCAAAGTATGTGGAAGAGTTATAACTGGACTGAGATGGGCGGCCGCACGATCTATGGATCTACTTGGCGCTGGAAGGTCTAGATCAGAAAATCAATGCCGAAACACGGTTTAGAACAGTCGGTCAGAATTCAACGGACTAAGACGCAAAACGCGACCAAGGTGTGACTGGAGAGCCAAGTGGAACACTTTATCTAACAAATTCCCCTCAACAAAGATGGGCGCGTGGGCTCCACTCCACCTAAACCGTTGCTTGCACTGCATGTCACGCACGCACCGTCGCGCCTGCAGGTGTCCGGAAACTGCCTGCCCTGTCGGAGCTTGATATTCATGCGGGTTGACTAGTTTGTAATGTCCGCTTCCGCGTGATTAACTGGAAGCATCGCGCCTGCAGCGAAAGGCCGCTCCCCGCCCTTTTTGACAATTTACAAAAAATGAAACCGCCTCTTCGCCTTGGTCACTGACTGATAAAATGCACTCTCGTCATTTGATACGATGGAATGCAACTGCGCTATGATGCGATTTGGCAGGTCATCATAATCATCATCAATGAATTCATTAGAGACAGCTACATATCCAGCAAGCAAGCCCTGTATTTGGCATTAGTACATAGCCGCACGATCATCTCTTTCAATTGAAATCACCTGATCTTTGGTCAATCCGCTTTGATGATCGGTCAGCGCATAAAAGACATGCCGACTTGCATCTGCCCACAACGGGTGCAGCAATTGGCGTGTCCCGTTGCTGTCGGTTTGACCGTCAGATAGATAACGAACGTCCTCCATCGCGGCCTTAAAAACATCCCCAATTGACGCTTCGATATCGGCATAGCTACGCAGCGTCCATGTATCCGCGAGATGCCTTTTTCCAGCACGAACTTCTATTCGCCAAATCGATTGCGTTTTATCCGCTGGATCAACGCCCCAAACTTTGAACCAATGGCTTTTACGCTGATCAACAGCCTCGCGGAGCTTGTCATAAACGATGATTTGACGGTTTGGCATTTTCCCCACTGTTACGCTTTCGCAGCGTCTGCCTGCAAACACACCACGTGGTTGGTTTTCATCTTCAATCTTTTCGCTCCAGTGTGGTCTGATCTTCTCGTCAGGGCTTTTGCGTATTCCAGTTTATTGTCTCATCTTCTACTACTCAGTGGTTACGATGAGCCAGAAACAATCTCTTATCAAATTGCCCTATTTGGACCCATACGCGCTGACGTCAGACATTGAGTCTCTAACGAATTTGTTCCGTTGCCCTCCTTGTGCTTTTAGCCAATTGCGGCCAGAAGTGATTATGGAACATAGCGGTACAAATATTGAATTGATCGTTCTGGGCATTCTGGTTTGTACCATCGCCTATTGTTTGCTGTCTAAGGTAGTTTCCAAATCAATATTGACACTCCCGATTATCTTTGTGGGAATTGGCTATCTTTGTGCGCCTGTGACCCAATCCCTCGGCACTACAGTGGAACTCCGCCAGTCAGCACGTTTTCTGGCCGAATTGACACTGGTTCTCATTCTATTCGCCGACGCCAGCCATGTTCGCTTTTCAGGATTGAAAGTGACCTTCGCAATTCCGTTACGCATGCTGATTATTGGATTGCCTGGATCGATCGCATTGGGAACTCTGGTGGTGTTTTCCGTTTTTCCGGCAGGAGGTCTGGCCCTGGCACTGCTAACGGCTGCGTTGTTGGCTCCCACAGATGCCGCAATTGGGCAAGCCGTTGTGTCGAGTGCCAGGGTTCCCGAGCGTTTGAGTCAATCAATAAATGTGGAAGGCGGCCTGAATGACGGGCTGGTTCTTCCCTTTGTCCTGTTGGGAGCAATTTTAGCCTCGACCAATATGACAGAAACGGATGGGTTGGCGCTGTTTGCAGTCACTCAGGTTGTCCTTGGACCTGTAGTTGGCCTCGCAATAGGCTGGATCAACGCAAAAGCTCTCGACTATGTGCAGCAGCGCGATTGGATTGTTGGAAGCGCCCAGGGCATCGTCTTTCTGTCCACTGCCTTCGTGAGTTTCATCGCAGCTGTGCTTGTCGGGGGAAACGGGTTTATTGCAGCATTTGTTGCCGGTGCCGTTTTTGGCAACACATACCAAAATGACATCCACTTCATTAAGGAGTTTATGGAAGGTGCCGGACAGCTCTTGACCATGGCAGCGTTTCTGGTCTTTGGCGCATTAATGCTGCCCGATGGCTTAGCCCATATATCTTGGTCTACAGTCTTAGTCGCCATTTCATTCCTGACAGTCATACGGGTGCTGCCTATCCTTGTGTCGCTTGCAGGTACAGGCCTTGCAATGCGGGAAAAGCTGTTTCTTGGGTGGTTTGGTCCGCGTGGTCTCGCATCCATCCTGTTTACGCTGATCATTATGGATGAGTTTGAGTTCCCAAATGAAGAAGAGCTGTTAGCTTGTGTCTCACTGACCGTCGCACTCTCGGTATTGCTACACGGAGTAAGTGCATCTCCGTTGGCGAAGCGCATTGGAAACAGCACGGAAACTTGAGGTCACGCCGCTACATTTGGTTTTTATGCGAAATTTGCCAACTGAATTGCAGTCGCACTGAGCATAGATGCGATATTGATCGTTATCCAACCGATTTGACCGACAATGAGTGGTCTGTTCTTTCACCATTTGTGCCACCGGCCCGCCCGGGCGGTCGGCCACGCACAACGGACATGCGTGGCTTGTAGTTTGGCGCATCCTAAACCACTGGATCAGTTGAGGGGAACCTACCAGTTTCTGCGTCATAGACACCCCCATTCCGGCAATCGCCGATGCGTGATGAATACCGGCCAGGAACGCGGCAGACCCGTTGCTCAGAACCTTTCATCTGGCTGCGCATAAGATCAATGCAAGCGTGGTGAAAGGGATTCAGAAGTTCCCCTGGCAACGTCCGACAGGTCGAACTCGTTCAGCGTCAGATCCGATACAGCTCAGCGAAGACACACACTCTCTTTCTGCAGCAGCTTCAGTTCTTGGAGTTGTCAGTGCTCATTCCACCTTACCTCTTCTTCCAGTGGCAATTGGTTTGTTCAGTCGCGTAGATCTGTCTGCTTGCATCAATGGCCTTATGTGAATGTCCCAGGTCTGCTACGATCTCGCGACACATAGAGGGAGAATGTCATGAGTTTAATGGATGTGCTTGCAAAAGTGGCCACCGAAATGGCCGCTGCAAAAGGCGCAAGCGGTACAATGAACAATCCAGCAAGCCGCCAGAATAATGGCGGATTGTTTGGCAATGCGCCTGCATCCGATGCCGCGGCCGAAGGAGGCCCCGGACTGGAGAGCCTTATTGGTGGATTGTTGGGCGGAAATGGCGGCGCAAATTCCGGCCTCGGCGGACTTCTTGAAAGTCTGACTTCGGGCGCATCGTCGCAATCGAACCAGTCCGGCGCCAGTTTGGATGATGCTATCTCGAAGGCTGACAATTCAGGTGGCTTGGGCGGGCTTCTTGAACAGCTGACGGCTGGACAAGGTGGCGGCGGTCTTGGCGATTTGCTCGGAAAGTTGACCCAATCCGCCGGAGCAAGCGCTGGAACCGGGGGAAATTTTGGCGACATATTGAACCAGGCACTGGCCCCACGCAGCAAGCCCAAACAGCAGCCGACCAAAAGCCAGGAAGCCGCAGCCGGTTTGATGTTGAAAGCCATGATACAGGCGGCCAAATCTGACGGAAAGATTGATGAAGGGGAGCGCAGCAAATTACTCGAAAAGCTGGGCGATGTTTCAGCAGCCGAGCGAGAATTTGTGAACAAGGAAATGGCTGCGCCCATGGATGTTCAGGGTCTTGCCCGACAGGTTCCGCGCGGCCTTGAAAACCAGGTCTATGCAATGTCTGTGCTCGGCATCAATCTGGACGATGCAGCAGAGGCGAAATACCTCGACCAATTCGCTTCCCATCTACGGATCGAAAAAGACGTGGTCAACAGCATCCACGACAAATTCGGCGTGCAAAGGCTCTATCGCTGATTGAGCCAAGGCAGAAGCCGAGACTTCATTGCAGAACCTCAGTACCTGGCGAAGGTTACTGAGGTTCTCAGCAACCGCTTTTGTCTATGCGGTCTGTAGAAACAAAGCGAAGTATCGGAACTCACCAGACAGAATGGTCACACGCTTGGCAAGCCTGTAATAACGCCGAGCAGCATTGGCAAAAATCCTGCTCGGCCATTCCTTTAAAGCGATCCAGCATTTCCGGTCATCTCGGCAAGTCCGAAACACCCATCAGAAAGGCGTCCACAGCGTGGGCAGCCTGCCGTCCTTCCCTGATCGCCCAGACGACCAAAGATTGCCCGCGGCGCATGTCACCAGCCACGAACACTTTATCCCGATTGGTTTGGTAGTTCTTCTCGTCAGCTGATACATTGCCACGTTGGTCAGTTTCCAGAGCAAGCTCTTCCAGCATCCCTTCCTTGACGGGATGAACAAACCCCATCGCCAGCAGGACAAGGTCAGCTTTCAGGTCAAATTCACTGCCAGATACAGGCTTCAGATTGCTGTCAACGCGCTGACATCTAAGTTGCTTCAACACGCCATTGTCACCAACAAATCTGGAGGTCGTAACCGAAAAGTCTCTTTCGGCACCTTCACCCTGGCTTGAGGATGTTCGCAGTTTAAGCGGCCAATGGGGCCAGGAAAGTGCCTTGTTTTCCCGCTCCGGAGGCATCGGCATAATCTCAAGCTGCGTCACAGACAAAGCGCCCTGACGAATTGAGGTGCCGACACAGTCAGAGCCCGTGTCACCGCCGCCGATCACGACGACATGCTTGCCAGTCGCCAGAATAGGGTCAACGCCCTCAGTGATGGCGAAATTGGAATTACGGCGGTTCTGCTGCGTCAGAAAGTCCATTGCAAAATGGACCCCGGATAGATCGCGCCCTTCCAGTTCCAGATTACGCGGGGTCTCGCTTCCCCCTGCAAGCAAGACAGCGTCATAGCCTTCGATGAGTTCCGATGCAGAAACATCTTTACCTATGTGAACGCCGCATTTGAACGTCACACCTTCTGCACGCATTTGTTCCACACGCCTGTCGACAACGTGTTTTTCCAGCTTGAAATCAGGAATGCCGAACCTCACAAGGCCACCAGGCACTTCGTTCTTTTCAAACACAACAACTGTATGACCTGCGCGTCTCAACTGCTGAGCCGCAGCCAACCCTGCGGGGCCGGACCCGACAATGGCAACCGTTTTACCGGTTTCCACATCTGGAACCTGCGGGGCCAGCCAGCCATGCTTCCATGCCTTTTCACAAATGGCGTGTTCGATGGTTTTGATCGTAACAGGCGCATCATCGATGTTCAGCGTACAGGCCGCTTCACATGGGGCCGGACATATCCGTCCTGTAAAATCCGGGAAATTATTGGTTGAATGCAGATCAATGGCTGCCTGCTCCCAATCCGATTGGTAGACGAGGTCATTCCAGTCCGGAATTTGATTGTTGACCGGACACCCCTTGTGGCAAAAAGGAACACCGCAATCCATGCATCTTGCAGCCTGAAGCTGAAGATCCTGGTCTTCCAGATCAACGACAAATTCCTTGTAGTTCAGGGTCCGCTCACCGACTGGTTTGTAGGTACGGTCCTGGCGATCAATCTCGATAAATCCTGTGACTTTTCCCATTATCGTGCCTCCATACCAATAAGCGTCTCACTGGTTTTCTGGACCTGCAATTCCTGCAAAGCACGCCGGTATTCCGTGGGCATCACTTTTACGAATTTCGATCGATATTGATCCCAGTTTTCCAAAATATGTCGACCTTTCGTCGAGGCGGTATGACGCACATGGGAAGCGATCAGCTGTTGCAGTCTCTCCGCATCGAAAGCCATCAGATCAGAAGCGACATGCTCCATTCCATGAGCTTCGATCTCTGCATGAAGCATGTTTTGAGTGGTTTCTTGTTCGCTACCGACAGGCTCAAGATCGACCATGGCAAGATTGCACCGCCGCTCGAACTGGCCGGATTCATCAAGGACGTACGCAATCCCTCCTGACATTCCTGCGGCAAAATTCCGTCCTGTTTCTCCCAGAACCACAACAATGCCTCCGGTCATGTACTCGCAGCCATGATCGCCAGTTCCTTCAACCACAGCAATAGCGCCAGAATTACGAACGGCAAATCGCTCTCCCGCAATGCCACGGAAGTAACATTCTCCCGAGATCGCACCGTACAAAACGGTGTTGCCCACAATCATGCTTTTATCAGGATCGATACCGCTGGTCGCATCTGGTCTGACCACCAGTTTGCCGCCGGAAAGCCCCTTTCCGACATAGTCATTGCCCTCACCAATGAGATCAAGTGTGACACCATTTGCAAGCCAGGCACCAAAGCTTTGCCCGGCGGTCCCCTTCAACGTGAACCATAATGAATCCTGAGTCAGGCCTGCGTGGCCGAAACGCTTCACCAGCTGTCCAGAAAGCAGAGCGCCTACAGTACGGTCAGTATTCTTGACGGGAAACTCCGCATTGACCTTGCTACCGCTTTCAAATGCGGGCGCTGCTGCCGCCAGCAATTTATGGTCGAGCATATCGTTGATCGGATGATTTTGTACTGACGTATTTCGTAAATCACCCTCCGTTTCCTGTTTGTAGAACAGATCTGTGAAATCCAGACCTTCTGCCTTCCAGTGATCAATTGCAGCACGGGTATCCAGGGCATCTGTTTGCCCAATCATGTCGTCGAGGGTTCGGAACCCCATCTCGGCCATCAACTCACGTACTTCTTCTGCAATAAAGAAGAAGAAATTGACGACGTGTTCAGGCTGCCCGGTGAATTTCTTCCGCAAAGCCGGGTCTTGCGTGGCAATACCAACGGGACATGTGTTGAGATGACACTTCCGCATCATGATACAGCCACTGGCAATCAATGGCGCCGTTGCAAATCCGAATTCATCTGCGCCCAACAGCGCGCCGATCACCACATCACGACCGGTCCTGAGCCCACCATCAACCTGCACTGCAATTCGGCTGCGTAGATTATTCGCGACCAAGGTCTGCTGGGTTTCAGCTAGCCCGATCTCCCAGGGCGACCCAGCATGTTTGATGGAGGTAATGGGCGATGCGCCGGTACCACCTTCAAATCCCGAAATGGTGACGTGATCTGCTCTGGCTTTGGCAACACCTGCTGCAACGGTTCCCACACCGATTTCCGACACGAGCTTTACACTCACATCAGCGGCCGGATTGACGCATTTGAGGTCAAATATAAGCTGCGCGAGATCTTCAATCGAGTAGATGTCATGGTGCGGCGGCGGTGAAATCAAACCGACCCCCGGAGTTGAGTGCCGCACTTTTGCAATGACTGCATCAACCTTATGACCAGGCAGCTGACCGCCCTCGCCGGGCTTTGCGCCTTGCGCCATTTTGATCTGCATCATATCTGAATTCACCAGATATTCAGTGGTCACACCAAATCGACCAGAGGCAACCTGCTTGATGGCAGAGCGCATGGAATCACCGTTCGGCAGCGGTGAAAAACGATCTGTTTCCTCTCCGCCCTCACCCGTATTTGACTTGCCGCCGATCCGGTTCATGGCGATTGCAAGGTTGGTGTGGGCTTCACGACTAATGGACCCGAAGGACATCGCACCTGTTGCAAACCGTTTGACGATCTCGGTTGCCGGTTCAACCTCTTCCAAAGAAATCGGCTTGCGCCCCATCTCCTCGGCAGTTCGCAGACAAAACAGGCCTCGAAAAGTCATCAACTCTTCGTCCTGATCGTTCATCGCCTTGGCGTAGGTGCGGTATTTATCAGGTAGATTTCCGCGCACCGCATGCTGCAGATCAGCAACCGTATCGTGATCCCAATGGTGTTTTTCGCCCCGGATGCGATAAGCATATTCACCGCCCTTGTCGAGCATCTTGTCATAGACCGGATTATTGCCAAAAGCGGTCTCGTGTCGCTTCAGAGTTTCCGCGGCAATTTCAGCCAGACCAACACCTTCAACGGCGGTATTTGTTCCGGCAAAATACTTGTCAACGAACGAGGTTTTCAAACCGACAGCATCGAAAATCTGCGCCCCGCAATAGGACTGGAAGGTTGAGATGCCCATCTTGGACATCACCTTCAACAGACCTTTGTTGATCGCCTTGACGTAGCGCTTTCGAACCTCTTCATGCGACAAGTCGTCATCTATCTCGGAATGCAGCGCTTCCAGGGTTTCAAATGCAAGCCAGGGATTGATTGCTTCCGCACCGTAACCGGCCAATGTCGCAAAATGATGGACCTCCCTTGCCTCACCTGTTTCCACCGCCAGACCAACAGAAGTTCTGAGGCCCTTTCGGATAAGATGATGATGCACGGCGGACGTCGCCAGAAGTGATGGAACTGCGACGCGATTGGGACCACAATTTCGATCCGACAAGATGATAATATTGTAGCCATCGCGAACGCTTGCTTCCGCGCCAGTACACAGCTCCTCAACAAACGCTTCCATGCACTCGGCACCGCGAGCCTCGTCAAAGGTAATATCCAGCGTAATGGTCCGGAAATCATTATCCTCGATTTCACCAATGGCCCGGATCTTTTCCAGACCCCCGTTTGATATGATTGGTTGCTGAACTTCCAACCGTTTCAAATCGGACGTTCCTTCAAGATCCAGCAAGTTTGGGCGTGGGCCGATGAACGACACCAGCGACATGACAATCTCTTCCCGGATCGGGTCGATCGGCGGATTGGTAACCTGTGCAAACAGTTGCTTGAAATAGTTTGAAAGGTTCTTGGACCTGGAAGACAGGGCTGCCGGAGGTGTGTCGGTCCCCATAGCGCCAATGGTTTCCATTCCCGTCTGGGCCATTGGCAAGAGGATAAATTTGATATCTTCTTCGGTGTACCCGAAAGCCTGCTGACGATTGAGCAGGGAGACCGCAGGCGCGTGTTCAGCGTTCTCCGCGTCTGGCAAATCACTGACCTGGATCTGCGCTTTCGCAAGCCATTCGTCATAAGGATGACTGTCCGCAAGCTGACCTTTCAACTCATCGTCGGAAATAATGGCTCCCTGCTCCAGATCGATGAGCAGCATCTTGCCCGGTTGCAGCCGCCATTTACGGACGATTTCATGTTCGGGGATGTCCAGAACACCCATTTCGGAGGCCAGCAGGATGCGACCATCTTTTGTTTCCAGATAGCGCGCTGGCCGCAAGCCATTGCGGTCGAGTGTCGCGCCAATTACTTTTCCATCTGTAAAGGCAATCGCAGCCGGGCCATCCCAGGGTTCCATCAAAGCTGCATTATACTCATAGAATGAGCGCAATTTGTCATCCATCAAAATGTTGCCAGCCCACGCTTCGGGGATCAGCATCATCATGGCATGCGGCAGGCTGTAACCACCCAGATACAGAAGCTCCAGCGCGTTATCAAAACAGGCCGAATCCGATTGGCCCTCATAGGAGATCGGCCACAGCTTCTCCATGTCAGGTCCATAGACGGGGGATGACATCGTCGCCTGCCGTGCGGCCATCCAGTTTGTGTTGCCACGCAACGTGTTGATTTCACCATTGTGACATACCATTCGGTATGGGTGGGCCAGCGGCCAGGATGGGAATGTGTTTGTTGAAAAGCGCTGATGGACCAACGCCAGCGCAGACACCACGCGCTCATCCTGAAGGTCCCGGTAGTAGGCTGCGACGCCATCCGCGAGAACAAGTCCCTTGTAGACAATGGTCCGCGAAGAGAGGGACACCGGGTAATGTTCGTTCGCAAAGTCCGGATGCCTGTCATGTACCAGATTGGATGCAACCTTGCGCATGACATATAGTTTTCGTTCAAATGTATCGCCTGATAACTCTGTATCTCCGCGGGTCAGAAAGACCTGTCGATGAACCGGCTCTGTAGGCTTTACGGACTCTCCCAGGATTTGCGAGTCGACGGGTACATCGCGCCAGCCAAGCACGGCCAGCCCTTCTGACAAGGCAGCTTCTTCATAAACAGCTTCAATCAGCGCGTGACAGTTTTTGTCCCGTGGCATGAATATCTGACCAACGCCATAGTCTCCAGCAGCTGGCAATTCAAACCCTAATCCGGACACTTCCTGAGAGAAGAACACATGTGGAAGCTGAATCAATATTCCAGCCCCATCTCCAGCTTTTGGATCAGCGCCGACAGCCCCTCGGTGTTCCAGATTGGCCAGTATTTTAAGCCCATCCTGCACAATCTGATGGCTTGGCTCGTTCCTGATCGAGCAGATCATGCCGATACCGCACGCATCATGCTCTTGAGACGGCCGGTAACTCCCGCTTCTGGGTCTTTGTCCATTATAAAGCGGTTTGGGTGAAGATATTCTCATAGGCGTCTTTGAATGGGTCTTTTTGCCAAGCTGACCTGTCGACATATGCACTTCTTCCCCTCAGCTGCCGGTAGGCAACTATACACAATTAAATTCAATGACCGGGGCGTCTTCTAGCATCACAGACTTTGCCATGCACCTTCAAAATTAGATGTGTTTAGTTTGTATCTTTTGAATTATCGATCATCGGCACTACGAACATGGTTCCTGTCAGCGCCCAGGGGATCAATCAAGCTGATTGCTCGGGGAAGAGTTTGCAGCTCATCCTCAACGCCTGGGAGTGAACAATGAGACATACACCCGAACGCTATACGGATGCGTCCTATTCCAATATCAAGGGTATCCGCTGGAAAACGCTTAAACGCCGTTCATCTAAAGCCAAGCTATCGGCCCAAAACCGCTATTCAATCATGGCTCTGAGAATATCTGCTTTGAGCCCAACAGTGAAGTACTGCGGCCTCCACCAACGTCCACTTCCGCAACCGCTGCCACAAACCCATGACAAAAATTCAAAGCTAAGTTGGCGATGGATCGGTCACAGAATTATTGCGCATTGGGGCTTTTGTTGGCTGGATCGTCAGCAGCGCTGTTGCACACCAGCACTGAAAGCGGTGAGAAGATTGCGGCCTTGATCCCATTGGCCGACATCGCTGATGTGATCCTTGTTTCCAATGTTCACCACTTCTGCGCCCCACGACAGCGCGATCTTTGAAGTATAAGAAGCCTCGTTGTAGGGATCATTGTCGCTGGCGATGATGAGGGATGGACAGGGCAGGAAATTGCGGGAAACTTTGGCAAAATCAGGGGCCTGATCTATTGGAAAATTTGGCCCGTCCGGGTCTGGCACAGCGACCATAAAGACACCAGCCACGTCGCCTTCAGAACGGTTTAAATATTCTGCGACGAGCAAGCAGCCAAGACTATGCGCCACAAGGATTGGAGCGATGGACTGACGCGCTATGGCCTCTTCCAGAGAACTCAGCCAGTCAGTCAGGTCAGGGTTGTCAAAACTCTTTGGTGCGATCCGGTCGTATTCAACAGAACCTGTTTCCCAATGTGTTTGCCAATGCCCTTCGCCGGAGCCGCCGTACCCTGGAATGATTACTTTAGGTATGTTGTTCATGTCCTATCCTCTGGCCTTTGATCCGTCCCAGATGCGGGCTTTGTTCGCACCAGCGGCATATACTGCGGTCGTGAGGTATTTTACGCCGCTATCGCACATAATCGTCACGATTGTTGCGTCAGGACCAAGCTTCATGCCGAGCCTGATTGCAGTTGCTACATTGCCACCTGACGATGTTCCGGCAAAAATACCCTCAAACGCAGCCAACTTGCGGCACGTCGCAATGGCGTCCTCTGTTGAAACTGTAGAGATTTCATCGACCTGCGTTTCATCCCAGAGCGGCACAACAAAACCGGCACCTGTTCCCTCGATTTTGTGCGCTCCGGTTCGGCCCGCTGAGAAAACAGGCGATTCAGCAGGTTCAACAGCAACACAATAAATCGCCGCGTTATGGCGGTGTAACGCTTCGGAGTTGCCCCGACTGCAAGCGGCTGTCCCTGTCATGGCAACAAAAGCATCCAGTTCTCCACCGGTTTGCTCCCAGATTTCATCGCCCATTCGATGATAGGCTGAAATCTGATCCGCGTTTGCAAGCTGGTTGGTCCAGAACCCACCGGATTCTTCGGCAATGCCCTTCGCCGCTTCAACCATATTGCGTGTTAGAGCCTCGTCCATCTTCCCATTGTCAGAGGGAACAATAGTCAAGTCCGCCCCCAAAGCCGCCATGTGATTTCGTTTTTCCAGGCTAAACGCATCCGATGTGACGATGCTCAGGGTGTATCCCTTTGCGGCGCAGATCATGGCAAGCGATACCCCTGTGCTACCACCCGTATACTCAACGACATGACCACCCGGTTTGAGCCGCCCATCTGCCTCTGCCGCCTCGATCATGGCAAGGGCCATGCGGTCTTTCATGCTGCCGGTTGGATTTTCTGCTTCTATCTTTACCAGAATGCGGGCGCATCCTTCTGGTCTTATCCCACCTAATTCGACCAAGGGCGTTCGTCCTATGCGATCCAGTATTGAGCCATAAATTGTCGAACCATTGTTCATTTTGGATTCCTGTAAAGGGCAGACATATTAGTTACTTTAATTTTGCAAGTCACTTATTAATATGGTAACTTGCATTTTGCAAGCCACTCATTTTTGAGGACACCCGATGCCAGCGCTTTTGTATGATGGTTCCCAAAACCAAACCTTCCGTTCGCAATGCTCGATTGCCCGAGCATTGGAAATCGTAGGTGACAAATGGACGTTGCTGGTGGTTCGGGATTTGATGTGGCATGGCAAGCATACGTTCAAGACCCTGCAAGAGAGCGAAGAACACATGCCAAGCAATACCCTCGCTGAGCGGCTCCAGCGCTTGACGTCATGGGGGCTGGTCCAACGCAGACTGTATCAGGAAAACCCTGCTCGGTATGAATATCACCTGACTGAAGAAGGCCGCAGCTTTGAACCCGTACTTTTGGGAATCATGCGGTGGGGGCATGAAAATCTGGAAGGCGGATTGTTTGACCCTAAAAACAGACAAGCCTCTTCCGGCCAAACTTTATGATTTGCGCCTTCATGTTCCCGCTCAATTGATATCATCTGATCCTTGATCAAGCCACTTTGGTGGCCAGACAGCGCATTCAAAAAATGCTCCCTTGCGCCTGCACCAATCCCAATCGGATGAACTGCTTGACGGCTAACATCGCTATCGGTCTAAACGGCTGTCAGATATCAAACTCGATCGCTCCGCAGCTCTTGCTGAGTGGTTGCAGTTGGCCGCAATCAGGCACAAGGAGACCAACTCGCATTCGGCAGACAGCACCCACCAAGACGCTCACCGCCGCAAGCGAACGAAGTCAACAATCCAGCTGCGCCATTTCTCAACAGCGTGCCGGGAATGTCACTTCGTAAAATCAGGTGTTTAGGACACGCCAAGTTCTTTTGCGGCAACATCAAGAAGTGCTGCCATCGCGGATTTTGCACGGAGCGGATCTTTCATGCGGACGGCATCAAGTACCTCGCCATGGGGCTTCATCGTCTTGGCATAGGACTGGGACATCGTGGTGGAGAGCGTGAATGCTGCCCGCAATGCTGCGTCGATCACAATCTCGAACTCTTCGAGTATGGGATTGCCCGAAGCGTTCAGAACCGCCCCATGAAAGGCCAGATCAGCCTCAACGCAGGTTTCCAGGCATTCGGGCCAGGCTTGGCTCATCTCTCCGAGTGCCTTCTCGTCCCGCATCGGATGCGGCACGGCAAACGACTGACTTGAGTTCCTGTCAATCATTCGAAATGCTGTAATTTGATGCGTCCTGACTTTCATCAGAAAGGGTCTAATGCGACGGTTGTAACGTAGCTGCTCAAACACGCATTTTATGCCACCTCACTCTTCGTTCAAAGAGAGCGTTTCAACAGGTGTGGGCGGCGCAAACGAATATCCGCCCCAGACAGATTGATCGAAATTGATCACTGAACCGGTCATCATTCCAGAATCGCTGGACGCAAGGAAGGTAACCGCCTTGGCAACTTCTTCTGGTGCCAGAAGCCGTCCAAAAGGTTGTTCAGCGGCAGCCTCGGCCAACCAGTTTTCATCCGCATTGTGATATTCACGCTGAATACGGTCTTCTCCGTCCGAGGCCATCCAGCCAATGTTGAGTTGATTGACACGGATCTGGTTGGGCATGGCTGCAAATGCGGTATTGCGAGTCAGCGTTGCAGGGATCCTTTTGAAGCGCAATAGGCCGCGATGAAGGGCTGGCCCGCCAGTGCCGAAGTCGACCCGATATTCACAATCGATCCCTTCGTATCGTTTCGAAGCATTACCTTGATCGCATCCTGCATCAGGAAAAATGGCGCCCTTGTATTGACCGCAAACATGCGATCAAACAGCTCCTCCGTTGTGTTCAGAATATCGCCCCTGTCGGTCAGGCCGGCGGCATTGACCAAAACATCGATCTGGCCAAATTCGTTATTTGCCTCTGCAATGACTTTTCGACAATCGGCGACAACAGCAAGATCAGCCTGGACAAAGTGAACCTTACATCCTGTTGCATTGGCAATATCGCTGGCGACTCTGGCTCCATTCGCCGCATTGCGACCACAGATCGTAAGGTTTGCGGCACCCGCACCAGCAAATGTACGGGCGATTGCCGCACCAAGGCCCTGCGTGCCGCCCGTCACGACCGCGTTTTTTCCATCAATGCGATTCATGAATTTGTCCCCTGACTTTTCCCACTATTCCCGGCGCGACTGCACGAGCCTCAAATTTAAAACCGGGTCTCCAACATTCTGAAACCCAGGGGATCAGGAACAAGAACGGGTTGAACTCAAGCGGATAGCCAGAGGTTCTGGCCAGCGAACATGGATTGCGGCGTTATCGATTTTCCCGGATTGCTTCTAAAGCGACCGCAGTTTGGTGGCCTCGAAAACCTTGATGTCCTGCCCAAGTACTTTGAAATCCGACAGGGCCGCAAGGAATGCCGCTATGTGGTCTGTTTCCAGATGACGCTGAAGAACAGGTTCGTTGTCCCACTCCTCATATATCTGAAACTGTCCTTCAACATTCATATCCCGGCAAAACCGATAACAGATACAGCCATTCTCTTTCACTGTGTGTGCCATGACCTCAAGAATGTGAGGTTCGATCTCATTGAGATCCGACGGTTCAAACTGGATAGTACCGGCAACAATAATCATATGTTTATTTCCTTAAAGGGCTGTGCCCTATTGCATGATCATTCCGCCATCGACCATGAACAATTGACCTGTCATGTAATCAGATTCAGATGATGCCAGGAACGCAGCTGAGCCGACCACATCTTCAGGGTAGGAATAACGTTTCATCAAGATCATGTTCTCGGCCAACTGGTCCATGGACTGGCCCTCTTTTTCGAACTTGCCGATGGCAACGAGGTCTTTGTCCAATTGTTCCCAAAGCTCGGTTCGCACAACGCCAGGTCCATAGCCATTGACCGTAATATTGTGATCAACCAGTGCCTTGGCACCGCCATTGATCATCGCAAGGACAGCATGTTTGGAACACGCATATGGCACTACGTCATCGAAGGCCTGACGAGATAGGATGGAGCCCACATTGATGATCTTATACGGACCATTTTCCTTGCCCTGCTTGATCATCTGCTTGGCGGCTTCCTGCATACCAATGAGAACCCCAAGTGCATTCACGTCCATGATTTTGCGAAAGTTCTCTTCGGTCACATCCAGGAACATCAGCGGCTTGTTGATTCCCGCATTGTTGAGCATGACATTGATGGAGCCAAAGGCATCAACCGTCGCTTGAACGGCGGCGGCCATTTGATCTCTTTGCGTGACATCAAGTGAAACGGCAACGGCTTTGCCGCCTGCGGCTTTGATGCGGGCCGCCACTTCTTCACAACCAGCCACATTGACATCCCCGAGACAAATATTCGCACCTTGGGCGGCATAATACTCACCGATTGCCGCGCCCATTCCCTGAGCGCCGCCTGTGATCAATACGTTTTTACCCGCAAGCCGTGTCTTATCCATCTGAACCATCCCTTGAATTTCTCTTTGGCCGAGACCGTCAGTACTCGGCAGGTTTGCGATAAGTCTGGTGGTCTGCCGGAAAGTATGAAATCCCCATTCTATCCAATGTGAACAAAATCTGGCCAAATTGGATAAATCACGTGTTCAGAATCTTTGTGGCAATCTGCCAAGCTGGCACAGGCTAAAATTTAGCTATTGTTATATTGGGAGGAAACCATGTCATATTTTAAGAAGGCCGTTGGCGTTGCCGCTGCGGCTTGCCTCACGGTTGGCGTCATGTCGTCAGCCGCGTTGGCTCAAGCAAAAGCATCGATCGTTTCATTCAACGGCCCAGCCGGAGAGGCGTATATCGGTCGTTTCATCAAAGGCATCAAGGAAACAGCAGAACTGAAGGGCTTTGATATCAAAGTCTTTGAAAACCAGTTCAATCAAGCGGAACAGGATCAGCAGGTACAACAGGTTCTGGCTGCAGGCCAATTGCCGGACGTCTTCATTTGGTGGCCATCTGATGCGACCGCTGGCCTGGGTTCACTGCGCGCCTTGCATAAAACCGGCGTTCCGGTCCTGAAAATCAACCAGTTGCCCAATGAGCAGGACAAGCAATACATCTTCGGCTATGCCGGACCTGATGACCGTCTGCGTGCACGAAATGCTGGTTACATGATGCGTGAAGCAGCCGCTGCCAAGAAAGCAGCTGGCGGTACAAGCTTCAACGTGATCGCTCTGTCTTATCCGCATTCCTATGGCGGCTATGGCCTGTCCATAAATGCCTTCAAGGAAGCCATTGCAGGTTCTGATCTGAAAATCATTGGCGATGTCGATGAAGGTTTTGGTCAAGCCAATGGATACAAGGGCGCGGCCAAATTGATCGCCAGCGTCAAGGATCAGGGCATCGACTTTGTATACGGTATGGATGATGCAATTCTGACAGGCGGTATCAACGCTCTGGAAGAAGCCGGTTACAAAATGGGTGAAGACGTGATTGCCGTTGGCACAGTGTGCAATGGTGACAAACAGCTCATCGAAGAAGGCAAGCAATTCGGTACAACATTGCAGTCTCCTCTGCATGAAGGTCAGCTTGCGATCAAATTGGTGGAAGAGTATCTGGAAACCGGAAAACTCGCCAACTACATCAACTTCACGCCAAACCCTGCTGTGACAAAAGACACGATCGAAACCACAGCTCTGCGTGGTTACGACGGCAAGCTTTACGGTATCTCAGAGCTTTGCTCTGGCGCCTGGTAAGCAACAATTGACTGGCAGTCCGGGGAAAGGTTTTCCTTTCCCCGGATTTGCAGGTGACAATAGCCGACCCCGGTAGGAAATTTTCAATGCAGCCCTTGCTGAAACTCTCATCAATCAAACGATCATTTGGCGCAATCCATGCTTTGAAGGGCGTGGACTTTGAGATTTTGCCTGGCGAGGTTATGGGGCTTGTTGGAGAAAACGGCGCGGGGAAATCAACGCTCGTAAAAATTATCAGCGGCTTTGACAACGGGTTTACCGGTGAATACCAGGTAAATGGTGAGGATGTCCGTTTCCCTTACCCGGGCAAGGCTGAACAGGCGGGCATAGCAATTGCCCAGCAAGAACTGAGCCTCATCCATACGATGAGCGTGGCCGAGAACGTTTTTCTGGCCGGGCATAACGTGCCAACATTTGCCAATAAGCGAACTCTTGTGAAAATGGCGCGACCATTTCTCAATGAAGTTGGACTGGATAGCATTGACCCGGCCATTGGCGTAGACCGCCTATCCGTTGGCGAGCAGCATCTGGTGGAAGTTGCGCGGCTTATCGCGCATGATCCCAAGGTTCTCATTCTGGATGAGCCAACCGCTGCTTTGGGCGAGTCTGACAGCATCCGCATTCTGGATATGGTGAAGCGCCTGTCTGAACGCGGAAAGTCGATTATCTATGTCAGCCATCGCATGGACGAAATCTTCAAGATTACGGATCGCATAACGGTATTACGAGATGGCGAAAGCCAGGAAGCGCGCGCTGCAAGCACGCTGGACGTAAATTCTTTGGTTGAGCTGATGCTGGGTCGCGAGTTGGACAATATGTTCCCGGCGCGCACCATGCCCGAGGCTGGAAAGCCCAAGGAAAAGCCTTTAATCCAGATAACAGACCTTTGGCCCGACGGATTGTTGGAGCCTGTCAATTTTGACATTCGTCCCGGAGAGATTCTTGGGCTTGCAGGTCAGCTTGGCAGTGGCTCTGGAGAAATTTTGGGCGCCATCGCCGGCGCACACAAAACGCGATCCGGCACCTTGGATTTTGGCGACGAGCAGTTTCTGCCCGCCAACCCGCAACAAGCCATCGCCAAGGGCATCGCCTATTGCTCGGAAGACCGCAAACATGATGGCCTGTTTCTGGGCCGACCTATCAAGGAAAACCTGTCCTCCCCTTCCCTAGGCTCCATATCAAAACTGGGTTGGATGTCCCGCCCGGCAGAAAGCGCTTTGGCCAGCGACATTGCAGAAAAATTTACCGTCGACACCAGCCGAATGAATGATCAGGCCGGCGTGTTGAGCGGTGGTAATCAGCAGAAAGTGGCGCTTGGAAAGTGGCTGTCAATCGGCCCCAAAGTCATTCTCGTAAATGAGCCGACACGCGGTGTTGATGTGGGCGCACGCGCCGAGATTTATCAAAAGCTCCGCGATCTGGCAGCCGAAGGCACTGCGATTGTCGTGGCGTCTACCGACATTCAGGAAATTTCCAATCTTCCCGATCGGGTCATCACATTCTATCGCGGAATGCAGATCGGCGAGATAGGGCTGGCAGATATGACCGCGGCGGCCATTCTCAAGCAAATTACCGACCCTTTCAACGAAACCAATCTTTAGAGGCAAGACCATGAACGCCAATGCTCCTGCCGTTTCCAGACAAGCAAAAACCCCAACATGGTTGGCCAATCTGGTCGACAAATACACCTGGCTGGTCGTCACATTGGTGGCATTGTTTGTGTTGACATTCGCCTATGGAATGATCACGGCTCCCAACTTCCTGACCTGGTTTAACTTCAAGACTATTATTCGGGATGCCGCGCTTGTCGGTATCATGGCCATCGGCCTGACCTTTGTGACGCTGTCGGGAAATTTCTTCCTGCTATCCATGAAGGAGACCGCCGCTCTCGCCATCATCGCATTCGCAACGGCCATGTCAGCGGGCTACGGATTTGAGATATCATTCCTGTTTACGATGGGCGTCGCTGTCATTGCAGGCGCACTTCAAGGTGTCCTCATTGGCCTTGGCGGGAACCCGATTGTGGTCACTCTGGGGGCTGCAGGGCTGTTCTTCGGCGTTGCATCATGGTGGAGCGAGAACCTCGTGATTTCGTTCCGCAGGCCCCACGGCGCTGAATGGCTGGGATCCGGCTCATTTCTGGGGCTTCCAAATATCACGGTCGCATTCATACTGATAGCCATCGTTGCTGAATTGGTGCTGCGCTACACCACCTTTGGTCGGCAGGTCTATCTGATCGGATCAAATCGGGCAGCTGGCAAGGCAACGGGACATGAGAATTTCTCAATGGCCATCAAGACGTGCATCATTGCATCATCGTGTTCAGCCTTCGTTGCCATCGCTTTTTCAGCGCAGGTCTCAAGCGCACATGTAAATTACTTCTCCTCATCTTTTGGCTCGTCAGGCGACATGACAATCCTCGTAATCGCCACAGTCATGGTTGCGGGGAATTCGATTATGGGTGGGTTTGGCTCCACATTGCGCTCCAGTCTTGGTGCAGTTTTCATTTCAACCGTGGACAACATGATGGTGCTGCATGGCTTCAACAGCGGCCCCCGCGTGTTGGCCGTCGGCCTGATGATCGTCTTTAGTATTATCGTTTTCGCGCTTGTACGCCGGGGAAGCAGGGTTCAAGAATGAGCAAATCTACCGATATGGGCTTCGTGTCCAAAGCCAAACTCTGGGTGACCAACAATCCCGATCTCGCCTTTGCAATTCTGCTGGCGGTGTGTGTCTACGGATATTTTGCATTCTCCAACGAGTTTTTTGCAACCCATAGAACCACCTACGCGATTATGGAGCGGTTCGCCGTTCTGGGACTGGTGGGTCTGGCGTTAACCCTGTGTATCATCGCAGGAGAAATCGATCTTTCCATCGGTTCCAATGCTGCTTTGGCCGCTGTTATCGTTGTGCGCTTTACAGATAGTTTAGGCGCCATAAATGCGGCTCTGATTGCAATTGCGATCTCGACTCTCGTGGGTTTGATTCAAGGATACTTCATCGCCTATCTGCGAATACGTGCAATCGTGCTCACCGTCGGCACCCTCATGCTATTGCGTGGCGTTTCGCTCTTCGCAGCCGAAGAGAAAACCGTGATGCTGACGGATTTCACCATCCCTGATTTTATCTCCACCAAAATGTTTGTCTATTTTTCACCAGCCAGCCTTCTGGTGATTGCGGTCTTTATCGCTGTGGCCCTGTTCATGCAATTCACCCGCTATGGGCGTGAGATTTATGCTGTTGGTGGCGCGCGTAAGGAAGCCTTGGCATCCGGGATTGATCTGAAGCGTCCCATGATGGTTGTGTTCAGTATTTCGGGCTTCTGCGCCGGGCTTGGCGGCTGCATCATCGGCCTGCGATCAGGAACTGCGCAAGCGCTCGGTCTGCAATATCTGTTGCTGGCCGGCACCGTAGCCGCCTTTATTGGCGGTGTCAGCATACTTGGCGGACGCGGCGGGGTCATTGGCGCAGCCATTGGCACCTTGACTGTCAATTTCCTGAATACCGGACTGGTCTTCAATGTAACACCAGCGTTCATGGTGCAGCTCTATCTTGGAGTGCTGCTGATGGTGGTTATTGTGTTCCAGACAGGCTCTCAAATGTTCGACACCTACCAAAGACGCCAGCAAGTGTTGGGGGACGTTGACCTCGTTCGAGGGGAATTACTGAACAAAAAACGTGGCTCGCCCATATAAATATCCAGATTGGATATAACTGACGTGTAAAAATCCATTCTGGACATTAAGGTGTCCTTTTCAGGATGGAGACATGACATGCCGACCTATTCAGCAATGAATAGTCGCAAAAAACCCGAAGGCCCTTATGAAACGGGTGACCAGCGGCCACCATTTGGGAATTCGAGCCTTGAAATGGCTCGATTTCTTGATTTCATGGAACAAATGCAGACAGAGACAGAGCGGGCGCTTTCTGTAAAGTCCGGTTACTCTGAGATACGCATGCTGATCAACCTGCTGCGCAATCATCTGAGCGGTAAGCTCACCACAAGTTCGTCTTTGGTTGCCAATTCCGATCTGTCGTATGGGACGGCAATGCGGGGCATCGACTCTCTGGTGAAACGGGGCCTCATCGTCAAACGCGTCAAGACAGCGACCGGCAAATCCTTCTCACTCCATCCGTCAGAGAAAATGCTCCAGGAATGGCAAGAATTGGCTCGCCGCAGCCATTCTCTCATTGGCAGCACGCTTGGCGCAAATCTTCCCACGGGTCAATCGCAAGGCTCTGATTATTTTTTTGGTGCATCCTACTCTCAGGGCAGCGTTCTGCCGCCGCCCAGCATTCTGGGTTCCAAACTTTCTATAAACAATGATCTGAGAATTCTGGTTCATGCAGACCCAACATTCATGGCAATGAATGTCCTGAAGAAACAGTTTGAGACCATTTTCGGGGTGGGAGTACGCAGCCGAGCCCTTTCAATAGATCGGCTGCGTGATGAGATTTTGGCAAATTCAGCGGCCAACAATTCGACCTACGATATTATCGCTTGTGATCTTCCATGGTTTGGAGAAATGGCTGAAAAAGGCCATTTTCTCCCCCTTGATCCCCTGATCGATGCAACCGGGTTTGACACTTCAGACTTCCATCCTGAAGCTTTGGCGAGTGCGCGTTACAAAGGGCAACAATACGGAATTCCGGTGCAAACAACACCAGAATTGCTGGTCTATCGCCGGGATATATTCGCGCTTCATGGCCTGGAACCGCCGACGGATATTGAAAAAACACTTACTGCCGCGAAAAAGTTGCATGATCCATTTGGCGGCATGTCGGGAATTGCCTGGAATGCCGCTCGCGGCACACCACTGGGACATACGTTCCTCTTTGTGATGGGTGCATTCGGTCAACCGGTCCTGAACCTGACCAAGACAGCTTCCGGATTTGATGGAGAGCGGGTCGAGGGGGAAAATTTCCGTCCAATGTTCGATTCAAGTCAGGCGCGAAACGCTGCGGATTACTTCAAAGAACTTATCGCCTATTCCCCACCAGGAATTCTGAATATGTCCTGGTACGAACGTGCCAGATGCTACGCTGATGGAGAAGTGGGCATGGCCTATTGTGCGACCTTGCTTGCGCCCCTGTTTGAATCAGACAAAAGCTCGGCGGCTTTTGGCAACACAAAATATCTATCACATCCCACGGGCCCAGGTGCACGGCCCGTGGCCCCGATCGGCGGCTATGCCCTCGCCATTCCTTCCAATATTGCTGCTGAGCGAATAAATCCAATTTGGACAGCTTTGGCGTCGCTTACTTCAGCGCAAACCGTAAAACTTTATATCGAGAATGGGAGTCTGGTGAGCCCTCGGTTCAGCGTCAGCATGGACCCAGAGGTCAGAAAAATTTCGCCACTGATATCAATTGTAGATGACATGGCGCGATCTGGTGTTTTGCAAACTTGGCCAAGGCCGCCGGTCCCGGAAATCTCGGCAATCATCGCCATAGCTGGCGAAGAAATGCACGACATGCTGCTCGGTGCAAAAACCGTGGATCAGGCATTGGTAAATGCTCAGAACCGCGCGGATGCACTTATGCGAAAAAACGGACATTACTGACCCCGGGCAAGAAAGAGCATCGGGGTTCTGAGAGGAAACCTGATGAACACGACCGCACTCAATCCACGCATCTTACAGCCGGGTGATATGGATCCAAACTGGCGTTGGGAAAAACACATACCCGCGTGGGGGCATACCTCCGTCGATTTTGAGCGCAGGGTTGATCAGGATCGTCTGCGTCGATACCGCATGTCACGTGCCAAGAATGCCTTGAAGGAATCCGGGCTCGGCGCTTTACTGATGTTTGACGTCAATAATATCCGGTATGTTTCGGGGACGAAAATTGGCGAGTGGGAACGGGACAAAATGTGCCGTTTCTGCCTGCTGGCAGGTGATGAGGAACCGTATGTCTGGGACTTTGGTTCTGCCGCCGTACACCACAAGGAATACTGCGATTGGCTGGACCCTGACCGTATGCTGGCCGGGGTTGTAGGCATGCGCGGAACAATACCACCTTCATTTGGTCTGATGAAAAAATACGCCGAGGATATTTATCGCCTTCTGCAAAAGGCTGGCGTTGCAGATATGCCGGTTGGCGTCGATTACGCGGAAACCGCAATGTTCTTTGCTTTGCAGGCCGCTGGCGTGAATGTGGTGGATGGGCAGCAAGTCATGCTGGGTGCACGCGAAATAAAAAACATCGATGAGATTCAACTGCTCAATCAAGCAGCTGCCATGGTCGATGGCGTATACCACATGATCTATGAAGAGTTGAAACCTGGCATTCGTGAAAACGACATTGTCGCAATGTCCAACAAGCTCCTTTATGAAATGGGCTCTGACGATGTTGAGGCCATCAATGCGATCTCCGGGGAACGCTGCAACCCGCATCCGCATAATTTCACCGATCGCATCATTCGCCCCGGCGATCAGGCCTTTTTTGATATTCTGCAAAGCTATCAGGGTTATCGTACCTGTTACTACCGTACCTTCAATGTGGGCAAGTCAACACCTGAGCAAAATGACGCTTACGTCAAAGCGCGAGACTGGCTTGATGCTGCCATCTCCCTGATCAAACCAGGTGTGTCCACCGACAAGGTCGCAGAGGTCTGGCCGACAGCGGAAAGCTTGGGCTTTGCCAATGAACTGGATGCGTTTGGCCTGCAATTCGGCCACGGCCTGGGCCTTGCCCTTCATGAACGTCCCATCATCAGCCGAGCTGTCAGTCTTGAAAACCCCATGGAAATCAAAACCGGCATGGTCTTCGCGTTGGAGACTTATTGCCCGGCGACAGATGGCTATTCAGCCGCCCGTATCGAAGAGGAAGTTGTGGTGACGGACACAGGCTGCAAAGTGATCAGCCTCTTCCCCGCTGAAGAACTCCCTATTGCAAATCGGTACTAATTCTATGGCAAAGAATGTCACTGCAAATTCGGAAGATTATTTGCGGATGTACCGACAGATGGTGCGTATCCGAACCTTTGAAGACAATGCAAATCAGCTCTACCTGACAGCCAAGATGCCCGGTTTAACCCATATGTATTCAGGGCAAGAGGCTGTTGCGGTCGGCATTTGCGAGGCGCTTGAGAAAACAGATCACATTACCTCGACCCATCGAGGCCACGGGCATTGCGTTGCCAAGGGTGCTGAATTCAAGGAAATGTTCTGCGAGCTCTTGGGCAAGGCTGAAGGCTATTGTCGTGGCAAGGGTGGTTCGATGCACATTGCCGATCAGGCGAATGGCAATCTTGGGGCCAATGCCATTGTCGGCGGCTCTGCCGGGATCGCCACGGGAGCAGCTCTGACAGCAAAACGTCTGGGCAACGGCGCTGTGACCGTTTGCTTTTTTGGCGATGGCGCATTGGGTCAGGGTCTTCTCTATGAAGTCATGAACATGGCTGCTCTTTGGAAGCTTCCGGTGATCTATGCCTGCGAGAACAATCTCTACGGTGAATATACCCATGTTTCTGAAATGGCTGCCGGCAAATTGGGTGGTCGGGCTGAGGCTTTTGGAATTGAGGCCTTTGAGGTCGATGGGCAGGATGTTCTGGCTGTCAATCAACTGACCCAGGAACTGGTGGCAAGAGCTCGAAAAGGTGAAGGACCGTTTTTCATGGCGCTCAATACCTACCGCTATCACGGGCACCATGTCGGAGATATCAACCGCACCTACTATCGCAGCAAGGAGGAGGAGGCGGATTGGAAAGACAATCGTGATCCGATCACAAATTTCGGGGCGTGGTTGGTGAAAGAAAACATTGCCAACGCGGAAGATCTGGATGCCATTCAGGCTGAGATAAAGGCCGCGGCGACCAATGCTGTGACCTATGCATTGGATGCGCCTTACCCGCCCGCCGACGAAGTTGATTCACACGTCTTTGCTGCGTGATTTAGGGCTATACAAACATGCGTGAAATTACTCTTTCCCAAGCGGTTAATGAAGCAATCGCAGAAGAAATGCGCCGTGACGAAACGATTTTCCTGCTCGGCGAAGACGTCGCAGAAGCTGGAACACCGTTCAAGATTCTATCTGGCCTCGTAGAAGAGTTCGGAACTGATCGAATTATAGATACACCAATCTCAGAACCTGGCTTTGCGGGTATTGCCGTTGGCGCAGCCATGACCGGATCGCGCCCCATCGTCGATCTGATGTTTGGAGACTTTCTGTTCCTTGTCATGGATCAGTTGTGCAATCAGGCTGCCAAAACGCATTACATGTCCGGTGGCAAATTGAATGTACCCATGGTGCTGCGCACGAATATGGGTGCAACCCGCAGGTCAGCAGCTCAGCACAGTCAGTCATTGCATACGTTGGTCGCCCATATTCCCGGTTTGAAGGTGGCCATGCCATCAAGCGCCTATGAAGCCAAGGGTCTTTTGAAATCTGCGATCAGGGACAACAACCCTGTCGTGATTTTCGAAGACAAGCTGATGTATCAGGACAAGGCAGAGGTTCCCGAGGAGGAGTTTCTGATCCCTCTGGGTCAAGCCCATGTAAAGCGTGAAGGCAGCGACATCACATTTGTCGCCATTTCGTCCATGGTTCAGATCGCGGAAAGTGCCGCAGATATGTTGGCTGCCGATGGAATCTCCGCCGAGATTGTCGATCCGCGAACCATTGTTCCGCTGGACGAAGAAACAATCTTGAACTCTGTGAAGAAGACCAGCCGGGTTTTGGTTGTGGATGAAGGCCACCAGAGTTTCGGCGTGAGCGCCGAGATTGCTGCGCGGGTCGCGGAAAAAGCCTTCTACTATCTGGATTCTCCGGTGATGCGCATGGGTGCGATGGATGTTCCCATCCCATTTTCACCGGCATTGGAGGACCTGACGGTCCCGACCGCCGAACGTGTCTATGAACTGGCGCGTCAGGCTGTCCGGGGTGAAATCTGATGGCCAATGATGTGACTATGCCTCAGCTCGGAATGACACAGGACTCCGGGATCATTGTATCGTGGGCGAAAGCGCTTGGCGATGCGGTGAAAGCCGGTGATGTGCTGATGGAGGTGGAAACCGACAAGGCAACCATGGAAGTGGAAGCCCTACATGACGGTTTCCTGACGGAAATCCGCTCGCCTGCCGGTTCAGATGTGCCAGTTGGCGATGTGGTGGCCGTCATTTCATCAAATGCAGGTGATGTAGTGGAGACAAAAGCTGCGAATGACACACCATCGCCAGAAGAAGCCGAGCCGCCCCTTTTACCCGAAGAAGAAAAGGTCAAACCGGGTTCCCAAATGTCGTCAGAAAAATCTCCGTCTCCAATTCTGGCAACAGATGGAAAAATCCTGGCTTCACCAAAAGCCAAACTGGAGGCCAGGAGACGGGGCGTAAACCTTGCCGTTCTTGCCCACAAAGGCGGTGTTCAGCCCTTTCATTATGCAGACGTTGTCCGCGCAGAAGTAACAAGCTCGACTATAGGATCTGGCAATCTTGTGGTGTCGGCCAAAGTGCCCCGCAAATCCATGACCGCATTCCAGAATTGGCTTGCAGATGAACTGGGGGCGCAACTGGACGTCAGCATCATTCTGGCCAGCTTTGCGTCTGGCGCATTGCGTTCCTGCGGAGGTGCTGATTTTGATGAGATGCTCCAATGCGACATCAAATCGGCCTCGCAATCAGATGAGCAAATGTCAGTTGTTGACGCTGACTATGAGGGGCTGACGACCCAACAAATGGTGGGTGCTGAAACCCATGGCAAGCTCATCATCTATGATCTGACCAAGACGGGCCTGACCGGTTTTTCGCCGTCCCTTCAACCCAATCAAATCGCGGTTGTGCTGACTGTGGCCTCGAAGAAAAAACTGGGCCTCCACTGCCATTACAGCGAGCCAGAATTTTCGACGGACAGGGCCCTCGCCTTCACCTCTGATTTGGCTGGACGTTTGTCCGAGCCTCTCCGAAACCTTCTTTGACCGGATTGCAAACAATGCCCGCCACCAAAATCGAACACACACAGCTTTATATTGATGGAGACTGGCGGGATGCTTCCGACGGCGCCACTTTTCCGGTCCTCAATCCTGTTGACGAGAGTGTCATCACACATGTTGCCTCAGGCTCCGTGCAGGATGCACTGTCTGCTGTTGATGCTGCCCACAAGGCCGCCGGGCCATGGGCCGCACTGAAACCGCGTGAAAGAGGAGAAATTCTGCGCAGAGCATTTGACCTCTTCAGCGCACGGCTGGAAGAATTCGCAGAACTCATCACCTTGGAAAATGGAAAGGCGCGGTCTGACGCCATCGGCGAAGCAACTTATGCCTGCGAATTTTTCCGATGGTATGCCGAAGAGGCTGTGCGGGCTGAAGGCCATTTGGGAATGGCCCCCTCCTCAGGCGCACGCATTTTAGTACACCAGAAGCCGGCAGGAATTTCTGTCCTCGTAACGCCCTGGAATTACCCTGCTGCCATGGGCACACGCAAAATAGCACCCGCACTTGCCGCAGGTTGCCCGGTGATCATAAAGCCTGCGGGAGAGACACCTTTAACCATGCTGGCACTGATGCCTTTGCTGGAAGAAGCTGGCGTGCCGCCCGGCGTTGTAAATGTTGTCACCTCCCGCCACTCTGGCGCGGTGGTAGACGCGATGCTGCATGATCCCCACGTTCGGGTAGTGTCATTCACAGGCTCTACCGGCGTTGGGCGCAAACTTCTGCGTGCCGCGGCAGATCAGGTTCTGATACCCGCAATGGAATTGGGCGGGAACGCACCCTTCATTGTCTTTGAAGATGCCGACATTGATGCTGCTGTCGATGGCCTCATGGTTGCAAAAATGCGCAATTTGGGAGAGGCATGTACCGCTGCCAATCGCATATTTGTCCATGAGGCAGTGCAAGCAGAATTCACCAAAAAATACGTCGCCAAAATGGCCGCTTTGAAAATGGGCAATGGTCTGGATGCCGGTGTGGATGTTGGCCCGCTGGTCAACGCCGATACCAGAGATAAGGTAGCGGCTTTTGTGGAAGATGCCGTTGCAAAGGGCGCACAGATTGAACTGGGCGGCGTGAAGCCTGCCGGGACAGGTTTCTTCTATCCACCAACCGTATTGAGCAATGTGCCCGCTGATGCAGATTGTACTTGTGATGAAATCTTCGGGCCAGTCGCGGCCCTGCAATCCTTCACTGACCAGGCAGATGTCATCGCCCGCGCGAATGACACCGAATATGGACTGGTCGCCTATGTGTATTCGAAGGATATGAAACGTGGTTTGCAGGTTTCAGAACGCCTTGAATTCGGAATGATTGGCCTTAACCGTGGCTTGGTATCAGATCCAGCCGCTCCATTCGGCGGCATGAAACAATCGGGCCTTGGTCGCGAAGGCGGCAAGGAAGGCATGATGGAATTCATGGAAACACAATATATTTCAACAGAATGGTGATGGCTTTGAAAGGCATAAGTGCGGCAACACCTTCAATACGTGCGTTAGCTCGCAAACACGGAATTGATGTGGATGAGTTAGCATTGGAACTGGAACAGGGTTTTGTTTCTGAATCCGATGTTCTTTTGAAGGCCAAGGGCGGTTCACCGGTTTCTCCTTCATCTGGATATTGGGATGTTGACCACGGGCAATTCGGTCCAGGAGAAGCGGTTCCGACGACCCGATTTGCACAGCTCGCAGCAGCTAATCTGACAGCCTCGCAGCAACATATTCCGGCCGTTACCCATCATGACAAAGTCGGCATGGACGCAGTTGAGAGTTTTCGAAAAACGCTCGCCGATGAGGGCGCAAAACGCGGCATCAAAGTGACCGCGTTGGTGCTGCACGTCATGGCGCTGACAAAAACACTCAGGAAATTCCCCACTTTCAATGCGTCGCTGATGCCCGGAGGCAAGGAGTTGTGGCTGAAGCATTATTACGACATCGGCATTGCGGTTGATACGCCTCATGGACTTATGGTGCCGGTATTGCGCGGGACAAATCGCAAAGGTATCTGGGACATTGCCAATGAGGTTTCTAAACTTGCCAAACGTGCGCAGAACCGGAAGATAAAGCCTGAGGAGATGGGCGGAGCCAGCACGAGCATTTCCAATCTCGGCGGCATTGGCGGGCACGCTTTCTCACCTATTGTAAACCCACCTGAAGTGGCCATTCTTGGTTTGAGCCGGGCGAGTTACGAACCTGTCTGGAATGGCACAAAATTTGAGCCCAGGCTGATGTGCCCAATAAGCCTGTCCTATGACCACCGCGCGATAAACGGTGCAGAAGCTGCTCGGTTCTGCGCCCATTACGCATCGCTCTTAAGCGACCCAAGGCGGTTGCTGCTGTGAGTGGAAACGAATGTGACTTTGTGGTCATAGGCGCTGGCCCTGGAGGTTATGCCGCCGCCTTTCGTGCCGCTGATCTGGGCCGATCCGTTACGCTGATTGACCCACGGCCAACGCTGGGTGGTGTTTGCCTCAATGAAGGCTGTATCCCATCCAAAGCTCTGCTTCATGCAGCCGAAGCCTACCGGTCGGCGGGTGAACTCGATGAGTGGGGCATCAATTTCGGCAAGCCGAAGCTTGATCTGGCAACCATGCGGACAAAGAAGAACACTATTGTCAGCAATTTGACCGGCGGCCTCAAACAATTGGCAAAGAAACGCAAAGTCTCAGTCCTTGTTGGATCCGCCACATTCAAAGATGCCAATCACCTGTCAGTCGACAGCACTGATGGCCAGCAGACCATCCGTTTCAAAACGGTGGTCATAGCAACCGGCTCACGACCGGTTGTATTATCTGGATGGCCAGAAGATGATCCCCGTATTATGGATTCAACCGGTGCTCTCGCCCTGACCGAAATACCCAAACGACTGGCGATCGTCGGTGGTGGCATCATTGGTCTGGAAATGGCAACGGTCTACAGTGCATTTGGCAGTGACGTTACAATCATCGAGATGGCCGAACAGATTGCCGCGGGGGCTGATATAAAATGTGCAAAATTGCTGCACAAAGCGATGGAAAATCATGGATGCACTGTCCATTGCAACACCCGTGTTGAACGAGTTGAGACGACAGCCAAGACCATCTCACTGACCTGTTCGGGGGCATTCGAAAACACGCTGGAAGTAGACGCGGTAATTCAGGCTGTAGGACGCCGGCCAAATGGCGATTTGTTGAAGGCGGAAAATGCAGGCCTGCAAGTCCACGCGCAAGGTGTGATCAAGGTCGACGGTCAATGCAAAACCAGCGCTGCGAATGTATTTGCAGTAGGCGATGTGACTGGTGCGCCTATGCTGGCTCACAGAGCCACACACCAGGGCAAAATTGCTGCCGAAGTCTCAAGCGGTCACAGTGCATTCTTCGACACAGATATCATTCCAGCCGTTGCCTACACAGATCCGGAAATGGCATGGGCAGGTACATTGCCGCATCAGGCAAAAGCGCAGAATATCGACCATCAGATTTCCGAGTTTCCATGGGCCGCAAGCGGACGCAATCTGACATCAGGCGCGAAACCCGGTCTTACGCGACTGGTCTGGCACCGACCCTCAAAGCGTTTGATTGGTGCCAGCATAATCGGGGCACATGCAGGTGAACTTTTAGCTGAACTGGTACTGGCGATTGAAATGGGCGCAACAATAGATGATCTGGCTCTGACCATTCATGCTCATCCAACCCTGAGCGAAACGACTGCCTTCGCAGCGGAGCTTGCGGCGGGCACCTGCACTGATTTCTAGATGGATAAGATATTGTTTTTAAAAAGTAAATTCGCCCATCCAGCACAGCAGACATATTGCTGACAAGCTCACGACTTTCCCACCAAACAGACCAACTTCAAATCGGTGCGTTTTCAGGAGAGCACGTCATTCATTTTTCAAATCAGTCATGAACCGCAATTTCACAATATGAAATGCCTTAATTCAGCAGGAGATCGCCTATATTTTGGTACCGATACTCTCGGGCGAACTGAAAGCACTACTTGTGAATTGCGATTTCAAATGCATCAAGCACACTTTCGTGCATGGCTTCGGAAAGCGTGGGGTGAGGATAGACGATTTTCATGAGATGTTCTTCGGTGGTTTCATGCCCGATGGCTGTGACGAAGCCTTGAATAAGTTCGGTAACCTCGGGCCCGACCAGGTGCGCACCCAGCAACTCTCCGGTTTTCTTATCGAAGATTGTCTTCACCAATCCGACGGTTTCACCGACCGCCAACGCTTTCCCGTTTGCAGCAAAAGGAAAGCGACCAACGCGCAACGTATACCCTGCCTGTTTTGCAGCCTCTTCCGTCAGCCCAACTGACGCGACCTGAGGCTGGCAATAGGTACAGCCTGGAATGCGCAATGGATCAAGTGAATGCGCATGACCATTGACGATAGCTTCGACACAATTGACGGCTTCATGCTCGGCTTTATGGGCCAGCATTGGGGCACCCGTTACATCGCCGATTGCATAGATTCCGGAAACAGAGGTTGCACTGGCGCTATTGGTGGCAATCCCTTGCGGTCCAATGTCAATTCCAAGGCGCTCAAGGCCTAGATCTTCGATATTTGGCACAACTCCGATGGCCGAAATAACTTTTTCAAACGGTTCAACGCTTTGCTTTCCGTCTTTGTCGCTCAAAGTTACGTGAGCTATGCCGTTCTTTCGTTCCAGCTTGTCAGCGCGGGTCTTTGTCAGGATGCGTATGCCGCGTTTTTCGAATTCCTTCCTGACTACCTTTGATATTTCCTCATCTTCCTGGGGCAAGACTTCAGGCAAAAGCTCCACGATTGTAATCTTGGTTCCAAGAGCATGATAAAATGAAGCAAACTCCATACCGATTGCGCCAGAGCCCATAATCAGCAGTGATTTTGGCGCCTCTTTTGGTTTCATCGCTTCAAAATACGTCAGAACAATTTCGCCGTCAGGTTCAAACCCCTTCAAGATACGGGGGCGCGCACCTGTTGCGACAATAATATGCTTGGCATTGTAGGTTCCCACGCCCTTGGTGGCTCGAGGCGCTGGATGCGCGGGCTCAACGGCAGGCTTTTTGGAAACAGAAACTGCGACCTTGCCACCGCCGGTGAGTTTGGCTTCTCCCCAAATCACGTCCACTTTGTTCTTCTTCAAAAGGTGTGCCACACCGCCGTTCAATTTCGCGGATATTTCGCGAGAGCGCGCAACCATCGCCGGAACATTCGCCACTGCAGGTTCTGCATCAATTCCGAATTTCTTTGCCTCTGAAAACTGATCCAGTATTTCGGCTGACCGCAGCAAGGCCTTTGTTGGAATACAGCCCCAGTTCAAACAGATGCCGCCGAGATGTTCACGCTCGACAATAGCGGTTTTCTGACCCAGCTGAGCCGCGCGAATTGCAGCGACATATCCACCTGGGCCTGCGCCAACAACGATTACATCATAAGCGTCCTGTGCCATGATCTTTAGCCCCTTAAGTGTGTTTGATCTGAGCCTTGGCGGCTGTTACGACAGCCTCCGCAGTGATCCCAAAATGAGTGTATAATTCCGGAGCAGGACCAGATGCGCCAAAGCCGGTCATCCCGATAAAGGCACCATCGCTGCCGATGTATTTGTGCCAACCCAATTCACCGGCCGCTTCAATTGCAATGCGCGGCGCGGTACCCAGAACCTCAGCCCTGTATGCAGCATCCTGTCGTTCAAACGCTTCCCAACAAGGAAGAGAGACAATTGCTGCACTGATCCCGTCCGCAACGAGCAGCGCTTGGGCCTCAACAGCAAGCGAGACCTCAGAACCCGTTGCAATCAAGGTCACATCACGAGCGGTCCCGTCAGCTTCACTTAATACGTATCCTCCCCGGTCTCCTCGGCCATCAAGCGAACCAACTGTTCGTAGCGTGGGCAATCCCTGTCGCGAGAGAACGATAGCGGTCGGGCCGTCAACGCGTTTCAGGGCATGTTCCCAGCTTTCGGCCACCTCGACAGCGTCAGCCGGGCGTATGACATCCAGATTTGGTGTCGCACGCAACATCGCCAACGTTTCAACCGGTTGGTGGGTTGGTCCGTCTTCACCAAGACCAATGGAATCATGTGTCAGCACATAAATAACCTGCAGTCCCATCAGTGCAGACAGACGTATGGAAGCATGCATATAGTTGGCAAAGACCAGAAACGTTCCTGAATAGGGGATGGTCCCGCCATGCAGCGCCATCCCATTCATGATCGCTCCCATGGCATGCTCACGCACCCCATAATGCACATAGCGGTTTTGCATGGCGGATGCGGTCATCGGCAAAGTCGCGGCTGTCTTCGTATTCACCGATCCGGTCAAGTCCGCTGATCCGCCCACCATATTTGGAATTGCCTGCGTCAGAACATCCAGCGCCTTACCCGACGATTGCCGAGTTGCCATTTTCGGGGCTTCTTCGGCCATCTTCTGTGCATGTTGTGCCAGCGCTTGCTCCCACTCTTTGGGCAAGTCGCCCGAGATATGGGTTTTGAACGCCTCTGCCATCTGCGTATCAGCCGAAGCCACGCGCTCTTGCCATTTGACATGTTGCTGAGCGCCCTTCAGACCGATTTCCCGCCAGGCTGCTGCAATATGTTCCGGTATGATAAATGGCGCATGCGGCCAGTTCAAACTGGCGCGAGTGGCAGCAATTTCTTCAGCGCCAAGAGGTGAGCCATGAGCCGCGGAGGTTCCAGATTTTTTATCGGCTCCGAACCCGATAATTGTTTTGCAGGCAATCATTGAGGGGAGCGAGCTGTCCTTGGCCTTTTGAATGGCCTCAGCAATCTCATCAACATTATGACCATCGATCTTTTGGCAATGCCATCCGCACGCTTCAAATCTCTTGACCTGATCGTCGCTACAGGTCAGCCCGACCTGACCATCAATGGAGATTTCATTGTCGTCAAAAAGAACGATGAGCTTTGACAGTTTCAGATGTCCAGCAAATGAAACTGCTTCATGGGAGATGCCTTCCATAAGACAACCATCGCCGGCAATCACATAGGTGTGGTGGTCAACCAGATCATCGCCAAATTGTGCGTTGTCTCGCGCTTCACCGACAGCAAGTCCCACAGCTGTTGCCAATCCCTGCCCCAATGGGCCTGTCGTGGTCTCAATGCCAGATCCATGACCATATTCAGGATGCCCCGCCGCATTTGAACCCAACTGACGGAATTTTTTAAGTGTATTGATGTCCCAGTCAGCATAGCCAGACAAATGCAACAGGCTGTAAAGCAGCATGGAGCCATGGCCGGCCGAAAGGACAAACCGGTCCCGGTCCGCCCAATGAGGGGCAGAGCTGTCAAATTTCAGAAACTGGTCAAACAGCACAGTGGCCACATCCGCCATGCCCATGGGCATTCCGGGATGACCGGATTTTGCCGCTTCCACGGCATCCATGGAAAGCGCCCTGACAGCATTAGCCAGTTCGAACTGGCGTGAAGATTGGTTCATGGCGCTTCACTCATATGAATTGAAATGAATTATGAAAATTCGTTGTAGGCTTCGATTGTCTTGCACAATGACTGCAGAAAACGTGCGCCGTAAGCGCCATCAACAGCCCTGTGATCCACCGCCAGAGAAAACGACATGATGTCACGTCCCTGAATACCACCACGATGCTCACGCACCTTGCGTTTGATGGGACCGACACCAAGAATTCCAGCTTCAGGCGGATTGATAATAGGCAGCACTTCAACGTCGTACATTCCAAGGTTGGATATGGAAAATGTACTTTTCGCTTGAGATTTGTTGATCCCCCTGCGCGCAGCAGCGGCATATTCGCGGATCAACGCAGATATCTCGGATATGTTTTTGTGCGGTGCGTTTGCAATCGCCGGGACCATAAGTCCATCGTCAACAGAAACGGCCACTCCGATATTGATCTCGGCTTTTTTCAACACGCCATTGCTGGACACAAAGGCATTGAGTTCAGAGAACTCCAGCAATGTTAAAGCTGTGGCATGCACAATCACATCGTTGAGCGATAGTTTCTCGCCAGTGATGTCAAAATGCGCCTTGCGACGTATTTGCAGATCTGACACATCCGCCTCGGCCATCAGATAGAAATGCGGAATAGTCCTTTTGGACAGGGCCAGTCGTTCGGCAATAACCTGGCGCATCCTGTTAAACGGCAGTTCAACGTCATCTTCGCTGGTTGGCAAAGGCAGCGTTGTCGGTGCCGGCTCGGCTGCAGCAACGGTGGATTGTGAACTTGCTGCAGGCGCTGTGGCTGACGCTTGCGCTGCGGCCTCAATATCACGCTTTACGACCGAGCCTTTTGGCCCTGTTCCCTCAATCTTCGAGATATCCAAACCTTTTTGGGCGGCAAGTCTTCTGGCAAGCGGAGAGGAAGAGCTGGCCTTTTGGCCAACTGGAACTGAAGTTGTAGCGGCAATGGTTTCTGATTTTGCAACTGGGGCATCAGCGACAGATCCGGACGCTTTGGCCTTTTTATCCAAAGTCTCTCCTGGTTCCGACAGCGTCAGCAGCGGTGCCAGAACAGTGGCGGACCCACCAGCTTCACAGAAAAGTTCTAGGACAGTACCTTCTTCATAAGCCTCGACTTCGAAGCTGGCTTTTTCGGATTCAACCAAAGCAACAACGTCACCCTTTTTGACCTCGTCGCCCACTTTTACGAACCATTCTATGAGCGTTCCCTCGGTTAGGTCCTGCCCAACTTGCGGCATCACAATCGGCTTTGCCATTTGTCTTTTCCCCTCAGGCTGCTTGTTGTTTGGCGTCAACGTATATGCGCGCGACGAAATCAATGGTTTTTCTGGTGGCGATGGCAAATTCAGACGCTGTAGTTATGAACGCGCCAAACTGACTGAACTCGTCAGGGGTCATCCCATCAAAATTATAGGCCTGGCGATAATATGGGAGCTTGAGCAACTTGCTCAGTGTCTCTTCCGAGATATCCTCATTCACCGCCTGCTCATCAAAGTCGCCGAGACGATCTTCTTGCTGCATCAGTTCTGCGATATAGCTGGGTGGGCAGGTGTAAACGAAGTCTCCGCCCGCCAATTTCTGAATATGCCAGCTGGAGGCCTCATCCGTTGCGTCATCATGTTTGACACGCATCGAGCACATCAGCATCTTGGAGGGATGGTTCTTCTCTTGCAGCAGCCGATACGCCCGTTTTATCACAGCAAGTTCACCAAACAGAATCTCTTCGGGTGTGATTTCAATACCGCGCTCTTCGGCTTGCCAGGCCAGATCGCCAACATTGCCCAGACGTGCCGACATATGGGTGATGACCGAGCGCCATTTTGACAAGTCAATACCATTGGCTTTTGCCGTTTGGAGGCCAGAAGATACGGCGTTCATGCAGGCAACATACTGAGACACCGTAAACGACGCAGTGTTGTTGGTAGACACGCCTTGCGCAGTCAACTCTTCGATGAGTTCATACCCTTCCTTGGTTCCGGGCACCTTGACCATGACATTTGGTGCGACAGCCATCAGATCGGCAGCGTTTTCCCGCATCCTGTCGAGGTCAGAAAGAAACCTGGGGTCAACCTGACCGGACAGCCAGCCATATTTGCCCGCGCTTTTTTCAAACAATGGACGCATCATCTCGGCACCGCGCCGAACCGTTTCAAGGTAGGTTTTCCAATAAATCTGCTCAGCGTTGTCCATTGGGTTTTCTGCAATGATACGCCTGATTTCGCCCGTCCAGTATTCCGGGTCAGACAAGATCGCCTGAAGGCTGAGTGACGGGTTTGTGGTGACACCTCTGAAGCCCGCTGTGGCCTTCGCCTCAACAGTTGCGGGATCAAACAAACGGTCCAACTGCTCGGCCCAGACTGCCTTTTTGTCCTTCGGAGCTTCGGAGATGGTCTTCAATGCCCACTGTTCGTAGACAATTGGAGAGCTATCCCACCATATTTCGCAATCTGGATTTGTTTGCGCAAGTTTCTCAAGCACATGCAAATTCATCTCAATACTCCCTCTTAGAAAGTGTCGACGTGCAAAACGCTCTGAACCGCTGCTATGACATCATCCTTTTGCGGAACAGAAGCCTGCTCCAACACCAGATTGAACGGAATGGGCGTGTTTAATCCGGCAACGATTTGCACAGGCGCATCAAGATCGTAGAATGCTTCTTCCTGGATGATGGAAGAGATATCAGAAGCAATGCCACCACGCCGCACAGCTTCCTGTACGATTACGCAACGGTTTGTTTTTGCAACAGATTTAAGAATTGCCTCGCGATCAAGCGGAACAAGTGTTCGCGGATCAAGCACCTCGGCGGAGATACCCATTGTTGCAAGTTCTTCAGCGGCTTCAAGCGTACGTGGAACCATGTTGGACCATGCGATCAACGTAACATCCGTTCCCTCGCGTTTGATGTCTGCCTGACCAAACTCAATGATCAACTCACCTTCAGGAACATGCCCCTTGTTCATGTAAAGGTGCTTGTGCTCGATGAACATCACCGGATCATCCTGACGCAGGGCATATTTGAGCAACCCTTTGGCATCTGCTGGCGTTGATGGCATGACCACGCGCAAGCCGGGAATGTGATAGAAAAGTGCCTCCAGGCTTTGTGAGTGCTGGGCTGCAACGCCACCACCCGTACCGCCCTGGGTACGCAGTATGAATGGAACGCGCCCTTTCCCGCCGGTCATCAACCGGAACTTGGCCGCCTGGTTCACAATCATGTCCATGCCAAGCATGGCAAAATCCACATACAGGATCTCGACAATCGGACGACTGCCTGCAATCGCGGCACCAACACCAACGCCAATCATACCCGCTTCAGATATCGGGGTGTCGCGAACACGCCCGGCCCCAAATCTATCCAGCAGGCCCTCCGTCACCTTGTAGGATCCACCGCGCTCGGCAATACCCTCGCCAATGATGAAAACCTCGTCATTCAGTTCCATCTCTTCAAACAAGGCTTCGCGCAAAGCTTCCCTGTACATCAGTTCACGATCTGACATCGTGTCTCTCCCTTATGCGGATCTCTTCAACACGCTCTGTGGCGATTAATAGTCGGCAACGAACTCTTGGAAGTCCTCGACAGTCACTTCTCCCGCGACCTTGGCTGCATCAACAGCGGCCTCGAACTCGGCTTTGATATCAGCCTCAATTGCCTCCACCTCCGAAGCGGCGGCTTTGCCCATACTGATAAAATTGTCGCGGGCTCGATCAACCGGATCCCGCTCTTTGTAGTAAGCGAGCTTCTCTTCCGGCATGTATTTGCCAGGATCATTCACATGGTGACCGCTGTGGCGGAACGTGACCGCCTCAATCAGTATTGGACCAAGCCCTGCCCGGCATTTTTTAACCGCATCCGCAACGGTTTCATAAACCAGGAGCGGGTCATTGCCGTCAATCCGGTGGCTTTCAACACCAATCGCTTCGCCGCGCTTGTAAAGCTCGGTTTCTCGTGTCGCTTCTTCCAGTTTCGTGGACACCGCATATTGATTGTTTTCTACGATGAGTATGAAATTCAGATTCCAGATCGCAGCAAGATTGAGCGATTCAAGAAAAGTACCGTTGTTTGACGCACCATCTGTGGAAAAGGCCACCGTCACAGCATCGGAACCACGAACCTGACTTGCCATAGCGGCACCAACACCCAGCGGCGTACTGGCTCCAACAATCCCGTTTGCACCCAGATTGTTTCGGCTGATGTCTGCAATGTGCATGGAGCCGCCATAGCCTTTGCAATAGCCCGTCTCTTTCTGCAAAAGCTCGGCAACCATGCCGCCAACCTCCGCACCCTGAGCGATGCAATGACCATGTCCACGGTGAGTGGATGCGATGTAGTCACGATCCTCTAAAGCCGCACAAGCGCCAGTGGCGATCCCTTCCTGCCCGAGATAGGGGTGAAAATAGCCACGCACCAATCCTTGTCGGTACAGCTTAATCCCCTCAGACTCGAAGTTTCTAATTCGAAAGGCTGTGGTGAAAAGTTTCTCCAAAAGCTCTTTTGATGGCGTATTAGGCCTTGCTGTCTTCGCCATATCAACGGTTTCCTCCCCGGTCCGGCAACAATTTCGCGGCTGCTGGACTGAAATTAGCACGTCAAAAAGAGATTAGTAAAGAAATTTTCACCAAAATTTATTCTGGCTACATTTTTGACCCGATTTCTGGCAACGAACCAGGCCACCGCTTAACGTTTGTCTGGGCTGAGACGACCTATGCCGAATTGGAGAAAAATTTCATAATATGCAAATTAGAATAAACGATGCTATTCTTTGACGCAAAGTATACTGTGAACCGAACTGTTTGACGCCGCTTAAATACACCCGACTTCTCCGCTGCTCCCTATGGGAGGCTTGAATTCCCAACTAATTGTACAAGGCCGCAAAAGAAGGAATATCGACGATATGGAGAAGGGGATAGCGCTACGAATTCAAGAGAAATACGGCCAACTTCGCAAATCTGAACGACTGGTTGCTGACTACCTCAGAGACCATGCCTCTGTCAGACTGGAAATGTCGATTACGGAATTCGCCAACACCTTGAATATTAGCGAAGCAACGATCAGCAGATTCACGCGCGCCCTGGGCTACAAGGGGTTTGCTGACATGAAACTTGCCCTCGCTTCGGAAAGCACGCCCAGCCAACAATTCGTCAATCTGCCTGCGGAAATAAAGGATACTGATACACTTACGGACATCAGTTTCAAATTGCTTGGCTCACTTGGCTCGGCCATGAATGAGACACAAAAACACATAGATTACGAGGATATTCAATCTGTTGTGACCAGTGTTCTGGCCTCGAGGCAAATAGTTTTCATGGGTGTTGGCGGCGCAGTATCGGTTTGCGAAGAAGCAGTACACCTGTTCCTTAAGGCCGGAATTCAGGCCACATCTCACCGGGATGGCTACACTCAACAGGTTGTTGCAGCCACGGCAACAGAGCAATCAACGGTATTTGGAATATCCCACACCGGAACCACCGAGGATGTTGCAAGCGCGCTGAATGTGGCCCGCAGGAACGGTGCGCGGACAGTTGCGGTGACAAGCAATCTTGATTCGGCCGTTGCCAAAGCAGCAGATACTGCCATTTGGACATGGACACCAAATACCCCGCAAATCCCTCTTTATGGAGATTTCCTGGAAGGACGAGTATGCCAGATCTATATAATATATTTGATCTATTTGGGTGTACTTTTTCAATCAAATGGCAAGGTGCCTGAAGCGCTTGGCGTAACGGCCGACACGCTGAAGAGTTACTACCAGAAAAGATAATTTCCCTTTCGTTTAATACACATAGCTGCCTTTTAAGCTGGAAATTGAGCGGATTTAATCCGATTGGCCAGCCCCGCTCCGCGACAGACCTGTAAATTTCTTGCGGATGCACCCGATTCATTTTTTATTTCAGAGACTTAACCACCTTCGCCAATGAGCGGACCAAAAAACCTATCCTCACTTTCGCGAATAAACTGGCGAAAATTTTCACCAAACGCTTGCTTTTAGTCAAGATTTGGAAAATAATTTGCAGTGAAGGCACGTATTGGGGAGGACCAGCACGGAGTCAAAGTCAAAAACAAATGACTGACCGCAAACGGTCGGCTCGAGCCGTACATCATAAGGAGGAAAAAATGTTCTACGTACCAAAGAAAGCAATTTACAAGGCTGTTTCGAGGCGAAAGTTTCTGGAGTTGGGCGGCGGTGGCATTGCGTCACTCGGCGTCGGTTCACTTGTAGTAGGGTTGAGCACAGTTATCACCCGTCGGTCTGTACAGGCAGCTTCATCAGATGATGCGAAATGGCGGCAATATGAAGGCTCGAAACTGGTCTTCATGTCGGAAAATACGCCCCCATCATTTGCGATCCGGGACAAGATCAAAGACTTCTATGATCTGACCGGTATTGAAATCGAGATTATCACCGACGGCTTGCCATCAGTGCAACAAAAGGTCGGCATCGATCTGCAGAGCGGAAACTCCGATTTCCCGATCAGTTACGTTCAGGATAAGCCAATCGGTGCACCCTTTGCAGATTATTACGCTGATCTGACCCCGATGATTGGTGACGACACATTGCCTCAGGACCCAGAGGGTTATGGCGATGGTGTCTGGTTTGAAAACTTCCTCGATGCATGTGGTCGTTTCTATGATCGGGACAGGCTCATTGCGCTGCCCTATGATGCTGCGGTGGCCTGCACATTCTATCGTCAGGATATCTACGAAGAGAACTCCAAGGATTTCGAAGCCGAATATGGCTACAGAATGGAATTCAATGAGGATTCCACCTGGAAGACCGTCTATGATTTCGCTGAATTCCTGAAAAGGAAACGCGATGGTGGCGCGGATGTCCCATATGGGTATGCGCAACACCAGGGCTCGTTTGCCTGGACAACTCAGCTTGACGTGCAGCGGATGTTCTTTGCTCACGGCCGTTGGCTTGATTGGGAAATCGACGATAAACTCGGCAGCAAATCACCACCGCCATCAAACTGGGGTGATGAGCAGTCTGTTCTGTTGATGCAGAAGTTCAAAGAGCAGGCAGACGTCAGTCATCCTGACAACCTTGCCAATGGCACATTGGAACTGAACACAGTCTATCAGTCCGGCAGTATTGCGATGCAGGTTCAATACCATGAATTTGCAGCCTCAATTGAGGACGAAACAACGTCGAAAGCTGCTGGTGGCAGAACAGCATATGCACCATGTCCAAAAGGCGAGCCAAGCTGGATCACCAATGGCGGTCCATCTGTTAACGGCACGAATTGTGGCGTCGGTGGTGTCGGCATTAATGGCAATGCCTCTGAAGATGTTAAGCGTGCAGCCTATATCTTCTGTGTCTATGCCACGACCGGCAAGCTGCAGTATGATGTTCTGACTGGTTTGGGTGGAACGCCAACCCGTAAATCCGTCATGGATATGCCTGGTGTTGCAGAAGCTCGCCAACGTCCATCCGACATGCCAAATGCACTGACCTTCGATGCGGTTTATGACATCGGCATCAAGGATCCAAACTTTGTGCTGGGACCCAAAGTGCCCGAGGCCAACGAATATCACAATATTCTGGCGGCTGAGACCCAGAGGTGTTTGTCCGAAGAAACCACCCCTGAAGAGGCCTGCAACAGCATTAAGAGCCAGATAGACAACCTCCACTAGGGTTATCCGTCAATAAACAATCGGAAGAGCGTTGATCTCGGCGCTCTTCCGATAAAATAATACGCATTGGAATAAGTCCGCACGCAACCCAATGCAATGTAGCCAAGGTTCCCACCATTGCCGCAACGAGCGAAATGAGTGGACAGTTTGGTTCGCTGAGAAGTTTGGAGATATCATGACAATTGGCTCTGAAAAGAATATCCACCCCGCCTTGTCTGATCAGGACTGGGGCTACGCGACAATCAGTCAGACGCCGACATCTGTTAATCCAAATCCCAAAAAATGGTTTTACTTCTATCTGGCGGCCCCGGCTATCATACTGCTGGCTGCCATCACGATTTACCCGTTCTTCTGGCTCATCTATATGAGCTTTCACAAGGTGGGATTTGGTGCCGTTTCAGATGTCTTTGTAGGGCTCAAAAATTTTTCACGCCTGTTCTCAGATGCCAAATTTATCGCTGGCTGGGGTCTGCTGCTGAAATACAGTGCCATTTGCCTCACCATCCAGGTCTTGGTCGGAGTTGCGCTTGCAGTTGTGCTCAACAATTCGCGCTACGAAAAACCACTGATAACCATGTTTCTGATGCCAATGATGGTGTCTCCAGTCGTAGCCGGTCTGCTGTTTTACTATCTGTATAACGGCACGTTTGGTTGGTATCACTGGATCTTCCAAAGCCTCGGGATTCTTGGTGAAACCTCGATTCTTGGCAATTCCAGCACCGCCCTTTACGGCATTATTCTTGTAGATGTATGGCAATGGACACCGCTGATCACCTTGATCACGCTGGCAGGGCTGAAGCGTGTGCCACAAGACCAACTCGAAGCGAATATGGTCGATGGTGCAGGCTCTATCAGCAACTTTTTCCACATTAGCCTGCCGAACATCTATCCATTCCTGCTGATCGCGATCTTGCTCCGCTTTATGGATAATTTCCGCTTTATCGACGCTATTCTGGTGCTGACGGGTGGAGGTCCGGGCAATTCAACACGATTGCTCCCGGTCTATCTTTTCGACGTATCCTTCCAATTCTTCAAACTGGGACGAGGAGCCGCGATCGCGATCTCACTGCTCATTGTCACAATTATTCTCGGTATGATCCTGGTGCGCGTGCTCGAAGATCCAGCACGCAAAAGTACACTCGCTGGCGATAGCGACAGTTAACCAGAAAGGAAAGCAAGACCCATGGCCTCTCGCGAACTCATTTCCTATGACACGGGTGCAACTGTTAAGATTCTTAAATGGGTCAGCCCGGTTTTTCTGGGCGCCTATTTGATCTGGGCACTTCTGCCGCTTTTCATAATGCTGATGGCATCTTTCAAAGACCTGCTGGATGCGTTTACCTTGCCAAAACCCGGTCAATGGGGCGATGTGGGTGTCTTTTTTGATTTCTCGCCGACGATCACGCACTACATTGCATTATTTGCTGAAAACAATTTCGGCACGTATCTATTCAATAGCCTTGTAGCCTCGGTCGGGTCTGCAATGATTGCGGTAACGCTTGGTTCAATGTGTGCCTACAGCCTGTCGCGAACAGAATTTCGAGGAAAGAAAGACCTTCTTTTCTGGATCATTTCGACACGTATGGCACCAATTGTTGCAGTCATCGTTCCGCTTTATGCGATCTTCCGGTCAGCCGATCTTGTCGGCACTCTCCCAGGCTTGATCCTGGCCTTTACAACCTTCAATTTGCCCTTCGCAATCTGGATGTTGAAAGGCTTTTTCGACGGCGTGCCCTATGCCATTGAAGAAGCGGCACAAGTAGACGGGAATAATCGTTTTCAGGCATTTTTGATGATCCTGCCACTCGTCGCGCCAGGCATCGGGGCCTTTGTGATCCTTTGTATCTTGTTCGCCTGGAATGATTTCCTGTTTGCCACAATCATCGGAAGCGGTGGCGCTAAAACGCTACCTGCCGCGACCAAGGAACTGGTTCAACCACAAAACATCGACTGGGGAAAAATCATGGCAGCCGGGGTTGTAACGACCGCGCCAATGATTCCCCTTGGCCTACTCGTCAGACGCTATTTGGTGGCAGGTCTCACCATGGGCGCAGTTAAAGAATAAGCATTAACAAGGATTCTTAAGAATGGTTGCTGTATCTTTCAACAACGTCTGGAAAGACTACGGAGACTCTGTAGCTGTCCGAGACCTGAACATGAACATAAAAGATGGAGAATTTGTTTCTCTATTGGGTCCATCGGGTTGCGGAAAATCCACATCGCTTAGAATGCTTGCGGGTCTGGAGCACATCACATCTGGCGAGATCGTGTTTGGTGACAAGGTTGTCAATCAACTGCCCCCCAAAGACCGCGATATTGCAATGGTATTCGAAAACTATGCGCTTTACCCTCACAAAACCATATTCGATAACATTGCCAACCCACTTAAGCGGGCCAAGATCTCACCGAGTGAAATCACACGCCGGGTAAACGAAGCGGCCAAGCTCCTGGAAATTGACCATCTGTTGGAACGCCGTCCGCAAGAACTCAGCGGCGGTCAGAAACAGAGAACAGCAATTGGCAGGGCGATCGTCCGGCAACCGCAAGTGTATCTGTTCGACGAGCCAATTGCCCATCTGGATGCAAAGCTGCGAGCCCGGATGCGGAGTGAACTGAAACACATGCAGTTCAATCTGGGTGTCACTACGATCTACGTGACGCATGATCAGCTTGAAGCACTCACAATGGCAGACCGGATTGCGGTCATGAATGACGGCGTGTTGCAGCAATTCGGAACACCACAGGAAATCTACGAAAATCCGGTCAACTCCTGGGTTGCAACCTTTGTTGGAGAACCGCAGATGTCCTTGATGGAAATGTCAATGACGGGTGAAAAAGGCGATGCCGCCCTGGACTTTTTCGGCAACATCATTTCTCTCGACGCTGCAAGTTCCTCACGACTGACCAAGGCCGGAATTGCCGATCTGCTGGTCGGCGTGCGACCAGACAAGGCATCCGTTTCGCTTCAAGAAACGCCTGGCGCTATCAAGGCAGAGGTATATTCCCGTCAGCTCCTGGGCGCAGATGTCCTGGTGGAGGTTGCCATAGGAAAAACACGCGTTCGGGCCAAAGCTGACACGTCATTCATGGGCAATGTGGGTGAGCCTTGTTATCTGAATTTCAGTTCCGAAAACCTTTATTATTTCAATGCTGAAGATGGAAAGGTCGTTGAGCGGTAATGGACCTGAGCAAGGATCAATATACGCACTTGCTGACAGGTTTTCTGGATCGGCATGGACTGCATGAAAACGCGACCACGGTCGATGTTTTCCACGCAGTGCGCAATATTGCCTATGGTCGCGTTGGAGGGCGCAGTGCTGAAGCTGTGATCCAGCACAATATGGGATCGTGCTCGGGCAAACATATACTTTTACGCGACGTTTTGCGTCATCTGAATCAAAGCGCAGACGTGGAGACGGTGAGAGGCGACTTTGCCGCCGCAATACCACCGCATCCGACAATGCCTGAAGAATTGCAGGCATTCTGCCGCCAGGGCGGTATTACTGACTTTCATAATTACGTGGTCTGGAAAAGTCCGGCCGGCGAAATCAAGCTGGATGCGACCTGGCCCGACGGGCTCATTGCGAAAGGGTTTCCCGGCAATCGCGATTGGGACGGAAACGGCGACACAAGATTGGCGCTGGAACCAGAAAACGTCCTGGATCGAGTTGAAGAAATTCCCAGTTACAAGGCATTTCTGTTGGGCCAGCTTGGCAGAGATCAGATCTATGAACGGGAAAAATTTCTGACCCTTTTAACAGATTGGGTTGCGACAACAGAAAATGGAGGAGGAGTGTCATGAAAGCTACCAGGGCATTTGTCGGGATAGACGCCGGTACGACTGGCTGCGCCGTTATGATTTTCGATGAGCATGGCAAAACCTTGGGTCAGGGCTATCAGGAATACCCCTGTATTACCCCGCACCCGGGTTGGAGTGAGCAAGACCTTGATGCCGTATGGCAAGGTATTTGCGCCGCCAGTAAGCAGGCAACATCCGCCGCAAATCTGCCGGCAGATTCTTATCGCTCTGTAGGATTATCGAGCCAGCGTGGCACCATTGCCATGCTGGACGAAAACAAGGAGCCGCTGTGTTCAAGTTACGTCTGGAATTGCACCCGCGCAGCTGAATACGCGGACAAGTTTGCCGAACATATATCACCGGAAGAACACCAGAAACTGACCGGAATGCAACTGAGTCCATTGTGGTCAGCTGCCAAGATCGCCTGGTTCCGCGACAACGAACCTGCACTTTTCGACCGCACCCGCTGGTTTGCAAATGGTCAAGAGTATTTTCTGCACAAGCTTGGAGCCGAGGAATGGATCACCGATCCTGCCTCCCTCACTCTCAATGGGATGATGGATATCGCCAAACTTGATTGGAGCGATGAAATTCTGGAGCTTTGCGGCATCACGCGCTCGCAACTGCCAGTGGTTGGAATACCGTCTGGCGTTTCCGGCAAGATGTCCAGGGAAGCCGCGGAATTGACCGGCATTCCCGCCGGCACGCCTCTTTGTCGTGGCGCTGGCGATCAGCAATGTGCTGCGATCGGTGCAGGCGTCATCAAACAGGGCATGGCTGAGTTCACCATCGGCACGTCCGGTGTCATGGTTGGCCATCTGGATTCTCTGGATCGCATCAAGGGCAACAACCTTTGGTGGGGCGGACATGCCGTGCCCGGTGCATGGGACATTGAAGGAGCAGCCTTCAGCCTTGGTGCCTGTTTGAAGTGGTGGCGCGACAATATGGGCCGACGCGAGATTGAAGCGGGCAACGCTTTGGGACGCAGTCCATTTGCTCTCATGGTGGATGGGGCGTCGGCGTCGCCGCCGGGTGCAAAAGGTCTTTTGTTCCACTCGTTTCTAAGCAGTCAGGTCACCCCCTATTATGATGCTGCCTCGCGCGGCGCATTTTTGGGCATAGGGCTTTACCACAACCGCCACGATATGATCCGCGCTCTGCTTGAAGGCTGTGCCAATGAGATGAAGATGGTTGTTGATGCATTTCAATCAGATGTTGAAGGCGGCATCACAGAACTTCGCTTAACAGGCGGCGGCACAAAAAGCGCCGGGTTTGTCCAGATCATGACCGACATCATCGGCATGCCCACACGGGTCACAACAGAGCGCGAATGCACTGTATTGGGCGCAGCCATCCTGGGTGCATTTGGATCGGGAAATTTCTCAACCATCGATGATGCCGTTGAGCAGATGGTTGAAGTTGAATCCGAGTTTATTCCCAACACCCGCCTGAGCGGATTGTACGGTGAACAGCACGAAATCTGGCGTGGCATGTACGAAGCAATTGCCAAGGGTGGACAATATCAGAAATTGGCCGACTTCTCGGCCAAACATTTCTAGCCAGCTGAACTGATAATCAAAGCGAGAAGGAGAAAAAAATGCCGATACCAGGAATGCGTGGAATGGAACATGTTGGTTTCACCGTACCCGACATAAACGAGGCCTGTGATTTTTTCGAAAAAATTTTGGGTGGCGTGACACTTTACACCGCTGCGACAGACTTTCGCGTCGATGACAGTAACTGGATGGCCGAACATCTCAGGGTCCATCCCCGGTCTGTAATTACAGAATTCCGATATATGCGACTTGGCAATGGAACCAATCTGGAGATTTTCGAATATGTCTCTCCCGATCAGAACCCAACACCGCCAAAGAACAGTGACGTCGGTGGTCACCATTTCGCGTTCTATGTGGATGACATGGATAGCGCGATTGCGTTCCTGAAGGAAAACGATGTTGTCGTGCTTGGCGAACCAACGGCCTACGAAGAAGGCCCGAACATTGGTCTGACCTGGTGTTACTTCATGGCACCCTGGGGGCTGCAGCTTGAAATCGTTTCTGCACCAAATGGCACTGTTTACGACAATGCAGCCAAGGAAAACGGTGACATGCGGTTGTTCAACCCGGCATTCCCCAAAGAGACATTGATCTAAAACACTGCAGCAGCCGGGGACCATACCCCCTGGCTGCCGCATTCATTCTAATGGCCCTCCCCTTTGTGGCCTGCCTTACGGAGTAAAAAAATGTCCATTGCTTACATGAAGCCAATGTTAAAAACCGCGCAGAACGGAAACTACGGCGTCGCGGCCTTCAACATGATCGACTACAATAGTGCACGTGCTGTGGTCGACGGCGCACAAGAGATGAATGCACCGGTCATTATTCAACTGTCCGTAAAGACGATTAAGCTGTGGGGCTTCAAGCCTATTGGAGACTGGGTACGCAGCCTGTCAAATGATGTTGATGTTCCAGTCGCGCTTCATCTTGATCATTGCACTGATCTGGACGTAATCCGCGGTTGTATTGATGCGGGCTGGACATCGGTGATGTTTGACGGTTCTGCCTTGCCATTTGAAGAAAACATGCGTCAGACGAAACTGGCATATGATGTGGCGACATCCGGAGGTGTTGGCCTTGAGGCAGAAATCGGCGCAATTGGCGGCACGGAGGATGACAAATTCGTGTCGGAAGACGATGCGATTTTGGCAAATGTAGATGAGTGTATCGAGTTCTGTAAAAACTTTCCGGAACTGGCCGTGTTTGCTCCGGCCATCGGAACGGCACACGGCGTTTACAAAGGCGAACCCAAAATTGCCTATGATCGACTGAAAGAAATCACAAATGTTGTTGATATTCCGATTGCGCTGCATGGCGGCACAGGTCTGACCGGTGATCAGTTCAGCCGCTGCATCTCTTCTGGCTGTGCCAAAGTAAATATTTCCACCATGCACAAGCTGCAATTTATCGAAGGCTTTACTGCGCTGAAAGTGGAAAAGCCAACCTTGGGCGAACCCATCCCTTTCATCAGCGCGCAATATGATTTGATGAAACAAGGGGTCATGGAAATGATTTCTCTGTTTGGCTCTGAAGGCAAAGCGAACAAGGTTTAAGGGCGGGACATGCAAGCACTTATTTTCGATTGCGATGGAGTCTTGGTTGATACCGAGCGAGATGGGCACCGCGTAGCTTTCAACAAGGCATTTGCCGCTAAAGGCCTTTCTGACAATTGGTCAGTGGACCGTTATCATGAACTGCTTCTGACCGCCGGAGGCAAAGAGCGCATGAAACGTCATTTTGATGAAACGGCCTGGCCTGTCCCGAACGAGGCGCGCGAAGACTTCATCAAGGAACTTCACCGTCTGAAGACCGATATTTTCATGGAACTTATCGAAGAGGGGCAACTGCCACTTCGACCTGGGATTTCCCGCATCATGCATGAGGCGATAGATGCGGGGGTTACCCTTGCGGTTTGCTCAACATCAAACGAGCGTGCCGTGCAGTCAATAGTTGACAGGCTGCTGGGTGACAGGGTTTCCGCAAATATTACAGTTTTTGCCGGTGACATGGTCAAAGCCAAAAAACCAGATCCCGCGATCTACCTGTTGGCACTGAGTCAACTGAGCCTTGATCGGGATAAATGCGTCGTGGTGGAGGACAGTAACATCGGCCTGACATCCGCACGTGCAGCAGGAATCCGCTGCCTGGTGACAAAATCTTCTTACACCGAAAATGAGGACTTTTCAGCGGCGCAGGCAATCGTTCCAAATATGGATGATGACAATGGTCAAGCCGTTTCAATAAGCACACTAAGCGCGCTCTTGAACTGAAACAAAGTGGAAGCCCTGCGGGGCTGGAGGCCCGGTCAACAATTATGAGAGTTGGAATAATCGGATTGGGCACGATGGGAGCACCAATGGCGCGCCGCCTGGCTGCCGCCGGGAACGAAATTTCGGTCTATGATGTAAACTCCACAACCCTCGCCGCATTCCAGAACCTTGAAAACGCTCAGGTGGCAGTCTCCCCTGCTGATGCTGCCGACAACGTCAACATCCTGATTACAATGCTGCCTGAATCAAGCCATGTCAGGGATGCGCTTTTAGGTCAGGACGGCGCCGCCACGCGAATGAAGCCAGGCGGGATTATACTGGAAATGAGTACCGGGGATGTTCAAGCCCTGTCGTCCCTGTCTCGGGACTTGGCCGAACTTGAATTGCGTTTGATAGACGCACCCGTTGGCCGCACTCCGCTGGACGCAGAGCGCGGAACACTTTTGATCATGGTAGGCGCGAGCGAAGACGATATCAGAACGGTCAATCCGGTCCTTGAAGCCTTGGGTGATGAAATCGTACATGTCGGACCTTTCGGCAGCGGACTAAAGCTGAAATTGGTCAATAATTACATGAGCATGATTGGCATGGTCATGACCGCCGAAGCCCTGAACGCTGCGCAAATGCTGGGACTGGATCTGGAGCAGACTGTGCACGTCCTGCAAAGCACAACAGCTGGGCGCGGCCAGATCAATGTGAACTTTCCAAACAAGGTTTTACGGGGAGACCTCACTCCGGATTTTCCCCTTCGCCTGGGACTGAAGGACATCAGTCTTGGCGTGAAGCTGGCCCAATCCGCAGGGGCGCCGACCCCTCTGGGCGCAGCGGCTCAACAGATGTTTGCCATGGCCGAAACCTGGGGCAGATCTGAACAGGACTGCACGGCGATGTTGCACCTTATGAGAGATATGGCAGGTCCGCCCACGGGCGATGCCGAAAAGGAAAAAACATAACAGACGGGGAGATTGAAAATGTCGGATACAAATGAAAGCTCAACTGTGCGGACAATACTTGCTCAATTTCAAGACGCTCTTTCTAAAGGTGATGTTGATCTAGCAGCCGAATGTTTTCTTGAGACCGGCTATTGGCGTGATCTGCTGAGCTTCACATGGAATATCAAAACGATGGAAGGGCGAACCGCCATTTTTGATATGCTCAATGCCCAACTGGATGCTGTTAAACCAAGTCAAATCAAAGTCGATAATTCAGAGCAGGTGACAGAAGATGATGGCGTCATCTCGGCATGGTTCGACTTTGAAACATCTGTTGGACGTGGCCGCGGTCACATCAGACTAAAAAACAACAAGATATGGACCTTGTTGACATCCCTGAGTGAATTGAAGGGACATGAAGAACAATCGGGCCCTACCCGTCCGTTGGGCGCCCATCCTGGTGTGAACAAAAATCGTACGACTTGGAAAGAAGATCGCGAACACGAACTGGCTGATCTGGGATACGGCACCCAGCCTTACACCGTCATAATTGGCGGCGGTCAGGGCGGTATAGCCTTGGGCGCGCGGCTGCGGCAGTTGGGTGTGCCCACAATCATTCTTGATAAGAACACTCGGCCCGGTGACAGCTGGCGCAACCGTTACAAGTCGCTTTGCCTGCATGATCCGGTTTGGTACGATCATCTGCCCTATCTGCCGTTCCCCAAAAACTGGCCAGTGTTTACACCCAAAGACAAGATTGGTGACTGGCTTGAGATGTATGCCAAGGTCATGGAGCTGAACTACTGGACCAGCTCTGTCTGCACGTCCGCGGCGTATGACGAGGCATCCAAGGAGTGGTCCATAGAGGTCGACCGGAATGGAGAGAAAGTCAGTTTGAAAGCCAAACAACTGGTGCTGGCCACCGGCATGTCGGGTAAACCAAACATCCCCGAATTCCCTGGTGCAGACCAATTCAAAGGTGATCAACACCATTCCTCAAAACACCCTGGTCCGGACGCCTACAGGGGTAAAAAGGCATTGGTCATAGGGTCCAACAACTCGGCCCACGACATCTGTGCAGCGCTCTGGGAAAACGATGTCGATGTGACAATGGTTCAACGCTCGTCGACCCATATCGTTCGCTCTGAATCCCTGATCGAACATGGGCTAAAGCCACTTTACTCAGAACAGGCTTTAGCTGAAGGAATGACCACCGAAAAAGCTGACTTGACCTTTGCTTCGATACCTTACGGTCTATTACCGGAATTCCAGAAACCCGTCTACGATACGATCAGGGAGCAGGACAAAGAGTTTTACACCAGCTTGGAAAATGCCGGATTCAAATTGGATTATGGCGTGGGTGATACCGGTCTGTTCTTAAAATATCTGAGACGTGGATCAGGATATTACATTGATGTGGGAGCCAGCCAACTGGTCATCGATGGCCAGATTCAATTGGCACATGGCCAAGTCAAAGAGATCGTCGAAGACGGTGTCTTGCTAGAAGACGGGACCAAGCTAGAGGCTGATCTTATTGTCTATGCCACGGGGTATAATTCCATGAGTGGGTGGGTGGCTGATCTGATCGGGCAGGATGTTGCTGACAAGGTTGGTATATGCTGGGGACTGGGATCTGAAACGCCCAAAGACCCTGGCCCTTGGCAAGGGGAATTGCGCAATATGTGGAAGCCAACACAACAGACGGCTATGTGGTTCCACGGCGGCAACTTGCATCAATCGCGCCATTATTCACAATACCTTGCCTTACAGATCAAGGCTCGCATGGAAGACATTCCAACGCCTGTCTATGGTCTTCCGGACACCCACAACATCGACCGTGGTTGAAAATTGCAATTGATGGAAAAAGGGTCACTGAAGCTGAGGCGCAAAGTATCGCCGAAGCAGTATTCACAAAGACCGGTTTGTAAAACATCAATTTGCGAATGAAGAGTAACTCAAGAAAGTGATGCATTTTGGCTAGTATAGTTTTCGACCTGGACGGGACTTTGATCGACAGTGCGCCTGACCTTCAAAAAATTGCAAATGACCTTTTGCAAGCAGATGGTTACGCACCGATTTCGGTGGCCGAAACGCGATCATTTATCGGAAATGGCGCAAGTGTTTTTGTAGAAAAGATGTGTGGAGCACGCGGCGTACCAAAGAACAGCGAACCACAATATATCGACGCTTTTCTGAAAGCCTACCAGTCAGCTTTTGACCTGACGGACCCTTATCCGGGCGTGAGGTCGGCGCTTGAGAAACTAAAAGCGCAAAACCACAAATTGGGCATATGTACAAACAAGCCCATTGGTCCGTGCCGAGCCGTTTTATCGCATTTGAAGCTGATCGAATTTTTTGATGCGATCATTGGTGGAGATAGCTTGCCAGTCAGAAAACCCGATCCGGCAACACTGTTCGCTGCATTTGACATCCTGCAAGGTGATGTCTTCGTCTATGTGGGAGATAGCGAAGTCGACGCAGAAACAGCTCAACGGGCAAAAATTCCTTTTTTGCTTTTCACTGAAGGCTACAGAAAAACATCGGTCGATCAGATTCCACACACGGCACCATTTGCACATTTCCGGGAACTTGAGGGCCTGATCGCCCAATTCTAGAAGTACAGAAGTGCCCTTATAGAAGGCCCGGTGAAGAGAGCTCTTGAGCGGGCCATTGAAAGTTGGAACATGATTGGCTGGATCCACACAGCGTTTAATAGACCGTCGGCGCCTCCCCTGGCGCAGCCAGACGGAAGCCAATCAGCGAGAGAGGCTGTGTGTGTCATCCATCAAGGCTGGACAACACCTTGTCCGCCTCAATTTGGTTTCTGCTGACAACGCCACAAATTCCGCAATATAATAACGAAACAATGTCAGCCCGACTCAATCAAATTTGATTGCCGGTTTGACTCTACGAAAGGGTTCTGATGCGCCGCTTCATTGTATTCCTGTTTTCTCACAGTATTGTACTGGCGATCGGCGTTGCTCTGGGCATATATTTGTTGCCAATTCTGACTGCGCCTGAGTCACCCGATACAGCCATGCTCGAACAGAAAGCGCAAAGCGCTCTCTATTCGGCGGATTTTACACGCACACTCAAAGGTAGCGATTTTCTACACTGGGGCGAAGGCAAGGTAAGCATAACGCCAACACAGATCGTGCATGCGGGCAGCCTCTCTCCCGGACCGGATTATAAGGTTTATTTGGTCAAAACATTTGTTGAGGACGAAGATGAATTTCTGCCAATAAAAAGTGAGTCGATCATCATAGGTGATGTAAAAACCTTCTCCGGCTTTTTGCTCGACATTCCAGCAGGCGTGAATGTCGAGGACTATACGACGGTTCTGGTTTGGTGCGAGACATTTGGCGAATTTATCACCGCTGCCAAATATCGGTAACCACAGGCAGGGCGATCCCGCCAGACCAGACATTGATTTTTGGCAGCGATTGCAGCCAATGGCAGATCAATGTCGACAGCCCATTTATCAGCGTTGAATCAAGACCAGATATTTCATCCGATTTGATCTCGCATGGCCGCTAAGAAGCGGCATTTGCTGACCGTGCGCCAAACCGTTTGGCCAGTTTTGATACGGCGGGTCGCGTGGTCAGGAAGACGCGATAGCCCACCTCAAGCACCAATATCACACCCGGGACCATAGAAAGCCGGGCTGCCCAGCGCCAACCGGGAAGGGACTTCCAGACTTCGGCGAAAGCGCGAGCCCCTGACAAGAGAGTGCCGTCCGGAAGGCGAACGTGGAACCGCCGCATCGCTTCATCAGATGACAGGTCTGAACCAAGTTCAGCACCCCGATCCGAGACATCGACAAAACCCAGTCGATTGCCACCCTCAAGGGACGCATAATGGCCAATCTCGGCCGTGCATATCGGACAGGAACCGTCAAAATAGACGGTGGGTCCCCTAGCGCTGGTTTCTGCGTTGGTTCTCATATGAAATCTTTCCTGCATCTCGATCAAATCTTCCTCAAAGACCATTTCGCCAACCAGTGAAGAAATGGTCCGTGCCGGGCATCGGAAGCTTTTCTAACCCTGTTACGCCAGGAAACCCGCTTCGGACGACTGGCGCGTCAATACGTCGCCCCGTGAGTCCGCCTCATCATAGGTGCGGGCCCATATTTGTTGTTCCGAGATCAACAAACGTATCGTGTAAAATTCACCAGCGTTAATTTAATGAGTTGGCGGAACAGAAATCACTAGGAACGCATGAGTGAGCATTTGTTCTCTAACTGCCAACCGAAAAAAACATCATCAAAAGCTGGAACAAAACGAACTCTTAAACCGGCACCGTCCGAGGATCACGTAACTCAAAAAGTGTCCACGATCCGCAGCAAGCACCTAATTATCTCTACTCAAAACCCCACGGATTGTGTCCTTGTCCAGCACTAGGGTTTTCGAGCGATTAGATTTTTCAAGCGGGCCTAAATAGAGGTAGAGACAGATATCCATGGATTCTTCGGCGAGATCGTAAATCATGAGATTTTCTTGGCTCTTATCTCTTCTAAGCGCTTCGGGCAGTGGGACTTCTTCGAACCAATCTGCTTTAAGAATCATCTCATAAATGTATGATCCGTCCTCCTCAAAAACGGCCGTCCTATTTGCAGAGCTTGTTAAGGGCCGTGATCCGCCATCCAAGAACCACATCGTGCCCAAGGCAGAGATATCCGCCATGCCGATAAAAATTGAAGGGAAAGCCAAGCACGCAACGGTATCTGGAATTTGACAAAGCGAAAGCCTCGACTGCCCTATCAATCGGATAGATCCGGGTGATCATTGGTTTCACATCAATGTCCACGGTGTTGATGAACGCAACCGCTTCAGCAAATTCGGTATGGCGCGGGTTCCGGCCAAAGGACGAGCCTGAAAATTGTGGAGTGAAATCCTGGCTCTGCAGGCGCGCAAGGCTTCAGATAACCCTGTCATTGCCGCCATCGACGGGCATTTGTGCACCTGTTGTACGGCTCAAAGTACCATCAACAAAAGCAGCCACGGCCAGTCCGACATCTCGCGATGTTACCTCACACCCAAGCAGATTTCGCGTCTTGTATTGAGCTATCGACAAGCCGTAACGGTCTGCAGATTTCTTGAGCGCTTCAGGCGTCCACAGATTTGTGTCGAATACGGCATCTGGGTGGACTGCATTTACGGTTATCCCCTCTCCCGCCAGTTCCAGCGCAAGAACACGCATCAACTGGGTGAGGCCGGCTTTGGAGACAGAATAGGCCGAAGCACCGCCCCCGGGTGCCGCGACATTGCGCGACCCAATGAACACAATGGCAGGGTCAATACCATGGCGCAAAAAGGGAATCGCATGTTTGATCAGCATCCGGTGCGAGGTCAGATTGACGGCAAGCGCCGCATCCCAGACCGCATTTTCCATGGTTTCGACTGTCTGACCGGTTTCAAAAATCCCTGCATTGGACACTACAATGTCCAGCCCGCCAAAACTCTCAACCACATGTGCAAGGGCAGCCGTCACAAGAACTTCGTCTGTGAGGTCCACGACGATGCCCTGAAAATCAGCCTCGCTCATTGAGGACAGAATAATTGGGTTGATATCAAGCCCCACAACGACTGCGCCGCGTTCGCGCAGCACATGCGCACATGCATGCCCAATGCCTGTCGCCGCGCCGCTGACGATCGCTATCTTCCCCGCCAGATCGGCGTCAGGCTTCTGTTTTTTTAACTTGTCCTGCTCCAATTCCCAATACTCCAGATCACGCAGATCATCAGACGAAAGCCCTTGCCAACTGCCCAGCTCGGCAGCGCAGCGCAGCGCCTCTGTCGTCGCCTCCGTGACGTCGCGTGAGATTGTCGCGCGTTTGAAGTTTACACCAAAGCTGCGGACATGGCCGGTCTCGAACAGCGCCCAGTGTGGGGCCGCAGGCATCATGGTCAGATGCGGATTGTTGTGCAGATCGACATAGCTTTCATATGCGCTGGCAAACGTCGCGATGGCCTCTGCAGGCCGCTCGCCAATGATCGCCGGAAAGGGTTTGTTGTGAATGACGTGCTCAGGCGTCAGCGTCCCGTGCCGCGCCTGTTCTGCCATTGCATGTACTTGGCCGGGTTCCACACACCCGGCTGGAAGCGACAGCACTGCTTTTCCACAAGCATCTGAGACAGCCTTCCTTGCAAGAGCAATTTCAACCGAATTCTGCGCGGCAAGGACAGGCCGCACCGCAGCCCCAACCTTGCTGGCCAGCGCAGCTTCCGCTCGCTCCACTACATCGATCATCCGATCATAAGCAGTGCGTGCATTCTCTGCGTAGGTGAACACGCCATGATGCTGCAAAATGATGGCGGTATATTGCTCCAGCAAGCCGCGTTCCACCACATCGCGGAACTGCAGCGCCAGATCAAATCCCGGTTTGACATAGGGCAGCACAAGAACATCATCGCCATAGATTTCCTTGAACATGGCGGGTGCGCTGTTTGAAATTGTCAGCACCGCATTGGCATGGGTGTGATCGACAAATTTGAAGGGAATGACCGCATGCACAATTGCTTCAATGGACGGATTGGCAGCATTGGAATCAAACCGGGCACAATTCACTTCATTGACCATGTCCGCGTCAGACAAGTGATCAAGCTGTGCCAGTTGCAGAAGCGGATTCAATTGCAGCCCCGTAAACCCTTCGGTCCACATCTGGCCCAGATCATAACCACTGGCTTTGACCCAGATCGCCTCATGTTCCACACCGAACCGATCGCGATGCAGCGATTTGACCGATGTATTGCCACCACCATGCAGAACCAGATCAGTGTCCAGACCAATCAGGCGGGAGGTATAGGCACGCAATTCCAGATCTGACCTACAGAGCGCCGCGTCGCCATCGTTCCATCGATTCTGCATTGGGTGTCCTCACTCATTCTGCGGTCTGCCCGGAAGCCGGGCAGACGATCTCGTGGGAAAAAATCAAGCGACTTTCAGGGGCGTTGCATCCTGGAACACGGCATAAGCCTCCTCGCCGGTCATATCGTGATGTACGACTTGTTCCAGCGCCTGAAGCATGCCAACCGGGTTTGAGGATTGAAACACGTTGCGCCCCATATCCACGCCAGCGGCACCCTGGTTGATAGCGCGATAGGCCATCTCAAGTGCATCGCGTTCGGGTAGTTTTTTCCCGCCCGCGATGACAATCGGAACCGGGCAACCCAGCACGATTTTCTCAAAACCATCATCGACGTAATAGGATTTGACCAATTGCGATCCAATCTCGGCAGCGATACGCGTCGCCAACCCGAAATACCGTGCATCGCGCACCATGTCTGCGCCTACACCCGTCACCGCCATTGTGGGAATGCCATAGCGTGTCCCGATATCAATCAGCTTGACCACATTGGCGATGGATTTGTGCTCATATTCAGCACCGATATAGACCTGCGCTGCCATGGCAGATGCACCCAATCGGATAGCATCATCGATCTCGACGCTGATCAGTTCATTTGACAGCTCTGTCAGGATGCTGTTGCCGGCAGAGCAGCGCAGTACAACGGGTTTTTTTGTCTCTGGCCGGATCACCGTCCGCAAAGCACCCCGCGTACACATCAGCACATCTGTATAGGGCGCAAGCGGCGCAATGCTGAGATCCAGACGTTCCAGACCGGTCGTTGGACCCTGGAAATATCCATGATCAAAAGCCAGCATCACCGTTCTCCCGCTTTCCGGGCGGAAAATATTGGAAAGGCGGGCTTTCATTCCCCAATCATAATGTTCGCTTCCCTTCAGGAAGAAACGGCTGACGTCCACCGGGCTGTCTTCGCCCCAGTCCTTGCCGTCCTTGATATCGTCAAGATCTGCCATGTGTTGTCTCCTTATTCGATTGGATGGTGTCAGAGCGATGCAGCGTAGGATTTCATTGCGCCGAGGATAATCGATACTGAAATTGCACCTGGATCAGGATGTCCGATTGAGCGTTCACCCAACGAACGCGCCTTGCCTGTTGTTGCAATCATCGCCTTGCTGGCCTCGACGCCGTCAAGTGCGCCCCGTTCGGCTGCCGTGAAAACCACCAACAAATCATCCGAGGCTTCTGCTTCGACGGCGCGGGCGGCAGGCATGACAGCGTCGACCATGGTTTTGGCGCCCTCTTCCACCCCACCACGCTTCGATACGGCTTGCGCTGATTGGGCCAGGAAATCCGCAAACCGCGCCGCATCAAGCGTTTTTGCCTCTGCAAACGCTCCAGCGCCACCGCGAAAAAACGTACCAAACACTGCGCCTGCTGCGCCGCCGGTTTTCGACATGATTGCCATACCGGTTTTCTTGAACGCATCCTGCACCGAGAGACCCGGAACCAGCCCCTCAAGCGCCGCTTCACAGCCCCTGCGCATACCAATTCCGTGATCCCCGTCGCCGGTCGCCAGATCGGCATCCGTCAGCACATCAACCTTGTCAATCAACGCCTTTGACACTTCCCTGAGCATCTCAACGACCTGGCTTTCAGTCAGTTCCTTCATCGTCTGTGTCCTTACATGTTCGACAGGCCAACCGAGCGCGCAGGCAGGTCCAGATAATGTTTCAACTCGTCATCGAGCTTCATCACCGTTATGGAAAAGCCGGCCATTTCCTGAACCGTCAGATAGGTTCCAACATCAGTGCGGTGCACGATGATTCCCCGATCCGCGAGGATCTGGCGCACACGGCGGTTCACAATCAGCATTTCCATCATGGTCGTTGCACCAAGATTATTGATCATCAGCGCAATCTCATCACCTTCGCCCAGTGATATATCCCCCAGGATCCGCTCCATGAGTTGATCAGCAACCTCATCAGCAGAGGTCATCTTCTGCTTTGCAATGCCTGCCTCACCATGGGCGCCCATGCCAATCTCGATCTCATCGTCAGCAAGCTCGAATGTCAGCTTGCCGGTCTCGGGTATGGACCCTGCCGCAACAGCAACCCCCATCGACCGCAGATTGCCGACAGCCTTGCGCGCAATACGCTCAACCTCATCCAGTGTGTCACATTCACCAGCAGCGCCGCCTGCAACCTTGATGGCATAGATGTCACCGGCTATTCCCCGCCTGTCATCAGCACGCTCTGGTGGCGCGGCGGCCACGTCATCATTGACGCGTACTGTGCGCACGTCGATGTCCTCTTCCTCCAGCAGCTCTGAGGCAATGTCGAAATTCATATTGTCGCCAGCGTAATTGCCGTACAAAAACAGCACGCCCTTACCGCGATGCGCAGCCATGGCAGCATCCACGATTGTGTCGGGTGAAGGGGCTGCAAAGACCTGTCCACACGCCGCTGCATCGCCCATATTCTTGCCGACAAAGCCATGGAAAATGGGCTCATGCCCACTGCCCCCGCCAATAAGCAATGTCACTTTGCTATCGGGAAGGTCAGTGCGGATTAAAATGTCCTTGCCGTCCAACCGTTCCACGCGCCCGTCATTTGCCAATGCCAAACCATCCAGCATCTCGGTGACAACATTTCGCGGATCGTTCAGGATTTTCTTGGGTACTTTCGCCATCTATAGGTCCTCCTCAGTGACGGGTTTTTCCGGAATATGATCCAGGATCATAAACAGGATCACGCCAATCAACAGTACCGGAAACCCAAATGAAAACAGAAACAGGGAAACCGGTTGGCATAGCATCACGAAGCCGGCCACAATCATGAGTGTTGCAACCCGGTAGGCGTTACTGAGCATCTTGTTAAACCCCATCACCGACCGCCTTCGCTCTGATGTGATACCCGCGCACCGTTGGATTTTTCAAAAAGGAACCCGGCTCCTTCGGCAACGCGAAAACCGCAGGCTTCGCCTTGCTTGAGAAGCTGTCCCTCGTCCAGCACCTTGCGGAAAAGGCCCGCGCCATAATCAATCTGTACAGCACATTCAAAGCCACGATTATCCACGGCATAAACCGACGCGGAATTGGCACCAGACCCCGCTTCTGTGATGCCGATATCCTCAGGCCATACGCCCAGTTCAAACGCGCCCCCGGCCTCTGATGCAAGCCCGAATTGGCCAGCTGGCAAGGTCTGCGCGCAGCCTTTGATCTTGATTTCATCACCGTCCAGCGCAGCATCGAAAAACGCCATGGCCGGACTGCCAATCAGCCTTCCGACAAAAGCGTTTGCCGGGCGCTCGAAAATCTCTTCGATCGTGCCGGACTGCAGGATGCGGCCATGATTGATGACCCCAATGCGGTCTGCGATTGATATGGCCCCGTGATAGTCATGGGTCGCATAAAGCATGGTTGAATTTTGTTCACGATGGATCTGGCGCAACTCAGACCGCAGGCCCTCGCGCAGTTTCAGATCAAGTGCGGAGAGCGGTTCGTCCAACAGGAACATCAATGGCTGACGCACAAGCGCACGTGCAATTGCGACCCGCTGCTTTTCACCACCCGACAATGTATTCACATCCCGATCAAGATGCTGCGCAATGCGCAACAATTCAGCTGTGTGCTGTACCCGTTTACGGATCTCGGCCTCATCCTCACGATAGGCGGGAGACCGCAATGCGAAGGCAATATTGTCAAAAACATTCAACACCGGCAGCAGGTTGAAGCCCTCAAACACAATCGACAAATCACGGCCGGCAGGATCGATGTCTGTAACGTCACGTCCATCCAGAACAACCTGTCCCGCTTCCAGATCCAGCAGACCTGCAGTGGCCTGAACCGTGCTGCTTTTACCCGCGCCGGTCGGTCCCAGCAGCGCAAATATCTCATTCGGTCGCACGTCCAGATCGATGCCGCGCAAGGCAGTTTTGCCACGGTAGGATTTTTTAAGGCCCTTAAGTTCAAGCAATGAATCACTCATGCTGCAACCTCATCTGTCGCAATACGGTGGCCAGTCTGCGCGTCAAAGAATTTCAGCCCTTCAGGGCGCAGGCCAATACTGGTCGCCGCACCTTGCGCTTCGGCCCGCACATCCACGCCCTGCGCCAGGCCATCGCCTATTTTGAAGGTGAAGTAACGCTCCCGCCCAACAGAAAAAATATCTTGTACCGGCAGCTTGATTTCAATCGGTGCTGCGCCATCAACCAGTTGCACGTCTCGAGGACGCACGCCCATGCGGATGGGCCGCTTTGCATTTCGCACATGTTCGGGAACGGCCTCTGCCGGCAAAATGGCTTGACTGTCACCCAGACGGAACCCCGGATCCACAGGTATCAAATCAACAAAATTCATACTGGGCGAGCCAATGAACCGACCGGAGAACTCGGAATTGGGTTCAAAGAACATGCTCTGCGGATCTGCAACCTGCACAATCTTACTATCATTCATCAGCACGATCCGGTCTGCCAGAGACATCGCTTCGCGCTGATCATGGGTGACATAGATTGTGGTCACGCCCAATTCGCGTTGGAGGTGTCCCAGTTCCCAACGCATCTCCTCACGGAACTGTTCGTCAATGGCCGATAGCGGCTCATCAAGCAGCAGCACTGCAGGGTTGCGTACAACAGCACGCGCAAGAGCAACCTTTTGTGTTGTGCCAGGCGGCAGCGCGCCGGGGTAGCGTTTCAGCTCATCGCCCAATTTAAAAATTTCTACAACCCAATCCAGCTTGCGGGCGATATCGGCCTTGGCAACGCCGCGTGCCTTCAATGGAAAGATGATGTTTTCCCTGATGTTCAGGTTCGGGTAAAGCGAGACGAACTGAAACACCATCGCAATGTTACGCTCGCTCGGACTTTGGTCATTGACCCTTTGCCCGTCAAAAAGAATATCGCCTTGGGTCGCTTCCTGCAGCCCGGCAACGGCGCGCAGTGTCGTAGTCTTGCCGCATCCGGAAGGGCCAAGATAAACAGCAAACTCGCCATCCGCGACTGTCAGGTTCACATCATCGACCGCTTTGAACGCGCCGAATTCAATGGACAGGTTTTTCAGTTCGACCTTTGCCATGTTCAGTACTTCTCCCCCATTTTGTTCAGATGGCGGACAAGGATCATCGACAGACCGATAATGATAAACAGAAGGATCACCGCAAGTGCCGAAGCTTCGCCTGTGTAGAAATAGTTGAACGCTGTTTTCGCGACGGCGAAAGAGACAGTCTCGGTACTCGACCCCGGACCACCGCCCGTGAGAGCAAAGAAAAGATCATATTGCTTGAAACTGTCGATAAGCCGCAGGATCAGTGCGATGAACAGCACAGGCGCGGACATGGGAAGGGTCAGGCGGAAAAACTTGTACGCCGGGCTTGCCCCATCAACTTCAGCCGCTTCATAGATGGTTTCAGGGATGCCACGAAATGCGGCGGTGGCCAGTAGAATGATGAATGGCGTCCACATCCAGGTATCTGCGGCAGCAGCGGCAAAAAGAGCTGGCGTGGCCTGGCTGAGCCAAAGGACTTTCTCCAGTCCCAGGCTGGAAATCAGATAATTCACGACGCCCCATTCAGAATTGAGCATGTACCGCCACAGGAAACCCACAACCACCGGAGACAGCATCATGGGCATCATCAGCAAGGTGAAGATCACATCCCGGCCTTTGAACTTTTTCTGAAGTTGATAGCCCACGAATATGCCGATCACCATCTGGAGGCTGACGCAGACAAATACGAATTTGCCCGTGAAAATGAACCGTTGCCACAGGGCCTTGTCACTGAGCAGATAAGTGTAATTGTCCAACCCGACCCATTTGTATCCCTCATGCGGGTTCAAGGCGGAGAAGTTGTAAAAACTGTAGCTGATCAACGAGATGATCGGATAAGCCACCATGAAAATGAGGATCAACAGCGTCGGCGACAAAAATCCGAAGATCATCAAACGGCCGCTGGATTTCTTCCTACCAGTGGCGGCTGAGCTGCGTCTGGTTGGTGTCGAGTTCTGGGATTGATCGGTTACGGTCATGGCTCAGCTCCGTCCCAGCACACCGAAAGTCATACCCATAAGGAGATGCTTTCGGATGAGATAAAAGAAGATCAGAACCGGGATGATCAATACGACACCCGCCGACATGATTTGGGTCCATTCGATGCCCGTCGCGCCGGACGCCGCGGAAATCTTCACCGGCAGTGTCTTGGCTTTCGTGGTCGTCAGGATCGAAGCAAATGCGAATTCATTCCATGCGAAGATGAAACAGAAGCCGGCAGTAGCGGCGATACCGCCCCGCACCATAGGCAAAACCAGATGAATGAAAGCATACATCCGACTGTACCCGCTGACCTGGGCAATCTGCTCGACTTCCTTGGGCACACCATCGAAGAAGCCCTTCATAATCCAGGTGGCCAGCCCCACATTTGCAAAGATTGCCACCAGGACCAGTCCAATGCGTGTGTCCGCAAGGCCAAGCCGCGCAAACATCAGGTGATAAAATACAAGCACGGCCACCGGCGGCAACATGCGGGTTGATAAGACGAAAAACAGAAAGTCGCCTTTGCCTCTGAAGTCGTAGCGGGAACAGACATAGCCTGCGAGCGTGCCCAGAAAGACGGCCAGTACTGTGCCACTGGTGGACACAATGACCGAATTGATCAAAGCGTCGACAACACCATATGCCGAAGCAGTTCCAGCCGCCGCGCCAACACCAAAAACACTCTCATAACCTGATGTGTTGATGTCGAAAACCCAGACGGGTGGCATCGCAAAAAGATCGGCCCGGCCCTTAAACGAAGAAATCAGAAGCCACAGGATCGGCCCGAGATTGTAGAATGTATAAGCTGCAAGCAGCACCAGAATAATCCATCTGGTCATGTTTGCCGATCTCGGTTGAGTAACTGCCGCCATGTTTTCCGACCCTTTGTCAAAATTCATCAATCGGCCGCACCAGGGCGGCTCGTAACAAAGTTTGCGGGCCGGAAACCGGGGAGGACCGGTCCGGCCCGCAAGGAAGATACCGCGAAGGGGTTAGTTCACTGCAATGATTTCTTTGGTGCCGACAGGTGTAATTTCCTGATCCGGTACTTCAGGCGTGCTGTCACTCCGCGTGATCTCATAGCCTGCACGCTCCAATGTCCGCTCATGGCGCTTGGCAGCATCTGTCAATGCTTCTTCGACCGACTTGGTGCCGGTGATTGCATTGGAGATTTCTTCCTGCAACTGATCAAGCAGAACAGGATATTGCGGCAGATGCCAATAATCATTGAGGTACTGCAACGCGGTAGAGAATTGTGCGTTGTAGCTGTTAAGCCCTTGCCAATCGTCGCTTTCCAGAACCGCTTTCAAACCAGTCTGACACACGGCTGCATAGCGCTTCTGCTGTTCTGGCTGGAAATACCACTCCATGAAGGCTGTCAGTTCAGGCAGCTTTTTGGAGTATTTGTTAATGCCCATGCCCTGACCACCAACAGAAAACTGGCGGCGGAACATGCCATCGCGCCCAACGGCCCCTGGCAGAATGCCAAACGCGGTGCCTTCGGCAAATTTGTTGACACTGGGATCAGCGTTAGAGCCATTGAAGTAGAACCATTGCATGGCCATGGCGAGTTGCCCCTGCTGAAAGGCAGCATTGACTTCGTCAAAACCCCAACTGCCCGAACCCGGGGGCGCAAAGTTGAACATGTCGACATAGGCCTGGACGCCATCAATGGAAGCAGGTGAATTCAGATAGCCCTGCACTTCGTAAGTTTCGGGATTATAAAGCTCGCCGCCAAAAGACCACAGGAACGAGTTGGATGCAGTTGTTGCAAAATCATATTCGCGACCACCCATCTGGCCCCAGCCATAAAGCCCTTCATCAGGACGTGTGAAGAACTCAGCAACTTCTTTTGCTTCCTGATATGTTTGCGGCACGGCCAGTTCGCGGCCGTATTTCTCCTGAAACGCTGCCATCTCTGCAGGATCTTCAAACAGATCCCGACGATACATCATTCCATAGGCGTCCTGATTCATCGGCAAACCATAGAAATTGCCGGAGTTATCGGGGTATTCTCCATATTGAGAAATCGATGCTGCCGGAAACAGCTCCGCTGACAAAAGTTCAGAACTTGCAAAGATATCATTCAGCTTGACCGCATGGCCACCGCCCGCGAATTCTGCCGTTGATTGGCTGTCCCACATGGCGAAATCAAATCCATCGCCCTGAATTGCGAATTCGGACGCAATCTTGTTGTGCCACTCAGGGCCGTAAGGCACGAGCGCAGGCACCAGCTTCACTGATTTGTCAGGATAATCCTTGGCAATTTCGACCAGCGCATCAGCGCAGGTTCCCGCATGCCAGACAAAGGTAAGCTCGGTTTCGGCCTGCGCAGACGTGCCCAAGAGGACCGCTGCAATCACCGAGACCGATGTAGTTGAGAGTAAACGTATTGAATTTTTCATTTCTTCCTCCTCGTTGGTACGGAGCTGACGTCCTCTCGCCGTTCCGCATCTCAACTCTAAACACTTTTTATGTTATATCTACCATTTTTTTGATATTTTTGATGTGTTTAAATTTTTCAATTTAATTTCAATGCCTTAGTGCATAAGACTCCCCGAAAAATTTCTCGAAACCACGGAAACTGGGGTAAAACTTCGTAAATTGAATCAAAATTTGTTGGAAGTTCTTGTGTTTTTGGGGTTTTTAAGGTCATTTCGTGTCGAAAATATCATAATTAACTTAGAATGTGTTATATGAACAAGCGTGTATCAAAGAGTGACGCGCGCCGAGCGCGGATCCTGGATCTGCTACTTGGCGGGCAGGAAGTGCCGATCAAGGACATCGCCCTGAAGCTGGATGTCAGCCTGATGACAATACACCGGGATCTGGTGGAACTGGAGCAGAACGGCGCAATCACGCGTGTGCGCGGGGCAGTTTCAGCTGAGAAATCCGTACTGTTCGAAAGCAGTTACCTCTTCAGAAGCCAAAAGCAGATCGAAGAAAAAAAGCGCCTCGCCAAAGCGGCAATCAAGTTCATCGAACCGGGGAGCGCTTTGGCCTTTGACGACAGTACAACTGTCTATCAGATTGCCGATTACATTCAGGAGATCACGCCCGTTACGGTTCTGACCAACGGTCTTCCAATGGTCAATCGCCTGTCCACAGAGCCAGGCGTTGAGGTGATTGCTCTTGGGGGCAAATACCACCGCGGCTTCAGTGGTTTTTTCGGTCTCCAGTGTGAACAGGTCGCTTCGCGCTACATCGTGGATGTGGCGGTCATGTCTTCAACCACCATTCAGGGCACCTCCCTTTTCACGCAGGAGGAACATGTGGTGCGCATGAAACGCATCATGCTCAAAATTGCCAAAAAGAGCGTGCTGCTCGTGGACTCCAGCAAATTCACCTATTCAGCACTGAACCACATTGCTGATTTATCCGATTTCGACCATGTGATCGTCTCAAAGGATACGGAGGCCGACACCCTCAAGTCTTTACGCTCAGCGGGGATCGCATTTGAACTGGCCTGACTACAAACGAGAAGCGAGACTTTGCGTCAGTTCCTCAAGCATATACCCGCTTTACTGGAACTGGGAACAATCCAAGCTGAAAGCGCCATAGACCACGATGTGCAAATAGGCATGGTAGTCCACATAGCATTATCTGCGAAAACAGCATTGAGCTGACACGCCGCCGTGCCGAACGAAAAGCGCACCCCAATTATGGGATGCGCCTTTTATGAATTATTGATCCAGTGCCAAAACCGCATCACCGTCGATCAACGATACGCGCTCAAGGTTCTCACCATCAGCCCAGCGGAAGATGCCGAAAATTCCGGCCACAACGCCTGTGTCGGTATATTCCATTGATCCGGTCACACCGTCATAATTGATGTCTTTGCCAGCGCGAATGGCGGCGATTCCATCAGCGTAAGTGTACACAACTTCGCCATCACCGCCGGTCACATTGTGCATCGCCTGGCTCCAACCATCGGCATTGGTGCCCCCGGACTTTTCGATTGCCAAAGCTGTTGCGACCAGAAGGTCATAGTACTGGATGGCATAGGAGTTTGAAACATCGCCGATCTTGCCAGCATGTTCCGATCCTTCAGCCTGTGGTTTGTAAAAGTCCCAAGCCGGACCTTCTGCGTTTGAAAAGGCAGCCAGTGTGACAGATTCGTGTTTAGCGACCGCGTCCGTGGTGGCCGTTTGAATAAAACCGGGTTCCTGCCACTCAGAAGTGCCAACGATGAACCAAGAATTGCCGGCTTCAGCTGCATTCTTTACGAACACACCTCCGTCTGATGGCGCTGAAAATACGATCACAGCATCCTTGTCCAAGCTGCCGATGCGGCTGACAACTGACCGGTAGTTTGGCTGGTTTGGTTGGATATCGATGGAATCAACGACTTCGATACCAAGCTTCGCAGCCGCGGAAATGGCCGCATTCTTTTGAAGCTGCGAACCGGCTGCTTCAGTCGCGACGAGCACAACACTTGATTTGCCAGCAGCTTGCGCGTGCAACAGGGCTGCAGAGCCTTGCGCGCTATCCATGGGTGAGCCGCGGAACAAGGGTTCTTTAGCGGTCCCACCAAACTCGGATTCAATCGCGCCACCATGGACAGAAGGCAACAAGGGACCCCCCTCACTTGCGGTCTGATCGAGAACATAGTCGCGATAGGACATGTAGTTATGGGCTGAGTTCAGCAGAATTTCCACACCATCACTGTCAACCAGTTTGCGGGCTGCACGTGCCTCACCAATCGTACCGATATCTTGGTGGATGGGTGTCAACTTCCGCCCCAGCGGTGGGTCTGCGTTGATCACTTCCAGCGACATGTCTGTCACTGCATCAAAGAATTCACCAAACCCGCCATATTCACCTGTATGATATGTCAGGTGTCCGACTTTGATGTCTTGCGCCCATGTAGTGCCGGCCGACAAAACCAGCGCGGTGGACACTCCCAATAGGGTCTTGAGTGAAGCTTTTTTCATTTTGTACTCCCTAGATTTTGAGTTGCTTTATTGTCGTCGCGAACGCTTGCCGCGATATCAAATGTGGTAAGCCTCCATAAGTTCGTTTCGATCGAGGTTTTTGGCATCCTTCAGCAGGTGCATTTCACCCAGACTGAGAACGAGTACGCGGTCGGCAATCTCAAGGGTCTTCAATGCGTTTTGTTCAGCAAGAACAATGGCGACCCCTCGGTTGGTGCGGGTGTTGGCAATTCTTTCAAACAGGATGTCTACGAACATTGGGGAAAGCCCGGCTGACGGCTCATCAAGGAAAATAATCTTCGGGTCTTGCATCAATGCTCGGCCAACGGCCAACATTTGCCCTTCCCCCCCACTAAGGCTGCCCGCCAATTGACCCGTGCGCTCTGCCAGTCGAGGAAACAGCTCGAAGACCTCTTCAAGCCTCTCTTTCTTGCTACGCTCTCCAACCAGCGCCCCAAGCGACAGGTTTTCTGCCACGCTCAGATCGGGAAAGACGTTGTGCTCCTGTGGTACATATGCGACCCCACGTCCTGTCAGATCAAACGCCGCAGTTTGGGTGACATCGTCGCCCATCCAAGCGATCGAACCCGACGAGACTGGCAAAAGTTTTGACAGAGTTTTCAGCAGCGTTGTCTTGCCTGAACCGTTGGCTCCAAGAACAGCAAAAATCTCGTTCTCGACGATGAAAGATATGTCGTGCAGTACTTCGACATCACCGTATCCACTGTGTAGGTTTTTGACCTCAAGCACGCTCAGACCCCCATGTACTTTTCAGCGACTACACGGTTATTCTTCACGTCGTCAGGCGTTCCGTGGAACAGAATTTCACCTTCTGAGAGGAAGTGAACGTAAGAGCAATACTTCCAGATCAGATCCAGATCGTGCTCGACGATCACAACCGTCATATCTCCCGCTTCCACCTTGGCACCGACCAGATCCATCACCTCCTTGGTGATGTCGTCAGGCAGACCAGCCGTAGGTTCATCCATTAGCAACATGCGCGGCTTCAAGATCAGACAGCGTAAGATATCCAACAGTTTCTTTTCACCACCGGACTTCGCAAACCCGTCTGGATCGGCAAATGAGAATTGGGACAAATATCTATCAATTTCCGCCTCGATTGCCTCATCCACCTGGTCGTCATCAAGCACGCCACGATAGGTCTCATCTATGGTTGACGTGGCAGCCAACCGCAGATTGTCGCGAATTGTCAGACTGGAAAATCCCTGAATGCGTTGGTTTGTTTTCACAAGGCCAAGATTGGCAACTTGATGCGAACGGATCAGATTCAGCCGATGCGTCACGTCACCGTCTTCAAGCTTGATCGTGCCTGTCGACGGCTTGATCCGGCGCGTCAGCAATCCCATAAGCGTGCTTTTTCCAGCGCCATTCGGCCCGATCAACCCCTCAACACCATGGGTGCCAAGTGAGGCCTCTTTCACATTCAGAACGGGATGTGCGTGATAGGCCTTGGTCAGGTTTCGCATGTGAAGTTTCATGCATCATCCTCCGTCTTGCGACCATTTAATGCCCGATCAACGCCCTTGCTTATGGCATTTTTGGCCTCGCACAGTTCAGACCCAATAATTGCGATGCCGTGTCCCAGTACCGCTAAAACCTCATCAGCCTTCGAAGATTGACCCAGAAATCCCTTGGGGCGATATACCAGAACGCCCACCAAAAGTGCCCCGTAGAGGAAGAGTTTTATATTTGGCACCAACACTGCAAACTGCGGCGAAACGGGCGCGTAGGTTTCGATCAGAATGTCGAACAACCCGAAGGTTACAAAGACACCCAGCATCGCACCAAGCGCGTGTTCCTTCCCCCCCAAAACCAGCGAAATCCAAACAGCAAAGGTGATTGAAGGCACAATCATATTAGGGGTAAGAAATTGATTGAGCGGAGCAGATAATCCACCCAAAACACCCATTATTGTGCAGGTTAGTGTGAAGGCAATGATTTTGACACGGAAGGTGTTCTTCCCCAGACTTGCCGCCAATTCCTCGTTGTCGCGTATTGCAACCATCAAGCGGCCCAAACGCGATTTGTGCAGTTTAAGAAGATACACCTGCACGCCGATGATCAACACAAGCAAAAAGAAAAAGAACAGGATTTCCTCAAGTCCGAAAATGCGAAATGGCTGGCGGATAGTTCCAAGACCAACCACACCCATCGTCATCCATTTCTCTGTCACGGCCAACAGGGCAATTATGGCGCTAAACGCAATGGTTGCGCATAAAATAGCTTGCCGTTCCAACCGTAAAATCAGCGCGCCAAGCACGTAGGATACAACAGCCACCAAAGCTGCTGTCAGGACCATGGAGTCGACGAATGACATGTCCAGTTGAACCTTCATGACACCAACCGAGTACATGCCTAGGCCCCAAAAACCGACAACTCCGAAGTTGGGCACGCCAAGCAAACCGAATTGGACGTGCAGCATCTGGGCAAGGCCGATGTAGATCAGCAAAAGCGAAAGTGAAAAAATGAGATATGCCATTATGCCAACCGACCACCGCGCCGCCACAGGATTAAAATGAAGGCGGACAGCAGGACAACCTCGGCATAAAGTGGCTTTGATACCAGCGTGATGAACGATGTCAGAATACCCGCTATGATGCTGGCAATCAGAGCGCCGCGAACCGAGCCGACTCCAGCCACAATCGACACCATTATGGTAATCAGGATCAGATTCCATCCCATCAGCGGATATGCAAGTGCGAAGACGCCGGAGAAAATGCCCGACAATCCTCCCACAACCCCGGCAATAAACCACACACGGACAGACACTTTGTGAGGGTTGATGCCGCTAACTTGGGCCAATTCTTCATTGTTGGCTAAGCCGCGAATAACTTCACCAAACCCGGTTTTGTAAACCAGCCAATAAAGGTTTAGCGCAATCAAAACCACAAGGATTAAGGCTATTAACTGGAGGTTCGTTGCACCCATGCCTGCAAAGTTAAAAAAGGCAATTGGAGGCTCGGCCAAGTAAATGTTTTCCGCACCAACAATCAACACGAGCCCATAGCGCAACATGAATGATAATCCAACAGAGAGAATTATCATCTCGGAAGGCTGTACACCTCGCTTCAACGCCGGTTTAAAAATGAAAAGATAAGTGGCAACACTAAGCCCGCCCGTAAGCAGCGCCGCCGGTATGATAGAGAAGTAAAAATTGAACCCCAGCCCTACATTGAACAGCACCGCAAAATAGGCGCCAAATGTGATGCTTTCCCCATAGGCAAAATTGATAAACCCATTGAGGTAGTAGATAAGCGTGAAGCCCATCGCGGCTAAAATCAAAGGCGAGGCCTCCAAAAGCCCGATGAAGATTGAATCGCGTATCAGCCACATAGGCGCATTTCCCCCAACAAAGGTCGAGTGCTTCCCAAAGCCTCCAAGGCAGCACCCGACATTAAGTCAGCGTTGAGACTGCCGCGGGGAAAAACAATTGCGCAGAATGGGCTGACATTGCGCTCGGTCTGATTAACGCACCACACAAATAGGCAAATGTAGCGCTTGATCTCTTCGCGTGACCTATCGTCGCATTTTCTGAATTTACGGGGTGCCCAGATGGAAATTTAGCGGCAACGATACGCATGAGCAGCGGAGGAAACAATCGTGCAAGAAATTTGGAAAACTTACAAAGTGCCGGCCACAGTAACCTGTATCGGCTTAGTTTTTGCATTAATCTTGGGAGTGGTTCCCTTGTTTGACAAAAAGGACTCTTCGCCCCTCCAGCAAGCCTCCAATTCTCAGACTGCTGACCTCACGCGCGCTATGGAAGACTTAAAAATTTCCCACGCAACTGAGGTCGCCGAATTGAGGAAAACCATAGCCGCTCAGTCTCAATTATTCAGCAGCATCGACAACCGGCTGAACAACCTGGATCGTGGCGTCACGCGCACATTTTGGCGATCAAAGAAAACCGCTGAATTTGTGGAAACACTGGCAGGTGCAAATCGAAAGATAAGCAATATCGAAAATCGGCTGAACAATCTGGATCGCGGTGTTACCCGCACGTTCTGGCGGTCAAAGCAAATTGCCGAATCCGTAGACGCTCTGGCTGGTGTAAATCGAAAGATAAGTAGTATCGACAACCGGCTGACCAACCTGGATCGTGGTGTTACACGCACGTTCTGGCGGTCAAAGCAGATTGCCGATTCGGTGGAAGCTCTGGCTGGTGCGAATCAAAAGATAAGCAATCTTGAAGCGCAGATGAACACTCTGAACGTCGCTGTTCCGCGCATTTCAGGCCAAATCAGACAGCTTCAAATTGCATCCGAATAGGTCAGATCGTGAAGGCATAAACCCTGAACAAAGGGCCCGCATTTATGACCGCTTAGATCCTGTCAAAACCCTCCCTTGTTTTCTCGCCAATTATGGCTGCACTTAAAATCAATACTGGCGCTCTGGACGCCGCCTCCTTGCTGGATAAGGCGTTCAGACAGGCAACCGGAAATGCCGCATGCCAAACCGATCCCCACAAATCATCGTTTGCGGATCATCATCGTTCAAAGCTGCCCCGAAAGCCTGTCACCTCGTGGTGTATCCGCCATCAATCACGAGAATGTCGCCCGTCACATAGCTTGAAGCGGGTGAGGCCAGGAAAAGCGCAGCCATTGCCACCTCCTCTGGTTGGCCAACGCGCTGCATTGGCGTCATGTCTCTCCAGATCGGGAACATCTCGGGATTATCGATCCCACCTTGTGCCATATCGGTTTGAATGTATCCGGGCGCGAGTGCATTGACGCGGATATTTTCGAGTGCAAGTTCGCTGGCAAGACTTTTGGTCATCATGTGCACCGCAGCCTTCGAGGTGTTGTAAGCAACCTGATTTTGCGGGATGTTGGAAGCAATGCCGGACATGGAGCCGACATTGACAATCGTTCCGCCGCCCTGCGCCCGCATGGCTGGAATGACCGCACGGCAGCACCGAAAAACCGCATCCACATTCAACGACATCAACCTTTGCAGGTCCTCATCCGAAAACTCGGGCGTATCACCGTGAATGGCGACACCTGCATTATTCACCAGAATGTCGAGCCGTCCGGATTGGTCAAGCACGTCTGCAATAAGGGCAGAAGGTGCTTTGGGATCACTCAAATCAGACGTGATAAATGTAGCCTCATAGCCCAAATCACGTAGCATTTCCTCTGCTTCTGGGCCTCCACTACGCGCGCAGATAAAAAGCCGGGCACCTGCCTCTCCAAGAACTCTGGCTATGGCAAGTCCGATACCACGGGTCCCACCGGTGATGAGAGCAACCTTGCCGTCAAGCCTGAATCGGTCCAGCAGATTTTCGGTTTTTGTCATCTCAAATTCCCAATCTTATTAATGCATTTTGCGGCTCTAAATGCCTGTTGCAGGCTCAGATATCACATCTATCTTCCGCCCGGTTCGAGCCACTCCCTAAGGATCGATCTAACAGCTCACGCGCAGTTCTGTCCGTGGGATGTTAGCAACCCGTGAATTAGCACGCTACTGCAGAACAGAGGCCAGACAGAAATTTTTATGCCGTTTTCTACAACTTTCAGGTTGGTTTCATGCGTCTCAAGCCTGCCGACAGCCAAGCTGTCACATTGCATTTCGATAGACCATAAGCCTCATAAACGGCATAAGTTCGCGACGAGACCAAACAGTCCTGGCGCTCTCAAACCAAGGTCAGGGAGCGCCAGCAAACACGAAAATCATTGAGCGAAAGACCGATTGACTACGAACCTAAAGCGCAAACTCCGTCACGAATTTCGTTCTTTGAAAGGCTTCAAGGCCTTCAAGGCCACTTTCAGAACCAAAGCCGGATGCATTAACACCGCCAAACGGTGTTTCAGGGGTTGAGACCATCATGTGATTGACACCCACCATGCCCGCATCCAGAAGCGCCTCGGTTTTCATGGCCAGCGATGAACTGCTGGTGAAGCAGAATGATGCAAGGCCGTATGGCAATGCATTGGCTCGCTCGATCACCTCATCAAAACCGGAGAAAGGCATGATGGAGGCGATAGGACCAAAAGGTTCTTCAGACAGAATACGGGCCGATTCAGGAACATCTGCCAGCACGGTTGGGCTGAAGAAATACCCAGGGCCTTCCATTCGCTTGCCGCCAAGATTCAAACTGGCCCCCTTGTCCACCGCATCACCAATCAGAGCATCAAGAGCATCAAGCCGGCGTGGCGCAATCATGGGACCCATTTGAGTACCCTCATCCAGACCATTTCCGATCTTCAGCTTGCTCGCCCGCTCCACGAAACCGGTCACGAATGCATCATAGAGGCTTTCGTGAATGAAAAACCGCGTCGGCGACGTGCAAACCTGCCCGGCATTTCTGAACTTGAAAGCCACGAGCATATTCATGGCATGCTCCAGATCAGCATCGGCGTGCACGATAACAGGCGCATGGCCGCCAAGTTCCATTGTGCTGCGCATAATGGTTTCAGATGCTCGCTTTTGCAGAAGCCGACCGACCTCGGTGGAACCGGTCAACGACATCTTCTTGAAAACAGGCGAAGCCAGCAGCGTTTTTGAAATATGGTCCGGGGTTCCAAATACGATGTTGATAACACCCGCCGGTACACCAGCATCCTGGAAACAACGGGCAAGGGCCACCGCAGTGCCCGGTGTTTCCTCAGATGGTTTGACCACCACCGAACAGCCAGCACCCAGCGCACCGGCAATTTTGCGAATGACATTTCCCGACGGAAAGTTCCAGGCGGCAAACGCAGCAACAGGACCGACCGGCTCCTTGTAGACCATCTGGCGCACATTGGCCTGACGGGCAGGCACAATGCGGCCATAGGCACGCTTGCCCTCTTCCGCATACCAGCGCGTGACTTCGGCAGCGAACTGAACTTCCGGCACGCCCTCGGCAAGTGACTTGCCGTTTTCAATGGTCAGGTGACGGCCAATTCTTTCCTTGCGCTCTTCGATCAGATCAGCCGCTTTGGACATGATCGCATAACGCTCAATCGCCGTCTTGTTCTTCCATATTCGAAAGCCCCGGTCTGCAGCATCCGCAGCTTCGGCAAGATCTGCATCTGTGCAAACAGGCACCGTTGCCAAAACCTCTTCGGTTGCAGGATTTATCAAATCGGTCGTTTTGCTATCACCGGACTGACGCCATTTGCCATCGATCAGAAGTTCAATCTTCTCGTCATACATCGCATAAACCTTTCAAAATCTATCTGCCTGTCTGTCTGTTGTCTGTCTGTCAGTTGCACAGAAAGCCGTCCGCGAGCGGATCGTCCTGGCTGCCAATAAAGCAGTGGGTACCGGTAATGTGGGCAAGGCCCTCAATCACGGGGTCATAGTGGGTTTTGGAGCTATTTCCGGCGTCTGAAACCGGCGTGGCCGACGCCATGAAATCGACATCCAGAATGTTGCGCGAGACAATGCGTTCCCCCGAGGAGATTTCACCGGCTTCAATCAGTTGGGCCAATCTCGCAGAGGTGCCGGTTCCACAAGGTGAGCGGTCAAATTTGTTGGGTGCCAGAACAACAAGCTGGCGGTTGATGAATTGACCGGCCTCTCGGTTTCCCCGATGGAACAGCACACTATGAATGGCCTCAGCCATGTGCGGAACGTCGCCAGCATCGATGTACGCATTGATTGCAGACTTGATAGAGGAGCCAACATCCATCGCATGTCGCACACCATTGGGCGTTAAATCCACACCAACCGAACTCGCCTCGACCAATGCGTACCAATTGCCACCATAAGCCAGATCGAAGGACGCCGGAATGTCCGGGAACATCAGATCTGCTGCCACCACAAAGGCTGGAACATTCTTGAAGCCGACCGAAATGATCCGTCCGTTCTGATAACGAACACCAACGGAAATAATCCCCGCAGGAACTTCCAGGTTGAACTGAAGGCTTTCCCGTCCTTTGGGTTGGATCAACCCAAGATGATCCAGTGTTACCGCCAACCCAATGGTCGCGTGACCGCACATGGGCAGGTAATTGTATGAACCCAGAAAAAACGCGCCGAAATCAGCCTTTGCGCTTTCTGTAAGGACAGCACCGACCATGGCCGCGTGACCGCGCGGTTCGTGAAGCAGAAATGTGCGCAGATGATCATGGTGCTGCGCAAAGTCATCCATCTTGTCTGCAACGGTTTCGCCGCGTAATTGCGGCAAGCCGCCCGTCACAACACGTGTGGGATGACCGGCGGTATGGCTGTCGACGCTGGTGATGTTTGGAATGTCCGGCATGTTTAACGCCGATGCCCTTCCTTGATGCTGTCTGCTATTTTCTCAGCAGCCATGATCGTTGTCAGCATGGTATTGCCGCTGATGACAGACGGCATGATGGACGCATCCACCACACGCAAACCATCCACCCCCACGACCCTGCCATCAGCATCAACGACCGCCATGGGATCCTGCTTATCTCCAATTTTGCACGTGCCGCTGGCATGCCAACTGCCGCAGGCATTCTCGATGATCCAGGAGCGCAGAACATTGGAGGAACCTCGAAGCGCTTGCACATCAATGTCTGGCACAATTGCATTTTCGATCATGAGTTTACGAGCCAGGGGACCACATTCCATTACCCCCGCTGCAAGCGACGTCAGAAACCAGTTCTTGCGGCTGACCGCTCCAAGTTCACGAACACGTTCGGAGAAGGTTGCTGGAAATATCTCACCAATGGCAGACGACAGCGCCGGATCGTCAACCATTGCGAAAAGCCGGTGCATGCCATCCTCAAGCCGCTTGAGGTCCCGTTCATCGGACAATTGCCTGAAATTGACATCCGGGCCGTGCGCCGGATCGGCATGTCGAAGCTTGACCTCACCGGTCGAATAAGGACGGTTTACGCAAACGATGATTGAGGCAAGGCGCTTGCCAAGGGGGTGCCAGGCCGCGCGATTGGATGGTAGAATGAACATATCGCCCGGATTGGTGTCTGCCAGTTCCGAACTGTAACGATACCCCATCTGAATGTGGCGGCGCATGCTTTTCGGAAGCCTGGATTTCCGGGGCAGAAAACCAGCCAGGGCAACCATGGGATGGTCCTGCAAATTCTGACCTACACCCTTCCGATCAGCCCGCACGTCTATGCCCATCTGTTTCAGATGATCGGCAGGGCCAATGCCTGAGCGCATCAAAATTGCCGGAGACTGCAGCGCGCCGGCTGAAATGATAATCTCCTGGCCTTTTAGCAGCTTGTGGCCAGCGCCATCAGTAACCTCAATGCCACTGGCTTTGTGACCGTCAAACACAATGCTGTTCATCTCGGTCGACGCCAATACCTTCAGATTGGGACGGGTACGCACATACCGGTTGAGATAAGCCACCGCCGCAGATACCCGCTTGCCATCAACATTGTTGATGGTCATGGGAAAATAACCGTCCCGAAAAATACCGTTGTGATCTTCGATATTCTCTACACCGCGCTTGTCCAAAACGCTGGCGGTTGCTTTGGCGATGGGCGACCACTCATCTTTCGGAATGCGGCGCAGCGGTAAAGGGCCGCTGCCACCATGCAAGTCCGAAGTGCCATAATCCAGATCAGTCTCAAGTTTGCGAAAGTACGGCAGGACGCCATTCCAGTCCCATCCCCTTGCACCACCTTCAGCCCATTCATCGTAATCCCAGGGCAGCCCGCGAAAGGCGAATTGTCCGTTTATGGACGTGCCACCACCCATCACCTTCGCCTGCTCATAGGTTCTGGGCAGCACATCAGATGATATTGGATTGTTCAGATGAACCTTGATGTTCTGCCAATGATAAGAGCTGTTGAAATAGGCAACGATCGGATAGGAATCGAGAATGTCCTCCGGAACATTGTCTGGCGGCGTATCCGGTCCGGCTTCAACCAAAGCAACTTGCAAATTTGGGTCTTCAGACAAGCGGCTTGCGAGCACTGCACCCGCAGCACCACCACCCACGATGATATAATCAAATGCGGTTTCGCCGAGCCGCTCAGCCATGTTGGAGCCACACATTTTTGAACCGCAGGAAACTTTCAAGCCCGCTACGACCCATCTCCTTGCCAAAGCCGGAGCCGTTGAAACCACCTTGCGGCGTTGCGTAATCCGGCTGGCGACCATGGGCGTTCACCCAGACCGTTCCTGCCTCAATTTGAGAGGGAAGGCGCATCGCCTTGCTGAAATCATCCGTATAGACACTAGCCGCCAACGCGTAACTTGGATGGTTGGTCATGGCTATGCCATCCGCTTCATCCTCATACTCGTAAACCGACAGGACTGGACCAAAAAACTCGTCGCGAAAGCCCGTTGAGGTTTCCGGAACATTCCGCAGTATTGTTGGCTGGTAATAAGCGCCGGAATTCATGCTGGCATCACGGCCACCACCACAGATAACCTCAGCCCCGTCTGCCAGCGTCTGCGCCAGCATCTCGTCAATGCGTTTGGCCTGTTTTTCTGAAATGATTGGCGGCAGCGTGCAATCGGATTTCCATGTTGGAGCAGCCTTGCGCCCTGCTGCGATTTCCATAACCCGTTCCAGCAGCTCTTCCGATTTACTACTTGGTACAATCAGACGTGTCCCGGCCGTGCAAACCTGACCGGAATTGGCAAGGAAACCATTGGCAACATTCGTCGCCACTGCATTCATATCAGTTACATCTTTCAGCACCAGTTGCGGCGACTTGCCGCCCAGTTCCAGCGTCACAGGTTTTGTGCCGGTCGCAGCAGCATCTGCCATCACCCGTGCACCCGTCGCGGAAGATCCGGTGAAGGTTATCTTCCTGACAAGAGGATGGCGCACAAGATGCGAGCCAGACGGGCCCGCGCCCTGAATGACGTTCAACACGCCCTTTGGCAGTCCCGCCTCAAGTGCCAGTTCTGCAAAAACCAGAGCAGAATAAGGTGTGAGTTCCGAAGGCTTGAGCACCACAGAATTGCCGACGGCCAAAGCAGGCGCAGATTTCCAGATCGCATTGATGGCCGGGAAATTGAAAGGCGCAATGCCTGCGATGACACCATAGGGCTCAGGACGAACCATGGAGGTTGCGCTGTTGGTTCCGGCAATGATCTTGCCTTCAATCTTGTCGGCCCATTCAGCAAAGAACCGCAAGGCACCTGATGCCCGTACCAGATCACGGTTGATGAGATCTGCAACGGGCCTGGTTGTTGATGCAGCTTCAATTCGTGCAATACGTTCGCGGTTTTCGTCTATCAGAGCGGCCCAACGATGCAGAACAGCAGCGCGGTCCAATGGAGAGGAATTGCGCCACTCCGCCGTCATGAACGCGCGATGAGCCGACGTCACAGCGCGGTCAACAATCTCTTCATCTGCTATGGGAATGGGCGCTGTTTCAACCCCGTCAGACGGCCGAAACACTGGCAGTTTCACGCCATCAAAGACGCGCGCTCCATCAATCAAATGCGCTGCGACGAGTTCTATGGAATTGGGATCGAAATCGTATGTCATTGAAACTTCCGCCTTGAAATCAAACGCCGGTGAGCCTGAACCCTTCCGGGAATGGATCTCTGGGGTCCACGAAGAAATTAAATGAGCCGGTCAGATAGGCCGAGCCCGTTACCGTGCATGATATGGCAGGCAAGTCACCGACTTGGGTGGCGCCCGTCACTTTGCCTGTAAATACGGTGTCAAGAATGCCTGCATGGCGGAAACTATCACCGGGCTTCAGCTCACCTTTTGCAGCCAGCATGGCCATGCGTGAAGCTGTGCCGGTGCCGCAGGGCGAGCGATCGATTACTGTCGGTGGGCATACGACAACATTCTTGCCGTCGCAGTTTTCGCCATCCCCATCAGCGATAATCTCGATCTGATAGATTTCATTGACATGCTCCATTGTCGGGTGCTGCACCGGATGGTCGACCAGAGCATCGCGCAGCTCGGCTGCTGCGGTCACCACTTTCCAGGCATAGTCCGGCGTGAGTTCAAGGCCCAGATCACGAGCTTTCACCAACAGATAGAAATCCCCGCCAAAAGCAATATCGGCACGCACATCGCCATAAGTCTTGGTTTTGACCATAATTTCTTCGCGGTAGAGAAAGCTGGACGGCATTTCCAGCGTCACGTCCAACGCCACGCCATTTTCAACCCGCACCCGAGCGGGCACAACGCCAGCCGGTGTATCTAGGCGGACCAATGTCTCACCTTCCACAGCATCCACATATCCTGCTTCAACCGCGATGGTTGCCACTGCCATGGCGCAGTGACCACACATGGGCGGATAAGTATCAGGCTCAAGAATGAGCATGCCGATATCGGCATCTTCCGAACAGGCCTCGGTCAGAACAGCGGCGGGCATATTGAAACTGCCGCGCGGTTCAAACAGAACCAGTTTGCGCAGCCAGTCACGCGTCATCAGATCAGCGCGCTTTTCGACCATCGTCGAACCGCGAATGGGACCAAAACCGGACGTGACCAAACGCAGGGGACAACCGGCGGTGTGGGAATCTATGCCCTGAATTATTCTGGAACTGCGCATCAGGCAAGCTCATCCAGGGAAGCAATAAGAGCGGCAACATTATTGTCAGAAAGCAGTGTTTCCACCTTCGACATCTGCTCATCACTGAAAGGAAGAAGAGGTTTGCGTGGCTTGCCAACCGGCTGATCCAGGCTGTTCATCACAGCTTTGATGCCGGCATAATAGCTGCCCTGCTTGAAGCACGAATAGATGGCAAACAGCGCTGGTTCAAGCTTGTCAATCACGGCTGTATTGTTCGCAGCACAGGCATCAAAATAGCGCCGAACCAAAGTGCCAGACAATTGATGTGCCATTGCAACGACACCAACAGCACCCACCGCAAGTGCGGGGCGGATCATGGTTTCATAGCCGACAAAAACGTTGATCTTATCGCCCAGTTTGCGCACCAGTTCGGTGACCTGAATAATATCGCCGGAGCTGTCTTTGATCGCGACAACTGTAGGCAGTTTGGCAAGTTCTGAAACAATCCCGATATCCAGCGCCACACCAGCTCTCTTCGGCGAATTATAGAGCATGACAGGAAGCTGCGTTGCTTCGCAAAGGTCTTTGAAATACTGAATAATCTCCCGACGATCGGGAGCTGCATAGATCGGCGGCATGGCCAATATGCCATCAAGTCCGGCCTTCTCCGCTTCCTGCGCCAATCGGATTGCATTTGCAGGCAACAGATCTGAAACACCGGCAATTACGGGTACATCGCTTTTCGCTGCCGCCCGGGTACATTTGAAAAGTTCGATCCGCTCTTCCATTGTCATGGCGTAAAACTCGCCAGTGCTGCCGCAAACGATCACAGCATCTGCGCCATTGGAAACATTGGCATCGACCAGATCAATGTAGCGTTTGAAATCTATATTGCCGTTGTCGTCGAATGGTGTGACCAGAACACTTTGAATTCCAGACCAATTGGGGTTGAGCATTTTTGCTTCCTGTTTTTATTCAGATTTTATGAAGGGCTTCATCATCTCTGCGGTTTGATGAAAGCGGTTGACGAACCCTTTGACGCGCTCGTTCGGCGGGTTCATGAGAATATCGGATGGCGGTCCATCAGCGCAGACAGTTCCCTGATCCAGAAACACAACCCTGTTCGCAACTTCCAGCGCAAAGCCAAGCTCATGGGTCACAACAATCATGGTCATGCCTTCCTTGGCCAGTTCAATCATCGTGCTGAGAACCTCGCCAACAAGTTCCGGATCCAGGGCCGATGTCGGCTCATCAAAGAGCATGACTTCGGGTTCCATGTTCAGCGCACGGGCGATGGAAACACGCTGCTTTTGGCCGCCTGACAGGCTTGACGGAGACCGGTCGGCAAAGTCAGCCATACCAACCTTTTTCAGGTAGCTCATCGCACGGTCACGGTTGGTGCTATGAGCCTCACCTTTCACTGTCTTCGGACCTTCCATGACATTGGCCAGAACTTTCATGTGCGGGAACAGATTGAACTGCTGGAATACCATGCCGATACGGCTGCGGATCGCGTTGGTTTGCGCGGCCGAAAGACCCAGCTCATCCTTGCCATTGTCAAAATGGAAGAATGGATCACCACTCAGCGAAATCTTGCCATGGCTCGGCTTGGCCAGAAGGTTCAGACAACGCAGAAGCGTGGTTTTCCCGGAACCGCTGGACCCGATCAGCGCCACCACGTCACCGCGATTAACCGTCAGGTCAACGCCTGAAAGAACCTGCGCCTCCCCATAAGACAGACGGATATCTTCGACCGAAATGGCAGGCGTGGTCGGGGCGGCTTGCGTTTCGGAACTCATGACTTCACCTCTTTCTGTTCGAGGCGACGTGCTATGTAGGTCAGCGGAACAAGTATCGCCAGGAACACCAGCGCAATGGTCGTGTAGACTTCCAACGGACGATAGGTGAATGATGCAATGTATTCAGCTTGATACAGCAGATCAGGCACAGTGATAACGGCAAGAAGCGTCGTATTTTTCAGTTGAATGATCATCTGGCCAGCCAGTGGCGGGATCATGCGGCGCAGGGCTTGTGGCAAGATAACCCGGACATTCATTTGTCGGTAGGACATGCCAAGCGCCACCGCAGCGTCGCTTTGTCCTGAATCGATGGATTGAATTCCGGCTCTGAAAATCTCAGCAAAATAGGCAGCGCCATAGAGGCTCAACGCCAGGATGCCAGCTGCTTCCTTGGAGATGTTGATGCCCATGAAGATCGGCAGCGCGTAATAAGCCCAAAGCAGCCAGACCAGCAGCGGAATATTTCGGAAAAACTCAACAAACAGTCGGCCAATCACCACCACGATCTTGTTGCTTGTCAACTGCATCAGGGCAACGATCAAACCGATTACCAGACCGATCAACGAGGTGATGACGGTATATTCAAGAGTAATCAGAACACCGGACCAAATCAGGTGCGAGTTCTGTGTAATGGCCGACCAGTCAAACATGATGAGTTCCAGATCTTGTTGGAAGTGCCGGCCCCGAAAACGGGGCCGACGGTCTTGAATCAGAAGCTGAAGTCACCTGGCAGGACAGACAGATCCAGTCCAGCGTCTTCAAAGGACTTTGCCAGCTTGCCCTGGGCCAGACCCAGCGAACGCTGCTGGGACGTCCAGTTTTCAAGCCAGTTCAACCAACCCGCATTACCAGCTTCCCGGCGCACGCCGATCACAGCTGTGTTTACGAGTGCAGGGCTTGGAACAAAGACTTCGCCTTTGACTTCCGGAGCAACCTGCACAGCGTCAAAACTGGCAAGCAGCATGGCATCGGCACGATTGGAGTTGATTTCCAGAACGCCCAATGAGCGTGTGCCAACCACAATGATGTCAGCCTTCGGTGTCAGAGCTTCGGCAACAACCTGCATGGTGCTGCCTTTCTGAACCGCAAGACGAACCGATGGATCGTTCAACTCTGCCCAGCTTTTCTTGTCGAAACCGGCTTTGGAAACAACGGTCCATGGACCATAGAAAAGTGGAATGGACGTGTAATCAACCACAAGACCACGCTGTGGATTAGGGTTCAAGCCAATGGCGATATCGACCTTGCGCGCCTGAAAGTCAGCGGCAAGATTGCCCCATGTTGTTTCAACGAATTCAAGCTCGACACCCAGAATGGCAGCGATTTCCTGCCCCCATTCAACGTAGAAGCCACTCCATTCGCCTGTGGCAGGGTCCTTGATGTAGCTGGGTTCTTCGCCAATGATGACTGGGAATTTCAGAATGCCTGAGCTTCTGATGTTGTTCAGAACGAGCGAGGGATCGTCCGCCTGAGCCGGTTGCGTAAATGCACCAACTGTCATGAACAGAGCTGCAAAAGCGCAGATCCAGGTTTTAAACTTTCTAAAAGCCATTTTATTACCTCCTGATGAGAGTCAAAGAAATTAAGAGCCGAGGAAGCCGCACTGCAATGGATCATCAGGCTCGAGCACGAGCGTGGAAATTCCATTGAGATGCGCACGTCCCGAAATTTTGGGGACGCATACGAGGCGTCCCTCGGGCGCCTTCGCAATACTGATGATTTGTCCAGACAGCTGACCGCCAAAAATGCTTTCAGCGTGGAATGTCTGCCCGGCTGCCAATTGGCCTGCAGCAACCTTCTGGACCATCCGCGCCGCAAGTCCGGTGACACCCGGTGAGCGATCAAATCGGTTGCGGTCAATGGACAGGAAAAGGCGTTCGGAGTTTTTTGAAACGGCTTGAAACAACAGAACCGATTCAATCAACTTGACCTCGGGACGATCAAGCTCCGTCAGGGCACTGCGCAGTTCATCTGCGGCCAGCAATATCTCATGCAGCGCATGGTCGTGCAGTTCAAGTCCCAGCGACGCTGCGTCAATAACGGCATGCGTGTTTCCGCCATATACGATCGACAGCTCGACCGTTCGGCCACGAAATGGCACAGAAATATCATCAGCTGTCACATAAGCCTGCGGCAAAGCTACATCGATCTGATCACTTTTGGGGTGCACGGTAACGCCGACAGTGGAGCGCGGCATTTCGATGGTAAATTCTGTTCTACCATTTAACCGACCCATCGATTTCAGTGCTTTTGCATAGCCAAATACGGCATGACCACACAGTTCGGGATAACCGTATGATGTGATGAAAAAAGCGCCAAAATCCGCCGTTTTGGAAGCGAACGGAACCAGGCCGAAAGAGCCGCTATGCCCGCGCGGCTCTTGAAGCAGGAGTGACCGCATGTGATCGTGATGTTTCTCGAAGGATCGGGCTTTTTCCGTAGCCGTGTCACCTTCCAGTCCTGGGAGGGATTCAATCAAAATACGTGTGGGATGACCTGCAGTATGTGTTTCCAGAACCCTGAAGGTTTCTGCGCCTTCCGGGAGTTGTACGTCCAGCGTGCCTTCACCCAGACCAGAACCGTGCGAGACACCAAGGCCAAAACGATTGCGCGGCTGATCAAATTGCATGGCGGAAACGCGTGCAGCATCCGTGTTGACCCAAAGCACTTTCGCCGCCTCAGATCCCGGATTTCTCCAGCGGTGTTCCAGAGAACTGTTGAAATAGGCACTGTCTCCGGGTTGCAAAACAGCTGGTGGACGGCCAGCCAAGGTGATCTCTAGCTCACCCGACAGAATGTAAATGAGCTCCTCACCTTCGTGAGAATAGTAGCCATCGCTTTCAGACCCGCTTTCAATGGTCCACACTTCCACGTCCATCAGCTTTTCAGCAACTGTGAGCTGCTCGACCGATACGCCCGGCCCGAAAGTTCCAACAACCCGGCCGGCGCCTCTTCGGACGATGGGAACATGGTCGTGATGCGTGCCACCCAACAACTCTGCAAGAGAGCGCCCGAATGCTAAAGCAACACTGTTCAGTCTGGCCGGAGACAAAAAGGCGGTGCCACGCTCGAACATACTCAGATGCGAGACGCCAATATCGGTTTTCTCCGAAAGAGCACGTAGCGACAAACCACTCTCTTTGCGCATTGTGCGAATACGCGCACCGATTTTACCGAAATCTACTGTCGTGCGCTCAATACCTGAATCCTGAGCGGCAGGTTTCAGCTCATCCTGTTCGCTATCAATCAATTCCTTGATCCTTGTCAGGCTGTAACCGGACAATCTGCGCATTTGTTCGATGTTGCGAATGCGATCCATATCGTCAGATGAAAACGACCGATGACCACTCGCGGATTTGAACGGATGAATCAATCCGGCATTTTCCCATGAACGAAGCGTCGAAATGGACACGCCAATTACCTTGGCCACGTGCCCAATCGAATAGGGTTTTTTATCGTTTGACGGCTTCAACATGTAGATATTTTCTTTATATATAGTTTTATTGAATTTTTTTGAGCGTAAGTTGATATTTTGAATATGTCAACGATCAATGGTCGTGATTTGAGGGCATAATTGACAATCGCGCTGCGCAATGAGGTCGCAATCGATGTTCTGGAAACAACGTCTCAAGCCATTCCTTCACGTCGAAACAGCAAATCCAAAAAAGGCAATTTTGAGTATTTTCAGTATCAATATCAGATGCTTAAAAAACAAACGAATTTGCAATTCACATGGATTGGATTTCATCAATCCCGTGAGCCATACCTTGTTCCAGTATCCTTATTGTGAAAAACTACCGGAAATGATACTCCCCCGAACTTAAGCGCAATCTCCATTCAGGCTGATCGACAAAGCTGAATTCACGCATCGAAGAAGCTTGAACTCTGCTGCCACCATCAAGTTGCGAGTAAAAGTGCAGACGCATGTAAAGCGCAAATAACGACGCAGAAAAAATTGCCTCAAAATTAATCACAGCCTGTAGTGCTGAAACTTTGGCACAACTCGCTATCAGATTGATGTTGCCAAACAAAAATCTGTATGCCTAAATTCCGTTCAGAGACAATCCAACTCCTTGGGAGTTCAATCTGACACAAGATACTTCAGGCGATGCCTTCGTCGAATTCGACAAGGTTCAGAAAAGCTACGACGGCGAAGCGCTGGTCGTAAAAAACCTGAATCTTTCCATGCCAAAGGGTGAGTTCCTTACAATGCTTGGTCCGTCAGGATCGGGCAAGACCACCTGTCTGATGATGCTGGCGGGATTTGAAACGGCAACCCGTGGCGAAATTCGTTTGGATGGCGCTGAAATCAACAACATTCCCCCGCACAAACGCGGCATTGGCATGGTGTTTCAGAACTATGCCTTGTTCCCTCATATGACTGTCGGTGAAAACCTTGCTTTTCCGCTGGAAGTGCGCGGCATGGGCAAGGCCGAGAGAGACGCCAAGGTGATCCGTGCCTTGGATATGGTTCAGATGGGTGAATTCGGGTCTCGTCGGCCTGCGCAATTGTCAGGCGGCCAGCAACAGAGGGTCGCATTGGCGCGGGCTCTGGTTTTTGATCCAAGTCTGGTGCTGATGGATGAACCCCTTGGGGCTCTCGACAAACAGCTCCGCGAACACATGCAGTATGAAATCAAGCATCTGCATGAAAGCCTCGGCATTACAGTTGTTTATGTGACACATGATCAATCAGAGGCGCTGACGATGTCAGACCGCGTTGCCGTATTCAACGATGGTGAGATTCAGCAACTTGCACCACCGGCGGAATTATATGAATGCCCTGACAATAGTTTTGTGGCGCAGTTTATCGGCGAGAACAACAAATTGAGTGGCACTGTCAGCGAGCGGTCCGGAGATGAAGTTTCTGTAAAACTGGAAAATGGTGGGCAGTGCAAAGCATTGGCTGTGAATTGTGGCGGCGTGGGTGATGAGACGCTGATTTCAATTCGTCCCGAACGGGTTGCCATCGGTGAAAGCGTCAGTGATAATTCGACAGAGGCCCTTGTTAAGGAGCTGATTTACCTCGGTGATCACATTCGCTGCCGGTTAGATGTCCATGGGAATGACCAGTTTATTGTCAAAGTCTCTAACTCAGCTGGCCACAAACATCTGGTGGTCGGTGAAAAAACGCAGATTAACTGGGCAGCTCAGGATGCACGTGCACTGAACCCTTTGTAGGTTTTGTTAATGCCGGAAAAACGCCATTAAAATAAACGATTGGGGCAAAAATATCGGCCCATTTCTATCTAAATCGCAACGTCCATATGGAGAAAAAACAATGAAAAGAACTTTGCTCATTGCTACAGCCATGACTGGGTTTGCTTTCGCAGCGCAAGCTGCCGAAGTGACGGTCCTTGGCTGGGGTGGCGCATACACCAAAAGCCAGTCCGAAGCCTATCACAAGCCATTCACAGCTGAGACTGGCATCACCGTGAACTCTGTTGATGCTGATAATCCTGCAACACCTATCAAAGCGCAGGTTGAGGCCGGCAACGTAACTATTGATGTTGCCAGTGTAGAATTTGCCGATGGTATTCGTCTGTGTGATGAAGGTCTGCTTGAGGAAATTGATCATTCAATTCTGCCGGCAGCACCGGACGGCACGCCAGCCACAGACGATTTCCTGCCTGGCTCACTGACAGAGTGCATCATCGGCACAGATGTATACGCCACTGTATTTGCTTTTAACGCGAGCAAATTTGACGGCAATGCGCCAACGTCGATTGCAGACTTTTTTGATCCAGCTGCCTTTCCTGGCAAACGTGGCATGCGCAAAACCGCGAAAGCAAACCTTGAAATGGCTCTGATGGCGGACGGTGTTCCCGCTGCTGAAGTGTATGATTTGCTTGGAACCGATGAAGGCGTTGATCGTGCATTCGCCAAATTGGACGAGATCAAAGATATGATCGTCTGGTGGGAAGCCGGCGCACAGCCGCCGCAACTTTTGGCCGATGGTGAAGTTGACATGTCAACCGCCTATAATGGCCGCATCTTCAATGCAGTTGTTGGTGAACAACAGCCATTTGAAATCATCTGGGATGGTCAGGTATACGAGTTTGAAGGCTACGTGATTCCAAAAGGTGCGCCAAATATGGAAGAAGCAAAAGCGTTTGTGGCATTTGCTGCAGGCACAGAAGCTTTGGCCAAAGCTGCGGAATGGATCAGCTACGGTCCGCCCCGGGTTTCCTCCGGTCCATTGGTCGGCAAGTATTTTGACGGATCAATCGAGATGGGTCCAAACCTGCCGACAACGGCTGCAAACCTGACAAATGCCTTGGCTTCATCCAACGATTTCTGGGCAGACAAAGATACCGAGCTGAACGAGCGCTTTAACGCTTGGCTCGCGAACTAAGACGTGAATGGGGGCACCTTGCGTGCCCCCACTTCATTCGCAATTTACTTTTAAGATAAACACAAGCCTGACAGTTGTTTCTGGCAGTCGTTAAGATGGGCAAACAGATGACTGATACAGCAAACAGTTTAGACAACCGGCCCACGCAAGCAGAAATCGATCTCACAACGGTAGACGGAACACCGTTGAAAGCTGCGCTGGCCAATGCGCAAAAGCGCGCAAGACGGCGAGCTCTGTTTCTGGTTTTGCCCCTGTTGCTGTTCGTGCTGATAACGTTTCTTGCACCGATCGGGCAAATGCTGCTCCGTTCGGTCCACAATCCAAGTTTTTCCGATCATATTCCAAATCTGAGCGTGTGGTTTGACGAAAACCCCGCTGGCACAGAGCCGGGTGAAGCGGCCTATGAGGCGCTCGTACTGGATCTGCGTTCCATGCGCGCAGACAAAACCATGGGCATCGCCGGAACCCGCATAAATTATGATCTGCCCGGAAGCCGATCGCTGTTTACCTCGACCGCGCGCAAAGCCGGGGCGCTGGAGCCCCCATTTCAGGAAGCTGTTATAGCGACCAACGAAAAATGGGCCAATCCCAAGCTTTGGCAAGTCATGCGCGGCGCATCCTCGGCCTACACGGTTGATTTCTATCTGGCCGCACTGGATCGAACCCGAGATGTCAACGGTGATATCGTTGCGGTTGATGATGATCGAAAAATCTATGCAGCCAATTTTCTGAAGACGTTGTTTTTGGCAGGGTTGATTACATTTTGTTGCCTGATCCTGGCGTTTCCCGTGGCCCATCTGCTGGCCACATTGCCGCTGCGCCAGTCAAATTTGCTGATGATTTTTGTATTGCTGCCATTCTGGACGTCACTACTGGTCCGCACCACCAGCTGGATTGTGCTGCTGCAATCGCAAGGCGTGGTGAATGACACATTGGTTGCAACCGGCATCGTGGCTGACGAAAGCCGTATTCAGATGATCTACAATCAAACCGGAACGATTGTAGCGATGATCCACATCCTGCTGCCATTTATGATCCTGCCACTTTATTCTGTCATGCGGCCAATCAACCCAAGCTATGTGCGTGCAGCCCGGTCTTTGGGGGCAACAAGCTGGACAGCCTTCCGTCGGATTTACCTGCCACAAACCATCCCTGGCATGGGCGCGGGCGGATTGTTGGTTTTCATTCTGGGCGTTGGCTATTACATCACGCCGGCACTTGTGGGTGGAGCGAGCGGTCAATTGATCTCCAATTTCATTGCCTTTCACATGCAAAAATCATTGAACTGGTCGCTTGCAGCCGCGTTGGCAACCTTGCTGCTGCTGATGGTTTTGCTGCTGTACTGGCTTTATGATCGCCTCGTTGGCATCGACAATTTGAAGTTAGGATAGCGTCATGGCTCTTCCAAAACACGCATCAACCTTGGAACGGGTTTGGCATTACACCTATCTGGTGATTTGCGGGCTGATCTTCCTGTTTCTGATTGCTCCAATTCTCATCGTCATTCCATTGAGTTTCAATGCCGAGCCCTATTTTACATTCACGCAGAAAATGATGTCCTTCGACCCTGAGGGATTTTCGACACGCTGGTATGATCTGCTTCTGACATTTGGCATGTCAGCGCCGGATGTGGCGCGAGATGGAAGCTGGTGGGCGGATGTCTGGCAGAATTCAGCCTGGGTACAAGCGGCCAAGAACTCGGTCATAGTGGGCGTGTTCGCGACAATCTTTGCAACCGTTCTGGGAACCATCGCAGCCTTGGGACTAAGCCGACCGGAAATGCCATACCGACGTTTAATCATGGCAATTCTGATTTCGCCCATGATTGTGCCGATCATCATCACGGCAACCGGATTGTTCTTTTTCTATTCATCAATCCAGATTTCAAAATGGGAATTGTTTGGATGGCAGATCCCCTATCTTGGAATTATTCTGGCGCATGCGACTTTGGGCATTCCATTTGTGATCATCACCGTTACCGCAACCCTGGTGGGATTTGATCATTCTTTGACACGTGCTGCCGCTTCGCTCGGCGCTAATCCAAGAACTACATTTTTCAAAGTCACGATGCCCCTCATTCTTCCAGGTGTGATTTCCGGAGCGCTTTTCGCTTTTGTCACATCCTTTGATGAAGTGGTTGCCGTGCTGTTTATCGGTGCCTTTGATGAGCAGACAATTCCGCGTCAGATGTGGAACGGCATCCGTGAGCAGATCAGTCCTGCAATTCTGAGCGTGGCAACCATACTGGTGGTGATCTCCATATTGTTGTTGACGGTGCTGGAACTCTTGCGTCGGCGCTCCGAACGCCTCAGAGGTCTGTCCCCTGGATAGCAGAAAGTTCAAAATCACCATGGTTCCGAATCTTAGCTGACTGTCAGTCAACAAGATCGCGCAGAAGTGGGCAGGTCATTCCATGGCCTCCACCCCGGTTGCGGCCAAGTTCCGCACCGTCAATTGTGATAACTTCAACACCGGCATCCTGCAGCCTTGAATTGGTACAAACATTGCGCGCATAGGCAATGACGACACCGGGTTCCAACGCGACAACCGTGTGGCCGTCTCCCCATTGTTCCCGCTCGGCCGCATAGTAATCACCGCCCGTTGAGACCACACGCAGCTTCTTTAAACCAAGAAGCTCGGCTACAGCTTCAGTGAAGGCGACATCAAGGCGTTTGCATATCAGATTGCCAATCCCCGCCCCCGGCGTAATTTGATAACTGACAAAAGCGTCAACGATGGGCGAGTAAACAGTCACCAGATCACGGTCACAGAAAGTGAACACGGTATCCAGATGCAGAATCTCGGGGGAGCGGGGCATGACCGCAACAAGAATTTCATCGGCAATGCCGCGGGCGAATAGCTGTGTCGCCAAATCCGTAACAGCCTGCGAGGTGGTGCGCTCGCTCATGCCAATGATGATCTTGCCATCGCCAACCGGCATGACATCTCCGCCTTCAAGACAGGTGCTGTAGCTATCGCGCTCATCGCATGTCCACAAAATATCAAAGACCTGCTGCTCAAAGGTCGGGTGGAAATGATAGATCGCAGCAACATTGGCGGTCTCCTCTCGGCGCGCTGGCGAATGCATCGGATTCAGCACGACGCCTGAATAGATCCATGCCGAACTGTCTCGGGTAAAAAGCTGGTTGGGCAGCGGTGGAATGAGAAATTCATGCGGTTGCAGCACAGAGGTGACAAAAGAACTGGATTTGAAGGGCAACTTTGCCAGCGGCAAACCTCCGATGAGAATACGAGCAAGGTCTCGGGCTGGCATGTCATCAAACCATTGCTTCAGATCACAGGCGAGATCAGCCCCCATCTTTCTTGGATGAATGCGCCGCTCCAGAAGCCATTCCCGGGCATCCCCAAATTCCAGAGTTTCCGCCAAAAGCTCGGCAACCTGAAACACCTCGACACCACGGCCACGCATGACAGCAGTGAAAGCATCATGCTCCTGCTTGGCTTTTTTCACCCAAAGAACGTTATCAAACAGCAATTGATTGCAGTTTGATGGTGTCAGATATTCCAGACTCAATTCCGGCCTGTGAACCAGAACTTTACGCAGTTTTCCGATTTCTGAATGGACACCGAATGCAGCCATAACGATCTCACCAGGGTTCGACGATGTTGGCTTTTGCAGGATTTTCATACACCGCCATACATCCACCAAAACCCACTTTTTCAACGAATTTGATGAGAGGATGCGCGCTCAAAATGACCACGGCATTGATGGCCATCAAGAAAATGCCAGACCTTTACACTGGATAATCTTCCAGCCATTCCTCGTGATTTGCCATTTTTGCAAGACGCCCGGGATTGATGATTTCAAATGTATTTCCATCAATAATTTTCAGGATACGTGCTTTGGACATGGACTGAATTTGCCGCGAGATCGTTTCAATCGTCGTTCCCAGAAACAAGGCTATGTTTTTCCGGTTGATTGGAAAACGGATAGTCGGATTGGGAGGCAGGTCTTCTTTCGGGCAACCCGTCTGCAGGGAACGCCTCAACAACATAAGCAAAAAACTGGCTATGCGTTCCCGTGCATTCTGACAGCCAAGCAGAACCATCCACTCACGCGTGGCATCAAGTTCGGTCAACACTTTCAACAGCAACTCATGCTGGATTTCAGGGTTGTTTTGTACCAACGTTTCGAAGGCCTTGCGATCAAAAACGCAAATTTCAACATCGCTCGCAGCCTCATAGGCAAAGCGAGTGTGATCAGAGAATATGTGACCCATAAAGTCTGACGGAAAGAGCAGGCCCACAATCTGCTGGCGCCCATCCTCCAGGGTCTTGGACAGCTTCACGACGCCTGAGACAACATTGCCCACGAAATCAAGCGAATCCTGTTCGGTGACAATTGTCTGCCCGGCTGAAATTCGTCGTGTGCGGCTGATCATCGCCAGTTCCCTGGCAGCATCTTCTCCGGCAAATGCGCACATAGTCCGATTGTGAATTGGGCAAGTGTCACATTTTGATTGAAGTGAATTCTGATTGATCTGCACTACACGATCTCCAAAATCAAACTCTGCCATTGGTTAGACCATATATAGGAAGGGACAACCAGAGGTTCCTGATAGACCATGTGACTAGGCCCTCGAGAATTGATCCGCGTCAATGATCCGACAAGGGCGCGTTGTAGAGTCTGATTGTGCGGATGGGCCGCGACTTAAAATGAGCAAAAGGAGAGATAAGATGACCCAGCAAGATAAAGTTCCTTCTGTTTCCCAAACTGGAATGCAATCACTGCTGCCCTTGGGAAAATTGCAACGTGAAATCGACCATCTGTTCCACAGTTTCCAGTCCGACCTCAGAATTCCCAATATTTTCGGCTCAAAAAATGAGAGCTTTTTCATGCCGAACATTGACGTTCATGAAGACGAAAAAACCATAAAGGTCTCCGCAGAACTTCCTGGCGTGGACGAGGACAATATCGATGTCGAACTTCACGACGACATATTGACTGTTTCTGGCCAGAAAAAGTCGGAAACGGAAAAGAAGGACGGGGAATACTTCCACAGAGAATGCTCATACGGATCATTCTCCCGATCCCTGTCACTGCCATCTGGTGTTGATGAAAATGCGGTAGATGCCAAGTTCAACAACGGCGTGTTGACCATCACTGTTCAAAAGCCGGAGAACACAGAGCGAAAGACCAAGAAAGTACCCGTTCAGGCAAATTGATGTGAATGGCTAAGGACATGGAACGGCCTCACCACAGCAAAGGAATTTGACGATGGCCACAACGAACAAGCGCAGCAATGCAAGCAGTCTGCTCGGACAATCTAACGCTGATATGATAAAGAGCGCCGAGAAACAATGGTTCGGCGCAGCGCATATGCACGGCATGATGCTGCGCTCGCTGCTCCAGTTTAATCTGGAGGCAACGCGCTTCTTGCAGCATCGGTTGGAAGAAGATTTGAAAACGGCAGAAGCATTTTCAAATTGCAAAACTTTTTCAGACCTGAATGACGCTGGCGAAAAATTCTGCAAACGCGCCATAGAAGAATACGGCGAGGAAGCCGCAAAACTCACCAATCTTGGTGTCGGCCTGATGAGCAAGGCTGCCGAGGATGTGCAACAGGAAGCGATTAACGTCACCGCTTAACAGGGGACACGCCAAACCATGGACGGCAATGTCGATCTCGTGCCATTGCCGTTGCAGGGCGCGGAACCGCAACGCCCACACGCTGTGCCAACTTGACTTCGTCAATTGGCCCTTTTGAAGCGAACGCCAGTAAATCAACCCGGAGGTTACTTTGCTGGCGTTTACATGAGCCTGAATTACAATCCCTATGCGAATTCAAGTGGCATCAGCCCGGTTCTGAATTTTCCTTCCGTCTTCCAATTGATCGCTTGGAAACAGAATGACGGCGTCTCCTTGTTGAAGGCCATCCAGAACCTGTGCCATGGTCGCATTCATCTCTCCGATTTCAATCACCCGCAAATGGGCGCGATCCGCTTCAGCGACAAAGACGGCCCATGATCCGGAAGAGCGAAACAGAGCGCTGATCGGCACTTGCAATGTCTGATCTGATTCCCAGGCTGTCAGGCGCGCAAATACCCGGTATCCATGCCCCAGACCCTGCGGCGGGTCTTCCAGATCCAGGATAACATTGACACGTTGCTCTTCAATTCCCAGTGCCGAGACCTTTGTGAATGCGGCTGGTTCCACTCGGCGCACTTTCGCTGTCAGTTCCACCTCCTCGCCCCAATCCGAGATTGCCACACTGGCACCAGGAACAATACGAACGGCATCGCTGGATAGAAGATCCACCTTGATCTCGATCTCACCAAGGTCACCAATTTCAGCAATTTGCGCCCCGGTGATCACGGCCTGTTCGCTCTGTGCGCTGACTTTCAGGACCACGCCATCAATGGGCGACACAATTGCCACGCAACACTCTCCATTTGTGGGGGACGCGCCTGATGCATTTGGTTGGGTCAACTTTGCCTGTGCGCTGGCAAGCTCCGCTTGACGAAGTTCAATATTGGCTTTGGCGCTTGCCAATTGCGCAGTCTGAAGCTGGAACTCACTTTGGGCACGCTCGACCTGGCTTTCCGATACAATGTTTGTGATGCCAAGTTTTTGTGCCCGCTCATATTCTGATTGCGCAAGATTCAACGCGGTTTGAGCGCGTTGATGATCCACCTCTGCCATGAGAACACCAGCGCGGGCAGCCTCGATGGCGGCCTGCAATTCTGCTCGGGTACGGTCGTCCAGAAAGGGCGGTTCAAGCGGGTGGATGGAGGCGATCATCTGACCTTTGTTTACAAGATCACCCTCTTCAAGCTCTGTCCTGGCCATATGCCCGGCAATTGGCGCAGACACGTTGTAGACGTCCTTTACCTGGGTCACGCCTTCCTCATCTATGGTGACCTTCATGGGCACTGAAGCAACGTCCGCCAAGTCAACCAGAATGGGCTTCTCACGCAAAGCCACAAATGCGCCATAACCAACAAGACTGATGATGGCCAGCAAAACGATGCCTTTTACGAGTTTGCTCAGCATGGCATTATTCCCTTGTTTTCAAAACGCTGATGAGATCGAGACGGTCGACGCGCCGTCGCACCAACAGGGCAGACAGCACCCCTGCGGCGATAACGACAAAACTTGAAATGGCATAAGTTGACTGATTGATGATCAGTGGAATGCGGAACAGGTCGCTCTCAAAACCTTTTGTAACAAGAACGGCAAACCCATAGCCAAGCAGCCAGCCCAAAGGCTGCGCAAGAATGACGATGATGCCCAGTTCGGTGAGCAGAACGCTGGAAACCTCTGACCGGGTAAACCCGAACACCCGCAAGCTGGCCAATTCGCGCGCACGTTCGGAAAGCTGAATACGTGCTGAATTGTAAATCACGCCAAATGTAATAATCACAGCCAGTGTCACGTAAACCATCACGCTGATGAGAATGTTTTCCTCAATGGTTGCTCGAAATCGCTCCCGTGAAAGTCCAAGCAGCGCAATGGACGCAATGCTTGGTGTCTCCTTGACCGCCGTATAAAGGGCGTCCAATTGATCATGATCAGTGCGTATATGTGCGCCATTCACCCGCGGGCCAGTCATCATGATCCGGTCAAACGCTTGCTCGTCAATATAGGCTGTCAAACCAACCATGCCTTGCACAACGCCCACAACGGGTATGTGCACCAAACGGTTTTGCTGTTCGAGCAACTCAAGTTCCAGAATGGTCCCAGGCCGCACCGACATTTGCTCTGCAACACGTTCTGACAGCAATAGCCCGCCCGATGGGGGTGTGACCGGTAGTTCATCGACATCCAGAACGCGGGTCAGCAAGGCCGTTTTGGATTGGGAAGCCAGTTGCAGCGTTTTTTCCACATGCCCGTTGCGCATCAGCACCGCGCTTGTTCGAAACCCTTCGGCCTGCAGAACACCCGGCAATTGTGCCGCAGCCAGAACAGCTTGCGGCGACAAGCTGCTGGAAAAAGTAAGAGTGGCGTCCTGACGCTGTGTTTGAAAAAAGATCGTGTCGATCATGTGATCTATGGAATCGAAAGAAAACAGTGCCGTCACGAGCAAGCCCACCGACAAGGACGTGCCAAAAATCGTCAGGAATGACCGCAAAGGCCAACGGATAAGATGCCGCACCGCCATGGTTGTCAAAGGCGAGAAGAGCTTTAAGGAAGTTGCGCCAGTGTTCGCAAGACGACGATAGCGCGTGGGTGCCGGCGGCCGCATGGCCACAGCGGGGGGCAGCGCGACCGTGGTCCAGATTGCGTTGGTTGCCCCCAGAAGCGCAGACGCGATGGTGACACAGGAAGCGATTACATAAAGATCAGCGCCCTGTGAGAACACCAGAAACGGAAAGGAGAAGAACTCTCCGTAAAGGCGTGTCATCCCGCGACCTAGCCACGTTCCGGCAACGGAACCCAGCACAATTCCGACACAGCAAATAGCCACCACCAGTTTGGCATAGTGCCACCCAACGGCGATATTGCTGTAACCGACCGCCTTCAACAGACCAATTTGCTCGCGTTCCAACGCAATCAACCGCGACAGGATCATATTGACCAGAAATGCCGAGATGAACAAAAACACGGGCGGGATCACAGTTGCCATGCCTCTCAACTGCGACAGCTCAGCGTCCAGAAAGGCATGCGATGTCTGGTCGTCACGTTCGATCGCACCGGTGCCTCCATAGGGTTCCAGAAGTGCATCCAGGTCCTCAACGATGCTTTTCAGCCCTGCATCCTTGCGGGTTGTCGTGATGGCGTTGTTGAACGCCCCATCCAGATCGTAAATCGCTGACAGGACTTTCTGCGACATGAAAAAAATACCGAAGCGCCGTTCATCGGGAACCATGTCACCGGGACCGATTGCATAGATGTATTCAGCCGACAGAACGACGCCGACGATCTCCAATTCCCGTTTCTGGCCATTCATAATCGCCTTGAAGCGATCGCCGGGAGTAAACCCATGCGCTTTGGCAAAGGTTTCAACAACAGCTACTTCGCGCGGTCTTGACGGGTCTGGCAGCCTGCCCTGACGCACATAAAGCCGGTTTACATTTGTCTCCCGATGATCTGGCAGGGAAACAACAATCCCACTGGCAGGCTCGCGCAGATCTTCCAGATCCAAAATGGCTTGTTTGACCACCCGCAATTCAACCGCCGCCACACCATCGATCGCCGCAATGCGGTTTTTCAGATGCAATGGAGCGCGTGTGACGGTTGCAAACACAGATGCAAATTGCGAGCGCTCATAAAAAGCGGATCGGGTTTCTTCAAGCGAACGGGTGGACCCCAACGCAAGAATGAGCGTCATGACCCCACAGCCCATAACAAGCGAAACAGCAATGATCTGGGCCCAAAGACGCCACAGATCACGCACCAGTTTGCGGTCCAATACGCTCAGCACATCACCACTCCACTTCGGAGGGCGCACTGCGAATATCATTTTCCACAACAGACGATATCTTGCCGTCCAGAAAGGAAAAAACACGATGTGCGATTTTCTGTATCCCGGCATTGTGGGTAATGATCGCCGTAGACGTACCCAACTCAGTGTTGATCCGGTTGAGCGCTTCCAGCACGATGATTCCGGTTTGTGAATCCAGCGCGCCCGTAGGCTCATCGCAAAGCAGCACTTCGGGCCGTTTGGCAATGGCGCGGGCAATGGCCACCCTTTGCTGTTCACCCCCGGACATTTGCGCCGGGAAATGATCCATCCTGTCTTCCAGATCAACCATGGCCAAAGCATCTTCCGGCTTCATCGGTGCTGGCGAAACCTCGGTAATCAAGGCGACATTTTCCCAGGCAGTCAGGCTGGGGATAAGATTGTAAAACTGGAAGACAAAGCCGACATGATCACGCCTGTATCGCGTCAACTGGCTTTGACTGAACGATGACAGTTCCAGATCCTTAAACCAGATTTTCCCACTGGTCGGCTCGTCGAGCCCGCCGATAATGTTTAGTAAAGTCGACTTGCCACTGCCCGATGGGCCAAGCAGCACCGCCATCTCGCCCTCATAAAGATCCATATCAACGCCATTCAGAGCGCGCACTTCCACATCGCCGGTACGATACACTTTGGTAAGGTCTTCGACGTGGAACACGGGTTTGGTGCTATTCGGTGAATCCATCAACATGCCGGAAACCTAATCATCCTTCATGCAGGAGCATTGATTTCAATCAATAGGTATTGCCTGTTTGCGCTGATCGCGACCGCGTCTGCCAAACACCCGTTTGAGGAAAAGGCGGCATGAAAAAACCACCCGAAAACATAACAAATTGATGGGTCTGCAGCCCACATGCGCTGCTCTTCTGGACGCATTGCGGGGGCCAAGGGCATCCCGGTTCTGGAAATTCCGGAGAGGTTGGGTTTTTTGCTGATCAGATTTTCCAGACGAGCTGGACTGTCTCATTGAGCCTCGTCAATTCCCGGTTGCTGCAGGTTTGCAATGATGAAACCCGATGATGTTCGCCCGCAAAGGAAGCCACCATGTTCAAAAACGCCATCCCATTATTTGAGATATTCGGCTTCAAACTGCGCGTCGATCCAAGCTGGTTTTTGATTGCAGCGCTGATTGTCTGGAGTCTTTCCTCTTCATACTTTCCAGGCGTTCTGCCCGGATTGTCCAAGGGTGCCTATGTGGCGCTCGGCACAGTCAGCATGTTCGCCCTGTTCGCATCTCTGGTGCTTCACGAACTGTCACACTCTCTCGTCGCAAGATCGTTTGGCCTCAAGGTTGGCGGCATAACGCTGTTTGTTTTTGGCGGCGTTGCAGAACTGGAGCAGGAACCACACGATCCCCGATCTGAATTCCTCATCGCTGTAGCTGGGCCAGTGATGAGCTTTTTCCTGGCAGGGCTTTTCTTTGTCGCAGGTCAGATCACGATGAGCCAGGAAACCACATCCATCATATCAGCCGTGTTTATCTACCTGGCTTTGATCAATTTCATATTGGCCCTCTTCAACCTTGTGCCCGCGTTCCCGCTTGACGGTGGCCGGATGCTGCGCGCCTCAATTTGGCACTACACAAAAGACCTCTTGCGCGCGACGCGCATTGCCAGCCGCTTTGGCTCGATTTTTGGAATTTTCCTGATGATCAGCGGTGTCTTCGCGCTTCTTGGGAACCAGGGAGTAGGCGCCCTTTGGCAAATCCTGATCGGGTTTTTCGTCTTCAATGCTTCAAATGGAAGCTATCGCAGTCTTCTGTTCAAGACGATCTTGCACGACAAATCAGCACGTTCACTCATGTCAAACACTGTCTGGACAGCGCAGGCAACAGATACGGTGGAAGACGTGGTCAACAATGTCATGCTGAAACATGGCATCAGCTTCATACCGGTTGTCAGCGGCGACAAACTGATCGGCTACATCGACACCGCCGCAACAAAATCCATTGATCGCAATGACTGGCACAAAACGGCTTTGTCGGAGGTCGTCATCACCCCGAATGATGCAATATGTGTGGCACCCGATTTGCCTTTGGACAAGGTGTTTGAGAATCTATCCCTGAACACCAAACGCAAGGTTCTCGTTGTTGATGGTCCCAAACTGTTGGGCGTTATCACCCTGTCGGATGTATTGAATTATCTAACCGTGCAACAGGATATCGGAGAAATGATTGGGTTAAAAATACCCCCCACGCATCTTCATCAAAGCAGCAGAACCTCATCAAAATGAGAGGGCAGTTCTGCTGGCGGCGTGTTAACAAGGTTTTTCTGTACAGTGGCTCTGACAGTCTCTCCCAGCATCGGATCAACAGATGTGACCAACGCAGACAGCATTTTGGGCCCTGCGCATAAGACAAGTTGATCGAAGTCACCGCCCTGGTGAGCCGCAGCAAGGCTTGTCGCAATCTTTGTTGCAAACATTTCCTCTTCATTCTGACTGTTGACATGTGGCTCCAGCGCACTTCGAGCAGAACTGAAACTGGCAAAACTGCGCCCGGGTTGATCGCTCGCACCCGAAGAAAAATCGGCCTTCCATTGAGCTTCTTTGATAGCTTTCAGACCACTACCTGGGCCGTTATGTACCATCACGAAAGCGCGGCTGCGATCCGCGATGATGATCCATGTCGTTTTGGCTTTCATTTCTGCAAACTCCTATGCAGACCTGAGTAAAATATGCACGAAATCCCAATAGGCAGACCACTTTGCATCTCAAACATGGTCAGCCAGATGTACTGTTCCCGGCCAGAGCCCGTTCAGCTTCTGCGACCTTTGTTTTTACGGCCAGAAAACTGTCCGGGGTCACTGAAATACTGTCAATTCCCGCATTGACCAGAAATTGTGCGTAGGATGGGTCATTGCTTGGTGCCTGACCGCAAAGCCCGACCTTGATACCGCTCTCATGGGCACGATCTATGATCGTCTCAACCATCCACAACACGGCTGGATTGCTTTCCTCAAACAGGCCAGCAAGCTCCTCATTGTCACGGTCGACACCGAGTGTCAGTTGGGTCAGATCATTGGAACCAATTGAGAAACCATCAAAGCGTTCAGCAAATTCGCTTGCGCGAATTGCATTTGATGGAATTTCACTCATGACAAAAATCTCGAGCCCATTTTCACCGCGCCGCAAGCCGTTTTCTGCCATCACTTCCAATACCCGGTCAGCTTCCTCAGGCGAGCGGCAAAACGGCACCATTAATTTGATGTTGGAAAATCCCATGACTTCGCGCAAATAGTGCATGGCCCTGCACTCAAGGGCAAAACCATCGCGATACATATCGGAGTAATAGCGCGCGGCACCGCGCAGTCCGATCATCGGGTTTTCCTCTTCTGGTTCAAACTGCGCGCCGCCCAGAAGTTTTGCGTATTCATTCGTCTTGAAGTCGCTCATACGCACGATGACCGGCTTGGGATAAACTGCAGCAGCAATGCGCGACAGGCCACGCGAAAGCGTTTCCACAAAATAATCACCTCTTTCGGCATAGCTCTCGGTCAACAGACCAATTGCATCCTTGTCTGCCTGGTTCTCCAGCGTATCGAAGTGAGCAAGCGCCATAGGGTGGGCTTTCACTGCGGAGTTGACCACAAATTCCATACGCGCCAGACCAACGCCATCACTTGGCAACCGCCACCACCGGAATGCCGCTGCTGGATTGGCCAGATTGAGCATGATTTTCGTGTTGGTTTTCGGGATATGATCAAGCTGGATTTGCTCAATTTCAAAATCAAGCAATCCCGCATAAACCTCGCCTTGCTCGCCCGAAGCACATGACACAGTGATGTCCTGATTGTCATGGAGCAATTGTGTTGCCCTGCCCGTGCCAACAATCGCTGGAATTCCCAACTCGCGGCTGACTATCGCAGCATGGGATGTACGCCCGCCGTGATCAGTGATAATCGCAGCTGCGCGCTTCATGATCGGCACCCAGTCCGGATCGGTCGTTGTTGTAACAAGCACGGCACCATCGACAAAGTTCTCGATATCAGCAACGTCTTCGATCAGGCAGACCGTGCCCCTGGCAATGGCACTACCAACACTGAGACCTGTCAGAATAGGCTCCGCAGATGCGGTCAGCCGATAGGATTTCATGGCATGAACGTCGATACGTGATTGCACCGTTTCGGGCCGCGCCTGGACGATGTAGAGCATCCCGGTTTCACCATCCTTGGCCCATTCCATATCCATGGGCTGTCCGTAGTGCTGTTCAATGGTGACCGCCTGGCGCGCCAAGGCAAGAATATCGGCATCATCCAAAACGAAAGATTGGCGCTCATGCTTCGACGTGGGAACATTCTTCGTATCGCCGCCGGACTCGCCAGCGTAAATCATCTTCTGTTCTTTTTCACCGCATCGCTTTTCAAGGATCGGCACCAGCTCAAAATCCTCCAGAAACGGTTTGAAAACCTGATATTCATCCGGATTGACGGTGCCTTGGACCACGTTTTCGCCCAGACCCCAGGCCCCGTTGATCAAGACAACCTTGTCGAAGCCGGTTTCCGTATCGATGGAAAACATGACGCCCGAAGCGCCAATATCTGACCGCACCATTTTCTGAACGCCAATGGAGAGCGCCACTTTTCTGTGATCGAAGCCCTTTAATTGACGATAAGTAATTGCGCGATCGGTAAAGAGCGAAGCAAAGCAGCGTCGGCATGTCTCAAGCAGGGCTCGTTCGCCACGTACGTTCAGAAAGGTTTCCTGTTGGCCAGCAAAACTGGCATCCGGCAAATCCTCAGCGGTCGCACTGGAGCGGACCGCCACTGACAGATCGTCAGAACCGGTTCGTGCGCCCAATTCCGCAAAGCAAGTCAAAATGTCATGCTTGATATCGGGCGGCCAATCCCCAGCGATGAAGGACCTGCGTATTTCGGTCCCCGCTTCTGCAAGCGTTATTTTACTGTCGTCCAGATCACCCAATACTCTTTCAAGCACACGATCCAGTTCATTGAATTCCACGTAGGCTCGAAACGCATCTGCAGTGGTAGCAAAGCCGGGCGGCACGAGGATATCGACTTGCGACAGCTCTCTCACCATCTCGCCAAGCGATGCGTTTTTGCCGCCAACAAGGTTCACATCACCACGCGACAAATCTTCGAACCACATTACACTTCCTGTTTTTGTTGTCATGCTGGCCATCCTGAATGTGAAGATATTGGACCCAGCTTCGCGTCTTTTTACCAAGCGTCCATTGATGCGCATCAACGCGGGAGTCAGTGCAATAGCAGACCATGCTCCCAATGCTTGCAACGGGTGAGGATGTTATGAATACCAATGCACTGACAATTGTCATCGAACAGGCCAGAGAGGCCAAAATTCTTGATACCGAATTGTTGGTGCAAGCCATTGGAGCGATGGAACAGGCTTTCCCGAACGAAAACTTTGCTGATGCAAAACAGCTTGTCGATTTCGAACCCACTGAAGCTGTATTGCATCTGATTGAAGAGCATTTACCGGAGTGGGCTATCACCCTGAAAGGGCGCGCAGATGAAGTGGATGGCAGCTGGACATGCGCCCTGCGCAAAACCGATGCCAGCGACGACGACGCATTTATCGGCATTGGATCAGGTCCAACACTGCCATTGGCACTGCTGACAGCTGTACTGAGAGCAAGTATACTGCACACCGCACGATGAAACCCACTCACCTGACTGCAAAACATGCAGAGCCCGGTGCCACATACGCGGAGTCCGTTGGCACATGAATGTGTTGATGTTCACCAATACGTTTACACCGCATGTCGGCGGTGTTGCTCGAAGTGTGAGTGAATTGGCACGCCAATTGCGCCAGGTCGGTGACCGCGTATTGATTGTTGCGCCCGAATTTGAAGGAATGCCCTCGCACGAAGACGGCGTGGTACGCATCCCCGCGCTGCAGAATTTTGGTGGCAGCGATTTTTCAGTACCGTTACCGCTCTCCACGAATCTGTCGACAATCATAGAAGAGTTTCAGCCTGATATCGTTCACAGCCATCATCCGTTCTTGTTGGGTGACAGTGCCTTGCGGGCGGCCAGTTCCATGGCAGCCCCCATCATTTTTACCTATCACACGCGCTATGAACTATATGGCCACTATGTCGCTCAGGATTCTGATCTTCTGAAACGGCTCGCACAAAGTCTGTCGATTGGTTATTGCGATCTCTGCGACGGGGTCATCGCGCCCAGCGAGAGCATTAGCCATTTTCTGCGCGCGCATTCGGTTAAAACCAAAATTGCGACCATTCCAACAGGTGTCGATACCGACGTGTTCCGCAACGGAGTGGGCGCACATGCGCGTCAGAAACATTCAGTTCCCGAAAAGGCACCGCTTGTGGGGCATGTGGGGCGTCTGGCCCCTGAAAAAAACCTTGGCTTTTTGGCAGCATCATTGGCGCTTGTTCTCAACCAGAACAAGGAAGCCTATGCACTCATTGTAGGTGAAGGCACCTCGCGCTCCCATATGTTGGAGATTTTCCGATCGGTGGATGTTGACGACCGTGTGCGGTTTACGGGCGTTTTACAGGGAACGGCATTGGTCGATGCTTACGCATCAATGGATGTCTTTGCCTTCTCCTCCCGTTCAGAAACGCAAGGTCTCGTCCTGGCTGAAGCAATGGCTGCCAGCGTCCCGGTTGTCGCTCTTGATGCGCCCGGTGCCCGCGAAATGGTGCGCGACGGCATAAACGGCAGATTGCTATCTGCAACAGCAGAAGAAACCGAGTTTGCGTCTGCCGTGGCAAGCCAACTCAGTTGGAACATGGAGACGCGCAAAGAACAACGACAAGCCGCGCGCCGGACCGCCGAGCGCTTTTCCATTTCATCCACCACGGATCAGGTGCGGTCCTTCTACAAAAGAATTGAATCCGGACATAAGCCCAGCGAATACAAACATGACAATCTTTGGGCATCGTCAAAACGTGCGGTCTCGAATGAACTTGATATTATGGCGAATATTGCCCACGCTGCGAGCGATGCTTTATTCCCCTCACCAACAAAATCCAATGAGCAAAAATAATGGCTCGAATGCCATTGAGCGGTTGCTTGCCCGGATCATTGCCCTGCCAATCTGCCTGCTGTTGTCTGCCTGGTGCATGACATTGAACCGACAGGTGCAGGATTTGTCGAAACTCGACCAGATGACAAAAGACGGACATCGGGTTCTGGCGATGTTCTGGCATGGCGAATATCTGCCGTTATTCGCCCTTGCCAGGGGCAGAAATGTCGTTGTGGTGACCACGAACTCATTTCGCGGGAACGTTATCGCAAACATTTGCCATTGGTTCGGTTATCAACCCGTCAAGCTACCGGTAAGGGGGCGCGGAATGCATGTTCTGGCAGAGCATTTCAACCAGAATTATGGGCTCTATGCGGTTGCCCTGGATGGTCCTTTGGGACCTTATCATCGAATCAAACATGGCGCTTTGCAGTTGGCCATTGAACAAGGAGTTCAACTTGTACCCATCGGGATTCAGAGCAAACGAAAAATAGTGCTTTCCTCGCGTTGGGACAAACAGGAAATCCCGCTTCCGTTTTCACGCGTGTCGATCACCGTTGGCGATATGATTGACGGCAGGGAGACAGCAGCAGGACCAGACCATGCAATGCTCGATCAAAAAATTGCGATCGCAATGGAAGAGCAAAGCCGCCTTGCCAAAGGCCTGCTGTAACAGGCTTTTCACCAAGCTGGTGCAGGTCTGAATTGATCTTTCTCAAATTTAATCGCCCCCAATTTATCGGCCATTGACCGGCATCAATTGAAGTTCTGCCGCCTGCGCTAACCTTTTGACACACACGCACCAAAGCGTTTCAGGAGGTTATCATTATGCATATCATAGCCAGAAGCTCCCGCATCGTGGCACTGGGCACAGCCATTCTCTTCAGTTCAGCGTTTGCTGCAACGGCATTCACAGCCTGCCAGATAACAGACACCGGCGGCATTGATGACAACAGCTTCAACCAGACCGCCTGGAAGGGCGTTCAGGATGCAATGGAGCAACTTGGCATTGAAGGTCGCTTTTTGGAATCCCAAGCGGAAACCGATTATGAAGCAAACATCAACTCGCTGCTGGGTGGACAGTGCGATATCATCATCACTGTCGGCTTTTTGCTTGGCGATGCCACACAGACAGCTGCAAATGCAAATCCGGACCAGAAATTCTCCATAGTCGATTTTGCATATGACCCAGAAATTCCAAACATTCTGGGGCAAGTTTATGCCACGGACGAGGCGGCATTCCTGGCAGGCTATCTTGCCGCCGGCATGACGAAAACCGGCACGCTCGGCGTTTTTGGGGGCATCAACATCCCCCCTGTAACGATCTTCATGGACGGGTTTCATCGTGGGGCCGCATATTACAACGCGCAAAAAGACACATCGGTCATTGTGCTGGGCTGGAACCCGGACACACGTGAAGGCCTGTTTACCAACAATTTTGACTCCTTGGATGACGGTCGCGCCTATGCCCAGAATCTTTATGATGAGGGAGCCGATATCATTCTCCCGGTCGCCGGTCCGGTGGGTCTTGGATCCGCAGCACTTGCAGATGAACTCGGGACAGAACAACTCAAGATCATCGGTGTTGATGCCGATCTTTACTTCACAGACCCCGCCAAAAAGCATGTCTATCTGACATCCGTTACCAAACGCATGGATGCCACTGTCTTTGATGTGATCAAAAACACCATGGACGGCGCTTTCAAAGGCGGTGTTCTGGTCGGCTCTCTGTCTAATGGCGGCGTTGATCTGGCCTCATTTCATGACATGGAGGCATTGGTTCCCGAAGATTTGAAGGCCGAACTTGCAGCCATTCGGCAGGGCATTATCGATGGCACAATCAAGGTCGATGGCAACTAGAACCAAACCCATTATTGCGCCAATGCAGGACCTGCAAAGGGAGGACGCATCAAGGGAGGACGCTTCATGAATGTCGAACTTCGCGGCATCACAAAAAGTTTCGGACCGGTGATCGCCAATTCAGATGTCACTCTTGACATCCGGGCTGGCGAAGTTCTCGGCCTGCTTGGCGAAAACGGCGCCGGCAAATCCACACTGATGAATGTCCTGTGCGGCCTCTATCAGCCAAATGCGGGCGAGATTCGAATAGATGGCAGGCCAGTAACATTCAACGGGCCCGGCGCGGCCATTGAAGCTGGCATAGGGATGGTGCATCAGCACTTCATGCTTGTGCCCGTTTTCACGGTTGCGGAAAATGTCGTACTGGGTGTTGAACCAGTGGGAAAACTCGATTTTCTGGATCTCAAAAAGGCCAGTGATCAAGTGCGCGCCATCAAAGACCAATACGGTCTGGAAGTTGATCCCGATGCGCTGATTGAAACTCTGCCGGTCGGCGTACAGCAGCGCGTCGAGATCATCAAAGTATTGTTCCGTTCCGCACAGGTGCTCATTCTGGATGAGCCAACAGCCGTCCTCACGCCGCAGGAAGTTGAAGAGTTTTTCCAGATCATCAAGGCCCTGCGCGATGCGGGCAAGGCCTTGGTATTCATCACACACAAACTCAATGAAATTCTTCAGATTGCAGATCGCATAAGCGTTCTGCGCCAGGGCAGGATTACCGGGTCCGGCGATCCGAAAACAATGACCACGAAAGACTTAGCCGAGATGATGGTCGGTCGCCCGGTTAGCTTCGATGTCACAAAGCAGCCTTTCGCACCAGGCAAGGATCTGCTGAAAATTGAAAATTTGACCGTCTTGCATGAAAACTCTGAGATCGCCGTAAACCAAATCAATTTCAGCGTAAGAAGCGGCGAGATCATTGGTATTGCAGGGGTTCAGGGAAACGGCCAGACGGCATTGGTCGAAGCCCTTGCCGGACTGCGTCATATCACATCAGGCACGGTCACTTATCAAGATCATGACATTACCCACAGTTCCGCCAGGGCCCGTCATCGCATGGGCATTGCCCATATTCCTGAAGATCGGCAACGCACTGGAATCATTCCCAGTTTTACAGTTGCGGAGAACATGGTGCTCGACACCTATTATGACACGCGTTTTTCGTCACGTGGACAGATAAAATGGGACATTGTCAATGAAGCCGCCGCGCGTGGCGCTGTCGAGTTTGACGTGCGCACACCATCGGTTTTTTCCGCTGCGGGGCATCTTTCCGGCGGCAATCAGCAAAAGCTCGTCGTTGCACGCGAATTATCACGCGATACCGAAATGTTGCTGGCGGCCCAGCCAACCCGTGGGCTTGATGTCGGCTCGATCGAATACATCCATGAGCGTCTCATCCATGCCCGTGACGAAGGCGATGGAGTGCTGATCGTCTCTTCGGAGCTGGACGAAATTCTCGCTCTGTCAGACAGGATACTTGTCATGTTCAAAGGCAACATCATTGCTGAATTTGAAAATGGGGACGGACAGGCGGACAAGAATGAAGTGGGGCTGGCAATGGCAGGAGCGGCCCCATGAGCACTCCGTCCAAAACCGACAAGGCGATTCAAGATCTGCTACGCCGCGCGGCGCCACCGCGCGCCGAGTTTGAAGACCTTGTCATTGTTCCGATATTTGCGGTCGTTGCGGCACTCATCCTGGGCGCATTCACAATGCTGGCCACCAATGTGGAACTGGCCACCATAGGCCAGTCCTATATTGCCCTTCTCAAAGGCTCTGTCGGTTCACTCAATGCAATATCTGAAACACTAACGGCGGCCGCGCCCCTGATCCTTGCCGGTCTGGGACTTGCACTCGGGTTTCGTGCTGGTCTTTTCAACATCGGTGCCGAAGGACAAATCCTGATGGGAGGCATCGCAGCCGTCATCACCGGGTTCAGCCTGCCCGGTCTGCCCTTCGTCCTGCTTCTGCCACTTTGCCTTCTGTCTGGTGCCCTGGTTGGGGCGCTTTACGCGGGCATTGCAGGCTGGCTGCGCGCAGCAACCGGTGCCCATGAAGTCATCTCAACCATCATGCTGAACCTCATTTCATACCGCTTGCTGGACTATCTGCTGCGCCAGCCCTTCATTCAGCGAGAAGGGCGTGCCGATCCAATTTCAAAATCCGTGCCGGACAATGCCGAATTGCCACGGTTGCTGGACTGGCTTGATCCCAATTTGCGGGTCCATGCCGGGATATTTCTGGCGCTGGCAGCAGTCCTCGTCGTCTATTGGATTTTATACCGGTCCAAAATCGGTTTTGAATTCAGGGCAAGCGGTGCCAGTCCCGATGCAGCACGGTTTGCAGGCATGCGATCCGGACTGATCATTGTCGCGGCCATGGCAACAGCAGGTGCGCTGGCCGGGCTGGCCGGTGCCAATCAGGTTCTGGGTGTGTTGGACCGTGCCACGCCAGGCTTTTCGGCCGGGATAGGATTTGACGCTATCGCTGTTGCCCTGCTTGGCCGGTCGCATCCATTCGGGGTTTTGCTGGCAGGCCTGTTGTTTGGCGCATTGGAAGCCGGTGGCCGCCAGATGCAGGTTGATGCCGGAGTATCAATAGACCTGATCGGCATCATACAGGCACTCATCATTGTGTTCATAGCCGCACCCTTGCTGGTGCGGGCAATCTTCCCATGGGGCTTCAGAAAGCCCGCTGATGTGCGCAAGGAATAGATCACCATGGCAATCAGTGACCAGACAACACCAAACATTCCCATGAAACTGGACATAGGCGAACAGCGTCAGGCACGCATTACGGGCACCGTCCTCATTGGACTTTCAATCCTGGTTGCACTCGTATTTGCAATGGACAGTGACGGTCTGGCTGTCTTCAGACTGTCTCGCACCACCGATGCGTTGCCCCTTCCCAACCTTGCGGTTCCCGCACAGTCCTTCAACTATCTGGTCTCCGCTGTGCTGGCTTTTCTGGGCGTGCGGCAATTCGCGCGCGGTGGTGCACGATGGACATCCCTGTCGCTTGGTATTGGCATGGCAATTGCCGTTGCTGCATTTTTGGTCTGGGCGACCGCTGGAAAATCATTCTCCCTGACAGGCATGTTGCAGGCAACTGTAGTGCGCGCAGTGCCAATCGCTCTGGGTGGATTGGCTGGTGTTTTGTGCGAGCGCGTTGCGGTGGTCAACATCGCCATTGAAGGCATGCTTCTGGCTGGTGCCTTCACCGGCGCACTGGTCGGGTCCTTGCTCGGCGGGATACCGGGATTGGCGGCAGCCATCGCAATTGGCGGATTGTTCGGTTTTATTCTGGCCGCTCTTGTCGTCAGCTATCGGATGGATCAGATCATTGCGGGGGTGGTGATCAATCTGTTTGTTCTGGGCCTCACATCCTATGTCAGCAGTCAGGTGTTTCAGGAATACCGAACGCTGAACAATGCGCCGGTATTTCGCGCTTACAAAATTCCTTTACTGGGAGATATCCCGGTCATCGGGCCCATGCTGTTTCAGCAAAACCTGTTTGTCTATGGCGCGCTGATCATGGTGGCCGTTTCAACATATTACCTGTTCTACACACGCCGAGGATTGCGGGCACGCGCTGTGGGAGAACACCCGCGCGCTGCCGATACGCTGGGGATCAATGTCTATCGCATCCGCTACATCAACGTCACACTTGGCGGCATGGTTGCCGGTTTTGGCGGCGCCTGGTTCACACTTGGATCTGTTGGACGGTTTGATGAGAACATGACCGGAGGACGCGGCTATATCGGGCTGGCGGCCATGATTTTCGGACGCTGGCATCCGGTCGGTGCCCTATTGGCGGCTCTGGTGTTCGGCTTTGCAGATTCCATGCAACAAAAGCTGGCACTTCTTCAAACGCCCATCCCGTCCGAATTTCTGGCAATGGCGCCCTACATTGCCACAATCATTGTCGTTGCAGGCTTTGTCGGGCGCGCGCGGGCACCGGCGGCAGATGGAAAGCCTTACATCAAGGAATAGGCGCGGCAAATTTGATCGCCGTCAACACCTGCATTCCTCAACCGGCTGACAGTGCAGAAGAGTTGGATTGCCCGATTTCAAGGAGACACACATGTCTGCGACCGGATTACACACACTTGATGATGCCCCGCGTGTTGTGGGGATATGGCTGGAAGAACTGCGCGAAGCGGTTGGCTTTGAAGACACCCAGCGCAGCTATAATCTGCTGCGCACGGTTTTGCATACCTTGCGCGATTGGTTATCAACCGATGAAGCGGCACAATTGTCTGCGCAATTACCAATGCTCATGCGTGGCATTTACTTTGAGGGCTGGAACCCATCGCAAACCGTTTCGCGCCCGCGCGGAAAGCCTGAATTCATCAAGCGCATTGATACCGCTTTTGAAGAGGCGCCACTTCATGACACCGATGCCTGCGTTTCTGCGGTCTTTGCCTTGCTGGAGCGACATGTTTCCAGTGGTGAAATGCGCGACGTAATGGGCTCGATGCCAAAAGATTTGAAACCCTTATTTTCCCAGGCCCTGGACTGAATTTGGGATGAACTACAGAAGGAGCCAACAAATGGTGGATGAAAAAAAAGCTGACGGCCGCACAGTCTTTGAGGAAATCGAAGTTGCAGGCGACCAACTCGTGGCAAAAATCAAAGAGCTGGCAAAAGAAGGCAGCGTCCGAAACCTGAAAATCATTGCTGATGATGGCGATGTGTTTCTGGAAACCCCTTTGAATATCGGCCTAGTTGTTGGCGGTGTTGTTGCGCTCGCCGCGCCGTGGCTTGCCATTATAGGCGCGATTGCGGCCATGGCCACCAAAGTCAGGATTGTTGTGGAGCGTGATGAGGACGACAGTTCCGCCGAGACGGGCACAGCTGATAAAAATTCATAAGTGCAAGACCCAATAACGCTCCTCTGCAGCTTTCCAGGATCGTTGCGGCTACGCGACCAGTGCTGTGTCTGCTGTCTCGACCGCCGATATTATCCCGAAGGAACACAAAAACGCGTCAGCAAACAGGTGTGATATGGCAGCACAAAACAAAGAAGAACTGCTTGATGTGTCCAAAAGGGAATTCGAAAAACTCAAAAAGCTGATCAGTACGGTCAACTCTCCATCAGCTTTGATCAAGGACGATGAAGATACATCCATCAAGGATGTCGTTGCGCATCGAGCGCACTGGATTGACCTGTTCCTCGGCTGGTATTTTGATGGTCTGGCTGGAAAACCCGTGTTTTTTCCCGCAGAAGGCTACAAATGGAATGAGCTGAAACGATACAACGCAAATCTCAGGGCGCAACAGACGGATTTGGGCTGGGATGAAGCTGTGGAGATGCTGCAGGAGTGCTATGTGAGGCTGATCCGCTTCATTGAGAGCAGTACAAACGAAGAGCTCTACGGCAGCCCGATGAAGGGGGCAAACAACAATTGGAAGCCAGGTCGCTGGGCCGAGGCTGCAGGTCCAAGCCACTTCAGGTCGGCTGCGAAATACATCCGTTCCAGGTTGAAATCAGCGTCATAGCGCTAGTCCACAAACGTCGGATTTGTCCGATCAATTTCAATCAGCTTCAGACACTTGCGACTCTTTCACCTTTGACAGTGCAATCTGTGTGCACAAGGGACCAAACAGTTCGAAAATCACGGTGGTTCCGATGGCGATAGCCAAAATCGATCCTGCGCGGTCTGGAAATGTGCTGGCGGCAACCAGCGCCATACCCATCGCAACACCGGCTTGCGGCATCAATGCGGCACCGATCCATCGGCTCTCAAGTCGGCCCATACCGCTGGCACGACCACCTGCCCAGCCGCCCGCAACACGTCCGATGGCACGCAAAACCACGTATGCAAGGCCAATCAGACCGATCTCCATAACGGCAGCAAATTCAAGTGATGCACCGGCGAGAATGAAAAACAACACCATGAAAGGCCATTCAATACTTTCAATTTCATGAAACGGACGGGTGTGATGGCGCGCCGTGTTGGCAATCACAGCACCGCAAATCATGGTTGACAGCAGGAAAGACGCACCAATTTCAAGCGCGAGCCCACCACATAAAAAAACAACACCAAGAGCTTCAATCATGGAGGGTTCGCCCGGCTTCAAACGCCCGGTCAAATAGGCTGCGGGCAAGCCGACCAAGAATCCCAGAACGACCGCCCCACCAATTTCTGTGACCACATGGCTTACTACCTGAGTGGCATCACCGCCCTGAAGCGCGTGACCCGCAGCCAGCATAAGACTGAACACAATCAGGGCCCATGCATCATCTATGGCAACGGCACCCCGCAAAATTCTCGGAAAAGCCCCCTGAAGCCCTGAATTGCGCACAACATCTTCGGTTGCAGCCGGTGCTGTAGCACACGAAATACCGGCAAAGACAAGACATAGAACCGGATCAATTCCGAGCGCCCAAAGTCCCAACCCGACAATCGTGGATGTCAGGAAAACAGCCCCTAGTGATACACCCAGAATATGCCGTCCGTCTCTTGTGATGACAGATCGCGTCAAATGGCCGCCCAGCAGAAAAGCAACCATAACCAGCGCAAATTTGGCGACCAGAGGATACCAGTCATTGGCGGCCAGAGGTATGAGGTTCAGAACTGACGGACCAGCCAATATTCCAAATGTCACAAGCAATGTAACCCTTGGAAGCCGTGTCCGCCTGCCCAGAGCATCCAATGCCAAACCTGCCAGCAGCAGCATACCGAGCGTGATTAGAATTCTGGAATGTTCCATAGTGTCATCTTTCGCAACGGTTTTGGTCTGACGACCTGTTAAAGTCTCTGGCAGTGATTTTACGCTTCGAGTGGCACCGTATTCAGAACCCTCAACGCATTCAGGATCACCGCCACATCAATCACTTCCTGCAGAACAGCGCCCTGCACCGGCGCGAGATAGCCCAGTGCGGCGGCAATCATTCCAACGAATGACAAACCAATCCCAATACCGACACTTTCCAGCGCTATGCGCCGAGATCTGCGCGCAATTTCCAATCCGGGCAGCAACCGATCCAGTTGATCAACCAGCAGGACGACTTCCGCAGCTTCTGCCGAAGCCGCCGTACCACGTGCGCCCATGGCCACACCAACATCAGCAGCGGCCAAGGCCGGGGCATCATTCACACCGTCGCCGACCATCATCACGGGTCCATTCTTTCGCTCGCTCAGAACCAGCAGCACTTTTTGATCGGGCGTCAGGTCGGCACGCACACCGTCCAGATCAAGGCCATCAGTCACAGCCTCGGCGACTGAGAGGCGGTCACCGGTCGCAAGCAGAATACGTTTCATACCAATCCGGCGCAGACCTTTCAGAAAAGCAATTGTGCCGCCGCGCAGCGTATCTGCCATTTCGATATGCCCAACCAAACGGCCATCCACGGCCAACGCGACCATAACCGCGCCGTTTTGTTGGGCCGAGCGGGCCATCCGGGGACCATCTGCAAGGCGCATGACAAAATCCACACCGCCAACCACGACATCATGCCCTTCAATCCTGCCGGTCATGCCTTCACCAGGGAATTCCACCAGATCGGTGGGGACCGGAAGATGCGTGCCCCTTTGCTGCGCCGACGCGACAATGGCCTGCGCAACAGGGTGCTTTGACCCTTGATCAAGTCCAGCGGCAAAGAACAGCATCTCGTCAGGCGTCAGATCGGTCAGCGCGTCGATTGACACGATTTTAGGCCGCCCCTCAGTCAACGTGCCCGTCTTGTCAACGATCATGGTCTCAATTCGTGCCAGAGCCTCCAGCGGCTTTGCCCCCTTGATCAGCACACCGTAATGCGCCGCCCGTGATAGCCCCGCCACCAAAGCCACCGGTACGGCCAGAATAAGCGGGCAAGGCGTTGCAACCACAAGCACAGCGACCGCTCTGATAGGATCGCCACTTGACCACCAGGCCAGAATTGCCATCGCCACTGTAACGGCCAGGAACAGAAGGGAATACCGATCCGCCAACCGCACCATTGGTGCTTTTGACTTTTGTGCTGCTTCCACCAGCCGCACAATTCCGGCATAGGTGCTATCGGCTGCCAGATGAGTAGCACGCAGATCAAACGTTTCGCCGGCATTGGTGGAACCGCTCATCACGGCCTGGCCTTGTTCCAGCCGGACTGGCATCGATTCACCGGTCAGCGCCGACTGATCCAGCAGCGCCCGACCGCTCTCCACCGCGCCATCCACAGGCGCAATGTCACCTTGCCGTATCAACAGCAGATCGCCGGGCGCCACATCATCCAGCGGAATGTCTTCCAAGGTGCCGTTGTGATGAATTGTTGCCGTCCGGGGAACGCGCGAAAGCAGATCGCTCATCTCCCGGCGGGCCCGCACCTCTGCGAAGCTTTCAAGAAGGGTGCCACCGGAATACATCAGCGCAACAACGGCTGCAGCCAGTGTTTCCCCAAAAAACAGCGCGGCGGACATCGAAAGCGCTGCCACTATGTCGAGCCCAAAATCGCCTCGCTTCAGACTTCGGATGATCTCAACGATGAGGGCTGCCAGAATCGGAATGACGCCGCCAGCCCAGACAAAATCTGCCAGATCCGAATACCCGGCTGCCCACAGGCCAATACCAGACACAAGTCCGATAAGCGCAATGGCCAGCAAAGCTACATTCCAACGATCTGGAGACAGCAAATTCATATTATGTGCAGCGAACTTTCATTGATCACGAACCAACAGGCCAATTTGGACATTGGCTGGATATCCCGACAGAAATGGAACTGCAGATCTTCGACCTGTTTTATGCTGCAAGTGTCTGGATAAAGCTCAGAACTGTCATTGATTTTGATCAAGAGGGGCCGAATGGCGCTTAGCTGCCATTAGCCCGGATTGATCAGGTTCCGCATCACTTTCCCTTAGCGGGAAGCCGTCAAATACAGGATATAGCCATACGCAGCGGCCGAAGCCAAAAGTGCCATTACCAACAAAATGGCCACAACCCAGCCCACTCCGGTCAGCAGTTTTCGTCTGGGCGTTCCCTCTGTGCAAAAGGGCATGATGTTGAACACCAGACCACCACAGATGACCCCAAGGCACCCGACGGAAAACAGGGTCAGGGAAAATGGTTGGAATACGAAGATCAATGACAGAATGCACAGCCCGAGAATGGCAAAACGATAATTACGTGCTTCTCGCGCGCCCATAAGCGTTGGATTGTCACTCACACCATATCTCCAATCCTGTTGCCATCGGCATGGAACAATCGGTAACTGCCCTGCGCAAACCGAACATGAATGGTTCCGCCTTCTTTCAAACCCTGTCGGTCAGTCACGATGGCCCTGATCTGACCTGCCGGATGTGCAATGCGCAGCAGCGTTTCAGCGCCCATCGGCTCAATCAATTCGCAAGTTCCGGACAGAATCCCCTGCCCGCTCTCACTCTCCAGGCTTGCACTTCTTGGGCGCATTCCCAATGTCACGGCATCCCCAAGCTTAAGACCATGTCCGGGTTGCGCCAGTTCCCCGGTCAGCTCGATGACATCCTGTCCAATTGAAACAGCTATTGCGCCACCGATTCCAGAGACAATACCGCCCACAAGGTTCATCTGCGGGGTGCCGATAAAACCGGCGACGAAAATGTTCGCAGGATTGTTGAACACATCCTGCGGCGCGCCAATCTGCTCCACTTTGCCGTCCCGCATGACTGCAATTCTGTCTCCCATGGTCATGGCTTCCAGTTGATCATGCGTGACAATCACGGTGGGACGCGACAAACCCGAAAGGACTTTTTTGATGTCGCTGCGCATCTCCTCGCGCAATTGTACATCCAGACGACTGAGCGGCTCGTCGAACAGAAAACAATTGGGCCGGCGAATAATGCAGCGTCCGACAGCAACCCGCTGTTTTTCACCTTCCGAAAGCTGGTGGGGAAAGCGGTCCAGCACATGATCCATTTGCAGCACTTGCGCAATGTCACGCAACTTGGCCGCAATATCTGCAGTGCTGTCGCCCTCGGCATGCAGCGGATAAGCCAGATTATCGCTCACCGTAAGGTTTGGATAAAGCGCGTAGAACTGAAAGGCCATCGCCACATTGCGCGCACGCGCAGGCAAATGGGTCATATCCTGACCACTCAAATAAATCTCACCATCTGTTGCGTTTTCAAGGCCGGCAATCATCCGCAAAGTTGTGGTTTTACCGCACCCGGATGGCCCGAGCAGGCACAGCACTTCATCATCGGCAACATCAAATGTGACTGCATCCACTGCGGTCAGATCACCAAATTGCTTGGTTATGCTTTTCAGCGAAATTCCACTCATTTGCGGATGGTCCCGAATGTAACGCCGCGCAGCAATTGTTTTTGCAGAACAAAGGTGACGATGAAAACAGGTATCAAGAACAGGCTGACAATGGCAGACAGCAGGCCCCAGTCGACGCCAATTTCCCCTCCGATTGTGTTGGCCATGGCCACGGGAACCGTGCGGGTATCAGAGCCGGTCAGCAACAAGGCAAACAGGAATTCATTCCAGGTCAGAATAAGCGCAAACACCGCCGTTGCGGCCAGACCGGCCAGAACCTGGGGCAAGCAAATCCGGAAAAAGACCTTCCAGTCGTTTGATCCATCCAATCGTGCGCTATCCTCGATCTCCGGATTGAGATCATCAAAAAAGCTTTTCATCATCCAGATGGAAAACGGCAGATTGAACGCCGTATAAAGCAGAATAATGCCAATATAACTGCCTGACAGACCGGTCACACGGAACATCAGAAAGATCGGGATGATGACCACAATAGGCGGCAACATCCGTGTTGTCAGAATGATGAACATGTAAGTGTCATTGCCCTTGAGCGGATAGCGCGAAAAAGCATAGGCAGCCAATGTTCCAATGATAAGAGCCAGAATGACGCTGCTTCCGCCGATAAAAGCTGAATTGACAAAATACTGCACAAAGCCCGTGGCAACGGCGTCGCCCGCCTGGGTATCGCGGAAGAACACGGATTTGAAATTATCCAGGGTCGGCGTGAAAAACAGCTTTGGCGGAATGGCCAGCGCATCAGAGCGCGTCTTGAACGCAGTCAGGATCATCCACAGGACCGGGAAGAAATAGATCAACGCAATCACGCCCGTCACCAGACTATAGAGCCACCCGGCTTGGCCCGGTTTACGGAAGGCAGCTTTACGATATGCCATGATCAGCCCTCCTCATTGCGTCGGTTGACGATGTAAAGATAAATGCTTGTCAGCACGATCACGACAAACAGGATCAGATAGGCCAACGCGGATGCCTGACTGGTTCTGAAGAACTGAAAGCCCAACCGGTATGCATAGATTGCAACTGTTTCGGTAGACGCTCCGGGGCCACCGCCAGTGATCAAAAAAGACAGGTCAAACAGCTTGAATGTTTCGATCGTCCGAAACAAAAGCGCCAATAATAAAAGGCTCTTGATGTAAGGGAATGTGATTGTTCGAAAGCGCCGCCAGGGTGATGCCCGGTCAATTTCGGCAGCTTCGTAAAGGTAAGTTGGCACCGACACCAAACCAGCCAGCACCAGCAACATGACAAAGGGTGACCACATCCATGCATCCGCGATCACAATGGCCGCAATGGAACCTGCCGGTGTGGCCAACAGGATAAACGGTTCACCGGTGAAAAGCCCAATGGCCCAACTCAACAATCCCAGCGTAGGGTCATAAAACAGCTTGAAAAAGATCGCGACGGATACAAAAGACAGCATCATCGGCGCGAGCACCAGCATCAGCAGAATGCGGCGCAACGGAAATGTCTTGGCAAACAGCAATGCCAACAAAAATCCGAAGATCAGTTGCAGCGTTACCGAAGCACCGACGATGATACCCGTCGTTTGAAAGCGTTCCCAGACCACCGGGTCGGTCAGAACCTTTTCGTAATTATCAAGCCCCTTGAATGAAGGGACGGTCAGCCGATTGGCGCGGTAATTGAAAAAGCTCAATCCGAAAGACCACAGAAGCGGAAAAATATTCATCACGAACAATGTGATAAGAGCAGGCGCGACCAGTAAAGGGCCGCGCCGCTCAGGCGCATTCAGCCAGGCTAACAAGCCACCAGACTTGGCAACAGATCCGGCACCAGAGACAGCACCAGCGCCAGATGTGTTGAGATCAGCCATGGCAGAACGCTCCTTCGTCATTTCAGATCAATCTTCGATCCGACCGGCGTCACGCAGCAATTCATCCTGGAATGCAGCTACATTATCCAAAGCTTCCTGTGCGGAGATCTGCCCCGTGATGGCTTTGTCAAACTCTTCCTGCTGCTGTGTCAGCAACTCGAAGAATTCAGGCACGTGCCAAAGGTCTTTCTGCCACTCCAGCATCGCCTTGTGCTGCGCATTCCAGGGTGCCCAGCTTTCATAGTCCGGGTTGTTCAGAACACTGACCAGGCCGGATTGTCCGCCTGCTTTGACCGCAGCAATCTGGGTCTCTTCAGACAACCACCATTTCACCACATCAAGCGCTTCCTTGATGACTTCATCATCATTCCACGTGGTCAGAACAAATGGTTGCCCGCCCAGATTACCGGTCCGATCAATCTTGCCGTCCCGCATATTGCCCGGCGGCACCGCAAAAGCGGCACGATCATGGACCTTGGATGTGGCCGGATCGATAACAGGTGCTCCCAAAGCAACCCAGTCAACGATGGCTGCAATTTTGCCCTGCATGAACAGGTCCTGGATTTCAAAAATACCCATCTGACCTGTTTTGGCGATGGGCGGTGCATATTCCAGCAAATCAAGGAAGCGTTGGAACCCTTCCACATTCTCTGCTGAATTCACAACGCCCAGTGCCGGGGAATTCGGCTGCGTGGTTTCATCCCAGATGCCACCACCAAATTGCCAGAAAAACGCATTGATCTGCATGGTTGAGAAATCAAGCGGTTTGGCTGCCTGATAGGCGATGCCATAAAAGTCACCATCGGCAGTCCCACTGCCAAGCTTCTCACCGCTTTTGCGGGCAAAATGCTTTCCGAAATTCTCCCAATCATCCCATGTGATGCTTTCCCAATCATCGGGATTACATGGCAGATCGCTTCCGTACGCAGCCTTGAACGTGGCATTTTCACCTTCATCACAGAACAGATCAGTTCGGTAATAAGTCACATAGGTGTCAGGGAATTGCGGGAATCCATAGTAATTTGCATCTGGATGCGGATAACCGGTTTTCTCGATATCTGCGGCAGAGACATTCGGGTAAGTCGAATAGCCAGAGACCAAAGCCGGGTGCAGATTGTTCATGATCGCCTGCAATTCCGCATCGGCTGCAATCAGATCATTGAGCTTCAGGAAGTGGCCACTTTCAATGAAAGTTCCAAGCCACTGACTGTCAGAGACAATCATCTGGTATTTCTGCTCGCCGGAATTGAGCGATGCATTCACCCGATCAAAAAAGTTTGGCCATGGAATGAAGTCAATTTCGAGCTGAACATTGTTGCCAGACGGGGCCTTGTAGGTCGCATTGGCATGTTCCTGCATAAAGCGCGTCGGACCCCAATCAGGCGCCGCCATGCGGATTGTAATATCCTTGGCCCAGGCACTTTCGGCAACCAGAAACGGGGCTGCAGTCAGAGCCAGAACCGACAGGGTTCTTTTAAGTGTCATTGGCTTATGTTCCATCTTATCCTCCCTAAGTTGATGGCAGTCAGTTTTGAACGGGCGACATATCAAGGCGCAGCCCGGTCTTAGTGTCGAAGTACAAAAGGCGATTGGCGTCGAAATTCAGCGGCAGAAGATCGCCAGGCTTTGCCTGCCCGACTTGCGCCCCTCTAAGAGCAACCTTCAGTTCATTTCCCGAAGTTTCAACATCGACAATTTCCAGGTCACCAAGGGGTTCGGTCACAATGACCCGTCCCTGCAGAAGTGCGGTCTTGGCAGTATCCGCAACCTGAATATCAAAGGGCCTCAACCCCAATGTGAGCGCACCCTGGGCGCGATGATCGGACGGAATTTTCGCAAATCCCAGATCAAGTTCCGCGCCGGTGCCTGTCGCTTCAATGAGATTGATTGGCGGAGAGCCAACCAAACGCGCAACGCCAATGGAACCCGGCGTTGCATAGAGCGCATCCGGCGTTCCAATTTCAGTAATCTGGCCATTTTGCAAAACGCCAATCGTGTCGGCCATAGTCATGGCTTCCAGCTGATCGGGTGTTGCGTAGACCATGGTGATGCCGAGATCACGATGCAGCCGCTTGAACTCAGCACGCATCTCGTCGCGCAGCTTGGCATCCAGATTGGTCAATGGCTCATCCAGCAACAACAGTTTTGGCCGTCGGATAAGCGCCCTGCCAATGGCAACACGTTGTTGCTCACCACCGGATAATTGTGTGGTTTTCCGACCCAGCGCATGGCTGATGCGCAACAGTTCTCCCATTTCCCCCACGCGAGACTTGATCTCCGCAGACGGCAGTCCAGCTTCGCGCAGCGGATAGGCAAGATTCTGTTCGGTGGACAAATGCGGATAAAGGGCAAAGGATTGAAAAACCATTGCCAGATCGCGCCCCTGAACCGGTGCCTGTGTCACGTCTTCCCCATCGACAGATACAGTGCCACGATCCGGTCTATCCAAGCCACAGATCGTTCGCAAACAAGTTGTCTTGCCAGCCGCACTTGGCCCAAGAAGCGCAAAGAACGCGCCCTCCGGAACATCAAAGCTCAGACCATCAAGCGCTTTCACGCGACCAAAGCTTTTCTCAAGTGATCGGCAAGACAGTTTCACATCATGCCTCCTGCTTGTCCGCAATCAGGGCAAGCAAGGCATCCACAGCCTGATCGACAAAAACAGTGTCTTCTGCACCAGCATCGATCTCAGTCACCTCATGGGAAACATGCTTGTGCAAAGCGGCAATCAGGCGCGCATCAGCCTCATTGTCTTCCAAAGGGCCACCGGGAACAGAATAACTGGACAGACCCTTGGTCGGCACCAGAACACGTGTCGGCCCTGTTGCATTGCGCAAACGGTCGCCGATCGTCTTGGCCAGTTGCTCCATCTCGTCACCAGATGTGCGCGGCACCAGAATGACCGGGTTATGAAATGTCACTTTCCGGTCTGCATACTTGTCCGGAACACTGTTTGGCTCATCCACCAATATGCCCAGATGATCAGTGCCACCTGGAACAACCACCTGCGACAGACCCAAGGCGCCCGCAACCGTCAAACGGTCTTTGTCAGCGGCGCGAATACCGCCGCCAATCTCATCCATCAAATCCCCGAGAGCGAAATCAAAGACGGCTTGAATAATACCATCGCGCATCAATTGCTCCATGGCACGACCACCAGAGCCAACAGCGTGAAACACCATGGTTTCAAAGCCCTGATCAGACAGGCGCTTCATGGCGTGGATGGTGCCCTGTGTCAGAACCCCAAGATTGGTCATCCCGATCACCGGTTTGCCGGGTGTAAAGCTGATTGGCCTGGTTGCGTCAGCCATGCCCACAATGGCACCCGCGGCATTTGATAAAATCGTCCGGAAGAATGGGTTCAAACCCAGAATATCACTGACAGAGAACATCATGGTGATGTCTTTGATGCCGACGTAACCGGATGTGTCACCGGATGCCATGGTCGACAGCATCAGCTTCGGAAATCCATATGGCAGAGCTTGCATGACTTGCGTGCAATTGCTTGTGCCTTGTGTTCCGCCAAGGCTGATCACACCATCCACGTCGCCTGATCCGATAAGCCCGAGCATTTTGGCAATTGCACCCCGGACCATCACCTCAGATGCAACTTCCCGCGATGGTGCAACGCGCAGGCTGGTCAAAGACGTGCCGCCCGCATCAGCCACGTCGGCAGCGCTGATATCAGCGGTCAGGTCCGCATCCCCCACCACGCTTATGTCAATCAGAAAGGGCTTGGCCCCAAGCCGGGTAATCTCATCACGCAGATAGGCGCATTCATCGCCCTTGGTATCCAGCGTCGCAAGAATGGCAATTGTCTTGGTCATTGGTCTTCTCACGAATTGAATGTCAGGGAGGTGAATTCAGCAGCTGCGGCCGTCACAGCGCGTTCGATCGGCAGACGTTCGGTTGAGGAACCAGTCCAGAAACCATCGCCTGATGTGTGATCAAGCATGTATTGCGCGTCGTCCGGCGTTTCCATGGCCGCGCCATGGCCAACGAGAATGATGTTCGGATCGATCTTGCGAACGGCCTGATAGACGTCTTCAGTCTCCCGTGCCGTTTCAGCAATGGTGACACCATTGTCGTAGCCGGTGCGGCCGCCCTTTGTCGTTCCGGCGTGATAGCAGAATATGTGGGGCCGCGCGCCTTCGACCAGTTCCAGCGCGTCGTCCTTGGTGAAAGTCAGGCCAATTGTCACCATGCCCATTTCTTCGCGGGCCAGTTTCAACATGTCTATTTCATTCTGAAGAGTAATGCCCGCACTGGTCAGGACATTGAAGATTTCACTATCCTTGTCGACATAGCTGATGGAAGGACCGATGTTGGAAACAGAATTCACCCCCATCGCCATGCAATCATTCAGCACCATGCGCATATCGCGCAACGGGTCATTGGCATTCAGGCAGGCACAGACAAAGGACTGCCCCTTCAAGGCGGGCATGATGTCCTCTCGCGTGTAAGTCAGGGTTTGATGATTGCTGTCCAGGATCGGCCACATCATTGACATGGTGCCCATTCCATTGGCCCGCAGCCGCGCGCCGGAAAATGTATTGATGCAATCAACGCCGGATTCTTCAAGGATCTTGGCCACAAGACCACTCCCCGCACTGGCAATCATGATGGGTTTCTTTGCAGCTCGCTTCGCCTGCAGTTTTTCAAGAATGGCCTCGGTGGAAATACGTTTGGTGATCATGACGAACCTCTTCAGGATGAAACAGTCAGCGCAGTGCTGTGCGTTGAAAGAAACGAATGGAAATGTGTCAGCAGCGCTGAACCGTGAGCCTCGGCCTCCAGATAGCGCGGCGGCAAATGGGCATAACGGCCCATTTGCAGAGAGCCTGCGATGACACGCGCAATTCTGGATGGATGAAGCGGGTCTGCATTGTTGCCAAGAACAAGCGACGGACAGTTGATCCCCGCCAGATCCTCAAGCCTGCCAAACGGTTGATCATCAACCAGCGCGGCCAGAATGTGAGGGTTTCGAGTGATCTGTCGATGCCTGGCAGCATTCAGAACAGACTCTGCAGCAGTGGGAATACCGGAAAACAACTCTTGGAAATCAGCATCAGCGGCCAAAGCTTCGACGGCTTTTTCCGGTGTTGTCTCGGCCAGAAGCTGACCCAGTTGAGCAATGACATTCAAATGCGGCCTGGCAGGTTCGGCCAACCATGCAGGCCGGACCAGGAACAGGCCAAGAGCGCATTTTGGTTGGGCCAAAGCCATGTGCAATGCAATTCCGGACCCCATGGAAATGCCGCCCAGAATGGCTCGCTCAATGTTGAGGTGGCTCAGGAGGGAGCGCGCAATCCGGCTGTAGGTTTCAAAACCGATCAGGTCACTGGAAGGACCACCAGCATTTGCATGGGTGTCACCATGTCCGGGCATATCGAGCGTGATCAGTTGAATGTTCTGTTCGGAGGCCAGTGTTTGTTGTGCCTGGCCGCGCTCAGCAGCCAAACCGTGCAAAAACAACACTGCAGGACCTTCTCCGGACACATCATAATGCACGGATAGGCCTTCAAACATGAAAACCGGCATATCGTCCTCCCAATCCGATCTTCGCCGGATTATGGAATTAGCCTAGCGGCATATCGCAGGAGAATGATTTTGCTATTCGAGCCTTTTTTATAACTTATCGCTCATCAGCGCTTGATTGCCACACTTGTCGATACCGTCTCGGAGGCATGCCGAAAAAGCCGCGAAATTGCTTTGTGAAGTAGCTTTGATCGCAATAACCACACTTCAGAGCGATGCGCACAAGCGGCATATCAGTCGACGACAACAGCTTTGCAGCCCGCTGCAACCGGGCACGCAAGATAAATTCCTGTGGCGAAAGCCGGAACAACGCACGAAAGCGCTTCCGAAACTGGCTCTCAGAGAGACATGAAATTCGAGCTAAATCACTGATATTTATAGTACTATCAATACTATCCTGAATATGTTGCATGACAGCCTGAAACGGTTGATAGGCTTGTGGCAGATCGTCCAGTCTGCGCAAGACCTGAGTGGTTCCCACAAGGCCTGCAACACAGCTGTCTTTTCCCATAAGCGGCGTCTTGCTGGTCGAAACCCAAGTCAACAGCCCGGCTTCATCCACAATCAATTCCGTACGATTTATGATTTTACGATTATTGCGAATTACATCCAGATCATCCGCACGGATCGCATCTGCAATAATTTTCGGGAAAAAGTCGTGCTCAACTGCGCCATAAACCTCTGAGACACTGGCAAAGTTGAGCAGTCGCAAGCTGGCTTGATTGCAGGTGATCCAGCGCGAGTTGGCGTCTTTGATGTAAAACAAGATATCCGGCAGATTATCAAAGACATCCATGACCCACGGTTGCTCATGCAACTGGGAAAAGAAGTTCGAGACGGCCTTTGACATGAGCATCGGCATTTTTACTCTCCCAAGCACTCTGTCGAAATCAATCTGAAGAGTGTGACAGATTTCGACAGAACGCCAAAGGGGTCAGCTATGGTCTTAGCCGGTTCCACCCGATGACACGTGCATCCATAGGGATGATCTGCGCATTGTTGCAAATGGCCGCACGTTCCGCTGAATGGGGATCATGGCAATGCGCCGCGTCGGATCCTGAAACTTTGTTCTCGGCCCCCTATAGTTTCAGACCTTCAAATCTGCTGCGCCCGTATCGATGTAGGGTGCCCAAAAGGCAACAGATTCGGCAATGTGAGGCACGACTTCGCGATCATTCGGCTCACGTTCCTTGAACGACAGCTCCAGACAGATTTCATTGTCGGTCGCACCACCTTCTGCAAAGGCCGACAGCAATGGTTCCGGCCGGATCCGCCCTTTGGCGTTAAATTCCGCAATAAACGGGCGGTGCCCCCCCTTATCCATCAGGGATTGCTTGATATGAATGATTGGAGATATCTGCGGCACAGTCCTCGCCCAGGCATACGGATCAAAATCATCCGGATTGGCGCTGGTGACATCGCCATGATCGATATCGGCCAACATCCACATCGGGATTGCCATATCTTCCTTGGTCAGCCGATCCTGCAATGCCAAAGCTGCTAAAATGGTCTCACCGAATTCTCGCCCGACAGACATCGGCTCCCAGAACAGGAACGAAAGACCGGCGCGTTTGGCATGTTCCGCCAGTTCTCCCCAGCACTCAATGGCAATTTTAACCAGATCTTCCCGGCGCTTTAAATCATCAAAATCCTTGAAGGTAAAAATCGCGAATTGCATGCCAAGCGATGTTCCGCCCAAATCCCCAATGATATCTGCGAAGGTTTTGAACCAGTCGATGTAATAGCGACGCACATCCGCATCCGGGTGGCCAAAATGGTTCAGCCGCCCATAGGGTCCGGTCATTCCACTGGTCACGCGCGCACCCGTACGCTGCAGGGCCAGGTCCATTTGCCTTGTCAGCTGTCTGATGACAGGTGCAGGCCAGCCAGGATTGATGAATTCATGGGTGAGCTGGATGTCCCGCAATTTAATGTCACGGGCAATCGTCTCGACCAGATCGTCGGGTTCAGCAAACCGATTGACCAGCGGGTTCGTGCTCAGTGAAAGCGTCAATCCCATAAATCTTGTCCTGTCAAAATGCGAAGCGGGAAAGTAGAAAGTCAGGCCGGGCCTTATGCTGTGCGCAAATGGCTTCAAGGCCTGCAAGCGTTGCACCCTCGTGAATGCCTGTGCGAACAAGGGCTGTGGCACAGCCTGCGTCCTGACCACCCCGGACATCGTGTTCAGGGCTGTCCCCGATGCACAACACTTTGGAGGGCATTGGATTGCCAAGCTTTTCAAGGGCTATCTGATAAATCGGTGGATGCGGCTTGCCAAACCACGCGACCTGACCACCCAATTTCTCATAGAGCATTGCTATGCGCCCTGCCCCATACATAGGGCCGGCTTTTGTCAGCATGGTCTTGTCCGGATTGCTACACCAGCAAGGCACCAAACGTTCCGCAGCAATTTTGAGCAAAGCTTCATAATGCTCTAATTTGTATTGCTCTGCCTCGCTGCCAGCAATCAGCAACAAATCGGCTTCATTCATTTGATCGGTGAGCGACAGATCGAGCCCATCAATGGCTGAACGGTCTTCATCCCGAGCAATGAGAAACACTTTGGCACCATGGGGCAACGTCTTGCCAACACTTTCCTGCAAAGCAAAATGTGCAGCTTCGCCTGAGGACAGAACGCCCAAAAACGCATCGCGCGCAAAACCCCGTTGAACCAGCCTGTGCTCATTTGGAGCTGAGCGCTTGCCCGAATTGGAGAGCAGCAAAATCGGTTTGCCAAGCCCCGCCAATTTCGCCAGGGCTTCAGGGGCACCTGGATAGACAGCGGGCCCGTTGAGAAGCACGCCGAACTGATCGATCAGAAAGGCATCAAAATTCTCTGCCACATCTTTCAAGTTGACTTCACGAAATGCCATCAGCACCTCGCTTGGCCAGAAGCGCTGTACCAAAAGCAGCTTCCAGACTTTTTGCAGCCAGAAACGGGACCCCCAATCGGCGCTGCCGAATTCGACTCCACACAGTATTCTGTGCACCGCCTCCCACGCTGCGCAGGCTGCGAAGCGCTGGTCCACCAAGCTCCGTCAGCCGCGAAAACCCCAGAGCCTCAATGGCAGACATCCCATCAAACAGTCCTTGCAGAAAGACGACATCACTCTCAGGGCGAGGCCTCAATTTGGGAGCAAGTGAAGGATCGGAAATGGGAAAGCGTTCTCCAGCTTTGCTGAGCGGGTAATAGTCAAGATCAGTTGGGACCTCTGGGGCAATCTCAGCGCTTAGAACTGCGATCTGCTGCGGTGTAAAAAAGCCCAGAAGCACATTTCCCCCCGTGTTGGACGCGCCACCGGCAAGCCATTGATCGCCCAACCGATGACTGTAGACGCCATATTGGGGTGCAAAAATCGGTTTGTCTGAAAGTATCTTGAGGGTCAGCGTGGTGCCCAGTGCTGTCACACCATCACCGACGCCAAGAGCGCCGGTCGCCAGAAAGGATGCGCAGCCATCTGTTGTGCCTGTGACGATCTGACAAGAAATTGGCAAGGAAAAACGAGTTGCCAGATCTTCAGATATCGGACCAACAGACGTTCCCGCTGGCAGCACATCTGGAAGCAATGACACGGGCAAACCAGCATCAGCCACCCAGGCCGGCCAACACCGATCAACCGGATCATAGCCTGTTTTCAGAGCGTTGTTTTCATCGCTGACAAAGTGCCCGGACAGTCTGAAGGAGATCCAATCCGCCTGATGAAGAATTTTATGGGCGTCATGATCCTGTGCCAGCCGCAATGCACGGGCAAGGCCACTGGAGGCACCATGCGCAGCACTGGTCTGCGGTGCGAGCTGCGCAATGCGCTTGAGCAGGTCCTGATCCGTGCATGGATCATTATACATCAGCGCATCACCCGAAGGCACACCATCTGGATTGACGGCAAGAAGCGTTCCCGATGTTCCGTCAATCGCAAGACCTGCAACGCGTGACGGATCGATCTGGCCCAGTGCATTGTCCAAAGTCAATTCGAATGCACGCCACCAGATGTGTGGATCACGACCATTTGAGCCAATGGAAGCAAAGGCTGTTTTGGCATGTGCCTGCTCCACCTCGCGCTTATCGATGATACTGACGCGCACGCCGGATGTGCCGAAATCCACTCCAATAAACAGAGCTTCTTCTTCAGGCATTCATCTGTTGCCGATAGGTTTCGGCGTCCCAATCCAGCAGCTCATAATCCTGAGCTTGCGTGAAATAGTTCAGCTTGGCAGTTGCTGGAACCCGGACCATGACGTCTGACAGGCACCGGGTCATGGTGCGTCCATTTTCAGTAATATCCTTGCGCCATAAAACGCCTGCATCGGGCACAATCAGGAAATGGGGCTTTGTTTCAACCCGGGCACAATAAGCATCCGCAGTTTCACCCGGACGGGCTGCATGGGCACCAATGCCACAAAAAATCACATGATCAGGGTAGAGCGTTCCACCGATCGCCTGCTCGATGCGCACGCGCGCCATGGCAAGTTGATGAACCCGGTCATCCGGCACGGCCGGTTCAAAATCCGCGCCAGCTACCTCCTGCAACCGCGCCAGGTCTACAGGCTTTTCCGGTGCTGCATCGGCATGAAGCGCAGAACTGACCCGTTCAATCAAATCGGCGGCAGCTTCAACAGTGTCACCCGCAACAAGCAAACCATGATTGCCAAGAATGATGACCTCCACCCTATCGTTCAGGGCTTTACGAACCAGCTTCGCCAATTGCGCACCGGGTTTCGCATAATCCACATGCGCCCAGTTGAATGCCGTCAGCCTTTTGTTCAATTCGTCAACGGCATCGGTCCTGATCGCCAGTGCAATGGTGTTGACACAGTGCACGTGCAAAACCACCCGCTTGGAAAAGGCCGCATGCAGGCAGGTCTCAATAGAGGGCTTCAGACCATCGGCTTGCAGCAGATAACGCTGTGGCTCGTCGGCGCGCTCGGGATGAGCTGCAGTGTCACCAATCATGGTGGTCAGATCGACGGAGACAAAGATATCCTTGTCCATTGCCTCAGAAAGCTGTGTCCCGGACGCCTTGATCCACATCACACCATCTTCTTTGATTGATGTATTGCCACCCGCCCCCTGAACCAGCAGCGGGTTGCTGCCAAATTTGCGGGACCATGTTCTCAATAAAGGCAGGTCAACGGGGTCAGCACGTGTCATGTCGATCCATGTACTTTCTAGCAGGGAGCTTGCAGAGCCCAGCTCTTCGGGGCTGTGCTCAACCTTTCAATTTTATTTGTATTTTCACATCGGTCGGGCGCGCTTCGACAGCCCGATCAAATGCCTCAACACTATTTTCAAAATCAAATGTTTCTGAAATCAACGGCTTGAGATCAACCTTGCCCGATGCGATCAGATTGATGGCACGATCATAGATATTGGCATAGCGAAACACCGTCTCGATGCGAATTTCCTTAGCCTGTGCTGACACGATGTCAAACGGCACCGGATCAACCGGCATTCCCACAAGCACCAGACAGCCGCCAGGACGAATAGAGGCCAAAGCGCTCTTGTAGGCAGGTCCTGCACCGGAACACTCCAGCACAACATCTGCACCCCAATTCGCTGTCTCTTTTGCGATGAATGAGGCAACATCCTGTTTAGCTGCATTGATCGGTTCAATGCCGTCATATTGAGCGGCCACGCCCAGTTTTTCGTCCACGAGATCTGAAATGAAAACCTTGGCACAGCCTCCGGCCAATGCTGCCAATGCAGTCATGATGCCAATGGGGCCTGCACCAATAACCAATGCGATATCGCCAGGTTTGATGGCGGCTTTGGCTGCGGACTGCATGCCAATTGCAAACGGCTCGACCATGGCGCCTTCAGCCATGCTGACGTGATCTGGCAATTTGTAAGTATAGGCTGCAGGATGAACCACTTCGGGTGTCAGGCAGCCATGAATTGGCGGCGTTGCCCAAAATGTAACAGCTGGATCCACATTATACAGCCCGAGCTTTGATGCCCGCGAGGATGGATCGGGAACGCCAGGTTCCATACAGACACGATCACCGACCGCAAGATGAGAGACCGACGCTCCGGTTTCAATTATCGTTCCGGCAGCTTCATGTCCCAGAACCATCGGTTCGTTTACGACGAAGGGGCCGATCTTTCCATGCGTGTAGTAATGGACATCGCTTCCGCAAACACCGACCGTATCAATGGCAATCCGCACATCCTGCGCCCCCATTGTCTGGTCCAGATCGATATCACGGATCTGAATGTTGTTTTTTTCTTCCAGAACAAGCGCTGTTGGCATGATTATGTCTTTCGTTTTACGGCCTGATCCGTTTGTGCGTCAAAAACGTGGACATAATCAACAATTGGTTCCAACGAAACAACTTCATCAGCTTTCCAATTCATGCGTTCACGAGAAATCGCACAGACATCGTGGCCCGACAAATGACAGAACAGATGTGTTTCTGGTCCGGTCGGCTCGACAACACTGATGGTCGCCTTCAAGCCGTTCTCGGACGGGATCAAATGTTCGGGTCGAATTCCATAAAGAACTTCCTGACCCACGGTCGCATCCAATCGGTCCGGAAGCGGCAGAAATAATTCATTGACCTGACAAACCATCTTGTCGCCCTCCTGAACAATCTTGCCCTTCAGCAGGTTCATCCCGGGTGAGCCGATAAATTCGGCTACAAATAGATTGGATGGATTGTCATAAATCTCCATCGGCGTGCCCATTTGCTCGATGTGGCCATCGCGCATGATCACGACGATATCAGCCATCGTCATGGCTTCAATCTGATCATGAGTTACATAGACGGTCGTTGTCTTAAGTCGCTGGTGCAACTCTTTAATTTCGGTGCGCATCTGCACACGCAGCTTGGCATCAAGATTGGACAAGGGTTCATCAAACAGGAATACATCGGGATCGCGGACAATCGCGCGGCCCATGGCGACACGCTGGCGCTGACCGCCGGAAAGTTCTTTTGGATAGCGGTCGAGATAGGGTTCCAGACTCAGAATGGAGGCGGCCCAGTTCACACGCTCTTCAATGCGCGCCTTTGGCGTTTTGCTGAGCTGCATCGAGAACGCCATATTGTCGCGAACTTTCATATGCGCGTAGAGCGCATAATTCTGAAAAACCATGGCAATATTGCGGTCCTTGGGATGCACGCCATTGACCAGTCGGTCGCCGATGGAAATATCGCCTGAAGTGGATGATTCCAAACCGGCAATTGTTCGCAAAAGCGTTGATTTTCCGCAACCGGACGGTCCAAGAAGAACGACGAACTGCCCATCTTCTACATCAAGATCGATGCTGTGCAGAACCTCCAGATCTCCATATTTCTTGACCAGTTTTTCTACTATTACCGATGCCATTTGTAGCCTCTGCGATATCCGCCAATTGCGGTCTTGATTGCCCTTTGAATCAAGGGCTTTTTGTAGAAGTCACCCGGCCTGTGGCCGGGTGACAGTTTTTGACAGAAGGATCTAACGCCTAAAGAAGATCGGCATCTTTTACCTTTTGATCAACCAGTTTGGCGATCTCGTCCATACAGGCTTGCGCATTGCCATTGTAAGCCTGACCGGTCAGCAATTTGCCGAGCTCGGTTGGGATTTCATTGTTGGCAACACCGGCCCAGATGGCAACATCAGGCTCAGATGCCATTACATTGTCGATGGTCCACTTAACAGTATCCAGATGACGTGTTGTGCCGGAACCGACGCGGTCCTTGCGCTCTACGATCCGCGGATCTGTGTAAGAAGAGTTACGCATTGGTGCAAAGCCGCCAGCAAGGGTGCATCGTGTCATGATGTCCTTGGAGCAAGCCCATTGCAGGAACAGCCATGCAGCTTCCTGGTTCTTGGAGTAACGGGACAGTGCGATGCTGGATCCACCCTGATGGCCCCAGTTTGGAATCTCGCCAAATCCAGCCATGTCACGACCACGCAGAGTTGCTGGCCCCTGCAATGGACGGGTCATTTCCCAAAGGCCCTTCACTTCAGAATCATCGGCATTCCAGCCAGGGAAGAATTCTGCCCAGCTTTGTACCATTGCAACCTGACCAGACGCACCCATCTGCCACTGTCCATCCCAAGTGGATGCAACAGAGTTGGCTGGTGCGTTGTTCAGCATCCGCATGTACCACTCAAGACCTTCTACACCGGCAGAATCATTGCCGGAGAACTTCTTGTCGGCACCGAAGATTGAGCCGCCATGACCCCAAACAGCCTGACTCCAGTCACACTCCAGAGAATAGTGACCAGATTTGGCCTGCAGACCTGTTCCGAAGATACCGTTTTCTTTTTCGGCAGCAGTGATGAGTTCAACAGCAGCTGTGAATTCCTCATAAGTCGTTGGTACTGCAATACCATGTTTTTCAAGCAGATCTTTACGGTACATCAAGGTGAAGATCGGAATGTCGAATGGCAAGCCAATCCACTTATTGTCATAAAGGCAGATGCCTTCGACCAGAGGGTCCGAGAAATCATCAAAGTCAAAGTCAGGCATCGCCAGATCTGGTTTGGACTCGTACAATTCACGCGGGTCAACAGTGTCCCGGGCGAATGTCGCAGTCCAGGCCTGATCAAGATAATAGATGTCATAGGTGCCAAGTTCGCCCTGAACATCCTGTGTCGCTTTTGCCAACACCTGCTCAAGTGGGACAATCTCGATTTCGACATTGATACCGGTCAGCTCGGTGAACTCACTTTTCAGTTGGTTCAGCACAACTGTCGGCGGTGTTGATTCAGATGTATAGCGAATGGTGGTGCCGGCATATGGTTTGCCCGCTTCACGCAGGAAATTGGCTACATCTTCCGGTGTGCCACCATGGGACGCTGCATGGGCCATATTGCCGTGAAACGGCCGTGAACCACCCAGAACACCTGTTGCAAAAGCGGACATGCCGATACCGGCCATCCCCATATTGCGCAGGAAGTCTCGTTTGGACATCTTTCGGTTTGTAAAAGCGTTGGCAGTATCAATTATGAATTTCTGCCTGTCGTGGTTTTTGAAGCTCATGGTATCCTCCAATGTTAGAGCCGTCATCCTGCACACCGCTTGGCATGCAGCTAGTCTTTGATTGCACCCATAGTCAGACCGCGAACCAAATGGTTCTGGACCAACAGAATGAATATGAATCCTGGAATAATGGCCGATGTGCCAAGCGCGGAAATATAGCCCCACTCAGACCCGGTAGACGTTACGAACGTTGTGATTTTAACTGGAATTGTGCGGATCGAACTGGTCAGAAACAGCGACAGCAGGAACTCCGTCCAGGAGAAGATAAAGCAAAGCACCGCTGTGGCCGCCATGCCGCCCTTGGCCATCGGCATGATGACTTTCCAGAAAACCTGCAAGCGCGTGGCACCGTCAATCATCGCCGCTTCATCAATGTCGCGCGGAATGTCATCTATGAACGATTTCATCAGCAGAACGGCAATCGGAACATTGATCAAGGTATGCGCTATGATCAGTCCCAGATGCGTATCCCGCAAACCAAGATCCCGGAAAATGAACACCATGGGAATAATGATGGCGATTGGTGGCAGAAACCGCTGGGATAATATCCAGTGCAGCATGCCCTGAGACCCGCGGAACCGAAGCCGGGACAGACCATAGGCAGCCAGAATGCCAATCCCGGTTGCCAGGATCGTCGACCCGATTGCAACGATAAGCGACGATATGATGGACCCGCGTCCATCATAGGAATTGCCACCGCTTGTGCCGAAGTCCGACCGTGAATTCTCGCTCACATCAATGGATTGCTGACCAAACAGAGTAACCCGATAGTTCTCGTAAGTCGGCACAAAGTCAAAGACGACGACACCATCCTTGTCGAAAATCGCTGAAATCGGCTTGATCGACGTCAGGGCAAACCAGGCAATCGGGAACACGAACAGTGCGACAATCACAATGGAGAGAACATAGCGTGCAAAAATGCTGAAACGTGAGCTTTCCATCAGAATCGCACCTTGAAAACCTTGATAAACACATTGGCAATAATGAGGACCGTCAGAAGCGTGAAGATCGCCACTGTCGATGCATAGGGAAAGTCGGCGCTTTTGAAATAAACCGTACCCGTGTAGGCCGTCAGAGTTTCAGTTGCGGTGCCCGGCCCGCTATCGGTCATCACTTTCACATAATCGTAAATACGGAACAGATCGATGCCGCGGATCAGAACGGCCAGCGCGATAATTTTTGACATCATAGGCAGAGTCAGGCGGAAGAACGCCTGAATATCTGTGGCCCCATCAATGGCCGCGGCCTCAAACGGATCTTTGGGCAATGCACGCAGACCCGCAAGCATGATCAGCACCATGAAGGGCGTCCACTGCCAAACATCCACGATGATGACGGACATCAATGCAGTTGAACCGGTCGCCAGAAGAGGCGCATTGGGAGAGATGATCCCCAGATCGTACAGAACATGGCTGATGACGCCAAATGAGCCATCATACATCAGCAGGAACATCATGCCGGTAACCGCAGGCGGAACCACAAGCGGCAAAGTCATCAAGGCCCGCAAAACACCATAACCGCGTCGGTCGCTATCCAGCAACAATGCAATCAGCATTCCAAGAGCAAGCTGAATTACCAAAGCAACGGATGTATATGTCAGCGTAACAACAACAGCATCCCAGACCCGATCATCCTCGATTAACTTGGACCAGTTCCAGGATGGCTGAAACTTTTCAACCCGCGTGGCCGGGTTACGTTTGAAAAACGACAGCCACAAGGAATAGAGAACCGGATAGATTCCAAAGACAACGAGCATGGCCGTTGCAGGAAAAAGCCAGGGGAACGGATGCTCAGATGTCAGCCACTGTGGAAATGCCAGCAGCTTTCGACCGCCGCGCCTGTCCTGTTGATTGATCTGTGCTTCATTCACTTAGAAATCACCCATGGTGCGTTTGTGTCAGCAGGTTTAACCCATCCAACCACAAAGGGCAGCCACCTCCAATTTTTCCTCTCCGAGAAAATTAGCAAACAGTTCCGCCTCTTACAATAGCGTCTCTCAATTCTGACAAAAAAATATTACAGTTCTTTATATCATTGATTTTAAACGATTTAATGGCATAAATTCAAAAAAAATTCGATTTTATCGATCAAAAAAATCACATGCCGATTGATTTTAGAAATATACAAATGCAATTTCGCTTTTGAAATTGTATGATACATGGGCATCAAAAAGCGAAATTGCGCTGGCCGTCGTGACCTGCAAAAATGCGATTCACGCCATCACTTTTTCACTGAATTAAATGGGAGATAAATTCATGACCAAAAAACCACTTATTGCTGTGACCGGTGCAAGCTCCGGTATCGGCGCCGCAACTGCTGAAGCGTTCTCCAAGGCTGGACATCCTGTCCTGATGATGGCGCGGCGCACCGCGCCCATGGAAGAAATGGGCCTGCCCAACTCTGTTATTGCCGAAGTAGATGTGCGTGATCGCCAGCAGCTTGCAGAGGCCGTCACCAAAGGCGAAGCCGCGCACGGACCGATTGATATGATGTTTGTAAATGCCGGGATAGCCCGCCTTGCCGATATCGGACGTCAGCCCCCCGAAGAATGGGACGAGATGATCGATATCAACACAAAGGGCGTGATGAACACCGTTCATGCTGTCATGAACGGCATGATGGAACGACGTACCGGCACTTTGGTCATGATGAGTTCCATTGCCGGGCGCAAAGTCTATGCGGACCATACGGTTTATTGTGGAACAAAATATTTTGTCCATGCTGTGTCGGAATCGCTTCGCGAATATTTGTCGGATTACAATGTTCGTGTCATCGTCCTCTCACCCGGCGTCATCGAGACCGATGTTCTGTCAGGCGTTCTGGATGAGCAGACTTTAGCTTCCTATAAGGAGAACAAGGCCAAGATGGGCGGCGGCATTGGCGCAGACATCGTGGCTGATCTGATCCTCAACGCCTATCAATTGCCTCAGCAGGCTCTTGTCCAGGAAATCTGCCTGACGCCAACACGTCAAAAATTTTAACTCACTCAGGAAAGCACGTACATCATGAAGTCACGCTGGTCAGATGCCGACGCGAAATCCCTTGTCGACCAATATAAGTCTGATGGGATCAACGAAGACATTGCCATTCGCACCTACACCACACGCATATTGGGCCAGGAACCACGCCTTGTACTGCATGGCGGCGGAAATACATCCGTCAAGACCAGTGTCACCGATCCCCTTGGTGACACATATGAGGTGCTGTGTGTCAAAGGCTCGGGCTGGGATATGGGGGTCATTGAACCTGCCGGCCTCCCCGCTGTTCAACTGGCGCCACTTGCAGCATTGGCAGATCTGGAAAGCCTCAGCGATGAAAACCTTGTCGCGGCCCAGCGACGCATGCTGATCGATCCCTATGCGCCCAACCCGTCAATTGAGGCTGTCTTGCACGCCATCGTTCCGCACAAGCATGTGGATCACACCCATGCCGATGCCATTATTGCCCTGTCGAACCAGCCAGATGGCAATGCGATCATCAAAGATCTGTTCCCCGACACGACCATCATTCCCTATGTGATGCCGGGTTTCATCCTGTCCAAAGTCTGCCGGGAGGCCTTGCTCAAAGAGCCAGACTCCAAACACATGATCCTGATGAACCACGGCATCTTCACATATAATGATGATCCCCGTCAGGCTTATGACGACATGATCAACATGGTGGATATGGCTGAAAAACGCCTGGAGAAAGGCAATTCCAGACCCTTCACCGGCATCGACCTGCCTGCCAAATTGGCAGCACCAGCAGAGATTGCTCCCATCATTCGCGGGTTGCTGGCGCAAGAGGGCAAGATTGAAGGCAAGCCCGATCGATGGATTCTCGATCACCGCGCGAGTGACCAAATCCTGCATTTCGTAAACGGAGAAAATGCGTCTGACTATGCCATGCGTGGCAATGCAGCCCCTGACCATTCGATCCGCATCAAGCGTTTCGGGGCCGTACTTCCCGCCCCCATTGCCGGTGAACTGGATGCGTTTCGTGAGGGCACAGAAGCAGCTCTTGCAGCCTTTGCCGATCAATACAAAGCCTATTTTGACCGCAACAACAGCCGCCACGGTGGCAGCCTGACCATACTCGACCCAGCGCCACGCATTATCTATGTACCAGGCGTTGGCCTGTTCGGCGTCGGCAAAACCGCCAAGGAAGCCGCAATCTGCGCTGACATTGCAGAGGCGACGGTGAATGTGATCACCATGGCCGAAGGCATCGGTCAGTTCGTCGCCTTGCCAGAAAGCGATCTGTTCGACATTGAATATTGGTCCCTTGAGCAGGCAAAGCTGGCCAAGTCCGTCGAAAAACCATTGACCCGTCAGGTTGCGATTGTAACCGGTGCAGGCAGTGGCCTGGGCCTGGAAGTTGCCAGAACCCTGGCCCGAGAAGGTGCAGCCGTTGCGGTTTTTGACATTGACGAAAAAGCCGCACAGGCAGCTGCCAAAAGCATCGGCGGCCTGGCGGTCACATGTGACGTCACCAATGAGGCAGCGGTCCAGGAAGCCGTTAACTCGGTGGTCGATGTCTTTGGGGGTGTCGATGTCTTGATTTCCAACGCCGGTGCAGCCTTCCAGGGGCGTATGCTGGAAGTAGATCAGGCGCTGTTTGAAAAAGCCTTCGCTCTGAATTTCTGGGGTCATCATTTCATGGCGAAAGCCTGTGTCAAAGTAATGGAAGCCCAGCGCAGCGGCGGCGCACTTGTCTTCAACGTCACAAAACAGGTTCTCAATCCCGGACCTGAATTCGGACCTTATGGCACATCAAAATCAGCCCTTATGGCCTTGATGCGTCAATACGCCATTGAACATGGTGCTTCCGGCATCACGGCCAATGCGGTTAATGCAGACCGCATTCGCACCAATCTGCTGACCGACGATTTCATTGCTGAACGTGCCAATGCGCGCGGCATTACGCCTCATGAATATATGCGTGGCAATCTGGTGAAGCGTGAAGTCACTACGCAGGATGTGGCCGATGCGTTCGTTCATCTGGTCAAGGCCACTAAAACCAGCGGTGCCGTGCTGACCGTTGACGGTGGCAATGTGGCGGCAATGGTACGCTAGCCCGCACCCGTCAATTTACCAAACCGGCCTTTTGAACCGGCCCCACAAAATGGGGCCGGTTTTTTCACAAGATCATCCACTTGGAAGCGGCATCAGGACAGTGTCTCATTGTGACAGCAAAATGCGTTGAATGCCTGCTGGCGCTCCAGAAGCACTTTCCATTCTTTGTGGGCAACAGGGTCCGGTTGATAGGTTTCGCCGACTGCGCTCATGGCTTGTGACGCTTCGTCAAAACTCTCAAACCAACCAGCGCCCACAGCCGCGATCATGGCTGCACCAAGCGACGAAGCCTCCAATGACTTGCTTAAGGTCAGCGGAATACCTGTTGCATCCACCAGCATCTGTCGCCACAGCGGCGAGTTTGCACCGCCCCCCACACCGATTATCTCGGTCACTTTCAGGCCTTGATCGCGCATATCAAAAATGGTGCGGGCAATGTCCCCGGTTAACCCCTCCATCGAGGCGCGATAGAGATAGGATGTGTCATGAGCTGGACTGATCCCATAAATCGCAGCTTTGGCATTCGCGTCCCAAAATGGGTTCATGCAACCGGACAAATAGGGACAGACCAACAGACCGTCAGACCCGATCGGCAGATCCATTGCCTTTGCATGCAAGGCTTCGTGAGCAGCACTGCCCTCATCTGGTGCGATGTAATGCTTCACCATCCAGTCGAGGAAATACGTGCCGCCGCGCATAACTCCTTCCAGAAAATAGCCATCCCCGGTGGGCGATAACATGGTGCGCCATGAATTCGATATGTTGGGCGTCTGCGACCATAGCCCGGTAACAATGGCCGTGCCCAAATTGAGATAGACCCGCCCCTCTTTCGCTGCATCCACACCCAGTCCGGCACATTGGCCATCACCCGCGCCAGCAAAGATCGGTGTGCCGGCTTTCAGACCAGTGACATCCGCGACAGCGTCACTAAGTCCACCAACGCGCGTGCCCGGCGGCACTGGATTGGCAAACTGATCACTGGTGGCACCGACAACCGACAAGATTTCAGCCGACCATTCCTTGCGTTCAATATCGAACATGCCTGTGGGGTCAGCGCTTGCCCAACTCACAGCGTTCGCACCGGCGAGACGCCCGTGCAAATAGCTGCCGACTTCGCGAACCTGGCTTGCTGGGGTGAAGAGATCGGGACGGTTCTTACGCACCCACATAACGCTCGAATTGCTGGGGATGGGATCTTTCGGTTTACCGCTGATCGTGTGCAGGCGCTCAAGACCTACACGCTCGTAGAGTTCATCGGCTTCAATGCTGGAACGGCTATCGAGCCACACAATTGCCGGATGCACCGGGTTTAGGTCAGCATCAAAAAAGCCAATTGTTTCGCGCTGGTTTGAGATAGCCATCCCATCGACCAGCGACACATCAATCTGCTGCGCCAATTGTTTCATGGCTGTAACGGCAGCGTCCCACCAGTCATTTGGGTCCTGCTCACAATAATCCATCTGCGGCGTCTGCATAGGGATATCAGCGCGCCCTTCCGCGACGAGTTCCCCGCTCTTTGTCCAGGCTATCGCCTTGGTTGATTGGGTAGAGCTGTCGAGACCGATAATCAATCTTTCCGCCATATATTCCTCCACAGAATCGGTCCTATTTTTTTGCCTTCAACAAACGCTTGGCTGTCTGCTCGTCGGTCACAAGATGGGTCGCAAACCCGCCGCGCAGGGCAGCAGCAGCAGCAGCAATTTTATCCTTCCCTCCACAAACCGCCAGGCGTATGGGAATTGACCGTGCTGTCTTCAGATCGATGGCAACAGTTCTGTTCAGCAAGGGGCCGTCAATTTCATTCCCCTCCGCGTCAATAAAACGCCCCATAACCACACTGGCAGCGCCAAGCTTCATGTAGTGGTCACGCAGATCATCATTGTAGAAGTATTCTTCATTGAGATAAAAACGCGTGTGTTTGTTCAACTCTCCAATGCCAAAAATCATCAAGTCGGTTTCGTTGAACAGTCTGAATTGTCGCTGCAGGGTCGGTTCTGCCAGCAAGTCCCGTGTCAGGGATTCGGTGGACAAATAGGCCGGCGCAAACAAATTTACACATTCAGCCGATAATTTACCCGCTATGAGCGTCGCACAGGCTTCCGGCGAGGTATCGGACCCGCCAAGTGAACATCCAGCGACTTGCACCACCGTCGTTTTGGGTTGGTTGGAACTGGGCATCAGCATGCCAACGCGAAATATAGTCCGCCCGAAAGCAACGCCAATCGTGTCACCATTGCGCACAAGGCTGTCAAGAACCTGACCACCAGCGTGACCCAACCGCTTGAACAGCTGACTCTCGGATTTTGGTGTGGGAACAATATGAACGGCTTCAAGCCCATACAATTCAGCCAATGCAGTGGCGGAGGTCTGTCGCGACAGAATATCCGGGCGCAACTCAATCCGAACCATGTCTTTCGCTACGGCTTCATTCAGATAATTTGCGACGGTCTGTCGGCTGACTTCCAATTCTTCAGCGATATCGTTTTGAGTGAGCCCCTCTACATGATAAAGCCACGCAGTCCATAAGAGAAGATCACCCGCAAAACCGGCTGGCACACGTTTCGCCATTTCAAAAATCCTCGCCAGACCCTAACTAAACGCCACTTTTCAACCAAATAGCACGTTGAAACGAATCCTCCAACCTTGACAAATGCTAATCACATATTGAAAATGTAAAAATATGATGATGGATTTTACATGACCATAATGCCAAATATATTACCCGGCGAAAAAGGCTGGACACACCTGATTGATGACATTTGCGAAGGGCGCTGGATCAGCCCTCTTAACGGCAAGCAATACCCAGCTGCGCCCTATGACAAGATTGTCATGGAGCCATCCTTGAAAGGTAAAGAAGCTGAATTGGTTACCAGTTTGGGCTTTGAGCCACCTTTCGCTGTGGTGTGCGATGCCAGCACTCATAAGGCCATGGGAGAACGCGTTGCCCGGGCACTGGCCGAAATCGGTCCGGTAACCGAAATCATTCTTGATAACCCCCATGCCGACATGGCAGGCGTCCGTGACCTGACGGAAAAGCTGAAAGATTTCAAATCGGCTGTAGCCGTTGGCTCGGGAACGATCAATGATTTGACGAAATACGCCACGTTCCAGAACAACCGCAGCTACACTGTATTTGCAACAGCCGGTTCAATGAACGGCTACACATCTTCCACAGCATCCATAACGCTGGACAGCGGACTGAAGGTGTCTTTGCCAGCTCAGGTGCCAGCAGGCTTCTTTGTCGATTTGGAAGTGTGTGCGGCAGCCCCCGCCTATCTCAACGCTGCCGGTTTTGGCGATTGCCTGTGCCGACCGGTCGCACAGATTGACTGGTGGATGTCCCACCGCCTTCTGGACACCGTTTATTATCACGACCCCTATGTCATCGAAATTCCTGATGAAATCGAGTTGATGCAACGCGCCAAGGGCATTGCCGAGGGCGATCTGGAGGCCGTTGGCTATCTCTTCCGTGTTCTGACCTTGTGTGGTCTGGGCATATCTTTCACCAAGATTTCCAATCACGGCTCAATGGGAGAGCACCAGATTTCACACTATATCGACTGCTTTGCCGGGGATCGCCATCCAGGTTCCTTGCACGGGCAGCAAGTAGGTGTGGCAACGCTGACCATGGCACGCATCCAGTCGGCTCTGCTGTCCTCAAATAGCGCCCCGGAAATGGCCCCCACCAAAATCGACTTTGACAGCATGGTGGCGCGCATGGGTAAGGATGTGGCGACCCAGTGTCTGGACGAGTTGAACAAGAAAGCCTTTGACGCTCAGGCCGTGGACACAGTGAATACGAAACTGGAGCAATTGTGGCCGGAGTTGCGGCAGCAATGTCTGGATATCGCCATTCCCGTGGATACCCTGCAAAACCTGCTCGCGACATCCAGCGCGCCGACCACTGCTAAAGAGCTTGGCCTGAACGTGGATTTCTATCGCGAAGCTGTATGCCATGCCCATGAAATGCGCAATCGCTTTTCATTCACTGACATTGCTGATCACACTGGCCAGCTTCAAACCATAGCTGCCAGAGAGACCTGATTGATGAAAAATATTGGCGCTATGCCAGACCATGTTGCAGCCAGGATACAGGTTGTGCTGGCGGATATTGATGACACCATCACAACTGAGGGGCGATTGACAGCCCGCGCCTATGGCGCTTTGGAAGCGCTGAAAAACATCGGCATCAATGTCGCTCCGGTCACCGGCCGTCCCGCTGGCTGGTGTGATATGATCGCCCGCTTCTGGCCCGTTGATGGGGTCATTGGCGAAAATGGCGCGTTTTACTATTCCTATGATGCCAATACCCGTCAGATGATCCGCAAATATCATCCGGCCATGGAAGAGCACATCAACAATCCGGCCCGCTTTGACCGCATCAGGGAACGCCTGAAGACAGAAGTTCCCGGCGCGGATATTTCAGCCGACCAGCCTTTCCGCATGGCTGATCTTGCTGTGGATTTTTGCGAGGATGTTCCGCCACTGAATGAGGCTGACATCAAACGCATCAAGGACATCTTCGAAGAAGAGGGTGGTGTTGCCAAAATCTCGTCCATTCATGTCAATGGATGGTTTGGAAACTACGATAAAATGTCCATGTCACGCGCCTTTGTGAAGGACCGGCTTGGCATGGATATCGACTCCCAGAATGACGCCTTTGTGTTTGTCGGTGACAGCCCGAATGACGCCCCCATGTTTGCCGCTTTCAACCAGTCTTGCGGCGTCGCAAATGTCATGGATTTCAAGGGGACCCTGCCCGCTGAGCCGACATGGGTTGCCAGCCACAAAGGCGGCGAAGGATTTGTCGAGATCGCCGAAAAAATCATCGCTGCCAGAAGAGCGGCATGAGCCCAACTGGTTGCTGGACGTCCTGTTGCGATAGCGACAAACATCCTGAACAGGCACAAAGTTTAGAATCAATCCGTCAGCGCCACATCAAAGCCGGAAGCCACAGCGACAGGATCGGGAACGCGACAAGAAGCAGCAGTGTCAGAACATCCATCACAAGAAACCAGGTGACACCCTGAAATATCTTCTGAATTGGAACGCTCGAACCAAGCGCGCCTTTGATCACATAAACATTCAATCCAATGGGCGGTGTAATCAATCCAATTTCAAGCAGTTTGATGACGATAATGCCAAACCAGATCAGGTTCATATCCGCACCATTCACCAAAGGCAGCAGAATGGGGAGCGTCAGCAGCATGAGCCCTATCGATTCCACAAACATGCCCAGAATGATGTAGATGACCGACACACCGAGAATGATCAGATAGGGGTTTCCCCCTGTGGCAGCCAAGACAAAGTCGGACATCTCTGTTGGCAGACGGCTGAGAGCCAGAAAGCGGGTGAAAAACAGCGTTCCGATAAGAATGGCAAAGATACTTGAAGTGCCAATAACAGTGTGAACGACGGCTTGTCTGAAGGCGGGCCAGGTCAGCTGATTACGGGTAAATGCGATAAACAAAGATACCAGAGCACCAATGGCTCCCGCCTCGGTTGGTGAAAAGAGCCCGGCGAAGATCCCCCCAAGAACTGAGAAAATAAGAACCGGCAGCGGCCAGACTTCGCGCAAGGCATGAAGCTTCTCGCGGGTGGAATAGGTTTCATTTGATGCTCCGGCAAGGCTGGGTTTCAGCCAACAGCGCATAACGATCATGCTGATGTAGATACCCGCAGACAGCAGCCCCGGTATGAAACCGGCAAGAAAAAGCTGACCAATGGAAACCTCGGCGTAAATGCCATACAGCACCATCAAAATGCTGGGTGGGATCAGCGAACCCAACGTTCCCGATGCTGCAATGACCCCGCTGGCAAGACCTGAGTCATATTTGTGTTTGAGCATTTCCGGCACCGCAATGCGGGCCATGGCAGATGCCGTTGCAACACTGGAACCGGACGCAGAAGCAAACAATGCACAGGCAGCGACCCCGGTAACGGCAAGACCGCCCGGCAGACGCGCCAAAAATATGCGCATCGCTCGGAACAAACCATTGGTCAGCCCTGTCGTTGTGCAAACATACCCCATCAGCAGGAACATCGGCACAGCAGTCAAAGACCAATTGCCAATGAAGTTGAAGGGTGTGCTTGAGATCACGCCAAGTGCCGCCTTCGGACTCGTGATCTCCATAATACCAATCAGGGAAACGCTGCCCAGTGCCACAGCAATCGGCACCCGCAGGACCAGCAAAAGCAAAGCGGCTCCAACGCCAATAAACCCGATTGTGATGGATGTCATTTGATGATGTCCCTGTCATCAGCCATCTGCGGCGCACGCAGCGTAAGAATGCATTTGACCATATTCAGCAAGATCGCAAGAACCAGTGCCCCGCTGCCCAGAGAGAGCGACCAACGGCTGGGCCAGACATAAAACAGGATGTTCGACATGACGGTTTCCTGCTCGGCGGTGGCCTTGAGTGCATCCACGGTGGTCTGGTAGCAGAACACACCGTAGTACAGCACCGAAACAAGACAGCCAAAAACGTAGACACACACTTGCAAGGAGTTGGGAAAATTCTGGAAAAACAAATCGACCGCAACGTGTTCGTGCCGCAATTCCAAAAACGCCAGAGGAAGGAAAACAATGCTGACCATGTAGTAATAGGAAACCGTTTCCAGCGTTCCGATAATGGGCGCATTGGCCACCAGTTTCATGAAGATATCCGCCCCCACATGGACCATCATCAGCACCAGAAACACCCCGGCAAGAGCCATCTTGGCCGTAGCCAGTTTCTGGATGAGGAATTCAACCCGATCTGTATGTGCGATGGCTGCTGTCATTTCACGACCCGAATCCCGGACATTGGCACTGCGTCTTTAAGCGTCTCACGCAAATGGCGCTTCCAGTAATCAGTGATCGAATCGAAATACAGACTGTCAGACCTGACGATACTCTGCACACCCATCCCGCGCATCAGACACAGCGTTGTGTTCAGCAACAACTCGATTTCAGCTGGTTTGCTGCCCTTGGTGACAAAAAACTGCGACCAGATTTCATTCAGCGAATTATGGAACCCCAGACTGTGCGGAACTATTGCCTCGCGAAGGGCAGGATCTGTCCGAGCCGATGATAAAAAGTCGATTGTGATCATGAACAGACGCCCTGAAAACCGGTCCCAGAGAAAATCGACAAAATCATCAATGGTCAGTTCATGATTGTGATAGGCATCCGCCTTTTCGCGCACCAGCGCAATTTCATCCACCAGCAGCATCCCGACTGATGCAGCGATCAACGACTCCTTTGTGGGAAAATGATGCAGCAGCGCCCCGCGCGAAATCTTGGCGTGCCTGACCACGACATTCGTGGAAACATTCTGAAATCCATAGTCATAGATACAGTCCAAAGTGGCGGTCAGGATTCTCTCCTGCATCAGGGCTGATCGTTCTGCCTGACTTTTGCGTTCTGACTTGGTCGACATCTAGTACCCCTGTTCCAAATAAAATCCGGAATCGATTGATACATGCTCCATGTGTAACAAGTCAGCCTCCTTTATAAATAGTCCGGACCGCAACGGGCGGTCCGGAACACTTGCTTCAGTTCACCCCATATGTCGCGACATCAATATTATCAAAAAGATTGGCGCGCAGGATTGCCGCGATGGCACTGGCATCAGAACGATCTACATCGGCATAAAGTGCTTCCCACTTCTTGACGGTGTCATCGAATGCACCAAGCACTTCTTCAGGATTTCCAATCCCATATTTCTCGCGAACGGTCGTATAGACATTGCTGACATTCTCTTCGGCGAAGGCAGCAATATTGCCCAGAAATGCTTCATCAGGTTGATAGACAGTCACTCCATGCTCTGCCGCTTCTTCAAGAGCGGTTGTTACCGCACCGGCATAGCCCACATAGAGTTTGCCAAGTGCTTCGGCGTTTGCATTCAGAACCAGACGGCGGTCATCTTCGGAAAGGCCTTCCCAGAAATCCGGATTGAACGCCCACATCGGACCAGACCAATACATGCCCAACGGCGCCATTGTCGTGTGTTTCGCAACATCCCAAAGGCTGCGCGATTTCAGATCACTGGCAACATTCACTGCACAGTCAAGCGTACCCTTTTCAACGCCCTGATACATTTCGCTTGAGGGAACATTGACGGGAACAGCTCCAATGGTTTCAGCCCAGCGTGACAGAGCTGCACCTGATGTGCGGACGCGCTTACCCTTCAAATCCTCAATCGACTTGATCGGAGCATTGCACATCAAATTATAGGGAGGTGTGCTGTATCCACCGCCATAAATGACACCAGCGCTTTTCCACTGCGCCAACGCGGCCGGGTAATTCATGTTGAAATCTGATGCTGCAGAGACCATCACCAGCGGATCGTCATAGTTGAAACCAAGCTCCTGAATGGCATTGGAAATTGGAAGCTCTGCTGGCGTATAGGTGCCTGCGGCATAACCAACCTGAGCCAGACCATCGCGCACACCTGAAAGGCCGGACCGGGCTGGCAACAAAACAGTACCGGTATAGAGATTAGCATCGAGACGCCCGTCAGTGGCCGCCTTCACCGCATCTGCCCACTCGACATAGCCATGTTTGGCCAGCGGGTGCTGGTCGGGGAAGAAGATGTTGGCATTGAAGCTTTCGGCAAAGGCCGATTGGGTCAGGAGGCTGGCACCACACATTGCAACTGCCAGACCCAATACTTTCGTCACTTTTTGCATTTCAGTCTCCATCGTTGAGGTAAAATTGCAGCAGCCGGCTACAGCCGCTCTTTGAAAAGGTTTCCACCTTTCATGACCAGATCGAGATAACGATCCGGGTCCTGAAGTATTTCAATGTCTTCCAGCGGATTGCCCTGAAGCGCGATCAGGTCTGCGTGCGCATCGACAGCCACTACGCCAACCTCACCGGTCATCTGAAACAATTCAGCCGCCGTGGTCGTGGCCGAGCGAATGACTTCCGCCGGGGTTTGAAATTCGCTGCGGATCTTGAATTCAAGCAATTGATGGCGATGCATTGGCCCCAGCAGATCGGTGCCAAATACCATTTTCACACCGCGCGAATGGGCATGGGCATGGGTGATGCGACCTGCATCGACAATCTCATGAACCTTGTCGCACATTTGTTGCGGCATTCCGCCGGCAACGCCCTCGGTAGCAAGAACAGCATGAGTGGACATGGTGGGCACCAGAAAAGCATCTTTTTCCAGAAGCAGATCCATGGTGCTGTCATCAATCAGATTGCCATGTTCAATGGACCGCACACCGCATTCCAACACGCGGTTGGCGGCACGCGCCGTATAGACATGGGCCGCAACATAGGTCTCTGCAGCCTCGGCCTCTTCGACAGCTGCTGTCACCTCATCCAGAGCAAATTGCGTGCTTGAAATGCGATCGGTCGGGGATGCAACACCGCCTGATGCCATGATCTTGATAAAGTCTGCACCCTTGCGAATTTCTTCCCGGCAGGCCCGGCGCACTTCCGGCACGCCATCTGCAATCCGGCCCAGTCCTGCACAACAGGTGCAGCTGTCAACATCCTCGTTTTTGTCTCGCATGTCACCATGGCCGCCGGTCTGTGAAATGGCATGGCCTGCAAAAAGGACGCGTGGACCAATCAGGTAACCTTCCGCAACAGCCTGCGCAATTCCAAAGTCCGCCCCACCGCAATCGCGGACAGTAGTAAACCCGCGCGACAGCATGCCAGATAGAATCTGACCCGCCCGCGCCGTCACATACATCGGCGACCAGCGCATCAGGTCCGGAAAGCTTGCGGTTGCAGCCACAACATGCACATGGCCATCGCAAAGGCCCGGCATCAATGTGCGCCCATTCAACTCCAGCACCTTGTCACCCTCGGTCACCGGTCCGGTTGAGATTTCCCGGATGATGCCACCCTCGATGAACACATTGTGCTCGCCGAGCAACGCACCCGCTGCCGCGTCCAGAATGTTTGCGTTTTTAAGGGTTACGGTTTGCTTGTCCTGTGTCATTCAAAAAGCCTGGATTAAATGAAAATGATTACTCGAGAAGAAGTGCCGGGCTGAGAAGACCAGCTATGACCTGCCCCAACTCCAGATGTGATTGTGTATAGTGTCCCGGTCCAGCCGTGAGGTTCAGTGTAATCAGCGTTTTGCCGGCGCTTACCATTGGCAAATTGATGGCAGTCTCAAACCCCATACCGATTAGGGTCTCATGATCAAAATAGGCCCACCGGATAGCGTCCGCATCTTGCCCCAGCCATGGCTGCCCTCTGGTCAGAACCAGATCACCCCAAGGGGTTTCCCCCATCGGCTTGCGCCCGCCCACCGGATAGGCATCAGGACGATTTGAATAAAGCCGCGCCACTTCGCCACTGGCGGGAACATGCTCCAGAACTGTGAACATCAATTGACCCAGCATTTGTGAAAATGCCTCATCGGCTATTTGCCAGACCTGGTTCGCGGTTGGCGCAACAGCAACGGCAAGGGTCAGTGAGCGCAATTTTTCAATTGTTTCCGTGGATATCTGGACCATGGTCACCGCCCCGACAATTGTTGGGGCAGCCATAGAGCGATCTGAGGAAACGCCGTGAGCAGAACCACACCGATACACATCAATACGAAGAACGGAGCTGATACTTTTGCGACCTGGCCAATGGAATGATTGGTGAGGCCCTGAAGCACAAACAAATTGAAACCAACCGGTGGCGTGATCGTGGCAAGCTCGACCATCAGGATCAGAAAAATGCCGAACCACAATGGATCAAAACCCGCCTGAACAATCAAAGGCAGCGTGATTGGAAGGGTCATGACCGTAATCGATATGCCCTCCAGGAACATGCCCAGCAATATGTAGAAAGCGGCCAGCGCAACGATCAGACCATAGGGCGACAATTCCAGGCCTGCGATAAAGCCGGCAACGCTCTGTGGCAATTGCAGATAGCCCATTGTGGTCGACAGAAGTGCCGCTGCCAGAACCAGCGTAACAACCATGGCTGACATGCGCACCGCGCTCTGTAAGGATTCCATGGCGATCCGAAATGAAAACTGACCAATACAGATCGTCACGATCAAGGTTGCGACAACGCCGATGGCAGCAGCCTCTGAGGGAGTTGCAATGCCGGAATAAATGGCGCCCAGAACGATACCGATCAGTATGAAGACCGGCAGCAGATCAACAAAGCAGCGCCAAGTGACGGGCGGTATGGGGTTGTCCGGGTCGGGAATTCCGGTCAATTCCGGGTTCATGGTGGCCCGCACTGCGATGTAGGTGGAATACAGCCCTGCAATCATCAAGCCGGGCAGAATACCGGCCGCAAAGATCGCTATGATCGAAACTTCGGCCAAAATGCCATAGACAATCATCACGATCGACGGCGGGATCAATAGCCCTAGACTGCCCGCTCCGGCAAGTGACCCGACGGAAATGCCCCTGTTGTAACCACGAGCTTCAAGTTCACCGAGTGAGATTTTTCCAACTGTTATGGTCGTCGCTGTACTGGATCCGCTCACGGCGGCAAACAAAGTGCATCCGATTACATTAGTGTGCAGCAATCTGCCCGGGATCTTGTTGACGATTGGTGCCAGCCCGTTGAACAGACGTTGGGAAATGTCTGTTCGAAAAATCATGTCTCCCATCCAGATGAACATGGGAATGGCGGAAAGCTCCCAGGAGTTGGCACTGCGTAACAAGATACGCGCTGCGATGGTTCCGATCTTGTCGAGCGGAAACCCCGACAGGAAGAATTGCGAAGTGACTGAGACCAGCAACAGACCGACAAACACCCAGACGCCCATCCCCAGAAAGAGAAAGACCAGAAGCAGAATGATGATCCCGGCGGTAAGTGCGGTCATACCATTGGCCTACAATTCCTTCTGGACGTGGACTATGGGAGCACCGCGCAAATAACCGATGCTGAGCGTCGCGAATTGCAGAACGAAAATTATCAGTCCGACAGCCATAATTGCCTCTGGAATCCACAGCGGAACCTCTGCAATCGAATTGCTGACGGTGCCACGCGAAAAGTCACGCGCCACGATTTTCAAAAAATAGAATGTCAGAAAGCTGAACAGCAGAACGCCGGCCAGATGGGAAGCAACTTCCACCACTCTGCGTGGCCTTTCGGGAAGGTTTGCCAGCAACAGATTGACACGAATGAACACCTGAGATTTCAAGGCTGATCCCAGTGACAGGAACGTCATGCTGGCAACGCCATAACCAACGAATTCATCGAGCACGAAAGTGGATGTATCAAGCACGGTACGCATGAATATTTCGACGCAGATCAATCCGGCCATCGCGACCAGAATGGCGCATGCCACCAATGCCGCGAAACGGGACAAATGATCTGAAATCGCTGCGATCATGCAGAATGTCCTCTGGGTAAAATGTCGGTGGATAGAGCGCCGCTTCGCCAGAGGCGAAGCGGCTGGGAGGAGGAGAGTTTATCTGTTCGGCTTACATCTTGCCAAAGGCTTCAATAACGGCCGTTCCGCGTTCGCCAGATTTGCCGAGCCACTCTTCAAGGACACCGTCGCCGGCGGTACCAAGTTCGGCCAGAAACGTATCACTCAGTTCTGTAATGATCGTGCCGCCATCGGCACCAAGCACATCATAGTTTTTCTGCGTGCGTGCAACGACTTCTTTCCAGTTCCGCTCAGATGCCTCAGCAGCAGCGTCCATAACGGCCTTCTGCATCTCGGGTGTCAGGCCATCGAAAATCTCTTTGTTCATATGAACAAAATTGAGCGGCAACGCATAATTGATCTCGGTGAAATAGGGTGTGTGCTCGACAAAACTCTGCGTCACACCACCTTCGGCAGAGGTCAACACCGCTGAAATTCCGCCGGTCGCCAGTTGGGGAACAACGTCAGCCCAACCCAACTGGATGGGCGATGCTCCAATGGCCTGAAAGGCTCTGGTACTGCTTGAATCGAATGTTCTTATCTTGACATTGGCAAGGTCACTGGCGGATTTCACCGGTGTTTTCGCCCATATGCCTGATGCTGGCCACGGTGAGGCATAAAGCACAACCTGACCATTGCTTTCAAAAATCTTCTCATATTCCGGCATGGCTACTTCCATCAGATCACGAGCCTGATCAACCGTATTGGCCAGGAATGGAAGGGCTGACAAAAGCAGGAAGGAGTCTATACCGCCAAGGAAATTACCTGGTGTATCGGCAATTTCCACAGCGCCATCGGCAACTGCGTCAAAGTGATCACCCGATGCGTAGCCAAGTGCGCCACCTGGATGCAGTGTCACAGTAATTTCGCCGCCACTGTTGCGCGCCAGCGCTTCGGCAAAGACCACATTGCCTTCGCCGTGAATGCTGTTTGCCGCATAGGCATTCGACAGATTCCAGTTTTCAGCTGCATTTGCAACGGTAACCGACGACACGGCCAGGGCAGCCGAAGCCAGCACTAACGAGAAGCGGCCAAGCAGTTGCGGGGCCGAAAAATTCTTGGTGAAATTCATGACAGTCTCCATGGTTGGGCTGGCAAAAGCTAACAGGCAGAAATACAAACAGTCAATACTGCTTGTAATTTGGGTGCAGCCAGATTGAGGCATATCATGTTGTTTTCATGCACTTATACAAAGAGTATTTTGAAATCAGCGAGTAAAAACACACACTTCAGCGCATCGCGCTGCATCAATTTCTACCGCTCTATTGCGATGCTGGAGGATAGCGCCGGTAGCGTGATTGGAGCGCCACATGCAGATATGCGATGTCGCAGAATTGGCAAAACCGCAATCAGAAACCAGTCAGGAATACAACCAGAAATGACGGTGATTGGCCGGTTCGACTTGAAGCCCTCACATACATTTCGTATGTGTTGCAACCCAAGGGAGTGCAACATGGCTGCCGTGACGACACCAAAACAAAACCGTCGCAGACGCGGATCAGGGGTCACGCTGGTCTACCAGGTATTGCGGGATGAAATCATTGACCTGGTACTGCCACCTGGCAGCTCCATAGACGAAATTGAACTGGCAACACGTTTTGATATGTCACGCACGCCAATTCGCGAGGCGCTGGTCCGGCTGGCTGCTGAAGGCCTGGTAACCACACTTCCCAACCGGTCCTCTGTTGTATCCAACATTGATTTTCTGAACCTCAGTGCGTTTTTTGATGCGCTGTCACTGATGCACCGCGTCACCACACGGTTGGCTGCCCAGCATAGAACCGACCACGATTTGGAAGATATAAGGGCCAACCAGGCGGCCTTCGCACAGGCCGTTGAGGCGCAGAATGCACTGGCCATGATCGCAACGAACAGAGATTTTCATGCCGCGATCGCTGCCGCAGCTCGCAACACTTACTTCGAAACCCTCTTCAACCGTTTGCTGGATGAAGGCCGACGCATCTTACGTTTGTATTACTCATCCTTCGATGATCGCTTACCCGCGCACTATCTGAAAGAGCATGACCATATGATCGATGCAATTGCAGCAGGAGATGTTGAAACCGCTGACCAGATCGCAAGCGCGCACGCAGACCAGATCGTAAAACAGATCCAGCAATTGATCGCCAGCGACAGACGACAGAAAATTCCGCTATAGCCCTTTGTAGATTGCATCCTGTCATCATATAGATACACACTTACCTGGATGGATAAGACATGCCTTTGATTTCCGTTGGAATGCCGGTTCTGAATGCCGAAAAAACAGTGGGCGTGGCAATCCAGAATCTGTTGGCGCAAACCTTCCAGGATTTCGAGCTCGTTGTATGCGACAATGCCAGCGAAGACAGCACGCCCAAAACTGTCGAGGCTTTTGCCAAACAGGACCCCCGTGTGCGCCTCGTCAGATTTGAAGAACGCGTCGACATTCGGCTGAGCTTCAAGAGAGCCTTTGAGAACACTTCTGCACCCTACTTCATGTTCGCCCCTGCGGATGACCGTTGGTACCCTGAATTCATGGAAGAGACATTGGAAGTCCTTCAGTCTGATGCAGGCATATTGGCCTGTACGGGCAAGGTAGCGTTTTTTGAAGAGGACCAATTCAGTCACATTTCAAAGGGCACGGCACCTTTGATGGAAGAAAGCAGCAAAAATCTTGTGCGCTATCTGACCGATCCGGTGGAAAATGCGCGCGCATTCTCGCTGATACGCCGTGAAGCTTTGATCAACGCATTCCCGGACCTGACCTATCCCGGCTGGGACTTCCAGTTGATTGCGCGCACCATGAAACACGGCAAATATTTCGAGATTGATAAAGTGCTGGCGGAAAGGGATATCACCTCGCTTGAGGCTTACATTGTCCAGGCTGAAAATTCCCACAAATACGCACTGCAAAAGGCATTTCCCCTGTATCGCCTGCTGACCGAAATTCGGAACGACAAACAAATTCCAAAGGTGCCCGGCCTCTACCGCGCATTGGTCAATCTGGTCTGGCGCTCACACGTAAACTATGCCGCCTATCGCATGCCGCGTTGGTTCAGGGTGATTGGAGTTTACGAGTCCGTTTTTTCGACCAAACCGAGCCTTTGGTCCATCAGAGATGAAGAAGCCATACCTTAATTGGCGCCAACTCAGACAGGACCTAATCGGTCAATACCCGCCCCATCAACAATGCGAAACTGGGGCAAGGGAATGATAAACTGACCACCAGCTGCCGCGAAGTCTTTTTGCTGACTCATGATTTCGTCTGCAAGATTCCAGGGCAAGATAATCAGATAGTCCGGCGGATGGCTTTCAAGCACGTCCCGCGACACAATAGGTATTCGCACGCCAGGCATCAGCCTGCCCTGTTTTTCAGTATTTTGATCAACAATGTAATCCAACACTGCAGCATCAAGTTTCGCCGCATTCAAAAGCATGGCGCCCTTCGCGGCAGCACCATAACAGGCAAGTTTAGCTCCGTCCGCCTTGAGCTGTCGCAGACGGGTTGATATCTGCGAAACCAGCTCAATCACCCTGCTCGAAAAATCGTTCAGCAATCGACCATCAGCCACACCCAGCTCAGCTTCGAAAACCAGCCTATCGCGAACACTCTCAGCCTGCTTTGGCGAAGAGCTTTGATGCTTGGCGAAGATGCGCAATGATCCGCCCTGCGCCACGATAGTTTCGGCATGAAATATCTCAAGCCCGTTGCGCTCAAACAGAGGGATCAATGCTGTCAGGCTGAAATAGCAGTGATGCTCATGATAAATCGTATCAAATGCCAGCTTTTCCAACAGATCAATCAGATACCCAAAATCCAGTGAGGCAATGCCGTCTGCTTTGAGCAGATGCCGAATACCCGACACAAACCCATTCAGATCGGGCACATGAGCCAAAACATTATTGGCGACGATCAAATCCGCCTGTTGGCCTTCATCAACAAGTGCCTTTGCCAGATTTTCGGAAAAGAAATCCTGAATGGTTGGTACACCAATGTCCCGCGCCTTTGCGGCGGCCATCGGCGTTGGCTCGACGCCAAATGCCGGAATTCCCATGCGCAGAAAATTCTGAAGCAGATAGCCATCATTGCTGGCAATCTCAATCACCTGTGACCTTTCTGACAAGCCGTATTGTGCAACAATATTTTCAGAAAAGTCTCTGGATGCATCCAACAATGTCTGCGAAACGGAGGAGAAATACGGATAGTTCTCATCGAAAATTACGGCTGGTGATGGGGTGTCACGAATCTGCACCAATGTGCATTGCCTGCAACTCATCAACTCCATCTCAAACAGCGTCTCCGCTTCGACCGGATCAGATGGCTTAGGAAAACATGCGGTCAAAGGCACTTTTCCAAAACTGATAATTTCAGCCAGCGCCGCCGATCCGCAGGAACGGCATAGGGGTTGCTGCGGTTTCAAACCGACTTGCCCGCCGGATGCACATGCCGCAATGCGGGCGTCAGTTCCCCGGCCAGAATTCGAGATTTTAGGTGAGCAAGGCGCTGAAACCTGGAGCCTTCGAATTCCTCGGGCACAACTTTTGTCGCGGTGAGCGCGGCATGAAGCTCAGCAATACCGTCTTCCAGAGCATAACGGGTCCAGTTCGGGCCCATCACAGTTTCAAGTTTTTTTCCGCTAACCTTGTAGTTTCTGTTGTCGCTGCTGGCCGAAGTTTCGAACACGATATTCGAATTTGGTATCTGTGCCTGAATCTTCGCCGCAATATCTCGGATTTGATAGTTTTCAGTATCAGCAACCACATTGAACGCCTGCAAATGCATGTCTTGTCGATCAATCTCCAGCATGGTGACAAAGGCTCTGGCCACATCCCGAAGATGGATAATCGGACGCCAGGCAAGCCCATCGCTCTTGAGAAATATCTCACCGGTATTGACCGTCCAGGCCATCAGATTGTTGACAACCAGATCAAACCGCATGCGTGGCGATAACCCATAAACGGTCCCGCTGCGCATAAAAACCGGCGAGAATGAATGATCGGCAAGCGCCGCAATGTCCTGCTCCATTTTCAACTTGGACCAGGCATAAGCTGTAACCGGAGCATAGCCAGACCCCTCGTCAAGAAAGGTACCATCACTGGCACCATACACCGAACATGTGGAGGCAAGCACAAGCCGGTTTACCCCATTCTGCTGGCACAATTGTGCCAGACGAACTGACGTTTCATGATTGATTTCATAGGTCAGTTTCGGGTCGAATTCGCCCAGAGGATCGTTCGACAGGCCAGCAAGGTGAATGACCGCATCCTGCCCTGAAACATGCTCGGCCCGCACGTCACGCACATCCATAGCCATCTCAGTGATGGATGGATTGCCCTTTGCAGGCTCAGCATAGGCATAAACACAGGTTTCGAATAAATTGGTATCCAGTCCTGTTACCTCATGCCCCTTTGATAACAATTCATCTGTCACAGCGGCACCCAAATAGCCTTTATGCCCTGTCACCAATACCCGCATTTACGCACGTCCCCGTTTTGAAATCTGCAGCCATTGTGCATTGCCACCTTCCCAGATGTCATTCAACAGTTCCGCATCTTTCAATGTATCCATCGACTGCCAGAAGCCATGATGCCGATAGGCCATCAATTCATTTTTGGCAGCCAGAAGCGGTAGTGTGTCAACTTCCCAACTTGCATCATCGCTGGTCAGATGGTCGAATATTTCCGGTTCCAGCACAAAGATTCCTGCACTCACCCAGACATCATCCAGTCGCGGCTTTTCGATCATGCTTGTGACCTGATCTCCGTTCAGACCAAGCAAGCCATATGGCAAACGCGGTTGGACAGTCACAACTGTTGCAATGCGCTTGTGGGCTCGGTGAAAGCGCAACAGGTCAGATAAATCCACATCCCAAACCCCATCGCACCAGGCCAGAATAAATGTCTCTTCCTCCAGCAAATATTTTAACCGGAAAACACGCCCGCCCGTATCGGTGTTCTCGCCCGTATCGACAGGTACAATGCTGACAGGTGATTGCTGCTGTGAGAAAAACGCGCGCATAGCACCTTTGAAATGTCCAAGCGCGACGATAAAATCTGCAAAGCCCTGCCTGGCAAAACCATCAATGACATGGCCAATAATCGGTTTTCCACCAATTGGCGTCAGTGGTTTTGGCGGGCTGTCGCCCCGCTGAATTCGGCTCCCCTTGCCGCCAGCAAGCACAACTACTTTTTCGCGATTACTCATGCGCACAAACCCGGATTGTCGTCTGGGTGTGGAAAGCCGAGCACGCGGATATCGGCAAGCACGGAAAGCTCAGCCAATGCATCCCTGATTTCAGATACATAAGCAGGGTTCATGATGATGATGAATTCCGGAGCAAGATCAACCAGTTCAGACGGCGAAACCACACAATGCCCCGATCCTGCCAGAAAAGAGTTCTGCTTGTCAGGATTGATATCCACAACCCCCGCAACTTGGCTCTTCAATCCAAGTGACGTCAGAAAAGCAACAGCTTTTGATCCACTGCCCCACAACATCACGGTTCCGGGTGACTTGTCTCCAAACCAGTTGCGCCACTGTTGCAATTGTTTCTCCAGACGGGATGATAGGCGTGCGGACAGTTCGTCCATGTCCTGAGAAATTCGAACCGCTCCGACGACAGGACCAACGCTTGAATTCACAGCCGTTAGATAGGCTGTTGCGCAGACATACTGGCCATCAAATTCAGTATGAATATCCTGTGTCATGAAACCATTTTGAGCCAACACATTTTGCAAGCTTTCGGAGGTAAAATAATGGCAATGCTCATAATATACATCCCAGAAAGCCCCCTCATCCGCAATGCGCGATGTGTCAGGCACATCCACATAAAACGGAATATCAGTCCGTCCCTGCATGAGCCCGGAAACGTGTTGTAATATCTCATCAATCTGGAAAACATGTTCCAGCGTATGACGGCAAATTATCAGGTCCGGTTCCAGCCCATAATGCTGTGTCCCAAGGAACTCTGACAAAAAAAACACAGTGCCTTCTGCATTTCTTGGCCGTTTGGGATTTTTGTCCTGACCAATACTGGGGTCGATCCCAGTTCCTCTGGCACCCGAAATCTCACACAATCCCTTCAGAAAGGAGCCGTCCCCACATCCGATTTCGACGATATGCTTGCCACGCAAATCATGCTTTTCCGCCAGCCTTCTGGACAGATCTGCCGCATAGTGCCCGAAATGCGGCGACCCATGTTGTGACCCGTTATATTTGTCTGAAAAACATTGCGTTGAACTGTCAAAAGCGGCGTTGGAAATCAGGCCCGTCCGCTTGTCTTGCACAAGCCTGATATCGCCGCACCCCAACGCTCGGGCAGTAGCCCGCTCTCCAAATATCTCACAACTGTTGATCGGAACGCTTTTCTGAAGATAGATATCAGAATCTGGCTCCGCTGCGAGCCCTGGACGATGCATATCTGGTGCCCCCGGTGCTGTGATAATCGTCTGGTCGAAACCCAACGACGCGCCTGCATTTGCAGTGTGCTGCTCAGTAGAACGTTTGCCAAGCTGTTACAATCATCCTTCTCGATGCGCCGTCACTCAGCCGGAAAATCACGGTTTTCCGTTGTTTTTTGGCAACAGTTCGGATGGTTAATGGCCTGAAAAGCCGTTACAATCACTGGTCGCTTGTTGCCCCGGCAATGCCAGAGTAGAGTTATTATGAATCGATATTTCTACATATGACATCATCAGTTTGGGGCCGATATGAGCTTAAAATCCGTAGAGTTTACTTCCGAGATGAAATCTCGCCTGGCACAGGCTTGCGCGGCATCCGCCGCACGCAGTCACTTGGTAACTGCCAAACGCGACGCGTTTGGCCGGACAATTGTGACAGCACACACTGTTAAATCAGTGGCGTCCCGCAAGGATAACAAGGCATTGCTTGCTGAGTTGAAAGCAAGCGGCCTGAATGCAACAGTCAAAGTCCGGTCTCATGCAGACCGCAAGATTGCCAGCGCAAAGTCCCTGCAGAGCCTGCTTGCACGCTATGAAGGTTCAGACTTCCTCCATGATCCAACAGGCGCATTTGGTCGCTCCGCAGAGTTGGTGGATTTCGCACAGAACATCCGCGCGTCCTTGAGTGATAAGGTTGCAGGCATCTATTGGAACACACAGTTGCGCACAGCTTTTGTAGTTCTGAACCACACAAAATTCTTCGCCGATAAAAAGGTCAAAATTGCTGATCTTGCGGAAACTGAAAACGCAGTCAGAAATGCCTATCGCGCTGTCATGCCGGACAATTCGTCCTTGTTCGTACATGCCCTGCGCATTGGCTTTGAAATTCCGGCAATGAGCCTTGTTCCGGTTGACGCAGCCTCCGTCGTGGCATCAGATTCATTCCTCTCCGGCCTCTCAAAATTCGCCAAGGCACCTGCATTTGCTGCGATGGTCGGCCTCGGCGGCGCGATGGTCGCAGGTCAGGCAGCAGCAGCAGATCCAGCATCCGAAAACCCTATGATGGGCAGTTACCCTGCAGTTTCCGGTCTTAACTTCAAAATCGGCATTGCCGGTGGGCTTCAGGACGGTGGAGTATTTTTCGACGATGAAGCGACTGACAGAGATTCGAGCCAAACATTTGTGGGCACAGCCTCTGTAACGACGCCGATCCTGCACTCCTTTGGTTTCCAGTTGGATGGTTTGCTCGGATATATTAATCGCGATGACGATGTTTCAGGCATCAATGGAAGTGGGTCCAGCGACGAAGTAGATGGCGAATTTGTGTATGGTGTCGGTGGACATTTGTTCTGGCGCGATCCAATGAAGGGTCTTGTTGGCCTCACAGCGTCCTATGTTGAGTTGCAAGGCGACGATGATTCTTTTGACAATGCCTCGCAGCAAGAATTCGCGCCGGGACTGTCTATCACCCGTGTGGGCGCTGAAGGTGAGTTGTATCTGGAACAGTTTACGGTAGCCGCAGGAGCCGGTTATCAGTTCATCAACTTCACTGGTGATTTTGAGCCATATCCTGAGTCTGATTTCGAGGAAGACGGCCTGTATGCTCAGTTGGACCTGTCGTGGTATGCGACTGACAATCTCGTCTTGTCAATTGGGGCAGCAACCGACCCGAACGCCGACATACTCGGGACAGCAGGCGTAGAGTGGGCTCCTGCCATTGAATCCTTTAACGGATTGTCCCTGTTTGCGGACGGCATCGTAGGCGAAGACGATTATGTCAGCGCTTCGCTTGGCGTGAGGTTCTACTTCGGCGAAGGAACGACTTTGAAAACGCGTCATCGCTTCGACGATCCAGTTGACAATCTTCCTGGAGCCGCACTTGCAACTGGTGCCGGTAACCTGGGGTACTAAAACAAACAAACGCAGCGCAGATTCCATACAAGCGATCTGACAAGCGCACTAATGCGGCACCATGTTTCTGGGATGGAAACTGGTGCCGCATTTATTTTTGATTGATACTAAGTCATGAAAAAAATACTTTTTGTATCGGAACTCGGCGCTGGACTGGGCCATGTCGCCCCTCTTAAAGCCGTAGCGGATCAGGTACTGGCACAACAATCCGGTGCCGACCAATATGAGTGCATTTTCTCGGTCAAAGACAGTATCGGCGCGCATCAGGCATTCACCGGTGCTGCCTTTCCAATCCTTCCCGCCCCCGTTTCAGAACCATCCCAGACAGCCATAACCAGAACATCCAGCTACAGTGAAGTTCTGGAACAAATCGGCTATCTGAAAAAGGACCGGCTTACATCAATCCTGTCTGCCTGGGATGATGTGCTTACTCTGCTCAAGCCTGACCTGATCGTCGCAGATCACAGCCCAAGCCTGTGCCTTGCAGCACGTGGCAGAATTCCGGTTGCCCTTATCGGCAGCGCTCACACAATGCCACCGGTTGGTATGCCGAGATATCCGTCTTTGCGTGCCGGTGTGGCACCTGCCCAATATCAGGAAGCGATGCTATGCAACATCAATACCGTACTGGCAGAGCGAGGCCAGTCAGCGCTCTCGGCGTTGCCCGAGTTGCTGAACACAGAAAAGCGGTTTGTATTTTCTTTGCCGCAAGCAGACCCCTACGTCGGCCTTCGGAATGAAGAATTGCTGGGTTCGTACAATGACGGCCTTCGCAGAACAGACTTGCCGGATGAGCCACATCTGTTTCTCTATGCTGGTGCAGTACCGGAATATCTGGATCCGATCATTCAGGCTGTCTCTCAAACAAAAGCAAAAATCTCGGCCTATCTTGGAAATACGAATACGGCGGCTGCCCAGTTTCTAAAGCTTCGTGGGGGGCACATTTATGCAAAGCCACCAGAACTCTCTGAAGTCTTACCCACGGTAACGGCCGTCATGTCACATGGCGGCGCCGGGCTTTCTCAAGCGGCGATGATTGCTGGCCGGCCACAACTCATTGTGCCCATTCATTTTGAGTCAGAAGCGACAGCGGGTCGCTTGGAAGGTCTGGGTGTCGGCAAAGGAATTCGATCTGCCAACGTAGATGATTTGAAGAATGCGGTATCAGCAATTATGGAAGTTCGCCGCTTCAGCGAAAACGCACAGAAAGTGGCCAGGACGATTGCTGACATGAACTTACCTGAGAGCGCAACGCATCTGGTTGCGAAGGGCGTATTGGAGCTTCTTGAGAGCACTTAAGGGGCGACTGGATTTGGCCTTATCCTGATACCGTAGCTCACACGCCCAAAGCGTGTTGCTGCACGCGCTCATCCGAAAAATTGACGGCCACTTTTGCCATATCCGGCTGCTGCGGGAGGTCACACTCATAAGCTTTCGAGAATTTTCGCAAGCCTGCATTCCATCCACGTTCAAACTGAACCGATTTCAAAACACTGATCGCCGTAAATCCAAGCGTCATAACCCAGGATTGGCCCAGTTCGCGACACTCAGCCCATTGGGCTTTGACCTTGCGCCTTATCGTTTTAAGCCCCCCGGCAAAAGTGCCATCCGAACACATCTCCGCCAACACCCAATCCTGCTCCAGCAGAGTATACTGGACGGACCCAAAGCCATAGTTGAACGCACGCTTGGCAATCTCTCGAAGGCTTGTCTCTGCCTTGTGGCCAATCAACCAGTTCCAGGCCACAAGATATCGGCCACCGGCCCTGATCGCACGCTGAGTCAAACAGCAATCCTCGGCAGCAACATTCAACGCCCGCTCATAACCGCCAATTTGTTCAAACAAGGTTCGCCGGAAGGCAGCATTGGCACCAACCGCCGTCAGCAAACCATGATCTGAAACGACTGGCCCTGGATAATTACTCCGCGCAGCCATTGACGTTGCACACACACTTGGCTTGCTGTGCCAAACCGGCTCGACCTGACCCGCAATCACATCAATATCCGGATCTGCGGCGATGATCGCTTCCAGATAGTCCAGCCAGTCCGGCCCTGGAATGCAGTCATCATCAGTCATGACCAGGAAGTCTTCCTCAGCACCAGAAAAAGCCTCCTGCCGCGCCATGGCAGGACCGGCATTTTGCGGCATGACACGATACTCGAACAATCCATCATGCTGCTCGACCAGCCTCTGATAGGCATCATCATGGCTGGCATCGTTGACGATCACGAGACGGACATTCGGCTTGCGAAGCAATTGGGACTTGATGGCAACAATAAACCGCTGAAGGTCATCCGCGCGTTTGTAGGTCGGGACCCCGATGCAAAAGGTTGGTGCAGCCATCAAAGACATCCAATTCCAAAAACCGCTCAGACAGTCCCGCGGGCAGGTCTGTTATGGGCAATATTGAATTTCATACCGTCCAGCAATTCACTCAGTTCTGGGCGCGCGGCAGGTCCGTTGGAGATGCAGACCAACTGAATAATGCCATCAGGACGCACACAGAAAATTCCGGGTTCTGCAAATCTGCGATCTGTCTCATCAGGTGACAGCGGGTCCGAAATATAAACACCAAGGCCAAGCATCTGCTCTTCACTCAGATCATAGCCGACATCGAAACTCCAGCCGAATTCGTCTACGTCCGCCTTTGCCTTTTCCCTCGGATCAGCCGATACGACAACCAGGTCAAATCCGGCCTCTTCCCAGTCAGATTTCAATCCTTCAAGCGTAGCCAGGTATTTCTTGCAACGTCCGCAATGCTTTCCCCGATACACCACCAACAGCGTGTGACGTTCCGTGGCACCGCCAATGCTGAGCGTTCCGCCACCAAGTTTCGGGAAACTCATTTGCGGCAAAGCCCCGCCTGCTTCCGGTTTTGTATTCATCATCGGGAATGCCTTTCTGCGTTTGTATGGAACCCACCCTCACCGGGACATGGGCCTGCTTCAAATCCTGTAGAACACTGAGCTTATCTGATATCAGCCCGGCAAAGCATGTTTGGTAATTTTCTAGTCCAAAAGTGATTTTCAATCATCACATATCTTTGGCAATTCTTACATCCATATGTGGAAGATTCGGGAGCGAATATGCTGAATTCATTTGGACATGATATTTGGATTGCTGACGGATCGGGCGCGGTTGCAGTCGCAGGTTTCAATTATCCAACGCGAATGGCTGTCATAAGATTATCCAATGACGCCTTGTTTGTCTGGTCGCCGATACCGCTCACGGACGAACTCCATGAACAGGTGACGGCGTTGGGAAGCGTTGAGCACCTGATTGCACCGAACACGCTTCATCACTTGTATTTGGCCGAATGGAAACGCGCGTTCCCCCATGCCAGAATACATGCAGCGCCGGGTTTGCAAAAAAAGCGCCCCGATTTGAATCTGGATGAAGACCTTGGAGACACACCGCACCCAAATTGGGTCGGTGAGATTGATCAAATTATCATGCGCGGCAACGCGATTACGACTGAATTGGTTTTCTTTCACAGCAAAAGCGGAACTGTCCTGTTTACCGATCTGTTGCAACACTTTCCGGCAAACTGGTTTTCGGGCTGGCGAAAACTTGTCGCTAAACTGGATCTCATGACGGAACAGGAACCATCAGTCCCACGCAAATTCCGCCTAGCCTTCACCGACCGCAAGGCTGCGCGCGCCGCACTGGACCACATTATGAGATGGCCGGTAGAGAAAGTGCTGATGGCCCACGGCACACCCATCACCGAAAATGGCCATGCATTCCTCAAGCGCGCATTTCGCTGGCTGGGGAGATGGTGAGACCAGCGGCGTTTCCAGGAGATATTGAATGCGACGATCTATTCGCTGGCTTTTGCAGCCCTCAATGCTTCGCTGGGGGTCTCGGAAAACTCCCGCCGGTACAATTTGGCAAAATGGCTGACACTGGAAAACCCGGTTGCATAGGCCACTTCGGCAACAGTGCTGTGTTGCCTCAGCACGATGAGGTCGCGGGCAACTGTCAGACGAATGGATCTTATGAAGGCGGCTGGTGACAATCCCAAAGAGGTTTTCAGACGCCGACCCAGAGTCTTTTCACTGGTGCCCAGAATTTGCGCAAGCTCACGCGCTCCGAAACCCACAATCTCAATGTTTTCCAGCACGGCTTTGGTAGCCTTGTCGACAATCTGCTTTTCAGCCGGCGGCAGCAAAGTGGATACAGGATCATCCCGAACCAGTGCTTCCAACGCCTGAATGCGGGCTTCGGCTGATTTTTGCTGCGCCACAGTCTCGTTTTCAAACTGAGCCAGATTGCTGCGCAAATGGGCCGCTTCTGCAACTGCTGCCTCCTGCCGTTTGCCAATGGCACGCACCACAGCCGACAGAGCAATCATCATGCAGATAGGCTCTACAAAAAGCGCCACAATATACCCCAAATTCAACGGGCGCATGAACACCAGCTCCAAATTTGATGTCGTCGTGGTAATGGCAACAGGAAACAGAAATCCCAAAACCGAGAGCGACAGGCCGAACATCAGGGCGGCAAGGCCGGCACAAATCCACTTTGCGTGGATCATGCCATTTTTGTACTTCACGACAGACACAACAAACAGCACAAAGGGTGTAAGGCTGTTGAAAAGGAACAGGGGAACAAGCAGCTTTTGAGGGCTCAAAACAGTAACGGCGATAATCACCGTTCCAACAGCCAGCAACATCCAGAATATCAGTTTTTCCCACCTTGAAAGCGTATCGGTGGAAAACAGGGCAAAACAAAACAAGATAACGGCCAGCGTGGAGCCGCCACCGATAAATTGTGTAACGCGAACACTGGCGTCGATCGGGACAATGATCCCGGATGCTTTGGCAAACCAATCATTGTAAAACAAAACAAAGACAAACCGGCTGACCATGTACAACACGTAGTACCAACAGAAACGTGGTTCGATATGGCGAAAGAAAATCAGGCTGAACAGGGCCATCATCGCGAAAAAGCAGAGCATCAATGTGCCCATGATCGTCAGTATGGCTGACCAATTCGCAAAAAATGCTTCAGACACAAGCACCGGAGTTGCAGTTTGCGCCAACATACCTGACACACGCAGATAAAACTGCTTGCTCTCGCCCGCGCCAATGTCAACCGGCACCGCTATTCTCACAGCTCTGACCGGTCGTTCTTGCGGTGGGACAGTGCGGCCATTGCGCGCAACAAGTGACAGACGTCCCTCTGATGCGCTTTCATACAAAAGAAGCTCGCCCACAAAGACTTCGACAATGCCAATAATCCATGTCTGGGAATCGGCATGCGAATTTGTGACTTCAAACCGCAACCACAGTGCGCCACCGACCGCAGGGACAGGAAAGGATGTGTGACAAAAATCGTTGAGAAACGTTTGACCGGCGATACCGGCGGTATCAACCAGCCCGGTTTCATCCACAAAGTAAGCGCTGGACAACGGCCTCAATTCGCTCTGGTGCGTGACAGTCAGCGTATTTGCAAATGTATGGGACTGGTCATCACCGGCACAGGTATTGGCCTGGTCAGGTTGAGTAAAACCCGTGGACAGGCTTGCCGGACCCAGCAACCAGAAGACAAGAAATATTGCGCTCAGCATTAGTCTCATTTAAGCCGCTTATCCGAATTCGTGCGCCGAATATCTGAGTAAAAATTCCTGAAAATCATGTCGCTGATGTGATTGTGCAATATCTACCCGCCACTCAGAATGCAGCCAGACACCCTTGTCCACCGATACTTCTGATCAGCGTTACTGGCAGCTCAATTTAGAATAGAAATATCGAGTGGAACAAGATGGAAATTTCAGTGAGTGAGTGAGTGTACCAATTGGTTGGATTGACTTAGGCGCTCAGCCATGATGCGAGAAAGATAGGCCTGGAAAGCGGCTGAAAGTGTCGGCTCCGCGCCACTCAGACGCGTCAATTCAGAATGATGGAGCGACCACATTATTGTGCGTGTATCCGCCACCACGGATGCAATGCGCGATCGCATGAGGCAAAAGGATATCTCGCCAACTATCGTACCCGGCCCAAGGGTCCTGAGCCGCTTGAGGTCACCATCGGCGGTTTCCAATTGAACACTGACCTGACCTTGCTCGATGAAGAACACAGCCTCAGATGGTGCGCCCTGACGTATAAATGTGGCGTGAGGCTCCAGTTCCAGCCTCTCAAGATAGGGTGTCACAATTTCAAAGGCATCTGGATGATTAAACATTCTGGAAAACTGTTCCCTTATGCAGAACTCCCGACACGCTTCCACCCGGTCATTATGCCCCTCCAGAATACGCTCTTCGCACCACACCAGAGCCTGATCCAATTCATCAAAATGGTGCAATAGCATTTTGCAGTTCAGGCCATTTTCCTGAAATCCGAATGAATGCATGATTGTGGGACAAAGATTGGTGAGGATTAGGGTTCCACCGGATTTGTGAACCATTTCACGGATTTTCTCAAATCCCAGAACGGCAGAAGAATCCAGCCCGCTGACATCGCGGCAGTCCAATATCAGGTTGTGGACTTTAGGTGCGTCACCAGCCTCAAACCGAGCACATACGAATTTGTGCAACCGGTGCACACTGCCAAAGAAAACAAACCCCTGCAGCCGCAGTACAAGTGTGTGTTTCCCATGATGAGACAAAAGGCGCCTTGTTTCATCACCATGTTCAAAGCTGCTATGCAGGTTTTCTGCAGTCATTGCATATTTGATGATTTCCACCCGGCTATACTCGATGACGAAAAAAATAGCCGCTGCAAAGACGCCAACCAATAGCCCCTCAAGCAAACCCACACTGGCAATCAGCAGCACAATGAGCAGAACAATCCCGTATTCACGGCGGGACACTTTGGACGTAATCGTCACAAGCCAATCATAAAGCAGAGAGCCACCAATCCAGAACAATAATCCCCCAAACAATGGAATGGGAATATAACTCAGCAGAGAGGCACCATAAATCAGGACAACAGCACACGTGACAGCGACACACAGACCAACGACGCGATAAGGGGCGCCCAGATGGTTTCCCAGCAGGGTCAATCCCAATCCTTGAAAACCAGCCGCGCCGCCACCAAACCCTGCCGTCAGGTTGGCAGCCCCTGCTGCGCGTAATTCCTGATCCAGATCAACGTCACGCTGTAAAGACAGTCCGATCCCGCTGGACGCAAACAGCACCGATGTTGCAGTCACCGCAACCATCGCCAACAATTTGGGTGCCTCACCCCAGATGACCGCCCACTGCACACCCTCGAACGGATGGCCAGTGAAAGGGGTCCAGATTTGCCCATCCTGTGGCGGCTGAAATACCCACCCCTCATGTTGGAGGGTGGTCAGGGATAATCCCATGATCCAGACAATTGCATGGAACAGACAGAGCGCAACCACAACTGCAACAGGCAGAACAACAGAGCCACCCATATGCCGTGACAGTCCGCCAACAAGCCAGGCGAAGCCGACTGCCGGAAGCCATTTGGCGATCATTGCAGGCTCCAACAATGTGTGAACCGTTCCAAGACTGGGCGTCTCGCCAAGAATAACGGTCATGGCACCAAAAACAATCAACCAGCCCATACCGGCCAGAAAGCCGCCAATCACCGGATAGGGAATGAAACGGATCAGCCGCCCAAGCCGCAGAACACCCAGCCCAAACAACGCAAGCCCTGTAAGCGACGTTGCCAGCCCAACCATGACAATGATGGTTGCAACAATATCACGCTCTCCGTGCACTCCGCTCATGGTCGCATATATTGAGCTTGCAACAACTGCGAGCGTCACCATGGTGATTTCCTGCGAGAGAGACACCATTCCGGGATAAGAACTGGAAAGCGCGATAACAGTGCTGAGAATGATCGTCCCAATCAGACACATGCCGATGCCAACGGAAATATGACTGCTCAGTTCAGCGGAAAACAACAAGGCTGCAGCCGAAATGGAAAACAGCGCTGCCAACAACCCACAAATGATACCAGCTACCACAACCGTCAATATTCGTCGTGCCCGGTCTCGGGCAGATGGCTGCGAACCAGCAATGGGCAATAGTTTTGTTGGCGCTGTGACGCCGGTAAAACCTGCACCCTCTGTTGCGCTGTCATAGCTACGAACGAGATTGTCCATTGTTGATGAACCTTGCCTAGAGTTCGTATCCCAAACTCTCAAACGATTTAGTCGAAGAGCCGTTGCAGGTTTTGTTCCCAAACTGAACAGGCGCCAGAGTGATTGGCCGATACGCGGGCATCTTTGTCCGAAATGAAGGGGTGCCAGCGCTTCCCGCACAATCGGCAGCAGGCATTGCCATGCCCCGACGCATGGCCGCGCCAAGCATGCCTCAAGGCACCAGAACGGCTGAATTGAAGTGGCTCCCAAACAGCATCATAAGAATTAGTTATTGTCGGAGAGCGACAAAATATTGGACGGGATTGAAAAAGTCAGGCCCCTTAAGGACCATAAGGTCAGTTCCAAATGAACCACGAGCCTGGGGAGGCTTCCGTTACGCAATGGACCGCATTTTCCAATCGAAACGCGGATCATCGATACTGAACCACCAAATAATCCGACCAGCGGTCCACCAATTGGCACACCGCGCTTGCAGTTTTGAAAGGCATATCATGGCGATTAACTCATACTATCCCGTTCCCAAGCTCGAAGAATACGCGGAACGGTTCAAGGACTTCTTCAAATTCAAGCGCGAAAACGGCATTCTTGAAGTCCGCATGCACACCAATGACGGACCGGTCAAATGGAGCTATCAGTTTCACCATGCTCTGGCCGAATTATGGACGGTGATTGGCCACGACAAGGAAAACGAAGTTCTGATCCTGACGGGAACCGACCCATACTGGATCAATGAATGGGACACCGCCTCCTTTGCCGAAGTGGAGCAGTCCCCCGATGATGACCAACGCTACGACGTGCAGATTTCCGACACACTGAAAATTGTTGAGAATTTTGTCAACGACATTGAGATCCCCACCATTGCCGCCATCAATGGCAAGGGCATTCATTGGGAAATGTGCATGATGAGTGACATCACCATCTGCACCCCTGATTTCATTTTGAAGGATGATCACTTCGGCATGGATTCAGGCCATGTGCCGGGCGATGGCATGGGCATGTGTCTTCAGGAAATCCTCGGCATCAAGCGCGGCAACTACATGATGCTGACCTGTGATTCCATGGACGCAAAAACCTGTCTGGACATGGGCATTGTCAATGAAGTCGTCGAGCGCGACGCCATTGTGGATCGCGCCTGGGAACTGGCGCGTGACATCATGAAGAAAAGCCGGTCGTGCCGCCGCCTCACCCATTACATCTGCGTCCGCCCCTGGAAAGCCCTCATCGAACGGGATTTCCGCATTCATGTCCTGTCTGAAATGTACTCCTTCAACATGTCCAACTCGGCTCATGATTTTGAATACATCCAGTATGATGAAGACGGAAACCAGAAGACACCTGAATAGCTCTCCAAGTCACAATGGACCATAATTCACACAATGACTGACCGCCCCAGACCGGATCGACCAAACTTTCTGTTCATCACCACAGATCAGCAACGCGCTGATCATCTGGGGTGTTATGGAAACGACATCGTCCAGACGCCAGCCATCGACGGGCTGGCGGCCAAAGGCGTTCAGTTTGAAAATTTCTATGTGGCCTGTCCCATCTGCATGCCGAACCGGGTCGCCATTCTCACAGGGCGCATGCCAAGTGTGAATGGCACCCGCCACAATGGCATTCCCCTGCCACTGGATGCCGTCACATTCGTCGATATTTTGCGGGCCGGTGGCTATCACACAGGGTTGGTGGGAAAATCCCACGCGCAAAACATCACTGGACACCCGGTTGAAAACCGCGACATCTTCCCACGTAATGCAAAGGGCACACCGCCCCCACCGCATCTGGCAGATGTGTTTTCGACACCCCGCACCGGGCCAGCCTATGAAGCCGAGTTGATGCCATTATGGCATCAGGACCCGGATCGGGCCGACCCGCCCTTACCCTATTACGGCTATGATTTTGTCCGCTTTGCCAATGGGCATGCAGACCATGTGCAAGGTCACTACACCAAATGGCTGGCTGAAAGGTCAGACGATCCCGACGGCCTGCGCGGTCCGAACAATGCCTTGCCCGCACCTGACCTTGTCGCGCCGCAGGCCTGGCGCACGGCCATGCCAGAAGACCTGCACCCAACGAGCTACATTGCTGAAACAACGCGCTTCTTTATCGACCAGCATCTTGAAGACCGCCCGGAAGATCCGTTTTTTGTGCATTGTTCCTTCACCGATCCGCATCACCCTTTCACACCGCCCGGCCGCTTTTTCGATATGTACAACGCTGACGCCATGCCTTTGCCAGCATCCTTTGACTGCATCGATCCGCATGAACCACCCATGCTCAAAAAGCTGCGCGAACGGCACGTCGATGGCTCGGCTCAGATGAATGGTCCAACGCCATTTTGTGTTGATGCAAAGCAGACACAACAGATACTGGCCCTGACCTATGGCATGATCTCAATGGTCGATGAAGCTGTGGCCGGATTGCTGAAACACCTTGAAGAGCAAGGCATACTCGACAATACGGTCGTGATCTTCACTTCAGACCATGGCGACTTCATGGGAGACCATGGCCTCATGCTGAAACACGGTTTGCATTATGAAGGCGTGCTGCGTGTGCCATTCATTTGGTCGGACCCCACATTGCCCAGCCCGGCAACAACTCACACACCCGGCAGTTCGATAGATATCAGTGCCACCATTCTTGCACGCGCCGGACTTGCACCCAACAATGGCAATCAGGGTCTGGATCTTATTGGTCAGGCCTTACGGGACGAACCATCTCCGCGTGAAGGCATCCTGATTGAGGAAGATGAGCTTGGGGCACATCTTGGAACCGAGCAGGGCTTGCGAACGCGAACATTCATCATGGAAGGCTGGCGCCTGACCCTGTGGCAAGGCATGACAGATGGGCAATTGTTCAACCGCAGCACCGACCCGCATGAGCTGAAAAACCTTTGGTTTGACGCCCAATGTGCTGCCAAAAAGCACGAAATGATGGAGGCCATGTTGCGCGAGATGATCCGACTTGAGGATACTGGTCCCTATGCAACACACCTTGCTTAGCTGGGCACCAAGTGGCCGTGAATGCCTTACCAGATGCTGTAACCTATCCAACCGGGATATGGCGACATAATCAAATGTTATGCTAATCGCGCAAACCCGTATTGGACCGCGCCCAAATTCTGGAAGACATTACGTTCAATGAAAATAGAAGCTTTGGGAGGAACCAATGAGTATTTTTTCTTTGACACGTCGGGTAATTCTGTCTGGCGCAGCTGCGGCCATTGCATCGATCGGTCTGTCCGGTACAGCATTTGCCGAAGACCATATCAGTTTTGAAGGTGAAACTGTTACAATCGTCAGCTTTGGCGCTCCGGGCTCACCTCCCGATGTCTGGTATCGTTCCCTTGCGCCTTATCTGAAAAGACATCTGCCCGGAAATCCGGATATTGATTTCATCAACAAGCCTGGCGCTGGCTCTATGATATCTGCCAATTACACCGCGCAAGCTGTCAAGCCGGACGGGTTTACAGTTGGAACGTTCAATGCAATCGCGATGACGAAGGCTGCCAAAGGCGACCCAAGCGCAAAATTCAATTTGCGTGAAATGCAAATTCTGGGTGCCAACCAGTTGACCCGTGTAATCCCGGTGAAACTCGATGGCGTTTCAAACATCGACGAACTGATAGCACGTGAGGGTGAACTCATCATCGGTATGGAATCTGATGCCACACCTTACTTCTCCAGTTTCTTCAAACTGGCGGGCATTGATGGTCGCATCATTTCATCCTATCAGCGCTTCCCGGACACGCTTCAGGCTTTCCGCTCTGGCGAAGTCGACGCCATGCCCATGTCCAACATCGAATGGCTGACATTTGGTCCTGATCTGTCTCAGAACGGTGTCGAAGCCATCTGGCAGTTCGGATACATCAAGGATGGTGAAGTTACCGCCGTCGAAAAACCCGACGTGCCAACGGGTCATGACGTCATTCGACGCATCAACCCCGATGCGGTCGGAGGAGACGACTGGAACGAGATGCTTGTGGCGGTTGCCGGGCAATCCGTGTCCAACGAAATCTGGGCACCAGCAGGAACTCCCCCTGAATATGCCGCTGTCTGGGCGCAAGCCTTCTTTGACGCCGTCAACGATCCGGAATTCCAGGCTGAACATGAGAAAGCCTATGGCATTCCGGCAAGCTGGACTGATGCTGCAACGGCCCGCGCCATTGTGGACAGCGTACTCGAAGTATATGGCAACTGATACCAGACTGGCCGGAATTTGAGGCAACTCAAGGTCTGAACCCAATTCGGAGATTGGGTTCAGACCTAAATTCCGGCCATTCGCATTGGTCAACCACATTGGTCAGTCTTACGGGGAGGACGTATCATGGATGAAATGACGATCATTTTTTCGGCATTCTTGAATGGCATGGGTATTGTATTCACAGTGCCCGTGTTTTCCGCAATGATGATCGGCATCGTGGCAGGCATGATTGTCGGATTGATCCCCGGCCTTGGTGGCCTGGTTGCACACATTTTGCTGATACCGTTTGCCCTCCAATTGGGCGACCCGCTGGCCGCCATTGCAATGTTGTTGGGTGTCTATGCGGTCACATCGCAAACCGACTCCATTCCCGCGGTCATGCTGGGCGTTCCGGGTACCGCCGCAGCGCTTGCCACATCGCTCGATGGCTATCCCATGGCGAAACGCGGTGAAGCCGGACGGGCACTGTCCGCCTCATATTTCGCCAGTATTTTCGGCACGCTCGTGGCAACCGTGATTTTCATTCTGTTCCTGCCATTGCTGCGAGCACTGGTAACAAAATTCTCTTCTCCTGAATTCTTCATGATGGTTGTGCTGGGCCTTGTCATGGCAGCAAGCCTGTCCGGGCGCTCACAAGCACGCGGCCTGTTGATGGCGGGTCTTGGCCTGATCCTGTCCACTGTCGGGCAGGCACCCGGTACAGGCGATCCCCGCTTCATCGGGCCTTTTCTTTATCTATGGGAAGGCGTGCCGATTATTCCGGTTCTTCTCGGCCTGTTCGGTGTGCCGGAAATCATTGATCTGGCAGCCCGTAACAGAAGCATTGCAACCTCGGCACCTGTTAAAAAAGTGTCCGGTCTCTGGTTAGGCATGGTGGACTGTGTGAAAGACTGGTGGCTGATCTTGCGCTGCTCGGTCATCGGCGTTGTAACCGGCTTTATTCCAGGCCTTGGCGGCACTGTGGCCGAATGGATGTGCTACGCCAACGCGGTCGCGTCCGACAAGGACAAGGACTCATTCGGCAAGGGCAATGTACGGGGCATCATCGCACCGGAAACCGGAACAGCTGCCCATCTGCCCGGGGCCGTCATTCCGACCGTTGCCTTTGGTGTACCGGGCAATCCACCTATGGCGGTTCTGCTGGGTGTTTTCGTTATTCTGGGCGTACGTCCCGGCCAGGAAATGCTGACTTACAAGCTCGATGAAACCTTCATGATGGTCAACGTCATCACGGTCGGCAACATTATTGCAGCAGCCCTTTGTCTGGTCTTCCAGAAATACCTCGTTAAACTATGCTATGTCCGCGCCAGCCTGATGGTGCCATTCATACTGGCCGCCATGGTGATCGGAGCCGGTTTCTCACGCCTCTCCCTTGGAGACATCGCGTTTTTCGCCGGTGCAGGCATTGCAGGTTATGTCTTCAAGCATCTGGACTGGCCGCGTGTGCCATTGGTTATGGGCCTGATTCTGGGCGGCATTGCAGAACCCTATTTCTTCGCCTCTATCGACCGCTACGGCATCAGCTGGCTCTATGCCCGCCCCATCGTATTGGTGCTGGAAGTCATGATCATCTTCATGTTGTTCTCCACTCCGATCAAGGCGTTTGCTGCGCGGTTGTGGAAATCTGGTGTCAGATCGGAAGGGTCAAAACATGGCGATAACACCTGAAAATAATCTTCAACCGGTAGACCGCAATCAAAGCATAGCTTTTGGCCGTCGTGTGGACTGGATTGTTTCGATGATCATTCTGATCATCGGAATTGCCTTCATCATCATGCTGCAATCCCTGCCCGGTCGAGCCACCATCTTTCCCTGGTTCATTACCATCAGCATCGTGTTCATTACCGCGACCTATGTGTACGGAAAATACCGCAACAAGGCCGTCTGGGACGAGCTTTATGACCCAGATACCAAGGACGGCGATGAGATGGCCGATACGGGTCCCGCCTTCGTATTGGCCCATCGCCGTGGTGTGTTGATCTCATTGGGCAGTTTTCTGCTGGTGGTTGCCATGACCATGGTTTTGGGCCCTGAATACGCAGTTCCCCTGTTTGTGTTTGGTTCGCTCCTTGCGCGTAAGGAAAACTGGATACTGGCCGTGCTCTCCGGCATTGGTTTATGGGTCATCATTCATTTTGTGTTTGGCGACATGATGCGCATCAATGTGCCTGTCGGGTTTTTGTTTGGCGGGTTTAATTAGAGCATGGTTTACAAAGCGCAGGACATGAGCATCGCCGCCGTAATCGGATTTGGCACTATGGGTCTCGGCATTGCCCAGAATTTCGCCGAAGGTGGATTGAGCGTTCATGTTGTGGATCGGGATGCAGATGCACTTACACGTGGTCTGACACAAATCAGGGCCAATCTTGCAATCGGACAGGAACAGGGTGTGGTTGATGATCCCGACACCATTCATGCCCGTATCACCGGTTTCACCTGGGATGAGTTTGAGGCAGCGACGGTCGGCATTCAACTGGCCGTGGAAACAGTGCCGGAAGTCATGGACATCAAAAAAGAAGTCTTTGCCCGCCTGGACAAACTGCCGCCGGATGTCCTGATCGGCTCCAACACCAGCAGCTTCACGGTCTCACAAATGACCGGTGACATGACAACAGCTGACCGCGTTGTTGGCCTGCACTATTTCAACCCGGCACATCTCATCCCGGCGGTGGAAATCCACCACGGCTCGAAGACCAGCGAAGATGCGATCACACAAATGATTGCCATCATGACTCGTGTGGGAAAAGTGCCCATACGCGTGCGCAAGGAAATACCCGGTTTCATCATCAATCGCCTCACCGGCGCATTGGAACGTGAGATTGATCTTCTGCTGGATCAGGGCGTGGTAACGCCGGAGGATCTGGACGCCGCAGTCAAGGCAAGCCTCGGCTTTCGCCTCGCCTGTATAGGTCCGATGGAAGCTGAGGATTTCATCGGCCTCGACACGGCCTACAGGGTGTCGAACAATGTATTCAAAGATCTCAGCAATGCCACAAAGGCCTCGCCGGAACTCGGGGAAAAAGTGGAACGGGGCGAATTGGGCATCAAATCCGGGAGGGGCTGGTACGATTACAGCCAGACCACGACCGAAGAGGTTTTCGCCGCCCGTGACCGCAAATTACTGCAGCAATTGGCGCTTTATAAATCCAACACACCCCGCACACCCAAGGCAGAGGACTAGACCTTGAAACTTGTGACCTTTGAACTGGCAACGCTGGTAGGCCCGATCCAACGGATCGGAGCCATGATCGACGACACTGTTGTTGATCTGAATTTCGCATGTCGGGCTCATCTGGCCGCAGGCGGTCAAACTGGCCGTGCTGCCGAAATCGCGGACGCATTGGTTCCGCCAGACATGATTGCATTTCTGGCCGGTGGCCACATGTCTCGCAAGGCCGCAGATGACGCGCTCAACTTCCTTGCTGAAACGGGCCAGGAACAAACCACTGATGGTGCAGCCCTGATCCACCAGACAGATAAACTCACATTGCTCGCACCGATCCCTCGCCCCAATTCAATCCGCGATACACTGTCGTTTGAAGGGCACATGATCAACTTTGAGCGCCGCACCGGCAAACCAACGCCGCCGCGCTGGTACGAGACCCCAATTTACTACAAGGGCAATACCAGAAGCGTGATCGGCACTGGCGCGCCTGTCATCTGGCCAGACTACACCGAGAAACTCGATTATGAGCTGGAATTCGGTGTGTTCATTGGAAAACAGGGCACCAATATCAGTGTTGAAAACGCCCGCGAACACATCGCCGGTTACACCATTTTCAACGACATCAGCGCACGCGACGTAATCCCCGGCGAAGTCTCGATGTTTCTGGGTCCTGCCAAGGGCAAGGATATGGATACCGGCAATGTTCTGGGCCCCTGCCTCGTCACGCCGGACGCGTTGGACGTTTCCAGCCTGGATATGAAAGCATGCGTCAATGGTGAGGTCTGGAGCCACAGCAATACCGATGACATGTATTGGAGCTTCGAGCAGATCATCGCATTCATATCGCGGTTTGAAACACTCTATCCAGGTGATTTCATCGGCTCTGGAACCGTCGCAAATGGCTGCGGTGATGAGCTGGAACGCTGGATCAAGCCGGGCGATGTGGTTGAGCTGGAAGTTGAGGGCATCGGCATTCTAAGAAATACGATTGTAAGGGCATAAGCAAAATGATGGATATCAAAAACCTGTTCGACCTGACCGGAAAGTCAGCCCTTATAACAGGCGCAACGGGCGCCCTTGGCAGCGCGTCTGCAGCAGCGCTGGCCGCTGCTGGTGCCCATGTCACACTGGCAGGTGGCAATGCTGAAAAACTCAAAACCATTGCCGAGGCCCTGACAGCAGATGGCGCAAGCGTCAGCACAATTGCTGAACGGCCATCCAGTGAAGAGACTTGCGAACGCATCGTAGACGCGGCCTGCGCCGATGGGCGCGGGTTGGATATCCTCATCTCGGCCTCGGGCACGGCAGCTGTGGCACCGGCATTGGAAATGCCGGTTGAAACCTGGGATGAAGTCATGGATGCCAATGTCCGCCAGACCTGGCTTCTGTGCCGCGCTGCCGGACGTGTCATGGTGGATCAGGACCGTGGCGGGGCCATTGTCAATGTCTCTTCCGTCCGCGCCCGCTTCGCAACGCCCAAAGGCACCAGCGCTTATGGCCCTTCCAAATCCGCCATCGATATGATCACCCGTTCGCTGGCAACCGAATGGGGCCAATACAATATTCGCGTCAATGCCATTGCCCCGACGGTTTTTCGATCCGAACTGACAAGCTGGCTTTTCGAAGATACAGAAGAAGGCCGCTTCGCACGCAAAAACGTGCTGGCGCGCATTCCACTGGGCCGCCTGGCAGAAGCCGACGATTTTGCCGGTGTCATTGTGTTTCTGACCTCACAGGCTTCAGCCATCATAACCGGCGAGATCATCAATGTGGATGGCGGGTTTTCGGCGAATTAAGGCCAGAACTCACGCCAGCTTCTGTTTCCGGGCACGCCCTGGAAGCATGGCCCAGATCAGCAGAATGACGCTGACACCAAGCAGTGCAGCACTGCCCGGCCGTTCCAGGAAAACCAGCGGATCCCCGCGGGACAACAGCATGGCACGGCGGAAAAATTCTTCCATCATCGGCCCAAGCACGAAGCCGATGAGAAGCGGAGCAGGTTCGAATTTGTAAAGGCGCATGAAGTAGCCCAGCAAACCAAAGCCCAAGGTAACCCAAATATCAAAGACACTGTTGTCGATGGAGTAAACACCCACACAGATCAGCACGATCACCGCCGGATAAAGATAGAAATGCGGCACCTGAAGCAGCTTCACCCAAAGCCCGATCAGCGGGATGTTGAGGATCAGCAGAAACAGATTGCCGAACAGAAAGCTGACAATCAGCCCCCAGAACAGTTCCGGGCGTTCTGTGATCAGCCGTGGACCTGGCGTAATTCCGTGAATCATCAATGCGCCCAGCATCAAAGCCATGGTTGCACTGCCGGGAATGCCAAGGGTCAGTGTTGGAATGAAGGCTGTTTGCGCAGCCGCATTATTGGCCGATTCCGGAACCACCACCCCTTCAATGGCCCCCTTGCCAAAGTTATCCCGGTTTCGCGATATACGTTTTTCCAGCGCGTAGCCCACAAAGGAGGCGACCGTTTGCCCGGTTCCGGGCAGGGTTCCAAAGAAGGAACCAACAGAAGCGCCCCTGAAAGCAGGTGCAATGGAGCGCAGCCATTCCGCTCCCGTCGGCAGAAACTGCTTCAATGAAATTTTTGCGGTGGCATAAGACCGAGTGGCTCCGCGTGCCGAAGTAATGACTTCCGATATCCCGAACAGGCCCATCGCAACGACGACGAGGTTGACGCCATCACGCAATTCGGCAATGCCGCCCGTGAACCGCGTTTCGCCGGAGTTGACATCAACCCCCACAGTGCCAAGAAGAATGCCAAGACAAACCATCATGATGCCGCGCAGCGCGCCGTGATTACTGACCACGGATGCTGCAACCAGTCCCAGAACCATCACCGAAAAATACTCTGCCGGTCCAAACAAAAGCGCAAACTCTGCCAAAGCGGGCGACAGCAAAACCATCACAACGACGCCAAACATCGCGCCAAAAAAGGATGCAATGGCCGTAACAAAAAGAGCAACTCCGGCTCGGCCCTGCTGTGCCATGGGATAGCCGTCAAGGCAGGTCACCGAAGCGGAAGGTGTGCCTGGGATATTCAGCAAAATGGAGGCAATCGAGCCGCCATATTCAGCGCCATAATAAACGCCTGCCAGCATCACCAAAGCCGTTTCCGGCGGCAGATAGAACGAGACGGGCAGTAGCATGGCAACGGCAGCCAGCGGTCCGACCCCCGGCAAGACACCAATGAATGTGCCAAGAAAAACACCCGCAAAGCAGTACATCAAATTCATGGGGGTCGCTGCGGTTGAAAAGCCGAGCGCGAGATTGGCCAGAATATCCATCACAATCCTCGTATGGCAACAAATGGCATTTGCAGGCCCAGCAGGAAGATAACCCAAACTCCAACAGCAACCGCAAAGGCCAAACAGAGCCGCAACAACCAGGTCACTTCTCGATTTGCCGAACTGCTGAACAGAACAGACAGAAACACAGCAGGAAGAACGCCCAAAACCGGTGTCAAAAACGCAAAGGCGGCCACACCGCTGCCAATCATCAAAAGCGCAGTCCAGTCAGGTGCAGACCAGGACATCTCGGTCCGCAAATTCTGGATGAGCACGATCATGCTCAGCACCGCCAACAAACCGCCAACCATCAAGGGAAATGCGCCCGGACCCAGACGTCGCGCTGTTCCCAGATCAAGTGTCACCAAAGCGCTGACAATGAAAAACAGTGCAATGGCCAAAATCGCCAGAAGACCCAATTGTCCTGTCAGGCGCTGTTTGAGCATGATGCCTCCGCCAGCACATATTCTGCGCCCAGATAGTCTGTTGGGACGACCACAGAACCCGTTCTGATCTGATCTGCGGTATGCGCAATCTCAACTTTGATGTGTTGTGACACAGAGCTGTTTGTCGTCAGGCTGACATAGTCTCCATCACCAAGACCGAAATGCACGACCGCACCTGGCGTCCTGCCAGCCAGCATATCTTCGACTGCTGTCACCACGCCCTGGTCTATTCGGGCAAGAGCCGATCCGACGAAAATTTTCGGATCGCGGGCACACCAATCCAACGCATTGCCGATCTGAAGCACGTCATGTTCGCGGCAAGCGTCTATCGCACCCTGCCGCGCTCCATTCAGCATCGTGAACAGGATGTCCGCACCTGCAGAGAACATGTCGCCCGCCCAGATGCGGGTCACATTATTATCGTCCTGTGTTCCGCAAAAGCCGGTCAAAACCTCAACCGATGGCTCAGTATGTTTGACACCCCCGACAAAGGCCGCGCGGCCCTTCAATCCCGGTCGGACCCGGTGGCCGGATAAATGGGATACAATGCCGGAACGGGTCAGTTTGGCAGCAAGACACCCGGCCAGAAACGCGGATTCTTCCTGCATGACATCATAGGCGGCAAGATTGGAGCCGACTTGTTGCCCTTGAATAACAGCGAACTTTTTCGACGGATTGTCCAAAGCTATCGCGGGCATGGCAATGTCACCCTGTCCGCCAATAAAAATCACGCCATCCACCAGTGCGGTGACCTGTTGCAGGCGATCCCGGATGTCTTCCTGATCGTAGCGCACGTCACTTATGACTTGAATGTCCACGCCAAATTGTTGTCTGGCGACCTCAACCCCAGCAAGTGCGCTGGAGTTGAAGCCGTCATCATTCAGTTCTCCGACAAAGAAAACAGCAAGTTTCATTTATCAGATGCTTTCATCACCAAAGGCTTCCAGTCCGTAAATTGACTGGCCACATAATCGGTGAACTCTTCGGTGGTCTTGGTGGAACGGATAATCCCCCAGGTATCAAATTGTGCATCGACCGCTGGCAATGCCATGACGTCCTGCATGGTTGCATCCATCTTGGCCGAAATTTCCGGGTCAATATCCGCTGGTGCGCTGATACCAAGCCAGTTCTCGGCAACGATGTCATAGCCAAGTTCACGGAATGTGGGCGTATCAGGCAAGGTTGCAATGCGTTCGGTTGCGGAAACTGCCAGCGGGATCGCTTCTTTGTCAGCAACAGCAGGCAAGTTTTGCGGGATTGCGTCAAACATGGCCCCCACAACATCGGCCCTGAAATCAAGCCGCATCGGGCCAGAGCCCTTATAGGGAATATGCACCAGTTGCGTTTCTGTCTTATCCGTGAAGTCCACGCTGACGATATGTCCCCAGGAGCCAACGCCCGAAGTCCCGTAGTCGATGTTGTCGGGATCATCCTTGGCCATGGCGATAAAGCTTTCAAGATCGCTCGCCCCTGCACCCGGACGCACAAACAGGCCCAGATGCACAGTTCCGATATAGGAAACATGGGTGAAATCGGTCAGCGGATCATAGGGCGTGTCGGGAAACCGTGTTGGTGCAACGCTGAAAGGTGTCAGATTTGACAACATGAAGGTGTAACCGTCATTGGCAGCTTCTTTCAGCGCCATCGCAGCCACAGTTCCGGCGGCGCCCGGCTTGTTCTCGACAACAAATTGCTGGCCCAGTTTTTCACCCAACTCCTTGGCCAGCAACCGCGCCACCAGATCACTGGAGCCGCCCGGCGGGAAGGAAACCAGAATGCGCACCGGCTTTTCGGGCCAGTCAGATGCGGCCTCAACACTGGTCGAGCCAGCCGTAATGCCAACAGCCGCGGCCAGTCCGAGAAGGCTGAGCATGTGTCTTCGATTGATCATTGTGCCGTAACTCCTGAATAGATTTATCTCTGTAAAATCATTTGCAATCATATGAAACTGTGTTTTCACAAAGGGCGCAACAGGAAATTTGAATTTGATGAAACTATAGTCACACTATTTTTGGTTTGCGAAAATTCTGTGCAGAAATTCTGAACTTTCCACCTCGCGTGACACAAAAATGTGCAGCCGGACACACATGAAACCGCAGAATACGGTGACAAAATCTTCGATTTGGAGAAGCTGCATTCATTTTCCAACACATAGAGCAACGAAGTTTGGCACCGGACTTGCCATCACCCCAAGTGATATGAAATAGACAATCATGAAATTGTAGTTTCAGGAGTTTTCGGTGACACAGGAATCCTTTCTCACCAAAGTCAAAGAGGCCCTGCCCGATCTGCATCCAGCAGAACGGCGGCTTGCTGAATTCCTGATCGATTTTCCAGGTGAAATTGCCAGCTACGACGCTCAGGAACTGGCAGGCCTGTGCAAGGTCTCCAAGGCCACAGTGTCCCGCTTTGTGCGCCGTCTCGGCTTCGACAATTACGATCATGCCCGCAAGGCTGTGCGTGAGGAAAGTCAGACCGGGTCCAGACTGTTTTTTGGTCATGCCGAAACCGAAGCTGGTGCATCGACACACGGCATTGATCTAGCCGAGGAACGCGAGCTGACAGAATGGACCTTCCAGCGCATTGATCCCGCCGAGTTGAACGCTGTGGCCGAAGCCATTCTTTCGGCGCGCAAGGTATGGATTATAGGGCAACGCATCGGCCATTCCTTTGCCACTTACCTGTATTGGCAACTGACCAAGGTCATTGCCAACAGTGCAGTTGTTCCGCAAGCGGGCGAGACCCTTGGCGAACACATTGCGGCTATGGAGCCCGATGATCTGGTGATTTTTGTTGCCCTGCGCCGCCGCATGAAGGGCACCGAAGATGTGCTGAGCGAAATCCGGCAGGTGGGCGCAAAAATCGCTCTGATTTCTGACGAAGGCATGACTTACAACACCAGTTCAACCTGGCATTTCCGATGCCGCACCCAGACATCAAGCCCCCAATTCAACCACACGGCTGTGATGTCGCTCTGTCACCAGCTAGTGGTCCAGGCCATGTTGAAATCCGGCCATGACAGCCGGGCCAGATTGCTGGCCGTGGACAGCATCAACGAACGGCTGGGCTTTTACGACTAACGCAAGAGCCTTCAGCTTTAAACAAACTGCATCTAATTGAGAGCCTGTCGCCGTGTCCGCAGCGGTTTGACCACACGCAGATGCAGCACCACTGCAACTGTGGCCACAAGGATGCAGACACACAGGATCACTTTGGACAGATTACCCATTGATCCTTCGATCATCCAGGCATGCACAATACTCGATACCACTACAACCACCGCCAAATAGTTGTGAATGATCCGCCAGACCCCGTAACGTAGACCGATGCGCAACCGCACCGCCACAAGCAGAACTGTCAGCACAAGGCTCCAAAGGCCGATCACCCCATAGACTGAAAACAGGGTTGGCGAGACCAGAAGAAGCGCATCAATGGTGTCAGGCGGGCTGGTAATAAAAAGGCCACCGACATGCAGTAACACAGCGATAAAGATGCCGCTGCCGAGCCAACGGTGCCACCGACGCTCCTGCATCACATGCAAACCGGGCAGATATCCCGCGGCCAACAGCGGTTGCAAAAGCAGCAGGGCCAGAGCCGTAACACCGGCAATGCCTGAAACCAGGTAAGCGGCGTCGCGACCAACCAGCACAGGGCTGGTTGCGGCAATCGCAATAGGCCCGAGTACTGCAGCGGCCAGAACGAGCCAGACCAGCAACGTTAGCGGACGCCCGACATCAAGTCGGTGCCCACTGCGCGCAGTTGGGCGCGACATGCGGTTAAGCTGGTGTCAGAACGAAATCGGCCTGAAGGCTGGTGTCAGTTCTGCTGTTCATGACAGGGCGCAGGAACACTGTTTCAAACTCCGCATCATCATAAGCCAGATGGCCATGAGGCTGACCAAAATGAGGCACGATCTGCGACATTTCCAACTGATACGTGCCGTCTGCTGCGGTCATCACGCTGCCATGATTGCTTGGCTCACGTTCTCCGCCACGCGGCGTCGCCGCCCAGATTTGAATGCGCACATTCGACAATGGCTCACCCGTGCCGGCTCTTAGTACCGTTCCGGACATCAGAAAGCCTGTGCCAAGATTTGCCACAAGCGGCGCATTGGGCCTGTAATTGTTAGATCCACCGCGCATGGTCTGGGTTGGCGCATATTCAGATTTGGCCTGCGCCGGCACCAATAGGCCAGCAGTTCCGGTCACCAAAGCAGCGCCGGAAACACCGGCACCGATCAAAAGGGAACGACGGTTAAAAGCAGGGCGGTTCATATCAATCTCTCCTATTTGAGCTGTGCCAGCTGCGCGCAAATTTCAGTAGTACTCATCCACTGTCTGTCAGTGCGGTCTTGATACCTGCTACGACAACCACTTACTGCATACATAGGCAGCATATCCAATCTGGCAATCTCAAGCAGATTTATGCTTCACCAAGAGCATACAACGGAACCAGTCTGTTCCGTGCTTAAATTTTGGCAATATGAGTTCCAGGACTGCTTTGCCCGAAAGGGGTAGCGTCTAAAAACTCAGAGCGTGGCCGCCGCCCAGCACAGCCTGATCGATAGACGTCACAATCAAGCAACGGCCAGCAAAGACCTAATGATTGAGAATTTTGGACAAAAAGTCCTTGGCACGGTCACTTTCAGGATTTGAGAAGAAAGCCTGCGTTTCCCGATCTTCGACAATGGCACCCTCATCCATGAAAATAACCCGGTCAGCGACTTTTCTGGCAAACCCCATTTCATGGGTCACCACCATCATGGTCATGCCGTCCTTTGCCAGTCCCACCATGACATCAAGAACTTCATTGATCATTTCCGGGTCCAGCGCCGAGGTTGGCTCATCAAACAGCATCGCAATGGGATCCATAGCCAAAGAACGGGCTATGGCGACACGTTGCTGCTGGCCTCCCGACAACTGGCTTGGAAACTTTGTCAGATGCTCGGACAGACCGACACGTTCAATCAATTCCTCGGCACGGCTGACCGCCTCATCACGAGAGCGCTTCAGCACCTTTTCCTGTGCCAGACACAAATTCTCCAGAACCGACATGTGCGGATACAGCTCAAAATGCTGGAACACCATGCCGATGCGGGAACGCAGTTTAGTCAAATTGGTTGATTTGGCAGTAACTTCCTGCCCCTCAACGCTAATGCGACCTTCTTGAACCGGCTCCAGCCCGTTGACGCATTTGATCAAGGTGGATTTTCCAGAACCTGATGGCCCACAAACGACAACCACCTCGCCCTTTTCCACCGACGTCGTGCAATCGGTCAGAACACGAAAATCGCCGTACCATTTGCTTATTTTTTCAATTTCAATCATGTGGCCATCCGGCTTTTCAGTCGTCTTACATAAAGGGAACCTGCAAAGCAGATCACGAAATACACAACAGCGGCAAACAGATACATCTCCACAAGACGCCCTTCCGTTCGGGCAACAATCGAAGAAGCTGTCATGAAGTCACGCAGGCTGACCACAAAGACCAGCGATGTATCCTGAAACAGGATGATACCCTGCGTCACCAAAATCGGGATCATGTTGCGAAACGCCTGTGGCAGAACAACAAAGCGCTGAATTTGCCAATAGTTCAACCCGGTTGCTTTACCTGCAAAAACCTGACCTTGACGCACGCTTTGAATACCCGCGCGCATGATCTCGGAATAATAGGCAGCTTCAAACAAAACAAACGCAATGAGTGCCGAATAGAAACCACCAATTGGGCGACCCAAAACCAGCGGCACCAGAAAATAGAACCAGAAGATTACCAGGATCAGGGGTACAGACCGAATGAGGTTCACGTAGCCGGCGGCCAGAAGCGACAGGGGTAGAATGCCGGAGAGCCGTGCCAGCGCCAACAGCGTACCAAGCGCGATCCCGCCGACGATTGCCAGGAAAGTCAGCCAAAGGCTGAGTTGCAATCCTTCCCAAAGAAACGGAAGCGACTGGATGATGACGCCAAAATCAAAATCGTCCATCTTAAGCCTCCTTTCCTACAAATCCTGGAATGGCGGTATAGCGTTCCAGAGACTGGCTGATCACGGTGGCGACAAGCGCAATACAGACATAAATCACGGTTGCTGCCGTAAAGGCTTCAAAACCCTGAAATGTGTATTCAGCAATTTGCTGACTTTGCGCTGTCAGTTCCAGAAGCCCGATCGTCAGAGCCAGTGATGAGTTCTTGAAAACCGTTAGAAATTCGGAAGTCAGAGGCGGCACAATAAGTCGGAAGGAAATCGGCAGCAAAATATGTCTGTAGGTCTGCGCAACGCTCAGCCCGTGGGCTTTTGCTGCAGCATTAAGACCTTCAGGGACCGTTTCAATCCCGGCACGCACCTGTTCGGCAACTCGCGAGGCGGTGTAGAGTGCCAGTGCAATCACCGCAGTGGTAAATTCCGGATTGGGCATATCGCGCTTCATCCAGCGGCCCCAATCATCGGGCACCAGTTCCGGCACGGCAAAATACCAGATAAACATTTGCACCAGAAGGGGAACGTTTCGAAACAGCTCAACATAAGTGCCGGAGATGGCTCGGATAAAACGGTTGGGTACCGTGCGGCCGATCCCGACAAGAGAGCCAACGACTATGGCAATGCACCAGGCACAAAGAGCGACAGCAATCGTCCACCAGAACCCACTGATGAGCCAGCCGAGATACTCTTCTTCAAACAGAACGCCCCAATTCCAATTATAATCCATCAGCCTGCCTGCAATTTGCCCCGGAAAAACGGGCCGCTGCTATTACTTTGAGCAGCGGCCCGCATGATGGTCAGATTAGTTTGGCAAGCCGCCAAGTGTGAAGGCAGCCTTCAACAGATCGTCCGCTGGAACACCCAGTGGATCAAACCATTTTCCATAGATGTCATTGATTTCACCGGAACGGAAAACCTCTGCCAACGCCTTTTTGCCTACCAACTCAAAGGCACTGTCATTCCTGCGCACCATGAGGGCATAGGGATCAAACGACAGGAAATCTCCAACAACTACAAAATCGTCGGGATTCTTCGACTTGGAGATCAAACCAAACAGCAAAATGTGATCGGAAGAATAAGCATCAACACGATCAGTTTCGAGGGACAGCATACCTTCAGCAAGATCACGTACAGGCAGGATTTTCACATCCATGCCAGCAGCTTCAACGGCTGCTTTCACAGCGCGTTCATTTGTTGTGCCCTGTGCAATAGCAATGGATTTGCCATCCAGATCGGCAACCGAGTTGATGCCACTGTCTTTGCGCACGAGCAGTTTTGTGCCTGTGATGAATGTGGTCGGCAAATACTCAACCTGCTGCTGCCGGGTCAGATTGTTTGTGGTTGAACCACATTCCATATCAATCGTGCCATTGGCCAACAAAGCAATGCGGGTTTTGGGATTGATTGCCACATATCTGACTGCAACATCCATTTCCAGCTCGGCAGAAACGGCCTCAACAATTTTCATGCACAGATCAATCGAGTAGCCAACCGGTTTTTGACCATCATCAAGATAGGCAAATGGAACCGAAGATTCCCGGTGACCAATAACAATCTCGCCGCTCGCCTTGATTTTTTCAAGTGTGCCGCCATCTTGCGAAAACGCGGTGGTTGCACCACCAAATGCAAGTCCCAGCCCAACACAGGCCGTGATCAGTTTGGATTTCAATGTAGTCATTCTAGGCTCCTTCAGGGTTTTCAATTTACGTATTCTGGAAGATCAAAAGTTTCGGGATAGCCGAACAGTGCAGCACTGCCGCCCGTATGCAGAAAGACGATATTCTCCATACCGTCGAAATGTCCCTTGCGGATCAAATCAATCAGGCCATCCAGCCCTTTGCCGGAATAAACCGGATCAAACAGCAGGCCTTCTGTTTCGGCCAGCATTTTTACCGCTTTGCGCATGCCATCTGTTGGCAGGCCGTATCCGGGGCCCACATAATTGCAAATCGCACGCACATCGCTGCGCTCAATCGTAACGCCAGCATCAAGATGTTTAGCGGTTTGGACAGCCAGATCAAAAATCATCTGTTCCTGCTTTTCGCGCGGGGCCCGCACACCAATACCAAGCAAATGAATATCGCTCTTGATTGCTTTCAGGCCAGTCACCAGACCAGCCTGCGTGCCAGAACTACCCGTTGCATGAACAAGGGCATCAATCTTAAGCCCCATATCTGCAGCCTGTTCGACCAACTCGCGTGCACAATTCACATAGCCCAGCGCGCCGATGGGGTTGGAGCCACCTCCAGGAATTATGTAAGGTGTCGCGCCATCTGCGCTCAAGCTGTCAGCGAAAATCACCATCTCCTCAGCCATATCCGTACCACCGGGGCGCTTGGAAACAGTCGCACCATGAAGCCGGTCCAGCAATACATTTCCATTCAGATTATATTGTGGATCATTCGAACCGGTGCGATCTTCAAGCAAGATATGACACGTCAATCCCAGTTTTGCCGCCGCTGCAGCAGTCTGACGGGCATGATTGGATTGGGTCGCACCCTGCGTGATAATGGTGTCAGCACCTTTTTGCAGAGCATCCGCCATCAGATATTCCAGCTTGCGGGTCTTGTTTCCGCCAGATGACAACCCGGTGCAGTCATCACGCTTTACCCACAGCCGGGGGCCGCCAAGAAGCTCTGACAGACGATCCATCGGTTCCAATGGTGTCGGCAGGTGCCCAAGTCTAGTGCGCGGAAACGCTGACAAGGCAATGGACAGGTCCTTGCACAGCTTCATTTCCAAAGCCGAAGAACTTGAGTTGAGAGCTTGTTCATCGTCATTCTTATCATTTTTCAAATCCACTAGGACTCCTCTTAGCCAAACTTTTTCTTATCATTGAGCAGGATTTTCATACTGAAAAGTGCCAATATGTCTGCCTAGCCAAATGAAAAGTATGCCTGGGGACGTTTGAAATGGATTTACGATGGTTTGAGGATGTTCTGGTTCTGCTGGAAGAGCAGAATATGACGAGAGCGGCAGAACGACGAAACATCACGCAACCCGCCTTCTCGCGCCGCATCAGATCGTTTGAAGAGTGGATGGGCGTGTCGCTTCTTCAGCGCAAGGCCAACCGTGTTATCCTAAGCCCGTCTCTGTTGGCCAATGAAGATGAAATACGGTCAATGATTCTCCGCGTTCAGGAACTGCGCAACAAAATCAGCACGTTCAAGCCAGAGCGGTCTGTCATCACCATTGCCACCCAGCACGCCCTGATCACATCCTCATTTCCCGATATTGCAGCCATTACGCGCGAACATATGCCATCACTCGGCTTTCGCCTGAGAGCCGGAAATCGAGGTGAATGTGTATCGGTTTTTCTGCGCGGAGACGCCTCTATTCTACTGTGCTATGAGGATGAGACCGCAAAACCGATGCCATTTGACAATTCTATCCAGCATGATGAATGGGGCACCGACCGCCTTGTGCCTCTCGTCGGTGGAAAATTTCGTTACAACAGGGCCAGCGATGGCAGTGTAGATGACCTCACGCCCGCAATCGTTTATCCGGAGCAAAGCTATTTCGGGGAGTTGTTAGCCGGAAAACAAAAGCAGTTCTCAACGCCCAGTCAAGCCGCCAACGCAATTTATCAAACAGCTTTTTCAGCCGGTATCAAAGAGATGGCAATCAACGGATTGGGCATCGCCTGGCTGCCTGTCAGCATGGTCTACCGCGAGTTGGAGAACGGCCAATTGGTTGATCTCAGCGCAAATTATGGCAGTTTGGCGCTGCGAATTGCGCTGTACACAAACCTTGAAAACGAAGCCGCGACAACGGCACAGGCCTCATGGCATGCAAATCGAAAATAGGCCCTGTGAACCTGGCGCCCCGGCTCAGGCGTGAACCAGCGCCGGTTCGCGTTCGCTCTTAACGGCACAGGCAGCAAAAGCCGCACCGATGCCAATCAAGACCGGTTGATCATATCCAATCTCCATCATGCCATCTTCAAGGTCAGACAAGACACCATGCCATGGCACAAAATCAGCCGATGACACGGATTTGGCAATCGTCACGGGCGTTGAGCCCGGCATTCCATGGTCCAGAAGCTGGCCCGCAATCCGGCCCGCCATACGTCCGCCCATGAAAAAGATATTTGTCGTTTTGGGGTCCGTCAGCCCTGTCCAGTCCATGTCCGCAGGTAAATCACCATGGCGGCTGTGTCCGGTTACAAACCGCACTGATTGCGCGAAATCACGATGGGTCAGCGAGACGCCAAGCTGAGATGCCATCGCCAACGCAGATGTAATGCCTGGCACAACCGAAACCGAAATACCTTCCAGCTGCAACCGCACAATTTCTTCGCCGGCACGCCCGAAAATCATCGGGTCCCCGCCTTTCAGGCGCACCACATGCTTACCGGATTTTGCAAGTGTAACCATGGTGTTGTTTATGTCATCCTGGCGGCAGCTCTCTCGGCCACCGCGTTTGCCCACAAGCATACGTTTTGCCTCACGACGGGCCAGTTCCAGAACATCATTGGACACCAGATCGTCAAACAGGATCACATCCGCGGCCTGCAAAGCGCGAACCGCCTTCAAGGTCAACAATTCAGCATCGCCGGGCCCGGCACCTACAAGCGTCACGCGCCCTGCTGAAGAGCCGGCAGAAAGTGCAATCTTCTGACTTTCTCTGATGAGTTCCTGTGCCGTCCGCTCAGTTGGCGCCGCTCCAAACGCACGATCCACAAAGGCTTCCCAAAAGGCCCGCCGTTGCGGACCGGGGCTGAGGTGATCGGTCACTTGACCGCGAATGGAGTGAGCCAAGGCGGTCCAACCTGCCACCGATGGGGCGACCAGAGTTTCAATTCGGCGGCGGATCGCCTGTCCCAGAATGGGAGCCGCGCCATCGGTTGAAATGCTAATGACAGCGGGAGAGCGATTGACGATGGAGCCGAACTGGAACTCGCAATAGGCAGGCTTGTCGATCACATTGACAGCCACACCTGCCGCACGTGCTGCACAGTAAAAGGCCTGCGCCTCGCCATTGCTTTGCGCATCGCAAATCGCAATTTGCATATGCTCAAAACTGTCTGCGGCCCAAGGCCTCTGATGCCACGTAAACGTGCCAGACACTGAAGGTGCGGCCATCAATTCGGCAAACACAGGATCAAGCTCTGCCGCGAAGACATGCACCTGTGCACCACTGGCTGCAAGCAATTCAGCCTTCCAGGCCGCGGCATCACTGCCACCGGCGATCAGCACTTTGCGACCGTGCAATTTGTAAAACACCGGCAGGGTTGCCAACGCACCCATGCGCTCGCGACGCCGAGGTCGGCTGCCAGAACTGCGTGCAGATTTATTCGGCTGCAATAAGCTGGTGGTCATCAAGTATCGCCTTAATTTCTGCTTTGCAGGATCCACAATTGGTGCCTGCATTCGTCTGTTTGCCAATCGCATCGACTGAATGGCATCCGCTACGCACGGCACCCGATATCTGATTGGCCCCAATGCCCAAACAGGCACAGACAATGACACCCTTATCCGGCATATCCGCGGCTGGTCGCCCGGCTACAACACGCCAACGAGCCGGTAAGTCAGCAAAGTCTTCCTGCAATTGTTCAATTGCCCAACTGCGCGCAACAGACACCGGCTCTTGCGACAAATAGACAACGCCTGTCAGTCTATTGCCGTTAAAAGCAGCAATGCGCGTCAAGCCACTCATCGCATCGCGATAGGACAAAAGCGGCGCATTTGCTGCTGCCCCAAGCAGGAACCGCGCTTCGGCTTCAACATCTTCAATCGGATTTTCCAGAGCAAATTCAGCGCGCCAGCCAGCATCCGTTTTCGCCAACGCCCAATACGAGGCCTTTAATAGGTCAGGCCGCTGTGTCGAGACGACAAAACCGTAATGCAGCGCTTTGAATTTGGCTGCGGAAACACGGGACATCTTCAGGGCCGGCTGCCCGGAAATAGGGTCGGTGATGGGTGCCACCAGACGATCAACCCGCGCATTGGACGAGCATTGATCCGTCCAGTGCATTGGCACAAACACACTGCCCGGCTGTTGGCGGTCTGTAATTTGCGCCCGCACAACAATGTCCCCACGGCCGTTGAAGAGACGCACCAGATCAGCCGGTTTCACGCCCAACTGCACAGCATCGCTGGGATGAATTTCAGCAAAGGGCTCCGCAATATGCGCCGATAGCCGCGCACTTTTGGCAGTGCGTGTCATGGTATGCCAATGATCGCGAATGCGGCCTGTATTCAGAACCAGTTGATGATCCGGTAAAACAGGGGCCGCGATTGGCGCGGCTACAGGCACAAAACGAGCCTTGCGATCCGGCGTGTAAAAACCACCATCTGCAAAGAACCGTGACCTTATCGGCACCGTACCCGGTTGTTTGGGTGCTGGCCACTGGAAGGGCGCAAGCCCCTCATAGGTTTCATCAGTGACAGCTTCATAGGCACCGATATCCAGATCCCGCGAACCACCGTTCTCAAACCCGGTTTGCGCTGCATATTCCCGGAATATATCTGCTGCATTATTATAGGAAAAAGCGCTGGCAAACCCCATACGCTTACCCACTTCTGCCATTTGCCACCAATCGGCGCGCGCACCATCTGGTCCTCTGACAACAGCGCGCTGGCGTGAAATACGGCGCTCGGAATTGGTCACCGTTCCGCTTTTTTCGCCCCAGCCCAATGAGGGCAGCTTCACATCAGCGTAGCGCAGTGTGTCTGTTTCAGCCGCAATGTCGGAAACCACTACAAACGGGCAGTGTTTCAGGGCCTCCGCCACGGCGTCCGCATCGGGCATGGAATCCACCGGATTGGTCGCCATGATCCAGATCGCCTTGACCCGACCATCTGCAACTGCATCGAACAGATCAACCGCTTTAAGGCCGGGTTTTGTGGCAATGATCGGTGCATTCCAGAACCGCTGCACACGGTCGCGATGCACTTCGTTTTCAAGCTCCATATGAGCCGCCAGCATATTCGCCAGCCCGCCGACCTCACGCCCGCCCATTGCATTCGGCTGGCCAGTCACGGACAAAGGTCCCAGCCCCGGGCGACCAATGCGTCCGGTTGCCAGATGGCAATTGATGATGGCATTGACCTTGTCGGTTCCAATCGCCGATTGATTCACACCCTGGCTGAAAACCGTGACGACTTTTTCAGTCTGCGCCCAGAGCTGATAAAAAGCTTGAAGCTCAGTTCTGCAAAGACCCGTTTGATTTATGATGTCAGCTTCAGGCAGCGCCTTGGCGGAAGCCAGAGCAGCTTCAATCCCATTTGTATGACTGTTCACAAAATCCGCATCCAGACAGTTCTGATCTGCCAGATGGGCCAGCAAGCCCATAAACAGTGCCACATCACCGTCAGGTGCAATGGATAGATGAATGTCAGCAAGGTCGGCAGTCATGGTGCGGCGCGGGTCAATCAGCACCACCTGCATCTCGGGCCGTGCCGCCTTCGCAGCGGCAATACGCTGATAGAGCACCGGATGACACCAGGCCAGATTGGAGCCAGTCAACACAATCAGATCGGCCTGCTCCAGATCTTCATAAGTGCCCGGCACTGTATCACTGCCAAAGGCACGCCTGTGACCGGCCACAGAGGATGCCATGCAAAGCCGGGAATTGGTATCGATATTCGCAGAGCCAATGAAGCCCTTCATCAGCTTGTTGGCGACATAATAATCCTCGGTCAGAATTTGACCGGATACATAAAACGCCACACTGTCTGGCCCATGCAAGGCAATGGTTTCCTGAAATCGATCTGCAACCAGATCAAGCGCTGTGTCCCAATCAGAAACCTGTGCATCAATCTCCGGCTGCAGCAATCGATCATCAAGGCCAAGTGTCTCGCCAAGAGCTGACCCTTTTGAACACAAGCGCCCGAAATTGGCCGGATGATCCAAGTCACCTTCAATCGCAACCGACCCATCCGGTTTGGGCGTGGCAACAACTCCGCACCCGACTCCGCAATAGGGGCAGGTCGTTTTCGTCGCTTTGGGAAGCGGTCCATGCATCAGCTTTTCCCGAGGCCCAACATGATCTGATCGTCATCCAACCGGATCGGGAAAGCGCGTGTTTCACCCTCATCTGCGCCTTGCGCTTCACCCGTTTCCAGACTGATCACCCAATTATGCAACGGACAGGTCACACAGCCATCATGCACAATGCCCTGACTGAGCGGACCGTTTTTGTGGGGACATTTATCTTCCAGTGCAAACACACGATCATCAATCGTGCGAAAGATTGCGATGGTCATTTCACCATAGTCAACGCAGCGCGACCCTCGACGGGGAATATCCTCTATCGAGCCAACCGAGACCCAGGTCTGTGTCAATGCATTCATCACTCAGCTGCCTCCAATTGCAAGATCGCCATCGGATTGAACTCGTGCTTGTCCTTTCCGGAAACCCGTTCGCTCCAAGGATCGATCTGGGCAAATTTCTGGCTGAAAACGAACCGCTCGAAATAGGCTTTTCGTTTGGCCGGTTCATCCATGATCTGGCGTCGCACTTCATCAAAACCGACACGTTTCGCCCATTTGTAAATGCGTTCCAGGTAATGCCCCTGCTCGCGATACATCTGCGCCAGAGCGACGACATATTCCAGCGCTTCATCTTCTGTCTTGACCATGCCGAGCACCTCCGTGCCCTTGATGTCGAGACCGGCAGCACCGGCAAAATGAATTTCAAATCCGCTATCGACACAAATGATACCAATGTCCTTGCAGGTGGCTTCCGAGCAATTGCGCGGACAACCTGACACAGCCATTTTCAGCTTGGCAGGAGTCCAGGATCCCCACATGAATTTTTCAATGCGGATGCCAAGTCCCGTGGAGTCCTGTGTGCCAAACCGACACCAATCCGTGCCAACGCAAGTCTTCACTGTGCGCAATCCCTTGGCATAGGCCTGTCCCGAAACAAATCCGGCTTTGCCAAGATCCGCCCAAACCGCCGGAAGGTCTTCTTTCTTGATTCCAAGCATATCAATGCGCTGGCCGCCGGTGCATTTGACCGCCGGGATGTCGAATTTATCCACCACATCAGCAATCGCCCGCAATTCGGTGGAGGATGTCATTCCGCCCCACATGCGCGGCACAACGGAATAGGTTCCGTCCTTTTGAATATTGGCGTGGACCCGTTCATTGATGAAGCGGGACTGATAATCATCGGCATATTCATCCGGCCAATCACACACCAGATAATAGTTGAGGGCCGGGCGGCATTTTGCGCAGCCACACGATGTCGTCCACTCCAACTCCTGCATCACGGCAGGAATGGATTTCAACCCTTTGGCCACAATCAGTCGCCGGACGTCATTATGGCCCAGATCCGTACATCCGCACATTGGTGTAACCGCCGCTGGATCGTAGGAATCACCTAAGGTCAGGCTAAGCAATTGCTCCACCAGACCCGTGCAGGTTCCACAGGACGCAGACGCTTTCGTGTGCGCCCTGACACCATCCAGATCGGTTAGATTTTTTGAAACAATTGTCCCGGTAATGGCGCCTTTGCAAATGCCGTTACAGCCACAGATTTCCGCATCATCCGGCAAGGCTGCAACGGCTGCTGACGGGTCCAGCGGCGCGCCACCCTGATAGGCCTGACCAAAGATCAGCATCTCCCGCATGTCTGAGATATCGGTCTGCTTTTTCAAGAGATCAAAAAACCAGGGGCCATCAGCCGTTTCGCCGTAGAGCACTGCACCGATAATCCGGTTTTCTTTCAGAACAAGGCGTTTATAGACACCGGCCGCGGCATCCCGCAGCACAATTTCCTCCCGGTCATCTGCCTCCGCAAAATCACCGGCTGAATACAAATCAATGCCGGTCACCTTGAGTTTTGTCGCGGTCACAGAGCCAGTATAGGCAGCCGCATTGTTGCCGGTCAGTTGCTCGACAATCACCTTGCCCATCTCGTATAGTGGCGCAACCAGACCGTAGCACTGGCCTCGATGCTCTGCGCATTCTCCAAGCGCAAATATGTCGGGATCGGATGTGCGCATAGCATCAGAAACGATCACACCGCGTCCGGTTTCCAACTGAGCCAGCTTTGCAAGCTCAGCGCTTGGCCGAATGCCAACAGCCATCACAACCATGGCCGCATCGATACGTGTTCCATCTGCCAGTTCGACGCCGACAACCTTGCCGTCATAGCCAAGTATCTGCTTTGTACTGGCCTCCGTCAGGACCTGAATATGCAGGTCCTGGAAAGCCTTTTCCAACAAATATCCTGCGGCAGGATCCAGTTGCCGCTCCATCAGGGTTGGCATCAGATGCAAAACTGTCACATCCATACCCTGACGCCGCAATCCGGCAGCGGCTTCAAGGCCCAGCAGCCCACCACCAATGACCACAGCACGGCCACCGGTTTTGGCAACAGAGATCATACGCTCCACATCATCCAGATCGCGATAGGTCAGCACGCCATCAAGATCATGCCCCGGAAGTGGAATAATGAAGGGATTTGAACCTGTAGCGATGACCAATTGATCATATGAAACAGTGATACCACTGTCAGACGTGACCGTTTTGGCAGCCCGATCAATGCTGCTGATCCTTGCCGATTTGTGCAACGTCACACCGTGGGTTTTGTACCAATCATCATCATGAGTGATGATGTCCTCATAGGCTTTCTCACCTGACAGGACTGGCGATAACATCAGCCGGTTGTAATTGACCCTCGGTTCTGCATTGAAAATCGTCACCTCAAAGGCGTCAGGCGCGCGCTCGAACAGATATTCCAGCATTCGCCCGGGTGCCATGCCATTGCCGATAACAACAAGTTTTTGTTTGTCACTCATAGCTTTACTCCGCAGCCACTAGACCGGCTTCCGCCTTTTTCTGCCGGGCAACACGAATTGCCCGCTTTTCTGAAATGGTTCTCAATTGATCCTCAGTTGGGTGAGCACCACCCTCATAGGCCTCAAGGAATTCAAGCAATTCCTCGCGATAAGCGTAATAATCTGGATGATTGAGCAACGCCTTGCGTGACCGGGGTCGAGCCAGATCGACATCCATGATGTTGCCAATTCGGGCGTTCGGACCGTTGGACATCATCACCACACGGTCAGCCAGCAAAATGGCTTCATCCACATCGTGCGTCACGCAGATAGCTGTCACTTTCGTTCGCTTCCAGATGTCCATCAGCACATCCTGCAGCTCCCACCGTGTGAGGCTGTCCAACATGCCAAAAGGTTCATCCAGCAGCAGCAATTTGGGAGACAGGGCAAAGGCACGTGCAATGCCCACGCGCTGTTTCATGCCATTGGAAAGATCCGCCGCCGAGCGATGCATACTGTCCAGCAACCCAACGCGCTGCAGGTAGTATTCCACCACATCCCTGCGTTCCGCCGCACTCGCATTCGGGTAAACCCGGTCTACGCCCAGCGCAACATTCTCATAGGCGGTCAGCCAGGGCATCAGTGAAGGAGCCTGAAACACCACCGCCCGGTCAGGACCGGCTTGTGTGATGTGTTGGCCGTCCAGAATGATAGCGCCTTCGGTGATCGGGTTAAGTCCCGCCACCATCGACAACACAGTGGATTTTCCACAACCGGAATGACCGATCAGAGTGGCAAACTCACCCTTGTTCATTTTCAGATCGAACCCATCCACCACGGTCAACGGACCTTTGGGCGTTGGATACACTTTCTTGAGATCACTGAACTCAAGATAGCGCTCGACTTTTATCGTCTCGCCAGCCTGCAGATAGGCCTTCGGCAAGCGTTCGCTGCGTGTGCTGATCGGAACAACATTCGGCAGCACAATCTCGCGCTCAACGTCGACTTCGCGCTCCGCACCCACCTTCATCAGATAATTGGTCACCTCCGCCCTCAGCCGGATGAACTCATCGTCGGAGTTCATCTCTGCCCGCGCCCTGGGACGAGGAATATCGACACGGAAGTCAGGACCCAGAGTTGCCTTAGGGCCGGGCTTCAGCGGAATAATCCGATCCGCCAACAGGATCGCCTCATCCACATCATTGGTGATGAGAATAATGGTCTTCTTTTCCTGCTCACAAATACCGGCAAATTCGTCCTGAAGATTGGCCCGCGTCAAAGCGTCCAGTGCCGACAATGGCTCATCCAGCAGCAGCACTTCGGGCTGCATCGCCAATGCGCGCGCAACCGCGACACGCTGACGCATTCCTCCGGAAAGTTCCGCCGGCTTGCGATCCTTTGCCGGTGTCAGACCCACCATATCAATGTACTTCTCGGCAAGAGCTTGACGTTCAGCCGCCGGCTTGCCAGCGAAGACACTGTCCACAGCCAGCCTTACATTGCCCGTCACGCTCATCCACGGCATCAGCGCATAAGACTGAAAGACAACGCCCCGCTCGGGGCCTGGCCCATCAATTTCCTTACCCTTGAAGATCACACCACCTTCATCGGGCGCAATCAGACCTGCCAGAGCCGAGATCAGCGTTGTCTTGCCGGAACCGGAAAACCCGACAATGGCAATGAACTCACCTTCACTGACTTTCAGATTGATGTCGTCCAGAACATCAGTGCGCATGGCACCTTCACCATAGGACTTCGACAGACCGGAGATTTCCAGAATACTCATGATACGACCTATCGGTTCGACGAGAATGTAAAGGCGCGTTGCAGGGCAAACATCAGCCGGTCCAGAGCAAAACCAATGACGCCAATGGTCAAAACAGCGAACATGATTTTGGCAAGCGATTGCGACGATCCGTTCTGAAACTCATCCCAGACAAATTTGCCGAGGCCGGGATTCTGAGCCAGCATTTCTGCAGCAATGAGCACCATCCAGCCCACACCCAGGGACAGTCTCAGACCGGTGAAGATCAGCGGTAGCGATGATGGCAGAACGATCTGCGTAACAGTTTTCGATGTTGGCAATCGCAGCACACGGCCAACATTCATCAAATCCTTGTCGACCGAAGCCACGCCCAGCGCTGTGTTGATAAGCGTGGGCCACATGGAACACAGCGTTACGGTCACTGCTGAGATCAAAAGCGATTTCGGCAACCAGTCCATCGGGTTGGCATAGGTCGCCGAAATGATCATGGTAACAATGGGCAACCACGCCAAAGGTGACACCGGTTTGAAAATCTGGATCAGCGGGTTGATCGCGCCATTGACCGTTCTGGAAAGGCCGGATGCGATGCCCAGTGGAACAGCAATCGCTGTGGCAATCAGAAAGCCAAGACCAACGGTCAGAAGCGATGTTCCGATCTGATCAATATAGGTCGGTTTACCAGTGTAGTTTCTGTGTTTGACCTTGTCTTCCTGACCCTGGGCGATCAGCTTTTCATTGCGGACATCCTGACGTTCGTAAAACGCAGTGGCCTTTTCCCGTTCACGCACATGGTCCTGCCACAGATAGCCGGCCTGTTGCCAGACTTCCACAGGGCCTGGAACTGCCCCCAGAGACGTCTGCACCTTGGGGGCCAAAACACCCCACGCCAGCAAAAACACGGCAATTCCAATGAGGGGGATGAGCAAAACGCGCTTCAGTTCGCCCAATTGCTCTCGCGGATTATCGCCTGCCAGCATTTTCAGGATGGGAACAAGCCAGGAAAAACCAAGTGCATCCAGCCAACCACTTGCCTTGTTGATGGCCGAAAAAACTCTGGTGCGGCCCGTCCCGCCTGTTGGCGCTATATCAGTGACATTTGCCATTCGTCTTGGATCCTTTGATCATCATTCTTTATTGGCTGAAGCGCCATCCAGTGCGCTCCAGCTTTTGTTTGGATGAATTTGCCGTTAGCCGCCGACCATCTCGTCGCCCTTGAGGCCAATGGAGAGGCTGTTCAGGTAGTCATTCGGGGCCCGGCCGTCATAGGCGATGCCATCAATGATATCTTCAGCAGGCGTTGGTGCGCGGTAGCCATCTGTGTCAAACGGGAAATCAGCGGCTGCAACATGACCTTCATCAACCAGCATTTGTGCGGCCTGCAGATAGATGTCCGGCAGGTAAACCGAGCGGGCGATCTCATCAAACCACGCGTCCGATTTTGGCTCGGCAATTTGCCCCCAACGGCGCATTTGTGTCAGATACCAGACCGCATCGGAGTAGTAAGGGTAAGTCGCAAAGTAGCGGAAGAACACGTTGAAATCGGGCACATCGCGCTTGTCGCCCTTTTCATATTCGAAGGTACCGGTCATGGAATTGGCGATGACTTCAACATCCGCGCCAACATATTCAGACCGCGCCAGAATCTCGACCGCTTCCATTCGGTTGGCATTGTCGTTCTCATCCAGCCATTGGGCAGCCCGGATCAGAGCTTTCGTGAGCGCCAGAGTTGTGTTTGGATTTTCCTCGGTAAATTCCTTGGTCAGGCCAAACACTTTTTCCGGGTTGTTTTTCCAGATCTCATAATCGGTGATCACCGGAACCCCGATGCCTTTGAATACAGCGGCCTGGTTCCATGGTTCGCCAACGCAGTAGCCATCGATGGTTCCAGCTTCCAGAGTTGCTGGCATTTGTGGTGGCGGCGTTACCGACAGCAAAGCATCAGCATTGATTTGACCGGACACATCGGTTGGTGAATAAAATCCGGGGTGAATATCGCCGGAAGCCAGCCAGTAACGCAGCTCATAATTATGAGTTGAGACCGGGAACACCATGCCCATATTGAAAGGACGGCCCTCGGCCTTGAATCCGTCCACTACCTTTTTCAAAGCATCCGCTTTGATCGGATGAACCGGCTTGCCATCTGCGTCCATCTCAAGATGTGGTTTCATCAGATCCCAGATCTCGTTTGAGACCGTGATGCCATTGCCGTTCAGATCCATGGAGAATGGCGTCACGATATGCGCCTTGGTGCCGAACCCGATGGTCGCGGCCAAGGGTTGCCCCGCCAACATGTGGGCACCATCCAGATCACCCGTGATCACCCGATCCAGCAGGACCTTCCAATTGGCCTGCGGCTCCAAGGTGACGAACAGGCCTTCATCTTCGAAGTAACCATTTTCATAGGCAATCGCGAGTGGTGCCATATCGGTCAGTTTGATGAACCCGAATTTCAGCTCATCCTTTTCAACATCCAGCATCTCTGCTTGCACAGATGTGAAAGCAGTTGTTGAGGCCAGTGCCAATGCGCCCAAAGCGATAAGGGAACGCCGTGAGAAATATGTCTTCATTTGTATCTCCAGTATCTGTCGCATCGGTTGCGACTACCCAAAAACGAAAAAAGTCGCCAAACCGGCCGTTCTGCGGGAGGGAGCAGAACGGTTGGTTTGGCGACTTTGCCTGATGGACCCATCATTGGATCCCGGTGAGCCTTGAGAAGCTGTTATTGTAAATGCATGGACCGTGCCAGTTTCATAAAAATTTTTTAATACATATTTTTCAGTCACTTATGGATTCGTGCGATATTTTGAAAACCATTTGATTGATCACCGTTTGTGCAAAGCAACAGTCATTCGAGGTTAAAAAATGTGCAGCGCAATAATTTGCCTGCAGTTTAATCAAACTGTCTGGGATCGAATATAAAGATCAAGATGGTCCGGATCGAAAAACCGGTCGTCAAAAAAACCGTCCGGGCCAAGCAACAAGGATTGCGAAGAGGCGCCAACGGCAATGGTTTCCCTCAGGGCGCCCTCAACCTTCGAATTGGCAGAAGGTACAGAAGCGCCCGTGGGCACAATAGCCGCCCGGTAAATATCTGGCCGGAAGGTTTCCTGCGCCACCAAAGCGCGTTCATCCGAATGCGCTACATGGCCCCAGCGCACCATCTGACTGTAGAACCACAATGCATGACTTTGCCACGGAAAGGTCGCGGCCCTTGCATGTGGTTCAAAAAATGCCGACGTGCTTTTCTCACCCAACAGGCCGCCATTCAATGCTGGCAGAATGGTATTCACTGGTTGATCAAGATATGTGCTCTTCGCCAGCAGTTCCGCCAGTTCTTCCACATGCTCGGCCTCACCGCACCAGATTGATGCAGCATAGAACGCCCGCAGCAACGCCTGCATGGCCGGGCCATTGCGCTCTGCCCAGATGGCATTCACGGCCAATACTTTTTCAGGGCTTGAAGCCCAGATGGCTGATTTTGTAGTTGCAATTTTCCCGGCTTTCCTCGCAAGAGCCACGGAATTCCAGGGCTCTCCAACGCAAAAGCCATCGATCCGACCCGACTTCAAGGCGTCGGCCATCAACACCGGCGGCAGAACGACAATATCAATATCCTTGTCCGGCTGGATGCCAACGCCGGCCAACCAGTAGCGCAGCTCAAAATTATGGGCCGAAAACGGATGCACCACACCAAATTGAAGTGGCTTTTGCCCTTTTTCGCCACGCGCCTTTACGATTTGAGCCAATGCCAGGCCAACCTGCCTTGCATCTTGTGAGGCAATGTCACCGGTCGTCGCCATGGCGTCAAAAACCGCATTGCTGACAGTAATCGCATTTCCACCCAGACCAAGGGCCATGGGCGCTATCAATTTTGTGTCGAACGGTGTCAGGCCGAGATTTGCAGCAATCGGCATGGGCGCCAGACTATGAGCAATTTCAAACTGCTCAACCGCCAACCGGTCACGTATGTTGGCCCAGGACGTCTCGCGCGCCAGTTTCAGTGCAATGCCTTCGTCCTCAGCAAAACCTTTTTCCTTGGCAACGACCAGAATGGCGCTGTCGGTCAGCGGCAGGAAGCCACCATTAATCTCAATCATCCTGTGCCCCCATTACCGCCACTACCCAACAGCCCGGCGGACAACACAAGGCCCTCCGCAACTTCAACAATTTTACGGTTCTGATCCATCGCTGTCTTGCGCAGCAGTCTGTAGGCAGCATCCTCACTGATGTTCCGCGAGGCCATGATCAGTCCTTTGGCCTGATCCACGATCTTGCGCCCTTCAAGCGCTCCGCGAGCCTCTTCCAACTCGCGCTCCAATCGGGAAAATGCATTAAAACGGCTGATCGCCATGTCCAGAATGCTCTTGACCCGCTCCTGTCGCAGACCATCCACAACATAGGCCGATACCCCGGCATCAATGGCAGATTGCATCGCCTCATTGTCAGAGCGATCCACAAACATCGCAATCGGTCGCTTGACAGCACGTGTGAGCTGAAACGCGTTTTCCAGAAGATCACGATTGGGATTTTCCAGATCAATAACAATGACATCAGGTGCAAGCGTGGCGATTTTAGCAACAATGCCGTGCATCTCGGCAATAATGGTTACCCGATCATGCCCGGCATTGCGCAACCCCGCCTCAATAATGGAAGCGCGGGCAGCATTGTCATCAATGATCAGGACGGAGGGAAGACCAGTAGACATGAGTCATGTTTACGCATCTCAAAAAAATTGTGCAATGCACAATTTCATCAATTCACAGCCCTTGCAAAGCTGGTGCTGGACTAACCGGCTAAAAATAACCGGTCAGTCCAGAAATATCAGTGTGTTTTATCCAACGCTGGCTGGTTGGAATGTCAGACTAACGCCGTTCAAACAATGACGTTTGCCGGTGGGTTTTGGACCATCATTGAAGATATGGCCAAGGTGACTGCCGCATCTGCGGCAATGCACTTCAGTCCGCCTTGAGAAAAATGAATTATCCTCCTTGGTGCGAACCGCATCAGGCAGCGATTCATAGAAGCTTGGCCAGCCTGTTCCGCTTTCATATTTGGTCTTTGATTCATAAAGTGCCAGCTCACAGCCCTTGCAGTGGAATACACCATCGCGTTTTTCAGCATTTAACGGGCTGGTATGGGCCCGTTCTGTTGCTTCTTCCCGCATGACCGAGAATTCAAAATCAGTCAGCAGCGCCCGCCATTCGGCTGTCGTCCGGGTAACTTCAAATTGTCCTTCGGAAGCAAAGCCTGTCGCTGGTATCAGCGTCAGTGCGGCACTCATCTTCAAAAAATCTCTGCGTTTCACTGTCTTTTCCTCGGGCTTCATTGATATCTGAACACAACCGATCCGGTTGCCCTCTTGTCTAACAACTGGCGATCCGGTTGGCGTCTTGTCTAACAATTGGGAGAAATCCGCCCAGAAGCAAGGTCTGATTGCCTCATCCACGATGATGTGATCGCCCGTGTTTTTTGTGTGAAGTAGAAAACCAACCGTCATGACTGGCTTTTGTCAGAATTCTCAATAAGGTTTCAACGGGAGAATATCATGAGCATGATCAACTATCTGACACGCATTCACTTCGGCGCCGGTCTACTGGAAGAGGCTCTGCTCGCAGAATGCGCCAGGCTTGCCATCACCCGTGCCTTGATTGTTACCGACAAAGGCCTGGTCGCAACGGGACTGCCGGACAAGGTATCCGCTCTTTTGGCGCAAATTGGGTCCAGCGTGGTGTTTGATGACACACCACAAAACCCGACAGAGGCAGCCACCTCTGCTGGACGCCAGTTCTATGGGTCTGAAAAATGCAATGCCGTGATCGCAGTAGGAGGCGGATCAGCAATTGATCTGGCAAAAGCAATTGCCCTGACATCCACCCATGATGGCCCGCTGGCAAACTATGCGGTTATCAATGGTGGAATCGATAAGATCGCGGACAGGCTGCCGCCGCTGATAGCAATCCCGACCACGGCGGGAACAGGCTCGGAAGTTGGGCGTGGCGCAATCATTGTCCTCAACGATCACCGCAAGCTCGGATTTATCAGCCCACACCTCATTCCTGACGCGGCCATTTGCGACCCGCAGCTAACCACCACTCTACCGCCTCACCTGACTGCGGCGACCGGAATGGATGCGCTGACCCATTGTATCGAGACTTATATTGCCACTGCATTCAATCCACCTGCAGATGGCATTGCCATTGATGGTTTGAAGCGCGCCTCTGCCAACATAAGACAGGCGACCCGAAACGGGTTGGAACTGGAAGCCCGAACACAGATGATGGCAGCAGCCATGAACGGGGCATTGGCTTTTCAAAAGGGACTGGGCGCTGTTCATGCCATGAGCCATGCGCTCGGTGGGCTACCGGGGCGCAGCCTGCATCATGGAATGTTGAATGCGGTGTTGTTACCGCATGTCCTGCATTTCAATGAGCCCGTTGTCGGGCACCGCTATGGGGAAGTAAAACAGGCCATGGGTATTCCCGCGAACGCAGATCTACCCAAGGCAATTGCCGATCTGACATCAGAACTTGGGCTGCCCACAACACTTGGCCAAATGGGCGTAACGCAGTTGGATCTGGATAAGGCTGCACCATTGGCAGAACAAGATCATACCAATGGCACCAATCCACGCAAAGCCAGCGCAGAGGATTACGCTTCGCTTCTATCTCAAGCGTTTTGACCCCTTACATGCCCCAGCGCAATGCCGGTGTATGCACTGGCGCATCCCAGTAGGATAGGGTCTCAGCGTCCATTCCGACCAGAGTAATGGAGCAGCCCGCCATATCGAGCGAGGTGACATAAGACCCAACCAGAGAGCGAGCAATTGTAACACCGTGGCGCTCAAATATGCGTCGTGCGGCATGATACATCAGATACAGCTCCATTGATGGCGTTCCGCCAAAGCCATTTATAAACAGCAAGGCCGGCGTGCCGGTTGCAGGGCCCAGATCTTCCAGAATAGCCGTGCAGATTTCTTCCGCAATTTCATCTGCCGGCTTTAGTGAATCGCGCCTGCGTCCTGGCTCGCCATGAATGCCAACACCAAATTCCATTTCCTGTTCACCCAGCTCAAAGGTCGGCTTTCCCGCTGCGGGAACCGTGCAACTGGTCAGTGCCACGCCAAAGGAACGCGCATTGCCATTGACCGCATCTCCAAGATTCTTCAGGGCCTGCAAACCCAGTCCCTCTTCAGCCGCTGCGCCCAGTATTTTCTCAACAACCACGGTTCCAGCCACCCCTCGGCGCCCCGTCGTATATGTGCTGTCTTCCACTGCCATATCGTCATTGGTAACAACCTGCAGCACATCCCCGGTAGCCATTTCCGCGCCCATGTCGAAATTCATCACATCGCCTTCGTAATTCTTGACGATGAACAGAGCGCCTGCTCCGGTGTCGACAGATTGAACAGCTTCCATCATCTGATCAGGCGTGGGCGACGTAAAAACCTGACCGGGACAGGCCGCATCCAGCATTCCGTGGCCAACAAAGCCCCATGCAAAGGCTCATGGCCGGACCCACCACCGGAAATGAGGGCAACCTTCCCCTGCTTCAATTCTTTTCGACTGACAAATTTCCCGGATGGAGCGAGCGTCAGCAGGTCACTATGTGCCGATGCAAACCCTGCAAGGCTTTCACTTAGAACCGTATCAACACTGTTCATGAATTTTTTCATTTTGTCCTCCCGCCGAAATCTGTTTTGGGGTTTGAACCCGGTCTATTTCTTGTTGTCGCTGTGCAGCACGCCAAGCTTGTGTGAAAAGTCTGCATGCGCCTCATCAAACAGGCGGCTCTTACGATCACTGCCCAGATCAATGTCAGCGATGGTTGATTTCACCAGACCAATGCGCGAGGCCGCAACCGAAAGTGTGGTGACACCTGCTTGCAACAATTTTGGGATAATCGAGACATCACTGCCTGCGTCCCCACACAGGCTGACATCCACACCGTGCTTCGCACCGTAATGGGCGACATTGGCAATCAACGCCAGAACCGCCGGGTCATCGGCCTTTGCAAGATCGGCAAGCTTGCCATTGTCACGCGATGCGGCCAGCACATATTGTGTCAGATCATTCGACCCGATGGACAAGAAAGAAGCCTTGGAAAATCGGTTCGGTAAGATAGCAACGGATGGAATTTCCACCATGATGCCAATCTTCGGCATCTGGTAGGCAACACCCTCTTGCGCCAGAGCCGACGCCTCAACCTCAAACTGCTTTATTGTCTCGTCCAGCTCTTCCGGCACGGCCACCATTGGCAGCATGACTTTCAGCTGACCATGAACCCCGGCCCGCAACAAGGCACGGATCTGCAGACGGAAAATATCAGGATTTTTCAGGGTCAGGCGAATGCCCCGCATACCCAGAAAGGGGTTCATCTCATCTTCGGTAAAACCCCTGATCGGCTTGTCACCGCCTGCATCAACCGTTCGAATGGTGACGGGCTTTCCCCGCGACCAGTCCAAAACCTTTTTATATGCCAGATACTGGATCTCTTCCCCCGGCAGGCCAGACGCATGCCCAAACAGAAATTCTGTTCGCATCAACCCCACGCCATCCACATGCTGGATGGGAATGTTCTCGACTTCAGCCGGGTCGGCAATATTGACCATCACGCTGATAGCTGTGCCGTCATCAGTCACGGCCGGGCGATCTGAAAAATTCTGAGCGCGAAGCCGCGCCGCGTCAAATTCCATGCGCGCCAGATCAAATTGCTGTCGGATCTGTTCACTTGGCGAAACGATCAGCGTTTGCAGGCCGCCATGCAAAAGCGCGGACACGTTTTCAGGGCACACGAAATCGCCCAATCCAACAAGGGTTGGAATACCGCGTTGGCGGGCCAGCATGGCCACATGCCCCGTTACACTGCCATCCCGCAGTGCCAGACCACCCCCGCTCCAGTCATGTGACAGAAACAGGCTCGGCGCGATATCATCAGCCAGATAGATGGACCCTTTTGGAATGATCTCGACGGCGGCCCCCGTCAACGCCACAAGAACACGGTCTTTCACATCCCGAAGATCTGCCGCTCGGGCGCGGAAATATTCATCATCAGAGGCCTCATAGCCGGCAATTTCATCATCCAAAACTTCCCGCCAGGCCATATCCGCACCAAGCCCGGCCTCGATCAGTTCTGTGGCTGCCTCAACAAATGTATCGTCTTCCAACATGGCCAGCTGGAACTCCAGAATATCCGCAGCATCGCCTTGCGCATTTTCGACAAGCTCGGCTGTCTGGCCGCTGGCAGTGGCAACACAATCAGCCAGCGCCTGCGCTTCAGCCTGCCATGTGTCTTTCCGCTCATAGCTCGGCACCAAACGATCCTGCGCCAGCCATATTGGCCCAGCAGCAAAACCTTCGCTTGCGAGCTGCCCCTTGATTTCAAGCGGAGTTGGCATCGGCTATCTTCTCATCAGCAGGGACGGCGCCCTGGCGCTCGTCAAAATCTCGCTCAACCAACCCATGCAGGGCAGCAACCGCCTCATCCGCGGCCGCACCATCAGCGCGGATATGTAGCTGCGTGCCTGCAGGTGCCTTCATGCCCATGATTTTCACAATACTCTTGGCATCAATCCATTTATCCGTATCGTTCACTGACACTTCAATCTTGCAATCAAATGTCTTGGCAAGCTTGGTGAACTTCACCGATGGGCGAGCATGCAATCCAACCCTGTGTGTGATCACAATATCTGTCTGGGCAACCATACGACTATCCACTCGCCTATAGGGGCGAGAGCTCCTGTGCTGTTGCAACGACCTCACCAAGGGAGGCTCCGCCCGATGCTTCTGTCGCTGCCATAACCGCACCTTCAACGATAGGCGCATTGCAGATGACAATGGTGTCTCTCTTGGGCGCGCCCATGAATTCAATCGCCATTTCTGAGTTTGTTTCTGCACCGCCAAGGTCCACCAGCACGGCCACACCGGCTTCTGACCAGACGGAATTGATCGCATTGCTTATGGCTTCCACACTTGTGCCAAGCCCTCCGTCCAGATCGCCTCCACACCAGGCCAATGGCACTTCACCACCAACCATCTGACGCACCATCTGAGCGGTTCCTTCTGCCACCATTGGCGAATGAGATACAATGACAATCCCTACATTTTGTCCTGTATCACTCATGCTCGTCTCTCCAGCCAGTCTGTCACACTGCGAACAAGCAATGCGGATGATCTTGATCCCGGGTCCATATGGCCTGCCGACCGTTCCCCCAGGAAAGATGCCCGTCCACGGGTCGCAACAATCGGAATGGTTGCCTCAGCAGCAGCTTCTGCAACATCGCCTATGGCACGGCCCGAAATGCCGTCCGTCAAAGCCTTGGAAACAGGATACAGCACGTCCAACATGGTTTTCTGCCCGGCATGAGATTTTCCTCGGGCTGCAACAGCATCTGTTGCCTTGGCAAAAGCCGACGCAATTCCGGCAGTGTCCATACCGGAGTTCAGCTCCTTTCCGAAAGACATCAGAAATGTTCCAAACAGCGGACCGGATGCGCCTCCGACTGTCATGACAAGCTTCATACCGGCAGCAGTCAAAGCATCTGGAAGCGGCTTATCTGAAATCACATCGGCATCTGCGCGCAGTGCTTCAAAACCCCGCTTCATATTGTACCCATGATCCCCATCACCAATAGCACTGTCGAGTTCTGTCAGTTCATCGGCGTGTGCTTCAATCACCGCGGCGCAAGCGCGAATGAGGTCCACCATGTCGTCTTTTTCAAGCATTGGCCAAAACCTTTTCATCGGCGGCATCAAAGAACAACAGGTTCTTCAATTTCAGATCAACTTCGCCAACAGATTTGAACGGTGCGCTGATCATGGCCTTGATCTTTCCATCAGGGATTGATGGGGAACATCGATAGATCATAAGTCAAAACTGAACTGCCTCCACACCGTCTGTGTTTGCGCAAAGGCAGCACAGGCAGCCGGTTCTGGCTCAGTGGGTTTTTGCCCGATGATTCAACCCTGCAGGTGCTCAAACAAACGTGCCACCGCTTCCGCGCCCGGGTCGGTATGGCCTTCAAGTTGCTGGGCGTTGATATAGGTCGCCCGACCTGCATTGGCTTTGACCAATGTTGCCGTATGATCTGCTCCCGCGCGCGCAGCATTTGCAGCCATATCCCAACCATCATTCAATGCATCTAGGGCCGGAAGAAGTGCGTCGACCATTGTTCGATCGCCAAGTTTTGCGCCTCCGACTTCTTGCATTCTCACCAGACCTGCTTTCAAGGAGCTGGTCATGGACAGACCGCTTGAGGCCGCATCACCGGCTGCCGCAAAAAAGATAGCAAGTAAAACACCTGAAGACCCGCCCATCGCCTGGCTTAGTTCTTGGCCGATCGCGCGATAGAGTTGCGTGTGATCAGCCAGTGGAAGCGTGTCCATCGTGGAGATCAGTGCGCGCGAGGCGCCTGCCAAGGTTGATCCTGTATCACCATCTCCTGATTTTGCATCAAGTGCGTTGAGATCGCTTTCTGATTCAATCAAAACTTCGCAACATTTTATCAGAAAATCGCGCGTTTCCTGATGCTCTGATGGAAGCGGCTTAATAGGGGCCAGGCCATCAGGCAGGTTCAGAACAGTCACAGGCGTGATTTCAGAAACGCCTGGCCAAGCGGACAGCGATGTTGGGTGTGAGAGTGTCTCAAGTTCCTCATCATCTGAAGCATAGACGGAAACCGAGAACCCGCGCATATCCAAAGACGTGACCATGGAAGCCGGGCCAATCAGCCATTTCAGTTTACCGGCAATATCAGAATGCGCCAGTTCGTTGGTCAGAACGGCCATTTCGAGTACAGACGCTCCGCCCAGATTGTTTAGTAAGGCCACATGATTGCCGTCACCCATATGGTCGGCAAGCTTGGCTACAACAGCGCCCATTGCCTGTTTGGCATTTGTATACTGAATCTGCTCCACACCGGCTTCACCATGAATGCCAAGGCCCAGTTCCGCCATACCTTTGGGAATCCGCGTTTCCTTTGGAGAGCCAGGAACTGTGCATGTATCGAGTGACATGCCAATGGTTTTGGTTCCTGAAATCACCTTTTCGACGCGTTCGGCAATTTCTTTGAGAGAAACACCACGGTCGGCCAATGCACCAGCGATCTTGTGCACAAACAAGGTTCCTGCAACGCCACGCGCTTGTGGTAGATCGGGCAATGCAACATCATCATCAACAACCACCATGCTGACATCGAGACCAAATGCTTTGGCTCGCTCTGCGGCAAGGCCAAAATTCAGCCGATCACCTGTGTAGTTCTTGACGATGAGCAGACAACCCGCCGAGCCCGTAACCGCCAGAATACCTGCCAGGACCGCATCAACTGAAGGCGACGCAAACACGTCTCCGCAAACCGCAGCCGTTAGCATCCCCTCGCCGACAAATCCTGCATGGGCAGGTTCGTGGCCGGACCCTCCGCCAGATACCAACGCGACTTTGGATTTGTCCCAATCGTTACGAACCACGACACGAATGTGGGGGTAGCCATCCAGTCGGGCAAGCTTGCCGCCGGAAGCCGCGATGATGCCATCAACAGCGTCTGTGACGATATCTTCTTTTTTGTTCATAAACTGAGTCATTAAGACCTCCTCCTAAGCAGTTCGTGCGCCGTCAGCATCGAAATAAAACGGTTTCTCTGGCCGTATTTTAACAATGTCACCTTCGTTCAATTGGGTGTGCGCATCGGTCACGGTAATCAAGTCATGGCTCTTGAATGAAAGATGCAAGCGCGTCTGATCACCCAGATGCTCAATCCGTGTCACGAGACTGTCTTCGCCCTCGCCTTGCACAATTTGCTCCGGCCGAAGGCCTATTTTCGCAGCATTGTCCGGTGCGCCTGCAAAAATGGTCGCGGGCAAAATATTTACTCTTGGCTGGCCAAGTCGGCTGGCGGAATAGATGCTCACCGGATTTTCATAAATTTCTCGCGGGCTACCAAATTGCACCAGTTTTCCACGATCAAGAACGCCAACATGCGTGGCCATCGTCATGGCTTCAATCTGGTCATGAGTTACATAGAGAAGTGTCGCGCCAGATTTTGACTGAATGCGCTTCAGCTCAATGCGCAAATCGGCGCGAAGCTTGGCATCCAGTGAGCTTAATGGCTCATCCATAAGATAGATCGAGGGGTTTCTGACCAATGCCCGACCAATGGAAACACGCTGCATCTCACCACCTGATAGTGCCGTCGCCTTGTTATCCAGCTTGTGCGAAATTTGCAGAACCTCGGCGACCTCATGAATTTTGCTGGCGATTTCATCTGCTGGCGTTTTGAGAAGCGGTGATTTGAGTGGAAATTCCAAATTCTCGCGGACAGTCAGGTGTGGATACAAGGAGTACTGCTGAAAAACCATGGCAACATTTCTCTGCGCTGGCGTCAGGCCAGTCATCGAATGTCCACCAATAAAAATTTCACCGGAATCTGGCTTATCAAGACCTGATATCATCCGCAGACTTGTGGTCTTCCCAGCCCCTGTGGGGCCAAGCAGAACCACGAAGGAACCATCTGCAACGGTCATGCTGAAATTGTCGAGCGCTATGTCCGAGTCAAATTTCTTGGTCACATTTTTAAAAATGACTTCAGCCATGTTTTAAGACCTCCTGATTGGCCAGTGACAGCAAGGCTTTACCCGTATCGACGTTGAAAATCGTGATGGTGCGCGGGTCGAACTGAAGTCCAACGTGATCACCTACCTGAATTGATTGGACGGCATTAACACGCGATTTTATCTCGCCATTGGCTGTGGCCAGGGTCACGATCTGCGTCGTACCGAGATACTCTGTTGCAAGCACTTCACCTTTGTACGGGCTTGAATCGGAGAACTGCACATGCTCTGGCCGAACACCAAAAGCCAGTTTGCCGCGCGCACCTTCCAGCGATTCCGGTATTGCGAAATCGACTCCGTTCATCTCTACAGTGCGTCGATTGTTGCCAATCATGCCTTCGAACGTCAAAAAATTCATCGAAGGAGACCCCAGAAAGCTGGCGACAAACATGGTCGATGGCCAATCATATATTTCCTGCGGTCGTCCGAATTGTTCAACAACACCATGGTTCATCACCACAATCTTGTCGCCCATCTGCATGGCTTCCAGCTGGTCATGGGTCACGTAAACCGTGGTGGCCCCCATGCGATCATGCAGTGCACGAAGTTCTGCCGACATGTGTTCGCGAAACTCGGCATCAAGAGCGCCCAGCGGTTCATCCATAAAAAAGGCTTTGGGGTCACGAACAATTGCACGCCCCAGCGCCACACGCTGACGGTCGCCACCTGACAACCCACCTACCGGGCGGTTGAGAATATCGGTAATACCGAGGATCTCGGCAACTTCACCAACCTTCTTCTTTATCTGGGCCTTTGGCATGCCTTGGCTGCGCAAGGGGTAGGAAATATTTTTGCCGACATTCATATGCGGATAGAGCGCAAACATCTGAAAAACAAATGCAATGTCGCGCTGGCTGGCAGGCTTCATACCCACCTCTTCACCTTCAATGTAGATTTCACCGCTGGTCGGGAGTTCAAGGCCCGCCATCATCCGCAAAGTGGTGGTTTTGCCGCAACCTGATGGGCCGAGGAGCATGAAAAATTCGCCATCTTCAATGGTGAAAGTCGAGGACTTCACAGCATTGAATGAACCGAAATCCTTGCGCACATTTTTGATCATTATCTGCGCCATGGGTTACTCCGGAAAATGGCTGACAATGATGAACATGACTGTGCCAATCAAAGTTATGATGAAGGAATAAGTGAACAATGACAGCACAAAAGGCTGCATGAGCATGACGACACCCAGCGCAATCAGGATCGACGCCAACATTTCCCAAGACCCGCGCCTGAAGCGCAGCAAACCATCGAAGAAATTTGTCATTTGCGAACAGCTCCGAATGTAATGCCGCGTAAAAGATGTTTGCGCAGGAGAATTGTGAACACCATCACAGGCACCAGGAAGATCGTTGCTCCTGCGGCGACAGCCGGCCAATCCTGCCCGCCGACACCAATGATGGTCGGAATGAATGGCGGAGCTGTTTGCGCCGTGCCGGAGGTCAGAAGAACAGCCAGAGCGTATTCATTCCAAGCAAAAATCAGGCAGAAAATGGCGGTCGAAGCGATACCGGTTGCGGCCTGTGGCAGAACGACTTTGTAGAAGGCCTGAAACCGGGTGTATCCATCAATCAGCGCGGCCTCTTCATATTCGATCGGAATTTCATCAATGAACCCGTTGATAAGCCAAACCGCAAGCGACAGATTTATCGCCGTGTAAAGCAGGATCATCCCGGCATGCGTGTCATTGAGACCCAAATTCCTGAACATCAGGAAGATCGGAATAGCGACCGCAATAGGCGGCATCATGCGGGTTGAAAGGATGAAAAACAGCAGATCATCTTTCAGAGGCACTTTGAACCTTGAGAACGCATAAGCGGCAGCGGTTCCCAATACGATTGCAAAAAACGTTGAACCAAAGCCAATGATGACAGAATTCAAGAACCGTTCGGAATATCGGGAAGCACCGACAATAGTGTTGCCCTTGTTCCGCGCCAGTTGTTCATACCAGGGCAGGTCATCATGGGGCTGTTCGGCCAGTTCTGCGCTCAATCGCGTCTGCGTTGTGAACACATTGACGTAGCCTTCGACCGTTGGTTGGAACAGGATTTTAGGCGGGTATGCAATTGAATCTGTTGATGACTTAAACCCCGTCGCCACGATCCAGAGCAATGGCAGCATGGTAATCAGCGCATAGAAGATCACCAGACTACCAGCGATCCATTTCTGCCGGACTGACGGCTCAGTGACTGAAAAGCTCATCTTTGTTTCACCTTGTTAAGCGCCTTCACATAGATGGATGCAAGTCCGAACACCGTCACAAAGAGAATGACCGCGTAGGCCGAAGAATAACCCGTGCGCCATTTTTCAAACGCCTCACGCTTGAGATCGATTGATGTCAGTGTGGTTGTGTTGCCGGGCCCCCCGCCGGTCAATTGCACGACCAAATCGAACATCTTGAAGTTCTCGATTCCGCGAAACAGCACTGCCAACATCAGGAATGGGAGGATCATGGGAATTGTGATCGTCCAGAATTGTCGCCATTTGCTGGCTCGGTCGCATTCGGCAGCTTCATAAATACTGTCCGGAATGGACCGAAGTCCTGCAAGGCAGATCAGCATGACAAAGGGTGTCCACATCCATGTATCAACAATTACGATTGCCCAAGGCGCAAGCGACACTTCGCCGATCATTGAAAAACTGGACGGATCAGCACCCGTCAGAAATCCAATGACATAATTGAACAGACCGATTTGAGGCTGATACAGAAAGGTCCAGAAATTGCCGACCACTGCGGGCGAAAGCATCATCGGGAACACGATTATTGTGGTCCAGAGGTCGTTTCCACGAAATTTCTTGTTGATCAGATAGGCAAGCGTAAAACCAATCAGAACCTGACAGATAATCGTCCAGATCAGGAAATGCGCTGTCGCCTGCATGGTAATCCAGATATCAGCGTCACCCAGAATACGTTCATAATTTCGCAATCCGACCCATTCGACAGCATTGTTGGGACGATTCACCCGGAAATTCGTAAAACTCAGATAGATGGTCCAGATCAGCGGAAAGATATTGATCGCGAGCAGAATGAAGATTGTTGGAGCGACAAATATCCAGGCGATCGCTCTGTCAGAGAGCCCTCTTACCTTTGTTGCCATAGCATTCGGTGTAGCCCGAGCTGCGCGGTCTATGACTGAGTTTGACATGGTTTTTACCTGGTTCTGATATGTGGGGCCGGAATTTGTGTTCCGGCCCCACTATCTATTGGGAGGAGCCCAAAGACTAAGACTTATTTTTTGCCTTCGTCTTCGAAGACTTCATCCCATTCTTTGACCAGGCCATCCAACGCTTCTTTGGCCGTACCACCTCCTGCAACAACGTAATTATGGATACGCTCCTGCATAGGAAGAAGCAGAGAGGCATAAGACGGTTCAGCCCAGAAATCCTTCACGATTGCCATTGAGTCGAGGAAGGTTTGTGCATAAGGCTGGCTGCTTGCAAAGCCAGGTGCTTCTACAACAGCCCGCATGGCAGATGCGCCGCCAACATCCCACCATTTCTGCTGGACATCGGGTTGCGCGAACCATTTGATATACTCCAGCGCTGCATCCTTGTTGTCAGAATTCGCGACAACGGAGATACCCTGACCGCCAAGTTGGGCGAACTGGCCAGCAGGACCAGCCGGATTGGCAAAGTAGCCTGATTTACCACCGCCAACATTTGGATCAGCCTCAACACCGGGCCAGATGAACGCGAAGTTCATTTGCATGGCGACCTGACCGGACTTGTAGGCATCAATGTTCTGGGACATATAGGCATCTGAAGCGCCCGGAGGCGTACAGCAATCATACATGGCCTTGTAGTATTCAAGACCCTCTACAGCGCCCTGCGAATTCACAAACCCATCAAGCTCATAGGGTTTATCAGGGTTTTCATACTGGAAGCCATAATTGTAAAGTGCGTTGGTAACGCCCATGGTGATGCCTTCAGAGCCGCGCTCTGTGTAGATTGCAGCGCCGTAGACCTTCTTGCCATCTATCTCACGACCCTGGAAAAATTCGCCAATCTCCTTGAGCTCTTCAAGCGTTGCGGGAACATCCAGATCGCGACCATATTTCTCTTTGAATTCCGCCTGAATGTCTGGGCGTGAGAACCAGTCCTTGCGATAGGTCCACCCCACGACGTCGGCATAGGCTGGCAAGGCATAGTAGTTTGGCGTATTTTTCGGCCACTCAGCATAACCGGTAACGGTCGCTGGCAGAAAATCTTCCATTTTGATGCCTTCGCTATCGAAGAACTCATTCAATTTGACATACTGGCCATTTTCAGCCGCACCGCCAATCCATTGGCTGTCGCCAATCAGCAGATCGCAAAGCTTGCCGCCTGAGTTCAATTCATTGAGCATGCGATCGGCAAAATTTGGCCATGGCACAAATTCGAAGCTCATATTATGGCCGGATTGGGCTTCAAATTCCTTGCTCATTTCAACAAGTGCATTTGCTGGATCCCAAGCAGCCCAGCACAGCGTGAGATCCGCAGCTTGGGCAGAGCTGGTGCTTGCGGTTGTAGCAACAACGGCTCCTGCAAAAAGCAAGCCGATAGCGGCGGCAGAATTCATCAGTTTGGTTTTCATAATAGATATTCCTCCCGTTTCATAATCCTACAATCATGGCAGGATTACCTGTTAGCACCTATAATGAGGTGCGCACCTCATTGCAAGTTAATTTTGAGGTGCGCACCTCAAACGTTGATTTACTGTCGATTTTGTTGAACAATTCAACCCAAGAGCAAAAGGGCGAATCCCTGCGATGAGGAATTTTTTAGGTAGATGAGACCAACAGCAAAGGACCTGGCAGCTGAGGCAGGGGTAAGCCTCGCGACCATTGATCGTGTACTAAACGGTCGTTCAGGCGTTAAGGCACGCACAGTGGCCAAGGTGAACGAGGCGATTGATAGAATTGGCTTTGTGCGCAATCTTTCTGCAGTCAATCTTGCCCGGAAAAAAACCTACCAGTTTCGATTTCTGCTGCCCGAACATGGGGATCAGTTTCTGGGTGTTTTGGTGAAACACATAGACGAAGCCAAAAAAGCTTTTGCCACTGAAATGGCTGATGTTGCTGCTATTCGCTTTCCTGTTGATGATCCCTATAAACTGGCAGACTATCTGGGTGGACTGGATGCTGATCTCACAGACGGGATTGCCATCATGGCGCCGGAATCCCCGCAGGCCCGCGATGCAATCAATCGTCTTTTGGAACGCGGTGGGGAAGTTGTCCATTTTCTCGCAGGTCAGCCAAAGGCGGACAGTATTGATTTTGTTGGCATCAACAACCACGCCGCCGGTGCGACTGCTGGGCAATTGATCGGTCGCTTTTTGGGTGGCCAAGAAGGCAAAATTCTCATCGTCTCGGAAACCATGCAGTCACGTGACAGCATCGAACGCAGATTGGGTTTTGATGATGTTATCAATCGCGAATACCCCCAACTTCAAACTTTGCCAACCGTTGAAACCTATGGAGATACGGAAAGAACCAGGCGAATTTTCAAGAATGTATTTGCGAACCACCCCGGCATCTCCGCTGTATATGTCCTGAGCGCCGAGGCGCGAATACCTATTGAAGAAATATCAAAACTCGCGACACAGCCTCTGGTGAAAGTCGTTCATGAACGTACGCCGTTCACGGAAGCAGCGCTGCAGAACGGAAAGATTGATGCCGTCATTGCGCAAAATCCGGGGCATCTGGTGAGAAGTGCTATCCGAATTCTCAAAGCCCGAGTGGATAAGCGTCAGCCTTTGGCCTCACAGGAAAAAATACGCATCGAGATCCTTCTCAAAGAGAACCTCTGAATTCACGAACAAGTCGATGCGTTGCAGCAAAACGGACGTCATGTAGACACCAGCCACAATTGCCACCCGCCTTCAGATATATATGAGGCTAGGGTGCGGACCGTGGGCGTCGCTCTGCAATTCTTCGATTAGCGACGCGTAACAGTCCTTGATTGCGCGGCGGAAAGCGCAAGAAGCCCACCGGCAATGGCCCAGTTTTTGATAAAAATGGACATTTGCCAGCCATCAGACGGGATGAAGTGAAACACGCTTGTGACCACACAATAGGCGGCAAGAGTTCTGGCAACAGGCACCACGTATCGACCTGTCGCCAGCAAAACCCCCGCGACCAGATTGAAGGCAGCAGCAGGCCATACAAGAACACCAGAGATCCCGGCCCCTTCAAGCAATATCATGACGGGCGTCGGATCTACGATTTTCTGTACGCAACCTGCAAAAAACAAAGCCGATAGCATGAGCCGCCCGACCATCAACTCTACGCGCCACACAGCTGGCTTTTTGGGGTCTGTCATAAGTCTTAAGCTGAATTCATTTTCAGAAAATCCCTGCGTTTCATCATCATATCCTTCGCACCTATGGTTTTGGGTACAGAACCATCCCGGTTAACGCAACCGGCATGGTTCATCCGTTCCCGAATGAAAGTGCGCGAGTTCACGCCAAAGCAGGTCAGACGCTATCGGGCAATTCTTCGATTGCAGAGCGGTAAAGATGCCATGTGGCATGACCCAAAATAGGTAAAACAACAATGAGCCCTAGAAATGCCGGTACCATTGCCAAAAATATCAGCACCCCGATTGTGAAGCCCCATCCCAGCATAACAGCCGGATTGGTGCGGACAGTATTGATGCTGAGCAGCATGGCAGTGATGAAATCGATCTTGCGGTCCAGCAATAGCGGCATGGACACGGCGGTAATGCAGAACAGGATAAACGCCAGCACTGCACCAACAATTGTTCCTATGCCTACAAACAGCAGACCATTGGCTGTTCCCGTTACCACCTGAACGAACCCTTCCAGGGATGAAAAGGCCTGAAGACCCAGAAATACCGCTAGCAACAGCCGCACCTGATAAATCCAGACCCAGAAAACAAACAGAACAACAAACGCCATCCAGCCGAATTCCCGGCCCGGCTGTCGGGACACAACCAGATAGATATCACGCCAGGCAAAAGACGTGCCTGCCGCGAGTTGTCGGCTCATTTCGTAAAGTCCGGCAGCAGCAAAAGGGGCGATCAGCGGGAAGCCCAGCGCAACCGGGATCGCCATCCATATCTGATTGAAGTAAAACAGGCTGGCGACCACAAACAGCCCACCCAGGGCAAACACGATACCAAAGGAACTGCTCAAGAACGGCCTTGCCAGATAATCCGACAGACCAGACCGCAAGGCAGCTTTGACATCGTCATGGGTCAGCTTGCGCACACGCAGCCGATCAATGGGCTGTGGCCCTACATGATGAGATGGATTTGTCTCGCTCATTCAATCCCCCCTGATTGACTGTACAAACATGATTGCATTCATATGGATGATTGCAGAACAGGGAGGCGTATTCCTTGATTCGGATCAATAAAGCAAAATTTTGCGATTCAGCCCTTCAGTGATGGCGGGCGGGCATCAACCCAGGCCCCGTCTGCCTTCGCTGATTTCACAGATGCAAAGACTGCGGCCATGGAGCGCAAACCATCAACAGCGCTTGGAAAATGCATTGCTGCGGGGTCTGCCGCCCGGTCTTCCTTATCTGCGCGAATAACTTCTGCCAGATCCGAATAAATATTCGCAAATGCCAAAGGCATCCCTTCCGCGTGACCGATTGTTACGCGCGAAGCCCGGTCGGCTTCAGGCGAAAGACCAGGTCCACCACGTTCCAGAACGCGTGTAACTGGCTCACTGATCGGCGTGTAATAGACTTGATTTGGCTGTTCCTGCGCCCAGCGCAGACCACCAGTTTCACCAAACACCTGCAAGGTCAGACCATGCATCCGCCCGACCGCGATGGAGCTGGTCCAAAGACGACCTGCCGCACCACCATCCATCCGAAAATTGACCATGGCATCATCTTCAAGCTGACGACTGGCAATCGTGCTGACAAAATCAGCGGACAGCTTTTCGACTTCCTGCCCAGTCACAAAACTGGCCATATGCATGGCATGAATGCCACAATCGGCAAATTGTGCAGAAACACCAATCTGTGCAGGATCGTAGCGCCAGCGCACACGCGGATTGTCAGCATCCGCTGCATCTGCATGGAAGCCATGGGCAAATTCAGCCTTCACCATCCGCACTTTGCCAATGTCACCGCGCGCAACCATGGCCCGCATATGACGCACCATTGGATAACCCGAATAGCCGTAATTGACCGCGCAGATTTTTCCACTGGCATTGGCCGCTGCAACCACCTGTTCCGCTTCTTCAACGGTCATGGTCATCGGCTTTTCACACAAGACGTGAAATCCAGCTTCCAAAAACGCTTTGGTGATTTCAAAATGTGTCGAATTTGGCGTTGCCACGGTGACCAGATCCAGGCGGCCCTCTTCACGCGAAAGCGCACTTTCTGCTGCCAGCATATCCTGCCATGTGCCATAGGCGCGGCTGGCGTCAACACCCAGTGTTTCACCAAAATCCCGACTCTTGTCCGGGTCGATATCAAACGCGCCTGCGCTCAGGTTAAAGAACCCGTCCAGACCTGCGCCAAGCCGATGCGCCGGGCCAATCTGACTGCCCGCACCACCACCAATAAGACCCCAGTTCAATCGTGCCATAACACTCTCCAAAATTTTGCGTGAACTAATGCCCAGTGCATGTTCCGGTCAAGTGAGACAACCGGGGGAAGTTGATGGAACACCATCAAGAAAGCTATTGTTGCCCTGCCCGTATGGCAGTGGAGGACAGATCGGATCGCGGCCCGTGCAAAAAGGTCCATGCTGGAGCCTTCATGGACGACAGAGCGCCGGCATCCTCCTCCTTCACCCGAAAGCGCGCCAAAGCCTGTGCAGCAACGGAAGATCGCGTGGCCAGAGATGAACCCGGCCGGTCAATAACTGCAATCGGCATCAGTTGCGCAATCTCTTTCCAGCCCTGCCAGCGGTGGAATTGCGCCAGATTATCAGCACCCATAAGCCAGACAAAACGGGTGGCCGGAAAGCGCTGTGTCAGCACCTTCAGCGTATCATAGGTAAAACGTGTTTGAATGCCAGCTTCAAGGCCTGTAACCGTAATGGCCGGATGATCCGCCAATTGCTCGGCATAAGCAGCACGCGTATCCAGTGGCGGCAATCCGTCATTGGCTTTCAGCGGATTGCCTGGCGTCACCATCCACCAAATTTTTTGCAAGCGCAGCCGCTGCAAGGCCATCAGCGAAATATGGCGATGACCATCATGAGCTGGATTAAAAGTACCGCCCAGAATGCCAATACGCTGCAGGGATTGAGTTGGCGGGATTTTGGTCCAGTCGCGCAAATTTCAACCGGCCTTACGGACGCGCCTGGCCGGTGCCACGCACGCGGTAATTGAAACTCGTCAACTGCTCCAGACCAACAGGGCCGCGGGCATGCATCTTTCCAGTGGCAATGCCAATCTCGCCACCCATGCCAAACTCGCCGCCATCAGCATATTGCGTGGAGGCATTATGCAACAGAATTGCACTGTCGATCTCATTGAAAAAGCGCTCAACGGCTGCATCGTCCTCGGCAATAATCGCCTCTGTGTGATTGGAGGAATAGGTCTTGATATGGCTCAGAGCCGCATCCAGATCATCAACCACACGCACTGCCAATATGGAATCCAGATATTCGGTGCGCCAGTCTTCTTCGGTGGCCGGGTCTGCCCAGTCAATCAGCTTGCAAACCGTCTCATCGCCGCGCACGGCACAGCCAGCAGTTTTCAGCCCCTCCAGAATTGGCAGCAAATGTGTATCGACCACAGCCCGGTCCACAAGCAGTGTTTCAAGCGCACCGCATATCCCGGTGCGACGCATTTTGGCGTTCACAACCAGCTTGCGTGCCATGTCCAGATCAGCTGATTTGTCGATGATCATATGGCACAGACCCTCCAGATGCGCGAAGACAGGCACACGGGCCTCTTCTTCCACACGCGCCACAAGGCTCTTGCCGCCACGCGGCACAATCACATTAATTGCGCCATCAAGACCTGACAGCATGGCCCCCACAGCCGCACGGTCGGTTGTTGGCACCAATTGGATGGATGTCTCAGGCAGTCCTGCAGCCTTCAGGCCCTGCACAAGGCAGGCATGAATGGCACGAGAGGACAGATAACTGTCAGAACCACCGCGCAGAATAGCAGCATTGCCGGATTTGAAACACAGCGCACCCGCATCTGCCGTCACATTCGGACGGCTTTCAAATATGACCCCGATGACGCCCAATGGCGTGCGCACCCGCGAAATTTTCAACCCGTTTGGCCGCTCCCAATCTGCAATCACGGTGCCAACAGGATCCGGCAGATCGGCAATGGCTTCCAGCCCGGACGCAATCGCATCCACACGGCCCTCGTCGAGCGTCAGCCGGTCAATGAAAGAATCAGCAGCCCCCTTCTCCACCATGGCAGCAACATCCCTGGCATTGGCCACCAGAATGTCCGGCGTGGCGATGCGCAGTGCTTTAGCGGCTTCAAGAAGCGCTTTGTCCTTTTGCGCGCGCGGCGCTATGGCCAGAACAGACGCTGCCGCTTTGGCTTCAGCCCCCAGCGCATCCATCATGGTTTTCGTATCCTGAATGTCCGCACCTGCCAGATCGGCAGTCTTAACCTGCGTATTCATGTCTGCATTCCTCAATTTTTGACAGATTGTGCATCGGGCATGCGCTCATCCGTCCCCGCCACGACCATTGCCATATTGTCCCGGTGGATCATTGTGTCCCGACCAGCATAGCCCAGTCGCGCCTCGATGTCTTTGCTGTGACAGCCAATCAGCCGCCCGGCATCATCGCTGTCATAGGTAATCAGCCCACGCGCCAGATGCACACCACCTGGTCCTGTAATCCAGACACAGTCTCCGCGCTGAAATTGCCCCGATACGGCCGTAACGCCTGCAGGCAACAGGCTTTTGCCACGCTGAAGTGCTGCCACGGCACCAGCATCAACGGTGATAGAACCCTTGGGTTCCAGACTTCCGGCAATCCAGCTTTTGCGAGCAGCCGTTGGATTGGTTGCCGCAGAAAACCATGTTTTGCGCGTATCCTGCCGATCAATCGATGCAAGCGGGTGCAAGGTCTTGCCAGATGCGATTACCATCTGCGCCCCGGCATGGGTCGCAATTTTACCGGCCTCTATTTTGGTTTTCATGCCACCGCGCGATAATTCCGATCCGGCACTGCCTGCCATGGCCTCGATGGCGGGCGTAATCGTGTGTACAATCGGAATATGCTCGGCAGATGAACCCGGCCCCGGCGGCGCTGTGTACAGCCCGTCAATATCCGACAACAGAACCAGACAATCTGCACTGGCCATGGAGGCGACCCGAGCCGCCAGTCGATCATTGTCGCCATAGCGAATTTCAGATGTGGCAACCGTATCATTCTCGTTGATGATGGGGATGGCCCCAAGCCGCAGCAACGTGTCCAGTGTGGAGCGCGCATTCAAATAGCGTCGCCGCTCTTCCGTATCACTCAAGGTCAGCAAAATCTGCCCGGTCTGATAACCATGACTCGCCAGCACCCTGTTCCAGGCAGGTCCCAGTTCAATCTGACCAACAGCTGCCGCCGCCTGACTTTCTTCCAGCTTCAGCGGACCTGAGGGCAGCTTCAGCAATTGGCGCCCAAGAGCGATGGCGCCGGAAGACACCACCAGCACTTCAACCCCTGCCTTCTTCAATTGTGCCAGATCATCCGCCAGCGAAGCCAGCCAATCGGCCCTGACCTGACCATTGGCAGCATCCACCAGCAAAGCCGAGCCAACTTTGACAACAATGCGTTTGAAAGAGGAAAGTTTCCCACCGTTCATATCAAGTCACACCAGGCCGCGTTTACGCGACCGGGCTCCAGTCAGCTTCCGGCTCATCAACGGCTTGCTCTGCTGCACGGTCCTGTTCAATCATCGCAAAGACTGCACGCAGCACATTCTCAACACCTTCGCCCGTTGCCCCGGACATGATCATCACGTCACCACCGCTGGCTTCGCTGAGCTCTGCAGCGCGTTGCTGGATGTCTTCATCGCTCATGGCATCAATTTTATTGAGCACCACATAAGTTGTCTTTTCGGCCAGACCCCCGCCATACGCCGCCAGTTCAGCACAGACGGTCTCATAGTCCAGCACCACATTCTCGCTGGTGCCGTCGATCAGATGCAACAACACACGGCAGCGCTCCACATGGCCCAGAAACCGCACGCCAATTCCAGCGCCCTCATGGGCGCCCTCAATCAGGCCCGGAATGTCTGCCAGCACACATTCCCGCGCATCTTGCCGCACAACACCCAGATTGGGATGAATGGTGGTGAAAGGATAATCCGCAATTTTTGGCTTTGCTGCCGTAACACTGGCCAGAAAACTAGATTTGCCTGCATTTGGCAGGCCCACCAGACCAGCATCAGCAATCAGCTTCAACCGCAGCCAAACAGACTTCTCCACACCATCTTCACCAGGATTGGCTCGGCGCGGTGATTGGTTTGTGGATGATTTGAAACGCGCATTGCCGAACCCGCCATTGCCGCCCTTGGCGATCAACACCCGCTGGCCAATTTCTGTCAAATCCGCAATCAGCGTTTCATTATCTTCTTCCAGCACTTGAGTGCCCACTGGCACCTTCATCAACACATCGGCACCATGCGCACCAGTGCGGTTTTTACCCATGCCGTGCACGCCCGTCTTGGCCCTGAAATGCTGCTGATAGCGATAGTCAATAAGGGTGTTCAGACCATTGACGCATTCAACCCAGACATCGCCGCCCTTGCCGCCATCACCACCGTCGGGGCCGCCAAACTGAATGTACTTCTCACGGCGGAAAGACACAGCACCCGCACCGCCATTGCCGGAGCGAATAAAAACACGGGCCTGATCAAGAAATTTCATGGTCTCATACTCTTTCGGGAAATATGTCCCTAGTAATCCATCGCATAGGAATTGCCACGCGTCCGAGCCCGTTTGCGTCCGCCATCAGCTTCCGTGCCGATGCCGAAATAGGCCTCACGTGTCAATTCCATGTCTCTATGGTCCACATCCTCACCTCTGGCAAGACTGTGAACCTTGCTATTGCCGGTTTCCCTGAACCCCAGAAAGCTCAGCACCTTACCAGAACGTGGATTATCGACAAAATGACCGGAGTAGATAACCGGCTCATCACTGATGGCAAACACATGGTCAAGCAATGCCGCAGCAGCTTCTTTCATGATACCTTTGCCCCAATAGGTTTTCGCCAGCCAGTAACCGATTTCCGGATGCGGGTTGCCGCTGCGCAGCCCGATCAAGCCCAGAAAAACACCTGTTTTCCAGTCACTGATTGCAAGGCACATTTCACCACACACGCTGTTTTTTGAAAACTCTTCAAGAAAAGCGTCAAAATGGTCAGCTGTGTAGGGAAAGGGGACCTGTGCCAGATTCCGCGCTACATCTTCATCCGACAGGGCAACCACCACCGCATCACGGTGTTCTGGCCCAACCGGAGAAAGACGCAGACGATCGGTCACAATGTCCACATGCCCCGCTTCCAGATCAGGCGGCGTAACATCTTCCAGCTGTTTTCTAAACATCGTCTCTTCCCCAGGCTTTCAGACTTTCCCAGCTTCGTCGGTCAAGCACATAACGTTCCACCGGCTGCATACCCATCAGCGCGACAGAATGCACCATGGCGTTTTCGCGAAATTGAAAGCCGCATTTTTCAATCACCCGTCGGCCGCGCGCATTGGTAACCCGGCAGGTTGCCCAGACTGAACAGGCCAGAGTTCTGCCAAAAATATGATCAATCAATGCATGACAGGCTTCAGCCGCGTGGCCCTGCCCCCAATGGGCTTCTCCCAGCCAGTAACCGATTTCAAATCCTTCATACCCAGCCGATGGTTTGCCATAGCTACAGGCACCAATCACCTGATCGCCGTCTTCATCCGGTTCGCTACTATCTGAATCTGATTTCAGAACGATGACATAGGCACAGCGGTTTTCGTGGCTTTCATTGGCAGCCGCGATCCAGTCCACGGCGTCAGCATTGCTGTAAGGATGCGGCATGTTTGAGGTCTGGGTTGCCACATTTGGATTATTTGCAAGCTCGGCAATCTGCAACGTATCTGACGCATGGGGCGCCCGCAGCAAAAGCCGTTTAAGACTAACCGGTGTGCAGCATGGACGCAGGCAGGTATCAGTCACCGCTTCCAGACAGTCCTGCACCCGGCTGTCTATATCGTCGCTTTGTAAATCTTCACCGTCGTTCTCGTCCGTCATGACCTGGAATCCCGAAGTAAAAGAAAAGGGGAGATGGTTGCCCCATCTCCCCTTTGAAAATTCGGAATTTTGAATTCCGCCGGGTCAATGAGACACCGGCGGTTTTAAAGAGTTGCCGGTTACTCTGCTGCTTCCATCACGGGAAGTACGGATACGTAGGTTCGGCCATTGGCTTTGGCTTGGAACTTCACGTTACCCATGTCTTTCGCAAAAATGGTATGATCTTTGCCCATGCCAACGCCTGTGCCCGGATGCCACTTAGTGCCCCGCTGACGCAGAATAATGTTGCCTGGAATCACAGCCTCGCCGCCATACTTCTTCACACCAAGACGGCGGCCTGCTGAATCGCGACCATTGCGTGAAGAACCGCCTGCTTTTTTATGTGCCATGCTATTCGTCCTAATTTCTTAACTGCAGGATGTCCAAAATCCGGAAATCAAACCCGCAAGATATTCAAATTCAAATTTCTTTTATCAGCCGTTTCAGCCTTCGGCAAGCACCTTGGCCTGACCGATCCAGTCTTCACGACCAATGCGGCCTTTAAACGACAAGGCATCATCAACCCGCGTCACATCTTCCTCGGTGAAAGCTGCAACCTGCGCATATTTGGTGATACCCAAACCGTGCAATTTCTTCTCAAGCACCGGACCTACACCGGAAATCTTTTTCAGATCATCCGGCTCACCTTCAGGAGCTGCGAACAAAGCTGCAGGCGCAGCATCTGCTGCCTTTTCTGCTTTTGGAGCAGCTTTGGGCTCTTCAGCCTTCGGCGCTTCTTCAGTCTTCGGAGCAGCCTTCTTGGCTTTCTTCGATGCAGATTTTCCATCTGTCAGAATATCTGTCACGCGCACAATCGTCAGATCCTGACGGTGCCCGTTACGACGACGTGAGTTCTGGCGGCGACGCTTCTTGAAGATGATGATCTTGTCGCCACGTGCCTGACGCACGATTTCAGCCACAACACTGGCACCATCAACTGTTGGTGCACCAATCAGGGGCGCATCTGCACCACCAACCATCAGAACTTCTTTGAATTCGATCGTATCACCAGCTTCACCGGCCAAACGCTCAATCGTAATCTCATCATCGGCGGCAACGCGATATTGCTTTCCGCCTGTTTTGATGACTGCGAACATATTTTTTCTCCATGCTCCGCTTAACTATACCCTTGGACCTCAGAATTGAGACACGCCAGAGTCAGCCAACTTTTTTCAGTCAGCACCCTTTGAAAAAGATGCAGGTTTAAATGTGTACACTAAATGTGAGGACAGCTTCTTATGAGCCGGTATCTCATCGTACAACAACAAAAGGCGGCCAAAAGCCACCCTTCGCGCTGCTATAGATGGGAAACCGGCACTTTTGTCAAGAAGTGATGCACCAAACCCACAGCAAAAACGCAATTTACAGGGGATTACCCCCCTTGTCTGCACACTATGCCCTGTGTATGGTCCGCCGGCTTTGACGACCACATTCCAACGCCCCTATCGGGCCAGATGTCAAACAGCTCGCGGAGAGATGCCGGAGTGGTCGAACGGGGCGGTCTCGAAAACCGTTGTGCGCGCAAGCGTACCCAGGGTTCGAATCCCTGTCTCTCCGCCATTTTACATAAAACAGTCGCGTCTCCGAACCCACATGACGGGATCGGAGCGAGCGATCAAACGTTCAGGTTCACGATAAGCCTGTTCGACAGAAAAGAAATACGGTCCTTGCGCTAATTTGTCTTGAGATTCGCAACAATCGCAGACAATTACCAATGCAGTCTTGACCTGAACACAGCAGAGTGATGGCTAAACGGCTTCATCCACGCGACGCCAAACAGGAAATGGATCGGGGATGTCCGGCAAAGCTTCTGGCCCCGACGCCACATCTAGTTGCACCAGACATGCATCGAGACGGGCGCGCAAATGCTGCCAATCGATACCTGCTCCGATGAAGACAACCTCCTGCCGTCTATCGCCCCAGGGTTCGGCCCAGCGCTCGGCGAGATAGGCACGAGCGCTCGGATCATCCGGCCAACGCTCCTTTGGCACCGAAGCCCACCAGGTCCCCAACGGCTTGACCGATGACAACGCACCCGCGAGCGAGAATTCAGCCACCACATCCGGTTGCGTCGCAATCCAGAAATGCCCTTTAGCGCGGATGACACCATGCAACGGACTGTTCAGCAGCGTATGGATCTTCGAAGGGTCAAAGGGGCTTCGTGCACGGTAGACATAGGAGGCAACGCCATACTCCTCGGTTTCGGGCACATGGTCTGCGAAGCCATAAAGCTCCTTGGCCCACATCGGATGTTCATGGGCGGCTTGAAAGTCAAACAGCCCTGTATCCAGAATCGCATCATTTGCAACATCAGAGTGGTTCGTCTCGATAATTTTGGCGTCCGCATTCAGGCTGCGGATGATCTTCAGCGCAGCATCGGTCCGTTCCTGTCCAGCCGCGTCAGTCTTGTTGAGCACCACAACATCGGCAAACTCGATTTGGTCGGTGAGTAGGTGTACCAGCGTCCGTTCATCCTCTTCACCAAGCGTCTCGCCGCGGTCACTCAGGAAATCATGACTCGAATAATCCATGAGCAGGTTCATGGCATCAACGACGGTGACCATTGTATCGAGCCGCGCAATATCAGACAGGCTTTCGCCATCCTCATCGCGGAAATCAAATGTCGCGGCCACCGGCAGGGGCTCAGAAATGCCAGTGCTTTCTATCAGCAGGTAATCAAACCGCCCTTCATTCGCGAGGCGTCTCACTTCGGCGAGCAAATCGTCTCGCAAAGTGCAACAGATGCACCCGTTTGACATTTCCACCAGCGTCTCATCGGTGCGCGACAGCTTGGTATCGGCCCGCACCAGGTCGGCATCAATGTTCACCTCTGACATGTCGTTCACGATCACCGCAACGCGCTTCCCATCACGGTTGTTCAAGACACGGTTCAGTAAAGTGGTCTTTCCGGCACCCAAAAAGCCGGAAAGCACGGTGACGGGAAGGCGGGTATCAGTCATTTCATGAATCCTGTAATGTTATAATATAACAATCTAGTCGCATGTGACACTCGGCGCAAGTGTCCGTGCCACATGGAAATCAAGCTGTACCCAATATTTTTCCGAGCACCTCAAACGTCCTGACACTGCATGAGGCAATCATTGGACGTCCGTTCGACAGTTTAAAGCCGGTACGGACGTTTCCATGTCGCCCTGATTCGGATCCCCACCACTGGTTCTGTTCCAAGGAGCCACAACATCATTGACTTATTACCTTATCGGCGTGTGGATAATGTACTGAACGGCGAGCCTTGACTGATACACCTCCCAAATTGTCGAATTTTCATCTAACAAGCTGTTTCCAGACGTCAATTAGGGCTTGCAGGATGTCGCCCATCAAGATACTACAGGAAAAAAATATTCCTGACAGGCAAATATGACTGGGAGTTCGCTGTGCTGAAGAAAGTTGATAGCAGGCAGGCCGGGCGGCGCAACAATGCAAAGCCCAAGGGTCGTCAACTGGATGAGGCAGCGCTTTTGAGCGTGCGGGAACTGTTAGGCGATGCGCCACGCAGGCGGGACCTTCTGATCGAATTTCTGCACCTTATTCAGGACCGCCATGGCTGTCTGTCGGCGGCGCATTTGCGGGCGCTGGCCGAGGAGTTGAAGCTGAGCCAGGCCGAGATCTATGAGGTGGCCTCGTTCTACGATCATTTCGATGTTGTGCGCGAGGGCGAAGACACGCCTGCCCCCCTGACCATTCGCGTGTGTGAATCCCTGTCTTGCATGATGGCAGGTGCGGAACCGCTGATAGCCGAGTTGCAAGAAGCTGCGGATCCTTCCAAAATC
>JANSWZ010000018.1 GCA_024743215.1 Alphaproteobacteria bacterium
ACCAACCTGAACACCGGCTGCGATGTTGCCATTGCCGTCCTGTGTCAGGACTGAATTGTGGTTGGTACCAAACTGGCCAACACCGGCCTGATTGCCATTGCCATTTTGAACGGTGTCGGCTGCATTGTTGATGCCGCTCTGGCCGGTTGCGGCCACATTACCATTGCCGAACTGTTCGGTGATGGAGTTGTTGAAAAGACCGTCCTGGAAAACACCGATCTGGTTTCCAACACCAATCTGACCACCACCGGCTGCATTGCCGAAGCCAAATTGTTCAATGTTGATGCCATTGGCCAGTGCTGGGGCCGAAAAGCTGGTGACGAGTGCGACTGCTGTTGCGATAAGGGTAAGGCGTTTCATGGTTTCTCTCCCGAGCGTCTGGTTTGGTTTGATCTGCTTCAAAACCGCTTCATTGCGTTTCGATGAAGACACCATGCCCCAACGCGCATGAACCATTTTGGAACCGTACATTCATATTGCGTTCAGGCCGGGCGGAGAAAAAGGTCGCGGGAACAGGCCAGCATCTGTCATGCAGTCAGGCACAAACCAATTGGTTGCCATGCTGAGAATAGGATTACTGGCGTGAAGGTTTAGTTGTTCAGACTGGCCATCAATTGATGAAACTTCTCACCCTGAACAGCAACATGACGCCGCAAAGCGTCAGATGCTTTTTCCGCATCGCCATCTTGCAGCGCTGTCACGATTGCAACGTGCTCTGCCATTGATTGGGCCAATCGGCCACGAAATCGAAGCTGTATTTTGCGGTAGGGTTTCAAGCGGTTTTGAAGCTGCAACGCTTGCTTTTCTAGATAAGCATTTGCGGACGCTTTATAAATGGCCTGATGGAACACTTCGTTTTCAGCATAATAACGTCCGTGGTCCTGTGCTTCGATGGCCTGTTGGCAATTGTGGTTTGCATCAACAAGTTGCTGCAAACCTGCATCGGTTATCCTTGATGCTGCAAACCGGCCACAGGCCGCTTCCAGTTCGGCCATGGTCTCAAACATTTCCATGAGTTCAACAGGGCCCGGTTGTCGGACAAATACGCCGCGCCGCGGAATCTGTTCTGCCATGCCAGAAGAGACCAGAACCTGAAGCGCCTCTCGAATTGGCGTGCGAGATACGCGGAAATATTCGGCGAGCTTATGTTCGTCCAACCGCTCGCCATTGCGATATTCCCCCGCAAACACCAGCTGTTCCAACGTTTCGGCAATCTTGTCTGCACGTCTGAGTTCCATAGAAAATGCATAGCACAACGCACATATTAAATGCAATATTCATATGATTGTATACAATAAATTTGACGTAGGATGCAAAATATGAAAGGAGCAATAGGTAGAGCCGGAGCAAATCTGGTCACACTTACGGAGGAAACTATGAAATCGAAATTTCTGACGACAGCAGCCCTTGTGGCCTGCTTTGGGTTTGGCACAGCCGCAAGCGCTGAAACGCTTCGTCTGTCACATCAATGGTCAAACAAGGACATTCGCCACGAAGTGGCTCAGATTGTCGCCGACGAAGTCGCTGGCGCCGGGGTTGATCTTGAGATTCAGATCTTTGGATCAAAATCATTGTTCAAGCCGCGCGAGCAGTATCGCCCGCTCAGCCGTGGCCAGTTGGATATGGCCGTCTTGCCATTGAGCTATGCTGGCGGACAACAGCCAGCCTTCAATCTGACGCTGATGCCCGGTCTGGTCAAAAACCACGATCACGCAGCCCGTCTGAGCGCATCACCCTTCATGGCGGCACTTGAAGAGAAAATGGCCGATGATGACGTCATGGTTCTTGTCCATGGCTACCTGGCAGGCGGTTTTGTCGGCAAAGACAAATGCATCACCGCACCAGATGACGTAAAGGGCCTGCAGACCCGCGCCGCAGGCAAGGCATTTGAACAAATGCTGGCTGGTGCCGGTGCGTCCATCGCATCCATGGCATCTTCTGAAATCTACAATGCCATGCAGACAGGTGTTCTGAATGCGGCAAACACCTCATCATCCTCGTTTGTTTCTTATCGGATTTACGAACAGGTAAGCTGCTATACGCCTGCCGGTGATGTTGCGTTGTGGTTCATGTATCAGCCATTGCTGATGAACAAGTCAGCCTTTGATGGGTTGAATGCGGACCAGCAAGCCGCATTGACGGCCGCTGCAGCAAAAGCTGAAGCTCACTATCTGGCTGAAGCCAAAAAGCAGGACGCTGCATCCGAACAGGTGTTCCGCGACGCTGGCGTTGAGATTGCACAAATGTCAGCTGAAGACTTTGCCGCATGGCGCGCATTGGCACAGGAAACATCTTACAAGGCCTTCGTAGAAGAAGTGCCAGATGGTCAGGCGCTTCTCGATATGGCTTTGTCTGTCGAGTAATCCTAATCTGAAAGGCCGCCTCAGGGCGGCCTTTCGAATACACGTCCAAAATTTGAAGGAAACCCACTATGGCTGGCCAAAGCGCGGCCGTCGCATCGCGTACGGGTAACAACCCGTTCCTGCGAATTGTGGCTGCTCTCTCTACGATTGCCGGATGGTGTTCAGCAGCGATGATTGTCGCAGCTGTCGGTATTACCTGCCAGATGATTTTCATCCGCTTTGTGCTGAACGGCTCGACTGTTTGGCAGACGGAAGCAGTTATTTACCTGGCCATTGCCGCGACCTTGATTGGACTGCCATACGTCCAGCGGTTGAGAGGCCATGTAAATGTGGATCTCATTCCCTTGTCACTTGGCAAACGCGCACGTTTCACGATGGCGCTGTTTACACTGTCACTCTCCATCGTGATGGTCGCAATCATGCTTTGGTATGGCTTCGAGTTCTGGCATCTTGCCTTTGAGAGAAACTGGAAATCCGACACAATTTGGGGCGTTCGCCTTTGGATACCCTATGCAGCAATGCCAATCGGATTTGCCCTGTTCTTGCTGCAGTTGATTGCTGACCTCATCGCTGTGGTCACAAAAATCGACTCACCTTTTGGCTTGGAGGACGCTTAATGGATCCGCTTGCATTAGGCGCCGTCGTCGCCGTTTCCACCATTTTCGTACTCTTCTCGGGCGTTTCGGTCGCCCTTGGGCTGCTCATCGTCTCCACCGGTTTCCTGATGATTTTTGACGGAATGCGGTCCTTGGAACTGTTGCCCGAAATCCTGTTTGGCAAGCTGGATAATTTCGCACTGTTATCGATTCCGATGTTCATCATCATGGGCTCCTCAATCGCATCAACCCGTGCCGGAGCCGACCTCTATGAGGCGCTGGAGCGCTGGCTCACCCGCGTTCCCGGCGGCCTTGTCATCTCAAATCTGGGCGCCTGCGCATTGTTCGCGGCCATGTCCGGCTCCAGTCCCGCAACCTGCGCCGCAATCGGCAAAATGGGCATCCCGGAAATGCGCAAACGCGGCTACCCGGATGGTGTCGCCGCTGGGTCAATTGCCGCTGGTGGCACGTTGGGCATTCTCATCCCGCCATCGGTCACGATGATCGTTTATGGAATTGCAACAGAGACATCAATTGGCCGCCTGTTCCTGGCCGGCGTCATTCCCGGTTTGCTGCTCGTTGCACTGTTTATGGCCTGGTCGCTCTATTCAACCTGGAAGTCCGGTGACAGGGCATTGCTCGCATCTGGCAGCTACACCTGGCAAGAGAAATTCGAAATCCTGCCTCGTGTTGTCCCGTTCCTGCTGATTATACTTGGCGTTCTTTACGCCATGTATGGGGGTGTCGCCACGCCATCCGAGACGGCCGCTGTAGGCGCCCTGCTCTGCCTCCTTATCGCAATGCTGATCTATAAATTGTGGAACCCCAAAGACCTTTGGGTTGTGTTGCGGGACAGCACCAGAGAAAGCGTGATGATCCTGTTCATCATTGCTGCAGCTGGTGTGTTCTCATACATGCTGTCGAGCCTGTTCATCACGCAATCGATCGCAGCATGGATCGGCACATTGGATGTGAACCCATGGGTGTTGATGGGTGCGGTAAACATCTTCCTGCTGATTGCCGGGTTCTTTCTGCCACCTGTTGCGGTCATCCTGATGGCAGCACCCATCTTGCTGCCAATCATCACGACAGCCGGTTTCGACCCAATCTGGTTCGCAGTTATTCTCACGATCAACATGGAAATCGGATTGATCTCTCCGCCGGTCGGTCTCAACCTTTATGTCATCAACGGCATAGCACCGGATATCTCGCTAAAGACAATCCTGACTGGATCACTTCCCTTTGTGGCCTGCATGGTTTTGGCTATTATCCTGCTTTGCGTCTTTCCGGGACTGGCCACCTGGTTGCCAGATGCTGTCATGGGAACAGCACTATGATTAGATTTGGTGACGTCAGATTGACCCATGCGCGCACGCTCTATGCGTTGACTGAATATTGAAAGCAGGAGCTTGATGATGGCTAATCCTCTCTACGACACACTTTTTGGACAGCATCACGGCAAACACACACCGTTCCTGCTTTTGCAGGACGGCGATATCATAACCCATGCCGCCTTCCTCAAAATGGCTGCACAATACGCCCACTTGCTGGCGCAGCTTGGCCTCAAACCGGGAGACCGGGCTGCCGTTCAAATTGAAAAATCACCACAAGCCCTGGCTGTTTATGCCGCCTGTGCGCAAACGGGTATTGTCTTTCTTCCGTTGAACACGGCCTATACCGCAGATGAAGTGACATACTTTGTTGAAGACAGCGGCGCGCGCATTTTGCTGTGCGATCAGAACAACGCCGCCGGCTTAGCGCCTGTCGCCAAAGCATGTGGCGCTGTTCTGGAAACCATCAATGAAGACGGCTCGGGTACTTTTTCTGCAAAGGCAGAGGCACTGCCCGAAACCTTCGACACCGTGACGCGCACTGAAGATGATCTGGCTGCCTTCCTGTACACATCAGGCACCACTGGCCGTTCCAAGGGCGCGATGCTGACACAGGGCAATTTGCTGTCCAATGCGCGTGCATTGGTTTCAGAATGGCAATTCACCGCAAAAGATGTGCTTCTGCATGCGCTACCCATTTTTCACACGCACGGGCTGTTTGTTGCATCGAACATCACGCTGCTGGCGGGAGGTCAGATGATCTTTCTGCCAAAATTCAATTTGGACGTTATCATTGCGCACCTCCCCCGCGCGACAACCATGATGGGCGTGCCCACATTTTACACACGGCTTCTCGGCGACCCGCGCTTCACAAAAGAGCTTGCCAGTCACATGCGGTTATTCGTGTCGGGCAGCGCCCCGCTTCTGGCCGAAACGCATATCGAGTTTGAAAAGCGAACCGGCCATAAAATTCTCGAACGCTACGGCATGACCGAGACAAATATGAACACGTCCAACCCCTATTCCGGGGAACGACGCGCCGGCACGGTCGGGTTCCCATTGCCGGGAATCGAATTGAAAATCACTGACAGCAAGACGGGTGCAACGCTGCCGCAAGGTGACATCGGCGAAATTGAAGTTCGCGGGCCAAATGTGTTCAAGGGCTATTGGCAAATGCCCGAAAAAACAGCAGAAGAACTCCGCTCCGACGGGTTCTTCATCACCGGAGATCTTGGGCAGATTGACAGCGATGGCTATTTGCAGATTGTAGGCCGCAACAAGGATCTCATCATCTCAGGCGGATACAACATCTATCCCAAAGAAATCGAACTGCTGCTGGATCAGGAAGACGGTGTTCTGGAAAGTGCAGTCATCGGCGTACCACACCCCGACTTTGGCGAATCGGTGGTCGGCATCATCGTCGCCAACGGCAGCGCCGAACCAGACCTTGCTGCCATCAACGCCAATATCAGCAAATCTCTGGCACGCTTCAAGCAACCACAAAAACTGATCATCTTGCCCGAATTGCCACGCAACACGATGGGCAAAGTACAGAAAAAAGCACTTCGTGATCAGTTCGGTGGGCTGTTCTCAGCCTAGACGCTCGCATATCGAGTAGACCTTGGATCAAGGTTTGCGGGAGTCACTTTGCACAACACTCCACCGACAAAAAACAAGTGCGTTCGCTGTTAGCCCCCGTACAGCCCAGATCGTGGTACATGCATTGGGTCAGGCCGGCATTCATCATTTCGGCCCGTGGTCGTCCCAACAAACTATGGGCCGCGCTCCGTGCACTCCCACTGCTATTACCTTTGCCCTCTGCAATCTCGGATCGTTCACATTGGCTGGATTCACCGCTGTCATTTTCCACGGCTGCGGCCGGCTCCACTACCTCGGCCGGCTCCACTACCTCCGCCGGACGGCATTTGGCCAGTTCTGCTTCGCGAATTGCGGTTTCTCCGGATATCGTTCCTTCGCCCACCAAACGGCAAAACCCCGTGTGACTGGCCGCATCGCTATGCCAGCGCAACCCTGAAAATCCACAGCCAAGCGAGATATTTTCGTTCTGTTGTGCGACTGCAGTTGAACCATAGTCAGCACAATCGGCAAGAGCCGCACCGGAAGAGACACAGAACACGAACATGGACAGGGCCTGCAGCAACAAACGGGTCATGAAATGTCTCCTTATGTGCAAATATCCTGCATGAATTTTGTTGCGTCAGCAAGATCGGGGAAGCTGGAGGCAAGGTTTCTGCGCAAGCTGATCATTAAACTGTCCATTGATTGGAACGAAAAGCAGCAGCCAACAGCAGGATGGCCGGGGATCAGAAATCTCCCGGCACATCTGATTGTTTCAAGTAATCTACCAGGGTTTAGGGACAGGCTTGAACGAAGGCTGCGACATTGCCGCTACCGGTCTGGCCGACATTTGCGCTGCAGTTGTTACCAACCTGAACACCGGCTGCGATGTTGCCATTGCCGTCCTGTGTCAGGACTGAATTGTGGTTGTTACCAAACTGGCCAACACCGGCCTGATTGCCATTGCCAACCTGAACTGTATCGGCTGCGTTGTTGAAGCCTTCCTGGCCGGTGGCTGCAACGTTACCATTACCGAATTGTTCGGAGACGGAATTGTTGAATGCACCGTTCTGGAACACTCCGATCAAATTACCGGCGCCATCCTGGCCACCGCCGGCTGCATTGCCAAAGCCAAATTGTTCAATGTTGATACCATTGGCCAGTGCTGGGGCAGAAAAGCTGGTGACGAGTGCGACTGCTGTGACGATAAGAGTAAGATGTTTCATGGGTCTGTTTCCTCAAAGAATTTGGTTTTATCTGCTTCAAAACCGCTTGATTGCGTTTCGATGAAGACACCATGCAACACCCCGGCTGAACCGTTTTGGAACCGGCCATTCATGTTGCGTTCAGAGATTTTTTGGAAGCACCAGGAATCGCGGAAATGGCACTTAAGAGCTTCGTTACCCACGTCGAAGAAGTGTTGCTTCGGCCAAATACGTCAGACCGTATGCCGCCTAAACACCCGGCATTCGTTCAATCAGGTGCTCCACAAATTCAGTGCAAATCGTGATGCTGATATCTTCAGGATCATAAAATGCATTGGCCTCGTCACAAGCCTCAACTCTGACCGTGAGCGTTTCGGGCAAAGCAAACTCAGTGTTTAGCGCGTCAATTTCTTGCGCGATTACAGACATTGCAAACAGAGAATGTATATCTTTTGTTGCAGCGGGAATGAACTCGATGACCTTGCCGGAACGTTTATCAGCCAATTCATCAATAATGGGATTCCAGCTTTCAAGCGCCTGATCAAACTCAGCAGCACAGCTTTCCAGACGTTCTTCCGGGAGCTCCAGATCTTCGGCGAACCCGGCGCGTTTATCCGGAACCGCACCAACAAAAATGCAGACATGATTGTAAAAACGCTGCTCATCAGGGCCATGTACATCCCAATACGGAATGTCTTCATGTCCCTCTGGGTCTTCAATATATCCAAACGCTGCATCATAAGCGATTGATTGCGCCGTCTCTTCATCGTTCAGCATGTCAATCAGCAACACGGAAAACACATCAGCTGCATCTTCCTCTTGCGCAAAAATAGGAACTTCGTTGAGGTGAATAACAGCATGCCCAAGTTCGTGGTAGAAAATACCCGTCAGATTGGCAGCAACATAAGCCTGCTCATCCTCGCTCATTTCGGCATAGCCTACAGAGGTGGAAAGCAAAATTGCGACAAGTGCAAGGAGGTGCTTCATAGTAATTTTGTCTCTATTCCATTCGGTTGAAGGCTCTCTGGCTCAATCGCACGCAATCGATTGTGCACAATACGCCCCTTCAAACTCTGCAAGAAACAATACCATTTCAGGCGTGCTCCAATTGGGCACGGTTTTGGAACACATATAGGCCGCATGCGGCTCCAGAGCGTCTGCAAAAGTTGTTTTCCAGCCTTCCTCTACTGCCAGCATTTGTTCAGCAGAGTAAAGCAGATGGTCAACAAAGGCCGCGTAGGAACCGGCTTTCGTGCCTGAGCTCAGTTCACACGCATCTGTTGGCATTGCGAATTCCGGATGCGCACTCGCCAATGCCAAATGCGATCTGTAGGCATCTCTTGCAGATTGAGACCGTTGCGACATATCCGTTGCCTCCAATTGATATTTGATCCCAATCAGCGCGGCCACAGCCACAAGGGCGGTTACCGATGCTGCGCAGGCTTCTATGGCACTTGCGTGCCGCGACAGCCAACTCATAGCGCGGGCATCTGTTGTGTTGCGCAATGAATGCCGCCACCAACCTCACCCAACGCATCCACATTGAGTGTTACGATTTCGCGGTCAGGAAAATGCCGTTTCAGTGCCTCGACGGCCATTTGATCCGTTTCCCTGTCGCCAAATTGCGCAGCAATAACGCCGCCATTGCAGACGTAGTAATTGGCGTAAGAGGCAACAAAATCGATGCGCTTGACCCGTCTGCGTTCAGGCTCGGGAATAATGGCCACATCCAACCCGGCAGCAATCAAATTGTCATGAGTCTCAAGAGCCGCCAGATGAAACGGGTCATTCATATCTGGTTGATCCGGAAGGTTAATCAGCACCCGCGCCGGGCCGGTAAACCGGGCCAGACTGTCAATGTGATAATCAGTGATATCCTCGCCCCAAACTCCGGGCGACCAGATCATGCGATCCGCGCCATAAGCGGCCAACAATCGTGTTTCAATCTGGCTTCGTGACAGTCCCGGATTTCGGTTTTCGTTTACCCAGGAACTTTCATGAGCCATCAACAGGCCATGCCCGTCATGCTCAACCCCGCCAGCTTCGCCTTTCAGGCCACTGGCAATCAGTGGCAAGCCAAGACGTTCCGCTACGCGTTGCGCAATGCGCCCATCACGCTTGTGGATCTGTTTTTCGCCCCACCCATTGAATTGGATGTGGCTGACAGCAAGCTTACCATCAGGCTGTCTGGCAAACAGCGGACCGGAATCCCTGCACCATAAATCCTCAGTGGGAATATCCCAAAGCTCCACTTTGTCGGATAAAATCCTGCGAGCCTGTGCATGATCGCTCTCATGGGCCAGCATTACCACCGGCTCAAACGCGATTATTGAATTGGCAATATCAGCAATGGTTTGCTGAACATACTCAAGAAACTCAGTATCGGGGTGAACCTCACGGTTCACTGGCCACTGCATGAAGGTGCGTTCGTGGGGATCTTCCTCAGGCGGTACGATGAGCGTGTGTGATGTGCTCGACAGTGCAGCGCCCCCAGCAGCGAACCCTATTGAATTTGCAATGCAAAGCGCAGCGCTCCCCACCAATAGATGTCTCCGATTCAATGATCATCTCCACGTATCGACTTCAGACAACGCTAGTACAAAAAGGACGGTTCAAAAAGTACCGTTCTGTTTTGCCAAAGGCTGTGTCAGCTCTGAAGTCCGGAATTGTTTCCATTTTCAGCAAGGAAACGGTCTTGCCAATCGCGACTGGTTAAATCTGCCAGTTTGGCAACGCCGGGGCGAATGCCATTCGCGGCGGCTGTATCCAGTTCCAACGCTTCCAAAATGCGGGCCAGCTCGCCCGCTGGATCAGCCGAAAGCATGTCATAGCTAAGTTGAAACGGATCTATTGTCTCGTTTGCGAACCAGGTCTTCCAATCTTCATCAAGGGCAGTCAGATTCGCGAGATGAAGTGCAATCTCATCTGCGTCGTAAACCGGCTCCTTCGGTGAAGAGGCGCGCTCCAGTTCTGTCCCATCTGGCGCCTTATGCCAAAGCCCTGTCTGGGTTGCCTTGACCAAGGAAATTGCCTGTTCAAGCTTGTTGCTACGTGTCAGGTGAATGAAAAGTGTGTTTCCAAATGCGGCCTGAAACCGGTCTGCATCACTGTTAAGTCCCGGATGCAAAACGTTCATTTTCTGAATGAGAAAATCAAAACTCTTCCTTTGCACACGCAGGCCAAAGATTCCCGTATCGTCAGTGCCACGCGCGCGAACGGCATCGAATACGGCCCTCAGCACATCGCGTTCAGCGGTATCTTGATCCGGTGCTAAATCCAAACTCCGCGTCCAATCCTTTATGGAAGGATTGTGGAAATAAGAATTCGGATTTCCCGATATACCGGTCGCAGCCAGAAGCTTGCAAAGCAAGGTGCTCCCACTTCGCGGACTCGTGCAGATCACATAAGACTGATATTTTGCCATGATAGATGGTTTCTGCGGATGCTCCGCCCTCCTGTAACTGGCAATCTGCCTAGGCATAGGCGTCATAAGTTTCAATGAAAAACACAATCTGAGCCAGTTTCCCGCCAGGATACAGGGCAGATTCTCCTAGTGCGTGGCTTGATCGGCACACTTACGAATGGTTACGATGCAGATCACGCAACACTTCATAGATGCGATCCACGATCCTGCGAATTTCAGGGCTAAACCGGTCTTCATCATGCACCACCAGCCACTGGTCGCTATCCAGTTCCTCGATGGTTTCACTAATCCTCACCAGCCCGCTTTGCGTGTCACCAACAAATGTTGGAAGCACAACGCGGGCCGCTCCAATAAGCGCCAGATCAAGCCCATTTCTGGGGTTTGTGATTTCGATACAATTGTCTTCATTGGCATGTTTTTTGAGCCAGATTGCTGAGGGCGTATTGCCGGTATAGCGCGCCCAGGTACTGACATCTTCATTGATCGCATAGGCTGCATGTCGAACACGCCCCACTCTGCGGCCAGCAAGTCCTCTTTGGTGCGGACGTCTGTTTCGGATGCCAATGACAGCTTGCCGCCGGTTTATGTCGAGTATTTCCTCGGTGGATATGAGGTGAACCACGATATTGTCATCAGGTCGCACAATGGCATTCATGTGTTCGCTGAGAAATTTGGTCATCCATGTGCCAGCCGAGATTTTTACCAGCGTGCTTTTGCCCCGCACGGGATTATTCCAGATATTGGATATTCCGCCCTCAAGCCCGATGACCTTGTTGAACAAATCCTGGCCATGATCCGTGAGTTCGTAGCCCTTGGGGAGTCTGCGAAACAATTCGCGCCCCATGGATTTCTCCAGATCCAGCATGCGGCGCAAGAGTGTAGGCGCACTTTTCCCGGTGGCTTTACTGGCCTTCGCCAAGCCGTGTCCGCGCGCGACCGCAGCGAATAATCTCAGATCGTCCCAATTGGCTTTCATTTCATTCATGAAACTCTCCTTACAATAGATTTTGTAGATGGAACAATAGACAAATCCTAAAATGATGCAGTTAGAGCCATTTCAAAATTCTATCGACGATGAAATCTAAGTTGGGGCAAAATTTTGAAACAAACAATTGGAAGCAAGTCTGCAATGCTGGTTGCTGCATCCATCTGGGTGGCTGGCCCGGTTCTGCTCAAGCTCATATCGGATGTTCACAGCTCATCCAAAGCTGCTTTCATGACAGCGTGCACGATCCTCATATTCTCAGGGCTCTGCGCTTTCCGCGCGTCCCTCTGCTCAGGACCATCGCTTCAAAACCTCACGAACTTTGCCACGAACTTTGCCTGGGGCTTCGCAATACTGGGAGCGGCGCCAGCATTCATAATCGGCGGGCTTATGCAAACTGACGCCGTTAGTGTCGCCCTGATCGGTGGGTGGTTCATCTTCCTGGTTCCGGCCTTGGCGTGGCTGCTGCGCAAACAAGAACTTGATGGTGGATTCTTCCTGATATTCATTTTTGCATCAACTGGCATATGCACATTGTTATCCGGGCGCATCAGGTGGGCCGAGGCAACAATTCTTGGAGATCTATTACTGATTTTGGGTGCATTTGCCCTGATTTTCGGCTTTATGCGCGCCCCGCAATGCGCCGAGCAAAAACAGACACCCTTGTGCACGACCATCGTTCAGGTCTCGGGTGCAGCGCTGTTTTTCACGGGGCTGGCGGCGGCATCGGAGTTTAACTGGTTCAGACTGATAACTGCAGATGTTTTTCCACTGATTGGCATACTGGCTGCAGCCCTTGCAGCGTATTGGTCCACGACTTACTGGGCGAGGCATGAATTCAATTGGAACGAGTGGCCAATTCTTTTCCTGGCGGCTCTGTTCCTGATTGGTGTTGTGCTGGCAAAGACCGTGTTCGCTGAGGCGCTGAATACGGGCGAAATGATCTGTATCGGACTGGTCACAATAATGGTGTCAACAGCACATTGGCTCAGGCGCTGGTTGAGGTCTTGAGCAAAATGGTTGGAAGCGCATTGGCCATGCACAGCACTTGGTTTCCAACCAGGCTCTAAAACATTCTATGCTGCCTGAATGCAGATGATCATCTACTTCATTTTTGTAAACTTCCTGTCCTCGGTCTCAATGGGTGTATTTTTGATCACCCTGCCTTGGTTGATTGTGAAAATGCAGGGTGCAAATTCACTCATCGCTGTCAGCGCATTGGCCATGATCGTGCTGTATGTATGGCGCAAAAAAAGTGGCGCATTGGTGGATGCCTATCCCCGTGGAATCCTGTTTGCCTCCAGCATGTTCCTCATGTCCTTGTGTCTGGCATTTTTGGCTTTTCGCCCTGACAACGTCGCTTTAATGCTCGGAGTATTTTTCTTCGGACAGATTTACCTGTTCTTCTATTACGTCCTTCGCTCCGCAATCACCCGGGAGATTGTACCGACGGGCCAGTTTGGACGTTACAACGGCATTCTGGAAATCGAAGGGCAGGTCTCCACCTTTGTAGCAGGCGGACTGACCGCATATCTGTTCGAGCAGGATTTGGCGTCATTGCCAGTTATCATCGGATGCGCCGCTATGGGCATGCTGGTCTCTGGCGTGTTCGTTTTTATAAAATTGAACACCAGCAAACCGAGTGAGAAACGCGGAGACAAACCCAACGATACTGCCTCTGGAAATTACACATCAACACTGCTGATTTTATCATATTGCGGCAGCATACCCTTTATCTGCGTGATGCTTCTCAACGTGATCAAACCCATTGTGGTCGTCGATGTGCTGCAATATCCAATTGAAGTTCTGGCACTCACAAGTGTTTTTTACACCGTGGGTGCTATTGCGGCGGGCCTACTTGGCAGCCAGAGATGGATTGAGACTGCGAGCGAGCGGGTCATTTTTCTGATGCTGGTCGCGTTTTTGGCTTCTTGTCTGCTGCCTGCCTTCATTCCCTCAGCAGCTGTATTGTATCTCAGCTCAGTGATTTGGGGTGTCAGCAATGGCCTCAGTCGGATTACCTGGCAAACATCAGCCATGAATGAAATTGGCAGCGAACAGATCGGTAGTTTTTTTGCGTCGGTATCGGCGGGTGTCGGCGTCCTGCGAATTGGCCTGTTGTTTGGATATTGGGCTGCAACGGCACTTTGGGGATATCAGGTTTCGTTCATCTATCTGGTCGTGGTTTGTTCAGTGGGATTGATTATTTTTTCTGCAAAGAGGCAGCCCAAACGAATGTTTGAATGAGTACCCTTTGAGATACATGGCTGTTGCAAAACCATCATTCAGTCACTTTATGCAAACCGGATGGGGCCCATCGGAAGGGGCCCCATTTTTAATAATACCTTGCGAAAAATTAGCCTTTTAAGCTGGTCATTCGCAGATAGGGAAGCACAGTTTTGAAGTCACCAAACTTCGCTTTGGCATCTGCATCGTTGACGGCAGTCGGAATCACCACATCATCGCCGACATTCCAGTTTGCAGGTGTCGCCACGCCTTTGCTAGCCGCCGTTTGCAGGCCATCCAGCGCACGCAGGACTTCAGCAAAATTGCGACCCACATTCATTGGATAGGTCATGGACAACTTCATTTTTTTATCTGGTCCGATGATAAAGACAGACCGAACGGTCTGGCTATCGTTCGGCGTGCGGCCCTCTGGCAGATAGGCTTCTGCCGGCAACATGTCGAAAGCCTTCGAAACTGCCAGGCCATCATCGGCAATGATTGGAAAACCGGCTGTCGCACCGCCGACTGTTTCAATGTCGCCCTTCCACTTCTTGTGGTCCTCAACACCATCTACGGAAACCCCGATTACCTTGGTGTCACGTTTGGCCCATTCATCGGCCAATTGAGCGACCGCCCCGAACTCTGTTGTACAGACCGGCGTAAAATCCTTGGGATGCGAAAAAAGAATCGCCCAGCTATCGCCAATCCAGTCATGCAGGCCAAAGGTACCCAGGTCGGTTTCAACTGTCAGATCGGGAACAATGTCGTTAATGCGCAAGCTCATTGCGGTGCTCCATTTTGGAAATTCATACCCATCGCCATCGACTCCTCGTGAGTCAATAGCCCGAGTGTCAGGACCATATGCTTTACCACCTCCCCATGGCAAGAATTGCCGAAATGGATTCGTGAGTATACCCTTTCTCTGGGCACAACTTCGTTTGTTGATGCCGAACGCGGGGCATTCGGGAGATCAAAAATGCTGTTCAGACAACTCTTTGACAAGACATCAAGCACATACACCTATCTGCTTGCCAGCCGGTCTGGCGGCGAAGCTTTGCTGATCGATCCGGTTTTCGAGCAAACCGGTCGCTACCTGAAACTGCTGGAAGAGTTGGACCTCAAGCTGGTGAAGGTGGTCGATACCCACATCCACGCAGATCATGTCAGTGCTATGGGCAAATTACGCGATGCCACCCGCTGCACAACTGTCATGGGGGAGCAATCTCCTGCCGATGTGGTCTCCATGCGCGTGCGAGACAATGATCCATTAACGATCGAGGGGCTTACACTTACTGCGCTGCATACCCCGGGGCACACGGCAGAGAGTTACAGTTTCTTGATGGATGACCGCGTGTTCACAGGTGACACGCTGCTGATCCGCGGCACGGGCCGCACTGATTTTCAAAATGGCGATCCTTATGAACAATACCATTCCTTGTTTGAGCGTTTGTTGAAACTGCCGGAGAACACGATGGTCTATCCAGGCCACGACTACAAAGGGGACACGGTCAGTACAATTGCCGAAGAGCGTCACAACAACCCCCGTCTCCAAGTAAATTCGGCAGAAGAATATGCGCAGATCATGAACAATCTGAACCTCGCCAACCCGGCAATGATGGACGTGGCAGTCCCCGAAAACATGAAGCTCGGCCTTATGATATCGGCGCAACACCGCGTACCAGTGCTGGAGGTCGATGAAATCCTAGCTGACTGGCCATCGGTTGATTGTCAACTCGTGGACATCCGGGAAGAAAGCGAACGCCGCCGCCACGGCTCCATCCCCAACTCGATCCACGCACCCTACGGACACTTTGATCAATATTGCAGGTCCAGCGGCCCCCTTGCTGGCCTGGCGAAAAACAGTCGGGTTTTGCTCTATTGTGCCATCGGCGAACGCTCCACCCTCGCGGTCGAGATCGCCAACGAATTAGGGTTGAGAAACGTTGCACACATTCCCGGAGGCTTCACCGCGTGGCAAAAAGCCGGAGGACCGGTAGAATTGATCGACTAACACTTTTTAATGTGCAATTTCCGGGTGATTGGTTGCGCACAAAACCGATTTTCGTCCACAAAAAAAGAGCTCCCTTTGACAGGAGCCCTTAAGTGGGAATGTTGGAGGTCAGAAGTCTCATGATCAGGTGGCACCGCCAATGCGCTCTGCGCAGTTGAAGGTCACACCACTGACGGTGACGTCCAGACTGGCATCATAGACAGAGCCGGAAGACAGCATCATGCGGCCAAGCTGTATGGTATCTCCCGCATCAGCATGAAAGTTGCTGCCTTGCGAGATATTGGTATTGCCGGACCCTCCAGCGCTTTTGACCTTGAAGCGATACTGGCCATTGATGGATATATCACTGTGGATCATGGTTTCCAGCGTGATCATGCCACGGTTCTCTGTGGCTTTGATTTCACAACTGATCGGGTCATCCGAGGTATGGTCTGTGTTGGTTCCGGCCAGCGCGACGCCAGTCAGGCTCAGGGCCAGAAGTGCGGCG
>JANSWZ010000001.1 GCA_024743215.1 Alphaproteobacteria bacterium
GAAATGGTTATGCCCGGCGACAACATCGAAATGGATGTCGAGCTGATCGTGCCAATCGCAATGGAAGAGCGCCTGCGCTTCGCCATTCGTGAAGGCGGACGTACCGTCGGTGCCGGCATCGTAGCAACCATCATCGAATAAAATTTAAGAGCCATTCGGACCTGCCCGGCATCTACGGCCAAGGGGCAGGTCTTTAAAGGACAGATCCATGAACGGTCAAAACATCCGCATTCGCCTAAAGGCGTTCGACCACCGCGTGCTAGACGTGTCGACGAAAGAAATCGTCTCCACTGCAAAGCGCACAGGTGCTCAGGTGCGTGGCCCAGTACCACTGCCGACACGCATAGAAAAATTCACGGTGAACCGTTCACCTCATATCGACAAGAAAAGTCGCGAACAGTTCGAAATCCGGACTCATAAGCGTCTTCTCGACATCATCGACCCGACACCGCAGACAGTGGACGCGCTTATGAAGCTCGACCTTGCGGCTGGTGTCGACGTCGAGATCAAGCTTTAAAGCGGCGGGGGAATGAAGATGACCAGGCGCTCTGGTGTTATCGCACAAAAAATGGGTATGACCCGCGTCTACAGCGACGCTGGGGAACACATTCCGGTAACTGTCCTTAAAGTGGACAATTGCCAAGTTGTAGCTCAACGTACAGTGGAGTCGAATGGCTATACGGCCCTTCAGCTCGGCGTTGGTACCCGAAAAGTTAAGAACACGCCGAAAGCTCTGCGGGGGCATTTTGCTGCCTCTAATGTTGAGCCGAAGCGTCGTGTTGCTGAATTCCGCGTAAGCGAAGACAGTTTGGTTGACGTTGGTGCTGAAATCACCGCTGACCATTTTGTCTCCGGACAATATGTGGATGTTGTGGGCACATCGATCGGTAAAGGTTTTGCCGGTGCGATGAAGCGTCACAATTTTGGCGGCATGCGTGCTTCTCACGGTGTATCAGTCTCCCACAGGGCACACGGTTCTACCGGCCAGTGTCAGGATCCGGGTAAGGTTTTCAAAGGCAAGAAGATGGCTGGCCATCTTGGTGCTGAACGTGTGACCACCCAGAACCTGGTTGTCGTCAAGACAGATGCTGATCGCGGACTTATCCTGGTACGGGGCTCTGTTCCCGGTGCCAAGGGCGGCTGGATCATGATTTCTGACGCGATCAAGCGCACACTTCCTGCTGAGGCTCCAATGCCGGCTGCTATTCGAGCATCCGCTGCGGCTCCTGTTGCTGAAGAAGCGCCTGCAGAAGCGCCAGCTAGCGAAGAGAGTGCAGAATAATGAAACTCGCTGTTAAAACACTTGATGGCGCCGATGCGGGGTCCGTCTCTGTTGCAGATGACGTGTTTGGTCTTGAGCCACGCACTGACATTCTGCACCGTATGGTCCGCTATCAGCTGGCTAAACGTCGTGCTGGCACGCATGCGGTGAAGAACCGTGCTGATGTAGTTGGTTCGACACGGAAATTTGTGAAGCAAAAAGGCTCTGGCGGCGCGCGTCACGGCAATAAAAAAGCACCTCAGTTCCGTTCTGGTGGTCGTGCATTTGGTCCCGTTGTTCGTGACCATGCAACGGACCTCCCAAAAAAGGTTCGGGCGCTGGCTCTGAAACACGCTTTGTCTACCAAGGCAAAGGCTTCCGAGTTGATCGTGCTGGAAGATGCAAATCTTTCCGACGCAAAGACAAAGGTTCTGACAGCTAAGCTGAAAGAACTGGGTGTGAGCAATGCTTTGGTGATTGATGGCGCAGAGGTGAATGAGAATTTCGCACGTGCTGCCGGTAACATTGCGCATCTCGATGTGCTGCCAATACAGGGCATCAATGTTTACGACATTCTGCGTCGTGACGTTCTTGTTCTGACCAAGGCTGCACTTGGTGCACTTGAGGAGCGTTTCAAATGATCAAGCTGTCCGCATATGACGTTATCGTCAGCCCGGTTATTACCGAGAAATCAACCAATGCTTCCGAGCATAATCAAGTTGTTTTCAACGTTGCACCGACAGCGACGAAACCGGAAATCAAATCTGCAGTCGAAAAACTGTTTGGTGTGAAGGTCGAGAAGGTCAACACACTTGTTCGTAAGGGCAAGGTCAAACGCTTTCGCGGTATTAAAGGTCGCCAGTCTGACGTGAAAAAAGCAGTCGTCACGTTGAAAGACGGTGAGACCATCGACGTAACGACCGGTCTTTAGGCCGGGTTGCGACAAGGGAATAGGCAAGAACAATGGCATTGAAAAAGTTCAAACCGAATACACCGGGCCAGCGCCAGCTGGTGATTGTGGATCGGTCCGGCCTTTGGAAGGGCAAACCGGTCAAGACTTTGACCGAGGGGCTCTCCAAATCCGGTGGTCGTAACAATACAGGGCGCATCACAGCACGCCGTCGTGGTGGTGGTCACAAGCGTACTTATCGTGTGATTGATTTCAAACGCACGAAGTTGAACGTTGAAGCGACTGTAGAGCGTCTGGAGTATGATCCAAACCGGACCGCTTTCATCGCGCTGATCAAATACAGCGATGGTGAGCAGGCCTATATTTTGGCACCGCAGCGTTTGCAGGTTGGTGACAAGGTTATTGCCAGCGAAAAAGCAGACGTGAAGCCTGGCAATGCAATGCCATTGGGTGCAATGCCTGTTGGAACCATTATCCACAATGTGGAAATGAAGCCAGGCAAGGGCGGTCAGATTGCTCGCTCAGCCGGTGCCTATGCGCAGTTGGTTGGTCGTGATGCCGGTTATGCCGTTATTCGTCTGAATTCTGGCGAACAGCGCCGTGTACCATCTGCCTGTATCGCTTCGGTTGGCGCGGTTTCAAATCCGGATCACAGCAATATCAGCCTTGGTAAAGCCGGCCGATCCCGCTGGTTGGGCCGTCGTCCAAGTGTTCGTGGTGTTGCCATGAACCCGGTCGATCACCCACATGGTGGTGGTGAGGGTCGTACATCGGGTGGTCGTCATCCGGTTACGCCTTGGGGCAAGCCGACAAAAGGCAAGAAGACACGTCGCAACAAAGCGACTGATAAATTCATTCTGCGCTCGCGTCATGCGCGCAAAGGTCGTTAGAGGTTCATAGTGGCACGTTCTGTTTGGAAAGGTCCGTTTGTCGACGGATATCTGTTGAAAAAGGCCGAGAAAGCTCAGGCTTCGGGTCGCAACGACGTGATCAAGATCTGGAGCCGTCGCTCCACTGTCTTGCCTCAGTTCGTTGGTCTGACCTTTGGCGTTTACAACGGTCATAAGCACATTCCGGTGCAGGTTTCGGAAGATATGATTGGCCATAAGTTTGGCGAATTTGCTCCGTCCCGCACTTATTACGGTCACGGCGCCGATAAGAAGGCGAAGAGGAAGTAATCATGGGTAAGGCAAAACGCGAACGCGTATTGGGTGACAGCGAGGCCAAAGCGGTCGTTCGCAATCTGCGCGTCAGCCCACAGAAACTGAACCTGGTTGCGGCAACGATCCGTGGCAAGAAAGTTGAAAAGGCACTGGCCGAACTTTCTTTCTCGCCTCGTCGTATCGCTACCAGTGTTAAGGCAGGGCTGGAATCGGCAATCGCAAACGCTGAAAACAATCACGATCTTGATGTGGATGCGCTGGTTGTTTCTGAAGCTTATGTCGGTAAAAGCATCGTTATGAAGCGCTGGCAGCCACGTGCTCGTGGTCGTGTTGGCCGCATCATAAAGCCATTTGCAAATCTGACGATTGTTGTTCGTGAAGTTGAGGAGACAGCTTAATGGGAAATAAAGTAAGCCCGATTGGCCTCCGCCTCGGCATCAACCGGACATGGGATTCACGCTGGTTCGCCAACACTGGTGAATATGGTGTGCTGCTTCATGAAGACATGCGCATTCGCACGTTTTTGGAAGCTGAACTGAAACAGGCTGCTGTTTCGAAAATCGTCATTGAGCGTCCGCACAAAAAGTGCCGTGTCACCATCTACAGCGCCCGTCCAGGCATTGTGATTGGCAAGAAGGGTGCAGACATCGAAAAACTGCGCAAGAAGATCGGCGCAATGACCACTTCTGACGTGCATCTCAACATCGTTGAAGTGCGCAAGCCTGAGGTTGATGCGAATTTGATCGCTCAGTCGATTGCTCAGCAGTTGGAGCGCCGTGCTTCTTTCCGTCGTGTTATGAAGCGTGCTGTTCAAAATGCCATGCGTCTTGGCGCTGAGGGCATTCGGATCAATTGTGGTGGCCGTCTTGGCGGTGCTGAAATTGCTCGTGTCGAATGGTATCGTGAGGGGCGTGTCCCGCTTCATACGCTGCGTGCTGACATCGATTATGGAACCTACGAAGCCGCTACGGCCTACGGTATCATTGGAATTAAGGTTTGGGTCTTCAAGGGCGAAATCATGGAACACGATCCCATGGCGTCCGAGCGTCGTATGAACGAAGGTCCTGAAGCAAATCGTCGTCGACCATCAGCGTAATCGCTGAGTCGAAGATACAGAAATAAGAGCGAGGGCAGGCAATTATGCTGCAACCGAAGCGAACAAAATTCCGCAAAGCGCATAAAGGCCGTATCCACGGTCTTGCAAAAGGCGGAACAGATCTGAATTTTGGTGCTTTTGGCTTGAAAGCTTTGGAACCAGAGCGTATTACAGCGCGACAGATCGAAGCTGCTCGTCGTGCAATGACACGTCACATGAAGCGTGCAGGCCGTGTCTGGATCCGTATTTTCCCGGATGTTCCAGTATCCAGCAAACCTACCGAAGTCCGTATGGGTAAAGGTAAAGGTTCGCCGGACTATTGGGCCGCCCGCGTAAAGCCGGGTCGGATCATGTTTGAAATTGACGGTGTAACACCGGAAGTAGCGCGCGAAGCGTTTCGTCTGGCGGCAGCAAAATTGCCGATCAAGACCCGTTTTGTGCAGCGTATCGGCGAGTAGCCGAGACTAGAGAATTTGAAGGTTTGAGCCATGAAGGCAGATGATTTGGCAACCAAGACCATCGACGAGCTCGATGATGAGCTGGTTAAGTTGAAAAAAGAGCAGTTCAATCTGCGTTTTCAACGGGCGACGGGTCAGTTGGAGAACACAGCACGGTTTCGGCAGTTACGCCGGGATATCGCGCGTATTAATACAGTAGCTACGCAAAAGCGTGTAGCTGCTGCTGTAGGCTAAGGAGGCCTCGATGCCAAAACGTATTTTGCAGGGCGTCGTTGTCAGCGACAAAAGCGATAAAACAGTGGTTGTCAAAGTGGAGCGTCGTTTTACGCATCCTCTTTTGAAGAAGACTGTTCGTCGGTCCAAAAAGTATAAAGCGCATGATGAGACTAATCAGCGCAAAACCGGTGAATTGGTGTCCATTGAGGAAACCAAGCCGATTTCGAAGGACAAGACCTGGATTGTTGTCGAAAACGCTTAAGCAAGCGAATTTGATTACACCGGGAGCAAACAACTGGAACGTTCAGCAGTCGGAAATTGCTGTTCAACAACATAAAGGCAGCCAGTTATGATTCAGATGCAAACCAACCTCGAGGTGGCCGATAATTCCGGCGCACGTCGTGTGCAGTGCATCAAGGTGCTTGGTGGTTCCAAGCGCAAATATGCATCCGTTGGCGACATTATTGTCGTCAGCGTTAAAGAGGCGATTCCACGGGGCCGTGTTAAAAAAGGCGACGTGCTGAAGGCCGTTGTTGTGCGGACCCGCAAGGATTTGCGCCGTGCCGATGGCAGCGTGATCCGTTTTGACGGAAATGCAGCTGTGATCGTGAACAACAACAAGGAGCCAATTGGCACCCGTGTTTTTGGTCCGATCCCACGCGAATTGCGCGCCAAGAACCACATGAAAATCATTCAGCTCGCGCCAGAGGTGCTCTAATGGCTGCTAAATTGAAAAAAGGTGACCGCGTAGTTGTGCTCACCGGCAAGGATAAGGGTCGCAGCGGCGAAATTATCCGGGTTGTACCTAAAGATGGTCGTGCCTTCGTAACGGGCATCAATATGGTAAAGCGGCATCAGCGTCAGACGCAGGACACTGAGGGTGGCATTATCAACAAGGAAGCAGCGATCCAGTTGTCCAATCTTGCATTGGAAGACCCCAAGGATGGCAAGCCGACCCGTGTTGGTTTCAAGACAAATGACGATGGCAAGAAGGTTCGCTTTGCGAAGCGCTCCGGAGAAATGATCGATGGCTGATGTTGCAACGCAAGCCCGGCTTAAAGGGCATTACGACGACGTTATTCGCGCTCAACTGATTGAAGAGTTCGGTTACAAGAACCCAATGCAGGTTCCGGCGCTGGATAAGGTCGTGATCAATATGGGCATCGGCGAAGGTGTTGGTGACCAGAAGAAGGTTCGGGCAGCTGCCGAGGATCTTTCGCTGATCGCTGGTCAGCGGGCCGTTATTACAAAGGCTCGTAAATCTATCGCTGGCTTTAAAGTTCGTGATGGCATGGCCCTTGGTACGAAGGTAACGCTTCGTAAGACCAGAATGTATGAATTTGTGGATCGGTTGGTAACAATCGCACTGCCACGCGTTCGTGACTTTCGTGGTCTGAACCCGAAGAGCTTTGATGGAAATGGCAACTTCGCCATGGGGATCAAAGAACATATCGTGTTCCCCGAAATCGAATACGACAAGGTGGAGCAGGTTTGGGGCATGGACGTTATTGTCTGCACAACTGCAGATAATGATGATGAAGCACGAGCATTGCTCAAGGCATTGAACTTTCCATTCCCTAAGTAAGGGATCTGGAAACTAGTCGCTAAGGACTAAGACGCATGGCTAAAAAAAGCGCTGTTGAAAAGAATAATGATCGCCGTAAACTGGTGGACAAGTATGCTGCAAAGCGTGCTGCCCTCAAGGCGAAGACACGGGATGAGAGTGTTCCTGCTGAGGAACGGTTTCTGGCCCATTTGAAACTGGCTGAGTTGCCCCGCAATTCTTCCAAAATTCGTGTGCGTAACCGTTGCGAAGTCTCCGGACGTCCGCGTGGTTTCTATCGTAAATTGAAAATGTCGCGTATCGCGCTGCGTGAACTTGGTTCCGCCGGCAAAGTGCCTGGCCTCGTCAAGTCCAGCTGGTAAGGAGAAACAGTCATGTCAATGTCTGATCCACTCGGCGATATGCTGACCCGTATTCGCAACGCTCTGATGCGCGGTAAGAGCTCATGCTCAACACCTGCATCCAAGTTGCGTGCACGTGTTCTGGATGTCCTTCAGGCTGAAGGTTACATCCGTGGCTATAGTGAAGTTGAGTATGACAAGGGTAAATCAGAGTTTCAGATCGAACTGAAATATTTTGATGGCGATCCTGTTATTCAGAAAATCGAACGGGTATCCAAACCTGGCCGTCGTGTTTACGCCGGTGCAGATGGTATTCCCCGGGTTGCTAATGGACTGGGTGTTTCTATCGTGTCCACGCCACGTGGTGTGATGGCCGATCATGAAGCACGTACCCAGAATGTTGGTGGTGAGGTATTGTGCCGCGTCTTCTAGGACGCTGGCATGGTCGTGAAGTTTAACGGGAATTGGACAGGTAAGTCAGATGTCTCGGATTGGTAAAAAAGCAGTGGCGGTCCCTACGGGGGTAACAGCCACGATTGATGGCCAGCAGGTCAGTGTCAAAGGCCCCAAGGGTGAATTGTCAGCCGTATTGGTTGATCAAGTACTCGCATCCATGGGTGATGAAGGCATTGAAGTGAAGCCAGTTGATAGTTCTAACCAGGCGCGCGCCATGTGGGGTATGTCCCGCACAATCATCGAGAATTTGATGATTGGGGTTACAGAGGGCTTCAAAAAAGATTTGCAGATCAACGGTGTTGGTTACCGCGCGGCCGTGCAGGGCAAGAACCTGCAATTGGCACTCGGCTTCAGCCACGAAGTTCTGTATGAAATTCCTGAAGGCATTCAGATTGCCTGTGCAAAGCCCACTGAAATCAGTGTGTCTGGCATAGACAAGCAGAAGGTCGGCCAGGTTGCGGCTGAAATTCGCAAATATCGTCCGCCCGAGCCCTATAAGGGCAAAGGCGTCAAATATGCGGATGAATACATCTTCCGCAAAGAAGGCAAGAAGAAGTAGCGGCTGATATCATGGCAAAGAATTTGACACTTTTTGAACGTCGTCGCGCCCGTGTTCGTCGTTCGCTTCACAAGACTTCAACCGGTCGTCCGCGTTTGAGCGTTCACCGGTCGTCTAAGAACATTTACGCTCAGATCATTGATGATGCGGCTGGCAAGACACTTGCTGCGGCTTCTTCCCTGGACAAAGAGCTGCGCGCTAGTCTCAAAACCGGCGCTGACAAGGATGCGGCTGAAGCCGTTGGTAAATTGGTTGCAGAACGTGCAGCCTCTGCCGGCGTCAAGCAGGTCGTGTTCGATCGCGGTGGATTTATCTACCACGGTCGCGTGAAAGCGCTTGGTGATGCCGCCCGCGCAGGTGGTCTGGAATTCTAAGGCTTTTTAAGGCCTGATTTATACTAACTGGGACTGGTTCCCACAGAATTGGAAAGAGTGAACATGGCTGGCAGAGATCGTGAAGAGCGCGACAGCGAATTCGTCGATAAGCTTGTACACATCAACCGTGTGGCCAAAGTGGTCAAGGGTGGCCGTCGTTTCGGCTTTGCCGCTTTGGTGGTTGTCGGTGATCAGAAAGGTCGTGTTGGCTTTGGTCACGGTAAGGCTCGTGAAGTTCCTGAGGCAATCCGCAAGGCGACTGAAGCTGCAAAACGCGGCATGATCCGTGTGCCGCTGCGCGAAGGTCGGACATTGCATCATGATGCATCCGGTCGTCACGGAGCAGGGCGTGTCACAATGCGGTCGGCACCTGCGGGTACCGGAATCATTGCTGGCGGTCCAATGCGTGCGATTTTCGAAACCCTGGGTGTCCAGGACGTTGTTGCGAAATCTGTTGGAACGTCAAATCCTTACAACATGATCCGGGCAACCTTCGAAGCTCTCAAGAATGAGAACAGCCCGCGCAGCGTGGCATCTCGTCGTGGGATCAAGGTATCAACATTGCAGTCTCGCCGTACACCGGCTGAAGGCGGCGAAGTGGCGGAAGCTTAGGCTTCCCAGCAGAATTGAGTGGAGGCCAACATGGCTGATAGCAAGAAAAATACTGTTACGGTTGTTCAAACGGGAAGCCCATTGCGGCGTCCTCAGGAGCAGCGCGCAACGCTTGTAGGTCTTGGCCTTAACAAGTTGCAACGCCAGTCTGTACTTGAGGATACACCTGCTGTCCGTGGCATGATCCGCAAGGTCAGTCACTTGGTTCGTGTGGTCGAATAGGCCGACGGTTGTAAACAATAATCATGGTCGCCTTGAATTTGGTGGCTTGAACTTCGATATCTGCCACACGATATCAGCCGATATGAAGGCGTCAGTGTCGCGGCAAGTCTGGAATTGTAACGATGAAACTCAATGAACTTCAGGACAATGATGGTGCTGTAAAGAACCGGATGCGCGTCGCACGCGGCATTGGTTCGGGCAAGGGTAAAACCGGTGGACGTGGCGTCAAGGGCCAGAAATCCCGCAGTGGCGTGTCCATCAAGGGCTTTGAAGGCGGTCAGATGCCCCTTCACAGGCGCTTGCCGAAACGTGGCTTTAACAATATTTTCTCAAAGAATTTCAACGAAGTGTCTTTGGGCCGCATCCAGACAGCAATTGATGCTGGCAAGCTGGACGCAGGCAACACAGTAGACGCAACTGCGTTGATCGCAGCAGGCGTGGTACGTCGTGTGAAAGACGGCATTCGTCTTGTTGGCGGTGGTGAGTTGAAAAGCAAGGTTACGCTTGCAATTGCTGGTGGTTCCAAACCGGCGCTTGCAGCGGTGGAAAAAGCTGGCGGATCTGTCACAATCATTGAGACAAAATCCGACGCAAAAGAGACTGGTGGCGACGCCTGATAAGACCCCGTTTGACAGCCAGGCCGAAGGCAATTTTTTCTTCTTGTCGCCAGCCCGGTATTGTTTAGGCGGTGTTTGGAGAAAAATGAATGGCTTCAGCAGCTGAACAACTCGCGTCAAATATCAATTTTGGCGCATTTTCCAAGGCAACTGAACTCAAGAAACGCATCTGGTTTACACTAGGTGCGTTGCTTGTTTATCGGCTTGGAACCTACATCCCATTGCCAGGTATTGATCCTGATGCCTTTGCAGCGGCCTTTGATCAGGCGCAGCAGGGTGTCATTGGTCTTTTCAACATGTTTTCCGGTGGTGCGGTTGAGCGGATGGCAATTTTCGCCCTCGGCATCATGCCTTACATTTCCGCTTCCATTATCATTCAGCTGATGACGACAGTTGTTCCCACGCTGGAGCAATTGAAGAAAGAGGGTGAGCAGGGCCGGAAGAAGATCAACCAGTATACCCGCTACGGCACGGTTTTCCTGGCAGTGCTTCAATCCTATGGTATTGCAGCGGGGCTTGAGGGTGGTACCAATATTGTTACCGATCCAGGCTGGTTCTTTAAGCTATCGACGATCATTTCATTGACCGGTGGTACAATGTTCCTGATGTGGCTGGGTGAACAGATCACTGCGCGCGGCATTGGTAACGGCATCTCCCTGATCATCTTTGCCGGAATTGTGGCCGGTCTGCCAGGCGCTATTGCTGGTACGCTGGAACTTGGCCGTCAGGGTGCGATTTCAACATTGCTCATTCTGATCATTATCGTTTTGGCTATTGCCACAATCATGCTGATTGTCTTTGTAGAGCGGGCGCAGCGGCGTTTGCTGATTCAGTACCCCAAGCGGCAAATGGGCAATCGTATGTTCCAGGGTGATTCGTCTCACCTGCCACTGAAACTGAACACAGCGGGCGTCATCCCGGCGATTTTTGCCTCATCGCTTCTATTGCTTCCGACCACGGTTGCAGGGTTTGCAAGTGGCACGGGGCCTGAATGGCTGAATGCTGTAGCTGCCTGGCTTGGCCATGGTCAGCCACTCTACATGATTTTCTATGCGTCCATGATTGTGTTCTTCTGCTTCTTCTACACTGCCATTGTGTTCAATCCGGCAGATACAGCGGATAATCTGAAGCGTCATGGTGGGTTTATACCGGGCATTCGTCCTGGTGAGCGTACGGCGACCTATATCGATTATGTTCTGACCCGTATTACTGTGGTCGGTGCCATCTTCATGGTTGTCGTGTGTCTTCTTCCTGAATTCTTGATTTCTGCAACCGGCGTGCCCTTCTACCTTGGTGGGACTTCCCTTTTGATCGTGGTCAGCGTAACCATGGATACGGTTTCTCAGGTGCAGGGCCATTTGCTCGCGCACCAATATGAGGGACTTGTCAAAAAGTCGAAGTTGCGCGGGGGAAAACGTAGATGAGATTGATTTTGCTGGGGCCTCCTGGGGCAGGCAAGGGGACCCAGGCACAGTTTTTGGTGGAACAACACGGTATAGCCCAGTTGTCCACCGGAGATATGCTGAGAGCTGCCGTTGCAGCAAAGACCCCCATTGGCCTTCAGGCCAAGGAAATTATGGACCGTGGCGATCTGGTATCCGATGAAGTTGTCGTCGGCATCGTATCTGACAGGGTTGATGAAGCGGATTGTGCAAAGGGCTTCATCCTTGATGGATTTCCGCGCACTGTTGCTCAGGCTGAAGCATTGGATGTAATGCTTCAGCAAAAGGGTTTGAGATTGGATACGGTGATTGAACTTGCCGTTGACGAAGGAATTCTTCTGGACCGTATAGTTAAGCGGGCTGAAGAAACCGAAGGTGGTCCGCGTGCGGATGACAATGCTGAGGCACTTACCAAGCGTTTGTCAGTGTATCGTGAGCAGACACAGCCATTGATTGATTATTATAGCGGAACAGGATTGCTTAGTTCCGTCGATGGTATGCAATCCATGGACGAAGTAAGGGCGTCAATCGAGACGGTCTTAAAAGAGATAGCGTAACGGGTCATCTATTAGGAATTGGCGGTTGACGACTCGGTCCCAACTCCTATAGATAACCGCAAATACATTGAATGACTGACCGCATTGGGGCCGGAAAAGCCGGGGCCGAGGTGGTCATGTTCGTTCTAATGGAAGCAGATTTACTTCATCAGCAACAGTTCTGATGATCCATTAAGGAGAGACGGTTTTGGCACGTATTGCTGGCGTCAACATTCCGACCAACAAACGCGTGGTCATAGCCCTGCAGTATATTCACGGCATTGGTGCCGCGAAAGCTCAGGAAATTGTGACCAAGGTCAACATTCCGGTGGAACGCCGGGTGAACGAACTGTCCGATTCGGAAGTTCTGCAGATTCGCGAATCCATCGACCAGGACTACATGGTTGAGGGCGATCTGCGCCGTGAGCGGGCGATGAATATCAAACGACTGATGGATCTGGGCTGCTATCGCGGTCTGCGTCATCGTCGTGGATTGCCGACACGTGGTCAGCGGACCCATACCAATGCCCGCACCCGTAAGGGTCCGGCCAAGGCAATTGCCGGCAAAAAGAAATAATCAATTACTGACATTCTTCGGATTGTTCGGTGGAGCCGCTGGTTTACGGCGGTGCTGAGATCGAAAGGACTACCAAATGGCAAAAGAAGCACGCGTGCGTCGCCGCGAGAAAAAGAATATTATCTCCGGCGTGGCCCACATCAATTCCACGTTCAACAACACGATGATTACCATTACCGATGCGCAGGGCAACACGATTTCGTGGTCTTCTGCCGGTACGATGGGTTTCAAGGGGTCTCGTAAGTCAACCCCTTATGCCGCGCAGGTTGCCAGTGAAGATGCTGCCAAGAAGGCGCAGGAACACGGCATGAAGACCCTTGAGGTTCAAGTGCGCGGACCTGGCTCCGGCCGTGAATCAGCTTTGCGTGCTCTGCAGGCCGCTGGTTTTACTGTAACCACAATTCGGGATGTGACTTCTATCCCGCATAATGGTTGCCGTCCTCCTAAACGACGTCGCGTTTAGAGTTTACCGCATTGTGGCTGTTGGGCGAGTCCCTGCAGCCATCTGGTGTTGTCTGGCCGGTTGTTCTGTTCCCACATTTGGAACTGATGCCGTAGTCCAGAAGCGAATTTGCCGAAACCAACCTGTGACGACAGGATGCTATTTCGGTGCTGAAAAAGGCCTTTGAACTGGCCGAGAAAGGATTGTGATATGATCCAGAAAAATTGGCAGGAACTTATTAAGCCGACCAAGCTTGAAGTGAAGCCCGGTGACGAGCCGCTCCGTGTAGCGACCATCGTAGCTGAGCCGCTTGAGCGTGGCTTTGGCATGACACTCGGCAACGCCCTGCGCCGCATTCTTCTTTCATCCCTTCAGGGTGCTGCTGTTACGGCTGTCCAAATTGATGGCGTGCTGCATGAGTTTTCATCAATTCCAGGTGTGCGCGAAGACGTGACGGATATTGTCCTCAACGTCAAAGCCATTGCCGTGAAGATGGAAGGCGATGGTCCCAAGCGGATGACTGTTCGCAAGCAGGGGCCTGGTGCCGTAACTGCTGCGGATATTCAGACCGTTGGCGATGTCGAAATTCTGAACCCGGAACTGGTTCTGTGCACTTTGGATGAAGACGCTGAGATCCGCATCGAGTTCACTGTGAACACCGGTAAAGGCTATGTATCTGCTGAGCGTAACCGCCCTGAAGATGCACCAATTGGTCTTATCCCGGTTGACAGTCTTTATTCTCCTGTTCGCAAAGTCTCCTACAGGGTCGAGAACACCCGTGAGGGACAGGTTCTGGATTATGACAAGCTGTTGATGACTGTTGAGACTGATGGTTCAATTTCGCCTGAAGATTCCGTCGCATTTGCGGCTCGTATCCTTCAGGATCAGCTGTCTATCTTTGTGAATTTCGAAGAGCCTCAGAAAGAGGTTGTAGAAGATCAGGCACCGGAACTGGCTTTCAATCCTGCCTTGTTGAAAAAAGTCGACGAGTTGGAACTGTCTGTCCGTTCCGCAAACTGCCTGAAGAACGACAATATTGTTTATATTGGCGACCTGATTCAAAAGACCGAGAGCGAAATGCTGCGGACCCCGAATTTTGGTCGTAAGTCGCTGAACGAGATCAAAGAAGTTCTTGCTGGCATGGGCCTCCATCTTGGTATGGAAGTCGAAAACTGGCCACCTGAGAACATTGATGATCTGGCTAAGCGCTTCGAAGATCAATACTAAGAATCAGATGCGGTGAAAGCCGCTTAATTTAAGAAGTCCCCGGAAACCAAGTGAGTATCCACAACGGATCCTCATCAAGTCCGGGGCATTAGAAAGAGGAGAGGGCCATGCGCCACCGCAAATCAGGTCGCAAGCTCAATCGTACATCCAGCCACCGTAAGGCAATGTTCGCAAATATGTCCGCATCGCTCATTACTCATGAGCAGATCGTTACAACTCTGCCAAAGGCGAAAGAGCTTCGCCCTGTGGTTGAGAAACTGATCACGCTTGCAAAGCGCGGTGATCTGCATGCCCGTCGTCAGGCGATTGCGCAGATCCGTGATTTGGGCGCTGTTGGCAAATTGTTCGATACATTGGCTGATCGCTATAAAGACCGTCAGGGCGGCTACACCCGCGTTTTGAAGGCTGGTTTCCGCTTTGGTGACAACGCACCAGTTGGTGTTATCGAGCTTGTTGACCGCGATGTTGATGCCAAAGGCGCTGAAGATCGTGCGCGCGCTGAGAGCGAAGAAGTTGCGTCTGAGACAGTAGCAGCCTGATAAGGCCGGGTCTTGGTTGGCCGGGGTCTGCCCCGGCACACTGCTCTTTTTACCAAATACAGGCTTGGCGCGACTAAGTGCGCGACTGCCGCAATAAAAAACCGAAGCCGCTAAACGCAGGTTCGGAAGCCGCATTTGATTTCGGCAAAACTGTGTAAAGGCGGCCTTTGTGCCGCCTTTTTCTTTGCCTTGTCTGGCAGTAAAGGACAGACTCACTTCGTCAGGTTTCTTTGACCTCAGTTTGGGAAAACATCATGTCGCTTCTCCACCGCCTCATCAGCAGTATTTCAGCTTTTGCGGTTCTGGCCGTTATCCATTTGTCTGTATCACCGCTCACGCCGGCCTTTGCGCAGTCTGTACCACAGAATCGGGAACAGATGCGGCTCAGCTTCTCCCCGATTGTCAAACGTGCAGCGCCCGCTGTGGTCAATGTTTATGCAACCCGAATGATCAGCCAGCGGCCGCGATCGCCGTTTGGTAATGATCCGTTTTTTCGTCGTTTCTTTGGCGAGCCAGCTCCTGGCTCACGGGCGCCAAGACAGCGGGAGACAAGTTCGCTTGGTTCTGGCGTGATCGTTGATCCGAGTGGCATTGTTGTTACCAATAATCATGTGATCAAGGATGCGAGCACGATCAAGGTTGTGTTGGCTGACAAGCGGGAATTTGAAGCTGAGATCATGTTGAAGGACGAACGGACTGATCTGGCTATCTTGCGGATTGATCTGGACGGACGCCGCGAGATTTTTCCATATCTGGAATTTGCCGATAGTGATGCCGTTGAAGTAGGTGATCTTGTGTTGGCTATCGGGAATCCGTTTGGTGTGGGGCAGACCGTGACCAGCGGTATTGTGTCAGCATTGGCGCGGACACGCGTCGGTGTCACAGATTATCAATTCTTCATCCAGACTGACGCAGCCATCAACCCCGGAAATTCTGGTGGTGCATTGGTGGATGTTGAGGGCGATTTGGTTGGCATCAACACTGCCATTTTCTCGCGTTCTGGCGGATCAAACGGGATTGGCTTTGCGATCCCATCAAACATGGTGAATGTCGTCGTAGCCGCATCAGACATGGGCGATATCGTAAAGCGACCCTGGCTCGGCGCGACATTTCAACCGGTATCGTCGGACATAGCGGATAGTCTGGGGCTGGATTTGCCAAGAGGGGCACTGGTGACCGGGATCTTCGATGATGGACCGTTTGACAAGGCGGGTATTCGTGTCGGTGATTTGCTGGTTCGCATGGAAGGCAATCGGTTGTCAGATCCCGATGAGCTGGGATACCGCCTTGCCACACGGCGTCTTGGTGATGAGGTGTCGTTTGTGGTTCGTCGTGGTAACAAACGTATTCGATTCAATTTGATCATGGAGGCACCACCTGAAACTGTGCCGCGTGATGAACAATTGTTGAAGGGACGCACGCCGCTTACTGGCGCGACAATTGCCAATTTGTCGCCGGCGCTCGCGCAGGAAATCGGTTCGTTCAAAAACTCCGGCGTTATTGTATTGTCCGTAGAACCGGGTTCGCCCGCTGCGCGCTACAGGTTTCGGTCTGGTGATTTGATCCTTGAATTAAATGGTCGTGAAGTGAAAAGTGCTGACCAGCTTGCCAGGCGCGCGCGCCGTGCCGGTTCTGTCTGGCGTTTCAAGCTTGATCGTGACGGCAGAGTCATTCGCTTCTCTGTTGGCGGATAGTCCGTGTCGTCTTTGTTTGATGCGGCCGGAATGGGAGAGGATGCTCCACGGCCTCTTGCCGACCGGCTGAGACCAGCCACTCTTGGCGAGGTTGTTGGCCAGGATCACATTGTCGGTTCTGAGGGTACGCTGACACGGATGCTGCGGAGCGGGCGTGTCGGTTCTTTGGTGTTCTGGGGCCCTCCCGGAACTGGGAAGACAACAGTTGCACGCTTGCTGGCAGATGAAACCGATCTGCATTTTGTGCAGTTGTCGGCGATTTTTTCCGGTGTTGCCGATCTGAAAAAGATTTTTGAAACAGCAAGGCACAGACGTAGTACCGGTCAAGGCACGCTGCTGTTTGTTGATGAGATCCATCGCTTCAACCGGGCGCAGCAGGATGCGTTCTTGCCGGTCATGGAAGATGGTACGGTTACGCTGATTGGGGCGACCACTGAAAATCCGTCTTTTGAATTGAATTCGGCTGTTTTGTCACGCGCACAGGTGCTTGTTTTCAAAGCATTGGACGATGCCGCCATTGGCGCGATGTTGACTCGTGCTGAAGGGTTCCTTGATCAGACATTACCTTTGGATGAGGAGGCCAGATCGTCGCTTATACGGATGGCTGATGGTGATGGGCGTGCCGCGCTTAGCCTTGCCGAAGAGGTCTGGCGTGCAGCAGGAGCCGATGAGATATTTGATGCAGCAATGCTGCAGACGGTGCTTCAGCGCCGCGCGCCGATTTATGACAAGAGCGAAGACGGGCATTACAACCTGATCTCGGCGCTGCATAAATCTGTGCGCGGGTCTGACCCGCAGGCCGCGCTCTATTATTTGTGCCGTATGCTGGACGCCGGCGAGGCTCCGCTCTTTTTGGCGCGGCGGCTTGTTCGTATGGCATCGGAAGATATAGGGCTTGCCGATCCTCAGGCTTTGACGCAATGCATTGCAGCGCGAGATTCGTTTGAATTTCTCGGTAGTCCTGAAGGTGAACTGGCTTTGGCTCAGGCTGTGATCTATCTTGCAACAGCACCCAAGTCGAATGCGGTCTATACGGCCTATAAACTGGCCTTGAAGACGGCGAAGGCCAATGGCTCGCTCATGCCGCCAAAGCAAATTCTGAACGCTCCCACCAAGCTGATGAAAGAAGAAGGCTATGGTGGCGGATATCTGTATGATCATGATCAACCCGATGCCTTTTCCGGGCAGGCTTACCTTCCTGATGCGTTGCAGGGTGAACAATTTTATCAACCGGTACCGCGCGGTTTTGAAAGAGACCTTCAAAAACGGCTGGACTACTGGAACAAACTGCGGCAGGACCGCACACAACAGGAAGACGACGAGGACTGAATGAACCGGTTTGACAGGTTTTTGGCAATTGACTGGTCTGGCGCTATGGGTGAGCGCCAGCGTGGGATTCAGATTGCCTATCTGGATAACCAATCTGATACAGGGCCTGTCCTGATGCGGCTGCCAGACGCCAAGAATTGGGGCCGGGTGGTTATCAAGAACCTCTTGAGCAAATTGGCACGTGCTGATCAGCGCACTCTGGTTGGAATGGATTTCTGTTTTTCTGTTCCCTGGCCGGATGAAGGGCCTTTGCCGGAAAACCGCCAACAGGTAGGATCTGTAGAAGAGTTGTGGGCGCAGGTTGAATCGATCTGCTCGGGTGAGGCGCACTATTATGCAGGTCCCGCGATCCGCAATCTGAACTCCGACTTTGCTCCTTACATTTTGTGCGATCGGTATCGGGGCCCGGAGTTCCGGTTCGATCGTTTTCGCGAGACGGAGCGTCAGTTGTCACCCAAACCGGCAAGTATCTATCATTGCATGGGTGCCAAGCAGGTCGGGCCTGGATCATTTGCTGGCATGCGCATGTTTCACACTTTGCGCACTGTGAATGACCCCCGCATTGCAATCTGGCCATTTGATCCGATTGACAACGCAAATGTGGTTCTGTGTGAGATTTATCCAAGTCTGTTCTATCAAATGGCTGGGTTGAAGCGCGCGTATGATCATGCAACTATTGCGAACACACTTGCCTATTTTCATTCTGGTAGCCCACCACAGATGAGCATCCAGGACGAGGCTGATGCGGTTATTTCGGCTGCCGCGCTGCGGGTCTTATCGTATGATCCAAATTTGTTTTCTTACCCGCCCAAGCTGCCAATAGCGCACAAGGAAGGCTGGATTTTCGGCGTTATGCCGTCATGACCGGTTTTCTTGCCGTCGCGCTGGGAGGCGCATTGGGGGCGTCCTTGCGCTACGGGGCCGGTTTACTGATTGTCCGAATGGTTGGTGGCATTTATCCGTGGCCGACCTTGTTTGTGAATGTTGTTGGATCATTTCTTATGGGAGCTATGGCGAGTTTTCTGTTGCTTAAGGGCAGCTCTGATGAAATGCGCCTGTTCCTGCTGACGGGTCTACTGGGCGGTTTCACAACCTATTCGGCATTTTCACTTGAAACGCTTCATCTTTGGGAACGTGGGGAGGGTGGTATTGCTGCCCTTTATATGATCGGCAAGCTGCTTGTGTGTTTCGTAGCGGTGCTTGCGGGCGCCAGGCTGATAAGGGCTTTTGCATGAACGCTGTTCAGATGAAAAAAGTGGATGCTGACGAGGCTGATATGCGTCTCGACCGGTGGTTCAAAGCGCATTTTCCAGGCGTTGGTTTTGGCCAGTTGCAAAAATTGTTGCGTTCGGGCCAGATTCGCGTTGAAGGTGGAAGGGTCAAGAGCTCTACCCGCTTGTTGGTCGGGCAGATGGTGCGCGTTCCGCCGCTGACAGGGGCTGCTGCTCCCGATCAGGCGTTGGGTCAATCCAAAGCTGCCTGGCGGGAGGATGATGCCACATTTCTGCGCTCTCTCATTCTGCACGATGACAAGCATGTCATGGTGCTGAACAAGCCATTTGGCCTTGCGGTGCAGGGCGGTTCCGGCATCAATCGCCACGTTGATGGGATGCTGGAAGCGTTTCGGGATAAAAAGGGACAAAAGCCGCGCCTGGTGCATCGCCTCGACCGTGACACGACGGGTGTTCTGCTGATTGCAAAGACACGTGCCGCCGCCAAGGCTATGGCAGAGTCCTTCCGTCATCGCGATACCGAGAAAACCTATTGGGCCATCGTTAAAGGCGTCCCTCGGCCCAATGAGGCTCGGATTTCCACACATTTGCTGAAAGAGGCGACTGAAGATGGCGACCGGATGCGCATTGCACGTCACGGTGAACCTGATGCTGATCACGCCGTAACCAATTATCGCGTGGTTGAGAAGGCGGGTGATCGGCTGTCATGGCTAGAACTGAAGCCGGTGACAGGCCGGACGCATCAGTTGCGCATTCACACGCAATACATTGGAACGCCTATTATTGGTGATCCGAAATATTTTGATATTGAGAATTGGGAGCTTCCGAACGGAATTCAGAAGCGGCTTCATTTGCACGCTCAGCGTCTCATCATTCCGCATCCCGCGCCGCATCTGGGTATTCCAGTCCTCGACATCACAGCGCCGTTGTCTCCACACATCAAACAAACCTTCAATCTGCTTGGATTTGATGAACAAAACGGAATGCTGGAAGAGGATGAATTCTAACACATGCGGTTGATTTTATTCGATTGTGACGGAACTCTCGTCGATAGCCAGCACATGATTGTAGCCGCCATGGAGCGCGCGTTTACTGCTGTGAATCTACAGCCACCAACCCGTGAGCGGACCTTGTCGATCGTCGGGCGCTCACTGCATGAGGCCATGGTGGATCTCACAGATGCAGAGCATCCGATCGAAGACATGGTTGCGGCCTATCGTAAGAGCTTCTTTGAATTACGCGGTAATCCTGACTATCATGAACCGCTTTATGAAGGTGCCAAGGACTGTATCGACGCCTTGGCTGCGCGCGATGATGTTCTTCTTGGAATCGCGACGGGCAAGTCCCGACGCGGCGTGGATGCCCTTTTGGAGCTACATGATATGCAGGACCGGTTTGTAACCATACAATCTTCTGACAATGCACCGTCCAAACCCAACCCGGCGATGGTTCATCAGGCTTTGAATGAAACTGGGCTGGACGCCAGCGTTACGACACTGATTGGCGATACCAGTTTCGATATGCAAATGGCGCAGAACGCCTCAATAGCGGCTCTGGGAGTGACCTGGGGCTATCATGATCAACCAGCGTTGAGGCAGGCAGGCGCAAGTCATCTGTTTGACAGTTTTCCTGACCTTCGTAGATTTTTGCTGACTGGACTAAATGGCTGATACCTTGGATCCAATGGAAACAGACCCGGTTAAACGTGCTCAAGTGCATTCGGCGCCCAAATTGCCGAAGCGCTTCTATAAGGAAGCGACAGTGGCGGAGCGCGAGGGAGCGCATCACCTTCTGTTGGACGGCCGTTCGGCGCGAACGCCCGGGAAAAACCCACTTGCTGTCAAAAACCAGGCGTTTGCCAAAGGATTGGCAAATGATTGGAACGCTCAAAAGGACGATATCAATCCTGCTACCATGCCCTTCACGCGATTGGCGAATTCGGCAATTGACGGCGTTTCGGCGGCGCTTGATCCGGTAGCAGAGGAAATTTCCGGCTTTGCGGAAACCGACCTTCTGTTCTACAGGGCTGGGCAACCAGAAGAGCTTGTTGCCTTGCAGAGCCAGCACTGGGATCCGCTTCTGGATCATTTCAAGACCCACTATGTGGCCCGGTTTTTGCTAGCTGAAGGGTTGATGTATGTGCAACAACCGACAGATAGTGTTGCGCGCATTTCTGAGCTGATCAGCGCCTACAAAAAAGATCCCTTATGTCTGGCCGGTTTGCAGGTCATGACCTCCATTGCAGGATCAGTTCTGATTGCACTGGCTACAGCAAAAAATGTTCTTTCGGTTGAGGCGGCCTGGCAGGCCGCTCATGTGGATGAAGACTGGAACATTTCCCAGTGGGGCTCCGACGAGGAAGCTCAAGCCAGACGGGTTTACCGCAGAAACGAGTTTGAAGTTGCCCATATGGCGGCGGCGGCCTTATCCGACGAATGATTATCTTCTCTGACTGTTGTCTTGCATGGTATTGCTTTTGACAATTGGGGCAGGGACGAGACAAGAGCGGGATACTCATGACATCTGTATTGGCTGAACTGGAAGCCCGTCGCGAAAAAACGCGGCTTGGTGGTGGTCAACGGCGCATCGACGCACAGCACGCCAAAGGAAAACTGACAGCGCGTGAACGTCTTGAAGTGCTTCTGGATGAGGGATCTTTCGAAGAGTACGACATGTTTGTGCAACACCGATGCACCGATTTTGGCATGGAAGACACCAAGATTGCCGGTGACGGTGTTGTGACCGGTTGGGGTACGGTCAATGGCCGCCCCATCTTTGTTTTTGCCAAGGATTTTACGGTCTTCGGTGGATCTCTGTCAGAAACCCATGCGCAGAAAATCACCAAAATTCAGGACATGGCGCTGAAAAATCGAACGCCTATTATCGGGCTGTTTGACGCTGGCGGCGCGCGCATTCAGGAAGGCGTCGCTGCACTTGCTGGCTATGGAGAAGTGTTTCAGAGGAATGTGTTGGCGTCTGGCGTTATTCCCCAGATTTCAGTGATCATGGGGCCGTGTGCCGGCGGCGATGTGTATTCGCCTGCCATGACCGATTTCATCTATATGGTGCGCGACACCAGCTATATGTTCGTGACCGGTCCCGATGTGGTGAAAACCGTTACCAATGAGACTGTGAGCGCAGAACAATTGGGTGGCGCATCGATCCACACCACAAAATCATCCATTGCAGATGGTGCCTTTGACAATGATGTGGAAGCCTTGCTTGAAATACGGCGCCTGGTGGATTTTTTGCCTGCCAGCAACACAGCCGAATTGCCTGAAGTTCCCTTGCAGGATGATCCGAACCGGCTTGAGCCGTCTCTGGACACCCTGATCCCGGATAATGCAAACAAGCCCTATGACGTTAAGGAACTTATTGCCAAAACCGTTGATGATGCGGATTTCTTTGAGGTGCAGGAAAAGCACGCTGCCAACATTGTTGTCGGATTTGCGCGTATGGAAGGGCGGTCGGTTGGAATTGTGGCCAATCAGCCAATGGTTCTGGCCGGGGTGCTGGACAGTGATGCCAGCCGCAAAGCCGCGCGGTTCGTGCGGTTCTGTGATTGTTTCAACATTCCCATTGTCACCTTTGTGGACGTGCCAGGCTTTTTGCCGGGAACCGCTCAGGAATATGGCGGGCTGATCAAGCATGGGGCAAAGCTGCTATTTGCCTATGCCGAGGCCACAGTTCCAAAAATCACGATCATCACGCGCAAGGCCTATGGCGGCGCATATGATGTGATGGCTTCCAAACATTTGCGCGGCGATGTGAATTACGCCTGGCCCAGCGCCGAAATCGCTGTCATGGGCGCCAAGGGTGCTGTGGAAATCATCTTCCGCAAGGATATTGCGGATGCGGAACGTATTGCCGAGCATACCAGTGAATATGAAGACCGTTTTCTATCGCCATTTGTGGCGGCCGAAAGGGGCTACATTGATGATGTCATCATGCCGCATTCCACACGGCGGCGCGTGTCACGTGCGTTAAAGCTGTTGCGCGGCAAGCAATTGGAAAATCCGTGGAAAAAGCATGACAACATTCCGTTGTAGGCTGGTTGCCGCATTTGGCGCTATCAACAATGGATCGGTTTCGAGTGGGGACAGAACACCCAAAACGCGAGGCATCATTGCAATTGAGCGGGTAGCCGGTTAAATACAATTTTTTACCGTTTCGGCTGGCTCAATGCGCACACATCCTTTGAAAATCTCTTTGTTTGTCAGTCTGTTTTACATCTGGATACCGCTCGTTTCATACCTCGTTATCGTGGTCGTTGCGGCAACCAATCCGTCCTTGTACAGGGCCGTCGCGACTGGCGAAGATGGCCTCGTAGAATTGCTGCATATCGTCCTTGGTCTTGTCGGTTTTCTATTGGCATTGCGGCTGCTTTCCTGGTTCTGGAAACAGAGCAACAAATTGGGAATTGCGTTCGCGATATTCTCCGCTCTTGTCTGTCTTTACATTGCGCTGGAAGAAGCCAGTTACGGGCAACATTTGTTTGGCTGGGAAGCCGATGGTGTGTTTCTGGAAGTGAACAAGCAGCAAGAGACAAATATGCACAATATCAGCTCCTGGTTTAACGAAAAACCGAGGGTTGTTCTGGAACTTGCTATTATTTTGGGTGGTTTGTTGCTGCCGATTTTTCCAAACCTCTTCATGCGGTTTGTGCCTGCCGGGCTGCGTGCCTACGCGCCGACAGTCCTGTTCCTTCCAACCAGCATTCTGGTCGTCGTGTCTCGCTTACCCGAACGGCTCGGTTTGGATAGTCTGGAGACATATATTGGCAGCATTCGCCACAGCGAAGTGCAGGAACTTTATATGTTCCTGTTCATCGGTCTCTATATCTATTTTGTTTTATGCCTGGAAAGACACAAATACGCTAGCGAGTGAGCCGCTTGGCATGCCAATCAATGTGGTCTTTCATGAAGCTTGAAATGAAATAGTAGGAATGGTCATAACCCTCATGCTGCCGCAATGTGAGGGGAATTCCAGCCGTTGCACAGGCCGTTTGCAAGGCATCGGGCTTTAATTGGTTCTCCAGAAATTCATCACCCAGACCCTGATCAACCAGGATGTCTTCAACCCGGTAGCCATCCTCTATCAGCGCGACAGTATCTAAAGACCGCCAGCTGTTTCGGTCCGCGCCAAGGAATTCTGAAAAGGCGTGGGTACCCCATGGGCTGTTCATTGGATTGCATACTGGTGCAAATGCAGAGACTGACCGATAGAGCTCAGGATGCTTGAGCGCCAGCGTCAATGCTCCGTGTCCGCCCATTGAATGGCCAAAGATCGAGTCTTTTGAATCTCTTGTGGGGAAATGCTCACAGATGAGATTCGGCAGCTCATCGGTAATGTAGCGTTCCATATTGTAATGTGTGGCGTAGGGCGGCTGTGTTGCGTTCAAATAGTAGCCCGCACCCTTGCCGGAGTAATAGACATCTTCATCCGGCACATCATCACCGCGCGGGCTGGTGTCCGGGCAGATGAAGATTATGCCGTGATGCGCTGCTGCTTCCCGGTATTCACCTTTCTCCATTACATTTGCGTGGCTGCAGGTGAGGCCGGACAGATATGTCAGGGTAGGGCATGGATGGCCATCCAGCGCCTGCGGTGGCAAGAACACCGAGAAGGTCATCGTACATTGGCACGCATCGCTCCAGTGGCTGTAGACGCGCTGAGCGCCGCCATGTGCACGGCGCTCTTCAATCAACTTAATGTCGGGCATGGTGTTTCCTAGTAGAGAACAACGCTGCGGATGGATTCTCCAGAATGCATCAGGTCAAAGCCCTTATTGATGTCTTCCAGGGGCATCGTATGGGTGATCATTGGATCGATCTGAATTTTGCCATCCATGTACCAGTCGACAATTTTTGGTACATCAGTACGGCCGCGTGCGCCGCCAAATGCGGTGCCTTTCCACGAACGTCCGGTGACCAGTTGGAAAGGCCGTGTAGAGATTTCCTGTCCGGCACCGGCGACGCCGATGATGATGGATTCGCCCCAACCCTTGTGGCAGCATTCCAGGGCTTGCCGCATGACATTGGTGTTGCCGATGCATTCAAATGAATAGTCAGCGCCGCCACCTGTCAGATCCACCAGATGGGATACAAGATCATCTCCGGCTTCTTTGGGATTGACGAAATGGGTCATGCCGAATTTCTCGCCCCATTCCTTCTTGCTGTTGTTCATATCTACGCCAACAATCATGTTGGCACCGGCCAGCCTGCATCCCTGAATGACGTTCAGGCCAATGCCACCAAGGCCAAAAATAACGCAATTGGAGCCTGGCTCTACCTTGGCCGTGTTGATGACAGCCCCAATACCGGTGGTGACGCCGCAGCCAATATAGCAAATGGATTCAAATGGGGCGTCTTCACGCACTTTCGCAAGCGCGATTTCGGGCAGCACCGTGTAGTTGGCGAAAGTTGAGGTGCCCATATAATGCATGATTGGCGTGCCATCGATGGAGAAACGTGACGTGCCATCCGGCATCAGGCCCTGTCCCTGTGTTGTACGGATGGACTGGCAAAGATTCGTTTTGGGGTGAAGGCAATACTCGCATTCACGACATTCCGGTGTGTAAAGAGGAATGACATGGTCGCCTGGCTTTAGTGACGTAACACCGGCGCCAACTTCAACCACCACGCCAGCACCTTCATGCCCCAATATCGCCGGGAAAATCCCTTCTGGATCATCTCCGGATCTTGTAAACTCATCTGTATGGCAGATGCCGGTTGCTTTGATCTCGACCAGCACTTCGCCGGCCCGCGGCCCTTCCAACTGAACCGTTGTGACTTCCAAAGGTTTGCCTGCTTCAAAGGCGACAGCTGCTTTTACATCCATTGTTTCATCCTCAGCGTTATATTTTTCGTAAAACTACACGGCTGGAACGCTGGTGCAACGGTTTTGTAACCTGCATGATGACAAGTTGGTGGTTTGTTGGCCTGTGGGAGGATTGAGTGATCTTTCACTTGTTTCCACGCCACCCAAGTGCCATATCGGAAAAAACAATTTCCCGGCTTTGAAACGGAACCGCCAGATGACCCACGCTAAAACACCCGCCCGACTGGATGATGATGACAAGAAGCAGGATGACGACAAGGATAAGTCGCCTTCCGTTGACAAGCACCTGTTTGAGGCCCGCACAGTTCTGATTACCGGCCAGGTCTCGCAGGAGATGGCGCGGGACGTGTCAGCACGCCTGCTGGCTTTGGCACAGGCATCGGATGATCCAATCCTCGTGATCGTCTCTTCGCCCGGTGGGCACGTGGAATCGGGCGACATGATCCATGATATGATCCGTTTCATCAAACCGAAGGTGAACATTCTGGGGACTGGATGGGTCGCAAGCGCCGGCGCTCTGATTTATGTGTCAGTGCCGAAAGAAAACCGCTTTGCCACAACGAATACGCGCTTCTTGCTGCATCAACCATCCGGTGGAGCCGGTGGTGCTGCCAGTGACATCGAGATTCAGGCGCGTGAAATCATCAAAATGCGTGACCGACTCAATAAAATGTTTGCGGATGCGACCGGCCAGAAGATCGAGCAGATCGAAGAAGACACTGATCGGGATTACTGGATGAGCGCGCAAGAAGCGATTGATTACGGCCTTGCGGGTCAAATCGTACAGACTGAAGCTGATATCAAATAGACATTGAACTGATCCGCGCCCAATGAGCGAAACACTGCTTCATTGGGCGTTTTGGCGGCTACATTGAGCATCTATGGTCTTGGGGATACTCTCGCCATGTCAGCAATCGTGGCGGTTGGGATGTTGTTGTTCTCGCAGCGTTTGCGAATAGCTTTTGCAATTGGCAGCGCTGAACTCTCATCCCCATGAATGCAGAACGTCTCAATGGGAGTGGCCAGTTTCGTCCCGTCACAAGCTTCCAATTGCTGTCTCTCCAACATCAAAAAAGTGCGTTCGACGGCAATTCCGGGATCAGTAATCACAGCATTTTTCATGGTACGGGGCATCAAACAGCCGTTTGGCAGATATTGCCGGTCACAATAGGCCTCATGGATCACGCGCAGGCCCTGATCTTGCCCCGAGGTGACCATTTCCGAAAGACAGTTCGCGACAAAGATCAGGTTTCGATCGGCAGCACGGATGCCGCGCGCTATTGCTGAAGCTATTACCGCATCTTCATGCGCCATACTGTTCAGCGCCCCGTGCGGTTTGACATATTCAACAACTGCACCCATTGCGCCTGCGATAGCCTGCAGTGCGCCAATTTGATAGGTCACAAGATATTCGATGTCTTTGGGCGACATGGCCATCTGGCGACGACCAAAGCCCCAAATATCATTGAAACCGGGATGGGCGCCGATACATGCTCCCTGTGCTATGGCCAACTCTACGGTTCGCGCCATAACAGTCGGATCGCCGGCATGCATTCCACAAGCGATATTTGCTGATGTGACCAGCGGAACCAGCGCTGCATCGTTGCCATGGTTATAAACACCAAAGCTTTCGCCCATGTCTGCATCCAGGCAGATTCTTTTTGTTGAAATGCTCATTGTCGGCATTCTCTATTCCGTTGGCTTGTGTGTCCAATGCATCTATGTTCAGTATCTATATGCGATACGTGCATGGATGGTCTTGATGCTTGAACTGAGAGAACTGCGCAATTTTGTAGTTGTTGCCGCACGCCTGAACATTACAAATGCTGCCCATGAAGTGAACCTCAGCCAGCCAGCGCTTTCACGTCAGATCCAGGCACTGGAACGCAAATTGGGTGTCGATCTATTTCACCGTGTTGGAAAACGACTGGTACTGACCGCAGAGGGTTCCGATTTTGCCGAGCAGGCAAAAGAGCTTCTGGAGCGAGCATCTGATTTGACTTACCGTGCATCAAGTCAGGGGGTTCTTGGTGGCGGGACGCTTCGGATCGGGGCATCCCCACAAACAACCGCCTGGTTGCTTTCACCTGCAATGGCTCTGTTTCGCAGCAGGAATCCGGATGTGAGATTTGTCATGAACGAAGGTAATAATGACAAGTTGATTGAAATGGTCGAACATGGTGCTGCTCATCTTGTCGTGGCCAATCTGGGCATCAATCATTTGGTCGCCGGACGGCGGTTGTTTGATGCGCGATTACTTGCCGTGCTGCCTCCAGATCATGATTTGCGGGATAGAGAGGCAATCACCATTGAGGACATTGCAGATACGCCTTTGCTGATAATGCGGCGTGGATTTTTGACCCGTCACCTGTTTGAACAGGCCGCACTTGCGCATGGGGTCAGACCTGAAATTGTTCTTGAGAGTGACAGCACTTATACGTTGAGGGCGCTTGCCCGTGACGGGCATGGTATTGCAATTGTCTCATCTTCTGCGCGCGATTTTTCTCCTGGCGAAAATATCGTGCCGATACGGTCCAGCCTGTGTCAAACATCCGCTGAGGTTTCTGCGCTTTGGGACCCGAAACGCTACCAACCCAAAAGCTTAAGCAGCTTTGTGAATGTCCTCGCTCAAATCTGCGAGCAGGAATCCAGAGTGATTCCATAGAACGCAGTAATGCTTCAGGCCTTCCGTCTGAGAAAGAAAATGACAGCAAAGACGGAGGCCGCGAGAAACACCAGTGCGATTGGATGCTGTGCCACGTCCGAAATTGAATGGTTTGTGACGATTAACGCCTGTCGCAATGACAGTTCAAACAGCGGTCCAACCACGAATCCGATCAGGAACGTGATGACCGAGTAGCCATAGCGCTGCATTACAAAGCCGACAGCGCCCAGCGTCAGCATGGCGAGCACAGGGAAAATTGTATCCCTCTGAAGATAGGTCCCGACGACGCAAAACAGTATCACGAACGGAATGATCACTAAAAGTGGCAAGCGGGTTGCTTTGGCAAACAGGGTCAGACCAAGGCGTCCGACGATAAGCATTACAATGCTGGCTATAATCATCGAGACATAGATGCCATAGATCAGGCGGGGATGTTGTTCAAAAACCAGTGGCCCAGGCTGAACGCCGTGAAGCATGAACGCCGAGACAAGAATGGCGGCCGAGACGCTTCCGGGCAGGCCGATGGCAAACAGAGGGATCAGGCTTGCGGGCAGGACGGCATTGTCGGCAGCTTCGGTTGCGGCCACGCCTTTCAGATCACCTTCGCCATAGCAGTCACCTGGCTTGGCCATCCGCTTGTTGATCGCATAAGATAAAAATGCACCGATGGTTGGGCCCAGGCCCGGTAAAATTCCTGCACCGATTCCGATCCCTGTAGCGCGCAAAGTCACGGGAAACACACGCAATATGTCAGCTCGGCTCAAGCGTTTGTTGGTCTCAGTGGCAAATCGGGCCGCAGTCACACCAGATTTGCGTTCGGCAAACAGGGCTTGTGTTTGAACCAACATCTCAGTGAAAGCCAACATGCCGACTGTCGCGGCGATCAATGGGATGCCATCAAACAGTTCGATCATTCCAAACGTCATGCGCGGGGTCGCGCTTTCCGGATCAAGCCCGATTGTGGCCAGAAACAAGCCGAACACCCCTGAAATGACACCTCGCGTCAGGGATGATCCAGACAACGCTGCAATGAAGGTGAGGGCAAAGATCATAACCGAAACCATTTCGACCGGCCCCATTTTCAGAGCAAAGCTTGCAAGTGGCGCTGCCAGAAGGATCAGAACTATGGTGGCGGAGAGATCGCCGAAAACAGAAGCATAAAGTGCGACTTTCAGAGCGCGTGTTGCCTCTCCCTTTTTTGCCAAAGGATGTCCGTCAAATGTGGTGGCAGCTGAACTTGGCTCTCCCGGTGTGTTCAGCAGGATTGCGCCGGTGGCTCCGCCTGCCGCGCTGGCTTTTGTGACACCGACGAGAAAAGCAATCGCAGCGATGGGTGACATTGCATAGGTGATCGGAACTGCGACTGACAATGCAGCGGGCCTGCTCAGACCGGGCAGAACACCAACAGCATAGCCGAGAAAGATACCGCCAATAACCGCAATGATTGATGAAAACTGCAGCGCATCAGCAGCGCCCTGAAGGAACGTGTCCAAAGTTCAGAGCCCCGCCCATTTTATAACAAACAGCAACAATAATGCTGCGCCGACCATCAGTGACAAATGCACCGGATTTCGCATCCCAACGGCCAGGGCTGTCAGAAAAATCAGAACTGTGCCGCCGATCAACAGGTCAAATTGATAAATAGCCCCCGCTCCAACAAGCGTTGCAGCGCAAAGAAAAAGGACACCTGTCAGGCCTTCGCTGGCTGGTAAAGTGGATTTCCTGGGCTGAACAAGATTGGCGAGCAGTCCTATAACCGCGAAACCAATGATGATGACGATGGTCGCAACGGGAACCATCCTTGGAGACAAACCAAAATTGTCGCTCTCTTGGGTGCCATTAGGGATTATGATCGTCAGGCAAATCAAACAGAGAGAAAGAACGATTACAAATTCATAAATGGGCCTGAACTTCCGTTCAGGCCCACCTTGTTCTGAATTGTCGCCAAATTTCATTTTAGTCGAGAGCCGCTTTGAATTGTGCGCTCTGCGCTCGGATTTGCGTCTCAAATTCGTCACCGGTCAAAATGAAACTACCCATGTTTCTGCCAGCCAGTATGTCAAGGACAGTTTCTGACTCTGCTGCTGCCTTGAATGCATCCACGAGGGCACTTTTGACCTCATCGCTCAATCCTGCCGGTGCAACATACACGACCATGTTGACGCTTGAAATGTCATAACCCAAACTTGCCAGTGTGGGGGCGCTTTCAAATCCGGGAACCGGTTCCTTGCCAAGACCTGCCATGACAGCCAGATCACCTGCTTTTGCCTGAGCGTAATAGGTGCCCGAGCTGTACGCAAAATCCACATGGCCACCAAGTGTCTGAGCAACGGCCTCTGCTCCGCCCTTTGTCGGGACTGGCTTGATTGTAACCCCTTCCTTTTTCGCGATGGATGCCATTATGACGCGATCAAGTGAAGTCGTTGACGCGTAGTTCAAGCCGTCAGGGGATTCTTTTGCTGCAGCAATAATGTCTGAGAAATTGTCCCAACCCTTTGAAGGAAGTGCGACAATTGCCTCGGGGAAGACGCCGAACGCTCCGATATAGTCGAATGAATCGATGTTATAGGCTCGATCACCCGTGTGCGGATCAAACGAAACCGTTGTTGTAAGTGCTGCCGCCAGTTCGTATCCGTCAGCTGGCTTGGCAAGGAGAGCTGTCAGAGCAAGTCCGCCACCGGCACCGGGCTGGTTATCGACGACGACCGACTGTCCAAGTGATTCAGAAATAGCGTCTGAAGCAGCTCGTGTGATTGTGTCGACGCCGCCGCCTGGTCCAAATCCAACAGTAATTCTGACACTTCGTTCCGGGAACTCAGCGAATGCAGCGCCAGCTGTCAATGCAATTGCAGCTCCTGCGTAGAGGAGCACACCAAACTTTGAAAAACTTTTGTAACTGTCCATGATCTCTCTTTCTGTTTGTCCAGAATCTACTGTCACTCATGCATTTCATGACGTCCAATGCATATTTATGGGTGGTTCATATGCGTTTTATGCATTTGTCGAATCCTGGAATTGAGAGGCTTTGGTCGTTCTCCACTGGATTTCTTGTGCCAATTGATGTGTTTTTCTTAAGGCGCCGGGAACTGGAAAAGGTTGTCGTTTTACAAATTTTATCTTGTAGATTGCATTGCGTCAGGCAGACACTCAGCTGTCTGGGGGGAAACAACGCTGGTCCCATGGATGAAGAGATGTACCCAAACTGCAATCTGACAGGCGTGCATGGGGCGCGGTGTCATAACAGACAGTCACGTCACCTGGAGGGGGTGCCAAGGCGGTAAATGCCTTTGAAGTTCCTTGGATCAATTGTCTTGCCTTTACGGCTGATGATTATTTCCTGCTGCTCTGCCAGCACAATGGCTCTTGCTCTTATCGGCTTCATCAGCAGACGCCATTTCTTTTCGTCGCTGCCTGCCAGTGAGCGGGCGACTTCCGATGGACAGATGGTTTTCCCCTGTCCCCGTTGGGCAATCAATTCGACGATTTTGGTGTCAATCTGGTCGTTCTGATCCATAAAAAGACTCGCTTGCCTGAAGGCTTCTGAAGGCTGCAGCGCGCGAGGCGGAAAAGAACTGCCTTCGCAACAGGACCAGCAGCACAAGAGTTGTTGAGATCATGAAGACTTCCGGCCCCAGGAACCAGCCGAGGAAGCCCATGGCAAAAAAGAATGCGCGCAAACCGCGATTGAAGTGAATACCAGCGAGGACCGTCATTTCAGCGGCGCTTTCGACGGACGTCTTCGCGTAATCCGTTTCAGCATGTTCTTTGGCGGGTACGGTCCCCACCAGCATTGAGGCATAGTTGAACAGTCGGTAGGCCCAGCCAAATTTGAAGAAGGCATAGGCATAGACCAACAGCATGCCTAGTATCTTGGTTTCCCATTCCGCTCGGGTCATTTCAATGGCGTAGGGCAGGTGACTGAACACCGCCAGCACCTCTTCAGCACCATTCAGCAGGGCAAAGGTGCCACCGATGGCAAAAATGGACGTCGAGGCAAAGAAGGCCGTGCCTTGTTGCAACCCGGCCATGATAGACGTGTCCACAATGCGCAATTCTCGCAGCATCATTGTCTTCATCCACAATACACGCTGCTTATCCATCGCTGCAGAGAGCGACTTTTCCGCGATCTTTGAATGGTCAAGCAGATAGGCATAGAGAATCCAGGCTGCTGCAAACCAGGAGATGGCAATGACATCCATAAAGGGGAGTTGAGGCAACATGTTCATTGGGCGAAGATGCGGCCCGGAGCCACAAAACACAAGCTGTCTTCGCGCGGGCGCAGTGCAATATTCTGTGTGAAACGGTCACTTGGTCCGTTTGAGGGCCAATAGCCGGATTTACTGCACACCACATGTTGTCTGCACGATTTCTGAATGACGTAGCAGAAGTCCTTGCTGGTGGGGCTGTGTTTTCCAAATTTGAATTGTGGTCTCAACCGGGCCGGATCACTGCTGTTTTAGGAACTTGCCGAGAAAACGAAAAGCCCGGCGCATAATCAGAACGGTTCTGAGGCCGCCTATGCACAGTTGGTACAGGCCGGATCCGTTTTTCACGCGCTTGATGGTATCTTGTTCAACAGGAATGAGATTGATACAGTCGAAGATTTTGCCGTCGAAAAAATCATGTTCCAATCCCCGATCACGACTGTTTCGTGCGGACAGCAACAGGCGCTAGACGAAGCTGCAGCTAAGGCCATCACTCAAGACTGACCCATTGGGTAAGATATCGCGAACCGCTGCAGGCCTTTCAAAAGGCAGTTGGCGGACAACCCCAGTTATCGTTTTGCTATTTCGGCACACGATCACTGCAATTTGGAAGGACAGAATATGGGCAAAGGAAACAATATCCGTGGGAACAAGGAAACCCGAAAACCCAAAGCGGAGAAGCCTAAAGCTTCTGCGACCGCAAATTCCACCGCAGGAAAACCTGATCTTACGATCGCACGCAAAAAGGTGAAACAGAACAGGCGGATTGATGGCGAGGCATCAACGCTTGCCACCAAACCCATAAACCATCTTGCAGCACCTTTTATGCGGACGTTGCAATGCACGGCGCTCCCGTGTGCTGCAAAATGGTTTATAACCTTCCAGACAAACGCTCGCTTATGATTTCATCACTCACACCTGAAATGTGGTGTTGAAAAATGTCCCTTGCGCCTAAAGTTAAAAAAGTCTAAAGGACGTGCTGCATCGCAATAATCACTATCCTTGGGGGGCTGGTGCGGACTTGTGAACATCCTGTTTTCAATAGAAGATTAAAAAATGTATCAACAGAATGGACCGTCCTGTTGGGGCGCCGCACGTTGGACCCTAGGTGTCTCGGCATGCGTATTGCTGGTATTTTTTCTTGTGAGTAACAACGGCAATCAGTCTGTTTCAGACCCTGCAGCTATTGCAGCCCAATAGGCTCTTACCAAATCTGTCTTTAGGAACTAGGTTAAGGACTCGAGGAATTTTACCGAGGCCTCTATCGCGTGCAGACATTTACCAAATCAGTTGCTGATCTCGTCGCTGAGGCGGAAGCTGAAATCACAGCGTTGACCCCGTCACAGGTCCAGGCCCGCATAGCGGGCGAAAATCCGCCAGTTTTAATAGATATCCGTGATGTCAGAGAATTGTCCGCCTCCGGCAGGATAAATGGCGCCATTCACGCACCACGCGGAATGCTAGAATTCTGGGCTGACCCGGAAAGTCCCTATCATCGCGATGTTTTCAGCCAGAATGACAGCTTTGTGCTGTTTTGCGCTGCTGGATGGCGCTCCGCGTTGGCCACGAAGACCCTGCAGGATATGGGAATGACTGGGCTGGCTCACATGGATGGCGGCTTTACCGCTTGGGCGGAAGCTGGCCTGCCGATTGATACCGAAAAGCGCTGAGCGCTGTTTGTAACGCGCAGTGGATAAGTTTTGGCTTCCAACAGGTTCTGTCGGGACATAGGGACATGTATGTTGCTTCCATGGGAGATTCTCCAATCGCTCCTTACTTGAACGGGTATTAGAGGTCGCATGCCACTCAATCTCATCAAACTGTGTGTTGGCGCTGAGTCCATTGAAGATCTGGATCGCTGGATCGCGCATCGGGCCATGCTGGCAAAGCAGGCAGGCATTGAACCAGAACATGCGCACACAACCCGTATGATGCCCAAGCGGCGCGATGAATTGCTGGATGGTGGATCGCTCTATTGGGTGATCAAGGGCAATGTACAGGCGCGGCAGCGTTTGCTGGATGTGCGACCCTTCACTGATTCAGCGGGTATCAGCCGATGTGATCTGGTTATGGAGCAAATTGTCAGGCCGACCCAATGGCAACCCAAACGGCCCTTTCAGGGGTGGCGATATTTTCGTGCGGAAGATGTGCCAGCGGATTTATCGGAAGATGCACAGACGCTGAAGGATATGCCTGACGAGATGCGCAATGAGCTTCTGGAATTGGGTTTGCTTTAGACAGGGAGCCTAGGGTGCGGACCCTAAAGTGTTGCGGCCATCAGTCGATAGACGATCTGTGCAGCTGTGAAATCCCAGGCCGGATTGCCATCTGGTGCCAGTTCCACCACGTCCAGACCCACGCAATTGCGGCCCTCCAGCGCATGTTCGACCAAATGGAGCGCCTGATAATATCCAAGGCCACCGGGAACCGGTGTGCCGGTTGCAGGCATCAGGGACGGATCGAGGCCGTCGACATCAAATGAAATGTAGATGTCCTGCGGAAAATCGTCCGGCAGGCTGACCTCGTGGATGTTACCTGAAACAAGTGCTTCGCCATCCACATGGAATACATTGTTGTCCTGCTGGCTTTGCATTTCTTCACGGCAAAGCGCGCGCACGCCAAACTGCGCCAGGCGGACATCTTCTTCTGCCAGCAGGTGCATCACGGATGCATGGGAATGCTTGTTGCCCTGATAGGCGACACGCAGATCGGCATGCGCATCAATCTGAACCAGACCAATTGAGCGTCCCAAGGCCTTTTGGACGCCCATCACGGCGCCATATGAAAGGGAATGCTCGCCGCCCAGAACAACAGGTAGCTTATTGTTGGCAACTGCATCGCTGGTGCGTCGGCTGATCGCGTCCATGACTTGCGGCAAGGGGGCTGAGCAATCAACAGGCTGTTGGGTATCAATGCCTAGCTGGCAAGGCTCGAGAACCATATCCCCGATCTGGCAGATACGCTCCAGTTCATTGCTGGCCTCCAGAATGGCGTTTGGTCCCTTGTTCGTGCCAGAGCCATAGGAAACTGTGCGTTCCAGTGGAACGGGAATGATGGTGAAGCGGGATAATTTCGGATCGCGTTCTTCGCTGGTCAGTTCACTGTCCATAAAGTCGATCAAGACAAACGCTCCAGAAAATCATTGTAACCAAACTGCTTTATGATGCGCAGTTCATCGCTGTTGGAGTTCCATACTGCGATCGAAGGCAGGGGAACACCGTTAAAGGTATTGGTCTTGACCATCGAGTAATGGGCCTGATCCAGGAAGGCGATGCGGGAGCCGATTTGAAACGGCTCTGCAGGGGTGTAATCACCGATCACGTCACCCGCCAGACAGGAAGGTCCACCAATGCGGTAGGTTATCCCGGTGTCAGCTTCCACTTCTCCCAACAGCGCGGGACGATAGGGAGCTTCGATGACATCGGGCATGTGACAGGTTGCGGACAGATCACTGATAGCCAGATTCATGCCGTTTTGCGGCAGGTCCAGAATTTCTCCAACCAGTATGCCAGCATCCAGCGCCACAGCTTCGCCGGGTTCCAGATAGACGTCAACGCCATAGCGTGCGCGTATCTTCTGGATGAAACTGATGAGCGCTTCGCGGTCATAATCGGCACGGGTAATGTGATGCCCGCCGCCAAAATTTATCCATTTCAAATTAGGTAGCCAGCCGCTGAGTTGGTTTTCAATGGCATCCCATGTGCGCTGCAAAGGCTCAAATCCCTGTTCGCAGAGCGTGTGCATGTGCAGTCCGTCAATGCCGGAGAGTGCAGCATCATCCAGTTGGGAAACTGGTGTGCCGAGACGCGAGCAGGGCGCGCAGGGATCGTATTTGGGAATTTCGCCTTCAGAGTGTTCAGGATTAATCCGCAAGCCGATCTGGACAGGCTTTCCGATGGTGCGGATTTGTTCTTCGAACCGATTTTTCTGTGCGGGCGAGTTGAAGATTATGTGGTCGGAATAGGTAACGATCTGGTCAAATTCATCTGATTTGTAGCCAGCACAGAAGGTGGCAACTTCGCCACCGAATTTTTCGTGTGCAAGACGGGCCTCGTGAACGCCAGAGGCACAGGTGCCAGACAGATATCTGCCAACCAGCGGTGCCAGTTCAAACATCGAGAATGCTTTTAATGCCAGAAAGACTCTAGCGCCACTGCGGTCCGCCACATCTTTCAGGATGGTAAGGTTACGCTCAATAGCAACCTCATCCACCACAAAACAGGGGCTGGGAACGCGGCTCAAATCAAACCGGGCAAAACTGCCCGGATCGCCTGCCTGTGTTTGCATGATTGGCGTCATACTATCTGCCATCAAAAGTCGACAGGACCGTCCAACTCATGAACCTGCCAAGGCAGGCCCTGGGTGTTCAGCATGTCCATGAAGCCATCAGGATCAAGCTGCTCCATGTTCCACACACCGGGCTCCAACCAAGTGCCTGTGATCATCTGGGCGGCACCAATCATGGCTGGTACGCCAGTTGTATAGCTGACAGCCTGGCTTCCCACTTCGGCGTAGCATTCTTCATGGTCGCAGATATTGTAAATATAGAATGTGTGTTCCTTGCCGTCCTTATGCCCGGTGGCAATATCACCAATGCAGGTTTTACCCTTCGTTAATTCGCCCAGATCTGAAGGGTCCGGCAGGACAGTCTTGAGGAATTGAAGCGGAATGATTTCAACACCTTCATGCATAACAGGCTCGATGGACGTCATGCCGATATTCTGCAACACGGTGACGTGGTTGATGTAGGCATCACCGAAGGTCATCCAGAAGCGTGCGCGCCTGACCTCCGGGAAGTGGGTTTTCAGGCTTTCCAACTCTTCGTGATACATCAGATACATATTGCGTGTGCCGACGCCTGGAAAATCAAACGGCACTTTGTGGGTCATGGCGGGCGAAGTTACCCACTTTCCGTTTTCCCAATGCCTGGCATCTGCCGTGACTTCGCGGATGTTGATCTCGGGATTGAAGTTGGTCGCAAAGGCTTTGCCATTGTCACCGCCATTGCAATCCAGAACGTCAATCTGGCTGATCGTATCCAGCTTGTGTTTCTTCAGCCATGTGGCAAAGACGGAGGTGACCCCTGGATCAAAGCCGGACCCCAAAATGGCTGTCAGGTCCGCTTCTTCAAACCGTTTCTGATAGGCCCACTGCCAATGATATTCGAACTTCGCCTCATCTTCCGGTTCATAGTTGGCGGTGTCGAGATAATGGATGCCCGCTTCCAGACAGGCATCCATCAATTTCAGATCCTGATAGGGCAGGGCCAGATTGACCAGCAGATCGGCACCGGAACTTTTGATCAGTTCCACGACCGCCGAGACATTCATCGCGTCGACTTCTGCGGTGTGAATCGAGACGCCTGTGCGCTGTTTGACCGCGTCGGCAATGGCATCGCATTTGAATTTCCGGCGGCTCGCCAATGTGATTTTTGTGAAAATCTGCGGGTTCATAGCCATTTTGTGGACCGCAGCGGACGATACGCCACCTGCACCGATGACCAAAGTATTGCCAGTTAGGTTTGTCATGTCTGGTTCTCCAAGCCGGAATTACTCGAAATAGGTATAGCTGTTGATTGCTTCACGGTAAGTGGCAATGAGCAGTTTGCGCTCAGAAGTTTTCAACCGGTTTTGTGATGTTGCCCGGTCCAGCAACTTACGAAAATCATCTACGCAGTCTTTCGGATCAAATTCTACATAGGACAGAACCTGTGCAATTGTATCCCCTTCGACTTCTTGAAGCAGATCAAAATGCCCGTCTTCACGCAACTCAATAGTTGCAACATTTGTGTCGCCGAACAAATTATGCAGATCGCCCAGCGTCTCCTGATAGGCTCCGACAAAGAATACGCCAAGATAATACGGCTCTCCTTCGGTCAGATCATGGACCGGCAGGGATGGAGACAGGCCATCTGCCAAAATAAATTCGTCGATCTTACCATCGGAATCACAGGTGATATCAGACAGGATAGCGCGTCGGTTCGGCTCTTCATTCAGTTTTTGAAGGGGCGCAATTGGGTGTATCTGGTCGATCGCCCAAACATCAGGAAGAGACTGAAAAAGCGAGAAATTACAGTGGTAGATGTCTGCAAGTGCGTTCAGTTGCTCATCGATCTCGGGAGAGTTTTCCGCCTCATGGGCCATTAACTTGATGCGTGACATCAAATACAGATAGATGCGCTCAGCGCGTGCCATCTGGCGCAGATCAACTGCGTTGCGCATGAACAGGTTCCGCAGCTCGTTCCGGTAGAAACTTGCATCATTGATGCATTCCTGAAGGCGCTTTGGTTCCAGATAGGTTTCAATCACGGCCATATCATTCACATAATGATGGTCCGTGCTTTCCGCTGCGCTGTTTGTGACGCTGTCATACAAGGTTGCTTCCAGAACGTTGAAAATCAGCATGGAGGATGTCGCCACAATGGCGCGGCCGCTTTCGGTGGTCAGGGTCGGGTGTTCCAACCCGGCACCATCCATGGCGTAGCGAACCGCTTCAATCACGTTTTCACAATACTCCATGACCGAGTAGTTGATTGAGCTCTTCGAGGCTCTTTTCTCGCCCGTATAATCCACACCCAGGCCACCGCCCAGATCCAGATGGGTCAAAGGTGCCCCTTCTTTTGTCAGCTCGACAAAGTAGCGGCATGCTTCAACCACTGCTCGGCGCACATCGTTTACATCGGGGATCTGACTGCCCAGATGTGAGTGCTGAAACTTGAGACAGTGGAGCAAGCCAACTTCGCGCAAGCGATCAATGACCGACATCAATTGATCGGTGTTCATCCCAAATGTGGAGCGGTCGCCCGAGCTTTCAGCCCAGTCGCCTCCGATGCGGTTGAAGAGTTTTACCCGCACGCCCAAAAGCGGTTCGACACCAAGCTCTTCATAGGCCTTGATCACCAGCTCCAGCTCTTTGGGGCTTTCCAGTACGATGGCGGTGTTGAAGCCAAGTTTGCGCGACAGAATTGCAAGCTTGATGAACTTCAGGTCCTTGACGCCATTGCACACGACGAGAGCGTCATTTTCCAACGACTGGGCCAAGGCTATAACCAGCTCAGGCTTTGATCCGGCCTCCAGGCCGAAGGAATAGGGCCGTCCAAAATCAACGATCTGCTTGATCACCTGAGCCTGTTGATTGACCTTGATCGGAAAAACGCCGCGATATTTACCGCGATAGCCTGCCTCTTTCATAGCCGTTGCGAATGATTGATTGATGTCCCTGATTTCGTTTTCAAGAAAGGAACTGACCCTCAGCAGCATTGGCGCATGGATGCCACGCTGGTCGAGATCACCAATGATGGAGGGCAGGCTGATAGGAGGCGTGTCAGGCTTGAGCGGATTCCGCAAACCCACATCCCCATTTTCAAGCACGGTCAGCAGATCATGACCCCAGCGCTCAAAACCATAGATTGTGTGTGGCCCATCCAGATTATTATCTGTGGTCGTGCCGGAATTTCCAGAAGGTGACATGAACAAGTTCCCCCAGCGTACGGTGTTGTTGACTTCGCGCACTTACATCAAAAGCATGACAGTCGGAAAATGTGCACTACGGAAATCCGTTCTGGAGCGCCAGTCTTTTCTTTCTCAATCTGCATTTTGGAGGCGTTACTTGTGTGCAAAAAGCCCGGACGGTGCCGGGCTTTCATATATTTGCAGGGCGGAACGCCACATGATGTTCGGATTTGAAGCTTTAAAAGGAACTGTTGTCGCCGAAACTGATTTCAACCGCCATCGACCCGTCGGGCGTATAACATTCCAGAGCCAGGTTTTTGACCGGCATGGTGTGGCGCCTTGCGCGGGCACCGTGGCTGCGTAAGAAATTCAGCATGTCGCCAGGCTTGCGTCTTAGCCCCGCCAGTTTGAACTTTGGCACTTCAAGTGCGGTGGCCTGATCATAGACTTTCTCGATGCCGGCGCTCAAAGACCGCGCTGCTGCATGAGGTTGACTGGACGCCAATGGATAAGTTTCGTCGAGAAGCATCTTTTAATCCCTGTACACAATACACTCAGAGGGAGCCCGCCAAGGCTATAAATACTAACGTAACGCGAGGCAGGCAAAGTCCTTGGTTTCAAGATAGTTGCAAGCCTTGCGAGCGGCATTCTTATTGGTAAAACCGGCAAAACGCGCGCGGTGAAGTGTTTGTCCCCGGCTGATGACCGGCTCGGTAAACGGCACTTTGCCGCGCAGATAGCTGGTGCCAACATTCATGGCATTTCCCAGAAGAATGTTTGCAGCTTCTTCGCTTGGAACCGCACCGATCTGAATTTGCCAACCGTCAGGTAGATCGGTTTTATCATAATCATCAGCACTGCCAATTTCAGGCTCATTTGAAGACGCGCTACGCGCCACGCTCGCCGTCACAATTTCATCCGGACGGATTTGCGGGATGCGTTTGCCTTCGGCGGCGGCGGCTGCGACATCACGTGCACGGGGCAGTGGTACGTTGCGGCTGGCCACCAGTGGTGTGACGCGACGTCCTTTTGTCGCAGACTTCAGAAAACGTCCGATCAGGTTTTTCATGTGAGCATCACGGGACTTACCTGTGCGACCACCCATGACCACGGCCACGATGTGGCGGCCATCGCGCTTGACGGAAGTTACCAGGTTGAAGCCTGAGGCGCGGATGTAACCGGTTTTGATGCCGTCGACGCCTTTAACTGTGCCAAGCAGCCGATTGTGGTTGCGATACTTCTTGCCCTTGTAGGAGAAAGAACGGGTCGAGAAATATTTGTAGTATTTCGGGTAGCGGTCCTGGACGGCCATGCCGAGGCGCGCCATGTCGCGTGCCGTTGTGCGTTGTCCGCTGTTTGGGAGGCCAGACGCATTTTTGAAGGTTGTCTTTTTCATGCCAATGCTACGGGCTGCCTTGGTCATCTTGATGGCAAATTTGCTTTCAGTGCCGCCAATGTGCTCGGCGATAACAACAGCAACATCGTTGGCCGACTTGGTGACCAGCGCGCTGATGGCATCCTTTACCCGGATTGTGCTGCCTGCTTTCAGAGCAAGTTTGGAAGGTGCCTGTCCTGCCGCACGTTTTGACACTTTCAACCTGGTGTTCAGGCTGACGCGACCGGCCTCCAATTCACCAAACAGCATGTAAAGTGTCATGATCTTGGTCAGGGAGGCGGGATAGCGAAGATTGTCTGCATTGTCCGAATAAAGCGTCTTGCCGGACTTCACATCAACCACAATTCCAGCATATTTCGAATTGGCATTTGCTGTTGTGGTGACCGATAGGGAGGCTGTCAGACTGATCAGAAAAGCTGCGAAAACTGCTTTTCCCAGACTTGTGATCCCAAGACCCTTGGTCGCATTGATTAGCCGGGAGTACATATACACTTGCACGACTTGCACCCATTTGTTGGCAGTCAGAAATTTGTGTGTTTGCTTAGGCCAGTGTTGGTCCCATCAAAATGGCCCAATCATGGCAACACGCCACTTCGCTGCGAGATCGTTCAAATTTTCATCAATTTAAGAAAAACAGGGTTACGAAACCGTAAAGCTTTCAAAACTTTTCTGATTCAGGTTGCATTCACTCCGGATTGCACCGGGAAATATGAAGTGGAAATGGCTGTTTGATTGACGTGCGAAGGGTGTGGAAAACAATTTTGTGCGCTGCACAAAAATTACTGGACATTTTATGTTGCACTGCATATATGTGTGGTCAGGAACGAACATTTGCTGCGCGATAGAAGGACTACTCATTATGATACAGAACATCGACGACATTCAGAAACTGGCAAAAGAAAACATGGAACAGGCAACAGAGAACCTGTCGGAAGTTTCCAAATCAGTTCAGGCTATTGCTACCGAGACTGCAGACTATGCTAAAAAGTCTTTTGAAGACGGCACACAGGCTGCGGAAAAAGTTTTCGGTGCAAAGAGCTTTGACAAATTTATGGAAGCTCAGGGCGAGTATGCAAAGAACGCTTACGAAGCTCACATCAGTGAAATGAATAAGCTTGGCGAAATGTTCATGGATTTGTCAAAAACCATGTACAGCCCAGTTGAAACTGCTCTTGCACGTATCAACAAGTAAGGCGTCTCCCGCTTTATAACGCGATTTGGCCGGCCTTTGGGCTGGTCTGGAAAAGCCAATCCCTCGGGGTTGGCTTTTTGCGTTAAGGGGGTCCTTTTAATCAGATACCCGACCCCTATATTACTAATCCTGTGAGGCAGGCCGATGCTGTCTGTCAAATTGTCTCAGACAGACCCTTGGCATGTCTTCATGAAACCATGTACGCTCTCGGTAGCAGAATAACGGATTTAATGCGTTTTGACTCAGACAAGAAAGCTGACCGATGGTATTCTGTCAGCGAACCAGAAATCCGGAAGCCAATGCATATCCGAAAGCAAGTGCAAATTGTACGACCAACGATAAACAGCAGCGATTTTATTATGTCCAACCCCAATCGCGGCAGCTCAGATGATGATCGTGACAATGACTCCGATACAGTCGTTGTCACAAAAACAAAGCCGAAGGTTAAAAAGCCAAGCCTTTACAGGGTTTTGCTTCTAAACGATGATTTTACACCGATGGAATTCGTCGTGCACGTGTTGCAAGGTTTCTTCAATAAAAATCAGGAAGAGGCCACATTGATCATGCTTCATGTGCATCAAAATGGCGTCGGCGAATGCGGTGTGTTCACCTTTGAGGTGGCCGAAACCAAGGTGACGCAGGTTATGGACCTTGCAGCCAAGCACCAGCATCCGCTGCAATGTGTTATGGAAAAGAAGTGAGGATTTAACTTGCCGTCCTTTTCAAGAAGTCTGGAAAAAGCTCTCCACAACGCTCTGGCTCAGGCCAATGAGCGGCGTCAGGAATATGCAACGCTGGAGCATCTGCTTCACGCGCTGACGAATGACGCAGATGCGGCAGCTGTTATGCGTGCCTGCGGGGTGGATCTTGATCTGCTTCGACGCAATCTTATGGAATATATCGACACCGAACTGAGCAATCTTATTGCCGACGCGGATGTGGATACGAAGCCCACATCGGGTTTCCAGCGTGTCATTCAGCGTGCTGTCATCCATGTTCAATCCTCCGGTCGCGAAGAAGTGACGGGAGCCAATGTTCTGGTTGCCATTTTTGCCGAGCGGGAAAGCCATGCGGCTTACTTCCTGCAGGAGCAGGATATGACACGCTATGATGCGGTGAACTATATCAGCCATGGCATCGCCAAACGGCCTGGCATGTCTGAACCCCGGCCGGTTACCGGCACTGAGGACGAAGATGCGACGACCGTTGAGTCTGAAGAGGCCGACGAGAAAAAAACGCCTGACGCTTTGTCAGCCTATTGTGTCGACCTCAATGAAAAGGCGGCCAATGGCAAAGTTGATCCGCTGATCGGACGTGACAGCGAAGTGCAACGTGTGGTGCAGGTGCTGTGCCGCCGACAAAAGAACAACCCCCTGTTGGTGGGCGATCCCGGCGTTGGCAAGACTGCGATTGCTGAGGGGCTTGCCAAGCGCATTGTTGATGGTGATGTGCCAGAAGTTCTGCTGGCTGCCACGGTGTTTTCTCTTGATATGGGTACGCTGCTGGCGGGAACGCGCTATCGCGGTGACTTTGAAGAGCGCCTCAAGCAGGTGATGAAAGAGATTGAAGAATATGATGGCGCAATCCTCTTCATTGACGAAATTCATACGGTTATCGGCGCTGGGGCAACCTCTGGCGGAGCGATGGATGCGTCCAATCTGCTGAAACCGGCTCTGGCGGCTGGCTCCATGCGGTGCATCGGGTCAACCACCTATAAGGAATATCGCCAATTCTTCGAGAAGGATCGCGCTTTGGTGCGCCGGTTCCAGAAAATCGATGTCAACGAGCCGAGTATTTTGGATGCCATTGACATTCTGAAGGGGCTGAAGTCGCGTTACGAGGATCACCACAAGGTTCGTTATACCAATGATGCCCTCAAGGCGGCGGTAGAACTGTCTGCCCGCTATATCAATGATCGCAAGCTGCCGGACAAGGCAATTGATGTGATTGATGAAACAGGTGCATCGCAAATGCTGGTGCCTCGGAGCCGTCGTAAGAAAACGATCAATGTCAAACAGATCGAAGACACGATAGCGACCATGGCGCGGATACCGCCGAAATCCGTGTCCAAGGATGATTCAGAAACCCTGAAAAGTCTCGATACCAATCTGAAGCGGGTTGTATATGGACAGGATGCGGCGTTAGAAGCGCTTTCCTCGGCCATCAAACTGTCCCGTGCCGGGTTGCGTGATCCTGAAAAGCCTATTGGCAACTACCTGTTCTCTGGTCCAACCGGTGTCGGTAAGACTGAGGCTGCACGGCAATTGGCATCTTTGATGGGCGTTGAGTTGCTGCGCTTTGATATGTCGGAATACATGGAACGCCACACTGTTTCGCGGCTGATTGGCGCGCCTCCTGGATATGTCGGGTTTGATCAGGGTGGATTGCTGACCGATGGTGTCGATCAGAATCCTCATTGCGTGTTGCTGTTGGATGAAGTGGAAAAAGCGCATCCGGATCTGTTCAATATTTTGCTGCAGGTCATGGATCACGGCAAACTGACCGATCACAATGGCAAAAAGATTGATTTCCGCAATGTGGTCATCATCATGACCACCAACGCAGGTGCATCGGAAGCGGCCAAAAACGCCATCGGATTTGGTTCTACGAAGCGTGAAGGTGATGATGAAGAGGCTATCAACAGGCTCTTCACGCCAGAGTTCCGCAATCGGCTTGATGCGATCATTCCGTTTGGCAGCCTGCCGCGTGATGTTGTCTACAAAGTTGTCGACAAATTTGTCATGCAACTGGAAGCTCAACTGGAAGATCGTGGCGTGACGTTTGAATTGTCGGAAACCGCAACAGCTTGGCTTGCAGATGCCGGCTATGATGGGTTGATGGGTGCAAGACCTTTGGCACGCATTATTCAGGAAAACATCAAGCGTCCATTGGCTGAGGAAATCCTGTTTGGCGGTTTGCAAAAAGGCGGCACAGTCAAGGTGGATACCAAGACTGATGATGACGGCAAAACTGTCCTTGATCTGAAAGTTGTTGAGAACGCTCCGGTTAAGCCGAAAAAAGAAGCCGTGCCGACGAAGCCAAAGAAGCGCAGTGCGCCGAAGGCCAAAGCGGCTGGTAAAAAACCAGGCGGCGGGGCAGGGTCTGTTCCCAAGGTACCGCTTCCGGCAAAGTAAGCCGAGGCAGAGACTCTTTTGACACTATCTGGCTAAGCCGCATCTGTTGTGCAGATGCGGCTTTTTCTATTCTATGTGGCCGGGAAATCCTGGCCCAGGAATTGCTCAATCGCCTGCAACAGAACTTTCCAGGCTGGGTCTTGTGGCACCGGAATGTGATTGTTGCTGTCCAGCATCAGGAAACGGGCATTTGGTATTTCACTGGCCAGAATGCGTCCCTGATCGATTGGATGTATGACATCACCACGCGCGTGTACGACCAATGTGGGCGTCGTGATTTCAGGCAGAAGATCTCGCACCATAAACCGATCAACCAGTTTTCGAAGCCTTACAGCGGTGTCAGGCGAAGCCGATTCACGTTGCATTCTGGTGAAACTATCAATCTGCTCAGTTGTGCCATCAGGCATGAAGAGCGACGTAAAGGCCTTTGCAAATGTATGCTCTGGCTGACCCCATCCCGCTTTTATCAAACTCAATACCGTCTGTTCGTCCACGTCGCATTGGGAGGGTTGGCGAAAGGTTCGTCCTTCTGCATAGCCGCCATACAGGATCAGATGGCTGACGCGTTCAGGAAATTTTGCTGCATATTTGATGGCAACGGGTACGGCTTGAGATGCGGCAAATAATGGAAATTTTTCAAGCTGACTTGCATCTGCCACTGCTACCAGATCATCAACAAATTCGTCGATTCCCAGCCCTTCAAAGTCACGACTGGAAAGTCCTGTTCCTCTTTGATCATACCGGTACAGCGTGTGAGTTTTGCCAAGAGCTTCCAAGAATGGGCGCCAGACGGGGCTTTGCCAATCGAGTTCAAGATGTGACAGCCAATGACCCACACGGATCAGGCCGGGTCCACGTCCCGAGCGTCCATAGGCAATCTTGATCCCGCCCTTGGAATTGACAAATCGAATGTCCTGTTCTGCCTGATCTACCTTCAATTTTGGCGCTTCGGATTGATTGTGCGACAGACCTAATTCGGCGATAAACTGAAAACCCCGCCTCGGGACAGTTTTTATCATCCATTGATCTTTTCCATTGTCTCCAATGGCTTTGCGTGCGGCATTCATACGGGCACTGATGGTGGAATCAGAAACCGATAGCCCTTGCCAGACATCTTCAATCAGGCGGTCTTTCGTGATCAGGCGCCCTGCATTTTCAACGAAAAGAACCAAAACATCAAACACTTGTGGTTCGACGTGAACAATTTCTCCATCCCGAACCAATTCATGGCGAGCCAGATCGAGCGTGCAATTTGAAAATTCGTAAATCATGGTTTCAATAGACGCCGGATCGTGTCGGTTCTCAAGAGATCGGCTCTTATTGGCGGCAATCAGAGGAAAAAGACAAGGGTTTCTTAAGGGGCCCTTCAAGCAGAGAAGCTGTGTCTGTGGTGAATTTGAAGCCTCGTAAATGAGGAGAAAAGTGATGTTGGATTCAGGATCGGATACCGTTCGCAGGCACCATGATGGATCAATTGATACAGCGTTTTACCTTGTGGTTGGTCGTCAGCGGCGGAGTAAACAGACCTATCATCTGATTTTCTGGGCTTGGCGGGTCCTCAAGAGTTTTTGCCTGGTTTTGTGCCACGAGCCACTTTCCAAAAAATTATCAAGGTCCATTTGACCGCTGCATTTTGAGCGCAATTCCAACCGGTTTTCTATGCGCAACAGGTGTTCCCGTGCTATCGCAGGAAAATGGAGTCGTTCGAACAAGAAAATCCAGCCGACAAGCCTGATTCAGCCCCTCAATTGAGTCGTTTTCATTGGTATTGCCAAGGGTTGAAAGGCATTGCGTCGGTGCCAGCTTTCATCTTGATGATGAGCTATGTCGGCTTTGGAGCGCTTGCCCAGGAAGCCGGGCTGAGTGTGACACAAGCTGCCTTCAGCACCGCTGTTATCTGGGCGCTGCCCAGTCAGGTGGTTCTGGCCGGGGCTTTGGCGGCTGGTACCAGTATTGGACTGGTCGCGTTGGCGGTTGCTTTGGCATCTGTACGTTTGACGCCCATGGTGGCGGCCTGGGTGCCAGTGGTTCGGGACCCTCAAAGTACAAAGCTATCGCTTGTCCTGATGTCTCAATTTGTGGCTATTACCGCCTGGATTGTGACCATGAACCGTATGCCTGATATCCCTCGGGAAGGACGTGGCGCCTTCTTTGTCGGATTTGCGTCCAGCCTGACCGTTTGCAACACGTTTGTTACGATCCTTAGCTTCATCGTGGCGGGAGAATTGTCTGATAGTTGGCGGGCAGCGTTGCTGTTTTTGACGCCCATCTATTTTCTCACATCGCTGACAGCCGCCGCAAAGCTGCCATCAGACCGGCTTGCCTTGTTGTTCGGATTGATTTTCGGCCCGTTGATTTACATGACAGGAATCCAGTTGGACCTGCTGTTCTCGGGTCTGCTGGCAGGTACGCTTGCGTTTTTTGTGGACAAGCAAATCAAGAAGCGGGCAGCGCGCGGATGAACCAGACATTTTTCAGTGTGGACGCCTGGTGGTGGCCCTATGTTTTTATCTTGCTGGCTGGCTCTTTACCAACAAATATGTGGCGTTGGCTGGGTGTGTTTGTTGGCGGTGCGCTGCGCGACGATTCCGATCTGTTGCTGTGGGTCAGAGCTGTCGCATCAGCGCTGATTGCAGGTGTTATCTCGAAACTTATTCTGTTCCCCAGCGGACCGTTGGGCGATACCTCAATGCTGCTGCGCCTTGGCGCAACAGCCATTGGCATGGCTGCGTTCTGGCTGTGCCGAAAGAGCATTCTGGCCGGTGTGGTGGCTGCTGAAGCTGTGTTGCTGGTCGCGCTGTTTATCTAGGGTCAGAGCTCACTTGCGAGATTGCAGCGCGAATTTTTTCGGCGTTTTCTGCCAGCAATTCCATGTCTGCCATCTCGCCGGTATGGGCGCGCAGCGCAACGCCCTCAAAACGCGGTATCACATGCACATGAGTATGAAACACCACCTGACCGCCCGCGCTTTCCGAGAATTGCTGCAGTGTGATGCCATCGGCTGCAAATGCGATCTTTTGGGCTTTGGCAACTTTCTGTGCCGTGGTCATGACAGAAGCCAGATCTGCCACGTCTATGTCCAGTAGATTACGTGATGCCGTCTTTGGCAGTACCAGCGCATGACCGTCACCGCGCGGCATGATGTCCATGAAAACCAGGGTCTTGTCGTCTTCATAGACTTTCTGGCAGGGCAGTTCGCCGCGCAGAATCTTTGCGAAAATATTGTCCGGGTCGTAGGCAGTCATAGGGAATTCCTCAATCAGACTTTTTGAATGGCGCTCGCGCGGATAGGGCCTGTTGCTCCATTTTCACATGAAGCCGCTCCTGCTCCAGATAATGTTCCACAGCATCGCGGAATCCGGCATTGGGAATCCAATGTGCGGAGTAGGTGGTTGTTGGCACATAGCCGCGGGCCAGTTTGTGCGCGCCCTGTGCGCCAGCTTCTACTGTTTGATAGCCATTGGCGATGGCCCAATCAATGGCCTGATGGTAGCAGAGCTCAAAATGCAGGAATGGATGATCTTCCAGACAGCCCCAATTGCGACCGTAAACCGTGTGGGAACCGATGAAGTTCAGTGCCCCTGCAATGTAACGACCGTGGCGTTTTGCCATGATCAGCAACACCCGGTCGGCCATTCGTTCGCCGATCAGCGAGAAAAATTGCCGGGTCAGATAGGGGGTTCCCCATTTGCGATTGCCCGTATCGAGGTAGAAATCAAAGAAGATGTCCCAATGCTCTTCTTTCAGGTCTGATCCGGTAAGCCATTCAATCTCTATGTCGTTTTCAAGTGCCCGTCGCCGTTCCTTGCGCAGTGCCTTGCGCTTTGATGAGGACAAGGCAGCCAGAAAATCCTCATAGGATGCGTAGCCATTATTCCGCCAGTGAAACTGTTGATCCGTGCGGCGCAGAAAATTCATGTCTGACAAGGCGTCCCATTCCTGTTCTGTCAGGAAAGTGAGATGCGCTGAAGAGGCTTCAAATTGTACAGTTACTTGTTGAATAGCTGCGGCCAGGAGCGCCGCAATCTGTTTGTGCCTGGACTGATCGGCGATCAACAGCCGACGGCCTGTGACCGGGGTGAAAGGCACTGACATTTGCAGTTTGGGATAATAGCTGCCGCCAGCGCGTTCATAGGCGTCCGCCCAGCCATGATCGAAGACATATTCGCCCTGACTGTGGGTTTTCAGATAGGCGGGCACGACCGCCAGAGGGGCATCGCCAGGCTTTTCCAGAACCAGATGGCGCGCATACCAGCCGGCGCTGTCGGTTGCCGATCCAGACTCTTCCAGTGACGACAGAAAATCGTATGACAAGAAGGGGTTATAGGGAATGTCCTGAGGTTTTGAATCAAGCGGGTTGGTGCTGGACCAGCCCGGATTTGCGCAGGCATCCCATTCCAACCGATCGATATCCGACAGAGAGGAAAGAAGGCGCACGCTGTTTGGCAGTTCGGTTTCTTCAGAATTGGAATCCATAGCTCTTATCTATGGCATTGATCGGGGATCAAAACCCTCAAATGTGATTTGATCGCAAATTTTTAAAGCCCTGGCTGCTTGTTCGGGCGTACGGATCGTCCAGCAGATGACCGGAACACTCATCAGGTTTTCAAACAGAGAGACCGCCCGGCTTGGCAAGTCGTTGATATTGTAAGAGATAAAGTCGGGTTTGGATTGATGCCAGTGGAGCATGTTGGATAGTTTGAAGCGCTGGAACCGGCTGAGAAAATGCCACTCTTCCGTGTCGCGATAATGTTCTGAAACAATACCATTTGGCACATGGGGCAGCCAATTTTGTACGCCTTTCACCAGAACCGGGTCGAAAGACATGGTTGCAACCGGGCCGAAATAGGTGCCGATGGTTTCAGACACCCGGAGCGCGAGACCTTCATCGCCATCCCACAGGCTTTTCAACTCAATGATGAGTGGAACTTTTTCAGACACTTGTTCAAGCAATTCCTGCAAGGTCTGAATGCGATCGGGCCCATCATTGAACGGGATTTTTTTCAATTCGGCGACTGACAAATTCCGGACCGATGACTTGTTCTGTGTCAGGCGGCCCAGAGTATCGTCGTGAAAGACCACAACCTGATTGTCTGCCGACAGGTGTACATCGCATTCGATGGCAAAGCCTGCCTCAATTGCTGCCTGAAAAGCGCTTTCACAGTTTTCAACCCGACCTTGCGATTTGTCATGCAGGCCGCGATGGGCGATGGGGTCTTTGAAAAGGGAAGCTGCGTCAATCACGGTCGGCTAAATCTCGATAATGGCTTCAACTTCAACGGCCACGCCGAAAGGCAGGGCCGCGACGCCGACGGCCGAGCGGGCATGGGCACCCCGGTCGCCCAGGGCGGCGACCATAAAGTCGGAGGCACCGTTGATGATCTTTGGCTGATCCACAAAATCAGGGGCAGAACTTACAAATCCGACCAATTTGACCAGACGCTTGATGTTCTCCAGATCACCAAGCGCCGATTTTGCCTGCGCCAGAATGTTGATAGCGCACAGTTTTGCAGCTGCCTGGCCATCTTCGATGCTCGCATTTTCGCCAAGCTTTCCGATATACTCTATGCCATTTGCCCCCATGGGGATCTGGCCGGAAATATAAAGGTGGTTGCCGCTGATGACGAAGGGGACATAGTTTGCAGCGGGGGCAGCTGCATTTGGCAGGGTGATGTTCATTTCTGCAAGGCGGTCTTCAATCGACATAAATCAATCCGTGGCTCTTTAGAATTGGGGCGTTGGGTCGCCGGTCCAGACGTGGTGCCTGTTCAGATTTTAACTTGTCACAGGGTGGCAAAGCGATCCACAGTTAATTCGTGGCTGAGTCCTTCTCATTATAAAGGATTGGCGCGCGCCGCAATATTGAAACAACACAGGATTTTCTTGCGATGAAACGGAATTTCTTCCAGCCGGTGCTCATTTTATCGATCGTCGTTACAGGTGTCCTGCCAGCGCAAGCCGTATCGCTTGTTTCTCATCGTGCTGTTTACGATATTTCTCTGGTCGAGGCGGAAGACGCCACGTCAATTTCAGATGTGTCTGGGCGCATGGTGTTTGAACTGACCGGGTCTGAATGCGATGGTTATGCGGTGCAATATCGCTTCGTCACACGACTTGGTGAAAAAGATGGAACATCGGCTGTCACGGATTTCCGCGTAACGACATTTGAAGAGGCCGATGGAAGCTCTTTCAGCTTCGCATCCTCCAATTTTGTGAACAACAACAAGATCGATGAGGTGAGGGGCGTTGCCAATCGAAAGGATGATGAGATTACGGTTGGTCTGACAGTCCCGGAAGAGGAAGACATGACATTCCCCGGAAGCGCAGTCTTTCCCAGTCAGCAGTTTGAAAAACTGATCAATGCGGCTATCGACGGTCAGAAAATTGTCCAGCATCTTGTTTTTGATGGTTCAGAGAAAGGCAAGGAGGTGTTTGACGCGACCAGTCTTATTGGCGCGCGCGGCAGTTTGTCAGAGTCCGACAAGGATAGTCTTTTGTCGATTGAGGAACTTGCCAAATCACCGTTCTGGCCTGTTACAATCAGCTATTTTGATCTGGGTGCAACCGGTGAATTACTGCCGAATTATGTGACCAGTTTTGATATGCATGACAATGGTATCAGCCGGAATATCACCATGGATTATGGTGACATGGTCTTGAAAGCTGACTTGACCCAGCTTGATGTTCTGGATGCAAGTTCGTGTAACTAGGGTCTGAACCCAACTGGGAGCTTAAATTGGCGTTGTATAGACAGCCCAAATGCTATGAACAGATTGTAGGTAAGGCTGGTTGCCTTTTCAAAATCTGTGAAGCGGCAGTTGGGCTGTCTATATAACGTCCCCTCGGGATGAGTGTGGTTTTGGGCAGGATGTCGGCGCAAAGGCTTGAAAACCAGACGGTTTCCTGCGTCTTTGCTTCTAACCCTGACCAAAACCACACTCACCAATTCAACCTCCCAGTTGAGTCCAGACCCTAGATCACGGATTGATCGGCATTCTCTGCCGGATATCTGGCGTTTGTTGATTTAGTGAGATCAATCTGGCTTGCAGATTGAGGATGTATTTCTCGATCAGCGGGCTGGATGAGAAATTCTGTCGCCGCACGATCCCGACATTTCGCTCAAATTCAAAATCGATTGGGTAAAAGCGCGCCAGATTTTCGAACTGCGTCTCATAGTGGCTGCCCTCCGGCATGACGCTGAGCAGACGGGTTTGCCGCAAGCTCTGATAGACAATTTCGTTTGAATTGGTGACGATTTTGAAGGTTGGTTTTGGTTTTTTGCGATGTGTGAAATAGGCCTCAAGAGCGGTTCGACCAGCCTCTTCAATTTCCGGGACTATCCAGTCGTAAAGCAGCAGATCGTCAATGGAAACCGATTTGCCCGCAAATGGATGATCGGCACTGCACAGGCCGACATATTTGTCTGAAAAAATGCTTTCGACCAGACAGGAAGGGTCATGCATCACCCGGTTGACCATTCCGACATAAAGATCAATCCGATTGCTGAGAAGTGCCTGATGCAGACGATCTGCGTGATCGGTCATCACCGAGTAATCGATGCCGGGATGCAAGGCATGAAGGTCTAATATGGCATCATTGACACTTCGGATGAAGGATCTGCCGACGCCAATGCGCACCAGACCAAGTGAGCCTTGTGCCATGATAGACATCTCATAATTTGAGCGCTCAAAATCCAGCAGAATGCGTCTGGCATGTTGCTCCAGGGCGATGGCAAATGTTGTGGGTTCGACGCCACGCGGCAAGCGTTTAAAGAGCAGAACGCCGTAGTGCTGCTCCAGAGAGTGAATGCTTTTACTGATGGCAGGTTGGCTGATATTTGCGCTCTGGGATGCCTGGAGAAAGCTGCCATGATCGAACACAGTCAGGAAATGCTTGAGTTGCCGCAAATGTATCACAGATAGTCTCCCTGTCTCCTGTCTATTCCTGAAAGTTATATAAATCAAACATAAAGAAGCTTGTTATTCTAGCTCGTGATGGGAAGATAAGGCCTGAAATTCTTTTTGGGAGGAAATGAGAATGGGTATCAGATCAGTTTTTGGCAAATCATTTGCCGTAACAACATCCACAGCGGCAGTGCTTGGGATGGGCGTTCTGGCAGCTGCTGCACAATCGCAGCCGCCAATCAATGTGGTGATCAACCAGTCGCCTTGGCTTGAAGGCTTTGCCTCGATCGTTGAGGAATATGAAGACGCGACCGGCAATACGGTGTCTCTTGACGTCAACCCGTATGCTGGCAGTCTTGAAAAACAGCGCAATGCCGTTCGCTCTGACAAAAGTGAATTCGATCTGTTGATCGTGAACGGGATTTTCTATCCCGAAATGTATCATGGTGGCTTTCTTGAGCCACTGAAGAACATCGATCCGGATTTTGAGCTGGACCCGCAGGTTTACACTTACGGCGATACGCCTTGGTTTGACGCTGAGAACAAAACCGTGAACCGGGAAACTGGCGATCTTCTGACTGTTCCGGTCAATCCGAATATCACTCTGATGTTCTATCGAAAAGATCTGTATGACGAGAAGGGCCTGTCCGCTCCCGAAACATTTGATGATTTGCTGGCCAATGCCAAGATGTTCCACAACCCGCCGGAAATGTACGGGATTGTTCAACGTGCCAGCCGCGGAACTGTCTCCGTCACCTGGGACTTTTTCCCTTACATAAACGGCTATGGCGGTTCTTTCTTCCGTGATGAACCCAATGGCGATTTCTTTGTGACGCTGAACAGCGAAGCTGGTCGCAATGCATTGGAAATGTATGTGCAGCTTGCCAAAGAGGCTGGACCGCAAAACACAGCCAGCTTGACACAGGGTGATCTGATTCAGTTCCTTGCAACCGGCAAAGCCGTGCATGCCGTGCTGCCTGTGGCTGCTTGGGCGCAGATGGATGATCCAAACAAATCCATTGTACCTGGCAAGATTGATTTCGCGACGTTGCCACATGCAGACGGGTTTGATTCCACACCGGCTTTGGGGCACTGGCTTGCCGGTATTCCAAAGAATTTGGACGACGCACAAAAAGTGGCTGCGCTGGAGTTCCTGAAATGGTTCCAGAAGCCGGAAACACAGATTGCGTATGCAGAACTTGGCGGCGCCCCTGTGAGCGCTGCTGCCTATGAGTCCGACTTCGCTGAAAAGCCTGAGAACAGATATATGCTGGCCATGCGGACAGCTTCTCCACAGGCCAAGGGACTTTGGACTATTCCTGAAGGTGCTGAAATTGCAGCTGTTATGGAATTGGGATTGAACCGCGCGGTTGCCGGTGAAATCACGGTTGTTGATGCGCTCAATTCCATGGCGAAAGATATGGCAAAAGTCCTGGCAGACGCTGGTTACAAGACTGGCAATCTGCCCGATCTGAAATAGCAGATCCTCCCCGGGGGCCCCGCTCATTGCATTTATGCAGGGGCGGGGCTCCCCGTTTGTACAGCACACATTCTTATGCAACACGTGCCTGTGCAACATAGGCTCTAGCAAGGTTGTTGACCTGATGGTGTACTCGCTTCTCAACAAGAAGGCAGGAATGCTATGACTTCTGTCCAATTAGGCTGGATGCCCAAATATGGGTCACTGTTCCCAGCAGTTGTCTTTTTCCTGGCTCTGGCTGTGTTGCCGGTCGCGAACCTCATTTTTCTGAGCTTCATGGACATTTCCTGGTCCGGCGGTGTTGTGCAGCGGGAATTTGTTGGTCTGGAGAATTATGCAGCTCTTGGGGACGATCCGCTTCTGAAGGCGGGCATTGTCAATACACTCATTCTGGTCGTCGTCGCGACAAGCTGTCAGGTGTTGTTGGGGCTGGCACTGGCGATTGCCTGTTCATCGCTCGGACACAGTTCCCGGCTTTATCGAACGCTTTTCATTCTGCCCATTCTCATTCCAGGCATCATCATCGGTGCCATATGGCGCCTGATGTATAACTTCCAGTTCGGGATTATCAATCAGGGTCTGGATTTGCTGGGTATACCCGCCGTTGACTGGCTGGGCTCGCCGCATTTGGCGCTGGCCTCGGTCATTGTGGTTGATATCTGGCACTGGACGCCGTTTTCATTTCTGTTGCTGCTGGCTGCTGTTGAGGGCCTGCCAAAAGATGTTTCGGAAGCCGCCAAGGTTGATGGCGCAACTGCATGGCAGGAATTCCGCCGTGTCAGCCTGCCGTTGCTCTGGCCGGCGATATTCATGACCTTCATTTTCCGCGCTGTCATTGCCTTCAAAGTGTTTGATGAAGTGTTTTTGCTGACATCGGGAGGGCCGGGAACCGCGACTGAAGTTATCAGTTTCACCATATATCAGCGCTTCTTTTTGCAGGACAATCCCGGCTATGGCTCTGCCATCTCGGTTGCCGTGATATTCTCAGTTGCTCTGATCATTGCGATTGCCCTTCAATTGCAGAACCGGAGGGAGGCGACGCGATGAGCGATATTGTCCAAACCAAACGGCGCATGCCCACTGACAAAGTCTTGCTGCATGTGGCCATGATCGCGGCGGTTATCATCACGCTCGGGCCGTTTGTGTGGATTGCGTTGTCGGCTTTCAAGACGCAGATCGTGTTGCTGATGGGCGACATTACGTTTTCGCCGGTTTCCTATAATTTTGACGAAGTGCTGTTTGATCGCAGATCAACCTATCCGCAGAACTTTCTCAACAGCCTGATTGTGGCCGGTGTCAGCACTACGCTCGTCATTGTGATTGCGTTTCTTGCAGGATATTCATTGCTGCGGATGAACTGGCCGCGTTGGATCCTCAATGCGTTTCTTGTCTGGGCCATGCTGTTCAATCTTGTGCCTCCGGTCTCTCTCGCCAGCGCCTGGTATGAGCTGTTCCGGACCGTCAATCTGAGTATTGACCTTGTCGCGTTGACGTTGGCTCATACCACTTTGAATTTGCCGTTGGCCTTGTGGCTTCTGATCTCGTTTTTCCGCGAAGTGCCGAGAGAACTGGAAGAAGCTGCCTTTGTGGATGGCGCGAAGTTTTTGACATTGTTGCGCCGGGTCATCGTGCCCGTGATGATGCCCGGCATTGTTGCCACAGCCGTTCTGGTGTTCATTTTTAGCTGGAATGAGTTTCCAGTGGCCTTGGCCCTGACGAACAACAAAACTGCCACTGTGCCGGTCGCAATTGCAAAATATGTTCAGGAAGAAGAGATCAAATATACGCAAATGGCGGCTGCCTCTGTGCTGTCGGCCATTCCGGCGCTGATAGCTCTCATCTTTGGCCAGCGCTTCATTGTCAAAGGCCTGACAGCCGGTGCCGTCAAATGAGTGGTGACGGGTTTTCAACCAGCACGCCGGATTTGACACGGCTGCGCACATATCATGCAGATCTGGCAGCTTATGCCGATATCCGTCTGGTCACTCTGTCTGATGGTGCAGAACGGGGTGTCCGGGTGCTTGAACTTCGCTCCGGTGGCGGGCTTGAGTTGGAAGTTGTCGTGGACCGTGGATTTGATCTGGGGCGTTTGGCAATCAACGGTGTGACCGTCTCATGGCATTGCGCGAATAGTTACAGAGCCCCATGGCTGCTGAACGCGTCCTCAGACAATGGGCAGGGATTTTTGCGTGCCAATAATGGGTTTTTGAGCACATGTGGTCTTGATCATATTCGTCAGCCCGAAACAGACTTGTTGGCAGATCAGGGTGTCTATCCGAATGAGGAAATGGATTATCCGCTGCATGGGCATGGCGCGCACCAGCCAGCCCGGTTGATCTCATATGGTTTTGAAGAAGATGCGGAACATCCTTATCTTTGGTGTGAGGGTGAGATTGTTCAGACAATGCAATTTCACGGCACATTGAAAATGCGGCGGCGCATCGAAGTGCCACTGGGCGGCACGGAGATTTCCATGCAGGACCGCGTGGTCAATCGCGGCCCCACCAAGATGAGCCACATGATGCTGTATCATTTCAACATTGGCCATCCGCTGGTTGCAAAGGGATGTCAGATCGATTTGCCAAATGCGCAGCATGTCTGGGGGCAGCCCGATCCGCTGGATGCATTTCCCGAACCGCAATTGGATCAGAAAAACGGCCTGTCCGTCTTTGCTCTAGATAAGGGCCAGGAGGCTGGCATCTGCACAGTTTCCAATCCTGAAAATGGCCTTGAACTGGCTCTTCGGTTCCAACAGGAGACGCTGCCGTTCTTTCAATTGCTGCGGATGACGGGGCAAGGCACCTATGGCATCGGGTTGGAGCCATGCACTGCAGGAAAACGCAGCCGCAGCGCTGCGCATGCGGCGAATGAAATGGGGTTTCTGAAACCCGGCGAACATCGCGATTATCAATTGGATATTTCGCTCAAGTCAAAAGCACTGACCCGAAGTGAGAGCGCATAATGAGGACAGTTTTCATCCTGTTCGATTCCCTAAACCGGCATTTTCTTGAGTGCTATGGCTCGCAATTGTTCAGCACGCCAAATTTCAAGCGACTGGCAGAAAAATCAGTGACGTTTGAGCAACACCATGTTGGCAGTCTTCCATGCATGCCTGCGCGCCGCGACATTCAGACGGGACGTCTCAGCTTCATGCATCGAAGCTGGGGGCCGATGGAGCCGTTTGATCAATCCGTATTTGAGAAACTGCGGGACGCCGGTGTTTATTCGCACCTCATTACCGACCACTACCATTATTTTGAGGAAGGGGCGGGCAACTATCACACCAAATATTCCAGCTACGAACATTTTCGTGGCCAGGAAGGCGACAAGTGGCAGGGGGAAGCTGCAGCTCCTGTTGAGGAATGGGAAGCGCGTTATCATGCCGATCAGTTTGATACCAATTCCGACTCACTGCCGTTTCACTATATGGCCAACCGGGCGCATTTGGAGCAGACGGGACAATTCCCATCGACCCAATGCTTTGATGCAGCCTGCGCCTTTCTGGACAAGAACAGGAATGCGGATAACTGGTTCTTGCAAATCGAGACTTTTGATCCTCATGAGCCGTTTTTTGCACCTGCGGAACATCGGCAGAAGTTTGAATCTGATTATGACGGTAAAATCAGAGACTGGCCGCCTTATGCACCCTATACGGGCCAGTCGCCTGAAAATGACGAGATGATGCGCAATTACATGGCGCTGATTTCCCATTGCGATGAGCAACTTGGCCGGGTTCTGGATTTCATGGATGCGCATGATATGTGGCAAGATACCATGCTGGTGGTTTCCACCGATCACGGTTTCCTTTTGGGAGAGCATGAGTGGTGGGCGAAAAACAAGATGCCTTGTTTTTCCGAGATTGCTCATATTCCTCTGTTTGTTCATCATCCTGATCATTCAGAATGCGCCGGTGAACGCCGCAACGCACTGACGCAAACACCTGATTTAGCGGCGACTTTTTGCGATGCTCATAAAGCGCCCGGACTTGATGGTGCGACCGGCCAGTCGGTCTTGCCGCTGATCGCAGATGCTGATGCCAACAATCATGACGCACTGATTTTTGGTTACTTCGGTGGCGCGATAAATCTGACCGATGGGCGTCATACCTATTTCCGTTATCCGGAAAACATGATGGATCAGCCGCTTTTCCAATACACATTGATGCCGAACCACATGTTGCATTCATTCTCGCAGGAAGAGTTGCAGGCTGCTGAATTGATTGATGATCTGGAGCTGGCGCAAGGCTGGAAAGTGTTGCGCTTGAAGGTTCAGGACAGTCCCGGCTGGTATCGCACTCATGGGCCGGGTGCGATGGCAGAGTGTAAAACGGCTCTTTACGATTTGAAGGCTGATCCCGGCCAGACCGAACCAATTTCGAACGCGGCAGTAGAGCAACAGCTTGTGACTGTCATGGCAAACCTCATGCTGGCTTCCAAGGCACCGCCTGAAGCCTTTGAACGTTTGGCAATTCCTTGTGGGCAGGACATCTGAGATGGCAACACTTGATCTGAAAGACATTCGAAAGTCCTTTGGCGATGTAGAGGTGCTTCACGGCATTGATGCAGCCATCAAGGACAGCGAATTTGTTGCCATTCTTGGCGAAAGTGGATGCGGCAAATCAACCTTGTTGCGCATCATCGCCGGTCTGGAAACCAGCTCCAGCGGACAAATTCTGATTGATGGCAAGGAGGTGAGTGACCGCACGCCACGTGAACGGGATATTGCGATGGTATTTCAGAGCTATGCGCTTTATCCGCATATGACGGTGACTGAGAATATCCGTTTTCCGCTGGAACTTGCCAATTGGAGCAAGGACGACATAAACGAAGCGGCCGACAAGGCTATTGCCATGTTGAACCTGCAGCCGGTTGCGGCGCGCAAACCGCGGGAATTATCTGGTGGGCAAAGGCAGCGCGTTGCCATGGGCAGGGCGCTTGTGCGCCAGCCAAAAGTGTTTCTGTTTGATGAACCATTGTCCAATCTTGACGCAAAGCTGCGGGTTCAGATGCGCGCTGAAATTCGCGATTTGCAGCGCCAGTTGGGAACCACATCGGTTTACGTGACCCATGATCAGATCGAAGCCATGACCATGGCGGACCGGGTGATTGTCATGAACAATGGCAAGGTTGAGCAATTTGGTGCGCCACTTGAGTTATATGACAAACCGGCAAACCGTTTTGTGGCCTCCTTTATTGGGTCACCACCGATGAATTTTGTCGTAGGCGAGATCAATGCGAGCGAGACTGTCCGTGAATTCATCTTTGAGGATATGCGTTTGAAGCTTGGGGCAGCACAGTTGCCAGCAGGTCCCGTGATTATGGGGTTTCGTCCGGAACACATTACGCTGAGCCGATCCGGGACAGGTGGCCTGAAAGGTAGAGTTATCACCGAGGAAAATACCGGAGACCGAACATTTTTGGTTGTTGATGTGAACGGAGCTTCCATGGGCGTAACCTCAAGCACGCGACTTGATGTGGGCACAGGCGATCATGTGACACTTGTTCCTGATCTTTCCCGGCTGCATTTCTTTGATCCGGACAGTGAAATGCGTCTCTGACTGGCACCAACTTCTCTGGAGAGATCCATGGCTGGAGTGCTTGTCGCAGTGCCAGTTTCACGAAAAGTGCGGCTATAACGCCTTACGGCTGTGATCTGTGTGGGCTTGCAGGCACTCGCCGAAGGCTTCCACCTCCATGCGTTTGACGCCAATGCGTTGATAGGCTGCCAAAGGCAATTGGCCGATATCCGGCAAGCCGTCGTCACAAGACAGGGTTTTCAGAGGCGGTGTTGCCGCAAGGGTCGGCATAACGGTTAAGGCAAGGTTCGCAGCCACCAGTGCGCGCACGCCAATCGGGTCCGGGCTGGTGTGTGCGATGTGGCAGTTTTGGCCGGCTTTATCGAGTGCATTCATGGCAAAGCGGCGCAGATCGCGCCCGTCAGTCAGAAAGGCCAGGGGGATGCTTTCATTGGGGTCGAACCTGAGGTCAGGGCCCGATACCCACGCCAGGTCAATGTTCTGAACGAACAGGCGACCGGGGCGCTTGCCCTGGTCGACGATGAAGGCAAGGTCCAACTCGCCATTGTCAAACCGGGCAATTGTCTCCGCACTTCGGCCACAGGATACCTCGACATGAAGCTTTGGAAACTGCCCAGCAATCTCTTCCAGCACGCCGGGCAGTATAGACACAGCCAGTGTGCTGGTGGTGCCCAGACGGATGACTGAGCGGGTTTGGTCCCGTTTCAGACTGTCTACCGCTTCATCCACCAGATTGAGGATGCGCCTAGCATAGACAATGAACGCTTCGCCTTCTGCCGTAAGCTGCATGGATTGGCCGCGTTTGCGGTCAAACAGGCGTTGTCCGATCGTTTCTTCCAATCTGACAATGTGTGTGCTGACCGCTGATTGAACAGTGCCGCGTCTTTTTGCAGTCTCTGAAAAATTCAATGTCTCCGCTGAGACAACGAAGCTTTCCAGCCAGCCAAAGTCAATAGGCATGAAAATCTCCAAAGCAGTTTTTTATGATCATATATAACTGTTTCCAATATTTATATACAGGGCCTATGGCAGGCCTGTGATTGTCTCCCGTTTGATTGGTTGATGCGTGACTTTTGAATTCTACCTCGTGGCTTCGGCAGCGGTTCTGCTGACTGGCATTTCAAAAAGCGGGTTTGCCGGCGGGCTGGGCGTTTTGGCCGTTCCCATGATGTCTCTGTTTCACACACCGCAAGTAGCGGTGACCATCATGATGCCGATCCTGTTGATCATGGATTGTGCGAATATCTGGAAGTATCGCGCCTCATGGTCGCGCAAAATTGTTTGGTCCATGTTGCCGGGAGCCTTTCTGGGGCTTGCTCTGGGCGCCTTTAGCTTTCAATGGATGAACCCGTCATTTCTGAAACTCGCGGTTGGTGCGATGGCGCTTTTGTTTGCTGCACAATTTGTTTTGTCAAAATCCAGAGGTGCGGCGCGGCGGGAAACCAACTCGGCGGCAATTTTCAGCCTTGGGGCTGTCTCGGGGTTTGCCAGTTTTGTCGCGCATGCCGGGGGGCCGCCTGTAAAGGGCTATCTGTTGCGGCAGAATATGGAAAAGTCAGAATTTGTCGGCACCAACAGCGTTTTCTTTTTTGCGCTGAATTTTCTGAAGACGCTGTCCTATATGGCAATGGGCCAATTTACAGCTGATACGCTTCAGACCAGTGCAACGCTGATCCCTTTTCTGATTGCGGGAGTTTTTCTGGGCTTTCGGCTGCATGGTCTGGTCAATCAACGCGTTTTTGCCAATATTGCCTATGTGTTTCTGGCCTTTGCCGGGGTGAAATTGCTGTGGGATGGGCTTTCCGGCCTTGGCTAAGGCGCCTCGTTGGCGGTCTTCATGATTTGTCTTTGGATTTGGGGTCTTTAGCCTTGAAGGTCAGGCCTAAATCAACCCCATGTTTTCCAAAGCGGGCACGTATTTCATCCATGGCAAATTCGGCTGCACGGCGCTTTTTAGCGCCGTGATCGACCAAATCCAAAGGATCCGCCAAGCGGCCATCGACCAGGTCCGAGACCCCGATGCCTATCAGCCTGAAGCGTGTGCCATCCAGTTCCGGCTTTAACAGGGAAACACCCTCGCTATAAATCCGGTCGGCCAATTGAGTCGGGTCACCCAATGCGCGGTTGCGCGTTCGTTGCTTGAAGTCAGTGGTTTTCAGCTTGAGAACCAGTGTTCGGCCAGCAATGTTCTTCGCCTTCAAACTGGAGGAGACCCTTTCAGCAAGCCCTCGCAAAATGGGGTGCAGGTCATCTGTCGTGGCCAGGTCGGTGTTGAAGGTTGTTTCCGAACTGACACTTTTTGCGCTGCCACGCGATTCGATTTTGCGGCTGTCCTTGCCCTTGGATAGCCGGGCCAAACGCAGTCCCATGGAGCCGTAGCGTTTGCCAAGAGCGGTTTCCTCCATGGTCTGAAGCTGTCCGATTGTGTGGATGCCATCGGCTGCCAGCTTCTTCTGCATGGCCTTGCCCACGCCCCAGATGAGGCTGACATTCTGCCGAGCCAGGAAATCCAGTGTTTCGGCCTTGCCGATCACCGCAAAGCCCCGTGGCTTATCAAGATCAGAGGCGACTTTGGCCAGAAATTTATTGTGGCTGAGACCAACCGAAATGGTGATCCCGATATCCTGTTCAATCGTTCGGGCAAAGCGCGCCAGGGTTTCGGCGGCGCTGGCATGGTGTAGCCTTTCTGTGCCGGTGAGATCCAGAAAGGCTTCATCGATGGAAATGGGTTGCACGGCGGGCGTCAGATCATCCATATGCGCGCGGATCTGACGGCTGACGCGGACGTATTTTTCCATATCGCCGCGAATGATGACCGCGTCAGGGCACAGTTTCGTTGCCTTGAACATGGGCATGGCCGATCGCACACCAAAGGTACGGGCCATGTAGCAGCAGGTCGACACAACGCCACGCCGACCACCGCCGATGATAACGGGTTGATCACGTACCTCTGGGCGGTCACGCTTTTCAACGGACGCATAGAAGGCATCACAATCAACATGAGCAATTGTCAGATCAAGCAATTCTGTGTGAGCAACCATGCGCGGGCTGCCGCACGCCTTGCAACGCGGCCTTTCGCCTTCGTTTAAAACCGGCTCAACAGCAAAACAGGTCCGACATAGTGCAGCAATGGTCATTTTAGAACGCAGCTCACCTGATTGGAGGGTTCTGACAATAGCTCCAAATTACGTTAACCCGAATGTTATTTTTCAGCTCACGATCTGTTTGAACACTACTGCGCGTCAATCCTTGTCAGGAATGAGGTGATCAAGGTGTGAGCCTCATCCCAAAAGCGCGTTCTCAGATGCGCTGACGGAACATCATCAGCCAGTTCCAGAAACATTGGATCAGCAACAAAATGAACGAGATTCACATTGGGCGCGGTATTGGCGACTGAGTGGAGGTGCTCAGGACTGTCATCCAGAAACCAGATGGGACCTGATGACTGTTCCTCGATATGTGCCAGGGCAGGGCCTTTGGGGCCGGTGTTTGTAACAACGGGATAATGCAGTTCATGACCGGCTAGGCACTTGATGCGCGCATCGCGATATTTGAAGGGCATATTTGTCAGAAATAAAATGTCGGCGTGCTCTGACAACCGGTTCAGTCCGGAAACTGCGCCGTCGATCGGCAATTGATTGTGGGCTTCGACCTCGAAATAGCTGTGGATCATAGCAAAGACGGTTTCATCGGGCGCATCCGCACCGCCATCTAATGCGCTGATGTTTCCCGTCAGTTTGAACTTTTCTTCCTTGAAGCCATAGCCATGCCTGCCAAAATGCGCCTCTAGCGGGCGCACAAAGTGCAGCACCACCTCATCCACGTCGCAAACAATCAGGGGGCGATCCGAAAAATTTATATTTTTCAGCTGTTTATGGGTGTTCTCGGGTAGAATGATTCAAGTCTCCTATGGGTAGTCTATTGCGAGATGGGCCCGCTGAGTTGGCGATGGGCCGCCATAATTGCTTCAGCATCTATATTGTTGTTTACGGAAAAGGTTAGCAAAAGCGCTTCGTTCTGCATCATATAGTCCAAGACGCCTGCAAGAAAACCCGGTGATGCGGCGGCTTCCCGAATCTTCTCAGGGGCAAGGCCAGTCACAGACAGGAACCGTTCCAGAACTTCCTTATCCTGGGCCAGATGTCCCAGGGCCTGAATGGCCAATGCCTCTGCAAATTCTGTATCTTTGCCGTGCAAGATGGAGGCACCTTTCATAAAATCGGGTGTTGTGGTGGAAACTCTGGTATCTGAGAGGTCGTTGGCTTGACGAATTGAGTCCCGAGTCTAGCACGATCCGCAAAAGCCGCAATATTCCAGCGGGCTGTTTAGGTAACCTTAGGGAATTATTTGGATAATTGATGACACAGAATATTCTAATTGTAGAAGACAACGAACTGAACATGAAATTGTTCAACGATCTTCTGGAAGCCCATGGCTACAACACGTTGCAAAGTCGCAATGGGATGGAAGCGTTTGAACTGGCCAGACAGCATCGGCCGAACCTTGTGTTGATGGATATTCAGTTGCCGGAAGTTTCGGGACTGGAGGTCATCAAATGGCTCAAGGAAGATGACGAGTTGTGCAAGATTCCGGTGATTGCTGTCACCGCTTTTGCGATGAAGGGGGATGAGGACAGAATTCGCGAAGCTGGCTGTGAGGCATATCTTTCCAAGCCGATCTCAGTCGCTAATTTTTTGGATGTTGTCTCCCAACACCTGCCAGTTGAAAACGACTAGGTATGTTGTCCGGGTGGCCACTTTTTTAGTAGAAACAGAATACGACTATGTCGATACGTGTTTTGGCCGTTGACGACCTTCAGGCAAATCTGAAGCTTCTCACTGCCCGCCTTACAGCTGAGTACTACACCGTGAAGACCCTTTCGGCAGGGTTGGATACGCTTGAGTATTGTCGTAACAATCCCATTGATGTGGTGCTTCTGGATATTGTGATGCCGGGTCTGGATGGGTTTGAGACCTGCCGTGCCCTGAAGTCTGATCCGCTGACGCGTGACATTCCCATTATTCTTCTGACGGCGTTACAGGATGAGGCCTCGCGTATCAAAGGGCTCAATGCCGGAGCGGATGACTTTCTGTCCAAGCCAGTCAATGATGTGGCGCTTATCAGCCGAATTCGCAATCTAGCCTCTCAGAAGCAGACCCTTGAAGACATGCGCACCCACAGCATGAATGCATTTCGCAAGGATGCTGATGCTGCCAGTGAGGGCGAGAATTTCGACGAAGCTGATGAATCCTATGATGATGGCCGCAATGGTCAGGTTCTGGTGTTTGATGATGATCAGACGTCGACAGACAAGATTTTCAGAAGCCTCTCATTTGAGCAGGGCATTAAGACAGTCTCCACCGAAGAGGCTGCCATGGCGGCGATCAGTTCCAGCGACTGGGATGCTGTCGTTGTATCACTGGGTGTCAGCTCTTCAGATCCGCTTTCGTTCCTGTCAAAGCTGAAGGCGCCTCTGGAATACCGTCATCTGCCGACACTGGTTGTTGGTAAGCCGGAAGACGAGAAACGCCTGCAGCGCAGCTTTGATCTTGGGGCGACCAACTATGTCATCGCACCATATCCAGAGCGCGAACTTGCTGCGCGTATGCGCCGTGAAGTTTATCGACACCGCATGTTGCGTGAGTTACGGCTGGAAGTGGAAAACACACTTGAGCTTGCAGTTATCGACCCGCTGACCGGCCTGCAGAACCGACGGTTTCTGGAACGGCAAATGTCTACTTTGATTGATCAGTCATTGCGTTACAAACGCGATCTGTCTGTGATGATTATGGATATTGATAAGTTCAAATCGATCAATGACGTTCATGGCCATGCGGTTGGCGATGTCGTGTTGAAAGAAATCTCGCATCGCATAAGGCGCAGCTTACGCGGCTCAGATTTGGCCTGCCGGTTTGGTGGCGAGGAATTTGTATGCGTGCTGGCCGAGACCGAATTGGATGTGGCATTTTTGGCGGCTGAACGTCTGCGCAAGGAAATTGAATCAGTGCCGTTCATCATCAATGATGATGGTTCTCAGATTACGGTAACTGCCAGCTTTGGAATTACCCAATATATGGGGCGCAAGGATTCCGCCGATTCCATGCTGAAACGCGCGGATGAAGCGCTTTATCGTGCCAAGGAAGCCGGTCGCAATCAGGTAATTTCCAAAGCCGCCTAGCCAAGCCATTCAACAATTTTCAGACAACAAAAAACACCGCAGGACAATGATCATGCGGTGTTTTGCAATTTGGTTTCTGCCCTGAGGCAGAAGAAGCTACTTGATTTTGGCTTCTTTGAATTCAACGTGTTTGCGAACAACAGGATCGTATTTCCGCTGTGTCAGCTTTTCAGTCATTGTGCGTGAGTTCTTTTTTGCAACATAAAAGTAGCCGGTTTCAGCTGTGCTCACGAGACGAACTTTGATGGTGGTGGCCTTTGCCATGTTCTCATTCCTTGGAAATGCTATCGGGCGCAGTACCGCCTCTTTGAGCGCGCAAACTACTCATAAAGTACAGAAAGTCAAGCGGGCGAGTGGTCTGTCAGGCACAAACCAGACAATTATTACGCAATGCCCTAAAAATCGCTTTTGAGAGACCTCCCCATAACGTCTGGTCGGGTCTGATGACGCTATCAACATGAAAACAGCGCCTGCAGCGGACAGAAAATTCCAGACGTGGGAGCATTGCGTATGATTCGAAATATACAGCCCCAAATTGTTATGCCGCGCCCCTTGGAGCCTGGTGACAAAATCCGGTTTGTATCACCGGCCAGCCCGCCAAACCGTGAGGATGTCGAAGCCAGCGTCGCGCTTGTTGAAAGCTGGGGGTTCAAGGCAGATGTCGGGCCACATGCCTATAACAAGCTCAATTATCTGGCCGGAACAGATGATGAGCGGTTATGTGACTTTAACGAAGCGCTGAAGGATCCACAGGTCAGGGCGATTTTTGCAACACGTGGCGGCAAGGGTTCTTACCGGATCGCTGATCGTCTGGATTTTAGTCGTGCGCGGCGTGATCCCAAGTTTCTGGTGGGCTTCAGTGATGTCACGATCCTGCAGATGGCTCTGTGGAAGCAGGGTGTTGGTGGCGGCATACATGGCGCATTGAATGCGGCGGATTGGGATGCACCTGAATCACCGGGTAGAATATCACTGAAAGACTTACTCACCGGCCAGTCTGAAGTGGGGCTTGCGGTTGACCCTGCAAATGAAACAATGTCTCTGACGACGTGTGGTGTTGCGGACGGCCCGTTGGTCGGTGGTAATCTGGATATGATTGCAACAGCTGCCGGGTGGGCTCTGCCCAATCTCAATGGCTGTATTGTTTTGATTGAAGCGGTAAACATCTATCTGGGTCAAATCGATCGGCAGCTCTCCATGCTGATAAAGGGTGGTTTTCTGGATGGTGTCGCCGGCGTCGCACTCGGTCAGTTTACCGGGATCAAGCCGAGTGGAACCTGGACTATCGTGGACCTGTTACGCGAGTATCTGTCACCGTTGGACGTTCCTATACTGGGTGGCTTGCCACTCGGCCATGACGTTGGCGCGCAGCGAATTGCGATGGGCTTTCCAACGAGGATCGATGCTGAGCATGGAATTTTGACAATCAACCGACAGCGCCAAATCTGAAAAATTAGCGATGCGGAACCAGTCACGCAATGACACGACGATGCGTGCCGTTTCGGGTCGCATAGACCGGGACTGGATGGTCATCTCGCAGGTGAAGTGTGCCTTCGGCAGCAATACGGTCTGTCACGTCTTTGAGCACCAATTGGGTAATGCGTGGAATGTCGTACTCATCGGTCCTGTCTAGTGGAATCCATGTCAATTCGCTCAGTTCATCCGTCGGGCTGTCCTGCAGTTCCAGGCTGACTGCGGCGCGTGTCACGGTGAAAAACCGTGTGTCATAACGGCGTATCCAGCCCGGAGGCGTCACGGCGCGGGCCACGTAGCGCAAGGGTTCAAGGTTTGGCACCTGTTTGTAATTCAAAAAAGGGCCCCAGACAGGATTTGTTTTTTTGGTGCCCTGCGTCAATGGGGTGCCAATCAACATGCCGACTTCCTCGAAGGTTTCGCGGATGGCTGCCAAAGCAAAGGCGCGGGCACGCCGGTGTGTCGCAAGGCTCTTCAACCCCGACACCATCAGGCGTTCAAGCGTTGGTTTGGTTAAATCATTGTTGAAAGGGGCATGATTGTCTGGGCGATCCACACGTCCACCAGGGAAGACGAAAACGTCCGGCATAAATGTATGGGCCTTGTGGCGGCGGCCCATCAGAACGCTTGGTTGGCCTTTCTGCTCATCAAGAATAAGCAGCGTACCTGCAGGTTTTGGTCTTATGACAGGACAGGAGTGGGCAGCGTTGCCCTCTCCAGACGGGATGTCAATCCTGCCAGATTGTGCCATCAACGTCTTCTTCATTACCGAAGCCGTGCATGCGGTTGGCCCATTGCAGGCCGATGGTCATGCCTTTCATGGGCTGAAGAATCCAGAAAGACAGCAAAATGGTCAATGGGAGCCAAAGCGCCATGTGAATCCACAAGGCCGGATGATACAGCTTTTCCAGTACCAGCATGGCCGCCACGACGATGTGGCCAACAATGAAAATGGTGAAATAGGGCGGCGCATCATCAGCTCTCTGATGGTACAGTTCTTCATTACAATGGCCGCAATTGTCGTTTACTTTCAGATATTTGTAGAACAGGTCTCCGGTTCCGCAATTGGGGCATTTTCCTGCCAGACCTTTGCGCATGGCAGGCCAGATAGCACGCTTTTGACCAATACCTGTTTGAGCCGGGGTTGTGATGTCTACACTGCTCATGTCTGCTCCACTATCTGCGGCCGCGCCGTGGCGCTGTGCCTGGCTTTTTGCGGCGTGATTTTTGCTTGCGTCCGGGGCGATGGTTCGTCGACCCTCCAGATTTAGTGCCTTCGCTCAGCATTTCAAATCGGAGAGCGCCTGCAACCGGAGCGGCTTCAACAAGCTTTACCTCAACCGGGTCACCAATGCGATAGCGCTCACGGCTTTTTTCTCCAATCAGGGAGTGTTGGGCTTCGTCGAAAAAGAAGTAGTCGGAGCCGAGTTTTGAAATAGGGATAAAGCCGTCAGCGCCGGTGTTATCCAGCTTTATGAACAGGCCAACCTTGGTAACACCAGCAATCCTACCATGGAAACGGGCGCCGATTTGATCGGAGAGGTGAGCGGCAATCAAGCGGTCAATCGTATCGCGTTCAGCCAGCATTGCGCGGCGCTCGGCGGCGGAAATATCTGCTGCAATCTCGACGAGTCGGGTTTCGAAACCTGGTTGAAGCCCACCTTCGCCAAGGCCCAAAGCGCTGACCAGAGCGCGGTGGACGATCAGATCCGCATAACGACGAATGGGCGATGTGAAATGAGCGTAACGTCGCAGGTTCAAGCCAAAATGGCCCAGATTTGCAGGACTGTATGCTGCTTGGCTTTGAGAGCGCAGCACCACCTGATTGACCACGGTTTCGTGCTCTGTTTCGGCAACGCGCGTCAAAATATCGTTGAAATGGTGCGGTCTGAGATTGCCGCCCTTGCTCAAATTGATCTCAAGAGAGCGTAAGAATTCCCTCAGCGTTTCCAGCTTGTCCAGTGATGGCGCTTCATGCACGCGGTAGACCAAGGGTGATTTCTTGGCTTCCAGACTTTCAGCCGCCGCAACATTGGCCTGTATCATGAATTCTTCGATGAGCTTGTGTGCATCCAGCCGCTCAGGCACCAGAACCCGATCCACCGTGCCATCATCTTTCAGCAGAATTTTGCGCTCTGGCAAATTCAGTTCCAGAGGAGCGCGGCTGTCACGGCCTTTCAGAACCGTGGCGTAGGCGTTCCAGAGAGGATGCAAGATGGTGTCGACAATGGGTGCCGTCTTGTCATCTGTCTGTCCTTCAATAGCGCTTTGTGCTTGCTGGTAGGACAGACGCGCCGCAGACCGCATCATGATGCGATGAAAGCTGTGTGTTGTCTTGTGGCCCGTGGCGTCAAATGTCATTTTGACAGCAAGCGCTGGCCTTTCAACACCTTCGCGCAGTGAGCACAAATCGTTTGAAATCCGCTCTGGCAACATGGGGACAACACGGTCGGGAAAGTAGACCGAATTGCCACGCAGCAGGGCTTCCTTATCGAGCGCCGTATCGGGGCGTAAATACCAGGACACATCTGCAATCGCGACGGTTACGACAAAGCCGTCCTTGTTGGCCAAATCTGTGTCCATCTCGGCATAGACCGCATCATCATGGTCCTTGGCATCAGCGGGATCAATGGTGATCAGCGGAACTTCGCGCCAGTCTTCACGGCCCTTCAATGGAGCAGGTTTTGCAGCATCTGCGTCAGCCAATACGCGTTCTGGGAATATGTGTGGAATGTTGTGAGCGTGCAGGGCAATGGCGCTGACCGCTTTTTCATTCGTCATATCGCCAATCACGTCCAGAATGCGGGCGATTGGCAGTCCGTAGCGCGCGGGCTTGTCTATGCGGACGGAGATCAGATCGCCCTTTTTGGCCTTGGCGGCATCGTCCGCGTGGACCAGCATTTCCTTCTGTTTTTTATCGATCGGGATCAGGCGCGCATTGCCTTCACCGTCAAATCCCAGAATGCCCAGGGTAGGGCCCCGTTCCTTTTCCAGAACACGGATTACCTTACCCATGTGGGTTGGCTGGCCTGAGGTCACATCTTTTTCAGGTGTCAGTTTTGTTAGAACACGGTCACCAACGCCCGGCGCAGGGCCTTTGTCGCGGGAACCGCGTGTCAGCAGAACCAGCGGGGAGGGTCCATCTTCGGCCTCATCCCAACTGACCGGTTTGCCCAGCAATTCCCCATCTTCATCACGACCGAAAACATGCAGAACCGTGACTGATGGCACTTCGCCAGGACGGCTGAGTTTCTTGCGCCGACGCACCAGACTGCCATCTTCGGCCATTTCTGACAGAAGGCGCTTCAGACCAATCCGGCTTGCGCCCTTGATGTTGAACGCCTTGGCGATTTCCCGTTTGCCGGAACGGCCGGGATTGTCGGCAACAAAGCGCAGCACATCATCCTTGCTTGGCAAGTGATCAAAGTCTGAGCTGCTTTTTTTGGCCAATGATCAGTCTTCCTTGGCCGCAGTTGTCTTTTTTGGTGCAGCTTTCTTCTTTGCAGCTGGTTTTTTTGCTGCAGGCTTTTTGGCCGCTGGTTTTTTCTTTGCTGCGGGTTTCTTTTTGCCCTTGGCCGCGCGCTCATTCACCAGTTCAATGGCTTCTTCCAGCGTGACGGCTTCCGGCTCCTTGCCTTTTGGCAAAGTCGCATTGACCTTGCCCCATTTGGCGTAGGGCCCGTAGCGCCCTTCGTGAACGGTTATCTTACCGCCATCCGGGTGTTCACCCAATTCCTTCAACGCGGCAGCAGCTCCGCGTCGGCCAGGTCCTTTGGCAGCCTTATCTGCAATAGCAGCGACAGCCCGGTTAATCCCGACAGAGAAGACCTCGTCGACACTTTCCAGATTGGCATAGGCACCGTCATGCAGCACGAAGGGGCCATAGCGACCGATGCCGGCAACAATCGGCTTGCCTGTTTCCGGGTGGTCGCCCACTGGACGCGGCAGGGACAATAGTGCCAGACCCTTTTCCAGATCCATCGCTTGCAAAGACCAGGTTTTTGGCAGGCTGGCACGCTTGGGTTTGGCTTCTTCACCCAATTGTACATAGGGGCCAAAACGACCGGTTCTGGCCGTGATCATCTGGTCTGTTTCCGGATCTTTTCCAAGCTCAATGATGGCGTTTTCAGCTTCCCCATCATTCTTGCCAGCCTGGCCCAATTGTTTGGTGAAACGACACTCTGGATAATTGGAACAGCCGATAAAAGCGCCAAATTTACCAACCTTCAGGCTGATGCGACCATCATCACAAGTCGGGCATTTGCGCGGATCGGAGCCATCTTCTTTTTCCGGGAAAATGTGCGGTCCGAGCAACTCATTGAGCGCGTCCAGAACCTGAGTAATGCGCAATTCCTTGATATCATCAACGCTGGTTGAGAACTGACCCCAGAAATCATTCAGAACCTGACGCCAGTCCAGCTTTCCATCTGACACGCGGTCAAGCTGTTCTTCCAATTGCGCAGTGAAATCATACTCCACATAGCGTTTGAAGAAACCTTCCAGGAATGCAGTGACGATGCGGCCCTTATCATGAGGAACCAGACGCTTTTGATCCATTTCAACGTAGTCGCGCTCGCGCAATACGGCGAGGGTCGATGCGTAGGTCGATGGGCGTCCGATGCCCAATTCTTCCATTTTGCGAATGAGCGTGGCTTCCGTATAGCGCGGGGGAGGTTCCGTGAAGTGCTGACTGGCGGCAATGCTCTCCCGCGTCAGGTCTTCGCCAACTTTTACAGCTGGCAGACGGCCCTCTGCTTCTTCGTCATCATCGTCACGACCTTCCTGATAAAGCTTCAGGAAACCGTCAAACCGCATCACTGTTCCGGTGGCGCGCACGGTTGCGCTTTTGCCTGATCCGTTTGCCAGAATGTCAACCGTCGTGCGTTCCATCTCCGCAGACAGCATCTGGCTGGCCATGGTGCGCTTCCAGATCAACTCATACAGCCGTGCCTGATCAGTCTCCAGGGTTTTTGACATTTCTGCTGGGTGACGGGTCAGAGCTGTGGGGCGAACCGCCTCATGCGCTTCCTGAGTATTTTTGGCCTTGGTGAAATATTTGCGCGGGACCTCCGGAAGATAATCATTGCCGAATTCCGAACCGATTTGTGATCTGACTTCGGCAACGGCCTCTGGTGCCATGTCGACGCCGTCTGTTCGCATATAGGTGATGAGACCGGTGGTTTCGCCGCCGATATCCACACCTTCATACAGACGCTGCGCCACCTGCATGGTGCGTGATGCGGAAAAGCCCAGTTTACGGGAGGCTTCCTGCTGCAGCGTAGACGTTGTGAAAGGTGGTTGTGGATTGCGCTTGTGCGGTTTTGCCTCAATGCTTGAAATTGTGAAGCTTGCTGTTTCCAGCATGGCCTTGATGGTGTTGGCCTCATCTGCGCCGTCGATCGTCAGACGCTGAATTTTCTTGCCTTCATATTCTATCAGGCGCGCTTTCAAATCTTCGCGGAAACTGGTTTTCAGAGCAGCCTGGATGGACCAGTATTCCTGCGGTTTGAAGACCTCAATTTGCATTTCCCGCTCACAGACAAGACGCAGCGCCACAGATTGAACACGGCCCGCGGATCGTGCGCCAGGCAATTTGCGCCACAACACCGGCGACAGGGTGAAGCCAACCAGATAATCCAATGCGCGGCGTGCCAGATAGGCTTCGACCAGATCGACATCGATCTCGCGCGGGTTTTTCATGGCTTCCAAAATGGCGGTTTTGGTGATGGCGTTGAACACGACGCGCTCGACCGGCTTGTCCTTGAGGATCTTTTTATCCTTCAGGATCTGCAATACGTGCCAGGAAATGGCCTCGCCCTCTCGGTCCGGATCGGTCGCGAGGATCAGACGGTCGGACTCTTTGACAGCGGCAGTTATCTCACTGATGCGTTTTTTGGCCTTTGCATCAATTTCCCATTTCATGGCAAATTCTTCGTCAGGAAGCACCGAACCGTCCTTCGCAGGCAGGTCGCGGACATGGCCATAAGAGGCCAGTACCTGATAATTTGAGCCGAGATATTTGTTGATGGTCTTCGCCTTTGCGGGCGATTCAACGATGACCAGATCCATGAAAGTGCCTGTCTGTTACGCAAAAATCTTAGAGGCGAACCTGAGAGAACGCCCACCGACTGAACGAATGTTCGCCTGTCACATGGTCGGAAGAATCCGATTGGTCAAGCCCCAAGTGACAATACAGTGGACAAAGATTATTTCCCAAATCGTAGAAATGGCCTTGCCACCAGGGGTGGATTGCGAACCATTGAAGGGTGGTTTCAGGACCAATTCACTCGATCAGTGAGACTTTGTTTCCGGGGTGTCGGGCTATTCGTCCCGCGAGGTCCAGTTCAAGCAAAACCAGATAGACCGCACCGCTGGATATGCCTGTAACACGAATTAGCTCATCGGTTTCAACAGGTGCCATGCCCAGAGCATCAATGATCAAACTGCGATCCGTCTCAGACAGGTCTTGGACCTCTTCCGTCGGGCTTTCCCTTAGTCCGGTGGCTGGAGGCGCTGGATGGGTTGTGCCGTGTAGCGGGCGTAAGGCATCCAGTACATCCTTTGCTTCCGTTACCAATGAGGCACCTTGTTTGATGAGTTGATTTGGCCCTGCCGCTCTTGGGTCGAGTGGGGATCCTGGGACGGCAAAGACTTCGCGGTTCTGCTTCAGGGCAAGGTTTGCGGTAATAAGCGAGCCAGAACGTTTTGCCGCTTCCACAATGATTGTGCCGAGAGACAGGCCCGAAACAATACGGTTGCGGCGCGGGAAATCCTGCGCACGTGCGGTCCAGCCAAGGGGCTTTTCGCTGAGAAGGCAGCCTGTTGCTGTGATTTGTTCTGAAAGTGATTCATGTTCCGGTGGGTAGATGCGGTCCAGACCACCCGCCAGAACGGCCACCGTCCCGGTCTCAAGGGCTGCTTCATGGGCAACGCCATCAATGCCACGGGCAAGGCCTGACGCAATGCAATAGCCAGCCTGGCCCAATTCACGTGCCAGCTTCACGGCTATTTTTCGACCTATAATGGAGCAATTGCGTGCGCCGACGATAGCAATCATCGGTTTTTCGAGCACGGACAAGCGGCCCTTGGCAAGAATCACCGGTGGCGCATCATCTATGGCGCGCAGCCAGGACGGGTAGTCCGGTTCACCCATGGCAATCAGTCTGATGCCGAGCGTTGCAGCCCGCTCTAGTTCTGCTTCAATGTTTTTCAGGTCGGCAATGCGGATGCGTTTTGCAGCGCCACCGCGTTTTGCCAGATCGGGCAGGGCATCGATTGCCTGTTCAGCCGTGCCAAAATGATTGATGAGATCGCGAAAGGTGGAAGGGCCAACCTGTTCGCTGCGAATAAGGCGCAGCCAATGCAGACGCTGCTCATCGGTCAGCGCAATTCCCTGTCCATAAGGATCATCGAACAGGCTCACTTCTTATCTGTGGCCTTGGCGCCACTGATCCGGCTTTCCGTTCCTTTGAGCAACCGACCGATATTCTGGTGATGTTTGATCCACAACAACAGGGTCAGCAGTGCATAGAGTTCAGCAAATTGCCAACGCCCCATAAAGGCAGTGAAGAGGATCACCAAAATGGAACTGATGAGTGCAGACAGTGAAGAGTAACGCGTTACAAAGGCAAGTATCAGCCAGGATGCTGCGAAAACAAGGGCTGAGGGCCAATACAATCCAAGTGTGATGCCTATGAAGGTTGCAACGCCTTTGCCGCCTTTAAATTTCAGCCAGACCGGGAAAAGATGTCCCAGAAATGCGCCAAGCCCCGCCAGTACGGCTGCATCGATTCCAAATCGAAAAGCTATCAGAACAGCGACGGTGCCCTTTAGCCCATCGCCCAGCACGGTCATCGCGGCTAATTTCTTACTGCCGGTGCGCAGCACATTTGTTGCGCCGATATTGCCCGAGCCGATTTTTCTGACGTCTCCCAGACCCGCAAACCGGGTTAGCAGATAGCCAAAGGGAATGCTGCCCAGCAGATAGCCAAATGCAAGTGCTGCCAGAAAGAATGGCCAGGATAAAGCCCAGTTGATTGGATCAGGCATAATGGTGATTCCTGGTAGGTGTCATCTTGCGGCAATCATGCCTGTTTTTGTGCTGCCGGGGCAAGCAACAGATTTTTGTCGAAGCAAGAGGGGCGTTGATCGCACTTAATAAATTAAGCTTATCGGCTATTGGACCACTTGTCTCCGTCAGCCGGTTCCTTTAACTGAAACCAATACAAAGATGATGCAGGCGAGCACGTAAAATGAGTTTGATCGACACACGCACACCCGACCCGAAAAAATTCATCCCCGGTGCCACCGGCGATTGGGAGGTTGTTATTGGATTGGAAGTCCATGCGCAGGTGCTGTCAAATTCAAAGCTGTTTTCCGGAGCAGCCGCGGCCTTTGGCGGCGAACAGAACGATCATGTAAGTCTCGTCGATGCGGCCATGCCCGGCATGCTGCCTGTCATCAATGAAGAATGTGTACGTCAAGCCGTTCGAACCGGACTTGGTTTGAAAGCTCAAATCAATAATCGGTCCGTATTTGCGCGCAAAAACTATTTCTACCCGGATTTGCCGCAGGGCTATCAGATTTCGCAATTCGATCAGCCGATCGTCGGCGAAGGGATCATCCATCTGGACATGCCTGATGGCCCGGTTGAAATCGGGGTTGAACGGCTGCATCTGGAGCAGGATGCAGGAAAGAGCCTGCATGATCAGCATCCATCAATGAGTTATGTGGATCTGAACCGATCGGGCGTTGCTCTTATGGAGATTGTCTCCAAGCCTGATCTGCGCTCCTCTGATGAAGCCAAGGCCTACATCGCCAAGCTGCGTTCGATCCTGCGTTACCTTGGAACGTCTGATGCGGATATGGAAAAAGGCAATCTGCGGGCCGATGTGAACGTGTCCGTGCGCAGCCCAGGCGGGGCATTCGGCACACGCTGCGAGATCAAGAACGTCAACTCCATTCGCTTTGCCGGACAAGCCATTGAATATGAGGCACGCCGACAGATTGCCATTTTGGAAGATGGTGGAAAAATTGATCAGGAAACGCGCCTGTTTGATGCTGTGAAGGGCGAAACCCGCTCCATGCGTTCCAAGGAAGAAGCGCATGATTATCGCTATTTTCCTGACCCCGATCTGCTGCCGCTGGAATTTGATCAGGCCTATGTAGATGCGTTGGCGGGTGATCTGCCGGAATTGCCTGATGAGAAGAAGGCTCGTTTCATCAATGATTACGGCCTGACGCCGTATGATGCTGATATTCTAGTGGTCGAGCGTCAGTCCTGTGACTATTTCGAGGATGTTGCGAAGGGGCGTGATGCCAAGATCGCAGCCAATTGGGTTATCAATGAATTGTTCGGCAGGCTGAACAAGGAAGGCAAGTCCATCGATACAAGCCCGATCTCAAGTGCACAGCTTGGTGGCATGATTGATCTGATTTCCAATGATACGATTTCCGGCAAAATCGCAAAAGATGTCTTTGAGATACTCTGGACAGAAGGCGGTGACCCTGCGGAAATCGTTGAAAGCCGGGGCATGAAACAGGTTACTGATTTGGGAGCCATTGAAGCCGAGATAGATGCCATCATTGCTGCCAATCCGGATAAGGCCGCGCAGGCCAAGGAAAAGCCAGGTCTTCTTGGCTGGTTTGTCGGGCAGGTGATGAAAGCGACCGGTGGCAAGGCAAACCCGAAAGCTGTGAACGATCTGTTGCGTCAGAAAATCGGAATCGAGTAAGACTGTCACAGCCCATTGAGGTGGTCATGTCCGCACCGCATTGGTCAACGATGATCGGTAATCCATTTGCAGTGCGCGTGACGCCCAAAGCGTCTTCCAATCGGTTTACGGTAGAAGAGCAGGGCGATGGTTCATATCTGGTTCGTGTGTATATCACGACAGTTCCGAAAGATGGGAAAGCCAACAAAGCTGTCATACAGTTGTTGGCAAAGGAGATGGGAGTCGCCAAAAGTTCACTCTCCATCATCAGGGGGCTCAAGGACCGAAACAAGTTGGTTCAAGTCCGAGGTTAAGTGTCGCGTTTGGTCACCAAAAGTCTGATTCCAGATTCTGCCACTTGCAAAAATGTTGCAGTGCGGTAACAATTTCATATGGAAAATTTTACCGCCACTCCACCAACCCTGTCTGCCGGGTCATCAAAGCAGTTTCCCAAGCGACTCAGAGATGGATTGCTGCAATTATTGGGGTCTATCTACCCCGAGTATGATCAGCAGGCATTGCTGGATCAGGCATTGCAGGCCTTTTGGCCCGATGGAAATCTGCCAAGGCAACGATCCAGAATGGCCGCAAATACGCTTTGGAGTGAGCAAGACAGTTATGTCATCACCTATGGCAACACGTTCACAGACGGCGAGCACAAGCCGCTCGATCTGCTGTATGATTTCCTTGAAAGTCGCCTGAAGGACAGCATTTCCGGGGTTCACATCCTGCCGTATTTCCCTTTCACGTCCGATGATGGATTTGCGATTACAGATTATTATTCCGTAAACAGTGTGCTGGGTGCGTGGGAGGATATTGAACGGATTTCTCAAAATTTCCGGTTCATGTCTGACCTGGTCATCAATCATTGTTCCAGCCAGAGCGGGCTGTTTCATGAGTATTTGCTTGGCCATGAGCCCTATGACAAATTCTTCTTTGAAGCTTCTCCGGAAGATGATCTGTCCACTGTTACCCGGCCGAGGGCACACCCTTTGCTGAGGGAAGTGGAGACAGCCAATGGGCCAAAACATGTGTGGTGCACGTTCAGCCATGATCAGGTGGATTTTGACTTTCGCAATCCGCAGGTGCTGTTTGAGTTTTTGCGGGTGCTGCGATTCCACATCTCGAAAGGTGTGAAGACACTTCGTTTGGATGCCATTGCCTATTTGTGGAAAGAAGTGGGAACCTCGTCCATTCACCTGCATCAAACCCACGAAGTTGTGCGACTGATGCGTTTGTTGGCGGATTACAATGAAAATTCGCTCATCCTGATCACGGAAACAAATGTCCCTAATTTTGAAAATTTGAGTTATTTCGGCAATCGCAATGAAGCGCATGTTGTTTATAATTTTTCACTGCCGCCCTTGTTGCTTCACGCCTTGCTAAATGGCACCTCCCGCCATCTCAGCGCCTGGCAGATGACCATGCCACCGGCGCAAATGGGTTGCACTTACTTCAACTTTACGGCTTCTCACGATGGTATTGGCGTGCGTCCTGCCGAAGGCCTTCTGGATGATGCGGAAATTGATAGCGTGATCAAAACCGTTGAAGGCTTTGGCGGCCTTGTCAGTATGCGGCAAACGGCTGATCGCGGTCCGCGGCCCTATGAGATCAATATCGCTCTGTTTGATGCTCTGAAAGGCACGGTTAAGGGCGAAGACCAGTGGAATGTAGAGCGGTTCCTGTGCAGTCAGACCATAGCGATGGGGCTTGAGGGTATTCCAGGGTTTTACATTCATTCTTTGCTGGCGACATCGAATGATCACGAGGGCGTGGAAAAAACCGGAGTTAACCGGGCGATCAACCGTCATCGTTGGCACTATCCTGACCTTCTTGAAGAGCTTGAGGATACATCCAGCATTCATGCGCGCGTTTTCGACGCCATGAACGGACTCATCAGGCAACGATCAAAGCAGCCAGCCTTTCACCCCAATGCGACGCAGTTTACCTTGCAGCTTGGAGAAAGTGTTTTTGGTTTTTGGCGGCAGAGCCTGGACCGCTCGCAGAGCATGTTCGCCATCCATAATGTGACCGATGAAACAGTTTCGATTCCCGCCATGTCGCTCAATCTTATTGGCGGCGAAGAATGGTCAGATTTGCTGTCTGGAGACACAATCGAGGCCTATGGCGATGCGATTGAATTGGCCCCCTATCAATGCCGGTGGATCACGAACCGGTCCATGAAACATTGAAACCCGCTAATTCCGCAAATTTGATCGTCTTCACTGACCTTGACGGAACGCTGCTGGATCATGAGACCTATTCCTACGCGGAAGCGGGCGATGCGCTGGCATTGTTGCGGAAACGGCAGATTCCGCTGATCCTGGCCTCCAGTAAAACCGCAGCAGAAATACTTCCGCTACGCGAAGCGCTGGATTTTCAGCATTGTGAGGCAATCGTGGAAAACGGTGCCGGTTTGCTGGCGCCTGGAGACCCCGGCAGGAATGCCGCCACTGACTATGAACACATTCTGGATCTACTCTCGGAATTGCCGAGAGATCTTCGGGCGGGGTTTACCGGGTTTTCTGACTGGTCAGCGCAAGAGGTGGCAGATCGCACTGGTCTTTCGTTGCAAAGTTCCGAATTGGCCAAACAGCGCTATTTTTCGGAACCGGGCCTGTGGTCGGGTGATGATCAGACATTTGATGTCTTCTGTCGTAAGTTGAAGTCAAGGGGATTGTTGGTTCAGCAAGGGGGGCGCTTCATTTCGTTGTCATTTGGGGGCAACAAGGCCGGTCAAATGCTGGCTGTACAGGAGCGTTATCATAAAACGGATCAGCCGACCTATTCCATAGCGTTGGGTGACGCTGGAAATGACATTGCCATGCTTGAAGCGGCGGATCTTGGCGTGATCATTCCAAATCCAGACCACAAGGGCATTCCGCGCCTTGCCGGAGAGGCAGACGGTTCCATCATTCGTGCGGCAGTGCCCGGACCTGTCGGCTGGAACGAAACTATAAATTCACTACTCGCCAACAAAGAATAAGCAGGAGATCAAATGGCCGACTTTCATCAAAATGGCAGCGTTGCAACGCTTCATAACCTGACCCGCGTGCCGTTGGAGGAAATGGAACGTCAGCTTCGAGAGTTTGCAACCAGACGCAAAGTGACTCTCATCTTGCCCTCTCTTTTTTCTGAGCTGGAGCGCGAGGCGTTGGCCAAAATTGTTGATGAGCTGGCTGGTGCTGATTACATCAACCGCATCATTATCGGTCTTGATCAGGCCACTGAAGAACAATATCGGTATGCGCATAAGTACTTTTCACGTTTGCCGCAACGGTTCGACATTTTGTGGAATGATGGCCCACGTCTGAAGGCCATACACAATCAATTGGCCGATTCTGGTCTTGCACCAAAGGAAGCCGGTAAAGGGCGAAATTTCTGGTACTGCATCGGCTATGCGCTTGCAGCCCAGGATTCAGATGTGGTCGCGCTGCATGATTGCGACATCATCACCTACTCACGGGAAATGCTGGCGCGCCTTATTTATCCGGTGACAAATCCTGCTTTTCCCTATCAGTTTTGCAAAGGCTATTATCCGCGTATTGCCGATGGAAAACTGAATGGGCGCGTCACCCGATTGTTGGTGTCGCCATTGCTGTTGTCCATTCAAAAAGTCTGTGGCCATCAGGACTACATCGAATATCTGAAAGGGTTCCGATATCCGCTGGCAGGCGAGTTTGCCATGCGGACCAGCATATTGCCCGACATTCGTATTCCTTCTGATTGGGGGCTGGAAATTGGAGTTCTGTCAGAGGTCTGGCGCAATCTTTCGAACCGGTCGGTTTGTCAGGTGGATATTTCCGATGCTTATGACCACAAGCATCAGGACCTGTCCAAAGATGATGCCACACGTGGCTTGTCGCGCATGTCGACGGACATATCAAAAGCTCTGTTCCGCAAACTTGCAACCGATGGAGTGGTGTTTAATCAGGAGACATTCCGAACCATCAAGGCGACCTACTACCGGACGGCGCTTGATCTGATCGAGATGTATTACAATGACGCGCTGATCAATGGACTTTCGATTGATCGTCATCAGGAAGAGGAGGCGGTGGAACTCTTCGCGGCCAACATTGTGGAAGCGGGACACATGTTCCTTGAAAACCCCATGGAAACACCCTTCATTCCAAACTGGAGCCGCATTCAATCCGCTGATCCTGATCTGCTGAGGCATCTGCTTGAAGCCGTCGCGGCCGACGGGATGGACTATAGGGTTTAAGTTGCGAAGCTTATGCGCGGGCTCCGGTTTTCTGTTTTCAGTCGCCGTGGCCTATAGGTCTCTGCGCGCCAGGCGTATCAGTGTGTGCGCATTGCTGTTGGCTAGTTCAGCTTTTTCCAGAAAATGATCTTGTCGTCTCCATCGACCCAGAAATCACGGATGCGGGCTTCCTGTGTGAAGGCATTTTTGTGATAGAAGTTTCGGGCCGTCTTGAACGCGTCAGACCCTGATGTATCGGCAATGAGAATACGGTGGCCGCGCTGCTGCAGCAGTTTTTCAAGATGGTTTGTCAGTGCGCTGCCCGCCCCATGGGTTTGGCTGGACGGGAGAACGGCAATTGCCAGCATGTTCCATGTGCCTTCCGTCAATGCTTCCGGGGTTGCGTAGCAAAAGCCGATTGGCGTGCTGTCCAGTTCGCAGGTGAGCCAGATGTCACCGCTGCCATCTGATGACAGGAAGTCAGCGATCATCTCTGGCAGCATTTCGCTTGGGAAAAGCTCTGTCTGGTCCAATACGCTTTGCAGAGGCTTGATATCATCTGCTGTGGTAAGTCTTGTGTTCATGGTCTTGAGTTTCCGCAATTCTGTATGTGCATATTGGGTGTGTTTCGATTGCTGCTGTTTACAAACAGCCTTTATCATATGGAACCCTGCGCCTAATGTGTCACCAGTTACTCCGCACAATAGCGGACAGTATTGAAATCTTTTGAGGGCAGGAAATGGGATCACTTCGTTACGACACCGGCATGCAGGTTCGTCGTGCGGTTCTGGGCGATGCTCATGTGGATCGGGTTGAAGCTGACAAAACAGCCTTTGACGCGCCGTTTCAGGAATTGATTACAGAAGCTGCCTGGGGGCATGTCTGGGCGCGCCCGCAGTTGAGCCCGCGTGAGCGGACAATCGTCACGATTGCCTTGCTGGCTGCACTTGGCCATGACGAAGAGGTGGCAATGCATGTGCGGGCGAGTGCAAATACCGGGGCCAGCAAAGATGATGTGTGCGAAGCGCTGATGCATGTGGCCATTTACGCGGGTGTACCTGCGGCCAACCGCGCTGTCAAAATTGTCAAACAAACCTTTGCCGAGATGGACACGGAACACACCAAGATGGCATCTGAGGAGGATTGATCTTGTCAAAAAAGGGGGAGGAGAGCTTGCCTGGATTCAACCGGCGTGATCGGCAATGGCATCCAGATGCTTTTACGCCTGCTTACCGAAGCACAATCTTGCGGTCTCCGAAACAGAAATTAGTGATGTTGGAACAGACGCTGTCAGAAACAACAGGCCCTGTCTTTGGACAGAATGCTCTTGGGGCACTGGATCATGATTTGATCCGGAATTTTGCAAAACCAGGTGAGAGCCCGATTGGAGAGCGCATTATAGTGCACGGCCATATTCTGGATGAAAATGGCAAAGGCATACCCGGCGCACTTATGGAAGTCTGGCAAGCGAACGCAGGTGGGCGCTATCGACACAAAAACGATAGCTATCTGGCGGCGTTGGATCCGAATTTTGGCGGTTGTGGACGGGTGCTGTCCGATGAAAACGGCTATTATGCGTTCAGAACCATCAAACCAGGGCCATATCCATGGCCCAATGGTGGTAATGATTGGCGTCCGGCCCATATCCATTTTTCATTGTTTGGCAGTGGCTTTGCCCAACGTCTTATCACCCAGATCTATTTTGAAGGTGATCCGCATATAGCTTTGTGTCCCATCGTCAATTCCATCAATGACCCTAAAGCGATTGATCAACTGACGGCACGTCTGGATATGGAGCATACAGTGCCGATGGACATCCGAGCCTACCGGCTGGATGTGGTATTGCGCGGACCCAATTCCACACTGTTTGAAAACCGGATGGAGGGTAATTGATGGCACAAGCGTTTCTTTTCAAAGAAAGCGCGTCACAGACTGCCGGTCCCTATGTTCATATTGGCTGCACTCCAAACTTTGTCGGTATTTCAGGCGTCTACGCTGCTGACTCGGGCCTTCGAATGCTCTCGGACGGGACAAAAGGAGAGCGAATCCGCATTCATGGCCGGATTTTCGATGGGGCGAATGATATTGTGAAAGATGGCCTCGTTGAGATTTGGCAGGCGGATGCAGAAGGTCTCTATAACAGTCCCAATGAGACCCGAGGTGCAGCAGATCCGGAGTTTGTAGGGTGGGGGCGTCAGCCGACTGATCTGGAGACTGGACACTTTGCCTTTGACACCATCAAGCCGGGATGTGTCCCCGCATCTGACGGGCGGATGCAAGCACCTCATATCTCGCTTTGGGTCGTTGCCCGGGGCATAAATTTGGGCCTCTCGACACGGCTCTACTTTGCGGATGAACCGGATGCAAATTCTGCAGATCCTGTCTTGACCGGCATCGCCGATCCAGCCCGCAGAGAGACGTTGATTGCCGTTCGTAAGGGGGACAGCTATTTGTTTGACATACATTTGCAGGGCGCGCTGGAAACCGTGTTTTTTGATGTTTGAGCATGCCTTACTGGGAGATTTACTGGGGGACAAAGTCGTCTCGACAGCATTTTCCGGCGAAGCCTTTCTGGCGCATTTCTGCCGGTTTGAAATTGCTCTGACAGATGCGCTTGGCTCACATGGTCTGATAGACAGCGAAAACGCTGTTGCGATCATTTCGGGATGTCGTTCATTTACGCCGGACATACAGAAGATCCGCGCGGAGACGGTGATTGATGGCCTTGCTGTTCCTGCATTTGTCCGACAGCTCAAGGCTCATATTGGTGATCGGTATCACGCAGATGTTCACTTCGGCACTACCAGTCAGGATCTTTTGGATACAGCGCTCGCGCTAAGTCTTAAGGGCATAAACGAGAATTTCGCGCTTGATATCAGTGTTTTAAACGAATCTCTGCAGAGTTTGATTCACGCTTATGGTCAAAATCGATTGATGGGGCGCACACGGATGCAGGCGGCTCTGCCAGTCAAAGCCTGCGACCGCATCATGGCCTGGCAGGCTCCTTTGGAGCGGCACCTGACACGGTTGGAAAGGATCGGTTCGGCAATCTGTGTCTTGCAACTGGGTGGTGCTGTTGGAACCAATCATGTGTTTGGTGAAAAAGCGGCGGCGATCGCAGGAGATATGGCAACTTCTCTTGACCTCGGTATTCCTGCAAAACATTGGCAGACTGAGCGTGACAATCTGGTCGATTATGCAAATTGGCTTTCAATGGTCACCGGTACGCTTGGCAAAATGGGGCAGGATTTTTGCCTGATGGCTCAGCAGGGCATTGATGATGTGGTTTTGAAGGGCGGTGGCAGTTCTTCTGCCATGCCTCACAAGCAAAATCCAATTGCTGCAGAAACGCTTGTCACGCTGGCGCGTTTCAATGCCGTTCAGGTTTCTGCCATGCATCAGGCGCTGGTACATGAACAGGAACGCTCCGGAAGCGCCTGGGCTTTGGAATGGATGGTCTTGCCCAAAATGTGCGAAGCCACGGCCTGTGCTTTGAAAACGGCCCATCGTTTGGCGGGGCAGGTGTCCGGGATGGGGCAACAGCATTGAGCGATCAAATTGGATCTGCTGGCGTAATCAAGGCATTTCAACACTGTATTCAATCAAAGCTGGTTGCGTAGCCCCTTTTGAGATCTTTCAGCCCGGTCTCGATTAATTCCTTTAAACAAGTCAGATCAATGTTCTCAAGGCTTTTAAGATAGAGACATGATTTGCCAAGCTTGTAGGGGCCGAGCCTTTGCAGGATGGCATCATAATTCTGATAACCCGGCATTATATACAAGGTCGGTCCGCTTTTTCGGGGGCTGAAACCAGTTGCCAGATATGTGCCCTGATCTCCATTGGAACGGTAATAGGTGTATTCACCAAACCCAATGATTGAGCCACCCCACATTTTGGGCTCGACCCCTGTGATATCTTCGAACAGCGTGAGAAGTTGTTCGCTGTCTATGCGCAGGCGCCTGTCCTCAATAGTGCTGACAAATGCGTGGACACTCGCCTCGTTTTTTCGGGTTTTGAGCTGCACTTTCTTGGCCATGAGGCATGATAATGTGAAATGCTGGAGTTGTGCAATGGCCGCGCGGAGCCGCTTAAGGCATGGATTGTTGTGTGGGTTCAAACGCGTTTTTACAATTGCACAAAGTTGCAAAAGGCGAGCGTTCTAACCACCTGTGAAATTGCAAATTTCTGTTTCAAATTAAGCTTCTGCTAACGTTGTTTAACAGCCTGTTTTTTAAGGACAAGCGCGTATTTATCTCTCCAGACGTAATCTTTCTGGCCTCAAGAAATGCGGGGGAGACTGCATGCATACGATCAGAACATTTTTTACTTTCACACTAACGACAATGGCAGTGGCGGTTTGCGCTGTGCCAGGATCTGTTAGCGCCATTGAAACGGCTGTCGCGGAGACCGCGCCATTGGCAAATGCGGCCGTTGCAGTCATCGGGACCGATGGTACAATAAGTGTCTCGGTCGCGGAATTGGAAGCTATCGGGCTTAAGCGCGTAACCACCAGCTCGCCATGGGAAAAGGGTGAGCTTGTTTTCGAAGGCATCCTGTTTCGCGATTTTCTTAAGGTGGTTGGCCTTGATGATGCCGAAGCGGTCCTTGTGAGAGCAAAGGACAATTATACGCAAATCATTCCGCGAAAGGATTGGACAGATGGTCCTTTGCTGCTGGCAACGCGTCAGAATGGGAAGCCTTTGACCCTTCGCACGCAAGGGCCAATCCGACTGGTGTATCCACTCCTTGATCATCCTGAATACGACACCGAAGTCCACAAACGCCGATGGGTCTGGGCAATAACGTCCATTGAGTACACGCAATAAATTTCTGAGGAACTGGTGGTACGTATTTTTAAGAAATTTCCGAAAGATGTCAGCAAAGTCGGCGTTCCGCGCAGGCGGCGTCTTGCTGCCAAAATTGGTGCTGCTTTCGGTGCTGCATTGGCATGTCTGTTTGTGATAATGGTCGTATCGGGAACATTGCGTCAGGTCAGCAATGAGTTACCACAATACGGGTTCTACTCCATCCGAGATCTTCACATTATGCTGCGGGATACCACAGCTCTTGGTGATGCAGTTGCTGGTGCGCGTCTTGCCCCCGCAAACCCAGAGAGCCTTGAACGGCTCTCTGAAGCCAATGATCTGGCCTATATCCGTTTTGTCCGGGTGGATCGCGAAGAGACGATCAAAAGTCTCCCTGAATATGGCGAGTTGATAGATAGCACTGCCCGGCAGATCGAAGCCATAGATGCGGTGCTTGCCAAGGGACTGCCATTCGATCCGCCAACGCTTTTGCGTATCGAAGAGGAGATCAGCGAAATCGAGAAACAAATGAACGAGTATTATTACTCGTTCGGGGCCAATACAAATATTGCCTTGGCCGATTTGCAATCCATATTGGGGGAATTGTGGTGGGAAATCATAGCCTCGTTGCTGGCTCTGTCGGTGGTTTCAATTGGCTCAGCGCTTTTGTTGGTCAATCGCCACGAAGTTCTGGCCGCCGTCAGGTACCTTGCATCACATGATCAAACGACGGGCGTTCACAACCGAAACTGGATGTCGCTGAACGGTCAATTTTTTCTCAGGGAAGCTCAAAAAAACAATCACTGCGTCAGTGTCGCACTGATTGATCTGGATCACTTCAAGAGCATCAATGATACCTTTGGCCATCACATTGGAGATCAGGTTCTGGAAGCCGTGGGTGAGACACTTCTAAGGTTCGCTGACACGCCTAATGTCAGAGCCTGTCGCATTGGAGGGGATGAGTTTGTGATCATCGTCTCATGCGAAAACAAGGATGATGCACACGCCTTGTTTGCAGATCTGTCTGATGCGCTTAATCAGCATGTCGAAGTTGAAACGCACCGGCTTAGAATTGGCGCGAGCATTGGCACAGCCAGTTTCCCGGAAGATGGTCAGGATCTTGAAACATTGCTCAAGAATGCTGATCACGCTGTCTATGCGGCCAAGGGAGAGGGGCGCGGCAGGGTTGTCAGCTTCTCAAGTGAAATTCTAAGTCAGGTCAATACGCGCTCCAAGATGGAAAGTCGTTTGCAACCCGCGATGCAGAACGATGAACTCCCAATTTTCTGGCAACCACAATTCAGGCTTGCGACCGGTCATATCACGGGTCTGGAAGCTTTGGTCAGGTGGCGTGACCCAGCCACGGGCAACATTGTTGAACCATCTGAATTCATTCAGCTTGCAGAACGCAGTGATCTGATTCTTGAGCTTGACCGATATGTTTTGCGAACAGCGTGTTCTGATGCCGTTGGATTGTTGTTGATACAGCCTGAGTTGACATTTGCCGTAAATCTGTCCGGTAAGAGCTTTCAGGATGCAGGGCTTCCCTCTTACGTGAAGACTGTCCTGGACCAAACTGGCTTGTCGCCGGACCGTCTTGAGATCGAAATTACGGAAAGTGTATTCATCGGAAACCGGGTCATTTCGGACAAGGTGTTCTCTGAGCTTGTGGATCTTGGCGTCAAACTTGCCATTGATGATTTTGGGACAGGCTACTCCAATCTGGCTTCGCTTGCGGAACTGCCACTGGATCGTATCAAGATTGATCGGTCCTTCATCAAAAACGCAGAATTGCATGAAAAAAAGAGAAAGCTCGTTCTTTCGATACTCGCTTTTGCCAAATCGCTTGATATTGATGTTGTGGCAGAAGGTGTTGAAAACAACGAGCAGATGGAATTGCTCATTCGCAACCAGTGCCAGTATGCGCAAGGTTTCTACCTTTCTCATCCGCTGCCTAAGGAAAAACTTGAGACTTACCTCCTCCAAGTGGGACATACGGGCAAGAATGAGATCAAGGATACAGCGTGAAACGCTATCGTTTCACACTCTGGAGCTGAGTGAAGATTGTTGCAGGGCCGCCAGAACCCGCCGCGATGTGCGGGTGCACCGCTGGGCCGCTTTGATCGCAAAGCAGACGGATTAAACTAAATCGACATCTATTGATGAGCGTCAACCAAACGCTGCCCGCATCCTGTTGCATTACCCCTATTTCCGTGGCCATCGGCAGTTGTTTTCAACTGATGATGGCCGTTGTGGAAGCAGAATGAACAGACAGATGATGACAGGAGAAAACGGCGGCATGATAGCAAAGGATTTGATGTCCACGGATATCGTTACGGTTGGGCCGGGTCACAGCATCTTGCATGCCGCGCAAATCATGCTCAGCAACAAAGTGAGCGGAGTGCCGGTCATTGACGATACTGGCAAATTGATTGGTCTGTTGACCGAAGGTGATCTGATGCGCCGCACCGAGCTTGGGGGCGGGGCTCTTCGCGGCAGCTTTGCGACAGAAACCAGAAATGGCGACAGGGCTGCGGACTACATTCGAAGCCGCAGTTGGCGGGTCAGTGACGTCATGTCACGCGATGTTATCAGTGTGCCAGCAGAGTGTTCGCTCGCTTGCATTGCCGAGTTGATGGAACGCCACCATTGCAAACGCGTCCCTGTTGTCCGCGATAGCACCATGATTGGTATCGTAAGTCGTGCCGACTTGCTCCGGGCGATTGTTTCAGCGCCACCGGAGCATATAATTCTGGGTGACAATGCGTTGCGAATCGCCACCATGGCGCGACTTGTCACAGATGCTGGGCTGGAGGAATTCCATTTGCGAGTCATGATTGAAGATGGCCATGTGACTCTCGCTGGAACGGTGGAAACCGTGTTCCAACGTGACGCTGCACGTGTTGCTGCGGAAAGCGTAAGCGGATGCAAATCAGTAACAAATGACATCACGATCTCTGGCGCAGAAAGTAGAAATGGCAACTGATTTATGAGCGGTATTCTATGTATTGGTCTCAATCCATCGGTTGATATCTCGTGCACCGCACAGACTGTTGGGCCCATTCATAAAGTGCGCACCAGACATGAAAAATATGATCCCGGTGGTGGCGCGGTTAATGTTGCGCGGGTCATTCACGTTTTGGGTGGAGAGCCGATCCTCGTCTATCTGAGCGGTGGCAAGACCGGATCCATGTTTGAAACCCTGTTGGCGGATTACGGGTTCTCCCAACACTGTTTTAAGATGCGCGGTTCTGTGCGTGTTGCCTATATGGTGCGTGAAGAAAGCACAGGCCTTGAATACCGGTTTGTTCCCGAAGGTCCTGAAATAGGGCCCGATGAGCTTGAACCCTTGATGAAATTTGTCGAAAATTTTGATGGAGACCATTTTGTCGCCAGCGGCAGTCTGCCGTGCGGTGTGCCATCTGACAGTTACGCACGTATTGCGGACCTGACCCAAAAGAAAGGCGCAAGGTTTATCCTCGATACATCGGGTGAAGCCCTCCATGAAGCCTTTGAACATGGCGGCATTTACCTTGCCAAACCAAGCAAGCACGAATTGGAACTCTACGCAGGTCATAAGCTGGATGAAGCCGGTCTGCACGATGTTGCCGCGGCTTTGATTGCCAAGGGCGTGGTTGAGAACCTTGTTGTGAGCCTGGGTCCCGACGGTGCGCTTCTGGCGCATGCCGGTGGTGTGGTTCAATTGCCTTCACCTGCAGTCAAACCGTGCTCAGCCGTTGGTGCTGGCGACAGCTTTGTCGGGGCCATGACCTGGGGCCTGTCTCAGGGCAGGCCAGTGGCTGAGGCATTCCGGTTTGGCCTGGCTGCCGGAGCCGCAGCCGTCATGACGCCCGGCACGGATCTGTGCCGTCACGATGATGTGCACATGCTTTTTGGTAGGCTCGAATAGGCGAGAGCGTTGATTATTGCAGTGTGGTTTCAGCAAAGCTGATCACATTGAATTGCCTGGATTGGCTGGTCTTTACAAAATTAAATTGAATTCAGGCTGCTCATTTTGATCTCCGTCAATTAGAGTTAGTATGCTAACTGTATTATTCCCTAAATTTTGAACGCATGCCAATTTCATCGAGCAGGATAGATGTTCCCCTCGACCTTGGCGCCACTTGCGTAAGGGAAGGTGTTCCATGACCATTAAAAGCATACAGGGATGCATTGGCTGTGAAGAATGTGTTCGTTCTTGTCCGTGCGATGTCATTCGCATGAATGAGCAGACCGGAAAGGCCTTCATCGCCTATCCGGCAGATTGTCAGATTTGTCATTTGTGCCGGATGTATTGCCCCGTTGATGCGATCGAAATGTCACCGGAAAAATCGATACCAGTCGTGGTCTCATGGGGGTAATTGTGAGCCGGGACCTAAAAACAATCAATGTAATCCTCGGAGTCCTGATTTTCATTGGTTTGCCGATGCTCTTATATATTTTGGGAGACGCTCCACGACGGTCCTTGCTGAAGGAAGCCATTTCCCTAATCACTCTGCTGGCCTTCTCATTGATGCTCGGTCAGTTCTTTCTTGCGCGTAGCAACGAGGCCGTTATCAATCTGTTTGATCGCAAGCACATCCAGAACGTGCACAAGGCGATTGCCTATCCGGCCCTGATCATTTTCCTGGTTCATCCGTTTCTGATAGTTTTTCCGCGCTATTTCGAGGCTGGCGTTGATCCTGTTGATGCGTTGTTGATGATGCTGACATCGTTTGACAATCGCGGAATCTTACTGGGGATGGTTGCATGGGCGCTTCTTGTGATCATCGCCCTGACGGCAATATTCCGGATGCGTCTGATCAAGCGGTACAGGATCAAATACCGGGACTGGCGAAAATTTCACGGCTACATGACCGTTGCTTTTGTCGTGCTGGCAATCTGGCACGCAATTGAATTGGGACGACACACGGACAGGATTATGGCGGCATTTTTCATTGCTCTGGCGATTGCTGGAATCACTCTCTTGTTCAGATTGTATTTTGGCGCCGCGAGCAAAACCGTGGAGATACGTTAGATGACGAATTTAGACAAAACCCAAATTGTAAACGAACCCGCACAGGCAGGGCCTTCGCGCCGTGAATTTTTGGCATTGGGCGGCGGCATCGTGGGCGCAGGGGCGATGGGTTTCAACGCCGGTTGGGCACAGAATGACACCATGATTGATGTGGCGTCTGTATCAAACACGAGTCATGAAACGGACGTGCTTGTCATTGGTGGTGGGATGGCTGGTCTTTTTGCCGCTGTCAAAGCGCATGATGCCGGTGCTTCTGTGCTGATGGTGGCCAAAGGGCGGCTTGGATCATCTGGCCTGACCCCATTTGCCAAGGGCTTCTTTGCCTATGACCCGGCGGTTGAAGATATGTCGCTGGATGAGTTTACCGATGCGGTTTCACACTCGGCGCTGGGAACCAATAATCCCGTATATACACGCCAGACAGCAGAGCATTCGTTGGCCTGCGCCAAGAACCTGGAAGAATGGGGTTTCTTTGAGAGCAACCTTTACAACGCGTCCTTTTCCAAACCGATAAGTGCGCGCAATATTCCAGTGGTTGAAAGGGTCATGATGACTCATCTGCTTAAAGATGGTGAGCGGATTGCTGGCGCTGCAGGTTTTCGTCTTGATGCTGAAGAGATCGTTACATTTACAGCCAAGAGCGTGATTTTGTGTACCGGCGCAGGTGGGTTCAAGCCAAACGGATTTCCAGTCTGTGACCTGACACATGACGGAACAATCATGGCTTACAATATCGGAGCAAAGGTGACTGGCAAGGAATGGAACGATGGACACCCTGCCAGAACGGTAAACGCCGCCGCGACCTATGATGGTTGGGGCGACATGTTCGATCAGGTGCCGAACACCCTGGGCATTGGTGTACGTCATGATCTGGGCGTTGAACTGAATTATGCCGCTTATGTAAACGGAAACCCAATTCAGGGAGGGCCTGGTTCACCAGTGCAATCAACGGCCGAAGGCGGGCCTTACCGTCCAACGGAGTTTTCCGTCGAAGCCAATCGTGGCGGTGGTGCAGAGGAATCTGGCGATAGAAGATCCTCCCCAAATGCAGACAACAATGGTCCATCAGATGGTCCGCCTCCCGGTATGAGCAGCAGCCCTGTCGGGGGGGCGTCAGCAGGCATGGCTATTCACAAATCAGAGGGCCTGGTGCCAATCAATGAGCGCTGTGCGTCGAATGTACCGGGGCTTTTTGCGGCCGGTGACGCACTTGGGTCTCACATGTGTGGCGGGATTTATACCCAAATCGGCTCATCGCTTGCCGGGTCGGCGGTTCAGGGCGCGATTGCCGGGGAGGCGAGCGCTGAATATGCCAGTTCGGTTGAAGTTCCAGCGGTCTCTTCAGAAACGCTGGCCAATGTTGAAGATGAGATTCTGGCGCCATTTAAACGAGAGGCGGGCTACGGCCCGGCATGGGTGACGCAAACCCTACAGGGAATCATGATCCCGAATTTTGTGCTTTACATCAAGAAAGAGAGCCTGTTGCGTGCAGCGCTTTCATACATTGAGGAACTTCGTGATCATCATATGCCTATGTTGCGCGCAAGCGACATGCATGAACTGCGATTGGCACATGAGACTGCCAACATGATTATTAGTGCTGAAATGAAACTTCGTGCTTCGCTCATGCGAACGGAAAGCCGTTGCAGCCATTTTCGGTTGGACTATCCCGAAGTAGATGATGAAAACTGGCGGTGCTGGATCAACATTTACAGGGATGAAAAGGGCAGCATGCGGCTAGAGAAACAGGCGTTCGACGCTTGGCCTGCTCAAGCGCAGTGATCAGTTTTGGCGTTATGAGGTGCGCAGGCATTTGAAGTGTTCTTAAATGCGCTGAGAATCAAATTTCAACTGGTTATTACAGGTCAAACTGCCTTTGCCGTTTCGCTTTCCGTGCGCGTTGTGTTTGCAGAAAGATGAGATCCATCTGTCCGCCGGGCTTATCGAGCCTGGTCAGGCTCCGCATGACATTCAACCAACTCACCAGCTTCCGAGCCACTGAATGATCAAGGCATATGGGGACCGGTTTGGTTCGAAGGAGATCGGGCAAATCTGCGCCGTCACCTCTGTCAGGATAGCCTCGTCAAACAATCAAATTTATGCGAATGTCCATTTCGTTGATGGTAACTACCAAATTTGTACTTTGAGACTGCCTAACACGCTGTCGATGCAATAAATCGTCCCGGCGTTCCTGATAAGGTCGTTTGAGATTGGGTGAGAGAGCACAAAGCTGGATGAAAAAGACTGGAGTGGACATGAGTGATTTTCCCCAAAATGGCACGTTTCTGGGACGCGTGTGGGATGCCGATGCGAGGGGTCCCAGTGTTGTCACTCTGCGGGACAATCATCTGGTTGACATAACGTCGGCCGATGCGCCTTTGGTGCGCGACATTTGCGAAATGGAAGACCCGCTGGGCTATGTGCGCAGCGCGCCTGGCACCACTCTTGGTTCACTGGAAGACTTTTTGGGGCGATCGCCGGGTGATCTATCACAATCCCATCTGCTGGCTCCATGCGATTTGCAGGCAGTCAAAGCCTGCGGGGTCACCTTTGCCAATTCCATGGTTGAGCGGGTGATTGAAGAGCAGGCGGCAGGCGATCCTTCAAAGGCGTTGGCCATCCGCGAGCGTGTTGTCAGTCTCATCGGCACCAGCCTGAACAATGTGGAAGCGGGCTCGGAACAAGCTCAGAAAATCAAGGAAGCCTTCATCCAAGAAGGGATTTGGAGCCAATATCTGGAAGTGGGTATTGGACCTGATGCCGAAGTTTTCTCGAAAGCACAGGTGCTTTCATCCGTCGGATATGGCGCTGAAGTCGGCCTTCATCCTATATCCAAATGGAACAATCCCGAGCCGGAAGCTGTCCTCGTGGTTTCTTCTGCGGCGCGTATCGTGGGTGCGACATTGGGCAATGACGTTAATCTGCGCGATGTTGAAGGGCGTTCCGCCCTGTTGCTTTCCAAAGCCAAGGACAACAACGCCTCGTGCGCCATTGGGCCATTTATCCGTTTGTTCGACGAAGAATATAATCTGGATGATGTCCGCCAGATGGATCTCCAGATGACGGTAAGCGGTGAGGATGGCTTTGAACTTGAGGGGCTTTCGTCCATGAGCCAGATCAGCCGCGATCCGCAGGAGCTTGTGACGCAGACCATTGGTCGACATCACCAATATCCGGACGGGTTGGTTCTGTTTCTCGGCACACTCTTTGCGCCGACAAAAGATCGCGATGTGCCCGGCGAAGGGTTTACTCATAAACTCAATGATGTGGTCTCTATCAGCAATGCTGATTTGGGGACCCTTCGTAACACTGTGAATCTTTCAACCAAGTGCGCTGAATGGACATTTGGTGTTCGCGCCCTCATGCAAAACCTGTCCGAACGCAAATTGATATAGGAAAGCAAGTGAGTTTACCCGGAGAAGGTCCAGCCATGTTCTTTTTCGATTACCAGCTTGTTTATAACCGCGGTAACAAATGACAGACCCAGAACATGTTCACAGCCTTAGCCAGGACGCGTTGGCCCTGCTAAACGACGCTTTGGCAGAAGCTCGGACTACAGCCCGGGCCTATGATACCAAAGCGCAGATTGTAGGGGTGGGTTATGCCTTCGCATTGGGGATCGTGGCGGGCACCACGAACTGGTTTCCCAAATCGACGGCAAATGAATTGATGCCTGTTTTGGTGTTTTGGGGCGTTATCATGACGCCGTTGATCCTTTTTGGCAGCGTCTTGTACCCCACCAGAAAGACTGCGCCCAAGCTTGAGTCAACGACGCTGCAGTCTGTCGAACACATTCTTTATGTCGACCCGGAAAAACACCATACATTGGAGTCGATCAAGGCTTCTGCTCAAAAATGCGAGCCCGTAGATGAGATTATCTACGAATTGCTGAAAACTTCCGGGCTTCGAGAATTGAAACGCAAACGATTTATTCGCGCGTTGCTAACAGCGGCATTTTCATTTTTCGCGTTGTTCGCGGTTCAAGTATTTGAAGCAGTTTCTCATCCTTCTATAGGAGTTTGATACCGTGCTTTTTGGCCAAGGTTTTTCGGGCCCAAGTCAATTCGTCTTCGCAGCGTGCGTCGCTCCATTCCAAGGCATTTCCCGTGACCCTGCAGATGTGTTCAAAGATCTCTTCGGTTAACTGGCCCGTAATTGTGAGTTGCGTTCTGCGAAGAAGTACGTCCTCCAGATGCTGGACCTTTTCGTTGCGTGCGATCCAGGCGATCTCGGCTTCACTGAATGTCGTTGCGCCGATGAAGACAGGCGTTGTGCCTTCGTAAAGAATGATCTCGCGCGCAGTTGTTCCATATCGCTCCAGTAACTCGGCGACCCGTTCAGGGCGCGCACTCGACTGTTGCACCAGTTCTGCGACCCATGCCGCGCGGTCGTCAGCCGATTGAGGCATGTCGCGTCCTCCGCCGATAGGCAGTTCGTCTGTCTGTATCCGCCGAGCGTGTTCCAGATGACCAAGTATTGTATTTGCAACATCTGCTGCAAAGGCGCGGAAGGTTGTCCATTTTCCGCCCACAAGCGATAGGATGGGGAAGGGTCTGCCCGCTCCAACGGGCTCCAGGGGGGCTGAATGATCCCGGCTGATAAGGCCGGGAGCAACACCCACGGAGTTCGGTAACGGGCGAATTCCGGCGTATGAATAGACAATCTGATCACGGTCAAATGCAAGGCCCGGCAGCAGTTCGCTCAGACTGTGTAAAAAATAGCTGGTCTCATCGTCGCTGCAGGCCGCATTATCGGGATCGTTGTCTGGAATGTCTGTCGAGCCGACCAGCGCTTTGCCCAGATAGGGAAATACAAGCAGGATACGCCCGTCATTGCTTTCGAAATAGATCATGCGCCCCTGGAGCTGTTTCAACAGTTCGGGATGATCGAGAAGAATATGGGACCCTTTGGTGCCACCGATCAGCGAAGTGTCCATGCCCAAACAGGCATTCACCCGGTCTATCCAGGGTCCTGCGGCATTCACCACAATTTTCGGGCGAACGGAGGTTCGCGTGCCTTCAGGGCCGGACAGGTGCACGACACCGTCGATCTGGTTCTCAACACTGGTCCAGTTTAACGCGGCCGAGCTGTCATTGGCGCCCATACCGTCTTGAACAAGTTCAAGAACAAGCCGTTCGGGGGCTGAAACAGCGGCATCGTGATAGGTGCCTATGGCGACGATATCGGGGTTCAAGGCTGGGACTTCGGAAAGCGCACGTTTGCGGCTGAGCATCTTGTGCCGGGGCATCTGGCGTGCACGGGAACCATAAAAATCATAGAGCTTCAATCCGATTTTAATGAGAACAGCGCCCCGGCTGCGCGGCGCCGTTTTGGAACCGAAGAAGGTGCGGATGGCGGACCAGATGCCATTGGTCCAGGAATAGATCGGAATGATTGTCGGCAAGGGCGTAACCAGATGTGGCGCGTTGCGCAGCAGGAGGTTTCGTTCGTAAGTCGATTCTGCAACCAGCCTGAATTCTCCGGTTTCCAGATATTTGAGACCACCATGGATCAAACGTGATGGTGCTGCACTGGTGCCTGATCCAAAGTCCCCCTTGTCGACGATCAGACAGCGCAACCCTTGCTCGCAGAGATCACGAAACAGACCCGCACCGTTGATCCCGGCGCCGATAATCAGAACGTCATAGTCATGTGGGGCATTATCCGTCATTCGATCCCCTGCCGCCCAAGGCCTCCAGCGCATTCAATTGTTGCCATGCATCAGGCAATGTTTCAGCCAGATTCAGATAAGCGGCGTAACGTTCTGCGTAGTGGGCAATCCGTTCGGGACGCGGATGATAGGTCTTCGATGTTGCGGCCAGATCCCGAGGGTCTGCATCAAAGCTTTCGAATACGCCAACTGCCGCTCCTGCACAAAGTGCAGCCCCCCATGCGGCCGCTTCGTCGGTGTCAGTCACGATCATCGGTATTGCCAGCACATCGGCAAACAATTGTGCGACGGTTACACTGCGTGAAGCCCCGCCTGTGAGACGTGCTTGTGTCGCGGGAAACGAGCCGCGCAGCGCATCGATATGCTGGCAGTGGTTGAAGGCAATTCCTTCCAGCAGCGCTGCCAGAACGTCGCCCCGATTGTGCCAACCGCGCAAGCCAAAAAAACTGGCACTTGGGGTCGCTCCAAATGGGGATCCGAAAAGATATGGGTGATAAAGAGCAGACGAGGCGCGTTCCAATGCCGCGTCTATTTCTGGCGCAAGAGCTGCATGAATTGTCTCGCCCCTGGTTTCGGCGAGTTTGCGATCCGCCATGCAGAACGTGTCCAGAAACCAGTCATAATTGGTCGTCGACGCCGGAGAGATCGCCATGTTGTTCCAGAACGCTGGATCAATCGCATTTCTGCAGAACCATTTGTCGTCAGTAAGCGGCGTTGTCGAGACGCATTCATTGATCGAATATGTGCCGGCGACAATCCCGACAATGCCGGGCTTGTGCGCGCCAATGCCAAGCGCGGAGGCTGTTACGTCATGTAGGCCAGCGGCCACAGGCGTGCCCGGTTTAAGGCCGGTCATCCTGCTGGCTTCGTTAGAGATTGCGCCAATGGTTTCTGCTGAATGGCTCACTTCCGGAAGCGCCCGCGCCAGCGCGCTCAGGCCAAAGAGGGCAAGGGCTTCATCCGAGTAGTTCTGACTCTGCACATCGGTGAAGGACGTGCTTGCCTCGGTCCGGTCTGTTCCAAGGGTGTTCGTCAGGCAAAACCGTAGCCAATCCTTGCAGGCGATGACATGGCCGATTTTCGCAAAACGGTCGGGTTCTTCTTGCTGCACCCAAGCCAACAGCGCCGAAGGCGCGGAAACATGCGGCATCTGTCCCGTCATTGTCAGGCTCTGCCGGTCGACACCTGACACATGCCAGTCTTTGATGATTTCCGTTGCGCGGCTGTCGAGCGACAATATTCCATTTCCCAGCGGCTGCGCTTCTTTGTCCAGAAGGTAAAGTCCATCTCCATGCGCTGTCGCAGCAACTGCCAGAACATCGCTTGCGTCGGTTGCGGTCGCCTCTATCACATCGCGGATCGCCGATGCCGTCTGACGCCACAAATCCATCATGTCGCGTTCAACCCGACGCGGTCCGGGCATCAACTGGCGCACGTTTCGACGCGCCACGCCTAATTGTCGACCGCTGGTGTCGAATATGACGGCCTTTGTGACGGTCAGACCACTGTCAATTGCCAGAATGCGGCTCATGCGTCAGTCCTATTGCTTGCGTTGGTGCTTAGTCAGAGCCTTGGGAGGGAGCGTTTTGACTATGCTGTTTCAAAGCGGCCAAGTCTGCGCGAGGCATTGCCGACCTTGATCAGTCTTTTGTGTATTTCGCAGCTACATCACTGATTGCATCGACGTTTCCGGCAGATCGGCCTTGGGGGTCGAATTTAGCTGAGAGAAAAGCATCGGCAATGTCCTTGGCCAGTTCTGCTCCTATCACGCGCGCGCCCATTGTTATGATCTGTGCGTTGTTTGATGTGGCAGCTTTGCCTGCTGAATAGGTATCGTGGCATTGTGCGGCCCTGATACCTGGAACCTTATTGGCGGAGATTTGGACACCAATGCCGGTTCCGCAGACCAAAATGGCACGGTCATAATCCCCGGCAATTACCGCAGAAGCGACCCTATCGGACAGGTTGGCATAAAACGGGTCTGGATTGCCGTGAACGCGGGATACTTCTGTAATCTCGTGTTTGTCTTGCAGGTGTTCGGCCAGAACTTGAGCCAATCCTTCACCTGCGCTGTCTCCTGCGATTGCGATTTTCATGTTGTGTCCTTTTGCAGTTAGATGGATGCAGCGCATTTAGTGAGAATGTCGATGTAGCCTTCGACTTCCCATGCTGAGCGCCCGATAAAGAGCCCGTCAATATGTGGGCATTGGATCAATTCTTCGCAATTGGCCGTATTGACCGATCCGCCGTAAAGGCAGGGAATTTTTCGGCCCAGTATGTCTTGCGCGACCGCGATGATTTCGGCTTGCCGTGCGTCGGCATATTCCGACGTGGCGGGAATACCGTTGACCCCAATGGCCCAGACCGGTTCGTAGGCAAGCAGAATGGGGGAGGATTTTTGCTCGGCACTCAGCTTGCCCAGGGCACCTCGCACTTGCGACTCAAGGACCTCACGCGCCAGGCCTGCCTCGCGCTGTTGCAATGTTTCTCCGATACAGATCAACGGGATCAATCCGTGCCGTACCGCAGATTCGGTTTTTAATCCGACGGCTTCGTCGGTTTCTCCAAAGTGTTCGCGTCTTTCAGAGTGCCCCAGTTCCACGAGGTCCAAGCTGCAATCTGTTAGCATCAGTGGGGAAATCTCGCCGGTCCAGGCACCCTGATCTGCCCAATGCATGTTCTGCGCACCAACCTTGACGGATGTGTCGGAGAGGATTTTCTGCACGTCCCGCACCGCTGTAAAGGGGGGGATCACGAAACGCTGAATGCGCGCGTCGCGCGCGACATCTGCCTTGGCCAATTCGCGGGCAAACAACTGCGCCTCGGCCAGTGTCTTGTTCATTTTCCAACTTGTGCCGATCCAGAATTTGGCTTGGTTCATATGTCTGCCTCCTGCGTGTTTGAAATAGTCAGGACAATCCCTGCGTGACTCAAAGCGGCGCAGGCTTCGGGCCCGGGAGAGCGGTCTGTGATGATGTGTTCAAATTCGGAGAGGGTAGCCAGCTTGTGCAGTGCGGCCTGTCCGAACCGTGTATGATTTACAAGAAGACAGCGGGTCGTCGCCTGCGCCATCATGGCGCGTTTGGCGCGCATCACGCTGTCATCCATATGAAAAACCTCGAGACCGGAAACGGCGGGCGAAGAGATGAAAGCTATGTCCGCTCGCAGTCCCGCCAGCGCGTCCTCAGTGACTTTTCCCAAATATGCATTGAACTTGGCCGAATACACACCGCCAAGTGCTATCATTGTGATCCCGACTTCACCGCGCAGGGTGTCGATCACGGCAGCATTGTTGGTGATCACCGTCAAAGGCCGCTTCGCTACTGTTTTTTGCCCAAGGACAGCCGCCATGGAGCCGTCATTTATCATGACAGTCATTCCCGGTTCGATCAGGTCCAGGGCGGCGTTGGCGATCGAAGATTTTACTTCGGCGCCCTGACGTTCACGAAACCGATAATCGCTTTCAAACTGGTTGCCTGATTGAATTGTCGCTCCACCGCGCACTTTGCGCAGAAGCCCGGCACTTTCAAGCTCATCCAGATCGCGGTGGATCGTCATTTTGGACACGTCGAAATGCAAGGCAAGCCGGTCAAGCTCAACTTCTCCCTGGGCCACCAACAGGTCCATGATCGCTTGTTGCCGTTCATCTCGTTTCACAGCGCCGCCTCCAGAAAGTAACATCTCACATCACAAATGTTACGTCAATAATGTGATAATGTGATTTTTTGTTGTTATGTTTTGAGGCGTGGGGTAGTTTGACGCAACTGAAGGAGGATTTCATGCCAAACAAACTGCGGCTCCAAGCCCTTTCTGGAAGGCCTTTGCCCGGCACTCTGACCTTCGCACGCACCAACGGCATCCGTGCGCTGCGTATTGATGCGGTGAGGGCTGCAAATTCCAGTCACCCGCGTGCGCCAATGAGCATCTCCGATGCCTGAAGTGGATGTCTTACACTTATCCTCTGACGATGTGGTGCGCGGTCCAACGCTCGCGGCACATCTGACTGCTTGGGCTGGCGTGGATGGTAACCGGCAAGCCCTTGCGGCTCTTATAGGCGGGATTGCGGAGGCAAGCATTCCATTGGCGGCCCGCCTTGCACAGGGTGGGCTGACTGGTGACCCAGGTGCCATCATTGGGACCAACCAGTCTGGCGACAAGCAAAAGGCGCTCGATGTTGCTGCCCATGATCACTTTTTGGACGCCTGTTGCAGTCTGTCGGTGGCCAGTTTTCTGTCCGAAGAGGCTGAAGAGGTCATAAATATTGATCCAAACGGTCATTTTGATGTGGCGATTGATCCCATCGACGGTTCCAGCAATATCGGGATTGGCGCGCCGCTGGGTGTCCTGTTTTGCGTTTTTCCCGCGGGCGAAAGCTTCCTGCGTCAGGGCAGGGACGTTATCGCAGCTGGTTATGTTTCCTTTGGTCATAGTATTGATTTTGGCTTCAGTGTCGGATCCGGTGTGGCGATTGCGACATTTGATGCGGACTCGGGGGCGTTCATCCTGGACGAAGACAGCGTCACCATCGCGGATGCCTGTACCTCCATCGCTTTCAACCCATCACACCAAAGGCGCTGGACACCGGATCTCAGACGGTATGTCGACGATCTGTTTTTGGGTGAAGACGGACCGAGGGCCCAGGATTTCAACATGCGCTGGATTGCAGCAGCCGTGGGTGATCTGCACCGCATTTTACGACGTGGTGGTTTCTTCATGTATCCTGGTGACAACCGCCCGGGACACGAGAACGGTTTTCTGCGTCTGGCTTATGAAGCCTTTCCCATTGCCTATCTGATTGAGCAGGCAGGTGGTGCTGCAACCAATGGCTCACGCCCGATACTCGACCTGATCCCGAACAGTCCACACGATCGGGTTCCGCTGTTTTTCGGCGCCAAATCCGAAGTTTCCAAGCTCCTGGACTATCTCTCACAATCCGACACGTAGAAGACCCTCAAATCGAGCATTGTCCTTGGCCAAATATTGGGCCGCCAAGGGAAAGATGATTTGATGAGAGCGAACTGCCCCGACCTATGTCCAGGGGTTCACTTCGATACAAGCGCCTTGGCCGTGCGCTCATCAGTGACGAGACCTGACAACTGGCCGCTTTTGAGAATAGCCCGAAGCGGCTCGATTTTTTCTGGTCCACCCGCAACAGCGATGATGCGATCTTTTCGACCTTCACTGAGTGACACCGCCAGTGTCCTTGATGTAAGCGGCGTTTCCAATGCCTGACCATCGCCATCAAAGAAATGGCCAAGCATTTCAGCAACACCGCCAGCGCGTGAAATCGCTTCAATTTCCGAGGGTTCGATCATACCGGAGGTAACAAGTTGGGTTTCGGCTTCGACCGTCCCAATGCCCACGATCTTGAGGGGGGCGTTCTTGGCCAGTTGGAACACTTCCTTGACGCCGCGTTGCGCCAGCAGAACTTCCCGATCCTCAGTGGTATTGGCGAAGAAGGGTACCGGCATCACATATGCCCGAGCGCCTGTTTTCTCCGCGAGCATGTGTATCACGTCATGCGGGTTCGCTGCGAAGTTGCGTGTGAGCCCACCAAGAAGCGAGACGAAACTGAGGCCGCTGGTCTTAAAGCGTGGCATCGCGCGAACCGCTTCGGCCAGGGTGCGCCCGTGACCGATGCCAATCGTCAATTCCTCTCCGCTTTCGAGCCATCGCCTTAGGCGCGCTGCCCCTGCCAGTCCAAGCGTACGCAACGGCAGTCCTTCTTCTTCCAGATCAGGCGCGATCTCGCAGGTATCCAATCCAAAGCGCTCGCACATGGCCTCTTCAAGCTCGATGCATTCGATAATTTCGCCTTCGATGCTGACTTTGACAGCGCCTTCTGCAACGGCGCGCGCAATCAGGCGATGTGCCTTGACCGATGGAACTCCTATGCGCTTGGCAACTTCGGCTTGTCGCAATCCGCCGACATAGTGCAGCCATGCCGCACGTATTGCCAAAGAATATTCTTCATCTCCTGACAAACGATCCTTGGCCATTGTGGTGCCTCCTTGTTCAGGCATTTGGCGCACAAATTCTGTGCTTCCAATCCGTTGCTCGGCGCTTTTATGTAAGCGTTCGACTTGGTGTGCGAAGCAAGTGCTGTTGAGCCTGCTTATCAGGCGGTTGACGACCAGAGAAGCAGGGGGAACTAGACATTCAGGTCCTGAACCCCGCTGTCAATGTGAGGTGCCCAGAACGCGACGCTTTCTGCGATGTCGGGGATCACTTGCCGATCATTGGGTTCGCGTTCCTTGAATGACAATTCAAGGCAGATTTCATTGTCTTTGGCACCACCATCGGCAAATGCCTTGAGAAGAGGCTCGGGCTGAATAGCGCCTTTGGCGTTGAAAGCTGACGTGAAGGGCCGGTGGCCAGACTTGTCCGTCATCGATTGTTTGATGTGGATGATCGGGCTGACCTTTGGCACGGCCCGTGCCCATGCATAGGGGTCTGTGTCTTCAGCGTTGGTTGAAGTAACGTCACCATGGTCGATATCTGCCATCATCCACATCGGTACTGCCATTTTTGCAGCTGTCAGCCGATCCTGCAGTTTTATGCTTTGCGCAATCGTTTCGCCAAATTCGCGGCCCACACTCATGGGCTCCCAAAATACATAGCTCAACCCGGCAGATTTGGCGTGCTCCGCGACTTCGGCCCAGCAATCGATGGCGATCTGGATCAGGTCTTCCCGGCGAGCGGGATCGTCGTAATCCTTGTAAGTAAAGATAGCAAACTGCGTGCCAACCGAGCTTGCCCCCAGATCACCCACAATATCGGCAAAGGTCTTGAACCAATCCACGTAATAGCGGCGGACGTCTGCATCTGGGTGACCGAAGTGGTTGAGCCGACCATACGGCCCGGTCATCCCGGATGTAACCCGCGCGCCGGTTCGTTCCAGTGCACGCCCCATGTCCCGTGTCAGACGCCGGAGAATCGGGGCAGGCCAACAGGGGTTGATAAATTCATGCGTCAACTGGATGTCACGAATTCGGATATCTTGTGCGATGGCATCTATCAGGTCGTCTGGCTCAGCAAAGCGATTCACAAGAGGGTTTGTGTTGAGTGAAAGCGTCAGCGCCATATCATGCGGCCTCGGCGTGGGCGTTGTTGAACCAATCTGTAAATGCCTGCTGCTCCTCGTTGCTGAGATGCAGCCGGTGCTTTGTGCGTCTCCAAAGAATATCTTCAGCGGTTTGCGCCCACTCATGCTTGACGAGGTAATTCACTTCAGCCTCATAAAGGTTTCCGCCGAAATGCTGCCCAAGCCCGGCAAGGGATGAGGCATCACCCACAATCTTATTTATGCGTGTACCATAAAGCCTGCCGAAATGCCGGCGCAAGTCGCGCGGCATCCAGGGGAAATCTGCCTTCATCGCATCCCTGAAAGCTTCGTAGTCGGCATCTGGAATATCTCCGCCAGGCAGGGGAGCCGAATCGGTCCAATCTGCGCCCATTTCGGGGAAGAATTTCTTGATCTTGTGCATTCCGCGTTCAGCCAGTTCGCGGAAAGTCGTGATCTTGCCGCCAAAGATATTCAGCATCGGCGCGCCCCCCGTTTCTTCAAGGTCGAATACATAATCACGCGTTACCGCAGATGGATTGCCCTGACCGTCATCGAACAAGGGGCGCACACCAGAGAAGGTCATTTGCACGTCGTCCCGCGTCAGTGTTTCCTTGAAATAGCGGTTCACGGCATCAATCAGATACTGGATTTCGTCTTCGCCTGCTGTCACGTCCTCTGCTCGGCCCTCATAGGCCATGTCGGTTGTGCCGATCAGTGCCTTGTCGCGTTCGTAAGGGTTGATGAAGATGACCCGTTTGTCATGGTTCTGGATGAGGTAAGCCTGCTCACCCTTCCAGAATTTTGGCACGATAATGTGGCTGCCCTTGACCAGACGGACGTTGCGCGTCGAATTCGATCCAGCAACCCGGGTCAGGACATCCGTGACCCATGGACCTGCTGCATTCACCAAAACCCTGGCCTCAAATTCCTGCGTCTGGCCGGTCAGCTTGTTGCTCGTCGTGACGCGCCACCCACCGTCTTCGCGGCGTGCCGAGGTGCAGGGGCTGCGGGTCAGAACGACCGCGCCGCGCTCGGCGGCATCGATCGCGTTCAAAACAACCAGGCGGGCGTCATCCACCCAGCAATCAGAATATTCAAAGCCTTTGGTGTAGCTGTCCTTGATCGGCGCTCCTTCCGGATCGCGGTGCAGGTTGAGTGTCCGCGTGCCAGGTAATTTCTTGCGCCCTCCCAGATTGTCGTAAAGAAACAGCCCAAGACGCACGAGCCACGCTGGGCGATCTTGCGGGCTGTGGGGCAGAACAAACCGCATAGGCCAGATAATGTGCGGTGCGTTATTCATCAGGATTTCGCGTTCAATCAGGGCTTCGCGCACCAACCGGAATTCGTAATACTCAAGATACCGCAAGCCCCCATGAACGAGTTTGCCAGAGCGAGACGAAGTGCCCTCGGCCAGATCGTCTTTCTCACACAGGACAACGCTCAGACCACGGCCTGCCGCATCGCGCGCAAATCCCGCGCCATTGATGCCGCCTCCGATTACGAACAGATCAACCTTGGGAATTTCTGTCATGAATTGACTCCTTGAGCGGCGCGCTGCGCTGCAAGGCTGTCCCAGGTAGGGGGCAATGCCTCGCGCGCTGCGCGGTAGGTCGTGAAAAGCCTGTCGTAAACCGGCACCAGGCTCTGGTCTGCCGGTTCATGTTCTCCCAGTAGGGGCGTGGTCCATTCAGCAACGCAAGCGTCCATGCTCGGATACACACCGATGGCAACCGCAGCCATCATGGCGCATCCGGCAGCGCCCGCTTCATCGCGCGCGGAAACGCGCACTGGAATATTCAAAGAGCTTGCCAACACTTTCCGCAAAGCCGCCGAGCGTGCGGCACCCCCGGTCAGGCGTAATTCGGAAGGCATCTTACCCATGGCGCCATAGCAATCGCGTGTGGCCATTCCCAGCCCTTCCACAATCGCGCGGATGACGTTGGGGAAACGGTGTGTGCTGTTCAAACCGATCAGGCTGGCCCTGGCATTGGCATCGACGAAGGGTCCACGCTCGCCAGCTTCGGAGATGTATGGGTGGTACACCAACGCGCCTGGTTCCGCGTTTTCGAGCCAGTGATCCATGCGGTTTACGAGATCTGAATGACTGGGCGCAGCACCTTGTTCTGCAAGTAGATCGCTGGCAAGTGACAAGGCCCAGTCGATGTTCAGCGTGGCAGCCATATTGGTCTGCACCTGGGTGACCATGTCGGGCACTGGCAGGCAGATGACGTAGCCCGTGGCTTCTGCATTCAGATAGACCTTGTCGGACTTTACGGCCCGCATATGAACGCCGGTAGAGCCAATGGTCGAACAGGCTGCCCCTTCATCGCCGGTATGAACACCTGCGCCGAGCGCTGTCATCACCATATCCACATAGCCCAGCGATATGGGTGTCCCTTCACGCAGACCTGTGGCCCGGGCGGCCTCTGCGGTCAGGGGGCGTGTTTCCTGTGTGCCGTCCATGATGTCTGGCAGAAAGTGGCGGCAATTGGTAAGGCCGAGGGCGTCGATCACAGTGCTGTTGTATTGGCGCGTTCGAAAATCTCCGAAGGTGAAACTGGCCTCTGAGGGATCAGTTGCACGGACGCCTGTGAGATTGAGGAACAGCCAGTCCTTGCAATGGAGTGCGACCTCGGCCCGATCCAGAAATTCAGGATGATTGGCCTGCATATGCGCCAGCTGACTGCCTTGCTGGCAAGTGTTGAGCCCGGTGCCTGTTGCCTCAAACCGCGCGCGCTCGGTGGGACCGGACGCAAGCCGCGAAACAGTCGGCGCTGCGCGTGCATCCAGCCAAAGCCATGCGTCTGTCACAGGTTCGTTGCCTGCGCCGATCAGCCAGGTGCCATCCCCTTGTCCAGTGAGCGCGACGGCTGCCGTCCGTTTGGCTAGATCATCAATCTTGTCGGAAAGGCCGCGAATGGCTGTCGTGCAGTCCTGCCATGTTCGCGGCAAGCTTTGTGTGGCTGCGCCATTGGCGCCCATAACATAGGTGTTTCGCACCGAGGAAGTTGCAATCTGACGACCCGACAGGTCAAAAGCGACTGCCTTGATGACGGAAGTCCCGGCATCAACACCTATGATCAGGTTTGCCTGCTCACTCATTAGCGCCCCTTACCAACCACTTCGTGTCTTTCCAAGCATCGCGCACTGCCTTTTCGTTCAACGCCACCGCCAATCTTTCAGCGCGCGCTGAAGAACGGCCAGATCCGGACGGGAGGAAATTCTGCCGTCGAGGCTATCACGAGAATTTAAACTAGTGTGAATTTTTTTGCAGACAACGAAATTTTTTTCAAATAGAGTTATGGTCATCGGCGATAAGTATATGCGCCAATGCTTCGTTCGACACACGGAATTGAGGAGTTCCGCGAACGGTACATGGGAGCAGAGCTTTGCACTTTGGGGCAAGGCTGCGATCCCAATACGAGTGCTGGCAACAGACCGGCAAGATCGAACGATCCGGTCCGCCGGGATGGAAATTCCGGGGTAGAAACCGCGGTTCGGAAAAAGACGAGGGGGTACCGTTATGACCACGACTGGCACCACAATAGCCACCGGCAGCAAAACAGCACGACGTAAGATTGTTTTTGTGGTCGTGGCGGCCGTGATTGCGGTTGCAATGGCTGTTGATACAAAAGTGGTGCAAATCGGGTCTGATGCTGATCTTCGTCAGCAGGCTTTTGATCCGGACCGCTTCGGGCGGACAGAGTTTCCGCGCATCCGAGAATCTGTCGTGGAACGAGCGGCAGAAGCGGCAACGCTCGCCGAGGAGTTGGCAGCCGACAAAAATGCAGCCATTGCAGCATATGGCACTTCGGCTGGGACGTTTCCTGTTATCGCTGTGAGTTTTACCGGTACGGTCGGCGAAGGAAAATCGGGCATATTCGCCGTTGACGTTGATGGTTTGCCGGAAGGAACAAAGATACGCGTCCAAACCGGACCAGCCATCAACGGAACAGAACTACGTGATATTCCGGGCGACATTGACTTCGGGGCCTTCACCAATCAAATCGAATATCAGGATTCCGGCGCCGGAATTAATCGGGCTATGGCCGCGGAGGTTCTGGCTGATCTGGATCGCGAGACGCTGTCCGGCAAGACGATCACAGTCACCGGCGCTTTCACCATGATCAACCCAAAAAACTGGCTCGTCACACCAGTCTCACTGGAGATCAAGTGATGGGCACCGATACTTTGGACGATGTACCTCAGGCCAAGCCCGATGTGGCCGAAGTGGTGTTGGCCGCACGTCATGTTGCCAAGAGCTTTGGCGCGGTTCAGGCGCTGAAAGGTGTGAATTTCGACGTTCATCGCGGGCAGGTTACGACACTATTTGGTGAGAATGGCGCAGGCAAATCCACTTTGATGAAAGTGCTCTCAGGCGTGCATCTTCCGACGGAGGGTGAGCTAATACTGGACGGGAAGCCCGTCGTGATCACCTCAACCGTTGCAGCCCGAGAATTGGGCATTTCAATCATCCACCAGGAGCTGTCTCTGGCCCCGAACATGAATGTGCGGGACAACATCTTCATGGGGCGCGAAATAATGGGGTCATTCGGCGTCGACTATGCTGAGCAGGAGCGCCAGACCCGCGCTCTGATGCGGGATCTGGAGGAGGATATTGATCCTCTGACATTGGTCGAAGACCTGCGTCTTGGCCAGCAACAGATTGTGGAAATTGCCCGTGCGCTTTCCGTCAATTCACGCATTCTCATCATGGATGAACCCACATCGGCCTTGTCCGCAACGGAAGTGGAGGTTCTCTTCAAGGTGATCCACGACCTCAAGGCCCGCGGCGTAAGCATTGTGTATATCTCGCACCACCTTGAAGAGGCGCTGACCATTACCGACCACGCGGTTGTTTTGCGCGACGGAATCATGACCGCCTACGGCCCCCGTGCAGAGATTGACCTTGAGTGGATTGTCCGCAACATGGTGGGTGACAATTTTGACCTTGGCTCACCGCCCGAGAATGTTTTGGGCGCGCCCGCATTGCAGTTGGAATCGCTTTGCGTTGCCATGGCTTCAGGCGCTGGAAACGCTGTAGACCATTTGGACCTCACCGTCTCGGCCGGGGAGGTCGTCTGCATCTATGGTCTGATGGGCGCAGGCCGTACTGAAATGATGGAATGCGTCGCTGGCCGTCTTGCACCCAGTTCCGGCAATATTTTGCTGCATGGACAGGATGTTTCGAAACTGACCATTTCACAACGGATTGCTGCGGGCCTTGTTCTTGTCCCGGAAGACCGTCAGCGCGACGGGCTGGTGCAGACCATGAGTGTGGGGCGCAATCTGTCGCTCGCTTCGATTGGGAATTTTACAAAGAGCCTGTTCACAAACACCAACGACGAAGACGCGATCATCGACAGATCCATCAAGGAAGTAACCGTCAAAGCAGAAGGCCCTGACGCGCCGATCGGGTCACTGTCCGGAGGCAATCAACAGAAGGTCGTGATTGGCAAAATGCTGGCGACCAAACCCTCGGTCATCCTGCTCGACGAGCCCAGCCGTGGCATCGATATCGGTGCCAAGGGGGAGGTCTTCCGGATTTTGGCGGATCGCGCCAACAACGGCATGGCTGTTGTCTATACGACCTCTGAAGTGACGGAATGCCTCGCAATCGCGCATCGTGTCATTGTAATGCGGCGCGGCCGAATTGCCGCGGAATTCACTCAAGACATAACAAAAGAAGCAATTATGGCAGCTTCCGGCGAAAGCCTGGCTGCATGACCGATACGCAGGGAGACCGCAAAATGTCAGATGTGAGATCGGCATCGCTCGAAACCAAGCCCAAGAAGGCTGGAGAGCTAAACTTTGTGCATCTGTTGCTTGAGGGCCGTGCATTTTTTGCTCTGATTGTCATCATTGCGATCTTCTCATTCCTGTCGGCGAATTACTTTTCCGTGCCGAACTTTCTGATCATGACGTCACAAGTAGCAATTTTCGGCCTTCTGGCTATTGGCATGTTGCTCGTCATTCTGTCCGGTGGCATCGATTTGTCAGTGGGATCAACTCTGGCCTTGTGCGGTGTTTTCGCAGGTTTCCTGATGCAAGGGATCGAGCTGGAAGCTTTGGGTGTCATATTATATCTGCCCGTTTGGGCTGTCTTCATCTTGACGCTTTGTATGGGGGCACTGGTTGGCATCCTGAACGGTGTACTGGTCGCCTATTTCAAAGTACCCGCCTTTGTTGCGACGCTTGGCACACTCTATGTGGCGCGCGGTGTGGCACTGCTCATGACCAACGGGCTGACATTCAACAACCTGTCGGGCGACCCTTCGTTCAGCAATACCGGCTTTGAATGGTTGGGCTTCAATCGGCTATGGGGTGTTCCGATCAGCATTTTCGTGCTGACCGCAGTCGCTGTCTCTGTGCATCTTTTGCTGACCAGAACGCCTTTCGGGCGGTGGCTCTATTCCACGGGTGGAAATGCCAATGCGGCGGAGCTGTCAGGCGTTCCGGTCAAGAAGGTTCAGATCTGGGTTTATGTGCTGTCCGGTGTATGCGCCGCGATTGCCGGTGTTGTGCTGAGCTCTCAGCTCACCTCTGCCGGGCCGACTGCCGGCACAACCTATGAGCTGACAGCCATTGCAGCCGTTGTCGTTGGGGGAGCGTCGCTGATGGGCGGACGCGGGACAGTGCGCGGCACATTGCTGGGCGCTTTCGTGATCGTGTTTCTGGGCGCAGGCCTGGTTATCACCGGCGTGTCATCTTACTGGCAAACTGTCTTTACGGGCGCGGTAATCGTGCTCGCTGTCATGCTGAATTCAATTCAATACGGAAACAAAGGCAAGTCAGGTTAGCTTTTGATCCAAAACATTCGCGACTGCACAGGTTCAATGAACCTGACGCGGAAAATGCCGGGCATCGGCAAATAATCAACCAAGGGAGACTATCATAATGATTAAGTTTACTAAACGCGCAGTGCTCGCAGCTGCGGTATCGCTGCCACTCATGGCAGGATCTGCCTGGGCCGAGGGATTGATCACCATTATTGTCAATGACCCGGCTAACCCATATTGGTTCACGGAAGGCGAAGTGGCCAAGGCGACCGCCGAGGAACTGGGTTACGAAGCAACAGTGTCTGCGCATAAGGGCGACACCAACGTTGAATCCAACCTTATCGATGCGGCCATTACAAATGGCGCCAAGGCAATCATTCTGGATCCGGCAAATGCCGATGGTTCGATTGCTGTCGTGCGCAAGGCCACACAAGCAGGCATTCCCGTCTTTCTGGTCAACGCCGAGATCAACGAAAGTGGAATCGCGATTGCACAACTGGTTTCCAACAATGCTCAGGGTGCCGCTCTGGGCGCCGTTACATGGCAGGGATTGGTTGGTGACGAAGCTAAATATGTAGAGTTCTTCGGCAACCCAGCTGACAATAACGCAGCAACGCGGTCTAACGGATACAACACCGTATTGTCTCAATATCCAGGACTTGAGAAAGTTGCCGAGGAAGTTGCCAATTGGGATCGTACGCAAGGCTACACAAAGATGCAGTCGATCATTCAGGCAAACCCGGTGATCAATGCAATCATCGCCGGCAATGATGAAATGGCGCTGGGCGCAATTGCCGCTCTGAAGGAATCCAGCAAGCTGGACGGCGTTATTGTCGGCGGTTTCGATGGGTCACCTGATGCGGTTGAAGCCATCAAAAATGGTGAAATGGCATACACAGTGCTTCAGCCTGTTGCGGTCTTCTCCCGCGAAGCTGTCATCCAGGCTGATCACTACATCAAGAACGGATCAGCGAAGATGAGTGAAGAAAAACAGCTCTTTGATTGCTTGCTGATTACGCCTGAAAACGTGGGCAACTACTCAGCACCATTTACCCTGTCGAACTAAACGGTTCTGTAAGTTTGGAAAAAGGCGCCCTTATGGGCGCCTTTTTTATTCACTTTGCAACTGATCTCAGGTTTTCCGCCAATTGTTGCCATTTTGAGTTAGCTCCATTCCGGCCTTGCGTCAGGCGATTGCCGCCTCCAATTCGCATACCGCTTAGATCTCTCACCTTTCAATCCATCTCTGCCAAGGCAGCGTTCGGGTCTGGCCTGGCCGTCTTCCACTGTTCGCCAGCTTGGGAATCCCCAAAATGCGATTGATTGTAGAGGTAGTCTCGGGTCAGTGGGACGGCATCGACATTGCGTGACAACTGGAACTGGAAAACCGCTTGCGGGCTATTGCGAAAGGTTTGCTCGCATGCGGCAAGATAAAAGCGCCACATCCTGACAAAACGATCATCATACAACGCCGCTACCTGATCTTCATTTTCCTGAAACCGATCGTACCAGTGCCGCAACGTGTAGGCATAATGCAGGCGCCAACATTCGATGTCTGTTGCCCATAATCGGGTCTTCTCGACGGCGCTCATGACTTCTGAAACGGTCGGGATGTAACCGCCTGGAAAGATATGCTTGGCGATCCACGGGTTCGTTCCCGTCGCTGGGGCGCCCCAACCAATTGTGTGAACTAACGCAATGCCATCGGGAGAGAGCCGGTTGCGTATTGTCCGAAAATATTCAACAAAATGGCGCAGCCCCACATGTTCGAACATCCCGACTGAGACAATCCTGTCGAAAGTGCCTTCAACATGGCGGTAGTCGCACAGTTGGAAGTCCACCTGACTTGAAAGGCCTGCCTGTTCCGCCCGTTTTGTCGCATAAGTGTGCTGTTCCTCAGACAGTGTGACCCCGACAACGCGAGCGCCGTAGTCCTTTGCGAGAGTCAGTGCCAATCCGCCCCAGCCGCACCCGACATCGAGGATAGACATGCCCGGTTCGATCATCAGTTTTCGGGCGATATGTTCTTTTTTGTGCGCTTGTGCCTGTTCCAGTGTTTCGGCAGGGTCTTTGAAATAGCCGCACGAATACTGCCGATCATCATCGAGAAACAGGTCATATAGACGGCCCGAAAGGTCGTAGTGGTGGGCCACGTTGCCACGCGCACGTTCCGCAAAATTGTTTTGCGCCAGCCACCGCAAGGAAGAGCGTGACTTTTGCAGTGGCTTTTGCCACCAGACTTGATTGCCCTCATCATGCTGAACGTTGCGAACAATCAATCCGAGAAATTCTTGTAGATCATCCCCATCAATCGTCAGCGATCCATTCATATAAGCTTCGCCCAACGCCAACTCCGGGTTCAATGCCAGATGCCTGACCGTTGAGGCATCGTGCAGCCGAACCGTCACCGGATGGCCGCTTGGGTTGCCGTATTTATGAATTTCGCCCGATGGCATGACGACGTTCAGGGTACCGTCGCGCAAGATTGACTTCAGCATCCTGTCGAGTGCGTATTCTGAAAGCTGGATCATCCGGTCACTTCTTATCCTAGTTGCGTTCATTTTGTCAGTTCAGGTGGCACTGGAAATTGAGTGGTGTGTCGCCAGATCACGTTCTTGAAAGGCAACGGATTGCAGCGGATCAACCTGAGCGATGTCGCCCGCTTGCAAGGTTTGCACATGAAACATGCGCCGTATTGACACCAATCAATATGTACAAAAATCTTGGAGATAATTTGAAAAAGTGTGATCTGTCAATCCGAAAGCATGGTCACGGCCCGGCAACAATCCAAGGCCCGCGGCGGTTTCAGCCATAATATCATCGATCAGGTTTTGGGCACATTGCCACAGATTTCTTTGATGGAGGATAGCGCGAACAGTGCTCCCATCAAGAATGGGCCAAGGCTATCCGGCACGGAGCGGCCATCAAATTTGTGTGTTTGATCTTGCCGTTATGTCGCGGATTCAGAAGTGTGTGCGCTGAGTAAATTCCAGATAGGGCCAACTGGTTTGTACTTGGCATCGATCATCTCATGATTACGGATTTTTGCATTCAAATCAAACAGCTTGTGTGAATGCCGATGGTACATCCCACGCTTCGGCGAACTGACCATCAACAATTCTCCAAATAACTGCCGCGTCAATGGAAATGGACTCGCCATTATACTGCATCGAGTTGCGTACGTGGACCAAAATGAGTTCGTCACCAATTGGTATTGCGTTGACAGGCTCAACTTCGAAGGTGCCTGCGGTCTGCCCGTGAAGCCCCTGAACGAACTTTTTCAATCCCGTGACGCCAACATAATCGCCTTCAATATCGGGGAGTTTGGGATTGAAGTAATGCCATATGAAGCCCTCAGCGAACAGGTCGGCTGACGCATCCAATTTATGAACGTCCAGTTGACTCAGCAAAACAAGATTCGGGTGTGATTTATTCATGCAAAAATTGTATGATCGCGCACTCTGTTATGTGTCAGTGGTACACTTTCAATGAGTTGGCACTTGGCCGATAGCTTTCGGAGCTTTCGCGTAAGCGGGGCACCTTAGTTTGCACAGGTAGTTGTTCTTCAAAAACGGGGAACAAGCATGCCGCCATCGACGGAGATCACGTGTCCGGTTGTATAGGGGAGGCAGCCCCCTGCGAGATTGGCGACGACGGCGGCCACCTCGGAAGGTTGGCCGACGCGAGGAAGTAGACATAGTCCATCTTCAGCTCGCGCCTGATAGGAGTCGATTACGGTTTCAGTCATGGGAGTTTCGATCAAGCCGGGCTGAACATCGTAGACCATAACGTTTTCGGGACCCAGACGGGTGGCAAAACACTTAGATATCATCGATGCCGCGGCCTTGGATGCACAGTATTCTGTACGCGGTACTGCCACAGCAGATGCGTTGGAAGACGTGATGTTTATGACGGAATACACCACATTTGGATTCCGGCTTCGAGAGAGAAGCCGACGAGCAAAGGCCTGCGTCAGGAAGAACGGCCCTTTGGCGTTCACCGCCATGCAACGATCGAAGCTGTTTTCTTGGACGTCTAAAGGATCACCACGGCTGACAACACCGATACCAGCATTATTCACAAGTGTGGTGAGTGGTCCCAACACGCCTTCAATTTCGGCTAGGGACGGGTCGTGTTGCGTTGTGTCGCCCACGTCGAACGCGCATATGTGTGTGCGTTGACCGAGGTCATCGATTTCGGCAGAGAGGGTCTCAAGGTGTTCATCCGGCTGAAGATCGTTGAGCCCTATATCAAAACCGGAGCTGGCCAGTGCCAAAGCGGTTGCCCTGCCAATTCCGCGACCTGCTCCGGTCACGAGAGCGACTTGTCTTGTCATCTTGTTCTCCATCATGTCCAGCCATTCTCTAAACGAGCGCCGGCTCTGGCAAAAAGGCCAAAACTGCTGTCTCAAATGTTTTTGGTGCCAGTGCGCGTTTGCTCATCAGAGTTCTATATCGCAAACAAAAACTCCTTCCGGACCTCCTTCAGCAGCGTTTACAATTCGCACACCGATGGCTTTGTGGGTTTCGTTCTCAAGATATGCATCTCGCGCAGCTACATCTTTAAAATCGAACCAAAACATATCTTTGAATCCGTGGATTACATCGTCCTCGGGAGACAGGTTGGGCCTGTTCCCGAAGGCCAGAATGCCTTCGATTTCCGATTTAAGATTGTTTAGGTCTTTCAAAATGGAGTCCTTAACGTCCCCAGACACGTCCGGCGCATATTTCAAAAAGACAAGATGCCTAATCATAGATCTCCCCTATTCGTTTATTTCAAAAGACTTGTAACTCACCAATGGGTGAATTATCAAGTGCGAAGTTAAAAACCACATTTTGCTGCGCCGCATGAGGAGCCTACTATGTCAATTTACCAAACCAGCTGCTTTCAACGGACTTTCGGAACCTACCCTCTTGAAGGGGAATACCTGAAGCATGCGGTGCTCATGGCAGCTGAGGTTGGGTATCGCGCATTTGATACGGCGCAATGGTATGGCAACGAGGCTGCGCTTGGCGCCGTTCTGCCAGACCTGGGAATAGATCGGGATGACCTGCTGATCACCACAAAAGTGCATCCTGAAAATATGGGTCCAGACAAGTTTATTGCATCGGTCGAGCAAAGCTTGCGCGATCTAAAAGTGGATTCTGTTGGAGTGCTGTTGCTGCACTGGCCACCAAATGACAATCCAGTCGAACCCTCATTGACACTGCTGCAGGAGGCGCATCGCAAGGGGTATGCAAGGCACATTGGCGTATCGAATTACACAACGAAGCAGATGCACGATGCTGTCCAGCATCTGGATGTCTCGCTGGCCATAAATCAGGTTGAATTTCACCCGCTACTGGATCAGAGACGCCTGCTGGCCGCTGCATCAGAAACGGATATTCCCTTGGCATCATACTGTTCCATCGCGCGTGGCGAAGTATTCAAATATCCGGTCTTTGCCGAGATCGGTAAATCATATGGGAAAAATGCAGCACAGGTCGCGCTCCGCTGGATTCTTCAACAAGATGTGTCTTTGAATACGATGTCCACCAAAAGGGCCAATATCGAGGCCAACTTCGACCTCATGAACTTTGCCTTATCGAGCCAAGAGATGGCAGAGATCGCGAAGCTGACGGCGGTCAATTATCGGATCAGTAACGCGAAAGTCGTGCCATATGCCCCGACTTGGGATGCGCCAATGAGGGGAAATGGGCTCGTGGATTGACATAGTGTCGAAATACTGTAACTCTCCAGTGAGTGAATAATTTTAAAAGTGGGAGACGGCCTTGAAAATGGGTTCTCTAGAAGACTGCGCAGCCATGGTGCGGGACGGCGACACTATCGCCGTCACCGGTAATGGCGGCGGCATGCTTGAACCCGACGCGATTTTTGCGGCTATAGAAAAAAGGTTTCTGACAACTGGGCACCCGCGGGACCTGACTGTGGTTCATGCATTGGGGATTGGTGATGCTAAAACCCGTGGCATCAACCGGTTTGCGCATAAAGGTATGGTTAAGCGGGTGATCGGTGGTCACTGGTCCTGGTCTCCGCGCATGCAAGAGCTTGCTCAGCGTAACGAGGTCGAAGCCTTCACGCTACCATCCGGCGTCATATCGCTTTTATTGCGGGAAAGCGGCGCGGGTCGGCCCGGTTTGATCACTACTGTGGGACTGGGAACCTGTTATGATCCGCGTAACGGCGGCGGGGCCGCTAATGATGCTGCACAAAGCGCCGGTCCCTTAAATGAAATCATGGAAATCGAAGGTGCTGAATATATTCGCTACTTGCCGATTAAACCCGATGTGGCGATTATCCGTGGCACCTTTTGTGATGAATTTGGAAATATCTCTTGCGAGGAAGAATCCGGAGATCTCGACTGTAATGCGGTCGCCTTAGCTGCGTGTGGAGCGGGTGGTTGCGTTCTTGCGCAGGTGCGGGAAGAGCGCCGGTCAGGTCAGTTCCATGGTCGGCTTGTTCAGGTGCCGGGGGTCATGGTCGACCTTGTCGCCAAGGTGCCGGATCAGCCTCAAACCCATATGGGCGGGTATGAACCCAGCCTGGCAGGGTTGCCGGGCGCCAAGATGCCAGCTCATGGAACCTTTGATGGAATGTCCTCCCCGAAAGGTGCGCGGGCAATCATTGCACGGCGCGCGGCGGACGAAGTCCAGATCGGTCAATCCGTGAATTTTGGATTTGGAATTCCTGGAGGAATTGCTGCGATTTTGGCGCAGCAAGACACCCTGGATAAGATCTGGGTCACAGTGGAGCAGGGCATCCACAATGGGCAGTTGATTGATGGAGCGCTGTTTGGTGCAGCGAGTCTTCCCTGCGCCATAATGCGGTCAACCGATCAATTCGATTATTACAGCAGCGGTGGAGCAGATGTCGCGTTTCTAGGGGCAGGGGAAGTTGATGCTGCCGGAAACGTGAACGTTTCGCGACTCGGGTCCAATGTTGTGGGTCCAGGCGGTTTCGTGGATATCTCGCAGGGCGCCAAATCGGTTGTCTTTTGCGGTACGTTTGAAACAGGCGGGCTCAAGGTCGACATTCTGGATCAGGCGTTAGAGATCATACAGCCGGGCCGCGTTGCCAAATTTGTAGATAGGGTGCGCGAAGTCACCTTTGGCGGGCAGGCAGCTGCTGAAGGGAAGAAACCGGTACTCTATATTACCGAACGCGCTGTGTTTCGGCTGACCTTAACCGGAATTGAGCTTATCGAGATTGCGCCCGGTGCGGATCTTGAGGCTGATATACTCGATCGCATGAGTTTTCGTCCGCTCGTGTCAGACGATTTGTCCTTGATGCCGGAGCATTGTTTTGATCCGGATCTAAGGTCCCCAAGTGAAAGCAAGTCTCACGCATCTGTGGGAGGCGAAAGTGTTGGATAATGCTGAGCAGGTCTTTGCCAAACCAAGGCAGTTCAAGAATTACATTGACGGCGCTTTTGTGGGCGCAAGCACGGGGGAGGTGATCGAACGCGAAAGCCCGGCGCATGGCAAGTTAGTTTCGATCTACCCAGCATCGAGCGCAGAAGATGTGCAGACTGCGATTGCTGCGGCCCGGACTTTATTCGACATGGGTGAATGGGCCTATTCCTATGCCGGAGAGAAATCTCGCATTTTGCGCATCGTTGCGCAGAAAATCCGGGAAAATGTCGACGAACTCGCTCTGATCGAAACGCTTGAAACATCCAAGCCTCTGTCCGTCTCACGCGGTGAGGTATTGTTTTCAGCCGAGCTTTGGGATTACGCCGCAGGCTCTGCGCGGTCATTGCATGGTGACAGTCACAACACGCTTGGCACAGACATGATGGGTGTGGTTCTGCGCGAGCCGATTGGCGTGGTGGGCATTATCACACCTTGGAATTTTCCTTTGCTGATTCTTTCCGAACGCCTGCCATTTGCGTTGGCCGCAGGTTGCTCTGTCGTGGTCAAGCCAAGTGAATTTACCTCCGGCACGTCGCTTGTCATTGCCGGGTATCTGGACGAGGCGGGTCTTCCGGCTGGTGCGTGTAACATTCTAGCGGGATATGGTGAGCCTGTTGGTCAGGCTATCGTGGAAAGCAATGACGTTGACATGGTGGCCTTCACTGGATCGTCACGCGTGGGGAAAATGGCCATTCAAGCCTCAGCGAGCAATATCAAGAAGCTCTCATTGGAATTGGGTGGCAAGTCACCATCAGTCGTGTTTGCCGATTGCGACATTGAAGCCGCGGTTGATGGCGTTCTGAAGGCTGCGAATGTAAATATGGGTGAGTGCTGCATCGCAGGTTCGCGCCTATTGGTGCAAGATAGCATCGCCAAAACGTTCCAGGCCCGGCTGAAAGAACGATTGAACGATTTAAAAGTCGGCGAGCCGTTTGATCCCACCTCACGGATTGGTGCGATCATCAATCAACAGCAGTTTGATCAGATTGCAGACTACGTGAAAATTGGTATCAGCGAAGGTGCTGAACTGATCTGTGGTGGCGACGCGCAGGCCTATGGGGGGCTTTATTATCCGCCCACGCTCTTGGGCAATGTTCGACCCGAAATGCGAATTGCGCGGGAAGAGATTTTTGGTCCCGTTCTGTCGATCATGACGTTCAACGATACAGCCGAAGCAATCAGGTTGGCCAACGCCACAGATTATGGGCTGGCCGCGTATGTTTGGACTAACGACATGTCGACCGCTCTGCACTGTGCCCGCCGTATTCAGGCTGGTCGCGTCTGGGTGAATGCCGCTCTGACCGGATTCCCGGAATTGCCTTTGGGTGGGTTTAAGCAGTCAGGAAATGGTCGCGAAACTGGCCGCTATGGCGTCGAAGAATACACGGAATTGAAATCGGTCCACCTTCAGATCGGACCTCAAACAGAACGATGGGTGACGGACGTCTGATCGTCTTTCACCACAATGGGAAGGTTCGGGGACGCTTTTACCCGGAAGTAATATGGCAGAGATCAAACTATCAAATGTGCGAAAGTCCTTTGGTCCAGTGGATGTAATCAAAGGGATAGACCTGCAGGCTGATCATGGCGAGTTCGTTGTTTTCGTGGGCCCCTCGGGCTGCGGAAAGTCGACGCTTTTGCGCATGATTTGCGGGCTGGAAGGCATTTCATCCGGGCAGTTGCTCATTGGAGGCGAAGATATGAGCAGTGTCGAGGCCTCTGATCGGGGCACCGCCATGGTGTTTCAGTCTTATGCCCTGTACCCGCATATGACGGTGGCACAGAATATGAGCTTTGGTCTGCGGATGGCGAAGATCCCAAAGATCGAGATTGATGCGCGGGTCAACAAGGCCGCCGAGATTCTGCAGATCAAACATCTGCTGGAACGCAAGCCTAAAGAAATGTCGGGTGGTCAGCGGCAACGTGTCGCCATTGGCCGTGCAATTGTTCGCGAACCAAAGGTGTTTTTGTTTGACGAGCCGTTGTCAAATCTGGACGCTGAACTACGGGTTCAGATGCGTGTGGAGCTTTCGAGATTGCATCACGAGATCGGCGCGACAATGATCTATGTAACCCACGATCAAGTTGAGGCGATGACCATGGCCGACAAGATCGTGGTACTGCGAGATGGTTTGGTTGAACAAATTGGTTCCCCGCTTGAATTGTATACGCGGCCCGACAACAAGTTCGTGGCAGGTTTCATCGGATCACCGCATATGAACTTTATGGACGCCGAGGCCGTACACATCGATGATGGCTTTGCCTCCGTCGCAGTCATCGGCGCGGCAGATCGTCTTATCACTGTACCGCTTCGTCCGGACGCGCTCGTTCACAAAGGCCAGAAGGTTTCGGTCGGCATAAGGCCGGAGCACCTGCTTGGCACGGTCGGCAGGTCTGACCTTGAAGTCCATGTCGGCGTTGTCGAGAACCTTGGCGGCATGGCTTACGCTTACTGTACATCCAAGTCGGGCCAGGAGGTTATCCTCAAGTCAGAAAGTGAAGCACCGCCGAGATTTGGGACCACTGTGACCGCGGAATTGAATGATAATTACTGCCACTTGTTTGATTCAGAAGGAAAAACGCTGAGTGAGTCCGCAGGTGCTGTTCGACGCCAGGATGCGGCGGCATGAGCGCCCCTGCCAATACTCAATTAGTCGCGGGTAACTACTATTACGACGACCTATCGAAAGGTGCGTTTTTCAGCACTGGGCGTATCGTCGTGACAGAGACACATATCGTGAATTTTGCCGGAATTTCTGGCGACTTCTTTGATGTTCATATGGATGATGGTTTTGCCCGTGAACAAGGGTTTCCGGCGCGGATTGCTCACGGCTTACTGGTTCTTTGTATGGTGGATGGCCTGAAAAACCGCGCAGACGTAAAGTTGCAAGCCGTGGCGTCGCTCGGTTGGAGAGACTGGAATTTCAGAGCGCCCGTTATCGCCGGGGATAGTATTGGCGCGACAATCACTGTCGCGACTATGCGCCCGACATCTAAGGGGGATCGCGGTGTTGTCGAGATGAGGTTCGATGTGACTAACCAGAACGGAGAGGTTGTGCAAAGTGGTTCAAACACACTGCTCATGCGGAACCAGCCGCCAAAGTGAATTTTTCGGCGCAATTAATAACTCACCGGTGAGTACTATGCGCCGTGTAAGAAAGTGCCCTGGAGGAAGGGTAAGGGGCCAGTTCGAAAGGGCTGGACGGAATCAGACCGCAACATGCGGCTGAAACAACAGCGAGGAGAAACTATGAAAACCATAAAGACACTGCTTTGTGCAACCGCGATTGCGGCCTTGTCGACAACAGCTTTCGCCCGAGATTTGGTGATGAATGCCAATACATCAGACCCCGCCCAAAAGGAGGCTATGGAGAATCTGATCGCCGATTTTGAAGCGGCTTACCCGGAGATCGACGTCAAATTTAACCTCTATGACCATGAGGCATTCAAGGTCGCGTTGCGTAACTTCCTTGTGTCGGACGCGCCTGATCTGATTACATGGAACGCGGGCAACCGAATGAAAGTGTTTGTCGATCTTGGGCTGTTCGAGGATGTCTCAGATGTTTGGGCGTCGGAGAACCTTTATGAACAGATGCCTGCTGTCGTGGGCGCCTCATCGGTTGATGGCAAGCAATATGGCGTACCGTACGCCTATTACGCTTGGGGATTCTATTACCGCAAAGATCTCTTCGAGCAGGCGGGCATCACAGAGACACCATCTACCTGGGAAGAATTCAAGGAGATGGGTGCTCAGTTGAACGCAGCCGATATCACGCCTGTTACCATTGGCACCAAGAATCTTTGGCCCACTGCCGGTTGGTTTGATTTCCTAAATCTGCGTGTGAATGGGGCCGATTTCCATGCCGATTTAATGGATGGCAAGATCAAGTACACCGATGAACGCGTGAAAAAGGTATTCGAGATTTGGGAGGAACTGGTCGAAGCGGACTTCTTTGTAGAAAACCATCCTGCCTATTCTTTCCAGGAAGCTCTGCCCTTCATGAACCAGGGTAAGGCGGCGATGTATCTACTTGCGCCGTTTATCGTATCGATGTTCCCCGATGATGTGCGCGAGCAGGTTGAATGGTTCCCCTTCCCAATCATCGATGAAAGCGTCGGTATCTACGAGGATGCGCCTACTGATAGTTTCCACATTCCGGTAAACGCTAAGAACAAGGATGATGCGCGCTTGTTCCTGAAATTCGCGGCTGCGGCTGAAAATCAGACCAAAACTGCCGGGACACTGGACATGCTGCCGCCAAATATCAACGCCTCCGTCAAGGATGACCGGTTTGCCCAGGGTGGCTTCGCTCAACTTAGCAAGGCGGATGGCATCATGCAGTTCTATGACCGTGATACAGATCCGGCTCTGGCTAAGGTTGGCATGCAGGGCTTTCAAGAATTCCTGCAACACCCCGATCGTATCGATGACATTCTCGAACGGATCGAAGTTGAGCGCGCACGTATCTACGGCGCTCTCTGATCGCGGAAAAAGCGAATGGTTTCGGCGCGTAATGCGCCGGAACCGCATCTCTGCGAGGGTTTCCCAATGACTGATATGACAAGCTATCCGGTTCCACCAAAGCCAAGACACACGACTTTTTACAGTCGGAACAAGCTGGTCATCACACCGCTTTTGTTTATCGCGCCAGCCTTCGCGATGTTCTCGCTATTTGTGATCTATCCAATCATTCAGTCAATTTCTCTGTCGTTTTACGAATGGCAGGGCATTGGTCCCAAGAAATGGGTAGGGTTCAACAATTACGATCTACTGTTCAAAGACCCGGTATTCTGGAAGGCGCTGGTCAATAACATCTATTGGCTGGTCCTCTTTCTTTTAGCCCCTGTATTGGGACTGATCATAGCTTTATTCCTGAACCAAAAAGTGTTTGGAATCCGGCTGGTCAAATCGCTTTTCTTCTTCCCGTTTGTCGTATCACAGATCGTGGTTGGGCTTGTCTTTACCTGGTTTTATGACCCGGCATTCGGATTGATCGCAGCTCTGATCGAACCACTGGGACTTAAATTGCCATCGATTTTGGCAAGTGAGGATTGGGCGACCTTCGGCGTGATCATCGCAGGGCTGTGGCCACAAACGGCCTATTGCATGATCCTCTATCTGACCGGCCTGAACAGCGTGAACCCCGAGATGATCGAAGCCGCGCGTCTGGACGGGGCCAGGGGATGGCGTTTGCTGGTAAATATAGTGCTTCCGCAACTGCGTGCGGCAACCTTCATCGCCATTGTTGTCACTGTGATCGGAGCACTCCGTTCGTTTGACTTGGTGGCAATCATGACCGAGGGCGGACCCTACAATTCGTCCAACGTGTTGGCCTTTTACATGTATGACAACGCGATCTTCCGGTACCGCATGGGTTATGCGGCCTCGATTGCGACCATCCTGTTTCTGATCATGGATGTCTACATCGTCTGGTTCCTGATGCGTCTGTTGAAAAACGAAAAAGGATCCCGATAATGTTTCCGCGTCCAATACAGGAATCAAGCAAATCGCGTCAGTTGATGTACAAGGTGGCTTTGCCCATCTCGTTGGTTATCTGGTTGCTGCCGATGATTGCGATTGTTGCCACAGCAGGCCGATCGCTGCACGACATCAACTATGGAAATTATTGGGGCATTCCCTCGGAATGGGCATTCCTGGACAATTTCGGCGAGGTTTTCAGCTCGTCTCCAATCCTGATATATCTGCTAAACAGCGTGATTATTACTGTGCCGTCCATTTTTGGGGCATTGTTTCTATCGACGCTCGCCGGAGCTGGACTGGCGCTCTACAAATTCAAAGGCCGGTTCGTAATTTTTGCGCTCTTTATCGCAGGCAACTTTGTACCATTTCAAATCCTCATGATTCCGGTTCGACAACTGACATTGGACCTTGGGATCTATGATACTTACCTTGCCGTCATTCTGTTTCAGGTCGCATTCCAGACGGGTTTTTGCACCTTCTTTATGCGCAATTTCATCGCGGATCTACCGTTTGAGTTGGTGGAGTCGGCGCGTTCGGAAGGGGTGAGCGAATGGAAAATTCTTATCCATGTGATTATTCCACTTGTGCGTCCCGCGCTTGCAGCGCTGGCGGTGTTGCAATTCACATTTATCTGGAACGATTTCTTCTGGCCGCTTATCTTGATCCAATCTGATGAATTGCGCCCTATTACTCTGGGTTTGACCACCCTAAAGGGCCAATATATCTCTTCATTCAATCTGCTGGCTGCCGGGTCTTTGATCGCTGCACTCCCGCCGGTTATGATGTTTTTTGCAATGCAACGCCACTTTATTGCGGGATTGACACTGGGGGCCAGTAAGGGATGATCGGGTCAACCCAAATCATCCTAGAGAGGCGCGGAATGATCAGTGCAGCGGCAAAGCAATCAGTAACAAAGCGGGTCGGGCGGAACGCAGAAACCGCGAAGGCCGATCTCATCGCTTCGGCTCGGCGCGAGTTTGCCGACAATGGCTTTGCGCTCGCGGGAATCGAAGCTATTGCTGGGCCGACCGGTTTGAACAAAAAGATGATCTACCATTATTTCGGATCAAAAGAGGGTCTTTACATCGCAGTGCTTGAGGAAGCCTATCTGGGCATCCGCAAAATGGAGCAATCCCTGCATCTGGACGAACTTGACCCTCTCGACGCTATTCGGAAACTGGTCGAATCCACCTGGGACTATTATGTTGCCAATCCAGAGTTCCTGGCATTGGTAAATCAGGAAAACCTTCTGCGTGCAGAATATCTCAGGAAATCTGGGATCGTGAAGCGTAGAACGAGTACTTTGCTCAGCATCGTGCAGGACGTGCTTGATCAGGGCGTCAAGGATGGCGTGATCAGGTCCGGCATTGATCCCATGCAGTTGAACCACTCAATTGCAGGACTAGGTTTTTATTATCTCAATAACCGCTTCACCAATACAGAACTCTATGCGTTTGATCATATGACGCCCGAGGCACTCGCCGCGCGGCGCACATTTATTGTGGATTTCGTCATGAGTTTTGTTACCAGCCCGAATTAGGATCCACATGGCGCAATCTTCGTTCAGTCATATCATCATTGGCGGAGGCACTGCAGGTTGTGTCCTTGCTGCACGACTAAGCGAAGCTCCCGGGACCAACGTTCTGCTTCTCGAAGCGGGTGGGCGCGATTGGCATCCCTATATCCACATGCCGGTCGGGTTCTCTAAAACAACTGGCAGCAACTTGACTTGGGGCTACCACACCGAACCGCAGGTCCATGCCGGAAATCGTCGTATTCCCTACGCGCAAGGCCGAGTACTCGGCGGCGGTAGTTCCATCAATGCTGAGGTTTTCACCCGAGGCGTACCGCAGGATTATGATCGTTGGGCCAATGACGAAGGATGCCCAGGCTGGTCTTTTGCTGATGTTCAACCTTACTTTCTCCGATCCGAAGGTAATCGAAGTTTGGCGGATGCCTGGCATGGAACCGATGGTCCTCTGGGCGTATCCAATGTCGCCAATCCGCTGCCGCTCACCCGTGCATTCATTATGGCCTGCCAACAATACGGCATTCCATTCAACCACGATTTCAATGGTCCACGGCAACCGGGCACGGGCTGTTATCAGCTCAATGTGGTAGATGGTCGACGGTGTTCGGCGGCCAAGGGTTACCTCGATCCCGCCAGGGGCCGATCCAACCTGACGGTGTTGACTGGAGCTCACAGCCAAAAGCTGATCGTCAATGGCCATAAAGTGTCGGGCGTCGAATATGTGCGAAAAGGTTTGGCTGAAGCCGCTTATGCGGATGTTGAAGTCATACTCACAGCTGGTGCGATTGGTTCCCCAAAGCTGCTGATGCTGTCAGGAATTGGGCCCGCGAACCACCTTCGGGATATCGGAATTGAAGTACGAGCAGATGTCGCGCAGGTCGGATCCAACTTGTCGGACCACGTTAATATCGATCTTGTTGCCGAGCTTCATGACCATGGTGGTTTGGACAAATACAAAAAACCTCAATGGGCCGCGTGGGCCGGGTTGCAATATCTGATCAATCGCACGGGCCCGGCAGCGAGCAATGTCGTTGAAGGTGGGATGTTCTGGTATTCGGGCGAAGACAGGTCAATCCCCGATCTGCAGTTCCACTTCTTGCCCGGAGCAGGAGCCGAAGACGGTGTTGGCAACGTTTCAAAAGGACGCTCGGGCATCACACTGAACTGCTACGGGTTGCGCCCCAAAGCGCGAGGTGCAGTGCGGCTCTCATCCGGCGACCCGAAAGCTGCACCCAGAATTGATCCAAACTTTTTCGGCCATCCTGACGATCTGGCAACCACCGTGGCCGGGTTGAAACTCTGCGGCGAGATAATTGCCCAACCAGCTTTGGCAGAGCATGTTCGCCGGATCGTCTTGCCTGATGACAGCCTTACCACGGACGCGGAGCTATCTGATTTTGTGCGCCATCACGGTCGCACGTCCTATCATCCGGTTGGAACTTGCCGGATGGGGTCTGACCATAACGCCGTTGTGGATACCGAACTGAAACTGAATGGCTTCGATGGCATTCGAGTTTGCGACAGCAGCATCTTCCCCAGCTTAATCGGATCGAACACCAACGCCCCCACGGCGATGGTCGCGGAAAAAGCTGCCGACATTATTCTAGGTCGGGAGCCAATTTGCGCGGTGAGCACTACCAGTTCGGGAAGTACGCATAGAAGCAAGCCCACACAGGTTGAGCTGTAGCCGTTTGCGATGGTTACATTACAGTAAGTGAGGCCAATTGCGATATTGGGTGCCTTTTCGAGAACTGTCTCGGTGCAGACTAGATTCGTCACTTTGAGTTTCATCAACTGTGATCCGCACTCGGATTGCACAGACTTGTTTAGGCAACAGTGGTCGCCAGAGTTTAATCAACCGGAACATGTTTGGTTATGCGAGTGTGCACAGCGAAATTCAAATGTTGCTGCATTGGGTTCCAACTGATTTAGTCAGATGGTTGTGAAGGTTTGCTTCCCGCCCAATAGAGACCTTGGAATACGCCAACCTCAAGCGATGGGGCGCAAACATCAAATCTTCTGAAAATATTCCCGCATCTTCCCGTTTTAGTGCTTACCTTTTATCAATCGACAAAATTCAATAGCAACAAATCTACGCTCAACATATTGATTTTATGTGTAAAAATGGTGTCGCAGGGAAGGATTGAACTCCCGACCTCGTCATTACCAATGACAGCGTCAAATAGCGAGGCAAGCAGCCTCCATATCAATTCCATCTATGGCAATTGGTGAGGCAGACGTTCATCTATCTTGGTTTATTGCTGTCAATTTGGGCTAAAGGGCAAATTTGAAGTGCAGCAGGGGCCAAGTTGGTGCGGCCTAGTGCTATGGTAAAAGTGGGCTAAATTCCAATTTACCTAATAAAACGTTTGTATATCAGTAGTTTAGAAGAGTGTATGGCGGAGAGGAAGGGATTCGAACCCTCGAAACGCTTTCACGCTTACACCCTTAGCAGGGGCGCGCCTTCAACCACTCGGCCACCTCTCCACCGCCGGGGATAGCGCGATGCATTGCGGTAGTGCAAGAGTTTTCTGAGTGCCATTCACAAAATTGTTGTTCGGGTGCGGTTACAGGCCGTTTTCCGAGCGTTGGGCGCGTTGGATCGTCCAACAATGGTCACGGTAAATTATCATAATTCGATGCGTTGAATTTTTTTTGAAACTTATTCCAGATCCCCGCCGTAGACCTTGTAGTTCCAACTTCGACAACCCCAACTTCAACAACCAACGGAGAGTTTATTATGACGCAGTTCCATTCTTCCTCACCAGCCCGCCGCCCCAACTTTTCCGGCAAAACCTTCCTTGCCTGGTCTTGCGCCCCAGTATTGGCCTTCGGCCTGCTGATGGGGCAGGCCAATGCAGCCGGTTCTGATAGTTCCGAGCCACCCAAGCCAACTGAGACGACGCAGAAGTGTAAAGATGGGCAGATGTGGGACAAGAGCACAAAAACCTGCGTATCGGCCCAGCAAGGCATGTTTGATGATGACACGCTGTATGATGCTGCACGGGAATTGGCCTATGACGGCCAGTATGAAAATGCGATTGACCTTTTGCAGCTGGCCAGCAACGCCGATGATCCACGTATCTTGAATTATCTTGGCTTTTCAAACCGCAAAGCGGGCCGGATGGATGTCGGCATGGGCTATTATAAGGAAGCGCTGAAGCGTGACCCGGATTACATTCTGGCGCGCTCTTATATGGGGCAGGCCTATCTGCAGCAGAACCAGCGTAATGCAGCTCGTGATCAGCTTCTGGAAATCGAAGCGCGCGGCGGCAAGGGTACCTGGGCCCATACAGCTCTGGTCATGGCTATGAAGAACGCCAGCACTTATTAATGACTGTCGGCATTCACAGCCAGACTTGTGTACCTAAAAAAGAGGCCGTGGCGCTGGAATTCAGCGCCACGGCCTTTTTGTTGACTTCCAGAGATCAGATCAGATCAGGCGAGGGCCTGCTCCAGATCGGCAATGATGTCTGCAGGGTCTTCGATGCCGATGGAAACACGCACCACGTCGGGACCAGCACCCGCAGCTTTTTTCTGCTCATCGGATAGTTGGCGATGGGTTGTGGAAGCGGGATGAATGATCAGGCTTCTGGTATCTCCAATATTGGCAAGGTGAGACAGCAGCTCAACCTTTCCAACCATGGCAACGCCAGCATCGTATCCGCCGGTTACACCAAAGGTGAACACAGCACCGGCGCCCTTTGGCATGTATTTCTGCTGAAGCTGGTGATAGCGATCACCCGGCAGGCCTGCATAGGAGACCCAGGCAATTTTCGGGTGGTTCGAGAGGAACTCAGCCACCTTCAAAGCATTGTCACAATGGCGCTGCATGCGCAGGCTCAAGGTTTCAATGCCGGTCAGGATGTTGAATGAGTTTGTTGGTGAGATTGCCGGGCCCAGATCCCGCAGGCCAAGCACGCGGCAGGCAATGGCAAAGGCAAAATTGCCAAAGACTTCACCGATGACCATATTGTTGTATTCAGGGCGTGGCTCGCTAAGCATTGGATAACGGCCTTCACGCATCCAGTCGAATGTACCGCCATCTACAATGGCACCGCCCATGGAATTGCCATGGCCACCCAGGAATTTTGTCAGGGAGTGCACGACGATGTCTGCGCCGTGTTCAAAAGGACGGCACAGATAGGGTGTCGCCATGGTGTTATCGACAATAAGCGGAACGCCTGCGCGCTTGGCGATTTTGCTGAGGGCTTCTATATCGGTCACCACGCCGCCCGGATTGGCAAGGCTCTCGACGAAAATGGCCTTTGTTTTCGGCGTAATTGCATTTTCAAAAGACGACAGATCGTCTGAATCTGCCCATACAACATTCCAGCCGAAATTCTTGAATGAGTGGTTCATCTGGTTGATGGAGCCACCATAGAGTTTCTTGGCTGCAACAATTTCATCGCCAGGCTGCATCAATGTATGGAAGACCAGCAATTGGGCGGAATGGCCTGACGCAACGGCCAGCGCCGCGGTGCCGCCTTCAAGGGCTGCAATGCGCTCTTCCAGAACGGCTGTCGTGGGGTTTGTGATACGGGTGTAGATATTCCCGAATGCCTGCAGGCCAAACAGACTGGCAGCATGATCGACATCTTCAAATACAAAAGCTGTGGTCTGGTAGATTGGGGTTGCACGTGCACCAGTGGTGGGGTCGGGCTTGGCACCTGCATGGACTGCAAGCGTGTCAAATGATGGGCCGTTTTCAGACATGGACGTTCCTCGGTTCGTTGTTCAGTGTTTATCAGGTGTTCAGTTTTATCCTCTGGGCGGGTGTCATAGCGGATTTTTGCCATGACTGGCAAACAAAGCGTTGCCGGGGAAACCGCAAAGCAGGAAAAAACAATTTAAATCCGCATGACAGCGCAGAAATTAAAATCGAAATCTCAGGTCTAGCTGAAGATAAGCCAGACGCCATGCCCGGCTAATCCCAATGCCAAAACAAGCGTGACCAGTGCCGATAGGCCAAAGCCAACAAAACGTTGCCAGCCTGGTGCGTCATCCTGAATGAAGTGCCACGCATGGAGAATGCGGCCCAGGACAAATAGAATGCCTAGAATGTGCAAAACAAACACCGGCGTGCCAATCATCGCAGCAATTGCCAACATGATCAGCGTGATCGGTATGTTTTCTGCTGCATTTCCGTGACCGCGCATGATCCGTATGAGATGCTTGTTGCCGCCATCCCCAACCGCAACGCGGTGTTTTCGACGCAGAGCACCCGTACTGTTTCCCAGCCAGAACAGGATGAAGGCGCACAGGGCTGCATAAATGCCAACCGCAGCAATGGCGGCCGGATCGAAGGGGGTGTTCATTGTTTTTCCTGTCTGCCTTGATTCTACTGATTTCTATATACGGTTGATTTAGGTCTGCGGATAGATCGTTCCTACATACCTCACGGGCTGAAGGGGAACAGGTGACTGAACAAACCAATGCCAGCAGTGGATAGCTGTAGTTCCGCACAGCGGAACTACAGGGTATTTCGATGGAGTTTCAAGAGGGGATCAGCATTAGTTGCCTCAAGTCGAATTTCAATTCGAAATCAATAATGGGAGGAACTAAAATGCGTAAGAAATTGGCCGTCCTGGTCGGAGCATTGGTTTTGTTTGCAACGGGTGCTAGCGCGGAATATCCGGAAAAACCTGTAAATTGGGTTTTCCCGAATAAGGCTGGTGGTGGCATTCACAATCTGGCTTTGTCAACGCTGAACATCATTCAAGGTGACATTCCACAATCTATCAATGTCACTACAATGCCGGGCGCCGGCACAGTTGCGGGGACGCGTTTCGTGGCCGAACAACCAGCAGATGGATACACATTTCTCTTCATTCACGACGCACCCTTTCAAACAAGCGCAATGGGGTTGCTCGGCTTCGAGCTTCTCGATCAGATGGAGCCAGTTGTGCGCGTTGCGCAGTTCTGTCTTGGTTTGTTTGCAAGCGGAGATGCACCTTTTGCGAACCTTGCGGAATTGCAGGCTTACGCAATCGAGCATCCAAATGAGATCAACGCTGCCATCAATATCGGGTCGCTGTCACACATAAATATGCTGCGACTGGAAGAAGAACTTGGAATTGATCTTAATCTTGTTTCAGTTGGCGGTGGGGGTGCTGCCAGTCGTCAGGCATTGATATCCGGGGAAATTGATCTGATTGATAATTCGCCCACGGAAATCGGTTCTCAGGTGCGCGCAGGTGATGTGACTGCTTTGGCGTGGTACGGAAGTGAACGTCATCCGTTTTTGTCCGACCTCAGCACGATGGGCGAACAGGGGTTCCAGACTCCCCGTACGAGCTGCGCCTACGGTTATTTGTGGGGTCGCAAGGATCTTCCGCAGGAGATCAAGGACTACTGGAGCGGCATCTTTACCGAAGCTTTTTCCGATCCGGCAAACCGCGATGAGTTAATGAAGCAAACCAATATGCCATCAGCGCTTTTGACAGGTGCAGAACTCGCACAGTTTTCAAAAGACATGAACGATGAGCGCCGATCTGCGTTTGAACGCTTTGGTTTGGTCAAATAATGAAATCGTTAAGGAGCCGATCGGGGATAGGCGGTCGGCTTCTTCGATGTTGCCGCCTAAAACCTGCTGACTTACTAATCTAACTGTCGGTGAAGCTGCATTTTGATTTCAGGTTGTTTGACGCATCAATCATAAATGTGTTGTGGCGTTAGGTGGCTGAGGAGGGGAGCTAAAATGCGTGATATCTTTTCAGGCGCGTTGCTGACGGTCTTCTCTGTATTGATGTACTGGCGCGCTACCTTGATAGAAAACCCGGGCTACGATTTGCTGGGGCCCGGTTTTTTTCCAAAGCTTGCGATTGCGATGATGGGCGTATTATCGGCAATGCTGTTGTGTGTGGCAGTGTTTCGGCGGTTTCAGAACACAGAGGCTGCGGGTGACGTTAAACAGCTGAACAGGTTGCTTGCACCAGATTTCCGTCGACAAAGCCTCATTGTCCTGTTGCTGGGTATGTATGTGTTCGTTCTTATCTCAGGATTGGCAAATTTCGAGGTGGCTTCGGTCCTTTTTATGCTGACTGGGGGTGCCGTTTTGGCTCCGCTGCGCGTCAAGTCTCTCATCATTTTGGGCGTAACGGCCGTGCTGGCGGTTGCCGCGATTTCTTACACATTTCGCAGCATCCTTTTCGTCAACCTTCCTTAGTGAGCGGGTATGAACGACCTTCTTAATTCTCTTGCATACATGGTTGAGCCGATGCCGATGCTTTACTGCATCATCGGCGTGGTTGCCGGGGTCGTTGTCGGCGCTATTCCGGGCCTGGGTGGTGGCATGTTGATGGCGCTGGTCCTGCCTGCAACATTTGCGATGGATAATCTGCTCGCTCAGGTGCTGCTGATCGGTATTTATGTGGGCGGTGTGACAGGTGGCCTGTCATCTGCGGTCTTGATTGGTGTGCCGGGGACCCCCGCTGCTGTCATGACGGCGATTGATGGCAACGCAATGGCACGAAAAGGGTTTGCCGCACGAGCGCTGTCAATCGGGATCATGGCCTCTCTGTTTGGAGGCATCGTGTCCTGGCTGATACTGGCAGGATTATCTGCGCCATTGGCACGTCTGGCATCACAGCTTCAAAGCTTTGACTATTTCGTATTCATAGCGCTCGGCCTGATCCTGATTGCATTTGCAGGGCAGGGCTCTGTGCTCAAGTCTCTCATTTCTGGTGCTCTTGGTATCAGTCTGGCTCTGGTTGGTTTCGACAGTATTTCAGCGACCAACCGGTTTACGTTCGGAGTCCCCTCGCTGTCGAACGGGTTTGATCTCCTGGCAGTTTTGATTGGCGCGTTTGCCGTGCGTCAGATGCTGGTTGATTCAAGTGATGGGCGGCCTGTTGTGCAGCAGACTTCAGCACGGCTTCCGGAAATTTTGCACGAGCTTGGGCGACCATTCCGCCATTTTGGCAATTTGATCAGATCATCTCTCATCGGCACAATCATTGGGCTCATGCCAGGCATTGGCGCAAATATTGGTGCAATTGTCGCTTATTCAGCCGCTAAAGGACTATCCAAGAACCGTGAGGAATTCGGCCACGGTAGTGAAGAGGCTCTTGTGGCCTCGGAAAGCGGAAACAACGCAACAGTTGGTGGCGCGCTTGTGCCAATGATCGCATTGGGCATTCCGGGCTCCGGTCAGGATGTCTTGCTGATGGCGGCACTTATTTTGCACCAGATCCAGCCGGGGCCGCTTCTTGTTTCAGAGCATCCGGACGTGTTTTACGGGATTATTTCAACCTATCTGGTCGCCAATATTGTCACCTTGTTCGTGATGGTTTTGTCCGTGCGCTATGTTCGCTCGGTTCTTTCAGTACCCAAATATCTGTTGGTTCCACTCGTACTCATGATGTGCACCGTTGGTGTTATCTCGACAAACAATCGGGTCGAAGACACAGCAATCATGTTTGCCTTCGGCGTGCTTGGCCTATTCATGTCCTGGTTCCGGTTTCCGCTCGCACCATTCGTTATCGGATTCATTCTTGCGCCTTTGGCAGAAGAACGGTTGCGAACCGCAGCAGGAACCGCACGTGGTAACTGGCTTGAATTGTTGATGACGCCGGTCCCATTGGCCGCGATTGCAATTCTGATTGTCATTGGGCTGACATCCTTGATTGGCCGAAAACACTTCCGGACCGAGATAGGCACACAGCCCAAAAAACCATAACGCAATTCAAATATCATCAGATCTGAAAGTCAGCTCATGCGCCAACCGAATTTTCTTCTGTTCATGACCGATCAGCATCGAGCTGATCATTTGGGCTGTTACGGTAATCCGATTGTTCAAACCCCCAATATTGACGGGCTCGCCGAGCGTGGACGGCGCTTTGACAAGTTTTATGTGGCATGTCCGATCTGCATGCCAAACCGCATTGCCATGATGACGGGCAGAATGCCCGGCACCAACGGCTCGCGGCATAATGGTATTCCACTTGATCTTGAGGCTGTGACATTTGTCGATTTGCTTCGATCTGAAGGTTACAAAACTGCCCTGATTGGCAAGAGTCACCTTCAGAACATGACCGGTCGTCCCGTCAGCGATGATGCCAGCCAGCAAAAAGCTGGTCTGGCGGAGCCGCCTGAGGACCTTGGTGACGCCGTTCGCGAACGGAGGACCGGGCCAGCATATGAAGCGGAGATGATGAAGCAGTGGGCTGAAAATCCGGATCGGGAAATCAGACTTCCCTATTACGGATTTGACCATGTGCGTTTTGCAAACGGACATGGAGATCAGGTTCACGGTCACTATGACCGCTGGCTGCAGGACAGGCACACCAATCCGGAAGCCTTGCGCGGCCTGGATGCAGCCATGGAAACGCCGGGTTTGCGAGCGCCGCAGGCGTGGCGCACCTCAGTACCTGAAGAGCTTTACCCAACCAGTTACGTTGCAGATGAAACACTCTCGTTTCTGGATGAGGTGGCAAAAGGTGATGAGAGCCAACCATTTTTTATTCAATGTTCCTTTCCTGATCCGCATCATCCGTTTACGCCCCCGGGGCGTTATTTTGATTTATACGATCCCAATGACATACCGCTCCCCGAAACGTTCAAGACGATTGGAAAGGATGAGCATCCATTCCTCACTGCGTTGCGGTCTGATACACTCAACGACAAAGCTGACGATGCTGGGCCCAGACCCTTTGTAATGACAGATGCAGATGCGACCCGGCAGATCATCGCTTTGACCTACGGCATGATAACCATGGTTGACGATGCCATCGGGCGTATTCTGGAAAAATTGAGGGCGTGCGGCCTTGATGAAAATACAATTGTCATTTTCACCAGTGACCACGGTGACTTCATGGGAGATCACGGACTGATGTTGAAGCACGGGCTTCACTACAATGGTGTTTTGCGCGTCCCCTTTATCTGGTCTGAGCCTGACGGTGCAGGCGCCAGCGTCAGTCAACAACTGAGCGGTACAATTGATATTGGCACAACGATACTGGCGCGTGCAGGATTGGCTCCTCAAAACGGGTCACAGGGGATGGATATCATATCCGGGACCGGCTCCGACGAATTGGCATCCCGGAAGGGCATGCTGGTGGAAGAGGACGAATTGGGCATCCATCTTGGCAGAGACGAGGGCATGCGGACACGCACCTTTGTGACCGGGAGATGGAGATTGAGCTTGTTCGATGGCATGGATTATGGCGAGCTTTTTGATCGCGAAATTGACCCGGGTGAGACCCAAAACCTCTGGAACTCGCCTGCGCATGCGCGGCCCCGTGCCGAACTGATGGAGTTAATGCTTCGAGAGATGATACGCCTCGGCGATACTGCGCCAAGGCCCACACACGTAGCTTAAAAAGAGTACAGCCATGCGTCAGAGAACGACTGGTCTTTGGGAATACGACAGGAACCAGGCGACTGAAGGCTTTACCCTGATCAGCCCGCTTCATACCCATAAGACTTACCTCATCGATATGGGCGGCGAGGTGGTTCATTCCTGGTCACACCCGTTCGTTCCCGGAAACTATGCCTATCTTTTGGAAAACGGCAATCTGCTGTGGTCGGGCGAAACACCCGATGGCCCCCGACCGGGTGGCGGCAAGGGTGGCCTTTTGCGCGAATACAGTTGGGAAGGCGAAATTGTCTGGGAACATGCCGATGATCGCCAGCACCATGACTTCAGACGGCTTTCGAACGGAAACACGGTTTATCTGGGATGGGAACAAATGCCTGGAGAGGCTGCGCTTCGTGTTCGAGGTGCCGAACCGGACACCGAAGATGAACAGGGTGTTATCTGGGGAGACTTCCTGCGCGAGGTCACCCCTGGTGGAGAGACGGTCTGGGAATGGCATACGCATTCCGGAATGCAGATTGAAAAGTTCCCTTTGCACGCCATGAGCACGAGAAAAGAGTTCCTCCACACCAATGCAGTGACGGAATTGCCAAACGGCGATTTTATGGTGAGCTTTCGTAAAAACAGTTGCATTGCAATTATAGAAAAAGCGACCTCGCAACTGGTTTGGCATCATCAGGATGACAGTTGGGGGCAACAGCATGATTGCACGATGCTTCAGAATGGAAACATTCTTCTGTTTGCAAATGGATTGCACGTTCCGGGCGGCGTACCATTTTCCCGTGTTGTTGAATTTGATCCGGAATCCGGGCGGGAAGTCTGGACATATAAGGGCGCGCCGCCATACACTTTTTTCAGTCCTAATATCAGCGGCGTTCAGAGGCTTTGGAGCGGAAACACTTTGATATGCGAAGGTTTGAACGGGCGCATATTTGAAGTCACGTCCAGTGGCAATATTGTGTGGGAGTTTGTGGCGCCGTGGTTTGGTCCGTTCATGGGAGGTGAGTCCAATTCGGTCTTCCGAGCCTATCGATATGCAGCGGATTCAGCGCAAATCAGAGGACGACTTGGGTCTAACTGAGTGTTTCAAGCTGCTGGCAGGGCGATGGTGCTCATTCTATGGCTCAACAAACATGGAAATTGCTTCAGGGAATTGTCAGTGATGCAAAGTCTTGCTCGTGGTCTGAGTGTTCTTGATTTTATCGCACGCAGCGAAGGTGTCACCTTCACTGCAATTGTGGAGGCCACGGGCCTGTCGAAGGCTGTCGTTCACAGGATCGTTGCCGAGCTTTTGCGCAGTGGTTTTGTATTCCGCAATCGATCCAACAAGAAATTTTTCGGGGCACCGTTGATTGCCGCGTCGCCCAGTGGCTCCTATGCTAGGATTCTCCTCAGCGCAGCGTCACAGCCAATGGACTGGCTGGTGAAGAAAATTTCCTGGCCGTCAGATCTGTTTATCCATGAAGGACGGCAGATGGTGATGATTGAATCGAGCCGACCATCCTCTCCGTTTCACCTGAGGTGGAGCCGTATTGGCAGAAATGCACCGATGCTGTTGTCCTCTGTTGGTCGTGCATTGCTGGCAGAAATGTCGCCGGAAGAACGCCAGACCATATATGACGAGTTGAAAGCGGAAGGCGAATGGAAGAGCCAGATCGGCTGGTTGAAGCGTCCATTGGATCAGATTATTGATGAGGCCTGTGAGCGCGGATATGCCGAACGCGAACGTAGCTTTGCCGGTCCGGTTCTGGAACGTAGTGGCGAGACCTCCTTTGCGGTCGCAATCAGGGCAGGCAGCGGCATTATTGGGGCCATCAATATCTGGTGGCCGTCTTCGGCAGATCCGGATCAGGTGTTCATCTCCAGGTTCAAAGAGCCGTTGCTGGAGTGCCGATCAAAGATTGAAACCAATCTCAGTATTTGTGACTAGATTACTCTGAAAACTTTCAGTGCCGTCTTTTCGCTTTTCACCCGTTCTTTTGCAGCGCAGCAACTTGCGCGAATTGGCGTGATCCGGTAATCGCTTGTCATGACAACACATCCAGATTCCATATTGATCGTCGATTTCGGCTCTCAGGTCACTCAGCTTATTGCAAGACGGGTACGTGAAGCCGGGATTTATTGTGAAATTGCACCGTTCCAGGCGGCTGAAGAAGCATTTGAAAGGATGCAGCCGAAAGGCGTGATCTTTTCTGGCGGACCGGCGTCGACCTCCGAGATCGATTCCCCCCGCGCGCCGCAGATTGTCTTTGACAGTGGCGTACCGATACTGGGGATATGCTATGGTCAAATGGCCATGTGTGTGCAGATTGGCGGTCAGGCTGAAGGGTCGGATCATCGCGAGTTTGGACGCGCCTTTGTGGATGTCAAAAAGGCCTCTCCCTTGTTTGAGGGAGTCTGGGAGACCGGCAGCAGCCACCAGGTCTGGATGAGCCATGGAGACCGGGTCATCTCATTGCCGGAAGGTTTTGAGGTTTTGGCGGTGTCCGAAGGGGCGCCTTATGCAGCTTATGCGAATGAAGCACGCAAATATTACGGTGTGATGTTCCACCCCGAAGTGGTGCATACACCGGATGGTGGCAAGCTTCTGTCCAATTTTGTTCACAAGATCGTTGGTCTTGAAACCAATTGGAGCATGGCTGGCTATCGCGAACGGGCGGTTCAGACCATTCGTGATCAGGTGGGCGAAGGGCGGGTTATCTGCGCGTTGTCAGGCGGTGTGGATTCATCCGTTGCCGCGCTGCTGATTCATGAAGCCATTGGTGATCAGCTGAATTGTATTCTCGTTGACCATGGTCTGATGCGCAAGGACGAGGCTGCCGGAGTGGTGGCCATGTTTGAAGAGCATTACGACCTGAATTTGAAACTTGTCGATGCGTCAGACCGATTTATCGACGCGCTGGAAGGTGAAGCAGACCCTGAGACAAAGCGCAAAACCATTGGACGCCTGTTCATTGAGGTTTTTGAGGAAGAGGCCAAGGCCATTGGCGGAGCAGATTTTCTGGCGCAGGGCACGCTCTATCCCGATGTGATTGAAAGTGTTTCGTTTAGCGGTGGGCCATCGGTCACCATCAAGTCGCATCACAATGTCGGCGGTCTGCCAGAGCGCATGAATATGCAACTCGTTGAACCGTTGCGTGAATTGTTCAAGGACGAGGTGAGGGCGCTTGGCCGCGAATTGGGCCTGCCAGACAGTTTTGTCGGACGCCACCCATTCCCCGGTCCGGGTCTTGCCATTCGTTGCCCAGGCGGCGTGACACGAGAAAAAGTGACTATCTTGCGTCAGGCTGATGCCATCTATCTGGATGAAATCCGCAAGGCAGGTCTGTATGATACGATCTGGCAGGCATTTGCCGTACTGCTTCCGGTCCAGACTGTGGGCGTCATGGGCGATGGCCGAACTTATGAATCCGTCTGTGCCTTGCGCGCGGTCACATCAGTAGATGGAATGACTGCCGATTTTTACCACTACGATATGAATTTTCTGGGCCGTGCAGCGACCCGGATCATCAATGAGGTACGGGGCATCAATCGTGTCGTCTATGACATCACGTCAAAACCGCCGGGCACGATCGAGTGGGAATAAGCCCAGGCGTGTTGTGATTACTGCAATAACTCTGTTCTGCGAATTGTTGCGTCGTCGCGTGACCAAAGCTCTTCCTTTAGTTCTATGCCGTGACCATGGGCTTGATTCAGTTTGATCATCCCGCCTTCGACGGACGGTATGCCTTGCGCTAACTCGGGATACCAACCTGTGTAGAAGGCGCGGACGCTTTCCTGTATCAGCGCGTTCTTCAGATGCATCGACAGATGGCAAGACGCTGCGTAAACCACCGGTCCGGTGCAGTCGTGCGGCGCGACAGGTACTTTATAGGCCTCGGCCATGCCAGCAATCTTGCGCGCTTCGGTGACGCCGCCGCACCATGATAAATCCAGCATGACAACGCCCGCAGCGCCTGTTTCCAGATAGGCCCGAAAGGCGGCGGTGCCATTCAAGGTTTCAGATGCGCAAATCCAAGTTTTGCATGCTGTTGCATACTCGGCCAGGTCGCCCGGTGTATCCAGCCGAAACGGATCTTCATGCCAATAGGTCTTGAAGGGCACCAACTCCTGCGCGAGCCGCTTTGCCATGGGCAGGGACCACAGTGAGTGGAATTCGACCATGATATCCATTTCATAGCCGACAGCGTCTCGTATCTGCTCAAACGGCTTGAGAGCGGTGCGCAATTCTTGCGTTGTAATATCCAGGCCGCCCGAGCGTTCGGCGGCAATATCGAAGGGCCAAATTTTCATGGCGGTTATGCCGTCATCAAGCAATGATGTCGCAAGCGTGCCAGCGTCCGTCAGAAAGGCCTCAAGGTCTTCATAAGGGCCGTCGCTTTCGCCGGTGTTCCAATTCTTTACCGATTGGCCTTCGCTGTTGCGGACATATTTGTAGCCAGCACACGTATTGTAGGTGCGTATCGCATTTCGAGACCGTCCACCCAGCGCGTCGGCCAGCGGAAGTTTTATTGTTTTGGCAAACAAATCCCACAATGCGATGTCAAGCGCAGAGTAGGCACGTGTCTCAACGCCTGCACCGCGCCAACCGATGTAATCGCCCAACTGATTGATACAGTCCTGGAGGTGCATTGGGTTTTTGCCCAGCAGTCTAGGCGCGCACCAATCGTGGATATAGGCTTCCACAGCGGACGCCCCGAAAAACGTCTCGCCTAGCCCGAATAGGCCTTCATCAGTCTCGACCACCACCCAGATGATATTGGCAAACTCATCAAGCCGGAGCGTCTTTATTGCAGTGATTGTCATATCTTAGCGCCCAGTGATGCAAGGGAATGTGATCAGCATCGCCAGTGCCAAAATCTGTAAGCCGATGAAGGGCAGAAGGGATCTGAAGATTGTGGCCAAAGAGATATCGGGCGGCGCCACGCTTTTCAGATAGAACGCAGCGGGCCCAAAGGGCGGCGACAGGAACGAGACTTGCATATTCATGCAGAACACCACGCCAAACCAGACCGGGTCATAACCAAGATCAGTAATGATCGGGACGAAGATCGGCATCGTTAGAAGCGCGATACCCACCCAGTCCAGAAACATGCCGAGCACAAACAGGATGAGCATCATGAACAGCAGGATTACCAGCCGGTCTTCAGATATTCCGGTGATCATTTCTGAAACAAAATTGATGCCACCCATGAGGTTGAAGACACCAACGAGCGCGCTTGCGCCAATGCCGATCCAGACGATCATGCCTACGGTTTGCAGCGTTTGAAGGGCCGCGCCTTTCAGCAGAGCGAAGGAAAATTCGCCACGTATTACAGTGGATAGCAAGACGCCGGCGACCCCCACAGCAGAGGCTTCGGTGATGCTCGCTATGCCGCCATAAATTGAACCCAGAACACAGGCAACCACCAGCAGTGGGAGGAACAGGCCTTTGAGCAGGCGCAGCTTTTCGCTCGTGGGCACTTCATCATCCTGCTCGGGAACCGGGGCAAGTGACGGGTTCAAATGGGCGCGGATGAGGACGTAGGCGACATAAAACCCGGCCAGCATGAGGCCCGGCAAAAACGAAGCGGTGAACAGATCACCGATGGAGACATTTGCGGTCAGACCATAGATGATCAAAACAATCGATGGTGGCACCATCGTGCCAAGCGCACCACCGGCACAGACCACGCCAATTGCCAGATGCTTGTCATATCCAAGCCGCAGCATTTGCGGCAGAGCGACGAGCCCGAGCAGCACAACTTCGCCGCCGATGATTCCGCTCATGGCGGCCAGAATGACGGCGACAACAATGGTCTGAATGGCAACGCCACCACGCAACCGTCCGCCGACAAGGCGCATGGCATCAAATAAGTCGCGCGCGATGCCGGATCGGTCAAGGATCGCTGCCATCAACACAAACATTGGCACCGAGACAAATACGAAGGAGGAGACAAATGAGTAAACCCGACTGGTGATCAATGGCACCACCATTGGGCCAAACCAGCCAAGCGCGAAAATGAGCGCGACAAGAAGCGTGACATAGGCCAGCGGAATGCCGGTCACCAAAAGACACAGCAGCATGGCGAACATCAAGAATGTGCCGCCCTCAATGCCGAGCGACTGAAACGAGCCGAAGAATTCCACTAAGTGCGACCTCTGGCATAATTATAGGCAAGGATAATGAATTGGACCGCCATCACGGTCAGAACGACCAGAAGAAAGACCTTGATTGCGCCTGGGTAGACAGGATCCCAGGCGCTGCCTGTGCGCTCCAGCCGGAAGCTGCCATCGGGCCGGAATGCCGCGCGTAAAACCATTGTGTAGGCGGCCCATGCAAACATGGCACTGGCCGCGGCACACACAATGGAAATGACAATATCGAAGATGCGTCGGATGCGCGGAGGGATGGCATCATAAATGAGAACGACACGGATATGACGGTTGCGCGCGGTGCAATACAGACCGCCATAGACAAACGCCACACCGCACAAGAAAATGGTTGTTTCATGCGCCCAGATGGTCGGCGCGTTGAAAACGTAACGCAGTATGACTTCGTTGATCAAAATGAGCATCGACAACACAATGCCAATTGCAAACACAATGCCCAAACGGTCAATCCAGCGGCCCAGCCAACCTGCTTGTTCGATCGCGCCGGAGTCGGCGGTGATGTGTGCTGGTTCTTCAGTTTTTGACAAGACAATCCCTCATAAAACACGGGGCTCTACGTAAAAAAGAACCGGGCTGTATGCCCGGTTCCTGATCGGCTTATGCTTATTGCATCAGGCCGTTTTCTTTGAGGTAGGTGGTCAGAACGTCATAGACCTTTTGTGCGTTGTCAGAGCGCGCAGCAACTTTTGCCCATTCGCCTGTGGCGATGGTGCGGAACTTTGCGCGTTCTTCAGCAGGCCAGTCGGAAACGGTGACGGTACCACCTGCTTTTGCGGCTGCAACAGCTTCCAGGTCCTTGGCAGCAAGCGCTGCTACCTGGCTTTGTGAGAATTCGCGTACGCTTTCTTCCAGCGCAGTTTTCACATCATCAGACAGGCCATCCCATTTGCCCTTGTTCATGGAGATTTCCACCAGCGGCATGGAGTGGAAACCGGGATAGACCGGATTTGGCGCTACATCGTGCATGCCTTGGGCCTGATTGGTGGAGAACACTGAATAGTCAGCTGCATCAATCACGCCCTTGTCGAGGGACGTAAACACTTCGGAGCCGGGCAGGTTGACCGGTGCCGCGCCAGCAGCTGCAAAGACCTGTTGAACCAGACCTTCAGGTGCACGCATCTTGAGGCCCTTAAGATCGTCAACGCCGTTCAGTGGTTTTTTGGAAACGAAGGCCTCAAGGCCAGGTGTTGTCGCGCCGATGAAATGGAGACCATAAGGCTCTACCAATTCATTCATCAGTTCCTTGCCGCCGCCGTCATTCATAAAGGCGAACATTTCATCTGGTGATGACCATGCGCCTACTGGATTGGCGATCAAGCCGAAGGCCGGATCCTTGCCTGCAAAATAAGACGTATCAGTGATGTGCCCGTCCAAAATGCCTGCCGCAATAGCGTCTTGCGTTTCGTTGTGGGCAACAATGGATTCGACGGGAAGCAGCTCAATAGCCACTTTACCGCCCGTCTTTGCAGACACGCTTTCCGCCCAGCCCTGCTGCAGAATGAAGTTTGGATTGCCTGCCGGATCAGATGATTGAAATTTGAGCGTCATTTCCTGAGCGCTGACAGACCCTGACATCGCAGCGCCGATAAGACCGGCAAAGGCGAGTTTTGAGATTGATTTCAACATGCGGTTTTCCTCCATTACATGTATGTTCTTCGGTTTTGCAGTCCCGTTGTGGAGTTGGGGCTGCACAGGCCTGCAAGACCCTGCGCGAAGCACGGTCTGGCGGTTGGTTGGCGCGCCATCATCTGTCTTCAGCGGCTGCGTGAAAACGTATTAGCGCGGCGTGGACTTGATTTTTTCTCCAGCCCACAACAGAATGATAGCGCTATCATTTGTCAAGAGGCAAATTTGACTTTGTGCTTATTGTTGTTGGATAAGCCAATTGGTTTGGGGGGAAGATGAAATCAACCGGGGTCACGATTGCGGATGTGGCGCGCGAAGCTGGCGTAAGCCCGATGACGGTGTCGCGGGCGCTGCGTGAGCCTGAGCGGGTATCAGCCAAAGCGCTCAAGCAAATCACCGCCGTGGTGGACCGGCTAGGTTATCAGCCTGATCCTTATGCACAGGCGTTGGCCGCCGGGCGCACCAATGTCATCGCCGTGATCATTCCATCTGTGACCAACAATGTTTTTGCAGATGTCATGCGCGGCATTTACGCGATCTTTGAGGGTACGCGCTGGCAGGTGCAATTGGGCAATTCGCGCTACTCGGCCGATCTGGAGGAGGCACTGACCCGGACTTTTCTACGCCAACGACCGGCCGGAATGATTGTCACGGGCATTGATCAAACTGCCGTAACACGGCAATTGCTCGCGGATGCGCCCTGCAGGTTGGTCCAGATTATGGAACTTGGTGACACGCCCATTGATATGATGGTTGGGTTTTCGCACAGAGAAGCGGCGCAAGATGCGACACGGCATCTGTTAGACCGTGGCTACAAGCGACCGGGTTTTATAGCAGCGCGGATCGACCCACGTACACAAAGACGGCGCCTTGGGTTTGAAGATGTTGCAAGACAATCAGGCGTCTATGACCCAAACCGAATTATCACCACGCTGGAACCCTCCACCGTGACACTTGGTGGACGATTAATGGCGCAGATGCTGGAGCAATCGCCTGATACGGACTCCGTGCTGTGCAACAATGATGACCTTGCATTGGGTGCGTTGTTTGAGTGCCAGCGGCGCGGTATGACAGTGCCTGATCGTGTTGGCATTTGCGGTTTTAATGACCTTGAAATGATGGCGGCGGCTTATCCAACCGTTACAAGTGTGAAATCCTACCGCGAAGAGATGGGCCGCCAGGCCAGCACGATGTTGTTGCAAACCCTCAACGATGATGAACCAACTACGCCGATCGTTGATTTGGGGTTTGATATCATCACCCGTGAGAGCACAACCCGAACATTTGATGATAAATAGGGTTGAAGCGATATGGCGTTCTGCTGACCGACGCTTGGTTTATGGTAACCCACAAAGCTTCCGCTGGTCAGGCGAACGCGTTCAGTCTTCAGTCTTGCAGAGCGTGCTCAGTCTCCTCAAGGAGTTTAGTGGCAATATCGGCCATTTTCTCAGATGTGATGCGTGCGGCACGGGTGAGAGAGCGTCGTGTGTCGACATTAATTGAGACATTTTGCTCATTCAGCACGCGCTCTCGCAATGGAACAAAGACAAGGGTCCCAGACTCCAGTTCAGGGAGCACATCCAACCGCGATGTTATCAGAACAAGTTTCCCGAGAATTACGGCCTGCTTGAGCAATTGTAAGGAATTTGTAATCAGCATTGGCTCGTTCTGGGAGAAGAACCATGCATGTCGATTGTCGAAATATTGTCTGATGGGCAGAATGGAGCTTTGTGAGGCTGTTGGGTGAGCGCTGATGTCTTGCAGAGTAACCTCGGTTGCCTGGCCCAATGGATGGCCGGGAGCGACAGCGCAACCAAATGGCAATTGCCAGGACCAGACGCGATGCTGAAACCGGCTTTGGGTGAGGTTGAAGGCGAGCACCAGATCCACCGTTCCTTCATCAAGCGCCTCTGCCGCTGCTGCCGGGGTCATGATATCCACTGAGAGACGAATGCGTGGATGATTGTTTTGCAACCAGTCTACAAGCTCTGGCAGCAACCCGTTTACCAGACTGTCCATTGCGGCGATTCTGACCGTTCCCTGTTCAAGACCGCGCATATCACGTAGTTCATTGTCCAGTCGTTCAGCATCTGCGCGCCAGCGTCGCGACATTACGACGATTGCTTCGCCTGCGACCGTGAGACGCATGCCGCGAGGGTGTCGTTCGAACAGTTGTGTCTGACTGGAATCTTCAAGTGAATGAATCTGGCGGTCGATTGCGGACGCCGCTATGCCCAATGCACGTGATGCCGCCTGCACCGAACCGTGTTGTGCGACTGCCTCAATATATTGCAATTGGCGTGGGACGAGATGGAGCGGCATTGTTTAGTCCTTCGATCTGCACATCAAGACTGCATTCTAATTTTGAGAATGCAGCGTTATATATTTTATCATGGTTGGCAATTGAGTTCTTGGCTAGCTTTCCCTGAAGCGACTGGTTGGTCGCAACGAGATGGCGATGGTGAGAAGGTTGAAAATGCCAAGTATCAATGAGCTCAATGCCGCCTCTATCGATGACGCCACAGCGATGATCTTGCCCTTTATCGAGCGCTCACCCCATACGGCTGCAAAGGTTGCAGAACGACGACCCTTTGTTGGGCCGCAGGCATTGATAGAGGCTCTGGGGGCAGAGATTTTCTCGCTCGATGAAAAAGCCTTTTTGGATCTTGTGCGGGGTCATCCGGTGCTCGCGCCAGCGGCGCCTGATACGATGACGGCGGAGTCGCAATGTGAGCAAGCCCGTTTGGGTCTATTTGATGCAGACGCCGCAACCAAAGCCCAGCTTGCCGAAATGAATCGGCTCTATAATAAAAAATTTGGCTTCCCTTTCGTCCTCGCGCTTCACCAACTCGACAGTCTTGCCGATGTCATGGAGGCATTTATGCAGCGGCTGGGCGGATCACATGCCTCCGAGGTGTTAGCTGCCCGGGCTGAGATTGCATCGGTCAGCCGCGCGCGTGTTTATGCGGCCTTCAGCTCAAAGGAGGCAATCGGCATATGAGTGGGGCCGGGGGAATATCGCTCCACGCTGTTGACGTGTCGACAGGTCGACCTGCTGAAGGTCTTGCAGTTCGGCTGTTGCGCATAAATGAGAATGGTGGGGAATTGATCGCAGCAGGCGTTTGCGGAAAAAGCGGCGGGTTTGATCATCCCAGCGTGCGCGGAGAGGGCATTAGCGCAGGAATTTATGCGGCAGAGTTTGACGTCTCCGAGTATTTCACGGCTCAGGGAACAGATTTGGCGAACCCAGCGTTTCTAGGAATTGTACGCTTTCAATTTGGGGTTGCTGATCCCTCTCAGCACTTTCATCTGCCCTTCAAATTTACCGCCTGGGGTTATTCGCTGTTTCGAGGGGGACTGTAACGTGAAGCCCGAACGCCTTGCAGATGAAAGTCCGGACATTGCGAGCGCACATTATCGCTGGTGGGCGGCTTCAGGCGGTCTGTTTCTAGCTTTGGTAAGCCTCTATTTTATGTATGGCGGGCTTGCTTTGGGGCTCGGCTCCCCATTTCGTCCCGGAACAGGGGCCTTTCCCTTTTTTACAGGCATGATCCTGTTGGCATTTTCGCTTACGATCATCTTTCGTGATCTGCGCGGTGATGGGTTGGCTGAAGACCCTGACTGGATATCATTCTTCGCTATTGGCGCTGCACTTTCGGTGTTTGCGCTTGCAGCCGGGCGGCTTGGGTTGGTGCCGGCGGCGTTTCTCACCACAGTCATTGCGAGTCTGCCAGATAGAAGCCTGCCATTGCCTGGTAAGGCCATTCTCGGTTCCGTCGTCGCAGCAGGGTGCTGGGTATTGTTCATCAAATTGTTGGGATTGCCATTTGATGCCTTCGAGTGGAGGTGGTGATGGATATATTCTCGAACTTCGGCAATGGCCTGCTTACCGTTCTTCAACCTGAAAACCTGCTTTACTGTTTCATTGGCGTATTTCTGGGGACCTTTATTGGTGTGCTTCCTGGAGTTGGGTCAATGGCCGCAATCGCGATGATCTTGCCGCTGACCTTCTATCTTGAACCAACCACCGCGTTGGTGATGATTGCGGGAGTTTACTATGGGGCCGAATATGGCGGCTCGATTGCCTCAATTCTCATGAATATTCCAGGAACACCTTCTTCCTCCATAACCTGCATAGATGGCTATCCGATGGCCAGACAGGGCAGGGCCGGCGTGGCGTTGTTCACAACGGCCGTTGCGTCATTCGGCGGTGGGATGATCGGCATGGTCGTGATGGCTGTGATGTCGCCAGTACTTGCAAAGCTCGCCCTGTCGTTTGGGCCGACGGAATATTTCGCAGTCATCCTGCTTGGTCTTGTTGCGGCCTCGGCGGTGAGCAATGGCGGCGCGCTCAAGGGCATTGCCATGGTTGTTGCCGGATTGATGCTGGGCACTGTTGGCATTGATCTTACCACTGGAGATTTGCGCTTTACGCTCGGCGTGCCCGAATTGCGTGATGGCGTGAACCTTGTGATTGTGGCGATGGGCTTGTTTGGAGTTGGAGAATTGATCGCATCAATTCGCGCGAACAAGGACGGACGTGGTCAGCAGAAAATCGACTATGCACAATTCTATCCAACACGTGCAGAGTGGAAAGCCTCAATTGGTCCGATTTGGCGCGGCGGTGGCATTGGATCGTTCTTCGGCGCTTTACCTGGTACCGGTCAGACAGTTGCTTCAGCGGTCGCATATGCAATTGAAAAGAAAGTTTCCAGAAACGCGGCCAATTTCGGTAAAGGTGCCGTTGAGGGCGTTGTGGTGCCGGAGGCAGCCAATAATTCCGCTACTCAAACAGCCTTTATTCCCACACTGACGCTCGGCGTACCCGGCAGTGCGAGCATGGCGTTGGTTATTGGTGCGTTGATGATCCACGGCATCACGCCAGGTCCGCGTATTCTCACCGAACATGCCGACTTGTTCTGGGGCCTTGTTGCCAGTTTTCTGGTGGGTAATGTGATGTTGTTGGTCCTGAATATTCCGTTGATAGGGATTTGGGTGCGGCTTCTACAAATCCCCTACAAATACATGTATCCAACCATCATCGTACTGATTTGCATGGGTGTTTACAGCCTCAATAACAACGTATTCGACATCTGGTTGACTCTGGCATTTGGCATTTTTGGCTATCTGATGCGGTTGTATCGGTTTGAACCGGCGCCGTTGTTGATCGGATTTGTACTCGGGCCGATGATGGAGGAGCACATGCGCCGTGCCATGTTGCTCTCACGCGGGGACCCGATGGTTTTCCTTGAAAGACCCATCAGTGGCACGCTGATAGGTATCACCTGTTTCCTGTTGGTTTATGGGCTCTTCAAGAGCTTTCGCCAGCACCGTCATGGTCGTGTACGACCCCTCCCAACTACCGAATGAACCCTATTGAAAGGTATTCCTCCCATGAGTTTTAATGTTTCAATTTCGCGTCGCGCACTTATGAGTGCGGCCATTGCCGGGGCACTGTTGCTGCCGGTCAAGACCGCTTTTGCAGATCCAGGAGCCTGGTCTGATGAGCCTGTTCGGATCGTGGTGACTTTCCCACCTGGAGGGACGAGCGATCTTGTTGCACGTTTGCTGGCCAAATATCTTGAGACCGAGTTTGGACAAAAAGCTGTGGTTGACAATCGCCCGGGTGCAGCCGGAACGGTAGCCGCCGATTACATTGCCAAACAGGATGCTGATGGCACCGCGCTGATGATTGCCAACAATGCGCCCTTCACAATTGCCCCGACCCAGTTTGAGACGCTGCCATATGAGCCGATGACGGATTTTACCCATGTTGCCTATATCGGTGCTTCAGCACCGGGTCTGTTCGTTAAACCGGATGCCGGGGTTGCTACGGTTGCAGAATTCGTTGAACTGGCAAAAACGCAGTCGGTGTCTTACGGATCGAGCGGTGTGGGATCAATCAGTCATATTCTTGGCAAAGCGGTTGATGCCGAATTGGGCATCGAAACCCTGCATGTGCCTTATCAGGGCAGTGCGCCTGCGATTCAGGATTTCCGCGCCGGTGTGCTCGACACATTTTATGACATGGTGGCTCAGAACAGCGAGATGATTGAAGATGGTGAAGCGGTCGCCATTGGTATTGCAGCAGCTGAGCGCTATCCCGGCATGCCTGATGTCCCGACCTTCACAGAGCAGGGCTTTGATATTGTGATCGAAAACTGGGTCGGTTTGACTGGACCGTCAGGTATTGACCCTGTTGTTGCACAGCAGATTCACGAAACAGCGCTGGCTGTATTTGCGTTGCCTGAAGTCAAGGAACAGATTGAGGCTCTCGGGATAACGCACCGCGCCTTGAGCAGCGCCGAATATACCGAATTTGTCGAAACGCAGATGAGTGTATGGAAGCCGTTGATCATCGCTGCTGGCGTACAGGGCAAGTAGCAAATTGCCATGATTATACAGGGCTTGTAAAATCCGGGCTGTCTTGGCGGCCCGGATTTTTCGTTTCTTGGAATTGGACAGGTTGATGATTTATCAACGGCTACTTACTCCAGCGTCAGGAATTACCAGTGGCATGCAAAAATGACTCCAAATTGCCTGCTGAACAGAACCATCTGCATTCTGCGCATGTTTTACTGCCTACTGGCGTAGGTGGGCCTTAAGCGGCTGATCAAATTCAATTTTTTCGAATTTTTGATCTCGAATTTCCCTCAATCATCGACTGTGTTGCAGTCATAATTCTCGTAAAAAGAAAAATTTCTTAGTTTCCTCTTGTTTCCGAAAGCGCTTTCGGAATAAGCTCAGAAAGCGCTTTCGGAAAAGTGCAGCGGTGGCCAATGAGCTGCCATTGGGAGGAAAGATAGTGACGCAGCGCATGAGTTTGAAAAAGCTTGCCGCACATCTCGGTCTGACTGAGGGGACGGTTTCGCGCGCGCTTAATAATTATCCTGATATCAGCCAAAAGACCCGTGACCGGGTTCAGCAGGCAGCATCTGAACTGGGCTATCGCGCCAATCCGTTGGCTCGGCGGTTGGCGACGGGGATCGCGGAAGCGGTTGCCTACATTATGCCGGAGAACCACTCCACGATTTCCGAGCCATTTGTTGCACAGCTTCTGGCGGGTCTGGGAGAGACCCTTTCAGAGCGTGGTTGGGATTTGCTTGTGACACAGTCCGTTTCCGCAGAAGAGGAAGCGGACATGTTACACAGGCTCATCACGTCTGGCCGGGTCAGTGGCGTGGTTTTGTCCCGCCCGTTGAAGAACGATGCCCGGATCAAGCTGCTGCAAAAGGCAAAATTTCCCTTCATCGTGCACGGACGTTCTGTCGAGTATCAGGATTATGCCTGGTACGATGTCGATAGCAAAGCTGCGTTTGTGGCTGCAGTGGATCATTTGGTGGCGCTTGGTCACGCACGCATCGGGTTTATTGGCGCGCCGACTTATTACAATTTCGCGCAGATGCGTCTTGATGGCTACAAAGAGGCCATTGTCAATAATGGCCTTCCTGTCGATCCTGATCTTATCCAGATTACAGAATTGAGTGATGATGGTGGCGAATTGGCTGCAGGTGACTTGCTGGATCGCAAGCACGCACCAACGGCGTTTCTTTGTGTGACTGATACTCAGGCGTTTGGAGCTTTGGCAGCCATCAGGGCGCGGGGACTTGTGCCTGGCAAGCATGTTTCCGTCATCGGATATGATGGTTTGCGCTTTAGTCGCCATACAAACCCTCCGCTCACAACCATGGCCCAGCCGCAAGCACATTCCGGCCGCCTGCTCGGAGACATGCTGTTGGCCATCATCGATGGCGGTGATCCGAAAGATTTTCAAGTACTTCGAAGCGCAGAGTTGATGCGCCGAAAGAGTGATGGCCCTGTTTGGGTCGAGACGTCAGAAACTATGTCAAAAACCTGGGAGGAACAGACATGAAAAACTTAACTGGGATTACAGCGGGCCTGATGCTCTCTGCATCCGTTTTCTCAACTGCGTGGGCGGATGAAATCACACTTTGGACGATGGAAGAACAGCCGGAGCGCATGGCTGCTCAAGAAAAGATTGCCGCAGCGTTCAAGGCCAAAACCGGCCATGACGTGAAAATTGTTCCTGTGACAGAAAAGGATATTGCAACGCGTGCAACTGCTGCATTTGGTGCGGGTGATCTGCCGGATATTCTAAACCACACGGTTCAACATCTGCTGCCATTTGCGTCTGCAGGGATGCTGGACTCCGGTGCTGCCACTGAAGTGGTAGAAGATTTGGAAATGGGTTCATTTGCAACCGGCCCGATAAATATGGCCAAATCTAACGGGGAAATCGTCTCTGTACCGGCCGATGGCTGGACACAGTTGGTTGTGTACCGTGCTGACAAATTTGAAGAAATGGGCCTGAACCCACCTAAAACTTTTGAAGATATTAAAGCTGCCATTGATAAGCTGCATAACCCACCGGAAATGTATGGTTTTATCGCTGCTACCAAGATCGACGAAACATACATGATGCAGTTGATCGAGCACATTTCTCTTGCCGCCGGATACTCTCCGGTTAATGCAGATGGCTCCATCAATGAAGACACAAGCAAGCTCAAAGACGTGCTTGAGTTCTACAAAGTGATTGCTGATGCATCGCCGGAAGGTGATTTGTTCTGGAAGCAATCTCGCGAGCTTTATCTGGGTGGTAAAGCGGCCATGATTATCTGGTCGCCTTCCTTGCTCGATGAACTTGGTGGTCTGCGCGATAGCGCACCGGTGACCATCAGTGATGATCCAACAACGAAAGATCTGGCCAAAGACACCGGTTTTGTGACGGTGTTTTCCGGTCCGGGCAATGCGGCAGGCGCCGCCTATGCAGATGTGCGGTATCTTGGAATTACAAATGATGCCAACACCGAAGTTGCGCAGGACTTTGTGAAGTTTGCTCTTTCTGAAGGTTATGGTGACTGGCTGGGTATGTCCCCAGAAGGCAAGTTCCCGGTCCGCAAAGGCTCTGCAGCTGGTAAAACGGATTATGAAGTCATGTGGTCCGGCCTTGATGTTGGTGTCGACCGCAAGGAACCCCTCAGCAATATCTACCCGAAAACAGTGATCGACGACATCGTTGCCGGACTTTCAGTGGGTGATCGTTGGGGTGTCGCTGATGGTCAGCTGGAAACGGCTTCCAAGCTCGTCAATGCGCGTGTGATGGCACAGGTGATCCGCCAGTATATTGATGGCGAACTGGACATTGATGCTGCTGCCGACAAAATCGTTGAAGGCCACAAAGGCCTTTAATCGACCGCATAAAAGCGGGCGGCAAATCATTGCCGCCCGTCTTCAGAATGCAAGGGTTGATCATGACTGACACTTCGATCCCACAACCTCCAAAACATACCGGAGCGCTTGCAAACCGAGAAAAACGGTTGGCTTACGCAATGTTGATTCCAACATTCTTGATCGTTATCGGGATAGTCCTGGGACCGCTTCTGGCGAATTTCTGGATCAGCTTCAAACCGGTGGAGCTTGCCGATTTGCGAGCAGCTCAAACTCTTTCCAACGAACGGCTGCGGCCACGGCCTGAAGTTGCTGGTGAGGAGGTTGTTCTTCAATACCGCATTCGCAATTCTTCGCAAAAGGAACCGATCCAGAATGTTGTCATGCAAGACACCATTCCAGTTGGTCTTGCGCTGACGTTGAATGATTCACGCTGTACGTTGGACGGCCAGAGCCTGAATTGCGCGTTTGGCACCATTGAAGCTGCCGGGCGGTTCAATCTTGAAATTCCTGCGGTGGTGGATCAAACCTATCTGGATGCAGGCGAACGTCCGCGCGATCACAAGGCCGTATTCACTGGCGATTCAGAAAACATTCTTACGTCCTTTGAATTCACGCTCGATAACTTCCGCAAGATTTTCAGTTCGGACGACTTTTGGAGCGTCCTGCGGGTATCGCTCTATTATACAGTCTTTGGCACGCTGGGCGCTCTGGTTCTGGGGCTGTTTGCGGCACAGATTCTCAATACGGCTTTCAAGGGGCGTAATGTTTTGCGCGGGCTGTTCCTGTTCCCCTATGTCGCGCCGGTCATTGCGGTCGCCTTTGCCTGGGTGCTGCTGCTGGATGCCGGGCCGGGCGGTACATTTAATGCGATGCTCATGCAAATGGGTGCAGTGGAAGGGCCCATCAATTTCCTGGGACAGCGACACGTAGCGATTTCAATTCTGGGTTTTACATTCAACTTTCCCATGGCACTCACAACTGTGATTGCTTTTGAAGCGTGGCGCTATTTCCCGCTCTCATTCCTGTTTATTCTGGCGCGGATGCAAAGCATATCGACCGATATGTATGAGGCAGCTGAAATTGATGGCGCAACGCCGCTCCAGCAGTTCTGGTATCTGTCATTGCCGCAACTTCTGGGCATCTTGTCTGTCCTCTTCCTGTTGCGCTTCATTTGGACCTTCAACAAATTCGACGACATCTTCCTTCTCACCGGTGGTGCTGCAGGAACACGCACATTGACTGTTGATGTTTACGAACAGGCCTTTGCAGTTTCCAATCTGGGCGCAGGCGCGGCCGTAGCCGTTGTTGTTTTCATTGTGCTGCTTTTCTTTGCGCTGATCTTTTTCAAATTCTCACCCCAGGATGAAGGCTGATGAAATTCGGAACAGTAGATATTTCCGCAGTTCTTATTGGCGCGGTTTGGGGCGCCATATGGATGATTGTGACCGGCATCGTGCTGATGCTTGTGTCGGGATTGATTGTTTCACCACTGGTCGGATTGGCGGCTCTTGCGGGCGCAATATGCGGCTTTGTGTTTTTGATGCTGCAATTCCGTTTTGGTAGAGCACTGACAGCCATTGGCGCATTGACAATTCTTGTGCTTGTCCTGTTTGCCTTGTTGAGTCTTGGCCAGCCCTTTGGTGTCGGCCTCGATCAGAAAACGCTTTACCAGCTCGTCGCAATGGTTCTGTGGGCCGGATTGACGGCGCTGTCGATTGGCATGTGTCTTTTGGGCTACCAATCTGGCTCCGCCAAGCGTTACAGAATGGAGTTGTTGCTGATCAGACTGCTGAAGGGGCTTGCCTTTGTTTTCTTCACAATCATCGTCGTGCTTCCATTTTATGTAATGCTGATGACAAGCTTCAAAAGCCAGCAAAGCCTGTTAGCAAACCCGCTTGATTTTTCCATTGATTTTGGTCAGGGATTTGAAAGTCTGTTCCGGTCCTATGTGGAGTTGTTCACTCAGTACCATTTTGGCTCGTTCCTGATGAACACAGCGTTTGTGTCGGTTTGCACTGTGATCATCACATTGGCATTTGCGATACCGGGAGCCTATGCGGTGGCGCGGCTGCGTTTTCCGGGGCAAGCGTTTCTGTCACGGTCCATTTTGCTGATCTATATGGTTCCAGCCATTGTACTGGTCATTCCGCTTTACGCTGTTTTCTCCCAGCTTGGCTTGCGCAACTCGTTGACTGGATTGTTGATCGTCTATCCGGCAACAACAATCCCGGTCGCGCTTTATATGCTGCAGGGCTACTTCCGAGGGCTACCTTCTGAATTGGAAGATGCCGGTTTGATGGATGGGCTTTCACGCCTGGGTGTGATTGCAAAGATCACAATGCCCTTGTCTCTACCGGCTTTGGCGTCGGTTGCGCTCTACGTTTTCATGATTGCGTGGAACGAGTTTTTGTTTGCCTTCATGTTCCTGGATGATCTGGATCTCTTCACACTGTCCCGTGGCGTAGTGTCCCTCAATTCATCAGAGGTCCCTCGACAACATTTGATGGCAGGCGCTGTTGTTGCAACGGTTCCGGTCCTGGCAATTTTCCTTTGGTTTGAACGCTTCCTTGTTGCGGGTCTGACTGCCGGCAGTGTGAAAGGCTAAACTATGTCTCGTGATCTCGATCAGCAGGCGATAGAAGTATTGCGCCAAAATGACCGTGGCGGCTTCACGGTGCCAACCGCCAGATTGTATCCCTATCAGTGGAACTGGGACTCAGCATTTGTGGCGCTTGGGTTCGCGACATTTGACGGGGATCGGGCCTGGCGTGAACTGGAATTATTGCTGGAAGGGCAGTGGGCCAACGGCATGGTTCCGCACATATTGTTTCGGCGTAACGATCCGGACTATTTTCCAGGTCCTTCCATCTGGCAGACACCGAGCCATGAAAATGGTGGCGGTCTCTTTCCCTCAGGTGGCATCTCCCAACCACCGGTGCTGGCCTCAATCGTTCATTGGCTTGTGCAGCAGGATGGTAGTCATGACCGCGCGGCGTTGCTGTTTGAAAAGCTGATGCGGTGGCACCGTTGGTACCATACTGATCGTGTGCCGAACGGCCATTCGATTGTGGCTACAGTCCATCCCTGGGAGACAGGGCGCGACAATTGCCCTGATTGGGAAATCGGCTTGTCAGCGATGCAGATTGATCCGGATATCGAGGTCTACGAGCGTAAAGATACCGACCATGTCGACCCCACAATGCGGCCAAGCAAAGAGCAATACGACAAGTATGTTTCGATGATAAAATTTGGGCGGGATCACAATTGGGATCAGAAGACCATTACCAATGATGGGCCATTTGTAATGGCTGACCCTGGAATTCATTTCATGTTGTTACGTGCGGATCGGGATCTTTTGGCATTGGCAAAGCGGCTCAACAGACATGATGCTTTTTCGGAGATCGAAAACTGGATTGCCGCCGGGGTGAAGGGCAGTGACATGTTCTGGAATGATGAAATCGGCGCTTTTGCAGCCTTTGATATTCGTTCCGGCAAGCCTTCCGACGGCTTTTCCAACGCCAGTGCGCTCTGTTTTTATGCAGATGCGGGCTCAGATTATCAACGCATGCGGACATTGGAAAACATGCGTCGGATTCAGACCAAAGCGAAGTTCATGATGCCAAGCTGGGACCCGGATGCTCCCTTGTTTGAGCCACAACGCTATTGGTGTGGCCCCGTCTGGCCGCAGATGAACCACATCATTGCAAAGGGCCTTAATGAACATGGTGAGCATCAGCTTGCTGAGAAAATGCGTCTGGATATTGCCGCGCTCATTGAACAATCGGGATTTTATGAATGTTTCAATCCCATAACCGGCGAGGGCTGCATCGGGGCGAATTTCTCCTGGACTGCAGCTTTGTGGCTAGCGTGGGCATCGCCAAGAAACAACGCTGTAGCAGCTTGAGGAAAGAAAAATGGGTTCAATTCAACTGGAAGCCGTTGAGAAATGGTTTGGCAATGTTCAGGTCATTAAAGGCATAGATCTTGAGATCAATGATGGTGAATTTGTCATTTTTGTTGGTCCTTCAGGATGCGGTAAGTCCACTTTGTTGCGCATGATTGCCGGCCTTGAAGACACCAGTCGTGGCAAGATTTTGCTGGATGGAGATGATGTTACCGACCGCGTGCCAAGCGAAAGAGGCCTTTCCATGGTGTTTCAGTCCTATGCGCTATACCCGCATATGACGGTTCGGGAGAATGTCGGGTTTGGGTTGAAGACGGCTGGCGAACCGCGTTCGGAAATTGATCGCAAAGTGAAACATGCATCAGAAATACTGGAGCTTGATCAATATCTTGATCGTAGACCAAAAGCTCTGTCAGGCGGTCAGCGTCAGCGTGTTGCCATTGGCCGTGCCATTGTGCGAGAGCCAAAAGGGTTTCTGTTCGATGAGCCCTTGTCAAATCTGGATGCATCCTTGCGTGTGCAGATGCGTTTTGAGATTGCAAAGCTGCATGACAAGCTGGGAACCACCATGGTCTATGTGACCCATGATCAGGTGGAGGCGATGACCCTCGCTGACAAGATTGTGGTGCTGAAGGATGGCAGGATCATGCAGGTGGGCTCGCCGCGCGAACTTTATGAAAATCCGGACAATCTATTTGTTGCGCAGTTTATAGGCAGCCCAAAAATGAATGTCATGCCGTGTTCTGCAGATGGAGCGATCTTTCATCTACCTGAAAATGGCTCAGGCCAACATGGCCTGACGACCGATACCACTGGTGTCAATCATCTTGGAATCCGTCCCGAACACATAAGTTTGGGAACTGCAGAGAATTCCCACTGCAGCGGCATTGTTGAAGTTGTGGAATATCTGGGATCCGACACGTTTCTTTATGTGAGCAGTCCGAAACTGGGCACGATTACAGTGCGAGCGGGTGATGTTGGGAGAGACCTAAAAGGCAAAGAAATCCATTTGCACTTTGCGCAGGACAAAATGCTCTTCTTTGCTGACGACAGGCGCGTTGTCTGACCGATGATGACGGTTGTTGAAGTTGACGAGAGTGAGCGTAGCCAGGTTGCAAAAGTAATTGAAACCGGGCTTCTAGCCGCGCTTGTCAGGTCAAACACACAAGCTGAGAATGACAGTTTTGTGTTGGTTTATAAAGGTCAGAGCGGCTCCGTCGCTGGTGGTGTGACAGGCGGTACATCTTATGGGTGGCTACTCATAAAAACGCTTTGGGTTGATGAGATGCATCGCGGTGCTGGCCTGGGGAAACAATTGGTTCTGGCTGCTGAGGGCAGGGGTCGCGAAATTGGCTGTCATAGCGCCTGGCTTGATACATCCAGTGAAGCCGCCCACTCATTCTACAGCCATTTGGGATATTCTGACTTTGGTGTTCTGGCCAATGAAGCAGATCAACCGCCAACGGATCATTGCCGGTGGTTCATGAAAAAGACGCTTTAAAAATCGATTTTCAAAAACTTTCTCTCCGTTTGACACAAGTCAAGTTTCTCGGCTTCATTTTTGTGGATTGTAACCAGTCAAGCCACACAAAATGGAGTGCCTGATGAAGTTAATGAATGCATTTCTGGCAGGCGTGATGGCCACAGCATTGTTTGCCTCCGCAACAATCAGTGGTGTTGCAACGCAAGTGACTGATCCTGCCTCTGATCCAGAGAATTTTGGCCCGCCGGAGGCGATGTTGTTTTGGACGCCCGAGCAGAAAGTAGCTGGATTTCGAAACATGGACAAGATTGTCTGGACGCGAAAAATTTCAGCCAGTGATGATCCGCTGCCACTGAAGGATGCGCCGGCCGATCTGAGTGACGTTCAACTGCGTTACAATGGTGCTGAGATGACAATCGCTGCGTTCCTGAACAGTGAAAATGTTGCCGGCCTACTGGTCATCAAAGATGGCGCGATTGCTTATGAATATTACGGATTGGGCAACAGTCAGGATACGCCGTGGCTATCGTTTTCGGTCACAAAATCCATTGTTTCGATGCTTGTTGGGGCCGCAATTCAAGATGGCTATATTGAAAGCGTTGATGAGCCGATTACAGATTACCTGCCTCGGCTGAAAGGGTCTGCCTATGATCAGGCGAGCATCCGGGATGTGCTGCAAATGTCTTCGGGCGTTCAGTGGAATGAGGATTATTCAGACCCGAAATCTGACATCGCCCAGGCCGATATGAGTACGCTCGGCATCTATCGACAATTGTCTGAAAAACCTGTCATGGCGCAGCCGGGCGAGACCTTCAATTACAACACTGCAGAGACAAATTTGGTGGGCACCATGTTGCGATCCGCCATTGGCAATAATTTGTCGACTTATCTGGCCGAAAAAATCTGGCATCCGTTTGGAATGGAAGCAGATGCAAACTGGATGCTCAGCGAATCGGGCGGTGGGGAAATTGGTGGTTGTTGTTTGAGTGCTACATTGCGCGATTATGGACGCATTGGGCTGTTTGCATTGAATGAGGGGCGGTTGGCAGATGGAACACCAGTGCTGCCCTCAGGATGGATGGCGGACGCCACGGCTCCATCAAAAGGCAATGGTGAATATGGCTATCTGTGGTGGTTGCAGGATGGCGGCCGCTTTCGCGCGCAGGGTATATTTGGTCAGGACATTTTCATTGATCCCGAGAACCAGCTTGTCATTGCGTTGCAAAGTGCGCGTGAGCATGCGGACAGGTCGGAAGATTGGGAATTGCAGGATGTGTTTTATGAAGCGGTGACGGATGTGCTGAAACGCTAGTTGCCAACGAACTGCGGGACGTGTGTCATGATCAAGACCTGATCATGACAGGATCAAATTCTCGCCTGCTTCCAGCGCTCCTTCCATAAATCCACCAAAATCGCCTGCCATTTCGGTTGAAGCAAAGGACAGCGCGCCTTGCCACAATCCAGTGAGGGATGGTGGTCGGCCATAGACCGGGTGGGCACCTACGTTTGTATGATCAGCCGGAGTGGAAATCAGACTGTTCTGGGCCCAATCTTCCAGGATCAATTCGGATGGGTTTTCTGCCTGCTTGCCGAAGAGACGGATCAGTTGATCCAGGGCTATCTGCTTCAGCGACTGATCCAGTTTGCTTCGACTGTCCGCTGGGACGCCGACAAAGCCGAATAAAGCATAGCCGCCGTTTTCCGCGGCTGAGGCGTCGTGGATTTCCACAAGAGGTCCGCGCTGGCTCATGGCGTCGCCAGACAGGCCGTTTTGCCTCCAGAATGGTGTGTCATAGACCGCGAAAATTTTGGCGTGACCGGCCATCCATGTGGGAATGTTCTGTAGAGCCTGATTGGCCCCTGCAGGAAGGGCAGGGTTGAAACTTATGCTGTCTGATGCGACCCGAGGTGGTGCCGTGATCACGACATGCCGGGCGGAAATGGAGCCAATGGCTGTGTCGGCACGCACTTCGCCATTCGTGTGTGTAAGGGCTGCCACAGGTGCCGACAGATGGCATTTATCTTCCGGGAGTTCGTTGACAAGTGCCGTGATGAGCGAACCAAGGCCGCCTGCCAGACGCAACGATCCTTGCATGGATGCGTATCCCCGGCTGCGCAAAACTCTGCCGTCTGCCGTTTCGACAAGGCTTTCGCCTTCGGAATGTTGCTCAAAAACCTTCAGCTCAAACCTGTCGATCAGAGACTGAAGGCGTGGCTGTCCGGGCCAGAACCATGCCGGGCCGAGGTCGAAGGCGGCGCCCCCAATCGTTGTGGACTTTATACGTCCGCCGAATCCGTCTGAAGCTTCAACCAGCAGGAAGTCCGATTTTTCACGGTGAAGGCGATCGGCCAGAGCGAGACCGGAAAGACCACCGCCGACAATGAGCGTTTTCGTCTGCATCAGAACTTTTCACTCATAGGCCGCAAATCCAATTCATGAGTCCAAGTGGATTTTGGTTGATGCGCCAAGGTCCAATAAGCGTCAGCCAATTCATCAGGTTTCATCATTCTTGCAGGGGCGAGATCGTGCAGGTCCCGACTTTTGGCGCTGTCGATGATGCCATCCAGAATGACGTGGGCAACGTGAATGCCATCTGTCTGATATTCACGGGCCAAAGACTGGGTCAGGCCGCGCAGTGCAAATTTGGCAGAAGCAAAAGCAGAGAAGCCCGAACCACCGCGCAGACTGGCTGTTGCGCCAGATACAAGGAAAGCTCCGCCATCTTTCTGCATGGCTGGCAGAACTGCCTGAGCCAGTGCGACTGCGGAGAGGACCATATTGCTCCAGGTCGCTTTGAAACTGTCTGGTGCAGTTTCCTGAAATGGCCCACGCACCAGATGTGCCGTGTTGTGAATGACGGTCGCTGGTGCGCCATGCTTTGCAATCAATCGGGTAATGGTGGCCTGTACAGCTTCCGGGTCTGCCAAGTCCACGCTCTGTATTACATGGCCCGAAGGTGCAATGCGCTCTGTGCGAGCCAAGCCTACAGCGTGATAGCCACCGGCTGCAAATCGGTCCAGCAAGGCGTCTCCCAAACCACTGCCGGCACCTGCAACCAATATGAGTTTACCGTTGCTCGCCATGTCAGGTTTTTTCCGTTGAAGTGATCGGGCTGGTTATGGGGCCGGCCAAGTGGTCGGATTTGATCCAGACCCGCGTTCCGACAGGCCCTGCTGTGGCTGCAAAACCTTCATCAGCGGGCAGTCGCAACCATGAGTCGACTTCAAACAGTTCATCTGCTTCGGTGAAACTGCCTTCCAGAACAAAGACCTCAAGCCCTTTGTGAGCTTGAATGCGGATTTCAGTGCCGGGGGCCCATACTTCAATTCGAACCGTTTCATTGGCATCTTTGTGCAAAGGAATGATGCTGACGCCGGGCCGCTCTGCAGCCGGTTCAGGACTCATATCTGTCGTGTAGTGCGTTACCGCGGTCCGGTCATCAAGATCAAACTGCCACAGTTTCACCAGTATGGTTGCGCCTTCTGAAGCGCTGGGCGTGTGTGATGATTGGGGCGGGTTGCGGACATAGCTGCCGACTGGAAAGTCGCCATGCTCGTCTTGAAACACGCCGGACAGAACCAGATATTCCTCGCCGCCGGTATGGGTATGAGCTGAAAACGCGCTGCCGGGTGCGTAGCGGACGATTGATGTTGCTCGCGCCACTTCATCGCCAATGCGGTCAAGCATGCGTCGGTCGACGCCGGGCATTGGAGAGGGAACCCAGGGTTCTATTGCTGCATGAACGACAGCGCGGATTTTGAAGTCTGAATTCTTGTCCATTTTCTCTCCATTTGGTGTTGGCTATGAAGTTCTTTGTCTATTCGATGGCGTTTGATCCGATACGACTTGACGGGTGCGCCTGTCAACCTCTATCTATCAGTAGATAGGTAAATTGGAATTGATATGAATAGTGATGTTTTGCCGATGCGGGACCGAATACTGGACGCCGCAGAAACACGTATGCGGGGAAGAGGGTTTCACAGCGTCAGTTTTCGCGATCTTGCGAATGATGTTGGCGTGAAAAGCGCGAGCGTTCACTATCACTTCCCGCAGAAATCCGATCTGGGAAATCAGTTGGTAGAGCGCTATTCAGCGCGGTTTCAGGCTGAACTCGATGCTATTGATACGTCAGTTCCGAGCATGGCAATGACCAGGTTTCTGGCCCTTTATGATAACGCGTATTCGGTGGGGAAATCTGTCTGTCTATGCGCAATTCTTAGTGCAGAGGCCAACAGTTTGCCGGACACATTAAACGCCAGACTTTGTGGGTTCTTTGAGATGAATGTGCGCTGGTTGTCGGCCTTGAATGCGCGACACGGATTGACAGACAGAGTGCCTGATCCGCTGGAAATAGTCGGTGCTCTTGAGGGCGCGATGATCGTGGCCAATGCAATGGCGGATCGTGCTGCTCTGATAGCGACAATTACGCGGATACAGGCCGCTTATGATCCGGCGGCAGAATAGCATCAAGATCGGCCAGAAATTTGGTGTTTTCCTGCTCTGATCCGATAGAAACGCGAATGTAGGTGTCGTATCCATCCTGTTTCCATGGTTTGACAATTGTTCCGCGTTTCAGGAGGGAGTCCGCGACAGGCATGGATGAGCGATTGACGTCAAAGAAAACGAAATTCCCAAGCGAGCTGGCTGTCTTGTAGCCCCGGGCGCTCAGTTTCTGCGACATGAGGTCCCGCTGCCGAACGGTTTCGGCTGTGCAGTGTCTCATATGGTCATCATTCTGCAGCGCCAATGTTGCCGCCAATTGTGCAACCGCATTGACGTTGAAAGGCGTCCGGGTGAGGTCAAGGGCCTGCCGCAGTTGTTTTGATCCACAAATACCGTAGCCAACCCGCAGACCTGCCAGCCCCCAGGCTTTGGAAAATGTCCTGAGAATGATCCAGTTTTGATCATCCGGCATCAGGCAGGTCAGTCCGGAGACGTAGTCGCCTTTAACGGCGTACTCGTAGTAGGCTTCGTCAAGCACCAGCAATGTGTCTGGATGCTTTGTTTCTATAACCTGTTTGAGCTGTTGCGGATTGAGCCAAGTGCCCACCGGGTTCATGGGATTTGCGAAAATAAGCATTTTAGCTGGCTTGTTTACCGCTTCCAAAAGCGCGTTCAGATCGGTTTCCAGCGCATCGGTGAGGCCAATCCGCTCAACTTTTGCGCCCATAAGTGTTGCGTAGTCTTCATGCAAAGGGAATGACGGATAGAGCGTAATAACCCGATCTTCTGGCTGAACCACACTGCGGCATATGATGGAAATCAACTCTTCCGATCCGTTTCCGAAAATCAGATTGTCAGCCTCAACATCCAGATAGTCAGACAGCGTCGTTGCCAATTGTGCTGAATTTGCATCAGGATAGAGAAACAGATCCGAGCTTGCCAGTTTCAGCGCAGCGAGGACCTGCGGGGCGGGCCCGGCTGGGTTCTCATTCGATGCCAGTTTCGCGATTTCCGTCACACCATATTTCGACTTGACTTCATCAAGGCCCAACCCTGAATTATAGGGGTGAATATGAGCGAGCGTTGGGCGAAGGATTTTTTCCAGCTGGTTCATTCGGGCCTCAATATCTGCAATTCTGTTGCGAATGTTGGAATTATTATGTATAGACATATAAAATGATGCGCAAGAAGGTTTCTTGAAATGGCACAGTCGATTTTTGATCTTTCAGGCAAGGTGGCGCTGGTTACAGGCGCAAGCCGGGGCCTTGGGCGGTCGATGGCGGTTGGCCTTGCCGAGGCTGGCGCAAAAATTGTTATTACCTCCAGAAACCTGGCGTCTCTGGAAGAAACAAGCGCAGAGATTGAGCGCATAGGCGGCACTTTTGTGCCGCTGGTGCTGGATGTCAGTGATGTGCCGGGCATGACAGATCAAATGTCCAACCTGGCAGCGCAGTTACCAGGTGGCCTTGATATTCTCGTCAACAATGCGGGCTATGAAGAAGTTTGTCCGTCTCTGGATGTCTCCGAAGATGTTTGGGACAGGGTGGTTGATACCAATTTGAAGGGCGCTTTCTTCTGCGCCAGAAACGCCGCGCGGATGATGGTCGATACAGGGCGCGGCGGTGCTATCATCAATGTCTGTTCTCTGACGTCCTATGTGGGTGTCCCAACTGCGGTGCCCTATGGGTCTTCAAAATCCGGTCTGCTGGGAATGACGCGAGCGCTTTCGACGGAATGGGCGGCAAATCGGATTCGGGTCAACGCTATTGCGCCCGGTTACTTCCGCACGGAACTGACGGATCAGTTTTATCAGAATGAAGATTGGCAAAACGCCATGCTGGAGAAAATTCCGCTGGGCAGTTTTGGTGATTCAAATGATCTGAAAGGTGCCGTGGTTTTTCTGGCAAGTGATGCGTCGCATTACATTACGGGCCAATGCATTGGAATTGACGGTGGCTACCTGGCCTCTATCTAGAGGCTGGACTCGCTTGAGGAGAGAGAAAATATGGAAATAGCCAGTCCTTACTTGACATTTCGGCAAGGCCCGCTTTTCATGTATATACATATCGTTTGCCGGGTGTCGTCATGTCAAAGAAACGATCCAGTCCATAAGGCCTCTCTCACGTGAATACTAACGCAATTCCGGCCCAAACTCCGGCGGTCTCAGCTTCCAATGTCGCGATGCAGTTTTCTGACTTGATGGCAGTCAAGGATGCAAATTTTGAGTTGGAAAATGGTCGCTTTCTGACGATATTGGGACCGTCAGGGTCCGGCAAAACCACGCTGCTGCGTATGATCGCCGGCTTTTTGAAGCCGACACAAGGCCAGATCTTCATAAACGGCAAGGAAGTCAACGCTGTTGCACCCAACAAACGTTCGGTGGGCATGGTGTTTCAGAAACTTGCGTTGTTTCCACATATGACTGCAGCCCAAAATGTTGCATTTCCACTGAAAATGCGTCGATTTGATGCCAAGAAAATTCCGGCACGCGTTTTGGAATTTCTGAATTTGGTGCGTTTGGATGGCTTGGAAAACCGGCGTATGAATGAACTCTCCGGTGGGCAGCAACAGCGGGTGGCTATTGCGCGTGCATTGGTATTCGAGCCAGACCTTTTGTTGCTGGATGAACCTTTGGCAGCGTTGGATCGCAAGCTGCGCGAGGAAATGCAGCTGGAATTCCGCCGCATTCAGAAAGAACTTGGTGTCACAACGATCAATGTCACCCATGACCAGCGCGAAGCCTTGGTCGTCTCAGACCAAATTATTGTGATGGACAATGGTGAAATCCAGCAGGATGCATCACCAACACAGATGTACCGTACCCCGCACAACCCCTTCGTTGCCAACTTCATTGGTGTGACCAACCTTTTCGATGGGAAGCTGATGTCGGCCAGCGCCGAGGGCGCTGAAGTGCATGTTGGTGATCTGACCCTTTCCGGAATTTTGCGCAGCAGTTCCGATGCCTCGGTATTGGGCTCGCAAGCACGTTGTGCCGTGCGGGCTGAGCAAATTCGAATTGCTGCGGCACCAGATGCGCTTGGCACGCTGGACCTTACGTTCCAGGGCGTCGTAAAAGACGTAATCTTTGAAGGAGAACGGCTGCTCTACGAGCTGTCAGTTCCCGAATTGGGAGATGAACCCGTACGCATTTTTCATCATGATCAAAATGACTTCGCTACTCACGATGTTGGAGAGACTGTCCACATCGGGTGGATGAACCGCGACTTACATATTTTTGTCGCATCCTAAAGGCCTCTGACACCTGTCGGGCCTGAACCAGAAACAGGGAGTATTTATATGCCCATAGACAAGACATTCAATCGCAGGCAGCTGCTGAAGACCACAGCCACCGTTGGTGCTGCCGGTGTTTTTGTGGCCTCCGCACCATCTATTCTTCGTGCTGCAGAGCCGGACAAGCCATCTGAAATCATCGTACGTGCATGGGGTGGCCCATGGGTCGAAGCCTTGAAGAATGGTGTTTCAGATCGCTTCACAGCTGAAACCGGCATTCGGGTTATCCATGATCTGACTGAAGATAATGAAATTCAGCCGAAAGTCTGGGCGGCAGTTGCGCAAGGTCGCACACCACCGATCCACATCAATTGGGATACGACAACAAACGCAACAAAATCTGCTTTGCGTGGCGTATGTGAAGATCTGTCGGATCTGTCCAACATTCCCGGAACTACGGATCTTGCCAAGCCTGTTGGCGTTGATGGCTACCCGATCGTAAACACATATGGCTATGTTTATGTGTTGGCCTATCGTCCATCTGCGTTCCCCGATGGCCCGCCAAAATCCTATCATGATTTGCTTGATCCAAAGTTCAAGGGTCGTCTGGCTTTCTACAATGATGGCATTGGTTTCCATTTCCCGGCACAGGTTGCTGGTGGCGGAAGTCTGGATGGTATTCCTGATGCCATGGACCCTGCCTGGGAATTCATCACCAAGATGAAAGATCAAAACCCGCTTCTTGGCGAAGATCCCGACTTTGTGACCTGGTTCCAGAATGGTGAAATTGATGCGGCTTGCACCATTTCAACCAATGCTCTGGGCGCTAAGAAGAATGGCGTTGATATTGCCTGGACAGTGCCGGATGAGGGCGCGAAGTTCGACACTGATGGACTTTGGATTCCAAAAGGTCACTCTGAAGGCGATCTCTACTGGTCCAAAGCCTATATCAACAGCGCTCTGACCAAAGAATCACAGCAAATCTGGCTGGATGGTCTTGGTCTCCCTGGTGTTGTGCCAGGCCTGACACCTCCTCCTGGCATGGCGGGCGATCCTGCTTATCCGACAAAGCCTGAAGACTTTGAGCGTCTCATTCGCATCTCCGGCCAGATTCAGGTCGAAAATGAGAGCGATTGGTTCTCCAAATTCAAAACCATCATGCAGGGCTAACAGCCCCGCTACAAAGGTTCACCGGGCGGTCGATTTGATCGCCCGGTGCTGTCCCCAAAGAGCACGCACCCAAATGCAACGTAGTCCTTCCTCATATCCAATTATATGGCGCGTCATGGATGTCCTGGAGACAACCTTTGCGGCCGTATGGCCAAAAGGCGGCGGCAAGTTCACGCCATATCTGATGCTGACGCCAGCGATTGTGCTCGTGGGAACACTGGTGGTTGGACTGCTTTACATCGGGGATTCTTCGCTGCGGGTTCTGGACAGGTCCACATTTCTGTTTTCCGATTACTGGACCCTTGATAATTATATACGGGCACTGTCCGAACCGTTTATTTTCACGGTGGTCTGGCGCAGTTTGCTGGGCGCGGTGATCGTCACAATCGTGACGCTTATGCTGGCCTTTCCCTATGCTTACATCATGGTCCGTACACCCAGTTCATTTGTGCGCAAATTCCTTCTCATTGCACTGTTTCTGCCATTTTTTATCGGGCAGGTTGTCCGCGCCTATGGATGGCTTATCATCCTGGGCAATCAGGGCATCGTGAACGATGTTTTGGGGCTCGTTGGCGTTGAACCGTTGCGCCTTCTGTTCAACTATCCGGCAGTTCTGTTTGGCCTTGTGCAGTACATGCTGCCCTTTGGGGTGCTTATGCTGGCACCGGCATTGACGGCCATTCCCGAGGAGATTGAAGCGGCATCCGGTTCGCTGGGTGCAAGCTGGGTCAAGACGATGACCCATATCGTTCTGCCAATGGCAAAGCCCGGTCTGATTGGCGCGGGTCTCGTGGTTTTGACATTGTCTTTGACCGACTTTGCCATGCCGGCCATTCTGGGTGGCGGCACGCAGGATTTCATTGCCAATGCCATTTATGACCAGTTCTTCCGCACGTCTGATCAGGGGTTCGGCTCGACACTCGCTCTGCTGCTGATCGCGCTTGGGTCCATATTGGTTGGAATCATATTCGCCGTCTTTGGTGCCGGAACGCTGGCACTGGATGGGTCGCGAAAATGAACCGGTCCCGTTCTCAGCAAATCGTTTATTGGTCGCTGGTCATTCTGACATTGCTGACCTTGTCGGCACCCACTTTTGTTGTCCTGGGAGCTTCCTTCACATCCGGAAACATCATTCAGTTTCCACCGGATGGGTTTTCTCTCAAATGGTACGCGGCGATCATTGGCGAGCAGAACCTTCGAGATGCGTTTGGGCGGTCTTTGATCGTCGCCATTATTTGCGTGCTTGTGTCATTGCCCACCGGGACATTGGCTGGCATCGCTCTGTCAAAGTTCCGCATCAGGGGCGCGAATGCCATTCAGGTCTATCTGCTGCTGCCTTTCACCATTCCGCTGATCGGATCCGGCATTGGTCTGATGCTGGCCTTTGGTGATGCTGGCCTTCTGGGCAATTTATGGCCCATCGGAATTGCGACCGCCGTTATCAATCTGCCCTTTATGATCTGGGCTGTGTCGTCCAGTGCCGTTGGTCTTGACCCGGATCTGGAACTGGCGGCTCAGAGTTGTGGGGCAGGGCCGGTGCAGACATTTTTCTCCGTAACGCTGCCGGCTGTGGTGCCGGGTGTGATTACCGGTTCGCTGTTGATGTTCATTCTATCGTTGAATGAGTTTCTGGTCAGCCTCTTGCTGGTTGACGCACGGATCGTGACGCTGCCGGTTCAGATATACAATTCCATACGCTCCATCATCACGCCGGACCTGGCTGCCGTATCCGTGGTGTTCATTGTCGTCGCGATGCTTGCCATTGCCGCACTCGACAAGCTTGTGGGCCTGGAAATTTTCTTGAAATCCAAATAACCCGCCCGACAGGGCCCGATGAAGGCTAGTTAGAGAATGTCATCTGTATCTTTTTACGAAACCGCAAATCTGAATTCTGAAACCTATAAAAACCTGCTGAAGCGATCAGAATCCGACCTGTCTGTTTTCATGGAGAAGGTGGAGCCGATTATTGAAGCGGTGAGAACAGAAGGCGATGCTGCGCTTGTCCGCTACGGACGGGAGTTTGATGGGGCCAAGCCGTTAACGGAAGCCACGCTGAAAGTCAGCGAAGCTGAGTTTGATGCAGCATTTGATGCGGTTGATGCCGAGGTCATTGAGGCCATCGAATATGGAATTTCAAATATCAGATCATTCCACGAAGAGCAGAAGCCTGAACCGATGTGGTTCAAGGAAATTCGCCCTGGTGCATTTGCCGGTGATCGCTATACGCCCATTCAATCCGTCGCGCTCTATGTGCCACGTGGCAAAGGTGCATTTCCCTCTGTAACGATGATGACATCCGTACCCGCCGTTGTGGCGCAGGTGCCTGAGTTGGCTATTTTCACACCACCAACGCCTGATGGATCTGTTGATGCCGCAACATTGGTCGCGGCACGCATTGCCGGGGTTGAAACCGTCTATAAATGTGGTGGCGCTCAAGCGGTAGCTGCAGCGGCATTTGGAACGCAAACGATCAAGCCAGCGCTCAAGATTGTGGGGCCGGGAAGTCCTTGGGTCGTGGCCGCGAAACGACGTCTGTCTGATATGATTGACCCCGGTCTTCCGGCAGGTCCGTCTGAAGCGATAATCTTTGCCGATGAGAGCGTGCATGGTGGGTTGGCTGCATTGGATTTGCTGGTGGAAGCTGAACATGGGCCGGACAGTTCCGCGTTTCTCGTTACGCACTCACGGCGGGTTGCAGAAGAAGCCCTGGCGGCACTTCCTGATCATTGGGCCAAGATGACCGAGCAGCGTGTGGAATTTTCCAAAGCTGTGCTGTGCGGGGAAAATGGCGGTATCGTCCTCACGTCTTCGTTGGAAGAGAGTTACACATTTATCAATGATTATGCGCCGGAGCATCTTGAGTTGCTGTCCTCAGAGCCGTTCGAACATTTGGGACATATCACTGAGGCCGCCGAGATTTTGATGGGGCCGCATACACCGGTTTCCATTGGCAATTTCGCGCTTGGGCCGAATGCTGTTCTGCCGACAAGCCAAGGTGCGCGGACTTATGGCCCGCTGTCCGTACATGATTTCGTCAAATGCTCATCCATTGGTTATGTCACCCGACCTGCCTATGCCGAGATGGCTAAACATGCGCGGGTTCTGGCGCGCTATGAAGGCTTTTCCTCACACGAAAATGCGGTTTCTGACATGCGCCAGAAATATCTGGGCAATCGCTGATATGAAGGCTGTGCGACTGCATGACACGCTGGATTTACGTTGTGAAGACGTCGCGAAGGCTCCTGATCCTGCTCCAGATGAGGTGCGTGTTCAGGTGGCCTATGCGGGCATTTGTGGCTCTGACATCCACAACTTCAAAACCGGACAGTGGATCAGCAGAAAACCATCCATTGCGGGGCACGAATTCTCCGGATTTGTCGAAGCTGTCGGAGCAAATGTCGTTGGCCTGGAAATTGGCGATAAGGTTGCGGCAGACTCACGCTATTATTGCAGTGATTGTGCAAACTGCCGATTAGGCAAGGTTCATCTATGCGAAAGCCTGGGCTTCGTCGGTGAAGCAATTGATGGCGGGTTTGCCGATTTTATAACTGTTCCTGCAAAGCTGTGCATCAAATGCAAACCAGATGCTGCGCTTCATATCGCCGCTTTGGCCGAACCATTGGCGGTTGCACTTCATGCCTTGAACCTGTTGAACATCCCCAATGATGAGCCATTGCTGATTATCGGATGTGGTCCAATAGGAGCACTAAGCGCTCTTGCCTCGACCTGCAGGTCCAATCGCGCGCTGTTCATCTGCGACGTGAATGCTATCAGAGCTGAGCGTTGTGCAGAATTATCCGGTGCAGCCATTGTTGATCTGGCGAGTTTTTCGCAATCTGACAGCGCTGAAAAGCCTGTCAGGTATGTTCTGGATACGACGGGCAATATCGGCGTCATCGATATGTTGCTGCAAAAAATGTCCGGCTGCACCATCGGTCTTGTCGGCATTGGATCGGGTGAATTGACCATCGATCCGGTTCATCTGGTGGAGCGCGAAATTTCAATTGTCGGCTGTCACGCATTTGCAGATGAATTGCCCGAAGCGGTTGCGTTGCTGCATGACAAGGCTGATCGATTTGAAGGTGTAATCGGTGACCGGATTACGCTGGAACAGACTACCGCAGCCTATGGCGTGATTGCGTCTGGAACATCACCGGCGATCAAGACATTGATTGAGGTGTCTGGTGAGTGAACCCCAATCCCGGACGGCCCGTATTCGGGAACTCGCTAAATCGGATGAAGCTGCCGCGTTGGTTGAACTCAGACTGTTTCTCATCGAGACATTCGATATTGAGGTTCACGATTTGCAGATCAATCATGATCAGTATTCGCTCAACTCGCTGAACGGTTTTTTTCGCGGTAGCAAGGACCGATTCTTCTTCAAGTTTCATCAGGAAGAGGGCGAAGAGGAAATGAGCGGGGAATATTACCGCGCTGATCTGATCGCCAAAGCCAATCTGCCAATTGATCTTCCTGTTCTGACATCCGTCCAGCCAGGTGAACAGATACTGGTTTACCGGCGCAGGGACGACAGGCGGTTTTCTGATGTTCTGCGTGATCTGGACGACGAACATGATGAAAAGGGCGCTGCCATTGCAGATTTGGCTGAGCGTCAATTGAACGAAAAAATTCTAACTGTTGCGAAGAACAGCCTGCATCCTGTCACCAGGGACCAGGTCGCCAACGAGCCGATTCATCGTCTGTTTTACGAACGTCTTATCGATATCAAGACACGGGAAGCGCCAGGTGGTCGCTTCAAAAAATTCTATATAGATCAGACATTTGCGTTTCCGGGTGCCACATTGTCCTGGGCCGAGTTGGCGGATGCCAAGCTTGTGCTGAACGGGCAGGCCATGATGTCGACGATTGGCGACATTTTTGATCATGCTCTTGAAAACCTTCATCCTGCGCATCTTGCAAATGCGGGGGGAGTGGTGGCTCATGGTGATGCTCACAATGCCAATGTCTGGTTTGAAACTGGTGATGGCGAAGCAAAGCTGTCCTATTTCGACCCGGCCTTTGCAGGGGAGCATTTCCCATCGCTTCTGGCTGAGGCCAAAGCAACGTTTCATAATATTTTTGCGCATCCATTCTGGCTGTATGACCCGCAGGTTGCGGCAGATCGGTTCAAGGCGCGTGTCAGCTATGAAAAGGGCGTGCTTGCCATCGATACCGACTGGGCACTGACGGCGGTACGCGAGCGCTTGCTGCACGCAAAGGCGGAAGCTTTCTGGCAACCTTTCCTGATGCATTTGAAGAGCAGGGATTTGTTGCCTGAAAACTGGGAGGCAACACTGCGATCTGCATTGGCGATGTCACCGGCCCTCGTGATGAATTTGCGTGGCAATGTAGAGCGGCATAATCCTATATCATCTGCCATCGGGTTTTATGTCACTGCACTGGTAGGGTCGCGACCGGTGTGTGGAGACAATGTGGTGACAGAGTTCCTTACCGCAATTGATCCTGACAAACAGATTTAGGTGCGCCTTGAAGCAAGTGGTCAATATTGAAGATTTGAGGGTATTGGCGCAGCGACGGCTGCCTAAAATCTTCTTTGATTACATTGATGGCGGCGCTTTTTCGGAGACAACGGCCGGGCGTAATCGGGCTGGTTTTTCCAATTGGTGCCTTACCCAACGCGTTCTGAAGCAGAAGGAGATGCCTGATCTGAGCTGTTACTATCTTGGGTCGCAGCATGCGCTTCCCTTTATGCTGGGACCGGTTGGTTTTTTGGGCCTGTATCGGGGCCAAGGTGAAGTTCTTGCGGCACAGGCGGCAAAGGCAAAAGGCATTCCTATGTGCCTGTCGACCTTCTCAATTGGCAGTATAGGGACACTTCGCAAGGACGTTGGCGGTGATCTACAGTTCCAGCTTTACATGGATCGCGACAAATCATTCGTCGAAGATTTGCTGCAATCTGCTGTCGATGCCGACATTGATGTCCTTTACCTGACCGTAGATACCTCGGTTACATCAGTGCGGGAGAAGGATGTCCGGAACGGTTTTCGGGCCGTCACCAAAGTTACACCGGCACTCGCATTTTCCATGATGCAGCGTCCGGCCTGGTGTCTGGACATTCTGCGTGCAGGATCACCCAATGTGGAAGCTGTGGCGGACTATCCGGAATTTGGCAAAGGTGCGCTGGAACAGGCGTCTAACCTGTCTGGTCGGCTGGACGCTTCGCTGACCTGGAATGATGTCAAATGGCTGCGCAGCAAATGGAAGAAACGGCTGGTGGTGAAAGGCATTCTTTCCGCTGAGGATGCCAAAATTGCCAGAGATTGCGGTGCAGATGCTGTTGTGATTTCAAATCATGGTGGCCGCCAACTGGATTTTGCTAGTTCCACAATTTCGGTTCTGCCATCCGTTCGGGAAGCGGTGGGGCCTGATTTCTGTGTTTTGATTGATGGTGGCTTCCGCCGTGGCAGTGAAATTGCCATTGCGCTTGCTTTGGGCGCAAGCGGTGTGCTGCTGGGGCGTGCCTATGCGTTTGGACTGGCGGCTGGCGGGCGTGCAGGTGTTGAAAAGGCAATTGATATTCTGTCCGTCGAGCTGTCCATTACGCTTAAACTGATGGGGCTGTCCGGCGTGAAGGAATTGCAGTCCAATGGCACTGATTGTATCAGCCGGTTGGGGTGAAACTGGCAAACATTCGATGCTGGTCACCCGGATATGAGAGCTTTGCCCAAGTGACATAACCCTTTTCGTTTTGCGTGGTCCGTTCGACGACGAGGCAGGCATCACCCATTGCGATCTGTAATGATTTGGCGACGTCATCTGAGGCGGAGACCGCCATGATCTGATGTTCAGCTGAATTCCAAGGAACCTTTTTTAGCAGCCAGTTTCCTGGAGCTTCTTCAGTAAAATCCACCTGCCGTATTTCCGGAACCGCTTCCATGTTGATGATGCGTTCTTCCAGACAGAACGGGGCACCGTTTGCGGAATGAAGGCACGTGATTTCACGCACCTGATCCAATTCCTGGAATCCAAAACGGGTTTGTTCGTCTGCTTTCAAAACCCGGACTTTATCGCCCAGAAGCATGTAGGAATAGGTCTTGCCGGATTGTTCCACTTCCGCGCGGATGCTTGTAATCTGCAATGCTGCTGACAAGGATTGCGGGGCTTTGACAAAGGTGCCGGATTTGCGATTTCTGACCAGAAGCCCGGATTGGGTCAGTTGGGTCAAAACCTTGTTGACGGTCATGCGCGAGCAGCCATATTCCCGTGCCATCTCGGTTTCGAAGGGAATGCGAAAGCCGGGAGGCCATCTGCCAGAAATGATGTTGTCCTGAACTTCTTCCAGAATCCGCAAATGCAGTGATCTGGGCTCGTCTTTGCCAGATTCTTTGCCAGATGCTTCAGGGACTTTCGGGGCAGCTCTCATTGCCCAAGTATATACATGTTAAAGGTGAGAGGAAACCAGCTTGTGTGATTTCGGTTTTCGACAATGCCTCGGGTTAAGTAGAATTCAGTGCGCCAGTCAGATCGCGCATCGTGTTGCGGTAATCCGCCAGGATTTTGTTGCGTTCAATGTGTCTGCCGTCCCGAACCATGTGCCGCCCGGCAGACCACAGATCGGTCACGACACTGCCATCTGCCGTAAAGCAAAATCCGTCAAACAATTGTTCTGGAGTAAGGGCACACAGATATTGGTTTGTGCTGTCTATCGCGACAAGATCTGCCAGGAATCCTGGTTCAATCCTGCCTGCGTTTCGGTTGATGGCTTGAGCACTACCAGTTGCTGCGCTGAGATAGAGGTTTTGTCCGACGGATCCTGATTTTGTCACCAATATGTTGCGGTTCAAGTCGCGCATACGTTGACTGTACTCCAATGTGCGCAGTTCTTCCGCCACAGAAATGCGGATATCTGAATCCGATCCAATGCCAAATGTTCCGCCTGCCTCAATGAATGTGGCTCCATTGAACGTTCCATCACCCAGATTGGCTTCTGTTATCGGGCAAAGACCCACAACGGCCCCAGATTGGGCAAGGGCTTTGGTTTCCGCGTCGGTCATGTGGGTTGCGTGAATGAGACACCAGTTCGGCGTTACATCATGATGCGCTAATAACCATTCTACGGGCCGTTGTCCCAGCCAATGAGTGACTTCAAGTACCTCCTTCGGCTGTTCGGAAATGTGCATGTGGATTGGCCCATTGTCATGTCGCAATATGAGTTCGCCCAATTCCTCGGGGGAGGTTGCACGTAGTGAATGGGGCGCAATGCCAAGCTGGTAATCTGCCGGTGTATCGCTCATCGCCAGTTCAATTTCTTCCAGTAACAGGGAGAACTCGTCGACAGAATTGCCAAAACGCTTCTGACCTCCTGCCAGCGGTGCTTTCTCTACGCCGCCATAGGTATACAGCACCGGCAGATGTGTAAGTCCGATACCGGTTTTCAACGCTGCCGCCAGAATGCGCGCTGATAGTTCTGAGCGATTGTCATAGAATTGCCCGCCGGGCTGGTGATGCACATAGTGAAACTCTCCGACCGATCCATATCCAGCTTCCTGCATTTCCATGAAAACCAGGGCCGCGATGGCTTCTATCTGCTCTGGAGTCAGGTGATCCAGAAACTTGTACATCAAGGTTCGCCATGTCCAGAAACTGTCTCGGCCAGCAGCACGATATTCAGTCATTCCGGCCATGGCGCGTTGAAAGCTGTGGCTGTGCAAATTCGCCTGCGCTGGCAGAAGCGTATCGACCCGAATGTCAGTTGGATCAGCGCTTACTGATCTCTCAATCTCGGTGATTTCGCCGTCATCAATCGTGACGCGCACATTTTCAATCCAGTTGGTTGAGAGCCAGGCACGATTTGAAAAAATTCTCATCTGACATTCCTTATGTATAGACATATTATTCTTACCGGATTAGAGTTGCTTTTGACAATCACAAAATTGAAGAGCGATGACCCACGATCCTTATGTCCTGACCTGTCGATCAGCCGCAACGATGAGCCCTGAGAGCGGCGAAGCGTATGGTTTGCTGGAAAGTGCCGCCATTGCCGTTGCGGATGGAGTGATCGTTTGGGTGGGCCCAGAGGCAGATTTGCCCCCCAGCTTTTCGGACTATTCCAGACATGAATTCGGTCAAAATCTGGTGACGCCGTCGCTGATCGATTGCCATACGCATGTTGTGCATGGTGGCAACCGCGCACATGAGTTTGAAATGCGTCTGAACGGTGCGTCTTATGAGGAAGTTGCAAGGGCAGGTGGGGGCATTGTCTCGACTGTGCGCTCCACCCGGACCGCCAGCGAAGTGGATTTGCTGGCCGATGCGCTGCCGCGCATTGATGCGATGATTGCAGAGGGTGTCAGCCTGATTGAAATTAAGTCGGGTTATGGGCTTGATCAATTAACCGAGTTGAAAATGCTGAGGGTGGCACGGCGTATTGCCACGCTGCGACCCATCCGCATTCAAACCACGTTTTTGGGCGCACATGCGGTTCCGCCGGAGTATCGCGGCAAGCCAGATGCTTACATTGGTGATGTGTGCATTCCAACACTGCGTCTGGCCCATGCTGAAGGTCTGGTGGATGCGGTGGATGGCTTTTGCGAAGGTATTGGTTTCACACCCGACCAGATTGCACGCGTCTTTGATGCAGCGCGAGCACTTGGTCTGCCGATAAAACTTCATGCTGAACAGTTGTCGAATTTGGGCGGGGCGAAGCTCGCGGCCTCCTATGAAGCTCTATCGGCTGATCATCTGGAGTATCTGGATGAAGCTGGGGTGGCTGCGATGGCGCGCAGCGGCACCGTCGCGGTGTTGTTGCCGGGCGCGTTCTACACACTTCGCGAAACCCAAATGCCGCCTGTATCACTGATGCGCAAACATGGTGTGACCATGGCTGTGGCGACTGACTGCAACCCCGGTTCGTCGCCGATTTCATCGCTGCTCCTATCCATGAATATGGCCTGCACCTTATTTCGATTGACGCCTGAAGAAGCCCTGGCGGGCGCAACGCGCAATGCCGCGTCGGCTTTGGGTCTTTCTGATACCGGAACAATTGCAGTTGGGCAGCGCGCCGATTTTGCGATCTGGAATGTCGAGCATCCTGCCGAGTTGTCCTATCGAATCGGTTTCAACGCGCTGGAAAAGCGCATTTATGGAGGCGCGTTTGACTGAGTTGGTTCTGACCCCCGGCCAGGTATCACTAAGTGAATTGGGCGATGTTTATTGGCAAGGTGCGTGCGTAAAGCTGGATCGCGTTTGCAGGAACGCGGTTGAGAACGCGGCCCTGCGCATATGTGCTGCCGCGCAGAGTGACGTTCCGATTTATGGTGTAAACACCGGCTTTGGAAAGCTCGCCAGTATCAAAATTGTTTCGGAAGATGCGGCCATTCTGCAGCGCAATCTCATTTTGAGCCATTGCTGCGGCGTTGGCGAATCTATCCCGCGTCACATGGTTCGGCTCATGATGTCTTTGAAGCTGCTGTCCTTTGGACGCGGTGCCTCTGGCGTCAGGTGGGATTGCGTTGACCTGCTGGAACAGATGCTGGCGCGGGGCGTAACGCCAGTCATCCCGGCACAGGGTTCAGTTGGAGCTTCCGGCGACCTGGCTCCGCTGGCGCATATGACTGCCGTGGTGATTGGTGAGGGCCGGGCGGAGTATGAGGGCACAGTGATGTCCGGAGCTGAGGCCCTGGAGAAAGCCGGCCTGTCGCCGGTAGTTCTTGGCCCCAAGGAAGGTCTGGCCTTTATCAACGGAACCCAGTTTTCAACAGCGTTTGCTCTGGCTGGCCTGTTCGAAGCATGGCGGGCTGCTCAGAACGCCCTTGTGACCTCGGCCATGTCTACGGATGCCATTATGGGTTCTACTGCGCCCACTCAGCCTGAAATACACGCTTTGCGGGGCCATCGTGGCCAGATAGAAGCCGCGGCCTCTATTCGCGCATTGTTGGACGGCTCCATCATTCGTGAAAGCCATATTGAGGGTGATACAAGGGTGCAGGACCCGTATTGCATCCGCTGTCAGCCTCAGGTGACGGGCGCTGCGATGGATGTGTTGCGCCAAGCTGCCATGACGCTTGAGATTGAAGCGAATGCGGCGACCGATAATCCACTGGTTTTGACGGAGCCTGAAATCATTGTTTCAGGCGGCAATTTTCATGCTGAGCCGGTTGGCTTTGCAGCTGACATGATTGCCTTGGCCGTTGCCGAAATCGGAGCTATTGCGCAACGCCGTATCGCGCTGATGGTCGATCCTGCGCTGAACCATGATTTGCCGCCTTTTCTGACCCCCAATCCGGGTTTGAATTCGGGGCTAATGATCGCCGAGGTGACAACAGCAGCCTTGATGAGTGAGAATAAACATCTGGCCAATCCGTGTGTGACCGACAGCACGCCGACCAGCGCCAATCAGGAAGATCATGTGTCCATGGCAGCCCATGGTGCGCGTCGTCTGCTGCGAATGACGGCCAATCTGAACCATATTTTGGGTGTGGAATTGCTGTGTGCGGCACAGGGGATTGAGTTTCGTACGCCGCTGGCGACCAGCAAACCGCTGCAAAATGTTCTGGCACGACTGCGTGAAGACGTAGCGACAATCGGCGACGATCGCTATATGGCACCTGACTTGGAGGCCGCCTGTCGGTTGGTCTCTTCGCTGGAAATTGTACAGGCCTCCGGAACTGACTTGCCGGAGTTGGCGGCATGAACCCGGTTCACGTGGAGCAGGGCACCAGCCCGGTTGTTCTCGGCCAGCCCCATGGTGGCACGCATGTGCCAGAGGAATTCGGCGCCCGGTTGAATGAGCGGGGCAAAGGTCTTGCTGATACGGATTGGCATATTGCTCGATTATATGATGGCTTGCTGCTGGGCCAGACAGTCGTGAGCGCGTCGTTTCATCGCTATGTCATTGATGCCAATCGTGATCCGGAGGGGCATTCGCTTTACCCCGGGCAGAATACGACCGGCCTTTGTCCCACTACAGATTTTGATGGAAACCCAATCTGGCTGGACGGTGAAGAGCCCTCAGAAAGTGAATGTGAGCAGCGTCGACTGAGCTTTCATAAACCTTATCATGACGCACTGAGCGCTGAGATTGCGCGTGTAAAAGCCATTCATGGCTACGCCATTCTTTATGATTGTCACTCCATTCGTTCGCATATTCCCTTTCTGTTTGATGGCACGCTGCCGGTGTTCAGCATTGGCACAAATGGTGGTGTGACGTGTGCACGTTCAATTGAATCCGCCACGGTTGATATCTGCAAGAATGCAGTGGGTTACGATCATGTGGTCAATGGGCGTTTCAAGGGTGGATGGACGACCCGTCACTATGGTCAGCCGGAAACCGGCGTGCATGCCATCCAGATGGAATTGGCGCAGCGCGCCTATATGGATGAGGCGGTGCCTTGGGCCTATCGGCCTGATCTTGCAGCGCAGCTGCGTCCTTATCTGACCCAGATTTTGACGGCCCTCGGGCAAGACATACAGGAATACAAAGATGAATGACCCTCGTAAAAATTCTCGTGACGTCTATCCGCCCACTGGCACGGAGTTGAATGCCAAAAGCTGGCTGACCGAAGCGCCTTTGCGGATGCTGATGAACAATCTGCATCCAGATGTCGCCGAGAACCCGCACGAATTGGTTGTCTATGGCGGCATTGGTCGTGCTGCACGGACATGGCATGATTTCGACCAGATTGTTGCCAGTCTGAAAGACCTTGAGGACGATGAAACCCTGATGGTTCAGTCAGGAAAGCCGGTTGGTGTTTTCAAAACGCACAAGGATGCGCCGCGTGTCCTGATTGCCAACTCCAATCTGGTTCCCCATTGGGCGACCTGGGATCATTTCAGCGAGTTGGATAAAAAGGGCCTGGCGATGTATGGCCAGATGACGGCCGGCTCGTGGATTTACATCGGAACACAGGGCATTGTTCAGGGCACCTATGAAACCTTTGTTGAGGCGGGTCGCCAGCATTACGGTGGGTCTCTTACGGGTAAATGGATACTGACGGGCGGTCTTGGCGGCATGGGCGGCGCGCAGCCGCTTGCAGCCGTAATGGCAGGGGCTTGTTGCCTTGCGGTGGAATGCGATGAAACCCGCGCAGATTTTCGTCTTCGCACACGCTATGTCGATGAAAAAACCAGTTCTTTGGACGAGGCACTGGCCATGATTGAAGGCTGGACGAAAGCCGGTGAGGCAAAATCTGTTGCCCTGATTGGCAATGCAGCTGATGTGTTTCCGGAACTGGTGAAACGCGGTGTTCATCCGGATATCGTGACCGACCAGACAAGTGCGCATGATCCGGTTCATGGCTATTTGCCACAAGGTTGGAGCGTGGCAGAATGGCAGGAGAAGCAGGAAAGCGATCCGAAGGCAGTTGAGAAAGCTGCCCGTGCTTCCATGAAAGTGCAGGTAGCTGCCATGGTTGATTTCTGGAACATGGGTGTCCCGACCCTTGATTATGGCAATAATATCCGTCAGGTGGCCAAGGATGAAGGTCTGGAAAATGCCTTTGCATTTCCAGGGTTTGTACCAGCTTACATTCGACCTTTATTTTGTCGGGGCATCGGCCCGTTCCGCTGGTGCGCGCTGTCGGGTGATCCGGAAGATATCTACAAGACCGACGCCAAGGTGAAGGAACTTATTCAAGACGAGCATCTGCATAATTGGCTTGATATGGCACGCGAACGCATCGCGTTTCAGGGCCTGCCAGCCCGCATTTGCTGGGTCGGGCTCGGGGTGCGGGACAAGCTTGGTCTGGCCTTCAATGAAATGGTCCGAAATGGTGAATTATCTGCGCCCGTTGTGATTGGACGAGACCATCTGGATTCGGGTTCTGTTGCTTCGCCAAACCGCGAAACCGAGGCCATGAAGGATGGGTCTGATGCTGTGTCAGACTGGCCTCTTTTAAATGCGTTGTTGAACACGGCCAGCGGCGCGACATGGGTGTCTTTGCACCATGGTGGTGGTGTTGGCATGGGCTTCTCCCAGCATTCGGGCATGGTGATCTGTTGTGACGGGACGAAAGAGGCAGACCAGCGGATTAAGCGCGTTTTGTGGAATGACCCTGCTACCGGCGTGATGCGTCATGCCGATGCGGGCTATGAAGACGCTATTGAGTGGGCACAGGAAAACAACCTTCGGCTTCCTGGAATTCTGGGCAATTGATCGGGTCTTCCGTCACGCAGCTTCACATCGAAAGGCATGCTTGCTAGTCTGCGCCTCGGAGGTGCAGACATGTATAAACCAACCGGCTACACAGATATTTCTCCCTATTTGATTGTCGACGATGCACAGGCAACGCTGAATTTTATACGCGATGCATTTTCTGGTGAACAGTTGCGAGTGCACCTGCAAGACAATGGTGACATCATGCATGCTGAAGCGCGCATCGGCGATAGTGTCGTCATGATCGGCCAGATGCCCGGTGGCGCCGACGCGCATATTCATCTGTATGTCTCCGATGTTGAAGCCGTGTTTGACATGGCCATCAAAGCCGGTGGCGAGCTCGTTCAAAAGCTGGAAGTAAAAGATGACGGGGACCGCAGAGGCGGGGTTCGCGACAAAAACGGCACAACTTGGTGGATTTCCCGGCAGGAAAGCTGATCTGTGATGCGGCTTGAAGTGTCTGATGTGATCACGGGCCAGACATGTCGGAAATTGTACGATTTTATGGAGAAGTGCGAAATCCAGTCCGTGCGGCTGATCTCTGATTTTTTAAGTTTTTAAAATAAGTAACTGGAAAATAATAATTTTATCTGGATGCCGGACTCATTGTCCCAATGAGAAATTTAGCACAATAACAACGCCCCAACTGTCCTAATCTTGGTTTGGTTCCGGGAGGCGGGCTTGGAAAAAGCGGCAAAAACTTACTTTTTTTCGATTTTCTACCTGTGGAAAATCAGGCGTATACATTCGATGCAGGCCGCGCTGAATGAGTTATCTGCGACCTTTCAAATATCATTTTTCCTGACAGGTTTCCCTGCGACTGCGTTGTTGGGAAAAGCCAGATTTGAAGCTCTTGATAAATGCAATCGAGGCAGATCCACTACATCGGATAGCTGGCACAGGCGTAGCGCTGGCGCTCCCTTTTCAAAATTCAAATTTAGATGCTTTGAGCAAGATATGGCCATTGATGTTGCGATCGCCTGCGCATGATCTCAATTGCCAATTCAAACAAGTTTTTAGACAGGAGGAAAGCATGCAATATCATTTGAAAACTCTCTCTACGGCTCTTGCGTTCATCACGGGTGTTTCGTTTGCAGCGCCAGCAGTTGCACAGTCGGAATGCAACGATGTGGCCTTGCTCTTCAACAATTTTCTGCCACCCAATCACACATTTTGGGCTGGTGGTTTCAAACCCTGGGCTGATGATGTGGCACGGGTTACCGATGGACGGGTATCGGTCACGTTCACGACGGCTTCGCTTGCTCCGCCACCAAAGCAGTGGGGCATGGTCACCGATGGCATTGCGGATGTGGCAATGCAGGTCAATCCGATGGAATCCAAGCGGTTGCATCTGCCCAACATAGGCGGGCTGCCCTTTGTCGGTAATCTGGCAACGGCTCGCGGTGTCGCCTTGTGGCGTACTCATGAAAAGTTTTTTGCTTCAGCCGATGAATTCAAAGGGGTCCATCTGGTTGGACATTTCTCGAACCCGGGTGCGGGCTTGATTGCTGGAGATATGGTCGATGGGATCGACAGTATCGATGGCATGAAATTCTGGACGATTGGTGGTCCGCCTGCAGATATTGTGTCGGCGATTGGTGCCGTTCCTGTGCCAGCTCCCGGTGAGGAGATGTTCAACATGTTCTCCAAAGGCGTTGTCGATGGACTGGCCACAAATTGGGGTGCGATGAAAATCTGGAACGCCTACCGCTATACGAAATCCTATGTCGACATTCCCGGTGGCCTTTATGCAGTCGATTTCTCGGTCATCATGAACCAGGGCAAGTGGGACAGCATTTGTGCGTCCGATCAGGAAGCCATAACAGCGGTATCAGGTGAGACAATTGCCCGCAATGTTGGCCTGTTTGTTGACCAGTTCGATATCGAAACGCAGAAGGAAGTTGCCGAGACGGATATCAAGGTCGTCAAGCCGGATGCGGCCTTTATGAGCGCGCTTGAGGACAAACTGCAATATGCACGTGACGCGTGGATGGCAAAGGCTGAAGCTCGTGGTGTGGATGGGGAAGCAGCGCTAGCATACTATCTTGAACAGGTGGCCGAATTAACCGCTGAATTGAGCAATTAAAGATGTCTGGCCCCTCAAACGGCCAACCTGACGACACCACCGTGAGTCTTCGCGGTGTTGTCGCACCTGACTGGATGCTCAACATTTTCAAGGTGACCACCGCAACGTCCATTTTTGCTATCGCGATTTTGACGTTTACAGACGTCGTTATGCGGTACTTTCTCAGTGCACCCTTGCGTGGTGTTTACGAGATGGATGGTCTGATCTTGGGTCTGATGACCATGTCAGCTCTGCCGCTGGTTACGGAAAGCCGGGCGCATATCACTGTGGATGTGCTTGATCATTTTTACCATGGTGGGCTTAGGTTCTCGATGCAGTTGCTGTCTCTGGTATTCCAGGCTGTCATGATTGGATTCATCACCTGGCGACTCTATGCCATTGCTCTGCGCGAGTGGAATAATGGATGGGTGACCATTGATCTGCAGATCAGCCGTGCGCCTTTGTTATTCATCCTGGCGGCTCTGGGAGCCGCATCAACCCTCATTGTCATCGTCATGATTGTCCAGATGTGGCGCGGGCGTTTGCCTGTGATCCCTCATGGCGGACTGAATGATGGCTCAGAAGACATGCTTTAATTTCAATACAGGATGGAAGTCAGCAAATGACCGTGCTTCTCATTGGGACCATAATTCTGTTCCTGATTGTTTTTCTTGGACTGCCTCTTGGGTTTTCTCTTCTGGTTGTGGGGGCAGGTGGCTTTGCCATCCTGCGCGGTATGACGCCAGCATTGAGCATGGTGTCTCAGCAGATTCTGGAAGTGATCATGAACACCAATTTTGTGGTGTTGCCGATGTTCATTCTGATGGGTGCGTTTATCTATCGAGCAGCAATGGCGGATGATCTGTTTGAGGCGGCCAATGCCTGGCTTGGGCATTTCAAAGGTGGACTGGCCATGGCAAGTGTCGCAGCTTGTGGCGGGTTCTCGGCTGTTTCCGGCAGTTCACTTGCGACAGTAACAACCATGGCCAAGGTCGCTATTCCCTCGATGCGACGCCATGATTATGCCGATAGCCTGTCCGCCGGCACAATCGCGGCGGGTGGCACGCTGGGCATTCTGCTGCCGCCAAGTGCAGCTATGATCATTTATGGTATTCTGACCGAGCAGGACATTGCAGCCCTGTTTGCCGCCGGCATTCTGCCCGGATTGCTGACTATCCTGCTTTACATCATTACCATTCAGATTCTGACGTCAGTCTGGCCGAAACTGGGACCACGTGCGGATCGCTCGAACTGGCGTGACCGCTGGATTAAGCTTGCACGGGTCTGGGGCATCTTGTTCCTGTTTACGCTGATCATGGCAGGTATTTCCTTTGGTGTTTTCACACCGAATGAAGCGGGTAGCATAGGCGCTATTGGTGCTTTGCTGTTTGCCATTGCAAGGCGCAGGATGACCATGCCGATTTTTGTCTCGTCATTGATTGATGCCGCTAAAACCACTGCCATGGTTTTCATGATTGGCATCGGGGCATTGGTCTTCAACAATTTCGTTACATTGTCTGGTCTCTCGGGTGCTGTCGCAAATTGGCTTCAGACGCTGCCGCTTTCGCCCATGGGCGTCATGATGGTGATCATTTTTTTCTACTTTCTGCTCGGCATGCTGGTTGATGGTATGGCCATGATCTTTTTGACCGTTCCGGTGATTTTCCCCATCGTTTTGGCGCTCGGAATGGACCCGATCTGGTTTGGCATTGTGCTGGTTATGGTAGTTGAAATCAGTCTGATCACTCCGCCAATTGGAATGAATGTTTTCTTGTTGAAATCGATGATGCCCGGGGTGTCGTTACGGACGATTTTTACTGGAATTGCGCCATTTTTGGTGGCTGATGTCTTGCGTTTGGGGGTTGTTCTGGCTTTCCCGGGTTTCGTTCTTTATCTGCCGCGACTTTTCTACGGCTACTACTGACAACCGGAGCGCTTAAATTGGCTAAAAAAATCAAGAACATCCTGTTTGTCATGGCGGATCAACTGCGGTGGGATTATCTAAGTTGTTACGGCCATCCACATTTACAGACGCCGAATATTGATCGGCTGGCCAAACGTGGTGTGCGGTTTGACAATGCTTATGTTCAATCGCCCGTCTGTGGCCCTTCGCGTGCTTCGTTCTATACCGGACGCACTGTTTTCAGCCATGGGTCCACCTGGAACCATGTGCCGTTGCCTGTGGGTGAACTGACGATAGGTGACTATTTAAGTCAGGCGGGATTGCGAACTGCCGTTGTTGGCAAGTCACATCTGATACGCGACACAAAGGGCATGGAACGGTTAGGGGCTGATGGTTCCAAGAACCTTGGCTATGCCGTTGATGAGCCAGGGTTTGATCCCTATGAGCGGGATGATGGTATACATCCGACACCGCTTTTAAAACTCAGTGGCAGTAGCTTAAGCTACAATGACTGGCTTCGCGAGAAGGGATATGACAGCGAAAATCCGTGGAATGATTATGCCAATTCCGCAGAAGGTCCTGATGGCGAAGTGCTTTCAGGCTGGGAGCTTCGCAATTCCAGTCTGCCTGCCAGGGTAAAAGAGGAGCATTCCGAGACGGCATTCATGACCGGGCGTGCGCGCGCTTTCATTTCTGAAATGGGAGATGCCCCGTGGCTTTGTCATTTAAGCTACATCAAGCCTCATTGGCCATATATTGCGCCGTCTCCCTACCATAATATGTATGGACCAGAGAGTTTTCTGCCATTGCAGCGGGATGAATGTGAGCTGCAGGATGCACACCCGGTTTTCGAAGCTTTTACACAGATGCGGGTCAGCCAGACTTTTTCACAGGATCCAACGCGTGAGACAGTGCTGCCGGGCTATATGGGGTTGATCAAGCAGATTGATGATCATCTTGGAGCGCTGTTTGACTGGCTCGAAAGTGAAGGCAAGCTTGACGATACGATGATCGTATTTACGTCCGACCATGGCGATTATCTGGGGGATCACTGGATGGGTGAAAAAGAACTGTTCCACGAGGCTTCTGTCAAAGTGCCTTTGATTATCTGCGATCCCAGGCCGGAGGCCGATGCGACACGCGGAACAGCGTCTGATTTGTTGGTTGAGGCTATCGATCTGTTACCAACGTTCCTTGATGCCGTCAGTGCGCCATCAGCGGGGCATCGCCTTGAAGGGCGGTCGCTTGTGCCTGTCTTGCATGGAGAGAAACCGGATGACTGGCGGGAAGCTGCTTTCTCGGAAATTGACTACGCATTTTATACAGCGCGCGAAATGCTGAATGTCGGTACATCGGAGGCTCGGGGCTACATGATCCGCACACATCAGTGGAAATATGTTCATTTCACAGGCTTTAGACCGCAACTTTTTGATCTGAGAAATGATCCTGAGGAGTTTCATGATCTGGGTGCCAGTGCTGATCATGAGGGCACTAAGCAGATGATGCACAATCTGTTGCTGGAGCGTCTGACTGCGCGCAAGAACCGCGTGACGATGGCGGACGACTTCTTTGATACTCTGAGCATCGGTGATGAAGACCTTGGTATCCGCATTGGCGTCTGGTGACCGTGATGCTGGGCATTGGCCGGTTGATAAGGCGGGTCGGTTGCCCACCCAATTTGGTTGAAAATGACTATACGATACCGCCACCTGCTCCTGAAACGGCTGGGCGTTCAGCGCTGACTTTTGCCCTGTAACCGGACGCTCTGAAGGCTGAGATCGGGTCTATTGCCGTGCCTTTCTCTTTGCGGGCCATGGCCAGAATGGGCTCTACATCGGTGCGAAACGCCTGCTTCAGTGTTTTGGTCGCCATGAGGGCATCATTTGCCTCCTGAAACCCCTCCAGGGCTTCACGGTCTACCAAAAGGGCAAGCGCATAGGCGCGCTGGACTTCCATTGCCGACATGATGAGGCTTTCAATCGGGTCGGTCACATTATGAGACTGATCCAGCATATGCGCCGGGTCGAAATCTTCGACCTGACGATATTCTGCGTCGACCAGTTCGTTGAACACAAGAAACAGTCGGAACGGATCAATGGAGCCGGTATCCAGATCATCATCACCATATTTGGAATCGTTGAAATGGAACCCACCCAACTTTCCGAACTGAATGATGCGGGCAACAATCATTTCCACGTTCACATTTGGTGCATGATGTCCAAGATCAACAAGGCAATATGCCTGCTCACCCAATTCCTGCGCGATCATGTAATTGGTGCCCCAATCCTGCACCACTGTTGAGTAGAAGGCGGGTTCATACATTTTGTGTTCGGTGAAAAGCCGCCAGTCCGCAGGCAGGGCAGCGTAGATCTGTTTGGTTGCATCAAGATAGCGCTCAAACTGGCGGGTGAAATTTGTCTGGCCTGGGAAATTGGACCCGTCACCAACCCAGACCGTCAGCGCTTTGGAACCAATCGCTTTGCCAATCTCGATACATTCCAGATTGTGCTCGACTGCCTGTTGGCGTGTGGCTGTTTCCGCATGAGACAGGGATCCGAATTTATAGGAACGCGTCTGATCCGGTTGATCCTGAAACGTGTTGGAATTCATGGCATCGAAGGTAAGCCCCAATTGCTCGGCCTTGGCGTTGAGATCATTCGTGTCGGCTTTGTCCCAGGGGATGTGCAGCGAAACAGCAGGCGTTGCGCCTGTTAGTTGGTGAATGACGCCGCAATCATCGAGCTTGTCGAAAACATCTCTCGGTTCGCCATCGCCAGGAAAACGCGCAAATCGTGTGCCGCCAGTGCCAACGCCCCAGGATGGAACAGCCACGCCATAATTCGCAACTTTTTGCTTTATGGCGTTGATATCAATTCCGCGCCGGTCAAGTTGCTCGCCCAGTGCAGAATAATCTGCTTCCAGAGCGCTCGATGGCGCTTCATTTGCCTGCGCTATTGCGTCCTTGGCGATCATGGCTGGTGCCTCCCGAGATGATAGTAATGGTCTTAAGCGGCTTAGCGCGTAAAGGCCTGAACATTGCCAGCATCAACATTGATGATGTTGCCGGTTGATTTGGATGAACTTTCAGATGCGAAGAAATAGGTCGCTTCAGCAATATCTTCTGGCAGCACGGAGCGTTTCAGCAGTGACCGTTGACGGTAATGTTCCTCAAGCTCTGACGTGTCTTTGCCGTAGGCGTCGGCACGCTCCTGCAACCAGTCGCCAGACCAGATTGTTGAACCACGCAAGACCGCATCGGGATTGACAACATTCACGCGAATTCCGCTGGGAGCGCCTTCCAGTGCAAGGCAGCGTGCCAAGTGAATTTCAGATGCTTTGGCGGTGCAATAGGCTGATGCACCTGGGGATGCGGCGAGGCCATTTTTTGAGGCGATAAAGATAATGGAGCCGCCGATGTTCTGCTTGTTCAGGACTTTGAATGCCTCACGAGCGACGAGGAAATAACCCGTCGACAGGATCGACATGTTGAGGTTCCACAATTCAAGACTTGTCTCTTCAACCGGTGCAGATGACGCAATGCCAGCGTTGGAGACAATGATGTCGGCACCACCAAATTCAACCGCCATGTTTGCATAGGCGGCTATAACTGCCTCCTCACTGGTGACGTTCATCAACACGCTTCGAACCACATCTGCAGAATAGCGCGCAATCAGATTGTCTTTGGTCGTTGCCAATGCTGCTTCGTCAATATCTGCAAGAACCACACAAGCGCCATCGGACAAAAGACGCTCAGCGGTTGCCGAGCCAATGCCACCTGCGCCACCCGTGACAAAGGCAATGCGTCCGGCCAGGTTTTTGGGCTTTGGCATACGTTGCAGCTTTGCTTCTTCCAGCAGCCAATACTCAATATCAAAGGCTTCCTGCTCCGGCAGCCCACAATAGGTCGATACGGTGGATGCACCACGCATGACGTTGATCGCATTGGTGTAGAATTCACCGGAAATGCGAGCTGTTGCCTTGTCTTTGGCAAAGGTCACCATACCAACACCGGGAATGAGATACACGACGGCATTGGCGTCGCGCATGGGTGGGCTGTCATGATGCTTGCAGCGCTCATAATAGGCTGCATAGTCGGCACGATAGTTGGCGACAGAGCCCGAAAGCTTTTGGAGCGTCGCGTCCAGATCAGGATTAGCCGGGTCGAAATCGACCAGTAGTGGCCGAATCTTGGTGCGCAAAAAGTGATCGGGGCAGGAGGTGCCGAGGGCCGCCAGAGCTTCCATATCTTTGGAACATACAAATTGCAGCACAGTTGCAGAATCATCGAAATGCCCGACCATGTGCACGTCCTGAGAGACCATGCCACGGATGGCTGGCATCAAGGCTGCCGCGATTTCCCGTCTCTTCTCAACGGGAAGTGGCTCATGATGGTTCCCGCCAAATATGGGTTTGCTGACAGTTTCCTGTTCGAACCACGCGATGGCGCGGTTGATGATGTCAATGGTCAGATCATAGCAATCCTGTGCCGTGTCAGCCCAAGTAAAGAGCCCATGACTTTCGAGCACGACACCTTTGGCATCCGGGTTTTCAAGGCAGAATGTTTCCAACCACAGGCCCAATTCATAGCCGGGACGTTTCCACGGTAACCAGCCGATTTCATCGCCAAAAATCTTTTGAGTCAATTCCTTGCTGTTTTCAGAAGCCGCAATCGCGATGATTGCATCCGGGTGCATGTGATCAACATGTTTGCGCGGCACGTAGGCATGTAACGGTGTGTCGATTGAGGCTGCTCGTGGATTTAGGTTGAACGTGCAATGGGGAAGGTATCCAACCATTTCATCTTCAAACTCCAAGCCGCGATAGACAGATTTGAGCGCCTGCAGCTTCTCCATATAGAGCGTGGCAAAGCCATCCATCTTTATGGTGCCGACATCGCCACCTGATCCTTTAACCCAAAGAATCTCAACAGTTTCTCCCGTTAACGGGTCTTTCTGCATAACTTTGGCTGATGTGTTTCCGCCGCCATAATTGGTGACACGCTTGTCTGACCCCAGAAGGTTTGACCGGTAAAGCAGAAGCTCCGCTTCGCTCATGCCAGCTGCATTCTCCTGGTTCCAATAATTATCCAGGCGAGACCCGTTATTCTGTTCGAGCATGCCATACCTCCCACGCGTTCAGCGAAAATTTGTTGCTGGGAAACTGCCCTCGAATTTGTCGAGTGTCAATCAACTTCAATCAACTTCAATCATATTGCACTGCAATATGCGCAATTTTGATTGTTTATGATTGACAATGCGCTTTTCCAGTGGAAAGGTTTGGGCAGGAGGACGGCATGCACGAGAAAGAACGCCAAAGGATTATCCTGTCTCTGATACAGGACAAGCCGCTTGCAACAGTGCAGGAGATGGTCGAGTTGACCTCGTCGTCTGAGGCAACCATTCGTCGTGACATTGCGACCTTGCATGTTCAAAAAAAGCTGCGACGGGTCCGTGGTGGTGCTGAATCAATCAACCCACCGCAGTTCGTCGGCCTTGCAGGCCGTCCATTCAGTGTCAATGAAACCATCAACATGTCACAGAAGCGCGCGATTGCGGTTAAGGCTGCAGAATTGTGCGAAGACGGCGATCCGATCATCATCAATGGCGGTACAACGACGTTCCAGATGGTTCATCCGTTTGCGACGAAACGTTGTCAGGTGTTTACCAACTCGTTTCCCATTGCCGAACATCTGCTGAAACATTCAAAAAACACTGTGACGTTGTCCGGGGGAACGATCTACCGTGAACAGAACATCATTCTCAGCCCATTCGACAATGATGTAACGCGAAACTTTTATGCCAAGCGCATGTTTATGGGCGCTCATGGGATGGGGCCACTTGGTCTGATGGAAGCCGATCCGCTGCTGGTTCAGGCGGAACAGAAGCTCGTCAATCAGGCAGACGAACTCATTGTCCTTATCGATTCATCCAAATTCGAACAACGATCGAGCCTGATCCTGTGTGCCTTGTCGCGCATAACCAAGGTGATCACAGACGATGGCGTAGACGACAAGACAGCCGCAATGCTTGAAGCAGCCGGTGTCGAACTCATTGTTGCAGAAGTCGGACGTAGCTCTGCAAGAAATTCTCCGGAGCAAAAAGCTGCCGGTTGAAGAACGTGAATGCAAATCCAGGGAGGAACTTATGAGCATTCTGAAGACCTTACTAACATCCGCGACAGTCGCGGCCACACTGATGGCAATGCCTGCCCATGCGCAGGAAACCAAGCGTATTGCACTGGTTGTAAAGGCTTTGGGCATTGGCTTTTTTGAAGCAGCCGCAAAGGGTGCTGAAGAAGCTGCCAAAGAATTGGGTGATGTTGAAATCATCTACACTGGCCCCACCGACACAACTGCAGAAGGCCAGATTGAAGTGATCAACTCGCTGATCGCTCAACAGGTTGATGCCATTGCTGTTTCTGCCAATGATACAGACGCATTGGTTCCAACGCTTAAGAAAGCAATGGACCGGGGCATCACAGTGATTTCCTGGGATTCCGGCGTAGCGGCTGCCGGCCGTGAAATGCATTTGAACCCATCATCCAATCCGTTGATTGGCAACATGATCATCAAACTTGCTGCTGATCATCTGCCTGATGGTGGCGATGTAGCTGTCTTGTCTGCAACGACCACTTCCACGAACCAGAATACCTGGATTGAGGAAATGACCAAGGTGCAGGGCAATTATCCCGGCATCAATGTTGTCACAACTGTCTATGGTGATGACAAGGCCGATAAATCCTACACAGAAGCCCAGGGATTGATGCAGTCCTACCCTGATCTGAAGGCTATCATTGCACCGACTTCGGTTGGCATTGTTGCTGCAGCTCAAGCTGTGACAGATGCTGGTAAAGCTGGCGAAATCAATGTCACAGGTCTTGGCCTCCCGTCTGAAATGGCAGGTCATGTTGCTTCCGGTGCTTCCAAATCCTTTGCGATCTGGAACCCGATTGATCTGGGCTATTCCGCAACCATGATTGCTTACAATCTGGCTACGGACAAAGCCGAAGCAAAGGCTGGCGGCAGCATCCCAATGGGACGCATGGGTTCTGTCATGCTGGATGACAACACTGAAGGCGCTATGGCAGATCCATTTGTCTATGACTCGTCCAATATTGACGATTTCAAAGATATCTTTTGATCTGAAGGCATCTTCATTGGTGTCGCTGCCTCTCGCAGCGGCACCATCTAATCCTTTCCAATGAAGGACGCTGTCATGCTGGTGAATACCAAGCAGCCAGAGACCAGTGGCACCCAATCAGATGCGGACACCCAGTCAGGTTTAGGCAGGGCGGTGCTGTCGCTGAGCGGAATTTCGAAGGAATTTCCAGGCGTCAAAGCGTTGAACAATGTCTCGCTCAATCTTTATGCCGGTCAAGTCACTGCATTGATTGGTGAAAATGGCGCGGGCAAGTCCACCATTGTTAAAATCCTGACTGGCATCTATCAGCCCAATGGCGGAACGATCAGTGTCAATGGCGCTGAAATCAATTTCCCAAATGCGCATGCAGCGTCGGCCGCTGGCGTTACCGCAATTCATCAGGAAACCGTCCTGTTTGACGATCTGACTGTTGCCGAAAACATATTTATCGGACACGCGCCTCGGGGCCGTTTTGGCCTGATCGATACGGTCAGAATGCGGGCCGATGCAGAAGCGCTTCTGACGCGTGTTGGCGCTGACATCAGCCCGACGGCGCGCTTGCGCGATCTTGGAATTGCCAACAAACACCTTGTTGCAATCTCGCGCGCCCTGTCGATTGATGCGCAGGTCGTTGTGATGGACGAACCAACAGCTGCCCTGTCTCACAAGGAAATCGGCGAGCTATATGCGTTGGTCGAGCGGCTGAAGGCCGAAGGTAAGGCAATCCTGTTCATTAGCCACAAATTCGATGAGGTCTTCCGCATCGCTGATCGCTACACGGTGTTTCGGGACGGCGAAATGGCCGGTGAAGGCATTATGCAGGATGTAAAGGAAGACGATCTGATTCAGATGATGGTCGGTCGAACTGTTGATCAGATTTTTCCTAAAATCGATGTGGAGCTGGGTGAAACAGTCCTGACGGTGGCCGGTTACAGCCATCCCACTGAGTTTGAAGACATTGGATTTTCCCTGAAGAAAGGCGAGATTCTGGGCTTTTATGGATTGGTGGGCGCTGGGCGCAGCGAATTCATGCAGTCTCTTTTTGGCATCACAAAACCTTCCAAGGGGGCGATGCGAATAGATGGAGAAATTGCAATTGTGCGTTCTCCCGCCGAAGCCATCGAGAAGGGCCTTGTTTATGTGCCCGAAGACCGGGGCAAACAGGGCGCTGTCATTGGCCTCCCGATTTTCCAGAATATTACGCTGCCGTCGCTCGACAAGACGTCTCGCAAGGGTTTTTTGCAATTGGCCGAAGAGTTCAAGCTGGCACGGGAATATACTGAGCGCCTTGATTTGCGTGCTGCGGCATTGGATCAGGACATTGGTAATTTATCCGGCGGCAATCAGCAGAAGGTTGTGATTGCCAAGTGGCTGGCGACCCAGCCACGTGTCATCATTCTTGATGAGCCGACCAAGGGCATTGATATTGGCTCCAAAGCAGCCGTGCACGAATTCATGGGTGAATTGGCCAGCAATGGCCTGGCCGTGATTATGGTCTCTTCTGAGTTGCCTGAAATTCTCGGTATGGCTGACCGCGTCATCGTGATGCGCGAGGGGCGTCTGGCGGGTGAGTTTGATCGTGATACGATGAGTGCTGAGGCATTGGTGCGGGCCGCTGCCGGGATCGGGGAAGTCGCCGCATGATCACCCAATTCATCAAATCTCGCGAGGCATTGCTGCTTCTGGCAATCGCGATTGTCATTGCACTGGTTTCCACGCGGTTTCCAGATTTTGCGGCCCCTGCCAATGCGGCCAACATCTTCAATGATACATCCATTCTGATCATGCTGGCATTGGGCCAGATGGTAGTCATTCTGACCCGTTGTATTGATCTGTCCGTAGCATCTAACCTTGCCCTGAGCGGTATGGTGGTTGCGTTGATCAATTCGATAGTTCCGGGATTGCCGGTTCCGATCCTTTTGATCATCGCCATCAGTCTGGGCATGATCATGGGCGCGTGTAACGGCATTCTTGTCTGGAAGCTCGATATTCCGCCAATTGTTGTCACGCTTGGTACATTGACAATCTTTCGCGGGATCATTTTTCTGATCTCCAACGGAGAGTGGATCAACGCTCATGAGATGAGTGCGTCCTTCAAGGCCTTCCCGAGGTTTGAACTGCTTGGTTTGCCGGTCTTGTCCTGGATGGCAGTTCTCACGGTCATTGTCTTTGCAATAATCGTGATACGAACACCGCTTGGGCGGGCATTTTATGCCGTTGGCGGCAATCCACATGCGGCTGTCTATACAGGCATTGATGTAGGTTTCACGCGCTTCATGGCCTTTGTGATTGCCGGTGGTGTATCCGGTCTGTGTGGCTATCTTTGGGTATCGCGCTATGCGGTCGCCTATGTGGATATTGCCGGCGGTTTCGAACTGGAAGTGATTGCGGCCTGTGTCATTGGCGGCATTTCAATTGCCGGCGGTATTGGCTCTGTGGGCGGTGCTGTCCTGGGCGCATTGTTCCTGGGTATCATCAAAAACGCGCTTCCTGTCATCAACATCTCGCCGTTCTGGCAATTGGCGATTTCAGGCTCAGCGATCATCATAGCGGTTGCGGTGAATGCGCGGTCTGAAAGCAAAAAAGGGCGTGTGATCCTGAAGAAAGCGGAGCAAACAACATGAGTGAAATGGTTGCGCGCAACATCCCGGATCGTCTCACATCACGCGCCCAGCGGGTTCTGAAAAGCTGGGAAACGCTCTTGTTGGCGATTGCCATATTGGTGTTCATCACCAATTCCTTCGCATCTCCTTACTTTCTGAATGCCTGGAACCTGTCGGACGCGACCTTTAATTTCACAGAAAAAGCAATGATTGCCTTTGCCATGGCAATGCTGATCATTTCCGGCGAGATTGACCTTTCGGTTGCAGCCATCATTGCGCTTGCGTCCACTGCTATGGGCTTTGTCATGGAACTGGGCTTTGGAACGCCTGTGCTGGTTCTGACCGGACTTACCGTTGGCATTATATGTGGCGCCTTCAACGGCGTTTTGGTCACACGGCTTGGCTTGCCCTCCATTGTCGTCACCATAGGTACGATGAGCCTGTTTCGGGGCATTTCCTACATTGTTCTGGGGGACAAAGCCTATACCGGCTATCCAACCGACTTTGCCTTTTTCGGGCAGGGCTATGTCTGGTGGGTGTTTTCGTTTGAGCTTGTTTTGTTTGCCGTTCTGGCAATCATCTATGCGGTTCTTCTGCACAAGACCAATTTTGGGCGAACGGTTTATGCCATTGGCAACAACCCGGTTGGCGCTCAGTTTTCTGGCGTGCGTACAGCTCGTGTGAAGTTTGTCCTGTTCCTGCTGACAGGCTTGATGTCCGGCGTGGCTGCTGTCTGTCTGACTTCTCGACTTGGTTCGACACGGCCTTCCATTGCCTTCGGCTGGGAGCTGGAAATTGTAACCATGGTGGTGCTGGGCGGCGTCAATATTCTTGGTGGGGCAGGGACCATTCCTGGTGTCGTGTTGGCGGCCATTATTATGGGCATGGTGACCTTTGGGTTCGGCTTGTTGAACGTACCCGGCATCGTGATGTCGATTTTCATTGGCCTGCTGCTGATTGGGGCCATTGCATTGCCACGCGTGTTCGCGATGGTAAAACGGGGGCGTGGGTGATGCAGAAATACGCCTTCAAAATGAAGCTGGCTGACGGCATGGAAGCTGAATACAGAAAGCGCCACGATGAGATATGGCCAGAGCTTGTGACGCTTCTTAAGGAGGCCGGTGTTTCCGATTACTCAATTCATCTGGACCGCGAGAGTCACATTCTGTTCGGCGTTTTGTGGCGTCGCTCGGACCATGCCATGGATGAACTTCCTCAGCATCCGGTTATGCAGAAATGGTGGGCTTATATGGCTGACATCATGGACACGAAGCCCGGCAATGAACCCATTGCCATCCCGCTTGAAACCCTGTTTCATCTGGACTGATTGATGATTGCGTCACACCACGTCGCTGTCATTGATATCGGCAAGACCAATGCAAAACTGGCGATTGTCGATCCGCAGAACTGGCAGGAATTGGCGGTCCGCACCATGGCCAATCGGGTTTTACCCAGCCCGCCCTATCCGCATTTCAACGTGGAAGCCATCTGGGCGTTTCTTCTGGATTCCATGCGTGAGTTGAATGGGCAGTATCCAGTGGCCAGCATTTCCATCACCACTCACGGGGCCTCCGGCGTACTGCTGACTGAGCGTGGCGAGCTTGCCATGCCAGTGCTTGATTATGAGTATGACGGGCCCGACAGCATGCGCGATGCCTATGAGGCATTGCGGCCTGATTTTTCTGAGACCGGTTCACCAAAGATCGCTATGGGATTGAACCTTGGAGCCCAGTTCTTCTGGCAGATGCAGGCTTTTCCGGATCTTGCCACCAATGTGCGGCACATGCTTACCTATCCGCAATATTGGGCGTATCGTCTGACGGGGGTCATGGCGAATGAGGCCACGTCATTGGGCTGTCATACGGATTTGTGGAATCCCTGGAAAGGCACGTTCTCGTCGATGGTCGAGACCCTGGATTGGACGCCTTTGATGGCTCCGTTCCGCAAGGCGACAGATGTGCTTGGGCCGATGCATGCGCATCTGGCAGATCAGTTGGGTCTTCCAGCCGCAGTGCCTGTGTATTGCGGAATTCATGATTCCAACGCCTCGCTGTTTCCGCATTTGATGCAACGGCAAGCGCCCTTCAGTGCTGTATCAACAGGAACCTGGGTCATCTGCATGAGCGTTGGCGGTAAGCAGATTGAGCCTGATCCAATGCGGGACACGCTGGTCAATGTGAACGCTTTTGGTGACCCGGTCCCGTCCAGCCGCTTTATGGGTGGCAGGGAATTTGACTTGCTTATGGCGGATCGCAAGGCTGTAGCCTCCAAAAATGCTGTGTCGCGGGTTCTGGACGACAAAATCATGCTGTTCCCATCAGTGGAAAGCCAGACCGGGCCGTTTCAGGGTTGCGAACCGAAGTGGACAGTGGAGCCGGATACGCTGAATGATGACGAGTATTACGCTGTCGTCTCGTTCTATCTGGCACTGGTGACCAGGGTTTGCCTGGATCTTTGCGGAGCGGATGGACCCATCATTGTGGAAGGGCCATTCGGTCAAAACAAACTTTATCTGCAGATGCTGGAAAGTGCCTGCGGCAGACAGGTCATCCGATCTGAAGCAAGTGCAACGGGAACCAGCATTGGTGCAGCGATGCTGACAAACAACAACCCGGATGAAGGATCGCAAGAATCCTTGCCCGCCGAATTTGCCGCAACGGATGAGCGTTTCGTCGCCTATGCCCAATTGTGGCAAGAGCAGCTAATTGCCAGAGCAACCGACTGAGTTTTACCTGTCCGATTCCCTGATCTTATCAAGCAAAAGAAATATCGTAGTCATCCTCATTGTCTTCCACGGTCAGCGTACCGCTCGCGCGTATCTCAATATTTTCATCATTTTCATATCCAGGCACTGTAAACGTGGCCTTGTACTTGCCGGTGGGGACATTGGCAGTCTCGTTGAACTGAAAACCATTGACGCCGCCCCACCGTGCGCCTCCACCATGGCCAATGCCTTGTAAGGTGACGGTCAGAATGTTCTCTTTGTTGGTGCCTGTGGTTGCGAGTGTGACTGTGGGCATGGGATTTCCTTTCTTTTTGCATTTGTGCAGGTTTTGTTGGCTAGGCACTGAGGCAGGGTCAGGTGCCTATGAGTGGATAGGTTTCTATTTCCACGGCGATGATTTCGGGCGATTTCTGGGCTTGTGTGTAGGCGATTTTCGGCATGCTGCCGGTCAAGTCTGAGCTTGTCTGATCAAGGGCCAATGAAATGCCCAATAATTCCAATTTACGGTTCTGAGTGATGCTGGATTGTTGGGACTGGGTGAGGTTCTGGTCGCCAGAAAACTTGAGCGAGACATCAAAGCCCACGTAAAATGCTGACACCCGTCCGCGCAGCAGGCCGCTGGACCCGAAGAACATCTCAGGGTTCTTCATATAGCTCTGGCCGACTTGCAGCAGGCCAGACTCAAACCAGTCACCGGGCGAAAGGGTAATCTTGCCCCAATTCTTTGCAGTAATTGAAACAGCACTGAATGTTCTCAGCAGGCGTTCTGGCTGGGTGGCGGGGTGGTTTGTTATCAATTCACGGGCCACTGCGCTTGGTTGGCCTCCAGCGTTCAGCGATATCCGTATGGTCTGGGGCCTTTGTGGTGGTTTGGTAATTGCTTCATTGATCCAGTTTTTGCTGGTTTGACTGGCAACCCAGTTAGGTGCCCATCTCAGCACACCAGCTGGCATGATCTTGGTCCATCCGGGGGGAGCCGTTCCGCTTGCAGGACTGGATTTTGGCGCGGTGATGCGTTGCTTTGCCTGTTGCAGGCCCACAGAGGCAGGGAAAGTTGCCACATCAATCATATTGAGAAACAGGCGGTAGTTTTTGCTGAAACTATCGGAAGAACTGGCAAATTCGCCGCCGTTTTGGGTGGATTGGGGCAGATTGTCAGCCAGATAAAACTGGTTCGTCGGAATTGACCCGATGGCCGATGTTGACCAATCCCAATTCTGTGAGGGAACCAGCACCTGGTTTCTGCCGGTTAGGGGTGTGGCCGACCGGGAGGGGGGAGGCGGCGGAGCACGGCGCGCCATTGCAATTGTCGGAGCGGTTGGCACTCTCATTCTGTTGGTGATTGGCGCTGCTTCCAGATCATCATCTGCGATCGCGAATTGTGCCAACTCGTCCAGAAATGGCGTAAAAATTCCATCCATTCTGTCAACTCCTCAAACAGGTTCGGCGCGTACGCCGAACCCAAATTGTTCTATCAAGTCAGGGTTTTTCAGTTCCGGGAAAGCCTACCGTGACACCAAGGATCACGGGGTCATCGGACGTAGAGCCGCCGGTGACAGTGGTAGAGTTGCCCGTGGTTGACACATCATGCTGGTAATGGCCGCCTGAGCCACCAAAACTGAACGGTCCGATCCGCAAACCTGCGGAAGCGCTGATGGATTGTTCAAAACTTTTATAGGTGCTGCTTTTCATCGTGATCGAGAAGGAAGGTTTGTAAGCAACAACCAGCCCGGTCACCATGGTTGAGCAAATGCCGTTTGCACCAAACAGCGGGTGATCGCCGCCGGTCGACGAATAGGGCTGCAGGATGCTGTAACCCGTTCCCTGGGTGCCCGCATTCGCCATTTGTTTGAGGAACCCACCATTGTACCAGGCGCCGGGCGTGATCAGCACATTCGTTGCTGATTGCAACTTCACAGTCGCAGTGACGGAGTTATCTGACTTTGTGATGTTTGTTTCAGACCATTTTCCGCTTGCATAAACACCCCAGAACGGTGTGCCGTAGGAGACATTTGCTCCCGCCCAGGATTTGGTTATGGAACTGTCACTTTTGGAGGCATCCAGTGTGATTGACTTTTCACCTATGGTGCCTTTGGTCAGTTCCTGACGCCAGCTTTGACTCGAAGTTGAAATGGTGAAACTGGGCTGCCATTCCAGCACTCCAGCTCCGTTGGCCACTTTGGTCCATCCGCGAGGTGCGTCGCCGGCGCTTGGCGAACTGGTTGGGCGTGCCATGAGTGCCAATGCATCCGACAGTTCCGTTGGCTGGTTTGCAGCATTCAGAGACTGTATCTGCTTGAGAATTGCATCCGCCTTTTTGGTCCAGGTTTCCGCCTCCGTTGCATAGTTTGAGCCAGGGCCAGCCATCCATTCAGCAATGGAGGGATATTGCGCCTCAAAGATTACGCCGCCATTTTGTTTTGCGGTCAGGTAGGCTGTGTTGGCGTTTGTCCAGGTTTTCGTGACCTCATTCTGTGCTGCAGTCACATTGTCAGATAAGTCTTTGATTTGCTGTTCAATTTCCGGGCTGTTGTTAAAGCCAACGTGGCCAAAGATTTGACGGTAATTGTCAAATAAAGTGGATGTCCCTACACCGCCAAACGTAGCGACCGGACTGTAGACCGGCGCGGCACTCATGAGCTGATAGGCCTCAGGCGCCAATTGACCGGAAGCTGCGACAGGCCAGTTGAATGATTGGGGATTGCCGAGCATCTGGAAGTAGTTGTTGCCAGTGCCGAGAATCTGTTTTGTGATTTGATCGTAGCTTTGGCTGAATAGATTTTGATTATCCATGATCGTTCTCCATTGTTAAGCCCAAAGTGGTTTCAGGCGGCCGGTGCGGCCCCGCCATTGTTGATTGGAGCAGGTGGTGGTGGAGGAGGAGCTGTGAACACGAACACCAAAGGCGGATCGCTCAAATTGCTCTCAACCAGAACGTTGGAAATGAAACCCCCCATGCCATCCACCTGGATGCCATTCACCTGGTAATTATGGTTGTTGTTTAGAAACCCACCCGGCGGAGGATTTTGTGGAATGGCGTTACAGGCCACCCAATCGGGGCCTGCAAAACTTGCCTGGTGTTGTGTCACCCACTGCATCCCATTGTTGAGATTGTGAACGACAACACTGTGAATTTGCGGCATAGCTAACTCCCTTCAGCTGTAAGATATCCCTCAAGATAGATGCATTCTTGGGTCGAATTTTAACAAGTTTGCGCAATTTATAATTGCATGAAGGTGCGTCTGGTCGTCCTGCTAGGTGTTGCGCAGGGCGCAAGATAAGCGGCAAAATGATGCGCCGGATGCATTGTCAGTCGTCGGTAGCCGTTGATATGACCTCAACGAGGTGGATCATCGCTGAGGTTACCGCTGGCGGATGCCTTTGCAGAAGCCGCGCCAGTTCCATGGTCAAGAGAACATCGTTGGTTGGAAATGATGTTGTTTCCAGATTTTCGCCCAGAAACAGCCAATCCATGGAAACGCCAAGGAAGCGGCATAATGAAATGCCGTGCTGCATGGAAATGGGCTCTCCCTTTTTCCAACGACTGACCGTGCTTTCATTCACACCCAACGCGTGGGCAATTGCATAGGACTTCTGGAACCCCCGGATTCTTAGGATTGTACACAGTCGATTCCCCCAATGCGCCATGTTTTTCCAGCCCCCATTTTTCGTTTCAAAGATGGGCAGGCATATTCTCAGACGTGTGCATAAGAAAATTATACGATTTTAAATGGAAATAATTTTGAGGTGATTGGGAACCTGGAATCCGCTGTCAGGCCTCAAAACCGGCCTGGATGCAATCGATCACAATAGTGTGACTCATCCATGAGCGCGCGTGATCCGTAACTCCTTTAAGACGTTGTGTAACAAAAAGGATTCACTTTATGACTTCCAGGATTTCAGGTCTTGCAGCACTCATCGCCATGTCTGCTTCACTCGCCGTGGCACCGGTTTCGCTGGCAAGCGCGGAAACCGTCGCATTTGATGGTGGTTGGAAATCTGTAAATTTCAGATCAATACCTAAGACAAAATATGGTTTTGGCGGAGGAACTCTTTCCATTGAGGCCTCAAAGAGTTCATCAGTGATCTATAAGCCTGTCCCGGAAGCTTCGCGTGATGCGACCAACGCCAGTTGGAACTGGTCGGTTCAATCGTCTGTGCCCCCTACAAATTTGGCCAAAAAGGGCGGAGATGACCGGAACATTGCCTTGTATTTCGTGTTTACCGATCAGAAGACGGCCCGCCGTGCCGGAAAAAATCCGAATATCAAGAGCCTTTTGACAAAACGCAGCAGCCGCATGCTCATTTATGTGCACGGCGGTCAGCACGGTGCAGGTAGTTATGTACCAAGCCCGTACTTCTCTGGACGCGGCACCACCATCGTCAAGCGCGGTGCAGGGACTGGTTCGTTTTCCGAAAATGTTGATCTGGCAGCAGACTATCGCCGCGCATTTGGAACTGAACCAGAAGTTCTGGTCGGTTTGGCGGTATCGTCGGATTCCGACGATACCGGAAGCAATTCGCGATCTTCGCTGAGCTCAATTTCACTGAATTGAATCCAGACTTTAGGGCGTTCAGCGCTGGATTTTGATCTGGACGTTTGAACGCCCATATTTTTTGACAAGCTTGTAGAGGCGCTTTGCATTGCTTGTGTGCAGGCGAACACAACCGTGGCTGGCCGGGCGGCCAAGACGGCTAACATGGTTTGTGCCATGAACTGCGTAGCCACGATGGAAGAATACCGAATAGGGCATTGGCGCCATATTGTAACTGCGTGAATGCCACATCTTGTGCGTGCGGGTTGGGCGGTAGCTGCCAACCGGTGTGCGATATCCGCTCCGACCTGTTGATACTTTCCAGGAATGTCTGGGTACACCGTTAATGTAAACGCGCATCTTTTGATCAGAGATATCAACCTTGGCGACAACTTTTGCAGCGTCGGCTTTGCCGATGCTCAACGGCAGGGCGAGCAACAGGCTGCAAGCGAATAACATTGCAGTCTTTTTGAAACTGGAGAACGGCATAGTGGATCCTTATCGAAAACTTCGGCTGGACGCACACTAAATTCGGCTTCTTTATGTTAGGTAAATTCTGTAACACTTTGTGATTAATATAAAATTTAGGATGTTTCGTTGCTGGAGGCGCACGTGATGCACAGTCTGACTGAAGGGTCGACCGCCAGTCTCTTAAGGGCGATCTCTTCGCCACAACTCGTGCAATAGCCAAACTCGCCGTCTTCCATCCGGCTCAGTGCACCAATGATGTTTCGCAAATCTGTGTCACGCTTGCGCTGTTGCGCCTGCGACATGGCCTGGACCTGCATGGCATCAATACGCGACAGGCGCCCGACAGATTGCTGATCCAGGGGAACAGGTGCCCGGTCTGCTTCGGTTTGCTCTGCCGCCAACTCCAGCACTGCGCGCTGCTGCAGCAATTCCTTTTTGAACGCGGCGATTTGTTGAGTGGTTAGCGGCATGGCACCAGTTGCTATCATCAGTGAAATCAATCGAATTTGTCGCAGAGTAGGCTCTTGTATCACGAACGCACAATTCCAACCTGTGACTTTGAAAGTTCAACGGGGCAAACCAATTCTCCTTATCGAAAAGAAACGGGCTGGGCATCGGCTGCCTAAACACGAAAAATTGTGGCGCTGACGGGTGGCCTCAACCGGCAATTTGTTGAAAAAGAGCGCGCGAAATTATAACAAAAGGTGATTCTACCTTTTGCAGCATGGGGCATTCTTTCATGACGCTACTGATCATCGGGCTCATTCTGTTCCTGGGAATCCATTCAACACGGATTTTCTTTGAACCTGTTCGAGTCTGGGCCATCAACACTTTCGGCGCTGGCAGTTGGCGGGCGATTTACACGATCCTGAGCGTTGCAGGCCTGATCCTGATTGTGATGGGCTTCAGCCCGGCTGCAGAAAACGCGAGTGTTGTCTGGGTGCCGCCATTTGCATTGCTGCATGTGTCTGCGCTGCTGACGCTGCTGGCATTTGTGTTTGTGGCAGCGGCCTATCTGCCCGCAGGCCGTATCAAAGCAAATCTGAGACACCCCATGACTGTCGGCGTTCTGGTCTGGGCCACAGCGCATTTGCTGATCAATGGGATGTCACACGAAGTTCTTTTGTTTGGTTCGATTCTGCTGTGGTCGGTGCTGGTTCTGTTTGCAGCGCTGCGGCGTGACCGGCAGATGAGCCTTGCTTTTCTGGCAGGGCCTGTGCGTAACGATTTGCTCGCCATTGTCATCGGGGCAGGGGTTTGGGCCGTTTTTGCTCTGTATGCCCATGAATGGTTGTTTGGGGTCGCACCGCTCGTTTAATGTAATTAATTCGTTTCGTGATTGCCTAAGACAGGCGCAACAGATATTGTCCGGCCAATTCTCAAGCCGGGCGCAAAATTCTGCGACACCGGCTGTCATTCGTTTTAGCAGTAAGGCCAGTAATGTCTGATCAATTTGCAAGAGAGGTCGATGAAGACCTCCGCAGTGAATTTCTTAAAAGCATATGGGACCGTTTTGGCGTTTTCATTATTGCTACGGCCGTCATTATTGTAGCAGCAACCGCTGGCTATCGCGGCTGGAGCTATTATCAGGAGCAGGCCGCCCAAAGCGCCGGCGATGCGTTCATGGAAGCTTTGCAACTTGCCGAAGACGGCGAGGATGCCGAAGCGCTGAAGGGGTTTCAGTCAATTGCGGATGGTGGTCATGAGGGTTATGCCTCTTTGGCGCGGTTCCGCATTGCTGCTGAATTGGCCAATGAGGGCAATGTGGAAGCGGCGGTTGCCGAGTTTGACCAAATTGCTGAGAATACCAAGAGCGATGAATTGAAATCGCTTGCCCAATTGCGGGCAGGGCTTCTTTTGGTGGACACCGGCACATTGGAAGATGTTCAAAGTCGGCTTGCGGTGCTTGCAAACCCCAACAGTTCCTGGCGACACAGTGCGCGGGAATATATAGCACTGGCAGCTTATCGGGCTGGTGACCTTGAAACCGCCACAACTACATTGGATTTGATTTTAGAAGATGTGGAATCGCTCCAAAGTGTTCGGTCACGGGCGCAGATTCTGAAAACGTTGATTGAAGGTGCGAACGCTGGTTAAGTCCGGGTTCACTGCCAGACAAAGAGCAGATTTATGAACAATAGTTACGTGAAACCGTGCAATTCAGTGTCGAAACCAACTGGCGTTCGCGGCACTTTGTTCAAATTCGGAGTGCTTGGAACTGTTCTTGTGTCTCTTGCCGGGTGCGCTGGAATCGATGTTCTTGCCGATAGCGTCAAGAGCATCAATCCGTTCGCAGAAGAAGAGCAATTGCTGCCTGGTGCCCGTCGTGAGGCTTTGCCTTCATCCGACCCATTATTGGTTTCTGGTACCAGAACGGCCTCTATCGCACCTGCTGCCACCCTGTCCAATTGGAACAATCCATCGGGGAATGATGCCAACAACCCGGGCAATGTTTCTCTGTCGGGCGGTGGTGGCAACCGTGCATGGTCGGCACAGGTTGCCGAACGTCCGGGCCGGCGCAATGTTCGCGCCTCATCCGGCCCGGTTGTGGAAGAGGGTCGGGTGTATGTCTACGATCCGGAAGGCAATGTAACGGCCTCATCACTGTCTGGTGGTGCGCGCTTGTGGCGTGTGTCCCTGAGGCCTGATGACGAAAAGCAGCCAGCACCAGGTGGTGGTATCGCATCGGGTGGCGGCTTTGTGTATGCAGCGACCGGATTCAGAGAAGTTGTTGGCTTGATTGGCCGCTCGGGTCAGGAAGTCTGGCGCTATCCGTTGGAAGAACCTGCACGTGGTGCGCCATCCTATTCCGGCGGACGGGTGTTTGTGGTGACGGCCAGCAATGAGGTCATTGCTTTGTCGGCCGCCGATGGCTCTTTGCTTTGGACCTATTCCGGCATTCCAGAAACAGCTGGCATTCTGGCAGCCTCCAGCCCCGCAATATCCGGCTCAACTGTCGTTGTGCCTTACTCATCTGGTGAAATCATTGCTTTTGACGTTGAAAGCGGTGATCCCAAATGGAGTGACGCCGTGGTCCGGTCAGCACGCAGTCTTGCCGTATCCGGCCTGACAGACGTATCTGGCTCTCCGGTTATCGCGAATGGAACGGTTTACGCTACTGGCGTTTCGGGCCGTACAATTGCGGTCAATCTGAGCAGCGGTGAGCGTTTGTGGGAGCGGAGTGTTGGCTCCAGTTTCACACCCGTCGTTTCCGGGAACACTGTATTCATTCAGGATCTTCAGGACCGGATGGTGGCGCTTGATCGCGCTACAGGAGAAGCTCTTTGGATTACTGACTTGCCGGTTGTTCGCAAGAAGCGTTCACGCACTGCATGGGCCGGCCCTGTTCTGGCTGGCGGCGCTTTGTGGTCTGCTTCAAGTGACGGCCAAATCGCTTCCGTTGACGCTCAGACCGGAAAATTGCTGGGCACGCGAGACGTGAACAAAGACATCTATCTCAAACCAATTGCAGCCAGTGGCAGACTTCTTTTGCTGGCTGGTGATGGAACTATGATAGCCTACAATTAAGAGGATGTTCGGCGCTGTGCGTCGGCCATCTCCGGGACCCCTTTAAATGTTTACTGTTGCTATCATCGGACGCCCCAATGTGGGTAAGTCCACTCTGTTCAATCGTTTGGTTGGCAAACGGCTGGCCTTGGTTGACGATACGCCTGGCGTCACTCGTGATCGGCGCTCCGGAGACGGCAAGATCGGCGACATATCTTTCAATGTCATTGATACAGCTGGCTTGGAAGAAGCGAACATAGAAAGTCTGGAAGGCCGCATGCGGGCCCAGACTGAAGCTGCTATTCTGGAAGCTGACATTTGCCTGTTTCTGATTGATGCGCGTGCTGGCGTAACGCCGGTCGATGAGCATTTTGCAGATTTTCTGCGCCTGAGTGACAAGCCGATCATCCCCGTTGCCAACAAGGCAGAAGGCAAAAAAGGTGAGGCGGGCTATTACGAGGCTTACCGACTTGGCTTTGGCGAGCCTGTGCCGATTTCTGCAGAACATGGTGAGGGGATGGCTGACCTTTATCAGGCGATCCGGATCATCTCGGAAGCTGATAGGCCGGACGGTGAGGAAGCATTTCCCCCGGACGCAATCGAAGCTGAGGAACAGGAACCATTCGATCCTGATGCACCTGCTGAAGAAAAACCAAGGGGGCCAATGCAGCTGGCTGTCGTTGGTCGGCCGAATGTCGGAAAATCAACCTTCATCAATCATCTGCTTGGCGAAGACCGTATGTTGACCGGCCCGGAAGCCGGCATCACCAGAGATACAATTTCCGTCGATTGGGTCTGGAATGGCAACCCTATCCGCTTGTTCGATACCGCGGGCATGCGCCGTAAGGCAAAGGTTCAGGAAAAGCTTGAAAGATTGTCTGTCTCGGACAGTTTGCGAGCCATCCAGTTTGCCCAGATCGTGGTTGTCATGCTGGATGCAACAATACCGTTCGAAAAACAGGATCTGCAGATCGCGGCATTGATTGCCCGTGAAGGGCGCGGCTGTGTGATTGCATTGAATAAATGGGATCTGATTGAAGACCCCGATGCAGCTCTCAAGGAACTGCGGCTTGAGGCGACACGCCTTCTGCCGCAGATGCGCGGTGTTCCGGTTGTGCCTATTTCTGGCCTTGCAGGAAATGGCATCGATCAATTGATGAAAGCTGTCTTTAACGTATACAAAACCTGGAATGCGCGCATTTCCACGGCCAAGCTCAACCGTTGGCTGGATGGCATACTGAACCATCATCCACCCCCCGCAGTCAGTGGCCGTCGGATCAAACTGCGATACATGACCCAGTCCAAAACCCGGCCACCAACCTTCTTCGTGTCCTGTTCACGGCCGGAAGCTTTGCCCGCTGCTTATGAGCGATATCTGATCAATGCATTGCGCGATGATTTCAAGCTGATGGGCATTCCTCTGCGGCTTATGTTCCGCAAGGGCGAAAACCCTTATGAAGGTCGTGCCAAGCGCAAGTCCTAGTCGAGCATAGCAAGAAGGCTGTTCATTGTTTTGATTTCTTGAAACCGGTTGGTGTGAACCACACCGGTTTCAAATGTCAGATGTGGTAGGCTGTGCGCCGAACGAGGCATGATCGGAACGGACGACTGTGGCTAAATCGGTTCCAGATTTCTTGTCGGTACCCAGCCTTCGGAACCATTCCTAGCTGCACACAATGTCCAGCCATGCGTCTCATTTATGGCGAGCAATTCATCTCCAACGGCACATGTCAGCTCCATTGCTGAAAACGCAGCGTTCGCATAATGTTTGCCGGCAGCTTGGCTAACCAAAGTGTCTGGTATCCAGCCTTGTTTTCCGAATTGGTTTTTGGCCCAAATCCACAGGTGGCCGTCCCAATGATCGGACTTATCGGTCAACCAGATTTCCTCGCCTTGTTTCAAGGCAATTGGGTCCGGGTAACTCGCTTTCCATTCAGTTTTCACGCGGTAGCGTTCATGCATTTTTGTTCCGCTTACATTTGGAGCCTGCTGCCGTTTTTTAGAATATGGCAGATGTCTGGCACAGCCAATGGCAGCAAAGTCCGGGTTGAGATGGTGTTTGCGCAATTGGTGTGAGCATATTGGTAGCTTGGGCCCTGAGTCATGCCGTCCACTAAGACTAGAAGTGATGTCTGGCTGTCGACATCTATTGAGTTGCTGTCATGGCATGCAATTGGCCTCATCCCCGAAAGCCAAGCCAACCATTGCGGTTGCGGCTTCAGGTGCTTAGCCGCATGGCCAATACTCTCTGGTCAAGCGTAACCCAAGTTCAACATCACTGTAGCCTAGTCAGCAAAGGCAATTAGCGCGGCCCCCACGAACAGCACGCAGTTCCACCTATTCAAGCGAGCTTCTCACGCCCCACATTTGATAGGCCGCTTGGTTGTCGCTGCAAAGCTCAAGAGACAGAACCTTGATCTGGTTAGCATCACTGCGTCCCGAACGCGTACTTTCTGCGACTGTCATACACATGTCAGGCGCAGAAGCCGGAGTGATTGTGCCTTGACCCGAAAATACAAAACTCTGCGCCTCGCTGCCATCACATGCGGCCAATTCAAGCAAACTGCCCGCTTCGGTCGATGATGCTTGAGCGCAGACGTCAAAGTTGACCATGTACAGAACACCATCGGCAAACTGTTCAGTGTCAAAAACCTGGTCAAATCCCAGCGCACCGCCGGGGCTGTAACATGTGTGCCCTTGAAGTCCGTCGTCAGGATTGGCAGCCTCTTCTTTTCCTTTAGCGATGTCTATGCAATAGCCTGCTTGTGTATTGTCCAGCATGTCGAGCAGATATATTTCAACGTTCTCAGCTTGTGCGGCGCTGGCTGACATGATCAGCCCGACGATTGCAGCTTTTGTTACAGATTTAATCATTGGAAATTTCCTTTTACGAGATGCCATTGCGAGCGATATCTGAATCTCGGGCAAGCTTGAACTGCAAACGCACCAAGTTGTCGAGCGCAAGGCATGGGGACCAGATAGGGATCGTCATCAAGCCACTTAGCCCCAAATACCTTAGCGAAACCAATTTCGCTGTTAACACCGTACCCATTTTCCATAAAATGCGCGCGCATGAGTGAGCAACAGAAGTACCACAGAAACACGTGCTATTTCTGCCGCGAAATACGCCAGCATGAAGGCGTTGAATGAATAAAGGTGTCTCTTGCATTTCTCCTTGAGTCCAACATGCCAGCACACATATTCAAACGAGCCTTGCAGTCCGCTGTATGACCGAGCAAGATGTTTAAGATACATACGTGTTTTGTCAGGTTACTCCTCAGCTTCTCCAGAAAAGCTCTTGCCATCGGGATCGTTACTCTGCCAAAGATTGAGGACACCAGGCAATCGCGATGAAGGGCAAAACGGTCCGCATTATTGACCATGGCAAAAGGTTGATTTTACTCTGTTGGTAAGAGCGAAATTGGCTGTTCAGAGCCCTCAGTGACTGACAATCCATACAAGAATATAAACAGACTTCATCGTCGTTGAACCGAGTTGTGTCCTTGCCTGTGTACTTCAACTCTATTTTTGGGGCCTAAGTCATGAAGCATAAATACACCGGAAAATGCCTTTGTGGCGAGGTCAGCTACGTTGCTTGCGGACAACCAATCATCGTTGCGCAATGTCATTGCGAAGAATGCCGTCGATCAAGCGGAACAGGTCATGCCGTCGGGGCCATGTTTGTTTCAGGGGCGGTTACTCTGAGTGGAAAGACAAATGAATTCAGGTATATGTCCAGCAAAGACTCAGAGGTAACCAAGGCATCTTGTGCAAGCTGTGGCAGTCCAGTTTTTGGAACGAACACGCGGACACCCGATCATTTGACGATCGCGCTTGGTACAATGGACGATGCAAATGGACTGGAAATTGAGGTCGTTATTTTCGCGCGCGATAAACCACACTGGGACCAACTTGGACAAGATGTTATTTCGTTCGCGGCACAGCCAGATTGGAAGCCTGAAGACTGACCTTCTTGAAAATTGGGCTTTTTACGCGGCCATTTTGTCTGCATTGCTGAGCATAGCGAGAGGTTGATTTTCCGCTGATTGTGGGCGCGTAGTTTGCAAGTCAACGCCCATCTGAGGCTCTGGCTGCCGCGTGTCGAATGAGCGCTCTTTAACGAGAGATGCTTGGAACCTTGCTTATCACAAAACCCTCGACAGATGCATGAATTGCGTAAGATCAATGGCGTTACCCCTTTAGATTGGTAGCAAAAGGTCGTGTCTTTCTGCGGGATTTGGAAATGGGCGATTTGCCGGAACTGCTTGTGAACGGGTTTGTCAGCCCAAGATTCGCGGGTGTGAAAACAGCATTCGAAGAGAATTTCACCAAACGCAATGAACTGGGTGGCGCTTGCTGCGTTTATCTGAACGGCGAAAAGGTCGTCGATCTTTGGGGCGGTGTGCGCGATCCTGCGACAGGCGCGCCTTGGGAAGATGACACTATGGTCATCGTCTTTTCGCTGACCAAAGGGATGTCGGCCTTCACGCTGGCGTTGGCGCATTCGCGCGGCTGGCTGGATTATGATGCATGCGTGGCCATATATTGGCCGGAGTTTGCCCAGAACGGCAAAGAGGCCATCACTGTGCGGCAATTGCTGGCCCATCAGGCGGGTTTGCATGCGTTTCACGAAAAGGTCGACCGCAGCATCATTGCCGACCTTGATCGTCTTGCAGCTGTCCTGGCGCGAGAGAAGCCCGCATGGCCTGCCGGCACCCGCAACGCCTATCACTTCCTGTCGCTCGGATTCTACGAAGGCGAATTGATGCGCCGGGTTGATCCATCTCATCGTAGTTTGGGGCAATTCTTTCAGGAAGAAATCGCCGCGCCGCTTGGTTTGGATTTCTACATCCGGCTTCCAGAGGGTTTACCGAACGAACGGTTGGCGCCGCTCAGCCAACCCGGCTTTGTCAAATCGATTCTCGGCTATCCGTTTCCCATGATCAGGGCACTTATGAATCCATGGTCCGACGCGTTCCGAGCCTGCATTGTGAATCCTGGATCAGCTGTGGTGATGGATAAAGACCGCATCTACGCGCGCAAGTTGGAGGTGCCGTCCGGCGGTGGGGTGGGAACCGCGCGCGCTATCGCCAAGGCATATGGCGTCTTCGCAACAGGTGGAGCGGAAATTGGATTGCGGCCAGAAACGCTCGCCGCGCTCCGGGCCCCTGCGATACCGCCATCAGAAGGTCCCTTTGACGAAGTGCTCCGGGGTGAGGCGCAATACGCACTGGGGTTCATGAAGCCGTCTGCGGGCTTTACCTTCGGTCATCCGGACGCCTTTGGCGCGCCAGGCGCAGGCGGGTCGCTCGGCTATGCTGATCCGGCCATTGGCTTGGGTTATGGATATGTCACCAACCGGATCGAACTGGGCATCGACCCGGACCCAAGGGATGTGGCGTTGCGTGTGGCAATCGCGTCAGCAATTGGGTGATGTTGCAGTCGCATTTTATGGCCTTCGCCAATCTGCGTGGCCGCTCCGCTGACGAACCCACCATTGTTTCATACAAATCAATGGCCGTTTCAAAGAACAAGCAGGAAGGTCACATCTTTATGTGTCGCCGACATGTTCAGCCGCGCGGCACATGAAAGGGACGTGGGATTCGAGCCAGTCGTGATTGAGTGGCAGGCCTGCAATGAACTTTCGAAAATAGGGGACAGCAATCGCCATCTCCACGAGATTACGCACTGGCGCATCTGATTTGAGCCCCCCGCGTGCTTCGGTTGCTGCAAAAATGGATTCAACCCAGGCGATCCGTTCTCGCATGAGTTCGTTTATGACATTTCGAGCGTCTGTGTCGGCAGCTGCCGCTGCTATCACTTGTGGTGCTATCTTGGCCCGGGGCGTATCGTTCAGGGCACTTCTGTGCTCACTGTAATCGTAATCTGGCAACCGCCCATGACAGCTTTGAAGTCAGGCCAAAATTCAGCGCGGTTTTCCAGGGTTTCTTAGTGAGCGATGTTCAGAAGACATTGTCCGCCAGTGCGGCCGATAATTCTCGGACCATTTCATCTACTCTATCTGACGCGAAAACATTCGTTGCTACCGCAACCACTAAATCTTTGTCTGGCATCAATGAAAGTACAGCGTACCACATCGTGTTTGAGCCATTGTGCCAAATAATGGGGCCGTTCTTTTCCGTAGATTGGACCACCCAGCCAAGCCCGTAATTCTCGGTTACAGGCGACTGCATCATCTGACAGCTCGATTGAGACAGGAAGTTGGGCAGTCGTCCCTGACAGGCGCGAACATGAAGTTGTCCCCACCTTGCTAAGTCTGTGATGCTCAGATGAATGCTTCCGGCAGGCCCCATCCAGCCAGGATTGTCTGAATTCGAGCTTTCAGGTGCAACCGCATATTTGAAACCCAGGATGCTGCGATGCCCTCTGGGTGCATCATGTTCTAGCGGCGCGCCAAATCCGAGCGATGTCAGATCAAACGGTTCGGCAATTTCGGACAAAATCAACTCTTCCCAAGTTGTTCCTGTTACCTCCTCGACGATGACTCCGGCAACCACATACCCAATGTTGGAATAGGTAAACGTACCGACCTTGTTCCCCAACGGCTCGCCCCACATGGCCGAAAGCACATTGCGCCGATCCTCATAGGGAGAGTGGGAAGACGTTCTGCGCATGATTGATCGAGGGGCGTTTGCTGGCAGACCTGATGTGTGGCTGAGAAGCTCTTTCAAAGTCGATGCTTTCCAATCGGCATGCATATCTTTGCGATAGGCAGGCAAATAGCGTTCGATTGGAACATCCAAGTTCAGCCTGCCTCTTTCCGCTAGTCTCATTACCAACGTGGCTGTAAATGTTTTACTGATGGATCCTATGTGCCAACGCGCATCATCGGCGACCGTGATCGCGCCATCACTTTCGGTCGTGCCCGCAGTTTTGGTAACGGGTTCAGAATCTCCAATGACATATATTGAGCTGATCGCGAAACGAGAATTCGATTGTGCGAATTGGTCGAAGATTGAGTCAAATTCCGCCTGCTGCGCCATCACGGATCCTGCATAAATCCAAATGAGAAACGTCTGAAAAACCAGTCTAATAGTGTTCAATATCGACCAATTCATTTCATCAATGTAGGATTTGTTCTGGCATCATTCAATTCAGCCGTTGATCCGGAATGGCGATGGATGCTGGGACCATTAAGGTCTGTTTTATCCGCGCAGTCGACCTTAGCGAGGTGTCGATTTGACACTATTGATGATGGGGGTAAATGGGTTTGGGTCGATTGGCTGCATTGCGGGACCAAGCTGCCGCATCTGCAAACGCCATGGGCTTAACTCAGGAAATCAATAGTGACTGACGGCGCGCTGCGTCGTGCCTTGCCATGATACACAGCTTCGATGTTGTTTCCGTCGGGGTCGAGCACGAAAGCAGCGTAGTACCCTGGGTGATAGGCCCGCTCGCCGGGCGCGCCATTATCGCGCCCTCCATGTGCCAACGCTGTCTGGTAGAAGGAATCTACGGTCGCTCGGTCCTTTGCCTGGAAGGCCAGGTGGTGACGCCCCGTCAGTTCACCCAACGCTTCTTTGCTTTCAACCGAGGACACGACAAGTTCGTCAGCCCAGAAATAGTCTTCGGTCGTGCCGACGATGGGGATATCCAATACGGCCAGAATGGCCGTGTAGAAGGTCTGGCTGGCCTTGAGATCGCGTACAACGAGTTGGATGTGGTCGATCAGGCGACCTCGATGCAATTTGGTTTCTATGGTTTTTCTCCACTTAAAAATGGACTTCCGCAGCTTTTCAGACACTCCCTGTCAGCACGCCGAAATCGCCCGCGAAGGAATGCGTGACCGTCGAATGACTTGAAGTCTCCGGCCGCTCAGATGAAAACTGTACATTGTGAAAGCGCCACCCGATTGATCTTGCGCAATTGTCTTGCAGAGAAAGGCATTAGGCGTCTTTCATCAGCCCAATGGAGCGTCGAGCAACCATTTAAACCCGTCAGGTATGGTGTTGAGTGCCGCCGCTTTGATTTTCCAAACATGCCATGTCGGCACAGCCTCGACACAATGCATGGATTCTCTCAGTGTTCCGTATATTGTGTAAGCAAGAGCTACAACTAACGGGATAAATCAATTGCTTAAAAAGACAGTGGCAAGTTTGGCTGTTACATCTTTGATGCTGCTCACCACGCCTGTATTCGCCGAGGAAGTCATCGCCGAATATCTGACATGGCTGGATGCCAAAGACACAGTAAGTTCAAAAGGGGTGAAACTAACCTCGTTCGGTGCGGTTTTGGCACAAGATCGGGCTAACTATCACCGTTTCGGGATCCGGCAGGAACTGGACATGAGCGATCCAGTTTTCAGCAACAAAGACATGAGGGCAAAACTACCCCAATGGTACAAGGCGGGGGACCCTGTGCAGGCCAATATCCGAAACGATGTGATGAGCGGGCGCGGGCATTATGTCTTTGTTCGGGTGATGGGTAAGAACGGACGAATTACACATGTGAATGTCTATGAAGGGGCAGGGTAATGAAATGGCTTCTTGCCACCATTTTCTTGAGCGTGTTTCAGGTTTTGCATGCTGCGGCTGCTCCTACCATAACAGAAACACAACCTGTTGAAGGAGATCCATTTAAGGATTTCAGGATAGAAAATTGCGATGCAAAATTTGGGTTGGCATTAATTCAGTACGACACTCTGGGTGGTCCGTTCGTCATATCTGACTTCTGCATTGATGCGAAGAATGCTCGATTTACGGGTGCTGAGATCAAGCAAGGTTTTGAACTGGTGAGCGACTCCAGAGCGGGCCAAAAATTTGATATTCCAAGCACCAGGGATCGAGCTTATCCACCGACAAGTTTTACAATCTTGCGCGAGGATAACGCTTTGAGTTGTAACGTTGAGGGCGTCACATCCTTTGACTACCCATTGTACCAGGAAGAATTGGAGCGGTTTCCCGAATTTGATTTCGCTTATGCGACGGGGTTTACCTACGATAAAGTTGGAGCCTTACCGACAAGCGTTGAACCTACAGAGGTTTTGTTAAGCCTGACCAACTTCAATCAATATGACATCAAAGAAAAATCGTTGAAGGATGCAGAGTTACCAACTGGAACAGGTATTTACTCATCGTTGGTGATGTCAGGCGTCAAGGGAACCTTGGATGTGATTGAGGGGGATGGTTACTCTACTGGAGATGCGTCAGGCACTCTTTCTGTCGAAATCAGTCCTGACGGTGGGGTAAGTTTGGCAGGATCGTTTGAAGCAAAGTCTTTGGACAAAAATGGTCAAGATTACAGCAAGTGGATAGCGATTAGGGGACAGGTAAAGTATTTTCGCGGCTACTTTTTCGGCGAGCCAGCGAGACAAATTCGCGGATTTGGGCTTGTCGAGGGATCACTCGAGACGGTGTCCGGTGATGTGTATCTGTTTCGCTCTGATGTAAGCATGGCTGGCTGCTTGCAGTAAGATTCAGACGAGCAGATTCAACGGTCTTGCCGATCATTGAAGAGCGACCTTTTATTGCGGATGCGTGCAGGACCGTATTCGACAGAAACTGTTCAAATGATCTAACGTTCCGATATGTAACTGCTCAGCGAGAGTGCGCTGAGCAGTGATTTTGCTTTGCGGGTTGAGCCTACGCTTCGACCATGAACACGACAGTGTCGGCGTGAACGCCATCATGTTTCATCGCCGCCTCGCCGATTGGTCCGTTGTTGATTTTAAGGAACGTGTCGATATCGGGTATATTGGCGGACATGCCGACCTTGTTTGGCTCCGTCGGGTGAACGAAAGTCACCATGTCAAAAGCTACGTTCTTGAATATCTCTTCACGTTTGGGCGAGGCGAGCCAGTGCTCGACATCGTCCACATCATGCATCGCTATGATTCTGGGCATAAGTCTTCTCCTTGTTGAGGGTTTCAGGTGGTAGCAGGAATGGCTGGAGTCTTTGCCGCTGGCATGCCAGCTTCAAAAAGGGCCGCATATCTGGTGCGTTGGGCCCAGAAGATCAGGCTGCCGGTTACGATCAGGATTACCACGATCGGAAGCCCGCCAGGATTGAGCACGGCGTGAAAGAGAATGATGACCGCCATGATTGGCGCCAGCAGAGCCAGCCCCAGCGCAGGCGCCCGGTTGGTCAACAGAAGAAGCGCACCCAACAATTCGATGCTTTTCATCAGCGGCCAGAAGAAAACAGCCTCCTTTAGAGCTGCTTCAAAGGCAAGCCCTTCGACAGAGGTTGGCGGATGGATGAAGTGCGCACCAGTGAAGATGAACGCGAAGCCATCCACCGCACCAATCAGAAAGACACCGCCAAGTAGCAAGCGTGGACCAATGTCGATCAATATCGACTTTAAGTTTGGCATTGAGAGTGCCATCGAGAATTTCCTTCAGTTGAGGATTGCGTTTCGATCCATTTTTCCCTGAATATGCGGGAGATTGACGCCACTCCAGCGAATAGTATTCAGACCAGATGAATGAAATTCAGATACGCAACCTCGATCTCAACCTGCTGCTGATCTTTCGCGTGCTGATGGAGGAAGGCAGCGTGAACCGGGCGGCCGAGCAGTTGGGCCGCACACCATCGGCGATCAGCCATGCATTGGGCCGGCTCAGGGATCAATTGGGAGATCCTTTGCTGGTGCGGACGGGCGGCATCATGAAGCCAAGCCCGAGGGCCGAGAGTCTCTACCGGGAAATCCAGCCAATCCTGTGCCAGATTGAACGCGTCGTGCAGCGACCCGCGCCGTTTGATCCAGCCACAAGCACTCGTATCTTTAAAATGGCAGGCGCAGCGCTTGATGTCGTGACCACTGCGTTGATCGCCGGGATGCATGCAGGTGGACCTGCCACCGGACTGGTGGCACTTCCCTACACAAAAGACACGTTGGGACAGATTATCAGTGGCGAAGTTGATATCGCATACGGAAATGCAAACTTCCCGCTTCCGCAGGGGCTGAAAGCGCACAATCTGCGGCCGCTTAAGCGCTATGTTCTCGCGCGCCAGGAACATCTCGCCGCCAAAGATTGGTGTGTTGAAAGCTGGATGAAGTGGCCGCATCTGGTCGTCCGTATTCCATCGGCGACACACGGAACTGTAAGCGAGCATTTCATCAATCTTGGGCTGGAACGCAGAATTGGCCTGCATGCGGCCAGTTGGTCAGTCATAGGCTCGGCGCTGAAGAGCACGAATATGCTCGGGAATTTTGTCGCCCTATGTTTGCTGGAAGGACAGGGCGGCAAAGATCTGCAAATTTTTGAGCCTCCCAAGCCCATGCCAGAATTGAATTTCAGGGTGATCTGGAAAGCAGAACTGGACGCTGACCCCGCCATCACGTGGCTTCGCCAGGTCTTCATATCGTCATTCGAAGACTTGCTCCAACAGGCGGATAATCTGTTAGCCGCGTCAGAAATTATCAGACCACGTCAGGGTGCAGATTGATGAACCGTCCCGAGAAGGGCTGCATTTCCATTTTGTTCTCTTTAATCTGATGCCCATGGTTTGCAGTAGACCGGCTCGTGGTCGCACACCAATCAAAGCGGTGAGAATGATTAGTCCACCATTCCGGGTCGGTGAAGCCACATCCCTGAACCCTGTTAATTAATGCGGTTTTGGAGTTGCGCCGATGCGGTATTTTGCTGACTTTGGATCAATGCGTTCATTGACACTCTGAAATGCAGAGTGATACTCTGCATTTCAGAATAATTCTGATTTGAGCGCTTTGAATATGAAAACACTACACATCACAAATGGCGATGGAGCCGCTGAAATCATTAAAGAAAGCACCATCACTGGCGATGTGTTGCCGTGGCGTGATCCGATGCATCACGGACCGTTTCCAGCAGGATTGAAGCTTCAGGAACTGAGCCGCATTCGTACCAAGTACCTGGCAGGACCAGACATGGACCTCACCGATGTGGAGCGGGGCTTTCGGTTGAGAGACTCGCACTTACAAGCGGCTCCCGACTACGATCAAGTGGTGCTCTGGTTTGAAAATGATTTGCTGGATCAACTTCAAATTCTTCAAATTCTTGACTGGTTTTCCGATGCAGATCTGGGTGCCACAACTCTTGAACTCATCTGTATCGACAACTTTCCAGGAATTGATGACTTTCGTGGTATCGGTCAACTTGATGCAGTTCAAATGGCGTCTCTATACACCGAGCGACGGCACGTATCGGTCGAAACGTTAGCCGTTGCAAAGCTTGGTTGGGCGGCATTTCGAAACGATGATCCACAGCATCTTCTTGAATTCACTACACGCGATTTAGGGGATCTGATATTTCTCAAAAAAGCACTGCTACGCCATTTTGAAGAATACCCCAATACCGGAACAGGATTGAGCCGTACGGAAAGACAGTTGATGTTGCTGGCCAAAGATAAAAGCTGTGACCCTGTAGAGCTGTTTATCCAGAACATGAATTTTGAAACGGCGCTCTACATTGGCGATTGGACAACTTATTCGACTCTAGGTTTTCTTTGCGAAGCGTCACTCATGAAATGCCAACCCGGTCCGTTCTGGCACCCACCGCATACCAAAGAGCAACGGCAGACGTTTCGGGAACAGCGTCTCGATTTAACGGACCTGGGAAAGCGCATTTTGATCGGCGAACTGAATGCGTTCGGTATTGTCAATCGGGATCTGTGGTTGGGTGGGGTGCATTTGCGATCCAATCAACCTCATTGGGCATGGGATCCAGATGCAAGTCAGCTTATCATGCGCACCGCATGACCATTTCTTCTCCCCCCCATTTCAATCCTGTATTGCACCAACCAATTCGGACACGGATGGCACTTTTGTTGCACGTTGCGGAACCAAGTTTCTCACAGCTAAAATCTGCGCTATCCATTACAGACGGCAATTTGGATGCACATCTCAAAAAATTAAGTGGTGCAGGCTACCTCCATAGTCGGATGGTGTTGGAAGGACGACCACACACAGTTTACTGCCTTTCGGAAAGTGGTACGAAAGAATTCGAAACCTACCTGAAAGCCCTGAGTGATTTCCAGTTGATAGCGCAAGCTGCAACAGAGCCATAAGCGTCCAGTTTAGACGACCGCTGGTGTCCTTTAAGGATGCGACGTGGATCATCAATCGCGAAGTGGGGCTTCGGACCAGCTCGAAATTTCTGCGCGGACGCGTGTTGCTATCCGGACGAAACAGACATTAAGTCAATTTCAGCAATACAAGCAAACTCTGTTGGGCATATGCTTTTTCCAACGGATGTAAGGCGGAATGAATGGCTGTTGATCGACCCTTTGTTAGCTATGAAGACAAGCTGAATCGCGTGCTCACATATATTTATGACAACATTGATGAAGATCTAAGTCTCGACACGCTTGCAGATATCGCGTGCATGTCGAGGTATCATTGGCACCGTGTTTTTAGAGCAATGACCGGCGAAACGCTGGCAGCTGTTGTGCGCAGAATGCGGTTAAACATCGCAGCCAATACTCTGATTCATGAAGATACCCCTGTCCGAAAGATCGCTGAACAGGTTGGTTACAAAAATCTGGCGAGTTTCTCGCGCGCTTTCAAAGTTACGCACGGTGTTTCGCCGGAACAATTTCGAAAGCAAGGCGCAAAAATCACAAGCTTTTTGAACCAGACAGAGACTGTTGAAGGCCTGTATTCGGTCAATGTCAGGGAATTGAAGGGATTTAGGGCCGCGGGTGTGTCCCATGTTGGTCCATATCAGGAAATTGGCCGTGCATTCAAAGACTTAGGTGGCGTCCTGATGGCCAACTCGCTCATGTCACATGTCGGCTTATTGTTTGCGATTTACCACGACCCGCCCGGTTCAAAACCAGGCGCTGAGTTGCGCTCCCATGTTGCGGTATCGATCCACAAGAAATTCCCAGACAATCTCAACGGGTTGGACTATTTTGACATTGTTGGCGGTAACTACGCTATGTTGGAACACAAAGGACCATATGCGAAATTAAAGACGGCTTATGATTGGTTATACGGAAAATGGCTGCCAGACTCAGGATTGGAGCTGAAAGACAAGCCTCCGCTGGAGGTGTATATCAGCGACCCTAAGACGACACCGTCTGCCGACCTCATAACGGAGATCCGGCTTCCATTGTTATAGATGGTGCTCCTGGACCGTCGATTTCATTCAAAACCAGCGGACAGCAGATTGAAACCAAAATTTTGGACGATCTCATGGGACCCTACATTTGTGTTCGGGGCATCATCCTAATTCCGGCTCGGATATACTAGGTCTGGCCATAGCCGGGAATGAGATCAAAAATTGCGTCTTCCTGTATGTCGATCAGTTTCCCGGTTTGGCTGTATCCGGGAAGCATTGTCGCCACGATTTTTTCTGCAATTTCCGCCGGTGTTGGCAAGGTGTCCGGATCTTCGCCAGGCATGGCTTTGGCGCGCATTGCGGTTCGTGTGGCGCCTGGATTGATAGCATTGACGCACATGGATGTCTGGCGTGTTTCACCGGCGTAGGTTTTTGCCAGAGCTTCAACCGCAGCTTTTGAAACGGAATAGACGCCCCAATAGGGTTTGCATTTCCAGGCGGCACCTGATGACAGGAGCAATACGCGGGCGGCATCAGCCTGACGCAACAGTGGATCAAGTGATCGTATGAGGCGGAAATTGGCCGTTACGTTGATGGCCATCACCTTTTCCCATTCACTGGGTTTGATATGACCCAGCGGGGATAGAATGCCCAAGATGCCGCCATTGGCGACAAGGCCGTCCAATTTACCCCAGCGTTCGTAAATGGCACCGCCAAGTCGGTCAATCGCCTCAAAATCCTTAAGGTCCATCGGCACAAGTGTGGCTGAACCGCCCTTGGCCTTGATGGCATCATCCAAATCCTCAAGGCCGCCTACTGTGCGGGCAACGGCAATGACATGCGCGCCACGTTCGGCCAGTTGCAGGGCGGTGAAGTAGCCGATGCCGCGGGACGCGCCGGTGACGACGATGACTTGTCCTTCAAGCGTGCGTTCAACGTTTGATCCTTGATCAGACTTATTCTCAGATGTCATCAGCTGGCCTCAACCAGTGTTGCGATTTGACTGCTTGCGCGCTCATTTTCCTTATCGGTCAGACGCGTTGGATAGTCGCTGGTGAAGCAGGCATCACAATATTGCGGTTGATTGTTGTTGCGGGCATCTTCGCCAACGGCGCGATAGAGGCCGTCAAGGCTGAGAAATGCCAGTGAATCCACCTTTATATAGTCCGCCATTTCGGCGATGGACATGCGGGATGCCAGCAGTTTTGATTTTTCCGGAGTATCTACCCCATAATAGCAGGGGCTCTTTGTCGGCGGGCTTGCAATTCGCATATGAACCTCAGAGGCACCGGCATCGCGCACCATCTGGACAATCTTGCTGGAGGTTGTGCCTCTGACAATGGAATCATCGACCAGCACGACGCGGCGGCCTTTGAGCACCGAGCTGTTTGCATTGTGTTTCAGCTTTACGCCCATGTGCCGAATGGCGTCGGATGGCTGAATGAAGGTTCGGCCCACATAGTGGTTGCGGATAATGCCAAGGTCGAAAGGCAGGCCACTTTGTTCAGCATAACCAATGGCGGCAGGTGTTCCGGAATCGGGAACGGGAACCACAATGTCTGCGTCGGCAGGAAATTCTGTGGCCAGTTCCTTGCCGATCAATTTGCGCACATCATAAACGCTTGTGCCCTGAATGATGGAGTCGGGCCGAGCAAAGTAGACATGTTCAAAGATGCAGGAGCGTGATTTTTGAGTCTCGAACGGGCGCAGGCTCTCAATGCCGTCATCGGTAATGACCACCATCTCACCTGGGTCAATCTCGCGCACAAAACGCGCTCCGATGATATCCAGTGCACAGGTTTCCGAGGCCAGAATATATGCGCCATCAAGGTCGCCAAGAACAAGCGGGCGAACGCCAAGCGGATCACGGCAGCCAATCATCTTTTTGCGGGAGAGGGCAACGAGTGAATAGGCGCCTTCAATCTGGTTGAGCGAATCCACTATGCGGTCTACCAGCGGGCCCTTTTCGCTGGTGGCAATCTGGTGGATGATTACTTCGGTATCGGATGTCGATTGAAAGATGGAACCACGCAGTTGCAATTCACGTTTCAGCGTGTGGGCATTTGTCAGATTGCCATTATGGGCAACGGCAAAGCCACCTCCGGCAAATTCTGCGAACAGGGGCTGCACATTGCGCAGGCCGGCACCGCCGGTGGTCGCATAACGGTTGTGGCCGATTGCCCGGTCACCGGAAAGCCGTTTGATAACAGCTGGCTTGGTAAAATTATCACCGACCAGACCGATATGGCGTTCGGTGTAAAATTGATGGCCATCAAATGATACAATGCCGGCAGCTTCCTGGCCTCGATGTTGCAGCGCGTGAAGGCCAAGCGTTGTAATAGCGCCTGCATCTGAATGGCCAAACACACCGAAGACGCCACATTCTTCATGAAGTTTGTCGTCGTTCGGGAGCATGATCAGGTTTCCGGGCTGGCGTTGATAATGCGTTCTACGTTTCTGGTGTCGTCTTGAGGAATGCTGGTTGTATCATCCAGAAGTGCAGGCAGTTCTTCACTATCCTGAATGGTCGGATTTGACGGTGTGCTGGTGCCATCGGCCGGTGCCGTGAAACCGGATGTTCCCGATGTCGAATTATCAGGTGTGGCCGTGTCCGGCACGATTGCACCAGAATCTGAGTTGTTCGGGGCAAGGACAGGTGAGTCCGGATCATCGTTTGGCAGAACCGTGTTGTCCGGTTCAGAATTGTTGCCAAAGAATTCAACAATTGTTTCCTGCATGTTTTCAGGCAATGCGGCGGTAATCCGCCCACCAATTTCCATAAGAATTGGAAGCGACTGCGCATTGGTAACCCAGGTTGGACGCTTTTCGCGCTGCACAAGGCCGTTGAAAAGCATCATGGCCACAACCACGATCAGCAGGCCGCGCAACGCACCAAACATAAAGCCCAGAGTTCTGTCTATCGGCCCAACACCACTGTCCAGAATGAAGTCTGAAATCCGGATTGTAATGAAGGACACAAGGATCAGCGTTATGAAAAACACAGCTGCTGCCGACAAGGCCTGAGACAATAAATCATTGCCCACATAGGGTTCGACATAAGGCACGAGCAGGGAATGAAAAAACAGGGCTGCGGCTGCTGCGGCAATCCACGTTCCGATGGAGAAGACCTCGCGGATAAAACCGCGCATCATCGCCAGAAAGGCGGATATCAGCATTACGCCCAGCAGTACTCCGTCCAGAATTGTAATGGACATAGGGCAGGCTCCTGGCTTTCTTAATTGACGGTTTGCTTCTTAGCCTGATTATGCTGCATTGCCAAATGTTTCCATGGCTTTTCCAGCAATGTGTGCATCAAGTCTCTCTTTGCGGTGCGGAGGCTGCAATCCTTGCCACCATGCCGGTCAGATCGGCGGTTGAGTTTATTGAAATTTCCTTCAACCCAGACGTGTTGTCCTGAGTTGCCTCAGGTGCGGTTGCCAAAGTGAAACCCAGCTTCTCCGCTTCCTTCAAACGTGCCTGTGTGTGGGTGACTGACCGGATGGCTCCTGACAGGCTGACTTCACCAAAATAGACACTGTTTTGAGGTAAAGGTGCACCGGTGAGCGACGAGACCAGCGCTGCTGCCACGGCCAAATCTGCTGCTGGTTCGGCTATTCGCAGGCCGCCCGCAATGTTCAGATAAACATCATTTGCGCCGATTTTTACCCCGCAATGGGTCTCCAACACCGCAATAACCATAGCCAGACGGCTGTTATCCCAGCCGACGACCGCGCGTCTTGGCGTGCCAAGAGAGGAGGGGGCGACCAGAGCCTGAATTTCAACAAGGACCGGCCGCGTGCCTTCCATGCCTGCAAAAACGGCTGTGCCTGGATTGTTGGCTTTACGCTCACCCAGAAACAGCTCTGATGGATTAGAAACTTCGCGCAAACCACCGCCGGTCATTTCAAACACACCGATTTCATCGGTTGGACCAAAGCGGTTTTTGACGGCACGCATAATGCGGAACTGATGGCCGCCTTCGCCTTCAAAATAAAACACAGCGTCCACCATGTGCTCGACAACACGAGGACCGGCAATTTGTCCATCCTTGGTGACGTGGCCGACAAGAATTATGGTCGTGCCGGTTTTTTTTGCATAGCGAATCATCGCCTGCGCGGCTGTGCGGACCTGAGTGACGGTGCCCGGGGCCGAATCAACCTGCGAGGTCCAGAGCGTCTGGATGGAATCCAGAATGACCAAATGCGGAGGCTCATCGGCTTCCAATGTGGTGAGGATGTCTTCGACACTGGTTTCAGCTGCCAGGCGTACTGGCGCATCTGCCAGTCCTAGGCGCTGGGCGCGCATGCGGACCTGAGCAATGGCTTCCTCACCGGAAATATAGATAACCCGACGGCCCAATTTTGCCATGAGCGCGGCCGCTTGCAGCAGAATTGTTGATTTCCCGATGCCAGGATCACCGCCCACCAGAAGGGCGGAGCCGGGCACAAACCCGCCGCCGGTGACTCTGTCCAATTCGGTAATGCCACACTGAATTCGAGGGGCTTCCGGCGTCTCTCCTTCAAGCGGGACCAGTTCCATGACCCGGCCTTTCCCCACCATGCGTTTGGACGCGCCGCCAATACCGGAACCGGGGTTCTCTTCAATAATGGTGTTCCAGGCATTGCATGCCTCGCATTTGCCGCCCCATCGGGGCGTTACCGCACCACAATTCTGGCAGACATATTGAAGTTTCTGTTTGGCCAAGGAGGCTCCTGTCAAAGATCGTTGATGTAGGTGCGGTGATAGCGTGTGCCAAGGCTGGTCAGCAACTCATATCCGATTGTTTTTGCACTACAAGCCACTTCATCCAGTGGAACCGTTGGGCCAATCAGCTCTATCCATTCATCCTGCCAGTTGTCGCCCATCAGTTGATCAATGTCGGGATGGTCTGTCATATCTACGGTGACAAGATCCATGGACACACGTCCGATCAAAGGCACCCGAACGCCGCGCCAGGCAGCAAAAGCACCCGACTGCGTATCGCTGCTGCCCGCAGAGCGCAGATATCCGTCTGAATAACCTGCCGAGAGCGTTGCCAGAATTCGCTCTCTTCCAGCCGTTCGATCAGAGGGGCGTATTGTTTCCACACCGCCATAGCCAACGCTCGAACCCGGTAACACAGATTTCACTTGCAGGATGCGGGCTTCAACACAAATCACCGGTCGCATTGGATTGTTCTGCAAATGGTCCTCAGCAGAAGCCCCGCCATACAGTGCGATGCCAGGGCGCACCAAATCATAGTGATAGTCCGGCCCGAGGAAAATTCCGGCAGAATTCGCCAGAGATGTGTTTTTGCAAACGTAACGATCCACTGTCTTTTGAAACTCGGCCCTCTGCATTTCGTTGAGAGGATGGTTTGGTGAATCTGCGCAGGCCAGATGGCTGATGACAAGGTCTGGCTGGCAAGAGGCGAGCACCTCAGATGCCTGCAAAGCCTCGAACTTTGAAATTGACATTCCGAGCCGGTTCATGCCGGTTTCCAACTGGATGGCATAGGGGAGGCGGTCTTTGCCGGATGCTTCTATCCAGGAGTTGATTTCATCATTGATGACAGGGCGCAGGGCATGGTCTCTGTAAATTTCGAGCGTCCGAGGCAAATAACCCGCCAAGACATAGATAATGGCGTCGGGCGCGGCTTTGCGCACCCGTATGCCTTCCTCCGGCAAGGCGACAAAGAAAGTGCGGCACCCAGCTTTCCACAAAGTGGGAACTGCCTGTTCAATGCCTATGCCGTAAGCGTCTGATTTCACAACTGCGCTGCATTCGCCCGAGCCTGACAGCTGGTTCAGCAGTTGCCAATTATCTGCAAGTGCGCCCAGATCGACGGTCAATCGTCCCCCGGCCAGATCGGAATTTTCTGACAGGCTATTCATATTGCTCCGGTAGTCGGTCTTCCTGCGCCAGATCGCTGAATCTTGTGAATTCGCCTTCGAACAACAGTTTAACCGAACCTGTTGGACCGTGACGCTGCTTGCCGACAATGACCTCGGCGACGCCAGCCAGTTCTTCCATCTCTGCTTGCCATTTGAAGAACTCTTCAGTGCCTTCTTTTGGCATTTGGCGTTGCAGATAATACTCCTCACGATACACAAACATCACCACATCAGCGTCCTGCTCAATCGATCCAGATTCACGAAGATCAGATAATTGTGGCCGCTTGTCATCCCGGTTTTCCACCTGACGCGATAGTTGCGAGAGCGCAAGGATCGGCACATTCAGCTCTTTTGCCAGGGCTTTCAATCCGGTCGTAATCTCGGTCAGTTCCTGCACTCTGTTGTCAGACTTTTTGCCGGATCCCTGCAGCAGCTGCAGATAATCAATGATGAGCATATCCAGCCCGCGCTGGCGTTTCAGCCGTCGTGCGCGCGCCGTAAGCTGGGATATGGAAATGCCACCGGTGTGATCGATGTAGAAGGGAATGCTCTGCATTTCCTGACTGGCAATCACGATGTCATTGAATTGCCGCTCATCGATTGACCCGCGCCGGATTTCTGAGGACGACACACCGGATTGCTCCGCGATAATACGTGTTGCCAATTGTTCGGACGACATTTCCAGTGAGAAAAAGCCAACAATGCCGCCATTCAACGCCTTGGTAGTGCCATCGGGTTGGGTTTCGCCCACATAGGCCTTGGCGATGTTGAAAGCGATGTTGGTTGCCAGTGCCGTCTTACCCATGGCCGGACGGCCAGCCAAGACAATCAGATCGGATGATTGCAGACCGCCCATCTGCCTGTCGAGATCCCTCAAACCAGTCGCGACGCCGGACAGGTGGCCATCACGCTGATAGGCTGCGCTGGCCATGTCGATGGCGTCTTTGAGGGCATCGGTAAAGCTATGAAACCCGCCATCATAGCGGCCTTGTTCTGCCAGTTCGTAGAGACGCTTTTCTGCATCTTCAATCTGGTCGCGAGGGGCGTGATCAACCGCGGAATCAAACGCGACATTGACCAGATCTTCTCCGATACCGATCAAAGATCGACGAATGGCGAGATCATAGATTGAGCGCCCATAATCGACCGCGTTGATGATGGTGGTCGCTTGTGTGGCAAGACGGACCAGATATTGACTGACCGTAATTTCGCCGACCTGCTCATCCGCAGGCAAGAAGGTTTTCAAAGTGATGGGTGTTGCGACCTTGCCCACGCGAATCAATTGCGCGGCGGTCTCATAAATCTGGCTGTGCAGACCCTCGTAAAAATGCTCCGGTTCCAGAAAATCTGACACCCGGTAAAAAGCCTCATTATTCACCAGAATGGCACCCAGCAACGCTTGCTCAGCCTCGATATTATGTGGTGCAAGCCGATAATTTTCATCCACCGCTTCCGGCTGATTGGCTGCTGTGTTGATGCTCGTAAGTGCCGTTGTGTTCATTCTGCTCTCCGCTTCCCACGGGTTTTAACTTTTTCGTAACCAGAGCGGAAGGGAGTGTGTGCTTTTCCCCGTTACACACAAGAGCATTTTTTGACGGACAATTGACTGAGGTGATTTTTGTTGGCTGAGCCGGTGTTGGCAGTTGGCGCGCCGATGAATTTACGGGTCCGTTGCAAGCCTTTGGCCGGTCTCACTATCAAAGAAATGAAGGTTTTCAGTGTCAAATCTGAGATGGATCATTTCATTGGTCCGCAGTTGGATCGACGGTTCGAGCCGGGCTGTCATGTCTTGATCACAAAAGCGGCAAATTGCCATTGTGTCGGACCCCAGTGGCTCAAACACTTCGACGACAGGACTGAGTTTGGCGGATTCCTGCGTTGACCAAAGCAAATGTTCCGGGCGGATGCCGACATCTACCCGCGTTCCATCTGCGACCGGTAATTCTCCGATTTCAATTGCGTCCTCGCCAAGCAGCAATTGAGGCGTGTTGCCTGACCGGTCAACGGTGCCTTCAAAAATATTCATTTGAGGCGAGCCAATGAATTCACCGACGAATCTGCAATTGGGTTTTTCATAAAGCTCGATAGGAGGGCCAGCCTGCACGATGTATCCCTCCCGCATGACAACTACTCTGTCTGCCAGGGTCATGGCTTCGGTCTGATCATGTGTCACATAAATGGTCGTCGTGCCCAGCATGGCGTGCAGACGCTTGATTTGCGTGCGCATCTCCACCCGCAGCTTGGCATCAAGGTTCGACAGCGGCTCATCAAACAAGAACACCGATGGTTCACGTATAATGGCGCGGCCCATGGCAACACGCTGCCGCTGTCCACCCGACAACTGGCCGGGCTTGCGCTCCAGAAGCTGTTCGATTTGAAGCATTTTGGCAGTGCTTTTGACACGCGGTGCAATATCATTTTTTCTCCAGCCCCGCATTTTTAGGCCGAAACCGATGTTTTCCGCATTCGTCATGTGTGGGTAGAGGGCATAATCCTGAAACACCATCGCAACATCGCGATCGCGCGGTTCGACCTCATTCACAATGCGTCCGCCAATCCGCAAGGTTCCACCGGTAATATCTTCCAGCCCTGCGATCATCCTTAGAATTGTCGACTTTCCACAGCCCGACGGGCCGACAAAAGCGACAAAATCGCCGTCTTTCACCTGCAGGTCCACACCATGCACGGCCGAAATGGCACCATACTTCTTGACGATTTTTTCGAGTTGGATGTCCGCCAAATTGTCCTCCTGGCTTGGTTTCTGCCGACCAAATTATATCTTGCAATATCGATAATCGCGATGTTATTAATATCGATAATACGGATATTATCAATAATGATAAGTGTTTTCTGCTAAAAAGCAGTATTTGGGAGTATAGCCACCAATGGCTGTGGAAAGCTTTTCAGCGCCATCCATCACCAATCTGTTGCCTCGGCAATCGAGCCGCCGCAGCCATAATGTCTATGTGGCTCTGCAAAAAGAGATTGTGCTGGGTCAGTTGCAGCCGGAAGCGGTTCTTCTGGAACTTGAGATCGCCGAGCGGTTTCAGTGCAGCCAGGGCACCATTCGCGAAGCTTTGATGCAGTTGAGTGAAGAAGGCCTGGTAAAGCGGTTGCCACATAGGGGAACTCATGTCGCCGCCTGTCGCTCTGCTGACGCCCGCGCGCTGATTGCCATTCGCCGAGACATCGAATGCGATTATCTTGAACGTGTTCTTGAGCGTGCCGGACCGGAATTACACGCAGACCTACACAATTACCTGAACGCAATGCGCAACGCTGCGCGTGACGGTGATGAATATCTTCTGTCGGTTCACGACCGTGCTTTTCACACGCGTCTTTTTGCCGTTGCGGACTTGCCGGTGATCACACCCATTCTGCTGCGTTGCCTGATCCACAATCACCGCTATAAAATTCTCAATTCGCAAACCAGTCGCGCGTTGGAGGAAACCGCAGAACGCCATGCTCCGATTTTGGCAGCGCTTGAAGCGCAGGACCTGGAGTCGCTGCAGAAAATTTTGAGCCATCACATATCGACGATTGTCGATTTCGGTCCTGATCTCACTGACGGTGGTACAGGATGAGTGAGCCGAGCGCGTCAATGAAGGCTGTTTTGGAACGGCTGATTGTTGAAGATGAAGGGCTGGTTGACCCAACCACACTGCCATCTGACGCGGGACGTGCCCTGGCCAATCTGACCAATCTGCGCTGGAACGAAGCCCTGCCAGATGTCGCAGAAGCCCGGACCGTCATGATTGACGATATGCTGGCGCGCTACATTGTTCCACATGATGATTGCGGGACCGACGCGATCTTGCATGTTCATGGTGGTGGTTGGGCTTTTTGTTCGGTTGCAACCCATGAAGGTGCAGCGCGCAGGCTAGCCGTTCAATCCCGTGCACCCGTTCTGACCTTTGAATACCGGCTCGCGCCTGAACATCCATATCCGTGTGCATTGGAGGATCTGCTGGATATCTGGCAAGCCAGAGATCGCAAGCGTCGATGGGGTATCGCTGGCGATAGTGCGGGGGCAAACCTTGCTCTTGCCGGGATGTTGCGGCTGCTGGAGGAGGGGGGCGACCTGCCTTCATGTGCCATGCTCTTCTACGGTGTGTACGGCGCTGATTTCACATCCCCATCCTACCAGGAGTTTGCCAACGGTCCGGGTCTGACCCGAGGCAAAATGCAGAGATTTTGGGATTGGTACGCGCCTGAGGACATTCGGCACTTGTCTAGTGTCACGCCACTTCGCGCTGACGATTTACAACTGCGTGCTCTGCCGCCGCTATATCTCAATGCTGCAGAACTGGATCCGCTGCGCAGTGACACCGATGCATTGATCCACCGATTGCGTGCTCTGGGTCGGGATGATCGTTTCGATCTGTTCCAGGGTGTCGTGCACGGCTTTATGCAAATGGCTGCCGAATTGCCGGAGGCACAGAGTGCTTTCGATTTGGCAGGCGAATTTTTCAAACAACAAACCGCTCAAAACGAGCATTTAAAGTAGGGAGGTAAGACATTGAATATTATTGCAAAACTTGGCCTGGCAGCGAGCGTGCTTGCTATGAGTTCCAGCATTGCGTCAGCCGAAAGTACGGTTCGCTTCTGGTATCACTTCGACAATGCCGACAATCCGATGAATGAGCTGGTCGAAAGCTTTGAGTCCCAAAATCCGGGCATTACAATCGAAGCTGAAAACATTCCATGGAACAGCTATTACGATACGCTTTATACATCCATCATCGGAGGCAATGCACCTGATGCGGCCATGGTGAAAATGTTTGCTCAGCCCCGCCTGATCGAAATGGGTGCTTTGGAGCCAATTGGTGATCGGATTGATGCCTGGGCGGACAAGTCAGATGTTCAGGAAAACCTGTTTGAGTTGACCAGTGCCCAGGATGGAAGCTCCTATTATCTGCCCGTGCAGTATGTGGTGCTCTATCTTTATTATCGTCCAGACATGTTTGAAGAACTCGGGCTGGACGTTCCCAAGACCTGCGATGAGTTCCGTGCTGCTGCCAAGGCGCTCACGCGTGACACCGATGGTGATGGCCGCACTGATGTCTATGGTTTTGGTCTTCGCGGAAGCAAGGGCGGCCACGACCATTGGGCCAGTCTGACGCTGGGCCGGGATGGTGTAAGCCTGACTGACGGGATCGAATCTGAAGCGGCCATTGCTGGCAGCCAATTTGTTGTTGATATGTTCCGTGAAGACGGATCCTTCCCGCCATCTGCACCCAATGATGGTTTTCAGGAAATCATTGGCGGCTTCAAAGCCGGTAAAACGGCGATGACCATTCACCATATCGGATCAGCCAACGGAATGGTTGAGGCACTTGGCGACAAGGTTTCCGCCACGACGGTTCCTGAATGTGGTGGCGGGCACTGGACTGCTTTTGGTGATGAAAGCACGGCCATTCTATCTTCAGCTGAAGACAAGGATGCTGCGTGGAAGTGGATTTCCTTCCTGTCCACGGCTGGAAACAATGCCAAATTCAACGAGGCAACAGGCCAGCTTCCTGTGACTAAAACAGACAGCGCGACCTGGACATTGCACCCTCAGCGGTTTGTCGAGGCGACAGTTGACTCCCTCCCATTTGCCAATTTGTTGCCAAACCGTACTGAAACGTCGGACTTTGTAAATACGGTCTGGCCGGTTTCGATGCAGCGTGCGCTGACTGGCGAAATAACTGCCGCTGAAATGAACGCCGAAATTGCCAAGCTTTACGGCAACTAAGCGTTACGCATTGATTGGGGCGGTGTATCAGCCGCCTCAATCGCCGTTCCATCTCTCCCATTACCGGAAGCCTCCAAAACAAGTTTTCTGATGGCTATGCAAACTCACAACGGTCCGGAATCTGCTGACGATGCCGGGCGGCAATCGCGCCGCAGGCTGAGCAAGCGCATCCTGCCTTATGCAATGCTATCGCCTGCTGTTTTGGTAACGTTGACTATCGTTTTTCTGCCGATGCTGCAGACAGCGTGGATGAGCCTTCACGAATATGTTCTGTTTCGACCCAAAGAATTCAAATTCATTGGTTTTGATAATTTCGTTGCCGCATTGCAAGACGAGGTTTTTTGGATATCCCTGAAGCACACAATCATCTGGATTGGGGTCACCATACCAGGTCAGATGCTTCTTGGCCTTGTTACAGCGCTGCTTTTGAATCAGGAGTTTCGCTGGCGGGCGCTGGCACGCGCTTTGATCATTATTCCCTGGGCACTGCCTTCGGTGGTCATCGCGCTGATGTGGGTCTGGATTTATGACAGTAATTATGGCGTGCTCAACGATTTCATGCTCCGCCTTGGTTTGGTCGAGCAGGCTGTTCCCTGGCTTGCTGATCCGGACCTTGCCCTTGGAGCCATCATTCTGACCCTGACATGGCAGGGTTTTCCGTTCTTTGCGGTCATGATTTTGGCGGGACTGCAATCCATTCCCAAAAGCTATTACGAGGCTGCATCGCTGGATGGCGCGAGTGCCTGGCGGCAATTCTGGCACATTACGTTACCCGGCATTTCCGGTGTTCTGGTTACCGCCGTCCTGTTGCGCACAATCTGGGTGGCGAATTCGTTTGACGTCATATTTGTGATGACCGGCGGGGGCCCTGGATATTCCACTTACACTTTGCCGCTCTATGCGTTCATCAAAGCGCGCACCAATCTTGATTTCGGGTATGGTTCAGCGCTTGCTGTGCTGTTCACCTTCCTTTTGATGGGCCTTGTTCTGATCTATCTCAGACGCACCGGAAAGGCTGTTCAATAATGGCGCTCGGTAAAATGCCCACGTCACGCCGACTGCTGATTGTGGAGCTTCCCATGCTCCTGATCCTCGCATTTGCGCTTGGCCCCTATATTTGGATGTTCATTACATCGGTGACCGATGAGAGCCGTCTCTTTACCGAAGGGCCATCCATCATTGGTGCAACCATCGACAATTACACACGGCTGTTCAGAACTGTGGGTTTTGGTGACAATTTGCTCGACAGTTTTATCGTCGCCAGTGGAACCGTGGTGGTGGGCTTGTCCCTGAGTGTGACAGCTGCCTATTCGTTTTCGCGGTTTTCCTTCAAGGGCAAACGTGTCCTGATGCTGCAATTCCTGCTGATCAATATGTTCCCTCTGGTTCTGCTGATCCTTCCGCTGTTTGTGCTTATGCGGGTTTTGGGCCTGTTGGACACGCATCTGGCGCTGATCATTGCCAACTCAACAATTGCAATACCGTTTTCGGTATGGATGATGATCAGCTACATGAACGGAATACCCAGATCTCTGGACGAAGCTGCCATGACAGATGGTTGCACCCGAATGGGGGCTTTGCGCCGTGTTGTGCTGCCGCTGTGTGTCCCCGGCATCATTGCTACCGGCATTTATATTTTCATCACATCCTGGAATGAATATCTGTACGCACTGACACTGGGTGGCAGAAATGTTCGCCCGATCACCGTCGCGGTTCAAACCCTTATCGGTGAATATGAAATTCAGTGGGGCCTTTTGACAGCAGGCGGCATTGTGGGTGCGATGCCGGCCACTGTCCTGTTTCTTTTGGTTCAAAAACGCCTGATATCAGGATTGACCCAGGGCGCAGTCAAAGGCTGAATCTGCCATGCCACAAAGGAAAACGCTTTTGGATAATCCAATTGGTATCATCTCAATGCAGTTCATTCGCCCGTTTACCGGTGCTGACCTGCATTATTTCGATTACGCAGCAAAGCTCGGCTTTGACTTCATGGAGCTTTTGGTGCCCGAACCCGAGGATGAAATTGACCTGCGTGTGGCCCGCAAAAAGGCTCATGATTGCGGGATCAGCCTTGTTCTTGCAGCAAGAGTAAATGCGCAACGTTCTATAGCGTCAGATGATCAGGATGCGCGACAGGGTGGACTGGATTATCTGGAACATTGTGTCGAAGTTGCTGACCAGCTTGGCGCCTCTATTGTTGGCGGCCCACTTTATGGTGAGCCGATGGTATTTGCCGGCAGGCCACCTGTTCCGCGCACAGATGATGAAATCGCGACTCGTGCCGCGCGGACTGTGGACGGGCTGGCAAAAATTGCACCACTTGCCCGCAGCGCTGGTGTGGTGTTCGGGCTTGAGCCGCTTAACAGATTTGAAACGGACATTATTTCAACTACGCGTCAGGCCATTGAAGTTATCGATAAGGTTGGTGATGCAGGGCTTGGCGTCATGCTGGACACATTTCATATGAATATGGAAGAGCGTTCCATACCCGATGCAATTCGTGCCTCAGGCAGCCGTCTGGTGCATTTCCAGGCCAATGAGAACCACCGTGGTTATCCAGGCACCGGACATCTTGACTGGACAGCGATCATGCGCGCACTGGCGCAAATTGGCTATCGCGGCCCAGTGTCTCTTGAGCCGTTTCGTCGCGACGATGACCGTGTAGGACTGCCGATTGCGCATTGGCGTGCGCCGCATGAGGATGAAAGTGCCAAATTGAAGGCTGGCCTCGGGGTGATACGCTCTGCGCTGTCTCTGGCGGAGGTTGACCAATGACCCTGAATATCGGCTGGATCGGCTGCGGACGTCATGCCCGGCAAATGTTGTTGCCCCAGCTTGGTATCAACGATATTCGGATTGCTGCGCTGTGCGACAAGGATGAGGCGGCCATGTCCGGTGTGGGCCGGGAATACGGAGTTGAAGCCCTGTATTCCGACTATCGTGACCTTGTTGCCCATTCAGGGCTTGATTTCATCGGTATGGCTGTGGGGCCGGATTTGCATGAAAATGCATCAATCGCAGCCCTGCAGCGGGGCTTGCCTGTTTTCATGGAAAAACCGCCGGCATCCACCGCGGCTGGCGCACGTGCGGTCGCAGAAGCTTCACGCCTGGCCGGTCAACCGGTCATTGTGGGCTTTATGAAACGCTATTCTACCGGAAACCGGATTGCCAAAAATATTCTGGAAGAAGGTGATTTCGGGCAAATCCTGGGCATGACCGGCGCCTATATGACGGCGCCGACTTATTTTGTCGGTGAGCCAGATTACACAGGGTTTTATCTGCACCATTGTGTTCACTATATGGATCTCATCCCCTGGCTGATGGGGGATGACTTTGATGACATGACCGTACGCAAGGTCAGTCCGTCGCCTGGCAAAATTCTGTTCCATCTTGGATTTAGCGCTGGCAATGGTGTCATCGGCAATGTGGTGATGGGTACTGTCCAGTCGCGTGGGACGCCCATGGAGGAACTGCGCATCATGGGTGACCATGTGAGGCTAGAGATCGACAACATCATAAATGTGGCCTTGTACCGTGATCCGGCTTTCAAAGCCGATGATCCGGCAGCCACGCTTGATCCAGCGGCTGATACGCTGAGCTGGACGCCAAACTTCACTGCTGCCGCCAATGAGGATCACAAGGGATACAAGGCGCTGATTGCGGACGCTGCGGCAACGGTCCGTGGCGAAAACCGGAATGTCCCGACCATTGAAGACGGCCTGCTGGCGATGGAGCGGCTTGAGCGCATGATTGCGCTGATTGAAGCCTAAATCATTTTCTGCACGGAGATGAATTTTGGTGCAGTGCTTACCGTATGAACCAATATGTTCTTACATATCCCCACAAACGAAAACACCCGGTCATTGACCGGGTGTTTGCATAAAGTTGGCGGCTGAAAGTATCAGTCGGCTTTTTCTTCTTCGGAAGCTTCTTCCGCATCAGCGTCGGCATCATTTGCAATCTCGCCCGCGCCTTCTTCAAAGACTTCTTCCAGGTCAGGAGCATCTTCGTCGATAGCGACTTCTTCTTCGTCGTCAAAATCATCTCCAGCGACAGAGACATCTTCGCCCTGTGCCTGACGTTCGGCTTCATCTTCTGAACGGGCAACGTTGACAGAAACAGACGCATTCACGTCTGCAAAGAGAGCGACTGTGATTTCATGAACGCCGATTTTCTTGATTGGCTCATTCAACTGAATTTGTGAACGCAGGACATTAAAGCCAGCTTCACTGAGTTCGGCTGCAATATCGCGTGTGTTAACCGAACCATAAAGCTGGCCAGTCTGACCTGCGCGACGGATCATGGTAACGGACTGGCCGTTCAAACGCTCTGCAACCTGCTGAGCCTCGGACTGCATTTCCAGATTGCGTGCTTCAATTTCAACACGGCGGCTTTCAAATTCTTTCTTATTTGCAACCGTTGCGCGCAATGCCTTGCCATTTGGCAGCAGGTAGTTGCGTGCATAACCGTCTTTGACTTTTACAACATCACCGACCTGTCCAAGGCGGGCGATACGTTCCAGAAGAATGATATTCATTGGTTTTTCCTTACGTTTGAAACTTACTAATTTGAAGCGCGATCAGATGAACGACCGCGCAGGTTTAAAAACCCATCGATCCAACCAAGGATCAGGATGAGCAAAAGCGGGAATGTAAAAAGAATGATGCTGCCATAAGTGGCGAACAGAATGATGCGCTGGGCTGACAACCGGCTGGTCAGGGCATGCAGAGCTGCAAAGCCAGCAAAAACCACCAGCGTTGAAGAGGCTCCTGCTATGGCGGCTAGAAACGGATGTGACATTCCACTGGTCCAAATCATAGCTAAAGACGCCAGGGCGATGATGTGCACGATGCGTGGAATTTCCAGGGATTGGATGCCGCTTGGCGGCCGTTTGAATGTGCCGTAACGCCGTGCAATACGAATGGCGAGCACAAGATTCAAGGTTGTGACCACGACAAACCCTGCGGCCGCGACAAATGGAAAAAGCGCCACAAAGAAAACAGCCAGTTGGTTGATCGTTTCCAGTGTGATCTGGCCACTTTCAATGGTCGGCTCCAACAGGATCAGCGCCTGGGTTTCGATCGCTGTAACCGCTTCGTCGGGCGTAAAGCCGGAGTAGAAACTCAAGAGAACGAAAACGATGAATGAGGTGCCGGCAATGACCGTCAAAATCCGTCCGAGTGGAAACCACGCTGCCAAATCGTCTTCCGGGATGTCTGTGTTTTTCAACCCGGCAAGATAACTGGCAATTAAAGCTGGTGTCGCAAAATTGAGTGCAAATGATATGGTTTGACTGGGCAAGCCGGAGACAAACAGAAGTGCAACGATTGCGGCGAAGGCTCCAATGAAACTGGCGCGGGGACCAAAAGTCAGGCTTGCCGTTTGCAGCGGGAGTTGCGCGAAAATCTGCATTACTATGGCGATCAGAGACCCTGTCAGGATGCTTGCAAATAGCAAAGCAGACAGCAGTCCGGCACCAATACTGATCAGAAGAATCTGTGTCATTGTCGCTGTCCCGCATCTGGCGGTTAGAAACCCGGAAACATTAAGTCTGGGTCTCAACTGAAATTCCGGATGGCGGCTCATCCGCCATCCGGATTAGGTGTTCGTTCGGTTTTGCTTACTTGATAACGTAAGGCAAAAGGCCAAGAAAACGGGAGCGCTTGATGGCCTGAGCCAATTCGCGCTGCTTCTTGGCGGAAACTGCTGTAATACGCGATGGTACGATTTTACCGCGTTCAGAAACATAGCGCTGCAGCAATTTTACATCTTTATAATCAATCTTCGGGGAGTTAGCTCCGGAGAATGGGCATGTTTTGCGACGACGGTGAAACGGGCGGCGTTGCGGAAGTTGTGCAATATCAACCATTGAAAATATCCTCCTTCTTACCGGTCACGACCACGACCGCCGCCACCTGGGCGTCGATCATCACGGTCACGTTTTTGCATCATTGCTGTTGGGCCTTCTTCGTGTTCTTTCACACGAATGGTCATGTAACGCAGTACATCTTCATTGAGGCGCATCTGACGCTCCATTTCGGCAACAGCCGCATGGGGGGCATCAATGTTCAGGAATGTAAAATGTGCTTTGCGGTTACGCTGAATGCGATAGGTGAGGGACTTCAGTCCCCAGCTTTCCACAAATGGAATCGTTCCACCATTTTCGGTGACGATTTCTTTCAGGGAGTCGACCAGAGTCTCGACCTGTTGGCCGGACAAGTCTTGGCGTGCAAGCACGACATGCTCGTAAAGTGGCATATTGCCTTTCCTTATATAGTAGCTCGGCGCAAAGCCCCATCGAAGCCCTCTGGCCAGATGACCGTTGGAAAGGCTGATCGAAGACGCATCGAGAGCGGGGACACTGAAAGCCGGGCCTAAGCCCTACTGTTTTCCTCATGATCGTTGTTTCTCAATGAGAACAATTCCTGCGAGAAGACACAGCCTTTCGTTCAGCCCCCAGCCGAACTGGTTGCGATTGCGGCGTTATACGCGTGGAATCGGTAAATGCAAGGCGAAACTGGCGCTCAGCCCGGCTTTTGGGGCATTTGAGCTAAAGTTCCTTGACAGAGGGGCGCAGAATGGGGTGTTTCAGCGTTCGTTTCACATAATTGTAACATGATAATACAGGGCTTCAATTTCATGACACGTGTTTTTACCTTTCCCGGACAGGGCAGCCAGGCCGTTGGCATGGGCAAGGCACTGGCAGATGCATCTGCCGCTGCAAGAGAGGTTTTTGCTGAGGTTGATGACGCTTTGGGACAGTCTCTCAGTCAGGTGATCTGGGAGGGTCCTGCAGATGCATTGACGCTGACCGCCAATACACAGCCAGCATTGATGGCTGTCAGTCTGGCCGCTATCGCAGCAATGAAAGAAGCCGGTGTCACCGTTGATAATTCGGCTGGCTTTGTTGCGGGGCATTCTCTGGGTGAATATTCCGCACTTGCTGCTGCAGGCAGTCTGAGTGTGGCTGATGCAGCGCGTCTGCTGCGCATTCGTGGTGAAGCCATGCAAAGCGCCGTGCCTGTGGGCGAGGGTGCCATGGCAGCCATATTGGGACTGGAACTTGCACAAGTGGAAGGTCTGGCTGTGGAGGCTTCAGAAGTTGGTGTGTGTGATGTTGCCAATGACAATGGTCCCGGGCAAGTGGTTGTGTCCGGCTCAAAGGCTGGCGTGGAAAAAGCCGCTGAGCTTGCCAAAGCACTGGGCGCACGCCGCGCATTGATGTTGCCGGTCAGCGCGCCTTTCCATTGTTCTTTAATGCAACCGGCAGCTGATCGTATGGCAGAGGCGCTTGCGGAGGTCACTCTTACAGCTCCAGGCGTTCCCTTGATTGCCAATGTTCATGCAGCGCCAATTAGTGATCCCGATGAGATACGTACGCATCTTGTCGCGCAGGTCACAGGACGGGTGCGTTGGCGGGAATCGGTTCTTTGGATGGCAGATAATGGCGTTGATGCAGCGTTCGAGATTGGTGCAGGCAAGGTGTTGACCGGACTGGCCAAGCGTATTGCGCCGGGAATTGCCGCCTCGTCAATCTCGACGCCAGATGATATTCAGGCACTCAATTGAATTCAGATCGTTAGCAGTAAGTGGAGCCTTGTATGTTTGACCTGACTGGAAAAGTCGCCCTTGTAACCGGAGCAAGCGGGAGCCTTGGCTCTGCCATTGCCAAAGCGCTACATGCCCATGGCGCCACTGTTGCTTTGCATGGAACACGGGTGGAAGCTCTGGAAGCATTGCGAACGGAGTTGGGAGAACGGGCTCATGTGTTCCCTTGCAATTTGTCGGACCGCGCAGCGCGCGCAACCCTGGTGCCAAGCGTTACCGAGGAACTGGGACAGATCGATATTCTGGTCAATAATGCAGGCATTACCCGTGATGGGTTGGCGATGCGCATGAAAGATGAAGATTGGGATAGTGTTGTTGATATCAACCTCAACGCACCTTTTGAATTGGCTCGCGCCTGCCTGCGTGGAATGATGAAGGCTCGGCAAGGGCGCATTATTGGAATAACGTCTGTCGCTGGCGTTGTCGGGAATGCCGGACAGACAAATTATGCAGCCACAAAAGCGGGTCTCATTGGTATGTCAAAGGCACTGGCACAGGAAGTTGGCAGCCGGGGTATCACCGTGAACTGCGTTGCGCCGGGACTGATTGATTCAGCGATGAACGACAAGCTTAACGAGAAGCAGCGGGATGGTATTTTGGCGAATGTTCCCGTGGGCAGACTTGGAACTGCGGACGAAATTGCGGCCGCCGTCGTGTTTCTTTCCAGTCAAGAGGCTGCTTATATCACTGGCGAGACCATCCAGATCAATGGTGGCATGGCGATGGTATAACGTTTGAAGCGCTGGTTTTGCGGGCCTGAACACGGAGTAAACACTGACGGGATTCTGGCAATTCAAATTGAACTGTGTTAGCAAGCCCGTCATTCTGAGGTTGACGTGGCGTTGATGCGGTATTACGTGCTGCCGGGAACTGGGCAATGGTGTTAATTGTCATGCAGGAGAGAGCCATACTGGCTCTTCTCTGGATCGGTTATGCCAGGCCAAAGAACAGTTGAATAATCCTGCTTGGGTTTTGGTGTATCAAACATTAAGCTGGGAAAACATAGAATCACCGGCGCATTGAGAGCGCTCAAACGGTGTTCTGGGACAGTTGCGTGAGAATGCACTCGTAGCAAATGTAACGGAATTGCCGGTGTGTAGTATTATTTGAGCAACCGTGAAATCGCGGTGAAGGAATGAGGAAAGTAACTTATGAGCAATGTTGCCGACAAGGTAAAAGAAATTGTGGTTGGCCATCTCGATGCCGATCCTGACAAGGTGACAACTGAAGCCAGCTTCATCGAAGATCTGGGCGCAGACAGCCTCGATACTGTTGAATTGGTCATGAAGTTCGAAGAAGCCTTCGAAATTACCATTCCTGACGAAGCTGCGGAATCCATTGTGACCGTTGGCGATGCCGTCAAATTCATTGAGTCTCAGGCAGACGCATAATTTGGATTGCAACGATGCAGCCACAGCATGCTTTCTTTGGCCTGCTGTGGATTGACCGGCATATGCCGATGAATTTTTCAGCTCAGCGGTTGGGTGGATTATGAGACGTGTGGTTGTAACTGGCCTGGGCACGGTCAATCCGCTTGGCTGCGGAGTTGAAGTTTCATGGTCAAATCTAATTGCCGGGAAAAGCGGTGCTTCACGTGTGGAGCGCTTCCAGGTTGATGATCTGGCTTGTAAAATTGCCTGTCATATTCCCCATGGTGACGGGTCTAACGGCACCTATAATGCCGATGACTGGATGGCTCCGAAGGAGCAACGCAAGGTCGACAATTTCATTGTCTATGCCATGGCTGCCGCGCAGCAGGCTCTGGATGATGCGGACTGGCATCCAAGTTCTTATGAGGATCAAACTGCCTCAGGAGTCCTGATCGGTTCGGGTATCGGCGGCCTTGAAGGCATAGAAACAGCCTCACATGTCTTGAGAGACAGCGGTCCGCGGCGTATCAGCCCGTTCTTTATTCCTGGCAGATTGATCAATCTTGCCTCAGGCTATGTGTCGATAAAGCACGGCCTGAAAGGCCCCAATCATTCTGTTGTTACAGCCTGTTCAACAGGGGCGCATGCCATTGGTGATGCCGGGCGATTTATTGCTCTGGGCGACGCTGACGTGATGGTTGCTGGTGGATCTGAGTCGCCGGTCTGTCGGTTGTCCCTTGCCGGCTTTGCTGCATGTCGCGCTCTTTCTACCGGTTTTAATGACGATCCGACCCGCGCTTCACGGCCTTATGACAGAGACCGGGATGGATTTGTGATGGGAGAAGGTGCAGGGGTTGTCGTTCTTGAAGAGTACGAGCATGCCAAGGCGCGCGGAGCAAAAATCTACGGCGAACTGATCGGATATGGCTTATCTGGTGATGCTCACCATATTACAGCTCCGGCCGATGATGGGGATGGAGCTTATCGCTGTATGAAGGCTGCGCTGAAGCGCGCCAACCTGACCGCATCTGATCTCGATTATGTCAATGCGCATGGCACATCAACGCCGCTTGGGGACGAGATTGAGTTGCGTGCCGTCGAACGTCTGGTTGAAGACAGTGCAGAGAACCTGACAATGTCTGCGACCAAATCGGCAACCGGACATCTGCTGGGAGCAGCAGGCGCGATTGAAGCCATTTTCTCGCTTTTAGCCATCCGGGATGATATCGTTCCGCCGACATTGAATCTTGACAATCCATCAGTTGAAACAAAAATTGACCTTGTGCCAAAAACAGCTAAGAAAAAGTCGATTTCTGTTGCCCTATCAAACTCGTTCGGATTCGGCGGCACCAATGCATCGCTTATTTTTCGGGATGTTGACTGACCGGTATTAGTCGGTTGAACTCAACCCCAATTTGGAGACCAATTGATGACACGATCCAGGCGTGGTTCCAGGGATTCAGGGCACGACCGGCTTGATTTTGACAGTGATGATCGCCGCTACACACCACGTAGTGCGCGACAATCCTTGCAGTCTGAAATTGCTCCACCACCACCGTCTGGGCATAAGCGCGGACGTCATCCTATTGTCTTTCTCCTGAATTTCTTGCTGATGTCAGCCGTGTTTCTGGTGGTTGGGTTGGGTGCGCTGTTGTATTATGGAAAGTCGATTTACGAAGCAGATGGACCTCTTACGGTCGATAAAACCGTGCTTGTCGAGCGCGGGATGAACACACAGACCATCGCCAATCTGCTGGATGAAACGAACGTCATCAACAACAAGATCCTGTTCCTGGCAAGTGTGCGTGTAACAGAAGCGCGCGGTCGTTTGAAAGCTGGCGAGTATTTGTTTGAAGAGGGTGTCTCCATGTCGGACGTGGTTGCGCGTCTGGTTGAGGGCAAATCAATTCTTCATTCGGTTACTGTCCCAGAAGGGCGAACGTCCAAGCAGATTGTCGATATCCTGAACGGAGATTCTGTTCTCACAGGTGAAATCGTCGACATTCCGGCTGAAGGCACGCTTTTGCCAGAGACATATAAATTCACCCGTGGCGACAATCGCGCCCAGATACTGGAGCGGATGCGGACCGCTCGGGACCGTGCTGTTTCTGACGTATGGTCCCGACGTTCGCCAGATTTGCCGATTTCAACACCCGAAGAAATGGTAATTCTGGCCAGCATTGTTGAAAAGGAAACGGCGCTTGCAGATGAACGTCCGCGCGTGGCATCGGTGTTTATCAACAGGCTGAAGCAGGGCATGCGTTTGCAGACTGATCCAACTGTTATCTATGGGATTGTTGGTGGGGAAGGCTCCCTTGGGCGACCTATTTCCCGCGCTGACCTGCGCGCTGAAAACCCCTATAATACCTACGTTATTGATGGACTGCCGCCCGGGCCTATTGCCAATCCGGGACGTGCTGCACTCGAGGCCGTTATCAACCCTGCACGCACGGATGATTTGTTTTTTGTTGCTGATGGATCCGGCGGGCACGCTTTTGCAAAGACCTTTGCAGAGCATCAGGCCAATGTACGAAAGTGGCGACAGATTGAGCGCGACAGAGCAGCTCAAGCTGAAGTGACAGACGAGGACAGCGCAGAAAACTAGTATGCGTTGGTAATAGCGACGGTGTCTTCCAGTCGCGGTGAAGTGGGGCTTTCATAATGGCGATAAGCAGCATGACTGGTTATGGCCGGTCTGAAGGGACATTTGAAGACCGAAGCTGGTATTGGGAATTACGGTCTGTAAATGGTCGTGGCCTCGATCTGAAATTCAGACTGCCTAATGGCTTCGATGTTGTTGAACAGACCTGTCGGAAACACGCACAATCGGTGCTTGGACGCGGAAATCTTCAATGCAATCTCTCCATGGGATTTAGTGAAGGCAGGCCGGCGTTTTCCATAAATGAAGCGGCATTGACACAGGCCCTTGCTCATATATCTGCAATTGGAAATCGTGTTGAGGTAACCCCTCCGACTGCTGCAGAAGTGTTGGCGATGCCCGGCGTTCTGGAACGGACGGCCGATGAACGCGATGCCGCAGGCCTTGAGGAACTATCGCTTGCGCTGATAGAAAGCTTCCGTGAGGCCTTGCAGGCTCTTCTTGAAGCCCGTCGGGCGGAAGGCGCACACCTTCATAAAGTTGTTTCCGGCCTTGTCGAGCAGATTGCAGGCCTTACCCAACAAGCCGTCGACAATCCGGCGCGAACACCTGAGGCCATCCAGGTGCGGATCAGAAAGCAGATTTCGCTGTTGTCCGGCGGACAGGCCAAACTGGATGAGGAACGGCTTCATCAGGAAGCGATGCTGATTGCGACCAAAGCTGACATCCAGGAAGAGCTGGATCGATTGAAAGCCCATATTGCCGCTGCAATTGACTTGTTGAATCAGGAACAGCCTGTCGGACGAAAATTTGACTTTCTGACGCAGGAGTTCAATCGGGAGGCCAATACGCTTTGCTCTAAATCGAATGATGCAAATTTGACGAAAATTGGCCTTGCGCTGAAAGCTGTTGTCGATCAAATGCGCGAGCAGATACAGAACATCGAATAGGAATCCAGATGCGAAACAGCTCAGCCAGCACGATAGACCGCCGTGGCGTCATGCTTGTTCTGTCGTCCCCATCAGGTGCCGGAAAATCCAGCATTGCGGTACAAATTCTCAGCCAGAACACGGAAATCGAATTGTCTGTGTCAGTGACGACGCGGGAACAGCGTCCCAGCGAGATTGATGGAACGCATTATCATTTTATAGATCAGAAGAAATTTTCGGTCATGCGTGACCGCAATGAATTGCTGGAATGGGCCGAGGTCCATGGCAATTTCTATGGAACGCCCAGAGACCCGGTCGAAGAAGCGCTTTCTGCGGGGCGGGACGTTCTGTTTGATATTGACTGGCAGGGTACAAAACAGCTGCACGAAAAAATGCCGGAAGACCTGGTGCGGATTTTTGTCCTGCCGCCTTCCATTGATGAGTTGAAGGCACGGCTTGAACGCCGTGCAGAAGACAGTGCAGACGTGATTGCAAAGCGGCTGGCAAACTCTGCTCTGGAGATGGAGCAATGGTCTGAGTATGACTATGTCATCATCAATGAAAAGCTGGAATTGTCTTTCGAACGGGTTCAGTCCATTTTGCATGCAGAACGCATGCGCCGTGACCGTGTGGTAGGCATGAACATGTTTGTTGAAGGGCTCATCAGCCAGCTTTAAGTGACGGTTTTGGCTGCATCAAGTGCATTTGCCAAAGCGACAAAGCCGGTGACGGGAATCTGCTCTGCGCGTTCCATTGGCGAAATTCCCGTCTGTTCGAATATCTCACTGGTCACACCGACCGACTTCAGGCTTTGGCGCAGCATTTTCCGTCTTTGTCCGAAGGCTGCCGCAGTTACCTTTGACAGGCTTTTCAGAAGGCAGGGTAATGGCTCTGCGCGCGGCTCAAGATGCACAACACTGGATGTTACCTTGGGCGGTGGCGTGAAGGCTTTTGCGGGTATGTCGAACAAAAGTTCGGTTGTGCAGCGCCATTGTGCCAATACCGCCAAACGCCCATAGGTGCGGCTGCCGGGCGCTGCAACAATGCGCTCAGCGACTTCTTTTTGGAACATCAGCGTCATTGATGCAAAGAAAGGCGGCCACGGCTCGGCCTCCAGCCAACTCACCAGCAATGGTGTCGCAATATTATAGGGCAGATTGGCTATAATCCGGGTTTGAAGCTGTGGAGCCAGCTCTGGTTGATCCTGAAGGGCATCGCCAGCGATTATGTGCAATTTTCCTGGATAGTGGGCCGATATCTGTTCAAGTGCCCGAAGACAGCGATCATCCCTCTCAATCACGGTGACGCTTGCCGGGTTCTCTTTCAAGATGGCCCTCGTCAATCCCCCGGGACCAGGGCCGATCTCCAATATGTGCGCGTCTTTCAAGCGACCTGCACTGCGGGCGATCCGGCTTGTCAAATTCAGATCCAGAAGAAAATTCTGACCCAGTGATTTCTTGGGATGGAGATCAAGTTGCGCCAAGACATCCCGCAATGGAGGCAGGGCGTCGAATGAATGGCTCATGTATTGGCCTTTGTTGTCATGGCATGCGCCATACGGACGGCGTTTATGAGGCTGTCAGGACGGGCGTTGTTTTTTCCCGCGATATCGAGCGCTGTACCGTGATCAGGCGACGTGCGCACGAATGGCAGTCCGAGTGTGACATTGACACCTTCATCAAAAGCCAGTGTCTTTGCCGGGATCAGCGCCTGATCATGATACATGCAGACTGCCACATCATAGGTCGCGCGCGCGCGCGTGTGAAACATGGTATCCGCAGGCAAGGGGCCTTGAACATCCAAGCCATCCTTGCGCAGTTCTTCCAGTGCCGGTGAAATTACGGTCTGTTCCTCATGGCCCATGGCGCCGTCTTCTCCGGCATGCGGATTCAGCCCGGCGACTGCAATGCGCGGTGTTTTGATTCCGAACCGTGCGGTCATCTCTGAATGACAGATCCGTATTGTTGCCTTGATCAATTCGCCATTGAGTTGAGCAGGCACATGGGCAATTGGTATGTGAATGGTCACGGGGACCGTACGCAGGCTGTCGGATGCAATCATCATGACGGGAGTATGGGATTGACCGGTATGCCGGGTCGCCAATGTGGCAAGATATTCGGTATGACCCGGGTGGGTAAAACCGGCCTCATAAAGGTTTTTCTTGTGAATGGGGCAGGTTACCAACCCTGAAAAATCTCCCTTGATGACCCCGGCAACAGCCTGATCAATGAATTCAATGACGGCCACCCCATTTGCGGCCTGTAAAACACCGCAGCAATCAGGACTGGCAACTGGAAGGTTGATCACCGGTATACCGGTTGAATCGGCCTGAGGTATCGCATGCTTTTCAACTGGTGATATGGGGACATCAATGCCCAAAGCTGTTGCGCGCAGTGCGAGCGTGTCGATACAGCCAAACACGGTGAATGGTGGCAAGTTCAACTGGTCTCGCTGCTGCCAAAGGGAAAGCACCAAATCAGGCCCTATGCCTGATGGCTCGCCCATGGTCAACGCCAAAGGATTGGTCACAGATTACAGCCGGCAGCTTGGGTGTTAGCGGATATCAATGACTGCGTCCTGTCGCAGATCGCGAATATAACGGCGCGCCAGCAATTGACCCTCTTTGTCCATCATTTCTGTGCGAATTTCATCGAGAGCAGCGGTATCGCTGGCAATTTCGCGAATGTTACAGATAACAAGCATCTCAAAACCTTCCTTGATGGGGGCTGGTTCTGTGGATTGACCAATCTGCAATGGGTCGAGTCTTTCAAGCAGGGGGCCAGACAATTGAGATTCATCGCGTCGGCCAACGGTTTTGACCACCACGTCCTGCATACCCTCGATCTGATCAAGCACGGCATCGCATCCCGCAATGGTCGGTCTGAACCGCTCAGCACGTTTCTTAATTGCGCTTCTATCTGAGTCGCTTGAGCCCTTTGGCACAATGAAGATAACCTGCTTCAGCGTGAATTCCCTGACCTGGCGCTCGGTGTCGCCTCGGGCACGTGCTGAAGCTACGACTTCTGCTTCTTCGACCTTGACGGTGCCACGGAACCTTGCGCGCACAGTCCTTGCCCAGGCCAACTCCGCTCTGAGCCTGCTTTTCAGGGCATTGGCGCTGACACCTGACTTGCTGAGCGCTTGGCCCAGCTGAGACGGGCTCATCTTTGTTCGGCTAGCGATGCTTGCAAAAGCGCTGTCGACTTCCTGGGGTGTTGGATTGATGCCGCGTCGCGTGGCTTCGCCCAGCTTCAATTTTTCTTCAATCAGTTCTTTAAGAGCTTTTGAGCGCGAGCCAGTGCGGGTCGTCAATTTTAACAGCTTGGTCCGCTGATCAAGCTCGTAGCTGGTGATTGGATCATCGTTTACGAGCGCTACAATCTTGCTTTGTGCATGGGCTGAAAATCCAACGGAGACAAACAGACAAGCGAGCGCTGCAAATGCAAAACTGCGTAAGGAATAGGGGACAGACAACATGAAAATGCCCTTATGAGTAACATGGGTGTTTGGGTACATTAACCAAAACTGATTTCAGACGTAAACATTTGCCACGCAGATTGGGGTAAAATGAGGCGACCCATCCAAGGAATAAATGTCCTAATAGCTTGAACTGTCGCTATCGTCTCCGCCCAGATCCTGACTGATCTCTCCACCGCCAATAGTTTTCAGATTGACCCGCAGATAGATTTGTTGATCGCTCTCAAGATCGGTATAGCGATCATGGGTTTCTGAATAGGTGAGCGAAATTGCAAAACATTCGTCGTCATATGCAATGCCAAGACTATCGCTGACTGCGCCATTGTTCTCAATGTCGTATCGCATATCACCAAATACGCGCCAGTTTTCGTTGATCTGAAGCGATGCAGAGGCCCGAATTTCCTCGCGGTCATCGACGATGCCCAAATTAGGTTGCGAATTGAAATAGGCATAGCCAAGTGAGCCCGCGATAAATCCGCGCTTGCCGCTGGCTGTGATTTCCGTGCGATTAACAGCCAAATCGTCTGAATCCAGCCGCAAAAAGGCATCAAGACGAAGGTCATTGGGTGTGTCAATCGTGAACCGTCCGATGAAATCCGAGCGATCAGATTCCAGACCACTGTCCAGACCGGTCGCTGCAACATCGGGATTGGCAAACGAGTTCGTTCCAAACAGATGGAATGATTGACCCAGTACAGTCCTGATAGAGACGCCATTGTTCAAATTTGCGCGGTGAATAATACCGATATTTGCGCGCGAACCACCTTCGATGCGGTCATATCCAGAGAATTTATTGACGCTGAACAAATTGGTATCGTCGAACACCAGACTCTGAGCGTCTTCATTCGGCAGAGAGCCCAACTGGTTTTCATTACTGCGCAGAATAATCTGAGCAACCGGCTCGAAACGCTGTGTTCCCCAAGTATGCTGGCTGATGAGCGGCCAGCGCCATTCAACACCTGCCAATGCCAATCCACGAAACGCCTCATCGTCCTCAATGAAGCTTGCCAGTGGCTCGCCATTTTCCAACCAGAATGCGTCGCCACGTAGCGATGCAAAAGGTGTAAACAGTTGACCCATTGGACCGACAAGCGTTTTCTGCCAAGTCGCTTCGAGGGACAGACGGGTATAGGTTCCTTTTGGCCCTAAAATACGGCCCGTTGTGCTGCCATTGCTGCTGCCAAAATCGGTGTTTTCTCGCGACAGGCTGGTAAAATTGACATCGAATGACAATTCGCCGTCCAGAACCGGATCTCCAAATACCAGATTGTAATCCAGCACTGGATGTACAATTGCCTGCTCTTCCTGGAAATCTGTTCCAACACTGTCTTCCAGATCCTCGCTCAAAACTCGGAAATGGTATCCACGCAAGTCAAAGTAGTTCCGCTCGCTCTGACCCGTCAGATAGAGCGTCGAAACGGCTTCCTGAGTGTCAGAATCGTCCAGATCATAGTCGCGGGTGAAGGTACGGTCACTGATTGCAGTGACATCCCAACCCCATTTCCATTGCTGGTTGATGTTGAATTCACCGTCGGACTCCACGTAGCCGCGGAATGTCTCATCGCCCTGCAACCCTTGGAACTCGTCCGGGTCAAACTGAGCGATTCCAGCGCCACGAATACGGTAGGAGCCGGTGATTAATTTATGACGCCATTCTGCATCCAGCAACACGCCTTGTCCGGTATAGAAAGTCGGGGCAATTGTCAGATCGTAATTCGGAGCCAGATTAAAGAAGTAAGGTGTGGTCAGTCCCACGCCGAGTGAACTGCTGTAGTTCAGGCTTGGCATCAGGAAGCCGCTCTTACGCTTCACGGTTGGGTCGGCATGCGAAAAGAACGGCATGTAGGCAACAGGAACGCCCAAGAATTCCATCCAGGCGTTCTCGTAGTAGATCATCTGTTCCTGTTGATCATGAACGACTTTTGCCGCTTTGATCTGCCATAAATAAGGCCGATGAGGCCGGTCAGCACATGCTTCGCAAGCTGTGTAACTGCCTTGATTGAAGATGGTTCGATTGCCTTCTGATCGCTCTGCGGATTCAGCGCCAAAAGTTGCGTTCTCAGGTGTGCGAATTTGCAAAGACTGGACAAAACCATCTCGGAAGTCTTCAGTTATATCGACCTGATCGGCCGTTAGAACATTTCCGGTTGGCTCGGTGATGCGTACATTACCAAATGCCATCATGCGACCGCTGCCCTGATCATAGACCACGCGCTTTGCATTCAGCGTATAGCCATCATAGACAATCTCGACATTGCCTTCTGCAGTCACGGTTTCCTTGTCGTAATTATAGATCAGTTCATCAGCTTCCACGAGCATTTGCGCGTCGGGGTTGGCCTGAACTCTTCCGCGCAGCGCGTCAGCGGCACTTGAGTTGCCAGACTGCTGCCCAGTAACCTGGCCAGATGCGGATTGAGCATGAGCTGACAGAATATCTGGGCCAAAGCCTGCCGCGAGTGGAAGGGCCAAAGTTGACACAGACAGACACAATGCCAGTTTCAGACTTATGCCGGTTCTTGATTTGCGGATAGGTGCAATTCTCCCTTGGCGCCGAGGTGACGCGTAAGGGGGGCCGAAAATGTCTTCGGATCGGGCGTTGTCACGCTGCCTCATCCGTCCTCCTGATACAATAAAACAGTTACGCCTAACACCGAAGCGATGAGCGCAGGAAGCCAAGCGGCAAGGGCCGGTTCCAAAAGTCCGTTGCTTCCGAAATCCCCAACCAGTTCAGAAAGCACATAAAGCACGAAGCCTGCGCCAATTCCACCTAAAACCATATGACCGGCACCGCCAAGTCTTGTCAATTTTAATGAAACGGTTGCTGCAATGATAACCATGGCCGCAAAAAGCATCGGTCGGGCCAAATGTGTCTGGAATTCCAAGCGCATACGATTTGTGTTTAAACCGGCGCGTTCAGCAGCTTCGATAGCGTCAGAAAAACGCCAGAAGCTGAGGGTTCCTGTGCTTTCTGCCTGTTGACGTGCTTGTTCCTGTGTAAAAAATGTACTGAGTCGGTATTCCGCTCTCAGCTCCGGGGGGGAATCGGCGGTCGTGACGCGTGCGTCATTAAGCTGCCAGTAACCATCTTTCCAATTTGCGGATATCGCATCCACCTGTTCCTTGAATGTTCTGTCCTCATTGAACACCAGTGCGGTGACGCTGATGAGGGTCAAGCCGCGGTCGAGGGAGCGATCCGCAGACAGGATGGATTCACCGTTGGAGCCCTCCTGTCGAAACCAGATGCTTGCGGTATCGGATTTTCGGAAGTTTTTGCCATTGCTGAATTGCTGTATTTCCATTTGCTCTGACTGCTCTTTTAGCCAGATGGACAATGGATTGTAAGCGATACTGGTAAGAATGCCGATGAGGATGGCCAGAAACAATGCCGGTCGTATGAACTGCCACACCGACACGCCAGATGCCCTTGTGACGGCCAGTTCCAGCTTGCGTGTGAGGTTCAGGAAGGCGACGACTGAGCCAATAAGAATGGCGAAGGGAAGAACCTGTTCGGCGATGGTGGGTGTCCGGTAGAGTGCCATTTGAACGCCGAACAGGAATGTCCAGCCATCCTGATCTGACAATTCACGAATGCGCTCAATCAAATCGACCAGAAAAATGATGGCAAAACAGATCAGGAAGACGCTGAGAATGGACTTCAGAAAGACTTTCATGAAGTAAAAATTCAGGGTTTTGCGAAGGATCATCTGTTGAATGCCTCGGCATCGGCTTTTGCAGCACGTCGGCTTGCTATCAGCTTTTCGAATATGTCCGCAAGACGATCGGCCACGCGTTGGGCAAAATCCAGTCTGACATTCTGCCAAAGCAAAATCAGACATATAATTGTTGCGCCTATGGGAATTGCATAAAGCGGCACAACGCCAACTGCGCTGTTCTCAGCCAGACTTTCGGCGGCAAAGCCTACGCCTCGAATGGCCACTGCGACGGCGGTCGCAGACAGGATAGCGATACCTTGGCCTGATCGTGTGGTTTGGGGGCTGGCCATGAACAACATGGCGACCATGGCAAAGCAGAAGGCATAGAGCGGCGCAACAAAGCGGCTGTGCAACTCCGCGCCCAACTCACTGCGTTTCGAGTTTTCCTCCGCATCGGGGTTCAGAAGATCTCCTAGCAATTCCATCGTACTGCGTTCCTTGGTCCTGTATCCGGCCTTGGTTGTGCGTTCACGGAATTGCGACAGATCAAAAGCATAACTCTCGAACTCGATGATTGACGACGAGTTCTCAGCTTTTTCACGGCGCACTATGTTTCCATTTTGCATGACCAGATATGTGCTCGGGCCAGTTTCCACCAAGGCGCCTCTGTCAGCCAAATATTGAAACGATATTTCGGGATTGCGCGTATCGCTGATCAGGATACCTCCCAGGAATCCGTCGACACTGCGTTCCTTGATATGAACCATTAGCCCACTGTCCACATCTGTGAAGGCTCCGGGGATCATGATGCTGCTGATCAGATCAGCGCGCACCTGAGTCACGTGGCCGCGTAATTGTTTGAGGCCTGCCGGCGCGACATAGATGCTGAGAAACGCGGTCAGCAGAGCCACAAACAGGCTGAGCCACAGGAGTGGCCGGGTAACGCGTTTTGGAGAACCACCTGCTGCCGCAATGATCACGAGTTCGCTTTCCTGATGAAGCGTGTTCATGGTGTACAGGATCGCGATAAGAAGGGCGATCGGGGCCAGAACCACAACCAGACTGGGGATGGCCAGAGACGAAATGATGAGAAACAGTTGAAGTGTCTGACCTTTCGCAGTGACCAGATCAATTTCACGAAGTGCCTGCGTCATCCACACGATGACGGTCAACGTTATGGTTGTGAGCAAAAAGGCAGACAGGCCTCTCCACATAACATAGCGTTCAATTTTTGCACCAAGTCCGAAATTCATTTTCGCGTCTGTACTCTTCGATTTAAAGGGTCAGCATCTGCTGCAGATCGTGTCTTCACCAACAATCATCAGCCAAACAGTTTAGCCAGAAAGTTTAGCCGTTGGGGCTTGTCGTAATTGCACAATTGTACCACTTTCCAGTTAACCGCTTATCACAGTTCAGTTTGGCGCCTGCAATGGTAGCACCGAATCTGATGTTTTGGTCAGTAAGTCATTAATCTATCAAGGAAGTCCACTTTATGTCCCACCTGTCAGACGTCACTTTTCACAAGAAAATAACCGGTTCGCCGAAAATTGTGGTGACGGTGTGTTCTGATGACCTCACTTTACCAGGAGCGCTGGTCGATGGTCGGCCGGACTTGCAAGCCTTTTTTGAGAAGGCTGCTGCTGCTTCCAAGTTTGATGGCACTTTGGGTAAGACAATCAATCTGGTTACGCCAGGCGGGGCAGAATTTGATCGTCTCATCGTATTAGGCATCAGTGCCAAAGATGACAAGGAGGCGTTGAATTGGCGCAATCTTGGTGGGAAGATCATGGGGCATTTGTCCGATGACAGCGCTTCCGTCGTTCTCGGAGACGTTGCGGCTGCTGACATGTCTATATGTGCTCAGGGGCTTTATCTGCGCAGCTACAAGTTCGACAGGTACAAGACCAAAAAAGATGACAGCAAAAACAAGGCGAAACCTCAGAAAGTCGGTCTTGTTGGCGAGGCTGCTCTGGCTGCGAAGAAGCTTTGGAATGATGACCGTGCGGTGGCGGACGGCACGCTGTTTGCCCGCAATCTTGTGAATGAGCCGGCCAACATTTTGACCACGACCGAATTTGCTGACCGCCTGAAGGAACTGAAGGACCTTGGCGTTGACGTTCAGGTTCTGGATGAAAAGGCCTTGGCCAAAATTGGCATGCATGCGCTTTTGGGCGTCGGGCAGGGCTCAGCCATGCCATCAAAGGTCGTTGTTATGCGCTGGAATGGCGGCAAGGCGAAAGAACAGCCTTTGGCGTTTATTGGAAAGGGCGTGGTGTTCGATACGGGTGGCATTTCCATCAAGCCGGCTGGTGGCATGGAAGATATGAAGGGCGATATGGGGGGAGCTGCTGCGGTCTCCGGCCTGATGAAAGCGCTGGCAGGACGCAAAGCGAAGGCCAATGTTGTCGGCATTGTCGGACTTGTGGAAAACATGCCAGATGGTTTGGCGCAACGTCCTGGTGACATCGTGACATCGCTTTCGGGACAGACCATTGAAATCATCAATACGGATGCTGAGGGCAGGCTCGTTCTGGCTGACCTGCTGTGGTACACGGAAGATAAGTTCAAGCCCAAATTCATGATCAATTTGGCAACCTTAACCGGCGCTATCATTGTCGCGCTGGGTCATCACCATGCAGGTATGTTTTCCAATTCTGATGATTTGTCCGATGCCCTTTCAAACGCCGGGGAAACGTCTGAAGAGTTGGTTTGGCGCATGCCGCTGGGTAAACCCTATGACAAGCTCATCAACAGCAAGTTTGCAGATATGAAAAACACGGGTGGCCGCTGGGCAGGGTCCGTGACGGCGGCGCAGTTCCTGCAACGCTTTGTGCGGGATGTTGACTGGGTTCATCTGGATATTGCGGGCACGGCTATGGGGTCTCCCAGCACAGATATCAGTCGTTCCTGGGGGTCAGGCTTTGGTGTGGCTTTGCTCAACCAGCTTGTATTGGATCAGTATGAGAGCTGATTGTTGGAGCATATGCGTTCCATGTCGTTCAAATGACTGAATACAAACCAGGTGCGGGCTGATGGCGGAAGTTCTGTTCTATCATTTGCAGGCACAGCCATTGGAAGAGGTTTTGCCTGGGTTGCTGGAGCGTTCTTTGGCGCGCAACTGGCGTGTTGTCGTTGAGAGCGGTGCGCCTGAGCAGCTTGAAGAGCTTGACACCTTGCTTTGGACTTATCGGGAAGAGAGTTTTCTGCCACATGGGCTTGACGGGAACGAGTTCGCCGGGGAACAGCCCATTCTTCTCACAGGCAGTGATGCCAACCCGAACAGAGCGCATATCCGGTTTCTGATCCATGATGCTGCTTTGCCGGAAGATTTGAACTACGAGCGGTTGGTGTTGTTGTTTGATGGTCTGGATGAATTGTCAGTTCAGAGCGCCAGACAACATTGGAAAGCGCTTAAGGGCACCGAGCATGAGCTGACATACTGGCAGCAGAATGAAGCTGGCCGCTGGCAGAAAAAGGCTTGAGACAGAATGCGATTCCCATAAGTAACTATCCGTTTTTCAATGAGACGGATTTGGCGCGACGTTAGAAAATTGACGTGTTATCGTTTTCGTGGAGTTGTTCAAGGGTGCGGTTCTGACACATGTTTTTGAGTGTTTTTGATCTGTTTAAAATTGGAGTCGGGCCATCCTCATCTCATACGATGGGCCCAATGGTTGCTGCGCATCGGTTTTTGACCGAAATCCGGGATGGTGATTGGCCGCGGCCGGCCAATGCTCAAGTCAGTCACATCAGCGTAAGCTTGCATGGCTCGCTCAGTTTTACCGGTAAAGGGCATGCCAGTGACCGCGCCATCTTATTGGGGCTGGCAGGCTTTGTGCCAAAGACGTTGGATCCTGAACAGGCGAAAATTGCCCTTTCTGATATTGAATCTACAAAAAAGGTGTCACCACAAGGGTTTGGCGTCTTTTCCTTTGATCCAGAATCCGATTTGATTTTTGATTATGGGCCCGCACTGCCGCAGCATGCCAATGGCATGATTTTCAACGGTTTTGACCGTGATGGACTGCAATTGCTGAAACGGGCCTATTTTTCGGTTGGCGGTGGATTCGTCATGACTGAAGCTGAATTGGAAGCTGATGCGCGTGAAAAGGATAGCAACACATCAACTGAAGAGGTTGAGGCGGTGCCATACCCATTTCGTTCGGCCAATGAAATGCTTTCCATGGGCGTGGCCAGCGGCTTGTCTATCGCAGACATGAAGCGTGAAAACGAGGTCGCAAACACCAGTCCGCAGGTTCTGGATCGTGGGCTTATCGAAGTCTGGAGGGCCATGTCGGACTGCATGGATCGTGGGCTCGCAGGAGAGGGGCAACTGCCCGGTGGCCTCAAGGTCAAGCGCAGAGCACGGGAAATTCATGATCAACTGATATCAGAAACGGGCAGCAATGCCTTTCATCCCCACAAGGTTATGGACTGGCTGGGCGTTTATGCCATGGCTGTGAATGAGGAAAATGCCGCTGGTGGTAAGGTCGTGACTGCGCCGACCAACGGCGCTGCCGGCGTTGTTCCAGCTGTCATTCGTTATTATCTGGACCATTGCATCGGCGCCACGGAGGAGGGGGTCAAGACCTTCCTGCTGGTAGCCGGGGCTATTGGCGGTATCATAAAATACAACGCGTCGATCTCTGGCGCAGAAGTGGGCTGCCAGGGCGAAGTCGGGTCAGCATCGGCGATGGCGGCGGCGGGCCTTTGTGCTGTATTGGGCGGCAGCAACAAGCAGGTGGAAAATGCCGCCGAGATCGCATTGGAGCATCATTTGGGCATGACTTGTGATCCAGTGGCTGGCCTGGTTCAGGTGCCGTGCATTGAACGCAACGCCCTTGGTGCTGTGAAAGCCGTGACTGCAGCCAGCCTTGCGCTGCGTGGCAGTGGTGACCATTTCGTGCCGCTGGATACATGCATAGAAACCATGCGCCAGACAGGGCGCGATATGATGGATGAGTATAAGGAAACGTCAAAAGGCGGGTTGGCAGTCAATCTGGTAGCCTGTTGATGTGGTAAAATAATACCGGTTATGCAAATATCTGCGAAATAACACCTTTTTAGCGCGAAATCTCAATATGTGATCTTGACCAGTGCGGACGGCTCGGCTAAATCCCGCCCATTGAATGGCGGTTCATGTTTTGGGCCGCTTTGTGATTTTGTAACCTGAGGCTTTGATGCTGGGTTACGTCTCCATCGGATTTGAGCTGAACACATGAAAACATATTCTGCAAAAGCCAGCGAGATCGAAAAAAATTGGATTTTGATCGACGCTGAGGACCTTGTTGTTGGTCGCCTTGCCGCAATCGTGGCAACGCGCCTGCGCGGCAAACATAAAGTTACCTACACTCCGCATATGGATTGTGGTGACCATGTTATTGTCGTGAATGCCGCCAAAGTGGCACTGACCGGCAAGAAGTACGAAGACAAAGTTTATTACTGGCACACAGGTTATCCCGGCGGTATCAAACAGCGCACAGCACGTGAGCTGATCGAGGGCCGTTTTCCTGAACGTGTTGTGATGAAAGCTGTTCAGCGCATGTTGCCACGCGGCCCACTTGGCCGTCAGCAATTGCGCAATTTGAAAGTTTATGGTGGATCTGAGCATCCCCATGAAGCACAGCAGCCTGCGACACTGGATGTTGCGGCAATGAACTCCAAGAACAAGAAGGCCTCCTGATCATGGCTGAAGAATTACAAACTCTTGAAGATCTGGGCAATGTGATGGATGCGGAGGGCGAAGCTGTTGTCGCCGCTCCTGTACATGTGCAGAAACTCGATGAACATGGCCGTGCTTATGCCACCGGTAAACGGAAAGATGCGGTTGCTCGTGTCTGGCTCAGCCCTGGTGCCGGTCGCATTACTGTGAATGGCAAGCCTTTTGACGGCTATTTTGCCCGCGCTGTGTTGCAACTTGTCGTGCGTCAGCCGCTTGTCGCTGCTGATCGTGACACACAGTACGATATCAACGCGACAGTTGCGGGTGGCGGTCTGTCCGGCCAGGCTGGTGCCGTACGTCACGGAATTTCCAAGGCCTTGACCTATTTCGAACCCGCTTTGCGCGGTAATTTGAAACAGGGTGGCTTCCTGACCCGCGATAGTCGTGTGGTTGAGCGTAAGAAATACGGTAAGGCGAAAGCCCGTAAGTCTTTCCAGTTCTCCAAACGTTAAGTCTGGATTTCCTGAATTTAAAAGGGCGGCCTTGGGCCGCCCTTTTTGTTTGTGTTGGTCCGATTTGCCTTATGGCTGCAAAGGGGCCAGATCGAACAGCAGGAAATCTGCATTTTGGCCCGCTTCCAGAATGATCGAACGAGCCTCAAGGGCGGCGCCATCGCCTTCATTCAAGACTTCGCCATTCAGGGTCAGTGACCCTGCGGCCACTTGCAGCCACAATTTGCGTCCCGGTTTTGGATCGTATTCAATCCGCTCGTCACCATCCAGATTGGCAGCATAGACCAACGCATCCTGCTGCACACGAATGGAGCCATCAGCCCTATCTGGGGACAAAATGAGCGCGAGTTTTCCACGCTTGTCCAAATCTGCAGCAGCGAGGGTTTCGTAACGCGGGGTTACATTTTGCGTATCTGGTATCAGCCAAATCTGCAGGAAATGAACCGCATCATCTTCTGAAGGATTGAACTCGCTGTGAGATACACCACTTCCTGTGCTCATATATTGCACACCACCGGCATGCACCACTGAGCCATTGCCGAGCGTGTCCTTGTGTTCCAGAGCGCCTTCCAGAACATAAGAAAAGATTTCAAAGTTCTTATGCGGATGGGTTGGGAAACCGCCACTTGCCGCTACACGATCATCATTGATAACGCGCAGTGATTCATAATGAACATTGTCCGGGTCATTGTAGCCCGCAAATGAGAAACTGTGCGCACTTTTGAGCCAGCCATGATCGGCCATGCCCCTGTCACTGGCGCGGCGAATGGCGATGGGCTTGTTGGTTGTTGTCTGCATTATTTCACTCCTTTTTGGAATTGGTGTTGCCCCATATTTGGGAAACGAAAGCAGAGTTATAATGGTTTCCAATGGTGAATGACTGTTTCTAATATATGAACAATAGAGTTGTTCTGATCGTAAGCGCGCTGAAGGTGAGAACGTTGATTTGCGTTTTGTGTCTATAGAGCGTATCTGCAGCGAAAATTGATTACAAAAACCTGGAAGAAAACCATGTCGGACAGAAAAATCAGAGTGGGTGTGTTAGGTGCCTCCGGTTACACCGGTGCGGATTTGGTGCGCCTTGCTGTTCGACATCCCAACGTTGATGTGACCGTCCTGACAGCAAATTCACATGCCGGAAAGCCCATTGAAGAGGTGTTTCCGCATTTGCGCGGGCTTGACCTGCCTGCACTGGTGACCGTTGAAGAGGCCAATTGGGCAGAGGTTGATGCCGTGTTCTGTGGGCTGCCACATGGCACGACCCAGCAAATCACCAGCACGGTTTTAAAAACACATCCACATGTGAAGTTCATCGATATGTCTGCTGATTTCCGGTTGCGCGATGCAGATACGTATCAGCAATGGTATGGCATCAAGCATCAAGCCCCCGAATTGCAGGGTGAAGCCGTGTATGGCCTGACAGAACATTATCGCGATGACATTGCAAAAGCCCGTCTTGTGGCGTGCCCTGGTTGTTATCCAACCGCTGTTTTGACGGCTATGTTGCCTTTGGCAGGCGCGGGCCTGATCGATGCCAGCGAGATCATCATTGATGCAAAATCAGGTGTTTCCGGTGCCGGACGTGGTTTGAAGCAAAACACATTGTTTTGTGAAGCAGGTGAGGGGATGTCACCCTACGCCGTTGGTACGCATCGGCATGCACCGGAAATTGAGCAAGAGGTCAGCAAGGTCTTTGGCTTAGACGTCACGGTCAATTTCACACCGCATCTCATCCCCATGTCGCGGGGCGAGTTATGTACGCATTATGTGCGGTGCGCCGAAGGCAAGACGGTTGATGACCTACGCGAAGCGCTGGCTGCATTCTACGCCGATCAGGGTTTTGTGCATGTGCTGAAACATGGTGAAATGCCTGCAACGCAGCATGTGCGCGGCTCGAATAATGTTCTGATTGGTGTGTTTCCTGACCGGATAAAAGGCCGTGCCATCGTTATCTCGGCGCTGGATAATCTGATCAAAGGCTCTGCGGGCCAGGCGCTGCAGAACTTCAATTTGATGTTCGGTCTGCCAGAAGCAACAGGGCTGGAGCAGGTTGCTCTTTTCCCATAGCGTGTATTGAGCTGCACAATCACTTGACTTTAGTCGTTTCTCATGTGTTTTTCCGGCAGAGATTGAACCATTATCACCGGCCTTAGGGCCGCATAGAATTTCAGGACATAAAATGCACCGTTATCGCACCCACACTTGTGGCGCTCTTCGTTTGTCTGATGCTGATCAGACTGTTCGGCTGTCTGGCTGGGTTCACCGTGTGCGAGACCATGGCGGCTTGCTGTTTATTGATTTGCGGGATCACTACGGATTGACCCAAATTGTTGTTGATCCAGATTCTTCCGCCTTTTCAATGGCTGAGAGTCTGCGCTCTGAATATTGCATTCGTATCGACGGCGCAGTGAAGGCACGTGATGCAGACACCATCAACGCAAACCTTGATACTGGCGAGATTGAAGTTTTTTGCGCGGATATGGAAATCCTTGGGTCTGCTGAAGATCTGCCTGTGCCCGTGTTTGGTGAACTGGATTATCCGGAAGACACGCGTCTGCGTAACAGGTTCCTCGATCTGCGCCGTGAGACACTGCACAAGAACATCATGACGCGTACGAAAATCATTGCCGATATGCGCGCGCGGATGACAACTGAAGGCTTCAATGAATTTCAAACGCCTATTCTGACAGCTTCGTCGCCTGAAGGGGCACGTGACTTTCTGGTGCCTTCGCGTCTGCATGATGGAACGTTTTATGCGCTCCCCCAAGCACCACAGCAATTCAAGCAATTGTTGATGATCTCTGGCTTTGACCGCTATTTCCAGATTGCACCTTGTTTCCGTGATGAAGATCCGCGTGCAGACCGTTTGCCCGGCGAGTTCTATCAACTCGATCTGGAAATGAGTTTTGTGACACAGGAAGACGTGCTCACAACGATGGAACCGGTGATCCGTGGCGTATTCGAAGCTTTTGCGGAAGGGAAACCTGTAACCCAGGAATTCCCGCGCATCCCATATGCTGAATCTCTGCGTAAATATGGCAGTGACAAGCCTGATCTGCGCAACCCGATTGAGATGGAAGCCGTCACTGAGCATTTTGCTGGGTCCGGTTTCAAGATTTTTGCGGGTATGATTGAGCGCGATCCGAAGGTTGAGGTCTGGGCTATTCCAGCGAAAACTGGCGGTAGCCGCGCGTTCTGTGATCGTATGAACAGTTGGGCGCAGGGCGAAGGTCAGCCCGGACTTGGCTACATCTTCTTCCGTATGGAAGACGACGAGATTGTTGGCGCGGGACCTTTGGCCAAGAATATCGGCCCTGAGCGTACGACGGCTTTGCGCAATCAGCTTGGGCTTGGAGACGGCGATTCAGTGTTCTTTGTGGCTGGTGTTCCCTCAAAATTTGCAGCCTTCGCTGGCGCCGCCCGTACCCGCGTCGGTAGCGAGCTTGGCCTGATTGATGAAGACCGGTTTGCGCTGTGCTGGATTGTCGATTTCCCGATGTATGAGTGGGATGAAGAAAACAAGAAGGTTGAATTCTCTCACAATCCATTCTCCATGCCTATTGGTGGTGTTGAGGCTTTGGAAAACCAGGATCCGCTCACCATCAACGCCTATCAATATGACATGGTGTGCAACGGGTTTGAAATCGCCTCCGGCGCCATCCGGAACCATGATGTTGACGTCATGACCAAGGCATTTGGTATCGCCGGCTACGCGGAAGACGTTCTGGAAGAGCAGTTTGGCGGTCTCTATCGCGCCTTCAAATTTGGCGCACCACCACATGGCGGCATGGCGGCTGGTGTCGACCGTATCGTGATGTTGCTGGTTGGAGCCAAAAACCTGCGGGAAGTCACTTTGTTCCCAATGAACCAACAGGCACAGGATCTGTTGATGGGCGCTCCAGCCCCTGCAACAGCCAGCCAGTTACAGGATTTGCATCTGCGGGTTATCCCGTCTGCAAAGTCCTGATTTTTCTGAGTTTATTGAGTTTGCCAGCGGTCCCGTACCGTTGGCAAATGCTCTAGTTTGGAAGCGGCTCTGAGCTTTCTTCTGGGCCGTCTGGCCTGTTTTGAATGGTGATGCCCAGCAGGGCCAGCAACTTGCGGGGATCACCGCGTAGCTGGCGCTCAATGTCTGCTATGACAACGCCTGATTCAGGCTTCAGTTCGACAATCAAACTATCAGGATTTGGCAGGAAAGCCTGCAAAGCCGTGACAAGTTCCTTCTGGAATCTCTGATTCTGCAAAACTGCGACCAGGAATGGAAGGGTCGCACCCACCTGACCTCGGAGCACGTCACCCTTGGTGTTCAGTTTTGCCGCTTGCGCATCAAATCCGGCTTCAACGACGCCAGCATTGCTGAAGGTAATCTGTGAGCCCATGAGTTTGCCACTGCGGATACTGGTGCTGGCCTGCGCGGGGCTTGTGAAGGGCGATGTGGCGACATCCTCAATTCGGGCTGCAACTTGAAGCCGGCCAAGGTCTTGAATATCGATGTCCAGTTCTTCCAGCGTCAGCACCTGCTGCGAGGAATCATATTGCAATGACAAAGACTGATTAAGTTCCAGTGTCTCAGTGTCCATCGTGCGCAGAATGCTGGTCAATCGCGTAATCAGACCTTTGCCTTCGGGGATAAGCGCAGTCGGTATACGCAGTTTTTCCAGGGTCATTGCCAGGCCGTTGGGGGTGCCATCGGCATTGGTTTTTGTTTTTAGATCGAGTGATTGAATTCCAGCTTCCAGTGCCAGATCAGGAACATTTGCCTCAAACCCTTCCACAAAGACCGATGTGAAGGTCGGTATCAGTGCTGCCGTTGAAACAGCATCTCCATCCAGTTTTGCCCGCAAAATATCTTTGTCAGGAAAGTCTGCATTTTTAACCGTTGCGCGACTGATGTTCAGCGCTCCAAGATCAGTCAGGCTGGTACGCAATTCCTGAAGATCAATCTCGGCAAATCCGCCCAGAGAGGCCTGTGACATCCCCATTGATCCAATTGTAAAATAGTCAATACCCAATGCTTCGGTGCTGAGTCGTTGCAACTGCAGTTCCTCTACATCAAATGCAGACGCCATACTCAACAGGAATTGAGGGACTTCGGCATTCGGCACTGCATCGATCCCGTTTGGGCTTTTTGCAACGGTGATCAGGTTTTTCCTGGTGGTCTCATCCAGCGCTTCCAGTGTGAGACTGGCCAGGCGCATGGCATCGATGGATAAGGTCAGACCACCGATTGAAACTGCATAGTCGCGTACGGTGAGACCTTCCAGGATCACACCTTTGGTACTCCAATCGAGAGCAGGGTCCAGCAGTGATGTGAAGGCGTTGATGTTCAACCCGGTAAACACAGCGTCCTTGAAGCTTTCGCGGACAATGGGCTCAAGGGGCGGGCTCAAAGACAATGTATCAGCAATTTCCCAAGTCCCGATCTGGCGGTTTTTGACATCAGAAATGACATTTTGCCGGTAGATGCTTTCGCCAAGCAGTTCTGTTTCCTTCTTTGAGGAGTATGTGCGCACTGCCAGTCGGGGAATGCTGATCATCTCTGCCTGAACGCTGAGCAGTTGTGTCAAAAACTGGCGCTGGCGTTCAAATATGTCAGTCCCCCCGTTCGTTGCACCAAGGCGTGCAATGTCAAGGCGCGGCAATGCCGTTTGATCGAGCACCATCAGGTCAGTCGCAAATTCAAGCTGACCTTGCCTGATGGAGACGTCGTAGAGGGTGATCTTGTCTGCTTGTGCAACAAATTCACTATCGCGCAGACGTGGGCTTTCCAGAATGGCTTTGCCAATTCCGACCCTCAGTTCGAGGCCGGGTACTTCCAGCAATAGGCCATTCACCAACAAAGCACTGTCACCGGGGCGAGTGGAAATACTGCCAACACTGCCGTTTGCGCCGCCAAAGCGGGTTATTTCCCGAACCCAGCTTTGCAGGGAGTTGTTGATTGTCCGCGAGAATATGCTGTCGAGTGACTGTGAGGCCTGATCGTCCAGACTTTGCGCACGAAGCGGCAGAGTGCCCGCTGCAAGTGTTGCAGCGATAACAAAAAGGACGATTCTCAATACAATCATCCGGCCCATTCCTTATCTGGTGTGTGCGCTATTCATTGGCGCTGATTGACAGGCCTAGCAGATCTACAACAGTGCCAGGTGCCGACGTCAGCGCCGCAAAAACCTGAATAAAGGGCGTTGGTTTTTCAGGAGCCATGAGAACGCTGAAAGTCTGAGGATCACTCAAAAATGCGGATACTGCATCCGCGACCTGTTTTTGAAATGCTTCATTGTCCAATACCGCCAGAAAAAATGGCAGGGCACCCGACAATTGAGCCGCCAGCGCATCTGGCTCTACGCCCATTTTCTCGGCCTGAGCCGACAGAACGCGATTGGCCAGCGAATTGTCGTCTATATTCAGATCGAGACTACCGATACTGGCGGTTGCGATAATGGCTCTTGGATCCAGGGGGGAGGCCATGAAACTCTGTGGAATGCCACCGATGGCAGCCGTAAGCGACAGGGCAGCGGTATCGTCTCCGGTAAGCTGAAAACGCTCCACGGTCAGATTTTCCTCTTCCGGGGCATAAGAACCTTGTGCCGAAAGCGACAGATTCAGCTCCTGATAGCCAAGGCCTACAATGTCCTGTTTGATCCGTGAATCGGGAAATTTCGCGATCTGAATTGAAATGTCTTCCAGTTCGACTTCACCAGCGACAGGTATATTGTCCCCATTAATGTCCGCAACAGTGTCGATTGATGCGACCGTAACAAGCCTGTTGTCGGCATCACCGCCCAGTCGTACGTCTTTCATGGATGATGTCTGGTAGCGAAACCATTGACTTACCGCACCTTCGACAATCTGTTCGGCAGGCTGCACGGTTACATTGAAAGCGCTTGCGGAAGCGACCGTTCCTTCAACAGCTCGGGATTGCAATAAAATGCCCTCTGTCGTGACCTCATTAGCCTTGAAGCCTCCGTCATCCAGTATTTCAGGTGCAACAATGCGTGTCTCATCAATGATGATACTGGGGCGCTTTGCCTTGTCGCGGGTCAGTGTGACTTTTTCCAAAACAACAACATTGTCGGCTTCTTCGAAGCGAGCTGTTTCATAGGCAAATGTGTCCCCGCTGACTTTTGACATGGTTTTAACCAGTGTCTGCCCAACAGTTTCTGCAATATCAGATTGTGCGAAGAGAGGACCTGCTGGCAGCATCAAACCTGTAGCCACGACCCCTATTGCAAGAACAGAGAGAGGGGCAAATGCCGTACGGAACGAATAGATCATGAAGCTTCTTTCTAACTGCCTCTACCGATGGCCGATCATCCGGTCATCTGGCGATATTGGATGTTGCATGCTGTGAGTCCAGACAGACTCGATATGTTGTATTAACTGCTTTTGGCAAAGTGCCTTAGAAATGTTTTTGTATGTGGAATCATCAAATGGTTCAACTCAACAAACCGCACTCAGGCTTTGGCGAAAAAAAGGCCGCAATAAAAATTGCGGCCTTTCAGCATCAGTTTGGCGCCTTACTATTGATTGGCTTCAACCGTGACGGCCAGCAAATCCGGAACGACTTGAGGTGAACTCATGGCAGCTCCTGCAATCTGAGCCACCGGTACCGGGTTTTCTGGAGCAATTGTCACGGACAGTGAATTTGGACTGTCCAGGAATGTGGTTACTGCCTCTGTCACCATTTTCGTGAAGGCTTCATTGTTGATCTGGGCCAATCCAAATCCAAGTACAAAGGGCGCCTGAGCTTTCAACTGGCTGGCATCCTGGCCGGTCATCTTTGCTGCAAAGTCCAGACCTTTTTCGAAAATCGAGTTATTTGAAAAACTCAGATTTGCACTTCTCAATGTGGCCGTTGCCATAAGTCCCTGTATCTGTTCCGGGTCCCGCAGCAATTCATCGACCATGCCGCCCAGATTGGCAGAGAAATTGATGACGCCCATATCTTGTGCGTCGAACGTCATTTTATTCAGATCAAGCGTTTGGCCGGTGGCATCGTAAGCGGCGTCGATGGCGACGTCCAGAACGAGGTTTTCATATCCGGAGGCATCCATAAAGGCTTTGGCTTCACCTTCCATGATGCTTGCCGGTAGCGACAAATCATCAATTGTCAGTGTGCCTTCGCCGCTGATTCCATCGTCGCCTGTGTAAGTCGCGGTGCTTTTCACCGAGGCTACGGTGATGGGTACCGAACCTTTTGGGATGGCATTGACATTCGCGATTTCCGCAGAGGAATACTTCACATTATCCCATGATTTCGGATCTTCGGGGTCGACGTCCAAAGACGGAATCGACAAGCCTGTAACCGTCATGCTGCTAATGAAAATCTGCGCATCATCATCCACCAGCTCAAATCCAGTTGCGGTAATATCATCCGCACCAAAGCCTTCTGTATTTCCTTCGTCATATCCCTTTACGGATACGGTGGCAAAAGTACCGTTACCATCGCCGTCACTGATTTTGAAATTGAGCACAGTGACCACGTCATTGGACGGGTCGTACACCGCACTGTCATAAGATGCCTGCGATCCGGAGAGGGTTATCATCTCGACCAAACGGTCTGCGACAGCAACGGGATCTGGTGCAGCAAAGGCTGATCCAGCCTGAAAAACACCCGCGGTTAAAGCCGCGCTGAGCACGACATGTTTGAAAGAGTTCATAAAATTCCTCACCAATAGAGCTACGAAAATTGTAATGCGAAACCGAAAGCAACTTAGCGCAAGCACTTTGATTGGGCTCGGTTTGGTTCGTGTTTAATGCTCACATTTCTGTTACCGCTGTTTGGGGCGAGGCCCGCAAACGTTGGCTTTCAAATAATGCGTCTTTTGGAGAATAACAAGCAACTGTGGTGGCCGAAGTGCGGCACGGTGGCCCAAGCACCTTACTTTCACCTAAAGTTTTAGTGATTATAATTTTACAAGACTCATCTTTCCCGTGATAAATTGGGGGAAATATATCCTAAGGATTGACGCTGTTGCTTCAAGGAAAGCGATTAATTCTGTTCATTGGTTTCGCTGCGATGTGTGTCGCAGTGCCTGTTTTTCTTGTCTTTTTGCTGCACCAGACAGCTCGGGATCGTGAAGTCGATAGGGTCATGGAGCGCCTGCGGTTTGATTTGGACACTCAGGTAGAAATTGTCCTGGAGGATGCCTTCAATGCTTTGGATACCTATGATTTTCCAGCATTTGGGACTTGTGATGGTCTGTCCAGGGAGATTATGCGTAGGCTCGCCTATACCAGCGTCTATGTAAAAGACCTGATGGTTGCAGACCGGAATAACGATGTCATCTGCAATACGTCCGGCAGTCAGCAGACCATTCGCAGGCGAGCCCAATCCCAAAACCTGGCAGACGGCATACATCAGGTAGAGGCCGTGCAAATCGAATCGGAACAGATCGAAGCTATCCTGATTTCACGCACATTGGGTGAGAACCGAATCCTTTCTGCGCTTGTTCTTTCCAACTCTCTGGTTGCTGCGCGCAGTCATAAAGCCCTTTTGGAAGATGGATTTGTATTTTTGTCACTGGTTGATGGAACCGATGTTGGGCGGTATCCCCATTCGGTTCTTTCCGCACCATCAGGGCGGCAACTCACTGATTTTTCGGTTCTGGAAGGGCCATTGACCAGTTTTCCGTTCGAGTTGAAGGTCTTTGTGTCCAATGACAAATTGTCAGAACCATTGACTGATAGCCCTTTCTGGATTTCCGTTTTTGGTGCGTTGGTGTTTGGCACTGCGCTGTGCACAGGGCTTTGCTACATGAGCTTTGCGCAGCCAGCCTCGCTCAATTCTGTTGAGTTGGCTCTCAGAAACCGGCAATTTGTGGCCAGTTATCAACCGATAGTGAATATCCGAACCGGAGAATTTATCGGCTGCGAGGCCCTGATCCGGTTGCGAAAGCCTGATGGAACTTTGATTGAGCCGAATGCTTTTATCCAGGATGCTGAGGGATCGGGACTTGCTATTGAAATGACTGTGCTCCTGATGAAACGCATTCGCGCAGATTTGGAAGAGCTTTATGGGCGCAACCCCTCACTGAAAGTTGGCATCAATCTGTTCAGCGATCATCTGAACCGGTCTGAAACTGTTGCGGAAATTGAAGAGGTCTTTGGGCCTTCCCAAATTAGGTTCGAGCAATTGACCTTTGAATTAACAGAGCGCCTGCCGGTAGAATCATCCAAAATGGCCAAGAAAGTTATCGCCAAGATTCAATCGCTTGGCTCTCATGTTGCACTGGATGATGTTGGAACAGGCCATAATGGATTGAAATATCTTATGGAACTTGGTGTGGATATCATCAAGATCGATAAGCTGTTTATTGATGGCGTGTCAGATTCAGGGTTTTCCAGAACCATCGTGGACGCACTCATAAAGCTTGCCAAGGAAATGGATATTCTTGTGGTTGCCGAAGGCATTGAGCGCCTGGATCAAGTCGCGAATTTGAAAGAACTTGGTGTCCATATGGCACAAGGCTATTTTTACTCGAAACCTTTGCCTCCTGAAGCTTTTTTGGCTTTCATGGACGATGCGCTGTCGAAGCCCGGTTCAAGGGGCAAGCATGATGGTCAGCACCGTCAGGTGCCTCAGTACCTGAAGCTTGTCAGTAAACATCACCCAGCCACCAGCTAGGCTCCGGACCCCCGTGCGCTGATTATCTGATGACAAAATGCAATTTGCTGAGCGCCCAAAAGGTGAATTTCACTTTTCAGTAAGCATACGTTTACGAGCATTCGCGTAGAATACTCGGAACAAGCATCGGATTGGATGAATTGAGATTCTTTAAGCGCATAAGACGGCGACTGTTTATCAGTCTTGCGGCTGTGGCCATTTTTGCTGCAATCGCGCTGTTCATCTATGCTCGAACGAGTGCCAGTCTGCAGGAAAGGGCTCAGGTAAACCTGAACCGGGAACTGGTGGCAACCAGCGAAGCGCTTGTCGCCACATTTGACCGGAAAGTCACTGAGGTCATAAGCAAGGTCGATCAATCAGGTCTGGAAAAAATGGAGGGCTGCACGCCCGGTTTTTTCGGTGTCAGCCGCTTTTTGGTTGGCTCTCTGGATCATGTTCAGGACATTGGTTTCATTTCATCTGATGGCACCATGCAGTGCTCAGCATTGCGGCCAAATCGCCCGGTCGAAGGTTTTCTGCGGGCCTGGGATCTGGATACCCCTGCTTTCACGCTTGCTGTTCTGGAAGATGTTCAACTCGAGCGCAGACCTTTGGTGTTGATCATCAACAAGGGACTGAACCATCGGTTTGTTGTCCGGTTTGCCCCGACACTCTTACCTGCCTCTATCAGTTCAACACCCATCAGGCCTTATCTTTCCTACGATGCAATGTTGACGAGTGGTGATCGATGGATTTTTGTCCATTTTGCCAATATGCGCAAAACCCAAGTGGCGTCGATCACGCGACAGGCCTTCGATCTGCGCGACTTGCCAGAACGCCTCAGCCATTCAGCGCAATCTGAAAAATTTCCGATTGTGATGTCTGTGTCGGCCGATGCGGAAGCGCTTCTGGTACTTTATGATCGACTGGGCAATGGAATTTTGCCTTTGGGAATGTCGGCTGGTGCCGTGATTTTCATCTTGTTGTTGATCATAGGTTGGCGTTCGGGACGATCAGAATCCGATCACGCCACGGTATTCGATGAAGGTGAGTTTCTTGCCTATTACCAACCTGTTGTCGATATGGGCAATGGCAGCATTTTAGGCTGTGAGGTCTTGCTGCGTTTCAGGACCAAGGATGGCCGGCTGATTCAACCGGCGTCTTTTATCGCCTATGCAGAAGCCACGGGCGTGATCATGGAAATTACCCGAAATCTGCTGTCACGTGTAGCTTCGGAACTGGATCAGCTTTCAAACGAATTTGGACACCTGAAAATTGGCATCAATCTGACGGGAAAACATTTTGAGGACATGGTGGTTGTTGACGAAATTCAGGAGGCGTTTGGCAAAAGTCACACATCTTTCCAGCAACTGGTCTTTGAACTGACAGAGCGTCATCCGGTTCAGGATTTTGAGATGGCCAGAATGGTAATTTCAGGGATTCAGGAATTGGGCGCAAGTGTGGCGTTGGATGATGCCGGCACCGGCCATGGCGGATTTTCTTATCTGCAGAAGCTCGGGCTTGATGTGATCAAGATTGATAAGATGTTTGTCGATAGTTTTGGTGAAGATGTCACCACCATGACAATCATCGATATTATCGTTGAATTGGCCAAGAGTCTGGATATGGGCATTATCGCCGAAGGAGTGGAGAACCAGGAACAGGTGAACTCCTTGCGCAAACTCGGTATTTCAGCGGCCCAGGGCTATTTCTTCTCGCCACCGCTGCCTCCTGAGAAATATATTGAACTGGTCCGGCAAAGCGAAGCTGCCGACGACAAGTTTTCCTTGTTTGAAGCAACTCGGATTTCACCGACTAAGGATCTGCGATCTGCCAGCATTTCCAACACTGACCAGGAGCCAGGATTGCGCCAATTGGCCAAAGCTTCCTAGGCAGGCTCACGTCAGAGGACAGTGCCACCGTTGAATACGGTTTTCCATCGGAATTGAAAGCTTTGGCGCCTATTTGTTTTGTCGATGCCCAAAATCGGTGCATAACAGATTCATGAATTTCCGCCTGATTGCACGAGCCTTATAGGGAACACACAATGGCTGATGGGGACACCTCCAAGGATACACGATCCGCAAATGATGACTTTGATCAGAATGCTCTTTTTTATCACGAATTTCCAAAGCCAGGTAAGCTCGAAGTAAGGGCGACAAAACCACTCGGCAATCAAAGAGATTTGGCGCTGGCCTATTCTCCCGGTGTGGCAGCGCCCTGTCTGGCCATCGAGCAGGATCCGGCTCTGGCGTATAATTACACCGCAAGAGGCAATCTTGTGGGTGTCATTTCCAATGGAACGGCTGTTCTGGGCTTGGGAGCCATTGGTCCACTTGCATCCAAACCGGTCATGGAAGGCAAGGCAGTTCTCTTCAAGAAGTTCGCCGGAATTGATGTGTTTGACATTGAAGTTGACGAAACCGGGGTTGACCAATTCGTCAATGTGGTGCGCGCACTGGAACCAACCTTTGGCGGTATAAACCTTGAAGATATCAAGGCGCCGGAGTGTTTTCAGATTGAACGTGCTTTGCGCGAGAAAATGAACATTCCCGTGTTTCACGATGATCAGCATGGCACGGCCATTATTGTGGGCGCCGCTGTGCTGAATGGGGTGGAGCTTGCGGGCAAGAAGCTTGAGGAAATCAAGGTTGTGGCGTCCGGTGCGGGAGCTGCGGCTCTGGCTTGCCTCAATATGCTGGTATCGCTTGGTGTTCAAAGACAAAACATCTGGGTTACCGATATTGAAGGCGTCGTCTATGAGGGTCGTGAGGCGCTGATGGATGAGTGGAAAGGCATCTTTGCGCAGAAGACTGACCTTCGTACTTTGAGCGATGTCATTGAAGGGGCGGATGTCTTTCTGGGGCTGTCTGCGAGCGGTGTTCTGAAACAGCAAATGGTAAAGCGTATGGCGGCACAACCGCTGATCATGGCTCTTGCCAATCCCAATCCTGAAATTATGCCGGAAGACGCTCTGGAAGCCCGGCCGGATGCGATGATCTGTACTGGTCGATCCGATTATTCCAATCAAGTCAATAATGTGCTGTGTTTCCCTTATATTTTCAGGGGCGCGCTGGATGTGGGTGCGACCACCATTAATGAGGATATGAAACACGCTGCCGTGCGCGCGATCGCCGCATTGGCCCGAGAAGAGCCAACCGAGGTTGTGGCTCAGGCCTATGGCGGAACCTCTCACACATTTGGTCCCCAATATCTGATTCCATCTCCATTTGATCAGCGCCTGATTATTCGCATTGCGCCAGCGGTTGCGAAAGCGGCGATGGATTCCGGTGTCTCAACGCGGCCGATCGATGACATGAGGGCGTATCGGGATCGTCTGAGCCAGTTTGTTTTCAAATCCGGTTTGTTGATGAAGCCGATTTTCGCCGAGGCTCAAAAGAATTTGAGCCGGATTATCTTTGCAGATGGCGAAGATGAGCGCATTCTTCGCGCGGCACAGGTTCTTGTGGAAGATGCTATTGCAATTCCCATTCTGATTGGTCGTCCCAGCGTTATGGATAGCCGTGCCGAGCGCTTTGGTTTGAGATTCCGCCCAGGCCAGGACTGCGAGATCATCAACCCCGAAGATGATCCGCGCTATCGCGATTATGTTGATCTGTTTTTCTCCAAGGTTGGCCGCAAGGGTGTCAACAATGATGCAGCGCGCACGATTGTTCGTACCAATAACACCGTTATTGCGGCGCTTGCCCTTGAACGCGGTGACGCTGATGCAATGATTTGCGGTTTGGAAGGCCGTTATGACAAGCATGTTCGTGATATTCGCAATATCATTGGGTTGAAGAAGGGCGCTTACGACTATTCAAGTCTCAGCCTTCTTATCAATGGCAGCGGCGGATATTTTCTGACCGACACCTATGTGACCGAAGATCCGTCACCTGATGAAATTGCTCAGATGACCATAATGGCCGCGCATCATATCCGCCAATTCGGTATCGATCCCAAGGCAGCCCTTTTGTCCCATTCCAATTTTGGATCGCGGGATACTGCAACCGCCAAGAAGATGCGGGATGCCCTAAGTGTTCTGCGGGGCTTGAACGTCGATTTTGAGGTTGATGGCGAGATGCATGGCGATGCGGCCTTGTCTGCTGTGATGCGGGAAAAGGCAATGCCAGGAAGTCCGCTGAAGGGGGATGCCAATCTTCTCGTTTTCCCGACACTTGATGCCGCAAACATTGCACTTAATCTGCTGAAGACAATGACGGATGCTCTTCATGTCGGCCCAATTCTTCTGGGATGTGCGAAGTCAGCTCACATTGTCACACCTTCGGTAACTTCACGCGGTATCGTCAACATATCTGCCCTGGCAGCGGTTGAAGCGAATTCCGATCCGGCATAGTGCCTGAGCTAGAACACGAGCGCCCTCAATATCTGGAGCATACATGATTGACAAACCGGACATGGACTGGAGCGATCTTTTACTGATGCCCGAGCCGATGAGCACCATGGTAACCATGGATGTTGACGAGGCTGTTGATCGTTTGGTGGAAATCTATGAACGCAACTCCGGTTTCATCCAGACCCATTTCCGGCAATTGCTGGACAGTGGTGTGCCACAAGGCCGGGTGAGGGCGTGTTACCCGTTTGCTCGGCTGACCACGACTCGTTATACGCGGCCAGACTCCCGCTCGTCATATGGTTTTGTGGCCGGGCCTGGCACCTATCAAACCACGCTGAGCAGACCGGACCTTTTTCGCATTTACCTGATTGAGCAATTCGGCAAGCTGATTGATAGCCATGGAGTTGGAATTGAAATCGGCGAAAGTGATTCACCGATTCCTCTGCATTTCGCCTTTCCCGAAGGCATGCATGTGGAAGGCGGATTGTCTCAGCGGCTCGATGTTCAACTGCGTGAAGTTTTCGACGTGCCGGATTTGGCCGTTACCGATGATGCTATTGCAAATGGTGAGCATGAAACGCTGCCCGGTGAGCCGATGCCGCTTGCGGCTTTTCCTGCGCAGCGGGTGGATTATTCGTTGCATCGTTTGGCGCATTACACAGCAACCAGTCCGACCCATTTCCAGAATTTTGTTTTGTTTACAAACTACCAATTCTATATCGACGAGTTTTGTGCTCTTGCCCATGAGATGATGAGAAGCGGTGAGGGGGAATATGACTGTTTTGTGGAACCTGGCAATGTGATTACCAAAATGGGCTATGATGAGCCGTGTGAGGGAACTGCCCCTGCGCGCTTGCCGCAAATGCCCGCCTACCATCTGTGTCGCAAAGGACATAGCGGAATTACCATGGTCAATATTGGTGTCGGTCCGTCCAACGCCAAAACCATTACTGATCATATTGCTGTGCTAAGACCTGCGGCCTGGCTGATGCTGGGACACTGCGCAGGCTTGCGCAATTCACAGCGGCTAGGCGATTATGTTTTGGCTCATGGCTATGTTCGGGAAGACCATGTTCTGGACGCAGACTTGCCGACCTGGGTTCCAATTCCACCGCTGGCAGAGGTGCAGGTAGCACTGGAGCAGGCTGTGGCAGAAGTCACAGGATTGACCGGCTATGAACTGAAGAGCGTCATGCGTACCGGCACAGTGGCAACCATTGACAATCGTAATTGGGAATTACGGGATCATAGGGAACCCGTGCAACGTTTTTCTCAGTCGCGGGCCATTGCGCTGGATATGGAAAGTGCAACCATTGCAGCCAACGGGTTTCGGTTTCGTGTGCCTTATGGAACGCTGCTTTGCGTCTCAGACAAGCCGTTGCATGGCGAGTTAAAGCTTCCTGGGATGGCCAGCGATTTTTATAAGCGACAAGTTGCCCAGCATTTGAAAATCGGTATTCGGGCTGTGGAGAAAATGCGTGAGATGCCCGCAGAAAGACTTCATAGCCGTAAGCTCAGAAGCTTTGCAGAAACAGCATTTCAGTGAGTTGAGCCTGATCCGCTATTGCTGAAGCAGATACAAAAACCCCGACGAAATTCGCCGGGGTTTTTTGTTACTTGCGGCGCCACCATCCGCTGCGCTTCGGTGCAGCAGGTTCTGGCGTTGGCGGCTCTGGTGCCAGTTCGACTGCTGGTACAGCATTGCTTTCCGCGACCAGTTCTGTTGGCACTTCCAGTGCAGCGACTGGTTCCGGTTCAACCGGGCTCTCTATGATCGGCTCAGCGGCACCATTTGCCATGTCTTCGGGCAGGACTTCTGCGACTGCTGGAGCCGTTTCATCCTGTGAAGTCTCAACTGGAACCTCTGTGTCAGGCACTGCGTCGACAACTGTGTCTGCTTTCTTGGCCCTTGGCTTGCGCGTTCTCCGGCGCTTTGGTTTTTCAACCACTTCTTCTTCCGCCGTAACGGCATCTTCGTGTGGCGTCTCTTGCGCTACACCATCCGCCGGTTCTACGGACTCTTCTGCCGCTGCGGATACTTCAGCACTGTCAGCTTCGACGGTTTCTGATTGTGCCTCAGCTTCTGTATTTTCTTCCGTATCACCGCGTTTGCGACGGTTGCGTCGCCCGCCACGTTTACCACGACGGCGTTTTCTCGGCTGGCCATCGCCCTCTTCGCCGTCTTCACTTTCGTCAGCGGCGTCTTCGTTGACATCACTTGCTTCCGATGTCTCCTCAGAGGCTTCCGTGTCATCAGCGCTTGCGGATGCTTCCTGCTGGCCGTTCTGATCGGAGTTACCACCGCGCTTGCGCCGACGCCGACGCCGTTTGCGCTTTGGTTCTTCTTCCTGGTCGGGTTCTTCTGCGACTGCTTCTGCTTCCAGCTCGTCGTTTTCTTCAACAGGCTCGATACTGTCGACGCTGACAAGGGCGGTTCTGTCTACAGGCCGTGCCCGTGCTTCCGCACGTTCGCCTTTTTCAAGGGTAAAGCCCTGCATAGTGACAGAATTGTCGGCCTCGACAGTCACCTGCACCCCAAACCGTGCCTCGAGCTCTGCAAGATTGCTGCGCTTCTGGTTGAGAATGTAAAGGGCGACTTCTGTGCGCACTTTTACCGCAACGTTGTTGTTTGAATGCTTCGCCAGATGGTCTTCCAGACCGCGCAACACCTGCAAAGAAATCGAGGCGGGGGAACGAACATATCCGGTTCCCTCACAATGTTCGCAGATTACGGTCGTGCTTTCCAACACGCCCGTCCGAATGCGCTGGCGCGACATCTCCATCAATCCAAACGGTGAAATGCGTCCTACCTGAATACGCGCACGGTCGGACTTGAGGCAATCTTTCAACTTGCGTTCAACAGCATTATTGTTGCGACGTTCATCCATGTCGATGAAATCAATCACAATCAATCCAGCAAGATCTCGAAGACGCAATTGACGTGCAACTTCTTCTGCAGCTTCCAGATTGGTCTGGACCGCGGTGTCCTCAATGTTGTGCTCACGGGTGGATTTGCCCGAGTTCACATCAACGGACACAAGTGCTTCCGTTGGGTTGATAACCAGATAGCCACCGGATTTCAGGGTGACTTGAGGGGAGAACATGGCATCCAGCTGAGGTTCAATTCCGAAAGCCGAAAACAGGGATTTCTCGGTTTTATAGAGTTTGACGTTTTTCGCGTGGCTGGGCATCAACATCTTCATGAAGTCTTTCGCTTCACGATAGCCTGCATCACCGGCAACCTGAATTTCGTCTATGTCCTTGCTGTAAAGATCACGGATAGAACGTTTGACGAGGCTGCCTTCTTCATAGACCAGGCACGGCGCACTGGATTGCAATGTCAGCGTGCGGACATTTTCCCACAAGCGCAGCAGGTATTCAAAATCCCGTTTGATTTCCGGTTTTGTCCGGTTTGCACCGGCAGTGCGCAGGATTACGCCCATTCCTGGAGCGACTTCCAATGAATTCGCGACTGTTTTCAGACGTTTACGATCTGCAGGATTGGTGATTTTGCGGGAAATACCGCCCCCACGCGCCGTATTGGGCATCAAAACAGAGTAGCGACCGGCCAATGACAAATATGTTGTCATTGCAGCACCCTTGTTGCCACGTTCTTCCTTGACGACTTGAACCAGCAAAACCTGACGTCGTTTGATGACTTCCTGAATTTTGTATTGGCGGCGGCGAGGACGACGGCGTTCGGGAACTTCTTCCAGAGCATCCTCTGCGCCAACTATTTCAACGCGTGGCGTATCTTCAGAATCACCATTACCGGCAGCTTCATCTGAATCTGTGTCCGCTTGTTCGTCTGCGGAGACTTCCTGACTTATGCTGTCATCTGGTTCTGCAGCCTCTGCGATTATTTCACCGGTTGGCTCGCTTGAGTTGTCGTCAGGCTGATTGGATTCATCGTCTGACTGAGCTTCGGAAGCGCCATCAATATCTGAGTCGCCGCTTTCCTTTGCTTCAATTTCATCGGCCGCTTCCTCATCCAGAAGTGCCTGACGGTCCGCTATCGGAATTTGATAATAGTCGGGATGTATCTCGCTGAATGCAAGGAAACCGTGGCGGTTACCGCCATAGTCCACAAAAGCGGCCTGAAGTGATGGCTCTACTCGTGTAACTTTTGCGAGATAGATATTTCCCCTTAATTGAACTCTGTTTGCAGCTTCAAAGTCGAACTCTTCAACTTTGTTGCCCTTGACGACTGCCACCCGGGTTTCTTCCGGTTGGGAGGCATCGATAAGCATTTTATTTGCCATTGATGTTTTTCTCCGCAGGCCAATTGCCAAACGCTATGCAGGGCGCAATGAAGCGATCCAACTGCTGGCGAGGCAAAGCCTGGTGTTGTGCTTGAAATGCGTGAAATACGTTTCGGAGAGGGCAGAGCAGCGATCAACGCGAAGCGCGACCAGGTAAAGACCTGAGCAATGGCGAGCAGAATGTTATGCACTCTGCTAAATCCTGCTTCGCAAGCCGTATCTGCGGTATTTGGTCTCACCCGAAACGGAACCTTCAAAATGTTTTTGCACAGCCATAAATGGCCGTGCGAGGAGTGGGCTCACTCTTCGCAGATGACGATGTCCGCTTCCCGGAAAATCGTTTCGCCCTTTTGGCGTTGCGTTTCGACAAAAATTCGACCTGTGGTCGATTGCCTTGCCGGTATGCATCCACCATCTGAATGTGTGCGCCCTGACACCTTAATAGGTTTGACGGCGCATTTTAGCAAGCGCCTGTTTTAGAAAACGGTCTCTTTTGACAAGACTTGGATTTTTGATATCCAAATACTAATTTAACCCAATTCGTTCATATTTATGGTGTTTCACATACAACTCTTTGAACTGTGACCTCATTGGAAACCAATTGCGGGATTGAGACGGCTGAATGATACAGAACTGCGGAGATCAATCGTTGAGAACGCGTTTGGGGCGGCAACTTTGCGCTGTGCTTCTGGTGGTCATGGCCGTGATGGGTGGTTTTGTCAGTGGTGCCGCCGCCCAGGAGGGCGCTGAACCTGTCCGCACAATCGATGCGCGCGCCGCAGGTAATTCTGACCGGACTCGATTTGTCATCGATTTGGAGGCGGCGGTTGAATTTGCAGCCTTTACTCTTGCCGATCCCTATCGTGTCGTGATCGATGTTCCGGAACTTGATTTTTCCAGTCTCAATGAAAATAGCAGAGATGGTCGTGGGCTGGTCGGGACGTTTCGATACGGTCTGATTGCCAAAGGCAAATCCCGTATGGTGCTTGATCTCACTGAACCGGTAAACATCGACGAATCTTTCGTGCTTGAACCGCTCGAAGGGCAGCCGGCACGTCTTGTTTTTGATCTTGTTCCAGCCAGTCGGGAAGAATTTCTTGAAGGCGTCGGCAAACTCAAATCTGTTGGTACTTTGCCAACCAAGTCACCGATGGCTTCCGTACCAACACCCAAGGGGCCAGGCAAGATGGTCATTGTGCTGGATCCAGGGCATGGCGGCATTGATGATGGTGCTATCGGCCCAGGTGGTGCCAAGGAGAAGGAGCTTGTCCTTCAATTTGCCAAGGACGTTCGAGATGCCCTTGAAAAATATGGTGATTTTGAAGTTCTGATGACTCGCGATGATGACACCTTCGTGGCTCTTGATGCGCGTGTTGAATTTGCCCGCACAAATGGCGCGCAATTAATGGTGTCGTTTCACGCTGACACGGTGACGCAAGCCTATGTCCGCGGTGCCACGGTTTACACGCTGGATGAAACAGCTTCCGATGGGGTGTCAAAAGCGTTGGCAGACAAGGAAAATCGATCGGATACGATTGCCGGCGTCGAATTGACAGACAAGCCCGACGAAGTTGCAGACATCCTGATCGATCTGGCCAGACGCGAAACCAAAAACCTGTCTATTGCATTTGCTCGTCGATTGCTGGGCGATATAAAGCCAGCGATGAAGTTGAACAAAAATCCACGCAGATCAGCCGACTTCAGGGTTTTGAAAGCCCCTGATGTTCCTTCGGTTCTGGTGGAGTTGGGCTATCTGTCCAATTCTGGTGATGAGAAATTGCTGGAATCGGCTGAATGGCGGAGGAAAGTGGCAGCCCGATTTGCAATTTCCATTGAAACATTTTTTAGCCGGATGTCGAAAAACGCAGGATGAGGTGCTCCGTGATAAGTGGAGTGAGTGTGTCACTGTCCGTGTGAGAGATCCAAATTAGTAATATATCTGTCACACTGGCTGAAAAATGAACCTCATAGCCTTGAACAGCCCATTTTTGCCCAATTTACTTGAAAAGACGTATAGTTAAAGCAATTCAAGGAATCATGGCAAAACGCTCAGGTTGAGGAAGCGTTTTTGTTGGCCACAATACTTTCGGATGGCCAGGATATAAGGAATGTTCGTGCAATGAATGGCGCAGGCAACCGCCGTCGAAAAAGGGCGAAACGATCAATGTTTGCAAAAGTTTTTGGCTTTCTGTTCACATTCGGAATAGTGGCGGCGCTCGGTGTTGGCGGCGTGGCAGCTTATTTTCTGACGCAGTACTCTGAAGAATTACCGGATTATGAGGTGCTGAGCGCTTATGAGCCGCCGGTTATGACACGGGTACATGCAGCTGATGGTGTGCTGATTGCTGAATACGCAAGAGAGCGGAGGCTCTATCTGCCCGCCGCAGCCATTCCCGATCTGATCAAAGCCGCTTTCTTGAGTGCTGAAGACAAGAATTTCTATCGTCACAAGGGCGTAGATTATGTGGGCATCGCCACGGCGATGGCGCGCAACGTGCAGTCTTTGGCCAGTGGTCGACGTTTTGCAGGTGCTTCGACCATTACCCAGCAGGTTGCCAAAGTCTTTCTGTTGTCCAGCGAGCGGACAATGACCAGAAAGTTGAAAGAGGCCATGCTGGCCCTGCGTATCGAGCAGGCATACACCAAAGACAAGATTCTGGAACTGTATCTCAACGAAATCTATCTTGGCCTTGGTTCTTATGGTGTCGCTGCCGCTTCGCTGAACTATTTTGATAAGTCTGTGCATGAATTGACCCTCGAAGAAGCAGCCTATTTGGCCGCACTTCCCAAGGGTCCGAATAATTACCATCCATTCCGTCAGACAGAAGCGGCAATAGAACGCCGCAACTATGTTCTGGACCGTATGCACATCAATGGATACATCACTCCGGAGCAGGCCGATGCAGGCAAGGCGCTTCCCTTGCAGGTGCGGCTTCGGGAGTATGGCTCCCAGATATTTGCTGCTGATTTCTTTGCCGAAGAGGTTCGTCGGGAACTCTTCGATATCTATGGCGAAGAAAAGCTGTATGGCGGCGGGCTGTCGGTGCGCACGACATTGAATCCAAAAACACAGGTGCAGGCGCGTGAAGCTTTGCATAATGGGTTGATCAAATTCGATGAGGCGCGCGGTTGGCGTGGACCCAAGACGACGCTTGATCTGACAGCTGCTGATGATTGGGGTAAGTTGATAGGGGAAATAGATCCGCTGTCTGATGTCCCCGAATGGTCTCTGGCTGTTGTACTGGATGTCAATGCGGAGCAGGCAACGCTGGGAATTCGACCGGATTCTATACGGTCGCGTGGCCTGTCAGACGACCGCAAGACGGGTGTTCTGCCACTGAAATACGCCAAGTGGGCCAAATGGTCTACCGGAGAGCGCAAGGGCCGCGCCATCAGGGGCGTCAATGACGTTGTGTCAATCGGGGATGTTGTATTCGTCGAGCAAGTGGCTGACGCAGATGCCACGTATCGGCTCCGTCAGGTTCCCGAGATCAATGGTGCGATGGTTGTCATGGACCCTCATACCGGGCGTGTGACAGCATTGGTCGGCGGCTTCTCCTATGATGCGAGCGAGTTCAACCGTGCCACGCAGGCCAACCGTCAACCAGGCTCTTCATTCAAACCGATTGTCTATGCCACGGCTTTGGACAATGGCTACACGCCTTCCTCGGTAGTGATGGATGCGCCGATTGAAATCAGATCAGGTGGCCAGCTCTGGAAACCACAGAATTATGGCCGCAACTTTTTGGGCCCATCGACCCTGAGAACAGGCATCGAGCGGTCCCGTAATGTCATGACGGTGCGTTTGGCACAGGATATGGGCATGCCGCTCATTTCCGAATATGCGCGGCGCTTTGGCGTGTATGATGATCTGCAGCCGGTGCTATCCATGTCACTTGGTGCCGGGGAGACAACCGCAATGCGTATGGCAGCTGCTTTCAGCGTCTTTGCAAATGGTGGTCGCAAAATTGAAGCAACATTGATCGACAGAATTCAGGATCGGTTTGGCAAGACGATTTTCCGGCATGATCAACGCATTTGTGAAGGCTGTGAGGCGGCATCCTGGGCCGGGCAGGAAGAGCCGATTCTGATTGATGAGCGCCTGCAGGTGCTGGACCCGATGACAGCCTATCAGGTCACTTCGATGATGGAAGGTGTGGTTCAACGCGGAACTGCCACTGTTGTGCGCGAAGTTGGCAAGCCGATTGCTGGAAAGACTGGAACCACAAATGACGAGAAAGACGCCTGGTTTGTTGGCTTTTCTCCTGATCTGGTAGCTGCAGTCTACATTGGATATGATAATCCGCGTCCCATGGGCCGGGGATCAACCGGTGGGCAATTGGCCGCTCCGATTTTCAAAGACTTCATGACCGCAGCACTTGCAGAGACACCAGCAGTGCCATTTCGTTTGCCTCGTGGTCTGACGCTCATTCCGATTGATCGCAAGACTGGCCTGCGTGCCAATGGCGGCAGCGAAGGTGTCATTATGGAAGCTTTCAAGCCGGGCACTGCGCCGCCGGACGATTATTCGATCATTGGTTACAGCGATAATCAGGGGCGGCCATTGACGGTGGCTCCAGAGTCTGACCGCGCTGTCATTTCCGGTACGGGCGGCCTGTATTAACCTCTTCAAAGAAATTGTCATCTTGAACTCAGCGCGTGGGTCATGCATAAGCCCACGCGCTGACGATTTTCGTTTTGCCGACCTTCAAATCCGGAGTTTTTTCCATGCGTGCTGAAACGCAGCAACTAGTTGATGACATCGAGCAGGCACTCACCCTGCTAAGGAGGCATCTTTGACTGGGATAATGCCCGTATTCGTCTTGCCGAGTTGAATGCTCTTGTTGAAGACCCCAATCTTTGGGATGATTCGACACAAGCGCAGAAGATCATGCGTGAGCGCCAAAATCTGGATGACCAAATCAATGGTATTCTGGGATTGCAAAGCGCAATGGCTGATAATCTTGAATTGATTGAAATGGGCGAAGCCGAGGGCGATGATGATATTGTTGTCGAGGCTGACAATGCCATTGCGGAGCTGAGCGAAAAAGTTCGCGAGCAACAGATACGAGCTATGCTGTCTGGCGAAGTCGATGGCAATGACAGTTACGTGGAAATTCATTCGGGAGCCGGTGGTACCGAGAGTCAGGACTGGGCCTCCATGCTGCTGCGTATGTATACGCGCTGGGGTGGCCGGGACGGGCGCAAGGTAGAAGTTATTGAGATTCAAGACGGGGAAGAGGCTGGCATAAAGGCGGCGACGATCCTTGTAAAAGGTGCCGATTCCTATGGCTGGTTGAAAACCGAGTCGGGCGTTCATCGTCTTGTGCGTATTTCGCCCTATGACAGCAACGCAAGACGCCACACCAGCTTTGCCAGTGTCTGGGTCTATCCGGTGATCGATGATTCCATCGAGATCGATATTCCAGACTCAGATGTACGTATCGACACATACCGCGCTTCGGGTGCCGGTGGTCAGCACGTCAACACGACGGATTCTGCTGTTCGCATTACCCATCTGCCCAGCGGTGTTGTTGTTCAGTGCCAGAATGACAGGTCACAGCACAAGAACCGGGCCACGGCCTGGGGCATGCTGCGCTCGCGGCTCTATGAAGAAGAAATGAAGAAGCGGGAAGAAGCTGCCATGGAAGAAGCATCTTCCAAATCCACAGTAGGGTGGGGGCACCAAATTCGATCCTACGTGCTCCAGCCCTATCAGTTGGTCAAGGATCTGCGGACCGGTCAAGAAAGCACGGACCCGCAAAAAGTTCTGGATGGCGGCATAGACGGATTTCTGGAAGCATCACTGGCACAGCGTATCAAGGGCAGTGCCAGCGCAGAGATTGAAGATATAGAATAGTCAGCGCTTGCTGCCTTACAGGCTGGGAACCTGTTTTCCGGCATCCATAAAGGGTTGTGGATTGCGAGCATTGCCTTTGTTCCGCACTTCGTAGTGCAGATGGGGCCCGGTGCTACGCCCTGTACTACCGACCTTTCCAATTACATCGCCACGCTTTACTGATTGCCCGGCTTTGACAGAGATCTTGCTTAAATGACCATAGCGCGTGGTCAGTCCATGCGCGTGACGCAGTTCAACCAGGTTGCCGTAACCGCCTGCGCGGCCGGCGCGCAAAACCTGGCCATCAGCTGTTGCCATGACGGGAGTGCCGGTTGAAGCGCGAAAGTCGACGCCGGAATGAAAGGCTGCACGTTTGCGGAAGGGATCAATCCGGCGTCCAAAACTACTGGATTTCCGTGGATTTTTGACCGGAATGGCAATTGGCAGAGCCACTGAGAGTTTGCGCAGTCGAGATATGTCTTTCAACTGGGCCTCAATGCGCTTGGAGGCACTGCTGAGTGCTGCTTCATCAAAATCTGCTGGGATGAAGGGGCCGCCAATCGCTTGCGCTTTGGCGGGTAGTTTCAGCTTGATTGGCAGTTCCGACAGCGCGCTGCGATAGGCGGTATGTTCGTCCGTAATGGCTGCAGCAACCGCTTGAACCGATACGGCATTTATTTGCTCCATTGCATCAAGATCGGCCTGAAACCGATTGATGCGACTAAATGGGTCGTTGAGGTTTGATTCACGTTCGAAATCTTCAAAGGTGTCCGGAAATGCATCCAAAGTGCCATTCAGTCCGTTGTCCAATGGTTCCTCAGACCCACCAGCAGCGGTCTCGTCGCCGACAAGCGATACGCCGCTGGCCGCAAGAAGTGGCGTGCTGCCTGGCTTTATAACTGGCAGTGGCGCTGCTACGGCCGCAACGCGAATGCCCATTTTTCTGGCATTGTCGATAACAGCCGCAACGCGTGCATGCCGTGTGGCATATTTATTCTGGCGTTCTTCCAGTTCCGCCATTTCCATGGCAAGGCGCATGCGCTCTTCCGCTGATTGATCCTGGATTGTTTCCATGGCTGTCTGGAAGCGCCGAAATTTCGCTTCATAAGACTGACGCAATTCGATTTCTTGGACCGCATTGCGAGTGAGCAGATCATCGCGCTGGAAGAGATAAAATGCCGCCGCAACATTGAACAATGCCAATATCAAAAGGCCTGTTACAGCACTGCTGAGAATCCAGGGCTGAATTGCCATGACAATCGTTTTCTTGCCAAAGCTGAAGATGACACGTTTGGCCTTCCGCTGATCAGCAGGCCGTGACTTACAGTTATTCACTACTCTCGACATTACACCACTCATACGCAACACAAACTAAATGTATTACACACGGTTAAGGTTAACGCCGGCTTTCCAAAACGGAAACAAGGGGTTAATTCAGAAGGAAAAGCTGGTTTTAAGCAGAGTGCAGCATTTGCAAATTGCATTGCTGCAATACTTGGCGAGGCTTTTTGGGGCAATAACTGCCCCTATTGAAATTTTTGCCAAGAGGTTTTTGCCCCCGAATTTTCACTCGGAAGGGCGCCGTTTTGGAAAAAATTTCGGCGCCACTTCAGTTGGTCGCGCCGAAAAATTGATGTTTACGACAAAAGCACCGTTCAAAATGGACAAAGTGCCCGTTTGATCAAAGCTCTCTTGCGGCTTCCAGCACTGCGTCCACATGGCCTGGAACTTTCACCTTGCGCCATGCCTTGACGATGGTTCCGTCCTTGTCGATCAGAAATGTGGATCGTTCGACGCCCATATATTTGCGTCCATACATGCTTTTTTCGACCCAGACGCCATAGGCAGAGAGAGTGGTTTTTTCCTCATCGGATGCAAGGGTTACATCGAGATTGTGTTTGTCGATGAATTTGTCGTGTTTTTTGGCAGGGTCCGGTGACATGCCAATGATTGAGACGTTGAGTGCTTCAAAATCCGGCTTTCTAATGGAGAACTCAGTAGCCTCTTTCGTGCAGCCCGATGTGTCGTCCTTGGGATAAAAGAACAGCACCAGTGCCTTGCCTTTTTGGTCAGACAGCGAGAACGTTCCTGCGCCGTTGGTCGGCAAAGAAAAATCAGGAGCCTTTTCACCTTCTTGTACGGTCATAAATTGCCTTTCTTTGGTCTTGTTTAAATGCAAATTGAAATTGCCGTGTGTTGGGGCTAAGACACAGCTATGAGCGGGAGGTCACAGATCGTTTGCGCGATTTGCTTTGCAGGAAGAATTTCCTTTTCCTTTTTCAGGTCTCAGGCCTGTTACTCTCACACTTTGTCAGACCTTTGCTTTCAAACAGCAAATGGAACTTTTTGAGGTCAGGTCAAGAATGCGTTTTCGAATCGCCGTGCTCAGGTCGCAGGTTTAATACGTATTCATGACCCTGGACCATGAAAAAGTCGGAAATGAAGAAGCCAAAAGTGGGTCTGAGGCCGTTTCATCAGAAACGAGGGATGATGCGCATGGTGACGCTGCGTTCGCTGAAGACACGTTTGAGCCATCCGACCAGGATCTGACGGAAACTGGATATGATAGTGAAGCAGAAGCCGCTCCTGCCAGGAAATTTTGGCGGCGCAAGCGTGTTATCATTCCCGCTGCAATTCTGATTTTTATGTCGGTTGCGGTTTTTGCCGCTTATGTAAGGCTATCGGCAAGCCCCGTTTCTCTGGAGTTTCTGTCTGACCGGGTGGCGCAAAACATTCAAGCTTCTTTGCCGGACGAGCTATCCTTCGAATTTCAATCACTGTCCATTGCAATTGATCCTCTGCGCGGTCTTGTGACCCGCATTTCCGAGCCTCAATTGAAAGACCGTGACTCCAGGCTTTCGGTGGCCGGAAAAAACATCTCCTTTGGATTGGAGTCCCTGGATCTGCTGCTCGGGAAGGTTCGGGTGCGTGATGTAGAATTCGATACGCCGTCCTTTGCCGTGCATCTGACCAGTGAAGCACAGCGGTCCCTGAGCCAATTGAACCTGTCTGTGCAGACGGAGGGCCGCGCGCCGGTGGCCACGCCGCTGGCCCGCGTTGGGAATGGCCTTTCAGATTTGCACAATGCGGTTGACAGGGTCATTCAACTGGCAAAGTCCCGTGGACTGGAAGAATTCACGATTATTGATGGCTCCGTCGTTCTGACGGCGCAAGGCAGTGAAAAAAGAGATTATTGGAATATTGGGTCCACAGTCCGGGTGCGGCCCGACAGAAACCGATTGTCGGTGCGCGCGTCAGGGATTGGGCGAGGTGGTGCCTGGCGTTTCGAAGGTGATGCGAAACCCGTGACCGATGGCCGGGGCCACGAGGTTACGCTGGCACTGAAGGACATTGTCCTTCCAGAAATATTGCCGGCGTTTGGACGCCAGAATTTTGCGATCCGGAGCGAAGCGCCGTTGACCATCTCAATGCGCTCAAAATTTGTCGACGAGAATACGGTTCCAACGGCTTCTTTTGACGCTGAAATTGGGAGCTCCTACGTTCACATTGGGCGTGATGATGTGGCCATTCTGGACAAGGGTGTCATTTCGCTGATCTGGTCTCCTGAATTGAATGCGGTAAGTATTGAAGAGGCTAGCCTTCAATTCGGGAACACCAAATTACCATTTGCCGGATTTGCAAGGCCATCCGAGAGCAATCCGGTGAATGAGCTGGATATTCGGCTTGTTTCTCGCAGCGCGATCCTGGCCCCCCGAGACGTGACAGATTCTCAGCCTCTTCCGGTGGAACTCATCGGCATCAAGGCGCGGTTCGATATTTCCAGCCGATATCTGACGCTTGATACATTCGAGTTTCGAACTGAACTCAGCACGATTATCGGGTCTGCAAATGTCGACTTTCAGCCGCGCTTTCCTTCCATCGCCGGGGCGTTTTCTTCCAATGCAATTCCGGCCAAGGACCTTAAGCAGATCTGGCCACCAACGCTGGCCGGCGGTGCCCGTCGTTGGTTCATCCGTAATGTAAAGGGCGGTGTCATCGATGGCGCTGACATCGCGCTGGCCATTCCCGATGGGCTGGTTGGAAATCGTGATCCCGACAAGAGATTTCCTGAAGGTGCAGTGACCGGTAATATTGACTTCTCTTTAGCACAAGTTCGCACATTTGGTGATGTACCTGATCTAAGTGCGCAAACAGGACGTGTGATTTTTGACGAAGCTGGCATGACAGTGTCCGTTGAAAACGGAAGCGCTGTCAGCCCTAATGGTGAAACGGTCGATGTGCCGTCTGCAATTTTCAGATTACCGGTTCTCGGACCCCGCAATCCTGCTGTTGAAGCAACGGTATCGATGATCGGCTCGGCGCGCGATCTGGCCGCAATATCGGATGTTCAGCCACTTGGGTTCATGACAAAGCGCGGGGTACCACCTGAAGCAATCACCGGGAGCGCAGTTGCTGAAGTCACCTCGAAATTTAACCTGAGCCGCAAGATTGATGCGGCGGATGTTGAGACCGTTGCAACGGTCCGATTGTCAGATTTTTCAAGCAATGCATCCATTCAGGGGCGCCTTATTTCTGAAGGCGATGTGGTGGTTGTCATTGATGCCGGTGGGACTGTTGTTCAGGGCAGGGCAAAGCTTGATGGCATTGCTGCGGATGTGGATCTGTTTCTGCCAAATGGTGATGGTCTTGGCACTCGGACCGATATCAGACTGGTGCTGAATGACAGTCAGCGCAAGAAAATGGGCATTGATCTGGGCGATATGCTGACCGGACCAACGCCGGTTGCTGTGGGCAAGGTTGATACGCAGGGGCGACGTCCGGTTTCGGTGGATCTGACGGACGCTCAGATATCTTTGGCCTCTTTGGGGTGGAGCAAGGGTGTTGGCGTCGCTGGCAAGCTGGACTTCCTGATAGAAGATACAGCTAACGGACAACAGTTGGATAATATCAGGCTGACGGGCAACGGATTTTCTGCTGCAGGTGAGGCCACAATCAGTTCTGCCCGAGGGCTGGAACGCCTGCAACTCAGCAATCTCTCGCTGCGTCGTGGGGACCGTGTGTCTGTGGACGTTCGGCGTGCGTCGGCCAATGCCTATGACATCACTATCAACGGTCAGCAGCTTGACGCCCGTGGCCTTGTTCGAGCGATCAAGAGCAGCGCCGGTGCCAATGATGAAAGTGACACCACACGCTATGCAATTGATGGAGAGGTCAAAACTCTCGCTGGATTTGGTGGGCAGAAGATAACAAACTCAAAATTCTCCTTGCAGACAGATGGAGGAGTTCCCTCAATACTCCAATTCTCGGGGTCACAAGGAGGGAGTGCTTCCATCAACGCGACCATTGAGGGGGGGAACGGAACTTCCTGGCTCAGTATGAATGCGCAAAATGGTGGTGGTCTGGTATCATTCCTCGATATTACCGAAAGTGTTCAAGGAGGCACGCTCAGTCTCTCTGCTTCGCTCGGCAAGGGCGATTCAGCGACTGTTGGGCAGGTCTTCCTTAGCAAGTTTCGTGTTGGTGGCAGTGAAAACCTGGATCAACTTGCGCGAAGCGTACCGGGTGAAAATGGGCGCACAAGCGTTACGCCCGGGGTTCGAGTCTTTGAACAGGCACGAATGGACTTCACTTTGCGTAATGGACGTCTGGTGATTGATGACGCGCAAGTGCGTGGCCCGGCTATGGGTGTTACGCTGAATGGCAGTATGAATTTGAAGGAATCCCAATTGCGTCTGAACGGGGTTTATGTGCCGGCTTACGGATTGAACAATGCGTTTTCACGCATCCCGATTTTCGGAACCATCGTTGGCGGACGACGCAATCAGGGTCTTTTGGGCGTGACCTTTCGCGTTTCAGGAAATCTGGACAGCCCGTTGCTGACCGTCAATCCCATCTCCGCTATTGCGCCAGGGATTTTCAGGCGGATATTTGAATTCCGTTGATTTCTGAAAGTTCGCTGCCGAGCTCACAAATGCTCTAGCTGAACTTCAAAAGCACGTGCTTCTTTTTGCCAAGAGAGATTTTGATAACGCCTTCGCCAGTCAGATGATCAGGCCCAATGGTTCCGCGCTCATCTGAAAATGCAACATCATTCACTTTAACCGCACCGCCTTTGATGTGCCGCCTTGCTTCACTGTTCGATGTTGCAAGACCTGCTGTTACCAGCGCTGACAGGATGCCCAGAGCATTGAGATCCGATGCTGGCAATTGTACCGTTGGCAGGTCAGCCGAGATGGCGCCTTCTTCAAAAGTCTTCCGAGCGGTTTCCTGGGCTTTTTCGGCTTCGTCCCGTCCATGGAGCAAAGCTGTGATTTCTGTTGCCAGAATTTTCTTTGCCTCATTCTGTTCTGCGCCTTCCAACGCTGCCAGTTTTGCCACTTCATCCAAAGGCATTGTGGTGTAGAGCTTCAAAAAGCGCTCCACGTCAGCGTCTTCTGTATTCCGCCAATACTGCCAGAAATCATAAGGGCTGAGCATTTCCGGGTTGAGCCAGACCGCTCCGCTTGCAGATTTACCCATCTTTGCACCAGAGGATGTTGTCAGCAGCGGCGAGGTAAGCGCGTAGAGTTGGGGCGCATCCAGCCTGTGCCCGAGGTCTATGCCATTGATAATGTTGCCCCATTGATCCGAGCCGCCCATCTGAAGGCGGCAATCAAACCGTTTGTTGAGTTCAACGAAATCATAAGCCTGGAGGATCATGTAATTGAATTCCAGAAATGAGAGCGACTGTTCGCGTTCCAACCGCTGTTTCACACTGTCGAAGGCAAGCATCCGGTTGACCGAGAAATGCGCGCCGACATCGCGCAGAAACTCCAGATAGTTCAATTCCAAAAGCCAGTCCGCATTGTTGGCCATGACAGCGCCATTTGGGCTGTCGTCATAGGAAATGTATGCAGAAAAACTTTTCTTGATGGCCTCCACATTGGCGCTGATCTGGCCAGGTGTCATCAATTTGCGCGCTTCATCCTTGAATGATGGATCGCCGACCATTCCGGTACCGCCGCCCATTAATGTGATGGGGCGATGCCCGGTTTTCTGAAGCCAATGCAGCATCATGATTTGAATGAGACTGCCTGCATGCAGACTGCTTGCCGTTGGATCAAACCCGATATAGGCCGTCACAATTTGCTTGCTGAACAGCGCATCCAGTCCTTCCAGATCGGAAATCTGATGGACAAAGCCGCGTTCAATCATGACGCGCAGGAAGTCAGACTTGACTTGAGATAGGTTGACGGACATGGGACAAGCTCGTGATTAAATGTATTTCAAAATTGTTCTTTTGGGTGCGGCGCTGTCCTATCAGCGATTTTCGGAAATTGCACCCCCAAACAGGTTTTGCGCATGAACAACACATATACCATTGCGGGCACAATGAGCGGTACATCACTGGATGGCGTTGATGTTGCGGTTCTGACGACTGATGGGGAGGCGCACTTAACGCCGGGCAATACAGGGTTCACACCCTATAGCGATTCTGAACGCGCCATATTGCAAACTGCTTTTGATGCCGGTGCGTCCATGACCGATCGCCGGGACCGAAGCGGCATTATTGGTGAGGCAGAACGAATTGTCACCGATGTCCATATCAGGGCGTTGAAAGAGCAAATCCAAAAGTCCGAAAAACCGGTTGATCATGTCGGCCTTCACGGCCAGACCATTTTTCATGATCCCAGCCGCAAGCTAACAGTTCAAATTGGTGATGCTCAAAGGATTGCTGATGAGCTTGGCCTGCCAATCGTGCACGACCTGCGCCAGAATGACGTTATGCAGGGGGGTGAGGGTGCACCACTGGCCCCGGTGTTTCACGCCGCTCTGATAGAGGCTTTGGGTGCGGTAAAGCCCGCTATTTTCCTCAATATCGGCGGTGTAGCCAATGTGACCTTTGTCGGCAAGGCGCGGGAAATTCTGGCCTTCGATACCGGGCCGGGGAATGCGTTGCTGGATGATCTCATGCAGGTTCATTTTGGCATGCGGATGGATCTGGACGGGGCCGTGGCCGGGCGGGGTCGCGTTAAGGCTGACATTGTGGAGCGTCTGATGTCGCATTCATTCTTCGACCGTAAACCGCCAAAATCTCTGGATCGACGGGAGTTTCATGAATTTGCTCTGACCGCATTGGGGGACAGCGCGGCAGAAGACCGTATGGCGACGCTCACAGCGTTTACAGCAGATGCCATTCATAGAGCCCAGCGCTGGTATCCTGATGCGCCTCAGACAGTTATCGTTTCAGGTGGTGGGGTAAAAAACCCGGTCATGATGACGCTTTTGCAGGCGTTGACGCCGGTCAAACTTCAGATTGCATCTGATTTGGGTTGGGATGATGTTTTCATAGAAGCCAATGCCTTTGCGTATCTTGCGGCTCGTCATTTGCGAGGATTACCGATTTCCTTTCCCGGCACGACATCCGTGCCCGAACCGATGCCCGGTGGTGAGATCGCGTATCCGCAAGGCTCCTGAACAGATTTAAGTGGCTGCTACCAGCCGGTTTCTCTGGACAAGTGACTATCCGCAAAGTAGACAGCAGCACTTATTTTTCTTTCAGCGCGAATAATCGATGCTGACATGCGGTTCCCAAGATGGACTAATCATCGGGAAACGCAGGAAACCAACGTTCCGAAAGTTACATCATGACTGAGTTCGAGGGCATCGTTCCGGCGCTTGCTGAGGCGCTGAACAAGCGCGGCTACACTGAATTGACACCTGTTCAAAAGGCGGTGCTTGAACCGCAGATGGACGGTGCAGATGCTCTTGTTTCAGCCCAGACAGGCTCTGGTAAGACTGTTGCGTTCGGACTTGCGATTGCACCCACACTATTGGAAAACAAAGAACGGTTTGGGCCGTCTGATGCGCCATTGGCGCTTGCCGTTGCCCCGACGCGTGAACTGGCACTTCAGGTAAAGCGTGAGCTGGAGTGGCTATATGCCGGTGCTGGTGCCATTATCGCGTCGTGTGTTGGCGGCATGGATATGCGAACTGAACGCCGCACTTTGGCGCGTGGCGCTCATATCGTTGTGGGCACGCCAGGGCGTCTGCGTGATCATATTACCCGAAACTCCCTCGATACATCGCAGATGAAAGCGGTGGTTCTGGATGAAGCAGACGAGATGCTTGATCTCGGATTTCGCGATGATCTGGAATTCATTCTTGATTCGACGCCTGATGATCGCCGGACGTTGATGTTTTCGGCAACAGTTCCGCGCACAATCGCGAATTTGGCAAAGAAATATCAGCGTGACGCAATCCGAGTATCCACTTCTGAAGAGCAAAAGCAGCATATCGATATTGAATATCGCGCACTGCCGGTTGCGCATAATGAAAAAGAAAACGCCATCATCAATATTCTGCGTTTTTATGAAGCGAAGAATGCGCTGGTGTTCTGCAACACACGAGCGACCGTCAATCACATGACTGCGCGGCTGAACAATCGTGGCTTCTCTGTTGTCGCCTTGTCTGGAGAGTTGAGCCAAAATGAGCGGACCCATGCCCTGCAGGCCATGCGCAATGGTCGTGCACGAGTCTGTGTTGCCACCGATGTGGCGGCGCGCGGGATCGATCTGCCCAATCTTGAACTCGTCATCCATGCCGACCTGCCGACAAATCCAGAAACGCTGCTGCACAGAAGCGGTCGTACGGGCAGAGCGGGCCGGAAGGGTGTCAGTGCACTCATTGTTCCAAAGAATGGCCGTAAGCGCGCTGAACGCCTCCTGGGCGGTGCCAAGCTGACTGCAAACTGGGCATCGGCGCCATCTGCTGATGATGTGATGCGCCGGGATGATGAACGGCTTCTGGCTGATCCAGCTCTTAGCGAGCCAGTACAGGAAGATGAGCAAACATTCGCCAATGAGTTGCTGGCGCAGCACGGGCCGGAGCAGATTGCTGCCGCCTTTGTTCGTCTTTACAGGGCTGGCCAATCTGCACCTGAAGAGCTGCAGGAAATTTCGGCTTCTGAGCCACCGAAAAAACAGCGCGATGAATTTGGTGCCAGCGTCTGGTTGTCTCTTGATGTTGGTTATCGACAAAATGCAGAACCGCGCTGGCTGATACCGGTCCTGTGCGAGGCTGGTAACATTACCAACAAGCAGATTGGTGCCATCAAGATCAAGGATGACGAGACGTTCGTTCAGCTTGATGCCGGTCATGCTGATAAATTTCTGGAAGCCATCGGGCCGGACAATATTCTGGACCCAAAGGACCGCAAGGTGAAAGCTCGACGGCTGCCTGGTGTGCCCGATCTGACCAGTTCACCGCGCAGCAAATCGAATGCCGGTAAATCTTACGGTGATAAAAAGAAGAGTTTTGGCGACAAGAAAAAACCGTATGGGGCGGCAAAGCGCGAGCGACCCAATCGGTCGGAAGGTTTCAAGGACCACGCAAAGCCAAAGTTTGAGGGCAAGCGCGACGCGCCAGCGGACGGGCAACGCCAACACGAACATTCATCTTCGAGCAAGCCACTAGCACCAAAGGCAAAGTCAGAGCGGTTTCGCTCTGATGATTCTGATCGTCCGCGGTCTTCCAAGCCAGCCAGCAAAAGCGGCACTTGGAGCAAAGACGATCGAGGTGACAAGCGCGAAAAGCCCAAGCGCAGCTTTGCAAAGAAATCAGCCTACTCTCCAATGGACGCGGCTGTTGTTCCAAAATCTGATCGCCCATCACCGGCGTCGGATGGTCCCGCGGAACGAAGTGACAGGCCAATCTTCAACAAGCAAGGTAAGCCTGTTGAGCGAGCAGAGCGCTCGGGTGCGCGTGCTGGCGGCTCTGACTCGATCGGAGGAAAACCGAGATATGGCAAATCCAAGAAGCCGAAGCCAGGTAAACCGTCGGCCGGTAAGGCTGGCAGGGGTGGTGCGGACAAGGATGCCCGTCCAGCCAAGCCGCGTTTTGCAAAATCTTCGGATGCAACCCGGTCGGGCACTGCTCCGGTAAAACGCAATAAACCCAGGGGTTCTTAGCAAATTCCTGCTTTTCCGAAGCATCACCAGCCTGCCACAAAAATGGCGTAGTACCTGCAGAGAAAAAGACAGTGAAGTCGCTGCATTGAAAGCGACTTTGTCAGCAGGAGAAGCGGCCGGATGAATGGATTTTCATCTTTGGGAAATTGGCGTAAATGCCTGCTCGGAGTGGCGGCTATCATTGCCCTCCCAAGCTTCGCCTTCGCTGGTGATCGACTTGCCGTATTTGACGAAATTGCCAACAAGGCGCAAACGCAGTTTTTTGATCCGGCCATGAACGGCCTTGACTGGGAGCGCCACGTATCGCGCTACAGGTCACGAATTCTTTCCGACATGACGCCAAGCGCTTTTTCCAAAGATGTGAACGAGATGCTTGCGGCGCTTGGAGCGTCTCATACACAGCTTTATGTCCAAGACAGTCCGCAATGGTATCAATTGGCAGGTGTGTTCTTACCGGGCAACAAAGATCTGGAAGGCGAGCTTGCGCCTTTCCTCACCGATGGTGCGCCTATCTATACCGGGATCGGTATCAATGTTGAAACGCGCGGCACAGACACTTTTGTGGTCGGCGTTCTGGATGGCCATCCCGCTCAATCGGCCGGAGTTCTGACAGGTGATCGGATTATCTCAGTGGAAGATCGACCTTACCATCCGATCCGTTCGTTCGAAGGGCGTGCTGGAAAGGCGAGTGAGCTTGTGATCGAACGTCGCTCTGGCGAGCTGAAATCAATCACCGTCACGCCTGAGATTCTTGACGGGCGCACAATGTATGAAGACGCAATGCGCGCAAGCATCCAACTCGTTAAACGCGACGCGGCCAGGATCGGTTATATCCGTGCATGGTCATATGCTGGCCAGAAGTACCAGGACATCCTCACCGGCGCACTTCTGTATGGAGACTTGAGTACCGCAGAGGCTCTTGTGCTTGATTTACGCGGGGGATGGGGCGGAGCGAACAGCAGCTTCCTTAATTTTTTTACGGATCAAACGGTCGAGACCACGCGCATCGATCGGAATGGCCAACGCCGGAGTTTTTCCGGCTCGTGGACCAAGCCGGTCGTTCTGTTGGTGGACCGGCAGTCGCGTTCGGGCAAGGAAGTGTTTGCCTATGGCTTTCGGAAACTTGACCGTGGCCCAGTCGTTGGTGAAACCACAGGCGGTGCGGTTTTGGCCGGGAGGATCAATGTGCTGTCCGATGGCAGTATTCTGTATATGGCTGTTGCAGACATTCGTATCGATGGGATCCGCCTTGAAGGGCAGGGCGTTGAGCCTGACGTTGAAGTTCCGTTTGACCCGGTATTTGCAGCAGGAAGTGATCCGCAGCTAGAACGCGCGCTGGCGATAGCGAAAGAATTGCTCGGATAGACATACGAATTTCAATGTTTGAATGCCACCATCCAAACGCGGGCACACGGTTTTCAGAACCGGGCAGCGCAAAGCCAATGTGGTTTCTGAGCAGGGGAGTGTGGCTGTTAAGGCGCAGAGCCGGTCTTGTTTTTCAAACGGCTCTGCGTAAGGAACGCTTTTTGCAAGCCTACATCTCTACCTTGCCAAGGACCTCAAGACGCTTGTCGACATAATTGCCGCACAGCTCGAGCAATGTGTCGGTTTGATCTGCAAAGAAGTGATTGGCACCCGGCAATGTCTCGTGATCGATGGTGATGCCCTTTTGCGCTTTCAGTTTGTCTACAAGTGCCTGCACGTCTTTCATCGGCACAACCTTGTCGGCATCTCCGTGGACCATCAGGCCGGAAGCGGGACAGGGTGCCAGGAATGAAAAATCATACAGGTTTGCCGGTGGGGCAACGGAAATGAAGCCTTCAACTTCAGGGCGGCGCATCAAAAGCTGCATACCGATCCATGCGCCAAACGAAAATCCAGCGATCCAGCAACCGCGCGAATCAGGATGGAAGGTCTGCACCCAATCAAGTGCAGCTGCCGCATCTGATAGTTCGCCGGCTCCATGGTCAAATGTGCCCTGGCTGCGACCTACGCCACGAAAATTGAAACGTAACACGGTAAAACCGCGTTTTACGTACATGTAATACAGTTCATAAATGATCTGATTGTTCATGGTGCCGCCAAAGCGCGGATGTGGATGTAGAATCAACGCAATGGGAGCAGTCTTGGACTTTGAGGGCTGATAACGGCCTTCCAGACGGCCTTCCGGTCCGTTGAAAATCACTTCAGGCATAATACAGTCCTCTTTGCGGGCACTTGGCAGTGCACTGGTTGTGCCTAGACGTCTTTGCGGGTTGCGCAGGCGACGTACTTCTTGACAGCGTTTCAGGTGCGTCCTACTTGGTAGTTTAGAACTATTAAAAACTAGCTTGGGCGGCGCACCAGCGTTGATGCGCTTGTAAACACCATTTTCCACCCGGCTGGCAAGAATGACATACAGCTTGTTTGACAAAGAAGGCGATTTTTTTCGGTCATGCGGATTTATCTCGACCACAATGCTGGATCTCCCCTGCGTCCGCAGGTCAAGCACGCGGTCATTGAGGCGCTGGATCTGTCTGCAAATGGGTCGTCCATCTATCAGGAAGGTCGCAAAGCCAAGGGTTTGATCGAACGTGCCAGGCAATCTGTTGCCAAGATGGTTGGAGCAGCGCCTTCCGGTGTTACCTTCACCGGTGGCGGTTCTGAGGCAAATGCCACCGTTCTGCAGCCCACATTGTTAGAAAAGGGCAAGCCGCGTGCTGTTGATCGGCTTCTGGTCTCGGCCACAGAGCATGATTCCGTCCTGAAGGGTGGACGTTTTGCCTCAGAGCAAATTGAGGTCATCCCGGTCGACAAAAATGGCGTTGTGGATTTGGTCTGGCTCTCTGACCGCCTTGTCAAAGCCCAGTCTGATAGTGAATGCGTTCTTGTGGCGGTCATGCTGGCGAATAATGAGACGGGCGTCAGACAGCCCGTGGAAGCAATTGGCGCTTTGGTCGCGGACACGGATTCCTATTTTTTTTGTGATGCTATTCAGGGGCCAGGAAAACTGTCTGTGGATATCAATGAAATTGGCGCGCATTTCCTGACGCTATCTGCTCATAAGTTGGGTGGACCACAGGGTGTGGGCGCTATCGTGCGGCGAACAGAATCCTACGCATTTCAGCCTTTGATCCGCGGTGGCGGGCAGGAAAGCTTTGGACGGGCCGGAACCGAGAATATTGCCGCAATTCACGGCTTCGGTGTGGCTGCGCAGATGATTGCAGAGGAAGCTACATCGACAGAGCGTCTGGCAACGATGCGGGACGCGATGGAACAGGGACTGAACGGTGTTGTCGTGCTTGGATCGGATGCTGTGCGCCTGCCGAATACCAGTTGCATTGCTGTGCCAGGTCTGACTGCGGAAACCATGCTCATATCACTGGATTTACAGGGATTTGCCGTTTCTTCCGGCTCTGCCTGCTCATCTGGAAAAGTGGGGCTCAGCCATGTGCTGACCGCCATGGGTATTGAGCCTGATGTTGCGCATGGTGCAGTGCGTATCAGCCTTGGCTGGAATACCACCGAAGAAGACGTAAAACAATTTACTGAAGCCTTTAATAAAATGGCGGCGACCCTATCTCCCAATCAACGGGAAACAGCCGCCTGACACCAACTGAATAGCAACAACCTGCAGCCTTTGAAGCTGTGAAGGATGGAGTAAGACATGCCAGCAATTCAAGAAACAATTGAACAAGTCAAAGAGATTGATGTCGACCAATACAAATACGGATTTGTAACCGATATTGAAATGGAACTTGCGCCCAAGGGCCTGAGTGAAGACATTGTTCGTTTCATTTCCGCTAAGAAAGATGAGCCGGAGTGGATGTTGGAATGGCGCCTGGATGCTTTTCGGCGCTGGAAAACCATGGAAGAGCCCACTTGGGCACGAGTGGATTATCCGAAGATCGACTTTGAAGATCTGTATTACTATGCCGCTCCAAAATCGGCGCCAGGGCCTAAAAGCCTTGATGAAGTTGATCCCGAGTTGCTGGAAACCTACAAGAAACTTGGCATTCCGCTGAGCGAGCAAGCAGTGCTGGCGGGTGTTGAAGGTGCGAGAGTTGCTGTTGATGCGGTGTTTGATTCCGTGTCTGTTGTCACCACGTTTAAGGACGAATTGGCAAAATCCGGTGTCATATTCTGCTCGATCTCCGAAGCTGTTCGTGAGCATCCGGAGTTGGTGAAGAAATATCTGGGATCTGTGGTTCCAACCACTGACAATTTTTACGCCACGCTGAACGCGGCCGTGTTTTCTGACGGGTCTTTTGTCTACATCCCCAAGGGCGTACGATGCCCGATGGAGCTCTCGACCTATTTCCGTATCAATGAGGAAAAGACCGGTCAGTTTGAGCGCACGCTTATTATCGCTGATGAAGGCTCCTACGTCTCGTATCTGGAAGGTTGCACGGCGCCTATGCGCGATGAAAACCAGCTTCATGCTGCCGTTGTCGAACTGGTCACGCATGATGATGCGGAGATCAAATACTCCACCGTTCAAAACTGGTATCCCGGAAACTCAGAAGGCAAGGGCGGCATCTATAACTTCGTCACCAAGCGTGGTGATTGTCGCGGAAAGAATTCCAAGATTTCCTGGACGCAAGTTGAAACCGGCTCTGCGATCACATGGAAATACCCAAGCTGTATATTGCGTGGTGAAAATTCACGTGGCGAGTTTTACTCGATTGCCATCTCCAATGGCAAACAGCAGGTAGATAGTGGCACCAAGATGATCCATCTGGGCAAAAATTCGTCTAGCCGGATTATTTCCAAGGGCATTTCGGCCGGGCGTTCCCAGAACACGTATCGCGGATTGGTATCAGCCCATCGCAAGGCGTCTGGCGCGCGTAACTTTACACAGTGTGACAGTCTTCTGATCGGCGATCAGTGTGGTGCACATACAGTGCCATACATTGAATCGAAAAATTCGACCGCGGTGTTTGAACATGAGGCCACAACGTCGAAAATTTCCGATGATCAGATGTTCTATTGCCAACAGCGCGGCATGACCGACGAAGAAGCCATCGCGCTGATCGTCAACGGGTTTGTGCGTGACGTTATTCAGCAATTGCCTATGGAATTCATGGCCGAGACCCAGAAATTGATCGGGATCAGCCTAGAAGGCTCCGTCGGTTAAGTTATTCAATACAGCAGCTTGATCGACTTTGTTGTCGGGCTGATTCAGATATTCAGGACAGAAAAATGCTTCAAATCAAAAACCTCCATGCCAATGTCGATGGCAATGAAATTCTTCGTGGAATTAACCTGACCATCAAACCAGGCGAAGTTCACGCCATTATGGGACCTAACGGATCCGGCAAGTCCACTTTATCCTATGTTCTGGCCGGTAAGGATGATTACGAAATCACGGAAGGTGAAATCCTGTTCAAGGGAGAAGATCTTCTGGAAATGGCACCCGATGAGAGGGCTGCTGCCGGCGTCTTTCTGGCCTTTCAGTATCCGATTGAGATCCCCGGTGTTGCTACCATGACCTTTTTGCGCACGGCCATGAACGCCCAGCGCAAAGCCCGTGGCGAAGCAGAATTGAACACACCAGACTTCATGAAGATCGTGAAGCAAAAAGCATCTGAATTGAACGTATCACCGGAAATGTTGAAACGTCCTTTGAATGTGGGCTTTTCGGGCGGTGAGAAGAAGCGTAACGAAATCATGCAGATGGCGCTTTTGGAACCTACGCTTTGTGTGATGGATGAAACGGATTCCGGGCTTGATATCGACGCATTGCGGGTTGTGTCGGATGGCGTGAATGCCTTGCGCAATTCAGAGCGCGGCATGCTGGTGATTACTCACTATCAACGGCTTCTTGATCATATTGTTCCTGATGTTGTGCATGTGATGTCAGCCGGGAAAATCGTTAAATCCGGTGGCAAGGAACTGGCGCTGGAGCTGGAAGAAAATGGCTACGCTGATTTCGTGAACGCGGCTTAAGGGCAGGGATCAACACAATGACTGCACAACCGCAGAAAATTCAAACTCAGGCTGAAACCTCGCTGATGCAGCAATTTGCATTTCTTGATTTGGAGCCATCACGCCAGGCAGCTGCAGATCGCTTGAATGAGAGCGGCCTTCCACACCGCCGTGTCGAAGAATGGAAATACACAGACCTTCGGGCACTGCTGAAAGATGTTCCACAATTGGCAAGCGCGCAGAGCGTTGTTCCAACAACTGCTGGTCAGCCTTTGGTTCCTGCTGACTTCGTATTGGCTGTTGTGGATGGTATTCCTCAGGACTTGGCCAACGCGGGAGCTAATGCCTCGGACGCGGCCAAAGAAGCTGTTTCGCTTGAGATTGGCTTGGGTGATGCCAAGGGTTTCCATGAGAAACCCAATGCAAATGTTGATTTCAACATGGCTTTGGCTTCATCTGGATATGTGATTCAGGTTCGGAAAAGCGCTGTTACACCAATTATCTTTATCGACCATATTGTGTCCAAAGCTGATGCAATAACGGCAGCCTGCCGCCACAGCATTTTAGTTGAAAGTGGCGCGCAAGCCATTCTGGTTGAACGGTTTTCCGGCCCTGAAGGCAGTGCTTATGTTGCCAGTTCCGGACTGTCGGTGATCGTTGAAGATGGCGCTAAACTGACTCAGGCTCGTGTTGTTGCGGAAGGCGATCAATCCTCTCATCTGGCTACGATCGGCGCGCGGATTGGCACTGATGCGATTTACGAGCCCTTCGTCATGACGCTTGGCTCCCATTTGGTGCGAACCGACGTTCAAATTACCTTTGATGGTGAGCAAAGCCATTTGGGTATACGTGGTGCGACCCTTGTGAAGGGCAAGCAGCACACTGACATGACGTTGGATGTCGATCACGCATCGCCCAATTGCACCAGCATTGAGCAATTCAAGTCGGTGATTGCTGATGAAGCGAAAGCTGTCTTTCAGGGCAAGATCATGGTCAAGCAGATTGCGCAGAAAACTGATGCAAAAATGATGAGCCAAGGCTTGCTATTGTCCGAAAACGGAGAGTTTCTCAATAAGCCGGAACTTGAAATCTTTGCCGATGACGTGGTTTGCGGTCATGGCGCAACTTGCGGTGATATCGATGAAGAGATGCTGTTTTATCTTTTGTCTCGTGGCATTCCGCATCCTGTTGCGGAGATCATGATGGTGCAAGCGTTTGTCGCTGAAGCAATCGAAGATACCGAGCAGCCGGAGATTATTGAGGCATTTGAGGCCATACTGGCTGACTGGCTTGCCAGCCGTTAAGTCTGGAAATCAGGCCTTAGAAAAGGGCCTTGGAAAGGGCATTTGTAAATGGATACGCTTCCACACGATGCAAACACGGCCTATGACGTTTCGAAAATCCGCAGTGATTTTCCAATTCTGGCAAGGGATGTCTACGGCAAACCGCTGGTGTATCTGGATAATGGCGCCTCGGCTCAGAAACCGACCGCTGTTCTTGAGGCTGTGCAAAGCGCTTACGCTGACACCTATTCGAATGTGCATCGTGGCCTGCATTTTCTCTCCAACGCCTCCACTGACCTTTATGAGGCGGCCCGAGAGACTGTACGAGGGTTCTTGAATGCGCCCTCAACAGACAATGTGATTTTTACACGTTCAACCACTGAAGCCATCAATCTTGTGGCACAGTCATATGGTGGCGCGCATATAGGTGAGGGCGATGAGATTGTGCTCTCGATATTTGAGCACCACTCAAACATCGTGCCCTGGCATTTCCACCGGGAACACAATGGTGCCGTGCTGAAATGGGTGCCTTATCGCGAGGATGACAGTTTTGATCTGGAGGCGTTCGAGGCGGCACTGAGTGAACGCACCAAAATTGTGGCAATTACGCAGATGTCGAATGTGACCGGAACGATTGTCCCGATCAAGGAAGTCTGCCGAATTGCTCATGAGCGCGGCATACCTGTGCTGGTAGATGGCAGTCAGTCTGCTGTTCACATGGCTGTTGATGTTCAGGCGCTTGATTGCGATTTCTTTGTGATGACCGGTCACAAATTGTATGGTCCGTCCGGTATCGGCGTTCTTTATGGCAAGTCGGAACTGCTGGCATCCATGCCACCTTATATGGGCGGCGGCGAGATGATTCTTGATGTGATGGAAGACACCATCACCTATGCACCGCCACCGCATCGGTTTGAAGCTGGCACACCGCCTATCGTGCAGGCTATTGGGTTGGGCGCTTCTCTATCCTATATGCAATCCATAGGGTTGAATGCAATTGCGGCTCATGAAGCTGATTTGCGGGATTATGCCGCAAAGCGGTTGGGTGAGATGAATTCGGTAAAAGTGTTTGGCAATGCGCCTGACAAAGGAGCAATTTTCTCATTTGAAGTTGAGGGCGCACATGCGCATGATGTTGCAACGGTGCTGGATCGGGAAGGCGTGGCGGTTCGAGCAGGAACACATTGTGCTATGCCACTTCTGGCGCGTTATGGTGTAACCGCAACTTGCCGGGCCTCGTTTGGCCTTTATAATACGCGTGATGAGGTCGACAAGCTTGTAGCTGCGATCACAAAGGCGCAGAGTTTCTTTAGTTAAGGTGCTGTTGTTATGACTAATGATGATGTTGACAAGGTGCTGCCGGAAGATCATCCGCTTCATGTGCCGGAAGCCAAACCAGCGGTCGATATGAAGCTGATGGAAGATGGCATGGGCCAACCGCAATTAGCGGCGTCAGATGGCACCAATCTGTCAACTGAAGCGCAGGAACGTCTGACGGAAGATATCATTGCCGCGCTCAAGACGGTTTACGATCCAGAAATCCCGACCGATATTTACGAGCTTGGCCTGATCTACAAGGTTGATCTGACCGATGATCGCGATCTGGATGTGGATATGACACTGACTGCGCCTGGATGTCCGGTTGCTGGTGAAATGCCGATCTGGGTGGAAAATGCGCTCTGTTCGGTTCCCGGTGTCGGGCAGGTTAAGGTAAATATGGTGTTTGATCCGCCATGGACACCTGAACGGATGTCTGAAGAAGCCAAAGTGGCGTTGAACTGGTTCTAGAGAGAATTCCAATGGGTGCATTTCAGGTTTTGACTTTGACGGACGCGGCGGCAGATCGTGTGCGGCATATTGCCGCCGGATCAGACGGTGCTGCAGGCATTCGTGTGGGTATCAAAAAGGGTGGCTGTGCAGGAATGGAGTACACCATTGACCTTGCGCACGAACCTGATCCGAAGGATGACAAGGTCGAATTGGATGGGGCCGCTGTCTTCATTGAACCAAGTGCCGTTTTGTTCCTTCTGGGCACCGAAATGGATTATGAAGTGACCAAGCTGCGCTCTGGATTTGTGTTCAAAAACCCAAACCAGACATCTGCCTGTGGTTGCGGCGAATCCGTGACTTTGCAGGCCGCTACACCTAATGCGTGAGTGCGTTTGAGTGCCTTTCTTCGACACTTTGAAAGCTGCCCGTGCCGATGACTGGCAGGCCTACACACATCATGCGTTTGTAGAGCAACTGGGTGCTGGAACGCTGCCAAAGGCGGCGTTTCAGACATATCTGGTTCAGGACTATCTGTTTCTCATCCAATTTGCCCGCGCCCACGCCCTGGCAGTCTACAAATCGACCAGTCTGGAGGATATGCGCGCCGCTGCGGCTGGCGTTTCGGCCATTCTTGATGTTGAGATGGATCTGCATGTGCGGCTGTGTGCTGATTGGGGACTTTCGCGCTCAGACCTTGAACATAGTGTTGAGGCACCACAAACGATTGCCTATACGCGGTTTGTGCTGGAAGCTGGCCAAGCAGGCGATATTCTTGATCTGATGGTCGCCCTGTCACCATGCATGTTGGGCTACGCGGAAATTGGCAATTATCTGCTGACACAATTTGGCCGGACAGACGGGACACTTGCCCCTGACCACCCATACGCTGCATGGATCAATGAGTATTCCGGACAGGACTATCAGGATGTGGCCCAGGCAACAGCTGCAACGCTTGAAAAACACGCAAATGAGCTTCTCACGAAAGCCCGTCGCCCAAGGTTGGAAAAGCTTTTTGGTCAGGCGACCCGATTGGAAGCCGATTTTTGGCAAATGGGACTTTCTGCCGATTGATTGCCGTATAAGCAGTATGATCTTTACGAAACCATTCGATCTTCGTCGAAGTCACCCTTTTCGGACATGACGCAGTTTCTACCGGCACGTTTTGCGGAATATAGTGCTGCATCGGCCCGTTCAATGAGTGTCACTGCAGTGTCGTCCTGCTCGTAGCGCGCTACGCCGGCTGATACTGTGACATTGCCAAGCTTTTCGCCTGTTGATCGCTTCAGGAGCTTCCTGTCCTTGATGGCTTCTCGGATAAGGTCTGCCTGCATGATTGCCTCATCCAATGTGGTGTCAGGCAAGATCACCGCAAATTCCTCACCACCGTAACGGGCGGCGATATCTGGTGCTGAAATAGTGTTCTTTATTGTCATGCCGACAAGTCTCAGGACCTGATCACCTGTTTGGTGGCCCCAAGTATCATTGAATTGTTTGAAATGATCGATGTCGAGCATGATCAGGCAGAATGTTGTGCCAATGCCTGAACTGGCCTGCACCTTGCGCGACATGGTCTGGTCAAACAAGCGGCGATTGCCAAGGCCCGTCAACTCATCGGTGAGGTTTTCAAACCGCGCTGCTTCCAAATTGTCCTTCAATTCGGCAACCTGTGATTGGGACTCTTTTAATTTGTCTTCCATCTCCTTGTGAGATGCACGAACTACGGCAGTGGCTTTTACAAGTTGATGAACAACATTCTTGACCGCACCTGCATTTTTGGCCGCGCCAAGTTCGCTGGAAAGTTCCGACAGAGTGGTTGAATAGTCCTCGTTCACTTCCATGCTTTGATCGATGCTGCCGAGCATGGTTTCAATCTGATCGCTGAAATTGCTGCCGAACTGATCAAGCTTGTCTCCCAGACGAAAGGGGGACAAAAATGTGTCATACAAATAGGTGGTTTCTTCAAGTGTGACTTTGCCACGTGAACGGAGAATTTCGTTGATGGCTGTGTTGAGCTTCTGGTCGAAACCAGCCGAGTAGGTGTACCAAAGCTCATAGTGGCGCGGAAACGCAGGAACTTCGCAGCGTTTGATCTGCTTCAGTGCCGCTTCGCCATGCACCAAAGTGCGACGAAAATCTTCATGCTCAGCCATAATTCAACCGGTCGTCCAAATAAATTAGACCAATTGTTATGACGATACGCTTAAGACTGAGTTAATCCAGCAAATTTGTTCGGCGGCGTTAATAAGATATACACCTTCTAGTTGAGGCTTACCGAGCGAAGCAGAAAAGCTGGTACGTGATCAGCTTCCGCAAACGGCACATTATCGTTAGCCGTCTGTTTGCGGCGGTTCGTGCCCTTGGGGTTGCGTGCCCTCTGAGAATCTTCCGCCTTTGCTGGCTCTGTCGTTTTTCCAGCATCACGTGTAGGCTCGCTCGCCTTCTCAGCCACAGGTTGTGGCTTTGGTGCAGCTCGACGAGGCTTTCTCTCAGAGCGTCGTGGCTTCCTGGTTTCGGGCTGTTCTGATTGGTTATCCGCCTCAGCTTTCGCGTCGTCCTTTTGTGCATCGTGAGGCACACCGGTTGAATTCTCGGAAACTTCGATGAGGGGCTTGCCGATAAGCTTTTCGACAGCATCAAGATATTTCTGATCGGATTTGGATACAAGCGTGTAGGCCGCTCCGCTGCGTCCCGCACGGCCAGTTCGACCAATTCGATGGACATAGTCTTCCGCATGTGTCGGAACATCAAAATTAAACACGTGGCTGACTTCCGGAATATCCAGGCCACGGGCCGCTACATCACTTGCAACGAGCAGCTTTGTGCTCAAATCCTTGAATGATGCGAGCATTTTCATGCGTGCGTGCTGATCCATATCGCCGTGCAAAGCGCCAGCATTATAACCATGGCGTTCCAGCGAACGAGCCACGGTGGCCACGTCACGTTTGCGGTTGCAGAAGATGATGGCGTTCTGGAGATCAGCGGCATTGTCAATCAAATGCCGGAGCGCTGCACGTTTTTCTGCTGGCTTTGATCCGCAATGAACAACGTTTTGCGTCACAGTGAGAGCTGCTGATGATCGTGCGGCAACTTCTACCCGAGCCGGGTTATGCAAAAACTGGTCCGCGAGCTTCTGAATCTCATTTGGCATGGTTGCCGAAAAGAACAGGGTCTGTCGTGTGAAGGGGATCAATTTGCAGATACGTTCAATATCGGGAATGAAACCCATATCCAGCATACGATCGGCTTCATCGATAACCAGAATATCCACGCCGGTCAGCAGTAGTTTGCCGCGTTCAAAATGATCCAGCAGACGACCAGGCGTAGCAATAAGCACATCCGCGCCACGCATCAGCTTCTTTTCCTGCTCGTCAAAGGAAACGCCGCCAATCAGAAGAGCAACATTCAATTTATGGCCTGAGCCATAGATCTTGAAGTTTTCTTCGACCTGTGCCGCCAATTCGCGTGTCGGCTCCAAAATGAGGGTCCGAGGCATGCGCGCACGAGCGCGGCCTTTTTCCAGTAAGGTCAGCATTGGCAGGGTAAAACTGGCTGTTTTACCGGTCCCAGTCTGTGCTGTTCCCAACACGTCACGCTTTTGCAAAACGTGAGGAATTGCACCCGCTTGGATGGGGGTCGGTTCTGTGTAACCAACACGCTCCACCGCGGCGAGCACTTTTGGGCTTAGTCCAAGTTCGTCAAATGTCATTTGGGGCTTTTCAGAGATGGGTTTCGAACCAATCTGTTGCGACGCCAAAAGCGTCAGTCCATTGTTTCCGGCAACATAGGGTAACAGTTGGAAATGTCAACAAATCTAAGAACTATCAGTTACTTGCCCCACCGAATGAATAGGTTTTTCGATCCTTTAAAAAGAGCTCGTAACCATAGGGGGCATTGGGATCATCCGTGGGCTCTGCTTCCAGATACACACTCAGCTCCCCTCTGACACCGACCTGTGCCGAGACGCCGATAATTTCCTGATTGAGCTTACTGATCTCATCGATTTCCAACGCGTAGGGTGCCGCGCTTTGGCCGCCTTTGTTCAATGGAACCCATTGAATATAAAGGGATTGTGTTTCGTCCGGATTAGCCAGCAAAACAACGCGGTGTGTTCCTATTTGCCCATTTGGTCCACGCCATTTGCCCGCCGATTGAACGAACCTAACGGAAGGCGCCAGGCTTGCCAGAGCGCGCTGGACGCTTTCTGATGCTGTTGCGTAGTGTGGGGTCGTTAAGGATAATGGCAATATGGCTAGGCATGCTGCTGCAAAAAATGTCTTTTTAAATTTCATCTATGCGCCGTCATTTATTATTTTTATTAAGTCAGCCACAGGGGATGTGGCTCACGTGGGGGTGTTAGGCTTATATATCCAAATCGCTGGCGAATTCAGCATTTTCCTGAATAAAGGTAAACCGAGCCTCTGGTTTGTTGCCCATGAGTTGCTCGACCGAGTCCTTTGTCAGCTGAACTTCGCTGTCTTCGATGCGGACTTTCAACATTGTCCGCGTTTTTGGATTCATTGTCGTTTCTTTTAGCTGAGCCGGCATCATTTCGCCAAGGCCCTTAAACCGGCCAATGTCGATTTTCCCACGGGCATTGAATTCTGTTTCCAGCAATTCATCCTTATGTGCATCGTCGCGCGCATAGAGTGTCTTTCCACCCTGGCTGATGCGGTAGAGCGGTGGTACAGCGAGATAGAGATGCCCGTCTTCAATAAGGTCCGGCATTTCGCGATAGAAAAACGTAATCAGAAGCGCGGCGATATGAGCCCCATCGACATCCGCATCTGTCATGATCACGATTTTATCATAGCGCAGTTCGCTGGAGCGGTAATTGCTGCGCAGACCGGTTCCAAGCGCCTGTCCGAGATCAGACAATTGCTGATTGGCCGCCAGCTTTTCGCGCCCTGCATTGGCAACATTGAGGATTTTGCCACGCAGCGGCAGAACTGCCTGGTTCTTTCGGTTACGTGCCTGTTTGGCTGACCCGCCAGCTGAGTCACCCTCCACAATAAAGAGTTCTGAGCCTGAAGCGGCACTGCCGGAACAATCCGACAATTTTCCGGGGAGGCGTAGTTTCCGGGTTGCGCTTTTTCGGTTGATTTCCTTTTCCTGGCGGCGGCGCAGACGCTCTTCAGCACGATCAACCACCCATTCCAGCAATTTGGAGGCCTGGGAAGGAGAACCGGTCAGCCAGTGATCAAAAGCATCACGTATTGCGCCTTCAACGATTTTTGTCGCTTCTGCTGTGGCAAGCTTGTCCTTTGTCTGGCCGACAAACTCAGGCTCGCGTACAAAGACTGACAGCATGGCCGCTGAGGATGTCATCACGTCGTCTGACGTTATAACGGAGGCCCGCTTGTTGCCGGTCAGTTCTGCATAGGCCTTCAGGCCACGCAACAAGGCCGTTCTCAGACCACTTTCATGGGTTCCGCCATCGCCGGTGGGAACCGTGTTGCAGTAGGATTGTACAAATCCATCACCGGCAAACCAGCTCAAGGCCCATTCGACAGATCCGTGACCACCACGACGGCCGGCCTGACCGGAAAAAATTTCATCGGTCACACGGTGTTTGGTATCCATCTGATCTTCCAGATAGTCTTTCAAACCACCCGGGAAATGATAAACGCCTTGCTGTGGTGTCGTGTCTTTTTCGCCCAGAAGGCTTGGATCACAACGCCAACGGATTTCAACGCCACCAAACAGATAGGCTTTCGCGCGCGCCATCTTGAAAAGGATCGCTGGTTTGAAACTGGCTGAAGGCCCAAAGATTTCGGCATCGGGGTGAAATGTAATCTTGGTACCACGGCGGTTCTGGATGTCTCCCAAATCCTCAAGACGGCTGGTTGCATGACCACGGGAGAAGGTTTGCCTGTACAGCTTTCTGTTTCGGGCAACCTCGACTTCCAATACGTCTGACAGGGCATTGACGACAGAAATACCGACGCCGTGCAAACCGCCGGAGGTTTCATAAACCTTGGAGTCAAATTTACCGCCAGCATGCAATGTGGTCATGATGACTTCCAAGGCGGAGCGGTCTTTGAATTTCGGGTGAGGATCAATTGGAATGCCACGGCCATTGTCGGTGATGCTGAGAGAGCCGTCGGCGTTACAACTCACTTCAATCCAGTTGGCGTGACCTGCGATTGCCTCATCCATTGAATTGTCAATGACTTCAGAGAACAGGTGATGGAGCGCTTTCTCATCAGTTCCGCCGATATACATGCCGGGGCGCTTGCGCACCGGTTCCAGACCTTCCAGAACTTCGATGTCGGCTGCAGTGTAGGCTTCAGGATCGCTGAAGTTCCCGGTTGCTCTAGCTTTTGAAGCCGTCTTTTTGGGAGCGGACTGAGGTGGTGTCTTGGCGGGTGAGGGGGCAGATGGGCGCGTGCCACTGCCAAAAAGATCCTCTGCGTTACTCATATCCTGTGGTGGTCCCATTGTGATTCGATGGCTCAACTATAGACAAAGATAGAACAAAAAGTGGCGGCGGCATTCAAATTGGAGCAATTTTTGTTGCATCTCTGCGGATTAGCGCTTCCAGGCCAACCATGAGTTGCTGATGGCCTGTGGATGAAATTGCCGAGTGGCGAAAAAAATTCAAAAAAAGCTCATGAACTGGTTTTGGCAACCAAAAGTTTACTTTAATGCGCGATGTTACATTCAGATCTGGTCAGGTATTGTGTCGAGGATCATATGGGCGACAAGTCCACATCAGCTGGCGAAGCTAGTATTAAATTAGCTTCGCCAGCTGCTGTTAATTATAAGCATGCCCATGAGGCGGTTTTTGAGCTTTCTAATTTTACAATTAGAATTCCAAATTCTTTTGGCCTCATTTTTATGGCGCTTATTATATTTATTTATCTTTTTTAAATAGCATCAACTGATCTGTATATTATGATTGATGTAGCTCTGCTGAGCAGAAACTCTGTAGCGGAGGCGAGCAGTACTGTCTCAACTCTGCTGTTAGCAAAAGCAGGTGATCATATAGGTGATCGCACGCTGATTGTGCCAAGACTCCAGCTTTTCAGGAGGGAAAAAGTGCAGCAGTGCACATCGGGCATCCGAGCTGTGCGTTCATTGCAGGGCGATGAAAAGTAAGGACCCGCCGTGGCGGGTCCGGGTGCAGACATTTATGTAAAAGCAAAAGCGAGTTGTAAAGCGGGATGCCAGACTAGGTGACGCCGCTATAAAGGCTCTCGAGTGGTTTCAGCACTTCGAACGGATCCAAAGTAACTCCGCCTCTGTCTCGAGATTTAAGAGTCTCAGCACCAAGATTCATTTTTACGCCTACCAAAACAGTTGTCCGACTTGATTCAACGCCTTCATTGTCAGCAATCTGCCAGGAAATGTCGCTCGTCAGGCTGAATGGCGTATCAGCAAACCTGTATTCGGTACCGGCCGCAAGTTCCAAAGCATCCAAGGCGTCCGAACCCTCAAAGTCATACTGCTGATAGGCATAGGTGCCCTTCACATCAAACCGCCAGTTGTCGGTGTAAAAATACCGTGCTTCCAATGATGCGATCAGACCATCGCTTGCGAAGTTGCTACTACCAAATGGACCGCCGCCGTCTGTTTTCGTTCTTTGGTAGCCTGCCTGCCCATAAAACGTGAAATTACCGTAATATTTCTGAGCCTCACCGCCGAAATAAAAGCGAGTTGTGTCTTGGTTGAAACCGGCAAAGTCGAAAGATGTTTTCCCAAGTTGCACAATTGCGCCCAGCAGATAACTTGAATTTTGCGTGTAGATGTGGGTTGCGGCATCAAAATCTGATGAAGTTACATTTCCGTCAACAAATCCGCCGTTATAATCTACTCCCAAATCGCTTCGATCATAGACGAGGTCCTTTTGTATACTCACACCATTATCGAAGTGGTAGACACCGGACGCACGTGCGCCGTAGCTGAAGTCTTCAAAATTTTCTGAATAATCATCTTGTTCGAGTTTGGTCCAATTGTATCCACCAAAAGTCGAGAAATAAGCATCCCACTTTATCTCGCGGCTGGCGCCATCCATCAATTCATAGTTCATCTCGGGCAATTCTTCCGAAAATGCCATTGACGTCGATAGTGCGAGCAAAATCCCGCTTAGCACGTACTTTTTCATAAATACCCCGATTCGTGTTGCCGTATCTCAAGATGATATCATTTTCAGGTGCAGCTACATGTATCTAAAAAGCAACAAATCACGCTATGCGGGTATTTTTCTATCTGGGGTCCGAAAAAGGGGAGCTGCAACTTATAGTTCAGTTGCGCCACTGTCGGAAAGGCACGGCATGTCACACAGTGCCTTTCCGGATAGTATGGCTGCCGTGTTAGACAGAGTAGTACATGTCGAACTCAACCGGATGCGGTGTGTGTTCGTAACGGATGTTCTCTTCCATTTTCAGGTCGACATAGGCGTCGATCTGATCGTCGTCCATAACGCCACCGGCTTTCAGGAAGTCGCGGTCAGCGTCAAGGCTTTCCAGAGCTTCCCGAAGGGAGCCTGCTACAGTTGGGATTTCCGCCAGTTCTGCTGGTGGCAGATCATACAGATCCTTATCCATGGCTTCGCCCGGGTGCAGCTTGTTCTTGATACCATCAAGGCCAGCCATCAGGAGGGCAGTGAAGGCAAGGTAAGGATTGGCTGTCGGATCTGGGAACCTGATTTCAACGCGCTTGCCTTTTGGCGATGCACTGAACGGAATGCGACAGGACGCTGAACGGTTGCGTGCTGAGTAGGCCAGCAGAACCGGTGCTTCATAACCTGGAACCAGACGTTTGTAGGAATTGGTCGATGGGTTCGTGAATGCGTTAATCGCTTTTGCGTGCTTCAGAATACCGCCAATATAGAACAGGCACTCTTCCGACAGATCAGCATATTGATTGCCAGCAAACAACGGATTGCCGTCTTTCCAGATCGACTGATGGCAGTGCATGCCTGTGCCATTGTCACCAAAGACCGGTTTGGGCATGAATGTGGCCGTTTTGCCCCAGGCATGAGCCACCTGATGGACAACATATTTGTAGATCTGCTGGTGATCGGCCATTTTTGTCAATGTCTGGAAGACCAGGCCCAATTCGTGCTGTGCAGAAGCCACTTCGTGGTGGTGCTTTTCAACAACTACGCCCATGTCTTTCATTTTCTGCAGCATGTCGCCGCGCCAGTCCTGGCCGGAATCCACAGGAGGAACCGGGAAGTAGCCACCTTTGGTTCTTGGCCGGTGACCCATATTGCCGCCTTCATATTCCGAGTAGGAATTTACGGGCAGTTCAGAACTGTCGAGCAAGAAGCCGGTGTTGTAAGGTTCGGTGGAGAACCGTACATCGTCAAACACGAAGAATTCAGCCTCAGGGCCAACATATACAGTGTCGCCGGTGCCGGATGATTTGACGTAGGCTTCGGCTTTCTTGGCGGTCATTCGTGGATCGCGATTATAGCCTTCGCCGCTGATCGGATCCAGAATATCGCAGAAGATCGCTAGGGTTGGCGCCTGGAAGAACGGGTCTTTGGCAGCCGTTGATGCATCAGGCATCAGTGTCATGTCAGATTCATTGATGGCTTTCCAGCCGGCGATGGAGGATCCATCAAACATAACGCCATCGGCGAACATATCTTCATCAACGACAGATGCGTCCATTGTTACGTGCTGCATTTTTCCCCGAGGATCGGTGAAACGCAGATCGACGTATTGAATGTCGTCATCTTTGATCTGTTTCAGAATGTCATTTTCGGTTGCCATAGATCGCTTCCCTTTGGAATTTTTTTAAACTGTTGACGAGGAGGGGCTTTATCAGAAAAGCCCCAGAAAATTTAGTTGTTTTTTTAAACGGCTTCGTCGCCGACTTCACCAGTCCGAATACGGATCGCATTCTGGACGTCACTGATGAAAATCTTGCCATCGCCGATCCTGCCTGTTTGGGCTGCATCGCGAATGGCATCCACCGCGCGTTCCAGCATGTCATCTGGCACAAACAGTTCAATTTTGACCTTGGGCAGGAAGTCAACGACATATTCTGCGCCCCTGTAGAGCTCAGTATGTCCTTTTTGACGTCCAAATCCTTTAGCTTCCAAGACCGTAATTCCCTGAAGGCCGACTTCCTGCAAAGCTTCTTTGACCTCATCAAGTTTGAAAGGTTTGATGATAGCTTCAATCTTTTTCATGCGCTTCCTCAATACTCAGCCTAATGACATTTCATGTGTTCCACAGATCGGAAGGGATCACTGTGTGCCGATGATGGGATATTAGCAAAAACCATGCCAATTTCTTGTTAGCAGAAAAATTGTTAATCAGTCACAGAAAATGGCGGCATCCCGTAAATTGGAAGCTGGTTCATTGCCATGAAATGGTCTCAAATCAGCTGACTGCTTCTTATTTGTGCATTTTATCGATTAAATAATGTGCATTTTCGGTTTTGATGGTTAAATATTGCGCATGCGCTGGCCCGGGGTTCGAGTTTGAACGTGACAACTTTGTTTCGTTTGCAGATTAACGGGAATTAAGCGCGGTTTTGACGGGTTTTGGTTGACCCAATCGGACAGCTTGATATAGAGGCGCGATCAAATTGGTATCGCTTTGAGATGCTGACCTGTTGAATCTGCTTAATGCGGGCGTGGTGGAATTGGTAGACACGCAAGATTTAGGTTCTTGTGGCGCAAGCTGTGGGGGTTCAAGTCCCTCCGCCCGCACCAGTTCAATGTGGTCTCGCGGTTCATGTGGTGATCAATGCATGTGATCATCAAGGCGTGTGAGCATCCAGGTTTGAAACAATAATATAATGCCGCTGAACCGGAATTGGGCAGTTGGCCAATTAAACGTCAGGACGACAAAGATGCAGGTTAGTGAAACCCTGAACGAAGGCTTGAAGCGCGAACTGGACATTGTGGTTCCGGCGTCGCACATGAAAGATCGCATGGAAGCGAAACTGGATGAACTGAAAGATCAGGTCCAGCTTAAAGGCTTCCGCAAAGGCAAGGTGCCCGTTGCGCATCTGCGTCAGATGTATGGCAAGTCCATCATGAGCGACATTTTGCAGGAAGAGTTGAACCAGTCTTCTCAAAAGGCCATCTCTGACCGGTCGGAAAAGCCTGCCATGCAGCCGAAGATCGAGCTGCCTGAAGAAGAAGGCGCTGCAGATAAAATTCTGAGTGGCGACGCTGATCTTGCCTATAAGATTTCCTATGAAATCGTGCCTGCCATTGAAGAACTGGACTATGGCAAGCTGACGATTGAGCGTCCCGTTGTGGATGTTTCCGAAGCGGAAATCGATGAACGCCTTCAGGAAATCGGCGAGAGCAATCGGCCATACGAAACCAAGACCGGTGCTGCTGAAGACAAGGATCGCCTGACAATTGCCTATCTTGGCAAGCTGGATGGCGAGCCGTTTGAAGGTGGTCAGGACGATAATGCGATGCTGGTGCTCGGATCAGGTCAATTCATCCCCGGCTTTGAAGAACAACTGATCGGCGCCAAAGCCGGTGACGAAAAAACCATCAAGGTCAAATTTCCCGATGACTATCAGGCAGAAATGCTCAAGGGTCAGGATGCCGAGTTTGAAGTGACTGTACGCGATGTCGCGGCTCCTGGAGATGTGGTGCTGGACGATGAGTTTGCGACGCGCCTGGGTTTGGAATCCATCGAAAAGCTGCGCGAAGCTGTTCGTCAGCAGGTTGAAGGCCAGTATGGTGGTGTCACCCGTCAGAAGGTAAAGCGTCAGCTTCTGGATCAACTGGACGAAATGCACGCTTTTGAATTGCCGCCAACTCTGGTTGAGCAGGAATTTGAAAATATCTGGCGTCAGGTTACCCAAGATATTGAAAAAAACGGCAAGTCATTTGAAGACGAAGACACAACTGAAGAAGAAGCTCGGGCTGACTACCAGAAAATCGCCGAGCGCCGTGTTCGCCTCGGTCTGGTGCTGGCTGAAATTGGCGACAACAACAAGGTTCAGATTACGGATGAAGAGCTGCAGCGGGCTTTGATCGAGCAGATCCGCCAGTTTCCGGGTCAGGAACAGCAGGCTTTCGATTATTATCGGAACAACCCTGAAGCAATGGCCAGTCTGCGTGCGCCACTGTTTGAAGAAAAAGTTGTCGACTACCTGCTTGAGCTTGCCAATGTGACGGACAAGACCGTGACGAAGGAAGAGCTAAATGCTGATGATGACGAAGAAGGTCACAATCATGATCACGACCATTAAGGTCTGATTGCCTAACGGCTATTTCTGACATTTTGATCTGCATCAAGGCCCCGCCCGACAAGGCGGGGTCTTTTGTTTATGGGCATTTTTGATTCAGGTCTGGGTGTCCACACCAATTGAATGTGAACCAGAAGGACGGGCCGGAATATGGGATGGATTGAAAACTCTACACGTGTGACTTGCCTGACGGCACTCTTCGTCGGCTTGCTGGCCTTGCCTGCGGTCGCCGCGTCTCATTTAAACAATGACGAGTTGAAATCTGTGCTCAGAGGTCAGACCCTGGCTCAGGACAGATGCGCAACTTGCCATGAAGTCGGTTCGGAGGGCACGAGCACGCATCCCGAAGCTGTGCCATTTCGCTATATTGCCAGGCTATATCCGGTTGAGAACCTTGCGGAGGCCTTTGCCGAGGGGATTTATGTCGGACACCCTGACATGCCAACATTTGAACTGTCTGTGGATGATTTGAGCGATCTGTTGAACTATTTGAGAGCGGTTCAAGAAGACTGAGCGTTGGTCGCATCGCGCTTTCAATTGCTCAATTTTCAGCAAGGTCTGCTGTGAAATTGGCCGCTTGCCTTCAAAACAAGGTGGCGCGATGCTTTCCACCAGACCGGCCAGCGTCATGTCGATCCGCTCTGCGAGGCCTTTGAGGGTTTTCAGCCATCGCTTTTCGATGTGCATGTCTGTTTGTACGCGTTCAAACGGTTGGGCCGATCTGTTTTTCGGAGCTGTGGGTACCAATGCACCTAGTTATTTCAGTCAATCCTAACTTTCATCGATTGCCGATGATGACATGGATTTGTTTTTGAGTTAGCCTCACCGTGCTGTCCGGACAAGTCCGGGCCGACAACGGGAGAGGGCTATCAGCCTTGACCAGTCAATTTTGACCAGTCAGGATCGATGCCGCCGAAGGTGAAAATGCCCATAATCTCTCAGGCAAAAGGACCGTTGTCGGAAAAGCACTCTGGAAAGTCGAACCGGTTGGTTCGCGCCGAAGGTGTAAGTGGAATTGTCTGTCGGCATATCATTGCCAACAAGCGGTTGCGCAAGTCTCTCAGGCTTTAGACAGAGGGGTCGGCCATTGCAATTTTGCAGTGGACGATTTCTGTTGTTTGATGTCGGGAGCCCATATGAAACAGACCCCCCTCTATGATCTGCATATTGCCGAAGGCGCTAAAATGGGCGCGTTCGCGGGTTATGATATGCCATTGTTCTACCCATCGGGGTTGATGAAAGAACATTTGCATACGCGGGTATCTGCTGGATTGTTTGATATTTCGCATATGGTGCATGTGGAGATTACGGGCAGTCAGGCTTCTGCATTGATCGAGCATCTGTGCCCCTATGTTGCCAGTGAGCAAGGGATCAATGCGTCCCGCTATACATTCTTTCTGGACGATGCTGCTGGCATTATTGATGATTTGATCATCACCCGGTTGGATGATCTGCGATATCTCGTGGTGGCCAATGCTGGCTGCGCGGAAAAGGATGTTGCTCATATCAGGGCGCATGCGGAAGCGTTTGATGTATCCGTCAATGTGATACCGCGCGGTTTTCTGGCGTTGCAGGGACCTCAAGCTGAGGCGGTACTGGCCGATCAAGGCTTTGCTGTATCCCAGATGGACTTCATGACAGGCATTGAGCCAAAACCGGGCTGGTTCCTGTCCAGAAGTGGCTATACGGGCGAAGACGGTTTCGAGATTGCAATGCCAGAGACGGAGTGTGACGCGTTTGCCCGCGCTTTGTTGAGCGATGAGCGTGTTATAGCCGTTGGTCTGGGTGCGCGAGACAGTTTGCGACTGGAAGCAGGGCTTTCTCTTTATGGGCAGGACCTTTCCGACACGATCAATCCCCATGAAGCGGGGTTAATCTGGGCAATTCCCAAGGAACTGCGTAAGGATGGGACGTTTATTGGCGCAAAGGCGTTGGCGGACAAGATCAGCGCCGGGCGCAGCCGTATGCGTGTCGGGCTCGTGCCAGAGGGGCGCATGCCAGTGCGGGCAGGCGCACTCTTGTTGAATGAAGCCGGATCTGAAATTGGTGTTGTGACATCAGGCGGATATGGCCCTTCAATTGAAAGCGGCGTGGCCCTGGGACTGATTGCTGTTTCTGCTGCTGATATGCCCATATTTGCCGAAGTTCGCGGCAATAAAATTCCCATGCAGAGGGCAAAGCTGCCTTTTGTTCCTCATCAGTACAAACGATAATTTACCTTGCAAAGGAAGACACACCAATGAGCACAACTTACTACACCGAAGAGCACGAATGGCTGCGCGTCGAGGGTGACGTGGCGACTGTAGGTATTACCAATCACGCGCAGGAGCAGTTGGGCGATCTTGTCTTTGTTGATCTGCCGACGACCGGCACAAGTGTGGAACAAGGTGATGATGTGGTGGTTGTGGAATCCGTCAAGGCGGCATCCGATGTTTATGCCCCTGCATCGGGCGAAGTTGTCGAGATCAACGAAACACTCGCCAATGAAGCCGCTCTGGTCAATGCAGATGCTGAAGGGGCCGGTTGGCTTTACAAAATGAAGCTCTCCAAACCGGAAGAGTTGGAGCAATTGCTGGATTTAGCCTCCTATACCGCCCAGATTTCCTGATCTTTTAGCCTTACAGCCCCTCCCGGAGAGTTTTACAATGACAGACAGCCCGTTTCTCGCGCGCCATATTGGACCTGGTCTTCAGGATCAGCGTTCCATGCTCAACGCTTTGGGTATGACCTCTTTGGAGGCGATGATCGGGCAGACAGTCCCGTCCAAGATCCGGATGGAGGGGACTTTGAACATTCCAGATGGCATTGGGGAAGAAGCGGCGCTTGCTGAACTCTTCGGCAAGATGGAACAGAACATTGTTGCCAAATCCATGATCGGGCAGGGGTATCATGGCACATATGTGCCACCGGTTATTCAGAGAAATCTGCTTGAAACCCCTGGCTGGTATACGTCCTACACGCCGTATCAACCGGAGATATCTCAGGGGCGTTTGGAAATGTTGTTTCATTTTCAAACACTTGTGGCTGAATTGACGGGATTGCCAATCGCCAATGCTTCGCTCCTTGATGAGGCAACTGCGGTGGCAGAAGCCGCTGGCATGGCGTTTCGCCATCACAGACAGAAGCGGCATCGCATTGTTATCGCCAGTAAATTGCATCCACAGACGCTTGATGTCCTGAACACCCGCGCGGCAACGATCGGGTTTACCGTAGATGATGGCGAGATGGATGGTGATGTGGCGGCCGTTATCCTGCAGCTTCCCGATACTGAAGGCGCACTGAGCGATCCGGCAAGGATTGTGGACGCGGCAAAGGCCGTTGGCGCTCTTGTTATTGTATCAGCAGATCCATTGTCTTTGGTGTTGTTGCAACCGCCGGGGCAGTGGGGTGCAGATATCTGCGTCGGTTCCATGCAGCGCTTCGGCGTGCCACTGGGCAATGGTGGGCCACACGCAGCCTATATGGCAGCGTCATCGGCTTTGACCCGGCTTGTGCCGGGCCGTTTGATTGGTGAATCCATCGATGCGCATGGCCGCCCCGCATATCGTCTGGCGCTGCAGACACGGGAACAGCATATTCGGCGTGAAAAAGCGACGTCCAACATTTGCACCGCACAGGCGCTTTTGGCCAATATGGCTGCTGCCTATGCGATTTGGCACGGGCCGACTGGCCTGGCAGTGATTGCGAAACGGGTTCATGAATTGGCCACCCGTCTGACGACTTCCTTGCAGCAGGGCGGCTACACAACCGGATCCAGCCATTATTTTGATACGGTCACGGTTAGCAGCACCACTCAGGCGCAAGCATTGTGTGATGAAGCGGAAAAACTTGGCTATCTGCTGCGTAAGGTCAATTCTGACACGATATCGATCGCCTTTGATGAAACGACATCGGAAGCAGATCTGGAGGCGCTTTGCGGCTTGTTTGGCGTTAAAGTTTCTACTGCGGCAAGCAGCGCGCTGACTGCGGAACGTGAGAGCGAAAAGTTTCTGTCACAGGATATTTTCCACAGTTGTCGGTCGGAAACCGAGATGATGCGCTTGTTGCGTAAGCTGATGGATAAGGATTTGGCGCTTGACCGTGCCATGATTCCTCTGGGTTCGTGCACAATGAAGCTGAATTCGGCTGCAGAAATGATGCCGGTAACCTGGGCGAAAACCGGGAATATCCATCCGCTATCTCCTGCCGCCCATCGTCGCGGCTATGCAATTATGATTGATGATTTGGATCGCTGGCTGTCTGAGCTTACGGGATTTGCGAAAGTCAGTTTGCAACCCAATGCAGGCAGTCAGGGCGAATTTGCCGGGCTGCTCGCTATTCGCGGCTATCATGAGGCGAACGGACAGGGGCACCGCAATATTTGCCTGATCCCATCATCGGCCCATGGCACCAATCCGGCATCGGCTCAAATGGCTGGTTACAGCGTGGTTGTGGTGCGCTGCAATGATGAGGGTGATGTGGATCTTGCTGATCTCACAGCGAAGGCAGAGCAGCACTCAAACAATCTTGCAGCTCTTATGATCACATATCCGTCCACGCATGGTGTGTTCGAAGCTGAAATTCGGGAAATCTGCGCAAAGGTGCACGAACATGGCGGTCAGGTCTATTTGGACGGGGCCAATTTGAACGCACTGGTAGGGCTGGCCAGACCTGGAGATTTGGGTGCCGATGTCTGCCACATGAATTTGCACAAGACCTTCTGTATTCCCCATGGCGGTGGCGGACCAGGTGTTGGCCCGATTGGCGTTGCAAGGCAGCTTGTTCCGCATTTGCCAGGTCATGTAGCCTTGGGCTCCAATGGTGCTGTGTCTGCGGCGCCAGATGGCTCTGCATCAATCTTGCCAATTTCATGGATGTATATCCGCATGCTGGGTGGCAATGGTCTGAAGACCGCCAGCGAGATTGCGATTTTGAATGCCAACTACATCGCCGAGCGGCTTAAGGATCATTATCCGATCCTGTTCACTGGCAAGAATAACCGGGTTGCCCATGAATGCATTATTGATGTGCGGTCACTGAAGGAAAGCGCTGGTGTGACTGTTGATGATGTCGCCAAGCGTCTGATTGATTACGGTTTTCATGCCCCGACCATGTCGTGGCCTGTTGCCGGGACATTGATGGTCGAGCCGACAGAATCGGAGCCTTTGTCAGAAATTGACCGTTTCGTTGATGCCATGATTGCCATTCGCGAAGAAGCTGCCTGTATTGAGCGGGGGGAATGGCCCCAGGATGATAATCCGCTGCACAATGCGCCTCATACGGCAGAAGAAGTGACCGCAGATGCGTGGAGCCACCCCTATAGCCGTAAAATTGCGGCCTATCCAAAAGGTGTCGATACCGCGACGAAATACTGGATGCCAGTGTCCCGCGTGGATAATGTACACGGCGACAGAAATCTGGTTTGTTCCTGTCCGCCCATGGAAGACTATGCGATAGGTGCTTAGGGGACCTCTGCCCGATTGAATGATTCTGACGGGTACACGGCTTAGGGGGGCCAGTGATCTCAGTGGGCCCACTTGGTCCTGGGGGTATTGTGGACACAGTCATTGGCAATTTGAGCCTGGGAATGCTGGCCTATTGCCTTGCTGCAGTGTTCATAGCCGGTTTGATTCGGGGCTATTGCGGTTTTGGGTTTTCTGCGCTTGTGGTGGCCAGCCTGACTCTGGTTCTGCCACCGGTTGAAGTCATCCCCTTCGTGTTCATGCTGGAGATTGCTGCCAGTGTGGGCATGCTGCCTGCCGTGTGGCGTTCGGTTAACCGAAGACTTCTGGGCTGGCTGCTTTTGGGCTACGTGGTTGGTGCTCCACTGGGGCTGTACGCCTTGATCCATGTGGATCAGGCGTTGGTCAGGATCATTATTTCCCTCATCATTCTGGTCATCAGCTTTGCGATGCTGCGCGGTTTCGTGTTTCGTGCGGCCAACTACGCTGTGTCCATTTTCGGAACCGGAATTGTTTCCGGTGCTGTGAACGGGGTTAGTGCTGTTGGTGGGTTGCCAGTGGTGCTGCTGATGCTCGCGAATTCGGCTTCTGCGGCCGTGACGCGCGCGTCCATTGTGGCTTTTCTGCTGCTTGGCAATATCTATGCGACAGCTTTTACATTCGGATCAGGCATCATTACCGTAGATGTGATGACGCGGTTCGTGATTTTTCTGGTTCCCATGGCCATAGGTGTGTTTCTGGGCAGTCGTAAATTTGTGCGCTCCAGTCCGGAATCCTTCAAGGCTCTGGCGCTTTGGCTGCTGATCGGCCTTGCTTCGCTGGGGTTGCTGCGTCTGGCTTTTTAGCCGGTAAAACGGCTTTAAGATTGAATCAGTGGCCCTTCAGTTATTCCGTTTCAACCGGACCAGCGCCTGATCCAAAGCCGATAAAAATCTTGAACGATCTGCCTTTGAAAATGGGGGAGGTCCGCCAGTGATATCACCGGTGGAGCGCAGACCTTCCATCAATGCGCGTGTTGCCACTGCGCTGCCGATCGAGTTTTCTGTAAATGGCTTTCCATTGGGGCTGATGACAATCGCATTTGAGTTCAAACACCGCTCTGCAAGCAATATATCAGCGGTAATAACCACAGAATTTTCGTCGGCTCTTTCCGCGATGTGATCATCTGCCACATCCGGTCCTGCGCTTACAATCATGCGGCTGACAAGTGGATGGTCCGGTATGCGCATGAAGCTGTTGCTGACAACCCAGACAGGCACGTCGTAGCGAAAAGCCACCTTGTAGATTTCGTCCTTTACCGGACAAGCATCTGCATCAATGTAAATACTCATGCTCATAGAAAATCCAGGGTTGTCCGCTAGTTGCGTTTTGTTCAAATCCGGGCCTGGGTCCAATCTCTCAATTGAGCGTAGGCCCATAGCGTTTATTTCAAGTTTTACTCATAATAACAATGCCTTGTTTACGATATCAATTGGTCCGAACTTAAGAAATTAACTGCATAGTCCGCCCGCGTGTAAGGTGGATGATGAAGCATATAACAACCAAAACTCTTGCGATCATTGTGGCGTCCTGCCTTTGTTTCCTCGTGGTGGCAAAGCTGGCGGTAGACCAAGCGCTCCATTTGATGCTGACGCAACAGGCCAGCGGGATTGGTCGTGATTGGTCGCACTATCTGGATAACAGGCTGGGTGACGGGTTGCCCACCTTGTTGAAGGATGCAGACGCGGTGAGCATCTCCAATGCCGAACTTGGTGTTGTGGTTGATGCGGTTTCTGAATTGTTTGCTGTCGGGAAAATCTTTCAGGTCGACTTCATAGACGCCGATTGTTCCTGCGTTGCTTCCTTTACAAACCTGTCCCACTTTGAAAACGACACATCAGACGCTCGCCTCACCGATGGTGACTCCCCCACTCATGCATCCGGTGAGCAACCAGACAGAGCCCTGGTCAAGCACAGCACACACACGCACGCGACCGATAGTCGGTTTGTAGCAGAACGCCACAGCAGTCTGATGGATGTCCATTATCTTTTGACCTATTCGGGGTTTGAAAGTCACAGTGATGGCGTGCGTGCAGGAGAATGGGGCAGCTATTTGCCAATCAAAGAACGCTCTGTTGCGTTGGTCTGGAATACAGAACTGCACAGGGTTGCACTGGCGCAAAATAATTCAGCCTTGTCTCACCATTCGATTGCTGAAATTTATCACCGTATCCAGCGTGGCGACGAAACGAAGCTCGCCCTGAGGCTGCTCATTGACATGGAAGAGCCCGCCAAACGTAATCAGACCGTCATGTATGTTGTCGGCGGTACCATTCTGCTTCTGCTGCTTCTTTCTTTCGGCTATCCGGCTGTTCGGCATTTTGAAAATCTTCGTGCCCGACGTAAATCAGATGCGAAAGCCCATTTTCTGGCGCATCATGACGTCCTGACCGGTCTGTCAAATCGCAACGCATTTCAGGAGACCGTTCCGGTGCGGCTGAAGCAGGCCATATCAGAAGGCCACAATGGCGCGCTGTTCCTCATTGATATTGATAACTTCAAGAAAATTAATGACTTTTACGGGCATCACGTGGGCGATCAGGTTTTGCGTCAAATCGCGGAGATGCTGAAAGCGCAGGTTTCTTCGGACAGTATGGTTGCCCGACTGGGTGGGGATGAGCTTGCTATCGTGTCGTTCCAAAATACTGGCGAAGACGAAATCAAGTTTGATGGTTTCGACTTTTCATCTTCCTTTCAGATCGACATGGATGGCAGCGAAGAAGCCTTTGATGTGTCTTTCAGTGTTGGAATTGCACGTTTTCCGAGGGACGGAAGTGAGCTTTCTGAACTGATGCGGAATGCAGATCTGGCACTTTACGATGCGAAGGATAAAGGCAAGTCCACAGCGCGCGAATACCGCCCCGCGATGAAAGCCAATTTTAATCAACGACAGGTGCTGTTCAACGAGTTTCGCGCTGGTCTCAAATCCTCACAAATGGTGCCATTCTATCAGCCGGTCGTTTGTACCCGCACTGGCCGCGTTGCGGGTGTTGAAGCGCTTGTGAGATGGCAACATCCTCAGAAAGGCCTTATCTGCGCCTCGGACTTTTCGGACGTATTTGAAGATCGGGAGATTTGTGAGTTGATCGGTTGCCAGATGATCGACAAGGTCACCAGAGACATGGCCGTTTGGAAAGAGGCTAAAGTTCCGTTTGAGCGCGTTGGTTTCAATGTGAATGCGGCGAATCTGCTGCGTAGCGGTTTTATCCTCGATATCGTCAGTTCTCTTGCACGGCATGGCCTGTCACCAAAAGAACTGGCGATTGAAGTGACCGAAAAGACGATTTTTGGCACAAATTCCGGGGCGCTATTCGACAAGCTTCATGAACTTCGTGAAATGGGGTGTGAGGTCGTTCTGGACGATTTTGGTACCGGATATTCCTCGATTACGCATTTGAAGGATTTGCCTTACACCTTCCTCAAGATTGCCAGAACCTTTGTCAGCAACATCGTTGATAATCCTGAAGATCAGGCGATCGTCAGTTCCTTGATCGAGTTGGGCAGGTCGCTCGATTATAAAGTGGTGGCAGAAGGTGTTGAGACCTACGAGCAGTATGAGAAAGTCAAAGAACTGGGGTTTCACCTGGCTCAAGGATATTATTATGCCAAACCGGTGTCAGCCAGCGAATTGCCGAGTGTTATTGAGGGGGTAAGAGCACGGTCTTTCAGGCATTTTCAGCCACAGGAATTTCACGAGGATGTCGCATAAGCGTTCAAACGCCCTGCTTGCAAAGCAGAGGCGTGGCCAAAGACCTGCTGTACAAGCAGGGCGTGCATTTGCATCCCTTTCAAGCCCGAAGCCTTACAATTGTCTTTTTGGACGGTTAGCCAGACAGAATCAAGATTTTGAGCCGATGTTACGCAATGGTAACTCATTCTTGGGTTGAATTAAAGGAGGGTTGTGATGATGCTCTTCCCTCTGAGTTGTAATTGTAAAAAATGTCATGATGAAATCGAATTGCATTGCACCGTTTGAAAAAAAAAGAAAAAGCAACCTAAGGGTGATTGACAGGATGTGTATGTGTCTGTGAAGTTAAAATAGTGTAATTGCAACCATAAACTGCATTTTGGCAAAATCTGACCATAACGATAGGAATTTCCATGAGAAAAAGTTTCTTCAATATTTCGGTAGCCATACTCTCAACAAGCCTTCTTGGCGGCACTGCGCTCGCGCAGGAACAACAATTCGTCTCGATCGGTACAGGAGGCGTTACCGGTGTCTACTATCCAACGGGTGGTGCGATTTGCAGACTGGTCAATAGGAATCGCAAGGAGCACGGCATCCGCTGTGGTGTGGAAAGCACCGGTGGGTCAGTCTTCAACATCAACGCCGTTCGCGGCGGTGAGCTTGAATTCGGTGTTGCCCAGTCCGATTGGCAGTTCCATGCCTATAATGGCACATCACGCTTCGAAGAGCAGGGCGCTTTTGAAGGACTGCGCGCCGTGTTTTCGGTACATCCGGAACCCTTCACAGTTGTGGCGCGGGCGGATGCGGGCATCAGCACCTTTGAAGACCTTAAAGGCAAGCGCGTGAATGTTGGTAACCCAGGATCAGGCCAGCGTGGCACCATGGAAGTCCTGATGGACGCCATGGGCTGGACGATGGGTGACTTCGCATTGTCCTCGGAGCTTCAGGCTGCCGAACAGTCTCAGGCCCTGTGCGATAACAACATTGATGCCATGGTCTACACGGTCGGCCATCCATCTGGTTCTATCCAGGAAGCGACGACATCGTGTGATTCAGTTCTTGTGACTGTTGAAAATGATGCAACTGCAAAACTGATCGCAGACAATTCCTACTATCGTTCCGCGGTCATTCCAGGTGGCATGTATCGTGGCAATGATGAGGACGTTAACACATTTGGTGTTGGTGCAACCTTTGTCAGCTCAACTGACGTTCCCGATGATGTTGTCTATGAAATTGTGAAAGCGGTGTTTGAAAACATCGATCAGTTCCGTAGCCTGCATCCGGCGTTTGCCAATCTGGACCCGGAACAGATGGCTAGCGCAGGCCTGTCTGCCCCACTCCATCCTGGAGCCGAGCGCTATTACAAGGAAGCCGGACTGATCGAATAAAACAATATAGTGCAGCGCAACTTGGCGCTGCACTAATAAATCATTGTTGACCTGCGCGGGTGATGATGATGGAATTGCATATGTTTTAGCGGGGCCACATCGTGAGCGATCAGAACAACAGCAATCAATCTTCAAAAAATCAGGCTCAAGAAAATCAGGCAACTGAAGATCAGGTATCAGGCAGGCAATTCACTGATGAAGAGCTGCAGGATCTTGTTGCCAGTTCTGATGCTGGCGCTCGTGCACCGACCAATCAAAACGTTGCCTGGCTTATTTCCGGACTGGCGCTTCTGTGGTCGCTGTTTCAGCTTTGGATTGCCCAACCCCAATTGTGGTTTGGTCAATATCTTCCGGTCCTGAATGCATCCCAAACCCGCCCGATCCATCTGACATTTGCCATTGTGCTGGCCTTCCTGGCCTATCCGGCTTTCAAGAAGTCGCCACGTGGTCACATTCCGATTTTTGATTGGGTTCTCGCCATTGTTGGCGGAGGTTGCGCGCTGTATATCTTTGCCTTTTCAAGCACTCTGGCGCTCACCGCACGGTCTGGCCTGCCTACCACTACACAGATTGTCATCGGCTCTGTTGGCATTCTGGTTCTGTTGGAGGCTGCCCGCAGGGCATTAGGGCCAGCGCTGACCATCGTTGGTTCGCTGTTTCTGCTCTACGCCTATATGGGGCAGGGCTGGTTGATCCCGGATCTGATTTCCCACGAAGGGCTGTCTTTCACCGCCATTATCAACGCGCAGTGGCTTGATACGGCTGGCGTGTTTGGCATTCCGCTGGGTGTGTCTACTGCCTTTGTGTTTCTGTTCGTGCTGTTCGGCTCCATGTTGGACAAGGCGGGAGCTGGCAATTATTTCATTAAATTGGCCTTTGCCGGTCTTGGCCATCTGCGGGGCGGTCCCGCCAAGGCGGCTGTTGTTGGCTCGGCTATGACCGGGCTTATCTCAGGATCGTCTATTGCCAATGTGGTAACGACCGGGACGTTCACAATTCCGCTGATGAAACGCGTCGGTTTCACCGCAGAACAAGCCGGTTCGGTGGAAGTTGCCTCGTCGGTCAATGGCCAGCTCATGCCTCCTGTTATGGGCGCTGCAGCCTTCCTGATGGTTGAGTTTATCGGCATTCCCTATGTGGAAGTCATCAAACATGCCTTCATCCCGGCGGTCATTTCTTACATCGCGCTGGTATACATTGTGCACCTTGAGGCGCTTAAGAAAGACATGCCGGCCCTGGGAGAAAGCAAAAGCTTTGTGGGCATGATCGTTAAGTTTATTATCGGCTTTGCCGTCTTTGGTGCCATGTTCACCGTGCTCATTTATGCGGTGCGGTTTCTGCAGGCCAATATGGCGGGAGCTGCCCCGACCATTATGATGGCTGGTTTGCTGGCTGTTTATGTTGGGCTGGTGTTTGTTGCATCAAGGCGGCCTGATCTGGAGGTCGATGATCCCAACGCCAAAGAGATTGTCGTACCAACCGTGGCAGATGTCTATCCAACCGGGCTTCATTACATTCTTCCAATCGTTGTGCTGGTCTGGTTCCTGATGGTTGAACAACAATCGCCAGCCAAGTCTGCCTTTTTTGCAACATCGCTGATGCTGTTCATCATCATCACGCAAAAGCCGCTCAAGGCACTGTTCAGAGGTGGCTCTGATTTTGGCGGGCAAATCTCTGAAGGCATTGCGGATCTGAAAGAAGGGCTGATTGCAGGCGCCAGAAACATGATCGGTATTGGCGTGGCAACGGCCGCTGCTGGTATTATTGTGGCCACCGTGACCAAGACGCCTATCGGCACCGAACTGGCTGGTCTTGTGGAGCAATTGTCTGGTGGTGTTCTGATCATCATGCTGGTTTTGGTGGGCATTTTCTCACTGATCCTTGGCATGGGTTTGCCAACGACTGCCAACTACATTGTCGTGTCCTCCTTGATGGCCAGCGTCGTGGTCAGTCTGGGTGCACAGGAAGGCCTGATCGTACCGTTGATTGCGGCCCATTTGTTCGTGTTCTATTTTGGCATCATGGCCGATGTGACGCCGCCGGTGGGGCTGGCAAGTTTTGCCGCAGCTGCCGTTTCTGGTGGTGATCCCATCAAGACAGGCTTCACCGCCTTTTTCTATTCCATGCGAACTGTGGCGCTGCCATTCCTGTTTATCTACAATCCCGCACTCATCCTGTATGGTGTCGATCTTGGCACCACTGCGGGCATTTTGCAGGCCATTTGGATATTTGTGCTGGCCACCTTTGCCATGCTGCTTTTTGCGGCGGCAACGCAAGGCTACTTCCTGGCCAGATCCAAATTCTATGAATCAGCAGCTTTGCTGGTCGTGGCCCTCACCATTTTCCTGCCAAACGTCTGGCTGGATACATTCCAAAGCCCGTTTGACGAGTTGCCAGCCAGCAGATTTGTAGAAGCCGTGGGCGCAGCACAGCCGGGTGACCGGTTGCGCCTGCGCATTGCCGGGCCGGACATTGATACCGGCGATACGGCGGAAACCACTTTGCTGATGAATATTGAAGGTGAGGGGGATGCGCAGTCACGCATTGATGCTTTGGGTCTGCTCCTCATTGAAGACGGAGAAGCCGTGAATTTGGATGAACCGGCCTTTGGTTCCTCAGCAGGCGAATCCCTGGCTGATTTTGATTTTTATGGAGACGACCCGGTGCAGATTGCCAGCGTTCAACGTCCGGCAGATCGTTGGCCGCAAGAGATCTTCTATATTCCGGCCCTGTTGTTATTTGCCGTAGTGGTGATGTTGCAGCGTAGGCGTCAAACCAAGCCGGCTTTTTGATAAAGGCAAGTCTCATGTTCAAATCTATTCTTCTGCCGATTGATCTGTCCTCGGAAGCCAGTTGGATAAAAGCGCTGCCTGCCGCTGTTGAAATGGCGCGTGACAAGGATGCAGAATTGCACGTGGTTTCTGTGCTGCCTGATTTTGGAATGTCCATTGTCGAGAGTTACTTCAAGGAAGGTTATGAAGAAGAAGCGCTCGCTGATTTTGGCCATAAGCTGGCCGATTGGGTGCGCAAACACGTGCCAGACGATGTGACTGTGCATCCCCATGTGCTTCATGGCTCCATCTATGCTGAAATTCTGCGCGCCGCGAAGAAATTGTCCTGTGACGTGATTGTGCTTGCCTCGCACCGGCCGGAACTCAGTGATTATCTTCTTGGTCCAAATGCTGCCCGAGTTGTCCGTCATGCAAGTCAGAGCGTGCTGGTCGTTCGCAATTAGCCCCTTTAAAAGAGCAACACGTCGATGAAATCTCGTTATGTGTTTCCACGTAACTGCGCGGCTGATCTGCCGGTGGCCGTTGGTGGAGATGGTGTTTACCTGATCGCGCAGGACGGTACGCGCATTCTGGATGCATGCGGCGGTGCTGCGGTGTCCTGTCTTGGCCATTCCAACCCGAATGTCATCGCCGCTATTCAAAAACAGGTTGGCAGCCTGGCATACGCCCATACCAGTTTCTTTACCTCTGAACCGGCGGAAGAATTAGCCGAGTTTCTGGCAATGCGCGCGCCGGGAGATCTGAACCGGGTCTATTTCGTCTCCGGTGGATCGGAGGCCATGGAAGCTGCACTCAAGCTGGCGCGGCAATATTTCGTTGAGGCTGGCAAGCCGGAAAAATCACAAATCATTGGTCGCTGGCAAAGCTATCACGGCAATACGCTGGGTGCCTTGGCCACTGGCGGCAATCGCTGGCGCCGGGCGCAGTTTGCGCCGCTGTTAAGCGATTCCATGCATCACATCGATCCTTGCTACACCTATCGCGGCCAGCGCGACGATGAAACTGAGTTTGACTACGGGCAGCGGGTCGCCAACCAACTGGAAGAAAAAATTCTGGAACTTGGCGCACAAACCGTTGCCGCTTTCGTCGCAGAACCGGTCGTCGGTGCCACAATGGGCGCGGTTCCTTCTGTGGATGGCTATTTCAAACGCATCCGGGCGATCTGCGACAAATATGACATTCTGCTGATCCTGGATGAAGTGATGTGCGGTATGGGCCGCACCGGCCATTTGTTCGCCTGCAATCATGATGGTGTTGAACCGGATATGATTGCCATTGCAAAAGGTCTGGGTGCCGGATATCAGCCGATTGGCGCACTTCTGGTCTCCGATGGCATCTTCGACAGGCTGGCTGCGGGAACCGGTTTCTTTCAGCACGGTCATACTTATCTCGGCCACCCAACAGCCTGTGCCGGGGCATTGGCGGTCATGCATGAGGTCGAAGCGCAAAACCTGTTGCCAGCTGTCCGCCAGCGCGGTGAGGCGCTGAGAGCCTCTCTGACCGACAGGTTCGGCGCGCACCCCAATGTGGGTGATATCAGGGGCAGGGGCCTGTTTATGGGGTTGGAGCTGGTTGAGGACCGGGACACAAAGGCTGCCTTCAACCCGTCAAAGCGCGTCCATGCCCGCCTCAAATCATCTGCGATGCAAGCCGGACTGATGTGTTACCCCATGGGCGGTACCATAGATGGACAGGCGGGAGACCATATTCTGCTGGCACCACCCTTCATCATCGACGACAGCCATGTGACCGAGATCACCGACAAACTGTCCATTGCTCTTGAGGAAACGCTTGAAGCCATACGATAAGCCTTGAAATGCCAAGCCAGCGATGCTAATTGCCCCTCAGCTTTCAAGCAAAGCACAGACATTGGTCTAATGGGGAATAGGTTAACGGTAGACCTACGGACTCTGACTCCGTCAGTCCTGGTTCGAATCCAGGTTCCCCAGCCAATGCTTTCAATCCGCATCTAGGTTCGCGCATCCGCCCAACGGGATTGCTGACAATTATTGTGTCAGACCGACCGAAGAGGGAAATGGCACAAGGTTTAAAAACCCAAAAACCTTAGTGATGAACTGTGTGTGGTGCCACGTATTCTCAATTGCCAATTCAGGAGACGACGCAGACGGATGTTAATAACCAAGAATCTCAATCGACATCAATTCACCATTTGTGTCAAAATCGAGGTTTACTTCGACATGGCTTGTATTCAATTTACCGCCTGATACTTGCTCTAATATTTGCCCCAAACAGAGCGTTTTTTTGAATTTTCGCTCAACTAGCTCTTCTTCTTCGTCGAGCCGATCAACAACAAAAGACCCCGCAAATCTTGAACCTTCCTGAATATGCATTTTTACTGTTGTCATGCCAAAACCTCAAATCTACCAAAACTACAACGCGCTACGCAACCGGTATCACAAGTGACACTGAATAGTACGCGACCAAATTCACCTTTTGTCATGTTTCCAAGATGGCAATCTGTATGTCAGAGCATTACCATTAAAAAAGCTTAGTCCCCGCCGCCATCGCCGCCATCGCCGCCGTCGCCATCTCCTTCACTATCCCATTCTCCGCCAGGGGCAGATGGGTCATCTGGTGAGCATCTTTCGCCACTAGGCCATTCAATCCAGACATACATTCCATCTTCTCGCATGCGCAGCGTCCGACGTCTTGTTCGATTGCGCCAGAAGAAGAACGAAACAAAGCCAGCGACAATAATTGTTCCAAATATACTATACTCAAAACCAGTGTCCGATCCCCAGCTAATCATAACGCTATCCCATACATTTCAACTGAAGATAGTACTCGTCGTTTGTACAGGTCTATTTCTTAGGCGGTCAATACCAACCAACAGAACATTAACGGTTATACAATACCGGAATGAAGTAGAATGGCTGCTCCAATGGGTAATCAGTTTGGGTGGGCCAGATCATCCCACGATCGCGATCCGAAGTTCGACAGAACTGGTGCTCTCTGGGGCGCCTGTCAGCACGCCATTCAGCTTGTTCGCCGTTTCGCATATCATCTTTGAGTAAGCCTTGCAGTGTGTCCAACGCTCAAGCCTGTTTGAAGTGATTTCTGATCGAGATGAGAGTTTCTCTGCAGGCTTACTCGTAGGCGTTGCGTTCGGGCCTGGGGTCGGTCCAGCGCATGGGCTCAGGTGGTCGGCTTTCGCGGACCCAAATCTTGATCGTGCGCATTCTGGTCGCATTTGTGATTTGTTTCCGGGCGATCTCGGAGGGATCCCAGTTTTGCAGGATGAGGTGTGTGAGGTCTGCCAATACACCGGAATAGGCCGGGTCGTTAACGAGATCATTCACTTCTGTTGGATCATGTTCGAGATCAAACAATTGCGGTTCAAACCCGTCATAGTAGATGAGTTTATGATGTCCCCGACGGATCATGCGATGCCGGACATCTGCCAGCTTGATGTTCATCAGGCCACCATAATATTCGCTGTAGATTGTGTTTGACCAAGTGTCAGAGCTGCGCAGATCGGTTCCGGTATGCTCGGTTAGAGACGTCCCGGCGAGGGCAAGGATTGTGGCTGACAAATCCATCAGGCTTGTGACCCTTGTGTCAGTTCTGTTCGCTTCAAACCCGGGCCCCCGGATGATCATCGGGACTTTTGCGCTTTCATCAAACATGACGCTTTTCCACCAAAGGCCGCGTTCACCAAGGCACTCGCCGTGGTCAGACGCGTAGATCGTGACCGTATTGTCGTCTGCGCCGATATTGGCTTCTATCTGGCCGAAAAGCCGATCGATCATTGAGACCAAACCGTAATATGCTGTTCGGCTGTTTGAAATGGCGCTTTGCGAGACTGATGCTGTTCCTCCAACTTTCCGCCATGTGGCAATTGCGGGGTGGTCTGTTTCAGGTGTGGGTAGTTCAGGGGGCGGCAATTTCCCATCAAACGGTTCAAAATCGGACCGCCTGGCGATGTAAGGCGGGTGTGGACAAAACAGGCTGATCAGCAGAAAAAAGGGTTTACCGCTTGATGCATGGGCGGTCTTCAGCTCTGCGAGTGTAACGAGCGCCTGCTCGACCACGGCGTGGTCATAGGCCTGGTAGGATGTCTCGCCGCAACCGGAAAACTCCAATTCGGGTCCCTTGTTGCCCCGTCCTTTGGTCAGTGGCCCGATGTCAGGTGGATTTCCGCCCGGATAACTTGCTCCGATATCGCCAATGGGACGTTTGGCAAACCCATGGGTCTGATCCGGGCCATTGAAGTGCATCCGTCCGACCAAATGGCAATCATAGCCTTTCGCGCCAAGCGCGTGGGCAATGGTCGGGATATCCGAGGCAAGATAGGTGTCGTTGTTCAGAACACCACTTTGATGTGGCTGTAGGCCCGTCAGGAATGCCATTCGTGAGGGAACGCAAAGCGGCGATGAACAATAACAATTCTCGAACCGGGTGGCCTGCGCTGCAAAGGCATCGAGAGCAGGCGTGATCGCGGATTTATCACCAGCACACCCCATGATCCGGGCTGCGTGTTGATCTGTCATAACCATGATTATGTTGGGCCGCAGATCAGAAATTGGTTCTACCATTTATAGTCTCTGTAAAATTGGTCTGGACAAAATAAGAAATTGAATGGTAGTGATTGGACCAATTCATAGCAAGCATCATGTTCGGACAAAATGGGAGGTCCTATGTACTATCTATCTAATAAGCGCACTCTTCGGAGAGGTTTTTGCACATTTTTGGCGACCGCAGGATTGGTTTACGGGTTGGGATTGGTTGGACCAAACTCCGCCGGACAAGCACAAGCCGAAGAGTTCCCCTCGAAGTCGATCAAGATTATTGTTCCTTTCAAACCGGGTGGCCGGACCGATGTGGTGGCACGGCTCATCTCGGAAAAAATTCAGGAAAAAGGATTACTGTCGCAGTCCATGGCGGTCGTGAACGCTGATGGTGGGGCAGGGGCAAATGCTGTGGCTCAGATGCGGCGTGGCGATACTGATGGCCATACGATCATTCACTGGCACCATCAGGCGTTGATTGCCATGGCGATGGAGCTTGGTGACTTCGATATGAGTGATTTCCGCTCGCTGGGCTACACTGGAGGCGGCAGCCCGGTCTGGGCCGTCAAAGCCGACAGTGAATTCAACACCATCGAGCAGCTTGTCGATCACCTCAAAGCCAATCCGCGCAGTCTGGTCGAAGCGGTCGGTATTGGAACCATTCCGCATTTTGTTGGTGGAATGTTCGCAAATGCGGCCGGGTTTGAGACCCGTTATGTGACCGCAAATAGTGGCGCAGACCGGTTGCGGCTGCTTCTTGGCGGAAATGCCGATATCGCTCTGTTTGCGGCGTCTGAGTATCTGGCGCAGGGTGACGGGCTGAAAGCTCTTGTCTATTTCGGACGCGAACGGTTGCCGGAAATGCCAGATGTCCCGACGGCGACCGAGGCGGGCTATGACGTGTCATGGACCAATCCCAATTGGTGGCTTGCACCGGCAGACACGCCTGATGCGGCGGCAGAAGCTTTGTCAGCAGCGTTGGAGGCTGCCATCAATGATCCGGAAATTGCCGACTACTTCCGCAACAATACGCTTGAGCCTTATTGGATGAGTGGCGCTGATGCGCGCGCTGACGCTGAAAACGTGCTGGTCCGACTTAAGAAGGTCGCGGAAACAATCCAGTAGATTGATCCTCCCAAGTGGGGTCGGCTCCTGTGAAGGTGCCGGCCCCGCATTTCGGATTCAGAAATTAGGGTAACGCGTGTCGCAGTCTCAAACACAACGTGAAGCAATTGGCGATCTGATTTGTTGCGCGCTTGTGCTCATTGGCAGCCTGATCCTGTTCATTGGCGCATCGTCGTTGCCGCCGCCTCGATTTGAACCATTGGGGTCTGCAGCGATGCCTCGCATCCTTGGATTTCTGCTGGTTGTTTTGTCGGCTGTCGTGGCGTTGCAGGCGGTCGCGAAGCTGCGCCAACCAAAAACACCCACGGTTGATATCGAAGCGACGCCAAATTCGCCTTACCGCGGATTGATTGTTCTTGCGGCACTGATTGTCTACGTTTTTGCGCTGGATGTTCTGCAACTGCCGTTTTTGATTGCGACAACACTTTTTGTGACCGTTACAGGGACCGCGATGCACAGGTTTGCAGCGCGTTCAATTGTTATCCACGGGGCTCTGGGGCTGATTATTGCCGTCCTGATTTCCACGGTCTTTTCGCGGTTCCTCGGAATTGAGATCGGTTAGAAATGCTTGACGCATTCATACAGCTGTTTGAGTTGCAAAACATCCTGTTCCTGGTGTTGGGCACCGCGTTGGGCATCGTTGTTGGCGCCATCCCCGGCCTGACGGCTTCAATGTTGATCGCACTCACGCTTCCCTTGACATTTCATATGGACCCGGTCTCGGCAGTGACTTTGCTGATCGGAGAATATGTCGGGGGCATTTCCGGAGGGTTGATCACCGCGATCCTGCTCCGGATGCCCGGTACGCCAGCTTCGATTGTGACCACGTTCGACGGCTATCCAATGGCACAGCAAAACAAGGCTGAACGCGCGCTTGCGCTCGGAATTATGGCCTCGGTTGTGGGCGGCATCATCTCATGGTTCTTCCTGGCTGGTATGTCACCGGCGCTGGCAGAGTTTGCACTGCAGTTTGGACCTTGGGAATATTTTGCACTTGTTGTCATGGCCCTGGTCATGCTGGCGGTTCTGGCTCAGGGGTCATTGGCGAAGGGGCTATTGGCGGCCGCGCTGGGGATGGCGTTTGCCATTCCGGGCATTGACAGCTCAATCGGACAGGCCCGTCTGACCTTTGGCAACTCCGCGCTTTTGACGGGCTTTGGTTTGTTGCCGGTTCTCATCGGAGCTTTCGCAATCAGCCAGGTTATCCGGGACGCCTGTGCGCCGCAGATGACCCAAAAGGTGCCTGTTCCACAGAAGCGTCTGCCCATATTCGGTTCTGATGTTAAAACCCACGGGCTCAACATGATCCGGTCTTCGGTCATTGGAACATGGATAGGGCTTTTGCCCGGCATCGGCGCAAATATCGCAGCTCTGGTTTCCTATTCTACTGCGAAACAAGTCTCGAACGAGCCTGAGAAGTTTGGCAAGGGGCACGAGCCGGGCGTTGTGGCCGGGGAAGCTGCGAACAACGCCTCGATTGGTGGCGCTCTGATCCCACTGATCACCATGGGCATTCCCGGCAGTGTCACAGAGGCAATTTTGATCGGTGCCCTGACCATTCACAATCTGCAACCTGGACCGCTGCTTTTTCAAAATGCTCCGGAGGTCGCTTATGGCATTATCGCGGCTTATCTGGTGGCCAATGTCATTATGCTTTTGATGATGTGGGGGGCCGTGAAATACATTGCGCAGGTGGTTCGTATCCCGCGCTCGGCTTTGCTGAGCGTTGTCCTCGTCTTCTGTGTTGTTGGGTCCTATGCGGTCAATTCCAATTTCACGGATGTCTGGGTCATGGTTGCATTCGGGATTATCGGGCTGGGTCTGGAAGCGGCGCGTGTTCCGCTTGGGCCATTTGTCATTGGCTTTGTCCTGAGCCCGATTGCAGAAGAGCAATTGCGCGCCTCACTCATGATGACGGACGGCGATGTAACTGAAATACTTTCGCGGCCCTACGCTTTGCTATTCCTGATATTAGCTGTTTTGACCGTCGCGTGGCCGGCGGTTGTAGCCCGATTGAAACCTGCCAGAAAAGAAGAGATGAAGTGATGCTTGATTTGCCCGCCACTTCACGTCGCTATCTGAAGATAGCACGGAGCCTTGCTCAGCAAATAAATGATGGAACTTACAAGACAGGGGACCGACTGCCGCCTGAACGGGAATTGTCGGTTCAGCTTGAAGCCAGCCGCACCGTGGTGCGGGAGGCCTTGTTAGCGTTGGAAATAATGCACTTTGTTGAAATCAGAGGCGGGGCAGGTGTTTTTGTCCTGCCTGAAAATCTGCGCGACCATACCTATGGTGAATTGGCGCAAGTCGATGAAATTGGCCCTTGGGACGTGCTGGAAGCCAGGCGCAGCATTGAGGCGCAAACTGCCTTCAGTGCAGCCTTGCGTGGCACCGAAGATGTGTTGGCAGATATCAAGTTGTCGATCGAGCGAATGGAAAGCGCGATTTCAGACATACCGCGGTTTGATGCGGCAGATGCTGAATTTCACGCTTTGATTGCGCAGGCTTCAGGAAATTCTGTTTTTGAAACTTATGTGGCGCACTTATGGAAAATGCGACAGAGCGCGCTTTGGAACACCTGGTATGACAAAACACGCGCGCCGCAGAACCGCATCCGTTCGGTCGAGGACCACTTCGCAATCTACCAAGCCATCAAACGAGGCCAACCAGATGTGGCGAAGACGGCCATGGAAGCGCATCTGGACGTTTTGGCCAAGCGGTTTTTCGAATTGAATTTATAACTTGAAGGAGCCTTTTGTGTCCGACAAACCTGACATCATCATGATAATTACCGATCAGCAGCGGTATGATACTATCCGCGCGTTGGGCTATGACCACATGGACACGCCGAATATTGATCGTCTGGCTGAACGGGGGGTGTCTTTCACAAATTGTCATGTGACAGCACCAAGCTGCGTGCCATGTCGGGCAAGCCTTTTCACAGGCTATTACCCTCATACAAACGGTGTGATTGCCAATGGCCAGCCCTGGTCGCGAACCTGGGTTTCAGATTTGGCCCGTGCCGGGTATCAGACCGTCAATGTCGGTAAAATGCATACGATTCCTTACGACGCACCTGCGGGATTTGATGAACGCTACGTGGTGGAAAACAAGGATCGGTTCATGGAAGGGCGCTACTTCTTCGATGAGTGGGACAAGGCGCTTGCATCGCATGGCCTCAAGAAGCAACAGCGTGAAGAGTATCGCAAGCGGTCCGATTACAAAGACCGGTTGGGGGCCTTTACATGGGATTTGAAGCCCGAGTTGCATTCAGATAATTTCATTGGCAGCACGACCAAATGGTGGCTCGAGACAAAACCCGTTGAAAAACCGTTGTTCCTGGTCGTCGGGTTTCCCGGTCCCCATCCTCCCTATGACCCCACGCCTGACTATGCCGATAAATACCTAAACCGTGACGTGCCACTGCCGGATGTCACTCAGGCAGAGCTTAACGATCTCCCACCGCCATTTGTTGAAAAACGGCACCATGATGTTGATTTCGATCACGACTCCGTTTCCTGGAAGCTGGAGCCCACCCGCGATGAGATGCACAGAATGCGGGCGCATTACTACGCAAATGTGGAAATGATAGACCGCCAGGTCGGAGAGATTCTGGACACCCTTGAGGCACGCGGCAGGCTCGAAAATTCTATTATCATCTTTACATCTGACCATGGCGACTGCCTTGGAGATCACGGGCTTAGCCAGAAATGGGCACCCTATGAAGAAGTGACGCGGGTTCCGCTTATCATTTCTGCGCCCGCCCATTTTTCAGGTGGTCGTGAAGTCGATGAGCTTGTCCAACTGTTTGACCTTGGCCCCACCATTCTGGAATGGGCGGGTGTCGAACCCGATCACAGCTTGGAGGCTATCTCATTGAATCCGGCGTTGAACGGAGAGGTTTTTGCCGGGCGGTCACATGTGTTTTGCGAGCAGGGCGGGGACGTGAACCTGACGGGTGCCACATTCCTGACAATGGTCAGATCAAGCAGCCATAAACTGGTTCACTTCCAGGGTGAGGATTACGGTCAATTGTTTGATCTTGTCACTGATCCCAATGAGAAAATAAATCTTTGGGACGATCCGAACTCGGCTGATCACAAACAGGACTTGCTGAATGTGCTCATGAATTGGCACGTCGACAGTGCCGTTGCGACACGCGATGCCAGAAAACGGGTCGTGGCCCCGCCTGGCGCTGAGGTCGGGCAACACATGCAATGATTATGGCGGCGTTCTGGTTGGCTCAGACGCCAAGGTGGGCCAACAAGCCGCCATCGACCAGATAGTCGCCACCGGTGCAAAAGCCTGATCGGTCGCTGGTCAGGAATGCGATCAGCTCACTGGTTTCTTCCACAGTGCCGACACGGCCGATGGGGTGAGCAGCGCCAAATTCGGCGATTGCGGGCTCGATGTCATTGCCTGGCCCGACCACCTCTTGCGCTGCAAATTCCAGCAGGGGTGTGCGAACAGATCCCGGGCTGACGGAGTTCACCCGGACCTTAAACTTTGCGCAATCCACGGCCATTGCGCGGGTCATTGCATGTATGGCGCCCTTGGTTGTGGCGTAAGCCAGCACGCCATTCTGATTGGCATGACCCTGAACGGATGATACGTGCACAATCGAGCCACCACCGCGCGCTTTCATAAAGGGGTAGGCGTGGTGTGAGGAGAGGAAGCAGGAGCGCAGATTGATGGACATCACCTTGTCCCAGTGCGCGCTGTCAGTGGTGGTGAGATCGCCATAGGTCTGGATGGCGGCAGCGTTGACAAGAATATCGATCCCGCCCTCAGTCTTGCCGATGTTTGTAATCCAATTTGAGACCTGCGCTTCATCAGCCACATCCACTTTGGAGATCGTCATATCGAGGCCTGATGCGGCCTCTTCAGCTGCCTGATTGTGGGCATCATCAATGCCGCACACAAACACTTTTGCGCCGCCTTTGGCCAGTCGCAACGCTGCACCAAGCCCGATGCCGCTGGACCCGGTGACGAGTGCTACTTTGCCTGCAAATTCCTGTTCCATTCTTGCTTTCCTTATCCGTGCGCGGCGACCAGCGCCTTCATATATCCGACCGCAAAGGCTTTGCCTGCGTGCCAGGGTGCATCACATTCTAGTTCCGGTGTGTGATCGGGGATCAAAACACCCTGATAATCATTTTCTTTGAGCACCTTGATAATGCGCGCCAGATCAATATCGCCTTCATCAATGAAGACCTCGTGATAGTTTGGCACCTTGCCGCGCACATTGCGAAAATGGATGTAGCCGATGCGGTTTTCCTGCGCGAATTTGGCCACGGTCTCGTAAACATCACCATCCGTCATTTCCTGCAGGCAACCCAGACACAATTCAGCGCGGTTGTTGGGAGATGGATTTGCGGAAAATGCGCGCTTATAGGCTTGGTGCGAATTGATCAGCTTGGCACTCATGCGCAAGCTCTCAACTGGCGGATCGTCAGGATGCGCTGCAAGAATGACGCCTGCCTCTTCCGCCACCGGAAGAATCTCATCAAGAAAACGCTGGTAGCGATCCCAGATCTGCTCATGGCTCACAACCGCTTGCAGACCTGGCCCGATCTTGTCGCGATACGCCATATTCCAAACCATGCCTTCGGGTATCGGCTTGTCAGGATCAATATCATTCAAGTCGAACCCGACCGACATCGCGCCACCGCGTGCATAGGGGCCGCGTGTCCAGCCCCAGACGCCCGGCACCGAGAAATTATAGCCGATACAGGGAACGCCAGCTCCGCCTGCGGCACGCACAATCCGTTTGAGATGCTCCATTTGCGCATCGCGTTTGGGTCCATCGAGCAGCACATCATGCCAGTGCTGTACCGCGAAATTCTCGATTGCCGCGAGCTTCAAATCATGGCGTGCCAGATCATCAATCAAGGTGCGAAACATCGTTTCGGTCCAGTCGCCGGACTTGCCGATGCCCCAGGACCCGCTGGTCAGTGAGGTGTCATGGGCTCCATCAGCAAGCTGAGGGTTGGCGGAAAAATAGTCCTCCAGATGCGCCACAATATGCGTAACGCCCAATTGCTGGGCAAATTTGTAGTGCCGCTCATTGAGCATTTGACGATAAAGGCCAAGGCCAATCTTCATGAAAGTGTTCCGTTACATCGTGATGCTGTCAACCAGCAAGGCGGGGTGACAGCCCTGCTAATGTCTGTGCCAGCGACATTTGTAAAAATAGTTTTGCAAGGCAGATCAACACGATTTTCAGCCACTGCGTTGATGCTCAAGTGTTGTCATCACACCGCGCAACTCCGCCAGACCTTTCAGGCGTCCGATGGCAGAATAGCCAGGGTTGGTTTTCTTATGCATGTCATCCAGAAGTAAGGGTCCATGGTCTGGTCGCATGGGAATGTGCCAGTCCTCTCGGCCCTCCGCCTGGCGACGACGCTGCTCCGCCATAAGCCGTTTGAGAACTTCGACCATATCAACATCGCCAGCCAGATGATCTGATTCATAAAACGATCCATGTACGCCAAACTGTGCCTCACGTTTGACATTCCGCAAATGCACGAAATGAATACGATCCGCAAACTGCTCGACCAATGCCGGAACGTCATTGTCTGGTCTTGAACCAAACGAGCCTGCACAAAGCGTTATGCCATTGGATGGGGAGGGAACGGCATCCATCAATGTCTGATAGTCTGCTGCTGTGCTGACCACCCGTGGCAATCCAAACAACGAAAATGGCGGATCATCAGGATGGATGCACAGCCGTGCACCACAAGCTTCAGCCCGGGGAACGACAATTTTCAGGAAGTTTATCAGGTTTTCGAGCATTGCTGCTTCATCAATATGATCAAAGGCTGCGATTTTTGCGCGAATACCTTCTCTTGTGTGTGAGAGTTCAGAGCCGGGAAGACCGGCAATGATGGTTTGCTCCAGCGTGGTTATGGCTTCTGGCGTCAACTTAGCAGCGCGTGCGCGCGCTAACTCCACGATTTCAGAAGAATAGTCCGAAATGGCACCATCTCGCTCCAGTATGAAGCAATCATAGGCCGCAAATTCGACCGCATCGAAGCGCAGCGTCAGTCCGCTATGGTCAAGTGGGTGGAGAAGGTCGGTTCGGGTCCAGTCCACCACCGGCATGAAATTATAGCAGATGGTTGCCATGCCTTGTTCGGCCAGACGCTCCATTGATGTTGCAAAGGCATCGGTATAATGGGCCGCTTCATCTCCGCCCAGTTTGATTGAAGGATGGATGGGTATGCTTTCCACAACCGACCATGTGAGGCCAGCTTCTTCGATGATCCGTTTGCGTTTGGCAATCGCATCAAAGGTCCATGCCTGGCCGTCATAGGTTTCATGCAAGGCGGTCACCACACCTTGCGCTCCGGCCTGCCGGATATCACTCAACGATACGGGATCATCTGGCCCGTACCAACGCCAGGTTTGATGTAGGCCTGGCCTTGTTCGGCCCTTTGCATTTGTTTGTATGCCTGTCATGGCGCGCGGCATTTGCCGCCTCCCTCGTTTTTTCAACTTCTTTGGATGCATCTTTTCAATCTGGTCCAACAATATCAAGGAATTTATCTTCGGATCTCAATTTTTTGTGGAGGAAGTCAGAGCTATATGTCGTAATTTTTGAGTAATTACCTGATATTAAATGATAAAATTTTTTGTTGCGAAGATGCTTGCATCAATCCGCATTTCGAGTATTTACTAACTGGACCAACAAATAGGCGTTTCAGACGTGACCCAGACGATTCCACCTTTACCCGGCACCGCCGGAAATGAGCCCGGTCGAGAGCCGGGCGATGGCAGCGCTGTGGACAATCTGGTCCAACAAATCAAAGGCTATATCCAGTCAAACCGATTGACGGTTGGTGACACGCTTCCTTCGGAGCGCGAGCTTGGTGAAAAATTCGCTGCAGCTCGCAATACGGTCCGCGAAGCGGTTCGTATCCTGAAGGCCTATGGGGTCGTTGATGTGCGCCCCAAAATTGGCGCCGTCATCGTCAATCGCCACATGGATGCGGTGCTTGATCTGTTCTCGTTTCAATTGTCGATTTCGCGAGAGACTTTCCTGGATATTCAGGGCTTCCGCCGTCTTATTGAAGTGGGGTCCGCAGATGCGATTTTTTCGGCTGTTAACGACGCTGATATTGCGCGCTTCCGCAAGTTGAACGAGGAGATCCTGGATGCGCCGTCCAAGGTGGAAGCTGCAGAACGTGATTTTGGCTTCCATGCCGCGCTGTTGGAACTGGCGGACAACCAAACTGTGCTCAACGTTTATACGACGATGAAACCTATCATCGTGAAGCTGATGGAAACCGGCAAGGAATCCCACGGCCTGCAGGGCACATACGACACACACACTCGCATTTTGGATGCTCTGGAAAAACGCGACCGGCTCGGCTTCCAGTACTGGATGTCAAATCATCTCGATCACGGACTTGGATTCATCGACCGTTCGGTGGATGCCCAACACCCTGAGGAGACGGCACCAGAAGCCTGATCCAAGGCCCCAACAAGCGCCCGTGACACATACAAAGCCACAGGCCTACACAGAGCCCGATAAACGGGCAGAACACCACTAGGAGGATTATCATGACACTCAAGAAAACCCTGTCGGGGCTGGCTCTTGCCGCAACGATGGCCATGGGCGTATCTGCCCCGGCGACAGCAAAGGATGATATCACCATTGCTGCGGTCGTGTTCCAGCAGGACCAGTTTTTCCGCACCATCCAGTTGGGCATGAACGCTGCTGCAGAGGCTGCCGGCATTGAGCTTCTGGAAGGTAATTCCAAGAGTGAGCCGCAGCAGGAAATCAGCCTGATCGACACCTACATTGCGCGCGGTGTGGATGCGATTGTCATCTCGCCTGTTTCTACCGTTGCGTCTATTCCTGCTCTGAAGCGTGCCCGCGACCGTGGCATCCACATTGTGACTTACAATTCAAATGTTGATGATGCATCGATCCCGGTTTCCTACCTGAATTCCGCGCAGCGTGATCTTGGCAACTCTACCGGTATGCTGGCAGCTGACTTCATCGCCAATGAGCTTGGCGGCAAAGCAAATGTTGCAACACTTGGCTTCAAGGCATTGTTGCCAGAAATTTCAGCTGATCGTGTTGATGGTTTCATCGAAAAGGCTGAAGTCGGCAATAGTCTGAACATTGTCTCCCAGCAGGATGCCTGGCTGGCAGAAAAAGCGATCCAGGTTGCCGGCGATATCATCACTGCCAACCCAGACCTCAATGTCATCTACGCAGCCAATGAAGGTGGCACTGTTGGTGCTGTGCAAGCCGTGCGGAATGCGGGCAAAGCGGGCGAAATTTTTGTCTTCGGTGTGGATGGTACAGAGCAATTGGTTGGCTTCCTTCTCGATGGGGACAATGTGTTGCAGGCCGTGACCGCGCAGCAGCCATATGTGATGGGACAGATGGCCGTTGAGGCAGCCATTTCTGCGATCAAGAAAGAGGCTGTTGAAGCAGCCGTCATCGTTCCAGTGCTTGGCCTTTCACGGACTGATCGCCCGGCGGTTGAAGAGTTTCAAGAGTATCTCGGCTCCCTGAAGTAGGTCTTCTCCCAGAGACCTAACCCAAGCGGGGCAGCGCAAGCTGCCCCGTGACTTTTTCACACCAGCAAAAAGTGCTCAGACATCTGCCATGTCCGCTATTGTAGAAACTCAGGGCCTGACCAAAATGTATGGCAATGTCGTGGCGCTTGATGATTTCAGCCATAAGTTCGAACCCGCGCACATTCATGCGCTGATGGGGAAGAATGGTTCTGGCAAGTCCACACTGGTGAAAATGCTGTCTGGCGTTACCCAGCCCACCAGCGGCACCATGATGTTGAACGGCCGACAGGTTGAATTCAAATCGCCGCAGGATGCTTTCGAGGCCAATATAGTGACTGTTCACCAGGAACTTAGTCTCGTGCCTGATCTTTCCGTCACAGAGAATATTTTTCTTGGGCGGCTGCCACGAACCAGGACCCTTGGCATTGACAGGATCAACTGGGGGCAGGCTCGCCTCCAGACTGAGGAGCTGTTTACTCGCATGGGCCTGAATATTGATCCAAAGGCAACCATTTCACGTTTGAGTGTTGGCCAGCAACAAACCGTTGAGATTGCCAAGGCGATGTCGTTCAACCCCACGCTTTTGTTGCTGGATGAGCCAACATCCGCGCTCGCCACCAAAGAGGTGGAGATGTTGTTCGGCCTGTTACGCAACCTGAAAGATCAGGGCGTGACGATGATGTATATTTCTCACCGTATGTCCGAGCTTGCAGAGATCGCTGATACAGTGACTGTGCTGCGCGACGGCAAGCATGTTGGCTCTATCGAAATGGCAGCATCATCGCTCGATACCGTGGTTGATATGATGTTTGGTGACGTTGCCCGCGCCACGCGGCCTGCACGGAGTACGGACATTTCAAAAAAGAACCCGATCCTGCAAGTGAAGGGCCTCACGCGTGCGCCAGCATTTGAGGATATCTCGTTTGACTTGCGCCGCGGCGAGGTTCTGGGCCTTGCGGGGATGCTTGGGGCAGGGCGTACCGAAGTGCTGCGCGCCATCTTTGGCGCTGACCCGCATGATGCGGGAGAGATCATCATGGATGGACAAGTGGTCGACACGCCCGCGCCAGGCAGCATGGTTGATCTTGGCCTGGGGTACACACCGGAAAACCGCAAGGAAGGCGGCTTGGTGCAGGCGCATTCAATTCATAACAATCTGTCGATGGCCAGCCTGTCCAAATTGGCCCCGCGCGGCATCATAACCAAGGCAGTCGAGGCGCCAGGCGTTGCCAAGCAGATCGAGCAATTGCAAATCAAGGTCGACAGTCCCGCGCTGCCCGTTTCTTCGCTGTCAGGTGGCAACCAGCAAAAGGTTGTCATCGGCAATTGGCTCAACACCGATCCAAAAATCATGTTCTTTGACGAGCCCAGTCGCGGTGTCGACGTTCATGCAAAACAACAGATTTTCCAGATCATCTGGGAGCAGGCCGCCACTGGCCTTTCATCCATCTTTGTTTCCACCGAGTTGGAAGAAATGCTGGAAGTCTGCGACCGCATATTGGTCATGAAAGAGGGACGCCTTCTGGGCGAGATTGACCCTTCCAAGACCACTTTGACTGAACTTTACACCGCTTGCATGGAGGGCCTTTGATGGCGCTTTCGTTGTTCCGCCGCTACCCGATGGAGATCATTCTGGTCTGCATGTACACCTATTTGATGTTGGCAGCGCCTGGCTTTGCCACGCTCGACAATCAGATGAACGTGTTGCGCAACATTACCATGCAGGGCATCATTGCTTTTGGCATGACGATGGTGATTGTCTCCGGTGAGATTGACCTGTCAGTCGGTTCGGGCGTGGCTTTTTCTGGCTGTGTCACAGCTTGGGTTGCGCGCGCATTGACTGATATGCTGGGTCCGTGGCCAGCCATTACTATTGGCGCAATTGCAGCAATGGTGATCCTTTTTCTCGTTGGTGTTCTGACCGGCAAGGTGCGCCAGCACTTTAATATGCCGACCTTCATCACGACACTGGGTCTGCTGACCGTCTTATCTGGCGCGGCCAACCTCATCACAGATGGATTCCCGATCACCAGCTTCCCATTCCAGTTCAATTTTTTGGGCGCTGGTATTCTTTTCGGGATTCCATTCCCTGTCTATATTTTTGCAGCTGTTTTCGGCTTTGTGTATTTCCTCATGAATTATACAAGCTTTGGCCGGGCGCTCTACGCTGTGGGTGGCAACCTTGAAGCTGCGCGCCTGTCTGGCATTGATGTTTGGAAAACCAAAACTCTGGCCCTTGGTATTACTGGTGTGCTCACGGCCATTGCGGGCGTTCTGATTGCATCACAAATCCTGTCGGGCAGCGCCAGCGCAGCGCGTGGATGGGAACTGGATGTCATTTCTGCGGTCATTATCGGGGGTACCAGTCTGTTCGGCGGCAAGGGTACCGTGCGTGGCACGCTGATCGGCGTTTTGTTCCTTGGCATTATCGTCAACGGCATGACGCTGTTGAATGTCAGTGAATATTGGCAGTTGGTGGTGCGTGGCGGATTGATCATTGGTGCTGTTCTGCTGAACCATGCTCTCGACCGGTCGACTGTGAAACACTAGCTTTTGGGATTAAATGGGAGACACGAATGATAGGCAAAATTCAATGTGTTGCTCCAACCGGGGATGTATGCGGGGAGGCGGCTACCTGGTCTGCTGATGAGAACCGCGTTTACTGGGTGGATATCAATCGGTTTCTCATACACCGTATGGATGTCGCCAGCCGAGCAGTGAACAGCCATCTGTTTGATGAGCCTGTTGTCGCTTTGTCGCTGACCACAGGTGAGGGCGTTCTGCTTGTTGCGCTGGGCTCAAAGTTGATCCTGCTTGATGTCGAATCTGACGCTCGCGAAGATCTGGATGTGCAATTGCCTGGCGCACCGAGCGTGCGATTTAATGATGGTCGCGCAGACCCGAACGGTGCGTTCTGGATTGGCTCCATGGGTAACAATGTCGGACCGAATGGCGAAAACCTCGAGGTTAAAGATGGTCTGGGCAAGCTGTTTCGCTATCAAGCCGGTGGCGAGTTGGAGGAGGTTGAGGCCGGGATCGGGATTGCCAACACGCTTTGCTGGTCGCCTGATCATTCCACCTTTTATTTTGGCGATACGCTGAAGAATGAAATACGGGCTTATACCTTTGACAAGACAACAAGCACAATTGGTGCCGGAACATCGCATTGCGCAGGCATTGAGCGGGGCCTGCCCGATGGCTCGACGATAGATGTGGATGGTTACCTGTGGAACTGTCGCTTTGGTGGATCGTGCATCGTCCGGATTGCGCCGGATGGCACGGTTGATCGTGTGATCGAAATGCCCGTGAAAAACATTACGACCTGCTGCTTTGGCGGCCCTGATTTATCCTTGCTCTATGTCACCACGGCCAGCGTTGCCAAGGCCGCGCGTGACCGATTGGCTGGCAGCTTGTTTGCAATAGAGACGCAGACGCGTGGCCTGCCGGAAAACCGTTTCAAGCTTTAAGGAATAAGAATTATGGATATTGCCAAGCTGACCGAGCGTCTGAATGCCTGCTATAGCGGAGCTGTCTATGATGTTATGCGCGCGCGGGGATTGGAAAACTGCGTGCTGCCACATTCCATTGTCGGGCTTGATAATGAGACCCGTGTGGCCGGCCCGATTTCTACGCTAAAGGGTGTTGCGTTTGATGCCACTCGGCATGATGAAAAGGTCGATTACCTGTTGCCATGGGTTCAGTTTCTGTCCAGTGCCCCGGCGGGTCATGTTGTGCTGTGCCAACCAAATTCAGAGCGCTTGGCGCTGATGGGTGAGTTGTCAGCCGAAACGCTGAAAGTGCGCGGTGTTCTGGGCTACATTGTTGATGGCGGATCACGTGATAACAGCTTCATTCGCTCGATTGGCTTTCCGGTGTTTTGCCGGTTTCGGACCCCACGCGATATCGTCGCAAAATGGGTGCCCGATGGGATTAATCAACCGATCACCATCGGTGATGTGCTGATTGAACGCGGTGATTTTGTGATTGCCGATTTTGACGGTGTGGTGATCATCCCGCAAGGTATTGTGGAAGAGGTGATTGCCGAAGTTGAAGAGGTGATCAGTGCTGAAGACAAGGTGCGTGCAGCCATTCTGTCAGGCACAGATCCGGTTGATGCTTATCTCGAATTTGGTAAGTTCTGAGGCGTCATGGATGAAGTTCGTACACTGCGTTGGGCACATGGATCGCTAACAGTTCAGCGTTTGGGTGCCATGCTCGCACCGGTTCGGTTTGATCTGCAAAGTGGCCGAATGGTCGAACCGCTTCATATCGCTCCCTGGGCTGATGATGGCACGATCAGTGATGTAGAATTGGCAGCTTTACCGCCAATTTTGCACCGTCTTCGCGGCGAATGGCCGTGCGTTCCTTTTGGCGCTGATGAGCCAGAGAGATTGTCACCCGACTGGGCTGCATCCATGGGGCGACGCTTCCCGTTACCAGCCAATCCGCCGCCGCATGGCGAGAGCTCCAATTGCAAATGGAACTGGGAACCGGAGGGCGATGGTCGGCTTTGCCTTTCACTTGATTATCCAGACAACCATCCCATTGCCCGTGTTGAGCGTGATGTCATACCCGATCCCGACGCATCTGCTGTAAATCTCGTCCTGCGCATAACACCGCGCGCAAATTGTCAGTTGCCACTTGGTTTGCACCCGACATTTGCTTTGCCCCCTTTGGCAGGCTCAGCAAGCATCATGCCTCCGCATGCCAAGCAGATCCGCAGCTATCCTGGATCATTGGAGCCGGGCGGAGATATCTTCGCTCCCAATGCGGTCTTCACAAACTTAACGGAGGCGCCTGACCATATGGGACAGGCAATGGATGCAAGTGGCATTCCGTTTGAACAGCCTGGCGAAGACTTGCTTCAGCTCGTCGGCGTTGATGATGGGCGCGTATCTCTAGACAATCATGCGGGTGGCTATCGCGCTACGCTGAGTTGGAACGCCGAGCATTTTCCCAGCCTTCTTATTTGGTACAGCAATCGTGGTCGGCAACAATCTCCATGGCTGGGTCGCCATTCTGCGTTGGGTCTTGAACCCGTCTGCTCAGCCTTTGACCTTGGGGCAGCCATCGCTATAGGCGACAACCCCATTGCGCAACAGGGTGTCCCAACCAGTATTCCACTGCGTGCCGGCGAGGTTTTTCAGACCCATTATCGGATTGCCGCCGATGATCTTGCTTCCGGCTCCTAGCTAACTCCCTATCCACAGAAATGCCGCATATTGAAAGAGCTGTATTGACGGTTCGATTTATTTTGTCTACACAAATTCAAAACCTGTCATACAAGTTTAGGGAAATTGGTTTTGGAAGAACGAAGCAGCCAGTCAGAAAAAAGCGGCTCCAGCCGTGTCGGCGATGCGATTGGGGCTATCACGCGTCACATCCGCGAACAGGAGCTGATGCCGGGTGATCGGCTGCCATCTGAATCCAGGCTTTCCAAGGATTTGAAAGTGTCGCGCACGGTTGTCCGTGAGGCTTTCCGCTCTCTGGCGGCAATGCGGATCATAGAGTTGAACGTTGGAAAGCGAGCGACGATTTCGAATATCGACCATGGTGCAATGTCATTGATAATTGAGCATGGTGTGCACACAGAGCAAATCAATGTGCAGCAGATTTATGATGTTCGCCGCACCATTGAAACCCGCATTGTCACGCTTGCAGCAATCCGCCGATCTGATGAAGAAGCGAAAGTAATTCTGAAACTGGCGCAGGCGATGGCTGATTCAGCCACGGACCCAGCGCAGCTGATGGAGCACGATCTGGCGTTTCATACAGCGCTTGCCCGAGCGAGTCGCAATCCGGTTTTCGAGCTTATCGTGGGGGCCTTTCAGGGTATCACACGCCAGACATGGCCGATTGGCTGGAAAAGCCGCACCACCGCTGAGGCACGCAGCACGATGATCGAGACCCATCAGCGCATCGCCAGCGCTGTGGTTGCTGGTGATCCGCAACAGGCGGCTGAGGCAATGAGCAAGCACTTCGATGAAAGTGTCCACGCTTTGCTTCAGGCGGGTCTTTCATGAGGACGCCAGCATGAGGATCACCAAGCTTGAAACCATCCGCGTTGCCGAGCGCCCGAACCTTCTTTGGGTGGAGGTGCATACCGATGAGGGGCTGATTGGACTGGGTGAAACATTTTTTGGTGCAGCCACCGTTGAAGCTTACATACATGAGTATATTGCACCGCGTGTGATCGGCCGCGATCCACTGCAGATCGACTTGTTGGCTTCCGAATTGGTCGGCTATCTCGGCTTCCGGTCCTCAGGCGCCGAGGTGCGCGGAAACTCCGCTTTTGACATCGCGTTATGGGACATCTTTGGCAAGGCAACAGGCCAGCCAATTGCCCAACTGCTGGGCGGGTTCAGCCGGAAAAGCATCCGAACTTATAACACCTGCGCAGGCACTGAATATATCAAGCACGCGACAGGGCAGACCACTGCCAATTATGCCATGAATGGCGGGCATGCCGACTATGATGACCTCAACGCTTTCCTGAACAACGCCGATGAATTGGCGCTGTCCCTGAAGGAAGAAGGCATTACGGCCATGAAAATCTGGCCATTTGACATGGCAGCCGAGAAGACCCGCGGTCAGTATATTTCAGGCCCTGATCTGGATGCAGCCCTGAAGCCTTTTGAGAAAATCCGGGATGCTGTCGGCAACAGCATGGATATCATGGTCGAATTCCACTCCATGTGGCAGCTCCTGCCGGCCATGCAGATTGCCAGGGCGCTCGAGCCCTTCGACACATTCTGGCATGAAGACCCGATCAAGATGGATTCGCTGTCCAGCCTGAAGCGCTATGCGCAGGCGTCCAAGGCGCCAATTTCTGCCTCCGAAACACTCGGATCACGCTGGGGCTTCCGCGACCTGCTGGAAACCGATGCAGCAGGCATTGTAATGCTTGATATCTCGTGGTGCGGTGGCCTGTCGGAAGCGCGCAAAATTGCTTCGATGGCGGAGGCCTGGCACCTGCCTGTTGCCCCCCATGACTGCACAGGTCCCGTGGTCTTGGCCGCTTCAACGCACTTGTCACTGAATGCACCCAACGCGTTGGTGCAGGAGAGTGTGCGCGCCTTTTACCACACCTGGTACCGAGATCTCGTCACCGCATTGCCGGAAGTGAAAAACGGCATGATCACAGTTCCACCAGGCCCAGGCCTTGGTCTCGAGCTCAACCCGGAACTTGGCCGGGCATTCACAGTGTCGCGCATTATGTCCGACGCAACCACGGTCTAGTATTCAGGCCAAACCCTGCTCTAGGGAGGAGCAAAAAATATGAAACTCAAACTACTTGCAATTGCGGCATTGCTCGCTTCGGTGTCCACACCAGTCCTGTCCACGTCAGCTTCGGCGCTGGATATCGTCTTCACCCATCATTCATCTGCGTCCAACACGTTTTGGCAGGCTGTGAAAAAGGGCTTTGATGACGGATGCGAGCGCGTTGAAGCCGACTGTCAGATGATCTTTACGCAGACTGAAGGCTCAGTACAGGAGCAACTCGCCAATATGGAAGCTGCACTCGCTCGTGAACCTGATGCAATCCTGACCTCTATCGTGGACAACACGGCGTTGGATGAAATTGTTCAGCGTGCTCGCGATGCCGGTGTCATTGTCATTGGTGTGAATGTGGATGATCTGGAAGGTGCTGCGGGCAATGCGCGTCAGGCATTCGTTGGTCAGGGCTTCCTGGCTGCTGGGTATTCGCTGGGCGAGGCTCAGTCAGCCAACTTCCCTGAGGAAGGCCCTATCAATGTGCTTGTGGGTATCTCCGCGCCGGGCCAGAACTGGTCAGAGCAGCGCGGCGGCGGCGTGTTATCCTTCATGGAAGACTATGCGGCGGCCAACCCGGATCGCGAAGTGAACTTTGAACGGATCGATTCTGGTACCGATCTTGCCACCGTATCTGACCGGATTGGTGCCTATCTGGGTGCCAATCCAGAGACAACAGCTTACTTCGATACAGGTTTCTGGCATGCCGGTGTTGCCCGCGTGTTGGCTGACCGCGGCGTTGAACCCGGTAAAGTGCTTCTGGGCGGCTTTGATCTGGTGCCTGAAGCTGTCGAGCAGATGCAGGCGGGTTACATCCAGGTGCAGGTCGATCAGCAGCCATACATGCAAGGCTTTATGCCGGTGATGCAGGTCTACTTGTCCAAAACCGTTGGTCTGGCACCTGCGGATATTGACACCGGGCAGGGCATTGTGACTCCCGCTGATGCAGATGCGATCATGGAACTGTCAGCCCAGGGTCTTCGCTAGAACCGACCTGCGATCTTTTCTCCCGACAAGGATTTCCCGGAGAACTGTCGCTTCTCAAAAGGTCGGCGCGTGAGACTGCGCCGGCCTTTTCTCATCCATTGTTCGAAGGATCCAGCGTTCCATGAAACGCCTACTAAAACTGTCCCTGCAAAAACCGGAACTGGCCGCACTGTTGCTGCTGGTCATCCTGATCGGTATTTTTCAGATCACCTCCAACAATTTCTTTCTGAGCTACGCCAATATGCGCGGGCTTCTGGGTTTCCTGCCTGAAATGGCGCTGGTCGCGATTGGGGTGACACTTTTGATGATCTGCGGCGAGTTTGATCTTTCCGTTGGGTCCGTCTTTGCGCTGATGCCGATGACGATGGCCGTTCTGATGGTTGCTGGTTGGGGCTTCCCGCCGGCCGTTGCCGTTGGGTTACTGGTGTGTGCGGCCATTGGCTTCATCAACGGCTTTCTAACGATCAAGTTCGGCATTCCGTCCTTCATCACCACGCTTGGCATGCTGTTTATGGCCCGCTCGATGACTGTGGTGATTTCTGGCGGTTTCCCGCCGCGCCTGCAAATGGACAATATTCCCGAACAGCTCTTTATCGCCTTTGTCGGACCGGGCGAGCTGCTGCGCGCTTCCTTCCTCTGGTTTGTCTGCATCGCGCTGCTCATTGCGTTTCTGCTCGGTAAAACCAATTTCGGCAACTGGGTGCGCGCCACTGGCGGTTTTCTGCCTGCAGCGCAGGCCATGGGCATTCCCACAGCACGGGTGAAGATCGCCTGTTTCATGATTTGCTCCATGCTGGCGGGTTTTGCAGGTATGATCCAGGTGCTGCGCCTCGGCTCACCCCTGCCGTCCATCGGTGAAGGTTTGGAGCTTCAGGCTGTGGCAGCTGCCGTTATCGGCGGAGCGTCGCTGTTTGGCGGTATCGGATCCATTCTGGGCGGTGTGATCGGCGCTACGCTGATCCGCGTCATCGATAATGGCATGGTGCTGAGCCAAGTGGACAGCAACTGGTTCAAATTCGCTGTTGGAGCGCTGACCATCCTCGCCGTGGTTGCCAATGCCTGGCTGAGAAAGCGTGGCCGAGCCATGAAAGTGGAGACTTGATCATGGAAAACGCAATTTTGGAAAACCCCATCATCTCCGTGCGCAATCTGCACAAATGGTATTCTGGTGTTCATGCCCTGAAAGGTGTTTCGCTCGACTTCAAACCCAACGAAAATGTTGGCCTTGTGGGCGACAATGGCGCAGGTAAATCCACGTTGATCAACATCCTCTCCGGCCTGCATACGGCCGATGAGGGGGAGATACAGGTCGAAGGCAAACCGGTAACGATCGCCAATCCACGCGACGCCATGGATCTGGGGATCGAGACGATTTACCAATACAATTCCATGGTTCCCATCATGTCGATTGCACGCAACATGTTCATCGGACGTGAGCCGTTGAAAATGTCCATCGGCGGCATCGGCATATTGGATGAGGCTAAAATGCGTGAGGAGAGCGTGGAAGCCATTGCAAATGTCGATCTGCACTTACGTTCACCCGATGCGCTGGTGGGCGAACTTTCTGGCGGTCAGCGGCAGGGTGTTGCGATTGCTCGGGCCATGCACTTTCGCTCAAAGGTGATGATCCTAGATGAGCCGACGAACCACCTCTCGGTGAAAGAAACGACAAAGGTGATTGGCTTTGTGAAATCCTTGAAACAACAAAGTGTCACCGGTATTTTCATCAGCCACAATATGCACCATGTGTTTGCCTGCTGTGATCGCATCGTCGCAATGGCGTTGGGTGAAGTGGTGCTCGATAAGCCCGTGGGTGAAACGAGCATTGATGAAGTGCATGATCTTTTGTGAGGTAAAGACAGATGATTGATCTTAATGGTAAAAAGGCTCTGGTCACCGGCGGCCTTGGCACCCTTGGAACAGCAATGGCGCAAAGTCTGAAGGCGGTTGGAGCCAATGTCACAATCCTCGACCGACCTGGCAGTACGCCGCGCGATGGCTTTGGTTTTCTGGGTGTTGATCTCAATGATCTTGCAAATGCAGAGGAGACTGTCAGCAAGGCTGGACCATTTGATATACTCATCAACAATGCCGCGCTCATCATCAACAAGCCGCATGATGAGTTCTCGCTGATGGAGTATGAAGATCAAATCCGGGTGAATTCCTCGGCGGCCTTTGCGCTGTCTCGCGTTTGCGCGGTGGCGATGAAGGAGAGGGGTTGGGGGAAAATCATCAATCTCACCTCAATCACGCTCAATGGCCAGTGGGATGGATATGTGCCTTACGTTGCTTCGAAGGGGGCGATGCTGGGTCTCACCAAGGGCCTGGCGCGTGAACTGGGTCCTTTTGGCATCAATGTGAACGCTATCGCGCCGGGCGCGGTGAAGTCCGATGCGGAAAACCGTGTGTTTGCAGACAGACTGGAAGAGTACAATGATTGGGTGCTTGAGCGGCAGTGTCTGAAATCCCGCATTGAAGCCAGCGATGTGGCCGACCTTTCCGTTTTCCTTTGTTCAGACGCTGCCCGTATGATCTCCGGTCAAAACATGGCAATTGATGGTGGCTGGTAAATGCTGGAACTGAAGGCAGGCGATGCCCGGTTGATCCTGCACCCACATATGGGCGGCGGCATCGCGGAACTTTGGGTCGGTAATAAGCCGGTTTTGCGGCCCTGGTCCGGCAAGGTGGAGGAGGGGCCTTTTGCGCTCGCCTCCAATATTCTGGTGCCATTTTCCAATCGTATTGATGGTGGCTTTCGCTTTGACGGCACGTGTTATCCGATGGAAAAAAACATGGAGAGTGACCCGTTTGCGATTCACGGTGACGGGTTCCAGAAAGAGTGGTCTGTCACTTCTGCAAGCGATGCTGAGGCTATGCTGCACCTTTCAGACGGCACCTTTGGACCTTTCCAATATGAGGCCATTCAGACCTTCTCGCTGACCGGTGATTTGTTGACTATTACACTGACGATGACCAATAGGGCTGAGATTGCGCTTCCCTTTGGTGGTGGCTTTCACCCTTGGTTTCCACGCACTGCGCAAACGCGTCTTCAAGCAAATGCGACCCATTATTGGCCAGAAGGAGAGGGCGGTTTGCCGACAACCCAAGTACCGCAAGCACCGCCGCATGATTTTGATTTTACAGATGAAAAACCTCTGCCAGATCGCTGGATCAACTGTGGTTTTTCAAACTGGGATGGCACAGCACGGGTTGAGCAAGGAGATGAAGCGATATCGCTCACTATCAAAAGCGAGACGCTGACCACCGCTATCATCTATTCTCCGAATTCCGATTGCGGGTTCTTTTGTTTTGAACCGATCTCCCACCCTGTGAACGCGCATAATCTGCCCGGCATGCCCGGCCTGAAGGTGCTGCAACCCGATGAGGACCTTTCCATGACGATGATACTTGACTGGAGCATGCAGTGACCCAATTTTCGCCCATTAGCGACGATCGCTTCAGTGTTGCCGAAGGCCCGGTTTGGGATGCGGCAACGCAACGCCTGTTCTGGGTGGATATCATCGGCAGGACCATTCACGCCCACCATAGTGAGGGTCAAGATCAGGTCTGGCATTCGGACGACTTTCCCACGGCCCTGGCTCTGTCCAAATCCGGTCAGAAGGCCTTGGTTGCACTGGCATCCGGCATGGCCTGGCTGGATTTGGAGACTGGAAGATTTACCCGTTTTGCAGAGCCGGATACCGTGCCTGGCAACCGTCTCAACGAAGGCAAGTGCGACCCGCAAGGACGATTCTGGGCTGGCACCATGCAGAACAATCTCAATGCCGACGGATCGGGTAAAGATATGGATCGCAACTCCGGTGCGCTGTTCCGGGTCGATCCGGATGGCACCATCAGTCAACATACCGGACATGAGTTTGGCATTGCCAATACGCTGGCCTGGTCGCCGGATGGGACCACATTCTACTTTGGTGACAGCGTCCGCAATGTCATCTTTGCGTATGATTGGCATGCCGATGAGGGCTGTATCAGTAATCCAAGGGTTCATTTGGAAGGCTTTGAGCGTGGCGCGCCTGATGGTTCGGCCATAGACGAAGATGGTTGCCTTTGGAACGCCCGCTTCGGCGGCTCATGCCTTGTCCGCATTACGCCCAGGGGCGCTATCGATCAAATCATCGAATTGCCCGTGACCAATCCCACCAGTTGCACGTTTGGCGGGTCGGACAGAAAGATTCTGTATGTGACATCGGCTCAGTTTACCCTCAATGATGAGCAATTGATCACGAACCCGTTGGAGGGAGCCGTTCTATCGGCCTGTGTTCCGATAGCTGGTGTGTCTGATCACAATTTTGGATAGACGCTGACACATTATCAAGCAGCGGAAGGCGACAGAGGGAAGCACGCAGATTCCATCAGTCTTGCTCACCTTTTCCTCGTCTCAATCCAGGAAATCTAACCATTTGGGCAATAGACTGACCGACAGATGCGTACCACTACCAGATGAAAAGGCAAGGCAATTTCGAGGTAGGATTTGGCCTTCACAGCTTTTGTGTTTCAGCACCACATTTATTGTGGCTTTGTGTTGTTCAGTTCTATTTCAATATCACCGATAAGGCTGCCTAAAACGCCTTTGCCATTCGTGTAAACACCATCTGGATCATTATAATTCGCATGCAACTCGACAAGTGCTGAATGAAGTTCGGTAGCTAGGTTCGTGTGGTCAGAATTTGCACCAACTTCTTCAATGAGGGCACGTGCACGTGCAATTGCGGTGATAGCCACAGTACGGTCATATTGGCTGGCTTGTGCCGCCAGTGCATGTTTTTCGACGTTGGCGTTTATCCTGTCGATCAAGGCCATCGTTGATTTCCATCCAAATCGATTTTGACACATTACGTTCTGCAATCTGATGTCTGAAAAGGGAAGTAGGACGACTGGGGATGACTAATTCGCCATTTCAAAACGATTGACGGTTCAGATCGCTCTAACTGTCCCAATTTTCGCTCTAACTGTCCCAATTGACGACTGATTTAAGCCAGGATCTGACTGCGCCCAGTCTGATCGAGGAAATACAGGAAATCTGACAGACCATTTGCCAGTGCATTCACGTGGCTGCGCATGTGTTGGGCTGCAATCGCGCCATCGCCTGCGCCAATTGCTGTGAGGAAGGCGTTGTGCTCCTCAATGGATGTTGCCATTCGGCCTGGTTGATGCGTGATGTGGCGTCGATAGGGTGACAGAACGCGGCCGACGCGCATTTGCTCTTGCAACATGCTGTTTCCTGAAGCTTCGAGAATAGCTGCGTGTAGCAGGTCATTGGCTTTACAAAAGGCATCAACATCGAGGTCGGTATAGGCGGCTTCGCAACTTGTCTGGTACTCCCAAAGCGTTGTTATCTGTTTTTCTGTAATTCGGCCTGCCGCTTGTTCTGCGGCAATGGCTTCCAGTTCGCTGATCACGCGGAAGCCATCCAGCAATTGGGTCAGCGTCAATTTGGCGATGTGAGTGCCATGTCGACCATTGATCTGCACAAGACCTGAGGCGGCCAGACGCTGCAATGCCTCGCGCACGGGTGTGCGTGAGGCGTTGAACTGTTCGGCAAGCTCACGCTCATCGAGACGTTCTCCCAAGGCGCGATGGCCTGACAGAACTTCAGACTCAAGCTGTTGAGCGATTTTTGCAGAAAGTGAAATTGTTTCCATGAGATAATGCACTTCATTGTTTGGCGCGTTTGCGCCACCAGTCAAACACAGGATAGAGCAGGGCTGCTGCTGACAAAAGCACCAAAATGAGAGAAATGGGTCGCTCCAGGAAGACCGACCATGAACCACGGCTGATGATCAGACTGCGGCGGATGTTTTCTTCAAGCAATGGGCCAAGTATCAGGCCAAAGGCAATGGGGGCAGCGGGTAATTTCAGCATGTGCAGGCAATAGCCCACCGCGCCAAAGAACATCATCACATAGACGTCACTCATGGTGTTGCGCACGGCAAATGAACCGTAGACGCACAGCACGGCAATTACCAGCATGAGAATATGTCTGGGCATTTTCATGAGCTGTACAATCATTGCAATCGCGACAAAGCCAAAAATCAAAGTCAGGCCAATGGCAAAAAACAGGGATCCATAAACCGTTCCGACAAATTCCGGGTGGTCTGCAAACAAAAGCGGGCCGGGTCGCATGCCGTGCAGCAGCAGGGCGCCCATGAGCACCGCAGTCATTGTGTCGCCAGGTACGCCTAGGGTCATCATGGGGATCAAAGCTCCGGCAACGCAGGCATTGTTGGCAGCTTCCGGCGCCACGATACCGGCAGGCGCACCCTTGCCAAATGTCTCCGGTTTCTTGGAAAAGCGCTGCTCCTGCGTGTAGGCGAGTGCCACGGCAATGGCAGATCCGGCTGCCGGAATTGCGCCAATGAAGGCACCAATCATGGACCCTCTGAACATGGTTGTGCCAAGCCTGACGATTTTCGCGATCGGCGGCAGGATACGGCCAAAACTTGGCAGCCGCTCGATGCCCCGGCTTCTGTCCGAGATATTGATCAGAACTTCGGAGAAACCGAAAATCCCGACGGTCAGAGGCACAATATCAATGCCGTTCTGCAATACCTTTGTTCCAAAATCGAAGCGGGGTGCATCTGTCAGCTTATCGAACCCGACCATACCAATCAGCAGGCCGATACAGCCCACAAGCACACCCTTGAAAGTTGATCCGGGGGAGGCATAGGCCAGCATCGTCAGGCCAAAAACAGCGGCCATGGCAAATTCGGGGCTGCGAAACTGGATGGCAGCAGCGGCAATCAGGGGCGCTACGACTGACAGCACCAAAAGGCCAAGCAACCCACCAATTGTCGAGGCCAGCAATGCATAGCTCAGGGCTTCCCCCGCGCGTCCTGACCGTGCCATCGGATAACCGTCAAACTGGGTCACAATCGCGCCGGGTGTGCCTGGAATATTGATCAGGATTGCTGAAATCGAGCCGCCGAAAACGCTGGCAGAGAAGATGCCGATCAGAAATATGATGGCCGATTCCGGCGGCATTGCGTAGCTGAAGGGCAGCAATATTGCCAGCGCCATTGTAGAACTGACGCCCGGTAATGCGCCAAGTATGATGCCAATCAGAACGCTGGTCAGCGACAAGCCGATCAGAGACGGTGTCGAGCCGATATGGGCGATAGAAGCAAAAAAGACATCAAACACGGAAATCACCAACCATCATGGAAACCGCACGCCAATCAAGAGGTCGAAGCAAGCATAGATGAGCAGCGTTGTGATGCCTGCCGCCAACGCCGCGATCATGCCATTACGCAGCGGCGCCTGCATTGGGTCGTGTGCCAGGCCGAAGGCCCACACAAATACGAAGATGAAGGTGGTGGGCAAATAACCGATATGTGTCATGAAAAACGGAAAACTGGCGATCGTAACAAACAACGCCAGCGCCAGTTTGAAGCCTTTCGGCAGACCTAGGGCTGTATCTGCTGATTTTGTTGTAGGTCTGCGGTTTAAAAATGCGCCTGCTGCAAGAGCAACGCCTCCCAGAGACAGCACAGACAGTACGATAATCGGCAGTAGTGTGGGGCCGGGGTCAGCGCCTGCATATAGATCACTGAACAGGTTTGTGTCGCTCAACAAAGACGTCCAGCCGACAATGACCCAGACTAGGAAGAATGCGGCTACAGCAATGTCGGACGCAAAATTATGGGTCTCAGCAATAGGGCCGGAGGCTGTCGTCTCATCCGTAACTGGATCTGTTTGCATGCATGCTCCGCTCAGGTGAAGCGGTCCGGGAGACAAGAAGCCGCCCGGGCCGATATATACAGATTACTTCATGTTTGCTTTTACCAGACCGGCATCAAGCAAAATTGGATAGACAGCTTCGTCATGCGCCAGAATCCAGTCTTTGGTTGCGTCTGCTGGCATGGGTGTCACCATGAAACCCGCTTTTTGAGCCGCTTCCTGAAATGCTGGATCGGACATGGTTTCCATGAAGAGCGTTTCCAGATAAGCCATACGGTCTTCGGGAACACCATTGGGCGCAAACAGAGCGCGCCAGTCACCAGCAACGAAGTCGAAGCCGAGTTCCTTGAATGTCGGAACATCCGGAACGAGGAAATGCCGGGCTTCGGCTGCCACTGCCAGTATCTTGACGTCTCCGGCTTTGTGCTGATCAACCAATTGATGAACCGGCAATGTTGCAGACTGCACTTCGCCGGAAATAATGGCAGCGACGGTTGGCGCATAGCCCTGATACGGAACTTTTGTCATTTCGACGCCAAAAGTGCTTTCAAAAACCGAGGCGACAATATGCGATGAGCCGCCAGGTGCATCATTGCCGTTTATAATGCTGCCGGGTTCAGCTTTCAGCTTGGCGATGTATTCCTCTACGCTGTTGATGCCGGCATCAGCACGCACTTCAAGCGCTCCGGGGTCCGGGCCAAAGAAGACAAGCGGAGACACGTCACCGATAGGAGTGGCGTTCGCGTTCAGATATCCTCTGGCGACAAAACTGGATCCCATAATACCGATTGTGTAGCCGGTGGGGTCTGCTTCGGCTGCATGGCGAATGCCATTTGCACCGCCCGCGCCCGTTACGTTTGACACAACAATGGGAACGTCGGCTTTCTTAGAAGCCCATTCGGCAATCAGTCTTGCCGATGTGTCCTGACCGCCGCCTGCGGGCCAGTTTACGATGATTGTAATCGGCTCAGCGGGAAAGTCATCCGCGATAGCCGGTGTCAGCGCCAATGCAAAGGATGCTGCAAAAAGCGTTTGAATTGATTTTCTTCCAATGTGCCAGACCATTTTCAACCTCTTTCTTCCAGGAGTTCTCAATACCTAAATTTATTTTTGGTATTTTGAAAGCGTTATGTGCGCTGTTATGGTTCACGTTAATTTTAAAATTGACAAGTCATAAATACCAAAATACCAATTTAGGTATTAAAATTGATCGATATTTGTGGATTTTGCACTTAAATTGAGCGAGGTGTTCACGGATTAGGCAACCAATCAGAATGACGAACCCCAACAGAACGAAGATTGTGGAGAAGGGCATCTTATGGATCTGAACTTAACCGGACGAACCGCACTGATTACAGGGGCATCGCAAGGAATTGGCGAAGGTCTGGCCATTGGGTTTGCGCAAGAGGGCGTCAATCTGCATCTGGCTGCGCGTCGCGGCGATGTACTGGAAGCTCTGGCCAAGCGGATTCGCGAGGAGTTTGGGGTCTCTGCAACGGCTCATGCGACCGACCTGACAGAGCCGGAAGCCGCAGAGCGTCTGGCCGCCAATGTCGGCGATGTCGATATATTGGTAAACAATGCCGGGGTCATTCCAGGCGGTGATCTGTTCAGTATTGATGGTGAAACATGGCGCAAGGGCTGGGAGTTGAAAGTTCTCGGCTATATCGATATGTGCCGCTTGTATTATGCTAAAATGAAAGCCAAGGGCGGCGGCGTCATTCTCAACAATATCGGCAATGCCGGTGAGCGGTATGACGCGAATTATATTGCTGGCACATCGGGCAATGCCTGCCTCATGGCCTTTACCCGAGCTTTGGGCGGACCAAGTCTGGATGATAATATCCGGGTTGTGGGGATCAATCCTGGTCCTGTCGACACGGACCGCATTTACAAACTGCTCAAACATCGCGCCAGGGAATGGTTCGGCGATGAGGGACGCTATAAGGAACTTCAGGATAAATACCCTTTGGGGCGTCCAGCGCATGTTGCTGAAATCACTGACCAGATGCTGTTTTTAGCTTCTGATAGGGCAGGCTACACATCCGGCACAATTATCACCATTGATGGTGGCATCACGTCGCGCAGTTCCATAATCTGACAATGGATTATTTGGTTTTGGTTCTGGAAAGCCCGTTTGAAAGGGATACTGTGTGAAGCGAGTCGGATTGATCATTCCCTCGTCCAATGTGGTCATCGAGGATGTTCTGCGCGGCAGGGCTGGTTCCTTTCGAAATGACATTGGTTTTCACATTGCCCGACTGCCGGTCACCACGGTCGATCTTGGAGACCGCTCCAAAAAACAATTTGCTGCGGATGTGGTTGATCAGGCGATAGATCAATTGCTTGAAGCACACGTCAGTCAGATCATATTTGCAGGAACCGCCGGTGCATGGCTTGGTATTGAGCGGGAGCGGCGCTGGTGTGCAGAGGCTGAGCAAAGGACGGGCCTTTCGGTGACCAGCACAACACTGCTCACTTTGGCGGAACTTAAATCCGCCAAATGGAGTGCATTAGGTCTGGTGACACCTTTCACGCCAAAGGTTCACAACGCGATTGTTCTGAATTTTGAAAGTGAAGGTTTTTCAGTCAATTACGGGAGCCATTTCGGGCTTGATAGCAGTCGTCAGATGGCGGAGGTCGCTCTGGATCAGATAGCAGATCGCATAGAAATGAGTTTCCGGAAAGGCTGTGATGGAGTCTTGTGTTTTTGCACGAATTTTCGTGGTTTCGAAGCAGCACAATTGATCAAACCCCCACACGCAACTGGAAAAATACGCGATTCTGTTCAATTGACTCTGAAGGCAGCGGGGCGGGTTTAACGCCAGCTGTCAGACCCTGTGCGTAGCCCGTCAATCTGCCAGTGCTACACTCAGCACCGGCATGGATTTCTGACAATTGACAACACGCAATAACAAGAAGTCGAGCTATTTTCCTTTGGAAAATTCGTCAAAAGAACCGGCCCAACCCTCATGCCAACGTGAGAGCGGCGGCCGGTTTTCGATGATGTCACCCATGGCCCAGGCCATCCGCTTTTCGTCCGCAGCCCGGCTGACGTCATTGTCGGGGCAGATGATATAGAAATCATCGTTCCCCAGACTTTCCATCATGAAATCGGCGGTTTGTTCCGGCGTCCAGGCACCGGCTGGCTTCTCGGTTCGGCCATGCCGTGTCAAATCAGTGAAAACAAAGCCTGGAACCAGCAGATGTGCCGTCACCTTGGACTCGCTCTCTCGCAAATGATGTTGCAGCGCTTCGGTGAAGACTTTCACGCCCGCTTTTGAGACATTGTAAGCCGGGTCGCCGGGGGGCGTTGTTATGCCTTGCTTCGACCCTGTGTTGATAACCAAGCCGTCTTGCCCACGTGACATCATGCCCGGCACAAAGGTTTGGCAAAAATTTACAACGCCGCCAAGATTGACCGACAGAACCTGATCCCAAGTGTTTGTACTATCAAAAATATCACTGCCTGGTTGGGTTCCAGCATTGCACATCAACACATCCACGCCGTCGAAACGATCAACGATTTCAGCTTCAAGCGCCTTGACCGCAGCCGGATCCGAGACGTCAATTTGCCGTGACATAACGTTTGGAGCACCACCGGCACGAACCGAAGCCTCAGCGGCTGGAAAGAGCTGATCACGCACATCAACCAGAACAATATTCATTCCGTTCCTGGCGAAAAGCTGCGCCGCAGCAAGACCAATGCCAGCCGCTCCTCCGGTAATGATCGCCGTCTTGCCAGCTTCGATTGCATTCATGCCCATGATCATTTTCCTACCCTGATGGAAGAGGGCTCTTCATAGAAGTTTGAAGGCCTTTTGTGAAGCATCTCTGCCCATCCGAGACAGTCCATCAGTTGGTACGAAAAGATGCGCCTGGGATTAATTCTGCCAGAGGACGCATGAGAGTAGCTTACCTTTCGTCAAAGACATTTTTGTCCGCAACTTGGTTATCAAGCATAGAGAGCTGGAATTTCATCACTGCCGAGCGATCATTTGAGCGACCACCCTGATGTTCTTTGGCTGAGTTTTCTATGGTTGAGGCAGGCGACTTTCGACACAAGTTCAATCTGATCGCCTTTGCGGTTCCATTTCAACAAGCAAACTGTTGATTGAGATTTCTGGAGGTGAAGCGAATAGTTCAGCAAATTTCTGCATGGTCTTTTGAAACTCAGAACTTGCAGCCAGACGTTTATAAGAAGCGGCGCTTCGCCAGGTGGCCATGACTGTAACAACGTTCGTTTCTGCATCAAAAACCATGCGCGCGCCTAACCAATCCGGTTCATTTTCAACCAGTCCAGGATTGGCTTTCTGAAAAATCCTGGCGCATGTTTCATGGGTTTCTGGCTTAAGCTTTACTCTGGTCATAATTACGTACATTGAAATTCCGATCAGATTTCTGAATGACAAAACTTACCTGCGCCATCCTGACTTGAAAAGCACGTGCTGCGAATTCCAATCGGCCGAGTTTCCCGCCGTTTCGAATGGAGTGAGCCATATCACTTTGTGGTGTGGGCAGCCTTACGCCGCATGTGGGGCGGAAGTCCATTAAGGGTTGGAAACGGTGTTAGCTCTAACTTGAACCGTCAGATAGACCACCGCAAGTGCAACCGCTATCGTGCCAACGATACTGGTCATGAGTTGAATCATCTCAATCATGCGTTTCTCTCCGTCCTTCGATCCCCAATGATACATAAGTGGTGACCCAAGACAATTCAGGGAAGCCAAGCGGTCAGTGGCCGCTGAAAATCCAGTTATTGCCGCAGCTCAGGTTACACCAATTTCCACGTCCAACCCTGAATCACTTTGGCGCCTGAGCAGATCTACGGAGTTGGTTAAATTCTCCCAAGTAACTGGAAAGATACGCGACCCTGTTCAATTGGCGCCGGATACGGCAGGGGACGTGTTTGGCGCTAGCTGTCAGGCAGGGCGAGTAGTAGGTCAATGATCGTGCGCGGCAGCATCAGATCGTCAAAGGCTGCGTGGACTTTTTCATCGAATTTGCTCAAGGGCTGGTCTATGGAGGTGAAGTTCATGAAATCGTGGTCGAGATCGATGGCCATGTAGAACCAATGGCCTTCAAAGGCAGCGGTTATGCGTCTGTCGGTACCGTCAGGTTTACGGGATAGCTCATTCAGCTTTTGGCCAAAGTCGGTTCCCAAAAGCTGTTCGGCGCATGCGGGATCGTCGGTATAAACCTCATAAACCTCCTCACATTCCGCGTTGGATAAATCCAGTTTTTTCAAATGGTCTGAACCCTTTGTGGCCCATTTGTTCAGTACATTCAGGAAGTCTCCGTGATCTGCCAGGAATATGATTTTCGGCATTTCAATCGGGCATTGCACGGCAATGAGCAGGCCGCTGAACAGGGTTCTGGTTTTCCGGTCGCCATTACTATCCCGGTAGGTGTTGGAGAAAGATGCCTGAACAGAGCGATAAGTTACATTGCGCCATTTGCCTTCAACTGAATCTTCGAAGCGGGCATTGTCATGCTGCGGTATCACGCGGAGGTCTCGCAGCAATTTGATGGGATGAAAACCCGGTTTAGGCTTTTTGAAATGTCTCAGGTCACCCAGGAACTCGCAGATGATGGGGCTCGCCAGCTCGCTTAACTGCTCCTCAAACTTTCTACCCCGCGATGTGTAGACAAGCAAAGCGAGGGCGCAACCCCAGAATAAAGGAAAGAGTGCGAGGGCGATGTGGACATAGATTGCGGCGGCAACTGAAAGGGTGGTTGTTACCGCAAGAATGATTTCGATCCATTTGCCGGTCCGGTGATTGATGGCCAGCCGTTCGCGTTCCAACTCTTGCAGAGCCGGCGCGATTTGTGCTGCGAAAACGTCGGAAAACCCTTGTTCGTACCAGGCGGTTTCGACAAATTTGAACTGTGATGCTTCCTGCAACATCTTAAAACAGTGTGGTGGTCTGAAAGACAATGCTGAACCACAGTAGCAGCCATGCGATGAAGCATTGGAACGCAAATAAAAGCCAGACGATCCATGCTGTTCCGGTGAACGTTGCGACAACAGCAAACCCAACCGCCAGAGCTATGAACACAAGTATTTGAGGTTCATTCAGAAATGCATTTTGCTGAATCAGTGTCATGCCCAATGTCAGCGCCAACCCCAGCGAGCTGACAATTGTCAAAAGGCGCAATGGAGTCATTGTCCAGTTGTTGAAAGCGGAAAATGCCAATGCCACGACACAAACCGCCAGAAATACGATGAGGCTGATTGCTTCCTGACCCAGATTGGAGAAACTGGTTTGGAATTGCCGGTGCATCTTGTCGTCCATTTGTTGCCATTGAAATCGGGGGCAATTTGACAGCACAGCGTTTCGGTTATTGGTCAGGCAAGCGGATGTATGGTTTCAATTGTATCTGACCACCTTGGATACAGGACTGCACTGTTACAATTGATACAAAGGAAGCCGTGCTGCGGATACAGGAACAGGGCTTACTGTGCGCGGGGCTGCCGACTATGATCAAAGAACATGGTCAAACATCATTATGAGGTGTTAGCAATTCCGACGTATTATTGTTGAAACCGGGCAAAACGCATGTCGCATGCGGATCATATGAACCAGAGCGTACAAACCCCACTGGACTCCCTCGACTTTCTGCAGGAAGTGATTGAGGCCCTTGAAGAGGGTGTGGCGCTGTTTGATTCCCGGCTGCAATTCGTTCTGTGCAATCAAAAATATCTCGACCTTGCCTGTGCACCTGATGTCGCTTTTCCAAAAAAGGGCGAGGGGTCCGATGTTATTGCCCGCCGCCAATTCGCTTCAGGGGCGTTTGTACTGCCTGAAGGCACCGACTTGAGCGACATAGTTGGTTCAACGCTTGACGCTGTGCGCATGCTGAAGAGCGGCGTGGAATTTCAGCGTAGCGATGGCCGTGTGATATCCGCCTCATCCAGAAAAACCAATCAGGGCGGATTTCTGGTCACTGTTATGGACATAACGGAGCGCCGCCAGGTGGAAGAGGCGGAACGCCGGTCAGGCGAATTATTGCGCACAGTCATTGAAGCCTGTCCGGCAAATTTTCTCATGTCCAGGGCGGCAACTGGCGAGGTGCTCTATCGGTCTGTCGCGTCGAAAGATCTGTTTGGTGAGCAGGTTAGTGCCAAAAGCCATTGGACGAACCCGGCCGATCGAGAAACCTATCTTGCCTCATTGGAGCGGGACGGGCGGGTTGATGACATGTTCGTGGAAGGGCGCAACGCGAAGGGCGAGATGTTCCCCTCTCAGGTTTCCGCGCGGCTGATCCGCTATCAGGATGAAGATGTCATCGTGTCCTCTACGACCGATCTGACCGAGGCTTTTACACTGCGCGGTGAACGGGATAAAGCCAATGCCCGATTGCGTGATGCCGTGGAGGCGCTGGAGGAGGGCTTCGTTCTGTATGACGAAGAACATCGCTTCGTGCTGTCGAATAGCCGCTACGCGGATATGCTTGGTCCCCATCGCAAGAATTTAAAACCTGGCACTCATATGTCGGATATTATTGGGCCCGCTCTTGCCGGAGGCTACATATCGATGGTCCGGGCTCCCGCGGGCGGTATGGAAGGCCTTCTTGCCACGCTTCATGAGCAAAAGACGCTTAAAGTCGAGATCAAGGTTGCAGACGGGACGCAAAGGGAAATCACGCTCGGCAAGCTGGCTGATGGCGGAATTGTTGCCACGGTTCTGGATATTACGCATCAACGGACCGCTGAGGCCTGGGCGCGTGAAATGCTCAGTGACGCCATTGAAGCGGTAGATTTTGGTGTCGCCCTTGTTGACGACAGTGAACGGCTTGTCTTTGCCAATCAGAAGTTTCGGGAAATTGGAGATCCCAACAATAACATTCTGGTTGCGGGTCAAAAAATGCGGGACATCCACAGCGCGGCAGTTGATACCGGCCTTTTCCCAACATTGCCCGGATTGTCGAAAACAGATTTGCTGGATCATCTGGACGCCCAAATCCGGGACTCAGCCAAAGGCTTTCCGGTTCCCAACAATCACAACAGTGAAATCGTTGGCAGCATTTATGAGACCTCGTTTGGCGGCCGGCTGCTGACCTTGAATGATGTTACGGAACAACGCCGAACCGAGCGCTTGTTTGCAGATGCGGTTGCACGTCTTCCGGTTGGTGTTGCCATTGAAAGGGCTGATGGACGTTTTTCTCATTGCAACGATGCCTTTGCGGGGCCGTTTCAGCGCTCTGCGGCTGAGCTTTTGGAACTGTCGCCTGAAGAACGGGTGGATATTCTTGCGCCCAAAATGGCCACGGTAAATGGCAGGCCTACAAATGGCAGGGCTGTGGCCGCATTTGCAGAAGCGCTGGAAGTGCAGCGCAGATCATTGCGTCCCATGGAAGTCAGTATGCTGGATGGGCATCACTATCTGGTTGAGCGGGCTGATACCCAGGATAAGGGCCGTGTGGTTGTGGTGACCGATATCACTGCCCTCAAGGAAGCAGAAGCAAAGACGCTGGATGCCGTTACCGATGCCATTCAATCGCTTGATGAGGCGCTTGTGCTGTTTGATCACGATCTGAAGTTCGTGATGGCCAATAAGCGCTGGTATGAGATTTTCTTCTCTGACAACCGTTTGCCGGATATGGGCGAAAGCGCGCGTGATCTGATGCTGCGTCTCATGAATGCCGGGTTTTACATGCTGCCCGATGGCATAGATGCGCAGGAATTTGAAATACGGATGATTGATGCCCTGCGCAATTATTCCAAGCGTGTTCCACTTGCATTGACCGATGGCCGTTTTCTGCTGGCGTCATCGCACAAGACGGGCCTTGGCGGATTTCTGGTCTCCTGTACGGATGTCACAGAACAACACCGTGCTGAAGAAGAACTGGAACGCCAAAGGGAAATCAGTCATCAAAATGAAAAACTGTCTGCGCTGGGTGAGTTGCTGGCTGGTGTGGCCCATGAATTGAATAATCCATTATCAATCGTGGTGGGCTACGCTCAGATGCTTCAGGGAAAGGTCAAGGACCCGGTTCTGGAAAAGCGCGTAGATCGGATTGCCCAGGCGGCTGATCGGAGCGCCAAGATTGTGAAGACGTTTCTGGCAATGGCGCGGCAGCGCCCGGCAAAAATTGAAACCTGTTCGCTAAACGAACTTGCAACGATTGCATTGGAAGTCGCAGGCTATGGGCTGCGTGCAAATGGTGTCAAAATCTCCCTGGATCTTGATCCGCATCTTCCACCGGTTTCAGGAGATCCAGATCAACTGATTCAGGTCTTCACCAATTTGATTGTGAATGCTGAACACGCAGTTGCGGCCCATGGCGCGCTTGGGAACCTGACCATACGCTCCTACCAGGACCCCCAAAAAGAACAGGCGGTTGTGGAAATTCGCGACAATGGCGCCGGCATACCCAAGGACATGCAGGCCCGAATATTTGAACCTTTTTTTACAACAAAGGATGTGGGAGACGGAACGGGTGTTGGTCTGGCGTTTTGCCATCGGATCATCGCCACACATGGCGGTGCTCTGGATTTGAAATCCGTGCCGGGCCGCGGAACCGTTTTTTTTGTGCGTCTTGACGTCTTCAAGTCGGCGACGGAGGTGGTCAGTGAGGTTCCTTCGATTTTGAATTCGTCGCAGAATCTGCGTGTTCTCGTTGTTGACGATGAGCCGGATATTGGCGAACTCATCCAGGATATACTGGCGGAAGTGGGATATAAAACGGCGAAAACCGTCAGCGCTGAAGATGCATTGAGGCAACTGCAAAGTGATCAGTTTGACCTGATCATAAGTGACTTCAAGATGCCAGGCATTGATGGTGCGGGCTTCTATGGGCTCCTGATGGATCAGATGCCACATCTGGCCGATCGTGTTCTTTTCATTACGGGAGATTCCATGAGCAGCAAAAGCACGGCATTCTTTGAAGAGAGCAACCGGCCATACCTTGAAAAACCGATTGTTGCGGGAGAATTGATCCGGAAAATCGATGAATTGATCGGTGGAAAGGGTGAGGTAACCCAATGAATGCTCCCGCTAAACAAATTCTCGTTTGTGACGATGAAACGCATCTTCGAGAGATGGTTGCAGAGTATCTTGGCGAGCGAGGATACGCGGTCATTGAGGCTGGAAATGGCGCTGAACTGAAGACCGTTCTGCAATCAAATGCACCTGATCTGATTATTCTGGATGTCAATATGCCGGGCGCCGATGGGCTGACCGTGCTTCGGGAGTTGAGGATTGATTCCAATGTTCCCGTTATCATGCTGACTGCGGCCAGCGAGGTAATCGACAGGGTTGTCGGGTTGGAGATGGGCGCTGATGACTACGTCGGAAAGCCAGTTGATCTGCGCGAGTTGGAGGCTCGGATAAAAGCATCGCTGCGGCGTCAGAACACCAATTCCATTGAACAGGAGGCCAAGGCAAAGATGAAGGGGACAATTCCTTTTGGAACTTGCCGTCTTGATCTGGATGCCGCGAAGCTTTTCGCGGCAGACGACAATGAAATTGCGCTGACGGCAATGGAATTCAGCCTGTTGCGTGTGTTTGCTGAAAATCGGGGCCGCGTCCTCAATCGCGATCAGCTTCTGGAACAGGCGCATGATCGGGGGTGGGAACCCTTTGACAGATCGATTGATCTGCGCATTTCCCGGCTGCGGCGGAAGATTGAATCCAATCCAGAAAAACCTGAAACCATCCGCACGGTTCGTGGCATCGGATATGTCTTTGATTGAGTGACCAGAGCCTTGGTCAAAAAAGGGAACCCTGCGATTGACGGATCAATCACAGGGTTGTCTGGCCCATTCAGTTAGGTTTCCACCGAAAAAGTGGTGGGTGGTTTAAGTGCCGAGGCACTTTTCCAGCAAAGCGGCATCGGGATTGGATGCGTTAGGTCCAAATTCGGCATAGCAACCCGCCGTCCATGCAACAGCTTTGTTCTTACTGTCAAATGTGCCATCGGGTACGCCCTTGCGCGGCGTGGTTTGCGCCGAGGCGCGCGCAGGTTTAATGGAGGCAGGAGGTGTGCTGTCCATTTTCGCTTCACGGGGTTTTAAGGGCGATGCTGGCTTTACGCCGCCATTATAGGCACAGGCAACTTCATCGCTTATCGCGTCATCGCCGAACTTGAATACAGTCCCATCAACACATTCCACGGTTCGGTTCATGCCAGCAGATACAGCTGGAAGAGTTGATGAAATCGCCGCCGCTGTCAGAACAGCGAGAGCTGCAAAGACCATCTTTTTCATATCTATCTCCGTTCATGTTTGGGGTGGCAAGATTGCCAGTCCCAACAACATGACGGGGAGACATATCAGGAGCGCGTTTGGCTGCGTTTCAATTGTATCATGGGGCGGGAAAATTGATACAATTGATACGTTGGGTTGCAGGTTTATCGAAATACGTAAATCGGGCTTGTCCATGCCCGGGTTCCATCTTCCAGCTCAACCCTGAAATAAAGCGGATTATCACCGGTGGATTTGAGCGCAAGTGTGCGGTCAAATGAACAAGACACATGTGAGTTCCTATCAGGCAGTCGATAGACTTTCATGAAACGTGGTAAGTCGCCTGAAGCATCGAAAATTGTATCTTCGTAGCCAATATCCGCAATTTCGACTTCTCGCTCAATCAATGGTGTTTTGATGGAAAGGGAGCCTGCGTTAGGGTCCGACATCAGGATGTCGACGCCACCGAAATTTCCGGTCGTCAGCGCGCGCCAACTGAGATCCGTATCGCCTTGCTGCTCCAATACCTTGTCCCGGTTCAGAAAGTTAACGGGCTGGCTGCTCTTGATCGTGTTGCCGACCACTTTTGCAGTTCCATCCCAGATGACTTCCCGGAAGCGCCCGCGATATTCTGCGCCCTCCCAGTGCAGTCGCAGACGTGCTCCCAGATCAGCTTTGGAATATGGTCTGACGGTTTCCACCAGGTTCAGACCATTGAAGATATCAATACGAATTATCGGCGAACTGGCGGCAACAGAGACGGCAAGGTTGATATTGCCATGGGGTAGATGGACAATGTCGCCCATCATAGCCGTATTGGTTGAAACACCTTTGGTTTCAAAAAGGGCCGGGTCGTCGTGATACAGGATTCCCGGTGCGTCGAAAGTTGCGGCTATGTCAATGATCATGCGGCCTGCATCGCCGCCCGTGGTGCCATAGTGGTGGCGCTTGCGCATGCAATCCAGCAGCGCCTCACGGGAGAGCTCATGCGTGATGAAGCATGTCAGCCCGCCAATTGCGCCGAATTTTCCAGCGCCCGGATAGCTGGCGCCGGGGCGGCCTTTATGGCCATCCGAATTTGTGACGACACCAACCCGGTATCCCAGTTTGAAGGCGTCTTGCAGCAGCCATTCAAAACTGCCCCAGGATGAATGAACCTCGACGGACCGTTCGAAACGTCCATCATGGGCATACCCAATATCTGCATAGCGTCCGCCGCAATGGGCGTAGCAAACGACATCAAATTCCTGATTGTCTGCAAAGGCCTCGAACAGGTCTCGCGCTGTCGTGCAATCCGTATCAGCGGTCGTCTGATCTTCGATCAACGCATGGGACGAGCGGCGGATCGTGCGGTTTTCATCGGGGAAATAAACGTTTCTGTCGCCGCCCAAAGATGTGTTGCCGGACCATTCATAGCCCGGCAATGCAACAAAGGATCCGGGTGCATCGAACTCCTCGGTAATTCGGTTCAACTCATTCCAGAACCCGTCGCTGATCTGGAAGTCATTTCCCTGATGGCCACAAGCATCCACAAAGGCGCGGTCTCTGGCGAACGCGAAATAGTCACGTGCGCTTCCTGTGCCAATGGTCTCTTCTGATTGCCCATGCATATCGCCCCAGAAATGCACCAGATCGCGCTGTTCCACTATCAGCGGATTTGTCTGTGCGATTGCTGTTCCTTTTGAATCTTTGACAATTATCGATGTTTGACCTGCCTTTGACAGGCTCAGTCCTGGAATGATGAGCGCGCAGTCGCCTTTTGTGAAATGCGCGGTTTCTGGAAGGCCTTCGATCTCTGCATCGGTTTCCCGTTCCAGTGTCACAGTGTCTTCACACTGATTGGATGGATTGCCCCATTTATCCTCGCCTTTGATTTTGAGTGAGAATGGTTCGTTTGGTCTGCAGCGTGTTGGCAAAACGGCGACGAAACGTTCCGGTTTGCCCGGTACAATGGCAATGGTTGGCTGAATGGGTAGGGGTTGAAAATTGAACGTTGCAACAGGATCGGCCAGCACACGAAATTCGAATGTATCTTCGCAGAATGTCTGCAGGCGCATGCCCGGACCGCCAAAGTCGGTTACGCCAAATCTGATGATGATCTGATCGCTTTCCTGAAGAAACCCTTTTACAACTTTGATCCACAAGGTCCGGTCCCAGGGGCGTACATTGCCTTTCGGGTCCCAACGCAATTGAAGCAGTGCGCCGTTTGAGGCTGTTACGGTGCAGTAGTTGGCGGATTCCGGATGGTCAAATTGCGGGTTTCCCTGATCTGATGCAAAGCGGAAGCAGATGCGCAAACTACCGGAATCATCAATGCCAAAAGTTCCAGCCGTATAGGTCAGCGTGAAGGATGCATAGCTGCCTGCTTCGAATTTTCCCGTAGGAGAAATCTCTGCCGATCCCAATTGCGCAGGATTGATGGCGTGGCGAATGACACCGCTGTCCATTGCTTCCCAGTTTCTGTCGTCATTGCTCTTGGCTGGCAACTGATCGGTCATAACAATTGGTCCATTTCATTGGGGTCTCTCGGCGTGGTGCGGGACGGGCCACTGCGGGTGCTGGATCTATCCAAACAGCCCGACAAGGAAGAGGGAGATTGGCGGGAAATATGTAATTAGCAGCAAATCCACGATGAGGACCAGAATATAGGGCCAGATCGCAACGACGATCTGCTCTATGGAAACGTCCGTGATGGCTGATGCAATGAAGAGATCAACACCAAGTGGAGGTGTGACAGTTCCGATGCTGAGATTGACCGAAACAATGATGCCGAACAGGACTGGATCGATGCCGAAGCTCATGGCGGCTGGATAGAGTATTGCCGTAAAGATGACAATTGCCGCAGCGGCGTTCATCATGCAGCCGACAATCAGCAGAAAGATGTTCACAAACAAAAGATAGAGGATCTGATTACCCGCAATATCGGCCAGGAAAGCGGACACGTTCTGAGGGATCTGATTGATCGTGATCAGCCAGGCAAACACGCCAGCAGCATTCATGATGAACATTACAACTGCAGAGGACATGACTGCACGGGTGAATGCTTTGACAAGGCCCTGAAAGGTGAGCTCCCGATAGGCAAACCCGACGATCAGTCCATAAAGGGCAGCAATGATGGCGGCCTCAGTTGGTGTGAAGATGCCGCCATAAATACCAGACAGGATGATGACCGGCATCAAAAGCGGCCAGAAGGCTTGCTTGAAACTGCGCCAGATTTCGGCGCGACCCTGAAATTCCGCTTTTTCTATGCCTTCGCGACCACTCAGATATCGGTTCATGATCAGCAAGGAGATGCAGATCAAAATGCCAGGGAAAAGCCCGGCGAGAAACAGATCTGCAATTGAAACACCGGTTACGAACCCATAGAGGATCAGCAGAATTGACGGTGGAATGATCATGCCTGTCACGCCGGCTGCAGCAATGGTTGCTGCCGTGTATTGCGGTCGATAACCTTTTTCGGCCATTGGCTTGTTCAAAACGCCGCCAATGGCGGCAACGGTTGCGGCGTTGGAGCCGGAAAGCGCTGCAAAGAAGCTGGAGCCAAGAACCGCAACAGCACCCAGACCACCCGTGAGATGGCCCACAAGTGAATTTGCAAACCCGACGAGCCGGCGCGACATGCCACCTGTCGACATGATTTCGCCTGCCAGAATGAAAAACGGTATGGCTAGGAGTGGAAACGAATTATTGGTCGAAAACATCCTCTGGACGACGATTTCCAGGCTGATATCGCTGATCACAAGGCCGACAACACTGGCCAGCCCCAGTGAGACCGCGATGGGAACCCGCAGCAACATCAACGCTACCAGAGAACTGAAAATGGCGAAGGTGGTCATAATTTTCGTCTCCGGCAGGGATCAGCGATCGTCTGCAACAAGCTGGTCGTCAGCAGCTCTCAATTGTTCAATGAAAAGTTCCAGCGCGTAGATCAACAGGAACCCCATGCCGACTGGAATGGCCGAGTAAACCCAAGCCATGGATACTTCCAGCGCGGGTGAGACTTGCGGCACAGAACGCGCTGTCAGATGATACCCGCTCCACATGATCGTGACGAAAAACACCACGCAGGCGAGTGTCGAAAACAGGAGCGCAAGTCGCTTGACCTGGGCCGGAAGGCTGGCCACCAGAATGCCGATGGCGGCATGCATCTTGCGGCGATAGGCCACCGCAGAACCCAGGAAAATCATCCAAACAAACAGATAACGGATCAGCTCATCAGGGAATGCCAGCGAACTCTGAATGATAAACCGGAACACCACTGTCGCAACGCCGAGCGCCAGCATGAGCGCGAATGCAGCGGCACAAAGCGCCGTCAGGATGCTTTCTGACAAGTCCAAAGCTTTCTTGACATTGTCCATTGTCTGTCTCCTGACGGCGTATCTGTTTGTCTTACTTGGCTTCGACGGCCGAATTGATCAGCTCTTCACCAATCTTTTCGCGATATTCATCCCAGACCGGCTCCATGGCTGTCTGAAACGCCTGGGTCTGCTCTGGTGTCAAACGGGTCACCGTCATGCCATTTGCCGCCATTTCTTCCAGATACTGAGCCTCTACCGAGTTGAGTTCGGTGCGCTCCCAATCCTGTGTCATTGTTGCGGTTTCCTGGAACAGGGCCTGGATGTCCGCAGGCAGCTGCTGCCACATTTTATCATCGGCCAGGAACATGATGCCCGCCCATTGATGATTGGAAAGGGTGATGAAATCCTGGACCTTATCAAAGCCAAACGCCTTCACATTGCCGACAGGATTATCCTGTCCATCAACCGTACCCTGTTGCAGACCGGTGAAGACTTCAGACAAGGCCATGGGCGTTGGGTTGGCTCCAAGTGCCTTGAATGTCGCGACATTCAGTGGATTGTTCACCACACGAAACTTGATGCCCTTCATGTCATCAGGTGATTCCACCTTGGTCTTGGCCGTGGTGATGGTGCGGAAACCACTTTCATACATGCCGATGGTGCGAATGCCGGTTTTTGCTAACATGTCTGCGAAGAGAGCTTGGCCAACTGGTCCGTCAGAAACCGCATAGGCATGGGCGCTGTCGCGAAACAGAAATGGCAGATAGAAGATGTCCAGCGGTGGATAGAACGAAGCCACATTGGTGGTTGGCACAAGCGCAAAGTCGACGACGCCGATTTGTATGCTCTCTACAAGATCACGCGATGAACCAATGGTTGAGTTTGGAAAAACCTCGATTTTGACTTTTCCACCGCTCTTTTCCGCAACAGTATCGGCAAACATTTGCGCGCCTTTAGCCAGCGGATGGCTTTCATTGTAGGGATGTCCGAATTTCAATTGCATGTCAGGCATTTCCTGAGCCAAGGCACCTGTCAGCGTTCCTGTGAGGGCCAGGCCACCGACGGCGAGCATGGCTGTAGCGGTGCGTGCATGCCGCAGAAGGCCGCCCAATAGGCTAATCTGATTGGATAGAGTCACTTGCATTGCTTGCTCTCCTGTTTTGAATGTCTCCACATGAAGTGCGGTGGAGTACCTGCTGATGAGCCTTTGGGCTCATTCTTTGTTGCGCTTCGTTGAGCGCGGTTTCATCAAACTGCCCGGAAATCCGGTTTGCCGTTTTGCGAAATCGGCACGATTTCAATCATTCGGTCGCTGGGTGGTACGAAAATGCGCTGCCAGGTGATCGGGGTATCGCGGTAGGTCATTCCGCCGATGGACCAGACAATTCCATATTGCCCGGCGGATACATTCAACTCGCGTGCCACGCGGGGCGGGAATGGCAGGCAAGCCATCATTTGGCGTGTGTTCAGCGTGGGCGCGTTGAACCGTTCTGCCAGCATGTCGCGAAATGACACGCCGTTCAGCGTGGCTTCGCTCATTTGCGCCAACTCTGAAAAACGATCTGCGGGCAGGTAAATCTCGCTGAACACCTCAAACTCATCATTGACCGAAACAATGCGGTGAATGTGGACATATTGCTCGACTTGCGAGCCCAGGAATGCACTCCACGGGCCGGTCTCACTGGTCAATTTCACACTGAGGATTTTGAAGTAGACCGGGAGCAGTTGTTTGCCGCCTTCCGCCATAAAACGGAAATGCATGAGTTGACCTTCCTGCGCTTGCGCACCGGAAACGAATGTGCCGCGTCCATGGCTGCGTTCGACCACACCCATTTGCACAAGACTGCGCAATGCCCGCTGGATCGTGCCCAGACTTGCGCTCATCTCAGTTGCCAGCTGATCTTCGGATGGCAATTGGTCGCCGGGGACCCATCTGCCTTCCTCTATCGCTTTCAGAATGTCTTCAGAAATCTGCTTGTGTTTTGCTTTTGCGGATTTCGGTTGGTTGGCATTTGCAGGCTGCATTGGGATCACACTATTTGTTCAATGTCCTATATAGGACTTTTATCAAATACGGTATGTTCCGTTAAATATGCCGTCAAGTCCTATAGAGTTATTTTGATAAATTGATCAGAATTTGAACACGACGCTGAAAAAAGCATCACGATTTTGCTGGAAATGACCGTAAATTGTGCTGTGGAAGAGCGTTAGGCCGGTTTGTGAGCCTGGTCCGTTGCGCGTTCGACGGACATTCCGGTCAAAAGCTCTGCATATTTGGGGTGGGGTTGCCTGTCTGTAGTCAGAATGCTGCCTGGAATCAGTTTGGGCAGGCTTATCTGCATATGATTGTCTGTGAACTTCGAGGCGTCTACGGCCCAGACATGTCTGTCGGCAATTTGCATCAACGCCGCGCACATATCTGCTTCACATTGTTCCTGAACCAGAAAGCCTCGCTTCGGATGCACGGATGAAGCCGACAGGAGTGCCCAATCGGTGTGGTGGGAGGCAATGGTTTCATAGGCTGCCCGATCAAAGGCTGCGCCATCATGATTTCGCAATTCTGAGCCCGCCATGTAAATGCGGTTGCCGGGCACCATGGCCAATGTACTGGCGATGAATGTCGAGTTGGTGACCACTGTCAGATCATGATGTTGGCGCAGGGCCTGAGCCACAAAGGCCGAGGTTGAGCCTGTGTCGATTGCAACGGAATTGCCGGGCTTGATCATCTGCGCAACTTTATTGGCGATGGCGATCTTGGCCTGTTTGTTGCGGTTCATGCGTGCCAGAAAGGGCGGGTCTGTCAGGTTTTGGGTGCTGACAATAGCCCCATGGATTTTTTCAACTTCACCGCGATCCACCATGGGTTTAACGATACGGCGAATGGTCTGATCAGATACATTCAGCAATTTCGCCAGTTCGCTCACCCCGACAGAACCGCGCAAGCTGACAGCGTTTCGAACATCCTGCTCATATTTTGACATGCTGGAACACCTTTCGCTGACATCGTATATCAACATAAATCAACAAAAAAGTTGATAATTATTGTTTTGGATTTCATAATTTTGAGGAATCATCAACAAGGGCGCGCTTTTAATGTCTGATCCAACCTCTCGCCATGCTGCCAAACATCTGATCATCGGAGGCGGGATCATCGGATGTTCTATCGCCTATCATCTGGCAAAATCCGGTGAAAAAGATGTTGTGCTGTTGGAAAAAGCAGCGCTCACTGAAGGGGCAACATGGCATGCTGCCGGGTTGGTTGGGCAGTTGCGATCCAGCCGCAACACCACACGCATGCTGCAGCGCTCAGTGGCCTTGTATGACGGGCTGGAAGCGGAAACGGGTCTTGCGTGTGACTGGAAGAAAGTGGGGAGCCTTCGGCTGGCTGCCTCGCGGGATCGCTTGCTGGAAGCCAAGCGTCTCGCCACAATGGCCAAGAGCTTCAATCTGGACATGCAGATCATCTCGCCGCGTGAAGCGAAGGATTTGTTCCCTTACATCAACACGGATGGTTTGCATGGCGCAGCCTTTATTCCCACAGACGGCCATGTAGATCCGGCGAGCCTTTGCCAATCCATAGCTGCCGGTGCACGCATGCATGGCGCGCAATTGCGACAGGGCGTCAAAGTTCTGGACTTTACGGTTCAGGATGGCCGCATAACTGAAGTGATAACTACCGACGGCATATTTGAGGCTGAAACAGTGACCCTTGCCAGCGGCATGTGGAGCCGGGAGCTGGGGCAGAAGCTGGGCCTCTCCATTCCAGCTTGTGCAGTGGAACACCAATATATCGTGACAGAGCCAATTCCCGGATTCCCGGAGGGGCTACCAACGCTGCGCGATCCGGATCGGCTGGTCTACTATAAACCAGATGCCGGTGGACGGTTGGTCATTGGCGGGTATGAAGATGATACCATTCCCTTTGGTGACAAAGGGATACCGGGAGAGTTTGTCCGTCAGCTTTTGCCAGAAAACCTGGATCGGTTTGAACCACTGGCAGTTCACGCGGCAGAGGTGACCCCGATTGTGAATGAGGTGGGTATTCGTCAGGTAATCAATGGGCCCATTCCCTATTCGGCTGATGGGGATTTTGTGTTGGGTCCCGTTCCTGATTACAAAAACCTGATGCTGGCAACGGGTTTCCTCTATGGCATCGCTGCAGGCGGCGGTGCTGGTGAAATGATTGCTGAATGGCTGGTGGAAGGACGGCCAAGCCTTGATTTGTGGCCACTGGATGCGCGGCGTTTTGGGCCGCATCAAGGTGCACGATCCTACATGTATCCACGCGCAGTGGAGCATTATGCGCATCATTACAAAATGCGCTATCCCGGTCAGGAAAGCAGCGTTGCGCGTGACCTGCGTAAAAGCCCGCTTTATGAGCTGCTTAAGGCCAAGGGCGCCGTCTATGGCTCCAAAAATGGTTGGGAACGTCCCTTATGGTTTGCGCCTGAAGGTGTGGAGCCCGTTGATCAACTGGATTTCCTGAAGCCGGGCTGGAAGCGTTATGTGGCGGAAGAGCATAAGGCCGTGCGCAACAATGTTGCGCTGGTTGATCAAAGCAGTTTTTCCAAATTTGAGCTGGTCGGGCAGGGCGCGCTGGACGCGCTGCAATACATGGCCGTGTCCAATATGGATAAGCCGCTCGGCTCTGTCATTTACACGCAGCTTTGCAATGAGCGCGGTGGCATTGAAGCTGATGTGACGATTACGCGGCTGGGAAAAGATCATTTCTACATCGTAACGGGTGCAGGTTTTGGGGTTCATGACAGTGATTGGATCAGACGCAATCTGCCTGTTGATGGCTCTGTCGTGCTGGTGGAGGTGACCTCTGGCTGGGCGGTTATCAATTTGTGTGGGCCAAAGGCCAGAGACGTTCTGCAGGCCGTCAGTGAGAATGACGTTTCCAACAGCGTGTTTCCATTTGCCAAAATGCGGACCATCACCATTGGTGCCGCGCCGGTTCGCGCCATCCGCATTGGTTATGTTGGGGAATTGGGATGGGAACTGCATGTGCCGACGGAATTTGCGCAACATGTCTATGACCTATTATGGCAGGCGGGAGACCCTTTTGGCATTCGTGATATCGGCTATCGGGCCATCGACACGCTGCGTATGGAAAAAGCCTATTTGTATTGGAGCGCAGATATCACGCCTGATTACACGCCTGTCGAAGCTGGACTGGCCGGACGTGTGCATTTGAAATCAAAGGGAGCGTTTCTGGGGCGTTCTGTTCTTGAACAACAGAAAATGGGAAGTACGGAGCAGCAACTCTGCTGTTTTGTATCAGACGCAGAACTGCCGTTGTTCGGTGGCGAAACCATTTTGGCTGATGGGGATGTTGTGTCTTTGGCCTGCAGTGTTGGCTATGGCACGACAGTGGAGCAGACGATCATTCTCGGCTACTTGCCCACCAAATTACTCGAGCGCGTGGATTTCATGCTTGAGGCTATGGGGGAGTTGCATATGATCAGAAAAGTGAAAGCACCGCTTTATGACCCTGACAACGAACGTTTAAAAGCCTGAGCGGGAGGGAGCCTTATGAGTGAATTTACCGAAAGCGTGCAGCAGGCGCTGCGCAATGTGCCACACCTTTCCGACATCACGCTGACTGACAGCCAATTGGTTCGACTGGGAGGGCTGACCAATGTGGTTCACCGGGTGGATCTGGCCAACGAAACGCTGATTGTTCGAATTCCTGGGAAAGGGACCGAAGAATACATTGATCGTGCCGTTGAGTTGAACAACGCCATTGCTGCCGCGCGGGCCGGAGTGTCGGCAGAGGTGATCTGGGGCGATGCGGGCAGTGGCATCATGATCAGCGGTTGTATTGAAGACATCGTTACGATGACGCCGGAATTCTTTAGCGAACGTCCTGGCGCGCCCGAACGTGCTGCTTTGGCTTTTCGGAAGTTACATCAGTCCGGAGAAACATTTCACTTCCGTTTTGAATTGTTTTCCATGATTGAGGATTATCTGAAAGTGCTGTCTGGCAAAGACTCTGAACTCCCAGAGGGGTATTCTGAAATTGTCGAGGCTGCGGAGCCTGTTAAAACGGTTCTTTCAGAAAATGAATCCGCTTTGGCGCCCTGTCACTGCGATCCGCTGTGTGAAAACTTCCTTGATGATGGCACGCGGATGTGGATCGTCGACTGGGAGTATTCCGGCATGAATGATCCGATGTGGGATCTGGGTGATCTCTCGGTTGAGGCTGGATTTACTGATGAACAGGACAGGGCGATGATGGACGCCTATTTTGATGGGCAGGCCAGCGCTGCCGAGTTTGGGCGCATGGTGGTTTACAAAGCCATGTGTGATCTGTTGTGGACCTTGTGGGGACTCATCCAGCATGCGGACAAAAACCCGGCGGAAGATTTCTGGGCCTATTCAGTCAACCGCTTTGAGCGCTGCAAAACGCTCATGCGGAGTTCTGAATTTAAAGCGCACCTGGCAGCAATCAGGGCCGGTTGAAGTGTGACTTTACATGCGGACGGTCAGGACGAAACCAGCACCACCTAAGAATGTTTGATCAGTTCCAGAAGACTTGCATGAATATCCTGGTTTGCAGCGCTTATCACCCGGCCATCTGATTGCAGTGTCAGATCATTGCCGTCCCAGTCGGTCATTATGCCGCCTGCGCCTTGGACGACACAGATCAGGGGCAGGTAGTCATAGGGCTGAAGATCATAGTCTATGACGGCGTCAATATGGCCGGACGCCAGTAACATATGGGGATAGCAATCATAGGCAAAGCGCCTTAGCTGGCCGGTAGTGCAAAGGCGCTGAAAGAGGGTCGGGTGGGCGGCTGCGATTTTTTCGCCTTCATTGATGTAGAGGGCAGCCGTTGAAAGATCTTTGGTCTGGGACGTGGCAAGAGGTTCTTTTGCGTCCTTGAAAGCGGTTTTGCCATCTCCAGAATAAACCTCATCCAATTCTGGCATTCTGACAATGCCGAATTGAGGCTTCTCATCTTTCAGCAAGCCCAGAAGCATGCCGTATAGGGGATTTCCGCTGATAAATGAGCGCGTCCCATCTATGGGATCGATGATCCACTCATAGGCGCTGTTTCCCGTTTCTCGGCCAAACTCTTCCCCGAATATGCCGTGATCCGGGAAGCGCTTCAGCAATTCGCGGCGCAGAAAGCCCTCTGTTTCCCTGTCAGCGACAGTGACCGGGCTTTCATCGCTCTTCTGATCTATCGAGAGTGTGGACCGAAAGTATTTCTGAGGTGTCTTGCAGGCATCGGCGGTAATGCTGAGCGCCGCCGTCATCATTTCGTTCATAAACTATGCGCTCTCTCGATTGCGATTATTGTCGTCCGTAAGAACCAACTCTACTTCATTTTTATCCAACATATCGCAGATATCAGCAGGCGGCATTTGATCGCTGATGAGCATATCGAAATCGGAAGGGTCCGACAGAATGATTGGTCCGGATTGATTGAATTTGGAACTGTCCGCCGCCACTATACGAATTCGGGCACGGGATGAAATCTCGCGGGAAAATTCAGCTTCTTCAACGTCATGCAGCATGAAACCGGCAGAAGCGTTTATGGCAGCAACCGACAGGACCGCATATTGCACGTTGAATTGCTTTACATATTCCAGTGCTTCGCGACCAAATGCTCCACCATCATGGGCACGTAATTCACCACCGGCCAAAAACACGCGATTGTTGTTTCGGGAGGCGAGCGATTGGGCAACGGTCAGGGAGTTGGTTACAACGAAGAGATCGCGATGGTTTTGCAATGCAGCCGCTATGTGGGCTGTTGTGGATCCGATATCCAGAAACAGCGTGTCGCCGGAACATATGATTTTTGCAAGGTGCGCGGCAATTGCCTGCTTTTGAAAGGAATTTTCAGAAAACCGCGTGTTGAACGGCTCTTCTACGTGACCACCGGTAATGTGCACGCCGCCATGGACTTTGCGCACGGCACCAGCATTTGCCAATGTTTTTACATTCCTGCGGATTGTCTCCTCTGACACATTCAGTGTTTCTGCCAACCAGTGAATTCGACCAGAGCCGCCATGCTGTTGCAGCGTCTCCAGGATCTCCCGTTCCCGGTGGTTGGTATGCTTGAAGAGTGGTTCCGTGGCGTTTGCCTTGGCCATCATTTTCTCCCGACAACTCAGATCCGTTGCGCAACCTGAGATCATTCCCGTCTGTTGATAAGCATTAATCCCACATCAAAAACAACATAAAACGGCAAAAACCAACAAAATTTGTGGCTTTAATATTGACGGGACCTTCAAATTGGCCAAAGCTTTCATTGGTGAATTTACCAGCAGTTCCGAAATTGAACCTATCGGCTTGGAGAAAAGAATGAAAACCTCATTGATATGCGGCCTTGCGGGGGCGCTTTCCCTTGCAGCGATGCCCGCTCTTGCAGAAGTGGAATCGACTGACCCAATCAAACTGACCCTGCATGACTGGACAGGTCAGCTCCTGACAACCAACCTCATGGGCGAAGTTCTGAAGAAAGCCGGATACAATATTGATTATGTCCAGGCCGATTACATTGCTCAATTCGCGGGTTTGAAAACGGGCGATTTGCACGTTGCCATGGAAATCTGGGAAACCACGGGCCGTGAAGCCATGGACGAGGCAACCGGAACTGGAAATGTTCAGAATTTGGGCGAAACCGGCATGCAGGCCATCGAAGAGTGGTGGTATCCAAGTTACATGAAAGAAACCTGCCCCGGTCTGCCGGACTGGAAGGCTCTGAATGAATGCGCCGAAGCGTTTTCAACTGCGGAAACAGCTCCGATGGGGCGCTATCTTGGCGGACCTGTAACCTGGGGTGGCTTTGATGATGAGCGTGTTGAAGCGCTTGAGATGGACTTTGAAGTTGTCCATGCCGGAACAGATGCAGCTTTGTTCGCTGAATTGGAATCTGCATATCAGCGCGAGGCGCCGATTGTTCTGTGGGTCTATGCACCACATTGGGCACCTACAAAATTTGATGGCGAGTTTGTAGAATTCCCGGCTTACACATCCGAATGTTACAGTGACCCGGCTTGGGGCTCCAATCCTGATATGGCCTATGATTGTGGCAAACCGCGTGGCCCGATCTGGAAAGTTGCCTGGAGTGGTGTTGAAGACAAATGGCCTGGTGCGCATGCGATCATCAAGGCGTTCAACATCGACAATCAGGAAATGGGCGACATGGTTGCCAAGGTCGATCTTGAAAGCGAAAAGCTGGAAGACGTCGTTGCCAATTGGATGACTACCAATGAGTCCCGCTGGCAAGAGTGGATCAAATAAGAATCCTACTCGACTGACTGCCAGTTAAATATATGGTGCCGGGCTTGATTTGCCCGGCACCGATCTGCCGTGGCAAAGTCCTTACTTCAAGATCAACATCGCTGAGCCGCCGGGAGTTTATATGGAAAAGTCGGTGAAATTGTCGTGCCGGCATGTCTGGAAGCTCTTTGGACATGGCGCCAAGGAATTTCTTGCAAAATCTGGTGATGTTCCATCTCTTCAAGAGTTGCAGAATGCCGATCTGATTGGAGCTGTTCGGGACGCGAATATTGAGGTGCTGGAAGGCGAAATCTTCGTCATTATGGGCCTGTCCGGATCCGGCAAATCAACTCTGGTGCGCTGTCTGTCGCGCCTGGTTGAACCGACAGCTGGAGAATTGCTGTTTGAAGGCGTTGATCTGCGCAAAATGTCCGAACGCGAGCTGATCGAGATCCGCCGACATAAGCTTGGCATGGTATTTCAGCATTTCGCGCTTCTGCCGCATCTGACCGTGCTCGATAATGTCGCCTTTCCTTTGGATGTTCAGGGACTTGATAAGGCCAGTTGTGAGGCCAAAGCTCGGCAGGTGATTGATCTTGTTGGCCTGTCCGGCCGGGAGTTGAATTACCCGCGAGAATTGTCCGGTGGACAGCAGCAACGTGTTGGCATTGCTCGCTCGCTGGCTGTTGAGCCTGAATTATGGTTTCTGGATGAGCCATTCTCCGCGCTTGATCCCTTGATCCGGCGCGAAATGCAGGATGAGTTTTTGCGCCTGCAATCCATGCTCCACAAAACCATTGTTTTCATTACGCATGATTTTGATGAGGCCATCCGATTGGCTGATCGCATCGCCATCATGAAAGATGGCGAAATCATTCAGATTGCCACGCCAGAAGAATTGGTGATGAACCCGGCGACCGATTATGTAGGTGAATTTACCAAACATATTCCAAGAGCCAAGGTCCTGACTGTCGGATCGGTGATGTCGAAAGAGATCATTGAGGGCACCGAAACTGTTTCGGTCTCTGCACGTATCGAAGAGATTGCAGACAAGGTGGAATCTGCTGGCAAGCCAATGAGCGTTGTTGACGCGGATGGCAAGCCTGTCGGGTCTATCCGACCATCAACCATCATCGACGTGCTTGTGGGTCGAAAGGTCATTTCATGATCCAAAAGGCCGGTCGGCTCTTCTCGCGCACATCTATTGTCTGGTTTGCCCTGCTGCTGATCACGTGGCTGTTGTCGACTTACAGCCGTGACATGTCTAAAGCGCTTGAAGCCAAATGGATCACGCGGTTCCCGGCTGGCTGGCGCCTGTCGCTCAAGAACGACATTTCAGCCGCCATGAAGTGGCTGGTGGAGGAGGCTGATTTTGGCCTGTTCACATTTCGCGAGGCAACGCGTGGTTTAGCCTGGCTGATTGAGCAGCCCTATAATCTGGTTCTGTCAGTTCTGTCCTCTGGTTTTATGGAGGGGCAGGGTTCCGGTGCGGTTCAGATCCTTCCGCCCTTAAGCTGGATTGCGGTAACGGCAATTGTCATCGCAGCCGGGCACTTTGCCAAAGACTGGAAATTGGCCTTGCTGATGGGTTTGGCCTTTCTGTATCTGGCCGTGTTCGGGCAATGGGATAGCGCCATGGTCACGCTGGCCTCCATTATCATTGCTGTGCCGTTTGGTGTGGCTGGCGGGCTTTTGCTTGGCATCGCCGCTTATCGCTGGAACTGGTTTGATCAGGCGCTCAAGCCGATCCTTGATCTGATGCAGACCATTCCGGTGTTTGCCTATCTGGTGCCCATTCTGTTTCTCTTTGGGTTCGGGCCGGTCTCGGCTCTTGTTGCGACCATTATTTACGCCATGCCGCCAATGGTGCGCATCACCACTCTGGCTCTGCGAGCCGTGCCGGACGAAATTGGTGATTTTGGTGTGATGTCCGGCTGTACCCAACGGCAATTGATGTGGAAAGTGCTTGTGCCAACTGCCAAGCCGGACCTCATGGTCGGAGTCAATCAGGTCATCATGCTGTCGCTGAATATGGTGATTATCGCATCCATGATTGGGGCAGGCGGCCTTGGATTTGATGTGTTGGCATCGCTGCGCCGTCTTGATATCGGCGCCGGTCTTGAAGCGGGCATTGCCATTGTTGTGTTGGCCGTTGCACTGGACCGTCTCAGTCAGGCGTTTGCGCAGCCTCGTCAGTCCGGTGAAGAACGGCGGCGATCCGAGAGTTTTCTCAAACGCTATCCAAGAACGCTGTTTGTGCTCGTGCTCAGTATCGCCTGTCTGGCTGCCGGATATTTCTTTGCCTTCATACAAAGCTATCCTGAAGCCCTTCAGGTTACGACGGGTACCTTCTGGGACGAATTGGTCAAGTCCATCAACATTAATTACTTTGATGACCTGGAAGCGGTGAAGTCTTTCATGTTGTCTACCTTCATGCTGCCAGTGAAGCGGTTTTTGGGTGGAATCCCATGGGCTTGGGGCTGGTTTTTAATTGCGGCTGCCGGTTGGTATTTTGGCGGTTGGCGTTTGTCGCTGCTGTGCGCGCTGCTGGCATTTTTTGTGATCGCAAACGGACTTTGGGCCAAGGCCATGGTCACCGTCTATCTGTGCGGTGTTTCAGTTGTTATTGCCACGATTATTGGCATTCCGATTGGCTTGTTTTCGGCCTTGAATGAACGCGCTGACCGGATTGTTGGCGTCATAATTGATACTTTGCAGACATTACCGAGCTTTGTTTATCTGATCCCGGTTGTGATGCTGTTCCGCGTTGGCGATTTTTCGGCGATGATTGCTGTGGTGCTCTACGCGCTCGCTCCTGCCATCCGCTATGCAGCGCATGGTATCAAGACGGTGGATCCTCAACTCATTGAAGCTGGAATTGTGTCAGGCTGCACAAAGCGGCAGTTGCTGTGGCGTATCAGAGCGCCGCTGGCTTTGCCCGAGATCATGCTCGGTATCAATCAGACCATCATGCTGGCGCTGTCGATGTTGGTGATTACCGCTTTGGTGGGCACCCGCGATCTGGGGCAGGAGGTTTATATTGCGCTGACCAAGGCAGATATCGGGCGCGGTATTGTTGCCGGACTGGCTATTGCCGCCATCGCAATCATTGCCGACCGCATGATTGCGGCCAGCGCAAAGTCCATGCGCAAGCGCTACGGGTTGGCATAATGGCTTGGAGGCTTGTGCGATGAATGCAACCCATCTGGAACAGCTGCGCAAGTTGGATTTCTGGTCCGGGCCCATTGAGGCCACGGAACTGAGCGGTGGTATTACCAACGTCAATTATCTTGTGCGCGATGGTGACCGGAAATATGTCGCGCGGCTTGGCAGTGACATTCCTGAACACCAGGTGATGCGGTTCAATGAACTGGCGGCCAGCAGAGCTGCCCATGCTGCCGGAATCTCACCTGCGGTAAGGCACTTTGAGCCGGGTGTTTTGATCCTGGATTATGTGGAGAGCCGCACGCTTGCTGCCGAAAATGTGCAAGATCAGGCCACACTGGAACGCATCATTCCGCTAGTCAAAGCCTGCCACCGGGACATACCACGGTATTTGCGTGGCCCGATCCTGACATTCTGGGTATTTCACGTTGTTCGTGATTACGCGGCAACTCTGCAAGACGGCGGTTCCAGCCATATCAGCCTGTTGCCGGAGCTTCTGGCATGTGCTGACAGGCTTGAGCAGGCGTCCTCACCGATTGATCTGGTCTTTGGCCATAATGATCTGTTGCCAGCCAATTTTCTGGATGATGGAAAGCGTCTCTGGCTGATCGACTGGGACTATGCAGGTTTCAACTCGCCCTTGTTTGATCTGGGCGGTCTTGCTTCCAACAATCAACTCTCCGAAGCGCAGGAGAACTGGCTTCTGGAAGCCTACTTCGAACAACCCGTCACAGCAGAATTGCTGCATCGATACAGCGCCATGAAATGCGCTTCGCTGCTGCGCGAAACCATGTGGAGCATGGTGTCTGAAATCCATTCAGATCTTGCCTTTGATTACGCCGCCTACACCGCAGAAAACCTGACAGGGTTTCGCGCTTCTTATGAAATATTTCTACAGTCTTGAGGACCAGGCAGAATGAGTGATTTTCCAAAAACAGCCAAAGCCGTGATTATTGGCGGTGGTATTGTCGGCTGTTCCACGGCCTACCATCTGGCCAAGCTTGGCTGGACGGATACTGTGTTGCTTGAACGCAAGAAACTGACCTCTGGCACGACGTTTCATGCCGCAGGTCTGGTGGGGCAGCTTCGCTCAAGTGCAAACATCACCCAATTGCTGGGCTATTCGGTCGATCTTTATGATCGGTTGGAAGCTGAAACCGGTCAGGCCACAGGCTGGAAGATGAATGGCGGTTTGCGCCTTGCCTGTAATGAAGAGCGCTGGACCGAAGTCAAACGTCAGGCGACGACAGCACATTCATTTGGTCTTGATATGCAATTGCTGACGCCCAAAGAAGCATTGGAATTGTGGCCGTTGATGACAATTGATGATGTGGTAGGCGCGGCCTTTTTACCAACTGATGGTCAGGCCAATCCGTCTGACATCACGCAGTCACTTGCCAAGGGTGCGCGTATGGCCGGCGCGCGGATCATCGAAGACACGAAAGTGACTTCCATTGAAGTCGAAAAGGGCAAAATCAAAGCTGTCATTACCGATCAGGGCCGCATTGAATGCGAAGTTGTGATTTGTTGCGCGGGGCAGTGGAGCCGCACATTGGGGGCCAGTGTTGGTGTCAACGTGCCGCTGGTCTCGGTTGAACATCAATATATGGTCACGGAGCCGATTGAGGGTGTGACGTCCAATCTGCCAACCCTTCGTGATCCTGACCGATTGACTTACTACAAGGAAGAAGTGGGCGGTCTGGTGATGGGTGGTTACGAGTCCAACCCGATACCCTGGGCCAATGACGGTATTCCATCAGGGTTTCATTACACGCTGCTGGATTCCAACTTTGATCATTTTGAACAATTGATGGAACTGTCTCTGGGTCGTGTTCCGGCATTTGAGCATGTCGGGATAAAAGATCTGGTGAATGGACCGGAGAGCTTTACACCGGATGGCAATTTCATTCTGGGCGAGGCACCGGAGCTTGACAATTTCTATGTGGGCGCGGGGTTTAACGCCTATGGCATTGCCGCTGGTGGTGGCGCTGGAATGGCATTGGCCGAATGGGTCGACAAGGGCGAACCGCCGTATGATCTGTGGCCGGTGGATATCCGCCGATTTGGACGCCCGCATTTCGATACAGACTGGGTGCGCACGCGAACCATGGAAGCCTATGGCAAACACTACACCATGGCCTGGCCCAATGAAGAGCATGACAGCGGGCGGCCTTGTCGCAAATCACCGCTTTATGAATTGTTGAAATCCTCCGGGGCCTGTTTTGGCGAAAAGCTGGGCTGGGAACGACCGAACTGGTTTGCTGATCTGGAAGCCGGTGAGAAAGCCGAAGATGTCTACAGTTTTGGCCGCCAGAACTGGTTTGACGCTGTGGGACGGGAACATAAAGCCGCGCGTGAGGCTGCAACCTTGTTTGACCAGACGTCCTTTGCCAAATTCGTGCTGAAGGGACCGGATGCTGAAGCCGCGCTAAGCTGGATTGCGGCCAATGACGTTTCAAAACCCGTTGGGTCATTGATCTACACGCAAATGCTCAACAACAAGGGCGGCATTGAATGTGATCTGACTGTGGTCCGTGTTGCCGAAGATGAGTATTACATTGTGACGGGCACAGGGTTTGCGACCCATGATTTTGATTGGATTTCGCGCAATATTCCTGACGGGTTAAACGCGCAATTGGTCGATGTGACATCTGCCTATTCTGTTCTGTCGCTGATGGGACCGAATGCCCGCAAAATTCTTGAAGAAGCAACTCGTGACGATGTGTCCAACGAGACATTTGCTTTCGGTACCTCTCGTATTATCGGCATTGGCGGCTGTCCGGTACGCGCTTTGCGGGTGACTTATGTCGGTGAGCTTGGGTGGGAGCTGCATCTGCCAACTGAATACGCCACGAAGGTGTATGATGTTCTGACCACTATTGGAGAAAAATACGGGCTGGCGCTTGCCGGTTACCGGGCCATTGAAAGTCTGCGTCTTGAGAAAGGCTATCGCGCCTGGGGATCGGATATTGGCCCCGATCACACACCCATAGAAGCCGGGCTTGGTTGGGCGGTCAAATTGAGGAAGAATATTGACTTCAAGGGCCGCGAAGCGATGCAGCAACAAAAGAGCGAAGGCGTGCGCAAAATGCTGGCTGGTTTCACCGTGGATGATCCGGAGATTATTCTGGTTGGCCGGGAGACAATTTACCGAAATGGAGAGCGGGTTGGTTGGCTGACCAGTGGCGGTTTCGGCTACACAATCGGCAAGTCGATTGGCTATGGCTATGTCCGTCATCCCGAAGGCGTTGATAAGGCTTTTCTTGAAACAGGTGACTATGAGTTGGAAGTGGCAACCATCCGGGTGAAAGCGCAGCTTCATACCAACGCTCTTTATGATCCGAAAATGGAACGCATCAAAATCTAGGTGGGTCCGCCGTTGCTTAAAGTCTGAGCATATTTCACGTCATATTCCGGATTTGGCCGGAATAAAGGCGTGTTCTTGTTGTAAAATCAGACTGTGTGTTACGCCGGGTAGACGCTCCGGGATCAGAGAACCAGTGTTCCTGCTCCAACCTCTCACGGGCGATTGTGGTGATTGCCGCAATCAAATCTACAACGCGGTTCTTGGGAGGAACTCATGAAATTGAAACTGCTATCTACTATCTCCATGGCGGCTGTAATGGCCACTGGTATGGCTCATGCCGCATCACATTCAGGACCAATGAAAGTTGGTGTACTCGCGACGCTTGAGGGTACTTACACAGCTCTTGGTGAAGACGGTGTTCGTGGTCTGAAAACAGCATTGGGCCAATTCGATGGCAAAGCCGGTGGCAGAGAGATCGAGTTGATTATTCAATCGACTGATACCTCTCCTGACAGCGCCGTTCGTGGTGCACGCAAACTGGTTGAACAGGACGGTGTCGAATTGGTAATCGGGCCGCTTTCCGGTTCTGAAGGTATTGCCATTCGCGATTATGCCAAAACGCAGCCTCAGGCGACTTTCATCAATGGTATTTCTGGTGCTCAGGAAACCACTTATGTGACGCCAGCTGACAACTTCTTCCGTTTCAACACGGATGGAGCTCAGTGGTCTGCCGGTCTTGGCGACTATGTGTACAATGACAAGGGCTATAAGACTGTTGCCACTGTTGGCGAGGATTATTCCTTCATTTACACGCAGGTCTTTGGCTTCGCGCTTGAGTATTGTGCTGCTGGTGGTGAAATCACCGAGCGGTTCTGGGTGCCATTGGGAACCAAGGATTTTGGCTCGATCATCGCGGCGCTGCCTGATGATGTGGATGCAATCTATCTCGGCCTTGGTGGCGGAGATGCGGTCAACTTTCTCAACCAATACCAGCAGGCTGGTGGTGATGCCAATCTGATTGGTGGCAGTATCATGGTTGATGGAACCGTTCTCAACTCCAAAGGCTCCGCCAAGGATGCCTTGATTGGTACCCCATCTTCCGGACCTCAGGCTGATACATGGGATGATCCGAAGTGGCAGGCTTACGTGAAAGCCTACCAGGATGCATTTGCTCCTGAAGATCGCTTCCCGAGCCCGTCGCTTCTGGCCACTGGTTACTACAATGCAACGACGGCTGCCTTTACCTGCCTAAACGAGGTCGATGGCGACATGTCTGATGGTCATGCGGCTTTCCGCCAATGTCTGTCGACACTTGAGCTTGATGCGCCAAACGGCAAAATCACGCTGGATGAAAACCGTCAGGCCGTCGGTACCAACTTCGTATCCGAAGTGGTTCAGCAGGATGACGGCACGCTTGCAACACAACTGGTTGCGATGAAAGAAAACGTGAATCAGACGCTGGGCATCGACAAGGATGCATTTGCGGGTATTGGTCTTCCTTCAAGGGAAGTCCCAGCATGTAAGGCATCCTATTAATCAGTAGGATCTCTTTTCCGGCCCGGGAGGGTTCGTTTCTCCCGGGTCACTTTTTCTCACCCGCGTATGGCGCTCGCTAGCGATGCCCATATTCCCAGGGTAGTGATATGACACTTATCACCTATGTCACACGCATCCATTTCGCCGATGGCGTTCTGGAAGAAGCCTTGTGGTCAGAAATCAAGGCCAATGAGAAAAAGCGACCATTGCTGGTTGTGAATTCCGATGAACTTGACGAGCAGCTTGCCGAGCGCTTTTTTGCCAGTCTTCCGGTTCGCACCTCGGTTGAAATGTTCTCCGATGTACCTTCATTTCCAACAGAAGACGCGGTTCAGCGCCTGGCGAAAACCTATAAGGCAAACAATTGTGATGTGCTGATTGCCCTTGGGCACAGCAATGTCATAGATCTGGCCAAGGCAGCACGCATTGCCATGGTACATGATCAGCCTCTCTCAGTTTTTTCACATGCTGAGGGCGGGTCCCGCAGAATTGGCAAGAATTTGCCTGACCTCTTTGCTGTTCCCAGCATATCCGGATTTGGTGCTGCCGTAAGCGCGCATACATCTGTCCTCATGAATGCCGGTGAACGCCAATTGTTGATGTGTCGCAAGCTGATACCAACAATGACAATTTGTGACCCAACCCTGACTTTGGGAGCGACCGATAGGATTACAGCCAGTGCTGGCGCCGACGCCATCGCCAGATGCGTGGAAGCCTATTTGTCGCGTGGCTACAACCCGCCAGCCGATGGCATTGCGCTTGATGGATTGTCCCGAGCCGTCCATCATCTGCACAAGGTCTTGAAGAGTGACAATCTGGAATCCCGACGGGAGTTGATGGCCGCAAGTCTCAATGGATCGCTTGCTTTGCAAAAGGGGCTTGGCGCTACTAACGCCATCAACACTGCGCTTGAGACGGTTTCCAGGCGGGCTCTTGATCCTGGTGCACTCAGCCGCTTGATTTTACCGGCAGTCCTTCGCTTCAATGCAGAGGCGGCAAAGGAGAAATATCAACCATTGCGGCAGATGTTTTCCGTCAAGCCCAAAGAGACGCTGGCAGATGGACTTCAGGCCTTTTTGGGTGATCTTCCCTTGCCACAGAGTCTGTCTGAAATGGGCTTGGGAATTGATCAGATAACGGCTGCCGCTCCCTTGGCTGCACATGATCTGGACAGCGTGACAAACCCTAGACTTGTGCAAAGCAACGACCTTTTTTCCATCATGGAATCAGTCCACTAGGATCCTGACTTATGAAACCTTTGCTTATCAATGGTGAATGGATAACCACGTCTCACGGACGGGATAACATCAATCCCTCTGATATCAGTGACGTGATCGACGTTTATGCGCAGGCTGGTATTGCCGAAACTCAGGCTGCGATCGAAGCGGCCGCGTTGGCGGCCGGAAAATGGGGTCACAGTACGCCGCAACAAAGACATGATGTGTTGTTGCGGACGGCTAATGAAATTCTGCAGCGCAAGGATGAAATCGGTCGGTTGCTCAGCCGGGAGGAGGGCAAAACCCTTGCCGAAGGCATCGCGGAGACCACGCGTGCGGCACAGATATTTGATTTCTTTGCTGGCGAGGCGTTGCGGTTGACGGGTGATAAGCTTGCCTCAGTGCGTCCAGGTGTGGAAGTGGATATCACCCGTGAACCTGTTGGCGTTGTTGGGATTATTGCTCCCTGGAACTTTCCAATTGCCATTCCGGCATGGAAAATGGCCCCAGCCATTTGCTACGGAAATGCTGTCGTTATGAAGCCTGCCGAACTGGTTCCGGGGTGTTCCTGGGTGCTTGCCGATATTTTGCATCGCTCGGGCGCGCCAGCCGGGGTCGTCAATCTGGTTATGGGACCGGGTTCGGTTGTCGGACAGGAAATGCTGGACAATGCAAAGGTTGATGCAATTTCCTTTACGGGATCGGCTGCAACCGGTGCGCGGGTAGGTGATGCCTGCATGAAGCAAATGAAGAAGGTTCAGCTTGAAATGGGTGGCAAGAACCCATTTGTTATTCTGGACGACGCGGATCTGGACACAGCTGTTGAGTGTACGGTCAACGGAGCGTTTTTCTCGACAGGACAACGTTGCACTGCTTCGTCCAGGATCATTGTCACCGAAGGCATTCACAATCGCTTTGTGGAAGCGGTGATTGAAAGAGTGCGTATGCTGGTTGTTGATGATGCGTTGAAGCCAACCACCCACATAGGGCCTGTGGTTGATGAAAGCCAATTGCAGCAAGACCTTGATTACGTTGACATTGCGCGTGCACAAGGCGGCAATGTGCGCATTGGTGGAGAAGTTCTGCAACGTGAGAAACAAGGCTTTTACTTTCAACCGGCTTTGATCACTGATACGCAGAACACGATGCGGATCAACCGTGAAGAGGTCTTTGGTCCTGTTGCTTCTGTCATTCGTGTGAAGGATTATGACGAGGCTCTTCATGTGGCGAACGACACCGAATTCGGTCTGTCGTCCGGAATTTGCACGACGAGCCTGAAATACGCCAGCCACTTCAAACGCCATGCGGAGGCGGGTATGGTTATGGTCAATCTACCGACGGCCGGGGTCGATTACCATGTGCCATTCGGCGGACGAAAAGCCTCAAGCTATGGCGCGCGAGAGCAGGGTAGCTATGCTCGAGAATTTTTTACAATCGTAAAAACAGCCTATACCGCTCCCTGAACCATCTGCCGACCCTGAATCAAAGATGTAAGTTGATCTGCAAGACGATTTGCGATCTTTTGACGTAACTCTTAGTCTCTTTCTTGACCCATGAGTATTGCCAAATCTCGGTAGTGATTGTGTTATTTTGAAGTCTGCTCATACTTTTGCATCCAAAGGCACAAAGAGGCCGGGTGCTTACCCCAGGGAGGAATACATGAGCGAAGCTATATCCGTTCACCACGGGGCGTTTGGTCGCGCCGCGCTTTATCAGTTGGACAAGCCGATCATTACACATGCTCATCGCGAAGGGCATTTGATCTTTTATCTCAGCGGGTCGAAGGCATCTGTAAGCGTTGGAGACTCGGCTTTCCCAGCAGATGAATCCTATGCGGTGGCCGTTGGTCCTTGGGAGCCGCACAGCTTTGAACTGACAGAAAACAGCGATGCGTGCCTATGTCTTGTGCTCTACATCAAGCCAATGTGGTTCCTGGAGACAAGCCATTCAGCGGAATTTGCGTTGAGCTTTGGTAGTCCCTGTATTGAATTGACGCCGACTGTTTCGAAATGGGTCAATCGACTGACCTCACTTCTGCTTGAAGAAGAGAATTCAGATTTGTTCGACGGGTTTCTTTATGAGGCGACGCGCCAGTGTTTCGATCAATCCTGGCATGGGGTCAATGATCGCACACCACTAAAGGGCATGCGGACCAAGTTCACAGACTATCGGGTACGTCGTTCTCTTCGGTTGATGCAGGAAATGTTCACCGATGATGTTGAAATTGAATGGCTTGCTCGGCAGGCAGGACTTTCTCGGCCACATTTTTTCAAGCTGTTCAAGAAACAGATGGGCATAACGCCCAACATATATCTCAACACGTTGCGCTCTGAGCAGGCGATTGAAGATTTGATGACCACCGGCAAATCGGTGACAGATATCGGGTATGATCTTGGCTTTTCATCGCAAGCCAGCTTCACTCGATTCTTCACCTCCAATGTCGGGATTCCGCCCAGCGATTACCGCCGGGTTGCCCATATCATTTGAGGTCCGAACTCTGGCGCGGTCGCTTCGGTCGTTTTCCCTATGATAGGCCAACCGAGAAGACTTTCGGGTATGCCTAAATTGGACAAAGCCCTTTAGCTTTTCCCTTGGAGCGGCCTTTTGCAGGGCTGCAGGTCCGGAATCGCAAATCGTCGATGGTCCGGATTGGGAGGACGAGCTTGGAGGAGCCGCCATACATGACTGGTATATGGACAGATGGATCGAATTGTCCTGACCATCAGGCTTGTCTGGTGGGCATGCGATGAGACAATTTGCCAATCGACATCCAGTTTGGAGCGGCATCATCGTGATTGCGGCTGCTGTCCTGTTGTGGATGATCTTTGCGATTTGGCCTGACTGGCTGGTGGATGCCATTGGCCGCAAGAAAATCTTCCTCAATGCGCTGTTTAACGGCATTACCCTTGGCGGCCTCTACTTTCTGGTCGCTAGTGGTTTCACTCTCATTTTTGGTCTGATGCGCAATGTCAATCTGGCGCATGGCTCCCTGTATCTTCTGGGGGGCTATATTGGCTTTTTCGTTGCCGATATGACGGGATACTGGCTGTTGGCCTTTCCGGCTGCCTTTATCGTCGTGGGATTGCTTGGCATCCTGATGCAGATTTTCGTTTTCCAGAAGATGGAGGGTGAAGATTTGCGCCAAACGCTTGTAACCATTGGTATTTCCATCGTTTTGGCAGATCTGATGTTGTGGTCTTTTGGCGGTGATTTCTTCAATATTTCCCCACCACAATGGTTGAGTGGTCCATTGACAACCTTCTTTGTCACTGGCGCAAAAAGTTCTGGTGAGTTGGTCTATCTGAAATATCCGATCGTTCGCATCGTCATTTTCGTCGCATCAGTTGTTATTGGGTTGGGCATGTGGATGCTGCTGAACCGTACCCGCATCGGGATGCTCATTCGTGCCGGTGTTGATGATCGTGACATGCTGTCTGCAACTGGTGCCCGCATTCAAGTGGTGTTTATTGGCGTGTTTGCCTTTGGCGCAGGTCTGGCAGGTGTTGCCGGGGTCGTCGGTGGCACATTCCAATCTGTCGCGCCCGGCGAGGATATAAGATTTTTGCTGGCATCGCTTGTTGTGGTGATCGTGGGCGGAATGGGCTCGATCCCCGGTGCTGCAATTGGCGCGCTTGTGATTGGCTTGGCTGAGCAACTCGGCTCGGTTTACTTTCCCACCTATGCGGTGGTGCTGACTTTCCTGATCATGGTTGTGGTTCTTGCATTCCGGCCTCAGGGCCTGTTGGGGAGAGCCTAGAGCATGGCCGTCATCGATGAAAGCGGAGTGAGTGATACAGAAGGTCGTAAAACAGGCTGGGCCGAGCAGATTCCAGTGCAATATTGGGTTGTTGCGATCCTGCTGCTGATCATGCCCGCCTTCGCCAGTGATTTCACGCTGTATCAGATATTTGGCTGGTCTTTCATTCTTGGCATGATTGCTCTCAGCCTGATGTTTCTGGCGGGTTATGGCGGGATGGTCAGCCTGGTGCAGATGACCATTGCCGCTCTGGCTGGCTACATGATTGCGATCTTTGGCGACAGTGCCATAACCGACATCAGCCAGGGTTGGCCCTGGTATGTGACCATTCCAATCGCGCTTATTGTGGCCATGCTGTTTGGGTCGGTTGTGGGCTGGCTGTCTGTGCGCACCGAGGGCATTTATACGATCATGATCACGCTGGCGATTGCGTCAGCCTTTTTCTACTTTACGCGCCAGAACTATGTGGTCTTTAACGGCTTTTCCGGTTTTAACGGGGTCTTGCCACCCAATCTGTTCGGGGTGGATTGGCGCGGCAGCAAGGCCTTCTATTACCTGACGCTTTTCTGGGCCGTCGCGGCCTATCTGATCGTATTGTATCTTTCCCGTGCACCGTTTGGTCTGGCGCTTCAGGGCGTGCGCGACAATCCGCGCCGGATGGCAGCGCTGGGGTTTAATGTGAATGCCCATCGGGTTGCAGCCTACGCTTTTGCGGCAGTGATCGCGGCCATTGGTGGCATCCTGCTGACATGGCAGTCTGCACAGGTTTCACCCGGAACGGCCGGTGTCGGGCCCGTAATCGATATTCTGATTATCGCAGTGATTGGCGGTATGCGGCACCCAATTGGCCCTTTTATCGGGGCGTTTATCTACGTGCTTTTGAAAACATTCTCCATTGATGTGCTCACATCTTTGGGTCTGGGTGGTGAGCGGTTTCAGTTGCTGATCGGTATCAGCTTCCTTGTGATCGTGTTCTGGTCACCAGACGGAATTTTGGGCCTTTGGGACAAATGGCGCCAGAGAAGCGACAAAGATCCTTTGCGTGATGCCGGGGAGAGCAATCTATGAATGCTCCCGCGACAGTTGCGGATCGGTTGAGCGCTACCGGCACTGCCAATGCGTTGGAATTGCGTGGTGTCTCCAAGCTTTTTGGTGCTCTTGCGGCTCTTTCTGACATCAGTATTACGGTGCGCCCGGGAGAACGAAGAGCCGTGTTGGGATCGAACGGTGCCGGCAAGACCACGCTTTTCAACTGCATCACGGGCGACTTTCTGCCAACCGGCGGATCAATTCGGTTTTTCGGCGAAGATATTTCTGAATTTCCTGCCCATGAGCGCATTCGGCGCGGGTTGCGTCGCACCTATCAGATCTCATTGCTTTTCACCGGTTTGACCGTCCTGGACAATGTATATCTGGCCTGTTGCGGAGTATCGCGCGGCCGCTTTTCCTTTATCCGTCCGCGCCGCAACGATGCGTTGATGGCAAGCGCGGAAGATCTTGTCCGGGTGGTGCATCTGGAAGATGCGAAAGACACACCGGTTTCGGTTTTGTCTTATGGTCAGCAACGTCAGCTTGAAATTGCCATGGCCCTATCTGGTGCGCCGCGCTTCATTCTGTTTGATGAACCTGCAGCCGGCCTGTCACCGACTGAGCGCGGAGAATTGGTGGAAATCCTCACCGGACTGCCATCGCATATGGGCTACATCATCATTGAACACGATATGGATGTGGCTCTGCGGGTCGCTGAATCTGTGACCATGATGCATAATGGTCGCATCTTCAAAGAAGGCAAACCTGCTGAAATTGAAGAGGACCCGGAAGTCCAGGCGCTTTATCTGGGGGGTGATGATGGCTGATCGATCAGGCCCCGTTCTCGAGGTTCGAGACCTCAATGTCTATTATGGTCAATCTCATGCCTTGCAAGGCGTGAATTTGACATTGAGCCGTGGCGTGTTGTCCGTGGTTGGGCGTAATGGCATGGGGAAAACAACCCTTTGCAAGGCAATTATGGGTCTGGAGCCCATGGCGGCTGGCTCCATCAGTTTCAACGGGCAATCGCTGGCGGGATTGATTCCAGCCCAGATCGCACGGCTTGGTATCGGCTATGTGCCACAGGGGCGTCGGCTGTGGCGGTCGCTGACAGTGGATGAGCATCTGCAACTTGTTGCGCGCAAAGGCGGTGCCTGGACGCCTGAACGTATTTATTCAACCTTCCCAAGACTGGCCGAACGCAAATCCAATGGCGGCGCACAATTATCTGGTGGCGAACAGCAGATGCTGGCTATTGGCAGAGCGCTTCTGCTGAACCCTAAATTGCTGGTTATGGATGAGCCGACCGAAGGTTTGGCCCCGGTTATCGTCAATCAGGTTGCCGAAATGTTGGTGCGACTTGCCAAAGAAGATGATGTCGATGTTCTCGTGATTGAACAGAATATCGGTGTGGCCTGTTCGGTTTCCGAACAAGTTGCCATCATGGTCAATGGCAAGATCAACCGGGTCATGGATGCCGGGTTGCTGGCTGGTGATCGGGACCTTCAACAGGCCTTGTTGGGCGTTGGCAGGCATGCTCACGATGAAACGCCTGATGCCAATGCGGCTGAAAGGTCTGAGGGCAAGGATCAGGACCACGACCAGGATCATGAGCAGGGTCCGGTTCGGATTTATGTGTCCAATCCGAAAGTACCTACGCGCTGGTCGCAGCCGGTTCCGGTGCGCGTTATCGAAGGTAGCGCCAGAACGCAGACGCAGGAACGCACGAGCGGTAGCAGTTCCAGCGGACCGATGCGTGCGCTGTCCCGAGGCGCCGCCACAACAGTGTTGGTAGCAGGAACGCTGGATACGAAGGGTGAAGAACTGCGCTTCATGCGCGATTTGCTGAAGGCAAACGGATTGCGGGTTCAACTGGTGGATCTGTCCACCAGTGGCAAGCCCTCTGGCGCTGAGGTTCCGCCCCATGCGGTTGCTGCGTTCCATCCAAGGGGCGTATCTGGTGTTTTCACCGGTGATCGGGGAACGGCTGTTGCTGGCATGACATTGGCGTTTGAGCGCTGGATTGCCCATCAGAGCAATGTAGCCGGTGTCATTTCTGCCGGAGGTTCAGGCGGAACAGCCTTGGTTGCGCCAGCGATGCGGGCTCTGCCCATTGGTGTGCCGAAACTCATGGTTTCCACGGTCGCAAGTGGCAATGTGGGACAATATGTCGGCCCCGCAGACATTATGATGCTGCATTCAGTGGCAGATGTTCAGGGATTGAACTCCATAACGCGAGAAGTCCTGTCCAACGGTGCTCAGGCAATGGCTGGCATGGTCAAAAGCCGCGCAAAGGTGCCCGTGGTCGCCTCGGAGAAACCGGCCATAGGCCTCACCATGTTTGGGGTCACAACACCCTGTGTTCAGCAAATCACCGCCCAGCTTGAAGATGATTATGATTGTCTGGTGTTCCACGCCACTGGCGTTGGCGGGCGGTCCATGGAAAAGCTTTTGGACAGCGGCATGTTGTCGGCTGTTCTCGACCTGACCACGACAGAAATCTGCGACATGATTGCGGGGGGCGTATTTCCTGCCACAGAAGATCGGTTCGATGCCTCAATCCGTGCGGGGATCCCCTTTATCGGGTCCTGCGGCGCGCTTGATATGGTGAATTTTGCTGCTCCGGAAACGGTGCCAGAGAGATATCGCGACCGAAACCTGTATGAACACAATCCACAGATCACCCTGATGCGCACGACGTCGGACGAAAACCGGCAAATGGGACATTGGATTGGTGAGAAGTTGAATTTGATGACTGGGCCCGTGCGCTTTTTCCTGCCGGAAGGCGGAGTGTCTATGCTCGATGCGCCTGGAATGGCGTTTCACGACCCGGAGGCTGACGCCGCCCTGTTTGGTGCTTTGGAAGAAACCGTGCGCCAGACCACCAACCGTCAATTGATACGAGTTCCACACAATATCAACGACCAGGCATTTGCTGATCTGGTTGTTCAAACTTTCCGCACCTTTCATTCCGTGCGGACCAAAAAAGTCTCAGGAGAATAATGCATGTTTGATCGCAATGAGTTGATGAAGCGATACCGGGAAATGGTGGCCAAGGGTGAGCCGATCATTGGTGGTGGTGCCGGTACGGGCCTGTCAGCGAAATGCGAAGAGGCGGGCGGTATTGATCTGATCGTGATCTATAATTCAGGGCGTTACCGCATGGCAGGTCGCGGCAGTCTCGCTGGCTTGATGCCTTATGGCGATGCAAATGCTGTTGTCATGGACATGGCCGGAGAAGTGTTGCCGGTGGTAAAACATACACCCGTTCTGGCCGGTGTTTGCGCCTCCGATCCGTTTCGGATCATGGACAAATTCCTGGATGACGTAAAAGCAGCGGGCTTTTCCGGTGTGCAGAATTTTCCAACTGTTGGACTGATTGACGGTAACTTCCGGGCCAATCTGGAAGAAACCGGAATGTCCTACAGTCTGGAAGTCGACATGATCGCGCTGGCGCATGAAAAGGGCCTTCTGACCACGCCTTATGTGTTTTCCACGGAAGACGCGACGGCCATGGCCAAGGCCGGAGCGGATATCATTGTCTGTCATCTGGGACTGACAACAGGCGGTGCCATTGGCGCCGAGACCTCGCTGACGCTGGAGCAATGCCCCGCGATCGTTGATGAATGGGCAGCAGCGGCGCTGGCAGAGAAGCCTGACGCGATCATCCTGGTGCATGGTGGGCCAGTGGCCATGCCTGAGGACGCAGCTTTCGTCCTGAAACACACTTCGAATTGTCACGGCTTTTATGGCGCTTCCTCAATGGAACGGCTGCCAACAGAAATTGCACTGACAGAACAAACCAGAAAATTCAAACAGATCGGCCGCAGTTAAGCGGTAACGAGGGAGCATGCCATGACCGGGCAACTGATTGGACAATTGATCCTTTGGCTGATTTTAGCAGTCATCGTCATTTTCATTCTGTATTGGGTGATGAATTGGCTTTATCGCCGTTCCACCAAGGAAATCGCATTTGTCAGAACGGGTTTTCTGGGTGAACGCGTCGTGATTGATGGCGGCGCTTTTGTCTGGCCGATTGTTCATGACATTACGCCGGTCAATATGAATACGCTGCAATTGGAAGTGACGCGTGCCCGTGAGCAGGCGCTGATTACCAAAGACCGCATTCGCGTTGATGTCGAAGCTGAGTTTTATGTCCGTGTTCAACAGGACAAAAAGTCGGTGAGTGTGGCAGCCGCTACACTTGGCCGCCGCACCCTGGAACCGGAACGGCTGCATTCCCTTCTGGCCGGTAAATTTGTCTCCGCACTGCGGACAACGGCTGCCGAAATGACCAGTGAAGAATTGTTGGAAAACCGTAATACGTATGTGGCGCGCGTGCTGGAAGCGGCTCAGGCCGGTCTGGACAAGAACGGATTGGAGCTGGAAAGTCTGGCTATTACAGACATTGATCAGTCTGATATCGAGTATTTCAACCCGTCCAATCGCTTCGATGCGGAAGGTCTGACCACCGTTATCAAATCCATCGAGGAACGTCGCAAGCTGCGCAATGACATTGAGCAGGATGCGATGATCAAGATCCGCAGCCGTAATCTGGAAGCCGAAAAACAGGCCTTGCTGATTGAAAAGGAAAGCGAAGAAGCGCGACTCGATCAGGAACGCGAAGTCGAATTCCGCCGGGCGCAGCAACGCACGGATCTGGTACGCGAACGAGCTGAGCGTGAGAAGGAGGCCGAACAAGCATCGCTTCTGTCCCGTGAAGCTATTGAAACCTCCCGCATTCAGAACGAGCAACAAATCGCCGAATCCCGCATCGATTCTGAACAGAAGATTCGGCAGAGAGAAATTGCTCATAAGAAATCCGTGGATGAAGCGGAAATCGTGTCTCACGAAGCCATTGAAAAGGCACGGATATCTCAGGAACGTGTGCTGAGCGAAGAGCGGATCAAGAACCAGCAACAGACGGATTCCGCAGATATTGTGGCGAAGGAAGCCATTGAGAAAGCGCGTATTTCTCAGGAACGGTCTGTCACTGAGGCGCGTATTGCCAAGGACAAAGACACTCAGTCCATGGAAATCGAACGCCAACGTTCTGTTGACGAAGCCGAAATTCTGGCCCGTGAGATGATCGAAAAGGCGCGCATTGCTCAGGAGCGCAGTGTCACTGAAGCCCGCATTGCTTTGGAGCAAGGTACCAAAGAGAAAGAGATTGCGCGTAATCTTGCCGTTCAAGAGGCTGAAATTGCGTCTCGTGAAGCATCTGAGAAACTGCGTATTGCGCAAGAGACGACTGTGAATGCAGAGCGCATCAAGTCTGATCGTGCAACGCGGGAATTGGAGATAGAACGCCAGAAGGTGCTTGAGGAAGCAGAGATTGCATCCCAGCAAGCAACCGAAGCAGCGCGGATTGCCCGTGAAAAGGCGTTGTCGGCTGAGCGGATTGCATCTGAACAGGCAACCCGTGCGCTTGATATCGAACGCCAACGCATCATTGAAGAGGCAACAATTGCCTCTCGTGAAAGCACCGATACAACTCGTATCGCGCAAGAAGAGCGCATCCGAGCGCTGGAGATTGAACGCAATCGCGCCGTGGATGAAGCAGAAATTGCGGCGCGAGAGGCCGTCGAAAAAGCGCGTATCGCGCAAGAGAAACAACTCTCATTTGACCGAACCGCAGCCCGTGAAGAGACTGACGAACGGGAAGTTGGGCGCAAGAAAGCGCTTGAGGCTGCTGAAATTGCGGCGAAAGAAGCAACAGAGGCACGCCGCATAGCACAAGAAAAGGCGACCGCTGCCGAGCGTATCGCCTTTGAAAAAGCAACCCGCGAGCTGGAAATTGAGCGCAATCAGGCTTTGGATGAGGCTGAAGTTGCTTCGCGCGAAGCTGTTGAGGCTGCTCGCATTGCGCAGGAAGCGAAGCTTTCGCTGCAACGTATTGAAAGCGATGAGAAAACCAAGGAACGTGAAGTTGCGAGAGGACGTGCTCTGGAATCAGCTGAACTTGCCAAAGCCGAGGCTTTGGAAGCGGCGCGGATTGCCAAAGAGAAGAAGGTTGCGGCAGAGCGCATTGCTTATGAGCAGGATCTGCGTGAACGCGAGATTGCTCGAAATCGAACCGTTGACGCGGCCAGCATAGCGGCCCAACAGGATATCAACAGCCGCCGAATTTCCGAGGAAGGCAAGACACGCGCAGCGGAAATCGAGAAAGAGGCAGAGATACGGTCTCGTGAAATCGAGAAAAATGAAGCTATTGAAAGCGCTGAGATATCTTCCCGGCGTCTGGTCGATCAGCTTCGCATTGAAAAAGAACGCGAAACCACATCAGAGAAAATCTCGCGTGATGAAGGTATTCGGAATCTGGAAATTGCCCGGAACCAGGCTCTTGATGCAGCTCAGATTGCTGCTGATGAGGCGATTGAGGCGGCGCGTGTTGCCAAGGAAAAAACGGTGGATGCCGAGAAAATCCTGGCGCAGCAGGAACTGGATACCAAAAAACTTGAACGCAAAAAGGTTCTGGAGCAGATCGAGATTGCTCGGGTTCAGGTCTTGCGGGAGGCCGAAATTGCCTCACAGGAAGAAGTCGAGCGTGCGCGCATTGCCTCTGAACGTGGGCTGGATGATGCCCGGATTGGCCATCAGACCGAGCGCAGGCGTCTTGAGATAAATCGTGAGAAAGCTGTTGAGCAGGCGCTCATGGACAAGGCGATTGACCTTTACAAAAAGTCGTTGGACGAAAGTGCAGCTGCCGCTGAAGCTGATGCAGCGAAAGCGCATGCAGCACAGGCTGCCGAGAAGGTCAAAACAGTCAAAGAAACCGAGGAGGCTTCCAGACGCAAAACCGTTGATGTGGTGCTGGCTGAAAAGCAGGCTGAGGAAAAACGCATTGCGGCGGAAGCAGAGCGCATTCGTTCTGCCGTTGAGGCGGAAGCACAGAAACTTATCAATGAAGCTGAAAACGTGCTCACAGATGCCGCCCGTCACTCACTCTTCAAACGCAAGATGCTGGAGCATGTAGAAGGCATCGTGGCAGCGTCTGTCAAACCGCTTGAGAAGATCAACGAGATCAAGATCATGCAATTGGGTGGCTCTGGCGGCAACGGTATTGGCTGGGGTAATGGCGATGGCGAGTCTGGTGGCGGAAACAGTAGCGGCGGCGGCGGTGGCAGCCCTACCGATGAGGTGATCAATTCAGCTCTTCGGTACAGGGTTCAGGCGCCCATGATCGATAGTCTGTTGTCGGATATCGGCATTGATGGTGCGAACATTTCCAAACAGGGCGGTCTGATCCGCGAAGCATCGGACATGACGCGGATGCAGGCCGAACTCAACCGATCTCAAAAGGGCAAGGATGACGGCAAGGACGGGAAAGAACCCAAATCCGGGGACAAGAAATAATGGCTCGGGTTTACATCTCATCCGTCATCAATGCACCGGCGGCAAAGGTCTGGGAATATATCCGGGATTTCAACGGGTTGCCGAAGTGGCATCCACGTATCCGTGACAGCCGTATTGAAGACGCGCTGCCTTCGGACAAGGTGGGCTGTATTCGCAGTTTCCATCTTCAAAATGGCGATGCGTTACGCGAGCAACTTCTGGGTCTGTCTGATTACGACATGTTCTACACATATGCGATCCTTGAAAGTCCGATGCCGCTTACCGATTACATTTCAACACTACGCCTGACACCTATCACAGATGGTGAGCGCTGTTTTGGCGAATGGTCTGCGGAGTTTTCATGTGATCCGGCGAATGAAACAGATTTGGTAACGGGTGTTGGTACCAACGTTTTTCAGGGCGGCTTTGACGCGCTGAAACGGCATTTCGGTAATTAGAAACCTGATGAAACGGGTCGGTTTTCAAACGACGGGAGGAAACGTCATGAAACTTTTGAAACTGCTTCTAACAACTGCTGTCTTTGCAGGTGCTTCGTCCTTCGCAATTGCTCAGGAACCGAGACCCTTGCCGCCGCTGGCCATGCAACCCAATGCCGAGACGGTGACATTCGAGCATATTGACGCGCTCAATGAATGCGATTGGGACCGGTTGATGGCGCAGTACCCTGAAGAAGTGCTGTTCATTCTGCCAAATGGTGTCTGGGTGGAAGGCCGCCGTGCCATTGGTGATGTGTTTGCCGGGTTCTGCACGCCCCGTGAAGACGGTGGATTCAAAGGCGCAACTTTCATCGCGGAAAAGGTCAAGACGGTTGAAAACACCGTGAATGTTTCCTGGCGTGTGGAAGCGGACTGGTTGGCTGAGCCCTATAAGGGCGCTGACGCATACGTCACCCATGATGGGTTGATGTATGTGCAGGTCACCACTTTCGATCCTGCCGACATGAAATTCAAATAGGTCGGGACGGGTTAGGCGATCATGGTCAAAGTTATCCGCAGTACAGTTCTTTCAGCACCGGTCGAAGCGGTGTGGGATGTGCTGCGCGATTTTAACGGCCATGACCGCTGGCATCCGGCGGTTGCAACCAGCAAGGTGGAGCGGAACATTTCCAGTGATCAGGTGGGGTGCGTAAGGCGCTTCCGTCTGGAGGATGGCTCGGAACTGCGTGAGCAATTGCTGTCACTATCTGACATTGAACAAACCTTCAGCTACTGCCTGCTGGATACACCTATTCCGTTGTTCAATTATGTGGCGCATGTGCGCTTGTTTCCGGTGACCGATGGTGACCAGACGTTCTGGGAATGGGAAAGCAAATTTGACACCAAAAGTGGTGAGGAAGAGAAGATGGCAACCCTTGTCGGAGACGGCATATACACCACCGGGTTTGATGCCATTCGCACGCATTTGGGACTTGGGGACTAGACAATGCTGACAGTTGAGACCTTTGACACTTTGGCACAGGCAGCTGGTGCCATGACGCCGGAAAGCCGCTTCCTTGGCGGCGGGACGCTGATCATGCGCGGTGTCAATTATGGTGATCAGAGTTTTCAGCGGATTGTCCGGGTGAGAGATCGTAGCCTACGGGAAATCCGCAGCGAAAGCGGCCGCATTGTCATTGGCGCTGGTGCGACGATGGCCGACGTCATGGCAGCTTCCGAGACGTCCTTCCTAGCGGACGTTGCCAGACAGGTTGGCGGTCCTGCCGTGCGCAACATGGCGACGATTGGCGGTAATCTGTTTGCGCCACATCCCTATGGTGATTTTACAACGGCCTTGTTGGCGCTTGATGCCAGTGTGCGCCTGTCTGATGGGTCAGAGCAGCCGATCGAGAATTTTCTGTCTGCACGCTCTTCCATGCGGGGGCTGGTCGCATCTGTTTCCGTTTCACGGCCAATGGGTGATGAATTCCGCTTTCGCAAGGTAAGCCGCGTCAAACCGAAAGGTGTCTCGGTTATGAGCATTGCGGTCTGGTTACCGCGTCAGGGTGGGCGCATTTCACAAGCACGCATTGCCTTTGGGGCGATGGGTCCGACGCCACTTCGAGCAAAAGCCGCGGAGCAGGCATTGGAAGGTGTGAACCTTGATGCTCAAGGTATTGAGCAGGCACTTTCGGTTGCCACGGCGGGTCTCAGTCCAATGGATGATTCACTGGCCTCAGCCTGGTATCGCAACGAAGTCGCGCCGGTGCATCTGCGCCGTGTTCTGTTAGGTGAGGGGAACCGATAATGGCTAAAACACCGGTACGCTTTACCCTGAACGGGTCCGAGACTGCACTGTTTGTGGATGGCGGTGCCAATCTGCTGGACACTTTGCGCCGTGGTGTTGGTGATCTGTCTCCCAAATATGGTTGCGGGCAGGGCACCTGCGGCACCTGCACTGTGCTTATTGATGGCGAACCCCATCTCAGCTGCCTAACGTTGGCTGAAACCGTGGAAGGGCGCAGCATCGAGACAACCGGTGGCCTGTCCAATGGCGCCGATTTGCACCCGCTGCAACGCGTATTCATGGAAAACTTTGGAGCGCAATGTGGCTATTGCACGCCTGGCATGTTGATGGCGGCCAAGGCGCTGCTCGCTAAAAATCCAAATCCCAGTCGTGAAGAGGTGGTGGAGGCAATTTCGGGCAATATCTGCCGCTGCACGGGGTATGAGCCGATAATTGATGCAATCCTGGCGACCGCAGGACAAATGCGTGGGAGAGTTGCCTGATGTCCTCGATTGAATTCAGAAAAGACCTGTTTGCTGATGAGCGTGACGACACGCTGAAGGAAATCGGCAAGCCGACCATCCGCCAGGATATACTGGGTCATGTGACCGGGCGTTCGCCCTATTTTGATGATCATCTGTTTGAAGGGCTGCTGCATATGCGGTGCGTGCGCTCGCCGCACCATCATGCGCGTATTCGCTCCATTGATACCTCGGCTGCAGATCGCATGCCGGGCGTCAGGCGCGTCATACGGCCGGAAGATGTACCGAATAATCTCAATACACTTTTGGCGCTGATCAATTTCGGCAAGGATGATGAAGCACTTCTGCAGGGCAAGAAGGTGGCTTATGTTGGCGAGCCGATTGTCGCGATCATAGCCGAAACGGAACGGCAGGCACGTGATGCTGCTGCTGTCGTGCGTGTCGACTATGAAGTGCTGCCGCATGTGCTGGATGTGGAGGAGGCGCTTGAGCCGAACGCACCGGTGGTCAGCGAGACCTATCCCAACAATACGTTTGATTATCACGAACTTTATGATCATCAGAAGCTGCGGTTTGGTGATGTGGAGAAGGGTTTTGCCGAAGCCGACCACATTGTCGAAGGCCGCTATCAGATGTCACCGATTGAGCAGGCTCCAACCGAGACCTGTGGTGCCATCGCTGCGCCCGAAACGAATGACCGGTTTGTCTGTTACACTTCCACACAGGCTCTGTTCTTCTCATTGGGCACAACCGCTAAATTGCTGGATATGCCATCCTCTCAGCTGCATTTTATCGGCGGTACCGTGGGGGGTGGTTTTGGTGGCAAGGTAGACAGTCTGCACGAGCCATTGGCAGTACTTGGGTCGAAACTGACCGGCGCGCCGGTGAAATACATATTTGACCGGGCAGAGGAAATGCAGGTCGGCGCGCCGCGTGGCGCAGAGCGCTGGTACATCAAGGACGGGGTGATGAATGACGGGCGCATTGTGGCGCGTCAATTTACCGGGTTCTTTGATTGCGGTGCCTATACACGGCTAAGCTCCTACGCCATCATCAAGGGTACGGGCCATCTGCCGGGGCCGTATTCCATCCCGAATGTCGCGTCCAATGTCTATTGTGTTTACACCAACAGGACCCCAGCCACTGCCATGCGTGGCTTTGGGATCACGGGCGTCGATTTTTCCATCGAATGCCACATGGACAAGGTTGCTGAAGCCGTTGGGATGAACCCGATTGAGCTGCGCATTCTCAACGCTTATCGCGATGGGGATATGAAGGCGCATCGGCGACTGGCCAAAAATACGGCACTCATTGAATGCTGCCAGGTGGCTGCCAGCAAGGCCGATTGGGCAATCAGCGCACAGGCTGCTGCACAAACCAGCCTGCAAGGCGGTGGTGGCGAGCGGGCCGCTATTCCAGAGACTGTAACGGATCAGGCCGGCAAGATCGGTGAGCGTCGGCGAAACAAGATTCCAACTGCGCCCGGAGAAGGTGCGTCGGCCAAAGGTCGGGTTGCTGCAGGAACTTCAGTGGCACCCATTATCGCTGTTCCCCCGCAACGCGATGATATGATTATTGACCCTGCCAGGACGGGCCATCGGAAATCCGCTGCAGAGCAATCGCCTGCCGTTCCATCTGTGCATTCGGCACCGATTGCTCCGCCACGTTATACACCGCCAACGCCACCAACTCAGGCACCAATGGCTCCGCCGCCTGCGGCACCTGTCGCTCAACCACAGCAGCAAGCGGCAGCGGTCCAGCCGGCTGCGGCTGAACCTTACAAGCCGACTGAACCGTTCCAAAAGGGCATCAAGCGCCCCGGCGTATCGCGGTTCATATCTGGCACAAGGAGGCGATGAAATGGCACTTCACAAAGGGCGCGGCTTTGCCTGTATCAACTATCCCATCGGTATGAATCTGGGTGGCGATCCCAGTCAGGCACTGGTGCATTCCACGCCTGATGGCAAATTCATGGTGTCGTTGAGTGCCATTGATCTGGGGCAGGGGATGAAGTCTGTCACCCGGCAGATAGCGGCTGAAACACTGGGTGTTCCCGTCGCAGACGTCTATGTGGACACAGCAGACAGCGATACTGGGCCTCATGATATGGGCTCATTTGCCTCACGTGGAACGCACCGTGTGGGCAATGCGGTCATTCGTGCTGCGGCTGAAGCACGCGCGGCAATGATGGAAGCTGCCGCAGATGAGTTGGAAGTCAATCCTGCTGATCTGGACACGGATGGCGAAGGCAACATTCATGTCAAAGGCGCGCCGGGTCGGTCTATAACTGTGGCCGATACGGCCATTGCGGCACAATTCAAGCAAGGGAAAACGCTCTCGGGGAGAGGTATCTTTCTCATTCCAACTTCAGATGTGGATGCTGATACGGGCGAGATGACACCTGTGTCCTGTTTTGCCCATGCCGCCGTTGTGGTTGATCTGGAAGTTGATGATGAGACCGGTGAGGTCACGGTCAGTCAGGTGAATTCTGCCTATGAGGTTGGCCGTGCGCTCAACCCGAAAATGGTGGAGCAGCAATTGATTGGTGGCGCATGGATGGGCATTTCTCATGCGCTCTATGAAACCACGGAGCCCTACTATCCGGACCGCTCTCACGGTCCTGATGACTACAATAGCTATTTGATGCCGGGCGCAGGCGACGTGGTGCCTCATAATATTGCGGTACTGGAACGGCCTGCAGAGGACGCGCCATTTGGCGGTAAGGGCCCGGGCGAGATGTGTGCCAATCCGCTACTGCCTGCTGTCGCGAACGCCATTTACAATGCTGTTGGGGTGCGCTGCGATATGTTGCCGATTACTCCTGAAAAAGTTTTGCGTGGCATTCAGGCCAATGGCGGAGCCCAACCAAAGGGGACTTTCTAAGCCGTGGCAGTTCGTCCTTCCATTGCTGGTATCAATTCGCCGGACGGTTTGCAGTCTGCGCTTGTTGGTGCGCAATATTTAGCGGATGAGGGTTTGTCGACATCGGCCTATCTGGCACTGGCGTTGGGAAAACCGCTTTTGCTGGAAGGTGCGCCCGGTGTGGGTAAAACGGAAGCCGCCAAAGCAATTGGTGCTGTGTTGGGGCGCACGGTCATTCGCCTGCAGTGCTTTGAAGGTATTGATGCGGCGGCAGCGCTTTATGAATGGAATTACACCCGGCAGATGCTGGCCATTCGTCAGGCTGGCGATGAATATGTGAATATATATGGCGATGAATTTCTGTTGGCTCGTCCGATGTTGGAAGCATTGCGGTCACCGGAAAATACAGTCCTGCTGATTGATGAAATCGACCGTTCTGATCATGAATTTGAAGCGTTTTTGCTGGAGTTCTTGTCTGACTTCCAGATTTCAATTCCGGAAACAGGCACGGTTCGGGCCACTCAGGCTCCTGTAGTCGTGCTGACTTCCAACCGCACACGCGATTTGCATGAAGCACTGCGTAGGCGCTGCGTCTATCATTGGATTGATTATCCTGATGCGGCCCTTGAAGCTGAAATCGTCATGACACGTGCCAGCACTGTGGTGCGTGCCACGGCTGATGCTGTTGTGGCCGCTGTCACACAATTGCGAGCAGAGCCTTTGGCGAAGCCTCCAGGCGTGGCTGAAACCGTGGAGTGGGCAGAAGCTGCAACATTGTTGCATTCGCAAGGCAATCCTTGGCCGCAGGCGTTTCGCAAGGCCATTGGCGTGGCGCTGAAAGACCATGATGATCTGACATATATGCAGCCGCGACTCGATGCGCTGCTTCCATCGGAGGCCGCATAATGCTTCCGCGCGCCATAGAACCTTTTGTGAATTTTGCCGGGTTGTTGCGCGCCCATGGTTTTGCTGTGGCTCCGGATCAAACCACTGGGTTTATTGAAGCCATTGGGCTGCTGGGCCCTCGGCATATGAATGATATCCGCCGGGCGGCATTATCAATGCTGGCAATTCCTCGAGAGCGGGAAACGGAGTTCGATGCGCTGTTCCGGGCTTTTTTCATGGGTCAGACGGTCGCGGCACCCGCCAATGCCGGTGACGATGAAGAAGAGGTTGAGGCGTTTGAAGCCAGTGACGGCGAATCCGAGGTGCCTGAAGGAGATGAAATTGAGGATTCCGGTGCTGAGGCGACGGCTGCTGAAAGTTTGAGCCAGCGCAGTTTCGGGCCGCGGGACGAAGCTGCTGCCTTGCAGGATTTCGCGCGCCGTGCACCCGGCAGTTTGCCGCGTCGCTTGTCTTACAGGCGTTCTGCTGCGCGTCACGGAGAACGACTGAATATGCGCAAAGCACTGCGCGAAGCCGTGCAACGCGATGGGGAAGTGTTCACACTGCCGCAACTGCGCCGAAAGACACGGCAACGGCGATTGTTGCTGCTGATTGATGTTTCAGGCTCGATGAAAGAGCAGACAGACGCAACTTTGCGCTTTGCCCACACACTGGCACAGGTGGCGGACCGATTTGAGGCTTTTACACTTGGCACGCGCCTGACGCGCATTACGCAAGCACTTGCGCCGAAAGACAGTCAGGAAGCTTTGGAACGAACCGGCCGACTGGTTGCCGATTTTGACGGCGGCACACGTATTGGCGATGCGCTTCAGGCGTATTTGGCTGTGCCCAGATTTGCCGGGTTTGCCCGTGGATCTGCCGTGATCGTGCTGTCTGACGGGTTGGAACGCGGCGAGCCGAATGCGTTGATTGACGCGGTCTGGCGACTGTCACGCATGGCCTGGCGTTTGGACTGGCTGTCGCCACTTGCCGGAGATGCCGGCTATGTGCCTCAGACAGAAGCTCTGGCCGCTATTCGTCCTTATCTCGACAGTCTGTCTGATGGCAGTGATACGCAGGCCATCTGTAACCACGTTTTGAACCTTGCGAGGGCTGCATGATCGACGCACATCACCATATCTGGCTGCAGAAGGATCTGCCCTGGTTGCTGGGACCTGAGCAACCACGTATTTTTGGGCCCTACGCCGACATCAAGCGTGACTATCTGATTGATGAATATCTGAATGACCTTAAAGGGCTTGGCATTACCAAATCGGTTTATGTTCAGGCCAATTGGGCACCCAACTGGTTCGAGGACGAGGTGGCCTGGGTTCAATCAGTGGCCGACGTAAGCGGCTGGCCTCATGGCATTGTCGGTTATGCGGATTTTATGGTCGATGATGTGCGGCCGCAATTGGATCGCCTGAAGAAATATCCCTTGATGCGCGGTGTGCGCCAGCAACTGCACTGGCATGAAAACCCGCTTTACCGCTTTGCTGCGACACCGGATCTGCCGACCAATTCTGTGCTCCAACGCAATATCGCGCATCTTGGTGACTATGGTTGGACTTTTGATTTGCAGGTGTTTTCCGGTCAAATGGAGGCTGCCGTCGAGCTGGCACATGCGTGCCCGGATGTGACGTTCATTTTGCAGCATGCGGGCATGCTGGAAGATTCCAGCGTAGATGGCTGGGCTGCATGGCGCAAGGGCATGAAGCGTCTGTCCAAGTGCAAGAATGTGGTGACGAAGCTTTCAGCATTCGGAACCTTTATTCATCGCAATGATCCGGAATTCATCGCGGAGATGGTTTCTGAAACTGTGGGGATCTTCGGGGCCAAGCGCTGCATGTTCGGCTCCAACTTTCCGATTGAGAAATTGTGGACCTCCTATGCGGAGCTGTTTGCAGCCTTTCAGAAAGCAACCTCCGGTCTGCCAAAAGCACAGCAAAAGGCGATTTTTCACGACACCGCAGCGCGGGTCTACCAACTTTGACGTATCAATTAGCAATCACGGGCCATTGGCCCATCGGACTTAAAAGGGAGAAACACATATGGCGCTGACAATTCATGTTCTCGATTATGGAGACATCGAACTGGAGACTTCATTCCTGGTGCTTGGTCATGAATGTGGCCGGGTGCGGCGGGTTCCGGTTTACGGCTTTCTGATCCTTGGCGGCGAATATCCAATCGTTGTCGATACCGGGTATCGGGACAATGCGATCATGGAATCGCTGGGAATGCGCGGGCTGCAGTTCCACGACAATATGATTGAAAATCAATTGGCCAAACATGGCGTTAAAATGGGCGATGTGCGCTACGTGCTGCACACCCATCTTCATATTGACCATGCAGGCAAGGATGATCTGTTCCCAATGAACACCACGGTGGTGATCAACCGCAAGGAAATGGAATTCTCTGTTTCTGGCATCATGTTTCCGCAATATCCAAAGCCGGATATTCTGCACCTTGTAGAGCGGATTTATGAGCCGGAAGCGATGCGGTTCCTTGATCTTGAAATCACGCAGGCTGAGGAAATAATTCCCGGCGTGTGGTGCGAGGCAGCCGGTGCACACACCGAAGGCTCCATGAATGTGATTGTTGAAACCGCTGAAGGTCTGGCCTGTATCTGCGGTGATGTGATTTATGATTTCAACGACCAGATCGTCAACCATGTCCACACCAATATGGATATGGAGCCACGGGTAACCGGCAATCATTCCGGCTCGAAGCGGGAAGAGAAGGGCGCTATCAAACGCCTTTTGAACAATTATAAATTCCTGCTGCCTGTGCATGATCGTCCAGCCAAAATTGATCGCCAGAAAGTTGTCGGCCGTTTGGGCATGACGGTTCCTGGCCCTCTGGTTGAAACTGTGCCGAACCGGGACTGGTTCCCCGCGTAAGGGGCTTGGAGGACAGCATTATGAGCCACACCGCGATTGACCGGAATTTTCACAAGCTCATTGATGAATATGCGCCTGTTGCCCAACTGGGCACGGGATTTGTATTCACAGAGGGACCGATCTGGCACCCGGTGCAAAACCATCTGCTGTTCTCTGATATGCCGGGCGATGTCCGGCGCAAATGGACACCGGATGGACGCATTGAAGAAGTCATGCGCCCGTCCAACAAAGCCAATGGCATGACCTATGATGCGGATTTGAATTTGTTGGCCTGCGAACATGCCACCAGTTCTGTTGCGCGCTTTCTCCCAGATGGAAGGCGGGAGGTTCTGTGTTCCCATTTTGAAGGCAGGGAGCTGAATTCTCCCAATGACATCTGCGTGCGATCGGATGGCCGTATCTACTTCACAGACCCGACTTATGGGCGGATGGAACATTTTGGCGTGCCACGTTCAACCCAACAGGGGTTTCAGGGCGTTTACATGCTGGAGCCGGGGCACAATCCGGGCGATGAGCCTGTGCTGGTGTCCGATCGGTATATGTTCAACCAGCCAAATGGTTTGTGTTTCTCGCCCTGCGAACGGTGGATGTGGGTCAATGATACCGATCAGGCCAATATCCGCATGTTTGACGTTGGTGATGACGGACGATTGACCAATGGGCGGATTTTTGCGTCAGGCATACGAGATTCTATGAAGCCGGGTCTGCCAGATGGCATGAAGGCTGATATTGAAGGCAATGTCTGGGTGACAGCGCCGGGTGGTGTCTGGGTCTATTCATTCCATGGCATGCTGCTCGGTAAGGTGTCTGTTCCTGAAATGGTCGCCAATCTGCATTGGGGTGGTGACAATTGGGACACGCTGTTCATGACCTCCAGCACGTCGCTTTACTCGGTGAAAACAAAAGTGCGGTCGCGCAATGAACCTTTCATGAATCCCAATGTTCAAACCGGCGGAGCAACAAACGTGACATCAGCGCAGCCACAAGCCCAAACGCAACCACAATCACAGTCACAAACACAAATTGGCGGGGCCGGTTTGAAAATCGATCCAAGCAAAGCGGTCTTGCTTATACAGGATATGCAAAATGACGTCATGATGGATGGCGGCGCATTTGCGGAAACCGGGTCTCCTGAACACGCAAAGCAGCAAAATGTGCTGGCCAATTCCGCGCGTCTGGCCGAGGCCTGTCGCGCTGCCGGTGTGCTGGTCATTCATGTGTGGCTTGTATGTGAACCAGGCCATCCGGCAATGGCACGCAACTCACCTTTGATGGAAGGCCTGATTGACGGAAATGCCATGGTACGCGGCACATGGGGTGTTCAACCCGCTCCCGGGCTGGAGCAGAAGCCTGGTGATCTGGTCGTGGAAAAAATGACAATGAGCGCCTGGGAAAGCGGACGACTGGAAAATTACATCAAGGGCGCAGGCCGCAATGTCATCATCAATACCGGTGCCTGGACCAATATGAGCGTTGAGCACACGGCTCGGACCGGCGCTGACAAGGGCTATAAGATTGTTCTGCCGGAAGATGCCTGCTCCACCATGAACGCAGACTGGCACCGGGTTTCCATTGAATACGCCATGACGAATGTGGCGACTGTCACCAATGTTGATGCGGTGATTGCAGCCCTGAGGTAAGCGAAATGAAAACCATGAAAGGCCCGGCAATATTTCTGGCCCAGTTTGCGGGCGACAATGCGCCATTTAACTCGCTGGAAAATATTGTAAAATGGGCTGCTTCCCTTGGTTACAAGGGTGTCCAGATACCGACCTTCGACAAACGGCTGTTTGACCTCGACAAAGCAGCCGCCAGTTATGATTACTGCGACGAAGTCATCGGCATATGCCGCGAGGCTGGTGTCGAGGTGACCGAGTTGTCCACACATCTGCAAGGGCAATTGGTGGCGGTGCATCCTGCCTATGACGCAATGTTTGATGCGTTTGCACCAGAAGAGGTGCGTGGCAATCCGTCTGCGCGGCAGGCCTGGGCGGTTGATCAGGTGACGAAAGCAGCACGGGTCAGCCAGCGTATGCGACTGGAGGCCAGTGTTTCCTTCACCGGTGCGCTTGCCTGGCCATTTGTGTATCCCTATCCACAACGGCCCGAAGGATTGGTGGAAGAAGCTTTTTCAGAACTGGGACGGCGCTGGCGCCCCATTCTGGATGCCTATGACGCATCCGGTGTGGACCTTTGCTATGAAATTCATCCCAGTGAAGATGTGTTTGATGGAACGACCTTTGAGCGTTTTCTGGAACAGGTCGGCAATCACAAACGTTGCATGATCAATTACGATCCGAGCCATTTTGTGCTGCAATGCATGGATTATCTCGGCTTCATCGATGTCTATCACGAACGCATTGGTGCGTTTCATGTCAAGGATGCCGAGTTCAATCCATCCGCCCGCCAAGGTGTCTATTCAGGGTATTCCAACTGGGTAGACAGGGCAGGCAGGTTCCGGTCACTTGGAGACGGGCAGGTCGACTTTTCCGCGGTGTTTTCAAAGCTTGCCGCTTATGATTACGATCGCTGGGCCGTGCTTGAATGGGAGTGCGCTCTGAAACACCCTGAAGATGGTGCTGCAGAAGGCGCGCCCTTTATTCGTGATCACATTATCCGTATCACCGACCATGCTTTTGACGATTTTGCTGGTTCCGGTACGGACCGGGCGACCAACCGCAAGCTGCTGGGCCTGACTTGATGGAAACCGGAAGCAAACGACCGCGCATACGTTTGGGAATGGTGGGTGGTGGACAGGACGCCTTCATTGGCGGCGTTCATCGCATGGCGGCACGGCTGGATGATGAGTTTGAGCTTGTTGCCGGGGCGTTGTCTTCATCGCCCGAGCGCGCTTTAGGGTCGGGGCAGGCATTGGGGCTTCCGTCTGACCGCATTTATACGGACTATGAGACCATGGCGCGGTCTGAAAACGCCCGGCCTGATGGCATTGACGCTGTTGCAATTGTAACGCCCAACCACATGCATTTCAAAGTCGCGGAAACATTCCTCAATCTTGGTTTTCACGTCATCTGCGATAAGCCGATGACGCTGAGCTTAACCGAAGCCCAGCGCTTGCATGACATGGTGAGCCGTTCCAGCCGTGTGTTTGTGTTGACGCATAATTACTCCGGCTACCCCATGGTGCGGCAGGCCCGTGAGATGGTTCAGAGCGGTGCCATAGGCGATGTCCGTGTTGTGCAGGCTGAATATCCTCAGGGGTGGTTGAGTTCACGTCAGGACAGTAAGCAGGCCGAATGGAGGAGTGATCCTGCTCGTGCCGGTGCAGGTGGGTCGATTGGTGATATCGGCACGCATGCCTATCACCTTGCGCAGTTCGTCACCGGGCTGACAGCAGAGGAATTGACAGCTGATCTTGCCACCTTTGTACCGGGACGCCAGTTGGACGACAACGCCCATATTCTGTTGCGTTACAAGGGCGGCGCGCGCGGTATGATTTGGTCCAGCCAGGTTGCCATCGGCAAGGAAAACGCATTGCGACTGCGCGTGTTTGGCAGCAGGGGCGGGCTGGAATGGTCTCAGGAAGAGCCAAACATCCTTTGGGTGCATGATCTGGGCGCATCCACGCGAAAGATCACCCGTGGTTCACCTGAAGCCGGCGAAGCGGCAAGCCGCGTAACACGCATTCCCGCTGGTCATCCGGAAGGCTATCTGGAAGGCTTTGCAACGATCTACCGGGAGGCTGCAGAGCTGATCCGCGCCGCTGACGGTGATAGCGTTTCCGATCCGGCAGCGATGGCACCGGACTCGGCAGATGGTCTTGCCGGGCTGCAATTCATTGATGCGTGTGTGCGCTCAAATCTGCAGGGGTCCAGCTGGGTGCGGATCTGAGCAATCCGGTCTGTTTTCGTATCCTGAACATCACTGCACTATCCATCAATCCCGTCATAACCAGCCAATCCAGTTTTGAGTTCGAATTCTGACGCAGAGCAACATGCGTTCTGGTTATGGGTGCTTGGCCATATGTTATTGGACAGCATTTGGGTGCGACAATACGCTCCACCGGTTGTTAAAAACAAAATCCCGGATTGGGAGGAATTGCGAATATGAAAAATTCTAAGAAAGCCTCTGCATTACTTGTTTCGGTGGGGCTCTTTGCGGCTGTTACTGCAAGCGCTGCGAATGCGGAAACATTTACAGTAACGTCCTCATCTTTTCCTGATAATGGTTTGATGGACTCCAAATACGCAGGCAAAGGCGGCCCGCGTAATTGTGACGGAGAAAACATATCTCCCCAATTGTCCTGGTCGAACCCTCCAGAGGGGACAAAAAGCTACGCAATTGTAGTCACTGATGCGGTTGGTCAACATGGGCTTGGTGTTGATCATTGGACGGCCTATGGCATCCCTGTTTCAACCACTTCAATGCCTGAGGGCGAGGGCAGTGCTCCGTCATCTGCCTTCGTTGGTGGTCTCAACATCACCAAGAAGGACATCTATCTAGGTCCTTGCCCTGATGTCGGTGATGCGCCCCACCATTATGAATTCATGCTGGTTGCGCTTTCGCTGGAACCGGACGCGTTGGAAGCTGGCTTAACCAGGCTGGAGCTGTTTGAAGCGATGAAAGATCACAGCATCGCTGCAACGAGTTTTGTTGGTCGCTACGCCCGAAACAAGTAGGCCTCAAACCGTGTCCCGCGTTTGACTTTGCGGGACACTTTAGAAGAGTTGTATTGGCCTGTTCGGCAGGATCTAGTGCCCGTCTCCCAATTGACCAAAGCGGCCTTCTGCCCATCTTGAAAAGCGCAGAACCGGGTAGCAATACAGGAAGTAGAAGAAGGCGATCAGCATGTAGATAAACATGATATCGCCGGGCATGCGCATGATAGCGACTTCGCCCTGACGTGTCAGTTCAGCGATGCCAATGACAGACAACACAGCTGTGCTTTTGATCACGATTACATAAACGCTTGCCATTGGCGGGATGGTCAGCTTCAGAGCCTGCGGAATGATGACAGTGCGATAGGTCTGGGTTTTTGACATGCCGACCGAGCGCGCCGCTTCGCTTTGTCCGTTGGGTACCGCAATGATCGCCGAGGCCACGATTTCCGTCACATAGCTTGAGGTATAAAGCGATAGCGACACAATAGCTGCCGTGTAGCTGTCGAACGAAAGCCATGCGATGCCCAGCGATGGCAGCACAAAATAGATGATATATAATTGCACCAGATAGGGTGATCCACGCAGTACGTGCAAATAGGCGTTGATGAACTTTTCCAGCACATAAATGCCGAGTGTTTTTCCTATACCCAGAGCAAAACCGATCAGTGAACCACACAGGATCGAAATTATGGATATCTGAAACGTTATCCAGAGTCCTTTCAGAAGAAAGGGCCAAAGGCTCTGAACAATGGAGAATTTATCTGCGATCATTTCCACATCAAATCTCCTTAATTCGATTTCCAGGCGCTACCGCCCAGTTTTTTCTGAACGATGCCCGACAGCACCAGCATCATTGCGTAAATGCCAAGATAGCAAACGGCTGTCGTGACATAGCTTTCAGTGGCAATCACAGTTTCTGAGAACATCTGGAGACCTGCTCCCATCAGCTCGAATACTGCAATGATGGACAACAAGGACGTATCCTTGATCAGCACAGCAGTTTGGCCCAGCAAGGGGGGCATCACATTTGCAATGGCTTGCGGCAAGGTGACATTTACCAAGGTTTGCTGTGGTGTCATTCCAACAGACAATGCACCTTCGATCTGACCACGATTTACAGATTCAATGCCTGCCCGAATGATCTCGCCCATATAAGGTGCTGTATGGATGGTCAGAGCAATAATGCCGGTCTGAGTCTCATCGAAAAAGTCGCCGTAGCCGCGTGGTAGAAGGGCTGGCAGACCATAATAGACAATATAGATTTGAATGAGCAGCGGCGTTGATCGGATAAATTGGATGTACCCGGCAACCGGACGCCAGATCATTGGATTTTTGGACATTCGCGCAAGTGCCAGGAAGGTCCCGATAATCAGTGACAATATGAGGCAAAGCGCAGAAATCCAAAGCGTTTGCCCAACGCCAGCCACAAAGACATCGGCATATTGTCCGACAATCCGAAAATTAAAGTAGTTCTGAAGCCATTCCATAATCTATCCGAGGGCGTTGACACGCAGCCCAATGCGGTGGGAGTGATCCGGGGCGCGCTGCGGCGCCCCGAAGCAGGTTTTATTTGTGGTCGGCTTCCCAAGCAGTGGAATTCCACCAGTATTCAAGCTTTTGGTCCAAACGGCCATCAGCACGGATCAGGCGCATGTAATTGTTGAGCGCCAGCAGCAGATGCATGGAGTCAGGACGTGTTGCAAAGCCAAGAGGCTCTTGGGCAAGCAGTCCGTCCAATACTTTGATTTCGTCAATCGAGCTCATGAAGCCGGCAATGGTTGCCTTGTCAGAGAGACCGGCTTTTGCGCGGCCAGACACGACAGCCTGGACCACTTGAGCCGTACCACCTGCAAATTCCTTCAACTCAGCGTCTGGAAGCACCTTGCGTGCTGTTTCTGCCCAGGAAGAAGCCTGTGTGGCACCAACAGACACATCAGCTGAATTCAGATCCTGCCAAGTTGAGTAGCCAGAGTCATTCAGAGCAAACGCTATGGTCTCTGAGAAGAAGACAGGCTCGGTGAACACAATTTGCATGTGACGTTTTGCCGTTGGCGTCATATCAGCGGCAATGAAATCTGCTTTGCCGGATGACAGCGCCGGAATCAGACCTTTCCAGTCGTAATCCTGAATGATCAGTTTGACTTCCATGTCATCAGCCATCATCTGGGCAAGCTCAATGGCAAAGCCTGTGCGCTCTCCGTCCTTGTTGACGAAGCTTACGGGTGGGCCCTGTGTCTGCACTGCAATGGTCATTTCACCTGTACGGACGATTTTTTCCATCGTTGTTTCGGCCCAGGAAGCCGTTGAAGTCAGGGCAAGCACTGCTGCGCCGACGGTGGTTGTAATTAGGGTTGTCAGTTTCATTTTCTGATGTTCTCCACTTTGGTTTCTAGACAGTTTATTTTAGAGGACATGATCTGCGCGCTGTTTTTCAGGTTCTTGCGCCAGTTTGTCTCATCATGTCATCTTGACGAACTTGTTGACTCTCAAAGAATTTGACGCAGGAAGTCCTGCGCGCGATCAGTTTGTGGATTATCAAAGAAATCGTCCGGGTTGTTTTCTTCAACGATCGCCCCTTCATCCATAAAGATCACGCGATGAGCAGCTTCGCGCGCAAAGCCCATTTCATGAGTGACGACGGCCATGGTCATTCCATCGGCGGCCAGTCCGCGCATCAGTTCAAGAACGCCTCCAACCGTTTCTGGGTCCAACGCAGAGGTGGCCTCATCAAACAGCATGACTTTCGGCTTCATGGCCAGCGAGCGGGCGATGGCCACACGCTGTTGCTGGCCGCCAGACAGCATGGCGGGATAATTGTTGCCGCGATCCGGAATGCCGACTTTTCCCAGCAGATCATTTGCAATTTCTTCCGCTTCCTTACGGCTGCGCTTGGCCACAATCATCTGGGGCATGACAATGTTTTCCATGGCCGTTTTGTGCTGGAACAGATTGAAGTGCTGGAAGACCATGCCAACTTTGGCGCGCAGGGCGTTGATGTCAGTCTTCTTGTCAGTGACGTTTACGCCATCAATTGTAATTGTTCCGCTGTCTACCTCATTCAGTCGGTTGATAGACCGAAGGAGCGTAGATTTCCCGGAACCAGATGGGCCAATGATGACAACGACTTCGCCCCGATCAATATGGTTGGTTACATTGTTTAATGCATGAACCGGCTCAGGGCGTGACTTCAGATGGTAGGTCTTGCTGACCTTGTCGATCACAATCATTGGATCATTCATACGGCACGTCCCTCCCGACCGGTTAGGCGGCCACTGAAACAAAACTCGACGGGCCCCGTCAAGATTGCGTTTCTACTTTCTTCAACGATCACATTAACCGATCCGGCTAACATGTCCACGACGATCTCTTTTTTGTTTGTCAGCCCCAATAGCTGTGCGGCGCGTGCAGCAACACATGCGCCCGAACCGCAGGCTTTAGTAAGAATGCCTGGACGCTCAAAAACAGAAAGCCGGATAAGACTATTGCTCATTTTCTGCGCAACGCCAACATTTACCTTTCGCAGGAAGAGCGGATCATTCTGAATTGGTCGTGCCAAAGCCGCCACATCCAGGGCATCAAGATCATCAACAAAGAAGACAATATGCGGATTGCCAATGTTGAGTGCGACGCCGTTTTTCAGCGGTCCATTGGTCAATGGAATATCCAGCGTATCCACATCCCGGGTCAAAGGTATTGATTGCCAATGCGTTGAAATATTTCCCATTTCCACGCTTACCAGCTGCTTGTCCCGGCGCCAGCAGCGCAAGGACCCGACAGCAGTTTCGAGCACAATTTCATCCAGCTCAGTCTCTTCCAGCATCAGCCACGCAAAGCATCTGGTGGCATTGCCGCAAGCTTCAGCATCTTGCCCATCAATGTTGATGATCCGCATGAAGGCATAAGCGCCGTTAGAAGCCCCGGCTGCGGTTGGCGGTTCTATGATCAAGAGTTGATCGCCGCCGATTCCGGTATTCACATCGCAGATTTGAACAGTCTCTTTGACCGTTGGATTATAAGGGTTTTTGCGACCGTCCACGATTACAAAGTGATTATGCAAGCCTTGCATTTTCACAAACGCTCGTCCTGATGTCGGGATTATGCGGGACCAGTCGATTTTTTGCATTTGTAGGAAACTCGCTGGCAATGCGCCGTGTAGACCATAGGTAGGGCCTCAAACTTTGGACCCTTGGCCACGGATATGCAAGCGATTGTGTTTGAGCCCCGCAGCCGGCTCGATTGTTGTTTTGGGCTGCGGGGATTATCAAGCGTCGTTGATCAGTCTTAATGCTTCAAATGGCTATCAATTCAACAACTTGTCGGCGGGCACGTAGTCGTAGCCAAGAGACTGGGCAACGGGTTCGCATGTTACTTTGCCATTGCACACATTCAGACCATTGCGCAGATGCGCATCGTTGGACAGCGCAGCTTTCCAACCCAGATTTGCAATTCTCACCGCATGGGGCAATGTGGTGTTGTTAAGTGCATATGTGGAGGTCCTGGCAACACCGCCAGGCATGTTGGCGACGCAATAATGCACAATTTCGTCGACTACATAGGTTGGCTCGGCGTGTGTTGTCGCCTTTGATGTTTCAAAACAACCACCCTGATCAATGGCAACATCCACAAGAACTGATCCGTTCTTCATGGTGCTGAGCATCTCTCTGGTAACCAGCTTTGGTGCAGCAGCACCGGGAACAAGTACCGCGCCGATCACAAGATCAGCCTCGGCGACGCTGGCAGCCAGATTGGCGCGGTTTGAATAGAGTGTTTTGGCACGGGAGCCAAAATGCGCATCCAGGCGTTCAAGCGCTTCCGGGCTTCGGTCCAGTATGGTGACATCCGCACCAAGACCAACGGCCATTTGCGCGGCGTTGTAACCGACAACACCACCACCGATGATCAATACATTTGCTGGCGCTACGCCAGGTACACCGCCCAACAGAATGCCGCGGCCACCATGGGATTTTTCGAGCGCCGTAGCGCCTGCCTGAATGGACATCCGCCCGGCAACCTGGCTCATTGGTTTGAGCAGCGGCAGCCCTCCAAGGCGGTCTGTGACAGTTTCATAAGCAATGCAAACAGCGCCGGATTTAACAAGATCTCTTGTCTGGTCGGGGTCTGGTGCAAGATGCAGATACGTATAGAGAATTTGACCCTCGCGCAGTTGCGCACGCTCTACGGCCTGTGGTTCTTTCACTTTCACAACCATATCGCATTCCGCGAAGATTTCTGCAGCTGTATCAACGATCCGCGCACCAGCGTCCACGTAATCCTGATCTGTCGAGCCGATGCCGCTGCCGGCTTCTGTCTCGACCAGAACTTCGTGCTGATTTGCAACCAGTTCTGTGACACTTTCCGGTGTCAGGCCGACGCGATATTCGTGATTTTTGATTTCTTTTGGTGTGCCGATGCGCATTGTTGTCTCCCAAGTTTATGAGCGGACCCTAAGTCTGTTCACAGTGTTTCACGGATTGCGTGAAATTTTTTGCGAAAAACTGTGGGAATCTCTCGATATTTCAGTTAAATCTTCGAGTATATTTGAATATTTCGGGAGAAAACACAGTGGATCGTATTGATGGTGGAATATTACGGCGTCTTCAGCGAGACTCCGCGATCCCCGTTGCAGAGCTTGCCAATGCCGTGGGACTATCTGCGTCTGCTTGCCATCGCCGGATCAAGCTATTGGAGGAAGATGGTGTGATTGAGGGCTATGTGGCCCGGATCAACCGCGCAAAGCTTGGCCTCAAAATCATGGTATTTGTTGAAATTGCTCTCACATCCCAAAGTCAGGATGTGCTTGATGCCTTTGAACAAGCAGTGCTGCGCTATGAAGACATTCTGGAGTGCCACCTGACCACCGGGGAGGCAGATTATTTGCTGAGGATTGCGGCACGCGATGTGGCGGATTACGACGGTATTCACCGCAATTGCCTGGCAAAACTGCCTGGTGTTTCCAGCATGCACACAAGCTTTATCTTACGGTCCATAAAAGGCACTCAGGAATTTCCGGTGCGCATCTAGCGTGTCTTGGAAGTGTTTTTGACATAGGTTTTAAGAATGAATTTTTACATTTTTGAATCGTGTCAATCACCCTGCAAAACAATTAGTTGATGTGAAGTGAGCGTCCAATCAGGTGAATTCTGACCTAAAGCACCCCACCTTTTACCTATAGCGGGGCACTTAGGAACAGGAGACATCGTTATGAGACATTTTTTAAAACTCTCCAAAATGCTAACAGTGTCGCTTGGATTGCTTGTGGCTCCAGCGACTGCCGAACAGGTGGTATCATCTACCTACAAAGTCGGGACCGATCATCTGTTTGATGTAAGCTCGAGCGATTCAAATCAGGTGTTTCAGGCATCCGAACTGCTGGAGATGCGAGTTCTGGTCCACTCCTATTTGTGGGCAATTTCCAATAAGCAGGCGGAACTGCTCTATCTGACCGCTGCTGAGACAGTGATTAGCAAATACGCTACGCCGAACGCATTTTTGCAACGGATGCAAAAGGTCCATCGACCGGTCGTAAATGGCAGTCTGGTCCGATTTGATGGTGTAAGCATCAAGGATGGCGTTCCTGTGCAGAGCGTTTACATCAAGGATGAACGCGGCCTTCAGTGGCTTGCCTCTTACTTTCTGACAAAACAGGCTGATGGTCAGTGGAAGATTGCCGGATGTATCATTGTGCTGGCTCCGGGTCAGAATGTCTGATCTTCGGCATTAGCGGTCAGTCAGTCACCTGTGCACAGGTGACTGCAATCAGATTATAGACATCGGTCGCGTTGCAGCCACGGGACAAATCATTGGCTGGTTTTGCAAGTCCCTGCAGAATTGGCCCAATCGCCTCTGCACCGCCAATGCGCTGCGCAATCTTGTAGCCGATATTGGCTGCCTCAAGGTTTGGAAACACGAAGATATTGGCGTCTCCCTGTATGACAGCATTCGGAGCCTTGGCTGCTGCAACTGAGGGAACAAAAGCGGCGTCAAACTGCAACTCACCTGAGATTTTCAATGTAGGTGCGCGCGATTGTGCCAATGCGGTGGCGGCCGACACGGCATCGACTTTGGGGTGTTTGGCGCTTCCGAAGGTTGAAAAACTCAACATCGCAACGCGCGGCTCAACTCCGATCAACCTTTGAAACGATTCCGCAGAGGCGAGGGCGATTGATGCCAGTTCTTCTACATTTGGCGCGATGCTCAGGCCAGCGTCGGCAAATGCGAACACGCCCTTTTTGTCGTGGTGGGGTTTGTTCAGGATCATCAGGAAAAAACTGGAGACCAGTTCCGTATCCGGCGCAGTGCCGATGATCTGCAAAGCGGCGCGCACAGTATCGGCTGTGGTTGAAATGGCTCCTGCTATTGTTCCATCGCCATGGTTTTCGTGGACCATCATGGCTGCAAACGCGAGCGGGTTCAGCACCGCTTGCGCAGCCTGTTCTGGTGTAATGCCTTTATGTTTGCGCAGTTTGTAAAATTCTTCTGCAAAGGGCGCGATCAGCTCTGATTTTGCTGGATCAGCAATCTGCAAACCATCTGGTAAACCGTTTTGAAAGTTGTCGCTTTTTAGAATTCGGTCCTGATCGCCCACAAGTGTTACGCGTGCGATGCCTTCACTTACCGCGCGCAGTGCGCCGGACTGGATGCGGTCATCTTCACCTTCGGCCATGATGATGTGACGCGGGTATGCGCGGGCGGCTCGCACCAGGGCTTCCATCGGATTTTCCATAAAGATTCAAACCCTTTAGACGGTTGTTTGGCAATCGGTATCATTTGTCGCACATCAGGCCAGCGCATTCTCCATCGAATGCACTGGCCTGTGTCTGTACCGCTTCATAGAGCGGTTGGTTGTGTTATGCGCCAGCCTGCGGACGCATGTCAGCCGGATCGATACCAGCTACAGAGACTGGCTTTTTCATGGCATCGCGCCGGAATGGTTCACCCAGTTCCTGATTCAACACCACTTCGATGAAAGTTGTAACACCGTCTTCCATCTGTTCTTTAACAGCGGTGTTCAGTGCGTTGGTCAGGTCTTCCATCGTGGTGACCTGGACACCTTTCAAGCCGCAGCCTTCTGCAACCTTTGCGTATTCGACACCCAGGTTGAGTTCCGTTCCGACAAAATTATCTTCATACCAAAGGGTCGTATTGCGCTTTTCAGCGCCCCATTGGTAGTTGCGGAAGATGATCATGGTGATAGGCGGCCAGTCATTGCGGCCGCACGCAGTCATTTCATTCATGGAAATGCCAAACGCACCGTCACCTGCAAATCCGACAACCGGAACATCCGGACAGCCAATTTTTGCACCCAAAATGGATGGGAAGCCATAGCCACATGGGCCAAAGAGGCCGGGTGCCAGATATTTGCGGCCTTGTTCAAAGGTCGGATAGGCGTTGCCGATTGCGCAGTTATTGCCAATGTCTGACGAGATAATTGCGTCTTTTGGCAGGGCTGACTGGATCGCCCGCCATGCCATGCGTGGAGACATATGATCTGGTTGACGATTGCGCGAACGCTCGTTCCAGCTTGTACCTGGATCATCATCTTCGTGATCCATGGAACTCAATTGCTGTAGCCAGGCTGATTTGATCTGATGGATCTGTGCTTCACGCTGCTTGCGTTCGTGGTTGCCAGCATCTGGAGACAATTGCTCCAGCAATTGTTCTGCAACCAGTTTTGCATCACCCTGAATTCCCACTGTGACCTTTTTGGTGAGGCCGATGCGGTCTGAATTCATATCAACCTGAATGACCTTGGCGTCTTTGGGCCAATAGTCGATGCCGTAGCCGGGCAGGGTCGAGAATGGGTTGAGACGGGTTCCAAGGGCCAGCACCACATCCGCTTTGGAAATCAGTTCCATGGCGGCTTTGGAGCCATTGTAGCCGAGTGGTCCAACAGACAGTGCGTGGCTTCCCGGGAATGCATCATTGTGCTGATAACCGCAGCATACCGGAGAGCTGAGGCGCTCGGCCAATGCTGCCGAGGCCGGGATGCCACCAGCGAGAATGACACCGGCCCCGTTGAGTATGACCGGGAATTTGGCTTCCGACAGGAGTTTTGCTGCCTGTGAAATAGCTTCTTTTCCGCCTGAAGGACGTTCCAGCCGAACGATCTGCGGCATTTCAATATCAACGACCTGTGTCCAGTAGTCACGTGGCACATTGATTTGTGCTGGCCCTGATCCGCGCCAGGCTTTTTCGATAACCCGGTTCAGAACTTCTGCCATGCGAGAAGGATCGCGAACTTCTTCCTGGTAGCAAACCATGTCTTCAAACAGTTTCATCTGTTCGATTTCCTGAAATCCACCTTGACCGATTGTCTTGTTCGCAGCCTGCGGAGTGACCAGCAGCAGGGGCGTGTGGTTCCAGAAAGCGGTTTTGACAGGGGTTACGAAATTGGTGATGCCCGGACCATTTTGAGCAATTGCCATGCTCATTTTGCCAGTAGAGCGCGTGTAACCGTCAGCTGTCATGCCAGCATTGGTTTCATGGGCGCAATCCCAAAACTTGATTCCCGCTTGAGGGAACAAGTCGGAGATAGGCATCATCGCAGAACCGATAATACCAAACGCGTGTTCAATGCCGTGCATCTGAAGTACTTTTACAAATGCCTCTTCGGTCGTCATTTTCATGGCAGTGTCCTTTCACCAAACCCTGAACCGCATGGGTGACATGCGGCGTTTTTATTCAATTATTGAAAGCCTTAGAGGCTACGCCTGTCCTCTAAGATCAAATCACTTGCTTTTTCACCGATCATAATGGCCGGTGCATTCGTATTGCCGGATACAATTTCCGGCATGATGGAACAATCCGCTATCCGCAATCCATCCATCCCATGTACCCGCAACCGCGCATCCACCACAGCCTGATCATCTGATCCCATCTTGCAGGTGCCTGTGGGGTGGTAGATGGTTGTGGCCGTATTGCGAACCCATTCCAGAATGTCTGCATCTTCAACCAGTACCTCTTTCGGTGAATGAGGACTGGCGATTTTGCTATCCAACGGCTTTTGTCTGGCGATGCTCTGGGCGATTTTCACGCCATCGATGATTGTGTTGCAATCGGTTTCGGTGGCCAGATAATTGGGATGGATTGTTGGATATCCGGATGGGTCTTTGCTGTTCAGGCGAATTTCTCCTCGGCTTTCGGGCCTGAGCTGGCAGACAGACATGGTGAAGGCGGAAAATGGATGTACGCCTTCGCCAGGACTATCAGCAGACCATGGCTGGATGTGAAACTGAATATCGGGTGTTTCCAGTTCGTTTCTTGTTTTCAGGAAACCTGTAGCAAGGCTTGCTGCCATGGTCATAGGGCCAGCTCTGAACAAAATGTATTTCAGGGCAATGCGTGCTTGATTAAACAGACTGCGTACTTCGTCGTTTAATGTGGGTTCATTGCACTTGTAAACCAGACGTGCCTGCAGATGGTCCTGCAGATTCTTGCCAACGCCGGGCAGGTTGGTGACCACATCAATGTCGGCACTGCGTATTTGTTCAGCTTCCCCAATTCCTGACTGCATCAACAATTGTGGTGAGCCGATGGAGCCGGACGACAATACAACCTCGCTTCGCGCCTTGACGGTCTGTTCTTTGCCTTGCGCGTTTTTGAAGACCACGCCCGTCACGCGACGGCCCTCAATGGCGAGCCGCTGAACATTTGCGTGGGTGATGATTTGCAGATTTTCCCGATTTCTGACCGGATTGAGATAGGCAACTGCGGCGCTGCAGCGTCGGCCATTGCGGGTGGTCAGCTGAAAATAGCCAACACCTTCCTGCTTCGCGCCATTGTAATCGTCATTATAGGCGTAACCCTCATTCTGGGCTGCAGCGACCCAGGCATCACAGATCGGGCGGCTAAGACGCATGTTGGATACATCCAGTGGTCCACCGACGCCGTGGAAATCATCTTCGCCGCGCTCCTGATTTTCTGCACGCTTGAAGAGGGGCAGAACATCGTCCCAGCCCCAGCCCTCGTTGCCCATCTGCCGCCACCGGTCATAATCCCGTGCCTGTCCACGCACATAAAGCAAGCCGTTCAGAGAAGAAGACCCGCCCAGGACCTTGCCACGGGGCCAATCCAGCTTGCGACCATTCAACCCTGGATCAGCTTCGGTGGTGTAACACCAATCCACCGCGGGATTGTGCATGGTTTTGAAATAACCCACCGGGATATGGATCCACGGATTCCAGTCGCGCCCGCCGGCTTCCAGCAGAATCACTTTTATGGATGGGTCGGCGCTGAGCCGGTTGGCGATCACGCAGCCTGCAGAACCGGCGCCAATGATTACATAGTCGGCCTCCAATTGTTCCATGGCACCGTATCCTCCCCAAACGCCACTTTTGGCGTCACCTATTAAATGTCAGTTCCGTTTCTGACTTGCCAATCGCACAATAATATGTATTTTTGAGACTGCAAGTCTTAATTATTGATGTTTCTGGGAGGAACTCATGAAAGTCTCAAATGCCCTGAGTGGTATATCTCGTCGTGACCTTTTCAAATTATCCGGGCGATACGGCCTGACAACAACGCTTCTGGCGGCCGGTGCAATGGGCGGCGGTGTAACGCTGGCATCCCTCGCGCAGGCAGCTGAGTCGACTTATACAAAGCGCTACAAAAAGGAAGCCAAACACACGCTGAAATTCGGCGCTGCTGGTCTGAATGCGCGTAGCCTTCTTATCGAACGTGCTGGTTCATTGACATTCGCTCAGGATCTTGAAGAGCGGACTGACGGTGAAATTCGGGTCGAGTTCATCGGTGACAATCAGATTTGTGGCCAGTTGTCGTGTGTTGAAAAAACGCAGCTTGGCATCGTTGATCTGTATTCTGCTTCCACGCAGAACTCTGCTGGTGGCGCTCCGTACCTTAACGTTCTCGATTATGCCTACATGTTCCCAAGTCGTGCTGCCCAGTATCATTTCCTGTACAGCCCAGAGAGCCAACGCATTTTGCGCGATCCTCTGGAAAAACGCCATGGATTGAAATTTCTCTTCAGCCATGCAGAACTTCGCGGCATCCAGCTTGGTCTCAAATTCGAAGACAAGCCAACTGTTACCAAACTGGAAGAACTATTCGGCACGAAAAATCGTGTAACAGGCACTCAGCTTGGCCGTATCGCCATGCAGCTGCTAAACCTCAATCCAGTGCCAGTAGCATGGGAAGAAACACTTGATGGCCTGAAGCAGGGCCTCATTGATGGTGCTGAAACATGGGCATCAGCTGTTGCCTATGCAAACATGTCACCTGTTGTCTCTCAGGCTGTTGACCTGAAATTCTTCTGCGGCACAGAACACACTTCCATCTCCTCAAAAGTCTTTGATGCAATGGATGGGCACCTTCAGGATGCGATTATGGAATCTGCTTACCTGGCTCAGGTCCATGTGCAGGCGGCCAATGAAGCAGCACTTGTTAACACTGTTGGTTTTTCTGATCCACAACTGCCTGACACTGTGTTTGCCAAGAATAATGTTCGTCCTGCATTTTTGGCTGACGACCAAATCAAGATGGCTGAAGAAATGTGTTCTCCCGAGTTTAATCCGGAGCCATGGGCTCAGTGGCGTGAGCGCCTGAACAACTGGTCTGGTGGCATTGACACCTATGCAGATATTCACAAGGTTGCGCGTGAAATTCCTGTTGATACTCTGGCAGAAAATGTAGAGCCACGTCGCTGGTGGCGCGGTTGATCTAACTAACGCGCAGGCGGTTTGCGGCAAACCGCAAACCGCCTGTATGAATCGTTGCTGGCTAAGCTTGGACCTGGCAAACAGGGCGAGATGATTTCTGGGGAGGAAATCAGTTATGGGCTCCATTTTTGGAGATGTTGCGGTCGTTATTGCCGCAATTCTTGAAGGTGACTCCTGGGGGATGAAAGAGGCCTTTGGTGGGCCGGGCATCTGGGTTATCGGACTGGTTGCTGTCTTGTTGGGGGCCTGGTTGATTGCGGCGCTCTACAGGCTAAGCCCTTTCATCGAGAAGCATCTTGAACGTGCGTTGATGGTTTGGAGCTATTTGCTGATTGCCGGCATTATCTTCGTTGAAGTCGTGCGCAGGTTTGTTTTGAATGAACAGGTCCCGTGGTCCACGACTGTGCCGCCATATCTATTTTTGATCATGACCTGGTTCGGATGTGCTTACAATGTTCGGCTCCGGACCCATTTGGCATTCTCGGAGTTTCGGACAAATCTACCGCGTATCGGCCAGATGCTGTGCCTATCGTTGGATGCAGTTCTATGGATCGGTATCTGCTGGGTGGTGGTTGTCACCTCTATGCGTGTGGTCGTGAATTCGGCAGCCAATTTTCAGATTATGCTGGGGACCGATGATGTGATGCAGTGGTGGTTCCTGCTGAGTGTGCCCATCAGCTTTGTAATGCTGGCGGCGCGCGCTTATCAAAATCTCAGTGAAGACATTGCAAATTTCCGGTCTGGTGAAGACCTGATTTCGACTGCTGTCATTGGCGGCGAGTGAGGAGAGCATCATGACCGATGGAACCTGGATAACGCTTATTTCAATTGGGGTGACCCTGTTTTTTATGCTGGGGGTACCTGTATTTCTCGTCATTGCCTATTGGGTTTTGGGTTGCAGTTTCGTGATTGGACTGCCCCTGATAAATATCGGAACGGCTTTGTCCGATGTTTTCACTGACGGCTTTGCGCTGCTGGCGATGCCGCTTTTCATTTTAACGGGTGATCTGATCAACAAATCCGGTATTGCGCGGCGATTGTCGGATTTTGCCTATTCCTGTCTTGGCTGGCTGCGTGGTGGTCTGGCGATGGCTGCGTTGGCTGCCTGCGGCCTGTTTGCTGCAATCTCTGGCTCCAATTCCGCTACAACTGCGACCATTGGGTCGATGTTGCATCCGGAAATGGTGAAGGGCGGGTATGATGAACGCTTTTCTGCAGCAACAGCGGCTGCCGGCGGTACGGTGGGAATTATCATTCCGCCATCAATTATCTTTATCATTTACGGGTTCCTGATGAACCTGCCGATTTCAGATCTGTTCATTGCCGGAATTATTCCCGGTGCATTGATGGTCATGGGCATGCAACTGGCATGTTGGATCATATGTCGTCTCAATGGTTGGGGCTTCCTGATTCCCTTGCAACTGACCCGGGTTCTCAAAACGGCTTTTGGTGCGTGGTTGGGATTTTTTGCCATCGGGCTTGTTCTGTATGGCATCTACACCGGCAAATTTTCTCCAACGGAAGCCGCCAGTGTGACTGTTGGGTTCTGCATTATTGTCGGGCTAATTTCGCTGCCGCTTTATAAAATGATGGGTTCACGGGATGAGGCCAGGCCGCATACCGAGAAAAGTTATGCCGAAATGCTGGTGGTTCAGGGTTTCAAGCTAACGGAAATTCCTTCGATTACTCTGCGGTCTGCTCAGATCACCGGCATTCTGGCTCCTTTGATCGGGATCTCTGTAGTTATGCAGCAGATATTGTCCAGTCTTGGTGCCGCCGAGACGATCACTGCCTTTGTCACAAGCATGGGCGGCTATCATGCGGTGTTGTTCACAGCTATGGCAATTGTTTTTGTGTTTGGCATGATTTTGGAAAGTCTGCCTGTAACTATCATTCTTGCACCTATCCTGGCGCCGATTGCAGCTTCGATTGGCGTTGATCCAATCCAGTTTGCAGTCATTTTCCTGGTTGGGGCATCAATTGGATTCATTACACCGCCTTATGGATTGAACCTCTATGTGGCCAGTGGTGTGACGGGTGTTCCATATTTCAGACTGCTGCGCTATACGGTTCCCTATCTGGCGGCGCTGATTGCAGTCTGGTTTGTGGTGGCACTGGTGCCGGAACTCTCAACCATGCTGTTGCCGAGCCGTTAGAGGACTTTCCCACACGGATTGGCAAGCATGACAGACCAGAACGACACCAACGACACGATCCCGACAAATCTGCGTTTGCTGTTCGTATTAGAGGAATTGTCAAATGCCGGCGTGCCGATGACGCCAACGGAAATAAATCAGAAGCTTGGTTTGCCCAAGCCAACGATTCACCGGCTGTTTTCAACGCTCGAAAGTGAAGGCTTTTTGCAGCGTGAAATCGATGGGCGGTCATACGCTCCGGGTCGACGTCTGCGACATCTGTCTATGGGCGTATTGTCTTCTCTGCGGGTGCGCACAGCGCGCCTGTCAGTGCTGAACGCCCTGGCAGAGCATATTGGCGAGACCTGCAATATATCGGTTCCTGACCGGGATTCCATGGTTTACATTGATCGTGTGGAGACCAAATGGCCGTTGCGTATTCAGCTGCCGATTGGCACCAGCGTGCCGTTCTATTGCACAGCCAGCGGCAAACTCTACCTCAGCAAATTGAAAAAAGCGCATCTTGAACGATATCTGGCTTCGGTGAATCTTGAACGAAGAACACCTAAAACGATCACTGACCAGGCTGAATTATTGGCTGAAATCAAGAAGACGCGCAGCCAAGGCTACTCGGAAGATAATGAAGAGTTCATGGAAGGCATGATTGCCATCGCCGTTCCCATTATCGACGTCCATGGACGTTTGGTCTCAACCTTGTCGTTCCATGCCCCGACCCAGCGTCTCAGTTTGAAAGACGCTGGCGCTCATCTTGATCGTTTGAGAGCAGGCGCTGATGATTTGGCGCAATTGCTGGTGTGAAGCTCTAGGGTGTGGACCCTAGGCCTTCACACGTTCTGACTTTGGATCATAAAGCGGTCGTGTGGATGCCAATGCCGGAAAACGCTCTCCGGCGACTTCGATTTCGTATTTGCTCTCCAGCATCTCGGCAATGGTTTCTCCTTCGCATGGCACATAGCCAAGGCCTATGGAGGCGCCCAGATGATGGCCGTAATTTCCAGATGTCAGATGGGATACGATTTTGCCGTCCCGGAGGATTGTTTCATTGTGGTAGAGCATTGGCTCGCTGTCGGTGAGCTGAAACTGAACAAACCGTCGTAACAATCCGTTTTCCCTCTTGCGCAACACCGCATCGCGGCCAACAAAATCCGGTTTGGCGGTTTTCACAGCGAAGCCAAGGCCAGCCTCAAGCACATGATCCTCGTCGGTAATATCATGTCCAAAGTGGCGGTAGGCTTTTTCGATACGGCAGGAATCCAGCGTGTGAAGACCGCACAATTTCAGGCCAACATCCTGGCCGGCAGCTTCAATGCTTTCAAATATGTGGGCTGCCATATCGCTTGATGCGTAAATTTCCCATCCCAATTCTCCGACATATGTGACCCTGTGTGCACGTGCCAGACCCATACCGATCTCTATTTCGTGCATCTGGCCAAATGGGTGGTGTTCGTTTGAAAAATCGTTTGGCGAACAGGCCTGAAGGATGTCTCTGGATTTCGGGCCCATCAAACACAGAACAGCCTCGCTGGCGGTCATATCTGTAATGACAGCATTCCAATCACCGACATGACGGCGCATCCAGGCGAGGTCCCGCTGGAGTGTCGCTGCCGGGACCACCGCCAAAAATGCAGTTTCCGAGAGCCGAGTAATGGTGAGGTCGCTTTCAATGCCGCCGCGCTGGTTAAGCATCTGTGTGTAAACAATTTTACCCGATTCAACATCCATCTGATTGCCGCAGATGTGGTTGACGAAGGGCAGGGCGTCGCGCCCTTCAATTCTGATTTTTCCGAAGGACGACATATCGAACAGGCCAGCATTCTCACGCACTGCGAGGTGTTCTTCGCGCTGATTGTCGAACCAGTTCTGCCGTTTCCACGAATATTCATAGCGCCGTGGTTGGTCCTTCCTGGCAAACCAGTTGGCACGCTCCCAACCGGCCAATTCGCCAAAGACAGCGCCACGTTGCTGCAAATGCTCGTGTAGTGGAGAACGGCGGACACCGCGTGCGGTTGCCATTTGGCGATAGGGGAAGTGGTCTGCATAAAGCAGCCCCAGCGTCTCTTTTGTCCTGTTGTAGAGATAGCTGCGGTTGGCCTGAAATGGTTGTACACGGCGCACGTCAACATCCCACAGATCGAATGGAGGCTCACCATCATTCATCCATTGGGCCAGCGCCATGCCGGCACCGCCCGCGGATTGGATGCCGACGGAATTGTAACCGCAGGCGACCCAGAAATTTTTTAATTGCGGTGTTTCACCCAGATAGTAGCGATCATCGGGCGTGAAGCTTTCCGGACCGTTGAAGAAGGTATGAATTCCGGTTTCGGCCAAGAGAGGGAAGCGATTTATGGCCTGTTCCAGAATGGGTTCGAAATGGTCAAAATCTTCGGGCAATTGATCGAAACAGAAATCCTCAGGAATGCCGTCCATACCCCAAGGCTTTGCGACAGGCTCAAATGCGCCAAGCAGAATTTTGCCAGCGTCTTCCTTGTAGTAGGCGCATTCATCAGGAACGCGCAAAACCGGCAATTGCGGCAAATCAGGAATGGTTTCCGTGACAATATAAAAATGTTCGCAGGCTTGCAGAGGAATGGGAACGCCTGCCATGGCACCCAGTTCCCGTGCCCACATGCCAGCGCAATTGACCACGTGATCGCAGGCAATATGTTGCTCGACACCGTCCTTTTCGGCCGTAACACCGGTTATGGTGCCATCGCTGGAATGAAGGGCTTTGACTTTTGTCTGTTCAAAAATCTGGGCGCCATTCTGGCGTGCGCCCCTGGCTAACGCCTGGGTGATGTTTGAAGGGTCTCCCTGACCATCTTTTTCCAGAAAAATACCGTTGACGACATCTTCTGTTTCCAGAAATGGATATCGCTGTTTGATATCATCAGGACCGATTTCTTCGACTTCAACGCCAAATGCGCGCGCCATTGATGCACCGCGCAGCAATTCTTCACGGCGTGCTTCCGTCAAAGCCACGCTGATTGAACCGCAGCGACGAAACCCTGTAGCAAGGCCAGTTTCGCCTTCCAGGGTTGCGTAGAGTTCCTGGCTGTATTTCGACAGGCGCGTCATGTTCTGGGTTGCCCGCAATTGAGCGATCAACCCCGCCGCATGCCAAGTGGTACCGCAGGTCAATTGCTTGCGCTCCAAAAGCACAATGTCTGTCCAGCCGAGTTTGGCCAGATGGTAAGCAACCGAGCAGCCCGATACACCGCCACCAATAATGACCACACGGGCCTTGTCAGGAAGATCAGCCAATTTTGTGCCTCCAATTGCGTTTAATAGATGGGGGGTGAAATAACCCAGATAACTACAGCAGGCTCATCCCCGGGATTATGCCAGCTGCAGGTTTTGTTCTGAAACTGAAAGCTGTCGCCTTCATGCAGCCTGTGGTGGCGTCCGCCAATCCACAATTCCAATTGCCCCGATACGATAAAGCCACCTTCCTGAACGGGTCGGGCAGGCTTGTCACCACTCTTCGCTCCGGGGGCAAATATCGATCTCAACATCTCAAAGTCACCCGCAATGTCAGGCGATAAAAGCTCTTCTACAAGGCCGCTTTCCCGCGAGCCCAGTGCAATTCTGTTCTGTTTGCGGACTATGGTTCCCAGTTCCTCAGCCGGAGCCTGACTGTTGCGAAAAAAGAAGCTGATCGGGACTTCAAATTTCTTCGCAATTTTCTGAAGGTCCTGAATGGAAGGGTCTGTCTGATTGCGCTCAATCTGGCTCAGCCAGCCGATTGAACGGCCCAGAGCTTCTGCAAGATCAGTCAATGTCAGATTTTTCTGTTTGCGAAGGGCACGAATGTCATCGCCAATGAGGCCGGAGGCGGATCGTTCTGCTGCCAGAAATTTGGCACGTCGGTTTTGCTTGGCCCGGTCGTTTGAATCGGGATCAGTTGATCTGTTCGCCAAACCGTCTTTCATCAATTCACATCCATTGTTAAAAATGAAATTATACAGACATTTTTCATTTTTTTGACAATTATGCAAATTTATTATTAAATTGAAGGCGGGTTGTCGAGACTTCCCGCCTTCAATTCGTCAGGGACATTGCAGATGAGGTCACATATTCTTCAAGGTCTTGCGGAACGCTTCGATGATTTCATCAATGTGACTTTTCTCGGCGATCAAAGATGGTGCAAGAATGGCCGTGTCCCCGGTCCATTTGGCATGACATCCCTTCCAGAACAGCTCTTTTTGAAGATTATTGCCACGTATGCCCGGTTTTCCTTCTTCCGGGAAAACTTCAATGCCGGCCATCATGCCATATCCGCGCAGATCCTTCACGATAGGAAGTCCTTTCAGCGACCAGATCCCATCCAGGAAGTAATCCGACATTTCCGCCGCACGCTCAAACAGGCCTTCATCTTCGTAGATTTGAAGGGTCGCCAGACCGGCAGCACAGGCTGCAGGGTGCGCGGAGTAAGTATAGCCGTGGAAGAATTCAATGGCATTTTCCGGCGCGGCGTTCATGATCGTTTCGTAGATTTCGTCAGTGGCCGATACGGCTCCCATGGGAATGGCACCATTGGTAAGCGCTTTTGCCATGGTAATGACGTCCGGCATGACATTGAACGCGTCAACAGCGAACGGTGTTCCCAAACGACCAAATGCTGTGATCACTTCATCGAAGACCAGCAAAATGCCATGCTGATCACAGATTTCACGCAGGCGCTCAAGATACCCCTTTGGCGGAACCAGCGAGCCGGTGGAACCAGCAATTGGCTCCACAAACACCGCGGCAATGGTCGAGCCGCCGTAGGTTTCGCAATGGCGTTGCAGATCATTGGCAAGGTGCGCGCCCGTTTTCGGCTGACCGCGCGTGAAAAGCTGATCCTCTTCCCACGTATGGCGCAGCATGACGATGTTCGGCATGACCACCGGGAAGGTTTCGCGGTTGCGTACCATTCCCGACAGGGATACACCGCCCATATTGACACCATGATAGGCCCGTTCGCGGGAGACAAAGCGAATGCGCTGGGATTCTCCACGAGCCCGGTGATAGGCCATGATCATCTTCAGGGCCGTCTCAATGGATTCCGAACCGGAGTTGGTGAAGAACACGTGGTTGAACGGTTCGGGCATGATTTTGGCAAGTTTGGTAGCAAATGCAAAAGATGTAGGCTGTCCCAACTGGAACGGCGCTGTGTAATCATTCTGCAGCATTTGCGCATAGACGGCATCCGCAATTTCCTTGCGGCCGTGACCACAGGCAACGTTAAACAGGCCCGACGAGCCATCAATCAGCCGATCGCCATTCTGGTTCCAAAGATACATGCCTTCGCTTTTTGTGATCAGGCGAGGTGCTTCCTTGAAATCGCGGTTTGCGGAAAAGGGCATCCAATGCTGTTCAAGCGAGTTTGTGACAAATTTCTCAAGCGGTTTAGCCACTATGTTCATGCCGTCATCCTCCTGCGCGCGCGCCAGTTTTCCGATAGGGAAATTTACCTGAAATGCGGGTTTCTAAATTTTCTAGTTGATAGTGCCGAGGAAATTGGCCTCATAATAGGTCCAGATGGAACTGAATATGGAGCCACATCCGTATCAGGACAAAAGAAAGAACTGAGTCATGCGGGATAGTCTATTTCACGTTGAACGTATGGAGGCGACGACACTCCAGGCGCAAATTCGAGAGATGCTGGTAACGGCAATGCTGGCTGGACAATTACCAGCTTCCTCGCCGATCCCGTCCACCCGAGCGATGGCAAAGCGCCTCAAGGTTTCCAGAAACACCGTCATGTTAGCGTATCAGGCACTGGCAGCCGATGGTTATCTTGAGGCTCGTGAGCGCTCGGGCTTTTATGTGTCTGCTGAGTTGCAGGCTGGGTTGGCTGCGACCAACGTGTCCTCATTTCCGAAAAAAGTTGAAACGATCAATCCTGTTGATTGGAATAAAAAGCTCCGGCTTCTTCCAAGTGAGCAATCAAATATTATCAAGCCGCGCAACTGGCATGACTATCCGTATCCCTTCATTTACGGGCAGTCTGACCCGGCTCTTTTCCCGATTACGGCGTGGCGAGACTGTACGCGGCAGGCGATGAACCGCAAGTGGCTGGATGCCTGGACTGATGATCGTTTTTCGGAAGATGATCCGCGGTTGGTTGAGCAGATACGTCAGCGAATTTTGCCGCGCCGGGGCATTTTGGCCGAGTCCGATGAAATCCTCGTCACTTTAGGTGCTCAAAACGCGCTCTATCTTCTGGCTAACCTGCTGGTAAAGCCACACACTGCGATTGCAATTGAAGATCCCGGCTATCCGGATATGCGCAACACATTCACGCTGATGTCCGACGATGTGCGACCTGTTGCGGTTGATGATGAGGGTATTGATGTCAATGGATTGACCGATTCAGAAATTGTGTTTGTGACGCCCAGCCATCAGTTCCCGACAAATGTAACCATGTCTCTGCCGCGTCGTCGTGCCTTGTTGGAGTGGGCAGACAAGAATGATGGCTTGATTATCGAAGACGATTATGAATTTGAAACCAATTACATTGGCGAGCCAACTCCCGCTCTCAAGTCGCTGGATGGTATGGGGCGGGTGCTTTACATAGGCAGTCTTTCAAAATCGATCATGCCTGGGCTTCGCATGGGTTATCTTGTTGGGCCGTCAGATCTGATTGCCGAAGTGCGCGCGCTGCGTCGGCTGATGCTGCGTCATCCGCCAGGTAACAATCAGCGCATTGTTGCGCTCTTTCTGTCTTTGGGTCGGCATGATGCCCTGATAGCTCGGTTGCACAGAACCTACGGAGAGCGTTGGAAGATTCTTGGCAAGGCTTTGGCAGATCATTTCCCTGGCTGGTTTCAGACACCGGGTTTTGGAGGCACATCTTTCTGGGTGAGGGGGCCAGATGGACTGGACGCTGATGAGTTGGCCGTAAAGGCTCTTGAGGAGGGCGTGGTGATTGAACCCGGGCATGTCCACTTTGCTAGTTCTGATGGTCCGAGAAACTATTTCCGTCTTGGATTTTCATCCATAGCGGACGAGCAGATTGAGCCCGGCATCATCAAATTGGCAGCTGTTGCCAAACGGCTGATGTAGCGCGGTGTGAACGTTGAATACTGTGAAAATGATCCATTTTTACTGCTTTTAGTCTCAAAAATAAGTGGAAAACACTTCTGTTGCCATCGTGGTGTGCAATTGGTACTCGGCGGGGGCCTTCCGTTGTGTGCTGACGATCCGGCTGTTGCTTGGTTATCAGCGGATTTAAATTCCAGTTAACTGCTTGAGTTGTATAAGTTTACGTAACGTCAGGTATCAGTCCAATGACTGTGTCGGCAGGACTGTCATTTTTTTCTTTCAGACGTGCGGGTTCGAACTGGTTTGCACAACACATTTTGTCCATACATGGGAATACTCATGATTACCAAAAATTTGGCTCGCTCGCTTGCCGCCGGTGTCTCGATGGTCGTTTTACTGGGCATGAACGGCGCACAGGCACTCGATAAAATTACAGTGGCATATTTTCTGGAATGGCCAACGGCCAATCAGGTAGCTCAGCTTGAGAAAACCTATGAAGGAGCCATGGGCGTGGACGTGGAATGGCGCGCATTTGGCAATGGCAATGAAATGACACAGGCAATGGTGTCTGGTGACATTCAGATCGCCTACAGTCAGGGGTTTGTTCCGTTTGTCGTTGGTACATCCAACGGTGCACCGCTGAAAATGGTCGGCGTGGCAGTGACCTATGCTGAAAATGATCTTTGTATCGTGCGAGATGATGCGGGCATCACCAAAGAGAATGCGAAAGAGTTGGAAGGTAAGAAAGTTGCAACGCCAATCGGCAATGTGACCCATTACAAACTTCTGAAAACACTTGAGTATCTTGACGTTGATGTAAACAGGGTGAACCTGGTTCAGATGAACCCTGCTGACGCCGCTGTTGCACTTGTGCGCGGTGACGTGGTCATGGGCTGTGCATTTGGTGGCTCACTACAGCGTATGAAAACGGTCGGAAAACCTCTCATGACGGGGGCTGAACAACAGGCGATAGGCATCAATACATTTGATATTGTGTCCGTAACCGATGACTTTGCAGCAGAACATCCGGATCTTGTTCGCAAGTTTCTGGAAGTGACCGATGCAGCCAATGAGGCTTACAAAGCCAATCCTGAGGGTGCTTATGCAACGGTTTCTAAAGCTGCGGGCATGGATATGGAAGCAACCGTTTCGACCATGAAAAATTTTGGTTTCCCCAGTGCCGCAGAGCAAGCGGGTGAAAACTGGCTCGGCGGTGGTGTCCAGGCAATGACCAAGGGTGTTGCGGACATCATGGTGTCTTCCGGTGGCATGGATGACGCGCTCGATGACTACTCCAAATTCATTGATGACAGCTTCCTGAAGTAAGTCAAAGCAGAGCGGTGGACCAGCACTGCCGCCCTTTCGTTATCCAATCTGGGAAAGATTTGTGACCGGCATAATCATCGACAAAATATCCATGGTGTTCACACTGCCTGATGGCGGAGATGTGCATGCGCTTAACAAAGTATCGCTTAATATCGAGCCAGGTCAGATTGTCTCGGTTCTGGGGCCATCGGGCTGTGGGAAGACAACTCTTTTGAATATTTTGGCTGGTTTTCTGTCGCCAACAGATGGTGAAGTTCGGCATAACAATCAAACAGTTACGGGACCTGGCGCTGAACGTGGTATGGTGTTTCAGCAAGGCGCTCTGTTTGAGTGGTTGACGGTAAACGACAATATTCAATTTGGCCCCAAGATGGCCGGAAAGCCGAAAGCGGAATCTGTCGCCAAATGCGAAGAACTCTTGAACATTGTCGGCCTTGCGGGCTTTGGCGAAAAGCCTGTCTATCAATTGTCTGGGGGGATGCAGCAGCGTGTCGCGCTTGCGCGGTGCCTGGCAAATGATCCCGATGTTATTCTGATGGACGAGCCTCTCGGTGCTTTGGATGCCCTGACGCGCGAGAAAATGCAGGGGCTGATTTTAAAGCTCTGGAAAGAAACTGGAAAAACCATAATTCTAATCACCCATTCTGTGGAAGAGGCGTTGTTCCTGGGCGAACGTCTGATTGTCATGGCCCCAAGGCCAGGACGCATTGTCGAAGATTTCAGTCTGCCATTTCCAAGACAGGCGCTGACGACAAATGCCCGTGATGTAAAGGCCTCTCCAGAATTTGTTGCCAAGCGAGAAGAAGTGCTTTCCATGATCTGGGAGATGGAAGAAGAGATTATGGGTGGCGGCATAGAAGTTCGAGGTCTGAGCGATGCGTGAACAGAAAACTCCTTCCAGCCTGGCGATTTGGCTGGGTCTTGCCGATAACTCCTTCACACGACAAAAGACGGTCAAGTTTGGCGACGAAAGTGCGGTGAGTTCAGGCCGGTTTTATTCCATTCTCATCGTAATACTTCTACTATCAGCCTGGATCATCACGTCAGTCTTTGGATTGATTAAGCCCTTTTATTGGCCAACAATTGGCGGTACTGGCGACCGGATTATCAAATTGCTAAGTGAAGGCTTCCGCAATGTGCCCTTGTGGGAACACGTCGGTATAAGCGTTTACCGCGTATTTGCCGGTGTTCTTTCGGGCGCTCTGATCGGTATTCCACTCGGCTTTTCCATGGGGCTGTCATCCGTTGCGCGTGGCTTGTTTGACCCGATCGTGGAATTCATGCGTCCGATCCCACCGCTTGCACTGATCCCTTTGATCATTCTTTGGTTTGGCATCGATGAAACTGCAAAAATTGCGCTGCTGTTTCTGGCCTCTCTTTTCATCATGACCATTGCAGCGCGGTCTGGCGTGTCCAGCGTTCGTATCTCAAAGGTTCATGCAGCCTATTCGCTGGGTGCCTCGAAGCTTCAGATACTCAGACATGTCATTTTGCCAAATGCGCTTCCGGAAATCTTCACCGGACTTCGGACATCCATGGGTGTATGCTGGGGAACCGTTGTCGCTGCGGAACTGGTTGCCGCTGACAAGGGCGTGGGCTCCATGATCATGATTGCCAAGAATTTCCTGCAAACCGATACTGTTGTTATCGGCATTATCATCATTGGTGTTATCGGCTATATCATTGAAATGTTTATGCGTTTTCTGGAACGCGTGTTTATTCCCTGGAAAGGGAAAGGCTAGGGTCTGCATCCTTGGCTCTAGCCAAACATCTGGTGAAAAACATCCATCATCTGCATATGGATATGCACATGCCGATTGCGCACATGGACGGCTGCATAGATCGGCTGTGATATGTCCGGCGCGTCATTCAACACGTGCAGGCGTGTTTTTGCGGCCGTGGGGTCCATCGTCCCTTGCGGCAGATATGATGTCGCAGACATGGTTTGCAGAAGTGTGGCAATGGCAGAGGATGGTCCACAGGACACCTGTGTGTCGGTGAGTTGCGGCAGAAGCTGTTTGTGGGTTTGAGCAAACACGGGAGACACGTCCGGGAAGATGTAATGCTCTGCTGAAACCCGATCCAGATTGAATGCCGCATTGCTGATCATTTGATAATTCAGATCACCCAAAGGCATGATGTGAAGATCAGGGGAGTAGTGCGGCGTCAAAATCAGGCCGAAATCAAGATTTCCATCCATCAGGTCGGCGACGATCTTGGTTGAAAAATCGACGCCGAGAAAGAATGATGTTTGTGAAAATTGTGCGCGCAGTTGCTGTATGGTCGTGCCAGCCCGGCCACTTGCAATATCGTGATGCATCCCCAGCCTGATAACACGGTCGAAAGCGCGGGCCGTGGACACATGACGTACGGCCTCACGCCATTCCAGATTGAGTGCTCTTGCGTGTTCCAGAAACCTGTTGCCGGCGATGGTGGGATGGGTGCCAGCGCGGCTGCGGTTGAATAGACGCTTTCCCAACAATGTTTCCAGCGTGCGAATGCGGTGTGAAACCGTGGATTGGGTGATGCCCAACCGCTCTGCGGTCTGATTGAAGCTTTTGGTCTCCATCAGATCGGTGAAAGTCTCGAGTAGCTGAGTGTCCAAGCGATTGTTCCCGGCGCAAGAATGGCAGATTTCAGCCTAATCGATTTTTTCGATTAATAAACCTGTTTTGTTGGAATTGCATTCTGATCCCATTGAAACAACACTGAATTCCCAGCTTTCCAGGAGGTCGAAATGGCTGAACTGCCTACAAATGCACGTGTCGTGATCATTGGCGGCGGCGTCGTTGGCGCATCCGCACTCTATCATTTGGCAAAACTTGGCTGGACTGATTGTGTGTTGCTGGAGAAAAACGAGCTGACAGCCGGGTCAACATGGCATGCAGCAGGCAATATCCCTACGTTTTCACCCTCATGGGCGATCATGAATATGCAGAGGTATTCCACGGAGTTATATCGACGTTTGGGCGCCGAAGTGGATTATCCGATGAATTATCATGTCTCCGGTTCTGTGCGTCTCGGTCATTCTGCCGAGCGGATGCAGGAGTTTGAGCGAGTCGCTGGTATGGGGCGCTATCAAGGCATGGATATCGACATGATGAGTGTCGACGACATCAAGGCGAGATATCCGTTTATCGAAACCCATGATTTGCAGGGTGGTCTTTATGATCCTTTTGATGGCGATATCGATCCGGCGCAATTGACCCAGGCGCTGGCAAAGGGCGCGCGCGATATGGGCGCCAAAATTGTCCGCTTTTGTCCCGTTACCGGTGCGCGCCGCGACAAGGATGAGTGGATTGTTGAGACGGATCACGGTGAGATCCGCTGTGATTATGTGGTCAATGCCGCTGGGTACTACGCGCGCGAAGTTGGCAAATTCTTTGGTCGTGATGTGCCGATGATGGTGATGAGCCATCAATATCTGTTGTTTGACGATGTTCCGGAAATTGAGGCCTGGTCCCGTGAAGCCGGTGCGAAACTGCCGCTGCTGCGCGATGTAGACAGTTCCTACTATCTGAGACAGGAGAAGTACGGGCTGAACCTTGGTCCGTATGAACGCAATTGCAAAGCGCATTGGATCAGTTCAGATGATCCAATGCCCGAAGATTTCTCGTTTCAACTTTTCCCGGATGATCTGGATCGTCTGGAATGGTATCTGGAAGATGCTGCCGAACGTGTACCCTTATTGCAGACGGCCGGCCTTTCCAAAGTCATCAATGGACCCATTCCGTATACCCCTGACGGCAATCCCCTGATTGGCCCGATGCCCGGTGTTCCCAATGCATTTGAGGCTTGTGTGTTTACCTTCGGCATCTGTCAGGCGGGCGGTGCGGGCAAGGTTCTTGCTGAGTGGATCACCGAAGGGCAAACAGAATGGGATATGTGGGCGGTTGACCCACGCCGTTTCACTGCTTTTGCTGATCAGGACTATTGCATTGCCAAGGGAATGGAAGTCTATGGCCATGAATATGCAATGCATTTCCCACACCACCAATGGCCAGCGGGACGGGGCAAGAAACTATCTCCGGTGCATCAGAAAATCGCTGATATGGGTGCCCGGTTCGGTCCTTATAATGGCTGGGAACGCGCTGACTGGTTTGCTCATGATGGCGATGATGTCTCGGAAGCAGGCACACAGCGCTGGGATCGTAATGGCCCATGGTTTGCGCGTGTGCGTGAGGAGTGTCTGGCTGTTCGCGACCACGCCGGCATTCTGGACTTGCCGGGTTTTTCCAGATATCGGCTCAGCGGGGCAGGGGCTCGAGATTGGCTGAACAGCCTCATCACCAGTATTGCGCCGAAGCCGGGGCGAATGGGGTTGGCTTATTTCGCTGACCGGGATGGGCGCATTCTGACAGAAATGTCGATCATGGCGCTGGATCAGGATTTCTTCTTCCTGACGACTGCAGCACCTGCCCAACAGCATGATTTTGAGTGGCTTCAGCGTCATCTTCCTGAAGGATCGGACATTGAGATACAGGATGTGAGCGACGCGTTTTCCTGTCAGGTGCTGACGGGACCAAATGCGCGGGCCATCTTGAACGAGTTGTGCGATGCGGATCTGCAGCTTTCCTGGCTGTCTCATCAGACGACACAGATCGCTGGGCGGCACTGCCAGTTGGTGCGTGTCTCATTTGCTGGTGAACTGGGATGGGAAATTCACAGCAAGATTGATGATACAGCCGCGATTTTCGACGCACTCATGATCGCAGGGCAATCTCATGGTCTCAAGCCGTTTGGCATGTTTGCGCTCAACTCATTGCGGCTGGAAAAGGGATACCGGGCCTGGAAGACCGATCTGTCGACCGATTACACTTTGCTGGAAGGCGGCATGGCGCGGTTTATCAAATGGGACAAACCGGATTTTGTCGGCAAGGCGGCTTTGGAAACACAAAGGCAAAAGGGCGTTTCCAAGGGTTTCGTGACCTTGATCATTGAAGCCGATGATTGTGATGCGCCCTACATGTCAACGCTTTGGCTGGGTGATGAAATTGTCGGAGAGATCACGTCAGGCGGCTGGGGGCATCGGATCGATAAATCCATAGCCCTTGGCATGTTGCGCGTGGATCTGGCCGTGGCGGGCCGTGAAATTGAGGCGGAGATCTTTGGCAAGCGCTTCAAAGCTGTTGTTCAGGAAGACCAACCCTTATGGGACCCGGAGAACAAAAGACTGCGCAGCTAACGCAGTTTTCGGTGGCTCAGATACTGGCAGCCCGTCCTATTTATGTTTGAAATCGGGCTTCCGCTTTTCGGCAAAGGCGGCCATGCCTTCTTTCTGATCTTCTGTTGCGAACAGGGCATAAAAGACGCGCTGTTCGTAGTGCAAACCTTCGGTCAGCGTGGTTTCGAAGGCCCGGTTGACCGCTTCTTTGGCAGTGACGATGGATGGCCTGGAATAGCTGGCGATGGTCTTGGCAGCTTTAATGGTTTCGCTCATCAGATCTGCTGCCGGAATGACCCGCGCCACCAGGCCGCAACGCTCTGCTTCCTCGGCGTCCATCATACGCCCGGTGAGAATCATATCCATCGCCTTGGCCTTGCCGACCGCATACGCCATGCGCTGTGTTCCGCCCATGCCGGGCATGATGCCAAGCTTGATTTCCGGCTGACCGAATTTCGCCGTATCTGCGGCAAATATCATGTCGCACATCATTGCCAGTTCGCAACCACCGCCCAGCGCAAACCCATTGACCGCAGCAATGACAGGCAGGCGCGCTCCTGACAGGGAATTGTAGCGCCCGAAAAAGTCGCTCATCAGCATATCGATTTGTGATTTATCAGCCATTTCCTTGACGTCTGCACCGGCGGCAAAGGCTTTTTCCGACCCTGTGACAATCAGGCAGCCGATGTCCGGATTGTGTGACAATTCTTCGGCATGCGTGTTTAGTTGAGCCAATAGATCAGTGTTGAGGGCGTTCAGAGCCTCAGGCCGATTGAGAGTCAGGATTGCAATTCGGTCCTGTATGTCCACTAAAACAAGATCGCTCATATTTTGCCGTCCTTCGCATCTGTCAGAAACTCAATCATGCCGGAAAAATCGGTCTCGCCAAATCCAGCGTCCACCATCTGCTGATAGAGGTTTTTTGCATGGCTTCCAAGTGGTGTTACTGCATCTGTGTCATTGGCGGACTGTTGCGCAAGGCCGAGGTCCTTCAGCATCAGGGCGGCGGCAAATCCGGGCTTGTACTCATTGTCGGCGGGGCTTTTCGGACCGATGCCTGGCACCGGGCAATAGGTGTTGACGGACCAGCAAGAACCGGATGACGTGGATACAACGTCAAACAGGGCCGATTGCGAAAGGCCCAGCTTTTCTGCCAGCGCGAAAGCTTCACAAGTGCCAATCATGGAAATGCCAAGCAACATATTGTTGCAGATCTTCGCGGCCTGTCCTGTGCCGCCATCGCCACAATGAACGGCTTTTTGGCCCATGACGCCAAACAAGGGTTCACCATTCGAAAAGGCTTCGTTCGTGCCACCAACCATGAAGATCAGACTTCCAGCTGCCGCACCACCCACACCGCCGGAGACGGGCGCGTCCAGACACAGGATGCCAGCCTCTGTCGCCAGCTTGTGTACTTCATGCGCCGAAGCGACATCAATTGTCGAGCAGTCGATCAACAAGCTGCCAGGTGTCATTTTGGACAGGATTTCTTTTGCAACAGTGATGGCAATTGCCCCGTTGGGCAGCATCATAATTACGGCGTCAGCGCTCAATGCTGCATCTGCGTTGCTGGTTGCCAATGCAAGGCCGCTTGATCTTGCCGCCTCTTGAGCTGTGTCAACGACGTCATAACCGGAGACCCTGTATCCTGCCTTTTGAAGATTCAACGCCATGGGCAATCCCATATTGCCAAGACCAATAAAGCCGATCGATGCCATTTGGTGTTCTTTCTATGTTGGTTTCTGCCCGAGAAGTTGATCTTCAGTCCAGGTTGGCAGCAGGTCAATACATTCTGGCTTTACAGAGCCCTTGATTCTGCCGTGTCATTGTCAGAGCGTTTCTGAAATGCATATTGTGTTTTCAATTGGAAAGCGCTGCTTTCTGCGGGCTTTGGCTTAACAGCAAAAGGTGATCGTGATGCTCAGTCGTTTTTCAAATGCGCGGCGATTTGTGGATTTGTCGGAACAGGAAATACTGGCGCTTGCCATTTCGGCGGAAGAGGATGATGCGCGGATTTATCAGACTTATGCGCAATCGGTTCGTGCGACCTTTCCTGCCAGTGCCGCGCTTTTGGACGGTATGGCGGAAGAAGAAAATTTGCACCGGCAACGGCTGATCGATTTGCACAAGGAGCGATTTGGCAATCAGATTCCCCTGATTCGACGGGAACATGTTGCTGGCTATTACGCACGCAAACCCATCTGGCTGATTGAAAACCTTGGCATTGGCCGGATTCGCAACGAAGTTGCCAATATGGAAGACACAGCGCGGGATTTTTATCTCCGTGCCGCCCAGCGGGTAACCGATGCAAATACCAGAAAGCTGCTGGGCGATCTGGCGCAGGCTGAGGCGGGTCATTTGGTGAAAGCCGGTGAGCTTCAGGAAAAGCATCTGGATGTGGATGCTTTGGAGCAGGAAGACAAGGAATCCTATCGCAAATTTGTGCTGACATGGGTGCAGCCGGGCCTTGCCGGACTGATGGATGGCTCGGTCTCGACATTGGCGCCGATCTTCGCGACCGCCTTTGCGACGCAGGATACCTGGACCACATTTCTCGTGGGGCTTGCGGCCTCCATTGGCGCCGGGATTTCCATGGGGTTCACGGAGGCCGCTTCCGATGATGGCCAGATTTCGGGCAGAGGATCGCCAATCAAACGCGGGTTTGCGTCGGGAATCATGACCACGCTTGGCGGTTTGGGACATGCTTTGCCCTACCTCATTCCAGATTTCTGGATAGCCACCAACATTGCATTTGCAATTGTGTTCATCGAGTTGTGGGCGATTGCATGGATTCAGAAAAAATACATGGATACGCCCTTTTTTCGGGCGGCTTTTCAGGTTGTTCTGGGTGGGGCGTTGGTGTTTGCAACAGGTATCCTGATAGGCAACGCCTAAAGTATCACTTTTTGAATGCGTCAATTCCTGTCAATTTGGCGCAAAATTACAAATTACTTCGGGGAATGGAGACGCAGATGAGTTTTACAGCTTTGGTTGTTGATAAGGACGAGGCGGGAATCGTCACGCAAACCATCCAAACCCTGGATGACAGCCGACTGCCCGATGCAGACGTGATCGTCGATGTCGCTTACTCCACCCTCAATTACAAGGATGGCCTTTGTATTACTGGCAAAGGCGGTCTGGTGAGGACGTTTCCTCATGTACCGGGCATCGATTTCGCCGGTGTTGTGTCACAGTCCTCAGACAGCCGCTACAAGGCTGGCGATCCGGTCATCCTGACTGGATGGCGTGTTGGAGAAGCCTGGTGGGGTGGCTACGCGACGAAGGCCTGCGTCAAGGCGGATTGGCTAGTCCCAATGCCAGATGGCATGACGCCTCAGCATGCCATGGCCATTGGCACTGCTGGTTTGACGTCCATGATCGCGATTATGGCGCTGGAAGATCATGGTTTAACGCCAGAAAACGGAGAGGTTCTGGTCACCGGTGCCGCTGGTGGCGTTGGGTCCGTTGCCGTCTCGATTTTGTCTCATCTCGGTTATGAGGTCGCAGCTGTGACCGGTCGCCCGGAAACGGCAGATTATCTGAAAGGTCTTGGTGCAAGCACCATTATTCCCCGTGATGAGCTGACAGAGGAAAGCAAACGCCCTTTGGAGTCTGAACGGTGGGCTGGCACTGTGGATGCAGTGGGTGGCGAAATGCTATCCCGCGTTCTGAAACAAACCAAATCAGGCGGATCTGTTGCAGCAATCGGGCTTGCGGGTGGCGCTGCCGTGCCTTCCTTTACGGTCGTGCCATTTTTGTTGCGTGGTGTAAATTTGCTTGGGATTGATTCAGTGAATTGCCCTTATGAGCGCCGGGTTGTGGCTTGGAGCCGTCTTGTTTCCGAAATGCCGTTTGACCGTCTGGAGCCCATGATTGAAGAGCATGACCTGCCTGATTTGCCTGCGCTGGGGCCTGCCATCCTCAAAGGGCAGGTCAAGGGGCGTGCGCTGATCAACATAAAATCGGCTGCCAGCTAGGGTTCGCACCCACAGCTGCAATTTGCCTAAAGGTATCATTAATTACGCGCATGCTTGCGAACTGTGCATTCCGTGCCTAAACTGTTGGCAACGTAAAAGCGCCACTGGCAATCCGCCAGCGTAAGGCGCGAGGAAAGTATAGTGACGAACAAGGATGGGGTTCCCGGCAATCTGGGCTCATCCTCGCAGGACGCAGAACTTGCGCGCAGGGATATGTCAGACGACGCTACAGGTGTCGAACCCATATCTGTTTTGCAGCAGCATAGCGCCCCAGCGAAACCGTTTGACGACCGTGAATCCGCCGAGTCAGGCTCGGGGTTTGCTGTCATCGGGGTTGCATCGAAGCAGGTTGACTCTGTTTCTGTGTTGGATGAACCGGCACAAAATGCCGGAAAAGCTGAGCGTGATGCGAGGCATCTGAAGGGTGATGGCGTTAGCGACGCAGCATCCGCTCAGGGAATGGCGAGCATCGACGGTGCCGCCAAAAACAATCCTGATGCAAAGATAGCTTTTGAGAGTGCTGGGCCGAAACGGCATGGCAGCGCCAGGCACCATAAAAATTACGGCATCGCGAAATCGTCTGAGGGCAAAGTTTCCAAATATGCTGCTTTGGATCTTGGAACGAATAATTGTCGATTGCTGATTGCCGAACCGCGTGATCAAGGGTTTCGTATCATCGATTCCTTTTCACGTATTGTGCGGTTGGGTGAGGGCATATCAATGAACAATCGCCTGAGCGACGATGCATCAGACCGCGCTATTTCAGCGCTTCGTGTCTGCTGGAACAAACTGAAGTACCACAAGGTCGAGAAGGTGCGTCTGATCGCAACCGAGGCCTGTCGATCTGCTGAAAACGGTGCTGAATTTCTGCAGCGGGTCTTTCAGGAAATCGGCCTTGAGCTTGAAATCATTGATCGCGAGACGGAGGCACGTCTGGCGGTAACCGGGTGCTCCTCGCTTGTGGAACCACGTTCTGATGGTGTGGTGCTGTTTGATATTGGCGGTGGTTCATCAGAAATCGTGTGGTTGGATCGACGTGGGCGCAGAAAGCGCAATCGTCTTGGCGGCACCTTGCGGGCATGGGATTCTCTGCCGGTCGGCGTTGTGACATTGTCCGAGCGTCATGATGGAAAGAACGTAACGCGCGACAGCTTTGAGACCATGGTCAATGAAGTGCGGGACATGTTGGTTGCATTTCCAAAACGCCGTGAATTGCAGCAAGCCCTGTCCCGCGGACGTCACCATCTGCTGGGAACATCAGGCACTGTTACGACGCTTGCCGGTGTGCATCTGGGTTTGCGCCGCTATGACAGGCGCCGAGTTGATGGTATGTGGATGAGCAACAATGATGCGGCAACCATGATCGATAAATTGTTGACTTTAAGCTATGAACAGCGGATCGGGCATCCGTGTATCGGGCTTGATCGGGCTGATCTGGTGTTGCCGGGCTGCGCCATTTTTGAAGCCATCAGGCGGGAATTTTCCTGCGACCAGTTGCGCGTGGCGGATCGTGGTTTGCGGGAAGGCATACTGGTTGAACTCATGAGTAAGGATGGCCATGGTCTGTCCCGACGGGGCAATCGCAGCACGCCTTGGCGCCGCAAACGCCCGAGATCAAAAGCCAAACAACCTGCACATGTAAACGCAAATACGGATGGCACATCTGATGAATAGTAATTCCAGAGGGTCTGGCGGAAAACGTGGCACGGGTGGCTATCGTGGCCTTTCAGTGCGTGTGAAGTCAGCACGCGGGCGCAAAATCTCGTCGACCAAATGGCTGCAGCGCCATCTCAATGATCCTTATGTGCAGCGCTCAAAGATTGATGGACTGCGCTCCAGGGCTGCCTACAAGATTCTGGAAATTGACGAAAAATATAATTTGTTGCGCAAGGGTCATCGCATTGTTGATCTGGGGGCAGCCCCAGGTGGCTGGTCACAGGTGGCTGCGGAGAAGGTCGGCAGTCACATTGATGACATTCGCGTGGTTGGGATTGATTATCTATCCATGGAACCTTTGCCGGGCGTGACGCTTTTGGAAAAAGACTTTCTGGATGATGATGCACCTGATCAGTTGCGTGAAGCGCTGGGCGGACATATGGCCGATCTGGTTCTGTCTGATATGGCTGCACCAACCACCGGGCATAAGCAGACAGACCACATGCGCATCATTCAATTGTGTGAAGTCGCCGTTGAATTTGCGCGTGAAGTGCTCAAACCAGGCGGTGCCTTTGTCGCAAAGGTATTTCAGGGGGGCACGGAACATACCTTGCTGAATGAATTGAAGCGTGATTTCAAAAAGGTGGGGCACTACAAGCCACCAGCCAGCCGAAAAGACTCAGCTGAAACCTATCTGATTGCCAGAGAATACCGGGGCCGTGACTTGAAAGTTGACACGGAAGCGGAATAAAGGCGCTTTTCGCATTTGCAACATAGACGATGCGTGATATCTGGCATTGCCAACTCACCCATGATTCATTTTTACTGATAGGAGTTGGCATGGCCACGATTGTGGAAACCGCTAGCATACGCGAAGCCCTTACATTCGACGATGTTCTGCTGCAGCCCGGCCATTCCGAGGTGCTGCCTGCGGAAGTCAAAATCGCCAGTCGGATCACACGCGATATCTGGATTAATCTGCCCATCCTGTCCTCTGCCATGGATACGGTGACGGAAGCCAAAATGGCGATTGCCATGGCACAGGCCGGTGGCATTGGTGTGGTTCATCGAAACCTGTCGATTATCGAGCAGGCAGAAGCTGTGCGTCAGGTGAAGAAATTTGAATCCGGTATGGTGGTCAACCCGGTTGTGATTGGACCAGAGGCTACTCTGGCTGACGCTTTGCTGTTGATGAGCGATAATGGAATTTCGGGAATTCCGGTTGTTCAAAATGGTGGGTCTGGCGGTCTCGCAATCGGGCGGCTTGTTGGCATTCTGACAAACCGTGATGTGCGCTTCGCATCTGATCCGGCGCAAAAGGTCTCTGAATTGATGACTGAGAAGAACCTCGTCACAGTCAAGGACAATGCGACGCAGGAAGAGGCCAAACGCCTGCTGCATCAGCACCGCCTTGAAAAGCTTCTGGTTGTTGACGATGAAGGCATGTGCATCGGCCTGATTACTGTGAAGGATATTGAAAAGTCACAGCTGAATCCTCACGCAACGAAGGATGATCATGGTCGTTTGAGGGTTGCTGCTGCCACAAGTACCGGGGATGACGGTCTTGCGCGTGCCGAAGCATTGGCCGCAGCAGGTGTCGATCTGATTGTGGTGGATACCGCCCATGGCCATTCAGAGCGCGTTTTGCAGACCGTTCGCAATGTCAAAAAACTGTCCACTGGTGTTCAAATTGTCGCGGGCAATGTCGCTACGGCCGAAGGCACAAGAGCGCTGATTGATGCTGGTGCTGATGCCATCAAAGTTGGCATTGGACCGGGGTCTATTTGTACCACCCGTATTGTCGCAGGTGTCGGCATGCCGCAACTGACCGCCATCATGGATTGTGCCGCTGAAGCCAAAAAACATGATGTGCCGGTTATTGCTGATGGTGGCATCAAATATTCCGGTGATCTGGCAAAAGCACTGGCTGCAGGCGCATCCTGTGCAATGATAGGATCGCTGCTGGCCGGCACCGATGAAAGCCCGGGCGAAGTTTATCTCTATAAGGGACGAAGCTACAAAGCTTATCGCGGAATGGGCTCCGTTGGGGCCATGGCACGCGGTTCTGCTGATCGCTATTTTCAGGCAGAAGTGCGCGATGAGTTGAAGCTGGTGCCGGAGGGTATTGAAGGTCAGGTTCCACATAAAGGACCGACATCAGCAGTGCTGCACCAACTGGCTGGTGGCTTGCGTGCTGCTATGGGCTATGTTGGCGCTCCGGACCTGCCGGCATTTGAGGAAAAGGCCAAATTTGTGCGCATTACCAATGCGGGCCTCGCCGAGAGCCACCCTCATGATGTAACGATTACCCGGGAAAGCCCGAATTACGCAGGCGGCCTTTAGGGCGCCTGACGATAGTTAAAGCTGGTGGCGTTTGTCATCAGCAAATTAGTGGATAGTATTTTCAATGAGACTTGGCGGACGCATACAGGCAGCGATCGAGGTAATGGAAGATGTCCAGAACCGGCGGCGGCCTATTTCGGAGGCTTTGAAGGATTGGGGATTGGCCCATCGGTTTGCCGGCTCTGGTGACCGGGCTTTTATCGGCAATCTGGCCTATGATGCTCTGCGTTGGCGCGCATCGACACGCTGGATCATGGACAGCGATAAAGCATCCTCTTTGATCTTTGGGACGGTGGTCTACCGGTGGAACCAAAGCTGGCAGGAGTTGGAAACGACTTTTGAGGGCGACAAGTTTGCGCCACCACTTCCTGGAAAATCAAAACGGGAGGCGGCAGATGCCAGACGCCTGTCCGATGCGCCAGAGTGGATACAGGCCGACTTGCCCAAATGGCTTGTGCCGCATTTTCAATCCAACTTTTCTGATGAATGGATTGCCGAAGCTCAGGCCCTTTCTGGCAGGCCGCCGCTGGATTTGCGGGTCAACACACTGAAATCGGATCGCGGGACAGAATTGACCGCTTTGCAGTCATTGGGTGCCGAATTAACGGACATATCCTCCACGGGATTGCGTATTCCACCTTCGGATGGCGCGCGCCGGCATCCCAATGTGCAGGTCGAGGAATCCTATCAATTGGGCCGGATCGAGATTCAGGATGAGGCCAGTCAGATTGCTTCTGAACTGATCTATGCCCAGCCAGACGAAACCATTTTGGACTTTTGTGCCGGAGCTGGTGGCAAAACCCTGGCGCTGGCTGCTGCCATGAAGAACACGGGCAAGCTTTATGCCTATGACAATGACCGAAACCGGCAAGCGGGTATCTTTGAGCGTCTGGAACGGGCAGGGGCAAGCCAGACCATTGTTCTGAAACCGGATGATGGCCGATTGGCAGGGCTGCTTGGCGCTTGTGATCGTGTCGTGGTGGACGCTCCTTGCACCGGGTCAGGTACATGGCGGCGCAAACCTGATGCCAAGTGGCGGTTGACCGACAAGCAATTGCTGGCACGGCAGGAAGAGCAACAGGTTGTGCTGGAAGAGGCTGCGCCTTTTGTGCGCAATGAAGGCTTTCTTGTTTACATGACCTGCAGCGTATTGGCTGCTGAAAACGAAGATAGTGTTGCTGGTTTTCTGAATGAAAACCCGGCTTTTGAGCTGGTTTCAGCTGGTGAAGTCTGGCAAGACGTTTTCGGTTTTGACAAGCCGCAGCCATGGTCTGCCGACATGATGTCAATTACTCTTACACCTGCGTCTACGGCCACTGACGGGTTCTATTTTGCGGTGATGCAAAAAGTATCTTGAAGGTGTGTGCTGATGGATACTCGGACTTGTTCCGAGTATCCACCGATGCCATTGGTTCTTCTGTATCTTTAACGCTCGAAAGTCGCTGCCAATTCGATGTGCGGGGACCAGAGGAATTGGTCGACTGGCTGCAGTGACTTCATTTCAAAGCCGCCATCAATCAGAATTCGGGCATCCCGTGCAAAGCTGACAGGGTTGCACGATATGGCTGCAATGCGGCCCACACCTGATTTCACCAATTGCTCACACTGCGCGCTTGCACCTGCACGTGGTGGATCAAACAATACGCCGTCGATTTTTTTCAATTCCATATGAGACATCGGGTGTTTGAACAGATCACGCCGCAAGGTTTTGATTTTTTTTATTTTTCTGGTTCGCGAAGCGGTTTTATTCAATGCATCAAGAGCGCTCTGTTCGGTCTCTACAGCCAAAACTGTGGCGAATTTGGCCATTGGCAAAGTAAAGGTTCCAATACCACAGAACAAATCTGCACAGGATCTACAGCCCTTCAAAAACGCAACTGCGTGATTGATGAGAGCTGCTTCAGCCTCGGATGTTGCCTGCAGGAAGGCACCTGGTGGAACTGACAACTCAAAGCCATCACTTTCGATGACATCATCACCCTGATCCATGCTGGCCAATTCATCATTCAGTATGACTTTCCAAAATGGTGAGGTGGCGTTCCACATTTCTTCAAGCTGATGCCGATTTTTGCCGGGCGAACGGCCTGTCGACTCGATCGTAACCCCGTTCTGGCCGAGCGTCGCAATCATCCGGTCTTCGTGTTTGGCACGTATTGCCAGCGCGGCCAGACGTCCAAGATTGCCCGTACTCTTCTTGCTGCCGGGCTTTGGAACCAGTTGTTGTTCCAGAAGCGGATGCAGGATGGGACATTCCTGAGGCGACACGATTTCGTTTGATTTTCTGGCATGGAAACCAAGATGTACACCGTCTTTTGCAGCTTTGAATGAAAAGGCCGCGCGACGCCTTGTCCCTGGAGCTACGGGTATCGGGTCCGGCACCGGGAACGTGATCCCGTTCTTACGCAGCACGTTTTCAACCTGCTGGCGTTTCCACTCCAGATAACTCGCTGGCTTCATGTGTTGCAACGAGCAGCCACCGCAGGTCCCAAAATGGCGACAGGCTGGCTCAACCCTGTCTGCACTTGGCTCCAGAATATCTATGACTTCGCCGCGGCCCTTGTCGACATAGGCGCGCACAGTTTCGCCCGGCAGGGTGTAGGGGATAAAAATCGGTCCGTCTTCTGTACGCGCAACGCCGTCGCCTTCGCGCCCCAGATGGTCGATTGTAAGGGTCTTGATCATGTGTCGTTGTATCCGGGTGTCCTGATCGCAATCAGGAACTCCTGATTTCCGTCACCGCCTGAAATTGGAGATTTGGTGAGGCCGATAATTTGGCATTGTTGGTCTGCTTCCAGCCAATGGGCGATTTTTTGCGCGCTGGCAAGAGCAAGAGCCGGATCTGATACAATTCCACCTTTTCCCAATTGACCTTTGCCGACTTCAAATTGGGGTTTGATCAAGAAGAGACCGACAGAGCCTGGATCAGCCAGAGACAGGATTGGTGGCAGGGCAAGGGTCAGGGAAATGAAGCTGACATCACTGACCACAAACGACACAGGGAATGGCAGGTCTTCTGACTTCAGATTGCGTGCGTTCAAACCCTCGACACTGGTGACGCGATGATCCGCCTCGATTGCGGGATGGAGTTGTCCATGGCCAACGTCAAAGGCAAAGACTGCGTTTGCGCCTTCTTCCAACAAGATCTGGGTAAACCCGCCAGTGCTGGCACCAACGTCGATACAGTTTCTGCCAACTGGTGACAGTTCAAAGGTTTTCAGTCCGTGTTTCAGTTTCAGTGCTGCACGGGACACGTATTGGCTAGCCGGATCACTGAGTTCGATTACGTCCGAAGCGGTCACATTTTGCGACGCTTTTTTGCTTATTGCTCCATTGAGAGTGACCGCGCCACGCAGAATTGCATCCCGCGCTCTGGCTCGGCTGGGCAGCAGACCACGATTCACAAGTTCAAGATCAAGGCGTGCTTTGCTCAAGAACCAACTGCGATGAGGTTTGAGAGTTTCTCCCGGGCAACCTCAGCGTCTTCACCATAGGCAATGGTGCCTTGGAAGGTGCCATCCGCATTCATCAAGAAGACGCTTGCGGTGTGATTCATGGTGTAATCGTCGTCTTCAAGCGCAACACGTTCGGCAACAACGCCGTAGGATTTTACGGTTGCCTGAACCTGCTCTTCCGAACCGGTCAGGCCTGTGATCTTGTCGGAAAACACCGTGACATAATCCTTGAGCATTTCGGGCGTGTCACGCTCTGGATCAACTGTTACAAATGCAAATCCCATTTTGTCGGCTTCCGCGCCCAACCCTTCAATCCAACCTGCCATTTCATAGAGGCTGGTTGGACAGATTTCAGGGCAATGGGTGAAGCCAAAAAACAGGGCGTAGGGCTTGTTATCAAACATGGTCTGATCAACCGACTGACCATTGTGATCAACAAGGGTAAAGGGTCCGCCAATCTGGGCAAATGTTATGGAATTGGAACCTGGTTTTTGTTCTTGCCAGGTCATGTAACCGACGCCGACGAGAACAATGGCTACCAACGCCCATGTGACAATTCTGAAAGACTTCATTACACATCCAATTGGTCTATGGAACAATTAATGGCGCGTCTCAAATCGACCGCCTGTGAAGAGCAGATATCAAGCTGAAGCTGTTGCCTCTATATACGGGCTTCCGGTTGAAATTCAACGCTTTGATCTGCCTCAACGGTTTCGTCCATGGAATATCCGAAATCACTCAACTGAACTGCTGTCTGTGCCTCCTCCAACTCGTTTGCTTCTGCGATTGTTTCCGGGATGAGAAGATCGGCATCGAGGTCAATGGCCTCATCATAAGTCATTGCAATAACCGGCGCCGTAGATGCCAGATCAAAGTCTTCTCTGTTTTTCTGTGTCGCGGCCTTGTTTTCCGATACGCGCCATATCAGGTAACCAACCATCACGATCTGCACCATCGCGATTGACAGGAACAAGGCGCCAGGGCCGGTTTGTGCCATCAGAAATGAGGCAACCAGTGGGCCGATGGTGGATCCAATTCCAAATGCCAACAGCAAGCCTGATGAGGTTTCAACATAGGTATCCGGCTCGCAATGATCGAAGGCATGGGCAACTGCAATTGCGTAGGTTGAGTGGGTGAATACACCAACCATGAAAACAAGGGACAGAAAGCTCCAGCGGGAATCGCCTTCAATCAGCCCCAAAAGGGTGCAGAAAATGGCAGATCCGATGCCAAGGAAGACAATTACCAAACGTCGATCAAATTTGTCTGAAGCGCGCCCTAGGGGCCATTGAGCCACTGCGCCACCGCCAATCATGACAGCGGAGAAAATGGCCGCAAAGCTGGTGTCGAAGCCGCGTCCAGTGGCAAAGACCGGCGCCAGCATCCAGCTGGTGCCAGCCGACACCCCAATCAACAGAGCAGAAACAAAGGCTGCGGGGGAGGTGTCATAAAGTTGTTTGGGTCGAAATCGAACCAGTGTGATGGGTGCGGGCTGTGTTGCAGTTGTCATGGTGACCGGAATGACTGCAACTGACACCACGATTGAAGCCACGACGAACAAGGTAAATCCTTCCACCGATGCAAAAGCCGTGGCGAGCTGGCCAGCCATGGTGGCGCCAAGCGCAACCACGATATAGGTGGACATGATGAGCCCGCGGTTTTCGTTCGTGGCGCGTTCATTCAGCCAGCTTTCAATCACAACGTAGAAAGCGGCGATGCAAAAGCCAGTGATGAAACGGAAAACAGACCAGGCAACTTCGTCGATCAACAAAGGGTGCAGGAGTGCTACCGCTGAGGCCAGAGAAACCATGGCGGCATAGGCGCGTATGTGTCCGCCCCGCAATATGAGAAAGGGGCCAACCAGGCAGCCGACAACGAACCCGCCAAAATAGAAAGAGATGCTGATGCCGATTGCAAGCGTGCCGAAGCCTTCAATCTGGGCGCGCAGAGGCACCAAGGCGCTCTGTAGCCCGTGACCGAAAAGGATCATGGCTACTGCGAGTAAAATTATGCCGATAGAGCTAATAGATTTGAACATTTTTAAACGCCCAGCACTTGAAAAAAACAAGCCAATCACAAAACGAATATGGCTGTTGAAATTTCTACTTAGTGAAGGTTTTAGCCAGACACTGTATCAGGCGCGACGTATCAGTTCGCTTTTTTGCAATCCAAGCGCTTTTGTTGCGGTGTCGACAATCGCGCCCGCATCCAGCTGAGCGGCTGCATACATGACGTCGGGCTTATCCTGATCGATGTATGTATCAGGTAAGGTCATGGGTCGGAATTTCACCGCACCGTCCAAAAATCCGTTCAGGGTCAGGAAGTTTGCCACATGGCTGCCAAATCCGCCAACAGAGCCCTCTTCAACGGTAATCAGCACTTCATGATTGCGGGCCAGATCAGCGATCATGTCTGTATCAAGAGGTTTGGCGAAACGCGCATCGGCAACCGTGGTTGAAAGCCCCAGGGCATTCAGCCTCTCGGCGGCCTGGAGGCTTTCCCCCAATCGTCCACCAAAGGACAGAAGCGCAATCTTGGTGCCTTCCTGTAAAACCCGACCTTTTCCGATTTCCAGAATCTGGCCACGGTCCGGTAATTCAACTCCCAAACCTTCTCCACGCGGGTAACGGAAGGAAATCGGGCCTTCATCATAGGCTGCTGCGGTGGCTACCATGTGGCGTAATTCAGCTTCATCGCCAGCGGCCATGACCACAAATTTAGGCAGACAGGCAAGATATGCAATGTCGAACGAACCAGCATGTGTTGGGCCGTCGGCGCCTACAAGCCCGGCGCGGTCGATCGGAAAGCGCACTGGGAGCTGCTGAATGGACACATCATGCACCACCTGATCATAGGCGCGTTGCAGGAATGTTGAATAGATTGCCACAAATGGTTTGTAGCCATCTGATGCCAGTCCCGCTGCAAAGGTAACGGCATGTTGCTCTGCAATGCCTACGTCGAAGGTTCGCGTGGGGAATGATTCTTCAAACAGGTCTATTCCGGTGCCCGATGGCATGGCTGCGGTGATGCCAACAATCTTGTCGTCGCGTTGTGCCTCATCGACCAGACTGCTGCCAAAAACTCTGGTGTAGGATGGCGCATTCGGAATGGATTTTGCCTGTTCACCGGTGATGACGTTGAACTTGGAAACGCCATGATATTTGTCGGTTGAGGCTTCGGCAGGTGCGTAGCCCTTGCCCTTTTTTGTGACAATGTGCAGCAAAATGGGGCCTTTGTCGGCCTCTTTGATGTTCTTGAGAACCGGCAGCAGATGGTCAAAATTGTGGCCATCCACCGGGCCCACATAGAAGAATCCGAGTTCCTCGAACAGGGTTCCGCCTGTAAAGAAGCTTCGGGTAAATTCTTCTGTTTTGCGGGCGTTGCGCTGAATAAATTTCGGCAGATGACTGGTCAGGGCCTTTGCCGCTTCGCGGATGCCGATATAGGTGCGTCCTGATACAAGGCGCGCCAAATAGGCGCTCATGGCACCCACTGGGGGGGCAATGGACATGTCATTGTCGTTCAGAATGACGATCTGTCGGGCATCTACAGCACCGGCATTGTTCATCGCTTCATAGGCCATGCCGGCAGACATCGATCCATCGCCAATGACGGATATAACTTTATGGGACTTGCCATCCAGATCACGGGCAGCTGCCATTCCCAGTCCAGCTGAAATTGATGTAGAGGAGTGCGCGGCCCCAAACGGATCGTAGACGCTTTCGTTGCGTTTGGTGAACCCGGAGAGGCCACCGCCCTGACGAACAGTGCGAATGCGGTCGCGCCTGCCGGTAAGAATTTTGTGAGGATAGCATTGGTGGCCGACATCCCAGATAATTCGGTCGTCAGGGGTGTCAAACAGATAGTGTAGGGCTATTGTCAGCTCTACCACACCAAGGCCGGCGCCCAGATGACCGCCGGTTACCGAAACGGCATCCAGCATTTCGATCCGCAGTTCTTCGGCCAGTTGTGGAAGGTCAGCCTCCGCGATTTTTTTCAATTCGTCAGGAGTATTCACCTGATCCAGCAGCGGGGTTTCCGGTCTTGTGCTCACGGACATGCTTTCTCAATTTTCGCGTTTCCGCTCGCGGACTATCTGGTCGCTGCGCTGTGCGATTTATGCATTGATCGTGACACATATATGTCCCTTGTTGTCTATCCGGGCAAGGGAATAAACTCTTCTTCATCACCGGGCACGGTATCAAAGCGCGCTTGGCGCCAGTCCTCTTTGGCCTGATCAATCCGTTCTTTGCTCGATGATACGAAATTCCACCAGATGTGACGCGGTCCATCCATCGGTTCACCGCCCAGCAACATGAGCCGCGATGGTTTGTTTGCGCGGATTGTGATCCGGTCGCCAGGGCGGAACACCAGAAGCCGTCCGCTTTCAAAGCGGTCTCCGGCAATTTCAATCTCGCCAGATACAATATAGACGCCACGTTCTTCGTAATCTGCATCCAGCGGTATGACGCCGCCCGCCTGCAATTCGGCAGAGGCATAGAACATGTCAGAATAGGTTTTCACCGGTGATTTTTGACCATACATGTCACCTATGATGATCCGCGTTGTTGCTCCGCCATCCCTTAGGACGGGCAGCGATTCTGCCGTTTGATGCTCAAAGTCAGGATCGATTTCCTCAAACTGCTTGGGCATGGCCACCCAGGTTTGAATGCCAAAAAGATTTTGACCCTTCTTGCGCGTTTCGTCTGATGTACGTTCGGAGTGGACAATGCCTTTGCCCGCGGTCATCCAGTTAACGGCACCTGGCGCAATTGGCAGTTCAGTGCCCAGGCTGTCGCGATGGTAGATTTCACCGGAAAACAGATAGGTCACTGTCGACAGGCCAATATGCGGATGCGGCCGCACATCAATTCCCTGATCTGTGAGAAATTCTGCAGGCCCCATCTGGTCAAAGAATATGAAGGGCCCAATCATCTGTTTTCTGGCAGATGGCAGAGCACGGCGAACTTCAAATCCGCCAAGATCACGGGCACGGGGCACAATGATTGTCTCAATTGCGTCGCAGGCTTTTTTATCGCCCGGGGCAGGATCTTCGGCAGGGTGCCACGTCATGTCTGATCTCCTCATCTGTTGCTACAGATTTAGATCACAGGCGAGGGGGTATACCAATGGTTGACGTTGTTGAATGACCGTCAATACTGGTGAAACAATCGGTCAGTCGAGTGGTTCTGTAGAAGCTGCTTGTCCATCAGCATTGGTTCTGATTTTTTCGACTTTTTCTTCTGCTGATTTCAACAGGGTATCGCATCTGGCTTTCAGCGCTTCTCCACGCTCATAGATCGAGATGGATTCTTCCAAAGGCACATCGCCTTTTTCCAGGCGGGCAACAATTGTTTCCAATTCTGCGAGCGCAGTTTCAAAACTCATGGATTTCAGATCTGCTTTGTCTTCGCTCATCATTGTTCCTCAGGTGCTCGCATTCATCAGTTCATCTATATGACGGGCTGCCGATTCGGCCAGTCCCATCAGATCATAGCCACCTTCCAGCAGCGAAACCACCCGGCCCGATGCATGAGTATCGGCCAGTTCAAGCAGTTTCCCTGTTACCCATTTGAAATCCTCACCTTGCAGATTGATTTGCGCAAGCGGGTCGCGATGATGGGCATCAAACCCTGCTGAAATCATTATAAGATCAGGTTGAAATTCTGTGATTGCCGGAAATATCCGCGTTTCCATGGCTTCACGGAACTGGGTGCCGCCATCACCGGCGGTCAACGGCGCGTTGACGATGTTGTCATGGTCACCGGTTTCACTCAGCGATCCGGTGCCGGGATACAGTGGCATTTGATGGGTTGAGCAATAAAGTGTTGTTGGATCATTCCAAAGGATATCCTGACACCCATTGCCGTGGTGAACATCAAAATCCACAATTGCGACGCGCTCTGCGCCATGGGCCTTTTGGGCGTGACGGGTTGCAATAACCACATTGTTGAACAGGCAAAAGCCCATGGCTGTGGTTCGCTCTGCATGATGGCCCGGCGGACGAATGGCACAAAAGGCATTGTTTGCCTTGCCGGTCATCACAGCATCGACGGCTGCATTGGCCGCACCAAAGCCGCGTAACGACGCTTCCCATGAACCAGGAGACGCCACCGTGTCATTGTCGATCTGAGAAATACCAGCATCAGGAATGGCATCCCGTATCATGTTCAGATAGCTTTCCGGGTGTGCCAACAGAACTGTCTCTATATCGCCCATCGGCGCTTCTACCTTGACCAGCGCATCGAAATGCGGATCGGCGAGGACATCTTTCAATGCACGTATCCGGTCAGGTCGCTCCGGATGCCCTGCCGGGGTCTCGTGATTGAGGAAGCTGTCATGCTGATAAAGCTCGGTCGCCAAATTCCGTGTCCCTGAATCACAAATGAATCACAAAAATCACAAATCGTGTTTGTCATTGTTACGCGGCGCAGATGCACGCTGCAAGCGGTCGTATATCGCAGCGCCAAGACCATTTCTTGGGGGCGCTACTACGTGAATGATTTCTGGATGGAGCGCATCCAATTTGCGCAGCATGGAAAACAGATTTGCGGCCGCTTCCACGCAATCTCCGGACCTGCTGAGATCCAGACATGTGTTTGCACCTGTTTGGCCCGGAAGGCTCTTTCCTGCAAATGTCAGGACAGCGTCATTGATCCCTATGGGAGACGCACCCCCTGAACTCAGGCGAACCTTTGCCCCTGGCGCATAGTGGGATGTCAGCATGCCGGGCGCTGACGGTGAGAGCTGATCATCAGCCGTTGCCTGATGATCTTCAAGGGCCTCTCCATGCAACACGGCCTCTAACTGCTCACGGGTGACAGCTCCCGGTCGCAGAAGGGTTAAGGGGACACCGGGACAGCAAGCAACAATTGTGGATTCCAGACCTACCGGACAAGGGCCGCCGTCAACCACCAGCGGAACTGTATCAATCGGGAACGCTGACCGGACATCATTGGCCCGTGTGGGGCTCAGGAGCCCTGAGGGATTGGCGCTTGGAGCGGCGAGGGGCCGTTGCAGCTGGTTGATGATTGATCTGGTAAAGGTGCTGTCCGGGCAGCGCAGGGCGACAGTATCCAGGCCAGCTGTTGCCAGCTCGCTGACAGATGCCTGGGCTTTGCGAGGCAAAACCAGCGTAAGGCCACCGGGCCAGAAACTGTTGATCAGTTGATGCGCTCGTTCATCGATATGAGCAAAGGATTGAGCCATTTCGACCCCATCCACATGGCAAATCAGTGGATTGAAGCTGGGGCGGCCTTTAGCTGCATATATTTGTGCAACGGTTTGGTCGTCCGTGGCATCGGCCGCCAATCCATAAACTGTTTCTGTCGGCAGGCCGACCAGTTGCCCATCCGCAAGAAGAGCTAAAGCCGCAACTGCAGCATCAGGACCTTGCGGCATCAGGCCTGGCTGTTCGTGACTATTGGTTTGAGACTTCGTCACTTTTGATTCAGCGGAGGACGGCCTTCTTGCGCCCAGCGTTCCATAAGAGCTTCCAGTTCAGGTTCCGGCTGATCTGGAAACTGTATTTGCAGACTCACCAAGAGGTCACCGGACTTTGATTTTCCCGGCAGGCCTTTTCCGGGAATCCGCATTGTGCTGCCGGAGTTGCTTTTGGGTGGCACTGTCAGGTTTAGCCGACCTGCCAGGGTTGGTACCTGAATTTTGCCACCAAGATAGGCTTCATGCAGATGGATCGGCGCATCGTAACGTAAATTCGTTCCATCCACCTTGAAGAGCGGGTGCGGAACAAACCTTACTGTAATCTTCGCATCTCCTGACGCGCCGCCCATGGGGCTGGGTGCGCCTTGGCCCTTCAGGCGTATGGTCTGGCCATCCTTTGTGCCTCTTGGCACAGCTACAGCAACAGTCCTGCCATCGGCAAGCGTTACAGACGCTTTTTTGCCTGCCGCGAAATCTTCCAGCGTGATGGCTAGCTTGCCTTCAACGTCAGCACCTTTTTGCGCTCTGCGGGCGCCACCAAATCCTTGTTGTCCAGCGCCTGCCTGGCCAAACCCACCTTGACCTGATCCGGGCCGCCCGAAGCCGCCGCGACCGCCAAATATTTCGCTGAGGATTTCTTCTGCGCCACCGCCGCCAAACCCTTGGCCCGCTGCGCCGCCTGAACGTGGACCGCCGCCTTGGCCAAAACCGCCGAAACCGCCACCACCGCTGCCACCAAAACCAGGATGAACGGGATTGCCGTCGCCGTCGATCTCACCGCGATCGAACTGCGCACGTTTTTCGCTGTCGCCTATAACGTCATAGGCATTGTTGAGTCTCGAAAAGCGTTCTTTTGCTTTCGGATCGTCCGGGTTCTGGTCCGGGTGGTTCTTTTTGGCGAGATTGCGGAATGCAGACTTTATATCAGCAGCACTCGCGCCCTTCGTCACCCCCAGAATCTTGTAGGGATCTGACATTGGGATTTTCCAGATTTGTGTTTGTTTCTCTTAACAGGCGGAATTTTTGAGCCTAAACGTCGATTAAACCAAGAAAGATGCTTCTGGCAACAGCATGTGTCTTATTACCAGCCTGAAGCTTCTCCATAGCATTCTTTATATGGGTATCAATTGTCTCTGTTGAAATAGATAAAATGCTTGCTGTTTCAGCGGCCGTTTTGCCTCGGCTTGCCCATGACAGCACTTCGCGTTCACGATCAGTCAGGCGCGTGGTTTCGAATGCCTGTTCCCGTCGGCTGAAGGGTATTACTTCGCCGCTGCTTTTGCCGATCTCCCGAATCCGCATGAGCTCCTGCATCCAATAGATCAGAATGACATGGAGGATGTGGCGCATATCTTCGATGTGTTGGTACAGGCGCGTTGGCTTTTCATGCCAGAACAAGGTGCAGACACAGGAGCGCATCCGACCAATGTCATCGACAAAATGGAACGGTATGACGAGCCCTTCCTGAAAGCCATAATCCATGGCGGCTTCCATGAGCTTGTGGGCACCAGGTTTTCTTTTCCCTGTTCTTTGCGGAAGCGGCACGCTTGCCCACAGGAAGGGCACATTCGTTCTGCGAGCGGTCTTGAGACATTCATCAATCAAGATAAAATCGTTTGAGGCATAGTCGACCTCCCATCCGCTGCCCGTCGTTCCGACGTAGAAGGGGTCGATCTTGCCGGGCATTCCACCATCCAGAAAGCAGAATGCGGCAAATCCGAAATCATTCACAATGGTGTTGAGGACAGCAACCAACTGGTCCTGAGAAGAACATCTTTCGATGTCAGATATTGCCTTCTCAAGTTTCATTTCAAAACTCACCATTTATCGGGATGGTTATTAGCTAGCATAAATCGTTATGTCTCACCATAGCTGCTGGCGGGAGGCGACCTTGCTTTTAACAGGTACTTCAAATTCAGATTCAGACATACGCATTGTCATCGGAACTGCAGAAAACGCCAGTCAGGATGTCATTGATGTGATGGCGTTTCGCAAACGTATTCTGGTTGATTCACTTGGTTGGGACCTCACGGTCACCGATGGTTTGGAGCAAGATGAATTTGACCGGGCTGACACCGTGCATTGTGCGGTTTGGAACAAGGAAACATTGGTTGGATCGTTTCGAGCTATCAGAGCTGACAGGACTTATCTCGCTGCAGAAAAATTTCATCATCTCGCCACACTCAAATCTTATCCGGATGACGAAAACAGTTGGGAGATCAGCCGTTTTGTTGTCGCCATGGGCAAGCGACGATTCTCATATGCCCTGACGACCTATGCCTCTATGTTTCGCTTTGCCTTTGCCATGAATGCCGATCGTCTTGTTGCGTTTTCAGACCTGTCCCATGAGCGCTTGCTATCGCGTATCGGGATTGTAACCGAACGCTATGGTCCCCCTTTTGAAATCGGAATTGATGCCGTGGGTAGACCGGTCAAGGTGGTGTCTGGAGAAATTTCCATCGCTGCACAATCGGGTTCCCGATTTCTTCAGCTTTTGTCTCACGTCAATCCTTTGGAGGAGTCTGATGTATATTCCTTACCGCGACGTCGCAGCCTTTCGGCGTGACCCTCTGACATTGCTAAGCAGCAAGGCTCAGGCGGGGGACCAGGGTTTTGTGCCTCTGGCTCTTGGGGTGCGCCCGATCCATTTGTGCAATGGAGCAACCACAGCCCGGTCAATCTTGAAATGGCCGACCACGGAACTGGATAAGGGGTCCTTGGTTCAGCGTTTGCGCCCCATTATGGGAGAAAGCTTGCTGACCAATAATGGAGAGGCTCACAAGGCTTCGAAAGCAGCTATTCACAGACACCTTCAACGCAATGCCATTTCTGGCAACATCGACAAAATGATTGCGGTCGTAAATGGTTACATTGCAGCGTTGTCATCAGAAAGCAGCTTCCGCCCGGTCTCGATCTCTGCACCTCTTGCGCTGCAGATGGGCGCGACTGCTTTGTTTGGGCACGACGTCCTGGGCGCTGCTGATCGCATGGCGCTGATTGAGGCTGTTCAGACGGTGGAAGCCGAGCTTGCAGATGATATGTTTCGCGTGTTGCCAAACGGCCCCAGAAAAGCGGCGGAAAGAACCAAACGTATTGATACTGCTCGGGAAATTGTTGGCGCTGTCATCAACAGGGCACGTGCCAATGACAACAAATCGCCATTGTTGATTGCGTTGGAAGAGGCTGGTTTGGATGACGAGCAGGTCAATGCGGAACTGCTTGGGTTGTTGATTGCCGGGCATCACACAACTGGCGCATCAATTGCCTGGATGCTTTACCAAATGGCGCTTGATCCTGCGCTTGCGGATGTACTGGCCTATGAGGCGGATGGTGTCATGGACGCCTTGGAAAAAGGCGAGTCCAGTGCTCTGCGCCGAGCACCATTGAGCGAAGCTTTTGTCAAGGAAACCTTGCGGGTTTACCCTGCCGGATGGTGGACTTCACGAGAGTTTTTGCTGCCAGTTGAAGTCGAGGGCATGCGTTTTCGTCGGGGGGATATGGTGATGATCAGTCCGTGGACCCTGCATAAGGATCCGCGCAATTGGGAGCAGCCGGAAGAATTCAGGCTTGATCGTGATTATTCACACCCATCCTATATGCCATTTGGTGTGGGTGGCAGATCGTGCATTGGCATGGCCATCGCATTATTTGAACTGCAACTGGTGGCGCTGCAATTTGCATCTGCCTTCAACATGTCCGGCACATTTTCTGCAGAAGAGATGGTGCCGATTCCATCTATTACGCTGTTGGCACCAGATCATGAACTTGGCCTGGCAGTCCGGGACGAACGCAGGTTCAAAAACCGTATGGCGGTGGCCTGATATGCGGGAATCCAACCTTGATCTGCGCGATTTCATCGATCGTTACAGCGATGAATACAAACAACGGAAAGCCCTGTTGGCCATTCTGGAGTACGCGATTTCAGAAACAACGGATCTGGATCCAGATGCTGCGCGTCACCTGGAAACCGCGAAGTTGATGATTGCCTCAAAAATTACGTCAGAATTGGTGATGAAGCACTAGAATGTGCACTTAAGCTGCAAGATTGGTTTAGCTGCGATCTACCAATTCGAAGCGATTGATCTGCCAGTTCTCCTGTCCGGCAATGCAGGCTTCGCCTTTATAGCGATGGATGCCATCGATGTTTTGCAATGTGGCGGCAAAATTCCGGCAGCGACCAATACCATCACTGGGCGCAGTGAAAGCCATGAGACTGCCGCTGGAACCGGTACGGTCGTTTTCCCAGGGAACAAGCGATCCTGCCGCTTTTTGATTGGCTGCTTCATTCAGTGCTGTTCGCATTTTCAGCCAATCAGAGGTTTCAACATTGTTTGGCTTTGGAGAGGTTGCGATTGAGCCGGTTATGATGTCGTCTGCACCATCGTCCAACAGACCTGGCGATATGGAGCATCCCGCTATGGGAACCAGAAATAGCGCGGCAAAAATGCATTTTCGCAATTGGCGGCTCATGCTTACATGCCTATATCTGGGTGGAAGTATCTTCATCATTCATACAGCGGGTCATCAATTCCATGACTAGTGACGATAAAACTACACAATCTAGGTTAATGAGCCGTGACTTCACGGAAATTGAGCCCACAGCTTCTGCGCCATTTGAACTATTTGCGTCGTGGATGGGGGATGCAGAGCAAAGTGAATTGAACGACCCGAATGCCATGTCGGTCGCAACTGTTGACGGGCAGGGGGTGCCAAATGTGCGCATTCTGCTTCTGAAAGGGTTTGATGAACGCGGCTTTGTTTTCTACACGAATTTTGAAAGCAACAAGGGTCGGGAATTGTTGGCTCATCCGCACGCTGCGCTTTGCTTTCACTGGAAAACCCTCAGGCGGCAGGTGCGCATCCGCGGACCGATTGAGCAGGTTTCGAATGAAGAGGCTGATATTTACTATAACAGCCGGTCAGAAGGCAGCCGTATCGGGGCATGGGCTAGCCAGCAGTCGCGCCCCTTGAATTCTCGCGACGATCTTGAGAGGGCTGTCGAGGAATATACCGAACGCTATGCGGGAAAGGATGTTCCGCGACCGGAGCATTGGTCCGGCTTTCGGGTAAAACCGGTTGAGATTGAGTTCTGGCATGATCGGCCATTCCGGTTACATGACCGGATTGTGTTTTCCCGCGAGACCGGTGAAGAACAGTCTTGGACCAAGCAGCGACTGAATCCCTGATTGAATGGAAGCAATGCTTGTCAGAATAGTTTGACAAGCAGGGGGACCAGCAAAGCCGTCAAGGCACCATTCAGTGCCATGGCGATGCCTGCAAAGGTTCCGGCCAACGGGTTTATCTGAAAAGCTCTGGCAGTTCCGATGCCGTGAGAGGCAATGCCAACTGCGAATCCTCTGGCTGCATAATCCTGAATTTTCAGCACATTCATCAATGGCGTTACCATGACGGCCCCGGTAATCCCGGTGGCTATGACAAGCACCGCTGTCAGTGTTGGAATTCCGCCCAATTGCTCTGAAATACCCATCGCAATTGGCGTCGTGACCGATTTTGGAGCCAATGAAAGCAATATGTCGGAAGGCAGGTTCAATGCCCAGCCGATGGCAAGCGCACTCAGGATTGCTGTTACGGACCCACCAATGAGCGCAGCGAGCACCGGAAGAATCCGGGATGTAACCTTTGGCAAGTTCCTGAAAAGAGGCACAGCGAGCGCGACGGTGGCCGGACCCAACAGGAAGTGTATGAATTGAGCCCCTTCGAAGTAAGTCTGAAAGGTGGTTTCGCTAATTTTGAGGATGATGATCAGAACGCCAGCGGCAATAATCACCGGATTGGCGAGGGGATGACGGTTCAGTTTTTTGGATATGCTATCTGCAAAAATGTAGGCTATGAGCGTTGTTGTGAGCCATAGCAAAGGCGTTTGCGATAGATAGACCCAGACCTCAAACAGGCTGCTGTTGTCGATCTCGTTCATATCAGGACTCTTGTCGATCCGTGCTCAGCAAGCGGAAAATGCCGACTGAAACAAGCAGGGTCAGAAGTGTTGACCCTAAAATTGTCAGGGTCAGAGAGATTGTGTGATCTGCAATCAAAGGGAGATGCTGGATGATGCCGACGGCTGCCGGCACAAAAAGTAGCGACAGATTTCCCAATATTGCATCTGCAGCGCGATCAACAGCTGTACCATCCATCGCCTTGGTTTGTGGCGTTGCAGATGTGCTTTTCCGTTTACTCCAGACGAACAGAACCAGCAGGAGCAGGATCATCCCGATCAGTGGTCCGGGCAATTGTATAAAAGTGACACGAACCAAAAATTCACCAAACAATTGACAAATCAGGAACAAAGTAAGGGCATGAAGCATTGTATAACCTTGGCAACGGTTGTTTTTATGTTCATATTTCACAACCAGTGCAAATTCTGGCAAGGGTTACGACATGTGATGTGTCGAACAAGGAAGGAAATTTTCATGACCATACGCAGAAGAAAACACTCTGTCGCCCGTCATTTCGGCATGGCGATGATGATCGGCAGCACGCTGGCTTTGGCAGCCTGTGGCTCGACACCCGGTGAACGTGCCTTGACTGGCGGCGGCGCAGGCGCTGCAGCTGGCGCTGGCCTGGCGGCAGCAACCGGCGGTTCGATTGCGGGTGGTGCGGCAATTGGTGCTGCTGCCGGTGCCGTAACCGGCGCTGTTACGAACGAGTGTCAGTTCAATCTGTTCCAACGTCGTCCAGCTTACTGCTGAGATTGATTTCTATCTCAAACCAGGCCGCTATGATGTGGCTTGGTTTGCGAGGGCCGCAGCGTCAAGCTGACGGTCCTTCTGCTGTGTTTGATTGCGCAGATCGCCAGCGAGTTTGCTAATCGCGTTTCCCCTGGACAATTTGATTGAGGATCATGGCGCAGAACAAAATGGCGAAGCCCGCCAGAATGCCTTGGCCAACTGAGGAATATTGCAACGCCTCCAGAACATCCTCGCCAAGTCCTTTTGCACCAATCAACGACGCCACAACGACCATGGCCAGACTCAGCATGATTGTCTGATTTACGCCCGCCAGTATTGATGGCGCAGCCAACGGCAAATCAACCTTTGTGAGCAGATACCACTTGGATGCACCATAAGCGATAGCCGCTTCACGGATGGTTTCCGGTACACCGCGCATGCCCAGAACGGTGAGCCGCACGACCGGTGTGCCACCAAAGATCATGGTTGTAATGACCGCGGCGGGCTTGCCGACGCTGAAAAAGGCGATGACGGGGATCATGAAGACGAATGAAGGCATTGTCTGCATGAAGTCCATGATTGGCCGAATGACCGAATAAACCCTTGGCCTCCGTGCGCAGAACAACCCAAGCGGTATCCCAAGGAGAATTGAGATACACGCAGCTGTTCCAAGCAGCGCCAGCGTGGTCATTGCTTTTTCCCAAAATCCGAAAAATCCCATATAGGCCAGGAAACAGGCGGCAGCAAAAGCTGCACCTTTGCCTGCGGTGAGAAAGGTGAGCAATATGATGAAGCTGGCAATTACAGGCCATGGCGTGGACACAAATATGACTTCCAGCCCATCAAGCACCACTCGAATACCATAGCTGATGAAATCAAAGACGCCTTGTCCTGCTGAGCGGATAAACTCGAACAATGCTTCAACCCAACCAATGGCAGTCAGGCGAATTGAACCGTCAGTGGGGAATTCCGCAAGGCCTTGCACAGCGCCGGGAAAGGTGAAGTGCATGATGCTGACGGCGAATATGATAAGTACAAAAACGACACTTATGCATGTTCGTTGCAATGTCAGGCCGGAGTTTATTGACCGGTCAGAAAGCCACTCTGAAAAGCGGCTTTCAAGCGCCGAGTTGGCTATCACGCCTTCAGCCAGTTTTATGATCAGAAGCGCGGCGAAGCCAAACAGTGCAATCCAAACAGCACCTTCTTGCGCGGCGATTGCCTCTGCGTTGAAATCATCCACAGCTTGTTCAAGAGATGCAATGGCCCGCTTGAACACATCTACATTGTCTGCATTTTTGCTGATCGCGGCTTCAAGCTGCTCGCGTCGGAACGACAAGGTTCCCTCGATCTGAGAAATGCGTTCACGAACACCTGCACCAAGATCGCCAAAAAGCCCGCGCGCAATTTGTATGAGCGCAAATGTCTCCAGAATGACAAAGGGAAGACCCCACTTCCAGATACTGCGCATTCCATACCAAATGGGACCGAGCAGCGCTGCCATTAGATTGAAGGTCCATGTGAACTGCGATGTTGAGCCAATATTGGCGAATTGTCGCTGATAATAGCCCGGATTTGTTTCGACAAACTCCGCTGTCAATTCAGCGCGGCTTTCAGCGCGTGTATCGGCCAAATCGCTCATGCTTTCCGTATTCAGAACTGTATCTGTCTGGCTCATGACGTTTCTGTTCCTTCGATGACAGTTCGCAAAAGATCCGCTCTTGTGATCACACCAACACGCTGACCTGTTGCATCAGCAACAGCAATAGGCGCCTCGTGTTCGATGGCATGTTCGATAAGGCTGGACAGATCCGTATCTTCATTGACGGTGTTGCTGAAATCGGAAAGCCCGCCATGCTTTTCTTCAAACTGTGAAATTGATGTCATCACCGCATGAGCCCGCACCACCTTCAACCGTGAAATGCCGGCAACAAAGTCGGCGACATAGTCGTCAGCGGGCTTCATTACGATATCTTCTGGCGTGCCGATTTGCACCACCCGCCCGTCACGCATGATGGCGATGCGATCGCCAATTCGTACAGCTTCATCCAGATCATGTGTGATGAACACCGTTGTCTTGTTCATCTGCGAGGCCAGCTTCATGAACTCGTTTTGCAGTTGTCTGCGTATCAATGGGTCCAATGCGCTGAACGGCTCGTCCATAAGCAAAATTTCAGGATCAGCCGCCAGCGCTCGCGCCAGGCCGACACGCTGCTGCATGCCTCCGGAAAGCTCATGGGCATATTTATGACCCCATCCGGTCAGCTCCACCATGTCGATTGTGCGTTCCGCGGTCTCAATGCGCTCATTCTTGCTGACGCCGCGAATTTCAAGCGGCATGGCCACATTATCAACAACAGAGCGGTGAGGCATGAGGGCAAAGTTTTGAAACACCATCGCGATATGTTCGTTGCGGTATCGGCGCAGCACGTCGGACGGCATCGCCATAATGTCTTCGCCGTTTACGATAATTTTTCCGGCTGTGGGTTCCAGCAGCCGATTGATGTGGCGCACCAGTGTTGATTTTCCGCTGCCCGAAAGGCCCATTATGCAAAATATCTCGCCGGGCCGGATTTTCATGGAGGCATCTGCGACCCCAACAACACATCCATATTTTTCAAGGACGGCCTTTTTGCCCAATCCGGTTGATTTGATGTCAGCCAATGCTTCGGATGCATTGCCGCCAAATATCTTCCACACGTCAGAGATCTCTACCGCATACTCACGTTCTGGATTTGAATCAGCCATTCGGGTTCTCCAAGGTGATCAGTGTGGTGCCCCGAAAGGTTGGGCACCACACTTTTCGGTTCAGTCCAATCAGAGGCCGAGCCATCCATCAACGCGGTCTGAGTTTTCAGCAACCCACTCTTTTGCAACCTGATCAGCCGGTTTTCCACCTTCGATCTGGAAGGCAAAATTTGAAACATCTTCGCCCGTAAGCTGCATGTTTTTCAAGAATTCAGTAATTGCGGGGGAGCGCTCGCCAAGTGACTTGGAGTAGGCGACCTGAACATTTTTCAGAGCGTCTTCTGTCATGACCTTGGAGTTTTCATACCAGTTGGGATCCTGATCAGGCTGAAGGGCCTTATATTTTGCAGGATCGAACTCAGGCTCTTCCAGGCGCACGATATCATGCTGGAACCAGATGGCGTGCGGCGAGTAGCAGTAGAATGCGTAGCCGATTTCCTTCTTGATGGAGTCCCCGACGGTTGCCGTCATAACGGATTGATCTGCCCGGATCGGCTCCATGAATGGCAGCAAGCCATAGTCACGGACTTTCACCTGATTGACGTTCGCTGATGCCCAGCCAGGTGCTCCAACCCAGATTTCGCCTTTGCCATTGCCATCGCCATCCATTAGCGCTGCAATTTCCGGACGGGCCAGATCGAAGATCGAAGTGACGCCATTGGCTTCTGAAAACTGCTTCGTTACACAAAAGCTCTGCTTGCCTTCGTATGGCTTGTCAGAAAGAGCCACATTGCCTGTGCCATCTACGTATTTTTTTGTAAAACTCTGCTGGTTTGGTAGCCACACATCAGGATGGACATCAATGTCGCCCTTGCCGGCATCCATGGCCGCAAAAATCGCTGCATTGTCACCTGGAACCAATTCCGCTGTGCCGCCAATACGCGACACAACCACTTCCTGAATAAGATGCGCAATGGCTTGTGCACCGGTCCACGCCGGAGCACCAATTTTGACTTCTTCTGCTCTAAGTGCTGACGTTGAAACGCCTAGCGCTAGCGCGAATAGTGCTGTCGTTGTGATCTTTTTCATTTCACTTCTCCTTGTGTGCTCACACCAAAATGATGTGATCAATTCCAATTCATGCTTTTTCTTTCAGTCGGATGGTCTGCTGAGCGGTTTTTGCACTGAGAAAATCAGCGAGTACCGCATTGAATATGTCGGGCTTTTCAAGATGAGCATTATGCGCGCATCCGGGTAAAACCGATAATTGGCTGTTCTCAATCGATCTCCAGAGTGCTTCCGGCTGTGACCAATCGTAAGACTGATCCCTGTCACCCCAAATGATCAAAGTGTCACAGGCAATGTCGCTGAGAGTGCTGCGGCCATCCCAACCTTCCCACGCCTGCAGACTGTTGAGTGCCGTGTCCATGGAGACACGTCGGATGAGATCCTTGCACAGTTCAAACCGTGGATGCCGTTCTCCATCGACAAACCACGTTGCCGCAATCTGACACCCGGTTTTTTCCACACCATCTGTCAGCATTCGAATGCGTGATTGCTCGATTGTCTCAAATCTGCCCGGGAGAATGCCGACAGGGCCGGTGCCATAACAGATGAGTTTGGTGATGCGTGACGGGGCCAATGCCACCATCTGCTGAACGACCATTCCCCCCATGGAGTGACCAAGCAGCGCAAATTGCTCAACTCCCAATGTGGTCAAAAGACGAAGGACGTCTGATGCTATGTCGTTTATGGATTTGTGTGCCTGAATGGTGTTGCTGTCGCCAAACCCAGGCAGGTCGATGGCAATCACTTCATACTGAGACTGGAAGTATTCTATTTGATCCAACCACATATCCGAGCCGCCAAGGTACCCGTGTATCAATACGAGTTTAGCACCTTTGCCTTCTTGCTTGTAGCCTAGTGCGGTCACTCTACGCTGCCTGGTCGTTTGGAAAACAGGTGTTGATACGCAAACAGGGGCACCGAGCCAGTCAAGGCTTTCGTCAAGTTCTCATGTTTTTCCAGCGGCGTTGGAAAGTGGCCAAATCTGAGACTTGGATATCGCGCTAGAAACATTTCGGAACTCTCCTGAATGACTAGACTCAAAGCGTAATGTTCAAAAATCAGGTTGCCCAACGCAAACATTGCATTAAACTATTCCGTTTACGCATAGTTTTGAGGGCGGAAAATGGATCTGAACTGGCTACGCGACTTTATTTGTCTCGGCAGAACGCTGAATTTCACCAAGGCGGCGCAAGAGCGCAACATTACGCAGTCAGCTTTCAGCCGGAGAATAAAGTCTTTGGAAAACTGGCTGGGTGTTCCGCTTATCGACCGGGCAACTTATCCGGTCAGGCTTTCAGAAGCGGGTGAGCAATTTCTGGTGGCAGCGAAGGAGAATGTGGCTCAACTGACTGAAATGCGACAATATATCCGGCAGCAGGAGAGCAGCCGTACATCCTTTCAACGCTTTGCCGTTTTGCACACGATCTCGGTCAATTACCTGGTTCACAGGATTGCCGAGTTTGAGAAAACAATGACGAACCTGCGTGCGCGGACAATTTCCGACAGTCTGGCATCGTGTTGCCAATTGCTGTCCGAAGGTGCGTGCGAGTTCCTGCTGGTTTACCGGCATAAGGATATTGAGCCACAAATCGATGAGAAGCTTTTCGCGCGAAAGGACATTGCAAAGGAACGCTTGATCCCAGTTGCCGAACGGGATGCGGCTGCCAGGAACGGGTGGGCTTTGACTGCTTTTCATGACCAACCCGTGCCTTATCTGTCGTATGATCCAAGCACATTTTTGGGCACGGTCGTCGATCACACCATCAATTACACCAAGCTTCCACTCGATATTCGTTACATTGATGGTTTGGTGGAAGCATTGAAACGCCGGGCATTGGCGGGCGGTGGCGTTGCTTGGCTGCCCGAGTTTTCAATCGAAAGCGAAATGCGTTCGGGCCAGCTTATTCAAATTGGCCCGCCCAAATTCGAGGCAGTTCTGACGCTTTCGCTCTATTGTTCACCATCAAAGCTCGATGAAACCGGGCTGGAAGTCTGGGAGCGCTTTTAGAGCGGGCATTCCCGCAATTGAATCAGAACGGTATTGAATCAGACCGGTGCAGCGCGCATTTTGCCGGATCTGTTTGCGACCGAGGGACCCACTGGTGAGGGGCGTCTGGTATCCCTATGAAGTTCATCTAGACGCGTATCAAAAAGCGCTGCCATCGCAGCCGCATTTGTCTGGTCTGCACCAGAACCCTTGTATCGGTTCGATAATTTTCTGGGGATCGGTGTTTCTCTCCATCTTTCCTTATCTATTGCTTATTTCTATAAGGCTATATCATTATGCCAATTGGTGTTGAGCGGTTTATCCACTCGACAGCGCTGGTGGGAATGAGGGGCGACCTTTGCGGGTTTCGCAAGGTGTCTTGTCGAGGAAATTATCAATGGCTATTTGCTCGCACTTTGCGTGATTAATGTTATATGGGACACATTGGTCCCTGCGGGGTAGTTTGAAATGAGGCGTTATGTCTAAAGACAACAAAATCGATCAGGAACTCGTGCGTCAGTTGGCAGTCATCCTGAATGAAACGGATTTGACTGAAATTGAGGTAGAGCAGGGCGATTTGCATATCAGGGTAGCCCGCAACATCACCATGTCAGTGGCAGCGCCTGCAGCTCAACCGGCCATGGCTGCGCCGGCAATGCAGGCAGCGCCAGTAGTTGCCGCAGAGGCCCCTCAAGTTTCAGAATCAACGGGCCATGTGGTGAAATCACCGATGGTTGGTACGGCCTATCTGGCTCCAGAGCCCGGGGCGGACGAATTTGTCAAGGTTGGCGATACTGTGACTGCTGGCCAAACGATCCTGATCGTTGAGGCCATGAAACATATGAATCAGATTTCAGCGGACAGGGCTGGCAAGGTAACCGAAATTTTCGTCGAAAGCGGTCAACCTGTCGAATATGGCGAACCTCTCCTGACCCTCGAATAGGCAAGACATGTTCAATAAGATTCTGATCGCCAATCGCGGCGAGATTGCATTGCGTATATTGCGCGCCGCCCGCGAATTGGGCATCCAGACCGTGGCTGTTCATTCAACAGCAGATCAGGATGCCATGCATGTGCGTCTTGCGGATGAGAGTGTTTGTATTGGTCCGCCACCAGCGGCACAAAGCTATCTCAATATTCCTGAAATTCTGGCTGCCTGTGAAATCACTGGCGCTGAAGCGGTTCATCCCGGCTACGGATTCTTGTCCGAGAATGCTCGGTTTGCCGAGATTCTGGAAGCGCACAATCTAACCTTTATCGGACCAAAATCCGAGCATATCAGGGTTATGGGCGATAAAATCGCGGCAAAGGAAACAGTCAAGAGACTTGGAATTCCAGTGGTTCCCGGCTCTGATGGCGGCGTTACAGATTTCGCTGAAGCGGCAAAGATTGCGGAAGATATTGGGTATCCCGTTATCGTAAAAGCCTCTGCCGGTGGTGGTGGCCGCGGCATGAAGCTGGCGAAGACCGCAAGCGATCTGCAAAGTGCACTTCAGGGCGCGCGCTCAGAAGCCAAATCGGCTTTTGGTGACGACACTGTCTATCTTGAAAAATATCTGGAGAAACCGCGCCACATCGAAATTCAGGTTTTGGGAGACGGACAGGGCAAAGCCATCCATTTGGGCGAGCGTGATTGCTCACTTCAGCGCTGGCACCAGAAGGTTTGGGAAGAAGCCCCTTCACCAGCACTGAATGACGAGCAGCGTAATCGAATTGGCGGTGTTGTTGCCAAGGCAATGGCTGATCTTGGATATTCCGGTGTTGGAACGATTGAATTTCTGTATGAAGACGGCGAGTTTTACTTCATTGAAATGAACACACGTCTGCAGGTTGAGCATCCGGTTACGGAAGCAATTACCGGAATTGATCTTGTGCATGAACAGATTCGCATTGCTGCTGGCGGAAAATTGACGATGACCCAGGAAGATGTGGAATTTTCCGGTCATGCCATTGAATGCCGCATCAATGCGGAAGACCCAGCCACGTTTGCACCGTCACCGGGACGCATTACGCATTATCACCCGCCAGGTGGGCTTGGAACGCGCGTCGATTCCGCTGTCTATCAGGGCTATCTGGTGCCTCCGCATTATGACAGTCTGATTGGCAAGCTGATTGTGCATGGCAGAAGCCGCGTTGAATGCATGATGCGTTTGCGCCGCGCTCTTGGTGAGTATGTCGTGGATGGGATCAAAACAACCATTCCACTGTTTGAAGAGCTGGTCGATAATCCGGATATTGCCAATGGCATGTATGATATTCATTGGCTGGAGAAGCATCTGGATCTCTAGAAACGGGATTCCGCATATCACATGAGTGAGTATGACGCTGACCAAATGAAGATTACGCCGCAGGTGTTGCTGAAAGCCTATGCCTGCGGTCTGTTTCCGATGGCGGAGTCTGCGGATGATCCTACGCTTTACTGGATCGAGCCGGATCAGCGCGGCGTTATTCCCCTCGATACATTTCATGTGCCGCGCAGTCTTTCAAAAATCATTCGAAAGGATGTTTTTGACGTTCGTGTCGATACGGATTTTGACGGTGTCATTTCAGGCTGTGCGGAACTGACGTCCGAGCGGCGTGAAACCTGGATAAACCAACCCATTCGCGACTTGTATGGCGAATTGTTCCATATGGGGTTCTGTCACACAGTGGAATGCTGGAAAGATGGGGCGTTGATGGGAGGACTTTATGGCATTCACATTGGCGGCGCCTTTTTTGGCGAGAGCATGTTTTCACGTATGCCGGATGCTTCAAAAGTGGCGCTGGTTCATTTGCGAGACCGTCTCAAGGCTGGCGGCTTTACGCTGCTCGATACGCAGTTTGTGACCGATCATCTGAGGAAGTTCGGCGCTCATGAAGTGCCGCGCGCCGACTATAATGAGCTGTTGCAAGGCGCCTTGCAGATCGATAGCGATTTCTATCGGTATGATAGGGAGAGTGTGGGTTAACCGGAGTTCGCGGGTGGCGCGACCTCGGTTTCCTGTTTGCAGCCGGTCAGCCATACGTCATAAACGGCGTGCTCCACACCTTTCAGACCGGGACTTGATGCAAACATCCAGCCACCAAACAGACGGCGAATCTCGTTGTGAAGTGTGACCTCATCAACTTCCACAAAGGACGTGGTGTTGGGTGGCTCTGTGGGGGGGCGTGAGTAGCAAACGCGCGGTGTTACCTGCAGCGCACCGAATTGAACGGTTTCGTCAATATATACGTCGAATGCGATGATGCGGCCGGTAATCTTGTCGAGACCGGCAAACACCGCAACCGGATTGTTCAGGCGTTCTGCAACTGCGTTGTGTGTCGACGCAAAAAAAGCGCCAACGCCAATCAGGCCGCACAATGCGATCCCGATCAATCGACAGAATTTAAGTTTATCTAGCATTCCGGTTTTCATCATCAATTCTTGGAATCACCTTTTACAGGGCCAGGTGTCCATTGCGTGTAAATGCGGCGAAAGTCTGGAAGCTCAGGGTGTCCAGGGCTCGTAATCGCCTGTGACCTGCGGGCGGGTTTCTTTTGTCATGATGGAGCCTGGCGGACGATATGCCAGCGCGCTGCCTGTCATATTGGCCTGATGCGGCAATTGCCAGTCTTTGGCAACATAGGTCTGATCTGCAGGAGCCGTGTCTGAACGATGATGCATCCAGGCATGCCAGCCAGCAGGAATTTTTGAGGCATCCGCTTCGCCATTATACATGACCATGCGGCGCTTGTCGTTTTCGGCTCGGTAGTAGACATTGCCCAACTCGTCTTCGCCGACCCGCTCACCTTTGCGCCAAAGATAAAAATTGGTTCCAACCGTATGGCCATTCCACCAAGTGAAGAAGCGGAGGAAGAAGTTTTTCATGCGTCAATTATCCTGTGACCGGCGAACCTGTTGATATGCGCCGGACTATGCCAATTTGCCGGTTGCCTGTCCAGCTTTCAGAGCGGCGCAACCAGACTTTCTTCACTGTGGAGTTCCGAGGCCAAATCTACAGTCGCTGCGCGTTGCGCCCGTTCCCTTTCGCGGCGTTCTACTTGCGGAGACCGGCCAAACTGATCGCGGTAACACTTGGAAAAATGAGATGCGGATACGAAACCACTGGCGATTGCCACATCGACAATTGGCAAATTGGACTGCAACAAGAGATGTCGCGCCCGATCAAGGCGCAGTTCAGAATAATATCGGGCAGGTGAGCGTCCAAGGTTTTGCCGGAACAAGCGTTCGATCTGACGGCGCGACAGATCGGAAATTTTTGCAATTTCGGTTAGGGCCAATGGTTCTGATATGTTGGCTTCCATCATTTCGATAATGCTCAGAAGGCGCGCGTTCTGGACGCCGAGCCTTGCCCGAAGCGGCAGACGCTGCCTGTCAGACGAACTGCGGACACGATCTGTCAGACACTGTTCACATATCCGGTTGATGATTGGTTCGTCGTGGTCCTGGGCTATGATGTAAAGCATCATATCAAGTGCTGCAGTGCCACCGGCGCAGGTGTAAAGCCGACCATCGACTTCAAACAAATCAGCATGAATATGGGCATTGGGGAACTTTTCCATAAAGCCGGGCATGTTTTCCCAGTGAATGGCACACTGCTTGTCTTCCAGGAGGCCGGCATCAGCCAATATCCATGATGCTGTGCACAGGCCACCAATGGCGATGCCTGTTCTGTAAAGGCGCCTGATCATGGCCTTGGTGTGTTTGGTTTCAAGCTGATCGACATCTATGCCGGAACAGACCACGACCATATCGGGCCGTTCATCCATATTGGATTGGGCCGTAATGTCATCCAACGAGCCATCAACCGATATCTGCAGCCCGTTGCTGGCACGCACTGGCTGGCCGTCCGTGGAAATGATTTGCCAGGAATATGTGTCTTTCAGCAGAAAGCGATTGGCAAGACGAAGTGGCTCAATTGCCGTCGTGAAGGCAATCATGGAAAAATTCGGCAGGGCTAAAAACACAAACCGTCTCAACGACTACTTGCTCCCAATTGTGGCCTGACTTTCGAACTGGCACCATAGATTTTGGCTGATTTCTGACCAGGCAATGTCGCAATTGCTGCATTATCGAGTTAAGTCGAAAGCTAAGGTTAGTCAATCGAATTGCGATAGGCAGGCAAACCGCAAGGTCTAATTGAGTTTGGACTCAGGTCCGAAACGTCTTTCTCACATCAATCTGGCAGAATGGAATCCAGCATGAGTGCTCATAAATCCGATATCGAAATCGCACGGGCTGCGTCAAAACAGCCAATCCAGAAAATCGGTGCCAAATTGGGTATCCCGACCGAACATCTGCTTCCCTATGGTCACGACAAGGCAAAGGTGTCTGCTGACTTCATTCAATCGGTGAAGGGCAATGCAGACGGTAAGTTGATTCTTGTGACAGCTATCAACCCGACGCCAGCAGGTGAGGGGAAGACCACCACAACTGTGGGACTTGGAGATGGCCTTAATCGCATTGGCAAAAAGGCTGCAATTTGTATTCGGGAAGCATCGCTGGGGCCGTGCTTTGGCATCAAAGGCGGCGCGGCTGGTGGTGGATATGCCCAAGTCGTGCCCATGGAGGATATGAACCTTCACTTTACGGGTGACTTTCACGCCATCACATCAGCCCATAATCTGCTATCGGCGATGATCGACAACCATATTTACTGGGGCAATGCACTGGAAATCGATCAACGCCGTGTCGCATGGCGCCGTGTGATGGATATGAATGACCGGGCGCTGCGGGAAATCGTCTGCTCTCTGGGCGGTGTTGCCAATGGTTTTCCGCGTGAAGCCGGGTTTGACATAACAGTGGCGTCTGAAGTGATGGCAATCTTGTGCCTGTCGACAGATTTGAAAGATTTGGAAAAGCGCCTTGGGGCCATCATTGTCGGATATCGGCGCGACAAAAGCGCAGTGTATGCCCGTGACCTGAAGGCTGATGGGGCCATGGCTGTGCTTTTGAAGGATGCAATGCAGCCTAACATCGTGCAGACACTTGAGAACAATCCTGCCTTTGTTCACGGAGGCCCGTTTGCAAATATTGCGCATGGTTGCAATTCGGTTGTGGCCACCACAACTGCGCTGAAGATTGCTGATTACGTTGTTACCGAAGCGGGTTTCGGGGCAGATCTGGGCGCAGAGAAGTTTTTCAACATCAAGTGCCGGAAAGCAGGTCTGAAACCATCTGCAGCCGTTATTGTGGCCACGGTGCGTGCGTTGAAGATGAACGGCGGTGTGGGCAAGGATGATCTGGGCACTGAAGATGTTCAGTCTGTCAAAAAAGGCTGCGCCAATCTGGGGCGGCATATTGAGAATGTGAAGCAGTTCGGTGTGCCAGCCGTGGTTGCCATCAACCATTTTGTGTCGGACACAGACGCTGAAGTTGCAGCTATTCAGGATTATGTGACGTCGCTGGGTGCCAAGGCAATCCTTTGCAAACACTGGGCGCATGGGTCCAAAGGTATTGAAGAACTGGCTCATGAAGTTGTCGAGTTGGCCGAATCCGGCGCATCGCAATTTGCACCTCTTTATGCCGACGACATGCCGCTCTTTGACAAGATCGAAACCATTGCCAAGCGGATATACCGTGCCGAAGAAGTCATCGCCGACAAATCGGTTCGTGGTCAATTGCGGGACTGGGAAGCAAAGGGGTATGGCAATCTTCCGGTCTGTATGGCCAAGACGCAATATTCGTTTTCGACAGATCCGAATTTGCGCGGCGCGCCAACAGGACATGTGGTGCCAATTCGAGAGGTTCGGCTTTCCGCGGGTGCCGGTTTCGTCGTTGTCGTTACCGGGGCCGTCATGACAATGCCTGGTTTGCCCCGGGTTCCGTCATCTGAAAAGATTTTTCTGAATGATAGTGGCGAGATTGAAGGGCTCTTCTAAGAGGGGCCGCCGGATTTCGAATGTCGCATTGAGATAAATTCGCCTGCGTATTGACGATAGGCATGAGACGTGAATACCAGTAGGCTTGGCCAAATTTCTGTGGTTCGGCTCTAACTGGAGGATGTCTGCGCGATGTCTTCGAAATACAATGTATTCAACCTGATCCGCCAAGGCCTGCAAGGGCATACGGGCTGGCAAGCGCAGTGGCGCGAACCAGAGCTGAAATCCACCTATGATGCTGTCATCATTGGCGGTGGCGCTCACGGGCTTGCAACGGCTTATTATCTTGCCAAGAACCACGGTATGACGAACATTGCCGTGTTGGAAAAAGGGTGGATTGGCGGCGGCAATTCGGGCCGGAATACCACGATTATTCGGTCGAACTACCTTTATGATGCAAGTGCTGCGATTTACAATCACGCCTTGAAACTATGGACTACGCTTGGACGGGATCTCAATTACAACATCATGATGAGCCATCGTGGTGTGTTGAATCTGGCTCATGATGAAGGTGAGGCCCGCACCCTGAAGCGCAGGGTTGAAGCCAATCGCCTGAACGGCGTGGATTCCGAATGGCTGGATGCAAAGCAAGTCAAGGAATTCTGTCCACCGATCAGCATTGATGAGGATATGCGCTATCCGGTGATTGGTGGCACATTGCAACGCTCAGGTGGTGTGAACCGTCATGATGCGGTGGTTTGGGGGCTGGCGCGCGCTGCAGATGCTCTGGGCGTTGATATTATTCAGCAATGCGAAGTCACAAGTATTCGCACCGACGCGGGTGAAGTTACCGGGCTTGAGACCACCAAAGGCAGCGTCAAAACGCCCAAAATAGGCTCGGTTGCTGCCGGGCATTCGACAATCATCGCTGATATGGTCGATGTCCCGCTTCCCATCGAAAGCCATCCGCTTCAGGCGCTTGTGTCTGAACCACTGAAGCCGCTTATTCCATGCGTGGTGATGTCAAATGCCGTGCACGTCTACGTCAGTCAATCTGACAAGGGGGAGTTGGTTATCGGGGCAGGGATCGACCCTTACGTTTCTTATACGCAGCGTGGCAGCTTTGACATTATTGAGCATCAGATGGCTTCGCTCATGGAATTGTTTCCGATCTTTTCCAGATTGCGCATGATGCGGCAATGGGGCGGCATTGTTGATGTGAGCCCGGATGCAAGCCCCATTATTTCCAAGACCAAGGTCAAAGGGTTTTACATCAATGCGGGCTGGGGCACGGGCGGCTGGAAAGCGACACCGGGGTCGGGACACGTCTTTGCCGATCTGGTGGCAAATGACACACCGAATGCGATTGCGGCTCCCTTTAGTCTGGAGCGGTTTGTCACGGGTGATCTTGTGGCCGAGCATGGCGCAGCAGCTGTCGCGCATTAGGAGAGCCAAATGTTTGTAATTGATTGTCCCTGGTGCGGTGAACGGGATATGTCCGAATTCAGCTGTGGTGGTGAAGCACATATTGCTCGTCCCGAGGGATCGGAACAGATGAATGATGAAGAATGGGCACAGTTTGTGTTTATTCGGAAAAACTCCAAGGGGCGGTATGCGGAACGCTGGAACCACGCGGCTGGCTGCCGACGCTGGTTTAATTTGCTACGCAATACAGCCACGGATCAAATTTTGGCTGTCTATAAAATGGGTGATGCTGAGCCCAATGTTTCAACAGAAGAACCGGTTACACCAAGTGGTGAAGCACCGATTGGCTCCGGGAATGACGCCGTTAAGCTCATGAAGCCGGGCGAGGCATTATAATGGCGACATCTCGACAAAAATCCGGTTTGCGCACCGAGCAGGGTGGCCACATCAATCGGGGAAAACCGATCCACTTTACCTTTGATGGCAAGGCTTATCAGGGGTTTGAAGGCGATACGCTGGCCTCTGCGCTTCTGGCAAATGGCGTGCATATGGTGGCGCGGAGTTTCAAATATCATCGCCCAAGAGGGATTGTCGCTGCAGGCTCTGAAGATCCGGCTGCCATTGTTCAAATTGGACCTGACGCTGTAGAGACTGATCCAAATACGCGGGTTACCGAGCAGGAAATTTATGAAGGTCTCATGGCCTCAGCCCAGAATTGCTGGCCGAGCCTGAGTTTTGATATTGGCATTGCCAATGATGTCTTGTCTGACTTCATTCCGGCGGGCTTCTACTACAAAACCTTCATGGGGCCACCATTGTCCTGGATGCGATTTGAACCGATCATTCGAAAGGCTGCTGGTCTTGGTGTTGCGCCGACTAATCGTGATCCGGACCAATATGACAGCACCAATCGGCATGTGGATGTGCTGGTTGTCGGGGCAGGGCCATCTGGGTTGGCCGCTGCAAAAGCTGCGGCGGATGCTGGAGCACGGGTTATTCTGGCGGAAGAAACCAATTCTCTTGGCGGTGCTCTTCTTTCTGAACCGGAAGACAGTGTATCGCTGGGTGGTAAGCCGAGCGATGCCGCGATTGAAAAAATGGCGGCTGATCTGGAAGCCAATCCTGATGTGACGGTGCTGACCAGAACAACGGCATTTGGGTATTATGGCGATAATTTCGTTGGTCTTTGGGAACGTGTAACGGATCATCAGGCGCCATTGGACCGGGGCAAACATGTCCCAAGGCAGAAGATTTGGCGCGTTCGAGCAAAACAGGTCATTTTGGCAACTGGCAGCCTTGAGCGGCCAATGGTGTTTGATGGCAATGATCGGCCCGGCATCATGTTGGCCGGGGCTGTGCGAACCTTTTTGAACAGATATGGGGTCCTGTGCGGCCACAAGGCGGTGATATTCGCCAATAATGATTCTGCCTGGGCGACAGCCTTTGATCTGCAAAAAGCCGGTTCACAGATTGCAGCCATTGTTGATGTTCGCCGAAAAATCTCAGGCGAGTTGCTGCAAATGGCGGCAGAGCGGGGTATCCCGATTTTTGCCGGTTCAGCAATTGTTGGCACAAAGGGGCGCAGCCGTGTCACAGCGGCTGATATACGCCTAGTCGACGAAACTGGAGCCATCTCGCCAAAATCCAACTGGATTAATTGTGATCTGATAGCAACCTCTTGTGGCTGGGCGCCGAATGTGGCGCTGTTTTCCCAATCACGCGGCAAGCTGTATTACGATGATGATTTGCAGGCCTTTCGTCCAGGAGCTTCCTGGCAACAGGAACGCTCTGTTGGGGCGGCCAATGGATCGTATGACTTGCAGGACTGTCTTGATGAGGGACGAAAGGCCGGAGCTGCGGCTGCGTCGGATACAGGTTTCAAGAAACGTATTCCCAAGGTGCTGAAAGCCTCTCACAGCATGCTGTTGCAGACTGATCTGCAGATTATACCGCAAGTTCCTTCCCCAAAAGTGGCCAAAAAAGTACGTGCTTTCATTGACTTGCAGGATGATGTCACGACGAAGGACATCAAGGTTGCCATTCAGGAGGGGTTGCATTCGGTAGAGCATATCAAGCGCTACACAACGACTGGCATGGGAACAGATCAGGGCAAGATTGCCAATCTGAATGCGTTTGCTTTCATTGCGGACCATCTGGGAAAGTCTGTTCCGGACGTTGGGGTGACCACATTTCGGCAACCTTACAAACCAGTGACTATGGGCGCATTGGCCGGGCAGCATGTGGGCGCGCATTTCATGCCGCGTCGAACCACAGCGATGCATCCCTGGCACAGGGCGCAAAGGGACGTGATTTTCGAACCGGTTGGCGACTGGTTGCGGCCACGCGCATTCCTGCGGGACGGTGAGGACTTTCAACAAGCGGTACAGCGTGAAACAAAGGCGGCGCGAACCGGCATTGGCGTGCTGGATGCCTCTACACTTGGCAAAATTGACGTTCGCGGGCCTGATGCACGGGAGTTTCTCAACCGCATCTACACCAATGCCTGGAGCAAGCTGTCACCGGGCAAGTGCCGCTATGGATTGATGCTGAAAGAAGACGGCATGGTGATGGATGATGGTGTGACAGCCTGTTTGGCTGATGACCATTTCCATATGACCACAACCACCGGAGGTGCTGCCAATGTCTTGGGGCATCTGGAAGACTATCTGCAGACAGAATGGCCTGATCTGAAAGTCTATCTGACCACGACAACGGAACAGACAGCAGTTGCGTCAATTTGCGGACCGGGTTGTGACAGGCTGATTGCCGACTTGCTGGATGATCTGGACCCCGATCCTGAGACATTCAAGTTCATGGATTGGCGGGATGCACATATTCAGGGCATTCCCGTCCGTGTCTTTCGCATATCGTTTACCGGTGAGTTGTCTTACGAAATTAACATCGATGCTTCTTACGGTTTGTGGCTTTGGAAAAAGATTTTCGCGCAGGCCAAATGTGAAGGTGGCGGATACGACATTACGCCTTACGGCACCGAAGCCATGCATGTTTTGCGTGCGGAAAAAGGGTTCATCATTGTCGGGCAGGAAACGGATGGCACGGCGACACCAATTGATCTGGGAATGAACTGGATCGTGAAAAAATCCGGAGATTTTGTCGGACGGCGTTCACTCACCCGATCGGATACCTCCAGAGATGACCGCAAACAACTGGTTGGTCTTGTGACCGAACAGCCGGATTATGTGCTTATGGAAGGCACGCAGATTATCGCGACGCAGGAGGAAGGGACCGCTCCAGTTCCCATGCTTGGGCATGTTACCTCCAGTTATCTAAGCCCGAATTTGGAACGCTCAATCGCAATGGCGATGTTGGAGAGCGGGCGCAGCCGTGTTGGCCAAACACTTTATGCCTCGCGTAAGGGCGATAGCGCCATGGCTGTCCGTGTGGTTGGAACGGATTTTCTGAAGGAGCGCGAAGATGGCAACATCTGATAAATTGTCGGAAACACTTGCTGATCGACCAGACCGACTGAGCGCACTTTCTCATCGATCACCACTGACCGGTGATGACGGACTGCTCATGCGGGAAGCAACCCATCTGGGGAAGCTGGTTCTGCGTCTTGCCGAGACCGAGGCAGAAACTCTGAAAATTAAGGCACTGGAGGGTGCTGGCCTGCCAACGCAGCCTTGCCGTTCCAGTGTATCTCATACTGGTACAGTTTCTGTGTTGTGGCTTGGTCCCGATGAGTGGATGGTCGTGAGCCAGGCAGGAACAGAAGAGGCTTTACAGACCAGACTGCACTCAGAATTGAGTGGTCGGCATTTTCAGCTTTCCAATGTTACGGACTATTACACCTGCATCGATATTGCAGGTCATCAGAACCGCGAGATTCTGATGAATCTGAGCACGCTCGACATGCACAATCGGACCTTTTCTGCAGGGCAGATAAAGGGTTCCATATTTGGTCATGCCAATGCTTATGTCTGGCAATTGCACACTGAGCCTGGAGCGAGTGAGATTTTTCGGCTGATCATACGCTCATCAATGGCTGACTATTTATGGTGTTTGGTCAGCCGTTCAGCGCGCTTGTTTGGTATGCCGGAGGATACTCCCATCTCTGGCGAAAAGCTGGTTATTTAGAAAACTTTCTGTCTTGCCCGTTACTGCCTCAGAGGTGTCTGTTTTGCTGCTATGTGAGTTTACATCGCAGGATAAGCCGTACTTGATAATTCTCGTAAGGGTTGCGTTTACCATTTGCGCAACATATTTCGTGCGTTAATTTCACGCCAGTGTCGTCATGTTAAAAATCCTGAACTCAGAGGGTTTCTCACATGCGTATTCGCACGGTTCTGTTGATTGCATTTTTGACTGTAACCATTTGTCCCACAGCCGTTTTTGGCTGGTGGTCCTACAGCCACGCAGTGAAGCGGGAATTTGCAGAGGTTGAGGATCGTCATTTGCTGCTTGCTCAGAATTTGGGCGCAGCGCTGACACGCTACCATACTGACTTGGTGGGAACTTTGAAGACAATTTCCTACGCATTGCTATCCGACCAGACGACACCGAATTTGAAGCCTTTGATGTCGGAACTCGATATCATCAACGTGTTTCTGGTTGACCAGGCCTCAGCCACTGTAACCGCGCAAATGGAAGCTGGAAACGGGTCTGATATCGAACCGTTTACTGACGAGTTTTTGGTATTGGCGGAGAGTATTGCCCAACCCGGGGAGATGACTTTCTCGCAGGTTGTTGGCACTAAAACACATGGCAATGCACTGCTGGGGGTCCGGCCTTATGGGGACAATCTGGTCATTGCGCTGGTGTCCACACGATATTTTGTCGAGCTTGGCGAACAGATCGCATTTGGAAAAAATGGCCATGCAGCCATCGTCGATAAAGCTGGCAATGTCTTGTTCCATCCTGTTGCAGACTGGATTGAGTCTCGCCGAAATCTGGCTCAGGTTTCAGCTGTGACCAGAATGATGAATGGAGAGACAGGAATCGATCAATTCTATTCTCCCGCCTTTGAGGGAGATATGATTGCTGGCCTTACGTCGGTTGTGGGCCCGGGATGGGGGGTGATGATTCCACAACCCGTCGAAGAGATATACGAGAAGGTGCGTGAAAACAGCATCTCAATTGTTCTGGCATTGGCAATTGGCTGGAGCATGGCTGCCGTTTTCGTATTGCTGTTCGTGAATTCTCTGATCAGGCCGCTGGAACAGCTTCTGCAATCTATCAAGAAAAACGCAAGAGAGAAAAAGCTCAATCCGGTGCGTGTTCGCCTTGGGCTGGTTCCATTGCGTGAGGTCTGGCAGTTGAAGTTGGGCTACAATGCCATGGTTGGGCGGGTTGCTCAGGCCAATGAAAAAGTATCAGCTATGGCCTTTTCTGATGATGTTACCGGATTGGCTAATCGGAAACGATTTGAGGAGGTCACCAACGGATTGCTTGCTGGCTGCGAAACGGAGGCCGCGCGGGGCATCGTTGCTTTTATCGATCTTGATGATTTCAAACAGATAAATGACGTTCATGGTCATAGCTATGGTGATCGCTTTTTGCGAGAGTGCGCGGCCAAATTGACAGATTTGGTTCAAGAGGCCGAACAGACCTTTTTTGGAGATGAGATTGTTGAACATCCGCCCATTGCAGCACGTGTTGGTGGTGATGAATTTGTCATAGTATTTCCCGGGCTGACCAGGGATGCTGAAATCAGACAGTTTCTGGCGCAGGTTCGCAAAGTGCTTTCAACGCCATCGACTGTTTTGTCTGAGGTTGCGTTTTGTGCGGCCAGTATTGGCTGTGCACGTTACCCCGAAGACAGCACAAACCTTGATGGGCTGCTTAAATGCGCTGACATCGCGATGTATCATGCCAAGAAGGCTGGCAAGAACCGCTTTGAAATGTATTCCTCCCAGATGGGTATGATGACTGCTGCAGAACTTTGTGTGGCTGTTGATCAGGCAATTGACGACAATCAGCTTGTGCTTGAGTATCAACCGAAAGTCTGTGCCAGAACCAAAGAACCTCGGGGCGTTGAGGCATTGGTGCGATGGAATCATCCGGTTCTGGGACGTCTGCTGCCTGACAATTGGATACCGGTTATCGCCCATTCTCCCATCATGGAGAAGCTGGGTGAATGGCTGATTGCACGGGCCATTGATGATCACGCAGAGTGGACGCGGGCAGGGCTGGATCTGACAGTTGCGGTAAACATAAGTGCCGGGCACTTTTCCAGCCCGGGCTTTACGAGTTCCATTACGCAATTGGCGCGTGAGAAAAACTTTGATTGCAACAATATGGAAATTGAAATCACGGAGGACACTTTGTTTTCTTCCGTTGTCAGCGCCAACCACGTGCTTGAAAGCCTCCGGGCACAAGGCTTTCGTGTTTCCATTGACGACTTCGGCACCGGCTATTCAAATATTGCCAGGTTGAGCCAAATGCGGGTCGACTTTCTGAAGATTGATCGATCGGTTATCTCACAGGCTCATGCAGATGAACGTGCTGCCTCTGTGATGGATTGTATTGTTCTAATGGCCAAAACGCTGGGCTGCAAAACTGTTGCCGAGGGGGTTGAAACCCAGAGCGAGGTTGATTTTCTCGCCCGTCACAAGATTGATATCCTGCAAGGCTTCTATTTCTCGAAGGGATTGTCGGTTTCACAGCTTCTGGTGTGGTCACGTGAACATAATCAGGCTGTTGATGCAGGTGCGTTTAATCGTCAAACCAGCCACGCAGCATAGATTCCGGTTAGATTTCCACCCATACCGGTACGTGATCTGAGGGTTTTTCCCAGGCCCGGACATGCTTGTCCACCTGGCATTGGCGCAATCTGTCGGCAACGCCGGGCGATAACATCAAGTGGTCAATGCGAATACCGTTGTTCTTCTGCCAGGCACCAGCCTGATAATCCCAGAATGTGTAAGCCTGGTCTTGATTGGTCTGGCGCAAAGCATCTGTCATGCCCAAATTCTGCAACCTGAAAAACGCTGAGCGGGTTTCCGGGCGAAACAACGCGTCACCTTCCCATGATTTAGGATCATGACAATCGATCGGCTGAGGGATGACATTGTAGTCTCCGGCGAGAATGAAGTCTTCTTCGCTCTTCAGGTGCTCTTCGGTCCATGCATGCAACCGATCCATCCAGCCCAGCTTGTAGGGAAACTTCTCAGTGTCTACAGGATTGCCATTTGGCAGGTAGAGCGACGCAACCCGGACCATCTTTCCATCGACAGATGTCAGCGCCGAAATAAACCGGGCCTGCACATCCTCGTCATCACCTGGCAATCCACGTTGGACATCTTCCAATGGTGTTTTGGAAAACAGGGCAACACCGTTGAAACCCTTTTGGCCATGCGTGTGAACTTCGTAGCCAAGGTCTTCGAAGACTGTGCGTGGGAAATTTTCATCAATGGATTTAACTTCCTGCAAGGCCACCAGATCAGGCTCAGCTTCTTTCAGCCAAGCCTGTAGGGTTTCAAGACGGGCCTTGATGCCATTTATGTTCCAGGTCGCAATTTTCATGAAATCAGATCGAAAAGGAGGTGCCACATCCGCAGGATGCTGTGGCATTGGGATTGTTGATCTGGAAGGACTGTCCCATCAAATCATCAACGAAATCGATTTCCGATCCTTCCAGGAAGGGCAAAGATACCTGATCAATCAATATGGTTGCGCCATCTCGCTTGAGCACCAGATCATCTTCTGTCATGTCGTCGACCAGATCGTATTTGTAAGAAAAGCCGGAGCATCCGCCGCCATCGACACTGATGCGGAGTGATTTTCCATCCGCTTCACCGGCTAGAATTTTCGCGACTCGCAACGCAGCCCGCTCTGTAACAGTGACAGAGATTTGTGCCGTTGGAGGCGTTGCGTCTGACGAAGTTGCTTGTTGTGTTGCACTGGCCATCTTGATCCACCCTTTTGCGGAACATCTGCTATAGAACCAAGAGGTAGGCGCGTGACCTGCGCAAGTCAAACGCCATCGTCCCTTTTTTGTAGCAGTTTTGAGCCAATGGCAGAAATTATGAACCCAGTTGATTTGCCCGACACTTTGCCTGAGGCTTTAGATGTCTCCGATATTGGATTTGGATTCACCAATAGAGCATCCTATGCGGTAGACCCGAAAATGACGCGCGGTCGGGTCTTCGTTGAACGTGAAAGTCCAACCCGGACGGCTTTTCAACGGGATCGGGACAGAATCATTCATTCAAATGCTTTCAGGCGCCTTAAACACAAGACACAGGTGTTTATCTCCGATGAAGGGGATCATTATCGCACACGTCTGACCCATTCTATTGAAGTTGCGCAGATTGCCCGTTCCATAGCCCGCGCATTTCGTCTTGATGAGGATCTCACGGAAGCCCTGGCTCTGGCACATGATTTTGGGCATACGCCGTTTGGTCATGCTGGTGAACGCGCACTTGATTCAGCAATGTCAGAATTTGGCGGGTTTGATCACAATTTGCAGAGCCTTCGGATTGTCAGCAAAATGGAGCGTCGATATCCGCGGTTTGATGGTCTTAATCTGAGTTGGGAAACGCTGGAGGGACTGGCAAAACACAATGGCCCTGTCTCAGAGCCATTGGCTGGGCACATTCGTCAGCTGTTGCCGACACTTCAGTTACGTCTCGATGGCTATGCAAGTCTCGAAGCGCAGGCTGCTGCACTGGCCGATGATATTGCATATGACACACATGATATTGATGACGGCTTGCGTTCCGGATTGCTGAAGCTGGCCCAATTAAGACACGTGCCGCTGTTGTCCGGATTGTTGGATGACATTGCCGATGAGTTCCCCGGTCTTGATGAAGAGCGGACGCGCCATGAGTTATCACGCCGGCTGATCACCATTATGGTGGAAGATGTCATAGGTGAAACACAGCGCAGGTTATCAAAGCTGAAGCCCGGCTCAGCAGATGATGTTCGCAATGCCGGGTATTCTGTTTTGAGTTTTTCTGAACCGTTCAGCCGTCAGGAAGGCGAGCTCAAAGCTTTTTTGTTCACATATCTTTATCGTCATCCCTCGTTGATGGAGAGGATGACCAGCGCTGAAGCGGTTGTGAAGGACTTGTTTGCGACCTACTTGCACGATATCGAGGAAATCCCTGTGCGTTGGCGGGAACAAGCCACCGAGGGAGTAGCGATGCTCAACAAAGCGAAGACCGCCAGATTGGTCGCTGACTACATTGCCGGAATGACAGATCTGTTCGCAGATCAGGAGCATGAACGCCTTTTTGGTGGCCATGCAATGAGCGATGTTTGACCACCAAGCCAAAAACCGTTAGGTGCTGCGCACATTTCCGACCGTTTTGCCGATGAAAATCCGGCTTGTAACTGCATTCATTCAAAACAGATAGCTATGAACATTTACGCAGACTTCGCCGAAAAAATGCTTCCTTTGATCAAGGGCTCTGATTTGCTTTCAGACCTTGATGCTGACGCACAAGCAGCACTTCCACTGGACCGTATCGTTGCGGAGCCGCCAAGGGATGCCACCCATGGTGACTTGGCGACCAACGCTGCGTTGCTTCTTGCCAAAGGACTGCGCCGCAAACCACGCGATATAGCGGAAGCCATTGCCAAATTGCTGACCGAACATGCGGACGCCCTGCAAGTGCAATCGGTGAGCATTGCCGGACCGGGGTTCATTAACATCACGTTGCAGCCGGCGGTGTGGCAATCCATCGTTCAGGATGTCCTGACGAACGGCATGGACTTCGGTCGGACTGATTTGGGGCAGGGCGAGAAGATCAATGTCGAATACGTTTCGGCTAATCCGACTGGCCCAATGCATGTAGGACATTGCCGGGGTGCAGTGTTCGGAGATGCATTGGCAACGTTGCTGTCCTATGTGGGCTATGATGTGACGCGGGAGTACTACATCAATGACGCTGGCGCTCAGGTGGATGTGTTGGCGCAATCCGCATATCTGAGATATCGCGAGGCGCTGGGTGAGGCTATCGGTGCAATTCCACAGGGGCTTTACCCGGGCGAATACCTGAAAGCACTGGGCGCACAACTTGCTGATCAATATGGATCAGCTCTGCTTGAGATGGATGAAGTTGAATGGCTTCCCCTGGTCAAGGAAGCTGCTATTTCAGCCATGCTTGAACTGATCCGGTCAGATTTGGACAAGCTTGGCGTCGTGCATGATGTCTTCTTTTCAGAGCGGTCCCTGACAGCAGATGGTGACGACCGGGTTGCTGAAATGATTGCAGATCTGAGCAAACGGGACTTGATCTATGTGGGAACATTGCCTCCGCCAAAGGGCAAGCTGCCCGATGATTGGGAAGACCGCGAACAGACCCTTTTCAGATCAACGCGCTATGGTGATGATGTGGACAGGGCACTGTTGAAATCGGACGGTAGCTACACCTATTTCGCGTCTGATATCGCCTATCATTTTGACAAGTATAAGCGCGGATTTAACCGCATGGTCGACGTTCTTGGAGCTGATCATCAGGGATATCTGAAGCGAATGACGGCTGCTGTGACCGCAATTTCATCGGAAAATGCATCGTTGGACATCCGTTTTTGTCAATTGGTGAACCTGTTTCGTGATGGTCAACCAGTAAAAATGTCAAAACGTTCAGGAAATCTTGTCACGCTTGCAGATGTGGTTGACGAGGTTGGCAGGGACGTCACCCGGTTCATTATGTTGTATCGGAAGAACGACGCTACGTTGGATTTTGACTTCACAAAAGTGCTTGAGCAATCGAAAGACAACCCTGTATTTTATGTGCAGTATGCGCATGCGCGTACACATTCGACATTTGCTCAAGCCATTGAAGTTTTTGATGAAAAAATTGTCTCTGATCTGGAAAAAGTAGATATTTCGATTTTGGATGATGCCAGTGAATTTGCACTGATGCGCAAGCTTGCTGAGTATCCGCGCATTGTCGAAGCTGCGGCGAATTTTTACGAACCACATCGTATTGCATTTTATCTAAATGATTTAGCAAGTGCGTTTCATGGCCATTGGAACAAAGGCAAAGATTTGCCCCAATTACGATTTATTAAAGATGATAATGAAAAATTGACTAGAGCACGCTTAGCTCTTGTTTTGGCGGTGCAAATTGTTCTGCGCTCCGGCCTGGGATTGCTGGGAGTGGATGCGCGGGAAGAATTGCGTTAGCATTGATGATGGTTTGCAAGCGCAACTTTGATGGTTGCCATTGCAAACTTGGTTAACGAAAGAGACGACTTGTTATGTCCGAGTATGAGTATGACAAAAACAAGCCCGGTCAGGCAGCCGGCGCTGGAAACGATCCAGTTTCAGGCGACGCTGGCTCCGGAGTGAATTCACCTGGAAGACCTGCTGCTATGCAAAATCGCGGTGCTGGGGCAGATAGTGCGTGGGAAAATGATGACTGGTCGATGCGATCATCGTCTGTTTCCGATGACGATGATCCGTTGATCAAGCTCGCCAGACTTATGGAGCAGAATGAACGAAACTTTGAGGCTGCTGCCCAGCGCTCAAACGACGGTGCCGCAGGTACCCCTCAGGAGACCTATGTCACGGAAGACGTTTCCGCGTCTCAGGATCCTTTGGCCCAAGCTTATCATCCAGAACCGAGTGTGGCCGAGTCTGCCCGATCTCCTGAGCCCGTCTATCAACATGCGCCACAGGATCCGACTTATGTGTCGGCTGACGAGCCATCGGTGGCAAGGGATGATTCTTATGCATCATCTGGAACGATGGTTTCAGATGCTCCTGCGCCAGCAAGGGCACCTTCTTACGCCGACCATGCTGATGACGAGCAATATGACCCGTTTGCGCCAGGTGGTTCATCACAACCCTTGCCTGACAGAGATTTTGATGTTTCCAGAATTCCAAGAGCCATAAGACCAACTGCGTCGGTTGATCATTCGCAAATGGGTGGACTGCATGGAAGTGCCAGTCCCGATCAAGCAGAACCCGAGACGCTTGCAGAAACACCTGTTGCTGCAATGCGTGCGCAGGAAGTGCCCCAAACGCCAGTACGGGCGCCAAGTGAGCCGATTGTGCCACAGCCAGACCCTATCGCGGCTGAACTTCTGCGTTATGTTGATGCTAACGAGGCTCAGGAGCCCGTAAGGTCCGCTGCAGCAGAAGCGCGACCAAGCGATTTCCCCCGGCAAATGAGCGAGAACGCTGCACCTCAGTCTCCTCGATCTGCGTCAGTTGCACCTACGCCTGCTGTTGCTGCGTCCCAGCCTGTGCCGGCCGCCGTGCAACCGGCGTCCGAGTTGGCCAGTGCGCCGACACCTCCTCAACCTGACTTTTCCTATTTGCGTGAAGTGGAAGATTTGCGTGTGCCGCCTCGGGTTTCCGAGGCTGAGCAATCAAGCGCTGAAGCGCCAGATTCCTTTGCGGATAGCACACGATCAGAAGCACCTCAGACTGAGGAGGCCGATGTCCTTTATGATGAGTATGACGAGGAAGAAGGCGGTGGATTGTTCGCCAGCCGCGGCATGATGGTTGCTGCCGGTGTGATGGCGTTTGTTCTGCTTGGTGGAGGGGCCCTGTTGGCCTATCAAGCTATCTTCTCCAGTGATGATGGTAGTCCTCCTCCTTTGGTTCTGGCGGATAAAAATGCGGTTCGTATGCTACCAGACGGCCAGGCTGCCGATCCTGCTGCGTCGGGTGATATACCTTTGACAAATGAAGGCGATGTGTCGAACAGTGTGATTCAACCGGGGGCGGAAACGCCGATTGAGCGGATCAACCCCAATATCGATCCTGACAGAACTGTCCGGCAAATTGGTGCGAATGGCAACAACACCGGATCAGACGCAATTGCACCCAGAAGTGTTCGCACCTTCAAGGTGAATCCCGATGGCAGCATTGTTGCTGAACCGGCAACCAGTGTTGACAATAATTCAAACGCCATTCAGCCGCGAACAGTTACGACGCAACAAATTTCTGGAAACGGACAAGTTGTTGCGACGCCTGCGGGGGCATCCGATGGTGGCACACCATTGCCACGCGCGAGGCCAAATGTGTCCGTTTCAGCATCAAACAATGCTGCTGGGTCCACAGGGCTCCAGCCGCGTATTGTTGCAAATAACTCCACCAGCACAAGTGGCCGGGCTGACTTGCCTATTGCCCCCCGTGTTTCCGTGGGGACAAATGCACCTGCGTTCAATCAGAATGCGCCAACGGTTCAGCCGTCGACGAATTCTGTGGCGGCACGTGTTCCATCTGCCAATGTGACGCCAGCTGCACCGGCCGCGCAACCCGCTGCTCAGGCAGCGGCTCCCGCCGCAGTGGGTGATTTTGTTGTGCAGGTATCTTCGCAACGTTCCGAAGAAGCCGCACGGTCGGCATTTAGTGGTCTGCAACGTCGCTTTCCTTCTGTGCTCGGCAATCAATCTCCGGATATTGCGCGTGCTGATTTGGGCTCCAGAGGCGTGTTTTATCGGGTTCGGGTTGGTCCAATGGAAACCCGTGTAGCCGCAGCGGACTTCTGCCAGTCCCTGAAAAGCGCCGGTGGAGATTGCATCGTTGCACGCCGCTGATCGTATACAGTTACGTGCGCTGACACATTTGGCCTGGTTTGAGGCCAGTGTGTTGGCTTGACGAAGGCGGAACGTCGCTCTAACCACGTTCTATGACACAATCCGCTTTTATTACTGGCTGCGAAGGCCTTGTGCTGTCTGACAATGAAAGACAGTTTCTCCGGGATTCAGACCCTTGGGGGTTCATCCTGTTTGGACGCAATGTCGAATCTCCAGAGCAGGTAAGTGCTTTGGTGTCTGCCTTTCGCGATTGCGTCGGGCGTGATGACGCTCCGGTTCTGATTGATCAGGAAGGAGGGCGGGTGCAGCGCCTGAGGCCACCCCATTGGGCGAGCTATCCTGCCGCAGCTCATTTTGGGCAACTCGAAGAGCGATTGTCAGGTGAGGGGTGCAAGGCTGCCCGGATCGGTGCCCGTCTTATGGCCCATGACCTGCTTGCGCTTGGCATTACAGTCGATTGCCTGCCGGTCTTGGATGTGCCTGTAGAGAACACCACGAAGGCCATTGGTGACAGAGCCTATTGCGGCGCACCAGCCAGGGTTGCTGAACTGGGAAACTCCGCAGCTGATGGCATGCTGTCAGGCGGCGTGTTGCCAGTCATCAAACACATTCCGGGTCATGGACGCGCCGTTGTCGACAGTCATGCGGAGCTGCCAAGGGTCAGCAGTCCGTTTGTTGATCTGGTGGCGCATGATTTTGCGGCGTTCAAACCTTTGGCTGAATTCCCTCTTGGGATGACGGCGCATGTGGTCTTTGAGGCTATAGATCCTCACAATCCAGCAACCTTGTCATCGAGTGTGATCTCAACAATCATTCGGGATGAAATCGGGTTTCAGGGACTTTTGATGTCTGACGACATTTCCATGGGCGCTTTGCAGACAGATATGGCAGACCGGGCTTCAGGCGCTATTCGTGCTGGCTGTGATATTGTTTTGCATTGCAACGGCCTTATGGACGAGATGCAAAGCGTTGCCGCCAATGTGCCAACGCTTGACGGCCTGGCATTGGAGCGTGCGAACACAGCGCTTGCTGCCAGGCCCACCCCGAGTGTCATCAATGCTGATGAACTTCGCAAAGAATTCTCCGCCTTGCTCTCATTGGTTGACTGGGAGGCTTGAACTTGGCCGACGAAACCAATCAAATAGCCAATGATCCTCTGACGCAGGCGCTTTTGTGGGAAAACCAGAAAGAGCGAGCTAGTGAACCTGATGCGTCGGAACCATCGCTTGTTGTTGATGTTGACGGGTTTGAAGGACCGCTTGATCTGCTGCTGGCTTTGGCCCGTTCACAAAAGGTGGATTTGGCCAAAATTTCGATTTTGGCGTTGGCGGAGCAATACCTCTCTTTTATTCAGGAAGCACGGCGAATGCGCCTGGAGTTGGCTGCTGATTATCTGGTGATGGCGGCATGGCTTGCCTATCTGAAGTCACGCCTTCTGCTTCCTGATATCAAGGATGATGAAGATGAATTGACAGGCGAGGAATTGGCAGCATCGCTGGCTTTTCGTTTGCGTCGTCTTGAAGCCATGCGGGATGCGGCAGCGCGGTTGATGTCGCGGCCACGCCTTGGGCAGGATGTCTTTGCGCGTGGCGATCCGGAGCCCGTGGTGACCATCAAGCACAGTAGTTATGTAGCCAATCTATATGATTTATTGACGGCTTATGCCAGTCAACGCCAGCGCAATTCCGTTACTTCGGTGCAGGTGCGAAAGCGAACTGTCTGGTCGCTACAGGAAGCCAAGGATTTATTGGTCCGAATGCTGGGACATGTATCAGACTGGACTCCCATTGATGATTTTCTGGTCGAGTATTTTTCAACTCCCGATCAGCGCGCGACCGTCATCGCCAGTTCGTTTACAGCAAGTCTTGAGATGGTGCGTGAGGGAGTTCTGGAAGTGCGTCAGAACGGACCTTTTACGCCACTGTTTGTTCGCCGGGCATCAAGGCAGGATGGAGGTGGAAATCATGAGTGAGAGCGATACCGAAACACTGCATTTGAGAATGCTGGAAGCCATGTTGTTTGCCTCTGACCGTCCACTGGACGATTCAACTCTGAAAGACCGTCTTCCGGCCACTGCGAATTTTGAGCAGCTGTTGGTGGATCTGGCGGGCCTTTATGAAGGCCGCGGTGTTGTGTTGAAGAAAGTGGCCGACGGCTGGGCCTTTAGAACAGCCGATGATCTTGCCTTTCTGCTACAGGCCGAGACAGCAGAGCAACGCCGATTATCGCGAGCGGCATTGGAAACACTTTCGATTGTGGCTTACCATCAGCCAGCAACGCGTGCCGAAATTGAGCAGATACGTGGAGTGTCAACGAGCAGGGGCACACTGGATGTCTTGCTTGAATCAGGTTGGATACGTTTGCGCGGACGGCGCAGAACACCTGGACGACCGGTTACCTATGGAACTACACCGGAATTTTTGGAGCACTTCAATCTGGAATCGATTGCTGACCTGCCAGGATTGGACGAATTGAAAGGTGCTGGTCTGCTAAACAGCACTTTGCCACCTGGGGCACCTATGCCAATGCCGAACGATGATCCGGACCTTGGTCATGACGAGGACCCCCTTGAAGATGACCTGTTTGCACCCGATGTGGTGCTTGAAGACGATTGAGAGCAGACCCTGATATTCTCCTGATGGCACATTCATGAATCAAACAACACGCCCTTCTGGTTTGAAAACAGCCTTGAACTGGGGCCGCCGTGGTACAACGGGTGCTACGATTGCCAGAGAGATGCGCTTTGAGAGTGTGTTTCACAGTTATGGTGACACACAGGCCCTTCGGAACATCGATCTGACCATCGCTTCGGGGGAGATTGTGTGTTTGCTTGGCCAGTCTGGGTCCGGCAAGTCAACATTGTTGCGTATTGCCGCGGGGGTTGAAACACCTCAGGCCGGTCGTTTTTTGGTTGATGGCAAGGAATTTGGTGGACCAGACAGTCTGGTTCCGCCGGAAAAACGCGGCATAGGCTTGATGTTTCAGGACTTTGCTCTGTTTCCACATTTGACGGTTCTGAAAAACGTCATGTTTGGCCTGACCGCCCTGTCTGGCTCCAATGCGCGTAGCGAGGCGATGCTTGCTTTGGAACGTGTCGGCCTTGCAGATCATGCCAAATTGTATCCGCATCATCTTTCAGGTGGGGAGCAGCAACGTGTGGCGCTGGCCCGTTCGATTGCGCCGCGGCCAGGTATCCTGTTGATGGATGAACCGTTTTCGGGCCTAGATCAAAGGCTGCGCGATAGTGTGCGCGATGAAACAATAACAATTTTGCGGGAAATGCGGGCCACCTGCCTGATGGTGACACATGATCCTGAAGAAGCAATGCGCGTTGCAGACCGCATCTTGTTGATGAAGCATGGTCAGATCGTGCAGGACGGGACGGCACGCGAGCTTTATTTTGAACCAGTTGATCTGGCTTCTGCAACATTCTTTTCCGAGGTCAATATGCTGGAAGGTGAGATCGTTGACGAATTGGTCATTACGCCAGTTGGCACATTTGCCGCGATTGGCAAACCAAATGGAACGGCCGATATATGCATTCGGTTCCAGGGTGTTGAAATCACACCCAAAACGGAAACCAATATCCCGTCTGGTGCGAAACATGGCCGAGTTTTGCGGCGACGTTTCCTGGGGGAGGTGGATCTGGTTGACGTGGCTGTTGAGGGACTGGACGATCCGTTACAGGCACGCATCAGAAATGCTGATAAACTGAGACCGGGGACAGAAGTTTTCGTCAGCTTTGACCCGCGCGACATTTTGGTATTTGAAAAAGAACACGCATAGCCCCACATCTATTGTGTGTGCTCGTTACGGGTGACGGAGTGACTGTTCAGATGAGCAAAAGATGTAGGAACAAGTCGGTTTGGCTGATTTGTCGCAACGCGAACCTGTTCGAGTGGGCAGACAACCGTCATTTCATCATCGATAAAGAGTCCGCACCCTAGTACTAATTATGGGTGTCATTTCAGCGTTGGGCGGTGTAATACTATGATTAGCAAGCGATTTTACGGGCTGTGTTGATAGCGAAGGTTTGGTTCGCCTTTGCAGTTCAAGAAGATTTTAGGAGTACATAATGGGTATAAGTTTCTGGCAGATTGCCATTGTTGTCGTTTTGGTCGTGCTGTTGTTCGGTCGTGGCAAAATTTCCGATCTCATGGGCGATGTGGCCAAGGGCATCAAAAGCTTCAAATCGGGATTAGCCGAGGAAGATGACAAGCCAAAGACGATAGACCAGTCGGCTGATGAAGTTGCAGCCGCTGTTAAATCCGAAGATAAGCAAGCTAGCTAATCCATAAATTCTGATGGTGGCTGTGCGCTTATCGTGCTGCGCCCCTTTTTGAGAAACCGGCAGATCTGAATGTTCGATCTTGGATGGACCGAATTCATTGTTGTGGCTGTTGTAGCAATTCTTGTGGTGGGTCCTAAGGAGCTGCCGGGAATGTTGCGGACAATTGGCAAGACAATTGGAAATATGCGCCGGATGGCGGGTGACTTTCAGCGTCAGATGAATGATGCGCTGAAGGAGGCCGACCTTGATGGCATTAAAACCGGCATTGATAGCATAAACAGCATCAATCCGGTATCGCAACTCAAAAGCAGCCTCAATCCTGTCAAACAAGCCGCTGAGGATGTCCAACGTGATATCAACAAGGGTCTGTTGAACGCGGGTGAGGGGACCAAGCCAAAAGCGGATGCGCAAACGGCGTCTGTACCTGATGCCGTTGCTGCTGGCAAACCCAAGGCTGCTGCCAAACCAAAGACTGCAGCAAAGCCGAGAGCCACCACAAAATCAAAAGCGGCTGAGAAGCCGGCTGCTGGAAAAACTGCAGCCACCAAGGCGACATCCGCCAAGGGTGCGGCCACAAAGACAACTACTGCCAAGGCAACTGCTGCCAAGGCGACCCCTGCCAAAGCTACTGCTGCCAAGACGAGTGCAGCGAGAAAGCCTGCCGCTAAAAAGACCACCGCAAAAACTGCGGGTACTTCCAAGAAGGATACTGACGCGTGAGCGAGAGCGAAGACGAAGTCGACAGCAGTCGCGCTCCGCTGATCGAGCATCTTATCGAGTTACGGCAACGGCTGTTTAAAGCCGTTATTGGTCTTGTGCTGATGTTCATCGTGAGTTTTATTTTCGCGACAGATATATTTAATGTTCTGACCGTTCCGTACGAAAAAGCGGCGGGGGATTTGCGGGATATCGAATTTATCTACACTGCGCCCCAGGAATATTTTTTCACTCAATTGAAACTGGCATTCTTTGGTGCGCTGTTTTTGGCGTTTCCGATCATTGCTTCGCAGATCTACATGTTTGTAGCGCCTGGCCTGTACAAGAATGAAAAATCGGCTTTTGTGCCTTATCTTGTTGCGACACCAATTCTTTTCGTCATCGGTGCGTCGCTGGTCTATTATCTCATTATGCCGCTCGCCATGGGGTTTTTCCTGAGTATGGAGCAGGCCGGAGGTGATGGTCAGGCCTCCATTCAACTGGTTGCCAAGGTCAGCGAGTATCTTGGCCTGATCATGACGCTGATTTTTGCATTTGGCCTTGTATTCCAACTGCCTGTTATTCTGACGCTATTGGGGCGAATTGGTGTGGTGAGTTCGGTTGGCCTTAAGTCCAAGCGGCGTTACGCGGTTGTTGCCGCTTTCGCGATGGCGGCTATTCTGACTCCGCCAGATCCCATCAGCCAAATTGGCTTGGCCTTGCCGACTATTGTGCTTTACGAGCTCTCTATTCTCTCCGTGCGGTTGATTGAGCGTCGGCGTGCGGAGCAGGAAAAGGCAGATGAAGCGGTTGATACTGTCTGACATTAGCGCTACTGCCACGCTCATCTCATTCAACGACAACCTGACAATTGAGCTATCCCATGCATGATATCCGATGGATAAGAGAGAACTCAGCCGCTTTTGATGCAGCGATGAAAGCGCGATTTGCCGACTACCGCGCCGCAGATCTGATTGCGCTGGACGATGAACGCCGCACTCACGTGACGAAACTTCAAGAAGCCCAGGAACGCAGAAATGCGGCTTCCAAGGAAATTGGAAAAGCCAAAGCTTCCGGCGATGAAGCGGCGGCTCAGGCAGCTATTTCTGCTGTTTCGGAGTTGAAAGCCTTTATTCAAAGTGGCGAAGATGTTGAGCGGACGCTTACGGCTGCCTTGACTGACCGGCTTGCCGAAATCCCTAATATCCCGCTGGAAGACGTTCCGATCGGTCCTGGCGAAGAAGAAAATGTCCTGCTGCGTGAGGTTGGTGAAAAGCCGCGAAATAATTTCAAGCCCAAAGAACATTTCGAGTTGGGTGAAGCACTGGGCATGATGGATTTTTCCATTGCCGGAAAAATGTCAGGCTCGCGCTTCGTTGTGTTGCGGGCGCAGATTGCCAGATTGGAGCGCGCGTTAGGGCAGTTCATGCTGGATTTGCACACGCTAGAACACGGCTACCAGGAAATCATGCCGCCTTTGCTGGTGAAGGATGATGCTGTCTACGGTACATCGCAATTGCCGAAATTCAAGGAGGATCTGTTCCACACCGATGATGGATTCTGGCTTATTCCGACCGCTGAAGTGCCTTTGACCAATCTGGTTCGAGAAAGCATTCTTGATGGCGATCAACTGCCTTTGCGCTTTTCGGCGCTGACGCCTTGTTTCCGTTCGGAAGCCGGGTCGGCCGGTCGTGATACACGGGGCATGTTGCGTCAACACCAATTCTCAAAAGTTGAAATGGTGAGTGTGACCAGACCTGAAGATTCTCTGTCGGAATTGGAGCGCATGCTTCAATGCGCCGAGGCCGTGCTTCAGAAGCTGGGATTGGCCTATCGGGTCATGACATTGAGCAGCGGGGATATGGGCTTTGGTGCACGCAAGACCTACGATATCGAGGTATGGTTGCCGGGTCAGAATGCTTACAGAGAGATTTCAAGCTGTTCAGTGTGCGGTGAATTTCAGGCGCGGCGTATGTCGGCGCGCTACCGCGTGGGGGACGACAAGTCGCTTGGCTTCGTTCACACATTGAATGGATCCGGTGTCGCCACCGGTCGTGCCCTCATCGCAATTATGGAAAATTATCAGCGCGAAGATGGCGGCATCGATATTCCAGACATTTTAAAACCGTATATGGCTGGGATCAGTCACATCGCAGGCCCTACGGAGTAAATCGAATGCGTATTTTGGTAACGAATGATGACGGGATAAATGCACCAGGCCTGGTGGTGTTGCGGGAAATTGCCGAGGCATTGTCTTCTGAGGTTTGGGTTGTGGCACCTGAGACCGATCAAAGTGGATTGTCCCATTCTCTGACACTCAATGACCCCTTGCGTCTCCGCCGGATTGAAGACCGGGTTTTTGCTTTGCGTGGCACACCAACCGATTGCGTGATTATGGGTGTTCGCGAAGTCATGAAAGAGGCTCCGGACCTTATTTTGTCAGGCGTCAATTCAGGGCACAATATCTCAGATGATGTGACGTATTCAGGCACCATTGCCGCTGCAATGGAAGGCACCATGTTGCGTGTTCCCAGCATCGCGCTCAGTCAGGGTTATGACTGGGATTCGGGAGCCGAAATTCCCTGGAATGTGGCACGTGTTCACGCAGCGGGGCTAGTGCGCAAGGTGATTGACAAAGGAATTGAGCCGGGCATTTTGATCAATATCAATTTCCCCAGTTGTGCCGCAGAAGATGTTGCTGGTGTACAAATTACGCGTCAGGGTGCCTTGTCCCATGGATTGTTTCTCGACAAGCGCGATGATGGGCGCATGAATCCGTATTATTGGCTTACTTATCGCAGGCAGCCACAAAACGTGATTGCCGGAACAGATATGGATGCTCTGCAACAAAACTATATCTCGATTACCCCTCTGAAGCTTGATTTGACAGCTGATGAGGCAATGAAGCGTTATTCCGATCTAGCAGAATAGAGGTATCGCGTGGCCGGGTTTTCAAATCCGCATAGCCATCATCTACCGGCCTTCCTGTTACGTCTGCGCGAGCTGGGCGTAACCGATGTTCCATTGTTGAAGGCTCTGGAGAAGACCGACCGGCGACTTTATATCCCCGACCTTGCCGAGGAAGAGATGTGGGAAGATCGTGACCACTCCATTGGTTACGGTCAAAGTGCCGGGGTTCTGAGCCTTGTCGCGATTGTTGTGGATGCGCTGAAATTGCAGCGACAGGACAAGGTTTTGGACATTGGTGTCGGATGTGGCTACCAGACTGCGTTGCTGGCCAGATTGTCTCGCCGCGTCTATGGTGTGGAACGGGTTCGACCGTTGACCCGGCAAGCGGAAAAGAACCTTGAAAGCGACAATATTCTGAACGCTACTTTATACAGTGGTGACGGCCATGCGGGTTGGCCAATGCAGGCGCCATTTAATGCGATCGTTCTTGCCGCAGCTTGTGAGGCGGTGCCGCCTGTCTTGTTCGATCAATTGGCAGATGGCGGCAGATTGGTTGCGCCGATGGATGAAGGGCATGGTGAGGAAGCCATCACTGTGTTTCACAAAAACGGAACGGAAATCAGCTGCAAGACCATTGGCAGGGGCGAATTTCCACCACTCGTTCCCGGGCGGGTGAGTGATGACTGAGTTTCATGTCCAAACGAGAAACGGCAGAAACTGAATCAATTTAAGCATTTATAAAGGGTGTCACGGTTAATACTTCGTCTGTGTTTTGAGTACAGGCGTGAGTATGCCGGATGTGTAAAAGTATAGCGTTTTCGCGGAGCCGGGCTGGCCGCTTAATTTCCAAGGCCCTATTTGTTTCATTTCTATCGGGCACTCTTGTGGCCTGCAGTAATGATTTTTCCAGAGTCTCGGATCAGGACTATACGGCAGCGGTGTCTGCCCAACGAGACTTTTTGGGTCAGCCGACGCGGCAGCCAATGCCTGCGGTTCCCATTGCTGGATCTTATTCTAATAATAATGTTGTTGCGCGGCAAAATTTGCAGCCTGTTCAGCCTTATCCGGCTCAGCAGGCTTATCCAGCCCAGCAGGCTTATATAGTTCAACCAGCTTATCCTGTTCAGCAGACATATTCTTCTGTTCAGCCCACTGTTGATTATACCAAGCCTGCAGCCGCTGCTCCTGCGCACAGGCCGACGCCTTCCAGTATGGCAAAGGGCGATTATCAGGTGCCGACGTCTCGGCAAGCTGATCCTATAACGACCGCTGCTGTGGGGCAGGATGAATCGGGTTGGACGCGGAATGGCGGCCAGACTGTGACTATCAAGCCTGGCGATACGCTTTATGCAATATCTCGGCGTTACAATGTGCCTGAGCAAGCCATTCTCAATGCAAATGGATTGTCTGGTCCCCGTGATATTGTGGCGGGTCGCTATCTGACTATTCCAACTTTCGTCCGGGCTCAGACGCAACAAACTGCTGTCAGAACCGCTCAGCCGCGATTGCAGGCATTCCCTCAGCAAGTTTCCAGACCTGCGCAGCAAACCGCGCCCCAGGCAGATGCTCGGGCTGCAGTGGTCAATGCGGTCAGATCTGTTGGCAGTGCGCCAAGACCTTCTTCCAAGCCGACAACGCCGGCTGTCTTGACAAGACCTGCGGCAGCAGCGCCAGCGACAGTTGCGGGCGGGCATTATCGGGTTGCTCCCGGCGATACGCTTTATAGCATTGCGCGCCGCCATAACGTGAATGTTGGCACGCTTACTGCCGCGAACAATATGGGTCAATCGACCAATATCAAGATTGGCCAAACTCTTGTCATTCCAGGTCATGGCCAGGCAACAACAATTGCAGCTGGGCGCACCGTTGCTCCAAACACGGTTGCGCCGAACAGCACGGCTCAACTGGCACCTCGGAATGTGCAGACAACAGGTTCGATCCAGCCGCCAAAGCCGGTTGCTGTTCAACCGGTCAAGCAGGTTCAGCCGGTTGTTTATACACCACCAAAGGCAGAGCAGCAGGAGCCTGCCAAACAAGCGGGCGCCGGCAGCTTATCGTTTCGTTGGCCGGTTCGTGGACGTGTAATTTCTACATTTGGTGACAAAACCAATGGCGAAAGAAACGACGGTATCAATTTGGCTGTACCAGACGGAACACCCGTCAAGGCGGCCGAAGATGGTGTTGTTATTTACTCCGGTAACGAGTTGAAGAGTTACGGTAATCTGGTACTTGTACGGCACTCGGGCGGATGGGTAACGGCATATGCCCACAACCGTGCCTTGAGCGTTAACAGAGGCGATCAGGTTCGTCGCGGTCAGGAGATTGCTCAGGCAGGCGCCACAGGCTCTGTGAGTTCTCCACAACTGCGCTTTGAACTTCGCAAAGGATCGACTCCTGTCAATCCTTTGGACCATTTGGGCGGCGTTTGACCAGACACCAATATCCGCCCAATAGTTGTGGCGCTGTAGCTTAAGGCTGCAGCGCCACTTTCTTTTTTCCAGCCATATCTTGAATGAACTGCCAGGCAGTTCTACCGGATCGGTATCCTCTGGTTGTGGCCCATTCCAGAGCGGCAGGTCGCCATTCCGATTCTTCGATATTGAGTTCGAAATGCTCCATGTAGCCGGACACCATGCGCAGATATTCATCCTGGCTGCATTTATGGAAGCCGAGCCATAGGCCGAATCGATCTGACAGCGACACTTTTTCTTCGACGGCTTCACTTGGATTGATGGCAGTCGAGCGTTCGTTTTCAATCATGTCGCGCGGCATGAGATGCCTGCGATTTGATGTGGCGTAGAGCAATAGATTTGATGGACGACCTTCAATGCCGCCATCAAGCGCTGCTTTCAGCGCCTTGTAAGATGTATCATCCGTGTCGAAGGACAGATCATCGCAGAACAACAAAAAGCGAAGATCTGTTTGTGCCAATAGAATCATCAGATCGGGCAGCGACTCAATGTCCTCGCGGTGAATCTCAACAAATTTCAGCTTTTCAGCCTCTGATGCGGCCGTTTCATTGACATTTGCGTGGATCGCTTTGACGACGGAGCTTTTACCCATGCCCCTTGCGCCCCACAACAGGGCGTTGTTTGCGGGGTAACCTGACGCAAATTGTTGTGTGTTCTGTAAAAGGATATCTCGAACCTGCTCAATTCCTTTCAACAGACTCAACTCTACCCGGTTGACTTTGGGAACCGGCTTTAGAACGCCGCTGCGTGCATTCCAAACAAAGGCATCTGCCGCCCTAAAATTTGTCGGTTCCGCAACACTTGGCGCCATACGCTCCAAAGCGTCTGCTATGCGAGTCAGGGCTGGTTTCAGGTCAAGTTGAAGTTCTTCGGCCGGAATTTGGGTCATAAAGCGTCCAAGTTTATGTTTTTGAGGCAATGTGCCTTTGTTTTCGCTGGCAATTTATGGGCAGATGCCCCATTTGCAAAGCTGTTATAAACGATCCCGTGGATGAGGCTTGCAAAGCAAAGCGCCGTGAGTATAGTCCGCGAGACTTTTTCGACAGAAAAACCAGCAAAACTGCCTAGGCTGATATGGCGTGTGGCGGTGTAACTAGACAGGATTGAACGATGTTCGTAACGCCCGCATATGCGCAGGCCGCCGGTGGCGGTGCTGGAATGATAACCAGCCTTCTTCCATTCGTACTGATCTTCGCGGTGATGTATTTTTTGATTATCCGGCCACAGCGCCAACGGATGAAAAAGCACGAAGAAATGATAGGCGCAGTGCGTCGTGGGGACACCATCGTCACCAGTGGTGGTCTGATTGGTAAAGTTACCAAAGTGATTGAAGATGGCGGTGAGTTGCAGGTCGAACTGGCTGAAGGCGTGCGTGTCCGCATCGTTCGCTCGATGGTCTCCGATGTGCGCGCCAAGGGCGAGCCGGCTAAAGACGACAGCTAAGCGTCCCATGCGGCTTTGGGCGGTGCCCGAGGCAGAAGATGGTCCGGCCAAATCTCTCACAGGTGCCTGAATGCTTTATTTCTCTCCGATCAAGACAGTTGCAATTGTCCTGGCCGTTCTGGTCGGGTTGATCGCTGCCTTACCCAATTTGATGCCCAAAGATGTTGCAGACAGGTGGCCGGGATGGATTCCTGGCGGCCAACTGGTTCTTGGGCTGGATTTGCAGGGTGGCGCGCATTTGCTGTTGCAGGTGGAGCGGGATGATCTGATTGAAACCCGTCTGGATGATATCAGGGACAGTTTGCGCACGTCATTGCGAAATGAACGCATTGGTTACACAGGTCTGACCACTGTTGGTGAAACAGTTCAGGCCCGTTTGCGTGATGTGTCTCAAAGTGACGCGGCCAGTGCCGCATTACAGCCAATTGTTGAACCGATTCCCGGAGGTCTTTTGTCCGGTGGGTTGCCTGTTACGGAAGTCACGCTTGATATTGATAGTGACGGCCTTATCCAGTTGACCTTTACGCCAGAAGGTATTGCGCGCCGGGTCAGTTCAGCGGTTGATCAGTCTATTGAAGTCATTCGTCGTCGTGTTGATGAGCTGGGAACAACCGAGCCCAACATTCAACGGCAGGGCGAAGACCGTGTTCTGGTTCAGGTGCCGGGTCTGGGTGACCCACAACGCCTGAAAGACCTTTTGAAGCAAACCGCACGTTTGAGCTTTCATCTGGTTAGTCAGGAAATGTCCGGTGAGCAGGCCTTGCAGGGGCGTCCGCCATCCGGCGCAGAGGTGATGTTTTCCTCTGATGATCCACCAATCCCGTATGTGATCGAACGACGCGAGATCGTCAGTGGTGAAGATCTGGTTGATTCTCAACCCGGTTTTGATCAACGTACGAACGAGCCGCTGGTGACCTTCCGTTTCAATAATTCTGGTGCACGCGATTTCGGCCGTGCCTCAACGGATAATGTCGGTCGGCCTTTTGCAATCATTCTGGATGATGTCGTGATCTCCGCGCCCGTTATTCGGGAGCCGATTTTGGGCGGCAGTGGGCAGATCAGCGGTAACTTCACCGTTGAAAGTGCCAATGATCTTGCAATTCTATTGCGCGCTGGTGCCTTGCCCGCTGATTTGACGATTGTTGAAGAACGCACGGTTGGGCCCGGCTTGGGACAGGATTCCATTGAAGCTGGTGAGACTGCGGGGATTATCGCTGCGATTGCCGTGCTTGTCTTTATGGTACTTTCCTATGGATTGTTCGGCGTCTTTGCCAATATTGCGTTGACCATAAACATCATCATGATCATGGGCGTTCTGTCCATGTTGCAGGCGACACTGACCTTGCCAGGTATCGCCGGGATTATTCTGACCATCGGTATGGCGGTTGATGCGAACGTTCTGATTTACGAGCGAATTCGGGAAGAAGCGCGTGCCGGCAGAAATGCCATTGCGGCCATTGATGCGGGTTACAAACGCGCGCTTGGTACCATTTTGGATGCCAATATCACGACCTTGATTGCAGCGGTTATTCTGTTCTCGCTTGGGTCTGGTCCAATCCGCGGTTTTGCCATTACTCTGGCGATTGGTATTGTAACCACCGTCTTTTCCGCCTTCACCGTAAACCGCCTGATTGTGGCGTTCTGGGTGCGTCGCACACGCCCCTCAACTGTGCCGATTTAAGGCTGGAGCAACGTTATGCGCACTTTGAAACTTGTCCCGGATGATACAAAAATTGCCTTCATGCGGCATCGCAAATGGGCGTTTCCGCTGTCTGCCGCGTTGATCCTCCTCAGTATGGTCCTGTTTACCGTAAACGGCCTAAACCTGGGCATTGATTTCCGGGGTGGAACGCTGATCCAGATCAAGACTATTGAAGGTCCGGCTGATATTGGAGAAATCAGAAATGTGCTCTCCGATCTGGACCTGGGCGATGTACAGGTTCAGGAGTTTGGCTCTGCTGAAGATGTGCTCATCCGGATTCAGCAGCAGGATGGTGGAGAGCAGGCTCAACAGGTCGTCGTGGAACTGGTTCGGGGCATATTGTCCGGGACTGTTTCGTTCGAACGGGTCGAGGTTGTCGGCCCTGCCGTTTCCGGTGAATTGACACAAACTGGCATATTGGCTGTGGTTGCATCTCTTGGTGCAGTTCTGATTTACATCTGGCTGCGGTTTGAGTGGCAATTTGCGGTCGGTGCGGTCGTTGCCACGTTACACGATGTGCTCCTGACAATTGGAATGTTTGCGCTGCTGCAGCTTGAGTTTAATCTGGCGAGTATTGCGGCTGTTCTGACGATTGTGGGGTATTCACTGAATGATACAGTGGTTGTTTACGACAGGGTGCGCGAGAAGTTGCGCAAGTTTAAGCGCCTGCCAATTGTCGAACTTCTTGATCTTGCGATAAACAAAACTCTCTCAAGAACCGCGCTGACCTCTATCACAACCCTTTTGGCACTTGGTGCTTTGTACGTTTTCGGCGGTGAAGTGATTGCCTCGTTCACATTTGCCATGATCTGGGGTGTGTTGATTGGTACCTACTCGTCAATTTTCATTGCGGCTCCTTTGCTGATGTTCCTGAAGTTGCGCAATACGGATGCTGCCAAGGGTAAAGAGGAACTGGAAAGCTCAAGCGCTGCATGACGAAGGATCGGACGTCAAAACCCGAAACTCCTGAAACACCCGAGACTGGCCCAGCCAAAGCGGGGCACGATTTCCTCCGTTCGCCCGGAACTATAATAACAGAATCACACTTTCCGGGGCGCGCACCAATCGATGCCTATGGCAATGGTGGGTTTCGCTTTGCCGAGATGTCGCATCGTGGTGGCTTACTGGCTTTGCCCTCGGGTGTTTATGGGTGGTCTGCATCCGTTCCCGAAGATGTGACTTTTGAACGACTCGACAGGGTTGTGGCAGAAGCTGACACCATTGAACTTCTGTTCCTTGGCATGGGCGATACGGGCACTTTTCCAACTAAAGAAACCCGTCAGGCGTTACGGGATGCAGGCATTCGATTCGAGATCATGTCGACTGGAGCCGCCATTCGGACCTTTAATGTCATTTTGGGGGAAGGGCGGCCGGTTGCGGCAGCTTTGCTGCCGGTCGAGACGGTTCGATGAAGCCGCTTGCGGCTGAAATGGATCTCAATCGCATAGTCCGATCTGCCGATCCGGCGCGTTTTTTTGCCAGTCAGTTCATTCCCGGAATTGACCGTGATGACATCTTTGCATTGCATGCGTTTGATCTGGAGATCCGTAAAATCATCCGGACCATTCGTGAACCTGTGGCTGGAGAGATTCGCCTGCAATGGTGGCGTGAGGTTTTTCAGGGGACGCGGAATGCAGAAACGGCCGCCAGCCCGTTGGCACACCTCATGCTGGATCTCACACAACGCCATTCCATAGGGCCGCAGATCTGGGAAAATTACCTCGATGGGCGGATTTTCGATTTATATGATGATGCGGTTGAAGATCGTGCCGCATTTGAAGCGTATGCAGGCCAGACAGAAGGAACGGTTCTTCAACTTGCCTGTCTCATGCTTGACCGTGGACAGTCCACATCGGCTTCACAGGTCTCAGGCTATCTGGCTTGCGTTTTCTGTCTGTGGGATCGTGTCTTGCAGCCTGTTCTTTATACAGATCAGCCTTTAACCTCGCAGCGTGTCAACAGAATCTCGCGATACCTCCCACCAGAATTGCGGGACGCTTCTGGTTTGGTGGCAAATCCTTATCTGGAGTCTGAAGCGGTTGATATCGAGCGAGCTGTGTCTGAGGTACGCGTTGTTGCGGAAAGCTACCTTGAAAAAGCGCGCGCCGCCGCTGATACCGTTCCACCAACATTACGGCCGGCTTTCTTGCACGCCGCCCCGATGGCTTCACAAATAGCAAAGCTCCATCGACTTTCTCAATTGGAATTGCCATTGAAAAAGGCCGGAACCGCACGTCTTATCTGGCAGCTTTGGCGAAGCTCCAAGCGCTGGCCTTGCTTTTAAGCAGCGACCTGTGATTTGGAATCCTGCAGCCATTGTTCAAAATCGACGAGGGCGCGTTTGCAAATCGACTGACGCTTGGCGATTGTCTTTTCCTTGCCACGCAGTCTGCGGCCGTCGATTTCAGTGATTGCGGGGACCGGCGGAAACAGGCCAAAATTGATGTTCATTGGCTGAAATGACCGTTTGCCGGGAACTTCTTCCGTTGCCAAATGTCCACCGGTAATATGTGACAACAAGGCTCCGAATGCTGTCGTGACCGGTGGGATGGATTTGTCCATCCCATGCCATTCTTCAGCGGCAAAACGGCCAGCCAAAAGTCCCATTGATGCTGATTCCACGTAGCCTTCGCATCCAGTGATCTGACCTGCGAACCGCAGTCGAGTATCGGCTTTCAATCTCAATGTACCGTCCAGCAGAACAGGCGAGTTGAGAAACGTATTGCGATGAAGTCCGCCAAGACGAGCGAACTCTGCATTTTCGAGGCCCGGAATGAGTCGAAAAATGTCTTTCTGAGCGCCGTATTTCAGCTTTGTCTGGAAACCGACCATATTATACAGCGTTCCCAATGCGTTATCCTGTCGGAGTTGCACAACTGCATAGGCTTTTACGTCAGGATTATGGGCATTGGTGAGTCCCATTGGCTTCATTGGACCGTGACGTGGGGTCTCCGGTCCGCGCTCGGCCATGACTTCAATCGGCATGCAGCCTTCGAAGTAGGGCGTGCCTTCCCATTCTTTGAATTCGGTTTTCTCGCCCTCATTCAACGCATTGATGAAATTATAGTATTGGTCTTTGTCCATTGGGCAATTGATATAGTCCGCACCGGTGCCGCCGGGGCCGACCTTGTCGTAGCGTGACTGGAACCACGCCACGGACATGTCGATGCTTTCAAAATAGGCGATAGGTGCAATTGCGTCGAAAAATGCCAAAGCGGACGTGTCTGTCAGTGTGGCAATTGCTTCAGACAAGGCAGGCGATGTGAGAGGGCCGGTGGCTATGATGACATTGTCCCAGTCTTCCGGAGGAAGGCCCGCGACTTCATCCCGATTGATGGTAATGAGCGGTTCGTTTTCCAGCTTTTGTGTTACGGCTGCTGAAAATCCATCGCGGTCCACTGCAAGCGCGCCACCTGCGGGAACCTGATTTGCATCGCCGCAAGACATGATCAGAGAATCTGCCATCCGCAACTCTGCGTGCAAAAGGCCGACTGCATTGTTCTGTGCATCGTCTGATCGGAAGGAGTTGGAGCAGACCAGTTCTGCCAGGTGATCTGTCTTATGGGCATCGGTTCCACGGACAGGCCGCATTTCATGGATGACCGCCGGAACATTGCGCCGTGCCAACTGCCATGCTGCTTCAGAGCCTGCCAGCCCGCCGCCGATAATATGAACCGCCTTCTTCGTCATCAATGTCTCCTTTGTGTGTAGTCGGGCATATAGCACATCCGTCTTTGATTGCATGTGGCTTTTCCCGCCAAATTGCTTTATCCGGGCAGTTCTGATGAGGGGGCGTCTATGCGACAGATTCTGGTTTTATTGATTGCGCTGACATTGACCGGCTGCATTCAATCCGGCGAGGGCGATCCCATGAGTTGGTATGCGAGCCAGGATGGTCGTGCGCCAAAAGGCAGCTCTGTTTATGTTTGCCACGGCACAGGCTGTGCCAGAAAAGAGCGCGTCGACTTTTCAGCTGCTGATATGGGGCGGCTACGATCTATTCTGGCATCTGGTGCCAGCTCTCCGGAAAAAGAACGCCAAGCGATGGGACGGGCGGTTCAGTGGTTCGAAAAACGCGTTGCGCCACAAGTTGGCTCCGGCAATGATGTGGGTGGGTTCGACCTTTCAACGGTCAACAAGCCGGGACAACTTGATTGTATTGACGAAGCTACAAACACAACCAGCGTATTAAAGCTGGCAGCCGACAATAGCTATCTGAAACACCATCGTGTTGGACGACCAAAAGCAAGAGGCTTCTTTCTGGATGGCCGCTATCCGCATGCAACGGGTGTTGTCGTTCAGATCAGCAATGGCGAATCCTATGCGATTGATTCCTGGACCCGGGACAATGGCGAGCCACCTGAAATAATGCCGCTCAGTGTCTGGTTCAAGCAACGTCCACAGGGCCTGCAGTCCTAAAATAGCATGCACCTCATCCAGACCGTTGATGTCACGATCCTGTATCCGAGATGTCATGAGCCTGTAATGTGTTCCTGCCAAAGCCTCCCATGTTGTTCACACAAATGGGGGGTCCCATGTATCAGACGTCCAAATTCGCTTCGCTTGCCGCATTGCTGGTTGCACTGTCTTCCACCACAGCAATGGCAGACATGATGTTTAACCGGATCGCGAGCTTTCCGGTCAACGAGAATATTCCATCCGACATGGATCAGAAATCGGAGTCCTCTTCCGAAATTATCTCTGCAACAGAAGATGGTAACATGCTCATCTATTCCGACAGCCCAATGGGTGGTGTTGGCATGGTCGATATCTCTGACCCATCACAACCCAAGCCAACTGGCTTTCTGAGCGTCAACGGTGAGCCGACCTCGGTGTCTGTTGTGGGCTCATATGCGCTGATTGGCGTCAATACATCGCAGAGTTTTACAGCGCCTGAGGGGCATCTCTCGGTCCTGAACATCGAAGCCAAATCCATTGAAGCATCTTGTGACCTTGGTGGTCAGCCCGATTCAATTGCGATTTCACCCGATAAATCGCTGGTGGCCGTGGCAATTGAAAATGAGCGAGATGAAGACCTCAATGATGGCGCTATTCCTCAGATGCCTGCTGGAAATGTAATCCTGTTTTCACTGAGTGATGGCAAACCCAATTGCGACAGTATGAAGATTGTCGATCTGACCGGTCTTGCAGATGTTGCCGGCAGCGATCCGGAGCCGGAGTTCGTTGATTTCAATGCCCTCAACGAAATTGTGGTGACCCTTCAGGAGAACAACTACATCGCGGTCATTGATGGCTCCACGGGCGAAGTTACGTCTCACTTTTCCGCTGGAAGCGTGGACCTTTTGAACGTCGATGTTGATGAAGAAGGTGCTCTGACATTTGACGGGAAACTGGACGCGGTCCCAAGAGAACCCGATGCCGTTCAGTGGCTGGATAATGATCGCTTCGTCACGGCCAATGAAGGTGATTACAAGGGTGGTTCGCGCGGTTTCACCATTTTCAGCAAGTCGGGCGACATGCTCTATGATTCCGGTCTTGATTTCGAGTACCGCGTTGCCACCGCCGGGCATTATCCGGAAGCCCGCTCCGGCAATAAGGGGGCTGAACCAGAGGGGCTTGAAGTTGGCACCTACAATGGCGAGACGTTCATATTTGTCCTGTCTGAGCGTGGTTCTTTGGTTGGCGTTTATCGTGATACGGGCGCTGCACCAGAATTTGTTCAATTGTTGCCGACGGGACTGGCTCCAGAAGGTGCTGTTGGGTTGCCAGGTCGCAATTTGTTGGCTGTGGCCAATGAGGCCGATCTGATTGAAGATGGTGGTGTGCGGTCACACATCACCTTGTATCAGCTTGCAGATCAGGCATCTGCCTATCCAATGATCCAGTCGATTATGAAGGATGGTCGTCCGATTGGTTGGGGTGCATTGTCCGGATTAACTGCGGATCCCACTGTCCCTGGAAAACTCTACGCTGTTAATGACAGTTTCTACGCCATGCAGCCAAACATTTTTACAATCGACGCAACGCAACAGCCAGCCCTGATTACAGCGGCAACGCCTGTCACACGCAATGGTTCTTCCGCCCAGTTGCTGGACCTGGAAGGGATTGCTGCGGACGGAGAGGGTGGTTTCTGGCTTGCCTCAGAAGGACGTACGGATCGTATGATCGCGCATGGGCTTTATCATGTGAATGCGGACGGTGAAATCCAGCAACAGGTTGCATTCCCCGCTGAGTTGCTTGCGGTTGAAAAGCGGTTTGGCTCTGAAGGTATTGCCATGGACGGCACAACTTTATGGGTTGCCATCCAGCGTCAGTGGGCCGACGATGCTGCCAATCAAGTCAAGTTGGTGTCTTATGATACTGTGTCAAAAGAGTGGGGCGCTGTGCTCTATCCAACAGAGCCTGCAGAATCCGGATGGGTTGGCCTGTCCGAGATAACAATCTTTGGCGACAACGCGTATATCGTGGAACGTGATAATCAGATTGGTGCAAATGCAAAGGTCAAACGGCTTTACCGTGTGGCTCTGTCGGAAATGAGATCTGCCAAGCTGGGCAGTGAATTGCCGGTTGTCACCAAGGAACTTGTAAGAGACTTCCTGCCAGACCTGAAAGCAACAGGTGGTTATGTGGTCGACAAGCTTGAAGGATTTGCAATTGACGTTGATGGGGTTGGCTATGCCGTGTCCGACAATGACGGCGTTGACGACAGCAATGGCGAGACGTTGTTCTTCTCAACCGGAAAAGACATAATCGGGTCAAATCCGATGTAAGACTCTGGCGCTAATCCGGCACTAGATACTAAAAAGGCCCACACATTGATATGTTGTGGGCCTTTTCCTTGGTTGGTCGAACGCGTGACAGTTTAGCCACGGCTGGACCGGCGTGCTACATTCTGGATATCGTAAGGAGCAATTCCGAGATCGTCGAGTTCACGACGGGAGAGGCGGGACAATTCGCCAACGGTTTTGCGGTACTGGCGCCAGTTGCGGTAGGATTCTGTGAAAGAAGAGAATTGCATTTTAGTCTCCGGTTTGGGTTTGGTTTAAATTCAGAGTTTGTTTCGTTTCTCTGATGATTGCTATTTAGGGTGCGTTGCAACATTTGTGGAGTGCCAAAACGGTATATCTGTCCTGCAAAAAACGCAGGTCTCGTGCAAAACATTATTAAGAATCAGGGGTTTGTCTCGATTTTCCGATAGCTCGTCACAAAGCTATCTCCAGAAAATAAAGTCGATCGTATTTAACTGGCAGGATCTTGCCAGTTAAACCGGAATTCGGTGATGCCGTAGGTTCTTATGTGGCTATTCTGCGGCCATCATGACGTCGCCATTTTCCGGGCGACGTTCCAGCAATTCTTTCAGGAATTTTCCTGTGTAAGACCGCTCTTCCTTTATAATCTGCTCAGGCGTACCTTCCGCCACGATCTCTCCTCCGCCATCGCCGCCTTCCGGACCGATATCGATCACCCAATCGGCTGTTTTGATGACTTCCAGATTGTGTTCAATGACTGCCACTGAATTTCCCTGATCCACAAGCTCATGAAGAACTTCCAACAATTTGGCGACGTCGTGAAAATGCAGGCCTGTTGTTGGCTCGTCCAGTATGTAAAGTGTGCGGCCTGTGGAACGTTTTGACAGTTCCTTTGCCAATTTTACCCGCTGCGCTTCACCGCCTGAGAGCGTGGTGGCTTGTTGCCCTACCTTTATGTAGCCAAGCCCCACGCGTTGCAATGTCAGCATCTTGTCGCGGACTGCAGGCACGGCGGTGAAAAACACAGCGCCTTCATCAACGGTCATGTTCAATACATCAGCTATGGATTTGCCTTTGAACTGCACTTCCAATGTCTCGCGATTGTAACGCTTTCCCTTGCAGACATCACAGGTAACATAGACATCGGGCAGGAAGTGCATCTCGATTTTGATGACGCCATCACCCTGACAGGCTTCGCACCGACCGCCTTTGACGTTGAATGAGAACCTGCCGGGCGCGTAGCCTCTGATCTTTGCTTCAGGGAGACCGGAAAACCATTCTCGAATTGGTGTAAAGGCACCGGTATAGGTCGCTGGGTTGGAACGCGGCGTGCGGCCGATGGGGGACTGGTCGATATCAATGACCTTGTCCAGATGCTCCAGTCCCGTAATGGCTTTGTGCGGAGACGGCAGCGCCTTTGCCCCATTGAGATGCTTGGCAACCGCCCGATAAAGTGTATCGAGCAGCAAGGTGGACTTTCCGCCGCCTGACACGCCGGTGATGCAACAAAATGTGCCCAGCGGAATCGATGTGGTGACGTCTTTCAAATTATTGCCAGTTGCGCCCTTGACCGTGATTTTACGGCTTTTTGTTGGTTTGCGGCGTGTTTTCGGCAGAGGAATGGATCGCCGTCCGGACAGATATTGCCCGGTTAGAGATTCCTTGCATTTCATGACTTTCTGCGGTGTTCCGGCAACAACGATTTCACCGCCATGAATGCCCGCCATTGGGCCTACATCGACCACGTGGTCAGCGGTCAGGATGGCTTCCTCATCATGTTCCACAACAATCACGGTATTGCCGAGGTCCCGGAGATGCCTGAGCGTGGTCAAAAGCCGGTCATTGTCTCTCTGGTGCAGGCCGATGGAGGGCTCATCCAACACGTAGAGAACGCCAGTCAGTCCTGAGCCGATTTGTGAAGCCAACCGGATGCGCTGGCTTTCACCACCGGAAAGGGTTCCGGAGTTCCGCGACAGGGTAAGATATTCCAGGCCGACATCATTCAGAAATGCCAGTCGCTCGCAAATTTCTTTCAAGATACGTCCAGCAATTTCATTCTGCTTGTCGCTTAGAGTGTCCGGAAGTGTTGCGAACCAGTCCATGGCGTTACGGATTGACAATTCGCTGATCTGGGCGATGTGCTTGCTGGCAATTTTAACCGCCAAGGCTTCGGGTTTCAGCCTGTAGCCATCGCAAACCTGGCAGGGCGCTGAAGACATGTATTTTTCGATTTCTTCACGCGACCACGAGGAATCCGTTTCCCGCCAGCGGCGCTCCAGATTGGGAATGACGCCCTCAAATGGTTTTTTCGTTTTGTAGGAGCGCAGTCCGTCATCATACGTGAATGTGATTTCTTTCTTGCCGGTGCCAAACAGAACTGCGGTTTGGGCCTCGGCGGACAGTTTCGACCATTTGTCTCGCAGACTGAAACCATAGATCTTGCCCACTGCCGCCAGTGTCTGTTGGTAATAGGGCGATGTGGAGCGCGACCAGGGCGCAACTGCGCCTTTGGCTATGGAGAGTTCAGCATCAGGGATGACCATGTCTTCGCTGACGCGTTTTTCAGAGCCGAGCCCATCACACGTCGGGCAGGCCCCAAACGGATTGTTGAATGAAAACAGGCGTGGCTCGATTTCTGCAATGGTAAAACCGGAGACCGGGCAAGCAAATTTCTCCGAGAAAATCAAACGCTCTGGCGTGTCTGCACCTTCTACTGTGTCAGCATATTCGGCAACGGCAATACCATCTGCCAGAGCTAATGAAGTTGCCAGTGAATCCGCCAGACGGGAGGCTATGTCTGATCTTACAACGATGCGGTCTACGACCACATCAATGTCGTGTTTGAATTTCTTGTCGAGGACAGGTGCATCTGCAATTTCGTAGTAGGTACCGTCAATCTTGATGCGTAGAAAACCCTTCTTCTGTAACTCTGCCAGTTCCTTGCGGTATTCTCCCTTGCGACCGCGTACAATCGGGGCAAGGAGATACAACCGAGTGCCCTCTGGCAGATCCAGAATACGATCCACCATCTGGGAAATTGTCTGGCTTTCAATCGGTAATCCGGTTGCCGGTGAATAGGGGATGCCGACCCGGGCAAACAGAAGCCGCATATAGTCGTAAATTTCGGTGACGGTTCCCACTGTCGAGCGCGGGTTGCGCGACGTTGTTTTCTGCTCAATTGAAATAGCTGGAGACAGGCCATCAATCTGGTCGACATCCGGCTTTTGCATCATTTCAAGAAACTGCCGCGCATAGGCTGATAGCGATTCAACATAACGTCGCTGGCCTTCGGCATAAATTGTGTCAAATGCCAGTGAGGATTTGCCCGATCCGGACAAGCCAGTCATGACAATCAGCTTGTCCCGGGGCAGGTCAATGTCCACACCTTTCAGATTATGTTCGCGCGCACCGCGCACCGAAATCATTGGCGTGATATTTTTTGCAGACTTGGACTTACTGCTGGTTCCAGAATTGGATTTGCTGGGCATAGAACTTAACTGACCGTCTGAACAAGGATGAAAACAGATTGAATGGCGACTGATTAAACCGGGGACTAGCTGCTGGATAGTGCTGTACGGAATATGATTCTTAATCCGGTACAAATTCGATCTGGCACTTTAGCCCCGTTAATCAAGGTCCAGACCGGTATTGATGGTGCAGTAAAACAGGAATCAACAGACATCTTGCATTTTTTTAAAGGCTAATGCATGTTCTCCCAAATTGGAACATAAAAAGAACAAAGCTTCTGAATCCGTTGATGGGCCTAGGGTTTGGATTGAATTTGGAGTTTAAACCCTAGCTTTTGACAGTGATAGCAACAGCATGTGTGGAAAACTGTCAGCAGCGTGTCATTAATGGTGGAAGAGGCCGAGGAAAACGACGATGTGTGTTAAAAGAACAGACCATTATGTCGTCGATAGCTGCGAGTGTGGCTCGAAAATAGCAATTTACCAACAGAGCCAGCATTTGCTGGCTGACCTTTACGTCAGGAGTATGCCATGGCTGGCAGTGTCAACAAAGTAATCTTGGTCGGAAACCTGGGCGCGGATCCGGAAATCCGTCGTTTGAACTCCGGCGATCCTGTCGTCAATCTTCGAATTGCCACCAGTGAAAGCTGGCGTGATAAGAACAGTGGCGAGCGTCGTGAAAAAACCGAATGGCATCAGGTCGTGATTTTCAATGATAATCTGGCTAAAGTTGCTGAGAACTATCTGAAGAAGGGCGCGAAAGTTTATCTTGAAGGCCAGCTTCAGACGCGGCAATGGGAAGACCAAAGCGGTCAGAAACGCTATACGACAGAAATCGTGCTGCAACGCTATCGTGGTGAATTGCAGATGCTCGACTCACGCGGACAGGGCGGTCAGGATTCTGCGGGTGGCGGTTATGATCGTGGCGCCGTGAGCAACCAGGGTGGTGGCAATCAAGGTGGCGGCAATCAGGGCGGCGGCAATAATTTCGGGCAATCAGACCCGATGCAGAAAGGCGGCGGTAGCAATTTCGCCGACGATATGGATGATGAGATTCCGTTCTAGAAAACTGAGATCTGTCGCCGTTTCATCGGCTTTTGTCTTGTCGTTCATGATGTTGCCGACGATGGCGCTGGCCGGGGAAGCCGATGTGGTAAGTGCCACGGCAACCCCTACCGGCGGGGATAGATGGCGTATTGAGGCAACCGTCCGCCATGCCGATGAGGGCTGGGACCATTATGCCAATGCCTTTGAAGTGCTTGATCCGCAGGGTCAGGTGCTTGGTGTTCGGGAATTGCTGCATCCACATGTGAATGAACAGCCATTCACGCGTTCTTTGAGTGGGGTTGTCATTCCTCCGGAGACGGCTTTCATCACGATAAGGGCCAAGGATTCCGTTCACGAATATGGTGGCGCGGAATTTCGAATTGATTTACCCGCGCAATAGCGGGTTCAAGCCGTCGGGGCGGCCATAAAAGCTATAATGCCATCCGCTACGAATTGGACTGACAATGCGGCCAGAATAACCCCCAGCAGCCGAGTAAGCACCATGCGGCCTGTATCGCCAAGAATGTGATCCAATCGTTCGGCAAGCATGAAGACGACCATACACAAAACCATCAATGCCAGAATAACGCCTATCAGGGCGCTGCGCTCCAAGGGCGATGACATTTCGGTAGACAACAGGACCGTTGCCGAGATGGCGCCCGGTCCGGCGATCAGTGGTATGGCCAGCGGAAACACTGCGATGTGCTTTGCCTCTTCATGGCTGATAACAGCGCGGTCTGTTGTCTCCTGCTTTCGCTCCTGGCGTTTTTCATAGACCATTTCAAAAGCCAACCAGAAGAGAAGCAGGCCGCCTGCAATGCGAAATGCTGGCATGGTAATGCCAAAAAGATCGAGGATGGTCATACCTGCCAACGCAAACATCACCAGAAGGCCGGTGCTGATCAGGATGCCTCTCAATGCGATTTGGGTGCGTGTGGCGCGGTCCATGCCTGCCGTGAGTGCCAGAAACAGCGGTGCCAGCCCAATCGGGTCGATGGTTACCAGCAGTGTGACAGAGGCATTTATGAGCGTATCGATTTCCATGGCAACAAGCCGTGCAGCGATGCTCTATGGGTGTCAAGGTGCAATTTCAAAGCGCTGATGGGCTAGAAAAAGCAGAGCCTGTCGTAAATTTGGCAAAAATAACTGTAAATATCTGTTTTAATTGAGGAAATTGCACGCGTTTTCACAGTGCAAAATTAGTCTTTGCCGTTGCGGCAGTCTATAATGAACCACTTCAATTCTGAGCGACGATTCGTCGCCTTTAACCCGTGAGTACAGATTTGTCCGATAACGAGAATACCCCTCAGGGAAACGAGCCAACCGGCGATTTACCGTCCGATATTGAACGCATCGGTATTGTTGAAGAAATGAAGCGGTCCTATCTCGATTACGCGATGAGCGTGATCGTCAGCCGGGCCTTGCCGGATGTGCGTGACGGTTTGAAACCTGTGCATCGGCGTATCCTGTATGCCATGCATGGCATGGGTCTTGAACACAACAAGCCATATCGTAAATCAGCCGGTGTTGTGGGTGAGGTGATGGGTAAATATCACCCCCATGGTGACAGCGCGATTTATGACGCGCTGGTGCGCATGGCTCAGGAATTCTCCATGCGTCTGCCACTTGTGGACGGGCAGGGGAATTTTGGCTCTGTCGATGGCGATCCACCTGCTGCGATGCGTTATACGGAATGCCGAATGGAAAAGGCTGCCCAGTATCTGCTGGCGGACATTGAAAAAGACACTGTTGATTTTCAGGAAAACTATGATGGGCGTGAGCAAGAACCGGTTGTCATGCCGTCCCGCTTCCCCAATCTGCTGGCCAACGGAGCTGGCGGCATTGCGGTTGGTATGGCTACCAATATTCCACCGCATAATCTGGGTGAAGTGATCAATTCCTGTATTGCGTTGATTGATGATCCGGAAATAACGCTGTCTGGCATAATGGAACATATGCCGGGTCCTGATTTTCCAACCGGCGGCATGATTCTTGGCCGCGCCGGCATTCGATCTGCATTTGAAACGGGGCGCGGCAGTGTCATCATGCGTGGCAAGGTGGCCACCGAGATGGTGCGCAAGGACCGCGAAGCGCTAGTCATCACCGAAATACCTTATCAGGTGAACAAAGCCACGATGATCGAAAAGATCGCTGATCTGGTGCGTGAGAAGCGTGTTGAGGGCATTTCTGACATCCGCGATGAATCTGATCGTGATGGTATGCGGGTTGTTGTTGAGCTGAAGCGTGATGCGGTTGCTGATGTGGTGTTGAACCAGATCTACCGATTCTCGCCTTTGCAAGGCTCCTTTGGCTGTAACATGGTGGCGCTGAATGGCGGCAAGCCGGAGCAGATGACGCTTCTGGACATGTTGCGCGCATTCGTGGCATTCCGCGAAGTCGTTGTCAGCCGCAGAACCAAGTTTCTGCTGAACAAGGCGCGCGATCGTGCTCATGTTCTGGTGGGGCTGGCCATTGCGGTTGCCAATATCGATATGGTGATAGCGCTTATCCGTGCTGCTCCTGATCCTGCGACTGCACGCGCTCAATTGCTTGAGAAAAGCTGGCCTGCACGAGACATTGAGCCGCTGATCCGCCTGATCGATGATCCTCGACACCGTGTTCAGGAAGATGGCACCTATACATTGTCGGAAGAACAGGCACGCGCCATTTTGGAACTGCGTCTGCAACGTCTGACGGGTATCGGGCAAGAAGAGATTTCTGACGAGCTGAACAAGCTTGGCGATGAGATCAAGGAATATCTTGAAATTCTCGGCTCGCGCCTGCGTATCATGACCATCATCAAGGATGAATTGCAGGAGTCACATGAACTGTTTGCCACGCCGCGCCGGACCGAAATTCTGGACGGTGGCGCCGAGCTTGAAGATGAAGACCTGATCCAACGAGAGGATATGGTCATTACCGTATCCCATACGGGCTATATCAAGCGCGTGCCATTGGCGACTTATCGGGCGCAGCGACGGGGCGGCAAGGGCCGTTCCGGCATGTCGACCAAGGATGAGGATTTTGTGACACGGCTGTTTGTGGCCAACACTCACACACCGCTGCTGTTCTTCTCCTCACGCGGCATTGTCTACAAGCTGAAAGCCTGGCGTTTGCCTATAGGCAGCCCGCAGTCTCGCGGCAAGGCACTGATCAATATTCTGCCATTGCAGCAGGATGAAACCATCACCACAATTATGCCTTTGCCGGAAGATGAAGAAAGCTGGGCACAGTTGGATGTAATGTTTGCCACGTCGCGCGGCACAGTTCGTCGCAACAAGCTGTCAGACTTTGTTCAGGTCAACCGCAACGGCAAAATTGCCATGAAACTGGATGAGGGAGATGCCATTGTTGGTGTTGAAACCTGTTCTGCTGATGATGATGTGCTGCTGACCAGCCTGAAAGGGCAGTGTATTCGCTTCAGAGTGCAGGATGTACGCGTCTTCACTGGCAGAAACTCGGTTGGGGTGCGTGGCATCAATTTGGCATCTGGTGATAGTGTGATCGCAATGTCGATCCTGCGTCATTTTGAGGCGACACCAGCAGAACGCACAGCCTTTATCAAGAAAAGTCGTTTGTTGCGTGGGATTGAAGAGGAAGGGGCTTCGACAGAAGCGCCTGATGATGAGGCTGAGGCGGCAACAGGTACGGATGAGACCGTTCTGGACGACGCCAAGTTCGAAGCCATGATAGAAGCTGAACAGGTTATTCTGGCCATTTCTGAAAATGGCTATGGTAAGCGCAGTTCCTCCTTTGAGTACCGGGTCTCCGGTCGCGGCGGCAAAGGTATTGCTGCTATGAGCATGTCTGACCGAAACGGAGCACTTGCGGCGTCTTTCCGGGTGGATGTTGGCGATGAAATCATGCTCGTCACCAATGGTGGTCAGCTCATTCGCTGTCCGATTGATGGTATCCGTCTCGCGGGCCGGTCGACTCAGGGTGTCACGGTTTTCAACACCGCAAAGGACGAAATTGTCGTTTCTGTTGAGCGTATTAGCGAGATCGAAGGCGATGATGAGGACGATGGTGAAGATGCTGAGGGCAATGGTTCCGAAGCGACGGAGCCGGGCGAGGCACAAGCGTCTTCCGATGACACTGATCCTGAGGCTGATGCTTCAGGCGCATCAGAGGCCGGTTCTTCAGACACATAAGCTGCTTCATTCCGGGGTTTTCGAATAAAATCCCGGAATGGCTTTGATCCCTTGGTGATCCTGGAATAGGGTCGGATTTTCTCCGCTGGAATGCACATGTCCGTTGTTGAAGATTATGATCGAATATTACAGCCACGCGCTGCGCAGGGTCTTGTCGGTGCAGAAAAGCTGCAAGGCGTGTTTCTGGACGCGCTCGGTCATGGCAGATTGCACCATGCCTGGTTGATTGGCGGGCCGGACAGTTGCGGCAAGGCAACCTTTGCCTATCAGGTTGCCAAGTTTTTGCTGGATCATCAATTTGATGTATGGGACGCGGCACCAAAGGTTCAGGATTTATCTGTTTCATCAGACAGTCGAGCTGCCGCTAAAATCAGTGCTGGCTCACATTCCGATTTGCTCCTTTTGTCACGTCGCTGGGACGCGGATAACAAGCGTATGACGGCCGGTATACCGGTGAATGATGTGCGCCGATTGACCCAGTTTTTGGGGTCAACAGCGGGTGAGGGTGGCTGGCGCATTGTCATTGTCGACAAGGTTGATGATATGGCGCCTGCTGCTGCAAATGCGCTTTTGAAATCACTTGAAGAGCCACCCGCTAATTGTCTGTTTTTATTGATTTCTGATAATATTCAAAGGCTGCTTCCGACAATTCGTTCCAGATGCCGCAAAGCCATGCTACCACGGCCGACTGACGCCGAGGTGGCGACTATTCTGCAAGCACAAATAGACGATTTCGACGCAGCTGAGTTTGCGCTGGTCGAAGGGCTGGCAGATGGCCGTGTGCGCTACGCGATGGATCTTCTGGCAACAGACCATGGGGATCTGCGGCATGACATGCAGGCGCGGCTTGAGGAGCCACCAGGTGATTTGAAAAACCTGCATGCATTGGCGGATGCGCTGTGCTCGCGGGGGCGGGATGCGCTCTTCGCTGAGTTTTTGGAACGTGCCCGGCTTTTTGTACATAATCGGGCAAAAGCGGTGGCCGGGCAGGGCGGCGCAAATCCTTGGATTGATGTTTGGGACGTGCTTGATCGGCAACAGCGTGAGACTGAGACCTATAATCTGGATAAGAAACAGTTGATCCTGAACCTGTTTGCGCTACTAAACAAAGCCAAACATGCTGCGGCCCTTTTACCCGCTTAAGGGTCCCGCTTAGACAGGTCAGTTCCAGTTATGAGTAAAAAGACGTTTTATATCACGACAGCAATTTCCTATCCCAATGGTGCGCCCCATATCGGGCATGCCTATGAGTTGATTGCGACTGATGCCATGGCGCGCTTCAAGCGCCTTGACGGCTACGACACGTTTTTTCTGACCGGCGTTGATGAGCACGGCCTGAAAATGCTGAAGACGGCACGAGATCTGGGCATCTCCACACAGGAACTTGCGGACCGCAATACGGCTCGTTTTCAGGAAATGGCGGTGGCGTTGAATGCGTCAAATGACGATTATCTGCGCACGTCTGAACCGCGACATCATGCGGCCAGTGTTGAAATCTGGAAACGCATGGCGGCGGCCGGCGACATTTACAAGAACACTTATTCCGGTTGGTACTCTGTTCGTGATGAAGCCTATTATGGCGAAGATGAAATCACGACGAATGAGGATGGCGTCAAGCTGGGCGGGCAGGGCACGCCGGTGGAGTGGGTTGAGGAAGACAGTTATTTCTTCAAGCTGTCAGCTTATCAGGATCGCTTGCTGGCCTATTTTGAGGCCAATCCAGACTTTATCGGACCCGATGAGCGCCGCAATGAGATCATCAGCTTTGTCAAATCGGGCCTGCGGGATTTGTCGATTTCACGAACAACTTTTGACTGGGGTGTCAAGGTTCCAGATGACCCTGAACATGTCATGTATGTCTGGGTCGATGCGCTGACCAATTATCTGACAGCAACTGGTTTTCCTGATGCAGATGCGGAACGAGCCAGGTTCTGGCCGGCGGATGTGCACGTGATCGGGAAAGACATCATTCGCTTTCATGCGGTATACTGGCCAGCATTCCTGATGTCTGCCGGTCTGCCATTGCCAAAGCGGGTTTATGCACATGGCTTCCTGTTCAATCGCGGGGAGAAAATGTCGAAATCTGTTGGCAATGTGGTCGATCCGATTGCGCTGGTCGAAGCCTATGGTCTTGACGCCTTACGCTATTTCCTGCTGCGTGAGGTCCCGTTCGGACGCGATGGCAGTTACAGCCATGAGGCAATTGTTGCGCGGATGAATGCCGATTTGGCGAATGATCTGGGCAATCTGGCGCAGCGCTCCTTGTCCATGGTGTTCAAGAATTTGGACGGATTGCTGGAAGCTCCGGTTAAATATTCTGAGGAAGATACGGCCATGTTGGAGCAGGCGAGGGCTCTCTTGCCGCTGTGCAGGAATGCCATGGATGTTCAGGCACCGCATAATGCGCTCAATGCCGTCTGGGCTGTTGTGAGTGAGGCCAATCGCTATTTTGCGGCTCAGGAGCCTTGGGCACTGAAAAAGTCCGATCCCCAGCGCATGGCAGCGGTTCTGTTTGTGACAGCCGAGATTGTGCGGCGTGTTGCCATTCTCTCGCAGCCTTTTATGCCAGAATCCTCAGCCAAGCTGCTTGATGTCTTGTGTGTGCCTGAAGATGCACGCGATTTTGCAGCCTTGGCACAGGATACAATTCTGGCCAGCGGTACGCAGATCGCCAAGCCGGAAGGCGTGTTTCCAAGATTTGTTGAAGCGGCATCAGAGAGCTGAGAGAGCAAATGCTGATTGACAGTCATTGCCACCTGGACTTTCCAGATTTTTCGGAGCAATTGGACGATGTGGTTGTGCGCGCGCGCGACCGTGGTGTTCAGCGCATTATCACGATTTGTACGCGAGTCGAAAAATTTGGGCAAGTGCTTGCCGTTGCAGAGAAATTTGACGATGTGTTCTGTTCCGTCGGGACTCATCCGCATAATGCGGATGAAGAATTACATATCACCACAGATCGTCTGGTTGAATTGTCTGCGCATCCAAAGGTGGTCGCAATCGGGGAGGCGGGGCTCGACTACCATTACGACAAGAGTGCCCGTGAGGCCCAAAAACAGAGCTTTATCGCCCATATTGCCGCTGCACGTATCACCGGTTTGCCCCTGGTTATCCACGCGCGCGCGGCGGACGCTGATATGATTGACATTTTGAAGAAAGAGACGGAAATCGGTTCGTTTCCGGCGGTGTTGCATTGCTTTTCATCTGGCGCAGGCCTGGCTAAGATTGGCGTTGAACTGGGTCTCTATGTATCGTTTTCGGGTATTGCGACCTTTAAAAACGCGCAGGATATCCGCGATGTTGCTCGCGGTGTGCCGTATGACCGCATTTTGGTTGAGACAGATGCGCCATATCTGGCGCCGGTACCGCATCGTGGTCGTACCAACGAACCGTCCTATGTGGCCGATACAGCCGCATCACTTGCAGAGACGCTTCATCTGGATGTATCGGAGTTGATTGCGCAGACCGGAGCCAATGCATTCCAGCTGTTCAAAAAACTTCCGAAGGTCTTATGAGTCTGCGCTTTACAATTCTGGGCTGCGGATCATCGCCTGGCGTGCCAAGAATTGGAAATGAATGGGGCGCATGTGATCCGGACAATCAAAAAAATCGCCGGCGGCGCTGCAGCCTGCTTGTCGAGAAACGCAGCAAAGATGGCGTAACGCGCATCATAGTCGACACCGGTCCGGATTTTCGTGAGCAATGTCTGTCTCAGAACGTCGATTGGGCTGATGCAGTGCTGTATACGCACGCGCACGCAGATCATGCCCACGGCATTGATGATTTACGCGCATTTGTGATCAACCGACGTGAGCGCGTCCAAATCTATGCCGATCGCGAGACGCTGGATCGGCTGCATGATGGATTTGGCTATTGCTTCAAGACTCCGACTGGTTCGTCTTATCCGCCCATTCTTGTGGCGCATGAAATTGCGCATGGTGAGACGTTGTCCATTGACGGTCCCGGCGGTGCAATCGACATTCTGCCGTTTAAACAGATACATGGTGACATTCTCTCATTCGGTTTCCGAATTGGTGATGTGGCTTATTCATCTGACATCAGCGCATTGCCGTCAGAGAGCGCCGCGCTGCTGTCCGGGCTGTCTCACTGGATTGTCGACGCGCTGCGCTACGATCCACATCCGAGCCATTTTTCATTGCGCGAGGCGTTAGAGGCTATTGAACAGATTGGCCCGAAGCAGGCCGTTTTGACCCATATGCACATCGATCTTGATTACGAGACAGTGCGCCAGGAAACCCCGGATTCCGTGGAACCTGCCTATGATGGCTGGTTCTGTGATGTGTAATTATTCCATAATATATCTTATGCGATAATTGGCTGTATGGCTCAGATGGTTATATCTCACCACCCTAGCAAGTCAGAGATGTCTCGCATTCCAATTTTGAGTCTTGAGACATTGGGACTTAATTTAGGATGGCTATGGCCGCATTGAGTCTTCGATTGTCCGGTCGGCATTGGCAGTCTGTATAATGGCTGTCTCATTTGGCAGTTCAGGATCGAGTGCTTTTTGTCATCGATGCATCCATGTTGGGGGCTCAAGCGCGTGACGTTTTGTGATGATCATGATGGTCGACCGGGGTGTGTGATGGTGTGACCCTGCCCTGCAGAACGTCGACAAGCCACAGTTGGTAATCCGACTTGAAGCGTCGGGACAAATGGCTTGGCACCGCTCTGGAAGTGATTGCCGACTGGCGATTTGGAACGTGATGTCTCAAGAAGTGAAGTTGCACCATGACAAGCGTGGCAAACTGGCCAGATGTTTCAAAGTGAGAGATAAGGTCCATAGAACCGTGTTTCTATAAATTTCAGACAAACATTTTGAGGCCATGATGCAGTATGACCATCTGACATGGGTATTTCAGTCAAATAACATCAATGGCAAGGATCGATCTGCTCTGAAACAGGCGGCTATCCAACTTGGCTGCAAGACTGAGGAATTGGGTATTGTTCCATTTTCGCACGAATCTATTGAGCCTCCTCCTCTCATCGAAGGTTGTTGCGTTGTTTATGGTTCTGGCGGTCTTTTAAAATTGGCAAATCGAGAAGGATGGAAGCCCGCCGGTTGGGATGGGAGTAAATTTGATACGTCAGAAGTGCTGGCTAATTTTGGTTGTCTCGCATTGAATGGTAACGGCAAGGAGGTTTTGTTATCCAATACTGCGGTTGAAGCCGCTGCAAACGAATGGGAACAAATTTTTGTGCGCCCGGTCTCGGAAAGTAAAGAGTTCCCAGGCACTGTCTATAGCTTGCACGAACTTCAAGAACGGGTGGAAAAGCTCCGATCATCAAATTATTTTGAGAGTCAGAACAATTTGATGTTGATTGCACCGTTCAAAAAGCTAGGCCGTGAATGGAGAGCATTCGTGGTCGATCATAAGCTGATTTCTATTTCCCAATATGCAGAATCTGGTGTTCTTAAACGGTCCGTTGATGTACCCGACATTGCGTCAGAATTTGTTCATAAAGCGATCCAAATGTATGCCCCTGCACCGTGTTTCGTGATCGACATTGCAGAGGAACTCAACATTGACTCAACAATCCTATGTGTTGTCGAGTTTAATTCGATAAACTCTTCTGGGTTGTATGATTGTGATGCTGGCAAAATCGTCAGTGCGGTTAGCGATTATATTCTGAACTAGACTGACGAGGATAAAGTTGGAGTGCTCGCATCCATCTGTAGTGCCAGAGTGGCGTTGTTTTCTAGTAGAAAGTGGCCGGTTCGCGCCCAATGTGCCTTAACACTTGCTAATTCAACCCTGATCTGAAAGCTGACACCCTACGGCTATGACACTAAGAATTCCTCACAAATCAGATGCCTCAAGCATTGCTGCCCTCTCGATTGAGGTATGGATAGGCACCTATCTCAAGCGCGGCGTCAGCGCTTTGTTTGCAGACTACGTGTTGGAGGAGTTCACCCCGTCAAAGACCGAAGCGCTGATATCTGATCCCAAAGAGTTCATTCTTGTGTCTGAAAACGACCAGGGTATTGACGGCTTCATACGCGTGTCTTCTGGAAGCCGAGCGCCGGTTGCCGGTTGTTCAGACACAGAAATATCGACCTTCTACGTTCAGCCGCGTCACCATGGCAAAGGTGTTGGAAAGCGATTGTTACAAGCGGCGCTCCAGCATTGTCGTGAAAACGGGGATGAGTCTGTTTGGCTTGCAACCAATGCGGAAAATACGCCCGCGATTGCGTTTTATCTCGCGCAAGGGTTTGAACATGTCGGAGAAACCCACTTTCGCATCGAAGATCAGGCCTATTTGAACAATGTGTATTCTTACCGCTGTGCGTGATCATGGTTGATTGGTTTAGTCGGCAACAGTGTGTGGATTACCGCGTTTAGCCAAGGTCTGTGTCTGAGGACATGAGGCGCATGTCGGATGCTATCTTTTGCTGCATTTCTGCGACATCAGGGAGTTCCGGATCACGATAGAAATTGTGCCCGCGATCTTCGAAAACGGTCTGCCTTTCAGGCACGTCAATCAGCCATTCGTCCGATGGCTTGCCATGGTCCTTTGCGCCGAAAAAGACGTGGTTGGGCGTTGCGATGCATTTTTGGTGTCGAAGCCGCGTTGAGGAAATGCAAAACAGGCCTTTCAGGATCAAACCCTCGGTGACGGCTTTCCAAAGTAAAGTGCCTCCGGCGCTATAGCCCAATCCGTAGCTGTCTTTCCCAGCTATGCTCAACATGGAATTGGCTGCTTTCTCAAGGCCTCCATCGGTGAAAAGATATTGATGCAGCGCCTCCCCCGATAAATTGGGTTGCCCGCAAAGTTCATTTAATCCAAATCGCTCAATTGTTGAGATGTCTGGCAGTTTTTCTGAGATGCAATCCGCTTTAGCTGGAAGCGCGAAGATATCTGTGACAACGATCAGCTTCACGAAGGATCTGATGCGTCTGCATGCCCATCACGTTCCGGAATTCCTGCGAGCTGCGATAACTCCATATTCTGCATGTTCACGCCAATAGTCCCACTGCCTTCGCTTGGGCCGTTGTCTGTGTGGGCCCAATGTGTGAGGACACCGCAGGTTTCGCATCGGTGAAACTCAATCATTCTGTCACCCCAAGCGTAGGTGTCAGTCGAGCCAGAAATGGTGAGTCTCTCGAGGGCGAAATACGACCAAAGAGCGCCATATCGCCTACAAATTGAGCAGCTGCATCGATTGAGTTTCTGTGGCGCATGTGGAATCGTTATTCTGACGCTCCCGCAATGACATTCAACTTCCATTTTGGAGCCTTTTCAGATCAGCCGCGTTGTGGAGTTTACGTGGTGCGTGGCCGGTTGCGCTCGACTATACACATCTGTCGCAAGGCTGCAATTGATCTGACGGCTACCAGGTGAGCGACGTTTCAGCGGTGTTCTGCGGACAACATTCCCAGAAATTCAGATGCGGTTTTCTCATCAATTCCAACTGCTTGGAAGATCGCTGCAGAAAAATGTGCGGGCGCGTTTCCAGGTGCGGTTATTACGTTTTGGTCTACGACCGCTGTCACTTGATCCACATAATGGGATTCGCCGTTATACATCTTTGCATTTGCGGTCAGATAGTCAGGCGCATTGCTTGTGTGATGCCTTTCATCAAGAATGCCAGCCTTCGCCAAAGCCAGTGTGCCGCCACATATTGCAGCCACCGATTTCTCTTCATCCAGAAATTCCAATGCCAATTGCGTCACATCGGGCGCATTGTCGGTTTCCCAAATGGACCCACCGCACAGAACCAATGCGTCGAATGCCTTTGGCTTTACATTTGCAAGACTGTCATCCGGCAGAGTCATAATCCCACCCAGAGATGTAATTTTATCTCCGTCAGGTGCTACATTCTTAGTTTCGACGCCGTAATAGGCACGGCCAATTCCATTCAAAAATGCGCACTCCCAGTCCGCATAGCCTTCGGTTAGCACAATAGCGATTCTGGGCATCTCATTCTCTTTGGTTCTGACTGGAACATTTGAGTTTCAATAACGAAAACTTCTAAACCGCTTTGCTGCCAATCCTTGTCAGGAGTGAAGCAAGCATGTTTGCGATTGCCAGCGTCATCGGTGTAATTGCAGTTCCCTGCCCTATGGCCTGTTCGGAACTGGATATGCATATGGATTGCCATAAGATCATAGCCAGCCAGGGCGTGGTTCACCAAGCTGCACAAAATCGCACTATGGAGGCTGCGGAATGCGTGCTCAAGGGAATGGATATGCCATCTGCAGCGCTGCAACTGGGTTTCAAAGTCAGCACCGCAGATACGCATCTTCGGCGCTTGTTCGAAAAGACAGGCGTCAAAAGCCAGACAGCGCATGTGGCTGTTTTGTTGGGAAACCTGCCCCCGGGCTAGATCACTTCGATAACTTGACGTGACGTGGGGCGAATCCCGGCCCCACATCCTTCATCTTGCTATTGGGTTCAGTTTGGCCGTGCATCAGCATGGTGCCGGTCGGCCTGATTGAGAAGCCTGTATCTGTATCAGCGTTTATTTGGATCGAAGAAGGCAGCGGGTGTCAAAATGGTGTTGCTTTGGCTCACCAGATTTCCAGCCTCAGCACTGAGTTTCAGATAGTTCTGCCAGTCGGGATCAGCGGCCATTGCTGCCCGTTTAGCCGCGCGGTCTGCGACATCCTCATAGACCCAGATATGGACGTAGGAATTGACATCGCCCGTTTCTACTGCGCCATAGACTGCGGGGTATCCCAAATGGCGGCTTTGCGCTTCCCAGCCATGATCTTCATACAGCTTCATGTGTTTTTTGATTGTGCCGGGGCGACAGACATAGGTGCGCATATCATAAATCATGGTTCTTATTTCCTTTTGTGGGACAGCAGGTCAGAGAATGCGACGTTGATATCGCGTAAAGTGTAGAGGACCATTACAAGGCCAGAGAGCGGGATGACACTGTAAAACAGTGATGATGGCAGTTGCAAAATGGGTGTCAGTGCTCTGCTCCTTGCGAATAAGTCATAGCCATAAATGGTCATGGCAATCAGAAAGCACAGGCACAACAGGCTGATCAGCCCGCGTAGTATGATCGCATATGGAGATTCGCCTAATGTGACTTCAAACCAGTCAACAGCGAAGTGTTCTCGTTCGCGCCAAAGGGCGGCCGCCCCTGAAAATACCATCCATGCAAACAGGCCCTGTACGATTTCGTCGAACCAGGCGAAGCCAGCCAGTTGAAATGTGCGCGCAATTACATTGATGAACAGCAGAAAGAACAGCGCAACAAAGCAGGCCATGGAAATGCCGCGTAAGAACTGGCCAAAGAGTGCATCAATGCGCTTCAGGTTCATTGCCCCATCACCAATTCTGGCAACCAGATTGAAACGGGCGGAAAGATGATGACGGCCAGCAGAACAAACACAATTCCCAGAAGGTACGGCATAAGTGCCTTTGACAACCGCCCGACTGTCAAATCGGCAATGGATGATACGGCAAACAGAACCATGCCGACAGGCGGTGTCAGAAGGCCGACCATGGAGCACATGATCATGATGACGCCAAACTGAATCGGATCGACACCGATGTGTGTTACCACTGGCAGGAACAATGGGACGGTGAGGACGATGACGGCGATCCCCTCCAGGAACATGCCCAGTATCAACAGAATCAAGACAATGATGGCCATGATGATTGCTGGATTGTCCGAAAACGAGAGCATGGCTTCGACGAGTTGGTTGGGCACCCTCTGATGCACCAGAAGCCAGCCGAAGAAACCGGCGGCGGCGATCACAAACATGACCCGAATGGTGTGTAGCAAAGTATCCCAGAGAACTTTTGGCAAATCGCCGAATTTGACTTCCCGATAGACGACCATCGACAGGAAGAGCGCATAGGCGGATGCCGCAACCCCCGCTTCTGTCGGGGTGAAAATTCCGCCGAAAATACCCGCGATGATGATCAGTGGCGTAACCATGGACAGTCCGGCATCCAGAAAAGTGCGCCAGATTGCGGGCCAATCAATATGATCGCTTCGCGGCATTTTGTGCCGCAGCGCCACGACATAGACAGCGCCCATCAAAGCGACAGCCATCAGCAGGCCTGGGACGACGCCGGCGAGAAACAGTTTTGAAACCGAAACGCCTGTGATTGAGGAGTACAGCACAAACGGGATGGAGGGCGGGAATACGGGGCCGATGGTCGATGATGCTGCAGTGATGGCAGCTGAAAAATCAGGATCATAGCCCCGATCTTTCATGGCTTTCAGTTCCACCTGCCCAAGCCCTGCCGCATCGGCAACGGCTGCGCCAGACATTCCGGAAAAGAACAGTGAGGCGAGGACATTGACCTGGCCAAGGCCGCCTCGAATATGACCCACCACCGCGTCGGCAAAATTGAAAATACGGTGGGTGATGCCTCCGGTATTCATGAGATTGCCGGCCAGAATGAAAAACGGAATGGCCAACAAGGTGAAGCCGGTCGTTGCCGAGTACATTCGCTGTGGCAACATGGCCAGAATGTTAAAATCACCCAAAAATATGTAAAATCCAACCGCAGTGAGACCAAGGGCTGCCGAAATCGGGACGCCTATGACGATCAACAGGATCAAAACACCGAGAATAAGGAATGTGGTCATGGCGGATTGGGCTCTGAAAACTGGGCAGACTGGTCTTGCCCAGAGAGAGGCAGGAATGGTGGAGAGGTCAACATCGGTGCCAGCTTATGTTGGATAAACATTTTTGCTGGCACCGAAGGATATTATTTCAATAGGCCCAGAAACTTGTCCATATTGTCGGTACCGCTATATTCTGCCACCCGCTTGCGGGCAGGTTCCATCAATGCTGCAAATGGTGCCAGATCTGGCTCGGTGATTTTCATACCGCGCTCTTTCAATCCAGCCAGTTCTTCTTCTTCCTGTTTTTGAACAGCTTCACGCATGGTCTTTGCAGCATTGGCGCTTTCTTCGCGCAGAATGGTCTGTTGTTCTGCGGACAAGCCATCCCAGACACTTTTATTCACAACATGGATCATGGAATTGTAAACGTGGCGTGTCAGAGCAAGATGCTCCTGAAACTCGTTGAGCTTGTAGTGATAGATGACGCCAATGGGGTTTTCCTGCCCGTCAACGACACTCTGGTTCAACGCATTGGGCAATTCAGGAAAAGCAATCTGCGTGGTAGACGCACCCAGCCCTTCCATGGCGGCAACGATTTGCAGTTCAGGCGGTGTGCGCAGTTTCAGACCCTTTACATCATCAGGTGAGTTGATGGGCCGTTGTGAATTGGTGATGTTGCGGAAGCCATATTCCCAATGGGAAAGCATGACGAGGCCCTGCGCTTCCAGCAATGGTGCTGTCCAGTCTGTGAACGGGCCGTCCAGTATTTCGTGGGCGTTTTCGTAGCTGGAAAAGGCAAAGGGGGTCATGACCGTCCCGAAGGCTCGCTCGTATTTGTCCAAGCCGCCATGGGTTGGCAGGTTCATATCCACTGCCCCCAAAATGGTTTGTTCCAATTGCTCGGGTGGCGAGCCAAGTTGGTTCGCTGGAAACAACTCTATGGCTACGCTGCCATTTGTCCGCTCATCGACATTCTTTGCAAATTGCAGCGCCGCTATATGACCGGGATGCGTTTCCGCCGCAAAATGGGCAAGTCGTAACGTGACATCTGCTCCCATGGCGCCGGTTGTAAGCGCAGCCAGAGCTACACCGCTAATTATTACTTTTAGAAACATCTGTTTTCCTCCCAAGATGTCGTTGCATTTATCGAGTGCCGCCATTTCGCGGCGGGACTTAATCGTCTTCCAGTCGGGCTTCTACGCCCGTCAGGTCTTCATAGGCTTTGATGACTGCGGTACAGCTTTCGTCCGCGTGCCCCATGATGGAAGCCAGCGCATAGGTCTGGTGGACTGATTGAGCCATGAAGCCGGGTAGCCCTGCACGCTCAAGCCATTCGGCGTAATAGCGCACGTCTTTCTGAGCATTTGCGAGGGACATCAGCGGAGTGAAGTCACGCTTCAATGTGGCCTCGCCGTACAAATCCATCATGCCTGATTTGCCGCCTGCAGCAGAAATGATCCCGATTACTTTGGACATATCCAGCCCTTCATGAGCCGCAAGCGCGAAGCCTTCACACCAGGCTGCAACATTGGCAAAAGCGATGTAATTGTGAATGAGTTTCAGGCGGATGGCATGGCCAGCCGGGCCCACATGAAAAATGTTTTCCGCATAGGTGTCGAAAATCGGGCGCAGGCGCTCCAGCAAAGCCTCCTCACCTCCGAAAAGAATGTTCACTTCACCCCGGTCAGCATGGATGGGCGTGCGCGTCATCGGCGCTTCTGCATAAAGAATTCCATGCGCCTGGCATGCCTCATACATCGCGTCGACATGGTCAGCAGAAACGGTCGTGTGGTCCAGAAACACGCTTCCCGGCTTCATTTGTGCCAAGGCCCCATTGGGACCCAGCGATAGGTCCTGCACTGCTTCAGCTGTGGTCACACAGACTGCAAATACATCACTTTGTGCCGCAATTTCAGCAAGTTCACCACCTTTATGGGCGCCAAGGCTGACTGCTTGAACCACTTTGTTACTGTCCAGATCTGATACAGTAACGGACAGGCCCTTTTGCGCCATGTTCTTCACGACGCCCATTCCCATGCCGCCTAGGCCGATGAAACCAATTTGAGTCGATGACATAATCATTCCTTTGTTCGGTAAGTCATTAAACATAACGTCAGTTGTCTGACAACTGCTTTTCATATATTCATAACAAATATTTTCATACGTGCTATGACCGGTTATATATTGGCAGCACATTAGGAGTTCTGAGCCCGTGAACAGCCCCCTTCAATTTGATCGCATCGCACGGCCGCGTCGACTGCCGGATGAAGTGGCGGCTACAATTTCCAAGGCGATAGACAGTAAACAGTTGAAGCCGGGTGATAAATTACCCTCGGAAAATGAGTTGTCCGAGCGGTTCGGTGTGGCCAGGACTGTGATCAGAGAAGCGATCTCCTTGCTGAAATATGACGGCGTTGTGGATTCGCGCCGTGGCATTGGTGCCTTTATTGCCAAAACAGAAAACCGCTCTGCCTTTCGCATCAGCCCCGCCTGTTTTGAAATTCGCAAACAAATTGTCCAGTTACTACAACTGCGTACCGGTGTGCAGGCTGGTGCCTCTGCATTGGCGGCACAAATGCGAACAGCTCAGCAGTTGGAAGTCATTGAAAACGCTTACCAATTGATGGTCGATGCCGACAATCAAGGTGCAGAGCAGGCCTTGGAAAAACGTGTTGATTCAGAGCTTTTATTTTACCGCCTGATCACACAAGCGTCTGCCAATAGTTATTATGAAGACGTGGTGGGCATGATTGAATCCAATATTCAATCAAATTTGCGCTCGGCATTTTTAAAGAATGCTGCCGCGTCAGAGTTTGGTGCTGATATTCTGGCCGAGCATTTTGCCGTATTGCAAGGTATTCAGACCCAGGATGTAGAAGCCGCGCGGCGGGCCACACGCCACAGATTTGAACAAGCTGCACAAAGGCTTGTCGCCCGAGAAGACTTTGCCTAGCCGCTAAAGGTTCCACTGTCGGCTTTCAGAATGTGTTCTGTTGATCAATGGGCACGGTGTAGGATGATTGGCCATGACGGGAACTGTCAGACTGTTGGTTAGAGCGGATGATGCCGGGTCCAGTTGGGCCTCAAATGTTGGGTGTTTGCGTGCCTGTTCAGAAGGCATTGCGCGCAGTGTTGAAATTATGATGCCCTGTGCCTGGGTTGAACATGCTGCGCAGCTCTTTAATCGAAACCCGAAGATCGATGTGGGTGTGCACTTAACGCTTACGAGTGAATGGGATGCGGTGAAGTGGCGCCCCCTCACCTACGCCCCAAGTCTTACAGAAGATGGCAGCAGTTTTCGCCCTTTGCTGATGCCGAGGCGTGGCGACAAACGCCCAAATCTGTTGGAAAGCAATTGGTCCATAGATGAGATTGCCAATGAATTCAGAGCGCAAATTGAACTTGGTATTGCGATGTTTGACAATGTCACACATGTCAGCGCGCATATGGTGAAACACTTTGCAGATTTCGATGAGCGGGTCGGCCTGCTTGTAGAGGAATTGTGCCATGAATTTGGACTGATGGATGATCCGCTTGGACATGGCCTGCAACGTATCAAAGGTTACGCCAAATATCCGCTGGACGCACGGCATCGCATCAGTGCCTTCATTGACTGCTTGAAGGGGCTGACGGCTGGTACCTATATCTTTGTTGATCATCCTGCTGTTGAAAATGCAGAATTGAGAGATACAGGGCATGTCGGGTATGAGGATGTTCTGGAAGATCGAACCGGCTGTTTGCAGACACTGATTAGCGAAGAGCTGAGGCGCGAAATTTCGGCACTTAACATCGAGCTTATCGGCTACAAAGACCTTTGAATGGCGTGCTGAATGGCCAAACAGATTTTCAATTGTCGTGGCTGTTTCGAAACTGATCAACATTTCCTCTCCAATTCAGGTTTGTGCCACCGGGTTGGTTGCATGTAACATGCAGAAAACTGGTGAGGTATTGTATGAATTGGGATGTTTCGGGACAAGTTGCGCTGGTGACCGGTGCAAGTTCGGGCATTGGTCGCGCACTTGCTATCGCGGTTGCCAGGGCTGGTGCAAAAGTTGCCATTGTTGGCCGGTCGGAGGAGCGGCTTGAGGCGGTCAGTCAGGACCTTGGCGGTGACTCTTTGGTCTTATCGGCCGATCTTACCATTCCTGCAGAAGTGGACCGCATTGCCACGGATGCCATCGCCCATTTTGGGCAAATCGACATCTTGCTGGCAAATGCCGGTCTCTATGTGCCAGGCGACGTGGCTGATGGAGACCCGAATGCCTGGGACGAGTTGCTCAATGTCAATGTGAACAGTGTTTTCCGGCTGGTAAACCGGATACTGCCACAAATGACTGCACGCCGATCCGGGGACATCATCATCACAAGCTCAGTCTCTGGGCATCAGGCCATTCAGTGGGAACCAATTTATTCGGCTTCCAAACACGCGATCCAGTCTTTCACCCACGGTTTGCGCCGGCAGGTCGCGCCTCACAATGTGCGCGTTGGTGCCATAGCACCGGGTGTTGTGTTGAATCCGCTTTGGGGGTTTGCTGACGCTGAGGCCATTGACGAAAAAGTCGCGGCCCATGAGGGAATGCGTTCTGAGGATGTGGCTGAGGCTGTGATGTTCATGTTGACCCGGCCTCCCCACGTGACCGTCCGTGATCTGGTTCTTCTTCCGCAAAATCAGGATATCTGATCCGTGACCAAGTTTGACTATGTTATCGTTGGTGCCGGCGCTGCTGGCTGTGTGCTGGCAAATCGTCTTTCCGAAGACCCTGATGTGCGTGTGGCACTGATTGAAAGCGGTCCGGACCGGAATTCCCGCAAGACTATTGTTCGCATGCCCTTGGCGATGGTGACCTTCATGGCACCGGCTCTCGCCTTTTTGGGCGGCCCCAAATTCATGCAATGGTTCAAGACCGAACCTGAAGAAGGCGTGGATGACCGCAGGATCGATCTGCCCCGTGGTCATGGAACCGGCGGCAGTACCCTCGTAAATGGTCAGATACTCATTCGCGGCCAGCGTGAAGATTATGACGAATGGCGCGATCTTGGTGCGTTCGGTTGGGGGTTTGATGATTTACTACCCTATTTCCGTAAAATGGAGCGGTTTGAGCCTCTGGTGGACAGGGGCTCAGATTCCCATTTGCCAGCGCGTGCAGAACGTGAAGCGCAGCCAATCGATCCTGACTTTCATGGTGTTTCGGGCGCAATAAATCTGGCGCATATCCGAACGGTCAATCCGTTAACCCATGCCTTTTTGGAAGCTGCGAATCTGGCTGGTCACCGGTTTAACTCCGATTTCAATGGGCCCCGACAGGACGGGTATGGATTTTATACATTTACGCAATCCAATGGCGAAAGGGTAACGGCTGAAAGCGCGTACATCAATCCAATTCGCAATCGCTCGAATCTGACCATCCTGTCTGGTCGCAGGGTCACGAAAGTGATCATGGATGGCAAGCGGGCCGAAGGTGTGGTTTGGCAGGACGAACGTGGTGCGAGTGGAGAAACACGCGGTACAGAGATCATCTTGTCCGCTGGCAGTTTTGTGTCCCCTCACCTTTTGATGCTGTCCGGTATTGGTGACAAGACACAATTGTCAGAGCATGGAATTCCACTGGTGCACGACCTTCCAGGTGTTGGCGAAAATCTTCAGGATCATCTGGATGTCAGTGTGGAATACCTCGCCAAGACCAGCGTTCCGTATGGCGGTTCATGGCGGGCCTTTCCACGGAATGTGCTGCACGTGTTGAACTGGATTTTCAGACGCCGTGGGCTGTTCGCGTCAACCACGGCTGATGGCGGTGCGTTTCTGTCCACTACGGGCTCTGATCGCCCGGATATACAGCTGTTTTTTTGCACGGCCATGGCCAATACGCAGAACGCGAAGGGCTTCAGCACGCATGGCTTCATCATGCATGTTTGCCAATTGCGGCCCGACAGCATTGGTAACCTTAAACTCAAGAGTTCAAATCCCTTGGATAAGCCTCTGATTAAATACAATTTCTTTCAAGGGAAAAGCACGACTGACGCTTTGCGTGAAGGGGTGCGAATTGCTCGCAAGATTATGGGACAGCCGCCCTTCGCACCCCATCTGGATGTGGAGCTGTCTCCGGGTCCGGACGCAGTGGATGATGAGGCCCTCGATAGTTTCATCCGCCAAAATGTAGGGACTTTGTTTCATCCGATTGGCACCTGCGCAATGGGTACCGGTCCGATGGCTGTCGTTGATCCTGGTACAATGCGGGTGCATGGTACCTCTGGCCTTCGGGTGGTTGATGCCTCGGTGATGCCAAAAATTGTGTCTGGCAATACGGTTGCGGCCACATATTGTCTGGCTGAAAAATCTGCCGACTTAATCAAGGGCAATCGCCGCGGCGAGATGGACTAGCTTCAGGTTTGGACTGCATTGTCTGGAATGGACAATTGCATCTTCGTGTCAAATTTGGATCAGCTGATCTTTGAACCAGCGGACATTCATGTTATTGAGGAAGCATAACACGGAGATTTCATGTCCTGATCATGTGGGGAGGCAAAGTGTCCTCCCGGTGCAAAGCAGAAGCGACCAGACCCACTGACCGGAAAGCGGTTCGTGGAACGCAGCTTTGTAATTTCAGAAAATCTGACACTGCGACCCGAGCTTTGCTCGTGGTTTGAACATGAGAGTTCACATCAATGAAACGGGATTATTCAAAATTCCTTCGGCCTCCTGCAACGGATGGAAGCCCCAAACGCATACCAACAAAACTTGAAACGCTCGGCTGGAAGCCGTTTTTTGCGCAACAGATCAGCACCGAGGACCTGGACAGGACACCGCCAGTCCGCATTGTTGAAGTGCAACGAAGTGGTTTTCACGTCCTGGGCGACGGGATCGATACTGTTGTACCACCAAACCCGGAAGCCACTGTGGGTGATTGGCTGTTGCTTGATGAAGCCCGCCCCGGTTCCAGCGCGGTTCTGGAACGGAAAAGTCTCATCAAACGACGTGCCCCGGGCAGCGACCGCCAAGTGCAATTGATAGCTGCAAACATTGATACGGCATTCATTGTATCTTCCTGCAATCAGGATTTTAACATTGCGCGGCTTGAGCGCTACATCGCTGTCGCTTTGGAGGCTGGCGTATCTCCTGTCATTGTCCTGACAAAGAGCGATCTTTGCGAAACGCCGGACAACTATGTTGCAAAGGCCAGTGGTATTTCTGATCTGGTTCCGGTGGTGGTTCTGGATGCACGAGGTGACGAACCAAGACAGAAATTGGCTGATTGGTGCAAGCCGGGGCAAACGGTTGCATTTCTGGGGTCTTCCGGTGTGGGCAAATCAACGCTGACCAATGCGCTGCTGCAAAGCCTTTCCATTCAAACTCAGGCTATTCGTGAGGACGATGCCAAGGGACGCCATACCACGACAAGCCGCAGGCTTCATATTCTTCCAGATGCTTGCGCGGTGTTGGACACGCCGGGCATGCGGGAACTGCAGCTTGCTGACGTTGAAACCGGGCTTGCACATCTGTTCTCGGATATTGATGCCCTTTCAATGCAATGCCGCTTTACAGACTGTCAGCATGTCAGTGAACCGGGATGCGCTGTGCTGGCGGCAGTCGAAACTGGCGAAATTGATGAGGTCAGGCTGGGTCGATGGAGAAAGTTGATTGCGGAAGAACGCTTTAACACATCGAGCCTGGCGCAACGGAGGTCGAAGGACAAGGCATTTGGAAAAATGATCCGCACTATAAAGAAGCAGAGCAAAAAGTGACGCCGACTGTGGGGAATGCATTGCATATATATAGATGCCATTCACCTGCATCACATAAAAAGGGACCCAGTTTCGGGTCCCTTTCCTGGTTATGGAGGTCACTCAGTTGACTGTTCAGATTTGTCAGATTGGGCAGACTGACGAGCCTGATCGACAATTGGATTAGTTTGTCACTGCCTTGGGGCGTTTGATGTCATTGACAGCACCGCACTTCAATTTGATTTCAGCCCACTTGCTGGTCATTGCCTGTTTGGCAAGGACGATCTGATAGCGTCTGTGAACGGATTGATTGAACTCATATGTCTTTGCCCAACGTTTGACATTGCCATTTGCAACCTTCGTGGTCGTGACGGATGCCTTTTGTTTCGCACCATCGTTTCTGGTCAAAAAGAATTCCACCTTACCCGGTTTATTGGTCCAGATTTCGGTGATCAACTTCACAGGTTTTCCGCAAGCCGGCTTAGCCGGAATGGTGTAGAGTTTCACATTGGTGGCTTTTAGTGCGACGGGAGTTCTTGAGGGATTGCTGGGCTTGGGCATGCAGACAATCCGCATTGGCAATTGCACTGTGTCTTTCAGTACCTTCCCCTTATTGGTGGCTGCTAGCGCCTCAAATTTGATGAAAAAGCCATCTTTGACAAGTTTCTTGGAGCTGCCGTGGCGGTTACAATAGTCTGCAAATCCCGGTGTAAAGCTGTTCAGGAACGATCTCTTGAATGTGATGTTGTCTGCGTAAGACAATTTGCGCTTTTTACGTGGTATTTTACCGCTCATTTTCTGTTTAGGAGAGAGGGTTATTGGTTTGAGTGTCATGCTGTTTAGCCAGTTATTAAATCGACCTGCATCCCCGGAGACACTAAATCGTAGTGTAATGGTCTTGCCGTTCCACTTGTATTTTCCTCCGGTATAGTCAAATTGCATGACGGCCTTGGAAAACTGGTTTGAGTGTATATCAAAATTCAGATACGGATTATTTTTCGCTTGCGAACTGTTTGTGAATGCGACCAGCGAAGACAATATGATCATGGCAAATGTGCCGCGCTTTAGTTGGTAGTTCATTTTGCTTTTCCTCTCCATTTTTAGCATAAGCCGTCGATTGCGCACCGCAGAGGGCTGCGACTGCAGGTCGGCACATTCGAATTCGATGACGGGAGTCCAGGAACATCGTTTCCGGTGCGAGCGAAACCCCGTGTGGGGATGCCAATAGAATTGGAAAGTTTCAGTTGAAGCTCGTGCGATGTTTCAATTGTATCAACGGCGCGCATGCCTGATACAATACGTACCCGATGTCAGGCAGCCATAACGCGCAAAGCTTTTTCTGTTTCATGGTCTGCTGGAAAGTATAATTCAATTTTCAAATCATCGAGTGTCAAATCTTCAGGCGTGCCAAATTGAGCAATAGTGGTGAAGAGAGACAGGCGAATTGACCCTGCCCTAAAGATTGTTGGTACAACCGGGCCGCTGCTGTGTGGGGCAGACATGGGTACTTCAGCCAATTTTTCCGCAGCTTTGTCGAACAGGGCGACGCCGCCTTGAGCTGTACTTTCTGTGCGCAGGCGCTGAGCTGCATGATGCGCGACCTGGGGCCAGTTTTCGATCAAAGGTGGCAGGATATCTGACAGCATCAGTTCAAGCAGGCTGTCTCCCTGGTCCAGTTTGAGCGGGCCAAAAAGGCCTTGAGCAGGTCCGTTCATCTGGACAATGCTCCAAAGACGATCAATGGCAAGTGCAGGATAAGGCGCGTGTTGATTGAGCGTATAGTCGACCGCTGCACGCACCGGAGCCATCTCTTCTGCGCTCCAACTGCGGGCCTGGTGTTGAATTGCAAACCCCGCAAATGTCAGCATTTGATTGCGTGCGGCCAGTGGGAGTTGCAGCGCATCACCCAACCGCTTGATCATATCCACGCTTGGGCGCGCCCTGCCCGTCTCCAGAAAAGAGATATGGCGAGTGGAAACATCGGCCTCGACGGCAAGTGATAACTGGCTAAACCGTCTCGCTCTGCGCCAGGATTGCAAAGTTCTTGAGAAGTCATTCATGGCCGCAATATACGGCGTTTATGGCCGCTTGTCTGTTACCTGCAAGGTAATTGTTTTTGCGACCGAAGCGGTTCTATGTCCTGTCAATCAATACAGGAGCGCAAATTATGTCCCACAATTTTCATAAGTTTTGGCTGAAGGTTACAGCTATTGTCGTTGGGTCCTTTGGCCCGATTTTCTTTCTGGGCACCATGTTGCCTACCGCAGAGCCCGCCCGCCTTACACTCGACCTTATAAGTTGGCCGTTGGACGGGCTTCAAACCTACGCTTCACCAGATACACGGTTTCTGTCAGCCCTGACGGCTGGCTTTCTGTTGGGATGGGGTGTGACAATCTGGTTTCTATCGAGTTGGGTCTATGATCAGGCCCCGGAAGCTGTGCGCAAGACTGTTTTGGTTGGTGTCCTGTGCTGGTTTGGTCTGGATTGTCTTGGGTCCATAACATCGGGCAATTCATCAAACGTATTTTTCAATACCCTCGTGCTGCTGCTCGCAGTTGGCCCACTATGGCGACCGGCCAGAACTCAGCAATTGGCTTGATTTGATACCCTGCCTCACACGGCCGCTGTTTTCGCGGCCGTTTTGGGTCTCAGCGCATATTGCGCGGCAAAGACGCTGGCAAGGGCAATCAAGGCGCCCAATAATTGCAGCCAATCAAGTGTCTCATTGAGTATCAGCCAGCCCAGAAGCGTCGCACTGACGGGGCTGAGAAACCCGAGAACAGATACTGATGATGGCTGTAATCTTGCTATTCCGCGCAACCAGATGACATATGTCAACGCAGCGCCGATCAGGCCAAGGTAGGCCAGTCCAATTACATTTGAGGTGTTAATGGTCGCCCAATCAGTGGACGAAAATGGCATGAAGGGCAGAATGAGCAGCCCGCCTGCCGTGAGTTGCCAAGCGGTGAATGTCAGCGCGGACACTGGTGGCTGCCATTTTCGACTAAGGACGATTCCCATAGCCATGGAGGCCGCCCCCAAGAGGCCGGCGGCAACGCCCAGCAGGTCCAGTTTCGCCTCAGGCGTCAGAATTAGAAGAGCAATGCCGCAAGTGCCAGCCAGAATTGCGAGCAAAGATAATGGCCTTATCGGGTGACCGAGAATTGCCCTTGCAGATAAAATTACAATCAATGGCTGAAGCGCACCTAATATGGCGGCGATTCCTCCGGGCAACCGATACGCAGCAAAGAACAAGAATGCCCAGAAGATTGAAAAATTGAGCGCTCCCAGTACAAACATTCTGGCGATCCAGATACCCTTCGGCAGACATCGAACCAACAGCAGCAACAAGATCCCTGCTGGCAAGGCGCGCAAGAGCGAGATCGATAGCGGATCCATGTTGGGCAACAACTGTGTCGTGACGATGTAGCTGCTGCCCCAGATGATGGGCGCCAATGACGTCAGCAAGAGATCTGAAAGGCGGTTCATAATCGAATCCTGTAAAGTATCTTGATATCAAGATAGATTGATTAATCTTGACGTCAAGATAAAAACGGTATTCCATTGGCCCATGGATGAAATCGATACGATCAAAGCCCAATGGGCTCGACAAAGGCCTGATCTGGATACGGACCCGATGGCGTTGATCGGCCGGTTGATGCGCCTCGCCCAGCATCTCTCTAAGGAAATGGCCGAAACTTTCGCCAGGTTTGACCTGACGGGCGCCAGCTTTGACGTGTTGGCGACACTCTTAAGGTCCGGCCCGCCCCACGCGCTGTCTCCAAACCAGTTGTTGTCCACAATGATGATTACATCTGGCACAATGACAAACCGGATTGATCAACTGGAAAAACAGCAATTGGTAAGACGGATCAAAAGCACGGAAGATCGGCGAAGTGTACAAATTGCCCTTACAGAGAAGGGACTTGCGGTGATTGATGAGGCCGTCACAGCACATGTTGCCACGCAAATCCGGCTGGTTTCTTGCCTGCCCGACAAGGAGCGAGAGGAACTGGATCAATTGCTCCGAAAATATCTTGCGCAGATATCAGATTGATCCACATTTGACCTTCCCATGATTAAGCCTGACGCTTGAAATAGTCCCAATATCCGTTTAACTTTCAGGCATAGGCTCAGCTCGCGCCTCCCCCCTCCATTTGGGAAAGCATTATTCATGTAGAGTTGCCATACTGCTGATTTAACCGACTGTTCGAGCGTTCACATAAGGAGGGATTGTGATGTTTGCTCGATATCAGGAGGTTTGACATGAAATTATCTGCTCCCATTTATCGACTAAAGCGTGAAGCGAAATTGCTGTCACGAAAGAACAAGATTCCGCTGCATGCAGCGTTGGATCGATTGGCAGCAAGTGAAGGCTTTGAAAGCTGGAGTTTGTTGGCCAGCAGCGCAGGATTTAGATCCCCTACACAACGCATATTGGACGAACTCATACCAGGCGAGATGTTGCTGCTTGGTGCGCGTCCCGGCCACGGCAAGACGTTGATGGCACTTGAAATGATGGTCGACACTGTAAAGATGGGTGGACAATGCTTTTTCTACAGTCTGGACTATACCGAACCCCAGATCATGAACCACATTGTGGCACTGGGGGCAGACCCAGAATTGTTCAAAGGTGCCATAGATACGACCGATGCAATCAGCGCTGATTATATAGTGCAGAAAATGGAGGTCGTTCCGGCTGGCACGCTGATTGTCATAGATTACCTTCAGCTTTTGGATCAGGATCGCTCCAAGCCGGACGTTGCCGTGCAGGTCTCACAACTACAGGCATTTGCCCAGATGACGGGTGTTATCATCATCTTCATTTCGCAGATAGACCGTGTCTTCGATGCGTCTGCCAAGACACTTCCTGATATGACGGATGTGCGCATGCCAAATCCGCTTAACCTTGATCTGTTTGACAAGACTTGTTTTGTGCATGATGGCGCAATTCAGTTTGATAAGGCGAGTTGAACTGACCGGTTGGAGCCGTTCAACCACTCATCGGCTTTCGTTCGGTCTTTGACAGTTTCGGCGGCTGCAAACCCACTTCGCTTCAAGTATCATGGCCTTGTACGAGTCGGTTTGTAGCCCCCTGAAAAGGATCTGATAGAATGGAAGCATCACGTGATATCTCACGGCTGATCGAGATCATGGCGCGTCTCAGGGACCCGGAGACCGGTTGCCCCTGGGACGTGGAACAGGATTTATCCTCTATCGCGCCATACACGATTGAAGAAGCTTATGAAGTGGCGGATGCCATAGAGCGCGATGATATGGTCGACTTGAAAGAGGAGCTTGGTGACCTGCTGCTTCAGCCGGTCTACCACGCGCAATTAGCCGCAGAAGCTGGACACTTCGACTTTGATGATGTGGTTTTGGGCATTACGCAAAAATTGTTGCGACGTCATCCTCATGTCTTTGGTGATGAAGATGCCCGCAAAGCAAAATCTGCCAAACATGTCTGGGAACGGATCAAAGCTGAGGAAGCGGCTGAAAAAGCTGCTGCACGAAAGGCTCTGGGTCAAGAGATGAAATCAGCAAGCATGCTGGACAATGTGCCGGGGGTTCTTCCTGCACTGACACGCGCTGAAAAGCTTCAGACAAAGGCCGCCAAGGTTGGCTTTGACTGGCCGGATTTGCAGCCGGTCATGGACAAGATTGAGGAAGAATGGAGCGAACTGGGCGCGGAAATTGAAAACCGGAACACAGACAATTCAGCGAAAGTTGCAGAGGAGTTTGGCGATTTCCTGTTTTCGGTGGTGAATCTCGGCCGTCACCTTGGCATTGATCCCGAGCATGCGCTGCGGCAAACAAATGCCAAATTTGTCAGGCGTTTTCAACATATTGAGGAAACATTGAGCGCTGAAAAGCGGGATATTGATTCAGCCTCTTTGGAAGAAATGGAAACGATTTGGCAAAGTGCAAAAGGCGTGGTCGGCTGAGTTTCCGTCTTTAGCCAAAGCTGATCACGGTTTTCGCCATTCCATCATCATCGTGAATGGCGTTTGATAGTACCGTTTTACGAGACCCTCTGGACCGCCTGAAGGCTGGGGCTCATCGAAATATGTGAGTGTAAGACCAGCATTGAGAAGCGCCGACATGTAGGTGCTTAGAGGGCGATGCCAATTGCGTATTCGCAAACCATCCCATTCACACCAGTTGCCCTTTTCCTCTAGATAGGTCCCGAGAGGATAATGATCGCTGCCATCGTTATCTTTGACCCAACCAGTCGTGCCATTTGATGTGAAAAAACTTGCCAGGTTCGCAATCAGAATTGTGCCTCCGGGTCTGATAACCCGCTCGGCTTCCTGGATTGCAGTACCCATATCGGCAATATCGATGAGACTGAGGTAGAAAACGGCGAGATCGAACTGCGCATCTTCAAACGGCAATGCCTCAGCAAAGCCGGCCAGGTAATGTCCATCAGGATCGATTTTCTGAGCGTGCTGGATGAAGGGCTCAACCGGATCAATGCCAGTCGCTTTAAGAGGAAGTTCTTTGGCCAGTCGACAGAATCGCCCGTCGCCGCAGCCGATATCCAGCATTGTATTTGCTTGCGATAGTCTTGCGCGCTCAAGCATTGGGCGATCAAGGACGAACTCCCGAGCGAAATCACCAGCCTCTGGCATTCGACTTAACCAAGCCTGTGATGAACTGAGCCAACCATTCTCGTCAGGATCGCGTGACACCATTTCAACTATGTCTTCCATGTTCATAAACGAAGGTTTTGTAACGGTCTTTCGCAAAGTGATTGCGAATGACCAAGTCGAGCCCACTTACGACGCTTAAGCACAATAGAAAAGCCAAAATTATTTCTGAGTCCGAAGTGTGGAGTATTTGCGCCTGCTGACTGGTATCTGATCACCGTTTGAGAGTTGGCACTGGTATGCACTGCCGCTCGGTTCAAGTTTCGCAATATGCCGAAATCGAACCCAGTGAGATCGATGGCACTGCGCTCCCCGAAATTTCGCAAGTGATTCCAGAGCGTTCTCAAACGAAAGTTTTAGAGTTGCTTCGCCGTTCCCAAATACGAATTTTACATAATGATCCTGAGCTTCTGCCCTTATGATATCGTTTCCAAGTCGGTCAGGTATTCCATCAATAAAGTCACGAATTTCAGGTTCCGGTTTCATTTTGTCCAGAAGTTCGTTTCGGTTGGCCCGTGCCAATTCGGCAACGCGATGAATAACAACAGCCAGAACAACGGCCATGCCCAGTGATGGCGGCGCGATTGCAATCGTTTCTTCCAGATAACTATTCCAAACGCCATTCTCGACTATTGACTGCTCGACTGCTGCGTCGAAATGGAAGTCAATGTACAATGAAAATGGTGCCAAAATTAACGGGAAGATGATCACTGCCAGTGTCAACGCCAAAGAACTTCGCAGATTCGCTAAAACGAAAAGACTGGTCGCCCCCGCCAGGAGAACTGCCCCGAAAGCAAAGTGTAGAATCCAGACCAGAATGCGTGAAAGAAATGGCAGGTCAGCGGTCGATGTCGGATCAAAACACGCTACTAAGACACCGCCCGCACAGGCAGCGGCAATAAGGCTGTAAATGATTCCTAACAGCGATGGAGGCCGCTTACCCAATAACTCCTCAGCGACAGACAGCGCAGCCTGTTCAATTCGTTGAAATTGCATCCTTGTTCAAACCTCTTCCACAACAAAAATCCGCAAAGAGACAAATCAATCGGTTCAACAATCATCTCGCTGCTACGCGAGCGGTTGGATTGCTACCGCTCGCGATCTGTTTGAATTATTTCACGAACTAAATCTACCGCTCATTCATCCTCAATTGTAGCTCGGGAAATGCGGGATCATAAACAGCTTTCATTCATTTGAACCAAAAGGATCTACATGATGAAACTTGTCATAAAACAAAATTCGCAAAAATTGCTTTCTATGATTTTTGCAACCGCAATGGCTGCTGTTCATGTCTTGACCATTGGGGTCGTGAACACTGCGGCGTGGCGACTTGCGAAAGCTGCGCCACGGAAAGCCCCTTCAGTAACCTGCACCTTAACTAATCAAAACTGAAGGATTGTTGTTATGTTATATGCAAAAATTGGCGCAACAGCCTACGCTCTCTGGTCTATTCTTCATATCATACTCGGTGTCATCCGGCTCGCCGATAGAGCTGCCGATGGCGCTCTGGCAGAAGCAACTGGACGGTTGGCGCAAGGCCACTGGACGTTGTTCTACATCGGAGTGTTCGGTCTGATCGCGTCCTATTATAACTGGAAGAACAACCCTATCGCATATTGGGTGGCAGCCTTTATCATCTCTGCAGAAGATATAGGGTTTATTCTCTTCCCAGTTATCTATGGCGGTACTCCATTCCCAGCGTCTGTTATCGGCCCAGGCCTTTGGCTTGCCGGTTTGGTGTTTACAACGCTTGCTTACAATCAAAGCCGCAGTCATGCGTAACAGCATGATTTCTTTTCTGTTCGTTCGTTGGGTTTTTCTTACTCCGCGAACGAACTGCAAGCAATCCTGACGACTGCCGAGGGCTCTCTAGAGAGATCAAATGAGGCCTCCGGCATCTTATTACAATAGGAAAATCATGAAAAAGTCTATTATAAGTGTTTTCGTGATCGTTGTTTCTGCGGCGATAGCAGGTTTCGTATACCTTCCCAGTCTGTTTGAGGCCAAGTATGAAGGGCCGACAATCACGGTAGCGGATGGAATACAACTGGTTACGTTCGTGCGTTTGCCTGAAGGTGACGGCCCATTTCCTGCATTGATTGTCCGATCTCCCTATGAACTGCCTCATACGCCTTTGGCGGGTTTGCGTGGCCTTGATTTTACAAATATCGAGAACAAGGATTTGGGGCGCGTTGGATGGCCTGAGGTAACCGAAGCTGGATATGCTCTGGTTATCCAACACACAAGAGGACGGATCGGTTCTGAGGGTGTCGCCCTTGATTTTAATGAAAGAGCAGACGCATTGGAACTTATAGAGTGGGTAAAGGAACAGCCTTGGAGTAATGGGAAAATCGGCACTACAGGCGACTCCATCGAGGCAATTATGGCCATGATGATGAATTCTGAAGCGCCTGACCTTGTCGATGCATCCTTTGCCCAGATTGGAACACCCAATCTTATTAACGAAGCGATTCTGGGGCCAGGTGGAGCGCTTAAGCTTGAAACATTCTTGCCTTGGGCAGCCGAGCAAGTCCTGACGGCCGATGACCATCACTATAAAGAATTGGGTTTTGGGCCCATCAAGCGCAGAACAGCAAGAATCCAAATGGGGTTTACGCTCCAACAGGTTTTGTCCGGTCTGGAAAACCCACACGATGTGGAGGCATGGAAACATTTGCCCTTGATCGATTATCCCTATTTCGCGAATGCATTACCAGCTTGGAATGAGATATTGGAGGCACAGCCCCACAGCGAAATCGCCAAGCGTTTTGATTCCTCAGTTACGGACGTTCCCAGCTTTTATGTAGCTGCATGGTTTGATGTGTTCGCTCCGTCTCAGATTAGTTCATTTGAACGCGCCGAAGCAAGAAATGCAGAGCAACGGCTGCTAATACTCAATGGAACCCATTTTTCGCCGGAAGATCCTGGGGCCTGGCCGATTCAGCCTATGTTGCCATGGTTCGATTATCATCTGAAAGGCGAAACTTCAGCACTCATGGATCTACCTCGTGTGATTTTTCCAATCGCGAATGGCGACAATGAATGGTACGGGGCAAAGACATGGCCCCCTGCACCGGCATTGGTTGTTCAATGGCATTTGTCCAAGTCCGGTGGTGTTTCAAACTCCAGTGACATCCAAGCCGGTAAACGCGGCTACGCATATGATCCAGAAAACCCGGTTCCGACCATTGGTGGCAGGAATCTGATGATTTCTCATGGAGCTTTGGATCAGGGATCAGTGCGAGAAGGCCAACGTGCAGACGTGTTGTCTTACGACAGTGTTCCGCTAGAGGACGACGTCGTTGTTATGGGACATATATATGGAAAGGTATCAGTCAGTTCAGATGCGCCTGATACAGACTTCACCGTCAAGATCATGGATATCAGTCCTGATGGAACAGCTACTTTGGTTACAGAGGGTATCCAAAGAGCGCGGTTCAGGGAAGGTCTAGACAAACAGGTTTTTATGAAACCTGGCGAAGTATATCAATTGAGTGTTGATCTGGGGCATATTGCCTGGCGGTTTAAACCGGGTCACCGCATCGCCGTCGATATATCTTCCAGTAACTTTCCTCAATGGGACAGAAACCTAAATACCGATCAGCCATTATATTCCAGCACCGATATGAAAACAGCGAATAATATTGTTCATCACGGCGGGAAATTTGCTTCATTTATCGAGTTGCCCATCGTATCTGACCTAGGACAACTAGAACGACTTCCGGACTTTAGAACATCGGTGAGTGATTAGTTAGGAACGAAGTAAACTATGAGAACATCATTAAATTTATAAAACTCTGCAGCACAGCATTGCAGCCGTTCGTTTGGCTATCGCAAAAGGATGGTAGTTGCACCACATATACTGCCACACTTCCAAATCCATGCAGTCTCTCCATTGGAAAGTAAGTTTCTACTTGCCACTCATTCTCACAAAATATGGCTTTTGCAATGCCGGTCCGCAAGATTCATTTGTGGAACAACCAACTTCATGTCCGCCGGCACATGAGACCGGACCTGGAACGCCGCAAACGCTTGCTTGTGGCTCTCATCGTTCCTGCAGAGCTATTCGTATACCCAATGCGCAATAGATGCTTCCAACGATCTTACCCTGCCATTTCAAAACTTTGGGATTGCGTCGCAGAAAGTTTCCGAGGCTGCCTGCACTGACCGCAAAAACGACTGTGCTGAAAAGGCCTATGAATGCGAACAGCACACCCAGAATACTCAACTGAAAAATTACTGCCCCATTCTCGGGTTTTACAAACTGCGGCAGGAAGGCCAGAAAGAACAGGGCTGTTTTGGGGTTCAGCAACTCCGCCAGAACAGCCTGTCTAAAGGCCTGTGGTGCGGTTATGGGAAGTTGCCCTTTTCCACCGAGGGATGTTGGAGACTTTTCGATTATCGCCTTGATTCCAAGGTAAACGAGATACGCAGCCCCCAAATATTTGATGATGCTAAAAAGAACCGCAGACGTTGCGATTATGGCCGAAACCCCAACTATTGCTAGAAGTGTATGAACGATGTCGCCGACGGTAATGCCTGCGACTGTTGCAATGCCCACTCTTGTCCCGGAAGTTGTCGCGCGGGCTACAGTCAAAAGTGTCGCGGGACCGGGAATAAATACGAAACCAAGCACGATGGCGACGTAGGTGATGAGTGTTGGTTGGTCTATCAAAATTCTTACCTGTTTTCAGACGTGGAATACCGCAAAACCATCGTTACGCTCTCTGCAGGAATTCACCCCGACACAGCAATGTATTTGATTGAAATGGATGCGGTTTAGTCCTGTCGTGTCATGCAGCAGTGCTGGTGATATCTTCCGGGTCGGTTTTCACAAAACGGCCAAATTTATTGCGGAATTCCGGACCGTTTTTGGGATCCACTCGAACTGTCAGAAGGACTGAACCATCCGTCTCGTTTGCAAGGCGGTTCAGAACCTCTGCATGTTCGTAAAGCCAATAGAGCCTGCCGAGTTCTTCTGTTGGCAGATGAACCGACAGAACTGTGCGCTTCTCCGATATTTTCCGTTCGATATGGTCAATCAGTGCGGCAATACCCTTGCCTGTCTGCGCAGATACCGGGAAGCCGGTGTCATCACCGGTGAAGTTGGGGCCAGTTTCTCTACGTGGATCGCCTTCTGGTAAGAGGTCAATCTTGTTCCAGACCTCCAGAACGCGGCTGGAATCCCCCGGATTGACCTTAAGCTCCATCAGAATTTGCTTTACGTCTTCTGCCTGTGCATCGCTGTCATCATGTGCAATGTCACGCACATGAACGATGAGATCTGCGTCGATCACTTCTTCAAGTGTCGCGCGAAATGCGGCCACGAGATCATGAGGCAACTCGGACACAAAACCCACCGTATCGGATAGAATGACCGTATCCCCGTGTGGTAACTGGACTTCACGCAGTGTTGGGTCAAGAGTCGCGAACAGCAGGTCCTCAGCCATCACATCTGCATTGGTAATGCGATTGAAGAGCGTTGACTTTCCTGCATTGGTATAGCCAACAAGTGCGATGATCGGGTGTGGTTTACGTTTGCGGTTCTTGCGATGCAGATCACGGGTTTTCCTGACATCTGCCAAAGCTGTTTCAAGTGATTTGATCCGTTGCTGCAGCATGCGACGATCAGATTCGATTTGGGTTTCACCCGGGCCGCCCATAAAGCCGCCGCCGCCGCGTTGACGTTCCAGATGGGTCCAACTGCGGACCAGTCGCCCTTTCTGGTAATTCAAGTGAGCGAGTTCGACCTGCAGCCGGCCTTCCTTGGTTTGGGCGCGCTCACCAAAGATTTCCAGAATGATGCCAGTCCGGTCGAGCACCTTGATCTCGAGTGCCTTTTCCAGATTACGCTGTTGGATTGGGGTGAGTGCGTGATCCACGATCAGGAGCTTGATACCCTTCTCGATTATATGCTGCTTCACTTCATCCAGAGCACCCTGCCCAATGAGCGTTGCCGGGCGGTATTTTCGCAGGTTGAAGTGATTGGAAAAGACGACTTCCAGATCACTGATGGCATTGGCCAGTCCAACGGCTTCCTCAAGCCGAGCTTCGCCGGTGCGCGGATTTGTTCTTTGCCCTGCCGCAGCACCATAAGCCGATATGATCGGAACAATGACTGCACATTTTGTTTTTTGCCGTTCCGTGGAATGGAATTCGGACTTCTTATGATCGTCTGTTTCCGTAGAAGAACTCAATCGGATTCATCCTCATTGTCCGGCTCAAACAGCTGGATTGGCTGTGCCGGCATGATTGTTGAAATGGCATGCTTGTAAACGAGCTGGGAGTGCCCATCGCGTCTCAAGAGGAGACAAAAATTGTCGAACCAGGTAACGATGCCCTGAAGCTTGACGCCATTTACGAGAAAAATTGTTAAGGTGGTTTTGTTTTTGCGCACATTGTTCAAAAACGCGTCTTGGAGGTTTTGTGTTCGTTCGGCCATCATTTATCCTGTGGTCTGGTGGCTCATTATGAGTCAGCTATCTCTGCCTGAGTATGAAACAGCGAACGCAGTGTTGTGGCAATGTGTCCGGGAGCGCCATTGGCCACGGTAACATCATCAACAACAACGACGGGCATTACAAGAGTTGTTGCTGCTGTAATAAATGCCTCTCTCGCCTGCTGGGCTTCTTCTATTGTAAACGACCGCTCCTCGAATTTCATTCCCTCTCGTTCTACCAATTCCAGAACGATTGCCCGGGTAATGCCTTTCAAGATGCCATTGTCAGCTGGCCGTGTGATTAAGGTTCCGTCTTTTGTGACAATCCACGCATTGGTTGACGAGCCTTCAGTAACATATCCCTCGTCATCCACAAACCATGCCTCAAAGGCCCCCTGTTCGCGGGCCATCTGTTTGGCCAGCACATTTGGTAGAAGTGAGACGCTCTTGATATCAACACGGTCCCAACGGTTGTCCGGCATAGAGATTACTGCGACGCCTTTTTCCGCCATTGCCGAGGATTTAGCAACAGAGGCATTGCGTGCTGTTACAACGATTCCAGGCGCAGTATGGTCAGGTGGAAAGAAATGGTTTCTTGGTGCCACACCGCGGGTAACCTGCAGATAGACCAGTCCGTCACGTACCTTGTTGCGAACCACAACTTCCCGCAGGACGACACCCAGCGCTTTGTCGGACATGGGATGCGAAATTCGAAGCTCGGTCAGTGACCTGGACAGTCGTTTCAAATGGCGTTTTTCGTCTATCAGACGGCCCCCCAAAACCTCGCACACTTCGTAGACGCCGTCGGCAAACTGGTAGCCTCGGTCTTCAACGTGAACAGATGCATGCTGATGGGGAAGATATTGTCCGTTTACATAGGCAATTCGCGACATATAGGGCCTTTACCGAGAGTTCCAGTAAGTCAGGTTAAACACTCCGAAGAAAGCTAAAATCTCAATTCGGCCAAGTAGCATCGTGACACCAAGTGCGGATTTGGACAATACTGGCATATCAACAAATTCCGGCCAAAGGCCAAGATCATTCCATTCAGGGCTGTAAGCGCTGCCCATACTCGAAAAAGCCGCCAGTGACGCAATAATAGAAGCCTCGAACGGAATACCATCCAGGGTCAATACAGCGGCACACCCCCACACCAGAAGAACTGCAACAATAAGAAAACTCCAGATGGCTTTCAGCAATCCGATTTCCACCTGGCTTCCGCCAAACCGATCTGATTGAACGCTGTGCGGGAATACCAGTCGGTTCAATTCGTGAAATGACTGCAACAACATGCCACCAATGCGATAAAACTTCAGGCCACCGGCTGTTGAAAACGCACCGCCGCCGACAATGACGATACTACCGATTGCTATTGGTTGAATATGCATGAGCTGAGAGCCGCTCCATTCAAACCCAGTCGTCGTGATCAGCGATGCAGCTAGAAAGAAGCCGTCCAGAAATGGCGTGATGGCAGATGTTTGCTGTCCGGGTAGAGTTGGAATCTGCGAGAACGCCAATGTCAGCAAGACACCAAGCACGGCAATGCCAGCGATGATCATATAGCTTTCGCGATGTTCTCGCAGCAATTGGCCGCGTCGCGTAAACAGCATTCTGTGCCACAAGATGCTGGTTGCACCTATGATCATGAAAATAAACATGATTGGATACATCAACGGTGCATTGTAGGAGGCCAGACCGCCTTCGGTTGGCATAAAACCACCTGTCGACACTGTGCCAGCGGCAAGACAAATGCTTTCAAACAACGGCACGCCGGACAAGGCGATGCCGCCCGCACAAATCAATGTTAAGAGCGTGTATATCCCGCCAACATTCATGCAGGTTTTCAAAATCCTGCCGCCGCCACCAATGCCAACCTTTTCCAACAACGCAATCTGTCGTCTGGGCAATCCGCCCACCCCGGCTGGCGCCAGCACGATGACCAACGACAAAAGGGTCAAAAGGCCGCCCATCCATTGGAGCTGAACGCGCCAGAACAGCACAGATCGCGGCAGACCCTCAACGCTTGTGATAACTGATGCGTTAGAGGTGGTGATGGCGGAAATGGTCTCGAAAATCACATCGATGGTGGACATTTGTGTTGTAAGCGCCAAAGGCAGCGCTCCACTGGCCAGAAGCAATACCCAGGCCAGCAACAGCAACCCGAATGTCTCGACCCGCTTCAAACCGCGTTCTTTGCCGCGCAGTGTTATGAAAATGGCAGACGCAAAAAATGCGTAGGCTGCCGCGGTTGAACCGAACAATTGCGCAGCCTGAAACTCATCCATGTAAAGGGCGATCAGAAAGGGAGCCGCCAAAGCTGCTGCCACGCTGCCCAAAATGGCAGCCAGTACGATCAGTCCCGCAGCCATCTCTAAAAGAAGTCGAGGCTGACGCGGAACATCTGCTCAACTTTTCGCACATATTCTGCGAGTGCAAAAATGATGACACGGTCATGAGCGCGAATTTTCATATCGCCGTCTGGCCGTGCATAGACGCCGTCATGGATGATCGCGCCGATGCGAACGCCGTCCGGCAGATCGAGATCACGTAGCGCTTTGCCCACAAGTGGAGACGTTTCCAGGGCCTCGGCCTCAATGACCTCAGCCTTCCCGTCCTGCACCGGATACACACCGCGTACCCGACCACGTCTGACGTGCTGCAGAATTTTGGACAAGGTAACAACTCGAGGATTGATATGGGCATCAATTCCAAGGGATTGGGTGAAAGTGGGATAGCTGGTGTTGTTCAGCAGGCTCAAGGTGCGACGGCATCCCATACGCTTGGCCATGACGCAGGCAAGTACATTCACCTCATCATTGTTGGTCAGCGTGACCATGGTATCAACATCCTGGATTTCAGCCTCGCGCAGAATTTCCTGATCCAACGCGTCGCCATGCAAAACGACGGCTCGCTTAAGGTCATCGGCGATGTCAATGGCGCGATCGCGAGACCTTTCGATGATCTTGACTTTGGACTTGGAGTGACGTGCCTCCAGGTTTTGAGCCACGTAAAGGCCGATATTTCCGCCGCCTGCCAGAACGATGCGTCCTGCTTCCTGTTCTTCATGGCCGAAGATGGACAGTGTGCGTTTAACCCGCTTGGTCTGGGTGATCACATAGACCTGATCGCCCTGAAGCATGGAATCATCAGACCGCGGCACGAACAGCGTTCCGTTTCGGTTGATCCCCACCACCACGGCGCTGAGGTCGGGAAACAATTCACTGAGCTGCTTCAGCGGCGTGTCGATGACGGGACAATCATCCTCGCAGATAATGCCCAATGTTGTGACTTCACCATTGGCAAACTCAACTGCGTCAAACGCACCTGGCAGCGCGAGGCGGCGCAACACCATTTCGCCAACTTCAATTTCAGGCGAAATGATTACGTCGATGGGCATGTGATCCCGCGAAAACAGATCGGCATAATAGGATTTAAGGTAGCTCTGCGCACGGACGCGCGCCACTTTGGTTGGCACATTGAACAAGGAATGCGCAACCTGACAGGCCACCATGTTGACCTCATCATACAAGGTCACGGCGATGATCATATCTGCTTCATCAACCCCGGCCTGTGCCAGAGTATCAGGGTGTGCGCCGTGGCCGACGATGCCGCGTACATCCAGATGATCTCGAACGGCCTGAACAAGCCTGGGAGAGCTGTCTATGACGGACACATCATTTTGTTCCGAAGACAACCGTTCTGCGATACCGTAGCCCACCTGGCCTGCACCGCAAATGACAACTTTCATATTCGACTGGCCTTAGCTTTTTCTGCGTCTCAGGCATACAGTGTTAGGCCGTCGAATCCAAACCCTTTAAATCCCGTCAGCCTATGTTGAGCGATTTCAGCTTGCGATGCAGTGCGGAGCGCTCCATGCCCACAAACTCGGATGTTTTGGAGATGTTTCCGCCAAACCGGGCAATCTGCGCTGATAGATATTCACGCTCGAACACTTCTCTGGCTTCGCGTAGGGGCATCGACATCAGGTGCTCGGATTCACGTCCTCCGTCAGATGTGGAAGGTAGCAATTCGCCAATTTCCTTGGGTAACAGATCAGCCGACAATGCGGCTTCCTGATCGCCTCGGGTCAAGATCAAAAGGCGCTCAAGATTGTTGCGTAACTGCCGAATATTTCCGGGCCATGGATGAGCCTGTAAAACAGCCAAAGCATCGGATTCCAGCGTTCTGATTGGGATTCCCACTGTAGACGCGATCTGTTCGATGAAATGCTCAACAAGCAAAGGAATGTCATCACGACGCTCTGCAAGTGATGGGACTTTCAAAGGTACCACCGCAAGCCGGTGATACAAATCCTCGCGGAAGTTTCCAGTTGCAATCTCTTCTTCCAGATTGCGCGCTGTTGATGACAATATCCTGACATCAACATTTACTTTTTTTGTTCCGCCGACGCGTTGAAAGCCCTGCTCAACCAGAACACGTAGGATCTTGTTCTGGGTTTCGCGGGGCATTTCTGCAACTTCGTCCAGATAAAGGGTGCCGCCATGAGCTTCTTCAAGCGCTCCGACAGAACGACCGCTGCCATTTTCTGATTCTGTTCCGAATAATGCAATTTCGGTCATTTCAGGCGTTAACGCCGCAGCATTCAAACAGATGAACGGGCCTTCCTCTCGAGCCGAGTTTTTGTGCAGCGTTCGGGCAACCAGTTCCTTGCCACAACCGGACGGACCGAAAATCATGACGCGACTGTTGGTCGGAGCGATCTTTTCGATTGAACTGCGCAACTGCGTCATAGCAGCGGAATCGCCGATCAGTTCAGCGGCATCAACGCTGCGCTGCCGTAATTCGATGACTTCTTTTTTCAGCTTGACGTTTTCAAGGGCGCGCTCGGCGATTAGTACCAGTCGGTCCGCCTTGAAGGGTTTTTCAATGTAGTCATAAGCGCCGCGTCTGATTGCGGAAACCGCTGTTTCGATGTTTCCGTGGCCTGATATGATCACCACCGCCAGATCTGGATGCTGCTCCTTGATGACATCCAGCAATGCCAATCCATCCAGGCGACTGCCCTGCAACCAAATGTCAAGAAACACCAGACTGGGCCGCCGGTCATTTATCGCAGCCAGTGCGCTGTCACTATCCTGCGCCGTACGCACATCGTAACCATCATCTTCCAGAATACCGGCAACCAGGTCGCGGATATCTGCTTCATCGTCTACAATCAGTATGTCTGACGCCATTAGCCTACTTCTTTTTCTTGCGCATCAATATCAATGGCAGTTACCGGCATGGTCAGCCGGACCATGGCTCCAAATTGTTCCCCATCTGAATTTTCGGGAGCATCCAGAAGTTCGATTCCTCCACCATGCTCTTCAAAAATCTTCCTAACTATGGCGAGACCAAGGCCTGTGCCCTTTTCCCTTGTGGTCATGTACGGTTCCAGCAATTTACTTCTGTTCTGTTTCGGCAATCCAACACCATTATCTGTGACATTGATGACGAAGGTTTCGCCGTTCTGAATGGCCGTTACGAGTATTTTACCCCGTCGATTCAATTCGGAAGGAACCGCTGAAATTCCTTCGGTTGCGTTTTTGACAATGTTGGTCAGTGCCTGTGAGATCAGTCGGTGATCGAAGCGCCCGATCATTTCTGATTCAGGCAAATCCATTGTGAATTGAATTTCTGGATGTGCGACTTCCTGAAGGAAGACTGCTTCCTTGATCGCATCCGACAAGTTCCGTTCGACCATCACAGGCTGAGGCATCCGGGCAAAGGAGGAGAACTCATCTACCATTCGCCCGATATCGCCAACCTGACGAATGATTGTGGCTGTGCATTGGTCGAAAACTTCCCGATCTGTTTCAAGCTTACGCCCATAGCGGCGCTGGAGCCGCTCCGCAGACAATTGGATTGGTGTCAGCGGATTTTTGATTTCGTGGGCAATTCGGCGCGCTACATCGGCCCAGGCGGACCGTCGTTGTGCTGCAATGAGATCGGTGATTTCATCCAGAGTGATGACAAAGCGATGCTCTGCCTCGTCTGATTGCTCCATGGTAATGCGTACATTCAGGGTTCGCTCGTCGCCCTTTCTGCGAATGCTGATCTGATCTTGATGCAACGGGCGCTGATTGGCGACTGCAGCTGCAACTGTGGATGCCAGTTCTGGTATGGCGTCTGCAACGTTTTCAGACAGGAGTTTGCTTCTATCGACTTCCAGAATGCGCAATGCCGAGCGATTCACAAGGCTGATCGTTCCGTCGGTTTCAATTCCGATAACACCTGCTGTTACACCAGCCAGGACCGCTTCACTAAAACGGCGTCGCTCATCGACCTGATCTTTGGCAAGAATGAGATCATCTCTCTGGCTCTGGAGCTGCTCTGTCATGGTGTTGAAGGTTTGCGAGAGCGTTCCCAGGTCCCCTTCTTTCTTGTCCCATGGAACACGGACACCAAGGTTTCCCGATGAAATTTCAGTTGCTGCGGTCATAAGACGCCGAATGGGCGAAACCAGCCGATTGGCAAAATTGATGCCCATCCAGATGGCCGACAGAAGAACAATGAGCGCAATCCCGATATAGAGCAAGCCGAAGGCGATCTGAACGCTGAATTGAGTTCTCTCAAGCTCCTGATATTCAGCAGCTCGTTCATTTACCAAAAGGACGTATTCAAGCACTTCAGGATTTAGTGCACGTACAAGATACAGATACGTGTCCTGATCGAAGGACGATAGTTTCATGGCCGCGCCAGCTACATTCGACAGACCCCGGTTCTGGAGGGCTACTTCATCTGCTGTAAGGCCGCGCAGGGCATTAGCGCTTGGTATCGGGAGTACTTCCGTCTCGGCGCCGCCACTGCTGCGGGTAACAACATTGGCATCAGCGTCCAGAATCAGAATGGCTGTGAGTCGCCTCAGGCGCGCCTGCGTGGTGAGATACCCCAGAAGCCGGTCCTGATCTGATGTCAGATTGGTGCCTGCATTGTTCAGGCTTGTTGCGATTGTAATCACATCATTGGCCAGTACGCGGGTGTGTTCCTGTACATAGGCTTGAGCCACAGAACGGGATGTATTGACGATTTCTTTGGTCCGCGTGTCAAACCAACGATCAAGGCCCCGGTCCAGCGTCACGCCCGCTACAATGGCCACAAGAATGGCAGGTGCGGCCGCAACTACGCTGAAAAGTGCAACGACCCGAACATGAAGGCGGGCAGCTGCTCTGCGATTCTTGCGCGCAAGCCATATGCCGACCAGTTCCCAGACGATTGCCCCAACCAGCACGCTGACCAGCATTCCGTTTACGACAACGGCAACTTGAACAGTGTCCTGGTCTGGCTCGATGGACGTAAATCCCATCAGAACCATGAAAGAAATACCAGCGGAAATCAGTGCAAGAATGGCTGCCACGAACCCGATAAGCCGAATAAGGCGCGGTCGATCTGACGTGCCTTTTGAGGTCACATTGGTCGTCCCGCTAGAAGTGATATCCAGTTGGGTCATAGAAAGCTGTTTGGGTCCGCATATGATGTGATGCAAATATACAACAAATGCATACCATGGCAAACACGGATAGTGTGGCTTAATTGTGGAGACTGCAAAGCTGAAAGTGAATCAACGCTGTTTCCAGTGTGGGAGCCTCCCTTTAAACTGCTTTCATTATTTTGATATCTAATTCTTTGATTTTTTTGCGTAATGTATTGCGGTTCAAGCCAAGAATATCGGCTGCCTTGATCTGATTCCCGCCAGTGTGGGCAAGTGTCGTGCTGATAAGGGGCCTCTCCATTCGATGAAGGACGGTTTGATACAGGTGTTCCGGAGCACCAGATGGCGCCTCGGAGAAAGCCGATTTCACCAGCGATTCAATAAGCAGTGAAATGTCCTGAGGTTGCGAGTTGGCTGGTTCATCTCCGGCAATGGTGTTCACCTTGCCAAGCTCATGATCAACAATCGAATGGGTGATTACATCTTGAGGATACAGTGCTGCCAGTCGTCTCACGACGTTTTCCAGCTCCCGCACATTGCCGGGCCAGCTGTGCTTTCGCATGCGCGACAGAGCGTTGCCGTCAATTTGTTTTGCGCCCAACCCTTCTTTCGCTGCCAGATTGAAGAAATGTCTGACCAGATCATCAATGTCTTCAAGTCGGTCCCTGAGTGATGGCAATCGAATCGGAATCACATTCAAGCGGTAGTACAGATCCTCACGGAAACGTCCCTCGCCTATCAGGTGATGCAAATCCTTGTTTGTGGCGGCCACAATACGGACGTCTGTCTTGATGGACTTTCTGCCACCGACAGTCATGTATTCGCCTTGCTGAAGCACACGCAGCAATCGCGTTTGAGCGTCCATTGGCATATCACCAATTTCGTCCAGAAACAGAGTGCCGCCTTCTGCCTGTTCAAAGCGACCGCTTCCTCGATTATGGGCGCCAGTAAAGGCTCCCTTCTCGTAGCCAAACAACTCAGCTTCAATCAAATCGCGCGGAATCGCAGCCATGTTAATGGCAACAAAAGGTCCATTCTTACGCTTGCCATAATCGTGGAGCGCCCGGGCAACCAATTCCTTGCCTGTCCCCGACTCTCCTTCGATAAGCACAGTCAGGTCATTCTGCATCAGTCTTGCAAGAACCCGATAAATCTCCTGCATGGCTGACGATCGACCCACCAGCGGAATATCATCTCCGTCACGATTGGTTACATCTGCCACTTTGCCAACGTCACGTTCTGACAAAGCACGTTCAACGATGGAAACCAGTTCGCGCAGATCAAACGGTTTTGGCAGATAGTCATAGGCTCCGCGCTCTGACGCCGTAATGGCTGTCATGAATGTATTCTGTGCGCTCATTACCAAGATCGGTAAGCCGGGACGCACATTCTTTATGCGCGGCAAGAGATTAAAGGCATTGTCATCAGGCATCACAACATCGGTGATGATCAAATCGCCCTCATTCTGGCTTGCCCAACGCCACAGCGTTCCAGCTGTTCCGGTCAGGCGAACCTGATAGCCTGCACGCGTGAGTGCCTGATCCAGAATGGTTCGGATTGCAGCATCATCATCGGCAACAAGGATCGTTTCACCGGCCATCAGCAGGGGCCCTTTCTCTTACTCATTGATTTTCTCTTCCTTGAAAGCTGGAAGCAAGATTTTGAAAACTGTGCTGCCTTTACGGCTTTCGCAATCAATCACGCCACCGTGGTCACGCACGATCTTTGCGACCAATGCGAGGCCAAGGCCCGTCCCATTGGTTTTTGTCGTGATGAATGGGTCAAACAGATGTGGCAGCAGGTCTTCGGGGATGCCCGGCCCATTGTCTTCAACACTGAACTCGAGTGGAAGGCTCATCCGATCGCTGGTTCCGGGCAGCGCCAAACGAATACCAGGTCGAAAGGCTGTACGGAGCGTGATTTGCGGATCTGGTTCGTCATGCAGCGCTTCGGCAGCATTCTTGACAAGGTTCAAAAAAATCTGGATTAGCTGATCATGATTGGCATAGACGAATGGCAGTGACGGATCGTAGCGTTCAATCATCCTGATATCACGTCCGAAACTGGATTGGGAAACAGACTTAACCCGCTCCAGAACAACGTGAATGTTTACTGGGGCACGTTCCACAGGCCGTTCATCGGAAAAAACCTCCATCCGATCCACCAAACGGACAATGCGGTCTGTTTCATCGCAGATGAGGCGGGTCAGCGTCCGATCATTTTCATCCGCTGAAGTTTCCAGAAGCTGGGCGGCGCCGCGTATGCCAAACAGCGGGTTTTTGATTTCGTGGGCCAGCATGGCGGCAAGTCCTGTGACCGTTCTGGCGGCGCCGCGATGAGTTAGCTGGCGATCAAGCTTTTCTGTCATGGTGCGCTCCAGGAACATCAGCACCAGCCCCTCCATATCCTCCGACACCGGAACGGCGTTTACGTCGATGCGCCTTTCATCGGCCCTGCCCTGAAACGCGATGGCTACCCGGTATTCAAAAACCGGCAGGTTCCGGTCAATGGCCTGTTGGGCAACATCTATTACCGGACTGCCAAATGGCAGAAGAGAAGACAATGAACGCCCTTTGAGAACTGTAGAACTGCTTTGGAAAAAGGTCTCAGCTTCTTGATTCATCGACTTTATTTCCAATGCCCGATTGAGAAATAACACCGGATGTGGCAAGGCGTTCAAAATCGCATTCGATGTTGGAGCATCGCTGCCAATGGCAGCATTCAGCAGTGATCTTGCAAGTCCGCTCATGCTGCTATCTCCAGTTTCTCGTTGGTTTCGGGCGCTGATGAGAAAGCGTCATCCAGCGCCTTCAGAACGGTTTGAGGATCTGTGCCCGTGAGGATGTCCTTGCGAAGCCCCGAGTTGCTTATGCCAGCGTCGTCCAGATACCAGCCAAGATGCTTGCGTGCCGCGCGAATGCCAACCTTAATGCCATAGTGAGACAGAATTGCTTCGTAATGCTCTGAAGCCAATGCGTGTTTTTCATCCCGCGATGGTTCTGGCATTGGGTTTGGATTGGAGGAGAAACGGCTTGTTACATAACCAGGGAACCATGGTCTGCCATAAGCCCCACGGCCAATCATAATCCCGTCTGCGCCGGAGAGTTTCAACACGTTCTCAATTTGATCCAATGCAACAATATCGCCATTGGCAATGACCGGGATACGCACGCTGTCAGACACCCGGCGAATTGCTGCCCAGTCTGCCTTACCCTTGTAGAACTGGTTTCTGGTACGTCCGTGGATTGTCACCAGTTGAATTCCAGCGCCTTCGGCTCGCCGCGCGATTTCATCTGCATTCAGGCTGTTTTCGTCCCATCCCAAACGCATTTTCAGACAGACAGGCAATTCGGTTGCGTTGACGGTTGCTTCAATCAGACGAAGAGCATGATCAGGGTCCTGCATGAGTGCTGAGCCTGAGTATCCGTGGGTCACCTTGCGGGCCGGGCAGCCCATATTGATATCCAGTATGTCGGCACCATTATCAGCCGCAATTTTTGCGCCTTCAGCCATCCATTTTTCTTCACGGCCTGCCAATTGCACGACGTGAATGCCCACGCCTTCGCCTCGGGCTCGGGTGGCCATTTCCCGACTTTTGTTGGCCAGTGCTTCACAGGCCACCATCTCGGACACAACCAGACCAGCTCCGTACCGCCAAGCAAGTCGGCGGAATGGCAGGTCTGACACGCCAGACATGGGGGCGAGATACACAGGGCACTCTATTTTATGGCGTCCAATGCAAATGGGCGGTATCATGAACACAAAGACCCTGACTATAATTTAAGCAGTTTATAGCACTGCATGGAATTTAGGCAAACGCAATTTGCCCAAACGGAGCAGAATGGTTTCATTCGCGTTCTCCAAGGTTAACAGGACTGTGCAGATATGAGTGATGAACAACCGCCTCGGGTTGCTGTTTTGATCGTTGGGGCGGGCAAGGGAAGTCGTGCTTCTGAAGAAACAAAAGGAATCCCCAAGCAGTTTTACCCAATTGCGGGAAAACCCCTGTTTCAGTGGACGGTTGACGCGTTTGGAGCGGTGCCTGAAGTCGATCATATTGCCTGTGTGGTGCCTGAAAACACAGATATTACGTGGTTGCCAAGGCTGGATGATGACACTGGCTCCACAGGTTTTTCTACTGTCAGTGGCGGCCCGTCCCGACAATTGTCCGTGTTGAATGGCCTGCATCACTTAGCCGCACATTCTGAGCCGTGGGATGTAGTGCTTGTGCATGACGCAGCGCGGCCCTTTGTTTCAACGCGGATTATTACAAGTGTTATCAACCTGGCCGTTCAACATGGTGGATGTATTGCTGCTATTCCCGTTGTAGACAGCCTTAAGCAAGGCGATAGTGGTTCGAATTGGGACGAGAACATTGTCTGTATTTCCGGGTCGATTCGCCGTGACGGAATTTACCAGGCTCAGACCCCTCAAGGATTTGATTTTAAAAAACTTCTTGATGCTCATGTCAGGGCTTTGGAAGATGGACATCAAGACTGTTCAGACGATTCTGTGATCTTTGAGACTTATTGCGGGGCCGTGGTTATCGCCGCTGGCGACCGTAACAATTGGAAAGTTACTGAACCAGATGATTTTGAAACTGCGAGATTATTGATGGATGCAAGACAGAAGTGCTGTTCCGTGCCTGATGTTCGGGTTGGTCATGGCTATGATGTTCATGCATTTGAACCTGGGAATGAGGTGATCTTGTGTGGCGTCACCCTGCCCCATGAACGCGCATTAAAGGGTCATTCAGACGCTGATGTCGGTCTGCACGCTCTGACAGATGCTGTTTTGGGTGCGCTGGCTGATGGCGACATTGGTTCGCACTTTCCGCCCAGTGACCCAAAATGGAAAGCGGCCTCTTCGGATCAGTTTCTGGCTCACGCAATTGCCCGGGCCGAACAACGGCAGGCGACTATCACCCATCTGGATGTTACGCTTGTGTGTGAAGCGCCCAAAATCGGTCCACACCGGGATATCATGCGTGATCGCATTGCCGAAATTACAGGCCTGGGGCGTGACCGCATCAGCGTAAAGGCCACGACCTCGGAGCGGCTTGGCTTCACTGGTCGCAAGGAAGGTATTTCTGCTTTTGCAACTGCAACACTTGTATTTCAGGGACCCGAGAACCGATGATCGAAGAGCGCCTCCAGGAAGCCGCAATATCAACTCTGGAAGCCTGCGAGGTTGCGGGTAAAATGCTGGCGACTGTGGAGTCGTGCACAGGCGGACTGATCGCTGCCAGCCTTACAGAGATTGCAGGGTCTTCGGCTGTGGTAGAAGCCGGATTTGTGACTTACTCAAATGATGCAAAAACCCGTTTGGTTGGTGTGCCATCAAGCCTGATTGAACAACATGGTGCGGTTAGCCAGGAAGTCGCGATTGCGATGGCTGAGGGTGGCTTGTGGCGTTGTGCTGCAGATATTGTGGTGTCTGTGACCGGAGTTGCCGGCCCAGGTGGCGGGTCAGACGAAAAGCCAGTAGGCACCGTCCACATGGCGTGTGCCATTCGGGGGGGCATGACCCGACATGTTTTGCAAAACTATCCGGATAATGGGCGTTCTGAAATTAGAATTCAAACCGTACTTGATGCACTTTTGCTGGTTCAGGCCTGTTTAACCGAAGAGACATTGTAAATTGTATCAGCTCTGGCTTCGAATGCTTCAGCGAATTTGCGAAAAGCCCGGTCGAACATGGAGCCCATCAGCATCCCCAATGCGCGCGATTTGAACTCGTAGTCGATTTTAAAATTGACTGCCGAGGTGATATTTGCGTCCGCGGTTTCGCGGTTTTCAAATCGCCATAGATTATCCAGATGGGAAAAAGGTCCGTCGAGATATGTGGCCCGTATTGTTAACCTGGGAGCGTCCAGTATCACACGTGTCACAAATGTTTCATTGACGGGTCCGTAAGCGACCGACATGTCTGCAATCATGATTTCTGTGCCGTCAGATTGTTGTTCCCGTCCACGGACGGATAAGCGCTGACACAGTGGGACAAACTCCGGATATTGCTCAATATCAGCAACCAGTGCAAACATCTGCTCTGCGGTGTGGCCGACGATCCGTGTGGTCTCAAACTTTGGCAATGGCCGTGTCTCTAGGCAGCATTGTTTAATTTGGAAGCGCGTGCCGCTCTAAGGCGCGCAAAGTCTTCACCCGCATGATGTGACGAGCGCGTCAGTGGACTGGAAGAGACCATGAGAAAGCCCTTTGAATACGCAACGGTTTCATAGGCTTCGAATTCCTCGGGCGTTACAAACTTCACGATCCGATGGTGTTTTCGGGTTGGCTGCAGATACTGGCCGATAGTGATAAAGTCCACATCTGCAGAACGCAGATCATCCATCAGTTGCAACACTTCATTGCGCTCTTCACCAAGGCCAACCATGATGCCGGATTTGGTGAAAATGGTTGGGTCCAGTTCCTTGACTCGTTGCAGCAATCGGATGGAATGAAAATACCGCGCGCCTGGACGTACAGTCAGGTAGTTGGAGGCAACCGTTTCCAGATTGTGATTGAAGACGTCAGGCTTTGCCTCAACCACAATTTCCAATGCGCCCTCTTTCCGCAGAAAGTCAGGTGTCAGAATTTCGATTGTGGTATCTGGGCTTTGCTTTCGGATGGCACGAATAACATCAGCAAAATGCTGTGCGCCACCATCATCCAGATCATCGCGATCGACCGATGTGATCACGACATGGTTCAGTCCAAGCTTTTCAACGGCATCAGCAACATTAGCGGGTTCGTTGGGGTCCAGCGGTAGTGGAATACCTGTGCGCACATTGCAGAATGCGCAGGCGCGTGTGCAGGTGTCCCCCATGATCATCATGGTGGCATGTTTTTTGGACCAGCATTCACCAATGTTGGGACAACCAGCCTCTTGGCAGACTGTCACCAGATTATTGGCGCTCACAATCGCCTTGGTCTCCTTGTAGACCTCAGAGCCAAGTCCAGTTCCTGGCGCTTTTACACGAATCCAGTCAGGTTTTCTCAGAATGTCCGAATCCGGCTTATGAGCCTTCTCTGGATGCCGTTGTTTTGCCGCCTGGTCCGCCGGTGCTGGCTTTGCAGAAAGCCGCGATGTGGAATTGTCTATCAGAGTAACCATGTTGTTCCGGCCTTTTGAGTTCCCGATCTGAATCGCTCTAGCTGTGGATCACACGCCCGTAAGCATCCAACACACTTTCATGCATTGTTTCTGACAATGTAGGGTGTGGGAAGACGGTATGCATCAGCTCTTCTTCAGTTGTTTCGAGATTCATGGCAACCACATAGCCCTGAATGAGTTCCGTCACTTCGGCGCCCACCATATGAGCACCCAGCAATTGGCCGGTTTTCTCATCAAAGACAGTTTTCACCAGTCCATCTGGTTCGCCAAGAGCAATGGCCTTGCCATTGCCCACAAATGGGAAACGGCCAACTTTAACCTTGTGACCAGCTTCTTTGGCTTTTGCTTCGGTTAGCCCGACCGATGCGACCTGAGGATTGCAATAGGTACAACCAGGGATCATGCCCTTGTCCATTGGATGCGGATTCTTGCCGGCTATTGCCTCAACACAGATAACACCTTCATGCTCTGCCTTGTGGGCGAGCATGGGAGGTCCTGCCACATCGCCAATGGCATAAATGCCAGGGATATTGGTGTTTCCAAAGCCATCAATGACAACACATCCACGATCTGTCTTGACGCCTAGTTTTTCCAGGCCCAGCCCTTCGATGTTACCTTGCACACCGACAGCGGAAATCAGCTTCTCTGCTGTGATTTCCTGCGTCTTGCCATCTTTGGTTTCAACTGTGGCTGTCACCGAACCCTTGCCTTTGGCGACCTTGGTAACTTTGGCTTCCGTGAGTATTTTCATGCCCTGTTTTTCGAAACGCTTTCGCGCAAGGGCCGATATTTCCGCGTCTTCCACAGGCATGACTTGTGGCATTAATTCCACGACCGTAACCTCTGCACCCATGGTGCGGTAGAAGGAGGCGAATTCAATGCCGATTGCGCCCGATCCCATCACGACGAGGGATTTGGGCATGGATGGCGGAACCATGGCCTCGAAATACGTCCAGATCAGATCGCCATCCGGTTCGATGCCTGGCAACGCACGCGGGCGAGCCCCAGTAGATACAATGATATGTTTTGCTGAATAGGTGCCTTCGCCCAAGGTTCCCTTCGGCGCAGGGTGCTGGGGCTCGACAGCCTTCTTCTTGGGCTTTCCAACTTTCACTTCACCGGGTTTGGTGATTTCTGCTTCGCCCCAGATAACGTCCACTTTATTTTTCTTGAGCAGAAACCCAACACCGCCATTCAACTGACCAGATACGCCCCGGGATCGCTTGACTATGGCGTCCATATCGAAACCGAACTTATCTGCCGTCAGACCATAGTCTTTGGCATGTTCCATGTAATGGTAGACTTCGGCAGACCGCAAAAGCGCTTTGGTTGGGATACAACCCCAGTTCAAGCAAATGCCACCCAGATGCTCTCGCTCTACCACTGCTGTTTTCAAACCCAGTTGGCTTGCGCGAATGGCGGCGACATAACCACCCGGCCCGCCGCCAATCACGATTACATCATAGGAATTTGCCACTTTGCCATCTCCTTCTTAAACGCCGCTTTTTTGCAGCGCCGGGATGGCTGGGGTTCTTAGGCGCTCAGCATCCCATAAATTTCATCTTTCAACCGCATGCGTTTTTTGCGCATATTTTCCATATGGAGGTCGTCGGTTGGTTCAATATTCGTCTCTGCGCGATGAATGGACCGGTTTACATCATGATATTCATTAGACAGGCGTGAGAAATGCCCGTCATTCATCTTCAAATCACGAATTTTTTCAACGTGTTCCGGAAATTCTTCTGCAAGTTCATGCGGCGTGTTGCTCATGGGGTGTCCCTTCTCCTGATGACTTCCCCGAAACTCTATTCGCCGCCTGTTCAACTCTCCTTGATCTGCGTCAATTCTGGCTTTGCATACCGCAAAGCATGCTGGCTTAAACCAGCATGCTCATGGGATTTTCGATGAAGCCCTTGAAGGCCTGCATCAGTTCCGCACCCAATGCGCCATCGACAGCTCTGTGATCGGTTGAGAGCGTGACCGACATGATTGTTGCCGCAGCAACCGCGCCATCTTTTATGACAGCTTGCTGTGTGCCTGCACCAACAGCGAGGATGGATCCATGCGGTGGATTTACGATCGCCGCAAAATCCTTCACGCCAAACATGCCAAGGTTTGAGACAGCCGATGTTCCGCCCTGATATTCCTGTGGCTGAAGCTTGCGGTCTCGCGCCCGTTTTGCCAGATCCTTCATCTCACTGGAAATGGTCGACAGGGATTTTTCCTCCGCACGAGTGATAATGGGCGTAATCAGGCCGCCTGGAATAGAGACGGCAACTCCGATGTCGGAATGCTTGTGTTTCAGCATGCCACCAGCGCTCCAGGAGACATTCGCTTCCGGTACGGCACGCAGAGACAGTGCGTGTGCCTTGATCACCATATCATTGACCGAAATCTTGTAGGCAGGTTTGCCTTCAGAATCCTTCGGTGCAGCCGCATTCAACTGGCTGCGCAAGGCAAGCAATGCATCCAGATCGCAATCGATTGTCAGGTAGAAATGCGGAATGGTTTGTTTGGCTTCCGTCAGACGGGCCGCAATGGTTTTGCGCATGCCATCATGGGGAACCAACTCGTAGGAATCGTCCGCGTATAGTTTCAGAACTGCGTCATCCAACATGCCCGATGGGGCAGAAGTCGGAGCGGCGGCAGCTTTTGCAGTTGGTGCTGTCTGTGCAGAAGCTGTCGTTCCGCCACTGGCAATGGCTTCTTCCACGTCACGTTTGATCACCCGGTTTCTGGGACCTGACCCCTTTACGGCTGCAATGTCGATGCCGCTTTCTTTTGCCAGTCGACGTGCCAGAGGCGAAGAGAACACACGATCACCACTGCTGCCAGACTCTGCCTTGGCAGGCGCTGGCATGTTTGCCGGTGCTGCTTCAGACTTGGCTGGTGCCGGTTTTTCTGATTCTGCTTTGGCCGTCGGAGCTTCGGATGAAATCGCCGATGCATCCTCGCCCTCTTCCAGAATGACTGCAATGCGGGCATTCACCTTAACAGCCTCAGTGCCTGCCTCGACGAATATCTTGCCGATGACACCTTCATCAATGGATTCAACTTCCATCGTGGCTTTGTCAGTTTCAATTTCTGCAAGGACATCGCCGGAAGAAACGCTGTCGCCTTCCTTAACGAGCCATTTTGCCAGATTGCCCTCCTCCATGGTTGGAGACAGCGCCGGCATCAAAATATCAATTGGCATCTTTTTTCTCCAATCAGTCGGTGTAGGTGACAGCTTTGACTGCATCAATCACTTCGCCAACATTCGGCAGAGCGAGTTTTTCCAGATTGGCTGCATAAGGCATTGGCACATCCTTGCCGCAGATCCGCAGGACCGGTGCATCAAGGAAATCAAAAGCCTTTTCCATCAATTGAGCGACGATTTCAGACCCGACACCTGATTGTGGGAAGCCCTCTTCGACAGCCACACAACGACCCGTCTTCTTCACCGATTTTATAATCGTGTCGACATCCATTGGGCGAATTGTGCGTAGGTCCACGACTTCCGCCTCCACGCCCATGGCAGACAACTCTTCTGCTGCCTTGAGCGCGTAAGTCATGCCAATCCCGAAGGATACGATGGTGACATCAGAGCCTGCACGCGCGATGCGTGCCTTACCGATTGGCAGCACCAGGTCTTCAACATCGGGAACATCGAAAGATTGCCCATAGAGAATTTCGTTTTCCAAAAAGATGATCGGATTCGGATCACGAATGGCCGCTTTCAGCAATCCTTTTGCATCTGCCGCTGAATAGGGCATCACAACTTTGAGGCCCGGAACATTGGAATACCAGGCTGCATAATCCTGACTGTGCTGGGCCCCAACGCGAGCGGCGGCGCCGTTTGGACCACGGAACACGATGGGTGCGCCCATCTGACCACCTGACATGTAGAGCGTCTTAGCGGCAGAATTGATGATGTGATCAATGGCCTGCATAGCAAAGTTGAAGGTCATGAACTCGACAATCGGACGCAAACCTGCCATCGCGGCGCCAACACCGAGGCCAGCAAAGCCATGTTCGGTGATGGGTGTATCGATGACACGGTCTGCTCCGAACTCCTGCAACAAACCCTGTGTGATCTTGTAAGCGCCCTGATATTCGGCAACTTCCTCGCCCATCACGAAGACATCTCCATCCCGCCGCATTTCTTCGGCCATGGCATCACGCAGTGCTTCACGCACCGTTGTGGAGACCATTGGGGTTCCAGCAGGAACCTCTGGATCAGAAGGTGCTTCGGGTTCCGCTGCCTGCGCTGCAACCGGAGCCGAGGCCTGAATTTGTTCTTCTTCTGGCTGTTCTGCAGTCTTTTCGACAGAGGCAGTCGCAGAGCCGGCCTCAGACATTGCATCAGCGCTTTCGCCGTCTTCCAGAATAACTGCGATCCGTGCATTGACCTTCACATTTTCGGTGCCTTCGGCAACGAATATCTTGCCAATAGTGCCTTCATCAATGGATTCAACTTCCATGGTCGCCTTGTCGGTCTCAATCTCAGCAATGACATCGCCGGAAGACACAGCGTCGCCTTCCTTTTTGAGCCATTTAGACAGTGTGCCTTCTTCCATCGTCGGGGAAAGCGCGGGCATTAAAATATCAATTGGCATATGTCTCGCTCCCCTTAGCGGTAAATGTCGGTCCAAAGCTCAGATGCATCCGGTTCCGGATTGGCTTGAGCAAATTCAGCAGACTCAGCAACAATTGACCGGACTTCCTTGTCGATTTCCTTCAACTCGTCCTCCTTCGCCCAGTCTTTCTCCAACAATCGTTTCCGGACCTGTTCAATCGGGTCCTGCTCGTCGCGCATTTTCTGCACTTCTTCCTTGGACCGGTATTTTGCAGGGTCAGACATGGAATGGCCGCGATAGCGATAAGTCAACATCTCAAGGATCATTGGGCCCTTGCCAGCGCGACACCAAGTAACGGCTTCGTCGCCCAGAGCCTTGACTGAGCGCACATCCATGCCGTCAACCTGTTTGCCAGGGACGCCAAAGCTTTCGCCGCGGCGGTAAAAATCGGGCTGTGATGACGACCGCGCCACGGAAGTGCCCATGGCGTAGCGGTTATTTTCGATGATGTAGATGCACGGCAGCTTCCAGAGCTCAGCCATGTTCAGGCTTTCATAGACCTGGCCCTGATTGGCAGCGCCATCGCCGAAATATGTCAGCGTTACGCGATCATTCTTGCGGTAATGATTTGAAAAGGCGAGACCGGTTCCCAATGAAACCTGACCTGCGACAATGCCGTGACCGCCATAGAAATTCTTCTCCTTGGAGAACATGTGCATTGAGCCACCCTTGCCGCGAGAGTAGCCGCCAATACGACCCGTCAGCTCAGCCATTACACCTTTGGGGTCCATCCCGCAGGCAAGCATATGGCCGTGATCGCGATAGCCGGTAATAACCTGATCACCTTCATCGATCGCCATTTGCATGCCGATAACAACAGCTTCCTGACCAATATACAAATGGCAAAAACCACCGATGAGGCCCATTCCGTAGAGTTGGCCGGCCTTTTCCTCGAACCGACGGATAAGAAGCATATCCCGGAAGGCTTTGAGTTCCTGATCTTTGGTGAACTCCGCCACAGCGGGTTTGGTAGATTTGCTTCTGGTCTTGCGCGACGTGGATGTCGCAGCACCACGTGACCCCGATGCCCTGGCAGCGGATGTCTTCGCGCGCGTCGTCGATTGCTTTGCGGCAGCCATACGTATGAACCTCCCCTTAGAATGATTGGTAAGCTACATACATATAGGACAATACGGGGAAAATCAAAGGCGAATTTGACGCTGCTGAATGCGCCAAATGTCTGATATAACTAGGCAAAAATGACTTAACTGGATTTTTGTTAATTGCTGCAAAGCAACAAATCATCGGTTGAAATAGATCAGCAATTCATCTGAGCGGACATAACCCAGAAGCTGTCTTGCCCGCTCATCAAGCAGGTCCGCATCAATTGCAGCAAGTTTCAGCAAATTTGCGCGATCACGCATGGCTTTACGCTCATCAAGCAATTTGGCACGTTGCTCCAGCAGTTCGGCAATGCGCACCTGCTCTGTTTGCAAAGCGCGGTAGCCATAACGGCCATTGACTGCATGGAAGGTAAAATAGGTCAGCACAAGCACTGTTAAAACAGGCAGAAACAAGCGACCGTAAAGGCTTTGTTTTTTATAACGTGTAGACATTGGCAATACGCGCCTAAACTATCGAGCGGTACGCGGAACTTGAAGCCGCCCTCGAAAACGACATTATGCGCTGAGGGTTAAAAAAAACTTTCGGGAATCCATTTCGCTGTCTGGTGAACGAAAAATATCAAAAAAAAGACCCGACACAAATATCGGGCCTTTTGCATTCGATTGACCGTTTTAGTTCTTCAGAATACCACGACCGACAAAGCGTCCCTGGGTGCCCAATTCCTCCTCAATCCGGAGGAGCTGGTTGTATTTTGCCAGTCTGTCAGACCGCGCAAGCGAGCCGGTTTTGATCTGACCGCAATTCAAGGCCACCGCTAGATCTGCAATGGTGCTGTCTTCAGTTTCTCCGGAGCGGTGTGACATCACGGCGGTAAACCCGGCCTTGTGAGCCATTTCCACAGCTTCCAGCGTTTCGGTCAGTGTGCCAATCTGGTTGACTTTTACCAGAATGGAATTTGCCGATTGTTCCTCAATACCGCGTATCAATCGTTTTGTATTGGTTACGAACAAGTCGTCGCCCACCAGTTGGCACTTATCTCCGGTTGCTTTTGTCAGAGCGTTCCAGCCGGCCCAGTCATCTTCGGCCATACCGTCTTCGATGGAGATAATCGGATAGCGCGCGACCAGATCTGCCAGATAAGCGGCCATTTCATCAGAGGAGAGCTTCTTGTCTTCGCCTTTGAGATTGTAGGTGCCCCCTGCATAGAATTCAGTAGAGGCACAATCCAGTGCCAGATAAACATCTTCGCCTGGTTTATATCCGGCCGCTTCGACTGACTTCATGATGAAGCCAAGTGCATCCTCGGTTGAAGCCAAGTTGGGTGCAAATCCGCCTTCATCGCCAACATTGGTGTTGTGACCGGCAGCGCTCAAGCCTTTTTTCAGTGTGTGAAAAATTTCTGATCCCATACGCAACGCTTCGCTGAAAGTTTCAGCGCCAACGGGCATGACCATGAATTCCTGTACATCAATTGGATTGTCAGCGTGTTCGCCCCCATTGATGATGTTCATCATTGGAACTGGAAGGTCCCGCGCATTGGCGCCGCCAACATATCGATAGAGCGGCAGGCCGCTTGCATCTGCTGCTGCCTTTGCGCAAGCAAGGGATACGCCCAGAATGGCGTTCGCGCCAAGGCGCGCTTTATTGGGCGTGCCATCCAGCGCAATCATGGTGCGATCGATGTGAATCTGGTTCTCAACTTCAAATCCGCCAATGGCGTCAAAAATTTCGGTGTTGACCGCTTCAACCGCCTTCATCACACCTTTACCGAGATAACGAGATCCGCCATCACGCAATTCAACCGCTTCATGAGCGCCCGTGGATGCGCCGGAAGGAACAGCCGCGCGACCCAAAGATCCGTCTTCCAGCATGACATCAACTTCGACTGTTGGATTTCCACGGCTGTCCAAAATTTCACGCGCAACTATATCGACAATGGCTGTCATTCTGTTTGTCCCTTCAGGATTAACTTATTTTCTGCAAATCAGCGGGTGTTGTAGGCAAGTCTGGTGAGAATGCCAAGCTGAGGGATGCTGGTTTTGCCGAAATTGCGGTTGAACTTCTGATTCCATTCAGAAAATAGGGCTTCAATGTAACAGCAAAATTGCAATGCGGGGCGCAGGGGTTATATAGTAGCGGAAACGAAAGGTCGGGAAAATGGCCCACACTGAGACACAAGACAACTCGCCCAAGAGATATGCACCGACCGGACGGGCCGCAAAATTCAGCATTGGTGATGTTGTGAAGCATCGCATCTATGCATTTCGCGGCGTGATTTTCGATGTGGATCCGGAGTTTTCCAATACTGACGAATGGTGGGATTCAATTCCCGAAGACGTGCGTCCCAAGAAAGATCAGCCTTTCTATCATCTCTTCGCCGAGAATGAAGAAACCGAGTATGTTGCTTATGTGTCGGAGCAAAATCTGTTGCCTGATACCAGCGGCGATCCTGTGCGCCATCCCCAGGTCGCCGAGGTTTTTGAAAATATCAAAGACGGTCGCTATCAGCCATTTGATATCCTGAAACACTAAACTCTCTGCACAGATCGTGATCGGTGCAGTTCGAATTCAAAGCATGGGCAACGCTTTTGTTGTGGCTAGTATTTGATTTTTTTAATGGTCTTTGCAGTCGCAGTACGGCAACCTTTCAGACGATCTTGTCTTGAAAGGCTGCCGTCAAAGCCAGTTATTGGGTGGCTTCTTGCTGCATTTTAATCAGGTTGTCTCTGGCCTGTTGGGCTTTTTCGGCCATCTCCTGCTGCGCTTTTTCGCGCTGTGCCTGAACTGCGGCTGGATCAATCGGGTCGCCATCATAGGTCGCCGTGAAGCCTGTCAATGTCAGCTCAAATCCAATCGCCTTTCCTTGCTGGCTGAAGGTTGTGACCGTGAGATTGTTGCCGCCCTTCAATTCGTCGATCACATCTTTTTTGATCGGCAATTCTGAGTAGCAATATTTTTGGAAGCAGATGCCGTATTTGACCGGGCGCGGCTCGTTTTCGTCAACCTTGAATTGGATGCCAGGCTGCAACAACATGCCTGGCGGCACCGAAATCAGGAGAGAACGGTTTTCATCGCCATCAATTTCCCGCACAGCTACAGATGCCAAAAACTGACCATTTGCAGATCGGATTTCCTGTGAAACCAGGCAAATGTCTTTTTTGGTTTGCTTGTTTTGCGTGCAGATCTTGGTCCATGGCTTGGGGCCTTCAGCGGCATCCTGTGCGTTCGATACGCCCGGTGATGTCACCAGAAAAAGTGGTGCCAGAACTGGCAGCAACCGAGTGAGTGTCTGTTTCTTGAAAAAAGCCATTAGAGCCTCAGACTTCCTATTTGGTTTCGTCAAATCACTTACCGCTTAGTTGCCGGTTGCGTTTTGCTGTTGTTCAATCAGGCGCTTGCGTGCTGCTTCAGCCTTTTGCTGCAATTCATCGCGCAGTGTTTCCTGTTGCGCTTTCAATTGTGCCGGGTCAATTGCTTCACCATCGTAGCTGGCCGTAAAGCCGACGAGCGTCAGCTTGAAATTGATCGCCTTTGCCTGTTGGTTCAGCGTGGTCAGCACCAATGAGTTTCCGCGTTTCATCTCGGTAATAACAGATGGATCAATCGGCAACTCAGCATAACATGCATTCGGGAAACATATGCCGTATTTGATTTCCTTCTGCGTGTTCTTGTCGACCTGAAGTCTCAGACCGGGTTGAACCAGCATTCCGGTTGGAACGGCGATGACCAGACTTTGCTTTTCTTCTCCCCCAATCTCGCGCACTGCAACTGACGCCAGGAACTGGCCTGAATCTGCTCTGATTTCCTGAGTGGTCAGGCATACATCTTTTTTGGATGTGGGGTCCTGATTACAGACTTTTACCCATGCTGCCTGTGCCGGGGCAGCTTGCTGTGCATGGACGTTTCCGATTGTGCCAACCAGCACCGCTGTCGCGATTGTCGTGGCTGCCAGGATTTTTTGTTTCAGAGGTATCATGTTGATTGCTCTTCGCTTGTCAGGGCTCTTGGTTGTTTCGTGTGTCAGTGGTCGAACAGTTCGGACAGTCGGCACTGACAAGTGTTGTGTTGTGTTTCGCAAATTTGCGGCAAGGTCGCAAATTGTAATTTCGTCATGTTACACAAACAGTGAGTTTGGAAGTTGGTTAGACAGTGGTTGGGCAACAAATAAGGCGATAAATTGGCCCAAGGACAGTTGGAAGTGCTGAGAACGATCATTTTTGACCCGCATTGCATGCTACTTCTTGGATGCGCCATACTCTTTGCCTAATGCAAAGGATGATTCGCGTCTCGGCGATTTTGTAATTCTGGAGGATGTTGTGGTTTCCGCTAACATGGCTGTTTGTTCAATGAAATTGCGCCTGAAGGCCTCGTTTGGTCTGCTTGCCTGTCTGTTGTTTTCCCTCTCGGGCGGCGTTTCAGTTGCTGCTGACCGAGCCCAGGACGCACCCGTTGGTGCAGAATATACAGGAGAAGTTGCCAATCCGCCTCACGGATTAGCCATGCATGGACAACCGGCCCTGCCCTCCGACTTTACCAGCTTTTCCTATGCGAACCCTGATGCGCCCCAAGGCGGCCTCATCACATATGGGTTCAATGGATCATTTGACAGCCTGAACCAGTTCATCGTTCGGGGCGTGGCACCGCGTGGCTTGTCTGACGGGGTGTTGGGCGCAAATGTCTATGAGGGTCTGATGCAGCGCAATCGGGACGAGGCCTTCACAATGTATGGCCTGATTGCAGATACCATCAAAACAGACCCGGAACGTACATTCCTGGAAGTCACGATTCACCCGGAAGCCAAATTTTCCGATGGCGAGCCAATTAAGGTGGACGACGTGTTGTTCACGATTGATTTGTTCCGCGAAAAAGGCCGCCCGCCCTATAGTCGGTGGATGCAGGCCATAGAGAGTGTTGAGCGGATTGGTGAACGCGGCGTGCGGATGAATCTGGGCGAAGGGAAGAACCGCGAATTGCCGCTGTTGCTCGGTATCATTCCCATTCTGCCCAAACACGCCATTGATTTTGATACATTCGACCGTTCCAGCTTAACGCCTGTTCTTGGTTCCGGCCCATATGTTGTTGCCGATGTTAATGCGGGAACGCGGGTCGTCTTGAAGAAAAACCCGGACTATTGGGGCAATGATCTGCCTGTTCGAGCGGGATTTGACAATTTTGATACCATACACATCGACTATTATCGCGAGGAAAGCACCAGATTTGAAGCGTTCCGCAAAGGCCTGTTTGATATAAACCCGGAAGAAAGCCCTGCGCGCTGGGCCAATGATTATGATTTTCCAGCTGTTCGCAATGGTGAGATCGTTCTGGATACTTATGAAACGGGTACGCCAACAGGCATGCGCGGCATGATTTTCAATACGCGACAGGACAAGTTTGCCGATAAACGGGTACGGGAAGCGTTCACATATCTGTTTGATTTCCAATGGGTCAACGAAAACCTGTTTTCTGGTGCTTATCAACGGACCGCGAGTCTGTTCCATAATTCCGAATTGTCGGCATTTCAACGTCCGGTGGACGATGCTGAAAGAGCATTGCTGGGCAGTTCCATAGATCAGTTATTACCCGAGGTTCTGGATGGCACATATACCCCGCCAGTAAGTGATGGGACTGGACGTGATCGGAAAAATCTGCGCAAGGCTGTCGAATTGTTCCGCGAGGCAGGCTACGTCCTCAAGGACGGAAAAATGGTGGATGGCGAAACCGGCGAGCAGTTTTCTTTTGAGTTTATGGCCGCTTCACAACCTCAGGAACGACTTGCCCTGGCGTTGCAGCGCAATGTGGAACGCATTGGCGTTGAAATGACCATCCGCACCGTTGATTCCGCCCAATATTGGGAGCGCTGGAAGCGGTTCGACTACGACATGCTGCAATATATTTTTACGGCCTCCCTATCTCCCGGATCGGAGCAATATGGTCGTTGGGGACAAGTTGCTGCCACTACAGATGGCAGTCTGAACCTGTCCGGCGCAAGCAATCCAGCGATTGATGCCATTATCGACAAGCTGGTTGCAGCCCGTGACCGTGAGGAATTTGTCACTGCGGTACGTGCCTTTGATCGCATGATCCTGTCTGGCATCTATTTCATCCCGCTGTTTCATACACCTGGCCAATGGCTGGCGCGCAGAACGCGTATTTCCGTTCCGGAGAAAACATCTGTTTACGGCTATCAACCTGCGACATGGTGGGCTACCCAGTAGGAAACCGGCTTACAGGTTTCCGTCATAACGAAAGACCAATTCATGCAATCTATCCGCGTTGAAATTGTTTCCGATGTCATGTGTCCTTGGTGTTACATCGGCAAAAAACGCCTCGAGATGGCGCAAAATCTACTTGATGGTATCGAATTGGATGTTCATTGGCTCCCATTTCAGCTTGATGGGACGCTGCCAAAAAGCGGCAAGCCAAGGGCTGATTATCTGTCAGAAAAATTTGGCGGCAAGGAACGTGCGCAGACCGCCTATAGCCAGATCGAAGAAACCGGGGCGGCGATGGATATCCCCTTTGCGTTTGATCTGATTGAATATTCGTCCAATACGCTTGATGCACATCGTTTGATCCATTGGGCGGAGCAGGAAGACTTGCAGAACCAAATGGCTGAACGTTTGTTTCAGGCCTATTTTCTGGAAGGCCAGAATATTGGTGACGATGACGTGTTAGCGGCTCTGTCGGGCGACATTGGCATGGATGACGATGAGATTCTCGACAAGCTCCACACTGATCTGGCGAAAGATGTGGTGAAGCAACAGATCGCAGAAGCCCAAAAGATCGGCGTGACCGGGGTTCCCTGTTTTATTCTGGGGCAGAAATACGCAATCATGGGTGCTCAGGAGCCTGAAACCCTGGCAGAAGCGATTACCCGCACAGCAGCAGAAGCCGATCAAGACGCTTCCTGATCAGCCTCGCTGGCGATTTTTGCCAGTTGGGCCAATGCGACTGCAGCCCCTTTGAGGCGCTGAACAGGCTTCGGCCAATCCCGGATCAGCACGATCTTCTGGTCCGGTCTGATTTTCGCAAGTGTTCCCTGTTGTGCAATGTATTCAATCAAGCCGGTTGGGTTTGGATAGACACCCTTGCGCAGTGAGAAGACCATGCCCTTGGGCCCCGCATCGACCTTTTCAATATTGCATTGGCGGCACAATTGTTTGACGAAAACCAGCTTTAGCAAGTGGTCGACTTCCTCGGGAAGCGATCCAAACCGATCAATCAATTCTGCGCCAAAATCGTCGATTTCCTGCGCTGATTCCAGCGAAGACAGGCGTTTGTAAAGAGACAGACGCAACTGCAGGTCCGGGACATAGTTTTCCGGTATCATCACAGCCAGGCCGAGTGTGATTTGCGGCGACCATTGGTCTTCCATCTCCGCTTCCAGATCACCTGCTTTCATGCTGGCAACCGCTTCTTCCAACATTTGCTGATAAAGCTCAAACCCGACTTCGCGCACTTGCCCGGATTGTTCTTCACCCAACAGGTTGCCTGCACCACGAATGTCCATGTCATGGCTGGCTAATTCAAAGCCGGCACCCAGACTGTTCAGCGATTGAAGGACACGTAAACGACGATCTGCTGTGGCTGTGAGTTTCATGTTGGTGGGGACTGTGAACAATGCATATGCTCGTGTTTTGGAGCGCCCGACACGGCCGCGTAACTGATACATTTGTGCCAGACCAAACATATGTGCCCGGTGAATGATCAGTGTATTGGCGGTCGGAATATCCAGGCCTGATTCCACAATGGTCGTCGATAGAAGCACATCAAACTGTCCGTCATAAAAAGCATTCATGACATCATCGAGTTCACTGGGCGGCATTTGCCCATGTGCCACCACGGCTTTGATTTCGGGAACATGTTGTTCAAGAAAGGCTTTTCGTTCTGCCAAATCGGAGACCCTTGGACAAACGTAAAAGCTCTGACCGCCTCGGAAATGCTCGCGCAGCAGAGCTTCCCGGATTGTCACCGGATCTACCGGTGAGACAAAGGTCCGCACTGCCAAGCGGTCTACCGGTGGCGTGCTGATAAGAGATAATTCGCGTACACCAGTCAGTGCCAATTGGAGTGTGCGCGGTATTGGCGTAGCCGTGAGCGTCAGAACATGAACATCGGATTTCAGCTCTTTCAGCCGTTCTTTGTGTCGAACGCCAAACCGCTGTTCTTCATCGATAACCAGTAGTCCGAGATCGCGGAACTTGATGGCTTTTCCAAGCAAGGCATGGGTGCCGATCACAATGTCGACTTCGCCGGTTTCAAGACCAGATTTGGTTTCCGACAGTTCCTTTGCGGGCACCAGTCTGGATGCGTGACGTACCTTGATCGGCAGTCCTGCAAACCGGTCTGCAAATGTTTTGAAATGTTGCCGCGCCAATAGTGTGGTTGGCACCACTACGGCCACTTGCCGACCGGACATTGACGCCACAAAGGCTGCGCGCAGTGCCACCTCTGTCTTGCCGAAGCCGACATCACCGCAGACCAACCTATCCATAGGACGACCTGACGCCAGATCATCGGTGATTGCGTCTATTGCACCTAATTGATCCTCAGTCTCTTCATAAGGGAACCGCGCCGCAAACTCGTCATAGATGCCTTCATCGAGGGTCAGCGGTGCAGCAGTCTTCAAAGCCCTGGCGGCTGCAACTTTGATAAGTGCTTCCGCCATATCGCGAATGCGTTTTTTGAGTCTCGACTTGCGGGCCTGCCATGCAACGCCACCCAGCTTGTCCAGGGACGTTTCGGTGCCTTCGGAGCCATAGCGGGTGAGCAGTTCAATATTTTCCACGGGCAGGAACAGCTTGTCGCCACCGGAATAGATGAGTTCCAGGCAATCATGAGGCGCACCTGCTGCCATTATGGTGCTCAGTCCGGCAAATTGCGCAATGCCGTGCTCGACGTGAACAACAAAGTCTCCCTCGTTCAGACTTGCAGCTTCGGTCAGAACATCGGCATCACGGCGTTTGCGTTTGCCCTTGCGCACAAGACGGTCACCAAGCACATCCTGCTCACCGATGAGGGCGAAGCCATCAAAAGAAAATCCGTTTTCCAGTTCAAGAACAGACAATCCGACCGTTCCATTCTGCAGACCTTTGGCATCAGTCCATGAATTGATCAGCCTTTGCTTTATCAGGCCGTGGTCCTGAAGCACCTGCGCCAACCGGTCCCGTGCGCCTTCACTCCATGCTGCAATCAGCACCCGGTTCTTGTCGGCAATCAGACTGCCGATATGAGCGATCAAAGCATCGAAGATATTTTGGTCATTGGCTGCGCGCTCTGCAGCGAAAGTTCGGCTCTGGCGGCCGCCCATCAGGATTACCTTACCTGCGTGAGTTTCCTGAATGACATCAAATGGTGTCAGCGCAACTGTCCGGCGCTGCTGTAACAATTCGTTCCAGCTGTTGATATTCAGATAAAGCAGGTCGGGTTCTGAGGGGCGGTAAACCGCCCCCTCGCCGCTGTGTTCCAGTCGCGTTTGATAGTGATCTTCAATTTGGTTGGCACGATCATCCAAGGCATCTTCAAGCAAATGATCCAGAATGACCGGCGCTTCAGGTGCGAAGCTTAAGACCGGCACCAGTTCTGGCTCCAGATATCCCAGCCAGTGCTCCAGACCGGGATACCGGCGGCCCTCGCTGACGGCTTCATATAGCGGATCATCTTTTGTGACGGTTCCGTTGGAGGCTCGATAATTTTGCCGGAAGCGCTGAATGCGGTCTTCGTCCAATATTGCTTCACTGGCGGGCACCAGTTCGAGTTCCTGAAGCGCATTTGTGGTGCGTTGCGTCTCCGGGTCAAACCGCCGCAGTGTTTCTAAAGTGTCGCCAAAGAAGTCCAGGCGTATTGGCTCTTCATCACCTGGCGCAAATAGATCGAGGATACCGCCGCGCACGGCATATTCACTGGTCTCGCGTACAGTTGGAACGCGCAAAAAGCCGTTGCTTTCAAGCCATGCAACAAGATCGGACATGGACACGACACTGCCCGGCTTTGCCTGCCACACCCGTTTTGGAATGATTGATGGCGGAAGTGACTTTTGCAGGGCCGCATTCGCTGTCATCAAGATGATGCGTTGTTTTCCCTTGGCCGTTGCGGTCTGCAACTGTGCCAATGCCATCATGCGCTGCGCGCTGGTTTGAGCGGTTGGCGAAACGCGATCGTATGGCAGGCAATCCCAGGCTGGAACGAAGATGATTTCTGACAAAGGCGCAAAAAACTCTAACGACTGGCGCAATAATTCTGCGCGCCGGCTGTCGCGGGCCACGTAACACCATTCTTTGATGCTGGGATTGTTGGCCAGCATTTCAGCCAGGACATAACCTTCAGCCCCATCCGCCACGCTGCTCAAGGTTACGCGTTCTGTGATTTGAAACAGGTTTTTGAGTTTGAGTCGCATGGACATGGCTTGGTGTGAGCTTTCGCCTGTTACAAAATATGTTGTTGCTGTTTTTTTGATTTTTCGGCTTGGTAGGCAACCCAGCGCTGAAACAGCGGCGTGTTGTAATTGTCAGGCACTGGCAACGTCCCTGTGACCCATTTGTAGATGTCCCAATCCGGCGCTTCCATCAATTGTTCCAGATCATCCATTTCCGCATCAGAGAATGAATGGACTTCAAATTCGACAAAGCCGCCCAGCAAAATATCCATTTCTCGGGTGCCGCGATGAGTCGCGCGGAAAATCGCCTGCCTTTTGCGAGAACTCAGGCCACTGTGATCCGGTCTGATACTGGTATTCGTCATAACGCGCCTTTGGAAGGTTTCCGGTTTGCTATACCCAAGCCACTGGAGTTTGTCAGCCCATGCAACTGGAATAAGCTTGTTGAAATTCGTGAGCAGAGGTTGCTTGCGGGGGCGCTTGAAAAACGGCATTTAATGAACATGCGCCCAGAGATTCTGACACCTCTTTACCAATCTGTTCAAGTCCTCCCTAAAATTGGGCCAAAACTGGCTGTTTTGTTGGGGAAACTGACCCGTGGGGCCGAGAATGAAGATGCACGTGTCATCGATTTGTTGTTCCACAGACCTTACAGCCTTATCGACCGGCAGCAGCAACCGGGGGCAGCGCATGCAAGAGATGGCGAAATCGCGACAATAAAACTGCATATTGATGAACATGTGCCGCCACCGCGCGGAAACAAGCGGCTGCCCTACCGGGTGACTGGACATGATGACAGTGGCGAGTTGGACCTTGTGTTTTTTCACGCACATGCATCATACCTTGAAAAAGCACTTCCAGAGGGCGAAATCCGGTATGTTAGTGGGACCGTAGAATGGTTCCGCAACGTGCCGCAGATGGTGCATCCAGATCACATTGTAAGCGCTGAAGACTTTGCCACCATGCCGCTGATTGAGCCTGTCTATGCAATGACCGGCGGCCTGTCGCGCAAAGTTTTTGGACGCGCTGTGAATGCAGCTGTTGAACTGGTGCCTGACCTGCCTGAATGGCATGATCAAACAATTTTGAGACCAAGAAACTGGCCAGACTTCCAGCAGGCGCTGTATAAATTGCACGCACCTAAAACCGCCTCGGATCTGGAGCCGGAAAGTCCGCACCAGAACCGCCTCGCTTATGATGAATTGCTGGCGACGCAGCTTGCCCTGTCGATTACGCGTCAGAAGATGAGAAAACAAAGGGGTGTCTCAAGAGACTTTTTCGGGGAGAAAAGTGAAGCAATAAGGTCTGCGCTTCCTTTCTCGCTGACAGGATCGCAGCAAACCGCCATCAGTCAGATTGAAACAGATTTGCGCAAGCCAGAACGTATGTTGCGTTTGCTGCAGGGAGATGTCGGGTCCGGCAAGACACTGGTTGGCCTGATTGCCATGGCCGACGTGGTGGAAGCCGGTTCACAGGCTGGATTTATGGCTCCCACAGAATTGTTGGCTCGGCAGCATTTTCAGACCATGGAGCCGCTTTGTGAAGCCGCCGGTCTGCGCATTGCCATTTTGACCGGTAAGGACCGTCAATCCCATCGCAAGGCAGTGTTGGCGGATCTGGAAGCAGGTCTGATCGATATTCTGGTCGGCACGCATGCATTGTTCCAGGAAAGCGTCGCCTTCCGCGATCTGGGTCTTATCATCGTCGATGAGCAGCACAGATTTGGCGTACATCAACGTCTGGCGTTGTCAGCCAAAGGTGTCGCGGTTGATGTTCTGGTCATGACGGCAACGCCGATCCCGCGCACATTGGTGCTCACCTACTTTGGTGACATGGATGTTTCGAAATTGACCGAGAAGCCTGCGGGCCGGCAGCCAATCGATACACGGTCGGTTTCACAGGATCGGCTGGATGATGTGATTTCAGGGCTGCAACGCGCCCTCAGCGGTGGCACGAAAGCCTATTGGGTCTGTCCTCTGGTTGAAGATGCAGAAGTCCTTGATCTCACATCTGCCGAGGAGCGTTTTGCAACATTGCAATCCGTATTTGGCACTCGGGTTGGTCTGGTACATGGACGTATGACACCGGCCGAAAAAGATGCAGCCATGTCCGCCTTCAAATCGGGCGAAACCAGAATTCTGGTTGCGACCACCGTCATTGAAGTCGGCGTGGATGTTCCTGACGCAACCATTATGGTGATTGAACATGCAGAGCGCTTTGGGCTTTCACAGCTTCACCAGTTGCGTGGACGTGTTGGCCGCGGCGCCGAAAAGTCATCCTGTATTTTGATGTATAAAGGGCCATTGGGCGAAACTGCCAAAGCGCGTTTGAATATTCTGAGGGATACGGAAGACGGTTTTCGGATTGCTGAGGAAGACTTGAAGCTGCGCGGTGAAGGCGAAGTTCTGGGCATTCGCCAAAGTGGCGCTCCAACGTTCCGAATTGCAGATTTGCAGGCGCATGCGGATTTACTTGAAATGGCCCGGAAAGAATCGCGCCTCATCCTGGAGCGGGATACAGATATGCAAAGCGAACGTGGTCAGAAACTACGGGTGTTGTTGTATCTGTTCGGGTTGGATGAAGCTATCCGGTATCTGAAATCAGGATAAACCCCTTACTCTGCGGGCTCGATTTCACGGGCAGCCTTTTCAAGCATTTCTTTGGCAGCTTTCGGATCGTCGCCTTTAACGCTGACAACATTTTCAGGATTGGTTACCACCTTACCCAGATCCTTGTCTGGATTTACCAGACCTGCCGAAATGACCAACTTGGCGGCTTGTTCAACCGACATGTCCAGCGGAGTCAGGTCTTTGCTGGGTACAAAGAGCAAGAAACCGGATGTTGGATTGGGTGTGGTCGGTAAAAATATTGAAACCATGCTGTCGTCTACAAACTCGCCGAGTTTGACCTTCACCTCACCTTTTGTTTCGGTTGAGATAAACACAATAGCCCAGAGGCCGCGGCGAGGATATTCCAGAAGTGCAGCTGTTTGAAAAGATTTCGAGCTATCAGACAGCACGGTTTCGAAAATCTGTTTCAAGCCTTGATACAGATTTCTGACAAGTGGCATGCGGCCTAAAAGCGTCTCTCCATAACGGATAATCGTTTTACCTACGATACCAGCTGTGAAGAACCCCAGCAGTGTGATCGCAAGAAATGCAAACAGCAGGCCGCCACCTGGTACCGAGAATGGAAGATACGTATCCGGATTGTAAACAGATGGTATGAGTGGCTTAACCCAGCCATCAATCCACTGGATGAAAGTCCAGGTAAGATAAATCGTTATGCTGACGGGGGCCGCAATCACGAGGCCGGTAAGAAAATAGTTGCGCAGACGCAGTCCGGGACTGAGTCGCTTGCGAATGTCTTTGCCTGTTTTAGGGTGTTTAGGGGCCATTTTTTTCCATCAACTGGCCACGAAAAACGACTGTGGCTTTCCGACAACATAATTCTCAAATGTGAAAGCGCAATGGCAGGCTGTGCTTTCTATCGACAAATTACGATTAATATCACTCCACTGTGACAGATTTAGCGAGATTCCGTGGTTGATCGACGTCAGTCCCCATGAAAACGGCTGTGTGATAGGCCAGAAGCTGGATCGGAATGGAATAGATCAAGGGCGCAATGTCCGGATGAACATCTGGTAAAATAATGGTTTTCAGCGTTTCCACTTCCGCCTTTGCAGCGCCTGCTGCATTGGTAAACAGGATGATCTGCCCACCTCTGGCAGCGACTTCCTGCATGTTGGAGACGGTTTTTTCAAACACATTGTCAAATGGGGCGATAACCACCACCGGCATGTCTTCGTCAACCAGCGCAATGGGACCGTGCTTCAACTCGCCAGCCGCATAACCTTCTGCATGAATATATGAGATTTCCTTGAGCTTCAGGGCGCCTTCCTGAGCCAATGGGAAGTTCGTGCCCCGGCCCAGATAAAGCGCGTGGCTGGCTTTTGACAGATCGCGCGCCAGACTTTCCACATCATCTTCCTGAGACAGCGCCATAGCGGTCAATCTCGGCACTGCAGAGAGCGATGCTACAATTTCCTTTTCGGCTGCGGGGTCTATGAAACCACGCGCAACACCGGCCCGTACGGCCAGGGAAGCCAAGACCGATAATTGACAGGTGAAGGCCTTGGTTGAGGCAACGCCAATTTCTGGCCCGGCCAAAGTAGGGAAAATGACATCTGATTCCCGCGCAATTGTGCTTTCTGGCACGTTGACAATGCTGGCAATGGTTTGGCCGTTTTGCTTGCAGTAACGCAAGGAAGCCAGCGTGTCCGCTGTTTCGCCCGATTGAGAAATGAACAGTGACAAACCATTTTTGTCGAGCGGTGCCTCGCGATAGCGAAACTCTGATGCAACATCAATATCGACTGGCAGGCGGGCCAGTTTTTCAAACCAGTATTTTGCGATTTGACCTGCGATATACGCGGTTCCGCAGGCTGTCATGCTGATGCGAGACAGTTTTGCAAAGTCAAATGGCAGATCCTGCTGTTGGCTGGCCTTGCCTTCTGCAAAGTCCAGATAGTGGCTCAGCGTATGGCTGATCACTTCCGGCTGCTCATAAATTTCTTTCAGCATGAAATGCTTGTAGTTACCCTTGTCGACCATCAAAGCGCTGGAGCTTGAACGCTGCATCGGGCGTTCGACGAGGTTGCCCTCGCTGTCGAGAATTTCCAGGCTGTCACGGGTAATTGTGGCCCAATCGCCATCATCGAGATAGGTGATGCGGTCGGTAAATGGAGATAAAGCGATAGCGTCGGAACCGATATACATTTCGCCATCGCCATGACCAATAGCTATGGGGCTGCCGCGACGGGCCGCGATCAGCAGGTTCGCATCACTCTTGAACAAGACAGCCAGAGCAAAAGCGCCCTGAAGCTTGTTCAACGTATTGAAGACGGCTTCCTTTGGAGAGCTTCCACTTGCCACTTCGCGCGAAATTAGATGCGCAATGACTTCCGTATCGGTTTCTGATTCAAATATCGCGCCCTCTTCCAGCAGATTTTCGCGTAGACCGCTGAAGTTTTCGATAATCCCATTATGGACGACGGACACATCGGTGGTGGCGTGCGGATGAGCATTGCGGACAGAGGGAACACCGTGCGTTGCCCATCGGGTATGACCAATTCCTGACAGACCATCGAGAGGTACTTCAGCCACGTGTTGCTCAAGATTGATCAATTTGCCTTCTGCACGACGTCTGTCGAGTATGCCATCATGAACTGTGGCAATGCCGGCAGAATCATAGCCGCGATACTCGAGCCTCTTAAGCGCATCAACCAGAAGCGGGGCGACCGGCTTGGTCCCCAATATTCCTACGATACCACACATATTTATGCTGCTCCCCAACGAACACGAGTAAACAAATGACCCGTTACCATTTCTGGTGATGTGCCAAAAAGCTCTGCGATAGCCAAATCAAGTCATATGTCGAAATATTGCTGTTGAGGCCTGAATTCAGAGCATAATTTTGCAATGCGATGTGGGATTGTCTTGTAGGCAAACATTCTAAGAACGCGTTAAAGTTCGCCCGTCGCTGCTTCAGATGCTTCACAAAGTCTAAATCTGGAATCATCCCGATATTGATCTGCGCTCTGCCTCGGTTCGCCCTGAGGTCTGGAGTTCGCATAAAGAAATCTTTATATCTTCAATTCATTTATTGACATTTTGCTTCCATGGCGCGATTGCAAAGAAAACACCCATTGGAATTTGATCATGACCGCCACAACGCTTTCCAGCCTGCTGGATCAAAAACCTGTTCTACTGGCCGACGGGGCCACAGGAACAAATTTTTTCGATTTGGGTCTTGGACCAGGAGACCCGCCGGAGTTCTGGAATCTGGATGAACCGGAAAAGGTAACGGAGCTCCATCAGGCTTTTGTTGATGCCGGGTCTGACATCATCCTCACCAACACATTTGGCTCAAACGCCCCTCGTCTGAAGCTGCACAAGGTTCAGGATCGGGTTTTTGAGTATAATTACGCCGGAGCAAAGCTGGCCCGGGCTGTCGCTGATAAATCAGACCGGCCGGTTGTGGTGGCTGGATCTGTCGGTCCGACAGGTGAGTTATTCGCGCCCCTTGGCGAAATGACCTATGATGGCGCTGTCAAAGCATTTGTGGATCAGATGAAAGGCCTGAAAGATGGCGGTGCTGATGTCGCATGGATTGAAACCATGTCCGCAAAGGAAGAAATGCAGGCTGCAGCTGATGCAGCCAATATTTGCGGCCTGCCCTATGTGGTCACGGCCAGCTTCGACACTGCTGGAATGACAATGATGGGACTTCCGCCAGCAGACATGCCGCATCTGCTGGATGGTTTGGAGACCCCCCCATTGGCGGTTGGTGCCAATTGCGGTGTTGGTGCCTCAGATCTTTTGATGTCGGTTCTGTCAATGTCCGAACAGCCCGGTAACGTGGTCATTGTTGCCAAGGCAAATTGTGGCATCCCGCAGATCAAAGGTGATCAAGTGGAATATACCGGCACACCGGATTTGATGGCGGATTATATCCGGCTCGCGGTTGATTCCGGGGCGCGCATTATAGGCGGGTGTTGTGGCACCTCTGCCATTCATTTGGCTGCCATGCGCGCCGCTCTGGACGCCCACCAAAAGGGAGAGCGGCCGGATGAAACCAAAATCGTCGAGACCATTGGACCGATCGTCAATCCAATTTCGTCTGGTGCCGACAAACCTCAGCGCCGCTCGCGCCGCCGAGATCGTTAAGACGCTTTAGTCGGGTTTACCGTCCTTCAGGCCGAAAGATTCCTGCATGGCGGTGCTGCGGATTTTCATTGAACGCGCCATGGCATCCTTTTTGGGATCCTTTGGTGCGAACGCATCTTCCATTTCGCCTTTCCTGCGTGCAATGAAGGCATTCAGACGCTCTTCGATGCCTGGATCAAGCGTTGGTGCTTCATATTCGTGCAGCATCTTTTTCCAAAGCGTGTTTGCGCGTTGTTCCGCTGTTTGTTCGCCGTCAGCCTGCCACTGCTCGTAGGAGTTGTTGTCCGCAATGGTTGAGCGGTAAAAGGCCGTTTCAAAGTTCTCCTGCGTGTGCTCGCAGCCCAGATAATGGCTTCCGGGACCAACTTCCCGGATAGCGCTCATAGCCTGACCGGTTTCTGACAGGTCAATGCCTTCAGCGAAACGCTGCATCATCGCGAGTTGGTCGCAATCCATGACAAATTTTTCATAGGAAGACGCCAGACCGCCTTCAAGCCACCCTGCCGAATGCAATGCAAAATTTACACCGCCCATGAGGGTTGGCATGATCGTTTGGGCGCTCTCGTAAGCCGATTGGGCATCGCAGACCTTTGAACCGCACAAGGACCCGCCAGAGCGGAAAGGAATGCCAAGTCTTCTGGCCAATTGGCCAGCACCATACAGAACCAAGGCCGGCTCAGGTGTCCCGAATGTCGGGGCTCCCGATTGCATGGAGATGGAACTTGCAAACGTTCCAAACACAACTGGCGCACCAGGGCGGCAAAGTTGAGAGAACGCGGCGCCGGCCATGACTTCTGCCAGTATTTGGGTCAGAGTGCCCGCAACCGTTACCGGTGACATGGCGCCAGCGAGAATGAATGGTGACACGACGGTCGCCTGCCCGGCCTTTGCATAGACTTTGAGTGCGCCCAGCATGGTTGAATCAAATACCATGGGTGAGTTTGCGTTGATCAGGTTGATCAGCACACAATTCTCATCGACAAACTCATCGCCGAAGAGCAATTTCACCATGGCAACTGAATCTTCGGCGCGGTCAGGATGGGTGACTGACCCCATGAAGGGTTTATCTGAGTATTTGATGTGGGCCATCACCATGTCGAGATGGCGTTTGTTAACCGGCACATCGACCGGCTCACACACAGTTCCTCCGGAATGGTGGATTGCCGGCGCCATATAGGCCAGCTTCACAAAACTATGGAAATCCTCCAGCGTCGCATAGCGGCGACCGCCATCAAGATCACGGACGAATGGAGGACCATAGACCGGCGCGAATACGGTTGTTTTGCCGCCAATCTGGACTGAGCGTTCCGGATTTCGTGCAAATTGTGTGAATTCACCTGGGGCCGTTTCAATCAGCTTGCGACAAAGTCCTTTTGGGAATCGTACACGCTCGCCTTGCACATCCGCACCGGCGTCGCGCCACATCTGCAATGCTTCGGGGTCTTCGCGGAATTCAATGCCAATTTCCTGAAGCACGGTATCTGCATTGGCTTCAATCAAAGCCAGACCTTCTTCGTCCAGAATTTCGACGGTCGAGATTTTGCGCAAAATGGCAGGCATCTGAGGATCGCGACGATTGGCACGCAAGGCTCTGCGCCCATCCATGCCGCCGCCGCGTCTGCGGCGTGGTGATTTTGTTGGTTCTGCGCTGCTTTGGCGACTGTCGGTCATGGTGATTGCCCTCACGATTTGCCCATAGGCAAAGATGCCGTATGGCACGGGGATGATGCGTTCCTATTGCGTCATACAGTAGTGGCTTTCGCGACAGTCAACCAGTCCTGACCGCGTTCTGCTGGCGAAGTTTCGTCGTTTCTATCTCGCTGCAGGTCGTTTTCAGTTGCACGAAACATTAAACAAATGCGGAATACTCTTGCAATTGCACGCGTGGTAACGCAGTGGAATATGAAATACAGCAACGTCCGAGAGTGAGTTGGTTATGTCCGATGATGATGACATCATTCTATCCGAATTGAATGACGAAGAACTCGTCCTTCAAATGCATGACGATTTGTATGACGGGCTGAAGGAAGAAATTGCTGAAAGTGTGAACATTCTGCTGGAGCGGAATTGGACACCTTACGATATTCTCACCAAAGGCCTGGTTGAAGGAATGCGGATCGTCGGTATCGATTTCCGCGATGGAATTCTTTTTGTTCCTGAGGTTCTTCTGGCTGCCAATGCCATGAAACAAGGCATGGCCATATTACGCCCTCTTCTGACCGAGACAGGTGCACCCAAGGTTGGGACAATGGTGATTGGCACCGTCAAGGGTGACATTCATGACATTGGCAAGAACCTTGTCGGTATGATGATGGAGGGTGCCGGATTCGAAGTTTTCGATCTGGGGATCAACAATCCTGTTGAGGACTATCTGGCGGCGATCGAAGAGCACAAGCCGGACATTCTTGGCATGTCTGCGCTGTTGACCACAACCATGCCCTATATGAAGGTCGTAATTGATACGATGAAAGAAATGGGCATTCGCGATAAGCACATAGTTCTTGTTGGTGGTGCGCCGCTGAATGAGGAATTTGGCTTGGCCATTGGTGCTGATGCCTACTGTCGCGACGCAGCGGTTGCTGTTGAAACTGCGAAAGAGTGGATGGCACGCAAGCACAATCAGATGGCCAACGCATAATTTTGCACCGGGAGTGATTTGTCTCCCGCATTGGGAGCCAAAACATGTCTCTTCCAAGTGAACATATTCTAACTGAACAAGGATTTGGTGAAAGCCAAGACGGATCCGTTCTGCTGATCGGTTGTGGTGCTTTGGCGCGCGAAATTCTGGCGCTCAAGGCCGCAAATTCCTGGAATCACATGGTTCTGCGTTGTTTGCCTGCAAAACTGCATCTCTATCCGGAAAAGATTACACCTGCAGTTCGCGAAGCGATTCACAAAGGACGTGAGGATGGATTTGGAACCATCTACATCCTGTACGCTGATTGCGGTACTGGTGGGCATTTGGATGCATTATGTGCCGAAGAAGGTGTTGAGCGCATTGCAGGGCCACATTGCTATTCCTTCTTTGATGGCAATGAAGCATTCGCCGAACGGGCTGACGATGAAATGCGGTCATTTTATCTGACCGACTTTCTGGTGAAGCAGTTTGACGCTTTTGTCTGGCGGCCGATGGGGCTGGACCGGCATCCTGAGTTACGGGATATGTATTTCGGCAATTATGAAAGCCTGATTTATCTGGCTCAAACCAACAATCCCGAACTTGATGCCAAGGCAGCTCTTTGCGCAGAGCGTCTTGGGCTTCGTTATGAGCGTCGTTCAACAGGCTATGGTGATTTGGAAATTTCCATGAAAAGCCTTGCCGTTGATCGTTTGAGCCCCTAAATCGCTGTCGCAGTCGCATTCCCACCATGTCATGTCGCTGGTAATGCAGCGCAAAGTCAGTATGACCCACATTCTCACCCTAGGAGCAGGAAATGGCACAGAAGACCATCGTCTATTGGAAAGATATTCCAACGCAGATCATCGTTAAGGCAGGACGCAAGGCTGCCAAACGGGAATTGCCGGAATATTTCATTCAATCGGTGGACCAATGCGCCATGCGGCTTGGGGCCAAAGACAGTGATGCCTATCTGGAAGAATGGCGACGCGGTTCGCCGGAAGAGGTATCAAGTGATCTGGAAGCTGAAGCGGATCAGGCATTGGAAGCCATGATTGCGGCTTATCCCAAAACGCGGCTCAAGGCTTTGATTGATGCTGGAGGCGTTGACCATGGAACTAGCGGTACCTGAACAACGATTGACTGCGTCCATTGAGGCTTCGGCCAAACAGGTCCTGTCGACCGATGGGCTGAGCGGACTGTTTCCGGCCGGCACGTGGGTCTATCTGACTGATGTTGGTGTCGATCCGCTGGATACCATCGTAGCTGCTGCAGCTAAGGTGCGTGCCTGCGGCTATGCTCCAGTGCCCCACCTTCCTGCCCGGCGCATTGGAAGCCGCGATGCGCTGGAGTTACGGGTCAACCGTTTCGTAGGCGAAGCGGGCGTGGATAATGTTCTGGTCATTGCTGGCGAAGCAGATGAGCAGAAAGGCCCCTATTCCGCGTCAATTGATATTTTGCGCAGCGATGTTCTGAGTAAGCATGGCATCCAAAAAATTGGCGTGGCTGGTCATCCGGAAGGCAACACGACCATTCCGGCAGATATTGTCAAATCAAGTCTGCTCGAAAAAGCGGCTTATGCCGCTGACACAGACGCTGAGATGCGCATTGTCACCCAGTTCGGGTTTGACGCGGAGCGCTTCATTACCTGGGCTGACAGTCTTCCTGAGCAGGGTATCAGCCTGCCTGTTCACATCGGCATGGCTGGACCTGCCAAGATGACCACCCTCATCAAATATGCAGCTATATGCGGTGTTGGTCCTTCCATGAGCTTCCTGAAAAAGCGAGGATCAGCCCTTGCCGCGCTTGCAATGGGTTTTGATCCTGATCCAATTTTGTTGGCGATGGAGGATCATGTGGCCACAAATCCGTTCACTCCCATCAAAGCTGCGCATGTATTTCCCTTCGGCGGGCTTAAAAAAACAGCGAATTGGCTTGACGAAAGAGGCAGTTGGGACATAAAGAAATCTTTATATCTTGATGCAAGTGTGATTTAAGCACTTCAGAACCGCTAACAAATTGGAATTACCCCATGACACAGACTGTTGTCGCGTCCGAAACGCGCACGGCCATTATTGGCTTCGACCAACCTTTCTGCGTGATTGGTGAGCGTATTAATCCCACAGGTCGTAAAAAGCTGGCAGCCGAAATGCTTGCGGGCAATTTTGAAACTGTGAAAGCAGATGCCCTGGCTCAGGTTGCGGCTGGCGCGACCATGCTGGATGTGAATGCTGGTGTAACAAGCATCGATCCGAATGAAAGCGAACCTCCTTTGCTTGCAGCCACGGTTGAGCTGGTTCAATCGCTGGTGGATGTGCCTCTTTGCATCGATTCATCCGTCCCGGCCGCGCTTGCCGCGGGCCTTGCCGTCTGCAAAGGCCGCCCTTTGGTGAACTCGGTTACTGGGGAAGAGGATCGGCTGGAAATCGTACTGCCGCTTTGCAAAAAATATGATGTCCCCGTTATTGCCATTTCAAATGACGAAACCGGAATTTCGGAAGACCCGGATGTCCGGTTTGCGGTTGCCAAGAAAATTGTCGAACACGCAATGGATTACGGCATCAAGCCACATGATATTGTTGTTGATCCTCTGGTTATGCCGATTGGCGCCATGGGTACGGCTGGATTGCAGGTGTTTGCCCTGGTGCGTCGTTTGCGTGAAGAATTGAAGGTCAATACAAGTTGCGGAGCTTCGAATGTTTCGTTTGGTATACCGCACCGTCACGGCATCAATGCAGCCTTCCTGCCAATGGCGATTGCTTCTGGCATGACATCTGCGATCATGAACCCTTGCCGTCCCGCGGAGATGGAAGCCGTTCATGCGGCAAATGTGCTGATGGGGACTGATCCGAATTGCCAGACCTGGATTTCCAAGTATCGGGATCACGTTCCTGGTAATGCTGCGGCGCCAACTGCCGATGCTGGTGGTGGTGGACGTCGCCGTGGTGGGCGGGGCGCACGCCTCGCAAAAGCCTAAATCGGAGCAACTCCCTTGAGCGATCCAGCCAGTTCTGATGCAAATCACACTACCAGTATCGCAGATGATGCGTTGGTATTGTTCATGCCGTCGGGTCGACGTGGAAATTTTCCCGTCGGCACTCCGGTGCTTGATGCTGCGCGCTCATTGGGTGTGTACATAGAATCTGTTTGTGGCGGGCGCGGCATATGCGGTCGGTGTCAGGTGACGGTAGCCGAAGGGCAGTTTGCCAAACACGGAATTACCAGTTCAGCAGATCATTTGGCGGCTTTTACCGACACTGAAGCACGCTATCGCTCAAAACGCAGCCTGGCCGATGACCGACGCCTCTCTTGCTCTGCCAAAGTCACTGGCGATATTGTCATCGACATTCCGCAAGATGTGCAGATGCAGCGTCAGGTCGTGCGCAAACGCGCAGAGTATAAACGCATTGACCGCGACCCTGCGATCCGTCTGCATTTTGTGCAGGTCGAAGAGCCCGATATGGAACAACCATTGGGCGATCTGGATCGTTTGCTGACAGCGTTGAAGACGGAGTGGCACCTTGAACATCTCCAGATTGAAACATGGCTCTATCCAAAGGTTCAATCGATCCTGCGCAAGGGAAAATGGGAAGTCACCGCGGCCGTTCACACGGCCGACGGCATTTCAACCTTGATTGGTTTGTGGCCCGGTTTTCATGACAAGTTTTACGGTGTGGCCTTTGATATTGGCTCAACCACAATAGCTTGTCATCTATCTGATATGATGAGCGGCCGCACGATTGCTTCGTCCGGGACCTCCAACCCGCAAATTCGGTTTGGCGAGGACCTGATGTCCCGCGTTTCATTTGTGATGATGAATCCGGGTGGCGAAGAGCAATTAACAAAATCTGTCCGTGATGCCATCCGCAGCCTGATAGAAAAAGTCTGTTCGGAAGCCGGAATAGACCGGCATGCCATCCTCGATTCCGTATTCGTCGGCAATCCGGTCATGCATCATTTGTTCCTTGGCATCGACCCAACTGAGCTTGGCGGCGCGCCGTTTGCGCTGGCTGTCTCCGGCGCATTGGACTTTCCGGCGCGTGATCTTGAGCTGGATCTACATCCGGGCGCACGGACTTACATTCTGCCCTGTATAGCAGGACATGTGGGCGCGGATGCTGCCGCTGCAACACTGGCGGAAGCTCCGCACAAGGAAGAAGAATATACCTTGCTTGTGGATGTGGGCACCAATGCGGAGATTGTTCTTGGTAACAAAGATCGCATTGTTGCGGCCTCTTCTCCAACTGGCCCTGCCTTTGAAGGTGCCGAGATTTCCTGTGGCCAACGCGCTGCGCCAGGTGCGATTGAACGGGTCAGGATTGATCCTGAAACATTGGAGACTCGCATCAAGGTCGTCGGTGTTGATGAATGGTCGGATGACCCCGGCTTTGCTGAGCAGATTGAAGCTGTTGGCGTTACCGGCGTGTGCGGCTCCGGCATTATCGAAGTTCTGGGTGAAATGTTTCTGGCCGGCCTGATTGATGAAGATGGTGTTGTTCAGGGGGCAATGGCTGAAAAGTCTGACCGCGTCATCGCTGATGGACGCACATTCAGCTACATTTTGTGGCGCGGCGCTGTGGAACTGAAAATCACACAGACTGATGTTCGTTCCATTCAGTTGGCGAAAGCTGCATTGTATGCTGGGGTTAAACTGTTGATGGACAAGCTGGAGATCAGCGAAATCCGCAAGGTTAAACTGGCGGGGGCGTTTGGCAGTTATATTGACCCGAAATACGCCATTCTCATTGGTCTGATTCCTGATTGCGATCTCAGCAAGGTTTCAGGTGTTGGGAACGCTGCCGGAACTGGCGCTCGCATGGCGTTGCTCAATCGAGTACACCGTACCGAAATTGAAACTCTGGTTCGTCGTATCGAGAAGATTGAAACTGCACTTGAGCCAAAATTCCAGGAGCACTTTGTCAACGCCATGGCGTTTCCCAACAAAGTCGATGCGTTTCCAAATCTGTCTGAAAAGGTGAGACTGCCGGAACGTAAACAAGGTTCGTCCGGGTCTGAGAACTCTTCCGGTGGTCGGCGGCGTCGGCGGTCTCGTAGCTGACGTAACGCTATGATCCTGGTTTGTTTTACCGGTTAATTGCCGTTGTTACTGGCAATTCCAGAATCAGTGCCCGCAGATGCGGCGGCACTTATCGGTTGAAGTGGCTCCAAAGGTGCAACAATCACCGTTTTTGTATCGTTGACCAATTGTGCCGCGGGCGTGTCTGAGCTGACAACAACAGGGGCTGACACGCTGACTTCCAAAGGCGCATTTTTCTTGAGCCATTTTTCAGCCAGCCGCACAGCGTTGCGGCGCTCTTTTTCAGATGCCAGAATGAAAGCTGTTTCATGCGTCAGACGCACTGTCTCGGCATCGTAACCACTGGCACGTTTGAGTGCTATTGTGATCCATTTTAGTCCACGGACCCTACGTTGGGAAACGCCTTCACCGTGGAACAGCATCCGCCCAAGCTCGGCCTGCGCAAGCGCATGACCCTTTTCGGCGGCAAGCTTTAGCCAGCGAGCGGCCTGACGGGTGTTCTTGTCACCGCCCTCGCCTTCCAGATACATTTTGGCAAGTAGATATTGTGCGTTCGGATCGCCAAAATATGAAGCTGCATAACCATATATCTGGCGCGCCTGATAGGGATTTTTGCCAACATAGGTTCCGCTTATGCCGGTCATGAAAAACCCGCCCAGCTCGACAAATGCATTCGCTACGAATGGCGCTTCAGGGCTGTTGGGACTGTCTTCTGCGTGGACATTGGCGATATCGCGGAAATACTCAAATGCACGCAGCGGGCTGGTTTCAACTCCGTCGCCCGATGCGTACATGCGTCCGAGTTTCCATTGAGCCATTGCACTGCCCTGGCTTGCAGCGAATTGCAGTGCGTCGACAGCCGTTGCCTTGTCTCCAGCGCGGTAAGCCTTAAAGCCAAAGCGAAACGCCTCCATCGGCGACGCCTTTTCCTCAATAAGCGGCTTGGCCCCGTCAAATGCGGAAACCGGATTCGTTGTTGTTGCTAACAGGCCTGCGCCCAGCAACACACACGCAACAAATCGGACCTGCAAATTTCCGTCAAATATCCGCATAGGTGCTCTTCTCAGCTTCTCCACCCGGATGCGTAACCGCACCATACCGGGCCGATCCGACAGTCTGTGCATATTTCCATATTGCACCACTTGCCGAATCCGTTTCACGGGATTGCCATTTTGCTCTTCTGTCAGATAATTCCTGATCGCTCAGATGAGCGGCCAGCACGCCTTCAACGGCGTCGATTTCAATAATGTCGCCATCCTGGAGCAGTCCGATTGGTCCGCCGACTGCCGCTTCCGGGCCAACATGACCGATGCAGAAACCGCGGGTTGCGCCAGAAAAACGACCATCAGTGATCAACGCAACCTTGTCTCCCATGCCCTGCCCATAGAGCAATGACGTGGTGGACAGCATTTCCCGCATGCCGGGTCCGCCTTTTGGTCCTTCATAGCGGATTACCAAAACGTCACCTTCTTTGTATGTCTCGTTCTTCACCGCTTCAAAACAGGCTTCCTCGGAATCAAAACAACGGGCCGGACCTGTAAATTTCTGATTGACCATGCCAGCCACTTTTACAATGGCACCTTCGGGTGCAAGATTGCCTTTGAGGCCAACTACGCCGCCGGTTACCGTGATCGGATCATTGGCAGGACGCACCACATCCTGATCAGGGTTCCAGGACACTTTTTCCATGTTCTCTGCAATTGTCCGTCCGCTTACGGTCAAACATTCGCCATGCAGGAAGCCTTGATCCAGAAGGGTCTTCATCAGCAGAGGAATGCCGCCAGCTTCAAACATGTCTTTGGCGACATATTTGCCACCTGGCTTCAGATCGGCAATGTACGGAGTGCGTTTGAATATTTCGGCGACATCGAACAGATCAAACTCAATGCCGCATTCGTGAGCGATGGCTGGCAAATGCAGTGCTGCGTTGGTTGACCCGCCAGAGGCTGCTACCACAGTAGCTGCATTTTCAAGCGCCTTTCTGGTGACAATGTCTCTTGGGCGAATATTGTCACGAATGAGTTCCATTACCTTTTCGCCGGCGGCAAAACAGAAGCGGTCACGCAATTCATAGGGTGCCGGTGCGCCAGCCGAATATGGCAGTGCAAGGCCAATAGCCTCTGACACAGTCGCCATTGTATTCGCGGTGAATTGAGCACCACAAGCGCCCGCAGACGGACAGGCCACCTGCTCCAGCTCCGTTAGATCCGCATCGGACATGTTGCCGACAGAATGCTGGCCAACGGCCTCAAACACATCCTGAACCGTCACCGGCTTGCCACGGAAAGTGCCGGGCAGGATTGATCCACCGTAGATGAATACGGAAGGTACATTCAGGCGCACCATGGCCATCATCATACCTGGAAGAGATTTATCGCAACCAGCAAGGCCAACGATTGCATCATAGCAATGGCCCCGCATGGTCAGTTCAACGGAATCAGCAATCACGTCTCGCGAGACAAGAGAAGCCTTCATGCCCTGATGGCCCATGGCAATGCCATCAGTTACAGTAATTGTTGTAAATTCGCGTGGTGTCCCGTGGTTTGCGGCAACACCTTTCTTGACGACCTGCGCCTGCCGCATGAGGGAAATATTACAGGGTGCAGCCTCATTCCAGCATGTGGCTACACCAACAAATGGCTGGTGAATCTCGGTATCTGACAAACCCATAGCATAGTAGTATGACCGATGCGGCGCGCGCGCCGGGCCTTCGGTGACATGCCGACTTGGCAGTTTCGATTTGTCGATTACGCGTGTGCTCATGCTAAAGAACCCAATTTCCCTGTTTGCCTCAATTGTATTGATTGTGCTGATTTAGTCGTCACACCCTGTGTCCAAAAGACACGAAATTTCTATGACAACTCCACCGCACCCTTCCACCCTATTGTCTCTGCCAAAGTCACGGCCCCAACGCCGGAAGCAATAAGCAGAGTGCTGTCTGATACAGCTTTTGTGGCAGTATCGGGGCAAAAGGTTCTGAAATGGTTGTAGCCTAGATGTTACATCGTGGCTGTTGCCAAAACGCCACAGAATGGCACATGCAACCCTGATGCATGGGGTCGGACCGATTTCAATTGGTCCAACCCATCACCTGTTCAACTTTAGGTGGCTGATTTTTAGTTGGCTGCTTCCAGACGCTCAATTGCGCCTTGGAGCATGTCGCGTTTTTCATTGGCTTCCTGAAGGCGTGCCCGCTCTTGTGTCACAACTTCTTCTGGTGCACGTGCAACGAATTTTTCATTGCCGAGTTTGCCGTTGATTTTTGCGATATCCTGCTCGACCTTGCCAATATCTTTGGTCAGGCGTTGCTTTTCCGCATCGATATCAATGACGCCTTTCAAAGGCATGCAGGCAACGGTTTCGCCAATGATGATCTGGGCGCTGCCTTCAGGCGTGGATTCGTCAAAACTTACGACATTCAAACGTGCCATGCGCATCAGCGCCGACAGGTTTTCCTCGGTGCGGCGCCGAGTTTCTGCATTGGCGCCAACCATGACAATATCGGCCTTGGCGCCCGCAGGGACATTCATCTCGGTGCGAACGGAACGAATGGAGGAAATTGCCTCGATTAGCCAGTTGATATCATCGGCGGCCTGCTGGTCCACCAAAGCGGCTGAAGGCCAATTTGTTGTCACCAACATCTCTGTTCTTGTGCCATTTCCGGTCACTTCCCACAGTTCCTCAGTTATGAACGGCATGAATGGGTGCAGCATTTTGAGGATTTCGTCGCGAGTCCAGGCAACAACCGCTTTGGCTTCCGCCTTATCGGCAGAGTCCTCACCCATCAAAGCGGGCTTTGAAAGCTCGATGAACCAGTCTGCGAATTTGTGCCAGACAAACTGATAGGCGACGTTGGCTGCATCATTAAAGCGATAGCTCTTCAAGGCCAAATTGATGGCTTCAATGGTTTGACCACATTCTGTAATGATCCACCGATTGAGCGGGTTTTTGACGGAATCCGGCGCAAAATCAGTCGGGATTGAACATTCGTTCATTTCGGCAAAACGCGCGACATTCCAAAGTTTGGTGGCAAAATTTCGATAGCCTTCAACGCGGTTGGTGGCCAGTTTTATGTCTCTGCCCGCGGCGGCCATGGCACAAAGTGTAAAGCGCAAAGCGTCGGCGCCATACTCTTCAATCAAATCGAGTGGATTGACGACGTTGCCCTTGGATTTGGACATCTTTGCGCCGTGCTCATCGCGGACCAGGGCATGGATGTAAACGGTGTGAAATGGCTCTTCATCCATGAAATGAAGGCCCATCATCATCATTCGTGCGACCCAGAAGAAGATGATGTCAAACCCGGTAATCAAGACATCTGTCTGATAGTAGGTTTTCAGCTCTTCTGTCGTGTCTGGCCAGCCGAGAGTTGAGAATGGCCACAGCGCGGACGAGAACCAGGTATCCAGTACATCTTCATCCCGCGTCAGTTCGACAGCCTCACCATAGTGGCTCTTGGCTTTCTCAGCGGCCTCAGCTTCTGACTTTGCTACAAAGACCTTGTCATCAGGTCCGTACCATGCGGGAATTTGATGACCCCACCAAAGTTGACGAGAGATGCACCACGGCTGAATGTTTTCCATCCAGTCGTAATAGGTTTTGTCCCAGTTCTTTGGGACGAATTCAGTGCGTCCTTCGCGAACAGATGCGATGGCTGGTTTCGCAAGCGTTTTTGCGTCGACATACCATTGGTCTGTCAGGAATGGTTCTATAGGAACACCGCCGCGGTCACCATGGGGAACAACGTGGGTGTGTTCCTCGATTTTGTCGAGCAGGCCCAACGCATCGAAAGCGGCGACAATTCTCTTGCGTGCCACGAAACGGTCAAGTCCGTGATAGGCGTCAATTGCAGCCTTCATCATGGCGCTGTTCTCATCAGGAACGCCAATTTGAAAGTCCTCATTGTCCTTGAGGGCAATGGATGCATCGACCGCCATGATATTGATAGCGGGAAGGTTATTGCGCTTGCCGACTTCAAAATCGTTGAAATCATGCGCTGGTGTGATTTTTACAGCACCAGAACCGGCTTCCGGGTCGGCATATTCATCTGCCACAATGGGAATATGCCGTCCGACCAATGGGAGCTCGACGGATTTACCGATCAGATGCGCATAGCGTTCATCGTCGGGATGAACCGCGATGGCTGTATCGCCGAGCATTGTTTCCGGCCGCGTGGTAGCAACCGTGATGAACACGTTTTCTTCCCCAACCAATGGGTACTTGAAGTGCCAGAGATTGCCGTTGGATTCACGCTGTTCAACTTCAAGATCTGAAATAGCGGTCAGAAGGTTCGGGTCCCAATTAACCAGACGCTTGTCCTTGTAGATCAGTCCTTCTTCGTAGAGGCGGACAAACACTTCAAGAACGGCCGCTGAGAGACCCTTATCCATTGTAAACCGTTCGCGCGACCAGTCGCAGGAAGCACCCAGTCGTTTGAGTTGCCCCAAAATGGTGCCACCAGATTCAGCTTTCCAGTCCCAGACACGTTCAATGAATTTCTCACGGCCCATGTCACGTCGGCCAGGCAATTGATTTTCCATCAACTGGCGTTCGACGACCATTTGTGTAGCGATGCCAGCATGGTCCATGCCAGGTTGCCACAAGACGTTTTGCCCAAGCATGCGGTTCCAGCGAACCAGGATGTCCTGCAAGGTGTTATTCAGCGCATGTCCCATGTGCAGAGAGCCCGTGACGTTGGGCGGAGGGATGACAATGCAAAAGCTGTCTTCACCCTGTTTCGCGCCGGACCCGGCTGCGAATGCATTCGCGGCTTCCCAACCGGAATAAATGCGTGGTTCAACTTCGTTGGGCTGATAGGTTTTTTCTAACATTGAGCTCTCGGATATCCAGTATGGGAATTTGTCTGGTGGGTTATGCCCTGCATGGGTGAGTGTCAACCATTTGACGGTCAATGCATGGAGCCTCTGCTATCGGCTGCCTCCTCATATTCGACCTTCGAACCATCTTGGTTTGAACTGGAGTGTATGCAGGTACCGCTTTTTGAACCTGTTTTTTACTTCAACACAGAATACCTTCCAGCTGCTTCATTTGAGTCTGAAACCCCTCATCGATCATCCTGAAGGTGCATTTTTGCAGTCAGTGATGACTCTCAGTTACACAACGTTTTTGCGTTAAAAAATCAAAATATTCTCGTAGAAATAGAATATTCACCATCTGTGAACCTTGAACCCGTCTATTTCCCAACAAAAGATGTCAGGCATTCTGGCTTTCAGTAATTCTTAATATTCAAAATGCAGATTTTTTTCAAAATATGTCTAAAGGTGACACATGGCGACGAAATTCTATTCATTTATAATATGCTCTATTCTTTTGATTGGAGTCTCTTTTCCAGCATTTTCAGAGGAATGGCGTGTAGTACGCGTTACACAACCTGCAGAAATATCTGGAAACGGAAGTGATTGGGAACCTCTGAAGAGAGGAATGATCATTGGACAGAAGGCATGGATCAAAACCGGCATGCGCGGCCGCGCTATGCTTCGGAGAAACAAAGAAACCATTCTGTATCGTGCGAATACGCAAGCAAGGTTGGTTCAGAGCAATCGCTCAGGTCGGAAAACCGAATTGTTGCAGACATCCGGAAGGTTGTTGTTGGATGTGGAGACTCGTAAATACAAACACACAAAGGTTACCACGCCCTATCTCGCTGTGGTTGTTAAGGGTACACGCTTCGAAGTTTTTGTCGGCAGTGGCAGATCAAGTGTGAATGTGCGGCGTGGTCTCGTTGAAGTAACTGATTCCAGACGCGGAGAGCGGGTCAACGTTGCAAAGGGCCAGAAGGTTTCATTGAACCGTAGAAAAAACGAACAAATGCAATTGCGTGGCCGAGGAAAAAAAGCTGCCATTGTAAATGCACGCACAGGCAAACCAGTCATAACTGCCAGCAATCGTGGCAAAAGCTTGAATTCCAACGGGAATGCGTTCGGTAAAACGGGAAATAATGGAAAAGGTGTTTCCAACGGAAATGGCAACAGCGCTTCGAATGGGAACGGAAACAACTCATCGAACGGCAATGGTAATAGCAATGGTAACGGCAACGGAAATGGCAATGGCAATGGTAACGGGAATGGCAATGGCAATGGTAACGGGAATGGCAATGGCAATGGTAACGGGAATGGCAATGGTAACGGGAATGGCAATGGTAACGGTAACGGGAATGGCAACTCCTAGCTCGTCGTACTAAGATTTCTCATGAAACTACCGCCCTTTACGTCATTGTTACCGAGCTGGTTGTTGACTGCTCTCGTCCCACTCGCGTTGTTGCTGTGTGCGGTGCTCTATCAGTCTGCAGGTCTTTGGCAATCTGCTGATAACTGGGTTGTCGAAAAACGCATGCGGTTTTTAGATCGTCCCGCTGAGCATGAAATTGTATTTTTGGCTATTGACAGAAAGACACTGAATGGCGTCGGTGTCTGGCCATGGCCAAGAAGCATTATTGCAAAAACCGTTGATCGACTGGTCGAGCAAGAAGCGCTCGAGGTATTTCTTGATATTGATTTCAGTGCGCCTTCTACCTCAAAAGAAGATGAAATCTTGTCTGAAGCGTTACGGAACGCTGACGGGACAGTCATTCTTGCCGCATTTTCGCAAAGCGAATCCGTCACCTCTGACGCTAACGATATGGCAGACAGTCTCCCGCTACCGATGTTTCAGGAAAACTCCTGGATAGCGACGGTAAATGTAATTCCGGAACCAGACGGGATTGTTCGGAAATTTCCTTACGGCCACATCATCGGTGGTGAGCCGCTCCCATCAGTACCGGCTGTTCTTTCAGGTAAGACCGGCCCTCCAAACACATATTTCGATATCAACTTCGCGATCGATCCGGCCACAGTTCCCACCTATTCGCTGATCGACTTCCTGAATGACGAAATTCCCAGATCTGCATTCGAACAAAAGACCGTGGTTGTGGGTGCGCACGCCATGGAATTGAGGGATTCACTGGCAGTCCCGGTCCACGGCACACTGTCTGGATCCATGTTGCAAATTATTGCGACCGAAACCCTTCGACAGGGTGTGGATTTGGTGCAGGTGTTACCAATTTGGCCGCTTCTGCTATGCGCAGTTCTGCAAGTGGTTTTCCTGCAAGTGTTACGTCGTCGGCGAATGATATTGCGCGTGATCGCATTGTGCTCAATCTCGATTTGTGCCGAAGCTGCAGGATATTTCCTGTTTTCCCAACATGCCTTTGTTCTTCCAACAGCTGCAGCGCATGGCATGAATGCCGCCATGCTTATCTTTTTGGCCATAAGGGAAATGGATGTTTGGCGTTATATGACACTCATTGCGGATGCACGAGCGAAGAATGCCTCCAGCCTGTTAAGGCAGGTATTTGATGACAGTGCCGAAGCCATAATAATCGTTGACGAGAATGGGGACATTCTGGAAGCAAGTCCAAAATCACGGCAGATTTTTGACCCGGTAGAATTGGAAACGTCTGCCAATCATCTGCCCTTGGAAATTTTGGAAAACGCCAGAATTGCGATTGATAGTCTCAAGTCCAATTTGCCTATTCCAGTTTGCGAGGGCGAGTTGCAGTTGGAAACTGATGGTGATCACAGGGTGGTCGAATACTCCATTACGCCTTCTCATTTGAGAGATACAGATAATCGCGCGCTTTTGAAAGGCGGTGGTAGGTTTGTGGCCTGCGTGATGGCTCGGGATATTTCCGAGAAGAGGAAACAGGCGGAAAGATTGTGTTTTCTCTCAAAACGGGATGAACTGACCGGGGCATATCGCCGACACGCATTTGCTGACATTCTCGATCAGAAACTGTCCGAGCTGTCTAATGACCAATCCTGTCAGATTCTGGTTCTAAACCTAAACCGATTTAAGACAATCAACGCGACGCTTGGCCGGGATGTGGGAAATCAGTTGTTGTGTGCGATTGTGGCCCGATTGGATGCTTCCGATCTTGATTTTGAGTGTGTTGCAAGGTTGCTTGGGGACACTTTTGCAGTTTTACTGAAATCAACCGATCAAAATTATTTGCTAAAAGCCAAAAGCGAGGCAACCGCTAAGCTTCTCGAGGGGACTTATGCGCTTGATGGTGTTTCGGTCTCCATTGATGCCCGAATTAGCTATGTCTGGTCTGAGAACTCAATTCAGTCCGCTGAAGCAATGCTTCACTGTGCGGAACTTGCGTTGGATGACTGCCGAAACACCGGGACGCGTGCCATCAGAGGTTTCGATCCCGTTTCGACAGCAATGCACAGGCGTGCTCGGGAAATCGAACGGGACCTAAGGCCTGCATTGGAAAGAGAAAACTTCGAAGTCCACTACCAGCCTCAAGTTGACGTAAATGGTCGCCATTTGGTTGGTGTCGAGGCACTGGCGAGATGGACTCACCCGGTTCTGGGATCGATTTCGCCTTTGGAGTTCATTACGATAGCTGAAGCAAGTGGTACAATTGTTCCGCTCGGGAGATGGATATTAAAGACCTCTTGTCATGAAGCAGCCAGTTGGTCCTCTCCCATCAAATTAGGCGTAAATGTCTCGCCGGTACAACTTGTACGAGGGGATATAATTGAAGACATTCAGGCCGCCCTTGAAGAATCTGGACTGCCTGCCAGTCGTTTACAACTGGAGATTACCGAAACTTCGTTCCTTGATGTGGATGAAGATATCATGGGTACACTAAGAGAAATCCAGTCACTTGGGGTCTCACTTGCGCTGGATGATTTTGGGACCGGATATGCCTCGCTCGGCTACATCTCTCGTTTTCCAATCGATATGATAAAGGTAGATCAATCGTTCATCCGAACGTTGACGACAGATCTTGCAAGCCAATCAATCGTTCAATTTACCAAAACCCTGTCCGATGTCTTGGACCTGACAATGTTGTGTGAGGGTGTAGAGACCGAGCAGCAGATGAATTTCCTGCGTCTCGTCGGGTGTGACCAGGCCCAGGGTTTTCTATTTGGCCGAGCACAAAGTGCAACCGCGATCCGCCAAATGATTGGCAGGCTCGGGGGCGATGAAGTCAGCTTGAGACTAGCGTCAAATTCCGGGATCTAAGCTTAAGAAGCTTAAGAAGCTTAAGAAGCTTAAGAAGCTTAACACCCACGCCGGGCAAATGCTGTCCTTGCAAAAACTATTTGGGGCCAGACAGCCGTCTGATTTCGGCAGCCACCATCTTCTCCACCAAGGATGGCAGATTCTCATCAAGCCAGGACTGCAGCATTGGTCGCAACATTTCCTTGAGAAGGTCTTCCATCGTCTTGGCTTGGCTCGAAACGAGGAGACCGGACAGGCTGGAAAAGGATTCAGACACCGACGTAGCTGCTTGTTGACTGATGAGACTTTCAAGATCTGACGGACGCTCGACTGGCGCGGAAGCCGGTTCGACGACTGGCGTCGGCTCTGGCATTGGTTCAGGTGACAGTGCCGCCTGGACTACAGGTTCTTGAACTGCGATCTCATCCTGAATTTCATCAAACACAATATCCATGCCATCGATGAGTTCCAATTCATCATCGTCAGTACTGGTCTCATCATCTTCGATTTCAGCTGCAGTGAGTTCCATCACTTCATCATCTTCAAAAGATGCTTCTTCTAGCTGGGATGCTTCAGCACCTGTTTCCGCTGCCGCGCCTTTAGCGGAAACTGTTTTGTCATCCTCATCTGGGGCAAACAAGGCATCAAGATCGTCCGGCGACATTGGTTGGCTAGAACTCAAAAGACCGTCCTCCGTTTCAGCGGCGCCGTTCCCAAGCATTTCTTTGGCTGAGTCGCTGTTTTCTTGAGATTTTTGCTCGGAAGTCGGATTGCCTTCTTCATCTGTAATGATCCGGCGAATGGAGGCCAGGATTTCCTCCATGGAGGGCTCTTGCGCTGCAGCAGAGTTCGACATTTGCTTTCCCCAAAAATTAAGCCAACGAACAACTGCTTGGCTTCACCAAGAGTCGAGGGCGCGCCGATTCGCTAGACCTCAGTATATCTGACGAGTTGCCGGAAAGGTAACCCCGCATGAAAACCCAACCAAAAGCGATAAGTGCATCAGCATGATTGCTGCGATGTTATCCACTCGACCGAACGCTTCAATTTGATTTATTGAATAGAGTTAACGGCCATCGGGTGTGCGCAGCCCAAACCATTTATCGCGGACTTTTTCGTAATGCTCTTCAGCCTGGTAAATCTGAACACCCAATCCAAGTCGCTCCGCGTTCAATTTACCAACGGCTGATGACAGCGCAAATGCTGCCACTACCTGGTCACGTCTTGCTGATACGAGATTGACACGCGCATCCTGCAATTCCTGTTGTGCGTTCAGGACATCAAGCGTTGTACGTTGACCGACGCGTTGTTCTTCAATGACACCGCTCAAAGCAATCTGACTTGCATTGCGTTGTGCTTCCGCGGCGATGATAACCGCGCGGCTGGCAGTCAATTGGCCCCAGGCAGAAATGACGGCAGCGCGCACCTGATGGCGTGCAAGATCCAACCGAAGCAGCGCCTCACCTTCTTTTTGCTTTGCCTGACGTACGCGTGATGACACCCCACCGCCCTGGTAAATCGGAATATTCACCCGGCCGGTGATGGACGCAGTGTCAGTCGAACGGGTCGCCCCATCGAAATTATATGTTCTGGACAAGTCACCTTCCAACGTCACTGTTGGCAGCAATTCGCCTTCGATGACCTTGGTGTCGAATGAGGAGGCATCAGCATTGTAGGTCGCAGCCAGAATGGCTGGATGATCACGCAAGGCCACATCCAGAGCTGCATCCATATTGTTGGGGATCAGCCGCTCGGCAGAAAAATTCTGCTGCAGATTTGACGGTTCATTGCCAATAATCTGCTGATAAACAGCCCGGCTTGAATTCAGATTTGCCTGGGCAAGATTGAGTTCAGATGATGCAAGACTGACGCGTGCATCCGCTTGGGCAACATCTGTTCGAGTTGTTTCACCAACTTCAAACCGATCCCGTGTCGCACGTGCCTGCTCGCCCAAGAAACTTACGTTTTGTGACCGGAGTTGAACCAGTGCCTGATCACGCAGAACGTTCATGAACGCTTCTGCCGCATCGAACAAAATGTTCTGCTCAGTGTTCATCAATCCTGCACGGCTTGCCAACACAGCCGCTTCGGCTTTCTTGGTGCTGTTTGCAGTGCGGAAACCTCGAAACAGATTTTGAGTCACATTCAGACCCAGCGTCGCACTAGCGCTATCTGAGGATGTGTCGCTTCCGTTGCGAATGTCACTGTCTGTCCATGTCTGAGTGACACTTCCGGAGGCACTGATGTCAGGTCGGTAACCCGACAAGGCCTGAGGTACACCTTCGTCAACGGCACGGGTTGCTGCACGCTCAGCATTCAGTTCCGGATTGTTGCTGTAGGCAGAAGACAGTGCCTGAAGAAGAGTTTCAGCTGATGCAGGCCCAAATGGGCTGACAACCATGGCGGTTAGTAACAAAGCGGAGGTTATTCCCGTCAACAAGCCCTGTCGTTTTCTACTCACAACCATTCCTTTCAAAACCATCAGACCCAGAGCGCAAACAGTATAGTTAATGCTTCATGGTCCAAACACTTATCTTTATGCACTGCGACCTCCAACAAGCGATCCAGCACTTACCCACAGGTAATTTACTGATCGTCAAAAAAGGTCAATGGTGTGACCAAACAGGCACGCAAGTTATTTTGCACCTTGTCTGTCTCACTTTTACATCACGTCGGACCATGGTCCCAAACATGTCTCGTAGCTAAAAAACGAAGCTTTCAGCGCGTTCAAAGCCTGGAAGTGATGGCACGCAGGCATTCATGATTGGAACTGAGGTCGTTCCAGTGCCAGTCTTCCTGAACATTGTCAGATTTCCCGATTGGCCGCGCCCCACAAATGTCAAAAGTCGCCCATCTGCACGCAATTGATCAAACAGTGCCGCTGGCACTTCATCGACTGCTCCGTTGATGACAATCAGATCGTAAGGGCCTTCCTTCGCGTATCCGTCCTGCAAATCGCTCTGCAGAATCACTGCATTGTCGATTTTTAGATCAAGCAGATTGCCCGTCGCGGTTTCAACCAGTTCAGCAGCGCTTTCGATAGCCACGACAGATTCGCAGAAACCAGCTAGAATAGAAGTCGAATACCCCGATCCGCAGCCAATATCCAAAACCAGATCGGTGGGGCGTATCTGAGCGGCCTGTACAAGACGTGCAAACGGATAGGCCTCCATCAGGAATCGTTCGTCGCCGGCCCCATTGTTCCAGACCCGTATGTCGCTGTCGGTGTAGGCGAATGCTCTTTTGTCAGCGGGGACAAATGTCTCTCGCGGCAAATCTTCAAAACGGTCAAGAATTTCATGTGATGTTACATCATTGGTGCGAAGCTGGTGCTCCACCATGTTCTTTCTTAAATCCGCAAAATCCAACATCGTTCAACTACTTTCGTCTGGACGCTATAAGGTTGTTATTCCTTTCTTAAGTCCTTACCGTTGCTGGATGACACACGCAAGACTGGAATGCGGTCCTGAGACAATTGATTCCATATTTCCATGTGGCACATTTATGTCCGTAGACAGGTGGCTGAGTTCAGAGACGGTTAACATTGCTCTGAGCCATCCAAGGAAATTTGTGTCTATTCACGTTTTAGTGTTGTCCGAATGAATCCCGTTTGCTAAAGCGACACCGACCAGATGAAGGCCTCGTGGCGGAGTGGTTACGCAGCGGATTGCAAATCCGTGAACCCCGGTTCGATTCCGGGCGAGGCCTCCAATTTCCAACAAAGCCGTTTTCGCGCCAAGATTTGGGCATCAGCTTATGACCAGTCGAGGCCTGACATGAAACATGGTGGTGATCCCCCATTCAAAAACAAGGCGGATCGCAGGGATTGGCTTGACCTGTCCACGGGTATCAATCCGCAGTCCTATTCCGTTCAAAACTTATCTGCGGCTGATTGGCAATCGCTTCCGAGCCAGTTCGGTCTGGATGAGTTGCAATCTGCTGCAAGACGTTACTATCAAGTCCCAGATTCAATCGGAATTATTGCTGTTCCGGGAACGGAAGCGGCCATCAGCCAGTTTCCAGCATTTTGTCCAGGTTCGGTTGATATCATCGAACCAACCTATTCCAGCCATCGCAGCGCCTGGTCGGCTGATGGCCGAATAGCGACTTCGCGCAGCGCCTTGCCTGCCAAGCCTGCCCAGAACCATCTTGTGGTTGTTAATCCAAACAATCCGACTGGGGAACTTGTGGCTCCGGGGGAATTACTGGCTGTCGCTCGCAGTCTGGTACCTGACCGGTTTTTGTTTGTGGATGAGGCTTTCATGGATTGCACCCCCGAGATGAGTGTTGTCCCACATTTGCTGCCCGACATGCCGGTTATCGTGTTGAAGTCATTTGGAAAGTTTTTTGGTCTGGCCGGTTTGAGGCTTGGTTTCGTCATCGGTCATCCGGCGTTGCTTACCGAGTTTTCCAACCGCTTTGGCGAATGGTGCGTTAGCGGCCCTGCCCTGAAAATCGGGGCGGCAGCTTTCAACGATACCCAGTGGCAGTCCACCATGCGTGGCCGGCTCGGCACAAAGATGGACACATTGGCGGATTTGTTGTCTCCCCGGCTTGAGTTGGTGGGCAAAACAAATCTATTTCTGACATGTCGACACAGGGACGCTCAGGGCCTTCACCATTTTTTGGCCGATCATAAAATCTGGACCCGAATCTTTTCGTATGAACCAGATTGGTTACGTTTTGGCCTTCCCGAAACCGAATTTGACCTTATGCGTCTTGGGCAGTGCCTGGCTGCATTCGATGAACCGCTCGGCAGGCCCTGAGAGATGTTGCTTGATTACACGCTTTTTCTATCCGGCACGCTTGCAAGTCTTCTGGTGGCTTTGCTGCTAGACGCTGTTTTTGGCGATCCAGACTGGATCTGGCGGCGCCTGCCCCACCCTGTTTCCTGGATTGGGGCGCTCATTTCGGGTTCTGACAAACTCTTGAACTTCCGGGGAAACGGTACAGTCAATTATCTGTCTGGAACATTTGCCATTTTGGTTTTGGCCGGGCTGGCAGGAATTGCGGGATTGGGCATGCGCTGGGTGTCGGCTCAATCATTGGGCGGGTCAATTGCGATGATTGTCCTTGCTGCCATTCTGCTGGCTCAGAAGAGCCTCTATGTGCATGTTGCGCGCGTTGTCATCGCTCTGGGTGATCCCGACATTCAGGTAGCACGACGCGCGATTGCCATGATCGTTGGACGCAATCCGGATGATCTTGATCGTGACGCGATCTCACGCGCTGCTGTTGAATCCACAGCGGAAAACCTTTCCGATGGTGTAATAGCACCAGCATTCTGGTTTGCCATTGCCGGTTTCCCCGGGTTGCTGGTTTACAAAACCGTCAATACCGCCGATTCCATGATTGGGCACCGTAATGAGACTTATGGCGCTTTTGGATGGGCAACTGCGCGGCTGGATGATCTTCTCAATCTTATTCCTGCACGCTTGACGGCACTCTTACTGTCTCTGTGTGCCCCGATTGTCGGCGGGTCACCGCTCAGGTCCATTATCGGAGCTGTTCGTGAAGCAGGTTGGCACAAATCTCCGAATGCAGGGTGGCCGGAGGCCGCGACAGCATATGCGTTGGGTATTTCGTTGGCTGGACCCAGGCAATATGGCAATGAGACGGTCGATGCGCCCTTCTTCAATGCATCAGGGCGAACTGATTGTGATAAGCAAGATGTGCGACGTGCATTGCGTTTGATGATTGCTGCTCTGGTTTTGCACTGGCTGATCTATTTGGGCCTTTATGCTTCTCTGGCGTAGGCAATTTCCAACATCTGGTTGATATCGAGATTCGCTTCCAGGTGCTCAGCCAGATCATCCAACACCTTGTCAATGGATTGATTGTAGCTGTTGCCAGATGCCGTGATGCCCAGATTTTCAAGAAAGTATCTGCGGAAATCGTCTGACGAGAAAATTCCGTGCATATAGGTCCCTGCCACAAGGCCGTCATTGCTTTGAGCGCCGTCGGCCTCGCCATCAATTTTGACAAAGGGGCGTTGGCAGTCGGAACCTGTGGTTTGCCCGAGGTGAATTTCGTAGCCTTCCACGGCCAGGCCGCTTTCACTGTGAATACCCTTGGCAGGTCTGGTTGTTTTCAAAGGGTCCAGAATTGTCTTCACATCCAGATATCCCAGACCGTCGACAGATTTTGCTGCCCCTTCAACGCCATGAGGGTCGGAGATTTGCTTACCCAGCATTTGATAGCCGCCGCAAAGTCCCATAACCGGTTTCCCATGACGCAGATGTGCGGCAATATCCAAGTCCCATCCTTCTGATTTCAAAACCGCCAGATCGGCGATAGTGGATTTGGAACCTGGTAGCAGTATCAAATCTGCGCTTTGAGGCAGTGGCTGACCCAATTCGATGATCTTCACTGAGACATTCGGTTCTGCCGCGAGTGGATCGAGATCATCAAAATTTGCAATTCGTGGCAGTTTTGGCACCACAATTGTAAAGTTTTCAGTGCGTCTCGTTTCACTTCGCAGGTCCAGAATATCTTCTGCCGGCAACAATTGGGCCTTCTGGAAAAATGGCAAGACACCTAAAGGTGCCCAATCTGTCCGTGTGGCAATCTCTGTCATGCCTTCTGTGAACAGTGAAACATCTCCACGAAATTTGTTGACGAGAAAGCCCTTTATCCGGGTTTGCTCTGCTTCTGGCAAAACGGCATAGGTACCAACCAGACTGGCAATCACACCACCACGATCGATATCGCCAATCAGAACAACCGGTACATCTGCAGCTTCGGCAAATCCCATATTGGCGATGTCGCCAGCGCGCAAATTGATCTCTGCCGGGCTTCCGGCGCCTTCCACCAAAATCAAATCATATTGACTTTCAAGGGTTTCAAAGCTCTCCATGACTTTTGGCATGAGGGTTGTCTTATGTTTGCCGTAGTCTTTGGCGCGCATTGTGCCGACAAACCGTCCCTGAACAATGATCTGCGCGCCTAACTCGCTTTCCGGTTTCAACAGGACCGGATTCATATGGATGTTCGGGGCCAGACCAGCTGCACGTGCCTGCAGCATTTGTGCCCGACCAATCTCGCCGCCATTGGCCACGCCCGCATTGTTAGACATGTTCTGCGGCTTGAAGGGGGCAATCCTTATGCCCCTGTGCTTCATGGCGCGCGCCAGCCCGGCCACCAACACGGATTTCCCCACATTGGACCCGGTTCCCTGCAACATAAGTGCGGGTTTGCGCGCCATATGTGTTAGAACTCGATACCGATTTGAGCTTTGACGCCAGATCTGAACGGGTGCTTGATCATGGTCATTTCCGTGACCAGATCGGCAAACTCAATCAGTGGTTCCTTGGCATTGCGTCCCGTGATGACAACGTGCTTGTCATAGGGTTTCTGCTTCAGAAACTCGACGACCTCTTCGACATCTATGTAGTCATAACGCAGCACAATGTTCAGCTCGTCCAACAGAACCAGCTTGTGTTCGTCATCCATGATCAGCTCTTTTGCTTTCTCCCAGGCCTGCTGTGCGGCGATAATGTCGCGCTGGCGGTCTTGCGTCTCCCAGGTAAAGCCCTCTCCCATTGTGTGGTGCGAAACCAATTCCGGGAAACGCTCCAAGACCGTGCGCTCGCCGGTTTCCCATTTGCCTTTGACAAATTGGACGATTCCGATTTTGTGACCATGTCCAAGAGACCGGAAAACCAGACCGAATGCGGCCGTTGATTTGCCTTTGCCCTTACCTGTATGGACGATGACGAGTCCCTTTTCGATCGTTTTGGTTGCAATGATTTTGTCCCGTGCGGCCTTTTTCTTTCTCATTTTTTCCGCATGACGGGCATTCAGTTCTTCTTCTGTCATCTCGTCTCTTTTGGTCATGCGGTGGTCTCCCCTTTGAGGTTCTTCAACTTGGCAAAGATGCTGTTGCGTCTGGGTTGCCATAATTCCTTATCAATGGCCTGCAGAAAACGGTCCGCCATTTCCGCCAAGGCGGCCGGATTATGCTGTTCGATAAACTCCCGAACAGTGTCATCGCCGAAATAGGCGTCGTAGAGCAGATCAAACTGATGGCTTTTGACAGCCCGCGTTGTGGCTGCGTAAGCAAACAGGTAATCCAGCGTTGCCGCCATTTCAAACGCGCCTTTGTAGCCGTGACGCATGACACCGGCGATCCATTTCGGGTTGGCAGCCCTGCCACGAACGACACGGGACAGCTCTTCTTCCAGAGATCTGATTTTTGGTGTCTCCGGGCGAGAATGGTCGCCATGATAAACGGCAGGCTCATGGCTCGACAAGGTTGCGACAGCGGCGGTCAGTCCGCCCTGGAACTGATAATAGTCATCACTGTCCAGAATATCATGTTCTCTGTTGTCCTGATTTTGCAGCACCAGTTGGGTTCGTTCCAACCGCGTTTCCAGTAGTTGACGCGCGCTTGCGCCCTCTGCACCCGATCCATAAGCGAAACCACCCCAGGTGAGAAAGCTTTCGGAAAAGTCTGCGCGGTCTTCCCACAGGTTCTCGTCAATCAGGGCCTGTAGACCTGCGCCATAGGCACCGGGCATGGACCCGAAAATTCGATATCCGGCGCGCTTTTCTGCATCATGATCTGATAGCCCTTGCGCCATCAACGCTATGGTCTCCGACTTGAACCGTGCGGCAATCGGATTGGCATCAATCGGCTCATCCAACGCTGCGACGCCGCGCACTGCACTGTCAAACAGGTCAATCTGTAACGGAAACGCATCACGGAAGAAGCCTGATATGCGAAGCGTGACATCAATGCGGGGGCGCTTCAGCTCTGCCAGCGGAATGACTTTGAAACCGGTTACGCGGCCGGACAAATCCTCCCAGACCGGCTCCGCACCGATGAGCGCCATGGCTTGCGCAATATCATCGCCGCCCGTGCGCATGTTTGACGTACCCCATGCGGTTAGCGCAATGGCTTGTGGCCATTCACCCTGTTCCTGAAAGTAACGCTCGGCAACCAGATCCGCAGACTGAACACCGAGCTTCCACGCCGCTTTCGTGGGAACTGACCGGACATCAACAGAATAGAAATTACGGCCCGTTGGCAGGCAATCCAGACGTCCACGCGTGGGCGCACCCGATGGTCCCGGATCGATGAAGCTACCCTTTAGCGCTGACAAGCAGGCATTTATTTCTCTGGAACCGCTGTCATCCAGATTGACAGCAGTTTCAGTTTCAAGAATCTGAAGGATATCCGCTGTTCGTGTCCATTCCAATTGGCATTGTGTTGCGCCATTCACCAGTGATTTTGCCAGAATTTCAAGCCGCTCCACTGTATCTGCATTTGTGCGCCAGGCATCGTTGGAGACGCCTGCCAGAATTTGAGGTTTCGGGCCCGCCCAGTGTTCCGACATATCGCATGCCAAAGGATCAAAACTGGCCAGGTTCAAATCAGCGGCAATTGCCCGGTGCAGTGACATGCCTGTTGGTCCCGGCACTCTTGCCAGGGCCGTCAGCGTGTCATCCCGTTGTTCGCCTTGCGGTGAGTGCCCAAGAATATGCAACCCATCTCGTATCTGCAGCTCCTTCAGCTCACAAATGTATCCATCAAGGCGCTGTAAAGCGTCCTGCTTGTCAAAACCTGGCTTCAGGCCCAACTCCGTTCCCAGTGAGTGGCGGTCAATGGCCTCAAAAATCTGGTCCTCAAGCAGCCTTACTCTTTTTTGGTCCACACCGGATGCCAGGAAATACTCATCGATCAGCGCTTCGATTTCCGACAAGGGACCATAAGTCTCTGCGCGCGTCATGGCCGGCATCAAATGATCGATGATCACGGAACTCATGCGGCGCTTTGCCTGCGCCCCCTCACCTGGGTCATTGACGATAAAGGGGTATATGACCGGGAGGCCTTGCATGATTGCGTCAGGCCAGCAATTGGCCGACAGAGCTAATGCTTTTCCGGGCAGCCATTCCGTGTTGCCATGCTTGCCCATATGGACAAGCGCATCAGCACCAAATTCCAGACGCAGCCAGGCATAGAATGCGAGGTAATTGTGCGGTGGCACAAGCGCCGGATCATGATAGGTGTCCTTGGGGTCGATGTTGTATCCCCGCGCTGGCTGCACACCGATGACGACATTGCCGAATTTGTGAATTGCCAGACGAAACAAACCATCAATGCAGGTGGGGTCGTCTTTCGGGGCGCCCCATCGCGTTTCAATCTGATCTCGCAAAAGCTGAGATAAACTGTTGTAATATTGCAAATATTTCTCAACTGGTAGGCTGAACTCGGCTTGTGTCAGACGTGTCAGATCGAAGGCATTTGTCGGACCTGCCATAAAGCGATCCATCAGGGCTTTGCCGTTTTCTGGCGCCGCCTCGATTGTGTAGCCGTCAAGTTTCAAAGCCTGCAGCAGGGCAATCGTGCTGGCCGGCGTGTCCAGCCCAACACCATTGGCCATGCGCCCATCCTTGTTCGGATAGTTGGAGAGGATAATAGCCACCCGCTTGTCGGCTGCCGAAATGTTCTGCAACTTCCCCCAACTGGCTGCCTGTATAGCGAGCCGCGCAATCCGGTCCTTGATGGGGACGAATTGGGTTGGGCTGCATTCCGTTTTCGGATCAAAGGTCCCTTCTTCCTTAAAGGAAACAACCTGGGTCAGCACACGGCCATCAATCTCAGGAAGAACAACATGCATGGTCAGATCTTTGGCTGACAGGCCTCGCTCGCTCTCTTGCCATCCTGCTTGCGAGGTGCCGGACATGACAAATTGCAGCACCATGCAGCCGGTTTGATCCAGTGGCGTGGCTTTATGGGCGCCACCGGGTTTGGAAACGGCAAATGCTGTGCCGTTCAAGACAATGGTTGGTGGGGCCTGTTTGAAAAGATTGTCCAGGACGGCAATCGATTCGGGATCTTTCAAGCTGGATACATAAATCGGCAGAACATTCATGCCTTCCCGATTGAGAGCTTCTATCAATCCATCGATGGGCGCGGTCGCATTCGCCTGTACCGTTGAACGATAGAACACAATGGCCGCCAAGCCGTTCTTGTGCTGCCTACCTTTCACAAGGTCAATATCGGGCTGTGCCGCACCGGGCCAATACAGCCCTGCCTTTGGCAGCGCTTTGGGTGGTTCAAAACTGGTTTCGTAGCCAATTTGTGAAGCCAGACACCGGAGGGCATTTTTCAGGTTTTCAACGCCGCCCTCAACGCAATAGTGCCAAAAGGTTCTTGCGTGGTTCAGTGCCAGCGTGGTCGCGGTCTCAAGATCGACATCCCAATTTGCATCTCCCGGGACGACGATGATCTTCGTATTATTAGCTCGCGCCAGTTCCGCCAGACGCTCCAAGCCATAGGGCCAGTAATTACGGCCTCCCAACAAACGCACAACAACCAGCTTTGCCTGAGACAGCGTCTTTTCCAGATAGAGGTCCACAGAATATGGGTGGGACAATGCAAGCAGACTTGCCACGCGCAGGCTTGGGAACCCGGGTTCCAATGATTGCGCTGCGTAGGAGAAGCCAGAAATCTCGGTGTCAGCAGCTGTCAGTACAACAATGTCGCCGGGCGATTGACCAAGGTCAACGGCTTCCTCTCCATCATCTATGCGTCGTGTCTGGGCCTGGAGGACATGCACTGGTCAGCTGGCCTTTTTAGCGGCAATCACATTCGACAATGTGGCGCGAATGGCAGCCTGTTCGAGCCCCTTTTCACCGATGACCACAAGTTTTGGTGTTCCGCCGCTAGGCGTGGCGAACCATGTCTCAACGCGTGGTCCAACGGCTTGCACCGCTAGGGGCGCGGTTTTCCCCTGTATGGAAATGGCGCCTTTTATGCGCAGAACGCCATGACTGTTCATTGCCGCCAGAACAGCGGCCCTTGCGGTGTCCACGCTTTCATGGCTGCTGGCCTCCACCACAAATGTTTCAAAATCATCATGATCATGTTCGTGGTCATGATCATCATGGTGACTCTTGCGATTCTCCATGTCTTCTTCGGCCTGTGCGGTCAGGCCCAGCACCGCCGAGGGAGAAACGATTCCATTTGAAGCTTCCAGAAACTGAACCGCATCGCGTGTGTCATGGGCAGCAATTTCGCGTGCTTTTGCCAGGCCTTCCGCACTCACCAGATCTGCCTTTGACAGAATGACGAGATCTGCGCATTTCAATTGATCTTCAAACAGTTCTTCAATCGGGCTTTCATGGTCCAGTGCTTCATCAGCGGTTCGCTGTTCCTGAAGCGCCGCTTCATCATGCACCATTTTGCCTTCTGACAATGCCGCTGCATCCACAACTGTAATCACGCCATCAACCGTGACTTTTGATTTCACGCTCGGCCACGAAAATGCGCGGACTAATGGTTGCGGCAGCGCCAGACCAGATGTTTCGATGATGATGTGGTCGGGTTGCTCGCTGCGGGACAGAAGTGTTTCCATCGTCGGCAGGAAATCATCAGCGACGGTGCAACAGATACAACCATTGGTCAGTTCCACAATGTCGTCTGCGCTACAGGCATCTGAATTGCAGCCTTTCAGAAGGTCAGCATCAAATCCCATATCACCAAATTCATTGATGATAAGCGCAATGCGGCGCCCTCCGGCGTTTTGCAACAGATGACGAATGAGCGTGGTTTTTCCCGCACCCAGAAAACCGGTGATAATTGTTGCAGGTATCTTTGAAGCCATGCTCATTGAATTGTCCTTTGAGGTTTCAGATTAAGAGGAAGCCCGGCAGCAATAAAATCCACACGGTCAACGATTGCGGCCAGCGACTGGTTCAAACGACCCTGATGGTCGCGAAAGGCGCGGGCCAGCGCATTTTCAGGCACGATGCCCATGCCAACTTCATTGGATACAAATACAATGGGCTGACCAAGGCGTGGTATGAGTTCAAGCAACTGACTGGTTTCAACGTCTACATTGCGGTCATGATGCATGAGGTTCGAAAGCCACAGGGTCAGGCAATCGACGAGAATGGCAGAACTGCTGGTTGGTACCGCCTCAATTGCCTCACACAGGTTTAATGGTTCTTCCGTGACACTCCATTGCGTCCCGCGGCGTTTCTGATGTTGATGCACGCGCTGTTTCATTTCATCGTCAAAAATTTGGGATGTGGCCACATAGTGAGGCGCGTTTCCGCAAGCCAGCACCATCTTTTCGGCATAAGTGCTCTTGCCGGACCGCGCACCACCCAGGATGAGTGCCGAGTTCTGCTCTGGCGTGAATAGAACACTCATGCCGTCAGCCTGGCGCTGTGCAGAAAACTGGAAAACATGGTTTGTCCTCAAATGGCCGTCAGCGACGCAATTCGTCAGCTGATAGTCCCGTTTCCGGACATGTGTTCAATTGGGGAAGATGAACGGGTGCGGCAGAATCTCTGCCGCTCAAAGCACAGTAAGGCATCATTATCTCCTATCCGTCCGACCCGACGGCAGTTTGATTCCAATGTGCTGGCAGGTCTCCTGACTCGCGGTTCACAGCCATTTGTTTCGCCTTCCCGGACATGTCCAGTGGCATTTGAAACAGTGGCTCACCGCTCACAGTTGCGGGGGCAGTCCCGGTTTACAGACCCCGGATTGGGTCATCTGTATCCGTGTTCCCTTTTCATTCGGTGCATCGCATCCACGATGAACCAAAACCATCACATACTCACATAAGCTTTTCGAGCGCGGTATTGCAAGCGGCGTTGTGATTGCGTCTATTTTCTTTTCTGTTGCCTGTTCTGGAGCATCCTGCCCCACCAAACCGCAATCCGCCTTGTTCTGCGCCTTATAAACGGAACATCGTAGGATAGAATGATCATTCCAACAGGAATCATCCAGAACCCCACGATTGGTAAAAATCCGACAACGCCGAACAACATAAACACGACGCCCAGGCTGACGCGCGCCAATTGCGACTGTGGGAGACTAAATGATTTTCCGGCGAATTTTATCGAAGGCACTTGGCACCATCTTGGTTGGGTTGCGACCTGCCCGCAGATAAGGATCAAACAGGCGCACGTTAAGGCCAAATCAAACAAACAGAGCAGAAAACGTATTTTACGGGCAATCGGGTCTTGGCAACGCCCCATTCCTTTTGTATAGACGCTCACCACTGATCCCCGATAGCTCAGTTGGTAGAGCAGGTGACTGTTAATCACCTTGTCGTTGGTTCGAGTCCGACTCGGGGAGCCATTTCAAACCCGCCGAAGCGTTTCGCTCGGCGGGTTTTTCTTTCAGGAAATACAGGTTATGGCGACGCCGGCAGACTGGATGTCGCCACCCTCGCCCTGAACAATAGATTCGGCGCCGATGATCTTCCCGATGTTTACAGGTGTTCTGCCGTAATTCGTGTAGATCTTGTGTCGGCCCATCCTGCGAACCCTGATGCCATCCGGCATGATTTGTACTTGTATGCCGGCACGTTCAGCGGCTTTGATCAAAACATCCTGCAACAGGTTTTCATCTGGCCAACCCGCCAAATAGGAAATCCTGCCGAATTGTACATAGGCTGGGTGACCATCAAGCATTTTATAGCAATTATCCGGTGCAGCCAGCACTGTGACATGCTCGCGCCATTTGGATATTGAGCCGCCGCCGGCCTGATGCGTAATTCCCGGACGCAGACTTTCAACACAATCGACCCTGAGTTGAAGCAATTGCGCCAAAGGACCCGGAGCCAGATTTTCGGGGATTGCAAGATCGTGTGTTTTTGAACCGGTTCTTGGACCAAACACAATTTGGGCATTTGAAGCTTCAAAGGCTGTGACAGCATTCTCGCTGACCTGAAGAAGATTGGGCACGATAACCAGTTTGTAGCCGGAAAGGTCGGCGTCTGAGGCAACTATGTCCACAGACAGCCCCAGTTTTCGGGCCGCGCCGTAAAAAGCGAAATGAAGTGCAATGGGATCGTAATCTTTTCCCTGAGGCTGGATTTGCGTCATCCAGATGCTCGGATAGTCCAGAATCAGTGCAACGTCTGCTTTTGACGTATCGACCGTCAGTTCCAGTTGATCCAGTTCGCTTGCAACTTGCGCAGCTTCATGCGCCGCGATATCTGCTGTGCCATCAGGTTTGTTTAATCCGGCATGCATCTGCTCCTGCGCAAAAGGTGCCTGACGCCAGCGAAAATACGAAACCACTTCTGCGCCGTGAGCAATGGCTTCCCACGTCCACAGCCGGACCATGCCGGGCAGCGGTGCAGGATTCCAGTCCGCCCAGTTTACCGGGCCTGGCTGTTGCTCCATGACCCACCAGCGTCCTTTGCCGGTCCCGCGATAAAGATCATGATGAAAAGCCGTGAAATCAGGATCGCCCTGATTCAGGTAAGTTGTTTTGTGAGCGTCACTGACATCTGCGCGACGTTCCAGAAAGCCAAGTGGATAGGAATCCCATGACGAAATGTCCAAATCTTCAGCGACGTCAAAGTGGTCGAATTCTGTAAACATGCCCATGAAGTTGTGGACTATGTCGCGGCCAGGGCTGAGTTTACGCAGGATATTGACCTGCTCCCGGTTAAAGCTAACAACCTGATCTGAGGAGTATCGACGGAACGCAAGGTGATGTGATGGATTGGCTTCAGTGACCGTGAGGTTCGGCAAATCAATTTCTGAAAAGTCGCGATATTCCATCGACCAGAACACATTGCCCCACGCCTTGTTCAAATTGCCTATGGAGCCATATTTAACTTCCAGCCAGCTTCTGAAGCCTGCCAGTGCAGCTTTTGAATAGGAATAGGTTGTATCATGGCAGCCATATTCATTATCGGTTTGCCAGACAGTAACCGCAGGATGCGTGCCGAAAGTTTCCGCCAGTTTTGTTATTATACGAGCACATTCAATTCGATATCCGCCGTGACTGAAATCGTAATGACGGCGGGAGCCGAAGCCCCGCTGCTGACCGTTCGGATCAACTGCAATCATATCCGGCATGCTATCGACCAGCCATTTTGGCGGCGTCGCTGTGGGCGTTCCCAACACAATTTTCAATCCTGCCTGCCCCAGCACATCAATCGCGCGGGCCAGCCAGTCAAACTCATATTGTCCGGGATTTGGTTCCAGTCTGGACCAGGCAAACTCACCTATTCGGACATAGGACAGGCCGATTTCGACCATTTGCCGTGCGTGATCCATCCACTCGCTCTCGGGCCAGTGTTCAGGGTAGTAGCAGACGCCCAATTGCGGGCGTCTGTTCGTGATTTCAGCGGCGCGATCTGACATTCGCCTACTCCAAAAACTAAGAATTCTTCAGTCAAGCGGCACAGATCTGCACATGCACAGGACAAGAATCAGATTCGGCGCTCATTCTTGTCGAACAGCATACAAGTAGAAGGATCAACGCCCATTTTGGACACATGACCCGCTCTTTCGTCCGTAATGCCCTTCTGCTCAACCGTCAGTGGTGCACTACCGCCAATATCGACATAAAGGAAGGACGAGCCACCCAGTTGCTCGACAACACTGACTTTACCTTCGATATAACCACCGGACTGATCAAGGGGCACAAAATGCTCGGGACGCACGCCAAAGCTGACGGTATCACCGGCTTTTGGCATATTATCGCGCGCCTGAAGGGTCAATTTTTGTGTTCCGAATGGACCGCCCGTCACAACAACATCTTTGCCGGATACGGAATCGACCTGCACGTCAAAGAAGTTCATGCGCGGCGAGCCAATGAAGCCAGCCACAAACAAACTGTCAGGATCCGTGTAAAGGTGGATTGGCGAGCCAACCTGTTCGATTACGCCGGCCCTTAGTACGACAATCTTGTCGGCAAGCGTCATCGCTTCCGTCTGATCGTGCGTCACGTAAATCATGGTGTTGCCAAGATCCTGATGAAGCTTTGCAATTTCCAGACGCATTTCAACTCGAAGTTCAGCGTCCAGGTTTGAAAGCGGTTCATCAAACAGGAATACTTCCGGCTCGCGAACAATGGCACGACCAATGGCGACACGTTGGCGTTGCCCACCCGACATCGCTTTAGGTTTACGATCCAACATGTGGTCCAGTTTCAGGATGGCTGCTGCCTTGGCAACACGTTCGTCAACTTCCTGCTTGCTGTGCCCTGTCATTTTCAGGCCAAAACCCATATTTTCTTCCACAGTCATGTGTGGGTAGAGGGCATATGACTGGAATACCATTGCGACGCCACGATCAGCTGGGTCCATTCGAGTCACATCGCGGTCACCAATCTTAAGAACACCACCGGAGGTATCCTCAAGGCCCGAAACCAGGCGAAGAAGTGTCGACTTGCCACAACCGGACGGTCCTACAAAAACAACAAACTCGCCATCTTCGATATCCAGGTCGACACCATGAATAACTTTCACCTCGCCAAAAGATTTTTCGATGCCTCGTAATTCAAGTCCAGCCATAGTTTTCCTCCCAGTTGCCCCTATCTTCGGGGTCCCATTCTGATATCTGCATCCGAACCGATATCGCTCGCAGTTGTCTGAACCCAATGGGTCCATTCTTCGTAAATTTCATCTGTAATCCGGTAGGCCGGAGCCGTAACGGATACGCCGCCTAGCAACGTTCCCAAACCATCTTTGATCGGGGCCGCTGCACAGCGTATTCCAGTTTCATGTTCTTCAGCGTCCACAGCAAAGCCGCGGGCGATGTTTATCTGTCTGTCCCGCTGAAGCTGTTCGAAATTAATTATGGTATTATCTGTAAATCTTTGAAAATTAATACTTTTTGCCAAAGTCTCAAATTCTTCATCTGGTAAACCAGAAAGGATCGCTTTTCCTACGCCAGTACAGTAGACCGGAGCAGACCTTCCGATCTGCGAATGCATGCGCAAGCTATTCTGTGCCTCGAACTTGTCGAGATAAACAACCTGATCGCCCTGCAATATGGCTAAGTGAACTGTCTCGCCAGCGAGTTCGTTGAGCGCCCGCAAATGTGGTTCCGCAATGCCGCGTAATTCGTTTTCGTTCCACGCTTGTGAGGCTAATTGCAAAAGTCTTGGGCCAAGCGAATAGATGTAAGTTTCGGGATTCATTGCGATCAAACCCTCTTCAAGCAGGTTTGAGATATTCCTGTGCAGGGTTCCCCGTGGCTGGCCGACGAGCTTTAGAAGGTCCGTGAACCTAAGCGGTGACTTTGAATCTGCTATTGCTGCAACCACATCCAGTGCTTTGCCAAGTGTTCCCGTTCCGCTCCCGGATGGAATTTCAGGAGGTGGTTTGGACGCACTGGTTTCGACGCGTTCATCCACGTCAAGTTTCACTTCCGTGTTTTGAGCGGCATTTATGCCAGCCATAGACGTCCCGCCTCCCAACGAGAATCAAAAATCGCCGCTGCGATTCTATCAACTGCTGAAGCTGTGTGCACGTCGGCTCCAACACCAGAGAACGCGCCACTCCAACACTGTGCAAGCCGGAAATTGTGATTGGTTTTAAGCTTGACAGAAAGGCAAGAATAGCGAATTAATTCTAAATAGTCAAACACTGTTCCATATAGCAGAACTTAGACTGAACGAAGTTTGACTTCCTCCGGTGCACATTTTTAAGGTGCGCAGCCTCCATTTTTTGAGGCAAACACTGGCGTATCGGGAGGAAATTGAACGCCTGTATAATCGGATACTGGCATTCGCTCGTATTCTATTTTGAAGGGAAAGCATCGAGGAATCGAAGTTCAACTTCACACACCATCCCGCCGCGTTGGCGGAAAATGAAACTCTTGGGAGGAATTTCATGTTGAAATCCATTGCTAAGCTTGCAAGTTTAGCTGGCGCACTCGCGCTTATTACATCTGTCGCCACTGCGCGCGACCTCGTCATCAATTTTGATGATTTGAACCCTGGCCCGAAGAAGGGCTTTGACGATGCTGTTGAGGCTTTTAGAGCCGCTTATCCAGACATCAATGTCATCGTAAACAACACGGACCGCGAAGCACATAAAACCGCTATCCGTAACTTCCTGACCAATGATGCTCCTGATGTGACATCCTGGTACCCTGGAAACCGCATGGCACCTTTTGTTGATGCTGGTCTTTTCGCAGACATTTCTGATCTGTGGGCATCTGATGAAAACCTGTCTTCCAACTTCGAAGCAATCAAGCCAACCATGACGCGTGATGGTAAGCAGTGGGGCGTGCCCTACTCCTACTACCAGTGGGGGGTGTATTACCGGAAAGACATTTTTGACAAGTTGAACCTTGCTGAGCCAAAAACCTGGGACGAATTGCTGAGTGCCTGCGATGTCATGACAGAAAACGGCGTGACACCGTTCTCCATCGGGACCAAGTTCCTTTGGACAGCTGCTGGCGTGTTTGACTATCTTAACCTTCGTACCAATGGATATGATGTTCATAACGGTTTGACCGCAGGTGAAATCAAATACACCGACGATCGTATTCGTGCGACCTTTGCCAATTGGGCAACCATGCTGGAACGTTGTTCCTTTGTGAAGAACCACGCTACGATGTCCTGGCAGGAAGCTATTGCGCCATTCGCTAATGGTGACGCCGCCATGTATGTGATGGGCAACTTCGCGGTGGACGGCTTCAAAAATGCCGATTTGACCGAAGATCAGATTGATTTCTTCCAGTTCCCGGAAATCACACCTGGTTTGGCGCGCGCAGAAGAAGCACCTGCGGATGCGCTCTTCATCCCTGCAAAAGCCAAGAACAAGGAAGACGCACGTCTCTTCTTGTCCTTCGTTGCACAGGCTGACATTCAGTCACAATGGAACAAAACCATTGGCCAGCTGCCACCAAACTCTGCAGCTGCGATCAACGAAGACGATAAATTCATTGTTGAAGGTTTTGCGACTGTGTCCACTGCAGCAGGTCTTGCTCAGTTCTTCGACCGTGATGCACCTGCAGCCATGGCGAAAGCTGGCATGGAAGGCTTCCAGAAATTCATGCTGGAGCCAGGCTCATTGGATGAGATTTTGGAAAATCTCGATAAAGTCCAAGCAGAAGTTTACTAAGACGATTGTCAAGGACGCCGGTTGCGATTTCGCAACCGGCGTTTTCCAACATACCAAGTCGCGCGCAGGTGCGACTGCGGAATTGAAATCCAGTTTCTCAATGCTTTCGAGCTTTTGATCTGAGACTGCTTCTGGGGAGGAAGATACGATGGCGAGCACCGCTAGCCTACGTGCAAACAGATATCAGACCGCCAGCACCACCGTCGCGTTATCAGCCATTGTTCTGATTATAGCGCTGATCGGCATGTTCACATTTGATGTGAGTTGGATGGTCGACAATCTTGGCTTTACAAAGCGTGTCGATGCACGCGTACCGAGTTTCTTTGCGAGATTTTCGTGTCTCATTATCGCGCTTGGAGCAGCCTTCATCTGCTTCACCAACACATCGCTCTACAAACGTAACAAATTGACTTACGCCCCCTGGATTTTCCTGTTCATCGGCACAGCGTTCTTTTTGATCTACGTGATTATTCCCATTTTTCAGTCCATTTCCTATTCATTCACAAAGTGGGACGGTCTTTACGACATCAATGGTTTTTGGACCGGCGAATGGGTTGGGCTTCGTAACTATGTCCAGTTGCTTGATGATCCCAACTTCTACACATCTTTGTGGAACAATATTCTCTGGCTTGTCCTCTATATGCTGGCTGTGCCGGCAGGTCTTGGTATCGCGCTGTTTTTGAACCAGACCGTTGGTGGCATTCGGATCTATAAATCCTTGTTCTTCTTCCCCTTCGTAATTTCTCAGGTCGTTGTCGGTCTTATTTTTGCTTGGACATACAATCCCGAATTCGGGTTGTTGAGCGAGGTTTGGGGCTTCTTCTTCTGTGAGCAGACAACCAATATTATGGGAAACCTGACCACCACATGCACAGTCGACCCGCCTTCCATTCTGGGTGACCCGAAATATGCCACTTACGGTATCATCGCTGCCGGTCTTTGGCCGCAGATCGCTTACTGCATGATCCTGTATCTCACGGGTCTCAACAATGTATCACCTGACCAGATCGAAGCCGGTCGTCTTGACAATGCCAAGGGTTGGAAAATGCTGTGGCACATCATTCTGCCTCAGCTGAAGCCTGCGACCTTCATTGCTGTGGTCGTGACGGTTATCGGAGCGCTGCGCTCGTTTGATATGGTGGCCACGATGACTCAGGGTGGGCCATTCGGCTCCACCAATGTGCTGGCTTACTACATGTTTGACCAAGCTGTAGGCGAAGGTGTTGGCCGTTATGGATATGGCTCAGCCATCGCTACGGTTCTCTTTGCTATCATGCTCATCTACATCAGCTATTTCCTGTGGCGGATGTACCAAGACGAGAAGGAGGGCAACTGATGTTTCCCGCTCCTGTTGAAAAATCATCCGCTGGCATCCAGCTAACCTATAAACTGGCCCTGCCTGTTGCGTTGTTCTTATGGCTGTTGCCGCTTCTGGCAATTTTCATGACGTCAATCCGACCACTGTCAGACATCAACACCGGCAATGTGTTTGGTATTCCAAGCGATTTCGCGATGCTGGAAAACTATTCGCAGGTCTTCGCGCAAACTGATGCCTGGCAGTACTTCATGAACACGATGGTGATCACATTGCCAACGGTTGCTGTTTCCATTGCACTTGCGTGTCTTACTGGTTACGCGCTTGCGGTCTATCAGTTCAGATGGGCACTGCCGATGTTTTTCCTGTTTGTGGCCGGTAATTTCGTACCATTTCAGATTCTCATGCTGCCGGTCATTGATTTGTCCAACAAGATGGAGATCTATAACACTGTGCCAGGTCTCGTCATGTTTCACGCGGCCTTCCAGACCGGGTTCTGTACGCTGTTCATGCGTAACTTCATCAAGGCCCTGCCCCGCGAACTGATTGAATCTGCTCGCATCGAAGGTGTTGGCGAGTTCCGGATTTTCTGGCACTTGGTGCTGCCGTTGGTGAAGCCTGCTGTGGCCGCTTTGGCGGTACTGATCTTCACATTCATCTGGAACGATTTCTTCTGGGCGACGGTGATGCTTCAGGACGATGCGCGCTTGCCGATTACGGTTGGCATTCGTTCCCTGAATGGTGAATTCGTGCAGCAATGGCATCTGATTTCAGCTGCGTCCCTTTTGGCTGCAGTCCCACCGGTTGCGATGTTCTTTCTGATGCAGAAACACTTCATTGCCGGCCTCACTCTTGGCGCTACGAAAGGCTGACTATATGGATGCATCGGTGTCGATCAGCGGAACTACCGAGACAGCTCGTCTGGACAGTGGCACCACTACCGTGGTGTTTCACTGGACGGATGGAATTCCTGTAATTGTCCATCTTGGGGCAAAGCTTCCAGAGGATGTTGATCTCGACACCCTCGTCTCAGCATTGGTTCGTCCGACACCGCAAGCCTCGCTTGATGAAACAGCCCCGATCAGCTTGCTGCCGGAGTTTTCCCGGGGCTTTATGGGGCATCCGGGTCTGATTGCTCACCGCGCTGAAGATGCCCCGTCTGCCTGGGCGGGGCGTTTTACCTTCACCCGTTATGACGCGACGGATACAGGTATCAGCTTTTATTGCCGCGATCCGTATCGTGGCCTTGATTTATGCATCACCTGTTCGCTGGACCCGCAAACGAACGTTCTGACATTCCAGAATGAATTGGTAAACTCTAGCGATCGCTCGCTGCTGGTAGACTGGTTTGCTGCGCCCGTCGTCCCCGTTCCCTCTCGGCTGACCGAGTATTTGTCTTTTCATGGGCGTTGGTGCGCTGAGTTCGCGCTGGAACGAATGACGGTTCCAGTTGGTTTGACGAAAAAGGAAAACCGACGTGGACGTACCTCACATGAGGGTTTTCCTGGCATTGTCCTTCTCGGGGAAAATACCAGCGAAGATAGCGGGCCTTGTCTGGCCGCCCACCTTGGCTGGAGTGGCAATCACCGTATGGTGCTGGAACGGCTGCCAAGCGGGGAAATGCAATTGCAAATGGGCGCTCTGCATTTTGCTGGCGAGTTGTTACTGAGGCCTGGCGATAGTCTTAAAACGCCTGATCTCTATGTGACCGCATCCAGTGTTGGATTGTCGGCAATGAGCCAGGCATTTCACGAGGAAATCAGACGTAAAATTTTGAAATTTCCCGAACCGCAAAAACCACGCCCTGTGACTGTGAACACCTGGGAAGCGCTTTACTTCGATCATGGTTGGGACAAGATGACCCAACTTGTGGACAGTGCTGTTGACGTTGGCGCAGAGCGATTTGTTCTCGATGATGGCTGGTTTAAAAACCGGGACAGTGATCGTGCTGGTCTTGGCGACTGGTTTGCCGATGAGGAAAAATTTCCCGACGGTCTGGATCCGCTTATAGATTATGTGACCAAGAACGGCCTTGAATTCGGGCTTTGGGTGGAGCCGGAGATGGTCAATCCGGATTCTGATCTTTACAGAACACATCCTGATTGGGTGCTTGGACTGGCTGACTATCCGAATCCGCTTAGCCGCAATCAATTGGTGCTGGACCTCACAAATGATGATGTCACGCAATATTTGTACGATTGTCTGGAAAAGCTTCTTACCGATCATGCAATCGGCTATTTGAAATGGGATATGAACCGGGATCTTGTGATGCCGGGAAACCGTGAAGGTCGTGCAGCTGCTCATAAGCAGACTTTGGCGCTTTATGCCCTCCTGGATCGGATCAGGGCTGCCTTTCCTCATGTTGAGATAGAAAGCTGTGCGTCCGGTGGTGGCCGTATTGATATGGAAATCCTGAAGCGTACCCATCGCTTCTGGACTTCAGATTCAAATGATCCTGTCGAGCGTGCGCGCATTCAGTCCGGGTTCTCCTTTTTCTTCCCGCCGGAAGTGATGGGTGCTCATATCGGACCGGCATGGAGCCACACATCGGGACGCGGATTTCTGCCCGGATTTCGCGGCCTTGTTGCTGGCGTTGGTCATCTGGGACTGGAGTTGGATTTAGGTGGCACGACTGAACGCGAGCTTCCTGACATGCGTCACGCCGTTGAGCGCTACAAGGCGGATCGGCACATTTGGCATGGCGGCAACTTCTACCGTCTGCCAAGCATTGATCCAGCATTGATCGGCTTTGCATCTGTATCAATGGACAAACATCAGGCGCGGGCCTGTGTCGTGCAAATCGACCGGCCACGTTCGACTGTTCCGGCGTTGGTTCGCATACCCGGTCTCGATCCAGATGTTCAATATCATGTTGTCATGGATGATCCTGATGATCTTCTGGGCAAGGCGAACCGTGGGTTCAACAATCAGTTGGCAAGCGGCCATCTGGTTGTGTCAGGGGCCGTGTTGACGCAGGTAGGCTTGCAGCTTCCTGTTCTTTACGCACAGACCGGGCTCTATCTTACTATCAACAAGTCGGAGATAACGTGAGCGAGCCAGACAAAACACAAGCTGATATGATTGCAATCGATTGGGGCACCACCAATTGCAGGGCTTCGCTTCTGGCCACGGATGGTCGGGAGCTTGATACCAGACGAGCGCCTGAAGGTGCTGGTGGCCTGCAATCATCTGAATTTGAAGCTGTGTTCGAACGATTGGTCGATGGATGGCCCGATCTGCCTGTCTGGATTTGCGGTATGGCCGGTTCAAGGCAGGGCTGGCGTGAGGCACCCTACCTCTCCTGCCCGGCGAAACTGGCAGACCTTGGATGCCAGATTACCAGAGTTACAACCGCTTCCGGGCGCACCGTGCGCATTGTGCCCGGGCTTTTGTACCGGGACTTAAGAAACAATAGTGATATCATGCGGGGCGAGGAAACCCAGATTGCCGGACTTTTGGCCAAGCAAGACGATTTTTCAGGTCTTGTCATTTTGCCCGGCACGCATTGCAAATGGGTGGAAATTCAAGACGGAATGGTCCTGCGGTTTCAAACATTTCTTACCGGAGAACTTTACTCACTCTTGGCGACCGCTTCCATTTTGCGTCACTCAGTTTCCGCCCATGAGGCAGATATTCCGGCTGATCACCCAGCTTTTCTGGAAGGCTTTCTGGATGTGACCAGTGGCCGGGTTCCGCTTGTGGCCGGTCTGTTTCAGATCAGGACTCAGGATGTTCTCAACGGTGCGCAGAAAGACGATAGCGCAGCCCGCTTGTCAGGTTTGATGATTGGAGCAGAGTTTGAGGCGGCAAAATCGGGCGGCTGGCTGGAAGGCACACAAGACAGTTTCATCATTGGTGGACGTGGACTGACGCCACTTTACGAGAAGGCTTGCGAATTGGTCGGCATCAAATCCCAATCGGTGTTTGGGCTGGATGCAAGCACCAAGGGACTTTGGTATCTTGCACACAGGCAGAAGATTACTGCGGGCTGACCGCGAGGGAAAAATTCATGAATTGGCTGAACGAACTGAAAAACCATCGCGGTATTGTTGCGATTTTGCGTGGCATCCGGCCTGACGAGATCGAGGCCGTTGCAGAAGAACTCATCGCATCGGGCATCACCCTGATAGAAGTGCCTCTCAATTCACCCGATCCATTTGACAGCATTGCTCGATTGGTAGAACTCAGTCGTGGCAAAGCACTGGTGGGTGCCGGTACGGTTTTGACGGTTGAAGCCGTTGAACGCCTTTCGGAGTTGGGGTCACAACTCGTGATTTCGCCAAATGCAAACGCTGACGTCATTCGGCGCACCCGCGCATTGGGCATGTTCTCAATGCCGGGTGTGTTCACTGCAACCGAGGCTTTTTGTGCATTGGATGCAGGCGCCCAGGTGCTCAAATTCTTTCCTGCTGACATGCTCGGAGCTTCTGGAATTGCCGGTGTCAAAGCTGTTCTTCCTGCAGACACAGAAATTGCTGCCGTAGGAGGCGTTGGTGAAAGCTCTTTTGCGGAGTATCGCGCCAAGGGTATTCACAATTTTGGTGTTGGTGGAACGCTATACAGGCCTGGCCGAAAAGCTGGTGAAATCGGGCAGATTGCCAGAGGGCTGGTTACTGCATTTGATGCGGCGTCATAGTCCTATTGGGTTATTCAAAACTTTGGTAAAATGATGATGATCCGTTGCTTGGTCTACGGCGTATAGCTAGTTAGAGAACCAGGTTAGCAGTTCATATGAAACATACTGAAAACACCGTCGTAGAATCGGTGGAAACTGAGCCTAAAAAATCGGACGCACCCAGCATTGTCTGGTTTCGCAACGATCTGCGCGTCGCTGACAATCCTGCTTTGGTGGCTGCGACGGAACGTGGAGGGCCGGTAATTTGTCTTTTCATACTTGAATCCGGCCGACGCGATTTAGGCGGTGCCTCCAAATGGTGGTTGAACCAAAGCCTCACGGCTTTGTCCAAATCCATCGATGAACTCGGTGGAACTCTTGTTTTGCGTGCGGGAGAGCCGCTATCCATCATCCGGGAAATTATTGAACACACAGGCGCGCGCGCAGCTTTTTGGAACCGGCGTTACGACAAGACAGGCATGACGACTGATAAGGTCGTCAAGCAGCAACTGAAAGAACAAGGCCTTGAGGCGAAAAGCTTCAAGGCGAATGTGATGTTCGAACCCTGGGAAGTTGAGAAAAAAACAGGCGGATATTACAAAGTCTATACGCCATTCAAACGCACTTGTTTGTCTCTGGGAGTTGACCGGTCCCCGTACCCCGCGCCAAAGCGCATTTGCGGATCGGAAACCAAAACCACTTCGGACGCGCTGTCTGATTGGAAGTTGCATCCCCAATCTCCCGACTGGTCGGACCCTTTGGCCAGAACCTGGAATGTCGGAGAAGAGGGAGCCAGAGAGCGCCTGAATGCGTTTCTTCATGAAGGTGGCATAATTGACTACCACAAGGACAGGGATTTACCCGCTAAAGAAGGCGGAACTTCCTGCCTTTCGCCTTTCCTGGCTTTCGGAGAAATAAGCCCCTACCAGATATGGTCAGCAGCCTCCGCCCCTGATTTGGATGTGCCCTCACAAGATCGGGAAAAGTTCCTGTCACAAATTTTGTGGCGCGAGTTTTCGTATACGTTGCTGTACTTCAATCCTGACCTTCGCAAGCGGAACTTTCAACCAAGGTTTGACGCGTTTCCATGGGGTGGACGCATGGAACTGTTGCCGAGTTGGCAAAAAGGCCAGACAGGTTATCCCATGGTAGATGCCGGCATGCGACAATTGTGGCAGACCGGTTGGATGCATAATCGTGTACGCATGATTGTAGGTTCTTTCCTGGTGAAGCACCTGCTCCTGGATTGGCGGCACGGTGAGGAATGGTTCTGGGATACACTTGTGGATGCGGACCCGGCAAACAATGCTGCAAGTTGGCAATGGATTGCAGGTTCAGGTGCGGATGCTGCGCCTTACTTCCGAATTTTTAATCCTATGACGCAGGGTGCCAAGTTTGATCAGGAGGGCACGTATATTCGCAAATATGTAACTGAACTGAAGGGCCTGCCAGACAAATATCTGAACGCGCCGTGGGAAGCGCCGGACGATGTTTTGAAACGCGCCGGGGTGGAGTTGGGGAAAACTTATCCAAATCCGATTGTTGATCATTCAGTCGCGCGTGAAAAAGCCCTCTCGGCATTCAAAAAAACAAAAGAAGACGCATAGGCAACTTGCCGAAAGATTGGGACAACTCTATGAAAATCGCTGTCATTGGCTCTGGAATCTCCGGCAATTCCGCCGCCTGGGCCCTCCATCAAAAACATCAGGTGACACTTTACGAGAAACGCAACCGGCCGGGTGGCCATAGCGCAACTGTCGATGTGGATTATGATGGCGAGACGATCAGTGTTGATACTGGTTTTATTGTTTATAACGGTTTGAATTACCCAAATCTGACAGCTTTGTTTGATCACCTTGGTGTCGCGACCGCAGCTAGCGATATGAGCTTTTCATTTAGCAGGCGCGGTGGCTCTGAGTGGAGCGGCAGCATTCCGCGCGGCATCTTTGCCCAAAAGCGGAATCTGTTTTCACCGAGCTTTTTGTGGATGCTGAAGGAAATCTTTCGCTTCAATCGGCAATGTCTTGATGATTTGGCGACCAATAAATTGTCCGGTCTGTCTCTGGGGTCTTATCTCGACAAACGGAAATTCTCACAGAGATTTCGCAATGAATATCTTGTGCCGATGGGGTCAGCGATCTGGTCTACGCCGGCAGCGGAAATGCTGGCCTTTCCGGTTGAGAGTTTTGCAAACTTTTTCAACAATCATCGCCTTTTGCACTTTGAGCGGCCAAATTGGCGAACCGTTACAGGCGGCAGCAGGAACTATGTGGAGAAATTGCTTGCTCCACTGCAATCCAACATCAAGTTGGATTGCGAAGTTCTCTCAGTGATACGTAACAGCGATGGCGTGGCCGTTACTGACAGTCACGGCGCTACCGAGACTTATGATCAGGTGATCATGGCCGGACACAGCGACCAGACCCTGAAAATCCTTGGCGATGCCTCAGAAGATGAGACCGATATTTTATCGCGGGTGCGCTTCAAACCCAATTCAGTGTATTTGCATCGCGACCCGTCTCTGATGCCGCGCAGCAAGGGGGCCTGGGCTGCCTGGAACTATCTGAGCGATGGCGAGCCTGAGGATCCCGATGTTTCGGTGACTTACTGGATGAACAAGCTGCAGGGCATCGATTTGGAAAAGCCGCTCTTCGTTAGCCTCAATCCTGTCAGAAAACCTGCCGAGCATCTGGTTTTTGACGTATTTCAATATGATCATCCTCAATATGACAGTTCCGCTTTGGCCGCACAGAAGGAACTGGAACGCATTCAAGGCATCAATCGCACCTGGTTTTGCGGCGCATGGACGGGCTATGGCTTCCATGAGGATGGCCTGTCCTCCGGATTGCGTGTTGCAGAAAAGCTGGGCGGAATAATTCCATGGCGTCCGGTGGCCGCGAATGATCAGCATGCCTTTGTTGAGGCCGCAGAATAATGGCGAATGCTTCACTGGTTTCTGACAGCGCCTTTTACAAAGGCACTGTCATGCATGCCCGGTTGAAGCCAATGGGTCATCGATTTAAGTATCGTGTCTACGCGATGCTTTTGGACCTCGACAATCTTTCCACTGCAGTAAGAAGCCCGATTTTTTCACATAACCGTTTCAACTTATTGAGCTTCTTCGATAAGGATCATGGTGCGCGGGATGGTTCATCGCTGCGAGCTCATGTTGACAGCCTGTTGTTGAAGGCTGGGGCGGAGCGTCCCCACTCCATAAAGCTGCTTTGCTATCCCCGTATTCTGGGTTGGGTCTTCAACCCTTTGTCGGTTTACTATTGTTATGATGCTGTGGGTGCCTTGAGTGCCATTATTTATGAAGTGCGCAACACGTTCGGCGAGACCCATACCTATGTCGCTCCCATCCAGGAAGGCGAAATGCGCGATGGTTTGGTTCGTCAGGAAAGGGACAAGCGCTTTTATGTCTCCCCTTTCATCAAAATGGAGATGCGCTATCGGTTTCGGTTAAACGAGCCTGATGAAAGGCTTCTCTTGCGCATTCTTGAATGCGACAATGAAGGGCCATTATTGTCAGCCACCTTCAGCGGTGATCGCTTTCCGCTAACAAGTGCAATGCTTTTGCGCGCTTTCATTCAGGTGCCATTTCAAACATTGAAAATCGTTGGTGGCATCCATTGGGAAGCGTTGAAACTGTGGACAAAGGGCGCGAAATTTCATCGTCGTCCCAAGCGTCCAAAACCAGTTTCCTATGGCGATAATGTTGAACCGATTGATGTTTGATGTCATTTTTTACGGCAAGCTTGAGATTATAACCATCTTGATGCTAAGCTTTTGTGCGAATTTGAAGCAGGAATTAACGACCCTATGACCATATCCGCACCTGATCGGCCAGCCATTCTGGTGACGCGTGACAACGTCAAAGAGGCAACCGGATCACAGCCGCGCATCATGCGCGCAGCCATCCGTTTTGCCACCGGACTTGAGGCTGGTTCACTGGTTCTCCACGTGCCGAATGGCGAAGTTTTCAAAATAGTTGGAAGCGAGCCTGGCCCTGCTGCAGAGTTGATCGTCCACGACTATAATTTTGCTTCTCGTCTCTTCAAACGCGGCGAAATTGGCGTCGCTGAAGGATATATGGATGAGGAGTGGAGTAGTCCTGATGTCACACGGTTCCTGGAGCTTTTTTGCGTCAATCAAGGGCTTATTTCGCAAGCGATAGAAAACCGACAGGGAGTGAAGCTTTTTCTCAAGCTTCGCGGCTGGCTGAATCGCAACACACGACGTGGATCACGTAAGAATATTTCAGCGCATTATGATCTGGGAAATGCCTTCTACCGGCAATGGCTTGATCCAACGATGACGTATTCTTCCGCCGTTTTTGAAAGCGGTCAGGAAGATTTGTCCACGGCACAGACCCAGAAATACCGTGCGCTTGCTACGGAAACCGGTTTTCAGTCTTCCGATGAGATCCTTGAGATTGGTTGCGGTTGGGGGGGATTTGCCGAATTTGCGGCCATGGAAATTGGTTGCAATGTTACTGCATTGACCATTTCTCAAGAGCAGTTTGAGTTTGCCAAAGAACGTGTGTTCAAAGCCGGATTGAATGAGAAAGTAAATATCAAGTTTCAGGACTATCGGGACGAAGTAGGTCAATATGACCGCATTGCCTCCATTGAGATGTTCGAAGCTGTTGGCGAGCAATATTGGCCGGTGTTTTTTGAGCGTATGAAAAGGTGCCTTAAACCTGGCGGGATGGCTGGATTGCAGATCATCACCATTCAGGACCGCTTCTTTGAATCCTATCGTAGCGAGATGGACTTTATACGTCGATATATCTTCCCCGGCGGTATGCTTCCCTCCCCTCTCATTCTGAAAACACTGGGCGATGAGGCCGATTTGCAAATGGTTTCCGAGCGCGTGTTCGGTCATGACTATGCAAAAACATTGCAGATTTGGCGCGAGCGATTTGAAGAAGCTTGGCCTACCATCATGCCTCTCGGATTTGATCAACGCTTCAAACATTTGTGGCGTTACTATCTGCATTATTGTGAGGCAGGTTTTCGCTCCGAAAACATCGATGTCCGTCAACTCGTTTTTGCGCGCAAGTAACGGGTGTCAGGCACGCAGGGCTTGCGTTGGAGCCAGATTTTTATCTACGGGCTTCCCGCGGTTCCTATATCGGTCCTGACGCTTCCATTTTTCATTTTCGTTCCAACCTATTACACCAAGGCACTGGGCCTTGATCTGGCGCTTGTTGGTATTGTGCTGTCTGCCATCAGATTGTTCGACGCCGTTAATGACCCCATGATCGGCTGGATGAGTGATCGAATTCGGCCGTCGTTCGGACGACGACGAAGCTGGTTTCTCGCCGGTGTGCCGCTGACCATTCTTGGCACCTGGATGATCTTTGTACCGGGCGATACTCCGTCTATCTTCTACCTGTCGATGTGGGGCCTTCTTCTTTCGATTGGCTGGAGTATGGTCCAATTGCCCTATGCAGCATGGGGTGCGGAATTGAGCGGCGATTATCAGATGCGCTCACGATTGAGTGGTATGCGTGAGGGACTGGTTGTCTTTGGAACACTGATTGCCATCACACTGCCGATACTGGCTTCAGGCTCTCAGGATATGGACGCAAGCGGCTTGTTGGCGTTGGCCGTTTTCGTTTGTCTGGGCTTGCCCCTTGCTGCGGCTTTGACTGTCTGGCGGGTTCCTGAACCAAAGGAGCATACGCGCCAGAGCGTCGGGATTGTCGAAGGGCTGCGGTTTCTGCGCAAGAATACTGTCTTCATGCGGCTGCTTTTGTCGTTCTTTGTCAATGGCTTGGCGAATGGTCTTCCTGCGACACTTTTTCTATTGTTTGTCGGAAATTTCCTGAATGCCTCATCAGCGCAGGGACCATTGCTTATCCTGTATTTTCTGTGCGGGATTGCCGGTGTGCCAATCTGGTTGAAGATCTCCAAGCGAATGGGGAAACACCGAACCTGGTGTATTGCAATGATTTTGGCCCTGCCGGTGTTTTTGCTGGTTCTGCTGCTGGGTGATGGCGATGTATGGTGGTTCGCGATCATATGTGTGCTGACAGGACTGACCCTTGGCGCAGACCTGACCTTGCCTGCTTCCATACAGGCCGACGTAATTGACATAGATACAGCAGCGACCGGAGAACAACGCAGCGGTCTTTATTTCGCATTCTGGGGTCTGGCGACAAAGGCCTCCCTCGCTCTGGGCGTTGGGCTGGCCTTCCCATTGTTGTCATGGGCCGGGTTTGATGCTCAGACGGACAATACATCCTCTGCACTGTTAACACTGGCTTTGCTTTATGGTGGTCTGCCTGTGCTCCTGAAGGCATTGGCAATAGGATTGATGTGGAATTTTCCGCTGGATGAAGCGCGACAGATTGAACTGAGGCGAAAAATTGAGGCGAAATGAGTTCTGATCATGATCGACCCACTCCATTGACTGGGTCCGGGTGACCATGAGTTCAGTCTTATTTTTCCCAACCTGTTGCTCGTTTTACAAGCCAGAAATACACCGGGTATGGCAATAGATTGATCAGTTTGAGACCCCAGGTAAAGCGCTTGGGAAAGGTGATTTCAAATCCGCTTGATCTCAACCCATCAACAAGCCGGTCTGCAGCGTCCTCTACTTCCATCAAAAATGGCATTGAAAATGGGTTTGATTCCGTCGCGGGCGTGTCAATGAATCCCGGATGCACGATCTGGATGTGGATGTTCAACAGATCAAGATCAAACTTCAGGCTTTCGGCCATGTTTGTCAGGCCCGCCTTTGTAGCGCCGTAGGCAGCTGAGGTGGGCAGTCCGCCATAGCCGGCCACGGATGACACAACTGCAATCTGGCCACGTCCTGCCTGACGCATATGATCAAGACAGGGCACTAAGCAGTTGGTCACACCATTCAGGTTCACGGCGATGGTCTTGTCGAAATCAGCCAGCTTCAACTCACTTGCTCTCAGGGGCAGATAAATGCCCGCGTTGAGAATGAGTAACGCAATGCTGCCGTGGTCAGAGATCAGCTCCGAAGCAATCTTCGACATTGCAGCCTGATCTGTCACATCTCCGGGCATTGGAAGCACCTGTCCCGACAGGGAGACACATTCTGACACCAAGGCCTCCAGATCATCAACACCACGTGCGGTGGCGGCGACGGTCCATCCGGCAGCAGCCAGTTTTTTGGCGACGTGATATCCCAAGCCGCTGCTGGCTCCGGTAATCCAAGCGATACCATCAGATGGTTTGGCAAGATATTGCGGCATGATGCCCTTTATAGAGAGAGGTACAGTACGCGCCGAAACAGGTTATACGCGTATGAAAGGCGCGATGAAGCGTCCCAGTGGTCCTGTCAAACGAAGCGGCGCGTCTGTGACTGCAAAGCAAATGCAATCCTCGTCCGTATCGGCAATGGGCCTGTGATCTACTGTTCCATCAGCAATGGAAATCTGACCTTTCCCATAGTGGCCGGTGCCGTCGCTAAACGCTCCCTTTAACACCAGGGTTATCTCGGTACCGTGATGGGTATGGTGCGGAACGCCCTGCCCGGCCTGAAGTCGAAACAGAGTTGCCTTACAGCCGTCGAACTCGCCCAATTTCACTTCATCGATACTGGCAAAGCGATTTCGCTTCCAGGGGATGTCTGAAACGGTTGATCCAATAAAACGCCGAAGTGAATCCGGCGTTTCATCTTCTGTCGTGACTTCGCTAATGCTTTCCTGTCCGGGCTTTGAGGCCAGAATGCGCGCCAGCATTGCGTCTCGGTCAGACAATTCAACCGGTTCAATGTCAGCCAGCTCCAGGCCTGCCAAAGCTTCAAGGTTAGAAACCCATTCGCTGTTTGATTTGTTCATTTCCAAATGGGACGCAAGCAACACCTGAAGCGGTGTTGGCAAGGTTCCCGAAACGAATTCCGCCATCAATGCGTCAATGGCGTCGGCTTGTTCAAGCATCACTAGTCAATCCCAAATCTGCCTGCGGTGGTCGTAATGGATTTTGCTGCCAAATCAACCACGCGCATAAATTTTTCTCAATTGTGTTACGATGCTTTTGCAGGAGTGGATCACACTGGCAGAAGCTCATTATGAATGAAGAAATTTGTATTCCAATGATTCTCGAAAAAACAGCACATGCTTCCTGTTCTCGCCATTGTTCCAGAACAGCAAAAGAACGATATAAAGATGACCAACTCATTATAGAAGATTTCGCTTGTGTTTAAAAATATTCTGGAAGCTATCGGTAATACGCCCCTTATTCGCCTTAACAAGGTATCAGATGAAACAGGGTGTGAAATCCTTGGAAAGGCTGAGTTTCTCAACCCCGGTCAGTCTGTAAAAGATAGGGCAGCTTTGTTTATCATCAAGGAAGCTGTCGCAAGCGGAGCGCTAAAACCCGGCGGCACTGTTGTAGAAGGCACGGCCGGTAACACCGGTATCGGAATTTCCATGGTGGCCAACGCCATGGGGTTCAAATCGGTTATCGTTATTCCTGAAACCCAGTCTCAGGAAAAAAAGGATGCCCTAAGGCTGATGGGTGCCCAATTGGTTGAAGTCCCAGCGGTCCCGTATAAAAATCCGAACAATTACGTAAAGCTGTCGGCACGTTTAGCTGAACAAATTGCAGCGACTGATCCTAATGGAGCTGTATGGGCCAACCAGTTTGACAATGTAGCCAATCGCCAGGCCCACATCGAAACGACCGGCCCGGAAATCTGGCGCCAGACCGACGGAAAAGTCGATGGCTTCATTTGTTCTGTTGGATCCGGCGGCACATTGGCTGGTGTCGGAATGGCTTTGAAAGCAGAAAATCCAAATGTAAAAATTGGGCTTGCGGACCCGCACGGTTCGGCCCTTTTCAAATATTATACACAAGGTGAATTCGGAGCGACCGGTTCCTCCATCACCGAAGGTATCGGCCAGGGCCGGGAAACCGCCAATCTTGTGGATGCACCGATTGATGTTGCTTATCAGATATCCGATACGGATGCTTTGAACCATGTCTTTCACCTTCTGGAACATGAAGGACTGGTGCTTGGTGGCTCGTCTGGAATCAATGTTGAGGGGGCGGTTCGTCTGGCTAGGGAACTAGGCCCCGGTCATACGATTGTTACCATTCTGTGTGACTATGGCAATCGCTATCAATCCAAGCTGTTCAACGCTGAATTTCTTCGTTCCAAGGACTTGCCCGTTCCTGCATGGCTTGAGGCACAATCTGAAATCGAGCCCCCATTTGTAGACGTTCCATCATGAGCCATTCTGTCAAAAAACTGTTTCTTGATGATGCCTATCAGACGGCATGTTCTGCAACTGTTGTGGAGGTGAATGATCGTGGTGGCATCATTCTTGATCAAAGTGTGTTTTACGGCACGAGCGGCGGGCAACCGGGCGACACAGGAAGCTTGATATTGTCGGATGGCTCTACCATCCAGATTGCAACGACAGTCTGCGGATCCGACAAGGATGAGTTAATTCTGGTTCCCGCATCAACGGACAAACTGCCTCAAAGTGGCGATACAATTGCTGTGCAGATGGATTGGGACCGTCGGTATAAATTGATGCGCATGCACACCGCGCTGCATCTGATGTGTGCATCCATCTCCTTTCCTGTTACCGGTGGGCAGATCGGCGAGACAGAAAGCCGGTTGGATTTCAATATGCCAGAGAACCCGGACCGCGATGCACTCACCGTGCATTTGAATGCTCTGGTGGAAGAAGATCATCCGGTCACCGACCGTTGGATTGAGGACAGTGCTCTGGAAGCACAGCCTGACTTGATACGCACCATGTCTGTAAAGCCGCCCATGGGCACCGGCAAGGTGCGTCTTGTGTCCATTGGCGCTGATGATGCTGTGGACCTTCAGCCTTGTGGAGGGACTCATGTGAGATCCACCGCCGAGATCGGCAAGCTGGAAATCTACAAGGTGGAAAACAAGGGCAAGCAGAACCGACGAGTTCGTGTTCGGCTCCTGGAGGACTGATTTTATGTCGGGATCAAAAAATCTCGTGTCAGCCGATTGGCTGCTGCAAAATCTGGGCGACTCTAGCGTAAAGGTGATTGACGGATCCTGGTATTTGCCGCAACAGGGCCGTGATGCCGTTGCTGAATACGCGGCCGGACATATTCCCGGCGCGGTGTTTTTTGATCTTGATGGGCATTCCGACAAGAGCAGCGACCTTCCACATATGATGCCATCTGCTGAGGTCTTTGCAGCGGCGGTGAGCGGGTTGGGGATTTCAAATTCAGACCACATCATCATTTATGACGGGCTGGGCTTCATGTCTGCGCCGCGTATCTGGTGGATGTTTAAGGCATTCGGCCATGAGAATGTGTCTGTCCTGGACGGCGGAATGCCAGCCTGGAACCGCGCCGATGGTCCGGTTGAAAATCAGCAGACCGATGTCACGCCATCAAAATACTTGGCCGTACTGAATGAGAAATACATTGCCACCAGAGATTCAATCCTGACTTTTGTCGAAATTGGTGATCGGCAAATCATTGATGCACGAAGTGCTGAGCGGTTTAGCGGCCGCGCTCCAGAGCCACGAGAAGGTCTGAAAAGCGGGCATATGCCCGGCGCGAAAAACCTGCCATTTCAAAAGCTTGTTGGATCAGGCGGAGTTTTCAGGTCAGGAACAGAGCTGCAGCAGGCTTTTGAAGATTCTGGAATCGACCTCTCTCGGCCTGTTGTGACGACATGTGGATCTGGCGTCACTGCAGCCATTCTGACATTAGGTCTTGAAGAACTCGGCCATGATGACAACAAGCTGTATGATGGATCTTGGGCGGAATGGGGTTCTCATCCTGAAACGTCGGACAAAATCATAGGATAAATTCCGAGGCAGTTTGGACAGGTATGCGGGCTTGCGGCTGATAGCGTACCCTCTGCATCCTGACAGATTGATGCCAATACGGGCGCTCGCAGTGGTGAGGCTGGCTGGTCGATCGCACTGCGTAACAGGCTGTGCGCATGGATCAGAGTGTTTTCGAGATCATCGCGGTATTCAGCGATACCCTCGTTCGGCATGTCTCGGTCTCCAGAGCGAATTTGGATCAGATGCGGCAGCTAAAGCTCGTTGGCCCTCGCCGCTCCAGATCACGCGCCTGTCACGTCTGATGCACCACATGCAACTGATGCCTTGGCAGTTTGGACGGTTCGTGCATTCAAGAACAGAACAGAATATGCTCTGCTAATATTCCAAAACCGTTCGGCAAAAATGTAAAGGGCGATATGAGTGTGCAACCTACGCTGAAAGATGTGGCAAAAGCCTGTGGGGTCACATCCATGACCGTCTCGAACGTTCTTAATGGTCGTGAAGGCGAAGTCGGCTCGGAAACCCGTAAACGGATTCTTGCGGCAATCGACGAACTTGGCTACCGCCCCAATTTTGCGGCAAAACGACTTCGGGCACAGCGAACGTCGGCCATCGGGATGCTTATTCTCGACGATGTGCCGGAATTTCTCAATGATCCCTTCACGACCCAGGTGGTCGCAGGCCTGTCCAATTTTGCCACGCAGCAGGGATACAGCCTGATCTTGCAGGGTCTGCGCTCAGAGAGCCAGACAACACCTCCCATTTTGGGACACCTTCAAGCGGACGGCATTTGTGCAATTTTGTCAGGGTCGCGCGACCTGCGTCGAAAATTCATTGAACGCGCCCTCGACCTTCGTGTGCCGCTCATCTTGATCCAGGAAGAATTTGATCACCCCCTCGTTTGCAGCATGCGCCAAGATGACCACGGCGCTGCTAGGCAGATCGCAAAGTACCTTGTTGGCAAGGGAGCAAAGCACTTTCACTATCTCGCACCATCGGGGCATTGGCCGGCGATTGGCGCACGAATTGCTGGTTCTCGCGAAATCTGTGAGGAAACGGGGGGCACCCTGAAAGTCATTGAGTGTGGGGATGAAAGTTTTGAGGCCACCCAGAGGGCGGTTGCTGGCAGTATTGCCTCGGACGGATTGCCTGACGCTTATATTGGGGGAAACGACCGTATGGCGATGGCTACGCTTCGATTGCTTGATGATCGTAATATTGCAGTACCTGATCAGGTCCGAGTAACCGGTTTCAACGCATTTGATTTTGCATCCTTTGCCACACCCAGCCTGGTGACAGCGAAGTCTGATGCTTACGAAATGGGTCGCCGTTCGGGTGTCGAGATGTTGAATGCCATCGAACTGGGTGCGTTTGAAAACGACAACATTCTTCTGCCAGTAAACCTTGTGTCCGGAAACTCTGCCTGAAGGCTACTTTTCTGCACGCCAGTTGCAACTAAGTCGAATTCAATTCCTGACCGAAATTTTTCGCGACTTGACAGATGTTCTCTCACTGCGTTTACTGACTTTAACGATAAAGTAAAGGCGAGCAGGCATGAATGACACCATTACCGGACTCCCCCCTGAGCCATCAGTTGATGCTGTCGTTGCCGAAATGCGCGACACATTTTTCTGTGCGTTGATCTCTGATGCACTCGACGAACTGGGACATATGGCTCAGGCGATGGAACCTTGTATTCGGCCTCTTGATGAGGCGCTTGTACTCGTCGGGCGCGCAAGAACAATGCTTTACATGGATGTTTATGCGCGACCTGGCCCGGACGAAAACCACTACGCGCTGGAGATCGCTCTGGTTGATGATCTTCAACCCGGCGACGTGGTCGTTGCAGCGTGCGGCAAATCCGGGCGCATCGCGCCTTGGGGCGGACTGCTCAGCACCGCCGCAACCATTCGGGGGGCAGCAGGTGCTGTGATGGACGGATTTGTTCGGGACATCCGACATGTGCGTGAGTTGAAGCTTCCGGTCTATTCTGGCGGAATTGCGCCGTTGGATAGCAATGGCAGAGGTAAGGTCGTTGAAACCGATGTCCCGGTCGAGTGTGCAGGCGTATTGGTTCATCCCGGAGACATCATTTTTGGCGACGCTGATGGCTGCATTGTGATCCCACAGGCGCTGGAAATGGACGTTCTGGAAGCCGGCCGCAGGAAACTGACGGCTGAGAAACACACATTGGACGCGCTGAAAGCCGGGAAAAAACTAGTCGACGTCTACAATGAATTCGGCGTGTTGTAACATGCAGGGAAAGGCTAGCCCCACAAACTCCGGACCTGGCTTGATCCGTCGATTTTTTCAATTGGACGGTGCGTCAATCGCGCTCGTTTTTGTGCTTCTGATTTTGATATTCATGATCACAGCGCCAAAGGCGTTTCTCGGCTACCGGGTTTACATGAGCTTTATGGCCACCGTTCCTCCGCCGCTGATCATCGCCCTTGGTGTGACTTTGGTGGCTGTCGCTGGCGAGATGGATTTGTCATTTCCGTCGGTGGTTGCAGCGGCAAGTTTCGTTTTTGGCATCATGTTCAAACAATGGGATGTTACCTGGATTGCATTTCTTTGCGCCATTGCGGTCGGTGCTGGCATGGGCCTTGTTAACGGCCTTGTTGTTACCCTTCTTGGGATCCCTTCCCTAATTGCAACGCTGGCCATGCTGTTCCTTTGGGGCGGGTTGGTAACCGTGTTGTCTGGCGGTATTCAGCTCGCGATTCCAGACATTTACGGAACTGCCATGCACAGTATATTTGTGGGGCGTATTGGCGGTGTTTTCCCCGCTCAAATGATTTGGGCGCTTTTGATTTCAGCGTTCATCTGGATGCTTCTCAATCGGCACCGGTTCGGTGAAAGTCTTCTGTTCATCGGAGATAATCTCGAAGTCGCCCGGGTGGTCGGCATCAATGCTACGCGCGAGAAAATAAAACTCTTCACATTGTCAGGAACACTGGCCGCTATGGGTGGTGTTTTACTCACACTTGAGACAACGGCCTATTTCTCCAGTCAAGGGATGGGCTATTTGCTGACAGTCATCGCAGCTGTCTTCATTGGTGGCACGTCCATTTTTGGCGGGTCCGGAAAGGTCGTCGGCACTGTATTCGCAGCCTTCATTGTCACCGTAATCGAAGCTGGATTGGTTGCGTCCGGCATTCAGGGGTTCTGGACCCGGTTCTTTATTGGCTTTGTCTTCATTCTTTCAGTGACTGCCAACGCGATCATTGAGGATCCTGACAAGGTTCCGCTGGTGCGCATGTTGCGGACCAAAATGCCAAGTCGCTGAACGGCTTACTGAAATTCACACTAAACAGGAGGAACACCAGAAATGAAAAGTTTAATAGGTACATTCCTAATGGCGCTGACTGCCTTCACGATCGGCACAAGCGAGACACCCGCCCAAGATCGAGATCCGGTTGATGGTGGGCTTACAATCTATATGCAATTGGGTGGAAATCCAGGTGGTCCAGCTACACTTGCGCGAGAACTCGGTGCGCGCGATGCAGCGCGCGTCCTTGACGTAAACCTGATCGAACAGCACTCGCAATGGAACCCGCAGCGGATGTTGCAACAAGCAAACGAAGCTCTGGCTGGAGCTCCCGATGCCATTATCGTCATGGGACATCCCGGGACAGATGCGATGACTGGCTTCCTCAAGCGCGCAAAGAGCGACGGCGTAACAGTTGTCGTTGGCAACAATAATCTTCCCGGTTCTGGCGCCAGTTACTTTGGCCTGAACAATTACGATGCAGGCGTCAATCTTGCCCGCTTGGCAACCCAGGAAGGCGGATTGAATTCAGGTGATAAAGTTGTCGTCTACGGCGCCTTCATTGAAGGTGCGCCAGGCGCCAATGTCGCTGAAGGTTCACTTGCTGCTCTGGATGAAGCGGGCATTGCCTATGACAAGCTTCAGTGGTCCGATGAAGCTGTGCAGGACGCCTCACTCGCTGTGCCTGTTCTCGTCAGCTATCTGGAAAGCAATCCAGACACGCGCGGCATCATCGTACCGGGTCATGGTGGTATCACCGCGTTTCTTGGCAAGGTCGTTCGTGATTCTGGAAAAGATGCTGGTGAAATCGTAACTGCTGGCTTCGACATTTCACCTGCAGCTATCGACGAAGTAAAACGCGGGTATCTGACGCTCGTACTTGACCAACAGCCTTATCTTCAGGGGTTCATGCCTGTTGTTGCAGCCGTTCTGGAAGTCAAATACGGGCTTGGTGGCCTGTTTTTGAACACTGGTGGTGGTGTTGTCACGAAGGACAATGTTGAAATGATCGAGAGCCTGGTTGCCCAAGGCCTCCGATAAGCTTTGAATGCAGGGGCGGAAGATTATCAACGCCCCTGCAACTTCTCAGCCAGGTACGACGACACATTGGAGCCCCAAGATGGCCGATCAATCCACTGCCGATCAACCCATTGTAAGCCTGAATAATGTTGGCAAGGCTTACGGGCCAGTTGTCAGCCTTCAGGATGTATCTCTGGAGATTGGCAGTAACGAAATTGTTGGCTTGATAGGCGACAATGGTGCGGGGAAATCGACACTGATCAAAATAATGACGGGCGTCGAAACACCAACCACCGGCGAGGTATTTATCCGCGGCGAGCGCGTGGATTTTTCGAACTACTCAGTCCAGCGGGCCCATGAACTTCGTATTGAGACTGTCTACCAAACCTCCTCTCTTGGGACCAAACAACCGCTATGGCGGAACTTTTTTGTCGGGCGACCACTGACGAATGCTTTTGGTTTCATAAAGGTGCGCGAACAAAAACGCATTTCAGAACAGATAATGCGCGAGACAATTGGTTTTCGCAGCGCAGGGATAGATGTAAACACTCCAGTGGGTCGATTGTCTGGCGGCGAACGACAAGGTGTTGCCATCGGCCGCGCAATGCATTTCGACAGCGACTTGATCGTTCTTGATGAACCAACAGTGGCACTGGCGCTTTCTGAAGTTGAAAAAGTTCTGAATTTTATTCGTTCAATCAAGGAAAACGGGCGGTCATGCATCTACATCGAACATAATATCCACCACGTGCACGCCGTCTGCGACCGACTGATCGTGCTGGATCGTGGTCAGCTTGTTCTGGATTGCGAAGCCAAATCGATGACCTACACAGAGTTGACCGAATTTTTGCGTGATCTTCATTTCAGAGGTGATCACGACACCAAAGTTGCCTCCTGATATCGCATTCAACGCCGGCAGGACATTCCATCAGCCGGCCATAAACTGGAAATCAACCAATGTCGGACCAAAACTCAATTCCCCCTTTGGCGCAGAACGAGTTTGACGGCCTGATTGGTGTGGCATTCACGGAAATAAACCCGCCAGAGGGCATGTATGCCCGCACCTGGGGCAGTGCCAAACATGATTTATCCGATGGTCTCCATCGTCCCCTTCGCGCAACTTGCGTTGCCTTCGCAGCACAGGAAGATTCAGAGCCTCTTTTTTTCATGACCCTGGACCTTATGGTGTGGATGTCAAGAGAGGACGAAGAAGGCATACGGAACCCCATCGAAACCGCCTTGGGTATTTCACCCGGAAGGCTGTTATTGCAGTTGTCGCACAGCCATGCTGCCCCATTCACGGACCCTGCCCTGAGCGCTACGCCTGGTGGTCATCTCATTCCGCAATATCGCTCCGAAGTCATTGAAGCCTGCATCAAAATTGCAAATTCGGCCAAGACCGCAATGAAGCCTTCAATTCTAAGCTGGGGCACCGGCAAATGCGGGCTTGCGTATAATCGCGATCTGGTTTTGCCGGAGACAGGTGAAATTGTCTGTGGTGTCAATCCGTTGATCAAGGCCGAAGACACGCTTGTCGTTGGTCGCGTTTGCGATATGTCCGGAACCATCCAAACTACCCTGGTTCACTATGCTGCCCATCCGACGTCATTGGGCGGAGAAAACCGATTAACCTCACCAGATTACATCGGGGCGATGCGCGAATTGGTGGAACGCGAAACCGACGGGGCCGTTTGCGTGTTTCTGCATGGAGCCGATGGCGAATTAACCCCTCGACGCAGCTTTGAAGCCAACACGGAAGCTGCGGATCAAAACGGGCGTGAGCTTGGTTACGCTGCACTGTCTGTTCTCGCTGGCCTTTTCAGGCCTGGCGAGAGAATGGTTTTCGACAAACGTCTGGAATCTGGTGCCACCCTGGGTCTTTGGCGATTTGAAAAACAAGCACCAGAGCATTGCGCGTTGGTTCAAAAGGACAGCGTGAGACTGGAAGTCGGTCAATTGCCTTCCATCGAAGAATGTCGCGCTGAATATAAAAGCGCTCCGGTGGGCTTTGAAAAGGAAAGAGCGCAGCGCAGATTGGCTTTGCGGGAAAAGGTGGGAGATGTAGCAGAATTCGATCTGCCAATTTACGTCTGGAAGTTGGGAAGATCTTTTCTCGTCGGCGCGCCAGTTGAATTTTACAGCGACGTTCAGACATCCCTTCGGGAGAAATTTCCAGACTTCACAGTGCTCGTCCTTGATGTGTGCAATGGCTTTTTGAATTATCTTCCAAGACAGGAAGATTTTGAGCGAAACACCTATCCGGTTCGCATTTCATTGTTCGCCGCCGGAAGTATGGAACGTGCCGAGGATAAGGCCGCCGAAATGATTGCCTCCATGATACGCGACTAGGATGATCAAGCAGGCCCGACAAGATGCGCGTCAGACGGCTTAGAAAGGCGCATGGAAGATTGCTGGCAAAAGCCTTGTACAACGTGCCACGGGCTTTTGCTTCAGGTTCTAACAGCAAACGAATTCGCAGCATGAAACCGGCTAACTTATAGCTAAAGCGTTGAAATATTGTGTATTTTACTGGGAAATGGTGACCCCGGTAGGACTCGAACCTACGACCTGCGGATTAGAAGTCCGCTGCTCTATCCAGCTGAGCTACGGGGCCTGAATTGTGGTGTCAGCTGCTAATGTGTCCACGATTGTTTGCGGTCAAACTTGAAATTTTCCGAGTAGGACGTTATCCGGATTTTTCGCTGTTTCTGGTTGGCAAGCTGGTATGCAATGCCATTCCTCTCAGCATAAGCAATGGCGTCTTCCTGATTGTCAAAGTTCAACTTGATCTGCTGCTTCATGTCCGATGAAGATGTGTATCCCATCAATGGCTCAATCTGCCGAGGCGTTTCCCGTACATATTCGAGAATCCAATTACCGGTTTTACCCCGTCCTGATTGCATGGGATTTTTGGTTGGCTGGTAAATGCGTGCGACCATTTTGATCTCTTCGGTTTGCAGCAGAATGTTGTGACAATAGATACAGCCACGATCCATGATGTGGCAAGAACCGAATTGTGTTTTTGATGAGTTGATTCTCATCGAGAGTGCTCTCAATGCACCGTCTATGTATTCTGGCAGCCCACACCACACAGTGCGGTGTCGAAGCGCCCGGACGACGCTTCAAAGACAATTGATTTTCAGTGAAAATGGTCGGGGCAGAAAGATTCGAACTCTCGACCCCTGGTTCCCAAAACCAGTGCTCTACCAGGCTGAGCTATACCCCGTACCAATATCTGAAACAGTTTTCTGCGTCAGAGACACGCCTATTACACGGACTATCGGGCCACGACAAGAGCCGTTTTGGGTAATTTACAAAAAGGTTGAAACGGCCAACTGGGATTCGGCATCATGCGCCAGTTAGTGGCATCAGTTGGAACCAAGATTCTTGGTGAGTAAGGGATGGCTCACCTTATCTCCCGCACGGATTCCATGGCCCGACGCGACGCCGGCATTGAGTTCCAATACATAGCGTACAGGTTCTCGCGATGAAATGATGTCGGTCGAGAATGGTGTCGTATTTTCAGCAACCCGAACAATTGTTCCAGAGCGGTCAATGAACACCATATCCAGCGACAAGGGCGTATTGCGCATCCACATTGTAACCAGTCGATCTGTGTCAAAATCAAAGAGCATGCCCTGATCCTGTGGAAGATCCTTTCGGAACATCAGACCAACTTCCCGCTCCTCCTGTTCATCTGCAATCTCAACAATAAAGCGCTGAATGCCTGTTCTCGTCTCGATTGCTAAAAAGACAGGACTTGGCGCTATTGATTGAGGTTCCTGCGCGTAAAGCGAGAGGTTCGCAATCCCAAACAACAGAGATGCAGCAACGATTATCGTGCTGAGCCCGCGGCGGAATGTGACTGGGTCGAAATTTTTACTCATGAACCGATATGCCCTTGGTCATTTTTGAAAGGGAGATGACAGCATCCCCTTACAGCAAAGCTGCAGGCGGTCTTTGTCATGTCATATTGGCAAAATTTAGTGTGAAACAGGCTGGCCCGGGCCTTCAGCCGGACGAACTTCTGCACACATCAGTCCTTTGGGCCCTTTGCCATAACGCACCAGTACCTTTTGGCCTGGCCGCAATTCAGTCAGACCAAACTGGCGCAGGGTTTCCATATGGATGAAGATATCAGGGGCCTCTTCACTTTCGGTCACAAAACCGAAGCCCTTGGTGCGATTGAACCATTTGACGGTTACCAGAATCATATCGCTTTCAGGCTCAACCTGAGTGTGCGTTCTGGCTGGCTCGGAGGCCGAAGGTTGCACAGCAGTGCTGTAATCCATGGACAATACACGGAAAGCCTGCAAGCCTTTACTCTGCCGAGTTACCTCGCAGACGATGCGTGCGCCCTCCATAGCGGTCAGGAACCCATCCCGGCGCAACGTCGTGACGTGGAGCAAAACATCATTGGTTCCATCATCGGGAACGATGAATCCATATCCCTTGGAAACGTCGAACCATTTGATCGAGCCGGCGACGAGTTCAATATCAACTGGTATTTCGGTGCCAATGTGGCTGTCTAAACCGGTTTTGGCGTCAGTCGTGGTCGCAGATACATTATCAGCGGCCTGAGCAGAAACTGCATCTTCTGGCTGTTTTGCGCCCATTTAAACTGCCCTCTTGACCAAGCGATTGCCTGCACAACATCTGTTCTGCGCACAAAAATGAAGCGCTAAGATGACCTGCAAACGTCAGCGATTTGTCAGAATCACCAACTGCCCCACAACTTTAGATGCCACGCGTTTTTCGCCTATGCAATTAAGCCCGAAAAGCCCGGACCAATTCGCCCCGATGCGTATCATCTGATTCTGTTTATTATTAAACACTGTGACGGCCCCATTCATCAAGCAGCTTGCGGTGAGTCGATGTAAATTTCGTACCTGTATGGAAGTTGAATTGTTCGATCGGGCAATCATTTCTTCACATTGCCGGAGCAATGCCTATGTTCCTGTGCGGGCCGGTGGGTGATACAATCACCGCGAAATCAACCACGAATGCCTGGCGAAACACAAACCTATTGTGGGCAAAGATTTAGGCCTGCATCATTTGGAGCCTTACATGAAATATCTACACACAATGGTCCGAGTTACCGATGTCGACGCGTCTTTAAAATTTTACTGCGATGGTCTGGGATTGCAGGAAACACGCCGCATTGACAACGAAAAGGGGCGTTTCACCCTGATTTTTCTATCCGCACCTGGTGATGAATCTGCACAGGTAGAACTGACTCATAATTGGGATCCAGAGCCCTATGGCGAAGGACGCAATTTCGGACACCTGGCTTACCGGGTTACTGACATCTATGCGCTGTGCCAAAAACTTAAGGATATGGGTGTGGTGATCAACCGCCCACCGCGAGACGGCCACATGGCTTTCGTACGCTCGCCTGATAATATTTCGGTCGAACTGTTGCAAGAAGGTGACGCTTTGCCTTCACAGGAGCCTTGGGCTTCAATGCCCAATACCGGTCACTGGTAAGCTTGACTTGGCCGTTCTGCGGCCATCTTTCCTTGGTTCCCAAATGCAGAGACAGCCCCTATTCGTTTCGGATTTCCGGCTCTCCGCAATTGGGAATTCTGGAATTGTATAGCTCGGCTTCAAAAAAACTGTCTGCGACGGATTATGAGGGTTGCTACCCCTAAGAATCCTCTCTATAAGCCACTCCCGAAGCGCCCTTCGTCTAGCGGTCTAGGACGCCGCCCTTTCACGGCGGAAACACGGGTTCGAGTCCCGTAGGGCGTGCCACCTTTTTGTGTGGCACGCATGCCGATGTGATTGGGCAATCAATTCTCCCGTATGTTTGTTTGATAACGAAATTAGACGAAGAGCTTCAGTCTCTGACGTCAAATCGGCTGCTTTGACGGATTGTCCACTTCCCCCAATTTTATTTCGAAATAATTTGTCGCTTCCGTTCATGCTTGCGGTTTTGAGCCTGAGCATTAGTATAACAGTCATCGGTTCGGCATAATTTCACCGAAGGTAGCTACTCATGGATTTAACTTGGATTTTTGATGGTCTCGACAAACCGGACAAGACTCGTATTGGTCTTGCAAAGGCGCTTGGCCGCGATGTTTCTGTAGTCAGTAAAATTCTTTCGGGAAAACGCCGTTTGGCTGTGGAAGACGAGGAGATAATCCGGAACTATCTGGAAATGCCTTATGGCGGCAGCAGTGGTGGAAACGGAATATCATCCAGAGTCGTCTACAACGTTGCGTTTCATATCGTTAAGGACAAGCAAATTAAGGAAGGCGATCCTAGGGAATTTGCTGATTTGTTTCTGGAGTTGTGCCACTACCTTCAGGATCAGGAAGATGCGCCAATCGATAAGATCGTTTCCTTCGAGGCACAGCGCCGCGCCCGTCGCAGTTCTCAATCATAACATTCAACCGATGATACAGTTGCTGAAGTGGCGGGCTTATATATCCGTATTCAGCAACCTCTATTCCATCAATCGTGCGTGAGCGCTCGATGAATTTTTTCCATCCCAATTGAGCATACCAAATTCGCATGGGATTTTGGCGAAACACCCAAATTATGAGCGGAATCTTATGGTGCTCTTCGAGAAATTGAGCCATTGTAAGCATGAGTTTGGGACCGGCTGACGTCCCTCTCCATTTTGGTAGGACGTAACCTGCATGGAGTTCACCTGCGCCAACCGGGGCGTCTTTGTCGTCACACGGCTTGGCAAAGCAGAAACCAATGCCGGATTGTCCACTACGAATGACATAGAGACATTCAGCCAGACCCGGATTTCTGATCCATCGGCTCCATTGGGCCCGGCGAAACGCTTTATTTCGCCGGCTGAGAAGTTCGGAAGGTAAAAAACGATAACAATTATGCCAACAATCCACATGTATACGGGCAATTTCCGTCACATCATGTATGGTGGCAGGAATGACTTGAATGGTTTTCATCGGCTTCCCTGTCTTCAACCGAGGAATGGGCAAACGACTCGTAAATTATTTTTCTGGTGGTTTTATTATAACAATTTCTATCTTGGCGGGAAATATGCTCGACTTTGAGCTACAAGAAAAACTGAAACACCATAAGGTTGACCTCAATGAGGATAACCGGAAGCGGTTTGCTCTGATTGGGGTTTCAATGTTGATTGGTCTGGTGATGGGCCTGACTGCCGCATACATATTCCATCAGGCAAATGTCGATAATTACCAGGCTGAGTTGAGTTTGATGGTGGTTTTGGCTGCTGAGAGTAAAAATCTTGATTCTGCCGCTACTCTCAAAGCTGTAGAAACCGAGATCGGGAAACCGATTTCAGAGTTTTCTGAAAAGGACACGCTGGAAGCATTTCAGTATTTGGTCCGTAATACAAAACTCGCAAACTGACTTTTGCGTGTTGCAAAATGATCTGTTTGGCAGGAACGGTTCCGAAGAATCACCTCAGTTCTAATTCGGCAGCAACTCGCCGACGACTGTGATGACGCCTGCATAATTGTTTTTGGTCCACGTAAAAAGCGTAAGTCCACCGTTGATGTCAATCAGTTCAATGCCGGTAAATGACATCGAATCGTTGATGTGACTGATGAGATCGTTGGAAAGTTGCAATCCTGATGGGCGGCTGACCATAACATCCATGTCACTTGTCAGCACCACCGACACACAAAGAGCGCAGTTGCTGTCCTCAGGCAAAAGTGTTTCCGGACCCATTATGCCGACGACTACGCCAATTGCGACCCCTTCCACGTTGAACAAGCCACGCGTGATGGGAATAAATGGAAGGCCGCTCTGTCGGCCGACGACGGGTGGATTGATTCGCAAATCACCACTTCCCTGCCGAACAGCCTCCCGGACATACAGCCGATCACCGAGGTTTATGTCGGGCGCAGGCAAATTATAGCTGTCAAACAACAGAGTGCCATCTGCAGCGATGGCCAGAATTGAACGCAACCCGGCAGCAGCGCGTTGATAGCGTTTCATGCGTGAATGGGCTATCGGCGCTGAAATGTCTGGATTTGCACTCAGGAAGTCGCCAACAGCCAGCAATGCAAGATCGTTCTGCTTGAGATGACTGTCGACCTGCTTGGCGAGCAAAGCGCCCTTTAGTTCAACGCGCATTCTGGTCAAATCAGTGACCAAAGGAGCGCGGTGTGAACCGATTTCCAGCGCCACGGCACTCTGGGAGCCAGCGAGGCACAATCCAGCCAACAGCATGCCAACACAGGAGAGACTAATTAACTTGGTTCCAATCATTATCCGTACGTCTTGAAATTTAATGGAGTAAGAGCATCTGATTGCAACCCATATATAGCTGCAGACAAATTTTGGGAGTCAGAATGGCCGATTTTCTACTAATAGTTAAGTATCAGAGAATATAAAATTTCTGTCTCGTACTTTAGTTGCGAATTTATCGCCTGATGGACGGTCTCGCCAAATCCAGAATTCTAAATTGAACACTGGGGCGACCGCCCCAATGATCAAGTGAGAAAGTGCCTGCAAGATGGAATGTCCCTTCCCTGTTTTTCAACATCGTCTGACCTATGGGATTATCAGCGGCCCGAAAAGCAATCGCATTTATGCGTGTGCCTTGACCGGAGGAAACACTTGCACGGACATGCCCGGATCCGACAATTTTGGCCGGGCCTATGAAATGCGCTGGTAATGCGAACACAGGCTGTGAGTGCCCTGAGCCGTATGGACCAGCCCGCTCCACCAGATCCATGAACTCAATTGTTGCGCCATTGGCGGTAATTGCACCATCAATCCGCAATTGATTTTGCCCCCGCGCTGCATCGACTGCCCGGGACAAATGTTCTTCAAGGTATTCGCGAAACCGGCCAAGCTGCGCGCGCTCAATTGTAAGACCAGCTGCCATGGCATGGCCGCCTCCCTTGGTGAGAATGCCCGCTTCGACAGCCCCCCTGACGGCCGCCCCCACATCCACCCCTGGAACTGAACGAGCCGAACCGGTGCCAATTCCGTTGGGATTGTATGAGATGGCAAAAGCTGGCCTGTGGAAACGTTCTTTCAACCGGGCTGCAAGCAAGCCGACGATGCCTGGATGCCAGTCATCCTGACCAGTGATCAGAACAGAGGGCCCTGGACCTGTACCAATGTCTCTTTCAGCCTCGGCAATTGCCTCTGCCAGCATGTCTGTTTCGATGGCCTGGCGCTGCTTGTTCAGATCATCCAGTTGCACCGCAATGGTTTCAGCCGCTATGGAATCATCCATCGTAAGCAGCCTTGCCCCAAGTGACGCATCACCAATGCGTCCTCCAGCATTGATGCGTGGGCCAACCAGAAACCCCAAATGGTAGGCATTTGCAGGTCCAGTCAGTCTGGCCGTCTTCATCAGGGCGTTAAGACCGGCATTGCGTCCGTGCCGAATAGCCACTAGACCCTTTGTGATGTAAGCGCGGTTCAACCCTTTGAGTGGCACCACATCGCAGACAGTGCCAAGCGCTACCAGGTCAAGCCATGCCAAGAGATCACAGCTTTTGGCTTGCGGGTGATTGGTGGCTTTAAGAACGGCCAAAGTGGCAACCAGAGTTAAAAACACAACGCCAACGGCAGCCAGATGTCCCTGCCCAGACAGATCATCCTGCCTGTTTGGATTTACCAGCGCCACGGCATGCGGCAATTGCTCTCCAAGTTGATGATGATCGAGAATGACGACATCGCATTTTCGACGGGCAGCATGTTCCAGGGCTTCAAAGCTTGTGGATCCGCAATCGACAGTGACAATCAATTGGGCGCCGTCATCAATCAGTCCATCAATGGCCGGACCATTTGGTCCATAGCCTTCAAAAATCCGATCCGGGATGTAGATTTTTGCGGATATTCCGAAATGCTGCAGGAACCGAAACAGGAGAGCGGAACTGGTTGCGCCGTCGACATCATAGTCCCCAAAAATCGCTACTTTCTGTTTGTCGACGATTGCTTTTGTCAGCCGATCTGCCGCCTTCTCCATGTCAGTGAGCGCTTTGGGGTCCGGCATCATATCGCGGAGAGAAGGCGTCAGAAATTGAGCTGCACTGTCAATGTCCACGCCGCGCGCCGCAAGCACGCGGCCGAGAAGCTCGGGCAACTGATGGCGTTGCGAGATAGCCGTTGCAATGGGCTGCGTCTTTGTATCGAGGCTTTCGACCCACGCCTTGCCGGTCAGGGATTTTTCAACTCCTAGAAAGTGGCGTGGCTGCAAAAGCAACTCTCCCAATGCTGAAAAGCCTGTCCGAGCTTATGAAAAACGGTCGGTCTGGCGGTGTCTGGCTTTAATCCATCTGACCGTGTGACTGGAGGACCGCATAACAACTGTATGCGTGGTAATACTATCCTGGCCGAACCGAACTCCGGACAACATGTTGCCATCAGTTACGCCCGTTGCCGCAAACAGAACATCACCCTTGGCCATTTCCAGCATGTCGAACTTCTTGTTCACATCTTCAATGCCCATTTTGATGGCACGGTCGCGCTGCTGCTGGGTATTGATAACCAATCGACCCTGCATCTGACCGCCGATACAACGTAGTGCGGCCGCTGCAAGCACGCCCTCAGGCGCTCCGCCAATGCCCATGTAAATATCGATGCCAGTCTCTTCGGGGTCGGTTGTGTGAATAACACCCGCGACATCGCCATCCCCAATCAATCGGATGGCAGCGCCGGTCTGACGCACTTCCTCAATGATCTTGGCATGGCGCGGACGATCAAGAATACAGGCCGTCACTTGATCAATGGAAACACCTTTCGCTGCAGCCACGCGCGCCATGTTTTCAGCAGGCGGCAAATCCAGATCGACTGTTCCCGCCTCATAGCCAGGTCCAATGGCAATTTTTTCCATATATACGTCGGGTGCGTTCAGAAGATTGCCTTCATTTGCAATAGCAACCACAGCCAGAGAGTTCGGCAGGTTTTTGGCACAAATCGTGGTGCCTTCCAGGGGGTCAAGGGCGATATCAACCTTGGGACCTCCGCCCTTCCTGCCAACTTTTTCACCGATGTAAAGCATGGGCGCTTCATCACGTTCGCCTTCGCCAATGACAACTGTTCCTTCAATCGGCAAGGCGTTCAGCTCGTTTCGCATAGCGTCGACAGCCACTTGATCCGCTGCTTTTTCATCGCCCCGCCCCCGTAAGCGGGCCGCAGCGACGGCTGCACGTTCTGTTACCCTTGCCAGTTCCAGCGTGAGAATACGGTCAAGCACAACATCTTCTAATGTCTCAGTGTTCATATTTCTCTCCAAGGCTGCTTTGCGAAAATAATTCCAGAGCCTATACCCTAAGGTTGAAACTCAGGCTTTTTCAAGCCGTATTAGTTGAGGATCGCCAACAATGTGGCCATCTGAACGAATGTGCACGAGCGCCTCACGAATGGCGCTTTCAGTTGTCTTGTGAGTAATCAGCAAAACTGTCTTTGTCTCAGGGCCATTTGATAATTCAGGCTGACCATCGCGATTTTTCTGCATAATGCTGGCAAGAGAAATTCCTGCCTCAGCCATACGGCCGGCTATGGAGGCAAATGCTCCCAGACGGTCGCTGACGGTCAATCTGATGTAGTAACCACCTTCATGGGCCCGCATTCTGGCTTTTACATAAGGCTTTTGATCTGCAACCTTTATGCCCAGTGTTGGAGCCATCAAGCCACGGGCAATGTCAACAATGTCACCCAGGACAGCAGATGCTGTTGCATCTCCCCCCGCTCCCGGTCCGGACATGGTGACATTTCCGACAGCATCCGCATCAATAGACACCGCATTTGTGACATCGGTTATCTGAGCCAAAGAGCCTTCCAACGGAACCATTGTGGGGTGCACGCGTTGTTCGATGCCCGTCGCCAGCTTCTGCGCGACACCCAAAAGCCTGATTCGATACCCCAATTCGGTTGCTGCCTGAATGTCCTGCGGCGTTATCGAGGAAATTCCTTCAACGTAGATTTCGTCGCTGTTGATCTCGGTTCCAAATGCCAGGCTCGTCAACAGCGACAGTTTGTGCGCTGTGTCATATCCTTCAACATCAAAGGTCGGGTCTGCTTCGGCGTATCCAAGTTGCTGGGCCTGGTCCAGACAAGCAGAAAAGGACAAATTATCCTCTTCCATACGTGTGAGGATATAGTTGCAGGTTCCGTTCAGGATACCAGAGACGCGACTGACCTGATTGCCCGCCAGGCTTTCCCGCAAAGCTTTGATGACCGGAATTCCGCCGGCAACAGCTGCTTCGAAATTCAGTGAAACACCGTTTTGTTCTGCAAGTCTGGCAAGCTCTCCACCATGTTTTGCAAGCAATGCCTTGTTGGCGGTCACAACATGTTTCCCGCTTTCAAGGGCAGCGCGTACGGCCACATCAGCCGGACCGTTGTCACCACCAATCAATTCGACAAAGACATCAATGTTGTCGGCGGTTGCAAGTGTGACCGGATCATCATGCCAATCCATGTCTTCAATTGAAATGCCCCGGTCGCGCCCTCGCGTGCGTGCACTGATACCGGTTACGGAAAGCGGCCTGCCAGAGCGGGTTTCCAAAATTTCATTCTGTTTCGCCAAAAGCTGAATCAGGGCGCAGCCAACGGTTCCAAGCCCGGCCATGCCGAGTCGCAACGCATCTGTCATCGATGATCTTTCCGAATTTGCTCAGGACACAGCGTCTATGCGCTGATTGGCACGACGTTTGGCATGGATTGCTGGGAAGATGCAAGGAAGCGACGCAAGTTTCGCGCAGCCTGACGTATTCGTTGTTCATTTTCTACCAGAGCGATACGTACATGCTCATCGCCATGCTCACCAAACCCGATCCCGGGAGCAACGGCAACGTCGGCTTCTTCAATCAAGAGACGGGAAAACTCAAACGAGCCCATATGCTTGAAATTTTCTGGCAGTGGTGCCCAGGCAAACATGGTTGCGCCAGGCGATGGCACATCCCAGCCGGCACGTGCAAACGAGTCGACCATGACATCACGTCGGCCTTTGTAAATTTTGCGTGCTTCATCGATACAGTCTTCGCTGCCATTCAATGCCGCAGCGGCTGCCACCTGGATCGGCGTAAAGGCACCGTAATCAAGATAGGATTTGACCCGCGCCAGTGCGGCAATCAAACGTTCATTGCCGACCGCAAAGCCCATGCGCCAACCGGGCATGGAGAAGGTTTTCGACATGCTGGTAAATTCAACAGCAATATCAATCGCGCCTTCGACCTCAAGAATTGACGGTGGCGGCGTTCCTTCAAAATAGATTTCCGAATAGGCCAGATCCGAAAGGATCAGCAAATCATGTTTTTTAGCGAAAGCGACAACATCTTTGTAGAAGTCCAGATTTGCCAGATAGGCAGTCGGATTTGACGGGTAGTTGAGGATGAGTGCCAGCGGTTTGGGAATCGAATGCCGAATGGCGCGTTCTGCCGTGCGGAAAAACTCTGGGCCCGGTTCTGCAGGAATCGAACGAATAACCCCGCCAGACATAATGAAGCCGAAAGAGTGAATCGGATAGGTTGGGTTTGGAACCAAAATGACATCGCCCGGTGCTGTGATGGCCTGTGCCATATTGGCAAAGCCTTCCTTGGAACCAAGTGTCGCGACAATCTGTGTGTCCGGATTGAGTTTCACGCCAAATCGACGCTCGTAATATCCAGCCTGAGCCTTGCGCAAGCCGGGAATACCGCGAGATGTTGAATAGCGATGTGTCCGCGGATTGGAGACCGTCTCGACCAACTTGTCGACAATGTGCTGAGGTGTCGGCAAATCGGGATTGCCCATGCCCAGATCAATGATATCTGCTCCACCCGCCCGCGCCTTCGCCTTGATCTTGTTGACGTGTTCAAAAACATAGACTGGCAGCCGTTTGACCTTGTGGAACTCTTCCATCGTATCTCTCGCTTTGGGATGGCATGGACTTGGGAATTTGATTTGTTTCACGATAGTGCGGCCATGAAAAGGCCCCAAATGGCTAAAATGCGCTCAAACATTCGGGCGCTCGGGCAATTGTCGCGCTTTCGCTTGTGTTGCGTCGATGATACACAGTCAGAAGAAAAACAAAAAACATCTTTCAGGGACCATGACGGAATCACCCAAAGACCCCGGTCGGGACAACCATCTTCTAGAGTATATCGTGCAGAATCCGGAAGCATTTGCCAACAATCTGGCACGTGCTGCTGAGGAGGCTGGTCGTGCTGTGGCTGCTTTCCTGAAACCACGAGAGGAAGGTCGCCGGGATGGCGAAGATGTTAACGACGAGATTTCCGAAATCGTGACAACTCTGTCGAAGGTCGGCGAGTATTGGATTTCGGATCCGGAACGGGCGGTGCAGGCTCAGACAGCCCTGTGGACAAATTACATGAGTTTGTGGAGCTCTTCGCTTCAACGCATGCAGGGACAGGAAGCTCAACCCGCCATAAAACCCACTCAAGGCGACAAGCGTTTTTCTGCTGAAGACTGGGAGCAGAACCAGTTTTTTGATTTTCTGAAGCAATTCTATCTGATCACGTCGAAGTGGGCGCAGCAGATGGTGGAAGAAGCTGATGATCTGGATGAACACACCAAGAGTAAAGCCGACTTTTATGTTCAGCAATTGTCAAATGCTGTGTCGCCGTCCAACTTCCTGTTGACCAATCCGGAATTGCTGAAAGAGACGGTCCAGAGCGACGGGGAAAATCTGGTGCGCGGCATGCGGATGCTGGCAGAGGATATGATTGCCGGTGATGGCGAATTGAAAATGCGCCAGTCTGATCCGAAGAAATTCAAGGTCGGCGAGAACATGGCCGTGACGCCGGGCAAAGTCATCTTTCAGAATGATATCTGCCAGTTGCTCCAATATACGCCAATAACAACCAAGGTGTTGAAGCGACCATTGTTGATCGTTCCGCCATGGATCAACAAATTCTATGTGCTGGACCTCAATCCGGAGAAGTCCTTTATCCGCTGGGCCGTCGAGCGCGGTCATACCGTGTTTGTGATTTCATGGATCAACCCCGATGAGCGCCAGTCGGGAAAAAGTTTTGAACACTACATGAAAGAAGGCATTTTAGAGGCCTTGAATCAGGTTGAGACCGCGACTGGCGAAAAGAAGGTGAATGCCATTGGCTATTGCGTTGGCGGCACATTGCTGTCTGTCACACTGGCCTATATGGCCGCAAAAAAAGACACCCGCATTGCGTCGGCCACCCTGTTTACCACACAGGTGGACTTCACCCATGCGGGCGAGTTGAAAATATTCGTCGATGAAGAACAGATCAGCGCGCTTGAGAAACACATGGAAAAGCGCGGCTATCTGGAAGGCTCAAAAATGTCGACAGCCTTCAACATGCTGCGCTCCAATGATCTGGTCTGGCCATATTTCGTGAACAACTACATGCGTGGAAAAGACCCCTTCCCGTTTGATCTTTTGTACTGGAATTCAGACAGTACGCGCATGCCGGCTGCGAACCATTCATTCTATATGCGGAACTGTTATCTTGAAAATAATCTGTCCCGTGGAAAAATGGTCGTAGGCGATGAGACCCTTGACCTGTCGAAGGTCAAAATCCCGATCTACAATCTTGCAACCAAGGAAGATCACATCGCGCCTGCCCTGTCCGTGTTCAAAGGGTCGTCGTGTTTTGGTGGTCCGGTGCAATTTGTGATGGCGGGCTCAGGTCACATTGCCGGTGTGGTCAATCCACCTCATAGAAACAAGTATCAGCATTGGACCGGCGCTGAACCAAAAGGTGACTTTGACGAATGGGTCTCAAAGGCTGAAGAACATCCCGGATCCTGGTGGCCACATTGGCACGCCTGGATTGAAGAACTGAACGACACCCAAGTCTCTGCGCGACAGCCCGGCGAGAATGGCATTGAAATCCTCGAGGACGCACCGGGCTCCTACGTAAAAACCAAGGCTTGAAACTTGTCTGATATTATTACCGTAACTGATACGAAGACGCTCGCTGATATGTGCGCGCGCCTGGCTCAACATTCTTTCGTGACCGTTGACACAGAATTTCTACGTGAAAGCACGTATTGGCCTATCCTGTGCCTCATTCAGGTTGCCAGCGACGATGAAGCGGCTCTGATTGACCCGATGGCAGACGGCCTGGATCTTGCGCCCTTCTTTGAACTCATGGCTGATCGCAATGTGGTGAAAGTCTTTCATTCTGCGCGTCAGGATCTTGAGATAATTCTCAAGCTTGGGGATTTAATTCCCGCTCCACTGTTTGACACCCAAATTGCAGCGATGGTTTGTGGATTTGGCGACAGCATCAGTTACGATCATCTGGTGCAAAAAATCTGCAATGTTCAGATCGACAAGTCCTCCCGTTTCACCGATTGGAGCCAGCGACCGCTTACTGCCAAGCAGCAGACTTACGCTCTGGCCGATGTGACCCATCTGCGCGACATCTACAAATCACTGGCCGCCAAACTTGAGCAGCAAAGCCGCACGGATTGGCTGACTGAGGAAATGGCCATACTGGAGAGTCGCGGAACCTATATTGTGGAGCCGCAAGACGCCTGGAAACGGCTGAAGATGCGGGCGCGCAAACCAATTGAACTGGCCGTTACCAAAGAACTGGCCGCCTGGCGCGAAACAGAAGCAAAATCTCGCAACCAACCGCGTGGCCGCATCATCAAGGATGATGCGATCTACGAATTGGCATCGCAGCAACCGGAAAATGTACAGGCACTGGCACGCATGCGTGCTTTGCCCAAAGGTTTTGACCGCTCAAGATTTGCAGATTCTGTGATTGCAGCCGTCAAGCGGGCGAAATCCATTCCGAAAGAAGACTTGCCAACCGTGCCGCGCCCTCCCCGTCGACCTGAAGGCGCAAGTGCCGTGGTTGAATTGCTGAAAGTCTTGCTGAAACTTGTCTGTGAGCAACATGGTGTCGCTTCAAAAATCATTGCCAATGTGGATGATCTGGAAAAAATCGCAGACAGTGACACAGCGGACGTGGCCGCACTGAAAGGCTGGCGGCGTGAGTTGTTCGGTGAAGCTGCGTTACAGGTGAAAGAAGGAAAACTTGGCTTTGCGCTGTCTCAGCGCAAGAAGGTCATTCTGGTGCCAATCGATACTGAATAAACACTATTTATTGCGTGCCACTTCAAAGGCCATTTTCAGTTCTTCAATGGCTTTAAGTGTGTTTGACAGATCTTCATTTGTGCGGCCAGCGAACAAATCCTTGAGAGCCAGGCCAAGATTGCTGTAACGCTTCTCGGCCTCTTCCCGGGTTTCATCTGTCAGACTGATGACCCAGCTCCGTCTGTCCGTCGGAGAGTGTGTTCGGTTTATGTGTCCACCCTTTTCCAGTCGGTCCAGCATTGCAGTAACAGAAGCCGTGGTTATACCCAGCTTGACTGCGAAGTCTTTTGGGTGAAGTTCCGTTTCCTTTAGCGCGTCGATTGCCCGCAATGCGGTTCGATCAATCCCTATGCTGTCTGCAATATACTCATCAAAGCGACCGACTTCTGCATAAAGACCCCGAATCGAGTCGACCAAATCCTGCGGACTCGGCTCTGAACCAATTGACACTGTGATGCCTCCAGTTTATCTAGTTTTTGAACTAACTAGATAGTCTAGGTATATTCTGCAACCCCAGTTTCACAGAACCCGTGTGATCACAATAGTGATTAAGCCTCGGAATTCAATAGATAATCTGCGGGCAATCTGGTGGCAGGAGAGCTGATTGGAGTGTTTGAATTTGACGACAGAATCCGTATATTCCGATATCACTGTTACATCAGTGAAAGTGGCTGAACCGCTTGTGGGCCGGGCCGGCAAAAAGCGGCTCCTGATTTTGAGCGTTGCTGCAATAGCACTGTTCGCAAGCTACTCCAGCACTTACGCAGCAGACTTTCTTGTCGACACGCCAACCGTCATCACCAATGGGTCTGCAGCCAATATACTGGATGGCAATGACAGCCTGATCATTACAGGCGATGGTGCTATTACGACCGTACCAAACGACACCTATGGTGTTGAAGCAACCGGCTCATTCAACAGCATCACGAATGGCGGTTCCATAGTCACCAGTGGCGAAAGTAGTAACGGCATTCAAGCAGTCGATCAAACGATCATCAGCAATACTGGAACAATCGAAACGCATGGATTGTTTAGTGAAGGCATAGAGGCAAATGAATACACTACAATCATGAATAGCGGCATCATAATTACAAGGGGTGACGACGCGGCCGCAATTTATCTGCGTGATCACGGCATGGTAATCAACTCCGGGTCGATTATCACCTACGGCAGCGGTGGAGCTGCTGGTATCGATGCCGGCGACGACCACATAATTATAAATAGCGGCCTGATCGAAACACGCGGCGATGATGGCGTGAATGTTGGAGCCGACAGCCATGTCACGAATACCGGTGTTATCAGAATATATGAGGATGATGGAAGTGCAATTCAACTTGGTGATAACAGCCATGGTTTCAACAGTGGCGACATTGTAACTTTCAGTAGGAGTGCAAGAGGCATTCGATCCTTTTCAGGCACCATTTTCACAAATAGCGGATCAATTCGAACCTATGGTGACTTCGCCCGTGCCATTGATGGACGCGATAGCAACACTGTCATAAACAGTGGATTGCTGTTTACCGCAGGTGCCAATGCTGCTGGGATCGATGTTACTGGCGGCAGCACTGTGACAAATTCGGGCAAGATTGTTGCCGCTCAATACAACTCCATTACGTTCATAAATGGCGGCAGCACATTAAACCTTCTGGCGCCGTCTTTTATCGGCGGAGAAATTGACCTTGGTGCGGGTGTTGAAATCAACATTACCACCGGCCCGTCCCATTCCAACCTTTGGGACTTCAGCACTGGCACTATAATTGGTGGAGACCCCACCATAGGTGACACGGTTCCCTGGTTCTACAACCGTTCAACCAAGCAGTTTGCAACACTTGATCCCTCGGTTCTTGCAGCAAAAACCGAAACACTCATCGACCGAACAGCGCTGATCTCGGCGGTGATGCAACGGCGACTGGAGCACAGCCAACTGAACATGGAGAACAGGGGCCGTCATAACCTGGAACAGAGTGCCGGACCGTTCGACAAGTCTGGTGCATGGCTGCAGGTGATGGCCAGCAAAAGCAAATATGACGGCGACGCGGTTACTTTGGACCGCGATATTGAGTTGGGAGGGTTTGCGGTCGGGTATGATGTCAGTCATGACAATGACACACGCTTTGGTATGATGGCAGGCTATATTGACGGCCGCTCAGAAGCCGCCAGTCATTGGGCAAATTCTTTTGAAAGCCGCAGTTCCGGCCTGTTTGCTGCTGGTTATGGACGCAAGAACTTTGGCCGAATATTTGTTGATCTGGGCCTGAGTGCGGGCATAGGCACGGACAATGAAACCAAGCGCTTTGTGAATGACAATCTGACCGCTTTGGGTGAAAGCCATGCAACAGGCGATCTTGGTGTCAGTTTCTGGATCAGCCCCGAGATCGCTGTAGGCACCGAAATCGGCACCCTGTCCAACTGGACATTCGCACCCTCAGCAAAGCTGCGTTATGCCGCTGAATGGTTTGGTGGTTACACGGAAACCGGCCCGTCTGCCGATGCTAATGCGACTGTCGATGACCGCATGGTCGCTTTTAGTGAAGCACGGCTGGAACTTGCCGCCTCTCGTTACGTGTCGTTTGGCAATTCTGTCACTGCACTGATTACCGCCAGAGGGGGCGCACTTGGACGCAGTTCCTTTGGCGAGGATGCCACCATAACCCTGTGGGGTGTCACACAAGATGTTTCTGATTTTTACGAAGATAATTTTGCGATCTTTGCCGGGCTGGACGCCAGCTTCTCTGTGAGCGACAGGCTCTATCTCGATTTGTCCACCTCAACCACCCAAGGCAATGACATAACCAACTGGCAGGGAGCAGGCACTTTAGGCGTCCGTTTTTGAAACCGAGATTTGTTACCAATGCCTGATTTCAACTCCTCAAGATTATGAACTAAGATCGACCCTTTGCCTCAATTCAACACGCTATTGAAGAGATGAAAATGCTGAGGATCCCAATGAAGCAATTGGGCCTCCTGTTGCATACCTGACCATATTTTTATTTGTGCTGACTGTGTTTGTCAGCCATGGGCACCTGCAAAATGAAACGATTTTTCCCTCACAAGAACCTTCAATAAGGGCATCACAGTAACGCTTGCTCTTTTAAGAGTCTCCATTAATATCGATTTTCTATATCAATTAATAAATAAATCGGTATTTTGGATGATCAAATGAAACATACGACTCTGGCAACGGCGCTGATTGCGAGCTGGGCATTGTTCGGGATTTCTGGAACAGATGCGCAGGCAGCAGCCTGCATGAAAGTAACGTTGACGGGCACACAGGGTGGTCCTCCTGTCTTTAATGGACAGGCCGGATCAGGAACTCTGGTGCAATTCGGTAATGAGGAAAACAAATGTGCTGGGGTCAATCTTCAATTTGACACCGGTCGTGGAACGACCCAGCAGCTCTCCAAACTCAAACTGCCAGTTGGCAAGCTCAATGCGATTTTTCTGACCCATATGCATTCCGATCATACAGAAGGTCTTGCGGATATGATGCAGTTGCGCGCGATCTACAAGTCTTTGAAAGCCAGACTGGAGCAGCAAAACCGCAGCGAATGGCTGTCAGAAGAAATGGCTATATTAGAGAGTCGTGGCACCTATATTGTTGAGCCAGAAGATGCATGGAAACGGCTCAAGATGCGGGCGAGAAAACCAATTGAACTGGCCATTACAAAAGAGCTTGCGGCCTGGCGCGAGGCAGAAGCAAAGTCTCGTAACCAGCCACGGGGCCGCATTATCAAGGATGATGCAATTTATGAACTGGCCTCGCAACAGCCGGAAAATGTTCAGGCATTGGGGCGCATGCGAGCACTGCCAAAAGGTTTTGACCGTTCAAAATTTGCTGATGCGATTATTGCAGCCGTGAAGCGGGCAAAATCGATTCCAAAACATCAATTGCCTGTTGTGCCACGCCCTCCCAGACGACCAGAAGGTGCGAGTGCGGTGGTAGAGCTATTGAAGGTGCTGTTAAAGCTGGTGTGTGAGCAAAATGGCGTTGCCTCTAAGATTATTGCCAATGTGGACGATCTGGAAAAGATCGCTGATAGCGATACGGCGGATGTGGCAGCCTTAAAAGGGTGGCGACGGGAGTTGTTTGGGGAAGCTGCGCTACAGGTGAAGGCCGGACAACTTGGATTTGCGCTGTCGAATCGAAAGAAAGTGGTTCTGGTGCCGATTGATGCTTGATCTTCCTAATTGATTCAGATTCGAACTAATTGGCATAACCTAAGTTCTATGAGTTTTGTCGTTCGAATCGGTCTGGACAGGATTGATTGCGCATTGCTCGACTTTTTTGCTTTCAAGACGACGTCGGGCCATTTGACAAGACTTCATTGCCTCGTTATTTCTTAACTGACCGCCTGAGACACCCCATATCTCGACATTACTGCCCTATAACATGTAGTTGAGGGAGCCACTATTTTGCGCATCTATCGATTGGACTTGCGCCTCTTCGCGAAAGGTTCAATATGTCTGACACCATTGCCTGCTCGGCCAATATCTCCGACCAAATCTCGATGAGGAAATGTAGAATTCAAGGCTTGATGCTGGGTGTGGCGGTCTCAGGAATAATTGCTGGCTGTGGCGGCGGCTATGCGGCGGATTTTGTTGTTGACACACCGACAATTATTCAAAACGGGTCTGCGACCAATACTTTGGATGGCAATGACAGTCTCACCATTACCAAAAGCGGCGAAGTTGCCGTCACTGGTGCCCATGCTGTTGATGCTTCGGGGAATTCCAATGAAGTAACAAATGCTGGTCTCGTCGAGGTAAATGGTGACTTCTTCAATGGTATTAATCTGCTAGCTGACTTCAATACTATCACAAATACCAGCATGGGCACAATTACAACCAACGGTGAAGAAAGTGTTGGAATTGAAGGGGAAAGCTACACGACGGTCATGAATGATGGTCAAATTGCCGCCACCGGCTTGGATGCAAGAGGCATTGATCTTCGTGACCATAATCAGGTCACAAACAATGGCTCAATTTCGACTGGTGTCGGTGGTGAGGATGCAATCCGCGTATTAGAATTTAATACCGTGATCAACTCCGGAACGATCACAACCATGGGGGATGACGCCAATGCAATTGAAGCGAATTCCGACAATGTTATTATAAACAATGGCGTTCTCACAACCTATGGAATCAGCAGCTATGGCATAAACTCTACCGATGATGTCTTCCTGACCAATAATGGGTCAATTATGGTAATGGATGGCACCGGCATGCGGGGAACAAAAGTTGCGACCATTGTAAACAATGGCGCTATCTTCATCGAAGATGGAGAAGGCATAAATGCTGAGGATGACGCAGTTGTCATAAACACCGGAACGATTGAGATCGTTGCAGGTGATGCTTCCAATAATGGTATTGACATCACGAGTGGTGTCGTTGTGAACAGCGGCTCCATTATAACTCGAGGCGTAGATACCGACGCAATTGAGTCTGACCGCAGTGCCATTGTTTCCAATTCGGGGAAAGTTGTATCCGCTGGTGCAAATTCGTTTCATTTTAGCGATGAATCCATTTTTACGGGAGAAAACAAACTCAATGTTTTGGCACCCTCGTTTATTGGCGGCACAATTGACCTTGGAACTGCATTCACGACCGATACAGCGGTGAACATTAAAACTGGAGCATCTCATTCGATATTGTGGGATTTCAGCACGGGGAACATGTTGGGTGCAGACCCCACCATTGGTGGTACCGTGCCGTGGTTTTACGACAGTGCAACCAAGCAGATTGCGACATTTGACCCATCGGTTCTGGCTGCATCTGTTGAAACGTTGACTGATCGAACCGCATTGATATCGGCCACTATCCAGCGTCGACTGGCGGCCGCCGATATGGTGATTAATGGCATTCAACGCGGCAAGCCTGATGACTACGATTCGGAAATCAACGTCGGTAATTTCGATAAATCCGGTGCTTGGGTGCAGGTGCTCGGAAGCAAAAGCAATAATGGTGGCAATGCCTCATTGCTTGATCGGGACATTGTTCTTGGTGGTTTGGCGGTTGGCTATGATGGACGAATTAGCGACAACAAACGCTTTGGTGTCATGGCGGGCTATATTGATGGTAGCTCAGAAGCCTCCAGCCGCTGGTCAAAATCATTTGAAAGTGACAGTTCCGGCTTCTTTGCAGCAGGTTATGCGCGCAAGAGCATTGGCTCTTTGTTTGTTGACCTGGGTTTAAGCGCGGGCTTTGGCACGGACAATGAGACCAAGCGTTTTGTGAATGATAATCTTGCCGCACTTGGAGAAAGCTATGCGATGGGCGATCCTGGAACAAGTTTCTGGCTCAGCCCCGAGATAGCGATTGGAACCCAAATCGGCACCATGTCCAATTGGACCGTCGCGCCTTCGGCAAAACTTCGTTATGCCGCTGAATGGTTTGGTAGTTATACTGAGACAGCTCCGTCTGCTGCGGCGAACGCCAAAGTCGATGACCGGATGGTTGCCATTGGAGAAGCCCGACTGGAACTCGCCGCCTCGCGCGATGTCATGATCAGTAATTCGATGCGGGCATCAGTTACAGTACGCGGTGGTGCGCTAGGCCGGGCATCTCTTGGCGAGGACGCTACCATTACATTGCTTGGCGTTACTCGGGATGTTTCTGATTTTTACGAAGACAGCTTTGCAATCTTTGCCGGACTGGACGCCAGAGTTACTGTGAGCGACCGGCTGAGTCTCGATCTGTCGACCTCCGCTACCCATGGCAATGACATGACCAATTTTCAGGGTGCAGCGGCTCTTGGTGTGGCGTTCTAAAGCCGGGCACTGGTCCATAAACACCTGTTTCAATGCCTACCATGCAACTTGTGATGGATTCATTGAAACGGGCATAAGGGCTCGTATTGTTGATTGGGTACTACAGAGACAACACTGGTGCGACCCGATGGTGAGACGTTAAGTTGTCACGGTTTTGATTGAAGCCTTTATCGACGGACATATCTCAGCATTTTGTCGAAGGCCTGTTTTCAGTCTTTTCATCTGATAATGAACGATCAGGCGGGTTTGCATGGCCGAAGCTGGGTTTTCGTCATCAGCGCATGGCTTCTCAGCCAAACCGCATCCATGATTCCATGCTCATGAGTTTGTTGCTTTTAAGTGCTGCTGACGCTTATTTTTAACGTCTGGATCTGCTGAATCACCACTCACCCAGGTTGAACCGAATTTGCTCCAGAACGTCGCGGCGGTCACTCCAGAACCAACCCATTTCGGACAAAATTGGCCGCGTATCAGCCAAAGCCCAGACCGAGTGTTTATCCCGGCATGCTCATCTGTATCACTGTCGACGTGTAATCAGTCAGATCATGGGTGGTGTCGTTTCTCACCGTGATTCTGATCGAGACTTTCGTGAGCAATCAATCGGGGCGCAGAATTTCAATGACAGTCAGATGCAGATATCAGCAGGGACACAAGTCGAGGACCCTAGTGCTGGCAACGACTGCTTTTTTCGCCCTTTCCTGCATGGCTCATGCAGGTGAAATTGAGCGGAAGTGGAACTCGTGGATTGAATTGGGCGGCTATGGCGGGTCGGATGGTTCAGCCCGCGGTGAAACTGTTATTTTCCACCCATTTCTTCAAACAGATACGACCTTACTTTTTGCCGACATCCGCGGGAAATTCTTTTCCGAAGACGCACAGGAAGGCAATTTGGCATTCGGATATCGCAGAATGCTGAATTCCGGTTGGAATGCAGGAATCTGGTCTGGTCTCGATATTCGCAGAACTGAAAATGACAATGTGTTCTATCAGGCTGCTTTGGGTCTGGAATTTTTGTCTGATCGTTATGATGTTCGGGTCAATGGCTACGTGCCTTTGAATGCTGATCCTCAGGTTGCATCATCATCAGCCACGGTGGCGTTGTCCGGCAGTTCTATTTTCATGAGTGGCGGCCAGGAAATGCCACTTTACGGGGTTGATGCGGAAGTCGGGATGAAGCTTGCAGGATTTCAGATTGATCCTGAATCGAACCGGCTTCACGAGTTACGGCTATATGGCGGTGGCTTCTGGTTTTCGTCTGATGATGCGGCGGAAGACATTGCGGGGCCTGCTGCCCGTCTGGAATATCGTATTGAAAATATCTCCTCCATTCTCCCCGGCAGTCGTCTGACCGTTGAAAGTGAATTCTCTTACGATGACGTTCGCGAGGAACGCTGGGAAGTCGGCGCACGCTTCAGAATTCCCTTCGGTGGATCAGACGGGGAACTCAGCCCTCTGACCGCGCAGGAACGGCGCATGGCAGACGGACTTGAGCGAGATACGGACATTGTCATTGGTTCCAGCGGCAAAGAGATGGTCGCTGACGCCACTACCGATGTGGTGTTTGAGAGCGTTGTACAAACAGATGCAACAAGCAACCTTCAAACGACAGCGAACAATGCCGGTTCCGATGTTCTCATCATCGTTGATGGCAGCGCAGGTGATTACAGCTCTGGAGCTGATGTGCAGGAAGACCAGACCTGGCAGGGCGGTGCCTCAAGCATCATGGTTCGAGGCCTGGAATCCGGGGTGACCGCTTCCTTCACTGCACCAGGTAGCAGGCCGACTGTAAACAACAGTACTTTTTCAACCATAGAGCTTGAGGACAATTCTCATATTGCCGGCTTCAACATCAATGCGGTCAATGCAGCCACAAACTGGACTGCACTGACTGTGGGTAACAATGGCTCTAACCGTGCAGCTACGAACAACACCATTTCTACGCTAGCGGATTCTGCTACTGGTATTTCTCTTGGGAATGGAAATTCTGACATCTATATCTCGGGCAACTCGGTGACACTAGCCGGAGACGCGATCGGGATTTCCATGTCGGGAACCAATACAGGCATTGTTATCGACAACAATCGTATAAATGCACCAAACGGCAATGGAATTTTTATCGGCATTTTTGATAATGATGTGCGGATCACAAACAATGTTGTTTCCAACAGCGGCGACGCTTTCGGACTGCGGATTGATGGTGATGGCACACGAGCTCATATTGCCAATAACCGGTTTGAAGGCGCATTTGGGACAGATGTCATAGTGCTGAATGAAACCAACGGTCTTGGCAATATCCTGTCCGGTTCCGGGAACATTTTTGATGGTACGCTCGGTGGTGTCTTCTGTAATGTTTCCGGCACCCATACGGGTTCAATTGAGTTTGAAGGCAGTGTTGGCAATTGCCCACCTTAAGCAGCAAGTGATGTCTTAGTGGGCGCACTTTGGAATTCGCTTCACATGGTGTCGCCAAGGCTGAGAACGAACTGTGCCAGAAATATATGCCACTGTTGATGACAGCATAATTGCCGTTTGGGGTGGCGCAGTTTGGCCGCGCGTCACTTGCAGAAAACACCAAAATGACTTTGCCGAACTGGATACCGGTTTCTCCGTTGGAGATAGGCTCGCCCCAGATCTGTCCACCTCAACAACCCATGGCAATGACATGACCAATGTTCAGGGTGCAGTGGCACCGGGTGTTTTGTTCTAAGGTCGAGCATAGGTTCGTTCAACACCTCGATTATGCTGTTCAACAGGCGTGTTCTGATGGATTCAGTGATATTGGCATTGGTCGCCCGGGTGTCAGGGCATTTGGCGTCTGTTTGCCCGGGGCTACTATCTGACTAAAGAATGCGAAGTGTGTAGTCTGATTGGTCCATAATGGCAGTCACGATAGTGTCACTTGCCGTTTTGTCTGGTTCCGTTAATCTCGATTTTATTACGAAAAGCCGAAATAAATCGGTATTAGGGAGGATCAGATGAAGCATTTTGCACTTCTATCAACACTTTTTGCAGGCTGTGCGCTGTTCGGCATGACAGGAACGCAGGCGCAGGCAGCGGGCTGTATGAAGGTAACCTTGACTGGAACACAAGGTGGCCCTCCCGTTTTCAATGGACAGGCGGGCGCCGGAACCCTGGTTCAATTCGGCGATGAGACGAACAAGTGTTCAGCAGTCAATCTGCAGTTTGATACCGGCCGTGGCACCACTCAGCAGCTCTCCAAATTATCCCTGCCGGTGGGGCGGCTGAATGCCATATTCCTGTCTCACATGCATTCCGACCACACGGAAGGCCTTGCGGACATGATGCAGTTACGCTGGCACTTTAATTCCGGTGGGCCCAAAGTGGATCTGGTTTGCAGCGAAGATGCAAAATCACCCTTGGGTCACATTCTGAGCTGCGGAAAACTCGCAACCCATATCGGAGACGCCTTTATCCAGTCCGGCGAAATGGCACAGCGACTTGCCGAGAACAAGAAGCGGCTGCCAGGTGGACCGGCCGATCTGATCAATGTGATGAATTTTTCGGCAAAAGGTGAACCGGTTGAGGTTTGGTCGTTCGGCGATGTCAAAGTGTCAGCCATCAATTCCCGCCACGTTCCAGGCCATGCGTCCTACCGTGTGGATACACCGGCTGGAAGTGTGGTAATCGGCGGGGATGCCGGCAATGATACGCCAAAGCCACCGCGTGATACCTCTACGTCGGCACAGGTGGAAAAACTGGCAATGGGCGCTGATATCGTGGTGCATTCTACCATTCACCCTGCAATGGGGCCTGACAAGGACAGCGGTTTCCCGCCCCCTATTTACTTTCGGCAGAGCACGGCAACAGATCTTGGTGCTATGGCAAAACGCACAGGTGCGTCTCATTTGATGCTGACGCATCTCATTCCGCCTATGGGTGCTGCAAGACAAGGCCCATACCCAATTCCCGGTGGGCCATTGACCGAGACTTCATACACACAGTCCGTGACCGATAGCGGTTATGAGGGAAATGTGGTTGTGGGAACTGATTTGGCCTCTGTCACGCTTACGAAATAGCCCTTTCACGCAGGCAGTCAGAACGCAAAATTTAGGCTGAGGACACATAATTGCGTGCCTCAGCCTTTTCCATCTCTTCCCGCATCTGGTCCTGTCCCCTATATGTTAAGATCCTTAAAACCGGCGATGCGGACAATTATCACTGCCATGAACGATCTTATTCTATCTCCACAGCCGGATGATCCCAGACTATCAGCCGCCGTAACTGGTTATGACCAGACCGGGGCTTTGGTCGAAACACGGGTGGTTACCGAGCGTGCACTGACGCTGTATCTGAACCGCCAGGAAATTGTTACCATGATGACGATTGGTGACCATCCCGACCTTTTGGCCGTGGGCTATCTGGAAAACCAGAACATGCTGGAAGCCGATAACCCAATCACAAAAGTTGACTATGATGATGATCTGGGTGTCGTCGTTGTGCGCACCGAACGGGAAACCAATTATGAGGAAAAACTGAAGAAAAAAATCCGGACATCAGGCTGCGCACAGGGAACTGTGTTTGGTGATGTCATGGATAGTTTTGAAGGTGTTGCTCTGTCTGATTCTGCGGTGCTTTCAACGGCTTCCCTCCAAAAGCTTTTGAAGAGAATAAACACGATGCCGTCGCTATATCTGACCGCTGGTGCGATCCATGGCTGCGTTCTGGCGCAGGGAGACCAGCCATTGGTTTATATGGAGGATGTCGGACGCCACAACGCAGTGGATAAAATTGCTGGCTGGATGCGACTGAACGACTGTGATCCTACAGACAAGATTTTCTACACAACCGGACGTCTGACTTCCGAGATGGTTATCAAATGCGTGATGATGGGAATACCCATTCTGGTGTCACGCTCTGGCTTCACTGCCTGGGGCGTGGATCTGGCGAGGAATGCCGGACTGACCCTGGTTGGGCGGGCGCGCGGCGCACGCTTTATGGTGTTGGCAGGCCAGGACCGGGTAGCCTTTGACAATGATCAGTCAGAAGAAACAGCAAATGACAAATGAAACCCGGATACTTGGCTCCCGGATACTGGGTGTTGTACTTGCCGGCGGGCAATCCAGGCGCATGGGATCGATCGACAAGACACTGATGCCGCTTTGTGGTGTCCCCATGGTGACACGTGTTCTCCACCGACTGCGCCCTCAGGTCGATGCCACCATAGTCAACACCAATGCGGAGATGAGCCAGTTCAGCCACCTTGGCGTTCCGGTACTTGGCGACACTGTTGCAGGTTATGCAGGACCATTAGCGGGCATTCTGACTGCAATGGAATATGGCGAACAAAATGGTTTTCAGCATGTCTGCAGCGTGGCGGCAGATACGCCGTTCTTCCCGTCTGATTTTGTGAAAAAGCTGACTGATGCAGGAAAACGGGATATCGTCCTGGCGGGGTCTGGCGGGTTTCGTCAACCAACCTTTGGACTTTGGTCCGTCGAGCTATCAAATCCATTGCGTGACTTTCTGACACAGGGTGAAGAGCGAAAAATCATGCGTTTTGTTCAAATGCACAATTGGAGCCTTGTGGAATTTGACATAGGCCTGAACGATCGGGCAGACCCGTTCTTCAATGTAAATACACCGGATGATATGAAACTGGCTGAGCAATATTTGAATGATGGTGAGGCCGAACATGCCTGAGCAAAATCCGGTCTTTGGCGTAACCGGCTGGAAAAATTCCGGGAAGACTACATTGGTCAGCAGACTTGTCGCTGAAATTACAGCACGTGGCTTCTTTGTATCGACCGTGAAACATGCACATCATAATTTTGATATTGATCAAAAGGGGCGTGACTCTTACGCTCACCGTGAAGCTGGCGCACAGGAAGTGGCTCTGGTTTCCGGCCGTCGATGGGCATTGATGCATGAATTGCGCGGGGATGAGGAACCTTCTCTCGACGAGGTTCTTGCAAAGCTCTCGCCTTGCGATCTTGTTATTGTTGAAGGCTATAAGCGAGAGACGCATCCCAAGATCGAGGCGCGGCGTGTTGGTTCCAAATCAGACCGCCCGCTCGCGCCAGATGATCCGAGCATTGTCGCCATTGCCTGCGATACAGCTCTGGTTGGCGAGTCCCTGCCCGTTTTCGACATCGATAACATAACCAGCATTGCGGATTTCGCACTGAAGCAGAGTGGGTTGCCCATGCGGAAATCGAGCGATCGCGCGGTTTCATGAGCAAACCCCGCAAGCTCCTGAATGATTGCTTTTTGCACGACAAGGACCGACTGCGTCATGACGATGTTCTTGCTCTTATTCAAAAGAACATGGGCACGATTGTAGCTTCCGAAACGGTCCCTTTAGCGGCGGCAAATGGTCGTATTCTGGCAGAACCGGTTGTGGCGCCGCGCAACGTGCCTTTGTCGGATAATGCTGCTGTTGACGGCTATGCATTCCGACACGCAGATTTTGACGATGTTGGCGGCTGGTTTGAAGTGGCCGACAGAATTGCCGCTGGACACGCGCGCACCACCCCGATGCCAAAACAGACGGCTGCTCGAATATTCACAGGCGCAGCAATGCCTGCGGGCCTCGATTCAATTGCCATGCAGGAGGATTGTGAACCCCATATCCAGCATGACCGTCCCTATGTGGCCATTCCGCCAGGATTGAAACCGGGGGCCAATTGTCGCAAATCCGGAGAGGATGTTCTGGCAGGCACAACGGTTTTAGTGCCCGGAGAAAGACTACTTCCTCAGGACATTGCAGCCATTGCATCATTGGGTGTTTCCCACGTCGTCGTGTTTGAGAAACTCAAAGTGGCGCTCATTTCCACGGGTGACGAATTGTTACGTCCCGCGATGGGGACGATGCCTGATCCCGGTCAGGTCTTTGATTCCAATTCCTTCATGTTGACAGGCCTGTTGGAAACCGTGCCCGTGGATGTAACCGATTTTGGCGTGCTTGCCGACGATGCGGAGTTGATCCGTGGCACCTTGTCAGATGCGGCAGCTAATTTTGATATCATCCTGACGTCAGGTGGTGCGAGCCGCGGGGATGAAGATCATGTAATCGCGGCTCTTGATGAGTTGGGCCAGCGCCATCTTTGGCAACTCGCCATCAAGCCTGGTCGTCCCATGACCATGGGGCAGATTGATGATTGTGTCTTTGTCGGCCTGCCCGGCAACCCTGTGGCGGCCTTTGTCTGTTTTCTACTCTATGTACGCCAGATTATTCTGCGGCTTCAGGGCAGTGCATGGAAATTGCCCGTCCGTTTTCCCGTCACCGCCAATTTTGGAATTGATAAAAAGAAACCCGATCGGCGTGAGTTTTTGCGTGGAATTCTGGGACAAACCGAAAAAGGTGCGCTCAGCGTTACGAAATTTGACCGGGATGGCTCCGGCCTTATCACCGGACTGCGAGAAGCCGATGGTCTCATTGAAATAGCTGAGGCCGCGACCAGCCTGCATCCAGGTGAAATGGTCGACTTCATTCCGTTTTCAGAGTTTGGGCTCACGCCCCGCTAAGTGCAATTCCTGATTGCAGAACGAGCGATCTCCTGACCCAAACTTGACAAGGGATGGAAAGGGCTAGATTTAGCACTGATATTTCAATTCATGAGACTGGAGACTTGAACAATGGCAAAAGTTGCGTTTATCGGCCTTGGCGTCATGGGATACCCCATGGCGGGTCATTTGAAGACTAAAGGCGGGCATGATGTCACTGTTTATAACCGGACAGCTGCCAAGTCCGAAAAATGGGCAGCAGAGTTCGGCGGAGCGTCTGCTGCAACTCCTCGTGAAGCCGCCGCAGATTGTGATTTTGTCTTTTGCTGCGTTGGCAATGATGACGACCTACGCTCAGTCACCATTGGGACCGATGGTGCTTTTGCCGCGATGAAACCCGGGGCCATCTTTGTCGACAACACCACTGCCTCTGCAGAAGTTGCCCGGGAATTACGGAGCGCAGCAGACGCCAAGGGTTTCGGCTTTCTTGATGCACCGGTCTCGGGTGGTCAGGCAGGCGCAGAGAATGGTGTTCTGACAGTAATGGTTGGTGGTGATGCTGCGATTTTTGAGCGCGCAGAGCCTGTGATTGCATCCTACGCCCGCATGGTTGGCCTGATGGGGCCGACAGGAGCCGGACAATTGACAAAAATGGTCAATCAGATTTGCATTGCCGGGTTGGTCCAAGGCCTGTCGGAAGGTATCCAGTTTGGGCAGAATGCCGGGCTTGATATGGAGGCTGTCATTGGCGTTATTTCAAAGGGTGCAGCTGGCTCCTGGCAGATGGAAAATCGCCACAAAACCATGATTGCGGGCGACTATGAACATGGCTTTGCAGTGGATTGGATGCGCAAGGATTTGGATATTGTTCTGGCTGAAGCGCGGGTAAATGGTTCCAACTTGCCGGTTACAGCGCTTGTTGATCAATTTTATGCGCAGGTGCAGGCGATGGGCGGCAACCGCTGGGACACATCTGCCTTGTTGGCACGGCTTAAAACTAAGGCCTGAACCGACCAGGGCTGGCACTGATCTGATACGTATTGCCGCAAGGCCCCCGCTCTACTAACCTTTCAACGTGCTGCGAATCATTGGTTTTCAGCACGTTGGGGAACGAGCCGACGGGGCAAGACATATGTCTGATGGTAGATCAAATGCGACAGAGCGCCAGAAAAGAGCGTTTGGGCTGCTTTTGCGTCGCCTCAGCGAGAATGCGGGTCTTTCGCAGGAACAAAACGTGCTGCGCGACCAACTGTATCAACTGGCCGCGGCTGGTCAGTTTGAGCAGGCTTTTGATATCAACCATCGATTGTTGCTGGAAATCGGCAATGCGCATAGCGCTGCGGAGGGCAAGACCGAGAGCCATGAGCAAAACACTGTGGAACCGCCTGCCCGCTTTTTAAGCCGTCTTTTCAAACGCCGCCAGGTGACTGGCCCTGACATTCCCGCCGTCGTGCAAAGCCGGGAACGTCAATTGACAACCCTTGCGCTTGATCGGGCGGTGCTTTTGGGCATGTCTGGCCAACCCGGCGAAGCAAATGGACTGCTGGACAAGCTGATGGATGCGCGCGGTATTGATCCGGGCAATCACATTGCGGAGGACATTTTTGAAGCGGCGTTAGGCCTTGCCGACCTTTCCGGCAGCGATGAGCGTCGTCAGCAGATTTTGCGCGCCAGAATGGCTTTCCATTTTGACCTTGCTCTTGAATTTGGCGATGACGAGAAATTGAATACGGCCTTGCAGGCTGGCGAAGCATTACATTGTGATCTGGCTGGTTTGGATGATGTAAATGATCAACCTGATGCCATCTGGACCAATGCAAACATGATGCGCCTGTTTGGACAAAGGCATGAACGCACTGAATTGTTGCGCGGAGCCTCTGACCTGTTGACGAGGGCCGCTCAAATATTGCGCAAGAGTGGAAAAATCCAAGCCAGCTATGACATGGTATTGGAGCAGCTGGACGCTGAAGTCTCATTGGCCAGCCTGATGGGTGACACATCTGAACTGTCATCAATTTCCAACCGGCTTCGTGATATCGTCGATTTACCTGATACCATGATTACAACCGAGACCCGTGGCCAAGCTCGATACGCATTGGGATTGTGCCTGGCCAAACAGGCAGACATAGATGGCAAGATAGTCACCCTGCGTAAGTCATTCGGATATTTTGAATCCGCGGCAAAACAGTTTGCAGACATTGGCTTGGAGGCGCGGGAACTAAAGTCACTTCGCGACCTTGCAATGGCCAAACTGACGGCGGCAGAATTGCTGGCACTCAACAACGACAGTTTGGATACGGACCTTATTCTGGCAAAGCGCTACAACGCCGAAGCCGAACAGCTGCAGCAGCAATTGTCTGCACGGCTGGGTTGACCTGACGTTCCACTTTTCTGCTGAGTGGCGCGCAGGCAGTCCAAATGCCCATGGACAGACTGCAGCGGGACTTTCATGACCGCAAGTTACCCTTGAAACCGACAACAGGTTCCACGGCACGAAGATGGGCGCGCTGTCAGGTCCAGCGCCGACAGGGTTGTCCGTTCATCTGGACGCGGCGTAGTAGGAAACCCTGCGTTCAAGATAGGCCAGGAATTCCGACAGCGTGAATGCAAGCGCAAACAGAACAATCAGTACGGCCCAGAAATGGGACATCATGAAATTGTTGGAGTATAGTTCAAAAAGCGCTCCAAATCCGACAATCGAGATCAACAATTGACCGATGATCACACCCTTTACCGCCCGGATAACACCAATGCGCACTCCCCCCAATATCTCCGGAAGAGCGGCCCAAAAATAGACCTTGAAGAACGCATCCAAGGGGGAAGCCCCAAAACTGCGCGCCATTTCCACAAGTGACCTGTTGATCTGTTTCACGCCAGCCCGCGAGTTCAGAATGATAATCCAGATTGCGAACAGCGTCGTGGTGATGATGATTGATTTCATGCCGAAACCAAACAGCACCATCAGTACGGGGACAAGAGCAGTCAGTGGCGCACTGAGGAAAATGTTGACCCAAGGCAAAATCAATTCATCAAGCAGTCTGCTTTTGCCGATCAAAATTCCAACCGGTATGCCGATAACAACAGCAAAGAACACACCGCTGATAAATGCATAAGCCGTTTCATACATCGCTTTCAGAAACGCTGGTGTACCGATCACATTGAACAATGTAACCAGAACTTCGGACAGTGGCGGGATAAAAAACGTCCAGCCTGTTTGCCCAACGATTTCCCAGAGCAGGGCCCACAAAAGCAGCGACGACATGGCCGGTAGTCTGCGTCCGAATAATATCATGTCACCCTACTCCACATAATTGCGCAAGGACGCCCAAATTTGATCTACGATATCAAGATACTCGGGAGACCGACGGATGTTTTCTACATCGGTGCCACGGAAACTTGTTGGACGAATGATCTCCGACACACGGCTTGGCCGTGGCAACAGAATTGCAATTTGATCCGAGACATAGACCGCTTCTTCGATGGAATGCGTAACAAAGATGAAAGTCTTGTTCTCGTTACGAACCAGTTCAAGCATATCTTCCTGGAACTTGCGTCTGTTTTGCTCATCAACTGCCGAAAAAGGCTCATCGAGCAACAGCACTTGCGCATCCACGGAAAGCGCTCTTGCCAGGCCAACACGCTGACGCATGCCGCCTGACAGTTCATGTGGATAGGCCTTTTCAAACCCTGATAGGCCGACATCATTGATGTATTTTTCTGCAATTGCCTCGCGTTCTGACTTTGCAACACCTCGAAGTTCCAACCCGAAAGCTACGTTGCGGATAACGCTTGCCCATGGCAACAGCGCGAAATCCTGGAAGACAAACGCGCGATCCGGGCCAGGACCAGTGACCCTTTTGCCTTCAATTTCGATTTCGCCGGATGTTGGCTCCAACAATCCCGCAATTATCTTGAGCAAAGTTGTCTTTCCGCATCCAGAAGGCCCCAATAGTGAGGTCAGTTGGCCGCGTGGGAACTCGAGCGACAAATCACGCAGAGCTTCAACGGTCCCATAGTTCTTCGAGACATTACGAACTGAAACTGCGGAATCCGTTTCGACAGGTGCTGGCATTTCTAAAGCGTCGCTAGTCTGAGACATAACCGCGATTGTTCCCTTCAAATAGGAAGTTTTCAATTCGCTCCAGCAGGTTCAGGAAGAGCACTGCCAAAACAATTATGGAAAAAATAGCTGCATACATTGAGGGGTAGTCAGCAATCGAGCGGCTGTAGGTGATAATGTCCCCGACACCTGTGGGCGTAATTTTCAACTCCGACAGGATAGCGCCGATGAATCCGGCCGATATGCCAAGCCGCAATCCGGAGAAGATCACGGGAGAAGCAGCGGGGATGACAATTTTCAAGACAATATCCCGATCTGTTGCCAGGAAAGACTTACCCATATCCTTGATGGAGGCTGGCGTATTGCGCACGGCGCTGGCTGTATTGAGCACAATTACCGGCATTGCCATAATGCAGACAACAAACACTTTCGATGTCAGGCCAATACCATAGGCCATGACCAGAATTGGTATCAGAGCCGCAAGCGGCGCGGCCTGCATGACAATGAATATGGGAGAAAACAGCCATTCAAACCGCTGGCTCAGTCCAACCCACAATCCAATACCTATTCCGAAAAAGGCGGAAATTGAAACACCGACCACCAGTGGCTTCAGAGTTTCAGCATAGGCTGTGAAAATGGTGCCTTCGATCGTTAGTCTGAAAAGCGCCTGCATTGATTCAATGAATGTCGGAAATGCGAAACTGACCGGAACACGGCCCGCGATCTCCCACGCCCCGAACACAATAAATGCAGAGAGCAACTTTAGTGCAAGAGGACGATGGATCATCTTAGCTCACCTGAGGCTTTGGAAAAGAGCCACCCGCCAAAACTATGGACGGGTGGCAGGTGACGAAATTACTTCGCCATTGCCGCGTCAAGCGGCGCAAGGTACCAAAAGTCTTCGATGTTCAGAGTTGATGGATCGCCGTCCAGCTGTCCGGCAGCCGAATACCATTCCATGTCAGCCTGGGCTGCATTGCGCCCACCGCCATTGGGGTCGTAAAGACCGCCAGCAACGGCATCGGTGTAAAACCCATCCAACTCGGCAAGGAGTTCCTGTGGCAACTGGCCAATTGGGCCGTCTGGGTCTGTTTCTCTGCTGATAATCGTTGGATCTTTGTGCATGTCCTGCCAAACACTTGCGAGTGCTTTTACAAAGATGTCGACCTGCTCTTCGTTTTCCTTGATCCAATCCAGATTGGCAAAGAGCGCTTCATCGCTTGAATCAACTTCAAACATCGGCAAAACGTTGAATTTGTCCGGGAACTGCTTCACGACCTTGTTCTTGTTGGATAGATCAATGATTGTTGCATCAGTCTGTCCACCGACCAAAGCCACCACACGGTTTGAGGAGCCTGGGACGTAAGACCGTTTGCCGAACTTGATGCCGATCTTGTCTTCGATGACATTCGCGATCGAGTCTGTGCCGCCCCCACGTGAGTGAAGCAGAATTGGCTGACCATCAAGATCTTTCAGATCATCATATTTCTTGCTTGTGACCGGAAAGAACTTGAGTTTTGACAGCTGGAAAATAATACGGATCGGCGCTTTTGAACGCTGCATGGCGGAGTAAGGTGTGCCAAATCCGATATTCATCTGACCGCTCAGAACCGCCTGAATTGCCAGTTCTTCATCAGAAAAAGCCGTCCATTCGTAATCAAGACCAGCAGCTTTGGCGCGATCGAGCGCAACAAAGAATGCCGCCAACTCATCAGACGGCGTCTCTGCCAAAGCAATTTTCAGTTTTTCCGCGTAGGATGTCGACAACATCAAACCCGCAGCAAGCGGCATTGCAACCGCAAAAGTAGCAATTTTCTTCAGTAGTTTTCTCATTTTTTCCTCCCAGAGAATACTGTTTCATGTTGAAGGCAATTGAGGCTTTTCCGCTTCTATTGCCCTTCTTTTTGACCGCCCTCCAACGGCTATGTTCTCGGCGTCAGATGTCTCCAAACAATCGTCCGGAGACGGATTTCAAATGCACGCGCATGGCATCGTAGGCTGCTGCAGGTTCTCGATTGGAGATCGCCGAAGCAATATCTGCATGCTCTTTAAAGCTGGTGTGGTTTGACGGTGGCTTTATGGATTGGCGGGTGACACTGCCCCACGCAACCGCGCGGTGTACAAGGTTTAGCTGATCGAAAATTGACAGAAGCAAGAGATTGTCACTTGCCTCAGCAATGGCCCGGTGGAAGTGGTCATCCTGCACTTCATACAGTTTCCAGTTCTCAGCCGCGCGCGCACGCTCCATGGCAATACGCATCCGGCTCAGCGCGTCACCAGAAGCATTGATAGCGGCCTCGCGCGCAATGGCCGGTTCCACAGCAAGACGCGCCCGCATCATCCGAAACGGTGTGAGTTGCTTGCCAAGTTCAATTGGCGATGCAGTCATGCTGTCCAGATCTTCGACGGTCGCGGCAACAAATGTGCCTTTACCGACATGTCGCCAGATTGTGCCCTCGCGTTCCAGAGCATCCAGTGCCTTGCGCAACGTATTACGGCTGTATCCAAGCTCTGCGGTTAGCTTGCGCTCGGACGGTAGCCGCTGCCCGGGTTTCAATCCACTAGACTGGATGTATTGACGCAAACCACTCAGCGCGTCGCCCGTTGCTACGATATTATCAGATGCGAGCATTCATTCCTCCAAATTGGTTGACCAATTTTACATTTTCACAACCAATCAAATCCCAGAATATGAATTGGTTCACAAAATGCAACCAAAATATTATATTGGTCACGATTGATTTTCTAAAGTTCTTGCCATATGTCAAAAGAACAGCACCAAATTTATGGGATATTCCAATGTCAGATTATGTAATACCGGCTCCAAAAATTCCAACGATTCCCGTCGAAGGCGGGGGTGAATTTCCTGTGAGGCGTGTTTACTGTATTGGACGCAATTACGCGGCACATTCCATTGAAATGGGAGATGATCCGGATCGCGATCCTCCGTTCTTTTTCCAAAAAAACCCAAATAATTTAGATGCTTCCGGTGATTTCCCCTACCCAAGCCAGACATCTGATGTACATTATGAAGTCGAAATGGCAGTCGCACTCAAAACCGGTGGAACCAATATTTCAACCGCAGACGCGCTGGATCACGTATATGGTTATGCCGCCTGTCTGGACATGACGCGTCGAGATCTACAGGGCGAGGCAAAGAAAAAAGGGCGCCCTTGGGAAATTGGCAAAGCTTTCGAACGCTCTGGACCAATTGGACCATTGCAGCTGGTTTCGGAGGTCGGCCATCCTGACAATGGTCGTGTCGAACTCCTGGTGAACGACGAAGTCCAGCAGGAAGGCGATCTCAATCAGATGATCTGGAAAGTACCGGAGATGATCTCTTACCTCTCCGACTTTTTTGAACTGGAACCTGGTGACGTCATCATGTCCGGAACCCCGTCCGGTGTCGGCCCCATCCAAAAAGGCGACGTGATGGTGGTCAACATTGCCGGTCTGAATTCGCTCACCGTCAAAGTTACCTGATCAAAAGCGCATCCAGACACCTCGGCGAGATCTAGCCGAGGTGTGATTGGGTCAAATAACAACGCACGGACAGAGTTCATACCCAACTGTCAACAAAACAGGATGGCGGCGCCTTTATAGGGGCAGTAACCGACCTGCCTGGGTGCGTGGACTTGTGATTGTTTTTGGTACTCATATCTACGGATTAGATCGAGACAAAGACGGTATCGGGGTTGAGCGGGCTTTAGCATGATCGAATGAAGCAGATGATCAAAAAGTTTGCTAAGCTCCGTCATTGCCGCTTCGCTTGGGAAATTCCGGTTCAATTCGAAACACTAGTTCTGTCAAACTGATTAAAATCAAAACATGCCAAATTAACACTACCAGAGCACCGGAGTTGAATAGAGCCTCAGTCACATCAGAAGCGCAGGCAACAGGCTTAACAATTACCAATACTGCTCCCATAATGAATAACGCAATCAGCCAACTACTCGCCTTCCGTAAGTTTTCTCGTGACTTGGCAAGCCCACCTGGCTTTCCATACCGTTCTTCAATACGATTAAAAGCGAGATGAATGTTGGCTACAGATGCAAGCGTAATGGCCAGTATTACACCAAGTATGTTCAGGAATTCATGATTCACAAATCCGTCCAAAAAGACGTTGGCGTCGGATAGATATAACGGCTTGACCAACGAAATTACCGTTAGTGCAATGGCAGAAACCAAAAGTATCAGGTATGAAAGTGTTCTACCCATCAAAAAATCCGATCTATAGCGACAGCTATTTTCTGCCAGAAGGATCCGGTTTCCGTCTCGGCCTGTCCAGTGTCAATTTCTTCAGTCACCAAATAGTCATCTGACTGATACCTACCACCATCCATAGTTTTTGCAGTTATTCTTCCACCACCTTTCTCGACATGTTCTGCTATTTCGTTAAGATTGGACCCCGCTGTGTCCAACGCTCCGTCACTTTTCAATTCAGTTTTCACGCGCGAAACGTTCCCTTTATCTCGCAGAACCTTCATCTCATCGGTAAAATCACCGGGATTATTGAACATGTTTGGCACGGCAACGTCGTAGGTGATGCTGGTGATGGTTCCGGCGTTTTGCTCTGCAAACTTTGAAAATGATCTTGATTGGGTAATTGGGAATGCGGAGATTGAAAACGGCTCAGAAATCTCGCCTCCATCAAAATGGGATGCGAGAGAGGCCAAAATCGGCTCAGGCATCGCAACGTCAGTCCTATATTCAAACGCTACTTTCTGGCCGTCATTGTGGTCTGTGGGGTCCATTAGAAATAGCGCTGCTTGCCAAGAATTGTGTTCAGTTGGGTCAAGCCCGTCCCAAGGAGCGGTGCGCTCTACAAGCGTTTTGTCGCGCGCGATCCATCCGACAATGAGGTTGTCCGGCAGTCCAACCTTTGTCGGGATCTCCGGGACAAAGAAAGAGTCTGCACTTCTGTGAGTGAATTTGAAACTGTCAGAAAATATCTCTCGCAGCCAAACCTCACGGCTGTACTCACCCCCATTTGCCGGGACCCTCTGAAAAGCGTCAGCCTGCTCACGGCGCTTTAGCGAAAACCGAAATAGAAAAAGCTGCATAAACCACCCCAAGACATGCTGGAGCTATTCAAGCATTACATGTACTAAAAGTGGAGTCCTATTAGTTCGATACACTAAAAATTGCGTGCCCATCGTATCGTATAACCTATCTGAGATTATTGGTGCCTACCCTTCGCCCAACTGTCCAAAGGGTATAAGCGCAATGCCCTACGCCAGGACGAAACGCGAACATCAGGTCTCACATGAGACCATGAGACCTAGTTTGGAGGTCTCATGTTCTATTTTCGTTCTACGCATAAAACAGGTAAGTCATTGAAAAGATTGGTGCGCCCTGTAGGGTTCGAACCTACGACCCGCTGATTAAGAGTCAGCTGCTCTACCAACTGAGCTAAGGGCGCCTCAAGACTGCTCGCTATATAGATGCAGTCAGTAGCTGTAAATAGGACTTCTTTTATCATTTTCCAGTGACTGGATTGTCACTCAGCGTGACCGGGCCAACATCTGGCCCGGAAACATGGTTTTAGGGATTACCAACCGATCCCGAAATAATTGTCATGAGACGGTCTTTCGTCAAACAAGCGCACAACATCAATTATGGTTTTGGCATTCATCTGCTCGGAAACCAATTGCCGGAATTCTGAATTCTTCTGCGACACCACAATGGCATCGCAACGCTCCAACATTGATTCCGGTTCGTTTGATAACATGTTGGAAAAATTGGCTAATGTGCGTTGCAGATGTGGGCAGGACTGTTTGAGATAGGCCAGTTGCGTGTCGAGATGTGCGCCTTTTTCAATGGCTGGATCGCATAGTTGAACTTCCAGACCGTCGGCCAGAGCCGCTTCAATTACATTCAGAACAGGGCTTTCGCGAAGGTCATCTGTGCCAGGCTTAAAGGCAACGCCAAGGAAGGCGACGCGTTTGGCGCCACTGCTGCGCAACGCATTAACTGCAACGTCAATCTGGTCAAAATTGGAAGGTGTCAGGCTGTCGATCAGCGGTACGGATACGCCAAGTTCATCTGCCAGATGACTGACGGCTCTGACTTCTTTGGGCAGGCACGACCCGCCAAAAGCGAATCCGGGTTTTAAATAGTATGGCGACAGATTGAGTTTGGTATCCTGTACAAAAATATCCATGACCTGATGGCTGTCCACATCGAGTGGTTTGCAGATGCGTCCGATCTCGTTGGCAAAGCAAACCTTTGTCGCGTGCCAGACATTATCGACATATTTGACCATCTCTGCCACTTCGATGCTGGAGATGATCGCGTTTTCATCCACCGGCGCATAAAGTTCCTTGATGATCGCGGCCGTTTTTTCGTCGCTGGCGCCGATGACGGTTTTGGGCGGATTATGAAAATCCTCTACTGCTGTCCCTTCCCGCAAGAATTCCGGATTGAAGCAGACACCAAAGTCCTGACCTGCGATCTTGCCTGAGATTTCTTCAATAATGGGCACCATGACGCCACATGTCGTGCCCGGTGGAATTGAGCAACGCATGACTATGGTGTGAAACGCCTGCTTCACCTTAAGCGCTTGCCCGATTGTTGTGGCCACAGCGTTGATTGCCCGCATGTCACAGCCACCGCCTTCGGCAGTGGGGGTACCAACGGATACGAATGTAATATCTGTATCGAGGATTGCTCCGTGCAAATCTGTTGTCGCGCTGATCAGATTGCGTGTCACTCCAGCGGTCAGCATTTCTGCCAAATTCATTTCATGGATGGGAGATTGTCCAGCCGCGATGGACGCAACTTTCTGTTCGTCCAGATCAACACCAACAACCTTGTGTCCAAGGCTCGACAGGCATGCGGTAGAGACGGCCCCCACATAGCCCAAGCCGACTATGCTGACAGATGGCAGTTCTTTATTGTGAGGTGCAGCAGTATCGATGATTGATGCGACGTTGGTTGGATCGAATGTAGAATGAATAGTCATTGAATTGCTCCATTGGTTTGTCTGGACAATTCATTGCCAAAACCATGCCAAATATTTTTCTTTATATATTTCAATTACCTAACGTTTCTCAATTCGACCTGCCAGGTCTGCTCTTTGCACAACGCAATCGCAAAATTTCCAAAATGCGAATGCTCAGCGTCCATGATTTCGGAGTGAATTGATCGGCGGGACACGGCAAAAGGATCAAGGCATCAAATCTTGCCAAAATGCGAAATTTTGTGTTTGCAAATTGCCACAATCCCCCACACGTGGCTAAGGCTCTTTCATTAATTCAATGACTTAGCGACTGGCACAATCCTTGCGACTTCATTCGGGAATCACAAGGAATGATGCCATGAAGATAATTCGTGAACGGCCAGATCATCGCAGATACCATCAGGTCACTGCCCCTATGCGGGTAACACTGCCGGATGGACAGACTGCGATGGCCAGCAATTGGAGCCTGGGCGGGCTGCGTCTGGACGGTTTGACCGGGGCATTGCCAAATCTGTCCGAGCATTTGCAACTGACGCTGGAACTGCCGTTCCAGGGGTTCGATATCTCGTTTGAGGTCAATGCGAAAGTTGAAAGCGCCGAGCTGGAAACCGGCACCATTGGCTTTGAGTTTGAAGAACTGGGCGAGCGTGCTCATGATCTGATGAACCATTTCATCGATGACCTTGTGCGCGGCCAAATGGCAACCGTCGAGGACACCATCTGCCGTATTGATGTTCCGGTGACACCGATCTCGACGAAGCCTGATGCGGTTCCTGGTGAACAAGCGACGGTTGGCGGCTGGCCCATCAAAACAATCGTTATGTCTACATTCTATGTTGTGCTGGGAACTCTGATCTTTGGCTATCTGGGAATATTGACCTACTCAAAAACGATGCGCCTGGAGGTTCGGACTGCGGTGATTTCAGCACCGTTGGCGACCCTGAAGATGCCTTTGGACGGCATCTTGCGTCCCATCCGCTTCACCCCCGGCACACAAGTGAAGCGCGGCGAACGAATTGCAATGATCGAAAATCCAAAACTGTTGGCCCAGATTGAGGATAAGCAGATTGAACTGGAAGCCTCCAAGCGCGCTCAATTGAGAGCACAGGAGCGCTATCGCATTGAGGCTGCGAGGATGAAACTTTACCAGATCATAAACCGGACTGATCGTCAGATCGCGGAGGCCAAGGTGAAAGCACTGCGCGAATCCCTTGCAGCAACTGATGCCACTTACGGACGTCTCACTGGCCTTAAAGAGAAAGGTCTGGTTACAGCATCCAAACATGGATTGGCGATCAAGGAACGCGCCCAGGCGGAAGCCAGACTAAAGGAAGCTGAGTTGGAATTGGAACGCACGATCGCCATGGATGATGTATCGGACCGCCGCTATTTCAATCACAAGGAGTTTGTGGCTGATCTGGATATGCTGGCTCTTGACATTGAGGAAGCGTCCTCGCTGGTCAACACAGCGGTCAGCCAGTTGGCCTCGTTGGAAAAGTTGAATGATTCAATGGCAATTCTGGCGCCCTATGATGGCAGGATTGTTTCAGTTCAGCAGGCCGCCCATACCACCATTCTCAGAAATGAACCGCTTCTGACCATTGAACAGAAGACCACCCCCACGGTCACGGCCTTTTTGGACCAGGAACAGGTATTGGAGGTTGGCATGCACGATATTGCAAAAGTCTATTTGCCCTCGATTGGACAACATATCGATGCCAAAGTGACTGCAATTGACCGTAATTCGACTTTCATCAATTCTGATCGCTCTCACTATGCGTGGAAAGACGGCAAGGAAAAAAGCGCGGCGATCTCGTTGCAATTGCAAATGACTGCAGTGCAAGCCGACCTCATCAGCGCAGGTCTGCCGGCAGTCGTTATTTTTCCAACTCGTCAAGTGAACGATATCTATCATATGATCGGATCGGTTTTCCGGCAGGAAAACGACGAGAACAGCACCGGGAGTATTGAAAATGCTTCCATCTGAATCCATCAAATTTCACACAGCGAAACAGCTGGACGATCCGACAGTCTGGCCAACAGGTTGGGCAAAGTGGACACCTTTGGTTCTGCTTCAAATCTTTTTGTATCTGGCTGTCTGCGGCATTCTTCTGCTGACCATTCCAAACTCCCTGTTCGACGCAGAAACCAAGGCGATTACCTTTACACTGGGGACCCTTGGTGCCTGGCGCTACGGCTGGTGGTTCACGCATGCGATGCGGGCGATCATCTATCAAAAACGGGTCTATCCGAAAATGCAGGCTCAAGGCCGTGCCATCTGGGACTCCGGCTGGCGACCAAGGCATATGCATTTCATGATGACCACCTATAAGGAGCACCGTGAAATTACAGAGATGGTGGTGCGCTCCATCGTCAAGGAAATTGTGGCATCGGGTGTGCCAGGCACCATCTGGCTGGGATCATCCGACCGGTTTGACGAAGACATTATTTCGGATTTTCTAGAGCGTGAGGCGCGTGACGTCGACATTACGTTGCGCATTATCAGACAGAATGTATCCGGCAAACGCGCTGCCATTGGTCTGGTCCTGCGCGCCATGTGCCGCCTTCCGGTCATGGATGATGATCTGGTGATTTTCATGGATGGCGATTTTGTACTGGCGGAAGGTGCCGTCAGCCGTTGCATGCCCCTCTTCAAGCTCTATCCAGATCTGCAGGCCTGTACCACAGATGAAGAAGTGATCTGCATCGGGCCGAAATGGATTGAAAGCTGGTTGCGCATGCGCTTTGCGCAGCGCCGACTGGCAATGCAAAGCCATGCCCTGTCTGGACGCGTTCTCACACTGACCGGACGTATGTCTGTCTTTCGCGCCAAGAATTTGAAACAGCTGGAATTCATTCGTCTGCTGGAAGCCGACCATCTTGAACATTGGCTCTGGGGACGTTTTCGGTTTTTGTCTGGTGATGACAAAAGCACCTGGTACTTCATGCTGAAGAACAACAGTCACATGCGTTACGTTCCCGATGCTCTGGGTTACACCATTGAGGTGATCGAAGGCAACGGAATGGACCGAATGGTTCAGAATTTCCGCAGATGGTCTGGTAACATGCTCCGCAATGGATCACGGGCCATCGCACTTGGACCACGTGCCATGCCGTTTTTCATCTGGTGGTGTCTGGTGGATCAGCGTCTATCCATGTGGACGATGCTTGTAAGCCCCGTACTGGCGATTTCCGCTGCCTTCGTTGTCGGCATTCAATATCTGGCTTCTTATGTGGTTTTCATTGCACTCAGTCGGCTGTTCCTATCGTTGTTTCTGTATGGCTACTCGCGACGGGTTGAACTGTCCTATCCATGGATCCTGTATCTCAACCAGCTGATCAACGCCTCGGTAAAGGTCTATTGTATTTTCAGGCTGTCAAAGCAGCGCTGGTCCAATCGTGGCAATCAAACATCGGGTATCGATGGATCGGCATTGCTGGAATCCTACCGCAACTGGATGGCGCGTTGGTGCACCTGTGTTGCGGTGGCTTTGCTGTTTCTGGGAACATTGCACTACACAGGGCTCATTCCCGTGCCGAGCGGTGTGGAGTTTAGCGATGGATGGAAAACGATGCTCGGATTTTGAAGTTGCAAAACTGAATTGCATTTCGCAACGACATTTAATTTGAGCAAACGGGTCAAAACCCTAAGATACTGTTTTTATTGATTTATTCATTCTTTCGAGAATGGCACATTGGTTGCAACTCCTTCAGCAACACTATCGTGAAGGAATTGCACCATGCCAATACGCAAACACATAACCAATACAAGCTACCGCCATTTCATCTGGGTCGCTATCGCACTTGTCATTGGGTCCGGTCCGGCATTTCTGAATTTTGTAGCCGACCCATATGAGATGTTTCGCGACGGCGTTACAGACAAAAAATCTGCAGAGTTCGCAGAAAAGGCACACTACCCGCTTTGGAAAATGACGCACTATCCCAGTGACAGTTCGATTGTCATTCTGGGAGACAGTCGTGCACGTTCATTGCGTGACAAATACTGGCATGAACTTGGCCTGACGGGTGCTTACAATTTTGCCTATGGCGGCGGTACGATTCCTGAAATCCATTCCACATTTCAGCAAATCAAAGACAATGCGGATCTCAAAACTTTGGTGGTCGGCATTCAACTGCGTAGCTTTGACGTAAATCACAAAGGCGGCATGAACCGGGTACCGGAGGCCGTCAAGGTTTCCAGCAGCAAGATTGGATATTTGAAAAACTGGTCTGTTGCCAGAACCTCTCTCAATTTGTTTCTGCGGCAGAACCCTCGTCTTCAGGCAGTTTCACACACATTGGCGCAATTGTTGAGCTTATCCGCACAAGCAGCAGAGTTTGGTCTGCCAGGTGCGTCGCCGGTTGATGAATTGCTGAAACCGGAAATCTGCTTTGGCTGTGAGTTGCCAGAGGACGGAGCATATTATGTGCCGGTGAACAGGGTTCATAAGGGTGTAAATCTTGGTCTGGGCCGTGGTTCGAGATGGAATGACCAACAATTTGCATTTGTAAATGGTTCAAGAGAGCTTCCACCCAAGTTTCAGAGACAGGTCTCCAAGAACGCGGCTGCTGACTGGAAGAACTTTCAGTTTTCAGAGCTGTATTTCGAGATGATCCTGGAAATGGCTGCCTGGGCAAATTCCGATCCAAAGCGTCATATGATATTTGTCATTCCGCCAACCATTCCCGAAATGCAGGCAACGATCGACACTTATGGTCTCAGCGATCTCAGTAAAGAATTTCGCTTACGCCTGGCTGATCTGGCGCCGGTTTTGGATTTTGATTTTCCAAGCCCACTGACCGCTGACCTGGCAAACTTTTCTGATGCCTATCACTTTAACGCGGGTGTCGCCCGTTCCATCGTTGGCGAGGTCGCAATGACGCTTCCCGGCAGTTCTGACGCCGTCAAAGCGATGGTGATCAAGCGCCGGTCCGACCTTGAATGCCCAGAAGAAAAAACGCTTTCCCACAATAATTCACCTGCAACCGATCGCTTGGTCGCGTCGAGCATGTGCCGCCTTTGGAAAGGAAACTGAAAATGGCTAATTCAATCAAACAAAAACAGCAACAGCGCCTTGGCGTTCTGACCGCCGGGTTCCTTTGTGCCGCTGCTTGCATTCTCATCTTCCAGGTTGACGGAAGCGAAAAACCTGCCGTTTCCGTTAGTGGACCTGTTGCGCTGAAAGCGATTTCTGACGCCAGGAAACTCATGCGCAAAAGCAAATGGCAGGATGCCGCCGAAGTCCTGCGGGAACATGCCATCAGCGGCAACCCAGAAGTACTCTACGAATTTGGCCGTATGCTGTCCTATGGATGGGGAACGCCTCGCGATCTCGACAAGGCACGCGACAAGTTGTTGCTGGCCGTGCTGCATGAGTTTCCCAAACGCGCAGCAACGGCATATGAGTTGGGTCGTCTTTACCAAAAGTCAGCCGGACCCGATTGTCATCGTATTGCCTTTGAATGGTTTTCAAAGGCAGCCGATTGGGGACACGCAAAATCCTATGCAGAACTTGGACGCCACTATGCCCGGGGCATCGGCGTAGAAAAAGATCTGAATGCGGCCATGGTCCAGTACAAAATGGCTGCTGAGCTCGGGTCTGCCTCGGCGATACTGTCTTTTGCAAATCTGTTGGCCAGTGAAGAAAACCTGGCTGAAATTGGCATTGACGCAGCACAATTGATTGCTGGTGCCATACCATTGCTTGAAGCCGAAGCAGCGTCTGGCAGGGCAAGTTCCGCCAAAGTATTGGGACGCCTTTTTCGAGACGGTCTGTTTGTTTCCGCCGACCTGCTGCTTGCTGAACGCTGGCTCCGCCGATCCGCTCTTTTGGGTGACACAGGTGGGATGCACGATCTGGCGCAATTGCTGATCCGATCAGACACAGCGGAAGACAATGTCGCTGAAGCAATCGAATGGCTGCAGGCAGCTGCCGAAAGAGGCGATGGTTCAGCGTTGACGGCCTTGGGCCGACTTCATGTTTCCTCCAGGTTTGGTCTTTCCTCAGATGAGGCGATTGGGTTCTTCGAGCGTGGCATAAAGGCCGGACATCCCGGATCGATGTCTGAATTAGCCGAGATCTATCTGGACGGCGTCTTGGCGCATTCCAACCGCAAGCGTGCTGAAGAGCTTGCAGCCCGGGCGGCCAGCCTTGGGCACAAGGGTGCAATCGCCCTGCTCCGCCGGATCGAGCTCAAATCGCTCAAAACATCCAAAACAAATTCACCGTTGGCCACTGGCGCAACATTTCTAATTTCCAGCAAGTGAGGGCTTCAAAATGGTTTTCTCATCTCTTGAATTTATCTATCTGTTTTTGCCACCGGTCTTGATCGGATTTCTGGTTCTCAGACATCTGAAGCTGGAAAGCGCCATCATCTGGTGGCTCATCGCAACATCAGTCGGTTTCTATGCCTGGTGGAGCCCTATCCATGTGGTTTTGCTAATTGGTTCGGTTCTGGTCAATTATGCTCTGCACCGCAGCTTGATGCGGAACCGCAACAAAACCGTCCTGGTTATCGGTATAATTGGCAATCTGTCACTTCTGGGCTTTTTCAAATATGCTGATTTTGCCATTCAGAATCTGACCTTCGCGCTCGGCTGGGAATTGACGAGTTTGGGCATTGTCTTGCCCCTTGCGATTTCATTCTTCACATTCCAGCAAATTTCATTTCTGCTGGATACGTGGTCCAGCAAAATCACAGCCTGTGATTTCAAACGTTATGTCCTGTTTGTGACCTTTTTCCCGCAATTGATTGCTGGTCCGATTGTCCTGCAGAAGGACACAATCCCACAGTTCCAACTGGCCGTTTTCCGCAATCGTCTATGGCTCAATCTGATGGCCGGCAGCACTTTGTTCATCATCGGATTGTTCAAAAAGATTGTGCTGGCAGATGGCATTGCCCCGGTTGCGAATGCGGTCTTTGCCGCAGCTGATGGCGGTCAATCCATATCTACGGAAGCGGCCTGGTTGGGAACGCTGGCCTACAGCTTCCAGATCTATTTCGACTTTTCCGGTTACTGCGATATGGCCCTTGGGCTGGCCCGGCTGTTTGGAATTCGGCTGCCGATCAATTTCAACTCTCCCTACAAAGCTCTGTCGATCAGTGACTTCTGGAAACGCTGGCATATTACCCTGTCACGGTTCCTGCGTGACTATCTGTATATTCCTCTGGGCGGAAATCGATCCGGCTATCTGGGTCAACATGGAAATCTGATGATTACCATGCTGCTTGGTGGGCTGTGGCACGGTGCTGGTTGGAACTTTATAATCTGGGGTGGTTTGCATGGAGCCTATCTGATTATCAATCACACATGGCGTGCGGCAGTCGCGCAATTCAATCTGGGCGTTAAACTGCCGCTTGTGGTCACCACATTTCTGTCATGGGGCATTACAATGTTGGCAATCATGCTGGCATGGGTTTTCTTCCGGGCTGAAACGTTTGGTGGCGCCTGGATGGTGGCCGAAGCTCTAGTCGGTCTGCAGGATATTCAGATTGTGCAAACCACGACAGATCTTGTTCCGGATGTCTCATTCACCGAATTCCTGTTGGCTCTGATGATCCTGATCGTTACTTGCCTGCCGAACAGTATTGAACTGGTGAGAAACTACCAGCCGGTTATTGGAACCCTGCGCGAATTGAAAGACACCACTCTTGGTATCTCAAAGTTCGCCTGGCGACCTTCCCCCAAATGGGGTGTAACAGCGTGTGTTGCCGGGTCCGTGGCGCTGATACAACTCTATCGCCTCAATGATCTGACGGAGTTCATCTACTTTAACTTCTAAGTCAAACCCTGTCGGTCAGTTCAACATGATCGGCAGGGTTTCCGGAACTGAAATCAACGGGGTGTTTTCTGCTGGCCATTGCCAATACAGAACACCCCGTTTTTGTGTGTTCACCCCGCAAACTGGTTCTGGCACCAGTTTTTTCCAATTATGACCGGCACGCACAAATGGTGTTTGCAGATTGCAACATACCCATTTGCAGAACAGAACTTTCAAGCTCTTCTTCAGACAAATAAATGTTTCAGAATTTTTCTTCATACATCTTAAGTAGCTGTTATATATGAGTTTTACTTGTTTTTGGCACGGCATCAGAAAAACTGGCAAGCAAATTGCTCTTAATGAGATACCGGCACGCAACAGTGTCACCTTTCTATGGAGCTTATTATGTCTGAAAACAAAATCATTCCCGTCATTCTTTCAGGTGGTGTTGGTACGCGCCTGTGGCCCATTTCGCGTGTAGATACCCCAAAACAATTTTGCCGATTGGCCAAGGAAGACAGTCTTTTCCAGACGACACTGAAGCGTGTTTCAGACCGTCGGCATTATGCCAGCCCGGTCATCGTTACCGGCGCACGTTACAAGACGACAGCTGAGCTGCAATCGATTGAAGCAGGTGTTTCCATTGATCGGTTCATTTGTGAGCCGTCCGGCCGCAATACAGCGCCAGCAATAGCACTGGCCGCAGTCCTGATGGATCAGGGAGACGCCGACGATTTGTTGCTGGTTCTGCCATCTGACCACCGCATTGCAAATGGCGCTGCATTTCAGACATCAATCGACCTGGCTGTACGGGTTTGTAAGGAGACAGATGATATTGTAACTCTGGGCGTACAGCCGACAGGTCCGGAAACTGGCTACGGCTATATCAAAGCTCAGTCAAAAGCATCAGAAAATGGATCAAAAGTATCCCGTTTTGTGGAAAAACCAACCGTAAGTGCTGCTGAAGCAATGCTGGCGGAAGGCGGTCACTATTGGAACGCAGGTATTTTCCTGGGTCGTCGTGATCGTTTCATCCAGGAACTTCGGTCCTGTTCTCCTCTTTTGCTGAATGTCGTGATGCGTGCTGTTCGCAGAGGCGCTAAAGACACTGATAGTTTTGCACCGCATGCTGGCATCTATGAAGGCGCACCGAGTATTTCTTTCGATCATGCGGTGATGGAGTTTACCGACCGGGTGTCTGTTGTGCCTGTTGATGCAGGATGGAATGATCTGGGTTCCTTCGATGCAATGCATGACGTTGGTGAGGCAGATGGCGATGGCAATGTTCTCAATGGCGACGTGATTAGCAGCAATTCAACTGGATGCCTGGCTGTTTCCACTGATAGAATGATTGCCTTGTCTGATGTTCAGGACATGGTCGTCATTGCCACGAAAGATGCGATCCTTGTGACACCACGCGACAAGACACAATCGGTCAAAACGCTGGTTGCCGATCTCGAACAGCAGTCACGCAAAGAACTTGTTTCTCATCTGGGTGAAGACAGGCCATGGGGTCGATTTGACTCTCTGGACCGTGGCGAAGGCCATCAGGTCAAACGGATCATGGTCAAGCCTGCAGGTCAATTGTCGCTGCAGTACCACTACCACCGCGCAGAGCATTGGATTGTTGTTGCTGGGCAGGCAACGGTAACTGTTGACGAAGATGTCCAGGTGCTTGGACCAGGTCAAAATGTCTATATTCCACAAGGTGCGGTTCATCGTCTTGAAAACTTCACAGACGAACCTGTTGAACTCATCGAAGTACAGCTCGGCTCATATCTTGGTGAAGACGATATTGTCCGCCTTGAAGATGTTTATGGACGCGAGCCAGAACCCCAAATCAGCGAAGCCGCTTAAGAGCCCCCTCAAGGAGAACAAGACCATGAAAACGATTTATCTTTTTGACGTAGACGGAACACTCACACCAGCCCGCAAACAAATGGAAAGGGGTTTCAGAAACTTCTTCTCAAAATTCTGCAAAGAATTTCCGGTTTATTTCGTGACTGGCAGCGACCGTCCAAAGCTGGATGAACAATTGCCGATCGAGATTCGGAACGCCGCTGAAGGTATATTCACGTGTGCAGGTACGGAGTTTTGGCGCAAGTCTGAACTGGTGGATCAGCGGCACCACGAATTTGATAAGGAACTGATCTCGACGCTTGAGAGAATTATTGACCTCAGCCCGTATAAAGGGCGTTACGGCAAGCATTTCGAATTCCGGACAGGCATGGTGAATGTCAGCATTCCGGGACGTAACATTCCTCAAGAAGGACGTGAGGCTTATTACCACTGGGATCGTGCCTACGGTGAACGGCAGGCAATCATCAAATCGCTGGCGCGTTTCTTTCCCGAATACACAGTTGCTGCCGGTGGCCAGATTTCAGTTGATGTCTGTCCCAAAGGCTGGACAAAAGCGCAGGTTCTGACGCGTTTGAAAACATGGCATCCTGACTGCCGTTTTGTCTTCTTTGGTGACAAGATGGGCGCCGATGGAAATGACCGCCCTCTGGCAGACGTCATCTGGGCAGATTCGTCTGATAATCAGGCGATCAGTGTGGAAGATCCTCAGCAAACGCAGACCATGCTGGAGAGCATCTACCGTGCCGGTCATGCCGAGCAATTGCTGGAACTGTGCGCGTGAGGCCTAGACGTCTTCCCAGCCCTCACGTTTGCGGTAGATCGTGGACGGGCTTAGCTGCAAAAGCTTGGCGGCTTTCGGTATGCTGCCATCACATTCTGAAATGACGGCTTCGATGAGAAGCCGTTCATTTTCTGCAAAACTCTGTTCCAGATCCAAAGTGAGTGACAGATTCCCAATCGTATGCGCGACGCCGCCACGGGCTGTATCTCCGCTCGCAACAGCAGTTTTTGAGAACAACAAGGGGTCGACCTGATTGAGATTCAACATCTCCGCTGTTATCTGCTCACCTGTGTTCAAAACCACGGCGCTTCGCACAACATTCTGCAATTCCCGGATATTGCCTGGCCATGAATGCCGCATCAACACATCCTCGGCCTCAGCCGAGAAGCCTTTGAAATCCTTGCCTTCATCGGATCCAAATGATGACAGGAATGATTGCGCGATTTCAACGATATCTGCATTCCTGTCACGCAAGGGTGGCAGCTGGACCGGTATTACATGCAGCCGATAGAACAAATCCTCCCGAAACCTTCCTTCTGCAACCTCAACGGTCGGATTTTTGTTTGTGGCACACAGAATACGGGCATCGACTGACAGCACACGGTCGCTGCCAACAGGTTGTACGGCGCCTGTCTGCAAAAACCGTAACAATTTTGATTGCAATGAAATATCCATCTCGCAAATCTCATCGAGAAACAGAGTTCCGCCATCGGCGCTGCGCGCGGCCCCAATACGATCATTGGTGGCGCCACTGAAAGCTCCTTTTACGTGGCCAAACAATTCGGATTCCAGCAGATCTTTTGGGATTGCAGCGCAATTCAATGCGACGAAGGGCTTCTTTTTACGGGGACCGGTGCTGTGGATGGTTGTCGCACACACTTCTTTTCCGGTGCCACTTTCGCCAGTGATAAATATCGGGATGGCTGAAGCTGCCACCGCTTCAATGGTTTTATAAACGCTCAACATGGCGGGCGATTTGCCTATAAACCCATGTTCTCGAATATTGGCCGTCTTTTCCTGCACATCAGCTACGACTGTTTTCAGTATATGCCGCTCAAAGGCGTTTCGTGTTGTCGTTATCAAACGCGCTTCCGAAACCGGCTTTACAACGAAATCATAAGCGCCGCCTCGCATGACATCGACGGCCGTGTTGATCGACGCATTGGATGTGATCACCACAACAGTCGTTGGAATGGCTTCTTCACGGATGATTTTGAGCAAATCCTGACCGGACATATCCGGCAGTTGAAGGTCAAGCAAGGTGACCCGATAAGTACCCGATCTCAGCTTGGCCAAGGCATCACTGCCCGTAATCGCCTTATCCGCCAGTATTCCTTCCTTTTTCAGCCATTTCTCATAAACGAGCAACAAGGAGGCCGTGTCTTCGATAATCAGAACATCTGGTGTTGACGGCATAGACGGCCCCTCATTTTTATTATTCGCAAATTAGTCGGTGATCTCGTCTCGTCTCCGCTGGGCAGCTTCAATGACCGCACCACACAACTCGATCATTTTCTGTCCGCCACTGTAGGCAGCTTTGTGGTCGCCGTCACGTGCCAGATTATTGACCGATCCCGCCAGATCAGACAGGGGCATAGCACCTAATGTCCCCGCAACACTTTTCAGTACATGGCTGGATTTCTCGATTTCAGAGATGTTTTTTTCCTGCAGCGCCAGAACTGCAATGGTTTGTTGTGCTCTCAAATCCTTTATGAACTGCTCCAACATCAATTTCTTAAAATCTGGATCCGAGTCATCCATCAATGCCCGATAGATGGATTCGTCAAACACGGGTTCCTGATTTTGTTTGTTTTTCTCGTCCCGTTTTTGAACTTGTGCCGCAATCTCATGCAATTTCGCAGACAGTCGGGTTCTCACGATTGGCTTGGTTATGACATCGTCCATGCCGGCCGCGAGAAAGCGCATTCTGTCTTCCTTCAGTGCATAGGCCGTCAAACCGACAATCGGCAGATCGGACTTCCTGCCTTGCATGGCTCTTATCGCCTTTGTGGCCCCAATGCCATCCAGTACCGGCATTGAGACATCCATGAGGATGACATCATAAATCCCCTTACGGACAGCCTGCAGGGCTTCGTTACCATCGCCGGCCACATCAACCTGTCCACCCTGGGATTCGATCATTTGAGTCACAACCATCTGATTGGTGGCGTTGTCTTCAGCCAGCAGAACACGTAATTTTACGGGGAAAGGTTCAAACGTCACTGCTGTGTCTTCGGAGCTCAAAAGTGTTTCGTCTTCCACTTCCATATCCACATTAAACCAGAATGTGCTGCCTTCCCCTCGCCTGCTTTCAAACCCGATTTCCCCATCCATGGCTTCCACAATAGACTTGCTGATAGCAAGCCCAAGTCCTGTCCCGCCAATTTCGGTCTGGGAGGTGCCGTCGATTGTGGTGAACTCCGAGAACAACATGTGCTGCTTGTCATCCGGCACACCCATGCCTGTATCAATAACCCGAAAGTTCAGCCGTGCGGTTCCATCCTTTACCGGTTCGGCATCTACATGGATCTTGACAAACCCCTGCTCAGTGAATTTCACAGCGTTTGAAGTGAGGTTAAGCAAGACCTGGCGCAGACGCCCCTGGTCCCCCTTCGATGCGGCGGGCACAGTGTTGGAAACTTCTGTCTCCAGTGCCACTTCCTTGCCGGCAGCCAATGGATAGATAATTTCTCCCACTGCCTTCACTGTTTCGGCAACAGAAAACACCTCTTGCTCCATGATCATCTGGCCCGCTTCGAGTTTGGAGTAATCGAGGATATCATTGATGATTGCGAGGAGCGATTTGCCTGAGTCTCGTGCCGTCTTGATCATGGATTTTTGTTGGCTGCTCATCTCTCCGTCAGACAGCAGATTGAGCATTCCAAGCACACCATTCAGCGGTGTTCTGATCTCATGGCTCATCATTGCCAGGAATTTCGCCTTGGCCTGACTGCCTTCTTCGGCATGTTCCTTGGCCTCCACAAGAACCCGTTCATTTGCACGTTCTTCTGTGATGTCGCGCATATAGCCAAGGAAAATGGATCCATCGGCTCCGGTGGCTTCCTGAATGGCAAGTTCAACAAGAATTTCCTGGCCATCTGCACGTACAGCCTCAATTTCGATTTTATTGCCAATCACGGGCCCGTGGCCTGTATCCAGATAGATGTCTATGCCATTGCGGTGGGCATCGCGGTATTTATCAGGAACGATCAATTTGGCCATCTCTTTGCCAATTGTATCTTCCCGTTTGTAGCCAAACATGGTTTCGGCTGCCGGATTGAATTCGATAACGTTGCCTTTGTGATCGATGATTATGATGGCGTTCAAAGCCGCATCAAAGGTGCGTTTCAACAATTCTTCAGACCGTTGCGACTCTTCCTGCCGCTGTTTCAGCTCAGTGATGTCAACCCTGAATCCCACAGTATAGCCACGGTCAGTCCGGCGCTCGATAACCCGCAACCATCGCCCATTGTCTAGATGCTGCTCCATGATCTCGCCAGGATTGCGATGTTGACGCAAACGTTCCTCAATCCACTTGTCCCGATCTTCCTCAGCATTCTGGTATTGTCCACGCTCCGCGCCCTTGCGGATGATTTCCTCAAATGTAGCGCCTGGCACCATAAATTCAGAGCTTGTTGCATACAGATCGCGATAGCGGGAATTGCAGACGACCAGACGGTCTTCATCGTCATAGAACACAAACCCATCAGGCAGCGCCTCGATCGCCTCCAGCAGCCGCGTCTCTACCTCGCGCACCTGCTGTTCGCTTTCTTTTCGTGTTGTCACGTCACGCATGATGCCAGCATACATACGCCGCCCAGCCAACTTGAATTCATTCATCACCAGCTCAATCGGGAATGTGCTTTTATCAGCCCGAACGCCCTGAACCTCCATCATTTGAGCAATTGTCTCGCTGTCACCAGAGGACTCAAACTCCAGCAAACGGCTGGCTTGCCGCTCAGCGTCTGCATCGCTCATCAGCATCTTGAAAGGACGGCCGATGAGTTCGTCTTGTGACAGGCCAAACAGGTTTTCCAGGCTGGAATTTACCGTTTCAATGACACCATCTTCATCAAAGGTAACAATGCCATCAATTGTCGTGTCCAGAACGGCCCTGATGCGGGCCTCGCTGTCTTCCGCGCGTGACAATGATTCCTCAATTTCAGACAGATCGCGGCGACTGCGGTAAATCATTCGTCCCAGCAGCAACACTGCGATTGCGAATGCGCCAACCATGAATGCAACAATCTGCAACAACCCAGAAGGCCCAAACAGCGAAACTTCCTGTAGCGGGACGGTCACAACCTGAATGCCGCGCACATCGCCTATCTGCCAGTCAGCCTTTGGAGATTGGGGATCATTGTTGTGGCAGGCAACGCAAGTCTCGGCCATGATCACAGCCCGTGCAAATGCCAAGGTATCACTGCCATCGTCGTCAATGACCCGCGAGACATCTTCCTTCCGGCCATCTGCAAACTGTTGGAGAGCATCTTTCTCGAAATCGGTCAGAGCGCGATCAGTGCGCCATGGAAACGGATATTCACTTACCATTCGAAACGCTGATCCCTCGCTGAGGGTCGAAAGCTCTTCCGCTAATTCGATAGAAAGTGTTGCCGGCAATGGAATTGCGTGATCTGTGGAGCGGTAATCATGCGAGACTATAGTTTCCGCCGTGGGATCCAACCTGCCAACCACCTCGCTGGAATAGGTGTTCCGAAATACAGTCAGTGCCTGAGTCATATCCCTTGCGTGCTGGAGCGCAAAAACCTGATTGAGGTTGCTTGCATGCCAGACAATGAGCAAGACTATGCTTGCACCGGCTAACATGGAAAAGCCCACGAGCACCCAGAATGTCCAACCAAAGCCGATACGTTTTTCCAAAGGGGTCATGTATTCGTCCATTCATAGGGTGCAGACGCTTGGTCTAACCATTGATCATCGTATTCTTTAGCCACAGCCACGCTATTCTGGATTCTGACGCGAAAGCAAATTGCATCTCCACTTCGACGAGGCATCATCATCTATTGCTCCCGCATGGCGTGGCTGAGTTGATTGGTAAGCGGCTGCATCAGATAAGCCATCACCGAGCGCTCACCAGTTTTTGCAAATACTTCAACCGGCATGCCAGGAACCAGACTGACATCCCCCAGTTTACTGATCTCGTCTGGCGAAATCGTTACTATTGCACGATAGAATGACCGGTTATTGGCTGGGTCAACCACAACATTTGGCGAGATGATATCCACAACACCCTGCAATTCCGGCGTCGTGCGCAGATTCAGCGCTGTCAGGCGTATTGTTGTTACTTGTCCCACATAAAGTTCATCGACTGACTGCGGATCAAAAGTCACCTCAATTTCAAGGTTATTATCATCGGGTATAATCTGCAGAACCGTTGCGCCGGGCTGCAGAACCCCTCCTATCGTGTGTGCAGCCAGTTCATGGACAATTCCGTCGACCGGTGACGTGATGATGGTTCGTCCCAACAGAGTTGTCGTTACCACCAATTGCTGTGTCAGGTTCTGAATATCCAGATCGGCTTTGGCCAGGGCTGTAGAGATGTCACTGCGGAACTCGTCCGTTTCCTGCAACATTTGAATCTGCACCTCCTCAATTGCGCTCTCTGTACGTGCGCGGCCAGCGATGACTTCACCAATGCGTCCGCCAATATCAGCCATTCTTTGCTTCAACTGCCGCAATTGGGTTTCTGTGCCGTGTCCCTTGGCCATCAGTTGCTGCATTGCGACCAATTCCTCATTGGCAAGACCGGCCTGCTGTTCAAGTGAGCGCATTTGAGCATTGAGGCCCTGAATTTGGTTTTGCAATTGGGTGATTTTGCTTGCCAGCCGTGTTTGTTGACTGTTGTTGAATTTTCTACGGGTATTGAAAATACGTTGTTGGGCCGCTTCGATCGACTTGGTCTGACGGATACCCAAACTGTCCAACACCGAACGATCCCACTCAATCAACGGCAATTCGGTAAGTTCAGCTAACAATCGACTGCGGGTTGCCACAGCTTCCTGAAGCCTTGTTTCATAGATGTTCAGATTGGCCGCCATCATCGTGTCATCCAGACGGAGCAACTCGGTGCCCTTTGTGACCCGTTGACCGTCTTCCACACTAATTGTCGTGATTACGCCCCCATCGGCGTGCTGAACCAACTTGGCCTTTCCTTTAACAGTCACTGTTCCGTTGGCAATCACTGCTCCGCTGATCGATGCCAATGTAAGCCATGCGCCGCAAACAACGAAGAGAGCAGCGAAGCAGATCCACCCGACCAATAATGGCCCGGACAATCCGGTTTTGGGGTGCGCGGATGTTTCAAGCTGTTGTGTTTTTCCTAAATCAGACATGTTCTATCCTGCCATTTTGAGGGGTTGAGTCACTGCTGGTTTGTCTTGTGTTTCTGATACGGGTCCAAATTTGACCTGACGGCCCTCATTGAGCACCAGAACCATGTTGACGTTTTTCATTGCGCTGGGACGGTGCGTGACAACCACAGTGATTGTGCCTGCATCGCGCAGCGCCTTGATGCAGTGTGCGAGTGCTTCATCACCATCTGCGTCCAGGTTGGAGTTTGGTTCATCCAGGACCACCAGCGATGGGTTGCGGAAGACTGCCCGAGCCAGAGCGATGCGCTGGGCTTGGCCACCAGATAGGTGAAAACCTCCGCTACCGATCTGCGCGCCATATCCGCCTGGCAAGCGCATGATGATTTCATGTGCCCCCGCAAGGCGTGCGGCCTGCAATATCTCCTGATCGGTTGCATTTGGATCAAAGCGGGCAATGTTGTCCTTGATGGTTCCGGCAAGCAGTTGAACCTTTTGGGGAAGATAGCCAATGTGTTGGCCCAATAGCTCTGCATGCCAGGCGTCATAAGGTGCGCCATCCAGACGGATTGCTCCTCTATCGGCAGATTGCAGACCTGTCAGCATTTGAGCCAATGTGGACTTGCCAGAAGCACTTGGTCCGATGACTGCCAAGGCATCACCTGGATTGAGTTGCAGGGAAATTCCTTGAAGAATTGGTTTTGATTTTGCGTCAACAGTGCCAGCGCCGGTTGCACCCAGCTTCAGAACCTCTGAGAGCTCCAATGGACCGTTCGGCTTTGGAAGAGCGATCGGTTCATTTGCATCCTGACTGTTCGCAAATGCCTGTCTGATGCGCGCAAAGGCAAGTCTTGCCTGAACAAAGCCGCGCCAGTGACCCAAGGCCTGATCGACCGGAGAAAAGGCACGCCCTGCCACAATTGAAGCTGCAATCATTGCGCCCATGGACACTTCCTGATGGATGGCAAGATAGGCGCCCAAAGCCAGCAGGCTGGACTGAAGCAAGAGCCTGAAACCCTTGATAGTGGATGCCATGGCATTGGTTGCCGTCTCTGAACCCTGAAGTTTGGAGCAATCAGCATTCCTCATCAGCTGCCATTTGGATGTCAGATTTGAAATCATGCCCATCGACAGAATTGCATCCGCATTTTGCATGCAGTCGTGACGCATCTGTTGTTCTTTTGCAGAATTCTCACTCGTGCCCTGCAGGGCGCGGTTTGTGATCAGCTCATTTGCCAGGGTCACAGCCAATATCACCACAAGACCGGCGACTGTCAGCAAGCCAAGGCTGGTGTGAAGCATGAATACAAAGCCGATGTAAATCGGGACCCAGGGAAGGTCGCACAAGGCGGCAGGACCATTTCCAGAAATGAACTGGCGCAAAATCGTCAGATCCTGAACCGGTTGTGTGGGCGCTTGTCCCTGAGCAGAGCCGACAAGGCCCATGCGCCAGGCGCGACCCATCAGCTTTTGTTCAAATCCCAAACCAGCTCGATTTAATATGCTTGATCTGATGAAGTTGAATATCGCCAGAAAGATATACAGCGCTGCCACAAGCAGGCAGAGGACTATCAGGGTTGAAATTGAACGACTGGGAAGAACCCGATCATATATTTGCAACATGAATAGCGGCCCTGCCAGCATCAACAGATTTACCATTCCGCTGAACAGGGCCACGTTTACCATGGCGCTGCGTAATGGCCGCAGCGCCCCGTTCAGTTCGTTATTTGATGATTGTTGGGTCATTGGAAACTCACCGAACGTTTGAGGGGTTTATTTAAGCGAAGAGGATGTTGTCTGATGTGAACACATCAGTGGTCACATCATGCACAAGCACGGTCTCGGCCTGGCCAAGTTGGAAGAGGACATCACTGCCCTGCTGGGACATGTAATCGCCGGTTTCTGCGAAGTCATTGTATTCAAAACCAGTGAACACCAGCATGTCTTCAAGGGTGAAATCGTAGATACGATCAGCCCCTGTGGACCCATCGGAGAAGTCAAAGACGAATTTGTCACTACCGGTGCCGCCAATGAGCTTATCGTTGCCCATGCCGCCTACCAGAGTGTCTGCACCGCTGCTTGCGGTCAGATAGTCGTTGCCTTTTCCGCCGGACAACTCATCGTCGCCGGAACCGCCATAGAGACGGTCATTGTTCTCTCCACCTGAAAGAACATCGTTTCCACCGCCACCGATCAGCTTGTCTTTACCGATGCCGCCGAAAAGTGAGTCGTCTCCAGAATGTCCATTCAATGTGTCTGATCCAGCATCGCCGATAAGAATATCATTGCCGCTGTTACCGTTCAGGACATCATTGCCGCTTCCACCATCCAGAGCGTCAGCACCGGAACCGCCATTCAACGTATCAGTACCGGAACCGCCGAACAGTTCGTCGTCTCCGCTGCCGCCGGACAACAGATCTGTTCCGCCATCACCATTCAGGACATCATTGCCTGAATTGCCTTCCAGCGTATCATCGCCAGAGCCGCCACTCAGTTCGTCATTGCCGGAATTTCCGCGCAAGACATCATTGCCGGAGTTGCCAAACAGAATGTCGTTGCCCGAATTGCCCGACATATCATCATTGCCGTTTCCGCCAGCCAGGTAATCGTCACCTGAGATGCCGTAAAGCGTGTCATTGCCGTCACCGCCATAAATGATGTCATCATCAGGCAAATTGGACCCATTGCCCGAAGGTGTTGGCAGCAGGCCGACGACATTTGTCTGGCCAATATCGACAACGATGACTGTGTCATCATAATCATTGTCGCCGCCGCCATACAGATCCTCAAACCCGATCAGCAATTCACCGGCAACACTGTTTGCACGTCCAACCACATGGGAATATTCATCTGGATTTGGTGCGTAGTTGTTTGCAGCGCTGGTTGCTGAATGAAATACGGAATACCCATACTGACTTTTGATGTGGGTTTCCTGGCCGTTTTGCGCATCAACCAACCAAAGTTCCACAGCAGGATCGTTGATTGTTCCCGGCGCACCATCAAGTGTCCGGAACTCAAAGGTTCCATCTTGTGAAGACAAGGCTTCTGCGTTTGCCGATCCCTTGCCATATCCGTTTGAAATCACAAAGAACCCGAGCTGGGCGCCTTGACTGACATCAAACTGGACATTGGATTCGCCGGCAATCAAATTACCGCCGCTGCCGACTTTCGAAGCATTGGGAAACAGTATTTGTGTGTTGGAAATTGAACCATCCGGACCAATTTCATAGACACCCAAAGCATTCCTGTAGCCCGCGCCTTCATCCATGAAGGTGACTGTTGCGGTTGTGCTTTCGGTCATGACGAGATTTGCCATGTCGACAAATGCCGGTCGGCCATTGCCATACATGATGTCGTCACCGCCCTGACCATACATCAGGTCATTGCCGGTGCCGCCAAACACTTCGTCGTTTCCGCTCAGTGCTCGGATTGTATCATCACCGCGCTGACCGGACAGGACTTCAGAACGTCCTGTACCGACCAGGTTGTCTGCATCATTTGTGCCCAGTTGAGGCGAAATATTGAACTCTGTATCTACACTCATTTTTGCTCCTTCGCAGACCAAAAATCGGTCTGGCAGTATCATCGGCACCAACCATTGGAGCCGTTTGCTAATGAAGGAATGACAACCCTTGCAGACTTGGGCGTTCTGTTTGTTGCGTTTGATCGGAGGTCAAAATACAAAAGAGTTGCTGAAAGCTGCAAAGACATCATTCCTTCTGGCTTACACAGTTCACATTCCATGCCAGATATTTTTTTGCATTTTTTCAGTGCGTTACGATTTCACATCGCTTCTTGCCGCGGAAATTCTTCTGACTTTGCGAATGAATTTGCAAATTGCAAAACGGATAAAAACACTATGCAGACGTGCAAATCCGGCCCCGCAATTGGGCTTCAAACAGGATAGTCAATCCACGCAGGCAGCCATGTCACCAATTGTCCAACGGATCGGTAGCGGACAGCTTTGCCTGTGTTTCACCACACCCACCGCATTTGAATTTGGATGCGGCCGCCAACAGGGACAGATGACTTGATACCAAATCAGCCAGCATGCCATGCGGAACTTCAGTTGAACGACCGCAATTAATGCAACTGGCGCGCAACCACAGCCGCAAATCAATTACGTCCTGTATGGTTTCGATATGTGCAAATGTTCTCTTTTGTGACATGAGAACAAACAAAGAACATATTTTTCTATTCTGCCAGCAACCAAAAATTGAACGTACGACATTATTTGACACCGGCCGACACATAGGAAAAACGATCAAGCGCGTCTCTGATTCAACTAGCAGTGATGCAATCACTCAAGCTTGCACCAATAGATTGGAAAGCGTTTTCGCCGAATGTGATTGTTTTAAGAATGCAGGTTTTTGCAACGTGACCTGAGAGGCGTGATTCTTGCCGTTACAAGGGCATATGTTCATAGCGGTGTTTAACAGCCTATTGCACGATTTAGATCCGCTGCGGATCGCCTGGAAGTACTATCTTTGATCCAGTCCCGAGCTTGTCTAAGGACATTACAAGCGGCGTCTCGATCACCCGAGCTCTCTATAAAAGACACCGAGAGATTAAACCAGGCCGCAGAATAGTCCGGGATTTTTTCAGTTGCGGTCCTAAAGAAAGGGATCGCATCGGCCGGACGGGAGTTATTCATCAGCAGCAGGCCCATGTCGAAATAGGCCATATCCGGCGTATCCGGCTGTTGAATTGCAAGAGAAAGCAGTTCTTCCCCGTAGTCCGGGTCCTTAAACCGAACAATCGCGAGCACGCCAAAGCCATGCAGAACGGCCGCATGGCCGGGCTTTAACAGGTGGGCTTGGTTAAATCGTCTGGCTGATGTGGAATAGTCTCCTTCGAAGAAATAATTCCACCCTCCTTTTATAGCGCCGTCGAATCCAGATTGAATCTCGTCACTTGTCGTAAAGTTTTCTAGGAACAGTTTGTCAGCCGCAGAGCTTTCTGGTGTCTTTTTTGCGAAATTAAAGAATGGGGCTTCATTTTCAGGTGCATCGTACGTCTTGACGCTGACAAATATGCCTTCTGCAATCTCACCCTCCTGTGACGCTGATGCAAATTGCGTGAAGCAGATCAACATCATCGAGAGTATGTATTTGATAGGCGTCATCACCGACTTCTCCGCACAGTTTCTTCTGCACAATGATAAATATAGCCAGATACAATTTCCAAGTGTTTTTGTGATGCACTCCCTTTAAACTTGCCTTGAAGTCTTTTGGGGCAAACAGGTTGCGCGAAACACGATCATTCGAGACTGTTTCGAGTCGTTTTTTAAAGAGAGTCATCGGATGGCGAGGACGCGCAAACACTAGTCAGTGCGGCTTTGAATGCGTAAATCATGGCCGCGCATTCCTAGCTGTTGCCTTACGACCCTGCGATATCTGCGAACAACATGATTGATGGCATCCTGCTTCGCTTCCAGTATGTCGCGTCTTCATAGCGTTCAGACTGTTGGCTATCGCCAACCACCACCATTGTTCATGCCAACAATTGGGCGCTGCTCAAAGGTCTATTTTTTCGCTCATTGGACAGGATTGCCAATTAAATCCGTGCTTTTGTCGCCAGTTGAGCCGCGACCTTTTCAGGACAGCGGTTGTTCATCTCGGCCAAGCAGGCGTAACTCAGTGAGAAGTCCATTCGATCACGGACCATACCAAAAAAAGCATATGATCAATCATCGATGTCGACCGCGTTCGGATTGCGGAAACGACACCGCATGCCATCTACAGGCTTAGGATGTTTACGCGGCGCCAAAAACGCCTCGGAACAAGAATGATCCATGAAATCATTGCAAACGGCTGCCGCAAACGGACCGGATTAATTGCAAACGCTTTTTGGGAAATATTTGTAACTGGGTACAAACAAAGGAAATTTGGTGAGCCCTCACGGGTTCGAACCGTGGACCTACTGATTAAAAGTCAGTTGCTCTACCGACTGAGCTAAGGGCTCCCAAATTCCGGCGGAACATAGGCAAGGCAACCGGTCGGGTCAATAGCGCATTTATTTAAAATGCGTTTTGTCCAATACCGGTTAATACCGATGTTTCGAAGGCGCGTTTTTAACGCAAAAACGTTAAAAAGCCTTGAAGGTTGGAATGGTTCGCGTGTCCTTGATTCCGGTGAAATGCTGTATCTTCTGCGTGACAAAATGCCCTATGTCTTCGCCCTCTCCCACGTAAAATTTGACCAGAAGGTCAAAATCGCCCGCGGTTGAGTAGATTTCAGACGCAATCTCCGCATCAGCAATCTGATTTGCCACTTCATAGGCTTTTCCCAAATGGCATTTGATTTGTACGAAAACGGCCTGCATGATCCCTCTCAAAGCACTTATATCCAAGGTGCTCAGACCCTAGGGGAAAAGCCGCAATATGGAAAGCGAGTTAGAGCTGGAAGCAGAGTATGACAATCGGGCCCTGGTGCCGGAACATGTTGAGATTCTGCCGCGCTGGGCACGAGAGGCTGCGGATTTTCGGGCAGTCTCCAGATTTGAAACCATGCGATACGGACCCGCTGAGCGAAATGTCGTCGATGTGTTTCGCAGCGACGAGGCGCAATCGAGCGAAAAGCCACTGATTCTGTTTATCCATGGCGGCTATTGGCGCGCGCTCGATAAAGATATGTTCAGCCACATGGCCCAGGGCCTGTTGGCGCATGGCTTTGATGTTGCGATCCCAAGTTACACGCTGTGCCCAAACAACACGATTGCTGGCATTGGTGCGGAGATGGAGGCCTGTTGCCAGCATCTTGGAAAGAATGAAAAGCGCCCCTTGATGATCACAGGTCACTCTGCTGGCGGCCATCTGGCAGCGGTGATGTGCCAAAAGGACAAGGTGGCGCAGATTCCGGTACCGGTTGTCGCAGGGCTCGGCATTTCAGGCGTGTATGACCTGACACCGATGCTTCATCTGTCAATGAATGACGATTTGAAACTCGATTTGAAGTCAGCGCTGGAATCCAGCCCGCATTTCGCGACGCCCGAACCGGGTATTTATTTTGATGCCTGGGTTGGCTCAGATGAGTCGGGGGAATTTCGCAGGCAAAGTGAGGATTTTGCCATGAAATGGCGCGAAAACTCGGCACTCACGACTTACATTGAAATGGCGGGTGCCAATCATTTCACTGCTATTGAGCCACTGGTTGATGGCGAAAGTCTTCTCGTCAAGCGGATCACGGGACTGGCCAGTTAGCTTCCAAATTGCAATACCTGCGATCCAAATGTGACCGCTTTGCGTAAATCGACTGAAGGAAATAAATCTGACGGAGGCAAGCATGACAAAACTCACCAGACATATGATCGGACTTTTGGCCGGTGCCGTGGCACTTCCAGGTGCCACTATCGGGATCACTTCGGCGCAGTCGGTTGCACCGGCGGATCAGAGTGAAATCCAATCTATCATTCGCATGCAGGTCGATGCATTCCTGGCTGACAATTCGTCAACAGCGTTCTCATTCGCCGCGCCTTCGATCAAAAACATGTTTGGCAGTGATGAACGGTTCATGAGCATGGTGCGTCAACAATACCCACAGGTATTCAGGCCACAATCCTTCGAATTCGGCCGTCTGAAAAGCAGCCCTACCGGCCCTGTTCAGGAAGCTTATATTACCGGCCCGGCAGGCAAGGACTGGCTTGCAGTTTACACGCTTGAGCAACAGGCAGATGGAAGCTGGAAGATCAGCGGTTGTTACATCGTGCCTGACAATGGCGCAAAGGTTTAAGCGGAGTTTTCTCGAAAATTCTTGTGCGTTGTCAGGGGATTGGACGTACCAGGTCTGATCCCAGGGCTCCGCTTGCGATCAGGTACAGCACCAATGTGACCGTTGCGACAGACATGCCCGTGCCGACCAAAACAGCCGTGGATGCCCGTTCAATATACACGTTGTATTGTTGCGCGATGACATAGATGGTGGCCGCTGGAGGCAGCGAGGCCATCAGCACGCCTGTTGCTACCCAGACCGGGTCGAAATCACCAACAACGCCAAGCATGAGATAAGCGATCAGTGGATGGGCTATCAACTTTACAGCCAGCAAACCCGGCAGTTCAACCGGAAACCGCTTCAATGGGCGCAGTGCCACTGTCACACCCATTGCAAACAAAGCTGAAGGCGCAGCGGCAGACCTCAGAAACGTCAGAATTGTATCCACTGCTTGAGGTGGCTCATAGTGAAAGGCAGCACCCAGAACGCCAGCAATGGTTGCGATGATGAATGGGTGCAAAAAGACCTTCTTCAATATCTGCAGTGCCAGCTTCAATGGCGGTTGCTTTTCAGTGCCAGCGAAGGCCATCAGCAATGGGGCCAACGTAAAGACCAAAGCCACATCAAAGCAGAAGATCAGTGCCGCTGGCACAGCAGCCTTTGGCCCCAGAACTGCGAGCGTCAGGCCCGGGCCCATATAACCGACATTTGCATATCCGCCCACCATGCCTTGAATGGTCGCTACGGCGACATTGCCCCTGGTAATGTAAATTCCAATGCAGAATGCCAGGGCGAATGCACAATATGTGGAAAAGCTTGTGGAAAAAACATAGGTCCAGTTCGCAAGTTCCTCAATTGGCGTTTTGGAAATGAGCTGAAAGAATAAAGCTGGTAGTGCAAAATAGATGATAAAAATGTTGAGCCACGCCAGCCCTTCCGCCGGAACCTTGAAAATCCGACCGGCGAAAAACCCCAGAAAAATAAGCCCAAAAAATGGGAAAGCGAGTGTGGCGACCTGCAGCATGGGTTTGGTACGTTCCGGAGGCGTGGGTTACTGGCTCAAGATTTGGTCAAAGGCCGATTGCGTTGTAAAGCAAAATACAGTTATTGCGTAGCAGCAAAACAGATTGAGTGACTCCCCCTTGCCCAAACCCACCACCCCAACGTTGCAGCATCGCTTGGAATATGTCGGATTCCGTGCTGTCGCGGGCATCATGAATGCGCTGCCGCTTGGTGTGGCTTCCGCGACCATGGGTTTTGTCTGGAAAATATTGGCCCGGTTTAACCACCGCCATGCCACCGTCCAGAAACACCTTCGGGAAGCGTTTCCTGCAAAGGATGAGGCCTGGATACGACAGACCACGTTTCGTCATTGGAACAATCTGGGTCGGACGATGGCTGAAGGTCTGTGTATCGGCAAGTTGCTGAAACAGAGACATAGAATTACGCTTGAATCACAGGACCTTATTGACCAATTGGCGCAAAGCACAAAGGGTGCTGTGTTTGTATCGCTGCACATGGGCAATTGGGAGTTGCTGGCTGTTCCCGCACTGCAAAACGGCCTGTCGATGGCAGGCATCTATCAGCGCGCTTCAAACCCTTTGGTCGACCGCTACATCAGGCTGGTGCGCCAACCATTGTACCCAGGCGGGCTGCATTCCAAACGCAATACCTCTGTGAATGCGCTTATTAAATGGGTTCGTGGTGGAGAAACCGTTTGCATGATGGGGGATCTGAGACAAAGGCGCGGCATCGAAGTTCCTTTTTTCGGGCAAATGGTCCCTTCCACTCCCTTCCCGGCTATGATTGCAGAAAAACTCGACGTACCTTTGATTGCGGCCTGTTGTCGCCGCACAAAAGGCTGTCATTTCACGATTCAGGTCGTCGAGATCAGCACAGGAACAGGTGAGACAGTCGATGATCGTATTGCTGACGCGACAGCCCGGCTGAATAAACAATTCGAAGACTGGATACGCGAGACACCGGAGCAATGGATGTGGGGCCATCGCCGTCGATAACTGTGTTCAGACCATTTGATGATCAATGGTATCAATGATAGGACAAATTCGTTCGCTTCTCCGCATGATCGGCCCTGTATGCATCCCAGATTTGCGCCCTATATATTCAGTCTCTGCCTGTCTGGTATCATGACATTTATTGTGTCTGGCATCTCGACATTCCGTGCAAATGGCATGGCAACCGATATCATTTCGCTATGGATGTCATCCTGGCTTGTCTGTTGGATTGTGGCCTATCCGGTTATGCTCATTGCCGGACCTATCGTGAAGCGCAGTGTGAACCGCCTTGTGCGACCTAATTGAGTTAAGTCCCTGATCATCTGAAGAGGTCTATATGCGTTTTGCGGTCATCTCTGACATCCATGGCAATTATCTGGCCCTTGAAGCCGTTCTGGATGACATTTCGAGACAAGGTATTGATCAGATCCTTAATCTCGGAGACCATTTTGGCGGGCCGCTCGAAGCCGGTAAAACCGCTGATATTCTGATTGAACAGAAGGCTATGTTGTCAATCGCAGGCAATCATGACCGATTTCTTCTGGAACTTCCCCCAGCAGAGTTGGGCGCGTGGGATGGTCCGGCATTTGCCCAACTCAGCCAGACTCATTTACAATGGATCGCGGACTTGCCGGGCACCGCAGTTTTTGAAGAAGACGTATTTCTGTGCCATGGCATTCCGACCACCGATAATTCTCATTGGCTCGATGTGCCCAATGAAAAGGTCGGCATGAACCTGCGACCGCTGGCGGATATCGAATGCGATGCCCTTGGTTTTGACTTTTCTGTCATGCTTTGTGGGCATTCACACGTTTCCCGCCTCGTGCGCCTGTCGGATGGACGTCATGTGCTCAATCCGGGGAGTGTTGGATGTCCGGGCTTCAAAGACACGCGAGCGGACCCCTATGTGATGCACACAGGCAATCCCTGTGCAGCCTATGCGATTATTGAAAAACGCAAGCATGGTTGGGATTTTACATTCCGTCACGTGCCCTATGACCATATGAAAATGGCCAAACTGGCCTTGTCCAGGGGAATGCCGGATTGGGCCAGCGCATTGAATGGTGGATGGATTTCCTGAGCCAAGCCGCTCGGTGACGACACATGATCGCCATTGTAATGCGACAGACTCTCATTTGCTTTGAGCCTAGCCTGCAGGTTAGGCTTTTGGTCCCGCCACCAGAATTGTGGCAATCACAGACTTAATGGAGTTCACATGTCAGTTGCACGCGTTACGGAAATCATCGCCTCCTCGTCCAAAAGCTTTGAAGACGCTTTGGAAAAGGGAATCAAACGCGCCTCAGAAACGCTGAAGAATGTCGAAGGTGCCTGGGTAAAAGATCAAAAGGTTGTTGTCTCCAACGGCAAGATCAGTGAATACCGAGTCGTCATGAAAGTGACATTCGTTCTGAACGACTAAAAACATTTAGCAACAGGGCTTTAAACCCTGTTGCTGATAAATTGAATCTGGAAAGGATGCATGCCGAGAGCCTTGGATTGACACTGACGCGGATCCCTTCTTTTCAAACAACTTCAGCCTTTAGAACTGATCCGCTGTCCGCATTTTGATGATGGTATCCGGATCGCTGACAGAACCATTTTGGGACCTGGAGCCCTTCTTGATCTGGTCAACATGATCCATTCCTTCTGTAACCTTGCCGAATACGGTGTATTGGCCATTCAGATGGGATGCTGAATCAAACATGATAAAGAACTGGGAATTGGCGCTGTTCGGGCTGCTGGACCGAGCCATGCCAAGTGTGCCGCGTTCAAATGGCACATCTGAAAACTCAGCCTTCAAATCAGGCAGATCAGATCCACCAGTACCATTTCCCAATGGATCGCCAGTCTGCGCCATGAACCCATCAATCACGCGATGGAATTTCAAACCGTCATAGAAACCGCTATTGGCGAGGGATTTCATACGTTCGACATGGTTTGGCGCCGCATCTGGCAACAACTCAATTTTCACCTGCCCTGTTTTGGTCTCCAGGATCAATGTATCTGCGTCACTCGCAGCGTGGCTCATGGCTGTAAGAGCGAATATCGCAATTGCAGCGGTGATGGATTTAATCAGGTTCATTCAAAAACTCCGGTTTGGTTCCCTGTTGTTCGTTGCAACCAAGCCACGAACAGTTGGGCATTTTTAGGATCGCATTTGACGCTGTAATAGCAATGAGACTCAATCGCGGTCAATGAACCCCGCATGCGTCATCCTATCAAGCCCGTAGAACCTGGTTTTCCGTATCAAATGGGCTTTCCTCAATGACAGTTGCTTCATAAGGCTCACCAAGAATGTGAACCTGCATTTTTGAACCCAATTCGGCGTAAGCTGGTGGAACCATGGCTAAGGCCAAGGACTTCTTGATACGCCAACCATACCCACCGGATGTGGCCCGTCCGATCAATGTATCTCCATCAAAAATGGCTTCTGATCCTCTGACGTCCGCATCTTTGATCCCATGCACTTCCATTGTCACAAAAGCCCAGTTATCGCCCGCTTCATGGCGTTTCAAGAGCGCTTCTTTCCCTACAAATTCCTTGGCTGGCTTGATGAAGCGATCAAGGCCAGATTCATAGGCCGAGTATTCAATGGACAATTCACGCGGGATCAAACGGTAGGACTTTTCCAGCCGCATGGCGTCCATGGCGCGAATGCCAAAAGGTTGAATGCCAAATTCGGCACCCGCTTCCATCAACGCGTCGAAAATTTCCACCTGCATTTCAATTGGATGATGGAATTCCCAACCCAGTTCCCCGACAAAGTTCACCCGCAACGCATGGGCCGTGGCTTTGCCAACGCTGATCGGCTTGCCAGAGAGCCACGGAAACGCTGCATTGGACAGATCTGTGTCTGTGAGCTTTGCCAGTACATCGCGTGATTTCGGTCCGGCCAGCACCAGCACGCCGTGCTGCGCAGTGATTGGTGACAGATGCACGGAGCCATCTCTCGGCAACGCTTTTTTTAACACGTCATGATCGTGACGTTCATAAGCACCAGCGGACACCAGATAAAACCGCCCTGGATGCCATTCATACACCGTGAACTCCGACAAAACGCCGCCAGAATTTGTGAGCAGATGGCAGAGCGCGATGCGGCCCCGCTTTTTCGGAATGCTGTTTGCGAACAGGCTGTTCAGCCAATCTCGCGCGCCCGGACCTGTGACTTCCAGTTTGGCAAAGGCTGACATGTCGAGAACGCCAACATTTTCAGTGACATTTTTGACTTCCTGCCCGACAAATTCAAAGTAGTTGGACCGACGGAACGACCATTTCTCAACGATACGGCCATCTTCCGTTGCGGGCGCGTGATTGTGGTTCAGCAACAGATCAGGATAGGCCAGTTCCTCAGCCGGAACAGAATAATCCAACGGTGCAAACCAGTTGGCGCGCTCCCAACCATAAACAGACCCGAACACGGCGCCACGTGCTTTCAGGCGGTCATAGATCGGGGTTTTCTTCAGAGGACGTGCTGCAGCACGCTCTTCATCGGGATAATGCATGGTGAAGACATTTGAGTAGGCTTCTTCGTTCTTTTCTTTCAAATAGCCCTTGGTCGCATAAGGGCCAAAGCGGCGCGGATCGACGCCCATCATGTCAATGGTTGGTTCTCCGTCTACAATCCACTCAGCAAGCTGCCATCCGGCACCGCCAGCGGCTGTAATACCGAAGGAATGCCCCTCATTCAGCCAGACATTGGGAACATCCCAGGCCGGACCGATGATTGGTGAGCCATCGGGTGTATAAGCAATGGCTCCATTATAGACTTTCTTGATGCCGACTTCACCAAAGGCTGGAACGCGTTCAATGGCACTTTCGATGTGAGGCATCAAACGATCAAGGTCCTCCTGGAACAACTCGTATTCGCTTTCTGCATCCGGGCCATCGACATAACAGCAGGGCGCACCATTTTCGTAAGGACCCAATAGCAAGCCGCCCGCCTCCTCCCGCATATACCAGGAGGAATCGCTCTCTCTCAGAACGCCCATTTCGGGAAGCCCCTGTGCCCGCCGTTCCAGAATGGCTGGATGGGCTTCTGTTACGATGTATTGATGCTCAACCGGGATGACCGGGATATCGAGGCCGAACATCTCGCCCGTTTTGCGTGCAAAATTGCCGGAGCAGCAGACAATGTGCTCACATTCAATATTGCCCTGATCGGTTTCGACAATCCAGGTGTCCCGTTCGCTGCGGGTCGCGCCAGTGACATTTGTGTTGCGGTAAATCTTTGCGCCATTGTCCCGCGCGCCTTTTGCCATTGCCTGTGTCAGGTCGGCGGGCTGGATGTAGCCATCTTCCGGATGCTGAATGGCACCCAGAATGCCGTCTGTTTCACAGAGCGGCCAGATTTCCTTCAACTTTTCGGGGGTCAGCAGTTTGACGTCGATGCCAATGGTTTTGGCAACACCGGCATAATACAGATATTCGTCCCAACGATCCTTGCTGCGTGCAAGCCTGATATTGGAAACGCGCGAGAGGCCAGCATTCAATCCCGTTTCAGCTTCCAATTCGCCGTAGAGCCTGACTGAATATTTGTGAATCTGGCCAACCGAATAGCTGAGATTAAATAATGGCAGCAGGCCGGCCGCATGCCAGGTGGAGCCGGATGTCAGTTCCTTGCGTTCCAGCAGAACCACGTCGGACCAGCCTTTTTTTGCCAGATGATACAGGGTTGAGACGCCAACGGCACCGCCCCCAATGACCACCACCTTTGCCCGAGATTCCATGCTCTGATCCTTTGCATACATAAAACGCACTCCCACCAACCTATTTGCAGGTTCTAAGCGCTTCCAGCTTCAAAGCGACAACCAGCCTTTGCCCTGCGACATATGAGCGAATGAACGAGATTAACTAAATATCCCAGAACAAGGCGTTTTGCCACTTGCGCAGGCTGCACATAGAACTGCACTATAAATTCAGGGTGCCAGCATTTTGTTTGTACGCGCTCTTATTTGGGAGAATTCTGTGGCTCGATTTTCTGCGTGGGCACTGGCAAAAAATGCTCTGACGGGAAACCAACACTGGGACAGTCAGTGGCGCAAACCTGAGCCGAAGCCTGCCTATGATGTGATCATTATAGGCGGTGGCGGCCATGGCCTTGCGACAGCTTTCTATCTGGCGAAGGAACATGGCATTCACAATGTGGCTGTGGTGGAAAAAGGTTGGATTGGCAGCGGAAATGTCGGCCGTAACACGACCATCGTGCGCTCCAATTACGAACTTCGTCCAAACGCACTGTTTTACGAACACAGCATGAGATTGTGGGAAGGCCTGTCGCAGGTCCTGAACTACAATGTGATGTTTTCCCAGCGCGGCGTCCTCAATCTGGCCCATTCTCCGGGAGAGTTGGATGCATTTGCAACAAGAGGCAATGCTCTGCGTTTGCATGGCATTGATGCGGAACTGCTGGACCGGAATGAAGTGACACGGTTTGTTCCGCAGCTCGATATGAGTGCGGAAACACGATTTCCTATTGTTGGCGGTCTGTTGCAACCACGCGCAGGAACAGCGCGTCACGATGCGATTGCATGGGGCTATGCGCGTGCGGCGGATCATTTGGGCATAGACATTCTGGAGAATTGCGAAGTTACCGGATTTTTGAAAGACGGAGATGCTGTTGTCGGCGTGCAGACCACACGCGGTGACATAAAATCTGCAAAGATTGGTGTGGCGGTGGCTGGAAACACATCAGACGTGATGCGCAAGGCTGGCATCGAGAACCTGCCGATAGAAAGCCATGTACTGCAGGCATTTGTTTCAGAATCCCTGAAACCTGCGGTTAACACCGTTGTCACCGGCGGAGGCGGGCATTTCTACATGTCACAATCCGACAAGGGCGGCCTGGTTTACGGTGGCAATATCGACAAATACAATTCCTATGCGCAGCGCGGCAATCTGCCGGTTATTGAAGATGTCCATACGCTGATGCTGGCACTGTATCCACAATTCGCGAAGCTGCGGATGCTGCGCCATTGGGGTGGCATCATGGATATGTCGCTAGATGGCAGCCCGATCATCACCAAAGGGCCACTTCCCGGGCTCTACCTAAATGCCGGATGGTGTTATGGCGGCTTCAAGGCAACGCCTGCTTCCGGTTGGTGTTTTGCGCACACAATTGCAAATGACGCGCCGCATGCACTCAACGCTGCTTTCACGCTTGAGCGCTTCAATTCCGGTTACACAATTGACGAAGGTGGCGCGGGCCCCTTCGCCAAGCTGCATTAGGGCGGATAATTATGCTGATACCCTGCCCTCATTGTGGCGATCGCGATGTGTCGGAATATTCCTATCTGGGCGATGCGACCATAAAACGCCCCAATCAGGAGAAAGCCAACCCCCACAAGTGGGAGACGTTCGTCTACAACCGTCAAAATCCGCGCGGTCCCCACAAGGAGTTGTGGCAGCACAATGGGGGGTGCCGACTGATTGTGGAGATCACAAGAGATACCATATCCCATGAAATCCTGAGCATGAAGGCCACCGGACCACACAAGACTGGGCTTGGCAAATGAGCGGTTTTCGATTGGATTCTGGTGGACAAATTGATCGTAATCAGCCGCGAACCTTTACGTTTGATGGACGGAAAGTGAGCGGTTTTGCAGGAGACACACTGGCCTCTGCCCTTCTTGCCAATGGTCAGACCCTGTTTGGACGGAGTTTCAAATATCACCGACCCAGAGGTCTGATGAGCGTTGGCAGCGAAGAGCCAAACGCGCTTGTCACACTGACGGGACCGGACACGCATGAACCCAATGCACGCGCCACCATGGTTGAGGTTGTTGATGGCTTGAATGCCAGCAGCCAAAATCGCTGGCCCAGTCTTTCCGTTGATTTGTTATCGGCCAATCAGATTGGCGGCCCGATGCTGCAGGCTGGGTTCTATTACAAAACCTTCATGGGACCGACGCGTAAGGCATGGCGCTTTTATGAGCGGTTTATTCGGCGCGCAGCGGGACTTGGAAAAGCCGCACAAAAGCCTGATCCAGACAGATATGAAAAGATCAACAGTTTCGCGGATTTGCTGGTTGTGGGTGGTGGGCTTGCAGGACTGACGGCTGCGCTGAAGGCCGCAGAAAAAGGTGCGCGGGTTATCCTGATTGATGAGCATGCGAGGTTTGGCGGCTATCATCGAGGCGACCCGAGAGAACAGGATACCATAAATTCACTTCTTGAACGTATTCAAGCCTTTGATAATGCGACGATCTTACCGCGCACGACATGTTTCGGCCAATATGACTGTAGCACTTTTGGCCTGGTTGAGAGAGTAACGGCACATAACCCCACTGAAACAGAGTTTGCTCCCTGTGAGCGTTTGCACGTTTTGCGCGTGCGCCATGCCATTTTGGCGACCGGTGCGATCGAACGCCCTCTCGTCTTCCCCGGCAACGATGCTCCCGGTGTCATGCTGGCCGATGCAATTCGTGCTTATGCATTGAGATTTGGAGTTTCGGCTGGCAAAAACATCGTGCTCTTCACCAGCCATGATGGTGCTTACAGGCAGTTAAGTGCCTTGCAGGATTTGGGCGTGCCGATCAATGCAATAGTGGACACCAGAACAACCATTTCCGATATTGCGATGGCGCAGGTGGCAGCGACCGGAATGCAACTGATTACTGGTCATGCGGTGACACGGGTCCACGGTTACCACGGTATCAAACGCGTCAGCGTCGCCCCCTTTGACCCCTATACGAGTAAGATAAATGGCAAGGAGCGCGCCATTGAATGTGATTGCCTTGGCATGTCCGGCGGCTGGACCCCGAGCATCCATTTGACCAGCCAGATGGGCGGCGTTCCTGAATGGGATAGCACACTCCATACTGTACTCCCCGGCAAATCAAACGGAACCTGGAGCGTATGCGGTTCGGTTGCGGGTTATTTCGACCGTGACGACACCATAGCCAGTGCGGAAACAATGGTCGAAGAGGTGCTGCGAAAACTGTCACTCAGCCGCGCTCGCAAGGCCGTAACCCATCCCGAAAAGCAGGATGTTCTGAATGTGGGACCTGTTTGGAGCATCAAGGGCATCGGCGGAAAAGCCTTTGTGGATTTTCAGCATGACGTGACTGCAGATGACATTACAATTGCCCATCAGGAAGGGTTTCTCAGTGTTGAACATTTGAAACGCTACACCACTTTAGGCATGGGAACTGATCAGGGAAAACTCTCCAACATCAATGGCCTGGCGCTGATGGCTGAGGCACGCGGTTTAGATATACCGACTGTTGGCACCACCCGTTTTCGTCCACCCTACACGCCTGTATCCTTCGGCGCATTGGCTGCAGATGCGCGTGGAGGCCATCTGCAACCAACACGGCGCACGGCGATGCATTACTGGCATCTGGATGCCGGTGCGGAGATGATAGATGCCGGTCTGTGGAAACGGCCGAGGGTCTATCGTCGCGGCTCGGAAGATCTGGAACAGGCCTATATTCGTGAAGCCCGCATGACCCGGCAATCCATCGGCATTGTTGATGTCTCAACGCTTGGCAAGATTAACGTTCAAGGCCCTGACGCGGCCCAATTTCTTGACCGTGTCTACAGCAATGGTTTTGCCAAACTTCCCGTTGGCAAGGCTCGATACGGGTTGATGCTGCGTGAGGACGGCATTGTCTATGATGATGGAACCACGTGGCGATTGGACGATACGAATTTTCTGATGACAACAACCACCGCTCAAGCCGCTGCGGTGCTGGAACATATGGAGCTTTATCTTTCCGTTCACTGGCCTGATCTGAAAGTCCATCTGACTTCGGTAACAGACCAATGGGCAGGCGCAGCTGTTGCCGGTCCAAAAGTTCGTGAGATGCTGCAAATTGCTATCCCTGAGACAGATTTTGACAATGAGGCTTTTCCATTCATGGCCATTCGCCACGGAAAAACCTCACAGGGCATTCCAGTCATGATGTGTCGCCTCTCATTTTCAGGCGAAATGGCCTATGAGGTTTATACGCCGGCCCGCTTTGGACTGGCTCTCTGGGAGGAATTGCATTCGGCAGGCAAAGAGATGGACCTTGTGAGCTATGGTACGGAAGCACTGGATACTTTGCGTATTGAAAAGGGTCATGTTGTCAATTCTGAATTGAATGGCCGTACAACAGCTGAGATGGTGGGTATGGGGGCCATGGCTTCAAAGAAGACGCCTTACATCGGCTCCGCGATGAAGGATCGGCCGGCCTTCAAGGATAGACGTCGGCACCAACTTGTCGGCCTTGTTTCCAAATCAGATGAATGCGTGCTTATTGGCAGCCATCTTGTGCGAAACCCTGCATTGAAAACACCTTGTCTGAGTTTGGGACATGTGACCTCAGCGACTTACAGCCCTGCGCTTGAAAAATATGTAGCTTTGGCACTGCTGGAAAATGGCCAGGAACTTATTGGCAGGGACCTATACGCAACATTTCCAATGAAGGGGATTCATGTTGCTGTGGAAGTTGTGGACCCCTGCTTCTTCGATAAGGATGGGGAGCGCATGCGTGGATAATGTTTTGAAAGACCTGCAGGCTTGTCCGCTGGACCGCGTCTGGGTGCCGGGACATTATGGTGCTCCGCTTACGACAGAGAAAACTGGCATCACGCTTGAACGAACCACACCAATGTCTCTTGTTCAGCTTTCGCTGTTTCCGGGCCAGGAAAAGAAGGCGCTGGCCGCCTTGAAGAAGCAAGGCGTCAAAGCTTTTCCTGAAGCCGGACACGCAAATCTGGAGACAAAACTGCGGATCTACTCACTTGGCGCCGGACGCTATCTGCTGGAAAGCGCCGCGACGGATCTGCATGGCGGTCTGGCGAGCGCAATTCCTGCGGAGATTGGCTCGGTGACAGATTTATCCAGCGCACGAACGGTTCTAACTGTCAGCGGCTTCGATGTTACGACTGTACTGGCAAAGGGAATTGCGATTGATTTTCACGCCCAAAGCTTTCCGGTTGGAAAAGTTGCTCAGACAAACGTTCACCACATGCCTATCATGCTGATCAGATTGGAAACCAACCAGTTCCGCTTGTTTGCCTTCAGCACCTATGCGGAAAGTACCCTGCACTGGCTGGAAAGCGCATGCCGGGATCATGGTTTTGAGCGTATTTAGGCTTGGCCTATTTGGCTTTTGAAGCCCTTTCTTTGGCAGCACGCAGTTCGTTTTTCAATTTTGCACCTCTGCCATCCTTGTTGGTCTGCCGCGCCCTGCCGAAGGCCAAAGCATCAGAGGGAACACTTTCTGTGATCACAGACCCTGTTGCCACATAGGCGTTTGACCCTATGTCCAGCGGCGCCACCAACAGGCTGCCAGATCCGATAAAGCTGTCCGCGCCGATTGTGGTTCGGTGCTTGCCAAAACCATCGTAATTGCAGGTCACTGTGCCTGCGCCGACATTAACCCCGGGTGCAATATGAGCATCACCAATATAGCTCAAATGGTTTATTTTACTGCCCGTTTCGATGGCTGCGCCTTTGATTTCTACAAAATTTCCAACTTTGGTTTTTGCACCCAGTTCGGTGCCGGGGCGCAGCCGGGCAAATGGTCCGATGATGGCGTCTTCGCCAATGACAGCGCCTTCCAGATGCGAGAAAGCCTTTACCACTGCACCGCTTTTGACAGTGACCTTTGGTCCGAACACAACATTCGGCTCTATCGTCACATCAGCTTCCAGCTCTGTATCATAGCAAAAATGCACGGTTTCTGGAGCAAACAATGTGACACCGTTTGCCAAGGCTTGTTGGCGCATACGCTGTTGGAAGATGGCTTCGACTGCAGCCAGTTGCGCACGGCTATTAATGCCTGCTGCGTCTGCAGCATCACCCTTGACCACCCTGACTGTGAGACCCTGAGAATGCGCCAATTCAACACAATCGGTAAGATAATACTCACCTTGTGCATTGTCATTTGTCAGTAAACTCAACAACTTGTTTAAGATACCTGGCGCAAATCCCATGGCGCCGGCGTTGCACAGCCCAATCTTGCGTTCTGTGTCCGTGGCGTCTTTTTCTTCGCGGATAGCAGTTAACTGACCGTCATTAACTAACAAACGCCCGTAACCGGTTGGATTGTCAGGTTCAAACCCCTGAACTACCAAATCAGCGTCGCCGTCCAGAAGCGATTTGATCTGATCGAGTGTCTGCGGTCGGATCAGCGGCGTATCTCCAAACAACACAATGTTGGCGTTTTTGCCATCTGCAAAAAACTTGGAGGCAGCCATGGTCGCATGTCCAGTGCCAAGACGCTCTGCCTGTACAAAAATATCTATGGGTGCAGGATATTGTTTCAGAAAGTCTTCTACTGCTGGCACATTCGGACCGATCACGACGGCTGTGTTTTCGGTTCCAAATGCCTTTGCAGATCTCAAAACGTGTTCCAGCATTGGCAAGCCACCAACTGAATGCAGCACTTTTGGAGTAGCCGATTTCATCCGCGTGCCTTCGCCAGCAGCGAGTACAATAATATCCACGTTCGACACGCTTTTCTCCGATTCCCCGACCTGATTTTCCAGCGTTGGTTAGCATTGAATTCCCTGGAAAGCGAGAAACCAGCCCACCCGTATGCTTAACAAAATCTAAAGAATTGTTTCAGTACTGTGTCTGTCTGAAACAGATTATTGCCCAAGGACGAAAGCGTGTCGAAAGCCACCTGGTTTCAAATTACCCTCCTCGCAGTGTGGGGCGTATCCGCTGTGGCCGCGCTTTCCGGCTCGTTTTGGCTTGCACGCTCAGATTGGGTTGAAGCTTATAGAGCGGATGCAGACACACTGGGCGCTCAACAATCCGCTTTTGAAAACCCTGTAGAAGCTGCTCTGCTTCAGGAAGAACTGCTGGTGCTGAGAGAGGCGGTTACGCGTCTTGACAGGCAAAACCGCATTTTAATGTCTCGGCTTGAATCCGTTGAAGATGGAGCTGGAGCATTTACGGCTGCGATTCCAAGCAGCCCAAACCCACAACGAAGTCTTGTTGGCACGCCTAGTTCACAACAAATGCCAGCAACGTTGAATAACACACTGATACAAAGCCAGGAAATGCACTCCAGGGACCGCGTTTTCACACGGATTGACCCCTATCCGCTGAAGATGCAAGGCACGGGTCGTGCACCTACGGATGCTGAAATTTCCAAGGCTTTGAAAGGTCAATAGCCCCCGTCGTTCTTCGAACGGTGAGACAGGGTGTCAGACTACAGAAATAGACTTTTTGCAATTGCCAGTGCAGCCTATCTCCTTTAGCAAGCCTGAATGACCGCTAATTCCCCGACACTTGAAACTGACAGCACGGACAAGAAAAAAGCCTATTTGATTCTTGTCTTCATGCCTTTGTTCTTCGGTTCCAACATCATCATCGGGCGTGCCGTTATTGATGGCACCGAGCCCTTTATTCTGGCGTTTTTGCGCTGGTTTATCACATCGCTGATTCTGCTGGCTGTGAGTTTCCCTGCTGTCAAAGCGCATTGGCCGGTTTTTCGCCAGAACTGGCGCCGGATTTTTGTCATTGGTTTTCTCGGCATGTGGATTTGCGGCGCGCTGGTTTATCTGGCGCTAAAGCACACGACGGCCTCCAATGGCACGCTAATCTATACCTCTTCCTCGGTTCTGATCATTCTGCTGGAATGGATGTTCCGCGGGCGTAAAATTGGTTGGCGGGAAATGCTTGGTGTACCAATTGCCATTGCCGGCGTTGCAGTGATTGTCTTCAAAGGCAATCTGGCGGGTCTTTTGTCGCTGCAGTTCAATCCTGGAGACGGGTTGTTTGTGCTGACATCGGTCTGCTGGGCTATTTACTCTGTTCTGCTACGCAATGCGCCGTTTCCAAGCTTGCCAACGCTGCCTCTGATTGGTGTTGTTGGAATGGCCGGTGCCATAACATTGCTGCCATTTGCAGTGTTCGAGGTTTTCTGGACGGGGCACTTTCCCACAACAGGTGCAAACTGGATCGGGATTGCCAGTCTGGTGGTGATCTCGTCGCTATTTCCCTTCACCGCCTATCAGTATGGCGTGAAAATAGTGGGACCATCCATCACCGGGGTGTTTCTCTATCTTCTTCCGCCATATGGCGTTGGCTTGTCGGTGCTGTTGCTGGGCGAAACACTCAGGCCGTTCCATTTTGCCGGTCTTGCGCTGATATTGGGAGGGGTCATTCTGGCAACCATCCCGACGCGACTCCTCGACAGGTTCTGGTCCCGGCCCTAGCCAATCGTGCCAAGGGCCGGGAACATTTCCAGCATCCAGAACGAAAACACGGACATCTGATTGGTCAGAAACAGCACGCCCGTTACCACCAGCATGCCACCCATGACACGTTCGACAGTCCGCAAATGACGTTTGAATTTTGCCATCCATTCCATGAATGGGCGAGCAAACAGAGCCGCAAGGACAAATGGAATGCCCAGGCCCATCGAATACACCGCCAGCAAACCGGCGCCTTTTGCCACGGTGTCTTCGGAACCCGCAACTGCAAGAATGGCTGCCAGCACAGGACCGATGCACGGCGTCCAGCCAAAAGCGAATGCCAATCCCATAACGTAGCCACCCATATAGCCTGGCTGTTTGCGCTCTACCTGGATGCGCGCCTCCCGGTAAAGAAAACCAATGCGGAACACACCCAGGAAATGAAGCCCCATGATGATGATGACAATTCCGGCAACGATGCTGAGAGTACCGGAATTGCGGGCAATGAACTGGCCTGCAACGGAGGCTGCGGCTCCCAGCAGAACAAAGACGGTGGTAAAGCCCAGAACAAAACTGAATGCAGACAGGACCACCTGACGACTACGTGCGCGGCTTAGCTCCTCTGACGTCAACTGATCCAGCGAAACACCGGCCAAGTAGCACAGATACGGCGGAACCAATGGCAGAACACAGGGCGAGACGAAGGATACAAATCCAGCCAGCAGGACAGTCAAAAGTGTCAGTTCAGCAATCATGCAATTCTCCGAAATACGAACAGGCTACATATAGCAATGATTCTGATTGCAAAAAGTCACGACTTCGCGAGGTGTTGGATTCTCAGGGCAAAAAGTTGATTAATTCCAGCGTCTTTTCCGGATTGGCAGGCTGGTTTCAATCGTAAGACCCAATTCATGTAAGCCTTTTGAAACGCTGTCATCGATTGGGTGCCTGTGGGCTGATGCCCGGTCAATCGTCGACAAAACCACCGAACCGCGCGCTGCCAGAAAAGATTTGTCGATAACAACTTTCTCGATCGTTGGTTGAAACGGGCATGGCGGTGTTTTGTGCAGCGAACTGATGATCAAACCGGCATCGCCCATGCAAGCCTCAAACATGGCTTCCACCCGATTTACAGTGGCAACCTGCAGCGGCTTTTCTGCATGGGTATCAATCTCGAAAAGACATCCCGTACGGTCGCATGCCTGACCATTACGGTTCTGCTTCAAGACGGTCTCAACGTCTCGCCCATCGCCCAGCGCACGCATCCAGATACCTGCGGTAAAGGAATTGCGGGAAGTTCCCCGGAATTCGAGCCCATCCGGTGTGATCTCCGCCATCATCTTTCCATCTTGCGAAATGAGTAGGACCGGACTCTGATTTGACCCGGCATTGACGGTAAATGCTGAAAACGCCAACATCATTGCAGCTGCAAAACGCAACTTTGTGCCCAACAGGCATAGGCAAATCAATGCCAAGCCAAGCAGGAGCGCTCTTAGTGCCGGTTGTTGACCCGGAATGCTGACCGCGCCCTCCCAGCTGGCCACTTGCTGCGCGACTGTTGCAACGCCATTGAGACCAAGTTCCATAACACTGAGGGGCATCCATTCCAGCCCGAATGGCATCAGCAGCAAAGCCAGAATTCCCGATGGCATGACTACGAAACCGACCAGTGGCATCGCCGCAAGATTGCCAGCGAGCCCATAGACCGCAAACTGGTAGAAATGATGAACTGCAAAAGGTGCTGTCGCAAAGCCCGCGACGATTGAGGTCAGTGCTAGTCCTGCAGTTCCCATTGCCATGGATCTCATCATGCCGATGCCTCCTGCCCTGTTCTGCATTCTTGAAAACAGACCGTCACGGCGATAGACCGCAACCAATGCAATGACTGCCATGAATGACATTTGAAAACCCGGCGTCAGAACGGCCGAGGGTTGGAAAACAAGGATAAAAATCGCTGCCAAGGCGACGTTCCGCATGGTCAATGCAGCACGATTGAACATAATGGCGATCAGAAACACTGCGGCCATCAGAAATGCTCTTTGCGCTGAGATCCCAGCGCCTGACAGCGCCAGATAACCAAGCGCACCCAAAAGCGCTGCACCGGCGGCCCATTTCTTGACCTGGTATCTTGCAGAGACCTCACGCGCAAAAGCCGCCGCAAGTCTGATGGTTCCGAACAGAAGCGCGGTTACAAGCGCCATGTGCAATCCCGAGATGGCCAGAATATGCGCCAAACCTGAATGACGCAGTGCCTGCTCGGTCGTGTCCGTTATGCCGCTGCGCATTCCAACCAGAAGTGCAGAGGCAAGCGCGCCTGCCTCTCCGGGCAATGTATCTTTCAGGCGCTCTGAAATGGATTTACGAAATCCGGTCAGCCAGTCAGCCGCAGATCTTTCAGGGTCTGCGCTGAAACTGAGTTCTGGAATTGCTTCACCCAGAAGGAAGCCGCGTGCGGAAAGGCCGTTAAAATAACCGATCCGACGAAAGTCATAGCCGTTTGGAATTAAGGGCCAACTGAGCGGTTCAAGCCGGGCGCGCGCCCACACCTGATCTCCGATCTGCAGGTTGGTGATGTGTTGATTGAAGGCACTGAGTTGAACACCGGCAAGTGTTATGGGGTCTGCTGACAGGTCCGTCACGTCCCGCAGAATCAATCGACTTCTCTGCTCACCCGGAACGATATCAGCGACCCGCCCGCTCAATTGAAATGTCTCAGCAGCCCCCAAAAGCGGCGTGGCGGCCCGCACTGTCTGCCATTTGGCCAGGGCAACACCGGCAATCACCAACGTGATGGCCAGTACAATCCTGAAAGAATAGTCGGACCAGCGCAAACACCAGGTTACAACCGTCAAAACACTCAGAAGAAGCCCAAGTGCAAGACCGCTCGGCTCCTGTGCCATTGAGAAATAGCCGAGAATACCCAGCGACATGAAGACAGGTACCCAGCAAAAGATATCCGGACCGCGGGCCTCTTTATGCAGCATGCGAGCAAGCGTGTCCCAGCCATTGCTAGATTTTGTGCCAAGCAGGCGTAGAGCTTTGGTGGTTTTGGGGACACTGCTGAGGCCAGATGACACAAAACCAACCTGAGATAGCAGTTTACTGTCATCGTCCAGATGTGCCGTTTGTTGGCCAAGTTCCCGCTTAGGACCTTGTTTTGAACCTCTTTGGGTCATGTCACATCAAGGGTTTTGATCTTGTCAGTCTCCATGCTACACGATGCGCCACAAATTCCAAATTTTGACAGGCTGCTGATGTCCCCTCCCATAGTCACTCGTTTTGCCCCTTCTCCCACCGGTTTCCTTCATATCGGCGGCGCTCGCACTGCTTTGTTCAATTGGTTGTTTGCCAAGGCAAATGGCGGCAAAATGTTGCTGAGAATTGAGGACACAGACAGATCCCGTTCATCACCCGAAGCGGTAACAGCGCTGATGGATGGCCTGCAATGGCTGGGAATTGACTGGCAAGGCGAACCGGTTTCGCAATTCTCCCGACAAAAGCGTCATGCTGAAATCGCCAGACAATTGGTCGACGAAGGTAAAGCGTATTACTGCTACACCTCGCCCGAAGAGCTGAATGCAATGCGAGAAAAGGCACGTGCAGAAAACAGGGCGCCGAAGTATGACGGGACCTGGCGCAGCAAAGATCCTAGCGAAGCGCCTGAAGGCGTTGATCCGGTTATTCGCATAAAGGCCGAGCAGTCTGGTACGACAATTGTGACTGACCACGTTCAGGGTGTGGTGGAGTTTCCAAATGCCGATCTGGACGACTTCATCCTGATGCGCAGTGATGGCACCCCCACCTATATGCTGGCAGTCGTGGTAGATGATCATGATATGGGAATTACGCATATTGTGCGCGGTGATGATCACCTGACAAATGCGGCACGGCAAATCCAGATCTACAAAGCCCTGGACTGGCCAGTACCGGATATGGCTCATGTGCCCCTGATTCACGGCCCAGATGGTGCAAAACTTTCCAAAAGACACGGGGCTCTTGGTGCAGAGGCCTATCGTGCCATGGGTTATCTGCCCGAAGCTTTGTGCAATTATCTGGTTCGTCTGGGCTGGGCCCATGGCGATGAAGAAGTGATTTCCATCGAACAGATGATCGAGTGGTTTTCGCTGGACGCTATCGGCAAGTCTCCTTCACGTTTTGATTTTGCAAAACTTGAGAATCTCAATGGCATCTACATGCGGGCCGCGGAAGATGAAAGGCTGATTGACGCAGTTGAGCTTGTCTTGCCCGAGTTGGCGACACCGAGCCTCTTTGGACAAAAATTATCAGATGATCATCGCAAGAAACTGCTTTTGGCAATGCCAGGCCTCAAAGAGCGCGCCAAGACGGTTCTCCAGCTTATTGAAAGCGCGGAATTTATCGCAGCCAGTGTGCCACTGAACTATACCGAGAAGGCGCTTGGCCTGCTTAACGAAGATGGTCGCAAAATTATTGCTGACCTGATTCCACGGATCGAAGAAGCAGAATGGACTGCGGAAGGTCTGGAAAACAGCGTCAAGGCATTTGCCCAGGAAAGTGAGCTCAAGCTTGGCAAGGTTGCCCAGCCACTCAGGGCAGCACTGACCGGAAGTCATATGTCACCCGGCATCTATGACGTCCTGCTTGTGCTGGAGCGTGAGGAGTCGTTGAAACGTATGGCAGCTGCGATCTCCTGATGACCTTGACCTAACTACGACAAAAGACAAATAGCAATTTCTTGCGGCGCTGCAGCAAATCGGGTACTTGGTAACGGAACTTTGGGGCTGAACTCAATTGGGAGGTTGTATTGATGAACGTGTTCGCGTTCGGAATTGGGTCGGAAAGCGCAGAAACCCTGGGGTTATCATTGCTTTCATCATTCTGGAACAGTCGAAACAGCGTTCATCTATCGGGACAAGAGGTGGAATGGCAACTGGCACATCTGCCGGTGGATTTTCAGCAATCTGGCCTTTTCCCATAGCGCCAATACAACCTCCCAATTGAGTTCAGACCCCAGCAAAAACTCAGAAGCAATCAGGCTGAGGTTTTTCAACCCATTGGCAGATTAACTTCTTCAGGGACGGCGATCTATTGCCGCCCCCTAACGGATGTGCCCTCCGATGTGGGCAAATATGAAAGGGACTTTTATGAGCGAGAAGACAGCAAAGCTGACGATTGGAGACCAGACCTACGAATTTCCGGTTCACCCGGGAACTGTTGGTCCGGAAGTTATCGACATATCATCGCTGTATAAACAAACAGATCGTTTCACATTTGACCCGGGTTTTACCTCCACAGCGTCTTGTGAATCCAAAATCACCTATATTGATGGCGACGAAGGAATTCTGCTTCACAGGGGTTATCCAATCGACCAATTGGCCGAGCATGGCGACTTCCTGGAGACCTGCTATCTGCTGCTTTACGGCGAGTTGCCAACAGCTGCGCAGAAGAAGGATTTCGACAGCCGCGTTACTTATCACACAATGCTGCATGAGCAGATGTCACGTTTCTTCACCGGCTTCCGCCGTGATGCACATCCAATGGCCATTATGTGCGGCGTAGTGGGTGCGTTGTCAGCGTTCTACCATGATTCAACTGATATTTCTGATCCCCATCAGCGCATGGTTGCTTCACTGCGCATGATTGCCAAAATGCCAACAATTGCGGCGATGGCCTACAAATACCATATCGGACAGCCCTTCGTGTATCCGAGCAATGATCTGGATTACGCATCCAACTTCTTGCGGATGTGTTTTGCAGTGCCTTGTGAAGAATACACGGCCAATCCTGTTCTGGCGCGCGCAATGGACCGGATTTTCATTCTTCATGCCGATCATGAGCAGAATGCATCCACGTCTACAGTGCGTCTGGCTGGTTCCTCGGGAGCAAATCCGTTTGCCTGTATAGCCGCGGGCATTGCCTGCCTGTGGGGCCCAGCTCATGGCGGTGCAAATGAAGCAGCGCTGAACATGCTGGCGGAAATTGGAAGTGTCGACAAAATTCCAGAATATGTTGCACGGGCGAAAGACAAGAACGATCCGTTCCGTCTGATGGGCTTTGGACACCGGGTCTACAAGAACTATGATCCGAGAGCCAAAATCATGCAGAAGACATGCCATGAGGTCCTCAATGAGTTGGGTATCTCTGATGATCCGATGCTGGAAGTTGCTCTGGAATTGGAGCAAATCGCTCTGACTGATGATTACTTCATTGAGAAGAAGCTTTATCCGAATATTGATTTCTACTCAGGCATTACCCTACGTGCACTCGGCTTCCCACCCTCTATGTTCACAGTGCTGTTTGCACTGGCGCGCACGGTTGGCTGGATTGGTCAATGGAATGAAATGATTGAGGATCCAGGTCAACGTATCGGCCGACCTCGTCAGCTTTATACCGGCGCAACGCATCGGGATTTCGTTCCGATCTCGCAACGCTGATTTGTAGTTTGATCAAACAAAAAGCCGCCCGGAATGATGGGCGGCTTTTTTACAGGGATTGTCTGTCATGCTAAAGCTCTATTATGCACCTGGAACCTGTGCGATGGCCGCCCATATTGCACTTGAAGAAGCTGGGGCTGACTATGAAGGCATTGTTCTGGATTTTTCCAAAAAACAGCAGCAATCACCGGAATTTCTGGCAATCAATAGCAAGGCGCGGGTTCCGGTTCTGGTATCGCATGCAGGCGCCTTGACCGAGACACCTGCCATTCTGGCCTATATCGCGCAAACCTATCCTGATGCACAGCTTGCGCCACTGAATAATCCATTTGAATTCGCCAGAGTTCAGGCGTTCAACAACTATCTGTCTTCAACTGTTCATGTGGCACATGCCCACAAGCTGCGCGGCCACCGTTGGGCAGATGAGCCGTCATCACTTGATGACATGAACAGAAAAGTTCCGGAAAACATGAGTGCGCTCATGCAGATGATTGAGGACACCATGTTTGAGGGTCCCTGGGTCATGGGTGAGACTTATTCTATTTGCGATCCGTATCTCTACACAATTGCGCGCTGGCTAAAATCTGATCGGGTGGAGGTCGCCAAATTCCCAAAGATTCAGGTGCATATGGCACGTGTTGAGGCGCGGCCTGCTGTGAAAGCTATTCTGCCCCACCATTAGCCGTCGCTAGACTTTTCGGAGCATATTCCAGAACAAGTTGGGCTGCTCTGTCTGCTGGACTGTACGGCGCGATTGAGCATAGACCCTGCAATTTTCTGAACGCTTCAATTTGGACAGTATAGTCCTGTTTTTGCTGAAGCAATGGCAAAACAGCGTCGCTCAACGCAAGCCCACTGCAGTCTTCGTCGATAAATTCCGGCACAATGTTTTCGTCCAGAATCAGATTTGGCAACACGATGGACGACACATTACCCAGCCATTTGAGGCGTTTTGCAATCGGGTCCAGCTTGTAGCCAACAGCCATGGGAACGCCCCAAAGCGCCAGTTCAAGCGTTGCAGTCCCTGACGCAACAAGCGCCGCATCGGCTCTGGCAAATGCCTCAAATTTCGCTGCTTCACCGGATACGATTTCCGGCTGAATGAGCCAATTGGAAGTTTCCTGCTGGATGTGTTGCTTCAAATGGTCAACAGCCGGAATTTCCACCTGCAAGTCGGGCAATCTGTCTTTCAACTTGGAGACAACCTCCCCAAACGGGCCCAGCAGACGCGTGACTTCGCCGGTCCGGCTCCCGGGCATGACCAGCAATCGCTTGGAACCAGCCGTTTTCTCCGATGTTACCTGCGCTTTGATAGCAGCAATTTTGTCGACCAGTGGATGCCCGACATAAGTACATGTGGGTCCGGCCAAGCGTTTATAGGCTTCTGGTTCGAAAGGAAGAATGCCAAGAACATGATCAATATAGCGCGTCATCTTGCGTGCTCGGCCAGAGCGCCACGCCCATACACTGGGTGAAACATAGTCAATGACCGGCAATTTGGGGAGTTTTCGGCGCACACGCTTGGCAACAGGATGGGTAAAATCCGGGCTGTCGACGATGACCAGAATGTCGGGCTTGAACGCCACGATATGATCAATCAACCGATAGGCCAATCGGATTATTTTCGGCAATTGAGCCAAAACAGCACTGAAACCCATCACTGCAATTTCAGACAGTGGAAACAGGCTGTTCAAACCTTCTTTGCGCATCAGTGCGCCACCTACACCGGCAATCTCCAACTCACCATCATATTGCGCGCGCAGAGCGGCCAGGAGCTCGGCACCCAATTGGTCGCCTGATTCTTCTCCTGCAACAATGGCTATGCGTAACGGTCTCATTTGGACTCCGCCGGTTGGTCCAGTGAAATTCCATGAATGAAAACATCTTCCCGCTGCGCAACGCGCAACAGCTCTTCCCGGTCCAACAAAAGGACACGGCCAGCTTCTACTGCGATTCCTGCAAGGCCAGCTGCCTTGATTTGATGCACGGTATCGGGACCAATGACCGGCACATCAAAACGAATATCCTGTGCCGGCTTTGCGCGCTTAACCAACACGCCCTGCCCGGCCTTCCAACGCGCACGTTTCTGTTTGCGAATGGTAGCAACCCGCAGCAGCATTTCGCGGGTCCCTTCGGGGCCCTCCATCGCAATCACTCTGTTGTCTGCGGCAACTGCGCCCTGTCCCATGTCCAGAGAACCTGCCGCATGTGCGGCCCGTGTTGCGAGCTCGATGTCAGGCAATGCTTGTTCGCTCGGTCCATTTCGGGTGACCTGGCCGTGCGGGCAAGACATTTCTGGAGTGGCTTCCAACACGCCAATGACTTCGTAGCCGCGCTTTTCAAAGATGCCAGCCACATTGCTCAACACCTTGTCATCACCACCTATGACAGTCGCAATGGCCTCTGGCAGCGCTTTTATCCCGCCAAAATCCAGTTTCAGCGATGAAAAATCAGGTCGTTTTGTGACACCGCCGACTGCAATAACATGCGTGCAATTCTGCTCTTCCAGATAGTGGAAGAAGCGCCCGATCTGCCCCCAGGCAACGGTTAGCTGCGGTATGGCGGCAGGTAATTGAAGATCAGTGTCTGCTTCACCTGCCAGCCGTATAACCGCAAAATCCGCCTGTTTCTTCAACAGCGCCTGTGCAACATCCTTTGGCAGGACACCACCACCACAAATGAGCGCGATTTTCATTGGCAAACCTCTGGGACCTAGGGTCCGCACCCTAGCCCGTTTAGCCCGATTGTTCGCGCGGCATGCAAATGCGGCGTCCATTACCGGCGCGGATGAAATCAATCATATTCTTGACCAATGAGCTATCTGGATAGACTTCAGACACCTGATCCACGCGCTCCTGAAAAGACCCTTCTTCAATGAAGAGTTGCGCATAGGCGTTGCGCAGGACGTGAATTTCGGCCTTATCGATATTGCGACGTCTCAGTCCAACCAGGTTCAACCCTCCAAGGCGCGCCCGATTGCCGATAACGGATCCGTATGGGATCACATCGTGCTCGACGCCTGTCATGCCCCCGACAAAAGCATGTTCGCCGATACGCGCAAACTGGTGAACAGCGGATAGGCCACCAAGAATCGCGTGATCTCCAATATTCGCATGCCCTGCTACAGTGGCGTTGTTGACAAATATGACATGATTGCCAACCACACAATCATGAGCAATATGAGCACCGGCCATAATCAAGCAATGATCCCCGACTTTGGTGAGCATACCGCCGCCTTCGGTGCCCGTATTGATGGTGACATTTTCCCGGATGGTGCAGTTCGCACCGATTTGAAGGCGGCTGGGCTCACCTCCATACTTCAGATCTTGTGGTTGAGCGCCAATGCTGGAGAACTGAAATATTTCGGTCTTTTCTCCAATCGTCGTCCGTCCCTCAACGACAACATGGGGACGAATGGTGACACCATCCCCCAATGTAACGTGCTCTTCGATAACGCTATAGGCGCCGATTGCTACACCCTTTCCCAGTTTGGCATCAGGATGGATGATTGCGGTTGGATGAATTGTCACTTTTTTTCCTATTTATCGATCAGCATGGCTGAGATTTCGGCCTCGCAGGCCTTCTTGCCATCGACCATTGCTGTGCAGCCGAATTTCCAGACGCTGCCTCGGCTCTGTATTTTCTTGACGTGATATTCGATCTGATCACCGGGCACCACAGGTTTGCGAAATTTAGCCCTATCGATGCTCATCAAATAGACCAGACTTGGCGGTGAATCTACGGATTGGGCAAGAATACACAACGCGCCAGCTGTCTGGGCCATGCCCTCAAGCATAAGGACTCCAGGCATAACTGGCTGTCCGGGAAAATGTCCCATGAATTGAGGTTCATTCGCCGATACATTTTTAATGCCGACACAGGCATTGTCCCCATCAATATCCTTAAGTTTGTCAACAAGAAGGAAAGGATATCGATGCGGAAGGGCTTTCAGCAGATCGAGAATATCTGCCGACCCCAATTCGGTCGTTGCTGTTTCACTCATTAGCTATTTTGCCCCCTTTATTACAGTTTCCGGCATCACAATTCCTACTATCGCTGACATCAAAGATCACACTTTTCCGGAATTTGAATCTGTCTTTTCGACGACGACAATCTCTCTGTTTGCCAATTGGTTCAACGAGGTGATTTCCTTAAACCATTCGCGCAGGGGTTTTGCCGGAACCCCTCCCCAGCGCGCGCCAGCCGGAACATCGCCGTGAACAGCACTGACACCCGCAATCTGGGCACCGTCGCCAATTTTTACATGTCCGATGACGCCGGTTTGTCCGCCAATTACAACGAAATCCCCCAGTGTGGCACTCCCCGCGATCCCAACCTGGCCAACCAGCACACAATGACGTCCAATTGTCACGTTGTGGCCAATCTGAACCTGATTGTCGATTTTGGTTCCCTCACCCACAATTGTGTCGCGGTTGGTTCCCCTATCAACACTGGTATTCGCACCAATCTCCACATCATCCTGAATGATGACGCGTCCGATCTGTGGAACTTTCAGGTGGCCAGATGGTCCCATCGCATAGCCGAAACCATCCTGGCCAATACAGGTTCCAGAATGCAACACAACACGATTGCCAAGCAAAGCATGTTGCACGACCGTGTTTGCACCAATGAAACAATTCCGACCAATTTTAACACCGCGTCCAACAACAGCGCCTGCAGCAATAATGGTGCCGCTTCCAATTTCTGCCTCTTCTCCAACCGTCGCATTTGGCTCAATCACCACATCCAACTCCAGTTTCGCAGTCGGATGCACGCGCCCGCGTATGATTTTCGTATCATTTGGTCCGCTTGCGACCATTGGAGCTGGGCCAGCAGCATCAGGATAGAGGGCCGATACGAGCCGTGCATAGGCGTGATATGGAGCTGTTGTTACCCAGGCAATGGCAGTGGATGGAACCTTGTCTGCGTATCTTTTTTTGCAGAAGACCAATGAGGCCCCACACTCCGCCAGCAAGTCGACATATTTGGCGTTATCCAGGAATGTGGCGTCGCCCTGTTTAGCATCATCCAACGCTTTGGTGTTGCCGATCGTCATCGCCTCATCGGACCCATCGGGAACTGATTCCCCCAGGAGGTCTGCGATCTCTTTCAGTGATATCGGGGCTGGTACTGCAAAAAACCTTGTATCAGACAAGTCACTGATCCCTTCACGGCAACGCATAATCTTTTGAATTATCTGGACGAACTATGTGCCAGCTGACCAGACATAACTTCAACAGGCACGCTTACTACGCATAGATACGCTCTAATAAAAAGGGCCGCCACTGTCTTCCGACAGGGCGGCCCTGATGAGCAATTTTTGACTAGAACTTGGTTCCACCACCAAAGCGGAAGAACTGCTCTTCGTCATAGTCTTCCTTGGTAAGTACCTGCGCAATATCAGCACGCAACGGACCGAATGGGCTCTGCCACAAGATACTGGCACCAACAGAAGAACGGATAGACGAATCGTCCTCGAAGCTGGTTGTCGTACGCTTATCAACACCCCAAAGGGACCCAGCATCAGCAAACACCGCGCCGCGAATTCCGAATGATTCCGGCAGCCCCCAAATCGGGAAGTTCACCTCGGCAGTCGCATTCCAGAAGTTGTTACCGCCAATCAGACCGCCCGTTGTGTTGTCATAAGGGCCGTAAGACTCGAAGCCACGAATGGTTTCTCCACCTTTAAAGAACGCATCCGAAGATCGCACGCCCTCACCAAGGCCCGTTATGTTACCAGCCTTAGCGCCAACCAAACCGACCAAATCCCAGTCTGTATGAAGTTGGCGATAGATGCGCGCATCAGCCAATGTACGGATGTAATGAACGTCACCACCAACACCGGCGAAGTCCTGTGTAATCCGAAGGAACTCACCATCTCGCGGCAAAATCTGACTGTCGATTGTGTTGTATGTCAGTGTGTAACCAACAGATGAGGTGATGGTTGCACCAGCCGCAATATCCGCCAGCACACCAGCTGTCAGATCAGTCGCATCACCTGTCAAAGTCGATTCTGATTGCTCAATTCCGTACCGCAGGACCAGACCAAGATTTTCCTTGATAGGAAGTCCAAAGCGCAGGCCACCGCCAATTCTCTCGATATCGTACTCGTCGTTTTCTTTGAAGCGACTATACACATCGAAGCCAGCAGACATGCGGCGTCCAAGGAAGTACGGATCGGTAAATCCAAAGTCATAATTCTGCTTGTCAGCACCGGCACTGATGGAAGCTTTCACCTTGTAACCGCGGCCCATGAAGTTCGATTCTGTCAGAGACACGTCACCGACCAGGCCGTCACCAGTTGAGAGACCTGCACCAAAGGAGAGTTCACCGGTTGGCTGATCTTCAACTGTTACATTCAGGATCATACGATCAGGAGATGAGCCAGGTACGCGACTGATATCAACAGTCTTGAAAAAGCCAAGCCTGCGCAACCTGCGTTCTGCACGATCTACCAGTACCTTATTATATGCATCACCTTCGGCCAGATCGAACTCACGGCGTATGACGTAGTCACGCGTCCGGGTGTTGCCGCGGATGTTGATGCGCTCAACATAAACACGTGGGCCTTCATCGATGACATAAGTCAGGTGAATGATCTGCTGATCGTAGTCACGATCACCGCGAGGACGAATCTGCGTGAATGGGAAGCCCATCCGTGCGGTCTCGAGCGTCAGGTCTTCAAGAGATTTTTCAATCAATTCAGCGTTATAGGTCTTGCCGGATTTGGTCAGAAGCACATGGCGAAGCGATTCACCGTCCAAACCGATAATGCCCGAGTCGATTTCAATATCGCCAAATTCGTAACGCTCGCCCTCATCAATTGTGAAAGTCACAAAGAATTTGTTGCGCTCACGATCAAGGTCAGCCACAGCGGAAATGATTCTGAAATCCGCATAGCCCTTACGGTAGTAGAAGCTGCGCAGACGCTCTTCATCAGCACGCAGCTTGTCCGGGTCATAAATATCGTTGCCGCTCAGAAAGCTCAAAAAGTTCTTCTGGCTGGTATCAACAACTTCCCGGAGCTTACCGTCGCTATAAGCGTAGTTACCAATAAAGCTCACACGGGAGATTGATGTTTTGGCTGATTCGTCAATTTCAAAAACCAGATCAACACGGTTTTGAGGAAGGTCAATCACCTTCGGTGTCACACGCGCGTCGAAGCGACCAGAGCGACGGTACATTTCCAAAACACGCTGTGTATCAGTCTGAACCTTAGCACGGGTAAAGACGCCACGCGGCTTGCTCTGCACAATTGCCAGCAACGCATCGTCCTTCAATCGATCATTACCTTCGAAAACAACGCGGTTCAGCACCGGGTTTTCTTCAACAATCACCACCAGAACAGTACGGCGACGCTCAATTTCCACATCAGCAAACAAGCCGGTGGCAAACAAAGCCTTCAGAGATTCGTTGATATCGAATTCAGTATAGCGCTGACCAGGCTGCACCGAGAGATAAGCAAGAATTGTATCATCATCGACACGCTGATTCCCCTCAACCAACACTCGACTTGCGGTTTGCGCATAGGCTGAACCGCTGCCCCCCAGAACTGGAAGACTTGCACCAATGGTGACTAAAGAAAGCGAAAGGACCGCAAGAACTGCGACTTTACGGAGAGACGAAAGCATAAAATACATACGGCCACTTGCCTGACTTTGCCGATTTTTGGTTCCCTGAAAACACAGGGGCGCGTCCATCGGACTCAATTTCATATAGGTGACTTGTTTTACAGGGTTTTAGTCTGTGTTCAAGCCATAGAGCGAATTGGTTTGCTGTTTTGTAAACTCCGTTGCAAACAGGTCACGCATTCACAACATTGTTCAAACCATTTGGCGTCATGGTTAAGACCCCATTAAGAAGTTGATATCGTTCCAGTTCACAAACAGGAATAATAAGAGAATCACCGCCAGTCCTGCTCTGAAGCCATATTCCTGCGCACGGTCACTCAACGGTTTTCCACGAACGGCCTCGACTGCATAGAACGCAAGATGCCCGCCATCCAGCATTGGGATGGGAAACAGATTAATCAGGCCAATACTCGCTGAGAGCACCGCTGTCAGGTTGAGCAACGCCACAAAACTGATCGCGGCGACCTGACTTGACATGTTTACAACGCGGATCGGCCCCCCGAGCTGATCGGCAGATTCGCGACCGGTCACGATGCCCCAGAGATAATCCAGCGTACGGGTCACAATAAAAGTTGTTTCCTTTACGCCCTCAACGACACCGGTTACCGGGTTAAAGCTTTTGATCACAATGTCTTCGCGCTGTGCGCTTTGGCGTATGCCCAGAACACCCACGCGTTGGGTGTTTCCAAAGCGATCCGTGAGTTCCTGACGTTTTGGAACGGCTTCCAACACGACCTCACTGCCGTCCCGATCTACCAACAACGCAATCTGGCGATCAGCACTGGCCGTCACGATGCGCTGCAGGTCGGTAAAGGATTCAACCTCCGCGCCGTCGACTGACAGGATGCGATCATCAATCCTCAGTCCAGCTTCCTCAGCCGCACTGCCTTCGATCACTTCACTGACAATAGGTGGAATGATGGGCTTGCCCAGAAACACGAACATCCCGGCAAAAATAACCACTGAAAGCAGGAAACTTGCCAATGGCCCGGCAGCAACGACCGCTGCACGTTGTCCGACCGGCTTGCCAGCCAACGTCTGATTCCGTTCTTCTTCTGCCATTGCATCAAGTGCCGCGTTATCTGGAACGCTTGCAGCATTTTCGTCACCGCTAAATTTTACATAGCCGCCAAGTGGTATCCAGCAAAGCTTCCAGCGTGTGCCGCGCTTGTCGGTATAACCCACCATCTCCCCGCCAAACCCGATGGAAAATGCTTCTATGCCAACATTGCACCACCGCCCAACCCAATAGTGGCCAAGTTCGTGAAAGAAAACCACGACGGTGAAAACAAACAACGCGGGCAAAGCGTATCCAAGAAACCCGGATCCCATGCTGGGAAGGCTAGTCAAAAAATCCATTTGGTATATTTTCCAAAAATGCGTGAAGCCCCAAACTGACTCTGGGCTAAAACTACGTCACAGGACTACGAATCCTACCATTGCTTCTGTTGAAGATATTTGCTTGCGCGGTCTCGCGCAATGCGATCACTCTCAATTGCCTGATCAATATTTTCGAATTCCGTAGAGCCTGTCTCTTTGACTGTTTCTTGCAAAACCATGTCAACAATATGCGCAATCCCACCAAATGGAATTTTTTCATCGAGAAACGCAGCAACCGCAATTTCGTTTGCAGCATTCAACGCGCATGTTGCAGCGCCCCCTGCCGACATGGCGTCATATGCTAGTTGGAGGCAAGGAAATCGCTCCAGATCTGCCGGTTCGAATGTCAAAGCAGTAACTGTCGAGAAATCCAGTTTCGGCGCTGGCGACGTTCCCCGGTTTGGCCAGTTCAGGCAATAGCTGACGGGTACCCGCATATCGGCGCATCCCAATTGAGCCAAAACGGAGCCATCACTGTAGTGAACCAATCCATGGATAATTGATTGTGGATGAACGAGCACACGCAATTGCTCCACTTCCAGGCCAAATAGATGTTTGGCTTCAATCAGTTCCAGTCCTTTATTCATAAGTGAGGCTGAGTCGATTGTAATCTTGGACCCCATTTCCCAAATGGGGTGCTTCAGAGCTTGCTGTGGCGTTGCGGAGGAAATCTGTTCTTGTGACCAGGTGCGAAATGGTCCACCAGAGGCGGTTATGGTAACAGCTTCGATTGCGGTCCTGTTACCTTCGTCGAACACCTGCCAAATGGCATTATGTTCTGAGTCTACAGGCAGTATCGGCTTGTTCTGTCGACGTGCCTCGCTCATGAACAGGTTGCCGGCAGATACCATGCATTCCTTGTTTGCCAGCGCAATCTGGTTCCCGGCTTTCAGGGCTGCCCATGTGGGACGAATGCCGGCGGCCCCTACAATTGCTGCCACAACCAGATCAACGGGATCAGTTGCAACCGCTTCCACAGCTTCTGGTCCTGCGGCACACTGAATGCCTGTACCGGCCAAGGCACTGCGTAGGGCCGAAAGCTCTCCCACTTCGGCAAGAACAGCGGTTTTCGCGCCAGCTGATATAGCAATTCGCGCCAGTTTTGCGGCAGAGTTTTTGGCCACGACAGCATGCAGCTTGAAACGATTTGGTTGGGCAGAGAGGACGCTCAGCACACTATCACCAACAGATCCTGTCGCGCCCAACAATGTGATTGTTTTCGGTGTCTGACTACCGGTCATCTATACTGAACCAAAAAATAATGCCTGGGCTGGTCTGTCCAAACTGCCATCGAAAATCCAAGAAAGAAAAACGGCAAAAATAACAGCAAATACAAGCCCGTCCACGCGATCCATAACTCCGCCATGCCCCGGGATAAGATGACTTGAATCTTTTACCTTGAACCGTCTTTTGATCCAGCTCTCAAACAAATCGCCACATTGGGAGGCGACGGACAACAATAGGCCCATTACAATGAGACGGATCAAAGAAACATTGTCGAGCAGACCAATGAAGGCAACACTGGCCAATACCCCTGCGCACAAGCCGCCAATGGCACCCGACCAAGTCTTTCCCGGAGACACCGCAGGCCATAATTTGGGGCCACCAAATGTACGGCCGACCACATAGGCGAAAATATCTGTTGCCCACACCACAGCTACAATCAAAGCAATTGCAGCCATACCAAATTCAGGGTCATTGCGAATGAGCAGTAGCGCTGCGCCAAGGAGAAAAGCATAAGCAAAGCCTGCTCCCAGCCAAAATTTCTGGCCCAACGCATAACCGGCGATCATCATGCCGCAGAACAACAGGAATATCGGCCAGAACGCAGTCGCCATCGAAACTGTCGCTACAAAATAGAGGCTGGCCAGCATGAGCACCAGAACCAGCGCAATGGGTACTGAACGCATCTGAGGTGAGATGATCCGGAGCCACTCAAAGCAGACAGCCAGCGAAATGATCAGAACCACAGCCAGAAAGGGCCAACCGCCCCACCATTCAGCTGCGATAACGATCGGAGCCAACACGAGTGCGGAGCAAATTCGGGTAAAGAGATTGCTGTTAAAGAAGTTCTGCTGCGGCGACTGCTGACTTGCCATTACACCACACTTTGGGTGGAACAGACATTGCCATAGCGACGGTCCCGTTTGGCAAAATGTTCCAGTGCCTGATCAAAATCACCTTCTGCAAAATCCGGCCAGAAAACATCCAGAAACACGAATTCCGTATAGGCACTTTGCCACAGCAGAAAGTTGCTCAACCGGCTTTCGCCCGATGTGCGTATCAACAAATCCGGGTCAGGCAAGCCCGAAGTGTCCAGTTCAAGGCTCAACAATGTCTCATCAATTTCGTCTGGCCTTAACTCACCTTTGGCCACCCTATGTGCAATTTTTTGCGTCGCACGGCAGATTTCATCACGGGCGCCATAGTTGAAGGCAACAATGAGTGTCATACCTGTATTGGCTTCAGTGGTGTTCTCAGCCTCAATCAAATAATTCAAGATGTCGGCTGGCAAATTATCTCTGGAACCGATGATTCTAATGCGCACATTTTTTGCGTTCAGTTCCGCAAGGTCGCTTCTGACGAACCGGCGCAACAGGCCCATGATCGCATCCACTTCACTGGCTGGCCGAGACCAGTTCTCGGAGCTGAAGCTGAACAATGTCAGATATTCCAGTTTTAGTTTCAGCGCATGGCCAATTGTCTTGCGCAAGGATTCAACACCAGCCCGATGGCCAGCGATACGGGGCAACCCCCGTTGCTGTGCCCAGCGGCCATTGCCGTCCATGATGAATGCGACATGACGCGGCAGCATTCGCTGCTCTTCATCCGTTTGTGTCAGCGAAGAGGACATCGCATCATGCATAGCTGATCCTTCAAGAGAACAGGGTCAACGGACTAAACGCCCCTTATACCTGCATGATCTCCGCTTCTTTTCCACTCAACGTCTCGTCAACGTTTTTTATGGCCTCATCGGTCATCTTCTGAACCTGATCTGAAAATGTTCTGGCGTCATCCTGACTGATATCACCTGATTTTTCGCTCTTTTTCAGTTGGTCCATGACATCGCGGCGAACATGGCGCACAGAAACTTTCGTACGCTCAGCATATTTATGAGCCACTTTTACCATTTCCTGGCGACGTTCTTCGTTCAACTCGGGGATTGGAATGCGGAACAGATTTCCTTCAACCACAGGATTGAGGCCAAGATCAGATTCGCGAATGGCCTTTTCGACCGCTCGCGACATGCTGCCGTCCCAGACCTGCACGCTGATCATCCGCGCTTCCGGTACGGACACTGTTGCCACCTGATTGAGGGGCATACGAGAGCCATATGCTTCAACATGGATTGGATCCAACAGGCTGGCTGAAGCCCTTCCGGTTCGCAGGCCACCCAAATCGGATGACAAGGCCGCAATCGCTCTATCCATTCGACGCGTCACATCATCAAAATCGATAGGTGCTTCATCATCCATTTTGGCTTCTCCCAGTGTGTAATTCTGCCAACATATGTGTTGTTCTGTCGTCTAACATTTTCTGTCGCTTCAAGACACGATTGTCGCTGTGCCCCTGCCCTGTGCAACTTCCACCAGGCCACCCGGCTCATGAATTGAAAAAACCACAACCGGTATGTTGTTGTCCTTCGCAAGAGATACCGCTGCCGTGTCCATGACCTGCAATCCGCGCGACAGGACTTCCTGATGGCTGATTCTGTCGAAGCGTACGGCATCCGGATCCTTGTTCGGATCAGCAGTATAGATACCATCCACTTGTGTTGCCTTCAACAACGCATCGCACTGCATTTCAACTGCGCGCAACGCAGCGCCACTATCGGTGGTAAAAAACGGGTTTCCGGTTCCGCCTGCAAAAATCAGCACGCGGTGATTCTCAAGATGCTTCAGGGCTTTTCTGTGGGTAAATGTTTCGCAGATCGTCGGCATGCCAACGGCTGACATGACGCGCGCGTTGCAACCGGTGTTGTTAATAGCACCTTCCAGGGCAAGGGCGTTCATGACTGTTGCCAGCATGCCCATTTGATCGCCGGTAACCCGGTCGGCCCCCTTGGCTGCAAGAGAGACGCCACGGAAAATGTTTCCGCCGCCAACAACCACACCAATCTCGACACCCAGAGCAACAACTTGGGCGATTTCGTCAGCAATCCGTTTGACCACCGCATTGTCTATACCAAAGGCCAAGTCTCCCATCAGAGCTTCACCAGAAAGTTTCAGGAGAATTCTGCGATACGGTAGCGACATGGTACGGACCTTTAAACACACAGTGAATCACGCTGTAGGGTCGGATACACGAAGGGCGTCCGCTTGTCACGGACGCCCTTCGTTTTTGACGTGTATAGACGCTGAAATCAGCAATCAGCCTTTAACGGCAGCCGCAACTTCCGCCGCGAAATCTGATTCTTCTTTCTCAACGCCTTCACCGACTTTGAACAATACGAAGGCTGAGAGCTTCACATCAACACCAAGTTCCTTGGCGAGACGCTCCAATGCACCTTCAACAGTAACGTCGGGATCAATAACGAAAGTCTGCTTCAGCAAGGTCACTTCTTCGTAGAACTTGCGAATACGGCCTTCGACCATCTTTTCCACGACACCATCTGGCTTGCCGGAGGCTTTTGCCTGTTCGATCAACACATTGCGCTCACGCTCAACAACCGTTGGATCGAGGTCATCAGGACCGAGAGCCATGGGGCTGGACGCAGCGATATGCATTGCAATCTGTTTTCCAAGCGCTGCCAGTTTTTCAGCATCACCAGAAGATTCCATGCCGACCAGAACACCGATCTTGCCAAGATTTGGTGCAACTGAATTGTGCACATAGCTGGCAACAACACCCTGAGATACAGACAGTTTTGCCGCACGGCGCAATGTCATGTTCTCGCCTATGGTGGCAACCGCATCCGTGATTGTCGCTTCAACTGCTTTGCCGCTGACGCTGGAGTTCGCTGCCAGAATGCCAGCAACTGTACCGTCGGATTTCAGCGCAATTGATGCCACATCGCGAACGAGATCCTGGAACTGTTCGTTGCGACCAACGAAGTCAGTTTCAGAGTTCATCTCGATGATTGCAGAATCTGTTCCAGCGACCGATACGGCCACCAGACCTTCGGCAGCCACACGTGAGGATTTCTTGGCGGCTTTCGAAAGACCCTTTTTCCGCAGCCAGTCAATGGCGGCATCAATGTTGCCATCATTTTCCTGAAGCGCGTTCTTACAATCCATCATGCCGGCGCCGGTGGATTGGCGCAGTTCTTTGACCATTGCAGCTGTTACAGCCATCTTACATACCCCTTTGTTCGTCGAAACGCCGCCGGTGGGTCCGACGGCGCTGCACGACTTGTCTTTTCAGTTCATTAAATTGTGTGTGACGGGCGCTATTTCAACGCATAGCACCCGTGCAATCTTTGCAGACGTGAATTTTACTTGGCTGCCAAAGCTGTCGCTTGCTCAACCCAGTTATCACGATCAATGCGACCTTTGAAAGACAGCGCATCGTCAACACGGGTTATGTCGTCAGCCGTGAAGTTTGCTACCTGAGAAAACTTCTTGATACCCAGTGTGTGCAATTTCGTTTCAAGCACGGGGCCAACGCCGGAAATCAGTTTCAGATCATCCGGCTCACCTTCCGGTGCGTCAAACAACGCAACCGGTGCAGCGTCGGCTTCAGGAGCGGCTGCTTCTTCGACCACCGGAGCTTCTTCAACTGCAACAGCTTCAACCGCAGCAACTTCTTCAGCGACGGGGGCTTCAACAGGCTCTGCGAGCGCCAGTTCAACCGGCACTTCTTCAGATGCGCCCAGGTCGATGCCCATATCGGTCTGTCCGCGGGACAAGCCATCAATGGCAGCGCGTGCAATCAAATCGCAGTACAAGCCAATGGCACGACCGGCATCATCATTGCCAGGTACCGGGTAATCAATTCCGTCTGGATCGCTGTTGCTGTCAACAATAGCCGCGATTGGAATGTTCAGACGACGGGCTTCCTGAAGCGCAATCGATTCCTTGTTGGTATCAATTACGAACAGAAGGTTTGGAATACCGCCCATGTCCTTGATACCACCAAGCGCGCGTTCCAGCTTGTCGCGCTCACGTGTCAGGGACAGGCGCTCCTTCTTGGTCAGGCCTTGTGCACCTTCATTCAATGTCTCATCAACTGCGCGCAAGCGCTTGATTGATTTTGACATTGTCTGCCAGTTTGTAAGCATGCCGCCGAGCCAACGTGCATTCACGTAATACTGCGCGGAACGGCGTGCAGAATCAGCTACGTAATCAGCAGCCTGACGCTTTGTTCCAACGATCAGAACGCGACCGCCCTTTGCGACCGTGTCGCTGACAGCCTGAAGAGCCTGGTACAGCATCGGCACAGTCTGGGCCAGATCGAGAATGTGAACATTGTTGCGGGCACCAAAGATGTGTTTATCCATCTTCGGATTCCAGCGGTGTGTTTGGTGACCAAAGTGAACGCCTGCTTCAAGCAATTGACGCATAGAAAAATCGGGCAGAGCCATGACTCTGTTTCTCCTTTACCGGTTTGTCCTCCGGAAAGCAGTCCACGATGGTTTGTCTAATCAGATGATATAGGCAAATTCAGCGCGACCGGACGGTTTGGCATACACCAACCCAGCTTTCCGTGTGTGATGGCGCGGTTCATAGCGCCAAGCACGCTGCAATGCAACAGGCTTTTACAAGGTATAAGCTAATGGCAAGCTAGATGCCTCAGTTCAAAGCAACATCAACCACGCCATTGATGGATTTTATCGAGCCGGCAATGTCGGAGGATAGCTTGTAGTTCCCGGGCAATTCAATTTCAGTCTCACGGAGCCCATCGTTCAACAACAATATCAATGAGATTTTGCCGCCCCTACGGCCCCGACCGCGAGAATTGCCACTATCCTGCACCATCAATCGGTTCATCTGCTGTGCGATGATCCCAAACGGTTCGCTTTGATCGGCAAAAATCTGAAGTCTGGAAAAGCCGTGTTCTGCAATTTCTTCAAGGGGAGACAATGACTGAATGCGAATGCGGACCTCATCTGTATCGTCATCCGTATCAGCGCCCACAGTGAATATGAAAGAATGGCCAACTTCCAGGCGTTCGCGGTATTCAGTCAGCCTCTCTGCATAAAGGGTCGCTTCGTATTGGCCTGATGGATCAGAAAGCACCAGAATTCCCATTCGGTTACCGGTACGCGTCTTCCGCTCCTGCTTGGCAATGATGGTTGCTGCCAGTTTGCCTGCGCTTTTGCCCTTTCGCACCTGTGCCTGAAAGTTTTCCCAGCGCGGAATTTCCAGTTTCTCCAGAACGGCCTTGTATTCATCCAAAGGATGGGCCGTCAGATACAATCCAATGGCTTTGTGCTCTTTGGACAATCGGACCGACGTCTTCCAAGGCTGTGCGTCCGGCAGAATGATCTTTTCTTTCTGGACCCCTGCACCGCCAAATAATTCATCTTGTCCACTACGCGCGTTTTCACTGATGCGTTGTGCGTGTGCCATGACGCGGTCGAGACCGGCATCCAACTGAGCGCGATTGTCAGCAAAGACATCAAAGGCACCTGAGCAGACCAGGGCATCCAGTGTCCTTTTGTTGAGCACTTTGGCATCAACTCGCTCTGCGAAATCCGACAGATCGTCAAATGGGTTTTCACTGCGGGTCTTTACAATCTCGTCGATGACATTGTGACCGACACCTTTCAGAGCCCCCAAAGCATAGACGATCTGACCGTCTTCAACTTCAAACTCGTAGCAGGATTTGGCAACACTCGGCGGCAGAACCTTTACCCCCATACGAACGGCTTCCTGCCGAAAGTCCGACAATTTGTCTGTGTTGCCCATATCGAGTGTCATGGTAGCCGCCAGAAACTCGACAGGATAATTCGCCTTCAGATAGGCCGTATGATAGGCGACCAGTGCGTAGGCTGCCGCGTGTGATTTGTTGAAGCCATAATCTGCAAAGCGGGCTACCAAATCGAAAATCGTATTGGCTTGGGCTTTTGCGATTTTACGTTCAACAGCGCCATCCACGAAGCGAACACGCTGGACATCCATTTCGGATTTGATTTTCTTACCCATGGCCCGGCGCAACAGATCCGCTTCGCCAAGGGAATAACCAGACAATTCCTGCGCAATCTGCATCACCTGTTCCTGATAGATAATAACCCCGTGGGTTTCTTTCAGGATTTCCTCAAGGCATGGATGCATGTAGTCGGGTTCTTCCAACCCGTGTTTGCGCCGATTGTAGGTTGGAATATTGTCCATAGGACCGGGACGATAGAGAGCCACAAGCGCAATGATGTCTTCAAATCTATCCGGCTTCATGCCTGCCAGAGCACGCCGCATGCCTTGACTCTCCAACTGGAAGACACCCGCTGTTTCGCCGCGGGCCAGCATCTCGTATGTCTTCTTGTCTTCAAGTGGAACGGTGCTCAGATCAACATCAATTCCACGTCGGGCAATAAGACCGACTGCGCGTTCCAGGATTGTCAGAGTTTTAAGGCCCAGAAAATCGAATTTGACGAGGCCAGCCTGCTCCACCCATTTCATATTGTATTGGGTGACCGGCATGTCAGATCGCGGATCGCGATACAGCGGCACCAGTTGTTCCAGCGGACGATCGCCAATGACAATGCCCGCAGCATGTGTCGAAGCGTGGCGGTAGAGCCCTTCCAGGCGCGTCGCCATGGAAAACAGGCGTGCAACCACCTCCTCCTCTTGACCGGCTTCCTTGAGGCGCGGCTCAGTATCAATCGCCTCTTGCAGCGTCATGGGATTGGCTGGCGTCGACGGCACCATTTTGCAGAGACGGTCAACCTGACCATATGGCATTTGCAGAACACGGCCCACATCCCGCAGGACGGCTCTGGCCTGCAGAGTTCCAAATGTAATGATCTGAGCCACCTGGGCGGCGCCGTAGCGCCGCTGGACATAGCGGATAACCTTGTCCCGCTTCTCCTGACAGAAATCGATATCGAAATCGGGCATGGATACGCGATCGGGATTTAGAAATCGTTCGAACAGAAGGGAAAAGCGGAGCGGGTCGATGTCTGTAATGGTCAAAGACCATGCCACCAAAGACCCGGCGCCAGAACCACGTCCGGGCCCAACCGGTACATCGTTCAACTTGGCCCATTTGATGAAGTCGGCAACGATCAGAAAATACCCGGGATATTTCATGCCTACGATCACATCCAACTCGAAAGCCAGACGCTTATCGTAGGTTTCCCGGTCGACGCCGGGTGCCAGACCCGCCAGGCCAAGCCGTTGCTCAAGTCCATCCAGAGCCTGTTGCCGCAATTCTGCAGCTTCCCGCTCAATCAGCAGAGCCGTATCTTCGCTTTCGCCCGTCGCTTCACTCCCCTCACCTGTAAAGTTTGGCAGGATCGGATCATGCTTATCGGGACGAAACTGGCATCTTTGGGCAATCTCGATCGTATTTTCCAAAGCCTCGGGAAGATCTGCAAACAGGTCCCGCATCTCCGCGCGGCTCTTGAAGTAATGGTGTGCTGTCAGCTTCCGTCGATCATCTTCTGCAACCATCCGCCCCTGCGCGATGGAAATCAGCGCATCATGGGCTTCAAAATCGCTCTGATCAGGAAAGAAGACCTCATTGGTCGCGACCAGTGCAATGTCATGCTCATAGGCATAGCTCACCAGAAAACGCTCAGTGAACCTTTCAGCAGGATGTTCATGACGCTGAATTTCAATATAGAACCGGTCACCGAACATTTGGGCTAATGTGTTCAATCTTGATGTAGCGCGGACTTCGTCACGATCCGCGATCAATTGATCAATTGCTCCTTCAAGACCACCAGACAGGCAAATCAGCCCCTCATTCAATTCGGTCAGAAGTTCAAGTGAGGTGTGAGATCGTGTCGACGCATCCGTTTCCAGAAAGCTACGGCTGACAAGCTTTGAAAGGTTGAGGAAGCCGGTCTGGTTCATTGCCATCAACACAACATTGCCATAGGCAACATCCGGCCTGTTCCGGCCATCTCTTGATCGCGGATCAATTTCAATATCTGCAAAATCGATTGCCATCTGGCATCCGATGATTGGCTGAATGCCCTTGGATTGGGCTTTATCGGAAAACTCAAGCGCACCGAACAAATTGCCGGTGTCTGTTATAGCGACAGCTGGCATTGCATCAGCTTTTGTCAGTTCCAGCAACTTTCCAATCTGCAATGCGCCCTCAAGCAGCGAATAGGCCGAATGTACACGAAGGTGGATAAAGCCCGGATCAGCCATGAAGCGACTCGCAGTTTGAAATCTGTTCTTCGGCTATTGTCGCTCATGCAGGTATTGTGGTCCAGCGCGAAGCTGTTGTTTCCACATCTCCGCTGCACCCGATATTGTCTGGATTCACTGTCCGGTCCTAAAATCCGGAAATCACCGCCCAGTCGCCCAGAAAGGCGACGAAAAAGGCAAACATGATCAGTGTTACGAATGCGGTTATGTCACGAATTTGATAGAACATTTTGGGCTCCTGTGTGTCTTGAGCCTTAGATTGTTCTATTTTTGTTCTATTTTCAAGAAAAAGAACAAACAGGGAATATTTACAGTTAAAATTGTTTTAATGGGCCACGATCTGTTGATCTTGAATGGTGATCTTTCTGTCCATGCGGGCGGCCAGATCCAGATTATGGGTCGCAACCAAAGCTGATAAACCAGACTCTTTTACAAGCTGTGACAGAGCGTCAAACACATAGTCCGAGGTTTTTGGGTCGAGATTCCCAGTCGGCTCATCAGCAAGCAATATGCGTGGGCTGTTGGCTACTGCCCTTGCAATGGCAACACGCTGCTGCTCACCGCCCGACAGTTCCGCAGGCCGGTGTTTGCTTCGATGGTCAATATGAAGATACTGAAGCAGTGTGAATGCTCTCTTTTGCGCTTCAGCCCTGTCCAAGCCACGAATCATCATCGGCATCGCGATATTCTCCACTGCCGTGAATTCGGGCAGGAGATGATGAAACTGGTAGACGATTCCAATCTCGGTGCGCCTCATACGCGTCAGAGCCTTGTCATCCAGCTTGTGACAGGCAGCGCCACCCACATAAACTTCGCCGCTTGTAGGTTTTTCAAGAAGCCCAGCGATGTGAAGCAGAGTCGACTTTCCCGTACCTGACGGAGCCACCAATGCGACCATTTCACCTGCGGCAAGGTTCAGGTTTGCATCCTTCAATACAGTGAGGGTTGCATCGCCATGCCCGTAGGTTTTCTCAATACCAGCCAGTTTCATAGCTGGCTGCAAAACAGCACCATTATTCATAACGAAGCGCGTCCACAGGATCGAGGCGTGCAGCGCGCCATGCCGGATACAATGTTGCCAGAAATGACAATACCAGCGCCATTAAAACCACTGTCGCTACCTCCGAGGGATCCATGTCCGCAGGCAGGCGGCTCAGGAAATACAGTTCTGGCGAAAACAACTCGGTTTCCGTCAGGCGTGACAAAAATTGCCGGATGTTTTCGATGTTGAGGCATACCACCGTTCCCAACACAAATCCGGCCAATGTTCCGAACATACCGATGGCGGCACCGGTGATGAAGAATATCCGCATGATTGCACCACGTGTGGCGCCCATTGTGCGCAAGACTGCAATGTCCCGGCCTTTGTCTTTTACCAGCATAATCAGTCCGGAAATAATGTTCAGTGCCGCGACCAAAACGATCAGGGTGAGGATGATAAACATCACATTCCGTTCCACCTGCAGAGCAGAAAAGAAGGTAGCATTGCGTTGTTGCCAATCGGTGATGAAAACAGGCCGTTCGGCGGCTTCCGTTATAGGCGCGCGCATGATGCCTACGTTATCCGGATCCTGCAGATAAACCTCAATAAACGACACCGTGTCATCCTTGTTGAAATAAAGCTGCGCCTCCGCTTGCGGCATGAACACATAAGTTGAATCATATTCCGACATGCCAAGTTGGAAAATGGCTGTGATCGGATAGGCCTTGACCCGCGGCGCAACACCCATTGGTGTCACAGCGCCTCTTGGAGAGACAAGTGTCATGCGATCTCCCAACTGAAGACCCAAACTGGCTGCAAGCCGTGACCCGACGGCCAGGCCGCCACCATCATCAAACCCTGTCAAAGTTCCCTGGAGTACATTGTTGACCACGGCAGGCAGCTTTTGAAAGTCTGCTTCCTGAATCCCGCGGACCAGCACGCCCCTGCTGTTATCTCGTGCTGAGGCGAGCACCTGCCCTTCAACAACTGGAATGGCAGCCCGCACAGATTCCAGTTTCGACAAACGTTCCGTGACGTCATCAAAATCATTCAGCGGGCCATCAATCGGTTCAATGATCATATGCCCATTGATGCCAAGAATTTTGCCGAGCAGTTCGGTGCGAAATCCGTTCATCACGGCCATCACGATTATAAGCGCAGCCACTCCCAACATGATGCCCGCAAAGGAAAACCCTGCGATTGCAGAAATGGACGCCTCTTTGCGCCGCGCCCGCAGGTAACGACCCGCCAGCATCCACTCAAACCGAGAGAATGGTTTTGTGCCGTTGGGCGCATCTGCAAAATCGGGAGCCAGTTCAGTCATAGAATCTCTTGATGGGCTGCTACGAAGCCAATGTGGCCTGTAGCTTGTTGAAGGCTGCATCCGGTGTCAGGCTTTCCCGTTCACCGGTACGACGATTCTTCAATTCAATTTCTCCACTTTCAACACCCTTGGGTCCGATGATCAATTGCCAAGGCAATCCGATCAGGTCCATTGACGCAAACTTACCACCGGCACGCATGTCACGATCATCGTAAAGCACGGACATTCCGGCGTTAGTAAGGCGTGCATAAAGGTCGTCACAAGCAGCATCCGTGGCTTCGTGTCCAGCTTTCAAGCTGATCAAGCCAATCTGGAACGGCGCGACCGATTCAGGCCAGATAATACCGTTTTCATCATGACTTGCTTCAATAATGGCGCCCACAAGGCGTGACACGCCAATGCCATAGGACCCCATATGGACGGGCACATCTACACCGTCAGGTCCGGCAACTCGGGCGTTCATGGGGTCGGAATATTTGGTGCCAAAATAGAAAATATGACCAACTTCAATACCCCTGGCCGAAACCCGGTCCTGTTCCGGTATCTTTGCAAAAGCTGCTTCATCATGCATTTCTTCGGTGGCCGCATATTGAGCGGTGTATTTGTCTACCCAGGGGGACAAATCGCCGTCGAAATCAATATCTTCATCTGGCACGGGCAAGTCCAGGAAATCCCGATGGCAATAGACTTCGCTTTCGCCGGTATCAGCCAAAACAATGAACTCATGGGTCATGTCGCCGCCAATGGGTCCTGACTCAGCTTTCATCGGAATCGCAGTCAGCCCAAGGCGCTGATAGGTTCGAAGATACGCAACGAACATGCGGTTATATGATTTACGCGCATCTTCCTTGGTCAAATCAAACGAATATGCATCCTTCATCAGGAATTCCCGGCCGCGCATCACACCAAAGCGGGGACGCACTTCATCGCGGAATTTCCACTGAATGTGGTACAGATTTAAAGGCAAGTCCTTGTAGGACTTTACGGATCCACGAAAAATATCGGCAATCATTTCCTCGTTGGTCGGGCCAAACAACATATCCCGGTCATGCCGATCAGTGATGCGCAGCATTTCCTTGCCGTAATCATCATAACGTCCGCTTTCGCGCCACAGATCCGCCGGCTGAATTGTTGGCATCAACAATTCGACCGCGCCCGCGCGATTCTGCTCTTCACGTACAATCTGATCGACTTTTTTCAGAACAGCATGACCGAATGGCAGCCATGAATAAATCCCGGCGGATTGCTGCCGGATCATTCCGGCGCGCAACATCAGCCGGTGTGAGACGATTTCCGCCTCTTTCGGAGTTTCTTTTAGAATCGGCAGGAAGTAACGGGAAAGACGCATCGAGAATCCGTTTGTAACCATCAATTGATATCAATGAGAGAGAAACCGTATGGCCGGAGAAAATACAAGCCTTTTGTTAGAAGCAACCTGGATGATCTTTATCGAAGCCTATTCAACCTGCTCTGACAAAAAAAAGCACTTCAGTGGTCACAATATGGTGACAAAACGAATTTTCGACGCTAGTTTACGTCAGAAGGTGGTGTTTTGCTGCCTTCTTTCGCGGTCTTAGTCTTGGGAGGGAGTGTTTCCGTTGCGCGGTTTTTCCAGCGCATATTCGAAACGAAGTCTATTCAATTCGGATTGGAAACAGGAACGCGGAACTGGAAAGAGCGGAGGTTTATCCTCCGCTCTTTTTTTATGCCTTTTCAAAAACTGGCATTAAAAACAGCAAGATAGTGTCTTCAGAACATTGATTGCGTTTGTCGCAACAAGGTAGTCTCAGCTCAGCTTATCGATCACGTAAGCAGCACATTTTGTGCTGGGTGCCGGACAAGTCGGTCAACACTGCTGTTGGACTGATGTGATCTGCTGAAGACTGGGGTCGCACATTCCATAGACATCATCGCATTCCAACTACTGACGTGAGCACCGTTGCCTAGCGTGTACCTCACAGGCAGTGGTGTCAATCTGATCAGTTGATCCGGCATCAATGAAACAGGCTCTAATAGGTTGGCAGAAAAGGAATGTCGTCCAATCCGAAGCCAGCTACAACGCGAGCATAGTAAAACCCGCCAAATACGACCAATGAAATAAGCGTTGTGGCAATGGCCTTTTTGCCAAGGCTTGCTTTAATCGGTGCTCCACGATCAGTTCCAAGCGCCATATCATCGCCCTCATGTTGGGAGCGAACACCAAATGGAAGCGTAACAAAAAGCACCAACCACCAAATGATGAAATAGATTGCAAGACCACTTGCAAAAGACATGTTCTAGACCTCTTCCAATTCAATGAGCGTGCCCTGAAAATCCTTCGGGTGCAGAAACAGCACCGGTTTTCCATGAGCGCCAATTTTCGGTTCACCATCACCCAGAACACGCACGCCGTCTGCCTGCAATTTGTCGCGGGCCTGGAGAATATTATCAACCTCGTAGCAAATATGGTGAATGCCACCCGATGGGTTTTTCTCCAGGAACCCTGCAATCGGGGATTTCTCACCCAATGGTTCAAGCAGTTCAATCTTTGTGTTTGGCAGTTCTATGAAAACAACCGTCACCCCCTGCTCGGGTATTTCCATGGGCTCAGAAATGGTCGCGCCCAGTGTGGTTTTGTACTGGTGCGAAGCGCTCTGAAGATCAGGCACAGCTATGGCAACATGATTCAAGCGATCCAGCATGGGTCAGTTCCTCAAGTTTCAAACGATGTGAACGCGAACCTGGCAAACGGGCTTCTTGCCCCAGATATGCTGCACTTCACCACGAATGGCTCGGCGCAACGATTCTTCAAGTTGACCGGAATTTTTGCGGCGTTTTGCTGGCATGCTGTCGAGTACACCATCAATGGCATCCAGAATGATATCTTCAAAATCCGCGCCCCTGCTATCAAAGTCCGGGAGGCCATACAAATCGGCTGCTGGTTCATCCAGTATTTCGCCCTGGCGTGACATCACCAGAGACACTGACACAACACCGGCAAAAGACAGCTTGCGACGTTCACCCACACCGCCGGTTTCCGGCTCGGTAATGAGTTTGCCATCCTTGTGCAGTCGGCCAGCCTGCATGTTGTCAACAATGCCTGGCTTCCCCGGTGCCAGTTTGACCAATGCGCCGTTTCGAATTTGCACGACAATCTTGACGCCCTGTTCAGCCGCCAATTTGGCATGGGCTGACAGATGAAGCGGTTCTCCGTGAACCGGTATTGCAATCTCGGGCTTCGTCCAATCGTACATCTGAACCAGTTCACCCCGGCGTGGATGGCCGGACACATGAACAAGACCGTCACGATCTGTGATGACTTCCATACCCTGATCGCACAGGCTGTTGATGACCGTGTTGACCGGCACTTCGTTTCCAGGAATCGTGCGGGAAGAAAAGATGACACGGTCTCCGGACACCAGCTTGATGTTGCGATGGCTGCCATTGGCAATGCGTGCAAGTGCGGCGCGATCTTCACCCTGACTACCTGTGCACATCACCAGAACCTTGTCCCGGGGCAGATAGCCAAAATCATCTTCCGACAAAAACGGTTTGATTCCGTCGAAAAAACCCAGCTCTCTGGCAATGATTGATACACGTTGCATGGCGCGACCGACCAGAATCACATCACGTCCGGCTTTTTCGGCAACTTCGGCAACAGTCCGCATACGCGCCACATTCGACGCAAATGAGGTTACGGCTACCCGGTTTGGGGCATCCTTGATAAATTCATAAAGGCCATCTGCAATATCGGCCTCACTGGGGCTGATCCCTTCACGCACGGCATTCGTCGAATCGCAGACGAGCGCGAGAACACCCTCTTCACCAATCTCTTTCAGGCGATTTACATCCATGGCTTCCCCAACAACGGGTGTCGGATCGATCTTCCAGTCACCAGTGTGAAGGGCCAGTCCGAGCGGAGTGCGGATCGCCAAAGCGTTTGGTTCGGGTATGGAATGGGAAACAGGCACCATTTCCAGATCAAAAGGCCCCAGGTTCCAACGTTCGGTCTGACTGATTGTGTTGATTGGAATTTTTCCGGCCCACGGCGCTCCATCAAGTTTTGCTTCCAGCATCGCTGCCGTGAAAGGCGTTGCATATACAGGTGCGCCAACACGTTCCCACAAGTCCACGAGTCCACCATAGTGGTCTTCATGGGCATGGGTCAGAATTATACCGAGGACGTTGTTTTTTTCTGATTCCAGGAAGCGGATATCCGGAAAAATGAGATCGACGCCAGGTTGTGTTTCCCTTGCAAATCCAAGTCCGAAATCTACAACAATCCAGGATTTCTTATCAACCGGTCCGAAGCCATACATGCCCAGATTCATGCCGATTTCGCCAACCCCACCCAGTGGCAGGAATACGAATTGGTTTTGTTCGCTCATTTAGTGTCCTTCTGGCGGCTGACCTGACTGTGGCAACATGAAGACATCTCCCGCCGAGATGACGCTTGTGCCGCTTTCGGGGTGCGAAAGCAAGAGGCGGCCTGTGGCATCCAGCCCGGTAAAGCGTCCTTTGAGTTCGCGGTCATTCAACCGAACCGTAATTTCTTCGCCAACGCCGCTGGCGCGTTGCAGCCAGGCTTCCCGTATAGAGGCGAAATTGTTACCTGCATGCCAGTCAGCCAACACATTTACAACCTCTGCGCTAAACAGTTCAAAAACAGCTTCAGCGGAGATCACCTGCCCTTCGGCAACAAAATTGGTCACCTGATATGGGGCATTTACCGGACTGGTCGTGCAATTGATTCCGCAACCAATCACAATGCCAGTGCGCCCGGCCAAATGCGTGGCTTCCATCAATATTCCGGCAATTTTCTTGCGATCATACAACAGGTCATTCGGCCACTTGACCGTTAGCTGCCTCTGCACATCTGGTGGAAGCGCGCGAGACAACGCCTTATGCAAAGCCAGAGAAATCACAAAAGCCAGTTGAGGCAAAGCTTCGGAGGGTGCAGGATCCACAAGCAACAGCGAACCATAAAAATTACCTGGCGGAGACACCCAATTGCGGCCGCGTCTTCCTTTGCCATCCACTTGTTCGCTAGCCGTTACCCAAAGCGGATTGGAGCGCCCATCGCGAAATGCATCAAGCGCCAGATCATTGGTCGACCCGACGCTTGAAAAATGTTGACGTTCAATGGCCGCAGACAGCGCCATTGGACTTTAAAAGAATGTCTGGGCAGCCGTGGTAGCGGCACCCGCAAGCAGGCCGTTGAAAACAATAAAGACCAGGACAAAAATACCGGAACCACCCAGAACCAAGCGCAATTCCGTTGGCATTGGTTCAAAGGTCTCCACCGCATCGTCGAAATACATGATTTTCACAATACGCAAATAATAATATGCACCGACCACACTGGCCAGAACACCCAAAATTGCCAACACATAAAGGCCTGACTCAACAGCGGCAACAAACACGTAATATTTTGCAAAGAATCCCGCCAAAGCTGGAATACCGGCCAGCGAGAACATTATCATCGCCAGAAGGAACGCCATCATCGGATTGGTTTTTGAAAGGCCGGACAATTCGTCAATGTCTTCCACCATGCCGTCCTTGCGACGCATGGCCAATATGCAGGCAAAGGCACCCAATGTGGTGATCAGATAAATGGCGAGATAGATGATCACGCCCTTTACGCCTGCCTCAGTCCCGGCGGCGACCCCCACCAATGCAAAGCCCATATGGCCAATCGACGAATAGGCCATCAGACGTTTGATGTTGCGTTGTCCAATGGCGGCGAACGCGCCAAGAGCCATGGAGGCGATGGAAATGAACACGACCACTTGTTGCCAGTCGAATGTGGCTGTTTGGAACGCGCCATAAGTCACCCGAATAAACATCGCCATGGCGGCAATTTTTGGTGCGGCAGCGAAGAACGCGGTGACGGGCGTTGGTGCCCCCTCGTAAACGTCCGGTGTCCACATATGGAACGGCACTGCCGATATCTTGAATGCGAGGCCTGACAACACGAACACCATGCCGAAGATGAAGCCAATGTTGCGCTCTCCTTCACCGATGACGGCCGCTATTCCGGCAAAATCAGTATGACCGGTGAAGCCGTAGACCAGCGAGATGCCGTATAGCAGCATGCCAGAGGACAGAGCACCCAATACAAAATATTTGAGCCCTGCTTCCGTTGACCGGACAGAATCCCTGTTGATGGCGGCAATCACATAGAGCGCCAGAGACTGCAATTCGAGCCCCAGATACAACGACAACATATCGGTCGCTGAGATCATCATCAGCATGCCCAGCGTCGCCAGCAGAATCAGGATGGGATACTCGAAAGTCTCAAATCGTTCTGCCCGGGCAAAGCCAACCGACATGGCAATTGCCACGGCAGACCCAAACAGCGTGACCACCTTCATGAACCGCGCAAACGGATCCAGCACAAATGCGCCACCAAAAGTCTCACCCATTGGAACGACCCAGACCAGCATGACTGCTGCAACAATCAAGACGGCAACGGAAATTCCAGTGATAATCGGCGTCATGCGATTGCCGCCAAATGCCCCCATCATCAACAGAACCATTGCTGAAATGGCCAGAAGGATTTCAGGCAATGCGGGCCCAAGATCTGAAATGTAGGTCAAGTCCTGTATCATGCTCGTTCGTCCAACCTTACAATTCTAATGGGCAGTTGCAGTTTCAGCCAAATCGCCGGCTGCGGCCAAAGCGGCCTGATAATTGGCAATGAGATTGTCCACTGACGCGGCTGTTACATCCAGTATCGGCATCGGATAGAAACCAAACAGGATGGTGAGCAGCAGCAACGGCACGATAATGATCTTCTCACGCATGCTCATGTCCAGAATCGACTTCAGGCTCTCCTTGTTGAGCTGCCCGAAGACGACCCGACGGAACAACCAGAGCGCGTAGGCAGCTGATAGTATGACACCTGTTGCAGCGAAGATCGCTACCCAAGTGTTCACCTTGAAGACGCCCATCAGCACAAGAAATTCGCCGACAAATCCGCTGGTGCCTGGCAAGCCGACATTGGCCATTGTGAAGATCAAAAAGACAACGGCATAAAACGGCATACGATTTACCAGGCCGCCATAGGCAGCAATTTCACGCGTGTGCATGCGATCGTATATGACACCAACACACAGGAACAATGCGCCCGATATCAAGCCATGAGACAGCATCTGGAAGATGCCACCCTGCACGCCCTGTGTGGTCATGGTGAAAATACCGATGGTCACAAAGCCCATATGCGCAACGGATGAATAGGCAATCAGCTTCTTTATGTCTTCCTGCATCAGCGCCACAAGCGAGGTGTAGATGATGGCAACGACAGACAGCGCATAAACCAATGGCGCAAAATCAGCCGAGGCCAATGGGAACATGGGCAGCGAGAAACGCAGAAAGCCGTAGCCACCCATTTTCAGCAGAATACCAGCCAATATAACCGAACCTGCGGTCGGTGCCTCCACATGGGCATCCGGTAGCCAGGTGTGAACAGGCCACATGGGCATTTTCACAGCGAAACTGGCAAAGAAGGCCAGCCACAACCAGGTTTGCATACCGGCGGGAAACTGGAAGGCCAGCAATGTTGGTATATCGGTTGTTCCGGCTTCCCAATACATAGCCATGATGGCGATCAGCATCAGCACTGAGCCAAGCAAAGTGTAGAGGAAGAATTTGAACGACGCATAGACCCTGCGAGCGCCACCCCATACGCCGATGATCAGGAACATCGGGATAAGGCCGGCTTCGAAGAAGATGTAGAACAGCACCAGATCCAGCGCGCAGAACACGCCGATCATCAATGTTTCCAACACCAGGAATGCGATCATGTATTCCTTCAACCGCTTGTCGATTGAAGTCCAGCTTGCCAGAATACACAGCGGCATCAGCAAAGTGGTCAAAATGACAAACAGCATGGAAATGCCGTCAACGCCCATTTTGTAATTGAAGATGCCATCAGCGAGTGCTGCATCCTCCACCATCTGGAAACCGGCAACCTGTGTGTCAAACCCGATCCAGATGAACAGCGATACGACAAAGGTTACGATGGTGGTCCAAAGGGCGACATTGCGGATGTTGCGCCGGGCAATATCATCATCACCACGAACCAGCAGGATCAACAGTGCACCAACCAATGGCAGGAAGGTGACGGTTGAAAGAATTGGCCAACTGCTCATCAGTGTGCCCCTCCGCTAAAGGTCATCCAGGTGATCAACGCGGCCACGCCGATCATCATTGCGAACGCGTAGTGATACAGGTAGCCACTTTGCAATTTAACAACTCTTTGAGTTACGTCGGAGACACGGGCAGCAATCCCATTTGGGCCAAGCCCATCGATGAACCAGCCATCGCCTTTTTTCCAAAGGAAGTAACCGATCCATTTGGCAGGACGAACAAAAATCACATTGTAGATTTCGTCGAAATACCATTTGTTCAAGAGGAAACGGTACAGAATGCCATGCTCCTCAGCGAGACGCCGTGGCGTATCCGGGGACAGAATGTAGAAGTAGAACGACACCACAAATCCAAGCACCATTGCAAAAAATGGCGACCAGACAACCCAGCCGGGCACATTGTGGAAGTCTTCCATGATGGTGTTGCCTTCACCGAAGAACAACGAGTCACGCCAGAATTCATCAAAGTGATGACCGACAAATGGTCCTGCGAAGAAGACACCGGCAAACAGCGCACCAATGGCCAGCAAAACCAACGGTACGGTCATGACCTTTGGTGACTCATGAACGTGTGCCATGACGTCGGCCGAGGCGCGGGCTTTGCCGTGGAAGGTCAGGAAGATCAGACGCCACGAATAGAAGCTTGTGAAGATGGCTGCCACAACTGTCATGATATAGGCGAAACCGCCAGCCTGCCCGCCAAAGGCGTAGGCTGATTCAATAATCGCATCCTTGGAATAGTATCCAGCCGTGAATGGGAATCCGGTGAGCGCAATCGTTCCGATGATCATCATGGCATAGGTCAGTGGAATGTGTTTCCGCAGCCCACCCATTTTGCGCATGTCCTGCTCGTGGTGGACTGCGTGGATAACCGAACCTGCGCCAAGGAACAGCAATGCTTTGAAGAAGGCGTGGGTAAACAGATGGAACATGCCAGCTGAATAAGCACCGACCCCCAAGGCCACAAACATGTAGCCCAATTGGGAACATGTAGAATAGGCGATGACACGTTTGATATCGGTCTGGACCAGCCCGACAGTCGCCGCAAAGAATGCGGTTATTGCACCAACATAGGTGACAACCAACAAGGCGTTTGGCGCGTATTCAAACACCGGTGACATGCGCGCCACCAGGAACACGCCTGCAGTAACCATTGTTGCCGCATGAATGAGGGCTGATACAGGTGTCGGGCCTTCCATCGCATCTGGCAGCCAGGTGTGCAGCAGGAATTGCGCTGACTTGCCCATGGCGCCCATGAACAGCAGCAGACAAATGGTTGTCAGTGCGTCCAGTTCCATACCGGCGAACTGGATGGTTTGGCCTTCCAATGAGGCGGCGTTGGCAAAAACAGCGTCCAGATTGATGGTTCCAGTCATCCAGAACAGGGCAAATATGCCAAGCAGGAAGCCAAAGTCACCAACGCGGTTGACGATGAAAGCCTTCATTGCGGCGGCATTGGCAGCGGGCTTTTGGTACCAGAAACCAATCAGGAGATAGGACGCCAGCCCCACACCTTCCCAGCCAAAGAACATCTGCAGAAGATTGTCAGCGGTCACAAGGGACAGCATGGCAAAGGTAAACAGCGACAAATACCCGAAGAACCGCGCGCGATGCGGATCTTCATGCATGTACCCAATGGAATAGATATGCACGAGCGCCGAGACCGAATTGACGACGACCAGCATGACCACTGTGAGCGTATCAATACGCAAGGCCCAGTTAGCCGAGAGCGTTCCGGAATCAATCCATGACATGATCTGCACGGTCTGCGTTTCGCCGTGGCCAATGCCCACAGAGAAAAAGGCGACCCAGGAAAGCAAGGCAGAAATGACAACCAGGCCGGACGTCAGATATTCCACATTGCGTGCGCCGAGCCTGTTACCGAACAGCCCCGCGATGAGGAAGCCGATCAGCGGAAGGAATACGATGGCTGAATACATGTCTGATCAGCCTTTCATCATGTTGACGTCTTCCACGGCGATGGAGCCGCGGTTACGGAAGAAGACGACCAGAATGGCCAGACCGATGGCTGCCTCAGCGGCGGCAACGGTCAGCACAAACAGGGCAAAGACCTGTCCTACCATGTCTCCCAGAAAAGACGAGAAAGCTATAAAGTTGAGATTGACGGCCAGCAGGATCAATTCCACCGACATGAGAATAACGATGACATTCTTCCTGTTGAGGAAGATTCCCAGAACTCCGAGAGTGAACAGTATGGCTGCCACTGTCAGATAATGTGCAAGGCCGATTTCCATTAGAGAACCTAATACTTTCCGTGTGAGACCAGTGGCTGCCGCCCTAGATCCCTTTTCCTGATTCCACTTTACGCACTTCGATTGACGTCTCAGGTCGCCGGGCAACCTGTTCCGAAATGTTTTGTCGTTTAACCCCTTCCTTATGGCGCAACGTCAGTACAATGGCGCCAATCATGGCAACCAGAAGCACCATGCCTGCGGCCTGGAAGAAATAGATGTATTTTGTATAGATCAGCAGCCCGAGAGCCTCGGTGTTCGAAACCAGCTGCGGGTCCGGAATTGGGACAACCGGGCTTGCCGTCATTTCCGGTGCTATGACATAGGTGCCAACAACCAGAATCAGTTCGACTAACAGGATCAGGCCAATGATCGCGCCGACCGGAAGATATTGCAGAAACCCCTGACGCAACTCGGCAAAATCCACATCCAGCATCATGACAACGAAGAGGAACAAGACCGCGACCGCCCCCACATAAACCACGATCAGGATCATCGCGAGGAACTCTGCGCCAAGCATCAAAAACAAGGCAGCAGAATTGAAAAAAGCGAGAATCAGGAACAACACGGAATGAACCGGATTGCGCGATGAAATTACCATAAAGGCAGACGCCACCGTGACGCCAGCGAAGAGATAAAAGAAAAGGCTCGTCAGTATCATATTTAGCCCCGAGCGGCGCCTCTGGCACCAAGGTTCATAGTCGTAGTGCGCTGTTTAGCGATAGGCGGCATCGGCTGCAATATTGTCAGCGATTTCGCGTTCCCAGCGTGCTCCGTTTTCCAGAAGTTTGTTCTTGTCGTAATACAGTTCTTCGCGCGTTTCCGTCGCAAATTCGAAATTCGGCCCTTCCACGATGGCATCAACGGGACAAGCCTCCTGGCACATGCCACAATAGATACATTTGACCATATCAATGTCATAGCGTGTGGTTCGGCGTGTGCCGTCATTGCGCCGCGGACCGGCCTCAATGGTAATGGCCTGTGCCGGACAGATCGCTTCGCACAGTTTGCAGGCAATGCAGCGCTCTTCTCCATTGGGATAGCGTCGCAACGCATGCTCTCCGCGAAAACGAGGGCTGACAGGACCTTTTTCAAATGGATAGTTGATCGTAGGACGCGGCTTGAACATATAGCGCACCGACAGGAAAAACGCCGAGACGAATTCCTTCAACAACAGGGATTTTGCTGCCTGATCAAGCCGCATGAGGAAGTCCTCGCTTTTGCATCCGCAATTTCAATACCATCATGGTGCCCATCCCATCACCTGCAATATGCCAGCCACGATGGCTACCGAGGCCAAGGAGATCGGCAGGAACACTTTCCAGCCGAGACGCATCAACTGATCGTAGCGATAGCGCGGCACAAAGGCTTTGACCATGGCAAACATGAAGAACATGAAGCAGAGCTTCAGCATGAACCAGACAATGCCCGGGACCCAGGTAAAGGGAGCAAAGTCAAAAGGTGGCAGCCAACCGCCCATAAACAGGATCGTGCCCATGGCGCACATCAGCGTGATGGCCGCATATTCGCCAAGCATGAACATCATGTATGGAGTGGAACCGTATTCCACCATAAAGCCGGCCACGAGTTCAGATTCAGCTTCGGGAAGATCAAATGGTGGTCGGTTGGTTTCGGCCAAAGCCGAGATGAAGAAGATCACAAACATTGGGAACAGCGGCAACCAGAACCAATTCAGGATCAGCAGTGAATCGACCCCCAGCATGGTGGCAAGCCCGGTTCTCTGCGCTTCAACCACATCGGTCAGGTTCAATGACCCGACACAGAGCAACACTGTAATGATGACGAAGCCGATTGAGACCTCATAGGAAATCATCTGTGCAGCGGATCGCAACGCGCCCAAAAATGCGTATTTGGAGTTTGAGGCCCAACCACCCATGATCACGCCATAAACTTCCAGCGAAGAGATGGCGAATACAAACAGGATGCCGACATTGATGTTCGCGATTACCCAACCGGCATTCACAGGCACAACCGCCCACGAAGTCAGCGCAAGGGTAACGGCGACCAAAGGCGCCAACAGGAACACGGCCTTGTTGGCACTGGCCGGAATTACCGGCTCTTTCAGAACGAATTTCAAAAGATCGGCGAAGGATTGCAGAAGTCCCCACGGTCCAACCACATTCGGCCCGCGACGAAGCTGAACAGCTGCCCAGATTTTACGGTCAGCATAGAGCAGATAAGCAATAACCAGCAGCAGCGAGACCAGCAAAAGCAGGCTTTGGCCAACCATGATCGCTGTTGGCACTACATATGTGTCGAAGAAGGAATTCATCAGCCGCCTGCCCTATTCTGCCGCTTCAACATGCTGGCCTCGGGCCAGTTGTGAACATTCCGCCATGACCTTTGATGCACGCGCAATCGGGTTTGTCAGGTAGAAATCTGTAACCGGGCTGACAAATGCATCTGATTTGATCGTGCCGGTTTTCTTTGTGAGCTTTTCTATCTGCCCACTCTCTTTAAGTGCCACTTGATCAATTGCGGCCAAATGGCTGAATTCGCTGTAAAGCTGCGCACGAAGCTGGTCAAGGGAATTGAAGGTAATCGGCGCATCAAGCACGTCAGACAAAGCGCGATAAATGGCCCAATCCTCTCTGGCATCGCCCGGCGGAAAAGCTGCGCGCGGTGTGTATTGCACCCGTCCCTCGGTATTCACATAGGTTCCAGACTTTTCCGTATAGGTCGCAGCAGGCAGAATAACATCGGCGCGATGTGCTGCCTTGTCACCATGTGTGCCCACATACACCACAAAGGCGGACCCCAATGCGTCCAGATCAATCTCGTCTGCGCCTGCAAGGAACAGAGTCAGCAATTCACCCTTTCCTGCAGCCGAAAGCATTTGCGCCGTTTTCAGGCCACCATCTTCGGGAACAAAGCCGATGTCCAGACCACCAACCCGTGAGGCGGCTGTGTGCAAGACGCTGAAGCCATTCCAGCCCTCTGCAACAACCCCGGTATCAATGGCCAGTTTCGCGATGGCACCCAAAATTCCGGCGCTGTCCTTGCGTGTCAGAGCACCTTGACCGATGAGGATCATGGGTCGTTTGGCTTCGCGCAATATTTTTCCGAAGGCAGACTTGCTGTCTGAAAGGCTTTTCAGGCTGTCAGGGCCCGCACCCAGATATTCATAATCATAGGTCAGATCATTCTGCTCACCGATGAGTGCAATCGGGAATTCGCTCATGCGCCAGCGTTTGCGAATACGTGCGTTCAGCACGGCTGCCTCATGACGTGGATTGGAACCAATAATCAGCAGTGCGTCGGCATCTTCGATGCCTTCAATGCTCGTATTGAACAGATAGCTGGCACGCCCGTCCTTCGGGTCCAGCACTGTGCCATCCTGCCGACAGTCATAGTTGGGCGATCCGATGGATTTCATCAGAGATTTCAGTGCATAAAGATCTTCCACACTGGCCAAATCTCCGCCAATTGCTCCTACATGTTCGGGAGAATTGGCTTTGACGCGTTCAGCAATCAAATCGAAAGCTTCCTGCCAGGATGCAGCTCGCAATTTCCCAGATTCGCGGATGTAAGGTCGATCGAGCCGCTGAGAACCCAGACCATCCCAGATGAACCTGGTCTTGTCTGAAATCCATTCCTCATTCACCGCTTCATTGAGGCGCGGCATGATGCGCATGACTTCGCGACCGCGTGTGTCGATGCGAATGGCTGAGCCCACGGCATCCATGACGTCAACGCCTTCAGTCTTGGTCAATTCCCATGGACGGGCCTTGAAAGCATAAGGCTTGGAAGTCAGCGCGCCAACGGGGCACAGATCAACGACATTGCCCTGCAATTCCGATGTCATGGCGCTTTCAAGATAGGTGGTAATCTCGGCATCTTCGCCGCGTCCGGTCATGCCAAGGTCTGTCACGCCAGCAACTTCCGTCGAAAAACGAACGCAGCGGGTACAGTGAATGCATCGGGTCATGATGGTTTTGACCAAAGGACCGATATATTTGTCTTCAACAGCGCGCTTATTTTCAGAAAACCGCGAATTATCCACGCCATAGGCCATGGCCTGATCCTGAAGATCACATTCGCCGCCCTGATCACAGATCGGGCAATCGAGCGGATGGTTGATCAGCAGAAATTCCATAACGCCTTCACGGGCTTTTTTGACCATTGGCGTTTTTGTAAATATTTCAGGCGGTTCACCATTGGGTCCCGGGCGCAAATCACGCACTGACATGGCGCATGATGCAGCTGGTTTGGGCGGTCCGCCCTTCACTTCCACAAGGCACATGCGGCAATTGCCTGCTACAGACAATCGGTCATGATAGCAAAAGCGCGGCACTTCAGCGCCAGCTTCTTCTGCAGCCTGAAGCAGCGTGTACTCAGCTGGCACTTCAATTTCGGTTCCGTCAACGATGATCTTCGTCATCTGATTCACCTAAGCATTCTGCGCGGCTGTATAGGCCGCAAAAAGATCACTAACGGCCACGCCGTTAATCTTCATTCCAGCAAGGTTCGCATTTTTGATTGCGACATTGCTCATATTCACATTTTCAAATCGAACCCCGGACAGGTTCACATCGCTAAACACTGTATTTGCCATGTTCACGCCATCTATCAGCGCTTTTGACAAATTTGCATTTCGGAAGCTTGTTTTGGACATGTTCACATCATTAAACGTAGATTTTGAAATGACAGACTCGCTGACATTCAATTTATCCGTCACCTGATGCATTTTGTGGCCCATTACCTTACTCCGCAGCTTCCATGATTGGCGCGTCTTTGGGACTGGCCGAATATTGGTCGATCCGTTCCTCGATCACGTGTCGGAAGTTACGGATCAAGCCCTGAACCGGCCAGGCAGCCGCATCACCCAAGGCACAGATTGTGTGGCCTTCGACTTGCTTTGTGACTTCAAACAACATGTCAATTTCGCGTTTTTGTGCCTCGCCCCGGGCCATACGTTCCAGCACGCGCCACATCCAACCGGTGCCTTCGCGGCATGGTGTACACTGGCCACAGCTCTCATGCTTGTAGAAGTAAGAGATACGCGCGATCGCTCGAATAATATCGGTCGACTTATCCATAACAATTACGGCTGCTGTTCCCAGACCGGACCGAAGTTCTTTCAAACTGTCAAAATCCATCGACAAGTCGGTACACATATCAGCTGTCAGACACGGGACAGAAGACCCGCCGGGAATCACAGCCAGCAGATTATCCCACCCGCCACGAACGCCGCCGCAATGCTTCTCGATCAACTCGCGGAATGGAACGCCCATTTCCTCTTCAACCGTACACGGTCGCTCAACGTGACCGGAAATGCAAAACAGCTTCGTACCTGTGTTGTTCGGCTTGCCCAAAGCTGAGAACCAACCCGCGCCACGGCGCAGTATCTCCGGAACAACGGCCACTGATTCCACATTGTTCACTGTGGTCGGGCATCCATAGAGACCCACATTGGCAGGAAATGGAGGCTTCAGGCGCGGCTGGCCTTTTTTGCCTTCCAGGCTTTCCAACAATGCTGTTTCTTCGCCGCAAATATAGGCGCCGGCACCATGGGACAGATAAATATCATAATCCCAGCCATGAACGTTGTTTTTGCCAATGAGATTGGCGTCATAGGCCTGATCAATCGCCGCCTGCAGACGCTCGCGTTCGCGAATATATTCGCCGCGAATATAGATGTAACAGGCATTGGCGTTCATTGCGAAACCGGCAATCAAGCAGCCTTCAATCAGATGATGTGGGTCATGCCGCATGATCTCGCGATCTTTGCATGTACCCGGCTCTGATTCATCGGCGTTGATAACGAGGTAGGATGGGCGACCGTCGCTTTCCTTAGGCATGAAAGACCATTTCAGACCGGTTGGAAATCCAGCTCCGCCGCGACCACGCAGACCAGAAGCTTTGACCTGTTCAATGACCCAGTCGCGGCCATTGTCTATGAAACCTTTGGTGCCGTCCCATTGGCCGCGCGCCAAAGCGCCCTTCAGGCCCCAATCATGGAAGCCGTAAATATTGGTGAATATGCGGTCTTTATCCTGCAACATACCGCTTATCCTTTGCTTTCTTTGGCAAGAGCATCGGCCTGTGGAATCCACTCTTCACGGTCGATGCGTCCTTTGAAACTCAGGTGGTCGTCCACCCAGTCCTTGTTGGCCTGATCCCAGGCAGCAATCTGGTCGAAATGGAAAATGCCCAGACCGTTCAGAATTCCTTCGATCTTCGGGCCAACGCCCTTAATACGTTTCAAATCGTCAGCACTTCCGCCGCGCGCTTCTGTCAGCATAGCTGGTTTGCTTGCTTCAGACACCGGAGCGTCTGATTTGGCAGGCGCAGCTTTTCCAGGTTTTTTGGCAGTCTTGGAATCAGGGGAAGAAGCAGACTCTGTTTTTTGTGCAGTCGCCTTGTCAGTCTTTGGAGCCACAGCTTGCTTCGCTGGTTTAGGTTTTGCCGCCTTGGGCTTTGGCTTGCCGGAAACGGCATCAGGTTGTGGACCACCATTTATCGAGACGCCAGCATCCACTTCGCAAGCCACGGGTGCGCCATCGACCAGATGTGCAAATGGCACAGCACCTTCAGGCCCGTATTCCAATGAGGCTTCGTCAAGGCTTGTCCGACCACCGAATGGTACCGAGAAATGCCTACCGTTTTGCGGTCCAGGCGTAATTTCGTTGCCATCCGAAATGGCATCCAGCATGGCTTCGAAGGTTTCGACAGTCAGATCTTCGTATGTATCTTTCCAGATCTGAACCATGGGCGCATTCACGCATGCCCCGAGGCATTCCACTTCTTCCCAGGAAAAATTCCCATCTTCCGAAATTTCATGTGCGTGCTCGGCAATGCGCTTTTGGCACACCGCCTTGATATCCCCAGATCCGCGCAACATGCAGGGTGTCGTCCCACAAACCTGGATATGTGCCTTCTTACCAACAGGTTGAAGCTGGAACATCGTGTAAAATGTCGCAACTTCAAGAACGCGAATGTAAGGCATGTTCAGCATTTCGCCGACCTTACGAATGGCTGGTTCTGTCAACCAGCCTTCGTGCTGTTCCTGAGCACGCCACAACAGTGGAATGACCGCAGATGCTTCCCGGCCTTCGGGAAACTTAGAAATCTGACCTTCAGCCCATGCCTGATTGTCCTGTGTGAATACAAAGGAATCAGGTTGTTCTGAATGAAGACGACGGACTGACATTACCGGTCTACCTCACCAAATACGATATCCAGGGATCCGATGACCGCAGACACATCAGCCAGCATGTGGCCTCTGCAGATGTCATCCATTGCCTGCAAATGGGCAAAGCCCGGCGCTTTAATCTTGCAACGATACGGTTTGTTGGAGCCATCTGAAACCAGATAAACGCCAAACTCACCTTTCGGAGCTTCTACAGCTGCATAAACCTCACCGGCAGGCACTTTGTAGCCCTCGGTGTACAGCTTGAAGTGATGAATAAGCGCTTCCATCGAGCGCTTCATTTCACTGCGTTTCGGCGGCACCATTTTACCATCCAGCGAGGAGATCGGCCCACGCCCTTCTGCAGATTTCAACTTCTGAATACATTGCTTCATGATGCTGACAGATTGGCGCATTTCTTCCATACGGATGAGATAGCGATCATAACAATCACCATTTTTTCCGATGGGAATATCGAATTCCATCTCGTCGTAACATTCATATGGCTGGGACTTGCGCAAATCCCAGGCAGCACCGGAACCGCGCACCATGACGCCGGAAAAACCCCAGCGCCAGGCATCGTCAAGATCGACGACTGCGATATCAACATTACGCTGCTTGAAAATACGGTTGTTTGTCAGCAGCTGATCAATGTCATCACAGACATGCAGGAATGGGTCGCAGAAATCCGCAATATCATCGATCAAATCTTCAGGAAGGTCCTGATGAACACCGCCTGGACGGAAGTAAGCCGCGTGCAGCCTTGCACCACAGGCACGCTCATAAAAGACCATCAGCTTTTCGCGTTCTTCAAAACCCCAAAGAGGCGGCGTCAAAGCCCCAACATCCATGGCCTGCGTGGTGACATTCAACAAATGAGACAAAATCCTGCCGATTTCCGAATACAGGACGCGAATCAATTGCCCACGTTTTGGCACCTCAATTCCAGCCAATCGTTCAACAGCCAGCGCAAAGGCGTGTTCCTGATTCATGGGAGCCACGTAATCCAGCCGATCAAAATACGGGATGGCCTGGAGATATGTCTTGTGCTCAATCAGCTTTTCCGTGCCGCGATGCAGCAGCCCGATATGCGGGTCAACCCGCTCCACGACTTCGCCATCCAGTTCCAGAACCAGACGTAGAACGCCGTGAGCCGCCGGATGCTGCGGACCGAAATTGATATTGAAATTGCGAACTTGTGCTTCACTCATCGGTCTGCCCCTCAATTCGCTTTTTCATCGCCGGGCAGCACATATTCAGTGCCTTCCCATGGCGAGAGGAAATCAAAGCTGCGGAATTCCTGTGGCAGTTCCACCGGTTCATACACGACGCGCTTTCGCTCATCGTCGTAACGCACTTCCACAAAGCCGGTTAACGGGAAATCCTTGCGCAGCGGATGGCCTTCAAAGCCATAATCCGTCAACAGTCGACGCAAATCCGGATGGCCGGAAAACAAAATGCCGTACAGATCATAAGCTTCGCGCTCGCACCAGTCTGCCGCTGGAAAAATACTGACAACACTTGGCACCGGATCGTCTTCCGTTGTGCTGAGCTTCACCCGAATTCGGGTATTATGCTGAGGGCTGAGCAGATGGTAGACAACTTCAAATCGCTCTTCACGTGCGGGATAGTCAGCGCCACACATATCAACAAAACTTAGAAACTTGGTTGATGTATTATCTCGCAGGAACCGCAAGACACTTTCAATGTCGCCGCGCGCCACGGTCAGCGTCAATTCGCCAAAGGATTGGGTACTATCCAGCACAGATGCACCCAGATTGTCAGCAATATGCTCTGCCAAATCTTTAAGGGTGGCTTCGTTTTCTGCTATGTCTAAGCTCATAAATTCAAGCTCTATCTGCTCCAACCCGGCCGTATTGGTCCGGACTGAATGGAATCATCAACGTTCTATTGTGCCAGTGCGGCGTATTTTCTTTTGTAGCAGCAATATCCCGTACAGCAGTGCTTCTGCCGTTGGTGGACATCCGGGAACATAAATATCCACCGGCACCACACGGTCACAGCCGCGCACAACTGAATAGGAATAATGATAGTAACCGCCACCATTGGCACAGGAGCCCATGGAAATCACATATCTCGGCTCGGGCATCTGATCGTAAACCTTGCGCAACGCCGGTGCCATTTTGTTGGTCAGCGTGCCAGCCACAATCATCACATCCGACTGACGCGGAGAAGCGCGCGGCGCAACGCCAAAACGTTCCGCATCATAGCGCGGCATAGACATCTGCATCATTTCCACAGCGCAGCAAGCCAAACCAAAAGTCATCCACATCAAGGAGCCGGTGCGTGCCCAGGTGATCAGATCATCTGTCGCCGCGACAATGAAACCCTTGTCAGCAAGTTCCGCGTTTATATCGTTAAAGTACGCATCCTGACTGCCAATCAGCTCACCAGTCTTGGGGTCAATGATACCCTTGGGAGCAGGCGCTATCAGTGTCGAATGTTGCTCATTCACGCTCATCTGTCAGATCCCGCTTTCATCAATCCCATTCCAGCGCCCCTTTTTTCCACTCATAAATGAAGCCGATGGTCAAAATCCCGAGGAAAATCATCATTGAGACATAGCCGTAAAGACCGATATCACCAAAGGCGACAGCCCATGGGAACAGGAATGCCACTTCCAGATCAAAAATGATGAACAGGATTGCCACCAGATAGAAGCGGACATCAAATTTCATCCGGGCGTCGTCAAAAGCGTTGAAACCACACTCATAGGCGGACAGTTTTTCGCTGTCAGGCGCCTTGTAGGCGACAATGAACGGAGCGACGAGCAGAGCCAAGCCTATGAACAGTGCGATTCCGATGAAAATAACAATCGGAAGATACTGGCTCAATAAGGGTTCCATTGATCAAAATCCGTTCAGTTTCATATTACTTAGCACACTTAACAGGCGCCGTATTGCGCTGCACTGCGGCAAATCGCTTGCCAGCCGCGACAAGTTGATTGAATACGCTCAACGCTAGCATCAGTTCGCAAGCTTTTCCATTGCACAGGGCGCACAAAAAACTCAGGCAGTCTTTTCAGGTCCGAGGCTTACCCAAGGCCATGTTTTCGTGCAAGCCCCAAACAGCACCAGAGTGCCTAAATTTCACCAAATTCGTACAAACATGCGCCAAAGCTTGGGTAATCGCAAAAAGTTTTCATGTGTCTGAAACTTTTTGAAACATGGCGACGTATCACTTCCCAGAAAGCGCGACGGCCACCGTCTGGCTTTCACCCATACAAACAGGATCAAGCATTATGACCAAATTCTTCAAAACACTCATCACTGCAAGCGCCGTTGTCTGTCTTGCGGGTATTGCACACGCTGCCGACATTAAAGCCGATATCCAGGGAATGTCCTTCAGCCCAGCCACCATTACTGTCTCGGTTGGAGACACCATTACATTCACCAATCGTGATGGTGCGCCGCACACAGCAACTGCAGTAGACGGGTCGTTTTCGACCGCAACCCTGCGCAAAGGCAAATCAGAAACCATTGCGTTTGATTCCGCTGGAACATTTGCTTTTTTCTGCAAAATTCATCCGGGTATGAAAGGAACGATTGTCGTTCAGTAACCCCCGAATAACAGAGCGTAAAAAAGGCTGCCTTGTTAGAGGCAGCCTTTTTTATAATCATGTTTCCGGTGATTGCAGAAATGTGAGATCACACTCTATCTTGCCCGGCTGCTGATCTGTCCCTGAAAAACAATCTCGCCCGGCGCTGTTGGAGATATGGCGCCCTGCTCCTGTGGGCGTGCCAGCAGAAGCACGGCCTGATCAAACTCTTCAGTCTTCAAGATATCCGCATAATTGAGCCATTGCCATGATGCGGATGTGACATTGCCAAGATAACTAAGCGCGTCACCCACCTGTACCCACAGCTCCAACGGGCCCTCTGCGAATGGATCCCCCTGCCCGTCCTGTTTCAGCGGACGGATATGAATTCCCTGACGCGCCGGGTCGACAGTTGCGATGAACTGCAATCCAGCAGTATCCGTGGTCAGAACAGCCAGGCGATCCGGCACCACTGATGGCGGCTGCAGCAAAGAGCCATCAATCACAACAAAAGCTGCCAGTCCGGCAGCCAGGGACACCAATCCCGCGCTAAGGCCGCGCCAACGGTTACGTGACCTGCGAAGCTTATCCAGATCCACAACAGTACGGTTCGAATCAGATTTCTGTTCAGATGCACTCAGTTCAAGGGTTTCGTTCACCCGTAGCCAGACTGAAGCGTCAGGTTGTTCCTCCGGAGCGGATTGCAGAACAGGTGCAAGGATGTGCTTCCAATCCTCCACCAGAGACATGACGGATGTATCTTTCGCCAGCAGTGCCTCAAAGGCGGTTCTCTCACGTACTGACAGCGTGTCCAGCACATATTCCCCAGCGACTGCCCGCAAATCGTCATGAAACTCTTCTGTGGCGTTGTCAGTCATTGCGAAACACACTCCCGCAACGACAAAAGCCCACGACGTATCCAGGTCTTGACAGTGTTGACCGGCGCATCCAGCTGCTCTGACAGTTCTTCACGCGACAGACCCTGACAATAGGCCAGGACAACGCATTGGCGCTGTGTCTCTTCCAGTTTACTCAGGCAGTGTTGCAAGGTCAGTCTGGTGGCCTCATCGCCACGGGGTTGATTGCTGTGCGAATCTTTTTCCATTTGGAAGTTCAGTACTTCGTCAGGCAGATCAATTTCCTTGCGACGTCGCTTGTGGTCGATGGCTGCATTTCTGGCGATCGTAGCTGCCCAACTCATCGCAGATGCGCGATTGGGGTCAAACTGATGGGCTGCTCGCCAAATTTTCAGAAACGTGTCGTGCAAGACATCCTCCGCCAAACTTCTCTGGGGTATGATACGCAGCACAACGCCCAAAAGTTTCGAGGAGATCAGTTTGTAAAGGGTTTCAAACGCAGCGCGGTCTTGTTGTGCGATTCGCTTAAGACAGGCTTCAGGAGTTAATGTTGGTTCGGCCACAGGATTTTTCCACACTCGAAACTTTGCCCCCCGACCTTAACACTATCTGCGTGCAAGTCGTCATGCACGTTGCGCTTCACAACAATAGGGACAAATCTAAAATCCAAATTCCACCGCACCCAACCAGGTTGGACAATGAAAATGGCGGGAGTGACGAGACTCGAACTCGCGACCTCCGGCGTGACAGGCCGGCACTCTAACCAACTGAGCTACACCCCCGCGGGTGGCAGGATAACTCTCCTGCATGAGTGGTGGCTGACTTACGCTGGTGAACCATTTTCGTCAAGCGCCGAATTCGGTTTCCAACAACAGGTAGCCACCTGTCTGTTTGCCAAGCGATGGTGGGCGATGAGAGACTCGAACTCCCGACATCTTCGGTGTAAACGAAGCGCTCTACCAACTGAGCTAATCGCCCGCCGCTTAGCGTGCGGGTGGTAGCCCGAAACAACGCGCATGACAAGATGAATTTACGTAAATTGTGGGTAAATTATCAAGCTTCATGCTGAGACTTGAGTTTGTGGAAGACGGAAACCGGAAATCTGACGCAAAATCGGCCGACATACAAAAAACCGCCTGGCATGTTTCCATGCCACGGCGGTTCAATTCGTCACGATATTGAAACAAGCAATTACTTGTTTACAGCATCCTTGAGGCCTTTACCGGCCTTGAATTTAGGTGACTTGGATGCTGGAATTTTGATTGTCTCACCGGTGCGCGGGTTGCGGCCATCTGTGGCAGCACGGTGCGCTACGGAGAAATTACCAAATCCGATCAGGCGCACTTCGTCACCACCGGACAGAGCATCGCTGATTGCTTCGAATGTTGCTTCTACTGCAGTTCCGGCATCTGCTTTTGTCTGGCCGGATTTTTCTGCAACAGCGGCAATAAGTTCGTTCTTGTTCATCATGAACTCCTTTTGATGTCAGGAGCAGAGAGATCATTGATTCTCCCTTAGTCTCCGTTCGCAGAAAGTCTTCATTCTTGGACTGAAAGGCAAGTGCAAAACGGCAGGAAACCGGGTTTTTCCGCGCAAAAATGAAAAAAACCCGGTCAGCTAGGCCGACCGGGTTGATGATCAAGGCGAAAACACGCCTGAATTGTGACGATAATGTCAGTGTGCAACCATACCGCTACTTGCTTCCGACTCACCTGAGGTGGGAGCAGACGGCGCTTTGTCAAATTCTTCCGGCGACCATTCAATCGCAACCGGAGCTTCTACGAGCGCATGTTTGAGCACTTCATCCATGTGAGAAACCGGGATGATCTCCATACCGTCAGTCACGTTGTTCGGAATTTCCGCCAGATCTTTGGCATTCTCTTCCGGTATCAATACCGTCTTGATACCGCCGCGCAACGCCGCAAGCAGCTTCTCCTTAAGTCCACCAATCGGCAGTGCACGCCCGCGAAGGGTCACCTCACCCGTCATTGCGATGTCCTTGCGCACAGGAATTCCCGTGATAATGGAAACTATGGCTGTTGCCATGGCTATACCGGCAGAAGGACCATCCTTGGGCGTGGCACCTTCAGGTACATGAACGTGAATATCGCGTTTATCAAACATGGGAGGTTTAAAGCCGAAATCCACTGACCGTGATCGAACATAGGATGCTGCAGCAGAGATGGATTCTTTCATCACATCCCGCAGATTTCCCGTCACTGTCATCTTGCCCTTACCCGGCATCATGACACCTTCAATTGTCAGCAACTCTCCGCCAACTTCCGTCCATGCCAAACCGGTGACAACACCAACCTGGTCTTCACCTTCGGCCTGACCAAAGCGGTACTTCTGGACGCCGAGGAAATCTTCAAGATTTTCCGCAGTCACCACGATCTTGGTCTGACTGGAATCAGTCAGCAGTCGAGTGACAGCTTTCCGAGCCAGTTTTGACAACTCTCGTTCCAGGTTACGAACACCGGCTTCCTTTGTGTACAGACGCACAACGTTCAAAAGGGCATCGTCCCTTATCTCGAATTCACCATCCCGCAGGCCATGATTCTTAACTGCTTTACCCAAAAGATGCCGTTTGGCGATCTCCAGTTTTTCGTCTTCCGTGTAGCCTGCAAGGCGGATGATCTCCATCCGATCCATCAACGGTCCAGGAATATTCAAAGTGTTGGATGTGGTCACAAACATCACATTGGAGAGATCATAGTCCACTTCCAGATAGTGATCCGCAAAACTGTTGTTTTGTTCCGGATCCAGAACCTCCAACAGCGCTGATGACGGATCGCCACGGAAATCCATACCCATCTTGTCGATCTCATCGAGCAGAAACAGCGGGTTGGATCTCTTTGCTTTCTTCATCGACTGGATCACTTTGCCGGGCATTGACCCTATATAGGTTCTGCGATGGCCGCGAATCTCGGCTTCATCTCTCACACCACCCAAAGACATGCGAACGAACTCACGGCCCGTTGATTTGGCAATGGATTTGCCCAGCGAGGTCTTGCCAACGCCGGGAGGCCCCACAAGACAAAGGATCGGACCTTTCAGCTTGTTGGATCGGCTTTGCACCGCAAGGTACTCGATGATCCGCTCTTTGACCTTTTCAAGACCGAAATGATCCTTGTCCAAAACTTCCTGCGCTTTCTGCAGATCGATCTTGACCTTGGATTTCTTGCCCCAGGGAATACCGAGCAGCCAGTCGAGATAGTTGCGCACAACCGTTGCCTCGGCAGACATCGGACTCATCTGACGCAGCTTTTTCATTTCCGCTTCAGCCTTTTCACGGGCCTCCTTGGAAAATTTGGTCTTGGCTATCTTTGCTTCCAGCTCGGCAAGCTCGTCCTTACCGTCCTCAGAATCCCCAAGTTCCTTCTGAATCGCTTTCATTTGCTCATTCAGATAATATTCACGCTGAGTCTTTTCCATTTGCCGCTTGACGCGCGAGCGAATGCGCTTTTCGACCTGAAGAACCGAAACTTCGCTTTCCATCAGCGCCAGAATGGCCTCAATCCGCTCACCGACCGACACGATGCCTAGCAATGATTGCTTTTCCGGTATCTTGATAACCAAATGGGAGGCAATTGTATCCGCGAGTTTGGAAAAGTCCTCGATGTTGGCAACAGCGGCCAGAACTTCGGGCGAAATCTTCTTGTTCAGCTTCACATAATTCTCAAACTCGGACACAACCGAGCGTGAAAGCGCCTCAACTTCAACCTCATTGCCAAATTCCTCAGGAATCATTTCGGCATGAGCCTCAAAGTAATCATCGCGATCTGTAAATTGAGTCACGCGGGCGCGGCTGGCACCTTCCACCAAGACCTTCACAGTCCCATCTGGAAGTTTTAGCAGTTGCAGCACCGTCGCGAGCGTACCGATTTCATAGATGTCTTCGGGCTTTGGGTCACTGTCATTGGAGTCTTTCTGCGTGACAAGCATGATCTGCTTGTCATTCTTCATGACTTCTTCCAGAGCACTGATTGACTTTTCGCGCCCCACAAAGAGCGGCACAATCATATGCGGGAAAACCACGATGTCTCTCAACGGAAGGACCGGATAGACCGCATCATTTGAGTTGGTGCTTATATCTGCACTCATAATATTTTCCTTTTTGTTAGCCTCAGCTCCATTCCCCTCAAAGAGGCAGATAGGAACTGATCAAGCCGGCTTTCGCTCGCTGCAACGGGCTAGAAATGGTTTTGGTTAGGGCAGAACGCCCGCAACCTTATGCCATTTCAGAATCGCGTTGGTGGAAAGAATAGCACGGATAGTTAAAGAAATGGCGCGTTCGCACCGCCAATTCAAGGTGTGAATGTATGTTATTCACTGGTGTGACAGATCAACCATATGATCTGTCACACGCAGGCAGTCCGCCTGCGCAAGGTCAGCTTGCCGGAAAAACCGCCTTTGATCAGGCGGAAGCTCCTGCATCTTCCTGTTTACGTTCGGCATAGATATAGAGCGGACGAGCATCTCCATCCACGACGTCGGCGGAAATAACGACTTCCTCAACGCCTTCCAGCCCAGGCAGATCGAACATCGTCTCAAGCAGAATGGATTCAAGAATTGAGCGCAAACCACGTGCACCGGTCTTGCGTTCAATCGCCCTGCGTGAAATCGACTTCAGTGCCTCCTCATGGAAGGTCAGATTGACTTCTTCCATATCAAACAAACGCTGATACTGCTTCACAAGCGCGTTCTTGGGTTCAGAAAGAATTTTGACCAGAGCTTCTTCATCGAGATCGGTCAATGTCGCCAGTACCGGCAAACGCCCAACAAACTCAGGAATAAGACCAAACTTCAAAAGATCTTCCGGCTCGACACTTTGGAACAATTCACCTGCAGTGCGTTCATCTGGACCGGCGACAGCCGCGCTGAAACCGATGGATGTTGTATCGCCTCGATCCGCAATGATCTTGTCCAGACCAGCAAATGCACCGCCGCAAATAAACAGAATATTGGTCGTATCGACTTGCAGGAATTCCTGCTGTGGATGCTTGCGGCCACCTTGTGGCGGCACACTTGCAACAGTGCCTTCCATAATCTTCAGCAATGCCTGTTGGACGCCCTCGCCCGATACGTCTCGTGTAATCGAAGGGTTATCAGACTTGCGGGTGATCTTGTCGACCTCATCAATATAGACGATGCCGCGCTGCGCGCGCTCCACATTATAGTCTGCCGATTGAAGAAGCTTCAGGATGATGTTTTCCACATCTTCACCGACATAACCAGCTTCGGTCAGAGTTGTTGCATCGGCCATGGTAAAGGGCACATCCAGAATGCGCGCCAGAGTTTGCGCCAGGAGTGTCTTACCGCAGCCTGTTGGACCAATCAGCAATATGTTGGATTTCGCCAGTTCAACATCAGCATTCTTGGCTGCATGATGCAGGCGCTTGTAGTGATTGTGAACCGCAACCGACAATACTTTTTTGGCGTGGAACTGCCCGATCACATAATCATCAAGGACTGTGCAAATTTCCTGAGGTGATGGAACGCCATCGCTGGATTTTACAAGCGATGTCTTGCTTTCCTCGCGAATGATATCCATGCACAATTCAACGCATTCATCGCAAATGAACACGGTCGGCCCGGCAATCAGTTTGCGGACTTCGTGCTGACTTTTGCCACAGAACGAACAATAGAGCGTATTCTTTGCGTCCGAACCGCTGCCACCACTGCTACCAGTCCCGCCGGAAATCTTGCTCATTTAGTCTACCTTCACACTCATAGGTTTGGCCCCACAGTTTTCCAAGCATACGATGGTCGGAGCGATAGTAAAGCGCTGAACACCACCAAATGCCTCATTGGAGCCATTGAAGAAAGTTTTTGCCACAAAAACACTAACGAATCCAACCACGAAGATCATGAGGATCACGAATGATCCCGATTTCGCTGTTGGATTTGTTCATTATTGCTACAGTTTCGATCTTAATCAGACTTTTTACCAGGTCCTTTGCCATCACCTGATTCACTGCGGCTTTCAACCACACTATCAATCAGGCCAAAAGTCTTGGCTTCTTCGGCGGTCATGAAATGATCCCGGTCCAGCGTCTTCTCGACCATGTCATAGTCCTGACCGGTATGTTTGACATAGATATCATTCAGACGCCGCTTCAGCTTGACGATGTCGTCCGCATGGCGGGCAATGTCCGATGCCTGTCCCTGAAACCCGCCAGATGGCTGATGCACCATGATGCGAGCGTTTGGCAGGGAGAAACGCATGTCTTTCTCACCGGCAGCCAAAAGCAATGAGCCCATAGATGCTGCCTGCCCGATGCACAATGTAGATACTGCGGGTTTGATGAACTGGATCGTATCATAAATCGCAAGACCTGACGTCACAACACCACCAGGTGAGTTTATGTAGAGCGCAATTTCCTTCTTGGGATTATCCGCTTCAAGATAAAGAAGCTGGGCACAGGCCAAAGTGGACATGCCATCTTCAACCGGACCGGTGATGAAGATGATGCGCTCCTTCAGCAAACGAGAGAAAATATCGTAAGAGCGCTCCCCCCGGTTGGTCTGTTCAACCACCATGGGGATCAGCATATTCTGCGCCTGGCTAACGGGATCGTACATTGCAATTCCTATAATTTTTGATGGGCCGCCTTCAAGGTGGGATTCGCGAGGGGCTGTTGTTCGTTGTTGAGCCGTATGTACGGTATGCACCCGGCGAATTAAAGAGGCATTACCAATGAGCCTTACTGAATGAGGTAAATTTTCAGGAATTTTAGCCCATGACTGAAAAAAACCTTTCGAATCTCAGAAGCTGTGCTAGCCTAAAATGGTTATTAACCATTGAAAGGAGGTGATCTGATGTCGAGTGAAGATCTTATGCAGGCCAAGAGTCCCGTGTTGAACGGAATGGTGTCGGAGCAACCTCTGGCGGCAAGCTAGAACACAGTCAGTGCTCTTGTAGCCTGCCTGTATCTCACGAAAAGAGGTCACTTCGGTGGCCTCTTTTTTTGTGTCCTTGGACGCAACAGATGTCGCCCAATTTTCGAAGAGATCGAATTCAGCGATCAAGCATGCTGGTTTTTCCGCCAGTTCGCTCTAGCTCTATCGCTGACGATGACCCCAGGCACAGTTTGAAGACGGAACCCTCAGAATGATTGATCCAGGATCGCAAATGTTCGGCTTTGACGCGCCATTCAGCGCAATTCTTGTGGGAACAAGTGGTGGCATTGGCAACGCACTTCTTGCAGAAACCACCAAAAGGGTTGCCGTAAAGACCGCCGGTGCATCTGGGCATGTCTTCGCGATCAATCGACAGAAACAGCGATCTCAATTCACAAATGTTACTTCATTGACCGCAAATGCATTGAATGAAGACCAGTTGGCTGAGACCGTTGAGGCCATAAAAAGCGATCTCAAGCACAATCAGTTTGCTCCCATACGTCTGATTCTCGTAGCCGTTGGGGCATTGCATACGTCACACGGTAAGGGACCTGAGAAATCCTTGCGCGGTATAACGGCCCACTCCATGCAAGAAATTTTCGCTGCAAATGCGGTTGCTCCGGCTCTCGCTGCAAAACATTTTCTGCCGCTGCTGCCAAAATCCGGGCGCACGGTTTTTGCCGCCTTATCGGCCCGGGTCGGGAGTATTTCCGACAATCAACTGGGAGGCTGGTACAGCTATCGCGCTTCCAAATCTGCCTTGAACCAGATTCTAAAAACGACCTCAATCGAGCTTTCAAGAACTCGGCCAGATGCGATTTGTGTCGGACTGCACCCCGGTACTGTCGATACAAAACTGTCAAAACCGTTTCAAGCCAATGTCCCTGACGGCAAATTGTTTTCAGCAGAACAGTCAGCAGACTATCTGGTTCAAACCCTGTCCGGGTTGACTAAAGAGAACAGTGGACAAGTCTTTGCCTGGGACGGATCGCCTGTTCCAGCATAGCAACGAACGTTTCAATTATCTTTCATCTGCGCCAGAAAACGCTTTGCCTCATCGGCTGTTTCAAAAATGTGAGGTGCTGTTTCCCGCTGGAAGACCGCACCAAGTTTTAGTCGCATGAAGGCTGATCCTGAATAACGGGTAACCGCACTGTAAAACCGGTCCTCCAAATCTTTCACCATTGCGGCATAGTCATTTTCAATGTCGGGATCTATGGAGGTTCCGTCGTAGTTGACAATTGCATCTACGCGCCCTCCCAAACCAACACAGACGTCTTCCACCCGCTCACGAATCAGCGTTACATCGTGCAAATTGCGGATGCGCATTTTTTCCAGATTGATGAATAGCTGCCCTTTGGTTGCATCAAGGGCAATTCGATCATTCAAATCGAGATGCAACAAATCGACTCGCAGGTTCATTGATCCGGCTGTGAAAATGCGTTCATCCATGGATACGACATCCGTCATTACTGGCTCAAAATCCATCAGAGCAAGAATATCGCGTTGCAGATCAATGCCGGGTGCAATTTCCATCAATTCCAGTCCATCCCGTGTCAGTTGAAACACACAGCGTTCGGTTACATAGAGAACCGGCTGTTGCATACGAGCCGCCCTCGGACCGGCAAATGTGACCTGTTCAACTTGCTTTACAAATTTGCGGATGTGGCCTTCTGACCGGATGTTCAGGGTTCCCCCTTCAACCGACATCTGCGCACCACCGGAGGTGAAGGTTCCCGTGTAAACAACAGCCCGCGCGTTCTGGCTGATATTGATAAAGCCACCTGCGCCGGCCAGCCTTGGCCCGAAGCGAGAGACATTGACTGAACCGGCCGCATCGATCTCCGCCATCCCCAAAACAGCCAAGTCGAGCCCGCCTCCATCATAAAAGTCAAATTGCTGGGCCTGATTTACAATTGCATCGGTGTTGATGGCGGCGCCAAAATCAAGCCCCGATGCTGGCTGTCCGCCAACCACTCCCGGCTCAGCAGACAGTGTCACATGGCCGAGCAGTTTTTCCTCCGAAGCAACCGATGCGACGCCTTCCGGCATACCAATTCCAAGGTTCACCACTCCATTGACCGGCAATTCAAAAGCTGCGCGTCTTGCAATAATCTTGCGTGCGTTGAGAGGCATCGGTGGAATTGCATCCGCCTCGACACGAAACCTGCCTGCATAGGCATGTGAATACGCGGTGGCAAAGGTCTGCATATGATCTGCGGCGGGCGCAATCACTACAGCGTCTACGAGCGCACCAGGAATCTCGACATCCCTGGGATTAAGTGAACCATGCGCAACAGTGCGTTCCACCTGCACGATGACGATGCCATTCGAGTTTTTGACCGCCATGGCTTGCGCAAGATTGTCGATCACGAGCGCTTCGCGTTCCATCGTAATATTGCCAGCCGGATCAGCCGTCGTCCCGCGCAGCAGAGCCACATTTATAGGAAACGCCTTGTAAAACAGGTAATCCTCACCTTCGATTTCAATCGTCGTGACCAGATCTTCTGTAGTTTGAGCGTTGATTTTGCCTCCCTGTGAACGAGGGTCAACAAAGGTTTCCAGACCGACACGCGACACGGTTCCGGGCTTTCCGGCAGCAATGTCCCGGAAAAGATGGCTGATGACCCCTTGAGGTAAATTGTAGGCCTCGATTTTTCCTTCAACTGCCAGTTTCGCTACTTTTGGAATAAGGCCCCAATGCCCCCCGACCACTCGACGCAACAGACTTTCATGGCCAAGATGATTCAGCCCACGTTCCTTGCCATCACCTTGCCCTGCGGCAAAGAACAAGGTCAGGTCGTTGGGTTCAGCACTGCGCAGAAATCTCTCTTCAACGCCCTTGAGAAGATATTCGGGCACGCCAATACCCACAAAGCCGGAGGTGGTTATGGTATCTCCGTTTGCAATCAGGCTGGCAGCCGCCTCAACAGACACAATCTTATTTACCAAGGGCGTCTCCATGGTCCAGAAGTTGGATAGTCTTGCTCCGGCACAATGTCGCAGGGATCATGGCACAGGTCAAAACCCCAGAACTTCGGCGTTCTTAGTGTGTAGTGGAGGACAAGACTTTGTGATGTTTGCCCAATTTGGTTGACAGGGTTTGGTGAAGTCTGACTAGTTCCGACCAGAGTTGAAATTCACGAGGAAAAATCCATGACAAAAATAAGTGGCTCTTGCCTGTGCGGCTCCGTTTCCTACTCAGGCGATGTGACAATCAAGATGACGATGAACTGCCATTGCACGGACTGTCGCAAGGTGACCGGTGCGGCCTACGGAACTTTGCTGTTCATGATGGAAGATGAGCTGACAATTACAGGGGACTTGCAGAGCTATCATCACAAATCGGATCGCGGCAGCGATATGACCAAACTGTTTTGCGGCACATGCGGGTCTCAAATGTTTACAATGAATTCTGCTCGTCCCGGCATGATTGGTGTGCGTGCAGGACATATCGATCAGACTGATGTTGTGAAACCAGGTGCCAACTTATTCAATGACAGTGCAATTCCGTCCACAAAGATGGATCCGGACTTGCCGCTGCATGCAAGATTGCCAGGCTGAATACAATATGAAATGCGGACGTCAAACACCCATTGGTGTTCTGATCCCGAACCGCCTCCTGCATGCCTTCCAAACCTGAGATTCGACGATATGCTCTGGTTTGGAGGCATCTATGACAATTATCCGTTTTGGCTCTGACTGTGCAAGTCGCAGAAAGGCCTGACGGCGCTCTTCATGCAATGCTTCGTCTTCTTTCTCAAAACGATCCTTTATGCCTTCGGGATCACGAGACAGCGCTCGTTGCAGTCCCTGTTTGGCAGGCAGGTCCAAAAGGATCGTCATATCCGGACGGGTCTTCTCAACAGCAATCTTTTCCAGAAGATCTACGGTCTCAGTATCCAGATCCATGCCCTGATAGACTCTGGTAGAATCCATAAACCGATCACACAAAACCCAGGTCCCAGCTTTCAAAGCAGGTCTGATAGTGTTTTCCACGTGGTCCATGCGGGCCGCTGTAAACAGCATTGCCTCCGCGCGTGGGCCTTTGCCCTCTGCCATACCGCTGAGTAGATATTGACGAATGGCCTCGGCGTTTGGAGAGCCGCCTGGCTCTCGTGTCTCCAACACATCAAAATCTGCTTTTCGCAGATGGTCCGCGAGCAACTTGATCTGAGTTGATTTTCCGCAGCCTTCACCACCTTCAAAAGTTATGAAACGTCCAGGTTCCTTGGGCACACGGTTTTTCATATCAAAGCCACCCGAACAAAAATTCACCGACGCCGCCAATGGCACGACCCAATACGCCTGCAGTTTCCATGGTTTCGGAGGCAAATAAGGGCGAGACAACAACCAACCGATTTCCGCTATAGACATGTAAGTCAGCGATTTTGTCACCCTGCGTGATCGGGACGGAGATCGGTCCGGTATAAACGATACGGCCTTCCAGAGCGTCGCGGCTTTGTTTCGGCATCAAAGCAACAACCGGTTCCTTTGTCTGTGCGCCAACACGCCCTTTGCTGCCGCCATATACGCGAACACGCCCCACTTCCATGCCGGCTGGAAATACTTCCACAGCATCAAAGGCCGTGAAGCCCCACTCCAGCAATCGCCTGCCATCAAGTGCCCTGTCAGATTCTTTCCTCAGGCCCATGAGCACTGCAATCAGACGTCGGCCATCCTGAACGGCCGATCCGATCAGCCCATAGCCTGCTTCCTGACTGAAACCGGTCTTCATACCGTCTGCACCAATAGGGGCCGAGAGCAACGGGTTGCGATTGCTCTGCCGAATCCCGTTCCACAAGAAATCCCGTTCGGCAAAGATTTTGTAATACTCTGGATGTTCCTCAATAATGTATCGAGCAATGCGAACAAAATCACGTGGTGACACGCGCTGGTCTGGATGCGGCAATCCGCTTGGGTTTGCAAAATTGGAATCCTGCAGGCCCAATGTCTTGCCAAAATCATTCATACGCTTGGCAAAATCTTCTTCTGATCCGGACAAGCCTTCGGCAAGAATGATCGCGGAATCATTACCTGACTGAACGATCAGGCCACGCAGCAGATCCGCCACGGATATTTTAGACCCAAGAGCTGCAAACATTGTGGAGCCACGCGCCGGTGCGCCGCCAGTTCGCCAGGCATGCTCACTAACCTCAAATTCGGTTTCCATTGTAATCTCGCCTCTTTTCAGGGCATCGAATACGATGGCTGTTGTCATTGTCTTTGTAAGCGAGGCCGGTGGCGCTGCACGCTCAGCATCCTGTTGGAACAGAATGCTGCCTGTTTCCATGTCGATCAAAATGGCCTGCTGTGCGCGGCTTTGATACAATTGTGCTGTAGCTGGCAAGCTCAACAATGTGAGCCAGAAAATGACAGCCAGAATGGATTTGAAAACGCTTGAAATCTTGTGCATGGCGCCAAGATGCATCGGCTGGTGAATCATGACAAGAGCGATGACGCTCAACAGGTCAAAAATTTGCAATCTTCAGTGTAAAAAACGCAGATGATAAAGGGCGGTTACTCGCCAGAGGCCGTCAGGTTTTTCAGAATGCTGAATGGACCAGAATTGGTTTGTTGGGCAGCGCCATAGGCCAACGGCATGTTTTCATCAGATGAGTCACTGGCTATGCGTTGAATGCCGCCCGGACCACGCCCCTTGAATTGAACAGACGCTTCCAGGAATTTGGCGTCACCGCCATCCACAGGTGCCCTGCCCAGATAGCTCACATGGACCTTGGCAACGCCCTGCCGCCTGAAATCCAAAACACCAGCAGCCCGTTTGGACAGATCGATCAGACGATTATGTGCAAATGGACCTCGGTCATTTACACGCACTACAACTGAGTTGCCATTGGCCAAATTCGTCACACGCACATAGCTTGGCAATGGAAGCGTTGGATGCGCAGCGCTGAAGGCGTTCATATTATAAATTTCGCCATTCGCAGTTTTGCGACCGTGAAAGGCATCTCCATACCAGGAGGCAATACCTGTCTTTTCGTAACGTGTGACTTCTTTCGGCTTGTACCATTTGCCGGCGATTTTATAGGGTTTGCCAACCTGATACCGACCGCCGCCGGACGGGATATAGGCCGCTTTTGACACACGAGGGCTGGCAGCCACCCCATATTTGGGATCAATGCGGCTGTTGCTGCTGCTACAAGCGGCCAAAGCCAGGGCAAGCGCTCCTGCTGCTGCAAAGCTGCTATAGCGCGTAACCCACATCGTGATCCGTGAAATTTGCAAAAAATACCCTCTCATTGGTGGCATTCTTTAAGCATGAAAATTTGCCGAAATGCGAGCGAACATTCAAATTGAAGCAAAATTTTCGTTAAATTGAATCCGACCTGGTTAACGAAGGATGAATTTTCCCGGCTACAAAATTGCACGTCTTGAATGACAATTTGCGTCAATTCGAAATGCGCGCATTACCGGACCTACCATCATTTCGCTGCCAGTAAAGCTCATTGTCATCAAGCTGAAATAGCCGAAAGCAGGCGACCTGCCCCTTATACCATGTTTTCCACTGCTGACAGAGTTGCCCGTTCTTCACCCACCAACGCCCTGCTTCTTTGGGCGCCATGCGCTTCCCCAGCCCCAGAGCTGTTCCGTCACCAAACACGGTTCCGTTCGACGAATAACGCAATGGAAACTCGCCCCCGAAAGGGACTTTCAAAAAAATGCGCTTTCCAGTGATCATGGATTTGATTTCACTCCCCGATAATTCCTGCCGCGCCTCAGCCTCATGCAACGCAAATGAAAAGGTAACAACCGCCAAAGCTGTCATCATCACGAAGCGAGCGAAGAATTTCCGAACCATGCTTTCAAATCCCTTTGTTGAACTGAACTGCCCCGAATACGCATCAGTTTTCCTGTCGGATTTGTTTTTTCGTCAGATCATTCACCAAAGCTCAACACGTCTTCTTTCAGTTCATTGCAAAGTGCGAAATCAAAGCGGAACCAACCGGTCCCGGTGTGATGGAGGCGAAGGTTTTCCTCTATCCGATTTTCCACGTCAATGACTGGGAATTGACAGGAACTGCAGGTCGGAAATTGATCCGCATCAACAGCTCCTGCCGATCCGAACACTACAAAGTTGCAGCTTTTGGAGATGTAATGGATCGGAGAGGTGTGATGAAGAAATCAGATGACAACAGCCGTAGGCAGTTCCTTCAATCTATGACTGCTGCAGGCTTGGGTATTGCTACCAGTGGCACGATGATTGGCACGGCTCAAGCGGCAACGTCCGTTCAACCGGAAAGCTGGGATGAAGAAACCGATGTCATCGTTTTGGGTTACGGGGCCGCTGGCGCAGCAGCCGCGATAACGGCACATGATGACGGCGCGCAGGTTCTGCTACTGGAAAAGCAGGCCGCTGACGCACACACTTGCAACTCGAAGCTGTGCTTCGGCGTCTTCCTGACACCGGATAATAAAGACGATGCCATCGCTTATATGAAGGTTGCATCACGGGTGAATGTCGACATGCCAGAATCCCAGGATATCGACGACGCAATGATTACGGTCTGGGCCGAGGAAATGGGCCGCAACAATGCATGGCTTTCGGAATTAGGCGCACCAGGCTTTGTCTTGTTCGCGGCTCAAGGGCGCGACGCAAACTGGCCTGGCAACAATGCCATCAAAGCCTATCAGATTGCAGGCTCCGATGGTCGCGGCGAAGTTGGCACCGGTATGTTCGATTTTCTTCATGAAAAGGTGGTTGGGCGTGGCATCGATATCCGCTGGTCGACACCTGCCCGTTCGCTGGTCTCCAAGGATGGAGAGGTAGTTGGTGTTGTGGCGCGAAAAGACGGTCGCGATGTTTATATACGCGCCCGTCGCGCGGTCGTTTTAAGCACGGGTGGTTTCAACGCTGACGAAAAGGCGCTGAAGACCTATCTTCCTGCCTTTCCAATGACCTTTTACGGCAATCCGGGCAATACCGGTGACGGGCTGCGCATGGCTCAGGCGCTGGGCGCCGATCTGTGGCACATGACCGTTCTAGGCGGTGGGTTCAAGTCGAAATTCGACGATTTCCCGACCGCCTTTGTACTGTCATTCGGATCAGATGCGCACATTGTCGTCGACAAATCCGGTCGTCGTTTCAAGGCTGAAAACCATCTTGGTGGTTACTCCGGTTATTGGAATGCCCTCGTCTACGATACCGTAGCCAACACCTGGCCGCGCATTCCCTCCTGGTTGATCTTCGATGAGCGGCGGCGAACTGCCGGACCATTGACATCAACCATGTTCGGCGCTGCGGGACCGGCCGCCATGTATGAATGGAGCGCCGATAACAGCCGCGAAATCGAACGTGGCTGGATCCTGCAAGCCGATTCAATCGAGGAACTCGCCGGCAAAATGGGTATGGAGGCCGATGTCCTGACGGCGGAAGTCGAGCGATATAACGGCTTTGCCGCCGACCGGCATGATGCCGATCATGGCAGAATGGCTCAGCAATTGATCGCATTGGACCGCCCGCCCTACTACGCCATGCAACTGCTGCCCGGATTGAACAACACATTTGGGGGGCCCCGCCGCAATGCCCGTGCGCAAATCCTCGACGTTTTCGGCGATCCCATCCCACGGCTCTACAGCGCTGGCGAGTTGGGGTCCCTCTATGTCCAATACCCGCAAGGCGGTGCCAATGTCGGAGAGTGTTTCGCCTTTGGCCGCATAGCTGGCCGGAACGCTGCGGCAGAGCAGGCCTGATGCGGTTGCTAAAAACTCTGGCGCAAGCAGCAACTGTCTGTTTGCTCCTGCAGCCTGTCGGTGCTTTCGCCTTTGGAAGCACCGAAACGGTTTCGTCGGCAGATTTTGCTGCGCTTCACCGCTATATCATCAAGATTAGTTCGGCCGATGCCACAAATTCAGAAACCTGCCTTGCTTGCCACGGGCCCTTTACTGCACTTCAGCAGAAAACCGCCGACTATGTTGCCCCGAACGGGGTGCCGGTTAATCCCCATATCACCTTCGATATGGCGATGCCGAACGATCCCCATAGTTCTGGCAAGGACCCAATCGAATGCACCGAATGTCATCAACCACATTCAATCCCGATCACTGAGCCTGTGCCGCCGGCCAATACCGATATGTGCGTCGCCTGTCATCACACTGGTACATTCCGAAGTTGTTCGAATTGTCACTAGAATATCTTATGGAACTCAGCCAAGTCGAGCCAATGCACAAATCACTGAGGTGGGTTTGGTTCTTTCTGAGCCCCCACTCTTCACACAGCGGCTTGCTCCGACAATTCCATCGCGTGCGTTCTAACGATCAGTCTTAAGCGGATGTCATTGATGCTTCTGTCATGGGCCAAATACGCCGTATTAGCTTGCTATATTTGGTCTTATTGGGATCAGTTGGATAAAGCCCGTCTACGCCTACATAAAATATTTTACGCGAGACAGGCTTGAACCCAGCATAGAAATGATTTGTTGATTTGATCAACAATACATCCTTGGTCGAGATATCAACCCCAAGGTTTTCAAAAATATCTGGCTCAAAGGTCTGCGTGCGATTTGTGTTCAGGACTATATCAATCTCCGTTCCCACAATACGAACGACGGCAGCGCGACCCAGTGTTACACGGCTAGTGCCAAAAGATTGCCAACCTGGTTCCGCAGTTGCCAATACCTCAACACGCACATCAGTCGGTGTGCCGCTGGCGGCACCGGCTTTGCCGCCAATTCGCATGTCAAGAATTGCCCCTTCACCGGCGGCAATGGCGAATGTTACCGCCAGGGGGTCCCAGATTGTGGCAATGCCGGCGCGCTTGATCCCGTGGTCGATTATGGCTTGCAACACCACGGTATTATCCCCAGCAACTCCACCACCAGGATTGTCCCAGACATCGGCAATCACATAGGGTTTGCTTTGCCTCTTTGAGGTCGAAACGATGTTGAGAACTGCTTCGATGTCATGCAATTCGAACTTCGTCAGTCCGCGCATAGCGCGTACTTCTTTACCCAGTTCTTCTGCCAATTGACTTGCTGCCGACACATCACCGTCAGACACCACAAGCATTTGTGTCCCCACATCAGGAACATCCGCCGCCATAAATCCGTGAATGAGCGAAACCGACAAAATGCCGTCCCGCCCCTGAAGCGAACTCATCTTGTCGACGAAGGATCGCATAGGCTGCTGATTGGTAGGGAAAACATCAATCATCTGACAGTCAAATGACGCCATTTGTGGAGATACTTCACCACGCGTCGCGCGAAGAGCCAGATCAACGAGATGTTCCCCTCTTTCCAAAAAGTCAGTGTGGGGAAATTCAAGAAACGCCGCTAGAATATCCGCAGCATCCATACGCTTTTTGGTTAAATGTGAATGTGGGTCTAATTCTGCCGCAACAACAACCTTCGGGCCTACGATGTTGCGTATATGCGTCAGCAAGTCCCCCTCGCAGTCATCGTAATCCCGCGCAACCATGGCACCGTGCAGTCCCAACACAACACAATCAACAGGCATTGCGGCCCTTAGCTGATCCAGAATTTCATCACGCAGGGCTTCATAAACATCAGTTCGAATATAGCCACCTGGTTCAGCCCAGGTTGCTGTGCCTTCAATTAACGTAAAACCCTCTTCGCGTGCACGCGCGCGTAACACCGGAATTGGCGCTGAACACAAGGTTGGCCCTTCGGGATGGTCACCTGGACCTGCGTAAAATGCAGATTCAAAACTTTCCCGATCTGTAGGCACTGGTGAAAACGTATTTGTCTCAGTTGCCAAAGAGGCAGTGAACACGCGCATAAAATGAGTTCCTTGGGATGGGGAAATCAAAGTGGCTTGTAAGCGACGGCTTCCACTTCGATTTTGATATCAACCATCAATCTGGATTCAACAGTTGTTCGTGCAGGTGGATCAGTTGGAAAGAACCGTGCGTAAGCCGCGTTAAATGCTCCGAAATCCCGGGCGTCTTCTAACCAGACAGTCGTTTTGACCACGTCCCTTGGCTCACATCCAGCCAGCGCCAATGCGGCCTTGACGTTCTCAAGCACCTGCTCGGTTTGCTCGGAGATCCCACCTGTCACCACTATACCGTCAGGGCCAAATGGCACCTGCCCTGAAATAAAGACAAAATCGCCTGCGCGCACCGCGGGAGACAATGGAACGTGAGACTTACCAAAGTGAGTTTTAGACATAATTGCTCTTTCCTTTTGGAACCAAGTTCTTGGGTTATTTGACGGCACCAATGGCCAGGCCGCGCACCAGATAACGCTGGAGCCAGGCAAAAATGATGGCGACCGGAATGGTCGCGACCAGCGCTGCCGCCATGACATGATGCCACTCAATTGTGTAACGACCAGCAACGAGTGAGAAAATCTGAATAGGCAATGTGTAACTCTCCTGGCGCCGCAACATCGTCAAAGCAATGACAAACTCATTCCAGGCGTTGATGAAGGAGAAAATTGCGGTGACTGTTACGGCCGGTATTGCCAATGGTAAGAACACTTTGACCAGCGCTTTAAAGGGGCTCGCGCCCTCCATCCAGGCCGCTTCTTCCAGATCTTTCGGGATGGTAGAGAAGTAGCTTTGCAACATCCAAACGGTAAATGCGATGTTGAATGCGGCGTAGACAAAAACCACAGAATTCACATTGTCCAAAATCCCCAACCAAACCACCAATTTGAACAGGCCAATCACGAGGACCATGGGCGACAACATTTGCGATACAATTAGAAACTGACGGAAAAAGCCCTTCCCGGTAAATTGGTATCGGGAAAGAGCATAAGCTGCCGGTATTGAGACAGAGATCGCCAACCCGGTGGACACAACTGAAACATAAACAGAATTCCACAATGCAGGTCCAAAATTAGTCGCCTCCCACATGGTCACAAAATTGCGCCATTGTATCTGACTGGGCCACCAGGTGGGGTTCAATACTTCTGTCGCCGGCTTGATCGCGGTCACAAACATCACAGTAAACGGGAATAATACCAGTACTACGAATGGCATAAGGAATGCCCAGGACCAAAAGGTGCGTCTCCACTTTGCGCTCATTCTTTTTCACCTCGCATAGCCAGCACCACATAGATGAGCGTGAAGAAGAGTAGGAGGGCAAACATCATTATGGAAAGCGCCGACGCTTCCCCAAGTTTTCCAAATCGAAAACCCAATTTGTAGAGGTAGGTCACTAAAATATCTGTTGAATTAGCTGGCCCTCCCTGCGTGGTCGCCCAGATAATCGGGAAGGAATTGAATACATAAATTGTGTTCAGAACGATGGCTATGTTGAGAAACGGACGGATCAGCGGAAGAGTTATCCTCGCAAACAGCTGAAATGGGTTAGCCCCCTCAAGGCGAGCCGCTTCGTACAAGTCATCTGGAATAGAGGAGAGCCCACCCAGAAATATGGTGACGGTGAAAGGCACAGTGACCAAAATCCCGATAAGGATTTGCATTGGAAACGCCGTCGAAGATTGTGCAAGCCATTGAATGTTCGTGTCTATCAGGCCCAGCCCCATCAGGGCTGAATTAAGCATGCCACTCTCTCCGCTGAGCGCCCAACGCCACACGATCGCGGTCATTGTAAGGGAAACAGCCCACGGCAACATGATTATGACGCGTGCCAATCCACGACCGTAAAAGTCTTCATGAAGAACAATTGCAATGGGTAAGGCCGTACCGATTGACCCAATGACAATGCCAAATGTCCAGATTAATGTGCGCCATAACGCACCATAAAAGTCTGGATCATTGAAAACTGCCAGATAGTTCTCAAACCCTGCGAACCCGCGAATTTGCCCAAATCGATTGACCTCGCTGAGCGATATGTTGCCGAGCTGAAACAACGGCCACAGAATGATAAAAGCGGAGAGCAAAAACCCCGGTAAAATCAGAACGTATGGATTGGTGAATGGTGACCGGGTCATTTTTTGTTCCATGCAGCCATATTCAATGGCGTCTTCGGTCAAAACGGGCGTGATTTTGGAAAACCACGCCCGTCGTTGATTGCTGACCTGGGTTAGTTACCCAGGATCCGGTCTATTTTTTCTGCAGCGCCATCAAGAGTTGCCTCAACCTCGCCGTCACCAAGATAGATTGTTTGCAATGCATCCGATGTTGCCGCGGCAATTTCTTCCCATCCAGGAATAACCGGCGCAAAACGCGCATCTGGCAATACCGCAGCAAACGCTTTCAGATCAGCATTGTCAGCAAATGCAGGTTCTGCCGCCACCGCTTTATTGACCGGCAGGAAACCTTCTCCACCGGTGAACTTTGAGCGCCACTCAGCTTCGAATAGCATGTCCAGGAATTTCCAGGCAGTCTCTTTCACTTCAGAGTTTTCAAACATGATCATGGAATCCGTCACACCGTAAGTGCCACGCGCACCACTTGGGCCTTCTGGAATAGCAGCAACGCCATAAGACAGTTCGGGCGCTTCCGTAGCTATCTGTGATGAAAGGAAGGGCGCTGTGATCATCATGCCTACTTTGCCGCGCTTAAACAGATTTTGCACATCTTCACGTGTGTTTGATGTCACACCAGGCTGCGTAAGGCCCCCATCAATCATGGACTTGTATAGTTTTGCCGCTTGGTAGCCAGCTTCACTATCAAGTCCGGACGTGCCATCTGCATCGATAAGATTGCCGCCATATGCCCAAAACGCATAGTAGAAATAGACGTCAGTCTCTATTTCCTTGCCTTGCATACCGTATCCGTACACATCATCGCCAAGAGCAGCGATTTTTTCTGCAGCGGCTGCCAGATCTTCCCAAGTGTTAGGCACCTGAGAAATACCGGCCTGCTCGAACAGGTCTTTATTGTAGTACATAGCCCTCGCGGATGCCGCAATTGGCAGGCCGTAGGTCTTATCATCCATCACTGATGGGGATAGAAATGTCGGGAAGAACCGATCATTAAACTCATCGCTCATATAGCTGTCAAATGGTGCAGCAATACCTTGATCGACAAAGTCAATGAGCCAGCGCGTTCCGATAATTGAAAGGTCAGCGTTTGCACCGCCAGAAATGTCTGTGGTCAATTTCTGCAGCAAAACATCCCAGGGTACAACTTCGATCTGCACATCTGTTTCTGGGTTAGCCGCTTCAAACGCTGTTGCAGCCTCTTCAAAATATGGCCCTGTTTTTGAACTGTATTCCGCCACTGTAACACGTAAAGTATCAGCCTGTGCTGTCGCATTCAAAGACAACAGCGCCGCCCCGGCAACGCTTAACAACCATGTTCTCTTCATTTCTCTCTCCTAAATTCCTGGCAAATGCTGATCATAAGCCTTCGATTTCACGCACTCCAACATTCAATTTTATTTTTATTACATAAATGCCACCCCAACAAGCAAAATATGATTTTTCGTTGTATTATTACAAAAACCATATATTGTTGCTCCGATTGCTTGACCGCACTTAATCAGTCGCGCCAATGCCTATTCGCAGAGTTCCAAACCAGGGTGATCAGATCCCCAAAATCGACCATGACTTTGATGCTAAGACCTGGATAAAACGCACAAATGATCAATTTCTCAGGACAGAGAGTCGTTATTACCGGTGCGACCGGAGGTGTTGGTCGCGCACTCGTCGAAACCTTCAAAGCTTGTGGGGCAGAGATAGTTGCATATGACGTCCAGGATGCTGATTTCTCCAATCTGGAAGTTCAAGAAATTCATCGTTTTGACCTCACAGACACAGATGCTATGCGCAAAGCCACTGCCGCAACCTGCCAGGACAAGCAGCCGCCAGTTGCAATCATTAACAATGCCGGGTGGACACGCGCCGAGACGATAAAGGACGTGACCCCTCAAGCACTTGATTACGAGCTCGATTTAAACTTTAGGGCAGTCGCAGCTCTTTCCCAGGAATTCCTGCCAATCATGCGCCAACATGGCGGCAACTTTGTGTTTATTTCCTCCCTGAACGCGCTCGCCCATTTCGGCAATCCTGCTTACGCGGCTGCAAAAGCTGGATTGCTGGCTTGGTCCCGCGCAATAGCGACAGAAGAAGGCCGCAACAAAATCCGCTCAAACGCCATTGTGCCTGGATCAATTCGAACATCAGCCTGGACGGATAGGCTCGTGGCGGACCCTGCGCTCGCTGACCGTCTTGAGGTTTTGTATCCCCTTGGACGTTTTGTTTTTCCCAAGGAAGTAGCTCAAACAGCGGCGTTTCTAGCCTCATCACTTGCAAGTGGTATTACTGGCGTGACCTTGCCAGTGGATGCAGGCATATCGGCAGGAAACTTGCCATTCTTCGATGAAATTTCAAAGCTGTAAGGAAGTCCCATCATGGCCGCGCTGAACATGACCAACATCTCTAAGAGCTACGGCGGGGTCAATGTGATTGAGCAGCTCTCCTTGTCGATAAAAGATGGAGAGTTTGCTGTTTTGGTTGGCCCTTCGGGCTGCGGAAAGTCCACACTGCTACGTATGATAGCGGGCCTGGAGACAATATCAGGCGGTGACCTGACAATTGCCGACCAAAGAGCGAACGATACGCCCCCGCAAAAGCGGAACATCGCAATGGTGTTCCAGTCCTATGCATTGTTTCCCCACATGAGCGTGCGTGAGAATATCGAATTTGGCCCCAATGTGCGTGGTGAGTCCAAAGAAAACACGGATAAATTGGTTGAGAAAGCTTCAAACATTCTGAACTTGACGGACTATTTGGACCGGTCTCCCAAACAGCTTTCCGGTGGTCAACGTCAGCGTGTCGCGATGGGGCGTTCCATCGTTCGCGATCCAAAAATCTTCCTGTTTGACGAACCTTTGTCTAATCTCGATGCAAAACTGCGTGTGCAGATGCGTACCGAGATCAAAGCGCTCCATCAAACTCTCGGCACGACAACGGTATACGTAACGCATGATCAGATTGAAGCGATGACTATGGCTGATCGCATCGTGGTGATGAACAATGGTGCTATTGAGCAAATCGGTTCACCGATGGAATTATACGACCGTCCTACCAATCTGTTTGTGGCGAGTTTCATCGGCTCTCCCTCAATGAGTTTTCTTTCGGCCCGTCACCTGATGGAAGGCGAAAGTCCTTCCCTCAAACTGAAAGACAATTCAGTGCTCAGTGCACCCCAAAGCATAGCTGAACACGGGGGGGATGTTGTTATCGGTATCCGTCCAGAGAATTACTGCCGCGATGACAACGGGCCACTGACACTGAATGTACAAGTGGTTGAACCAACGGGGCCAGAGGTTCATGTTTTTGGGGAGTTGGCCGATACGGAAATTCGCGTTGTGTTTCGTGATCGAGACATTCCAAAACCCGGTGACAAACTTAAATTGAGTGTCGATCCAGACAATATCCACCTGTTCGATGCAGCAGATGGCAAGAGAATTTCGTGACAAACAACAAACAAAACCGCGGCAATAATGGTCCGTCGTATGACAAACGCGTCGACATTGTTGGCCGGCTCCAAAATCGCTCCGCGCTAGGCAAAGATGCGGAAAAGAGACTTGTGGAATGCATTCTTGCCGATCTGCATTTTGCAACTTATGCGCCGATTGCTGATATTGCCGCCCGCGCTGAGGTAAGTGAGCCCACCGTTACACGATTAGCCCGTGCTCTGGGATTCTCCGGCACGCGTGAAATGAAATTTCATTTGGCGCAATCGCTGGCAATTGGCGGGGCCTATCTCCGCAGCTCTGCCCAGATGGCGAACGAAGACCGACCTCTTGATGAAGTTATATCCAAGGTTTCGGAAGGAGCGCATGCTGCGCTTGAACTCATGAGCGTCGCGCTCTCTGAGGTCGATCTGCCTGCTATTACAACAGCCATAGCCAAGGCAAACCAAATATTGATTTACGGCACTGGCGGCAGTTCTTCTATGGCGGCGGTGGAATTGCAGAACCGGCTGTTTCGTCTTGGTTTACATGTATCGGCACACTCTGACCCACAGCTACAACGCATGAGTGCATCAGTGCTTGAAACCGGTGCACTTGTGATCGCTTTTTCGATTTCCGGTCATGCCCGTTCTGTAATCGATGCCGTATCCATTGCACAACAATACAACGCAAAAGTCATTGTGGTGACATCTCTGGGTTCACCATTGGCTGAGGCTGGTGACATTCTGTTCCCTTTGACGTTCAAGGAGGATCGCGATCTTTTCAAACCAACATCGACGCGTTATGCGCTGCTTGCTGCTGTAGATTTTCTTGCTATGGGAACAGCTGTGTCCATGGGTCCCAAAGTGCTGGAACGCCTACGTCGCGTGCGACAAAGTCTTGCCAGCCAAGATATCGGATATCCTGAACTCCCACTAGGCGACTAGAGGGATGAACTTACGAGATCTCGATACGCCCTGCGGTCACGTCAAGGATACGATTGCCGAACATGACCTTGTTGACGTCTCCAAGGCTCATAAGAGACCAAGCGTTGGTGACAAGGTTCGCGTCTTTCCCAACCATGCCTGCCCCGCCTCAAACCTCTTTGACACCGTTTTTCCAATCCATGGCCAACTGCTTACAGACACGTTGAAATTGGCCGTGCGGGGTAAATTTGATTAATTGCCATTCCCCCAAAATAAGGAGACCTGAATGAACTACGAAAAGAACCCCTTCCCCACCACAGACGCTGACAGACATGCCATCTGGGAAATGTTGGTCCACAGAGATATTGACGCCTTTCTTGGACAAGACTGGTCTATGGTCAAAGATGATTTCGTAACTGACCGATTTCTGGGCATGCACGCGCATGGAAGATCAAATCCTGATTCATGGCGGTTGGGCTTCCCCAACTTGACCATTTATCGCGACGAGTGGTTGCGACAGGCTGCACACAGTGCTGCGGTCGAATATGCAGAGCCTCTGAGGGCTGCACTATTTCGCATAACAACACTCCGCGATATTGATATGGGGGATAGTGTTGCTGTCGTTCACAAAAAGTTTGATGGAGACATAGCAAAGGCTGATGGGAGCATGGAGAACCTCAACTGGCAAACACTCTATTTCTGCGCCAAGGTAGATGGCGTCTGGAAGATTTCAGGGTTTGTCGGGTATCTGCCATTTTCTCTCGGCTCAAAAACCTAGAGCAGAAAGTGCGCCAAATGCGCTCTACGCTTTGATTGAGACAAAACGCTTTTGTAGGTCTGAGCCGGACTTATATTCGCATGCACTGTGCGGAATGCAAGCTGATGCTGCAGAACAGGTTGACGCGGCGATAAAGGTGGCTATAAAGCCAGAATGAAAATGAATTGGGTAGCAATTCGGCAGCAAAAAACCTGAAACCGCGGTTTTTTTGAACTATCGAAACTGTAATGATCTCAATGCGTTGGATGGGTGGCCGAGCGGTTGAAGGCACCGGTCTTGAAAACCGGCGTGCGTGAAAGCGTACCGTGGGTTCGAATCCCACCCCATCCGCCATTAACATGAATTAAATATCTGTTTTAATGAGCAAAATTGACAGACTTCTGAATACGTTCCCACATTTATTCCCACACTGGACGGCGATTTGTGATGAATGCTTGCGGACAGGCTTGGCGTGATGATTTGCAATCATTGGCCGAGTAATTGGTTCCCACGCGAATAATCTCAGTACACATAAACCCGGACGAACGTAGTGACAGCTCAGATCTGTTTTTGATGAAAGTAGCCTTGTTGTTTTTGGCTGTGTAATCTGGTCGAGTTGTCTTCCATGCAGTCATCTCGCTGGCTGCGGTATCAACTTGGCTGACTTGCGGAAATTTCCTGCAAAGGCAGTCGAAAATGTGATCCTTGATCGCGAAGCAGACCAACAAACGCAGACGAACACGCTCCTTTCAGCGCCCGAAAAGTTCAAACTTTTCAAGAACATCATTTACGAGATATTAAATTCAGCCCCCTAAGGGCATGATCCACTAATCGATATAGAACGGATGGCCTCTCACCGAACTTCAGAGACCTTCGCATGGTAACGACTTTTAACCAGTTGGGGCGGGAGGCGGACATTTGCCGCAGATTGAACAATTGGTAGCAGTGCGCACAAAGCCGCCGAAGGTTTTGCCGAGCGCAATAACGCTCCTAATCCATTGTTGACCTTTGCCTCCTAGACACTATGCGGGGTTTGGCCTGCGGAATTACAGTTTGACTGAAACTCAGAAATCCTTTGACTTTCAGATTATTGCATCGCAAGGAATCAGAATTTGCGTCAGCCTTATTCCACAAAATGTCGGAACTTATTTAATGCTTCGCGACTTGTTTTTTCAGTTTTAACCGCTATTGACCGCATTTCATCTGCCAGTTTCAACATAACGTTGGCATAAATAACTCTGTCAGGGTTCTGCGCTAGCAGAAGGAATGTCACTACGATTCGAGATAGGTGGAATTGGTGACATCTTCTAGTTCGGGTTGAACTTGCTTGCGTAGCTTGGCGTATGCGTTGGCAATATATCTATCGGAGGAAGTTTCAAGATCAACAATTTCAGGTAGGGACTCGAATAGGCTTTCCTCGAGAATATTCAGTGGCCTTTGGGCTGTGACAATTTTTAAAGCTCGCGAGATTTTTGATAATCGTTTAAATTCCACTAGTGTTAAAAATCTATTGCAATCAAAGAGTTGCCTTACTGGCTCGTACGTGGGCAATCGCCTCGGGACTTCGCAAGGTCTGCTTTCTGCGCCGCTAGTTTTCATGCACGTCCCAGCCTCGGTCACTAGGGCATCAGTGCAGCCATTCTAAATGCACACGGGCTTGCATTCTGTTTACGGTCGGCAATGCGATATTTGGATTGGGACTAGCTCAATAGACTGCGACGTGACGATGTTGGGGTCGATTCATGTAGATTTCCCAATTATGTCTCGCACTTTTTGATTGTTTCTGAATAAAATTTCGGCGTACTTCGTCCGTTACTTGAATAAATTCCATCATCTGCAATATTTACCAAATGTCTCAGTTGTTCCTATCCCATTCGAGTTTTGATGAAGCCAAAGTGTTGGCCCTGCGGGACTGGTTGGCTGATCAGGGATGGAATGATGTTTTTCTTGATCTTGATCCAGAATTCGGGCTGGTTGGTGGCCAGCGGTGGCAAGATGCGCTGAAGAACGCCGTGAGGCGTTGTGAAGGGGTCATTTTCTTGATCTCTCCTCACTGGGTGGAGAGCAAGTGGTGCTTAGCGGAATTTCTGTTTGCCAAGAGCCTGAACAAGCCTATCTTCGGCGTGTTGGTTGAAGCCACTCCGCTCGGCGACATTCCCATCGAAATGACTGCCGAGTGGCAACTGGTGGATCTTAGTAGAACCGGCGAAACGGAGACATTCAATGTAAGGCCGTCCAACGCAAATCAATCGTCTACGGTAAGGTTCAACAGAGATGAGCTACGGCGTCTGAAGTCTGGATTGCTCAACACTGGACTCGACGCTGGCTATTTTGAATGGCCACCCCAATCAGATCCCGGTCGCTCACCGTATCCAGGTTTACGGGCATTACAACAAGAAGACGCCGGAATTTTCTTTGGCCGGAATGGCCAAATCCTGGAGGCGCTCGATCGGCTGCGCGGATTGAGGGATTCACCGGCTCCGCGAATGTTGGTAGTGCTCGGGGCATCGGGTGCTGGGAAGTCCTCTTTCATGAGAGCGGGCTTACTGCCTCGTCTCAAGCGGGATGACCGCCACTTTTTCGTTTTGCCCCCGGTGCGTTTGCAAGGCGCAAAATCCGAGAACCAGAGTGGGTTGGTGGATAGCCTTTTTGAAGGATTTAAACAGCTAGGCAAGAGCAAATCCCGCAAAGCAATTAGAGACGTTTTGGCGACGGTGCGGCCAGCAAGTGCTCGGGCAAATGAAGTTGAAGAAAACAATTCTTCCAAAATTGCTGAACTGTTTTGTGAATTGCTGCAAGCCGTTTTCCCTTCCATAGACGCGGCTAGGTCAAATCCGCCGTCCATCATTCTGCCTGTTGATCAGGCAGAAGAGATGTTTTTTTCAAGCAGCGGAGTGATGGCTCAGGAGCTGGTATACGTTCTGGGTGAATTGTTGCGGGTAAATAGTCCGTCGATCATCGTTGCGCTGACCATGCGCTCAGATGCTTATGAAAAGCTCCAATATGACACTGTTTTGGGCCCTGTCTCTCATGAGATACTCAACCTGCCTCCTATGCCGTATGGAGCCTATTCACAGGTGATAAAGGGACCCATTGCCCGCATGAATGCGGGTGATGGCGACCGGTCCCCAGTGATCGAAGAGCAATTAGTTGACGAGTTACTGAAAGACATTGAAGCCGGCGGGGCCAAAGATGCGCTGCCCCTTTTGGCTTTTATTCTTGAGCGGCTTTACTCAGAATGCGGTGGTGACGGAGAGCTGACGGTTGACCACTACGAGGCTCTTGGCCGCATCGGCGGAGCTATCGAGGCGGCGGTGGAAGGGGCGCTGAGGAAAGCGGTCGATGATGCCCGAATTCCACAAAACCGGAACCAGCAATTGGCATTATTGAGGCGCGGGCTTATTCCTTGGCTGGCAGGTGTTGATCCCGATACAAAGGAAAGCCGACGCAAGGTGGCGCGGTTATCAGATATTCCAAATAAATCCCGCCCGTTGATAGAATATCTAGTTGAACAGCGCCTGTTGGCTACCGACGTGCGGAATACCGATCGCAACCAAGACAATGACTCTGAAGTCAGCAACGTTGAAGTCACTATTGAACCAGCGCACGAGGCCTTGCTGCGGCAGTGGGGCCTGTTGGAGGGCTGGTTGGAAGAAGATTTTGAGGCTCTCGCGGCGATTGAAGGCGTACAAAGGGCGGCACTGGAATGGGAATCCAACAACCACGATGAGGGCTGGCTGGCGCATTCAGAAGGCAGACTAGAAACGGCGGAGCGGTTTGTTCAGCGCGAAGATCTGAGGGAACATCTCACGCCAACCCAACGGGACTATCTGCTTGCCTGTCGTGCCGTCGAAAACCTGCGCCGCAACCGCGAATTGAAAGCCCAAAGGCAGATAACCCGCAGAACTCGTTTGGGACTGATTGCAGCATCTGTCTTGACCCTAATTTCAGCTGCCATAGCCATTTGGGGGTGGACTGAATTCAGCGAAAGCAATCGGTTGACTGAAGATCTACGAGGGCGTGAAAAGCAGCTAGACTCGACCAATAAAGAACTAGCGCAACAGGCCGGACTGGCGATCAAAGAACGGCAGAAAGCTGAACGAGCGTTGAAGAGCGCGTTGGAGGCTTCAGCTTTGCAGGTCGCCGCAACTCTCGGGACGGAATCTTTTAATTTGTCTGCAAATCTACTCAGATTGTTCGAAGTTTTGCCACGGCAAAATGGGCAGGAATTCAAGACCCAACCTGATCCGACCGACATATCCTTGGTTGATGAGGCATTTGGTCACCTTCTGCGCCTTACTTCAGTCAGGCAAACCGCAACCCGGATTTTGCCAAGCAGCAATTCCAATGCCCACTTTCTGACCAAGGATGCACTCATCCTGCAAGAGTCCAATCGATTGTTTATCTATACACCGTCAATGGCGAAAAAGACCGTGCTGTTTGAGGACGCCAACGAGTCGTTCTTCTGTGAGAATTTCCATGCGCGTCTCTTTGCCACGCGGTCGCAAGCTGGCGTACACATATACCAGTTTGGGGATGATCTAGCGGTACAGCGGGTCGCGAATATTGACCGGTCAGATATTAATGAATGCGCCATCAGTCGAGCTGGTACAGTGGCCCTGAGAACGTATGCAAGCGATGTATGGTTGACGGAAGGCAACTTCGACCAACCGCTATTTGAGTTGCCAAGCCCCAATTTTGCCAAAAAAACACACGCCCGCATTTTGTTCTCGCCATCCGGCAACAAACTTTTTGTTGATTCAACTCATGTTCAAACAAAAGTCTTTGGTCTTCCGGTCAAAATTCCAAACTACGTGCAGGTTTACGACTTTGACCAATCGAGGATCACGCACACCAGCACTTATATAGGAGAATGGGTCGCTCTTTATGGATATGATAGCGGTTACCTGTTGGACTCAACAGGAGGTTCGGAGAGTATGAGTTTCTCATACTGGCGTGACGGATCGAACGAACGCGTGCCTTTGAGCCTAAACTTCAAGGATAACATAGAAAGCGCGACGCCTGCGTCTTCAGCGCCGATCATCGCGGTTCATCATGGTAGAGAAATACACTTTCTAAACTTAGAAAAATTAAGCAGCGGCCCATTCCATAGCTACAAACTGCCGAATGATGGCATTGGGAGCGTTGGCTGGAGCTTATCCGGTCGCCATTTCCTGATGCATCATGAAAGCGCGAGTGCCTTCATCGTCATAGAACCACTCAGCAACACCGCATTTTCACTGGTTTATGATTTCCCGGATAGTCGCTCACGAGTTCAGATGATTGATCATCCAGAAGCGGACGAGCTTTTCATTTCTGCAGATAACCTACTGTTCGGATACACAGCAACGCCGGAGTCCAAAAAACTAGCGCCCGGCGATGTATTGGAGGGCATGGTTGTCTCCCCGATTCATGAAAAGCAACAAATCGAAGGTGCGCTTTTGAATGGTTGGTTTTTGAATGCACACACGGTGAAATCAGTAAATCAACAAACGGCTCAATCAATTTGTAAAGGAGGTCTGTCCACCAACGGTATCGAAGCATACACTAACGCTGATGCTCGCTTCTTTGACACTTTTTATTTGTATCAAACAGATGAACTGCCGTTGCATTTGGTTCTAGCGAGAGGCGGATGCGAAGATCTCACACTCATTGCGCTTGATGCTGCAAGTGGCTTCGATGTAAGTTCGGACTCGACCATCAGCGCCGTATTTCTCAATCGGAGCGAAGATCAAATGCTGCTTCAAATTGAGCATTTGGCTGATGGTTCTGACACCGACGAAAAAGTGATGGCTACCCTTGTCTGGTATGATCTGAACAACAGGCGAGTCTTAGCATCAGTTCCTATTGGGACACATAAATTCTCTATTTCTCGATTGGTGACAGACGACAATTTCGATCTGATAGCGATCTATGAAAATCCATATAATTCCAGCATAAATGTGATAAGCCGCAACATCGTGGTTTGGGATCAAAAAAATAACAAAAGACATGACATTGAAACACCAAGCGTTTCTGAATTGGAGGATGTGTTTGTCGATAGCGCAAGTGGTGAGGTGTTCGCAACTGACCTCGGTGGCATGCTTTATGGTTGGAAAAGAGCAAGCAAGTTTGCTGTAACATCCTCGATGGAAAACATTGGTCTTAGAAGCGATATTATCGGTCGCAGCAAATCCGGCTGGCTGCTCATTAAATCGCTATTCGGCGAAAACAAGTGTGGATTGACCGCTGTTAAGTCTGATTTTTCAAGGCAGCACATCATCGACCGTTTTGGCTGCGGTTGGTATGCCAACGAAAAGTACGATGGCACCTATGTTTCCGGCAATGTGCTGGTGTTTCCTGAACAAGGCTTCAAATTGGATCTCAGCATATTGGATCAGCCACCGCGTGACCTCATATCTGCTTGGCGGCTTCGCAATTATTCATATGGGCACAGACAAAACTTGCGTCGTTCAATCAAGCGGCGTTCAAGTGAAACCACAGAAGATGATGTTTTCGAATGTGACCGCTTGGTTTCGTTTGCATTCGATCCACAACGTCTTTTCCAAAAGGGCATTCGATACGATTTCATTATCCCCGATCTTGCAACCAAAGCCTGTTCGGAAGCGCTCGAGGAATCTAAAAACCATCCTCGGCTTCTGTTCCAGATGGGTCGGGCATTGCAAGCATCCGCTCAAGCCATGCGTGAACAGCAACAGGACTACAGGGCGACAATTGACCAAGCCTATCGTAATTATGAGGCAGCTTGGGATGCAGGATATCCGGTTGCTGCTTACAGCATCGCAAATTTGGTTCTGGAATACGATTTAGAAGATATGAAGAGGGACAGGGCCGTTGAGCTTTATGAAGAAGCATTCAGGATGGGGGTCAGCAATGCTGCGGTTGTGCTCGGTGAACTTTATTGGAATGGTCACATCGTAAATATGGATCGCAAACGGGCAGAGGCCTATTGGCGCGCCGCTGCGGAACAAGGCAATCCCAACGGTCACAAGCTAATGGGTGGCCTACACATGGATTCAGATCACGCCAATTTCAGTCTAAAGAAGGCCCTGCTGCACTACGCATTGTCGGTAAAAAGATTTAGTGCGCTGGGCTTAGAGGAAAGTGCCGACGAAGTACGGGCAATACGAGCATCCCTTGCGCGAGCACTCAACCACAAAGAAGTTGCTGACATCTGGGCGCAAGTGCGAGATGCGCCTGAATTTTAGTGGATGAGCGAATTACAACTATAGTCAAATGGATTGGGCCATTCCTATTTTTAGGATGCTTTGCGCGATCTGCGCGAAAATGGACCTTTCAATAAGTCACAAGATGCACTTTTGATGACTTTTTGTGTCATTTTTTCACGAAAAAGTTCCTGGCTCCGTAGCATGCAAAAAGTGGCTTATGGCAGGGCGCGAATGGTTCCGATCTCTATCGGCGCTCCAGTGTGTGCTGACTTTATGGCTGCGAATGTGAGCGCCAGACTTTGCAGATTTCCGCTGGCGCCATTGTTCGGTTCCCGGTTTTCTTCAATAGCACTCAAAAGCTCGCCCATAGTGCCGGCAAACCCATCATTGAACCATGTTCCCACTAGCTCGGGGCGCGCTTCTCCGCGCTCTGTGGTCAGTGTCACACTCTGTGCGTTCAGATCTTTTCCCACGCTGTAAAGGCTGCCCTTTGTGCCACCGATGAAGGAACTGTCCAGCGCGCCATGTTTGACACTGCCGTCAAAGACCAGAGACGACTGCCCGCCCTCAAACTGAATCAGGGTCTGGCTCAAAAGAGGCGGCTTGGCACTTTGATCTTTGGCGCGGGCCTGCGTTGCAAATACAGTTTGCATACGGTCACCCAGAAGGCTGGACATGAAATCGAACCAATGGACCCCAAAATCGTACAAAATCAGGTCATGGATATCGTTAAATGGTGTGCGTGCAATCCAGCTGTGATCCCAGTGCATGTGCGCATGGCTGCTTGTCACCTCACCGATGAGCCCGGTGCGAACGGCCTCACGCATATAGGCCATATGGGGTGCCCAGCGACCGTTTTGATTGACTGCTAGCCGCACACCATTTTCGCGCGCCAATTTTATCATTGTTTCGCCTGCATCGAGGTCCGTAACAAATGGCTTTTGCGATAGCACATGCTTGCCTGCCGCCAGCGCTTTCTCGATCATACCAAAGCGCACATCCGGGTGTGGCGTGATGTCAAAGACGGCAATGGATGTGTCATTGAGCAAGTCGTCATAGTTGTCTGTCGCGACTGCATTGGGGAAAAATTCGGCGCGCAAAGCCTCTGCTTTTGTGAGCGTGCGGTTGCATATGGCAGCAATATCAAAGCCTGCTTTGCGGTAGGCATCCAGATGCGCGGACGCAATCCCGCCTGCGCCAATAAGCGCAATGCGCGGCCGATAGGATTGAGGCATGGGCGGTGTGTAATTTAAAGTCGGCGCGTCGATAATTGGCAGGTCGTAAGTGCGCAACGCATAGGTATCAGCATCCGGTGTTTCGCCACTCATGACACAAGCGCCAAAGTTTTTTTCTGCTGGGCGGACAGGTAGGCAGTGTCCACGATGCGTTGCGCTGTGAGGCACAGATCTGGCGACAGTGGCCCTTCAATGGGGCGGTTATTTTCTATGCAGTTCAAAATGTATTCGATGGGATTGGTGTGTCCGGGCGCAAGCACATCGACCGGAACTTTCTTCTGGTCCGGTTCGGCGGCAGTCTGCACCGTAACAAAATCATCATAATCATAGCTGGAGATTGTGCCGCCGGTGCCAACAACAACAAAGCCGCATTGCGGTTGTGGCTGCGTTACCCATGGATCGGTAAACGTGCCCCAGCGTGTTTCCATCTTCGAAAGGCCCTGTTCATAACGGCAGATGGTAATGGAATGTTGGTCGACTTCGATACCGGCTGTCTGGTCCACCACACAGGTCACCTCCAGCGGCGCACGTCCGTCCATGAACCATGTGCCAAGCGTGGCACCATAACCAAGATAATCCAGCAGGCTGCCTCCCCCGGACGCTTTCCTGTACCACCATGATTCAGGTTTTTGTTGCTCAACCTGCTCTGCCGAGACCTCTACCTTGTCGGCCAAATGATAGAGCGGCCCGCGGTTGCCACCATAGTGATGAACTTCAATCAATTCGCCAATAACGCCATCTTCGATCAACCGCTTGCAGGTGTTGTGGCTGGGGTACCATGCCAATGGCCAATTGATCGCCATCAGTTTTCCAGTCTGGGCCATTGCCGCCATCATGCGCTTCGCGTCTGCTGTGGAAGCAGCAAATGGCTTTTCCACATGGATGTGAACATTATGCTTAGCCAGAGCTACGACATGATCTGCGTGTTCGGCGGTGGCCGCACACATGATTGCCAAATCCGGTTTCGTTTGCACTACGCACGCGTCGAGATCCGTGAATACAGCATCTTCGGGAATGTCAAAATCCGCGATGGCCTGTGCCATCTTATCCCGAGATTTATCGTAGATTCCAACAATTTCAGCCTTTGGATGCTCATGCACCAACCGCAACAGATCGCCCATATGCATGTGATCAAAATTAATGCCGGTTACCCGAAACTTGCTCATAGAACCCTCCCCCTTTTTTGCCGATTTTTCTCGACCTTATTTCGTTTCAAGCGTCTCTAAAATCGCTTTTTGCGCATCATGATCAAGTGGAACCAATTCATCCGCGACAGGAAATGCACCTGAAGCCACATCTGACGCGTAGTCTTGAAAGGCCTTTATGCGCATGGCTTGCAGCTTCTGATATTCCGATTGCAGATCGGCATATCGCCTTGCATGGCGTGGATAATGCCCGTCATGGGCGCCCAGTACATCGCACGCGAACAGATATTGCGCGTCGCATCCCATGCCCGCACCCATCGAAATCATCAACATCGCAGTTTGCGCTGAGATGGCTTTGGCGACGGCGGCCGGCACGACTTCGATCTCGGCAGCAAAAGCGCCTGCTTCTTCCAGCGCCTTTGTCTCCTCAAGGATCCAAAGGGCACTTTCCGGTGTTTTGCCCACGGCTTTGAACCCACCAGTCCATGTTCGGCGCGACGGGATGAGACCAACATGACCGACAACCGGAATTCCCTCATCTCGCAGCCGCCGGACAATGGGAAGACTGGCCCCGCAATAGACGGCATTTGCCCCCGCATTCAGCAGCTTGAAGGCAATGCGCAAATAGTCTTCTTCAGTCACAAACAGACCGGGCTCCAGGCCCCCCACAACAAATGGGCTGGGGCAAATCCGCCTGAATTCTGGCAGGAGTAAAAGCTCTGGCGGAACCGACAGCATGTCGATGCCTGCGGCGCTAGCCGCCGCTGCGTCGTCCAATGTCTCCACGCGCAATTTCGTCAGTTGCCGAACGCCCTTCAACGCTAACAGTTCAGCAACACTCAGGGGATCATTGGCCATATTTACTCCTCCAGATTATGGCAGAAAGGCACGTCAGACAGCGATCTGTCCGCATCTCGGTATCAATCCAGTTTGAAAAACAAACGTCCGCCCCGAATGTCTGTCTCATAAGTTTTCAGATTGACGCAAACCGGCGCGCCCTTTGCTTCACCTGTGGTGAAATCAAAACGGCCATTGTGTTTCGGGCATTCAATTATTTTGCCCATGACCAGACCATTGGCGAGCGGCACCCGCTCATGCGTACACAGGCCATCAGTCACATAGTATTGGTCATCTTCAGTCCGGTAGAGCGCATAATACCCACCATCATGTTTGAACGTGATCGCGTCTTCCTCGTCGATATCGTCCAGCGCGCATGCATCAATCCAATCACTCATTCTTGTATTCCTTGCCCTCTAGCTTGAAGTTTGAAAGACCGCGCCAGGATTATGTGGCACGGGCTCTGCGCCATTGGGTAAAGTGCGGCGCACGAAAAAACCCGGCTCTTTCAACTGGCGCAGAAGTGTCGGAATTATCTCGCGATAGGCAGCGATTGAACTTGGATAAGGTTCAGGACAATCATGCTTGATAGCCTCATGCAATTGCGGCAGTGCATGAAACGGAACCATCGGGAACATGTGATGTTCGATATGATAATTCATGTTCCAATACAAAAAGCGGAAGATCGGGTTCATATAAACAGTACGGGAATTCAATCGGTGGTCGAGTACATCCTCGGCCAATCCAGAATGCTGCGTCAAACCAAAATAAATTGCCATGAACCCGCCATAGAGGGACGGCAAACCGACCAGCATAGCCGGTAAAATTGACCCCGTGGCAATGCACACCAAGACAACACCGAGCAGAATTGCAATGTATAGACGAGCGATCCAATAGACTTTGGATCGCTCGCTCTCCGGCACAAATGTCGCTTCATTTGGTGTAAGTTTCCCACCTGCGTGCAGGAACAGTGCTTTTATGGTTTTCCATGTGCTGACAAGGGCGAAGATATTCAACAGCATCGCCTTGATATCAGGCGGTCGCGGCGTTGCGATCTCCGGATCACGCCCGACAATGATGGTATCGGTATGGTGGCGTGTATGACTCCAGAGCCAGATGGTGGGTTCACGCAAAATCAAAAAGCTGGAAAAATAGTACAGCGCGCTGTTCATCCAACGGGTTTTAAACGCGGTTCCATGGCCGGATTCATGCCAGCGACTGTCTGACGAGGAACCGTAAAGAACGCCATAGACCAGAAAAAACGGAACGCACCACCACGTGCCCCAGAAATAGGCGCCGCCTGCGCCAGAGACCAGCAAAAGCCCGAGCCAAATCAAAGTGTCTCGAATGGCTGGAGAATCCGATCGCCGCATGAGGCGTTTGATTTCCTTGCGATCAATATCCACTGAATACCAATCGGCAGCCACTAGGCCGTTTTGCTCGGCGAGTTCTGAATCGCGGCCCACAAGGCTGTAGTCGCGTGCTGTTGGTGTCATGACAATAACCCATCAAATTGATGTACCTTGTGATCATGGTCCGTTCAGAAAACGCCTTGGTCAAGCAATTTTCGTACGCAATTCCCTTAAAACAGTCGCTTTTTGACAATTTTTCTTGATAACACCTCAAAATGAGGTCTTATTGCGTGTCATGAAGGATAAAATGTTGACAAAACCCGGCACAACCAAAGTCACAGTGTCAGAGATCGCCAAACGCGCCGGTGTGTCAAAAGCCACTGTGGACCGGGTGCTCAACAGCCGGGATGGCGTGCAGATACACACAAGGCAGCACGTCTTGTCTATTGTGCGCCATTTGAAGGGCGACGTGTCAAAAGCTCCGACAGGTCTTCTTGAAACGATAGAACTCGACTTTGTTATCCCTGATTATCGCAACGCATTTTTGGCCGAACAGGCACATCATATAGAAAGCTATTGTCGGTCAATTGACGGTGTGGCCTCGACCATTCACCACCTCAACAGCGCCAATGAAGAGGCTGTTCTGCAAGCGATAGGCGAGATAAGCGACGCGTCTGACGGCGTAGGCATAATTGGTGTGGACACGGCCAAGGTGCGCCATGCGCTTCGCGGTCTCAACACACGCAATATTCCAGTTGTCACACTTGCCTCCGATATCCGTCAGATTAATCGGCGCGCCTATATCGGCATAGACAATTACGCAGCCGGCCGCCTTGCGGGCTATTTGATGGGTAAGCTTATCGCCGCACCAAGCGCCAAAACGGCTATCATCTTGGGGCTACGTGCATATCTGGGGCATGAGGAACGTGAGATGGGTTTCAGAAGCGTTCTGCGTGAACAATGCCCGCACCTCAAAATTGTAGCAGAACATGAAGTCGCTGAAGACAATATCTGCGCGCGGGACACGCTGCTTGATCTACTCAAAGTCCAACCTGATCTCAATGGCATCTATTGCATTGGGTCAGGACAAACCGGCATCATCGATGCTCTGAATATCACAGGTAAGGCGCAGAGTGTGACCGTCATAGGTCATGGCCTGACCGACGACACGCGGCAATATCTCATTGATGGCGCCATGGATGCGATCATCAACGAAAACGCCAAGGACGAGGCTCGCGGCGCTGTTGATCATTTGGTTGCGGCTGCACGTGGCCTTGCGCAACCGGAACTGAATCCCATCGCCATTCAAGCGATTTTCCCGGAAAACATACCACTATGACAAAGACCAATTGCACTGATCACATCAGCAATGAAGCAATGACAGACGCGCACGTATCTTTTGACTTTGACCGTCAAGGCGGCATGATCAGAAATTTCACGATAACGTCCCAGACGAACACAGAGATAAAGCCGCTGCACACGGCGCCATGGGCGTTGGACCCGGTTGAGGTTTTTGACGATATCTCTTTGGTCGAACAAAAGCTTTCAGGCGATTTTTTCTGCGCGCCATTCGGTGGCGGTGGTGACACCCCGATCCACGGCCACACGGCTAATGGCCATTGGAGCCCGTTGCCTCTGACCGATGATGGCGCTTCCGATGATGCAATATCCGCTGCATATCAACTGCGTGAAAAGGTGAATGGCGCTGTTGTGACAAAGCGATTTGAACTTCATCCCGGCGACCCACTGCTCTATCAAAGCCATCAGTTTCAAGGCGGCGCAGGCCATTTGCCGATTGGTCACCATGCCATGATTTGTGTACCAGGCGGCGCAAGTTTGAGCTTCTCTGACAAACAGTTTGCAGCAACTCCTGCGCAGGCACCCGAGCCTGATGCCTCGAGAGGCACGTCCCTGCTAAAATACCCGCAGAAGACCGACGGATTTGGATTCTTGGAAAAGCAATCCGGCGAACGGGTCGACATCAGCAATTACCCCTTTGCTGAGAACCATGAGGATCTGGTCATCATGGCAGAACCCCCCTCTGCGCGGCTCGGCTGGACAGCGGCCCTGGCGCAGCGGGATGGTTTTCTGTTTTTTTCAATCAAGGACGCAACATTTTTGCCCGAAACGTTGTTATGGATGAGCAATGGCGGGCGCAACTATGCGCCATGGCTGAGCAGGCACAGGCATGTGCTCGGCATTGAAGAAGTCTCTACCAGTTGCCACAGCAATGGCAGCCTCGCCAGCGCCGCTGAGCGGTCGCCCTATGGACTGCCTCAAGGCCTGACGCTGTCCACGGATTGTGTGGCCACCATCAATTATGCATTTGGTGCAATTGAACCGCCAAGCGGATGGACCAAAATCAGTGATGTTCAAATCAACGCCGACCATCTCGTCTTGGAGGATGTCAGTGGCGATTCCCGGTCTGTGACATTTCATGGCGCGCATTTTGGCCTGTGATCAGCGGTCCTGTGTGAGACGCACATAGATCGCGGTAACACCCAAAATGATGAGGCCGAAGAAGATGCGGCGCGTGCCTTCAGGTATCTGCATGACCGTAAGCATGGTTGCCAAAACTGTGAGGATCAACGCGCCGACAATGGTACCCGAATAGCCGCCACGGCCTCCAAAAATTGATGTGCCGCCGATAACGGCAGCAGCGACCGAAGGCAAAACCCTCGGTTCAACAAGCGAAAGCGACGGTGCTTTGATCAGTCCGAGATAAAGCAGGCCCGTAATGCCAGCGATCAAACCTGAAATAACATACAGTGTAATGAGCACTTGCCATGTGCGCACACCGGCCAAACGGGCCGCCTCTTCATTTTCGCCCACAGCATAAAGCAGCCGTCCAAAACCGGTTCGGCGCAGCCCAACAATTATGATAACCGCCAGGGGTACGAAAATGATCAGCGAATTTGGGACCCCATAACTCAACCCGGTTCCCAGCCAGGACAGGATATCGGGAACAGATGAGCCAGATGCAATGACTGTGCGTTGGTAAACGAGCAAACAACCCGTTCCGATCAGGCCTGTCCCCAACGTCATGATCAACGGATGCACCCGAAACAGAGCAACCCCCACCCCATTGACAAGGCCAATGAGCAGCGGCGGAACAAGCGCGACAAGAATGGCCCCTGTGGGTCCGAGCACCGTCAATTGGCTTGCAGCCACAAAAGCACTGACGGTCGCGGCCACACCAACTGACAGATCAATTCCGCCTGTGAGCATCGTCAGGGTTTGACAGGCAGCAAGCATGGCGAGTGGAATTGCAAATTTGACGGTGTTTGCCATCCAACGCTCGTTGATGATGCCAGGCCGCATCACCTCAAGGGCTACCACAAGGCCTAACAACAGGATGATCAACGGGATAATGGGATAGTCCCGGACCAGCGTACGCAGGCCTTTCAACCAGTTATTTGATTTGCTGGATACAGCCGTCATCTTGTCTTCCGCCTGGCTGCCATAAATCCTCCTGCCATCACCACAACAACCATGATCGTGCCTTCAACAATGGTTGTAATGTTGGGATCAACCGACATCAGTGTGAGGTCTGTTCGGATCAAACGAAGTATCAATACTGCAATAATGGGGCCGAGCAGACCGCCAACGCCGCCGCCCAAAGTTACGCCGCCAAGCACCACCGCTGCAACACTGGCCAACAGATATGGGCCAGGAATAGGTGCTCCAATGCCAGTGCTGGCTGTCAGCACCAAACCGCCCATCGCTGCAAACAATCCGCAAATTGCATAAGCAGCAATCTTGGTTCGGTTGACATTAACGCCAGACCGGAACGCTGCCATGTCAGATGAACCGATCGCATAAACCGACAGGCCGAAATTCGACCTGCGCAGTGGTATCCACACAATGCACAAAAACACCACCATCACGATGAAAGCTTTGGGCACCCATTGAGTCACGATTTCGGGAATAAACCCCAGCACAATCGAGCCGACAAGCATTCCCTGGACCCACTCGGCAGAACCGCCCCCGGGCGAATTCAAAATCATCAGGGCGACGCCTTCCCACACAAACAACATCGCCAGCGTCACCACAATGTCCGGGACACGCGTGATAACGATCAAGACGCCGTTTATCGCTCCCATGGTCGCGCCGACCAGCAGTACGACAGGGATCACAAGAAATGCGAATTGTTCGCTGGCGCCGTCCATCAAGACAGCCGCAGTAACGCTGGAAACCGCCATCATCGATGCAATTGACAGATCTATACCACCTGCAATCACGACAATCGCCTGTGCCGCCGTTGCAAAAGCGAAAGGCAAAGCGGCCCGTGTCAGAGCTTCCAATCCGAATGTGCCGAAATTTGGTTGGATCACGCGGGTGAAAACCAACAATGCGATCAAGATCAGCAGCAGTCCGAAAGTCCAATAATGTTTGCGCAAAAAACGGAACATCAGGTCACCGTCCCCTGCGCTGCAGTCTGTGCGGCCTCAGGCAGAGTGTCATCAGCCGTTAATCCATAGGCTGCGCGCATCAATGTTGGTTCATCTGCTTGCTCGGCGTCCATCTGGTCCACCACCCGGCCATTGAATATGACAACAACTCGGTCACAGGCTTGTTGCACCTCAGCCAATTCTGAAGTGTAAAACAAGACTGATGAGCCTTGTTCAGCAAGTTCGCGCAACAATGGATAAATCTGATGTTTTGTACGCACATCAATCCCGCGCGTCGGATCAAAACACAGGATCGTTTGAAAACCCATTGCTAACCAGCGAGCAATCGTCACTTTTTGCTGATTGCCACCAGACAATCGCTGCACCTCGCCCTGCGCGCGTGTATCTATCTGCAGTCGTTCAATCGCAGCGTCCACTTTTGCCTTTTCCGCTGCCATATCAATCAAGCCCCATTGTGAGGGCTTGGTGTGAAATGGAACGGCTATATTTTCACGCACAGAGCGCTGCATCAGCAATGCCTCGGCGCGGTCGCCTGGCACATAGACATGGCCTGCGGCAATTGCATCGGCCGGATGTTTGAATCGGCAAGGCGTGCCATCAATTGAAAATCCGCCGCCGTCTGGTTGGGCCATACCAGCCAAAACTTCAAACAGTTCATCTTGCCCTTGTCCTTCAAGGGCGACTACGCCGAGCACCTCGCCAGCACGCAGATCAAATGAAACATCAGTCAGTTTTGAACCAGCAGATAATTGCGATACTTCCAGTCGCGGTTTGAGCACCTCTTTGACTGATGCGGTGGCATAGGCTCTCTTCTTGGCTTTGATGGCATCGCCCAGCATCAACTCGACGATTTCCTCTTCGACCCCATCAGTGATGGCCAGATCGCCCACCGTTTTACCATCACGCAGCACCATCGCACGGTCGCAAACTGCCGCAATTTCAGGAAACCGGTGGGAAATATAAATCACCGACCGATCCAACGGCTTTTGCTGTTTCACGACATCAAGAACGCGGTCGACAAGATTGGCGGGCAGCGCGGCTGTCATCTCATCGAGCAATAAAATAGCCGGCTCGCTGGCAAGGGCGCGGGCCAAGTCAATCACGCGCTGAACTGCTAATGGCTGATGCCGGGCCAACTCACTCAAATCCACATCAGGCACACCCAATTCATCAAGCCAATGGCGAAAAGGATCAACGGGCGTACTGCCAAGCTTCAAATTGTCCAGAATATTCAAATCGGGAATGAGGGATGGTTCCTGATAGACTGGTACGAGTCCTGCGCGGCGTGCATCCGCTGGAGAGCTGACTTTGAAACGGTTCCCACGGATGGTAATTTCCCCGTCGCTTGGACTGATAGCGCCAGTCAATATTTTTACGAGTGTGGATTTTCCCGCGCCATTTGCACCCATAAGCGCAATTACTTCACCAGGTGCGACATCGAGTGAAGCATCCTTGAGCGCAGCAACCGCACCATAGTTTTTGGCCACATTCCGAGCGCTCAAAATCGGGCTTAGCGCCATACATCAAAGTCCCCTCAGACCGAAAAAACGTGCGGGTCGCTGGCGTCAAACGCCAGCGACCCGCAGCCGGGCGATTGTTATTCGCCAGGACCTTTACAAGCGATGATCTGCTCTTTGGTGTAGTTCGTCCATTCTGGGATCATGATGGAAACGGGCCATTCCGGATCCAGCGATGGATCGGCTGCTGCTTGCAACTTTGCCTTTCCTGCATCAGTGGCATTTTCCCACAATTCAGGATCAACCAGAACCACGCGGTCAGCGGGTTTTTCACCTTCCAACAAACTGATTGCCAGCGCAACACCTGCACCACCAACAGAACCTGGGTTGGTGACAGCTGCACCGATTAGCCCATCCACGGAATTAAGCTGACCGACAAAACCGGCATTATCCGCGCCGACGATTGGCACAAGTGGCGTATCGGATTCAACGAACGCGTCGACAATGACATTATCGATGCCCGACGTCCAAACACCGTCAAATGGAATGCCGGTCGCAATGTAATCCAGGATTTGCTGTTTTCCCTGATCCTGTTGCCAGCCGGTGAAAACTTCCAGTGCAATACTGACGTCAGGGAATTCCGCCAGCGCCTTTTTGAAGCCTTTGTCGCGGTCATCATCGGCAGATGCACCCGCAGCGCCGCGCATATAGACAACAGTCCCCTTGCCCTCGATTTGCTCGAACAACCATTTTGCACCCAAATAGGCGTATTCTTCTTGGTTGTTCGACAGCACATAGGCGGAATCTTCATTCACCGTTTGATCAACGGCCACCACCACGATGCCACGATCGGTCGCAGCTTTCACAGCAGATTTAATGCCATCAGGGTTGGAAGGGTTGACCACAATTGCGTCTACACCAGCTTGGATGAGGTTGTTGATATCCTCAATTTGCCCGGCTGCATCGGTATTGCGGTGCGCAATGTTGAGCGATTTCACTTTGCCGGATGCCAGCGCTTCCGCTTTCATGGCGCAAACCATCTCTTCACGCCAACCATTGCCCTGAACCGTATTGGAAATGCCAATTGTATAATCAGCTGCCATCGCAGTTGACATCAAACCAAGCGTGAAGGCACCCAAAAGTGCGCCCTTGAGTAATCTCTTGCTCATATTCATTTCTCCCATATTAGATTCTCCTCATTTTCAGTCCACTCCGGGCGGTTAGCCCCGAATTCAAATCCCAATCATTGCACTTAAGCCGCCGCATTAATGAATGTATGGCCGCAATGTATCACGAGCCAGCAAAAAGCCGCGCTTTATACCAGCGTCGTCACCTTCAAAGTCACGATCCTCGTGCTCGATGATGACAGGACCATCATAGCCTGCCCTGTACAGGTCGGCGAAAAAGTGGCTCCAGTTCACATCACCAAGACCCGGCATACGAGGCACCTGCCACCCCATTCCACCAGACATGATGCCGCGCTCATAAAGCCCATCATGGTCAATCATTAAATCCTTGGCATGAACATGAAGCATATGTGCACCAAATTCACGCACAAAACGACGCTGGTCTATCATTTGCCAAACCAGATGGCTTGGATCGAAATTCATGCCGACGTCGCCACCCCAAGCTTCCAGAATGCGCCGCCAGATATAGGGTGAATAGGCAATGTTATGTCCGCCTGGCCATTCATCGTGGCTGAAGATCATAGGACAGTTTTCAAATGCGATCTTCACGCCCTTGTCACGGGCATAGCTGATCATATCTGGCCAAACGGTCTGTGCACGTTTCCAGTTTTCATCAATATTGACCGATGCATCTCCGCCGCAAAACGTATTGACCAGTTGAACGCCCATCTTGGACGCCCCATCAATCACCGACTTCAAATGCGCCAACACCACGTCGCGATGCGCAGCGTCCGGGTGTAATGGGTTTGGATAGTAGCCAAGCCCGGATATGAAGATGCCCTTGCTGGATAATTCAGCAACCGTGTCAGCGCCCTGTGCAGCCGAGATATTGGCCACATCAATATGCGTTGTACCCGCATAACGTCTGACCGGCCCGTCGGCCACCGGCCAACACGCCACTTCGAGCGCCGTAAAGCCTGAAGATGCGGCCCAATCTGCCACGTCAATCAAATCCGTTTCGGGAAACGGTGCGGTCAATATTCCAAGCTGCATGTCACCTCTCTTTGTTTCAAGAACCTGCATCTGATTTGAGGTCTACCCAACGCCCAAGGCGCGCACTTTCCAGAACGGCATCACATACATACATTTCGTAACAACCATCTGCAAAACTTGCATAACTGGGCTTTCCGGGTGGCCGTCCTGCCTCAATGGCCCCATAGATCTCACGAAACAATGCGAAAAAGGAGTCTGCGAAACCCTCGACATGTCCCCCGGGCAATGCAGTTGCAGCAGCACCCGCTGCGTTCATCAAAGCCGCATCACGTTGCAATGTTTGATTTGGCTGGTCGCGATGCCCGATAGCTAAGTGATCTGGTTTTTCAGAATCCCAGGCTGCTGACGATTTTGACCCGTCGATTTGCCAGCACAGAGAATTTTTCTTGCCCGGGCTCACTTGGCTAACGACCACGGAACCGCGCGCACCATTTTCATAACGCAGCAGCAACAACGCTGTGTCTTCAGTTGTTACGTTCCTGGCAACGGTTTCACCCGAACGGTCTTGCGAGAATGTTTCAACTGGTCCAACAGGCTGTTGGCGAGTTTTCACAAAAGTTGATAATTCTGCCATTACAGATGTGACTTTAAGGCCGCTGACAAAACTGGTGAGATCAATCCAATGCGTTCCAATGTCACCAAATGCGCGCAGCAGGCCACCCTTGTCAGCTTCCAGCCGCCAGTTCCAGTCCGTGTCGAACAACAACCAATCTTGCATGTAGTGGCCAGTAATCAGACGCACATCACCCAAGTCGCCATTTGCCACCATGGCGCGACTGTGCTGATTCAGCGGATAATATCGAATGTTGTAATTCACGGCTGTGATGAGATTGCTGGCTTTTGCAAGTGCGACCAGTTCAGCTGCCTCAACCGAGGTCATCGTCAGCGGTTTTTCACACACCACATGCCGTCCGGCAGCCAAAATTTGCTTCACTTGCAAGAAGTGAAACTGATTGGGCGAAGTGACATGCACGACTTTCACGCCATCGTCCGCGAGCAATGCTTCCAGAGAAGCATAGGCTTTTGGAACACCTATCGTTTGTGCGGCCTCTGCGCCCCGCGCAGCACTTGATCCCAACACACCCAGGACATTGACACCCAGCCGTCGAAGCGCCTGAACGTGGACCGTGCCGATGAAACCCGTGCCGATAACTGCGGCACCATTTGCCCCACCACTAATCATTCACGTGCTCCCTTTTGCCAATGGCATGACGATCTTTAAACAACCGAGTAACCTCCATCGACCTTCAAACATGTGCCCGTCATGAAAGCCGATGCGGGCGATGCCAGAAACAGTGTGGGACCCGCCAAATCCTCCGGCTGCCCCCAACGCTTCATGGGTGTGCGCGCATTGACGGCATCAACATGCGCCGGATTTGTTCTGCTTTTGGCAGATTGTTCCGTAATGATGAATCCGGGTGCAATGCAGTTGACACGAATGTCGTGCTCCGCCCAAGCGATTGCCAGTGATTTCGTGAGCTGTTTGACGGCTGCTTTGGAAGCACCGTATGCCGGGTTCATCGGGCTGCCGAACGAGCCATACATCGATGAGATATTTATCACCTTGCCCTTCGATCCCTTCAGGTGATCGAGCAGTGCGGTGCTCACACGAAAGGTACCTTCCAGATTGACCTCAACGACCCTGGAGAAAAAGTCAGGGTTCATCTCCTCGCCCCGAGAAGTGATTGAAGCGCAATTAACCAGAATGTCCAATGCACCGATGTCGCCAGCCAATCTATCGATCGATGCACCATCTGTTACATCAAATTGCCTGTATGCATAAACACCCCGATCTAACGGTGCAGGCTCTGGTTCAACGCCGGTTATCGTGACGTTGGCGGAGGCAGCCTTGAACGCAGCGGCGATAGCTGATCCGATGCCGCCACGACTAGCGCCAACGACAAGAACTCGTTGATTTGAAAAGTCAAAAAACCCTGATGGTTCCATATCATTTTGCTCCCCAGCACGCGCAGTCTTCCATGGGTTTTCGCAAAACGCAAGCCGATTTTCATTATTTAAATTTTAGAAATATCTGTCCAAAACGAACATCAAACAGTCTGAGAAGCGCTCAACTGACACCATCTTGGCGCTGACCAACACTTACAATGATCGATTGGCAAAGTACGAGCGCTGGCACCTGAGATCTGAAATGCCCCAAGCGTGCCTCTTTGACATAAAGGACATGTTTGGCGAGCTTTACCACGGGACTTAACTCATTGTCGGTAATGGCGATAACGGTTTTGTTTTGCTGGACTGCCATCGTGGCAACATCGACAGTTTCAGGCGAGTAATCATCAAAGGTCAGCACCAAGAGCACCTCATCATCGCGGATGGCACCAACTTGCTGCGCACGCATTGCGCCGAGATTATCAATCATATGCGCGCGTTTCCCCGTTTTGGAAAACCCATAAAAGCAATAGGCACCCACCCCATAGGCACCACGCGCCGCAGCAATATGAACGGCAGACGCACCGGCCAAACAATCAATAAAATCTTCCAAAGGCTGCTCTTGAACATCGTCCCGAAGCCGCAAGAGCGAATCCACTCCGGTTTGAAAAAACGTGTCAAAAATTGCCCTTGGATGCTCAAGATCGACGTTGACCCCATCACGCTGCGCGCTCGCATCGCCCATGGCTTTGATGCGGTCAGCATAGGTCATACGCGGACCAATCAGGCGTTGGCGAAATACCGCCTGCAGTTCGGTAAAGCCTGCAAACCCCATTTCCTTGGCAAAGCGGGTTATGGTTGCGGCGGGCACACCTGCCAATTGAGACAGGCTCACAATGTTGTACATTGCGATATCTTCAGGATTGTTCAGACAAAACTGAGCAAACTCACGGAGCCGTTTGGGCAGGCTTGATTGACGCTCCACCAGGATATCCACCAGCTTGGCAAAATCTATGGCAAGTTCTGCGGCCTCAGTGTCGGCCCGTTTGGAAGACATGTCAGTAGAGCACCTTGTTGTGAATTGATGCGGAAGGTGTTTCGCCGGTCGGCCACATGCTATTAACACGATATTGAGCTGATTGCAGAACAAGTTCCAATTTATGCATCAAGCCCTCCTGCGACCGATTGTTCCTGATCGATAATTGCACCAGTCATGGGTGATGAACTTTCGCTGATGAGGTAGACGGCCAACCGGGCGATATCGTCCGCATGAAGCAATCTGCCGAACGGTTGCTTTTTTACAGCCTCCTCTAACCATCCATCGCCATGACCAAGCGTTTCCGCTTGCATGGTCCATTCTCCCGGCGTATCTGCCCAGCCAACATTTATCCCATTTGCGCGAATGCGATCCCATCTATGATGCTGTGCGACATTCTTGGTGATCAAGGCCAGCGCCGCTTTGGTGGCTGAATAGACTGTCAGATCCTTTCGTCCCCCATGCACGTTTATGGATAATATATTGACGATGGATCCGCCTCGCTTTTCAGCTTTCAAATGCTGGATCATCCGCTGCATCAGGAAAAATGGTTCTTCGGTGTTTACTTTGAACAGGGCCTGCCATGTGCCCCGGTCCGCATCTTCTGCCCCTGCGCGGGTCGTGAGTCCCGCAGAATTGACCAGCGCGTCGACCCGGCCGAATGCAGATAGAGCGTGATCGAAAATACGTTCGCTTGCCTGCTCGGCCAGCAAGTCAACTGCCACCATGGTCGCCTTCACGCCAAGCTTCTCGATCTCTTCAACGACCGCTTGACCGGCATCGGCTCTACGCCCGGTGATGACAATGCCTGCAGCCCCGCTTCGCGCGCATTCCAACGCAACCGCGTGGCCGATACCTTGCGTGGCCCCTGTTATCAGGACCACTTTGCCATTCACATTTATGTCCACTATCGTCCCTTTACATTCGTGCGTTTCATGTGGGCATCATGCCGGGTTTTTGGGCCGAACAGCGCCCTTGTTTAACATTATCTCGTGCCCGATACGGATGCTTTCGTCAGCTGCAAGGCATATTTCAAGCGACTGCACCGCATCCCGCATATGGCGGGATAAATCCAAATCATCTTTAATTGCCCTGAGCATGAATGCCTGTTGCCGATCACACAATTCCTGGTGACCCGGTTCGCTTTCCATAGCGATCACATGATCTGCTTTGACGAAGTTCCCGTCCTTATCCAACGCGGCGTTGTGGAGTTGGAGGTGGCTTGCCTTGGTATGATTATCGATGGACTGAGAGTCGGCGGCGGGATCTGGAACAATAGACACAGCACCATTCGGCGACACAATGTCTTTAACGAAGTGTGCGGTTTCAGACATCATCGGGCCCCAGCCCGCCTCATACCAGCCCACGGACCCATCATCGAAGATCACCTGAAAATGACCGTAATTATACATGTCTGCCGCAATTTCCTGAGACAGACGCACGCCCATGCCACGCACGCTAACGGGTTTCGCGTCCGTAATCTGGCACATCACATCCACATAATGCACACCGCAATCAACGATGGGTGACAAAGATTGCATGAGATTCTTGTGCGCCTCCCATGTCTCGGCAAAAGACTGCTGATTGAGATTCAGACGAAACACATACGGGCCGCCAAGTGCCCTCGCCTCATCAATCAACCGCACCCATGACGGATGATGCCGCAGGATATATCCCACTACCAATTTCCGACCATGTCGCTCGGCCACCTCGACAACACGGTGTGCGTCTAGTGCATTGGCCGCAATGGGTTTTTCCAGGAAGACGTGAGCACCTGTTTCCATGGCGGATATTGCATAGGACGCATGGCTATCCGGATAGGTCGCGATGGCCACAAGGTCAGGCTCTACGGCAGACAATGCTTTTTCGAAATCAGTGAAAAGCGGATAATTTGACAACACTTCCGACGGTGCTCGACCACTGCGATTGACCAAGCCGACAATCTCAAATCCCGGATTTGTGTGATAGGCCAGTGCATGGCTTTCGCCCATGGTGCCAAGCCCCACCACCAATACCCGCACTGTTCTTGCCTGATCTGTCACAAGGTGCCCTCCTTCGCTTGCTATCATTTGGTCCGCAGCGCCACCGGAATGCGCTATATTTCACAGGGAACCATCCGCTACAGAAGCCTGTCAGCTTTTCTCCACTGGCTTGGAACGCATCATGCCAACTGTCTCACGTTCAGCACGCTTGCACCGCATGGGTGGCAAGCCGCGATCCATCAATGCCATATCTTCAAGAACCATATCACCCATGCGCTTGAAAGCGATGTCCATAGCGCCTGCCCGGTGGGCCGAGCGAATGAAGTTTTTGGTCTTGCGCACTCTATGGTTTCGCGACAATGGCTCTTCGGGAAACACATCACTGGCCGCAACGATATGGCCAGATTCCACAGCGTCAATCAAATCATCAAAATTGACCACCGCGGCACGGCTGACCAGAATGAGCGCGGCGCCTGCGCGCATTGACGCAAACTGATTTGCGCTCAGAAATCCCTCATTCTCGCTTGTGACGGACGCTACCACAAATACAAAGTCACTGCCTTTAAGAACGGTGTCCAGGCTGGCGGGGCTAACCCCTTGCTGCTTCAACACAGACGCAGGGAGCCACGGGTCGTAGGCAATGACATTGGGCTGAAAACCGGCCAGCAGCTTGTTAATCGCCTTGCCCAATTCGCCGAAACCGACAAATCCCACATCCGCGCCCGACAACAGTCTTGTATTATGGTTGCCTTCCAGCCCCCATTTTTCATCCCCTGTATTGAACGCCTGATCGGCATCAATAATGCCGCGCGCCAAATTCAAAGCCATGGCAAGACCAAGTTCCGCGACGGGTTCTGCAAACACCGCCATGGTGGTCAGCACATGAATGCCGCGCGCAAACAAAGTGTCATAGGGCATGTTGTCAAACAGATTGCCCTCGACATTGAGCACCGCCCGCAAGGATGTGAGTTTGCCAAGCAACTCGTCTGAAATTGGAGGCTGACCCAATACGTAGCTTGCTTCGCTCAATATGGCGGGATCAAGCTGGTCCAGTTCATCCGCGTCGCATTCCACAATACGATAATTGTCAAACAGGGCTTTGCGTGCGTCTTTCGAGAAAATCAAATCAAGGTCGCGGGGGTCCGGCGCACTGATGATCAGGGGTTTTAAGTCGCTCATTCAGACCTCTTAACTGTCCATTCCGGTGATGATGCGCTCAACTGCATCAACCGTTGTCGTTTTGGGATCAATGTCATCGGCTACAATCGCGCCGCGCCGCATGACAACAATGCGGTCGACCACCTGGAAAACGTGATGGATGTTGTGAGCGATGAAAATGCAGGAATGGCCGGAAGCTTTTGCGTTGCGAACAAATTGCAAAACACCCTGCGTTTCGGCAACGCCAAGATTATTGGTCGGCTCATCCAGGATAATCAAATCACTTTCGAAATGCATGGCGCGGGCAATTGCCACTGCTTGTCGCTCACCACCGGATAACGCACTGATTGGTGTTGTTGGCGGAATATTTTTCGAAATACCAACTTCTTTCAGAAGCTCAGATGCGACTGCCTCCATCTTCGCTTCATCCATCCTTCCGAAAAATTTCGAGCCTTTTATCGGCTCGCGACCGAGAAAGAGATTTCGTGCAATCGACAACTGGGTTACCAGCGCGGAGTCCTGATAAATGGTCTCAATGCCATTGTCGATCGCATCGGTGGTGCTGTTCATTTCCACCTGTCTGCCTTTAATCGAGATCGTTCCACCTGTCGCCCTGACAGCGCCGGAAAGCACCTTGATCAAAGTAGATTTCCCTGCCCCATTATCACCCAGCAAGCCAACCACTTCACCGCGATAGACCGATAGATTGACGCCGCCGAGCGCAGTAATCGGTCCATAGCTTTTGGACACATTGTCCATCTGCACAAGTAACTCCGACATCACACCTAGCCTCCCGAATGATTGCGGCGGTCAAGCCATGAATGAAGAGCCATCATTCCTAGAATAATTGCACCGATGAAAATGTTGTATGCTAGGCCCGGCACGCCAATCATCACAATACCATTGCGCATTAATCGTAGAATAAAAATACCTATGACTGTGCCGACAATTGTGCCGCGACCGCCCATAAGAGCAGTGCCGCCGATAACGACCATGGCGATCACTTCCAATTCGTAGCCAGTGCCGCTGTTCGGGTTAGCGGCCGACGTACGTATGGAACTGATGATGCCAGCAAAACCGGCCAGAGCAGAGCTCAAGACGAACAGTTTTATCTTTGTCGCATCAACCCTCACGCCACGTGCACGGGCCGCATGAGCGTTACCGCCGGAAGCCTGAATCCAATTGCCAAATTTTGTCTTTTGCAGCGTGTAATGCAGCAGGACAGCGGCCAAAATGAACCAGAACAGCGACATATAGAGCCGCAGAGCGCCAATCTGGATATCGCCGACTAATACTGCTGATAGCCATTCATCGCTTGCATTCCAGGTCCGCTGAGGAAAGCCATCCGTGATGTAAAGCGCGGTGCCCCGCGCCACCAGCAACATGCCGAGCGTGACCAAAAAAGATGGAATTTTGAGATAAGTGACAAACCATCCATTGATCAAACCAATGCAGATCGCAATTGCCATCGCGAACAGAAAGGCAAATTCCAGCGGAATGTCTGTCCCGTTGAAAAGCGCCCACATGATGACCGGCGTCAGACCGAACACTGACCCCACGGACAAATCAAACTCACCCGATGTCATAAGAAGGGTCATGGCCAACGCGATCAAACCAAGCTCAACCGTGAATGCGAGTGTATTGCTGATATTCAGAATGGACAGGAATTTGGGGTTTATAGAGGTGAATATAACGATCAGCAAAACCAGCAATACGGCTGGTCCCACCTCTGGTCTGACACTCAAAAGCTTAGACAACTTTCCCATGAGCTCATGACTACTTTCAAAAAGAGACTTTAAGGAATTCAGGACAGATAGCGCTGGGTACTTCGCCCAACATGCAAACGCCAGCGCCCAACTTTAAAGGCGCTGGCGTTCTGTTTTAATTTCCGCTCAGAACGTCATCATAAACCTGTGCTGTGTCTTTCTCGTACAGCGCACCTGTGATGATATCAAAGCCGGGAGGAATGCCGCTGGCGGCCATCGCTGCCAATGAAAGTGCAACATAGCTCGTTGCCTGTGGATCCTGCCATTGTGCAGCGTTCACATATCCAGCAAGTACTGACTGCGTGGTATCAAGCGAATTGCCCCAACCGACAACTGGAATGTCGCCTGCCTTGACGCCAACCTGGTCGAAGACGCGGCGTACTGATCCGGTCACCAGGTCGCCAAGACCGATAATCGCATCGATTTTGTCGCCATTGGCTGTCATGTAATCAGTCATGCGTGTGATGATTTCGCCCTGGTCAAGCGTCGCGTCGGTGACTTCCCAAGTGATGTTCATCGGCTCAAAGACGCTGGCAATGCCTTCTTCTTCCTGAACGCCATATGTCGCACCAGGCACTTCAACAGGCATCCAGACAAAATCACCTTCTTTGACCAAATCATTGTCAACGAGGTATTGAGCCCAGCTGCGCCCGTAAACGACCAGATCGCCGCCAACATAAGCGTCAAAGCTGGCAGATGGATCAGGCGTATTCATATTGATGATCGGGATGCCGGCAGCGTTCGCTTCTTTTGCCACCTCCACAAGACTGCCTGGATCAGGGCTTGATGTCACAATGCCATCTGCGCCACTGGCGATTGCCGCACGGATTGCTTCTTGATGAGATGGCACATCGCCGCTGTGGAACGAGGTATTAACATTGTTGCCAGTGTCCTCTCCCCATTGCTTGGCGCCATCCAGAAAATAAGTCCATACCGGATCTGCCGGTGAGCCATGCGAAACCCAGAAAAAGGTTTTCTCGGCCTGGGCTGCACCAACAGGCATGGCCACTGCCAACAAAGCCGTTGCGGCCAGAACCTTCAATTTATTTAGCATCATATTTTCTCCCATGTGAAAGCGGCAATGGAAAAGTGTTTGTTTCTCTAAATGTACGTCCTTCAAATTACGAACACACTCACCGCACATCGACTATGGAAAAGAAAATTCAAAAATGCAATATTGGAAATAACTAACCATTCATCACCATCGACATCAGAGATCAACTCATACGGGTAATTCCTGACGAGACAGCTTCAGCTGACCGGTCTGGAAATGTCGGTTATCCAACAGCGCCATTCTGCCCGACCAAGGCCGGTAACTGGCGGGCAAAAGCATCGCCCAAGATGACCCATACCGCCCGGAATTCCGTTGCTTCAGGCTCTTTTTGATCACACCTTTTGATTGTTTTGACGCCCAGACACCCGCAGGCCTGAGTGGCGAGAGTCTGGCCAACAATATTCCTACCAATTGCGGCGAACCCACGTGACCGAAACATCTCGACGAGAATTGCCTTGCGTGATTGAAGTTGCACTCTTATGCTCATTTATGTTCATATCTGCTTAAACATGCAAAACAGTGACGGAATGCTCCTCGTTTCAGAGGAGTGTGCGATGAGGTGAAAATGTCAGAACACTTAGATTTGGCAGCGGTCCGACGGCAGAAAATTGCCCTGATTGTCAGGGCTCGTGGATCAATGGGCATTCGGGACCTCAGCGAAGAATTTGGTGTCTCTGAGGCCACGATCCGTCGCGATCTGAGGGCGCTCGATGACGGAGGCGTCGTGGTTCGAACGCATGGCGGCGTTTTGGTTAATTCAAACGTCATGGTCGATCTTCCGAACGAAGAGCGAAAATCGGTTGGCGCTGAGGAAAAGCGTCGTATCGGTGAAGCCGCTATTGAAATGCTTTCTGGCGACGAGGTGGTTTTTCTGGATGCTGGAACCACGGCACATGCGGTTGCAGCCTATGCCCACAAGAAGCCTGGGTGCAATTATGTCACCACCTCCCTCGGGGTTGCCAATCAGTTGCAAGCTCAGGGGATTTCAAATTTTTACATGATCGGGGGCGCCTACCAGCCGGTGAACGATTCCTTTACCGGGACACTCGCGATTTCTGCACTCAGAGGGCTTTCATTCGACATAGCTTTTTTGTGCTGTTCAGCGGTCGATGTGCATAAAAGCTCGATCAGCGTTGCCAGCGAAGCCTATTCGCAGGTTCAAAAGGAAGTCATCCTGAACAGCCGAAGGCGCTTTGTGGTGGCTGACAGCAGCAAGTTCAAATCCAACGCTTTCATGCGTACCGCACGGTTCGATCAAATCACCGGGATCATCACCAATGTCGAATTGGATGAGGGCACGGCTGCCCAGGTCGCGGAAGCAAATCTGGAGCTCCTGTTAGTATGACAAATACGGGCGTTTCATTGAATGTTTTGAACCTGAGGAAGCATTGGGGCCAAACCGAAGTTCTTACGGGAATTGATTTCCAGATTGCGCCCGGAGGGTTTTTGACTCTGCTCGGCCCCTCAGGGTGTGGCAAAAGTACGGCGTTGCGGTTGATTTCCGGTCTTGATGAGATGAGCGACGGCAAAATCCTGATCGACGGAAAAGACGTATCGCGCCTTCCGGCAGACCAACGAAACATCGGCATGGTCTTCCAGAACTATGCGTTGTTTCCGCATATGACAGTGGCCGACAACATCGCCTACGGTCTCAAAGTTCGAAAGGTAGCGAAGCAGACCCGAGAAAAATCGGTTGATCGCGTTGCCGACCTTATGGCGCTTGGTCCGCTTCTGGACCGCAAACCGGCACAGCTTTCTGGAGGTCAACAGCAGCGTGTTGCGCTTGCGCGGGTATTGGTTTCAGAGCGCCCCCTGGTGCTTATGGACGAACCACTTTCGAACCTGGATGCAAAGCTGCGCACGGAAATTCGCAGCGAGATCAGAGCGCTGAACAAGGAACTTGGCATCACAATCGTCTATGTGACCCACGATCAAAGCGAAGCACTGTCGATGTCGGATACCGTTGTCTTGATGAATGCAGGACGTGCGGAACAAATTGGCACGCCAAAAGAGCTCTATGACAATCCAGCCTCGGTTTTTGCTGCTGGCTTCATCGGAACGCCGCCGATGAACCTGCTAAAAGTGTCAGACGTCACCATGCCCCAAGACATTTTGGCAACCACCGCAGCAAATCCGGATGACTTTCTTATCGGCGTGCGTCCAGAGAGCCTGAAGTTCCCTGGACAGGCCATGGACCTGTCCGCAACCTGCCAGGTCGCAAGTGTTGAATACGAAGGCAGCGTGTTCCTGGTCCATCTGGTTTCGTCATCTGGGTCAAAGTTCATTTTATCACATACAGGCGAAGACGTGCCGACACAGGGCACGGAAGTCGTCGTGGGTTGGGACAGTTCGGCAACGCATCTGTTTTCAAAATCTACCGGGAAAAATGTCCCGCTCGAAACATAAAAGATCGGTGGAAAAACCGCCGACTATTCACAAAAAGAAGAGGAAACAACAATGAAATTCCGGAATTCCCATGCAATAACTTTCGGCATCGCTGGCCTTATGGGGGTTAGCTCAACAGCCCTTTCTGCAGCCGATCTTGAATTCTACTTTCCAGTTGGCGTGAATGCGCCTGCGGTTGCTACCATTCAGGAATTGACCGACGAATGGGCAGCGATGAACCCACAGCACACGGTCAAGGCGGTTTATGCAGGCAACTATGAAGAGACGACAACCAAAGCATTGACTGCCGCGAATGCGGGACAACCGCCACAGGTCGCCGTATTGCTTTCAATCGATCTTTTCACACTGATTGAAGAAGATGTGATCCTTCCGATCTCCGATATTGCGAATTCGGATGCAGACAAGGAATGGATTGCCGGTTTCTACCCTGGCTTCATGAAAGATGCGCAGTTCGAGGGCAAGACCTACGCAATCCCGTTTCAGCGCTCAACACCTGTGTTTTACTATAACAAGGATGCATTCCGCGAAGCGGGTCTGGACCCAGAAGCACCTCCTGCCTCATGGGACGAGATGATTGAGGCCGGCAAGGCACTGACAGTCAAGGACGACAATGGAAACGTGACACGCTGGGGCACCCGCATTCCGACCTTGGGCCTTGGTGGCGCATGGCTCTTTGGCGGCTTGGTGGTGTCCAAGGGTGATGTCCTGACGACAGAGACAGGAACGGAAGCCCGTATCGACACACCGGCAACCGTCGCATCATTGGAATTCCTGCTGGAGTTGGCGAAACAGGAAGTCATGGCTCCAGGTGGCATCACCTGGGGCGACACACCAAAGGCGTTCCTGGAAGGACAAACAGCCTCCATGTGGACGTCGACCGGCAACCTGGCCTTCATCGAAGAAAATGCCGAGTTTGACTGGGGTGTTGGTTTTCTTCCAGGTGGAGATGGACCTGGCGCACCAATCGGCGGGGGAAACTTCTACATCTTCCAGGAAACGACAGACGAAGAGCGTGAAGCAGCAATGGACTTTATCCGGTTCATGACATCGCCTGAAAGTGCTGCTCGCTGGAGCATCGCAACCGGTTATGTGGCCCCGCGGCCTGACACCTGGGAAACGCCAGCCATGAAGGCATACACCGAACGCTTGCCACAGGCGTTGGTCGCGTTGGACCAACTTGCATATGCCGAACGTGAGTTCGCAACCTTCCAGCGCGCCAAGGTTACGCAGTATCTGGTCGATGCAATCGAGAGTGCCGTCACTGGCAACGCTGAACCAGCGGCCGCATTGGCAGAAGCCCAAAAAGGTGCCGACAAGGTGCTTGGCGAATATCAATAAGGCTGACCTCTGACGAAACAGGCTCCGCGCATACGAAGCGTGCGCGGAGCCTTTCTTTCATCACTTAACTTATTAGGAAACTGGGGCATGTTTTATGATTATTGAACCATTTGATAATGACTCAACAATCATAAAATCTGCATCAAGCGGGGCATCATGAATAAGCGACTGCCCATTGGACTGGCAATCATCATGCTGGGTGTTCCCTGCTCCCTGCTGGTGGCGTTCACGCATTACCCTGCCATTCAGGCTCTGATCAATTCCTTCTGGAACAACGCCAGTTCGCGCCGTCCGTCGCGTTTCGTCGGGGTGGAAAACTATCAGGCACTTTTTGAAGACGACAGGCTTGCACAAGTGCTGATAAACAGCACGATCTATGCGCTGGGAACAATACCACTGGCAATTGGTCTGGCCATCGGGATGGCCTTGCTGGTGAATTCGAGGCTGCCGGGGACAACCCTGATGCGCTTGTCGTTCTTCATGCCAACCATGTTGCCCATGATTGCTGTTGCAAACATCTGGTTGTTCTTCTATGCGCCAGGAATCGGTCTTGCGTCGCAGATACTCGGCATCTTCGGGTTGCCATCTATCAATTTTCTCGGCAGCACCGATACGTCTTTGGCATCAATGATGTTTGTGGCTGTCTGGAAAGAGGCCGGCCTGTTCATGATATTCTATCTGGCAGCTTTGCAGTCGGTACCTACAAACCTGAAGGACGCGGCGAAACTAGAGGGTGCTGGTTCGGTCCGGATTTTCATAGATGTCGTCATGCCATTGCTACGGCCGACAACGATTTTTGTTGCGGTTAATGCGCTCATCAATGCCTTCCGGCTTGTGGACCACGTCATTGTCATGACAGAGGGCGGCCCCAACAACTCAAGTGCTTTGCTGCTTTACTATATTTACGAAGTCACATTCCGCCAAAGAGACTTTGCCTATGGCGCCACTTTGACGGTGTTGATGGTCATCATGCTTGGAATTCTAGCAATTTTCCAATTCTGGGTTTTGAACAGGAAGGCGCATTATCAATGAGCAATGGTTTGAACAAAATCCTGCTGTCGACATTTGCGGCAGTCATCGCCGCGCTCTGGGCGCTGCCGTTCATTTATTCAGTCTGGACTGCGTTTCATGATGAAAAATACTCGGCTAATTTTCAATGGGATGCGCCATGGACCATTGCCAATTTCCTGGAAGCTTGGCAGGCCGCCCCTTTTTCAGTGTACTTCTTCAATACACTGATCCTGATAACCATCATTCTGATCGCCAATCTGATTCTGTGTACACTCGTCGCCTACGCCTTTGTGCGTTACAAATTCAGATGGGCAGGCTTTCTGTTTGCCCTGATCATGGTTCAGTTGCTGATCTCGCCGGAAATCCTGATCGTCGAAAACTATCTGACATTGTCGCGGGTGGGACTGACTGACACCATCATTGGTATCGCCCTGCCCTACCTGACGTCAGCGTTCGGCATTTTCCTGTTACGACAAACCTTCCTCACCGTGCCCAAATCTCTGGATGAAGCTGCCCAGATCGAAGGCGCCGGGGCGTGGCGGGTGCTCTGGAACATTTACGTTCCTTTGGCCTGGCCCATCTACCTTGCCTATTCTCTGGTTTCGATCAGTTTTCACTGGAACAATTTTCTCTGGCCGCTCATCGTCACGAATTCGCCCGAAGTGCGGCCTCTGACGGTCGGACTCAGCGTCTTCGCAACCGTGGACAGTGGTGTGGAGTGGTCACTGGTCAATGCGGCCACGCTTATGACGACCGCGCCCTTGATCATCGCGTTCATAATCTTTCAACGCCAATTCGTGGCCAATTTCATGCGCGCAGGTATCAAATAGGCATTCCATGCACCGCTCTTCACGCGCCTAAACAAACAACCAGGATCACGGGATGCTCATTGCACATATCTCAGATTTCCATGTCTTCGCGCACGCTGCAGAAACATCAGTCGTTCGCGCGGATGCCGCTGATGCAGCGCGCAAGGTCGTTGCAGATATTGCTGCGTTCACACCAAAGATCGAAGCGATCATGTTCACAGGTGACCTGACTGATGGAGGCTCCAGCGAAGATTATGCGCTTTTGGCCGATATTCTGGCGCCGATCGATGTTCCCATTTTTGTCGTTCCTGGCAACCATGACAAACGCGCTGGCCTTCGCGCCATGTTCGACGGCAAGCTGCCCTTTGAACCCGGTGCCTCTCTACACTACGAAACAAGCTTCAAAGGCATTCGTATCCTTGCGCTCGATACGCTTTTGGACGGCCGGGTCCATGGTGCGCTCAATCAGATACAACTTTCCTGGCTTGATGGAAAACTGGCGGCGCCTTCCAAAGACCTGACTCTGATATTAATGCACCATCCCGCATTTCCTTCGGCCATTGCCCCACTTGATGACATGGCGTTGCAGGACGGGCGCGACACGTTCGAACGGCTGATCGTGGCCCATCAAGGACCACTTCGCATTCTTTCGGGGCATATCCATCGACCATTTCAAACGCTGTGGAATGGTATCTTCTGTGCAGTTAGTGGTGGCCCTGCTTTCCAGCACGCTTTGGCGCTTGATCCTGCCGCACCCGAACCTGCGACAGTAAACGAGCCCTACGCCTACTTCATTCATCGGATATCGGATGAAAGAAACGTTTCCATTCACACAAGGTATGTTGAACTTTGACCCAAACTTCAGTGCAAGATCACGCCATGATCGTTGAAACTCTGGCTCGTGAGGCTGGGGAAATTGCAATGTCCCATTTTGAGACACTGGCAACTGTACCCGTTGAATCCAAGGGTCATCTCGATTTGGTAACTGCAGCCGATCAGGAGGTTGAACGCTTTTTGACCGAACGTCTTGGACAGGCATTCCCCGACGATGGCATATTCGGCGAAGAGGGAGCCGCACGTCAGGGCACTACGAGCCGCATCTGGGTGGTAGATCCCATTGATGGCACATTCAACTTTGTTCGTGGAGGAGATCAGTGGGCAGTCTCGATCGGTCTGTATGAGAATTTTTGCCCCACCTTCGGCGTAATCCATGCGCCTGTTCGCTCTCAGACATTGATTGGCGGGGTTGGACACGCCAGCACGCTCAACGGTGCCGCAATGGCTCAGCGAGGCGGGCTCAATGAAAACCGAGCCGCATGCGGTGTTGGTTTTCATCCAACGATTGCAGTCGACCAACGGCTGCAAACACTCCGTTACGTGCTGGAAGACGCGCGCATGTCGTTCCGTTGCTGCGGCTCGGCCACTGTATCGCTGATTGAGGTGGCGCTTGGGCAAGTCGATGGATATCTCGGCATTGGCGAGTCGACCTGGGACTTGATGGCAGCTTTACCCATTCTTGAACAAATCGGCATTCACAGCACTGTGGACTGGAGTAAGACAGATCTGACGTCCAAACTTCGTTTTGCTTGTGGCACGCCAGAGTTTCTTCAAGCCGTTTCCACCATCGTGCCATATGGAACAACACTCGATTAATCCAGTGAACAGCCCCTAAAATGCACCCTGTTTTGTTTTGACAGTTCAAGGCCGATATGGTGATTGTTTTGGTGTGATGCACGAAACCATGAGGGGAGCCGAGGTTGATTAGTGGTTCGCCAAATCTTCTGGAACACATCTCTCGCTCGTTGGACAAGCTTCGTAAGTCAGACCGGAAAGTTGCCGAAAAGATTCTGGAAGACCCAAACAGCGCGACTGAGTTGAAACTGGCTGATCTGGCGCGATTGGCAGAAGTCAGCGAGCCCACCGTGATAAGATTCTGCAGTGCCATCGGTTGCGATGGATTTCAGGATATGAAGATCAAGCTGGCGCGATCTCTGGCGTTTGGATTATCCACGTCACAAGCCGAAATCTCAGATGATGACGATGTTGAAACTGTTGTGGGAAAGATATTTGATTTCAACCTAACCAGTTTGGATTGGGTGCGCAGCAGACTCGATATGCAGGCGTTAGATGCAGCAGTGGACATTCTCCACAATGCAAAAAACATACATTTTATTGGCTTGGGCGCGTCCTCTATCGTCGCAATGGATGCCCAACAGAAATTCCCTCTTTTTGGCGTGCCCTGTAGTGCAATCGTCGATGCACATCAGATGCTGATTGCCGCTTCCATGATGGGTGACGGCGATGTGTTGGTCGCCATATCCAACTCTGGCTCAACCAAAGAGGTTGCTCAAACCATGCGTGCGGCCAAGGCGCACGGTGCAAAGACAATTGGAATAACGGGATCGAACAGCCCGTTGCTGCGATTTTGTGATGTTGGATTGCTTGTCGAAACGCTCGAAAACACAGATCAGTACACACCGCAAATTTCGCGCGTGGCTGCACTGGTCATTGTCGATATTCTATCAACGATCGTTGCGTTCAAGAAGTCGCCCGACCACAGACTGCGGATCGCAGACATGAAGCGCTTTCTTGCGGATATTCGATCAACCGATAACCAGTAACGCTGCAAAGGATCGTGGTTCACGTCTGACTCCAGGAAACCGAAACGGAGACCCTGATCCGAGTCTCTGCATTCGCGGGATGTATACGCAGCAACTTGCCACAAACCGGAAGCACAATCTGTGAGGTTGTGCATTCATTTGCTGCCGCCGCGATCAATTCCGGATCAATGGTGTTGAAGGAAAACATACCCCAGTGGTGTGGGACGATGACCGGTATGTTCCGACCAAGGTCAATTGCCTCCGCAAGGCTCATATTGCCGGGAATCCCTTGCTCCAGCCTTATCTTGTCCCGGCCATTGACAGGAAGAAGGGCGATATCGGGCGCAAATTTACTGATCCGTTCGGAAAGTTCTGGAAATGGAATGGTATCGCCTGGGTGAAGCATCTTGAGGCCGGCCGATTCAATGCCGAAACCCAAAAAGACATCGCGCCCGTTATCGTCATATGTGCGTTCCTCGTGGGCGGCGGGAAAGATTGTTAGGGTTAGTCCGTCAACGGGGGTGATCGTTTCATCTGTATCAGCGCCGATAAGTTTGGCACGCTTCCCGATCCGATTTTGTGCTTCTTCAAGCTTGGATCTCGGTACAACAAATGGAACGTCTGGGTATCGTGCGTATAATGGTGCCAGCGTGTCGGGATCCATGTGATCTGTATGTGCGTGTGTGATCAGTATGACATCGGGGCGCGGGACGTCCTCAATTGCGCATGGGGCCGGCATCATCCGATGATAATCATTTGGGGCCCCTTTGTATTTTTGTTCCAGGCTGTCGGATAAATAGGGATCAACAAGGATTCTGTGCTGCCCGGTTTCAATCCAGAAACCTGCCTGACCAAGCCAGACAAGCCCGGCAGAACTGGCGCTTGGCCAACGAACTTCGTTCTTGATCCGCATTTGCTTTCAGTCCTTTGAACGAATTTTTGGCCAGAGGGTTTATTTCGGATGTTCAACATCGATTGCTTCAGTAGCAAAAGATCATGACTATCGTCCGCTCGCTGCTGATGCAATTTCAGCAATCTTGTCAAACTCCGGCCCTGACGTCGGTATCGATATATGGAAGACTTCGCCAATCACCTGAGTCCAGCCATGAATAAAATACGTCCATCCATCTTCAATCGATAATTGTTTTGCCGATGCCTGCGCGCGTGCCTGATCCAAAAATACCAATTCGCCACGGTAGTTGAGATCCCAAACTATGGCGTTTTCGGGAAATTGAGCAGCGTTGGAAAAAGGTGAGCCAGGGGCGTCTTTCCCCAGGCCGGTCGCATTGATCACCAGACTACCAGATTTTAAATCTTCCAGGATTTCATCATTATGTTCCGGTCTTATCGCCAACACGTACTCAACGGGAATGTCGTGTCCCAGTTGTTCATGAATATGACGAACGTGATCGAGTCTCGGTTGCGATCTGTTTGAAATCACGATCCGGGATGGCCGGTCAACCCCTTTGAAGGTCTGCGTGAGATGCCATGTCAAAGCGATGGTAGAGCCGCCTGCCCCCATCGAGAAGACCTCTGCCCCTGTTTTGGAAAAATGACTTTCCGGAAGGAAGCCATCAAGAGACAGACCGGACGAAATAGGATCTTTTGCGTGACAAACCAACTTACCATTCTGTTTTGACAGACAACTTGTTTCTGCCATGAGATCAGCGTGATCGTCGACTTTGTCGAACATGTGCTGACAGGCGTCATACAGGTCAAGTTTGTGGGTTGTGACAAGCGCTCCCACTGAGAGCGGATCTGATTTGATGAACGCGACTGCATCTCTGTAGTTTTGTGGTTTGTCATGTGGTGGGAAATCGATGCCTTTGATTTCCACGTCTCCCAGACCCAGATGGGCTGCCCATTTTGGAAAGACCTTCATGATCGATGAGTGCTGCGTTGTAACTCCGATAAAATAGAAAGTTGGAATTTTTGCGGGTGTGTAGCTCATAGCGTGCCTCGAAGCTTAGCAATCAGATCAAAAGCTGCCTTGGTAATTGTGTCTGGTGACAGGACCAACATCATGGTTTGCTTGCTCATTGAAAACGGCCATCCGTCAGTCCCGGGTGGCGTGAATTGCCTCGATCTGTTCTTCCGTGCGCGGCTCATAATCCGTGTTGTCAATCGCTTTCCATCCGCTTCCATCTGCGACAATGCGGACAGCCATGCCCCCAGACTGGGCGATAATTTCATAATCCTGTCCAGAATCAACCGGGTAGCAAAAGCTCATGACCAGTGGCGTATTGCCGACATTGACTGAGCGGTGAATCCACATGGGCGGAACATAAATGAGGGCCTTTGGTTTGACCTCCATAATACGAATGTCGCCGCGTGGCGATTCCAGCAGCATCAACCCGTTCCCGCTTTCACCGTAATATGTTTCTGGCCGATTTGCGCGGGCGTGAATGTGTCCTCTTGTAACAAAGAACTCATCGCCGACTTTTCCGGGCTCCATGTGGGTCGTTCCGAAAATCAGATCTCCAGACTCAGCTTGTGGGCGCACTTCGCAAACCTCGTAAACAATCCTGTCAGGGTCATCGGCACACATGCGAGCGAACATGATTTTGTGCGCATATATGCCATAGAGGTCAGATATTTTCTTTTGATATCGGCCTGTGGAATTGGATAGGCTACCCGTCATGCTGTTGACGGTGTGGATGGTCGGTTCAACGTACATAAAGCCTCCAATTATCTGTAGTAATACTACATTTATTTTCAAAAATATTCAACGCGTATCCCATTCAGCCATATGAAAGTAGTTGCACTACAAATCCAGATTGATTTGTCGGAAACCTTGAGTCATGGTCGACCGTACGTTTGAGGGAGAATGCCAAGACCATGGCCGAATTTCAGAGCCAGACAGATGATCAAAAAATTTCACTCATGTCGTTGATGCTCAAACCGGAAAGGACGTTGAGTGATGCGTGATCTGTATCTTGCAATTGATGTTGGCACCGGCAGCATTCGCGCGGCGTTGGTAGATCTGACCGGCAAAATTATCGCGATTTGCCATAAGGAGCATGAGCAAATCGTGCCCCAACACGGTTGGTCCGAACAACGTCCCCAGGATTGGTGGGATGGCACAATTGCGAGTGTTCAGGATGTCTTGAAGACAGTTGAAAACGCTGCAGACCGTGTTGCATGCATATGTTCATGTGGGCAAATGCACGGTTCAGTTCTGATTGATGATGATGGCAACCTGACCCGGGCGGAGGCATTGCTTTGGAATGACAAAAGAACGCAGCCCCAGGTCGACGCTTTTACAGCCCGGGCACACTCAACGGACCTGCTTCCAATCACAGCAAATATGCCAGCGACCGCTTGGCCGGCTTTCAAATTGCTCTGGCTGCAGAAGAACGACCCGGTAGCGGTTGAATCGGCCAGCACACTTTTGATGCCGAAAGACTGGATCAATTACAAACTCACAGGTGAAAGAGCGCAGGATTTTACCGAAGGCTCGTTGAGTTATCTCATGGATAGCACAACGAAGACTTGGTCAGAGCAGCTCATCAAACTAACCGGCATTCCAAAACAACTGCTGCCAGAGATCAAAAGCCCGGCAGACGTACTTGGAACACTGTCTCAAGAAACCGCGTCGCTCTTGGGTTTACCCGAAGGGATTCCAGTTCTGGTGGGGGCCGGAGATTATCCGATGGCCTTATTGGGTTCTGGTGTCTCAAAGCCTGGCCTTGGCTCTGATGTCACAGGCACGTCCTCGATTATTACCTTTGTCCATGAAACGCCGGTGATAAATGAAGAGGTTTCAAACCTGGCAACGGTTGAGGGAAATTGGGGAAGCTTTACGCTTCTTGATGCGGGCGGTGATGCGGTGCGATGGGCCAGACGCGCCTTTCATGGCAATCGCAGAGACTATGCAGAGGTCGCAGATTTGGCCACGCAGGCAGAACCAGGTTCTGACGGCCTGTTCTTTCTGCCTTACCTGTCCGGAGAACGGTTTGGCAGTCATAGTAATTCACGCGCCCAGTTTTTTGGATTGACCGCGACCCATGACCTTCCGGATTTACACAGAGCTGTTCTGGAAGGCGTTGCCTTCTCGGTCCGGCAAAAGCTCGATTCAGTCGAAGGCGGCGCAGGACGACCGGATCGCATTGTAGCAGCTTCCGGAGGAGCAAAGTCTGAGCTTTGGCTCAATATAAAGGCCAGTATGTATGGCGTTCCGTATCTGGTTCCGGAAGAACTGGAATGTGGTGTTGTTGGAGCAGCAATACTGATGGCAGTTGCTTCCGGATACAAGTCAGACATCGATGAGGCAACGCGCGGAATGGTGCGTTACGGACAGCAATTTGATCCGATACCTGCATGGACAGAGCTTTACGACAAAATGATGCCGATCTACTCTGACCTTTATGAGTCCTCTCAACAATTCTATGACAGAATTGATGCTCTGCCCCTTGCCAGGAAACCTTGAGCAGACCGCAGTTAGAATTCAATTGGAATTGGTTTTTACCCTCTCAGCATCGTCTTGAAAAGGAAAACAAAATGGACCACATCTTCCAATGATAGTTCTTTTGCACTCTGCTGAGCTTTCCATTAAGACCAACACATATTTCCTGATCAAAAGAGAGAACCTATGACCGTCGTATTGACGCTGACGTGTCCGGACAGACCCGGCATCGTGGCTGGTTTGTCTAAAATTCTGGCGGAGAAGAAATGCAATATTCTCCAAAGCTCCCAATTCTTTCAACCGACCCCAGGAACCACACGAGCGGACGGTAATGGGCAGTTCTTTTTACGTGTCGAATTTTCTGCACCGGCCTCTGTTTCGTTAGAAGACCTGCAAAATTCGATCGTTGGTTTCTCCAATGAATTCGATGCGGAAACACATTTGTTTACGGACGGGACACCGATCAAATGTATCGTCATGGTATCCAAATTTGACCATTGCCTTCAGGATATCTTTTACCGGACAAAAACGGGTGTCTTACCTATCGAGATTGTTGCGGTCGTCTCCAATCATGACGTGACGCGCGCGGATGTCGAGCGCCTTGGAATACCGTTTCATTTGCTGCAAGTCACGCCGGAGACCAAGGCAGCGCAGGAAATACGGCTGGATGAGATAGTCAGCCGCACCGGGGCCGAACTGGTGGTTCTAGCGCGATATATGCAAGTTCTATCCGATACGTTCAGCTCCAAGCACTTTGGCAAAATCATCAATATTCACCACTCGTTTCTGCCTGCTTTCAAAGGCGCAAAGCCTTATCACAGGGCCTATGATCGGGGCGTAAAAATGATTGGTGCAACAGCGCATTACGTAACGCCGGATCTTGATGAGGGTCCGATTATCGAACAGGATGCCGAGCGCGTAACACACGCCCTGAATGCAGACGATCTGGTGGCCAAAGGCCGTGCAATTGAAGCGCGCGTCCTGTCAAAAGCCATTCAACTACATGCTGAGCGGCGCGTCTTCATAAACGAGCATCGCACTGTGGTGTTCGAACGGTAGTCGGAGAATACAGCCAGTCCTGAGCGACAGAAATACTACTCTGCCACCCTAGATGATAGATGGTCGACCGATGATTGTCCGGTGCCCAATGCCTGATTCCAGCAGGTTTTGTGCTATATCAGCTCTCGCACTAGCCCCTTTTTTGCGGATAAGGTCTGTCTCGCGTCCCGTCAACAATGTCAGTGATACGAGTTCAATGTCCCCCAAGGGGCCATCCACATAAAGCGTTTCAAAGTCTGCCTTCGGGCCACCGAGCAAAATCCCCGCGCTGCCATCAGACGTGAGATGGGTTGCCGGTAAATCACTTTCGGGGATCTCCATCGAAATCAGGCCGTATTCATCCAGGAGGTCTTCCACCCCTCCCCGCGCAACCGTGTTGTAGGCAATGGTCATGAGTGTTTCGACGGCGATATGGCGCGACTGTTCTGATAAAGGTCGCTCTGTGATGTCTATGAAGAACTCAACACGGAAACCCTGACTACTGCGGTTTTGATCCTCAAACGGGTCGGACAATCCATCTGTGGCCATTATCGTTGAGGCTTCCCGTTCGATGGTCAGGAACGCAAGCCGGTCCGAAGGCCATGCGGGAACATTCTTGTAGATCGGATTAACCTGCGGGGCGATCAAATCGGGCGCGAGATCGCCAAGCGTGTTCCAATAGGTCCAGCGGGCGCGAATGCTTTCTGTCAGAGCACCGTCAAAAGCTTCTTCTGCGGCAATATCGGTGATGTCATCAACTTCGCGAACACGCCTTCTGGAGCCGCTACGTTTGGCGGGCACAACCGGTTCGATTTCCGGGCGCCGTCCCATCATTCGCTTCCAAAGACTCATTCAGTTCACCCCCGCCCAAAGATGCTTGCCACAAAGAATTCTTAGAGCGTTTCGTAAGAATTGTCACCGCTTTGTGTCGGCTTATCGATATATCGCAAGAAGCCGGCCATGTGGCCGGCTTCCAGAGTTTCGAATAGGTCGGGCGCCTATTGCGGGAGATCCCCATCGACGCCTTTGACGTAGAAGTTCATACCAAGCAGCGTGCCATCATCAACAATCTCTCCCTCGCCCACCAACAAGGAACCGTCTTGTTTGTAGATCGGCCCGGTGAAAGGATGAAACGCACCACTATGGATGGATTCCTGAGTTACAGCAGCCTCTGCAGCAACGTCGTCTGGTAGATTTGTGTAAGCTGCCATTTCAACCATATCTGCATCCAGGCCGCCCCACGTGTCGGTTGATTCCCATGTGCCATCCATGACGGCCTGCACACGCGAAACGTAATAGGCATCCCAAACGTCCACGATGGAAGTCAACTGGGCTTCCGGTGCAAATCTGATCATGTCTGAAGCCTGACCAAATCCCTTGATCCCACGTTCCGCAGCTACTTGCAGCGGTGCAGGTGAATCTGTGTGCTGGGTAATGATGTCAACGCCCTGGTCGATGAGAGCCTTGGCAGCGTCAGCTTCCTTGCCGGGGTCGAACCATGTGTTGACCCAAACCACTTTCAATTTGAAATCCGGGTCAACAGATTGGGCACCCAGCATGAACGCGTTGATGCCGCGTACCACTTCAGGAATCGGGAACGAAGCGATGTAACCGGCTGTTCCGGTTTCAGACACCTTTGCGGCAATCTGACCAATGATGTAACGGCCTTCATAGAAGCGGGACGAATAGGTGGAAACATTGTCAGCACGCTTGTAACCAGTGGCATGTTCGAAGTGGATGTCCGGAAATTTTGCGGCCACTTTCACAGTCGGGTTCATGAAGCCGAATGATGTTGTGAAAATCATATCAAACCCTTCACGGGCGAGACGCTCGATTGCGCGCTCGGCGTCGGGACCTTCCGACACATTTTCCACATATGTAGTTTCGACTTTGTCGCCAAAGGCTTCTTCAATGGCCAGGCGTCCCTGATTGTGCTGGTAGGACCAACCATGATCACCAATGGGTCCGACATAAATGAAGCCAACCTTGGTTTTACCGTGGCTTGCTGCAAGTGCGGGTCCGGCAAGTGTAAGCGCTGAGAGCGCGATCACACCTGCAAGTATTTTTGCAATACGATTCATAGAGAAATATCCCTGATTAATTGAGTGATTAGCTCGCCCATTCGCCATTAGACATCAGGCACGAAGGGTTTGCCAAGGCATGCGGGTGAATTCTTTTTCACCAGAGTACGATTCCTGGAAATCAGAACAAGTACGATTATGGTTGCAAGATATGGCAAACTGGAGAGGAACTGCGATGGAATATTGACGCCTGCAGCCTGCGCATGCAGTTGAAGGATAAGAACGGCCCCAAACAGATAGGCACCGGCCAAAAGCCGCCCTGGCATCCACGTTGCAAAAACGACCAGAACAACGGCGATCCAGCCGCGGCCTGCGGTCATGCCTTCTGTCCATTGCGGCGTATAGACCAGCGACAGATAGGCCCCCGCCAGCCCGGCACAAGCTCCGCCAAAAATAACGGCCAGATAACGCACTTTGCGTACCGATACGCCCAATGCGTGGGCAGAAGAATGGCTGTCGCCAACCGCCCTCAGCGACAAGCCCGCGCGGGTTTTGAAGAGAAAGAACCAGACGATCAGCAACAAAAGCACCGAGGCATAGACAATCACGTCCTGAGAAAACAGGATTTTGCCAACATATGGAAGATCAGATAGCCCTTCGATGCTGATTGGTGTCAGTTTCACGCCGGGTTGTCCTATATAGGCATCGCCAATCATGCCAGACAAGCCAAGGCCCAGTATCGTAAGCGCAAGTCCTGTTGCCACCTGATTGGTCACCATGGATATGGTCAGGAAAGCAAAGGGAAGCGATGCAGCGGCACCAGCCGCAATGCCCGCAGCGATCCCCAGATAGGGCGATCCGGTTGAGAACGCGACGGCAAAGGCAGCTACAGCACCCATGATCATCATGCCCTCGACGCCCAGATTCAGGACACCAGCGCGCTCTGCAACCAATTCTCCGCATGCTGCCAGCAGCAATGGCGTTGCAGCTGTTATGATGGTTAGGATTATGGCTTCGTACATTTCCATCAGCTTGCCTCCCTGACAACGCCAACGCGGCGGAAGGTGTAGACAATGAAGGTGTCACAGGCCAGCACGTAAAACAGCAAAAGCCCCTGGAAAACCCGGGCGATCTTGTCAGAAATTCCAAGCGTCACCTGAGCCGCCTCGCCACCCAGATAGGACAACGCAAGAACAAAGCCTGCGATTACGATCCCGATCGGGTTCAGCCTGCCCAGAAAGGCAACGATAATGGCCGTAAAGCCATAGCCCGGTGAAATAACCGGCCGCAATTGACCAATGGGACCAGCCACTTCAAGAATACCGGCCAAACCAGCCAAAGCACCGGAAACTGCGAAGGCAAAAATGATCATTTTGCTCTGGCTGAAACCTGCAAACCGAGCTGCACGCGGCGATTCTCCTATTACCTGTATCTGAAACCCGTGAATGGTGCGGGTCAGATAAAATGCCGCCAGCAATGCTATTATGAGCGCAATCGGAAAACCGATATGCATCCGGCCTCCCTCGATTATCAGAGGCGTTACCGCGTCACTGGGAAACAGACGGCTTTCTGGAAAGTTGAACCCTTCAGGGTCCCGCCAAGGACCGCGAACCAGCCAATCCAGGAAAAACTGAGCCACATAAACCAGCAAAAGACTGGTAAGGATCTCATTTGCGCCAAAGCGAATTTTCAAAGCAGCGGGTATGAGTGCAAACAATGCGCCCCCCGCCATGCCAGCTGCAATCATTGCGGGAAACACAAATGGGCCGTCCCAACCAACCATCATGATCGGAAAATAGGAGCCAGCCAGAGCACCGGCAACAAACTGACCTTCAGCTCCGATGTTCCAGATATTGGCGCGATAACAGATCGACAGGCCAATACCAATCAGGATCAAGGGAGTCGCCTTGACCACAAGTTCCTGAAGCGACCAGGCGCTTTGCAACGGCTCCAGAAAGTAGACGCTCAGTCCTTTGACAGGATCGATGCCCAGACTGGCGAACAGTACGGCACCGGTCGCCAACATCAAAGCAACGGCGATCAGAGGTGAAAACAGCGCCATCCACGCTGAATGCTCTTCTCTGCGTTGTAGTTTAAACGGCATCTTCCGCCTCCCTGTCACGCATCAGCGACTGCGCCATGGCTTCCGCCGTAACTTCGGGTGGCCCATTGAGGTCCATGCCGCCCATCAACAGTCCGACCTGTTCCCGTGTCACCTCGTCGATCGGGTACATGTCCGACATGTGGCCCTCAGAGATAACGGCGACCTGATCTGCGATTTCAAAAATCTCATCCAGATCCTGGCTGATGACGACAATCGTCGTGCCGGCTCGAGACAGATCCACCAGTTTTTGCCGGATCAGACTGGCTGCTCCTGCGTCCACACCCCAGGTCGGCTGGGAAACAATCAGCAATTTCGGTCTGCGTTTGACTTCTCGACCCATGACAAACTTTTGCAGATTGCCACCGGACAGAGCCCCTGCCTCCACATCTGGATGGGCCATGCGCACATCAAAGGCCTCGGTAATTGCCCCCTCCAGACGTGCCAGAGCCATGCGGTCGATAATACCCTTTCTTGTGGTGCCATCATTGGCATTGTTCCACGACAGAAGAATATTTTTGCTGAGCTTCAAGCTGGCCAATGCGCCGTGACCATTACGCTCTTCGGGCACGAATGCCGCACCGCGCCTGCGACGTTCCGCTATGCCATCAGCGCCACAGGGCCATCCTTCAAAAACAATCGCACCGACATCCGAGACAGGCGTTTCGCCCGATAAGGCGCTGAATAACTCGGCCTGGCCATTGCCCGCAATGCCAGCAATGCAGAGGATTTCGCCCTTTGCAACATCGAAGGACACATCAACGAGACTGGTTCCGGTGTTCAGATCAGGTTCCAAATTCAACGCTCTGACCACGAGACATTTTTTGGCGTCGTGCAAATCCTGCGGTACGCGTTTGACATCAGCAACTTCACTGCCAACCATCATTGCAGCCAGCGTTTTTGCGTTCTCTTGCTGTGGGTCACATTCAGAAATGAGTTTGCCATGACGCAGAATAGTGGCGCGGTGACACAGCCGCTTCACCTCATCCAGTCGGTGACTGATATACAAAATGCTTTTATGCTCGGACGCCAGTTTTTCAAGGACAAGAAACAACTCGTCCGCTTCCTGGGGTGTCAGAACCGATGTCGGCTCATCCATGATAATGAGATCAGGCTCCTGAAGCAGACATCTCACGATCTCAACTCGTTGCCTTTCACCAACCGATAGGTCCGCAATTGTTGCTGTTGGATCAAGCGGAAGGCCATAATCAGTGGATACAGTTTTAATTCGTTGTCGCAGATTTTTTGCCTGTTGCGGCGGCAGCGCCAACAGAATGTTTTCTTCCACTGTGAGCGCTTCAAACAATGAGAAGTGCTGGAACACCATGCCAATGCCAAATTGCCGAGCCATAGCCGGGTTCTTGATGGAAACCTCAGCACCTTTCCAGCTCAGCATGCCTTCATCGGGTCGCAAACTGCCATAAAGCATTTTTACGAAGGTGGATTTCCCAGCACCGTTTTCCCCCAGGAGGGCATGAATTTCACCGGGAAAAAGAGAAAGGTCGATGTAATCATTTGCCGTCAGGGATCCAAAACGTTTTACGATACCTCTGGCCTGCAACAATGGTGTTGCATTATGTGATTGTTCGTCTGTCAAGTTCGTTCACCCCACTATCCAGAGATGTATTAGGGCGCGTTGCCTTACAAAAAACAAGTTCCGTTTTAGGTTTTGGCGGGTTTTCCCATAAAAAGCTGCGCAGAAACGGAGGCTGCGATTACGCTCGGTTCCTTGTTTTCAAGGCCCGGAATACCAATTGGACAATGAAAACTTCTGGCTAATTCCTCATTCAACCCGGCTTTGAGCAGCATTGATTCGAACCTTGCTCGTTTTGTCTTGCTGCCAATTACACCAACAAAGGAAAAGTCCGATTTCAACGCGGCCTCCAATATAGCCAGGTCCTGTGCGTGGCTGTGTGTAAGGATAATGATAGATGTTTCCGACCTCAGGTCAGCGAGAATTGTGCGCGGATCAGACAGCGCATGCATGCTGACATTGTCCGGTGCAAGACCGGGAAACATGTCTGCACGGCTGTCGACCCAGACGATCCGCACAGGCAGCAGCGACAGCGACTTCATCAATGCCTTTCCAACATGCCCTGCGCCGAATATGGCAACCGGAATCGATCTGATGCCGAAGCGTTCGGTTCCTTCAGATTCGACAATTGTGCGGTGAATGAGATCGGTGTCAGTGCGTGATTTTGTGGTCTCAAAGCGCCCAGCGCTTTCTGCCTGCGCCAAAACACCTGCTTCTTTCAGGCGTTCCGGGTTCCATGCTTCATAAGTGAGCGCAACATGCCCCCCGCAACACTGTCCCAGATTTGGACCAAGAGGCACACTCAGTTGCTCAAACACTTTGCCCGCCTCAGCAAACCTCCTCGCATGGCTCAGCGCTTCCCATTCGAGTGCGCCACCGCCAATGGTTCCATAAAACTCGCCATTGGGGAGCACGACCAGCCCTGCGCCCGCACCACGTGGCACCGAACCACGGGCTTCCTGAACAAGCACAAGAACCACCGACTGGTGCTCAGACAGGCATTTTGCAAGGGGTTGCCACAACTTCATGGGTGACAAATCATGACCGCTACGACGGCTCCAATGATGCAATTGCGGACAAGATGGCCTCAGGTGTGGCCGGTGCGTCCAATTGCGGTTTGGTGCCCGGCTTTATGCTGGCAATCGCATGATAGATGGCACTGAACACAGATATGCCATGCATAAGTGGCGGCTCACCCACCGCCTTGGAGCGATAGATTGTGTCTTCCCGATTGCCGGAACTTTCATACAGATTGGTTACAAAATGCTCCGGGACATCGGACGCACAAGGGATTTTGTAGGTTGATGGCGCGTGCGTGCGCAATCGGCCCTGATCATCCCACACCAGTTCTTCTGTGGTCAGCCAACCCATGCCCTGCACGAAGCCGCCCTCAATCTGTCCAATATCGACAGCCGGATTGAGCGATTTCCCCACATCATGCAGAATATCAACCGCAGCTACCTTCATCTCACCGGTCATTGTATCAATCTGTACTTCCGAGCACGCCGCCCCATAGGAAAAATAGAAAAATGGACGGCCTTTGACCTCGTCCCGGTTCCAGGAGACTTTTGGTGTGCGATAAAACCCGGAAGCAGACAGCGAAATCCGATCAAGATGCATTTCCTGGGCAAGGTCGCTGAAATTCATGCTGCTTTCGCCGACAGATACTTTGTTATCGGCAAAGACCACGTCGTCCTGCTGGGCTTGAAAACGTTCTGCCACAAAGACCCGCATGCGGGCTTTTATCTGATCTGCAGCCGCCTTTGCCGCCATACCATTCAAATCTGACCCAGACGAGGCCGCAGTCGGACCCGTATTTGGCACCTTGTCTGTGACAGTGGCACCAATTTTGACTTTATCGAGATCGATGCCGAATTCCTCGGCCACGACTTGCGCTACTTTAATGTAAAGGCCCTGCCCCATTTCGGTCCCGGCATGGGTGAGATACACTGAGCCATCCGTATAGACATGCACCAACGCCCCTGCTTGATTGAGGTGGTTCAGAGTGAAGGCGATGCCGAATTTTACCGGCGTCAGCGCTATTCCCTTTTTCAGGAAACGGCTGGTTTTGTTAAATGCCTCAATTTCCGAGCGTCTGTCCCGATAGTGACTGGTCTTTTCCAACTGAGTGACCAGATCATCAATAATATTATCTTCAATGATCATGCCAAACGGTGTGACATTGCGGCTGTCCTGACCATAAAAATTGGCCCTTCGCACATCCAACGGGTCCAGGCCCGTTTCGATAGCGATTTCGTCCATCATACGCTCGGCAAACAGAACCCCTTGAGGCCCACCAAAGCCCCGAAAAGCTGTTGCAGAGACGGTGTTGGTGCGCAACCGGTGTGACTTGATGCGCACATCAGGATAGAAATATGCGTTGTCAGAATGGAACATGGCGCGGTCGTTGACGCCCAACGACAAGTCTGCGGAATGACCACAACGGCTGGCCAGATCCGTATCAACAGCGATCAACCGGCCATTTTCGTCAAAACCTGCCTCAAAACCGACCTCAAAATCATGACGTTTGCCGGTCATGATCATATCATCATCGCGATCAAGCCGAAGCTTGCAGGCCTTACCGGTGACCTGTGCCGCGAGCGCAGAAATGGCCGCCCATTGCGAGGCCTGACTTTCCTTGCCACCAAATCCGCCACCCATCCGTCTTGTTTCAACCGTCACGGCGTGCTGAGGCACATGCAGCACATGAGCCACAACATGCTGAACTTCTGTCGGGTGCTGGGTGGAGGACAAGACGGTCATATCTCCGTCCTCTCCCGGAATGGCCATGGCGATCTGGCCTTCCAGATAAAAATGTTCCTGACCGCCAATTTTCATTTCTGACTTCAGGCGATGCGGCGCAGCCTTGATTGCTTCGATAGGCTCTCCGCGCAAAAACTGATAGGTTTCCAGCACCTCTGAGCCGACCTTGCGCGCATCTGCAACAGAGATAAGCGGTGCTTCATCAGCTTCATACACCACCTTGGCAAGGCGCGCTGCTTTGCGCGCAGCCAGACGATTGGTTGCCACAACTGCAAATAATGCCTGCCCATGAAAGGTCACGACATTCTCGGCAAAAACCGGGTCGTCGCCAGTCCCTGCCGGGCTGGTGTCATTGGCGCCGCGTATATGGTCCCGTGTTAAAACAGCCACCACGCCGGGTGCCTGCTTCACGGGGTCCAAATCAATGCTTTTAATCTGACCACTTGCGATAGTAGCAAGACCGGGAACCACATGCAGAGTTCCTGCAGGTTCCGGCATATCATCAATGTATCGGGCCCGGCCGCTGACATGTTTGATGCCGCTGTCATGTTTTTTGGCTTTGTGAACTGTGGCAGTGGTGCTGGTCATTCGGCGGCCTCTAGATCATCAGGCCTTGTCGCCGTTACCCGTGTTGCACTGCTGGATGTTCCACCGATTTCCAGCAAGGCTTTGCGCAGAAGGTTTTGCGCTGCTGTCATCCTGTAGGACGCACTTGCTCGCATATCGCTCATGGGCGCAAAATCATCACTCAATGCGGTGATCGCAGGCAACCAGGCTACCTCATCTGATATGGACACGCCTTGCAGCAATTGCTCAGCGTGGTTTGCACGTTTTGGTGTGCCGGCCATGCCGCCATAGGCTATCCGCGCCGCAGCAATTCGCTCGCCCTCCAATGTGAACTTGAAGGCAGCCATGACGGCCGAAATATCCTGATCGAAACGCTTGGTGATTTTACCGCACCGCAAATGTTCTTCTCGCTGCAGTGCAGGAATCTGGATTGACGTCAGCAGTTCGCCAGCGTTGCGGTCCTGCTTGCCATACTCAATGAAAAACTCTTCGATGGGCATGGAGCGCTTGTTGTCCACACTCTGCAATTCAACGGCAGCCTCGAGCACAATCAACAGCGGCGGCGTATCGCCGATAGGAGATCCGTTCGCTATGTTGCCACCAATGGTGCCGCTTGCCCGGACTTGACGAGACCCGATGCGTAAAATCAACTCTGCAATATCTGGATCAATGTCTGCCAGATGAGACAGAGCAGCCTCATAGGTCACACCTGCGCCCATTGTTAAGCCATCGGTGTTGACCACGATATCCGAAAAGCCCTGAATACGGCCCAAATGCAGGATCTTGGGAAGCTCATCCAGCCGTTTGGTGACCCATAGCCCGACATCGGTCGCACCAGCAACGGGCGTTGAATCAGGATGTTTTGCGTATAATTCCAGCGCATCCTTCAATGTGGCAGGCGCTGCGAAAAACGCGTCATCATTCCCGACAAACAGCGATTGTGATGAATCAATTGCGCCCATCTCGCCAGAGGGATGGTTTGAAGGAACAATAGGTCCAAAACAACTTTCCATTGCGGCATCAATAATCGGGCGGTAACCGGTACACCGACACAGATTACCCGCCAGCCAGGTGTTGACTGTTTCGCGTGTCGGCGGGTCCTTTCGGTCCTCATGCAGACAATACAGCGACATCACAATGCCTGGAGTGCAGAAGCCGCATTGCGAGCCATGATGGCGTGCCATGGCGTCCTGCACAGGGTGCAGTGCCCCGCCCTCTTTTGAAAGATGGTCCACCGTAATCATGTGCCTGCCATGAGCCATGCCGAGTAATTGGATACAGGCATTGACCGGACGGTAGACCAATTCGCCATCTTCCAATTCACCCATGGCGATTGTACAAGCGCCGCAATCACCTTCGTTACAGCCTTCTTTTGTGCCGGACAGATTCTTCCGCTCGCGAATGAAGTCGAGCAGCGTATCAGTTGGACCAAAATCGGTCAGTGTAATGATTTCATCATTCAGCCGAAAGCAAAGCTCATGCAGCATGTCAACTCCCGCGATAGGTGGAATAACCGAAAGGTGAGAGCAGCAACGGCACATGATGGTGCGGACGCCCGGCGCTGTAGCGGAAGCGGATGCTTATGACATCAAAGAATGGCGGTTCTTTGGGAAAACTCTTCAGATAATCCTCGACGAAGAAACGAATTTCGTAAAATCCATCCTCTGCGTCGTCTGCAGCAACCAATGGTGTATCGGTGCGGCCATCGTTATTTGTGACCCGCTCAGCCAAACGGTTTTGTCCGTCTGCAGACCATAACTCGATCTTGAGGCCAGACACCGGAAGGCCTGTGGCCGTATCGAGCACATGTGTTGTCAATCCTGCCATACTTCTCTTTCAGATTTGGCTCATGCAAGCTGCATCAGCTCCATTTGTCGCCGTGTTGTTCTAAACCGTCAGAATACTGGCACCTGTCGTCCGGCGACTTTCGAGTGCTTCATGTGCCGCTCCGGCATCTGCCAATGCATATTCCTGATGGACTGGAATTTTGACACGGCCAGACGATACGACGTTGAACAGGTCATTTGCACTTTGCTCCAGGTCTGACCGCTCCGCAATATAATTGAATATGGTCGGACGCGTTGCAAATAGCGATCCCTTCAAGGCCAGATCGGCCAGATTGAAATTTGAGATCGGGCCTGATGCCTGGCCAAATGAGACCCACATGCCAAGCGGCTTCAAACTATCAAGTGATCCGGGATACGTATCCTGCCCAATGGAATCATAGACAACATCAACGCCCTTGCCGCCCGTAATTTCCCGAACGCGGGTAACAAAATCCTCAGTTCGGTAGTTGATGGTGTGATGTGCGCCATGTGCTTTTGCCAACTCAGCTTTTTCAGGCGACCCGACAGTTCCAATGATTGTTGCTCCAAGTGCCTTGGCCCACTGACAGGCAATCAACCCAACCCCGCCCGATGCTGCATGAAAGAGAATGGTGTGCCCTTCGGCGACCTTGAATGTGCGGCACAAAAGATATTGCGCGGTAATGCCTTTCAGCATCATGGCTGCTGCGGTCTTGTCTGAAATGTCGTCCGGCAGCGCCACCAACCGATCCGCAGGTACAATTCGGCTTTCAGCATAGGAACCAATGGGCCCCACATAGGCAACGCGATCTCCAGCTTTCACATGTGAGACGCCCGGCCCAACGGCTTCCACAATTCCTGCTCCCTCATTGCCAGGAATGAATGGCATTCCAGTTGGCGAGGGATAAAGCCCAGAGCGGAAATAAACATCGATGAAATTGACACCAATTGCGGCATGGCGAACAAGCGCTTCGCCTTCCTTCGGATCTGCCAAATCAATGGTCTCATACTTCAGAACCTCGGGGCCTCCGGTTTCGCGGACCACAATTGCCTTTGTCATCAAGTCTCCTTCAAGATCATTTTGGTTTTAGCGATGGTGCCAAAAAATACCCAAGAATGCAAAATGGAAGCAGTGCCATCAATCCGTTTTGCAGCCCAACCAACTTTGCAACAAAGCCGATCAGGGGTGGACCAATGACAAATGCCGTGAAAGCGACCAGAAACACGCTCGCTACGTTCACTGCCGCAGGTCGATCATCACGCTCTGCTGCTGCCGTCACAGCCAGTGGGAAAGCCATGGAGGCGCCAAGCCCCACCAGGCCCCATGCCAAAATCGAACCAATGGCTGTTTCCGTAAGTCCCAGGATAAGCAAACCCAAACAGCCGATTAATGTTGTAATCCGCGCAAGCCGAACTGGGCCCAAAACCGTGCGGAAGTGGTCACCAAAGAACCGTCCAATGGCCATAGGAAGTGTGAAAGAAAAATAGGCCATGCCAATGAACGTCGCGTTGGCACCTACAACCTCCCTCATATAGATACCACTCCAGTCGAATGCAGCGCCTTCTGACATCTGCAAACCAACCGCAAATACAGCAACGCCCAGCAATGCCCGGGTAGGCAAGGCAAAGGTAGGTGCCAATTGGGCCGAAGGTGGTGGTACCGGGATGGGGGTGCGCAATTGGATAATCAGAATTCCCGCTATTCCGAAGATCGGGGAAATAATCATGATTTGTTGCAGCGGCGAAATTCCCATTCCGGCGCATAATGCGCCTAGCCCGGTTCCAATGAGTGCGCCAACGCTCCAGAAACCGTGACAGGAACTCATGATGGGCTTCGACACCCATTTCTCAACCCGATCGGCATCTACGTTCATTCCGATCTCGATGAGAGCCAAAGACAACCCAACCACGAACAAAGCGACAAACAGAGCCATCATGGACACGGCCAACGTCGGCAGAACCATGGAAATTGCCACCAGGCTAATGCCAATCAATGATGCACGCCGAGTTCCCAGGCGATCCACCAGGCCACCCGCCAAAATGAGCGACAAAAGTGTCCCCAATGGCAGGCCCAGAAGGCTCAAGCCCAGTTGGGCATGATCCAGAGCGAGCGTTTCCTTCAAATCAGGAAAGCGCGGAAAGATTGACGTCAGAACAACGGCTTCGCACAAAAACAAAGCTCTTATGTTCCAAACTGATGCAGATTTTGCTGAAGGTGAAACTACGGTGGTCATGCGCAATGCCTTAAACCAAGAGGTGAATTGATTGAAGCCATTTTTTAGCTGTATGGTTTGGGGTCCAAAGTTCATTACGCTGCACGAACCCGTCTGGAGTGACATTTCCAGACACTTGTCGCCGACATATCGCCAGACATCACCTATTACCCTATATGTACGGAAATGGTTATGCGTGAGAACGAATCTTCGCATGTGTGTCGGGATCAATTGGGTATTATGGATCATCCGGAAATCAATAATCAAACTCGTGCCATCATAATAGGTGGCGGTCCTGTTGGCTGGTTGTCTGCGCTGGCGCTGGCCAGGACTGGTTTGAAAACAGTGCTGGTCGCAGGCGACAACCCACTGCAAGATCAGCGTACAATCGCACTGATGCAGGGCTCACTGGCGTTTCTGGACGAAATTGGTGTTGATGCGTCATCAATCAGCGATGCCACGCCTTTGGAGACAATGCGGCTGATTGACGGAACTTCACGGCTGATACGCGCACCGGAAGTCAGCTTTCAAGCAGGCGAAATCGGACACTCATTCTTCGCGCTCAATATTCCGGTTAGTAATCTTGTCAAACAGATTCAGGATGTCGCCTCAACCCATTCTAATTTTACATTTAAACCAGGTCTAGCTCAGGAAATTTCCTTTGACGATGAGGTGACTGTGACACTGGAAAGTGGTGAAATCATCAAGGCTGACCTTGTGGTCGGTGCTGACGGACGGCAGTCGAAAGTTCGACAAGCTGCCGGCATTGCTGTCCGGCAATGGGACTACCCACAAACGGCGGTGGTGACTCACTTTCACCATGAAAAGTCACATCAGAACATTTCAACCGAATTCCACACTGAAACCGGACCATTTACCTTGGTGCCACTTCAAGGCAAAAGATGCAGTCTGGTTTGTGTTGTGTCGCCTGATGAAGCAGAGCGTTTGATGGCGGTCAGCGATGCAGAACTGTCGCGCTACATCGAGAAACGTGGTCGACATCTGGTTGGCCGGGTAAGCGATCTGGGGCCACGGCAGAGTTTTCCAATGTCTTCACAGATTGCTGACAAAATGGCTGATGGACGAGCATTCCTTGTCGGTGAAAGCGGCCACGCTTTCCCGCCTATTGGGGCTCAGGGATTGAACCTTGGCATTCGGGATGTCGAGGAACTATCCAAGCAGGTCTTGAACCTGTCCCACGCTTCAATTTCCGACATTGTGATCAGATATAATCAGAAACGGCAACTGGACGTCAAAAGCCGCACCTTTGGTGTGGATATGCTGAATCGGTCATTGCTGACCGGTTTCTTGCCGGTTCAGTTTGCCAGAGGCCTTGGTCTTTATGCCGCAAAATCATTCGCCCCTTTGCGACGCACTATGATGCGTCAGGGGCTGGGTGCCTACTCCACCTGAATCCGAACCCCTGTTACACCTCCCTTTGAAAGTCCTTCATGACCAAACCTTTGCTTGTCTTCGATCTCGACGGTACCCTTTTGGAAACTGCCCCAGACCTTGTTGGGACGCTCAATGAAATCCTGACCGAGCAAGGGATGACACCCATCCCAATTTCAACTGCCAAGACCTATATTGGCCAGGGTGCAAAGATGATGATTGAAAAGGGATTTGCGGCCAATAGGGAAACTGTTTCAGCAGAGAGTCTCGACGGGCTCATGGCTTTGTTTTTGCAGAAGTATGAGGTCAGAATTGCGCGAGAAACACATCCATTCCCCGGACTGCTTGATGCCCTGGATCGATTGCATCAGGAAGGATGGCGTCTTGCTGTTTGTACAAACAAAAATGAACGTCTGGCGCGGTTACTGTTGGGAGAACTGAACCTTACGGAGCGGTTTGTTGCAATTACGGGCGGCGACACTTTTGATCACAAAAAACCACATCCAGAGCATTTGTTGAAAACAGTGGAGCTCGCTGGCGGAAAGGCAGAGCAGTCCATTATGGTTGGTGACAGTCGCAGCGACATCGATGCGGCAAAGGCTGCATTCATTCCTGTTATCGCAGTCGATTTCGGTTACACGCCCGTGCCGGTCAGCGAGTTGGGTCCTGATGTGATCATTTCCCACTTTGATCAGATTCACGATGCCATCAAGACCATAATGGCTGGTTAGACAGAACTATTGATTGGAATAGCCAGTTGGGTTGCGTTGCTGCCAGTTCCAGGCGTCCCGGCACATCTGCGTCAGATCGCGCTTGGCTTCAAATCCAATCAGTTCACGGGCCTTTGAAGGATCGGCGTAGCTTGTTCCTACATCGCCTGGACGGCGATCAGTGATTTCGTAAGGCACAGACCGTCCAGAGCTTGCCTCAAACGCCTTGATGATTTCCAGGACACTGCTGCCCTGCCCGGTTCCCAGATTCACTGCAAAAAGACCGTGTGACTGTAAACAGGCCTTCAAAGCGGCAACATGTCCTTCGGCCAAATCCATCACATGGATGTAATCCCGGACACCTGTACCGTCGGGTGTTTCATAATTATCGCCAAACACTTGCAGCTTTTCACGGCGCCCTACAGCGACCTGCGATACATATGGAAACAGATTATCAGGAACCCCTTGAGGGTCTTCGCCAATCTCGCCGCTTTTGTGCGCCCCAACCGGGTTGAAGTAACGCAATACGCCGATGCCCCAATCCGGTTCTGCGGCGGCTAAATCCTGAAGGATTTGCTCAACCATTGCTTTTGAATGACCATAAGGATTGGTTGGTTGCACCTGCGCGTTTTCCTGGATGGGCATTTGCTCCGCGCCACCGTAAACTGTTGCTGATGATGAGAAAATCAGCCGCGTAATCCCGCCCGACTTCAAAGACTGCAACAAGGATAAACTGCCGGTGACATTTTCGCGGTAAGTCTCCAGAGGTTCTGAAACTGACCTGCCAACGGCTTTTACCCCGGCGAAATGTATTGCAGCGCCAAATTGGTGGCTCTGCAAAATCTTGCTCATGGCATCAGGGTCTGCAACGTCGCATTTGTGGCACTCAGGACGTGTGCCGGTAATGGCTTCGATTCTACTGACTGCGAGTGGGTGACTGTTGCTGAAATTATCCGCGATCACGGGTAAAAAGCCAGCCTGAATAAGCGCTACGCAGGTATGAGATCCAATATAACCCGCGCCGCCCGTGACCAGAATTTTCGTGGCGTCAACTGCCATAGTCTTTATGCTGCCTCTTTGGGAACAACGGGTTCATTCTCGGACACTTCGGTCTTCGGCTGATGGACCGATCGTGTTCCCAGAATCTTCCGATACAGTCGTAATGTCTGCTCTGCCATATGTGCAATACTGTGACGGGTGCCGATAATTTTTCGACCAGCTTCGCCAAAACTCTGTCGGATTGATGCATCTGTCAATTTGACAATAGCATCAACCGCGCTTTCAGGATCCCCGAGAGGATAGAGATATCCGCTTTCGCCATCATCAACCACATCCCGATTACCCACCACATTACTGGCTACAATCGGCAATCCTTCTGACATGGCTTCCAGCAAGGCCAAAGGCATGCCTTCCCAAGTTGAGGTGGAGACAAGCATGTCTGAACGTCTGAAGACCCGTCTCACATCTGACACGGCACCTGCCATAGTGACGAGATTTTCAAGAGATCTGTTCACAAGTTCCTGTTCGAACTCCGCCTTGCCAGCACCAACACCCAAAACAGTCATATGGAAGCCGCCTGGAATGTTGCGGCGAGACAAATGGTCGATGATTTCGAGTAGTTCATCGGGGTTTTTTTGTGCGTCAAACCTGGAAACCGAAACAAGGCTGAGTGGTTGCCCAGCGGTATTGACGTGGTGGCGCTGCAAACCGTTTGGCACGCCGTTTGGAATGACCGTCAGTTCATGCGGTTTGGCAACATGTTGGGCAACGGTTTCGATCTTTTCTCCTTCGGACACACAGATACTCGCATCTGTAAATTTGCCGAGAATAAAGTCCAGCCACACATTGTAGTCCAGAAACCAGTGTTTGAATTTGGCATCTGGGCTCATGCCGTGTTGCGTGTAAACAACCTTGCGGCCTGTCGCCAACGCCACTGGCCGTCCATAAACGCCGCCACCCTTGCCATGCGAATGGATAAGATCGATGTTTTTCTCACGCACCACTCGGGCCATTGCCTTCAATGCGGAGAAAGTCAGACGACGGTGCGGGATCTCTAGAATTCGATCCTGACCCAACATAGTGATGAAACGTTGGTAGTACGGGCGATCTGCGGGGCAAGCGATGTGAAATTCAACCTGATCTTCCAATGCCTTCACAAGTTGAAACACATGTTCGGGAGCGCCACCGGTATCGGCGCGCGCAATACTGATCATGACACGCGGACGTGAATTGATTTCAACCATTTCTGAACCCCATTTGGATGGCGTATAATTAAGCCAATTCTGTCTAAGAATGTCTTAAAACCGCATTACGGAATTGACAGGTTATTCTGGTCGTCCTTTTGCTTTGTGGTCAGAATCTGCGCGATTTGGCGCAAAAAAGTCGTTTTGCCGCTGTTTTTTGAACACTATGTGGCCAAAATACCATTGCCTGTTTTTTTACGTATCAGCATTATGTTTTCTGGGATTCGTGGTCGGGTAGCGGCTGCGGCGGATAAATTTGGAGCTCACATATGTTGTTGAAACGGCTGTTTTTGGCTGTTGCACTTGTCCTGACCGGCAGTGCAGTTGCCCCCTTTGGTGATGGCGGTGCGGAAGCGCGGCAAGTATTTGATCCCTCTTCGCGCACCTGGCGTGAAATTGGACCCACTGCACGGTATGGTAAGTCCAAAATCAGGCGGAAAATGGTCCGCTATGAGACTAAACAGAAGCCAGGGACAATCATCGTAAACACAAAAGAGCGCCGTCTCTATCATGTTCAGGGCAATGGCAAAGCCATGCGCTATGGCATTGGTGTCGGCCGTGACGGTTTCCAATGGTCAGGTACGCACCGCGTATCTCGCAAAGCTGAATGGCCAGGCTGGACGCCACCGGCCGCTATGCGCAAGCGTCAACCAGGTCTGCCTGCTTACATGCCAGGTGGCGTCAACAATCCACTGGGTGCCCGTGCGCTTTACATCGGCAGCACAATCTACCGTATTCACGGTTCAAATGAGCCCTGGTCGATCGGTCAGGCTGTGTCTTCCGGTTGCATCAGAATGACCAACAAGGACGTTGAGCATCTCTATGAACGCGTCAGAGTTGGTGCGAAAGTGATTGTCATTCGCTGATTTTCAAGCGCTGACTGATTGAAAAAACCGGCCCACGCGGCCGGTTTTTTTTTGCCTACTTCGTCTTTTTACTTGCTCCAAGTCTATGGCTCTCGTTTCAGGCCCTTATCTTCAAGCTCTGCAAGATAGATCGCCCACAATTCATCCTGTTGTTCGGCCATCTCGTTGAAATAAGCCCACGAAAACAGGCCGGTATTGTGCATGTCGTCAAAACTGATACGCACTGCATAATTGCCAACCGGATCAATTTTCATGATCTCCACTGCCTGTTTGCCAGCGACAGTTTGTTTCTGTTCTCGTGAATGCCCCTGAACCTCTGCACTTGGCGAATGAACGCGCAAAAACTCCGCAGAGAATGACACCGGTTCTTCCTCTTCAAACACCAGCGTCAAAGTTTTTTTATCGGGACTGACCCGAATTTCCTTAGGCCAGGTAACCTCTTCAGTCATTTGGAGCGTCCTCTTTCTGATCTGTCCGCTGGGAACAAAAAACACGTAATGGCACCATAGTGGTTGTCACACACCTACTTTCGCTACACATAGGTATGTGTGTAAAGTCGTCAAAGACAAGCGCAACAGCGCAGATTCCGGGAGAACACCATGAACGAGCCAGATCAGTCGGCAGCAACGGGCGCGCAAATGATAGATCCGTTTGGCCGGACCGTGTCGTATCTGCGCGTTTCTGTGACTGATCGCTGCGACTTCCGGTGTGTCTATTGTATGGCGGAAGACATGACATTTCTGCCAAAACGCGATGTGTTGTCACTGGAAGAACTGGACAGGCTATGCTCGGCCTTTGTAGCCAAAGGTGTTCGGAAACTGCGATTGACCGGTGGCGAGCCTTTGGTACGAAAGAACATCATGCAATTGTTCCGTTCGCTGGGTCGGCATCTTGACAGCGGCGCTCTGGAAGAATTGACCGTTACAACCAATGGATCACAATTGGCGCGCCACGCAGCCGAACTGGTTGATTGCGGCGTAAAACGCATCAATGTGTCAATCGATACACTAGACCATGACAAATTCAAGAAGATCACCAGATGGGGCGATCTGGGCCGCGTCATGGAAGGTTTGCGCGCAGCACAAAAAGCTGGGCTTGCAGTCAAAATCAATGCGGTTGCGCTGAAGGGTGTGAACGAGCATGAGATTGAGACCATGATGACATGGGCACATGGTGAAGGCATGGATATTACCTTCATCGAAACCATGCCCCTTGGTGAAATCAGTGAAGACCGGACCGACCAGTATCTGCCGCTCTCGCTTGTGCGGCAACGGCTGCAGGACCGGTTCACGTTGGGCGACATTCCCTACAAAACCGGCGGTCCGGCACGCTATGTGGAAGTGGCAGAAACCGGAGGCCGTCTTGGCTTCATCACACCACTGACACATAATTTCTGCGAAAGCTGCAACCGGGTCCGTGTGACCTGCACCGGTACGCTGTATATGTGTCTTGGACAGGACGATGCCGCAGACCTTCGCGCGCCTCTCAGGGCCTCTGAAAGTGATGATTTGCTGAACACAGCTATTGACGAGGCCATCACAAGAAAGCCAAAAGGGCATGACTTTGTGATTGAGCGACAAAGCAGCAAACCCTCAGTCGCACGACATATGAGCGTTACCGGCGGATAGGCCGTTACAGCTAGAAGCTGAATTTGCAACGATCAACAATCTGTGCTCCATACGCTGCATCTGACTCACCTGCGCTGATCTGGCGCACAAAAGAAGCCGTTTAGTTAAAATGGACATCCAAGAAGGAAGCGGGCCGCTCCCCACCCGCCAACTCGACCGAAAACCTCCACTGATTATTCTGGTGGTGATTGCAATGCTGGGCCCCCTGGCATTGAACATTTTCCTGCCTTCAATGCTGGGCATTCAGGCTCATTTCTCAACCAGCTTTTCGGCGGTCCAGCTCGGTCTTTCGCTGTTTCTCGTCTCTCTGGCGCTGGCGCAGTTGGTGCTGGGTACCTTGTCGGACAGATTTGGCAGAAGACCCGTACTGCTTGTGGGAACCGGGCTTTTTCTGCTTGGCACTTTGACTTGCCTCTTTGCCCCCGCAATTGAGGTGTTCCTGATGGGGCGCGTAATCCAAGGCTTTGGTGGCTCCGCTGGATTGATTCTAGGCCGAGCCATTCTGCGTGATTTGTATGACCGCGATCAGGCGGCCAGCATGATCGGTTACGTGACCATGGGCATGGCAGTTGCACCGATGATCGGTCCTGCAATTGCCGGCTATCTGGACAAGTTTTTCGGCTGGCAAAGCAGCTTTTGGCTGCTATTGGTGTTTGCCATCGGTGTCCTGATTGCATCCTATCTGAAGGTCAGTGAAACCAACAAAAATCCAATTCCCTCAATCGACTTCAAAAGCCTTTATCGTTCCTATCGTGAATTGCTGAATATCAAGGTATTCTGGCTATACACAGGGCTTTCAAGCTGCACTGCGGGCATGTTCTTTTCGTTCCTTGGCGGAGCGCCCTTTGTCAGTGAAAAGGTTCTGGGGCTGACACCTGATGTGTATGGGTTGTATTTCGTCCTTGTGGCGCTGGGATACAGTCTTGGAAACTTCCTGTCAGGTCGATTTGCAGCCAAAATCGGTGTTTTTCGCATGATCATGGCTGGCAACCTGCTTGGAATTGCATCCATCAGTGTAATGATGTTGCTGTTTCTCACATTCGATGCGAGTGCACCGCTTTTGTTTGGGCCTATGCTGTTTATGAGCCTCTCGAATGGGCTTGTACTGCCAAGTTCAGTGGCAGGGGCCGTCAGTGTCAAGCCAGAACTGGCGGGGTCTGCATCTGGCCTGATGGGCAGCATTCAGATGCTGGTAGGCGCGATTTTGAGCTATCTGGTGGGTCTTGTGCTGCCATTGACTGTTACACCAACGGTCTGGCCTCTTATTGCAGCGATGTTCTTTACACTGTGCTGTTCTATGGTTTTTGGGATTTTACTCCAAAGAACAAGAACATAGCCAGCCATCAATTCAAGGCCGGACGCGCCTATCGGGCCTTGTCGCCAATATGTTGTTCATTGCGTTTTTGAGCCAGAAGAACCTGCTTATGCCGCTCTTCTGCGCGTTTGTGTTCTGATGCAGTGCGGCTGTCCTTGCAATGGTGGCAATGAACGCCTGCGCGATATTCTGGACGTTCCAAATCAGCCTCTGACAAAGGCATGCGGCAGCCAAAACACAATACGTGAGGGCCTTCTGCAAGACCGTGTTGAACCGAGACGCGTTGGTCAAATACGAAGCAATCACCATGCCACAGGCTTTGGTCCTGTGGCACTTCCTCCAGATATTTCAGAATTCCACCTTGCAGGTGATAAACCTCGTCAAAACCCTGCTGCTTCATGAATGCGGTTGCTTTTTCGCACCGTATGCCACCGGTACAGAACATGGCGACCTTCGGCTTGTCGATTGATTGCTTGTTTGCTTCCACCCAGGCTGGAAAGTCACGAAACGATTTAGTCTTCGGATCGACTGCGCCATCGAATGTCCCGATAGCAACCTCGTAATCGTTACGCGTATCGATGACGATTGTATCCGGGTCAGAAATCAGGTCGTTCCAGTCCCGAGGCGGCACATAGGTGCCAACGCTTTCCAATGGATCAATACCCTCGACCCCCATCGTGACAATTTCCTTTTTCAACCGCACTTTCATGCGGTAAAAAGGCATTTCTGTTGCAAAGCTTTCCTTGTGCTCCAACTCCGCAAATTCAGGAAACTGCTTCAGGCTGCTGAGACACGCACGAATATCCCGCTCAACACCGGCAATGGTTCCGTTAATGCCCTCTGTTGCAAGCAGCAACGATCCTTTGACCTGCAATTGCTCACAAAGCTGCTTGATTGGCTCCTGCAACGCTTCCGGATCTTCAACCGGTGTAAAGCGATACAGGGCAGCGACCAAAAAGCCTTTGTCGTCAGTTGTTTGATTCATTTTCTTCGTCATCGGATTCAAATACGATTTTGGGTGCTTGTTTGACGTTTTTGGCTTGCCCTCCATCGAGACGCTGCCAAACAGTTTCCGCCATCCGCTTGTAAAGTTTGGCGTGAACACCATCCGGTTCGCTCATCACAACCGGCTCTCCTGCATCGGACTTTTCACGGATCGTCATATGCAACGGCACCGCACCAAGGAATCGGACGCCCAGTTTTGTGGCTTCTTTTTCTGCACCACCATGGCCAAAAATATCAGTCCTGTGACCACATTTCGGGCACATGTGGTAGCTCATATTCTCCACAATCCCCAATATGGGAACGCTGGTTTTCTTGAACATATTCAGCCCCTTGCGGGCATCAATCAACGCTAAATCCTGAGGTGTTGAAACAATAACAGCACCAGCCAGAGGAACCTGCTGCGCCATGGTCAATTGGGCATCGCCAGTGCCGGGTGGCATATCTACCACCAGAACATCCAGTTCGCCCCAGGCCACTTCCTTCATCATCTGATTGAGTGCAGAAATCACCATTGGACCACGCCAGATCATCGGTGTTTCCTCTTCAACCAGAAAGCCAATAGACATGACTTTCAGACCGTAACCATCCATAGGCAGAAGAATCTTCCCATCAGCGTCAGCAGGACTTGGTTTGCCTTTGATACCCAAAAGACGCGGCATTGAAGGACCATAAATGTCGGCGTCCAAAACCCCGACTTTCAGGCCCAGATCCTGCAAGCCCAAGGCCAGATTGACGGATGTGGTGGATTTGCCAACGCCACCCTTGCCGGATGCCACTGCAATAATATATTTGATGCCTGGAATACCCGGCGGCTTTGCAGGCGCTTGCGCAGAGGCTGTCGGGCGCTGTGCTTTTGGCGGTTCTTTGGCCTCAGGCTGTTGCGCCGGAGCCTTTGGCGGTGCTGTTTCCAGGCTTTGACTGGCCTTTTTCTCAGCTGTCAGCGCAACCAGAACATCCTTGACGCCTTCGATATTTTTGACCACCTGCTCTGCGGCCTGACGAAGTGGTTCCAATTCCTGCGCACGCTCGGCAGGCACGGTGATTGAGAATATGATCTTCTCCTCACCGATGAAAATATCGGAAACAAGCCCAAGGGTGACGATATCGCCTTCCAGTTCAGGGCCTTTTACGCGGCTAAGCTTTTCTAAGATTTGTTCTTTTGTAACGGTCATTGTTGTGCTTTGTCTGTGATGATGAAGCGGCAGAATGCCGTGCTTTAAGACCTTATGCGGCGAAGTTGTAAAACGGTCAACAATGCTTTTCTCAGAGCGTAGGCCCGCAAAGCCGCCGAACCGCCAGCAGAGATCAATTTTCCACTGAGTTGTTGAATCGGTTTCTCAGCAGCCAGGACCAGTGTTTGTCATAAACAAATATCCATTGACCGGGAAAGCGAATGAAGAATTTTTCCAATGCGCTGAGCCATTTTTGGGTTGTCGACAGCACATCGGTCGCGACAATAGGTTCGCCCAGATGTAACACAATTGCAGACGCAGACTGCTCCACCATCACGGGCAGAATGGGCACTTTACATTTTGCGGCAAAGCGCGCGGGCCAGCCTGGCACACCAACAGGCAGGCCAAAAGCGTTGGCCCGAACATTGTCGCGTTCTTTTGAAACAGGTTCGGCTTCAGGCGGCGCTTCTTTGATGCGATCGACCGTCCCAATAACCAGTTTGCCATTCCGCAGTGCTTTCAACACTGTCCGGGCAACGATGGCCTCGTTGTTGCGGCGCACATCCAGCACCTCACATCCCATATTTGCAAAATAGCGCCTTTGCGCCTCTGCGCGGGAGTCTTTTTTCGGCTCCCGGATCAACATCAATGTGTCATAGCGTGATGCCAATCCGCGCACCATCAAAAGCGCTCCGTGGCAATGAGGCAATGCCAGCAATGCACCGCCATTCTCTTTGATGATGTCGTCCAGACGGTCCTGTTCGGGAATTTCGAGCAGCTTATCGAGCGCCTCGGTCTCTCCATTGCTCAGCATCTCAATGCGCTTCGCAAATAAAACCACGCCACCAACAAAGTCGCGGTAAATTTGTCGTGGTGAACTGTGCCCGACCGCAGCATGAAGTGCGACCGCGGTTTTACGCATATGGCTGGCTGGAACGTAATAGATGAGCCAAAACAGCGCCCGCATGAACCCATATCCTATATTCTGTACGGGAGTGGATTGTCGCGAGAGCCAGTTTGAGGCCGCGTAAAACTTATCTGCCGTGCGGTCTTTGAACCGAGTAAAACTAAATTTCATGGCGCCCCAACGCAACTCAGCAGAAAGTCGTCGGACAATTCCGATTTCTATCTACGCCTGTTTGCGATCATCTAGCATAAGTTCTTAGCCAGAAAAGAAATCAATTCCAAAAAACAGAACAATCAGCGGAATTGGAGCAACTGCGATCAAAATGGTCACAAAAAAAGCCGGGACGGAGTACAATCTGCTGATGCCTGCCAACAACACAATGCCTCCGCCGCCGCCAATCAAAGAATTGCCGGGAACATTTAAGGCTATTGCAAGCGCAAGGTGACGGTTTCTCAGCAGAAAAGGTACGAAACGGTTTGGCGCTTTTGATATCAGGAATTCCAGCCTTTGCCGCGGCGTGAGCGGTTCAACCAGATCGAGCACTCTTTGCATGCGAGCAAAGCCAAGCCATTTCAGGCAGTTCGTGAGGATTTGGAGGGGTAGAAACCGACCGATCAGAAAGCTGATACTCAAACCGAATACGGTCGACAGATAGACAATTGCGGCAATTTTGGAGCCCGCCATCATCATCATGGCAATGCCGATTTCAGCCCCGGGCACAAATGGCACGGCAAGCAGAAACGCATACAGCAACGCGCTGAGCAACACTTCGGGTCTCAGCAAGCTCGGCTCGCCGGCGGGAACTTTGATTTCCACTGCCCCGGTCACCCAACCGGACACCGAATTACCAACAACAAGCAATAGCCCGATACACAGGATTTGAATCAACAGGCGGCCTACAGAGAAGTTTCGGACCTGCCGTTTTTCCTCCGATTGCTTCGCTTGGCCATTGTCGACTTTATTCAAATCAGGTGCCGATTCACAGTTACTCGGTTTACTATCCACTGCACGCAGAATGAGCAGGCATTGCAGGCCAAACGAAACGCAGTCCAAGCCTTAACGCATTGTACTCCATGCGAAGCAATCAATTTTCCGCAGTTTGACCACTCAACCTGTCAATCGCACAACCGCCAGCAAGTTTATTCTTATACAAGACTTGAATTGCTGCCCGTCTTATACAAGACTGCCGGGGATCAAAAAAATAGGTCATGGGAGAGACAAATGACAAAAAAGACAATTATTGGTGCCATACTGGCAACTGCATTTGCGACGACGCTCGCAACCGCTCAGGACTTCCCCTCTAAATCGGTCGACTACATCATTCCGTTTGGCCCAGGTGGCGAGTCAGATGTGACTGCACGTTTTCAGCAACCCTTCTTCAAGGACAAATTCGGTCAGGATCTCGTAGTGTCCTACAAGCCTGGCGGCGGCGGTGCCGTGGGTTGGTCCCAGCTCAATGGCATGGCAGGCGATGGCCATACAATTATGGGCATCAACCTGCCCCACATCATTGTAAAACCAAAGCAAGGTGAAGTCGGTTTCCAGACTGACGATATCACTGCAATCTACATGTTCCACTACACACCTGATGCAATTGTGGTGCATGCTGACAGTGATTTTCAGTCACTTCAGGATTTGATTGACTACGCAAAGGCCAATCCGAAGAAAACGACTTTCTCCGGTTCAGGCAAGGGAACTGCAAACCATATTGCACAAGTCATTTTTGACGACCTGGCAGATATTGAAACTACCTATGTATCGTTCAAGGGAACGGGAGCTGCGGTTACGGCACTGCTTGGCAAACAGGTTGTTGCTGAATGGGGCTATACCACCGTCGGTGCCAAACAAGGTGACAAGGTGCGTATGCTTGCCGTTGCCATGGAAGAACGCCATCCGGCCTTTCCTAACGTGCCAACCTTCCGGGAACTGGGCTTTGATATGGTGTCCGGTGCCTATCGTGGCATAGCTGTACCAAAGTCCACTCCGGAAGATGTGCGGATGCAGCTTTCGGACATGATCCGCGATATCAACTCTGATCCAGCGTTTCAGAAGCAGATGCTGGATGGTGGCTTTGCCCTGTCTGAAGTTGGATATGGTGCAGACATGGATGCCTTCATGGCTTCAAAATCTGCAGAATATCTTGCTGCCGCGAAAAGTGCCGGTGTCATAGACTAAGACACCACAGGCGTGCGGCCATAACGGCCGCACGCCTGCCGCTCGTTATTCCAATCAAATATTTTCCAGAGAGATGTAATGCTTGAGCACTTGATGTCGGCGTTTTCGCCCCTGAACATCTTTCTGGCGCTTCTGGGCGTGGCTGCGGGTACGATTATCGGGTCCATTCCCGGACTGACCGCAACCATGGCCGTTGCTGTTCTTGTGCCCATCACATTTTCCATGCAGCCGGATTCCGCGCTCATCCTGATGGGCGCTATTTACACCGGAGCCATTTATGGCGGAGCTTATGCGGCCATTCTGCTGAATACACCAGGCACACCGTCCGCCATTGCCACCACCTTTGATGGTTACCCCATGGCAAAGCGCGGCGATGGTGATCTGGCAATCTCCATTGCCTGCCTTGCCAGCGTGGTTGGTGGTCTTATTGGCGCCTTGGCATTGCTGCTACTAGCGCCTCCCCTTGCGGATGCTGCCCTTGCCTTTGGGCCTGTTGAGTATTTCTGGCTTGCCGTTTTTGGCCTTTCACTGATTGCAGCCCTGTCTGAGGGCGAATTTCTGAAGGGAGTCATCGCCGCTTGTTTTGGATTGCTATTGGCAATGATTGGCATTTCAGAGACGAGTGCTGAAGTGCGTTTTACGTTTGGCTCGAATACGTTGCTGGGCGGTATTGAAGTCGTTTCCGCCCTGATCGGTCTTTATTGCATCCCCGTCCTCATAGACCTTGTGGCGACACCCGACCGACATTTGAATCCGGCCGAGACGCAACGTGGGTTCCGGCTGGTGGAGGCGGTCACAACGGTTTTGAAGAACAAGTGGAACGTCTTGCGAAGTTCACTTATCGGCACCTTTGTGGGAGCATTGCCGGGCGCTGGGGGATCAATCGCCGGGCTCGTCGCTTATTCGGAGGCGCGCAGGTCTTCAAAAAACCAGGCCAATTACGGCAAGGGAGAACCGGGCGGTGTCATCGCAACGGAATCTGCTAATAATGCGACCGTCGGTGGGGGGTTCATACCAACGCTGGTTCTTGGAATTCCCGGAACACCCCCGGATGCGGTGATTCTTGGCGCATTGCTGGTTCAGGGCGTGCGCACTGGACCGACTTTGTTTTCTGACGGCGCTAACATTGTCTACACATTCATTTTTGGATTGCTGCTGGCAACCATCCTGATGCTGCCGGTTGGCTTGCTGATCGGTCGTTTCGCCTATGGTGCGATTGTAAAAGCACCGAAATCTGCCTTGGTTCCAATTGTGGCCTTCATGACAGTCATCGGTGCATTCTCCATTCGCAACAATCTGTCCGATGTCATCATCATGATCGTTCTGGGCATCGTCGGCTGGGTTGCCTCAAAACGTGGCTTCTCTGTATCTCCCATCGTGCTTGGCCTTATACTGGGTCGGATTGCGGAACAGGGATTTGTGCAAAGCTGGACGATTGGCGACGCGCTTGGCGATCTATGGGGCCAGTTTTTCGGCCGCCCGCTTTCCCTCATCATCATCGCAATGACCCTGTTGACCTTCGTCTATCCATTCATGCCAAAGCTCAAAGAGCTGTTTTCAAAGTCTGCGCCCCCTCCGGAGTCTGAAAGAGAACGCGCCTCAGGCGGTGCTGTTGCCAGAGATGTTGTGTCCTTTGCATTATTTGGGGTTCTGGCCGCAGTTGCTATCGTGCAGACCGGCTCGCTCAATGAAGAAGCAGCCGTATTCCCCAGAACTATCGCCATAGGCATGGCTGTGTTCATAGCCATCGCATTTGTGCGACTTTTGCTGACACGAAGTGTCAAGGAAGTCTCGAGCCCCGGCTCAACCCCGCGACGCATTTCGGTGCCTGTGATCATGCTGGGTGCGGTGTTGCTGATACCAGTTGTGGGATTTGGGCTGGCAGGCGCTCTGATGGGCCTGGCGCTTATTGCTGCGGCACAATATGAGCGGCTGAAAGCCAAGCCGATGTTCATTCTTGCCGCAAGTGTTGTGCTTGTGATTTTTCTGTTCAGCTTCGGCTTCAAGGACATTCTTGGCGTGCCATTGCCAAGCGGCATGTTTTGAGTTGAGCTGTCGTCCTGAGAACCCTCAGTCGAAATCAACCTCGTCTTCGACCTCAACGGCATAGTCGAGGCTTCCCAGTTTCGCCAGTTGACGGAAGCGGTTGGACAAGCGCGGACCCATCAGATCCTCAAGATCGGTCGGAAGTGTCAGCAAAAGCCCATCTTCATTCTTTATGAGTTTTACCCGGTCCAAGACACCAGGCATTCCGGCAGATATGAGCATACCGACACGAATTGCGAGCGCTAGCGCGCGTGCGCGCAATTCATGACGCTCTCCTGCCATCTTTTTCAGCTTAGGGCTAAGCTCGTCATTGCCGCTGCCGGAATGCCGGTAAAAGTTGGAAAGCGCCAGATAGGCTCGTCCTGGATGATCAATGCCAACAAAGGCTGCATGCGCGACAATGTTAAGGCTCTGCTCTCCCCGATAGTCGGGATGGGCGCGCCAGCCGATGTCGGCCAGCAGACAAGCGGCAACGCGCAGACGCGCCTCATCGGCGGTTTCATCTAGTCCAAGCACCTCAAAAACAGTTTGTGACCAGATGCAAAGTTCTTCAGCATATTCAGGTGAGCGCGCGCGCAAGATGGCAAGTTCTTCAGAGGCGCACAACAATGGGTCACGGCTTTGTTCGGCTGCGTCCAGCATTTGAAACAAATGGCCTTCTCTGACCCCAATGGCGGAAAATGCAACCTGGTTCGCTTTGGTTTGTTTAAGGGTCTGTGCCAGCAGTATGGCACCATAAGGAAGCAAGGGGCGGCGTGCCCGCGATACAAACCGGATCCCGTCCAGGTCCTGAACATCGCTCTTAAGGATTTCCTCACAGAAAGCGATCATGTCTGCCGAGGTCACGCGGAAGTCATGCATTACCAGCAGAGGATAATTGATGTGGTGCATGTAGAGGCGCCCTATGGCGCGCCATGTTCCCCCAACAGCGTAGAAGGTACGATCCACACCCTGGGCCAACAGACTTGCCTCTGATAAACGCTCTTTGGCCAGCTTGCTCGCCTGAGCCACATTATCATTGGCATCGGATTGCAGCCGCAACCCACCCAGTGGCAATGTAATCCCCGAGCCAATACTGTTGCCCTTCACATCGACAAATTCCAGGCTGCCACCACCCATATCACCCATGATGCCGTCAGCATTGTGGAAACCGGAGATGACAGCGAGTGCTGATCGGTGCGCTTCCTGGCGACCGGTCAGAACTTCCACTTCACTTCCAAGCGCCTGACGGACCTGTTCCAGAAAATCCGCGCCGTTCTCAGCTTCACGCGCTGCCGCAGTGGCAATAATCTCAAGCTGCTTTACGCCCATCTGGTTGCACAGAATGCGGAATCGGCGCATGGCTGCCAGCGCCAAATTGACACTGTCATCGTCCAAAAGCCCTGTCTCAGCCACGCTACGACCCAAGCCACACAGAACCTTTTCGTTGAAAAATACGGATGGCGACCGGGTCAACCGTTCATACACAACCAGCCGGACAGAGTTCGACCCGATGTCGATGACGGCAACAGGTCCAAACCCAGGAAGCCGACCCTGCGCCTTGGTCATCAAAATGTCAGGCATGACGTCAGCCTTCATATCCCCGCCCCCTCAGCCGGTTCAACGCTTCATTGTCCAGCCCGGTAGGGCTGACTATGATTTGGACTTTGCTTTGGATTTACTGCGTTTGGCAAGTGATTTCGGCGGGTTCTTTTTAAGCGACTTGCCCCGGCCCGAAAGGCTTGGATTTGTCAGGAAGTGATTGTGCAAGTTAAACGGCTCTTCGCCCTCTTCCGGCACCATCCTTTGGGATGACCCGTCGGACAGTATTTCCCAGCTTTGCTGATTGTCACGCAGGTTGGCAACCATAATCTGATCAATAATCTGATCATGCACGGTTGGATTGTTGATCGGAACCATGGTTTCCACCCGCCGGTCCAGGTTGCGCGGCATGAAATCGGCAGATCCAATATAGACGATGGCATCATCTGAAGGCAGCCCCTTGCCATTGCCAAAACAGACGATGCGGCTGTGTTCCAGAAACCGACCAACGATGGATTTCACGCGGATGTTTTCCGAAATTCCCGCCATTTGCGGGCGCAAACAACAGATGCCACGAATGACAAGGTCAATTTTCACCCCAGCTTGACTGGCTCTGTAAAGGGCGTCGATCAACACAGGATCAACCAAAGAATTCATCTTGGCCCAGATCTGGGCCGGCTTTCCCGCCTTGGCGTGGTCGATTTCCCGCTTGATATGGGACAACATCTGGTCCCGCAGCGTATAGGGCGAGATTGCCAGACGTTCCACATCCTGTGGCCGTGCGTAGCCGGTGATGAAATTGAAAACACGTGCCGCATCGCGTGCCAGAATCGGATCGTCGGTAAAATAGGATAAATCGGTGTAGATCTTCGCCGTAATCGGATGGTAGTTGCCGGTTCCGAAGTGACAATATGTGCGCATCTGGCCATTCTCACGCCGGATCACCAGCGACATTTTGGCGTGGGTCTTCAGTTCAAGAAAACCGTAAACGACCTGAACACCGGCACGCTCCAGATCTCGCGCCCAGCGGATGTTGGCTTCCTCGTCAAATCGTGCCCGCAGTTCCACCAGTGCTGTTACTGACTTTCCGGCCTCAGCGGCCTCGACAAGTGCACTCACAATCGGGCTGTTGTTTGAAGTGCGATAAAGGGTTTGCTTGATTGCCACCACTTCCGGATCGTTTGCGGCCTGTTTCAAAAACTGCAGGACAACATCAAAGCTTTCATAAGGATGGTGCACCACCAGATCTTTTTCACGAATTGCCCCAAAACAATCACCGCCATGTTCGCGGATGCGTTCCGGGAACCGGGCCGCCGGTTTTGGGAACAGCAGTTTAGGCAGATCCAGTTTGACAAGTTGAGACAGATCACTGAGTGCCATCAGGCCTTCGGTGACGACAACCTCATCTGAGCTTGCATGTAATGCCTCGGCCACGAATTTCCTGAGATTTGGCGGAAATTCGCTGCTGAGTTCCAACCGGATAACGGACCCGCGCCTGCGACGTTTGAGAGCCGTTTCAAACAGCAGAACCAAGTCTTCGGCCTCGTCCTCGATCTCCATTTCAGAGTCGCGTATGACGCGGAAAGCCCCTTTTGCAAGGACCTCATATCCTGGAAACAAACGCGATATGAAGAGAGCAATGACGTCTTCAAGCGCAATGAAACGGGCCACCGAGCCTTCATCTGCGGGCAGTTTCACGAAACGATTGATGGCCCCGGGCACACGCAACAACCCAGTCATCGCCTTGTTTCGGCTGTTTTGCTTGGCGGTCGCCTGCAATTGCAGGACAAGCGAGAATCCCAGATTCGGAATAAAAGGAAATGGGTGAGCAGGATCAATCGCAAGCGGTGTTAGAACCGGAAATATATTTTCGGTGAAATAATCGTCCAACCATTGCAGATCTTCTACCGGCAGAGCATCGGCAGACAACAGGAAAATGCCGCTTTTCTCAAGTTCCTTGCGCAGATTGTTAAACGTTGTCTGTTGGTCGAGAACAAGTTTTTCAACAGCTGTGGCCAATTGATCCAGTTGCTGCGTGGGGGTCAGCCCGTCGGCGCTGAGTGTTTTGATGCCTTCACGTTGCTGACCTTTCAATCCGGCGACACGGACCATGAAAAATTCACTCAGATTATCACCCGAAATTGAAAGAAACCGCAGTCGTTCCAACAAGGGATGTTCCGGGTTTTCCGCCTCTTCAAGAACCCGACTGTTAAAGCCGAGCCATGACAATTCCCGGTTTATGAAACGGGCCGGATCTTTCATCAGCTTGGAATCAAGTTTCAGAGGCGTACTTCCGGCAGAGGGTTCGGGTGGCTGAGGTGCCGTCTGGATGTCCAGTGCATCAACGCTCTCAAACTTTTCTTCCATCGAAGCTTTTACCAATCTTTGCTGAGGCCCATCGTGCCAAAACCCGATTTACAGGGGAACATAGTTCAATAATATGACAAACATGGTTCAAATGGGAATAATCTCGGCAACAGGGTTAGCAAACCCATTCATTCGCAACTTGGCACGTCACAAAACATCTGCAGCCAATTGACGCGTGATCGGGCGGCCTTGTTCCAGTGACAGCCGATCCAGATCAGTCACAAGGCGACCGGCAGCCGAAAGCGAACGCTCCATTCGGACCAGAATGTATTCCAGTACACGCGGTTCAATCGTCAATTGACGGTCTGCAAATAATTTGACCATGACCTGACGCAATAATTGATCGCCGGGCTCATTCAGCTCCAGCGGATGAGCCGCTCGCAGTCGAGAACGCAAATCCGGCAGCGTCAGCGGCCATGAATCTGGCCATGACCGGCTGGTTATCAACAATGTCGATGCGCGCTCACGAACATGATTGAGCAGGTGAAACATCCTTGTTTCATCCAGTTGCACTGCATAAGCGTCCTCGACAATAACAGGTGTGCTGCCAAGAACCGGCAAATCTTCCGGTTTTGGCAATTCGTCATTGTTCAAAAGCTTTGCGCCGGATTGTTGGCTGTGAATTGCAGCCAGATGTGACTTTCCTGACCCCACCGGCCCAGCCAGAACAATCACGTCAGTTGGCCAGTCAGGCCAAGACACAATCATGTCAAAAGCTTTTTGGTTGGCGCCATCCAGTATGAAGTCCTCACGCGTCATTGCTGAAGCGATTGGCAGATCAAACGACATTTGGCCTGCCACGGGAGACATATCTATGCGTCCTGTCCTTTGTAGAATTTGCTCTGGAGATACTGGTTGAGTGCAAACCGCACCAGTACGCCCACTGCAGCTGCCAGCGGAACTGCGACCAGCAATCCGACAAAACCGAACAATGACCCGAATGCAAACAAAGCAAACATCAACCAGACGGGGTGCAATCCTACGGAGCGCCCTACCAACCTTGGCTGTAGAACGTTGCCTTCCAGGAATTGGCCTGCCGCAAAGATCACAGCGATCAGTGCAATATGAAAATAGTCAGGCCAGAATTGCACCAGTGCCACGCCGATGGCCAGAAGGAAACCTGTAATTGAGCCAACGTATGGAATGAAACTCAACACACCGGCCAGCAAGCCAATCAACAACCCGAAATTCAACCCGGCAAGACTGAGCCCAATCGCATAGAACGAACCGAGCAACAGACAGACAAGCCCCTGCCCGCGCACGAATCCGGCCAAAGCTGTGTTGATCTCCGTCGCCAGGCTGCGAATGATCTCTGCATTGTCGCGAGGCAGCCACAAATTCACTTTGGCCACCATGCGATCCCAATCATACAGCAGATAAAATGCGACGACAGGCGTTACGACAAACAGGCTTGCGATATCCAGAATTGCCTGTCCGCCGCTCCATACCGAGCGCAGCAAGCTGGTGAGCCAGCCTGCGCCTTCGGCCAGCAGTTCGGAGAATGATTGTTGAACAGACGTTCTGTCCTCGCCAACAAAGCGTTCCAGCCAACCTGCGTTGAATTCCGACAGTCTCACCTGCAGCTGCGAGACAAGCGCGGGCAGCCGTTCGATGAAACTTGCGGTTTGCGCGCCGAGCAGAGGAATAATGATAACCAGTGAAAGCACAAACAGGATGAGAAACAGCGCGAGAATGACAACTGTTGCCATCATCCGACTGAAGCGGCGGCGTTCAAACCAATCGGCCAGCGGATCAAGACAATAGGCAAGGCCCATGCCTGCAACGAAGGGTAACAGAATGCCACGAAACAGGTACAGGAATACAATGAGAACCGCCAAAGCGGTGAGCCAGAAATAGACGTGAGTTCGAAGTTTCAAAGCGACATATCCTGAATTCGTGGTTTTCGACAGTTATGATCCTAGACCGACATGAGTCATAGCATATGTGGCTGGGTCTCAAAATCGGGAAACAGCACGCAAAATTCGAAGGCCTGCATCATGGTTTGTCTTCAATCCTTGCCATATGACGAAACCAATCGAGCAAATAGGCCAAAGTTGATAACAGGGTTAGCACCGCCACCAAAAAAACGGCCATATTCATGAAGATGCCCAATTGAAGATCGAACGCCATGGCTGCCATGAACAGGCAAACCAGAACGATTTGGGCAAGCGTATTGGCTTTACTCACCATTAGCGGCTTCATTGGGATCGGTTGATGCAAAACCCAGGACAGGATAACCGCTCCCAAAATCAATAAATCACGACTGATAACAAGAATCACCAACCAAAGCGGCAGCAGGCCCTGAATTCCAAGAGCGAGAAACACAGCCACCAACATGACCTTGTCTGCCAGGGGATCCAGATGCGCTCCCAGTTCTGAAGCCTGGTTGAACCGCTTGGCAATAAAACCATCAACGCCATCAGAAAGGCCTGCAATCAGGAACAACCAGAAAGCCAGTGAAAATTGCTGAGTGCTGATAAGCCACACGACCAATGGTGCCGCGAACAGCCGGAATACCGAAATCATGTTTGGGATTGTCATGATACTATCTGGTCTGGCTCATATTCTAAATCAATATCAGGACTTTGAATCGTGCCACCTGTCTACTGCAACGCCGAAATAATTGAAACTGGCAAGGACGAAAACTTCAACCTGCGTTTGTGCTCTTTAAGCCATTTGAGCTTTCCTATACAGATGCTTCCTGCCGGTTCGCACACACCTCAGCCAGATTGAGAATGGACGACGCGCTGCCAGCTAACCATCGACACTGTTCAAAGCCCTGCCTTTCTCAAACAACCAGACCATAGGACCTTGCTAAGTCCTCATAGACATAGATGCCGTTTCCTGAGGCTTCAATCCTGTCCATCTGATTTTTCCTGTGACCTGAGGAAAGTCTTGGTCATTATAACAGTTTTGGGCTTGAATTCGTGGGTTTCAGCGGGCAAACCGGCTACATCTATCTGATTAGCTCAACAATCGCCGGGATACGCATAATGGGTGACACCGAAAATTCCAAATCCAATGGCCTGTCCTATCGTGATGCAGGTGTCGACATCGACGCGGGCAATGCTCTGATTGACGACATAAAGCCAATGGTCAAAGCGACCAGTCGGCCGGGCGCGGATTCCGAACTGGGTGGTTTTGGCGGTCTCTTCGATCTGAAAGCTGCCGGATTTCAGGATCCAATTCTGGTGGCGGCAAATGATGGGGTTGGCACGAAACTGGCGCTGGCAGTGGAATCCGGTCGGCATGGGACAATCGGAATTGATCTGGTAGCGATGTGCGTGAATGATCTGATTGTCCAGGGTGCCGAACCCCTGTTCTTTCTGGACTATTACGCCTGCGGCAAACTTGACCGGACAGTGGCTGCAAATGTCGTTTCCGGAATTGCAGAAGGCTGCAAAATGGCTGGCGCAGCACTGATCGGTGGCGAAACAGCCGAAATGCCCGGCCTTTACCGCGAAGGTGATTATGATCTGGCAGGTTTCTGTGTGGGTGCTGTCGAACGGGGTCAAACCCTGCCACGCCAAGACGTGGAAGCAGGAGATGTGCTGATTGGCCTCCCCTCCTCCGGGATCCACTCCAATGGGTATTCTCTCGTGCGCAAAGTTCTTTCAATAAGCGGTGCTGCCCTGACGGAACCAGCTGTCTTTGCACCCGATCAGTCTCTGGGCGAAGTTCTAATGGAGCCAACCCGGATTTATGTAAAACCTGTTTTAGCGGCCCTGCGGAAAACCAATGGGTTGAAAGCTCTGGCTCATATTACCGGCGGCGGATTTACAGAGAACATTCCACGCGTACTGCCTGACGATCTGTCCGTAAATATTGATCTTGGCCAAATTCCACACGCGCCAGTGTTCAAATGGCTTTCGCAAACCGGCGGCATCGCGGAACAGGAAATGCTGCGCACCTTCAACTGCGGGGTCGGTATGGTGATCATTGTTTCACCTGATGACAAAGACGCTGTGGTGGCCGCTTTGCAGGCAGAGGGAGAGGCCCCTGTGGAAATGGGATTGCTTCAGGAGCGCAAGACCGAAGAGGCGCAGGTGCTCTACCACAATCATCTCTCCGGCTACGGGTCATGAAACAGGTTGCCATCCTTATTTCTGGGCGCGGCAGCAATATGGAGGCCCTGTGCCGCGCATCACGCGCGCCGGAAGCCGCCTATAATGTCTGCAGTGTTATATCCAACCGCCCCGAAGCAGAAGGCCTGAACTGGGCCAGCACGAATGGGTTTGGAAGTCTTGCCGTCGATCACAAACAGTTCCCCGACAAAGCAGCGTTTGAAGCAAAGCTCCATGCCGAATTGATCGCGTGCGGGGCGGAGTATGTGTGTCTGGCAGGGTTTATGAGACTCTTGTCTGCAGAGTTCGTGCAGTCCTGGCGCGGACGGCTTTTGAACATCCATCCTTCTCTGCTGCCCAGCTTTGCCGGGCTGACACCGCAACAAAAGGCATTGGACGCCGGGGTTCGGTTGTCCGGTTGCACGGTACATTTTGTCAGTGAAATTATGGATGCCGGCCCGATTGTCGCCCAGACTGCGGTTCCGGTATTGCCGGATGACACGGAAGACACCCTCAGCAACCGCATTCTAAGGGCCGAACATCAGACCTACTGGCCAGCATTGTCTGCCGTCTGCAAGGGCCAGGTTTCCTGGGATGATGGGGAACGGGCGATTGTGTCCGAACAGCTGGGTGCCAAGCTTCACGGATGCCTCGACTTGTGAGCTGACGGATGGTCGCAGTAAGGCTTCATGTGTATCTTCCACCAATCGGCATAAAGTGTTGCGCGTCTTGGGCGGTAGCGCTCATCCAGTACATCCATTTTCTGGATTCTATCCGTCCGAAAATGGCGAAAGTCCACGCGTAATTCACACCACGCCACCACCACCCGTGCAGTCCGAAAATAACCAATTGAAATCGGCCAGATGATGCGTTCACTGGCTGCGCCGCTTTCATCGCTATAGCTGAGTTTCAATTTACGCTGTTCACGCATGGCGAAGCGAATTTGGGCAACATCAACCTTGTCCTCACTCTTCAGACCGAAATCCGCCGCATAAAGTGGCGCCTCAATAAAAGTCGATTTCAGGTTTTCCGGGATCACCGCAGCGATCTTTGCAATGGCATCGCGGGCGCCCAGCTTCAACTCATCGTCGCCGCGCTCCTGCACCATGCGCATGCCCAGCATAATGGCTTCCAACTCCGCAGCAGTGAACATAAGCGGTGGAACATCATATCCATCCTCCAACACATATCCCACACCCGCTTCGCCGCGGATAGGCACACGATTCCCCATCAGATCTGCAATATCGCGATAGATAGTGCGCAGGGAAACTTCCAACTCCTCTGCAATCGCGCTGGCCGGATAGGGCCTGCGCGCACGGCGAAGTATCTGGATGATTTGTAACAGTCGGTCAGCTCGTCTCATGAAAGTGCTATAACACAGTATCCTGACAGCATGTTGTCAGCAGCATGTCAGTAAGATGTTTTGGTCAAATGATCTGAAAATCGATCCTCAGGAGGACATAATGGCCGAGCTACCAGAAAATCCCAGCATTTTATCCCATGTTTCCATCGGCGTCGCTGACTACGACAAGGCTGTCGCATTTTATGATGCTGTATTAGGGGCGATGGGTATTCGCAAGGTGATGGATTTTGAAAGTGCCGTGGCCTATGGCCGAGAATACCCCGAATTCTGGGTTCATTTGCCGGAAAATAATGCACCGGCCGGAGTCGGCAACGGAACCCATTTTGCATTCGGTGCCCGATCCAAAGATGAGGTGCAGGCGTTCTGGGACGCAGCTCTTGCCAATGGTGCCAAACCGGATGGCGACCCAGGACCACGGCCCCATTATGGCGAACCCTATTATGGTTGTTTCGTTCGGGACCTTGATGGGCACAAGATTGAGGCGACGTTTTGGGATGTTGAACTGATGCAAAAGCTTGCAGAAAAAGCTGAATGAACAATTTTTCCCGTTAACAAAAAAGGGGCGCAGCCATTATCGGCTGCGCCCCTTTCTTATAAGTCCGAGTTCTGAATTCAGCCGACGATCTCGTCATCGTTGAAGAAATATTTGATTTCTTCTGCGGCTGTTTCCGGCGCATCTGAGCCATGTACAGAGTTTTCACCAATTGAAAGTGCAAATTCCTTGCGGATTGTGCCTTCAGCAGCATCAGCTGGATTGGTTGCGCCCATAACTTCGCGGTTCTTGGCAATGGCATTTTCACCTTCCAGAACCTGTACAACAACAGGTTCGGAAATCATGAATTCAACCAATTCACCGAAGAATGGACGGTCTTTATGGACTGCATAAAAACCTTCTGCCTGTGCCTGGCTCATGTGAATGCGTTTGGAAGCGATGACGCGCAGACCGGCATCTTCGAATTTGGCAATGACCTTACCAGTCAGGTTGCGCTTTGTTGCATCGGGTTTGATGATTGAGAATGTGCGTTCAATAGCCATGTGAAAACTCTGTTTGTCTGTGTTGATTGGAGGTCGATTGCGCAAGAAGCGCAGAGTTGCGCTCTCTTAGCTTTGCCAGCGGCCTGCTGCAAGCCCTTTCGCAGAAATGCGCGCTTTGGCCATGCGTTTTGGGGGCTTATTGGTCCAAACGGGCATACCAGTCCAAAATCCTTGGCTTTTGTGGCAACACCTCATAGTCACTGCATTCCGCTGGCCATTTCAGGGAGCCATAGACAATGAAATCAGCATAATTTGGTACATCACCGCCAATGAAATTCTGCTGCCGCAACATCATATCAAGAGCCAGAAGCTTGTCTTGAAAGTCTGCCCGGTGGGCGTCCCGGTCAGCGTGCATGTCTTCAAGAGTTGTTTTCAGGCTGTTTTCGCGAGACGCGCGAAAATAAGCTTTGTCCTTGTCGTCAAGAATATCGTGAATATCCTTTGCCACCATGCGAATAATGCCCGGATGCAAGGCGGAATAGGTCCAGGCCTCTACAAACCGGCTTAGAGCAACTGCGCTTTCGCACCCGAACAATGCGGGCCGGTTCGGATAAGTTTCATCAAGATATTCAGCGATGCGGAATGAATCGGTGACGGTGGTATCGCCGTCACACAGCATGGGCACTGTCTTTTGTCCATTGCCTTTGATCTGTGCAATTCCGGTAAAAGGAACCGCTATGGTTTCATAAGACAGCCCTTTATGTTCCAACGCTTTTTTAATGCGCCAGCAATAGGGGCTGAAGCGGCGTTCTTTGTCTTTGCCGCACAAATCATAGAGTTCAATGCTCACCAATTGTCTCCCACGTGTTCAATTGTGTGTTGATGCCAGTCTCTTGGTGCCCGATCAACTATCCCTTAGGCGCAGGACCCATGAAGTGCTTCGACATGTTGCGCCTCTGACACGCAGACGGGTTAAATGCACAAACAATGGCTGTTTCGCCTTCTAACGGCATTCAGACCCTTGATTTTCCGTTGGTTGCACTGCACAAGCTCGCCACTATGTTGACCATTAACTCCCTCACCTATCGCATGGCTGGCCGTCTTCTTCTGGAAGATGCGTCCCTGTCTGTTCCTTCCGGCACGAAAATTGGTCTTGTCGGCAAGAACGGCACTGGCAAAACCACCTTGTTCAAGCTGATTACCAAAGATCTGGCGCCGGAAAGCGGTACCATCAGCCTGGTGCGCAATGCACGTGTTGGGCAGGTTGCGCAGGAAGCGCCCGGTGGGCCGGACAGCCTGCTTGAGTTTGTGCTGCGCGCAGACAAGGAACGCACCGCTTTACTGGAAGAAGCAGAGACAGCGATTGATCCGGATCGCATTTCCGAGATTTATACCCGTCTTGGTGATATCGATGCCTATTCCGCAGAATCCCGCGCTGGGACAATCCTGTCCGGCCTTGGATTTGATGCCGAAGCACAACAAAGGCCCTGCTCGGACTTTTCCGGCGGGTGGCGTATGCGTGTTGCACTTGCTGCCGTGTTGTTTTCAGAGCCTGATCTACTGCTGCTTGATGAGCCCACCAACTATCTCGATCTGGAAGGCACTTTGTGGCTTCAGGCCTATCTGAAGAAGTACCCGCATACGATCATCATTATCAGCCATGACCGGGAATTGCTGAATGAATCGGTCGAGATGATTGCCCATCTGGAGCATCGCAACATCACCGCTTATCGCGGTGGCTATGACACTTTCGAAAAGACGCGCCGCGAGAAACAGGTGCTGCTCGAAAAAGGCAAGGTCAAGCATGATGCCGCACGCAAGCACATGGAAGCCTTTGTGGAGCGCTTCCGCTACAAGGCGTCGAAAGCAAAACAGGCCCAGTCTCGGATAAAAGCACTTGAGAAAATGGGTACTGCGACCACGCTGATTGATGAGACAAGCCTGCCGATCCGGTTTCCACCACCGGAAAAGGTGCTTGCGCCTCCCATCATGCATTTTGAATCCGTATCAGTTGGCTACACACCCGGATCACCGGTGTTGAAGAACATCAATCTGCGGATCGATGAAGATGATCGCATTGGCCTTCTTGGGCAAAACGGCAATGGCAAATCCACTTTTGCCAAATTGTTGGCCGAACGGCTTGGCGCAGAGACCGGCAAAATCACCAAGCCTTCCAAGCTGAAGGTTGCCTATTTCGCGCAACACCAACTGGATGAATTGAAGCCGGAGCAGACTGCGTTTGAGCATGTGCGCCCCTTGATGCCACAGGCCCATGAGTCAAAGGTCCGCGCCCGCGTGGCACAGATGGGCCTTGGCGCGGACAAGATGGACACCACGGTTGCGAAGCTTTCGGGCGGAGAAAAAGCAAGGCTTATGCTTGGGCTTGCGACATTCCATGGCCCCCATTTGCTGATTTTGGATGAGCCAACCAACCATCTGGATATCGACAGCCGCCAGGCACTTGTGCATGCGCTGAATGAGTATCCTGGTGCTGTCGTCATCGTCAGCCATGACAGATCGTTGCTGGATGCCAGCGTAGATCGGCTATGGCTTGTAGGTGATGGCACAATCGCGCCCTTTGAAGGCAATATGGATGAATATCGCCGTCTGATTTTAAGCGGTAAACGCGCAAATGCGCCCAGCGAACATTTGAAAGAGGAAGTCGTTGTCGCACCGCCGGTGAGAGAAATTTCCGCGCAGGAACGGCGCCGGGAAGCAGCGCAAAAGCGCGAGGCGCTTGCACCAATGCGTAAGAAAATCAAAGAGTTGGATGCGCAAATTGCTAAATTGAATCAGGAGATCGCGCGCGCAGAAAATGCGTTGGCAGACCCTGAGCTGTACACAACAGACCCGGAGCGGGTTACTGCGCTTTCAAAATTTCGGGCCGATGCGGAAAAATTGCTGGCAAGCACCGAAGAAGAATGGCTGTCCCTGTCATCTGAGTTTGAAGAAGCGATGGGCGAAGACGCCTGAACCTTACTCTGACGCTTCTTCCATTTCTGGAATTGGTGTTGTTTGAACAACACCAACCATCGGTCCCATGGCACGACCTGGATCATTCCGCTGCAGGTCGCGCACATAGATCCTTGATATGGAGCCATCCAGAAACAATGCATTGTCTATATTCAACTGGTCACGGAACAGGCGCCCGAAATCATGGAAATTGACGCGCTCCTCGCTGAGCGCAAACGTGACGGTTTTGCCGTCTTCGGACACGCCAACACCATTTCTGATTTTTCGCGATGTCCCATCCTTGATGAAGCGTGGATGTAATGTGCCATCTATAACCAGCATTGGTCCGGATTGGGTGGCGAAGTCTGGCTGAACTCCTGATGCGACATAGGTTTCGGTGGCAGCAACGCCAGCTCTGTTCCCCTTCAGATAGAAGATGCCATTCGGCAGGAGATGAAAATTCCCCGGCCCTTCGTTTCTGTTGATTTTATAGCGCTCAACGCCATCCTCGATGAAAAGGCCAACTGCGTCTCTGTTGGTATGATACATGCCGGCATTCATGGCGAAGACGAGCACTTGCCCATTTGGTTCCAAAGATGCAGCAAGCGCATCAAAGTGTCGGTAAGCAGTGCCCTTTGGATCGCTGTGAAACAGTTTTATGGTGTGACGCTCGGCATCAAATGTGCAGATTGTAAAAGGCGTGGATTCGAAGCGGATCGCCTGACAGTCTGATTTTTGCTCTGGCGGATTGTTTTGGTCCTGGCTCAATGCGGGGCTGGCGCTTAACAGTGCGATGAGAAAAATCGCATTTGCTATCAACTTCCCTACATTGACCATCTTTGCCTAAAAATTTTCTAAAGCTGGATCGATCCAAGTCGGTCGATAATTATTTGATTTTACATCGTTTTTGACAACACGATTACTCGTTCCTGCCCTCACCCCCCGGTCTTATCCAGAGGGTGTAAATCGGCGCGGTTTCAGAAACGGCACCAGACAAATCAAAGAAGCCCGGAACAATGCCCGGGCTTCTTCGTGTTTTCTAGCTACAGCCACTCGTGCTGCCGCAAGTGTCGCATTTCAGGCATGTCCCGTTGCGGACCATGGTGAAATTGCCGCATTCGGAGCAATTTTCGCCCTCATAGCCTTTCATGCGAGCCATGGCGATTTGCTGCGCCTTGTCTTCCTTCGGCTTGGTTACGCCAACCGAAACCTCTTCGGAAACAGCCACCTCGACTTCACGCTTAAACGCAACCGCCGCGCTGCCTGTGTTGCCGGCAAAAGCCTGGGTAACACGGGCTATGTTGGCAGCCTGTGCCGGTGCCGACTTGTCAGAGCCCGCAGGTTCTGAGCCGACAACATGGAAACGTTCCGTCTGCCCCCGCACCAGACCGTGAGACACCTGGGTGACCTGCTTGTCACCTTCCACGCCACGGCCAACTGTCGTTGCGCCCATATCCTCAGGTTGAACATGAGCCATATCGTTGCGGCCAAGATAGGACACAGCCAATTCCCGGAAGATATAATCCAGAATGGATGTGGCATTCTTGATGGCGTCATTGCCGATCACCATTCCAGCAGGCTCAAAGCGGGTAAAGGTGAAGGCTTCGACGTATTCCTCCAGTGGCACGCCATATTGCAGTCCCAAGGAAATACCGATCGCAAAATTGTTCATCATGGCGCGGAATGCGGCACCTTCCTTATGCATGTCGATGAACATTTCGCCCAGGCGACCATCTTCATATTCGCCGGTCCGCAGATAGACCTTGTGGCCCCCAACAATTGCCTTCTGAGTGTAACCCTTGCGGCGATGTGGCAGTTTTTCCCGCGAGCGCACTTCAATCTCGCGCTCGATGATTTTTTCGACGATTTTCTCAGCAGTTTGTGTAGCGCGCGCTGCCAATGGGGCAGCCACCAATTCTTCTACTGCATCCAAGTCCTCATCATCATCTTCCAAAAGCTGAGCATTCAGAGGCTGGGACAATTTGGAGCCATCGCGGTACAGCGCATTGGCTTTAAGTGCCAGGCGCCAGGACAGCATATAGCTTTCCTTGCAATCCTCAACCGTTGCGCCATTTGGCATGTTGATGGTCTTGGAAATGGCCCCGGAAATGAACGGCTGTGCTGCGGCCATCATGCGGATGTGACTTTCCACGGAGAGATAGCGCTTGCCGATTTTGCCGCACGGATTGGCACAATCGAAGATCGGCAGATGCTCGTCCTTCAAATGTGGCGCACCTTCCAGTGTCATCGCACCACAAACGTGGATGTTGGCTGCCTCGATATCGGCCTTGTCAAACCCGATGGCTGCCAGCAGGTCAAAAGACATATCATCCAGTTGATCGGCGGACAGGTTCAGCACTTCAGTACAGAAGTCCTCACCCAGCGACCACTTGTTGAACACGAATTTGATGTCGAACGCTGATCCAAGACCCGCTTCAATTGCGCTGATCTTTTCATCCGTAAAGCCTTTGGCTTTCAGCGTGCTGTGATTGATGCCCGGTGCCTGTGCCAAAGAACCATGGCCAACAGCGTATGCTTCAATTTCAGCAATATCTGCTTCACCATAGCCGATGTGACGCAGAGCTTCCGGTACAGCGCGGTTGATGATTTTGAAATAACCACCACCGGCCAGCTTCTTGAACTTCACCAGAGCAAAGTCTGGCTCGATGCCGGTTGTGTCACAATCCATGACCAGACCAATGGTACCGGTCGGTGCAATCACCGAGACCTGTGCATTGCGGTAGCCGTGTTTCTCGCCAAGCTTGAGTGCCTTGTCCCACGCCATCTCGGCATGTTTGATCAGGCTCTTGTCTTCGCAGGATGCATGATCCAACGGAACCGGCAATGTGCTCAAGCCTTCATAACCAGCAGACTTGCCATGGGCGGCCAGACGATGGTTGCGAATGACACGCAGCATGCTGTCGGCATTTGGCGCGTAGCTGGGGAAAGGCCCCTGCTCTCGCGCCATTTCAGCTGATGTTGCGTAACACACGCCGGTCATGATGGCTGTAATGGCACCGCAGATGGCGCGGCCTTCATCACTGTCATAAGGGACGCCGGAGGTCATGAGATAGCCGCCAATATTGGCGTAACCCAGACCAAGGGTGCGGTACTCATAGGACAGTTTTGCGATCTGCTTTGACGGGAATTGCGCCATCAGAACAGAAACTTCCAGCACAACGGTCCACAAGCGTGTGGCGTGTTCGAAATTTTCCACATCAAAGCTGCGATCATCGCTGCGGAACTGCATGAGGTTCAGCGAAGCAAGATTGCAGGCCGTATCATCCAGAAACATATATTCCGAGCAAGGATTGGAAGCACGGATGTCACCAGCGGCCGGACAAGTGTGCCAATCATTGATGGTGGTGTGATACTGGATGCCGGGATCTGCTGACGCCCAGGCAGCGTAACCGACCTTTTCCCACAAATCGCGCGCCTTGACCGTTTTGGTGACATCGCCACGAATACGGCCGATCAAATCCCAATTACCATCATCTTCAACAGCATTGAGAAAGCCATCGGTTACTCTGACAGAATTATTGGAGTTCTGGCCGGACACGGTGAGATAGGCCTCTGAATCCCAGTCTGTATCGTAGATCGGGAATTCCAGATCGGTATAGCCCTGCCTTGCAAATTGAATCACACGTTGGACGTAATTCTCTGGAACCAAAGCCTTTTTGGCGGCACGCACTTCGCGCTTCAACGCCGGGTTCATGTTCACATCAAAGCAATCGCCTTCCGGGCCCTCGCAATTGACGCACGCCTTCATGATGGCTTTCAGATGTTTGGAAACCACTTTGGAACCGGTGACGAGTGCAGCAACTTTCTGCTCTTCCTTCACCTTCCAATTAATGTAGTCCTCAATATCCGGGTGATCGATATCGACCACAACCATCTTGGCTGCACGACGTGTGGTGCCACCGGACTTGATGGCGCCTGCTGCGCGGTCACCAATTTTCAGGAAGGACATCAGACCTGATGATCTGCCGCCGCCGGAGAGATTCTCTCCTGAACCGCGCAGGAGTGAAAAGTTAGAGCCGGTGCCGGAACCGTATTTAAACAGGCGCGCTTCACGGACCCACAAATCCATAATGCCATTTTCATTGACCAGATCATCTTCGACTGACTGGATGAAACAGGCATGGGGCTGTGGATGCTCATAGGCTGTTTTGGATTTAACCAGCTTGCCGGTCTGATAGTCGACGTAATGGTGTCCCTGTGACGGGCCATCTATGCCATAGGCCCAATGCAGGCCGGTGTTGAACCACTGAGGAGAATTGGGCGCAACTTTCTGGGTTGCCAGCATGAACCGCAATTCATCATAAAATGCGGACGCATCTTTTTCCGTGTCGAAATAGCCACCTTTCCAACCCCAATAGGCCCAGGTACCGGCCAGACGATCAAAAACCTGCTTTGCATCCATCTCCGAACCGGACTGTTCGTCTGCTGGCAGATCGGCCAAAGCAGCTTCGTCAGCCTCGGACCGCCACAAGAACGAAGGAACGGAGTTTTCTTCCACCTTTTTCAGCCGGGACGGCACACCGGCTTTGCGGAAATATTTCTGAGCCAGAATATCGCTGGCGACCTGACTGAACTGGGCAGGAACGTCGATATTTTCGAGACGAAAGACGATCGATCCATCTGGATTGCGAATTTCGCTGGTTGCCTTGCGAAACGCGATCTCGGCGTAGGGAGACTGGCCTTCTTTCGTGTAACGACGTTCTATTTTCATTGTGCCCTCAAATTTCTTTTCATGTCTGATGCCTGCGGCACCGAATATATAATGAGAATGCCAGTGGCATTCCGTGACTTCTCGTGTGTCGCCACACTTGTTTCTCTGACGCAGCCCTAGCTGGCTGCCCCTTACTCCGACACGACTCCATCAACCACTTTCAACAAGGGTCGAACTCTCACACCAGCAGGTCATCACCTTGCGGCTACTCCTGCTTAAAACCGTCCCATCGGGACAGTCCGACTCGCATTAAATGACAGAGATGAGTTTCCGGATATTGTATTAACAAATCCCTTAACCACTACATCTTGTGTTCACAATGCCATTCTTTCGAAATCAACACAAGATTGTCGTTTTAAATTCAAGCCAAGTTTTCCGTCGTATGTTCTTCGATCACGTCATTGAATCCACAGGAATTTCCTCCCACAAGTGAGAGATGCTCCATTCCCGTTACGCGCAGGTGGATCAGATTAACATACCGATGCACCAGACTAATGATCGAAAATGACAGCCAGACAACCTTGAACCTGTGAAAACACGTAACCAACAAGACTGAAAACACTGAACGCAACAGAACCTGGAACCGACGCAAACAGATAAAACATCAAGCGTCGATGACGTGACAAAAATTGCACCGATGAGGGGGCACTCGTCAACTGCTAGTGTCTGAAGAAATTGCATCGTCGATATATTGTGTGAAGCATTCCTCTATGGAACAGCCAGAGAGAGTGCATCCATCTGCTTGGGGAACAACAAGAATTTCCAACAGCCCGTTTTTGAACCACCTAAAATGCAAAAATATAAAAAAAATGCTTGAATTCCGAGGAGCAAGAAGCGCGTCCGATTCCCGGTTTTCTTGCGGGCAAATCTGTGGATGTCGGGGAAAAGTTTTTGTCAGTTTTAAGACATTGAACAAGAATCAATGCCGAAGCTTGGCGAACCGATTCCCTCGAGCCAAACTCGAAAATATGATGTGCCGGAACATGCTTGCTATCTTTACGAGTGCTTAAACGATTCATCTGTAAAATATCGGCTTATCTTCCCTTTCACGTTAGAAAGTATGGGAAACTATGCCACTTCATACCGCTTACGGGTTGCCCCTCGAGGAGATTGACCTTGTGGCGATCGATGATTCAAAAGCCATGCAGGGCATTTACCGATCCATATTCAGCACGCTGAGAACGAAACGTGCTCGGGTTTATGGAGACCCTGAGCGCGCCATGAACGCCATGCTTAACGAACCGCCAAACGTGTTGTTACTGGATTGGCGGATGGAGGCTACCAGTGGCGCGAAACTGTTACGTACGCTGCGTCTTAAGCAGATGGACCCTCTTTGTTTTCTGCCGGTGATTGTTGTCAGTGCATATGGCACCAAAAGCATCGTGGAACTGGCTTATCGTCTGGGCGCAAACGGGTTTTTGCTGAAACCGATTTCACCCGACAGTTTAATCAAGCGTCTGCAATGGGTTGCAAGTGACGAACGAGATCTGATTCTTGAAAATGATCGCTATGTGATCGAAGGCGTTGAAGACAAACTTGAGATGCACCAGCACAAGGCTGAAAGCCTCAGCCGTGCCCGCGCCTATCATGACGAAAAACGACGCAACGCCGCGTTGAAACAATCTGAAGAGGCCAAAGTCGTCGAAACTGCTGAAGCGGAGCGTCCTGTGCTGGAAAAAGTGAAAGACCAAAAGACGTTGAAGAAAGAAGCTCCCATCCCGCCAAAAGTGCGAAAGAAAGCCGGAGCCTTTGCCCGCATTGGCCGCAGCTGAAACTGACGGGCTGGATTACGATATAGGCGCAATATCCCCAGCACCCCATGCTTGCTTTGTTACTTCCGTAAAATCAGTGAAGCCATTTTGTTCAATTGAATCGCGCATGCCCTGCATGAGACTTTGATAATAATACAGATTGTTCCAGCTTAGCAGCATGGCACCAAGCGCTTCATTGCATTTGGTGAGATGATGAAGATAGGCGCGGCTGTAATCACGCGATGCCGGGCAGGAACTTTCTTCATCCAACGGCCTGGGATCATCCGCGTGGCGGGCATTTTTCAAATTGACTTTACCACGGCGCGTATAGGCCAAACCATGACGCCCCGCGCGGGTTGGCATAACGCAATCGAACATATCAACACCTCGACCGACCGATTGCAGCAAATCATCAGGCGTACCGACGCCCATCAAATAGCGTGGTTTGGTATCGGGCAAAAGCGGACAGGTTACAGACAGCATTTCAAGCATGACGTCCTGCGGCTCACCAACGGCAAGCCCTCCGATTGAGTAACCCTTCAGGTCCATCGCTGTCAGCGCTTTGGCAGACCGCTCTCGCAAATGCGGTATATCGCCTCCCTGAACAATACCAAACATGGCTTTTCCCGGCTGATCGCCAAAGGCAGTGTTGCTGCGCTCTGCCCAGCGCAAAGACAATTCCATTGCCCGCTCAATGTCTTGTTCGGTTGAGGGTAGCGCAACGCATTCATCCAGTTGCATTTGGATATCCGAGCCCAGAAGCCCTTGGATCTCAATTGACCGCTCTGGTGATAATTCGTGTTTTGAGCCATCAATGTGGGATTGAAATGTCACCCCTTGCTCGCTCATTTTGCGCAAATTGGCCAAAGACATGACCTGAAAACCGCCGGAATCGGTCAAAATCGGATACGGCCATCGCATGAACTCATGCAATCCGCCCAACCGTGCAATACGCTCCGCACCAGGGCGCAGCATCAAGTGATATGTGTTCCCGAGTACAATATCAGCGCCAAGGTCCCTCACCTGCTGTGGATACATGGTCTTTACGGTTGCTGCCGTTCCAACGGGCATGAAGGCAGGTGTGCGAATGTCCCCTCGCGGCGTGTGCACCGTCCCGCGTCTGGCCGTGCCGTCGGTATTGTGCAGCTCAAAACCAAAATTCTTTACGGATTTTACAGCCATCATGTCTGATCCTGTCTGAACAAAAGCGACGCATCGCCATAGGAATAAAAGCGATAGCCGGTTGCAATCGCATGGCGATAAGCAGCGCGCATGGTCTCAAGACCAGAAAATGCAGACACCAGCATCATCAGGGTTGAGCGTGGCAAATGAAAATTTGTCATCAGACTATCGACGATCCTGAATTTATAGCCCGGCGTAATGAAGATATCTGTCGCTCCGTGGAAGGCAGACAAGGTTCCGTCCTCACTGGCAGCGCTTTCGAGCAACCGCAGACTGGTTGTTCCCACAGATACGATACGGCCTCCATTGCCGCGAGCCCTATTCAGGGTATCGGCGACCTCTTGCGACACTGTGCCGGTTTCAAAGTGCATTTTGTGGTCGGTGGTGTCGTCTGCCTTCACGGGCAAAAACGTTCCGGCCCCTACATGCAGAGTGACGAATTGTGTGGTGATTCCCTTGGCCGACAGACTGGCAAACAAGTCTTCGGTAAAATGAAGCCCAGCGGTGGGAGCTGCAACTGCGCCATCTTCGCGGGCATAGATTGTTTGGTAATCAGCCTTGTCGTGATTGTCTTCGGCACGTTTGGAGGCGATGTACGGTGGCAAAGGAATGTGCCCCACAGTGAACAAGGCGGCATCCAACTCTGCGGCATTCAAAGGGAATACGAGTTGAACCTCCCCGGCTTCCCCCTTTCTGGTGACCTCTGCGTGCAGTGACACACCGTCTTTTTCGAATACCAATCGATCCCCAATCTGGATCTTTTTTGCGGGTCGAATAAAGGCATCCCAAACGCTCCCACTGATGCGCATATGCAAGGTTGCGGAGACTTTTGCGGGCGGAAATTCAGGCGAGCGTGGAAGACGTAATCCTTCGAGTTGGGCGGGAATGACCTTTGTATCGTTCAAAACCAGCACGTCGCCGGACTTCAGCCATGAGGCAAGATTGGACACTTGATCATCGATCAATGGTTCGTCGGGTCTGACAACCAACAAACGTGCAGAATCGCGAGGATTTACCGGCCGCAAAGCGATGCAATCCTGAGGCAGTTCAAAATCAAATTCATCTACACGCATAGTCTATCCCGACAGAAAGCCCGCGCATTTGCAATGCGCGGGCCATGAAACAATTCAGTTCGTTTGGGCTTTTAGGCCGCATCAGCCATTTTGGCAGTGGTGATCTGATCCGGATTGCGGACAGGCTCCCCGCGTGCAAAGGCATCTACATTGTCCATACCCGAAATAACCTTGCCCCAAGCTGTGTACTGGCCATCCAGGAATGTCGCATCAGCAAAACAGATGAAGAACTGACTGTCAGCTGAGTTGGGGTTTTGGGCACGCGCCATTGAGCAGACGCCGCGCACATGAGACTCATCGTTGAATTCAGCATCCAGATGTTTGCCCGAACCACCTGTTCCAGTACCAGTGGGATCGCCACCCTGCGCCATGAAATTGTCGATGACCCTGTGGAAAGGCGTTCCATCATAAAACCCGTCATTCACGAGTTCCTTGATGCGCGCGCAGTGATTTGGCGCAAGGTCCGGGCGCATTTCAATAATTACTTCGCCCTTGGTTGTGTCCAGGATGATTGTGTTCGCAGGATCATTGATTTCAGTCATGAAGGCATTCCTTGGTTAAATTTATCGTTGAAAGAGTGGTATGTCAGCGGCAGAAGCTGCCGCTGCAGCATTGGCTTTAGCGCGCTTTTCCGATGAATCATTGTCAGCACGCGAACTGGCAAGATTTGCAGCGCTGAGAGTTGCCAACGCGTTTTCATGAGCAAGTTCTGCAGCTGATGCTTCCGATCTGGCGACAGTCTGTACACTCAAGGCTTCCCGCTTGTCAGACTGGGCTATTAACAAACGTTCCTGGGCAGCAGCAAGAGCTTGTGTGGCATTTTGTAAAGTTACTTCATCAGTTGCCGCAAGAGCTTCCAAATCTGCGACATCCTGTTGCGAAACCGCCAGCTCGGCAACAGCTCGGTCTGCGGCCTGGCTTGCATTTTGATTGCTCTGCGCTGACACGACAGACTGCTGTTGACGCAATTCCACTTCCTGAAGGGCGGAACTCAAAGCCGCTTGCGCAACCTGTTTGGTGGCCTGTGCAGCTTTCGCATTTGCGGCCTCATCATTTGCATTGGCTACGGCCAGGACTTCGGCCTGCAGCGCTGCTGCCAGATTTGATGAGGCAAGGTCATGAGCTTCCTGTGTCGCCACGGCTATTGCTTCAGCCTGCTCCTCACGATTGTCAGCTTCGGCATCCGCCAGTTGCATTTCTGCCAGCGCAGTTTCTGAAGCGCTCAAAGCTGCTTCTGCCCGTTCCAGTGAAACATTTGCATTCTCAGCGACTTCAGCTGCAGATGCTGCAGCGCGGTCCTTTTCATCGGTTTCGGCGAGCGCCTGAGTCAGCTTATCTTCTGCCAAACTCAATTCATCATTCGCATCAACGACAATTTGGGTCGCCACCGCAACCTGCTGCAGAACAGTGTTTTCCAAAGACAGCGCGTCTGAGACAGTTCCAGCAGCTGTTTCAGCCTTGGAAACCGCCATGTCGAGGGCCAGTTGGGCTCCAACCAAAGCTGCTCCTGCTTCCTCCAAAACGGTGATAGCACTCTCTGCCTGTTGGGTGGACAACAGCAAATCAGCCTCTGAGCGTTCCACTGCAAGCCTGGCGGCATCCAGCACGTCGGTTTGCTGAGCAAGAGCTTCTTCAACATTGAGGAATTGGGAATTAGCGCGGCTTAACTCTGATTCTGCAGTTTGCAACTCAATGGTGAAACCCGAAACCCGCTCCCTATCGGCATCGCGTTGCAGCAGTGCTTCTGCTTCCGCAGCTTTTGCCTGCTCGGACAGCTCAATGGCGGTTGAAAGAGATTCTTGCTTTGCGGCCTCATTGGCAATGGCTGCATTACGCAATTTCTCTGCCGTATCCCTGGTGACAGCGGCATCTGCCAAATCCAGTTGCAAAGCCTCCAGTTCCGATTGCAAGCCAGTCACGACGTTCTGGGCATTGTCCGAACTCGAAGCAACATCAATGGAAGCGCTCCGGATCTGGTTGGGATCAGCAAGCGAGGCTTCCAAATTGGCTTTCGCGCTTTGCAGATCATTCTGAGCCTCTTCCAGCAACAATGTAGCCCTATCCAGCGCTTCAGAGGCCAGCGTTTCATTGGATGTCGCTGTAGATGCCAGAGCCAGGGCTTCCCGCAAATCATCATTTGCCGCTTCAAAACCTTGTCTGGCTAGTTGTTCTGCCTGCAGTGCCTCTTCCTTGGCTGCAGTAGCGGCAGTCTCTCCGTCGCGCGCGATCTTCAATGTTGCTTCCGCTTCCGCGACCCGCAAAATGGCGGTCTCGGCTCTGGACGATGCATTGATCAAAGTTTCGTTCCCGGCAATGAGGGCGGCATCGCTGGCATCCAGGGCTGCCTTGGAGTCATTGACCTCGGTGCGTGCTGCAGACAAGGCAGCATCGTCAGATGATACTTGAGTAGTGGCGCCCTCATATACTGATTGCATGGCCTCTGCTGTGCTCGCCGCACTGGACAATTCGGACTCAATCTGAGAAACGGCAAGCTCTTCGGTCCTCTTTGCGGCAGATGCCTCTTCCAAGCGATCATCCGCAGCTTCCAAATCAGATCTAGCTGCATCTACAGCACTTTGTGCTGTTCCCAACCTGGCAACAGCCTGATCGTTGCCGCTGATTGCATCAGCGGCGCTCTGCTGAGCTGTCTCAGCAGCTTTCTGTGCCGTTTCGAGGGCCGCCGTGGCGAACTCGACCGCTGCGATGTATGGCGCCAGCAGATCTTCATTGTTGGCTGGGTTCAAAACGGCGGAATCAAAGTTGGTTCGGGCGGAATTTAATGTACCTTCAGCCGCAGCCACCACCTCGTTAGCTGCCTCACTTGAAGCAACCGCTACATTCATTGCTGCGCTGGTCTGCTCGACAATTGCGCGCGCTTCATCAGAAGCTGCCATTGCTGCTTCAAGTTGAAGCTGTATCTCAGCTTTTGCAGCCGACGCTGACGCAAACACATCGGACGCTTGCGTCAATCTTGCCTGTAATGCGACACGTTGAGCCTCGAATTCCCGGACCGTTTCCCGAGCCGCGATATTCTCTGCTTCTGCCTGACGCTCAGCATCGCGCGCCGCGTCCAACGCCAGTTCGGCAACGATCAGATCAGCGTTGGCGGTTTCAACGCGCTCCGTGTTTTGTTGAATCGCGACCTGATTGTCTTCTACAGCAGCAAGGGCAGCTTCATAAGCTGACTGGGCTTGTTCGGAGTTCTGTTTAATCAGTGCCAGCTCTTCCGCATCACGGCTGCTTCTCAGGATCGCGGCCTGTTCAGCAGTCGAAGTGGTTGCCACCAACTGTTCAGCATCGGCCAAAACGGCCTCAGCCTGACCTGTGGCCTCACGCGCCGCCTGGCTACCATTCACGGCAGCTTCCCGTTCGCTGGTCGCCTCCGAAGAAGCTTCTTGTGCATTCGTCAAATTGATCTCGGCATCCGCAACGCCACTTTCGGCAGCCGTAACGAGTTGGGCAGCATCTGCAGCCTGACGATCTTTTTCAGAAAGCTGAGAACGGATTTCTTCAAGTGCTTGCAGCGCCTCATCGGCCGTTCTTTGCGCTGCTGCCAAAGTCGCTTGCTTGGATTCGACTTGAATGCTGATGATGTTTTCGATCGATGTGGAGGCAACCAGTTCATCGGAAGCGCTGATCAATTGCGCTTTAGCGGCATCCAGGTTGTTCTCAGCATCTGACAATGTCGTGGCAGCAGCCTCTTTGGCTGCAAGTGCATCCGAGACCCGGTCTTCTCTGGTGCTCAGGCCCGCTTCAGATTGCGCAAGTGTCGCTTGCGCTGCCTCAAACTGCTGCTCCTTCTCTTCAACATTGCTCACGGCAGCTTCAAACCGAGCCGTAGCTGCATCAAACTGTTCTTGTGCATTTCGCGCAGTTTCCTGGGCGGACAAAAGCGTCTCCGCTGCGGTGGCTGCGCGCTGTGAAGAGTCAGCCTCTGCCTGAGTTGCCACTTGTTCGGCCTCAAGCGCAGCTGCGACATCTGCTTGCGCGCTAAGAACCTGATTGTCCGCCTCATTTTGTTCATCAACAGCTTTGTTTTTAGCCTCTATTGCCTCGGCCAGAGCCGATTGGGCCAAGGCCAATTGCTGTTCAGCATCTGCCAAGGCACGCTTGGCATCACCGGCCACTGCAGTTGCTTGTTCAGCCGGGCCTTTAACGGCACTGGCATCAGAAAGATCGGCCTGCAATGCTTCCTGTGCTGTCGCGAATATCCGCTCTGCATCAGCAACGGCTTGCGTGTCTTGTGCCACCCTTGCCTCAGCTTGCTGCAAACGCACAGCAACGGCGGCGCGTTCTGTGCTTGCTGATTGAAAGGCCTGCTGGGCCTCTTGGAGCTTAATGTTATCCAGCACTTGGCGCGCAGAGGCGACGGATGCCATGGCCTCTTCCAACGCAACAGATGCCTGTTCAGACTGGCTGGTCGCAGCATCCGACACCTGAGTGGCATCCAAGACCGCGTTTTCCGCAGCTTCCGCGACGGCTTGAGCCGCCTCCAGAGTTGCTTCAGCCTCAGCTTGTTCAGCGGCCGTTTGCACCGCACTGTTTGACAGTTCTGCCAATTGAGTTTCAGCCGCTCGAAGTCTGGCCTGCGCGCGCGCCAGGCGATCACGCGTAAGGCCAAGGGCGGCCTGTGCCCGGCTCAGGGTCGTTTGAGTATCCTGAACTGCAAAAAGGGCTTCTTCTTCTGCTGCAGTTTTTACCGCGACCTCATCATCGGCCAGTTCTGCTGTCAGGCGGGTTTCGTCAGCATACAGGGAAGCCGCTTCGGCTTCTTGCGCAGCAATAACGGCTGCTGCAGCCCTGTTCTCGGCTAAACTTGCTGCTGCGTTTGCCGCGGCATTGGTTGCAATCGCAAACAAGCGTCGGTCTTCAACGTCTCCCGCAATGCGCAGGGCTACCATCTTGTCGGGGTTTCGAACCAGCCCATTATCTGGCTTCGTGCCGGTCTTCAATCGGTCAATCTGGTCCAGTCCGCTGGTTACCTGCCCGATAATTGTATGCTCGCCCTCGAGCCATGGCGCATCACCGAGCAAAATGAAGAACTGTGAATTTGCGCTGTCCGGGTCTTCGCCACGCGCCATGCCGACCGTGCCGCGGAGAAACCGTTCTTCGCTGAACTCAGCTTCCAAATCGGGCAAATCCGAGCCCCCCATACCAGAACCGGTCGGGTCACCTGTTTGCGCAACGAAACCACTGATCACGCGGTGAAAGGACAGCCCATCGTAAAAGTCCTGACGAATGAGCTGCTTGATGCGCTCTATATGCTCTGGCGCAAGATCCGGCCGTAAATCAATGGTCACCAGACTGCCTTCCAGCTCGATGACAATGCGGTTTTTCAGATCAACAGTTGCGACAATCTCCGCCTTTTCCGGCAGATCAACATTGTTTGTAGGTCTTGTCGGGTTTGTGAAATCGGTCTGAGGTGCTCCGACTTGCGGAAGCGGTGGAATTGGCCGCGGCACTGGCGGAATTTTGGGAGCTACATCCTGCGCAACACCTGGAAACGCAAGCAAGAGACTGAGCAACAGCCCACAATATATTCTCAACCAAGGACTTTTCATATTCTTTGGCATCAACTCTGAAATTTCCGAGACAGGGCATCGGCGACATGTTTCGGCACAAAGCTTGATACATCACCTTTCATGCCCGCGATCTGGCGGACAAGCGTGGCAGTAATTGGGCGAACCGCGGGGCTGGCGGGCAGGAAAACAGTCCCAACCTGAGGCATCATCGCACCATTCATGCCGCAAAGCTGCATCTCATAATCAAGATCAGTGCCGTCGCGAAGTCCCCGCACCATGAATTGTGCATCACTATCTTTCGCAGCATCAACGCTAAGGCCAGAAAAGCCGACAATAGACACCCGCGATTGTTCGGCTGCAAACTCAGACTGCTCGATTGCCCCGGCAATCAGAGACCGTCGCTCTTCGAAGGAAAAGAGTGGCTCCTTACCCGCATGAATTCCAATAGCGACAACTACGCGGTCAGCCAGATTCAATGCCTGCCTCAAAACATCCAAATGTCCGTTTGTGACAGGATCGAAAGACCCCGGATAAAGAACTGTTCTGCTCATTTCTGTTTTCCGATCAGGCTGGCATCAATCGAGACGCAAAATTTGCAAAGTCAGGCGCGCTTCTGGAGCGCAATCCAGACGCCACCTGAAATCAACAAGGTTCCACTTACACGTTCCAGAAGGCGAATGCGAGCCGCTGTTAACAACCGACCGGCCCGGCCGGCCAAAATTGCATACGCGCCGTCCAGCAGAGTTGCGACAGCCATGAACGTGCAGCCCAAAATTAATGTCTGACTGACCGCATCGCGCGTCGGGTCGATGAATTGCGGGATGAAAACGCCAAAGAAGAAAAGGCTTTTAGGATTGGTCAAGACAACCAGAAAACCTTGCAAGAACATGCGATTGAATGTGGTTTTCTCATGCGCTGATTCAACCTGTCCGAGGCTTTTTTTGCTGCGCCAGAGGGAAATGCCAAGCCAGATGAGGTAAGCGGCACCAATCAGCTTTATCCAGACAAACGCCTCACCGACAAACGCAATCACTGCAGACAGGCCAAAGGCCAATACGAGTATTGTCAGAGCAAGCCCCAATTGCGTCCCTGCGACGTTTGCCAGCCCTGCCCAAGCACCGCTTCTCATGCTGTTTGCAATAATAACAGTCACGGTTGGTCCGGGAACGATAACCACGGCAATGCACGCAGCCACGAAAGTGAGATAAAGATTTCCGTCAATCATACGCCCGCCAGAATTGCCAAATTATCGCCTCGGCAAAGTTTCTAACAAATACTGAACCAAATGGACATGACCTGCGCAACATTTGAACCTGATTTTTCGACGTCCGTTGTTTACATCCAGATTCAATTGGCCAAAGATCTTAAGACAAAACTAACCATAAACCGGCTAAAAACGGGAGAATTGGCTTCTACACAGGCATTCCGCATGAACCGTTCTCCAAATGGACTTTCCACCAAGGACCCGTTTTTCGAACGGATGATGGATGAACGTATTGCCACATTGCGGGCCTTCCTGAGAATGACGACCGAAAAATATCAGGTTCCAGAAGCACAGGCCTCTCCCGATTCTGACGTTGAGACTGATCAACGCCTTCCAGCCGCCAGTAATGTCATTGAGTTACGTCGCAAAAGCTGAGCAACCAAACTGCTTTCCAAATCTGCATGACTTGCCCGCATGTTTTTCGCTGAAAAATTCATGCTGACAAAACTTGACGTATATGTCTGTTAGGAATATGTGTGTCGAGAATATATCGAAATGATATATGCTCGCCAAGCATATGATCATCCTGGCGAGATCTCCTTTTTGAACGGCTTGTCATGAACGTAAGAACGCTTTGCCTTGGTATTCTCAACTTTGAAGATGCGACTGGATATGAAATCCGGAAAATGTCGATTGATGGCAAGTACAGTCATTTCGTCGACGCCAGCTACGGCTCCATCTATCCAGCGCTTAACAAGCTGGAGACCGAAGGAATGGTGACGTGCCGGGAAGAAACCCAGCAAGGCAAGCCAGCGCGCAAGATCTATTCGATTACTGCTGTTGGCCGAGAAGAGTTGATCAAGTCTCTTCAAGAACCACCCGCGCCCGATGTTTTCAGGTCTGAATTCCTGATGATTGCAATTTCGGCCGAAATGTTACCGCGGGAGGCCGTCACCAGAGCAATTGACACCCATAAGGAGCAATTGCAGCAGGAACTGGCGATGATCGAACAGATTAAGACGAATAGTGTTCATCCCAGTTTCCAATGGGCTGCTCGCTACGGGATGCACTGCATGTCCCAATCCCTGAAATTTTTAGAAGAAACCCGCGCAGAACTGGAAGCCTGTGCGGGCACGAGAAGAAACGCCGGATCAGAGCCGGCAGACCAAAATCACGATGCCGACCCCCTCCCCCAATCGGCACATCTGACAGGAGCCCAGTAATGGCTTTTCGAATCAACAAATCATACCTGACAGCGACACTCGTGCTGGTCGGAATCGGCGTTTGGATGGGCACCGGCACATTCAGTGTCGGCGGTCTGGCCACTGCAAATTCTGATGCGGTCAGCATCGCCGAACGTCAAGAAAACGCATTGCAGAAGGTCTCGGTGCGGGTCATCACATTGAAGGCTGCTGAACGGCAGCGGCAATTGGAGATCCGAGGTCGGACTGAAGCTGATGCGACCATTTCCGTGCGCTCAGAAACCAGTGCAATCGTTGCAGAGCGTCTCGTGAATCTTGGAGATCAAGTCATGCCGGGCGATCTCATGTGCCGCCTGAACACAGGCGCAAGAGAAGCACGTGTTCTTCAGGCGAAGGCGACATTGGAACAAACGCAGGCTGACTATTCTGCAAATCTGAAACTGCAGGAACGCGGGTTTGCAGCCACCAATCAGGTGGCGGCACTGAAAGCGGCCCTCGATTCAGCCAAGGCTGCCCTTCAAGAGGCGGAACAGGAACTGGAACGTATTGAAATCAGAGCGACCGTTGCCGGAATTGTTCAAGAACCCTTGGTAGAAAATGGCGATCTGCTGTCGGTTGGCGGCGTATGTGCAACTTTGATTGACACCGACCCAATGCTGGTCACCGGACAGGTTTCTGAAAGAGACATCGGGAACCTCTCAATTGGTCAGCAGGCGAACATCAATTTGATCACCGGGGAATCTAGAACCGGAACGATCAGCTACATTTCCGCCGCAGCTGATGCGGCCACTCGGACCTTTCGGGTCGATATTACGATGCCCAATAGCGACAACGCCATCCGCGATGGTGTGACCGCAACAGCTGTTATTCCATTGAAAGCCGTTTCTGCACATTTGCTGGCCCCCAGCATGCTGACCCTAAGCGATGCTGGAGATGTGGGTATCCGGCTGGTCGATCTGGACCAGGGCACGAACCAATTTCAAAAAATCAATATACTTGGTGAAACCAAGGAAGGCGTTTGGGCCAGCGGTTTGCCTGAGAGCATCACGGTTATTGCCGTTGGGCAGGAATACGTCATCGATGGCCAGCCCGTTGAACCTGTCTTTGCGGAGGTCACACAATGATATCTGCACTCGATAGCATCCTACGCCGCCCACGGACGGTCCTCACGCTGATGCTTGTGATGATCCTGGCCGGTGCGTTCACCTATATTGCAATCCCCAAGGAAGCAAACCCGGACATTGATGTGCCTGTCTTCTATGTCTCCATCGGACAGCAAGGCATCTCTCCGCGAGATTCAGAACGGCTTCTGGTCCGTCCAATGGAGACGTCGCTGCGTGGTCTTGATGGACTGAAGGAATTGACAGCAGTGGCCTCTGAGGGCCATGCGGGCATCGTTCTTGAATTCAACATCGACTTCAACAAGGAAAAGGCACTTGCCGATATCCGCGACAAGGTTGATCAGGCTCAGGCGCAATTGCCGGATGATGCCGATGAACCGCAGATATTCGAGACCAATTTCTCGCTGCAGCCAACCATTTTTGTTGCGCTTTCCGGCAATGTGCCAGAGCGGACCTTATTCCGCCATGCCCGCGTGCTGCAGGATGAGTTGGAATCAATCCCCACTGTTCTGGAAGCAAATCTGAACGGCCACAGGGAAGAGCAGCTTGAAGTCATCATCGATATGATGCGGCTTGAATCCTATGATATCACGCAGCAGGAATTGCTGACCTCCCTGTCCAATAATAATCAGTTGGTGGCAGCCGGATTTCTAGATAGTGGTAGCGGACGGTTTAACGTCAAGGTGCCCGGCCTCATCGAGACCGCTCAGGATGTCTACTCGCTTCCGATCAAACAGAGTGGCGAAGGTGTTGTCACACTGTCTGATGTGGCGGAAATCCGTCGCACATTCAAAGATCCCAGTGGCTTTACCCGCATCAATGGCAATCCAGCCATTGCGATCAGCGTTGTGAAGCGCCTGGGAACGAACATCATCGAAAACAACGTCGCTGTACGAGAAAAAGTGGCTGAATTTACATCTGAGTGGCCTGAAGCCATCCAGATTGATTTCATGCTGGATGAATCCAGTTTCATCAAGGAAGTTCAGGGCTCTCTGCAATCCTCAATCATGACGGCCATCGTATTGGTCATGATTGTTGTTTTGGCGGCGTTGGGTGTGCGCTCCGCCATTCTGGTGGGTCTGGCGATTCCAACCAGCTTCATGACAGGCTTTCTCATTCTCGGTGGCCTGGGCATGACCGTGAACATGATGGTGATGTTTGGCCTGGTGCTGACCGTTGGAATGCTGGTGGATGGTGCCATTGTGATTGTGGAATATGCCGACCGAAAAATATCGGAAGGCATGCATCGTCGCGAAGCCTATATTCGAGCCGCAAAACTGATGCTTTGGCCCATCGTATCGTCCACGGGCACGACACTGGCGGCATTCCTTCCGCTGTTGCTCTGGCCTGGTGTATCAGGCGAGTTCATGAGCTATCTACCGATTATGGTGGTGATCGTTCTGTCGGCCGCGCTCGTCACGGCGATGATTTTCCTGCCTGTTACTGGCGGCCTCATTGGTCGGAACAAGGCTTCACCGGAAGAAGCCAAGCAAGCAGCACAGATGAATGCGAATGCCGATCTGAACATTGCGGAGATGAAGGGTATCACGGGTGTTTACCTGCGTTTCCTGAACCGGATTTCAGGCTCTGTGACCGGTAATCTGATTACCCTCACAGTGGCAGCAGCAATCGTCGTGGGCGTCTTTGTTGCATTTGGATCCAACAATGCCGGTGTCGAGTTTTTCGTCGAGGAAGAGCCAGATCAGGCCATTGTTCTGGTTACCGGCCGGGGCAACATGTCGATTCACGAAATTGATGATCTCGTGCGTGAAGTTGAAGGTGAAATTCTGCAGACTGTTGGTGTCCGCAACGCGGTCGCATCTGCAACCGCGGGCAGCGGCGGCGGCGGTGGAGATGCCCTTGGCGGTGTTCAGGATAAACCTGCTGATGTAATCGGTGAGATCAATATTGAGCTGGAAGATTATTGCTGCCGTCGCAAGGCGATCGATATCTTTGATGAAATCCGAGACAGAACTGCGGATATGGCCGGTATTTCGGTCGAAATCCGAAAGGTCGAGGGTGGTCCACCTACTGGCAAGGATTTGCGTCTGGAGATCAAATCCACAAATTATGATCAACTGGTCACTGCGGTTGCACAGGTTCGCAATCACGTGGAGACAATGAGCGATCTCATAGAGATTGAGGATGGTCGCCCTCTGCCCGGAATCGAATGGCAACTTGATATTGATCGAGAAGAGGCTGGTCGGTTCAATGCTGGCATCGGCTCAGTGGGTGCAATGGTTCAGTTGGTCACCAATGGCGTGATGATCGGGAACTATCGACCCGATGATTCTGAGGATGAAATCGATATTCGCGTCCGTTTGCCGGAAAGCCAGCGCAGCTTTGATGATCTGGACAAGTTGAAACTTCGGACGACAAATGGCCAGGTCCCAATTTCAAACTTTGTCAGTCGCGAAGCTGTGCCGAAAGTATCCACCATTACCCGTCGTGACGGTCTGTATGCCATGGATATCAAAGCCAATATTGCCCCAAATAGTGGCGTGTTGCCTGATGCAAAGGTCACAGAGCTTGGGCAATGGCTTGATCAGCAGACATGGCCGGACACAGTGCAAATGCGCTTTCGAGGTGCCGACGAAGAACAGCAGGAAGCCATGGCATTTCTCGGCAACGCCGCCCTTGCCTCTCTGTTCCTGATGTTCATCATTCTGGTAACTCAGTATAATTCCTTCTACCAGACGGTCATCACGTTGATGACTGTGATTTTGGCGGTGGTTGGTGTTCTGATTGGCCTGATGGTGACGGGGCAACGGTTCTCAATCATCATGACGGGTACGGGTGTCGTGGCGCTTGCTGGTATTGTGGTGAACAACGCGATTGTTCTGATCGATACCTACAATCGATTGCGTCAGGAGGGATCGCCACCGAAGGAAGCTGTTCTGAAGACAAGTGCTCAGCGGCTGCGACCAATCTTGCTGACCACAATCACCACAATTGCCGGCCTGATCCCAATGGCCACTCAGGTGAATTTTGACTTCTTCAATCGCGTGATAGCGGTTGGTGGAATTACCTCGATCTGGTGGGTCCAGCTATCAACGGCAATCATTGCTGGTCTGGCATTCTCAACATTGCTGACGCTTTTGCTGGTGCCGGTGCTTCTGTCGATGCCAACCAACTTCGTCGAATTATACCATCGCCTGAGAAACAGATACAAAGGCGCACAGGAAACGGAATTGCGAGAGACAGCGGATATTCGTCCCTTCCCAATGAGGGATGAGATAAATCCTCAAGAACGGCCACTGCCACAAGCGGCAGAATAAAAGCCGGGCTAAAGAAAACCTACTCTTGCGAAGATGGCGGCTGTTGTACAGCCGCCATTTTTTTACGAAAACTGCGTATACCGACAGGCAGCAATCCCAGATAAATGAATGTCATGATGGTCACTACGGAAAATGGATAGCTTGCCAACAAGGCAGCCCACAAGACCAATCCCACCATCAATGGAAGCGCAAAATCACGAGGAATGCCAGAGCCCATATTTTTACCCGAGAATGTCGGGACAGTACTCACCACCAAAAAACCGATGAACAGAACGTAGATGAGAATGACGATAGCCCAGTCCGTATCGATGGGCACACCAATTTTCTGAAGCGACAATGGCAGCAAGGCGCACATGGCACCCGCTGGCGCAGGAACACCTGTGAAATAGCCATCCTGCCACTCATCAGATTTGTTGCGCTTGCTTTTGGAAGCATTGGCGACATTGAACCGCGCCAATCGCAGCGCCATGCAAATGGCGAAGATCAGCGCAGCAATCCACCCAAGCGACCGCAAATCATGCAACAGCCAAAGATAGAGGATCATGCCGGGCGCAACACCGAAATTCACAAAGTCTGTGAGCGAGTCCAGTTCGGCTCCCAATTTGGAACTGGACTTCAAAAGCCGTGCAACACGGCCATCAAGTCCATCCAATACGGCCGCGAGCACCATGGCGAAAACTGCAAATTCAAAACGCCCCTCCATCGCAAGACGGATGGAAGTCAATCCAGCGCAAAGCGCCAATAAAGTCACCATATTGGGTAATATGGCACGCAGGGAAATGGGCCGTTTCTTTACTGGATCGACAAGATTGCGGCCCAAGCCATCCTTGTCATCCGGGTCCAGAGGCTGGAATGGTCCGCTCATCTCAATCAGTCCACACGAGACTGTAATTCACGTGCTCCACCATCCTCGAATACTGCAAGAACCGTTTCGCCTGCCACCGCAGTCTGTCCCAGGGCAACACGGGTTGAGGTTCCACGTGGCAAATAGACATCCAGCCGCGATCCAAACCGGATAAGACCGAAGCGCTCTCCGGCAGTCATGTCCTGCCCTTCCTTGGACCAACAGACAATACGGCGGGCAATCAGGCCTGCAATCTGTACAACACCAACTTTGCCATAGCGCGTATTCACGACGAGACTGTTGCGTTCATTGTGTTCGCTGGCCTTATCCAGTTCCGCGTTCAGGAATTTTCCGGGTGTATAGGCAATGCGCGTAATCTGACCGCTCATCGGCAAGCGATTTACGTGGCAGTTAAAGACATTCATGAAGATTGAAATGCGGTCGAGCGCCTGGGTGCCCAATTCCAGTTCCGGTGGCGGCACAAACTGGCCAATCGCGGAAACGCGTCCATCGGCCGGGCTAATGACAAAACGCTCGTCAATGGGCGTCACCCGTGACGGGTCCCTAAAGAAATACGCAACCCAGGCCGTCAGGATCCCAAAAATCCAGAAAAGAGGCGACCAAAGCCATCCAAGCACCAGCGCCAGAAACGCGGCAATGGCAATAAATAGGTATCCCTCTTTGTGGATGGGAACAAACGAGTTGCGGATACTGTCTGCGATAGTGCTCATGATGATACTGCGTTACCTGTTTTGACCGGGTGTGGCCTTGTCACCCCTTACCAGACATGCACATTCAATATCCAGTTGCAAATATGATGTAGATGAAGAGTAGACTTCCAACTATTCGGTTACAAGCGATGCGACAAAACCACGATCATCGGATTCGCGCGCCCTACGCAGACGTTCAGCAGCTTCGTTTACTTCCCTTTGACGGTTCCACATGGAGGCGTAAATGCCGTCCTGCGCCAATAATTCCTGATGAGTTCCGCGCTCAGCGATCATGCCGCTATCCAGCACTATGATCTCGTGCGCGCCGACGACGGTCGACAGACGGTGTGCAATCACAAGCGTCGTGCGACCTTTTGACACCTGATCAAGTGCGCTTTGGATTTCCTGTTCCGTGTGGCTGTCCAGAGCTGATGTCGCTTCATCCAGAATCAGGATTGGCGGTGCCTTCAGTATCGTCCTGGCGATGGCAACACGCTGTTTTTCGCCACCGGACAGTTTTAACCCGCGCTCACCTACTTCTGTATCGAAACCATCGGGCAGGCTTTCGATGAAATCAGAGATTTGCGCCATTTCAGCGGCCTGTCTGACTTCGTCTTCTGAGGCGTCAGGGCGACCATAGCGTATGTTATAAGCAATCGACTCATTGAACAGCACAGTATCCTGGGGAACCATGCCGATTTTCTGTCTAACAGAGGCCTGGGTTACTTCGCGCACGTCCTGACCATCAATCAGAATCCGACCGCCCGTCACATCATAAAACCGAAATAACAATCGAGAAATCGTGGATTTGCCAGCACCCGAGGGTCCCACAATAGCAACCGTCTGACCTGTGGGCACTTCAAAATCCACGCCTTTCAGGATTGCCCTGTTTTCATCATAGTGAAACCGCACATCTTCAAATCGAATGGTCGCTTCATTGATGATCACATCTGGTGCATCGGGTTTGTCCTCTACTTCCGGCGCGACCCCAAGCAGATTGAACATCGCCTCAATATCCACGAAGCCCTGTTTGATTTCCCGATAAATCGAGCCGATAAAATTGAGGGGAATGTAGAGCTGAATCAAAAGCGCATTGATCAGCACAAAGTCGCCAAGCGTCTGTGTTCCCGCCATTACGGCATTCGCCGACATGGCCATGCACACAACCATTCCGGCTGAAAAAATCAGGGTCTGGCCGAAGTTCAACCAGGCCAGAGATGTCGCGGTCTTGACGGCAGCGCCTTCATAACCTTCCATGGATTCGTCAAATCGTCTCGCTTCCATCTGTTCATTGCTGAAGTATTTGACCGTCTCATAGTTGAGCAAACTGTCGACTGACTTGCTGTTGGCATCAGTATCGGCTTCGTTCATTTCGCGACGAATTGCGATGCGCCAGTTAGAAGCCATGATGGTGAAGACGATATAGACAACGATCATGACCACGATCACGGCAAGATAGGTCATGTTGAAATGGTAGCCGACCACACCAGCCATGAAAATAAATTCCAGCGCCGTTGGGAACGAGGCAAGAATTGTGAAGCGGACAACTGTTTCTATTCCCTTGGTGCCGCGTTCGATGATCCGCGACAAACCACCGGTGCGGCGTTGCAGATGGAACCTTAGGGACAGGTCATGCATGTGAACAAATGTCTTGCGGGCAAGGCTGCGGACCGCATGTTGGCTGACACGTGCAAACAGCCCGTCACGGAGTTGGGTGAAGCCAATCATCAGGATACGACCAACACCATAGGCAATGACCAACATGACCGGCACCAGCAAAAACGCAGGTAAGAAGCCAATTTCGTCATCATTCCCGGCAAGTGCATCGGTGGCGTATTTGTACAAAAAGGGTACATATACGGTGACGATTTTAGCGACGACCAGCGCGGCAAAGGCCAACCAGACACGTTGCTTCAGCTCTGGTCGATCCGCTGGCCACATATATGGCCATAGATTCCGGATTGTGGATACCAAATCACCGTCTTCAGTGGATATCTGCGTGGCCGATTGCCTGTTTTTTTTAGCCGCATCCTTGGCTTTGCCAGATGCATCAATTGCAGTCATTTAGTTAGGATTCCTGATTGTGGACGCGTGAGCACCGGAAATGCGGCACAAGGGCCGGGTTCTTACCCTAGGCTAATTCTTTATTGTCTTCTTTTGGCGCGACTGCCTGGCAAGATTCTGTCAAAGCTGCAATCAAGGTACTGGCATGTTTGAGTTTCTGCGTGTTGAGACAGTAACAGGATCGTGGTCCATCAATCGTGCCAACAATCAATCCTGCATCCTTCAGCACCTTAAGGTGCTGCGAAACAGTCGATTGGACCAGAGGGAGCATCTCAACGATCTCACCGCAGAAACAACGGCCTTTGGAGGCCAAAGCACGAATGATTTCAAGGCGTGCTGGATGACCCAGCGCACGCAGGACAGCGGCCATATCGCAGTCCCCGGTCACGCCGCCAGCGGCATTGTCCCCATGTGAGACTTCAGCTGGTGGACCATTCTGCTTCACGCAATTTCCTTTCATCGTTAGTTACCGATGAATATGGCATACGCACAGCAGCAATCAAGTGCCGAAGCCAGAAGTCCGGTTAAACACACAGAAAACGTGGAAAAACCTAATTTTCCTGGCTCTTTGCCCGTCCCATGAAGGATCAGTTTGCTAAAGAATCTTCATCCGGCACAACCAACACCTGATCAGGAAATACGGTGGCTGGATCACGAATCTGACCTTCATTTGCACTGTAAAGAGTGGTGTATCGCACACCACTTCCATAGATGCGCCGAGCAATCGTCCATAAATTATCTCCTCGGCCGACCACAACACGCTGAAGCATGATCATCTCACCAGAGACTTTGACGTTATCACGACCCTTTGCGGTGCCACCGCGAATATCATCATCAAACGTGTCACCCGGATCGAAGGTCGCGGCCAAAGATCCTACAATCTTCGGGTCCCGCTCAAAGGGAACCTCACGGCGCGCCAAAACAGCTCCGCTGGATCGCTCGACCTGCTCTGCACGCAGAACCAAGCGCCCCTTGGGCACAGATTGGGTTGTCTGGAGATTCCACCGTCCCACAGGGCCAGCGACAGTTTCTCCAATTAGCCTGTTATCCAGAAAAATCCTTATGCTTGCTTTTGGCCGCGATGCACCTGCTACCAGCAAATCCTCTTCCCCTTCGGTTTCGACAGCCTCAATCGTCACCAATGGCGTTTCTTGCTCTTGATCCGGTGCTTTTGGCTCAAGAACAGGCTCAATTGAAGCATCTGCACCATCGTCCGGCTCATTGCTTGAGTCCGATGGAACGGTCTTCGTCGATAAACGCACTTCAGGTAAGACTGACGACTGCTCCGCAGTTTCTGGCCTGATAGTAGTTGCAGGACTTTGCCAGATTGCACTGGGTACGCCCGGTTGATCCAGCATGACAATTGCTGATTCCAAAGCTTGTTCAGGCACTGCAATCGTCACATTTTGCACAGAGACCAGTGGTTCTTCTGTATCGTTGGAGCTACTACGAACTGCGATCTGATGTCCGCCAACTGACAGCGGTTCATCCAGCACAAGGGCCCACTCTCCGGCGGAGTTGGCAGTTGCTCTTGCAAGCACCTTGTCGCCTGACATTATTTCAATCTTGCTGCCAGGCGCTGACAAGCCGGCGAGCACTGCATTGCCGTCCGGTTCAACTCTGACAATGTCAAATGTCGGCGGGGCAAACGTTTGCTGTGGCTCAGCCTGGGGCTCACTCTGGTCATCGGATTGCGCAATTTCTGACTCGTCCTCAGATTGCTCAACTTCTGAGTTGGTCCGAATTTGCGCCTCGTCTATGCCGGCCTTGCCAACATTGGCAGCTGACTGACGGATATTTTCAAGAGAAATGGTTCCATTCGCTATCAAGACACCCGCTGTTGCCAGCACAGCAGCACAGCAGACAGCCAAAAAAGCCAAGGCAATTTTGTTGGACCCAAGCGCCCTCATAGCGTGCAAACTATCGGCAATTCTGGAATGTAGCGTCATGATCCGAGCAGTCCGATGTCTCAAGGCTTTCGTCTGGCATTGAACCCAATGAGTTCAGAGCATTCGCATCATGCGAGGTGTCTGCACAAATACCAATGTTTCGTGTAACGTTATCCTGTTAACCGTTCCTAAAATGCTTGTGTCACCATAACAGATTGAAGGTTCGGATTCGTCGCCGATCTTAACGCGATTGTCATTTGAAAGGTCATCAATTTTATGGGCACCATTTCCTCTATTTGTGTTTATTGCGGGGCCGGAAGCGGCACAGACCCGGCTCATATGGCCGCCGCAACAGCGCTTGGCCGTATTCTTGCGGAAGAGAAAATCCGGTTGATCTATGGGGGCGGCACAATTGGAATGATGGGTGCCGTGTCAAAGGCTGTTCTTGAACACGGCGGACAGGTGACAGGAATCATCCCGAGGTTCCTTCTGGATATGGAGGCCTCTCATGAGGAGTTGGAACGTCTTGATGAGTTAATTCTGACTGAAGACATGCATGAGCGGAAACGCACCATGTTTGACAAGGCTGATGCTTTCATTGCTCTGCCCGGCGGAATTGGCACATTGGAAGAACTGGTTGAGCAACTGACCTGGGCACAGCTCGGCAGGCACAAAAAGCCCGTACTGCTCGCCAATATCAACAATTTCTGGCAGCCGCTGATTGAACTGATTTCTCACATGCAGGACGAAGCCTATATACGAGACGGCTTTGAAGTGAACTTTCTTAACTCAGATGATGTGGATCAGATTGTACCGCTGCTGCGAAAAGCAGCACTTGAAGCTGTTGTGACAGACGACACATTGGAATCCGTTGGGCGGCTATAGAACCGCATGTTCGGTGTGAATACTCGGAATGAACCCGAGTATTCACGGCCATCCAATTTCTCGGCTAAATTTCGTCTGAAAACACCCGCATCAGCTTGTAATTAATGCTATCCAGCAACGCCGCGAATGAAGCGTCGATGATGTTCGAGGAGACCCCCACGGTAAACCATCGATTGCCCTGCCCGTCCCTGCTTTCGATAAGAACGCGCGTGATCGCTTCGGTTCCACCGTTGAGGATGCGAACTTTGAAATCCACAAGTTCCAGATCATTGATATGGGCATTATAGCTGCCTAAATCTTTTCGAAGTGCCTGATCGAGTGCATTGACCGGCCCGTTGCCCTCAGCCACCGACATGAACTCTTCACCGTCTACAGTGACCTTGACGATGGCTTCCGACACCGTCACCAGTTCATTTCGTGCATTGATACGGCGTTCAACCATCACCCGGAAACTATCGACCGAGAAAAACTCAGGGACCGACCCCAGTCGGCGACGTGCCAGCAGTTCGAGCGATGCATCGGCTGCTTCATAGGCATAGCCCTGTGCTTCGCGCTCCTTGATATCTGCCAGGAGACCATCAAGCCTTTTGTCAGATTTGCTGACATCCAGACCAAATCGATTCAATTCTGAGATCAGATTTGATTTTCCGGCCTGATCAGACACCATGACATGTCGTTTGTTACCGACGCTTTCCGGCGGCACATGCTCATACGTCTCCGGCTCCTTGAGCAATGCTGATGCGTGGATACCCGCTTTCGTCGCAAACGCGCTGCTACCGACATAGGCGGCTTGCGTGTTACCAGACCGATTCAACAATTCCTCGAAAGCCTTTGAAAACGATGTAAGTTTTGCCAGAGTTTCGTCTGACACACCCACTTCATACCTTTCAGAAAAAGCAGGCTTCAGCTTTAATGTGGGAATGATGGAAATCAAATTGGCATTGCCGCAGCGCTCGCCAATGCCGTTCAGTGTTCCTTGAATCTGTCGCACGCCGGCTTCGACAGCGGCGAGCGAATTGGCAACCGCCTGTTCGGTGTCATCATGAGCATGAATGCCAAGATGGTCGCCGGGAACCTGCTTGATTACCTCAGCAATGATCGACTTGATTTCCATCGGCAGTGTGCCGCCATTAGTGTCACACAGAACCACCCAGCGTGCGCCCGCATCAAAGGCGGTTTTGGCGCATGCCAAAGCATATTCCGGATTGGCCTTGTACCCATCGAAAAAGTGCTCGCAATCGACCAGCGGCAATTTTCCGGCAGCTTTTGCAGCCTTCACGGATGCGTCGATGCCTTCCAGATTTTCCTCATTGGTACATCCGAGCGCGACGCGTACGTGGTAGTCCCATGCCTTGGCAACGTAACAAATGGCATCTGCGCTTGCGCCCAGCAGCGCCTGAACACCCGGATCATTCTCGACCGACCGTCCCGCCCGTTTTGTCATGCCAAATGCCGTAAAGGCTGCCTTGCTGGTACGTTTTTCACTGAAAAAAGCTGTATCCGTTGGGTTTGCCCCCGGATAACCGCCTTCCACGAAATCGATCCCCAGATCATCAAGCATGTTCGCAATCTGAATTTTGTCTTCCAGCGAAAAATCGATGCCAGGTGTTTGCTGACCGTCGCGCAATGTGGTGTCGAACAGATATAGGCGTTCTTTTGTCATGTTATTTTCTGCCAATGAGCGCCATTCAGGCATGGCACCCTTCAAAATTTGAGGTTCTGTCAGTCGGTTTGAGCGTTTGCCGGTGGCCAGACATCTGTATCTGTGTCCGGGTGTTGGTAGGTTTTAATCGTCGCCATAAATCGGACCTCGTCGCTGTCCACGCCATTTGCGTGAGCTGGCAAATCAGCAAGCCCATCAACAAATGGCAATTTATCCGCAACGCATACCTGGACAATTGGAGTTGAAAGTTCCGGATGATCCAAGGCGCCGATCGCAATTTCCGGATCAGAACTATAATCATAGGTGAGCGGGGTGCCGCACTCGGCACAAAAGCCGCGTTTCACCTTGTTGGAACTTTGGAACAGCTTTGATGCGCCACGCGTCCAGGTCAGTTCAGGGGCTGTCACGAGTGGCGCATCAAAGCTGCCAATGGCTTTTTGGCACATGCGGCAATGGCAAATCGATAATTCACCAAGCGTTCCAATGCGAAACCTGACAGCACCGCACTGGCAATCGCCGGAAATGGGATCGGTTGTCATCTCTTGATCTCCCATTTTGTCTCGCGTGCGCCTGTGTCCGGATTTTTTCCGTCTTTCAACTGAATTCCTTCGCCAAGCAGAGCATCACGAATACGGTCTGCCTCCGCCCAGTCTTTGTCCTCAATGGCCTGCACGCGAAGCTGGACCTGCTCTTCGATACGGGCTTCCTGGCCTGTTTCGAGTCTGTGTCCGAATGTCTCAATGTCATCTGCCGGTTCACCATCCCAAACGCCAAGAAACCTGAGAGATTTACTCAACAGTCCAGCAGCAATCTGTGCTTCGCCCTCAGCTTTTGCCTTGGTCAATTCATGTAACCTTGCAACCGCTTTGGACGTGTTCAGATCGTCCAGCAGAGCTTCCAGCACAAAGTGATCCAGAGCAACACTCTCCAACTCGCCCGAAAACCGCTCGGCAAATCTGATGAGATTGCACAAGCTTTTGCGCACCTCATTCAACCGCTCAGCTGTCCAGTCGATGGGCTGCGTGTAATGCGTCATCAACATCGCCATTTTCAACACAGAGCCATGCCAGCGTGTGTCGCCAAATTTCTCGGTTTCGAGCAAATCATTGACGGTTATGAAGTTGCCCAGAGATTTGGACATTTTCTCGCCTTCGACCTGAACAAAGCCGTTGTGCATCCAGATGTTAGCCATGGTGTCGGTGCCGTAGGCACAACGCGACTGGGCAACTTCGTTCTCATGGTGTGGAAAAGCCAGATCAATCCCTCCACCATGGATATCGAACACCTCACCCAAATGCTTTGCGGACATTGCCGAACATTCAATATGCCAACCCGGACGCCCAGACGCCGTTATGCCTGCAGGAGAATCCCACGATGGTTCGCCGGATTTCGATGGTTTCCAAAGCACGAAATCCGTTGGGTTTTTCTTATAAGAGGCAACTTCAACGCGCGCACCTGCAATCATTTCGTCAAGCGGTCGCTTGGACAATTGGCCGTAATCCGCCATTGAGCTTACATCAAACAGCACGTGATCATCGGCGACATAGGCATGTCCACGTTCAATCAGCTGTTCAATCAGCGCTTTCATCTCTTCAATATGGTCTGTGGCACGCGGCTCGACCGTTGGTTCCAGAACCCCCAGAGCCGCAATATCTTTGTGAAATTGCTCGGTTGTACGCCGGGTGACATCTTCAATCGATACGCCCTCTTTTGCAGCACGGGCATTTATCTTGTCATCGACATCCGTGATGTTGCGGGCATAGGTGACGTGGTCCGGGCCATAGAGGTGGCGCAGCAGGCGAAACAAAACATCAAAGACGATGATCGGACGCGCATTGCCGATGTGAGCGTAGTCATAAACTGTCGGGCCGCAGACATAGAGCCGCACATTGGCGGGGTCCAACGGTTCAAACCGTTCTTTCTTCCGTGTCAGTGTATTGTAAAGCCAAAGATCCGGTAGTTTGTTCATTTACTTCGTCCCGAAATATTTGATCTGCAGACACATGCGTCGGCAAACCTGAATAAATGGTTGCCGCGGGCCTCGCGATGCAGCTTCAAATGTCGGAAAGAAGGCACGGTTCGCGAACCAGCGGGCTGTTAACCCCTGATAATAAGTCCGCAAATACAAATTGGCTGATGCGCCATTTTTATCGTCCACCGTGTTTATGCTGCGCACTTAATGCGGTTTCCTGCAGGGCGTCAAGACCAAAACACCGGTATGCCCCAAAGACGGCCCCGCATGCCTTCAAAGTTAACGCCGAGTTTTCTGAACTGAATCTGAACACAGCTCTCAGACAGCATTCAATTTGCACCTGTCATTGTGCCCTTAACAGCTTAGGAGGGAACCAAATGGCCCGTTTCGTATTTTTGTTTTCGTGCATGTTGATTGTTACAAGTGGCGTCCTGGTGTTCGCACAATTTGACGACATCACAGGCGTTTCAGATACCGTTGATAAGCATGCATCAATCGAGTCATGCATGCAGACACGTGATTTTTGCGGAAATCTATGAAATTGCAAACATTTACGCTAAAGTGTTCGGAGTTTATGGTTTTGCAACGCAGACCATAGATGTTTGATGCAATTTTATTACCTGATTGACAGAACCAATGCTTAAGTTTTCGCGTTTGTGTGGCCGATCCAGCGGTCTATTTGGTCTGGCTTTGTTGCTGGGTGCAGGCATTGCGTCGCCCGCCCATGCGCAATCTGCAATCTGCTATGATTTGCAAAGTCGGCTTGCCAGTCTGCAAAATGGCGGCTCGGGCTCCCAAAGCCGTCAGTTTCGCAGGTATGATCAAGCCGCCAAGAAAATGCGAAGCCGGATCGCTTCTGCGCAGAAACAGGCGCGCCGAGCAGGCTGTCGAACCAATGGCATTCGACTTTTCCAAAAACGTGCATGCTCCAATGCAACGGGGCAGATCAGGAAGCTCCAACGGGAATTGCAGAAGATTGAATCTCAGCGTTCCAGGTATGGACGCAGCCCAAGAAATTCACGTCGTCAGCAGCAGGAACTCCTCGTTGCCCTTCGCCGCAATCGATGTGGCAGCCGGAATGTGCTGGATGGCTTTGAACAGCCACGTTCAAACACCTACCGCACGGTTTGCGTGCGCACTTGTGATGGCTTCTTTTTTCCAATAAGTACCTCCACCACATCGCGCAATTTTGGCAAGGATGAAGCCGTCTGCAAGGGTAAGTTCCCTGGAAGTGATGTGTCGCTGTTTTATCATCCACGCGGTTCAGACAATGCAATGGAACGCGCGCGATCTGTCGATGGGCGCACTTATATCAGCATGCCATATGCGTTTCGCTACCGCGAAACCTATGATCCTTCATGCAAATTCAATCGCAGCACATTGCAGCAAGTTGCCTTGGGCAACGGAACTGCTGTTGCGTTCACAGCACGCAATCCAAGAGCCGGTGAAGTCAGGTTTGGTCAAAATGGACCGGTGCCTGTGCCGCGACCTGCGCTTGGTCTGGATCCGGAAACCCAAATGAACATGGCCGGAAACTTCCGCCCCAGTGGATTGCCATTGGCTCCGGAGTTGGTGATCGACCCGCAAATTCGCGATGGCCAGCGTGTCAGGACAGTCGGGCCAGAACAGTATCGCGGCCCATCAACGGCAGAAGTTTTGACATCTCCGGCCCTGACGCGGATCCAGTAACAGCTTTGCGCAAGGGCATGAACAGCCCCTTGCCTTTTCGCCCGGTCTCCGCCTTCACAGCGTTTGCCCAGTCCATCCAGGTTGCGTGAGACCACGGTTCCTGTGGCAGCAAAGCCGTGGCCTGGCCTACCATTTCGCGGTCTTCATCATCAATCAGAGGATCAGCGCCAGACGCAACGATTTGGGCCCAACGATCTGCATCGTCCAATTTCTCCAAATTGCCCTGCACTGCATCCCAAAAAAGTGCGCCATCTACGCCCTCTGGCACAGACAATCTGTCAGAAACTGCTTCATAAGGCAGAGCGTGGAGCAGTTTTGCGTTCAACCCATCAAGCTCGGCGACATCGAATCTGGCCGGAGACTTTGAAACCTTATGCGGGTCGAACATATTCGCAAGGTCTTGCATTTGCGCTACGGGTTCAACGGCATCAGACGTCCCGATCAAACAGGCCAAAGACGCAACAGCCATGGCTTCCAAACCAGCTGACCGCAACCCTTCCAGAGAAAGTGAACCAAGGCGTTTTGACAGTCCCTCGCCTTCCGAACCTGTCAGCAGATTATGGTGACCAAACGCTGGCGGTGTGAAACCAAGCGCCTTGAAGATGGCAATCTGGGCACCCGTATTGGTGATATGATCTCCGCCACGAATGACATGGGTTACGCCAAAAGCGGCATCGTCGATAATGGATGGAAGCGTATAAAGCCACGACCCGTCCTCGCGAACCAGAACCGGGTCAGACATGGATCCCAGATCGACCGTCTGCGGCCCGATGAACAAATCATCCCAATGGATCTCTGTCCGCTCAATGGCAAACAAATCATCCTTGTAATTTGGCAGCAAAAAGCGCCAATGCGGTTTGCGGCCCTCTGCCTCAAGCGCATCTGTTTCTTCCTGACTTAGCTTGAGCGCTGAACGATCATAGATTGGCGGCAAGCCTCTGGCACGGCTGCGCGAGCGCTTGCGCTCCAACTCATCGCCGCTTTCATAGCAAGGATACAGCAGACCTCTGGCCTTCAGGTCTTCTGTGATCACCTCATAATCAGCAAAACGGGCCGACTGGCGTTCAATCCGGTCAGGTTCAATGCCCAGCCATGCAAGATCGATCAGAATACCATCTGCGAATTCCTGTTTGGAACGGGCTTTATCCGTATCATCAAAGCGCAGAATGAACTTGCCGCCATGCTGTTGGGCAAACAACCAATTATAGAGTGCGGTTCGGGCATTGCCGATGTGAATGCGACCGGTCGGAGACGGCGCAAAACGAACAATAGGGCTGGTCATACGATGCTTGTTTCCTGCTTGGCCAAATCAGTTTCTCTTGCCTGTCTGGCGATAAAGGCTTTTGAAACGCCAAAAAGCATTCCCGAGATCACAATGCAATAGGCAGACATGGCAAGAAACTGGGTTTCCAACGCAACACCATAATCAATCAGCCAGCCAATGACACCGGGGCCCAATGCGCTGGCAAAGACCATCAACGCCACAATGAGTGAGCGGATTTCCCCCAAATGTTTCACGCCATATATTTCGGGCCACAAAGCCCCGAACAGCGTGGAAAACCCACCCCCATTGAGGCCAAGGAGCACAAACACCAGCGGAATACTCCACGGGCTGTCAAACAGGCTGAGAACCAACAATGCCGCGGCCAGAGGAAACAGGAAGTAAGGCAGAAGCGCACGGGCACTGAAGCGGTCGACGCAATATCCTGTTATCAACCCAAAAACAAATGTGACCAACGCATAGATGGAGAAGCCACTCGCAAACCAGGACAGCTCCCAGCCCTTGATCTCAACCATATAGACCTGATGGAAGAAAATTGACGTTCCGATAAAGGGCGGTGACAGATAGCCGAACGATGCGATCCAGAATAATGGATCATGCATCATTTCACTGCGTGTCCATTGCCTGATGGGCGCCGTATCCTTCGCGGATGACGTGTTTTGCGGAACCCGGTCGCGCCCCAGCAGCAACCAGAGGACCGGAATGGCAATCAGGGTGATGACACCGGCAAAAATCAACCAGGCCTGACGCCAGTCAAGAACCGCAATCAGCAAAACGACAGTCAAAGGCAGCACGGCCTCGCCAATCTGGTGGCCTGTGTTGGTGATGCTGACTGCTTTTCCGCGCGTCGCGTCAAACCAGCGGCCCATTGCCGTCAGCGCTATGTGGCTCGTCATTCCCTGTCCAAAAAACCGAACCAGAAAGATGGTGAAAACCAGCATCGTCAGCGTGTCTGCCATTGCCATCGACACAGATGCAATCCCAAGGCCAAGAAGGACTAAGGCACCAACCTGCCGAGGAGAATAAAAATCCACAACCTTGCCGGCGAAAACCATCAATGCCGCGCTGCCAAGGGTTCCCAGCAGGTACAGCCCTCCGAATTCGCCATTGCTCAATCCGAAGTCTTCTCGAATCTGACCGCCAAAGAGAGCGATGAAAAATGTCTGGCCAAAGCTGGATGAAAACGTCAACAGCATACCGGCCAGAAGCCAGGGCGCATTCTGTCGCAAAAAAGCGAGCATGCAGGCTACCTCGAATGACCTTTGATAAGGGCTGGCCCTAATTCATGAGTCTGATGAATCGCTTAGCTACGGTCTCTAAAGCGATTTGTGATGGGATAACGGCGATCGCGCCCAAAATTCTTTCTGGTGAGTTTCACGCCCGGCGCTGCCTGGCGGCGTTTATACTCGGCAATGTAAAGCAGGTGTTCGATCCGTTCGACCGTCTTGCGATCATGCCCCCGTTCAACAATTTCCGCAATACTCATTTCTTCTTCAACGAGACATTCCAGAATATCATCCAGAACTTCATATGGCGGCAGTGAATCCTGATCCGTCTGGTTGTCCCGCAGCTCTGCGGTAGGTGCCTTTGTCAAAATATTGACCGGAATAACTTCGCCCTTGGGGCCCAGCACGTTCTTGGGCTGGTGGCCGTTACGCCAGGCACACAAATCATATACCTGAATTTTATACAAATCCTTGATCGGATTGAACCCGCCATTCATATCGCCATAAAGCGTTGCATAACCAACAGACACTTCTGACTTATTGCCGGTTGTCACAAGCATGGGACCAAATTTGTTGGATACGGCCATCAACAGGGCACCACGTACACGCGATTGAATATTTTCCTCTGCAACACCCGGTTCCGTACCTTCAAACAAGGCCCCAAGAGCCGAGTGAAACCCTTCGACCGATTCGAAAATTGATACGATATCGTAGCGGACACCCATTGCATCTGCGCAGGCCTTGGCATCGACCAGACTTTCCTCAGACGTAAAGCGGTATGGCAGCATCAGACAGTGCACCCGGTCCGCTCCAAGGGCATCGACAGCGATGGCAGCGCAGGCTGCCGAATCCACGCCGCCCGACAAGCCCAGGACCACGCTTTTGAAACCGTTCTTGTTGGCATAGTCTTTCAGACCCAGAACGCAGGCTTGCCAATGGGCTTCCTGCAAATCTGGCAAAACTGCCAGTTCGCCCCTTTGAGGTATCCAGATACGCTGGCCGGTTTCATCTTCTGCCGCGTCCATGATGACCGTCGTGATACCTTCTTCAAATTGCGGCATCTGCAAGGCCAGCGTTCGGTCCGCCGCCAATACAAATGACCCGCCATCAAAGACCAGTTCGTCCTGCCCGCCCATTTGATTGGAGTAGATAACCGGAAGATCCGTCTCAACGATCCTTTGAACCAGAACTTGTTGGCGCAGGTCGGCCTTGTTTTCCCAGTAGGGCGATCCGTTTGGAACCAGCAACATCTCTGCCCCTGTTTCCATCAGGCATTCGCACACCTCGTCATTCCAGGCATCTTCACAGATTGGAATGCCGAGCCTGACACCCCGGAACGAAATTGGCCCCGGCATCGGGCCGGTTGAAAATAAGCGCTTTTCGTCAAATGTACCGTAATTCGGCAGATCTACCTTGTAACGCAGGCCCTTGATTTCACCGTCATCCAACAGCGCAATTGCATTATAAAGCTCGTCATTTTCCTGCCATGGCGTACCGATAACCACACCCGGCCCGCCATCCTTCGTGTCTTGAGAAAACTCTTCTACGGCCCGTTTGCAGGCCTGAATAAAGGTGGGTTTCTTGACGAGGTCTTCCGGCGGATAACCACAAATGAACAGCTCGGTCAGCAGCAGCAAATCCGCTCCCTGTTCAGCCGCGCGTTTCCGCGCCTCTCTGGCCAGCGCCAGATTACCAGAGATATCGCCCAGCACCGGGTTCAGCTGAGCGAGCGCTATTTTTAGTTCAGAGGGTGTATCATTGTTCATAAACAGTCATTTAGCGTGGGAATTGCGTGGCGTCTATCCCAGTTCAGCCACTCTTCACTTGAACCTGCGCGGCACTGCTGTTTCCGAAGGCATAGGCGTCCATCATGAGCGCCCCGAATTCATGGGATCGATGTATCCTTTCACCAGCCATATCGCCGCCGGCTGCCCCCAGCGCAACGTATAGAGGCAGCAGATGTTCATCCGTCGGATGGTTTTGTTTCGCATGGGGTGCCTTCGTCCGGTAGCTCAGCAAATCATCAATGTTGCCTCGCGTCAGACGCTCATCCATCCAGTCTGCAAACTCCGTGACCCAGGCGGGCGCACTGGCCTTGCGATCTGCAAGTCCATTCCTGCCAAAGACAGCAGATAAATTATGGGTGAACGAACCAGATCCAATGATCAGGACATTTTCTTTGCGCAATGGTTGCAGCGCCTGCCCCAAACGAAAGTGATGTTCAGGACTTTCATCCGGCTGAACGGATAATTGCACAATTGGAATGGTGGCATCCGGATAGAGCAACATCAATGGAACCCAGGTGCCATGATCAAAACCCCGCCTCTCATAGGCGGGATGAAAACCGGCCTGCCCGAGCAATTCACCTGCCCGATAGGCCAGGGAATCACGGCCTGGGGCAGGATAGACAAGCGTTTGCAATTTTGGATCAAAGCCACCGAAATCATAAATCATGTCGGGTGCATCACCGAGTGAAAAGTTTGGCTGCTCCGATTCGAAGTGAGCAGAGATGATCAAAATGGCTTTGGGTGGATTGGCTGACTGGCCCCATTGTTTGAGAAACCTGTGTGCCTCGGTTTCGTTGAGCACCAGATCGGGCGCCCCGTGCGAGATAAACAAAGAGGGTTGATCAACAATAGTCATGGCATCCGCTTTCGTGTGTTGATCTTACACTTATGCGCGATGCTGGGGCTAAGCTACCCTTTTTTGAGAAACCAATTGTTTTAAAACACCGAACAATTGAGGAGAAATAGGATTCCTAAACATCATAATAATCACCTTTTTCCTCAAGGAAAATATGTGTTGTCAACTTGATTCCGGTCGGTTGGTCAATGCAGCCCATGAAAACCGACATTCTGTCAGAGCCGTCTTCCCGCCAGAACATCAGCGATCCACATTCACTGCAAAATCCCCGCTTTGCGGTTTCACTGGCGTCCCACCATTTCAGCCGGTCAGATGTCAATAATTGAAGACCATCCGCATCTATCTGAGTTGCAGCCACATAATGCCCGGATTGGCGTCGGCAGGTTTCACAATGACAGCCCATTGCATCGCGGAACGGTCCGGTCAGGTTCGCAGTTACAGCGCCGCAAGCGCATTTTGCAGAAAGAGATTCGGGCATGAGAACTCCTGTGTTTTGAGTATATCGTCATGAGGTTTTGCCTGAATCAACAAAAAGCCCCGGTCATTGACCGGGGCTCTTGCAGAGTTAATTTGTTGCCTCTGACTATTCCGCAGCGTCGCTGGCCGCCACCACTGTGCCATTGCGTTTGCGTTTCAGGCGATCAGCCAACAGGAATGCCAGTTCCAGCGCCTGATCTGCATTCAAACGTGGATCACAATGGGTGTGATAGCGGTCAGACAGATCATCATCAGTAATTGCCCGTGCGCCACCAGTACATTCGGTGACGTTCTTGCCGGTCATCTCAATATGAATGCCGCCAGGATATGTACCCTCAGCTTCATGCACATCGAAGAAGCTATTCACCTCGGAGAGAATTCGGTCGAATGGGCGTGTTTTGTAGCCGCTGGCCGCTTTTATTGTGTTGCCATGCATTGGATCACACGACCAAACAACAGAACGCCCTTCCCGCTGGACAGCACGAACAAGCCTTGGCAGGTTTTCGAACACCTTGTCATGGCCAAAACGTGCGATCAGCGTAACGCGGCCCGCTTCATCATCCGGGTTTACGATATCCAGCAGCTTGATCAGTTCATCTTCATCAAGAGATGGACCGCATTTGATGCCGACCGGATTCTCAATGCCACGGAAGAATTCCACATGGGCATGGTCCGGCTGACGCGTGCGATCGCCAATCCAGATCATGTGGCCTGATGTGGCGTAGTAGTCACCAGATGTGGAGTCGAGCCTTGTCAGAGCCTCTTCATAGCCCAGCAACAATGCTTCATGGCTGGTGAAGAAGTCGGTGGTGCGCATCCGAGCTGTGGTTTCAGGATCAATGCCACAGGCCCGCATGAAGTCCAGCGCATTTGAAATCTGCCCGGATAGTTCTTCGTAGCGGTCAGATTGCGGGCTGTCTTTCAGGAAATCGAGTGTCCAGTTGTGGACGTGCTCGAGATTGGCATAGCCACCTTGTGCAAATGCGCGCAGCAGATTGAGCGTTGCTGCAGATTGGCGATAGGCCATTTCCAGACGCGCAGGGTCCGGGTAGCGGCCCTCAGGCGTGAAATCAATATCATTGATGATATCACCACGGTAGCTTGGCAGTTCCTCTGATCCGATGGTTTCTGTGTCAGCGGAACGCGGCTTGGCAAACTGACCGGCAATGCGGCCAACTTTCACAACTGGAACGGCAGCTGCATATGTCAAAACAACTGACATTTGCAGAAACACCCGGAAGAAGTCGCGAATATTGTCCGGATGATGCTCAGCAAAAGATTCAGCGCAATCACCGCCCTGCAACAGAAAACCCTGTCCGCGGGATACATCGGCCAACTGTGATTTAAGACGGCGTGCTTCGCCTGAAAAAACCAAGGGTGGATACGATGACAGACGCTTTTCAGCCGCTTCCAGGGCTGCCTGATCCGGATAATTCGGGACCTGTTTTACAGGGAAGCCGCGCCAGCTTTGTGGGCTCCAAGTGGTCATGTCATCAACTCCTTAACTTGTTGAGGCAGTCCGTTTCAAACGGAATAACTGCCACCCTTTTTGGGTGGCGGTATATACACATGATTGCGTCAGGATTCAAAGGCTTACTATCGAATTATAATGGATGTCCTGTAGCGGTCCCAAAAGTTGTCTTATTGCGGGGCTTTGTGGCAGGCTGGTCCACAGAACTGGAGGAACGCCAAACTATGACAGACAATCGGCAAGAGCCGGAACTGACAATGGGCATCGAGGAAGAATATCTTCTCGTCGACAAGGACACACGAGACCTTGCAGTGGATCCGCCAGCGGATTTCATGGAGGATTGCAAGCGCCTGCTTGGCGACCATGTCATGCCGGAGTTTCTGCGTTGCCAGGTTGAAGTCGGCACTCCGGTTTGTGCGACGATAGACGAAGCCCGCGTACAGTTGCGGCATTTCCGTGCAACCGTGGCGAGCGCTGCCGATGCATATGGTCTTGCACCGATTGCCTGTTCCACCCATCCTTTTGCGAAATGGGACCGTCAGCAGAATACGGATAAAGAACGCTACAACGAGTTGGCTCAGGATTTACAGGTTGTGGCCAGGCGCATGGTGATCTGCGGCATGCATGTCCATATTGGTATCGAACACCGGGCTGTGCGCAATGATCTGTTCAACCAACTGACGTATTTCCTTCCGCATTTGCTGGCACTCTCGACAAGCTCTCCTTTCTGGCAGGGGCGCAAATCCGGTTTGAAGTCCTATCGCCTGTCAGTCTTCGACGAAATGCCAAGAACCGGGCTGCCCTATAGCTTTGACAGTGCCGACGAGTATCGCCGGACAATTGATACGCTGGTGCAGGCCGGCGTCATCGAAGACGCCACAAAGGTGTGGTGGGATCTGAGGCCATCGGACCGTTTTCCGACACTGGAGATGCGCATAACTGATGTGTGCACGCGCGTTGAAGATGCGCTTGCCATCGCCTCCATGTATCGCTGCTTGGCTCGGATGCTGTACCGCCTGCGTGTGGCAAACCAGCGCTGGCGCACCTATTCCCACTTCCTCATCAACGAAAATCGCTGGTTGGCGCAACGCCATGGAGTTGAGGGCAAATTGATCGATTTTGGCGCAGGAACAGCCATTGCGTACTCAGAACTCATAGAAGAGCTGATTGCGTTGGTCGCGGAAGATGCTGAAGCCCTGGATTGCGTGGAGGAGGTTGAGCATTGCCGCAACATTGTGCAGCATGGAACCAGTGCCGAACGGCAGCTAGCCGTGTTTGATCAGGCAAAAAATGCGGGTCATGATGACAAAACAGCACTCAAAGACGTTGTCGATCATCTGATCACAGAAACACTGGAAGGATGCAGTTAGGGTCTAGCTTGCTGCTAAAGACCGGAGACCGTGTATTGGCCGTCTTCGGTTTTTTCCGCATTCACCATGCGTGGATCAGCTTGTTTTGAGAATTTGCGCTGCAGCCATTTGACACGCAGAACTACGGCGAGGGTTGCTACAACCAACGCGCCCAGAGCCAGAGTTCCAACACCGAGCAATACGACCAGGGAGATGATCGAGGTCACGACTCTGACGACGAATTGCAGGATTTGCTTGATGAAATTCATTTCCGGTTCCACTGGGTTCAAAATGTTTGGGTTCGTATCAACTCTATAGTGTTCATATTGTGCGCCTGACACGACGAAACAAGCCTGTGAGGAAATTTAGCTATCCCGCCTGTGCCGAGTCGTTGGCTCACGCATGGTCACCAATTCCTCTGCTGCTGTTGGATGGACAGCCATCGTGGCGTCAAAATCAGCTTTGGTTGCCTTCATTTTGACCGCGACCCCGACCAATTGCGACATCTCGCCAGCAGCCGGACCAACGATATGGCAACCGACAACACGGTCTGTGTCAGCATCCACAATCAGTTTCATCAGCATCTTGTTATTGCGTCCCGGAAGGATGGATTTCATCGGGCGGAAGCTGGATTTGTAAACATCGACGGACGCAAAGGTGACTACGGCCTCCTCTTCCGATATTCCAACGGTGCCAATTTCTGGCGTTGTGAATACAGCGGTCGCGATCTCGGTATGATCCACGATCACGTCTTTGCCACCAAATTCATTATCTGCGACAGCATGTCCTTCGCGAATGGCAACGGGTGTCAAATTGACCCTGTCTGTCACATCGCCAACTGCGAAAATATTGTCGATTGATGTGCGTGAATACTCATCAACCTTGATGGCACCCTTGCCGTTCAAATCAATTCCAATATTGGCAAGTCCAAGCCCGTCAGTATTTGGTGAGCGGCCAATCGCAAACATGATCTGATCTGCTTTCAGCGCTTTGCCCTTCTGGGTATGGCCAACCAGTCCGGCCTGCGTCTTCTCGATTTCGGTGAAGACGTCACCGACATCAATTGTAATGCCGTTGTCGATCATGGATTGCTGAACCAGATCGCGAACGTCATTGTCAAATCCGCGCAGCACCTTTTCTCCGCGATAGATAACAGTGGTATCCACTCCCAGGCCATTGAAAATACAGGCAAACTCCAGAGCGATATAGCCGCCGCCAGCAATCACGATCGATTTTGGCAGTTCTTCCAAATGGAATGCTTCATTGGAACTGATCGTGTGCTCGATACCGTCAATGGTTGGATCAAAGTTTGGGGTTCCGCCGGTCGCAATCAGAATGGTCTTTGCAGTAACGTGGCGTTCTTCCTTCACAAGATAGACGGAATGGCGATCCCGCATGGTTGCACGCGTTTCAAAGACCTCTACACCTGCTTTTTCAAGATTGGTGATGTAGATGCCATTGAGGCGATCGATTTCGCGGTCCTTGTTGGCAATCAGGGTTGCCCAGTCAAAGCTGGATTGACCAACCGTCCAGCCATAGCCGGCAGCATCCTCAAAATCTTCTGAGTAATGCGCTGCATAGGTAAACAGTTTCTTGGGCACACAGCCCCGGATCACACAGGTCCCGCCTACCCGATACTCTTCGGCGATGGCTACTCTTGCGCCATATTGTGACGCAATCCGGGCTGCGCGAACACCGCCCGACCCTGCCCCGATTACGAACAGATCGTAGTCAAATTCCTGCATGAAACAGTTCCCCATGCGTTTCGCTCAAGCCAGCAAACGCTCATCAATTGCCAAGTTAGTTTTGCGAAAAACGTATTAGAGCTTGTGACCGCGCAAACCCATTTCGATCCGCACCTTAGCTGCCAATTCCTGTGCCAACTCGTTTCCCCAATCATTGGTCAACTCGACTGAATCCCGTAATATGGGCGGGTAATTCAGGGAAAACTTGACGCCGACCGGTGAATTGTAGAACTCCAGAATTTCTTCAAGTTCGTCCCTGGTGAAACGCATGGTCCAGAGTTTTGCGGCTTCCTGCTGAAGTTCCACGCGTTTGGAAATCAAGCCAACGGCGACTGTATCAGTCACTTCAGAAATCAGACTTGCCAATTGCGGAGCAGTCCGTGTGAATGTCTGCTTGGTGCGTTCTGCCATTTCAGGAAGAATATTGTTGTAACCAGATGTGACGCGCGAAACTTCCAAAATCTCATTGGCAATTTTGAGCGCGGCTGGATCATTCATCATCTTGATGACTTCAGGGTCTGTCGGGCTTTGTGCATCCGCTGATTGTGGCAACACAGTGCCAGCCCCCATAAGTACCAGTGCGAGCAGTGCGCTGCGCATTTTGAAGAAGTATGTCATTCTTGGTTCCCCATTCATTTTGTCTCCCGGCAAGTCAATTGCCGATCCTGATCAGGCTGAGGCCGCCAGTGTTATGGTTTCTACACCACCTGGCCCCGCAATAAATGCAACATCTGCTATATCGATAAACAAACCATGCTCTACAAGACCCGGCACCTGCGAGAGCCCTGTTGCAAGCCCTTTTGTGTCGGGAATACGGCCAAAAGATGCATCCAAAACAAGGTTCCCATTGTCGGTTACAACCGGCACGCCTGCATTTTCACGCAGCGTTAATGCCGCCGCCAGCCCAAATTCGTTTTCGCATAATTTCTCGATTGCGGTTTTCGTTGCAGTCAGGCCAAAAGAAATGACCTCCAGCGGCAGCGGAAAAGCACCGAGCATATCAACTTTTTTGGTATGATCGGCAATCACCGCAACCTTGTCCGATGCACAGGCAACGATCTTTTCACGCAGATGAGCAGCTCCGCCGCCTTTGATAAGCTGTAGACGTCCGTCAAGCTCATCTGCACCGTCGATTGTCAGATCGAGATGTGGATGGATTTCCAGAGTTGAAATCTGTACGCCAAGCTCTCTTGCCAATGCACCCGTACGCTCTGACGTCGGCACTCCTATGATTGACAGACCTTCTGCAACCAATGGCGCAAGAACCCTCACAAACTCTTCTGCGGTTGAGCCGGATCCCAGCCCGATTTTCATGCCGTCTTCCACAAGTGACAAAGCCGCTTTCGCCGCATCTATTTTGAATTGCTGAGTCATCCTGGTTCACCTGTTGGCGTGAATGTGATCACAGTCCCTTGGATACCTGGTCCAGAGCTTTCAATTGCTCCAGCACCGCAGGCATGTCGTCCAGTCTGATCATGTTTGGCCCGTCAGACGGTGCATTGTCCGGATCCTGGTGGGTCTCGATGAACAAGCCCGCGCAACCAACAGCAACTGCCGCTCGCGCCAAAACTGGTGCAAATTCTCTTTGTCCGCCCGAAGCACCGCCCAGACCACCTGGTTGCGCAACCGAATGCGTCGCGTCAAAAATGACTGGTGCGCCGGTTTGAGCCATTTGTGGCAATGCCCGGAAATCACTCACAAGCGTATTGTATCCAAAGCTGGTGCCGCGCTCGGTTAACAGGACATTCCGGTTCCCGCCGCCGATGACCTTGTTTACTACATTGGCCATTTCCCAAGGTGCCAAAAACTGCCCCTTTTTCACATTGATCGCTTTACCGGTTGCAGCAGCGGCCAGAAGCAGATCGGTCTGCTTGCACAAAAGAGCGGGAATTTGAAGAATGTCCACTGTTTCAGCAACTTCGGCGCATTGCTCGCTTTCATGAATATCGGTAATGACCGGCAATCCAAGCTCTTTGCCAATATCGGAGAATATCGCCATGGCGCTGTCCAGGCCGACCCCGCGCTTCGCCCCGAGACTGGTGCGGTTGGCTTTGTCAAAAGAGCTCTTGTAAACAAAGCCTATGCCGAGTTTCTCCGTCATTTCCTTCAAGGCACCTGCCATATCAAAAGCGTGGTCACGGCTTTCCATCTGGCACGGACCGGCAATCAATGAAAAGGGTGCGTTGTTGTCAAAGTTAACACCGCGAACACTTACAGTGGCGTTGGGTGTAGTTTGTTCGGTCATTGCGAAATCTCTTCAAAAATGAATGGCACGCCCTGGCCCGGTGCCGCGGGAACAATGAGGCGGCCCAGATGATCAAAGCATTCGATGCTACCGGCCTCCAAATGCGCCTTCAACTCCCGAACAGACTTGCACAGGAAAACAACGCCTTCAAAGCGCGCGCCTCGCTCCGATCGTGAGCATGGAATGGCAAACAGGTGTTGCATTGCTGTTGGCGTGAAACAGAAAATGTCTGCACCTTCCATATGGAAAGACAGACCATTTGAGGAAGATGCGAAATCACGCATCCCGGTTGCCGCCTGCAGGAGATACTGGAAATCAGTGGGGTTTTCCTCTGACATCAGAACCGCTGACAGGCCAATGACACCGTTTTCGTGAGCTGTTCGCTCCGGCGACCAAAGGGAATCCATGTTCATACGTTCACAAGCAAAAAAGGCTGCATCCGGCGCGCGATCATCGGCGGCAAACGCAAGCTCCACACCAATTTGGATGGTGCCATCCAGAGTTTCAGCGGAACGTGAAAACGGAAACAATTCACCAAACGCAAAACCAAGTTCTGAAAAAGTCTTCAGATCGGCAGCCGCGTTCTTTGACCGCATCGCCACCATGGAAAACCCTTCATCATCGACACGAAAGCGGTAGGCCTGATCACGCCGTAAAAAAGGATTGCCCTTTCGGGATTCGATCTCTGCCAGTGTTCGGTCTGCAACGCCCAAAGGCTCCAGATAGGTGCCGTCTTGCATGAAAATGCAGGCATTTTCTGTGCCAAAAGGATGTTGTGCGTCAGCAGCGACGTGAAACCCGAGAGCCTCATATCTGGCACGTGCCAGATCAAGATCGCGCACAGGCAACACAAGATGGTCAATAGAGGTTGGCGCGGGGTCCATGGGCGGCTCCAGATGTTGTCGGAGTTTTATCCCCGGTCTTATACGAGGCGGCTTTGTTCTATAGCAGCGGCTATGAAAGACGCAAACAGCGGATGCGGATCAAGCGGACGGGACTTCAGCTCCGGATGGTACTGCACACCGATGAACCAGGGATGGTCCGGCAATTCCACAGTTTCCGGCAAAATGCCATCAGGAGACAATCCGGCAAAATTCAACCCGGCTTCTTCCAGTTGTTCGCGATAGTCAATATTGACTTCATAACGATGTCGATGGCGTTCTGAAATCGAGGTGGTTCCGTAAATTTCAGCAATCTTCGACCCTTCGGTCAATGTTGCATCATACGCGCCCAGCCGCATTGTACCGCCCAGGTCGCCATCTGCGCTGCGGCGAACAAGGGCGTTGCCACTGGTCCATTCCGTCATTAATCCTACAACAGGTGCATCGGTCGGCCCAAACTCCGAAGACATGGCGTCTTCGATCCCGGCCATATTACGCGCCGCTTCGACGACGGCCATTTGCATTCCAAGACAAATCCCGAAATAGGGAATCTTGCGTTCCCTGGCAAAGGTAGCTGCAGCGATTTTGCCTTCTGTTCCGCGCTCTCCGAAACCGCCTGGTACTAATATACCATGGACGTGTTCAAGAAACGGAGCTGGATCTTCTTTTTCAAAGACTTCGGATTCAATCCATTCCAGATTGACCCTGGCTGCATTGGCGATGCCGCCATGGGCCAACGCCTCCATGAGAGATTTGTAAGCGTCCTTCAGGCCGGTATATTTGCCAACAATGGCGATGGTCACTTCACCTTCGGGGTTTTTGACAGTCCCTGAAATATCTTCCCAGGCTGCCAAGTCAGGTTCCGGTGCATCTTCTATCCCGAAAGCTGCCAGCACTTCTGCGTCCAGCCCTTCCGCGTGGTAGGATAGTGGAACATCGTAGATGGACTTGACATCCAGTGCCTGAATGACAGCAGACGGCCGGACGTTGCAGAACAGAGATAGTTTGCGCCGCTCTTCCGATGGAATTTCGCGGTCTGCCCGGACCAATAGAATGTCCGGCTGAATGCCGATGGAGCGCAGTTCCTTCACCGAGTGCTGAGTCGGCTTGGTTTTCAGTTCACCAGCTGTAGGAATGAAAGGCATCAGCGTCAGGTGAATGTAGATCGCGTCTCCGCGCGGCAGATCATTGCCCAACTGACGGATTGCCTCGAAAAACGGCAACGCTTCAATGTCACCGACTGTGCCACCAATTTCACACAGAACGAAATCGTACTCTTCATTACTGTCCATCACAAAGCTTTTGATGGCATCAGTAACATGGGGGATCACCTGGACCGTTGCGCCCAGATAATCTCCGCGCCGTTCCTTGGCTATGATTTCCTGATAAATACGGCCGGTGGTGATGTTGTCCTGCTTGTTACCGGGGCGCTGCGTAAAGCGCTCATAGTGTCCCAGATCCAGATCGGTTTCCGCACCATCATCGGTCACGAACACCTCTCCGTGCTGGTAAGGACTCATCGTTCCCGGATCTACATTGAGATAGGGGTCGAGCTTGCGCAGCCGCACTTTAAAGCCACGGGCCTGCAACAAGGCACCAAGAGCTGCGGAACCTAAACCTTTACCAAGGGAGGAAACCACGCCGCCGGTTATGAAAATATATCGCGCCATGGGATCTAAGCTTTAAGCCTGTGAAAATGATTCGGAAAGCCAAAAGAAAACGCCCGTTTAAAAAAACGGGCGTTTTCCAAATAATTCGTGGCCCTGTCTATTCCGAAACAGGAGCAGATGGAACCGCTGAGTCAGCAGGTGTCTCAGGCAATGCACCCGGTAGTGCATCCAGAATACCGTTGCCAGAACCGCCCAATTCCTCGGAACCGGGAATGGTGTCGAGAATAGAGCCGGATGTATTTTCCACATTTGCGATAATCGACAACGCAATTGATGTGGCAAAGAAACCGATGGCCAGAAATGTGGTTGCACGGCTGAGCGCGTTTGCTGCGCCTCGGCCGGTCATGAAATTACCGCCGCCGCCACCGCCACCGCCGCCGATGCCAAGTGCACCGCCTTCGGAACGTTGAAGGAGTATTACGGCGATCATTGAAAGAACGACCATTAGATGGATAACGATTATAACTGCGGACATTTGAAACCTGTGTCACAAAGAAGACTGTTGCGCGCGCTTCTACACGATCCTGACGTGAGACGCCAGTGGTCTTGTGTTGCTACATTTAATTGGGAGTTGCGCGTTGAAATTGCAAGCTCCAAGGCCAGCGGCTGACGAGACATGACGTTACCTATATATCCGGGTTTCTGATCCATTTGAAACAAGACCTTGACTTTGCCGCAATTCGAAGCGCATAAGCGCGCCATTGGAACGGGGCCATTTCGGCTTTTTGCCGGACAATTGCTTTAAGAGTACACCCCGACACCCCCCAATAGTCCCTGAGGTATGAGTGTTTGATCGCTCGCGCAGACTGGGACAATTTTTGACCTAGTCCATGCGCCACATCTATCCGCAAGCAGCGGACGACAGGGCCAACAGAAAGATATTACGTGACATTTGAATCCCTCGGCCTTGATCGGCCGATACTGAATGCGCTTGCCGAAGAAGGCTACACGCAACCAACTCCCATTCAAGCCAAAGCCATTCCTGTTATTATGCAAGGGCGCGACGTTGTCGGCATTGCTCAGACCGGCACTGGTAAAACAGCAGCGTTTACGCTGCCCTTGTTGCATCGCTTGATGAAAAACAAAATCAAGGTGCAGCCGAACAGCGTCCGCGTTCTGGTTTTATCGCCAACGCGCGAACTTGCGTCGCAGATTGAAAAAGCTGTGCGTAGCTATGGCGCCAAACTGCCGCTTAAAAGTGCGACAGTCATGGGCGGCGTTTCCATGCGTCCACAGCGACAAAAACTTGCACAAGGTGTAGACATTCTAGTTGCCACACCTGGTCGTTTGCTTGATCTCATTGATCAGAAGGCTCTTGATCTGAAGCGCGTTGAGACACTCGTTCTGGACGAAGCTGATCAGATGCTTGATATCGGGTTCCTCCCCGCGATCCGCAAAGTCATTGCCATGGTCCCAAGAGACCGACAAATGCTGTTGTTCTCTGCAACAATGCCAAAAGAAATTCGCGCCTTGAGCAAACAACATCTCAAGGATCCGGTCGAGATTTCCGTGACGCCTGTTGCGACAACGGCCGAACGCATCGATCAAAGCGTGATGCATGTGCAGCAACCATCAAAGATGTTTGTCACAAGCAAGATGCTTAAAGAGCGCCTGGGCGAACAGACGATCGTTTTCACACGCACTAAACGCGGTGCGGACAAAGTTGCCAAACGGTTGATTGCAGACGGAATTGATGCTGCGGCCATTCATGGCAATAAATCCCAAAACCAGCGTGAAAAAGCTTTGGCTGCCTTCCGCACAGGCCGACTGCCGGTTCTGATCGCGACAGATATTGCAGCCCGGGGCATTGATGTGCCCGGTGTCAATCTGATCGTGAATTTTGATCTGCCGGAAGTGGCTGAAGTTTATGTGCATCGTATCGGTCGTACTGCGCGTGCCGGTGCTGCTGGACAGGCGATTGCTCTGTGTGCGCCGGAAGAACGCAAATTGTTGCGTGCGGTCGAACGTCTGACCAAACAGGAAATCCGAGTGATTGCAGCTCCTGAAGGCGTTGCAGCAGTTGATATGAATGAGCCCGCTGAGACCGAACGCAAGACCGGACGGCCCAATAAGCCAAACCGCAACAAGCGTCCCAAGCAGCATTTTGGCCGTCGCCCCGCTGCCAAATCGCGGTCACGTTCCGGCCAAAGACAGGCAGCAGCTACCGGCTGATCGAACCTGAACTAGAATTGAAAATGGGCTGCCACGTGCAGCCCTTTTTTGTACCCGTTCAGCTGTGTCACCCGCCAGTGAGGATTTATCCGCCTCGGCAACCGCTCAACCATACAGTGGCATCGCGAACACTTCAGCTGAATGAGACCGGTGGAATTGTCAGGAAACAGCGCGAATAATGCCCAGAAAATCTGATGCTTTCAAACTGGCACCACCCACAAGCGCACCATTGACGTGAGGTACAGCCATTAATTCTGCTGCATTTCCCGGTTTGACAGATCCGCCGTAGAGAAGCCGCATTGCAGTGCCCTGCCCGCCGAACTTGTCTGCCAAAAATGTCCGCATGAAACCATGCACTTCCGCAACATCGTCTATTCCCGGCGTCAAGCCGGTACCGATGGCCCAAACCGGCTCATAGGCAATGACTGAATTCTGCGCAGTTGCACCCTGCGGCACGGAGCCGGACAATTGTTGTTCAACTACAGCAAGCGTCGTGCCGTCGCGTCTCTCCGCTTCAGTTTCACCGACGCAGATGATTGCCGTCAGACCCGCGTCCCAAACAGCTTTTGCCTTCTCAGCAACCAACACATCAATCTCACCGTGATCTTGGCGACGTTCGGAATGACCGACAATAACAGCTTTTGCACCGCAATCAGCAATCATGCCCCCAGATATATCGCCTGTATGGGCTCCGGATGCTGCTGTGTGGCAGTCTTGTGCACCAACAGCCAACGCTCCGCGATCAGGATGGTTTGCCAAAGCTGCAATCAATGTGAAAGGCGGACAGATCATGGCATCTGCTTTTCCGACGAGTTCAGATGAGTAACCCTGTGCCATTGCAGCAAACTCGTCCATATCTGAACGCAAGCCGTTCATTTTCCAATTGCCTGCAATCAACGGCTTAATCGAACTCATCATGATCCTCCAAAATACATTGGAAAGCTGGATAACAAAGCTCAGCACGAAAGGCCAGCGGTAAGCATGTGAGCAGCTTTCTGATCTGAGTTGGGACCTTGCCCCAAAATTGCCTTCCCTTGTTTCCACAAATTGACTATCACACGGCAAATCCTTTCTGGACCTCACATTATTTGGGTCCGTTCAAGAAATTCAGGGGAAACCATGCTTAACGCGTTGCGGAAATCGGCCAGCACTTGGGTGGCCAAAGTTCTGATCGGTCTTTTGGTACTCAGCTTTGCAATTTGGGGCGTCAACGACTTTGTCGGCGGCATTAACCGAACTACAATTGCGACTGTCGGAGATACCACGGTCAGTGCCGAGCGGTTTGACCGCGCGCTCTCTATCGAGATTTCCCGCTTGCAGCGGCAAATTCAACAGCCAGTGAGCCTTACACAGGCAACTGCCTTCGGGATTCCCAATCAGGTTATCTCTCAATTGGTCACTGAAGCTGCCCTCGATGACGTATCGACAAAGCTCAATCTTGGCGTCTCGGATGACAAGTTGCGCGATGATATTGGCAACAATCCGTCATTTCGTGGTCCAGATGGGCAATTTGACAGAACTTTCCTGCAGCAGATTCTTCAGTCCAATAACATGACTGAATCTGAATTTGTTTCAGATCAGCGCGCATTTTCAGAACGGCGGCAACTTGCCGAAAGTGTCGCCGGCGGCATTGGTGTACCAGAAACGCTTTTGAAGGCTGTTCACGCTTACCGCAGTGAAGTGCGCACCATTCGTGCGATTACCCTGGACTCATCAGATCTATCTGCACTCCCAGTTCCGACTGATGAAGATCTCAACACCTATTTTGAAGAAAACAAATCGGTTTATCGAGCGCCTGAATATCGTTCAATTGCCTTGATACACCTCACGCTTGAAGACGTGATGGATGCCGATGCGGTATCAGACGATGATGCGAGACGTATTTACGACGAGCGAGCAGACAGCTTTTCAGAACCTGAAAAACGCCGGGTTGAGCAACTGGTTTTCCCATCAAAGGAAGAAGCAGATGCAGGCAAGGCTTTGCTGGAGGCAGGCACCAGCTGGGAAGCGCTTCTGGAACAACGTAATGTGACGGCTGCAGACATTGATTTGGGCCTTGTTGCTCGAGAAGACATGATTGATTCGGCTATTGCCGATGCAGTGTTTTCACTCTCAGCTACCGGTATCAGCGATGTTATTGAAGGTCGCTTTGGGCCCGTTCTGACACGCGTTACCGACATTCAGGCCGCTGCTACGCAGCCATTTGAAGAAGTTGCATCCGAGATCAAACAGGAAATTGCACGGGACCAGGCAATTGATCAAATCTTCACTGTCCGCGATGGGGTCGAAGACTCCATAGCTGGTGGCGCAAGCCTTGCGGAAGTAGCCGCTGCTAATGATCTGACAGTGCGAGAAGTTGCCGCCGTCAGTCAAAATGGCCTTGATGAAAGTGACACAATTATTTCTGACCTTCCCCTAAGCAGCGAATTGTTGCGGGGTGTTTATGAGTCCGAGGTTGATGTAGAAAACCCGCCGCTTGAAGGCGACAATGAATTTGTCTGGTATGAAGTAACGGATGTTACGCCCGACCGGGATCGCACAATTGATGAGGTTCCAGACCGCGTACGCGCTGACTGGATTCGTGATGAGACTGCTGAGGCATTGGACAAGATGGCTTCAGAGCTGTCCGAAAACCTGTCTTCCGACATTGGATTTACCTCGCTTGCTCAAGCGCGTGCCAAACCGATTCAGTCCTTTGACGAAATCACGCGTCTCAGCGGCAAAGAAGGTCTTTCAGCAGAAAACATTGCGACCATCTTTGAATCCAAGTCAGGCGCTTTTGGCTTCTTTACACCCGCAGATCCCACACTTCGGTTCGTGTTCCAACTCACTGAAGCATCTGTCCCAGCGTTTTTCCGCGAAGAGCAGACAACTCAACAAATTGCTCAGGCAGCCAGACCAGCGCTTGAAAACGAGTTGCTGACCCAATACGTCTCCGAACTGCAGACCAATCTGGGTGTCTCATTGAACCAGCCCTTGCTGACTCAAATGCTGGCCGGCACCGCAGATCAGCCGTACCAGTAAGACCCCCGCTCGATCAAAAGGACAAATTGTTTAACATGTTGATTGAGCCGCAAAAGGAAGCCGTTCTCGCAACTTATGCCGCAGGCAAGGCGCAAGTCGTTTGGACGACTCTGGTCGCCGATCTTGAAACCCCAGTATCGGCAATGCTGAAACTGTCAGCCGTCGAAGACTATTGCTTTCTGCTTGAGTCCGTCGAAGGCGGCGCTGTCCGGGGGCGTTACTCTATCATTGGCTTGAATCCTGATCTGGTGTTCAAGACTGATGGAAATACAGCTTGGTCAGGAACAGTTGATCAGCTGACGGAAAACCGGCTGACCCAATGGGAACAGCCATCGCTTCAGGCGCTCCGCGATGTTCTGGAAAGTTCAAAAATCGATTTGCCACCTGAGTTGCCGCCTATGGCAGCTGGCATGTTCGGGTACTTTGGCTACGACAATGTGCGTCTGATGGAAAAGCTGCCAGAGCCTGGCCCTGATCCACTAGACCTCAGTGACACATTGCTCATTCGTCCACAGATCATCCTGATCTTTGACAATATCAAAGACGAGATAACGCTCATCACGCCGCTACGCCCATCGGAAAATGTGTCCGGTGAAGCAATTTATGCCCGAGCAGTTGATCGTTTGACGACTGTTATTGACCGGCTGGATGCGCCGTTGGATCGCGGTCTGGATGCAGACGAAGTTGATCTAACCATCAATATGCAATCCAACACCACGCCGGACGAATATTACGCGATGGTCCGCAAGGCCAAGGATTATATTTCAGCTGGCGATATTTTTCAGGTGGTTCTTTCGCAACGCTTTGAGACCGAATTCACGCTTCCGCCGTTTGCTCTTTATCGGGCATTGCGCCGTGTTAACCCTTCCCCATTCCTCTATTTCCTGAAATTTGGTGATTTCTCGATCATTGGATCAAGTCCGGAAATTTTGGTGCGGGCCCGGGATGGGAAAGTCACGATCCGACCGATCGCAGGCACACGTCCGCGTGGGGATACACCTGAAAAAGATGCAGCCTATGCCAAAGAATTGCTGGCTGATCCAAAGGAACTGGCGGAGCATCTGATGCTCCTCGATCTTGGCCGCAATGATGTGGGCCGTGTTTCAAAGATCGGCTCAGTGGAAGTCACTGACCAGTTCTTCTTGGAGTATTACAGCCAGGTGATGCACATCGTGTCCAACGTGATTGGCGATTTGTCTGACAATTGCGATGCAATTGATGCGCTATCAGCCGGGTTCCCCGCCGGCACCGTTTCCGGCGCGCCGAAAGTGCGGGCGATGGAGATTATCGACGAGCTTGAGGGTGACAAGCGCGGTCCTTATGGCGGCGCAGTTGGGTATTTTACCGCAGATGGCAACATGGACACCTGCATTGTGTTGCGTACATCTGTTGTGAAAGATGGCAAAATGTATGTTCAGGCGGGTGCTGGCATTGTGGCAGATTCCGTTCCGGAAATGGAACAACAGGAATGTATCAACAAGGCGAAAGCGCTGTTTCGGGCGGCAGAAGAAGCTGTGCGATTTGCCTCAAGCACGTCACGTGGCCAATGATGGAACTCACGATGTTTAGCGCAGCAGCCTTTTGGGGGTAGCAATGTTTCTGGTGATCGATAATTACGACAGTTTCACTTACAATCTGGTTCACCTGATTGGGCAATTGGGTGTAAATCTTGAAGTTGTACGTAACGACAAGATTGCAGTCTCGCAGGCATTGTCCATGAACCCGGAAGGGATCATTCTGTCACCCGGCCCCTGCACCCCGAATGAGGCTGGTATTTGCCTGGATCTTATTCGTGAAGCAGATGGAAAGATGCCGATCTTTGGGGTTTGTCTGGGTATGCAATCCATTGGTCAGGCCTATGGCGGAACAGTTGTTCGTGCCAACCGGCTGATGCATGGAAAGATGAGTTCCATTGTGCATGACGCGACTGGCATGTTTGATGCCATACCAACACCCTTTCAAGCCACGCGCTATCACTCGCTTGTGGTTGAAGATACGTCATTTCCGGAAAGTCTGGTGCAAACGGCCAAAACAGATGATGGCAGCCTAATGGGACTATCACACAAGACTCATCCCGTTCACGGGGTACAGTTTCATCCAGAGAGTATAGCGTCTGAACATGGCGACAAGCTGCTGCGCAACTTCATTGGAATTGCACGTTCATTCAACAAATCACACCGTCCGCAAATTGCAGCGTAGCTTCACGCAAAATTCAATGGATGTAGTTTTGAAGACGCGGCCCAAACGCAGTGCATCTTATGCCGCGATCAGTATGATCGTGAGATTCAACACCGCTTCTTGAAGGCGTCCCTCAGCCTACTCTTTCTCAGAGCAAGCTTCGATGAGGCTGATAATCTGCTTTTGCAGTTTCTCGTCCTTGATGGACTCGATCTGCTTTGCCAGATCCAGAAGCCACCAGGGCACTGCATTTTCTGATGAGACGTTCTCATCAATTCCGTCGAAGAAGTAGTCAATCGGAACCTGCAATACTCGAGAGATTTCCCAGAGCCTGCCGGAACCAATCCGATTACTGCCCTTCTCATATTTCTGGATTTGCTGAAAGCTGACACCCAGTTGATTTCCGAGTTCAGTTTGACTCATGTCCATTGCCTTGCGCGCTTTGCGCACTTTCAGGCCCACATGTAAATCCGCATCCAGTGCCGAACGGGCATTATGCATAACGGCTTTTGGTGAAGCGTCCTTTTCCATCGATAACATTTTAGCCTTCCCACGAACTCTGCTTGAGGTTGCAGCATTAGCCCTTTTTTAACCAATGATCAACCCATAATTATAAGGGTGTGACAATTCTATCAATAATACGCGGCTGCAATTTGCTTAAGACGTTAAATATGCGGGCTTTTATGCTTAGAAATCAGCCTACTTCTTATGTAGTTATCGTTATTATCGATATCTATATTTCACGACATCACAACTGTGCAATTAACCGTGATATCCATATTTTTATGGGTCTTAATGATCTACAAGTTTAAGCTCGTTGGCCCGCCAAAGGGCTGCCAGCTTATTTCTGACACCAAATTTCTGGATCAGATTTCTCGATATCTCAGCGACATATATGGGAGAAACGCCGATAATCAACGCAATCTCTGTGCCGGACATGCCAAGAGCGCTCAATTCCAGGACTTCTTTCTCTCTTGGTCTGAGCGAAATGCCCTTATTGGCACCAATCACCAATGCTGACTGATGAAATGCCTCGGACAACATGCGACAGCAAGCCACCAATTGATCAACGGACAAGCCTGCAGCTGGCTGCGAGCTATAGGCGGCAGTACATGTAACCAAGGTGCCGGTCTTCGCAGATGTCTTCAGACGGGTTGTTACGCCCCAGGCCAAACCATATTTGCCGGCTTGCTGGAAGAACTCAACGAAGTTGCCGTTCTGTGTGAGTTGATCTGCTGACCAGAAAAATGGATCTGTTTCCTTCTTCGCCAAAGCCAGCACAGGATCAATCTGGGCAAAACCTTCCCGGCGATAGAGTTCAATCCATCCTTCGGCATAGGTATGAACAGATTTGTCGAACGAAATGTCGTTTTCCGTGAATTTGGTGTAGGCAAACTGTTGTAATCCCAACGGGAAAATTACGCCCACAAATGACCCGCGCAGCTCATCGAGCGTTGTGCAGGCCTTCAGTTTTCGCACGCTTTGTTGCAGATACTGACGAAGTTCCACGCCGTCCAAAGGACCATCCTTTTTATTTAATGATGATATGCGCTCTGACACATAAGCTAAAGCATTCTTTATGTTTTGGCGAGGATAAATCGTGCAACCAATTGATGAATATTATTTATTTTTTCCGTTTAATAAAATTTAATTAGAAAGCAATCCAATTAACCAATTTCTTCTTGGGGGATTTGTCCTCATTTTTCAGGGTCTAATATCACATGTTCTGATTGTGGTTTCAAAGATTTTCTATCTCATCTCAGGGTTTTTTGTTCACGCCCACGTTTGATCTCGCACAATGAGCGTCCCGCCACTTGCTGTTTTGGTGGAAATTGGCACCATTATATGCAAAGCAAGCGCTACAGGCCTGCCAGATGCACTCTGACATCGGCTGCAGGAGGCTGCGGGGGCTGCAGGATCAACTTTCAGGGTTGCAGGAAATCCAGACGAGTGACTTATGTTTGATATGAAATCCACGCTTGCCCTGGTTGCGAGCGGCGAAGCACTGGACCAGAAAACGGCAGAACAGACGTTCGACATTATTATGTCTGGCGATGCAACGCCTGTACAAATCGGCGCACTCCTTATGGGATTGCGGGTCCGCGGAGAAACAATCGATGAGATCGCAGGTGCTGTAAAAGTCATGCGGTCCAAGATGGTTCGTGTCTCTGCACCAGAGGGTGCAGTGGATCTGGTGGGCACCGGCGGTGATGCATCAGGCACCTACAACATCTCCACATGCGCAAGTTTTGTAGTTGCTGGCATGGGCATCCCTGTAGCCAAGCATGGCAACAGAGCCCTTTCATCCAAATCAGGCGCGGCAGATACACTGATGGCACTTGGCGTCAATCTGGAACTGAAGCCTGACCAAATCAGCACATGCATAGACAAAGCTGGACTTGGTTTCATGTTTGCGCCCGCGCACCACAGTGCCATGAAGCATGTCGGCCCTGCCCGGGTTGAATTGGGCACACGAACCATTTTCAATTTACTGGGTCCAATGTCCAACCCTGCGTCAGTCAAACGGCAAATGGTTGGCGTTTTTGATGAAAAGTGGCTTGAGCCTTTGGCACACACATTGGCGCGCCTTGGATCGGACAAAGCCTGGATTGTTCATGGATCGGACGGGTTGGATGAGATCACAACGACGGGGCCATCCTATTGTGCCGCGCTTGAAAATGGTGAGGTGAAACGGTTTGTCATTGAGCCGGTGGCTTTGGGACTCAAGCAGGCATCTCCAACAGATCTTGTGGGTGGCGACGCAGACCATAATGCGACCGCGCTTAAGCGTGTTCTGGATGGAGAACAATCTGCGCATAGGGACATTGTTTTGTTGAACTCAGCAGCGACGGCCGTCGTCGCTGGACGCGCTGACACAATCAGCGATGGCCTTGAAATGGCCCGCACCAGTATTGATGAAGGCGGGGCACGTGCTGCCATGGATGCGCTCGTGAGCGTCTCAAACTCTTTTGGAGCGAACTAGATGCAGGGCGTTCTTGAAAAAATTTGTCGCTACAAGCTTGAAGAAGTCGCGGCTGCAAAAGCACGGCTGAGCCTTGATGATGTGAAACAGCGTGCGCGAGATGCAGATCCTGTCAGAGGCTTCAAAGCTGCATTGCAAGGCGCTGTAGATGATGGCCGGTTCGGTCTGATTGCCGAGGTAAAAAAGGCAAGTCCTTCCAAGGGCCTTATCCGGCCGGATTTTGATCCTCCTGCTCTGGCAACTGCCTATGAAAATGGCAGGGCTTCATGTCTGTCTGTATTGACAGACACGCCATCTTTTCAGGGACACCCAGACTTTCTGATGACGGCACGCGCTGCGACCAGACTACCTGCCCTGCGCAAGGATTTTATGCTGGACCCCTACCAGGTTTACGAAGCACGTGCCTGGAATGCGGATTGCATCTTGATTATCATGGCCTGCACCGAAGATGATCAGGCGAAAGCCTTGGAAGAGACTGCATTTCTGCTCGGAATGGATGTACTGGTCGAGGTTCATGATGAGGCCGAGACAGAGCGATCTCTGACTCATTTGTCATCTGGCCTGATCGGTGTGAACAACCGCAATCTTGATACGTTTGAGACTAGTCTGACAACCAGCGAAAAACTGGCCAAGCTCATTCCTGACGACAAGTTGCTTGTCGGGGAAAGCGGCATTAACACTCATGCGGATTTACAGCGTCTCAAAAAATGCGGGATCAACACCTTTCTGGTTGGCGAAAGCCTGATGCGTCAGGCTGATGTGACAGCAGCCACCCAAAAACTGCTGACTGGAGCATGAGATGTCAAAACTGACGCATCTCAGTGACACCGGTGAAGCCAATATGGTGGATGTCGGCAACAAGGCTGTAACAAGCCGTCTGGCCCAGGCAGAAGGCCGTGTTGAAATGCTGCCAGAAACTCTGGCAATGATCCTGTCTGGCAATGCCAAAAAGGGTGACGTTCTGGGCACAGCGCGTCTTGCCGGAATCATGGCTGCAAAACGCACACATGAGTTGATCCCACTGTGCCATCAATTGCTCATCAGCAAAGTCGAGGTGTCAATTGAGCCCGATCATGAAGCCTCAGCGCTAAATGTTGTGGCGAGTGTGAAGGTCAATGGTCAGACCGGTGTTGAAATGGAAGCCCTCACTGCCGTATCGGTCACCTGTCTGACGATCTACGATATGGCAAAGGCCGTCGACCGTGGCATGCGGATTGAGGGCATTCGCGTGCTTGAAAAAAGCGGCGGTAAATCTGGCACATATCGTGCAGATTCCTAGGATCTGATTTTTCTATGGCTCTCTTACCTGTCGCGGACGCAAGACACTCAATTTTGAGTGCCGTTTCAATTCTTCCAGAGGAAACCGTTCCGCTGGTAGATGCGCATCTTCGTGTCAGCGCAACACCGCTTTCAGCACGGCGCACACAGCCCCCATTTGCCACAACTGCCATGGATGGCTATGCAGTGCGCCATGCGGATTTGGCGCTGGACGCCGAATTGGAAGTGGTTGGAGAAGCACCGGCTGGTCACAGATATGAGCATGCCCTTCTGGCAGGTCAGGCGGTGCGTATATTCACTGGGGCACCAATGCCCGAAGGGTCAGATACGATTCTCATTCAGGAAGATGCGAACGTTCGCGAAAACGACAAAATCCGACCACTTGATATTCCGAAAGTGTCAGCTTTTGTGCGCCCCGCCGGGCTGGACTTCATGCAGGGCTCGGTTCTGATAGAAGCTGGCAGCACATTGCGGGCGGCGGATCTGGCACTGCTCGCCAGTATGAATTATGCGCAGGTGCCGGTTATTCGGAAACCGCGAATTGGCGTGCTTGCGACAGGCGATGAGTTGGCAATGCCAGGAACTCACATCGGCGTGGATCAGATTGTCGCCTCAAACAACTTTGGCGTTGCGGCCCGCATTACCGAGTTGGGAGGGCAAGCGGTTGATCTGGGCATTGCAAAAGACACCGAAGAAGATCTGTTGCAGGCATTGAAAATTGCTGAGGCCAATCAATGCGATGCTATCATAACCCTTGGTGGCGCATCCGTTGGTACCCACGATCTGGTCCAGCAGGCGTTTCACAGTGCAGGTCTGTCGCTTTCCTTCTGGAAAATTGCCATGCGCCCCGGCAAGCCGCTCATGTTCGGGACAGTTGGCGGGATGTTGTTTCTTGGCTTTCCCGGCAATCCAGTGTCCAGCATGGTCTGCGGTGAGTTGTTCATGGCCCCACTGATCAAAAAATGGCTGGGCCAGCCGTCCGACACACCGCTTCGCCATGCCACTCTGGCTAGTAAGTTGCCCACCAATGACCAACGCGAAGACTATTTGCGTGCGATTGTGAAGCCAACCCAAGGTTCAGGCCAACTTCCAATGGTCCAATCATTGAACCGCCAGGACAGTTCCATGCTGGCTAATTTTGCAAAAGCAAACTGTCTGATCAGACGCGCGCCATTCGCTCCCGAGGCGGATCAGGGCACCATCGTGGACATTCTGATGCTGCGCCCTGACTGACCTAACAGGCCCGATGTTCCATATATGTTTCGCTTGCGCCCTTGTAGAACAAGACAAGAACAGCTATCGTGTTCATGCTTTGTACACATCTGATTCCTATATTGAAGACGCCTTTGGCCTCTGTGGACCCTCAGAACCCAGGATTGATTGACATGCTAACGCGCAAACAACACGAGCTTTTGATGTTCATTCACGAGCGCCTCAAAGAAACAGGTGTTCCGCCGTCTTTTGATGAAATGAAGATAGCGCTCGATTTGAAATCGAAATCAGGTATTCACAGGCTTATCGTGGCCCTTGAAGAGCGTGGTTTTTTGCGCCGCATGCCCAACCGGGCGCGCGCAATGGAGATTATCAAATTACCGGAATCTGTTTCGCCAAGCCTGGCAGCTCCTCGCAGCACAGGCTTTTCACCGAGTGTCATTGAAGGCAGCCTTGGCAAGAAGCGCGAGACGGTTGCACCGGCAAATGATACCGGCTCAGAACAGGATGATGCATATTCTGTAACCATTCCTGTCATGGGCAGGATTGCTGCTGGAACGCCCATATCCGCGATTCAGACCCACAGCCACACCATTCCGGTTCCAGCGGATATGCTGTCGTCAGGAGAGCATTTTGCGCTGGAAGTACGCGGAGATTCCATGATTGAAGCCGGCATTCTCGATGGAGATACGGTTGTTATTAAGAAGGGCTCGACGGCTGACACCGGTGATATTGTGGTGGCTTTGATTGATGACGAAGAAGCGACCTTGAAACGGCTGCGCCGAAAGGGTGGATCTATCGCTCTGGAAGCAGCCAATCCGGCCTATGAGACTCGTATTTTTGGACCGGATCAGGTTTCTGTCCAAGGCAAGTTGATCGGCCTTTTAAGAATCTACTGAAATTTGAGCGATTTTCTGGGGTTTAAACTCAATTCAGACTTTGATCTCTTCTGACTTTAGCTTGAGTTCCATCCGGAAATTTGTCAGTTCAACATCGCCTCTCACGGCCGTTTGCTGTTGAATGACAGACCAATCGCGCTTTTCAAAGAAGCGCCGCGCCAGATGACTGGCACGGGTTTGGAGGGCCGTCAAATGTCTGGTGCGGGCTTCTTTCATGATCACATCGTAAAGTTTTCCGGCCACACCAGACCCCATCGACCTGGGATGAACGAAGGCCAAATCAATGAGGCCCTCTTCGGTGAGTGTCATAAAGCCCAGAAGTTCGCCTCCCTGATAAGCCACAACACTGTATTGCGCAGCCATTCGATCACGCCATGTAGCGACATCAGGAATGGCGGGCGCCCATGCATCCCGTTGTTCTTGCGTGTAAGCAGCCTTTGCGCCTGTCTGGACGGCTTCAAAAAACAGATTGACGGCCGCTGAGGCGTCTTCGTCCTTAAACTCTCGTATTGATAGCCCGGGCACCATCTTCAGCTCTGAGACTTGGCCAGTTCCATGTAGTCCAGAGGAAGTGTGCTCGTGTTCTTGATTTCCTCCATGGCAAAACTCGAACTGACATCGGAAATATCAATTTTCGCAATCAGCTTCTTGTAGAATTTATCGTAGGCGGCAATGTCCGGCACGACCACTTTCAGCAGATAATCGACCTGGCCGCTCATGCGGTAAAAAGAGACGACTTCCGGAAATTCGCTGATGACTTCCGCAAAACGGGTGAGCCATTCCTTGCTGTGCTGATTGGTACTGATAGAGACAAAAACGGAAACCCCTGCCCCAACAAGAACCGGATCCAAAACAGCAACACGCTGTTTGATGACGCCGTCTTCCTCCATTTTCTGGATACGCCGCCAACAAGGTGTTGTGGACAGGCCAACGCGTTTACCGATTTCTGCAACCGGCACTGTGCTGTCTTTTTGCAGGATTGCCAGAATGCCACGATCAATTCTGTCCATACCAACCTCGTTGAAATGTCAAAGTGAGCCTCTCTTACAGGAACCTTGGTTCTACTTCCAGCGGCATTACCGGGGATCGGACTCAATCGGGCGATCAGAGCGGCTCTCATCCAGAACGCGCGTTATCTGCTGGCGCAGAACCGGAAGCTGTTCCTGTTCAAACCACAGGTTCTTTTTAATCCAGGCATTGTTGCGCCAAGAAGGGTGCGGCAGCGGCATAATGCGGGGTGTACCTTTAGGATGCTCGCGATCATACCAGTACTCCCGCCAGGCACCGACTGTCTCTGTCAGCGTTTTTTTCCTGTCCACCCCCAGATGGTAGGCGATGGCGTATTGACCGATCGTCAACAGCAACTCGATTTGTGGCATGCTGGCAAACAAATTATCGTGCCATCGAGCGCGGCATTCTGGCCTTGGCGGCAGATCCGATCCCTTTTCATTCTGACCTGGAAAGCAGAACCCCATAGGGATTATGGCAATTTGTGCGGGGTCGTAGAATGTTTCATGATCCAGTCCGAGCCATTCTCGCAAACGATCACCTGATCGATCTGTAAATGGTCGCCCGGATGCATGCACACGTGTGCCCGGTGCCTGACCACAAATGCAGATACGAGCCGTGGGAGACAGCTGTAAAACCGGTCTTGGCGCATGCGGCAAAGGTTTACGCAATGGCTCTTCAACACAAATGCGACAAGCGCGAATTTCGCTCGAAAGCTGGTCCAAGGAGTTCATACTCAATAGTCCGTTCCGTGAATCCGCCGCCAGTCTTCTGGTTGCTCAAAGTCCAACGCCCAGAGCCCTCGACCAGCAAGTGCCGCCAAAACTTCAAGAGCCTTGTAGTCTCCATAGGAAACAGCCCAGCCATCATGCACCATTTGCGCATTAAGCGTCGCCTGTTCGCCAGCTGTTACCAAAGCACCTCTGACCGGGTCATCATTGGTGTTGCCACGACAAACTGCAAGCTGACGCCCATGCTTGTCAGTGCCATGATCGGCACAGGACACAGGCGCGGCAGCAACCAGCTGAGCCAGATGCTCTTTTGCAAGCACCCCGCATTGCACAGCCCTTCCATCGCGCAGGCAGGTCTGCTGCAACTCCGGCGCGTCAATGCCGACCAGACGCAAGCGCGTCTCGCCAATTGCCAGAGAATCGCCATCGACGACTCTTAGAGATGAGCCGAATGATTCATAGCTTTCATCCTCAAACCAGAGCACCAGCATAGCAATAATCAGGATAAATCCTGCCGCTTTGACCAGATCCCAAATTCTCAAAAGACAAGCCCTGTTTCGGTCTGGTTAACTGCCGTCTTTGTCGGACACACCGGCCTGGTCAAAGGTTGCCATTCCCGAATGAACCGCGGCAGCTGATTTGACGATACTGGCTGCAACTGCAGCGCCGCTCCCCTCACCCAATCGCATATTGAGATTCAGCAATGCTGTTTTCCCAAGCCGCTCAAGGACAGCTGCATGTGCCTGCTCATCCGAAACATGGGAAAACAGGCAGTGGTCAATCGACGCGGGACTGACGGAATGCAAGATGGCGGCTGACGCTGTTGCGACGAAACCATCGACAATCACTGGAATGCGCTCTACGCGTGCTGCCAACATGGCCCCACACATGGCAGCAATTTCACGCCCGCCAAGTCGCCGCAGAACTTCCAATCCATTTGACTTGCTGACGCTTGCCCGCCCGACAGCGCGGCGCACAGCATCCGTCTTGCGTTGCAAACCGGCTGCGTCTACCCCAGTACCAACGCCAACCCAATCTTCAGGTCGTCCGCCGTAAAGCGCGTAGTAAATGGCTGACGCGACGGTGGTGTTGGCAATTCCCATTTCGCCGATACACAGCAAATCTGTTCCGCCAGCGATCGCTTCCATGCCGAACGCCATGGTCGCTGCGCAGGTCTTTTCGTCAAAAGCGTCTTTCAAAGTGATATCCGGAGTTGGCAAATCCAACGCCAGATCAAATACCTTGAGACCCAGATTATTGGCTGTGCAAAGCTGATTTATCGCCGCGCCCCCGGCCGAAAAATTCTCGACCATCTGTTGTGTTACGCTGGCAGGAAAGGCGGAAACGCCTTGCTCTGCTATTCCGTGGTTCCCGGCAAAAATGGCAACCAAAGGACGGTTCACTGCAGGCGGTGCCTTGCCCTGCCAGGCCGCCAGCCATTCGACAATCTCTTCCAGTCGACCGAGAGAACCAGCCGGCTTGGTCAATTTTGCGTCCCGTGCGCGCACGGCATCAACGGCCTCGATCACCGGGCCTGGAAGCGAACGGATCAAATCCCTTATGTCTTCAAATGGAAGCGCTGTTATGGATGCACTCATGTGTCTTTAAGCCTATCGAATGATGGGGGCGGTCAGGCCTTAGGTGACATTGATATCTGATTCATGCTCATTGCCAACAATCTCATTCGATCTATAAAGCGCCTATGAGAAGACGCAAGGTGGCAAACAACATGAAACTGCGCCAAAATGAAGATGAACATGGCTCTGATGAAGGCGTTCTAGGGTTGCTGCGCGCGGTTCCCGGCGATTTTCTGGTCTGTCTGACTTTCTTCACGCGGCTGCCCGTCTTTATGCCAGTTGACCACACACGGCCCATGTCCAGAGCTGCCCAACTGTTCCCGGCCATTGGTCTGGTCATCGGCCTGATCGGCGCTCTGGTTTTGGCTTTTGGGGTCCTGCTGCAACTGCCTCACTATTTAATCTCCGTTCTGTCGATTACTGCGATGATCATCGCCACGGGTGCCCTGCATGAAGATGGGCTGGCAGATATGATCGACGGTTTCGGCGGTGGCCATGAACGCGAGCGCAAGCTGGAAATCATGAAGGACAGCCATATTGGCACCTATGGTGTACTGGCCCTGCTCCTGTCTCAAGGCATGCGTATGATTTTGATTGCCTCTCTGTTGCTCAGAGGCCTCGACGTTGCGATTACAGTTCTGCTTGCCGCACAGATGGTATCCCGCTTGTGCAGCATGTTTCTTTGGGCTGGTCTTACACCTGCCCGCAGCAATGGTCTGTCCAAACAGGCCGGACAACCTCAACGCCGCGCGCTTGTAATGGCTGTGGTAACGACCTCCATCGCCCTGCTTTGCCTGTTGCTGCCAAACCTGAACATTCTTGCCATTTTGTTTGCAACCGCGCTCAGCGCGTTTGTCGGCTATTTGATGATCCTGTTGTGCCGACAACAGATTGGTGGACAGACCGGAGACACAATTGGTGCCACTCAGCAACTTTGTGACCTTGCTTTCATGACGGGCATTCTTATTTCTCTAGGCATTGCTAAGGAATTGCTATGAAATCGCCCTGTGTCAAAGTCTGCCTGATAGATGAGCCCACCCGACAGTGCCTTGGCTGTGGCCGCACGCTGCGCGAAATCGGTGGTTGGGGTCAGATGAATGATGCTGAACGGGATGCCATCATGGAAACATTGCCGCAACGCATGGAGCATCTGTCGCAGGTGCCGAATTGAGCTATGTCTGGGCCCTTCTGATCGGCCTTGCGGCCCTCTTGATTGTGCTGGTCGTCAGGCATGATTCCGGTACGGTTCTGGGCCTCGACATTGGCAGTTTCGGACGAATGGGTGTGTTGCTTGCCCTTTTGGCATTTGTCAGCGTCGGCGTATTCCGCGGGCTGCGCGCATCAGATGTTCTCAAAAATGCGCTGATCTGGGTTCTCATTGCGCTGGCGCTGGTCACCATCTATTCCTTCAAGACCGAACTACAGATGGTCGCGAACCGCGTGACCGGAGAACTTATTCCCGGCATGGCTTTGACCAGTGTTGATGGCAATTCAATTACGGTCAGCAGAGGACGCAACGGGCATTTCTCGCTGAGCGTCGAGATCGAAGGAACGCCCGTCGATATGTTGGTTGATACGGGCGCAAGCACAGTGGTGCTGACCTATGAGGATGCACAGAAAGTTGGAATTGACGTAGGTTCACTGAGTTTTCAGTCACCGGTTGAGACGGCCAACGGCATGACCTTTTTTGCGCGTGTCGTGCTGGAAAGCATCAAAGTGGAAAACATCGAAATGAACACGGTTCGTGCAGCCATTGCCCAACAGGGGAATTTGAAACAGAGCCTGTTGGGGAACAGTTTTCTTGACCGCCTTTCCTCCTATGAATTTACAGGTTCACAATTGGTATTGCGGCCATAGAGGGGGCTGTGCCTGCATTTTTGCGCACCTCTGAAATGTCTGACACCAGATACATTTCCGTGTTTTATTTCCGTATTTATGTGTTACTTTTTGTCTAAAAGGAGAGCTGAAAATGAAGAATCTTATTCGTAATCTGGCAATTGGATTGGTGTGTGCCGGCGCAACGGTTTCGCAATCAATGGCGGAGGAATGGCGTTTCAACAATTTCCTTCCAGAGACACGTCCGGAATCTGCGGAGCTGAATAAATTCACCGAAGAGGTCAACGCGAAACTGGGCGACACGCTGGCGCTCAAAATATTTGGCGGTGGCTCTCTGGGACTGAAAAACACAGATGCTCTGCGCTTCCTGCCATCCGGCGCTGTCGAGATGAGCCTGTTATGGGCAAATTATCTCGGTCGGGATGCCCCGGCCCTCAGTTCGGTATTTATTCAAGGGTCGATCGGAACGGTCGAGGAACTGGAAAAAGCACTCCCGACGGTGCGTGACATTTACGAAGAAGAGTTTTCCAATTGGGGCGTCTCCTCGGTTGGTTATGTCGCCATTCCCATGCTCTCCGTTTCCGTGTTCTGCCGCGATGAGCCTGTGCGCACAATTGAGGCTTTGAAGTCCAAGAAACTGCGCGTCTGGGCACGTGATCAGGTCGAGACCTTTACCCGCCTCGGGGTGTCTGCACAGATCATTCCGCAGGAAGAAATGTATGTGGCTATGAAAACGGGTGTTGTGGATTGCGCACTTTATCCAGCGCTCTATGCAAGCACCGTATCCCTTCAGGAAGTTTCAAAATATGCGTCCTTCCTCTACCCGATGGCATCCGGTCCCTATGTGATTGGTGTATCGACTGATCGCTGGGCGGAAACAGATGATGCTGTGAAAGAAGCGATTACGAGTGCTGCCGAAGATCTGTGGGATCGCACCAATCAATATGATGATGATTTCGAACGTGAACTGGCTGCGCGTGAAGACATGGTCGCAGCTGGCATCGAATGGGGCGAAGATTTCCCGGAAGAAGACCGTGCTGTCTTTCTAGAAGCTGTGTCAGAAACCTGGGGTATTCTTGCGGAAGATGCAGGTGGCAACGCACCTGCCTATCGCCAACGCGTATTGGACGCACTGGGTCGCTGATCTAGGGCGATCATGCACCACACCGTCAGAAACCTTATAAGGCAAGGGCTGGAAAAGCTGGCCCTTGCCCTTGCTTCCATAGCCGTTCTTGGAATGGTCAGCATTGTTGCCATCATTATCACAAGCGTGATCATGCGTAAGTTTGCCAATTCTCCACTTCATATCACTGAGGAAGTGGTTGGACTGCTGTTGAGCGTCTCATTGTTTCTGGGGCTGCCAATGGTGACGCTGAAAGCGAAGCATGTGCGTGTTGCGCTGCTGGCCAACATGTTGAATAAAAAACTGCAAACTCATCTTCAAACCATTGCTTTGATTGTCGCAATTGGTTTCTTTTCCTGGCTGATCTACAAAGCCATTCCCTGGTTCGAATTCGGCCATCGGCTTAATCTGAAAACCGAAACCACTCGCATTCTGCTGTATCCATGGATGGCCATGTTGCCGCTCTCACTCTCTGTCACCTGCGCCATCTTGCTGGCAAGACTGCTGGGAATTATTGACAGGGTTGAAGAGGCCGATGCTGAAATCAAACCCGGTTTTGTGCGACATGAAGAGACCGCGCCCTGATGTTTTGGACCACTCTTATCGGCGTCCTGGTTGCCAGCGCTGGCACTGGCATGGCCCTTGGCGCCGCGCTCGGCCTGACCGGCATGGTCATTCTCTACTTCTTTTCGAACGGCGCGACGTCTCTGGCCATTGATGCCATTTGGAGCGTCTTCAATTCGTTCACGCTCAGTGCCGTCCCCATGTTCATTCTGCTCGGCGAAATCCTGTTGCGGAGCGGCATCAGCGAAAAAGCCTATTCTGCTTTCACGCCAATGTTTCGCAAGATCCCCGGCGGTTTGCTGCATACCAACATCGCTGTGTGCACACTCTTTGGCGCTGTGAGCGGTTCCAGCCTGTCGACTGCGGCGGCAGTCGGGTCTGTCGCTTATCCCGAAATGTCAAAACGTGGCTATGACAAGGATACTGTCGTTGGCAGTCTGGCCGGTGGCGGCACGCTGGGGCTGTTGATACCTCCAAGCCTGTCCTTTCTGATTTTTGGAGCGCTGACTGAAACATCCATCGGACGGTTGTTTGCTGCAGGTCTGCTCCCCGGCCTGATGGTTGGTGGGTTGTTCATGCTGTATATTCTGGTGCGCTGCCTGCACGCCCCCCACTTGGCGCCACGCAGTTCTGTGCCGGTTTCATTCATGCAAACATTGAAAGGGTTCCGCCAGATATGGCCCCTGCTGGCGCTGATCTTTCTTGTCATTGGCACGATTGTCATCGGCCTTGCGACACCAACAGAAGCTGCCGGCGTTGGCGTCGTTCTGGCTGCCATCATTTCCTGGATTTGGGGTGATTTGACTTTTCGCAAGCTGATCGAAGCCATCTACAATTCGGTGTTGCTGTTTTCTGCCATCGGATTTCTGGTGCTCGGAGCCACCATTCTGGCCCAATCCGTTAGCGTTTTGGGTATCCCCCAGCAAATTCTGGAAGTCGTCGCCGAAAGCGGTCTTGGCACCCATAGCGTGCTGTTCACGGTCATTATCATCTATCTGATATTGGGCTGCTTCTTTGACGGTCTGTCCTTGATGATCATGACCTTGCCGGTTGTGTTTCCGCTACTGACGGGGCTTGGCTTTGATCCGATCTGGATCGGCGTCATCATTACGATTGTCATCGAAATCGGACAGATCACACCGCCGGTTGGACTAAACCTGTCAGTGCTGACAGCTTTAACCAACAATGAAATCAGTCTTGGCCGGGTCGCTGTTGCAACCATTCCCTATTGGCTCATTCATCTGTTCGCGATTTTTCTGCTTACGCTGTTTCCGATGATTGCGCTTTATCTGCCTGGACTGCTTTTCTGAGATTGTCGATGGAGTGAGCTTTGTGGAACTGAAACCGAAATTGTTTGGGCCCATCTGGGCAGAATATGATGGAAGCGACACGGTCAAATTTAGCCATTCCAAACAGTCTGGGCCAGAGATGTCATTTGCCAAAAACTCACCAGTAGACACGCTTCTGGCCTCACTGGGGCATTGCATTGTCATGTCAGTGCAATGGGCTGCAGCACAGCGGAAAGTCGATCTGAAGCCCTTTAAAGTTGAAGTTCTTGGCACCAAGGCTCTTGATGAACCCGGCCGCCTTCAGAGACTTGATGTAACCGTTATCGGACCTGTTGTTGACGACGCCGGACTGGCCGCGCGTATTTTGAAACAGGCCAAGACAATCTGCACCGTCAGCAACAGTCTGAACTGTGACGTGACAGTGTCGCAAAGGAATTGAGCTGACGTCGGCATCGTTAGGGTAACGCATTGAAAGATATTGATCTCACAGGTCTGGAGGTCCCAACGGACACCACGACAACACTGGCGATGCTGGAAAGCAACCCGGCCTCAGTCTATCGCCGCCTTCGACGCGAAACACCAATTGTACGTCTTGCGGCACTGGGGCGCATTGTCTTCAGCAAAGCCGACGATACGCATTGGATAAAGTCAGATACCGAACATTTTGGTTGCTACGACACGACCACGCCGATGCAGCGTGCGTTCCGTGGTCACACATTGATGCGGAAAGATGGGCCGGAGCATTTGAGGGAACGCCATACAATGGCTGGCGCGTTTACCGCTGACACCATCTCAAGCCACTGGCGACCAGAGTTTGAGAACATTGTTGATGAACTTCTGGACGGATTACCAAAACATGGCACTGTCGACTTGTTCACCGCGTTCGCAAATCCACTTGCGGCCCGCTATGTAAAGCTGGTTCTTGGGCTGGAAAGCGCAACGGAAGAGCAGCTTCTTGATTGGGCACCAACTCTGATCCGGGGCGCGATGAATGCTCAGTTCCACGCTGATGTATTTGCGCGCTGCGATACAGCGAATGACGACATGGATGCGTGTTTTCAGGACATGGCGCACAAACACCGGCAAACGCCGAACTGTTCGGCCCTGTCAGAAATGGTGAATGCGGATGAACCTCTGCCATTCAGTCAGATTGGAACCAATATGCGGGTCTGTATTGCTGGCTCGTTGGTTGAAAGTCGGGATGGCTTTCTCTCCACGCTGATTGGCATTTTAAGTGATCGGGACCAGAAACAGTTTTGTGTGGAGACAAATGCATGGCGCGCGGCCTGCGAGGAAGGGTTGAGATGGATCGCACCCATTCAGGCCAATGCAAGAGTGGTGCTCAAATCAACCGTAATACGCGGCTATCGCATTCCCGAAGGTGAGACGATCATGGTGCTGCAAGCTTCAGCGAACCATGATGAAGACATCTGGGATGAACCCGACCAATTTGATGCACGCCGGACGATCAAACCCAATCAGACATTTGGAAACGGGCCCCATAAATGCCTCGGCTCCGATCTCTATAAGGTGTTGATTGCGGATGTGGTTCTACCCAGACTGTTTGAGCGATTTCCTCAGATTTCACTGCAAAAGCCAACAGACATTACCTTCCACGGCTTTGCTTTTCGTGGTCCGAAATCCTGCTGCGTTCAACTTGGATGATAGCATCCACAAACCAGTCCAAGCCTTGTCTGATTGGGCCTCTTCTAACCTTTTGACCCGGCATCAAGCCGACACAAACAGCTCAGTTTTATCGTGAATTCTCTGTTGCTCGGCAAGCATGACAGCCAGAGCAGCCTCAACCACTTCTATGCCCGCATTTGGTTTGACAGCTTCGGTGCTGAGGATTTGCCGATAGCGGCGGGCGCCTGGCGCGCCATGAAACAGCCCGATCATATGCCGTGTGATCTGATGCAGCCGACCACCGGCCTCCAGATGCTGCTCGATGATGGGATACATTTTGCGAACGGCTCCATGCAGGTCTTCCGGCATTGCGGGGGCACCATAAATTTGGTGATCTACCTGGCATAAGATCGCAGGTTGATGATAGGCGACCCGGCCCATCATCACGCCATCCACATGCTTTAGATGAGCTTTTACTTCAGCCAGACTGCCAACGCCCCCATTGATGCCAATGAAGACATCGCCCAGTCGCTGTTTCAATCGGTAGACACGATCATAATCCAAAGGCGGGATGTCCCTGTTTTCCTTCGGAGACAAACCGTCGAGCCAGGCTTTGCGGGCATGGACCCAAATCGCATCCACACCCTGATCAAGACAGGCATCAGCCAGTGCATCCAAAGCGATCTCGATGTCCTGATCATCTACCCCGAGACGGCATTTCACCGTGACTGGCATGTCGACGACCTGTTTCATGGCCTCAACACATTGTGCAACGAGGTTTGGAGACTTCATGAGGCAAGCCCCAAATATTCCCGATTGCACCCGGTCTGACGGGCAGCCGACATTCAGGTTTATCTCATCATAGCCATAATCAGATGCGATTTTTGCCGCTTCTGCCAGCTTCGCAGGGTCTGATCCGCCAAGCTGGAGAGCCACCGGTTGCTGACCATAGGGAATACTGAGATGGCGATCACGATCACCATGCAGGATAGCGTCGGCCACAACCATTTCCGTATACAATAAAGCTTCCTGCGACAGGACGCGATGAAATGACCGGCACCAGCGGTCCGTCCAATCCATCATGGGGGCGATGGAGAATTTGTGGCTGTATGTCAGCTTGTTTGTTGGCACACCTGATCCTCTCGCCCGTGCCACTTGCAAGCAAGCACGGCCATCATCTTCTTGAGTGGTTCATATCAAAGAAGGGCAAGTTTCGCTATAAGCAAAGCTCGGGTACCTTTGAACCCATCATCTTGTGATAGCGGTGATGCGGATGCTTGGATGAATGCGTACGCGACACGCACCAAAGCTGATTGCACCCAACGGTGGAGCGCTTTTTTTGTCAACCAGCGTCGACTGCCAGAAGTTCCGCAAATACCGGCGCAAACATGCATGTGCTAGCGTATTTCAGTCAGCATCATCCGCCTGCATCTTCCGCGTTGCCAGGATCTTGCGATCGCGTAAAGTTTGTTTTTTGGGGATGTCCTTCACCGGCGTATGCGTGCACAGCCATTCATGGATTTCCGTTGCTTGCTGTGGGCTCCAATCATAGTCGGTCTTCGCCTCCGCTCCCATCCGTCGCATCATGGGACCCAGTTGATCAACGAAACACTGAAAGCCACCTTTCGCATTAAGATGGGCTGTCATGAACGGACCGATTGAGGCCCACCTTAGGGCCAACCCATCGGTCATGACACGGTCAACATCCTCAGCGGTACAATATCCTTCACCGATCAAATGCATGGCTTCGGCAACAAGGGTATATTGCAAGCGATTGAGTAAGAAACCCTCAATCTCCTTCTTCACGACGACCGGTGCCATTCCGGAAGCAGTGAGCAATTCGTGGGCGGCATCAATAGTCTTTTGGCTGGTAATCCCTGAACCGCACAGCTCAACAAGCGGGATGTGTGAGGGTGGATTGACGGGGTGGGCAACCAACGCTCGTTCCGGGTTTGCAAAGTCGGTCAAAAATGTCGAGCCCGGGAGCGCTGACGTGGATGAGGCTAAAATAGCATCGGGAGACGCACTTTGAGCGATCTCAGAAAAGGCTTTGCGCTTTACATCGACATCTTCCCGCACGCTTTCCTGGACGTAGTATGCGCCTTCGACGGCCGCAGCAATTGAAGGCGCATCAGTGATCCGATCCGCAGCTTCATAGGCGCTGGCGCCGGTCGGCATGCTGGCTTCCAGGTCGGCTATGATCTGACGTGCACGGGGCAGCGCAACGTTACTGACAACATCAGGCTGCGCATCATGAAGCGATACATCATGGCCTGCCCGTGCAAACACAGCAGCCCAGGCCTGGCCGACAGTGCCAGCCCCAATACAAGCGATTTTAGCCATTAAAAATTCCCCTCACCCGGTTAGTCACGCGCCCATTTCTTCTCGAAATCCCAGACCTCTTGAAAACCAATCAACTGATTAAACTCAGCAAAGTCAAACAACTCCAGATTGGGCGAATTTGAAGTCCCTTCGGTTTTGAGAACCTTCAGAGCGTGCTCAGCTGCAGCCGCGGCAGCAAGGCCTGTAATTGAAGGAAAAATGGCCATCTGGTAGCCGATTTCTTCGAGTTGGCTGGCAGAGCGGATGGGTGTTTTGCCGCCATCGGCCATGTTGGCCATCATAGGCTTTTCAATACGGGAACAAGCGTCACGCATTTCCGCTTCGCTCTCCAACGCTTCGACAAACACGACATCGGCCCCAGCATCCTGAAACGCCAGTCCTCGTGCAACTGCGCCATCATAACCCTCAACTTGCCGCGCATCAGTGCGCGCAATAATGAGGGTTTCTTCGGGATTGGCGCGCGCAGCGCATGCAACCTTGATTTTATCAAGCATATCCTGAAGTGGGATCACGCGCTTGTTGGGCGTATGACCGCATTTTTTCGGAAACTCCTGATCTTCAATCTGGATCGCGATGGCGCCTGCCTGCTCGTATCCCCGAATTGTGTGATCCACGTTCAAAAGCCCACCATAGCCAGTGTCAGCATCGGCGATAACACTTGCATTGACCGTCCGGCAAAGTGTTGCAACCCGCTCGCGCATCTCGGTGTATGTGGTAATCCCGGCATCGGGCAGACCCTGCGCAGATGCGGTGCCCCAAAAGCCTGACGAATAGACGAAGTCAAAACCAACCTTGTTGGCTACAACCGCCGTAATCATGTCATGAATACCGGGTGCGGCGACAAATTTTCCGGCGTCCAGCGCCTTCCTCAGACTGGGCCGGGTCATTTTGATGCTCCGATTTTACTCAAATAATCCACAATCGTACCTTCACTTTCGACGTCACCATATTTTGCATCCATATCAAACAGATTGGCCTCGTGTGGAGCGCTGTGCCGGTCGCCGACACCTTCCCGGGCAATAATGGGAATGAAGCCGTAAGAGCTGCAATCCACGCATGTAGCGCGGACGCATCCGCTGGTGCTCAGACCCGTATGAATCAATGTATCAATGCCCCATGTTGTCAGCGTCGAGGCGAGTGAAGTTCCAAAAAAAGCGCTGGGGTATTGCTTGGAGATAACAAGTTCTTCAGCGCCAACTTCAAGCCCATCGGGCCAATTGCCCATGGGGTTGCCACTTACGAAATTACGAAGCGGCTTGGCTTTTTGGAAAAACCGTCCCCCATCCAGACCATCATGCTGATAAGTGACATTGGTATAGATCACCGGGACCTTGTTGGCGCGAGCGACCTCTCGAATACGCAGTGCGGAACTTAACGCATCTTCCACGCCCGCATAGAGTTCACACTCTGGATCAAAATAGGCCTGGACAAAGTCAATCATGATCAGTGCAGGCCTGGTGCCGAACCCGATGCGGTTGCCATAGGCGCGCCGATAATTCTCTTTTAGCTCTGCTGTATCATTCATCTCAGATATGGCCTCATTTCTCAGGTTTAGCTAACTGGTCGGCACGACCGACAATCCAAGGTGTTTGTGCTTTGCGCTCTGCTTCGAAAGCCTCAATTGCCTGACTGTCTTCGGCAAGAACCATCTCAATTTCATCAAGTCCCAGAAGCAGCGCCCGCTTGCCATACGGATCAACAGAAAATTTGATCTCTGCGCCGGATTGAAGACGAAGGTGCTGGGCGGACAGATCGACAAAAATTTCTTCTTGTCCAAGTGACGCGGCCTCGACTGCCGACATCTCATCGCCATCCAACTGAATGGGCAGCACGCCATTTTTAAAGCAATTGGAGAAGAATATTTCACCAAAGCTGCGCGCAATCACGCATCGAATGCCGAGATCAACCAAAGCCCATACGGCTTGTTCCCGACTTGATCCAATGCCGAAGTTCAGTCCCGCCACCAGAATTTTTGCCGTATTGAAAGGCGCTTGATCAAGAATGAAGTCAGACTTGAGCCCCCGACGTTTCTCGCTAAAGGCGTATTTTCCCAAACCCTTTTTTTCCAGAATCAGGAGAAACCGTGCGGGGAAAATAATGTCGGTATCAACGTTGTTCGACAAGAGAGGTGCCGCAACGCTGGAGAATGGTGTCAGTTGTTCCATTACGCTTAAATCAACTCTCTCACATCCGTCAGACGGCCGGTTACAGCCGCCGCTGCGGCCATTTGCGGACTCATCAAATGCGTGCGCCCACCAAGTCCCTGGCGTCCTTCGAAATTGCGGTTCGATGTTGACGCGCAGCGCTCGCCTTCAGACAATCGATCATCATTCATACCAACGCACATGGAACAACCGGCGTCACGCCATTCAAATCCAGCGTCACGAAAAATGACATCCAAACCCTCCGCCTCCGCCGCGATCCGGGTTGTGGCGGAACCCGGCACAACAATGGCTGATACTCCCTGCGCAACTGCCCGGTCTTTCACTACAGAGGCTGCAGACCGCAGGTCTTCCAACCGTCCGTTTGTACACGAGCCTATAAAGACCCGCTCAATTGTCACATCCTCCAACGCAGTGCCCGGCGACAGCGCCATATAGGACAGGCTTTTTGTCAACCGCTCGCGTTGCAACCGATCCGGCTCGTCATGGGGATCAGGAATTTTGCCAGTAACCGGCAGCGTCTGATCCGGGCTCGTGCCCCAGGATATCTGAGGGGCCAGATCTGACACATTCAGGCTTACTTCCCGCTCAAAAATCGCATCGCTGTCGCTTTTCATGTTGGCCCAGTCAGCGATTGCTGCCTGCCAATTCGCTCCTTGAGGGGCGAGTGCACGGCCCTTTACGTAGTCAATGGTCTTGTCATCAACTGCGACCAGCCCCACGCGGCTCCCTGCTTCGATGGCCATGTTGCATAATGTCATCCGGGCCTCCATCGACATCGCATCAACCGCGGACCCGGCGAACTCGAGTGCATAGCCAATGCCGCCGCCGGCGCCGATCTGCGCAATCAGTGCAAGAAGAACATCCTTGACCGTGATACCTTTGCCCATGGTGCCATCAAGAATTACGCGCATACTCTTTTGTTTATGCTGCCGAAGCGTCTGCGTGGCAAAAACCATGGCGCATTCACTGGCTCCGATCCCGAAAGCGATGGATCCGAAAGCGCCGTGTGTGCAGGTGTGACTATCACCGCAAACCAGGATTGTGCCCGGCAGCGTGAAACCCAACTCCGGGCCAATGACATGCACGATTCCGTGTCGGTCATCATCCACTGGAATATATGGCATGGCGTGATGAGCCGTATTTTTTTTCAATCGCGCGATCTGCCTCGCGGCCAGACTCTCTGCCAACATGTTGTCGCGGTGTTTGGTGGGAATTGCGTGGTCAGCGACGGCAATATGAGCCTCCGGGCACCGCACTTTCCATTGCTTTTCCTCCAGAATTGCGAAGGCTTGCGGGCTGGAAACCTCTTGCACCAAATGACGATCAACATAAATAAGTGCGTCGCCACCTGGATAGGTTTTCACCACATGCGATGCCCAGATTTTATCGTACAAGGTCTGCCCTGCCATCGAATCTACATCTTTCTTTGTGTGATCGGCTTTGCTTACCCGGAGCGGAATCAAATGCATATCGGGTCGAATTTTCGATTGAACTTTTGAAGATGATACTGTTTAATGAATACGTATTCAAGAGTTAAACGCTCTCCATATTCCAAGAGCAATGAAACGGCGGGAGAAATTATTATGAGGCTAGGTGTCGATGTTGGCGGGACGTTTACCGACCTGCTGTTGCAGGATGATACATCCGGAAAAACCTACCGCGCCAAAACGCCCTCGACACCCGAGGATCAATCAATTGGTGTCGCAACCGGCATCAAACTGATCTGTGATAAAGCCGGCATTTCTCCAGCTGATATTTCTGTGGTCTTGCATGGGACGACGGTCGCGACCAACGCAGTGCTTGAGGGCAAGGGCGCCAGGGTTGGGTTGCTGGTAACCGAGGGATTTGAATACACCTTGCACCTGGCAAAATCATGGACACCCGGCCCCTTGTTCGGGTGGATTGTCATGGAAAAACCAGAGCCTTTGGCCAGCCTTCAGGATACTCGTGGCATTCCTCAGCGCATGGATGCACGTGGCAATATTGTCCGCGAACTGGACGTCGAGAAATCAAAAGCCTTGATCGAAGACCTGTGCAACTCAGGCATTGAGGCTTTGACGATTTCTCTCATACATTCCTATGCCAATGATGCGCATGAGCGCACCTTGCGCGATTTGGTGCATGCCTGCAATCCCGACATTCAAGTCTCGCTTTCATCTGAAATTTTACCGGAATTCCGGGAATATGACCGGGCAATTACCACAGTAATGAATGATTATGTCCGCCCCATCATGACCCGCTATCTGTCGCGCATTGAAGAGCGACTGGCCGCAGAAGGTGTTACAGCCAAGCTGCATATCGTGCGTTCAGACGGCGGGTTGATGAGTGCATCTGCTGCTGCAGATCGCCCCGTGCACACTGTGCTGTCCGGCCCCGCAGGCGGCGTCACCGCCACTGCGATGACCGCGCGGCGCACAGGACTTAAAAAACTGTTGGCTTTTGATATGGGCGGCACCTCCACCGACGTGTCTGTCATCATTGATGGCGAAACCATGATTTCCCGATCAACCGAGATCGGGTCGTTCCCGGCGAAGGTCCCTACCCTTGACGTTCGCAGCGTCGGCGCCGGTGGTGGTTCTATCGCGGAACTGGCAGAACTCACCAAATCCTTACGCGTTGGCCCGCGCAGTGCTGGCGCCATGCCCGGACCTGTCGCCTACGGTCGTGGTGGCACTGAACCCACAGTCAGTGACGCCAATGTGGTGCTGGGCTATTTGCCGTCAAAACTTCTCGGCGGCGAGATGGAATTGAACGTTAAAGACGCAAGGAAGGCCGTCGCTGATATTGGTTCAGAAATCGACCTGTCGCCAGAAGATGCAGCGGAAGGCATCTTGCAAATCGCCAATGAAGTCATGCTTGGAGCTCTGCGGGTAATCACTGTGCAGCGCGGACTGGACCCACGCGACTTCGGCATTGTCGCGTTTGGCGGCGCTGGGCCTTTGCACGCCAATGCCATGGCACAATTGCTGGGTTGCTATCCCGTCGTTGTGCCATCCAACCCCGGCGTGCTCTCGGCTCTTGGCTTCCTGGAGGCAGAGTTCAAAAACGAATTTGTCCGCACCCTCATCCGCTCCGGTAGCGGAATTGACGAAGCACAAATCTGGCAAAGCTTTGCCACACTGAGTGACAGTGCCCTGGCCTGGCTGGTTGAGCAGGACGTGCAGGAGGCTGATCGCGGAATAAGCTATGCGGTCGATCTTCGTTATGAACAACAGGGCTTTGAAGTCAGCATCAAGGTCCCGGCAAACCTGATTGAAAACAAAGCTGGACTGGAAGCCGTGCTGGATGATTTCCATGAGACGCATGAACAGCTTTACGGCGTTCGCTTTGACCTGCCGATTGAACTTGTTGCACTGCGTGCCGTTGCCACTGGCGCCACTCCACCCGTGATTACGGCGCTCCCCGAAGGCGGCACAACAGACATTGGTCTGGCCACAATGGAAGTGGGCAAGGCCTATTTTGGCGGTGATTGGCATGACACGCCGCACATTGATCGTGACAAGCTTGCAACGGGCGCACGGATCGAAGGACCTGCCATTATCAGGCAGTATGACACAACAACCGTACTCTTGCCGGATCACCACGCAATTGTGGACGATCAAAGCAATATGCTGATCTGGCCAAATGCGAAGGGAGAATAACATGACAATCAAGATTGATCCCATCACCCTCGACCTGATTGAAAACGCGCTTTTGAATGCCCGCTTTGAGATGGACAGCGTGGTCGTCCGCGTGGCGCTTTCTCCCGTGATCCGTGAGCAACATGACGAATTCCCGATGATCTGCAACGAGCGCGGTCAGATGGTCGTCGGACAGTTCGGTTCTTACATTCCAGGTATCGTCGAACAGTATGGGGACGATATTCACGAAGGCGACATCTTCGTTTGGAACGATCCCTATGCCTGCAAAGGCTCGATTTCGCACAATAATGACTGGTGCGTGATGATGCCGATCTTCCATAAGGGCACCCATGTCGGTTTCAGCTCGATCTTTGGGCATATGGTCGATGTCGGAGGCACCGTTCCAGGGTCCATGCCTGCAGATGCACGGACAATCTGGGAGGAAGGCCTGCGTATTCCGCCTGTAAAAATCTACGCCAAGGGCCAGGTCAACCAGGGCGTGCTGGACATCATGCTCAACAACACCCGCACACCTGATATGAATCGGGCGGACCTGATGGCCCTGATTGCCGGGTGCCGGACGGCCGCAAAGCGGGTCAATGAAATTTGCGACCGTTTTGGCCGCGATACCTATATGGCTGCGTGCGACATGCTGCTTGATCGGACGCGTGAAGCGATGAAGGTTCTGATCGACAAATACATATCAAATGAGCCCGTGTCATTCACAGACTATGTTGATGATGACGGATTGGGGAACGGCCCCTTCAAAATGCATCTGTCGATCTATCGACGTGGTGACAAAGCTGTGTTTGACTGGACGGGAACCGACGATCAGGCTGAAGGTCCAATCAACTTCCATATCCATGAAGGCCTCTGCAAACTCTTCTTCGGCGTTTACATGATCATGGCGTTTGATCCCAAGATCATGTTCAATGAGGGATTTTATGATCTGTTTGAAATCATCCTGCCCGAAGGCAGCCTGCTGAATCCGAAGTTCCCGGCCGCGCTGTCCAACCGTCTTAACACCCATACGCGGTTCTTCGATTGCCAGGCTGGCGCGCTGGGTCAAAAAGCGCCTCATCTGTCAATGGCGGCAGGTTACGGAACCAGTCCGCACTTTATCTTCACCGGACATGACAAGAACGGCAAATACTTCCAGTTGATGGAATTGTTGTTTGGCGGCGTGCCTGGCCGGCCGCTTGGTGATGGCTTTGATGGACATGCATGGTGGCCTTTGTTCAGCGCCACACCCATCGAGTACATCGAGAACTATTATCCGGTTCTGGTCGAAAGCTATCGCCCGGTCAAAGATGCAGGTGGTGCCGGACTGCACCGCGGTGGAGCGGGCATTGAGAAAGTCTATCGCCTGCTGGAAGCTGGAACAATTTCAATTCATGATGACCGTGAAACCGTACCGCCATGGGGCATCAATGGCGGATTACATGGCGGCACATCCAGCAAATGGCTGCAAAAGGCCGGTAGTGACACACCTGAACGCATCAAGTCGAAGCTCGACAATTTGCCGGTAGAACCTGGCGACAAGGTCATATTCATCACCGCCGGGTCCGGCGGTTGGGGTGATCCACTTGACCGGGATACGAAAAAGGTTCGCAAGGATGTGTTGGCGGATCTGGTATCCATTGAACGCGCCAAAACCGATTATGGTGTTGTTATCACGACAGATAATAAGGTTGACGCTGCCGCCACAGACGCTTTGCGTGCGCAAATGAAGTCAGATCGAGGTGAAATTGAACCCTTTGATTTCGGCTTTATTCCCGGAGTGCACGAAGCGGCCGAATGATTGACGTTACCTCCCTCCCCTGAACTATCCGAGGACTCAAATATTCGTGCTGGGAACAGTTTTTCCCGGCACGAATGTCCCGGCCAATAGATGATCTGTCTGTGTGATCTGATCCGTTTCGTCATCATCGTCCGACATGCTGGTTTGATCCAGAAGCTCAAGTGTCTTTTCCACCATCTCTTCAATCGGCTGTCTGATGGTGGTGAGCTGATAGGCAGCCAGTTGCCCCGGACGAATGCCGTCAAAACCTGCCAGCATAACGTCCTCTGGAATGCGCAGTTTGAAAACATCACGCAGTGCGTCCGCACATCCCATCGCCATGATATCATTCACTGCAAATATTGCATCCGGACGTTGAATCCCGTCGTCTGCAAACCTTTCGCTGATCGTGTCAAACGCACCGCTGTAACTGGAATCACCATCAATCTCCTCGATGGCATCAGGCAACACTGCCAAACTCTCCAGCTTGTCCCTGAACCCCTTCACGCGGTTACGACTGGTCGAACCCTGAGGATCCCCCCGAACAATCAAATAGCGACGCGCGCCCGCATCATACATCGTTTGGGCCAAAATTTCGCTGCCAGTTATACTGTTGCAAAGCACTGCGTTCAGCGCGTGATCGGCTGTACTTCGGTTAAACAGCGTGATGGGAATACCAACGCCTTGACTGAGGCTTACAAGATCAGAAGAGAGATGCGCAGAGGTTACCACTACGCCGTCAACGTGATATCGCAACGCCCGCATCAACACATCGTCGCAATCACGCCCATCAGCAACAGAGAACACCAAGACCTGTCGTCCTGTCGCTTGCAGACGATTAATGAAGATCTCCAGGCTCTCGGCATAAAAGGGATTATTCATGTCCCCCACGATGACAGCCACAATGTTGCTGTGAGCCTTTGACAGACTACTGGCGATCGAGTTCGGTAGATAATTCAGCTGTTTTGCAGCAGCTAACACGCGATCACGTTTGTCTTTTGCGATACTCGCAGAAGGCGTAAAGGCGCGGGACACTGTGGGCTGAGAAACACCCGCCAGCTTTGCGACTACATGTGAGGTTACCCGATTTGGCTTACGCTTCATTTCATGTCCGTTTTTGAGGCCTTCAATTGTTTTTAAGTAAACGATTGACACCTAGCACACAAATGCGGAAATATGTGAATACGTATTCAAAGTTAATGGTGGCAGGATCGTTTTGCTCGAATGCGCCACACAACCACGGGAGAGTTTGATGAATAGAATTTCAAAAGCGTCTGGAATCGCCACGGCGTTGGCGGTTGCACTCGCAGTACCCAGCGCCTTTGCGCAAAGTGCAGAAGATGGGATCGCGCGAGCGACCGAACGCCTTAGTGCCTATTCAAATGTGCCAGTGTTCACAGCGCCTGGCGAACCGTTTGATATCCGCGCCTGCGCCGCAGATAAGAAAATGCTCTCAATTCCCAACAGCAGTGCCAATCCCTTCCTGAAGGGCATCATCGAGCGGATGAAAGCTGTTGGTGAAGATATCGGGCTGGAAGTTGTGGAATGGGAAAATCAGGGCCAGCCCAGTCAGTGGGTTCAAGGTTTTGACTTTGCCGTACGTAACGAATTTCACGTTATCAACCTGATTTCAGGCATTTCGCCGGCTACGGTTGAGCCACAAATTCGGGCTGCGAATGAAGCCGGTCTCAAGACAATGACATCGCATTTCTACGATCCATCGTTTGAGCCGAACCCGCTGATTTCCAGCGCGCTGCCTATCGGCTTTAACGAAATCGGCAAAATTCTGGCGAACTGGGCCACCGTAAATACTGACGGTGAAGCCAAGATAGCGCTTGTGGTCTCACGCGATGTGCCACCTACCATTCCTCTCGTAGATGGGATTATGAGCGAATTGGCCGAGAATTGCCCGAATTGCGAAATTGTCCGCGAAATCAATGTGGGCGTTGCCGAATGGGGTACAAAAATTCAACCATCGGTCCAGTCGGCTTTGCAAGCCCATCCAGAAATCAACCTGGTGATCCCGATTTACGATTCCATGTCCCAGTTCGTGATTCCTGCACTGCGTCTGGCTGGTAAGCTTGGCAATGTGAAAGTTGCGACCTTCAACGGTACACCTTTCGTGCTCGACTTTATTCAACAAGGCTATGTCGACATGAATATCGGCGAAAGTCTTGACTGGATCGCCTATGCGACAATCGATGGTCACATGCGTGACCTGTGTGACTTGCCGGTGCCTGACAAGCTCAACGTACCATTCTATATCTTCGACGATGGCAACGTTGCCGATGCTGGTACGCCAGCGCAGTTTGACACTGGCTATGGCGACGCTTACGTGACAGGTTTCCGGACATTGTGGGGTCTGGATTAAGAGTGATGATGGCAGCGGAAGCTTCGGTTTCAAATGGCTTAAACGGGGCGGCGTCTTCGACGTCGCCCACGCTCAGTCTCAAAAACATATCCAAGTTCTTCCACGCCACGCGTGCCCTTGACGACGTATCATTTGATGTGATGCCGGGGGAAGTCCACGGCCTGCTCGGAACCAACGGATCTGGCAAGTCGACACTTATCAAAGTTCTCGCCGGTTTCCATGCACCGGAACCCGGCGGACAAATGCATTTTAACGGCGAACCGGTTTCCTTGCCACTAAGGCCTCAGGACTTTCGGCGTCTGGGCATGAGTTTTGCGCATCAAAACCTCGGGCTTGTTCCCTCGCTGACTGTTCTTGAAAATCTAAGATTGTCGCAGATCGCACTATCAGGCGGCGCAATGATCAATTGGCCGGCACAAAAAAAAGCTGCCCGAGAGACCCTGGAACGCTACGGGGTTGATATTGAACCGTGGCGCCGGGTTGATGAAATCAGTGCGGTCAATCATGCCCTTCTGGCAATTGTTCGTGCGTTTGAAGAAATTCGTGAGGAATGTGAAGTCACCGGTAAGCCGGGATTGGTTCTTCTCGACGAACCAACACCTTTTTTGCCCAAGGAAGGCGTTGATAAGCTGTTTGGCCTGGTCCGTCAGATTGTTGCTCATGGCTCAAGCGTCATTTTCATCTCCCATGACATAGAAGAAGTGATGGAGATTACCGACAAGGTGACCATTTTGCGGGATGGCAAGGTCTCGGGGAAAGTAAACACCGCTGACGCCACTCACGATCAGATGATTGAAATGATCATTGGGCGAAAGCTCGTCCAAACGGGAAAGGCAATCCCGCAAAAAAATGTCCAAAAACCGACCTATGCCCATGTGCGCGACCTATCCGGCAACGGCGTCAAATCCTGCGACGTTGAAATCGGTGCCGGAGAAATTCTAGGTACGACCGGACTTATCGGGTCTGGCTATGACAAGGTGCCCTATCTTTTGTTTGGAGCAACAAAAGCTGAGAGCGGCTCCCTGACATTGGCAGATGGGGCAGAAACTCCTCTCACCGAGATGTCACCCAAAAAGGCGATCGCCAAAGGATTTGCCCTATTGCCGGGCGACCGGCACACTCAAAGTGGTGTCGATACCCTGTCAATATTTGAGAATATGCTGCTGCCGGATATCGATGAGTATTTCAGGGGCGGTTTTCTGAATGCCCGCGCCATGCGGCGACAGGCAAAGACGCTGGGCGCACAGTATGAAGTGAAGCCCAACGATCCTGACCTGCCCTTGTCAGCGCTCTCAGGTGGAAATGCCCAAAAGGTGCTGATTGCCCGCTGGATGCATCGTAATCCAAAGCTGCTCTTGTTGGATGAGCCGACCCAAGGCGTTGATGTGGGAACCCGGGATACAATCTTCAAAGAGCTGACAGCTGCAGCCAGTAGCGGAATGTCGATTGTATGCGCCAGTTCTGACGCTGAACAGCTAGCGGCAATTTGTGATCGCGTCCTGGTATTTGCACGTGGCCGGTTGGTGCAGGAACTGCGCGGCGACGCTGTTAAAAAAGATGCCATTGCCGAAGCCTGTTACGGATCACTTTCGGCAGCAGAACGAGCCAACCAATGACCCACCATTCCAAGACCCGAGGCCTGGACTATGAGTGACGCCGCACCTGATACTGCGATGACGCAGATCAACTTCATGCGCCTTTTTGAAAGGGTCGCCTTGTTAGTGGTCTGGGTGCTGTTGATCGCCGGGTTTCACCTTGCCATGCCCGACATATTTTTGAACTGGGGCAACTTCTCCATTCTATTTGCCTCCTATGCGCCTGCCGCATTGCTGGCATTGGCAATCATCGTACCGCTCACGGCTGGGGACTATGATTTGTCGGTCGGCGCCATGCTCACCCTGTCCTCCTGCACAATTGGGGTCCTCAACGTTTGGATGGACTTTCCAATTGGCATCGCGATTGTGATAGCCATCGGCGCGGGTGTGGTGATCGGTCTCTTCCATGCCCTGTTCATCGTTTACTTCCGGATACCCTCACTTGTCGTCACATTGGGGTCTACTTCTCTGATGACCGGCATTGTTCAATTGATAACAAATTCCTCCACGATCGGTGGTATTGATAATTCGTTGGTGATGGCTGTGGTTGGAGGCCGTTTTCTGGGCGTGCCCTACGTCTTTTACTACGCGCTGACTGCCATGGTGGTGATGTGGTATGTGTTTGAATTCACCCCGCTTGGCCGGAGACTACTGTTCGTTGGACGGGGGCGCGAGGTTGCACGCCTGAACGGTATTTCGGTGAGCCGTATGCGGGTCGGCGCTTTGGTCGTTTCTGCGGTTTTGGCCTCCATTGCCGGTGTCATGTATGCAGGTGTTCTTGGATCAGCCGATCCCTACTCCGGGCTCAACTTCCTGCTCCCTGCTTTCGCCGCAGCATTTCTGGGTTCAACCACGATCTTGCCCGGCCGGTTCAACCCTCTCGGCGCTGTTGCCGCGGTCTATTTTTTGGGTACTGGAATTACCGGCCTTACAATGCTGGGCATTCCCTTGTGGGTGACCAATGTGTTTAATGGCGGTGCGCTGATTATCGCTGTAACCATTTCCCAGCTAACGCGAGGCCGTGAAGCAACCGACATTGGCTAAGCACAAAAACCCTTGGGTTTTCTGGCTGACCCTCTGAGTATGAGCGGACCTGGAATGAGTATGTGTTTTGGGCTTGGTTCGCCCCCGATGCGCGCCACAATGGTGTCGACCGTCGATGAGACCATCTGATTTATGGGTTGTTGGATCGTGGTCAGATCATAGGCTGGCCAACTTGCGATTGGCACGTCGTCATAACCGACCACCGAAACATCATTTGGAACCGATGCGCCGAACTCGAACCGCAAGACGTCCATCACGGCAAAAGCCATGTGATCATTTCCCACGAAGATTGCATCCGGTTGGTCAGAGCCACTGAATAGCTGTCGCGTGATCTCGCCTGCGCGTTTCTGGTCATAAGCGCCATCTTCCACTGCGACGGGTTCAACGCCTTTTTCGGAAAGACCTTCGAGGAATCCCTTTGCTCTGTCCCGTCCGGTCGATGATCCTTGCCAGCCCGAAATATGCGCTATGCGCTTGTGACCAGCCCCAACAAGGAAATTGGCAACCATTCGGCCACCAGCAACATTGTCGGAAGTTACTTCACTCAGACGTGAATCATCCTGACCTCGATTGAACAGCACAACCGGGATTCCGGTTGCCTCACACAGAGTGGCGAGGTCGTTCGACATGTCGACGGAAGCAGCGATAATCCCTTCAACCTGATAAGCCACCAATTCCTTGACCACGTCATCCACATCCTTGGTCGAGTTTTCTGCCATGAAAACGAGGGTGTGATAACCATGCGCCTTGAGCGCCCGGATGAGGTTTTCCAAGGCAAGCGGGTAGAATTGATTGTCCAGATACGAAAAGACAAGGCCGATGATCCGGCTCTTTCCCGTTATCATCGCACGTGCGATGGGATTGGGCCGGTAGCCCAGATCATCAGCGGCCAATCTGACTTTTTTGTCCATTTTTTCGCTGACTGAGGCACCCGATGTGAAAACGCGACTTACCGCCGACTGACTGACACCAGCGCGGCGCGCAACTTCAAGAGATGTAATCTTGCTTTTGCCCATCAGTCCGCGGTCCAGCCTCCATCCACAAGAAGCGATGAACCGGTAACCATGGCCGAAGCATCGGAGGCCAGAAAGATGACCGGACCCATCATATCCTCAACCTCACCAACTCGACCCAGTTTGATTTTCTCTTCGATCCACTTGATCCGCTCCGGGTTGTCGAATGTTGCGACGGTCAGCGCTGTGCGTATGAAGGTTGGGCAGACCGTATTGACCCGAATATTGTGACGGCCCCATTCAATCGCAAAAGACTTGGTAAAACCTTCCACCGCATGTTTGGTGGCGCAATAGACGGCTCGATCAACGCCGCCGACATGTGCCATCTGGGACGAAATATTGATAAGACTGCCAGGCTTCCCTGCATCGATCAGGCCTTTGGCGACTGCCCGAGTGAGAAAGTAAGCGCCTTTGACGTTCAAATCAGCGACAGCGTCGAAATCAGATTCCTTTGTTTCAAGTGACGGGCTATGACGGGCCAGACCGGCTGAATTGACGAGGATGTCGAAGGGGCCGTGTGCCGCAACCGCGTCTTCCGTCGCCGCTATGTCTGCAACATCCAGCGGCATCGTCTCAGCCGCCCAACCACGTGCGGTTAATGCTCTGGCAAGCTCGGTAAGCTTATCAGCGCGCCGCGCCGCAAGTGTGACATGTGCGCCAGCTTCGGCAATGGCTACGGCACAAGCTTCTCCAATGCCCGATGAAGCTCCAGCAACAAGCGCCCGTTTGCCATCGAGCCGGAAACTGGGTGTCACGGGAAGCGTCATGAGGTAGCGCCTGCGGATAGACTGATGTCACCTGAGAGATGGCACATTTTGAACTTCCAATCGACTGCACACATGCAATGCATCTTTAACTCATCATGGGTCATTTTGCCGGCCCTTCCGCAGAGTCACGAAATGGAGCTGCCGCGCCGTATGGGATGTTCTGGCCGCCATAGCGTCGGACGCGGATATTGCATTGTTCCGCATGGCCCACAAACCCTTCAAGCATACACAGTCGTGATCCATATTCACCGATCATCGTCGCTGCCTCGTCCGTCATCACTTTCTGGTAGCTATGGGTCTTGAGAAACTTGCCGACCCAAAGGCCGCCAGTATAGCGCCCGGCCTTGTTGGTGGGCAATGTGTGGTTGGTTCCGATGACCTTGTCGCCATTGGCAACATTGGTACGGGCACCCAGGAAAAGCGCGCCATAGCAGGTCATCTTCTCAAGGAACCAATCATCCCGATCGGTCATCACCTGCACATGCTCAGATGCAATATCGTCGGCGACTTCCAGCATTTCGTCATACGTATCGCATAGAATGACTTCGCCATAATCACGCCAGGACACCATGGCGGTTTCCTTTGTGGGGAGAATTTCCAGAATGCGGTCGATCTCAGCCAATGTGTCCTCGGCCAGTTTGCGCGAATTCGTTAACAGCACCGCAGGTGAATTGTAACCGTGTTCCGCCTGTCCCATGAGGTCAGTCGCGCAGAGTTCGCCGTCCACCGTGTCGTCTGCAATCACCATGGTTTCTGTCGGACCGGCGAAAAGATCGATACCGACACGCCCGAATAATTGGCGCTTGGCCTCCGCTACAAATGCATTGCCCGGACCAACCAACATGTGAACCGGATCGATGGTCTCTGTGCCCAAGGCCATGGCTCCAACCGCCTGGATGCCGCCCAGCACGTAGATTTCATGCGCCCCGCCCAGGTGCATTGCGGCAATCACGGCCGGATTGGGGGCACCTTTGAATGGCGGCGTACAAGCGATGATGCGTGGCACCTTCGCCACAGAGGCTGTGGCCACTGACATATGCGCGCTGGCGACCATCGGAAACTTACCACCTGGAACGTAACATCCCACAGACTGAACTGGAATATTCTTATGACCCAGAATGATGCCGGGAAGCGGTTCAAGTTCGATATCCAGCATGCTGTCGCGCTGCGCCTGAGCGAAGTTCCGCACCTGGGCCTGAGCGAACTTGATGTCTTCCATGTCACGGTCCGACACCTGGTTCATAAGCGCCTCAATCTCACCCGATGACAGGCGGAATGAAGCTGGCTCATATCCATCGAATTTTGCCGACAATTCACGAACAGAAGCATCACCGCGTGTTTCGATATCTGCAAGAGTGGTTTCCACAATCTGGCGGGTGCTGGCGTCGTCGGCGGCTTTGTCGGCTTCGGCCCTGCCTCTCTTGAGATATTTAATCGTCATTGGTTCATCCTCATTAGGTTTGAATTCCGTAATCCTGTGCGTGCTTGCAAGGCAGAGAAGAGTGGAGAGACCACAAGACACGTCCAATACGTATTTGACCTGTCAAAATTGGCACCCCAGGGAACACCCCCTCATTTGCAGAGGCTGCGCAAATCAACGCCCGTCATCTTTGTTAAAGGCTACAAATCTGTTTTGCATGCGTTTGCAAAATTATAGATTTATGCAGCATTTTTACAAGAAAAATAAGAGAACTACGTATGCAGAATTTAAATATTTCTTTTTCCTTTTATCAACACTCCCCTGCGGTGCATAAGGCGCGCGATGGACCCATGCGGACATGACAAATCCAAACAGGCAGGCGCCTTCAGAGAGTTGGGCTAGAGCGCAATTGCAGCGCCCTCCCCGAGCACATGCAATGCCGACAGATTGCCTGACACTTCATGCGCTTCAATCATTCTGGACACCGGTTCCAGATACAGCGCGTAGGTCGAATGGTGGATGGGCAAGACCATGCCGGCCCTGATCCGGGTGGCGAACTCAACTGCCTGCTTCCCGTTCATAGATAGTTGACCGAGTGCGCCAGTGATGCCCACATTCCCAATATGCGGAATGAACAAATCGGGCGTGGGAAGGTGTTGAATGGCCTGCCACACCGGATCAACCATGAAAGTGTCTCCAGCCCAGTAGATATTGTATGCTCTGCCTTGAATTGTCGCTTTCAACCAGTAGCCATTGCCCGGCCCGAGGATGTCTGAAATGCCTTGATTGAGAGAATGGACGGCGGGCACTGACATGATGGAAACTTCCGTGTTGCCACCCTGGAGTATACGCTCTTCACCGTGATCCAACGCCTGAGCTGCAATTCCCTTTTTGGCAAGTGAATCCATATCGTGAGCGGGGCAAAGAATGGGGCCTTTACCGCGAAACCATGCTTGTGCTTTCTGGTCAAAGTGATCTTCGTGTGTGTGGCTCAGCAGGACGACGTCATAGTCCGGCATAACCATGCCCGGAAATGAAGTAAGCCGTTCGTGCATCTTGATGTTGGGTCCCTTTGACAGATCAAACATTTCATTTGGATCGCCCATCTCGAACGCTTCTTTCCCGTCGCCAAGACATGGATCGGTAAGGATTCGTATGTCGCCGATGCGAAGTTCGAGCATGGCACCTCCAAGCCAGCGAACTGAAATGTCTGATGTTGAAATGCGCGCCGCAGATTGAATCGGAGCAAATACAGCGCTTGCTGCCACCGCACTGCCAAGTTTGAGTAGGTCTCGTCTGTCCATTTGTACCTCCATGAGTTGCCCCATTGACGTAACCCGAAATTTAAATTCAAAATATCAGCGAAAAATTGAATTTATTAAACGGAAATATCGAATGACTACAGATCTCAGAACACTGGAAACCTTCATCGAAGTGGCAGATGGCCTTAGCTTTGCAGATGCCGGAAGACGCCTTGGTCTGCCGGCGTCCACCGTGACGACAAGAATTAAGTCACTGGAATCTGAACTGGGCGTGCGTCTGTTGGACCGATCGACGCGATCGGTTGCGATAACAGCAGAAGGAGAGATTTTCCTGCTGCATTGCCAGAAGGCATTGCATGAACTGACGCTTGCCCGTGAAGCAGTCGGCGCAGCCCAGCAAACGTCTGGACAGATACGCGTATCAATTCCTACTGCGTTTCCTATGGATCAATTTGCCGGACTCGTAGGTCAGTTCCGCTCAAGCTATCCAGATATCTCGATCAGGGTCTATGTTGATGACCGACCAGCGTCATTTATAGAAGACGGGGTTGATTTGGCATTGCGTGGCGGTGCACCAGGCGGAGACGGCCTTATTGCCCGCCATTTGGCAGATACTGAAGTCATATTTGTTGGCCCACCGGGACGTTCTGGAGATACAGACCTTCCGGTGTTGCAACCCCTGGCAAGACGCGCGAGCGTTCGGGACCGACTGGAAGGCCTCACAACCCGATCTTTGCAATTGTCACTTGCGTTTGTGATCACCGGGCAAGCTTGCGCCTATCTTCCCAGACAAGTCTGCAAGGACAATTTGGCAACCGGGCAGTTGGAAGAAGCCGATGGCCCGGATGGTGTGCACGCCCCACTCCCTCTGTACCTTGTGTATCACGACAAGAACCACCTGCCGAAGCGGATTCAGCTGTTCAAGGACTTCCTGATCGAGCAACTTGCCAATTGAACGCACGACAACTGAACCAGGCGGACATGTTTCAAGCCGCCTGATTTCGCATTTCATCATCGTTCACTTGTCAATTTTGACGCCAACAATTCGGATAGATTTTGGAGCGGAAATTGCAGCATTTGCACAAATTTCTGGAAAGCTGTTTTCAGCCCTCCAAATTCCGACGTTCGGCCTGTTTGTCCCGGCGCAACGAGTTGTATGAACACATATGTCTGCAGACATATCAGGAATAATGCGATGAGCGAAAAGATCAGAGAGGTGGTTTTGCTCACACCAACATCCGGCGCGGCATAGAGCAGGATGTTGCCAAAGGAAAATGTAAACAGGCTGGCCTTTCCCAAAAAGCTGATCCACCGTGCCCATGAGTATTTTTGGACATCGAACAACCAGATACAAATCACGACACAAAAAATGGTCGCGCTTATACCGAGCGAGAAATAAATCGGGTGGTTCAGGTTGCGCAACGACATGTCGGCAATGTTGCGGATTGTCTGAAAGGGTGCTTGAAAGTCCCAAAGCAGGGCCGATATGGCAAGCGAGCAAACGAACAAAGCCCCCAATATGGCAGCCCCTTTGCGCCGAATGGCGGATTGGTCGTCAAAGCTCAGAAGAACAGCACGACCGATGATCATCCCGATCACTACAAATGTCATTCCGTGAAGAATGGAAGGCCCACCGACACCCTCTCCGCCACCGTATAGAAAGCCTGCCGGCATCCCCAGATAGTCTTTGCCAAGAATCAAAGGTGGCTTTGGAATCAATTGCAGAACCGGGAAAAGCAAATGAACCGCCAGTGCTGCACCAAGCAGATAAACGGGCCCATATGTGACTCTCAGGCTGATCAGCCAGGGTGAAAGCGCCAAAGCAACCGCGTAGAATTTCAATATATCAGCATAAGGAGAAACACCGATCATCAATGCGCATCGCAACATATATCCAAGGGATATCTGACCCATTGCAAACTGAGCGAGCAGCGTCACGACATACAGCACGTAGCACTGAATGGCGCGGTTAAACAGTTTCTGAAAGACGGCTTCTTTATCCCCCCGCTCGAATTGCGGTTTGTAGACAATTTCCAGCATTGCACCGAACAGGCAAATAAAAATGGGCGGTGCCATCTGAATCGCAAAGCGAAAGGGCGCATAAGTGTCAAAATCACGAAACTCGTAAAAATTGAACTCGATCAGAGAATGACTGAACATCGCCAGCAAAATAGCCACTGAGCGGCAGATATCAATTCCGGTGATACGCTTCTGGCGGGAAGTTTTTTGCAAGGGTTTTTCCAATTCTGCAATGCTAAAATGGACATCCCCCCGGCTCGACCCCCGACCCTAGCAACTCCGATACCGCATGCAGGCACCTGCGTTGAACGGAAACCTCAGAATTGCGCTTCTCAACATAGTTCTTTTTGTTGCTTTTCGATAAAGCGATCCCTGTATTGCCCATTCAACGCATCACTTTGTCTCTGTTTGACAAAAGAGATATCCAGATCCGCTGATCCATGCGCGATGCCCAGGAATTCAAAGATCCGGTTCATCGTGATTTCAGGATCACTTCGCAGATCCTCAAATCCTATCTCGATGGTTCTTCCGGGCACTATCGACAGAAACTTTCGCCAAGCCATTTCTCCGTACATGATCTCGCCAAGGCATTGTTCAATCTGCATTTCGTCATAATCAAAAGCCTGTTTTTCACTCACGTCGGAAATGAAGGAACCAGTCTGCAATGCGCGACTGTAGGAGACGGCCTGGGCAATTTTATCTTTCCTGGTCAGAAAGATGAATTTGTAATCTGACAGGCACTCCTGTGGATCATCGGCGCAATATGCGCGGAAAGGTGACAATTGTTCCGAATGCAGTTTCATTCCGAACACACCGTTTGCAGACGTGCGCTTTTTCTGGACCTCGCGAAAGTAATGTGGCCCGGGAAATCTTTCTTTCCAATGGGGCACGTTTCGCTTGTTGAAGTACTCTATGGGATATCCTGCGGCACCGGTCGAATAGAGAAGATGGCCAAGAAAGTGGCTGCCAGACCGTGGCGTCGACGTCACAACGTATTTTTGTGTCGGGACTGTTTCTGTCGGGAAATCCAACTCAGGGCTGAACTGCCCCATCCAGACTTTAAAATTTGATTTTTTCTCGGGTAGAATCTTGAAAACGTCGAGCTTTCTAAGTTTTTGCGCAAGTTCCATATTCTTTACCTTCGGGCTGCGTATTAAAATTCGTATTTCAATCAGGCCTGTTTTCTGCGAAGCGCTTTGACGGGATTGTTCCGGTGCAAAACCTTTCTGCACGATAATGCGTCAGCGACTATTTGGAGATTGCACCTTGAATTCCGAGCGAATTTTACGGGTCATTATGCGCAGGCCCATGGCATTGGACATGAATTCCAGCGGCCTCTTTCTGAGTTTCCATTTGGGAACGTAGGTTTGTAAAACGCCTTCGCTGCTGCTGTTGGAACTGCCATAGTCCACACGGTAGACGGCACCGGGAAACGGCAATTCTGCCAACGCATTACTGGTCTTGGCCAAATCGTGACGCAAAAATATATGACTGCCCAAATTGCGTTTGATCACGGTTTCAGATGTCGCTGTCCAGGTTTCGGCAATACCAAGCAAATCCCTGCGCACGATATGCGAAGTGCCGCAAAGTTCGGAGAAGTCCTTGTGCAGCAATATGTACTGGGAACCATCGTGAACGTAGCCCCTGCGGAAGTACCAACCGGGATTGCCAATGTGCTCTTGAACCCAAGAGGCGAGACGCGCACTGACCCAATCATCATAGTCAACAACCATGACGTAATCGTGGTCGTTTGCATCTGTAATTCCGTGTAAAATACGCCTTCCCTTGTCCAGACGCACCGCATCATAAAATGCCTCTTCATCGTCTGCTCTTGCGGGTAAGTCAGGCAATGAAAAATCCACATACCTCACCTCAAAACCGCTTGGCAAAGCGGGTAAATCAGCGCCTTCATTTGCAACAACAACACATCGCCAATTCGGATCATCCTGGTTTGCAATTGAGTGAGCGGTTTCGCTCAAATTGCGATGGACCATTGCCCAATTGGAAACCGATCCCGGATGCCGGACAGGGATGACAAAGAGCAACTTTGGTGCAGCAGCGGGACTCATGGGAACTTTCCCTGAGGTCTGGACGCATGTGCAAATCGGTAAGTCACCATGTTTTTGCCTCTGCCGCTCTATTGGGCAAAACCGACAGGAAGTAATATGGAATGAGCACTATGCGCTTTGGATCGCGCGCGAAAATCTTTTGGGCAAGTGGAAGAGATGGGAATTGACGTTTGGACAAGAACCGAATGAAGAGATAGCCATAGGCCCTTGTGTAGCGCTGCAATCGCCGATCTATGATGTCATTTTGTTGCCGGCTTAACTCAAACTGCTCTTTGGCTTTGACCCAAAACAGGACCAGATAACCATAACGGTCGGCGACCTTTGCGCTGGTCCATTCAAGCGCCTCATAATAGATATTGACGCCCCTGCCACAGAACACATTTTCCTTCATGCAAATCACCGAGGCACGGCTGTTTTTTGCCAGTGAAAGCCAGAATAAATGATCCTCCCCTGCACTTCGTTGCTCAATGTCAAACCTCAATTGGGTGTGGCGCGAAAAACGATAAACCACCGTAGACGTTTGGCTCAAACACTCATTCAGCAAACCATTGAACAGAAGTTCATTGTCAATCTGATAGATCTGATTCAGGCCTGAAATCTCGGTCATGTATGTGTCCGGGTTTCGTTTCCAATCCCGCGTGGTTTCAAGATCCTCGAACCAGGAAGTGTCGATATTGAAGCGCGTGTGATCGCAGAAAAAGAAGTCAAATTCGCTACCAAGCCCTGCGATGGCAAGCGCCAGATGATCATCTGTCCACACATCATCTGAATCTAGAAAGGCAACGAACTCAGTCTGGTTCACGTCCAACATATCGAGCCCGGTGTTCCTTGCCCCGCCAGGTCCGGAATTGGACTGCTCAACAAGCTCCAGAGCGAAATTGTCCGGCAGAACCAGCCCTTTGATCTCGCTAGCGGCGGAAACCGGCGAACTGTCATCGATCACCACAATTTGCACCCGCATCCCCGCCGGCAGTTTTTGACTAACAACCGAGTTCAAAGCACGCAGCAAAATTCCGCTTTCCCTTTGGAAAAACGGAATAATGATGGCGATACCCCGGTCAGACATGCTGGTTACTCCTGTTGGAACTACGGCCTAGGCTGCGGATTTTCTTTGGCGAACGAACAGATCAACCGTTGACAGTGACCGATCGGAAGCCCGCTCAATAGCTGCGTCTGAACTCAGTTGCGGTGGCCGGCGGCTTAAATTCTGAAGCCCCTGCGCAGCAATTCTTGCCATCACCATATTTGCCGGATAGGCAGCTTTTCCGGCCAAAAATCTGGTGACTTTACCTTTCCCCTGCCCGCCGGTTGTTCTGGTCCAAAGCTCCCGCATGCTGGAAGGCCACAATTTGTGTGGCTGATAGTCAATATCAAGAGATTCTGCCCAATCGTACCACTTGAACCGGTGCGGATGATGAATAGGCTCCACCGCGATCCAAGGCGTTCTCAATGCATCTGCGACAATTGCACCATGCATGGCTTCGGTAATGAGAAGCTTTGTTGCTCGAATCTCGGACAGAATCTGCTCACATGGTAAAGTGGGGTCCAACAGGTGAACTCCTGCCAGACGGCAAGCTTCTTTCCAATTTCCGCGATCGATACTGTCAAAATGCGGCATGAAGGAAATGTCGAACGATTGGGATGCGACTTCCGGCAATTCGACCCCACGAAGCAGCACCGCCGCATCACAGATGGATTTGTCTGCGTCGATACCCAACGCGGAGGCTGTTTTGGGCCCTCTTACAAAGCGGACATCCCACGAGCCGTCATTGACGTTGGGGGGCGCGGTATAGGCGCCATATCCTGATCCAACGACATATTTCATGGGTTCTTTCGGCAAAAAGTCCCAAAGAATTGAGCCAATGCCGACAAAAAGCTCACTTTCATCCTCATCCAGAAAATTTTTGGGTAGCAATCTCGGCCACAAATAGAGGTTCAGATCGTCGCCAAAGTTTCGCGCATAGTCATAATAGAAAAGTTTCATCAATGCTTCTTTCTGCGAGATTGGAACACCTGCACGAGGTGTTTGATCCGGTGAAAAGATAGGATGGAGACGAGAGAGACGTAGACGGCTCCCCCGATTAAAATCTGGAGTGCCAATCTGAAATATGGATCGAAAACGGAGAGGCTGTCCCGGGTAACAATCAGGACGATGACCATGGTGAGCACGGATACCGCCGCTGGAATCATTTGCTGGAGGTATTTCCAGACGCTCACATTCACCAGAACAGCAGACATGAGGAATGATATCGGCCACAGGAGATAGGTCTTGATTGCAATCGCAATGGTCAAAACCTCTACACCATAAGAGTGGAATGCCAGAATTATTCCAAGGGTAATCCCCTGTTGAACCGCCTGATAATAGAACCACCAGTTTGTTTTGCCCTGACTGGCGATCAGAGACGATTGGACGATACCAACGCTGGCGATCAGGCCAACAGCGCAAAGAGCCTGAACAGGCACAATTGCACTCAACCATTTTTCGCCAAATACCAAGGGAATGAGTTCATCTGAAATCAGTGCCAAACCGGCAAACACCGGAAATGAAACCGTAAGAGATGCGAATGTGGCCAAAAGGAACGCTTCTCTGACTTTGGCCTGACTCTCTTGTAGAGACGAAAAAAGCGAATGGGACACTGAGGCCAGCGTGCCAGCCATGACACTGTTTAAAATGGTCAGTAATCGCCTGGCGAAATTGTAGATACCAAGAACCGCAGGGCCTGCCAGTGATCCCAGAAGAATCTGATCTAATTTCATCGTTCCGACAAATCTCGTGCCCGATGCAAAAATGCCGTAGCTCGCGACATCCTTGAGGCTTGGCAAATCAAAACGAAACGCAGGAACGTGTTTTGCGGCCCAGAAAGCAACGACAAAACTGATGAAGGATGCGGCGACTTGAGAAATGACCAGTGCCCAAAGCCCATAGCCCAGATAGAGCAGCGCAAAGCAGCAGACTGCAGCAATTGTCGAGGCAATTGTGGTTCGCAATGCGATCAGGTTGAACAGCATCGATCTTGCGATAAGGGCATTTGGAACACAGGCTAAAAGATCAAACAGAAACCGCAATGCAAAGACCTGAATGAGAAGAGCAATCGAGGGTTGCCCCACAAGGCTGGCAATTGGAGAGGCGAAAATGAGCAACAGGCAAAACAGGGCCAGACCAGAAGCCGCGCATAGCCAGAAGACTGTATCAACGTGATCGTTGGTGAGCTTTGATCTTTGAATCAGGGCCTCGGCGAAAGCGCCTGGCGCAATCGCGCTGGCGAACATGCCAATGCTGGCGGCCAGTCCCACAAGACCGAAATCAGTGGGTGTGAGAAACCGCGAACTCACAACAAAAACGGCCAGCCCCAAAATGGCTGGAACCAGCGTATTTATAGACGACCAAAACACACCTTTGAGTGCAGCCAATCCCCGACCGGACTGGAGATGAGCCAGGGAAACAGCTGGACCCTCAGCAGCTGCGCTCAGAGTCGCAGAAGACATTTTTGCCGAATTATCCACCCAATGCCCTCATCTTTGCTCCGCCATAGCGCCCCTCTCTCAAATAAAGGCCGACGTTGCGGCGTGGCACCACGCGTAACTTCGTTGCCAGAAAGTAGAAAATGAATGAGCCAATCGTGTAGGGCGTCAGAATGTCGACTTCGGATACCGAACGGATTGTCAACAACACCAACAGGCTGCATGCGAGCATCGATTCCGGCTGGAAGTGGCCTTTCATCAATTTAGAAAAAGCCGCCACAAGTGTGGACATCAAAAGCCAGATCAAGAGAACGGCCCCCACATATCCAAGCTCGACCAGCGCTTCGATATAGGTGTTGTGGAAATGAAAACCTGTGCGGGATTCAATGTAGAATTCGGCCCATAACCGCTCCGCTTCAGAAAATCCCTGAACCCAATAGGCAAGATAACCCCACCCAAACCAGGGTGCTTCTGTCGCTGCAGCGAAGCCTTCTGACCAAAGATAGGTACGACCCGTTAAGGTTGAATCCTTTCCAAACAGGGCCAGGACAAATTCGAAAACATTCAATTCGATTGCTAAATAAAATCCACAAATGGCCAAAACCAAACCGGAAAAAAACACTAGTTTTTGGGTATTTGCTGTGAAAACAGACAGACTCATCAAGCCAAACAGGAAAATAAGAGTGATGAATACAGATACAATGGAAGTCGCAGATGAAGAAATCGCAAGTATATACGCGCTCAAAAATATTATACCCAAGCATAATATTTTCTGTGCATTGCCTGTTACGATATAAAACAGGTTGAAAAACCCGAAAATCAAGCCCAGCGAAGCGAAGAAACCGAGTTGGTTTTTTGACGAGAACAAACCAACGAAAGTGTATGAACCATCTATCGGATTGTAGCTATAGCGGCCAAAGAACAGGGAGTACAGAAGCACCAGCGTGGTGCCAAAAAGGACGCCGATAGACAGTGAGCGATGGCTCACGACGCTGGCGGCAAATGTAGCGCATATGACATGAGACAGCATTTGTATGCCGCCTCGCAGAGTGGCGCCTGGGGCCTGTGACCAGAACACCGAGAACACTGCAAGTGCAGCAAACAGGTAGATGATTGGAAACGTCTGAACCGTGCTCAGAACACGCCTGTGATCGACCATAATCAGCGGCAGCCAAAGCGCGTAATACAGCAGGATTGACACCTGACCAAAGCGCGACGAATAAGCGAACACAAACACCGACACAGCAATCGCAGTTGCAGCGTAAAGCGAATTGCATTCTTGATCGACAAACAGTGATCTTCTGATTTTCATTGTGTTCTTACAATTCTCGCTAAAGAACCTGAGCGGCAATGTGCAGGGGCTGGACTCAATTTGGAGGTTGAATTGAGTCCAGACCCTAGTTGCCAGCAGGGACGGACAGTTCGACAACCACAACATCGCCGGGTTGGACTGACGCGTTTTTATCGACGGTCAGTTCCTTCAACCCGCCCTCCATGTCTCTTGTAATCTTGTAGGTGAGAACCAGCCCCTCACCTCCAAGCGCTGCATCGGTCGTCGCTGAGAATGAGGCGGCTTCCGCCAGCAAACCCTGCTGCATCTCGATCTTGCGTTCGATCTCGCCAATCTGTGAATCAAGCGTCTGACGCTCAAGCGCCAAATCAGCTTCTCTTCCTGAAAGAAACGAAATTCTTGATTGATTGACTTTGCCAATTTCCTGCTGGGCACGCAGAATTGCAGTGGTCAGGTCCAGTGCCTTGCCCTCAATATCGACACTGTTTCTCTCTGCCTGGAATAATCTGGTGTTGTTGACCAAACCCTTCTTGGCAAGTTCTTCCATCCCCTTCCTTTCCTTGCCGACGGTCTCCAACTGGGACTCAATCGACACCATCTTCTGTCGAAGCGCGGCAATCTCCTGTTCAAGCAGTGATTGCAGTGAGTCCAATGCAGACAGCTCCTGATCAATCTTGCGTTGGCGCGAGACCATGATCACTGTTTCATCTTCCACCAGGGATGCGATGAAATTTGAAGGAGCGCCTCTGAACACGGGCGCAAGAATATCTGTCTTGTTGGTTTCGGCACTGACGCGGGCGCGTTGAACAAGAAGACGCACCAGCTGATCCCTCAGAATACCTATGTTTCCGGTGGCGCTTATGGCATCGCGGGAGGCGCGGGATCCGGTTGTGGCCAACTGAGAGCCACCACCGGCAATCGCTATTGCACGCTGAACCGTAAGGCCGGGCGAATAGGGATATCGCCCGGATGCTTTCACCTCGCCTGATATGAAGAATGGGCGATGTTCGATGACTTCAACCGACGCCTCCGCCTTGTCAACCAGGCCGAGCACGTTTTTCAGCTTGCTGCCAATTGTGCCGGCAAGTTCCTCGGTGGTCTTGCCAATGGCAGGGACAGACCCCACAAACGGCAATGTCAATGCGCCAGATGCGCCCACGACATATTCACCCGTAAGCGCTGGCCATTCGCGAACTTCACCCTCCACGCTGCGCCATTCATAGACCCTGATCATCAGCTTGTCTTCAACACCCAGCTGATACTCAGCCTGAGCATAACTGAGTGATGAGAACCAGAGCAATACAACCGCGGCAAAAGAAAATATGTTCGGATTCGTTACGTCATATCTGGTGTTCACTTGCTTACTCCCTAAGGTTACGCAACCTTGCAATGACGTAAAACGTCATTGCTCTGAGTTAGAAAAACAGATCAGATCAGCTCGTCAGTACGGAATCTGGTCAGTAACTGCCCTTAGCCAGACAAACGACTGGAATCGTTTTGATAATGATCAAGAGATCTGACTGGAATGACCAATTTTTCACGTAAATCTGATCGAGTTCCACACGACGCCCATAGCTGACATCATTGCGGCCGCTGATTTGCCAAAGCCCTGTCAGACCTGGCCGGGTACTGAGATAATACTGAGCAGCAGCCCCGTATTTTTCCAACTCGTCGCTGACCACCGGCCTTGGACCTACTATGCTCATTTCGCCCATCAGGATGTTGAAGAGTTGCGGAAGTTCGTCCAGACTCAGGTTCCTGAGAACCACGCCGATTGATGTGATCCGGGGATCATTTTTAAGTTTTCGGTCACGATCCCACTCGACGCGAGCTGACTCGTTTTCAGACAGGTAGATTTCCAACAATTCATCGCTGTTCGCGGCCATTGTCCGAAATTTCAGGCAATTGAATGCTGTCCCGTTTCGGCCAATGCGGCGATGTCCGTAAAATACAGAACCGCCATCAGTGACCTTGATAAGAGCAGCTAACATGAGCATCAATGGTGATAGGACGACCAACCCGATTGAGGCGCCGACAATATCAAAAAAACGCTTCAAGGAACTTCTGGATATACGGGGGAGATTTTCGTTTTGTGCTTGTCGAACTTGGCGTGCTTGTATGCGCCAAGGGGAGGATTTTTCGAAAACAGCCATCATTGGCTCCTTGGTTTATCACAGCCTCCCAAAAGTAGAATACATAGAAAATTATCAATCACAAGTGCGATTACAGGAAATTTGATAATTCACTAAATACTTATGTTTCCCCTCACAAAATATGACAATACTGCCTATTTTTTTATCTTATTTTTGCGATATTGCACAATTTTTATACTCAATAGATTGTCCAATTCAGACACATTCAGCATTCGCCAATTCTTAAACCTTGACCTCTATCATTTGTGGCCAGTTTGTGGTAAATTACGACAGCAACTTGAGGTAGCAATGACTTTGCCAAAATTCTTACTCGGTCTGGTTTGCACCACCATCATCGTGACAATGTGGTCATTATATGATGGCGCAGATTTTGTGACCGTGGCGATCAGAGCAGTCATTGTGCTCGTCATCCTGCAGATAGGATATTTTTGTTTCATCCTTATGAAAGTACGCGCACAGCAGAAACCAAAAGTGGACGAAAAAGCGCCAACTGACGCCAAAACATACAGCAAGAGCGAACCCCTGAAAAAGAGAGTGTCTTGAATTCCGGTTGCGCCACTCATTGTTCTTAGCCTGCAATCACTTTTGATAAATTTTGCTTACGTTTTTTCCGCAAATTTGAATATTTTCCAGAATCGACAAGTCTGCCTTCCTCCATCGCAATGACATGATCGGCGTGAGCAATCATCGCGTCCCCATGGTCGATGGTCAGAATGGTTGTTTCACCACGCAGTTTTTCGATGGTTTCGGCAATCAGGGCCTGATTGACCCAATCCAGTGCGCTCGTGGCTTCGTCAAGCACGAGCAGTTTGGGTTTTCTCAAGACAGCACAAGCTATGGCAATCCTTTGGCGTTCACCACCGGACAGCAGCCCTCCTCTTTCCCCGACAATCGTGTCGAGGCCCAGGGGCAGATGTTTTGTAAATTTCAGCGCTTGCGCAATATCAAGGGCAGTCGAAATTTCAGCATCATCCGCATCCGGTTTTGAAAAAAGCAAATTGGCTCTGATGGTGTCATGCAGCAGAAAGACATCCTGATGAACGATAGCGACGTGAGAACGCCATGCTCTTTGATTGTCTGAGCCAATCACCACGCCATCTACGGACATCGTTCCTGACGTCACTTCAATCAAACCTGCAATGATATCCGCCAGGGTGCTTTTTCCGGCCCCCGATGGCCCGATAAGCGCTGTTACTTTGCCAGCCGGTATTTCCAGCGAGATGTCACGCAAGGCAAAGTCACGCCCGGCCATCTCGTGACAATAGCTGACATGTGTCAGCGTGATCCCTTTTTGTAGCTTGAAAGAAATCGGCACAGGAGTTTCCTTGGCCGGTTCCTTTTCCTCTGCAAAGTCTCGGGTCAGGGTCAACACCGAACCATAGGCCGGCAGACTGACAAGGAATTGTTGTACCTGGGTGTGAAGGCTCAATAATCTCGGTGTGACGCGGACGAAAATCACCAGAAGCACCAGGAACTCCATCATGGAAACCCTGAACACCACCAAAGATACGTAAGCGAAAACAGCCAGCCCAACAGCACTGGCAATCTGGAAGGCTGCGGCGCCAATGGAGCTTTGATTGACATAGGCCGTGTTGTCTTTGGCTATCCGGGTTAAATTTTGATCCAGCAGATCGAAATAGAACCGCTCGCCGTTCAACATTTTCGCCATCTTGATGCCGGACAGGAAGTCCGAAATCGTGCGATATTGTTCCTTTCTGTTTCCGGTGGTCAACACACCAAACTTTGCGGCATTTACGCGAAAAGGCGACAAGCCAGCATAGAGGATTGCCCCCACAACCATCACAATCAAAGTGGTCGGAACAGAAATCAGCAAACACAGGACGGCATAAACCGCCATAACCACAAGGGTTTGGCATATGTTGAGCAGGAAAAACCCACACGCCTGGATTTTTTCAATGTCTGCGGTCAGAGCATGCTCCAGTTCCGACTTCCGGCTCTGCGCCACTTTCTCCCAGCGTGCGCGTGCAATTGCGTCGAACAATTCGATGCGCGTTTGATTGAGAAAGTCGATGAGCATCCGGGCCAGATAAATCGACTTCCATCTGACAAAGAAAGCTTGAAGCGTTACCAGCCCGATGAGCAGTGCGAGTATAACCGGAAGCGAAACAGCGATGTTGGGCAACCAACCGGAAAAAGCGTCTATCTGGCCAAGCTGCATCACGAACGCGCCATCGGTCTGACTCATGATGTGCAGCAGCGGTATCAACAGAAATATGGAAATGCCCTCGGTCAGACTGCCAAACAGCAGCAGTGTGAGCGCCATCCAAAACCGGGCTCCTGAGATCCGCCCTATATGAGCCATTAGAAGCCGAATTTGTGCCGCTATCTGCTTTCTGCTCATACCAAGACTGTCAGCGGAGTCAGGAAGGTTTGATGGCGCAATGTTCATCAGGCCGCCTGCCGTTCAAGAACGTGCACAAGCTCATCGAGCAGGCCCAGATTGTCGGGAACACTCAAGACGTTGACATGCAACCCCCCTGCGATCTTGGCGCATTGCATCAAATGGACAGCAACAGAGTCTCCGACCATCGCAGCAGCGCCGAACCTCGACATGTATGAGTAGCGGATCAGCGCATCGAGACTTTGCCTGCCGGATAGGCACGTGACCCCTAACTCATTGCCGCGAACCAGAACAAACAGCTTTTCCAATTTTACGCGGAGGCCGGAAAAACCCGACGTCAAGCGGTATCGGTTTTTGTCAATGGAAGGATGTGCTTGCGCAAGAATTCTGGATTCTGCCAAGTCTATCCGGGCACCGGCATCTGCCGCCAGCTTGATTTGGGGAAAGCCGGCCAGCACATAGAAATCACCACCTGCATCACAATCGATAGCTACGATATCATCGGTCAACAATGTATGCCCGGCGGCAACCAATGAAGCCGCGGTTGTTGATTTGCCCGCGCCCTTGTCTCCCAGAAGGCACAGGCCGCAGCCTTTGATGCCGATGGAACTGGCGTGCAAGATGAACAAGCCACGCTGGTGTAGCAGCACGGCCAGCACCGGCCCTAACAGCGGAAAGGCGACAAGGTCGTCTCCCACATTATCGGCCTTTTCCACGATGATTTCATGTCCGGATTGCACCTTGAATGTGCCGACAGTATCCCAATGAAGCACGGCATGACCCTCTTCAAACCGATACCATGTCGTGTCTTCACACGGGGCTCTCTGATCTTCAAAGCGGCCCCTTTTGATCCATGCGTCAGCAGCACAAGGCGCCACTTCTATCAATTCAGGCAGAACAAATTCGGACGCGAAAACCAGCCCATAGGCTGAGTAAAACCGGGTGGTTTTCGCCGGGCACTCCTGTGTGGCCATCGCATGGGAAAGGTGTCGGTCAATACTCAACGCTTGTACCCCGCTCCATCTGCTTCAACCAGAGTGACAGCCAGACAGATCGCCACACATGCAGAACGTCATCCAATCTGGCACGGTCACCTTGTTGCGACAGACGTTGAAACGCCTTTCGCAGAAAATCCATGTTCACGTAGGGCGCTATTCTGTCGGCATCTGTGCCCATGATGGCGCTCATGAGCGCATGATTGTGGCTCAACATGCTGACCGCAATGTTTGATGTGAAATCGGCCTTGTCGCGGCGCCACTGGACTTCGGGTGGCAGGATGCCCTCCATCGCCTGTCGAAGGATCAATCGGGTCCAGCCATTGCCCAATTTTTCACTGGCCGGAAGGCCCAGACAAAACAACAATAATTCCTTATCCCAGAAGGGATATCGCGGCTCGATACAATTGGCCCCCGCTGCGCGGTCCAACACCTCAAATGCGTGAGGTATGAGAGGATTGGAGACAATTTGCAGATGCTCACCCTGTTCGTCGGCTTTTCCCGGCTTTGCGCCTTGCGCAACTGAGTATCTGGCGACCAGATTGGATCGGCGCACCAGATCCTCATTTACAAGCTGACGCCATCGCGTTCGTCTCCCAGAGAGTTTTGCCCTCAAGCGATAAGGCAGTATGGAATGAGAGAAGGAGCTGAATGAGTTGAACAGATTGCCTGACGCAGCGAACCGGCTTGTCAACAATTGCAAGCATATCGCAGCGGGGCTGACATTCAGGGTTTTTGCTACACCACAGGCCTCCCGCCACAAGCTCAGCCAGCGGCACTGGTCCGTCAATTCCCTAAGCCGACCATATCCGTGGGACACAACTTCATCACCGCCATGACCATCCAGAAGCACATGTTGCCCGTTGGCCCTGGCCTGCGCATAGATAGAACGGATGTTTGACAACCCAGGCGCCAGAAACAACTCCGATTGCTCCCGAAGCACACTTTCATGATGCGCAAAAGGCTCCGGCATTTCCGGGCCAAGGACATGAGACTTAAATCCACCTGTATTCAGCACAGATTGAATGGAATGGATTTCATCCGCGCCGCTTCCACGCTCGAATACGAGTGAGTATGCGTCAAGTGCGCCCTGCCCTTGTATTGACCTAAGATTACGAGCAACACAGGCAATGGAAGATGAATCCAGTCCTCCTGAAAGCATAACTCCCACTTGTTCGGTTCCACGCATCCTGTTCGCCACAGAGCGTGTAAAAAGTTCCGCAAATGCGTCTGGCAATTCAGCCTGCGCAATGGGTGGACTTGGTCCGGCCACCCAATATCCGGCGGTGTGAACATCATCTCGGGTGATCGTCATGTAATTTCCGGGCGGCAAACGGTTGATCTGTTGAAACGCCGTCCTGTCGGTCTCGTTGGGAAGGCCAACCAAAAAATCGGCAATGCGATCTTCGTCAACATTCAATCCACTGCCCTCCATTTCAACAAGTGCCGAAATGCTTGATGCAACTGAAAATTGCATTCTTGTCAGCCGAAAATAAAATGGCTTGATACCAAAACGGTCCCGCGCGCAGAACGCCAATTGTCTGGAATTGTCCCATATCACGAACGCGAAATCGCCATCCAGATGAGCCAGCATGCTCTCGCCCCATCTTCGATAGGCCTTCAACACCAACTCGCTGTCTGTGATACCGCCGGCGCAATTTCCCAATATGGGTATGAGCGCTTCTCGGTTGTCCAATCTGATGTCTCCGACAATCGAAAGCGATTTGCCATGTAACGAAAACGGTCCGCCCTTACGTTCCCCTGAAGTATTCGCCCAACCAAGCCCAAGCGTCATTGGACCAATGGTCAAAACCTTCTGACCATCAGAGAATCTGGCCTGCATCGTCGACAGCATATTGTGCAGACACGTTTCAGTTGACCCACCACTCGTTCCCCTGCTGAAAATGCCTGCAATGGCGCTCATAGTTTCACCGCCTAGATATCCACCATGGTCGCATAGCGTGGCATGTCAGAAGCCTGTCCACCCAACACAACAAACCCGCCGCTTAGAAGCCACGCATGTGCCTTCATATTGTTGCGATTATCCCGCTCAATCCCAATTCTGACGATGGAACGGCAGTTGTGTCTTGCCATCAAATACTGCCCGGCCAGAGCCTGTGTCAGACACGTTGCACCAGGGACAAAACGGGCGCATGCAACAACCCCCCATGCGATCATCCTTGCTGTCTTTTGATCTCCCTCTTCAGTAACTTGAATCGCTGAAATCGTCCGCATGATGAAAGAAGCGCACTTCAGTGACAGAGCAATACGAATGAAACACAACACAATAATACAATGGGCCAAAAACACTTTTTCTGAAAACTTCAAATTTAAAAACCGAATTAAATTTGTCATGGCGACGCCAATAAATTGTATTTCTCAAATTCTGAGAGAATTTTTTCAATATCTGAACGACATACTTCTTTTTTAATTTGAAATTTTTCTTCTATATATTTACATATTTCATCTTTGGACGAGGGATTTTGTATGAATTCCCAGATATCTGCACCGACAGAATTTAGACTGTAATAGACATTACTTTTCAAATGAAGCAGCGCTATGCCCTCGCCGAACTCGCAAGCGACAACTTCGGGGGAGGCTTTCAGACTGAGGGATACAGGGGCACGATCTTCTGTCATAGGTAAAGAACCATTCATTGCTAACATACCTGACAATTCCCGCCCAACTCGGCAACTGCCTACGAATTTGATCAACCGACAAACGTGGACAGACTGGTCAAAGACTGGTCAAAGACCACTCATGCCCAAAGCTGCCCGGCGCTATGCCGAGCAGCCTTTCTTTGGACGCCTTCCTTCTAAGAGAAGGTCAAATCCCCAAATGTTGTTCCAATCGGAAAAGCAGCATCAAGCGCCGATCCGGTAGAAGCTCCTTGGGTTATCTGTTCGATTGAACCGTGGACCGTGAGACACGGCGCTTCGTATTTCGGGTTCAACCTTTTCGAAGCTGTTTTCATCAAAATCTCCCTTCACTCCTTGTCGGAACTTGCGGTTTTTGATCGCGCGGAACCATCCCGCACACGATGAGTAAGACCAGCGTCATATCGCATGTCAAGAAAAAATGACCGAATACTTATCAAATTAAATTAAAGATTAGATACGCCCCTAATTTGATTGATTTTTCTCTTAAATGCTCAAATTTTCATCATTTCTACTTATTAACGAAAATCCCCTCTGTATTATGCCTGTTTTTTAGGCGTTTTTACCTGCTGCCTAAATTGTGTTCTTTCCGCCCCACTTTTTTTCTTCAATAATTACAATATCTTATGTTTTCAAGCTGAACTTGCAGTTCAATCTGGAACAATATTCAGCCACATTTTTGATCGCTTTTCGCAGTAAAAACGTCATGAAATGATGTTTGACGGACGCTGATTTTTAATATTTACTTTGTGAGGGAGGCAACGACTACCAAGACTGATAGCGAGAGCAACAGGGCTTGTTTATGATACAGATCGCCGCCACCCCTACCCAATTCGGTCCACTCGCCAACGTTACAGATACTTTTCACACGGTCTCAGATTCCCTCGGCAAATATGTATTTGCCGAAATCGCAGGCCAGAAAAGGCGGCTGCGTGACATCGAAAGCAGTGATGCACTTCAGGAATTTCTGCGCACCAACAAAGTCGCAAATTTCCTGTGTGCCTGGCAAATGCCTGTAAGTTCGGAATATCGCAAGCTCTATTTATGGTTGAACAACTATCGCAAACGGACCGCGCTTCTGAATGCGATCTGTCTTTCCCATATCTCGAAAATTTCGAGTGCACTGGTGAAAGCTGATGTTGAGTTCCTCGTTTTCAAGGGCGTTATTCAACAGAAAATCCTCTATGGCAGCTATTTTATAAAACCCGCTGGTGATGTTGATTTGCTCGTTCACGGCAAAGACTTCAAGCGAGCCAGAGACGTACTGGGAACTATTGGATTTGCCGTTATCGACAGATCGGATTCAAGTTGGTGGGTCAATTTTCTTGGCGAACAACATCTTGAGCCGCGCCAAACAGGCTCCCCGGCCATCGATCTTCATTACAGAATCCAGCAACCCGGCTCTCCGCAACCATCTGACACTAGTGAATTTTTAAAACGGAAACAGTGGGTCGATGTTGCCGGGATCAAGGTGCCATTCATGCACCCGGATGATTTTTTGCTCATGTCGTCGATCAGCATAGCCAAGTCGATGTTCAATCGTGAGCCATGCGGAGGCCACGTCGCTGATATTCATGCGAGCCTGTGTCATTTACGACCACAGCACATTTCGACCATTCAGGCTTTCAGCAAGCGTCAGGGTCTGTCGGCCATTCTCGCGCTCGGCCTTCGTTCTGCAAAAGCGATCCTGAATGTCGGTCATCCAATGACAAAATCGACCAAACCAGAGGTTCTGGCTTCGGTCAGCGACGCATCCCTGAGGAAACTCCTGCTTCTACCCGATAAAAACTCCCCAAGTTGGCCCAAGCGCCGACAGGTGTTGTGGGAGCTTTGCGAACACTCTCCGATCAGATTTGCCCGTGAATCCACATGGGCGATATCCGCAGATGTCTGTCGTCGCTTCACACAGGAAACACGCACTGCGAAGCCACGCCAGTTGGATAAGGGTCAGAATATGCAAAATACCCACGGGCATGGAGACACAACGGAAACCCGAGTTGAAAACCCGCAGCAAAATCGCAACACAAAATCTGTTTGCGTGATTATCGCTGCCTACAATGCAGAAGATTCAATTGCTCGGGCTGTGACGTCAGCTCTCAGTCAGACGGAGGTATCAGAAGTCATTGTTGTGGATGATGCTTCGACCGACACCACAGTCGGCTCAGCGCAGCTTGCGGAAGACGGAAGCCACCGTCTGAAATTGATTGAGTTGCCGCAAAATGTTGGTCCTGCAGAAGCCAGAAACATCGCCATCGACAATTCCAACGCTCCGCTGATTGCCATGCTGGATGCAGATGATTTTTTCCTGAAGGATCGTTTCAAACCGCTGATTGAAGACGATGATTGGGATTTTATTGGCGACAATATCGTGTTTTTGAATGAGGAAGCCATTGGCGCGTTTGAAACCACGGAGTTGTTAGGCAACAGCCCCAAACAAACAACACTGAGTTTCGCCGAATTTATTGCCGGGAACATTTCCAAACGCGGCCTGGTGCGCGGCGAATTGGGATTTATCAAACCCGTCATGAAACGGGATTTCCTACAAACGCACGGCATCCGATACCAGAGCGATCTTCGCCTGGGTGAGGACTATGAACTGTATTCAAGAGTGCTTCTGAAACAGGCCCGCTTCAAAATCTCACCATCCTTGGGATATGGCGCGATCATTCGTTCCAATTCACTCAGCGCAAAACATCATACATCGGATCTGAGAGCGTTGGTAAATGCTGACCGGGCCATGCTGGATGACCGTGATTTGTCTGTTGCAGACCGCTCAATTTTGATGCGCCACGAACGGCACATCCATAGCAAGTTCGCGCTTCGTGAATTTCTCGATCTGAAGAATGACAAAACCGCGTGGCAGGCCGTGAAATTTGCCTGCTCAAGCCCGTCGACCTTTCTTGCAGTGTTTAGCGGTGTTGCTTTTGACAAGATTGGAAAAATCGGCCTGCCAAAAAGCCATAAATCGCCAGCGAACATTTACCGAGACCAACAGGTCTTGTTTCCGGTCAGCGGAATTGGGGCCAATCAATGAGGCTTAACCTACAACCCAGTGGCGCAGCCATATCGATATTGTGCACCGGGCCAACCCAAGTGGTGGCGTAAAATGGTTTTCAACTACATCAGAAATCGGACCAATCCCAACAACAGCGAATTTTATGTTCGGTCCATGGCGCGGGATATGGCAACAGATTCCAAGCGATTTGAACAATTGGTTCGCAATATTCGTCACTGCAGCGAATCCATCCAACAAGAACTCTCAGGATTGCAATCCCGTTCCCAGAACGCAGCGGCATCTGCAGCCTTCCTGCTGGACACAATGGATAGTGGCGATGCTCCTGAGAACTCTGACAAACGATCAGACGAACTGACAGAAACATTGATGGCGTGTCAGTCCAGAATTCTGGCGCTTTCAGAGCAGCACAAAAGAGTTGGGGAGCTTGAAAAGCTGGCCCTGAAATTGACCGCAGATGACGACTCACCTGAGACTGACGTCGTCAGTGATATGGGAGTTGCACCTTCCAGTGCTTCGGTCCATGGAGTGAAACCAATTCCAGAAAACAAGACAGGCAAGCTGTTCGTTGCGGCCGCCCTGATCGCGTCAATCTGTGTATCGGGACTGACGGCGCTTCGGTCTGAACCCTCCTTTGCAGATGATTTGGACAGCGGCGTTTCCTTTGTCGATGACTTCAATTCTCTGGACTCAAGCCGCTGGTACATCTCTGACGGATGGGCCAATGGCGATCACCAAAACTGCACTTGGTCAAAAGGGGCAACCGGCATTTCAGATGACATGCTTGTGCTGCAATTCAAGCAGCAGGCAACCACTGATCGCGACTATGTCTGTGGCGAAGTACAAACCTATGCGCGATTTGGATATGGCGTCTATGAGGCTCGGATCAAAACCGGTAGCGGCTCTGGCCTCAATGCTGCATTTTTCACCTATATCGGACCGGTGCATAAAAAGCCTCATGATGAGATCGATTTTGAGTTTCTCCTGAAAGATACAAGCAAAGTGCAACTCAATTATTATGTGGGTGGCAGTGGCGGCAATGAGGCTCTAATTCCTCTTGACGGCACGTCAGACAGTGGCTTCAACAACTACGCGTTTGTCTGGGAACCGGGGCAAATGCATTGGTACGTTAACGGTAATCTGGTCCATCAGACCAGTGAATCTGATGTGCTGCCGAGCAGCCTCCAAAAAATTTATTTCAGCCTATGGGGATCAGACACTTTTGTCGATTGGATGGGTCCCTTTTCCGCGCCGGATGAGCCGGTGTTGATGTTCATCGACCGGGTTGCTTTCACCAGCTTTGATGAGCCTTGTCAGTTCGATGAATCCGTCGCCTGCAATTTTGAACCAGCGGGTAACTGATATGCGCCCGCAGAACCTTCAGGAACCCGGCAGGCATGGAAGGGCGTCACCCCACTTTCTGTATCTTGTGCACGACCTTGCAGATCCGGCTGTTCGCAGACGCCTCATGATGTTCCAGGCTGGCGGTGCAGATGTTGCAATAGCCGGTTTCAGGCGATCGCAGGCTCCCATTACTCTTGTCGATGATGTTGCTCCCATTGAGCTTGGGCAAACCGAGAATGGAAATTTCGTGCAACGCGCTGTTGCCGTTGTGAAGTCCACACTGTCCATCCGCAGCAGGTTTGGGCATTTGGCGAAACCCGATGTGATCATAGCTCGAAACCTTGAGATGCTGGTGATCGCTGTCCGTCTGAAATCATTTTTTGGCTCACCAGAAATCAAGATTGCCTATGAGTGCCTCGATATCCATCGCCTGATGTTGCGCACGGACCAGATGGGCAGCGCCTTAAGGGGCCTTGAAAGGCGGTTGCTTAGACATGTCTCCATCATCATCACGAGTTCACCGGCATTTGTACGCAACTATTTCAGACCTCTGGCTGACGTCACTCAGCCAATCGAAATTGTTGAAAACAAGCACCTTGAACTGGCCAATGTTTCTACAACAGACGGAACTTTGGCCGGTGCGCGCACGCACTCCCCTTGGAAAATCGGGTGGTTTGGAGCGCTCAGATGTAAACGTTCCCTGGAAGTGCTTTCGGAATTTACGCAGGAGCAACAAGGAAAGTTTGTAATTGTCCTGCGCGGCATTCCTTCACTGGATGTCTTCCCGGATTTTCATGAATTCGTTGAAGCCCAGCCTTTCATGTCTTTCGAAGGGCGCTACAAAAATCCAGAAGACCTATCGGCTATCTATGAAGACGTACACTTCTCCTGGGTGATCGATCTGTTTGAGGCAGGACAAAACTCTGCGTGGCTTTTGCCAAACAGGCTGTATGAGGGATGTCGTTTCGCAGCGGTTCCCATTGCCGTAACGAGCACTGAAACCGCAGAATTCCTGTCTTCAAAACTCATCGGCATTACGATGGAAGAGTTGTCCGTATCTGAGCTCTCGAGGGTGCTGAGCACGCTTACCAGCGAGCAGTATTACGCCCACCGTAATGCGGTAACATCGCTTCCCAAAAAACAGTGGGTTTGCGATTTGAAGGATTGTGAGGCGTTGGTTTCAAAGATTGTTGGCTCGGTTGTCACCAGCCTTTCCAGTGCCCAAGAGGTTCCCGCCTCAGTTTCCCTGGAAAGAACTTAGTATGGCGAGCTCAAATCGATACACCGCCCTGATTATCATTCCCTGTTTGAATGAAGAAGCTCACATTGGTTCACTGCTGGCTCAGCTGGCAGTCAAAACCGATCCTGAAAAATTCAAGATCATTGTCGCCGATGGCGGCAGCCAGGACAGAACAAGAAAGATTGTCGAGAAATTCAGTTCCGAACATCCAAACATTGTCTTGTTTGACAATCCCTACAAAATCCAAAGCTGGGCTGTGAATCTTTGTGTCAGCGAGTTTGGTGATGAAGCGGATTACCTCATCAGGATCGATGCACATTGCGAATACCCGGACGATTATTGCGCGCAATTGATTCAGGAAGCCAAGGCAACCAATGCGGATTCCGTTGCTGTTTCAATGGACACTGTAGGGCTCAGGACTTTTCAGAAATCCAACGCAGCCGCGCAAAATTCAAAGCTTGGCAATGGCGGTTCAAAACACAGATCAATCGTGTCGGGTCAATGGGTCGATCATGGTCATCATGCCCTGATGACCATTTCCGCGTTTTGCGATGTTGGCGGCTACGATGTTGCCTTCAAGGCCAATGAAGATGCGGAACTGGACTACCGTTTGTCCGCTGCCGGCTATCGGATTTGGCTCACCAGCAAAACCAGATGCACGTATTATCCACGTCAGACCATTGTCAGCCTGTTCCGCCAGTATCAGAATTATGGCTTCGGCAGAGCCCAAAACCTGATCAAACACCGTGTGGTGCCCAAAGCCAGACAATTGCTTCCAGTGACCATTTTGCCAATCATCCTGCTGTCGACTCTTACGGTCTTTCATTGGGCAGCCATCATGCCGCTTATCCTATGGATGGGCGTCTGTCTCTCTTACGGATTCTATCTGGCTTATCAACAACGAGATTGGTCAATCTCACTGGCCGGTCTGTCAGCCATGACCATGCATCTGGCCTGGTCGATCGGCTTCTGGCGACAGATGGCTGTCGCCGCTACGAAACCGGGCGATTGAGCTTATGAGGCATCCGGGCGAAACAACTTCAATCGATATTTGTGTGTGCACGTTTCAACGCGTCGAACTCCTTCACACTCTGGAATCTCTCGACAGACTGAAGATGATGAAGGACCATGAGGTTCGTATCATTGTTGTCGACAATGACTGGAAGCCAACTGCAAAAGCACTGGTTGACGATTTCGCAAAGAAATCCAAACATCCGATTGCCTATCTGCATGCCCCTGCGGGCAACATCTCCATAGCGAGAAACAAGTGTCTGGAAGCGAGTACAGCCAAGCTTGTCGCCTTTATCGATGATGATGAAATCGTGACGGAAAACTGGTTGAAATGCCTGATACAGGAAATGCAGACTTCCGGGGCTGACGTGGTATTGGGCCCTGTGATTGCACGCCATCTGGACCCTGCGCCGAATTGGCTCAAATCTGGTGATTTCCATTCCACCTATCCTGTTTGGATCAAAGGACAGATCAGAACTGGTTATACCTGCAATGTGTTGATGAAAATGAGCGCGCCCAGCCTTTCGGGACGCCGGTTCAACCTGTTGCGTGGTCAAACCGGCGGTGAGGACACAGAATTCTTCAAAAAAGTGTTCGAATGCGGCGGCCGGTTTTCATATAGTGAAAACGCAATTGTAACCGAAACCGTCCCTGAAAAGCGCGCTACATTTGACTGGCTCATGAAGAGACGGTTTCGCGCAGGTCAAACCCATGGCAAGCTCCTTGCAGAACCCCTTGGTACAGCTGCAAAGGTGTTCGAAACTGCTCGTGCACTTTCAAAGGTTTTCTATTGTGCCCTTTGCTATTGCCTGCACATCACAAGTCGCACCCGGCGAAACACAGCACTTTTGCGCGGTGGTCTGCATATCGGAACTGTCAGCGGGATACTTGGGTTCAATGAGTTAGAGCAATACGGAATGTCCGCAAGCACAGGGGTCAGCAATGAGCCAACCTGATGTCTCGGTTATCATTCCAAGCTTCAACACCTCAGAAACGCTGGGCGCTGCGATCAAAAGCGCGATGCAGCAGACGGGCGTTCGCGTGGAAGTGATTGTTGTCGATGATTGTTCGCAGGACAATTCAGCAGCCATTGCGGAAAGTTTCCCCGATCATAGTGTCAAACTTTTCCAGCATGCAGAAAACCGCGGACCGGGCGCTGCGCGAAACACGGCCATTGAAAACGCGACTGGCACATGGCTGGCCATGCTGGATTCAGATGACACAATCGAAAGCGATCGCCTTCACAACATGATCGGCCTTGCCGAGGCAAATGGTACGCAGATTGTGGTGGACAATCTGAACATCAATTACGGCAATGACTGCAGTAATTCCCCCATGTTTCCTCCTGATGATTGGGCGCGATTGAGCAGTATCAGTCTGGCAGATTACATTCTGGGCAACACGCTCTTCGCCAGTACCTTCAATCTGGGTTATCTGAAGCCGATCATCCGACGTGATTTTGTCGTCGATCATTCATTGTCTTATGATGAAAAGCTGCGCATCGGCGAAGATTATCTGTTCGCTGCGACTGCCCTTTCCATGGGGGCCATATGCGGCGTTCACCCAGTCGCCGGTTACAATTACCATGTTCGAGACGGATCCATTTCGCGGGTTCTGAAGCTTCACCACCTGCATGACATGAAAACGGCCGACACCATGTTCCTCGAACAGGCCGTCTTGAAGGGTGCTGAAATACAGGCCTTCAAGAAGCGCTCCAAAAGCATCGACGAGGCCGTCAGCTTTCTGAAATTGATCGAACACCTAAAAGCACGCGCCCCTGTGAAGGCGTTGAGAGCTGTGTTGAGCGACCCCATGGCAGCGCGCCATTTGCGCATGCCAATTGCCGCGCGTTGGCAACGCTGGGTGGCAAACTGAATCACATGAATCTAAACCGTAACTTTTGAGGATATATGGACAAGATGCAGAAAGTACGAAAAGTGGTTGTTCCGGTTGCTGGACTTGGAACCCGGATGCTGCCGGCAACAAAATCCATCCCGAAGGAGATGCTGACGATCGTCGACAGGCCGGTCATCCAGTATTGCATTGACGAGGCAATTGAGGCCGGGATCGAGCATATTGTCTTTGTCACCGGACGGAACAAATCGGCCATTGAAGACTATTTTGATCAAGCGCCTGAGCTCTACTCTTCATTGCAGAATGGCCAAAAGGCCGACAGCCTTGCCATGCTTGATGACATTCTGCCGGATGCCGGATTGGTAAGTTTTACGCGCCAACAATCACCAAAAGGGCTGGGCCACGCGATTTGGTGCGCTCGAAACCTGATTGGTCACGAACCTTTCGCAATCATGCTTCCAGATATGGTGTCCTTCGGTGATACGGGCTGCATGGCAGAAACCATCGAGCTGTACAATCAGACCGGCGAGAATGTGATTTCTGTTGAAGAGTGTCATCCCAGTGAAACAGGAAGCTACGGTATTGTCACGCCTGGCACGACCTTTGGCAAAGGATTCTCGATTAACGGAATGGTTGAAAAACCAAAGCCCGAAGATGCTCTGTCCAACTATTTCATCAATGGCCGCTACATCCTGCAGCCAGAGATATTTGAAATACTTGAAACGCAGAAGCAAGGTGCTGGCGGTGAAATACAACTCACCGATGCGATGCTGAGCCTGATGGAAACGAATAATTTCTATGCTCAGCCATTCACTGGCCGAATGTTCGATTGCGGACGACGAGAAGGCTTTGTTGAGGCCAACGTAGCCTTTGCGCTGAAGCGAGCCGACTACGCCAGCGCTTCGAAATCCAAAATCAGCAAAATGTCAGAACACACTGGCCTTAGATAATTTCGGCTGTGTGAACCAGAAACGATCATCATGAACACTTTTGAATACCCTGTCAGAAACCTTGCCGAACATCAGAGGTTTTCCGACGAAAAACAAAGCGAGTTCATTGACTTGAATCGTTTGATTGCAATGGCCAGACGGCAGTTCTTTCTGGTTACATGCTTTGTAATCGCGTGGTTTGTATTGGGGGTGGTGATTCTGGCAACAACGCCGCCCCAATACACGGCGGTCGCAAAAGTGCTGATTGATGACCGCTTGAGTCAAATCGTTGAAGAAGCCTCCCCAGCACCTCAACGTGTCAGAAACGATGCGGCCCTGCTGAGCGAAATCGAAGTCATCCGATCTGCCAGAATTGCCGACGCAGTTGGCCAGGCTCTCAATCTGGAAGAAAATCAGGTATTCCTGCGCCCGCCATCCTCAATGCTTGGGCAGATCATTGGCACAACTCGTGGCTTTGTCCGCGCATTGCTCCCGAGCGCATCATCATCGCGTGATGGCAGTTCCAACGCAAGTGCTGCCGAGATTGCAGTGGCAAGGAATGCCGCTCTGAAAGAATACGTCCGAACCATTCTCCAAAGCAATGTCATGGTTGAACGCGCAGGGAGAAGTTACGCGATCTCAATTGCCTTTCGCTCCCATGACAGCCAACTGGCTGCCGAGATTACAAATGCCTATGCTGAAGCGTATATAGCCGATCAACTTGAGGCCAATTTTGACGCCACACAGCAAGCAACGGAATGGATGCAAACGCGGCTCCAGGAACTTCAGGTCAGCTCTCAGTTGGCCTCCCAGCAAGCGGAAGACTTTCGGTCTCGAAATGGCCTTTCATCCACACGCGGATTGCTGATAACCGAACAACAGCTGTCTGAACTCAACTCACAACTGGCCTTGGCCAGAGCGGAGACTGCCAGAGCCGAGGCACGGTTCCAACAGTTCAGGCAGGTGCTTGATACAGATACGCAAGGGCTTTCCAGTTTTTCTCTGATTTCTTCAGAAGAATATGGCAATGCCGCACTGGTAGAATTGAAAACCAGACTGGATGCAATCGACCAGCGGGAACAGGAAATCCGGCTGAATTTCGGCGAGGACCACCCGCAGGCTGTGTTGCTGCAAGCTGAACAGAGAGAGATTGTCCGGCAGATTACCACTGAACTCAACAATCTTTCAGCCAGCCTCAGGAGCGAGTTTGAAATTTCGAAAGCCAGAGAAGATGCGCTAGAGGAAAGCGTATCCATGGCCACCGGTCGAAACAGTGAGGCATCGCAGGCACAAATTGCCCTTCGGGGGCTGGAGCAACGCTCAGAAGCAGTAAACAGCCTCTATCAAACGTTTTTATCCCGGTATGAAGAAGTGTCGCAGCAACAGTCTTTCCCCGTCTCTGCAGTCAGAATTATTTCTGATGCAACGGTCCCAAGATCAAAGAGCAGCCCCAGGACCATACCGGTTTTGGGAATGATGATAGTGCTTGGCGGATTGATTGGCGGTATGATTGGTATTGTCCGCGAGTATAATGAACGGTTCTTCCGCACTGGCGGCGAAGTGAGAGATGTCCTCAAGCTCAAATTTCTAGGTTATGCGCCAAAAATCGACGGCAAAACAGCCAATCCGGCCAAAGAACGCGGCCGGAGAAATATGAAGGCGGAACTCGCGGACCTGCGTGTGGCGCCAACCAGCAGACTTGAGAAATCAAGGATGCTGGCCGCTCTTGCAAATCCGACATCAATGTTCACCGAGACACTGCGCAATGCCCGCATTGCGGCCGATGTCGTATTGCAGGCAAAACAACACAAGGTGATTGGTTTTGTGTCGATCCTGCCCGGTGAGGGTAAGTCAACAATCGCCGCGAATTTTGCGGCTCTGCTGGCTTCTCATGATTCCAGGGTTCTCATCATTGACGGAGATATTCGCAATCCTGGCCTGAGCCGGGCGATGTTGTCGGAACCGACTGATGGATTGCTGAAAGCGGTGATTGAAAACAAAACCTGGCGGGATGTCGCCAAGGTCATTGAAGGCACCAAATTGTGTTTTATAGGCAACAATTTAAGTGGACAATTTTCACATACGAGTGAATTGCTTTCCTCGGAAGGGATGCAGCAATTTGTTGCAGAAGCCAAAGAGACCTTTGACTACATCATTCTCGATCTGCCACCGATAGGTCCAGTGGTCGATGCCAAGGCTGTGTCGCAGATAGTCGACGCATACATCATGGTGACGGAGTGGGGAAAGACCCCTCGCCTGCTGGTTTCCTCGCAGCTGAATGCCGAGGCAGCGATTTCTGATAAGCTTTTGGGTGTGATCCTCAACAAGGTCGACCTCAAATCCCTGCCGAAATACAGCACCGACGGAACGTCTGAAAAGTTTCTCAAGGAATATAATCAGTATTACGGCACCGGAGCGCAAGCTGTTTGAGACGAGGCCTGACACCCCAATCTGCAGACTGGACCCCTATTATGATGACAGGAATTTTATCCCATCCTGGTTCAGTCTCACTGCGCTCAGCACACCGCTACGATACGCACCAGTATCGATATTCAAACGATTTGTTTTCAGCTGAGGGGCCTTTACCGGCGTATGACCATGGATCACAATGTAGTCTGATACATCCGCATTCTTGTAAAACTCATCGCGGATAGTGACGAGGTCATGATCTTTCTGATCATCTATGTCGACATTCGGGCGGATGCCAGCATGCACAAACAGAAACCTTCTGGTCTGGATCAAAATCGGCAGATCTTTCAAAAACTGTTTGTGAGAATTTGGTACAAGTTCCCGGATCTTCTCATCGACTTGCTTGCTTTTGCTATAGAGTGTCTCCAGGCGGTCAATATCTATCCCATAGGAAAGCAGCGTTTGCGTGCCCCCTAGCCGCAACCATGATTGAAGCGGCAAACGATTTTCCAGGTAATCGAGCATTGCCAGTTCATGATTTCCGAGCAGACAAATTCGTTTGAAATTTGCCTCTGGCGGTGCCAGCAGATGCTCGATTACGTCTGCTGATCTGGGCCCCCTATCCACGTAATCACCAAGGGTGATGATCAGGTCATCCTGCTCGCTCGATTTTTTTTCAGCATAGATTTTTTGCTCCAACGACATGAGCTGATCAAAACACCCGTGAACATCGCCGATGACATAGACGTTTTCATAGGCGAGCGTCAGATCAAGCCTCGCCCTGCTGGAGACGCGATCTCTTCGCAAAATGCGTGACAAATCATTTAGGTGCAGCATTTAAACCTGTTCTGGTTGAGCAGATCGGTGTCAACGTTTTGATTCCCGTCTTATCCGGGTGATCATAAATTCATAGATCGTCACTGTCAGAAAAATAAATCGAAATGACAAAGAATTGGACTTAGCTCGACCGACTAATTTGAATGTCAGCCGCTGTTGGCCTGAGGCATGTATTTTTGTCTTCCTGTGACACTGGCGCGCATCATTCAGGCCATTGAAATTAGCAAAACTCAACTTTCAATCGGGTCTTTCAGCGCTCACACTCAGATGTCGTCTTTGCCCGATACAGCCAGTAGAGGCCAATGACAGGCTTTCAGGCTCACATTTCGACTTTAGTCAGCAAAGGTGAGCAATAGATCGGCCCGCTCTCGGCCCATCTTAATTCGGCAGGACAGATTGGCAATGCTGCCGCCTGATCCACCGGCATAGGTGGCTTCAACATATTCACACTGGGCGTCGCGCGCAGCAGACCAGCCAGCGTGAGCCTTTTCCAGGGCAGGCTCCACAACTTTACGGCCCGTAGTACTGTCTAAGCTACGTGCTGCCTCAACAGCAAAGCCCAAAGTCTGCTTTATCGTTTCATCGACACGCTTTGCCGTATCCTTCAGGCAATTAGCAATCTGGGCCTGAGAATTGTTCTCAACCCCACATTCCGATGCTGGGTCTGCATATGAGAGTGTCGGGCAAAGTAGAGCGGCAAAAACGCAGGCGGTTGAAACTCGGAACATGACGTACCTCAAACACAAAAAGGTGGTGCATACGGCACCCTAAACGGTCCTTTTATCGAAACGCTATGAACATCACGTAAAACGATCACGATACGGTCCCCTCTCGCATTCACTCCCCGCACTCATAGGCACAGATTTCATCCAGCAAAGCCAATTCATGACTGCCTCCACACTATATTGGAACAGGTAAACAGGACCGTTTGCAGCAAACACCTGCGGGGCATTCTAACTTGTATAGTGTGCCTGATTAACAGCTAACCTTGATTTTGGCGCGCAAACACCTATGTTTTGTGAGCGTTTCAAGCCATCATTGGCTATTTAAACCAACGGCTTGCCCGATTGCTTTGCTTCCCCTGATTTTGAAAGCGTTTCAACCCTTGTGTGCACAACGCATCGGAACATCGCCCGCACGCTTCAGATTTCGGGCAATTTAAAGGTTTAAGCCATGACAGTCGGCACCGTAAAATTCTTCAATGCTTCTAAAGGCTTCGGCTTTATTGCTCACGATGATGGTGGCAAGGACGCATTTGTCCATATTTCTGCAGTCGCACATGCTGGTTTTACTGGCCTCTCCGATGGCCAGAAAGTTTCCTATGATCTGGAAAGTGGCCGCGACGGCAAGGTTTCGGCAACGAATTTGCAGTTGACCGACTAACACGCGAACCGAACCACGCGCTTGTGTGGCCCCACCCCGACATGAAGGACCAAAACATAGTGAGCACTTCCAGAACCCGCGCAGAAGATCGTTTGGCGGCAATTAGCAAAATCCAAAAGGAGACTCTCAATGAACGAGAGGCCAAAGCTGCGGCGATCAGTAAAAACACCGCACGTCTGAAGGCCCTGCGTCTTGCAAAGGAAGCTGAGGATCTAGCGGAAAAACCAGCAAAAAAGCCAAGCCCCCGGAAACGAGCTGCCAAGACGGTTGCTTCATAACGCCGCTTGCTCATTCAGGGCATGATCATCCAATGGATGCCGTCCTGAATGAGACTGTAAAGATTTAGCGAAATCCCGACGCTGGACACCGATTTAGCGGCCGTTGCTCTTCGTCTCGGCTTACTTTGTAGTGCCTCGCTCTCGACTGATTTGCTGATAGGGCAACAGCAAAAACTGGTGTGCTATTGCTAGCAGACAGTGCGCCCGCGCGTTATGATGGTTTCCAGAACCTCATCCGGGTCGCGCTTCCACCAGTTTTCAGCCGAGAAGATTTCCACCTCATACAAGCCGTCGAAACCTTCTGATTCCGCGTAGGAACGCAGCAGTGGAATGTCGATAACGCCGTCGCCCATCATGCCACGATCGGTCAGCATATCGGTGGTTGGCATCAGCCAGTCACAAATGTGAAACGCCATGATCCGGTCGCGACCTGCCCGTTTTAACTGGGATCGCAATTCATGGTCCCACCAGACATGATAAACATCAATTGCACAGCCAATTCCATCGCCCAGCCGGTCGCAGATATCCAGCGCCTGGCGCGTTGTGTTCACGCAGCAGCGATCGGCTGCATACATTGGATGTAACGGTTCTATAGCGATTTTGACGCCAACAGTGCGGGCATATTCCAACGTCCGGGCAAGACCCTCCTCGACCAATTCATGTGCGTGCGGTAAATCGCGTGATCCCTCAGCAAGTCCCCCCACAACCATCACAAGACAGTCCGCATTGATCGTAGCAGCTTCATCAACAGCACGGCGATTATCATCAATCACGTCCTGTGTAATGGCTCCGGAAGCGGTGAACCAACCGCCCCGACACAGGCCGCTGACGCGCAATCCAGCATCCTGAATCGCGCGCGCCGCTTTTTCCGTCCCCATTTCCTGCAGCTTGTCACGCCATGGCGCAATGCCACCAATGCCATGGCGTGCGCAGCCTTCTATGGAGCTGGCAAGATCCCATTTTTCACGAACCGTGGCAGTATTGAGCGATAATTTATCAGGAGTGATCATGTTAAATCTCCACACCACGGGCAGCAAAGATCGGGCGCGCCCGAGCTGCCACCGTGTCAGGGTCCGTGAACAGGCCAGCTGCATTGGCAAGCCGTACAATGTCGGCCAGGTGCAAGGTTGACCGTGTGCTTTCCTGGCCGCCAATCATGGTAAAATGATCCTGATGACCATTCAGATAGGCCAGGAAAACCACACCGGTTTTGTAAAAGCGCGTTGGTGCCTTGAAAATGTGCCGCGACAGCGGGACCGTCGGTTCAAAGACTTTCCTGTAAGTGGCTTCGTCTCCGCTGCCCAGCGCCGACAGCGCATTTGCCGCCGCGCCAGCAATTGGATCAAATATTCCAAGAAGGGCGTGGGAATAGCCCTGCTCATCGCCTGCAATCAGATCAGGATAGTTAAAATCATCGCCAGTATACATTTTGACGCCATCAGGCAGGCGGCGGCGCATTGCGATTTCTTTCTCAGCAGACAAAAGCGATATTTTGATCCCGTCTACCTTATCGGCGTTACTGGCAATCACTTTGAGACAGGTGTCCATGGCGCGCATATGGTCAGGATCACCCCAATAGGCTTCCAAGCTTGGATCGAACATCTCACCCAACCAATGCAGGATGGCCGGTTGCGCAAGCCCTGACAGAATGCGGTCATACACTCTTGCATAATCATCTGGCCCATTGGCAGCCTTCGCCAAAGCACGCGATGCCATCAGAATGACGCGGCTGCCCGTGGCTTCAACAGCCTCGCACTGCAACTCATAGGCAGCGATGACATCATCAACTGTTACATCAGGGCCAGGCTGCAGATGATCGGTGCCTGCACCACAGGCGATCAGATGCCCACCTGACTTTGCCAGAGCAACACTGCGTTCAATCAACTCAAGGGAAGTCGGCCAATCCAGCCCCATTCCGCGCTGGGCCGTATCCATGGCCTCAGCCACACCAAACCCCAAGGACCAAAGGTGCTCGCGAAAGGCCAGCGTCCGATCCCAATCGATGGGACAGTCCAGCCACGGATCTGCTTCAACCAATGGATCGGCAACCACATGAGCCGCAGCATAGGCAACGCGGTTCCAACCATCACTTTTTTGAGGCAAGGCACCGGCCATCAGGTCCACCGCGCCGCCAGGAAGATTGAGTGTCGGCATGTCTATATCTCCAGTTCAGGCAAATCGATCCAGCGGCGCTCTTCCCAACTTTGGCAACCTGCTTCAGCAAGCTGAACACCCTTGGCACCCTCGACCAGCGTGTAATTCCACGGGCCATCTTCCACGACATGGCGCAGGAATTGTTCCCACTGCACCTTGAAGCCATTATCGAACACCTGATTGTCAGGCACTTCTTCCCAGTCTTCGAAGAAGTTCATCGTCTGAGGCTGATCCGGGTTCCAAACAGGCTTTGGTGTATTGACGCGGTGCTGGCTCCAGCATTTGTGCAGGCCAGCCACGGCGGAGCCATGGGTTCCGTCAATCTGGAAGGTCACCAGATCATCGCGCCGCACCCGGGTACACCAACTGGAGTTGATTTGAGCGACGATGCCGCCCTCCAGCTCGAATGTGGCATAAGCAGCATCATCTGCCGTTGCCTCATAGGCCTGATCAATTTCGTCCCAGCGTTCGGGAATGTGTGTTGCGCCAAGGCAACTCACTGATTTCACGGGTGCAACAACATTGTCGAGCACATAGCGCCAATGGCACAGCATATCGGAAATGATCCCGCCACCATCGGCTGCGCGGTAGTTCCAGGACGGTCTTTGGGCAGGCATCCAGTCGCCTTCGAAGACCCAATATCCAAAATCACCTTTGACATTCAGAATGCGTCCAAAGAAACCGCTGTCGCGCAGGCGTTTCAGCTTGGCAAGGCCCGGAAGGTCCAGCTTGTCATGAACGATCCCGTTCTTGACGCCCTTCTCCTTGGCGTATTTTGCAATCTCTACTGCCTCCTCCAGACTTTCAGAAACCGGTTTTTCGCAATAGACGTCCTTGCCTGCGTCAATGGCCTTGCGCAGCAAGGCTGGCCGCAATTTGGTTGAGGCTGCATCGAAAAACAGAGTGTCATCCGGATTGGCCAGCGCGGCGTCCAGATCATCAGTCCAGCGCTCGACGCCATGGCGCTTTGCCAATGCTTCAACCTTTTCAGCATTGCGCCCCACGATAATGATGTCAGGGACCAGAAAAGAGCCATCTTTCAGGGCAACGCCGCCCTGCTCCTTGATCGCAAGAACAGAGCGGATCAAATGCTGGTTCATACCCATGCGGCCGGTAACGCCGTGCATGATGATACCTATTCGTGTTTGTCGCATGGTGGTGATCCCTTTCAGAAGTGCTTTTGATCAGTTGTTTATCTGTGTCAGCGTTGACGTGAGTAGCTGGCACTTGGGTCTTAAAATGTGTGGAACAGAGCCGATTTCACGGCTCGCCCGCCTTCTCAGATTTGAGATATTGCACAACCATGTCGGAGATCATCTCGGACCTTTGCGCCAACCATGGAGCATCAATCGGGACTTTGAAAACCGAGCGCAGAGTGTGTTGGTTCGACACTGGAAAATAGCAAAGTGAGGCGATTGTGATGTACAGTTCTACCGGGTCAATATCGTCGCGAAACAGCCCGGTGCTTGCGCCTCTTTGAAGCAATTTTCCAATCCCATCGATCAATGGGGATTGAATTGCATCGGCATCACCAATCTGGCGGATCGCATCGCCGCCCAAAAGGTTCTCTGTGTTCAACATGGAAATGAACCATGGCTTTGACACAAAGTGGTTCATCGTGAAGCTCACCAGTTCACGTATGCCTGCTTCAGGATCAAGATCACCCAGTTGAAGGTTCAATTCACCGCGTCGGATTTGTACGTAGCTCTCTCGCAGAGCCGCCTTGTACAGCTCTTCCTTGTCGCCGAAATAGGTGTAGATCATCGGCTTGGAAACATCGGCAGCCTCTGCGATCGAATCCATGCGAGCGCCTGCATGGCCATACCGCGAAAATTCATGGAGCGCGGCTTCCAGAATGCGGCGCTTGGAAGCAGCGGCATCTCTCTTCGGGCCTTTTTTGACGGCTTTCAGACTGGCGCTCACTGATCCTCCTCCCCACGCTTGCCTGCAGGCATCAGTCGGTCAATCCAACGCGCCACTGCCTTTTGCACCACTGGGAGGCTCAAGATAATACTCAGTAGGATTACGGCTACGAACATTGCCGAGATTGGACGCAGGAAAAACGGTTCCAGCGACCCGTTGGAAAGCGTCAGCCCCCGCCGCAGCGATTTGTCGAGCAGGCTTCCCAGAATGATACCGAGGACGAGCGGTGCCATCGGATAGTTCATTTTTCGCAAAACAAACCCAACCAAGCCGAACCCAACCATGACCCAGATGTCAAATATGCGCTGTGTCAACGCAAAGGGTCCAATCACGCACAGCGTAAAGACAACTGGCATGAGGAATTCTCTTGGAATGCGCAAGACCAGTATGAACACCCGTGTCAATGACAGCCCGTAGATCGTAATCGCAAGAGTTGCGAAGAACAGCATGGCTGCGACTGAATAGATGAAGTCAGGCTGCTCGATCATGATCATGGGACCGGGCCGAACCCCATGAATAAACAGGGCGGCGATGAGAACGGCAGCAGGTGCTGATCCTGGAACAGCAAGGGTCAAGGCTGGAATAAGAGCGCCGGGAACCACGGCACTGTTGCCCGTTTCAGCAGCGATCAAACCTTCCTTGGAACCAGTGCCATATTCCTTGCGTTCTTTGCTGCTCCGTTTGGATGCCGCGTAAGACGCCCAGGCACCAATATCTTCGCCAACGCCGGGGATAATGCCCACCAAAGTTCCGATAATTCCGGAGCGCCCGATTGTGCGTTTGTATTTCCAAAGGTCCGCCAGCTTTGGAAGGATGCGGTCTTCCTTCAGTTCTTTTGCACTCATTACCGGCTTTTTGCGCAACATCACCGTCAAGACTTCGGCAAAACCAAATGCCCCAACCATGGCCGGGATGAGCGCAATGCCACCATTCAGCTCAGAAAAGCCGAGATTGAAGCGAATATGGGCATGTATGCCTTCGCTGCCGATCATTGCGACCATCAGGCCGAGGATGCCTGCGATGTATCCTTTTAACGGGCTGACGCCCCCAGTGAGCTGGCCTGAGATAACAATTCCAAAGACCGCCAGCCAGAAGAACTCAAACGACCCGAAATCAAGCGCGATGGCAGCCAGAGCCGGCGCCAGCAAAACCAGCAGCGCGATGCCAACAATTGTGCCCATGGCGGAGCCAGCAGTAGCAAGTGCCATGGCGTAGCCCGCCTGCCCTCGTTGCGCCAAGGGAAACCCATCAAGGGACGTGGCAGCAGACGCTGGCGTTCCGGGGATATTCAGAAGAATTGCCGATCTGGAGCCACCATAAATTGCCCCCACATACATGCAGATCAGCACCAGGATGGCTGCGTCTTTGTCCAATGTATAAGTGAGTGTGGTCAACAGGGCGACGCCCATGGTGGCCGTGAGCCCAGGCAGACTTCCGACCAGAATTCCAAGCAAAGTGGCCCACGCTACGTGGAACAGAAACAGCGGTGTTGTGAAGTGGGCAATCGCTGCGAAAAATTGGGTGAGCGCATCCATCAGGGGAGCCTCACGAGAAAGCCGTAACGGAACAGCACTGATACACCGACTGCGACCAACACGGCATAAAGTCCAACGAGCAGCATCATTTTCAAGCGATTTCCGCCCTTTCCTGACGGCCGCCACAAATACCAGCCGGTAAAGACTGCAATGTAAATTGCAGATGCAACAACGAAAGGAATTCGGCTGACCATGACGATTGCAAACAGACAGCTCCAGACAGCAGCGAAACTAAAGTCACGCCAGTTTTCAGAATCTTTCGATGCCTCTGACGTTGACGGGCGCGTTTTCCCCCGTGTGCTCAGTCCCAGAAAGACCGCACAGACCATCAAGATCAAGCCGAGAAAAATGGGCAGCAGGCCCGGTATGCTGGAGGGATGAATTTGCCGGATTTCAAGCCGGTCCATTATGAAACCGCCCCAACACATTGCACCACCAAGCAACAGCAGGATGGCGGCAGTTATCCGGTCAGCCATGGGAGATTCAGAATTCATGAGTGTACCTGTTTAGAATTCGCAGGAACGGTGTCCCTATTTGGCGCGCAGAGTAGAGCACTGCGCGCCAAATGGTTGAATGCCCTTATGGGCAGTCAATACCAATTTCAGACGGGTCAACAATTGCTTCACCGCGCGTTACACGGGCACAGGCTTCCGCAATAACAACCGGCATTGCCCGTTTCATGGCTGCGTCGCCATAGCTTGGGTCGAAAACGGCACCACGTTCCGTGGCGTAGCTGCTCAATGCTTCTGCATTCATCACGTTTTCCTGCCAGATCTTGTCCACAGTGTCATAGACTTCCTGAGGAGCACCGACAGGGATAAATACGCCGAAGTAATCGGGTGCAACATGCATGTCTGGAAGAAAATCAGTGATTGGTGGAACCGGATCAATTCCCTCAACAATCAATGGCTTGTCTGACAAGACAGCCAGTGCACGCAATTTGCCAGCTTTGATCATTTCAGTCTGTTCAACAGCAAGCTGCGTGGTTGCGGTGACTTCACCAGACGCGGCGGCAAGAACAGCTGGATTACCGCCATCATAAGTGACCATACGGGCACCGAACTCACCACCAGCAGCTTCGCCGATGGCCGCAAGAGCCATTCCGCCGGATGAATTCACACCGGCGGTGCCAACTTTAACAGTCTCCGCTTCTCTCATGGCTTCAAGCAACTCACCAAAATTCTGGTAAGGCGAATCCGCATTCACAGAGACAACGGGTACATTCGCAACATGCAGATAAACACGATAATCATTGATCGAGGTGTTCTCGACAAGACCCGTCACTGAATATGTGGCGTTGTTGGCAATTGCATTTGCGGTCCATGTGTAACCATCACGCGGTGCATCCAGAGCCGCCTTGGTTCCGATTGAGCCTGATGCACCCGGTTGGTTCACGACAACAACAGGCGTGCCCAGTGCTTCCGAAAGAAGCGGTGCCACAACCCGTGTGACCTGATCGGTCGATCCACCAGCTGACCATGGCACAATAATATTAATTGGCTTGTCCGGCTTCCATTCAGCATTTGCAGGCGCACTCAGCGCCATCATTGCTGCTGCACCAAGCAGACCAATTGTTTTTAACCTCAACATATTTTACTCCTCCTTTTTTGTTACCAACTAGTAAGTAATATAAGCCCCTCAAATTTGTCAACCGTCGAAAGCATAGGAAAATACATACCGCTACCGTAGCGCCGTCATGAGCTTCAAATTCCCGAAATCGAATAAAAATCCAATTCAGGCCAACAGAATGGGAACATCCGATCAGGGGCCAAACCAAGTGCAAACGCTACAATACAGTTGTGGCATTCCCGGCTCAAAAACTGCAGTTTAGTCAAAAGACAACAGTTCTTGACATTTGTAAGGGCGCGCTTCATTTTCATTGGAAAGAGGAGGCCTTCGTGCAAAATAGCAAGACAACAGAAGCCGTTGCGGCAGGCATACGGAAACGTGTTTTTGAACATGCCATGCGCAACAATGGCGGCTATCTCAGCCAGGCATGCTCGGCTGCCGAGCAATTGGCTTTTCTCTACAATGAGGCCCTGACTCTTGGGGACCCTACCCTGCCCGCAATACCAAAGCCGTTCGGTGGCGTGCCGTCTGCGACCAACCCGGAATATCACACGGGCGCGGGTTATAATGGTCCCTTTGAACCCCAATTTGACCGCTTGTTCATAGCGCCTGCCCATTATGCATTGGTTGCCTATGCGACATTGATCGAAGTTGGCCGCATGGATGCCAAAGGCCTTGAAATGTTCAACCAGGATGGTTCTTCCGTCGAAATGATCGGCGCAGAACATTCCCCCGGAATGGAGGTCCACAACGGGACATTGGGCATTGGATTTTCAACGGGAGCTGGCCTGGCATTTGGTCGCAAACGCCGTGGCGAGACAGGTGATGTCTGCGTTTTCATGTCCGATGGCGAAGTACAGGAAGGCCAGACCTGGGAGGCCGTACAGGCCGCTGCACACCATCAGATAGACAATCTTTGGGCCTTGATGGACGTCAATGACCAACAGTGCGATGGAGCAATGGACAGCGTGATGGAAGTCGGTGATATCGCCGCCAAATTTCGCAATTTCGGAGCCGTCTGTGTGGAAATTGATGCGCACGACCTGGATGCTTTGCGTGAGGCCAAACAAACGCCGCATGAAGGCAAACCACTCATCATTCTTGCGCGGTCTTCGCCCACACAAGGGATGGAATTCCTGCGACGACGCTTCCCGCGCCTTCACTATGTGCGCTTTAAATCTCAGGAGGAGCGCGCAGAGATGAACATTTCTATCGCAGCTGAATTGGGTATTGATCCAGTCGATTTGACAGATGGAGGGCATTGATATGGTGGAGATGGTCAGTCGACCCTATGCAAGCGCATTTGAAAGCTATGCAACGGCAAATCCTGATGTGCTGTGTCTCTCAGCGGATCTGACGTCCTCCTGTGAAATTGACGGGTTCCGTGACAGACATCCGGACCAGTTCATTTCTTTGGGAATGGCTGAACAAAACATGATGAGTTTTGCAGGTGGGCTTGGCCTGGCCGGATATCGTCCCTTCCTGCATTCCTTTGGCGTTTTTCTGTATCGACGCCCTTATGACCAACTTATTGCTTCGGTCGCCTATCCACGGCGCAAAGTACGGTTGATGGGTTTTTTGCCCGGCATTACAACGCCTGGCGGCATGACCCACCAATCCATTGAGGATGTGGCGGTGATGCGGTCGATCCCCAATATGACTATTTTGGAAACGGGCGATGCAACAGAGGTGGAAAGCATCTGTGAGGCAGCGGATTCCATCGATGGACCGGTCTATTGCCGCGTCCTGCGCGGTTCCATACCCCGCCTTTTCGACACGCCGATCAAAGTCGGGCAAATGCGTGAATTGGCGCTGGGGGAAGACATACTGGTCATCACCTCAGGCATAGCGACCGAAGAAGCATTGCGGGCACGTAGCGCACTGGAAAAATCCGGCGTTTCAATTCGGCATCTGCACATCAACACGATCAAGCCATTTGGTGAAGAAGCGCTGCTGGATCACATTGGCTCTGTCAGCAAGGGCGTTGTCGTTCTTGAAAACCACGTCACAGAGGGCGGTATTGGATCGCTAGTTGCGGAAATCATGGCGGATAATGGCGTCGGTAAAAAGCTTGTGCGCCTGGGCCTGCGAGATACATTTGCTCACGGTGGATCACGCGCATATCTGATGGGCCACTACGGACTTGATGCTGCCGCCCTTGTGGCCGGCATTGAAAAACTGCTCGGCAGCAAAACTGGAATAACCGAAGAACAGCTGACCAGCACACGCATTGATGCCGTTCATTCCGCTGTGAAAGCAGAGGCGCTTTGACCGATGGCTGATGATAACCGGTTTCGCGTCACCTACCGTATTTTTGCAGGAGACGAGAGCGAAGCAAATACGCGCGCCAAAGACATAGCGCTTGAACAGACTGTTGAAATTCCGGACGATGTGGTTCCGGACGGTTTCATTCGCGATGAAATCGTCGGGCATGTTGAAGCTGTTAACGGGCAAAAAAATGGCTCGTATGACGCCATCATTTCCTATGCACCGGACAGCGCCGGTCATGAAGTCGTTCAATTGATCAATGTGATCTTTGGCAATACGTCAATTCAGCAAAATGTGCGTGTTGTCGGCTTTGATGCGGGCCCGGAAATTGAGCGCCGATTTACCGGTGCCCGATTTGGCATTGATGGCCTGCGCGCCCTCACGGGCAGAAAAAGCGGTGGCTTGATTTCACCTGTCATCAAGCCACAAGGCTCCTCACCGGCTCAATTAGCGCTGATTGCCTCTCGCTGTGTTGCTGGCGGGGCTGACATCATCAAAGATGACCATGGGCTGGCCAATCAGACAATGGCCCCCTTTGAAGACAGGCTGAAAGCGGTCAGCGACGCTGTTGCTGAGGCCAATGCCAAACATGGCACCAAAGCGCTCTATTTCGTCAACATTACTGGCCACACCAGCAATGTAGTCGAAGAGGCCTTCCGGGCGAAAGAAGCTGGTGCGGGTGGCGTGCTTATCATGCCCGGTCTCATAGGGTTTGGCACTGCACAGCATTTGGCAGCCAATGCGGACTTCGGACTTCCTGTTATGACGCATCCCGCGTTTACCGGCCCGTTTGTTCTCACGCCGACAACAGGCATCGACCATGCCATCATGTATGGCACATTTCAAAGACTGGCCGGATCAGACATTTCGGTTTTCCCGAATGTCGGCGGACGGTTTGGCTTTACGCGGGAAGAGTGTTTGTCCATTGCCGATGCCTGCCGTCAGCCTGACGGGATGGGAGCGCCCATGATGCCATCGCCCGGTGGTGGTATGAGTGTGGATCGCGCTCAGGATATGGTTTCCATGTATGGAGAAGATGTCGTCTTTCTGCTTGGTGGCAGTCTGCTGCGTCAGCGCGACAGGATCGGAGATACAGTCAAAGCCATGCGGGACGCTATAGATAGTATTTAGAGCCAATTTAGAACGCAGATGTTCTTAATATTTGCGCTCACAAAAAAGCCGCCTGTCATGAACAGGCGGCTTTCGTGTTAGTGCTGTTAGCTTAGCGCGCTGGCAGCGGCATCCACTCTGTCATCGCAACATCGGCATGGGCGAATTGTGGCATGTTGGCCGACAGATCTGACATGTTCTTGATGTCATTTTCATTCAGGAATGCCTGCGTGATCAAAGTTGGCGGCACTACAACCTGCGCACCGGGATTTTCGCCGGTCAGCATGATTGCAAGCGCACGCACGGACACTTCACCAACAACGGCAGGGTTGGTGGCAACCGTTGCTTTCCAGGCACTGTCTGGCTCCCGCATGGCTGAAATATCAGCCGTGGATACGTCTGCGGAATAGATGCTGACATCAGATGTGAGGCCTGCTTCGTCGACCGCAATCTTCACACCTTTGGCAAACTCATCATAAGGGGCAAAGAACACCGTGATGTCCTGATTTGCCTGCAGGACGGAGCGCGCCTGATTTGCATTGGAGTTGGCAATCGGATTGTCGAGCGTACCCATTTGGGCTCTTTCAACAATTCCCGGATTGGCAGCTTTGACTTCTTCCCATGCAACATGGCGTCGGTCGAGTGGCGCAATACCCGGAACGTAGACGTATCCAGCGTTCCATTCGGTACCATTATCCTTGATCGCCTGCTCAAGAGCCAGTTTACCCAGGAGGTAATCAGACTGTTCGATCTGCGGGATTGCGTCATTTTCAACATTCACGTCAAAGGCAACAACTTTGATGCCCGCATCCACGGCCCGCTGCGCCGCTTCCTGCATGGATTCAGTCAGGCCGTGCTGGATAATGATGCCATCGACACCAAGAGCGATGGCCTGATCCACCATATCGGCCTGCAAGGCAGCGTCTTGACGACTGTCAAAGATACGCAGGTCCAGACCAATTGCCTCGGCCTGCTTTTCGACACCAGACAAATAGGCCTGGAAAAAATCGCCTGTGGACAGATAGCGTACTAGCGCAATCTTGACGTCACCTGGATTGTCCAATGGTGCGGGCATGGACTGCGCAAACCCGGTGCCAATTGTTGCGGCCCCGACTGCCACGCTGGCAAAAAGCCCTAAAACAGATCTTCTTAGAATTTTCATTTGGTTTCTCTCCCTGTTGAGTTGGTCGTCAATGACCGGCCGTTTTGCGGGCCGATAATGAAAAAGTGAATACGAGTGCGATCACAAGAACCGCGCCCTTTATGAAATCCTGCGTGTAGTAAGGCGCGTTCATCATGGTCAGACCTTGCAAAAGGATGCCGACAAAGAGCGCGCCCATTGCCGTGCCGAAGGCATTGGGTTTCGCCGCCCCCAGCACCGCAAAACCGATCAGGGACGCTGCAACGGCATCCAGCAGCAGATTGGTGCCCGATGCGATATCACCGCGCCCCAACCGGGCTGCGAGCAACATGCCTGCGATCGAGGCCAGAACACCGGAAATCATATAGGCGGTGACCTTGTAGCGTTTGACATTTGTGCCCGTCAGGGCGGCCGCGCGCTCATTTGAGCCAATGGCATACATCAGCCGGCCATGCCGCGTTGTTTCCAGAAATATCCAGATCAGAATGGCAATGACGATAAGGAAGACCACCGGAATCGGGAGCAGTTTTTCAAGAAAGAAATCAAATCGATGCCGGCCCATGGCAAGAAACAGCGGGTCGAATGTGCCATTGGCTGTCGTACCATCAGGCAACACCATCCCAGTTGAGATTGACCGTCCAGCGGTCGGAATGCGCTGCAGCCCCACCAGCAGGAACATCATTCCCAGAGTTGCCAACAAATCCGGGACTTTGAACCGGACAATCAGAATTCCGTTCACCAGCCCGATAAAGGCGCCCATGAAAAGGCATGCGACAACCGCAACGGCTGCAGGTTGCTCCATGACCACCATCACATAGGCTGCCAGCATCATTGCAGATGTTGCCACCGAGCCGATGGACAGATCAAAGCCACCCACAACCAAAGTACAGGTCACGCCAAGAGCCAATATGCCTGTCATGGCAACGGACTGGAATATGAACACGGCTGAGCGCGGTCCAGCAAACCCGTTGGCGAAAATGGAAAAGAAGATGGCCAGCCCGACCAGCAACGCCAGAAAACCATAGCGAATTGCCAGATCAAGCCCGCTCGACTGCCCTTTTTTGGCAGACGCCTTCGGCTGAGCGGTGATCCCGCTGTCTTGCACATCAGTGCTCATGCTGCTTCATGCTCCGGCTGCTTTTGCGCTGTTCCCGTAACAGCGGTCAGTATTTCATTGAGATCGACATCGCGATTTACAAACTCGGCGATGATTGAGTGTTCATGCATGACGATGATGCGGTCAGCAATTTCAAGTGCTTCGTCGAGTTCGGATACAAAGACAAGTGTCGCACGCCCCTTTGCGGTTTGCCGCACCTTCTCGCCAATATCGTGCCGGGAACGGATGTCGACCCCCTGAAACGGCTCATCCAGCAATAGCAGACGACATTTATCAATCAGCCAGCGCGCCAACATGACCTTCTGCTGATTGCCGCCAGACAGTGTGTTGATACCGTCAGTCTCTGACTGGCAAACAATTGAGAGCGCATCAATCATCTCTCGCGCAGTATCCCGCTCGGAATTGGGAGAGAGGAAAGAAAGGCTGGAAAACTGTTGCAGAAAGGGAATTGAGATATTCCGCGTAATGTTAAAGTCAGCGACCACGGCATTTGTTGCCCGGTCCTTGGTTGACATGAACACGCCGCTGGCGATTGCACTTCCGGGACTGGTGGGAGCATAGACACTGCCATCCAGTTTTATGGAACCGGAGTTGGGTGTCCTAAGACCAAACAATGCCTGCGCAAGGTCCGTCTTGCCGCTGCCCAAAAGGCCGGTGATGGCGACAATCTCATTGTCATGCAGTGTCAGATCAAATGGCTTGCTATCCGGCTTCAAACGCATCTGCGTCAATTCTGCAATGGCTTCACCTTGCAGCGGAATTTCAATATTCACATCGGTCATGTGATGACCAAGCATGGCGTTAACCGCGCCCTCATAGTCCAGAGGCGTGTCTTCAAAGAGACCCGAAATTTCGCCATCGCGCATGGAGACAATGCGATCAGCAATGCGCCTTATGTCCGACATGCGGTGCGAAATATAGAGAACGGCCACGCCTCGTTCCTTGAAGGTTTCGATGAGTTCAAACAGACGCTCCGCCTCAACTGCGGATAAGGAGGAAGTCGGCTCGTCCAAAATAAGCAGTGACGGCTGGTGCGACATGGCGCGTGCAATGGCAATCAATTGTCTGTCAGCAACGCCCAACTGCGCAACAGGCTGACGCACATCAACATCAATGCCCATGCGATCCGCTATTTCCTGCGCATCTTTGAACAGCTGTTTTCGTTTCAGAAAAAACCCGAAACTGGGTTCCGCCAATCTGTCAATCATGAGGTTCGATGCAACATCTAGGTCTGGAATGACACCATCATTGATGGCCTGATGGACGGTCACAACGCCCTTTCGTATCGCGTCTGAAGGGCTGGACGGGACAAAGTTCTGACCTGCGAGACTTACATTGCCTGAATCGCTTGAGTGTACACCGGACAGAATCTTGACCAGAGTCGATTTTCCAGCACCATTGGCCCCCATCAAAGCTGTCACGCTTCCCGCAGGTAAATCCAGGCTAAGCCCCCGCAAAACAAGGTTATCACCAAATGCTTTTTGCAGACCGGAAATCTGGCATAGACAGTCTGTCATTCGTTCCTCCCGCAAATATCTCAACAGCCAACCTGACAAAAGTCAAGAGGTATTGACAAATGCTTTTTGCGCCACCTACCATGTACTCACTTACGCATTTCGTGTAGCTGGTGGTCGACCATATTTTCTGTTCGGGGAGGACGAATTGAGCGATTATAAGGCGTTGACGCCCGAAACACTTTCAGCCCGTCTGGGCACTTTGGATGCAATGACAAATTTGCTCGGCGGTAGCAGCACCGACTGGCAGGTGCGCGAAGTTGGCGATGGCAATCTGAACCTGGTGTTTATCGTCGAAGGCACTGCAGGTTCTGTAATTGTGAAACAGGCCCTGCCCTATGTGCGCCTCGTTGGCGATTCCTGGCCGCTTCCACTTAAACGTGCCTACTTCGAATATCATGCGCTGATCCGACAGGCAGAGCGCGATCCTGGCAGCGTGCCGGAGATCCTGCATTTTGACGAGACCCAGGCGTTGATAATTATGGAGCGCCTGCAGCCGCACATCATATTGCGCCAGCAGATGATTGCAGGCCGAAAGGTGGCAGGTCTTGGAGAGACCATTGGGCGCTTTTGTGCCCGCAACGCATTTCGCGGCTCTGATCTGTCTATGGAGACTGCCAAAAAGAAAGCTGATCTTGCATTGTTCAGCGACAATGTAGAGCTCTGCGACATCACTGAAAATCTGGTGTTCACCGACCCCTATTTTGATGCCGAAATGAACCGCTACACCACGCCTCAGCTTGATGGAGTCGTGGCTGAATTGCGCCATGACCAAATGCTGAAAGTAGAAGTCCAGCACATGAAACGTGCTTTTTCTGCAAAGGCGGAAACGCTGTGCCATGGCGATCTGCATGCAGGATCGATCATGGTTACAGATGATGAATCCCGTGTCATTGATCCGGAATTTGCCTTTTACGGGCCAATGGGCTTCGACATCGGTATGCTGATCGGCAATTATCTGATGGCCTATCACGCCATAAGCGCTCACATTGCCGACGATGCTGCCTGTGCCTCTTATCAGGAATGGGTCCTAGAGACGATCGACGAAACGTGGACAACGTTCTGTGATGAGTTCTCAAAACTGTGGCGCACCGAACGAACCGGCATTCTTTATCCGCATACTTTGTACGAGGATCAGGGCCATCTGATGGCCAGTGAATTGGCGCTGGAGCAGCTTCTGAGCGAGATATTCGAAGACCTGCTGGGCTTTGCCGGCATTGAGATGCACCGCCGTATTCTGGGTCTTGCTCACATAGCTGAATTTGAGACAATTGAAGACGAAGACAAACGCGCGCCGCTTGAGACGCGATCACTGAAATTCGGACAGGCATTGGTCATGAACCGCAAACGGTTGCATGGCATCGATCGGGTCGTTGCAATGGCAAGACAATCACAAACAGGAACCGGAACATCATGAAAGTTGGCGATACCCACTACCGTTCAATATGGCAGGACACTGCAACAGGTGAAATCCGCATCATTGACCAGCGCTGGTTACCGCACGAATTTCGCGTTGTCACACTCGATACACTAGACGAATTCGCCACCGCCATTCGTGATATGTGGGTCAGAGGCGCGCCGCTTATTGGCGCGACCGCAGCCTTTGGTGTCGCGCTGCACATGGCCCGCGACCCATCTGACGTGGCCTTGAATGAGGCCTATGATGTGCTTCATGCCACAAGACCAACAGCGATTAATCTGCGCTGGGCGCTGGATGAATTGCGGACAACTTTAACTGCCTTGCCTGTGGATCAACGCGGAGCGGCGGCAATCGCCAAAGCTGCACAGATTGCTGATGACGATGTAGAAACAAATCGGTTGATCGGCGTCCACGGACTTGAAATCATAAAGAAAATTGCGGCAACGAAGAAGCCAGGAGAAGCCGTCAATATCCTGACCCATTGTAATGCAGGCTGGCTGGCGACAGTGGATTGGGGCACGGCAACCTCTCCCATGTACCACGCCATGGAAGCTGGTATTCCGATCCATGTCTGGGTTGATGAAACACGTCCACGTAATCAGGGCGCTCAATTGACGGCATGGGAAATGGTTGGCAATTCAATTCCACACCATCTGATTGTAGACAATGCCGGTGGTCATCTTATGCAACACGGACAGGTTGATGTGGTGATTGTGGGAACCGACCGCACCACAGCGCAAGGTGATGTCTGCAATAAGATCGGCACCTATCTGAAAGCACTTGCAGCGGCTGACAACAACGTCCCGTTTTATGTGGCTCTGCCCTCGTCAACGGTTGATTGGACCGTAAATGATGGCGTCAAAGAAATTCCGATTGAAGAACGTGACGGACGCGAAGTTACACACATCTATGGCCGTCTTGAAGATGGCAGCACGGGTTTTGCTCAAATCTCGCCAGATGGGACACCTGGCGGCAATCCGGCATTTGATGTAACCCCTGCCCGAATGGTGACCGGATTGATTACCGAACGCGGTATTGCCGAAGCCAGTGCTGAAGGTCTGCTGGCTCTGTTTCCAGAACGACGCTCAGCTGCCTAGCGATAAGATTGCTTCGGCGCTGGACTGATTTGTGACAATGTGTGTGGCATAGCCTCCGCGTAGCGCTGCAATTGCGGCAGGCACGCGGTCACTGCCGACAGATACGAGAATTCCCGTCTTCGGATCGCGCATTCGATCAAGGGCAATGCCCATCATGCGTTCGTCCAACGGTCCTTCAATGCCATCGCCTTGTTCATTGATAAAGCGCCCGCACAGCACGCCAACGGCACCATGATCAATGTACCAGTTCAACTCTTCAATCGTTGCAACACCGGATGAGACAACGTGACTGTCTGGCGTACATGAGCCAACTGCAAAAAGTGTTTTGTTAAAGTGGCTTATCTCGTCAAGCTGGCTGGCAATCAGATCTTCAGCACGCAATGCCCTGGCAACTTCCGGACTGGACAGCATTGCTGGCACATGCAGATTGACACACCGTGCCGAGAATTTGCGCGCCACATAAGATGAACAGACATCTGCTGAAAACCCGTAAGGTGTCGCCATTGAGCCAACCAGTTGCAATACCGTCAGATCATCTACCGCAATTGTCTCCAGAAACTCTGCCACATCATAGATGGTTTTGCCCCATGCGACGCCAAGCCTGTCACCGGGTGAAACCAGACGTGGCAGCCATTGTGCAGCACCACGCGCCACACGAATTTCTGTCACGCGCTGTTCTCCATTGCCGTCCGGAACGACATAGGCTTCACGAAGGCCATATTTTTCACGTAGTTGCAGCGCGGCTTCATGGCCTTTGAATGCTTCCGGGGACAGCGTGATCTGCACATAGCCGCGTTCGCGCGCTTCTTGCAGGTAGTTCACGACAGTGGCCCTTGAGACCTTGAATCGTGCAGCGATTTCGTTTTGGTTCAGCCCGTCCTGATAGTACAACCAGGCAGCTTCGATGACGATATCATGCCCGCCAATCTGGCTTGCGGAGCGGCGCAACGATTGTGTCGGCATACAGGTCCCCTTATCGCGATAACATTTGACAGCAGCATGTGACTTTTGTCAAATCGTGACGCTGAGGCGCTGGAGTTTGCTCCTGTTTTCCAACATCGAATTGCCATGGATAACTGGCGAAATAGGTGCGCAAGAATTAGAACGGGAATGGCCCGGAATGAGGCCCAACAGGCAAGTAGTGCGACGAAAAGACCTTGATGGCGCTGTCATAGGAATGAAGTAAAAATCCGCCCGGTTCCAGAGTGAACTGTGACGCTCCATCTTCTGTCAGGTCCGGGCATACGGCATGAGCAACCGATGGTCCGATCATGACAGGGCCACAGGGCTGATGGCTGGTCATGTAGCGATGGATGTGGCCGCAAATTGTCATCTTCGGGCCGCGATGATTTGAGACTATTTGCAGTAATTCCTCGGCATTATGAAGCGGTTGGGCATCCATATGCCCAATACCGGTCACAAAGGGAGGATGATGCAGGGCAAAAATCACCGGCTCGCCGGATAGCATCGCCAGTTCATTTTCCAGCCAGGCCAGTGTTTCTGATGTCAGCAAACCATGGGATTTGCCGGAAACCAGGCAATCAAGCGCCAGAACATGAACATCGCCCAATTGGACATGGCTGTTGAGCATTTCATTTTCGGGTTTCCAGAGTTGTTCTGAAAAAGCGGCGCGCATGACATCTCGGTCATCATGATTGCCAGGCAAAACGCATAGTGGAAGTCGGATAGGTAATAACAATTCCTTGAGGCGGTCATATTGCGCCTGTCGGCCGTGGTCTGTCAGATCACCTGTGATTACGATACCATCAACGGGCCCGATTTTCGGCAATAAATCCGAGATATATGAAACTGCGTGAGCCAGATATTCCGCTGTATCCACAACGTCATAGGCCAGCATCCTCTGCTCGACCATGTGAATATCAGACAATTGGATGATGCGGGTCATACAAGTCCTCAAAAGTGAATCAGTGAATTGGCAGGAATATCAAGGCCGACCAGATCTCCAATTTTTGGAGCATCAGCGCCTTGCAAAGTCACCATCAGGGGCGCTTCGCAAACACCGGAGATCGTGAGCTTGGTATGTGTCCCGAGATAAACGCGTCCTATGACCTTACCCCGCAATGAAGCTCCATCAGGATTTGTGATGCGAATATCTTCCTGACGAATGAAAATGTGGTCTGGTTGCTGGCCCTCGATACCCGTTTTCAGAGTACCGCCTTCAAGATGCAGTTGGCCGTTTTCAAAGCGACCCGAAAGACGGTTAGCCCCGCCAACAAAACTTGCGACAAAGTCTGTTTGCGGATCCCGATAGAGAACTTCCGGTGCCGCTCTTTGCTCAATCCGCCCTGCCCTCATAACCGCAATCGTATCTGCGATGGCCATCGCTTCGGACTGATCATGGGTTACAAACACAGCTGTCATCGACAGGCCTCGGAGAATTACGGCCAATTCGTCCCTCAAAGTATCCCGAAGGGCTGCATCAAGGGCCGATAATGGTTCATCCAGCAGCAGAACACGGGGCCTTGGCGCAACAGCGCGGGCCAGTGCAACCCTTTGACGTTGGCCGCCTGAAAGCTGATTGATGGCACGGTCCGCCAACCCGTCAAGTCGGCAAAAAGACATGACCTCGTTCACACGGTCATCACGTTCGCTGCCGCTGATGCCGCGCACTTTCAAACCATAGCCAACGTTTTGCTGCACGCTCATATTGGGAAACAAGGCATAGGATTGAAACACCATACCAATCGAACGGTGCTCGATTGGAACCTTTGTGACATCTTCGTCGTCAAACAGGATTTTTCCGCCGCTGTCGGGCGTTTCCAGCCCCGCCATAATGCGCAGCATGGTTGTCTTGCCGCAGCCGGATGGGCCCAGCAGACCAAGGATTTCTCCCGGTTTTACGACCAGGTCCGTTGGCAGAAGGGCTTTTGTGTCTCCTGCAAAGGTTTTGGCGCATCCCAAAAGCTGTAATTCGGTTCCGGTCATGAGGGTTTTCCAATGGATTGCGCTCTGTTTGATGCCCAAAGCATGGCGGCAAGAAGTGGGACGATCATGACGAAAAACACCAATGTGTAAGCCGACGCAATTTCAAGGCGCATCGAGGCATAACTGTCAGCAAGCCCCACCGGCAGCGTCTTGGTTAAAGGGGTGTGGAGCATCCATGTCAGATTGAACTCACCAATCGACAGCGTTACCACTGTCAATGCTCCGGCAAGAATTCCGGGCCAAGCATTTGGCAGAGCGATGTCTTTAAACCTTTGCCAGGATGAAGCGCCCAACGAGGCCGCCCCCTCCTCCAGCGACTGCAAATCAATTGTGGAGAAAACAGCAAGGACGGAGCGGATCATGAACGGCAAAGTATAGAGGACGTGCCCGACCAGAATGAACCAGAAAGACAGCCTGAACCCCTTTATGGTGCCATAGAGCTGCAGCAAGGCCAGTGCCAGTGCCAAGCCGGGAATTGACAATGGCAGGGACACAAACTCCTCCACAATTCGAGAGAGGCGTCCGGGAAACCGGTTCAAACCGTAGGCAGCCGGAATACCGATGATTGCCGTAATTATAAGGCAGCCAAAAGCAATGCCCATGGAGCGCCAAATGGTGTCCGAATAAAGCTCCCAAACCTGGCCAACCCACTTCAGGGTGACGCCACTGGCCAAAATCCCCTGAAAATAATTGACCGTAACCCCCGCTAGAATAGACAGGATGGCAGGCACGAGCAGGAATGCACAAGCAAGAAGCGTGACAGCAAATTGGATCGCGAAGGCTGTTCTACGTGACATGATCTACCCCGATGCTGCGATACTGGTGCCGGTCAATGACCGGGCAAACATTAACAACGCCCAGGTAACGAGACCCAGAAGGACCGAGAGCGCAGAAGCCATTGCGATGTTCGCGGACAGAGTGAATTCGGTGTAGATGACCATCGGAAGTACATCGATGTTTGTGGCCAGCGTGAATGCAGTTCCGAAGGCACCCATGGCGGTCGCAAAGGCAATTGCGCCTGATGCTATCAGTGCTGGCGCAAGGCCTGGCAGCGTGACGTCGCGCAGGACCTGTAACGGCGCCGCCCCCAGAGATCGGGCCGCTTCAACCAGCGCCGGATCCAGTTTTTCTGCAGTGGCCATAACCGTCAACAACACACGGGGAATGGAGAAGTAAAGATAACCAAAGAACAGGCCAATCATTGAATAGGCAAACACAATTCGCGTGTCGAAAATGTTTGAGCTGATGGTGTTGACCAGCCCTTGCCGCCCGCCCAGCAGAATGATGAGGAAGCCGATGACGACTCCGGGAAAGGCAAGTGGGAAAGTCAGACTTGCAATCAACACGCTTCTGCCCGGGAAGCGATTATGGGTCAGAAACAACGCTGCCGTTGTTGCGATTAACACAGCTGCAATGGTGACCGCGAGCGACACCAGCACTGTATCCAGCAAACTTTGCATGTAACGGGGATTTGAAACAATTTCAGCATAGATCAACCAGCCCTGCTCACCTCCGACGGAGGCAGAAACCAATCGGACCAGAGGCAGCGCCAAAAACGCAAGACTGAAAATCAGCAATGGCAGGAAACAAAGGAATACAAACAATTTAAGATACCGAAAGCAGTTATGGAAAATGGGCTGCGAAACCTTCAGATTTCGCAGCCCGGTTTGGCTACTTCACTTCCGCAAGGTAGCGATCACCAAATGCCTTTTGGACTTGTTCCATCTTGGCATAATCAACCGGTGTCGCACGCTCGTAGTCGCTGTCCGGCAGGAATTTGGCAGCCACATCAGCTGGCAACTCAACCGGACGTGCCGGTTTCAGGAATGCATTTGTCCAGATCGCCTGACCTTTGTCGGACAGAATGAAATCGAGCACTTTTCTACCAACTTCCGGCTTGGGGCCATTGGCCACAAGGCTCATCACATACGGCACGACTACAGAACCTTCGCATGGCAGGACGAATTCAAAGTTTCCATCTTCGGTATATTTGCCGCGATATGCGTTGAAATCGTAGTCAAACAGGATGGGGATTTCACCGGAGACAACACGGGCATATGAGGTCTGTTTTGGAACGATTGGGTCGTTCTCAGCAAGTTCATTGAAGAAGGCAATCGCAGGATCGAAATTGTCCAGATCACCACCAAAAGCCCGGTTCACGGCAACTGCACCAGCATAGCCGACAAAAGCACTGGATGGGTCAAGATAGCCGACCATGCCTTCATATTCCGGCTTCTTCAGATCAGCCCAGCAAGCAGGTACTGGCGCGCCGCCCAGAGCATCCTTGTTCACAAAAAGGCCCAGTGTGCCGTAGTGGATTGTGAACCAACGGCCATCAGGGTCCTTTAGGCCTTCCGCAATGTCGTCAAAGCCTTTTGGTTTATATGCAGTCGCAACGCCCTCATTTGCGGCCTTAATTCCAGTGGTCACTCCGTAGTAAGCCACATCGGCAACAGGGGATGCTTTTTCAGCAATAAGCTGGCTAATGGTTTGGCCGGAATTCTTGTTGTCATGTGGCATTTTCACGCCAATTTCTGCTTCAATCGCCTTAAGCATAGAAGCCCAATCGGCCCATTGTGGTGGACAATTGTAGCAGATGGCATCTTCCGCCTGAGCTGGCAGGGCGGAAAGAAGAGTTGCTGAAACCACAGCACCAAGGATATATCTCATGTGTCTTCTCACTTTACTTGTTTGGTTGCATTTGGGTGGCTGACAAATCCGACGGCCGAGTTGCAGCTTGGCCGTCGGAATTTTTCTTTGCGGCAATGGATAGGCTTTCCCCGCAACGAAATTCGAATGGAAGAGAAATCACGCCTGCTGGCGGCTTCTCGTTTTTCTGTAGAGCTTTGACCAGTAATTGCGCGGCCTTGGACCCCATATCGTGACAGGGTGTGGCAATCGTCGCCAATTTCGGATGCACAAGATCGGCCACTGCGATGCCGTCAAACCCAACGACGCTGATATCCTCGGGGACAGATTTACCAAGACTTCGCAATGCGCGGATACAGGCCAATGCCAGCATATCGTTTGAGGCAAACAGGGCCGTTGTGGATGGTGATTTTTCAAACAGATCAATCAGGGCAAGCTCAAGATCACCTGGCGCATAATCAACTTCCAGAAGTGTAGGCTGATTCAAATTATGTTTTGCGTAGATTTCCGCAAAACCCTTGTAGCGATCAGCTGACCTGTCTGATTTTGCAAATTGAACGGCAACAAAAGCAGCGTTCAAATGTCCGAATTCAAATAATTTTTGACCTACAATCCGAGCGGCTTCCACATTGTCGACACCGACAGCCGAGATTCCTGAGTCTGTTGGCTGGTTGAAAATCAGGCAGTGCGGAATGTTGTTATCGTTCAACACCTGCAAAACCTTGCTGTTTTCCGGCGACGATACCGTGAGCACGACACCATCGACCTGTTTTGCCAGCAATGTGGCCAAGGCTTTTTGTTCTGTCATCTGGTCGTAATCGGCGCATGTTAAAATCACATCATAACCATGGACCGCCGCTGCCTGCTGAATGCCTTGCACCGCATCCGCAAATACAGGATTGCTCAAAGTGGGAACCAATACGCCGATCGTCTTGCTGCGCTGGCTTTTCAGTGAACGGCCAAATTCATTGAACTTGAAGCCCAGTTCCTCGGCAGCCGCCAGCACACGCACGCGGCTGGCAACGCTTGCAGGACCGGAATTATTCAGCACACGACTGACCGTCGCAATGCCGCAGCCTGCTCGTTCTGCAACGTCTTTTATGGTTGGTTTGTTAGGTAACACCAATTGATACACCACCCTGTGGAAACGTTTCCACTTTAGCCATATCTACATTACAGCGGTGTGACAGTCCAGTGCATTCAAATTCCAGTAACGCTGAATAGCCTCAAGTTGACCCAGATGCCCTGCAAAATAACCTCGCAGAATTCGGTGCGGATATCTTTGATTGTAGGCTATGACTGTTACAATCTATTGCGCTCAAGGAGCTTCAAAGCGCCGGTTTTACCAGACCCAGGTTTCGCGTATCATATCGCCGATGAATCAACCGTGAGATATTCCATTTGAACACAGCAAAACCGTTGACCTGATGAGCGTCAAAACGAGACTGCCTTGCTGAATTTCCCGATGCATCAACAGAACCAGATACAGGAGTAATCCCTATGAACAACAAGGCCCGCTATGCGCCGGAGTCCCTTCGCACAATGGCGAAAGAACTGTTTATGGAGGCGGGTCTTGATGCAGAGAAAGCAAGCGCGATTGCGCATTACCTCGTGCTTGCCGACGAAATGGGTCACTCGACCCATGGTCTGGCCCTAACCGCCTGGTATTTGCAGATGCTGGCGACGGGAGACATGGCAAAGGCCGGTCATATCAAAACCCTGTCTGATCGTGCCGCTGCTGTCGCCTGGAATGGCGGGCGTCTTCCAGGCGCGTGGCTTACGTCCAAAGCCGTGGCGCTCGCCTCAGAACGCGCCATCCAATATGGTACCTGCACAATTGCCATTGCCGAGTGCCACCATATTGGTTGTCTGGCGGCCTATCTGCCGGACGCAACAGATCAGGGCCTGATGGTCTCAGTCGCCTCTTCATCTCCCTCTGGGTCACAGGTTGCCCCGTTTGGCGGCACCAAGGGCGTCTTTACCCCCAATCCCATTGGTTATGGGATTCCCGGTCCGAACGATCCAATTTTGATTGATATTTCGGCCTCCATTACGACCAACAATATGGCCAAGCGCATGCGGTTGGAGGGGCGAAAATACGATCATGACTGGGTCATGGAAGCCGACGGAACGCCCTCAAATGACCCTGAAGTACTGGAAAGAGGCGGCACGCTTTTGCCCACAGGCGGTCTGGATCACGGGCAAAAGGGATATGGCATGGCCATCTGGGCCGAAGCTCTGACACAGGGCCTTGCCGGATTCGGTCGGCCGCAGCAACCCAAGGGCCTGTGCTCAGCTGTCACCGTACAGGTATGGGATCCAGAAGCATTTGGTGGTCGAGAGGCATTTGTGAGGCAAATCGGCTGGCTTGCAGATGCGTGCCACAACAGCCCGCCACGCGATGGCGTCGAGAAAGTCCGTTTGCCGGGTGAAGCTGCGATGCGCCGTGTTCGTGAAGCGCGGGAAAACGGCGTGCCCTTGCATGATGGCATAATGGGGTCACTGAAACACCATGCCCAGCAATTCGGTGTGCCCCTGCCCGACCCCTTTTAAGGAGGCTTTCCCAGCCTTTTACAGCTGGGTCTCTTTGATGTGTATCAACGCAAACCAATGCACTCTGGCGCGATAATCCATTTTGTCGAGCCAGGGAGCATCTGCAATGACGAGCGATCATAATCCAACGACAAACTCCGGGTTGTCTGCTGTCGCAAAATTGGCCAGTGCCGCGTTCAAGCGCCATTCCACATACGACGACGAGACATCGGCACTGTGGAAACACAGATCGCCGAATTCATGCTCTGAAGCTGATTATCTGTTCCACTATGCAAGGCTTGCTGCCAATGCACACAATACACAGCCGTGGTTGTTTGGCCGCGTGGCCGACGCGTATGTCATCAAACCTGACCCGGCGCGAAGGACCCCCGTGGTCGACCCGGATGATCATCATCTTTATTGCAGTCTTGGCTGCGCCACCGAGAATTTGCTTTTGGCTGCCAATGCGGCAGGCAAAGCTGCTTCAGTTGCCTTTAATGCTGAGGGCGATGGAGAAATTCAAGTTCGCCTGTCATCTGAACCGACGGCCAATGATCCATTGTTTGACGCCATTATCGACCGGCAATGCACGCGTTCAGATTACAGCGGCCAGCCAGTTGCCGACGCGCATCTGAGGCGCCTGTCTGACATGCCCCAACTATCTGGCTGCGAGCTAATTGTGATAACAGACCAGCCTGTTATTGAGCAGATATTGGAGTTGATCCTGTCCGCCAATTCAGCGCAAATTGGGGACCCCGCCTTCGTCGGCGAATTGACATCATGGTTGCGCTTCAATGCCGCCAGTGCACTTGCCACACGTGATGGGCTTTATGCGCCCTGTTCCGGCAATCCTACCTTGCCCAACTGGTTGGCAGGCCCCGTATTTAAAACGGTTTTTACGGCAAAGTCAGAAAACAAGAAATGTGCCAGGCAGGTCCGCTCTTCGTCCGGGCTGGCAATCTTCGTCTCCGATAAATGCGACAGAGAACATTGGATATCGTCCGGACGCAACTATCAACGATTTGCTCTTCAAGCGACGTTGCTAGGCATCAAGCATGCTTTTTTAAACCAGCCTGTTGAAGTGCTGCAATTTCGGAAGGCGCTGGCCGCCCTGCTCGGCATCGGCGACAGACGCCCGGACTTTCTTGTTCGATTTGGCTATGCCGAGCCGATGCCACGTTCCTTGCGCCGACCAGTGAAGCAATTGCTGTTTTAAGCTCCGACCCATAGCTTTCTTGCGCGTTTTCACGGCCCCTTCCCCCAACAAAGCATGAATTCAAGCTACAAAGGGTGCTCGACCACAGACGTTGGCAGCGTTGCAAGACATGGGGCACAATGTTACATGGAGTGCCGGTCTTGGCGGAGGCACAATGCCATGCAGATCACCTCTTTGTGCGGTGTTCTGACAGACACTACGGCCCACCCGAAAGGACGATTTTGCCATCGGCTACTGAAGGATTAAGGCCAGTTGCCACTGGTAAACAAGGGTCAGAACCCTAAGTATCAAAGCATGACAGCGACAGGCCCAACTTGATGATCGACGAAGATACCTCAGTAAAGAACCGCTCCGCTAAAAAAGTCGGTTTACGGCAAACTAAAAAGCTTGAGAAGGAATACCGGATCAAGGAAGCGGCACGCGCGCTTTTCATCGAAAAGGGTTATGAGAACGCCACTATTCGGCAGATTACCAAACGGGCAGATGTGGGCATTGGAACCATTTTTCGATACGCCGCCAACAAGCGCGATTTGCTGTTTTTCATTTACAACGACATGCGAGCAGACTTCAGGTCTCAAAGCATTGACGATATCCCATCCGACATCGCATTGATTGCGCAGCTGGAGCAATTCTTTGGCCATCTGATCGAGTTCTTTGCCACTCAGCCGGAACTGGCGCGCGATATTTTGCGCGAAACGGCCCTTTATGATTCCGGTCTGCAAATGGAACGTTACTGGCGGACCCGGAAAGCAGCGGAGCATCAGCTGACGCATTTGCTGAAACGCAATCAGGAAGCGGGCCGTATTGCAGCTGAAACCGATGTAAAATTGCTGACAATCTTGTTGTTTGACATCTACCGATCAGCCCTTCGCAGATGGGTTTTGAAAGATGGAAAAGACATTCAGAACGGTCTGGCGATGGTTGTTCCGCTTTTTCAGATTGCCCTTAAAGGTGTCGTTGCCCGTGACGGGGAGCTGTAGTTCCAAGCCTCATTTTTTGATACCGACTCCGCCCTTTCATCATAACGCTTTTGCACGGCGCTATGGCAACAGGTGCTGGCGCGTTGATGCTAGTATGATCGAGGCAAGTTGACCAAAGGCAAGTCAGTTGAGTGTTTCCGGTTTTGACAAACAACTTAGGGTGCGGACATTAGGTCAAGCGCTGAGCCACCTTGTGAAGCGCCTCGATAAACCGTCCAGCCAATGGCGACAGATCTGCGTGTTTGAGCCGCATGATGGCGACGCTTCTATCGATATGCAATCCCTCAAGTTTGACACCTCGGATCACCCCGGCACCGGCTTCCAATGCAAAGGCATGAGATGGCATCAGGCTGACGCAATCAGTGTTCTGAATCAGCCCCTTTAGTGAAATGATGCCGGAGCAAGACCAGAAAGTCCTTGGAAAAGGTGTCCCCGAATTGAGAAATGCGGCCTCTATCTGTTCGCGGAAAATCCCGCCCTTTGCCGGTAAGGCCCATTGCTGATCCGCCAGCTTTTCAAGCGTCACAGATTTCTCATTCCAGATCGAACTGGCTTTTCCGACCACCGCCTGAATTTGAAAATCGGCCAGTTTTTCCTGTACGATATTCGCATGTTGGGTGCGGCTGCCAATGCCACCAAGAGCCATTTCGATTTCGCCTCCCAGCAGCTTTTCAAGCAGCGGTTCGTCTTCTTCCTCATGAATGGAAATCATGATGTGTTCGCCGGATTTACCCATTTGGGAAATCGCTTTGGGAACAAGCTGCGTTGCAGCGACGGGTGTGCATCCGATAACAAGCGGACCTACAAAGCCCCTCTGCTCCAGTTCCACTTCCTCCACAATCCTGTCGAGAATCGTATCCACGGCACGCGCATGCCGCAATACCAGATCGCCATATTTGTTCAGCACCGCGCCATGACGGCCCCGCTCTACCAGTCTTACGCCCAATTGTCGCTCCAACCGAGCAATCCTGCTCGACAAAGCGGGCTGTGAGATGTTCTCTGCCTTTGCGGCAGACATGAAGGTTCCGTGCTCAGCAACAGCCAGCAAAAAACGGATATCTCGCGGATCAGGTCTCATCAGAAAAATATATGATAAGTGTGAATTACATTGCAAAACATAATTTAACACCACTGGGCAAAGAGCAAGTTTGTCTCAGTGCTTTGATGCCAAAGCAAACCCTTAATGCTTCAACTCAGGACATTTTTCTCGATGAAGTCGGCAGCCTGCTCTCCCTTTAGCGCGCGTGTCCAAAGCTGTGTTGTCACCGACTGATAGAGTTCCGTTGCATCCGGTGCTGAACTGATCGTTGCAACACCCAGTCGGATGTTGGCGAACGCGCCCAGTCTATAGGGGCTGACGGCGACCGATTTGCGTGTGGCCTGTCTGAAAATCTGCAGGCTGGACCCCGGCATGGAATCGACAACCACGCCCAGTTGAACGCCTATCGGCTGGTTCCGCAGAAGCTGAACGATATTTTCAATTTCAATTCGGGCAACCTCGCGCCGTTTACTCAAATCGACGCCTTGCGGGTTATGAGCCCCGACAAACCCCAGCCGCAAAAACTGTGTGAGTTCAGCAGCAGATGTGAGGCTGATGATGCTGGGCGTGCGCTTTCGATATGTCGCTTTACGTTCACGCAATATGTCCAGAAGCGTGTCCACTTCCCGCACTGCCTGATCATAATTATCTACATTGCCGGGAATGCTCTCTTTCAACACATCAGGCAGAAAATCATCGTATGAATCTGTCGTTAAAAGATAAGAAATGGGACCAAACAACACTGTAATCTGGTCAACATTTTCCTCCAGTTGCCGCATCCGTTCAAAGAAGCTAATGGCAGAAGCGATATACTCAACCCCTGCCCCAAGGAGGGTTGGCAACGAAACATCCAGCAAATCAGCGATTTTCACCAGCGTATCAATCTTGGCTGGCTGGCCCGATTCGTAGCGGTAAATTGCAGCCCTTGAAACGCCTGTCTGGTGGGCCAATTGCTCAGGGGTCAAGCCTGCGCCAAGACGAAAGGCTTTCATCCGCTCGCCAATTTCCTCTCCAGAAATCCCGTGATTCACGCGTTTGCCTTCAATTGTTCAATGTTTCTTTCCGGCAGCCGGGATGCGAACTCACTTGGAGAATTGTGCCCCTAACCGACGGAATTCTATTGCACAACCGTCGCAAAAAGAAAAGCAATACAAGATAAATCTCATTTTTGAGATAATTCTTGACACTGCGACAAGCGGCTTTTACCTTACCCGACTTCTGATACAGCGCAACAGGAGCCGCACATGAAAGCGTTATCTAGACTATCAAAATTCACACTCCGAACACTTCCCATTCTTGGTATAACCATGCTTGTAGCGCCGGCGGCGTGGGCAGCTGATTTTACCGCCAAGATTGGCCACCTGGAATCAGACCAGCAATCACGGCATATACACATTGCCAAAGTTGGAGAACTGGTCAAAGAGCGCACGAAGGGTGCAGTCGAATTTCAAATTTTTCCGTCAGGGCAGTTGGGCAATCAGCGCGAGATGACGGAGGGCGTTCAACTGGGCACGCTGGAAGCAACCGTTTCCCCAGCGGCGTTCATTGGCGGTTTCAACCCCGCGATCTCCATCCTGGATATTCCATTCCTGCTGCCAGAAGATGCTGATAAGGCGCAGAAATTACGCGAAGGCGAATTTGGCCAGGCCCTGCTTGAATCCTTTTCTTCAAAAGGCGTTGTCGGTGTCACTTTGTGGCCAAACGGCTTGAAGAATTTCACCTCCAACAAACCGCTGGATGATCTTTCCTCCTTTGGTGGCCAGAAATTCCGGGTGATGGATTCCAACATTCTTATTGAGCAGTTTGATGCGCTTGGTGCGTCCGCTATCGCCCTGCCATTCGGCGAGTTGTACACATCGCTTCAGACCGGCGTTGTGGATGGGCAGGAAAATCCGCTCGATACCATTCAGCGCATGAAGTTCTACGAAGTGCAGAAGTACCTCGTCGTATCTGAACATGGTGCCATGGAAGATGTGGTTCTGTTCAATCCAATCTGGTGGAATAGCCTTCCAGAGGAGTATCGCACCGTCATCACCGATGCATTCAACGAAGTTGTACCAGAACTGCGTGCCCACAAAGCCAAAGCAGTCGAAGCTGCGCTTGAAGCCATTAAAGAGAGCGATATCAATGTGCGCGTTGCGTCCAGCGAAGAGAAAGCGGCCCTCAGAGAAGCGATGTACGATAAGGCCAAGGCCGCCTACATGGATCGGGCTGGCGATGCCGCTACCGAGCTGATCGGCGCCTATGAAAAAGCGTATTCGGAACTGAACTGAGCGTACTCAGTTCAATAAAAGTGGAAGGCGGCCATACGCGCTGCCTTCCCCACGCTTGAAAGCCTCAACCAGAACACTGGAAGCAACAGAAGATCATGCATTATTTACGGCGTGTGGAGCGGGTTTTCCTCGTCACACTTTTCCTTTCAATGGTTGCACTGTTCTCTGTGAACGTGCTTGCGCGCGAAATTGGCGGAACCTTTGCAAGCCAATTGGCCTGGGTTGAAGAAGCTGTTCGGCTGATGAATATTTTTCTGGTTTTTGGCGCTTTGGGACTGGCGCTGGAGCGCGGCAAACATGTGGGCATTGACACGTTGAGAGAAGCCCTTCCCAACACGGCACGGGCCACCATTCGGCGCATTATCGATGCCGCAGGCTGTGTCTTCTCGCTTTATATGGCCTATCTGGCGTGGAAGCTGGTGGTCTTTGTACTGGGTACGGGCCAAAAAAGCCCAACGCTCGATATCCAGATCGGTTGGATTTACACAGCGCCGGTTATTGGCTTTGGCCTTCTGGCATTGCGCTACGCGCTCAGCTTGTTCAGGGTTATCGATCGCTTCACAAAAAATGATGATGATATGAGCGATGCACAGCCTGCGCCGGAGGCACGCTGATGCTTTTTATTGTTATTCTTCTGGCTGTTATCCTGCTGATTGCAGGCTTTGAAATGCTTCTGGTGCTGGGCATACCTGCCCTGGCAACCAAAATGATTTTTTACGGTTCGATGCCCGATCTGGCCTTCATCCAGAAAACTCTGGGCGGCATCAATCACACAACTTTGCTGGCCATTCCGTTCTTCATTTTTGCAGCACATCTCATGGGGTCGGGACAGATCGCAAGCCGCCTCACAGGGCTTGTCCGGGCGCTTGTCGGCCACGCACGCGGTGGCATGGGTTATACAGTTATTGGTGGCTCAATGGCATTCGGGTCCGTATCAGGATCTGCGCCAGCAACGGTCGCCGCCATGGGGCGGATGGTTTATCCGGAAATGCGCAAGGTCGGCTTTTCAGAGAAATTCAGTCTGGGCCTTCTTGTGGCCAGCGCCGAGACCGCCATCCTGATACCGCCATCTATCACTTTCATCATTTATGGCTGGATGACAGGGTCCTCCATCGGCCGGTTGTTTGCCGGTGGACTTGCGGTTGGACTGGTGCTTGGGCTTGCCTTTGCCATTCTTGTGAAACTGGAAGCCAAACGAACCGGCGTTGAATCGTTTCAAAAGACCACATCCGGCGAGAAGCTGAAGGCATTCAAGGATGCCGGATGGTCTCTGGGCATGCCAATCATCATTCTTGGAGGCATCTATGGTGGCATTTTCACGCCCACTGAAGCTGCAGCTGTCAGCGTTGTCTATGCAATCCTGATTGAAGCCTTCATCTACAAGAATCTTGGCTTTGCCAAACTTGTGGAAATCACCGAGCGCAGTGCCATTTCCACCGCCACAATTTTCATTCTTCTGGCCATGGGGGGCGTGCTGTCCTTCTTCATTACCTTGGCGCAGGTTCCAACTCATATCAGCGATCTTCTGACGTCAGTTGATGCAGGTGCGATTACGTTCCTGCTGGTGGTCAATGTTTGCTTCCTGCTCGCAGGCATGTTCATCGACCCGAATTCCGCTCTGCTGATCCTGGTGCCGCCTCTGTTTCCGGTTGCCATGGCGCTTGGCATCGATCCGATCCATTTCGGAATGATCGTCACATTGAACATTGGTATGGGTATGATTACACCGCCCTTTGGGCTGGATATTTTTGTGGCCTCCTCGACGCTGAACAAACCTGTCATGAGCATCATCAAGGGCGTCTGGCCCTTCGTGATTGCCAACATCATCGTGCTGATGATCATCACCTATGTGCCATCGATTTCGCTGTTCATTCCAAATCTGATTTTTGGTCCATAGGAGGGCAGATCGTGAATATCGTACCATTACCCACATCGCCCACCCCGATTGAGATGATGCCTGTGTTTGATGTCTCTTGCGCCGTCAAACGCAACGAGCCGGTCAATGGTGAATATCGTCTGCTGGTGCTGGATGCGCCGCACTCCATTCTTCAATGCACGCCGGGCCAGTTTTTCCATCTTTTGTGTCCGGTGAGCGAACATCTACAACCCTATCTTCGCCGCCCCATGAGCATTTATGGCTACTATCCGGATCAGGGCGAATTGCATTTTCTCTACAAAGTCACTGGTGAAGGCACCTCAGCGCTGGCGACACTGACGACCGGTCAATCATTGACTGTGCTTGGCCCGCTTGGGCGCGGTTTCGACATTCTGCCCGACTGGCAAAATCTATTATTGGTAGCACGCGGTGTAGGGCTCGCGACACTGGCCCCCCTGGCTCTTCAAGCCCACAAGCTTGGCCGGAACCTGACTGCAATCTGCAGCGCGCGCTCTGAAGACATGCTTATGTCTCTGGATTACTTTCGGGAACTGGGTGCCGATGTCATCCCTCTCACGGATGACACAGGCACGTCTGATGTTGGCAATATGCGCCGCATCATTGAAGCAAAAATTGCCGATACGGGTATTGATGCCATGTATACATGTGGCTCCAACCGAATTCTGAAGCTGCTTCAATCCCTTGGGAAAACCCACAATATTCCCGGTCAGATTGCCCTTGAGCAACAAATGGCCTGTGGCATTGGCATGTGCCAATGCTGTGTCCGCGCCTTTCACCGGAAAGGCAAAACAGTCAATGAGCGTGTCTGTCGCGAAGGCCCGGTGTTCGATTTGCAGGAGGCGATCGGATGCTAGATCTGACCACACAAATCGGCTCTCTCACGCTGAAAAACCCAATTATGCCAGCCTCAGGAACGTTTTCGGAAGAACTGGCTCAGTTGTTCGATCTGGATGTACTGGGCGCGCATGTCACCAAAACAATCACCCGCGAAAAACGCAGCGGCAACCCAACTCCGCGCGTCTGCGAAGTACGGGGATCCATGCTCAACTCCATTGGTATCCCGAGCAAAGGGCTGGATGCCTTCAAAGCCAACGTCATCCCGTTCTATGATCGGTATGACGCACCCCTGATTGTCAGCATTTCAGCGGGCAGTACCGATGAGTTTGCCTCTCTGTGTGAGGACATAAGCGTGCCAGGCGTCGCCGCGATCGAAGTAAATATTTCCTGCCCGAATATTGAGGAAGATGGCAAAGCCTTCGCTATGCGGCCTTCCACAACCCATGCTGTGATAACCAAACTGCGTCAGGCAACGGATCTGCCCTTGTGGGCCAAATTGACACCCAATACGGGCGAAACGACAGAAGTTGCAAAAGCTGCGGAGGAAGCCGGTGCTGATGCCCTGGTGGTTTCAAATACCCTGCTTGCCATGGCCATTGATATTCACACACGGCGGCCCAAACTGGGCAATCTGATGGGTGGCCTGTCCGGCCCTGCTTTCAAGCCGATTGCGCTGCGCATGGCTTATCAATGCGCAAAATCTGTCGATATTCCCGTAATCGGCTGCGGCGGAATCTCGACTGTGGACGATGTGATTGAATATCTGATCGCCGGTGCGGTCGCGGTTCAAATTGGCACTGCTACCTTTATTGAACCGCATATCATGGCCCGCATGATCGACGGGTTGGAAACTTACTTGACAACACAGGGGTTCCAAAGCGTTCGCCAGCTTGTGGGCTCGGTTGACGATAAAGAAGCTTCAGACGGAATGGTGTTTATGGAAGCTGCGCCATGAGCCGATCAAGCCACTTGGGGCAATCATTTGATGCCGAAACCGTTGCGGCACAGCTGTTTGATGACATCGCAGCCTTTTCTCCTGATACAGCCGGAATCAGCCGCCCCGCTTTTTCAAAAACTGAGACCAAAACACTGAAATACCTGGAAGATTACGCACGCGGGCAAGGGTTGTCAGTTCAGTATGATGCTGGTCAGAACGCGGTTTTTTCACTGCCAGACGACGCGGATGCCAGCAAATACATGCTTGTTGGCTCTCATGTAGACAGCGTGCCAAATGGTGGCAATTTTGATGGTTTGGCTGGCGTAATTGCCGGATTGCTGTGTTTGGCCCGTGCCAGACATGCAGGCATTCGATTTGCCAAGCCGGTTAAGGTGATTGCCATGCGGGCGGAGGAAAGTGCCTGGTTTGGCCCCTGTTACATCGCCTCAAAGGCATTGCTTGGAAAACTCGATGAAGACGAGTTGCAGTCGGTCCATAAAGGGGATGGGCGCAGCCTGAGTTCCCATATGTCGGACATTGGCATTAATATGAACCAGGTGCATCAACATCGTCCCCTCATCGACCCCGACAGCATCGAATCCTACATTGAACTTCACATTGAACAAGGCCCCTTGCTTGTGGAGAAGGATATGCCTGCAGCTGTTGTCTCAGGTATCCGTGGCAACATAAGACATAAGAGAATTCGGTGCGTCGGCGAAGCCGGACACTCCGGCGCCGTCCCACGCGCCTATCGAAAAGACCCGGTGCTGGCCATGGCAGACCTTCTGACGCGGCTGGATGAGAGTTGGCTGACCATTCTACAAAAGGGTGAGGATCTGGTTCTGACCGCAGGCATGGTGGAAACAGACCGAGAGCGACATGCATTGACGCGGATACCTGATCTTGTGGATTTTAGCCTTGATCTTCGCAGTCAAAGTGCTGAGGCGCTCAATGATGTGCGGTCGTTGCTGATGCAGGAAATCAGATCTGTCGAGCGGGAGCGCGGTGTTACGTTTCAGCTCGATAAAGAGCTTCACACTGCACCGGCACTTTGCAATAAGCAGATGGTGGAAGGCTTGTCCGCGTCTATGGCGCATGTAAGGCAAGAGCCTTTTACAATGCCGTCGGGTGGCGGGCATGACGCCGCCGTATTCGCAAATGCCGGCATTCCTTCGGCAATGGTTTTCGTACGCAACAGAAATGGATCCCACAATCCGGATGAGGCCATGGAAATTCCTGATCTCATTGCCGGAACGGATATCATCTTCAATTATCTGACAGAGGTGGTTCAGTGACGTCTTCACAATTCATTATTCGGCAACCGGATGACTGGCATTTGCATCTGCGTGATGACGATATGCTCAAGGCTGTCATTGGCCATTCAAGCGCCTGGTCGGCGCGTGCCATCATTATGCCAAATCTGATTCCGCCGGTTGTTACAACCAGCCAGGCGCAGGCCTACAAAGCGCGGATCGAGACCGCCCTGCCCTCTGGCGACGAATTTACACCATTGATGACACTGTACCTGACTGAACAGACCGAGATTGATGATTTGCAGGCTGGGGCTGATTCTGGTCTGATAACGGCCGTTAAATTGTATCCAGCGGGTGCGACCACGAATTCCGAAAGCGGTGTTAGCAGCTTTGAAAATGTCATGCCCATTCTGGAGCATATGGCAAAAATCAATCTGCCGCTGCTTGTCCATGGCGAGGTAACCGATGCGGATATCGACATCTTTGACCGGGAAGCGGTGTTCATCGAGCGCGTGCTGGATCCAATCCGCAAACGCATTCCGGAACTGCGTGTGGTCATGGAGCATGTCACCACATCCGATGGCATAGACTACGTATCTGCCGGAGGGGACAACATCGCGGCGACGATCACGACGCACCACATGATCATCAATCGAAATGCTTATCTGGCTGGTGGCATTAGACCCCATTATTACTGCCTGCCTGTCGCAAAACGTGAAAGCCATCGACTGGCGCTGCGGGCAGCTGCCACATCCGGCAATCCCAAATTCTTTCTGGGCACCGATTCGGCGCCGCATTTTGATGGCGCGAAGGAAACAGCCTGTGGATGTGCAGGCATTTACACATCGATCAACACGTTGAACTGTCTGGCTCATGTGTTTGAGGACGATGGCGCTCTGGACCAGATGGAAGCCTTTACGTCATTGAGTGGTCCTGCCTTTTACGGCCTGAAGCCAAATGACAAAAAGCTGAAATTCACGAAACAGGACGAGCCAATTGCCTTCCCAAAGCAGATTCCGGTTCAAAACGACCACATAACTGTGTTTGATCCGGGCTTTCCATTGTTTTGGAGCCACGAAACCATTAACGGTGTGGAGATTTGACCTGATTTGATCTTCCAAAGGATAGCACCATGAGCACCAGCACTTTCCCTGACCGCAAACTGATGGCCGAAATGACTGCCAAAATGTTGCTGGAGATCGACGCTGTCCATTTCCGAACAGATAAACCCTTCATGTTCACATCCGGTCTTGCAAGCCCGGTCTATATCGACTGCCGAAAACTCATCTCCTATCCCCGCATCCGCAATACGCTGATGGATTTTACCGCCGGATTGGTGATGCGGGATATCGGGTTTGAACAAATTGACAGTGTAACGGGTGGCGAAACTGCTGGCATTCCCTTTGCCGCCTGGTTGGCCGAAAAGCTGAATCTGCCAATGCATTACGTCCGCAAGAAACCAAAAGGATTTGGCCGAGATGCGCAAATAGAAGGCAACTCGATTGAAGGCAAGCGCGTCCTGCTGGTTGAGGATCTGACAACGGATGGCGGCAGTAAAATCAAGTTCTGCGAGGCCATCAGACATGCTGGCGGAGAAATATCCGATACTGTGGTTGTGTTCTACTACGACATTTTCCCTGAGGCCCGGGCAAACCTGGAAAAGATTGGTCTGAACCTTCACTACCTTGCCACTTGGCGTGACGTTCTGAATGTCTGCAAAACGCAGAAATATTTTGATCCGGAGACCTTGACGCAAGTTGAAAGTTTTCTGGATGACCCCCTGGCATGGTCCAGCGCCAATGGTGGCGCCACCGAGATTTCCGGTTTGAGTAAAAAGGAATGATTTTATGCGTATGACTGAGCTTTTGAAGATTATTGAAGACAATGGCAAAGGCGTGCGGGCCTATTCGGAATGTGGCCAGGCAGCACGCGAATGCATCAAAACTCAGTCAGACCAGGCGGCCGCCTATTACCTGCTCAGCATTGCAGCAGACAGGTTCGTAGAGACTTATGACGATCAGCCCCTGCTCAGTCAGGGTGCCGAGGACGCGTATTTGAACTTCAAGAGCTATGTAGAGCAGCTTGCCAAAACAGAGCAGGAAAACGATGCAGCGAAAAAGCTCCAAACGCTCAATCGCGTTGCGGCTGAAATTGCTGATGACCGATTCCTGAAGTCCGCAGGATAGTGATTGCGCCTGGACATTGGTTTCCGCGTCATTTTTGCGGATTCAGACTGCGTACAAAAATGATACTGTCCCGACTCAATCCTGGGTGAAGCAAAGGCCGTATCTTGAAAGTCCTGATTTTTGACACCGCACAACAGGCAGCTGAGGCGGTCGCCGATAAGCTGATCAAACAGGTTTTATCGCATCCGACTTGCACACTTGGTTTGGCGACCGGTGGCACGGCGAACCCTGTGTATGAAAAACTGGTCCGAAGCTATCTGGCCGGAGACGTCAGCTTCAAGAGCGTTCGCACTTTCAATCTTGATGAGTATGTTGCGCTGCCGTTTGCGCACCCGCTTTCCTATCATACCTATATGGCTGAGCATCTGTTTGAGCCATGCGACTTTCAAGCGGAAAATACCCATATCCCGAATGGAAATGCGCCTGATCTGGCAAAAGAAGCAGAGCGTTATGAGAAGGCAATAACGAATTGTGGTGGCATAGACTGTCAGTTTCTTGGCATTGGTGAAAACGGCCATATTGGCTTTAACGAACCCACGTCCAGTCTGGCGTCCCTCACCCGCGTAAAGACCCTGGCCCCCAGCACGGTAGAAGCAAATAGTCGCTATTTTGATAGCCCGGCAGATGTTCCGCGCCTGTGTATTACCATGGGTATTGCGACCATTCTCAGAGCGAACGAAATTGCACTTCTTGCAGTTGGGGAACGCAAGTCCGAGGCAGTACGCAAAATGATTGAAGGACCGCTGGCTGCAATGTGCCCGGCCAGTGCCCTGCAGCTTCACCAGCATACTGAAATCTATCTGGACAGCGATGCTGCATCCCGCCTTGAATTGCTGGACTACTACAAGACAATTCATCCATGCGGGAACACAACCGCCGGAAACAACACTTAGGGTTTATACCTTGAGTCTTCACAACTAAATTATCAATTCCTGAAACTCTCATATCTCTGCCGTAATCTTGGCACTATTTCGCCCAATGCGACACCTATTGAGGACCTGGCAAGTAAGCCATCAATACGCACAGCAATCGTACGGCGCATAAGCACCTCCTCCCCTTCGACAGCTGGTGAATTGGGAGTGCGACGGGCGCATGAAGAACGGGACAGGCTTCGGGAAGCATCAGCGCGGCACTGGACCTGTTGTCGCGTCTGTCCTTTTGCACTTGGTTGCTGCAGGCATAGTTCTGCTGTTTCCACCCAGAACCCATCTGGAACCTCCCCGAGAAATACCTGTGACTGTTGATGTCTTCACCCCACAGCAATTCCAGGCCATTCGTAATGAGAGTTCACGCATTGAACCATCAACAGATACGACCGTCCTTTCTGGCAGGAACAGCACTGTAACAGCTGAAAACATCCTCTCCGGCTCCGTTCTGAATGAGCCGGGCAATGAAGAGGCCCGTATCTCCTTGTCCAAGTTAAGCGGCGATACACGTCTGGAACAATTGTGCATTATTGAGGCAATGGAGCAAATTCACCATTGGCGATCCGACATAAAACCGGAATGGATCGTGACCTCCGTTCGATCAGACACGCAAACCAAAGACAGCACATATGTTGCTGAAGGCGCTGCATTCCGGCAAGAAGATCGCTGGTATGATCTCAGTTTCAAATGCGAAGCGACGCCCAGGCTGGAGGAAGTTGTGGCTTTTGAATTCACAGTCGGAGAACGCATACCGCCCAACCAGCTGGAGCGGCACCGTCTGTTCATCGGGCCGGACCCTCATGCCCATGACTAATGTCCGGATCAAATTGAATTCAGACCCTGGTCATGTTTTCCGTCAGAGAAATTTCACAGGTTTATTCCACTGAATCAGCACGATGCATCCATCATCGGACCAAACCGCATGGCTGGTGCCCTCAGGATTGGCGATCACCGTTCCTGTTTGATAGGTACCACGCTCATCGCTTTGACTGCCGGAGAGAACGCAGATGGTTTCAAGACCCGTGTGGAGATGGCGTGGCACAGAGGCACCAGGCTCATATTTAAGCAAGGCCAAAGCTGGCTCGCCTTCAAGAATTGAGTAGATCTCAACGCCTTTTGCGAAGGGCTGAAATGCCAATTTATCCCACCCCCCTTTGAGCAAACCCTCAAGTTCTATCGGCTCGCTCATTCGTCCGCTCCCGCCATGGCCTTTATTAATGTGTCACTATCGGTGGCCCATCCCACAATGGCACCTTGAGCCACAATCATTTCAATCGCGGCCTGTTTGAAGTCAGGAAAGTAGCTTTCGGTGCAATCGGTTAGCAGTAAACCCTCATAGCCACGGTCGTTCGCTTCGCGCATGGTTGACTGAACACAGACCTCGGTTGTCACTCCGGTGAAAACCAGTTGGCTGATGCCGCGTTGCTTGAGCAACTCGTCCAGACCGGTCTTGTAGAATGCGCCTTTGCCGGGCTTATCAATGATGATCTCACCGTCATTCGGATAGAGTTCAGGAACGATATCCGCCCCCACTTCTCCAGCAATCAGAATGCGCCCCATTGGCCCCTCATCACCAATGCGCAATTTCGGGTTTCCGCGCTCTCGTTTGGCTGGCGGGCAATCTGACAGATCCGGATTGTGACACTCACGGGTGTGGACCACTGGTAACCCGGTCGCACGGAAGGCAGTTAGCAGATTTGCCACTGCTGGCACGATGGCGTGACATGGGGCCACGTCATTGCCGAGCGTTTCACCAAAGCCGCCGGGCAGTACAAAATCGCGTTGCATGTCAATGATGATCAGCGCGCAACGCTCCAAATCCAGCGGAAAGTCAAATGGACGTGCAGGAACAGAAACGCTCATGCGTGCCCCGCCATATGGCCACCAATGACACCGATATCTGCGGTCTCAATGGGTGTTTCATAGCTGATACGACCTTCTGACATCACCAGAACTCGGTCTGACAGCTCCAGAATCTCATCAAGATCTTCGCTGATCAGCAAAACCGCAGCGCCCGAATTGCGTGCGGCCATAATGCGCGCACGGATGTCAGCGACCGCAGAAAAATCCAACCCGAAGCACGGATTGGAAATGATCAGCAAATCCACCTCGTCACTGAGTTCACGTGCCAATGTCGCGCGCTGTACATTCCCACCGGACAAGGATGCGATTGGACTCTCGAGCGAAGCCATTTTAACGTTGAATGCGTCAACCAGATCAGCGGCACGACTCGCCATTTTTCGCTTGTTCAACCAAAGACCAAAGCCGTCAGCCTTGTTGTCAAAATTCCGGAACATGAGATTGTTCAAGACTGACATTTTCGGAGCGTTGGCATTGTGCAAGGGCTCTTCGGGAACGTAGCGGACCTTCTGGTTCCGCGCTTCGCTGCGGGTGGCATGAAATGGTTCTGATTTCACAGTAACAGTGCCGGATTGCAAAGGACGCTGGCCCGTTAGCGTTTCCAGCAATTCCATCTGGCCATTGCCGGAAATCCCAGCAATTCCAACCACTTCACCGGCTGCAACCTTCAGATCGTCTATCTGAATGGATTTCAAACCAGAGCGGTCCGGTGCAACTGCATTTTGCACGGACAGCACACAATCACCACGCACGCCGCTGCGATCAGCTTTTCGGGCGAAGGACTTGTCGCCAATCATCAAAGCTGCCATTTCATCGGTCGTAAGATCGCTGACCTTACCGCCGCCCACATGTTTGCCGCGCCTCAATATGGATACTTCGTCGGCAAAAGCCGTCACTTCTCGGAATTTATGGGTGATCATCAGGCAGGTCAGCGCGCCGGATTGGGTAAGATCGCGCACCATACCCAGCAATTCTGTTGCCTCATCAGGTGTCAGAACGGATGTAGGTTCGTCCAGTATCAGAAAGTGCCGCCCCAGATAGAGTTGCTTCAGCAACTCCAGTTTTTGCTTTTCGCCAGCAGCGAGCCGATTGACGGGCTGATCCAGCGGTACGTTGAAAGGCATGGTTGCCATGAAGGCGTCCAGAGCTTTCCGCTCCTTCTTCCAGTCAATCCGATGCGGCGCATCTTCGCGTGCGATCACCAGGTTTTCAGCAGCCGTCAGTGACGGAACCAATGTAAAGTGCTGGTACACCATACCAAGGCCGTGAGCATGGGCAGCTTTGGGGTCAGGTATGCTGACCTCATGCCCCTGCACCATCATTTGTCCCTCAGTTGGCTGATAGAAGCCCATCATGCATTTTACGAGCGTGGATTTACCGGCACCGTTTTCTCCCAGAAGCGCGTGAAAGCTGCCAGGTGTGATGTTAATTGATACATCGTCCAAGGCGGTGAAATTGCCAAAGCGCATGGTCATATGCAGCGTTTCAACGCCTATGGCAGGCTGTTTTTTCATGCTGGCAAAGCCTTGATCAAATCTGCGCTGCTGGACACCGCGCCAAATACGCCGCCTTGCATTTTGACCATTTTGACCGCTGCATCATGATTGCCCTTGTCCGTAGCCCCGCAGCAATCCTCCAGAAGCACACATTCAAAACCGCGATCATTGGCTTCACGCATGGTGGTGTGCACACAGACGTCTGTCGTAATGCCGGTCAGCACGATGTTTTCGATGTTTCTGGTGTGCAACAGCAGTTCAAGATCAGTTGCACAAAAACTTCCTTTGCCCGGCTTGTCGATAATCGGCTCACCGTCCTGCGGATACAATTCCTCGATAATGTCCCAACCCGGCTCTCCGCGGACAAGAATTTTGCCGCAGGGTCCAGGATCGCCGATCCCAGCACCGATCTGTTGAGATCGCCAACGCTTGTTGGGCGGCAAATCGGCCAGATCAGGACGATGCCCTTCACGAGTGTGGATGATATGATAACCCTTGCTGCGCATGGCTTCCAGAACACTTTTGATTGGCTCAATCGGCGCACGGGTCAGGCTCAAATCATAGCCCATAGCGTCCACATAACCGCCTTTGCCACAGAAATCAGTCTGCATGTCGATGATGATCAAGGCGGTGTTTTCGGGCCGAAGATCCCCATTATAGGGCCATGCATAAGGTTCGGACTTGATGGTAGCCATTATTCTGCTGCCTCTGTTCTTGCGCTTTCACCGAAAAGTCGTGTTGGCTCCGGGAAGCCGCAGGACGTGCCATCCTTGACCTTTACTTTGGCTTCCCATGGCAATTCGTATCGGCCTGCCACCATGTCCTGCATATAAGTGTAAGGACAATCCTGTGCGCCACCTTTGACTGCCGTAAATCCACGATGGCCAAACTGGTAAATGTTGTTTTCAACACCCCAGTTTTCGCGGGCCTCGCGCACCAGATCGGGGCGCACTTCTGCGGTTATGATCTCATCAACGCGGCCTGTGGTGCCGTGCGCCAATACCGTTCCATCAAAGTTTACAATCATGCCCTCCCCCATGCTGTCGAATGAACCATCCGACCCACACATGCAGACATTGGCGGTGACCATGAGATTGCAGAACGCATTGGATTCATTGGTAAAGCGCCAGCTCTGGCGGATGGGCGCTGTATAACCCGCTGTGCGGATCATGATTTCCGCACCCTTATAGGCGCATTCACGGGCCATTTCGGGGAACATACCGTCATGGCAGATGATCAGGGACAATTTGCAACCATTTGGCCCTTCAATTACGGGGATGCCCAGATCACCAGGCTCCCACGGTTCCACCGGCACCCAGGGATGCAGTTTGCGGTAATAGAGTTTGACTTCACCCTGATCATCGATAATCAGACCGGTGTTCCAGGGATAACCATCGGGGTTATATTCCATAATGGAAAAACAGCCCCAAATGTGATTGTCGATACAGGCCTGTTTGAAGGCTGCGACTTCCGGTCCATCCATGGAGCACATGATTTCGGGATTGGTATCCATGGATAGCCCGTGAAGGGCGTATTCGGGGAAGACCACCAGATCCATGGTTCCAAGGTTTCGCCGCGCTTTGCCGACCATTTCGACTATTCTGTCAGTCTGTGCCGCCAGATCGTCAGTGGTGACGACCGTTGGCAATTGCAATTGCACCATTCCCAGAACCACGCCATTCGGCGCTTTATTCAGTCCGCCAAGTCCATTCATCATTTTGCTCCTATTTGGAAATGCTGAGTTCACCGGGAGCGCCATTCAAGGCGCGCGTGGTTGAACTTGTGGCAATCAGCAGAAGTAGGGTCAGTACATAAGGGGCTGCATAGAACAGGTAGTAGCCGGAGCTCACGCCAACCGATTGCAATGCCGGACCAAGTGCGCCAGCTGCGCCGAACAGCAAGGCTGCCCAAATGCAATTGATGGGGTTCCAGCGCGCAAAAATAACCAGCGCAACAGCCATGAGCCCCTGCCCGGAGGAAATGCCTTCATTCCAGCTGCCCGGATAATAAAGGGACAGATAGGCTCCGCCCACACCGGCCAGCGCCCCGCCGGCTGCAGTCGAGAAAAGCCTGACCTTGTTGGCGCTGATACCAAGTGCCCGAGCAGCGTCACTGCTGTCGCCAACAACTCGGATGGTGAGACCGATTTTGGTGGATTTGAACATCCACGCAATAGCCACCGCCAATACAAGCCCGAGAATGAATAATACATTGACTTGAAGCGCTGCCTGAACTTGCGGCACATCGGACCAGAATCCAAACGATAATGCAGGCAAATCAGGCGCCACCGGCTGAATGTAGGGCTTGCCGAAAAAGAAGGCCAAGCCCATGCCCAGCAGCATGAGTGCAATGCCAATGGCAATATCGTTGACCTTTGGCAGCTTGCATATCCAACCATGGAACAGACCAAACAAAGCTCCAAAAAAGGCAGCTCCCAAGACGCCCAGCCAGGCAGAACTGGTTTCATAGGCAATGGCATAACCACTCATCGCTCCGAACACCAATGTGCCTTCAAGGCCCAGGTTAATACGTCCAGAGCGCTCGGTAATACACTCACCGAGACTGACAAAGATGAAGGGTGTCGACACGCGGATGGCACCGCCAAGCATGGCAATCGGGACAGCCCACAATCCAATATCGGACTCGCTCATGACCGGTCTCCGATATGCGGCTGGAACAGTTTGAAGCGGCCTGTAAGGGTTTCACTCAGCAAGATAGCCACAAATACAAAGCCCTGAAGCACAAGGATAGTTGCATCGGGCAAATCCATACGCCGCTGAATGAGGCCGCTGGAGGCTTCAAACCCAGCGAGCAGGATGCCAACTGGAATAATGGCGATCATGTTGTGACGGGCAAGAAAGGCGATCAAAATGCCTGCGTAACCATAGCCGCTTGCCAAAGAGCCATTTGCAGTGCCGTGAACAGCTGCCACTTCCATCATGCCAGCAATTCCAGCAAAAGCGCCGGCCGAGGCGCAAAAGCCAACCATCAGAAGCCCGACAGGCAGGCCCTGAACCTGAGCGGCCCTTATATTACCGCCAACAATACGGGCGGCAAAACCCCATGTTGTGCGTTCAATCAGCACCCACATGGCGATACACGCGATGATGCCGATGGCGAGCCCCCAATGGACATCAAGCCCGGGAATGTTACCAATGCGGTAAGTTTCCCCCAATGGCGCCGTGGAGGGTTTGTTCAAACTGGCAGGATCACGAAACGGCCCTTCAACCAGATGGTTCATAAGGGCAATGGCGATGTAAGCCATCAGCAGGCTGGAGATGGTTTCGTTAACGCCTCGTTTGAAACGCATGGCCCCGACAGCACCAATCCAAAGCGCTCCGGTCAGAGCGCCGCAGAGGAACATTCCGACAATTCCCATGAATCCTGGAAGGCCGGGAAGAAACATACCAAAAGCGCCAGCAGCGACACCGCCCAGTACGATAGCACCCTCACCACCAATTACGACCAGACCCAACCTGGCAGGAATTGCCACGCACAACGCTGCCAGCAACAACGGCGCTGTACGCGACAAAGTATTGTTCCAGGAAAATGCTGTTCCAAACCCCGCCTTATAGACAAGAGAATAGAACTCAACAGGCGACTTTCCGACGAACAACAAAAAGACAGAGAATGCGGCCAGCCCTGCCAAAAGCGCACCGAAGGGCAACAGGAAGGCCTCCGCCTTGTGGCCCCAAACCTCCATAACAGAGGAATTGGAACCCTTGATAGGCGCAGGGCCTGCCATTGTCTTGGCCGCATCCGTCATCGTTCTATCTTCCAGATGCTCAGGATGCAGAGCCGATGACACCTTCAACAAGGTAGTTCATGCTTTCAAGCGACACATCTGTTTCCTCGAAAGACTGTCCTGCCTCAGCGATGACATTTCCGGTATTATCTTTCATCGGGCCGTTGATGACGGCAAATCCGCCTTTCATGATCGAGGCCTTAGTCGCTTCGAATTGATTGCGGGCAGCATCTGACACGGCTGGGCCCAGAGGGCTCATCTTGATGAAGCCTTCCGCCAGTCCGCCACGGACAAAGTTGTCAATGGAGCCACCGGCCAAAACTGATTGAACCATATTGGTGTAGACATTCGCCCAGTTCCACTCTGCACCAGTCAGATACAGATCCGGAGCAAGCGGGCTTTGGTCAGCATGGTAGCCACATACAAATGCGCCGCGACCGGCTGCGGTTTCCATAACGACTTTTGGGCCGTCGACATGGCAGGTGATCACATCCACACCCTGATCTGCCAGGGCGTTGGTTGCTTCAGCCTCTTTCACGGCCATCGACCATTCACCGGTAAATATCACCTGACAGGTGATTTCCGGATCAACAGAGCGCGCACCCAGCAGGAAGGAATTGATGTTCAGCATCACTTGCGGAATTGGTTTTGCCGCCACAAACCCGATTTTCTTGGATTTGGTGGCATGACCGGCAGCGATACCATTCAGATACTGACCCATGCCGATGTATCCGAAATAGGATCCCACATTCTGAGGATGTTTATCAGCACTCCAAAGTCCACCAGCATGCTGGAAGCGGACGTCCTCATGCTTGGGAGCCACTTCAAGGATATGTGGATCAAAATAACCGAAAGATGTTGGGAAAATCAGCTTTGCACCATCGAAATTGATCATGCTCTCCATGGATTTCTGGACGTCTACAGTTTCCGGTACATTCTCTTCTTCAACCAGCGTAACGCCCTCGATGCCTTTGACGGCAGCAGCCCCCTCAGCATGGGCCTGATTGTAGCCAAAATCATCCTTTGGGCCGACATAGAGGAAGCCGACCGTCAATCCGGCCGCGAAAGCTGAGCCAGGCACTACGCTGCTGAGCGCAGTTGCCCCTGCCAGACCTGCCATGCCCTTGATAAGGCTGCGACGGGATGTGTGAAACTTGGAACTCATTTTGATCTCCTGATATTGCGCGAAACTGCGAGTGATACGACGCTCCCATTCAAACCAAGACGAGCGTCGTACCCGGTTAACAGCAGCCTGCCCCAGTGGCACCGCTGCTGTCTTCTGCTATATTCGCATCAAGCCGCTGCAAAAAACGCATCACTAACTCTGAGATTGTTCCATGAAACACCTTACAACCCTCCGATATATTGACGCCATTGCCAGGACCGGATCCATTCGGGGAGCCGCCGACTTTCTATCCATCACCTCAACAGCGCTGAATCGTCGCATTCTGGCGCTGGAAGAGGAGTTGGGCGTTCCCATCTTTGAGCGTCTTCCGCGTGGGGTGCGTTTAAGCAGTGCGGGTGAAATCCTGATCCACCACATTCGCTCTCAATTGTCAGATATGGATCGGGTCAAGTCACAGATTGCAGATTTGTCTGGTGTCCGGCGCGGCCATGTATCCATTGCCTGCAGTCAGGCACTCATTCCCTATTTTCTACCAGAGCAGATCAAAGCGTATCGTGACCAGCATCCAGGAGTAACGTTCGGTGTGCATGTGCGCGACCGGGATGCAGCTGAACAGGCGCTTGCCGACCACACGGCAGATCTTGCTCTGGTGTTTGAACCGATTCGAATGTCAGACTTTCAAACCATCCTCACGGCGCCGCAGCATATTCACGCGATTATGGGCCCTAACCATGCCTTGGCAGACAAAAAGCAACTGCGTTTGAAGGAATGCCTGTTACATCCGGTGGCCATGCCAACACGGATTTATGGCGTGCGGCATCTCATTGAAATTGCGCTGATAGATTCGGGAATGTCGATCGATCCGGTGATAGAATCCGACAATTTCGAGTTTCTGCGCAGTTATGCGATAGCCGAGAACATCCTTTCATTTCAATTGCCCGTTGGCCTTCCGGACAGCAGCGCCGAACGGGGCCTTCTAACGAAACTCATCGATCCGCGCGATGTGCCACCGGGTCTTATACATTTCGGACAATTGCGTGGCCGCACCCTTCCGGTGGCAGTTGCCAAGTTTGCAGATCAAGTGGCGAAGGCCCTGACAGCACGGTTTCTATAGCGTCCCGCCTCGCCATTCTAAATTCGATTTACAAGTGAAATCGTTTCATATATGAAACACCCAGAGCTTCAGTTTGAATGAGGCCTTTGGGGAAAGGGCTGCTTCTATGCAGATCCAGGAGGAACGGCTCAGCGGCATTTCGTTGGGCGAGAGCAAAATTGCATTGGAACTGAAAGGCATTGGAAAGTCCTTTGCCGACATTTCGGTTCTGCGCGACGTTGACCTGATCATCAATGGTGGAGAAATCCACACTTTGATGGGTGAGAACGGCGCCGGAAAATCCACCCTCGTAAAAATCATTAGTGGCGTGAACACGCCCAGCGCCGGTTCCATGACAATCGATGGTGTTCCTGTGCGCTTTGAGACACCGCGCGATGCGGAATATCAGGGCATTGCCATCATGCATCAGGAACTCAGCCTCATTCCGGAGATGACGGTCGCGGAGAACGTGATGCTGGGCCATGAGCCGCTGATTGGCGGTCTCATTGTCGATCGCGCCCGCATGCGGGAAAAGGCCAAGGAAGCCCTCGCACGCTTTGGCTTTACAATCGACATTGATACGCCGGTCAAACAATTGCGTGTTGGCGAACAGCAATTGATTGAGATTGCACGCGCTCTGCTGATGGATGCGCGTCTGCTGATCATGGATGAACCAACATCTGCCCTCTCGCAGACTGAAGCCGACATTCTGATGGAGGTGATCCGCGATCTGGCTCTGAATGGCGTTGCCGTACTTTACATTTCGCATCGCATGGACGAGGTGTTTGAGATATCCGACAGAATTACGGTCCTGCGAGACGGGGACTATCTGGGCACCGTTCTGGCAAGTGACACAACGCCCACAGATGTCATTGAACTGATGGTCGGGCGCCGAATTGAAGTTGTTCGCATCGACCGCAAGACCAAGCCTTCCGACGAAAAAGTTTTAGAGGTCGAAAACCTGACGGTCTCATCCGGAGCTTCATCTGGTGGGCGACCGATCCTTCAGGATGTGTCGTTCTCGCTTCACAAGGGTGAAATTCTGGGCGTAGGCGGCCTGTTGGGCGCGGGACGAACAGAACTGCTGGAAACATTGTTTGGTGCCAGAGACGGCAATCATACCGGCCGTTTGGTTGTTGAAGGCGAAGAGGTAAATCTGCGCAGCCCTGTGGATGCAGTTGACCGCGGCCTTGCGCTCATCACTGAGGATCGCAAGGCAACTGGTCTCATCCTCAATCACAGCATTGCCGACAATGTAATTCTGCCTCTCCTGCCCCGCACCACCCGATTTGGCTTGCGCTCTGAAACGCGCAAGCAGGAAGAGGCGCAGGCTGTCATTGACAAACTGAGTGTTACGGCGCGCGGGCCTGACCATACTGTCGGCCAGTTGAGCGGCGGCAATCAGCAGAAAATCGTTCTTGGTAAATGGCTGGCCACGTCGCCCCGCATCTTGCTGCTGGATGAACCAACAAGGGGCATCGATATCGGTGCAAAAGATGAAATCTACACCCTGATCGGCAAGCTTGCTGACGAAGGTATCTCGATCATTCTGGCCAGTTCGGAAATTCCGGAATTTCTGGCCGTCTGTGACCGGGTCATGGTGCTTTGTGAAGGCAGGGTTACCGGAACGCTGGAGAGCGACGAGATGTCCTATGACGGCATCAAGCACCTGGCGATGCAGTTCTTATGAGCTGTTCGACTTTGATAGATTAAACAGGAAGACCAAAATGAAAGCGACGCCCCTATCAAAGCCGCAAGGTATGACTGGAAAAACAACCACCGTAATTTTTTTGTCTCTCGTTGCCAAAACGAAGCTCTATTGGGGCCTTGCGGCGCTCATCGTCTTCGGCATCTTCACATCACCCCTGTCGTCCAAAGGCAACAACATATTCATGTCCGTGGGCAATCTGACTGACGTTCTGAGGCAGGTCTCTGTCACCGGCATTGTTGCTGTCGGCATGACGCTGGTTATCTTCATCGCCGGCATTGATCTGTCTGTTGGATCGATCCTGGCTTTGGGAACAGTCATCTGCGCTATGCTTCTGACCCAGGAGGGCTGGACAGCGGCGAGTTATTTTGGCGTTCCCGCAACCGGTGCGGTATTGTTTGTCATCATCTTTGGTGCCGCTGCCTTCTTGAAAAAAAACATTGTCAGCCGGGATCAACCGGCAAGCCAGAGCAAGGGAATTCGCAATAATATTGTACCGCTGATCATTGCCGTTATCATTGCAACTGCAGCTATGGTTTGGCTTGCCAGTCAGGTTCAGACCAAGTTTGGCGTGCTGGCAGTTCTTCTGGCAGTGCCCTGTATCGGAGCCGTCATGGGTACGTTGAATGGTTCGCTGATCGTACACGGCCGATTGCAACCGTTTATCGTCACGCTGGCCATGATGGTCGGTGCCCTTGGGCTGGCACGCGTTATAGCCGGGCAGGATACGGCGGTCTATCCGGTATACACAGGCAGCAATGCCGCTGAATCATTTGAGGTTTTGCGCAGCCTGTTTCTGGGAGTGATCCCCGTCCCCGGCCTGTTTTTCCTCGGTGTGTTTGTAATTGCCTATCTGGCGGCGCGTTTCACGACCTATGGCAGCTATTTGCTGGCCATTGGCGGGAATGAAGAGGCTGCGCGTCTGGCCGGCATCAATGTCGATCGCGCCAAAATCACCACTTACGCCATTGCGGGCGCATTGTCGGCCTTTGCCGGCATTCTGTATGTCGCGCAATTTCGCCAAGGCAAACCGGATGCGGGCCTTGGTCTGGAACTGGATGCCATTGCGGCCGTCGTCATCGGCGGAACCAGTCTCATGGGCGGACGAGGCTCGATCATCGGTACGCTGGTCGGCGTGCTGATTTTCGGCTTCCTCAGCAATATTCTGCAGCTCAACAATATCGACAGCAATTCACAGCTCATCCTGAAAGGCATGATCATCATCGTTGCGGTGCTGATTCAGGAAGGACGGCTGGAACAGGTCTCTTTGGTCATCAGGCAAATGCTTAGGCCAAAAAGAAATCTCTAACCCCGCAAATCTTGGAGGATCACAGGGTTAGAGACATCGCAAAGGGGCACATTGGGTGCCTCCTCATGACAAGGGAGAATATTATGAACAGAAGGTCTTTTAGCAAGTGGTTTATGGCCGTTGCCTCAACCACGCTTCTGGTAACCACCGCTGGAACAGGTGCGCTGCAAGCTGCAGACAAATATGTCATCGGTTTTTCACAGGTCACGACAGTTGAACCATGGCGGGTCCAATTCAACAAGGATTTGCGGGCAGAAGCAGCCTTGCACGACAATGTTGAATTGCTCATTTCCGACGCCAATGACCGCACGGAAAAGCAGGTTGCTGATGTTGAAAACTTCATCCGTCAGGAAGTCGATGCACTTCTGATTTCACCAAAAGAAGCTGCTGGCCTCACCGGCGTGGTTGAGCAGGCAACAGATGCCGGTATACCGGTGTTTGTGCTTGACCGTAACGTCGAGACCGACAAGTTCATCCAGTGGGTTGGCGGCAACAACGCATTAATCGGTGTTGCGGCTGGCAAGTTTGCGCTGGAGGCATTGGGCGGCAAAGGCAATGCAAAAGGCAAAATCGTTGAAATCTGGGGTGGTCTTGGCATCACGGCCACATTCGAACGGTCTGAAGGCTTTCATGATGCATTTGAAGGTGAAGAAGGTGTTGAGTTCCTGCTGGATCAGCAATCCGGCGACTGGAAACAGGACCAGGCCTACGACATCATGTCCACTGCGCTGCGCAATTTCGAGGATATCACCATGGTCTATGGTCACAATGACCCAATGGCTTATGGCGCATATCTGGCTGCCAAAGATGCCGGACGTGAGAAAGACATCATCTTCATCGGTGTTGATGGCCTTCCCGATGAAGGCGTGATGTGGGTTCACAAGGGCGAATTGTCAGCAACCTTCCTGTACCCAACTCCGGGTGCGGAAGGTCTGCGTCAGGCGCTGAAGCATCTTGCCGGCGAGGAAGTTGAAAAATCCGTCGTTCTGGGAACGGAGGCAATCACCTCCGAAAATGCCGAGGAAATCCTCAAACGCAATGGACTGATGTAATAAGTAACCGGATGAAAACAGAATAGTGTTTATGCTGTTTTCTCTAATGGCGTGGAGGCGGCCCAGCCGCCCCCGCGCCTTTTTCAAAATCTGTTCGAAGGTTCTCCCAAGAGGTCTTCTGTTCCAGCCAAAGGGCAACAGTCACAGTGTCTGACCCGCAATCCAAATTGCAGAAATATTCAGCCCCTGCTCTGGAAAAGGGCCTGGATATTATCGAGTTTCTGTCACTCACGGATTCCGCTCCCTCCCTTTCGCAGCTTGCGGCTGGCATTGGCCGGTCCAAGAGCGAGATTTTTCGCATGATGATCGTGCTGGAAGAGCGGGGCTATATCAGACGGGCACAAGGTGACCAGTTTGTACTCACTGACCGGTTGGGTGTTCTAGGGGCCGAACGTCCGCTCAACAACAAGCTTGCAGATCTTGCGACTCCTATCCTGCTGGACCTGTCAGAGAAGACTCGGTATTCGTGCCATCTATCTGTTTTACATGGGAAAAACTTTATTGTCGTAGCTCATGCGACCCTTGCAAAGAGCTATGGATTATCAGTGCAGATAGGCCACACATCGCCTGTCATGAACACGTCAGCTGGCGCTTGTTTTCTCGCATTCCTGCCGCACAAGGAACGTCTTGAATTCATGTCCTATTTTGGTGACCCGGATCATCGCAATCACACGGAATTTGCCGAGGAAATTGAAAAGTGCCAGCAGGATCATCTGGTGTCCATGCCGAGTCTGGAATCTGATTCAATCTGTGAGTTGTCAGCGCCAGTCCTGCACACCACGCACAAGGGAACCGTTGCGGTCGTAACCATCCCCTATATGGATACCAGAAAATCAGAAGGTATTCGTCAGGGGATTGCGGACGATCTTCTGGCAGCAACGCGGCTGTTGCGCGACAAAATCAGCATTACGATGCCCAATCTCGTCCTTCCTGCCCTTGTGCAGTCTTCCTAAGTGCGGGATCCATCAGTTAAGTGGTGTCTTTTCATACTGTGTTGAATGAACAGAATCTGACAATTATCGACATGGTCTTTTCTGTCTTAAAATTATCATTTTTCAAATAGATTGCGCCACCCATCAAGTAAAACTTTCCGCGTGCAACCACACTTTAAACCTCGCTTGCGCATGTTCCTGAAGCGAGCCTGTATTGTCATGAACTTAAAAACAGATCACAGCTCCTCCATCTCGGCCCGCACGGCTTCGAAGTCAACAACTTCCGGACTTTTCTGATGCCCAGCAATTGTCACACAGTCCCGGCCTTTCCCTTTCGAAGCGTATAGCGCCTCGTCGGCAACGTTCATCAATTCCTGCGGAATGTTGCCATGAACCGGATAGACAGCAATACCGACGGAGATGCTGATTTTTGGCAATGTCTTGCCGCCGTAATTCACTGTAATTTCATTGATGCTCTTACGCAGGGCATTGGCTTGCGCCTCAGCCGCCTCCGCAGTTGAGCCTGGCATAAGCACCATAAACTCTTCACCGCCAATGCGGCAGGGCAATTCTTGTCCCACGCACATCCGCTCCAGCGTGGAGCCAACCGCCCGCAGCACCATGTCGCCAGCATCATGACCGTGGTTATCGTTGAATTTCTTGAAGTGATCCACATCGACCGATGCAAGGCAAAAGATCTCTCCGGTGCGAGAGGAACGTTCAACTTGATGCCTAAGCATATCGATAAAGTGCCGCCTGTTGAATAGCCCGGTCAATGGATCCTGTATTGACTGTTGACGTAGTTGGTCACGCATCTTTCCATTTGCGATTGCCAGGCTAATTTGTTCTGCCGCAGCTTGAGCAAGCTTGAAATTGGCAAGAAAGTCTTCTTCGGATACACCTTCGCAAGGGGTGAGATGGATCAAGCCAACGGTCTCGCCATGAGCCAGGATGGGAAGACAGGTGTAGGTTTCATCATTATGCGGCTTGGTGTGTTCGCAGGAAAATTTGATCTCTCCAGACTGATAGGTATAGCTGCGGCCACGCCTGAGAGACCAGCAATCATCTGGTTTTATATGAGCATGTAGCGAGGCATCATTCCAGGTGCACACACCATCCAATACGTCGCGAGAATTGGAGTAGACATAGACGCTGCCTTTGCAATTTGGCAGCATCCTTTGCATGAATTTGCTGGTCATCTCGAACAATTCGTCCAGCGATGTGCTGGACTGCAACCATTCATTGAGATCGGACAGCAGCTTAACCTCAGTGATTAACGCGCGCTCGCGTACAATATGCACTTGTTCTGCTTGCTGTGACACACGCAACCTTGTCTTGAATTCATTCAGACTGCGAGCCAGTTGGCCTATTTCATCTTTTTGCAGAACGTCGTCTAGCGCCCCTTCGTTGGCATCGGCCCCTTCTGGCCTATCATCAAGGGGGTCGATGTTCATCGCCCTTACAACCCGATGAATTGGTGGAACAACCGACATGTAGACCAATATCGAAATCAGCACAGTCAGAGCGATGACACCAATGGATAAAACAAGCCTCGTTATGAACGCTGACTTCAATTCAGCTGTCGCCCCTGCAGCAAATTCGAACAGCCCCAGGGCCATCTTGTCCTCAACATCTTTGAGCGCCTCAATCCGGTTGGTACTGGCCTCAAACCATTGTCTGGCACTGACCTGTGAAATGTCCGCTCCAAATGGCGAACTGTAGGCCTGCTGACGCAGGACTTCGACTTCGTCAGTCACGGAACCAGTCAAACGCTGGTCCAAAAAAACAATATCGCGAGGATGCGCATTGAGACGAAATGTTTCGAGATAGCTTGTCTGAATCGCATTCAAACGGGAAAATCTCTCATAGGTTTCCAGATCAAATTTACCAGCGGCGAAACCAGCCGATCCTGCGGCGCGTTCAAGCCCCGCATGTTCTTTGGCTTCCAATACAGCCAGAAACGCCTCGAATGCGCGAAGCGTATCTGCCTCTTCAACCAACAAAACAACGCTTTTCACCATCGCAAGCAGATCTGAAATAATCAGAGTGAAAAAACGCTCAGCCTGACCCGATCGCAGAGTTTTCCCGTCGATCTCATCGCGGACAGTTGGCAGTTGGTTTATGACTTCATGAATATGACTGCGCAACTGCGAAAACTCGCTGCCTGTCAGAGCGGGGATCGTTGTTAGAAAACGGGCCAGAACGGCATCACTGGCAGCTCGACTCGCGATAATTTCGTCACCAAAAACCAGTCCATTGGATTCAATAAAGCCTACCGACAGGCCGCGCTCTATCTGCAACTCATGGACCAAGTCGGTAATGGCCGGTGTATAGGCTAAAACATCCTGCGTGAAATCTGAACTCTTGAAAAGCTGATAATCACGGTTCAACGCAACCGAATTCGTCACGATAATCAGAATAAGTGGCAGAACAGGCAAAAGGCCGATCTTGAAGCCAATATTACGGTCAGCGATGAACTTGAACATGAAACACGTACCTGACTCATTCAAAATTTCAATTGTTTCAAAGCTAACTCATCAAACACAAATGTTCCCTAATGTTGGAAGAATTATGGGCAGTAAAATGTGTAAATGCTTAAATATTCTCAATGTGGTTAATTAAAATAATTCAAATATTTGCATTCGTAGCCACCGCTATTTTTATAGAAAATCATGACTGAAATCATTAACCACGAAGTGATATTTGCGGGGCGTGCTGTTTGATAGCTGCTCAACACAACACGAGACTCAGATTGTCTGAATTGCTGACGGTACGGAAGAAGCATCCGGTACCCATGCCGAGCATGGAATCCAATTCAATCAGTGAGTGGTGGGCAGGTGAGGTACAGACGATTCACAATGAAGCGGTTGATGCCGTAAGCCAATGGAATGCGCTTGTTGAATCACCTGCCGCAAAGCGATGCAGCATTCACCAGACCATGTCCAAACACCGGGTCAAAACCAGGTTCGCCAAGGTCTTCGCGCATGGCAGCCATCGCCTCGACCGCCTGCTCTTTGGTCTTGATCAATGGGTTTTTGCCGACCAGCACAGCCAGAACGGCTGTCACATAAGGTGTTGCAAAAGAGGTTCCCGTTTTGGGGCGGGCACCGCGAATTGAGGCCGCCGTCCAGATTTCGACACCGGGCGCTGCAAAGGTGACATGATCCCCGCGCCCTGCCCGCCGATAGACTTTCTTGTTCCCATCAATAGCGGTAACGGCAATTGTCGAATTGTAGGCGGCTGGATAAGCGGGCGGTGATTTCGGGCCAGCATTGCCCATTGCAGCAACCACAAGGATTCCTTTGTCGGCAAGGTTGGAAAGCATGTTCTCCAAAAGCGCATTTGCGGGGCCAGCCAAGCTCAGATTTACAATGCCAGCGCCTTCGCGGTCCAGAATATCCAGCGAGCGAACCAGCGTATACACGTCACTGCGATGGTCGTCAGATGCAGCTCTGTAAAAAGCATCGACTGCAATCACCTCGGCATCAGGCAGCAATCCGGGAGACCGGCTACCGCGCGCGCCGATAAGAATGGATGTCACAGCCGTCCCATGTTTCCGGCTGGAAGCCGTCAAACTTTCCTCCGAAGAACGCAGCACAGTCAGATTGCTGTGTTCAAACGCCTCATGCGCAGGATTGATTCCAGTATCCACGATCCCGATTTTCACATCTGTTGAACAAGAATTCTGTGCCGTTGAAGTCAGAGGCCAGTTTATAAGTTTGGGCGCCCGGCACCAGGGATCGTTGCAGGAAGCAGTCTCTTCTGCACTGCTCAGAGGTCGATAGAAGTGATTGAGATCAGCGACACCATCTGGCTGCAATTCCTGAATCTGGATACGGGCTTCTGCGAGGTCAACACCATCAGGCACACGCAACCGTGTCACGAACGAGCCGATGAGATTTATCTCGCTACGTTGCAATACAACGTATTGCTGGCTCTCCAAGGCGGTTATATCTGCGTCACTTAATCCAATTGCCACAAGTTCAGCTTCTGCAAACTGAGCCAATGGCGCACGGGGCTGTGCCCTGCGCACAGGCGCTTGCCGGACCGCAGGGGCTGGCGCGCGCCTTTGGAAAAACCTTATGATTGGATTGCTGCTGCCGGATTGTGTGCCCGTTGAAGATGATCGCTGAGTCTCCTGCCCCCTGTTGCGTGAATTGTCACGATCATCTGAAGAACTTTGCCCGCTGCCGCCATTATCATCGTCGTCATCATCATCACTATCGTCGTCGTCATCACTATCGTCGTCGTCATCATCAGCAAAAGCCATATCCACATTAGCCGAGAATACCGGGGCTGCCATTGTCCCCAGAAAAGCAAGGAATGCGACCAACGACAAGCGCACAACCAGCGTGAGGAAAATAGATGAGATCAGGCCAATTGGGGAATTGTTAAACATTCGCATTTCCAACTTACTGTTCCATTATAGGTTGGTATGATAACGAACCACCGGACGTTTTATTCCAGATAAGATTCTCGGGACAGCATATGGCCGAATCCTTCGGACAAAATCTCATTGAACTGCTCCCCAATTTGCGGCGATTTGCCCTGTCCATCACGCGTTCGGCAACCAAAGCAGATGATCTTGTCCAAATTACCTGCGAAAAGGCACTGGCAAACCAGACAAGTTACCAATCCGGAACTCGGTTGGATGCCTGGCTGTTCCGGATCATGCGCAATTCATGGATTGACCAGATACGGCGTGATAAAACAGGCGGCACCAAGGTTGATATAGACGATGCATTCGATCTTGCCGGTGAAGATGGTCGGACAATCACCGAAAACAGCCTGATGGTCAAAACGACCCAAAACGCTATTTCTCGACTGCCGGATGATCAAAGGGAAGTACTGGTGCTGATATGTGTGGAGGAATTGTCCTATCAGGAAACTGCCAGCCTATTGGATGTTCCCATTGGAACCGTTATGAGCCGATTGGCGCGAGCGCGCAAAAAAGTTGCCGATGCCATGGGAATAAATGCCCAACTGACCCGTTCTTCCAAGAGTGAGGAACTGTGAGATGAAACAGGAATTTAGCGACGAACAGTTGATGGCGTACGCCGATGGCGAGTTGGAGCCATTGCAAGCCAGCGAGATTGAAACGGCATTGGCCGAAGACGAGTTGCTGACTGATCGTCTGGCGCTCTTCATCGAATCACGCGCAGGCGCTGCCCTGGCTATGGACCCGCTTCTCAAGGAACCCGTTCCCGCCAATCTGCAAGCCAGCATTGAAGCCATGATTGCCGATTCAGAGGCGGACCAGGCTGACAGACCTGCCACAACAAATCCTCCGAATGTGGTGGCCTTTCCGACACGGCTGCGTCGGCTCCTTCCGAGTTATGAGATGGCTGCAGCAGCTTCGATTGCATTGATAGTTGGCGGCGTAGTTGGCTTTTCCCTCTCGGGCACGACCAATTCACCAGATAATGTTGTGATCGCCAGCAGTCTCACTGCATTGTCCAGAGCGGATGTTGTGGCCGCAATGACGTCCGTTGCATCTGGCGATGAAATCGCCTTGGAAGATGGTAGCCGCTTCCGCGCCATCGCATCTTTCGAGGATGAAAATGATAATCTCTGTCGAGAGGTGGAGATAGACAGTCTCGATGTTTCAACTGTTGTTGCTGTAGCTTGCGCCGAAAACGCGATCTGGAATATCCGCTTCACAGTCGTCGCAGCATCTGTTGAAAATGGTTACGCCCCAGCCTCGTCACTTGAAGCTCTGGACGCTTACCTGCAGGCCGTTGGTGCTGGTGACCCGCTGTCGGATGAAGCGGAACAATCAGCGTTGGCCTTGCTTCGAAACTAGTGCGGCCTAATGACCCGAGTGCTACGAGTCCAACAGTCCTCTTCCCCCGCAAACCGTTGAAAGCCTGGAGCTAAACACTCATCTCGATGTGGCAGGCGCAAAAGCGATCGCTGATTGAATCTGCTACGGGTTGAAGTATGAGCACAGTTGCTTTGCGGGCTTCAAGTTCTTCCAGTAGGTCGTTCAAAATTGGGGTGTCGTTGAGAAGCCCATGATCATCAATGATCACAATTCGTGGTTTTCTGAGAAGAATCCGCGTCGCTTTCAATGCATTCAAGTTTTCAAATGAGTATCCTGTGGAACCAGCTTCGCAGAGTCCGAACCGCTTACAAATCCTGGTTTGTTCATCTGCAGATACGCGTGAGGCCTGTCTGAGCAATGTGGCGTCAGCTTTTCCATTCGCAAAATGGCGTGACCCAATGGCGGCCACCTGCCGCCAGATATCACGTCGGTTGATGCTGGCAAAGGACCGAGACCCGAGAGATATGTTTGCAAGACTGTTTTCACCAGCCACTCCACACAATGCAGATACCAGCGTGGATCGCCCTTCCGAGCTCAGACCTGACAGAATTGAAAGTTGGCCGTTTTTGAAACTTGCGGACACGCTTGTCGGCTGACGGACTTCGTCTTCGAACTCAAGCTTATGAATGACAATGTCATTCTGCCAATCTGCAGACCTCATGCGTGTGAAGCCTTCAACCGGCAAGGCTGGATTTTCCAATGAGTTAGCCACGCGCTTCAATGCGATGCGCGAGCCTTGGAAATACTCGAACCCGAATGACATGATCGTCAGTTGCGCACTGATGAAGCTGGCAATCATGAAAAACAGCGTTGGCGAGGCCTGCCGCTGCAACGGCATTGGAATGGTCAGATACAAAAACGCCGCGACTGGAAAAATGAGGTGGCCGGACGCCCGCAAAACACCAGACCATGTAGCCCGTGTTATCAAGGCACGGGTCAGCCGGTCACTGCGTCTTTTCAACTGCATCATGGTCGGACCAAGGCGGCCATTCAGCAAAAGATCCAGACGGTTTTGAAAAATGGCCCCTGCGAATCCGGCGATCGCACCCCTGCGATTTCGCGTGGTTCTGATTGCGCATGTCAGCGGGTATATTGCGATGAGGACAAGCGCGGACCAAATTCCAACCGTAATGGACAAGACAATGAGCAAAGACGGTGCATTGAAATAAAGCCATGCGGCGATGGTTCCCATCATCGGAACAACAGAAACGAAAGCGATCAGCCCGCGAGACAGCCAAAGCTTGACCGCAGACATGTCATTCACGACCCTGGTCAGAACATGACCGACCTTGCGTGACGGGTTTTCAACCGATTCCAGAAGCACATGTTTCATGAATGTCAGGCGCAGATCATGAATATAGGAAACAGCGAACACTTCGGCATAACGAAACTGGAAGAAGGCCAGACTGGCAGCAGCCAACGCACTGACAATCATCAAGGACTTTGCGTGTCCGTTTGCAAATCCGGTATCACCGCCCAGAAGAGCCGCCGCGGCAACCGATAGCACGAGTGTAGCAATGGCTTGCGCGATACCGCCCACCGCCAAAGCACAACACTGTGCCAGGCGGCGTACGGTCCACAATTGTGGAAGGCCGTTTTTTGACGTGAACATTTACTCTATTCCGCCGCAACCGGTCGCAACTGGTACAGCCTGTCCATCAATCCATGAGCGCAATCAGGGTTTTGAAGGTCGTCCAGATGCAACATTGGGGTGTCCAGTTGACTGGCAGCCTCTGCAGACGCCAGAGGCGATCTCATAACGGCACCGGACACGCCCAGAACAGTGTGCCCCATGCTCTCCAGTTTGGAGACACCGGTTACCGCTCCAAGTGCGTCATTGGCAGCAAAGTAAACACCGTCGATCATGGCTTTGAGCGCGGGATGGGCCGCCAATTGGCTGGTTTCTTTCTGATAAAGACCATCTGCAACTTCGATGACGGCAACGTCACAACCAGACTTACCAAGCACCCGCATCAAATTCTCAGCGCCCGCCATTATCTCACTCACAGGTTCCATGAATGTTGTTGTGAAACCGGCGTCTGTAAAATCAAACACCTCGCTGGCACCATAATCCCGCATCAACCAGGTATCGCCACCAGCAGCCGTCCCGGTGATTTTGAGCGCACCGACACGGAGCCCCGTATCGGCAAATCCCTTCACCAATGACGCCGCTGAAATGGTCTTTCCGGCGTTCATGGATGATCCGAACACGGCAATTGCAACAGGCGGCACGGCGCAGCAAACATCCTCGCAACGGAACTGACCAAGGTTGACCGCGGCTCCGTTTGAATCGGCGACGACACCGATTGGCTGAATCGCGGTTGGCCCGGCCAGGCGCTCGTGCCAACTCACTGCACGCGCTGCAACGCCGCCGGCGACAACCATATGACACGGCCCCAGATCTGTTGGCACATAAGCCTCATACTGATCGGGTGCATAGCGATTGCCATAGGCCAGAAGAATCTCGTCACCCAGCTGCAACTTTGCACGGCGCCCTGTTGGCAGTTCAATCCGTGAATGGGATCCCAGTTCCACAATCCTGGCAAGGACGAGATCTCCTGCGACAGGTGCGTAGTCACTGACCTTCAATTTGGTACACAGATCGAGATTGACTCGGCGAGTGGAGAATGCGCGTTTTGATTTATGAAGACGATTGGTGGTGAGTATTTCCATGGTGTAAGCCTTTTTTGTAACGTCCCCTGATTGGGATGTTAGGCAAACGCGGGCCGTTCATAAAAATTCCCGCAGCACGCAGAAAAAACCACTGTGAGATCGCAAATCACTTAAATCATTATGTTTTTTCGTGTTCTAATTTTGGGCGTACATAAACAAACTTGCTGCACTGAGCGGGGATAGAATCCTGAAACCCGGATTTTCAAGGCAAGCCGGATTGGGAATTCCATACAGAATGCAGGCCTGAAATTTGTTATAGGATATTATTCAGACATCCATTTTACACTGGTTGGATGCTATCAGTCCAAACGTACAGGTTCGGCCTGGCAATTCTTGGAGTTCTAATTTGTCACTCATCTTCGTCCTGAATGGACCAAACCTCAATTTGCTGGGAAAGCGCCAGCCTGACATTTATGGGCATGAGACCCTTGCAGATGTTGAAGCGGATTGCCGCTCATTGGCATCCGGGTTGGGTTTTGACATTCGTTTTCACCAGTCGAACCGGGAGTATGAACTGATTGACTGGATACATGAGGCTCGGGAAACCGGCGCTGCGATTGTTATCAATCCTGCGGCGTTTACGCACACCAGTATTGCCATACTGGATGCCCTGAATACATTTGAAGGGCCGGTTTTGGAGGTGCATATTTCCAACGTGCATCAACGTGAGTCCTTTCGCCACCACTCCTACGTTTCCATGCGCGCTGACGGTGTCATTGCTGGCATGGGCACACAGGGTTACCAATTGGCGATTCGCCGAGCCATTGCCCAACTACAGGGTGATTAGACTGCAGACTGTTCAGATCGCTGGCTGGCTAGTTGGTAGGTGGGCTGATCTGTTTTTCGCGAAACCAGATCATCAGTCCCGCAACAATAATGATGGCGCCGCCTATCAAGGTCCAGCGGTCGGGCAAATGATCGAAAATCAGAAAACTGGCCACGGTTAGATACAGAATGAAGGTGTATCCAAAGGGCGTCAGAGTGCTTGCGGGTGCAAAACGGTGAGCGTTGGTCAGCAGTTGATGGCCGAGCCATCCGAACACGCCAATCACAAGCATAATGGTCCAGTCCAGTCCATTTGCCGGGTTCTGCCAGGTTAAAATTGCAAATGGCAGCAATGCTGCAGTTCCGACAAATCCGGAGTAGAATTGCAGCGTGTCCACCGCCACAACGCCCGCCAGTTTTCGAGTTAAGATCGAGTATAGCGCAAAACAGAATGCAGCGGACAGAGACATCGTAACGGCCCAATGAAAGCTGGAATCAAACGGGCGAATGGCGATCAGAATTCCCACAAACCCGATCATGATTGCGCTCCAGCGCCAGAAGCCCACACGCTCGCCCAAGAGGGGCCACGACAGGGCGCAGATGATAATCGGTGTGGAAAACAGGATCGTCGATGTCAACGTAAGCGGCAGATAGAAGACTGCACTGAAATTCAATATGGTGGACCCCATCAACAACGCGGCACGCAGAACCACCAATACCATTCTGTCGCTTGAAAAGCGGTTGACGCTCATCCCCCCTCTTCCGATGAGGAACAGGGAAATCAGAAAATGGCCCAAATAGCGCATGAATGCCAATTGCAAGGCAGACAGCCCTGCAATAGCGAGCCATTTTGCACTGACATCGACAAAGGCAAAAAACAGATATGCGCCCAGCATCAAGAGGATGCCGCTCATGACCCTGTCTTCATTCGCCTTTGCGGTCAGTCCCGACATCGGGCTCTTGACCCTGACTGTCTAACTGGAACCCGGCTCTGCGTATTTCTCTGCCAGAAAATCAACCATCTCGCTGACCATTTTGTCACCGAATCCAGCATCTACGGCGCTGGACAGCGCCTCGCGCACCGATTTGGACATGATTGAATCCACATTCACGTCAGATGCCATCTGTCCGTAATAGCCAACATCCTTGTTCGCGTTCTTAATCGCAAATTCCAGCGCATTCGAATTTCCATCAACCGCATAGGCTTTGACAAAATCCATCATGCTGGAATGGTTGGGCCCCGCCGACATGACCGCATAGACCTGTTCACGTGCAACGCCCATCTTGTCTGCAATGGCAAATGCTTCGGCCATTGCATTCGCAGTTGTCATGGCAAAGAAGTTGTTGATCAGCTTGATCGTATGGCCCGACCCCAGCGCACCCAGATGGAAAACATTCTCGCCCAAATCCTTCAGCACCGGCTCGACACGATCATATGCAGCACGGTCACCAGAACACATGATGTTCAGGGCACCATCCAAAGCGTGAGCAGGTGTCCGCCCCAATGGTGCATCCAGATAGGTCGCATCTTTGGCTGAAACAGCTTCGCCGATAGCCCGTGTGGAGTTTGGCAGAGAGGTTCCAAAGTCAATTGTGACTGCCTGAGGGTTGAGACCCGCAATCACTCCGTCATCGCCATACATGCGAGATTCCACTGAAGCTGATGTATCCATACACAGCATGACGATGTCACTGCGCTCGGCAACTTCCCGTGCCGTTTTCACTTCAACCGCACCACGTGCGACTGCCTTGTCCACATTCTCACGTGATCGATTTGCGATGACCGTCAGCGGATAGGACAAATCCAGCAGACGTTGGCACATGGCCGAACCCATAAGTCCGAGGCCGAGAAATCCGATTGAGGGTTTTGACATTTTCTTCCTTTTATCAAATGCTTATTTGATTGCGTTGATAGAATGATTCTGGGGCGAATTCCGCCTGATGTGACCGATCTGCTGTCGTTCGACATATCCCGACCGGAGACTTTGCCTTTGCGCTACATGGTCGCGCCAATTTGCCACGGCACAAATTCGTAATCGCCAAGGCCCTGCGCTTCTGATTTCGATTCCTCGCCAGAAGCAACACGAATGAGGAGTTCATAAATCTCACGGCCCTTCTGTTCCAGAGTGACCCCATCCAGCAGCATTTCACCGGCATTAACGTCCATATCTCCGGTCATGCGTTCGTACATTTGAGAATTGGTGGCGATTTTGATGCAAGGAGATGGTTTGGAACCAAAGGCAGATCCCGTGCCCGTCGTGAACGCAACAAGATTGCAACCCGATGCGATCTGACCTGTTACGGAAGCTGGATCGTAGCCGGGTGAATCCATAAAGGTGAAGCCCTTGGCTGTGACCTGTTCGGCGTAGCGATAAACACCCGCCAACGGTGTGGTGCCGCCCTTCGCTGCGGCTCCAAGTGACTTTTCCAAGATGGTAGTCAGACCACCCTTCTTGTTTCCTGGACTTGGATTATTGTCCATGGAGCCCTTGTTGCGCTCCGTATAATCTTCCCACCAGCGCACGAGATTGACCAATTTCTTCCCTGTTTTCTCATCAACGGCCCGACGGGTCAAAAGGTGTTCGGCACCATAGATTTCCGGTGTTTCAGCCAGAACGCCCGTTCCGCCCTGCGCCACCAGAAGGTCACAGGCGTAACCCAAAGCTGGATTTGCGGTAATACCTGACCAGGCATCTGATCCGCCGCACTGCAAGGCCACACACAATTCAGAGACGGGGCAAGGCTCCCGTTGGAATTTGTTGGCTTCCGGCAGCATGGCTCGGACTTTTTCTATGCCAATGTCGACGGTTTTCTTCAGACCAGCGACATCCTGAATATTCATTGCATGGAACAATGGTCCGCTCTCAATGCCCATGGCTTCCAGGAGCCACTCGATCTGGTTCATCTCGCATCCAAGACCGACCATCAAAACACCGGCGTGGTTCGGGTGACGTGCATAGCCCCACATGACCCGCTGCAAAGCATCAAAGCCTTCGCCATCGCCAGCCATGCCGCATCCGGTTCCGTGGACAAACGCCACAACGCCATCGACATTCGGATAGTCTGCCAATTCTTCCGGTCCAAATGCCTGAGCAATCCTGCGCGCGGCGGTGGCCGAGCAATTCACCGAGGTTAATATGGCGATATAGTTTCGGGTGCCGACCTTACCGTTGCTGCGGCGATACCCCATAAAGGTGTCGCGCGCTTGCTCCGCTACGGGTTCAACCGCCCGCAGATCTGTTGAAAATTCGTAATCAGCCTGCGTATTGCGGAACTCAATGTTCTGGGTATGCACATGTGCACCGGCCGGAATATCCTCTGATGCGTAGCCTATGATCTGGTTGTATTTCCTAACCGCCTCACCTGACTTAATGGGAATCGTTGCCACCTTGTGCCCGCGTGGCACCAAAGACCGGGTTTCGGTGTTTTCAATTGGCTGCCCAGCCTCTGTTGGCTTGGTGACTGTGACCACATTGTCTGCGGCATCGAGGCGGATAAAATCCGACATAGTAAATTCCTTAGGCACAACGATGCGCTTCAGACGCCCCGTGTTTCGTGGTGTTTGGAGTTGCTGCGTTGATAAACCGCGAGCATGTTTCCTGACTTAAGCAAGCCGCCGACCGCGATCCGGTTTCCGGCGGGCCATAAAGGCTGGCAGCGAAAACAGGTCCGTACGGCCAACAGACTGGCATACCAGTTTTATTGCACTGGACGGCAAATGACCATCGTAAAGATGCGATCTCCAGATAAGAAAGATATGAACGCCCAAAACGAAGCTATCCGACCAAAGATACCTTCTCTTTCTTATGACCCTGGCTGTTCTTCAGAGATGTAGATTTTGATGATCTGATCAAAACTGGTTTCTGCTGAGAAACCAAGTGCCAAGGCCCGCTCTGGAGCGAAATCCTGAGCCCAGGTTTTAACGATATTCATAATTGCATCATTGGGTTCGCGGCGGATCAGCTTGACTGCATCGGAACCGGCGATAACGCGAAGTGCGTCAATTTGTTCCGCCACCGTGCAGGAAACACCGGGCATGTTCAATGCACGGCGTGCGCCCAATGCTGATGTATCCATATTGGCTGCATGAACGAGAAACCCAACCGCAGAGCGTGGAGAGGCATGCCAGTGCCGTACAGTGTCCGGCACCGGTAAAATAGCTTCCTGCCCGTTCAAAGGCTCGCGAATAATACCGGAAAAGAAGGAAGATGCCGCCAGATTCGGCTTGCCCGGGCGCACACAAATTGTCGGCAGACGGATTGAAACACCGTCAATGAAGCCTTTGCGGCTGTAATCATTGACCAGCAATTCCGTCATCGCCTTTTGAGCTCCATAGGAGGTTTGCGGTGCTGTCAGAAATTCATCAGTGATCTTGTCTGGAAAAGGTGCGCCGAACACAGCGATTGAGGAGGTGAAAACAAGTTTGGGACAATAGGCCTGTTCACTGGCCTCGGTTTCTTCGCGCAATGCTTCCAGAAACCACCAGGTGCCACGTGCATTTATGTCCCAACCCTTGACGAAATTCTGCTCTGCTTCGCCAGACACAATGGCCGCCAGATGAAAAATGATGTCCGGCTTCAACTTGGCCAGTTTCCTGGCTTCATCCGGATCGGCAAGGTTGCCAACCAGCCCTGTCACAGGGAAAGACGCCTCGGGTTTCGCCGCTGCTACAACATCATGAAGGATCAATTCGCTGATTGTGCCCGCACTCAACCCATCAGCGATCAGGCGACCGACAAGTTTCCGACCAACCATCCCGGCGCCGCCCAAAATCAAAACTCTCAAACTACCAGCTCTCCCCGTGATGTGTGATTTTTGACCAAATTACTGCGGGTTTACCGGCAGTATGGCACAGTCGTTACATGTTCCACGCAGTTCAACAATGGACTGTTTCAAGACAAAGCGATGATCATCGGCAACCTCTTTTAGGTTGGAGGCGAGCCTTTCATCTGCGACTTCATCAACCAGTCCGCAAGTATCACAGATCGCAAACACAACTGTTGTGTGGTCAGCGCATGTGGGATGGCTGCAGGCAACAAACGCATTGAGCGATTCCAGTCGATGGACCAATCCCAGGTCGATTAATTTCTCCAGAGCCCGGTAAATCTGCAAAGGCGCGCGCAATCCGTCGGCACGCAGTTTATCCAGCAAGGTGTAGGCGCTTTGAGGTTCTTCCGTTCCTGAAAGGGCCCCAAACACCAGTTCCTGATTCTTGGTCAGGGGTTTTCCAATTGATGCAATTTGTTTCATTTGAGCAACCCTTCCCTTGTTTCAGAGCGTTTTGTAAGCCTGCGGATAGCAGATGACAGGCTGAGAATAAACAATACCATAGCGGCAACCACAATAGAGGGGCCCGATGGTGTGTCCCAACGTAAAGAACCCGACAGACCGCCAATCACAGCCACCGCTCCGATCAATGCAGACAAAACAGCCATTTGTTCGGGGCCTGTTGCAAATCTGCGCGCTGTTGCAGCAGGCACAATCAGCAAAGCTGTGATCAGCAATACACCTACAATTTTCATCGCTATTGCAATGACCATCGCCATCAGAAGCATGAAAACGATATTGGCGATCTCAGGGCGCATTCCCTCAGCTTCTGCCAGTTCGGGACTGACAGTGGCTGCAAACAAGCGCCGCCAAATTGATATCAGAATCAAAAGGACGGCCAATCCACCGCCATAAATCATGGCGATATCTGCCTTGGAAACTGAGAGAATATCGCCAAACAACAGCCCCATCAGATCAAAGCGCACCGAGCCCATAAAGGCCAGTACAACAAGGCCAAGTGCTAATGCCGAGTGTGACAACAGTCCCAGCAATGCATCTGATGACAGTCCGGCCCTTTTTTGGAGCAGCAACAGCAATATGGCCACCGTAGCCGACACGAAGAACACGGTTGCCGTGATATTGACTTCCAGCAAAAACGCTAGTGCAACTCCCAACAAAGCCGCATGGGCCAGAGTATCGCCAAAATAGGCCAGACGCTGCCACACGATAAAACAACCCAGCGGTCCAGCAATCAGCGCTACGCCAATGCCAGCGATCAAAGCGCGCACAAAAAAATCATCAAGCATGTGACGGGTCATCCGTTGTCTTGGGCTGATCCGCCCCATGGTCGTGGTGACCATCATCCGGGTGGCAGTGCTCGGTCACAGTTCCGTCAGCATGCCGCACAGTTCCATCGGGCAGATGGGTATGGTCATGATGATGTTGATAGACAGCAAGGCCCGATGATGCGCGCGTACCGAACAGCTTCATGTATTCCGGACTTTCAGCCACCGCGCTTGGTGTGCCCTTGCAACAGACATGACCGTTCAGGCAAATAACCTGATCAGTCGCCGCCATTACCACATGCAGATCATGGGAAATCAGCAGGATGCCACAGCCCAATTCGTTGCGTATGCTTGAAATCAATTCATAAAGTGCCAGCTCGCCAGTAAAATCGACACCTTGCACCGGCTCATCCAACACCAGCAGATCCGGTTTTCGGGCAATGGCTCGGGCCAGCATAGCGCGCTGAAATTCTCCACCCGATAGATGGCGCACCTCGGCGGCGACAAGGTGGGCAATGCCAGTCCGTTCCAACGCCTTTGCAATCTCAGAACCACTGAGACGGGTTGTGAGTGTCATCAGCCGGCGCACTGTCAGTGGCAATGTCCAGTCAACATGCAGCTTTTGAGGGACATAACCAACGCGCACGCCTTGTAGCCGCGTCACCTTGCCCTCACTGGGCTTCTGTAAACCGAGGACCATTTTGGCTGTTGTGGACTTGCCGGACCCGTTCGGTCCGATCAAAGTCACGATCTCACCGCGCTGAATATCAAATTCAATGCCGCGAACCAGCCACTTGCTGTCGCGATACACGCCAGCATTGCTCAGAGATGCGATTGGATTTTGCGTAATTGTCACTTTTGACAGGCCACCGGATAAGTGCGACAGGGTCGCGACTTATCACATATGTTATAATATTACGCAAGAATGAGCGATTGATGACCTGTTGACAATGACGCCTTCAGCCCTGCTTCCATGGGCCGTGATGGCTTCCTTCTGAATCCAGCCGCTCGAAGGAGTGGGCACCAAAGAAATCGCGTTGACCCTGGATCATATTTGCAGTCGAGCGGCCTGTCCGCATCATATCGAAGTAGGACAACGCGTTGCTCAGCGCAGGCAGCGGCAATCCATGCAAGGCACCAGCAGCAACGACACGTCTCAGACTGCCTTCGGTCTCGGCCAGCTTCTGCGAGAAGTAAGGCGCGAACATCAGGTTCTGATCAGCGTTTTCGGTCAGAGCATCTGCCATGTCATTCAACATTGTGGAGCGGATGATACAGCCTTCACGCCAGACCCGTGCGACATCAGGCAAGGGCAGTGACCAGTTGAAGTTTTCAGATGCTGTCCGAAGCAGTTGAAACCCTTGCGCATAACAGACAATCTTGCCAGCAATCAGTGCCATTTCCAGCGACTCAGTGGAAAGTGCCTCTGTGCTCAGGCTTTTCGGTGCAGCGCCAAAAATGGCTTCGCCGGCTTTGCGCTCTTCCAATCTTGAAGACAGGTTCCGCGCAGCAACGGCTGCATCGATGGCAGTGATTGGCGCGCCCAGATGCTGGGCTTCGATGACGGTCCAGCGACCTGTGCCTTTCTGTCCGGCCTTGTCGAGAATAATATCCAGAATAGGACCGCCGGATTTTGCGTCATTGGATTTGGCAACAGCTGCTGAAATCTCAATCAGATAGGATTTCAGAGTGCCTGCATTCCAGGTGTCGAACACGTCGCCGACTTTTGCCGCGTCCATTCCGAAACCATCGCGCATGATGCCATAGACTTCGGCAATCATCTGCATGTCCGCATATTCAATACCGTTATGGACGGCCTTGACGAAATGACCAGCACCGCCCTCACCCATCCATGTCGCACAAGGCGTGCTTTCATACTTTGCAGAAATTGCTTCCAGAATATGGGAGACGCGATCCCATGCCGGTTTTGGACCTCCGCCCATGATAGACGGGCCGTGACGCGCGCCTTCTTCTCCGCCGGACACACCAATACCAATAAAGGGCACGCCTGCCTCTTTCGCATCTGCAGCGCGTTTGTTGGTGTCGTGGAAATTTGCATTGCCCGCATCGATGATCAGATCATCCTTGTCCAGCAAGGGGCGCAAAGCAGCGATTTGCTGATCAACAGCATCACCAGCCGGGACCATCAGAATAATGGCGCGCGGTGCCTTTATGGCCGCAACGAACTGCTCAAGTGTTTCCGTTGGAACAACGCGCTCAGTGAGATCACCTGCGTTGGCGTAGAACTCATCCGTCTTGGATGTGGTCCGGTTGAAGACTGCGATCGGGAATCCCTTCTCAGCAATGTTCAGAGCAAGACTGGCTCCCATTGTGCCAAGGCCAATCAGGCCGATTTCCGCGCTATTTGAATCACTTGTGGTCATAAATGTCTCTGTTGGTTTAACTAGGAGCTCGAACGAGTTGGATGGGTCTTGTATAACAGTTCCAGTCATTCCTCAATCGGGCTGACTTGAATTCATATGCCAATCAATACCGTGGTCTTAAGCAGGAACACCGCCGAGCATTAGCAGCAGATACTTTCGCCGCAAATTGTATCGCAATGGCTGATCAGAGAATTGGAAACCAAATCTAGAGGCCCAGCTTCTTAGGGTTCTGCTTGATGGAAACCAGAAGGTCCTTCAGATCTTCCTCCATAACCCGTTTTGCAGCGCCTTTGGCGGAAAACCATTTCCTTTTACGTTCATTGCGCTCGGGCCAACGGCGCAGCAGCTTTGTAACCCGCATTGGATACAGAACGACCTCGCACGGAATATCTGCACCATCTTCAATACGCTTCAGATAATGGTAGACACCGATGGGGTTCTTCGAAATTTGTCCAATGACCCCCGCTTCTTCCAAGGCTTCCTGTTCAGCTGCCTGACGTAGGTTTTTACCCTTCATCGGCCAGCCTTTAGGCAGCACCCAGCGCCCCGTATCACGTGAGGTGATCATAAGAATGCGCCAGTCCCCACTCTCTGATTGTCTGAGTGGGAGAGCGGCCATCTGCGTTTGGGTGCCACGAGGCATTTTCAATGGTTTCCTTTGATTTTCAGGGTGTACAGCGATTCTGTGACAAAACAAAAACGACCGTCATCGGACTGACGTGGTCCGGTGATATGGGTCGCATTGCTTAGCCAGAAATGTGATTTGGTACCGCCAAAGAACGACTCGCTGATTGCAAAGAATTACTTAACCGCCTAATAAACTATTATCAAAAAAAGAAAAGCAAGGAGAACGGGATGAAATTAAGTAAGCGACTGATGGGTAGCTGCGCTGCTCTGGTAGGAACTGTGGCTCTGATGTTGGGTTCGGTTCCAACATCTTTTGCAGCGTCTCATGTGGAAGATTGCCCGCGCGGCACTCTTGATGAGCGATATTGCGACCGGGATGGAGACCTTGTAGCTGACACACCAACAGATGCGTCCAAGCTTGCAGATCCGGACACACTTATCTTTGCCTATACGCCGGTTGAAGACCCTGCGGTTTACAAAGAAGCCTGGGCAGATTTCCTGACGCATCTTGAAGCCGTTACCGGCAAGAAGACATTGTTCTTCCCTGTTCAGTCTAATGCTGCGCAGATCGAAGCAATGCGGTCCGGGCGTCTTCACATTGCTGGCTTCAACACAGGTTCGAATCCTTTGGCTGTGAATTGTGCCGGCTTCAGCCCATTCACCATCATGGCGTCCAAGGACGGCAATTTTGGCTATGAAATGGAAATCATCACTTACCCAGGTTCCGGCATCGACAAGGTGGAAGATATCAAGGGCAAGCAACTTGCTTTCACTTCGCCAACGTCAAATTCCGGATTTAAAGCACCAAGTGCTATCCTGAAAGCCGATTTCGCCATGGAAGCCGAACGTGATTTTGAACCGGCGTTTTCCGGAAAGCACGACAATTCCATTCTTGGTGTTGCCAATAAGGATTATCCGGCTGCGTCCATCGCAAACTCTGTTCTGAAACGGATGATAAGCCGCGATGTGATCAAACCTGAACAGGTTAAATCCATCTACAAATCCCAGACTTTCCCGACAACAGGTTTTGGTGTCGCGCACAATCTGACACCTGAGCTGAAAGCTAAGGTCCGGGAAGCCTTTTTCAGCTTTGAATGGGACGGCAGCAGCCTTCAGAAAGAGTTTGAAAAATCCAATGAAGGTCAGTTCCTGGAGATGACTTACAAGGAATTCTGGGACGTCATCCGCAAAATTGATGCGGCCAATGGTGTTTCCTACTCCTGCCAGTAGTTTTCAGTTAGTATCTGAATCATTAGGACGGGTGCGTATTTCAGACAAATGCGCACCCGTTAATTGTGCCACCTTACGAGATATTTATGCTCAAATTAGAACAGCTTACCAAAGTGTACCCAACCGGCGATAAAGCGCTGACCGATGTAACTTTGGAGATTCCAAGTGGTCAGGTGGTGGCCCTGATCGGCCCTTCGGGTGCCGGGAAATCAACACTGATACGCTGCATCAACCGGTTGGTGAGCCCATCATCAGGCAAAGCAATTCTGGACGATGTTGAACTGACAGCCCTTGGTTCTGCCGGATTGCGCCGCGAGCGTCGCAGGATGGGGATGATCTTTCAGGAATATGCTCTGGTTGAGCGGTTGACGGTGATGGAAAATGTTTTGTCCGGACGCCTTGGCTATGTGGGTTTCTGGCGCAGCTATTTTCGAAAATTCCCACAAAAGGATGTGGATGAGGCATTTCGCCTGCTGGACCGTGTTGGCCTTCTGGCCATGGCGGACAAGCGCGCCGATGAATTGTCCGGAGGACAAAGGCAGCGTGTCGGCATTGCCCGCGCACTGATTCAAGACCCTGCCCTGCTGTTGGTGGATGAACCGACCGCATCGCTTGACCCAAAGACATCTCGTCAGATCATGCGTTTGATTTGTGAGTTGTGTAAGGAACGGGATCTGGCTGCCATCATCAATATTCATGATGTGGCGCTGGCCCAGATGTTTGTCGAACGTGTCATTGGACTGCGCTTCGGTGTCGTCCAGTTTGACGGCCCGCCAGAGGGCCTGACCCCTGATGTTCTGACCACAATTTATGGTGAGGAAGACTGGAAGGAAACCATCCAGAAAGTGGATGAAGAAGACTTGCAAGACGTCGTCTCATGAGCCGCACCTCCACCCTTCAAACAGATGTCCGACTGGAAGATCTGGTCGGTCGCCAATGGCAAAAGCCTGCTTTCATCAAATCCAATATGTGGCGGTGGGGTCTGACCATCGGCGCGATCATTTATCTTATTCTGGCAATTGGCTCCCTTGAGGTGAACTGGGCGCGCGTGAGCGAAGGCCTGGACCGCGGTCTGCAATTCGTTCTCGGCTTTGCCAATCCCGATTTCAGCTCACGTGCTGTGGATATAAGAGAAGGCCTTATTGAAAGCGTCGAGATGACCATTGCCTCCACGGTTGTTGGCATTTTGATTTCCATTCCAATCGGCCTTGGTGCCGCCCGAAACATTGCTCCGCTGCCGGTGTATATCGTCTGTCGCGGCATTGTTGCCGTGTCGCGTGCGTTGAACGAAATTATCGTTGCCATTCTTCTCGTGGCAATTTTCGGGTTTGGTCCGCTGGCAGGCTTTCTGACTTTGAGTTTCGCAACAATTGGTTTTCTGGCCAAACTGTTGGCGGAAGACATTGAGGACATGGATAAGGTTCAGGCGGAAGCCATTCGCGCCACCGGCTCGACGTGGACACAATGGATCAATTACGGCGTTCAACCTCAGATAATGCCGCGCCTCATCGGGCTGTCGATCTATCGACTTGATATCAACTTTCGTGAATCCGCCGTCTTGGGGCTTGTGGGTGCGGGCGGCATCGGTGCCACCCTCAACACGGCTTTTGACCGCTATGAGTTTGATACGGCCGCAGCCATTCTTCTAATCATTATAGTCGTCGTCATGGTGCTGGAATATCTGTCCGGTATCATTCGCGCAAAGGTACAATAATGCCAGTTTCGTCCAACAAGAACGGTCTGAAAGTCTGGCAAAGGCGCGACCGCAACAGTCAGTTGCTGAACTGGGCTGGCTGGCTGTTTGGCACCATCATCTTTCTCTATTGCTGGGCTCAGATTTCTGACGCAACCGAATGGTTTTTTGTGTGGGATGCACCCCGCATTGCAGCCGATATCGGGACGCGTGCCCTGCCGCCGCGCTGGGGTTATATTGGTACGCTCTGGGAACCCATCTGGGATACATTGAACATCGCAACTCTGGGAACATTATTCGCCCTCGTTCTGGCGGTTCCCGTTGCCTTTCTGGCAGCGCGCAACACAACACCCAATCGATATATCATCCGGCCCATTGCCTTGCTGATTATCGTCTCTTCACGTTCCATCAACTCGCTGATATGGGCACTGCTGCTGGTCGCTATTGTTGGGCCGGGAATCTTTGCGGGCATGCTGGCCATTACCATCAGGTCCATCGGCTTCTGTGCCAAGCTGCTTTATGAGGCGATTGAGGAAATTGATCAGAGCCAGGTTGAAGCCATCACGGCCACCGGCGCCAGTCGTTGGCAGGTGATGGCCTACGGTATCGTGCCCCAAATCCTGCCCGCCTTTGCTGGCATTGCCGTGTTCCGATGGGACATCAATATTCGCGAATCAACTGTTCTTGGGCTGGTTGGCGCTGGCGGCATCGGCCTGCAATTGCAGGGCTCACTGAATACGCTGGCTTGGCCACAGGTCAGTCTTATCCTGCTGGTCATCCTCGTCGCCGTTCTCATCAGTGAATGGGTTTCTGCCAAGGTTCGCGGCGCAATTATCTAAAGCTGACACGCACTCCCTGGAAGCACGCGTTTGAAAAAACGCGTGCTTGTTGTTTTTTTCTCAGTATTTGGTAAATTACATCAAATAATGCATCAAAATGCGCTTGAATGCGTATTTGGGAGAGGAAAATGCAGGATATCCAGGCTGCTTTTTTGGCCGCCTTCAATCTGATCGTCAGTCTGGATGCCGATCTGTTTGAAATTGTGGGCCTGTCTCTGACTGTCACACTCAGCGCAGTTGCCATCTCCTGCCTGTTGGGGTTTCCACTCGGTGCTTTGCTTGCCATTTCCCGTTTTCCCGGAAGAGGCATGATTGTAGTTTTCATCAGTTCACTGATGGGATTGCCCCCGGTCGTTGTCGGTCTGACGGTGTATCTGTTTCTGTCCAGCGCTGGACCGCTTGGTAGCTGGCAGATGCTCTACACGCCAACAGCAATGATCATTGCCCAGACCCTGCTTGTGACACCCATTGTTGCTGCCCTTACCCGACAGATCATTGAAGATTTGAATGGCGAGTACAGCGAATTGTTGCGGTCCATGAGCGCACGCCGACGTGACATCTTATCCACCCTGTTGTGGGATGCGCGCTATTCTCTGATTACGGCCTCACTGGCCGGTATGGGACGCGCGCTGGCTGAGGTTGGTGCGGTCATGATCGTGGGGGGAAACATCAATCATGTTACCCGTGTCATGACCACAGCCATCGCACTTGAAACCTCCAAGGGTGAATTGGCGCTTGCCTTGGGCCTTGGCATCATTCTGGTTTTGCTGTCCATCTCCATAAACGCTGCGCTCATGTCGCTACGCACCAATATGGAACGGTTTGCGTATGCCTGAAGCGGATATCGTTCAACTGCATGATGGAGCAGAGCCTAATCCGGCCAGGCTGATTGCCAAACTGGAAAATGTGGTGTTTGCGGCCAGGTCGCGAAAACTTGTCGACGGGCTGACATTTTCCCTCCGCAACAATGGCATTACCACAATAATGGGACCGAACGGAGCTGGTAAGTCACTGGCCCTGCGTCTGCTTGCAAGATTGCTGCTGCCCATGGACGGATATGTGCATGAATGTGGCCTCGCCGCTCGCGATATTGCCCTCGTGTTCCAAAAACCTGTGATGTTACGACGGTCTGTCAAAGGGAATTTGATCCACGCGCTCAAACTACATGGCGTGAACCGAAGAGAACGGCCTGAGCGACTTGCTGAGTTGTTGCGGATGGCTGATCTGGAGCACTTGTCCAGTTCACCTGCCAGATTACTGTCCGGTGGTGAACAGCAACGCCTGGCACTCGTTCGGGCGCTTGCAGCCCAACCCAGATTGCTGTTGCTGGACGAGCCCACTGCGAGCCTCGACCCTCAGGCAACGCAAGCCATTGAAAAGCTGGTAATGCAGGCCAGCAATAATGGAACCAAAATCGTGTTGGTTACGCATGATATCGGACAGGCCCGGCGACTGGCCTTTGATGTGGTCTTTCTGCATCAGGGGTTTGCACATGAACACTCACCTGCAGAGACATTCTTTACAGAGCCGCAATCGCTGGAAGCGATGGCATATCTGAAGGGTGAGTTGCTGGTTTGAACACTTATTGGGAGATCTGAAATGAACAGGTATTTTTGTCATCTCACCGGGCTTTGCCTTCTGGCACAGACTGCTTTGTTGGGATCAGCCTTGGCTGAGGATTTCATCATCGTTCAATCGACCACATCGACCCAGAATTCCGGGCTCTATGATGCGCTTTTGCCCGAGTTTAAAGAAATGTCCGGGATTGAAGTTCGTGTTGTCGCGGTTGGCACAGGACAGGCCATCAAGAACGCAACAAATTGCGATGGTGATGTGCTTCTGGTTCATGCCAAATCATCGGAGGAAAAATTCGTTGCTGATGGATACGGCCTGACCCGATCCGACGTCATGTATAATGATTTCGTGATTGTGGGTCCTGCTTCTGACCCTGCTGGCATTGCCGGCCGCAATGATATTGCCTTGGCCCTGCAAAAGATCGCTGAAACCAAAGCTGCTTTTGCGTCACGCGGTGATGACAGTGGCACCCATAAGAAAGAACTCAGCCTTTGGAACAGTGCCGGAATTGACGGGCCTGCGGCCAGTGGAAGCTGGTATCGCGAAACCGGCTCCGGCATGGGTGCCACGCTGAATGTCGGTATTGGTATGGATGCTTATGTGATGACAGATCGCGCCACATGGATCGCATTTGGCAACAAAGGAAACCACACAATAGTTGTGGAAGGTGATCCGGCCATGTTCAATCAATATGGAATTGTGGATATCAGCCCGGATCGCTGCCCGAATGTGAAGACCGATTTGGCAGATCAGTTTATCGACTGGATTCTATCATCAAATGGCCAGGATGCCATTGCCGCCTACCAGCGCGATGGGCAACAATTGTTCTTTCCGAATGCCAAATAGAAGCGGCGTCTAAGCGCCATTCCAGTGTATTTTGCCATGGCCGGATAAATCATACCCGCCAATATCTTCGGCGTGCTGTTGAAATTCGGGAGATCGGCAAAACTGAAGAAGAGCCTGCATGGGCGGCTCAAACCATGAGCGGCGATCTATCAGCAGATCGTAGCGTTCCGTTGCAATTGGCAGAAAGCCAAGGTCAAATTGTCTGGCCAGGCCCGACAGCCCGGGGGCCGCGTCGGCCTTGCCGGACACGACGGCCAGAGCCGCATCTGTTTCTGTTCGGGCATAGTCTGGAAGCAACTCGAAGTCCTGCGGCTTGATGCCTTTGGCTTTCAGCTCGTGCAGGAACAACCGCCCTGCGCCTGATGCTGGTTGTCGTTGCGCAATCCGCCTGCCTTTCAACTCGGCAAGAGATGCGATTGAAGCAAGTTTGGCAGACAGGATAAGCCCCTGTTCGCGCCGCGCCCATTCCATCAGAACCATCGCTTCTTCCGAAAAAGCATCCTGCACAAATGACAGGTTCCACTCATTGCCGCTGTTTTCCACCAAATGAACTCCGGCGGCTATGGCCTGACCGGATTTCAGTTGGTCAAGCCCATCCAAACTGCCGTCGAAAAAAGTCGCAAGGCCACATCCGCTTGCACGGATCGCCCAATCCAGCAACGGATCGTGACTCCCTGCAATGATATGGGGCAGGATTTTGGTTTGTACCGGGCTCGCTGGTTTGGCACCGCTTAACCAGGCATCAACCTCGGATTTGGGAAAGAGCAACTTGCCGGTAATACGGCGACAGGGAATTTCCCCAGCGCTTGCAAGATCATAGACCTTACGCTCCTTCACGCGCAAAATATCGGCAAGTTCTTTGGTCGTGAGGAATTGAGGTTCAGTCATGCTGTATTCCGAACAGAGGCCAATGACCTGTTTTAGTCAGCTTACTCTGTCCAACTAATCATCCAGCCGCACAGAATCGTTGTCGCCACTTTCTACGCCGGGAATATCAACCCTTGGCAGTCCGTAATCAAACAGGATTGCAATTCCGGCAATCGCAACAATTGCACAAAGAAACGCACGCATGTTCTAAATTCCTCTCATTATTGGACTATTCAGCCCCGACCTGACCATTTTGGCTGTTTGAATTAGCGTCCGAAGCATCCAGATCAGTCGCTCTTTTCAGATACTCTACCAGATCAATGCGGTCCTGCGCATCGGTAATTCTTTGCATCGGCATTTTAGAGCCCGGGGTCAATTCATCAGGCCCTACATCAAATAATGCATTGATGGTGTCGTCATTCCAAACGAGGTCATTGCCAGTCAGCGCTGAGGAATAATTGTACCCTTCCACGGTTCCGGCCAAGCGACCGAACACGCCGCCAAGCGGCGGACCGGCCTGCCTGTTCACCGCAGCACCCAAGCTATGGCAGATGGAACATTTGCGTACGAATTGCCGCTCGCCGTTTTCCATTTCATTCGGCGGGCGATGGAACGGCTGCTGGTCCGCACCTTGCGCCGCGACACGTCCCTCTTCCGGCCAGATCGTGACAGCTTCATCCAGCCCACCGGACAGGAGGCGTCCATCATGTGTGTAGGCCAAGGCCCAGACCGGTCCCGATTTTGCAGCCCGAAAATCACGGGCGATGGACCAGTCAGTGGTATCAAGGACCATTATGTAGCCGTCACCGTCACCAACAGAAAGTCGACTTGCGTCAGCATTGAGAGCCAGCGACAAGATGGGGCGGCGTTCAAGTGTCACGTCAGCGATCACGTCACCATTGTTGACATCGATGACCCTTGTACCACCATCCAGGCTTCCATAGGCCAGCCATCCCTCGCCGTCATTGACCACGAGCCGGTTTACGCCGAAGCCATGATTGACCTCAACCCGTTCTGGACTGCCATCTGCCACATTCCAGCTTCTGATCGTTCCGTCCATCGAAGCGGAATACAAAAGCGTGCCGTCCTTGCTGAAAGCAACATCATTCACACCGCTCTTGTGGCCTGTCAGCCATGCGCGCAACGCACCGGTGTTCGCATCCCACAGGCCGATTCGGCTGTCCCAGCTTGCGGATGCAATAAGCGTGGTATCCGCTGACACGGTTACGGACATGATTTTTGCCGTATGACCTTCAAGCCGCTGCAGCATTTTTGCAGATGGCAGGTCCCAAAGGATCAGCGTAAAGTCATCGCCTCCAGACACGGCACGATCATTTCCCAGAAATGCAACGCTGTTAACTGCGGCCTTGTGGCCTTCCAGCCATGTCGGTTCGCTATCAGTCCAATGACCAACCGAGTAATCGAAGCTGGCGCTGAGCTTTTCGTTCGTGTCTTTTGCTGCAGCCACACCCATGACCGGACCGCCATGGCCGCTGAGACGTTCAAACCCGTCATTTGCCACGGCCAAGCTTGCGGTTAGCAGGTAACCGGCTGCGGCCAAGGCTTGCACCTTATTGGCTGACAGCCTCATGACTATTCAGCGGGCTGCGCTGTTCGAGCCGGGTCGTCCGGTTTTGTGGACTTGGGATTTTTTTTCGCCTCTTCCGCTTCCACCTTTTCAACCCACAGATTGTGGTGTTCCTTGGCCCAGTTCTTATCCACCTTGCCGGAGCCCATGGCAGCGAAAGCGCCCTGCATGCCGACCGAACCAATATAGATATGGGCAAGAATGATCACCGTCATCGCGAAGGCAATAATTGTGTGCCAGAGTTGGGCGTATTGCATCTCCTCATGAAGCTGCAACTCGGTGGGAAGGCTGGTCTCCAGCCCTATCAGGGGCGCAAGTTCATTGATCTTTGCAAATGTCGCCGCAAACATCGGGAATTCAAAGGGAAACAGCAGTGATATGCCAGAGGCAGACACAGATGCGCCGAGTAGAATAACACTCCAGAAAATGATCTTCTGTCCAGCATTGAACTTTTTGGAAGGCGGATGAACACCTTTTACGAAAATGCCACCGCCTTTCAGCAACCAGATGAGGTCGTGCCGGTTGGGAATATTCTGGAAGACCCACTGGAAGAAAACCAGGATCAACCCGGCGATAAAGGCCCAGGCTACATTGTTGTGCACCCATTTACCGGCGCTGGCGATTTGCGAATAAAGCTCCGCTCCGAACCATTCTATCAATACGATTCTGCCGAACAACAGCCATAACCCGGTCAAGGCCAGTAGAATGAAAGAAATGGCCAGCAACCAGTGTCCAAACCGCTCTATCCCGGAAAAGCGCTGCATTAGGACGCCCGACAAGCCATGTTCAATCCGGATGCGCCCACGCAGAAGATAGAACAGAGCAAGCAACACGATCGTGCCTCCTAGCGCATAAGCACCGTAGGTGGCTAAGGGTCCTTCCCGCCATTCAAGCCAACGCATGCCGCCATCCTGAATGAGGATGCGGTCTACAGGTTTACCGGTTGAGACCGTCACGTCACCGGTCCCAAATCTCAATTGTCGATAGATGTCTGAGTCAGAGGCAGCCCCTCTAACTCCCAGTTGTGAAGAAATGGCATCAGCATTCGCGGCGGCGCCGGTTTGGGAACGACGAAACGCGTCATCAACAGGCTCTCCGCGCTGACGGCGCAGAATGTCTTCAAGTGTCTGAGCGCCCCCTGTGCTGGACCGGGCGTCTTGAGGATCGACAGTTTCTGATTGATCAATTGCTGCATCACCGTCCTGAGCAAATCCGGAACCGGCCACCAGCATAAATCCGATGACCAGAAGGACAGCGAGTGCCAGACTTTGTGAAGTCGCCCTTACCACTTTTGCCAATTCTGATGCGAACATGATGGCTTTGTCCTTCTAAACGGATGCTTGTAAATTTCAAAAAAACACGCCCCAAAGCACAGATAATAATCTCAGTGTCAGAGCAGACGAAAACGGGCCGCATCTAGCGGCCCGTCTCCAATAATTGCCAAGGTCAATGATCTGCTGATCTGAGACCGGCTGATCGGAAGTCGGGCAAACTGTGTTCAGTTGCCCTTCTGGCCGTATGCTGTACCCCAACCCCAGGCGCCGGAGCCGAAGCCGCGGGCTACAACGCGCTCGCGGTAAATCGCGGATACGTCATCGCCATCACCTGCAAGCAATGCCTTGGTTGAGCACATTTCCGCACAGATAGGCAATTTGCCTTCTGCAATACGGTTACGGCCGTATTTCTGGAACTCGACCGTGGAATGGGTCTCTTCCGGGCCACCTGCGCAGAATGTACATTTGTCCATTTTGCCACGGGAGCCGAAATTGCCAGCTTGCGGAAATTGCGGCGCGCCAAACGGACACGCATAGAAGCAATAACCACACCCGATGCACAGATCTTTTGAGTGCAGCACGACGCCATCTTCTGTCTGGTAGAAACAATCAACCGGGCAGACAGCCATACATGGTGCATCAGAGCAATGCATACAGGCGACGGAGATCGACCGTTCGCCGGGGCTACCATCATTAATGGTCACCACACGACGGCGGTTGATGCCCCAAGGCACCTCATGCTCGTTTTTGCAGGCGGTGACGCAGGCGTTGCATTCAATGCAGCGTTCCGCGTCGCAAAGGAATTTGGCTCTAGCCTGTCCTCCAAGTGCCATATTCTATTCTCCCCTATGCCGACCAGATCTTACAGAGCGTTGCCTTGGTCTCTTGCATTTGAGTGACCGAGTCATAGCCGTAAGTCTGAGCTGTGTTTGTGGATTCGCCGAGCACATAAGGATCAGCGCCTTTTGGGTATTTGCTTCGTTGGTCTTCTCCCTGGAAATGACCGCCAAAGTGGAACGGCATGAACGCAACCCCGGAGCCAACGCGCTCCGTAACCATCGCCATGACTTTCACCTTGCCGCCTTCAGGGCCTTCGACCCAGACCTGTTTGCCATCCCTGATACCGAGATCATTGGCATCACGCGGGTTAATTTCAACAAACATGTCCTGCTGCAATTCAGCCAACCAGGGGTTGGACCTGCTTTCATCACCACCGCCTTCATATTCAACCAATCGACCAGAGGTCAGAATGATCGGATAATCTTTCGAGAAGTCCTGCTTCTGGATCGACGCATAGAGTGTCGGCAGACGATAGAACTTGCGATCCTCATAGGTTGGGTAGTCTTCAACCAGATCACGACGATTTGTGTAAAGCGGCTCACGATGAACCGGCACTGGATCCGGGAAGGTCCAGACTACAGCACGGGCCTTGGCATTCCCGAATGGCGCACATTCGTGCTTGATCGCCACGCGCTGAATACCGCCGGACAAATCGGTTTTCCAATTTGTCTTGTCTCCGGCAACCGCTTCAATGGCAGCACTCTCTTCTGCGGTGAGATCACCATCCCAGCCGAGTTCTTTGAGCATCGCCATGGTAAATTCGGGATAACCATCCTGAATCTCGGAATCCAGCGAGTAAACGCCTTCTGCCAACAAATTGTCCCCATCACGTTCAACACCAAAGCGTGCCCGGAAAGTCAGGCCGCCCTCGCTGACGCGCTTGGACATATCGTACAGATTTGGCGTTCCGGGATGGCCCATTTCCGCAGTGCCCCAACAAGGCCAGGGCAATCCGTAATAGTCACCATCAGCCGGGCCACCAACCGCTTGCAACGTTGTGCGATGGAAGGTGTGCTGATTGGCCATGTGAAGCTTGATACGCTCTGGAGACTGGCCAGTATAACCAACTGTCCACATGCCACGGTTAAACTCGCGTGTGACATCTTCAACAACAGGCTCATCACCTTCCAGGGCAATGTTCCGGAAGAAGCGATCAGCCCAACCAAACTTCTTGGCAAATTTCGCGATGATCGTGTGATCCGGCAGGCTTTCATAAAGCGGATCAACCACTTTGTCGCGCCATTGGATCGACCGGTTTGAAGCGGTGACAGAGCCACGTGTTTCAAACTGGGTACAGGCTGGCAGCAGATAGACACCATCCTTGCGGTCAGACAAAACAGCTGAAACTGTCGGATATGGATCGACCACGACCAGCATGTCGAGTTTTTCCATGGCCGTTTTCATTTCGACCATACGGGTCTGAGAGTTGGGCGCGTGGCCCCACAGAACCATCGCCCGGACATTTGTGTCCTGATCCATGTTGTCGACATCTTCAAGTACACCGTCAATCCAGCGAGAGACCGGTATGCCGGTTGATGTCATCAGGTTCTTGTCTTTGCCATCGGCGCCCTTGACGGTTGCGAACTGGCCTTTGATCCAATCCACATCTTCGCCCCAGACACGAGCCCAGTGAGCCCAGGACCCGGCAGCAAGACCATAATAGCCCGGCAATGTATGTGATAGAACACCAAGATCCGTTGCACCTTGAACGTTGTCATGGCCGCGGAAAATATTGGTACCACCACCGGATGTGCCCATATTACCCAGCGCCAATTGCAGAATGCAGTAGGCTCGGGTGTTATTGTTACCATTGGTGTGCTGAGTGCCACCCATACACCAGATGACGGTTCCAGGACGGTTGTTGACAAGTGTTCTGGCAACCCGGCGCATTTGCGATCCGGGAACACCTGTTACCCGCTCAACTTCTTCCGGCGTCCAATTGGCCACTTCTTCCTTGATCTGGTCCATACCCCAGACACGCGTGCGGATGAATTCCTTGTCTTCCCAGCCATTTTCAAAAATGTGCCACAGAAGACCCCACACCAGACCAATGTCGGAACCTGGACGGAAGCGAACATACTCATCGGCATGCGCTGCGGTGCGCGTGAAGCGCGGGTCGCAGACGATCAAAGGCGCGTTGTTCTGTTCTTTGGCACGCAAGACATGCAGCAATGAAACAGGATGCGCTTCTGCGGGATTGCCGCCGATAATGAAGATCGCTTTGGAGTTATGAATATCATTGTAGCTATTGGTCATCGCACCATAGCCCCAGGTGTTTGCAACACCGGCAACTGTGGTCGAGTGACAGATACGCGCCTGATGATCCACGTTATTGGTGCCCCAATAACCAGCAAATTTGCGGAACAGATAGGCCTGTTCATTGCTGTGCTTGGCTGAACCCAGCCAATACACAGAATCAGGACCGCTTTCCTCGCGCATTTTCATCATGCCGTCGCCAATCTCATTGATGGCGTCGTCCCAACTCAAACGGGTCCACTCGCCATTAACGAGCTTCATGGGATATTTCAGGCGGCGTTCGCCATGCGCGTGTTCGCGCACTGCCGCGCCTTTTGCACAATGGGCGCCCAGATTGAATGGGCTGTCCCAGCCAGGCTCCTGCCCGACCCACACACCATTATCGACCTCGGCAACCACGGTGCAACCGACCGAACAGTGTGTACAAACTGATTTGATGTTTTTGACATTACCGCTGGCCGCGCCTTGGGCTTCCGCCTTGCGCACTGTACCGCCAGTTGCTGTCAACGCTGCCAGTCCGCCAATAGCCAGACCGGATCCACGCAAAAATCCACGCCGATCAACTGAAGTTGATGCCGCACGGGAAAGGACCGACTCGTCACGGGAGCGTCGCGCAATCCCGTTCGTCTTTTTCCTAAGCATAGGTTTTCCTCCAAATAGGCCTTGAGGCCCGGTTTCTTTATTGGTCCTTGACGAACCAACTGGGTCCAATCATGAAGGGTCTGGGCGTCACGCAACCGTCCCCTGGATATGATTTTCCCCCACTTTGGTTAGAAGCGTGCCGAATCCAGATATTTCTGCACATGCTCCGTCTTGCGCAAACCTTCACCTGTTATTGGTTCAGCTGCTTCCGCTTCAGTGCCGCCTGTAATCACTGCCACTGCAGCAACTGGCGCACCAGCTCCTGCAAGCTTCAGAAAATCCCGCCGACTTGCGGTTGTGGCTTTTTCGCTCATTTCCTCTCCTTTTCCGACCGCTTTTGCGGCCCGTCGTTTGAAGGGCTCAGCCTTCCATCCGAAATCCGTTTTGTTCAATACTCGTGAAAGCCCGGCCAATCGTACCAATTGGCGCATAGAGTACTGAGGTCTCAGCGGATTCCAGATCCTTGAAGAACAACTCTGCCCATGGGGCCAGATGCGCTTCGAAGAATTCTCTTTGTTCTGATATGGTTGCAGGCGCGCCAAAGCGGCCGCGAATGAGGCCAGACATCATCTCACATACAGATGCTATGTTGTCTTCCGGCTCGTAGACATTTTCCTCACGCTCGATGCCAAGGCGCGCCATATCGGCGCGCAGTTTGGCCAGCGGTTTTTCGTTCAGAAAGCCTGTCAGGTAATAACTGCCGTGGGGTAACAATTCGCCTCGACCCAATCCGATGAACAGCGCATTGAACTCGCTATGTGCGTCTCTCGGGTCAACAGCATCAGCCAAACGCGCCAAGGCTGCTATGCCGCGACCAATTTCGCTGTCATCACCTTCAAGCTTGGCGGATTGTGTGAGAAGAATTCCAGAAGGTGGGCGAGCCAGAAACGCACTCAGAAAGTCATACATATCCGCCCGAAGTAAATCTTCAGGACTGACATTATCCAACTTGGCTGCATGATCTGTTGGCATACCCCTCCCCGAGCACGTCAAACGTTACATTCAAAACACAGAATAACACCGGTCTGGATTTCTGTCCAACAAATGTGTTGCGACATAATGGTGCGACATTTTTGACATGAGATGCGTCTGATATCTGCAAGCTGCGGTTGCGCCCGCCCAAAGGATCAGCCTTACTCGAGGCGTCATCCTTCAAAATTGAACCGCATGCGATTCAAAGGTCTGACCGGGGTCAGCAGTTCCTCGGCATCCAACTCCGCATGTTCCAAATCCGAGTTTGCAGAGCCGGTCAGTGGCTCTTCATGCGAGGACTCGCCTACACTGGGTTTGATACTTTGCTCTTCGTCTTCGGGCTCGATGTTGTCATCAGCCTCTGTTTCCGAATGGGTTTCTGCCTCAGCCTCAAGCCTCTCGGATACTTCCGATTCGTCGCTGCCTGCCAATTCCTCAATCTTGCGAACAATCCCCTTGCCGACCTGGTAAGCTGTCTTCATGTCGGGCATCACAGTGGCCGCATCGGTGAAATCATCTCCATAGTCGACCAGCCTATCCACATTCGCCAGCACCGGGTTACTGAGCCAAAGCTTTCTGAGAGCGAGGTTTCTAATTCGTGCAGGAATTGCGGATTTCATAAAGACGGTGAAATCGTCGCCCTGCTTGAGAGTGTCAGGATCCGGCAGATCAAAATGGTCCAATAATTGCTCGTCGCTGAGCAAATCCATTTCTTCTGCAGTAAGCTGTGTTGACGCATCATCTGCTAAATCTTGCGGATCTTCGGTCTGCAACGGTTCCCGGTTGGCCGTGTCCTTCCGCTTTGCCTCGACCTTTCGCTGAGACCATCTGGACAGAAAATCCCGTTGGCCGGGCGCAGTATCAGCTGAATATTTGTCATCAGCACTCAATGCAGCGTTTCCTTTGGTTTGTCCGGATCCGATCGCGTCGGTTTGGTCTGTGATGGTGTGCGATAGACATCTGCCGTCTGGCGGATTCTGGGATCACCAATACCGTCCTCTTTCAAATCTTCAAAATATCTGCGGCGTTTGCGCTTTTTGAATTGTTCTTCTTCGAAATGAACATCGGTAAATGAACGAACCCAGGCAACCAGCCCCTCAGGCATTGGCACAGGTTCGACAATTTCTTCGCCACTATCCTGATAGTCCTGGGCCTCATAGGCCGATGCTGTGGCGGTATGAACCGCATAGTCATGTGGTGATTGCGGATCATCATCATGGCGCAGAACGACAAATACAGTCGGCGGCTCCATGGTGAGCGATACCTTGTAAGCCTCGGCATCAGCCCGATGCAGGTCAAGTGGGACGGTAGCCGCATGGAATTCCACCACATCTCCGTCTCGTCTCAGTTCTGCCCAATCAGCCGGACCTGCTCCTGGCAAAACGGCGACCACGCGCCAGACATGTTTGGCCCACCGGGTCACACCAGGTTGTCGGCGGATCACGATGCCCAGCGGCATTGTAATCTTGCTTGTCTCCATGAACCCCTCCCAAAAGGACACTTGTCGATGTCGTCGACATCACTATAGGCTGGCGCAAATATAAATTTGCAAAAAAATCCGAGTCTGGAGATTGCATCGCCACAATATGGCACGCAATCCGCAAATTGGATGAGGTGGGGGTTGATCAATGCCGGATACAAAACGACTGCTTGTCTGCGATTGCGCTGGGTCCATGGCACTTAATCCGGAAATTCTGGGGAAAGCGGCCGGCGTTGAAGGTGTAACTGCGTGCAGTTTTTTGTGCACGGACCAGGTTCAGGTGGCCACCGATGCCCTGTCAGAGGGCGGCGATGTAACAATTGCCTGCCGCCAAGAGGCTGATTTCTTTGAAGACCTTGCCGAAGAGCTTGGTGCAAGCGAGCGTTTGCAGACAGTTGATATTCGCGATCGTGCAGGCTGGACAAACGACGAAAATGCCGTTCCAAAACAGGCCGCGCTGCTTGCAGAAGTAGCACTCCCACGCCCGCAGACACCATCCAGGGATGTGACATCAGGAGGGGTTTGTTTGATTCTCGGCGCTGATGAGACAGCTCTGACTGCGGCTAAACGTCTCTCTGATGTGTTGGCCGTTACCTGCCTGATGACAGAAGCACCGGACTTTGTGCGTCCGATCAACAGCTATGATCTTGCGATGGGAAACATCTCAAAGGCCAGCGGAACAATTGGCAGGTTTGAGGTGACTGTTGATCAGTACGCTCCCATGCAACGCACCGGGCGCGGCCATCCAGGGTTTCTAGCGGCGAAAGACGGTGCCCGTTCACAGTGCGATATAATACTCGATATCAGAGGCCAAACTCCGCTGTTTCCTGCGCCGGAAAAGCGCGATGGCTATTTCCATGCTGATCCAAAAGACAAGCTGGGTGTTGAACGCGCAATTTTCGACGCGTCGCAAATGGTGGGTACGTTTGAAAAGCCTCTGTACATTCGTTTCGACCCGTCGATCTGCGCCCATTCGCGGGCACAGCAAACCGGTTGTAGCAAGTGTCTGAACATCTGCCCGACAGGGGCCATTACTCCCGCAGGAGATGTGGTCTCCATAGACGAGAATATCTGTGCCGGTTGCGGCGCCTGTGCAGCTGTCTGCCCATCTGGTGCTGCCAGCTATGATGACCCTTCGGTTGACTACCTGTTCCGCCGTTTGCGTGTCCTTTCACAGACATTTCGAGATTCTGGCGGGGTATCGCCCAGAGTTCTGTTCCATGACGAGGAACATGGCGGAGAAATGATCCGCCTCTCTGCGCGTTTTGGGCGTGGTTTACCGGCAGATGTTATTCCAGTCGATGTTTCCAATGTCGAGGGCGTGGGCCATGCCGAGCTGATTGCGGCTATGGGCGTCGGTTTCACCGAAGCGCTGATACTGATCGGGCCGAAAACGGATCTGACTGCGCCAGAAACAGAAATTGAAATCGCGCGTGCAATTCTTGAAGGCGGTGGCCACAATCCGGAGTTGGTGCGCCTGTTGCGCCCTCAGGCACCGGATGATCTGGAAGCCATTTTGTATGATCGTCCGATTGAGCCCATCAAGGTGGAACCTATCCTGCCTCTTGGCAGCCGCCGCGATGTGACCCGGCTTGCATCGGCAACTCTGTCGCCAGCAGTCGAAGCGCCCATCGAATTGCCACAAGGTGCGCCCTATGGTGCCATTGTAATTGACAAAGACCTTTGCACGCTTTGCCTGTCCTGCATTTCTTTGTGTCCAGTGGGTGCTCTGACAGATCATGCTGATCGTCCGGCGGTGAATTTTCAGGAAAGCGCCTGCCTTCAATGTGGCATCTGCAAAAGCACATGTCCGGAAAGCGCGATTTCTCTGATGCCGCAACTGAATCTTTCCAAGCAAGCTATCATTCCGCAAATGCTGCATGAGGAAGAGCCGTTCGAATGCATCGAATGCAGCAAGCCCTTTGGCGTTAAAAGCACAATCAACAAGGTGGTTGAGAAGCTTGAAGGCAAGCACTGGATGTATACAAATTCCGACAATTCCAAACTTATTCAGATGTGTGATGACTGCCGCGTGAGAGCGCAATATCATGGCGAAAACTCACCTTTCCAGGCTGGCGAGCGACCTACAATCCGCACAACCGATGATTATCTGACCGGTAAACTGGACGATACGGAATAAGGAGTTGCCATCTTGGCAGATGTGTTGCGCTATCTCTCGCACCCACAAGTGCGCGTGGACCCCACAATTGCAGTGCCAGACTGGGGCCTTTCGGACATTGGCCGATCGCGAACCGAAAGCATCAGCCATTCGCTTTCACTCCAGAGCACCGCGTCGATCATCAGCAGTTCAGAACGAAAGGCCGTCGAAACCGCAGACCTGCTGGCAAGGCCATTGAAACTGCGGGTCCAGGAGCGGCCAGCCACTCATGAGAATGACCGCAGTGCGACCGGCTTCTTATCACCCGATATTTTTGAAGAAACCGCCAACCGATTCTTTGAATGCCCTCTTGAGAGTATTGATGGTTGGGAACGCGCTATTGATGCCCAAAGCCGAATTGTAGCTGAGGTGAATTCCGCCATCCAAGACCATGTATCGGGCGATCTGCTGATTGTGGGACATGGCGGCGTTGGAACCCTGCTTTATTGCCATTTTGCAGATATGCCAATCTCGCGCGCATATGATCAACCCGCTGGCGGCGGCAATTTTTTTACAATCGATCTGGCGACACGAAAACCGCTTCACCACTGGCTGCCAATGGAAGAGCTCTAAGCCCGGACCGTTGCCAAAGCTCATGGTATGGTAAAATTGGTTAAGCCTCAGGGGCAGATAGCAAATGTGCCTGAACGGCGCGCGCAATAATGCGCTCCTCATCTGTGGAAATAACCATCAGACGTGTTGCACCATTTCCGATATCCCGGGCATTTTCTTGGTTTTTTACCTGATCTACAGCAAGGCCAAGATAGCCCAGACCATCGACAATCCGCTCACGGATTACGGTTGCATTTTCTCCAATGCCCCCACAAAAAACCAGCGCGTCCAGGCCGCAGAGCACTGCGGTCATTGCGCCAATTTCACGGCGTGCACGAAACACATAATAGTCAATTGCTTCAGCTGCTTGCGGACTGTCTGACGCCAGCAGACTGCGCATATCGCTGGATTCCCCAGACAGACCCAAGAGCCCGCTGCGTGTGTATAAGAGGCTGTTCACGTCCTCCGGGCTCATGCCATTTTGCTGCATCATGTAAAGCACAACGCCAGGGTCAAGCTGCCCGCAACGCGTGCCCATCGGCAATCCATCCAGCGCGGTGAACCCCATCGTCGAGCCAATGCTTTTGCCAGCTTTTATGGCACACATGGATGCGCCATTTCCCAAATGCGCAACAATAACGCGGCCCTGATGCAGATCCGGATAGTCTCTTTTAAGAACACCGGTGATGTAATCGTAACTCAACCCATGAAACCCATAACGGCGGATACCCTGGTCATAAAAAGAGCGAGGCAATGCGAACGTGTCGTTGACCCAAGGGTGACTGCGGTGGAAAGACGTATCGAAGCATCCGATCTGCACGGCATCGGGAAACACGTTACGCGCCACTTCCACGCCAGCCAGATTGTATGGTTGATGAAGTGGTGCCATCGGACAGAGTTTTCGCAAAGCCTCAACGGTTGACGGTGTCAAAAGTGCGGGCTTGGTAAATTGGAGCCCCCCATGAACAATGCGATGGCCGATTCCGGCAATTTCCAAACCTTCCTGGTGTGTCTCCAAAGCCTTTAAAGCAACAGCCAGTGCTTCAGAATGGGTTGCAGCGGCAACCGGTTGGTCGAATGTTGCGGCATCGCTCTGGATACTCAGTTGGGCAGCCTGCCCGATCCTGTCGACCTGCCCGTCTACCAGCATCACCGGTTCCACAGACGCTCGATATAGACCAAATTTCAGCGACGACGAACCGGTATTCAGAATCAGGATGCCTGTCATTGCCCAGTCGCTTCGCTGTAAAAGAGAACCATCAAAGGCATGGAGAGTCTGGACCGATTACCATTGGCATTGCCGAATGTTTTGGCGCCGATGATATGCGCAATTTCAATGGTGTCTTTGAACAAAATCCGTGTCCTTACAAGTTCATGATTTGCCAGTTTTAACCGGTCGGCATGACAGTAAGACTGTTAAATCTGATTCCCGGACGAAAACGAACAGCCCAAATTCCATTGTTGAATATGATTTATCATATACCGCTTTACGAAAATGAATGTGACCCACGTCAAAAGCCCTTATCGGGCTTCAACAGTGCCCCCCAAATCTTTCGTAGGCATTTTTGCAACGAATGAGGCGATTGCTTCAACATCCTCGATTGTCATGACGAGAGGCGCGATAGGGGACGGACGCGCCGGGTCAAACGGTTCGGTGATACCTTCAATCTGGGTAAAAGCAGGATGCGGATTGATGGTCCAGAATGCGGCAAAGCTTTCAGGCCAGTCAGGGAGCGTTTTCAGCGCCCCAAAAGACGGCGTTGACCCGATACCACCAAAGGGATTGCGGTTGTCGACGACATGACATCGACCACAATGCAACAAGGCCAGTTTTGAACCAAGATTTGCATCGCCTTCAATTTCAACTTTTACTTCTTCGACAATCTTTTTCGCACCGGGCGTGAACAATTGACTGCCGTCTGGTTTGAAACTTTCAATCGCCGCGCGCCCAGGACCGCTTTGCAGCCAGTCCAGCAATTTGGCGATTTTTTCCTGGAGGGCCGGATCGGGAGAGATTGGTGCCAGAAAATACGGCACGCCATCTGCCGAACTCATGACCGCAACACCATCTGCAGCTTCAGGCAGCAGGCTTGCTGCACCAAGCTCCCCTTCCACAACCGCTTCAACCCGAATACGGGTCTTGAAGCGAAACCGCGGAAACAAGTGTTGTGTGAGCCCACTTTCAATGAGGTGATCCGGGACAATCAGTCGCAGATCAGCTTCCTGTGCATCCGCAATGGGCAGCTTTAGCCCCAATACAGCTATCGCGGATATCAAAAGACTTCCTATCAGATGTTTGACAGGCATTTCCCTCTCCCTGGATATTCGCTACACCTTAATCGCAGAGAAATGTGCTGTGCAAGAAAACAAGTGACGCAGCTATTTGAGGTGCAAACCAATTGCACCCATAAAAACAGGGAGACCAGCATGGACAACGAAGCCTTCAATATGTCCCTTCGCAAATTTCTGAAGAAGGTCGGCGTGACCTCTCAGCAGGAAATAGAGGAAGCAGTACGTGCCGCCAGAGACGCTGGCTCACTTGGGGACGGACCATTGAGAGCCCGCATGGTTCTGACGCTTGATGGCGTCGAGCTTGAGCATGTGGTCGAAGGTGACATCGCGCTGATGGATACTCAATGAGCGAACCAACTCTTGAGGCAGTCCGGGCCGCTCTTTCCAAAATTATTGACCCGGCGCAGGGAAAAGACATCATCTCCACAGGCCAAGTGCAGGGGTTGGGTGTTAACGGCGAACGCGTCAGCTTCATTCTGGAAGTGGATCCCAACCGTGGGTCTGCCATGGAACCCTTGCGCAAGGCCGCGGAGGAAGCTGTAAAATCCGTTCCAGGTATTGTTGCAGTGAATGTAGTGATGACCGCACACTCAGGTGAAGGTCAGGCAAAACCGGCAGCGGCTGCCCCAAAAGGCGCGCCCCCCGGTTTTCCGATCAAAGCGCCCAAGCCATTGGAAGGCGCGTCAAAACGGGTGCCCGGTGTTGACCGGATCATCGCTGTTGCATCTGGCAAGGGCGGTGTCGGGAAATCAACCGTCTCGTCCAATCTGGCTGTGGCTCTGGCGGCACAGGGCAAGCGGGTCGGCCTGCTGGATGCTGATGTTTACGGGCCCAGCCAGCCACGCATGCTGGGCGTTTCAGGACGACCGTCAAGTCCTGATGGTCATATCATCCTGCCGCTGCGCAACCACGGCGTTACGCTGATGTCGATTGGCCTGATGACCGGTGAAGATGAAGCCGTTGTCTGGCGTGGTCCCATGCTGATGGGTGCCTTGCAACAGATGCTGACACAGGTGCAATGGGGCCGTCTCGACGTGCTTCTGGTCGATTTGCCGCCCGGCACCGGTGATGTGCAGATGACTCTGTGCCAAAAGGCTGAGGTCGATGGTGTCGTTATTGTCTCGACGCCTCAGGATATTGCACTGATTGACGCCCGTAAGGGCATCGATATGTTCCAGAAAATGGACACACCCATTCTGGGCATTATCGAAAACATGTCGTCTTTTATCTGCTCAACCTGCCAGACCGTGCATCATCCATTCGGTCATGGCGGCGCAAAGGCAGAAGCCGAAAAGCTGGGTGTTCCTTTTCTCGGCGAGATTCCGTTAGATTTGGATATCCGCATTGCCAGCGATGGCGGCGCGCCTATTGTGGCAGCCAAGCCGGACAGTCCGCAGACAAAGGCTTTTTGGGATGTTGCTGAGAATTTGATGAAATCGGATGCAATGACATGATCCTTGGCCAACCTGACCCGGAGGTGCCGCAATTCCCGCCCATGTTCCGTGGTGAACCGTTGCGCGCAAATCTTGATCCTTTTTCCAAGGCGATTTCTTCGGCTATGCGCGGTATTGATCCGGGATTGATCGTTTGGTCGGAAGACAAAAACACAGCAAAAGCTGCTCTGGTTCTGGCACCTGAAGAGCCTTTGGAAACTGCCATTGGAGCGGTGTTTGCAGCCTTTCTGGGCCTGAGCGACAGTCTTGGTGCCCTCGCACCACCTGAAGTTGCCGTTCATTTTCAATGGCCTAATCGGATCAAGGTCAATGGTGGACTATGCGGCCGCATAAAAATTGCCGCTGATACCACCATCCCCGATCAGGAGCCCAATTGGATTGTCATTGGCCTTGAACTGCCGCTTTTGCCCGATCATGAATATGAGCCTGGCGATAGCCCGAATGAAACCACTTTGGTCGAGGAAGGTTGTGGCGAAATTACCCGCACTCAGTTGATTGAGGGCTGGTCACGTCACACCCTGGTCTGGATAAACCGATATGTGGATGATGGATTTGCGCCGTTGCATGCGGCCTGGCGCAGCAAGTGCGATTCACTCGGCGAGCCGATCGAACTGCCGCGTAAAGGCGTGTTCATGGGCCTTGATGAGCTGGGCGGCATGCTTTTGAAAGATGATGACGGGACCCATATCATTCCCCTCACCCAACAGTTGGAGGCGACCGCGTGAAACTGGCCCGAACAATTCGTTTCGATGATTCAGACCTGAATGTCTTTGAAAACACGGCAGAACTGGATGAGTGGGCGCTTTCAGGCGCATTCGAATTTTCCAATTGGACCGAAGCAGATTTGACCGGCAAGGGACGCCAGGCTTTCGCAAATGGCTGGATGGGTCTTGAGAGCTTTGGACGGTCAACCTTTGTGGCCGTTACGGCCATCAGTGAGCGCGAATATGACGACCTGATCGACAGGCTATCGGTCCATTTCGTTCAGCGCTATGGCGCACCCAGTCTTGAAGCTGCGCGCGGTCCCGCAGTTGAAGAAATCGAACACATGCGCCAGATGTGCGAAGATCATGAAGACAACACCTTGCTGATTGTCGAACGTGAACTTGTTGAAAGCGGCGTTAAAGAAAGCTTTCGTGTTCTCAAACCGCAAGATGCGGATTTGGCGCAGTTTGCGGTCCATGGAGATATGGAATAGGCAATGATGCCCGTTGCGGCAGCCTGACAATCTGATTCAGATCGTCAGGCTTAACTGTTGATATCGTTATTAAATCACAGACCCAGCATGGACTTGATTTGCGCTTCATCAGTTTCGCCACCGGCAAAGTCGTCAAACGCTTTTTCTGTCACTTCAATGATGTGGTCTGAGATAAATGGGGCGCCTTCCGCAGCGCCCTGCTCAGGATGTTTCAGGCAGCACTCCCATTCCAGAACCGCCCAGCTATCGTAATTATACTTGGACATTTTTGAGAAGATGCCGGCAAAATCAACTTGTCCATCGCCCAGAGAGCGAAAGCGCCCTGCCCGATTTTCCCAGGATTGATAGCCCGAATAAACACCCTGACGGCCATCGGGATTGAACTCTGCATCCTTGACGTGAAAGGCAGAAATTCTCTCATGATAAATGTCGATAAAGGCCAGGTAGTCGAGCTGCTGGAGCACGAAATGCGATGGATCATAATTGATCATGCAGCGCTTATGCCCCTTTAGCTGCTCCAGAAACATTTCAAATGTGACGCCGTCAAACACATCTTCGCCGGGATGAATTTCGTAGGCGACATCGACACCCTGGTCCTCATAAGCATCCAGAATCGGTTTCCAGCGCCGCGCAAGTTCAGCAAAAGCTTCTTCGATCAAACCCGCCGGACGCTGTGGCCATGGGTAAAGGTATGGGAAGGCCAATGCGCCGGGGAAGGAAACGGATACATCAAGCCCCAGATTGCGGGATGCCACTGCAGCCTTCACCATCTGATCCACCGCCCATTCCTGACGGGCTTTCGGATTGCCGTGAACTGACGCGGGCGCAAATGCGTCAAACTGACTGTCATAAGCGGGATGAACGGCAACAAGCTGGCCCTGAAGATGCGTGGAGAGCTCCGTAATCTCAACGCCGGAATCTGCACAGATTCCTTTCACTTCATCACAGTAGGTCTTTGATTCTGCAGCTTTTTCCAGATCAAACAGAGAGCCTACAAAGGTTGGTATCTGAACTCCCTTATAGCCATGATCTGCCGCCCATTTTGTGATGTTCGGCAAGGTGTCAAAAGGTGCTGCATCCCCTGCAAATTGTGCCAGAAAAATTGCCGGTCCTTTTATTGTCGTCGCCATAGTCTACTCCCTGATTTGTGTCTTGAGAATTTCGGCTTAACCGCCAGCATCCCGCTGCGCGATCCAGTCATGATCTGGATGATTCTTGAAACGCCACTTCCGCATCGGACCGGCCATGACATTCAGATAATACATCTCATAGCCATAGGGGCTGCCACAGGGGTGATGCCCCTTCGGCACAAGAACAACGTCTCCATCATGAACAGCCATGGTTTCATCCAGCGTCCCGTCTTCGGTGAACACGCGCTGGATGCCATAGCCCTGCCCCGGGTTCAGCCGGTGATAATAGGTCTCTTCCAGATAAGTCATGTCTGGAAAATTGTCCTCATCATGCCGGTGTGGCGGATATGAGGACCAGTTTCCCTGGGGCGTAAACACTTCGGTGACCAACAGGCTGTCTGCCACGTCCCGATCTTCCATAGCGATGGGGTGGATGAAGCGTGTGTTAGCACCCTTGCCGCGTTCTTCAAATCCAATGCCATCCAGCCTTTGCGCCGGATAGTTTCCTTTCCCTGGCGCGCTGCAGACCGCCAGTTCGCACCGCGTGGTGGCAGTTGCGCTCCACTCCTCACCATTTGGAATATAGACGCAATGAGGTTTGGTGCGCTCAAAAACGCTCATTCGCTCACCCATTTCGCCAAAATCCTGACCAGCTCCGGCAATTTTGGCCTTACCCTCGACCAGAACGAGGATGACTTCCTTGTCACCAGTGTGTTCAGAAATACTGTCGCCTGGCTCAAGCTTGTAAAGCCCAAAACCGACATACCCCCAGCCTGCGCTTTCCGGCGAGATATCATGCACCTTGCCCATTGTGCCGTTGGGTTTGATCTGCAGTTCAGCCATTCAGATATTTCCTCCACTTGCTGCTATCATCCATACAACGCCTATCAGATCGCGTCGATGCGTGGCGATTGAAGGTTATGATAGCTGACTTATCTGTCAGTTTGCTGATTTGCGGCGCGCATCATCCCATAATTGGCAAAGACGGCTGTAGCGATTTGCCATTTCTGTCACAGCCTCTTCATCTGATAGTGCCGACTTGAACCATTGTCGGGCGACCTGTCCAAAAATCGTGCGGCCAACGGCAAAGCCTTTCACCAAGGGGTAGGATGCTGCGATGGAAAAACTCTCGGACAATTCGGATTCAGGTGCATCCAGCCCGAGAACGACAATGCCTCGAATGTGTGGGTCATGCTCACTAATGGCTGCACATGTAGCGGTCCAGGCGGCGGTGCTGCGCATCGGTTCCAGTTTCCACCAATCGGGATAAACCCCAAGCTGGTAGAAACGCCTTATGATCTGCGCCGTCGTTTCGTCTGATACAGGCCCAACCTTTGATGGGATAACTTCCAGCAGAAACTCAAGATTGTTACGTCGTGCGGCCTCCGAAAGGCGCAGGATGGTCGCCTCTTGGTCCGCTTTCATCACCGCGTCGTCATCCGGATGATAAAAACTCAGAACCTTGACCACCTGCTCCCGTGGCCATTCGGCCAAAGCAGAGCCAAAATCCAAACCCATTTCAGATTCAAGCTGGAGCGGGCGTGATCCCGGCAATTCCACAGGTCGGCCAAGCCACAAGCCAGACCCGGTTGCGGCATAAAGCGCATTCCGGCCAAGACGGTTGTCACAAAGGACGCCGTAGCCGTGGCGCCCCTGGGAAACCTTGTGCGCCGCCCTCAGGCAGAGTTCTTTGAATGGGCCTATCCTGGCTTCATCCGCCCCGGCCTCTTTCGCAATGTCTTCCAATTGTGATCTGTGATCGAATGCAAAGACGCGCAGTTCTGGCCAATCTCCCACACGATTGGTGGACCAGTGAATTTGCTCCAATGCCTCATCATGACGCAATGCCGGGTTTTTTACGCCTCTGGAGAAGAAAAACTGCAGCTCTTCCCAACTGGGATAGGCCGGTGCGCAACCGTGACGGGACACAGCGAATGCGCCACAAGCATTGGCGTATTTCAGCGTGGTCGTCCAGTCTTCGCCAGTGAGCCAACCCTTCAGCAGGCCGGACATGAAGCCATCCCCCGCGCCCAGAACGTTGAAAACCTCTATCGGAAACCCCGGACCGGACAGACCGTCATCAAGACTGTCAGCAATTTCACCATCAAACGCAACGGCACCCATGGGGCCGCGCTTGCAGATCAACGTCGCGTCACTGTTCTGACGAACGGCCCTTAACGCGGCCACAGTGTCCGTGGTGCCGCCAGCGATGTGAAACTCTTCTTCAGTGCCTACAACAACATCAAACAGATGTAAGGTGGACATGAGCTTCTGCGTCACCATATCGGAGGCGACAAAGCGACTTTCGCCATCCCCATGACCGGCAACACCCCAAAGATTGGGGCGATAATCAATATCCAATGCAGTTTTCAGGCCCTTTTCACGGGCGATGCGGAGCGCCTTCAACACGGCGGCTTCGGTGGACGGATTGGATAGGTGAGTCCCCGTCACCGTGACGCAGCGTGCCTGCTCGATGAAGTCAGGATCAATATCATCTTCGCAAAGCGCCATATCTGCGCAATTTTCGCGATAGAAGATCAGCGGAAACTGTTCCTGATCGCGAATGCCCAGCAGCACGAGAGCCGTCAAACGCTCCGGGTCGGTGACAATGCCACTGGTCTCAACACCTTCACTGATCAGTGTTTCGCGAATAAAGCGACCCATATGCTCGTTGCCAACGCGGGTGATCAATGCAGATTTGAGACCCAACCTTGCGGTACCGACGGCCATATTGGTGGGTGAGCCGCCAACATATTTGTTGAAGGATCGCATGTCCTCCAGACGTCCGCCGACCTGCGCCCCGTATAAATCTACCGAAGAGCGTCCAATTGTGATGACGTCCAGCATATCCCACCTCCCACTTGTTTGCACAAAGTGCTAAAGCAATAAGCCATTGAAGCCCAATATCGCTTTTGAGATGAATCCCTCAAAAGAGGATTACTCCGCTCTAATGCGCATTGCGCATATTCTGGCAATGCAGGACCGTGACAGCAATCACGACAACCGCAAAGCCCTGATGCAAAACGCCTGCCCAAAGCGGCACGACCAAGAGCAGCGTCGCAATTCCGATCAAAGCCTGCAGAACCAGCGCAATCAGCACTATTGTTGATGTCGCGGTGGCTATACCTCTGTCACGGCGCACGATCTGAACCACATGCAAAACCGCCAAAGCCAGTATCACATAGGCCAGCATTCTATGATTGAATTGCACGGTGGTGATATTCTCAAACAGATTTATCAACCCGCCCGGTGCATCGCTCAAAAGGCCCGCAGGAATAAAATCACCATCCATCAAGGGCCAGGTATTGTAAGTGAGACCTGCGTCAAGGCCGGCAACCAGACCACCGGCAAAGAGTTGCAGAAACAGCAGCACCATCAAAAGCCGCGACGTGGCGAAAGTGCCTTTGCAAACGTTTTGATAGCGCTCACTCGCTTGTTGACTTCTCAGGCCTCGCGCGACCCACAGGGTTGCTGCAAATATGAAGAAGGCCAGTGTCAGATGAGTGGCCAGACGGTATTGGCTGACATCCACCCGCACAGAAAGACCGGAATAGACCATCCACCAGCCGACAAAGCCCTGTAATCCACCCAGAACAAAGAGGGCCAGCAATTTTGGGTAAAGCGGTTTGGGAATTGCGCGCCGTGCGGCAAACCAGATGAAAGGGACCAGATAAACAACGCCGATGAAACGACCGAAAAAACGATGACCCCATTCCCACCAGTAAATGAACTGGAACTCGGCCAGAGACATCCCTTTATTCTGCAACTGATACTCGGGAATTTGACGATATTTCTCAAATTCCTGAAGCCAATGTGCCTCGCTCAGTGGCGGGATTGCACCCAGCAATGGTTTCCACTCCGTGATCGACAATCCGGAATCAGTTAGCCGGGTCACACCGCCAATGATCACCATGATGAAGACAAGAAAACATATCAGATAAAGCCATAGCCTGATGGCCGTCAGATCATATGTCTCCGATCGCTCGAAAGATGCGTTCAACGCAGATGACGTCATTTGCAATCGCCTGTTGTGGATATGAAGGGTAAGTATCGCGCGACATGGGCCATGACAAGGGTGACCAACACCTGAAATTCGTATCCCAGGGGTGGCGGATTGACGCCCGGCGCGCTAGATAAGTTCCAAGATGACCTTTTTACCCACGGATCAAAGCCTTTGCCAAAGCGTCTTCGAAAACTGCTCGGAACTCTTGTTTTGGTCACTTATGTGATTGTGTATTGCTTGCTGGTGATGAAGCTTGCCTCGGCAACGCTACCAAACATCGGTGGCTGGGGGCATCTTGGGTTTTATGTGTTCTTCGGTCTGATTTGGGTTGTTCCCGCAGCCGTGATTGTCTGGTGGATGCAGCGCCCGGGAGCCCAGACTGGCTAGCGCGGTTTCAGGCTTTTGCGAAAAACGGTGCGCCACTGAACAGGGCACGCAAGACACGAAAGTCCTGCAGATGTCCGTTGACTGACAATCTCGGCAGAGCGAACAGATTGTCTCGCCCCCCGCCTTTCAGCATACCACCTCGCGTCGTAACGGCCGTTGAGAACCCCAGTGACCGCATTTGACGGAATGTTTCTGCATCAGCGGCCGCCTTGGTTCCATATGGGTATGCAAAATGATCCGGATAGGCGCCTAACTCGTCTTCAAGGCGTTCAGCGCCCGACAGAATTTCTGCAGAGACCTGCCGCGACGACAAGCGTGCCAACATGGGATGACTGACCGTATGAGCGCCGATTGTAGCCAGCGGACAGTCAGCCAGTTCATCCAACTGATCCCAGTTCATGAAGTTTTCGTCCATAAACGCGTCAGTCGACAAATTATGATCGGCTGCCAGATCTTGAATTTTCTGCTGTTTATCCTGTTCAGAGCCCGCCCGAAACTGCGCTGAAAGACGCCGGAAGACCTCATTCTTCTGTTGCAGGGATCCGACAATTTCCGCTTCGCTTCCGTCGATGGCGCGTGCATCTACAACCGCATGCCTTGCAATAACTTCTTCCAGCACCAGCCACCAGGGCAGCGCCGAGCGATCAAGAAAGCCGGACGTTGCAAATACCGTGAACGGACATCTGTTATTCTCAAACACGTCTGCTGCATAGGTTAGATTATCAAGGGATGCGTCATCCAATGTCACGGCCACAAAGCGCGAAGACTTAGGTTCCGCAAGCCGCTCCGGCACTTTATCCATGGAAACGAAATCCACCCCCAAGCCACGCAAGCCATAAAGCGCTTCGTCCAAAAACTCTGGCGTAATTTCAAGGTGCTCATTTGGTTGAAATGCTCTGGGACCCCGCGGACGGACCCGATGCAACATCAAAATTGCACCGCGACCGCCTGTCATTGGCTCAATCAATCGCGCAAGGCCCGACGCGGCAAAAGTCCCCAAGGCAAACTTGATAAGCTGTTTTTTCAGCATGACCTTAATCAGGCTGCCATTTTGCTTGCGGCAGGTCTTCTGTCCTCGAACCTTCGTTGTGGTTTCTTCTGATTGTTGGAAGCATCCGGTTTGGCCTGCGACACACCCAGTGCCCGGCCTGACAACAATTCCCGCAGAACAATAATCCCAAGACACATCAGCAGCGATACGATGGCAGCGGCAGCAACCAATAGGAGGAGCCGCGGACCAATGGGCTCCAGAGGTGGTAACGCTGTCTCAATCATACGTGCTTCAGCTGGCTGACCGCCGGATCCTTCCCGCGTCAACAATGTGCGGTATTGGGTCAACAAAGTTTCCAGCAATTCCCGCTCGGCACGTGCTTCACGTTCCAGTGCCCGCAATTCAACTTCACTTTGCTGAGCGTTTCCTGTTTCCAGTTTCTGTACCGTCATCAATTGGCTGAGTTCGGCTACTTCCTGCCGCGCTCTGTCCGCCTCCTGCTGCAAGCCGGTCAACACAGACCGGGCTTCGCGGGAAATTTGGCGGTCCAGATCAGACCGTTGATCGATCAGGGCGCGCAAGCGCGGATGGCGAGGCAGAAGATTGGCCGACTGATCCGCTATTTGCGCTTCAAGTGTTACCCGGGCCTGTCGCAAAGTTTGAATAAAAGGCTGATTGGCGATCGTGGGAGAGGTTAGCAAGCGCTCCACATTGCCATTGGCTTGCTCTACAACTCGCTCAAGCCCTTTCAGGGCGCTCAACGACTGGCTTTCCCGAGCGCGGGCATCAACAAGGTTTTGGGACAGAGCTGCCAGTTGCTGTTGCGGCAGGGTTGTATCTGTTGCTGTTGCAAACAGGCCAGCCCGACTGCGGAACTGTTCGGCGCTCGTTTCAGCGGCCACGACCTTGTTGCGCAAACTGGAAATCTCGTTTTCCAACCAAAGCCGAGCATCGCTTGTAGCAACTTGCTTGGAAGCACGTTCGTTGCGAAGAAACTCATCTATCATGCCATTTGCAACTGCGGCAGCGAGAACGGGATCCTTACTCTCAAATTCTACGAATATGACGCGCGAAGCCTCGATCGGATAAACCGTAAGGCGTTCGTTGAATTCCTCCAGAACCACATCTTCAATGCGCTGTGGCCGAGAACGAGCTATATCCAGAAAAGACAGCCAACCACCATCATCGTCAGGATCCGGCAAAAACTCGGGGACATCTGCCAGGCCCATCCGATTTATGACCGCGCGCGCAAGATCGCTGGATCGAATCAATTGCACTTTGGAATTGATCGCCTCAGCACTCAATCGCAGGGAGGCATCGGGGCCTGCACTGTCAGGAACTGCCTGAATGCCTGAAATTTCCGGAATTTCGATCAGTACAGAGGCAGTCGCACGGTAGACCGGGTCCTGATTGGACACATAGTAAAACGTGCCAACAGCAACCAACAAAGCAAACGGAACGGCCCAAAGGCATGCCCATAAGATGGCACGCAAGAGAACGTAGATATCCAATACCGGTTCATCTGCAACCGTCCGATTTGATTTCTGACCCATGACAACACTACTGAACACACTATGAACGGAAGACACATCATCGCAGATGGAAGTAACAGCTAGGTTAATAGCAGATTTTTTCCAAAGCCGCCCTCCTTCAGCTTTAGTTAACCGTCTTCTGCAATAGTCGATTAATAGTTTTCACAGCATTATTATGAATGAAGAGACATGCGCAGCATTGGATTTTCTAAGGCATTGAGTATTGCGTTGCTGGTGTTTGCGGTAGCAGGTTGTGCCCGTGAACTACCCAGAAATGAGCCAATTTTGGCGACACCAACTCTGAATGCATATCAGTTAGACACCGGCGATAAAGTACGGATCGTGGTATTTGAACAGGACTCTCTGACAGGGACTTACGAAGTCAGTTCCGTTGGCGACATCATGATGCCGCTGATCGGGCAGGTTTCAGCGCGGGGCAGTACCACACAGGGCCTTGCAGGCTCGGTACGCGCCAAGCTTGCCGCTGGCTATTTGCGCGATCCTGATGTCAGTGTGGAGTTGACCGAGTCGCGTCCATTCTACATTCATGGCGAAGTGGCCCGGTCCGGGGCTTATGCTTTTGCACCGGGCATGACCATGGAGCGTGCAATTGCACTTGCTGGTGGGTTCACTCAAAGAGCGGACAATAACGTATTTGCTGTTGACCGTCGTGATGGGTCATCAAATATGGAGCCTATGACGCAGCACCTCGGCCTGCGTGATGCAGTAATGCCAGGTGACACAATTTATGTTCGCGAGCGGTTGTTCTGACCGGCAATTTGAAGGTTTAAGAAGCGTAATGTCCGAACAGGTCGCCGATCCGATTAACGGAACCAGCATGCCCCGTGAACAGGCTGTTGCCCGTATGATGAAGCGTCTTAGTGAGGCCACCGCTTCAGATGATTTACAAAACATTGAAGCGGGCGAATTAGGAGACGAGGCCCGACGGGTCGCGTCTCAGTTGACCGACGACAATGTGTCGCCCCGGGTGCTTGCAGGCCTCGTCCGCCTTCTGGACTTCGTGCTGGTGTCGGCGCTTGGTTTTCTCGTTTATCTTTTCTATGTGCGTCCATTGGAGCTAACAGATGGTGTTGCTCTGGTTGACCTGAGCAGCATTGATTTGCGTTATGCATTGATTTCTGCAAGTGGCGGCGTTTTGGCCGTTATCTTTCTTCAGGCAGCAGATTCATATGGTCTGGGTACCTTACGCCAGATGTCCAGACAACTGGGTCGCTTGCTGGCCGCTTGGACATTTGTGTTTATGGTGTTCGCGATTACAGCGTTCTTTTTCAAACAGAGCGAGACGCTCTCTCGCGTCTGGTTTGGGGCATGGTTTCTCTCCGGGGGCCTAATTTTGACGCTGACCCGTGTGATCATCTCCCGGTATGTACGAAAGCTGTTCCGGGATGGACGTCTGCAGCGAAGAGCCATTCTCATTGGCGGCGGCGACCGCGCTGCGGAGCTAATCCGGTCTCTTGAAAGTCAGCCTGAGCAGGATTTACAGATTTGCGGCATTTTTGATGACCGGGATGACAAAAGATCCCCTGCCATGCTTATGGGGTATCCCAAACTGGGTAAATTTGCCGATCTGCTTGTATTTGGACGCATTTGCAAAATTGATATGCTTGTTGTCACCTTTCCGCTAACGGCTGAAGGCCGCGTGGCAGAAATGCTCAAAGATCTCTGGGTGCTGCCTGTGGATATCCGTCTCAGCGCACATGGCAACAAACTGAATTTAAGGCCACGATCCTATTCTTACGTAGGCTCCGTTCCATTTCTCGACATAATCGACAAACCGTTGGCGGACTGGGACTACTTCAAAAAACGCGCTTTTGATTTGTTTTTCACCTCCATCGCTCTTGTGCTGCTGTCGCCGGTGATGCTGCTTGTGGCGCTTGCCGTGCGACTGGATAGCCCTGGCCCGGTGTTTTTCCGGCAAACCAGATATGGCTTCAACAATGAGAAAATATCCGTGTTGAAGTTCCGCTCCATGTACCATCACATGGCGGACCCGACTGCGAAGAATGTTGTCACCCGCCATGATCCTCGCGTAACCCGCGTCGGGCGCTTCATTCGAAAGACAACACTGGATGAACTGCCACAGTTTCTGAATGTACTTCGTGGTGAATTGTCATTGATTGGCCCCCGCCCCCATGCGGTTCACGCCCATACCGAAAATCGCCCTTGGGAAGCCGTTGTAGACGGCTATTTTGCTCGTCATCGGGTCAAGCCCGGCATCTCTGGATGGGCTCAGATAAATGGCTTGCGTGGAGAAATCCGCAATAAGGAAATGATCCAGAAACGGGTTGAGCACGATCTGTATTACATCGAGAACTGGTCCATAATGCTGGACCTGTACATTCTCTTCATGACGCCGTTCAAAATCCTCAACACGCGCGATTCTTACTGAACCGCCCATGGAAGCGGCGCTTTACCGACCCGGAACAATTTCCACTCGCATGCTGGGTGCAGTGTTTCTTTGGCTACTCGTCTTTTCTGGTGGTTTCGTTTTTCGCGAGCCAGCGCCATATGAGCTTTTTGCTGTCGTTCTGATCCCGTTCTGGTTTCTGGCGGGACTTCCTTTACCACGTCAAATCGCGCCGTTGTTTGTATTGCTCACGCTCTATCTTATTGGTGGCATTATTGGACTCAGTCAGGTCAAGTTTCTCGATGACGCCCTGATATTTGTGGCCGTTACCGGGTTTCTGGCACTCACATCATTCTTTTTTGCCTGTCTTATTGCCGAAGACCATCGACGGCTGAAGCTTATTACCAACGCCTATCTGGCTAGTGCCTGTTTCACCATCATTCTGGGCCTTGTAGGGTATTTCCGTCTTGTGCCAGGCGCCTATGATCTGTTCACCCTGTATGGACGTGCGTCTGGAGGCTTTGAGGACCCCAATGTCTTTGGTCCCTTTTTGATCCTGCCCATGGGTCTGCTGTTTTACAAAATCCTCAATCAGGAACCAGGCAGCAGCATTATTCGCATTGGCTTGATGTCGTTCATATTGCTGGGAATTTTCATGAGCTTTTCGCGGGCCAGCTGGGGTCTTGCCGCATTTACGCTGGCGAGCGTGTTTCTCCTCAGCTTGATCAATGCCCAAGGCTCTGCAGACCGACTGCGCATGTTTATCTTACTGGCGGTGGCTTTGTTCGCCGGTTTTGTGTTGCTGCTTATTGCGCTTTCAATCGATGAGATTTCATCTCTCTTTGCCGAGCGGGCGCAGATCGTTCAATATTATGATGGTGGCCGGCTCGGTCGTTTTGCACGCCACGCGGCTGGCTTTCAGCTTGTGGCTGACCGCCCTCTTGGTCTGGGCGCCCTTGAATTCGGCAAACATCATTTTAAGGGTGACCCGCACAATATCTGGCTGAAGAGCTTTGCAGCCTATGGCTGGCTAGGCGGCGTCTGCTATCCAATTCTCGTCCTGTGGACGATTGTGAAGGCAGGTCCGCTGCTTTTCAAACCACGCCCATGGCAACCTGTTCTGATTGTGAGCTTTGTGGTTTTCATTGGCCATCAGATTGCGGGCATCGTTATCGATATCGACCACTGGCGGCATTACTTCTTATTGTTGGGCTTGATATGGGGAATGATTGCTGCAGAGGCCAAATGGTCCAATGAGAGCATAAATGAGGCAAGCTAAGCCTCATTATTCACGATCAGTCACCCTGACCTCTACCCAAGCCCAAAGTTCCAAAGAACCAAGGGCTACATGTTTAAAATGGTCGGAGCGATAGGATTCGAACCTACGACCCCTTCACCCCCAGCGAAGTGCGCTACCAGGCTGCGCCACGCTCCGACTGAAAGTGGTATAACGACGGGCTTGATCCAACGCAAGCCAACAAGCTACCGCCAAATCTGATTCAGGCATTTTTTTAAGCGCAATAGGTTGGTCAGGCTTATTTGACCTGATCCAACATTCGTTTGCACTCAAGCAGTTCAAACAAGGTGCCGTGCAATTTCTCGACATCCTGCTCAGACAAGCCTTTTGCCGGGGGGCGTGTGGGATCAAATGGCAGATCAACTTCATCGGATTGGTCGGGGTTCTTTGTCAGCCCAAGTTTGGAAAGCAGCTTTGCGGCTTTGTTATCGCCCTGCTCTGCTGTGCCGCCAGTAGAAACGGCCCTGACCGTTGCAATGTCTGGGCCGTCAATATCTACGCTGGCTTCTCCACGTCCGACAGCCATGACAACTTTGACGCCACGTTCTTTTAAAAGCCGCTGGACACCCTTGATTGTATAGCCTTCTCCATAAAGCAATACGCGGATGCCGCGTAGAAGCTCAACATCCTGCGGCCGGTAATATCTGCGTCCACCGCCACGCTTCATGGGTTTGATCTGACTGAAGCGCGTTTCCCAGAACCGAAGAACATGCTGAGGCAAATCCAGATCATCAGCAACTTCGCTGATTGTCCGAAAGGCTTCTGGTCCCTTGGCTGTCATCGCTTGTGTCTCCGATAAAAATCTGTTTGTTCACTATCGTCCACAAATATGGCACGAACTTGAAAACCAAAAGATGATTCTTATGCGCAGCTTAGCAGCTTCAGCTAGCAGACTGGTTTACTTTATCTTTCAAGACATTGCTGGGTTTGAACACCATTACTCTGCGTGGAGGAATTGGAACTTCCACCTTGGTTTTGGGGTTCCGTCCAATACGTTCATTCTTGCTGCGCACAACGAAGGAACCAAAGGACGATAATTTTACATTCTCACCTGATGCGATGGCATCTGAAACTTCTTCAAGAACCATCTCGACCAAGTCTGAGGATTCTGATCTCGAAAGACCAACCCGTTCATAAACGGCCTCCGCCAAATCGGTGCGGGTTACAGTCTTGCCGCTCATTTTATTCGATGCTCCCCTTTTCGCCCAATCAGAGGATTGGTCAACGGTCATTTACGTTAAGTGTCAGAGGTTAAGGCGTCAATAGCCCTTTGTTGCACGAATGCAACTGTTCTTTACCAGCGCAGCAAAACACTGCCCCAGGTGAACCCCCCGCCCATAGCTTCCAGCATTACCAGATCGCCGCGCTGAACACGACCATCTTTGACCGCAACATCAAGTGCCAGCGGAATTGATGCTGCTGACGTATTGCCATGGCCTTCCACCGTCATAACAACTTTATCGATGTCAATTCCAAGCTTTTCGGCACTGGCTTCAATAATGCGCCGGTTAGCCTGATGCGGGATGAACCAGGTCAGATCGTCTGCAGTGGTTCCACTGGCAGCAAATGCGTCGGTAACAACGCCAGAGATCATTCCAACGGCGTGTTTGAATACTTCGCGCCCCTGCATCCGTAGATGGCCGGTTGTCTGCGTGCTTGACGGACCACCATCCACATAAAGCTTTTGCTTGTGCGAGCCATCTGAGCGCAGATGACAAGACAAAATACCCTGCTCTGGCGCTCCATCGGCAACCGGCTGGGCACGCAACACGGCTGCACCAGCCCCATCGCCAAACAACACGCAAGTTGTGCGGTCTGTCCAGTCCAGAAGGCGGGAAAAAGTCTCTGCCCCAATGACCAGAATTGTTCCGGCATTGCCGGCCCGGATGAAGCTGTCGGCAATCGTCATTGCATAAACAAAGCCCGAACAGACAGCCTGCACATCAAACGCATATCCGGTCTGATTGCCAAGATTATGCTGAACAGCAACGGCTGTTGCCGGAAATGTGTTGTCCGGTGTTGAGGTCGCAACAATGATGAGATCAATTTCCTGCGCTGAAACACCGGCATCTTCCAATGCCCGGTTTGCAGCGATTGTCGCCAGATCGCTGGTGTTCTGATCTTCGGCCGCTATGTGCCGTCTTTCAATTCCAGTGCGCTGAACAATCCATTCGCTGGTCGTATCAACAATTTTGGAAAGGTCATCATTTGTCATGACCCTCTCAGGCAGATAGGACCCAACGCCTGCCACAACGGCCCTTTGCTTCAACACACATCAGTCCTTCGATTTCGGCTCATCTACAAGCACGTTTTGAAATTGTTCAAGATCATCGCTGAGCTTCTTCTGCAAATCATTTCTTGCCATAGCATCGCCCATACCGATGGCGCTCGCAAACCCCTCCGGACTGGCAGAACCATGACTTTTTATCACAAGACCATTCAGTCCAAGAAAAACACCGCCATTAGATTTGCTCGGATCCATTTTTTCGCGAAGACGGCTAAATGCGCCCTTGGCCAGCAAGTATCCGATCCTGCTCAGCAGGCTTTGTCCCATGGACGCGCGCAGATATTGCGCGATCTGCCTTGCCGTACCTTCAGCAGTCTTCAGAGCGATATTGCCGGAAAACCCTTCTGTGACAACAACATCCGAGGTGCCTTTGCCAAGATCGTTGCCCTCAACAAAACCAATGTATTTGATAAAGGGAAAATCGGTTTCCCGCAGGATCTGACCAGCTCTGCGCACCTCTTCGACACCCTTGATTTCCTCAACACCGACGTTCAGAAGACCAACGGTGGGACGCTCAATGGCAAAGAGAGCTCTTGCCATGGCGCCACCCATGACGGAAAAATTGATCAATTGCTCAGCGTCAGCACCAATCGTGGCACCGACATCCAGTACAATGCTATCGCCGCGCATGGTTGGCCAGATTGCGGCAATGGCCGGACGTTCGATGGCAGGCATGGTGCGCAGGCAAAAGCGTGCCATGGCCATTAATGCGCCAGTGTTGCCTGCGGAAACACAGACACTGGCTTCCCCGTCCTTGACCGCCTGGATTGCGCGCCACATGCTGGAATGATAACGGCCCTGACGCAATGCAATGCTCGGTTTGACATCCATTTCAACAGATACGTCGCAATGTCGGACTTCAGAGGAGGCAGCCAGAGTGGGATGTGCCGCCAATGCCGGACCAATGATGTTCTCTTTTCCGAACAGAAGAAAGCGCGTATCAGGTTGGCGTTTCAGAGCGATTTCTGCACCGCCCAAAACAACCTCTACGCCGTTGTCGCCCCCCATGGCATCCAGCGAAATGGTGATGCTTTGCGTCATTAATTGCTCAAATTTCTTCCTCTGGCCGAGCGCGGACCATAGCTACTTCGCGCCACAACACAACCTAAATTACGCAGTACCAAAAACAAATGCCAGACGAGTGAAACGGCAGAGCTCAAAGCTGACCGAACACATGACAAATCCAGTTTCATCCGTTCCCTGCAGTCTTAAGCTTGGCAAGCGCGGCAAAGGGCGACTCCAGCTCTTCGACCTCAATTTGTATCGGCTCAATGGCATTTACCTCAGACAAATCTGCACCTGGTGCTCTTGGATAAAGATCAATTCCAATTATGACGTGCTCCAAAGCAATAGCTGCCAAATCCAAACGACCGTTTTCAACAATTTCGGGCGGATCCACTTCATCGGGATCGATCATCATTGCGTGGTTCGCATTCATTTTTGCAAAAACAGTATCAAAATCGGAGCTGTTTGCGACAAAAGTTCTATCAACTTCTTCAGTCAATGACTGACGCACAGGCTCCAGAGTAACGACACAGCTTTGCTCGACAACGGCTTCCACAAACCCACGCACGCGAATGCTGTTCTTTGTTCGATGGATACGCAGCGTTGCATTCAGATCCCGCACAGCAAGGACATTCAGCGCATCCGCAATTGCTGGATAATCAGCCTTATCAGGCTTTATGAGAAAATCTTTTGCATCATTGGTGATGTCGCCAGCTACAATCGGATACTTCCAAGGCCAGATCCCAACCATGGAATCCTGAAAACTATCGTGGAGATTTGCATCGATTTCGGATGCAGTTTTGAGCTTGCTCATGTCAGGCCTCGCAGAGAAATTGAGAATCAACTGTAGGACTATGCGATGCGCTATATATACGCCGCAGGGTCGGGAAAGGAAAGGGAACCAGCCAGTATAGCGGCTTCGTCCTGAGTGTTGAGACCATCAACACATGCAATCACATAGGCTGACAGCGCCCCTGCCCGACCTTCGCCGGTTGATGTTGCGGGCCGTGTTTCCGATTCCGCCGCAAACAGGCTTTCATTGTAGCTAAGTATGTTGCGGAAAAGCGCGTCAGTGAGTTCCGCATGTCGGTCCTCAGCCTCAAGAGCGGATCGATATCCATCAGAGCGGCCGTAGAAGACCTGCATCATTTTTTTCATCCGTTTGGGTACTGTTGTGTCGCCGACCCCCAACTCGCGCAGACAATGGTCCATATCGAGCCGAAACAGATCAAAAACTTCCTGACTGAGGGCCTGCGCTGCCTGACTGGTTGATTGCAATCGATTAAACAGCAGAAAATTATGCAGCACAATCATGTTGAAGCGGCCATCCAGACTGTCGGGCACACCGAAATCGGAATAGAATGCGCGTTGCCGGGCTTGTGCCACAATCTGGGCATAAAGCCTTTGCGTTATGGTCTCATTGGTTATGTTCGTTTTGAAAAAACGACGAAGCATGCTGTGATCCATACTGTGAAAAATTGGAAAACGTCCGTCCAAGACGGCCAAATTCCAGGCTCTTATTGCAAATGCAGGTAGTGCGCGCTAGGAGTTTTGCAATAATCGTTGTGGCTGATCGAGCGTGCAACACAAGAAGAAGTAGCTGGCTTGGGCGACAGGCCAACACTTAGACAGGAAGGAATGCTCTGTTGGCTTTGAGGAATGATTCCATCAGAAAACCAGCTGCCCCCAACAAATCAAAGGGGTCGCGCTTTCCGCATGGCATTACAATTGGGGTGTTGCTGCTTGGCTCTGTTGCGCTGGGTGGATGTCTTGAACAGCGCAACTTTCAAGGTTACCAGATTCCGCATGATGCGGAACGGCAGGTTCCAATAGGTGCCAGCCGCGAACAGGCCCTACTTGCCTTTGGAACGCCGACAACAATTGCCGAATTCGGCAACGAGGTGTTCTACTACATATCGCAGGTCTCAAGCAGGCCGGTTGCCTTCGCCAGGTCGAAGGTTGTCGACCAGCGCGTGCTTGCTGTCTATTTTGACGATCAGGAGCGGGTCCAACAAATCGCAAATTACGGCCTTCAGGATGGCCGCGTGTTTGACTTTGTCTCCAGAACCACGCCAACAGGTGGCAGTGACGTCAGCTTTGTCAGCCAATTGTTGTCCGCTGCGGGACGCACCAATCCTCTTGGTAACTAACTCTCCTCACTTGCGTCGTATGTTCTAAATCGCTGGTTTTTTGCGGCTAAAGAACAACAATGCAAGTGTGATAATAACGACCGGGAACACGACCACATTGACCGTGTTCCAGCCAAAGGCATTCAATATTCCGCCGGAAGACAGAGATGCGGCGGCTACGAATCCAAATACAATGAAATCATTAACGGCCTGGACTCGATTCTTTTCCTCAGGGCGATAGGTTTCGGTCAGCATGGCTGTTGCACCGATAAATCCAAAGTTCCAGCCAATTCCCAAGAGAATCAACGCGCCCCAAAAATGCGCCAGATGAGGCCCTGCAAGTGCCAGCGCGGCGCATCCGGCCAAGAGCAACAGGCCCAGAACAACTATGCGTTCCTTGCCGAACCTCTGAATCAATGAGCCGGTAAAAAAGCTGGGAGCGAACATGGCCATTACATGCCATTGAATGCCAAGCAATGCATTTGACATGCTGTGCCCATGCGAAACCATGGCCATAGGTGCCGCTGTCATCACGAAACTCATCAATGCATAGGAACTGACAGCGCACAGGACAGCCACAATGAAGCGGCCCTGACGCATGATCTCCAAAAGCGGCCTGCCTGCTGCAGTGTTTTGCACACTCACAATTGGGGGGGCTTTCAGAAAGCTCAAAACGATCCACGACATCGCCGCCAGAACTGACAAACCAACAAAAGCCCCCGCATAAAGGGTCGGTGCAAGCATATCCTTGGTTAGTGAAGCGGTTTGGGGGCCAATGACGGCCGCAAGCACCCCGCCTGCCATAACCCAGGAAATAGCCTTGGGGCGAAAGCTTGCGCTGGCAGAATCGGCCGCTGCAAAACGATATTGCTGAACAAATGCGCTGGAGGCCCCAGCGAGTGACACGCCAAAGCAAAAGAACCAGAAAGAACTCAGAAAAATAGCATAGGCCGCCAGAATACCGCCACAGACCCCAAGCAAAGACCCCAGCATCAAGGCTCTGCGGCGCCCAAGTCGTCTGGCCAATATGCCGGCCGGCAAGGTCGCAAGGGCAGTTCCGACAACAAAACCGGTGACCGGCAGAGTGGCAAAGCTCTTATCCAGCCCAAGCAAATAAAAGCCAACAATGCCTCCCAGAGAAATGCAGATTGGTGCGCCAGCCCCTGCCAGAGCCTGCGCTGCGGCCAGAACGAGTACATTGCGGCGCGCTATCCGATCATCGGATACAGGCGCAGCATCTACGGGGGGTGAGACACTCTCTGTCATGGAATTCCGAGCTTACTTTGAGGAGTGTTCCTCATACGCCCGTTGATGCAGCTTTAAAAGCAAATCCGATAAATGAGTTGATTTTCAGAATTCATGAATGTCACTTCCTGCTGGATCAATCAGAAAAATGATCGAATCCATTTGCACCAACAGACAATTCTTGTTGCTGGCCATCCAGAAAGCGCACGCCGGTTTGTTCAACAATTTTTCCAATGCAGGTCACCGCAACCTTGGCCTTTGCCATTTCAATTTCAAAGTCCTTGCTGCGGACTGATGTTACCGTGCAAAGGATTTGATAATCGTCGCCACCTGTAATCAACCTTGCCCGTACCCCTTCATTCTCAAGATGAGGAGCCAGAATGGCGTGATGCGGGATGTCAGCCATGTTGATTTCCATGCCCACATTACTGGCTCCGGAAAGCGTTGCTGCATCACCAGACAATCCATCGGAAATATCCATGGATGAAGAGGCAAAATTCAACACAATGTCCGCGGCTGGCAGATTTGTTGGCGGTTCCAGATAGGACAGTTCCAGTTGCGTGCGCTCTTGTTCAGTCAAACATGCAAGCAGTTGCTGTTCAAAGCCTGTCAGCTCATCCAGGCCAAAAAGGTTGGCCCGTCGCGCCCATAGACCAATTGCACTGTCCCCGATTGTCCCTGTGACATATAAAAGATCCCCAACCCCTGCGCCGGAGCGTTTCACCATCTGACCCTGCGGAACCCAACCGAATGCACAAATGGTGATGGCCGAGACATCTTTCGTCATCACGGTGTCGCCACCCATGATTTGAAGGCCCAATGCTTTTTGATCCTGCCCCAGGGCCACGGCAAAGTCAGACATCCAATCCTGCGAACGCAATTGTGCTTCAGGCAAAGCCAATGACAGGAAATACCCCTTCGGCGTGCTGCCTTTGGCGACAAGATCAGAGACGTTCACCCGAAGGGCTTTTCTGGCCAGAGATGCGGGAGGATCGTTGTGAAAAAAGTGGATTCCGGCGACGAGTGTATCTGTAGAAACGACAAGCGACTTTCCGTCCGGAACAGCAATTTGGGCTGCATCATCATGCAAGCCCAGCGCCTCAGAATTATTCGCCAGTGGCCCAAAATAGCGCTGGATAAAGCGGTCTTCAGCTTTTCCGGAAGGCGTCATTTTTCGGTAAACTCGGAGGCCCTGACGTCTCGCGCTATGTGGTCCAGAACGCCATTGACCATTTTGGGTTCATCTTCCAGAAAATAGGCCTTTGTTACATCAACATACTCGTTGATGATCACCTTGGCCGGAACGTCTTTTCGTTTCAGTATTTCAAACGTCGCCGCACGCAGAACGGCCCTAAGAAGGCTGTCGATGCGCGCCAGAGGCCAATCCGAGGTCAGTGCCTTGTGGATCAACGGATCAAGCTGAACCTGCTCTTTGACCACACCTGCAAGAATTCCCCGAAAATAGGCCGCATCTGCTTCCAGATATTGCTCACCATCAATTTCTTTGCCCAGCCGCACACTTTCAAACTCGGCCACAACCTGTTGCAAGGGCGTGCCGCCAATATCCATCTGGTAAAGCGCCTGCACCGCACCAAGACGCGCAGCACCACGTTTGTTGGCCGGTCGGGTTTGCGCGTCAGTTTTGTTGACTTCGGGCATGTCAGGCCAATCCAAACTGTTTACGCAGTCGCACCATTGCGATTGCCGCTTCTGCGGCGCCACGGCCTTTGTTCTTTTCAGAACGGCGCGTGCGTGCCCAGGCCTGGTCACTGTTTTCAACGGTCTGAATGCCATTGCCCAACGCAAGCCCTTCAGCGACCGAAATGTCCATCAAGGCACGCGCTGATTCGCCGGACACGATTTCATAATGTGTGGTCTCACCGCGGATAACACAACCAAGAGTGACAAAAGCTGCATATTGGGTGCCGGCCCCTGCTTCTGAACTGATTAAAGCCATGGAAACTGCTGCCGGGATCTCCAGCACACCGGGAACCGCTATGCGATCATACTCCATACCGGCTTCCTCGATTGCCTCAATTGCACCAGCAGCGAGTTCATCGGCAATATCTTCATAGAAGCGGGCTTCTACAATCAGAATTTTGGGGCTCTTGTCAGCCATTTGGTGAGGTCCTATCGAGTTTCCAGCAGCCTTGCCGCATAACGCGCCATGGTATCAACTTCCAGATTGACGTAATCGCCTTTTTTGCGTGTCTGCCAAGTGGTCACAGACAGGCTGTGGGCGATCAACAACACATCAAAATCGGATTTTGATACGCTGTTGACAGTCAACGAGGTGCCATCTAGCGCAACCGAGCCTTTGGGTGCAATGAATTTCGCAAGTGAATCAGGGGCTCGAAGTACAAATCGCTTTGCATCGCCCTCCTGAACAACAGATCGGATTTCGGCTTTGCCATCTATATGGCCCGAAACAATGTGACCGCCCAGTTCATCCCCCACCCGCAATGCGCGTTCCAGATTGAGCCTGGTACCAATGTCCCAGTTGCCAGCACTGGTTAAACGAAGTGCTTCTTCCCAGGCTTCCACACTATAGGTGTTTTGCCGCTGGTCCATCCCAGTGACAGTCAGGCACACGCCACTATGAGCAATGGAAGCCCCGATTTCGAGCGTCGCAAAATCCAGATCGGCAACAATTGTAAAGCGTCGGCCTTCCGGAAGCGTTTCAACTGCCGCTACTTTGCCAATATGGGTCACAATGCCTGTAAACAAATCTAGTCCCTCCGCCAAAACAGTTTTAGCTGATCATCGCCCAATTGCCTTTGATCGATCTGCTCAAATGTGGCGGCATCCATCATCAGATCCAGTGGTGCTGGCACGCCATCATCTTCGATCACCATAGTACCTGATTGAAGCACATGACACGCATCCACCAGCCCAGCACGAAGAAAAGCACTTGCAACCCGTGCCCCACCTTCAATCATAACCGTTTTGACGCCCTGATCACACAAGGCCTTCAAGATGCTCTCACAGGATTGCTGGTCAAATATTTGCGTATCCGGACCGTTCTTATCGGTCAGAACTTTGGCGTTTTCTGGAATTTGGTTACCAGAATCCAGAACGACTCTTTGCGGTGATCGACCGTCCAGTCCGGGAAGTCTGCACGTCAGCGAAGGATCATCGCCGATAATCGTGCCCACACCAACCAGGATTGCATCATTGACCGCCCGCAATCCATGAACATAGGTCCAGGCTTCCGGACCGGTGATTGCGACCTGGCCACCGCTTTTCCTGCCGATCATGCCATTGGTGGAAACCGCCATTTTCAAGATCACATGCGGTCGATGGCGTGTCTTTGCAGCAATGTGGCCTGCATGAAAGCGGCGCGCCTCTGCATCAAGGACCGGTGTGCTCAACTCCACGCCCTCAGCGCGCAACCGGGCAAATCCGGTTCCAGTTACGCGTGGATCAGGATCTGCAGTGCAAGCCACCACGCGCGCCACTCCACTGGCCAGAATAGCGTCGGTACAGGGCGGTGTCAGGCCATGATGGCTGCAAGGTTCCAGCGTCACATACAGCGTGGCCCCTTTGGCCTTTGAACCAGCCTGCTGCAATGCCAGAACTTCGGCATGCGGTCTGCCACCCTTACCGGTAACACCGCGACCGACAATGCGCGCCCTGCCGTTCACAGTCACTACGACAAGCGCAGAAACACAGGGGTTTGGATTGGTCAGCCCTTCGTGCCGCCTGCCATAGCGCAGGGCCGCGGCGGCGAACCGCATATCAAGGCTGTAAACCTGTTTCTTCATCGGGTTTGGCTGGGGGCTGGACAGCGATCAAATGTCGCCGTCATCATCTCCGGTGTCCTGGGAATCTTCATCCATTTCATCCAGAAAGCTCGAAAAGTCTTTTGCTTCGCGAAAGTTCTGATAGACGGAGGCAAAGCGAACATAGGCAACATCATCCAAGTGCTTCAGAGCCTTCAGAACCATGATGCCTATTTCATCTGCATTGATTTCCGGCTCGCCCCGGCTTTCAAGGCGTCTGACGATTCCTGACACCAGTCGCTCTATGCGTTCCGGGTCAACATCCCGCTTACGGGTTGCCACTTGCACAGAGCGGACAAGTTTATCACGATCAAAGGGTGCACGACGTCCACTCTTCTTCAGAACAATCAGTTCACGCAGTTGAATGCGTTCAAATGTTGTGAAGCGCCCACCGCAATCCACACAGATGCGGCGGCGTCGGATGGTCGTGTTGTCCTCAGTCGGCCGTGAATCCTTGACCTGTGTATTGTCTGCTCCGCAATAAGGACAACGCATGGTAAGTTATCCCTGATAGATCGGGAAACGACCCGTCAATGACAGTACTTTTGATTTCACAGCAGCTTCCGTTTCCGCGTTTTCTTCACCGCCATTGGCAGCAAGACCATCCAGCACTTGCGTGATCAACTTGCCAACCTCACGGAATTCGGCGATGCCAAACCCTCGACTGGTGGCGGCGGGAGTTCCAAGGCGAATTCCTGATGTGATCATCGGCTTTTCCGGGTCATCCGGGATGCCATTCTTGTTGCAGGTAATATTGGCCCGGCCCAGTGCTGTTTCTGCGATTTTTCCGGTCACGCCTTTGGGGCGCAGATCGACCAGCATCAGGTGATTGTCAGTTCCGCCGGAGACTATATTCAGGCCTTCTTCAGTCAGACTGGCGGCCAGCGCTTTTGCATTGTCTGCAACGGCACGCATGTAGCTTCTGTAATCTTCAGTCAGCGCCTCGCCGAAGGCGACGGCCTTGCCTGCAATCACATGCATCAAAGGTCCACCCTGCAATCCCGGGAATACGGCAGAATTAATCTTCTTGGCAATGGCTTCATCATTGGTCAGAACCAATCCACCGCGAGGACCGCGCAGGGTCTTGTGCGTGGTTGATGTTGCAACATGAGCATGAGGAAATGGGCTTGGATGCACGCCACCAGCCACTAGACCGGCAATATGGGCCATGTCCACCATCAGATAGGCTCCGACTTCATCCGCAATCTCGCGGAATTTGGCAAAATCAATGATCCGGGAATAGGCGGACCCGCCAGCAATGATCATCTTTGGCTGATGCTCTTTGGCCAGTTCGCGGATTTGATCAAAATCGATCAGGTGTGTGTCTGCTGTGACGCCATATTGCACAGCGTTGAACCATTTACCGGACAGGTTTGGACGTGCCCCATGGGTCAAATGTCCACCGGCATCCAGGCTCATTCCCAAAATCGTGTCGCCGGGTTGCAGCAACGCCAGAAACACAGCCTGGTTGGCCTGACTTCCCGAATTTGGCTGCACGTTTGCAAAGCCGCAATCGAACAACTGCTTTACCCGGTCAATCGCCAGATTTTCGGCAATGTCGACATATTCACAGCCGCCATAATAACGGCGGCCCGGATAACCTTCTGCATATTTGTTGGTAAGAACAGACCCCTGTGCTTCCAAAACCGCCTTTGAGACGATGTTCTCAGACGCAATCAGTTCGATTTCATTTTGCTGCCGGCCCAGTTCCTTGCCGATCATGTCAGCAATCGCCGGGTCTGCTTCGGCCAGCCCTCGCGAAAAGAAGCCAGAAAAGAGATCGGATTGAGCGGGATCTGAACTAACGGACATAGGCTTGACCTTATCTGAGGATTGAGCGTGGTTGGGTTTCATATAGGGAAACCAAATCGGTTGTCGAACGATTGTGTCTTTGCAGCAATTTACTGTTTGTGGATTTGAGGCAGATAACACAAGCCCAACCTCAGTCCAAGTATGGATGCAGCGATCGGCAATTTATTATTCAGTCTTTAGGGTGCGGATCCATTATACGTGATGAAATAGTCGGGATCGGTTTGTTTGCAGACCAGGAGCAAAGAAGCAGGAAGTCTGAAGACCTTAAAGTCTTTACGACGCGGGCTGCGGGCAAACAGGCCCGATCCTTGATGGACAGAAAAATGGCTGCGACCTGCGGCGTCAAAGCACTTGACCGGGCTGAAAGCCCGCTCTGCACGCATTTCCTTGCATTTCTTTGCCATTTGTTCTGCTATTTCACCACCCATAAAGGGTCCGCACCCTAAGCTCTTTGAATGGGACGTCACACGCCGCACGGCCAGAAAAATTATTGGAAACTTCTATGGAAAATCTCATTACCCTGTTTCAAGATCCAGCGGTCTGGATTGCGCTTCTCACATTGATTGTGATGGAAGTGGTATTGGGGATCGATAATCTCTTGTTCATCTCAATCCTGACGAACAAGCTACCGGAACACCAACGCGCGCGCGCCAGACGAATTGGTATTGGGCTCGCCCTCATACTGCGTCTGGTGCTGCTCAGCGCTGTGGCCTGGATTGTGCAATTGACCACGCCAATCTTTACGCTGTTCGATCACGGTTTCTCGTGGAAGGATATCATTCTTATCGCAGGTGGTACGTTCCTGATCTGGAAAGCAACAAAGGAAATTCACCACACGGTTGATCCGGAACCGACGCCGGATTTGTTCGATTCGCAGGCCGTCAGCCTGACCTTTACTGCAGCGATCAGTCAGATTTTATTACTCGATCTGGTGTTTTCCATTGATAGCATCATCACGGCGGTGGGCATGACACCACATGTTCCAATCATGGTGATTGCTGTCATTGTGGCTGTGACAGTCATGCTCCTGGCAGCTAATCCTCTCGCGCGGTTTATTGAAATAAATCCAACCATCGTAATGTTAGCCCTCGGTTTTCTGTTGATGATTGGCATGACGCTGGTTGCTGAAGGATTTGGTGTGCATGTACCCAAAGGCTACATCTACGCAGCTATGGCCTTCTCTGGTGCGATTGAGGGGCTGAACATGCTGTCCCGAAAATCAAAACGCAAGCAGCGGGAAGCACTGGCTGCGGCACAAGCCGACTGACGCAGCGGGAAGCACTGGCTGCGGCACAAGCCGACTGACAATGACATATGCCCGCCCCGGTATCTCCGGAGCGGGCATAAATGGTCAGCGTTGATAAAGGGAAGCGCTTACTCCGCGTTCACTTCAACCTTTAGAAGATCAACCAGAGTCCCTGGTGCCGCAGCGCCGCCAGCAATGACCTGCATGACTGAAACAGGTTGATCGGGCTGGGCTGTTGCCGTCAGCGATCCGCCCTCGGACAGCAGTTTTGAAACCGCCGCGGCAACCTCATCAACAAAATCCGGTTTGTTCAGTGCCCCCATCACGAAGGGCAGCGCGCTAAGCAATTCCTGCTTCAGCTGATCCGCTGATTTTCCCTGATCACTTGCTGTTGCTTCAATCGCCCGGTCGACGATTGAGTTGTCATCAAACACCATGGATGCTGCATTGAATGTGAGGAATGCCAATGCGTTCTGAGCCGTTTCCGGATCTTCAAAAACGCTGCGCGGAACACTGCCGATCTCCACAGCGGCATTCAATGTACCGCCATCATCAAGAGCGTTGCGGCTTTCCAATGACAGGATTTCGCTGGCTTCGTCCCAGATAAGTGACAGCACATAAGACAGATTGATGCGCTCATATCCCATTTTTTCGAAGACCTCTCTGCCTTCCGCCTCCAGATCAGCTACATTGAATTCCAGATTTTCAAGACTGGAGGACACACGGGTCGGAAGTCGCCCGATAAAGTCTCCCATTTCGAGGCGACTCAAACCCAATTTAAAGCCCGGCTCATCTTTGATATTCACATCAATACCGGAAGCTTCAATGAGGCCAAGCGTCGGCAAAGCTGCGATGATCGCTTTGATATCCATCTCTTCAGATGCACGTTCAGCATCCATCAATGCGGCCAGAGTTGGAAAACCAATATCCTTCAATTGAAACAGGTCCATCTGTATGCGGTTGCCCTCTCCTTCAGAAAAGAAGCCCTTGAAAGATAATTCTCCCAAGCCAACCGACCACAAATCGGCCAATCTGAAACTGTCCAATTGTGCAGCAAACTGCGTCCCATTTTCCGTGTCATTCACGTCAATGTCGAAGCCCATCATATCGAAAGAGCCAATGCGGAACATTGAATAGAAAGAGGACACAAGGCGAAGAATGGTCATTTCATCCGGCTCAGCTCCGCCTTCTTTGGCTTCCAGATACAATTCGTCTGCAAGTGACAGCAAGGGAATGCTGGGCGGGCGAACGCCCCAGTCGGAATATGACATTTCGTCCAATGACATGCTGGCCACATCATCAACAGCGAGTTTGGTGCCGGTGACGGCCAACGAGCTCAACAGCGTCTTGAATGGTGTGTTGCGCTGGCTGGTTGGAAGGGATGGATCAAACTGGCGCACCAGTGTGCCACCATTATATGCGCCACCGTCCAAACGAGCGATATCGAGCAACAATTCGAATGCTGTGTCGCCTGTGCCTGTGCTTGACTGCGGCACACTGGCCATTTTCAAGCCATCAATTGAGAAGGATGAATAATCGCCTCTCTTCATATCATTGAATTCGATGGCGCCATATGTCGTGTTCAAGACCGTTTTTGCATCCAGCGTTTGGGAAAGCTCTGAGCTGGCAACCTTGAAAGACGCCATATTCATATCAAAGAATGCTGCAACCAATGGATAGTATTTCGAAATCGGTTTGGCTGGATCATCAGCGATATCTGGCAATTTGGACCAATCGGCAGCCGCTACAACCAAGCCATCATAGGTGCCGTTGGCTTCTGTATTTTGAACATCAGTTGTGCCACCCTTAACCGAATAGGTGACATTGACTTCGGCTGCCTCGATTGAGTCCACAAAGTAACGGTCCGCATTCTCGCTCAGCGCAAAATAGCGCAGCGATGGCACCTCGATCAAATAAGAGATTGTGGGAACGTCTTCGCCATCTGGTATCAGAGATGTGAAATCAGGCGTAAAAACTGCCTTGAAACCACTGACTGACGTAACATCGGTTGCTTCGTCATAGCTTACGCCCTGATGGGTCAGATCAAAAAATGAATAGGACTTAGATTCCTCTACCCAACGATCCACGATTGTGGGCCCTTCTCCGGCAGCAAAGGCGTGATTTGATACAAGCAAAGCCATGCCTATGACGCCGCAGCGCAGAGCAGTTGTGGTTCTTATGGTTACGGGCATATCAGCGGATCTCCATTTCATGTCTGTTCCTCACCGTCGGACTCTAAACTATTGTCAGGCGATTTTGTGAAGAGACCAAGCCGCTCTGCACGCTCTTCCCATTGTTTGCGCGCTTGAGCTTGCAAATCCTCAATTGTGTCGGCTTCATCAACGATCTCCAGGCCAAGCAGGGTTTCGACAACATCTTCCAAGGTAACAATGCCGGCAGTGCCACCAAAATCATCAACCACAAGCGCAATATGTCGATCAAATTGCAAAAGGTGATCAAAGAGTTCACGCAGATGCATGTCCGCAGTGACGTGTGTCAGTTCACGGCTTAATTCAGAAATAGGTGTGCTGTCCTCATCTTTCACCGCTTTGATAAGGATTTCAGTTTTCAGCACAAATCCGGACACCCGATCTATTGTGTCTTCATAAACTGGAATGCGCGAGAAACGCATGGCCTCAAGATCATCTATCAAGGATCCAATGGTGGCGTCCTGCGACAGTGCATAGACCATGGTCCGCGGCGTCATGATGTCAGAAACGGTCAAAACATTGAGACGCAGCAAATTCTGTAAAATTCGGGATTCGCTTGCCTCTACAACGCCTTCCCGCTGCCCAACTGTCGCCAGAGCCGACAATTCCTCTCGGCTGACCTGGTTCTTTTTCTCCCCGCCGGACAAAATCTTTGTCAGCAATTGAGACATTTTCACCAATGGCCATAGAAGCAGAATCAGCGGAGGCAATATGCGGGAAACTATCGGTACCAATGCACGCCAGTAGGTGGCACCGATGGTTTTGGGAATGATTTCGGACAGGACGAGAATCAGAAAAGTCAGCACAGCGGAAAACACACCAAGAGAGGCATCGCCGAAAACCACGGCTGCCTGCGCCCCTGCCCCGGCAGCGCCAACGGTATGGGCGATGGTGTTCAATGTGAGGATCGCCGCCAATGGTCGGTCGATATCCTCTTTCAAACGCCTCAATCGCGCCGCCAGAGTTGGTCGGTCATTTTCCAGAACAGCCATGTAAGACGGCGTGACGCTCAGCAGAACCGCTTCCAGAATGGAACAGAGAAAGGAAACGCCGATAGCCAGCGCAACAAATAGAATTAGAAGAGTCATAAACAACGCCCATGCAATATTTATCCAGGCGATTCAGTCGCCGGACATTTGGCGCAGTGTGCAGGAAGGGGAGTTTGGGTGCAATTGCCGTGTTACTTGGCCTCAAGTCGCTCAAGAGCACGTTTCAATTTACGCAAGGCCAATGTCTCCATGTCTTTTCGCATGGCGGACCGAGGTGCGATGATGCTCACCTCGGCTTTGGTGACCGAATCAATGGCACTTACTTTGATCTGTGGGCCTATCGGTACGTATTCAAAATAAACCTTGCGATCCGAATTTCCGGCCATATCCAAGCGCTCTCTTCCCTGACGTTCGGCAGAGACTATTACCTAAGCGCCAGAGGTCCTACACCATCCTGTGAATAGATGTCGTCGCGGAAGTGCACGACGCCGTCCATAGCCCAGGCTGTGATGTAAGTGAAATAGATTGGAACCTGATTCTTGACATTCTCATCCCGCCGTTCGCCGGTGAGAATGGTGTCGTTTACAGAAGAGAATGTCCAGCCACCATCATTTTCATTTAAAATCCAGGCAGCCAGTTCCTTGATGTTCTGAACACGTACGCAACCGGATGAGTTAAAGCGGTATTCCTCACCAAAGAGACCCTTTGCAGGTGTGTCGTGCAAATAAACTGCGTGTTGATTGTGAAAATTGATGCGGATGGAGCCAAGGGAATTACCTTCACCGGGATCCTGACGGAACCGATAATTCACGGCCTCATCAGTCAACCAGTCAATCTGAGTGGGTTGCAGTTCGCTGCCCCCCTTGTCGTAAATACGAATACGGTTATTGGTCAGATATGCAGGATCCTTCTGCATATGCGGGATCATATCTTTGCGGATGATGGAAACCGGCACCGTCCAATATGGGTTGAAATTGATCTGATAGACCTTTGAATTCAAAACAGGTGACTGTCGATCGACTTTTCCGACGACGGCGGTGTGTCTGGACACAACCTGACCGGATTCCACAGCCTCAATCCGCGCGGCAGGCAAATTGACGTTTATGAACCGCCTGCCCTTGTCACCTGAAAGGGACTGTAACCGCACCATGTTCGTCTGAAGCTGCATCACGCGCACCTGTACGGGCACATTCAACGCTGCCAGGGAAATCTTTCCGGCTACGCCATCGGCTTCTATGCCATGACGGGCCTGAAACCGTTTCACGGCCTCATCAACATAGGAATCAAACGAATTTGAGATGCCAATGCTCTGTTGCAGATCCCCGGAAATAATCAGACGCTGGCGCAAGGCAGCAACATTGGGACTGCTGAGGCCCAACTTCAGTGTCGTGTCTGCGGGAACGGCATTCCAACCGCCACGCGACATAATCGACGAATATTGCTGAAGAGCCCACTCTGCTTCCACAGATGCCTGCGGGTTCAGAACGGGTCGATTTGTGCGCACAGCCTGAATGTTGGCCTGCTGATTATCAAAACTTTCACCCCACTCATTCTGAGCAAAAGCTGGCGTTAAAATTGCTGGCATTGCAACTGTGGATGCCAATCCCCCAAGGACAGCACGACGAGTTGGGGCAATCATGTTCTCAAGTGTTGTTTTTTTCATGTCTGCTCTGTTGTTGCCAATTTGAATCTTTAATTTGTTGCCATGCAAAGGGGGCAAGTTTACGGCGAATGCTCTTAAATTCTAGTGCCTAATCGTCTGGATATGGTTAATAAAATCAAAACGTGCAAGGTGTGACCCAATTTGCCTTCAGCTTCGTATCTAATAATGCCGAACCAAATTTAACACACGGATAAATTGCAGTTATGGACCTTTTCGCAAGCCTGATGGTGACCATGGCCGCGTTTTCGACGCTTTGGGCGCTCCACCTGCCCTTGAAAAATGCAGGTATTGTAGATTTTTATTGGGGTGTCGGATTTTTAGTGATTGGCGCTGTCTATGCGCTGCGAATTGATCAGCTTAATCTGTACCAACTGGCCTTTTTTGGCATGATTGCGGTTTGGGCCGTTCGGCTGAGCTTTTATCTGATCGCCCGCTTTGCAGCCCATACCAGCGAAGATCAGCGCTATGCAGCCATGCGCACCAATGGTGGTTCGTCTTTCTGGTGGGCCAGCTTGCCAAAAATCTTCCTTCTTCAGGCATTGGTCATGTGGATTATTGCCACTCCCCTCCATACAGCCCTGATCCTTCCGTCAGTTGAACCGCTTGGTACTGCATTGCTTGGATTTGGCGTTGTTCTGTTTTGTATTGGTCTTGTGATTGAAGCAGTCGCTGATCATCAATTGGCGCGATTCAAATCTGCCAATCCGGTTCCAACCAAGCTGCTTCGGTCTGGTCTATGGGCGTGGAGCCGTCATCCAAATTATTTCGGCGAAGCTGTGCTTTGGTGGGGTCTGGGGCTTTATGCCCTTGCCTTGACAGGATCGTTTGTTTCTCTGGTTGGGCCGTTGGTACTAACCCTGGTTCTGGTTGGCGTCACTGGCCGCTTGACTGATGATCACATGCAGAGCAGCCGTGGAGCGAAATTTTCACAGTATAAACAAGAGACCAGTGCCATTTTACCTCTGCCGCCGGCACTCTATCAACAGATCACAAAAAAAAGCCGTCCTGCCACTTAGGACAGGACGGAATTATATGCGCAAAGCTTTTTGTTGAAACTCAGAGCCTGTAGAGGATCTGATCTGTCCAGAAGCGCTCGAGACGCTGAAGCGATCTGTTGAGATTTTCAAAATCTGCAGTGGCAAGCCCACCCACCTTTTCGATGGACCGCATGTGGCGCTTGTAAAGCCCATCCACTACGGCCGCGATTTCCTTGCCTTTCTCGGTCAAGCGCACACGAACCGACCGGCGGTCTGTACGCGATCGCTGGTGATGGACATAGCCCATGTCGACCAGCTTCTTAAGATTATAAGAAACATTTGAGCCAAGATAGTAACCGCGACTGCGCAATTCGCCTGCGGTCAACTCTGCGTCTCCCAGGTTGAAGAGCAGCAATGCCTGAACGGCATTAATGTCGCCTTCCCCGTTTCGCTCGAACTCGTCTTTGACAACATCAAGCAGTCGGCGGTGCAGCCGCTCTACAAGTGTTACGGATTCCAGATAGAGCGGAAGCCCGGCTTCCACGTCCTTGTCGTTGCCTTCGTCGATCGGGGCCAATTGTGTTGTCTGTTTCATTGTCATCCAGCCAATACTGCTTTGCACATGTAAGAGGGATATCCCTCGTTGATGAACACAAACTAGGCCGGGCTCGTCAAAAAGCACTTAAGTTTCACGCTTAAGGAAATCTTACCGGCAAATGCTTGATTTGATGGTTTAAGATTTATGTATGCCGGATTCAGATTTCATTTATATTACTGAAACTTAACCAACTTATCTGACGATTTGAATCACCTTTTATCGGCTCCGCCCTGACAACGTGAAAACCTGTACTTTTCCCAATGGGTCTGAGTACATTCAGTTCAGTCGTGTCCTGCGAACCAGCATCGTCAGCGTGACGTAAATGATGATCATGATGACGTGGAAGATCAGCGTCAGCGGTGAAATGCCAAATGTTCCGGAAAAGAAAATTTGTGAAAAAAAGTCGGCTCCGACCGCGATCAACCACACCACGATGCCCCAGGACATTTTGTTCCACAGCCCCACAGCAGCAGTCAGATTGAACACGGTGAAAAAAACCAGCAACACTCGCCGTTCTGCAGACAGCGCCAAAAAAGCATCTTCCGGGTTAGGGACCATGCCGAAAATGATCATTGCCCGCGCAAGGCCAGCCAGAAGCAGAAATACGCCCAGCACCCGCATGAAATTTTCCAACGCCGATATGAGGTATCGCCGCGCAGAAAGATCGCCATCAAGAAATTGTTCAAACATATTTGCATCCATGCCAGAAGCTGCGGGCGCTGCCAAGCCGCTTATCATGTTGAATGGGTCATGCTATGGGCGGATTAGCATTTTTGGAGTTGCACCATGACGAATGAAAAACACCAGATCCCCGATACATTGCCGCTCAGCCTTAGTGCTGCCGATGTGGTTGGTCCGATCCGCATGCGGCGCAACCGCCGCACAAGCTGGTCGCGTCGGCTGGTCCAGGAGAACAGCATTTCCGTGAGTGACCTGATCTGGCCCATTTTTATCAAGGACGGACAGGGTGACAGCGAAGCGATTCCATCGATGCCTGGTGTTTTTCGCCATAGCATCGATAAAGCCGTTACAGAAGTGGAGCGGGCTGCTCGTCTTGGAATTCCAGCTGTCGCGCTGTTTCCCTATACAGACCCGGCCTTGCGCGATGAGACCGGCGGCGAAGCGCTCAACAGTGCAAATCTTGTCTGTTCAGCCTGTCGTGCGGTCAAGGCAGCGGTCAGTGATGTCGGTATCATTACAGATGTAGCCCTTGATCCCTATACATCTCACGGGCATGACGGATTGCTTGAGGGAGATGAGATCATCAATGATCTAACCGTGGATGTGCTGGTCCGTCAGGCGCTCAATCAGGCGGCTGCAGGCGCAGATGTAATTGCCCCATCTGACATGATGGATGGGCGCGTTGGTGCCATCCGCCATGGTCTTGATCAAAACGGCTTCCAGCATGTTCAGATACTGGCTTATTCGGCAAAATACGCGTCGGCCTTTTATGGCCCATTCCGAGATGCCGTGGGCAGCAGCGGAACGCTGAAGGGTGATAAACGTACTTACCAGATGGACCCGGCCAATACGGATGAAGCTTTGCGTGAGGCTGAACTCGATATTGCGGAAGGTGCCGATATGCTGATGGTCAAGCCGGGCATGCCCTATCTCGACATCGTGCGGCGCCTGAAAGATAGCTTTCAGATGCCGACCTTTGCTTATCAGGTCTCTGGGGAATTCGCGATGATCGAAGCGGCTGCGGCCAATGGCTGGATTGACCGTGAAAAAGCCATCCTGGAAAGTCTGTTGGCCTTCAAACGCGCAGGCTGCGATGGCGTTCTGACCTATTTTGCTGCTGAAGTGGCCGAACTGCTTGCGGACTGATTTGCTCTTGGGTCTGGGTGTTTGATCCCTATATCGGTGTCAGGAAGACAAATCAGTGGAAACGATAAGGATTGATCTCGATGTCTGTAATAGATGAAAGCGACATATTAACCCGCAAGGAGCTTTACGATGGCGTCTTGTCACGCAGAATCGTCGCATTCATTTTCGATTTCATCATGATCGTGATTGTCTCATTGGTGGCCGGCTTTGCCGTGCTCCTTGTCGGCATTGCCACATTTGGACTTGGGTGGCTGCTCTATCTTATTTTCATGCCGTTGGTGATTGCCGGCTATCTGGCCTTCACACTGGGTGGGCCCAATGCGGCCACTCCGGGTATGAAACTGGCAGGTATACAGATGCGCCTGCATGATGGCAGCCGCACCGGACCATTTGGGGCCATGCTGCACGGTCTGCTGTTCTACTTGTCAATCTCGTTTCTGACACCGTTTGTTGTTCTGGTTGGGCTGTTTACAGAGCGGGGTCGTCTGCTGCATGATCTCATTCTGGGCACCTATATTGTTCGAAGCGACTATCTGTAGCTCAGGGCACAAATGATGTTGAAACTGCCTGATAACGTCGAGGGACTATCATGAGCTTATGACAGAACGGCCCTCTCACACCTCACAATTCTATCTGACAGCCCCCTCACCCTGCCCGTATTTGCGTGGTCAGGAAGAGCGGAAGGTCTTTACCCATCTGGGTGGTGAGCGCGCGTCGGAGTTGAATGACATTCTGACCCAGGGCGGTTTCCGGCGCAGTCAGAACATCGCCTATCGACCGGCCTGCGAACGCTGTCGCGCCTGCATGTCAGTGCGCGTCGTTGTGTCTGAGTTTGAAGCCAACAAATCTATGCAGCGCATTGTACGCAAGAACAATGACATCATAGTTCAGGAACGTCCGGCGGAAGCCAGTTCCGAACAATATGACCTTTTCCGCACCTATCTGGATAACCGTCATCCCGGTGGCGGCATGTCGGATATGAGTGTTCTGGACTATGCGTCCATGGTGGAAGAAAGCGAAGTTGAAACCCGTGTCTTTGAGTTTCGCCAGCGTGACACTGACAGCGGAATAACGGGACGCAGCCGCAAACCCCTCATTGCAGTGGCCCTCAGTGATGTTCTCAGCGATGGCCTGTCGATGGTGTACAGCTATTTTGACCCGTCGGAGGCCGCTCGCAGTCTTGGCACCTTTATGATCCTTGAGCATCTGGAACGTGCCCAGCGTATGGGGTTGCCTTATTTGTATCTTGGCTATTTGGTCGAAGGTTCTCCCAAGATGGCATATAAAGGCCGCTTTCAACCGCAAGAACGGCTTGGCAACCGCGGCTGGGTGCGCGGTTAGTCGAGTCTATTCGTCTTTTTCTAACAGTCTTTTGCGTAATATACGATTTTTTCAATCTGGCACATTGAGTGATGCAGATGAATTAACGCATTGATGACACACATTTTTTTGTTTGTTTATGCGGGAGTGATTCACCAAATTTTAGAATTGAGCGTGCATCTTGCAGGTACCACAATTTCAGGTTCTGCACTGTATGTCAGCCAAACGCCTCAATGGATTTATTGTCAGCGCGCTCATTCTGTTTGGACAAATTGAGCAGTCCTGGGCTCAATCACTTCAGACATTGGTCGAGGAAAACAGCGCTGCCCTGTCAGTGGCCAAAAGTAACCTTGATATGGTCTGGGTACTGGTCGCAGCCGGCCTGGTGCTTTTGATGCAGGTCGGTTTCATGTTGCTGGAAGCAGGCATGGTGCGATCCAAGAACTCGATAAATGTCGCTCAGAAAAACATGCTCGACTTCACTTTTACGGTTATCATATTTGCCTGCGTCGGCTTTATGGTTGCCTTCAGCAGTTCCAATGGATTTTGGTTTGGTACAGATTTTTCGTTTTTCTTTCTGGCCGAGCTTGATGCTTGGAGCCTCGCTTTCTTTGTGTTTCAAGTCATGTTCTGCGGCACAGCCGCCACAATTGTGTCGGGGGCGGTTGCTGAACGCATGCCGCTCAAATCGTACATTCTTGGTTCCATCATCATAGCAGCAGTCATTTATCCGGTTTTTGTCCACTGGGCCTGGGGTTCTGCGCTTGTCGACAATGAAAGTGCCATTCTCGCTCGCTTGGGATTCGTGGATTTTGCCGGATCAACAGTTGTGCACGGTACCGGTGCCTGGGTTGCGCTGGCGGCTTGTATCCTGATTGGACCGCGCAAAGGCCGGTTTGACGAGAATGGTCAGCCGATGCGCATTCAAGGCCACAGTCCGGTTCTGGCGACAGCGGGTGCCTTCTTGCTGTTTGTGGGGTGGATCGGGTTCAATGGCGGCTCAACTCTGGAAGCCTCTTCACATATTGCTTCAATAGTAGCCAATACGGTAGCGGCAGCAGCTTCAGGCACAGCAGCAGGCCATCTTGTATCATTGTGGCAGGATAACAAGGTCCTGCGCCCCGAAAAGTCGATCAGCGGTCTCATTGGCGGTCTGGTTGCAGTAACTGCAGGCTGTGCAATACTTGATATTCAGGGCGCATTCATCATTGGTGCACTTGGAGGAACTGTAGCGGTCTCAAGTGCAGTTATTCTGGAAAAGCATTGGAAAATCGACGATGCGGTGGGTGCCATCGGTGTTCATGGTTTCGCCGGCGTAATTGGAACGATTGGGCTTGCCCTCCTCGCCCCTGAATCGGAACTTCCACTTGGCAATCGCTGGGATCAGCTGTTTGTTCAAACCATCGGCGTTTTGTTGAATTTCATCTGGGCATTTGGATTGGGCTATGTGGCATTTTCTCTAATTGCGAGCATGGGGCGCATTCGCGTTGATGCCGCAAGTGAAATGATCGGCCTCAATGATGCAGAGCATGGAACGCGAATCGGAATCGGCCACGTAGAAGATGCCTTTGATCGGCTGGTTCAAGGACGTGCGGACCTTTCTCTGCGTCTTGACTTTAATCAGGGAGACGAAGCCGAACGTCTTTCCCAATTATTCAATGCACTCATGGATACGATTGAAGACGAGGAAACGACAAAGAGTGCAGTGGCTGACAAGCAGCGTGTCGAAGAGGAGGCTGAACGGTTGTCTGCGCTGGCCAATGCGACATTCGAAGCTATTGTAATCTGCGTCGACGGCAAAATTGTGGATGGGAATACTGCACTTGAAGATCTCATTGGCCTCAAGATCGGCCAACTGGCGAATCTCAGATTAGAAGACCTTGTAGTCGCCGATGCACGTGACGTTTTTGCCACTCAGTTCGAGGCGTCTGATGGAGCCCCATATGAATCTCGAATGCTGGATAGCGACGGAACCCCGATCCCGGTAGAAGTGCGCTCACGCGACATTACCTACCGGGGGAATTTGACCAAGGTGGCTGCGATTGTAGATTTGCGTGACCGCAAGATCGCAGAGGAAAAAATTCGGTATCTGGCACAGCATGATCCGTTGACTGGTTTGCCAAACAGGGCGGTCTTTTCACGGAATTTGGAGCATGCAGTGCAGTGTGCGGAAACCAACAATAACAGCTGGGCTCTGCTCTTGATCGACCTTGACCATTTCAAAGACGTCAACGATCTGCATGGCCACGCTGCGGGCGATCACGTAATACGTGAAACCGCACAACGCCTGAAGAACCAAATGAGGGGCATTGGGTCTGTCGCCCGCCTGGGCGGCGATGAGTTTGCAATCATCTTAGATCGTGTCGATTTCAACAATCAGATCGTTGATTTCGCGCATCGTCTAACGATCGAACTTTCAAGGCCCATTACAAATGCCAACGGCCCCATGCTATTTACCGGTGCAAGTGTAGGACTTGTAATCTCTCCACAAACAGGCCTTGAGCCAGCGCATATCCTGTCTCAAGCTGACACCGCGCTCTACAGGGCAAAGGGCCTGGGTCGTAATACATACTGCGTATTTGAACCCGGTATGGATGAAGAAAACAGCTGTCGTCGCCTATTAGAAGCTGACCTGGCCACAGCGATCGAAGAAGAACAATTCGAACTGTATTTCCAACCTCGGCTCGGTGCCGCATCAGCCGTTATCAACAGTTATGAAGCGCTTATCCGCTGGAATCACCCTGACAAGGGTGTCGTTCGTCCCGATAAATTTATCTCCGTGGCAGAAGACACAGGGAAAATCATCCCGATTGGAACCTGGGTAATCAGGGAAGCCTGCCGAATCGCTACTCAACAGCTGGTTGGCAAGCGAGTAAGTGTCAATGTTTGCCCGCTTCAGTTTCGAGAAAAGAATCTGGTGGAGACCATCGGCTCAATCCTCGAAGAAACGGGATTGGCCCCTCAACTGCTTGAGATCGAAATCACAGAAAACGTGCTGATGGAAGATGATGAACGCGCTTTATCAGCATTACGGGCCTTGAAAAAACTTGGCTGCCAGATCGCACTGGATGACTTTGGAACTGGCTATTCATCTCTTAGTTATCTTAGCCGCTTCCCCTTTGACTGTATCAAAATCGACCGCTCATTCATAAACGAAATGCATCAATCAGAAAATGCTGGGGCCATTGTCGAGACGATTATTCGCCTTGGGCAGGCAACCGGAATGACTATCGTTGCTGAAGGTGTCGAAGAAGTTGACCAACTGAAATCATTGATTAAAAAGGGGTGTGATGAAATCCAGGGCTATCTGGTCGGTCGGCCTGTTCCTGTTTCCGAACTCCAGCATTTGGCTCCCGATATCGTCTTGACAGCTCTCGGCGATGTAACAAATATGACGAACGGTCTGGTTGAAGATTTGCGTAAAACGCTGGTCAATTCAAAACGTGATGACGAAAAGCCCGAACATGAAAATCGGGAAAGTATTGGCAAAAGACGTGCCATACAGAGTGCCTAGGTTTCCGAACAAACAATTTCTCTGAATACCGAGGCAGCTGATTCCTATTCTGCCGTCGACTCAGACACGGCTTCAGCCACCAAACTTGTTGGTTCTTGGGAACCCTTGCGGCGCCATTCGGCCAGCCTGGGCGCGTTCACCTACCCATTCGGCCAACTCTTCCATGCTGCGATTGTGTTGACGACCTGAGCTGTCGCTCCAGGTGAGACCTTCATCTGCCGCAAAAACCTTGATGTCAGACACGGTACCGTCCTTGTAACGCTGCAAGCGCACGCCCTTGCCGCGGCCCATTTCGGCAATCTGCTCCAACGGGAAGACAAGGAGTTTGCGATTCTGCCCCACGATCGCAACACGGTCACCGACCGCAGGAGGGCATAGCACCATTTCATGTGGTGCGGACATGTTCAGGACTTGCTTGCCTTTTCGTGTATTTGCAAGAAGGTCGTCTTCCGACACGATGAACCCACGTCCTTCAGTGCTGGAGACAAGTCGTTTGCGGCCTGCCTTGTGTGTGAAGACGGTCAGAATATCCTGGTCCGCCTCCATATCCACAATAATGCGGACCGGCTCACCATGGCCGCGCCCGCCGGGCAGCTTGTCAGCACCAATTGTGTAAAATTTACCACCGGTTGTTGCCACCAGCAATTTGTCGGTGGTCTCGGCATGGAACATGAGTTTCAGGCTGTCATCCTGCTTAAATGTCAATGTCTCTGCGTCAGACAAATGCCCTTTGAGCGCACGAACCCAACCCTTTTGGGACAGGACGATTGTGACCGGTTCACGTTCAATCATGGCCTGGTGGATGTCATCAAGATTGTGTTCCGGTGCCACCGCAAAATCGGTGCGCCGCTTGCCCAGAGGCGTATCCGGGCCGAATGATTTCTTGAGATCCCGGATCTGCTCGGTGATCCGCGCCCATTGCAGGTCCTCGGAAGCCAGAAGTTTGGCCAGTTCAGCGCGCTCGGCCGTCAAATCCTCATGTTCCTGACGCAACTCCATCTCTTCAAGTTTGCGCAGGGACCGCAAACGCATATTCAGAATTGCCTCGGCCTGCATGTCGGTCAGCGCGAAGGCCTTTATCAACTCGGCCTTTGGATGATCTTCTTCGCGGATGATCCGGATGACTTCATCAAGATTGAGGAAGGCGACCAGATACCCGACCAGAATTTCCAGGCGGTGATCAATCTTACCGACGCGGAAATTGGTGCGGCGAACCAAAACATCCTTGCGGTGTTCCAACCACTCCCGCAAAACGCTGCGCAGACTCAGAACTCTGGGCACCGTTCCATGGGACAGCACATTCATGTTGAGCGAAATACGGTTTTCAAAGTCAGTAAGCTTGAACAGTGATTCCATCAATAGAGCGGGGTCAACCGTACGGCTTTTCGGTTCCAATACAACGCGGATGTCCTCTGCCGATTCATCTCGGATATCGGCCAGCAATGGCAAGCGTTTGGCGTGAAGCAGTTCCGCAATTTTCTCTATCAGTTTTGATTTTTGGACCTGATAGGGAATTTCAGTGACAACGACGACATAAGTACCCCGCGACAGGGTTTCAGCGTGCCAGCGCGCCCGAACCCGGAAACCACCCCGCCCCGTTTCGTAAGACGTGCGGATTGACGCTTCATTTTCAACGATTACACCACCGGTTGGAAAATCCGGCCCTTTTACAAACTCGCAGAGTTTCTCAATTCCAGCATTTGGGAATTTTATCAAATGCAGCGATGCATCGCATAATTCGACGATGTTATGCGGCGGAATGGACGTTGCCATTCCCACAGCAATGCCGGAAGAGCCATTGGCCAGAAGATTTGGAAAATTGGCGGGAAGGACAACAGGTTCCTCCTCTTCGCCATCATAGGTCTCGCGAAAAACAACCGCGTCCTCATCCAGCCCTTCGAGCAAACGGTTGGCAACCTCTGTCATCCGCGCTTCGGTGTAGCGCATGGCAGCTGCGTTATCGCCGTCGACATTGCCAAAATTGCCCTGACCATCCACCAGCGGATAACGCACAGCGAAATCCTGGGCCAAACGCACCAATGCGTCATAAACTGATTGGTCACCGTGCGGATGGTATTTACCAATCACGTCACCCACGACACGCGCGGACTTCTTGAATGATGATTTGGGATCCAGCTTCAACTGGCGCATGGCGAACAGCAGGCGGCGATGCACTGGTTTCAGCCCATCACGCACATCAGGCAGAGCACGATGCATGATTGTCGATAGCGCATAGGCAAGATAACGCTCCTCCAATGCGGAGCGCAAATTAATGAGTTCAATCTCGCCGTCGGGAATCAGTTTTTCGCCCATGTGTTAGAATTAACCGGAACGCTGCACGGCGGCAAGGATCAGACGCACGGCTTCTTCACGTTGTACAGAAATTTGAATGCCCCGCGGCCTATAAACATGCCGTTGCAGGAAGAATTGCGACAAGGCAAAGCCCTGCGACAAAGTCTCATGAGACCGTTCAGCCGTCGCTGCATGCTGCAGTGTCAAATACTGCGGCAGTGGCAAAAGCAGATCTTTATACGGTTCACCTGCTGCAGCACCCACAGCCCTGCCCGATTTAGGTGAGACATAAATCAATCCAGAATTTGAACCTGATTGCACACATTGCTGAAGATCCAGTCCAAATCCAAGTTCTTCCAGAACCGCCAGTTCCAGGCGGATGAGCAATTCCGCCAACAATACTGGCGCATCCAGATGCTCCAGACAGACCTGCAGCGCCATGAATAATTGTGTGTTGGGCTCTCTTTCGGGCAACAGGCGCAGCAATTCCGTCTGCATCTGCAATGCGCTCAGTGCCAGACGATCCTGCATAATATCGGCCGCGCGGGACTTGAGCGGCTCAACGATCATGCTTCCCAGATGCTCATCAAGGCGCGCACGCCAGGTGACGGTAACATCATTTCCCGGCTGCAGGACTGGCTGCAGCTTTCTGGAACGGCCACCGCGCACCAGACCCATATGACGTCCGCGTTTTTCAGTCATCAATTCCAGAATGATGCTGGTTTCGCCATGGCGTCTGACGCCCAGCACCGTTCCGCGATCCGTCCATTCCATGACACAAAGCCCTCAGGGCGTGGAGCTTACGACGCAGGCCCTATTGTATGAAATCAATTCCGATTTCCCGATAACGTTCCGGATCATCAATCCAGTTTTCTCGCACCTTCACAAACAGGAAAAGATGTACTTTCTGGCCATAAATCTCCGCCATTTCGCGGCGCGCGTCACTTGAGATGCCACGTATGGTCTGGCCGCCCTTCCCGATAACAATTTTCTTCTGACTCGCGCGTTGCACATAGATGGTCTGTTCCACCCTTGCACTGCCGTCCTTCAGAGTTTTCCAGTCTTCCGTTTCCACTGTCGAGGCGTAAGGCAACTCTTCGTGCAGACGCAGGAACAGTTTTTCCCTGGTAATCTCGGCTGCCAACTGGCGCATGGGCAGGTCCGAGGCTTGATCTTCAGGATAGAGCCATGGCCCAACCGGCATCTTGGCACACAGATAGCTCAGCAAATCGGTAATGCCGTCACCATTCAGGGCCGACACCATGAACGTCTCGTCAAAATCACACAGGGCATTGGCTTTTTCAGTCAGTTCCAGCAACTCGCTGCGCGGCACCAGATCAATTTTATTGAGAATCAGCAATTTGGGCTGGCGAACACTCTTCAAACGCTCAAGAATTTCGCCGATGGCTTCAGTAAACCCACGTTTGGCATCAACCAGCAGACACACAACATCGGCATCCTGGGTTCCGCCCCAAGCAGTCTTGATCATCGCCCGGTCAAGCCTGCGCCTGGGATCGAAAATACCAGGCGTATCGATATAGACGATCTGTGTCTGATCATGAATTCCAATGCCTCTGATCAGAGCACGTGTGGTCTGCACCTTGTGGGTGACAATCGAAACTTTTGAACCAACCATCTGATTCAAGAGAGTCGACTTGCCGGCATTGGTGGCCCCAAGAAAAGTGACATAGCCACACTGCGTCTGGTCATCACTCATTATAGGTTCCGCCTTCATCTTCTTCTTCGATCACGCCCTCACGCAGCAGCAACCGATAGGCTGCTGCATGTTCTGCGGACCGCTTTGACGCACCCGCGGCCACCATTGGCTCCAAGCCTTCAACAGTCACGCTGACCAAAAATTCTGGTGCATGGTCAGGGCCGCTGCGTCGTGCAATTGCATATTTCGGAACGTCATGTCCCTTACTCTGGACCCATTCCTGTAATTCGGTCTTGGAATCTCTGTGAGCCTGATTGTAGCGGTGCATTTTGGGCTTCCAGTTGCGCACAACAAAGTCGCGAGCCGCTTCAAAACCGCCATCTTGATAAATTGCGGCAATAACAGCTTCACATACATCACCCAGAATTGCTTTCTTGCGTCGTCCTCCGGACCCGGCTTCCCCGGACCCCAAGTAAATAGCAGGTCCCAGATTTAGCTCGCGCGCTACTTCCACGCAGGTCTCATTGCGCACCAGAGCGGTCAGCCTTCGTGCAAGCTCACCTTCATTGGCATACAGAAACTCGGCCATCAGCATATCAGTCACAACCAACGCCAGAACGCGGTCACCCTGAAACTCGAGGCGCTGATAGCTCTCGCCGGATTGCTTGTCGCCAATGATGCTCATATGCGTCATGGCGCGCTTGAGCAGGCTGAGATCGTCAAATTTGTATCCCAAACGGCTGGCAACATCTTCCAACCGAGCAAGTTCCGATTTGGTCAGGCGTTCACTCAAAGTGAGTCCATCAACCGATCGAATCGAACATCACTCGGCCAGCGCCAGATGTGACGTGCGCGTGCGGGTGGCTCAATCGAGAAGAAAATGATCTGGGCTTTGCCGACAAACAGCTCCAGAGGTACAGCACCAAGCCCAAACCGACTGTCACTGGATCCATCACGATTGTCGCCCATCATGAAATAGTGCCCTTCAGGAACAGTGAAAACCGGTGTGTTTTCCCCTGCCGGACTGATTGGACTGTCCAAAGTGTAATGCGTCACGCCATTTGGGAGCGTTTCCACATAGCGCCGGGACTTGAACTCGCCTCCGTCAGCACGTTTCATGGTCACTTCGTCCAAAAGCTCCTTTGGAACTGCTTCACCATTGATATAGAGGACTGCATCTTTCATCTGGATTGTCTCACCGGGCAATCCGATCACCCGCTTGATATAATCCTTGTTTCCGTCAGTTGGCACACGGAAGACCGCAACATCGCCGCGCTCCGGCGCGTCTTCCAGAATACGGCCTTCAAACAAATCGGGTGCAAATGGCAGGGAATAATTGCTGTAGCCATAGGAGAATTTTGAAACAAATACGTAATCCCCAATCAGCAATGACGGCATCATAGAGCCAGAAGGAATATTGAAGGGTTGAAAGAAAAACGTGCGGAACACGACCGCAATCAGCAATGCCTGAATGATCACAACGATCATTTCGCGAATGCCGCCGTCTTTTTTACCCGCCTTGGAATGTGCCATGCTCATGAAAACTCGCAATTCAAAGAATTAATCGGTCCATATTGCTGAATAAGTGGCAGCGTCCAACTGCCTGCAAAACGAACACAGACGCTATTATGGGGTATGTACTCCCTCACCTGCCCTTTCGCAACGTGAAATGGGTTACAGATCGGTACAATTCAGATGTGTGGTCAGGAACGTGGTCAGGACGGTGGATTGACGGCTGTAATGATTACGATTGCCTGGGCCAGCGGGTAATCGTCCGTAATCGTCACATCAATTTGTGCGCTCATGCCCTTTGGCGTGATTTCTTCAAGACGTGCGAGCGCGCCCCCGGTCATCACCATGGTCGGTTTGCCCGATGGAAGATTGGCAACTCCCAGATCACGCCAGAAGACGCCTCGGCGAAATCCTGTGCCCAGCGCCTTTGAACAGGCTTCTTTTGCTGCAAATCGCTTGGCATAAGACGCTGCGCGCTGATGCCGTCGTTCCGACTTTGCAATCTCTATTGGCGTAAAAATGCGCTCAATGAAGCGACGATCAAACTTTTCAAGGGTGCGCTCGATGCGCCTGATATCACAAAGATCATTGCCAAGGCCGATGATCACGATGTGGCCTTCTGCAATGCAGATTGCCGCGCCTGTTCCATCAAACGGCGCATCTTTGCGATGGATTGCTCGAGACCGACAAACAGGGCTTCTCCCATCAGAAAATGGCCGATGTTGAGTTCTCGGAAGCCTAAAATGGCAGCGACCGGCTGTACCGTGTCGTAAGTCAGACCGTGACCGGCATGCACTTCCAGGCCACGTTCCATGCCTGCAGTGGCCATGGCTTCAAGGCGTATACGCTCACGCTCGAAGGTCTCCATATCGCCGGCCAAAAATGCTTCACAATATGTGCCCGTATGCAGCTCCACCACCGGAGCACCGAGCAATACAGCGGCGTCCAGTTGGGTCTCGTCAGCTTCGATAAACAGCGACACGCGAATGCCAGCATCCCTCAATTGTCTGGCCAGCGGCGCAAGCCGGTTGTGAGCGGACGCTGCATCAAGACCACCTTCCGTTGTGCGCTCTTCACGCTTTTCGGGAACAATACAGGCGGCATGTGGTTTTTCGCGTAGCGCAATGTCCAGCATTTCCGACGTGGCGGCCATTTCAAAGTTCAACGGAACACTGATGTCCCTACGCAAGCGCTCAATATCGCGGTCAGTGATGTGTCGGCGGTCTTCCCTGAGGTGGGCCGTGATTCCGTCAGCCCCTGCTTTTTCCGCCAAAAGCGCTGCCCGAACAGGATCGGGATGCGGACCGCCTCGCGCGTTTCGCACGGTCGCTACGTGATCAATGTTGATGCCCAGTCGCAAGACCGAAGCGTCTTTGACAATGTTACCCGGAGTGTTTGCTTTATTCGCCATGACTTTCTCCACGATGCAGCACCTTGTCCAGAACTCGTTTTTCTGTACGCCGTGCTATTATGGCCAGTCTAGATCGTTGATAGACAAAGACAAGTCGCCTGATGATGAAATAGGAAATGATGGCCATGGGAACGCCAGCCATGAACCCGCCAAGCGTCATGGGTTTTAGCAGATCAACCAGATTGCCAAATGACAGATGCAGCAATTGGCCAGACACCTCTCTCATGGACAAGGCACCTTCATGGCCATGCAGAAGCAGATTGCCGAACTTGTATGTATAGAACCAGATGAAGGGAAAAGTAATGGGGTTCCCGACCCAGGTTCCCAGAGCCGCAGCAATCATATTGCCGCCCATTATGTAGGCGATTGCAAAGCAGATCACGAAGTGAAAGCCGATAAACGGGGTGAAGGATGCAAACACGCCCGCTGCAAAGCCCATTGCCACCACATGAGGCGACGCAGACAATCGCAAAACGCGCTTGGAAATGTATTGCGCCGAGCGCCACCAACTCCTGCGCGGCCATAAAGCTACCCTGAGCTTTTGCCAGAATTGTTCAGGGTGTTTGCGTCTGAAGAGCATAGATCAAAATTTCAACGCGATGACTTGATTTAAAATGGATACTAATGAGAGTGGTTTAACCTAAGAACGTGAATTGTTCACGAAAATCGTCTCAATAAACTGGCGCTATCATCGAACATCGCCATTCCTCACCTGCATTGTTGTTCTGGCTTCCTATTCGCTTATGCGATCGACATGCGACACAATTTTGAGAGCACGCACTTCATTTATGATACGCATCAGGTGTTTTAAATCCCAAACTTCCAAATCAATTGCCATTTCGGTGAAATCATCAGCCCGTTTGGTCATCTTGATGTTGTCGATATTGCCATCAGTCTGAGCAATAATATTGGCTATACTGGCAAGCGAACCTGGTTCATTGATCATGGAAACAAACAGATTGGCTGGAAAGCGCTCATTGCTGGCCGGGTCCACATCCCATTGGACATCCAACCACCGATCAGGCTCTTCATCAAACCGCATAAGGCTTTCCGAGTGGATCGGGTAAACCGTAATCCCCTCTCCTGCCGTCACAATGCCTACAATGCGATCACCGGGAACAGCACCGCCGCCAGGTGCAAAACGAACGGTCGAGTTGCCAGCGAGCTGCTTTATATTCATCATATTGTGATCAAGGCGTTCGCCGGGCTCATTTGAAATGGGTTCATTGGGAAACCGGAAGCGCATTGATCTGTTGGAAGCAAGGCTGAACCAACCTTCACTTTCCGGAAGTGGCTTTACCATAGCCCGGCTTTTCTGGAAGTCGGGGAAAATGGTCTTCATGGCCGTATCGACACCAAGATCGCCCTCTCCAAGGGCTTCCATCAATTCTTCCCGGTTCGCGTGTTTCAAAATGCTGACAGCCTTATCGACCAATTCAGCATCATATGGATGATCCACTGCGCGAAACCCCCAATCCAGCATCTGGCGACCCAGTGAAATAAATCTTTCGCGTTCCAGCGCCCTATTGGCGCGACGGATGGCAGAACGAGCGCGGCCGGTGACCGCAATCTTTTCCCACGCGATCGGGGGTGTTTGTCCAGCTGAGGTCATGATTTCGACCTCATCACCATTTTTCAGCGTACTGGCCAAGCCGATAATACGTCCATTGACCTTGCAACCAACGCAAGTGTTGCCGACATCTGTATGCACAGCATAGGCAAAATCCAGTGGGGTCGCACCTGTGGGCAACGCAATCAGTCGCCCTTTTGGCGTAAAACAGAAAACCTGATCGTGAAACAATTCCAGTTTCGTGTTTTCCAGAAATTCTTCTGCTGTTCCACCGGTTGACAGCGACTCAATTGTTTTCCGCAACCAGGCATAGGCATTGGATTCAGCAGCCACTTCACCAATTTGATCCTTTGCGACCGCAGCGTCCTTGTAAAGACTGTGGGCGGCAATCCCGTATTCGGCAATTTGTTGCATTTCGGCTGACCGAATCTGCAATTCCACCCGTTCCCGTGCCGGGCCCACCACGGTGGTATGTATTGACCGATAGTCATTTTGCTTGGGAACAGAGATGTAATCTTTGAAACGACCGGGCACCTGGGGCCACGTGGTATGAATAATTCCCAACACAGCGTAACAGCTTGGCTCATCTTCCGTGATGATGCGGAAGCCCAGAATATCTGGCAGCTGTTCAAAGCTTATGGATTTGCGTTCCATCTTTTTGAACACCGAGTACGGTTTCTTGTGCCGGCTTGTGACTGTTGCGCTGATGCCAGCCTTCTGAAGCCTCTGGTGAAGCTCTTCCTCGATTTTCTGCTTGGCGGTTTCGCTCTGCTCCAGAAGCTTTGTCAGCTTCTGGCTAACGGCATTATGCGCTTCCGGATTGCTGTGGAAAAACGCAAGGTCTTCCAGCTCTTCCCGCATGTCCTGCATGCCCATGCGTCCGGCCAATGGTGCATAAATGTCCAGCGTTTCCTGACCAATGCGCACACGTTTTTCCGGTGCCATATGGTCCAGTGTGCGCATATTGTGCAGGCGGTCTGCCAGTTTGACGAGCAGGACCCGCACATCGTCTGAAATGGCCAGAAGCAGTTTACGCAGATTTTCAGCCTGTTTGGCCTTTTGTGACACTTCCTGCCGCGAGTCGAGATTGAGTTGTCTGATTTTCGTCAGGCCATCGACAAGGTGTCCAATTTCCCGACCAAACAGCGCATCAATTTCATCGCGCGTGGCGTCGGTATCTTCAATCGTATCGTGCAACAAAGCCACGGCCACCGTAGCATCATCCATCTGGAGGTCGGTGAGAATGGCAGCGACTTCCAGCGGATGCGAAAAATAGGGATCACCGGACGCACGGGTCTGCTTGCCATGCTTCGTCATGGCGTAGATATACGCCTTGTTCAGCAGCACCTCATCGGCGGCTGGATTGTAGCGCTGAACACGCTCAAGCAGTTCAAATTGACGCATCATCGGCGTCTACTTACCTTTTCAATTCAACTGATTTTGGCACAGGCCGACTGTGTAGATACTGAGCCAGTGACTCTATCATGTTGCAATTGCGAAATCGTTACACAAAAAAGCCGCCTCAAAATTATATCCTGAGGCGGCCTGAATTCATTGCTTTCGGGTCGGTTAGTCGTCCGAACGCTCTGGTGGAACGAGCCCTTCCAGTCCTGCCAGAAGATCGTCTTCGGACATCTGATCGAATGTGACATCCGGCTGATCACCAGGAACAGTTGCAGCGGTGTGTTCCAGAAGCGGAACAGCAGCAGATTCAGGTTCGTCAACCTCAACATATTTCTGCAGTGAATGGATCAGTTCTTCATTCAAATCATCCGGTGAAATCGTCTCGTCTGCGATTTCACGCAGTGATACAACCGGGTTTTTATCGTTGTCGCGATCAACTGTCAGCTCAGAACCGGTCGAAATCATCCGCGCGCGATGGGCTGCCAAAAGCACCAGATTGAATCGGTTTTCGACCTTATCGACGCAATCCTCAACGGTTACGCGTGCCATATCAGTCTCCTTGTATGGGAATTTGCCGTGGATATACGCGCCATCCTCTGTAATTGCAAGGATTCTTGCGGGAAATCAGGCGTCTGCCATCACTTAAAGTTTCTGCCCCTCAGGCATCATGATAACTTTGGCTCCTGTCCTTTTCCTGCGCATTGGGGATTTCGGCAAATGTCAGAATTCGGACGCTGCAAACCAACAAGAGCCAAGGCTGTTTCGATCAAATTTCTTGCAAGCCAGAAAGCCCGATAGTATCTGTCGATACTCTTCACGGCGTTAGATTTTATGTATTTTCATATCACTCGGCGATGAACTTTTGCTATCAAGGACCTGTTTATGTTTCAGCCGAAAGAGCGGATTGCTCTGTTTATCGACGGTGCCAATCTCCATGCCGCAGGCAAAGCACTGGGCTTTGATATCGACTATCGGCGCCTGCTGAAACGGTTTGAAGCCAATGGCTATCTTCTGAGAGCCTATTATTACACGGCGATTGCAGAGGATCAGGAACACTCATCCATCCGGCCACTCGTTGATTGGCTTGCCTATAACGGCTTTTCGGTGGTCACCAAGCCAGCCAAGGAATTCATTGATGCATCCGGACGTCGGAGAATCAAAGGCAATATGGATATCGAACTGGCTGTGGGTGCCCTGGAAATTGCGGATCGTGTTGACCACATCGTTCTGTTCTCCGGTGATGGTGATTTTCGCTCACTTGTGGAAGCCGTTCAGCGCAAGGGCGTAAAGGTGACCGTTGTTTCCACTGTGAACAGCAAACCACCCATGATCGCTGATGAACTCCGAAGACAGGCCGATCATTTTCTGGAGTTATCCAAGCTTATGGAAGAGTTGGGCCGCACTCCTTCAGAACGACCAACGGCGAAGGGTTTTGACGACGCTAACGGCGAAAATGAGGATGAGGATCAGGTTTAGAACCACCCGGATTAGCGGCTTTATTACCAATGCGTTGCAGAAAAGAGGGGCTGCCCAAACCATGACCAAAGATACAATAACCGCAACGGACCCTGAAACAGAGTGTCCATTCTGTCCACGTCTGGTGACGTTTCGCGAAAAATGGCGTTCAGAACATCCCGAATGGCATAATGCGCCGGTTTCGACATTCAGCGCGCCCGACCCAAGATTGCTGGTGCTTGGCCTCGCGCCCGGCATACGAGGCGCAAATGCGACGGGGAGACCGTTCACTGGCGATTATGCGGGCGATTTACTTTATGCCACTTTGACAAAGTTCGGATTTGCCAGCGGGACTTATCAAGCCCGTCCGGATGATGGGCTGGCGCTCATCGATACAGCAATCACAAATGCTGTGCGCTGCGTCCCTCCTGACAACAAACCTGTTGGTGCCGAGATCAATACGTGCAGGCCATTTCTGCAAAACACGTTGCACGCCAATAACTCAATGCAGATTGTCCTGGCACTTGGGCGTATTGCCCATGAGACGTTCCTGCGCACGCTGGGTCTGCGTCTGGCAACATTTCCTTTCGGACACGGTGCCATCCACGCCCTCCCGGAATGGGAAGGCCGGTCATTTACGCTGGTGGATAGCTATCACTGCTCGCGCTACAACACGAATACCAGACGGCTGACAACCGATATGTTTGAAAGTGTATTTCAGGACATTCGCAAAATGGTCGATGAAACCAACTGAGACGCTCTAACCCAGATTTTTCATCAAGCGGCTTTTTTCACGATTCCAGTCACGCTGCTTTTCCGTTTCGCGCTTGTCGTGGCTTTTCTTACCCTTTGCCAGCGCCAGTTCCACCTTCACCAGACCACGATCATTGAAATAGGTCTTAAGCGGCACGATGGTCATGCCGCCGCGTTGGATGCCATTGAGCATCCGATCAATTTCCCGTCTGCTCATCAGCAGTTTTCGGGGGCGCCTTGGCTCGTGATTGTTACGGTTGCCTTCAGTGTATTCCGGGATATGGAAGTTGAACAGAAACAACTCATTTCCGTCAGGACCGGCATAAGATTCCTGCAGGTTTGCACGACCATTGCGCAAAGCCTTGACCTCGGTTCCGACCAGCATAATGCCAGCTTCAACCACATCCCCGATCTCATAGTCGAACCGCGCACGGCGATTGTCGGCAATGATTTGTCGTTTTGGCTTTTCAGCCTGTTTGGCACTCACGATGAACTCGCTTACTATTTGGCGTTACAACAGCCCAGCACGTTCCATCGCTGAGCGAACCTCTGCGCGGGTTGAATCGGACGCTGGCACCATCGGCAAACGCAACTCCTCGCCACAGATATTTAAGAGCGACAAGGCATATTTGCTAGGTGCTGGATTTGGATCGACGAAAAGCGCCTTGTGAAGCGGGTACAATTTGTCCTGTAATTCAAGCGCTGTGGCGTAATCCCCTGCAAGACAGGCTTCCTGAAATTTGGCGCACAAAGCGGGCGCAACATTTGAGGCAACGGAAATGCAGCCATGTCCGCCATGGGCCATGTAACCGATTGCAGACCCGTCTTCGCCCGACAATTGAATGAATTTGTCACCCATCGCCAAGCGCTGGTCACTGACACGCGTGACATTTGCTGTTGCATCTTTGACGCCTACGATGTTTGCGCAATCGTCAAACAGGCGCTGCATGGTGTCCACAGACATGTCCACCACGCTGCGTGGCGGGATGTTGTAAATGATGATCGGAATGTCAATTGCATCATTGACGGCCTTGAAATGCTGGTAGAGACCTTCCTGGCTGGGCTTGTTGTAATAGGGCGTCACCACAAGCACCGCGTCCGCACCGGCGTGTTGGGCATGCTGAGCAAAATCAATCGCTTCAACCGTATTGTTCGAACCGGCCCCTGCAATAATTGGCACCCTGCGGTTTGTTATTGCCACGCACTGGGTGACGACGCGCTTGTGTTCTTCATGACTGAGCGTGGGTGACTCGCCCGTTGTACCGACAGGAACAAGGCCATGAGAGCCTTCGTCAATCTGCCAGTTTACCAAACGCTCCAGTCCCTTTTCGTCCAGTGCGCCACCCGACAGAAAGGGAGTAACGAGAGCGGTTAGCGAGCCTTTAAACATGGTCATTTCCGTTGTTATTATGCGCCTCTATATGAGGCCATTTATCGTGATTTCGAAGTGAGCGGGACCATAGAGGGGCCTCTGCATTTCTTCAAGCCATTAGGTTCAGGAGCGATTAATGAAGGCAGGTCCACGAAAAACCGTCACAAAGACGACACACATGGTTACCGATCTGCTGGAAAATTCAAAAAAAAGACCTAATTCCCAGATTCCAAAGCCTCGGTTAACGATTTATCACCTAAAATGAAATTCGCAGATTCTTTCTCAAAAAAAGGGCCCGTCGCCAATGCATTTCCAAAAGGCTTCTGACCTGCCGGGGAACCCGGCTTACAAACGCCTGTTTACCAAATCTGTGTCTGTCATCGCTGTTGTCGGTGCGTTCATGATGACATCTTTTGGTGCTCAGGCAAATGCGCCGGCAGATAGTATCGGCAAGCTCATTGAAAGTGCGAAAATTCCCATTCCAACGCCTCGTCCCGCAGCACCACCGAAAACGCTGATGTCTTTCCTGCCAAAAATGGCTGCGGATATGCCCAACGTGAAGGCGCGCAAAGGAAGCTTGAAAACGGCGTTAGCCGCTGTGGAAAACAACAAGATTCTTGACGCCCTCGCCTTCCGCGCCGCGATGAAAAATCCAGTGGACAAAGCCATTCTGACCTGGCGGCTGATCAGATCGGGTGACCCTCTCATTCCATACAGCATGATTTCTGAGTTCCGGGCCCAACATCCTGACTTTCCAATGCAGACGACGATGAAACGGCGTGCTGAAGAAGCGTTGGCACGGCAGAAAATCGGAAGCAGCATGGTGCTTTCAGTCTATGGAGATACCGACCCTGTTTCAATTCGCGGGATTATTCAAAAGTCAGAAGCGTTTCTGGCTGCCGGTCGGAAAAATGAAGCTGCCAGGCTGATACGGGATCTTTGGCGGACCAGTCGCCTGTCGCGGTCGTATGAAAATGAAATCAAATCAAAATTCAAATCGGTTCTACGTAAAAGTGATCACAAGTGGCGTGCGGAAATGCTGCTCTATCGCGAACGGACATCTGAAGCCGTGCGCATCGCTGGCCTTGTCAGCAAGGACTATCTGAAGCTTGCAAAGGCACGTCAGGCCGTCATTCGTCGGTCAAAAGCCGCGTCTGCCTTAAAAAAGGTTCCTTCTTCTCTGCGTAAAGATCCAAGTTACATTTTTGGCAAAGTGCAGCATTTGCGGCGCACCAAAAATCCTCGTGATTCTGCCGCCCTCTTGCAGACCGCGCCAACCGATCCGGCTCTTCTGGTTGATCCCGATGAATGGTGGATTGAACGTAAACTGGCTTCTCGCGAAATGATGGAGCTTGGTCGCAATCAGCAGGCTTACGATATTGCTGCGGCCCATCGAGGCGGTTCACCAGCAACCATAGCCGATGCGGAGTTTCACGCCGGCTGGTTTGCACTGCGGTTTTTGGACAAACCCAAACTGGCAAAGCCGCATTTTGAAAATATTGCCCGCATTGCAACCAAACCCAGAAGTATTGCCAGAGCCTATTACTGGATGGGGCGTGCTGATGAAGCCATGGGAAGCCGCAGTAGTGCAAAACAGAATTTCCAGCGTGCAGCACAATATCCCACCGTTTTTTATGGCCAGCTTGCCAATGAAAAAATTGGTCGACGTTCCCTTCAACTGGCGGGCAACCCCAAGATAAGCAGAGACATTCGGAAACGGCACGAGGCGCGCATTCCTGTCCAGGCCATTGATCGGTTGATGAAGATTGGACGCGAAGACCTTGCCGGTACGTTTGCACGTGCCTTGTCACAAACCCTGAAGGATCCGGCAGAGATTGTTCTGCTTGCACAGTTTGCGGAAAAGACCAAACAGCATCGATTGGCGCTGCAGATTGGTCGACTTGCAGAAGCCGAAGGTCATGCCCTTCATCTGCTGTCCTTCCCGGTGGCCGCCATTCCAGGTAAGGCCCGTGTGCCGCGCTCTGTTGGCAAGGCGCTGGTTTATTCTATCGCCCGTCAAGAAAGTGGCTTCAACCCGCAGGCCGTCAGTGGCGCGGGCGCGCGCGGATTGCTGCAATTGATGCCCGCGACTGCCAAGGAAGTATCTCGCGGTCTGAAACTGAAATACTCCAAAGCCCGACTGACAAGTGACCCTACCTATAATGCGACACTTGGGGCCGCCTATCTTGGGCAATTGTTAGCGGAATATAACGGATCCATGATCATGACATTTGCCGGATACAATGCTGGCGGAAGTCGGGTCCGCAGATGGATCAAGACCTATGGCGATCCACGTAAAATGAATGTGGATGGCATTGTCGACTGGGTGGAAAGCATTCCGTTTACCGAGACCCGATCCTATGTGCAAAAGATCATGGAGAATAATCAGGTCTATCGCGCGAGACTTAACGAGGGCGGTCTGACCATGAGTACAGATTTGCGTCGGGGCAGTTAGAAGCATGACTGATGAGGTCGAAAGCCCAACCAACACCGTAGATGGGGCTGATGAGGCCGCAACTCCAGCAGATGTCCCTGCGGCTCCACCGGGTGCAAGAGACGTGTTCCTGCATGCGCAGGACGGCGTAAAACTTCATGCACGGGTTTATGGAGAAGAACATCACCATGCTATTCCAGTGGTGTGCTTGCCGGGGCTGACCCGGAACGGGAAAGACTTCCACGATATCGCTGCTTATCTCAGCCAGGAGGCCAACCCAGCGCGAAAGGTAGTTTGCGTTGATTATCGCGGGCGAGGCCTGTCTGGGGCAGATTCGGATTGGAAGAACTATACGATCCTTCAGGAAGCAAACGACCTGCTGACAACCCTTGCCCGATTAAACATTGAGCATGCCCACTTTATTGGAACATCACGCGGTGGGCTCATATTATTCGCGCTTACGGCGATACGGCCCGGCATAATGAAGTCTGTCGTCCTGAATGATATTGGCCCTGTTGTTGAGGCCGGCGGATTGGCCCGGATCAAATCCTATTCAGATAATATGCTGCCGCAGAATACGATTGAAGACGCTGCAGCCTACATGCAGACAGTACACAATCAACAATTTCCGCGCCTCGATTCAGACGGATGGCTGAAGCTTGCGCGTCAATTGTATGTGCAAGGCAAAAAACGTGCTGAACCCGACTATGACAAGAAGCTACTCAAAAGCTTTGACTATCTCGATCTGAGCCAACCCTTGCCAACTGTGTGGCCGCAATTTGCGGCTTTGAAACAGGTGCCGACTTTGGTTTTGCGCGGTGAGCGTTCAGATATTCTGGCGAAATCTACTGTCGAGCAAATGAAAGAGGTTCATCCAGACATGGTTGCCAAAACCATCAAGGACGAAGGGCATGCGCCACTGTTGTGGGACCGCAGCACACAGGATGTCATTCTTGAGCATTGCAACAAGGCGGAAGGCATCGGATAGACGCCTTCCCTCTCTGTCAAAGACAGTAAATGTTCTAGCGCTTGTCAGAACGTTTAGAAAACTCGGTGTCACCGCCGGATGCCAGAACCTTAGCCTGTTCGATCCATTCTTCCCGTTCAATCCGTCCGGGAAAGGACAATTCCTTGCCAATCCACTCGGCCTGCTCGGCGCTCCAATTGGCAATCTGGTCAAAATGATAAACGCCGAATGCATTCAGCTTTTTCTCATTCGCCGGTCCGATTCCCTTCACCCGCTTGAGATCGTCGGCATCGCCATCACGCGGAGCTGACAGGCGTTCCGGCTTGTCCGGATCGGAGGAAACGATCGGCTTTGAAGCGGCCTTTGCAGCTTTCTTCTTTTCCTTGGGAACTTCCTTTTTGACCGTCGGCTGACTGTCAGCCGCCAAAACTGTTTCCTTTGGTTCGGACTCTGCCTTCGCTTTCGGCTTTGGCGCTGCCTTAGGCGGTTTGGCTGGCTCCTTTTCGACTGACGGGACCGCCTCCGGTATCGCCGCAACTTCGGGGGCCTTTGCCTGTGGTTGTGGTGTGCTGACAGCGGGCGTCATCACTTCTCTGGATTGTTCCTGTGCACCACGCCAGCGCGCAAACAACCAACCGATTACGAAGAACAGAACGTAGAGCAATAATGCAGGAATGGAGAACATGGCCGCTACTCCTTGCCGTCAGCTTTTTGGGGACGTGTCGTCCAGCCAACATAGTATCCGATCGCTAGAAAGATCAGAGCCAGAATCCAGGTTCCGAATGTAAATCCCATGGCAGCTCAATCCCTTCAACTGTTGAAAGTCCAAGGTAAGCATAGCATCTGAATTCGAAAACTAAAACTCAAATGAAATTCGCATGCAATATCCGGTGCGGCAGCATGATTTTCGTGATCAACGCCAAATCTTTATTGGACTCCAGCACTTACGACATAAGCTCTTGCCAGATTACGTGCCCTACCCGGTACCTTCTGTTTCCAAATCAGGAATGATTTGAGTTGCCCAGGAGATAAAGAACGGATTGGCGAAGGGAGCATCATGGGTCTGATTCTGTTTGCCATAAGCAAAGACAGACCCGTCTGAGCAGGTTGTCAGACCACCAGCTGCACGCAATACGGCATCTCCTGCAGCCGTGTCCCACTCCATGGTGCGGCCAAATCTTGGGTAAATATCAGCGTCTCCCTTGGCCAGCAGGCAAAACTTTAGGGACGATCCGACAGAGACACAATCGGTGATTTTATGGGTTTCCAGGAATGCATCGGTTTCCGGCGTTCTGTGTGATCGACTGGCGACAGCCACTTCGGCTTTGGTTTTGCCGCTCACTTTCAGCGCGACGCGTTCGCCGGGATTTTCCTGTGTCACCTCAAGGTAGCTTGCGGTGTTACCAAATCCTGAGAACAACTCGCCACGCACCGGTGCATAAACCGTACCGGCAATCGGGCAACCATCTTCAATGAGCGCAATATTGACCGTAAAGTCAGAGCGCTGATTGATGAATTCTCTGGTGCCATCCAGGGGATCCACCAAAAAGAAACGCCGTCCCAATGCCTCGGGCATATGGCCTGCACAGATTTCCTCTTCCGCAACGACCGGAATGTCAGGATAGGTCGCGCGCAATCCGGCCAGAATAATTGCTTCAGCAGCGTGATCTGCAGCTGTGACCGGAGATTCATCATCCTTGATCATTGTCTCGCAGCCATCTTCGTAAAACGGCATGATCACAGCACCAGCTTTGATTGCCAGGTCTTCAAACTGCGCGATCATGGGTGCCAGAATCTCTTCCGGCAATTTTTCAGACTGCGAATTGTCCATTACAAGATCCCTTTTGCGCGCAATGCGCCTTCCAGGACATCCAGTATTTCTTCCGGGGACTGGCCGGATGTCTGCAAATGAATGTCCGGCGCCGTCGGTGCTTCGTAGGGTGAATCAACGCCAGTGAAATTCTTTATTTCACCCCTCAAGGCTTTTGCATAAAGCCCCTTGGGATCGCGCTTTGCACAATCCTCAAACGGGGTGTCGACAAAAACCTCAACGAACTCACCTTCGTCCAGCATATCGCGCACCAATTGACGCTCAGCCTGGAATGGCGAAATGAAGGATACCAATGTGATGAGACCGGCCTCGACCATGAGTTTGGAAACCTCGCCAACGCGGCGAATGTTTTCCACCCTGTCTTCGTCGGTAAAGCCGAGATCGCGGTTGAGGCCGTGACGCACATTGTCCCCATCCAGAATGCAACTGTGCCGTCCCTCAGCCAGAAGCTTCTTTTCAAGCAGGTTGGCAATGGTGGATTTGCCAGAGCCCGATAGGCCGGTAAACCAGAGAACGGCAGCCTTCTGTCCCTTTTGGTCAGCTCGGGTTTTCTTATCTACATCCAACGCTTGCCAGTGCACGTTGGATGCCCTGCGCAGCGCATGCACGATCATGCCTGCGCCCACTGTTGCGTTGGTCAGGCGATCAATCAGAATGAATGCGCCAGTCGCGCGATTGTTAGAATAAGGGTCAAATGCGATGGGGGATTGGGCTGACAAATGACAATAGCCAACTTCGTTCAGTTCCAGGCTTTTGGCTGCCTCATGGGCAAAGCTGTTCACATCGATACGGTGGCGCAGATCGTTAACTGAAACTGTGGCGCGATCTGTTTCGGTGCGCATAATGAATTGTCGACCGGGCAGCATAGCGTCTTCTGAAAACCAGACGATGTTGGCTGCAAATTGATCGGCGACCTCTGGCCGGTCCTCTGGCGCAACCAGCATATTTCCGCGCGAGACCTCGATCTCATCTTCCAGCACAAGCGTGACCGCCTGCCCTTCAACGGCCTGATCAAGATCGCCATCCATTGTGACAATGCGCTTGACGGTGCTGAGCTTGCCGGATTTGGCAACCACGACCGGGTCACCCGGTTTCACAGTGCCTGCTGCCAGCGTTCCGGCAAAACCGCGGAAATTCAAATCGGGACGCAACACATATTGCACAGGGAACCGGAACGGACTGTCCAGGCGCTCATCTTCAAATTCCACTGTCTCCAAATGCCCAAGCAGCGTTGGGCCATTGTACCATTCCATATTCGGGGACGGTGCTGTTACATTATCACCAAAACGCGCGGACAAGGGGATCGGCGTAATGCTGGAAAAGCCCATATCTGCCGACATGGCCCTGAAATCCTCGTCAATTTTCTCAAAAATCGTGCGATCATAATTGACCAGATCGATTTTGTTGATGGCGACGATGATGTGCCGAATGCCTAGCAGAGAAGCAATAAATGTGTGTCGACGTGTTTGTGTCAAAAGCCCTTTGCGCGCATCAACGAGCACCACCGCCAGATCGGCAGTTGATGCTCCGGTTGCCATATTTCTTGTGTACTGCTCGTGGCCGGGCGTATCGGCGACAATGAATTTGCGGCGTGAGGTGGAGAAAAACCGATAGGCGACATCAATTGTGATGCCCTGCTCGCGCTCGGCTTCCAGCCCATCAACCAAAAGCGCAAGATCGATGTCCTCACCGACAGTACCCCATTTGCGACTTTCGTTTTCAAGCGCCGCCAGTTGGTCCTCATAGATAAGCTTGGTGTCGAAGAGAAGACGGCCAATCAGCGTGGATTTGCCATCATCAACGGAGCCGCAGGTGAGAAACCGCAAAAGGGTTTTCTGTTCCTGCTCTGCCAGAAAGGATTTCAGCGCCGCGGGTGTATCAAGACTGTTCATCAGAAATATCCCTCGCGCTTTTTCTTCTCCATGGAACCTGCTTCATCACGGTCGATCAATCGGCCCTGTCGCTCGGATGTCCGCGCAATCAGCATTTCACTGACAATTGCTTCCAACGTGTCTGCGTTTGATTCAATAGCGCCGGTCAGCGGATAACAGCCGAGTGTGCGGAAGCGCACCATCTGGTCACTGGTCGCCTCACCCGGGTTCAGACTCATGCGATCATCATCTTTCATGATCAGCATACCGTCGCGCTCGACCACTGGGCGTTTTTTGGCAAAATAGAGCGGCACAATGGGAATATCTTCCAACAATATGTACTGCCAGATGTCCAATTCGGTCCAGTTGGAGATGGGAAAGACGCGAATGGATTCGCCCTTGGCAACCCGCGTGTTGTAAATCTTCCACATTTCCGGGCGTTGATTTTTTGGATCCCAGCCATGCTGAGCATCACGGAAAGAAAAAATGCGCTCTTTGGCGCGGCTCTTTTCTTCATCCCTGCGCGCTCCGCCAAAGGCGGCGTCAAAGCCGTATTTATCCAGTGCCTGACGCAGAGACGCCGTCTTCATGATGTGCGTATGCGTATTGGAACCATGATCAAAGGGGTTGATGCCCTGAGCCACCCCCTCCTGATTTATGTGCACAATCAGATCAATGCCAAGGCGTTTTGCCGTGTCATCGCGAAACTGGATCATTTCCCTGAATTTCCAGGTGGTATCCACATGCAGGAAGGGAAATGGCGGTTTGGCAGGATAAAACGCTTTTATCGCCAGATGCAGCAGGACGGAGGAATCCTTGCCGATTGAATATAGCATCACGGGTTTTTCGAACGAGGCAGCGACTTCGCGAAAAATGTGAATGGCCTCGGCTTCGAGGCGTTTGAGATGCGACAGTTGTTGGGACATTTGACCACGCTTTTTAGGTTTAACGCTGAAATAGCAAGTGTGGAGTGGGTTTGCCAGATATGTATTTCTATTGTCGGCATAATTTGGGGAAATTGAGGCGGGAAATTGTGTGTTCAGACAATTTGAAACATCAATTCTGTCTGAACGGCCAACTACAAGTCATAGCATCTAAAGGAGGCCTTCGTTCGATACAAAGCAGCCTCAAAGAGCATCAACGTTCAAAAGTTCCGTTGGACGCGCAGTTTAACTTCCCAATTATCGTCGTCGCCATCATTCAGTTCGTTGCCCAGAATGGTATTGTCATAGTCAAACCCTTCATACATCGCGCCAAAACGAATACGAAGTTCCCGCGTTGGCTGATAGAATAGGGTCGCACCCAACTGCCAGACTTCGGCCTGATCGACAAAGTCGTGGAAAGAAGCTGTGGTTTCCAAAGATACGGTTTTTGTCAGTCTCTGATTCAAACCGGCAAGAACATACCATCCATTGAGTGTTTCATCGATTTCAGTGGATGTATCGCTGAGTTGTGCTTCGTAGAAATCATTGCCACCAACATAGTGCATCGCGCCATCGGCGTAGGCCGCAACAAACTTAAACCGCGTCTGACGATTGGGCCTGAATTCGGCCCCCGCTTGCGCCGCAAAACCAAAGTCTTCAAAAACACCTGCATCAGCATTTGCCCTGATTTGATGGACTGCACCGGAAATCTGCGCACTTCCCCATGCCTGCGAAATACGAAGGCTGGCAACAACATCCGGTATTTTCATGCCGGCATAGGACACATTTTTGGAAAAGGCTGTGCCTGCGCTTGTCTGGGCGATGTTTGCTTCTCGATTGCGCCCGTCCTCAACGCCAAGGCTGAAGCGAATATCATCACCCAAGGGCGCGAAAAAAGTGAACTGGTTAAGCGCTTCATCGGCATAATAACCATCATACATGCCATACCCGCCGCTAAAGTCGTATTGAGAGCGCTCTCGCCCAACCAGAAGGGACTCGCCAATTCTAATCCAGGCGTCACGAACCGATACCGTGTCATTCTTATTGTTGTTGAGTACGAAACGACCGATCACCATGCCAATCTCGGTCATTGAGGCGGCATCAAGGACCAATTCGATTTCACGGTCGTAAAAGCTCAGATCTTCTGAATCATCGTTGCTTGTGTCCTTCAAGCCAATTTCTGCGCGAACGTAACCTGAGAATTTCAGGCAGGTTTCAGTACCGGGAATGTAGTGGTAGCCGCGTCCAAAACTGTCACAGATGCGGACATAGTTAATTGGCACTGCTGAAGGAATGTTGCTGCTGGCCACAACCGGACTGGATGCCGCGACAATGGCACAGGCTGAGATGGTCAGGATGCTGGTTGAATGTCTCACAGATCGCTATCCACCCTCGCGTGTATCATGCTTCACAGGATTTCAGGCTCTGTTAGCAGAAAAATTTGGTGGGATTGCGCCCTACCAACGCCAAAGCCAGAGCCATCAAGCCTTTAAGAATATGAGCCAGCGGTAAACGCGTATGGTTAACAATTTGGAAACTTTTCCAGCCTGTGGTTCGCTTTTTCCAATAAACCTTAGGTATGATATCCAGTCACGTGAGAAGTTCTCAGCCCTTGCGGGCGAATGTAACCTTAATGTAGCGGAACTTCGGCTGAAATCAGGGTTTACACTCAGATACATGGAAACTGGTGTGCGGCTCACCAGTCAGGCTGCGCCGATTCATCTCTTTGAATGCGCGTTCGAAGTTTCGAGCGAATAAGGGCGTATCGAATAGAGGATGGGTTTTGCTATTTTCGTTCAGCCTTTCCTTGATGTGCCGTAATTTGGCTGGATCCTGTCCCAATTGGATGCCCAATTCCATAAATGCATCACCATTAGTGGTGATCAACTCCTCCAGCCCACTTGCGCGCAACAGGCTGGCCGCAACGCGATCGGAGAATGTGTTGCCAATGCAGGTGATCATGGGAAGACCACCCAGAAGCGCGTCTCTGCCAATGGTGTGCGCGTTGTAAGGCGATGTGTCCAGAAACAGATCGCAGATGGATTGACGTGCAAGATGCTGTTCCGGACTGACTTTTGGTATGAAAATCAATCTACTGCCCGACACGCCCCGATTTTCGGCTTCCAGCCTGAGATTGCTTTTCGCGATTTCAGGCCCTTCAAGCAGAACCAGTACACTGCCGGAAACCTTGGACAGTATTTCCATCCAGCGGCTGAAGACTGTCGGCGTGATCTTCTGGAAAATATTGAAGCAGCAATACACCATGGCCGTCTCCGGAATTCCATACGCCTTGCGGCTTATGGTCTGCTCTCCCACTGCTACCGCACCTTCGGCAGGCCAATAGGTATCTGGCATATAACAAACCGCTTCGGTGTAGTATTGTTCTTCATCGGCTTTGATGACCGTGTTATCGCCAATAACGTAATCCATTGAATTCATTCCAGAAATTCCGGGGAATCCCAGATAACTGACCTGAACCGGCGCGTTTCTTTTGGCAAACACTCTGCCGCGACTTCTGGCTGTGTGCCCCATCTGATCAATCAGAATGTCCACGCCCAGATGGCGGATAATCTGCCCGGCCTCTGCGTCTGATTTATCACTGAGGTCAATGAACTCATCAAATGCGTTTTTCAGCCGTGTGCGCTCAGATGAATTGTTTTCACCGTAAAGGTCAAAGCCAATAATTTTGAAGCGCGTACGGTCATGCTGCTCTATCAGCCTGGTGATATTGTGGGCGGAGGGATGACGCCTGTAATTGGCAGACACGTAACCCACGTGAATTCGTTCATTGTTGCAGTGGCGCGGCATGGCAAAAACCGAATGCGGCTCCTCCTGGCCAGACTCGTTGATTGCTCTGGCCGCAATCGCTGTAGCCCTGAATTCATACTCAAGTGTTCTGGGAAGCAGCAGGCAAATGAATGGATTCTGGCAATGGGGTTCGCTTTTCTCGTTGAACCCGGCCAGAAAACCAACATCAGCGTCAAATCGCTCCCATGCTGCTGCTTGCTGGTGGGCCAAAAAAGAATACGTGCTTATACGAGCGCTTTGCGCGCCAAGTGTTTCAAGCGCCTGAAAATCTGCCACTGCGCCCTTAATGTCTTGGCGGATAGACCTTAGTCTGCCGCGCTGAAACAACGCCTCGGTATCTGATGGATTTATTGCCAAAACCTTGTCGAGAAGCGACAAGGCCTCATCAAATCTATTTTGCTTGAACCTCAGAATTGCGAGACTGGTTTGGTAAGCCTTCTGCGGGAGTTTTTTTGCCTCAAGTTCAGATATCAGTAACTGAGCTTTTTCCAGTTCTCCGGTTGAAACAAGAGCATCCAAAAGGTTGAGATTTGTTTCCTCCGAGCCGTGGCCGTTTTCCCTCAAGCTCTCATAGATTGAAATGGCACGCGCGTAGTCGCCCATTGGAAAGATGACGGAGGCCAAAAGGTTCAAATAATCCGGATTTTGCGGTTCCTCTTGCAACAGGTCGTCGGCCAATTGCCTAGCCCGGGAGAATTCGCCCAATTGACATAATACAGAAGCGAGATTGTATCGCACAGAGGCTCTGTCAGGTGCCAGCTTCAGGCAAGCTTCCAAACTGGACAGAGCTTCCTTAAACTCTTTTTTTTCAATATATTCAATGGCCCGGTAAAACAGATCAGCTGGGTCGGTCATCTTTTTTCCGCGGTCAACAGCGGACATCAGTTTGCCGCAAGGATGGTCATATCAGAATAAGTATGTAGATGAAATGAACCTAAAATGGTCAAAATTCGTCCCTTACTACTGATCGTAAGCAACAGACCTTCGTCACAAATAAGCCAATGACTGCGTCCATATTCACTAGCTAGCTGTCAACGACATTTGTCAATCGGAACTACCTACTGCCATTTTCTTCGAGCCTGATTAATGCTAAAATTAAACTAGAAACAACAAGGTTCTTACGACAGGCTACAACTACAAAATAGTAATCTGGAGCAACAAATTGTCTCAACAAAAGACCGCAAATTTTACTGATTTGGAACTCGACGATGTCATCGCATTCCGTGAAAAGCTGCTGGCCAATCGACCGAATGACATAAAGTTGGCGGATAACGTGCTTTTGATGCTTGATTGCCGAGTTCCCAAGGTTATTGGGACTGGCGTATATTCAAGATGTCAAAGTGCACTTAGTTCAAAATTCAAGATCACCAAGGTAAATGACAAACATCTGGACACAAACTTTCTCATCAACTCAATCAACGAATGCCGAGAAATTATTGGTCAATTTGAAATCAACAGAAAGGTAGCGGTTCAACAAATTTTTGAAGGAACCCGACATAAGATCAAGGAGCAGCCTGTATATTGTGGCAAATTCCTGGATTTTTTTAAAGAAACCCAAGCCATTTGCGGATTATGTTACAACTGCTACAAAATACAAATAGCCCCATCAAGCCTCATCGATTTAATGCGATTGTCCATGATCCTAAAAATCATAGAGCTCGATCGTGACAACACTCGAAAATGCATGATTGAACTGAGAGAAGGCATTAACAAACCCTATAAAGGGTATATTTATTGCGAATCCGAATCAGAAGCGATCCACTGTCTTGAAGTGCTGCGAACGCATTTGGAGCGGTGCGGCCTTGCGCACATCACCACCGGAATAAGTCATGGCTGCTCTGAGTACGGTATGGAATATCCGGAATTCAAATTTTCTGATGACGGGAGCCATCGCTCACAACAACAACCCGATGAGTGGAGAAGAGTTGAAGAAGATTATTTTTCAGAACCCTTCTCGGAAAAGGGACAAATACTAGACTTCAACACTCAGGAAATTACGTTACGTGATGTGATTTGTTACGAAACATGGATCAAATATTCCGAGATTATCGGTGACGATACGCACAAATTGTTTCCTGTAGTTCCCACCGACGGAAAACAGAAGGGGTTTATCAGCCGGGCAGAAAAGCAGGCTCCTGATAGACAAGCTCAATTGCTTGAACTCCTGAAAGATTGAGCGCGCCAGACAGGTGAACCGTGACATGGTAGGTCTTTACCAACGCGTCCAAATTTGAAATCAGATCTGCAAGATTCCCAATGTTATAAATTTGGAGGCGAAAAAACTCCAGGCCCACACTGTCCGTCCGGTCTGGCGCCCCACTTTTTGAAGTTCCTCAAGGTCATAGTCACACTGCAGATTTTTCAATAGGAAACCTTCAGGCTAGGCCCTTGACTAGGCAGATTAAAATCAGGAAATGAAGGCATGGTCTCATTCTAGAGTAAATGGACCAGTATGCAGCAAGGCAGCTTTGTTTCGATAGTCAGCCATTCTCTGAATAATTAAGATTATGTCAGCATCGACTTTCTGAAGCAACTCTGAATTGATGAACTCTGGAGATTTCACGTAATGAGGCATTTCAGCATCAGCCACAAAAGCCTCCGGTTTCTTTCTGTCTGCAACCGGCAACAAGGCAGTTTCCGCTAACGATCCCAAAATCAGACCATGCAGTCGGTTTGTAATTACAAGGCTACAGACCTTAAACTCCGAGACAGTTTCCTGCCAACTCATTGGCGCATGCCAATTGATCGCAAACCTTTCGGAAATTTTGCGTATGACTGAACCATCTTCAGGATAACACGTCGTCAGCAACTCTACTTCCCGGCCACTATTGATTACTTGTTCAACACCCGCGCATAGCTCAGCAAAATTATTCTGGCCGGATACCGAATAAATGACACGATTCTGGCGACGCCCCTGTTGTGGTGCAATGGAACGCGCTAAATTCATGAGGCCATGAACACAATCCAAACCTACCACAGATTCAATGCCCAATTTGTCAAACATCCCTTTTGTGATTCCATCCCGAACAACAATCGGCTTGCGCAATAATCCGAAATACTCTGACAGAACATCTCCTTGATAAAGATTCAGAATTCCCGGGCGCACGGAGAATGGGTAGGCGTATATATTTTTGTTAAATTCGTGAATGCAAAATAATGTTGCAAACATACAGACACTCAATCTGGGTCCAACAAATTGTTCGCCACCTGCGACAAAAATTTTCTCATACTGGGAGAACTTTGAAAAATACGGACTAAACCGCTCCACGAATGAAAAAATTTCACGTGACGGATTCAGTTTCTCCCGGCTTTTCCTCCCGGCCTTCTGCCAATAGGCGGTCTTTGTGTCAAACGCAGTTTTGCGCTTCAGGTCGAAAGATGGGCCAAGGCGTTGGAACTCCTCAAAACGAATTTTATCTACCGATGCCACTGGATGTGGGTATACGTCGATAACATGTGAGGGAAACCGCCCTGACAAATCCCTCAGCATTGCCTCCAAGATAGCAAAGTCTCCAACGTTCCCCTTCAGGTTCGCAAATATGATTGCTATTTTTTTTGCATCTGAAGCCATTCAACTACTCAAACAATTCATCAATTAAAAATTCGGGAAGCCGAAATACGAAGGAGTTCATCAAGTACTTCACTTGTATGACTTACTACAGACCAATCAGCATATCTCAGCTGTCGAATACAGGTAACTGATTGATAAAAGTCAGAACCGCTGCCCTGCAGCCCCCATCGAAAATCCGGGTTCAGGGGAAGAAAAACAACAGTGGGAACATTGAGCGCTCCAGACAGGTGAACCGTGATATTGTCAACCGTTACCACCGCGTCCAAATTTGAAATCAGAGCTGCAAGATTCTCAATGTCATATTTTGGGTCAAAAGAGTCCCAAACCCATACTCTCCTTCCGGTCTGACGCTCCACTTTTTGGAGTTCCGCAGGATCATAGTCATACTGCAGATTTATCAGCTGGACATCCTCAGGGAGAGCGTTGACGAAATTCAGTAACTCAAGTGAACGCTTTTTACGGAAACGACGATCACCTCCACCTCTCCAACTGATGCCAATGGCTGCACCCTTTTCTTTCAATGGTTGAATGCGCTTTTTCCAAGCCGAGCGTCTAGAACTATCGGGCGTCAATTCTGGAAGCTTTGTCAAAAAGGGCTGTCGCTCCAAATAGAGCATCAAGTCCCCCATGGGCATTTCAAATTCGATGTCACCCCGTGACTTCACAGCGTCCAAACTGGAAACGAAATGAATATCCTCAAAGTTTCTTGAAAAGAGGTGCACGAGTCTTTTATCGCATATAACGGTTAACTTGACTGAATACTTGTTTACAAATCCCGGGATTAAGCGCAAAAAAAATATTTCATCACCAATCCCCTGCTCGGGAAAAACCAGAATGTGTTTTCCCGAAATGCTTTCATTCCCAGTAAATTCAGGCGCAACCCCCGGAACGCTCCCCCAAATATCGTCGTTACAGCGTCGCGATGGAAAATTTAATACGAAGTTCGCCTGATCTCCTAACTGGAAACTGACAAGGGCCAGATTGCTCCGGTATTTAGGATTATCAGGCTCCAATGAAACGGCTTGCTCCAGATAGTCCCTAGCAGCCAAGTGCTTACCCTTTTCCTGATAAGCTGCTCCAAGGTTAGATAGTATCTCGCCATTTTTTCTGGAAAGCTTCAATGCTTTCCGAAAATATTTGATGCACTCATCATAGTCACCAAGATTTGCATATGCAGATCCAAGAAAATTCAATATCTCCGAGTTTTTCTTATCAGCCTTCAGAGCCTCTTTTGCATAGATTATTGCCGGTTCAAATTGACCCATTGCATAAGTTTCCTGGGCAAGTGCAAATTTCGAATTAGGCATGTAAACCCGCTGTCGCTGTTGTTATATGTATAAATAAGAGTATACCTAAGATATTCTGAATTGATAAGGTCGGACAATCAGCATCATCGATGCTGGTTCAAAATTTGGATATCAACAAAATTGAAACAAAAAGGGCCTAGTAAAATAGCCGGTTCCAATTTAACAAATCTATCTTTTATTGGATGTACATTAAAATTGTTATGGATCCACAGTTTTGCTTCCGGGATTTCGATCTATTCGTAGAAATCATTTTTCAAACAAGCCAAAACATACCAAACGGAGCAACAATTGGACCACAATCCGATGCGTTGACAAATAATTTCAGCTGTAGGACAGCGGGCTGCACCTTACAGCTTCTGACGAAGTTTCGCGTTCCACGCAACAACGATCCGGCCATCTTCAGTCTGGTTGGGTGGAACCCAATGCGTGAGAAAAGATGGAAATACCACCAGCTTTCCTGCTTCCGGGCGTCGCCGAACCCTTGTGCCAAAAATGGGGCCGCCCAACCTCTGCTGTGCCGGCATGATATTTCTATTGTCCAAAAATTCGATGCACCCTGTGTTCAGCGATGCATCATTGGGTTGCTTGACATAATATGTTCCGCAAACGTCGGCACCCAAATGGCGATGCGGGGCGTTGTAATGCCCCTTCCCGTTCCAATTGGCCCAACCATTCAGCGATATTGCGTGTTTTTCCAGAGCAATTGTCGCGCCGCAAGCCTCCAAAAATTGCATGGCAGCCTTGGCGCATTCAGTTTCGAGGCGCTTGATCAGAGGATTCTGGATTGCAAAGAAATCCCCTTCGTTGCGCCATCCCCCGACACTAGTTCGAACGGGTCCGCCATCAGTTCCAAGGCGTAGGCTGTCAATGAAGCTAACCAAATCTGTATTGAATGCACTGTCAAATCCCAGATCGAATGTTGCGACGGGCTGCGCGAATGCAGGGATAAATTCCTCTAATTTCATTTTACCGGGCCTTCGGAAATTTGGTTTGCATGTCATACATGTTTACACCGCAGGTAAGTCATTGCGCAATGAGAGTGGCAGATTATTCTCCTGTTAAGGGCAGCAATTCTGGTCCTTTGAAAGACCGTCCCCAAGCATTGATCCCTTCACAGCGAAGAACGCCAACCCTGAACAGATACCTGAGGCCGCAGATGCTGTTTCCGTACTCAGGATGGGAACCATGAAACCAATACCTTCATCGATGATAGCGACATCAGCACTGCATAAATTGATTTATTCAAATCGCCCAATCCAAAACACGCGATTGTGACCAATCAGACTGACGCCTTGAAACGCTTTCTTGCACCCTATGCGGATTGTCATGTGCGCTTTACTTGCGAAGCGTTCGGAGTTCGGCAGACTCGTTGTTCGGAACAAGTCCGAAAATCTAGGTGCGGTGCCATTCAAGCTGGCAGGTTAGCGAGGGGCTAGATTCTTGGCCGCGTACGCCAGTGCTTTCGTTCTTGTCTTATCATATGCATGGGTGGGCAATTGTCAGGGCACAACTCCCAGTGTTCACAAGATGGGTTCTCGCAGTAAATCCGAGAATGACACTGTTGGGATGAAGTGCTTCGTCATTTGGTCTGGTTCGGGTCATCAGATGATCCCACAGAACGCAGATATCCTAAAAAACAAAAGCCCGACGCTTTCACGCCGGGCTTTCGAAATCTTGAACCTGACTAACGTCAGATCAGGATTAGCTTAGAAGTTGCGCTGAATACGCAGTTTAGCTTCCCAGCTATCTGTATCGCCATCATCTGTACCGAGCATTGTATTTTGTTCCATCTCGATATCAGTATACTGACCGGCCAAGCTTACGACAAGGTTTTCAACAACTTCGTATTCGATGTTGGCACTGACCTGCCAGAGTTCAGCCTGATCGTCGAAGTCATGGTAAGCACCAGTCACAGCAACATTCAGGGCGCTGGAGAAGTCATGGCTCAGACCAGCCAAAACATACCAACCGCTCATTGTATCAGTGATATCACCAGTTACGATGTCAACAGCAGCTTCATAGTAATCCGCGCCGCCAATGTAGTGCATGGCACCATCAGCATAAGCACCAACGACTTTCACTTTAGTCATGGAACCGACATTCAATTCGACGCCAGCTTGAACCGCCCAACCGTAATCTTCGTCAAGAACACCAACAGCGATGGGTACTCCACTCAAAGACAATGCAGCAGTAGTGTATGGAGCTGTAGCATCAAACGTTGAGATCGAACGAATCTGATGCAAGGCACCAGAAATCTGAGCCGAACCCCAACCCTGTGAAATACGCAGGCTAGCTACGATCTCTGGAATTTCCATTCCAGCATATGTTGCGTCCTGCCCTACGTAAACACCAGTCAGGATTTGGGATGTCTTTGTAATGGACGAAACACCGAGAAGACTAGTTGAGAAAGCAGAGCTTACAGTAATCGTATCTTCAGTATCACCATTGTACTGAGCGATATTAGCACGACGGTCACGACCATCTTCCAGGCCAAGTGTCATGGACAGACCATTGCCGAAAGGCATGATGAAGGTGAACTGGTTGATGCCTTCATCAACATAGAGACCGTCATAAATGCCGTAACCACCACCGAAATCGTAACGGGATGTTTCACGACCAACGAGGAGGTTCTCACCGATTGTGATCCATGCATCGCCGAGTTCAACGTTGCCTTCGTTAGAACCAGAGATAGCGAACTGACCAACCAGCATGCCAACTTCAGTCATGGAAGAAGCATTAACAACCAGCTCGAAGTTTGAATTCAAGAAAGATGTGTCAGTTGTATCATCGTCTTCGTCATCACGAATGCCGATTTCTGTCCGCACGCGGCCAGAGAACTTGAGGCATGTTTCTGTGCCTGGAATGTAGTGGAAACCAGCGCCGAATGCATCACAGACACGAACGTAATCAACTGGTTCTACGATTGGCAAATCAGCAGCCTGTGCGCCTGTTACGGCGACAAGAGCGGCGGCAGAGCCGAGCAAAATGCTCTTTTTCATAATATGACCTCCAAAGTCATTTCAATTATCGGGCCTGATATAAGTCGGCTCACCGAACTTGGTTTAATGAGCTGGGATCAAACCCCCCAATGCTGAGGCGATTTCTTCTGGAAGGCCATGCCGCCGGATGAATCGCCCCTAACGCAATTGGACAATTACGGATCGCGCCGGTTTCATCAACGGTAAAATGGGTATCGAAGCCTGTGTGGCGCGTCTTGGGGGGTGAGTGTTGCATTCTGAACACATATTTGGCGGGGATTTTAAGATTCTGTTCTGATGTGTGACTAGAGTCTTTATAGTACGCGAGCATGGCGACAGCCAGTGAATGGCGGATTTTCGACAGTTTCTGTCCCTCAAGCATGAACCCGACGATGATTCTGTGGTGACTCGTCCAGTTAAACACATCAGTGCCGAGTAAAATTCCGTCAGCGTTTGGGATAACAGTTTGCGCTATGGGTCCGCGGAATAAATCCGAGGACGACGGCCTCGATGGGTGCGCGGCCAGTTGATACAAATTCTGGACTCTATTCGTGTGTCCCTCCCCGCGGTCCGACCGCACTATATAGCTCCACCGCATTTTGCCGTGACTTCATCGCAATGTCGCAATAAGAGATGCGAAGACCATCAGCAGCAAGATTGCCTTACTATAGGAGTTTCCATGCAAGTCACTATTATCGGCACCGGCTATGTTGGCCTTGTATCAGGCATCTGTTTTTCGGAATTTGGTTTCGAGGTTACCTGCGTTGATCTGGATGCCGACAAGATTGACGCATTAAATGGAGGTGTTTTGCCGATTTATGAGCCGGGCCTTGATCGCCTCATGGAACAGAACAGCCAGCGCCTGACGTTTACGACTGATTTTGACTCTGCCGTTGCGCAGGCTGATGTTGTGTTTGTTGCAGTTGGCACACCATCGCGGCGGGGGGATGGTGAGGCGGATCTGCAATATGTGCATGCTGCGGCAAAACAGATTGCTGCTTCCATGAAACCGGAAACGGTGATTGTTCTGAAATCAACAGTGGTGGTTGGCACAAATGCCGAGGTGCAAAAGATCATTGAAGCCGAGCGGCCCGGTGTGCCATTTTCCCTCGCCTCAAATCCTGAGTTTTTAAGAGAGGGGTCGGCTATTGAGGATTTCATGCGCCCGGATCGTGTCGTCGTTGGCGTAAGAGACAAACGGGCTGAAACCGTTTTGCAGCAATTGTATCGCCCGCTCTATTTAAGAGACGCTCCGATTGTTGTGACAACGCCTGAAAATGCGGAACTGATCAAATATGCAGCTAACGCATTTCTTGCGATGAAAATCACCTTCATTAATGAAGTCGCGGATTTGTGTGAGCAAACCGGTGGCAATGTTCAGGAAGTGGCCAAGGCAATCGGCCTGGACAATCGAATTGGCGGCAAATTCCTGCATGCCGGACCAGGCTTCGGTGGTTCGTGTTTTCCCAAGGACACCAGAGCGTTTGCTGCAACGGGGCGTAAATACGGGGCAGCACAAAATCTGATTGAATCCGTAGTGCGCGTTAATGAGACGCGCAAAAAATCAATGGCTCAGAAAATTCTGTCTGAACTTGGTGATACGCCGAGAGGAAAAACTGTTGGTATTCTTGGGCTGGCTTTCAAGCCCAATACAGATGACATGCGCGAAGCCCCCAGTCTTGCGGTCATTCCCGTTCTGGAAGCAGCAGGTGTGGATGTCAAAGCACACGATCCGCAAGCGATGGGAGAAGCCAAGTCCTTTTTACCGGGCACCCAATTTTGCGACAGTGCAGAAGACGCCATTACCGACGTAGATGTGGCCGTGATTATGACTGAGTGGAACGTCTATCGTGCCCTTGATATGCAAACTGTAAAAAACCTGATGCGTGGAGATTTGGTGATTGATCTGCGAAACATCTATCCGGTCGATGCCGTGGAAGATGCCGGTCTGACCTATGTTTCCGTTGGACGGTCCCGCACAAAATGATAAAACGCCACAAAGATTGCAATTCCAATTGAATTGGTACGAAATATGAATCGCGCAGAAAAACGACGCCTTGCGAAACAAGCACAGGCTACACAGGCAGCACCTTCCGCTTCCAAGCCAGCACGCAGGAACAAGCGAAACGGGGTCTATCGGACCAAGGGCGATCCGCAGCAATTAATGGCAATGTTGGAGGCGGCGCATAAAATTTACGCCGCTGGACAACCGGAACAAGCAAAGTTGGCTTATCATGCCATTTTGCAACTCGACAGTTCCTTTCCAGATGCCAATAACTCTCTTGGAATCATCGATGTTGAAGCCGGAAAGCATGACCTGGCCGAACGCTGGTTTGGGAAAGCTGCGAAAGCGGAACCTACCAGGCCAACATTCCACAACAATCGTGGTCTGGCATTGATGGAATTAAAGCGCAGCAAGGAAGCGGTTGACTGTTTCAAAGCCTCGCTGGATGCCGATCCTGATTTCGTTCCTGCCATGGTGAATCTTGGCAAGGGTCATAATGCTCAGGGAAACTACTCGGAAACCATCCCAGTGCTGGAAAAGGCGATTTCCATCACACCAGACTTTCTTGATGCCTATGTGGAGTTGGCAAGCGCGCATGGCGAATTGGGGCAGATTGACGAAGCACTTGGGTCACTTGATGAAGCACTCAAAGTGCGTCCGACCAGCGGACGTCTTTTAAACCAAAAGGCAGGCCTTTTGACCACATTTGGAAAACTCGATGAAGCAGAAGCAATTCATCGCAAAATTCTCGATCATGAGCCAGACAGCATAAACTCCTACAATGCGATTGCGCGGACCAAGAAATTTGAAACCTACGATGACGACATGAAGAACATGGAGCGTCTTTACAAGAAGATACCAGATGTCGACTATTCGAAGGTTCTGCAAGGTGAAGCGGAAAAAGAGGGGCATGAAGACCCTAAAATGAATTTGGCCATGGCGCTGGCAAAAGCATTTGAGGCGATCAAGGAATATGAAAAATCCTTCTTTTATTACAAAGAAGGCAACCGGCTGAGACGAAAGAAATATTTTTACCATCAAGCGGATGACTTTCGTGGATTTGATCTGCGCAGACAGCTGTTCACCCCTGCGTTGCTGGCTGATTTCAAGGGCGCCGGGCATCCGGACAAAACGCCGATTTTCATCGTCGGTATGCCGCGCTCCGGAACAACCTTGCTGGAACAGGTTTTCCACGCGCACCGCGATGTTTTTGGAGCAGGTGAATTGGGTTTCATGTCACAACTGGTGCGTAGCGAGTTCAAGGACATGCACACTTTTGAAGACAAATTGAAAGCTGGCAAGGTGACGTCCGAGACCTTCCGGGATATGGGTGCTGCCTACATAAAAAAGGTGCGCGAAATTGAAACGGACAGCCCATTTATCACCGACAAAATGCCGCATAATTTCCTGCAGGTTGGCTTTATCAAGCTGGCCTTGCCAAATGCGAAAATCATCCACAGCTATCGCAATCCAATTGACAATGCCTTTGCGATTTTCAAGCAGATTTTCGGCAATGATGGTCACCAGTATGGCTATGATCTTGTCGAACTGGGCCAGTATCACAACAAATACCGTGAGTTGATGGCTCACTGGAACGAGATCTTTCCGGGTCAGATTCTGGAGAACCGCTATGAAGACATGGTGGCTGATCTGGAGAAGCAGACCCGGACGGTTCTGGATTTCTGTGGCCTGGAATGGGATCCGAATTGTCTGAATTTCCATGAGGCTGACCGTGCAATTCGGACCGCCAGTGTTACCCAGGTGCGGCAGCCGATCTATAAGGGGTCAGTGGAGAAATGGCGTAAATATGAGGCCCAGTTGCAGCCATTGATCCGGGTTCTGGAAAAGGGATTACCGTTTTAGGTCTCGCCTATGACGGCAAACCGCCCTGCTTCCTCAGGCGGAGGCGAGCAATGAAGCATTGCCGCCTGCAGCTGTTGTATCGATGCAAACATGTCGCTCCAGAAGACAGGGCGAAAAGTCATCACTGCTGATCAAAGGCAGTATTAGTCCGTCACGATGGGCCAATGCCTGTCGCACAGTGTGTTGGAATTCTGTGTCGCCCCAGCAAACGACACCGTCAAAGCCTGACAGGGTTTTCAACACCTCTGGCTCCAGCACACCATTCAGAGTCCCCTCCTGAGACAGACCTGGCGCGATGCCCAGCGTTGCACAGCCAAGACAGGCAGCCTTGTACATTTGGGCCTTTGCCGCATCCGCTGTCGGACCGAGGCACAGAATGACACCTTTGGAAAATACGCTTAGTCGGTTGGATTCGCCGGTTGGGCCGGGCATGTCAGTGATTTCCATCAGTTTCGAGGCAAGCTGATTTGAGGATGGCTGATAAATGTCCAGAGCCGCCTGTGCCGTGGCGTGCGAAATCTGCTGTGCCTTATGGGGACGCTGAACTTCGATATGTGGCGATTTCGTAAATCGTTTCAGATAATGCGGCCCCCCGGCTTTTGGACCTGTGCCTGACAGGCCCTCACCGCCAAAAGGCTGAGACGCAACCACAGCGCCAATCTGATTGCGGTTGATGTAGATGTTTCCACATCTAATGCTGTCGATAATGGTCTGAACGCGGTCATCAATGCGGGTATGCAATCCGAAAGTCAGGCCAAAGCCCTTGTTGTTTATGGATTCTATGACCGCCGGCAATTGACTGGCCTTGAAAGTGGCGACGTGCAGAACGGGGCCAAAAACCTCTTCGTGCAAATCTTCAATCCCTTTGATGGAAATAAGCGCCGGCCCGACATACATACCTTCTTGAGGCGCTTCCAGTTGTTTCAGCAGACGGCCTTCCTGCGCAGCTTTGCGAATGTGGGTCTCTATCTTCGCTTTGGCAGGCTGATCAATGACCGGGCCAATATCGGTCTGCAAATCTGCCGGATTACCAACCACCAGCGCATCCATGGCACCTTGCAGCATTTTTAACAGTTTTTCCGCGATGTCCTCCTGCACATACAAAACGCGCAGAGCTGAGCAGCGTTGACCAGCACTTTGAAAGGCAGAGGCAACAATGTCTCGCACAGCCTGTTCCGGGAGAGCAGAACTGTCCACGATCATGGCGTTGATACCACCGGTTTCCGCAATGAGTGGCGCATCGGGCGCTGCATATTGGGCCATCACGCGGTTGATGCGCATGGCTGTCGGTGTAGAGCCGGTGAAGCACACGCCACTGATACGCGGATCGGACACCAAGGCATGGCCAATTTCAGCACCTGCCCCGGGAAGCAATTGAACAGCAGCTTTGGGGATACCTGCCTTGTGCAACAAGGCAACCGCGTGAGCGGCTATCAAAGGGGTTTGTTCGGCTGGCTTGGCAAGCACAGCATTACCAGCGGCCAAAGCTGCTGAAACCTGGCCGCTGAAAATTGCCAATGGAAAGTTCCATGGAGAGATGCAGACAAACACACCCCTGCCCTCAACTAGGCCTTTCTCCGCCATGCGCTCCGCTTCAGCTGCATAATATCTCAGAAAATCGACGGCTTCGCGCAGCTCTGCAATGGCATCAGTTGCTGTCTTGCCTGCCTCCTGACACGCCAGTGCAAAGAACCGCTCTGCGTCTGCCTCATAAAGTTCAGCAGCTTTGCGCAGGTAACTTGCCCGCACGGATACCGGCGTTGCCGACCAATGGACCGTGCCATCCACCGCGGCCGTGATTGCATCATTCACCGCACCCAATGGTGTATCAGCTGCATGGCCAATGATCTGATGTGGCCTTGCAGGATTATATCTTGGAGCCACGGCCAGCGGTTGGTGTCTCTCAACTACGGCAAGCATTGGTCCTGAATTCTCTTTCGGCAATGCTGTCGCCATGGCCTGCGCCACAAATGCCTGATCTCGGCAATCAGTGATGTCCCAGCCTTTAGCATTTCCGCGCACATCTCCAAAAAGCTCGCTCGGATGAGCAATTCCGGGGTTTGGCGCATCGTTCAGATAGTTCGACACGGCCACGAATGGGTCCGCAACAATGGTTGCGACAGACACTTGCTTGTCCACAATCTGATTAACGAAGGAGCTGTTCGCTCCATTTTCCAGAAGCCGCCGAACCAGATAGGCCAGCAAATCCTCATGGGCGCCAACAGGCGCATAGATGCGACAGCGCGACTGATGGCCTGCCATGACCGCATTGTGCAAAACCTCACCCATGCCGTGCAGCCGCTGGAATTCAAATTCAGGATCCCCTTCATCAGCGGCAATGGCCTGGACTGCGGCTATGGTGTGCGCATTGTGGGTGGCAAATTGCGGGTAGATACGGTGGGTGCAGCGCAGCAGCTTTCGCGCACATGCAATGTAACTGACATCGGTGGAGGCTTTGCGCGTGAAGACAGGAAACCCATCCAGCCCGAGAACCTGAGCCCGTTTGATTTCAGTGTCCCAATAGGCTCCCTTAACGAGGCGAACCATGATGCGCCGGTCCAATTTATCCGCCAATGCGTGCAACCAGTCGATAACAAAGGCAGCGCGCGGCCCATAGGCTTGAACGACAACGCCAAATCCATCCCAGCTGGCCAGAGCCGGGTTTGACAGAATGCTTTCAATCACATCCAAGGACAGATCAAGCCGGTCCTGCTCTTCTGCATCAATATTGAATCCCATATTGGCTGATTTTGCCAGGCTCGCCAGCGCCAGGGTCCGATTGACCAGTTCCGGCACAATCCGATCTTTCTGAGTGGCCTCATATCTTGGATGCAGGGCGGATAACTTTACGGAAATGCCCGGATTTTCGCGAATGTCGCTGCTTCCGCAGCTTTTGGCGATGGTGCTGATGGCTTCGGAGTAAGACAAGTGGTAGCGCTTTGAATCAGCCTGAGTGCGGGCCGCCTCCCCCAACATGTCATATGAATAGGTGAAGCCACGCTCTTCCTGTTTGGCGGCGCGTATCATCGCTTCGTCAATGTTGCGACCCAGAACGAATTGCTGACCCAATTCACGCATCGCCTGTGCCACAGCTGTGCGGATGACCGGCTCGCCGACCCGCTTGAGCAGCGAACGCAAAGTTCCGGCAATTCCTTCGTCCTCGCGCAGAACAGTGCCAGTCAGCATCAACGCCCATGTGGATGCATTTACCAAGGAGGAGTTGGACTTCCCCAGATGCGCGCCCCAATTGGACGGCGAGATTTTATCTTCGATCAGCGCATCAATTGTGTCACTGTCAGGTACACGCAACAAGGCTTCGGCCAGGCACATAAGTGCAACGCCTTCCCTTGTCGAAAGGCCGTACTCAGACAGAAAAGATTCCATCAAACCCGGATTCCGGACCTTACGAACGTCTTCCACCAGCTTTGCGGCTTCCAGTTTGACCGCGGCAGCGATATCGGGCGTTTGTTCAGCAAGCTCAATCAATTGGGCCAGAGCGGCCGCCTCGTCTGACAACACGTGGTCGCGAATTTGTTCTCTTAGTTGAGAAAGATCGGCGGAAGCATCATTCAGTGCGTTCATGTCATCAACCCTCATTGTGCGCTCGAAATTAAGCCCGACGTTGATGTTGGCTTGGATGGCACTCAGTCACTTTGTCTGCTGGATTCATATTATCAGCACTAAATTCGGTTTTTTTCCCGCAAACCCGATTCAAGACGTATTATCTCCTGATAAATTGATATTTTTCAGGATTTTTGCCCGTGGATGAAACAGAACTTTCTGCAAACGAGCTTGATGGTTTCGATGAAAAGATTCTCAGGGTTCTGGCCCACAATGGCCGGATAACTGTTACCCAATTGGCAGAGACAATCGGCCTGTCAAAGTCTCCCTGCCAGGTGCGGTTAAAGCGTTTGGAATCAGAAGGTTATATCCTTGGCTATCGTGCTGTCCTGAATGCCCAGAAGCTGGACCGTGCCCACATTGCCTTTGTTGAAGTCAAATTAAAGGACACACGCGAGCCTGCATTGCAGGCGTTCAATCTGGCAGCCCACAATGTGGGTGAAATCGAAGAGTGCCATATGATTGCGGGCAGCTTTGACTATCTTTTAAAAGTTCGAACCAAACACATTTCCGAATATCGCCGCGTTCTGGGCGAAACCATCTCCGGTTTGCCGCATGTGGCGCATACCAGCACGCATGTCGCTATGGAATCAGTCAAAGATCGCGGGGTGTAACCCTCAGGCGTCATGGTCCTTTAGCCATCGACTGATCAATTTGCGCAAATGATCCCCGCTGAAACTTGGGAAATGACCGCCATGCACAGTTCGAACCGAAAGGTGTGCAAGGCGCCTCATGGACGCGATATAGTCATGCGCGTCAGAGTGATAAAGATCTTCAACAAGGGGCCCGTCATAGACAATATCACCCGCAAACAGGATGCCGGTTTTGGCTTCGAACAACGCAATTCCACCAGGCGAATGCCCCGGCGTATGGATCACTTCAAAGCGCCGGGTGCCAAGCGAGAGGCAATCCCCGTCTTCCAGAATTCTGGTCGCTTTGGCTGCTGCAACCTCGTAAGTTTCAGAGCGATAAGGCTGGGGTGGCAAAACATCAAAAATATCATCTGTAACATAAGGATCGGCAAGAGTGGCGCTGCGTGTCGGTGCCGCCAGAAGATGCGCTTCGGCGCGATGGACCGCGCGTTGCTCAAACTCGTGATGACATCCAATATGGTCAAAATGCGTGTGGCTTGCGACCGCGAGAAGTTGCCTTTCTGAGACCAAAGGCACCCATTCACGCAGGCTGACAACGCCCATACCGCTATCAATCAAAAGGTCCTCATCTTCACCGCGGATGTGCCAGCAATTGCAACGGTAGAATTCCTTGATGTGTGGCTCATCGATGCGCGAAACATCGTCAGAGAGTTTTGTCACTCGCCACCAGGCTTCTGGCTTTGCGCGTTTCATAAACTTTTCCGCCATCATACAGGTCCCTTCCTCCAGATATGCGAGCTCACCCTAGCAATCCTGGCCCGCTACTGACCTGGTTTTATGGCATCCAGTTTCGACAGTTCTCACTGCGTCAAGCCACGCTCAAAAAGAAATCGTGCCAGCAGCGCCCAATTTCACTTTGTTCTGGCTCACATCACTTTAGCTTTCGGCGGCACATGCAGGGCAACAATGCTGTCATCACCGGAGAAGACAGACTCGTAGATGGATCGGACCATCGGGTCATGGCCAGGAATGATATGATTGTCGCTTTCAGCAAGCATCTTGAGGGTGCCAAATCCGCTCAACATGTCCTCAACATCCACAACAATGGGAAATGGCTTCTCAAGACGGTAATTCTCGAAATAGTGGCTTGCATCGGAGGCCAGAACGACCCAGCCACGCGCGGTTTTGACACGCACGCATTGCAGTCCCCTGCTGTGACCGCCGATGAGATGGGTTTCCACGCCGTCCGCTATGCTGGCGCTGCCAGTTGAAAAATGAACACGGCCCGCAAACAAGGCTCGCACCATGTCGCAGACATGTTCCCCTGTAAAGGGCGCGCGCAAATGATCATGGCACATGCAAGGACCGGTAGCATATGCCATTTCAATGGCTTGAACATGAAGGTTGGCTTTAGGGAATGCAGTCAGACAGCCAGCATGATCATAATGCAGATGGGTAATGATGACCGTGTCAACCGTCTCGGGATCAACACCAAACTGCCGCAGCTTATCTGCCGGATTGATCTGGATTTGCCTGTTTCTGGCCTGTGCTTCCTCTGTATCGTACCCTGTATCCACCACGATGGTCTTTGATCCCTGCCTTAGCACCCACACAAAATAATCCATCGCATGCGGCAAGTCGTGATGCGGATCTGCCAAAAAGGAATCTGCGCGCGTTCGTGTGTTGCGTTCGGCATATTTCAGCGCAAAAACGTCCCAGATATCACTCACATTAAACTCCTACAGGTGATTCAAATTGTGATGTGTGATCAGATCAACCAGCATGGTTTTTGCATTTTTTCGATGCTCGCGGTGAAGGTTCCGCGCCGCCTGCCAGTCTCCCGACTGTACAAAACTCACCAATCGCCTGTGATCTTCGTTGGACCGCACGGGCTTTGGGCGCAATGTCAAAGTAGCCATACGGGCGCGGTGGACCTGCCCCCAGAATGTGGAGACTATTTTTGACAGGCGCGCATTTCCTGCAAGACGCACCAAATCCATGTGAAAGGCCTCATCTGCATACGCCCATGCAATCAGATCATTCGCCTGCAGGGCAGCATCCATAGCGCTTACGTGAGACATTAAAAGGGTATGACCGTGCTCGCTAAGCCCGTCACGCGCGACTTTTTCGGCAGCATATGGCTCCAGTTCGGTCAAAAGATCATAGATGTCCTGCATGTCTTCTATTGAAATTGGCAGGATCGTTATGCCGTGTCTCGGCCTGATGCTCAAAAACCCTTCACTTTCAAGCTGAAGCGTCGCCTCGCGCACTGGTGTGCGGCTCATCCCCAGCATCTCGGCAAGTTCTGTTTCAAGATAGGAGGCCGAGGGTTTGAGCGCATTGTCCATAATCAGGCCTTTCAGCGTCTGATAAGCCTGTTGCGTCCGTGTGTCGGTTTTTCGTGCAGAGCCTGCCACTAGATGCAGCCCCCCTCACCCAGCGTCAATCTTACGCCTTCATCTGAAGCGCGGTAAACCAATGTCTGGATTTCAAGGTTTTTCAGGTAGTTTGTGGCTGTGTTTTCGAGTGTTTCTCCGGCTCTCAAATGCTCCACAACATGATGTTGCAGATGGTAGACACAATCGCCGCCAAAATCCCTGTCCTCAAAGGAATATGCATGAGTTTGCCAGTGATTTTCGCCAAAATTGCGCAAGGCGATCGCGCCATCACCGGAGAGCTTCAAACTGGCCTGACTTCCCTCAATCAGGAATTCACCCATGGTCAGCCGTCTGTTCTGCGCCACATGGTCCAGCGTCCGATTGCCGTCGAAACCAATGCGAGCACCATCCGCCATCTGAAATGTGAACGTACCACTGTCTTCGCCAGCAATAACCGGATTTGTACGAAACAAGTCCGCGCTCACTGCAACTGGTTCCCCAAACAGAAAGCGAAAGACGTCAATCCAGTGGACACCTGTTTCACGGATCAGAAATTGTTTCATGTCTCTGAAATACGGTTGACGACCCAGGTAGGCGTCGTCAGTCGCACCATCGCCTGGTCTAAATCTGAATTGGGCCTGGACGACACGCCCCAACCGCCCATCTGCCAGGATGTTGCTGATCTCGCGATACCAGGGCTGAAACCGAAAATTTTCATGAATCACCAACAGTGTCGAACTGTTGTCACTCGCGGATGCAAGTTCCTGGGCCTGAGACAGATTTTCGCAAAACGGCTTTTGGCAAATTACGGCCTGTACCCGCCCCAGAACAGGTCGGATCAAATCGAGATGAGTGGTTGGTGGCGTTGCAACATCCAGAATATCAAATTCACAGGAAGAGAGCATTTCTTCCACGCTCTCAAACACCTCAATATGTGGCGCGACCTTCAACGCCGCAGATCTTCGTTCTGCGTTGGGATCTGCCAGGGCGATCAAAGATGCTCCGCCCAATCGCTGCCAGGCAATCAGATGGAATTCCGCAAAATAGCCATATCCCACCATCCCGACACGCAATGCAGGCACTGCCATGGGTCAAACCACCTTATCGGAAACGCCAATAGATGATGCTACCAGTTTTTCGATGTTCGCTATCACGGAAGCCGCACATTCGATCGTGTTGGCCGTGCCACCCAGATCACCAGTGAGATGACGCTGTGCGACGACATTTTGACCAACTGCGTCGTCAACGATGCGCGCCGCCTTTGCCAAATCCTGATCATCATGCTCAACAGCCAACCATTCCAGCATCATCGCCGCTGACAGGATCATTGCCAGTGGATTTGCTATGCCCTTGCCCGCAATATCGGGCGCACTACCGTGACACGGCTGGAAAACAGCGGCGTCATCTCCAATATCAGCAGACGGCGCCAATCCAAGTGTGCCCATTATTCCGGCACCCAGATCAGACAAAATGTCTCCAAACATGTTTTCTGTGACCAGAACATCGAATTCCCACGGCTTTTGAACCATCCACATGGCCAAAGCATCGACATAGGCCGTATCGGCCTCGACTTCAGGGAATGCCTTTGCACGTTCCATGAAGATTGAGCGGAAGAACCAGAAGGCACGGAACACATTTGCTTTGTCAACACATGTTACACGTGCTGTACGATCAAACTTGATGGCACGCTGCTGTGCCAACCGAAAGGCAAAATCAAACAGTTTTTCACTCACCGGACGTGTAATGCGTAGTGTTTCCGTTGCCTCCTCATCGCCGTGAATCTGTCCTTCGTGCATGTGGGCGAACAGACCTTCCGTGGATTCGCGGATAAGAACAAAGTCGATTTGGTCCGCGCGTGGATCAGCAAGTGGTGTGGACTGCCCTGAATAAACCCTGACGGGTCTGACACCGGCATACAGGTCCAACTCAAAGCGCAGCTCAATCTGCGGGGTGATTTCGGTACCATCAGGCTTTCGAATCGAGGGCAAGCCCATTGCAGATAACAAGACCGCATCAGCGGCGCGCGCTGCATCTATGGAGGTTTTGGGCAACGCTTCGCCTGTATCGCGGAAATGCCCTGCCCCGGCTGGCACATGTTTGAATTCAAAGGAGAACGAACCGAAAAGACTTGCGACACGTTGTAGCAAGTCCAGCGTTGGTGTCATAATCTCAGGACCAATCCCGTCTCCATCGAAAACCGTGATTGCATAGACCTTCGGTATTTGACCCAATTCACTCTCCAATATGTTTTTCCCGATTTGCATTCCAGGGCCTGTAAAACTGGCATGGATACTTGCGTAATGAGGCCTCGAACCGCAATCTAACGGCGATTTGCGCTTCACTTGCACTCGGGTATTGACGTTGCCGTAATTTAATGCATACATTAATTAATGCGTTGATGCAAGCAGGCCACAAACGTAAAATCAACGCAGCGCCAATGGGGTGTCGGAGGAGGATTTCGGCTTATACATTGTACGAATAGACGTCGCGTCTATTGCGTAATATGAATAATTCAGCAGATAATTGAAAACTCTGGTATCAAAACTAAACAGATATCAGCGTCGCTTGAGACGCGGTGTTAAACTAACCACACAACAGTCTGGGAGGACTATATGAAAAAGTTCACGAAAATCGCACTGGCGACTGTCAGCGCAATCGGCCTGATGGCTGCACCCGCTATGGCGGAAAAACTTCGCATGAAAGTTGCGTCATCCTATCCGTCTTCACAACCTTTGATTGGTTCTGCTGGTGTAGAACTCACTAAAACGGTAACGGCCATTTCCGGCGGCGATATTGAAATGCGTTTCTTTGAGCCAGGTGCCCTTGTGCCTGCGTTTGAAGTTCTGGACGCTGTTGGCAATGGTACTGCTGATGCAGCCTGGTCAAACCCTGGCTATCACACCTCCAAGGACATCGCATTCGCCATGTTCTCAGCCATCCCATTTGGACCAGGTGCCGGTGAATATGGCGCATGGATGTTCTATGGCGGCGGCCAGGAACTGATGAATGAAAAACTCTACAACACATTCAATGTGCATTCTGAAATCTGTGGTGTTTCCCCCCCAGAGACATCCGGCTGGTTCCGTCAGGAAATCACATCTCTTGATGATATGAAGGGCATGAAAATGCGCTTCTTTGGTCTGGGTGCTCGGGTCATGCAGAAGCTAGGCGTAGACACACAATTGCTGCCAGGCGGTGAAATCTACCCTGCCCTCGAGCGTGGTACGATTGATGCAACAGAATATTCGATGCCTGTTGTGGATGAATCTGCCGGTTTCTATCAGCTTGCTAAATTCAACTACTTCCCTGGCTGGCATCAGCAATCCACATTGCAGGATCTCCTGATCAATCTTGATACCTGGAATGGCATGACAGATGCGCAGCGTCTGACAATCCGCACAGCTTGCCGTGCGACATACACCAACATGCTGACTGAGGGCGAAGCCATCAATGGTGCTGCTCTTACCCGTTTGCGTGATGAAAAAGGCGTCAACATTCGTAACTGGAATGATGAGCAATTGGCGGTTTACGAAGAAAACTGGGGCCTTGTTGTAGAAGAGCTGAAAGCTGAGTCTGAAATCTTCACCGAAGCCTGGGCTGCTTTGCAAGAATTTCAGGCCGGGTACAATGTCTGGAAAGAAAACGCATATCTGAAATAAGATTTGCATAAAACGCATAAAAGACCGCGCCAGAAATGGCGCGGTTTCTTTGCTTCTGTTAGGGTTCCAACTTAATCTGGATATCTCTTTTCAGTCGCCACTCTAATTTCGCAGCCCATTCTTCCGATCGGCAAATCATATGAACAAAACAGCCCTTTCTCCCATCTACAATACCTTGGACTGGGTGTTGGCATGGGCAGCGCGCTTCGGCGCTGTTGCAATGGTCGCTCTGATCGCAATTACCATGTACGACGTGATGACCCGCTATTTCAGTATTCCCAAATTTGCCGGGCTGAATTCCACCATGGTACAGGAATCAGAATACTGGGCCCATGGCATTCTGTTTGCTCTGGTGATGGGTTACGGGCTGACGAAGCAGGTTCATGTTCGGATCGACCTTTTGCGGGATATCATGCCGCGGAAAGTCCAGTATGCGATGGAGATTTTCGGAATACTCATCTTCCTGGTTCCCTTTGCCTATATCGGAACGGTTTATTGCTACACCTACGCGGTTAAATCTTTTGTAGATGGCGAAGTTTCGCCTTCAACGGTCGGACTGACCAATATCTGGCTCCTCAAATCGACACTGGTAATGATGTTTGGTCTTTTGCTGCTGGCAGGCGTTTCGCAGTTTCTCAAGGCGGTTGACGGGCTGCTTGGCAATTTAAGCGCCGAGAACGAAACGCGCGTTTTGGGAGGTGGTCACTGATGACCCTTGCTGAAGCACTTCCGCTGCTGATGTTTGCAGCTCTTGCCGTTTTCCTGTTTTCGGGCTTTCCAGTTGCCTTTGTTCTGGGTGGTGTTGGCCTGAGCTTTGCATTTATCGCCATTCAGGTGGACCCATGGCTGTTTGACTGGCCACAATTCAACGCCATCCCTGCCCGGGTTTACGGCAGTATTTCAACGAATTTGATCCTGACCGCCATTCCCATGTTCATCTTTATGGGGACCATGCTGGAAAAATCCGGAATCGCACGCGATCTTTTGAATTGCCTGCAGGTTATTTTGCGCCGCGTGCCAGGCGGTCTTGCGCTATCTGTGGTGATTATGGGCACCATTCTGGCGGCGACTACCGGCATTATCGGTGCATCTGTTATCATGATGTCCCTACTGGCCCTGCCGGTCATGATGGAGCGAAACTACTCACCTGCGCTTGCGTCTGGAACAGTTGCTGCATCCGGAACGCTTGGCATTTTGATCCCGCCATCCATTATGCTTGTGATCATGGCCGATTTGCTCAGTAAATCTGTAGGCAATCTGTTTGTGGCTGCAATCATCCCCGGCTTCATGCTGGCCTGCTTCTATCTGATTTACATCGTTATCCGCTGCTCCATTAATCCGACCCTGGCGCCAAAACCACAGGGCAATATCGGCCCTGAAACCATGGCCGGATATATCGGTATGATCATCCGGTCATTTGTCCCGCCTGTTATTCTGATCATTATGGTTCTGGGTTCCATTCTTGGCGGATTTGCAACTCCAACCGAAGCCGCGTCTGTCGGTGCATTCGGTGCGGTACTGCTGGCCGTTTTTAATCTGATCCTGCTGCCGGCGCTCAAAATTCCGGATATGGAATTTGAAGGACAAGCACAGCTGGAAGACGACAATTTCAAGGAAGGCGAAGGCCTTTTCGGGCGGTTCTGGCGCATCTTCAAAGATGTGGTCATGCGCTCAGCTCTGACCAATGCAATGATCTTTGGTATTTTCATTGGTGCAACTTTGTTTTCCTATGTCTTCCGTCAGATTGGCGGCGAAGAAGTTGTCATTCATATTTTTGACAGTTGGGGACTGGGATCCTGGGGCATCCTGTTTGCACTGATGGTGCTGGTGTTCATATTGGGATTCTTTTTCGACTGGATTGAAATCACCCTTATTGTGCTGCCGGTTTTTGCACCCATTATTGCAAATCTCGACTTTGGCGACCATGTGGCCGCAATCGATACTGTTTACTGGTTTGCCATCCTCATGGCGATCAATCTGCAGACATCGTTCCTGACACCGCCATTCGGCTTTGCATTGTTCTATCTGAAAGCGGTTGCGCCTCCGGAAATCAAGATTCAGCATATCTATGCCGGGATTATCCCCTTTGTGATGCTGCAATTGACCGGACTGTCTTTGGTCATGCTGTTTCCTGAGCTGGCTCTTTGGCTGCCAAGGCTCCTCCTCGATTAATGAAAGTCATGCCCGATGTTCGTCGTGACAGTGATATGGAAAGCAAAGCCGGATCACGCGTCGGCTTTTGCTGAGCGTTTGATTGTGCAGGCTCACAATTCTTTGGCGAATGAGCCAAATTGTCTTCAGTTCGATGTGGCGGCGGATCCAGATGATCCGACATGCTACTTCCTCTATGAAGTCTACCGCGCTCCGTCAGATTTTGAGGCTCATCTGGCCTCAGATCACTTCCTGAAATTTGCGGCTGAAACAGAAGCAATGGTGGATGAAAAAACCATCAAACTGTTTCATCGTGTTGCCCCGGTAACATGACCAACTTCCTCAGTATTCTGGAACTCACGCTGCCATTTTTTGCCGTAGTCGCTCTGGGCTACGCCGCCGGACGAACGAATATGATCGACCCGAAAAGCGCGGGCTCGATCAATGTGTTTGTTTTCTACTTTGCTATGCCTGCCCTCGTTATCGGGGCATTGGCGCGACAGGATATTGCTGCCATCCTGGACTGGCGCTTTCTTGGCGGTTGGCTGGCCGCCGCCTTGATTCTGTTTGTCTTGGGCATGTTCTTTGCCAAGAGCTTTTTTAAGGCCACCCGTCAGGAAATGGCGCTGTTTGGTCAGGGCGCCTCCATCGCAAATATTGGTTTTCTGGCGATCCCGATTGTCGGTGCCACATTCGGATCGGAAGGAGTGCGACTATCTGCAGCGGCTCTGATTATTGATCTGATGGTGATGATACCGCTCTCGATCATGATCATTGAATCTGCGGGCGGCGGGACGCCCGGTGCTGCTGTTAAGCGCTCCCTGATCGGAGCCATCCGCAATCCGTTCGCGGTGGCAATCATGGTTGGGGTGGCTCTGTCCGCCAGCGGCATAGGACTGCCAGGAGCTGCTGGCACCTTCAGCAACTTTCTCGGCGGCGCAGCAGCTCCAACAGCTCTGTTTGCGCTGGGCATGTCATTGTCGCAGCGCAGCGTCGGGGAGAATTTGACCCCGGTTATCAGTATGAGTTTTCTGAAATTGGTGGTCCACCCGGTCGTCGTGGCCCTCACGCTCTATTTGCTTGGCCTGCCAGCCAGCATCGTCACCATGGGAACCATCATTGCGGCCATGCCAGTGGCGCAGAATGTCTATGTCATGGCAGAGCATTATGGTGTGATGGCCCGACGCAGCTCTGCGGCCATCTTGCTATCGACAGTCGTGGCCGTGTTTACAATTACACTGCTGCTTTTCCTGTTGACCTAGAGCCTTTCTTGTTCAGTTGCTGACACGTATCACAGACAAAAGCGCGGCGCGTTGCCATTTCGAATTTGCGTACCGGCCCCTCACATTTCGGGCAAGTCTCCAGGTTGAAAATATTGACCTTTTCGCCGTAGCGCTTGCCTGAACGCCTGCCGCCATCAACCGTGATTATGGCATTCTTCTGCACTCCGATTTCAAGCAATGCGCAACTGTCTTGCCAGATTGCATCAAACGCATCCCGTGTGAGCGCAGTACCTGGCAAGTCCGGGTGAATGCCTTGTCGCCACAGGATTTCAGTGCGGTAAATATTGCCAATACCGGCCATGATTTCCTGATTCATGATCAGAACGCCAATTGGTGAGCGGCTTTGGACGATGCGTGCATAAGCACGATCCGGATCCGCATCAGAGCGCAGGACATCCGGTCCTATCCGGCTGAACAGGGCTGCCCTGCCTTCAGGGTCCAGTATCTTGCACGTGTTGGGACCGTTGATATCAACACCATATTCAACCGCTTCCAGTCGAACCCGAACGGCACCCTTTGGCTCCGCCATGGGCTGCATCTGTTTCCGGATCTTGCCATAAAGACCCAGATGAATGTGAAGCGTATCACCGCTTTCAAAGCCATAAAGAAGATGTTTTCCAAGCGCTTCCACGTTCCGACAAACCTGCCCATCCAGGTGCTCCGCACCTTCCAGAAACCGGCCTTGAGGCGATGAAACGGCCAGTTGTCTGCCCGCAAACAGTGGTTGCTGATCGCGGGCTGCGCGGTGAATGGTGTGTCCTTCGGGCATGGCTTTCCTATATTATCTATTAGTGAGAAAGCCTATTCTGCGGCCTCCTGAACCAGAGCTTCTACCCTGACTGCACAGAATTTGAATTCCGGAATTTTACCAAATGGGTCAAGTTGTGGATTGGTCAATGCGTTGGCTGGTGCTTCTGCGTAGCAGAATGGAATGAAGATCAGCCCTTGCGGCAATTCCCAGTCTTCCCGCAGCTTCAGGGTGATACTGCCCCGGCGTGTAGTGACACGCACCATGTCGCCCGCGGTCAGGTTCATGCGGCGCATGTCGGTGCCATTCATACTTGCCACCGCTTCCGGCTCCAACAAATCCAGAACTTTGGATCGGCGGGTCATTGAACCGGTGTGCCAATGCTCCAATACACGGCCTGTTGTCAGCACCATGGGATAGGCATCGTCGGGCAATTCATCTGGTGGAACCAGATCAGCCGGGACGATACGACCTCTACCATTTTGGGTCGGGAAACTGTCTGCAAACACAATGTCCTGGCCCTCTTCATCCGGGCTGAGGCAAGGATACGTCACGCTGCCCTCGGCCTGCAGACGCTGCCAGGTGATGTTGTTCAGGCTGGGCATGATCTGCGCCATCTCATCAAAGACATCGCTGACGGAATCATACTGCCAATCCAGTCCAAGTGCATTTGCCAGATCGACAATGATCTTCCAATCCTGCCGCGCGTCACCCGGTGGTGTGACAGCAGGCCGACCCAACTGCACCTGACGATTGGTGTTGGTGAATGTACCCTCTTTTTCCGCATGCGCAGTTGCTGGCAGAATAACATCAGCAAACCATGCGGTTTCGGTGAAGAATATGTCCTGCACAACCATGTGCTTCAGCTTGGCCAGCGCGGCACGCGTGTGATGCTGATCCGGATCAGACATAGCCGGGTTCTCGCCCATCACATACATGGCGTTGATGCCATCTGCATGGATGTCATTGACGATTTCCACAACTGTCAGCCCCCGTTCCCCGCTCAGTTCCGCGCCCCAGAATTGTTCCATCTTGGCCTTGGTTTCAGCGTTCTCGACGGACGTATAGTCGGGATAGAACATGGGGATGAGCCCCGCATCAGATGCACCTTGCACATTGTTCTGGCCGCGTAATGGATGCAGGCCTGTTCCTGTCCGGCCAATCTGGCCCGTTAACAGGGCCAATGCGATCAGGCATCTGGCATTGTCCGTACCATGGACATGCTGTGAGATACCCATGCCCCAGAAAATGATGGATCGGGGCGATGAGGCATAGGCCCTTGCTGTTTCGCGGATATCCTCAGCCGCAATTCCGCAAATGTCCTGCATCTTTTCAGGCGTGTAGTCCTTTGTGCGCGCGCACAATTCTTCAAAGCCCTCGGTCATGGACTGCACATATTGCTGATCGTATAGTTTTTCTTCGATGATGACGTGCAGCATTGCGTTGAGCAGCGCGACATCACGGCCGGGTTTGAAAGCCAGATGTTTCCAGGCCAGACGGCTCATTTCGTTCTTGCGCGGGTCCATGATCACAAGTTTTGCGCCACGCTTTGCTGCCGCCTTGAAATAGGTGGCCGCGACCGGATGATTCACGGTGGGACGAGCGCCAATGACAATGATGCAGTCCGCGTCATTGGCTGCGTTGAAAGGTGCGCTCACGGCGCCTGAGCCGACGCCTTCTAGAAGAGCCGCTACAGATGAGGCGTGACACAGCCGCGTACAGTGATCGACATTGTTGGTACCAAAGCCGGCCCGGACCAGTTTTTGCACCAGATAGGCTTCCTCGTTGGAGCCTTTTGCCGAGCCAAATCCACAGGTCGCATCCGGACCGTCCTCGTCCAGTGTCTTGCGGAACCCTTGGGCTGCCCGTTCAAGAGCTTCTTCCCATGTTGCCACCCGGAAATACTGGTCAATCTCATCCGGTGAAATCTGCATCTCACCCTGTTTGGGCGCGTCATCGCGGCGGATCAATGGCTGAGTGAGCCGGCCATCATGGTGGATGTAATCATAGCCAAAACGGCCTTTGACGCAGAGCCGACTGTCATTGGCCGGGCCGTCGCGCCCATCCACATGCAGAATTTTATTGTCCTTTACATGCACCTCGGTCTGACAGCCAACGCCGCAGAAGGGACACAAAGTATCGACGCTGGTATCAGCATATTCGGTGCGAACACCCTGCTGATTCACCAGACTGTTTTCAATCAATGCGCCCGTCGGACATATCTGCACACACTCACCACAGGCAACGCAGGTGCTGTCGCCCATCGGATCATCAAAGTCGAATGTGATCTGTGAGCCATGGCCACGATAGGACATGCCGATCACATCATTGCTTTGAACTTCGCGGCAAGCCCGGACGCACAGATTGCAATTGATGCAAGCATCCAGATTGACGTGAATGGCGCTGTGGCTGATATCGCGGGCAACGTCCTTGAGCTTTGGCATGCGCGTCGGGTCTGCCCCAATGCTGTCAGTCCACTTCCAGAAGCTGGCATCCGGATCCGGGTGCACGTCGCGTGAGGGCTGATCGGCGGCCAGAAGCTCAAACACCATTTTGCGGGCATTTTGCGAACGCGCTGACGCTGTGTTGACGACCATGCCCTTGGCGGGCATTCGTATGCAGGAGGCCGCCAAAACGCGTTCGCCCTCGACTTCCACCATGCAGGCGCGGCAATTCCCATCCGAGCGGTAGCCCTTCTGCTCGCTGTGGCACAAATGAGGGATGGAGGTTCCAAGCCGTTTGGCAACCTGCCAAATGCTTTCGCCTTCCAGAGCCGTTACATCCTTGCCATCCAACACAAAACTGACTGTCTTGACGTTTTTCATGGTGCCAGCACCTCTTGCGGAAAATGCTTCATAACTGACAGGAGCGGATTGGGTGCCGCTTGCCCCAGACCACAAATCGATGCGTCTATCATGACAGTGGAAAGCTCCTGCAACAGGACTGCGTCCCATTTGTCTTCCTGCATCAGTTTGACCGCCATCGACGTGCCATTGCGACACGGTGTGCATTGCCCACAGCTTTCGTCTTCGAAAAACTTCATCAGGTTGAGAGCGACACCGCGCATATCTGTCTGATCGGACATGACGACGATTGCGGCAGAACCAATAAAGGTGTCGTGTTCCTGCAGAGTGTCAAAATCGAGAGGAACATTTGCCAGCGACGCAGGCAGCACACCGCCAGAAGCGCCACCCGGCAGATAGGCCTTCAAAGTGTGGCCGTCCAACATGCCGCCGCAATATTCATCCACCAGTTCCGTCAGTGTGATGCCAGCGGGCGCCAATTTCACGCCGGGTTCATTGACATGACCGGAGACAGAGAAGGAACGCAATCCGGTTCTTCCGTGACGACCATGGGATGTGAACCAGTCTGCACCTTTTTCAAAAATTTCGCGGATCCAGTAGACTGTCTCCACATTGTGGACCAGCGTCGGGCGACCAAAGACGCCGTTTTGGGCGACATAGGGTGGCCGATGGCGTGGAAGCCCGCGTTTGCCTTCCACCGATTCGATGAGAGCCGATTCCTCGCCGCAGATATAGGCACCTGCCCCACGGCGCACATCCAGTTGACCGGGCCTGATGATGCCTTCCCTTTCCAGCCTGCTGACTTCTGCGCGCAGCATGCCCACAACTGCCGGATACTCATCGCGCATGTAGATATAGCAGCGCTCTGCCTCTACTGCTTCCATCGCAAGCAAGGTGCCTTCCAGAAAGCGGTGCGGATCACGGTCCAGATAAAACTTGTCCTTGAACGTTCCCGGCTCGCCTTCATCACCATTGATGCACATTAAGCGCGGTGCCGGGGCTGCGCGCACGAAGCCCCATTTTTTTGCTGCCGGAAACCCCGCTCCACCCAAACCGCGCAAACCGGATTGCTCGATTACATCAGCAAGCTGTTCAAAGGTTACATCACCATCGCGCATGGACTTCAGCAGCGCGTAGCCATTGTCAGCCTGATAAGAGTCAAAGGATATGAAGTCTGGTACAGAGGCGTGAATGTCTTCCTGCTCGATCATATCAGCAATCGCTTCAGGCGTGGCGTGAACCGCGTGGTTGTGACCAACCTCAACAATTGGTGCCACATCGCAGCGGCCCATGCATGGCGCGCGCAACACACGGACCTGATCTCCAAAGCGCTCGGAAACCTCTTCCAGCAACTCTTCGGCTCCATGTAAGGCACATGTCAGGCTGTCACAGACACGCAGTGTGATTTCCGGCAGCGGTGCCTCATCATCTTCCAACACCGTGAAATGAGCATAGAAAGTGGCAACCTCATAAATCTCCGACATGGAGAGTTGCATCCATTGCGACAGAGCGCGCAAATGTCGGGCATGGAGACAGCCAAATTCGTCCTGGATGGTGTGGAGGTATTCAATCAGCATATCGCGCTGCGGAGTGCCCTGGAGCAAGCCTTTGACCTGCTCAAATGCGTCCGGGTCCAACTGACGGCCCTTGTTGTAGGCGTGTGCTTTGCGACGTCCCGAGCCAGGATGGATGCGGGTTTGCGCTTTGGACTCAGGCGTATTTTCAATCAACGTAACCGACATACCGCAATCCCAGATTGATGTTCATGGCAAAAGGATAACAAACTATGGTCCCGTCCTCATCGCCAGCCCGACACCCATTGTCGGAAATTGCGACAATTGAGAAGTGCCAAAACAAAAATCGTTATGGGCCATGGATCAAAATGACACGTACGGGAACGGTCCGATCCCGTTTCGGCGAATAATTTTCACGCCGTCAAGTCGCGGTTCATGGTAGCCAATGGGGACCGAACCAAAGCGATTCCCGAACTAAAGAGCACACCTTGTTGACGTTGAACCATCGGATTATCCAGATCGACTTTTCAAGAAAACCGGCTTTGTCCCTCAGGGACGGCGTTTGTTTGGGTCAGACCATCCAACACAAGCAAAAAGCATCGTGATGCAGCAAGCCCGCGATCTGCTCAAAACCGTGTTCGGGCATGATGATTTCCGTCCTGGCCAGGAAGAAATTGTAGCCAGCGTACTGGGCGGTGATGATGTGTTGGCAATTATGCCGACCGGTGGCGGAAAATCTCTTTGCTATCAATTGCCTGCTCTATGCGGCGACGGGGTTACGCTGGTGGTTTCGCCGCTGGTTGCGTTGATGAATGACCAGGTGGCACAGTTGCGGCAAAACGGCGTTGAAGCCGGGGCTCTTACGTCCAACAATGATCCTGAAGAGAATGAACGCGTGTTTACAGCGCTTGATGATGGATCGCTGAAGCTGCTTTACATGGCACCAGAGCGGATTGCGACATCGCCGGGGCTGCTGAACCGCCTGAAAATAAACTTGCTTGCTGTTGATGAGGCCCATTGTGTCAGTCAGTGGGGGCATGATTTTCGTCCGGATTATCTGGAAATCGGCAGACTGCGTGAGGCTCTGGGCGGTGTTCAGATTGCGGCCTTCACTGCAACTGCGGATGAAGAAACCCGCAGCGAAATCATTTCAAAACTGTTCTCTTCTGAGCCGAGGCAGTTTCTGCGCGGTTTTGACCGGCCCAATCTGTTTCTCGCCTTTGAGCCCAAAAACAATCCAAAGCGCCAGATCACCGAATTTGTTGCTGCAAGACCTGATCAGGCTGGCATCATCTATTGCTCGTCACGGCGCAAAACCGAAGATTTGGCAGAACATCTTCGCAGCAAAGGCGTGAACGCTCTGCCTTATCATGCAGGTCTTGAGGCTGCACAACGGCATACCAATCAGAAACGATTTTCGCAGGAAGATGCCGTGGTCATGACGGCAACAATTGCGTTTGGCATGGGCGTAGACAAACCGGATGTGCGCTTCGTCGTTCATGCGGATTTGCCGAAAACCATGGAAAGCTATTATCAGGAAATCGGCCGGGCCGGACGTGATGGCCTGCCAGCAGATACGTTGTGTCTCTATGGCGTTGACGATATCAAGCTGCGCCGCCGACAAATTGATGAAGGTGACGCGCCTGACCTGCGAAAGCGGGCTGATCATCAGCGCCTCAATGCACTTCTCACGTTGGCGGAAGCTGCGTTATGCCGACGGCAGACGCTGCTTGGCTATTTCGATGAAATAGCTGACCCGTGCGGGCATTGCGATCTTTGTAAAAACCCCCGGCAGATGTTTGATGCCACACAGGCTTCCCAAAAGGCACTGTCCGCCATGTTGCGCACGGGGCAGATATACGGGTTGGAACATCTGGTCAGTGTGCTTGTGGGCGAGGAAACCGACCGCATCACATCACAAAAACATAATCAGCTACCCACATTTGGAGTTGGAACCGAGTTTGACAAATCCCAATGGCGCAGCCTCTTTCGCCAACTTTATGCTGCAGGCTATGCTAATGTGTCCATCGCCCAAGGCTCATGGCAGGTGTGCGAAAAAGCACGTCCTGTGTTGCGCGGTGAAGAGGTTCTGAAGCTGCGCTTTCCCGATAAGCAGGCTGAGCGCAAACGAACCAGCGCCAGATCAGCCCCTATTGAATTGAGCAATGTTGCAGATCAGGAGTTGCTGAAAGCACTCAAGGTCTGCCGGACCGATCTTGCACGGCAGCAAAATGTGCCCGCTTATGTCATTTTCCCTGACCGTACATTGATCGAAATGGCGCAACACCGCCCAGGCACACTTTCAGATATGGTTGAGATTAACGGCGTGGGCGCGAAAAAGCTTGAACGCTATGGCGGCGAGTTTTTGCGAGTCATTTCAGACCATTAGTGCAAAGGGCTGAAAAACTGATTCAATTCCTTGAAAGAATGATTCAGTTTAAGAGCCTTTTTATGTTTTAATTCAAAATCTTATCAGTTTTTAGTCGACTTACATCGCGCTGCAGCAGTCACTCTTATTGCGAACAACAACACTGTTGGTACAGATCGGCTCACTGAGATGTGACTGGAGCGTTATGAGGTAAGGCGCTACATCAGTAAGTGAGAAGAAAAGGAACCAATAACATGGTCGCACGCTCAACGCTTTTAATGTCTTTTGCCCTCGGTACCAGCCTGATAATGGCCCTGCCGCTGACAACCAAATCTGCACATGCGGAGATGGCAGGCAAACCCAAAGCTGTTGTAGAGTTGTTCACCAGCCAAGGCTGCTCGTCATGCCCGCCAGCTGACAAGGTTGTGGGTGATCTTGTCGCGGAAGGTGAGGTTCTGGCTTTGACACTGCCTGTCGACTACTGGGACTATCTGGGCTGGCGGGATACACTTGGCAAACCGGAGCATTCCGAGCGCCAGCGTGCCTATGCCAAAGGTCGACACGACCGCAATGTCTATACACCGCAAGCCGTCGTTAATGGACAGGTTCATGTGGTTGGCAGCCGACGTGCCCGCATCGACAATTCCATAAACCAGCTGCAGGAAGGGAGTTCAGACGCATCCTCGTCTTTGCCCCTGGATGTCACACTGGTAAAATCGAGCGAGGCACTGACAATCAGCGTTGATGGGCCTGGTGAAGCTGGCAAGAACACAACAATCTGGCTGGTGTTTTATGATGACGAGCACACCGTAAACATCAACCGGGGCGAAAACCGCGGACAGAAGGTGACTTATCACAATGTGGTGCGTGACATGCGCCCGATTGGCATGTGGAAGGGTACCAAAACCGAAATGGTTTTGCCGCTCAGCGAGCTTTCAAAAAGCGGTTATGATAATTGCGCCGTTATCGTGCAATCGACAATCAAGGGAAACCCCGGTGCCATTCTGGGTGCAGCGACCTTGAATGGGTTGTCCAGCTAGGGTGCAGACCTAAAGCTCTTCGTGGTCTTTCTTGTGCTTGACTGCCCGTTTCTCCATTTTGGTGAAGGCACGGTTCCTGGTATGACGCTCTGACAGGCTTTCAGTATTTTGGACTTCTTCCGCAGCCAGTTTGCGCCAATTGTTCAACCGATCTCGTGTCAACGTTCCCTCTTTTAACGCAGCCTGCACCTGGCAACCCGGCTCGGTGTCGTGTTTGCAATCGTTGAAACGGCACTCGGCTGCAAGTTCCAGAATGTCTGAAAAAACCTGTTCCAGCCCCTCTTTCACCTCAGCCAGCTGCAATTCCCTTATGCCCGGCGTATCCAGCAACCAACCACCGCTTGGCAACTGATAAAATGTCCGGACGGATGTCGTATGCCGGCCCTTGTCATCGCCTTCACGCACTGCACCTGTGGCCGCGCGATCATTCCCGCATAGTGCGTTTACCAGGGTAGATTTACCAACCCCGGAGGACCCAACCAGCGCGACTGTCTGCCCACGGCCACACCATTTGGCCAGGCGGGCAACGCTTTCGGCGCTGCGCGCATCTACAATTTCAATCTGCAAATCGTCGCCCAGATTGGCGGCAGCGAGCAGATACTCTTCAGGTGATGGTGCCTGGTCGGCTTTGGTCAGGATAATGACAGGCAGCACATCGGCTTCACCCGCCAGCGCCAGATAGCGTTCCAGACGTGCTATGTTGAATTCCTGATTGCAGGATGTGACAATAAACAAGGTGTCGATATTCGCTGCGATCAATTGCAGCTTTCGAGCTTTTCCCGGTGCACGACGATGAAACAGGCTGCGTCTCGTCAGCAGTTTGATGGGTCGGTGCGTTGCCTCGTCAAGAAGCAGCCAATCTCCTACTGTGGCAACGCTTTCTTCGTCATACTGAGTGGCGCTGAAACGCGGAATCTGTTCATCAATTGATGGGCCAACTATGCGAATGCCGCTGCGATGAACCTCAACAACTCTGACTGGGCGGCCCTCGGGGTTTTCTGCCAATTGTTCTGCAAAAAAGCTGTTCCAGCCCCAATTTTCAAGATCAGAGTTCAAAGAGTTCATGGGCGCGTGACAGCGATAGGCCGCGGCAAACATGCGATGAACACATTAGATTTGTTTATTGTCATCATGGCGAAATCTATGTTTAGGGACGGCATCAAGTCAACATCGCTGTTTCGCACCAGTACGACCAACCGGAATATCCCTGCAATGACAATTGCCTGGGTTACATATTTGGATAAACAGGGCCGCCTCCACCCTCTGGTACTGTCCAGTTGATGTTCTGATTTGGATCCTTGATATCGCAGGTTTTGCAATGAACGCAGTTTTGGGCGTTGATCACAAAGCTTGGTTCTCCACCCTCTTCCACCCATTCATAAACGCCTGCCGGGCAATAGAGGTTTGACGGTCCAGCATATACATCATGCTCACTGGTTTTCTGTAGCGGCAAGTCTTTAACCTTCAAATGGCTTGGCTGATCTTCCTCATGATTGGTGTTTGACAAAAACACAGATGACAGGCGGTCAAAGCTGATCACACCATCCGGTTTTGGGTACACAATCTGTTTGTGCTTTGATGCGGGCTCCAAAGCGGCATGATCGGGCTTGCCATGGCTACGTGTGCCGAAAAATGAGAAACCCAATGTATTGGTCCACATATCAAGGCCGCCAATGGCTATGCCCAGCATGGTGCCAAAACGAGACCAGAGTGGTTTGACATTGCGGACCCGTTTCAAATCTTTACCGATATCGGAACCGCGCCAAGCCTCTTCATAGCCTGTCAGTTCATCCTGACTGCGGCCTGCTGCAATGGCCTCAAAAGCATGCTCTGCTGCCATTTTGCCAGACAGAACCGCATTGTGAGAGCCTTTGATGCGGGCCACATTTACAAAACCCGCAGAGCATCCAATAAGCGCGCCGCCGGGGAAGCATAATTTTGGTACACTTTGCCAGCCACCTTCCGTGATGGCCCGCGCCCCATAAGACAAGCGTTTGGCACCTTCAAAAGTGGGCGCAATGGCCAGATGTGTCTTGAAACGTTGGAATTCTTCAAATGGCGAAAGGTATGGATTTTTGTAATTCAGATGAATAACGAAGCCGACTGCCACCTGATTGTCCTCAAGATGGTACAGGAATGAACCTCCGCCAGTGCTGTTGTTTAGTGGCCAACCGAAAGAATGCTGCACCAGGCCGGGCTTGTGGTGTTCCGGTTTTACTTCCCACAATTCCTTAAGGCCAATGCCGAATTTCTGCGGTTCCTTGCCCTTATCCAATTCAAATCTTGCAATCAATTGCTTTGCCAGAGATCCGCGCACGCCTTCTGCTATCAAGACATATTTGCCAAGCAGTTCCATACCGCGCTCGTGAGATGGTTTTGGCTTACCGTCCTTGCCAATCCCCATATCTCCGGTGGCGACTCCACGCATTGCGCCATCTTCATCATAGAGAATTTCAGAAGCGGCAAATCCCGGGTATACCTCCACCCCGAGCGCTTCAGCTTTCTCGCCAAGCCAGCGTGTGACATTGCCGAGCGAGGCTACAAAATTGCCGTGATTGTTCATCAAAGGTGGCATCAGGAAGTTTGGCAGGCGAATGCATCCCGATGGTCCCATAAACATGAAACGGTCTTCTGTGACAGGCGTTTTTAAAGGAGTTTCCTCATTGCGCCATTCTGGCAGCAAAGCATCCAGACCAATGGGGTCTATCACAGCTCCAGAGAGAATGTGGGCACCCACTTCGGCACCTTTTTCCAGCACCACCACTGAAAAATCGTCATTGCCGGCTTCCAGCGCCAATTGTCGCAGACGGATGGCGGCCGACAAACCGGCCGGGCCAGCACCGACAATCACAACGTCAAATTCCATGCTTTCGCGTGGTTCCGTCACTGCATCAGTGTTCTCAGTCATGCTTGCCGCCTTTCAAAATGCCATTCTTCCTGCATTTTCAAATAAGTGTCAGTTCCAGGGTCAAATCTCAATTGAGTCCAGTTAGAGCACCATCTACCCAGAATCCACGCCAATTTCCAGCAACATCTGTTGCCAAGCGCAGGACACGGGTTTTCAGTTGGTGTATAGGATGGGCTTGGTTTTTCGGCTTTTTCCAGAAACAGGCAGATGCAACACACTGAAACGCTTAAAGAGGTTCTGCAATTCTACACCGATTCCGGTGTGGACATGGCGCTGGATGAAGCCCCGCATAATCGTCTTGTTGCTCCCAATCACAAAGCTGATCCTGTTGCTGTGGTCATGCAGCCAGACCCGGTGCAACAATCTGCTGCTGCGGCACCGTCCCCTGCTTTCACTCCGCCCCCGGCAGAAGCCAAATCGCATGACGTATATATTCAGGAAGCCAAAACACGGGCAGCTTCGGCTGCATCGCTTGACGAGTTGAGGGCTCTTCTGACCGAATATGAGGGCTGCGGCCTGAAAAAAACTGCAACCAATACCGTTTTCGAAGATGGCAACCGCGAAGCTCGTATCATGTTGGTCAGCGAAGCGCCCGGACGCGATGAAGATCTGCAAGGCAAACCATTTGTGGGGCGCTCCGGACAACTTCTGGATAAAATACTGGCGGCTGTCGGCCTTGATCGAACCAATGTCTACATTGGCAACGTCCTGCCATGGCGCCCGCCGGGCAATCGCACGCCGACCAATGCAGAAATGGAATTGTGCAAACCATTCATCACGCGCCAGATTGAGCTTATGAATCCCGACCTTCTGGTATTTTTGGGCGCATCCTCTGCGAAAAATCTTCTGGAAACGACAGATGGCATTTTAAAACTGCGCGGCAAATGGCGCAGCTACTCCAAAGCTGAAATCCCAGTGTTACCCACGCTGCACCCGGCCTATTTGCTGCGTCAGCCGGCACAGAAGCGTTTGGTGTGGCGGGATTTTCTGAATCTCAGGAAAGCCGCTGTCGAAAAAGGCATTCTTCCGTCTGACACCGCTTAAATCAGGAACCATTATGTCCCGACTCGATTTGTCGAAAGAGTTCATTCCTCTCAAGATCGCCGTGTTGACCATGTCAGATACGCGTTCACTTGCCGAAGACCGCTCAGGTACGGTGCTGGTCGAGCGGCTGCAGGCCGCCGGGCACAAATTGGCTGACAGAGCGATCTGTAAAGATGACATCGGACAAATCCAGGAGCAGGCATCCAAATGGATCGCTGATCGCGATATTGACGTCATCATAACCACTGGCGGAACCGGCTTTACAGGTCGGGATGTCACTCCAGAAGCTTTGACGCCATTGTTTGAGAAGCATATGGATGGATTTTCCCATGTTTTTCATCGTGTCAGTTTTGAGAAAATCGGCACGTCCACCATCCAGTCCCGTGCGACAGCCGGCGTTGCCAACAGCACCTATATTTTTGCCCTGCCCGGTTCATCAGGTGCCTGCAAGGATGCCTGGGACGAAATTCTGATTTATCAACTCGATTATCGGCATCAGCCCTGCAATTTTGTAGAAATTCTGCCGCGGCTGGACGAACATTTGAAACGCAGCAAGCTTCAAAGCACCTGATTTTACGACGTTTTTTCCGTATCGTAGGATCCGCATCAATTTTGTTCTTGTTTTGTTCTGTTATTGCTATATCTTGAGGATATGGAGAACAGAACACAAATCATTGGTATCGACACTGCCCGCATTGGTGTGCAGTTTGATCCGCAAAAGGGTCGAGGCGCACTGACAAATGCCAGTGGCCGGTTTGAAGCTGTGCAGCGTGAAGCCGTTGATGATGGCTGGGATCTGGACGAGCAGCCGGAAAAACTGAAAACCCATGTTCAGGTAGAACATCCAAAGCGCATCATCACGCGCAACCAGTCACCAGACATTTCGTTTGATCGCTCGATCAACCCCTATCGTGGTTGTGAGCATGGGTGTTCCTACTGCTTTGCAAGGCCAAGCCATGCTTATATGGGCCTGTCTCCGGGACAGGATTTTGAATCTCGTTTGTTTGCCAAACCTGATGCGGCTGTTTTGCTGGAACAGGAACTGGCTGATCCCAAATATGTGCCAAAAGTTATTGCTATTGGCACAAATACTGATCCCTATCAGCCGATTGAAAAAAGCTGGCGCATAACCCGATCCATTCTGGAAGTGTTGGAACGGACCGATCATCCTGTTGGGATTGTCACCAAATCCGCCATGGTCACCCGTGACATCGATATTCTTTCCCGAATGGCTGAGAAGGGTCTGGTGAAGGTGGCCTTGTCGGTGACGACAATGGACAAGAAGCTGTCGCGGGCCATGGAACCAAGAGCAACCAGCCCCAGCAAGCGTCTGGAGGCTCTTCAGGCACTGCATGATGCGGGCATTCCAACGACCATGATGGTCGCACCCATTATTCCCGGCCTGAATGACAGCGAGATTGAACGCATATTGGAAGCAGGCAAGGCTGTCGGCATTGATCAGGCGGGCTATGTGATGCTGCGCCTGCCATTGGAAGTGCGTGATATCTTCCGTGAATGGCTACTGGCCCACTACCCTGATCGGTATCGCCATGTGATGTCGCTGGTCAAATCCATGCGGGACGGTAAAGACTATGATGCGACATGGGGACGGCGCATGCGTGGCAGTGGTCCTTATGCGTGGATGATTGGCCGGCGGTTTGAAAAGGCCTGCCAACGGCTGAAAATAGGCACGAAGCGCGTTGAACTGCGGACAGACTTGTTTACAGCTCCCTCAAAAGCGAATGATCAAATGTCATTGTTTGATATTGCCTGCTGACAGCAAGGTTTGGCTTTACTAGGGATAACTGAAGGTAGAATTGGCACATATCAGCGCCTTCATCTTGCGGCAGTCGGGATTTTTCAACACAGTTGCACGCATGATGATGCGTCTTTTCGATTCCCCCTATAGAGCTCCTGCAAATCGGCAGACCTCTGCAAAGCCCGACATGGCTGTTGAGGCTATGGCCTGCTGTCAGTTGCTGTCGTTTAAGCGCAACGGCGCGGCATTCAGCCTGCCGCTTTTCAAAGATTTGCCCAAGGATGATCTGGAAGCTGCACCAAAGCTGTTTTCCATAGCGGGTGTCGATGAAGCTGGACGTGGACCGTTGGCTGGCCCTGTTGTTACCGCCGCAGTCATTTTGAACCCAGCGCATATTCCCGATGATCTCAATGATTCCAAGAAACTATCAGCAAACCAACGCGAGGTTCTGTTCGAGAGCCTGATTACCTCACACGATATTAGCATTGCGTCAGCAACGCCCCAACGCATTGATGACATCAATATTCGTGCAGCCACCCTTTGGGCCATGGTGCAGGCTGTCAAGGGACTGCCAAGGCAGCCAGACGGCGTTCTCATCGACGGGCGTGATGTTCCCGATGGTCTTCCCTGCCCCAGCGGTGCGGTGATCAAGGGAGACGGCCTGTCTCAATCCATCGCAGCAGCTTCCATTATCGCAAAGGTGATGCGCGACCGGATGATGCAGAATTGTGGACGCGACGCACCTGGATATGGTCTTGAAACCCATATGGGCTATGGCACAGAGCAGCACAGGGCGGCCATTGCAGCCAAGGGCGGCACACGACATCATAGAACCAGTTTCAGGCCTCTACGGGATTTGTAAGCGGCAATTCAATTCGGCAATAAAAAAGGCCGGGTAATCCCGGCCTTTGAAAATGCCTATGGCAGTCAGATCAGTTCAGCTTGGATGCGACATCCTTGATGCTCTTGCCAATCAACTCATCAGCCAGTTTGCCGCTGACCTTATCTGCGATAATGATTTCAGCTGCCTGTATGGCAACATCAACCGAACGTGTGCGTACGTCCTGAACTGCCTGAGCTTCAGCCTGAGCAATTTTATCTTCCGCCTGCTTCTGGCGTCGGGTGACATAAGCTTCAAGCTTTGCTTTGGCCTCTGCAGCCATCGCTTTGGCTTCGCGCTGGGCCTGGCTGACAATATCCTCTGCCTCGCGTTCGGCTTCACGTTGCTTGCGCTGATATTCAGCCAGCAATGCCTGTGCCTCTTCACGCAAGCGCCGAGCTTCTTCAAGCTCGGTGCGGATATCATCGCTGCGCTTGTCCAGCCCTTCAGCGATTTTCCCCGGAACCTTGATATAGATCATCAAGGCCAGAAACAGGATCAGACCGATAAGAGCCCAAAAGGTTGCATCAAACGTCATGTCAGTTCCTACGCAGCTTTTTCAGCCGAAGAAACGGCCTTTTCAAGAGCCGCTTTTGTTGGCTTCGTTCCGATCAGTACAGTGACCAGCTCAGTTGTTGTTTCAGTCGCAATAGACGAAACTTCAGCCATGGCCTGCTTACGGGTCTCATCGATGCTGGCTTCAGCTTCAGCCATTTTCACGCCAAGATCGGCATCAACCTTGGCCTGCTCGGCATCCACTTGGGCTAGTGCTTTGTCGCGCGCGACAAGTGCAATGTCATGGGCCTTCTTGCGCGCTTCGGCCAGAGCCTGTTCATAAGAAGCAATTGCTTCCTCAGACTCGTCTTTCAGCCGTTGCGCTTCATCAAGATCACTCATGATCCGATCACGACGGACTTCAAGGATGTCACTAAGACGCGGTAAAGCAACTTTTGACATCAGCCAGTAGAGCACACCAAACGTGATCGCCAGCCATAACAGCTGGGACCCAAATGTTGATGGATCAAACGGGGGAAACGATCCTGCCGCTTCTGCACCATTTTCTGGTGTTGTGGTGGCCACGGTCTTCTACTCCTAAAAAGCTCTGGATACGGCGGGCGAACCCGCCGCATTGAAGTCTTTGCTTACGCGAAGAGCAGCAGAAGAGCGATCAGAAGAGAGAAAATGCCGAGGGCTTCTGTCACGGCAAAACCGAAGATCAAACGACCGAACTGGCCATCTGCTGCAGACGGGTTGCGAAGTGCGCCAGACAGGTAATTACCAAAAATCTGGCCAAGACCGATAGCTGCGCCGCCCATTCCGAGGCATGCGATACCAGCGCCGATTGCTTGTGCTGCTGCAAGTTCCATTTCAATGCTCCTTAAGCGTTAGTTTATGCCGGTCGTTGTCTAAAATGACCAGAATTGGGTTGAAGATTAGTGACCAGGATGAACCGCATCATTGAGGTACATGCAGGTCAAAACAGTGAAGACATAGGCCTGAAGGAAGGCCACGAGAAATTCCAGACCGGTCAGTGCAACGGTCATGATAAGCGGAAGAATTGAACCAACAATTCCCACAGCTCCCATTGCTGACAGACTTGTTACAAAGCCCGCAAACACCTTGAGGGTGATGTGACCTGCCAGCATGTTTGCAAACAGACGCACAGACAGGCTGATTGGACGCGAGAGGAATGAAATGACCTCAATCGCAATAACCAACGGCATCAGAATGCCGGGTATGCCGCTTGGAACAAACAGTTTAAGAAATCCGAACCCATGGCGCATGAAGCCATAACCGATGACTGTCAAAATCACCAACATTGCCAGCGCAAATGTCACGATGATGTGGCTTGTGACGGTAAAGAAGTACGGGAACATGCCAAACAGATTGGCAAACAGAACAAATACAAACAGAGAGAAAACCAACGGGAAGAAACGCATTCCCTCCGAGCCGGCGGCATCTCGTAAGGTCTTGGCTACAAATTCGTAGCTCATTTCAGTCATGGACTGCCAACGTCCTGGCACCAATGACCGGCTGCTGGAGCCAAGCATGAGAAATGCTGCGATGGCAGCGACTGTGGCGATCATGAAGACCGCGGAGTTTGTCAGGGCAAATTCCACCCCACCCACTTCACCCAGAGGTGCAAGTTTGGAGATTTGAAACTGATGAATAGGATCGTTTGCCACAGATCTCAGCCTTTAATTTTCTAACTCTTTAGTCACAAATCAGCCCTTATTCGAGCCGTCTCGTGGTTTTTCGAATGGCTTCTCTACCGCGCCGATGGAACGCAGAACGTTCATCACCCCGGCAGCGAAACCAAGTAGCAGAAATATGATGAGACCAAAGGGCGAACTGCCCAACCAGCCATCAATCACATATCCAAGTCCTGCCCCAACCAGAATACCAGATACAAACTCTGCACCTAGCTTCAGGCCTTGCCCCAATTCCGAATTACCGGACTTGGACTGCTCGGCCTTCTGGCTTTTTCTGCTGTCCTCACGATCGAGCCGTGATTTCAACTGATCCAACCGGGCATCGAGGTCAGTATTTGTTTGCTCACCCGGGTCTTCAGGGTGATTTTGCGCACTCATACCGTTCTCGCAGATTTTCTGCCAAATTCGAGCGCAACATAGTTGTGCCTCCTGTCAGTGTCAAGCATTGGCGAAAGCACCTTAAGTTTTTGAAAAATATGTATTTTTAAGGTTTGTTACGAACAGATGCGACGATTAGTTTGCTGCAATAGCGAGCAAGCGGGCGATATCGACGCTTTTTTTGGCTCATTAGCTGGCTTCAAGGTACTCTTCTGCAGTCTGCAAATCCACTGAAACCAGTTGCGATACACCACGTTCGGCCATTGTTACGCCGAATAGGCGGTCCATGCGTGCCATTGTGATGGGATTATGGGTGACAATAACGAATCGTGTGTTTGTCTGCCGGCTCATTTCATCTACGAGAGAACAAAAGCGATCGACGTTTGCATCATCCAATGGTGCATCCACCTCATCCAGTACACATATCGGTGCCGGATTGGTCAAAAACACGGCAAATATGAGCGACATGGCCGTCAGCGCCTGCTCCCCTCCGGACAGCAGCGTCATGGTCTGAGGCTTCTTGCCCGGCGGCCTGGCAATGATTTCCAGCCCTGCCTGCAGTGGATCATCAGATTCGGTCAGCTTCAACTCGGCCTGACCGCCACCGAACAGGTGTGAGAACAAATGTTGGAAGTGACCGTTCACAACTTCAAAGGCAGCCAACAGGCGTTCGCGCCCCTCCCTGTTCAGGCTCTGAATTCCCAAGCGCAAGCGGCGAATGGCTTCTATCAGATCGTCCCGTTCGGCAATCAGGCCCTCTAATTGGGTTCCAACCTCGGTTGCTTCTTCCTCGGCGCGCAAATTTACGCCGCCAAGGCGCTCCCGTTCCGTTTTCAGACGCTCCAGCCGTTTGTCAATCGAATCAGCATCTGGAAGAACCGCATCGACCGCAAGGCCGGTTTTCTCTCTCAGTTGTGAAGGTTTGCACTCGATGACATCGTCAATACGCGCCTCAATATCGGCCAGACGCTGCTTTGCGGATTCACTGCGTTCTTCTGCACGCACCTGCGCTTCCCGGGCCTGACTTAATGCTGCCAGGGCGTCCTTGGCCAGGCGATCAGCGTCGCGCAACTCATTCTCTCCCACAGCACGCGCATCTGCAGTTTGCGCCCTTGTGGTCTCTGCCTTTTCAAATTGGGTCAGGAGTGATTGGCGGCGGTGCAAAAACGTGTCTGGCGCCTCATCCAGCGTAGTCTTTTCACGAATGTGATCATCCAGACGTTCCTGCAGGCTTGCTATTTGTTTTTCTGCGTCAGCCAATCGGCGCTGCCAGTTGGTGCGCTCGTTTACAATTGCCGTCAATCGTTGCCCTCGTAAGGCCGCCTCGCGCTCCTGTCCTTGTAACGCTGCGCGCGCCTCTGCAGCGATGCTGCGCGCCTCGGCGATTTTTACACGCAGTTCCCCAATCGGTGCATCCTGCGTTGTGGGGGTGGGCAATGCCTGCAATTGCTGGCTGGCTTCATCCAATTGTGTCTGCGCTTCCAGAATCGTGGCTTCAAGACGTTTTTGAGCTTCTTCCAATGCAGCCTTGCGATTGGAAATGCGGCCGCGCTGTTGCTCCGCTTTGATCAGAGCTTCCTGAGCCTGTGACTGCGCCTGCCGCACTTGCCTTAGCTTCTGGCGCAAAGACTGTTCCGTCTCTTCTGCATGGCGCAGTTGCGCAACAACCTCCTGCCAGGTCGTGTTCAAGCTCGCGACAATCCGTTCTGCATCGTCTGCGCCAGCTTCCAGTTCTGCAAGGCGGTTCTTGTTTTCAAGCCGCAGCGCAGCAGCGGATGGGGCTTCACTGGCCATGACAAACCCATCCCAGCGCCACAGATCACCTTCGCGGGAAACGAGCCTTTGTCCTGGTATCAGCTGCTTTTGAAGGTTCTGTCCCGTTTCCTTGCTGACCAGACCTATTTGACTAAGTCTGCGATGCAAAAGCTTGGGCGCCTTGATGAACTGCAAAAGCGAAACTGCCCCATCCGGCAAGTCGGCATCGGGCACCGCATCACCACCGCCATCAAGTGCGCGCCAATGGGTTGGCGCATTGGCGTCGATGGGCACGTCAATATCGTCACCGAGGGCAGCACCAAGGGCAGTTTCCAAGCCGGGCTCTACCGTCAGTGCGTCAACCAATGGCGGCCATAAATCGGCTTCATCAACCTGCAAAACGCGGGCAAGGGTTTTTGCTTCGGTCTGCAGAGCCCGTAAATCCTGTTCAGCCTGACGCAGCGGCTTGCGCGCCTCTGCATCCTGTTGACGCAGATTACGCAGAACAGTTTCCGCCTCTTCCAAAGCGGCCTCCATGTCACCAACATCTTGCAGCCTGTCAGCAACTTGCTTCTGCAAATCTGCCAGAACCGTGTCTGACCCCAGTTGAGCTTCAATCTGCTCCAGTTCCTTGGCAACCGAGTGTTTCTGAGCCTTGTGCTGTGAGACCGATCGCTCGCCCTCTGACACAACGCGCTGCAGTTGATTGCGCTCTGCCAAATTGGCTGCCTGCAAGCGATTAAGCTCCGCCAGTTCCTGTTCCAGCGTCTGAAGGGTTGTCTCTCTGGATTCGAGATCAGCTTTCAGCACTTCGACCTGGCTGGACTGTTGATCCGTCGCTGTCTGAAGCGCTTCTTCTTCTTCGGCAAGTTTGGCCAGATTATCGTCATTGTCTTTTGTGAGTTGCTGTTCGCGGCCAAGGTCATGGCGCAATTGCTCAATTCTAGCGGCAAGTTCTGTCTGGCGGTTTTTTGACCGTGTTTCTTCCGCTTCCAGAGCGTTGCGCGCCACGTTCAAGGTTTGCAAAGCGGCACCTGCTTTCGCCTCAGCTTCCAGCAATTTTGGCATCTGATCGCGTAAGACGGCCTCGTTTCTGGCTGCGGCAGCCTGTGCCTGTGTCCGGCTGCCCATATCCAGAGTGACCGTTTTCAGCGCCTCGCTGGTGGTTTCGAGGGTTTTCCTGGCTTCAAGCCACTGCAGATAAAACAGTGTTGCCTCTGCCTTGCGAATATCGCCAGAAATATTTTTATAGCGACTGGCCTGCCGGGATTGTCGCTTAAGCCCATCCAACTGAGTTTGAATTTGTGTCAAAACATCTTCAAGCCGGTCGAGATTGGTTTCTGCCGCCCTGAGGCGCAGTTCTGCTTCGTGACGGCGCGAATAAAGGCCAGAAATGCCAGCTGCTTCTTCCAAAATAGCACGGCGGGCTGTCGGCTTTGCGCTGATCAACTCTCCAATCTGTCCCTGCCGGACCAGTGCTGGCGAGCGTGAACCGGTGGACGCGTCCGCAAACAGCAATTGCACATCACGTGCACGCACATCCTTGCCATTGATTTTGTAAGCAGACCCTGCCTCGCGCTCAATACGGCGCGTGACTTCCAAAATATCGGCATCATTGAATGCCGCCGGCGCCGTGCGGTCCGAGTTATCGACGAACAGAGTGACTTCTGCAGTGTTGCGGGATGGGCGGTTTAGCGAGCCGGAGAAGATGACATCGTCCATTCCGGAGGCACGCATATTTTTATACGAGCTTTCACCCATGACCCATCGCAAGGCTTCAACCAAATTGGATTTGCCACATCCGTTTGGTCCGACGATGCCGGTCTGGCCATCCTTGATGAAAAACTCAATTGGATCGACGAAGGATTTGAAGCCCAGGATTCTGAGCTTGTTGAACATCATATCGCGGTCCCCACATTTGCGGGAATGAAGATGTTCAAAAATGTCCTGGAGGCGGGATTCTTATGGACAGGCCTTACAGATTTCAAACGCGCGAGGCCCTGCCCCGCGCGCAGCAAATATGAGCAGGGTTTAGAGCAATGGCTCGATGACTGCGTCCATTTGTTCAATCGTCAAAGACCCTGTCTGGCGTTCACCGTTGATGAAGAAGGTTGGTGTTGATGCAACCTGAAACTCTTCTGCGGCCCGTTTTCTTACCCAGTTTACACCGTCAAGAACCTCTTGATTAGTCAAGCATTCCTTGAAGGTCTCCTGTGTAAAACCTAGCTGAAGCGCCATTTTTTGCAATTCTGCGACCACATTCTCGGCTCCGGCCCATTCGCGCTGGCGTTCGAAGAATGCATCCACAACCTCAAAATAGGTGCCCTCTGGCGCGCAACGCGCCAACATGGCGACGGCCATGGCAACCGGATCAAGCGGGAACTCGCGGAAAACAAACAGGACCTGCCCGGTGTCCACATACTTCTCTTTGAAAGGCTTGTATGTGTTGTTGTGGAAATTGGCACAATGGCCGCATGTCATGCTGGCATATTCAATGACAGTCACTGCTGCATTGGCTTCACCCAGGGTCTTTTCGCCCATGGGTCCGGCAACCATCAGCTCTTCCACATCCACTGAAGATGACTGAGCGAAGGCAGAGCTGCCAAGAACCGGGGTCAAACCGCCAGCGGCCAACAGACCGGCACTGTGTTTCAACATAAGTCTGCGGGAAATCATTGGGGCGTCTCCTTCGAACGGAAATTATCGGCAAACAATGCCTTGCTATCATGGTGTGGTGACACAAGGGGCAAAAGAAAGGCAAATGAAATTTTCGTTATGAAAACAATGTCTGCCGACCACAGTCTGCACCGCAATCTATTTACCCTTTTGGTCTCCCAGAATTGCTGCACCCAGGCGTTTGAGTGACAATTGGAGTTCTGATTCCGAAATATCGGTCAAACGTGAATCCAACTCTGCGCTTTCCCGATCGGTCAAAGGGCGGGGTGGAGGCTGTTGTTTATTATCCGGTCGGGTGATTTTGCCCTGGACGATCCGAACACGCCCAATGGCCTGATACCCAAGAAACTGGTTGATACGTTCAAGTACCTGAGGGACCTCGTGCTGAAAAAACAGAGCCTGAGAGGGCAGCACGCGGACTGTCAGAGTTGCCGTTGTCGCATCGGCCCCGCGCTGATCATGACGTTTGGGCCAGTGAATGGATTCAGGAAATGTGGCTTCCTCATAATCCGGGCCAACAATATCCGGCCACCATGACAGCAATGATGCGGAGCCAAAACCACGCCGGGCACATATCGGATCAAGCGTTGCGCCGATCAGATCGGCAAGCGGACGCACACCCTTTCGAGGCTTTCTTTTCGCAGATTTTCCGGTGTCATTGACCATAGGCGCAGGATCAACGATATCTGCGATAACTGCAATATGTTCATGTGGATTTTCGTCTTGACCCAAACACTATCCCGATCAACCGCCCCACAATTGTTGGCGTGGTATGATCGGCATGCAAGGGACCTGCCGTGGCGAGTTCGCCCGGTTAGGGGGCAGCAATTGTCAGCAGATCCATATCGGGTCTGGCTATCGGAAATCATGTTGCAGCAAACGACCGTAACCGCCGTAAAACCCTACTACGAAAAGTTTTTGAGCCTTTGGCCCGATGTTGCTGATCTTGCATCTGCTGAAGACGAAGCCGTTATGGTGGCATGGGCGGGGCTTGGCTACTATTCGCGAGCCCGCAATCTGCTGAAATGCGCCCGCACAGTGGTGAGCGACTTCTCCGGGAAATTTCCGGAAACAGCGACTGAACTGCAAAAACTTCCCGGCATCGGCCCCTATACTGCGGCGGCCGTAGCAGCAATTGCGTTTCGGGATCCTGTCGCCGTGGTGGATGGCAATGTGGAGCGCGTGGTCACGCGACTACTGGCCATTGAACACCCCCTTCCCCAGGCAAAAGAACTGGTGCGCAGCGCTCTGCAGCCAATAATCCCGACGGAGCGCCCCGGCGATCTGGCACAAGCTTCCATGGATCTGGGTGCAACCCTTTGTTCTCCCAAGCGGCCCGCCTGCAGCCTGTGTCCACTACATGAGAATTGTCAGGCTTTTTCAGCTGGAACCCAGGAACGCTTTCCCGTGAAACTGCCGAAGGTCAAAAAACCAACACGCAAGGGTGCCGCTTTTGTGCTGATCCGGGATGATCAGCACATCTGGTTACAAAAACGCGGGCCAAGCGGCCTCCTGGCCGATATGAGCGAAGTTCCCACGACGAGTTGGTCATCCCGCCAGGATGGAGAAACGTCGGTAAGTGCCGCACCATGCACAGCGGATTGGAAAAATGCAGGGCAAATTCGACATACATTTACGCATTTTCATCTGGAGCTTTCTGTCTACAGCGCTGCAATGGCCTCAGGAACACATGATATTGCGGCTCAGATTGTGCCAAATACTGTCGGATGGTGGAGTGATTTGGAAAAGCTCAATGATGAAGCCTTGCCGAATTTGATGCGCAAAGTGATTGCCCGCGCGGTTCCGTGAAAGCCCACTGAATTGCGAATTCCAATGCAATTCACCTTATGGTTGCTGCATTGATTGCTGGAAATAGGCGTGGAGCCTGTGTTACAGCGCGCTATGTTCGGACAGATACGCCCCATATTAGCTTTGATACTTGGCAGCGCTTTTTTGATGGCTGCTGGCGGTATCAATGGTCTGATCCTGCCCCTACGCGGCACCGCAGAGGGATTTTCCGCGTTTTCACTGGGTATGCTGGGTACCGGCTGGGCGGTTGGCTATGTTCTGGGTTGTGTTCTGGTTCCCGGCGTTGTGGCGCGCGTGGGGCATATACGATCCTTTAGCGTCATGGCCGCCGTCGCCGTTATTTCAGTTTTACTGTCTTTGCTGATCATTCATCCGGGAGCCTGGATTCCGCTGCGCGCTTTGGCAGGATTCAGCTTTGCTGGAGGCGCCATGATTGTTGAAAGCTGGATCAGCGAGCGCACCGACCCTTCCTTCAGGGGCCGTGTTTTTGCGACCTATACCATGGTCAATCTGGCAGCGACCACTCTGGGGCAATTACTCCTGATCGTAGGCGATGCACGGGGATACTTTTTCTTTGTTCTGGCGGCGGTCTTTTATGCCTGTTCCCTTGTTCCCACGGCGCTTTCCACAACGGCAGCGCCGCAGCCGCTGGTGCAGCCAAAACTTGATCTGAAGAGTCTTTGGCTGAATTCGCCGATTGCTGTTGTCGCGGTTTTTCTTGTGGGGGTTTCCAACAGTTCATTCGGAACCCTGGCTGCAGTTTACGGCCAGCAAATCGGTCTTAACTTAACGGCAATTGCTTTTCTGGTCAGCATTACCATTCTTGCCGGTGCTCTGTTTCAGCTTCCAGTCGGCTGGTTGTCTGACCGAACAGACAGACGCGCTGTGCTAATCGGACTTGCGGTAACCGCAGGTCTTGCTGATCTTTTCTTTTTGATCATGCAGCCACGCGACGTTAGTGTGGTTCTGATTGCAGCAGCCATTTTTGGTGCGATGATCTTTGCCATGTATCCTGTCATTGTGGCTCATGCCAATGATCATGCGGATAAGGATTCATTTCTGAAAATCAGCTCCGGCCTTCTGTTGGTGATGGGTGCGGGCAGCATCATAGGCCCACTCATTGGTGGTGGCATGATGGCCCTTCTTGGCCCGGATTATCTGTTTGCACCCACCTTGCTGGCACACGCGATTATGGCTGGCTTTGCAGCCTGGCGGATGACGAAACGTGCTGCTGTAGAGGATGAAAAAAAGGGCGATTTTGTATCCAGTTCAACGGTGCGTATGAACACGCCGGAAACAGCCACGCTGGATCCAAGAACAGACGAAGATCAAACGTCCCGACCCTGATGCTGCCTTTGTTGAGGCGGGGCGAAATACTTGCCGGGCGTATGCCCTGTGGCCTTTTTGAACATGGCGACAAATGCGCTGGGGCCCTCATAGCCCAATGCAAAGGCAACATCCCCTACCCTGGCCCCGTTGGACAATTGAGAGATGGCTTCCATCAAACGCGCCTGCGTAACCCATTTGCGCCAGGTGAGCCCGGTTTCTCGTTGAAAATGGCGTTCAAAACTTCTGACGCTTAAACCTGCATCAATTGAAAGAGAGGCCAGCTTGGGCGGCGTGGCAATGGAGGCAAGAACCTTGTCAGTCGCTCGCTTGAGTTTCGGGCTGGCTGGTTGCGGCAAATGCAGTGGCATGACGGGGACCATTCTCAACTCATCCACCATGATTGCAACAAGGTGAGAGGCGCTCCCCGCTTCGTCATATAGGCGTGGCAATGTCAGGAATGATAACAGGCACTCTCGCATGAGAGCCGTCATTTGAATCACAGTGACTTTTGACGGCAAGCCTTTGAAATGCTTGGGATCCAGATAGAGAAAACGCGCATGCGCATCTGTTACGGACATGACGGAATGCTTGGCATGAGAGGGCATCCAGACCGCCCGTTCCGGAGGTACAATCCAGGTTCCGGCGGTAGACATAACCTTCAACGACCCCGAGATCGCGTAGATTAGCTGCCCGCGCCAATGGCTATGTGGCTCGTTCGTTGTGCCCTTTTCCCACTCACAAGCGTACCCGATCGCCGCTCGGGGCAAGTCGTGATCCGCTCGAACAAATATGTCTGGATGCAACATGATCAGCCTGACGTATTAGAGATATTTTTTGTCAAAATAGCGCTAACCCACCAATTCGGCAACGCGTTATAGGCAGAAGTATGAGCGGAAATGCTCGAAGCGCCAGTGCCGCATGTCAAATGAACTTCAACCTTCCAACGCGCCAGTTCATGCGCAGAGCCAAAACCATTTATGACACTGCCATTTGATCCCCACTATCCACCACCGCCAGCGGACCATGCAGCCGATGATGACAATTTTTATGCATCCTTTACGGGGCTGCGCAGTCCTTTTGTCTTGCTGGCGCTCATGTCGGCTGCAATGTGGCTGTCCTTTTCAAGCTGGTGGGTTCTGATCAAGAATTTTGCAGTAGATGGTGTTGGCATGACGGGTCGGGAGATCGGTTTTCAGGAATCAATCCGGGAAATCCCCGGCTTTCTGGCTTTTCTGGCGATCTACGTGGTGTTCTATATCCGGGAGCAGTCATTCGCGATTTTTTCGTTGCTGCTGCTTGGGCTTGGCGTGGCTGCAACCGGCTACTTTCCAACGGTTCTGGGGCTTTACATAACCACTTTTGTTATGTCGATCGGATTTCACTATTACGAGACCATGAACCAGTCGCTTGCACTACAGTGGCTGCCCATATCAAAAGCACCTCATTTAATGGGACGTCTGGTGGCGATCGGTGCTGGCGCGCAATTGGCCGCCTACACAATCATTCTGGCCAGTTGGCAATTGTTTGATCTGTCTTTTGAGACCGCGTTCCTGATTGCAGGCGCGATCACGTTGGTCATCACCATCGCCGCATGGCGTCTGTTCCCAACGTTCCCTCAAAAAACAGCACAGCAGAAGAAGATAATCCTGCGAAAACGCTATTGGCTGTATTACGCATTAACATTCATGAGCGGCGCAAGGCGGCAAATCTTCACCGTGTTCGCCAGCTTTATGATGGTCGAAAAATTCGGATATGAAGTTCACGCAGTGGCGGGCTTGTTTCTTGTTAATTGCCTGATAAATATGGCTTTCGCGGGATATGTTGGAAAACTCATCGGCATTGTCGGCGAAAGGCGTGCCCTGACATTTGAATATATCGGGCTGATCGGTGTTTTCGTTACCTACGCCTTTGTAACGTCTGCCAATCTGGCTGCGGTGTTGTACGTCATCGACCATGCTTTCTTTGCATTCGCGATTGCCATCAAGACCTATTTTCAGAAGATCGCAGACCCTTCGGAAATCGCGCCCTCAGCTGGTGTCGCTTTCACCATAAATCACATTGCCGCCATCGGGATTCCAGCTTCGTTTGGATTGATCTGGCTCGTCTCACCAGCAACTGTTTTTCTGGCAGGCGCGGCCATGGCCGTTGTCTCGTTAATCTTATGCAGATTCATCCCGGATATGCCCCGTGCGGGCCATGAAACCGAATTATCGGGTCGAACAAAGAAATTTATGCCCGCAGAATAAATTTCATAAAAATAAAATAAAAATATATTATTTCTAAATGATACCAAGCTTCTTTTGAAGACTTGAAGAAGAGGTCGTGTATTGAAAAACAACCCTTTCATCTGGGTTCGCGGCCTTTTTTGCAGCGTGAGCCGCGAGCGCTGCTTCATGAAATCCAGATAGAATAAGCTTCAGCTTTCCGGGATATGTATTGATGTCGCCAATCGCGTAAACTCCGGGCTGCGAGGTCTGGAATTTCTCGGTATCAACCGGGATCAAATTCTCGTTCAGATTCAGCCCCCAATCCGCCACCGGGCCCAATTTCATGGTCAGGCCAAAGAAGGGCAACAGCCGGGTGCATGTCACGTCTTCATTGCCCTCTGCCGTCTTCACTGTCGCCATGTCCAGATGCCCATCCGATCCAATCAGCTCCGTGACTTGACCAATTTTCAAATTCATGTGGCCCGCATCGACCAGCGCACGCATTTTGTTGACGCTATCCTGCGCGCCTCTGAAGGCATCGCGTCGGTGGATTAGTGTCAGGCTCTTGGCAATTGGCTGCAGGCTGAGAGTCCAGTCCAGAGCTGAATCGCCTCCGCCGACGATGACAATATCATGGTCGCGAAAGTCCTCCATGCGCCGAACGGAATAGAAAACCGATTTGTTCTCAAAGGTTTCAATGCCCGGGATTGGTGGTCGCTTTGGTTGAAAGGATCCCCCGCCTGCAGCAATGAAGACGGTGTGACAGAGAAAGCGGCTGCCAGCATCTGTTTCGATTAAAAACCGCTCATCACTTTTCTTCTCAAGCTTAGAGACCATCTGGTTGAGGTGAAACTGCGCGCCAAAGGGGGCGATCTGTTCCATCAAATTTTCGACCAGGCCCTGACCCGTGACCGTGGCAAAACCGGGAATGTCGTAAATTGGCTTTTCCGGATATAATTCAGCGCATTGGCCGCCCACCTTATCAAGAATATCTATGACGTGACATTTCAGGTCCCAAAGACCAAGCTCAAAGACTGCAAACAGCCCGACCGGACCGGCTCCGATGATTACGACGTCAGTTTCGATCGGCGTTGTCATGAGCATTCTGCTCCGTGGCTGAATAGGTGAATATCGTTCGATTCCAAAAGCTTCGCCACTCAACATGCATCATTTCTGCCGGTTTATCACCCCTGGCGTTCGGGCACAGTAACGGCAAGCCCATCAAGCTCGGCTGAAATTCTGATCTGGCACGACAGGCGGCTGGTCGGGCGCACATCATAGGCAAAATCCAGCATGTCCTCTTCCATCGGTTCCGGATTGCCGACCTTCTCCATCCAGGCATCCGCAACATAGACATGGCAGGTTGCGCAGGCACATGCACCGCCACACTCTGCTTCAATGCCTGGAACAGCGTTCTTGATGGCGGTTTCCATGACGGTGGCGCCATCCTCGCCTTCCACATCGAATGTCTGATTGTCGTGCGTAGTGAATGTGATTTTTGCCATATTGATTAGATCTCGTTTACAGGAGTTTGTAAGGTTTGGAAGGTCGTCGGGAATTCATCGATTATGTGATGTTTAGTGCTGTATCATGGTGCTTTCAAGGGACCAAAAGCATAAAGCCGCTTGTGCGGTCACAAAGCTCAAAACAGCAGGGACGCCGCGGGATCTGGGAACAAATCAGGAATCCTCAGAGCGTTTGTTAACCATAATACCATTTTCCACAATTTGCGTTTAGAGTCTAAGTCTTCAGGCCTCAGAGTCCAGCCAGAGTCAAAAAACACCGAATTCTGCCAGTTGTTTGCCGATTTATTTCAATTTTGCTGGAAACCTTTGGGCCGCGAATGAGTCTTGGCGTTAACAAAGGCCGCTAATTGCTTATTTTTTTTGTTGTCTTGCCATTCCAAAGCGATACGATACAGGTGCGGCAAGAAGACATGGATTCTCTGAAGCACGAGATTGTTAAAATTTAAACAAAATTTAACCAATCCCGCTTCACGCGCCCTGTTTGTCTGGCTCAGGATGGGTAGCCCGAATTTTTATGGGACTGCCCTAATGGTGCCAAACTAGTAGGTTTTGAATCCGAAGAGTGCGGTGTTGCTGGTTCTGCTTTTACCTGGGTGTCGTTTGAGACCTGAGACGAAGCGATCAGCATATCGGTTTTTTGCATTTCTTCCGCGGGGCAAAGAACGAACTCCTGCCGAGTGCCAGATTTGTTGTCTGGTTTCATTGGAAGGGTTTCGAACAGGACACGCTGATACCGGGCATTTGTGCAGGCCAATAGTTTGTACAGCCCAGATGAATGTCTGATAATGCGCCGCTGGCGAAAATGTTTTGAGTACGAACGCGAGGCAAGACGATGGCTAAGAACTCTCCGAAGTCAAAAGGGACCAATGATCCCGCTGTATCTGCAGTGGAAGAGGCTCTCAAAATAGATTTTGGTGCTGAAGACGCAAAGGGTGAAGGACCATCCCGTCGCGGCAGGTCACGTCGATCACGGCGTGAAGAGGAAAAAACAGCTGCCGAAGCGGAACGTAACAAACCAGGTCGCGCCTCTGGAACAGCTGCAAACGACACTGCCCCGCGTCGTGAGCGCTCTGCCTCCCGCAACCGTGCCCAACGGCCTGCCAATGATGATCGGCAGTCTGTTGGCAATATGCTTTACAGCATTAACCGTCGGCCTTCGCTTATGCCATTCTGGGGTGCCCTTGCCGCCTCCGCCCTTTGGCTGCTGTTTGGTGGTATTGTTGGCAGCGCCGCCTTTGGTGACGATCTTGCCAATTTGAACGGTCTTGCTGGCCTTGGTGAAGCTCCGCATCTGTTTGCGTATTTTGTTAGCTTGATTTTGCCCGTCATCTTCTTTTGGGTGTTTGCGCTGATGATCTGGCGCTCGCAGGAAATGCGCATTGTTGCAAATGGCATGACCGAAGTGGCCCTGCGCCTGTCTGAGCCAGAAGATATTGCCAAGGATTCAGTTCTCAGCGTTGGCCAGGCCATTCGCCGTGAAGTTGCCGCTATGGGCGATGGCATTGAACGCGCTCTGGCACGCGCAAGTGAACTTGAAGTCATGGTTCACACTGAAGTGGCTGCACTTGAGCGCGCCTACTCCACGAATGAAAGCCGAATTCGCTCCGTTGTGGACGAACTGGTTTCCCAGAGAGAAGCGATTGTTCACAACTCCGAGCGCCTGCGAACTGCTATTGGCGGTGCGCGCGAGACGCTTTCTGAAGAACTTGCCAAAACCAGTGATGCGATTGCGGATCGTGTGTCTGAATCCGGTCAACGCGTGATTTCCTCCCTTGGTCAAAAGGGTGAGCAGATTACAGTGGCTCTTGGAACTGCTGGCGAAACCATGATCTCCACACTGTCCGTGCGCGGCCAGGAACTGGTGCAGAACTTGTCTAATACGGGTCAGGAAGTGACTGCTTCACTTCAGGAAACCGGATTGCAGGTTTCCGACACCATCTTGAAATCCAAAGACAATCTGACAGCAACGCTTATGGAGCGTTCACAGGAAGTCAGCGGTTCGCTGGATCTGGCTGTTGAAAATGTTGTCACCCAGTTCTCTGATCAGGGCAGCAAGATTGCCGAGCGGATTGATGCCACTGGTAAAACGGCTGGCGACCAGATATTTGCACGTGGAACGCATCTAGCGGACCGCCTCGAAACTGCAACCACACGTCTGTCGAAAGCAATTGACGGACATGGTGATGAAGTGACCAACCGCCTTGCCGCGACCAGCGAAGAGGTCGCGACCGCACTGGATGGGAAAACAGCGGAATTCAAAAATACGCTTGATCTTGGTGCCAAGACTGTACGCGAAGCGCTCAACGTTAACGGTACCCAGTTGGCAACACAGATTGCGACAGTTGGTACGGAAGTCGCCAAAGCGATTTCCACGCGCGGCAAGCATTTGATGAGCGAAGTGCTCAACCTGAATGATCAGATCAACATCACTCTGAACGACAAGGGCAAAGAGCTGAGTGAAGCTCTTGATGGCCGTCTGAAAGCTTTGGATACAACTATCAACGAAAACGGGGCTGCGCTGACCGGTGCCCTTGGAAGCCGTTCCAGTGAAATCGAACAGCTCTTCACTTCCCGCATTGCGGATCTTGATGGTTCAATTTCCAGACATAGTGAAGCCATGCAGTCCACAATGGCGGATCATCTGGACAACTTCACCACATCTGTCAGCGCTGCCACCGAAAAAGTTGGCGATACACTTGCTGAGCGTACAGGCGTCATGGAAGACGTTCTTGCGGGCCGCCTGAATACGTTTGAAGACAGTGTCGGTGTGCGCCTCGACAGTGCGGCCAATACCATTGGCAGCAAGGCGGATACACTTGCCGAGACGCTTGAGCAACGCGCAGGCATGGTCAGCGAAGCGCTTGATATCCGCACAACTGAGATGAATGAAGCTCTGATCGAGCGCACACGTGAGATTGCTCGCGCCTTCGGTGAAGGTCAGAACGATATCACGATGACGCTTGAAGGCCGTTTCCAGGAAGTCAACGAAGCACTTTCCAGTAAAACCCGCGAGATGTCAGAAGTGGTGTCTGAGCGGATTCAGGAAATCAACATGGCTCTGGGCACGAAAGTGTTCGAAGTTGCTGAGAATCTGGAAGAGCGCGCAAGTGTTCTGCAACAGTCCCTATCTGCCAGCATGGAAGCCATCGGAACGGAACTCTACGAACAGGGCGAAAAAGCGAACTCCAATTTCGTGGTCAATGTTGAGCAGGCGAACAACATGTTCCGCTCGACCATTACGGATGCCAGCGAAAGCCTGCTTAGCAATCTGGAGCGTGCCTCAACCGGCATCTCAAGCCTGACTGAAGAACTTGATGAGAAACTGGTCAGCCGCGTTGCCATTGCAACCGAGAACCTGACCGGCTCCACGATGCAGTTGAACGAAACATTGGGTGCCCGGACAGCAGAGCTGACTGAAATTCTCGACAATAGCGGTGGATCACTGATCTCTGCCTTGCACGAGAAAGGTCTTGATCTGTCAACACAGCTCCGCACTGCCGGTTCAACCATTGTTGATACCTTCTCGCAGCAGGGTGAAGACATTGCGGCAGCGATTGCTGCATCCAGTGAAAACGCTCGTGCGCGCCTGTTGGATGGCAATCAGGAACTTCTGGCAAATATTGAAGACCAGGGTGCCGCAGTTGTTCAAAAACTGTCCGATAGCGGTCAATCCATTCTGCAGCTTAGCGAACAGGCCACAGAGCGTCTTGTTGGCGTGAACACAGACTTTGTGTCCACCCTTCAGGCCCTGAGCGATCAGGCTGTCGAGCGTCTTAGTGAAACCAGCCGTGAAGCGGTAGAGCAGAGCGATGCGGCCCGTGCCCGAATTGCTGAAGCCAATCAGGAGCTTGTCGCCTCTCTTGCTTCTCAGGGTGACGACGTTGCTGGTCGCCTCGACGAAAGTGGTCGTGTTGCGATCCAATTGGCTGAGGAAGCTCGTGTGCGAATTGCAGAAGCCAATCAGGAACTGGCCGCAACTCTGTCTGCGCAAAGCGAAGAAGCCACAGAGCGTTTGAGTGAAAGTGGTCGTGTTGTCGCACAATTGGCTGAGGAAGCCCGCTCACGTATGTTGGACAGCAGTGAGCAGCTTATCGGCGCACTTGCGACCCAGACTGATGCATCTGCTGACAAGCTTGACCAGACCAACCGTGCCGTTGGGCTGCTGGCCGAAGAAGCCAATGCACGCATGATGGAAAACAACGACAAGCTGATTACCGCCCTCGCCACTCAGAGTGAAGAAGCGGTCAATCGTCTGGACGACAGCGGCCGCGCGATTGCTCAACTTGCTGAGGAAGCCCGCTCCCGCATGCTGGACAGCAATCAGGAACTGGTTTCAACGCTCAAGACCCACGCTGAAATGGCTGGTCTGCAGTTTGATGAAGGCAACCGTATGGTTGCCGAACGTCTTGATGATACCAGCCGTGGATTGCTGGATGCCTTCAACGAACGCGGTCGTGAGATTGCGGAAATCATGACTGGTGCCACCAGCGACTTCATTGCCAAGATGACTGATCAGTCTGATCAGGCGGCAAACCGCTTGAGTGAAAGCAGCCACAGCGTGCTGGCAGCTCTTGATACACAGAGCAGTGAAGCCGTTGAGCGCCTTCTGGCTGCAAGTCAGAACACTGTTGTCAATCTTGAGCAGACCTCAATGGAAGCTGCGGAACGTGTGTTTAACAACAGCGAATCCATGGCTAACACAATGACTGAGCGCAGCCGTGAGATTGCTGAGACGATTTCCACATCTTCCAGTTCACTGGTTGAATTGCTGGATAGCCGCAGCACCGAAGCAATCAGCCTGCTCAGCAACGCAAACGAGCGCCTGCGTGATGATGTTGAGTCCATGGTGTCTCGCCTTGAGAATGCCAATTCCGGCCTTCAGCAGGTTCTGGCATCAGCCCATGAGCAATTGGGTTCTGTGGAAGATGGACTTGGTGCCCGCGCCGAAGAATTCCGCGCCACACTTGCCAAGGCGCTGGAAGAGAGCCAGACCTCTACGGATGCGATTTCCGGACAGGTTGGTATTCTTCAGGATGTTTCCGGCAACGTATTGGACGGTATGACCGGCCTGGCGGAGAAAATCGAAACACAGATCAAATCTCTTGCTGAAGTGTCTGGCCGTCTCGACAACAGCAACGACACCATTGAAGACACCTTCCAGTCACGCTATGCGGTTCTGGAGCAGGTTGCCCAGGGCATTATGCAGAAGTCTGACGATGTTGAGACACGCATGCGTGCCTTCTCAAGCCTGATTGCTGAAACGCTTGCCGGTGCTGAAGACCGTGCCGAGCAAATTGGTATCAATCTCAGCCGTAATGCCGAGAAGGCTACGCGTGGTGTTGTCGAACAGTTGGCAGCCATGAGCACAGCAGCTGGCGCAGAAGGCAACAAAGCCTCTGAAGCAGTTCGTCTTGCTCAGTCTGAACTGACTGAGGGTATTGCCAATGCAATATCTGATGCGACATCGCGCTTCAGGGATGCAACGGTTGAAATGCGAGCTACAGCCGAATCCATGCAGTCTGAATTGAATGCAGTACGGGCTGATCTGAAGAAGGCGACTGTTGAACTGCCTGAAGAAACTCGTGAGAATATGGCCACTATGCGCCGTGTTGTCGCCGAGCAGATTCAGGCGCTGTCTGATCTGTCAGACATCGTAACGCAGCATGCCCGTCCAAACTCCTCGGCTGGCACGTCGGCTGCCATTGCAGCAGCAGGCAGCCGCCCTGCCCCAACGGCCAAAGAAACGCCAGCGCCAGCAGCAAAAGCTGCAAGACCTGCTCCGGCTCCGGTAAAATCAGCCGCAGCCAGCAGCGCTGGCAAGGATGGCGAAAAGAAGAGTGCGGGCTGGGTCAGCAGCCTTCTGGAACGCGCATCAACCGATGATGACCGTGAAGTTGGCGATCAACTTGGCAAACGTGAAGAGCGTAAGGAGCCAAAGGCTGAAGAAGTGAAACGCAGTGAGCCGGATATGGTGGAATCACTGAATTCCCTGTCTGCGGATATTGCCAGAGCCATAGACCACTCAACGTCTGTTGAGTTGTGGGAGCGCTACAATCGTGGGGAACGCAATGTCTTCACCCGTCGCCTCTACACGATCCAGGGTCAGAAAACCTTCGATGACATTCGCCGCAAATTCCAGAATGATGGTGAGTTCCGCTCTGCGGTGAACCAGTATATCGAAGATTTTGAGCGCCTGATGGGTGAAGTGACAGACAAGCACGGCGATGCTGAATTGACTGACAAATATCTCACATCAGATACTGGTAAAGTCTACACCATGTTGGCACATGCCAGCGGCAAATTGAGCTAGAACAGCTCATTGCCGGGACCTGCTCAAGGCCTCGATGCAAGTCAAAGTAAAATCCGCGGGTGCATTTGCCCCGCGGATTTTTTATGCTTGCACAAAAGACTGCAACCATTCGGGAAGGGAAAGGCCGTTACTGCCTTGGTGGGCGTGGCATGACAGATTGCAGTTGTTCTTCTGAAATTCCCAGCTTTTCTGCTGCTTGAGCAAAATTAGGCGGTGGGCCGCCAAGCGCGTCCCGCAATGCATCGACCGACACACCCAATTGGGCAGCAGCCTGAGACAGATCAGGCCCTTGCCCTCCTCCAGGCGGCCTTTGCCCACCATTGGCTTGGGCCAGAATGAGTAGCTCACTCATGACGGTCGCATCTTTATGAACAGCCGCTTGGATCAACTGGCTGTCATAGGCGCGGCCATTGGCATTCTGGAGCCCCCATTCAGGCGAGGTCTGGTCTGATGCAAACGCCTCTGGTCCTGCAAATACGCTCAGGGCAGTAATCGCCAATGAGACCTGCAACAGGCGGGTTACTGGATTGGTGGATCGAATTGCGCGACTTGTATAAGTGCAATTCACTTGATGCTTTTGGGAGGGTATCATCACGAAAATATCCTTTCTTTTCAGTGATATAAACTGACTAGAATGGAACTATGTTTTGCATGTGGAGCTTATGGGGCTGTTTGAAGGCATCTTCGAGGACGAGCTCGGGAAGGCGTGGAGACATTGAAACTCGCACCGCTTCCATCTGCCAGAACGCTGAAAGGCCATTGTGGTTTCACATGCCCGCATCCCAGTCTCCCAAGGTAGGCAGAACAGGCCAGACGTGGGAAATTGGTGTTGAAATGCATTGGATTTAAAGAACCGCTTTTGACTTAACGAACAATGAAGCATCTGCCGGGACAGATACCGGATCACACCGGCAAAGGTTGCTACACTCTGAACTGTTGTTTTACGGTTGGGCTTGTGAGTTGGAACTTTGCAATTGCCCGGACTGGAAACTTGTTCTCCAGAAAGACTGCTCAATAACTGTATTTTTGTGGGCACGCCTTTGATGAGATCATAAATCAAGGAGTGACGATGCGTTTCTGCCAAAGGTCTATTTGGAGCGTTCTGGTCGGCCTGTTGATTGTCGGAGTGGTTTTTCCCCCCGTCACTGCTCTCGGTCAGGACTATGATCTGGGGCAGCTTACAGAAATATCTCAACCGGGACAAACCTCAACGAACACCTTGCAATCAGGGTTCACGCGCCTTTCCGTCACGCGCAGTGGATTGTATCAGATTTCCATTTCTGATCAGGGAAGCATCAACCTTTATTCACTTCCCTCTGCAGAAGGTCAGGCAAGTTCAAATGCGCCTCCCAAATTGCTCCAATCATCTGTCCCTTCGCTCACAGGCGAGCGGCTTGAGGACCTTCTGCTAGAGCGCGGGCGGCCCTATCTCCTGCAAGTCAAATCAGACACTCCGCAGGCAATATCCCTTGACCTCATAGCGCCGTTAGATGATATCCCTGAATTTGATGATGCGAACAAATCATCGCTTTCATCTCTAAAACCAGGTCAGCTGTTTAGGTTTCGACCTGGAAAACCCATCGAATTGAAACTGCAAGCTGACACAACGACCGGCCTTCTTGTGGAGGCGATACGCGAACCCGGCATAAAGCTGGCTGCCAGGCTGGGGAGTTGGCACTTTGCTTCGGGCGGTGTCTTTCCCCTGCACATTGACAGCCAAATAGGCCTGCGTGTCGATGCCGTAAAACGAGCTGACCAAAGCTTCGCGCCAATTATTATCAGGGTCCTTGAGGCAAACAGCCCCCAGGAGAGCGAGCCCAATTCAGAACGAGAAGGCGGCACTCCAAGGGACCTTGGGACAGTAAGTGAAGGCGGGTTCACAGCGTCTGGCAATTTGCTCGCAAAACAGGACCGTGATGCATTTGAATTCTTGCTGGAAGAGACTGCATTTTGGAATTTGAGCCTCAACACGGATCGTGATGAGAATGCGGAATTGGTGTTCGAGTTGCTTGGCCCGGAAGCAAAGGGAGAAATACTGAAGCTGAACACATGGTCCGGTCAGGCACTTCGACAAGGTCTGGAATTGCCTGACGGCAAGTATCGCATCACAATCAATGGATCCTCTGATCGTCCGGTGGGCTACCAATTGCGCCTTGACCCGACCTCCCAGCCAACGGCAGCGGCCGGTCGTGAACCCGATGATACACAGATGTTCGCACGTGAATTGCCGGTAGACGGTGCCGTCCGAGGGCAGCTATCTGACGACGATCCTGACATGTTGCGTTTCGATGTCGGTGTGGACGGACATCTTTGGGAGCTTCGCGGCATCGTTGGCATACAAGACATCATATTGTCCGATAGAAACCGTCAGCAGATCGGACGCTGGAAGGCGGATGACAAGTCACTGGTTTTGATGCTGACACTTAATCCCGGAAGGTATTTTGCGGAACTGCGTGGCAACGGTCCTTACGCATTCAGATTGTCTGATATGGGACCTGTACCAGATGGAGACGCGACAGAACCCAATGACACGCCAGCAGAGGCATTGCGCATTGGCCCTGGTGACCGGTTTGAAGGCGATTTTCATACCAATCAGGATCTGGATTTGTTCAGTTTCGATCTGGATGTCGATACGCCCTTAACGCTGACGGTCACGCCACCCGATGATGGGTCGGTGAACGCGGAGCTGAAGCGCGACAACCGTCGCTGGTCGACGGTAAACATTTCAGACACAGAAAACTACAGTGCGCGCCTTCCAGCAGGCCAATGGACATTGCGGCTCAGCCCGGCAGGTAACGATATTTCCGGACGCTACGAAGTATCGCTGGCGCGCGCAGATGGTGCAGAAGGAGCCGAGCCCGACACGCTTCCAGGCACATTGCAAGCTTTGCCGACAGACGGTCTGATCAAAGGACGGGTCGGGGCGTTCGATGATCTAGATTTGATCTTCGTGCAATTGCCAGAGGGAACGGGTCAGCTTGCACTGACCTGCTCAGGCGATGCCCGAGATATCTCGTTATGGACCTATGGTGACAAAGTCCGCCTTGCAGCGCTGGATGCCGGTCGCATGATCTTGATTGAATATGGCCCGGAATTGGGCGGTGCCATCGAATTACGCATTGGCAACAGCCAAAAATCCTTCGACTACCAGTGCCAGGTAGCTTTCATCCAAGCTGACAAAGATTCTCTTCAAGCTGGATCTGTACCTCATGAAGATGCAACGCCGCCTCAGTTGCTCAGCGCTGGTACACGGATAGATGGCGTGTTTGACGATGAAAATGATGAGGACAGCTTTATAATAGAACCTGACGGATTGCTTGCGGGCTTTTCCTGCTCCTTCTTGCCGCGCGACAAAGAGCCCTATCGTCCCAAGCGCGGCCGAGAGATTTCCGCGGCGGGCAGTACATCACTACAACGAAGTCTTGAGCAGGATATCGACATGACAGGCTGGCACCTGTTTCAGCCAGATGACACGCCGCAAATCATAAAACTAAAACCACCTCGCAAGGCAGATTATCCGATGCCATGGACATGCCGTTCTACCGGTCCTGCCAACATCCTGGCGCCAGTGCAGATGGGGCCTGCAGCTGCTTTCACCGCGCCGCGTGATCGGCGCCCGCCTGATACGTCGGCCATACCGACCGATTACGACCCCAATCAGGCTTTGCAGGTACTGTCTGGTGGTCGTCCAGAATGGTTGCGGTCCCAGCAAGCACTTGAAGACTTGCCCGTTTCCCTGTCAGTACAAGGTCTTGATGTCCCGTTTCGGGCATATTCCAAATTTGGGCAAAGGGCTGAACTGATCGCCACTGTCAGGAATGACAGTACAATGCCAATCGATTTGACACTTGCCCTGTCTGCGTTGGCAGAAGGTTGGCGGGTCACGCCCTCAACCACTGCATCATCGGTTGGTCCCGGCCAGGAACTGAATTTGCCAATAGTGCTTGAAATGCCATTGATGCAAAGCAGCGTCGCCAACCCTGCCCTTTACATCAGCGCTAAATCATCCGTGGGCGAGGCTGCCGCAACCTTCCCTGTTTCCTTTGAAACGACAGCCCCAGAACGCGGTGCGCATTTGTATTGGCTGGCACCGAAGCATTTACGCGGTGGTCTTGACCCAATGTCACGCCAATTTGGGGGCCAGTTGCTCGCTCTGGACGACACAACAGCCAGCGAGGCTGATGCCAAGCGTTATTCATTCTTGCATGATGGCGCTGCATATCACGCCAGTTTGCCGACCTCTGTCAAAGTACGGAACTTGACTTTCCAACTCGCCCGTTCGGCCCTCATCGCCGGATACAAGGTTCAATTGCGCTCTACGGAACCTCGCGGCAACTGGCCAAAGCGCATTGCGTTGGACCTGTCAGCAAATGGATCGGACTGGACGCAAGTCGCCACCCAACAACTGGATGCCCGGCTTGCACCACAAATCTTTTCACTTGCGACGCAATTCGCGGCTACTCACGCAAGGTGGCGTTTGGAAGGCTGCCAGGGCGATGCAGATTGCAAGAGCTTTGCACTATCCGATATCGGGCTGATTGCCGATCCAGCATGGCGTCCTGAAAACGGACTGAATATTGCCGCAGCGGAACTGGGTGGGCATATCATTGCAGCAGGTACCATCGGCAATGCGGTTTCTGACGAAACCCTGTTTGGCGGGAGTCGCAACAACGGAATTCTTACCCAGGGAAAACCGGACCGGCTTGGCCGTCAGAGCACATCTGCCGGAAGTTCTGCATGGGCTGTAATTGGCTTCGAGGGCAACAGGGCTGCACATATTGACGCTATTGATTGGGTCGGACGCGATGACGATGGCCCTCGCATTCCAACAATTGGGCTTGAAGTAAGCCAATCTGGTCCTGCCGGACCGTGGCTTTCAATTGGTTCGATTTCGGCACCTCCAATTGGAACCACGAACACGCGGTTGGACTTGCCTGAACCTGTATGGGCACGTGCCCTGCGTCTGAGTTTCAAACGTGATGAGAAAACGCAACTGACCTTGCCGGATCAGATTGCCGTCTTTGAAGATCCGGCTACAAAATCCGTTCTGGGGCTTTGGGAAGATGATCGACCCGATGCGGTTTTTGAGGATCAGGAAGAAGCATCCATACCCGTGCTGCCAAAACCTGCTGGCGGTGCAAATGCAGCAGAGGCAGTCGATCTGAATGAAGGACCTGCAATCGTTTCCTCAGTCCAAATTGAACGTAATGAGGATTGGTGGCGGATGGCAGTGCCTGAAGGGATGCATCGTCTAAATCTTCGTTTTCCAGGCCTCTCCCAACCTGAGATTGCCTGGCGACTAACCGGACCAGATGGCGTTGACATTCCGCTCACGCGCGCTGCATCGACAACGAATGAACTGATCTTGACTGCGTCGGTTGGTCCCGGTGAGCACTTGCTCACCATTTTTGAGCCGCCGCGCTCCATCGTTATCTTGTGGGACACTTCAGGCAGCGTGGCCCAGTACATCCCCCAAACCATGGCTGCTGTCCGACTTTGGGCACAATCACTATTGCCAGGACGCGACGTCATACAATTGCTGCCATTTGGTTCCGACAAGCTGCTGCTTGATGATTGGGCGGATAATCCTGAGGATGTCTATGAAGCGTTGTCCAATCTTCCTGCAACCGGAAGCAGCGAAGCCGAAAAGGCATTGGCTGCGGCTTCCCTTGCTCTCAGGGGACGACTGGGCATACACGGGATCGTCGTCATCACAGATGCGGAAACCAATCAGTTCGACCGGGTTTGGGCGCCACTTCTGTCGGCCCGTCCAAGGGTGGTTGCCCTGTCAATCGACAGTTCCAATGCCACCAGCGTTCAATTGATGAAAGACTGGGCCTCGGTGAATAGAGGCTATTTTCATCGTGTGATTGGCCAATCCGGTCTGGCCGATGGGATGGAATTGGCAGCCGCCCTGTTTCGTGCGCCAAAGGCTTACGAAATGGCGGTTGAACTCTCCGAACTCATAGAGCCCACCGGTGAAGGCCAACTTATGATATCCGACCAGACCACAGATAGTTCAAGCGTGGCACCATCTGGTGCGATCGAGCTGATACTCGACGCCTCAGGGTCCATGCTGCAACGGATGCCGGATGGTCAACGCAGAATTGCCGTAGCACATGATGCGCTGGCAGAATTGGTCAATTCGAGCCTTCCCTCCGGCATGCCTTTTGCCTATCGCGCTTTCGGATTGGCTGCCGATGCCTGCAAATCGGAGTTGTTATTGCCCTTTGGTCCGCTCGATCCAGCCGTCGCAGAAGCCGCAATCCGAAACACGCCTGCGATCAACCTTGCCAAAACCGCTATAGCGCAAAGTCTGGCGTTAGCTGCTGAAGATCTGGCTTCGATCCAACCGCCCCGCGTTGTGGTGCTGGTCACAGATGGTGATGAAACCTGCGATGGCGATGTTGCCGCCGAAATCAGCCGAATCGCGGAAAGTGGTATTGATCTGCGCCTGACCATTGTAGGCTTTGCCATTGATGATGAAGCTCTTGCCGAAACGTTTTCACAATGGGCAGATGCCGGAGACGGCCGTTACATCTCCGCTGATGATCCCGATGCCCTGATCGAGGCCATTGCAGAAGCGGTTGCGCCACGATTTGAACTCACACGGCTTTATCTGGATGGTGAGCGCGAGACCATCGGCATCATTGGGCTGAACGAAGTGCGCTTTCTTCCTGCGGGACGTTACCGTTTGAGACCAATGCAAACGGCTTCGGGACCAGAGCGGGACATCGATGTGGTTGATAAACAGTCATTGGAGATTGGCTATGGCTCCAAAACGGGATTGACCATACCATGATCTGACAGCTGGGGGGCAAGGGAGAGTAAGCATGATCAACGCACGCTATCACCTGAACAGAGCAATTCACCTTGCTTTTGCTGCAGTGGTTGCAACCATTTTTTTAGCTGGTTACCAAACCGCTGCTACGGCAGATGACTGGTCTGTACCGCCTCCAGGGGCTACAAATTTTTCTGATTTGCCTGAACGACCGGTGCCGTCTGCGGAAGAAGCGCTGGACTACGTCAAGGCACTGGAAACTGCCGTGGCACGCAACACGCATTTTGAAACGGCTGAACAACGTCTGGAAGACATTGCGCTGTCGGTGATGTTGGACCCAGAAGCTGCGTTTGCCTATGTCCGCGACGAAATCCGAACCGAACCCTATCAGGGCCATCTGCGCCAACCCGATGCCGTCATGGCAGCGCGAGGTGGCAATGATCACGACAAGGCACAAACGCTTGCCGCTCTTTTGCGCTCTATGGGTTATGACACACGTCTGGTCGAAGCACCCATGACAGCGGATATGGCAGAGGCAATACAATCTGCTGCATGTGGTAAAGTTGGACAAGGGGACGACCATGTCTGGCGGCTTGCAGCGCTTCAGAGCGAGACCATGGCGCGCGTGAAAGCCCGGGCCGAACGAAGCATTAGCGCATTGCATGACGCCCTGCCCGACAATGTTTCACCCAATCCAATGCCGAAAACCTCCAACGAGCGCCATGTCTGGGTGCAAGCGCGAATTGGCCGGGATTGGGTGAATCTGGACCCAACGCTGGCCAGCGCCAAATTCGGGGCCACGCCAGCCGTGCCCGGGGAAATACTAACAGACCCGATTGGAGCCCATACTGTATCCATCACCCTGGAACTTGAGTCCCTGATCAATGGCAAGCTGCGACGTAAACAAATCCTGACCCAACGATTGTCTGTTCCGGAAATGACAGAACAGCCAATTGCATTGTTCTTTGGTCCAGCAACAGCTGGGATAGGCAGTGTTTTAAATGATGCCCTTGGAGGTCTGGCAGGCAATGCACCGTCCATGCGGGCTTTCATGACAGTTTCTGGAAGCATGATCAAAAGTACCCCCTTTGCAGCGCCAGGCCGTGTCAATCAGTCAACCGATCTTTTCCAACAAGAGCAAAAGGAAACAGTCACTGCAATCACATTGCATGTCCGGTCTGATGTTGCGGGCCAGATTACCAGCAAAGAAGAACGGGTCCTTCTGGATTTGCTCAGCACAGAACAACGTCAGTCGGTTGCAGCCAGTGGTACTCTAGATCCCAGCGCCCTTGCAGAGCCGAAAATGGGGCAAAAGTACCCAGCCTCACTTGAGAGCATCCGCCAGATTGTGCTGGGAAATGGTGGATTATCACCACGTCTGGCCGCACTACGCCTTTCAGGGCTGCTTCTGGAATTGCCTGAGACGCTGAAACAGATGAGCGTCGGCAAGCCTGATCCGGAAGCTGTGATGTGGTACAGTTGGGTAGCAGCCAGCACAGTTGCCCTGGCCAGCGAAGAACTGATCCGTGCGCGCCCGGCCAGTGCTGGCGTTTGCATCATGGCCGCCCGGCCTCGGTTGTTGATTTCAGGAACCCAAACGCTGCCAGAAGGTGGAATAGTCAATTGGATCGACTGGACACTTGATGATATTGGTATCGCCGGAACACTGGACAAACCCGACGCAGATGCCACAGCTCGCTTGCTTCGGATATGGCATGGCGCATTGCAATCGGCTCTGGAAACAGAGGCTATTCTGACACAAAACGGTGTTCCAAACGGTTCGATTCCACCAGAAAAAGGCAGCTTCATTCCGCTCGTGGGTCGACAACTCGCCGAGCGCGGATTTGAGGCAAGCAATGATCTGAAACTTGGGTTCACCGTGTTCGCCAGTGAGGATATGTCTGCTGACGCCTGGTGGCGATTGGACCCTCACACCGGGCGTGCAGATGCGCGCGTTGCACTGGCCGGAAATGCCAGAAAATTTTATCCGAAACCTGGTGATGGGGTGGCCCGGTCCGGGATTGCTGATGCGGGTAAAACGGCGGAACAAATGGCAAAAGATCCGAAAGGATTCAAACAAAGATTCCAACGCGATTTAAGGCAACAGATGCGGCGTGAAGCCGAAGCTAAACGAAAGGCCGACGCGCTGCGTAAAAAATCCAAAGGTGGCACAGAATATACAATCATACTGGGAAATGTTTCGATCACAATATCGGCTCATGCAGGTGCCGGCATCGGGACAGCTATTATGCTGGCCATTGGATATGCTTTATTCGGATAGTCACAAGGCAATAATGCCGCCATCAAATATCAAGCATACAACTTGTCTCTATTTTTGTGCGCCTGCTACTGCCATTATTTCCAACAGCAATCGGATCAGGATGATGACCCCAATACTTTACAAAAGCATTTTGATCCGGTTTTTCAGTGTGCTGGGTCTGGCGCTGATGTGTCAGACGGCGGCGGCTGACATGCAACCTATCGAGAAGAGCACCACGGTCGAAGCCCTGGGCGGCATCGCGGTTGAGGACATGCTGCCACCGGACATGGTGGATGAAAATGTCAACCCGATGATGGAAGTGCATGGTAGCAGCGTCAGTTTGGCTTTCACCGATTATCGCCCTTTGGAGGAGCGGAGCATTACGGTCTACTTCTCCACCTCTCCTGCTGAAATGGAACGGTTCTCGGGCGGCAAAGGCCTGGAGACGATTGCAGGCATTGATTGTCGCAAGACCGATGCAATGTTTGCGGTGGAACTGCATTGTCGGCTGAACAATCTGGTCATTACGCTGACCGCACTAGTCAAAGTAGCGGGAGACGAGGATTACAAGCAAGAAACATGGGGTGCGCTTTCGGCCTATCTGGAGACCTTTCCGCTGGACCAAATTGCAGCGGCGCAACAGGCAGCTGGTATTGTTGCCATAGCTGCACCTGATCCCCAGCAAGGCGCGCAGATGCGTGTACCGGGTTTGAAGGGCGGCACATTGGGCGATGTACTGCCAGCCAGCATGGCATCGGGCCCCATTTACGTGACCTTCTCACCGCAAAGTGTTGGCTTCATGATTACGGTAAAGGGATATGACCTGCCAACCGATGATGGTGACAAGCCGGTCGAGCTGTTTTTTGGCAATCGCGAAAAATCGGCAGACCAATTTCTTGCAAACTATGAGAAAACCGGCGATGCACCCGTCGAGATCAGGTATCGCGATGCGTTGCGACGTGACATCGATTCAATTCCATGCTTCTCAAGTGCGGGTGCCGGAGACATTCAGCTTGAGTGCTTAGCTGGCAGAGTGGTTATCGTACTCACCCAGTCAGGATTAGATGACAATCCAGAGGCAATTGCCGATGGCTCGGCTTTATACAAGCTCATGACTTTCGCCAAACAAATTCCGTTCCAGGCGATTTCAACAATCGAATTGGAGTAAAAACCGATCTGGTTCCAATTCGCAAAGAGATTGCCGGTGTGACGGCATCATACCGGCGTCCCTTGACGGTTATTCCGCCGGTGAAATTGATGGCGCTGCGCCTGGTTTTTGTGCGCTGACCTCGTTTTCCAGTTTCCGCGAAGAGGCACCGGGAACAGCACATAGTGGTGCGATCAGGCGATAGAAGACAGGCGTCAGAAACAATGTGAAAATGGTGGCAAAGCCAAGCCCGCCAACCACAACCCAGCCCACTGCTATACGGGCTTCTGCGCCCGCGCCGGAGGCAAACACCAATGGCAAACCGCCAAAAACTGTGGATATCATCGTCATCATGACAGGCCGGAAACGCAACCGCACAGCATCTCTGATGGCGCTGTCGACATCCTGACCCTGCTCGCGCAACTGATTGGCGAACTCGACAATCAGAATCCCGTTCTTGGCCATGATGCCGATCAGCATCACCAGTCCGATCTGGCTGTAATAATTCAGCGATCCACCGGTCAAAGAGATCGCCAAGACAGCCGCGGCCAGACCAAACGGCACTGTCAGCATGATGATAATCGCGCTGCCGAAACTCTCAAATTGTGCGGCCAGCACCAGAAACACGATCAGCAGCGCAATGCCGAACACCAACATTGTGCTGCTCTGGCTTTCATCCAGGGCAGCCGCCTCCGCCAGAAAGATAATACCCATATCAGCGGGCAATATCTCGCGGGCGAGTTCCTCCGCGCGCGCCGCTGCAGTGCTCAAATCCACGCCTGTGGCCAGGTTGCTCTGAACTGGCACGGCCCGGTCTCCGCCTTCTCGTGAAAGAGTTGATACAGAGGCTGTCTGTGTGAGCGACACAGCCGTTGATAAAGGGACATAATTTTCGGACTCGGTCTGGACGAAAATGCGTTCCAGATCGCCTGGGTCATTAATGGGTGGACCGGCAGGTAACAGCCGAATGTCAACTTCCTTACCCTCGACGATAACCGTGGTCGCGGTGGAGCCTTCACTCATCGTGTTGATAATTGAGTTGATGGTGCTGACAGACAGACCAAGTCTGGTTGCCAGTTCCCGATCTATGGACACAGACACCAGAGGCTGGCTTGTATCATATCCCAGTTGCGGATTGACGAACACATCTGTTTCCTGCGCCATGGCATTGACCAGGTCATCACCCGCCTCGACAATGGCATTGTAGTCATTGCCTGTCACAGCGAATTGCAATCCACGGCCTGCACCGCGGATGCCAAGGCTGTTGGGCGTTCGCACAGACAGGGTCAGCCCAGTAATTCGTTGAAGCCGCTGATTGATTTCGCTTGCGATCACCTGTTGGCTGCGTTCGCGTTCGTCCCAATCCTGCAGCCTTATGATAATGAAGGCCGAAGATGAGGACCCGCGACCGACCAGCGCAAGAACTGCCGCCATTTCACCGCTCTCAATATAGGGCTCCAATATGGTCTCAACCTGGCGCACCTGACTGTCCGTGAAGCTCAGACTGGCTCCTGATGGCGCGCGCGAGGAAATGATGAAAAATCCGCGATCTTCGCGCGGGGTTAGTTCAGATGGCAATGTCAGGAAGCTACTTGCGGCAAAAATGGCAAAAGCAACGGCAATGCCGATAATGACAATGGGCAAGCGCAGCGAGAATCCCACAATCGCTCCGTAACCACGGGCAAAAACGCTTTCTCGAGGTTGTTTGTCCTCGTTTGATTTGCTGTCACGTCCCGGATCCAGAATAGCCGCCATTGCCGGAACAAGGGTCAATGCAACGACTGACGACAGCGTGACACAAAATGCCAGCACAAATCCAAACTCGGAGAAGATACCACCTGCCTGCCCCGGCAGGAATGAAATCGGAATGAAAACAGCTGCCAATGTGGCCGTTGTTGAAATGACCGCGAAGAACACTTCATTTGTCCCGGCAGCCGCTGCCGCGCGTGGACCCATACCCGAGCGCCGTTTGCGCACGATGTTCTCCACAACCACAATCGCATCATCCACAACCATTCCCGTGGCCAGAACAAGGGCCAGAAGAGAGATCGTATTGATGGAGAAGCCCACCAGCCATATGGCAGCCAGTGTACCTGTCAGGGCAACGGGGATCGCTATGGCGGGGATCATGGTTGCACTGAAGGATCGCAGAAAGACAAAGATCACGCTGATTACAATCAAAACCGCCATTGAGATCGAGAAAACGACTTCCGCAATCGACTGTTCGATAAAAATTCCATCATCCGAGTTTACAATCAGGCGGATGCCATCGGGTAATTCACTCTGCAATTCTTCAACTGCGGCGCGTACTTCTTTTGAAATGGCAAGCGTGTTGCCAACCGACTGACGAATAATGTTCAGGCCTACAGCACTTTCGCCATTGACCCGAAACAGGGTTGATCGCTCACTGGCTGCGAGTTGAACGAAGGCCACATCACTGATACGCGTGTTGCTGTCGATCAGAATGCTGCCGATGGTTGAGGCATCAATCAAGGGATCAGAGCTGCGCATCACCACTGATTGCGCATCAGAATCAAGAGCGCCCAATGGATCTGTTGCCCGCAAAGTGGATAATGCCTCTTCCAGGTCATCCGGTGTCAGGCCGCGGCCGGTAAGCGATATCATGTTAACATGAACCTGAAACTCGTTGACCTGATCGCCGGCAATTTCGACTTCGGAAACGCCTTCAATCGTCGAGACGCGGTCGGAAACAGCTCCTTCCGCCAATTCGGTCAGAGTTTCCAGGCTGGTGCCTCCCAAAAGAGCGAGACGCATGATCGGGTCGGCATCAGAGTCGTTTTTTGTTACTGTTGGATCGTCGATGTCATCCGGCAATTGCCGCAAGGTGCGTGCAACAATTTCCCGGGCCTCATTGGCAATGTCATTAATTTCGATACCATCAGAAAACTCCATGTTGATGCGGCTTCGCCCATAACTGGACCTGGAGGATATGCTTTGTAGTCCTTCCAGCGCTGACAGCGCATCTTCCAATGGTGTTGTGATCTCCGTATCAATTGTCTCCGGCGCCGCGCCGTCATAGGTCGTATTGACCGACAAAACCGGTCGATCAACATTGGGCAATTCGCGCACATCAACAGAATTGAAAGCTGCAAAACCGGCAACAGCAATCAGCAGATTGATGACAAGGGCAAGAATAGGCCGCGCAATAAACAATTCTGCGAAACCGCTGCGTTTTTTATGGGGAGGCTCTGCACTCATGAACCCGCCTCGGACGTTTGTGGTTGATTTTGATTCTGGCCGGGAGCCCGTGCAGGTCTGTTTGCGCCGCCGCCCCGTTGATTGAGTTGTTCTTGCGTGACGATTTGCGATCCTTCACGCAGTTTCTGCACGCCCTCAATGACGATCTGGGTGCCATCTGCAAGATCAGCGTCCAGCCAGACCATGTCATTTTCACGTGAGCGCACGACGACAGGAACCTTGCTAACCTTGCCGTCATTGGCGACCCACACGGTTGCACCTTCGCGGCTCCATGTCAGCGCCGATACAGGGACGCTTGGCAGCGGGTCATTGGTATTGCTGACGAGGACGTTGACAATAGAGCCAGGTTGAAGCACGCGCCCCACATTGGCAAACCGCGCCCTTGCCCCAATCAATCGGGTTTGAGGGTCAATTTCGTTGTCAAAGGCTGTGATCTCGCCTTCAAGAACCGCACCCGGTCTGGATGGAGCAGTCACCCGGACAGGATATCCGGGTCGAAGTAATTCACTCGCCCGGTCCGGAAGGGTGAACTCTACTGTCAAATTATCCGTATTGGTCAGCGTTACAAGTTCAGCGCCTGCATTTAAAAAGGCGCCCACCTGAACATCCGTAAGGCCGGGGGTCCCGTCAATGGGCGCAACGATGCTGCGTTGCTCCAAATCATAGTTTGCCTTGTCCAGAGCAGCTTGCGCAATATCAACAGCCACCTGCGCGTCTGCAAGTGAGATGTTGGTTAGTGTGCCAGTCGACGCCAGTTTTTCATATCGAGACACTGTCTCCTGTGCCTGTTGCAACTGAATTTGCGCGGTTCTGACGGCAATTTTCTCTAACTCATCATTGAGAGACACCAGCAATGAACCTGCCTCTATCCTGACATTTGGCACCATATGAACAGCCGTGACGCGACCGCTGGTTTCGCTGAGCACACGGACCCGGGCATCGGCCTGTACATTGCCAAGTGCACTGAACAGATCCGTGTAGGGTTCCACATTGACCGATGCCAATGTGACCGTTGAGGCTTGATTTCCACCTCTTCCACCACGGCGTTGCCCTGCCGGACCAGCGCGCCCGGCCGGGGCGCTCGCATTGGCCTGTTCAGGCGTTCCGCCACCGTCATAAACAAAGGTGAAAAAATACGTGCCACCGATCAAGGCAACGGCGATAAGGAGGGAGATAATGTGTTTCATATTGTTGTCTTATTCTCTCGCAAAGCAATAATAGAGACCAGCACCGCCAGTTCCGCGCAATGCTTCAAGTCCGCATCCCCGGGACCCGTGGGCAGCATTCCAAGAAGTTGGTTCAGCACCGCCACCCTGACGGTCATGATGACCAACTATGGCGGAGCCTTCTCCGCTGCTGGTCCAGAATGAGCAGGCATTTCCGGCCAGAGTGCCGTCAGCGTTGGAACCGGTCAGTATGTCGTGACGATTGGGGGAATCGCCGCGTCCGTTAACAAGTGCACCCGTTTCATCAAGTGCGTTTTCCTTGTTGAGCTTGTTGTTTTCGCTGTGCAGGTCATCAACATTGAGAGCAACGACTACGCCCTTGGCATTCATCCAGGGACCCTCGCCAATACGATCGCGTGCATTTTCCGCATCCGTCGACAAATAAGCCCGCCAGATTTTTCCGCTCACACCCGCGGCCTCGGCAAGCGCTCCACAATGCGCATCTGCGCCAGCAAGGCCACCAAGGTCGGCGCCATTTCCAGGGTTTACACTTGTTATGAAGAAGCTCATATCCGCGTCTTGCGCCTGAACATGGCTTATCGTGGCGAGGATCATTGTCATTGTCAGAGCAATTTGTTTGAGCATCATGCAATTCCTTCGGTTCGAGTTTCCGAAAACTGATTGTTCGAGTTCAGTGCCCTCCCCAATCAGGGAAATTGGCTCTGCAATGGTTCAATCGATCCGTCCCTGTACCATTCGGATCAGCACGGAATCCTGATCCACAAAGTGATGTTTGAGTGCCGCTGCAATATGAATGGTAACGATAAAGGCAAGCGTGAAACCCGCATATCTATGGGTGTAGCCGGCAATGCCACTCAACCAGGCAATTTGGGCCTGCGCCGGTATCGAAAACCAGTTGAACACAGCGATCGAACGCCCATTGAAAACAGATGCGACAACACCGGAAATCGGCATGATGAGGATGCCCGCAAGCAAAGCCCAGTGAGTGATCTTTGATGCGATCTCCTGCCATTGAGGCATGGTGTTGTCATCCGATTTTGGAAACCCCTGGATCACACGCCACAAAACACGCCATACACCGTAGATCAGCACAAGAACGCCAATGGATTTGTGAAGATCGATGAGCCAACGCTTTTCCTCTCGCGCCAAACCGCCAAACTCGAGAAAAAGCCCGACCGCAAGCATGCCAATAATGGCGATTGCGATCAGCCAGTGATTGATTCGAGACATCAGATCATAACCAGATGGGCTCGGCATATTGCTATCCTTGTTATCTTTGGCGTAGTTTCTGGACTTGCGGTTTCATCTGGCCTTATGGTTTCAAAAAAGCTGGTGTCTTTTGGTCAATCCAAAGGTGTGACACGTATAAAAGCACCGCGACTTGTTTAAAAAACGCGATTTGGGGGGACACCAAAATGTTTTGGTCAAATACTTTAAGGTTCAAACTTACTGAAGGGATTGAAACTCATTGACCAATTCCATGTTAACACTCTAACAATGAGCATGAAAAAACAAGGCTTTTTACTTCACCCCCTATTACATTCTGGTAATCTGGTGGAAGACAAGTTGCGCATCCGATTGGCACCATATGGTATCCAACCAAGACAAGCGCGGGTGCTTGAGGCACTCAGCCGCATGGGTCCGGTTTCACAGGTGAAGCTTGCCCGCGAGTTTCATATATCGGCTGCCAGTATGAGCACCATGAGCTCACGCCTGATCGCAGCAAAGCTGATTAGTCGAAAGCCCGATTCAAAAACTGCGCGAAGCAATATTCTGACCCTTACGGATGAGGGCCGAAAAATGCTTTTGGAAATACATAAAGCCTGGCACGATATGGATCAGATCATTGTGGATGCCTTGGGCGCTGAGCGCGCACAAACTTTTGGCGAAATGGCACGCGAATTGCGAAATAGCCTCGGTGGTCGCCGGCCCGGTGGAAAGTGCATCAAATCAAAAAATGAAGAATCTGCTTGAAACAGCCATCTGACAAGCCCTTACTCATAAGGCCTGTGATCTACAGGCACGTGGGCTTTTAAACGCGCCCCAAAGTCCAGCGTACGATTGCGGTTATCACCTCATCCATCGCCTCATCAAGCGCGAACACCGCATCTTCCAGGCTATCTGTTGGTGAGAAAGCACTGGCACTGAATTCTCGCGTCCCGGCCACCTGGCCGGTCCGGTCATTCACGATTTTAACAGAGATATCGATATTGGCAGACTGGGTGATGGCATCAAATTCGAAAGCCCGCAAATTCGACAGAATTTGGTAGTCAATGACCAGACCATCTCCGGGTTTGCCAACAGCTTTGGTTCGGCCTGTTGCTTCAAAGGATTCCAGTATTTTTGCCTGTAGCAGTCTTGGCAGAGTATCAGCCCATTGTGCCTGCGGGAAATAGTTCAATTCCGAGGCAGAAGGCCGGACCACAATTCCGTTTCCAGCCAGGGCCTGCAACGCACTTGGCTCGACAATCAATATCTGTCCCGCCCGTCCCCGCAGCTTTGAAATATCTGTAGGTGCAGACAGATCAAAGGTTCGCGATGGCGGTGGAGATATCAAAATGCAACCGGAAAGACCAAGGCTCAGCACAGCGGCGACCAACAGTCCTGCGCCTGATTTGCGCGCTTGTTTCGGTCGGCCAGCCAAAGGCGTCGGCGTATCTTGTTTCGTATCAAAGGCCAAAGCCAACTCGCTATCACTTACAAAGTCAGGAGAATTACCCCCTTTGCTTTTGGACAGAGATTCCCAATAAATCAAGCGCCCACGCCCTTTTCAGACGAGACTGTTGCAAGAATCACCCGGTTCCGGTGCATAATTCGGGAAATTTCAGCGTCTTGGCCGGCCATTGTATTCCGGCACACCACCACTGCCTGAAATGAACTGCCGCGGATTGCTTTCCAATTGCTGCAACAAGCGATTAAAGCGACTCATCGCACGTCTGCCATCTGCAATCAGGCCGTCCAGATTGCGCAACCCTGCACCAGAGAAACGTGACACGCCGTTGGCAATCTCGCCAATCCGGACCTCAAAGGTAGCAGCTGCGCTGCGGAAACTGGACAGGGTCTTTTGCAGCTCACCCATTAACGTGGCACTGCCATCTGAACTCATCATTTTATCGAGGCCGTCAAACAGCGCATCCACCCGGCCAGCGGCAGAATTGAGTGTCTCGGCAAACGCTGCAGCATCTGCGGTTATTCCACTTATACGGTCGCCCTCTCCTTCAAGACGTGTTGCAAGGTTTTTAAAACTCTCACTACCTTCACGGGCATTTTCAACAATTCCGGAGATTGCTCCATTTTGATCAGTCAGATTTTTAACAAATGAATTGGCGCCTTCAAAAATCCCGGTCAATTCTTCAGGTGGTATTGCAGACACAATATTGTCAATCTGCAGGAGACTGCTGTTGAGGGAGGCACCAAAGGTGTTGAACGTTGTGACCGCGACTTTGGCTTCAGAGACCAGATCTTCAAGTTTTCCGGCGGTCTGATCCAAATTACCGGTGAACCTTTGAATATTGTCGACAGCAATCCTAACCTGCTCGGGATCAATGGCACTGACGAGTGTGTCCGCCTTTTCTGTCAGGCCTTCCATGCGGGTTGCCAACGCGCCAATTTGTATAGCCGCATCAGACGTCGTCGACAGAAACCGGTCGATGCCGGATGCATTATTTGCCAAAGCATCGGAGAAAATTGCAGCGTTCTGAATGGTTCGTTCGATCTCTGCGCCGTTGGTTTCCACCAATGTATCAACACGTCTGACAACCCGGTCCACCCGTGCCATCATATCCCGAGCGGCTTGCAGCAGGTCATCCATTGAGGAACCGTCAGCCTGCAATTGGGGGATCTCATCTTGCATCAAAAGGTTGGGCAATTCCAGGGAACCGGCCCGTAAATCCACGTAAGATGCCCCGGTGATACCGGTCGTACCAAGCGTGATTTTGGTGTCTGACTTCAGGGGCGTGTCTTCTGCGATATCCACATCGACCAAAACAGCTTCCGGATCACCCGGATCCAGCGAGAGGCTGCGAACTGTGCCAACGCGGATGCCGTTAAAATTGACGGGACTTCCAGAAACAAGGCCGGATACGGCTCCTGGAAAGGAAATCTGAACCGGTTTGGCTGACCCAGTCTGGTCCAGCCTTCCCACCCAATAGATCATAAACACGGCTATGGCGGCCACCAACAACGTGAATAGGCCGATCAGCCCATAATTGGCCCTGGTTTCCATCGTCTACAGACTCACTCTCGACATGTCATTCCGACGTTCAATTGATAACCCGCGTTCAGCTCTCAAGCGACTCATTCAGTCTGCGAGCACGCTTCCCGCGAAAATAATCCTGCACCCATGGGTCGTCAAATGCCAGCATATCCGGTAAGCCGCCCTCTACCATGACCTTTTTATTGCCAATAACGGCAATTCTGTCACAGGCGGCGTAGAGGCTGTCCAGATCATGGGTCACCATGAACGCACTCAAAGCCAGGGTTTCACAGAGCTTTTTCAACAATTCATCAAATTCTGCAGCGCTGATGGGATCAAGGCCGGAGGTCGGTTCATCCAGAAATACGATGTCAGGGTCCAACGATAAGGCCCTGGCAAGACTCGCCCGTTTGATCATGCCACCTGATAATTCCGCCGGGAATTTGTCTGCAGCATCAGGCGGCAAGCCAACCATCTCAATCTTGATACGGGCCAGTTCATCCATCAGGTCTTGCGGCAATCTCAAATGTTCCCGCATCGGCACTTGAACATTCTGCTTTACGGTCAATGCTGAAAACAAGGCGCCATTCTGAAACAGAACGCCCCAGCGGCGATCCACCGCCTCCTGAACAGCATGTTCGGCAGAATCGTAATCCTGACCGTACACTTTCACGATACCAGAGCGGCGCGGCAGCAAGCCAACGATAGAGCGAAGTAAAACTGATTTTCCGGTTCCAGAAGCGCCCACAACGCCTAACACCTCGCCAGCCTTGAGGTCGATGTCGAGATCTTCAAGTATCAGTGTATCGCCAAAACCAACGGTGATTCCGCGCGCCTGCAATATGACGTCGCCACGTTTTACAGATGGAAAAATAATAGGTTCTTTGGCCATAGAAACTCTGGATCTGCATCATCGGATCACCTTTGAGGAAACCCTCATTGGGACCGATTCCAAGACTTGCCTTAACCTTATGCTGGATTGGCGTTTCGTTTGCAATGAAGGCAACATTGCGATCTTGCGCCAGATCGCGCATTGAATGGATGTCTTGTTTGAACCGCGTAGAGGATATGATGAAAACAAAATTGCTTGGCCAGACTGGCTTGCAGGTTTCCGAATTGTGTTTTGGAACCATGTCTTTTGGTGGTGATGCTGATGCAGCTGAAGCTGGCCGCATGTATTCTGCCTGCCGAGATGCTGGCATAAACTTTTTTGACTGTGCAGATGTGTATTCAAATGGCATGGCCGAGCGCATTCTGGGCGACTTGATCAAGACTGACCGTGAAGAATTGATTGTGACTTCCAAGTGTTTCGGGGCAATGGGCGCTGACATCAATTCTGGGGGTGGCAATCGTCGGCATATTCTGCAAGCCGTGGAAGCAAGCCTGGGACGGTTGGGCACTGACCGGCTGGATATTCTTTTCATGCATCGCTGGGACAATCATGTGCCGCTGGAAGAAACGCTTCGTGCGTTGGAAAAACTGGTTGCGGATGGTAAAGTTTTGTATCTGGGAGCCAGCAATTATGCGGCCTGGCAACTTGCCACAGCGCTTGGTATTTCCGAACGGCATGGCTGGCCGCGCTTTGATGTGATTCAACCCATGTATTCCCTTGTGAAACGACAGGTCGAAGTGGAAATTCTCCCCCTTGCTCTTGCCGAGAATATGGGCGTCATTTCTTATTCTCCGCTTGGCGGCGGGCTTCTGAGTGGCAAATATAATGCCAGTACGCGCCCGGAGGCGGCGCGCCTTGTTGCCAATTCCATATATTCGGCACGCTATGGTGAGCCGTGGGTGTTTGAAACAGCAGAGGCTTTCACGGCCCTATCTGAAGACAGACATATCCATCCGGTGTCTCTGGCAATTGCATGGGCCGCTGCCAATCCAGCGGTAACGAGCCCGATTATTGGCGCACGCAATTTGGAGCAGCTTCTGCCATCGCTGCAATCCATTGACATAGAATTGGATGAAGAACTCTATTCCGCCGTATCGGCACTTTCCCGAACGCCCGCACCGGCTACAGATCGTCTCGAAGAGCAGAACTGACGATCAGACCCAAAATGTCGGGAGCTTCGCATCAGTAGCCGATTGCTGCGAAGAACATGGCAAAAAGTCCATCCATGACGATCACCATGAATATGGCTTTGACCACGGAGGCTGTTGTCCTGCGCCCCAGAGATTCAGCACTTCCCTTCACGGCAAAGCCTTCTGAGCAGGCAATTACGGCTATTACCAAAGCCATGAATGGCGCCTTTATGAACCCCACCAGCAGGGTTGAGAGCCAAACGGCTTCTCTCAGTCGGGTGATGAACTCAATCGGTGGGATATCAGCGTAGACCCAAGAGACCATAGCCCCGCCCAAAAGCGCGAAAATATTGGCAACAACCGTCAACAATGGCACCGCAATTACCAGAGCCAGAACCCGCGGCAATACGAGCACATCGGTTGTCGACATGCCAATAACGCGCAGTGCATCAATCTCCTCACGCATCTTCATGGAGCCAATCTCGGCAGTGAAAGCACTACCGGAACGGCCTGCAACCATAATGGCGGTCAACAACACACCCAGTTCCCTCAGCACAAGAATACCGACCAGATCCACTGTGAAGACTTCAGCGCCAAAATAACGCAACTGATAGGCTGATTGCTGGGCAATGATCGCGCCGATAACAAACGACATGAGCGCGATGATCGGCACTGCGCGCAGGCCCGCCTGATCCAGATGATGAACGATTGAAATGATACGCAAGCGTCTGGGCGATACCAAAACAGTAAACAGGCCTGAGATAGCCCGGCCCAGCATATTGGTCTTGGCTGACATATCATAGCCAATGGAAGCTACAGTACGCCCAAGAAAATCCATCGGATGCCAACGCTGTGAGGCTGCAGGCTCTGCATCCACCGCAGCAGCGCTTTCAAAGACTTCATCCAACAGTATTTCCCGATCAGGTGTCATACCTTCGATCAAAAGATCGCTGTTGCGAGCCAGGAGTTGTTTACGAAGCCGCACCAGCAACCAGGCACCAGACGTATCGATTTGGTCAATCGCGGTGATGTTCGCGATCAGCGGTCCCGCTCCGCTCTTCGCGACACGCTGCTCCAATTCATTCAGTTGTTGGGATAGATCGGCCGCGTTTTCCAATGTCCAATTGCCCGCTGCCAACAGCTTCATGCCATCGGAATTGTCCTGCAGGATGACCAGATCTGGCACTGTTGTGACGCTCACATTTTTTCCATTGCGAATTACGGGATTCTTGCACAGACTAACGGATATTCAGCGCGGTTGAAATGCTGAATAAAAACAGGTGATTTATGGAATTGAAACGGCCCTATCTTTTGTTTTTGGGTGACGTACCAGATGCTTTGGCTGCAAAGACTGCAATCGGTATTGTCGACTGGCGAAAAGACTGGTGTGTGGGGCAAGTGCGCCTGCCAGGATGCAAGGCCGATACAGGCCTGCCGGACATAGAATTGCAACAGGCAATCGCTGCAGGTGCCAAAACAATGATCATTGGCGTTGTGAATGCCGGTGGTGTTCTTCCCGATCACTGGCTGGATTCCATCGTGGCAGCGCTGGATGCCGGTCTGGATGTTGCTAGCGGATTGCATCTGCGTTTGGAAGATGTTCCGGCAATTGCTGAAGCTGCCAAGCGCAATGGTCGGCAATTGCATAATGTGCGCCAGTCTGACCAGAAGTTCAAAACCGGTCAGGGCACCAAACGCGAGGGGTTGCGGCTACTGACAGTGGGAACCGACTGCTCCGTTGGCAAGAAATACACGTCCCTTGCGCTTGAAAGAGGCATGCAGGAAGCCGGTCTGGATGCGATTTTCCAGGCCACAGGACAGACCGGCGTTTTCATCTCGGGACGGGGCGTGTCTATTGACGCGGTGGTCGCGGATTTCATCTCAGGCGCCGCTGAGTGGATTTCGCCTGCGACTGAGCCGGACATTTGGCAAATTGTGGAAGGACAGGGATCCTTGTTTCACCCGTCTTTTGCGGGCGTGTCACTGGGATTGCTTCACGGCTCCCAACCTGACGCTTTTGTGGTTTGTCATGAAACAACGCGGACTAACATGCGCAATGTGAAACATCCGCTTCCGAGCATTCAACAGGTCATTGACCTGACAATTGCCTGCGGGCAGCTCACGAACCCCAACATTCGTTGTGTGGGCATAGCTGTAAACACTCAGGCCCTTGATGAGGCAACAGCCGTCAGCACGATGGCCGAAATTGCAAAGCTCCATGACTTGCCAACCGTAGACCCTATTCGCACCGGCGTTGCACCAATTGTCGCCAGACTGCAGCAGGAGTTTGAGCTTTGAGCCGCCATATTGAAATTGCAACTGAAGTGTTTCCGTTGGCACAGGCTTTCACGATTTCTCGTGGATCGCGTACCGAAGCGCATGTCCTGACAGTCGCGATCAGTGAGGATGGCAAAATTGGTCGGGGCGAGTGCGTTCCCTATGCTCGCTACGGCGAAAGCCAGGAAAGCGTGGCGGAGCAAATCAAGTCCATACTGCCGGACTTGTCCGAGAACCTCGACACAGACGGATTACAATCCGCCCTGCCCCCTGGTGCTGCCCGCAACGCGGTTGATTGTGCTCTGTGGGATTTGAAGGCAAAGCAGGAGGGCGTCAGCGTCGCGCATCTGTGGGACATGTCACCGCTGCACGGTGTTGAAACGGCCTACACAATCAGTCTCGACACTGCCGAGCGCATGGGACAGGCCGCCCACGCGGCAAGCAATCATCCGATCCTTAAAATAAAGCTTGGTGGCGCCGGAGATACGGATCGTATCAGAGCGGTTCATTCAGCGGCTCCACATTGCAAGATAATCGTCGATGCAAACGAAGCCTGGACGCCCGAAGATTTGGCTGAAAATATGTTGGTCTGCGCCGCAGCTGGCATTTCACTCGTTGAACAACCACTTCCCGCTGAGGATGATAACGCACTGGAGGGCATTCCACATCCGGTTCCAATTTGCGCTGACGAAAGCGCTCATACCAGTGAAACGGTATCGAAACTGAAATCACGTTATGATTTCATAAATGTCAAATTGGACAAGACTGGCGGTCTGACTGAAGCCATGAAACTTGTTAAACGCTGTCGAAACGAAGGGTTTGGTGTGATGATGGGCTGCATGGTTGGCACATCACTCGGCATGGCCCCGGCCCTGCTACCTGCACAATTTGCAGCGTTTGTGGATCTTGATGGACCCTTGCTGCTGAAGCGGGACAGACCACATGGGTTACATTACGCAAACAGCGTCATTGCACCTCCGAAATCAGAATTGTGGGGCTGATGTTGAGCTGCTCTTAAGCCGTTGCATGACCAGACAGAGGACGAAAGCCAACAGGCCAATCAATGCCATTGCAACAAAGCTGTTGACGCCAAAGCGTACAAACAGCTGTCCTGACAAGATGGTTGTGAGTGCCATCATAACTCCGGATATGAAGAAATAGCTTGCTTGTGCGCGCCCTGTCTGAGCATCAGGCACCCCCCGTGAAATGGCGTGCATAACACCCAGATGCGCGGCACCAAAAGTGGCGCCATGAAGAATTTGCAAGACGAAATATCCCGCAAATGACCAGTGGATCGGGAACAACAGCCAACGCACAATGACAGCCGCTGCGCCCACGGCCAAAAGGCCAGAGGGGCCAAGGCGCTTCAAAACCGGTTTGGACATCCCGAACAAAGCCACTTCTGCCAACACGCCAACGGCCCACAGGACACCTATTTCAAGTCCGGTAAATCCGGCTTGCTGCCAATAAAGGCTTCCAAACGCGTAGACCATGGCATGGCTCGATTGGCATAATGCGCCAATGGCAAGTGAGAGCAGAAGAACCGGGTGTCGGAAGGCTTTGGCCGAGAATTCAGTCTGGCTTTGAGGCACATCCGTTGTTGCAATCTGACCTTTGGGCAACATCACGGTCGACATGGCCACCAAACCGTAGGCCACAAACAGGATGGGTAATACGATCGAACCGGACATCGCGCCAATAAGTGCACCGGCGGCAATATTTGCGCCAACAAAGGCCAGTGACCCCCAAAGACGCACTTGCCCGTAGTCCATACCAAACCTGCGCACACCTGACAGCGCAATCGCATCTCCCAGTGGGACCAGCGTATCCCAGAAGACAGCGACGAAAACCACGACAAGCACGATTTGCCAGAAGCCGCTTGCAAAGAAGAGAAGGCTCAAACACAAAAAGGCCGCTGTGGCATAAATCACGGTGATCTTGCGACGGTCCGAAACACGGTCCCCCAACGATACCATGAGTGGTGTGATGATTGCCCGAACGGCCATGGGAACCGCCAGCACCAGGCCAATTTCGGTGGCTGTCAGGGCGCGTGATTCAAGCCAAAGGGGGAAAAACGGAATGTAGATTCCAACGGCGGCAAACACCGCCATATAAAACAGGGCCATACGCGGCGCAAAGGAAGTGGGTCCGGTGAGGCGAGCAATCACGTGGAAAATCCATTCGCCTACATACGCAAGAACACCTGCGTTTCAGCATCTTATTGTTAAGGATCTCAGTGTAGTCTGGAACAGAATCGAGACTTGTCTGACAGACTTCGACTTTAACAGAAAACCTGATTGAGACCACACCGAGAAGATCATGGCGCAGCAGACAAACAAACCGGCAGAACCCACCGACCTTTTGCCAACAGATGAATATCACGCCATTGAATCAGCGGTTCTGGAAACCGCAAGAGGCCGCTGGTTCCTTGAAGAATATGCGCGCAGACATCGTGTTGCAGATACTGAAATATTGCTTGAAGCTATTGCAAGACTTGAAAACTCCATTGGTGGAGCGCCAGATAAACCCTTGGCCGATACAGCACATGTTGATACCGCACCTGCTGGCGCGGCAATTGCTGAATCCCAAAGCGCTGTTCCGGCTAACGCCGGTGAAAACGAAACACTGCAGCAGCTTCATTTGGAGGTGGCGGAATTGTCTGCTGCAATTCAACTGACCCATCAGGAAATCAGTGAGCTAGGTTCACAACAGGCGCAAAATGGCGGTTTTGCGCCATCAGCAAATGAAATGGATGATATTCTCGAGCACACTGAAAAGGCCATTTCAGATATCTTGCAGGCAGCGGAAGCAATGCAGGCGTCAGCCTGGGCCGCGCGTGAAGATGGAACGGATACTGAGGTTTGTGACAGGCTGGATAAGTGCGCGATAGATATCTACACGGCTTGTACCTTTCAGGAATTGACCGGACAACGGATCGCAAAGCTCCTCTCATTGATGGAGTTTACGGAGAGTCATGTTGTCAGAATGCTTCAGCACTGGCAGGTTGATGATGTGATGGACGCACCAAAAACAGAAACTGTTGGGGCGCCAACACACACAGAAAAATTGCTTGAGGACACACGCCCGGCAGATGTGTTTGAAGCGTCATCAATGCGTGACGGCAGTCCAAAAGAACCGGAAAGCGACGCGTTCCAACTGCCCTCCAAAGAGTATGATGTTCATGGATCCGGCCCATCAGGTAACGATCCGTTTGAGGGTCAGGATGCTTTTGTGTCCACAGAAGAGACACTGAAAAGCTTTGCGCAATCCTAGCGAGGCTTACGGGCAGATCTTTTTCGGCCTGCAAACGCTGTTCAACTGCGACTCCCGTTGATTTCAATAAATATCTGACCAATCATTCAAATATCTCAATATTGTTATTTTATATACTTACTTTTTACCGAAATCACGAAACCTTAATTAACCAAGATTTGCGGTCGCTGCCATTCTTAAGGTCACGTTGATCATTTAATCTGATCATACGCCTTCATTATTTCAGGGGAGGTTTTGGATTGGGAGTGAATTCTGAAAAGAAACCAATTGCTGCAATCGTTCCAGAATCAATCGCGTATGCGGTTGCTGCGGCCAAAGGCAGTACAGAAGAGACCGTTGAACGGCTTTCTCAGGATCGAGCAGCCCTGACTCAGCTCGTTCAGGAACATCGCATCCTGAAAGAGGCCATTGAGCGCGCGCCATCGCCCTATTGCGTCTACACGCCGGATGATCGGCTGCTTGCCACCAATTCAGCCTATGAGAGCCTGCACCCTGCATTGCCAAAAATGCGCAATGCGCTGGCTCCTGGGCAAAGAGTTCATTACGCTGATCTTGTGAGAGAGCAGATCAAGGACACAGTTCACACTGACGATTTGGAATCCGAGGTCCAAAGGCGGGTTCAATCGCAACGGTTCGCATCTGGAGAAACGGTGGAGCGGGACTATGGCGATCGCGGTGTGTTTCGTGTCGTCAAATATCGACTGACTTCCGGTGGCACTGCAGGTGTTGCTTTTGATGTGACGGAACTCAAGAAACGAGAAGCGGATCTTCTGAAGGCAAAAATTGCCGCTGAAGAGGCCAATGATCAGGCTCGGATTGCTCTGGAGACCGAGCGGACACGGAAAGTCCAAATGCGGAACTTGTCGCAGTTGGGTGAATGGCTACAGAGTTGCCAATCCCTGTCTGAACTCTTCCGGGTTGTCGAGTGTTTTATGACACGCATATTCGAAGATTCCTCTGGAGAACTCTACGTTTACAGCAATTCGCGTGACATGCTGGACGGCTCTTGCGAGTGGAACCGCAACGGCGCCATTCAGGCACATATTCATCCCGACGACTGCTGGGCCCTGCGCCGTGGCCGGATGACCCATTTCGGACCCAGCGAGATCGGCATTACCTGCAAACATGTAGTGGACATTCCCGACCTCAGTGACGGACGAGAATACATCTGCATCCCCATTATTGCGCATGGCGAAACAGTGGGCTTGTTACACATCCGCTTCAGCGCTGAGACAACAGCTGACGCGACCCTGTTCGAAGAAACGATCATGCCTTTTGCTGTCCGCTGTGCAGAGCAGATCAGCCTTGCGATTGCGAATGTGAAGTTGCGCGACGAGCTTATGGACCAGTCAACGAAAGATTCGCTGACAGGCCTATGGAACCGTCGCCATCTGATGAACCAGTGCCGCCACGCATTGGCAGAGGCGGAACGAGACAAACATCAGGTTTCAGTGATTGCGCTCGACGTGGATAAGTTCAAACCATTTAATGATCTGCATGGACATGATGCTGGAGACACGGTTCTGCGGCATATCGGGGAAGTCATGCAGTCCATCGTGGAGGAAGGTGAGATTGCAGCTCGATTGGGTGGTGAAGAGTTCCTGGTCCTGCTGCCGCGCAGTTCAATGGAAGAAGCCCGCGAGCGCGCAGAAGTACTGCGGGGGAAGACCGAGTCCATGATTATTGACTATGGAGATGCAGCGCTTCCTCGTGTCACGATTTCGGCGGGTGTCGCGACAGCAATGCCTGGATGTAAAAACGGCCCCCAAGATTTGATCCGCGCGAGTGACAAGGCTCTTTACAGGGCCAAGGATGCGGGACGAAATCAGGTCATGACTGCGGATGAGCTGGAAACTTGATAGAAATACCCAAGGTCTTACCCTCAATCGCAGCGTCTGACATACAGGCGCATCATGCCAATCTGCTCCATTTTTAATTCGAGGTATCGGGAAGATCGAAGACGTTGTTAACGACCCCGTGCTAAACATTAGGCTGTATATATAATTTAAGCACTTAATAGTTGTATAGGCATGTCAACGTGTCCGACTGGATTGTTGGATGGCCATAATGACTACGAGAGATCTACTCTGATGACACCCGCACCGATCCCAGAAAATGAAGCAGAGCGCCTGGCGACCCTTCGACGCTTTGCCATCCTTGACTCGGAAAAGGAAAGCGCATTTGACCGCATAACAGATCTTGCATCTGAATTGTTTGATGCGCCAATCGCACTGATTTCCCTGATCGATACAGACCGACAATGGTTTAAAGCATCTTGCGGTCTGGAGGTGCCAGAACTGCCGCGTGATCTTGCATTTTGTGCCTATACCATTCTTGAAGATCGCGTGTTGTGCGTACCTGACACAACACAGGATGAGCGCTTCAAGGACAATCCGTTCGTGACAGGTGAGATGGGCATCAAATTCTACTGCGGTGCTCCTCTTCTTGCGCAAAGCGGCCACCGGATGGGCTCATTGTGCATTGTAGATACCAAGACAAGACATGACTTTGGGAAAAAGCAACAACAGCGCCTGGCTGATCTGGCCGCAATTGTTGTGGACCAGATGGATATGCGCAGCGTTACTGGAAATGTCCTTGAAGAAATTGAATACCGCCAGGAAGCCCAGAATAAAGTAGCTGCGACGGAAAGCCAGATCCGCGCATTGATCCAACATGTTCCCAATGGCATCGCCTTGATTGATCTGAACGGAAACTACCTTGCCTGCAGCGACAGTTGGCGTGATTTCATGGCTCAACTGGATACAAATGCCGCCAGCAACGGTATTGGTGGATTAAGTGCAAGCCATCCTGTCTGGTACAAGGCATTCAATGATGCGCTTGCTGGAAAAACTATACGTATCGCTGAAGACCCGGTGAGACTGGCAAATGGAGAGACTGAGTATCTGCGGTGGGAAGCCAGGCCCTGGAAGTCGCAACAAGGTGAGATACAGGGCGTGGTCGCTTGTTCGATGCGGGTAACCAAACAGGTCGCTGCGCGCAAGACGATGGAACGCCAGGCAGAAATGCTCAACGCAGTGCTGGAAAACATCAAGGATGGTGTCGTGGCCTGCGATGCTGAAGGTTCGGTGACACTCTTCAATCAATCCGGTCGCAGCATACACGGCATAGACCAGGCAGCCCCGCTTGGTGGGGATTATGTTGAATCAACCAATTTGTTTGAAGCAGACGGGATTACGCCGCTTGCAGATGATCGCAACCCGCTCTTTGAAGCAATGAAGGGCGGTTCTGTCGTGGACCGGGAAATGGTGATTGCGCCAGATGGATTGTCCAAACGTCATGTAGTTGCTCAGGCTGCTCCGCTAAAAACATCCGATGATAAGTTGATTGGTGCCGTTGCCTCCATGACTGACGTCACATCAGCCAAGCTTGCGGAACGGCAATTGCGCGCCAGTGAAGCGAATGCAAATTACATTGCGTTTCATGACACTCTGACGGGCCTGCCGAACCGTGCGCATTTTGGTCGCATGGTCGAGAATACGAAGAACAAGTTGCAAGGCCAGACTACGGCAGCCTTTTTCCTTGATCTTAATCAGTTCAAGGCGGTCAATGATCTTTGCGGACACAAGGTTGGTGATGATCTTTTGAAGCGCACCGCCAAATTGTTGAAATGCATCGCCGGGAAAGATGCATTTGTCAGCCGACTGGGTGGCGATGAATTTATTGTTTTCAAGCCTGTCATTGATGGAGAGGCAGCTCTTCAGCTTGGGTATCAATTAGCGCATGAAATTGGCCAACCCCTGGTAATTGGCGGTCATACGGTCGTGTCTGGCGTGTCAGTTGGCATTGCCATGCACCCGGAACATGGCAGCACCCATGAAGAGTTGATGCGACGCGCCGATCTGGCAATGTACAAGTCAAAGGCATCTGGAAAAAACGAACCTGTTATGTTCGACCAGGTTTTTGAATTGGAAACCGTCAAGCGCCGCGTCATGAGGCACGAACTTTCCAAGGCAATCGAAAACGAGGAATTAGAGGTCTACCTTCAGCCCATTGTCGATGCGCAGACGCAGGACGTAATTGGTGCAGAGGCGCTGGCGCGTTGGAACCACCCGAGCCGCGGTCTGATTTTGCCCAACGAATTCATTCCGATTGCCGAAGAATCCGGATTTATCGTTGAATTGGGAGACTGGGTTTTACGATCAGCTTTGGAAGCAATAGCGCCCTGGTCAGATCTGTTTTTATCTGTGAATCTCTCTCCTGTTCAGTTCAAGGATCCCAGATTGGCAGAGCGCGTATTTGATGCGCTTGAAGAGACCAGATTTGACCCCACACGTCTGGAACTGGAAGTGACCGAGGGTTTGTTGATCTATGATACAAATGTTGCGCGACGCGCCATCGATGCTTTCAAGTCCAAAGGTATCAAAATTGCGCTGGATGATTTTGGAACCGGCTATTCCAGCCTGGGCTACATTCAGAACTTCCCGTTCGACAAGGTCAAAATTGACCGGTCCTTTGTCGCCGATATCGATACCAATCCTCAATCGGCAGCTGTTGTGCAATGTGTTGTGAATCTTGCTTCATCGCTTGGTATGGTGGTTACCGCCGAAGGTATTGAAACCGAAAGACATGAGTTGCTGCTGAAATTCATCGGCTGCAATACGCTTCAGGGGTTCAAGTATGGACGGCCACTGCCAGTGTCGGAATTTGGCCTTGTTCCCTTGGGCACAGAACAAGACGTCATCGCTGGTTAGTCAGTGCCTTTCAGAGCTCATAAGCTGTCTGAAGCGCCTGCAGCAGGACAGATTGGTCCACATTGCCGCCCGACACAGTTGCGACAATTGTCTTTCCGGACAGTGATCCCACCTGGGTTTCCAGCCTTCCGCTCAAGATTGCTGCAAGTGCGACTGCGCCGCCTGGTTCTGCCAGCATCCGGTGTTTTTCAAACGCAAACCGGATGGCTCGCAAAGCATCAAGATCACTGACCGAAAGCCCCCCTTTCAACCGATCTTTGTTGATTGAAAAGCCAATCTCTCCGGCCGCGGGTGTAAGAATTGCGTCACAGATCGAGCCCGTCGTGGCATCATTACTGACGATAACCCCAGACAGAAGTGATCGCCGATAGTCATCGAAGCCATCAGGTTCAACAGAGAACATCTGCAAATCCGGATAGCGTTCGCTGCAGGCCAATGCCAGCCCGGCTGTCAGGCCACCGCCGCCAGTGCATACCAGAAGTATATCGGGCACCTCGCCGCGTGCGCTGAGTTCATCTGCAACCTCCAGCCCAACCGTTCCCTGTCCTGCGATCACATCTGCATTGTTAAAGGGATGAATCAGCACGGCGCCTGTTTGCTGCAAATGTGATTTGGTAATCTGATCACGGTCTTCGCCAGCCCGATCGTAGAAAATCAGTTCCGCGCCGCTGTCCCGTGTCCGTGTAATTTTCACTTCAGGCGCATCGGCTGGCATGATGATGGTTGCCTGAATGCCCAACAGGCGGGCGGCTTCAGCAACGCCCTGCCCGTGATTGCCAGATGAAATGGCCAGGACACCCCGAGTTCGGTCGATTTCAGGGATTTGGGAGAGCGCATTAAACGCCCCGCGAAACTTGAACGAACCGGTGCGCTGCAGATTCTCCGATTTCAAATAAATCCGTGCGTCAAGACGCTCAGAAAGTGCTGGAGAATATAACAGTGGCGTGCGGATAGCGATGCCTTTTAGCCGTTCTGCTGCTGCCAGAACATCGTCATAATTGGGTATTTTCATTCACAAGTTCTGGTCGGCATGGCCTGCTCTGTCAAGCCGCTTGAATGTGTTTCAGTGCTGGCGCACCACTTTGAATGTGGCCGTAAAACTGAGCAGCTGATGCCTGCCACGACTGGGCCAATGCAAATGTCCGGCAATCCCGTCCGTTTAGGGACAGAGCCTTCAGACATGCGCCCTTGAGATTTTCGCTAAGCACAGCAACTTTCGCGCCGGAAATATTGTTCTTGGCAATATGGGGACCGACTACGTCAACCGGGCCGGTCACCGGATAGGCAGCAATTGAAATGCCACTTGCCAGTGCCTCAAGCAACACAATGCCGAAAGTGTCCGTCCGGCTGGGGAAAACGAATACATCGGCTCCCGCATAGACAGCTGCAAGCCGGTCGCCTTCCAACTTGCCCAGAAACTGGCACTGTGGATATTTTTTTCGTAAATGCGGCAGCAGCGGGCCATCACCGACAATTGTCTTTTGCCCCGGCAGATCAAGTTTCAAAAACGCTTCAATGTTTTTTTCGACCGCCACGCGGCCCACATAGAGAAACCGGGGAGCTTGTGGCATCTTGCTCCTGTTCTGCCCAGGCCTGAACTGTCTTGCATCCACGCCGCGTCCCCAACGCGCCAACCGTTGGAAACCATGTTGTCTGAGTTCCTGTTCAACTGTTGGTGTCGGGACAAGGCACAGTCGGCCTGACGCGTGAAAGCGCCGCAACACTGGATAAACCCAGTTTGAGCGCACTGGAAGTCTGGCGGCCAGATAATCGGGAAATTGGGTGTGATAGCTGGTGGTGAAGGCCATTTTTCGGCTCAGACACCAGCGCCTCACCTGCCATCCCAGCGGACCTTCTGTAGCGATATGAATGAAGTCGGGCGCAAAGGCTTCTATATGACGTGTAATGGTCCGCAGGCGGCTATAGGACAGCCGTATTTCGGAATAGCCCGGCAAGGCGACAGTCTTCATCTCGCCAGGGCTTAAAACTTTCGCTGCAAAGCCAAATTGGTCAGCCATTTCCACCATACGTGCCAGTGAACGCACCACGCCATTGACCTGTGGGTGCCACGCATCTGAAACAATCAACAATCGCTGGAGTGCCATCCCGCTCATGAAGCTTCAACCGCTGTCGGCGTTTCTTGGCTGCCGCTCGGCTGCACGGGCGTTTTGCTTGCGCCATCTGCCCAGCGAATGATCTCGAAACGTCCATCGTGATGTTCCGCAATGGCAGAGCAACTTTCCACCCAGTCACCCGTGTTTACATAATCAATACCGAAGTCAGAGTGAATGGTCGCATGATGGATGTGCCCGCATATGACGCCATCCGCCTGACAGCGCTTTGCCTCATTGCTCAGGGCTTCTTCAAAATCGCCAATGAAGTTCACAGCATTCTTGACCTTCAGCTTGGCCCAGGCAGACAAGGACCAATAGGGAAAACCCAGTTTGCGGCGTACTTTGTTGACCCAGGTATTGGTCCAAAGCGCTGTGACATAGGCCCAGTCCCCGAAATAAGCCAAGCAACGCGCATGGCGCACCACAACATCAAACTGGTCTCCATGGATTACAAGATATCGGCGACCATCTGCTGCGACATGCATCTTGCGTTCGACAACTTCGACTCCGCCAAAATGGGTGCCCAGATAATCGCGCAGAAATTCATCGTGATTGCCTGGAATATAGACAAGATTGGCGCCCTTACGGGCTTTGCGGAGCAATTTTTGCACCACATCATTGTGGGCCTGCGGCCAATGCCACCCCTTTTTCAATCGCCATCCATCAATGATATCGCCGACCAGGTAGAGCGTCTCGGCATCATGGCAGCGCAAAAAATCCAGGAGCAATTCGGCCTGACAACCCTTTGTCCCCAGATGAACATCAGACAGAAACAGAGTTCGGAAATGTTTTTGGGATTGGACGTTATGTGTGTCGGTCAATGCATTCATATAAATGGTCGCCAGAATAGCTGCAAGACTGATTACAAGAAATCAAACCGTCTGAACGGTGTGCTTCTGCCACCTTAAATCCGATTCTCACTTCTGTTTTGTGACAGCCGACTGTTTTCGCTTTGTCCGAACCAATTCGGTCCTTATGGTGCCGATAAAAATAGAACAGGAGAATGTGTCATGGACCTTGGTATTTCAGGAAAAACCGCAATTATCTGCGCTTCCAGCAAGGGGCTTGGGAAAGGTTGCGCCATGGCTCTGGCACAAGCAGGCTGCGCCATTGTGATCAATGGCCGGACTGAGGAAACGTTGCAACTGACTGCAACTGAAATCAGGGAAGCCACTGGTGCGAAAGTCACCGCAATCATTGCAGATGTCTCAACCGCTGAAGGCCAGGCAAAGCTGCTGGCGGCCTGCCCGCAGCCTGACATCCTCGTCAATAACAATGGGGGGCCACCCCGCAAGGATTATACCCTGCTTGACCGTGATGCGATGATTGAAGGTGTTGTGCAAAACATGATCACGCCGATAGAGCTGATCAAGGCGGTTAGCCCCTCCATGAAGGAAAAGAACTTTGGACGTGTGGTCAACATCACGTCGCTTTCGGTGTTGAGTCCTCTGGAAGGACTTGATCTGTCCTCAGGCGCACGAGCCGGCCTGACATCATTTCTGGCCGGCGTTGCCCGTCAGCTTGCGCCGCACGGGATTACCATCAACAACATTCTGCCCGGCAAGATGGATACAGATCGACTGCGCGGTGGCCTTCGTGCCACTGCCAAAAACTCAGGTGCAACGGAAGAAGAAGTGGCCGCCGCTCAACGGGCAGAAATTCCGGCCCGCCGCTTTGGAACGCCTGAGGAATTCGGCAATGCGTGTGCGTTTCTTTGTTCCCAGCATGGCGGCTATATTACAGGACAGAACCTGTTGATGGATGGCGGCCTGTTCTCATCTGCGTTTTAGGCTTGATTCCCTTCAGAGCTAGTTAGTCTGTCGCGCATTGAAAAAAGCTGCCTGAGACACTTTTGACCATGGTCCCAAGCGGTCTTTTGCAGCCTGCATTGACTGGTAAATCCGGGAAGACAGATCGTCAGTTGCGCCAAAGCTTGCCATTACGTCTTTGGCAGCCAATCTGGCCGCGTCCAGAATTGGTTCCGGGTAAGGACGCACATTTACCTGGAAGTCTTTGACAAGGCGTTCCAGGGCAGATGCATTCTGCCATTCGGCCTCCGCCAATGCATAGGCATTTTCAGCCCGACAGGCGTTTTCGACAACAGCTTTCAGGTCCGCATCAAGTGCGTTCCAGGCCTCAGTCGAAATGATGGCTTCGCCTGTGCCGTTCGGCTCGTGGAAACCCGGCCAATAATAATGTTTCACCGCCCGATGAAAGCCCATGGCCATATCTGAAAACGGGCCAAGAAATTCTGTGGCATCAATAACGCCGGATTGAAGAGCTGGCAGAATTTCACTTGGCGCGATGGTCACAGGGCTTGCACCCATGCGTTCCAGCACCTGACCACCCAGCCCGGGCATACGTATTTTCAGTCCTTTGAAATCATCCAGCACATTCACCGGTCGCCGGTACCAACCGCCCATCTGAAAGCCGGTATTTCCTGCCATGAAGGGCTTCAATCCGAACGGTGCATAGAGTTCATCCCACAGATCCTGCCCACCGCCATGTTCAATCCAGCTGATGTGCTCTATCGGCGCAAGGCCAAACGGCACAGCAGTAAAAAATGGAGCGGCCGAAACCTTGCCTTGCCAGAACAAGGCGGCAGTGTGCGCCATTTCCGCAGCGCCATTGGAGACAGCATCAAAGACCTCCAAGGCAGGAACCAGTTCACTGGCGGCATACAATCGCAATTTCATACGGCCACCTGACATGACGTCAATCCGATCGGCCAAACGTTGCGCAGTCACGCCGGGACCCGGCAGGTTTTTTGGCCAGGAGGTGACAAATCGCCATTCAACCAGCCCGGCTGCAATGGCCGGCGTTGCAAGCGTGGCGACAGATGCTGCACCCGCTGTTGAAACTGCTACAAACTGCCTGCGTGACATGTTTTTGAAAATTGTCATTTTGAACCCTCCAGAACCTTACTGGTCCAGTATGCATGAAAATGGTTAACTGGTCCCGGCCCTTGCCCGATGGACAGTTCGTCGGCTCGGGCAATGGCATGGGACAGATATTTCTTGGCGTCTTCAATCGCCTCGGGCATGGAATTTGCTTTGGCAAGACCCGCGGCTATTGCGGCAGATAATGTGCAGCCAGTGCCATGGGTGTTTTTGGTCTGCACTCTTTTTGCGGAGTACCATCGCCTGTCGTTCGGACTCAGATACAGATCATCAGCCGTTTCACTGTCAAAATGGCCACCTTTCAAAAGCACGGCTTTTGCTCCGATCTCAAGCAATTGTCTGGCCTGGGCTTCCATGCCAGCTTTGTCCTTGGCAGGTTCTTCACCCAGCAAGACCGCCGCTTCAAAAAGATTGGGCGTGATGAGATCAGCCATCGGCAGAAGCGTTTCCCTCAAACTTTCAATGGCATCATCTGACAGCAACAGGCTACCGGACGTGGTGACCATCACCGGGTCCAGCACAATTTGTCTGACCCTGTGCTTTTCAAGACCGGTTGCAACGGCCTCGATGATGGATGTCTGGGACAACATTCCGATCTTTGTGGAAACCACAGCAAGATCGGAGTAAACCGCATCCATCTGTGCAGTGACAAAATCAATCGGCACATCGTGGATAGCCGTCACACCGAGAGTGTTCTGTGCGGTCAATGCGGTCAATACACTGGCCCCATAGACGCCCATGGCAGAGAATGCTTTCAAATCCGCCTGAATTCCAGCCCCGCCGCCTGAATCCGATCCGGCAATTGTCAGTGCAATGGGTGTCGTTGAAGCGGTCATAAAGTTCGTGCCTCATGAATGATGTTATGGAACTCTGTCGCCGCGGCCCGCACATCCGCTTCCATAAAAATTGCGGAGATGAGTGCAACGCCATCCGCGCCAGCCTTGATCAGTTGAGAGGCACTGTGCTGATCAATCCCGGCTATTGCGCCCACAGGAATTGGTGCGCTCGTTCTCTCGCGACAGAGCGCCGCCAACTCGGTCCATCCATGAAGGCCTATGCTGACAGGATTGTCCTTTGACTGCGTTTCAAACACACCACCAATACAAACATAATCCAGTCCTTCGCGCGGAAATTGCGTAGCGTCCTGCCGTGTCTTGATGGACAGGCCAATGATTGCATCCGGTCCCAATAATTGGCGCGCATCAGCCACCGGCATATCGTCCTGACCGATATGCACGCCGTCGGCGCCACTCGCCAGCGCAACGTCCACCCTGTCATTCACCAGGAATGGAACCCGGCCTGAGATGGCTGAATTGATAATGTTTGCTCGCGATAGCATGTCCCGCGTGGAGCTTTCCTTGTCGCGCAATTGCAACAGGGTACAGCCACCGGCAATTGCCGCGTCAGCCAATTCGCCCAGGTCGCGGCCAAGACATCGCCGAGGGTCGAGAATGCCATAGAGGGAAAGATCAACCTTGGTCATGAAATGCGTCCCAGTTTTTCGATGTCAGCAGGCGTCAATTGGTAGAGCGCATCCAGAAATGTGGGCACAAAACTGCCCGGACCTTTCGCTTTGTCCGCTGCTATTTGACCAGCAACACCAAAGCACATCAGCGCTGCAGTCACAGCAACAAACCTGTCATTCCCGACCGCCAGAAATGCTGCGATCACCCCGCCCAGCGCACATCCGACTGCGGTGGTTTTGGCCATCAGGGGATCGCCGTTTTGCAGCCGAACGGTTCTACCGTCAAACCGGACAATGTCTGTGATGCCGGTTTCAGCCAGCACCGTTTTGCTTGCATTGGCCTGTATGCCCAATATCTCTTCAGCGTTTCCGCGCATGGCGGTTGGCTCTAGCGCCAAAATTATTTCGCCGAGCTGCTTTCTGGATTGTGATTTATGCGCAAAGACCGGGTCCAGAACAAAAGGTCTGCCAAGCCCGCTCGCTGTCTCAGCAGCAATTAACGCTGCCTGGCGTCGGTCAGCGTCTAATGTGCCCAAATTTATCAATGTTGCATCGGATGCGGAGACAAATGCTCCGATCTCATCCGGTGCGATGGTCATAGATGGCTCGACGCCGAGGGCCAGAAGCACATTGGCAGTAAAGGTCTGAGCAACCGAATTCGTGATGCAATGCACATGCGGCTGCGTTGCGCGCACTCTATCCAGCAATGAAGCTGCTTCTGCTTTCAGAAAATCGGAAGATGTGTCTTTATCGTTCAGAGCGTCTTTGTCGTTCAAACCTCATTCCCTCCGCCAGCATGATCTGGATCAGGTTGTCAGGGTTGGCCATATGCCTCTCAGCCAACCACGAACATGCGATCGGCACCCCTATGAGTAAGATCTCCATTTAACATGTTTTTCTAATTTGGCAATGGCGCGTGTGCAAGTGGATCTGAGTTCAATTTGGCGGTTGGCTCCACACGGCTAGGCGTCCTGCAACGCCTCCCAGACCCGCGATGGTGTTGCCGGCATGTCCAGATGCGTAATGCCTGCGCCCCGCGTCAACGCATCGACGACGGCATTCATGATGGCAGGACACGACCCTATTGATCCAGCCTCCCCCGCTCCCTTGATGCCAAGCGCATTGGTTTTTGAGGGCACATTGCGGGTCTCAAAGTTGAAGTCGACAACATCGTCGGCGCGCGGCATGCAGTAATCCAGAAAGCTGGCAGATAAGAGTTGACCATCCTCGTCGTAAACCGTGTGCTCGAGCAACGCCTGCCCAATGCCCTGCACCACCCCGCCATGAACCTGGCCAGCCAAAAGCATTGGGTTCACTGTCACGCCAAAATCATCAACGATGGTGTAATTCAAAAGCTGGGTGACGCCGGTTTGCGGATCTATTTCCAGTTCCACCGCGTGTGTGCCATTGGGATATGTCGCTTCATTCTGCTTGAATTCTTCCAAGGCAAATAGCTGCTCGCTGCTACGTTGGGCAATTTCGGCCAAGGTGATCTGCCGGTCGGTGCCCACAATGCGAACCACGCCTTGATCCAACTCCAGATCCTGCGTCGCCACTTCCAACTCGTCGGAAGCCTTCTCCTTGATTTTCTGAGCCAGAGACTTTGCGGCCCATTCTACAGATACCGCGCCAAGAGGAATAGACCGGGACCCCCCAGTCCCGTCGCCCTGTCGCACTCTGTCGGTATCACCCTGAACAACATTGATTTTATCATAGTCCAGTCCAAGATGGCCTGCGATGAACTGGGCATATGCTGTCTCATGCCCCTGCCCATTGGACTGGGTTCCAATCAACAAGGTAACGGACCCGTCCTCATTCAGTTCAATGCGGGCTTCTTCAGATCCTGCAAAGGCACAGGCTTCTACATAGGTGGCAAACCCGAAACCACGATATTTGCCTGTTGCCGCACTTGCCTGTCGGCGCCTCTCGAAGCCTGCATGATCAGCTTTTGCAAGCGCTGCATCCATCTGACCAGCAAAATCGCCCGTGTCATAGGTGCGGCGACCCGGTGTGCGGTATGGCATTTGCTCGGGCTTGATGAAGTTGCGTCGTCTGATCTCTTCAGGATCAAGCCCTGTTATGCGGGCCGCTTCATTGACTAAACGCTCAATGTGGTAGGCTGCCTCAGGGCGTCCAGCTCCGCGATAGGCATCAACCGGTACAGTGTTCGTGTAGACGCACTTCACCGTATAATCCATGACAGGTATGTCATAGCAGCCGGTTGCCATGGTGATGCCGAGATAGGGGATGAACGGTGCGTATTGGGAAAGGTAAGCACCCATATTGGCGACAAGATCCACACGCAGCGCCAGGAAGCGCCCGTCTTCATCCATGGCCAATTCTGCTGTCAGCACATTGTCCCGGCCATGCGCATCCTGGAGAAAATGTTCGGAGCGATCGCCGACCCATTTGATCGGTGTCGCCAATGTCTCACTTGCCTTTATGACCAGTGGATATTCCGGATAAACAAAGGCTTTCGGACCAAAACCACCGCCCACATCGGGTGTGATAATGCGCATACGGGCTGGGTCGATCTTCAAAATATCATTACACAGAAAGTCACGCATGTTGTGACCACCCTGTGTGCCCATGGTCACGGTGAAACGACCTGTATTTTCGTCATATTCGGAAAGACAGGCCCGCGTTTCCATATAATTGCAAACCAAACGGTTATTGGTGATGTCCAATTTCGCGATCTTGTCGGCCCGCGCAAATTCCAGATCAGTCTTCTGCTGGTCTCCACGGTGAATGAGGTTCGCCAGATTTGTCCCCAGCTCCGGCCAGACCAGAGGCGCATCCGGGTCCAATGCCTGTGCCGCTTCGACAATTATGTCGAGCGCATCATAGTCTACCTCAAGCAAATCAGCAGCTGCCTGAGCGTTTTCTATCGAATCTGCAACAATGAAAGCGACCGGATCACCGACATGTCGTGCAACGCCGCTTGCCAGCGCAGTGCGCTTTGTTGCCGTTGGCATGGTTCCATCAGGCTGACGTTCCAGACCATCACAGGGGATGGGACCCAAATCAGCAATGTCCGCGGCAGTCCACACCAGTCTCACTCCGTCAGCAGCCTTGGCGTCGTCCAAATTGGACACGACGAATCGGGCATGCGCCATTTGCGAGCGAACAACAAAGGCATGAAGGCAGTTTTGTGGCGTGAAGTCGGCAGTGTAAGCGCCTTTTCCCTGAATAAGGGCCGCATCTTCCTTGCGACGCACTGAAGCGCCCGTTCCGAACTTTGCCGGGGCCATCTGATTCATGCTAGGCTCCATCTGACTTAAAAATTACTCGTCGCGACAAGTGCTTAGGCTCATCCCCCCAAACATTAGGCACTTCTGTTCATCCTGTCTATTGTCACGCGATTCCCGCCACGGACACACATTATTATGCCAGAACGGCTTCCTTACGCCACTCGCCTGCTCGGTCATTTGAAACGATGGGGACAACCGGCCAAGAACTGGTGGTTGTCGAAACCCGGCAATGTGCGCGGCGCATTGTGGATATTGGTGGCCGCCCTTTTCTTTTCAATCGGGGTGGTCTTCATCAAGGAAGTCGGGCAGCGAATTCATATCACGCAGATCTTGCTTGTACGCCAGGGCGTGATGTTCCTCACCGTTCTGCCGCTTCTGGTGGGTAGTTTCCCCGGGGTTCTGAAGACGGACTATTTTTCCATCCACATGGCTCGCATTTTTTTAGCGCTGGTCGCCATGCTGACCGGGTTTTCCGCGGTTATCCATATTCCGCTGGCACAGGCAACCGCAATCAGCTTTGCGAAAACTTTCTTTATTACGCTGTTTGCCATCATGTTTTTGAAGGAAACCGTAGGTATCAGGCGCTGGTCAGCAGCTCTGATCGGATTTGTAGGCATTCTAGTCATGGTGAGGCCAGACGCTGATGGTCTCAACATATGGGCTTTGGCGGCCGTTGTGGGTGCGGCGGCCGCTGGCATGGTGATGATCATCCTGCGTTATCTGTCGCGGTTTGAGCGTACCGTCACCATAATGACTTATCAGGTCATCTTCATCGGCATGTTGATGCTACCGGCGGCGATCTACTTCTGGAAAGCGCCCACACAGGAAGAATGGCTTCTGATGTTGGGGATCGGCATCACTTCGTTTTTCGGGCAATGGTGCAACATCAGAGCCTTCCGGGTGGGCGAAGCCACAGCAATTGCCTCACTCGACTACACAAGACTTATCTACGCGACACTGTTCGGTGCTATCTTTTTCAGCGAATGGCCGACATTCGAAACGTTTCTGGGCGCTTTCATCATTATCGGTGCTTCGCTTTACACGGTTGTGCGAGAGGCACAATTGGGCAAGCAACTTGCCCGCTCAGCCGAGGGTCGTGGCTATCATAATTAGTCTGAAAATTCAGTCAGATAGGCTGTTTCGTCATAGCCGCCAAGCTCTCCGATAGTGGCAAGCAATACGTAAGCGGCATAAGAACGATCATACTCGGCAAAAACCAGATCGATCTCTGCGTCCACGACCCTTTCACGCGCATCCAACAAATCCGAAACATCCTTCGTACCGGCGTTATATTCCCTGCCCGTTCCATACTCAGCGTCCAAAGCCGCTTTTTTACGTGCCTGTAATGAGACGATACGATCTCTCGCAGTGAGATAGTCTCCCCAGGCGATGTCGGCGGCATACTGAACCCCTATTGCTGCATCTTGCGCTTCATACTCACGCTGACGGCTGAGCGCCTTGCTTTTGCGAATGCCGGCATAAGCCTGTGGGGCGAATAGCGGAATTGAAACAGACACACCGATATAGCCTGTCTCCTCCAGGTCGGTTCCGTCAACCTGATCGTGACTCCAGTCATAACTGGCTGTCAGATCAACGCTTGGAAGAGCTTCCCCGAATTTGGCTTTTGCTGCATGGCGTGCAGCTTCAGAGCGCGCGACGGCAACCTTCACTTTTGGATTCTGGCTTGCAGCCCGGTCACGGACTTCAGCAGCACTTCGCGGCAATAGATGGTGCAGGGAATCCGGTGCCATCAACGCGCTTGCAGATCCGCCTGTCAGCTTTTCATAAGTCAATTCACTGGTCCGCAAGCGACCCTGCGCCTGACGTTTTTCAGAGCGTGTCAATTCCAGTTGAATTCTTGCCAGTGCTATATCTGTCCGCGTGCCCTCTCCGAGCCGAAAACGAACTTCCTGACTGCTACGAATTGCCGCAAGGTTTTCTGCGTTTTCCGTGCGCAAGGAAACGATCTGGCGATCACGGATAACACCGAGATACGCATCGATAGCTTCCAGAGAAAGCTCTTGCTTCTTGTCGAAGCGCTCGAGTGTGACTGCTTTTGCTTCAAATTTTGCAGATTTCAGGCCGTGAACATGCTGACCACCACGAAACAGCGGCAAAGTCGCGGTCACACCATAGGAATAGGTCTTTGAGGAACTATCTGTTGTCGTTCCACCATTCTCGATGTGAGAGCTGCTGTGACCATAGGAGAACTTTGCACCAAGTGAAGGGAGAAATGCGGCTCTGGCTTCATCAACGGCTGCCTTAGCGCCGTCCTTGCGTGCGTCAAAAGCAGATAATTCTGCACTGTTTTGATAAACTTGAGGCAACAAACCAGGAAGGTCCTGAGCCTGCAACGCACCTGAAACGGAAATCAGGCACAAAGCCGACGCGCCAGACAGCATAAAGACTCGGTGCAACCACCAGTTTTTGATGCATAAATTGCGCGACATGAGATCCTAGCGAAGCAAGTGTGAAAGCTGCCGCATCATCATGGATTTATGCTTAATTTTTACTTAACTTTCAGAGAAAGCCACTTCCAGAGACCGATAAACCGGCCGCAGGAAATATCTCAGCATTGTGCGCTTTTCTGTTTGAATTCTTGCCTGAAGTTCCATCCCCGGGCGTAGCTTGGACAGATCGGCCACGCGCTTACCCTCTACGCTTTCAAGAGCGATATCGACTTCATAAAAAACATTGCCCTGTTCGTCAGATGCCGTGGTGGGCGAAATCTCGGAAACAATGCCCTGAACTTCGCCAAAACTGTCAGCGTTAAAGGCGGTCAATGTGACAAGGGCCCTATCGTCTATGGCAATGGATGCGACATCCTTCGGCTGTAGGCGCACGGATGCGTAAAGAGGGCTTCCTTCGGGAACAATCTCACCAATTGGTTCTCCGGCCTGAACCACTTCGCCGGGTGCCTTGGGGGTCAAATCCTGAATCCAACCATCAAAGGGTGCCCGGATTGCAAGTCTCTCGCTGCGGTCGCGCTGCTCGCGTGATTGCTCCTGCAAGTCCTGGAATTCAGCTGTAACCTGACTGAGCTCAGCTGACCATTTGGCTTTGTTTTCCGCCGTCAACTGACCCAGACTGGCTTTGGCCTCCACAAGCGCCTTTGATGCCGTTTCCGTCTGCCCGATGATTTGGGCCATCTGGCCTTCTGTTTTCGCTAGCTCGGACTCTGCCTCCAACAACGACTGACGAGAGGCATAACCTTCTGCCGCCAGACCTTTGCGCATTTCAACCAACGCCAAGTGGTTGGCTCTTTCCTGGCCCAGACTTTCCATCTGGTTATCCGCAGCGTTTAGTTCGGCTTCACGTTGCGCTATCCTTGCCAGAAGAACTTCACGATTTTTTCTGGCAGCTCTGCGCGCCTGAAAGAATGACAATTCCTGACGCGTCAGCAATTCAAGATCTGCAGTGGGAAAATCAGGTTCAGTGCCCTGAATAAGCGCCTGAAGGCGCGCAATTGTAAGCTCGGCATCAGAAATTCGTACATCAAGCTGCCCCTGCTTGCGCGCATTCTGGAATTCCCGCAATTGGACGATGATCTCGCCCTTTTTCACTCTGGAACCCGCGCGCACAGCAATATGTTGTACAACACCGCCCTCTTCGTGCTGGAGAGTTGAAGGTTCTTGTGTAGACGTAATATTCCCGGTTGTGATTGCGACTTCATTGATTGGCGCAACGGCCGCAAACAAAATGATGCACAGAATAAACAGGGCCAATGCAACTGCAAAGCCCCGGAACATTCCATTCCAGCGTTCACCCTCAATTTCCAGCGGCGATGTCAGCCGATTAGCGTCGGCGGCCCAGCTTTTTCCTCTGTTAAGCATCACATCTTCCTATTGAGTTTTGTTTGGTATGGCTTTGGGTCATGCTATTGCCTTCAGTACGGCTTCGGGGTTTCCGTCAGCAGTAACGGCACCGTTGCTCAGATGAATGACCCGATCGCATGCGCGCATAAGGCCCGGACGACTGGAGACCAGAACAACGGTTGCCTTGCCGCGTAGATGGTTCAACGTCCGAATCAGTTTTGCGTCACCTTCCCTGTCGAGATAGGCGCCAGGATCATCCAGCACATAGAGGCAACTGCGTTTCAGATACGCCCGCGCCATGGAAAGTTCCATTCGCAACCCGTCGCTGAGATAGGCTCCGCCATCCCGGATGATCGTATCAAGTCCTCTTGGAAACTCGGGACCTTCTATGTCAATGCCAGCTTCCAGCAGCGCAACATGCAATTGCTCCTCATCGACATCCGGCATGGCGAGCGTCAAATTCTGCTTGAGCGTTCCATAAAACAGATGCGGGGTCTGAGGTACGTAACCGATGTCAGTACGAACCTCCGAAACGTCCAATTGTCGAAGGTTCAATCCGTCTAGGAGAACCACTCCGGCTTGTGGCTGATAGAAGCCTGCTATCAGTTTTGTCATCGTCGTTTTGCCCGCACCGGTATTTCCGGAAACACATACAATTTCTCCAGCCTTAATTTGAAGGGAGAGATTTCTTATTGCTGGCTCTGCGGTGCCTGGATACCGGAAACTCACCCCCTGAAAAGTAAGGGCTCCGGTCAAAGGCGCATGCAAGCGGTTTCTGACAGCAATTTTTCGCTCTACCTGCAGACGCATCAAAGCGTTGATTTGATATACAGTTTCTCTGAATTGAGCTATTCTGTTCAACGACAAAAAGACGGTCTGTATGGGTGACAAGATGCGCCAGACGACCATCATGATTGCAATCAATGCACCAACTGACAGATCACCTGCAATCACCTGCAGCGCACCCAATCCAAGGGTTGCGACCCCTGCTACAGATACCAAGCTTTGTGAAAGTGTATGCATGGTACCGTCAAAGAAACGGGCCTTAAAGCGCAGAACGGTATCGTCACTAACGAAACTTGTGAAACGGTTTTGCCACAGCGGCTCTGCCTGCAATTGCCGGATAGTGGATATCTTGTCCAGTGTTTCGTCAATGAAGCTACTGGAGCGAGAACTTGCGCGGCCTCCCTCGGCAACATTATTGCGTGTTTTAGGTACCGAAAAAATTGCGATTGCTGTAAATATGAGCGCCAGCGCCACCGGCACAAATCCAAGCGAGCCACCGAGCCAGAATACAATTCCCAGAAAAAGCAGAGTGAATGGCAAATCCAACAATGCGGACACGATATGTCCTGTGAAAAACGCACGGATGGTTTCGAACTGTCGGAATCGCGCCAACTGCGATGAAATACTGGAGTTTTCCAGCATGGGCACCGGAAGACCCAGAACCTGCTTCAACGCCTGATTGCTGAGAATATTGTGAAACCGGGCTCCAATATAGGCGATAAGATTGCTGCGCTTCGTGCGCAGAAACATTTCAAATCCGACAATCAGTAAAATGATGCCCAAAAAGGTGAACAGCGTTTCGAGTGCCTTGGCACCGACCACCCGATCATAGACCGACATCACATAAAGTGGTGTTGCCAATGACAGAATGTTTGCAAGCAATGTTAGAAGAAACACGCCCATTATTGGTTTCAGAAACTGATAAAGAGATTGCTTGAACCAGTTTTCGGTGCGTATCGATTTCCCGACGCTAGGTGTCGGCTCAACCAGACACACCTCAACTGGTTTGCCACGAACAGCCATGACCCGTTCTTCTCGGGTCCGCCCATCGAACACTTGCAGTTTATCATCCGAGATAAACCGCAAAAGCACCAACGGCGTTCCGTCAATCAGAGCGATGCAGGGCAGTGTATTGGGGTCAAGTTTGTTGAGCTTGATGTTGTGTCGAGCGGTTTGAAAGTCGAGACGAGACAGAACGGCTCTCATCTCGTCAAGATCAGCTATTTCAAGGAGATGAGGACTCGCCTCAATGATACGCCGCTGTGTACCAGGCCAGTTTCTCGCCTCCAGCAACTCTACCAGACAGGCTTCCCAAATATCAGCTGTTTGAGTGTTTGCATCTATGCTGGGATGATGACCCTCATCAAGACTATTCGCTAATGACTGCAGGTTCTTGTGAACCGCATTGGCTTCAAACTGGGTTTCATTAACTTCTGATTTGGTCATGTCGTCGAGGTCTTTAGTTGTCATGCTGCAGACCCCATCCGCTTCGGCGCTTCAGATGCGTCATCTTGAACCGGAACCAGATGTCCGTCCTGAACTTTCAAACGAATGTCCGCTAACCGCAGATAGGATGGCCTGTTCGTAGCCATGACAATGGTCATCTTGCCTTTGAGTTCCTTCAATCCCGCCAGCACGTCACGGTCGGCAGCATTGTCAAGAAATGCCTGAGGTTCATCAAGAACCAGCAGACTTGGCCTTTGAGCCAAAGCTCTGGCCAATATTATTCTTTGGATGAAGCCACTTGCAAGTGCTGCTGATGCTGTGTTTCCAACGGGTGTATCGAAGCCAAGTGGCAGCGCATCAATTGACTTGCGCAAACCGATGAGATCAACCGCCCAGCAGGCATTTTCAATGGAGGCACCGCCGCCAAAGAGAGTCAGATTATCAAGAATGGTGCCGGTGAAGAGGCCTTGATTGGCACTGGCAAGTGCAATCCGGCTTGTCTCGCGTGTCGCTTCAGTGACAGGTTCTCCATCAGCCAACAGTGTTCCCTCGATTGCGGGTATATCTCCACCGAAAACCCGCATAAGGGTGGATTTACCCTCACCATCGGGTCCTTCAATACCCAAAACCAGACCGGGCTGTAGATCAAAACTGATAGCTTCAATCAATGGTCGACCACCACGTTCGATGGAGATGTTCTGCGCTTGCAGAGAAATAGGTTCGGACTTTTCGGTAACGGGCAGACTCTGCCCCTGCGGAGCTGCCTTTGGCCCAGATGCGCTGGAGAAGAGCTCTCCAATATCCTGATGGGCTAGCGCCGTTCTTTGCAATTCGTTCCAAATGCCTGCGACACGGACAACCGGCTGAATTGTACGCCCAGCCAGCATGGTACAGGCAGCCAGTGTTCCAACAGACAAATCGCCGGTTGCAGCAAGCCAACCACCTGTAGAAACCATGGCGATAATGGTTGTGTTGCCGAACAGGCCCATAAGGGTCTGGCTATGAGCGGAGACTGCAATGGATTGAAAATCCGTTATGCTGCCACCTTTTTGCAAACGCTCGAACCGGCGCAACATCTGCGATTCCATGGAGGCGCCCTTGATCGTATGGATTCCGGTCAGCAGTTCAGCGATGAAATCATAGATTTTTGTGTCCTGGCTTTTACGCTCTTCCAGGACGCGACGAAAGCGGCCTGCCAAGACAAGGATCACAACCGAAAACACTGCAATGACCGCAATTGGCACGATCGCCAGCCAGCCACCGATGAGAGCCATCACTGTCAAAAACAAAACAACATAGGGCAGATCGATCAATGCCAGTCTGGACTGGCTGCCCATGAAATCGGCATAGCGCGACACTGCTTTCAAACGTTCTGCCTGGCGCACGGGTGGTACGGAATTCAAAGACGAGTAGTCAGCCGTCAAAACCTTATTCAGCGCTTGCAGGGTTGTCTGCAACTCAAACTTTGCAGCCGACCAGCCAAGTACATAGGCTCGACAAACGCGCAGCGCAGCTTCCACCAAAGCAAACGCGATTAACAACACGACAAGCATGGTGAGCGATTCATAAGCGGCATTTGGTACAATGCGATCGTAAACAATGAGAATTGATAGCGGCATCAAAAGGCCGAGGATATTGATAACGCTGGACATCAGCACAACCGCGGGGCCAATGCGTAAATGACGCCCTGTTCCCAGCCCGAAGCGTTCAAACCCCGACGACCAGAGAATTGAAGCTGTCTTGGGTTTTTTCTCGGCCAACGCCATACCTGTCGCTCTACTCAATACAATTCGCGATACAATCTGCGCCACAGCCCGACACAACAACACCGGAGTTTGGCTTTTGGAGACTATGCGTTCGTCCTTAAGGAACCGTGAAAGCCTGTGGGTGTTTGAAAAGGAATTGGTTACCAATTTGGCAGTAATTCGGCGTGTCGCCTCAGATACTTCGAATTCTATCGGGCTTGTTAACGCGGTGTTATGGCTGATTGCCCTCAATGCATTCGAGAGACTGCGTATTCCGTTGGGAATCTGGGGACAAGAATGGCTAAGACTGCGACAAAATCACTCAATCAGCGTGCAAATGGAAAAGATGGGCAAACACCCACCAATGAGCAAAACGCGAACCGTTTGACAGATGATACGCATGATTTTGTCCTGACAGACAATTCTGTTGATTTTGGCAATGAAAACCTGGCGAATGGTCATGAGGCTTTCCTGGCTGACGGCGTGACCGATGTTGAGGCACTGTTTACGCCTCAAGCATTTGGTGAACAGCGGCTGGATCCACTCACGGACCCCAACGAATCACCAGAAAGTACGACTGAAAACACTGCGGGTTCCTCAGCCGACAATGCTGGTAATGGAAACACCGGAGAGTTCGCGTCAGGTGAAGACACAGGATCACCTTCGGAGCGCTCTTTCACACCTGCTTCCACAGACCCTTACAGTGCTCAAGAGACAGTTGCGACAACTGAGACAACCACCGCCGCGCCTAAAGGCAGCCCTCAAAGCGGTGGCGGTGGAGGCTCTGTTCCGGAAGAAAACAATAGTCCGGTAGAACTGGACCTGTTCGGGACGACAACGGACGAAGACACTTCAAAGCTGATCACCCAGGACATGTTGCTGGCAACCTATGAGGATGCAGATGGCGATGTTTTAACTGCCGCTGATCTGACGGTCAGTGGTGGCGAAATCCAGGACAACGGCGATGGCACGTGGACATTCACTCCAGACCCGGACTTCCATGGTGATATAGAAATTGCGTTTACGGTAAGCGATGGCGAAATCACGATTCCCGGAAGTGGAATTGTACGCGTTGCAGCAGTCAATGATGGTCCCGTCGCCGATGATGTTGATCTCGGGGCTACCGCTGAAGACACAAACTTCATCATTACCGAAGAAGCCCTTCTGGCCAATGCCTCCGACATTGATGGCGATGATCTGTCCGTCACAGATGTCAGTGTGGACGCAGAGTATGGGTCCCTCACTGATAATGGGGACGGTACCTGGACCTTTGCACCCACAGCCGACCTCAATGCGGACGATGTGCCTTTTGCCTTTACAGTCTCAGACGGCACCACGACAGATGATGCCACGGCTGTGCTCGATATCACCGAAGTGAATGATGGCCCGGTGGCCGATGACGTTGATCTGGGTGCCACGGCTGAAGACACCAGCTTCATCATCACCGAAGAAGCGCTGCTCGCCAGCGCCTCCGACATCGATGGCGACGATTTGTCTGTCACAGATGTCAGCGTGGACGCCGAATATGGCGCCCTCACTGATAATGGGGACGGCACCTGGACCTTTGCGCCGACGGCGGATCTCAATGCCGATGATGTGCCTTTTGCCTTTACAGTCTCAGACGGCACCACGACAGATGATGCCACGGCTGTGCTCGATATCACAGAGGTGAATGACGGACCGGTTGCGGATGACGTGGATCTGGGCGCAACTCAGGAAGACACAAGCTTCATCATTACCGAAGCAGCGCTACTCGCCAATGCATCCGACATTGATGGCGATGATTTGTCTGTCACCGATGTGAGCGTTGATGCCGAATATGGCGCCCTCACCGATAATGGGGACGGTACCTGGACCTTTGCACCAACCGCAGACTTGAATGCCGATGATGTGCCCTTTGCCTTTACGGTCTCAGACGGCACAACGACAGATGATGCCACAGCGGTTCTCGACATCACCGAGGTCAATGATGGTCCGGTTGCCGATGATGTTGATCTTGGGGCTACCGCCGAAGACACCAGCTTCATCATCACCGAAGAAGCTTTGCTCGCCAACGCCTCAGACATTGATGGCGATGAGTTGTCCGTCACCGATGTGAGCGTTGATGCCGAATATGGGTCCCTCACTGATAATGGGGATGGAACCTGGACCTTTGCGCCAACAACAGATCTCAATGCAGACGATGTGCCGTTTGCCTTCACTGTGTCCGATGGCACCACCACAGATGATGCCACAGCTGTTCTCGATATCACCGAAGTCAATGATGGTCCCGTCGCCGATGATGTGGATCTGGGTGCGACCCAGGAAGACACGAGCTTCATCATCACCGAAGAAGCGCTGCTCGCCAATGCCTCTGACATTGATGGCGATGAGCTGTCCGTCACCGATGTGAGCGTTGATGCAGAATATGGCGCTCTCACCGATAATGGTGATGGTACCTGGACTTTCGCGCCCACGACCGATCTCAACGCTGACGATGTGCCGTTTGCGTTCACTGTGTCCGATGGCACCACCACAGATGATGCCACGGCCGTGCTCGACATCACCGAAGTCAATGATGGTCCGGTGGCCGATGACGTGGATCTGGGCGCAACTCAGGAAGACACAAGCTTCATCATTACCGAAGCAGCGCTACTCGCCAATGCATCCGACATTGATGGCGATGAACTGTCCGTGACAGATGTCAGCGTTGATGCCGAATATGGCGCCCTCACCGATAATGGGGATGGCACCTGGACCTTTGCGCCAACCGCAGACCTCAATGCAGATGATGTCCCCTTTACCTTTACGGTCTCAGATGGCACCACAACAGATGATGCCACGGCTGTTCTCGACATCACCGAGGTGAATGACGGTCCTGTCGCTGATGATGTAGATCTTGGCGCAACTCAGGAAGACACGAGCTTCATCATCACCGAAGAAGCCCTTCTGGCCAATGCCTCCGACATTGATGGCGATGATTTGTCTGTGACAGACGTCTCGGTCTCAGCAGAGTACGGTTCCCTCACCGATAATGGCGATGGTACCTGGACCTTCGCACCGACAACTGACCTCAATGCTGACGATGTGCCGTTTGCCTTTACCGTCTCGGACGGCACCACAACAGACGATGCAACGGCTGTTCTCGACATCACCGAGGTGAATGATGGTCCTGTTGCTGATGATGTGGATTTGGGTGCAACTCAGGAAGACACGAGCTTCATCATTACCGAAGAAGCGCTTCTGGCGAATGCCTCAGACATTGATGGTGATGATTTGTCTGTTACCGATGTGAGCGTGGACGCAGAGTATGGCGCCCTCACTGATAATGGCGATGGCACATGGACCTTTGCGCCAACCGCAGACCTC
>JANSWZ010000004.1 GCA_024743215.1 Alphaproteobacteria bacterium
GAGCCAGAGCCAGAGCCAGAGCCAGAGCCAGAGCCAGAGCCAGAGCCAGAGCCAGAGCCAGAGCCAGAGCCAGAGCCAGAGCCAGAGCCAGAGCCAGAGCCAGAGCCAGAGCCAGAAGCAGCACCTGAACCCAAAAAAAGCTGGTTTCAGCGGCTGACAAGCGGCCTGTCTCGGTCTTCAACTTCGCTGACGACCGGCATCACCTCAATCTTCACCAAGCGCAAGCTTGATGATGAAACGATTGAGGAGTTGGAAGATATTCTGATTCAGGCCGATCTTGGCATCGAAACAGCTATGGCAATTACGGAAAGCCTTGCCAAAGGTCGTTATGACAAGATGATCGAAGCGGAAGAGGTCAAGTCCATTCTGTCTGCGGAAGTCGAAAAGGTGCTGGACCCTGTTGCCCAGCCTTTGGTTTTGACGGCATCTGACAAGCCCCAAGTCATTCTCATGGTTGGGGTCAATGGATCGGGCAAAACCACAACGATTGGCAAGCTGGCTGCAAAATTACGTGCTGAAGGTAAAACAGTCATGCTGGCTGCAGGCGATACATTTCGGGCGGCTGCCATTGAGCAATTGAAAATCTGGGCAGAGCGCACCGGATCGTCAATCGTGGCAAGGCCTCAAGGGTCCGACGCTGCCGGGCTGGCTTTTGATGCCATGCAGGCAGCGAAAGAAGCCGGCACTGATGTGTTGATGATTGACACAGCCGGCCGACTGCAGAACCGTGTGGAATTGATGGCGGAACTTGAAAAAGTTATTCGTGTTATCAGAAAACACGACGAAACCGCACCCCATCATGTGCTGTTGACGCTGGACGCGACCACCGGTCAGAACGCTATGAACCAGGTTGAAGTCTTCGGCAAAACCGCGGGTGTAACCGGCCTTGTTATGACCAAGCTGGATGGCACAGCGCGTGGTGGTATATTGGTAGCCATTTCTGCCCGACACAAAATGCCTGTGCATTTTATTGGTGTTGGAGAAGGCGTTGATGATCTTGAAAGCTTTGCGGCAAGCGACTTTGCCCGCGCAATTGCCGGAGTAACCCTGTGACGAACCTGATTGAACGCGAACCAAATGATCCGAAACGCGCCGAGCTGAATCCACTGTTGAAGCTGGCATTGGAACTGGGACCGCTGGCCATATTTTTCTTCGCCAATAGCCGGTTTGGAATTTTTACGGCAACGGCTGTGTTCATGGTGGCCATCACGATTGCGCTGGCGGCCTCGTGGGCGCTAACGCGCAAACTTGCCATCATGCCGCTTATCACAGGCATTGTTGTATTGGTTTTCGGTGGATTGACGATTTATCTGCACAATGATCTGTTCATCAAGCTGAAGCCAACCATCGTGAATTGCCTGTTTGGGTCTATCCTGTTGGGTGGTCTGTACTTCGGAAAATCGTTGCTGGGTTATGTTTTTGACAGTGTTTTCAAACTGACGGACGAAGGCTGGCGCTTGCTGACATTCCGTTGGGGTGTGTTCTTTTTCGTTCTGGCTTTGATCAATGAAATTGTCTGGCGCAACTTCTCCACCGACTTCTGGGTATCTTTCAAAGTGCTTGGCTTCATGCCAATCACGCTGGCATTCACCCTGTTTCAGATGCCGTTGATTACAAAACACAGCCTCCCTGAGGAAGAAGACGGCGCCGGTTAAAAAGGGCTGCGGACCATGCTTGGCCGATAGGCTTTTCCAACCTATTTCGAAACCACCTTCAGCGGCTTTTCAAGAACTTTCAAAACTTGCTGCAATTCGTGGCCGCGTTTCATGATGTGGCCGCTGGTAGCGACCACCTTGTACATGCCTTGCTTGCGGCTCAGCGCCGGGTCCTTTTCCACATAGAACATGGGCATTTCGCTCGACCGCCGAAAAATGGAAAATACCGCGCGGTCTTTCAGATGATCAATCGCATAGTCCCGCCATTCACCGCTAGCAACTTTAAAACCGTAAATTCGTAAAATGGCATCCAGTTCGGTCCGGTTGAACGTGACCTGTTTGTGATTTGCCTTGGCGGTTGAAGCGGATTTTCCCGATGGAAAGGAATGAATTTGAGCACTGGAAGCTGAATTTGCATGTCTGCGATTCGAAGCGCTGGAGTTATCATTCATATCCGTCATAAAAATCCGCCCGAACTTTTTTGAATTTTATTATAATAGGATGACGTGAAGTCTGAGCCAATGCAAGCTTGGATTCCAGTGTGTTTACTGTAGTTTAGCGCGTTTTTTATCAGAAAGACCACCTAAGATTGCACATTTTTTCATCACGCAATATTGCAAATAATCACAATTTTGCCCCCTTTCAGCCCTTCGTCAGCCATCTTGGATGATCATATTGTCCTTGTTGCCTCAGACAGCCCGGTTTGAAACAACCCCATTCTTTCAGCCCCCCAACCTGAGGGGTGACTTTCAAACCGGGCAATCTCAGACACATTGTTCAAGAAACTTCGGCTCCGTATGGAGCCTTTTTTGTGCCCGTAATCTAGAGGCTGATCCAACCTCGTAATTGATCCTGGACCCTGGCTATTTCAACGGCATTTTTATGAAATTTGGCAAAGCTTCGATCCGCTTTAGCCACAGCGCTGTGTGTGGATGGTTCTCCAGGGAAAAGCCACCTTTGTCACAATCATGCGTATACGCAAAAAGTGCGATATCTGCGATTGTCGGTTTGCTACCGATCAGGAAATCTGTTTTCTGCAGTTGAGACTCCATGACATCCAGAGCTGCATAACCCCTGTGCAGCAAGGTCTGTTTTGCGGCCTCCGTGACACCTTTTGCACGTTCCGGATAGACTTCTATGGAACGTTTGGCAGCCAAGGCAGGTTCGTGGCTGTATTGTTCAAAAAACATCCAACTCAGCATCTGGGCTCGCATGAAGCGATCGTCTGGCAGAAAATCGCTGCCTTCTGCCAGATAGACCAATATGGCACCTGATTCTGGCAGGAAACGTCCATCATCCAACTCCAGTAAGGGAAGCTTTCCAATTGGGTTTTTCTCCAGATATGTTCCAGAGCGTGTCGAGCCATCCAGCGCCGACATGTTGATTTGCTCCATCTCAATTTCCAGGAGGGCAGCAAGCAATTGTACTTTGTACGAATTTCCTGACCCCGGCATGGCGTATAATCGCAGCATTGCAGCACTCTTTTTCTCAAGACATTGAATTTTGGGAGGATATTGCCTTTCTTGCCACCGTCATACCATCGCATTGTATTGATGATGTGATGAACAACGCTGATGGCTTGAACGCTGACCAGGTGATCTTATCTGTGTCAGAGTGACGCATTTAGGATCATCAGACACCCGGAAAAGGACCACAAGACATGTCTCTTGCAATTAACGATATCGCCCCGGATTTTGAGGCGGAAACGACTGAGGGCAAGATTAGCTTTCACAATTGGATCGGGGATGGCTGGGCCGTGTTGTTTTCTCATCCCAAGGATTTTACGCCGGTTTGCACCACCGAATTGGGGACGATGGCACAATTGAAGCCCGAATTTGACCAGCGCGGAGCCAAGATTATCGGCCTGAGTGTGGATCCTGTCGAAAATCATCATGAGTGGGCCAGGGACATTGCCGAAGTCATGGGTACAGCGCCGAATTATCCAATGATTGGCGATACTGATCTGGCGGTTGCAAAACTGTACAGCATGTTGCCAGCGGAGACTGAGGGTGGGGCAGAGGGCCGCACCGCAGCTACAAATGCCACGGTTCGCTCCGTCTTTATCATCGGACCAGACAAGCGCATCAAGTTGATGCTGACTTACCCGATGAGCACGGGCCGTAATTTCAATGAAATTCTGCGGGTCCTGGACAGCATCCAACTCACGGCCAAAGAAAAACTGGCCACACCTGCAAACTGGACGCCGGGCGATGATGCCATCATTCTGCCGGCTGTCTCCAACGAAGATGCCAAAACCCTGTTCCCACAAGGCTGGAAAGAGGCAAAGCCCTATCTGCGCTATGTGAACATTGACAAGCGCTGATTGGTAGCACTGCAATGGCCAGCGTAAAGTCGTCCTTTGCTTTAGGTGTGTCCGCAAATTGAGGGCACCCAGACAAAGGTCAGGGATCTCTGGCGAAAGACGGATACAATATCGGCGATCGATGCGCAGACAACCCTAGAACTCAGGTGCTCGTTTTGCAAAGATGAGAGGCGCCAAAAGTGGGACGCAAACGGACCAAGATTCAACGCTACCGGTGCGGTTGGCGGGTATCCATCTGGCGGACATAATTCGAGGCTCGCAGTGCTGCTGCTGTCAGATGTAGGTTTCAAGCCCTTACTGGAAAATGCTGCAATTTGTTCAAATGGCCGCTGTTGCGAGCGAGAAGCAAACATATCTCGCTCGTGTCTCGGTTAGATATCCCATTTGAAACCCGTCGCTTCTTCCGACACCGCCCAAAGCTTCCCCATGACGGATTTATCGTAGGCATGGGGGTTCAGCGTGCCCTTGCCGACCGCGCCGCCAGTCTCCATCAAACCCGTGGGACCATAAAGCGCGCGCTGTTCCAGCCCGTCCTCGGTTGCGCACATGATTTCTGGGTAGGCACCTTTTTCGGCAGTTTGAACCATCGGTGTCTTGCTCATCAGCCACCAAATGAACCGCGTCATCAGTCCCCCGCTGGTGCTGATCAGTGAGGTCGCAGAAGCGCCAGGGTGGCAGACGTAAACCTGAACGTCTTTTCCTGTCCCCTTGAGACGATCCTGTAACTCATAGGCAAACATCATCTGCGCCAGTTTGCTTTGGCTATAGACTGGGTTGGCGCTGTAGTTCTTGTCCCAGTTCATATCGTCGAACTGGATAGTCTTGATCCCCATGTTATAGCCAAGGCTGGCGACGACGACGATCCGGCCTTTGCTGTCTTCGATCCGGTCAAACAGCATCCCGCACAGCACGAAATGCCCGTAATGGTTTGTGCCAAGCTGGCTTTCAAAACCGTCAACGGTCAGCTTCTGTGTCGGCACTTGCGCGATGGCTGCGTTGCAGATCAGGGCGTCAATCCGAGGAACGGATTGCAGCACTTCATCCGCCGCCCTGCGCACGCTTGCCAGATCGGACAGGTCCATGCGCAAAAAGCTCACATCGGCCCCCTCACCAAACTCCTGTTTCAGCGCTTTGACAGCGGCGGTTGATTTTTCGACGCTGCGGTTCAACATCACCACCTTTGCCCCTTTTGACAGAAAGACGCGCGAGGCTTGGAATCCGGCACCTGCGTTGCCGCCGGTGATGACATAGGTTTTGCCCTCAAGTGAGCCGAGGCGATCAGGCGTCCAGCCTTTGGGTCCAAATGTCGTATCTGTCATTGTGTTGCTCCTTATGGCGTCGGCACATCAGCCGTGCGATGCATGTTTTCGGCTTGAATGAATAGATAGCTCTCACCCACAGGCAGAAATAGACGGCATCGTCGCGATTACTTGCCTGATTGTATCGGTTGGGTTGCCATGGCTGAATTTGAAGCTTTAGATTAGCCACATGAGCAAAGAACAAATCAAACAGCATATCAAAGACCGAACGAACCGAGACGGCCTGACGGAAACCGGTATCAAGGGCGTTTGTCTGTTTCGGGCCACACAGGCGATCCCTTGTGTTCCAGCGGTATATGAACCCAGTGTCGTTGCCATCGTGAGCGGGGCAAAGGAGGCTGTTCTGGACGGCCACAGATATGTGTATGACGACAGCCGATACTTATGCTGCCCCATGTCGATGCCAGTGAAAGCCGGAACACCTGCCTCATCAACCGACAATCCTCTCTACGGCGTCATCGTGTCACTGGATAAAAGTGTGATGACTGAACTGGCGATGGAGATGGAAAGTGCCGGAGGCGTCCTCCCGGTGATCGAAGGCGGTTTGCGTGCGCAGGGTATCAGACTGGCCCGGTGGGATGAGGCTTTTACCGAAGCGCTGCTGAGGCTGCTGCAGCTTGGAGCCAGTCAGACGGACACGGCGGTCCTCGGAGACGCACGGTTGCGCGAACTGTACTACGCGATCTTGAAAGGCGAGGCGGGCATCTTTGCACGGCAGGCCTTTGGCGCCGGCGATGCCATCGCGCGGACCATCGCGCATGTTTCCTCCCACTTGGACGCGCCGATTTCAATTGATGATATGGCAACCCGTGCAGGCATGAGCCGCGCCGCGTTTCATCGCAAATTCAAACAGGTCACGACGATGGCTCCGATCCAGTTCGTGAAATCTATGCGCCTCAACAATGCTGCTATGAAGATTGCCGGTGGCATGACCGTGAACGAGGCCGCCATGGACGTAGGATACGCCAGCCCGTCTCAATTCAGCCGAGAGTTTAGACGGATGTATGGGCAGTCACCGCGACAATGGGGCGACTCGCAACAATTCCCTATGGAGATGGGCTAATGGTTACAGAGCGTAAACTTTATTGGCAAAACTGAAATTGAGAGGTGCGAAACAAATTGCGGGTTTGTTCCGCACAGCCAAGCAACACGCTTTGCGGATACTCCCTTTCTTCAAAGTGCGCGCGCCCCTAGCTCGCCTGTGCAAAGGTCTGCTTGAATCTATCTCCCAGCAAGGCATCAATGTCTTGCATCGCGGCGACCGGAAGTGCTCCGAATTGCAAGGCACCTGCGCTGTCTTCAACTTGCTTGGCTGAGCGAAAGCCGGGAAGCGGGATCGTGCGGTTGCTACGTCCCCAAATCCACCCAATGGCGCCCTGCGTCAGACTGCGTCCGTCAATTGTCAGACAGTCACGCACTGAATCGAGTGTTTCCAGAAATTCAGGAACCACGACACCGTCTTTGAAATAGGCCATCCAGTCCAGATTATTGCTGCGTACGTCATTGTCAGCCAAACGGGTTGAAGACGAAAACTTGCCGGTCAGCAGACCCATGGCGAGGGGGGAGCGAATGAGCGATATCAGCTTGTTTTCAGCGACCACATCAAGCATCGCTCCCGCATCGCGAAACAGGTTCATGGCGTGTTGGACACAGCTGAAACCATCCCGCAATCCCGGCTCTTTCTGTAAGAGCTCTGTCACTGATTGGGAGAAATCCGTACTCCAGCCAAATGATCTGATTTTTCCTTTTTGGCGACTGGATTGCAAAGCCTCGAAAATATCCACTGCCAGTGAGATATTCGCATCATTGAGATGGAGTTGAACCAAATCAAGCTGATCCCGCTGCAAACGTGCCAGAGAAGCATCAATCGCTGGTTCAACTTCAGAGGCATCAGTTATTTCGCCGAGCACTTGTTGACTGCTCTCGTCAAACAACACGCCAAGTTTTGTGGCAATCAGAACATCCGGTCTGTCCTTCAACGCTTGACCCAAAATATGCTCCGAATGTCCCGCACCATACACATTGGCTGTGTCAAAGAGCCGTATGCCATGGTCCAGACCTGCATGAATGGCGCGAATGGATTCAGCATCATCAGCATTGCCATATCCAAGCGGAATATCCGGTTGTCCTGTTTCGCCCGGAACATGAAAGGGGCCGCCAATGGCCCAACAGCCAAGGCCAAGGGCAGGCACATCGCCAAGACCAGCAATCGTGCGGTTGCTCAGTGTTCCAGTCTGTTTATTTGAATTGCTCATGTGATCTCCTCTTCCACCCAACAATGATCACATATTGCAGGAATTCAAAAGTGCACGTAATTGCAATGCCCTTTTCATGAGTGAAATGAATGCAGCTTGGTCCCCGTCATGCCCCAGAACTCCAATTGTGCTGCAGGGGCGGCGGAAGGCGCTGAAACCCATACCTAAATACAAAAACGGAGCCCGTCTGAACGATCCGAACGGGCTCCGTAGTAAGGTTACTGTTAGTTGATCACGCCAGCCGGATTATTCGCGTGGCGTGATGTTCTGATCAGTTGCTCGAGAGCAATGGCGTAATCCGGCGCACACTGACGCGGCGGTTTTCCTGTTCTGCAAAGGGGGTGGGAATGCGCAAATAACGCTCTCCATACCCAATCGCCACCAAACTCTCGGCCGGAATGTTGAAGTAATCCAGCAAGGCTTCCCTGACTGCCAAGGCGCGTTCTTCGGACAAGGCATAATTGTATCCATCGGAGCCGACTGCATCTGTATGTCCTTCAATGAGAAACACCTCACCAGGTTGCGAATAGACAACCTCCTCGATGATCTCACCAATGGCATCGAGATTGGAAATCTCTTCTTCACGGATGAAGGCTTCGTTCGAACCAAACCGGATTGTGTCCAGTTCAATGCCCGGCATGAAGTCACGCAGTTCTGGACGCTGGCGGAATTCATTCAGCGTATATTGCCGACTGATTTCCCGGCGCGGTGCTGCCAGAAGTTGCTGCTGGATGGTATCATTATCTTCTTCCGCCGCAACAATATCCAGATTGAAGCGAATTCCTGACTGGCCCAGTTCGATTGTAAAATCACGTGGCTGACGGGCCTGACGACGCAGGTTACGACGACGATCTTCGCGGGCCTGAAGCAGACGTTCACGTTTCTCGGCGCGATCACTGCGAAGCATTTGTTGAAGATTGGCTCTTACGGCTGGACGTATCCGGCCGCTCTCCAACAGGGAACTGGCCTGTTCAATGCGCCGATCCAGCTGGCGATCACCCAACCGGCGGGAGGGGCGTTGATCGGACAGCAATTCATTGCGCGCATTCCGGTTTTCCAGCACTTGCTCGCGAGCTTGTCCGTCTCTGGAACGGCCTTCTCGTTGCGCAACGCGGTTACGCAATTCATCGCGGTCCTCAGACAAGCGCGCCAAAAGCCGCTGATTCAGGTTTTGCCGCATGTTTTCAGCCTGCAAGGCATCGCGGGTTCTTTGCACCCGCTCACGCAATTCCGGCAAACCCAATTGTGAGGCAGGACGTTGATCTTCCAGCAATCGGCGTGCCTGTTGATTGCCGGCCTGACGGTTGTTTCTGTTCTCCTGGCGTTCTGCCTGACGCTGGGCCTCAAGTTCCGCCTCACGCGCAGCCTGACGTTCTGCTTGGCGTGCTTCCCTGCGTTCCTGCCGGGTTTCCGTGCGCTCTGCCTGCCTGTCATTGCGTCGGTCTTGTCGGGTTGCCAGCTTGCTCTCCAGAGCAGCCCGATCTGCCTCAACACGATCACTCAACGACCGCTTAAGGGCACGCCGAATGCCGTCATTTTTCAGAAGATCTTCGGTTTCGGATATGCGCTGGCGCAACTCTGCGACATTCAAGTCTGCAGAGGCTCGTTTATCTTGAAGGGATTGGCGCGCGCTGCGATTTGGACGCTGCTGCTGATTTGACTGTTGTTGTTCAGCAGCACGCTTTGCTTCAGCTTCCGCAGCGGCCTGTTCTGCAGCTGCGCGTTCTGCAGCAGCTTTGTCAGCGGCCGCCTTTGCCGCAGCGGCTTCCTGTTGCTTGCGTTCAGCTTCCGCAGCAGCCTCTCGTGCAGCTTGCTCCCGAGCGGCTTTCTCCTGGGCTGCCTGTTCTTTGGCAGCACGGCGTTCAGCGCGTTTGCGTTGATTTTCGTTTTGCTGCTCCGCCGCTGGTTCCTCATCGGCGGCCTGAGGCTCTTCGGCAGGGGTATCAGCTGCAGCTTCCTGTTGCGTATCTTCAGATTTGCCGCGTTTACGCATTTCCTGACGGTCAGCGCGCAACAGGTTCCGAAGCTTGATGCCGCCAATTTCAGAAACATTGTCATTCAGCAAACGTCTGTTCAACTGAATCCGTAAAGCAAGGTCTGAATCACTCAGGTCACTTGGCGGTACAGAGACCAATTGCTCCAGGGTTTCCCGAGCCAGCCCTTCTTTTTGGGCAAATGACGGGGTTCCAAACAGGCTTGCGCCAAGTACAAATGCTATGCCAGCATTTCTGAGTATTTTGGTCGTTGATCTGGAACGTTCCATAGGGCGTCTCCTTTATTCACGCACGCTTGATGGGTCTCGGCTGAGACACATATTGCGTGCTATATGCAATGTGTTGTCTGAACTGAGCCTGAACGCAAAGAGAGATTGGATTGTGGCGCTGTATCAGTGACCATGAAAAAAAGCCGCCCGGTCTGCCATGAATGGAAGATCGGACGGCTTAAGTGTTCGGCAAAAAAGAAGGTGTTTTAGCTGGCAGATGCCATGCGTGACGCTTTTTTCCGCTCGTGAGCCAACAGCAGGCGTTTGCGCAAGCGAATGGATTTAGGTGTAACTTCCACCAGCTCATCATCCTGAATGTAGGAAAGCGCCTTTTCCAGCGTCATCTTGGTCGGCGGTGTCAGCCGTACGGCATCATCCTTGCCTGATGAGCGCATATTGGTCAGCTGCTTACCCTTTAATACATTGACTTCAAGGTCATTGCCCTTGGTGTGTTCACCCACAATCATGCCTTCATAGACCCGATTGCCTGGCTCAATGATCATGGGACCACGATCCTCAAGGTTCCACAAAGCAAACGCCACGGCTTCACCCTGACCATTGGAAATCAGCGCACCTGTGCGACGGCCAGGAATGCTGCCCTTGAACGGCGCATATTCATGGAACAAACGGTTCATAATGCCGGTCCCGCGGGTATCAGACAGCAATTCCGGCTGATAACCGATCAGACCGCGTGTTGGTGCATGCAGCACAATTCGTGTGCGACCGCCTGTTGAAGGACGCATTTCCACCAGTTCGGCGCGCCGCTCAGACAATTTCTGCACAACTGTGCCCGAATGTTCGTCGTCAACATCAATGATGACCTCTTCGATCGGCTCCAACTTGTTGCCGTTTTCGTCTTCCTGGAAAACAACGCGGGGCTTGCCAATGGAAAGTTCAAACCCTTCACGGCGCATGGTTTCAATCAAAACGGCCAATTGCAATTCGCCGCGGCCTGCCACTTCAAAACTGTCACCATCAGCACCAGGCGTTACCTGCAGCGCCACATTGCCTTCAGCTTCTTTCAAAAGACGGTCACGGATCACACGGCTTTGTACCTTGTCACCCTCGGTGCCGGCAATCGGCGCATCATTGATGCGGAATGTCATTGACAATGTTGGCGGATCAATTGGTTGCGCCTCAATAGGCTGATCAACACTTGGGTCAACCAATGTGTCAGCAACGGAAGCAACTGTCAGTCCCGAAAGGGCCACGATATCGCCAGCAAAGGCTTCTTCTACGGGAACGCGCTCAAGACCACGGAAGCCGAGCACGCGGCTCACGCGCCCGGTCTCGACGATGGACCCATCACGGGCCAGCGCTTTGATGCTCTGATTGGGCTTGATGGACCCTGCGCGAATACGGCCGGTCAGAATGCGGCCCAGATAAGGGTTGGCTTCAATGGTTGTCGCCAGCAATTGAAACGCGCCTTCTTCGACAACAGGTTCAGGAACCTTTTCCATCACCAGTTCAAGCAGTGGGCCAATACTGTCTTTGGGGCCTTCGGCATCATCTGCCATCCAGCCCTGTTTGGCTGAGCCATAAAGAACAGAGAAGTCCAATTGCTCTTCATCAGCATCCAGGCTTGCAAACAAATCAAATACTTCATCCAGAACTTCATCCGGACGCGCATCATGCTTGTCGATCTTGTTGATGACAACGATAGGCCGCAAGCCGATCTTGAGCGCTTTGGACAGCACGAACTTGGTCTGTGGCATTGGGCCTTCAGCAGCATCAACCAGCAGAATGGCACCATCGACCATATTCAATATACGCTCAACCTCACCGCCGAAATCGGCGTGGCCTGGCGTATCAACGATGTTGATCCGCGAGTCCTTCCAGTTCAGCGATGTGACTTTGGCAAGGATGGTAATGCCGCGTTCGCGTTCCAGATCATTGGAATCCATCGCGCGCTCATCAACCTGCTGGTTATCGCGAAACGCGCCAGAAGCTTTGAGCAACACATCAATAAGGGTAGTCTTACCATGATCAACGTGCGCGATGATGGCGATATTTCGCAAGGACATTAGGAGGCTTTCAAACTTTGGAAAAATCAGACGCCACGTGCCGTCACGGTGCGCTGTTGCAGTGCGGGATATATCCCGCATGGTGTCCATGTGCAATCCCTGTCTTGTCAGGGATTGCTTTCTTGGTTTCTTTTGCTGCTTCGCAACAGCACAAAAAATGCTCTTAGCCGCGTTTTTTGCGGTTGGCCAGCGTCCTCAAACGCAACGCATTGAGGCGGATAAAGCCTGCTGCATCATTATGATCATAGGCAACGGCGCCTTCCTCAAAGGTCACCAGATCCTCATCATACAGCGAGTAAGGCGATGTGCGAGCAATGACATCCGCATTGCCCTTATAGAGCTTCAAAGTCACAGTTCCGGTGACATGTTCCTGACTTTTATCAATCAGAGCCTGAATCATTTCGCGTTCAGGGGAGAACCAGAAGCCATTGTAAATCAGTTCGGCGTATTTCGGCATCAATTCGTCTTTGAGATGCGCCGCGCCTCGGTCCAACGTGATGGATTCCATGCCGCGATGCGCTGCCAGCAACACTGTGCCACCTGGCGTTTCGTAAATGCCGCGTGACTTCATGCCGATGAAACGATTTTCAACCAGATCAAGCCTTCCAATACCATTGGAACCGCCCAATTCGTTGAGCTTGGTCAGTATGGTGGCCGGAGACATGGTTTCGCCATTGATGGAGACCGCGTCGCCCTTTTCAAATCCAACCTCGATGATGGTGGCTTTGTCCGGCGCATCCTCAGGTGATACAGTACGTGAGTAAACATATTCGGGGGCAACGTCTGCCGGATCTTCCAGAACCTTGCCTTCAGATGATGTGTGCAGCAGGTTTGCATCGACAGAAAACGGAGCTTCGCCACGCTTGTCTTTCGCGATTGGAATCTGATTGGTTTCAGCAAATTCAATCAAGCGTGTCCGCGAGGTCAAATCCCATTCCCGCCAAGGCGCAATTACCTTGATATCCGGGTTCAGGGCATAGGCTGCCAGTTCGAACCGTACCTGATCATTGCCTTTTCCGGTGGCGCCATGAGAAATCGCATCGGCGCCGGTTTCTGCCGCAATTTCAATAAGTCGTTTGGAAATCAAAGGGCGGGCAATGGAGGTTCCGAGCAGATAGACGCCCTCATAAAGAGCGTTGGCGCGGAACATGGGGAAAACAAAGTCCCGCACAAACTCTTCGCGCACATCTTCAATATAGATCTCTTTGATGCCCAGCATTTCTGCTTTTTTGCGTGCGGGCTCCAGCTCTTCGCCCTGGCCAAGATCAGCGGTAAACGTCACGACTTCGCACTGATAATTGGTCTGCAGCCATTTAAGGATGATGGACGTGTCCAATCCACCGGAATAGGCCAGCACAACTTTTTTGATGTCGCCTGTCTGGGACATGCAGAACTCCTGAATTTCTGTGAACGCTATCGCGCTAGTGAATAATATCTATGGCCGTGATCGGAGCGGCCTGGTCTTTGTCGCGCACTATAGAAATAAGACGCGTAGGCGCAAGGAATTCTTGTTACTCAGTGCCAAGAAACGCGTTGGTGTCGTGCGGAGTTTTGAATGAGAGACCTCGGCGAAGGTGTTTTTCCCGGAACTGTCAGTACTGGTCACATTTTCTGTTGCCACAATTGTGCTGCTGCTGACGTGCGCTAGCTGACGCGAATTTCCCCGAAACCGGAATTCCGCCCAACCAGCAACCAATAGACCAGTCCGAAAGCACTGCCGCCTGCCAGATAGGCAGTCGTGCTTGCCTGAAAACCCTGCAATGCAGGGTATTCAAACATGTCTTGATAAGAAAACACCGTTGGAAACTCTGGAAGTGTCCAGGACAGAATGTAACCGTTCAAGAGACCCATAATAACAAACCAGACAAACGATCGGATTGTGAATGCTTCAGCAATGATAATGCCAATCAGGCCGACAGGTAAGGAAACGGCGCCAAACGCCATGGCCACGAATACACTGCCCAAAATCAACTCAAACTGGGTTTCCTGAAGCACAAAGCCTGTGTGTTGCCATGCAGCGTAAATGGTCAGGCCCGCAGCCGCACAACTGCAAATGTAAGCGATGGGTACGGTAAATATCAGGCGAAAAAGAGCCGACATGGGTTCTAGCCGTCGACGCTCTGCACAGTTTCCAAGGCCTCACGATCACGCTTTTTCATCCGTTCACTTTCAGATTTCAACTGACCGCAAGCGGCAAAGATATCGCGCCCGCGCGGCGTGCGAATGGGGGAGGCATAGCCTGCGCGGTTGACGATCTCCGCAAAGGTTTCAATCTGCTCCCAGTCCGAACATTCATAGGGTGAATTCGGCCATGGGTTGAATGGAATGAGGTTGAGCTTTGCCGGGATGCCCTTCAACAGTTTGACCAGCTTGACCGCGTCTTCCAGACTGTCATTCACGCCTTTCAGCATGACATATTCAAAGGTGATACGTCTGGAATTGGACGCCCCAGGGTAATTGCGACAGGCATCCAGCAGAGCTTCAAGATTCCATTTCTTATTGATGGGCACTAATTCGTCGCGCAGATCGTCCCGCACCGCGTGAAGGGAAATGGCAAGGCTCACGCCAATTTCGTCGCCGGTGCGTTGAATATTCGGCACATGCCCGGAGGTGGACAATGTAATTCGCCGCTTGGACAGGGCAAGGCCTTCACCATCCGAGACAATCAGGAGTGCCTGTTTGACATTTTCAAAATTATAAAGCGGTTCGCCCATTCCCATCATCACTACATTCGTCACAAGCCGTCCCTCGCTCGGGACATAGGTTCCAGGTGGTGTTTCCTTGTCAGGAAAGTCGCCGAGACGTTCGCGGGCAACCAGCACCTGCATTACAATTTCTTCAGGTGTCAGGTTGCGTACAAGCCTTTGTGTGCCGGTGTGGCAGAAGGTGCAGGTCAAGGTGCAGCCAACCTGCGAGGACACACACAACGTGCCGCGACCTTCTTCGGGAATATAAACCGTTTCAATATCCACCGGTGCACCAGCACCGCGTGGTGGAAAGCGAAACAACCATTTGCGCGTGCCATCGACCGAAATCTGCTCTTCAATAATTTCCGGGCGATCCAGCGAAAAGCGTTCATCAAGATCAGCGCGCAGTGCTTTCGACAGATTGGTCATATCGCTGAATTCTGAGATGCCCCGTACATAGATCCAATACCAGATCTGCTGAACGCGCATCTTGGCCTGCCTCTCTGGAACACCCGCTGCGATCAATGCAGGGATCATCTCATCACGAGACAGGCCAACCAGATTTGGTTTTTCCGCTATTGATTTTGGGCGTTCAGCAACCACAACAGCAGGCGCGTTGGAGTTTTTCGCTGCAATATCCAGAGAAACAGTCATTTTTTGGGCCTCTTAAATGAGAGGCACTCCTTATCAGGTGTGCTGTCAAAGAAAAAGGGGCAAAGAAAAAGCGCCCAAGAAAAAGCAGCAAGGAAAACAGGTCAAAGAAAAAGGCGGGGACTGGCCCCGCCTTGGTATCCCAACGTCATGTGGGTAGGATTAGCCACCACATACTTTGATAAGTTCATTGAGGGCGGCAGTAACGCCGAGCAATGAATATGTGTCTGTGGTCAGTGTGCCTCTTGCTGAGGTTCCCTTTACGATCATGTTCGAACCGCTCCGCATGGATGCCACAAGGCGATCCTGTTCGGCCTGGTCGCGAATCCACGCGCCATCATCCTGCGTGAACAGATTAAATGTGTCGGTTCCGATCTCAACCGTTGTCATCGAGCCTTCTTTGAAAGGATAGCCGGTGATAACGCTGACTTCATTACGCACGCCTTCGCCAGGGCGTTGACTGACAAAGAAGTAAATTTCATCTCTGTTGACGCCTGCTGGCTGAGTTTCCTTCGGCTGTGTGATCGCGTAGCAGACACGGCCATTACTGGAATTGTAGGTATAAGCTGCCCAATCCCTGAATTGGCCAATTGGGGAAGGTGACTGAGCGAATGCGGTTGGAACCGCCATCAACGCAACAAGACCCGCTACGATCAGGGCTTTGAAATGTCTTTTAAATCCGGATGTCAATGTCATGGCTGCCATCATGATGAACTGTCGTGTCCTAAATTAAGTTTGTGTGTCTTTACGAAGCTTCTACGTCTATTTCACATCAAACGACCCGTTTCAGACTTTATCTGAATTAGACCTGATTCTTTATTGTCTGCTCTTTTATCGCGATCTGTGGCTAATTGAAAGTGCAACGCCAATTGCGCGCAAACCAGCATAACGCTTCTAAACTGCCAGAATTATCCTTACCAAACCGTGAATATGACGCCAAAATTACGTTTCGCAGCCACAATTCTGCTAGATGTGATCCACAGAAATGGGCCCTGATCTGTCTTAAACCGCAATTTGTGACGAGAATATGTGTAAAGTGGGATCCTGGCGCAACAATTTGGCTGCGCAACATTAACACTTCCTAACCTATGCTTGGCTTGCAATAATAGCGCGAACATCGCATGCTTTTTCGGTCAGCCGATACAAAATCAAACTGGGTCTTTTGATGTGCGTTGCACATGTCAGACGTCTGCAGTCATCGGGCATCACGACTAAGAAGCAAGCGTCAACGATAAATGACTGCGACAGAGTAGGGAATGGGCGGTTATGTCGGCTGAGACGGGCAGGAATCGTTTGGTGCAAAACGACGTGTGGCTTTGCTGCCGGGGTCAAGTGACGCCCAATGCCCCGATCTCAGTGTCTTTAAGGACTATGCCAATCTGTTCATGTCAGGCCGAGATGCTCCAACCGGCACGGCCGATATGACGAACCACCTTCAGTCAGGCAAGTCTGCCGACCCAGATGCTCAGGCGGGCGTCACCAGCCCGGATGCCAGCAGTCGTGCAAAAGCATTTTCTCGACTTGCCCGACGCGTTGCTGAATCTCAGGATCAGGCTGCTTTTGAGGAAATATTTGACTATTTTGCCCCGCGGCTGAAAGCCTATCTCCTGCGTCTTGGCGCGCAAGGCGGTCAGGCGGAAGAGCTGGTTCAAGAGGTTATGATTACCCTTTGGAACAAGGCTAGTCTGTTTGATCCATCCAAATCATCCCTGTCCACATGGTTGTTTCGGGTGGCAAGAAACCGGCACATTGATTCCCTGCGCCGTGAAAAACGTGGCGAACTGGATGAAAATGATCCGTATCTTCAGCCTCAGGGAGAGGTGGATGCCGGCGAGCAGATGGATGCGGACCGGCGCGACGAGCGTGTGCGCGCATGCCTTGAGGCATTGCCAGAGGAACAGCTTTCGCTGGTTCGCCTTGCATTTTTCAAAGGTCTGAGCCACAGCCAGATTGCAGAAGAAGCCAATCTGCCGCTTGGCACTGTGAAATCCCGTATACGATTGGCCTTTTCAAGGCTACGCCGCGGCTTGGAGACAGAGCCAGGTATTGACCTTGAGTAACCGTTCGTTGGAAACTCACTTTGTCTGAAGTTGGTGTGTCTAGATTTGACCAGTCTCAGCTCTTATCGTGATCCTGCAATGCAGTTCTGGCCTGTTCCTTATGCGTATCCTTGATATGTGGGCCAACCAGCGCGAGAACAGCCAACAGCACTGACGCATCATCGGCAAACCCGACAAATGTCAGAACATCAGGAATGGCATCAATCGGCATCACGAAATAGGCCAGGGCACCAACAAGTGCCGCGCGCACACGAAATGGTGTCGCTGAATCCATTGCGCAGTAATATGCAGCAACAACATCTTCCATGAACGGTATGTGCCGTAGCGCCTTGCGCACTGTCGGCCAGAAGCGCTTTCTGACGCGGCTCCGCTGCCCGTCAAAACTGCCTTTGACGTGCTCCCGCACTTTCTCAGGAAGGATGATTTCTCCCTCAAGAACGTCCTTGGGTTCAGTGTCTGGATTATCTGTCGACATGGCTATCCCCTCTATGACCCTGGTCACAGCAACTGTTACGCGTCAGCGATCTTATCCATGGCTTTGGCCAGTTTTATGTCAAGTTCACTCAAGCCACTACAATCATGGGTGGTCAGTGTCACATTGACGGTTTTATAGACATTTGACCATTCAGGGTGATGGTTTAACTTTTCCGCAATCAGGGCAGACTGGCTCATGAAGCCGAAAGCCTGGATGAAATCCTTGAAGACAAATTGTCTTGAAATCGCATCGCGGTCGCCATCCAGGCACCAGCCGCCAAGTTCTGTCAGTGCTGCGGCCCGGGCCGCATCCGTCAATTTTTCTGCCATTTGTTCTCTCGTATTTGCCATCCACTGTACTTCTATATAGGTGCCAGCGTAGCAGGTTGAAGGTTTGTATGGTGTTGGCTCATGGCAAATGTAGACTGCGATGAGCTACACATCTTGCCCGTGGTGGAATTCCTATCTATCACAAGCCTTGCAATTCAACCCACGCTGAACGGCCCAGATTTTGCTTCCAGAATTCATCTATTCACCGCCATTGGATACCGGATTGCAGGTGGTGCATCACGATGATGATCTTCTGATTGTGGATAAGCCTTCGGGGTTGTTAAGTGTGCCGGGCAAGGCAAAACATCACGCAGATTGCCTTGAAGCGCGGGTAAAAGCGGCATTCTCCAATGCTTTGTTGATCCACCGACTGGATCTGGACACATCGGGAATTATGGTATTCGCCATGAACCGGACAGCGCAACGACATCTCGGTTTGCAGTTTGAAAGACGTCACATTGAAAAGCGCTATGTTGCGCGTGTGGCTGGCAGTCTGGTCACAGACATGGGCCAAATTGACCTGCCATTAATCTGTGACTGGCCAAACCGGCCTCTGCAAAAGGTGGACTGGGATGTTGGTAAGGCCGCACAGACCCGGTTCGAAGTCCTGTCCCATGAAGAAACCGCAACAAGGCTGGCGCTTCATCCCAAGACTGGCCGCTCTCACCAACTCAGGGTCCATTGTCTGGCCATCGGGCATCCAATTCTGGGCGATCCGTTTTATGCGCCGGCAGATGTTTTAACACGGGCTGACCGCTTGCAACTGCATGCCGAAAGCCTGTCATTGTTCCATCCCAATGGCGGCGCACGCCTCAGTTTTTCGGTTCCCGTGCCGTTTTGACACAGGGCCTGCTTGATTCAAGGAACGTTAACAAAAAATCACGCATTTGACACAATTTATCCGTGCTGCAGTCGATTTCACAATTCATTGTAACTTCAACTTAGAAAACGTTGAAGGGACGTGTCATGTCATCATCGCTACTCGCCATCGGCACGAGATTTGGTTTGAGTGAGGCAGGATTTCTGTCATTGCTTCTGACCATTGCCTTTTGTTGCATGGTGTTTGCTGTCGCTGCGCTGCTGCGACAAAGCTACAAGGATCAGAAGCTGGAAGTTCAGCGTGTTCGGCGCAAGCTACGTTCGAAATTCGACCACTAGGGTCTGAACTCAATTCAATCTGCCAATTGAATCCAGACCCGAGAACAAAATCGGCTCTGGACCTTGGCGAGTTCATATACATGCCCCATTTGAAACTCATCTCTTTTGGTTTGTGGAGCGGTATCATGGAACGTTACGGGAAATTGGCACTGGGGCTCATCTGTCTCTCTGTTGTAGGTGGATCTTTTAAACTTGGCTGGACAGGCGAAGCGGCAGCAGCGACGACAACCTTTGAAAAACAGGACCTTGATAAATGGTCAGAAACATTTTCGGCTGAAGATACCGTTTTGGATGTCACCGCAATTGCCCTTGGTCTGGAAAACCCATGGGGGATGAGTTTCCTACCCGATGGGACTGTCCTGGTAACTGAACGCCCCGGCCGCTTGCGGTTGGCACAAGACGGTCAGTTAGGCCCTGCAATCGACGGATTACCTGACATTTATGATGGCGGGCAGGGTGGTTTGCTGGATGTCGCGCTTGATCCCAATTTTGCAGATAATCAACTGATTTACCTGTCGTTCTCAGAACCCGGTGAAGGGGGCGCGGGAACGGCTATCCTGCGTGCGCGCCTGAACAGAGAGGGGCTTGAGGGAAATCTTGATCAACAAGAAGTGATATTCCGTCAGAATATCAAATCCGGCGGCGGGCGTCATTTTGGTTCGCGGCTGACATTTGCGCCTGACGGCACATTGTTTGCAACAATTGGCGAGCGCGGCGATCCGGACAGGGCGCAGGATCCGCAGGATCATGCCGGATCCATCATTCGGATTAATTCTGATGGCTCCATCCCTGATAACAACCCATTTCTAGGGGTTGCAAACACGCTTCCCGAATTGTGGTCGATTGGCCATCGCAACCCACAGGGTGCAGCGATTCACCCTGAAACAGGTCTGCACTGGACTGTCGAGCATGGCGCACGTGGCGGTGACGAGTTGAACCTCCCGATAGCTGGTAAAAACTATGGTTGGCCGGAAATTTCATATGGCCGCCACTATTCAGGCTTCAAAATCGGTCAGGGGAATGAAGGGGAAGGCTTTGAACAGCCTGTTCATTATTGGGACCCGTCAATCGCTCCATCCGGGCTTGCATTTTACGGACCGAACGGTGTGGAAAGCTGGAATGGCAATGCTTTTGTTGGCGCATTGAAGGATCAGCTGATTGCACGGCTAGACGTCGATATCAGCGGTGCTGCGCCTCAAGTGGTTCACGAAGAGCAATGGGACATGTCGAAATGGGGTCGCATTCGCGACGTCGATGTCGATGCGGCAGGCAATATCTGGTTCCTCACAGATGAATATGAAGGCGGTGTCTTTAAAATCACGCCGCAAGGTCAATAACTTCCACTCATCCATAACAATGTCAGGCCTTGTCGGTGAAAATGCTCCTTATACTCTTGCTGCTGCTTGGTATTGTTGCGCTGGCTTTCATGATGCTGGGGCCTGACAAATTATGGAATCGGTTGCAACAGATTGAACCCGTCGATCTGTCGACATGGCCAGGTCGCGCCACCCCGAATTGGGCTTTGGCCTGTCCGGATACGCCCGATGGTGGCAGCTTTTGCAAAGGCGCTGAACGAACGCATACGAGCTCTGCAGTCAAAGCAGGCACTGCCGAATTATTTGACTGGTTCATCACCTATGTGACCGGAGACGGCAGGTCTGCAGCGAGCGTAGTGACGCGCGATGACGGGCAGAGAAAGGCACGCTTTCAGATATTATCATCCGGATTAAAGTTTCCGGATTTTATTGATCTGGAGATTGTCGATCTGGGAAGTGGTACTGCAAGCGCGGCCATCTTGTCGCAGAGCTTGTTGGGCACCGAAGATTTCGGCGTCAATGCTCAAAGGGTCGATGAATGGCTGAAAGCCTATTCGGCTGAATTCCCGCCTGAATAAGGCGGTTACCAATTCAGGTCCGCGCTGGCATAATCCAGCGAATCATCAGGAGCCCCAAGCCATGAAACTCAGCAGCCCCTCATTTGGCGTCTTTATAATATCAGTTGTTCTGTTCGCATTGGTCATTGCGGTCAGATATCTCGGCATCGCGATACCGGTCATATCGGGGAATACATTTGAAATGCTGCTGGTCGCCTATGTGGCGATGCTGGTTGGGGTCATTTTCGGCAATATTTAGGATGTTCTAGCCCGTTTGCGTTCCGCCAACCGTAATTCCGTCAATGCGCAGGGTCGGCTGACCAACGCCAACTGGCACCCATTGTCCGGCCTTGCCACATGTGCCCATACCTCGATCCAACTGCAGATCATTGCCAATCATCGACACGCGCCGCATGGCATCAGGACCATTGCCAATCAGCATAGCACCCTTCACCGGTGTGCCGATTTTGCCGTTTTTGACGCGGTAGGCTTCAGTGCAGGAAAAGACAAATTTGCCTGAAGTGATATCGACCTGTCCGCCACCAAAAGAGACCGCATAAATCCCGTCTTTCAATGAGCCGATTATGTCTTCCGGCGCATCATTGCCGCCCAGCATGTAAGTGTTCGTCATGCGGGGCATGGGCACGTGAGCATAGGACTGTCGACGCCCATTACCTGTGGCCGCAACCCCCATCAGCCGGGCATTCTGACGATCCTGCATGTAGCCAACCAGCTTGCCATCCTCAATCAGAACTGTGTTTGATGTCGGCGTTCCTTCATCATCCACCGTCAGCGATCCACGTCTGGCGGCAATGGTTCCATCGTCAACAATGGTAACGCCTTTGGATGCAACTTGCTCACCCATCAGACTTGCAAAAGCGGATGTACCCTTGCGGTTGAAATCACCTTCCAAACCGTGGCCGACAGCTTCATGCAGCAAAATTCCAGGCCAGCCAGGCCCCAGCACAACATCCATCTCGCCTGCTGGCGCGGCCTCGGCGCCCAGATTGACGCGCGCCTGCCGTATGGCTTCATCGACACCGGCCTTCCAGGCTGTCTCGGTAATGAAAGCGTCAAACCCATCGCGTCCGCCAAATCCGTAGGAGCCGGTTTCCTGCCGTTCTCCGTCCTTGGCAATAACTGATACGTTGAACCGCAGCATGGGGCGAATATCTTCCACCAAATGGCCATCAGCACGCAGAATTTTCACAATTTGCCAACTGGCCGCCAGGCTGGCTGAAACCTGTGCAATGTCTGCACCTGTATCTCTGGCATAGGCATCAACGGCTTCCAGCAAAGCAATTTTCTGGCCGTATTCAGGTGATGTCAGAGGGTTTTCGTCGCTGTAGAGTTTGGCGTTTGTCCCCATCGGCGCATCAGAATAGGTGCCGGAATAGCCTTTGCCGACAGCACCAACGGCGTCGACCGCGCGGTCCAAAGCGGCATCGGACAATTCACTGGAATGGGAATATCCGACGGCCTCACCACAAACACTGCGCAGCCCAAAGCCTTGGTCCACATCGAAGGTGGCGCTTTTCAAACGACCATTGTCGAAGCTGAGACTTTCCTGCTGACGGTATTCGGCAAACAATTCGCCATCATCAGAATGTACCAGCGCATCGGCAACACGTTGCTTGGTATTGGCAAATGAAAGGTCCAGCCCTTCAAAAAAATCATCTGGATTGGAAATTGTCATTATGGCAGGGCATCATAGCCAGCGCTGAAGCCGGACAAGGAAATGGGAATGCCGATGCCGTCTTCCGGCGATACGAATACGATGAAGGTAGCCTGCTGCCCCCGGCGCAACTTATTGAGCAACTCGTCTTCCATAATGACTTCTGCAAGACAGCCCTCAGCAACGCAACGCACAAAACCAGCTCGACCAATGTCTTCCTCGTCGATTTTCAGGCCAAGACCAGATGGCAGGAGCACACCAAGCGGTGTAATGATACGAAGCAGTTTTGCTTTGCCATCAGCAGTTTTCAGCATGATGACGCTGAGGCCGACATTGGACCGGGATTCCGCTACAACATACTGCATGAGAGCACACTGAGGTCCCTGAGCACCCGGCGGCGTCTCGCAACGCATGTTCCAGTCACCATACGGTGTCTGTGACTGCTGAGCATTTGCTGGAAATGACGCAAACGACAGGGCGCTTAAAAACACAAAAGCGGAAAACGCTCGAAAAGAAATCTGCATGGGACCCGATCTCGATTAACCAAAGTTGTAACGTCCCTAGCAGAGCATGGCACGCTGTCAAGCAATGCAGCGGTCAAGCTTGTGGTTCGCTCCCGATTTCAGGCAAAATCCAGTGTTTCTTACACGAATTTAATGCGCTGGAAGGGCAATCGGGGCCGGACGCTGCTGCCCTGTGTGGATGTTCCCGAAATCGGGCGATAATCTGTCACAGGTACAATTTAATCTATTGCCCTATTGTTTCTGGGGAGGCCGTGAAAGAGGCGAGCTTGATCCGACCGGGCAGATGTAATATTCATATTTGTGAATGTTTATCTGTGTGGTGGCGAAAAGTAGCAGTGTTTGGACGTAAGTTCCTCTCGACACAGCTTGGTAAGCCTCGTATATGATGGCGGAAATATGGAATAGATTTCTGCTTTTTGTGCCCCTGAGGATGGATCATCGCCGGACACTGGGGTACTTAGTTGAAACGGAGTCGCTTTTGCAGCGGCACCACACACAAATTCAAACTGGCAAAAGGTTGTCATTATGATGAAGTTGAAGCGCAGTGCGTCCGCGCTTTCGGAATTTTCAAAGCGGTCCGCAACTGTCCTTTTTGGCGGCGCAGCCGCCTCATTTGGGCTTGGTAGTGCCGCTTTTGCTGCCCAACCTACACCTTGGCAGATAAGTTTTCAGGAAGCCGCCGCTCCCGTCATGGAGCAGATCAACTCGTTCAATACATTCACTTTGTGGATCGTTACCCCGATCGTGTTGTTCGTTTTGGCACTTCTGATCATATGCGCGGTTCGGTTTAACTCAAAAGCCAACCCGACCCCGTCCAAGACGACTCACAATGCCATGATCGAGGTTGCCTGGACCGTCGTACCGGTGTTGATTCTGGTTGTAATGGCTGTTCCATCCTTCCGTCTGCTCTACAATCAGCTTGAGATTCCAGAAGCCCATATGACGATCAAGGCAACTGGTTATCAGTGGTATTGGGGTTATGAATATCCTGACAATGATGACATTTCCTTTGATTCCTACATGCTGCAGGAAGATGAACTTGGCCCAGATGATCCAAGGCTTCTGGCTGTCGACAACGAGATTGTCGTGCCTGTTGGCAAGGTTATTCGTGTTCAGGTAACGGCAGCCGATGTTCTGCATTCCTTTGCCATGCCTTCTATGGGCTTGAAGATGGATGCCGTTCCCGGCCGATTGAATGAAACCTGGTTCGAAGCCGAACGTGAAGGCATTTATTACGGTCAGTGCTCTGAGCTGTGTGGCGTTCTTCATGCCTTCATGCCAATCGCAATCCGTGTTGTCAGCGATGAACAATTCGCGCAATGGGCGCAGATGGCCGTTGAAGACGTGGAAGGTGCCAATGAAATGCTGGCAGTCCTTCTGGATGAGCAACGCAAACTGGCTCAGCGCTAAGTCTAAAAGGCGCTGACAGTCAGCGCCGACGAAATTGAAATAGGCCCGATAGGGCAGCCGGGATAGAGAATTTTGAACCAAGAGTTCAGAACCGGTAGATGCAGATAGGAGATTTGGACAAATGGCAGGCACCGCAGCACATGCAGACGCCCACGGCCACCCAACAGGTTGGCGCCGCTACGTCTATTCAACAAACCACAAAGATATCGGTACGCTGTATCTGATCTTTGCTATTTTCTCGGGCATATTCGGCGGGGCGCTCTCCGTTGCAATGCGCATGGAATTGCAAGAGCCTGGCATGCAGATTTTCGGCGATGCACACGTTTATAATGTGTTCACCACCGGCCATGGTCTGATCATGATTTTCTTCATGGTGATGCCCGCACTGATCGGCGGGTTTGCCAATTGGTTTGTGCCGATCATGATTGGTGCGCCCGATATGGCCTTCCCAAGAATGAACAATATTTCATTCTGGCTCCTGCCACCGGCGCTGATTTTGTTGATCATTTCAATGTTTGTTGAAGGGCCTCCAGGCTCTAATGGTGTTGGCGGCGGTTGGACCATTTATCCGCCTTTGTCCACCTCTGGACAGCCGGGTCCTGCGATGGACCTTGCAATTCTGTCTCTGCACATTGCAGGTGCATCATCCATTCTGGGTGCAATCAACTTCATCACGACAATCTTCAATATGCGTGCCCCGGGCATGACATTGCACAAGATGCCGCTGTTTGCCTGGTCTGTATTGATTACTGCATTCCTGCTATTGCTGTCTCTGCCCGTTCTGGCCGGTGCCATCACCATGCTGCTGACAGATCGAAATTTCGGGACTTCCTTCTTTGCGCCTGAAGGCGGGGGCGATCCGATCCTCTTCCAGCATCTTTTCTGGTTCTTCGGTCATCCTGAAGTTTATATCCTGATCTTGCCGGGTTTTGGCATTGTCAGCCACATTATCTCGACCTTCTCCAGGAAGCCCATTTTCGGATATCTTGGAATGGCCTACGCGATGGTTGCCATCGGTGTTGTCGGGTTCATCGTGTGGGCTCACCACATGTTTACAGTTGGCCTGGATGTGGACACTCAGGCGTATTTCGTGTTTGCCACAATGGTGATTGCGGTGCCGACAGGGGTCAAGATTTTCTCTTGGATTGCGACCATGTGGGGCGGATCCATTGAATTCAAGACACCAATGCTGTGGGCAGTTGGATTTATCTTCCTGTTCACTGTGGGTGGCGTCACCGGCGTCCAGCTTGCCAATGCGGGCCTCGACCGGTCCATGCATGATACCTATTTTGTGGTCGCACATTTCCATTATGTTCTGTCGCTGGGTGCTGTGTTTGCCATCTTTGCCGCGTGGTATTACTGGTTCCCGAAAATGTCGGGCCTGATGTACAACGAAGCCATTGGGAAACTGCATTTCTATGTCACGTTCATTTCGGTGAATTTGATCTTCTTCCCGCAGCATTTCCTTGGAATGGCAGGTATGCCGCGCCGTTATGTTGATTATCCTGACGCGATGGCTGGCTGGAACTATGTATCCTCCATCGGGTCCTATATCTCAGCGTTTGCGGTTCTGATTTTCATCTATGGCATCTATGAAGCCTTCTCGAAAAAGCGGGGCGCGGCTGCAAATCCTTGGGGTGAAGGTGCAACAACGCTGGAATGGCAATTGCCATCTCCACCGCCCTTCCACCAGTGGGAAAAATTGCCACGCATCAAATAGAGCGCCGGGCAATTGACTGAAACTGCGCTGCCGGCCTTTCGTGAGAACAGGCTGGCAGTTTGCTTAGAAGACCAACGTGACAAACCAACAAACTGAACCGGGCAAACATGTCGACAGCGGATATCGAGGCACGAACAGAATTGCAGGCACTCGCCGGCACAGCTGCTGAGCACCGTATTTCTCAGGCAGAGCCGCGTGATTTCTTTGCGCTGATGAAGCCTGGCGTGATGCGTCTTGTGGTCTTCACAGCTCTTGTTGGACTCGTCAGCGCTGCTGCAACATCTGGCACCATGCTTTTGGACCCGGTCACGGGTGCCATTGCGCTGTTTTGTATCGCTATTGGTGGCGGGGCGTCCGGTGCACTGAACATGTGGTATGAAGCTGATCTCGACCGGATGATGAAGCGGACTGCCAACCGCCCGATTCCCGCGGGCCGCGTATCCAGTGATGAGGCGTTGGCTTTTGGACTGATCATGGCAGTGTTGTCAGTGATGGTACTGGGGCTGGTGTCGAACTGGCTTGCGGCCGGGCTGCTGGCTTTCACTATCTTCTTCTATGCCGTGGTTTACACAGTTTGGCTGAAACGCTCCACGCAGCAGAACATCGTCATTGGTGGTGCTGCCGGCGCGCTGCCACCTGTTGTGGCTTGGGCAGCGATGACAGGTTCTGTGGGCATTGAGGCTTTTGCACTGTTTTTCATCATCTTCATGTGGACACCACCGCATTTCTGGGCATTGGCGCTGTTTGCCAGTCAGGACTATGCCCGAGCCGGCATTCCCATGATGCCTGTCGTTTCAGGCGATGCCTATACCCGCAAACAGATCCTGATTTATGCGGTGCTGTTGGCGCCAGTTGCTATGGCACCGTGGTTACTTGGCTTTGGCGGACTTGTCTATGGCATCACCACTGCAGCACTGAGCCTTGGTTTTATCTTCTACGCCATTGGCGTGTACCGCGACAAAAATCTGGATAATAGCAACCGTGCCGCCAAGCGGCTGTTTGCCTATTCTATCCTGTATCTGTTTGCATTGTTTGGCGTGCTTCTTCTGGAAGCCGTCATCAGACTTGCATTGTGAGACCGACCATGAACGAACCAAACACGGTAGATGACGGCCTGGAATTATCCCCCGAAGACAAAAAACGGCGCAACAGACGATCCGTCGCGATTGCCCTTGGACTTATTTTTCTGGTAGCTCTGTTCTACATCATGACAATTTTCAAATTCGGCCCGGCCCTCATGAACAAGCCACTTTAAAAAAGGTTCCTGATTGATGCAGAGCACGCAAGCAGAGCATACAGAAGAAAAACGTCAGAAACGGCAACGCATTACTGCTGCTGCCTGTGTCGTTTTTTTGTCAACCATGATCGGCATGTCTTATGCTGCTGTACCGCTTTACGAACTGTTCTGCAGGGTTACAGGTTACGGTGGCACCACACAGGTGGCTGAAGCTGAATCCGATCGGGTAATTGATCGACAGATCACAATCCGCTTTGATGCAAATATTGCTGCAGGCCTGCCGTGGAAGTTCAAGCCTACCGAGCGCCAGATGGTCTTGCAGGTTGGTGAAACCGGACATGCTGCCTATGGGTTTTCCAATCTGGCAGAATCCGAGACCATTGGCACCTCCACATTCAATGTGACGCCGCAATCTGCCGGGGCCTATTTCAACAAGCTGGAATGTTTCTGTTTTACAGAACAAAAGCTCGCTGCTGGCGAAAGTGTTGAAATGCCGGTTGTCTTTTTTATTGATCCGGCAATTGCAGATGATCCGGAATTGGATTCGGTAAGCACGATAACTCTTTCCTACACCTTTTTTCCGGTCGAAGGCGGCGTCGAACCTGTCGCAAAGCTGGATAAGGATACCAAAGACGATACCCCTGAAAAGCTTTAGGGCAGAAACTAAAAAGCTCTATGAGCGAACGGAAATTCGCGCTATTGAAGCGCTAGCAAAAGACGAGAAAGACCGGGGAACAACATGGCTGACACACACGCCAACAATCATGACTACCACCTTGTAGACCCAAGCCCATGGCCGTTTGTTGGCTCTGCGTCCGCTTTGGCACTGGCTTTGGGTGCCGTTGGCTATTTTCATGAGGCTTCGGCTTTGTGGATGTTGCCAGGATTTTTGGGCGTGATCTACACGATGATCGCTTGGTGGCGCGATGTCATCAAGGAAAGTCACGAAGGTCATCATACCAAAGTGGTTCAGTTGCATTTACGCTATGGCATGATTTTGTTCATCGCCTCTGAAGTGATGTTCTTCGTGGCCTGGTTCTGGGCATTCTTTGATGCAAGCCTGTTTGCTGGAGAAGCGCAGCAGGTTGCACGTGTCGAGCACACTGGTGGAATCTGGCCGCCGGTTGGCATTGAAGTGTTTGATCCATGGCATCTGCCGTTGCTGAACACATTGATCCTGTTGACATCTGGTACAACTGTTACCTGGGCGCACCATGCGCTGCTGCACAATGACCGCAATGGCCTCAAATGGGGTTTAATCCTCACCGTGATTTTGGGCGTGCTGTTTTCTGTGGTTCAGGCCTATGAGTACTCACATGCTGCCTTCGCTTTTGCCGACAGCATTTATGGCGCAACCTTCTACATGACAACTGGCTTCCATGGCTTCCATGTTTTGATTGGGACCATCTTCCTCATTGTATGCCTGGTGCGAGCGCTGCAGGGCGACTTTACACCACAGAAGCATTTCGGCTTTGAGGCTGCTGCCTGGTACTGGCATTTTGTGGATGTGGTGTGGCTGTTCCTGTTTGCCGCAATTTACATCTGGGGATCAGTCGGCGCGACGATTCACTAAAACCTTAAACGGTTTGGAATATTGGCGCGCCCGGCAAGCCGGGTGCGCCTTTTTTGTGTCTTCCACCTACGGAGAGTTTTAGCATTGACCGATATGGATGACCTGATGCGCTATCCTGTTCTGACTGTTGGTCAGACTGGCTTGAAGGGTAAATGCCCCAGATGCGGTCAGGGTCGCCTTTTTTCCGGTTTCTTAACAACCGCCGATAAGTGCGAACGCTGTGATCTGGATTTCGCATTCATCGATAGCGGAGACGGTCCTGCGGTCTTTGTTATATTCATTGTTGGTTTTCTGGCAGTTGTCGGTGTCCTGATGACCGAAGTGATGTTCATGCCGCCCATCTGGCTCAACATGTTGATCTGGATGCCTCTCACCCTCTTTCTCTGTTTGACATTCCTGCGCCCGTTAAAGGGCCTTCTGATTGCACAACAATACCAACGCAAAGCTGCTGAAGGCACCTTGCGGGACGGCGACAGGTCTGAAGATGTCAAGTGATGCGATCACATTACCACCGCTCTGGCGACGCCTGTTGTGGCCCGGTCTTTTGTCGGCCATCGCGCTGGTCGTTCTACTTTCATTTGGCACCTGGCAGGTGCAGCGCATGTATTGGAAGGAAGACCTGATTTCCAGCGTGACCGCCAGACTGGCGGCAGAACCCGTTGCCTTGCCTCCTTCTGCGGAGTGGCCTGCGCTTGAACCCGACACCTATCAGTATCGGCGTATTACAGTGACCGGGCGTTATCTGCATGCGCACGAGCAACGCGCCTACATGGTCATCAGTAGTCCCAAAGGCGGGCCATTGGGCGGGCAGGGGCATTGGGTCATGACGCCCTTTGAGTCAGTTGAAGGGGCCGTGATCTGGATAAATCGTGGCTTTATTCCGCTCCATCTCGCTGATCAGGATATCACGACAGGTCAGACTGACATCATGACTCTGAAAGGCTTGATGCGTTCTCCTGAAAAAGCTGGCTTTGCAACACCCGGCAATGATTTTGGGTTTGATGGCACGCTTTGGTTTGTGCGCGATCCCGCAGCCATGACACAGCATACATCACTCGAGAGCGGCGAAGTGGCCCCCTTCTTTGTAGATCTGGAGGCTGGTAGCGGCCCTACGTTGCCGCAGGCAGGAGAAACCGTAATTGCATTTAGCAACCGACATTTCGGTTACGTTCTCACGTGGTACGGGATCGCGCTTACACTAATTGGTGTATTTATCGCGTTCGCGGTTCGGGAATATAAACGAGGTCAACCTCAGGGCTGATGGGTCTCTTGGGACTTGCTTAGGGGGTGCAAATTTCCCGTGCTTGTTTTACAGAACGCATGTAGCCAAGCAGGAGTATCGCCGCTTTCTGGGCAACGTGAAGTCAGAGCTGCTCCATAATTGCAGCTGCACCTGAAAGAATCGCCTGACCACGAACTTCTTCCAAATTGAACTGGGTCACCACTCCGTTTTCGACAACCATCGAATAGCGCTGTGATCGTGTTCCCATGCCAACAACGGCACCATCCGTATCCAGCCCGATTGCTCGTGTGAAATCAGCATTGCCATCGGAAAGGAACAGTATTTTTCCTTTGCCGCCTGTTGCTTTGGCCCATGCTTCCATGACGTGCGGATCATTGACCGAGATCACGGCCACTTCATCAATGCCCTTGGATTTGATCGTATCCAGATGCTCCAGATAGCCCGGCAGATGGTCGGCATGGCAGGTTGGCGTGAAGGCGCCCGGCACGCCGAACAGAACAACCTTGCGATTGGCAAGGATGTCGTCAGTCGACAGTCTGTCTACCTCACCACCGGCTTTTACAAAGAAGTGCGCAAATGGGAGTGTATCGCCAATGGAAATTGTCATGTGCGGATCTTTCATGGATAGGTATTGGAAAACTCTTCGAAATATCTAGGGCACAATCAGCCCACCGGCAATCCGCCGAGCTGTTATTCCGGCGCGGTTAGGACAAATTCCTGCTCAAAAGACTCGTTGGTGCCAACCATGGTCAGTCGCATTGCAGCACCCCAGGGCTCTTTCCCGATTGGTGTGCCATCGAGTGGAAGTTGCCAAACATCAAGCTGATCAGCGTCATTTGCAGGCAGCTTTTCCGGCAGGGATAGGAACCAGGTGTCTGGTCCTTCAATGAAAATATCTTTGATAAGAAACATTGTTGGCACTGAGACGGTCACAACCGGAGTTGTGCCGACGCGTTCCGTAACCTTGATTTCGGGTTGTTGTGCTTCATCAACTTTCATCGGAACAGTTTCAGTCGCAGCATTGAGTATGGTCTTTGCCGCCTCTGTCGCCACAAAAATCGGTGGCAGTTTCAAGGAGAAACGCTCCATCACGGGAATGCAGACCTCCCTGCATATGCCCAGCACGATATCCAGTTCCAGATTTGTGGAACGTCCAGCACCTTCCAATTCAATCTCAATTGGAAACACGACCCGATGCTTGTAGCCGACCGATTGTCCATACTCATCTGTAAATCGCTGCGGTGCCGGGAACAGCAATTGGGTTCCGGCAACATTTTGAGCACCTGACCAGTCAAAGTTTGGTGGAATCCCGGAATCACCTGGAAAACGCCAATAGGTCTTCCAGTCCTCATCCAGCTCAATTTCCAAGCCAGCCAATATGTGCCCGCTCATTGGATCTCCAGTTGCCAGGAGGCGTGCTTTCGCATTCGGCAACTCTACCCACTGCCCTTCAAACGCTTGAGAGGGCAGGGTCATGGCCAGGCCAATCGTCAGGACCGCCACGAAACACAAGGCAAAGCTTCTGATTTTTTTTGTCATAGCCGTTTTTAACCTCTAATTATCGCCTCGGGAATGCTTGTCTGCGCTTCCGGCGATCATATCTACGTGAAGTGAGCAGCTTGCCCTGCATGGTAAGGGTAGGTCGCTATGTGCCATAGTGTTTGCAAAACTCGCTTACAGGAAACCAGATAGTGTCCAAAAAAACGGATTTAAGTGCACAGCAGGGAATGGCTGGTGCGGGTCAGGGCTGGCTCATTGGCTCCTGTCTTATTGCAATGCCTGCAATGACAGACCCCCGTTTCAATAGGACCATCATTTTCTTGTGCAGCCATGATGAAGAAGGTGCCATGGGGTTAGTGGTCAACCGACCACACCGGAACATCGACTTCCACACACTGTGTGAAAAACTCAATTTATCCATCCCAGAAGAATCACTGGATCCTGATTTCACTGAAATTCCGGTTCTTGCAGGTGGACCGGTGGAGATCGGGCGTGGATTCGTGTTGCACCGGATAACAGAGGGTTATTCCGGGTCGCTTCAAATAGCTGATGATCTGGCACTTTGCGCGACCATGGAAGCGATACAGGGTATGGCTGCAGGCGTCGGTCCGCTGGATGCGCGCATCGCGCTTGGCTACGCAGGGTGGAGCGCAGGCCAGTTGGAAGAAGAAATACGGGAAAATTCCTGGCTCGTCTGCGATGCCGATGTTCAGATGATCTTGAAAACCCCGCCCGAAGAGATCTATCCAATGGCGCTGAAACGGCTTGGCGTGGATCTGGGAGCGCTTGTCAGCACGACAGGTCGCGCCTGATCTAATCTGACGCAATCTGCATGTTGTGGTTTAGCTTGTCGTGTACGAGGTACTACGGAACAGCATTTCCTCAGCTTCGCTGGCTTTCATCGGCTGGCCAAACAGGAAGCCCTGCGCGAATTCGCATTCCTGATCAGTCAGTTCCACAACGTCGCTTTCGTTTTCTGCGCCCTCTGCAATCACATCCATATCAAGGTCATGCGCGAGTGCGATAATTGACCGCAGAATTACCAATTGGCTTTCCTGTCCGTTCTGACGCACGAAGGATTTATCGATTTTCAGTGTGTCGAACGGGAATCGTTGCAGATAGGAAAGGGATGAATATCCCGTACCGAAATCATCCAGTGCAAGGCCGGTTCCCAGATCACGAAGGCGCTCCAGAACCTGAGCCGCATATTCCGGATTTTCCATGACCAGTGATTCAGTGATCTCCAGCTTCAGACTGCCCGGATGAACCGGTGAACGCAGGAAGACCGATTTCACATCATTGATAAGGTCCTGCCGGAAAATCTGGCGGCTGGAAACATTGACATTCATGAACAACGGCGTGCGGATGCGCGGCGATTGTTGCCACTCAGCCAATTGCTGGGTGGCTTCTTCAAGGGCAAACAGACCGATATCGGCAATCAGATTGCTTTCCTCGGCAATAGGTATGAACTCGGCTGGTGCCAGCATCCCAAGCTCTGGATGCTCCCAGCGCATCAAGGCTTCAAACCCGGCAATCGAGCGATCTTCCAACTTGATGACTGGCTGATAGTAGAGGACGAGTTCTTCTCGCTCCAATGCCTGACGCAGACGAGAGGCGATTTCCAGTCGACTGCCAGCCGCATCACCGCTGACTTCGGAAAAGACACTTATTTCGTTGCCGCCCTTGCGCTTGGCATCATAGAGCGCCGTTTCCGACTGGCGCAGCAGATCCTCTGCACTGATCTGCTCTTCTTCGAAGTGGGCGATACCAATGGATGCGGACAGGAAAATCTCTTCATCACCAATCGGGATGGCGGACTTCAATGTGCGCAGGATTGCAGTGGCAATATTTTCGACCTTTGCCGTGTCTTCTTCGGAAATCAGCATCATGGCAAATTGATCACCGCCAATGCGTGCCACAGTGTCCTGGGGCCGCGTCATACGGGACAGACGCCTTGAGACAGCCAGCAAAACAGAATCGCCGATGGCCAGGCCGAAATTGTCATTAATGTCACTGAACTGATCGATATCAATGATGATCACTGATGGGTAGCCTGCATCATCCACTTCTGAGCGGGTGAGAGCTGTCTGCAGCCGATCAATAAACAATTCCCGGTTCGGCAGTCCCGTCAGATTATCATGCACGGCGTCATGCATGAGACGTTCCTGTGCGATCTTTTGCTCAGTGATGTCTGTCAATGTGCCGACGCATCGGACAACCTCACCATCAGAGCCTATGACAGGACGCGCCCGCAGGGAGAACCAGTGAAAATCATCATTCTTGGAGCGCAGGCGGAAATCCTGCACAATGCGCCCGCGCCGCTGCACCAGAACAGTATCCAGCATCAACCGGAAACGGTCTCGATCTGATTCGTGAATAAATTCCAGCCAATCGCGCGCATGGCTTTCCAAAGTGCCGCGGCGCAGGCCAAGCTTCTGCTCCACTTCCGGGCTTACAATCATGCGATCCCGCATAACATCCCAGTCCCAGATCATATCGCCTGATCCGGTCAGTGCCAGCGCGCGCCGCTGCTGGTCCCCAAGGTCCCCGGTGATCACGGTTCCGCCTGAGAAGGCATGTTGCATGAGGGTAAAGCCGATCAGCAGCACAATAAGGACCATGCCGCCCGCCAAGGCTGGTTGGACAATGTCATTGTCCAGCGCACCCAATACGCAGACAGTGGCCGCTGTCAGCCAGAACAGCAGCAATATCCAGGTGGGGATGATCATCACGGCGCGGTCGTAGCCCATCCAGCTCATCCATCCAATCAGCCCCATACCGCCAATGACGGTAAGGCCAAATGCAATGCGGGCAACGCCAGCACCAAAGCTTGGTTCGATCATGGCTACCGCCACTACCACCGCCATAACAAGCAGCACACTCATCACAGCTATGCGGTAGGTCGTATTCCAGCGATCAAGGTTGAGATAAGTGTAGATGAACACCACAAGGCTGGCTGACAGGAATATCTCGGATGCCGCTCGGTGAATTTGGTTCTGGTTCGCAGTCAGATCGAAAAATTCATTCCAGAACCCAAAATCAATACAAACATAGATCAGAACGCCCCAGGCCAGACCGGCAGCAGCGGGGAACATGGCAGTTCCCTTGACGACAAAAATGATCGTCAGGAATACGGCCAGAAGGCCCGCAATCCCAATCACCAGGCCCCTGTAAAGGGTGTAATTGTTCACACTGTCGCGATAGGTATCTGCTTCCCACAGCTCTAGTTTGGGCAGTCGCTCATCCTGAAGTTCCACGATGAAAGTGACAACGGCACCGGGATCCAATGTTATGAGAAATACATCCGATTCCTTGCTGGGCACCCGTTCAGGCGCAAAGCCTTCACTGGGAGTAATATTGGTAATCCGCGTTCTTCCAAGATCGGGTGTAAACAGGCCCGATCCAGGCAGCCAGTAATGTGGTGCCACAAGCAGACGGTCGATCTGTTGGTTTCCCGTATTGGCCAACGCAAAGACGGCCCAGTTGGAAGCTATTTCCGGATCACGTGCCTGCACTTCAATGCGTCGGATAATGCCGTCAGGGCCGGGGGCCGTCGAAACCTGTAATCGCGCTCCCGCATCGGTGTACATTTCCAGAGCTGCACGCAAGTCCAGGGTTCGGCCATCCAGCGGAACGCTGACAGCTTCAACAGCATAAGCGGGCGCACCGAACGAAAGCACTGAAAGCACAATCATCCAAAAGGCGACCAGACCCGGTATTATTTCACGGATGGAACCCAGGCAACGCAACTCGTGTTTCTCCAAAGCAGTTGGATACTCAATACTAAACCAGTCAAGCTTTGGAACATGCTGAACGCAACGTCCGCCCCGAAATCGGACCAGCCAGGCTTGAATGCCTTCTTAGTATTGAGTTCGAACCTCGGACACAAGGTGTCAGAAGCCCGTTTTGTCTAGTTAAGAGGCGATTATGGTCCATTTTTAATCAAATGAAACAGGCAGAAAACAAAAAACATGCGCGGCGGTCAGGCCTCGTTAACAAGGTCTTTCTTCAAAATCGCAAAAAGTACGTGATCCTGCCAGCGACCGTCTATGCATAAATACTCTCTTGCGTAGCCTTCGCGCTGAAAGCCGAGACTCTGCAGAAGCAGAATCGAACGCTGATTGTCGGGAATGCAGGCCGCTTCCACCCGGTGCAAACCCAATGAGTTGAACGCGAATGGCAATGCGGATCGGACCGCGGCTGACATGTAACCCTGGCCTGCAAATGATTCTCCCATCCAGTAACCCAGGCTCGCGGCCTGAGTGACCCCACGTCGGATATTTGACAGGTTCAAACCGCCGACCAACTGCTCGTCATGCTTGCGGAAAATAAACAGGGCATGCGCCAGGCCATCACGATTTTCCTGTTGATAGCGGCGAATGCGGCGGCGAAACGCATTGCGTGTCAAATCATCAGACGCCCAACTTGGCTCCCAAGGCTTGAGAAAATCACGGCTGGCTGACCGAAGTTCTGCCCACATGGCATAGTCGGCAATCTGAGGCGGACGTAGAAATATATCTTCGCCGGCCTTGGTGCCACCGCGAGTGGTCTCCTGTGTCTGGACACGCGTGGTATTGTGCAAAAAGGCAAATGTCATGCCGAGCCGCCGATTGAGAACTAGTTCCGTCTAAGATGCCCGGAAATACGTTCCGTTGAAAGCACTGTTTCCACCCCATCAATCGGTCCGATTGATGCCAGAGTGGGCACTGCATCTGTGAAAATGGACTGACCAAGGTCCCGAAGGTCAGCCGGTGTTATGGCATCTACCTTGGCAACCAATTCGTTCAGATCGATCACCCTGCCAAAGACAAGCATCTGGCGTGCAATCTGCGCAGCTCGTGCTGAAGGGCTTTCAAGGCTCATCAACAGGCTGGCCCGGACCTGTGCGCGGGCACGTTTCACTTCATTTTCGGAAATTTCGTCGCAGGCACGCAGCAGTTCATCCAACACCACCGGCACAAGTTCAGGAATATCTTCCCGACCGGTGGCTGCATGAATACCAAACAGGCCCGTGTCGGAAAAACCCCAGTGAAATGCATAGATTGAGTAACAAAGCCCTCTGGACTCGCGCACTTCCTGAAACAGGCGAGACGCCATGCCTCCGCCAAGCACGCTGGCCAGAAGCTGAGTGCCGTAGAATTGCTCATCCCGGTAGGAGTGGCCCTCAAACCCTATCAGAAGCTGTGCCTCCATCAGGTCCTTTGACTGAATGAACTGGCCACCCGTATAGCTGGCTTGTTGATGATCATTCACAGAAACATCCGGTTTGGTGAGAGCCCCGAATGCGTCTTCTGTCTGACGCACAAATTTATCATGATCAACAGCGCCTGCTGCAGAAATGACCATATCTGACGGTCGGTACTGAGAGTTGAGGAACTGCCTCAGATCCCCTGTTGAAAATCCCTCAACCGTTTCTGCCGTTCCCAGAATTGTACGTCCGATGGACTGGCCTTGAAAGGCAATGTCCTGAAAGGCGTCGAAGACCAGATCTTCCGGGTTGTCGAGAGTTGCCCCGATTTCCTGCAAAATGACATGCTGCTCTCGCCGCAACTCATCATCATCAAACCGGGCGTTGAGGAGGATGTCACTGAGAATATCCAGAGCCAGTGGCACATCTTCCTTCAGTACCCTGGCATAATAGGAGGTGTTTTCCACGCTCGTGGCAGCATTGAGATCTCCGCCGACGGCTTCAATCTCTTCTGCAATGGAGCGCGCTGTTCGCTTTTTGGTGCCTTTGAACGCCATATGTTCAAGCAAATGGGAAATGCCATGCTGTTGGCTTGTCTCATTACGGGATCCAGATCGGACCCACACCCCAAGGGACGCACTTTCCAGATGTGGCATTGCATGGGTAACCACAGTGATGCCGTTACTCAAGATCGTATGCTCAACGCTCATCGATCACCTGATTTAAAATTCACTGCACCCCTCCCAAGGCTTATTATCTCTCAGAGGCCCTGGCATGGGCTGAAATGAAGTTTTCCACGCTCTGCAAGTCATTAGCAAGAGCTTGTTGGCGTTCTGGACGTGACATGAGATCACCCTGCCATGCGGGCAGGGCAGGGTGCTGCCCGCACGCAGCCTTTACTGCATCTGGAAATTTAGCCGGATGCGCAGTTCCCAAGGTGACCATCGGCGTATTGGTTTTGTGTCTTTGTTGGGCCGCAAACAGGCCGATGGCCGTATGCGGATCAAGCAGATAGCTGCTTCCTTCCAGAACATCATGGATGGTTTGTGCCGTCTCCGCCTGTGTTGTGCGCGCCGCGTCAAAGTCTTGCGCAATGAAACCTCTTGCTTCCGGTGCAAGCGTAAACGATCCGGATTGACTGAGGCCAGCCATCAATCGGCTGACAGTTGCTCCGTCCTGACCGTTGGCTTCAAACAGCAACCGCTCGAAATTTGATGACACTTGAATGTCCATTGAAGGCGCTGTGGTTTCTGTAACGCCCGTCACTTCATAGCGCCCGGTTTCCAAAGTGCGGACGAGAATGTCATTCACATTGGTGGCAATCAGAAGCCGCTCGATGGGAAGGCCCATTTTCTTGGCAACGAAACCGGCGAGAATGTCGCCGAAATTTCCAGTTGGTACGGAATAAGAAATAGCGCGATCCGGCCCGCCCAGCGACAACGCTGATGTGAAATAATACACGACCTGCGCTAAAATCCGACCCCAGTTTATGGAGTTGACGCCTGATAAGCCAAGCTGATCCCGAAACTTCAAATCGTTGAACATGGCTTTGACCAATGCCTGGCAGTCGTCAAAATTACCTTCAATGGCCAATGCATGTACATTGGGATCCGCAACGGTGGTCATCTGGCGTCGCTGTACGTCAGAGACACGGCCATAGGGGAACAGAATGAAAATGTCGGTGTTATCGCGGCCGCAAAACGCTTCGATGGCGGCGCCGCCCGTATCGCCTGATGTTGCGCCAATGATTGTGGCCCGTTGCTCACGTTCAGCCAAAGCATAGTCCATGACCCGGGCAAGCCATTGCATGGCCACATCCTTGAACGCCAAAGTCGGTCCATGAAACAGTTCAAGCACAAAATCATTCGGACCAACCTGCACCAAAGGAGCAACAGCGGGATGGCGAAAGGAAGCGTATGCTTCTTTTATGATTTTCTTCAATACAGAGTCAGGAATTTCACCATCCACGAAGGGCGACATGATGGCAAATGCAACATCTTCATAGGGTTTGCCGCGTAACGCCTTGATCTCGGCCAGCGACAGTTTGGGCCAGCTGGCGGGCATGTAAAGTCCGCCATCGCGGGCAAGACCCGTTAGAATGGCATCCAGAAAACCAAGTTCAGGAGCCTCGCCTCTGGTACTTACATATCGCACGAAATTACGTCCTGTCGTATTTTGGATTCTGCCATGTGCGGCTGCAATTGACGGTTCCTTATCGCGCTGCGGCCGAGCTTTATCAAGTTTCCGTTCAAACGCTGATGCCGGACCAACTTTTCAGTGCCTCGACGGTGGCAGGTACATCGCTCAGATTGTGAACGGTTGTTTCAGCTCCCGCATCCATCAGTTTCTCCGCGTGGCCAGCATAGGAGTGCGAGGCACCAACGAAGCCGATCACGCGCATTCCTGCGGCAACGGCTCCTTCAACACCATGACTGCTGTCTTCGATGACAATCGTCTGAGCGGGTGTGGATCCCAGAGTTTCAGCCGCATGTAAGAAAACATCGGGTGAGGGTTTGGGCAGCTTTTGTCGAACTTCCAAAGCGGAATATATGTAGGGGCGAAAGCGATCATGCAAATTGGTCAGTTTCAGGTTTTGCTCAAGTCTCACGGTGGTGGAGTTGGAACAAATACATCGTGCATCATCCATCGCATCCAACATCTCGTGGACACCGGCGACAGCTTGCAAAGATTGTTGCAAGGCTGCGTCCAGCATTTCGTCTGACCGTTGCGCAAGATCGTCGGGAAGTGGTTTTGCCAGTTCCTCTGCCACCTGCGCAAAAATAGCATCAGCCGTCAGGCCGCTGTAGCGCTGGGACAATTCGTCCAGCGTAATGTCCATTCCAAGGTCTTTTACGAGTTCAAGATTTACTTCTGAAGCAATGATCTCGGAATCCACAAGGACGCCGTCACAGTCAAAGATGATGAGCATGTACTGGTCTTTTAAGTAAGGGGGTGGTGTCAGGCGTCATCCTTACGGTCAAAGCCCACATAAATGATGTAGTCGCGTTCATTGCCCGGATCCGGTACGGCAACATTCACAACGGTTACGAAATCAGGTGTTCTGTCAAAGTCGGAAATCTGCACTGAAATTGGCTGGATTTCTGAATAAAGCACCGCTTCCTGGAATTTTACGACAGCAACGCGAACAGGAACGGTGAGAGTATTGGAACTTGAGCTGCGCGGGCCAGCCAGGACGCGACCGCTGATGCCAACCCGAATTTGCAATTGGCCATTTGCGATACTGCATTCACGGGCAGTCTCGTCAATACGCGCCTGATGAATGAGTTTCTTGGGGTCGCCCTTGGCATCCCCTTCAAACACATTGAAACTTTCCGTGCCCTGCCGCAATTCAATCTTGGGACAATAGACAGGGCCGGATTTGGAAAACTCGCGCAAATCCACGATCGGCTTTTTACTGATCGGATTAAGGCTGCTGACCGCATTGCAGCCGGAAAGCACCAGAAGCGCAAGAACAGGGAAAATCAGTTTTTGATACACAACAATGGCCGCATGAACTCAACAAATGAACGGGTTTGGCATTCTATAACAGGTGAATTGTGGCTTGGCGAGGACGCAGGCAAAGATATCAGCCAAAGAATGCGACCAAAAGATGCCGCCCAAAATTGTGACTTGCCCAATCACTTCGTGAGGATTGCACAAAACAGCCATCAACCATTTGTTAACCATAAAGCCTAACTCGATCTTTACCCTGTTGAGCGCAGACTCTGGAAGCGTCATTGGAGTTTTGCGTTTTGACCCTTTCATCTGCTCTTGCCCGGGAGATCACCCCGGATTCGTCATCATCATCTGATCCAGAAGCCCAGCCGGAATGGCTGAACACCATCATCGCCGGTGATTGTGTGGCTGCAATGGAAAAGCTTCCTGCCGCTTCGATCGATGTGATCTTTGCCGACCCACCCTATAATCTGCAGTTGGAAGGCGATCTGCACCGGCCCGATCAAAGCAAGGTGGATGCCGTTGATGATGCCTGGGACCAGTTTTCCTCGTTTGAGGCTTATGATGCCTTTACCCGCGCCTGGTTGCTTGCGGCAAGGCGCGTGCTGAAACCCAATGGCACAATCTGGGTTATCGGTTCGTATCACAATATTTTTCGTGTCGGGGCATTGATGCAGGATCTGCGCTTCTGGATGCTCAATGATGTCATCTGGCGCAAGGCAAACCCGATGCCAAATTTCAGAGGCCGCCGTTTTACCAATGCCCATGAGACAATGATCTGGGCATCGCGGGATCAGGATGCCAAAAGCTACACATTCAACTATGACGCCATGAAAATGCTGAATGACGGAACGCAGATGCGATCCGACTGGCACATCCCGATTTGCAATGGCTCAGAACGTCTGAAGAATGAAGATGGCCAGAAAGTTCATCCAACCCAGAAACCGGAAGCGCTTTTGCAGCGCGTCTTGCTGACCAGCACCAAACCGGGTGACGTGGTTCTGGACCCGTTCTTTGGCACAGGCACCACCGGAGCCGTCGCAAAATCGCTGGGTCGTAATTTTGTTGGGATTGAACGTGATGCCAGCTATCGCAATGCCGCCTTGGCGCGCATTGCTGCTGTCTTGCCAATCAGTGAAGAGGCTCTGGTTGTCAGCGAAGGAAAACGTGCAGCGCCGCGCATTCCATTTGGCCGCCTTCTTGAAGGTGGATTGTTGTCAGCCGGTGAAAAAATGACCGATGCCAAGGGGCGTCATGCCGCCACAATTCGCGTGGATGGCTCCTTGATCAGTGGCAGCCATGTTGGTTCCATTCATAAGGTGGGAGCCCTGGTGCAGGGCTTTGAAGCCTGCAATGGCTGGACCTACTGGTATGTGGAGCGCGACGGAAAACGTGTCTGTATTGATGATTTCCGTGAAGAAATTCGAGCGACGGCGGCTTGAACCGAAGATAGAAAATCCTCGGTTTATCTGGCATTTGAAACACTTTCTTGAATCTGAATCAGAACATTAAGTCGGCAATTTACGCATCACATGCCTGAATTGCCGACAGACTTGTTCCGATATTCGCCTTGACCTTGCCGGATTCATCGACCACATGAGCGTAACCAGTTGGTCGGATGACCGCTCTGCATACCGTGAAAGCTCTGCAGAGAGGAAAGTCCGGGCTCCACAGAAACACGGTGCCGGATAACGTCCGGCGAGAGAAATCTTAGGGAAAGTGCCACAGAAAACGAACCGCCTGCAGCTTCGTCAATTCATTGATGTGGTCTGAAGGTAAGGGTGAAAAGGTGAGGTAAGAGCTCACCGCAGGCTCTGGTAACAGACCTGGCATGGTAAACCCCACCGGGAGCAAAACCGAATAGGAATGGCGCGGCTCAAAGGGCAACTTTTGAATCAGGTTTGTTTCCGAACCAGTCATTCGGGTAGGTTGCATGAGGCCTCTGGCAACAGAGGTCCCAGATGAATGGTCATCGCGCATTGTGCTTGTCTTGCGGTATCACACCCTTGAACAGCGCAATGTGATACAGAACCCGGCTTATAGACCAACTGGTTTTTTCCCCAAGTGAAACAACAAAACTAGGTATCAATCTGTGGGAAACAAACAGATTATTAACGTTACCTGACTATTTATCGAGCACTGAAAACCCGTTTCCATGCGCGTTGATGGACAGGGAGTGCGAATGCGTCATTTCCACAAATCAGTCATAGCGCGTCATGACAAACTGAACCTGGATCAAGACCGGCAATCAGATGAGCGCGCCAGACCTATCACAAGGTGATTCAAAAAACGGTTCCAAAGCTGGAACTGTTGGCTCACAGCCACATCTGCCGGTGATGTTGGCCGAGGTGTTGACTGCGCTCCAGCCTGTGGCAGGCGGCAATTTTGTCGACGGGACGTTCGGGGCAGGTGGTTATACAACCGCTTTGCTGGAAGCAGGCGCAGCCCATGTCTATGCATTTGATCGCGATCCTACTGCCATTGCATCAGGTCAGGCATTGCTTGCCAGGTTTCCTGATCGGCTGACGCTGATTGAAGGTCAGTTTTCAAACCTTGCCGACCATTTGCAGGCGCTCCAGGCGCCAGCACCAGATGGGGTCGTGCTCGATATCGGCGTGTCATCCATGCAGATTGACAATGCGGAGCGGGGCTTTTCGTTTCAGAAAGACGGCCCGCTGGACATGCGCATGAGCAATTCGGGCCCAACCGCCGCTGAAATTGTCAATCAAATGTCCCATGGCGAACTGGCCCATGTCCTGAAATTTCTGGGTGAAGAGCGGCAGGCCGGACGTATTGCCAGCGCAATCTTGAAACGTCGGGCCAAGCAGCCATTGGAAACAACCGGCGATCTGGCGGAAACGGTCACCACCATTATTCCACGCAAGGCGAAAGACCGCATTCACCCGGCGACGCGAACATTTCAGGCCTTGCGGATTTTCGTCAACCGGGAACTTGAAGAATTGGCCATGGGGCTGTCAGCTTCCGAAGATCAGCTCAAAGTCGGTGGCAGGTTGGTCATTGTGACATTCCATTCCCTGGAAGACCGTATTGCCAAGACCTTCTTCAACACCAGAAGTGAAACACGGCTTGGTGGATCGCGCCACGCGCCGGAATTGGCCGCAATTGCGCCGCCAAGTTTTCAATTGAAATCCCGCAAGGCATTGGCCGCAAGTGATGCGGAATGCCAACAGAACCCGCGCGCGCGCTCCGCAAAGCTGCGTGTCGGAGAGCGTACGGAACACACTGCATTTGCGCTGGATATGGCGGCGCTTGGTGTGCCGTCCTTGCCCGGATTTCAGGGACTAGACCAATGAGGAGCAGATAATGTTGCGCCATACCTGGACCTTGTTTCTCTGCCTGATGATGGTCGCCGGAGCTGCGGTCACCTACCAGATAAAATACCGGGCCGAGCTGGCAACCGAGGAGGCCAGAGACATGGTGTCCGAAATCAATGGACTGGAAGAGGATATTTCCCGTCTGAAGGCGCAATGGAGCTTGCTGAATCAGCCCTCCAGATTGCAGGCCCTGGTGGAAAACAATGCCGAAGTGTTGCCGCTGACACCACTGGCACCGCATCAGATCGCCTTGCTGGATAACATTCCGGAAAGATCGCCAATGTCACTCATAGTGCCGCGCCGCAAACCCTTCTCCTATGCTTATGAGAGCAATACGTTGGCAAAGCTGATAAATCAGACCAGTGAGCCAAGTCTGTCTGACTTGATTGGTTCGGAGGCGCGCTGATATGGCACTTTCCGATACATTTGACGCTGCAAAGGCAAAAGTTTCGCTTCTGACGTCTGTGCGACGGCATGTCAGTTTCAAGGGCACAGCAGTCGATCAAAAAGATGATTCCCGCTTGCGGCTTCTGATGGCCGTTGGGCTGTTTGCTGTCATCTATGCCGTCATCGGCCTGCGTTTGGCAGGCATTGCCATGTTCGGTGAGTTGGATGCGGGAAATCCCTATGGCTCAAGTGGTGTTTCCGCAGCAAGGCCTGATCTTCTGGACCGAAATGGCGAAGTTTTGGCCACCGACGTGAAAACCTTTTCCATGTTTGCCGAACCAAGGCGTGTTCTGGATGCCGATGAAGTTGTGGACGGGCTTGCGACGATTTTCCCGGATCTGGATTCGGACGCTATCCGCACACGCATGGCCAGTGATCGCGGCTTCATGTGGTTGAAGCGTGAGATCACACAGGAACAGCAGCGCGCCATCCATCGGATGGGTCTGGCTGGAGTTGGTTTTCTGAACGAAAATCGCCGATTCTACCCCGGCCACGAAACAGCTTCTCATATTCTGGGTCATGTGAACATCGACAATGAAGGCATTGCCGGCATCGAAAAACATATTGACGGCCAAGGACTTGCTGATCTGCAAGAAGCGGGTTTGCAGATGGAACGCAACCTTGAACCGATGCGACTGTCAACCGATTTGCGCGTACAACATGTTGTGCGAGATGAACTGACAAAGGCCATGGAGCGTTACAGGGCCATTGCCGCCATGGGTATCGTGCTGGATGTGCATACGGGTGAGGTCATCGCCATGTCATCACAGCCCGATTATGATCCGAACATCCCAGCACAGGCGTTGGAGAAAGAGCGTATGAACCGGGCCACAGCCGGTGTCTTCGAGATGGGGTCTATCTTCAAGACTTTCACCACGGCCATGGCACTGGATAGCGGCAAGGTTGCCATTCACGATAATTTTGATGCGCGCCGACCGATCCGTGTATCACGCTATACGATCAATGATTTTCATGGCAAACACCGGGTTCTGTCGGTTCCGGAAGTCTATATCTATTCGTCCAATATCGGCACCGCAAAGATGGCGCTGGAAGTTGGCATTGATGGTCACAAGGAATTCCTGTCGCGCCTTGGTCTGATGGACCGCCTGCGCACGGAACTGCCCGAATCAGCGGATCCTCAGCACCCAAGCAAATGGAGCCAGATCAGCGCCATGACCATTTCGTTTGGTCACGGTATCTCTGTGTCACCAATGCAGACGGCGGTTGCAGCAGCAGCCTTGGTGAATGGGGGCAAGCTCATTCCGCCGACCTTCTTCCCACGCAGTGAGGCTGAGGCGGATCAACTGGCAAGGCGTGTGGTTTCGCAGGAAACCAGCGATAAAATGCGGTACTTGATGCGTCTTAACGTTCTGAAAGGGTCCGGTCGCCGTGCCGAGGTTCAGGGCTATCGTCTGGGTGGTAAAACCGGAACTGCAGAAAAAGTCGTCGATGGAAAATATTCGTCTTCCGTTCGTTTCAACTCCTTTTTGGCCGCATTTCCCATGGATGACCCGAAATACCTGGTTTTGGTCGTGATAGATGAGCCAAAACCGGAGAAAGAAGGAATCGGAGCGACGGCGGGACGCAATGCGGCGCCAACGTTGGCAGCAATCGTGAAGCGCGCAGCGCCCATGTTGGGCGTAATGCCGCGCATGGAAAGCGATGCTGCTCTCGGCATACCGCAATACAACGTCCCAAGCCCCGCCCGCTAACAGGAATTTATCCCTTATGATGCGCCTTGGAGATTTGCTGAAACTGGACGCACAGGACCGTGATGCGTTAATTCGCGCTGATCTGTCTCCGGAAATGGAAACTCAGCGGATTACCGGCCTTAGCGCCGATAGTCGCCGGGTCCAACGCGGCAATCTGTTTGTCGCAATGGCCGGAGTGCATGCAAATGGCGCTGCCTTCATTGCTGATGCTATTCAGGCGGGGGCCGTGGCTGTACTGACCGATGAATCGGTTGATATTGATCCGGCCACCATGCCGGTTCCTCATATACATTCCAGTAATCCGCGTCGGGCGTTGGCGCTTCTGGCTGCACGGTTCTTTCCGCGGCAGCCCAGCACAATTGTTGCCATTACCGGTACGGCTGGAAAGACCTCGGTCGCAAACTTCGCGGCGCAGATATTCCAAAGCGCTGGGTTACGTTCGGCCAGCATCGGCACACTGGGCGTGATAGTGGACGGGCAGGTCAATTATGGCGGCCTGACCACACCTGATCCTGTTTCCTTGCATAAAACACTTGATCGTCTGGCGCGTGAGGGCGTCAATCACCTGGCCCTGGAGGCTTCCAGCCATGGGCTTGACCAGCATCGGCTGGATGGCGTGCGGCTGACCGCCGGCGCATTCACAAATCTTGGCCGTGATCACATGGATTATCATGCGACCGAAGAAGATTATTTTGCTGCCAAGGCACGTCTCACAACTGAACTTTTGCCCAAGGGCGCGCCCTTTGTTGTGAATATCAATGCGCCTTGGGGCAACAGGGCTGCCGAACTGGCGGACAGCGCGCAATTGCGCGTTATGCGGTTGGGCCAGGACATCACTTTGACAAATCGCACGGTTCAGGATGGAAAATCGGGTCCCGAGCAGAGCCTAACAGTTGGTTTTTTTGGGCAGGAAAGGCAGGTCACTTTGCCATTGCCTGGTGCCTTCCAGGTGGATAACGCGCTGATGGCTGCTGGCCTCGCGATCTCCTGTAAGCTCGACCCGGATGCCGTGTTGAGTTCGCTTGGTAAACTGAAAGGCGTATCAGGCCGGTTGGAGCCTGTGAACATGCAAGGCATACCGGGCCAGATTTTTGTCGATTATGCCCATAAGCCGGATGCATTGCGTTCTACCCTGGAGGCGTTGCGGCCCTATCCGAAGCGTCTCTTGATGGTCATTGTCGGGGCAGGCGGTGACCGGGATCAGGGGAAACGACCGCTGATGGGTGCAGCAGCTCATGAAGTAGCAGATCTGGTTATCGTGACGGACGACAATCCACGAAGCGAGAACCCGGCGCAAATCCGCAGTGAAGTTCTGGCAACCGCACCAAGAGCCATTGAAATTGCAGACCGTCGCAAGGCCATTCAAAGAGCTGTTTCCATCCTGACTGCCGACGATGTGTTGGTGGTTGCAGGCAAGGGGCATGAACAGGGTCAGATCATCGGCGATGAAGTGATGCCGTTTTCAGATCATCAGGAAATTGCTCAGGCGCTTGCCGATCGCAAAGCACTTCAAAGCAAAGTCACTTATGAACGGCACGCGCCGCAGGGGCCGCCGCTTTGGACCTTCGCAGAACTGGAAGCCACTATGGGTGGCCGCTTGTTCGGCTCACAGCCCAAAGCGGTTTATGGCGTTTCCATCGACAGCCGCACCACCCAACCGGGTGATCTGTTCTTTGCAATCAAGGGCGATAATTTTGACGGCCATGATTTTGTAACAAAATCATTCCGGCAAGGGGCATCGCTGGCGATTGTCAGTGAAGACAAACTTCCAGCTCTTGGACGCACCGCTGGCCCGTTCCTGGTGGTCGCAGATGTGTTGGAAGCACTCCAGAAGCTTGGCATGGCTGCGCGTGCCCGTTCAGAAGCCCGGATAGTGGCCGTAACCGGCAGTGTTGGTAAAACAAGCACCAAGGAATTGCTGGCAACCGGCCTGTCTGCCGAGGGGCGGGTTCACGCTTCCATCAAAAGCTTCAACAATCATTGGGGCGTGCCACTGTCATTGGCAAGGATGCCACTGGATGCAGAATTTGGTGTCTTTGAAATCGGCATGAACCATGCTGGTGAAATTGAGCCCCTGGTCAAAATGGTGCGCCCGCATGTGGCCATTATCACCACCATCGCGCCGGTCCATCTGGAGTTCTTCGACAGTGTGGATGGGATTGCAGCTGCCAAGGCTGAAATCTTCGCAGGGCTGGAATCTGGCGGAACCGCCATATTGAACAGCGACAATTCCTATTTTGATTTCCTTAAAGGCGAAGCAGAGAAAGCCTGGGCCGGGCGCGTCATCAGTTTTGGCTCCGGCAGTGCTGCTGAAGCAAGACTGGTCGACTTTGCGCTTTCAGACGCAGGATCACTTGTCGTGGCAGAGATTGCTGGCCAGGAACTGACATTTGCCATGCCCACCAGCGGACGCTATCTGGCTGAAAACACCATGGCCGTTCTGGCAACGGCACATGCATTGGGCACTAATATCGAGCGGGTTGCAGACGCACTGTCCGGTTTCAAGCTGATGGGCGGACGCGGTGCCAGAGAAATGCTGCCTTTGCAGGCGGGCGCTTACACTTTGATTGACGAGAGCTACAATGCAAACCCTGCCAGCATGTCTGCTTCCATCGGGATGTTGGGTGATTTGAAAACCAATGGTCGCAAGATCGTGGTCATGGGCGACATGCTGGAGCTGGGAAGCGATGCTCCACAACTCCACGCGGAATTGAACGCTGCAATTCAAGCCACCGACATTAACCGGGTTCTTCTGTGTGGTCCGCAGATGAAGACATTGTGGGACTTATTGCCGGAACCGCGAAAATCCACTTATGCCGCGACATCACGAGATCTCATGGCACCGCTTCTGGCAGAGATTGCCAGCGGCGATGTTGTGATGGTCAAGGGGTCGCTGGGCATGGCCATGAGTACACTGGTAGAAACACTGAAGCGCATTCATGCGCCAATACAGGCAGCAGAACCTGATGTCGTTCAAGAACAGGCGACGCATTCTGACACATATGAGGGCGCGTAAAGACTTATGCTATATTTTTTGAGCCAGACTGCGGACGTGCTCCCGGTCTTCAACCTGTTTCGCTACATCACGGTTCGCACTGGCGGCGCCATGATGACGGCGATGCTGCTGGTATTCCTGTTTGGTCCTTTGATCATCAATTGGCTGCGCAGCCGTCAGGGCAAGGGCCAACCTATCCGCTCTGATGGTCCGGTTACACACATGGTGAAGCAGGGCACTCCAACCATGGGTGGGCTTATTATTCTGCTGGCTTTGATCAGCAGCACGCTTCTTTGGGCCAATCTGACAAGTCCTTATGTCTGGATCGTCCTTCTGGTTACGATCGCCTTTGGCGCCATTGGGTTTTACGACGACTACCTGAAAGTCACACAGGCCTCTCACAAGGGGTTTTCGGGCAAGGCGCGTTTGACACTGGAGGCTATGATTGCAGCGCTTGCAGGCTATGCAGTGATGACGATTGGCGAACAGCCATTCTCCAGCTCCCTGACATTTCCGTTTTTCAAGGATCTGATCTGGAATCTTGGCTGGTTCTTCATCCCGTTTTCAATCTGCGTCATTGTTGGCGCTGGCAATGCGGTGAACTTGACCGATGGGCTGGATGGTCTGGCCATTGTCCCTGTTATGATCGCGTCGGGCAGTTTTGGCATTATTGCCTATCTGTCAGGCAACGCCCTGTTTGCGGACTATCTGCAAATCCATCACGTTTTGGGATCAGGTGAACTGGCGGTCCTATGTGGTGCCCTGATAGGGGCCGGTCTCGGCTTTTTGTGGTTCAATGCGCCTCCTGCCGCCATTTTCATGGGCGATACCGGATCACTGGCCATGGGTGGTATGATCGGTGCTATTGCTGTTTCCACCAAACACGAAATTGTTCTGGCCATCATTGGCGGCTTGTTCGTTCTGGAAGCGATGTCGGTGATCATTCAGGTTGCGTCCTTCAAATTGACGGGCAAACGCGTTTTCCGCATGGCACCGATCCACCATCATTTTGAACAATTGGGATGGACTGAGCCGCAAGTTGTGATCCGGTTCTGGATCATCGCTGTGGTGCTGGCGTTGATTGGCCTCTCCACATTGAAGTTGAGATAGCCACATGATTCCAATCACCACACTAGCGGGCAAGCGGGTTGCCGTTTTCGGTCTTGGCGGCTCAGGCCTCTCGACTGCTGGCGCCCTTGCAATTGGTGGTGCGGATGTTCTGGTATGGGATGATAATGACGGCCGGGTAAGGGCTGCCGAAGATGCGGGCCTCAATGCACAGGATCTGCGCCAGGTTGATTTTTCAACGCTGGATGCATTGGTCCTGGCGCCAGGTGTTCCGCTCACACACCCGCAACCGCACTGGACTGCGGATCTGGCGACCGCCGCCGGGGTCGAGATCATTGGCGACATAGAATTGTTCTGCCGGGAGCGCGCGGCCCATGCCCCGGGCAGCCCATTTGTGGCGATCACCGGAACCAACGGTAAATCCACAACCACCGCCCTCATTGCCCATATCCTGAAACAGGCTGACCGGTCTGTCGAAATGGGCGGGAATATTGGAACGGCCATTCTATCGCTGAAACCCGCGGCGCCTGGCCGCATTCATGTTGTCGAATGTTCTAGCTACCAGATTGACCTGGCCCCCAACCTTGCACCTTCAGTGGGTGTTTTGCTCAATGTCAGCCCGGATCATCTCGACCGCCACGGCACAATTGAAAATTACGCAGCCATCAAAGCCCGGCTGATCACCAACTCTGACGCAGCTATTGTGGGCACGGATGATCGTTTCAGCGCGAAAGTCGCAGATGACGTGGAAGCGTCTTCCCGCGAGCTCACCCGCATTGGAATTCGCAATCCTGTATCCCGGGGCATCATGTTGCAGGATAGCTGGCTGGTGGAAACGGTCGATGGAACCGAAGAAAAGCTGTTTGCGCTAAGCAAGGCGCCCAATTTGCGCGGTGCGCATAATGCGCAAAATGCCGCCGCTGCCTTTGCCGCTTGCCGCTACTGCGGCTTGAATGATGCAGAAATCGTATCAGGGCTGGAATCATTTCCAGGCTTGGTCCACCGCATGGAGACAATTGCCCAGGAGGGCAGAATTCGCTTGGTCAATGACACAAAGGCAACCAATGCCGATGCGGCAGAACGCGCTCTGTTGAGCTTCGACCATATTTACTGGATTGCAGGCGGTATTCCCAAATCTGGTGGCATTGCCGGTCTGGCAGACCATTTCCCGCGCATCGCCAAAGCCTATCTGATCGGCGAGGCACGTGATGGGTTCGCGGCCACTTTGAAGGGCCATGTGCCAGCGGAACTGTTCGACAGTCTTGAAGAAGCAACAGCCACCGCGATGAAAGATGCGCGCAGCGACACGGCCGCCGACATCACGGTCTTGCTGTCTCCGGCCTGCGCCAGTTTTGATCAGTTTTCCAATTTCGAACAACGTGGCGAGGCATTTCGCGCCGCAGTGTTCAGTAACCTTTCGAGTAACGAAATGCCTGGGGGTCAATCATGAAAGTCTCACGTGCTGACAGAAGCAGCTTTGCCCATTGGTGGTGGACCGTAGATCGCTATCTCTTGGCGGCCTTGTTGACCCTCATGATTTCCGGCGTTGTCATGTCATTTGCGGCCAGCCCTCCCATCGCCGAGCGCTTGAGGCTGGACAGTTATCACTTTGTGTTCCGTCACATCATGTTTGCGGTGCCTGCAGTCTTGTTACTGATCGGCATTTCGTTTTTGAACGAACGGCAGGTGCGCCGCCTTGCCATGCTGCTTTTGGCCGGTGGTCTGGTAATGATGGCAGCAACGCTGCTGGTGGGCTTTGAAGCCAAGGGCGCACGCCGTTGGATTTCCATTGCAGGCTTCTCCATACAGCCCTCAGAATTCGTCAAGCCGGGGTTCGTCGTGATTTGCGCCTGGCTGTTTTCCGAAGGGTCCAAACGCCCGGATATTCACGGCCATGCCATCGCCGTTGGCCTGTTGGTTCTGGTCTGCGGGCTGCTTATTCTGCAGCCGGATTTCGGGCAAACAATGCTGGTTGCCATGGTCTGGTGCGGTATCTTCTTTCTGGCTGGAATGCCGTGGTTGTTTATCATTGGGTTGGCACTTCTCAGTGTCGCTGGAATCCTGACGGCGTACACGATGATACCGCATGTGGCGGGTCGTATTGACCGGTTCCTGAACCCTGAAGGCGGCGACACATTCCAGGTGGATACAGCGCTGGAATCCTTTACCCGTGGCGGCTGGTTTGGGCGTGGGCCGGGGGAGGGTACTGTGAAAAATATCCTGCCCGACTCTCACACCGATTTCATTTTCGCGGTAGCTGCGGAAGAATACGGTATTATCATTTGTCTCGTTTTGCTGGCGCTTTTCACCTTTGTGGTCATGCGCGGTTTTTCGCATGCGCTGAAAGAGCATGATGCGTTTACGCGTCTTGCGACCTCAGGTCTGATCGCTTTGTTCGGCGTGCAGTCGGTAATCAATATGGCGGTTAATCTGCATTTGATGCCCTCCAAAGGCATGACATTGCCGTTTGTGTCCTATGGCGGTTCGTCCATGATGGCTGTTGCGATTGGCATGGGCATGGTCTTGGCTTTGACCAGAAAACGCCTTGATACAAGTCGGTTGGTCTTTCACTCTGGCCTCGAGTTGCGCCATGCCTAAGATTGCCCTGTTATCAGCTGGCGGTACGGGAGGACATCTGTTCCCGGCGGAAGCTTTGGGTCGCGAATTGATTGCGCGTGGATGGCAGGTGCATCTGGCAACGGATACCAGAGCAAGCCATTTCCTCAGTGGTTTTGAGGGGATCGAAGTCCACGAAATCCGCTCGGCGACACCATCCGTCTCCTCACCGATCAAAGCAATCAAGGCAATTACTTCACTTGGGCTTGGCACAGTGTCGGCGTTGAAATTGATCCGCCGCATCAAGCCGTCAGTGTTTGTCGGCTTTGGTGGGTATCCAACAGCGCCACCAGGCGTTGCTGCGGCTATTTTGAAAGTCCCGGTGGTGCTTCATGAAGCCAACGCTACGCCGGGTCGGGCAAACAAATTTCTTGCGCGCTTTGCCACGACTGGCGCGCGCAGTCTTCCCGGACCCGCTTTTGCCAAAAAGGCGCGGGATGTTGAGACGGGAAATCCCGTGCGTGATGCTGTTCTGAACGCCAGAAGCCCCTTTATTGCACCAAAGCCGAGCGATCCCATAAAACTCCTGGTCTTTGGTGGCAGTCAGGGAGCACAGGTCTTTTCCACACTTTTGCCTGCAGCTCTGTCCTTGTTGGATGATGCCGTACGCGACCGTATCGAATTAACCTTGCAGGTGCGTGATGAAGACAAGCCTGCTTGTGAAGCCGAGCTTGCTCGGCTGAATATCGTTGCTGATTTGGCGCCATTTTTCAAAGATTTACCGAGCCGTATTGCTGATGCTCATCTGGTGATCGCAAGAGCTGGCGCATCTACTGTGTCGGAACTGGCGGTGCTTGGGCGGCCCTCGCTCCTCGTGCCTTATCCGTACGCACTGGATCACGATCAGTCTGCCAACGCTGCCGTCTTGTCAGCAGCGGGTGGGGCTGAAGTCATTGTCCAGAAACAACTGACGCCGGACGAGCTTGCTAAACGTCTGACCGAGTTTGCGAATACGCCCGAACGGCTGGATATGATGGCCGCTGCCGCCGCCGCAATGGGCCGCCCTGACGCAACAGATCGCCTTGCTGATCTGGTCGCTGAAACCGCAAGGGCGTAGGTCAGCACCCAAGACCCTAGATTTGCCGCAATAATTGCGGCATAAGCCGCGGCAATCAAAATTCGCGAATCTGCCGGGGTATTCCTATGAAGCTGCCACTCACCATCGGGCCAATCCACTTTGTGGGCATTGGCGGTATTGGCATGAGCGGTATTGCCGAGGTGCTGCACAATCTGGGTTATACGGTTCAGGGCTCCGATATGGCAGAGAGCCCGAATGTGCTGCGGCTGCGTGACAAGGGCATCATTGTCAAGATTGGCCACGAAGCTGCTCATGTTGATCATGCTGCCGTTGTTGTCGTGTCATCGGCCATTAAACGGGACAATCCGGAACTGAAATCGGCGCGTGAGCAACGTTTGCCAGTTGTGCGCCGGGCAGAAATGCTGGCCGAACTGATGCGTTTGAAATCTTCTATTGCCATTGGCGGAACCCATGGCAAGACAACCACCACTTCGCTGGTCGCAACGCTTCTTGAAGCCGGTCACCTGGATCCAACCGTGATCAATGGCGGCATTATCAATGCCTATGGCACCAATGCAAGGTTGGGCGATGGGGAATGGCTGGTCGCAGAAGCGGACGAGTCGGACGGGACTTTTGTCAAATTGCCTGCTGAGATCGCAGTGGTAACCAACATTGATCCAGAGCATCTGGACCATTACGGAACCTATCAGGAAGTCAAGAATGCCTTCCAACGGTTTGTAGAAAACGTACCCTTCTACGGCTGTGCCGTAATGTGTACAGACCATCCGGAAGTGCAGGCGCTGGTGGGCCGAGTTGAAGACCGCCGTTTTGTAACCTATGGCGAGAACCAGCAGGCCGATGTTCGTTTTCTCGATATCGATGTAATCGATGGAAAATCCCATTTCCAGGTCGATGTGCGCAGCAGTTCCGGAGCGGTGCGCAGCATCGAAAATCTCATTCTGCCAATGCCCGGTGTACACAATGTTTCCAATGCAACAGCTGCCATCGCTGTCGCCCTGGAACTTGGATTGACCGATGATGAAATTCGCAACGGTCTTGGCCGTTTTTCTGGCGTAAAGCGACGTTTTACTCACACCGGTACAGTTGGGGGGGTGCAAGTTTTTGACGATTATGCGCATCACCCGGTTGAGATTTCAGCCGTGTTGAGGGCAGCCCGGTCTGCTGCAAAGCGCAATGTTGTTGCGGTGGTTCAACCACATCGCTACACGCGCCTGCAGAGCCTTTTTGAGGACTTCTGTGCCTGCTTCAATGATGCCGACACAGTGATTGTGGCGCCTGTCTATGCCGCCGGAGAAGAGCATATTGAAGGCGCTGACGAAAAAGCTCTGGCAGAAGGTCTGCGCATGCGCGGCCATCGCCATGTCCTGGAGCTGTCTTCGTCTGATCAATTGGCGGAACTTGTCGGTCAGAACACCGAAACAGGCGATCTGGTCATCTGTCTTGGTGCCGGGTCCATCACGAAATGGGCTTATGATTTGCCCGTTGGTCTGGAAGAAATCGGGGCGCGGGCATGACGCAATCCCTTGTAGAGCGCATACGCAATGCGGTGCCTGATATCAGGGGTTCGCTGACAGAAAACGCTGACCTGTCGAAAATCACCTGGTTCCGCGTTGGCGGCCCGGCAGAAGCCTTGTTCATGCCAGCGGATGCTGCTGATCTGGCGGATGTCCTTGCTGCTTTGGGCGATGATGTGCCGGTAATGGTTCTGGGCCTTGGCTCTAATCTTCTGGTACGAGATGGCGGAATTCCGGGCTTGGTCATCCGCCTGTCGGGCAGGGGATTTGGTCAGGTTGAAGTGACCGGGGATCATACCATTCATGTGGGCGCGGCGGTGCCGGATGTGCGGCTGGCAAAGGCTGCCGGTGAAGCGGGTATTGCAGGCTTTTCCTTCTATCGCGGCATTCCCGGTTGCGTTGGCGGTGCTCTGCGCATGAATGCCGGAGCGCATGGCGGAGAGACCAAGGATCTTTTGGTGGAGGCACATGCGGTTGACCGCAAGGGCAATCAACACGTCCTTTCCAAGGCTGATCTGGGCTATGCTTACCGCCATTGTTCTGCACCCAAGGATTATATTTTCACCAAAGCCATTTATCGCGGAGCCTCTGGAAATCCGGCTGATTTGCTGACGGAAATGGATGAAGTTGCGCGTTATCGTGAAGAAGTTCAGCCAGTCAAGGAGCGCACTGGTGGCTCCACCTTCAAGAACCCACCTGGTCATTCCGCATGGCGGGTCATCGACGAAGCAGGGCTTCGGGGACACCGCGTAGGCGGCGCGCAGATGTCTGAAAAACACTGTAATTTCATGATCAATGTTGATGGCGCCACTGGTCATGATCTGGAAACATTGGGCGAAACTGTCCGGGCCGGGGTAAAGGCGCATTCCGGTATTGAACTGGAATGGGAAATCAAGCGGCTTGGCATATTCCGGCCTGACGAATCTGTGATTCCCTAAATGGGCCAGTCGTAACCTTTCATTAATCATATTTGTCAGTGCTTTGGTCATGGAATCCGTCTGATTTCGTGGCTTTTGGTACACAAATCGTAAATCAGTCACGCAATCTGCAATTCGTAAACCAAACTTTTACCTGTTCTTAACCATGATGGGTTGGAACAGAGGTTCATAAAAGTTTGTGACGCGCTCGAAAGTGTGTCGCTGAGGCAGAACCGCCAAAGAGAGTTCAGGCCCGATCTGGTTTGGGTCAACGCGGATTAGGAATTGCATGACGCAGGCAAAACATATTGCTGTTTTGATGGGAGGGTGGTCTTCAGAGCGCCCGGTCAGCCTTGCGTCTGGTAAACCCTGCGCTGAGGCCTTGCGCACCTGCGGCTATAATGTGACCGAGATTGATGTAGATCGCGATATCGCTTCTGTGCTCACGAAGCTCTCTCCGGACGTGGCATTCAATGCGCTTCACGGTCCCTTTGGTGAAGATGGGACTATTCAGGGCGTTTTGGAGATACTGAACATCCCTTACACCCATTCGGGAGTTTTGGGTTCGGCACTGGCCATGAACAAGGAAAAAGCAAAATTTGTGGTGGGCGCGGCCGGTGTGCCTGTGGCTGATTCCAAAGTGTTGCACCGGCTGGAAGCGGCAAAGAAACATGTTCTGCAACCACCTTATGTTGTGAAGCCTGTGAATGAAGGCTCCAGCTTTGGCGTTTTGATTGTGTCTGCCGAAGCAGCGCATCCGCCACAAGAGCTGTATTCCGATGAGTGGCCCTATGGCGACATCGTAATGGTTGAAAGTTATGTTGCTGGGCGCGAATTGACCTGTGGCGTAATGGGTGACACCGCGCTGGGCGTCACTGATATTATTTCGCAGGGCAGCCCCTTCTACGATTTTGATGCCAAATATGCTGATGGCGGCTCACAGCACATCTTGCCAGCTGAGTTGCCGACCGATCTTTATGAGGCAATTCAGAACCATGCAGTTGCTGCGCACAATGCTCTTGGGTGTCGCGGTGTTTCGAGGGCGGACTTTCGCTATGACGAAACCAAAGAGGAATTGATCTGTCTGGAGGTGAACACGCAGCCAGGCATGACGCCGACATCATTGGTTCCCGAAATGGCCGCACATGCGGGCTATGACTTTCCTGCTCTCATGAACTGGATGGTGGAGGACGCGTCATGCAATCGTTGATCCGCCGCGCCATGGGCCGTCCAGCTATTCAGCCAACTGTAACCGTGCTGGACTTTTCCTTTCTCCATCGCATGCTGGCAGCAGAAAAAACCATATTGCCGCGCGCGCTGCGTAAACCTGTTCGCATTCTGTCGCGTCTGCAATTTGAAGTGCCGCAATGGATCGGGAAAAAAGCCGCGATTGGTTTGCTGGCTTCAACCGCGGTCTATGGCCTGATCATCGGGGGGCATGCCACTGCGCTGGTTGGACATGCGACATCCCTGACCGGCCTGAAAGTACAGGAAGTTCGTATCAAGGGTCAGGTCGAGGCATCAGAGGGCGATATCATTCGCTCGCTGGATCTGAAGACACATGCGTCAATGGTTTTGTTCGATGCAGCCGCTGCACGCAGTCGCATTCAATCCATGCCTTGGGTCGAAGAAGTCAGCATTCGCAAGACCTATCCTGGCAGCGTTGACATCGTCATCAAGGAACGTAAGCCATTCGCTCTCTGGCAGAGTGGCAATGTCGTATCCATTCTGGACGCTGACGGCCAGATCATAACCGGTCTTGAGGACAATAAATTTGCCTCTCTTGTACTGCTGGTCGGCGAAGGTGCGGACATGGCGGGCCCTGCCTTCTTGGAGACATTATCAGACTTCACCATTGTCGAATCACGTGTTCGTGCAGCCGTGTTGGTTGCAGGCCGCAGATGGAACCTTGTCTTGGATAATGGTCTGGAAGTGAAACTACCGGAATCCAACATGGAGCAGGCGCTGTCGAGAATGGCGATGCTGCAGTCCGACAATGAACTGCTGGACCGCGACATTCAGACCATTGATCTGCGCATTGCTGGCCGCATGGCTGTGCGTTTGCCAGAGACTGCAATGGAAGAGCACAAAAAGGCCTTTGACAAGCGTGTCAAAGAGCTAAAGGCAGGGGCAATCTGATGATGCAATTCGGTGCTGCCAAACCAAACACATTCCGGCCATTGTCGCCGAAAAAATCGGCAGTGGTAGCTGTGCTCGATATTGGTTCCAGCAAAGTCTGTTGCCTGATTGCGCGTCTACGCCCCCTTGAGGGTTTTGATGTGCTGCCTGGCAGGACGCATTCTGTTGAAGTGCTTGGCATCGGTCATCAACAATCTCGGGGTATCAAGACGGGCGTCGTGGTTGATCTTGACGGAGCGGAGCAGTCCATTCGGCTGGCGGTTGACGCCGCTGAGCGCATGGCGGGCATCACCGTTGAGAGCCTGATTGTCAGCGTCACCAGTGGGCGTGTTTCAAGCGAATCCTATTCTGCCAATATTGGTTTGTCTGGTCACGAAGTGTCTGACTACGATATTCAAAAGGTTCTTCAGGCTGGCAGCACACATTCGGTCAGTGACGATCGCAGGGCCATCCATTCTTTGCCAATTGGTTATGCGTTGGATGGCAATCGCGGCATTGATGATCCACGCGGCATGATCGGCAAAGACCTTGGTGTCGACATGCATGTGGTGACCGCTGATACAGCGCCGCTGCGTAATTTGGAACTTTGCATCAATCGCTGCCATCTGAGTGTTGAGACGATGGTGGCAACACCTTATGCCAGCGGCCTTGCATCGCTGGTTGAAGATGAAGCCGGTCTTGGTGTGACCTGCGTCGATATGGGCGGTGGCACCACCACAATGTCGATCTTTATGGACGGTCATTTTGTCCATGCCGATGCCATTGCCGTTGGCGGGCACCACGTGACCATGGACATTGCGCGCGGCCTGTCTACGCGCATGGTGGATGCTGAACGCATCAAAGCGCTTCATGGCAGTGCTCTGCCAAGCGTTTCTGAAGATCGTGACATCCTGTCAATTCCGCAGGTCGGAGATGGCGATGATGATGTCCCCAATCAGGTGCCGCGTTCCACGTTGACACGCATTATCCGCCCCAGGGTGGAAGAAATTCTTGAACTCATTCGCGATCGCCTCAGCGCATCCGGCTATGCCCCCCATGTGGGTCGCCGTATCGTTCTGACCGGCGGCGCGTCACAGCTGACTGGCATGACAGAAGCCGCCCGACGAATTATCGGACGTAATGTCAGGCTTGGACGCCCATTGGGCGTTGTCGGACTGCCGGAGGCGGCCAAAGGGCCGGCATTTTCGGCAGCGGTAGGTCTTCTGATCTATCCCCAGATTGCGCAACTGGAGCAACTTCGCCCCCGCGCAACAACCAAGGTTCTGCTGAATGGCACGGACGGGTATTTTTCCCGTGTTGGACAGTGGTTCAAAGAGAGCTTTTGATGCGTAATTTCAGGAGCATAACGATGACGAGGTCGCCGGACGGGAACGCTGAATGCCTTCACCACCGGCTTAGAGAAATGGAGCGACCCGATAGCAACCGGTCGACCGAGACATTAACGAGGGTAAAATGACGATTAACTTGCAAATGCCTGAAATTACCGAATTGAAGCCGCGGATAACCGTGTTCGGCGTGGGTGGAGCCGGTGGTAACGCCGTCAACAACATGATCCGAGCCGGTCTGCAGGGTGTAGACTTTGTAGTCGCCAACACTGACTCCCAGGCGCTGTCCATGTCCCATGCTGAACGCGTCGTTCAGATGGGTGTTGCCGTAACAGAAGGGCTTGGCGCTGGTTCTCAGCCTGAAGTCGGTCGTGCGGCAGCAGAAGAGGTCATGGACGAAATCAATGACCATCTGAACCAGGTTCATATGGCATTCATCACGGCTGGCATGGGCGGTGGCACCGGTACTGGTGCTGCACCTGTCGTTGCCCGTGCGGCTCGCGAGTCCGGCATTCTGACGGTTGGTGTCGTAACCAAGCCGTTCCACTTTGAAGGCAAGCGGCGCATGGCGCTGGCGGAAGCCGGCATTGAAGAGCTGCAAAAACATGTGGACACGCTGATTGTTATTCCCAATCAGAATCTGTTCCGCATTGCCAATGAGAAAACCACCTTTGCCGATGCGTTTGGCATGGCCGATCAGGTGCTTTACTCCGGTGTTGCCTGCATTACCGATCTGATGGTCAAGGAAGGCCTCATCAATCTTGACTTTGCCGATGTGCGCTCCGTAATGCGCGAAATGGGCAAAGCCATGATGGGAACAGGCGAAGCGGGCGGCGAAGGCCGTGCCGTTCAGGCGGCAGAAGCCGCTATCGCCAATCCACTTCTGGATGATGTATCGATGCGCGGTGCCAGGGGTCTGCTGATCTCTATCACTGGTGGCAATGATCTGACCCTGTTTGAGGTCGATGAAGCAGCGTCCCGTATCCGCGAGGAAGTTGACGATGATGCAAACATCATTCTGGGTGCGACTTTTGATGAATCCATGGAAGGCGTCATTCGGGTTTCCGTGGTTGCCACTGGCATTGATTCCATTGCGGAATTAAATGCAGCGCCAGCTGATGTTCGCATGGCAGAACTGACCCAGCGCCTTCGCGGTGGCGCAGGTGCTGCTATCACAACTTCAAACCAGACTGCAGAAGGGCAACAGCCGCAGATCGCGGCTCCGGCTCCTCAACAGGCTGAACTTGCACCACGTGCGCCAGCACAGGCATCAAATGAGCTGGAAGATGAGTTGAGAATTGCGCGGCCAGCGCCACAGGCGGCGCAGCCGATTGCACGTCTTGCAGCGTCTGATCCAAATGTGACACTGGCTCCGCTGAGAGCGCCTGCTCCTCAGCATCCACCACAGGATGCCTTCGAAGCACCGCCTCAGGAAGCACCGCGCACAGCCGGATTTGTACCGGCGGCAGCTCATGTGCCGGAAAGCTCAGCACCGCGGATGCCAAAAGTGGAAGACTTCCCGCAAGTTGCTCAGCGTCAGATGCGGGCACATGAGGGTGGCGCAGAAGACCGGACTCATGACGGCGATGATCGTCGCCCAATGGGCCTGCTGCGCAGACTGGCTAATGTTGGTCTGGGACGCACCGAGGAAGAGCAGGGCCATCCTGCTCAGCCACAGCAACCGCGTCAGCCACAGGTTCCTGTAGCCCAGCAGCCTTCGGCACCACAACATGCGCCTGCTCCTCAGCAAGCACAGGTGCCGCAAGCCGCCCAACCACGTCAGGCAGCACCTGAGCCAATGATGCAACAGCCAGCTCCGCGCCCTGCTGCACCGCAGCCGGCTGCAGGTCAACTTGATGCACATGGTCGGGCACCTGCACCAAACTACGGTCAGAATCCGGCTCAGAATCATGGCCACAATCCGGCGAATTCACCGCAGGAAGATGATCAGCTGGAAATTCCAGCCTTTCTGAGACGCCAGGCAAACTGATTTTTGATCAATTTGTGTAACAATTAACCCCGCTGCGTGAGCAACGCAGCGGGGTTAATTGTTTGTTTTACCGACAAGAATTCAAAAATGCTGTGAATATTACGTAATATTACAAAGATGACACATTAGGTTAAAAAGCGTGATTTTCGTTTCCGATGGCAAAACCCTATTATCTGTGGCGAAAGCAAGGCAAATTGACTCGCGCTTACGATCCGCCAATTGGGAATAACATGCACCAGTTGGTTTAATCACACGACGTCATGGTCTTGAAATCGAGGAAGCCAACAGAGTCCATCAGGATCGGGGCTTTTGAGATCAGGTGACAGGGATGCGGGCCAGGTACCGTATTTTAGATGCACGTTGGAGTTTACGTGCAGGTTTATTGGGGCTGATATGACGATGTTTGATGTGAAGACGACCGCGCGGGATAAAACTGCCGGAAAGGCGTCCACCAGGACGGCACGTCAGACCACATTGAAAGACAGTATTGGTATTTCGGGCATCGGTGTTCATTCCGGCAAACCATCCAGTATTGTTCTGCACCCCGCCAAGAGTGGCAGCGGAATTACATTCCTGCGCAAGGCTGACGGGAATGCCATCGACCAATTGATTCCTGCCCATGTAAACAATGTTGGCGACACACGCCTGTGCACTGTTCTGGGTAATCCCGAAGAATTATATGTTGCGACTGTTGAGCACCTTCTGGCTGCGCTGCGCGGCATGAATGTTGACAATGTGCTTATCGAGATTGATGCCGCTGAAGTGCCCGTGATGGATGGCAGTTCCCGTCCGTTTGTCGAAGCCATTCGTGAAGTGGGAACAATCAGACAATCTGCGCCGCGGCGCTATATTCGTGTGTTGCGGGAAGTAAAAGCAGCCCACGGCAACGCACATGCTGTGTTGCGCCCACATGATGGCACACGGTTTGACGTGGAAATCGACTTTGAATCAGAAGCGATTGGTCGCCAACGTTTTATCGCTGAATTGACGCCTGAAGTGTTCGCTAAAGACATTTCCCGTGCCCGGACCTTCGGCTTTCTGGCCGAAGCAAAGCAGTTGCGTGCCATGGGTCTGGCTCAGGGGTCTTCCTTCGATAATTCGGTTGTGATTGATGATGAAGATCGCGTGATGAACGAAGATGGTCTGCGCTATGAAGACGAGTTTGTCCGTCACAAGCTGCTGGATGCCATCGGCGATCTTGCTTTGGCGGGTTCACAAATTCTTGGCGAGTACAAATCTATCTGCGGCGGCCACAAACTCAATGCGATGATTTTGGAAGCTCTTTTCGCAGATTCCAAGAACTGGTGCTATGAAGATGCAGCTCCCGTTGAAGATCAGCCTATGTACTCAACGCCTGTTGGAGCGCCTGTTGGTTTGGAAGCTGCCAGTCAACCGGTTGCTGCTGCGAAGGCGTAAATTGGGGGCTGAATTTGGGGCCTAAATTAGGGCCTGAGTTCTGGACTTGAGAATGCGGATTAAGCCGGGCTTAAGCCCTTGTAACCTATAGCTTACCGCACTTGGACACCGTTTCGCCATTCTTGCTTGTCAAAATGTGGTTCGGTTGCGGTGGATGAAACTGATCACACATGAAATCTGAATGCCTTATTGAGGTGGTTTCATAGGAAGTTTTCCGGTATAAACCGCTGGTGAACAATTAAAGTCGCGCTTACAAAACAGTCTGATTATGGCCTTTAGCAATACATCTCCATTTGTGTCCGGTATGAGTCGCAATTCTATGAACATGATTACGCGCCTATTTTTGGTGGCAGGGCTTGGCCTTGCAGTGGCTGCTTGTGCGTCCAAGGCGGACGATTACGATCAGCTTGCTTTTGAAGAGCCAGACCCCGCTGATGCCACCTATAATGAGGGTCTGTCTCTGCTGAACGCAGGCCGGATTGGTAAAGCTGCGGACAAGTTTCAGGAAGTCGATAAGGCCCACCCTTATTCAGACTGGGCACGCCGCTCACTCATTATGTCTGCTTATTCCAGTTATAAGTCAGGCGACTACGATACAACGGTCACATCGGCCAGACGCTTTGTTTCACTGTATCCGACCAGCCCGGATGCGGCCTATGCGCAATATCTGATTGGCGAGAGTTACTTCCGACAAATCCCGGATATCACGCGTGACCAGGAAATGTCGGCGCGCGCGCTCAGGGCCATGGATCGGGTGGTCAAGAATTATCCCGAAAGCGAATATGCTGATGATGCCCGCCGCAAGACTCAGGTCGCGCGGGATCAGATCGCCGGTCAGGAAATGATGGTCGGTCGGTATTATCTGGAACGAAAGAATTTTGCAGGCGCCCTGAATCGATTCAAAACGGTCGTTAACAAATATCAGACCACACGCCATATCGAAGAAGCGCTGATGCGCTTGGTCGAAACCTATATGGCCATGGGCATTGTAAGCGAAGCGCAGACTGCGGCAGCCGTTCTTGGCCATAACTACCCTGACAGTGAATGGTATAAAGATGCCTACGCTTTGCTGGATACTGGTGGTTACAGACCAGAGCGCAACGCTGGCTCCTGGATTTCTCGGGCATTTGGTGCTGTTATTCCCGGATAGGGATGTCGCCTGCTATGAAGCCTGATGGAGCCTGGGGGAGCCGACCGTAAATGCTGGCGAATCTGTCGATCCGCGACATCGTTCTTATCGATCAACTGCAAATCAGCTTTGAATCCGGCCTGACTGTTTTGACCGGAGAGACCGGTGCAGGCAAATCCATATTGCTGGACTCCCTCTCTTTGGCGCTTGGTGCACGTGGTGACGGCAGCCTTGTGCGTGAGGGGCAGGAAAAAGGGTCAATCACAGCCAGCTTTGACCTGCCACCGGCTCACCCGGTGTTTTCCATCATGAAGGCTCATGATCTGGATGGCAGTGGGGATTTGATTCTGCGCCGGGTTCAGTCTGCCGATGGCAGGACGCGGGCATTCATCAATGATCAGCCGGTCAGCGCCACCTTGTTGCGGCAAATTGGCGAAAATCTCATTGAAATACACGGCCAACATGATGACCGTGCGCTGGTTGACCCGGCAACTCATTTACTGCTGCTGGATGCTTTTGGGGGGCTGGAGGCCGCCTGTGCAGATGTCGCTGCCTTGTTCAAAGACTGGCGCAACAAGAAAGATGAATTGGCAGACCTTAGTCGCAGGGCTGAGGAAGCAAATCGCGAAGCGGACTATCTGCGGGCCAGTGTTGAACAATTGAGCGCCCTGTCACCTGAAGAGGGCGAAGAAGAGGAACTTGCAGACAAGCGCCAAACCATGATGCAGGCAGAAAAGGTCGCGGGCGACATCCATGAAGCCTATGAGGCCGTTGCCGGGCCACAATCACCGGTTCCTGTCATTGCCAGTCTGATGCGCCGTCTTGAGCGCAAGGCGGAACAGGCGCCCGGTTTGCTGGATGACGCTCTGGCGGCGCTTGATCGCGCCCTTTTGGCGCTGGATGAAGGGGCTTCATCATTGGGTCTGGCCCTGCGGGCGACGGAGTTTGATGCAACAGTTCTGGAAAGCTGCGAAGAGCGGCTGTTTGCGCTGCGGGCGGCAGCACGCAAATACAATGTGCCTGTGGAGAGTCTCAATCTTCTTGCGATCAAGATGGCAGATGAGCTGGATGCGTTGGACAATAACGCAGAGCGTCTTGTTGCGTTGGAGAGGGAAACCAAAACGGCTGAAGCCGATTTTGTCTCTGCTGCTCGTGCTTTGTCTGAGCAGCGCCAGCATGTAGCACACGCATTGGAAGAAGCTGTTGCCAAAGAATTGCCGTCTTTGAAACTGGAACATGCGCGTTTTCTTGTGGATTTCCAAAGCGATGAAACCCAGCGCAATGAGCGCGGAATTGATCAGGCTGCCTTCTGGGTTCAAACCAATCCTGGCACACGGCCCGGACCCATGTTGAAAGTCGCCTCTGGCGGTGAATTGTCGCGCTTTCTATTGGCGCTCAAGGTTGCTCTTGCTGATAAGGGCTCTGCACCTTGTTTGATATTTGACGAAATCGATACCGGGGTTGGCGGCGCTGTGGCAGAAGCAATCGGTCGTCGGCTCGCGCGACTGGCTGAGAGCGTCCAAGTCCTTTCTGTCACCCATGCGCCCCAGGTTGCAGCCCGTGCATCTGGACATTTACTTATTGAAAAGGCCGGCGTCTCTGGGCAAAACAGGGTGGAAACAGCTGTCCACCCAATTGGTGGTGATGCACGCAAGGAAGAAATTGCGCGCATGCTGGCCGGTGCCACAATCACCAATGAAGCAAGAGCGGCTGCGGAAAAGCTCATTGCCGGAACAAGCGAATCCTGAGACGGGTATTATATATGGGTGAATTGGGCGGAACGCCGGTTGATGAACTGACCTTGGATCAGGCCGCTGTCGAACTGGAACAGTTGGCGGCAACCATCGCTGAGCATGATCAGCACTACCATCAGGATGATGCGCCCAAGATAGATGATGCACAGTATGACGCTCTGAAACGTCGCAATCTGGAAATCGAAGTGCGCTTTCCAGAATTGATCCGGTCTGATTCTCCAAGCCAACGTGTTGGTTATGCCCCTTCAGAGAAGTTTTCCAAATACACTCATTCGGTTCCCATGCTTTCGCTGGACAACGCGTTTTCAGAAGAGGACGTGCAGGATTTTGTTGGGCGAATTCGGCGGTTTCTGGGGCTCGACGGCGAAGTTCCAATTCCCATCACAGCCGAACCCAAGATCGATGGTCTTTCTGCAAGCCTGCGCTATGAGAACGGTATTCTGGTCAATGGTGCAACCCGTGGCGATGGGCAGGTCGGCGAGAATGTTACCGGGAATTTGCGCACTGTGGAAACCATCCCGCAGCGCCTGAAGGGGGCTGGCTGGCCAGACATCATCGAAATACGCGGCGAAGTCTATATGGCGCATGAGGATTTCACTGCTTTGAATGCGCGGATGCTGGAGAGCGGCCGGCAATTTGCCAATCCGAGAAATGCCGCTGCCGGGTCTTTGCGACAATTGGACGCCCGGATCACAGCTGAACGCCCCCTGAGGTTTTTTGCCTATGCGTGGGGCGAAATCAGTACGCCTGTTGCCAAAAGTCAGCTTGAGATGATTGAGAAATTCAAAGCCTGGGGCTTTGACATCAATCCGCTGATGCGGCGAGGCGACAGCGTCGCTGAACTGATAGCCGTATACAAGGATATCGAGGCGCAAAGGGCAAGCTTGGGCTACGACATTGATGGCGTGGTCTACAAAGTTGATGAATTGGCCCTGCAGACGCGGTTGGGTTTCGCGTCCCGTTTTCCACGCTGGGCCATTGCCCATAAATTTCCTGCCGAACAGGCGACCACAATCCTTGAAGATATAGAAATTCAGGTTGGTCGCACTGGCGCACTGACGCCTGTTGCCAAGCTGCGTCCGGTCACAGTTGGCGGTGTCGTGGTCTCCAATGCCACACTGCACAATGGTGATTATATTGCCGGAATTGGGGCCAATGGGGAGCCGATCCGCGAAGGTCGGGATTTGCGCAAGGGTGATCAGGTCACTGTTCAGCGGGCCGGGGATGTAATTCCTCAGATCGTGGATGTGGATATTTCAGTGCGCGCTGATACGTCCAAGCCGTTCGAATTCCCCGAGATTTGCCCGGCCTGTGGCAGTCACGCCGTGCGTGAAGTCAATGCCAAGTCCGGCAAGATTGATGTGATACGCCGTTGCACGGGCGGACTGATTTGCCCGGCGCAGGCCGTGGAAAAACTGAAGCACTTTGTGTCTCGCAATGCTCTGGACATTGATGGCTTTGGCGACAAGCAAGCCGAAGCATTTTATCATGATGGCCTTGTGACACGCCCGGCAGATATCTTTACGCTGCAGCAGCGTGACAAGCGCTCTCTCAAACGTCTGAAAGACAGAGAAGGTTGGGGCGGTACCTCCGCGCGCAATTTGTTTGAAGCCATTGATGAACGCCGAAACGTCGTTCTGAACAGGTTTATCTTTGGGCTTGGCATTCGCCATATCGGGGAAGGCACTGCCAAATTGCTGGCCCGGCAATATGAAGATTTTGAGGTTTTGCGGTCTGCTGTCAAAGCTGCATCAGACGAGACGTCTGATGCCTGGACGGATTTGGTGAATATTGACGGCATTGGCGAAACAGTAGCCCATGCTCTAGTGGAGTTCTTCACCGAGCCACACAATGATGAAGCGCTGGACGCCCTGTTGGAAGAGGTTACCCCAACGCCGATGGAAAAAACCGCAAGCGACAGCCCGGTTGCCGGAAAAACAGTGGTCTTCACAGGATCACTGGAAAAATTCTCCCGCGATGAAGCCAAAGCCATGGCTGAGCGGTTAGGTGCCAAAGTTGCCGGATCGGTTTCCAAGAAAACTGACTTGCTGGTGGCAGGTCCCGGAGCAGGGTCCAAGCTGAAAAAGGCTCAGGATCTGGAGATTGAAATTACGGATGAGGATGGTTGGTTGGCCATCGTCGGGTAGCGAGCATCTGATTCATTCGATTCAATGATGACAGCCTTCAACACTATGCGTGTGTGTTTGAACCCGTATGGCAGTATAAGACAGTCTTGCTGACTTACTTAAGAGGTGTGCATGTCGGTCGAAACACCGCTGATCAACGAACGGCGAGAGTTGAAAGACGGTGTGAAGGCATCGCTCCCCATTGTTGCTGCCGCCAGTCCCTTCGGGGCTGTTTACGGTGCAGCGGCGATTGCCAGTGACATGAGTTTTTTTGAAACCGTTTTTATGAGCGGCACTGTCTTTGCCGGTGCCAGTCAAATGGTTGCAGTTGATCTGCTGGCCACACCCTTGCCATTCTGGACAATTGTTCTGTCGGTATTCGCAGTCAATTTCAGGCACATTCTCTACAGCGCTTCGCTGGGTCGCAAAATGCATCGTTTTGGGCCATTTCAAAAAGCACTGGCATTTATGCTCTTGATTGATCCGCAATGGGCGATTTGCGAAAAACGAACCATGTCACGGCCACTCACCACCGGGTTCTACTTTGGCCTCGCCATGCCTCTTTGGATTGTGTGGTTGTTGTCCAGCGCCATTGGCGCCGCTTTTGGAAAGCTGGTCACCAACCCAGAAGCAATTGCGTTTGATTTCATCCTGCCGCTCTATTTCATCGCTTTGCTAATGGGGTTTCGGGAACGATATGGCTGGCTCCCTGTGGTTCTTGTTTCCGGCAGTGCAGCACTGATGGCTTTCTGGATGATAGGCCCACCCTGGCATGTCGCCTGCGGCGCCTTTGCCGGTATTCTGTATGCCGCATGGCGCGGCAAGCCAAAGGACTTGATGGCGTTGTCACCAAACGCAAATCAATCCGGGGAGGGTGCCAATGTCTGACATGATCTGGCTGATCCTCACCTTGGCAGTACTAACTTATGCCACCCGATTTGGTGGGCATGTGATCCTGTCGCGATTCAAGCGGATCAACCCACGGCTTGAAGCGGCTCTCGATGCCGTCCCGGCAGCTGTCATTACGGCACTTGTGGTCCCTGCTGCGTTCACGACTGGCATCCCCGAATTCATTGGGGCCGCAATGGCAGTCGCTTTGAGCTTCCGGCTCTCAATGCTGAGTGTTTTGGTATTGTCCACTGCCACTGTGGCCGCTTTGCGCTATTTGCTGTGAGATTTACGCATCATTGGTGATGTCGCCCGTGACAGCCAGGCTGTCTCTTCCGGTGTCAGCAGATCGGTGTGAACCAGCTTTTCAAAAACTTCGTGATGGTACTCATTGAGCCACGCTAGTTCTTCGTCACTGAGACCATCAGCCTCAACACTGCGCAGATCAAAAGGGCAGAATGTGATGGTCTCAAACCCCATCATTGGCATGTCGCCATCCTCGATTGGCTGCGGTTCTTCAACAATGACAAGGTTTTCCAGCCGAATGCCAAAATGTCCGGGTTTGTAGTAGCCCGGCTCATTCGACAGGATCATACCCGGTTCAAGCGGCACATGGCCGGTTTTGGCAATTCTTGCTGGCCCCTCATGCACATTCAGATAGGCGCCAACTCCATGGCCGGTCCCATGGCCGAAATCACAGCCCGATTGCCAAAGCGGCAACCGCGCAAGTGTATCCAATTGCGCACCACTGGTGCCCGATGGAAAACGTGCCATGGAAATAGCTATGTGGCCACGCAAGACCTGCGTGAAGCGCTGCTTGCGTTCCGCATCGACAGAGCCGATGACGATTGTTCGTGTGATATCGGTAGTGCCATCCTGATATTGCCCACCTGAATCAACCAGATAGAGAGATTTATCCTCAATGACCGCGTTGTGATGTTCCATCACGCGGTAATGCGGTAACGCCGCGTTACTACCGGCTGCTGAAATCGTATCAAACGAAATCTCCTGCAGCTGTGAGTTATCAGCCAGCGCTGTTTCGCGCCTGATATCTTCAAGTTGGCGGGCAGCATCAATTTCCGTCAGACTTCCCGCCGGTTGCTGATCAAGCCAGCACAAAAACTTCACCATGGCCGCGCCGTCACGCAAATGCGCCCGGCGCATGCCATCCAGTTCAATGGAGTTCTTTGTGGCTTTCATTGCCACCACTGGGTCTTTACCTTCCACCAGTGTTGCACCGCCCTTTTCAAGGACTATGCGCATAGCATCTGCACAACTGTCTGGATCAACCAAAATGGATGGGTTGGCGTTGGAAATACGCTCCATGGATGCGCCAAAATCCGATATTTCTTCAATCTCGGCTATCTCAGACAGCGCAACACGCACTGTATTTGAAAGCTTTTCTCCATCGACCCAAAGAATCGGACTGTCATTTTTTCGCAACAGCGCAAATGCAAGGGCAACCGGGTTGTGAACCACATCACTACCGCGAAGATTGAAGGTCCAGGCAATTGAATCCGTCAAGGTGACCAGAGCCGCATCGGCGTTCATTTCATCCAGGTGGTCTGAGACGCGCTGTAGCTTGGCGGGCGCGCTCTCGCCTGCAAATCCAATATCCTGTAAAACGATGCGCCCCTTGGCAGGGGCAGGCCGGCCATCCTCTTCCCAGATTTGATCAACCAGATCGACAGGGCATGAAACCAGTTCTGCACCGGCTGTTTTGCAGGTTTTTCTGAAGTTACGGACCTGTGAGACAGTCAGATAAAAGGGGTGATACCCCACACGATGACCCGGTTTAAGATTGCTCTTCAGCCATTTGGTTGGACCTGACATCACAACATCAACGGTTGAAAAAGTGTCAGGGTCAATCTGTTGAGAGGCCTGTTCTGTATAACGCCCGTCAATGAACAGATATCCCCGGTCAGCCAGGGCAATGGCCCATCCGGCAGAACCGGTGAACCCGGTCAGATAGGAAAGCCGCTCCTGATCAGCTGGCAGGTACTCGCTTTGATGTGCATCTGCATGAGAGATGATGTAGCCATCAAGACCATTGCCTTTCAGAGCTTTTGCAAAGCGCGCAAATCTCTCTCCAAGCAGGTTTTTTCCAACCGGTGGCTGAGCAAAAGACTGAAACATAAAGATCTCCTTTTATGCGCGTATGACGCGCCATCGGTCGAATGTCAAAACAGACAGCAATGCTGCATTGCAAGGTGAATTGTTCGCATATGCAAAAAACGCAATGCTGACATGCAGCATTGTCCCTTTTCTTATGCGCTGTGATCCCTAAATTCTACAACATCAGAGCGGCGCACTTTAGTCCCTCCCAGATGTTGAACGCGATCTCCTCCCACGCTGACAACGCAAAGTGTGCCGCTCTAATCCAATTTTTAAAGCTAAGGACAAAGATCATGGCTACAACTGCCTCTTTTACAAACGTCCCCGCTCGTGCTGCCGGTTCGAACTCCGTATTTCGTCGCGCGATGGATCGCATGGTATCTGCACGGGAACGTCAGGTATCCCGCTATGTAAACGGTTACCTTTTGACACTTGACGACCAGACACTGGCTGAAAACGGTTTTAACCGCAAATCGCTTGAAAAAGCAGGTTCTGCCATTTACCCGTTCTAAGTCAGTTACTTAGACTGTATTTTAAAACACCGGATGGTTTTACCATCCGGTGTTTTTTTGTCTGAAGCATGGTTTCAGATGAGCGAGACAGGACTCTAAAGCACTGCGCAGAAGGTGAGCGTCGTCCAGCCCTCGCGAGAAGCGCGCCGCTGCAATGCCAGGCCATGTGCCACATAGGCGGCAACTACACGGTTTGCTTGTGCGTCCAGAATTCCGGACAGAATCAGCGTTCCTCCCGCAGCCAATTGCCCGCCAATTTCTCCCGCCATTGTCATCAATGGTCCTGCAAGAATATTGGCAACAATGAGATCAAATGGTGCGTTTACGCGGATTGCTGCGTGATGCATCCCGTTTGCTTCAACTACATGAATCCGGTTTGCTACCTGATTCAATTGGGCATTTTCACGAGCAACATCCACCGAAACCACATCAATATCGCTGGCAAGCACAGGTTGGTGACAGGCCTTGGCAATTGCGATGGCCAGAAGGCCTGTTCCCGTACCCATGTCGAAAATTCGTTCAAAGGATTTGCGCCGAAGAACATATTCCAGTGCCTCAAGACAGCCGGCTGTTGTGCCATGATGGCCGGTACCAAACGCTTGCCCGGCCTCAATCTCAACGCCGACAGCACCCGCGGGAAGCAGAGCCTTGTCATGAGCGCCGTGAACAAAAAACCGCCCGGCAGCAACCGGTCGCAAGCCTTCAAGGCTCATGGCCACCCAATCCTCATCGCCAACGTCTTCATGGGTTATTTCCAGGCCTGACATATCAGCGGTGAGCAGCCCTTCGATTCGGTTCAGAACCTCTGTCAATTCTTCGTTGGGAACATAAAGGTCGATGGTCCATTCCAACGAATCAGGATTGTCAGGGTCGGCCTCGAAATGCGAGATGGCATGGCCATCCTCTTCAAATTCAGCTTCAAGCAATGAGAAGAGTGTGCTGGCTTGCGGAGTATTCAGACGCAGCATAATTCGGGATTGGCTCATGATCAGTGGGTTTCCAGAAAACTGTCGACGACTTTTTTGCGTCCGGCCTTGTCAAAATCCACTGTGAGTTTGTTGCCGTCGATCTGAGCCACCAGCCCATAGCCAAATTTCATGTGGAACACGCGTTCGCCAAGTGCAAAATTTGATGATGCAGCGGAACCGCTTTTGGCCACCAACTCACCTTCAATTGTGCGCGGGCCACCGCTATTGCGTTTAGTACCTTCGTTCTTGCTGTGCTGTTGTGCACGCTGCCAGCCGGGGGTGGAATAAGTGTTGCGGAACGTATCCTGTGTGTCGAACCGGCTGGCGCCATAGGCGCCACCGCCGGACGATCCATAACCGCCATAGCTGCTGTTGCCTTCATTGATTTCGGCATGTGTTTCCGGCAGTTCATCCAGAAACCGCGATGGAATAGAGGATTGCCAGGTGCCGTGAATGCGTCGGTTTGAGACAAACCAGATTTTTGCTGCTTTCTTGGCGCGAGTCAGGCCTACATAGGCCAGCCGTCGTTCTTCCTCCAGTCCGGAGCGACCGGATTCATCCAGTGCCCGCTGGTGGGGGAACAGACCTTCTTCCCATCCGGGCAGATAGACTGTATCGAATTCCAGGCCCTTTGCAGAGTGCAGTGTCATGATGCTGACGGCGTCATAGTCTTCCTGCGTATCTACATCCATTACCAGAGCGATATGCTCCAGAAAGCCGCCCATGCTTTCAAATTCTTCCATCGAGCGGATCAGCTCTTTCAGGTTTTCCAGACGTCCGGGCGCATCTGCTGACCGGTCATTCTGCCACATCTCGGTGTAGCCGCTTTCATCCAGAATGATTTCAGCAATTTCCGTATGGGGTAGATTGTCAGCCTGTTCGCGCCAGCGCGACAGGCTGTTGACCAGATCAGACAAGGCCTTGCGAGGTTTGGGCTTTAACTCTTCGGTCTGGCACAGCTCATGTGCTGCCTGTATCAGCGGAATGGACCGTGCACGCGCAAATGCATGCAGCAAATTGAGTGTTGCATCACCAAGGCCGCGACGCGGAGTATTGACGATCCGCTCAAAGGCCAGATCATCAGCCGGTTGCAGCATGGCGCGGAAATAGGCCAGTGCATCGCGAATTTCCATGCGTTCATAAAAACGCGGGCCGCCAATCACGCGATAATTCAGTCCCAACGTGACAAAACGATCTTCAAATGAGCGCATCTGGAACGATGCACGTACCAGTATCGCCATGTCGTTCAGCGCGTGACCACCGCGTTGCAACTGCTCAATATCTTCGCCAATGGCCCGGGCTTCTTCTTCTGAATCCCATACACTGGAGATGATAACCGGATTTCCCATTTCGGCGGTATCTGTGAACAGGGTTTTCCCAAGCCGGTCTTCATTGTTTTCAATCAGGCCGGCAGCTGCACCCAGAATATGACCGGTCGAGCGGTAATTACGCTCCAGTCGAATGACTTTGGCACCCGGAAAATCTTTCTCAAAACGCAGAATGTTGTCCACTTCGGCGCCGCGCCAGCCATAAATGGACTGATCATCGTCACCCACACAGCAGATATTGCTGTTGCCCTGTGCCAAAAGACGTAGCCACATATATTGGGCCACATTGGTATCCTGATACTCGTCCACCAGAATGTATTTGAAACGGCCGTGATACTCTTTCAGCACGTCCGGATTCTTACGAAACAAGTTGAGGCATTCCAGCAGCAAATCGCCAAAATCAACGGCATTCAAAGCTTTCAGGCGGTCTTGATAGGCCTGATACAGTTCGCCTCCTTTGCCATTGGCAAAGCTGCCCATGTCTCCTTTGGGCACCTGATCTGCGGACCAGCCGCGGTTTTTCCAGCTATCAATGATGTTGGCCAACTGGCGCGCAGGCCAGCGCTTCTCGTCAATGTTTTCTGCCTTGATGATCTGTTTCATCAGGCGAATCTGGTCATCTGTGTCGAGGATTGTGAAATTTGATTTCAGCCCGACCAGCTCTGCATGTCTGCGCAGCAATTTGACGCCGATAGAATGAAAGGTACCAAGCCACGGCATGCCTTCGACCGCGCCTCCAATCAGCCGCCCGATCCGTTCTTTCATTTCCCGTGCAGCTTTGTTGGTAAAGGTGACAGACAATATCTGCCCCGGATGTGCGCTTCCTGTTGCCAGAATGTGGCCGATGCGCGTTGTCAGAACCCGTGTCTTGCCGGTTCCGGCACCAGCCAGCACCAGCAGCGGCCCGTCAATGCTCTCCACAGCATCGCGCTGTTCTGCATTCATGCCGTCCATATAGGGTGCAACTGGACGCGCCGCGGCCGCCTGTTTGCTGGCGCGCGCCGCCAGACCACCTGCCTTGGGTGTGTGTGGCGTAACAGAAGGATTGGGACGTGTGGCCATGATGGATGAATTGATTCGCTGTGTTGTTATTCAATGAAGATAGGACAGCTAAAGCGCGAACCCAATTAATTCTGTTCTATTGTTGTTCTAACGATGTTCTTCCACGTTTGCATCAATCAACGCATCATTGAAATAAGCCAGTGCCTTGACCTGAACGGCCCAACCGACAAAGGCTCGATTTTTACCGCTTGAAACGACCGGAATGCGGCCCAACCCTGTTTCATCAAAGGCCCGCAAGGCCGTCTCCAGCGTATCGGTCAGAACCATGACACGCACATCATCTCCAAAGCTGAATCCATCTGTCAGAAATTCTGCATCATCTTCCGGGTTTGGCGGCTGAAGAAATTCGGCAACACGCACTTTCTGAACCAGATATTTGTGCGGCCCCACATTCACAAAGAGTCCCCGCATCTCCAACTGCCAGTGGAAATAGGAACGCCCATGGATGGCCATGGTCAGACCAACCGCCACAGATACAGTCAACAGAAGCGCAATGGTGAGGCTGTAGCCGCCAGTGAGCTCAAACACGATCATGGTGGTGGAAATAGGTGCGCCAATGACCGCTGCCGACACAGCGCCCATACCCAGAATTGCATAGAGCCCCTGACTTGAGGCCATTTCCGGGAAAGCGCTGGCAGCGATAATGCCGAAGGCACCCCCAGCCATAGCGCCCACATAAAGGGCAGGGGAGAAGATGCCGCCGCCAAAGCGCGACGCCAGTGTGATGGAAGTTGCTGCGGTCTTTGCAACGATCAGAGCCAGCATTAACGTCAATGGCAATTGCTGTCTCAGTGCCTGATCTGTGGCTTCATACCCCACACCCAGAACCTGCGGGAACCACAGCGCAATCAACCCAACCAGAAAACCACCGATGACCGGCCGCAGAAAAAACGGAAAGGTCAGTCGGCGGGCGAGATAATCAGTACCGATCAGGGAGAACTGAAAAATCACAGCGACCAGAGCGCAGACAATGCCCAGAATGAAGAAAGCGGGAAATTCCAGATAAGAGGTAATCTGATAGACGGGAATTTCAAAAGCCGCGACATCGCCAATCCAGACCCGCGAAAGAATCGTGCCACAAACAGAGGCAATGACAATGGGAACAAAGGCCGTGGTGGCATAGTGGCCAAGGATCACTTCCAGCGCGAACAGCACGCCCGCTATGGGGGCATTGAAACTGGCAGAGACCGCACTTGCAACACCGCAAGCCAAAAGCGTGCGGCGGCTGGTCTCGGGCAGTCCCATGCTGCGGGTTATTGCAGTGGCAAGCGTTGCACCGAGATGGACAATTGGGCCTTCACGCCCGGCGCTCGCGCCGGAGCCAAGGGAAATCGCCGTCAAAATCGCACTGCGAATGCCGGAAAACAGTCCCAGACTTTCTGTACCGGATACGCGCGCTTCTATGACATCTGCTACGCCGCCAGTGCGCCGGCCTGGATGAAGATATTGTAGTGCCAGCCCAACCACCAGACCGCCTGTCGTGGGCGCTGCCAGAATGACCCACCAGGGCATCGCTGCAGCTGCAGACGCAACGCGTTCTGACATGTCGCCCAGCCAGACCCATTGCACAGCGCCGATTGCCAAACGAAACAGAATGGCGACAACGGCAACACCAAAACCGATCACAGTTGCCAGAATCCACAATTCCGGTTGTCTTGTGCCAGCAAAAACGCGCCAGTTCGGCTCTATCCAGCTATGGGCAATTCCGTACAGACGCTTGACATGAGGCATCATGAAACCGGTCCCACATTGATGGGGCCGCCGGGTGCGCTTGCGAAAAAGCCGCGATGATTTTCATATCTGAAAAGCTCAGGGAAGGTTGGGTTCTGCGCAGACACGGGCTGATTCTGACCAATGAGGCGGATCCGAGCATTGGCTCGATCCTCTGTGACATTCAGAAACCACGAGAAATCGGACTGCGTCAAGAGACAATGAACCCGATATGGCAAGTATGGCTTGGTCTGCGTCCGATGCTTTGCTACCCAGACAGGGTTACAGAAAACAACAGGATAAGAGAATGTCAGCTGACCTGGTTGCACCGCATGCCGAACGCGGAGATTTTGAGACTGTCGGGGCCGTATTGAAACAGCGCTTCGGTGAACGGTTTTCAACAGCGCAAGCTGTACGCGAGCAGCACGGGCATACAACAAGCTGGATCAAGAATCAGCCGCCTCAGGGGGTTGTCTTTGTTGAAACGACTGAAGATGTGTCAGATGTCGTGGCTATATGTGCTGATCATAACGTTCCCATCATTCCTTACGGAACCGGCACGTCGCTTGAAGGCCATGTGAATGCACCGGAAGGCGGGGTGTCGCTGGACATGTCCAGAATGAACCGTGTGTTGACGGTGAATGCAGAAGATCTTGACTGCGTTGTCGAACCGGGTGTGACCCGCAAACAGTTGAATGATTATCTACGCGACACCGGGCTGTTCTTCCCCATTGATCCGGGTGCAGATGCCAGCCTTGGCGGGATGGCGGCCACAAGGGCATCTGGCACCAATGCAGTGCGCTACGGCACCATGCGCGACAATATCATCAATCTCACAGCTGTGCTGCCAGATGGTCGGATTCTGAAAACCGGCAATCGGGCACGCAAAAGCTCTGCGGGTTACGATCTTGCCAGATTGCTGATTGGCTCTGAAGGTACATTGGGCATTATCACGGAGCTAACCTTGAAATTGCAAGGTATCCCGCAGGCAATTTCAGGCGGCGTCTGTCCATTTCCGACCATTGAGGACGCATGTAACGCTGTCATTTTGACCATCCAATATGGCATTCCGGTCGCCCGGATCGAGTTTCTTGATACCCTTCAGGTGAAGGCCTGCAATGCATATTCCAACCTGCAGCTAAGTGAACAACCAACCCTGTTTCTTGAATTTCACGGGAGCGATGCAGGCGTTGCGGAACAGGCGGAAATGTTTGGCGAAATTGCAAATGAATGCAATGGCGGTGCTTTTGTCTGGACGGCGCATGCAGAGGAACGGACAAAGCTTTGGCAGGCGCGTCACGATGCTTACTGGGCTTCGATTGGATTGCGTCCCGGCTGCGAGGGAATATCAACGGATGTCTGTGTGCCTATTTCCCGTCTCGCGGAATGCGTCACGGAAACGTTCCGTGATATTGAGGAAATGGGATTTGTGGCCCCCATGGTTGGACATGCGGGAGACGGAAATTTCCACGTGCTGGTCTTGGTGGATATGGATGATGCCGATGAAGTGGCACGCGCCTCCACATTTGTTTCACAGTTGAACAGGCGTGCAATCGCGATGGATGGCACTTGCACCGGCGAGCATGGCATAGGCCAGGGAAAGATGCCCTATCTTGAGGCCGAAATAGGACATGGTGTTGATCTGATCCGTCAAATTAAAGCCGCTATCGATCCACAGAATATCATGAACCCTGGAAAAATTGTGCCGCATGGAGACTAGCGCCGTCATTTGGTGTCGCAGGCCGAACCTGTCCCTTTTCTATGCGGATAAGGAAAGAAATCGGTTGAATTCGATTTGAGGCGTCTTAACGTGGTGCAAGCGTCTTTCACCGGCACTTTTGGAGCGCTGCCCTGAATAAATTATACATCTTCGTTGGAAGTTTTATCATTCTGATCCTTGTGGGCGGGTTGATCGGGCCGTTTTTTATTGACTGGACGGCCTATCGGCAGATCTTTGAAGATGAGGCGTCCAAGGCACTCGGCCATCCGGTGCGGGTAACAGGCGCAGCTGACGCCCGGTTTCTGCCAATGCCAGCCATCACATTTACCGACGTGCGCGTGGGCGAATCTGAAGGTGAAGCACTTGCGCGGATTGATGAAATTCGCGTGCGAATGGAACTGATGCCGTTGCTGCGCGGCGAATTCCGGGTCACGGATTTGGTTGCGGAGCGGCCTGTCGTTTCTGCTGCTATCGATGATGCTGGCCGCCTGGACTGGCTTTTGACCACTGATAACCGCACACCGATTGATCCTGACAAGGTGATCTTCAGCAGCGTGCAGGTATCAGACGGAACCTTGCGGCTGATTGATGGTCGACGTGACAATCTGTGGCAGTTGGACAATGTAAATTTTGAAGGCAATGCCCGCTCTTTGCTGGGCCCTTTCCGTGTGGAGGGTGGGTTCACATATGAGGGTCAGCCCAATGCGTTCCGCGTCGCCACCGGACGAACCGATGATCTGGGTAATTTGCGTGTCACTTTGCAGGTCAATCCTCTCGAAACGCCCGTGTCTCTGGCACTTGATGGAATTTTGTCGAACTCCGAAGGCGGCCCGGTATATGAGGGAACCTATACTTTCAGCGCCTACGCAGCAGAGGAAGAGGATGATGCTCCTAGGGAGGAGCCTCCAATCCGCTCGCAGGGCCGCTATTCTCTGACTTCTGCCGATCTGGAATTACCTGAATTCATCATTGCCATGGGTCCGCCAAGCCTTGCTTCAACCCTGGAAGGGACGGGGCGCATTCTGTTTGGCGACACGCCGAGCTTTGATTTGAGCCTGCGCACCGATCAAATTGATCTGGACCGCTCCATCGGACGCGGCCCATCCGAGCCTGCGAGGCCATCTCAGGTATCTGCACTGCTCGGTCAACTGGCATTGGCGACACCCACAGAATTGGGAGTCGCTGGACGCTTGCGTATGGATGTCGGCTCTATTGTTCTGGGCGGCGGCATTGTGGAGCGACTTGCCTTCGACGCTTCAAACGACCGGGGCGGCTGGCAGATTGACAAATTTGAGGCGCGGTTTCCCGGCAGAACGGCATTTGTAGCGTCCGGGCGTGTTGCGCGAAACGAGGAAACCCGGACACCCCAATTTGATGGATTTATGCGCATTGCTTCTCTGGAGCCGGGACGCTTTGCTGTTTGGGCACGGCCGGATCAGCCAGTGCCGGGCACACCGCCGCCAGCAGTGCAATTTGAAGCGCGTACCGAATTTGGCCGTGAGCATCTGGTTCTGGAAGAAATCACGGGTACGCTTGGAAATGACGCCCTGTCCGGTGATCTGGATCTGAGAACGCCTCTGGGCGCACGTAGCCAATTGGATATGACCATTGATGCTGAACTGCTGGATCTGGACGCCATCAATGATCTGACCCGGCTTTTGTCTGGCCGCGATGCTGTTGCCGCCGCAGCTGTCACGGACAATGTGTCACTGAACCTGCATGCAAACCGGTTAGTCAGCGAAGGTGTGAACGCTCGTGACGTGATTGTTGAGGCGTCATTGGCAGATGAAGTGCTGGAGTTGAAGCGTTTTCAAATTGACGGAGTCGCTGGTGCCAACATCACTGCCATTGGACGACTGGAAAATGTCTTCAGCAATCCTATTGGCACAATGACTTCCGAGCTCGAAGCGCCTGATTTGTCCGGCCTGCTTCAGCTTATGACACCCTATCTGGAAGATCTGCCAATCTTCAATGCGATCACGATTGCCGCGCCAGCTTTGGCGCCCGCTGATCTGGACATTCGCTTTTCTTCCGAAAAGAAGTCAGAAGGCATTCAGGCCAACCTTCAACTGGGTGGAACAGCTGGCGGGTCTCCGCTGTCCTTCAAAGGCGAGTTCAATGGGCGTCCTGATGTGATGGAAAGTGGCGAAGTGACGTTCACCCTGGCCGCGGATTCAGAGGATTCCGCACAATTGCTGCGCCAGTTCTCGATTCCTGCTGAGCCAACATTGCAGCCAATATTCGGGGCACTCAGCATGTCCGGGCAGGGATCGCTGGATGCCGGGATATTCTCCAGCCTGATTGCCGATCTTGCTGGCACGCGCATAAATGCTGAAGGTTTTATTCGCCCCGGCAACGGCGCAGCGCTTGGGTTTGACGGGTCATTGACCTTGAACACGAATGCGGTCAATCCGTTGTTGAAGATGGCTGGCATTACCTTTGCAGGCGCTTTGCAGACTGAGGTGGGGCTGGTCAGGGACCTCCCGCTCGAACTTGCAGGTCAAATCAGCCTGGATGGCGCGCGGATGGACGCGGAAATTTCCAGCGCGACCATTGATGGGGAGACTATCACCGGAAGCGGGACACTGGATTTGTCAGATGAAACGCCAAGTCTTGTGGGTGATTTTTCAGTGGATCGGCTGAGCTTGCCATGGCTCCTGTCACTTGGTCTTGGAGAAGACCCTTTGGCAATTGTTATTGATGAAACCATCTGGTCTGAAAATCCCTTCAATGTAACTGCCTTACGTGATCTGGAATTGGCAGTTGGACTGCGCCCAACCGTGCTTGAGTTGTCGGACCGTCTGATTGCTGACAATGGCGGCGTAACACTAACGGCTCGCACCGGTAGTCTGGGTGTGGAGATCATTGATGCGGGCTTTGCGGGCGGGCTTCTGTCAAGCGTCGTCAACATCCGCAACACGCTTGGATCGGTCGTTATGGACGGTCGATTGACGTTGCAGGAAGCGGCTCTGGAGGAACTGGTCTGGCGTCCCGAAGGTCGGGCATCGGCTTTGGGCGGACTGAATTTCTCTGCCGATTTCGAAGGCAATGGCGGTTCCATGAAGGAGCTTGTCTCCAGCCTGACAGGTGGTGGTACGCTGCTGGTTGAAAATGGTGAGTTCCGCAACATCAATCCCTTGGCTTTCAGAAAGACCATGAGGGCGGTAGATGCCGGGCTCGAACTTGAGGAAGAGAAGATCACCGAAGAGTTTCTCACGCACATCAACGATGGTGTGCTGCCCTTCAATTCTGCGGAAGGTGTGTTTTCCATTGTCTCTGGTTCTGTCCGAGCAGGCTCTGTCTCAGTTGATGCCGGGGAAGCGTCAGCGCTTGGCGGTGGTACAATTGATCTGATCAACTTGCTGCTTGAAAGCGACTGGACCTTGCGAATGGACCCGGGCACCGAAGCTGTGATTGGCGCTGAACCTCAGATCGGCATTAGTTATGGCGGTACTTTGGAAAACCCCGAACGCGAGTTTGATGTCTCCGCATTGACTGGTTTTCTGACCCTGCGGGAATTCGAGCGCGAAGTGGCGCGTATCGAAAATCAGGAAGAAGACATTCTGGAAAAGGAATGGTTTGGACGCCAATTGCGCATGTTGCGTGAACGCCGCCTGAAGCGAGAGGCCGCAAACGCAGTGCCGCTGGCTCCTCAAATCAATCTGGAAGACCAGATTCGCGATGCGTTGCAGAACCCGGTTCAATAGCCAGTTTGAATGATCAGGTCGCGGAGCCGCTTTCCTGCTGATAATAGCGCAACACCATCACCCGAATGGCACTGGACAGATTTTCTGACGGAAGATCAGTGAGTCCAGCGGTGCGGGCTTCATCAATCTCACGGATTAATGATTGCAGCGATACATCGCGTTGCCGTGCAATGTGTTGAAGCCCATTCCAGAAAGCATCCTCAAGAGAAATGCTTGTGCGATGACCCTCAATGGAAATCGAGTGCTTTTTCAAGACACATCATCCCGGCGAGATCATCTTCGATGGCACAACAATCTCGTCATATTCCGCTTCTGTCACGAGCCCGGTCGCCAGCGCCTCCTCTTTCAGAGTGGTGCCGTTCTTATGGGCTGTTTTGGCGATTTTTGCCGCATTATCATAGCCAATTTTTGGCGCAAGTGCCGTCACCAGCATCAGCGAGCGTTCCAGCCCGCTTTGAATGTTGTCCAGCCTTGGCTCCAGGCCAACAACACAATTGTCGGCAAAGGAAACAGCCGCATCGGACATGAGGCGGACAGATTGAAGGAAATTGTAGGCCATCACTGGGTTGAAGACATTCAATTCAAAATGGCCCTGACTACCGGCAAAGGTCAGCGCTGCATTATTGCCGAAAATCTGCACACAGACTTGCGTCAAGGCTTCGCATTGTGTCGGATTGACCTTGCCCGGCATGATGGATGAGCCGGGTTCGTTCTCCGGAAGTGACAACTCGCCAAGGCCTGCACGCGGGCCGGAGCCCAAAAAGCGAATATCATTGGCCATTTTAAACAGCGAAGCGGCAACCGTGTTGATTGCGCCATGAGAGAAGACCATTGCATCATGGGCGGCCAGAGCTTCAAACTTATTGGGTGCGGTGGTGAACTTCATGCCGGTAATGCTGGCAATCTCGTCGGCCACTTTTTCTGCAAAGCCAATGGGGGCATTCAGCCCGGTACCGACGGCAGTTCCGCCCTGCGCCAGTTCCATCAGCTTCGGCATGGCGCTCGTGATGCGCTCAATGCCATTGTCAAGCTGCTGCACATAGGCGGAAAATTCCTGGCCCAGTGTCAGGGGCGTTGCGTCCTGCGTGTGGGTGCGGCCAATCTTGATGATTTTTTCCCAGGCCTTTGCCTTGTCATTCAGCGCGTTGCGCAATTGCTGCAGGGCAGGGAGCAAACGATGTTCAATTTCCTCAGCGCAGGCCACATGCATTGCAGTCGGGAATGTATCATTGGAGGATTGCGACATGTTGCAGTGATCATTGGGATGCACAGGATTTTTGGACCCCATCTCCCCGCCCAGAATTTCGATGGCGCGGTTGGAGATCACCTCATTGGCATTCATATTGGATTGCGTGCCGGAACCGGTCTGCCAGACCACAAGCGGAAAGTGATCGTTCAGCTTGCCTTCAATAACTTCCTGCGCCGCTGTCACAATGGCATCGCCAAGTTTCGGATCAAGCCGATCGAGCGATACATTGGCCCGTGCTGCAGCCTGTTTAACAATGCCCAGCGCCCGAACAATCGGTTCTGGTTGTTTTTCCCAGCCGATCTTGAAATTACCAAGAGAGCGTTGCGCTTGCGCGCCCCAATACCGGTCGCTCTGCACTTCAATCGGGCCAAACGTATCAGATTCCGTACGTGTTGCGGTCATGGCGTGTTCCATCCAGTCATATAATCAGTGAAAAATCAGTTCTTTTTGCGGAAGGCGTCCAGCGAAACAACATCGGCGCCTTTGGGATCTTCATCAGTTACATCATCGCCCTCAATGTTGGGGATGTCTGACGGCTCACCATCTGCATCTTCGTCATTATCGGCTTCCGCTGTTGCCTTGGCGGCTTCTTCGCTATCGCGCTTGGCGGCTTCTTCGGCCATGCGGGCCGCTTCTTCGCGCTGCTTTTCCCGCTCGCTGGGCAGCATCGGGCGGGTGGTATGCAATTCTTCTATCTGAGCCGGGGCCGTTGGCACTGACGCCAGTTCGATAGCATCACTGCCTTCGCCTGCAACATCGTCATTTGTCTCGGCTTCTTCATCTGCCGATTTGGCCATTTCCGGATCAAACTGGAGGCCGAATTGCACTGACGGGTCGTAAAACGCCTTGATCGCGTTAAACGGCACATGCAGGCGTTCTGGAATAGCATTGAAGGACAGGCCAATCTCAAACGATTGCTCACCCACGATGAGATCCCAGAATTGGTGCTGCAGCACAATTGTCATCTCTTCAGAATATTGAGACTTGAGTCGGTTGGAAATTCGCACACCGTTTGCCGTGGTGCTGAACGTGATGAAAAAATGGTGCTCACCGGGAAGGCCGGTCTGGGAGACTTCCACAAGGAGTTTCCGAAGCATTCCGCGCAGCGCTTCCTGCGCCAGCACGTCGTAACGGATCATGTCTTTTGCCATAGGAATCGCAGCTCCGGTATTCGCCCAGTTACCATGGTGATAAAGCGTCACTGCGGGGTAGGGCAAGAGCCTAATGGAGATATTGCAGTTACGGCACGACCGATCCGAAAATACGGACACGGATAAGTGGAGGCTTCTGTTGCCAGGTGCCTCCGAACCCCGCCAGTTCATGCGAATGAACTGGGCTTCAGTTGAAGTTGTCGAACCGCATTACGCAGCCAGACGAACCTCCGCATAGTTGTCATTTGCAACTACTAAAATGGTCCGATATCGGTGGTACCATGCCGAGCGAAAACACAATTTTTACACCCTCGTCGAAGCTGTTTCGCCCCCGCCGAAGCACACTTGCACTGTTTTACATGCAGTGCGCCAAATGCGCTTTGGTGGAGGCGCCGGGTACCGCCCCCGGGTCCGAGTAGCTTATTACAGAGGCCATTTATCGCCATAGTCGGCTTGCACCGACAAAATGAGATATAACAACTAAACTGCACTCTTTAAAGGCCTGTCATCAGCACAGTGCAAAACATCTGTGAAAACCCCTGACGCGCTGCTCGCGGAAATGTGCATTGCATGTGAACGGCGGATTTCTTTTATTGTTGCAGAAATCAGTCATCAATTCAGCAGATCGGGAATCGACATGCCCTCATTCAACCGCCGCAACTTCTTGACCCTCACAGCCTCTGCCGCCGTCGCTGCATCGCTGGGCTTCGTCTCCAGCAGCGCCTTTGCCGCAAAGCCGCAAATCTTTACCGGTCTGGTCAAGGGCGTCGCCGTAGCCGGCCATGATCCGGTCGCCTATTTCACACAAGGCAAGCCGGTTGAAGGCAGCACGGACAACAGCCTTGTCCATGAGGGCGCTGAATGGCGTTTTTCAAGCGCGGAAAACAAAGCCATGTTCGAAGCAAACCCGGCCAAATATGCACCGCAATATGGCGGTTATTGCGCCTATGCGGTTTCTCAGGGCTACACCGCAAAGGGTGAACCTGATGTCTGGAAAATTGTGGATGACCGCCTGTATCTGAACTTCAACCGGGGCGTTCAGCGCCGTTGGGAAAAGGACATTCCGGGCCACATCGCACAGGGTAATGGCAACTGGCCAAAAGTTTTGAATAATTGAGTTCTGACTAACTGATCCTCCAAAGATCGTATCAGCAGTGGTGGCTACGGGTTCCGGTCAAAGACCAGAAACGTGGCCATTGCTGTATCTTTTGGGCCTTGTGGCAGCTCTTGACTGTCGCTCTGTGTCCAGTCCTGTTCTGAAAGGGCCGGGAAAGACGTATCGCCCTCCGGTTCAGTATGAATGCGCGTGAAGTAAACGCGAGAGGCCAGGGGCAGCGCCTGTGCATAAATCTGCCCGCCACCAATAATCATGATTTCATTAGCGTTGCCGGCAAGCTCCAGTGCCGCATCCAAAGTGGCCGCTGCATCCACCCCATCCGCCTGCCAGTCCGCATTCCGTGTCACGACAATATTGTGGCGGCCCGGAAGCGGGCGACCAATCGACTCAAACGTCTTGCGCCCCATGACAATCGGTTTTCCGCTCGTAATGGCCTTAAAGTTTTTCAGATCACCCGACACATGCCAGGGCATCTCGCCTTGATCGCCGATCACGTTGTTTTCGGCTGCGGCAACAACAATGCTGATTTTCGGGCTGGTTGAAATCATACGGCTATCGGAGCCTTTATGTGCGGGTGAGGATCGTAGTCGGTAATCTCAAAATCTTCGAACTGGAAGTCGAAAATCGAATCCCGGTCATTCAACAAATTCAGTTTCGGTAGTGGTCTTGGTTCCCGGCTCAACTGCAATTCGGTCTGCTCCAGATGGTTGAGATACAAATGCGCATCGCCCAGCGTGTGGACAAAATCACCAACCTGAAGATTGCAGACTTTCGCAACCATATGCGTCAGCAACGCGTAAGACGCGATGTTGAACGGAACACCCAGAAAAATATCGGCAGACCGTTGATACAATTGACAGGACAAGCGCCCATCAGCCACATAAAACTGAAACAGGCAATGGCATGGCGGCAACGCCATATTGGGCACATCGGACGGGTTCCAGGCGCTGACGATCAACCGGCGGCTGTCAGGATTGGTGCGGATCATGTCGATCAGCTGCGATATCTGATCAATCGTGCCGCCCTTATTGTCCGGCCATGACCGCCATTGATGCCCATAAACCGGCCCCAGATCACCGGCTTCATCAGCCCAGTCATTCCAGATCGAAACACGGTTCTCATTGAGATAGGCAATATTGGTGTCGCCGTTCAAAAACCACAGCAATTCATAAATGATGGAGCGCAGATGCAGCTTCTTGGTGGTAACCAGCGGAAACCCTTTTGATAAATCAAAGCGCATCTGATGCCCAAACACCGATTTTGTGCCGGTTCCGGTGCGATCTTCCTTGCTGTGCCCCGTGTCCAGGACACGCTGCATGAGATCAAGATATTGCTTCACAATTATGCGCTTTCACGAATCTGTTTTGATCACGTCACAATACATGTCTCTGCCGTGAATGGGGAGCCGATACCGGGTCGGGATTCACAGCTTTCAGATAGGGTCTGGTCAGGGCGCAGTTCGCCCTTTAAAAAGCACAGCTTCTGGCTCTGCAATACACAAGAAATTATGGGAAGAGATTCTATGGCTCACCGCGTCACAGATCATGATCTGCAAATCGACGAAAAACTGCATCAATTCATTGAAGAACAGGCGTTGCCCGGCACTGGCGTCAGCAGCGAATCCTTCTGGGGTGGTTTGAGCAAGCTGATCCACGAACTGGGCCCCAAAAACGCCGCTCTTCTGACAAAGCGTGAAGACATTCAAACCGAAATCGACAATTGGCATCTGGCCCATAAAGGCCAGGCGCAGGATATGGAAGCCTACAAGGCGTTCCTGACCGAGATTGGTTATCTGGTACCGGAAGGCCCGGCCTTTTCAATCGAGACCGAAGCTGCCGATCCGGAAATCTGCGATATTGCCGGGCCACAACTGGTCGTGCCGGTTATGAATGCACGCTATGCCCTGAACGCCGCCAATGCGCGCTGGGGTTCGCTTTATGATGCGCTTTACGGCACCGATGCCATGGGCGATTTACCATCGTCAAAGGGCTATGATGCAGAACGCGGTGCCCGTGTCATCGCCTGGGCACGCACGTTCCTGAACGACGCTGTACCATTGGAAGGCGATTGGACAGACGCCACCGGCCTGTCGATCAAGGATGGCAAATTGTCCGTTGCCACAAGCGCTGGCGACATTGGCCTGAAATCCTCCGACCAGTTGGTTGGCTTTCTGGGCGATGCAAGCGCGCCATCATCCGTGGTTCTGAAGAACAATGGCCTGCATGTGGAAATCGTGGTGGACGCTTCCAGCCCGATTGGAAGTTCTGACAATGCCAGCATCTCTGACGTACGTCTGGAATCAGCCATGTCCACCATCATGGATTGCGAAGATTCAGTCGCGGCCGTGGATGCGGAAGACAAAGTCATCGCTTACACAAACTGGCTTGGCCTGATGAAAGGCGATCTGACAGAGGAAGTCAGCAAGGGTGGCAAAAGCTTTACCCGCAAGCTCAACCCCGATGTCACCTATCAGACCGCTGATGGTGGTTCGGTCACGCTCAAAGCCCGCTCACTGATGTTGGTGCGCAATGTGGGTCACCTGATGACCAACCCTGCAATCCTCGACAAGGATGGCAATGAAGCGCCCGAAGGCATGCTGGATGCAGCCATCACAGTCCTGATCGCCATTCATGACCGCAACCGGGACGAAAACAAGAACTCGGAAGTTGGCTCCGTCTACATCGTAAAACCCAAAATGCACGGCCCGGAAGAGGTTGCCTTTGCCGATGAAATTTTCACCACTGTTGAAAATTTCCTGGGCCTGCCAGCCAATACGGTCAAAATGGGCATCATGGATGAAGAGCGCCGCACCACGGTGAATTTGAAAGAGTGTATTCGCGCCGCAAAAAACCGGGTTGTCTTCATCAACACTGGTTTCCTTGATCGCACAGGCGATGAAATGCACACCTCCATGGAAGCTGGTGCCATGATCCGCAAGGCAGACATGAAAGCACAGCCATGGATTTCCGCTTATGAAGACTGGAATGTCGATGTCGGTCTGGCCTGCGGCCTGCGCGGCAAAGCCCAGATCGGCAAGGGCATGTGGGCCATGCCGGATTTGATGCAGGACATGCTGGAACAAAAGATCGGCCATCCAAAAGCCGGTGCCAACTGCGCCTGGGTGCCATCGCCAACAGCTGCCACACTGCACGCAACCCACTACCACAAGGTTGATGTCAGCGAAGTTCAGGCGAAGCTTGCCAGTGGCGGACCACGCGCAAAGCTGGACGATATTCTGACCATCCCGCTGGCGGACCGACCCAACTGGTCGACAGAAGAAGTGAAGGCCGAAATCGACAACAATGCCCAGGGCATTCTCGGCTATGTTGTGCGCTGGGTAAATCAGGGCGTTGGCTGTTCAAAGGTTCCCGACATCAACAATGTCGGCCTCATGGAAGACCGTGCCACCTGCCGCATCTCCTCGCAACATCTGGCCAATTGGCTGCATCATGGCGTGGTAACGGAAGAAAAAGTCATGGAAACCATGAAACGCATGGCAGCCGTGGTTGATGGCCAGAATGCTGGTGATCCTGATTACACCCCAATGGCCCCCGATTGCGACGGCATCGCCTTCAAGGCGGCCTGCGATTTGGTGTTTGAAGGCCGGGTTCAGCCTTCGGGTTACACAGAACCCATCCTGCATCGCAGACGGCTGGAGCTGAAAGCTCAGCAGGGCTAGTGACGGGCTGAAAGCTTAAAACGCGAAACAATGTTCAGGGCGCAACCGGGTTGCGCCCTGTTTCATTACTGGCAAGGACTCACAAATCAAACGATTGTTTAGACCAGGCAGCCGCGTCAATATGAACGAGCGTGAAGCCAGTTGTCGATTGCCAGTCGCGAATCGAATGCCCTTATTTCATTCGGCCTACACGCCAGAATTCACCATTATCCGGCGTAGTCGAACCCTTTTGGGATGATTGAATAGCCATCATCGACAAAGCGCACATATATGGAACCCTCATCATCCTCGGTTCCGCGACAATGAATACCCAGGCGAGTTTCACCTTCTGATTTGGTTTCATCAAATTCCAGCGGAACACTGCATGCCCCAACTGAAGCAACTGCACTTGCTATGGCCGATATAGAGGCGGGCGACTGCATGTATCTGGCAAAATCCACAGTGTCGGCGGCAAACGATGGTGCGGTGAAAAACACGCAGGATGCAATTGTCAGTATTCTTGTCAGCTTCATTCTTGTTCCAGTCTTCGCTAATGTTGATAGTCGGGTTGATCGTTCTGTCGATTGGCGGGACGCCCGCTATGCCGGGCTTATTGAAGAGGTGGGGTCATCATGGATTCAGTTTGCAATCTTATTCACATTCCATTCAAGTCATTTCGATCATAATGACCAGCATGTGATCACAACCGGAGTTAAAAATGTCAGCGATTAAATTGCTATGGTGTTCAGTGTCCGCCATCGGAGTTTTGGCAACAGCCGGAGCTGCCAATGCAGACGCGTTCAAGGAAACAACATCAAATGGCACAATGCGTTTGGAAATTGAGCAAGCCTACTCCGATGATGGTATTTCAAACCCACATGTGACGATAAACGGAGCGCGCCTGCGCCAGTTCAACGAAAAACAGAAACTGCAGATTGTCCACGCGGCAAAGCTTGATAAGCTGGAAGATGTTGTTGTTCTACATCATTGGGATGGCGGTGTTGGGTGCGCAGGCAGCCTCACCATTTTTTCCCTGTCCGAAGACGGCTTCTACCAATCTCCGGATCTGGGAACCTGTACCGAGGCCTACCAAATCGATCTGGCCGACGATGAGGGCTCACAGGTGCTGAAAATCACCACTTATTCCGATGATGCAAAGACCGACACAACCGGGCACTGGATCTACTTCGACGGCAATCTGATCGAGAAGTAATGTCCACATTTGGAACTGAATGCTCAGCCGAGTTGGAATTGACTAAGGGTGCAATTTCGGTTGCGCTTTTTGTCATATGAGCAGAGTGATGCAATGGGCGTTGATGTTGCATTGCTGATGGAGGCCAGACTGAAACACGAAATCACCTTTGCCCGATTGCCCGAAATTGAGCCGGGCGAAATTTTGGCTCACATGTCCGATCCCCGTGTTGCAGAGCACATGCCGCTTTTGACATTCAAATGGGATGAGGCTGCAGTAACAAAATTTGTCGCAACCAAGGAAGCCTGCTGGAGCCGCGATGGCCTTGGGCATTGGGCCATATTGTCAGACAAAGACTATGTCGGTTGGGGTGGCTTCCAGAAGGAGGGCGATGAGTGGGATTACGGTCTGGTTCTGAAACCGGATTGTTTTGGACTGGGCCCACGCATTTCAAGAAAAGCAATCGAGTTTGCCATTTCCGTTGAACGCATACCCTTCGTAACGTTCCTTTTACCGCCATCACGCAAAAACCTTGGTGCGCTGGAAAGGCTTGGGGCCAAATTTGTGGGTGAGATAGATTTTGCCGGAACACAATTTCTCAAATATCGGCTTGAGACGGCATGACTGGCTCAAAAAAATCTGAACTGACATCACCTGCCGCGTAAGGTCGCTTCCCGCAAGAAACGGGTGGTCACTTCAAGATTGCTCGCGGTACTGGAACGCAGCAAATCATGCGCCTGGAGCCGTTCGACATGACCAACGCCACATCGCCCACATTGGATGTGAAATCGACAAGCCTGTTGTTGATGCTGGCAGCGATATGGGGTGGATCGTTTTTCTTCGGTGAAATAGCGCTGCGTGAAGTGCCACCGCTCACCATTACCCTCCACAGAATCATCTGGGCCGTGCCAATCCTGGCCATGATTGTGTACCTGAAGCGGGTTGCCATTCCCCGTTCTATGGGAGTTTGGAGCGCTTATCTGGTCATGGGCGCACTAAATAATGCGATCCCATTTTCATTGATCTTGTGGGGGCAGACACAGATTGAAAGCGCATTGGCCGCCATTCTGAACGGCACCACAGCCATGTTTGCAGCGGTGGCCGCAGGGTTACTGCTGAAGGATGAGCCTTTAACGGCAAAGAAAATACTTGGCGCAGTGCTGGGTCTTGCCGGTGTCGCTTTCATCATGGGCCCTGATGCGTTGACTGAATTCAATCTCACCAATCTGGCGCAACTCGCCATCCTTGGCGCTACACTGTCTTACGCTTTTGCAAGTGTCTGGGGAAAAGCAGCGCTGGCTGGCCACCCGCCTTTAATGAACGCACTCGGCATGTTGATCGGCAGCACTGTGTTGATGATCCCGATTGTGCTTGTTGTGGACGGCCCGCCAAACCTTGCGCTGTCCGCAAGCGTCTGGGGCGCACTATTGGGCCTCGCAAACCTGTCGACCGCGATGGCCTATGTCCTCTATTTCGCCATTCTCGCACGGGCCGGAGCGGCCAATTTAATGCTGGTCACATTGCTCGTTCCTCCCTGTGCAATCGCCCTTGGCGTCTTGTTCCTGGGTGAGCAGATGGGGCCAGCGGCATGGATCGGCTTCGCCATCATCGGCTTGGGCTTTGCTGTGACGGACGGACGGTTGGTTTCGTTTTTGATGCGCAAATTTTCTGCGGATGCGGGCAGAGGGCAATTTTAGGCCGGCGTGGGTTTCGGCCCAGAGCCGTTATTGGTTATACTTGCGTCCCTGCAGTGCCACCCTTGAGACCGGACATTCGCTGCAAGAGCGGAAGCTTTTTGATGGCAAAAGATGTAATACTTGGTTAGGTTGCGCCCGGAGGCACCCTCAAATGGATTTCGAGCGAGAAACTTTCTTTGGCTTGCATTTTGAACCACGCCATATCGGCGACGGTTCTCATGTGCTTCCGGTACAGAACCTTGTTCAAGCCTTGGAGGGGTTGCAACGCACCATACATCTCGTCGCTATGATGAAAGAAGGACGAGGGGTAAGGACGCGAGCTCGTGTGACACGCGACATCGAAGATCGTTTTCAGCTTCATTGCTTAGTCCCAGAAGAAGGGAGCTATTATCAGCCGACCTTCATTATGGAACGAGATCAAAGTCTCTTAGGCCCGGATGAAGTAAGTGAAGTGGCGGAAATAACTCGAGGCATACTGGGTTCGATTGCAAACGGCGATGAGCTGGATTTTAACAGGACAGTGGTGGACTCTGCTTTCCGCTCACCAATTATAGCATCGCTCGGGAAGATGTTTGGCGGGCAGGGCGGACACTACCGCCTTTCTGTTGAGGACAATGCGGGCAAGATTATTGTCGATAGTGTATCTGCAACCGATGCGCTGGAACGGCTCCGGCAGGCACGGTTGTCGCCAGATACCCATTCAATCGTTACAGGCTTTTTCAATAAGGTTGACTTCAAGGAGCGCAAGCTTTCGCTGCTCATCCCAAGCACAGGGCGTTTGATCAGCTGTCTGTATGAGGAAAATATCGAGCCGGCGCTTCTCGAGAATGCGCGAGACCTCATCCAGGTTGTCGGCACCATTGAGCTTGATGAGGACGGAAACCCGCTGAGAATTACGGATGTGCAGGAAGTGCATCCAGTCAACACCGATGACATCGATCTTATTGAGCTTCTCCCGGATTACCTCAAAGCTAACGAACTCAATAATCTTCGCATCATGGTGGAGCTGAGCGAAGATAAGCAGACGTATTTTGCGAAGATGGACAAGCTTGGCATTGATCAAGCCGCATATACCCGTTCCGATTTGGTAGACGCATTGGAAGCCGAAATTGATTTCCTTTGGAAGAATGTAGCGCAGGAGGACGACGACAAGCTTGCGCAAAAAGCCCGTTTACTCAAGGCAGAGCTCAACAAATTGTTTAAGGAAATTTCCAAATGAATTTGGAGCGCTCGAAGGTCAAAGCAAACCTTCCGAAAAAAGGTTTTGTCGAGCAAGAGGACCGGAAACATGTCTTTTATCATTTTCACCATGATGGGAAGAAAACCCATATCCGCACCCACGTTAGCCATGGGGGCAAATACAAAACGCTAGGTGATGATCTGGTCTCCAAGATGGCCAAACAATGCAAGCTAACAACCAAGAATTTCAAAGGTCTCGCTGAATGCACGTTATCCCATGAGGAATACGTCAATCTCCTCAAAGAGGCCGAAGAGCTTTAGCAGAGTTCCTTCGATATCTGCAAATTGAAGTGGACATTCGTTCGAACTGCGGCCAATGCAACACATGCCCAATAATACTCGCATCTAGCCCACTCTCGCGGCCAGAGCATTGGCTTAGGGATGAGGGCAGGTTCTAGCCGCGCCATAGAAATCATGCGCGGACCCTTCCTTAGACGCGCACATCTTCTAGCAATAACTCGTGGGTAGAGTATTGCGGATTGTCGATATCACCTTGATCATACAAGTTTTGGTGAGATTCAACATACATCACAGTGGCCTTGATCATTCTAAGGTTTTACAAGCAAAGTGACTTAATCATAAGTCTAATTTGTGGAGATGAATGCTGTGAGGACAGTTCACGACGTAGAAGAGATGACAGCAATTGAACAAGAACGTTCGCTAATCAGTGTCTATGTTGATCGCGCTTACGATCAAGAGAAAATTGAATGGCTCATAAAGGCTCGCGAGGGGTTTGATCATCATGCAAGGGATAGTTGGCATTTACTAATACCATTAAAGCATGGTTACGGTGTTGATAGCTGGATTCAGCCTGACCAATACGGGGTCGCCTTTGCGGCGGATTTGATAGAAAAACTTGAAATAGAATTCGCAGCGCTTCCTTGCATCGTTTTTCGCGCCTTGGGAGAGGAGTGCTATTATCTGAAGCTTGGAGGTTTTGCACGCGAACAGTTCTTCGAGGAAATTGGACTGATCGCCGATCTTGCGCGCAGGTGCCACGCAGGCGGGCCGGATGATCCCAACGACTTTCGCAAATATGTAAATAAGCGGATTGCAAGTCATCTTCGCCGCCGCAAACTTCTAAGCGCAACACACAGTGCGCTGCCGGTTCTTGGAACGCTCTTAGGTGGAGTTGTCAATCTGGCTGAACTGGTATGATGACTAATATCGATAGCGACCAAATTGGATAAAAATTCATGCCCTTGTCCGACATTGAGCTGGACAAAACAGAGACTGTTCTGGTTCGCGGAAGCAAGCATTTTTCCTCGCACAAATTTCAGAAATCACAAAGGTTCAAGCAAAATGTCTGACGTTCTTTTTGACAGATTGAAGTCTCTTGGCGAAGAGCTAATCATCCAAATGATCGAGAGCGAACAACAAGAGTCGCTTACTTTAGATTTCAAAGCAAACGTTGAAAAACCAGGCGAGCCGTTATTTGAAAACGAAGGCAAGAAACTTACTAAGACTGGCCGCAGAACATTGGCAAAAGCGGCATCTGCATTTGCCAATTCAATGGGCGGTGTACTCGTTATTGGAATCGACTGCAGGGCTATCGAGGGGATCGACTGTGCACGGCAAATTACGCCGATCCCATTTTTGTCGAGGGCACTTTCCACCATCAACAACGAACTTCATTCAATCACCGTTCCTCCAATAGGCGGGATTGAAGCAATGCATATTCCGATAGAAGGAGGTTCTTCCGGCCTCATCGTGTTATCCATTCCGCGTTCGGCTCGACGGCCGCATCGATCCAGCGCGACTGGCGCTAAATCATACTACAAAAGATCTGGAACTTCGACTGTTGAGATGGAGCATTATGAAATTGAAGAGGCATTCTTGAGTAATTTGGCTCCTGAATTAGTACTCACTTTTGCAATAATTTCGAGTGGGTCGGGCGGTTCTGGGGCTGAACCAGGAGAGCGAAAATTTAGTTTTGTGGCCCAAATAATTGCTGAAAATTTCGGCGGTGGCCTCGCCAAGCATATTTTTTTTCAATGTCAGCAAGAACATCACGTTCTGCGTCAATTTGGGGAGGCTTTTAATCCTTCAAAGAACCAAATCGGAGTCGTAGATGGAGTTCAGCAAGTTGCTCTACCGAGCGATCTCGTCGTCCACCCAGGCACCAAGCGCATTATTGAAAAATTCCCAATCGAAGCATTTTTTAATAAAGAAACGAACGAAATGCGAGTAGGAGATTTGCGCTGCAAAGCCAATTCTGCTCATTTGTTTGAGTTCGTTTTTTTAATCTCAGCTGAGGGAATGCGACAAAAGCGTCAGACAGTGGAGTTTGAATTGAGGGAATTGATTTCTTCAGGAACTATTCCGGCAAAATGAAGGTTTTTAGTTGGCGGCTTTCGCAGCTCGCATTTTATTATGTTTGCGATTGTGTCCGCTTTTCAACTCTCGATCGCGATAAATTCGAAGAGGGACAACGACCGCTCCCCATATTAAGGAGCCCCTTCAAAACTATTGGGGGCTTCGCACTTGTAGCGAACGGCAGAAAAGGCCCGCACTGTTGCCGTTCGTTCAATCTGGATCTAAGGTTCGCCCTCCGCCCGTTTCGGTCGTTGAGCGCACAGCTGCGCGTGTCGCAACAACATGCGAGCTGTCATCATCTATTGAGCAACGGGTGATACCGCGCAATTTTTCGCAGTATTCTCCAATCAGGCCGGGATCATTCTGGCTGCGAATGTCATTGAAGCAAACATGACCGCTCCGAAGACCCGAAAGCATCGGGCTGACATAAAGCCAGCCCGATCCTGTTTGTATCTACTTGATACTATTGGGCGAAACGTGCGCTGATGGCTGCGAGACCGCCATCATAGAGGCCCTAAATGGCGCCTTCCATCTCTGGAACATCAGACTTGAACGTGCCAGCCCAGGTGACGATTGTGGGATTGCCTTCGGCGACCGATACGGTTGATGCGTAATCAGTGATGGGCAAAGGGGCTTCGACAATCTTGTAGCTGTAAGAAACACCCGGCTCAGAAGCGACGAGCTGTTCAAGCACGGGTGCGCCGTCGCCCAGCGTCAACTGGCGGTGAACCACACCATCCCGCGCTTCCAATACGCAACTGACGATGCCTGGGTGCCAATCATCGATGTCACAAAAATCGCCAATAGCGCTCCAGACCGTGGCAGAATCTGCGGCCACAGTGGCGGAGCTGGTAAGGGTGTATTCGGTGGCAAATGCGGATGATGCAGACAGTGCAAGAGCTGCAGCAGCGAGTGTGAATTTGGAAAGGGTCATGGTTTGTCCTGTTGGGTTTTTGTGCTGTTTTTGATCGTCAGCAAGGGTGTTTTGAAAATCGTGCCTGCCAAGCGCGCCTTGCAGACGCAAGACGCGGTCTCGGCCTGACGCGACTACTGGTACTTCGCTGCCAAAGCTGACAGCATTCCGACATAAAGCGGATCGCAAAAGCCTTTGACGTCGCCTTCAGCGGCATCCCAGACAGTCTGCCATTCAACAAAGCTCTGGCCGGTCGCAGTGATGGGGCGCACACACATGGTCGCGCGGTAATTGGTAACCTGATCTGCCGCAAGCACAGCAGGCCCATCGTCGAGCGTGTAATTCAAGGTCATGTTAACATCATCGACGGCGGTTAACGTTTCCTGGATGATGCCGTTCAGCAAACGGCGGGCACCTGGCTCGCTGGCCGCAACCGATCCAACAGGTTCAAGGGTTTCGATAACGCCGACAGCCCAGGACATGTCGTGAAAGTTTTTCAAAAGCGCCCAGACTGATTCCGGGGCCGCGTTGATGATGGCGGAATTGTAGCAACTCATAATTCAGTCATTTCCTCATTGTGCAGCCGAGTGTTTCGGTTGCTTGTAAAAACTATACTGTTGGAGAAGCAGACCCGCCGCTATGGGGAGGTCTCCCTATAAATGCTCAAGAGGCGAGGTCTCGCCCTCAAAGAGGGGCTTGTGCGGTTACCGACCGAACCATTTTCGCTTCACAACGTCCCAGACCATCTCGGCCTCATCGGTTCCCAAGCCATGCTCGACCGCCAACATGGCGATGGGCGCGCGGCCGCGAACACCGGTTTTGGAATAGATTGACTGGATGTGATGATCGGCGGTTTTTGCTGAAATGCCCAGCCGCGCCGCAATCTGGGCTGTGGTCTCGGAGCGGGCGAGGCAGGCGATGACCTGCGCTTCGCGCCGCGTCAGCCCGAATGGCAACGCCTTGCGCGCCGTCATTGTCGGCGAGCCTGTGGCTTTCAAGACGGCTTCAACGGCAGAGGGCATCAACGCACCGGACCGGCTTTGTTCTGTCAGATGGTCGGCAGCCTCTTTTGCGCTCATGGCCGGGCGGCCCGGCCTGTCGAACACCAACTCATCATAAAGATTGGCGGCAGCAAGCAGGTTTTCCGGCACGCCCTTCTGGTCAACGCGTCTGTGGTAGCCAGACCCGTCAAAACGCTCCTGCGCAGTGCTGGGCAATGCGCCAAGCGTGCGGAACGGGTTGCCATGCGACAGAATATATTCCGTCTGGTACGAGTGGCTTTCAAATTCAAGCCGTTCCGAATTCGACAGATCACCGGATTTGTTCAACAGGCGATTATCAACAGCGCATTTTCCAATATCGTGAAGCAGCGCTGCATGGCGCAAATCCGACAGTGCTTGCCCGGTGATCCCGCAGATGTGCCCTGCGCGCCCGGCCAAAGCTGAAACACGGCGGCTATGCCCGCCCATCCATTGTGTCTTCTGATCCACAATATCAGCGCCAATCAACGAAAGCGCCTCGCAGTGTTCGACCCCAACGGGCACCGCAGTGCCTGGCTCTGCAGACAGGAAGACATCAAATTCCGTCCCTTCGTGGAGGGGAGCGAAAATCGCGTCCCAATTGGCCAGAAGATGCTCACACATGTTCGGGTCCAGATGCACGCCGGCCCGGTTTGCAATTTCGTCTTGCGCTGCTTGTTCACCTCTGAGCTGACGATAGAGCTCGGCCACATGGCCGATGCTGACCGCCCGTGCAGGTGCCGGAATATCCGAGCCGCCAACCTCGCCAAGCTTGCCATCCCAGCGGGAATACAAATGGGACAGGCAAGGGCCAACGCCGCTTGGCATGGGCAGCCGTGAGGCAAACATCTTGGATTGTTCACAATGAATCTCGACAACGCCGGAAATGGCCTCATGATGACTGAGGATCATGTCAATGGTCGCATCCTGCTCCTTGGGCGCTGCATGCAACGCAACCCCGGTCTTCAAAGAAGCTTCCAGTGCTGTCAGGTCAAGCCAGTCGCAAAGCAGGAAGGCCAGACTGAATCTGCGGTCATCCCCCAGCGCCATATCACCGGCTTCAGGACCGGTCGCCGTGCAACCGATGAAGCGAAACAGGGAGGTGAAATAGGTCGCTTTGCTGGCTTTTTCATCCAGCCCGAAGGAATGCGCCAAAGCCGTTGATACAGCCGATCCAGTCAGGCAGGATCCTCTGGGGCGGCCAGTGGCGCAATCTCCAGCGATTGCCAACGTCCCGATAGCTTCCGACAGACGCATGGCAGGTACAGCCTTTTTAATGTGGGTGCGGAGTTTCTCAGCAACCGGATGTATGTTTGATCAGGTTTCTGTCGTAAAAACAATAAGTTATTGGGGGTTTTCGTCAGTGCTGCAACTGGAGTGGTACGTCTGTCAGTCGCATGCAGCGAGAGATTGGTTTTGACCCGGTGCATGATGCGCGACAGTTTTTCACGAAGCCTTCGATCTGCTATGCTTGCGGTTCAAACGCAGTTTGCGGTTTTGCAATTTTCATCGCTGGCCTGTTCTGGAGTTGTTATGTGGTTTCGCCTTTTGAACGTCACCTGCATGGTGTTTTTGCTTTTGTCTCCTGCCAAAGCGGACATCAAGGACACGGTTGCGGCTCTTGCTCCGTCCGGATTGGTGCTGCTGCTGGATGAGGACGGCAAGGAATTGCTGGCTCACAATGCTGATCGGTCGTTTGTTCCGGCTTCCGTTGCCAAGATTGCGACTGCCTGGCTGGCAATGGAAGTTCTGGGCAGTGATCATAGATTTCAGACACAGTTTTATCTGGATGAAAAACGGGTGCTTTATGTGCGCGGTGGGGGTGATCCATTTCTGATTTCCGAGGAATTGGCGCTGCTGGCTCCCAAACTTCTTGCGGCCGCACAAGCAAAACCGTTTCGTGGCATCGTGCTGGATACAAGCTATTATCCCGACAACCTTCGTATTCCCGGCATAGAAGACACCGACGAAGCCTATGATGCGCTGAATTCCGCGCTCGCGGTAAATTTCAACACGATCTATGCGGTCCGCAAGGGCAAGACCATCCGTTCGGCGGAAAAGCAGACGCCGATCACCCCACTGGCTATCAGTCAGTTTCGCGCAAGAGGGCCAAAGGGCAGGGCGCGCATCAGCCTGGCGCAAGAGGACCTGCAGGTAAGCGCGCTGTATGCGGGCGAGCTTATCGCTGCATTTATCCGCAAAGCAGGAGGAGAAGTTGAGGGTGATGTATCGATTGGTTCGGTGCCCTCAGGTCTAACGCCTGTTTACGTGCATCGGCAATCGCGCGCGCTGCCGGAAATTCTGGCGGCCATGCTGCTTGGTTCGAATAATTACATCACCAATCAGGTGTTTCTGGAGATTGGTGCTCATCGTCTGGGTGGCCCGGTCAGCCTGACAAAATCTCTGCAGGTCACACGCGACATTCTCGCCAAACACAAATTGGTCGACGCAATCCATCTGGTCGAAGGGTCCGGCATTAGCCGCGATAACCGTTTCACAGCAGCAGGCCTTGCAAAAATGCTGCACCTGTTTGCGCCTCATGCAAAACTGCTTAGAAAGACAAAAGCGGGTTCGCGGTACAAGACCGGCACTCTGTCGGATGTCAGTACTTTGGCAGGCTACGCCCAAACATCTGAACACGGGCTGGTGCGTTTTATCATTTCGCTGCGCGGTGGCACGGGCAAGTTGAGGTTTCGGTTGCTGAGGGCCATAGAACGCGGATTGTAAGCAAGCGGGCCGTAACTAACGGCCAAAGTGGCCAAAGCCCCGCTCGTGAGATCCGGTGCGTGGACTCTTTTATGCATTTTCTTCGGCAAGGAACCGCACGAAAATCATCGTCAAATTCTCTCTGCGGGACTGATCTGGCCAAACAGCGTGAAGCCCCAGAGGCCGCAGCGACCAATCTGGCAGCACATGCACAAGTTCCCCTCGGTCTATTCCGCGACGGGCCAAATGCTCAGGCAGGGCTGTGAGCCCCAAGCCCTGTATAGAGAACTCATAGAGTGCGGCTGCCGAATTGACCGCAATATTGGACTTTCCTGTCACCGTCAGCGTTTCACCTTTTGATGATGTCAGTTCAGTTTGATCCGGACGCATGGCGAACCGCACCCAATCCCAGGTCTCTAAATCATTTGGATGCTCAGGCGCTTCCTTTGATGAGAAATATTCCGGGCTAGAAACCAAAAATCTGTCTTCATGGCCGATGCTGCGCGTCATGAACTCGCTGTCTTCAAGCCATCCAGCCCGAATGGCCACATCGAAACCATCTTTAATCAAATCGCGGGGCGCGTCCGAGAAATCAAAGCCTAGATTTATTTTTGGATAGGTATTGGAGAATTTTGCAAACACTGCCATCAACTCAGATTGCGTTACAAAGGCAGGAGCCGTGATCCGCAATGTACCGCTTGGCTCTGTCGAAGTCGGATTGATGGCGTCCAATCCGCCTTCAACCGCGTCCAGCATGACATGCGCCTTCTCATGGAGGATGCGGCCTTCGTGGGTAAGAGACAGCTGGCGAGTGGACCGGTAAAGCAGTGTGACACCCAGGTCTTTTTCCAAATCCGATACCATCTGACTGACCCTTGAAGGCGCGAGTCCCAAATGCAGCGCAGCGGCTCTGAATGTACCCTGATCAACGACAGTGGAGAATATCGCGATACTGCGAAGTTTTTCAATCATTGTTCACCTCAGCAGAAGAGTGCCATCAATATTCATATGCTTATCGCGAAGGTGGAGAGTCAATAAAATGTTTGTATCGACGGCAAGTGACTGCCGGAGAAATCAAATTTGTTTTTAAGGACTTCCCCCATGCAAATGAAGAATCTAATTGGCGCAGCTATGCTGACGCTTGTTGCCGCCTCAACCAGCGCATTCGCAGACAACAAAGAGACGGTCACCAGGTTTTACGATCTGCTTAGCAATCCCGGAGCACAAGCGCAGGTCGATGCGTTCAAGGCGTCCACCAGCGAAGCTTGGGAAAGCGTCGGAAATTATACTGGCGATAACAAGAACCGCGATGCTTTTCTTGGTCAGGTCGGAGGGTTTGGTCAACTGATCCCTGACCTTGAATGGGCTGTTCAAGACATGCATGACACCGGTGAGTTTGTCACTGTGCGCAGCCGTGCAACAGGAACGCCGGTTGCCCCATTTTTTGGCGTTGATGGTCAGGGGCGCAGTTTTGATATCATGACAATCGATATTCATGAACTTCAAGACGGCAAGATTGTCCGCACATATCACGTTGAAGACTGGGCGACTGCTCTGCAGCAACTTTCGGGAAAATGAACTCATTTGGATCTATCGGCGCACCCGATCCGGTGCGTCGAATCTCACCACAAGCTGGAGAACGATATGCATCGCAGAACCCTATTGAAAACGTCGCTTGGCGCCGTCCTGGCGCTTACATTGGCACAACATGCAGGAGCTCAGGAAATGGACGAAACAAGCAAAGCAACATTCGATACGGTCATGGCCTTTATGGGCGCTATGGGCGCAGGCGAGATGGATAAAATGGGAGCCCTGATGGCCGACGACATGGTTTGGCACAATGAGGGTGACCCAACGCTGCCATGGATCGGCGTAACAAAGGGCAAAGAAAATATCTTCAAATTTCTGGGCGTGTTTTCAGCAAATCTTCAAACAACAAAGTGGGAAAATGAAGATGCTTTCGCATCGGGTGACACGGTCGCCGTATTTGGACGTATGGCCGCCACAGTGACCAAGACCGGACAATCGACAGGTGAGTTCACTTTCGCGCTGCGTGCCAAAGTCCGCGATGGACAGGTTGTGCTGTGGAATTGGTTTGAAGACAGTTTTGCAGTAAGCCAAGCTTACCACGGCAAGTAAAGGAAAGTGACCCATGGCCAACGCTTTGGACAATGTGCGCCGTATCTATTTGGAAGGCATCGCTGGTGGCAACGCCCGCGAAGCTGTCTACAAATACACCGGACACCGCTACACCCAGCACTCAACCGGTGTTGGTGATGGCGCGGAGGGCTTTCTGGCCTTCTTTGAACCGTTCGTAGCACGCAATCCGGAACGTGAAATCGAGATCGTTCGCATTCTTGAGGATGGCCCATGGGTATTTTGCAACGCTTATCAATCACTCAATGGCGGTGCCGCTCAATGGGTGACTATGGACCTTTTCTATACCGATGCTGACGGTCTCATTCTGGAGCATTGGGATACAATTGCACCTTATGTGGAGCAGACCAAATCAGGCTCCGATATGGTGGGCGGGGCAACCAAGATTGATTTGAGTGCTCATACTGAAGCCAACAAATCGCTGGTTTTAGAATTTACCAAAGAGGTCTTGCAAGAAGGCCGTCACGACAAGATCGGTCAATTTGTAGCAGATGGTGTCATTCAGCATGCACCCGCCATCGGTGCCGGCCGTGAGGGTCTGACAGAGTGGCTGACCTCGAAAGAAGCCGGACGGTATGAAATGCTATTCAAGCTCATCGGGCAGGGTGATTTTGTGATCACTTATGGCAAGCGGTACGCATTGGATAAAGACATTGCTGTGTTTAACGTCTATCGAGTTGCAGGGGGCAAAATCGCCGAATGCTGGATGAATGAAGAGCAGATCAGCCCACGTGGAGAATGGGGTAATTCTGGCAAGTTCTAAGGTTTTTGGAGCCACCAAGGTCAGTCATGTGATTACTTGAGCAAAGTGCCGATATCAGTGTCGGCTGTGCCTTTGGCAGCTTCGCCGCTTTTCGTTGAACCCGAAGAACCGAGTCAAGCCTGTCGGGACCCAAACAAAAAGGGCGCAGCCAAAGCCACGCCCTCCATCCTTCAAAACTGAAAAAATCAGTTCTTTTCTTTGTCGACCAATGCGTTGGATTTGATCCAAGGCATCATGCCGCGCAATTTCTCGCCGACTTCTTCGATCTGGTGGGAATCGTTCAGGCGACGTGTGCCTTTGAAGCGAGCCTGACCTGCTTTACATTCCTGCATCCATTCGGATGTGAACTTGCCAGACTGAATGTCGGCCAGAATGCGCTTCATTTCGGCTTTGGTTTCGGAGGTCACAACACGCGGGCCAGACATGTATTCGCCCCACTCTGCCGTGTTGGAGATTGAGTAATTCATGTTGGCAATGCCACCTTCATAAATCAGATCAACGATCAGCTTTACTTCGTGCAAGCACTCGAAATAAGCCATTTCTGGTGCATAACCGGCTTCAACCAGTGTTTCAAAACCGGCACGGATCAGCTCGACCAGACCGCCACACAGAACTGCCTGTTCACCGAACAGATCAGTCTCGCACTCTTCCTTGAAGGTGGTCTCGATAACGCCGGAACGACCGCCGCCAACACCGGAAGCATAGGACAGCGCCAGATCATGGGCATTGCCGGACGCATCCTGATCAATGGCGATCAGGCAAGGCACACCGCCGCCTTTCAGATATTCGCCGCGCACTGTATGGCCGGGGCCTTTTGGTGCGATCATGACAACGTCGATCTTGTCTGTTGGCTCGATCAGGTTGAAGTGAACATTCAGACCATGTGCAAATGCAATGGCTGCTCCATCACGGATATTGCCAGCAATATGATCGCGGTAGATATCAGCCTGCAATTCATCAGGTGTGGCCATCATCATCAGATCAGCCCAGGCTGCAGCTTCCGCAACAGACATGACTGTAAGGCCATCAGCTTCAACTTTTTTGGCTGTTGCTGAATCGGGGCGCAGAGCCACGGCCAGGTTTTTGGCGCCGGAATCTTTCAGGTTCAGCGCATGGGCGCGGCCCTGTGAACCATAGCCGATGATGGCGACTTTCTTTTCCTTGATCAGATTGACATCTGCATCTCTGTCATAATAAACGCGCATGATTTTTTCCTCGTGTTTGCGGTTGCTTTTGTTGACGGCGCTTACGCTCCGTATAGGTGGAAGAACTGTTGGACGGCCCGGTCCGCCTCGGTGGAAATTTCATTTTCTGTGAACATCATGGTGTCCCCAAGCAGAACCCGAATGTGAACATCGCGAACTACAAGACCGTAAAAACTGCGAAAGGCGTCTTCACTGTCGCTCTGCCGCAGGAGCCCGGCTTTCATGCCAGCCTCCAAAGCCGGTTTCAGACGGGGGCCGGTCGAAAAGCGTCCGTTTTGCAGCACAATTGAGCCCATATTGATGCCGTCAGCGCCCTGATGCGCCTGAGCAATGGCAAGCCGGTTCAGCGCAATCGAAATTTCGCCGGTCAGAATGGTCAGAAGATCAGTGGCAAAACCCAGCAAAACGGATGTCAGCTTCGCTTCGCTCATGCCCTCGGCATCAAAGGGTTCAACCTTCACCTTGGACGCCTGATAGCGCACTGTGGCAACCAGTAATCCGTCGCGGTCACCGAACCATTTATACAATGTTTCCTTGGAGCAACTGGCCCGCCGGGCAACGCCAATCATGGTGATGTTGGCGGCGTTTTCGATGAGCAGGGACAGAGTGGCATCCAGCACCTGTCGCTGGCGCTCGGTCCAGTCATCAGGGGCGGTTTCAATCCGCTGCAGGGTTGCCAAATTGTTCAAATATCCGGGCTCGTTTTGAAAGTCTGTTCTGTATGTCAGTTGTCGCAGTGAATTCTGTGCAATCGCAGTACCGTACGGTACGGTACGCGCTGTTTATAGATTTCCCTTTGCCGATGCAAGTGGGAAGTGAAGAACTTGAAAGGAGAATTACGACCTGATGTCAGGCGTCAATCGCTGACAGCAAGGTCTTCATAAGAAATCATAACATGCTCTGCGTATGCTGCACGGTCTGTCAGCCCATTGTAATAAGCTGTCAGGACCGGTCTGTCGCGACGCTCAATATCAATGGTGAAATAGCGATAGAGGCAATGCGCGAACTGGATGTCCGCAAGGGTCAGGTCCGGGCCTGCGAGATAGGGCGTTTTCGCCAGCTGTGCTTCCGCAATGTCCAGCTTCTTATCCAGCGCAGCGAGAGCGTTTCTGATCGCCACCGGATCACGTCGGGAGGGTGCGGTGCGCACAACGCGCCAGAAAACAGGTCCGGTGAAACTTAGTGTGAAATTGACTTTTGACCATTCCGCCCATTGATCCACAAAAGCACGGGCAATCGGGTCTGCAGGCCAGAAAGTCTCCGGCGCATACATGTTGGCCAGATAACGCAGAATGGCACCACTTTCCCACAGGGGCGGGTTGGTACCGTCAACAAGCGTTGGTACCGTGCCGTTGGGATTCATGGCCAGATAGTCTGGCGTATTGACCACGCCAAATTTGAACCCGGCATCAACGCGCTCATGGGGCAGACCAAGTTCGGCAATGCACCACATCACGGCCTGCACATTCGAGGATGTCTTTCTACCCCAGACTTTCAACATGATATCTCACCTTCGTTTGAGTTTCGAGGTTGTGGGGCAGCGGCTTTCATGGCTGCAAGCGGTCTAATGATACAAATCTGCCCGGCTTGGTGGCACGCTTGAGGGACCCTTGGCATTATGTCCTGAAAGCGTCTGGTAGATGCGGGCAGAGCCGCGTGTAAATGCGAGAGAACAGCCTGCCAGATAGGCCACCCAGATGCGATAGGTCTGTTCGCCAACAATCTCGATGGCTTCTTCACGTCGGGCTGTCAGGCGCTCACACCATAGTCTTGTTGTGAGCGCGTAATGCTCGCGCCAGCCTTCCACATCATGCACTTCAAAACCGGCGCATTCCAGTTCCTGCAACGTGTTGCCAATGTCATCCAGTTCACCGCCAGGAAAGATATAGCGCACCAATGCGCGCTGTTCAGGGCGTTTGGCAAAGCGTGTTGCCTTGCGTTTCGCGCGCCTCGTAATACCGTGATTGAGGAACAATCCGTCAGGTTTCAGCAATGAGCGTATCTTGGACATGTACTCCGGCAGTGCTGCAACGCCGACATGTTCATACATGCCGATAGAAGAAATTTTGTCGTATTTGTCGGTGACATGCCGGTAGTCGATCAGTTCGATCGAAACCTTGTCCTGCAAGCCTTCTTCGGCAATGCGTTTAACCGCATAATCATATTGGTCTTGCGACAAGGTCACGCCATGGGCATGGACGCCGTAATGTTTGGCTGCATGGCAGATCAGCGCGCCCCATCCGCAGCCAATATCCAGCATGGTTTCCCCGGTTTTTAGTCGCAGCTTCCGGCAGGTCATATCCAGCTTGTCGAATTGAGCCTTTTCCAGATCATGCGACCAGTCCGAAAAATAGGCGCAGGTATAAACCATCGCCTCATCCAGAAAGAGCTTATAGAAATCATTGCTGACATCGTAGTGAAAGCCGATATTGTCGCGTTCATTGCGTGTCTTGCGGTTGCTGCCTGTCTCATCGCCCTCAAAGCTGCGTGAGGCGGAAACATCTGCGCCTGACATGCCGATAAATGGCAACAGGGTTTTTAGCAGCTTTCGTTTCGAAATGGCCTTCAGGCGTTTTCGGCTGCTTTTGCCGCCCACAACCTCGCCAATATCGATAAGTGTACCGCCCTCAAAATCGATCTTGCCATGGGCATAAAGCCTGATGATCCGATCCAGTGTGGGACGCCGCAACAGCGAAGGAACCACACCTGGATCAGCTATGACAAGCGCCAGTTGTGAAGTGGAGCCATCTGCCGATTGTCTGCCGAGGGGAAAAGAAGACCCGTCCCATAATTTCAGGCAAAGAGGCGCGTCCAGATTGGGGGCAATGTAAGAAGCGACCTCTTTCAGAGCCTGGCGCAGTCGTGACGTTTGTTTGGGATTCATTTGAGGAGGGGGCCTCAGCCAGTATGTCAACGCTTGTGTCAGGCAATCATAGGGTCAAACGATCAGGCGCGCAAATGACGAAACATAACGGTTGAAAGCCTTGTCACGCACCCGTTTTAGCTGGCTTTGGCCGTGAGTTGCAAAGGCGGCGTTTCCGTTGCCGGCAAATTATCTTGATCATTTCCAGGTGTGACGATTGCCAGTTCGTTGACCTGTTTCAATAGCTGTTTGGCCGGGACCGGGCGTGAGAAATAGAAGCCCTGAGCTTCATGAATACCCATGGCCATCGTAACCGCCGCCTGCTCGGCTGTTTCAATGCCCTCGGCCACGACATTCATATTGTATTCTTTGGCCAGCTGGCAAAGCATCTCCACCATGAGACGGGATTTTTCGTTTTCCACAATTCCATCAATGAAGAATTTATCGAGTTTCAGAATGCCCGCTTCCAGAGTTTGAATGGAGGACAGGCCATTATGGCCGGTTCCTGCATCATCAATCGCAATGCGGATTCCCTTTTGTGCATAGCGTTTGACAGTCTTGCGGGCCAATTCGAGGTCGGCCATTTCCTGACGTTCGGTGATTTCCAGCACCACACAATTCATCGGGAAGTTCCCGACGATCAGAACTTCCTGCAAATCAACGAAGAAGCGTGGGCTGAGAAATTGATCTGTCGTCACATTGAAAGTGAACTTTAAGTCGGGGTTTTCATGCAGCAGAGGTACGATTTCCGCACCAGCCTGTTGCAACAAGGCAAATGTCAGCCGATCAACCCGGTTCAGATTTTCAATGAGCGGAATGAATTTAAGCGGCGTTACCATTTCGCCAGATTTCCGTTGCCACCGTGCCAGCATTTCAAACCCGACTATTTTGCCCGAGTTCAGGGCAACAATCGGCTGATAATGGGGAATGAATTCACGGTTCTTGAGTGCAGCGTCAATCTCTCCGACCGCACCGGTTGGCCGAAAAACAGCGCGTCCAACCAAAACGCCGATAAGGAGGCTGAATAAAACAATCAGAATTTCAACTTCGAGGGAGGTGAAATTACGCCAGTCCCAGAGATATCCCGGGGAAACCGAAGTATAGGCCGTAATCGGATAACGCTGCGATTCAGCGTCGATCAGAAAATCCGGCTCCCAATCCATGATCGTTTCCGGATTGGCGAGATTTTGTTGGTAAGCTGCAACTGTCCGGCCGTTGTTGAGCACGACTTTCATGGACACTTGCTCGCGCAGCGCCGCAGGAATGATATCATCCAGAAGGCCACCAGTGCTCAGAACAGCAACGACATCAAACTCATCGCCCGCCCAACGAATTTTGAAACGGGAATCTTCAGCAGAACCGGTTGCCGCAAATTGCAATGTTGCGTTGGTGGCAGCTTCCCAATCAGCTGTTTCCGCAAGGTCCTGAGAAACTGTGTCGGCGTTAAAGCCAGCGCACGTTTGTTGCCCGTCAAAGAGCCTGATATCTTTAATGCTCGCGACCGAAAAAATCAGCTTTCGATATTCTTCGATTGTGTTTGGAGAACATTGTGTCAATCCATCGATGTGAATTTCAGCAATGGTTGTAACCGCTCGGTCGGCGGCCAATTCCATCCGTAGAATGCTGCGCTCTGTCAGGTCGCGCAATTGAGCCTTGTTCCAACTGCTCATGACATTTCCAAGTATGAAATGAGCAGACATGACCACAAGCACAGACACTGCGACTGTGAGCAATATTTGGCTGAGCAGACGGTTCAACATATTGCCTTGGACCTTAAGCGTTCAGATTTCAGAATCGTAAAAAGGCCATGCGCACCATACATATAGCCAAGAAACCGGAATCTTAATCTAAACTCTTATGCCGCAAAACCATTAGGTTTACGTAAACGTCGCTATGCAAGTTGAAGGCAACTACAAGGGGAAGGTCCTGACCTCGCGCCCGTCCTAGTCCCGTGCAAGCCTGAGAGCTGCAGCGCCAGCAACCGGCCCGACAACCAGACTGATCAGCGATAGCGCGCAAAGAACCAGAAAAGGCGTAGAAAAGGGAGTGGAGATGGTTGCGCTTGCACTGTTCAGCGCATTTGCGGCCGAGACGCCAAAAATCAGCACCGGGATGGTCAGTGGCAGGACCAGGATGGACAGCAACATGCCGCCACGCTGCAGGGCGACCATCAGCGTTGACCCGACGATGCCGATAAACACCAGCGCCGGGGTTCCCACAAGCAGGGTCAGTGTGACGCCTGCAATTGCTGTCCCATCCAGATTGAGGAAAAGAGAAAAGACCGGCGCCCCTATGATCAAGGGCACACCGGTTGCAATCCAGTGGCCAAGGCCTTTGGCCAAAACAGCTAACTCCAGAGGCAGGGGGCTGAGGTAGAGAATGTCCAGCGTGCCATCTTCAAGGTCAGCCTGAAACAGTCTATCGAGACCGAGCAGCGTTGCCAGTAACGCGCCGATCCACAGGATTGCGGGTCCGATACGCGCCAGCAGTTTCAAATCGGGCCCAACCGCAAATGGCATGATGATGACAACCGCCAGAAAGAACAGCAGTCCAAGCAGTGCACCGCCGCCAACGCGCCAGGCCAGTTTCAGGGATTGACTCAGGATTGCATTGAAACCGCTCACAGCCAGACCTCTTCCGCCAAACGGCTATCCGCCATTGCCGGCTCCAGATTCAGAACAGTCTCCATGCGGCCGGGCAGCGGCAGATGGGTGGCCGCGATAATCATCCCGCCGCTGTCAAGGTGCGCCTGCATCATGGCGCCCAGGCGCTCCTGAGAGGCGGTGTCCAGTGCCGAAGTCGGCTCGTCCAGAAGCCATAATGGCCGCTTGTTCAAAAGCAACCGAGCCAAAGCCACACGCTTGCGCATGCCTGCAGACAGATAGGCAACGGGCAGGGAACTTGTATGCGCCAGCGCGACTTTGTGCAAAGCTTCCTCTATGGAAAGCAGAGATGAGCCAGTGCCATAGAGCTGTTTGAAGAAACGCAAATTCTCTTCCACACTCAACGCACTCTTCAAACCATCAAGATGTCCGAAATAGTGGCAGTATTCGCCGCGAGGGGCGTCCTCATCTATGTCCGGTCCCGCCAGTTCAATCGTTCCGCTTTCAACGGGCAGCAGCCCGGCCAGAGCGCGCAAAAGGGTGGATTTCCCGGCGCCATTGGGTCCGCGAACCGCAAGGGACTGACCTTCGCTCAGGTCAAAACTGACAGGCCCGACAATGCGGCGTTCTCCACGTGCAAGAACTACATCTGTGACGCTCAAATGCATTGCAAAGGTCCAATAAAGTTCCGGTTCCGGCATCCATCGCATCTCGTCATTCTGAACACGCTCACTGTTTAACTCGCCCTGACAGTTTTCCCGGCACAAGCGCCATACCAAAGGTGATAGCCGGGTCTCTGGTCACAGCGCAATATATCGATTATAAGCCAATCGACTCTCGTTATAGAAATGGCGCAGCAGCATGTCCCACTATCCGGGTCACGCAGTGAACACCATTGATTTTCCGCCAGCGGACAGGGCTGGTTGGAACCAATTTAAAGGAGCCGCCCATGGCCAAATCTCTAGACAGCTTCAAATCGCGAAAACAGCTGACCGTCAAAGGCAAGACTTACACCTATTTCAGCCTGACGGAAGCCGAGAAAAACGGTTTGAACGGAATTTCTCGCCTGCCGATTTCATTGAAAGTTCTGCTGGAAAACCTACTGCGCTTTGAAGACGGGCGCACAGTCACCGCAGATGACATCAAAGCCATGGCTGAATGGCTGGTCAATCACAAATCCAAGCGCGAAATTGCCTATCGCCCGGCCCGTGTGCTGATGCAGGATTTCACCGGCGTTCCCGCCGTTGTCGATCTGGCCGCCATGCGCGATGCGACTGCGATGCTCGGCGGCGACCCTGCCAAAATCAACCCGCAGGTTCCGGTTGATCTGGTTATCGATCACTCCGTGATGGTTGATAATTTCGGCAATGTAAAAGCGTTCCAGCAAAATGTGGATCGCGAATATGAGCGTAATGGCGAACGTTACACTTTCCTGAAATGGGGACAGGAAGCGTTTGAAAACTTCCGCGTTGTACCACCAGGGACGGGCATTTGCCATCAGGTCAATCTGGAGTATCTGGCACAGACCGTCTGGACCAAGCAAGAAGGCGGTGAAACCATCGCCTATCCAGACACACTGGTCGGCACTGACAGTCACACGACCATGGTCAACGGCATGGCCGTTCTTGGCTGGGGTGTTGGTGGCATCGAAGCCGAAGCTGCCATGTTGGGTCAGCCGGTTTCCATGCTGATCCCTGAAGTGATCGGCTTTAAGCTGACCGGTAAGCTGCGTGACGGTGTCACCGCAACTGATTTGGTGCTGCGTGTGGTGGAAATGCTGCGCGCCAAAGGCGTTGTCGGCAAATTTGTTGAATTCTATGGTTCGGGTCTTTCCAACATCTCGCTGGAAGATGCGTCCACCATCGCAAACATGGCGCCTGAATATGGTGCCACCTGTGGCTTTTTCCCGGTTGACGACGATACTCTGCGCTATCTGGAAATCTCCGGCCGTGAAGAAGACCGTATTGCACTTGTGGAAGCCTATTCCAAAGACCAGGGCATGTTCCGCAGTGATGATACACCGGATCCGGAATTCACCAGTTCACTTGAACTGAACATGGATGATGTTGTTCCTGCGATCGCCGGACCAAAACGGCCTCAGGATCGTGTTGAATTGTCCAATGCAGCGCCTGCTTTCGCCGACGCCATGCAGGGCGAGTTCAAGAAATTCGCCCGCACTGATCGTGTTGCTGTCGAAGGCCGTGAACATGATCTTGGCAATGGTGACGTGGTTATTGCGGCCATTACATCCTGCACCAATACCTCCAATCCAAGTGTTATGATTGGTGCTGGCCTGTTGGCACGCAACGCACGCGCCAAGGGTCTGACAGTCAAACCATGGGTCAAGACGTCTCTGGCACCTGGCTCGCAGGTCGTGACGGAATATCTAAAAGCCGCCGATCTGCAAGATGATCTGGATGCAATGGGCTTCAATCTGGTTGGATATGGCTGCACAACTTGCATTGGTAACTCCGGTCCGCTGCCGGAAGAAATTTCCGAGGCGATCAACGAAAACAATCTGGTGGCAACATCCGTTTTGTCTGGTAACCGCAACTTTGAAGGTCGCGTGAACCCGGATGTCCGTGCCAACTATCTGGCTTCACCGCCTTTGGTTGTGGCCTATGCCATTGCCGGGTCGATGAATGTCGACATCACCACCGCATCACTTGGCGACGATCAGGACGGAATCCCTGTTTATCTGAAAGATATCTGGCCATCTTCCCAAGAAATCGCAGATCTGGTCCGCACCTCAATCACGCGTGCCATGTTCCGCGAACGTTATGGTGACGTATTCAAGGGCGATGAACAGTGGCAGGGCATCAAGATCTCTGGCGGCATGACCTATGGCTGGTCTGACGGCTCGACCTATGTGCAGAACCCGCCTTACTTTGATGGCATGGAGATGGAACCTGCTGATGTGTCTGACATCGAAAATGCTCAAGTGCTGGGCCTTTTCCTTGACAGCATCACAACCGATCACATTTCACCGGCTGGTTCCATCAAACGCGATGGCCCCGCTGGCGATTATCTGATCGAGCATCAGGTGCGCCCAATAGACTTCAACTCTTATGGCGCACGCCGCGGCAACCATCAGATCATGATGCGCGGCACCTTCGCCAATATCCGCATCAAGAACCAGATGCTGGATGGTATTGAAGGCGGCATGACCCGCATGGAGCCCGCTGGCGAAGCATTGCCCATCTATGATGCGGCCATGGCTTACAAGGAAGCTGGCACGCCGCTGGTTGTCTTCGCAGGCAAGGAATACGGCACAGGCTCATCACGTGACTGGGCAGCCAAGGGCACCCGCCTTTTGGGTGTGCGGGCCGTGATTGCTGAAAGCTTTGAGCGTATTCACCGCTCAAACCTTGTTGGCATGGGCGTTCTGCCACTGGTCTTTACGGGCGGCGACAGCTGGCAGTCTCTGGGCATTACGGGCTCCGAGCAGGTCACCATCAAAGGCCTTGACGATCTGAAGCCACGCCAGAACCTCAGCGCCGAGATCACCTTCTCCGACGGCACAGAAAAGACTGTGGAATTGCTGGTGCGGATCGATACGGAAGACGAGTTGGAATACTACCGCAATGGCGGGATTCTGCATTACGTTCTGCGTAATCTGGTGACAGCAGCGGCTTAGACACCATCGTCGTCAAAAATGTAATAACGGCCCCGTTTGGGGCCGTTTTTGTGTCCGGCGTCGGAACCCATGCATCGATCAATATCTCGTTTCTCCAACAGGACGAGAAACCCGTTGAAGATACTATGCACAATGCCTCGCACCGACTTTGATGCGTGAATCTTGACCGTCAAATTTCAAAATATCCTGAAGCTGATATGGGCCACGGAAATCGCAAGGAAAATGCCCGCCCAATATCGCATTCCATTGCTTGAAACAGCGCATATCATCGCCATATCTAGCGGAGAAACCCAACAGGAGAGTGCCTAAATGCAGATGAAGTCCCTTCTCGACCAGTTCCTTGGCTCCAATGGTGATGAGAATGCGCAAGGAGGTGTCTCCAATAAGGGAGCGCTCGCGAAAGGGGCTGTGGCTGGCGGTCTGTTGGGACTTTTAATGAGCGGTGGCTCTCCTAAGAAGATGTTGAAACGTGCGGTCAAGGTCGGCGGCGCTGCGGCAATTGGCGGTCTTGCTTACAAGGCCTATTCCGACTGGCAAGATGGTAAGGCCCCACAGGCCAGTGCCGCGCCGAATACAGTGCCACAGCTCCCGACGCCTGAAGGCACAGCCTTTATGCCGGCGGATGCTGCAGCGGCCGAGGATTTATCGCTTCGCCTCGTACGCGCCATGGTTGCTGCCGCCAAGGCTGACGGCCATGTGACCAGCGCTGAACGCCGCCGCATCCTGTCGCAACTGCCGCAGCTTGGTCTTGGCCCTGAGGCCGAAGCGCTGATCGCGGAAGAACTTGATGGCCCCTTGGATGTGGGCCGTGTGGCTGAAATGGCCAATGGTCCTGAGGAAGCAGCCGAGATCTACGCAGCCTCGCTTCTGGTAGTCGACCATGAAGCCCCGGCAGAACGCGGCTACCTTGCCATGCTCGCTGCTCGTCTCAAGCTTGACCCGCGCCTGGTTGAGCATTTGCACACCAATGCTCAGGCGTTGGTCGAATTCTAAGAGAGCTCTTTCACCACACATTTTACAAATGACTGTCCACAAGGCTTGGTCTTGCAGGCTTTGTGGACTCTGCGGCAGACAAGGCTAAGCAGGGCGCTCTTTGCCGGAGGCCTGTCTGTATCAGGCGTCGATTTTTGGAACGATCAATTGATCAAGGGTGCAAGCATCCAGCACCGCAAGAAATGCGCTGGTGGCATTGTGCACGACGCCCCGCAACAGACATTGGGGCATGAAGGTGCAGGTCGATGCCTCTGCTTTCATACATTCGACAATGGCAAAGTCGGCTTCGATCAACCGGACCACGTCTCCAACTGAAATTTGATCTGGGGTCCGCCCCAGCAAAATACCGCCGTTCCTGCCGCGCTGCGTTTCTACAAAGCCTGCCTGGGCCAGTTTGGCGGTAATCTTCATGATATGAGACTTCACCAGGCTCAGCCGTGTCGCGACTTCATCAATTGTCATGGGATCATCTTCCGATGCCAGAAGCATGAGAGTGCGTAGAGCGAAATCGCTTGCCTGATTGAGACGCATGGTCTGATTTCCAATTGATGCATTTAATATGTTGCTTTTATCGCATGGTCTGTTAAAAATATAGATACATATTAAATGAATGTATTATTATGACATCCAATCAAACCAGCATTCGAATTATTCCCGCACCGCCAGCGCGTATGCCGGCACATGACACCATCACACCTGAACAGGTGTCGCATTTGGTAGACAGCTTCTATGAACGCGTGCGGTCTGATGAACAGTTGGCGCCGTTGTTCCTGACGCATATGAGCCTCGACTGGCCGGAGCATTTGGGTCGAATGAAATCATTCTGGCGTTCGGTTCTTCTGAAAACAGGAGAATACAAAGGAAAGCCGGTACCCGCACACACAAAGATGCAGAATGTCGAGACCGAGGATTTTGCGCATTGGCTGGATCTGTTTGGACTGACGGTGAGGGAGGTATTTGCTCCCGCTGCACAACCCATCGTCATTGAAGCGGCAGAAAGGATTGCCACAAGTCTGTGGCTGGCCATGAAAGCCGATCCGTTCTCTAAACCACCAATTTGGCCAAGGGCCGGAAAAGGCAATTTGAAATGATTATTCTCAAAATGGCGCTGTCCCTGTTTTTATGGCCCGGAAACGCCATCAGTCGGGCACTTTCAATCAACATATCTGAGGATGGCGGTCAGGTCAGATCCCTTGTAAACGGTCTTTTCTGGGGCACGCTTCTGCTTATTGTCGCACTGATCTTTCACGGCTAGCCCGCGCATTGCTGAGATACAATGCGCTGGTTTTCCCGGGATAAAACAACGAATTTACAGTTAAAGCCCACATCAGCAGACATGGGATGCAACTATTTGGGCTTATTTAACGTATCTGAAACAGTGCAACATTCTAGTTCAGTTGATGATCCTCGTTATGACCGTTCTCAAAATCCTACTTTTGGCTCTCGCAGCCATTATCCTGCTTCTGGCAGCTTACACCTACGCCGCAGCCCGGTGGCTGGAGCATGAATACCCTCCATCTGGCGCATTCATTGAGGTGGGGGACCAGCAACTGCACTATCTGGCAAAGGGCGAGGGGCAGAGCATCGTGCTGCTGCACGGCGCCAGTGCTTCCTTACGGGATTTTGAAGCCAGTCTGTTTGACGGCCTGGAACGAGACCATCAGGTCATTGCATTCGACCGGCCGGGTTACGGATACAGCACCCGGACATCTGAGACATGGCTCAATCCGGAAATTCAGGCGGACCTGATCCATCAGGCGCTTGAAAAACTGAATGTTGAAAACCCGGTCATCATTGGCCACTCATTGGCTGGCTCTGTGGTGATGGCCTATCTCCTGAAATACCCCGACGACGTGTCTGGCGCTGTTCTGTTGGCTGGTGCAACACATTCCTGGACCGATGGCGTCAGTGCCAATGTACAATTGGCGGGAATTCCCCTTCTGGGCAAACTGTTCTCATCCACACTGGTGATGCCAATTGGTCAATTGCTGTTTGATGGGGCTGTCAAAAATGTCTTTGAACCGGAGCAGCTGACGCAAGATTATCGCGAACGCACAGGTGCTATACTGGCCTTGCGGCCCGGTGCATTCCAATCCAGTGCCGAAGATGTGCGCAATCTGAGCGACTTTCTGGAACAGCAGGCAAAACGATATGGTGAAATCAAAAAACCACTCCTCATGATCACGGCTGAAAAAGACACGATAGTGCCCGCGTGGAACCATGCCGACAGGGTGGAAAAGCAAGTACCGCAATCTGTGCAGATATCGCTTCCCGGTGCGGGCCATGCTCTGCATCATAGCCGGAGGGAAGAAGTGGAAGGCCTGATCCGAGAATTCGTCTCAGACCTTCCATCAGATTAAGCCAGTATCTTGTGAAACTGGCCCGTTGTCTTTGACTTTGCTACAAGCGACAGGCGTTCAGTTGAATGTTGGTGCGCGCATTTGAACCGAAGGTTCCAGAGGCGGACTTGCTGTCCTGCGAAAAAACCACTCGAGCGCCCGAAATTTCAGAGCCGGACACGGTAATCTCCCGGCCACCCATCGTGTCGTCCACATCAATCGTGAATGATACGCTTTTGCCAGCATCAAGCTGGCTTATGTCCAGAGTAATCTGATTGTCGCCATCCTTGACGGTTGGAACTCCGCGCAAAGCATTTCCGCCGGATACAATTTCCAAAGGTTGAAAGACCTCAACACCCGCACCCTTGCTGGTCACATCAAATATCAGGCCTGACTTTGAACCCGACAGATCCAGGGTCACTTTTGCATTTGCGATTGTGCAGGCGCCATTATTTTCGAAAGTGAAACGATCTTTCGGGGCGCCCTCACCAAATTTTACGGCCATATCAGCGACAGCTAGCGATGTTGCGCAAGCGCATACACCGGCCGCAATTGTCAGAGTTTTTATCAGGGAATTCATTATCTGGTATCCGGTTGTTACGTCTAAAGAAATGCCGCTGACCCAATATTGTGAGGATCAGCGGCAGGATCAAATCAGTTTGTGGCAAAGCACATGAAGAGGCCCGCACCGCCGGTTGAGGCCAGTGCTTCTGGAGAACAGCCTCTGGAATTATGCGCGGAGTTCCATGATATGTTGCCGCCACCGTGGCGATCGTGATGTCCTACAGTCGCACTGCCTTCGCCAGAGCTTGTCCAGTTTCCGCAGGTCCGGTCTTCTGTGACGCTTGGGAAGTATGCGGTTCCATCCATCATTGTACCGGTCAACAGATCATGCTCGTTCGGGCTGTCGCCTCTGCCATTGACAAGGTTACCAGCTTCATCAAGCGCTGTGGTCTTGATGATATTCGGGTTCAGATGCAGCACATCCAGATCATCTGCAATCAAAACGCCCTTTGCGTTATGCCAGGGGCCACTACCGATGCGATCACGCGCGGAAACGCCGCGCTTTCCATCTTCCTGAGTGCTGAGATAAGCCTTCCATGTCTTTCCGGTCACGCCGGCGGCTTCCGCAAGTTTGGTGCAGTGCGCATCCGCACCGTCAAGGCCGCCGAGGTCACCACCATTACCGGAACCGACACTGGTCACAAAAAAGCTCATTGAGGTATCCTGCGCCAATGCCGCCGGAGCGCTAAACGCGATCAGAGGCAGGGCAGCGAGTGCAAGTCTTGCAAGTTTCATAGGAAATTCTCCACATTGGTTGGGCCGTCATGCGCATCGAGCGCGACGTGACCGTAACTAGCCGGATTTTCCGCCGCCTCAAGTCTCTGCGCCTGTCATTTCGTCAATGGCATCGACGCGTGTGGGGATGGTTCCAGATAAATCCTTTGATTTAAGGGTTTTGAAGGCCATAGTACATTCAAGAAGCATGAATGGATTGCACGAATGAAGCACATCGAAGAGCGTTATATGGCCCTTATTGCCTTGTTTGCCGCTTGCCTCATTGCAGCTCACAGTGCCGGCGGGAGTCCGGCAGCCTTTCTTGGCACCTATTTCTACTGGCTTGTTCGCATTGGAGCGGAGAGCCTGCTGTTCTTCGGGGTCCGGTCCAACATCGAGAGTTACGCGCCAAAATCCCTGTCGCAGACAACGGTTACCATACTTGCAATCCTTGTGAGTCATCTGCCCTTTGTTCTATCTGTCACGGCCATGGACATTGTTCTGGGGTTTCCTGAATTGGGCATCACCGGTTCAAAATCGGGTGAACGATCCCGGATGACTGAGCTTGCGTTGGAGATGATCTATCTGTTTGACAATCATGTTGCCCTTTGTTTGCTCCTGACCGTTCCTCGGCTTGTTCAGCGCTCTTTGTCCACGCAGCCATTGCCTCAGGAGGGCGGCACCAAAGGCACACTCTTGTCAGCAATCGATCCGGCGCTGAACGGGGATATTTTGTGGGTGGAGGCGCAGGAGCATTATGTGCGCATCACAACACAACACGAGAACCGCATGGTGCTGGCGCGGTTTTCGGACATCGTCCGGGAGCTGTCACAGACGGATGGATTGCAGGTTCATCGATCCCACTGGGTGGCAAATTCAGCCATTGTCAAAGAACAGAAGAATGGACAAAGTCTGACGCTGCTTCTGAGCACAGGTGATAATGTGCCGGTGAGCCGGTCATTCAAAAGCAAATTGGCGGCAATGAGAAACGATGAGGCGTAACGCTGGAACTGAATAGTTGGCAGGTCTGGACCTGCGATTTGGCCCAGCCCACTGAGGATATGCTACCGGACAATTTGAAACGGTGTTGAGGCCACACCCATGAAAAAGGGCTGCGGCCTCTTTGACCTACATCGCTTCCGGACCACGGCTGAGCGCCGCAACGCCAGTTCGTGATACCTCCACCAGTCCCAGGGGACTCATGATCTGGATGAACTGTTCAATCTTTGAACTGCGTCCGGTAATCTCAAACACGAAATGGTTGATGTTGGCATCGATGACCTGTGCACGAAAAGCGTCGGCAAGACGCAGTGCTTCAACACGCTGGTCACCTTTCCCGGCCACTTTGACCAGAGCCAGTTCGCGCTCCAGCGGTTTGTCATAGCCGCGTTCATCCGCCAGCCGGGTCAGGTCAACCACACGATGGACCGGCACAAGCCTTTCCAACTGTGAGCGAATCTGGCGCAGAACCTGCGGTGTGCTGGTTGTCACGATGGTGATGCGCGACAGATGTTTTTCATGCTCGGTCTCAGAGACCGTCAGACTGTCAATATTATAGCCACGTCCGGAAAACAGGCCGATGACCCGCGCCAGAACTCCAGGCTCATTGTCCACCAGAACTGACAGTGTGTGTGTCTCGAGCGTGTCGAGAAATTCGGGAATGAAATAGGCCGATCCCGGTTGGTCTTTAAGATTTGTATCGCTCATAAGTGTCTCAATTCATCTCTTTCAGAAGATGCAAAAGCGCTGGATTACACCAGCGCTTTGCCTTCTTCATCAATTGCAGAGCCCATGGCTTCATCGCTGGCTTCATCTGGTAGGAGCATTTCATTATGTGCCTTGCCCGATGGAATCATCGGCAGGCAGTTTGCCAGATTGGCAACACGGCAATCAAAGATAACCGGCCGCTTTACTGCAATCATTTCCTTGATCGCATCATCCAGCTCAGCTGGTTTTTCGACTCGCATGCCAACGGCGCCGTAAGCTTCAGCCAGTTTGACAAAATCTGGCATGGCTTCCGTGTAGCTGTTCGACAGACGATTCCCATGGAGCAATTGCTGCCACTGTCGTACCATGCCCATATACTGGTTGTTCAGGATGAAAACCTTGATCGGCAATTCATGCTGAACCGCAGTTGACATCTCCTGAATGTTCATCTGCACAGAGGCGTCACCGGCCACACACAGACACAGACTGTCTGGATGCGCCACCTGGGCGCCAATCGTGGCAGGCAATCCATAACCCATCGTGCCCAGCCCACCGGAAGTCAACCAGTGGTTCGGTTCTTCAAAGCCATAATACTGGGCTGCCCACATCTGATGCTGGCCCACTTCAGTGGAAATATAGCTGTCCAGATGTTTGGTCAGCTCATAAATGCGCTGAATGGCGTATTGCGGCATGATGACATCATTATTGGGCGCGTAAGCCAGCGAGTTGCGGTCACGCCAATGGTCAATCTGTTTCCACCACGTTTTCATTGCGGCTTTGTCAGGTTGACGGCTGCTGCCGCGTACCAACCGGATCATATCTTCCAGAACATGAGCGATATCGCCAACAATCGGCACATCAACGCGCACATTCTTGTTGATGGAAGAGGGATCAATATCAATATGGATCTTCTTTGCATTGGGTGCAAAGGCATCCAGCCTGCCGGTGATGCGGTCATCAAACCTGGCGCCAACACAAACCATTACATCACAATCATGCATGACCATGTTGGCTTCATAGGTTCCGTGCATGCCCAGCATGCCCAGCCAATTATCGCCGGATGCCGGATAGGCCCCAAGGCCCATCAATGTCGAGGTGATGGGAAAGTCTGTCAGGGCAACCAGTTCGCGCAGCAAATGCGTTGCTTCCGGGCCGGAATTGATGACACCACCACCGGTATACAGCACCGGCTGTTTGGCATTCATCATCATATCAACGGCGCGGCTGATCTCGCTCAACTCGCCTTTGACCTGCGGATGATACGTCTTATGTGCAACATTTTTGGGACCGGTATAGATGCCGGTCGCAAACTGCACATCCTTTGGAACATCAACAACAACCGGTCCGGGACGTCCGGTTGTGGCAACATAAAAGGCTTCATGCAGAATGCGCGACAGGTCATTTACGTCGCGTACCAACCAATTATGTTTGGTGGCAGGGCGGGTAATGCCCACAGTGTCGCATTCCTGAAAGGCATCATTGCCGATGAGGTGCGTTGGGACCTGGCCGGTAATGCAGACAAGCGGAATGGAATCCATCAGCGCATCGGTGAGGGCGGTCACCATATTTGTGGCGCCTGGGCCGGACGTCACCAGAACTACACCTGGCTTGCCGGTTGAGCGCGCATAGCCTTCTGCTGCATGTCCTGCACCCTGTTCATGGCGTACGAGGTAATGGCGCACATCACTTTGTTGGTGAAGTTCGTCATAAATTGGCAGCACAGCGCCGCCCGGATACCCAAACAAATCTGTAACACCCTGATCTTTCAGGGCCTGAATGACCATTTCCGCTCCGGTCATTTCTTTGCCGTCCATATTGCGCGTCACGATGCTCTACTCCCGTATATCTGTGCGCCGAAAACCAATTCATGCGATGTCTGTATTTTGATCGGGCAACAAAAAAGGCCCCGTTCGGGACCTTAGCTGCGCGTTACCATTCGGTGCGATTATCAAATCGCCCCGGCAACGCGCCTCATCACCACAAGAATTACAGACTTCAACATCAAATGCTCCGTTTCAAGTGTGGGCAAGTTAGATGCGACGCGAAATGCGGTCAAGCCTGTTTTTCCAATTCTTGCGCGATTTGCTGCAAATCTTTCAGCATCTTATCAGCGTCGTTAACCCAATCCATCGGGTCAAGCCGGGGCCAGTCTTTCATCTGGTTGCGAAACCACGTCATTTGCCGTTTGGCGTAACGCCTTGTATCACGCACCGATTTTTCAACCACTTCAGCGCGGTCAATTGTCTCAGGATCTTTCATATGGGCCGCATAGTGCGGCAGGCTGATGGCATTCATAACTGGCAAACCGCCTGCCAGATTCTTCTGCAACAGGGTCAACGCCTCGGCTTCCCCGCCTTCATCCAGCATGGCCAAAAACCGCTTTTCGATCCGCGCATAAAGCCAGGCGCGGTCTGCGGGCATGAGAACCCGGTGAACTGTCTGTTCCAATGGCAGGAGTGCCTGCTGCGCAGCACTGCGTTGCCAGTCCGACAGGCTCTGTCCAGTCTGCTCCAGCACCATCAGCGCACGCAGGGTTCGCTGTCGGTCATTGCGCTCGATCTTGTTGGCTGACACTGGATCAAGCCGGGCAAGGCGGTCCTGCAAATCCTGAATGTTGATATTTGCATGATCCGCCACAAATGCTGCGTGTTCCGACTCAGAAATGTGAGGTGTTTCTGCAATACCTTCTGTCAGAGCCTTGAAATAGAGCCCAGTGCCACCAACCAGAATTGGCAATTGGTTTTGGCTCCAAATGTCCTGCAGTGTGGGTGATATATCCCGCAGCCAGCCGCCGACCGAATAGCGTGTGTCCGAAGCAACATGACCATAAAGCCGGTGGGGCAGGGCCTGCTCATCTTCCAGGGAAGGGCGTGCAGTTAAAATCCGCAGCCCATCATAGACCTGCATGGAATCTGCATTGACAATCACACCGTCAAACTGCTTTGCCAGCTCCATGGCAAAGCCGGACTTGCCGCTGGCCGTTGGTCCGGCTATCAACACCGCGCGTTTTGTCACCTTGTCCAACCTTGAATTCTTTAAAGCCCCGGAGTTTCCATGCCATTTGTTCTGACGTTGATTGCCGCCCCCGACTTTGTGGATTTTCCCGGCTTTGTGACAACAATCAGGCAAGAACTGGCTAGCACGCAGGAACCGGTCTGGCTACATCCCGGTCAGGCTGTTGATCTGCCAGTAGCTGAAAGTGAGTTTGCGGCTGCCGAGGCCCGTCTTAAGGGGCAGGCAGTCGATTACGCCTTGCAACCATCAGATGCGCGCCGCCGTAAACTGCTGATCGCAGACATGGACAGCACAATGATTGGTCAGGAGTGTATTGATGAACTGGCAGCCGAAGTGGGCCTGAAAGAAAAGGTGTCCGCCATAACTGCAGCTGCCATGCGTGGCGAGATCGAATTTGAACCGGCATTGCGAGAACGCGTTGCTTTGCTCAAAGGTCTGCCGGAATCGGTTGTCGATGAAGTCATCCAGAACCGCATCACGCTGACGCCGGGAGGCAATGTGCTGGTGGCTACTATGAAACAGCATGGTGCTTATACCGCGCTTGTATCCGGGGGCTTTACAGCGTTCACCAGACGGATTGCCAGCCGCATCGGTTTTGATGAGAACCGTGCCAATACTCTGAATGCCAAAGATGGTTTGCTGACCGGCACGGTTCAGGAACCTATTTTGGGACGACAGGCAAAAATTGAAGCGCTCGAGCAAATCACTGCGCGCCTTGGCACCACACCGCAACAGGCGATTGCCGTTGGCGACGGCGCCAATGACCTCGGCATGATCCGTCTTGCGGGTCTTGGGGTTGCAATCCACGCAAAGCCTGCTGTCGCGGCTGAGGCAGATGTGCGCATCGAGCATAATGATTTGTCTGCGCTGCTGTATCTTCAGGGGTATGCACGGGACGAATGGGTCACAGAAGCGGGATAAAAAAAGACCGCAATTTCAACAGGAAATCGCGGTCTTTTGAATCAGATCGTGAAAAACGGCTGGCCCTTACTCGGCTTCATTTTCTTCAAGCCGAACAGCAACAAAGCGCAGTTCGTTTTCCTTGTTCACCAGCAACAGCAGAGCTGATCGGCGGCCGCCTTCTTCCTGCAGTTCTGCGATACGCTTTACCACATCATCAACAGAGCTGACCTTCTGCTGAGAGACTTCTTGAATGACATCACCAGCACGAACCTGCTTTTCTGCCGCATTCGAGTTTTCGACAACATCGACAATCAGAACACCTTCTGCATCATCAGCAAGTTCGAATTTGGCGCGAGACTCATCATCGATCTCGCCAAGCATCATGCCCAGAACTTCAACTGGTTTTGACGCCTCATTCTCGTCGGCATCAGCTTGAGCCGCGATCAGCTTCTCGCCTTCTTCCAATCGTCCAAGCGTGACCGCAATTTCGACTTCTTCGCCATCACGAAGCACGGTCACTGAAACCGCTTTGCCAACGGCTGTATCGGCCACGATGCGGGGCAATTCGCGCATGCTGAGCACTTCCTTGCCATCGAAGGTCAAAATGACATCACCCGGCTGGACACCGGATTTTTCGGCAGGTCCGTCTGCGGTTACGCCTGCAACAAGCGCGCCGGTTGCTTCTTCCATATCCAGGCTCTCGGCGATGTCATCTGTAACCTGTTGAATGCGCACACCCAGCCAGCCGCGCCGCGTCTCACCAAATTCCTGCAATTGATCGACAACACTGCGGGCCAGATTCGAGGGGACCGCAAATCCGATGCCGATGGAGCCGCCAGTTGGTGAAATGATTGCTGTATTGATACCAATCACTGCGCCATCTGCATTAAACAGCGGGCCACCGGAATTGCCCCTGTTGATGGCTGCATCCGTCTGGATAAAGCTGTCATATGGCCCGGAGTTAATGTCGCGGTTCTGGGCGGAAATGATACCCACTGTGACAGTACCACCCAAACCAAACGGGTTTCCGATCGCCATGACCCAATCGCCAACGCGCATTGATTTTGAATCACCAAAATCAACGGCAATCAGAGGCTCTTCCGGCTCAACTTTCAAAACGGCTACGTCGGTTTTCGGGTCCGTGCCAATCAATGTTGCAGTCAATGCCGATCCATCAGAGAAGTTGGCGATAATTTCATCTGCACCTTCAATCACATGATTGTTGGTAATGATGATACCGGAAGGATCAACCACAAATCCTGAACCAAGAGACTGGACCTGACGTCCTCTTGGGCCACGTGGCTGCGGTGATTCTTCACCGTCTTCGCCGCCATCTCTTTCACCAAAAAACTCGTCAAAAAACTCCTGAAACGGTGAGCCTTCGGGGGCTCTTGGTACAGGCACGCGGCGCTGGTCTGTGGCCTGCACACGTTGCGACGTTGAAATATTGACCACTGCGGGCAAAAGCTTCTCTGCCAGATCTGCAACCGAATCCGGGCCATCTGCATGGGCCGAGAAGCCGCCGGCAAATGTCATGGTTACAATCAGGCTCGTGGCAACAAAGCTGCGCTTGATGGTCTGAATAGCCGCTTCATGGAACATGAATCGTCTCTTTTTCTGCTGAAGTTAAAATTGTGACCTGAGAATTGGCAAAAGGCGCGGGGAATGCAAGCCCCTAACCGGTTTTGCGAATTAAACTTCGTTCATAAAATTTGCCGGGGTCAATGATACCGGGGGCCAGACCCTAATGCCGCAGCAGCCAGACAATCACAAAGCCGAGGCCCATAGCGATCAGTCCACCCGTTCGCAACCTGTTTTCAGGAATGGGCAACATTTGCTGTATGGCGCGTTTCATAGCGCCAGGGGCTAGTGCATACAAAACGCCCTCGATCACAAGCACGAGACCGAGGGCGGTAAGTAGATCGTTCATTCAGATGCCGTCAATTTGTGGTTGCCGGTTCGGCAGGAGCCGCATCATCAGAGGGTGCAGCAGCTTCATCATCAACAGCTTCTGTTTCTGCTCCTGGAACTTCACGGAACGCGCTTGGCGCTGCCGCATCGCCAGGAGAAGCGAAGAACTGGAAGAATTCGCTGTTTGGAGAAATGACAAGCTGAGTGCTCTCACTATCCAAACCACGTTCATAGGCCTGCATGGAACGATAGAAGGAGAAGAACTCCGGATCCCGGCCAAAGGCGTTGGCAAAAATCTCATTTCGCTTCGCATCGCCTTCACCACGGACACGTTGGCTGTCACGTTCAGCTTCAGCACGGATCACGATGCCATCACGGTCGGCTCTTGAACGAATGCGTCGTCCGGCTTCTTCACCACGCGCACGAATGTCTGTCGCTTCACGCTCACGTTCTGTCTGCATCCGCTGATAAACTGCCTGACTGTTGGCTTCCGGCAAGTCTGCCCGGCGGATACGAACGTCAACAACCTGTACGCCAAAGTCACTGGCTTCGCGGTTCAATGATGCTGTGATGCCTGTCATCAGGGTTTGGCGGTCATCCCGAACCAACTCTTCAAATGATGCCTCACCAAGAACCCGTCGTGTTGCGGAGTTCAAAACCGTTTCAAGCCGCTGATTGGCATTCGCTTCAGAGCCAGCTGCCTGAAAGAAGCGCAATGGATCAACAATTTTGTAACGGGCAAAAGCATCAACAACGATACGCTTCTGATCCGAAGCGATAATCTCCTGCGCGGGCGCAGAGAGACTGAGGATACGTTTGTCGATGTAAACCACATTGTCGATCAACGGCAGTTTGAAGCTTAGGCCAGGTGAGGTGATTACATTTACCGGCTCACCAAAGCGCAACACCAGCGCTTGCTGCGTAACGTTGACAATGAAGAAACTACCATAGGCCAGCAGAACCAGCACACCTATGATGACAAGGCCTGCGCCTCCGAAAAGACTCTTCTTCATTGTGTAGCCCTTTTATTCAATTCGTTCAGTGGCAGGTAAGGCACTACGCCTGAACCAGCCCCTTCTTCCATAATGACCTTGTTTGTTCCCGCAAACACTTTTTCCATGGTTTCAAGGAACATACGTTTGCGTGTCACTTCTGGTGCGATTGCATATTGTTCGTAAATACTGATGAATCGATCTGCCTGACCTTCGGCTTCGGCAATAGTCTGTTCGCGATAGGCTGCTGCGTTCTCAAAAATACGAGCTGCTTCACCACGAGCACGCGGCAGAATACCATTCAAATAGGCCTGCGCTTCGTTCTGCGAACGTTCAGCATCAGCACGAGCTGCCTGAACATCACGGAAGGCGTCAATCACCTGGCTGGGCGGATCAACCTTCAAAAGCTGAACCTGTGTAATGAGAATGCCAGATGCATAACTGTCCATGGTTGTCTGCATGACTTCCTGAACGGCTGTTTCTGTAATCTGCCTTGCCTGTGTCAGGATTGGCTGAATATCGGAACTGCCAACCACTTCACGCATGGCGCTTTCGGCAACCGCTTTTACGGTCACGTCAGGGTCCTTGAGGTTAAACAGATAATCGGAAGCATTGTTGATAACCCAGAAGACAGCAAAATCCACATCGACGATGTTTTCATCACCCGTCAGCATCAGGCTTTCTTCCGGCACGTCGCGGATTGCAGTGGATCGCGGCCCATTGTCGCGCATGCCCACATCAACGCGATTCACGCGCGTAACAGATGGTGTGTAGACAGTTTCGAGTGGGTAGGGCAGTCGGAAATTCAGACCCGGCTGCGTTGTGCGATTCATTTCACCAAAACGAAGCACAACACCCTGCTGTTCTGGCTCAACGCGAAATGTGAAGAAGTTGTAGAGGACGAACCCCAGAATTGCCAAAGCGGCAAAACCGATGAAAACTGGGTTGGCACCACCAAGGCCGCCACCAGAGCCGCCGCCGCCGGGCAGAACCTGTTTAAGGCGATCCTGGCTTTTGCGGATAAGATCTTCAAGATCGGGCGTGTTGTCACCGCCACCACTTCCGCCACCACTTCCGCCGCCATTTTGGCCGCCGCCCCACGGCCCCTGATTCTTGGGTCCGTCATTCTTTTTGCCGGATCCCCACGGCCCGCCACTGCCGTTCGATCCGCCACCGGTTTGGTTGCTCCAAGGCATAGTTGTGTCCTTACAAGGAAAAAATTGCTTGAAGGGGTTATAGGCATGGCGTCGCTGGCTTTCAATGCGGTGAGAGCAATGAGCGTGTTGAAAGCAAATAATTTTCACTCATTTAGTGAAGTAGTCGCCCTGGAGATCATAAACGACCCTTCTGGTAGGGAAGTTCAATTGCAAAATTTTTCTGCGCAGCTAAAAGGATGGCCATGAGCTGGTTTAACGATTTAGCAAATCCAACACGTTTTCTGAACCTGTCAGCAAAGCTGCTGCCATGGCTGTGGGGTGCTGCCCTGATAGTGCTGGCCGTCGGTTTCTATATGGCGTTCTTCATTGCACCAGAGGACTACCAGCAGGGCCAGACCATTCGCATCATGTTTATCCATGTGCCATTTGCCTGGCTTGCAATGGCAACCTACGCGTTGATGGCAATTTCAAGCATTGGAACGCTGGTGTGGAAGCATCCATTGGCAGATGTATCTGCAAAGGCCGCTGCCCCGCTGGGCGCTGCCTTTGCGTTGATCTGTCTGCTGACCGGTTCGTTCTGGGGCAAGCCCATGTGGGGCACCTGGTGGGTCTGGGATGCGCGGCTGACCTCCATGCTTGTGCTGTTTCTCATGTATCTTGGGCTGATTGCGCTCTGGAACGCGGTCGAGGACCCAATCCGTGCGGGCAAAGCTGCGGCCGTTCTGACACTGGTTGGCTCGATCAATCTGCCCATCATCAAGTTTTCAGTGGACTGGTGGAATACGCTGCATCAGCCTGCCAGTGTGTTTCGGTTTGACGGGCCTACCATTCATGTTTCCATGCTCACTCCGCTTCTTTTGACGGCTGCCGGAATGACCATTTTGTTCCTGGCGCTTCATATGGTCGCAATGCGTACAGAAATCTTGCGCCGACGTGTCAGAACATTGCGGCTGCTGGAAGCTTCACGGGCTGTGGAGGCCTGACCATGCAGCATTTCGGGTTTATCCTCGCGAGTTATGTCTCCACCGGCCTCATTATAGGCGCTGTTGCTTTGTGGCTTATACTTGACCACAAAAAACAGAAGGGCGCTTTAAAAGCTTTGGAAGCGCGTGGGGTGCGACGCAGGTCACAACCCGTAAAAGACGAGCGCGCTAATCCGACCCGAGCCAGCGAACAGGTGCCAAAGTGACCCCACGCCGTATGCTTGCATTTGTGCCGCTGCTGATCTTCGCCGGTTTGGCAGCCTTGTTCTTCATTCAATTGTCTCGGGGTGGCGGCAGTAATGTGGTGCCCTCCGCCCTGATCGGCGCAACGGTTCCGCAAGTGGAACTGGCCGCACTGGACGGGCTGAAGAACAATGGCGAGCAGGTGCCTGGCTTGTCGCCGGATCAAATGAAAGGGCAGGTCAGCATCGTCAATATCTGGGCGAGCTGGTGTGCGCCCTGCCGGGCAGAACATCCAATTCTGGTGGAATTGTCTGAAGATGAGCGGTTTCAGGTGATTGGCATCAATTATAAGGATAAGCCCTCGAACGCCCTGCGGTTCCTTGGATCACTCGGCAATCCCTATGACATAGTGGGTGTGGATGAGGATGGGCGCTCATCTATCGAATGGGGCGTATATGGCGTCCCGGAAACCTTCATCGTCGATGCAGATGGCAAGATCGCGCACAAACACGTGGGTCCTTTATCAACCGCATCAATGGAAAGCTCCTTTATGCCGGCGCTGTCCGATGTGTTGGCGTCGCGTCCGTCGGCCATCTTGAAACCTGATTGAGAGCAGTCCCGGATGCCCAAAAAGCCAAAAGAACCGATAGAGATCGAATTGTCGCGCGGAATGGCCGTTCCAATCATTGCTGTGTTACTGGGTCTGGCGACCTGGCTCATCGTCACACTCTTTGCCTTGCCAACCGTTGATCAAACGGGCGTGGACCTGCCGGGCACAGAAATTCTGACACGCTTTACGCTGGGTGGTCTTCTGGCTGTTGCCTTAATCGCTCCCGCCTATACGATGATCAGAGCAATTCTGGACAAACGCCCATTGATGACATTTGATGAAACCGGCATTCGGGCGCTAAACTGGCCCCTGATGCGCCGCTCCATCATTTGGCAGGACGTGGACCAATTGATGGGCAAGGGAATCTGGGTCGTCATGCTGGACAAGAACAAGCGACGCCACAAAATGATTGAAAGTCTGACCGGAGCCAAGGGCCTGTGGTTGCCAACTGTGCTGGCCAAAGGCGGCACGGCTGCTGTTGCTGACGCAGTAAAGACGTTTCGGCCTGAGTTGTTTGAAGCAGGTAAGATTTCGTAGCCGTTTAATCTGGTACTTAATCTCGGCTTCAGTGTTAAACAGTGCGCGTTGGGCAAACCCACCAGTTTGGATGTAATCTCTGCAACGCCTGTGCGGCGATAGCCGCGCTTTGCGAATTGTCAAAAATTCCGAAGCATGTCGCCCCGGAGCCGGACATGCGCGCCATTTGCGCACCCTCATGAACCAGTTGTGAAATCACAATTTCTATGTCGGGGCAAAGCTTGCAGGCTGGCTCAAACAGATCATTGCGTGTTCCCCTCAGCCAGGTGAGCCAGGATTGGGCGTCACTTTGAGCCGGAAGAATGGGCAATGCGCTTTGTTCCGGGTTCTGAAGGGTCTGAAATACTTGCGGTGTAGAGACTGGCAAGCCAGGATTGATCAATAAAACATCAAAGCTGGGAATATGCCTCTCTGTCAGCGGCATTAATATCTCACCAATTCCACTCATCCGGCTACTTCGTTGAGCAATGCATACGGCGACATCAGCACCGAGCTCTATGCCGATAGATTCAAGCACAATGTAGGGAAGGTTCAGGCCCCAAAGACGGTTCAGGGCTCGTAAAGTTGCTGCTGCATCAGCTGAGCCGCCGCCAATGCCAGCGGATACAGGCAAGGATTTGTCCAACACCAAATCAGCCCCGGCACAACTTAGGTCCATTCCATTTGTTTGGGCGTGGTTCAACAGCGCATGGGCGGCGGCCAGAACGCTGTTGTTCGCATCAGACGGCAGCGCTTTTGCGCCGGCACCCTCAATGGTGAGTGAAATTTTGCCAGCGGCAGTCGCTGAAATCCGGTCTCCGGCATCTGCAAAGACAACAAGCGAGTCCAACTCATGATAGCCGTCGGCCCGCCTGCCAGTAACATGCAATGCCAAATTGACTTTCGCGCGAGCGGTCTCCGCACAAATGGCCGTGTTGCTGTTCATTACCTTTGTGCGGCTCAAGTCCCGATCTTACTTGCGGTCAGGGATATGCAATTCAGTGCCAACCACAAGCGGACCGCTTTCCGGCAGACGGTCACGGTTCAATTCCAGAATATCAAGGTAGGCATCGCCATCTCCCAACAGAGTTTTGGCAATATCCCATAGGCTTTCACCATCGGCCACAATATGTGTGCGCCTAGCCTTGCCCTCGTCACTGGCCTGGTCAATCACGGTGCCTGACTGCTTGGCAGCAATCTGTCTCGCCGGTTCCGGCGGCAGGCCGTTTTCCAGCTTGGCTTCAATCTTCACCAGATCATCGGGGTTTTCCGGTCCCAGATCACGGGCATGTGCCCATTGGAACTGAGCCTCCAAAGTGCGGCCCACACGCCAATAGGCATCGCCAAGATGATCATGAACCAGAGGGTCCGCAGCCATTTTCTCGGTTGCTTTTTCCAACTGAACGACGGCTTCTCCATAACGACCCAGCTTGTAGTAAGCCCAGCCAAGACTGTCCAGAATGAAACCTTCTTCGGGCCGCTGTTCCACGGCTTTCTCAATCATTTCAAGCGCTTCGTCCAGATTGATGCCCTTGTCAACGAACGAATAGCCAAGATAGTTTAGCACCAATGGTTGATCGGGGAACAATTCGAGTGCTTTGCGAAAATCAGCCTCTGCGGCATCCCATTGGTCTGTCCGCTCATAGGTAATGGCGCGAGAATAGAACAGCGACCAGTGCCGAAGCTCAGGCTCTTCAACCCCATCAATGATGATGTTGTAGATTGCGTTGGCTTCTTCGAAACGTTTTTCAAACCGCAGCACATTTGCCAGCGCCAGATTGGCCGGAAACGGATCCTCCGTCTCGCGCGCTATGTTGGTCAGGCGCTTAATCGCCTCATCGACTTTCTCCAGCCGAGCCAGATTTCGTGCCGCCTCAATGTTGGCAGCATCTGCAAAAACCGATTCTTCCGGCAAACGATCGACCAGATCAACTGCAAGAGCATATTGCTCATCATCATTGTAGACGTCCACCAGAGCCATAATCGCCAGATCAGACTGCGGATTGAGAAACAATGACAACTGGAGATAAATTTTCGGGAGTTCCGAGCCGCCGTCGCGGCCAAGAGCCGAGCCCAGACCAAACAACACCTCTGCAGCACCCTTTCGGCTGGAGCCTGCAAGCTCAATCTGCTTTCCATCATTTATGTCGGCCTCAACGCGATCCATATACGGATGGCGAGGCACTTGTTGCTTGAAGGCGCGGATTGCAGCGAGTCCCTTTTCAGGGGATCCTTTCCGTGCCTGCAGCCGTGCAAAACCTTCAACAATGCGCAGCGCCGACTGGTCATATTCATAGGCTCGGGCCACACGTGCAAAGGCCTGTTCATGATCACCAAGATGCGCCGCGATCAATCCACCATGGAAAGAGCGGAAACTCTCATACCAATCCGGACCTTCCAACTTATCAATGCGTGCAATACTCGCGGCAAGGTCTTCCTTGCCCGCTTCGGACCATGCGGCCAGCAATTGATTGGTCAACAATTCAAGGGGGGCTTGTCCGGATGCCTTATCAAATTGAGCGGCAGCCTGCCCAAAATTACCATTTTTCAGCGCTGTCACGCCAAGAACTGTCCGTGCCAGATCATTGGAGGCGTCAAATTGCAGTATATCCCTGGCAAAAGGCAGGGCTTCGTTGACCGACCCGTTTATGAGATGCAGGAAAAATGCTTGCTGAATAAGGACTGGGTTACCCGGATCGCGACTAAGCGCCCGTTCAAAGAATTGAACCGCAGACAGCGTATCATTGTCACCGCCAGCAATCTGAGCTGCCAGAAAATTCCCTGAAAACCCGCGGGCAAAACGCAATGGCTCGGTGTCTTCATCTGCAAAAGACGGTGCTTGAAAAGCTGCACTGAAACCACCGACGAGTAAGGCTGCGGCCAGAACTTTGATGTGTTTCAGAGTGCGCTCAGACAAGGCATGCCTGGACTTTGAGAATTTCACGGGAGTGGTTTGCTTCGCCATTTGGTCCATCTTTGTTTCAACCTGAGCCACGGTTTATGGATATGCTGTTGCACATCTTACCCCAACCATCAGATCGTTGCATCTCGCGGTTGGTCTGTTTGTAGTCTGTCTGATGACGTTTAATTCCGACAATTTCGCGGCGAATCCCGATCCGGGTTTCAATGTCCACGATAGATGCAGAAGTCGACAGTCTCCAATAAACTTTTCTTCATGTTGCTGTCGGGGAACGCGGCCAATGCATCTTTTGCCACTGCGCCATAATGGCTGGCACGCTCGACCGTGTCCTTAAGTGCATCCAACTGTTTCATTGTCGCGATGGCGGTTTCAAGATCGCCATCCTGGACATCCCCTTCCATCAGTACCCGGTCAAAGAAGGCCCGATCTGCGTCACTGCCACGGCGATAGGACAGGACCACTGGCAGGGTGATTTTCCCCTCGCGCAGATCGTCCCCAATATCCTTGCCCAGGTCAGCCGCTGAGCCGCCATAGTCCAGAGCATCATCAATGAGTTGAAAGGCAAGGCCCAGATTGGTCCCATAGGAGCGGAATGCGGATTTGGCGGCTTTGGGTGCATCGGCCAGCACCGGCCCAACTTCCGCTGCCGCCGAAAACAGCGCCGCTGTTTTAGCCCGGATGACCTCCAGATATTCATCTTCTGTTGTGGCCGTGTTTTTAGCAGCCACAAGCTGCATCACTTCGCCTTCTGCAATAACAGAGGATGCTGTGGAGAGAATATCTAGGGCTTCCAGAGAACCAACTTCCACCATCATGCGAAACGATTGGCCCAGAAGATAATCGCCAACAAGCACGCTGGCCTGATTGCCCCAAACCATACGAGCCGACTTCTTGCCGCGCCGCATGTCGCTTTCATCCACCACATCATCATGCAGCAGGGTGGCTGTGTGCATGAATTCAACGCAGGCAGCCAGCTTCACATGGCCATCGCCTTCATAGCCGCACATATCCGCTGCAGCCAGAGTAAGCATTGGACGCAGTCGCTTGCCGCCAGAGGAAATCAGGTAATCTGCAATCTCCGGGATCATATCCACATTGGCGCCGGCCATTTTCAGAATCAGATCATTGACCTGACCCATGCCAGGTTTGGTCAAGCGGATCAGTGCTTCCACGCTTGGCTTCTGCTCTTTGTCTGGATTGAGGGGAACCACAATGCCCATTATACTGCTTTCTGATTGCCCGGTGTGATGTGCCGGATTTTTAGTCGATATGCTGTGCTAGATTAGAAGTTTGATTGGCCAATAACAACTCTCGTTCAATTTATTTATGTAGTACAATTCAATTGAAAAACCAGCCAGAGAAACATTCAGTCGCTGCCGCCTGATATGAGCTTGGCGCTTGGTCTGGCGATGGTGATCAAAACGTAACGATTGCTGTCCGGCAAATCTCAACAGGACACTTTCCAGCTGTCACTGGTGGTCATGAAGGCGATCAGTGAAAGTTGGATAGCAATCCACGTCAAATGAGAAACTGATTAGTGTTCATTTCTCGTTGTAATGGCTGGGCGACGTCTTTTGAACAGCGGTATTAACAGCATTACTGCAGAGAGAACCAGAAACATTGCCGTAATGGGCCTTGCAAAAAAGTCCCATAAATTGTTGTCACTCAAAATAAGGGCTGTGCGAAAATTCGTTTCTGCAATCGGGGTCAATATGAATCCGATCACGAAGGGAGCAACGGGAATGCTCCATGACCGGAACAGCAATCCAACCAGACCAAAGCCTAACATGACCCAAATATCAAAAACGCGATTGTTCACGGCAAAAGCGCCAACGACACATAGCAGCAGCAGAATTGGCACAAGAAATTTGGTGGGTACGTCAATTAACTTGGCCAGTAATCGGATGCCGAAAATCATGATGAACAGCATCAATATGTTGGCGATCATCATCGTGCTCATAAAGCCGTAGACGATATGCGGCTCATTTTGAAAAAGCAGAGGACCGGGTCGAATATTATGAAGCGTCAATGCAGCGATCAATATTACATCTATGATTGATCCCGGTATGCCCATTGTGATCATGGGGATCAATGCGCCACCAACTGTGGCGTTGTTCGCAGCTTCTGACGCCACGACACCTTCATCGCATCCGGTTCCGAATTTTTCGGGTGTCTTGGACATGTTCTTGGCGGTCACATAGGAAACAATTGAACCCACGGAACCGCCAATGCCTGGCAGGATGCCGATCCATGTGCCGATCAGCGACGATCGCACCATGTTAAATGCCTGTTTCGACAGATCGGACAGCGCCACAAAATACATTTTTCCCGAAAGTCGTATCCTTTCGGCAGAAGCCATGCTGTTTCCAGCATCTGTTAAAAGCTGTGTGACCGCAAAAATGCCAAGCAAAACAGCAAGCAGGTCAAATCCTGCAAGCATTTGAGGGAAACCAAATGTTAGGCGGGGCTGGGCCGTGATCGTATCCAGACCCGGAAATGCGACCAGCATTCCAAGGCAAGCCGACATCAGCGCCTTAGCCATTGATCCTTCGCTCAACGACGAAATCAACATCAGCGCAACCAGAACCAGAGCAAAGTACTCATGCGGGCCAAAACTGAGCGCAATTTTGGCCAATGGCGGTGACAAGAATACCAATGCAAGCCAGGAAACTGTGCCGCCGACAAATGATGCAATGATTCCCAATTGCAACGCACGCTCGGGATTGCCTTTTTTGGCCATTGGCGCGGCATCGAGCGTTGTCATCATACTTGACGGGCTACCCGGTATGTTCAGCAAAGTAGCGGAAACCAGACCTCCGGATATGGAGCCCACATATTGGCCGACAAGCAGGCCGATGGCATTCAATGGATCCCAGCCATACGTCAGTGGAAGAGACAGGGTCACCAGCATGGCGCCGTTGAGGCCAGGGATAGCCCCGATCACTATTCCAGAGAGCGTGCCGAGCAGTATGAAGAGGAAGGGAGTCGGTGACAGCATGTCACCAAAGGAAGACAGCAAATCGTAGATCATGGCAGTATCACTGTGAAAATCTTGGTGAAGAACACGATGGTTGCGCCGACACTGACCACCGCGATTGATGCAGCAATCAAAATGGATCTGCTGGAGATTCCAGACATGGCGAGTACGGACAGGAAGACAAAACTTAACGCCAGTAACCAGAATTCGGTCAATCCGAGTTCCAGGCAGAGGACGAAAATGATCATGAATGACACCAGCAGTGCAATTCTGATGCGCCCATCGTTACGTTCAGTCCGATCATCGATGGCGCTTGTGGACGTCTCAGAGTTGGACGTCTGCGTGTTGGATGTCCGATTTGCAGAAAATACAAGTATCAGATGTAAGATCGCCAATAATATGAGAGAGATAGCAACGATCTTGGGCACAAGGCCGGCGCTAGTCTTGGCTAGAAGTGAAGATGGGATTTGGTTGGCAGACCAATAAACTAACGTTGCAATGGCTAAACACGCAACGACGAGCATTAGCTCCTTTGTCTGGTTGTTCATCAGCCCGCCCTCCAAATCAGCTATGCAATCAGTTCCCGACTACATATTTCTCCGCCAGAGCTTTGGTTTCTGTAAACCGAGCATCCAGGGCCGCCGTAAGATCGGACCCAGTAATCAATTCAGGCGTGATGGATCTTTCAACGAGGGTGTTTCTAAAGGCCTCATCGCTGATAACCTCTGTGAGAACAGAGGCGAGTTTGGCTACTCTTTCATCTGGTGTTTCTGCAGGCGCATACCAAACATAATGCAGGCCAACATTCACATCATGGCCTTGTTCACTGGCCGTTCTTGTATCAGGCAAATCAGCGTGGCGGTTTTTGTCAAAAAGCGCAATTGGCACAATATCGCCACTGCGAATTGCCTGAATTGACTCCGATACAGCAAATACTCCGGCATCAATTGTGCCGCCCAGAAGAGCTTTGAGGGTTTTTGCGCCACCGCCTGTTGGAATGAACGTCACATCGTGATCGATGGGCGACAATACATTCAGGAAGAAGAAATGATTGGCTGCACCGGGGCTCACGCCAAGATTGAGATTTGCGTCTGAATGGCCCTCCATTGCCGCTTCATAAAATTCCGCAAGGCTTGTTATCTCCGACCCTTTAGGAACGGTCAAAACGATCACTTCTTTGGCGACCTGGGCAATTGGCTTTACGCTTTTGGGCCCCAAAGTGTTCACACCAAGAGCAGAAGACGTCAAGAACGCCTCATGCGTAGACAACAGGGTGTATCCATCGGGAGCTGACTTTGCAGCTTCCATTGCGCCGATGGCGGTGCCGCCACCACCCATATTCACGATCGCCAGGTTTTGCCCCAGTTTTTCCGAGAATTCTTTCGCTACCAGGCGAGAGGTTATGTCTGTCGATCCCCCTGCGCCATTTGGAACAATGACTTTGATTGGTTTGTCAGGATAGCTTTCTGCCAGTGCTCCAATTGGAGCTGAGAAAAGCATTGTGGCAGCCGCCATGGCTGCGAGTGTTGTGCGAAGCATGATATTCCTCCCTTTCGCGATTGCGGCCATTGGATGGCCGAGATGTAGACCGACAGATTTGGCGCCGGCCATGACACGTGCGTATGATCAGGTGCTTTCCCGATCTGATTTTTCGGATGACCAATATCCGGTTTTGTTGAGTTCATTTGCCAATGTCTGATTGAGCTCAACGCCAATACCCGGTGTTTGTGGAACAAGAGCCCAGCCATTTGAAATTGGCTCTATTGCCCGGCTGACCAACTCATCAAAGAGGGGGCTTTCATCAAACTGGGTCTCGAGAAAAACATCGTTCGAAACATTGGCGCATATTTGGAGTACCGCCGCATGCGCTATCGGGCCGGTAGGATTGTGCGGAGAAAACTCTACTGAGAAGAGGTCGAACAATTCAGCAATCCGCAACATCTCGCATGGGCCGCCAGCATATTGGATATCCGGCATCATTACGTCATAAGCTCCAGCCGCCAAATATGGCTTGAAGCCTTCACACTTGATCATTGTTTCGCATCCAGCCAGCCGAATGCCGTGACTGTTTGCAGCTGATCTGAGTTTTAGGAGTGTCGGAATATTATCGACTGTTTCGTCGACCGGACATTCAATCCAATGAGGGGCAAATTGGGCCAGTTCAGCCATGGCGCACTGGGCGCTCATCTCGTTAAGGCGCCAGTGACAATCCACCATCAGTTTTGTATCAGAGCCGATCGCCCTTCGAACGGCATCAACACGGGCGACACCTTCATCAATGAACTTGGCGGCCTCCAGCTTGGAATTTTCAGGGTCCAAACCGTCAAAAGGGGCGATCTTAACTGCGCTGAATCCAGCACTGATGGCGTCCGAAGCACTGGTTGCAAATCCGTCAGGCGTACGGTCCAATGTGCGGCGGTTGATATTGGCATAGACAGGAATTCTGGTCCGAAGTGGTTCGCCCAGAATCGCGCTTGTCGGCTTACCGGTTTTCCGACCCGCAATGTCCCAGATTGCCTGCATGACAGCAGAGGAAAAAGCCGCCTCTGGAAGTGTTGAGAATGGCAGGGTTTGGAAAAGAGTATCAGGTGAGCTTGCATCGGCACCCAACACCAGTCCTTGATGTTTTTTCGCTGCTGCTACAACTTCAGCATCCTGACCATTGAGAGTCGCCTCGCCAACACCTGTAATTTCCCCTTTCGCTCTCAAGGACACAAATATCCATGAAGTCATGGGACTGATCTGAAGACATGACACTTCAAATTGAGATATCATGCAGGTCACGCAGACTGCTCGTGCGTGTCAGACTGTTCGTTCTTGCGCTCTTGTTCCAGTTGTTTTGTTTTGCGAATTTGCAGCAACAATTGCTGCTTTGACTTCATCACGTGTGCGCCTGTAATCAACTCTGCTGCATGAGTGTCGTGAGCCTCGAGAGCCATGATCAAGTGACGGTGATCATTTTCCACTCCGGCAAATCTTTCCGGGCCATACCCGTAACGATGCCATAGGGCCGCGAGCAGCAACCAATGACCTTTTATCAATTCAATTGGATAGGAACTCGCCCCAATTGAATTGATAAAGTTGTGAAATTCCTTGTTTACGACGAGGGCGGACTCGTAATCTTCTTGCGCAATCGCGTCTTCAAATCTGTCTTCAATCGCTTCGAGTTGACGAATTTGAAGTTCCGTTGAGCGTTCGGCCGCACGCTTGGCTAGCTGTGCTTCTATGCCCGAGCGGAGATCCATCAACTCAGTAATAAAACTCTCATTGATAGCTCTGACCCGCGCGCCACGATTGGGTTCGGTAACGATAAGCCCCTCGCCAGATAACTGCCGCAGCGCTTCTCGAACCGGCATATGACTTGTATCATATCGCAGTGCGAGCTGATCAATCGTTAGTCGCGATCCAAATGGCAATTGTCCGGCGACGATATCCGTTCGGATTTTCTGAGCAATATCGGTACGTGGTTTCATGATCTAACCTTCAAGATTTGATCAAATAATGGGTCTATTTCGAATTTGAGTCAAGATAGGCGTTGTAAATCGTATATATTTGATCAAATTAAGGAGTGATGTATGCTTCTGTCGGTCAGATTGTTGATAGGTCGGCACCGCCGACGGCAAGTCTGTGGATCCGAGCGTTCAGATGAGGCCACTGACAATAGAAGGCCATCTGCTCAAAATCTGGGTCAGTGATGTGGATCCAGTAGTGCAACCGCGCGGAACTGTCAGAATAGTTGGGGGTTCCATCAGGCTTTCGCATCAACCCGGTGTTTGACAAGCGCGGTTATGAAAAGCCGGGGCTTGGATGGAACAGATTTGTTGGATGCTGAGCAACGCAATCAGGGCTGAATGGAAATTACATTCATTTTGTGGTACTGAATTCCCTGATTTGGCGCTGTAAATACAGCACACAAGGTGTCAATCACACGCAGCGGCATCCAGATTCTGTTTGGTTTTGCTTATTCGTATTTAACGACAAGGCCTTAGGGTTCGATCCTTCGTTGTTTTCATGGCAACTATGGATATGTTGAAGTAACCGCCCCGGATTGTCGGAAATGGGTGAACATGCGTAACAACTCACTTGCTTCACTGTTGAGCGCCTGTCTGGTTATTTTGGCGATGCTTGGCGCTGTGCACGCTCAATCTACCGAATTCAGCGAACCGACAGTACGCGGCGTGCGGGTTGATTTGTGTAAGCACAATGGCAGGGAGTGTGGAAAGCCCGCGGCAGATTTGTTTTGCCGGGAAATGGGGTTCAGTCGTTCAATTGGGCATGTTCCTGACCCCCGTATGGGAGCACGCGGAATTCAAAGCCTGATTTTTGGTGATGGAATGCTCTGCAATGGCCCACAATGCAGAGGGTTCGGGTCTATCATTTGCCTGAAGGATGAGGTGGTCAGAACCCCAGTCCCTCAGATCCCTGAACTACCTGCCAGGCCTGCGCCGGAGCCGAAGAAAACAGCTGAAACTCAGCCCGTTCCCAAAAAGCCAAGCCCGACACCTCAGAAGAAGAGAAAACCAAGGCCTGAAACTGCCAAACAAACCGCTTTCGTCCCCATTCCGGTTCCAAGGCCAAGTGGGGTAGATATTGATGCCGCAGATGCGACCGAGTTTGAGTCGCCGGGTGAGTTTGTGCTGATTCCGCTCAAACTGAAGAAAAATCTGCCCGCTGGTGCCAGGCTGACCTATTGCACTCTTAACAATGATGACTGTGAGTTTCCGGTTACGTCTCCTAACAGTCTCGATCCTGCAGGCACCCACAAGATACGTAAATTCCAGTGGTCGATCGACGTTGTTCCAAATGCAACAATTGCCGTATGGCAGGTATCAACAAAGCCATTTCCTGCCTTTACCGGTGGCCCGGAAGACACCCAGTTTGAAGGATTGGTCAAATACTCAGTCGTTGCAGACCCGACTGACAATAGCGGTAACTTCGCGATAGATTTTGGTGCAATCGAACAAGAAGCCGGGCTTACAACACCCCCTGATTCATTTTATGTCAGGATCATTCCGTTCAGCGGACTGTTAAACGGCCAGAGTGTAGGGCAGCCATCTAATGTCATTCAGATTTTTTATGGAAAGGAAGCGCCCCCCCTGGAACTCGACCTGTCCTATCTGCCATCTGGTCCCGATGATTCTGAAAATGATCCATACTTCCGCATCCGCATAAAGGCCTTCATGCCGCCGGATTTCGACAAGGGCCGCTGGGGCTGTGTGGTGGTCGTTGAACACCCAACATATTGGACGCAGCCATTTAAGGATGCCTGGCCCATAGGCTCTGAACTTTGCCCCAAGCCGTGGCGCGGGAACAGCGGCAAGGTCGACAGCTTTGACGATTTTGTTGAGTTTGTGTTTGATGCTTGGGATTGGGTTGGGGATCGTTATGATGATCTGGTCGAGCTTGCGGTGGATGTTGTTTTGTATGCCACCCCCTTGGGGCAACAGTGCAAAGCTTTCTCAGCGCTAGTATCTGAAGTTGGCATTGAGGGAACCGAAGAGGCCTGCACCACCGGGGCACGTGTTGCAGTAAAAGCTGGAATGACGGCATTGGGCCTTCCTCCGACAATCCCCAGTTACAATGAGCTTGTCGATCAGGGAGTCGATTACGCAGTTGAGTTGGCGGCAGATGAATTTGAGGCGCAGACCGGTATCCCGTGTGTCGGGCCTTGCGAAGATGCCTTTAGAATTGCAATGGAAAAAGCTGCGGATAACGTTAAGCGGCAACCGGATAGAACAGCTTGTGTCGACCCGACGGAAGCGCATAGGCATGGACGAGAACCGATGTGTCTTGATCCCAATCTTCTTGTGCGTCCAGCACCGGGAACGCGCTATGTGCCACCTGTTGCAGAAATCGAAGTAACCCGGCGTACCGATGTGGAATTGCCCTGGGGCGAAGCGCCACCGGAATGTTATGTGTTTGCGACCTTGAAATTTGAGAATTTTTTTGAAGGGGGCACCGTCTACGGCAAGACTGTGAATCAGAGCATTCAGGTCAAGCCCCAGAAAATTGAAGGCCGTCTGTTCAAGAGTTGGGATCGGAATGTGGACCCGGCGATGCAACAAGGCAAGACTGTAAGAATGGTCGCTGAATTCAACCCGGCTCTCAAGCATCAGTTTCCCTGGACCAAAGAACTGTGGCGCACATCACAGATTGTGCAACGTGATGAGTTGGGCCCATTTGGCCCCAATTGGTTCAAACTGTTCCTGGAAGGTCAGATGACGATGACAGCTGGAAGCAATTGCGCCAATGACAATGTTCAACTCAAAATGACCATGCCGGATTGGTGATCTGAATCACGTGATTTGTGCAGTTCTGATTGCAATAAGTGCGACCTAAACCAAGCCTTCATACGCGCCACCATCAAGTTGCAGGTTCTGACCCGTCATAAAGCCTGCCTGATCGCTGCACAGGAATGCGCAGGTATCACCAAACTCAATCGGTTTTCCAAACCGGTTGGCTGGCAGGGTCGCAGCGATGCGGCGCCGGGCTTCTTCCATATCCACATCATGCTTGGCCATGATCCGCTCTGCCATGAATTTCTGACGGTCCGTATCGAAGCGTTCCGGTAGCAGATTATTGATCGTGACATTGTCGACCACCACCTGACGTGACAATCCCTTGCAGGCTGCGGTCAGCCCCGCTCTGGCAGCAGTTGATAGCGTCATATGAGGCCGTGGAGATTTCACCATCGCTGAAGTGATATTGATGATACGGCCGAATTTGCGCCCCTGCATTCCAGGCAGCACACCGCGGATCATCATCAGCGCAGCCAGCATATTGGCCTCGATTGCCTCAATCCATTGATCATGCTCAAAGCCCAGAAAGTCACCCGGGGGAGGACCCATATTATTGTTGATCAAAATATCCGCCTCTGGACAGGTGGCCAGCAGTGCTGCGCGTCCGTCAGCCGTATTGATATCAGCCGCCACAGCCCTAATCGGGCGCTTGATCCTGGCTTCAAGATCGGCTTTTGCGGCAGCCAACTGGTCAGGGTCGCGTCCATTGATGACAACTTCGGCCCCCTCGCGCGCCAGTGATGTCGCGCAGGCAAATCCCAATCCTTTGGATGAGGCGCAAATCAGCGCCTTGCGTCCGGTCAAGCCTAATTCCATGTCAAACCTCTTTGTATTGAAGACTTCATAGCGCGCCGTCGCTGTTGAAATTCCCGGCCACATGAATTGTCAGGACAATGGTCTATTCGTGCCCCGGTGAGCAGCCAGGATGAACTTGTGCGTAGTGTTGGCGCAAAAGATCCTTGCCATAATCATTTCCATTCGGTGTGCGCACCACTGTATGAATATGACATTTCGCTGGTTCCTCATTGGCTAGCCAGATACCGCTGTGATGATCGAACTCAACCATGAGCAGGGGGCTTTGGATGCGATAGTAAAATGGATCATCGTCGCCCCAGCTACCAATCCAGCTCCACGTCGTGCGTCCTAACTCGGCTTCGATCTGCGACATTCGTGCACTGCGGACAGCGTCAGGAAGATAGCAGATGAAAGCCTCAACGATCTGCAACAATCGGTCCTGCGCACGTGGCGAAAATTCCGACACCGGAATACCTTCTTCCGGGATGATCTGATTATCGCGAAATGCGCCGCCCAGATGCCGTTGATCCGCAAAGTTCCAGCGTCCCTCCGGCATGGCCGGATCGTGCATTTCCGCGTAGGTTTGGGCGCGGTCCTGCATGGCAGGCGGCAAAGAACGCATAAGTTCAAGCCCGCCATCTTCTTCCGTGCTGAACAGACGCAGCCCTTCATGAGGTCCGGCATCGATGTGGTTGGGCTCTGCCCCCATAAAAGTCGGCGAAATCACCATTTGCCCGCCTAGCACAAAGCAGTTGAGGGCAAGGTGATGACCATAAAAGCTCCAGCCCCATGGCTCGTTTATCGATGGTGTTCCAAATAGAAGTATATTGTAGCTCCATTCGTTCATCAGGTTTTCCAACCCGCAAAGCTGGCCAAGAAAGGCATTGGTGCGCATGCAGCCTACGGCCTTTTGATAACCCGTACCGCTGAGGCTGGCGCGTATAAGCCCCATGGCGGCATCACGCGCAGCCGGGTCCATTTCCTCAAGTCGCAAGCCGTTGGGATTGATCAAAAATTCAGGGTTGGCCCATCTTCGCCATTCGACCGCATCGAGCGCGTAGACAAGCTGTGCGCGATCCGTGGCAGAGAGCCTGGATAACAATGTCTCGGCTGCTGCCACCATTTCATGGGTCGGCGCTCCCTCTTCAGCGAGGCAGAACAGTCCCTTTTCGACCTTGCCATTGCTGGTGATTCCCTGAAATGGCTCGTTACTGAGCCTGTCCCATTTTGCAATCAGTGGCCCGACCATGGGATCCTGTCGCACAGCCATGCCAAAGTCACGAGCCGAAACCGAGCGAAGTTCAGAAAACCGCGCACAATCGAACGGGAGAAGAAGGTCGCGAAAATTATTGGACGGCATCAGAGCGCCCTTTGGTTCCATGATGATTATGAATGGTGATCGCGTGCACTTCATCCAAATGACAATTCTTCGTCATTGGTTCCCCCCAGAAACTGATCGGTTCATCAAATTGGTGAACGCGTTCAGTGTATCACGCGCTCAAGGTGGATCAAATGCCAAAGGTGCTGCTATTGCGACTTATGCGTCATATGTTGGGTTTCCCACGGTAGCAGAAACTTTGTTGAACGGGAAAACTGTGATCATATATGCTTGGAGTTGATGACGCTTTGGAGGCATTGGTGTGAAAGAAATTCTCAGAACGAATGATATGGTACTGATTTCATTCGTCGAAACGCTGCTGACCGAAGCCCGCATCAAATATCTGGTCCTGGATCAGAATATGAGCGTCCTGGATGGCTCCATTGGTGTCCTGCCTCGGCGCTTGCTGGTGGCAGAAGAACAGGAAGCGGCCGCACGTAATTTATTCGAAGAGGCCGATATCGGCCATGAATTACGCAGCGCATAGGGTCGCAAAATAATATGACCACCACGGCCTCGAAAGATCAGTTTATAGGCGGTGGTGCTTATGTCCTGCAGCCACGCAGCGATGGGCATCGTTCGGGCCTGGACGCAGTGTTTCTGGCGGCAACAGTGCCGGGAACTGCGACAGGTCTTCTTTATGATCTGGGCTCGGGAACCGGTGCTGCCGGTTTTTGTTGTGCCGCCCGCGCACCAAACCTGAAGGTTCGATTGGTTGAACGCGATGAGGATATGCTTGAACTGGCGAGAGAAGGCTGTGACCTTCCTGAAAACAGAGCATTTTCTGATCGGGTGGAAGTATTGTCAGCTGACATATTAATGCCGGCACCCGCCCGTGAAGAGGCTGGCCTTGTTGCCAATTCAGCTGACTGGGTGATTGCAAACCCACCCTTTTATCTGCAAAAAAAGGTGCGCAGTTCCCCGCATCAGCACCGGCGTGAAGCCCATGTGCTGGAAGAGGGTGATTTGGAAACCTGGTTTCGTTTGACCGCCATGTTGCTGAAACCCGGTGGCCAGATGGCTATCATCCACACCGCCGACGCTTTGATCGACGTGCTGAAATTGTGCGAAGGGCGGTTTGGCAGCCTTGAAATCCGCCCCATCCACCCACGGCCGGGAAAGAAGGCAAACCGGGTTGTGGTGTCGGGACAAAAAGGCAGTCGAGGCGAGTTGACGCTTCTTCCTGATTTCATTGTTCATGATGATGCCGGAAACACGACACAGGCTGCTGCCATACTGCGTGAGGGAAAGGGGTTTTCGGATTTGGAAACACCCCTTTAAATTCAGCCCGAAATAGACCATTTAAACTGAACTGACATTCCAACCCACCGGAGCCCACCTTGTTGAAAGCCCTCAGAGACCGCATCCGCGTTTATTTGCCGGAGAAATATCGCACGCCAGCCCCTGTCGTTCCGGTGGTCAGGCTATCAGGCGTTATTGGCGCGGGCAGTAATTTCCGACCCGGCCTCAATCTGGCCAGTGTTGCAGGGCCTTTGCAAAAGGCGTTTTCGCATAAAGATGCGCCAGCCGTCGCAATCCTTATAAATTCACCCGGCGGCTCTCCTGTGCAGTCGAATCTGATTTTTAAGAGGATTCGCCAACTGGCTGAGGAAAAAGAGAAAACTGTTCTTGTCTTTGTCGAGGATGTTGCGGCATCCGGCGGATACTTCATTGCGGTCGCCGGCGATGAAATTATCGCTGATCCTTCCTCTGTGGTGGGGTCCATTGGTGTGATTTCGTCAGGCTTTGGCCTGACCAAAGCCATCAGCAAACTGGGTGTTGAGCGCCGCGTTTACACGTCCGGTAAAAGCAAATCGACGCTGGATCCCTTCATGCCGGAAAAGAAGGAAGATGTCGCCCATCTGAAACAGCTTCAGGAAGAAATCCATGAAACTTTCATTGATGTGGTCAAATCGCGCCGCGCCGATGTTTTGAAGGAAGATGATGAGACATTGTTCAATGGTCTTTTCTGGACGGGCAAAACAGCGCTGTCCATGGGCTTGATCGACGGCATTGGGGATTTGAGCTCAACTGTAAAAGAACGGTTCGGCGAAAAAACCAAGCTCAAGGTCATCGACACCAAAAAGGGATTCAGCATGCGCCGTCTGTTTGGCGGGGCAATAGATGAGACAGCCATAAGCCGAATTGGTGACGGTATTATCGGGTCTGTCGAAGAACGTGCCCATTGGGCCCGGTTTGGATTGTAGGTCCGGATATGCTGGCAAAAATACTTATCTTTATCGGCAGCCTGATTGCCGTCTATATCGCGTCCAAACGCCATCAGATCTTTGCCAATCTGATGTCGAGAGTGAGCGACAATCTTGGTTCAAAACAAACCCCGCCAAAGCAGGCGGACGCCAAAACCGCCAATACGGCGCAGGACGAGACAGACCAGATAGAAGAACTGGATTATGATCCCGAAACCGGCCGTTACTCAGTTCGGAAAAAGCGGAAAAGCTGATCCTGCATTCATCGCCGTATCGACTGCCCTTGATGCGGAATCTTGCATGCGCATGTGGTTGCATGGCTTGACCCTTTGTCCGCGTCATGGCAACACCGCGCCACAATCGCGAAAAGCTTGTTCCAGGTCACCCCATGTCCCCATCTGATCAGCACTCTACGGCACTTGATCTGCCGCCTCATATGCGCCCCGAGCGTTCCTTTCAGGGTCTTATACTGGCGCTGCAGCGTTTCTGGGCTGATTACGGCTGCGTCGTGCTGCAGCCATACGATATGGAAGTGGGCGCGGGAACCTTTCATCCGGCAACAACTTTGCGTGCTTTGGGGCATAAACCCTGGCGCGCCGCCTATGTGCAGCCCTCACGCCGCCCAGGCGATGGCCGCTATGGCGAAAACCCCAACCGATTGCAGCACTACTATCAGTTTCAGGTGCTGCTGAAACCCTCTCCACCGGACCTGCAGGACCTTTACCTGAAAAGTCTGGCAGCTATTGGAGTGGACGCAGCGCTTCATGATGTGCGCTTCGTCGAAGATGATTGGGAAAGCCCGACACTGGGTGCCTGGGGCTTGGGCTGGGAATGTTGGTGCGACGGCATGGAAGTCTCGCAGTTTACATATTTCCAACAGGTTTGCGGCATTGAGTGCAGCCCGGTTGCAGGCGAGCTGACTTATGGTCTGGAGCGTCTGGCCATGTATGTGCAGGGCGTCGACAATGTGTACGATCTGAATTTCAACGGTCGCGATGGTGACGAACGCATTTCCTACGGCGACGTCTTTTTGCAGGCCGAACAGGAATATTCGCGCCACAATTTTGAACACGTCAACACAGACATTCTGTTTCAGCATTTCAAAGACGCTGAAGCTGAATGTCAGGCTCTGTTGAGCGCTGGCGCAAGGCAGATGGAAGAAGCAGGAGATGGCATCCATAAAGTCGTACTTCCTGCCTATGACCAATGCATCAAGGCCAGTCACGTTTTCAATCTGCTGGACGCACGCGGGGTGATCTCGGTGACTGAGCGTCAAAGCTACATTCTGCGTGTGCGGGATCTGTCAAAGGCGTGCGGCGAGGCGTTCCTTCAAACCGATGCCGGCGGTGCTGTTGCAAAGGAGAGCCAAAATGCCTGATCTCCTGCTAGAATTGTTTTCAGAAGAAATTCCTGCGCGCATGCAAAAGCGGGCCAGTGAAGATTTGCAAAAACTTGTGACCGATGGTCTGGTTGATGCTGGTCTGACCTACGAGGGTGCCAAGGGCTTTGCAACGCCGCGCCGTCTTGCCTTGACAGTACATGGCGTAACCGCGCGCTCTGCAGATACGCGCGAAGAGCGCAAAGGCCCCAAAGTTGGCGCGCCCGAAAAAGCGCTGGAAGGCTTTATGCGCGCCGCAGGCCTGTCTTCTATCGACGAGGCGCAAATCCAGAGCGACCCGAAAAAGGGTGAGTTCTATGTTGCTGTGATTGAAAAACCCGGCCGCGACGCACAGGAAATCATCGCCGGGCTTATTCCTGGCATCATCCGCAATTTTCCTTGGCCAAAATCCATGCGCTGGGGCGCAGGTTCCACCAAACCGGATACGTTGCGTTGGGTGCGCCCATTGCGGTCAATCCTGTGTACATTTGGACCGGAAACCGAAGACCCTGAAGTGGTTCCATTTGAAGTCGATGGCATTACATCGGGCGATGTGACCCATGGTCACCGTTTTATGGCGCCACAACCTTTGCGCATTCGCCGGTTTGATGATTACACCGACAAGCTGAATGCAGCAAAAGTGGTGCTTGATAGCGCGCGCCGTGAAGAGATTATCCTTGAGGAAGCCAAGAATTTGGCGTTCTCCCAGAATTTGGATCTGGTTGAAGATTCAGCATTGCTGCATGAAGTGGCCGGTCTTGTGGAATGGCCGATTGTATTGATGGGCACATTTGACGAGCGGTTTTTGAACCTGCCCGATGAGGTGATTCAGCTCACTATTCGCGTCAACCAGAAGTGCTTTGTGCTGCGTGATCCAAAATCCGGTGCTTTGACCAACCGCTTCATTCTTGTCTCCAACCTGATCGCCAGCGATGGCGGCAAACAGATTGTAGCCGGCAATGAAAAAGTTGTGCGGGCGCGTCTGTCCGATGCAATGTTTTTCTGGGAAACAGATTTGAAGACGCCACTGCAGGCACGCGTGGAAAAACTTGGAAACATCATTTTCCACGAACAACTCGGCACCCAATTACAGCGCGTTGAGCGGATCAGAAGCCTGGCAAAGGCGCTGGCGCCGGCCACATCTGCAAAGGTCGCTGAGGCCAATCGGGCCGCTGAATTGTGCAAGGCCGATCTGGTCACAGAAATGGTTGGTGAGTTCCCGGAACTGCAGGGCCTGATGGGCCGCTACTATGCCACCGCGCAGGATGAAACCAGTGCGGTTGCTGCTGCCTGTGAAGACCATTATCGGCCACAGGGACCTGGCGATACGGTTCCATCCGATCCGGTTTCCATTACCGTTGCGCTTTCTGACAAGCTGGACACCCTGTCCGGTTTTTGGCTCATCGACGAAAAACCGACCGGATCGAAAGACCCCTATGCTTTGCGGCGCGCAGCACTTGGCGTCATCCGTTTGATTCTGGAAAACAATTGTGAACTGTCTCTGACCGGTGCCATTGAACAAGCCTGCATCGGCTATGGTGACGGCATGAAGGGCGTGGCGGTTGCAGACGACGGCGTTGCCAAGGATCTTCTGTCCTTCTTCCATGACCGGCTAAAAGTCTATCTGCGCGATCAGGGCCGACGTCATGATTTGATTGATGCGGTTATCAGTGAGGATGCCGATGATCTCCGACTCATTGTGCGCCGTGTTGAGGCGTTGAGTGAATTTCTGGCAAGCGAAGACGGCAAGGCGCTATTGTCGGGCAGCAAACGGGCTGCCAACATTTTGCGCGCTGAAGAAAAGAAAGAAGGCAGGGCTTTCGACAGCACTGTGTCATCTGAGCTTTTGACCCACCCTGCTGAAAAGGCATTGGCAGAGGCAGTGGATATATCTGTTGGCAAGGCGAAAGCAGCGGTGGATGCGCATGATTTTACGGCTGCCATTGAAGCTCTGTCGCAATTGCGTGCGCCTGTAGATGCCTTTTTTGAGGATGTCATGGTCAATGACGACAATACGCAAATCCGCGAAAACCGGCTGAATCTTCTCAATCGAATCCGACAAGCCACGCATACCGTTGCTGATTTCTCAAAAATAGAGGGGTAATGGCAACAATATGGTGAATCAGATAAGAACGTGCTTTTTTGCGCAACATGGACTATTTGGAACTTAAAGATCGCCAGACGGTCACATTTCTTCGATAACAAAGATCAGACATACTCTCAGGGGAATACTCATGAATAAAGCAATTGTTGGAATTTTAGGTGCTGTGGTTGGTGCTGCAGGCGGCTATTTCGTCCAGGACGCGAATGTCAAAAACGTAATGGCTGAGGTCACTGCGTTGACAGAAAAAGCCACAGGCCTGGAAAGCATGGTTGGCGAAACCAAGACGGCTGCCGAAGCCGCTGTTGCCGACGCAGCAACCGCGCTTGAAACAGCTAAGGCTGAAGCACAGGCCGCACTGGAAGCCGCACAGGCAGAAACCGAAGCTGCAAAATCTGCCGCTGAGGAGGCTGCCAACGCACTTGAGGGCGCAGAAGCTGAAGCAGCCGTTGCTCTGGCTGCAGCAAAAGCCGACGCAGAAGTAGCTGTCATGACAGCAAAAGCTGAAGCAGAAGCAAAGATGGCACAGGGTGCAGACGCCACGACTGCTGAACTGAGAACCCAATTGTCTTCCTATCAGGATCAGGTTGCTGCTCTCACATCTGACCTGGCCAGCAAAGAAGTCATGGCCGCTGACCTGGGTTCCGTTGTTGAAGGACTGAAAGCCGAAATCGCTGCAAAAGCACAGATGGCTGCTGATATGAGCGCAGAGGTTGATGCGCTGACTGCCGAAGTTGCGACGAAAACTCAAATGGCAGCTGACCTCAGTGCAAATGTTGAAACTCTGACAGCTGACGTTGCTGCCAAGGACGGAATGGTTTCTCAACTGACTGCAACCATTGAGCAGATGAAAGCGGCAATGGAAGCTCCTGCTGCTGACGATGCGGCACCTGCCAACTAATCCCTTCTAACAGCTGAAATTTCGATTGGGCGGTCTGCATTCAGGCCGCCCTTTTTTGTGCCCTCATGCGATGCTCGGTTTCCTCAAAATCCCTGTTTCATGCTTCCTTAAGTGAACGCTGCGCATAAAGTCCGCTCTATTGAAATCTGTCAGATGCGGAATTGCAGGCATTGGTAGCATCACAAAAATCTTTGAAACGCAGGCTTAAATCAGTCCTTGTCATGCTAAGGCCCGCACAGAATTCTTCTGTGAATGACGATGAAGCGGACACTGAGGAATCTGACACAGCTTCTGCCGGTCGTGCTGGCCTGTTTGCACTCATTATCAGGCTGGCCAATGCTGCCATCGCCTATGTGACGCAAATTGTCTTTGCGCGCATGCTGGGCGAATTTGAATACGGTATTTTTGCTCTGGGTTGGGTCTGGATCGCCATTCTTGGTCATACCACCACATTCGGATTTTCCATGAGCGCCATTCGCTACCTGGCGCGCTACAGGGCAACCGGCGAGGCGGGACTGGCAGTTGGTTTCTTCCGTTTTTCCTTGATTGTCCCATTGCTCGTCAGCTGTCTGGCTGCGATTCTGGGCGTGTTTCTGTTGACGTCCGGAACCTTGTCGGTGCCGGAATACTACATTCTGCCCTTGATACTGGCGGCGGTTTGCGTTCCGCTTTTTGCACTTCAGGATATGATGGAAAGCTTCGCCCGCGCCCGCCATTGGGTTTTGCTGGCACTTATTCCAACCTATCTGTTGCGGCATGGCTTTCTTGGCCTGTTTCTGGTCTTGGCAATTGTCACCGGCTTTGAAGCATCAGCCGTCACGGCGCTGGTCGTTGCTTTCGCGGCCATTGGCCTGTCGCTGGCCATACAGGCAGGAATTCTGGCCAAACGCCTCATCGATGAACGACGCGCGCTCCCACAAGCGGTACCGCCACTCTACGACCGCAGAACCTGGCTCAAAACATCCGCGCCTCTGGCTTTGCAGGATGGTGCATCATTGCTTGTGTCCTATTCGGACATTCTGGTTCTCAGCTTTTTTGTTTCGCCCACCGAAATCGGAATTTACTTCGCGGCGACCCGTATCGCGCAAATTGTTGGCTTTGTCCGCTTTGCAGCCTCTGCAGGAACTGCAAATGTCTTTTCCAAACTGAGCGCTCAGGGCAAGACAGATGAGTTGAAATCCCTGTCCCGGGCCACAATCCGTATCTCATTCTGGTTATCGGTCATTGCCTGTGCGTGTATCGCTATTGCAGGTCCGCTGCTGCTGAAACTATTCGGAGCAGGCTTTATCGTGGGTTACCCGGTCCTGCTGGTTTTGATGGCAGGTTTGCTGGTTCAGGCTGCGTTTTCATCCGCAGAAGATTTGCTCAACATGACCGGCCATCAGGGCATGACTGCATCTTCCTATTTTGGCGCGCTGGTGGTCAATCTGGTTCTCAATCTGGCGCTCATTCCTTATTTCGGCCTGATTGGCGCAGCGATTGCCACCTCCATATCCATTGGATTCCGAGTAATCTATCTGGCATTTGGCGTGCGTTCGCGTTTGAATATTTCTTTGTTTGGCGCTCAATTCGGTCGCTAGAGCGCTTTCAGCACAGCATTTATCGTAGCCTCGGCGGATCCTTCACCGGTCAGTGCGATTGCCGCAAATGTCCTGTGGGCAGGGCTGTAAATCACCGCTGCTTTGGCTCCGGGAACACCTCCATTATGGCCCAGCCAGATTTCTCGTGACCCATCCTGTTGCACAAAATCATAAAGCATCACGCCCTGCCCATAATAAGTACCCTGATCAAACATTGGATAGAGCTCGGAAAACATGCCACGGGTCGTCTGCATTGTTAGATACGTGCCGGACAAAAGGGCCTTCCAAAGCCGGATGATATCATCCGCTGACGCGACCAGGTTTCCCGCTGCGCCCGCCTGACTTGGATGGAATTTTTGCATGTTAAATCTGCTCGGCAGGCTGACAAAACCACTGTCACTGCCTTTGGTAACAATGCGCATTTGGGTGTCGCCCAATGGTGCAATCAGTCTGTCCGTTACTGCCTGTGCGTAGGACACGCCATCGATTGTTTCGATGACCGCACCCAGTAGCGCATAACCGCTGTTTGAGTAGCGCCAGAATTGTCCGGGGCAAAACAGCGTACCGCGCTTGCGCAACAGCGATAACTCCTCGTCCAGTTCCAGCATTCTGCTTTGTGTCTGGAGTTCAGAATTTTCACTCGTGCTGGACAAGCCGCTGGTATGGGTCATCAAGTGCCTGATTGTAATGATGTTGCCGTTTGGCACACCATCAATGAACCGGCTGATAGGTGTTTCAAGCGTCAGCTTGCCTTCTTCAATCATTTGCAAAATAACAATGGCAGTCAGAGTTTTGCCGACACTGGCCCAGTAAAATGGCGCCGCCTGTTCCGCATGGCCGATTGTTTGGGACCAGCGTCCCTGCGGCCCGAAGATAGAGCCTGTCATGGCGCTTGCTTCCGTGTGCGCTCTCGCATGTGCAAACGCAGCATTGAGGCGGGAATGGACCACGCCATTTACGGGCTTATCGTCTTCAACACCGTCTTCTATGGGCCAACTCAATCGGGGCGGGTGGTGAAGTGTTCGTCCCTCATAGGCAGCAGCTATCTGGCAATGTCGGCCGTCGGTTCTTTGTAAAAGGGATGCTGTTCCCGGCAGCACGCATGCAGATAGTGACAGACAGAGACCAATGAGCAAGACCTGCTGGAACTGAGTACGAGATGCCAAAATATATGTCTCCATGCCGCCTCCCGTGCATGACTGGTGTCATCGGGTTACAAGCGGCTTTGGATCAAGCGAAGCAGAAAAATTATTATTGGACAACATAAAATTATTGTTTTACAGAAATTATATGGAAAATGATGGATGTCAGTAGGCGAGTTGAAAATGGATCATCGTGACCATCACCTGCGTAAAATCAGTATCTGGTTGGCTGTCATCAGCACTGTGCTTGCTGTGACATTGCCAATTGTACCAATAGCGCTGCTGTTGGGTTGGTTCACAACCGACTTATTGGATCTGGCCAGTCGGGCCGGATTGTCAGTGGGACATGCTCCCAATCAATTGCTTTCCTTCATTGCCGGACTGCTGTCGCTGGTTCCGGTGTTGTGTCTGTCCAAAGCACTTTGGTTTGCAAGGCAGTATTTCCTGTTGATCCAAAGCGGTATCCTTCTGAGCCGTGCAAATGTGATCGCGCTAAAGGGATTTGGAAAGTTTGTTGCCATATCCGGTGCGGCCGGACTTGTTCTACCGACCCTTATCGGATTGTTGCTAACCGCAAACGCAGGCGCGGGGGAGAAGTCGCTGGTTGTTAGTCTGGGCAGCGCGCCATTGCTGAGTCTGCTGTTTGGCGGAACGCTCTGGACGATGGCAGCCGTCACGGCCAAGGCCACTGCCATTGCCGAAGACCACGCTCAGATCATTTGATGCAGATTTTGGTGACACTTGATGTGATGTTGGCAAAACGCAAAATCCGGTCAAAGGATTTGGCAGTCCATATTGGCATCACAGAAGCAAATCTCTCTTTACTCAAGCAAGGCAAGGTAAAAGGCGTGCGCTTTGAAACGCTGGCTAAAATCTGTGAATATCTTGACTGCCAGCCCGCAGATATTCTGACCTTTCAACGTACCACCGATGAAGAAACGCTCTAGTCGCCAGCCAGAAAGAACTGCCACACCCCATCAGGAGAGATGCCGAGGCGGAAAAAATTATAGGCGCCAAAGGCTTTCATATCTTCGTAGTCGCCAGCCGTAACCAGAGTGAAAAGCTCGACGCGTTGCTGTGGTGTCAGCGTATCGAGGCGAACATTCGCAAAATAGGGCCAGACGTAAATCTCTGCGTCCGTGCCCGCATCAATCTGGGCGTATCCCGCTTCCAGAACTTCCAGCAAAATCGCCAGAATTTCCTGCCCCTCTTCATCTCCGGACAAATCACGCAGATAGGAAACCGGGTCATCCACCTCGTCAAATGCCACAACCGGAACCTTGCCATTGGCTGCAATAACAGCAGTCAGTGCAGCGAGGTTTCCGTTGCGCGCAGCTGATCGCAGCGCGGCGTGGGTTTGTTGAACCGCTTGCGGCAGCAACGTCATGTCGTAGGAAATGCGCGGTGGTGCTTCAGCGTCATTGGCATTGCCGGGTATGGTACCTTCCGCACCAGACGGGGGCACGGATTCCGGCTTGACGGAAAAGGATTCTGTCTCAACCGTTCTGGCCGCATGTGCACGGTCGACGCAGGCAAACAAAAAAGTAGCTGAAGCAAAAATCAGCAGGCTCTGAGCGAAGCGTATGAATGAGGTATTTGCAAACATAAAACAGATAAGGGCTACAAGCCCCGATCTGTCAAATGAATATGCCTTGGATGTCAGCTACCAGATAAAAGTGTGCTAATTCAGCACTCTGAACATGGTGAATTCACCCGTCTGGATGCGTTCTGGCAGCTTGGCGCAATAGTCTGCGGCTACGTCTTCACCGTTTTCGGTGACAATCCGCGAGAGCGCGGCAAATATGGAAGTCTCGATCAGAATATCCGGCTCAACGCCTTGTTCCAGGGCTTCTTCCCATGCGGCTTGAAGCGTGCAAAGGGCCGTTTGCTGGCGGTCTGCCAGTCCAAAGTCCTCATCAAAGTCTTCTTCCTCCTGCCACAGATCCTGCATGTTCAACCTCGTTTTGTGCAATATTGTAGCTAATTTATCACAAAGCTGAACGAGTTGGCGCAGTACCTGATTTTAGGGTCAACAAAGTCTAAACGTGGAATATCCAGTTGAATTTCCCGCTGAATTTACTGGGGGACAGTGGTGTCAGCAGCCCCGGATGAGGCATTGCCGCTATCGTTTTCTGCATCGGTCTCTGCAGGGGCAGGTTGCACGGGGCGGTAGTTGGTGGCCATGACCCGTGTCAACTCTACGGCCTCGGTTTCATAGCGGCGTAAAATCGTTTGCGCAGCTGGCGTGCAGGTATTGTGGACCTGTTCCAGAATAGCGAAGGACTTATTATAGGTGGCCATGATACGGGCGCGTCTGGCTGGTGTAGGCTCCTCCGCTTCCAACAGATTGGCCATCTGGTCCCGCCACACACCGCGCGGGTGCCGTTCGCACAAAGGATGCAGGAACTCCAGAGCCCCCATGATGCTGACGAGGCGAAGAAGTTCATTCTCGTAAGGCGGAAGACCATCGCCAGATTGAGCTGACTGCGCATGTGCTGATCCCAGCAGCAATGGCAGCAGGCACAAGCCAGCAAAAGAAACGGCACGGATGCGATTTGAGTCTGAAATCATGATCGCACCGTGCCGCGATGGCACTCAAATTTCAAGATTGATCTTGGTCTTGTGTGTCTTATTCCTGAATTATTTCCGCTTCGGGATGAAAGGCAAGAAATGCAAACGCAAAGGTTACATCGTAAACTGCTTCATCACCGCGGCTGCCATCGGCATTCAGCTTGTAGGCCACGACATTTCCAACATCCTGACCTTCGGAAATTCGACCGGTGTCCAGCGCAGAATTCTGCCCGCTTTCCCATGTCAGCTCTACATCGCCAAGTTTTACCGATGCCTGATCACGCAGATGCGTCAGGGTTGTTGCCTTTGGCTCTCCATCCTGTTTGACAACGACAACACGCACCATTGGCCCGATATCGGTGGGCAGATCGCCACGAAACAAAGGATACGGCGCGCCACGACTATCATAATTGACGTATGGGTTTGAGCCGTATCGGCGCATATTGGGATTGTTCGGTACAAGCACTTTTCCGTCCGGATTGGCTTTCACAAAGCGTTCAAAGCTTTCCACACGGCTGGGGATCATGCGCAGATCTGTATCCAGCAATTCACCAACAATGGCGTTTCCGGTGAATTGCTGCCACCAGGATTCGGTCTGTCGATCATACATCACCAGATCAGAATTCCTGAGCTTTCCCGTGGTGCCAAAATCCAGCAATTGTTCTCCAACCCGGCGGTCAAACACCAGTGCAGAATTGCACAATGGACAATAGGTGACAGCCACAGGCGTGCCACCGACTTCATCGTTGACAATTTCATGCCAAGTCATGACCTGAAGCGGGTAGGCGCGAATGTCTCCGTCAATGTCCAGCCGGATCACCGGCTCCAACGGCCCAAGATTGGTAACTTCCTTGGCGGCTACAAATTGCGGATTATCGATGGAGGGAATCCCGTCGCGGGGTGGCCCGCCGGACAGGATTTCGTTGAATTCAATACTGCTCTTGGAAAAATCCGTCTTCCAGCCCTCAGATCGCCACAAGCCCGCATCGGCAAACGCATGGCTGGCGATGAGAAGCAACATCGGGACCAGTCCGGCCAAAATCGATATCTGTAAGGCCGATGGACGTCGCTTATGCACTGCGACAGTTGATTGCGAGGGCTTTCCTATTGGCATGACGAACCTCCCGGGTAAATCTTCTTGAACTTATCTTTCCACTGAGATTGTCACGTTTGCTGCACTTCACCAATCAATCCTGTTCACGGAGCCGTGACCGCGTCCCTCCATCTTAAACGAGAAGTCCTATTCTGGATCTGCTGTATTCCACGATGTCAGCAAGTCCGGCAACCGTTTCCACGTTCCGAATGTCGGTGATGCTCATCCATCTGGCCTCTGCCGCGTCATCCCCGGCAACAAGGTCGCCAACTGTGTTTTCCGCCCTTATGCAGTTCAGTACGTAATGAAAGCCCTCTTCAATTATTTCTCTGATAAAGAATATGTTTTTCGGAGTGGCTTTCAGGTTGGTTTCTTCGCGCAGTTCTCGAATTGCAGCGGCGGCTATGGTTTCTCCTGCATCGACTTTGCCACCCGGCAATGCCCATAGGCCTTTGTTTGGTGCATTGGCACGGCGAACAAGCAATATTTTGTCATCCTGCCAAATGGCGACACAAACCGCCAAAACTGGATGTTGCACTGAAGGAGAAATTGTTGGCACCATGAAATCCGGTTTGAGTCGCTGAATGTCTATCAGTGTCTTAGTTTGTTTGCAGAAGGTCGCTTGTCAATTGTGTGGTCGATTTACATTAACGCACCCAACTGAAGCAGTCGCGGCACTTTTCAGGTATGAAAGCGAAGACAAGGCGGCAGAGGAATTCCCGCCACGATACAATATTGGCCCGACGCAGCCTATCGTAACGATCCGGCAGGAGATGTCGCGCCATGTCATGCGGCTTGTCCGCTGGGGGCTTGTGCCCGCTTGGGTCAAGGACCCCCAGCAATTCACTCTGCTGATTAATGCCCGCGCGGAAACCGCGCGTGTGAAACCAAGTTTCAGGGGCTCCATGCGTCACCATCGGTGTTTGGTGCCGGCGACCGGCTACTACGAGTGGCGCCGGGAAGGAGGGCAAAAGCAACCCTTCTATATGCGTCCCAAAAATGGAGAATTGTTCGCAATGGCTGGGCTGTGGGCTGATTGGTCTGGTCCTGATGGCAATCTCATCGATTCTGGAGCTTTACTCACGCAGCCTGCCAATGAGGCATTATCCGGCATTCACCACCGGATGCCAATTGTCCTGACACCGGATCTGTTTGATGACTGGCTGAATGTCTCGCAGATAGATGCACCCGAAGCACACCGAATGCTGAAGCCCGTCCCCGACGACTTTTTTGAAGCGATTCCCGTCAGTTCTCGCGTCAACCACATCCGCAACGATGATGCCGATCTCATAAACAGAGCTGAAACAGACACCAATATTGAAGCGCCGCAAGCGACCAGTGATAAGCAGTTGGATCTGTTTTAGGCATGGCAATTCGAGGATGATCAGCACTGGACGTACACCAAGCACTATGTCAGTTTTTGATCAGAATAATATCAGTCTGACGTGCAGAATCGAAACCACACACCATAAAGTGCAGTAGAGCAACACAACCAACTTTGGGGCAAAGGCGAGTTGAATGGACCACTATGATCTGATTGTGATCGGAAGCGGCCCGGCAGGGCGGCGTGCTGCCATTCAGGCGGCGAAACTTGGAAAAGATGTTTTGGTGGTGGAGCGCGGGCGACGTGTTGGCGGCGTGTCCGTCCACACCGGCACCATCCCTTCAAAAACCTTGCGCGAAACAGCCCTGAATCTTTCAGGCTGGCGGGAACGTGGCTTCTATGGACGATCGTATCGGGTCAAGCAGGATATTTCCGCAGATGATCTGCGCACCCGGCTTCACATCACACTGGGTCACGAAGTTGAAGTTCTGGAGCATCAGTTTGCCCGCAATCAGGTGACAACTCTGGCTGGAGAAGCGAAGTTTCAGGACGCCAAGACTGTCGAAGTGACTGGCGAGGAAGGCGAAGTTTTTCATTTTACCGCCGACTTTTTCCTGCTGGCTGTGGGGACAGTTCCTTTCAAGCCGGATTACGTTCCTTTTGACGGCGTATCGGTGTTCGACAGCGATAGCATTCTGGAACTTGGCAAGCTGCCACGTTCATTGGCTGTGATCGGGGCTGGTGTCATCGGCATCGAATACGCCACCATTTTCAGCGCGCTGGATGTCAATGTCACGCTGATCGAACCACGTGATACGATGCTGGACTTTATCGACAAGGAACTGGTCAGCGACTTCACCTATCAGCTCCGTGATAGAGGCGTGGTTCTGCGTATGGGCAATGCGGTTACAAAGGTTACGAAGCGCGATAATGGTGGCTGCACCATAGAGCTGGAAGGTGGTCGGACCATTCGATCAGAGACTGTCTTGTTTGCGGCCGGGCGCATGGGTGCAACGCCCAATCTCAATCTTGAGTCGGTCGGGCTGGAATGTGATCACCGTGGACGCTTGAAGGTCAATCCCACAACGTTCCAGACGGAGGTCCCACATATCTATGCCGCAGGCGACGTCATTGGTTTCCCCAGCCTTGCGTCCACATCGATGGAACAGGGCCGTATTGCCGCCTGTCATGCTCTTGAGGTGGAATCTCATGCGCCGCCTGAATTCTTTCCCTACGGTATCTATTCCGTTCCGGAAATTTCCACTGTGGGTTTGACCGAAGAAGAAGTGAAAGAGCGGGACATCCCTTATGAGGTGGGAATTGCCAGGTTCCGCGAGACATCCAGAGGGCACATTATGGGGTTGGATTCAGGTCTGCTGAAAATGATCTTCTCCCTCAAGACAAGGCGTTTGCTGGGTTGTCACATCGTTGGTGAGGGGGCGACAGAACTGATCCATATCGGTCAGGCGGTTCTCAATCTTCAAGGGACATTGGACTATTTTGTCGAGAACGCATTCAACTATCCAACCCTTGCTGAGGCTTACAAGATCGCCGCGCTGGATGCCTGGAACCGTATGCAGTCCGAATGATGGATCTAACCGTCGTCACGGATATTGATCTTCAGGCGGCGTTTGATCAGCTTGCCCTTATAGGTACGGCTGTGTTTGCGATCAGCGGCGCATTGCTGGGCCTGCGCAATCGTATGGACATTGTCGGTGTTTCATTTGTCGCCACGGTTACCGGCGTTGGCGGCGGCACGCTGCGCGATTTGCTGCTGGGTGCAACACCCGTCAGTTGGGTGGAGCGACCCATTGAAATTGCCATCTGCATTATCTGTGCAGTGGTGGTGAGTCTGTTCAATGCAAAAATGCTTGGCCGCCGTATGCAGTGGTTGCTTTATGCTGATGCCGCCGGACTGGCCCTGTTTTGTGTGCTCGGTGCCGCAAAGGCCGAAGAGGCTGGCGCGCACGCGATGGTGGCGATCCTCTTTGGGGCCATGAGTGCCAGTTTTGGCGGCCTGTTGCGTGATGTCATCTGCAATGAAGCGCCGATTATCATGCGCAAGGAAATTTACATCACAGCAGCTCTGGCAGGCGCTGCTGTTTATGTTCTGCTGCCAGCCTCAATAGGCTTTGATATCCGCGCACTGGCTGGATTGTCGGTCGCGTTGGCGTTGCGCATACCGGCCATTCGCTATGGTTGGAACCTGCCATTTCCAAAATATGACGACGAATAGTTGCTAGGGCAGCAAGGCGCCGGGATTGAACACGCCATCAGGATCGAGTGTACGTTTCATCTGACGCATCATATCCAGTTCCACGTCCGATTTGATGTGGGGCATCAGCTTTGCTTTCAGTCGCCCAATGCCATGTTCAGCTGAAACCGAACCGCCATAGGCCGCGACAATATCGTGAACCACAGTGTTGACCCGATCCCACTCAGCCAGAAAGGCATCCTTGTCGGCACCGATCGGCTGGCTGACATTGAAGTGAATATTGCCATCACCAAGATGCCCAAAAGGCACGGGGCGACAATTTGTAATCGTGGCCTTCACGGCTTCGCTGGCTTCCAGAATGAAATCCGGCATTTTCGATACCGGAACAGAAACGTCATGCTTGATTGAACCGCCCTCAAATTTCTGGACTTCTGACATGGCATGCCGCAAGCGCCAGAAAGCATCCTGCTGTGTAAGGGAATTGGCAAGCACCGCATCATTGACATGGCCCGCGTCAAAAGCCATTTCGAACGCCTCGGCCATAAGTGCCTCAGCTTCGGCATCTGAGCGGCCACTGGAAATCTCAATTACGGCGTACCAAGGGTGCTCGCCCTCCAACGGGTCACGTGCACCCTCAAGGTGGCGATATGTATACTCCATCCCGATCCGCGGAATGAGCTCAAAACCGGTGAGATTTGAGCCGGCCAATCCTTGTGCAATATTCAGTGTTGCAAGGGCGGCATGAGGAGACTCAAAGCCCATAAAGGCAACTTGTTTGCCTTTTGGTTTGGGGAAAAGTTTTAGCGTAGCGGCTGTTACCAGACCCAAAGTGCCTTCCGCGCCGATGAATAATTGTTTCAGGTCGTAACCTGTGTTGTTCTTCCGCAAGGCACGCAGACCGTTCCAGATACGCCCGTCGGCCAGAACCACTTCAAGTCCCAACACCAGATCGCGCGTATTTCCATAGGCCAGAACACCGGTGCCGCCCGCATTGCTGGAGATATTGCCGCCAATCTGGCACGAGCCTTGTGAGCCTAGCGACAGTGGGAAAAACCGGTCTGCATCGGAAGCTGCCTGTTGAATGCGTTCCAGCACAACACCCGCTTCCACGGTGATTGAATTGCCCTGTGAATCGAGGGTTCGTATGGCGTTAAGTCTGTCTGTAGACAGAATAATGTGGTTTTTTTCATCGTCAGGCATTTGCCCGCCAACCAGCCCGGTATTGCCGCCTTGCGGGATGATTTTCAGGCCGTAAGAGACAGTCAGCTTCACAGCATCACTGACTTCTTGTGTTGTTGAGGGCCGAACAACCGCAAGTGCCTTACCCTGATAAAGGCCGCGCCATTCGCGCAAATAGGGTTGCATGTCATCTTGATTGCTCAGCACGGCATTGGCGCCAAGCACGTTTTTGAATTCTGAAAGCATGAAATTGGTTTCTCAAGGTCCGACTGAATGTTGCATCTGCTTGAAGCTGCTAAGCGCTTGTGGCATAAGCCGCCTCGATCCAGAGTCCGATCCCGGACCCTGAACACAGACCCCGACGCCACAGACTTTGCCCCACCCGGCGGCCTGCTTGCAAGAATAATCAAGGACGTTTTCAATGGCTGACGAATTTGCCAATCTTACCGGTAACATCATGAAGGGCAAAAAAGGCCTCATCATGGGCCTTGCCAACAATCGCTCCATTGCCTGGGGAATTGCCAAAGCTTGTCATGAACAGGGTGCGGATCTGGCCTTTACCTATCAGGGCGATGCACTGAAAAAGCGGGTTGAGCCATTGGTTGCCGAATTGGGCGGCCATGTTGCGGGTCATTGCGATGTGACGGACACGGCCACGATCGACGCTGTCTTTGCCGATTTGGAACAACATTGGGGCAAGCTGGACTTCATCGTGCATGCCATCGCCTTTTCCGACAAGGAAGAACTGACCGGGCGTTATGTTGATACATCCGAAGCAAATTTTCAGAAGACCATGCTCATTTCTGTTTACTCGCTGACCGCAGTTACACAACGGGCAGAAAAGCTGATGACCGATGGCGGGTCAATTTTGACACTGACATATTTCGGCGCTGAAAAAGTTATGCCGCATTACAATGTCATGGGCGTTGCCAAAGCTGGACTGGAAGCGTCTGTGCGTTATCTGGCCGTAGACCTCGGCCCCAAGAAAATCCGCGTAAATGCACTATCTGCTGGCCCAATCAAGACATTGGCTGCGTCCGGTATTGGTGATTTCCGCTACATTCTGGACTGGAACGAAAACAATTCGCCCCTGCGCCAGACAGTGACAACGGATCAGGTTGGTCGCTCTGCGTTTTATCTTTTGTCTGATCTCAGCTCTGGGGTTACCGGCGAGGTTCACCATGTGGATTCCGGATACCACGTCGTTGGCATGAAGGCCGTCGATGCGCCTGACATCGTTTTAGACAAAAAGTAGTTCTACAGTGAAACACACGATTTATTTTGTCCGCCATGGTCAGACGGACTGGAACCATGCTGGCCGCTTTCAGGGGCAGAAAGACATCCCGCTCAATGATACGGGACGTGATCAGGCACGGCGCAACGGACGCGCTCTGAAGGACCATTTGCCGTCATTCGACTTGCCATTTCTGGCAAGCCCTATGCTGCGGACCAGTGAGACCATGGAATTGCTGCGCGGTGAAATGGGTTTGCCACCGACCGATTACGCCACCGATGACCGATTGAAGGAAATTGGCTTTGGCAGGTTTGAGGGTCTCACGGCAGCGGAGATTGACGAACAGCATGCGGATCTGGAATCCGAGCGGAGACGTGATAAATTCCATTTTGCTCCCCCTGAAGGCGAAAGCTACGCAATGCTGACAGAGCGTGTGCGCGGTGTTATCGAGGCGATCGACAGGGATATCGTGATTGTGTCCCACGGCGGCGTCAGCCGTGCCGTGCGCGGTATATTGCAAAATCTCTCGGGCGACGAAGTTCTGGCTCTGCCAACCCCGCAGGATCAGGTGATGAAGCTTGTCGATGGGCGGGTCCTGCTGGTCTAGAGCGTTGGGTCAATTCCAACCTTGTGTTTGACCCAAACGCTGCACTGACTTAAACACCGGTCAACAGCAATTAGTGGCGTATTTTCATGTCTCACAACAGTTTTGGCCATCTCTTCCGCGTCACCACATGGGGCGAAAGCCACGGCCCGGCATTGGGCTGCGTGGTGGATGGATGTCCACCTCGGCTACCGATTTCCGAAGAAATGATCCAGCAATGGATGGAAAAGCGCCGTCCCGGTCAATCACGCTTCACCACACAGCGCAAAGAACCGGATCAGGTGCGCATTCTGTCCGGAGTTTTTCCGGACGAGGAAACCGGCACATTGCTGACAACCGGCACGCCGATCTCCCTGATGATTGAGAATGTAGATCAGCGCTCAAAAGATTATTCTGAAATCAAGGAACGCTATCGTCCCGGTCATGCTGATTTCACCTATGATTCCAAATATGGCATCCGCGACTATCGCGGCGGTGGGCGTTCATCAGCACGCGAGACAGCTGCGCGCGTAGCGGCAGGGGCTGTCGCCCGTCAGGTCATCAACCCAATGCGTGTGCGCGGCGCTCTGGTGCAAATCGGGGACATTGCTGTCGATCGTGATCGCTGGGATTGGGATGAAGTCGACAACAATCCGTTTTTTTGTCCTGATCCCGTGATTGCCAAGGAATGGGAAGCCTATCTGGATGGAATTCGCAAGTCGGGTTCCAGTGTCGGTGCCATCATCGAAGTGGTCGCGGATCAGGTGCCGGTTGGCCTTGGCGCACCGGTCTACGGCAAGCTGGATCAGGATATTGCTTCTGCCTTCATGTCGATCAACGCGGTAAAGGGTGTGGAAATTGGCAATGGCTTTGAGGCCGCCCGTTTGAGTGGCGAGGACAATGCTGACGAAATGCGCATGGGTGACGATGGCAAGCCGGTCTTTTTGTCGAACAAGGCAGGCGGCATTCTGGGTGGCATTTCCTCCGGCGAGCCCGTTGTTGCGCGCTTTGCGGTGAAACCGACCTCTTCCATTTTGACGACGCGCAAAAGTGTGACCCGAAGTGGTGAGGACGTTGATGTGCGCACCAAGGGGCGGCATGATCCTTGTGTTGGGATCCGGGCTGTGCCGATTGGCGAGGCCATGATGGCCTGTGTTCTGGCCGACCACCTTCTGCGTCACCGTGGACAGAATGGCTGACATCATGACAGATTCAAACCTGCGCGTTCGGCAGGCCATTGAGGCTTTCAAAGCCGGCGAAATGGTTGTGGTAACCGATGATGATGATCGCGAAAACGAAGGCGATCTGATTGTGGCGGCCGTGCATTGTACGCCGGAACACATGGCGTTCATTGTGCGTTACACCAGCGGCATTGTTTGTGCACCGCTGAGCCGTTCGCAAGCCGAGCGTCTCCAGTTGCAGCCGATGGTCGCGAACAATGACGCGCCACACAGCACCGCATTTACAGTGTCGGTTGATTACCGCCACGATACGACCACCGGCATTTCGGCGGCAGAACGGTGCTCGACAGTTCGCGCACTGGCCAATCCGAATGTCGGCGCAGTCGATTTTGTGCGCCCTGGTCATATTTTTCCTTTGGTTGCCAAGGAAGGCGGTGTTCTGACCCGGTCTGGTCACACAGAAGCCGCCGTGGATTTGTGTCAGCTTGCTGACTTGCCGCCAGTGGGGGTTATCTCCGAACTGGTCAATGATGATGGCACCGTAAAGCGTGGCGCTGCCGTTGCGGAATTTGCCAAAGAGCACGGTCTTAAATCAATTTCCGTGGCCGATCTGATTACCTTTCGCCAACGCCGGGATAAGCTGGTGGAGCGCGTGGGTGAACGTCACATTCAGACAAGCTTTGGCGAAGCACGCGCCATTTCCTACCGCACACCATTTGATCCCATGCAACATCTGGCACTCGTCTTTGGTAACATCCATGACGGCGCGCCGGTGCCGGTGCGTCTTCATATGGAAGACATTCTGGGTGATGTTTTCGGGGCCAATTCAACCCTTGAGACGGGCGCAGCCTCAATCGCTGAAGAAGGCAGGGGCATCATTGTATATCTGCGTGAAGGCGGTGCAGGCGTGACGTCGGATTCAGACCGCGGGCTTCGTGGCCCCACGCTTTCTCCGGATGAAGAGGAAGCCCACGGGTCGACCCAAAGCCGCGAAGAGGCCTGGCGTGAGATTGGCCTGGGCGCGCAGATATTGCGTGATCTGGACGTGTCCAGGATTCGACTGCTGGCGTCCCGAAAACGCCACTATGTGGGCCTCAAGGGATTTGGAATTACGATCTCAGAGACCGACATTCTCGACGTCTGACGCGGCCACAGGACGCACCACAAAGCGCGTCAGGATAAAGGCAATGATCGAGCAGATGGAAATTGCAATCACCATGGGTGTTGCAGTTCCATCAAAAAATGGCCCGGCCACCATCACAGCCACACCACCTGCCACCATCTGCAGGGTGCCTCCTAGTGAGGACGCCAGTCCGGCGATTTCACCATGCTCTTCAAGCGCCATAACCATGGTCGTCGGGAACACCAGCCCGAGACACGCATTTGCCAAAAACAGCAGTCCGATAATGACAGGCAGTGTTCCCAAGCCCGCAAGGGTCAGGACCAGCAGAAGCAGCGAGAAAAGCATAAATCCGGTCACTGCTCCTGAAACTGTGCGGATCATGCCAAACCGTTCGCCAAAGGGGGCTGCCAATTGGGACGCTGCAAAAAATCCAACCGCGTTCGCCGCAAAAGCCAGGCTGAACTGAACAGGACTCATGCCGAACTGGCCGGTATAGACGAACGAGGCGCTGGCAATGAACACAAAGAAACTGGCAAGCCCAAAGCCACCGATGAGTGTCAGCATCATGAAGCCACGGTCCAGAAGTAGCGTTTTGGTGCCCTTTGCAAGATTTTTCAAATTCACCGGCACACGGTGTTCCTTTGCCAGTGTTTCCGGTTGCAGGAATGCGGTCATCAAAAGGCTGAGAACCGCCGCGCCGCAAAGTATCGCAAATATGGTGCGCCAATTGCCGATATGAATCACGCCGCTGCCAGCCAGTGGCGCAAGCATGGGCGATATGCTGATGACCAGCATGATCAGCGCCATCAAGCGGGTCGCTTCCGCGCCAGTATGCAGATCTCGGATGATGGCGCGCGGTATCACCATGACAACAGCAGCACCCAAGCCCTGCACAAATCGAAACGCTATCAGCGTCTCAATCGATGGGGCAAACGTACAGCCGAGAGAGCCGATTATGAAAATGGAAAGCCCGATATAAAGCGGTGGTTTGCGCCCGATCTGGTCGGCCAGGGGGCCATAAACCAGTTGCGCCAGACCAAAGGCGATAAAATAGGCTGTCAGCGTCATTTGAGCGCCAGCAATAGTGCTGCCAAGATCTGCCGCAACATTTGGCAATGCGGGCAGATACATGTCGATCGCAAACGGCCCTACTGCTGAAAGGAGGCCAAGAATTGCTGCTGAACGAAAGAGTCCGCTGGACATGGCTAAAGCCTTTTTCAAAGTCGGAAACAAAAACGGCGCACTTTATGCGCGCCGTCCTATACCGGTTTTAGACTTGGCCTGTCACATCAATAATGCTGAGCGAGTGATCAACTCTTCTGATCACGAACCTTTTTGATGCTGTCACGCAACTGTTCTTCGCCCACAGCGCCAAACAAAACCTGGTCGCCAACGACATAAGAGGGTGTGCCCGTCAGGCCCAAAGCATCTGCCAGCATATAGACTTCCTGAATGGTCTGGGCAGCGCGATCAGTCCCGGTCGCAGCTTCAAGTGCAGCTCCATCAATGCCAAGGCTGGTGGCGATCCGCATTGCCTTGGCAGCGTTTGCCTGACCTGGCCCAAGCAACAGTTGAAGATGAAACTCTTCAAACTTCTCGGGGGCCAATTCATTGACAGCAATGCTGACACGGGCAGCTTCAACGGATCCTTCCCCAAGAACCGGAAATTCTTTCAGCACAAAACGCAAATTGGGGTCTGCTTCCACAAGCGCCATCATGTCCATATGCGCGCGTTTGCAGAAGCCACAATTGTAATCAAAGAACTCTACCATGGTCACATCGCCATCGGGGTTTCCCAGGACGATCTGATTGGGGGAATCGAAAATCTGTGCCTGCATGTTGGCGACCGCTTCGGTTCGCGCAGCTTCAGCCATCTGCTTCTGGCGTGACTCCAGCAGATTCAGGGCTTCTGCGATTATTTCCGGGTTCTCCAAAAGATAGTCGCGCACGATGGATCGAATCTCATCCTGCTGCGCTTCAGGAAAACTTTGCGCTGAAACAGGCACCGCAAGTGGCACAAGCAATACCGCTGGCATAACAATACGTGCCAGGCGAGAAAAAATCGGTTTAAAAGGCATGGTGCTGTTCCTAACAGAATTTGAATGGCATGAACGGTGCTAGTTCAGTTTCGCGAACTTGTAGATGGCCGGACAATATCAAGCCAATTACCAAGTTTTTGCTAAGGCCAGCCAAATTGCCAGGCACTTTTATCACCTTATTCGCAGATTCCGCCCGTTTGTTAGCGCTAAAACTAGATTTGCAAACCCGTTCAGTCAAATGACGCTTTCGTCATGAAAATGCATTATGCTGCCCTCACCAGATCAGTTAAAATCAATCCGGTGCAACACCACCGAAATACGCGGTTAGATTTGCAGCCAATGCCTTGTAGGTGGCAACGACTTCATCCAAATCTGGTACGTCAACTTCATCAATTCGATGAAGATGAGGGCAGGTAACCACGGCTATGGCACGCGAAAAGGAATCAAACACTGGGAAAGACAGATCAGTCACGCCTTGTGTGGCTTCTGATGGTGCTTGCTCGTAGCCACGGGCAATAATGGCTTCAAGACGTTTTTTCAGGACAGACCTGTCAGGTTTTGGTTCACCAAGGGCCAGACGATGATTATCCAGCAGGGCTTTTCGTTCTTCCAGAGGGCGAAAAGCTGCCAGCACGCGCCCCGTCCCCGTATTTGCCAGTCCAAGGACAGAGCCCGTGCGCATTGCAAGCCCCCAGTTTCCGGGCGAGGGATACGAGGCGACAACGACGACCATCGCGTTGTCCTCCATTCCAATATGACAGGATTGCCAGGAACTTTGTGCTGCTGCCTGCATCAGGGGTGCCGCATGGGCCAGCAATCTGTGCATCGGCGGATGAAACTGCGCCAGCGAGAACATTTTCAGGGAAAGTGCAAAGAGATCGCTGTTGGCGTCACGTGAAATGTAGCCCCGTTGCAGCAGCGTTGTCAGCATACGATAAATCTCATTTGGAGAGCGGCCAAGTGCCTCGGCAATATCCTTCTGGGACAGGCCATGACTGCGCTCTGCCAACAGCTCGATGATATCCAGGCCCTTGTCCAGTGCAGGCGCTCGATATTTGTCATTGGCACTGTCGTCCATAATGGTCTCTCATTCATTTCCACATATGGAATTATGACTCAAAAAAATAAATTTACAAACGAAGATATCATTTGTATATGAATTTAAACCATCCATGGGAGCGATTAAAATGTCTTCATCATCACGTCTGGCCGGAAAAACTGCCCTGATAACTGCAGCCGGTCAAGGCATCGGCCGAGCCACGGTAGATATGTATGTGGCTCAGGGTGCAAAGGTGTTCGCAACGGACATCAATTCCGCCTCTCTCAGCGTTTTTGATGGCGTGGATCAGGTAACAGCCATGCCGCTGGACGTAACAGACGCAGCTGCCGTTGCCAGCACCGTGGCGGACATCGGCCCGATCGATGTGTTGTTTAACTGTGCCGGATTTGTCCATGCGGGAAACATTCTGGAATGCAGCGATGAAGACTGGAATTTCGCCTTCGATCTGAATGTAACAGCCATGTACCGGCTGATGAAACTGACCTTGCCCGGTATGCTCGAAAATGGTGGTGGGTCTATTATCAACATGTCCTCTGTGGCGTCCTCCATTAAGGGCGTACCCAATCGCTTCGCTTATTGTGCGTCCAAGGCAGCGGTCATCGGCATGACCAAATCAATTGCCGCGGATTTTGTGACAAAGGGCGTGCGCTGCAATGCCATTTGCCCCGGCACCGTTGATACACCAAGCCTTCATGAACGGCTTCGGGCAACGGGCGATTACGATCAGGCCTGGAAAGATTTTGTCGCCAGACAGCCGATGGGCCGTGTCGGCAATGTGAACGAAATTGCAGCTCTGGCAACCTATTTGGCCAGCGATGAAAGCGGATTTACGACCGGACAGGCTCATGCCATCGACGGCGGATGGGCAATATAGGAAGAGGATTTTGACATGAAATTATTGCGATACGGGCCAAAAGGGGCCGAAAAACCCGGGCTTCTGGACGATGACGGAACCATCCGTGACCTCAGCGGTGTGATTTCCGATGTGTCCGGTAAGGCTTTGGGTGAAGGCCTGATCGAGAGCCTCAGCGGACTGGATGTAAAAAGCCTCCCGGTGGTTGAGGGTAATCCGCGCTTGGGACCATGCGTTGACGGCGTCGGTAAATTCATCTGTATTGGCCTGAATTATGCAGATCATGCCGCTGAAAGCGGTATGGAATTGCCCGAAGAGCCAGTGGTCTTTTTCAAAGCGACTTCGGCTATTTGTGGACCTGACGATACCGTTGAAATTCCACGCAATTCTGTCAAGACAGACTGGGAAGTCGAACTGGGTGTCGTTATCGGCAAAGAAGCCAAATATGTGTCGGAAGCAGACGCTTTGGACCATGTCGCCGGCTATTGTGTCATTAACGATGTGAGCGAACGGGACTTTCAGCTGCACCGCTCCGGCCAATGGGTCAAAGGCAAATCTGCCGACACTTTCGGGCCAATCGGGCCATGGCTTGTGACGCGGGACGAAGTGGCTGATCCTCAGGATCTGGCCATGTGGCTTGAAGTGAATGGCCATCGCTACCAAAACGGTTCCACACGCACCATGCATTTTGGCGTTGCAACCGTGATTGCACATCTGTCGCAATTCATGTCACTTCAGCCTGGTGATGTCATCTCCACGGGAACGCCTCCAGGTGTTGGCATGGGCCAGAAACCTCAAACCTACCTCAAGCCGGGTGATAAAATTGAATTGGGCATTGATGGGCTTGGCCAGCAATCCCAGGATGTGGTTGCAGGTTAATGGTCAAGATTACCGGACTTACCACACGCGATCTCAGATTCCCGACAAGCCTGTCTCTGGATGGCTCTGATGCGATGAATCCGGATCCGGATTATTCGGCCGCCTACGTCATTCTGGAAACAGATGGTGCTCATGAAGGGCATGGACTGACCTTCACGATTGGGCGCGGCAATGAAATCTGTATTGCTGCCATTAAGGCATTGAGCAATCTTGTGGTCGGTCTGGACCTTGACTGGATTCGCGATGATATGGGTCGTTTCTGGCGTCATATCACAGGCGACAGTCAGCTCAGATGGATTGGACCTGACAAGGGTGCGATCCATCTGGCAACAGGCGCGGTTGTCAATGCCGTTTGGGATCTGCTCGCCAAGGAAGCTGGTAAGCCGGTTTGGCAATTGGTTGGCGATATGTCGCCTGAGGAAATCGTCAAACTGGTTGATTTCCGCTATCTGGCTGATGCCCTGACCCCGGAAGAAGCGCTGGCGCTTCTGAAGAAGGCAGAGACTGGCAAAGCCGAGCGGATCGAACGCCTGAAGCAGGAAGGTTATCCTTGCTACACCACGTCAGCAGGTTGGCTTGGTTACTCGGACGAAAAGCTGCGCGGTCTTTGCCGCGAGGCGCGGGAATCCGGTTTCACCCATACCAAATTCAAGGTCGGGCGTGATCTGCAAGACGATATTCGCCGACTGACAATTGCCCGGGAAGAACTGGGCGAAGACATGACGATCATGATCGACGCCAATCAGGTCTGGGAAGTCAACGAGGCCATCGACTGGGTCAAGGAACTGGCTTTCGTGCGCCCATTCTTCATCGAAGAACCCACCAGCCCGGATGATGTTGCTGGCCACAAGGCCATCCGCGACGCAATTGCGCCCATCAAGGTCGCGACAGGCGAAATGTGCCAGAACCGCATCCTGTTCAAACAATTCATCGCTGGCGGTGCCATTGATATTGTTCAGATCGATGCCTGCCGCATTGGCGGCTTGAATGAAGTGCTGGCCGTGCAGCTTATGGCCGCCAAATATGGCCTGCCAATCTGGCCACATGCTGGTGGTGTGGGCTTGTGTGAATATGTCCAGCACCTGTCGATGATCGACTATGTCGCCATTTCAGAGGAGAAGGACAGCAAGCGGATAGAATTCGTGGATCATCTCCACGAGCACTTTATTGATCCTTGCGTGGTGGAAGACGGCGCCTACCAGGCACCAGAAGCGCCGGGTTTTTCAATTGAAATCAAGCCGGAAACGCTTAACAGTCCGGACTTTATCCACGGATAGTGGATAGAAAGGGGGGGGGCGTTATGGCCTCCCTTTGCCGTTTGATTGTTCATTGCGCTTTTCAGCCTGATGCTGATCCTCGACCAAGCCGATTTTCCAATAACCCGAAATGTAAGCGTTTTCTTTCGGGGTTTTCTTTTCGTTGATTACAAAGGCACGTAGTGCTCGTATCACCGAGCTTTCTCCCGCGATGCAGGTCTGAACCACGCCGTCAGGCCAGGACAGCTTTTTGACAAGCGCCTGCTGAGCCGTAGACGGGTGGTGCGGATCAGCATTTATCAGCCAGCGGATATCTATCCCCTCAGGCGCAGTGACAGGTTGCTTGTCAGCGTCTGACAGAACCTCAAAGACAGCTAACCCCTTCGCATCGTTTGGCATTGCTTCAAGTGTTGCGCAGGCCACAGGAAGTGCCGTCATATCTGCGGCCACAAGATACCAATCAGCGTAGAACTCGGTGAGCTTAACGGGGCTGGGTCCGGCAAAACCGCAAAAATCCCCTGGCGTTGCCTTGCTTGCCCATTTGGAGGCCGGTCCGATATCTCCATGCGCGACAAAATCGATGTCCATCTCACGGGGGTGATCCCGGAACATACGCACTGTGTAGGTGCGCGTTACTGGCTTGGGTCCATTTTGCAACTGGTGCGCAAAAGCTTCTTTTGACTGGCCTTCGGCAGGCAGCATGATTTTACAGTTGCCGCCTGATCTGTCGGTTGGGATGCCGTCCAACTGATCTCCCGCAAACGTGATACGCACCATATTGGGAGTGATGTAGCAGGCACGTTCAACGACCAATAGGCGCGGGGCGGGTCTCTTTTCCATGGCGTTTCCTTTTCAAAGAAAGTGTAGGCTGATGGGTTTGCCCGCAATTGTTTTGACGTCGATTTCATAGCCGAAAACCGATTTCAATATGTTGGGCGTAATAACTGATTGGGTGGGGCCATCGGCCACAATTTTCCCCTCGCGCATGGCGACAATTCTGTCTGCGTGGGCAGAGGCATGATTGAGGTCATGCAGGACAATTATGATTGTGCGACCTGCATGATCAGCAACGCGTCGCAATGTGCGCATAAGCTCCCGCGCATAAAAAATATCGAGGTTGTTCAAAGGTTCATCAAGAAGGAGATAGTCTGTTCCCTGACTGTAGCACATGGCTGCGCGCGCTCTTTGGCGCTGGCCACCTGACAGCGTGTCAATGAATCTCTCCTCAATACTCTCTAGATCAAACAGCTGAAGCGCCTCTCTCACCGCATTGTGGTCCTCAGGGCCGGCGCGTCCGCGATGATGAGGAAAGCGGCCAAATTGAACCAATTCCTTTACGCGCAAACGGCCTGCCACAACATTGTCTTGCGGCATGATGGCCATGCGGCGTGCCAGTTCCGAAGATGGCGCATGTGCAACTTCCAGCGTGTCTAAGGTGATGCTGCCAGCTGTCAGGGGAAGCAGACGTGCGATGGCCGAAAGCAAGGTCGATTTGCCAGCACCATTGGGGCCAATCAAGGCTGTTATGCCTCCCCTTGGCAGCTCAAGGTTTATGTCCTCAAGAATGGATGTGCCGGAAAGCGATACGGAGACATTGTCGATCCTGATCATGCTCGCATCCTTGAAAAAAGTAGATATAGAAAAGCGATGCCACCAACAAATTCGATCAGAATTCCAAGCGGGACTGCATTGTAAAACACGTGGCTAAGCAGGGTCTGTCCTCCGACAAGAAGCGTAATGCTCACCAGGCATGCACCAATAAACATCTGGCTATGCCGCTGTGTTCCCACAATGCGTTCAGCAAGGGCCACAACCAGCAAACCCAAAAATGTAACCGGTCCAACAAGAGCTGTTGAAGCAGCAACAAGCGCGCCAATGAGGGCCAGTAGGCCTACTGCGTAGAGTTCCCAGTTTACGCCAAGCCCGATTGCAGTTTCCCGACCCAATAAAAACACATCAAGCACATGGCGTAGTTTCCAACAGACGAGTAACGCAACAAGCGTCAGGATCAGGAACGGTGGCAGAAAATTGCTTTCAATAGTGTTGAAGTCGGCGTAGCTGACGCTTTGCACGACAGCAAAATCGTTCGGATCGATAAGACGCGAAATGAGTGATGAAAGGCTGCGAAAAAGGACACCAAGAACAATGCCACCCAGCAACATCAATGTCATGGCCGTGGTATGGCGCAGGATTGGCAAGAACAGACCGCATGCTAATGCGGACATCAAGATAACCTCCGCTAGCGATTTGTAAGTGCTGTTCAGAGCAGCGAAGCCAAGCCCGCCCAGAAAAAATACAAGAACAGTTTGTATGAGCACAAAAAGTGCATCCATTCCCATTATAGAAGGGGTCAGGATGCGATTTGTGGTGATGGTTTGAAAGACAATTGTTGAGATGGCAACCGCAACCGCTACCTGCACCAACGCAACCAGTTTCACGACACGCAATTCCAGGACGAATTGTAGATTGCCTCTCAAATTGACGCTGAGAAACAGCACAATTGAAACCAGCGCAAGTGAAGCCAACAATATCAAATTTACATTACGCATGGCGGAATGAACGGCTGAAAAGTATAGCCAGAAACGCAATTGCACCAACAACACCCAGGATTGTTCCTGCAGGAATTTCATAGGGAAATCGGATGATGCGACCAATCAGGTCGGATATGAGAACAAGTCCTGCACCACCCGCGGCAACCAGAGGAATAGCTCTGCGAACATCATCACCTGTTATGCGGGACACAAGGGCAGGCACAACGAGACCGACAAAGGGAAGTGCACCCACCGTGGCCACGGTAAGCCCGGCAATGAGTGAGACAATCAACAATCCAATTTGCAGGACAATGGTGTAATTTAGTCCAAGCCCGATGGACGTTTCGCGACCAAGAGAAAGAATGGTGAGGCGGTCTGCAACCCACCAGGCACTGATAACAAGCACAGCAGTGGCCCACAGTGTTTCGTAGCGGCCTCTCACAACGCCAGAGAATTCACCATTCATCCACACATCCAAAAACTGCAGCAGGTCTGTATGCCAGGCAAATGCAGTCGTGAATGCACCGACGATTCCACCATAGATAATTGCGAAAAGCGGAACGAGGTGTGGTTCTGTGGGGGGCAAGCGTCGTGCAAGCAGGAGGAAAACAGCTGTTCCGATAAAAGCCGCGAGACTGCCAACCAGCACTTTGAGAATGAGTGTTGACTGTGGCGCGTAAAGTGTGACGGCCAGAATACCCAGCGCTGCACTTTGTCCCGTTCCGGCAATCATCGGATCAACAAACCTGTTACGGGCCAGTGTTTGCATGACCAAGCCCGCAACTGCAAGGCTCGCGCCGGTCAGCAAGACGGCAAATGTGCGAGGTAGTCTGCTTGCCAAAACCAGATGGAGGCTGTCGGCTCTGCTGGCAAAAATATCGCCGACGCCAACAAAGATGCTGACGCCACTAAGCGCCAAAACAGCTGCCAGTGTTAGGAATATTGGTACATGGCTCAACCAGACCGATGGCTCCGCACGGCTCATTTGTGCGCCAGAAAGCCTTCGGCCACAGCATCAAGTACATTCATCGTTGCGCGCGCTCCGCCAGCAGCGATGTAAATGTTGGCAGATGGAACATAAATGACCTGGCCATTCTTCCAGGCGGTCGTTTGATGAATAAGTTCATTATCAAGCGTGGCTCTGGCGTTTTGCTCTCCAGAACCAATAGCGGCCGCACGATCAACCACAATCAGCCAATCTGGATTCACTTTGGCGACAAACTCGAACGAAACGGCGTCTCCATGTGTCCCGGCATCAATGATTGGGGCCGCTGACGGAATAGAAAGCACCGAATGTACCCAGCCAAATCGTGACTTGGGACCGTAAACCGATATTTTCGGCCCATTTGTCATGACAATAAGCGCATTGCCCTTACCGTCTGCCGCCGCTCGGGCATGTTCAATCTTTTGCTCAAATGTCGCTAAAAGGGCGTCAGCATTTGCCGTCACATTGAACAACCTGCCGTAATCCTTGATGCGCTGGCGTGCCTGACCAATCAAGTCATCACCCCATATGGTCATATCAATCGAGCGTGCCACACGACCGGTCTGTTCTATTTGGGTTGATGAACGCCCGCCAACGATAATCAAATCAGGACCAAGCTCGTTCAATACCTCCAGATCGGGCTCGAACAACGTGCCAACCTGTGCTGTTCCGTCTAATTTCCCTTCCAGAGTATTCAAAAACAGCTTATTTGGCACACCATCTAAGCGAATGCCTAGAGCATCGAGTGTATCAATGGCAGAGATGTCAAAAACGGCAATTTTTTGCGGTACCACAGTGAACATTTCTGGGCCCGTAGCAGTCTGTATTTCTATTGCGTGACCAGACATGCAGGAGGCACCAAGAATTATGGTCCCCAAGAATTTTGCAAATATTCCCATTGGTTCACTCCCGGCGCTTTACTGTCGGGATACCTTCTGTTTTGGAGGTTAGAACGATGCCTTCACAGACAGTTTCAAAGTGCGGCCAGGTTCATTTAACGACTCTACGGTCGCGTATTCCTGCCCATAGGTTGCCCGGCTGGCATAGGTTTCATCAAAGATGTTGTTGACTGCCGCCCGGAAAGTCAGGTTTGATTTTTGCACCGGTGTATATTCCAGAAATGCATTGAAAACCTCATAGGCTGGCAATGGTTCAGCACGGTCACCCGTGTCTGAGTCATAGGTGTCTTTTTCTTCCAGAACGACCTGGCCGTTGCCGCCAATAGTTACACCGTAGTCTGTAAATGTGTGTGCAATCTCAAAACCAAAAATGTCGCCAATTGGTGTTGTCAGATACTGGCCTGTGTATGAATCAGCCGGATTTCCATCGATCTCTGTATCAATATGCGTGTAGGCAACACGCGCAAAACCGGATGCCCAATTGTAGCCGATCGCAACTTCAACGCCTTGCGTCTGCAGGTCTTTGTTCAATGAAGGGCCACCACTATAGCTTGGCGTACGCGCATTATTTATCGTGGTATGAAAGACTTTACCGTCTACTTTGAAATCGCCATAACGGGCGCTGAGGCCGGCGTAAAAATTATCGGAAGTTACGGTCTCGATGCCATCTGAGTAATCCCATAAGGGGCTGTAAAGAAAGTTTTCTGCCAAGGGGATGCCAGCAAAAACATGTGAGTAGCCAGCACTGGCGGTCAGGTGTTCATTGATGTCAAATTCTCCGGAAATGTTCCCGGATACTCCGGCATTCCCGTCGTAATAATCATCAATCCCTTCAAACCGCTGATAATCAGCGCGGGCACCCAATGATGTGCGAAGGCGATCAGTAAGGTCCAATCTTATCTGGAAATAGACCCCAACATTTGATGAGCGCTCTGTTTCATCAATGTCGTTACTGGGATCCGACAGATCCTGATAATCAAGGTTCGCACTGTCTGAATAGAAATCCAGTCCGGTCGTAATAGAACCCTTGGCTACAGAAAACCTGTTTTCTATCTTACCATTGATGCTGTCGGTTGTGCCGTATGTGTTTTCAGCATCTTCCTCTATGTCCAAATTGGTAGCACTGTATGCAATCTGGAAGGTCGGGTCCCAAAGATCAGTCGGCATCTCATTTGTGTAAGTGAACACAAGGTTCTGCCGGGTGAAATCATAGTTTCGGGTGAGCGGAACGGGCCGTCCCACAGTAACCAATCCGATATTGGCCCGGTAGGGCCGCATTTCATCATCATTGACACGCTCGTAGGAAAGCTCAAAACGATCTCCGCTTTCGCTCTCATAGGCAATTTTTCCAAGTGTGCTTAGTAATTCTGTGCCGGATCCGGTGATTTCATTGCCATCACCATCTTTCTGCCAATCACCTTTTGCGTATTTGGCAAAACCGAGAAACTCGAATCCATCCTTTTGCCCATAGAGCGAATTGCTGGTGGTGAAGACGTTGCCGTTGGTGCTGTATTCACCAATCGTGAAGCCTCCGAGCATCTGGCCATCCAACAGCAGATCTTTTGCGTCTTTCGTTTCGTACTGAATAGAGCCCGCGAGTGCTCCAGGCCCTGCATCTGCTGGCGCGACACCTGGATCAATGCTCACTGCTTTCAACAGTGAAGGATCAATCAAAGTGGTGGCACTGTGGTGAAACAGCTTGTTGTTCTGGCGGCTGCCATCAATTGAAACAGCAAGGTTGGTTTCTTCAACGCCGTTGACATAGATTTTCTGGGAAACGGGTAGGGAGCTGCCGACAGCGATTGTTGGTTCGGCAATGAACAAGTCCTGCAAATCCGTTGGATTTATCCGGACCAGATCCTGGTCTGAAACCTCCACGGAATTCTCATCACCGTCAGATGCGCCTATGATAATACGATTTAACTCAACGGTTTCCTGTGCCTGAGCATAAGAGGTGAGTGAAACCAGACTGACTGAACACGCCAGGAATGTAGTGAATTTGAACACGAAGCCCCCGAATTACATTATCAAATGAACTGGTGGCTTGATTCCGAGAAATCTGGCTTCCTTACGGGTGGATTTACATACTTGACAAAAAAATTCAACTTTTAATGTGGTCGATTGATGACTCTAAGAAAAAATGATGAAGATGTGGCCGTGATGCTGCAGTGTTGCGGATAAATGAAGCGCTTCAAAAATGATTGCTTTGCCTAATTTAAAGTCATCCGGGAGCCGCTCACCTATCCACAATTCATCATGGAGTGAACTGCCCTTGAGGGGCCGTCAGGCCATCCCCACCTGCGGCAATTGGTTTGGAAGTGCATCATCAGGACGTGATGCGATCATGCCCTCAAGTGAGGTCCGCATATCCGCATAATCCGGATTGTCATACAGATTGATGCATTCATTTGGATCATTCAGAAGATCATACATCTCGCCGTCACCGCTGATCATATCTTTGCTCAATCTCTGAGTCTGTGTGCGCACTGTCCGAAGATCAAGCGCAACACCGGAGCGGGAGGAACGCAAATCCCACTCATTATAGGCAAATTCACGATGCGCATCGTCGGTCTCGATTAAATCGCGAAGGCTCTGGCTGTGCATATCCATCAGTTGTGGCGCGTCTGCGTAGTCAAGGATCGTCGCTGCAAAATCCAGATTGGAAACAGGATCAGTAACCCGCTTTCCGGCAGGAATCCCAGGCCCTTTGACGATGCAACCCACCCTCAGCAGGCCATCATAAAGCATGGGGCCTTTCAACAGCAGGCCGTGATCACCAAGCCAGTCACCATGATCGGCTGAATAGATGATGATGGTATCCTCATCCAGTCCAAGATGGCCAAGCTCGGCCATGATCCGACCGACATTATGATCAATCAGCGCTATCATGCCGTAGTAATTGGCGATGACTTCACGCAATTGTTCATCGCTCATAACGGGCGTGCGCGAGTATTTCGTGCGAAATTCTGCAAGGTCTTCCCGAATGTCGGGCTTACCTTCCAACGCCTGCCTGTGCCACCATGGGCGCGTTTCCAGATCAAGCGTGCGGTTTTCCGGCAGATCGACGTCTTCCGGTCGATGCAACAGGCTCCAGGGAACGGGGCAGTCAAAAGGGTGGTGTGGATCAGGAAAAGAGGCCCAGATGAAAAATGGCTCATCTTTGTCCTGTACCTCATTGATGCGTGCAATGGTCCTGTCAGCCACCCATGTGGAGTTGTGCCATACCGGAGGCAGACCTGAATGCCATGTCTGTGGGGCGTCCTTCGTATCCGGTCCCACATTGGCCGAGTAGGCTTCGTTCTTCTCAGCGCCATGCCCGTCGCCATAATACCAGCGTTCATAATGCTGACCATTGGGCGGCTGTAGAGGAAGATGAATATTGTGTCCTTCAACAACCAGTTCGACATGGGAAAATCCCATATAAGGGCCAAACCAGTCTTCTGAATAATTCGCCATACTGTCTCGGCATTCTGCCGAACCCGTTGGCTCAAATGTGTGTGCAGTGGCAAAATGGGCTTTGCCAATGAGGGTGGTGCTGTAGCCTGAGGCTGTTAGTGCGCCGCCAAATCCCTTTTCACCCAATTCAGGGTCCAGATCGATGCCATTGTCCGAAACCCCGTGGGTTCTGGGCAACAGACCGGTGACCAAAGATGCACGCGCAGGCTGACAGACCGGGTTTGAGGTGATGCAAGTGGCGAAATGAGTACCTTCACGCGCCAGTTGATCCAGATGCGGTGTCTTGACCTTGCGTCCTTCAAACCCGAAGCAGTCGCCGCGATGCTGATCAGCTGTGATGAAAATGATGTTGGGCCGTTTACTCATGAACTGCTTCCTGTATCTGGGGCATGTGTTGGCCCTGCCGATGGCAGGGCCAAACGACTTACTTATTTGATGAGCTTTGCAAGGTCGGACATGCTCTTGGCAGATGCGCCAATATAAGCCTCCGCTTCATCCAGTGGCTTCCAGATGGGGGTCACACCATAGCTTCTGGCAAAATTGGTCCAGTCATCGGACTGCGCCATGCCGCCGAAAATTGTGGCCAACTCAGCCATTACATCATCCGGCGTATCCTTGGGTGCCCAGAGCGCGGCCCAGATACCAAGATCGTGGGGAATGCCAGCTTCAGGAAAGGAAATCATATCTCCTTTGAATTTGACAAGCTCCAGCTCTGTTGAGGCTACAAGAAAGACCGCTTCACCGGCATTAACCGAGTCCAGTCCTGCAGGTGCACCGGGCATACCAGCGTCAATCTGGTCTCCAAGCAATGCGGCCATTGTCGGGGCACCGCCACCATAGGGAATGATGTTCACGTCAACATCAAATGTGTCTTCAATGGCAATCACGGCAAGATGCTGCGGACTGCTGAGAGCAGGAACGCCAACAGTCAGTTCGCCCGGACGTTCTTTTGCAGCTGCTACAAAGTCAGCAAGTGTTTCCCACCCTTTTGATGGGCGGGCCAACAGCCAGGCCCCACGCAGATTGAAAACGCCAATGGGGCGGAAATCTTCCGCACTGACCGGAAGGTTTTCCTGAAACAGTGGCAGGGTGGTCATCACGGTATCGGCGACCAGAAGCGTATAGCCATCCGGCTTGGCGCGCGACGCCTGTAAAATGCCGGTGACCCCTCCACCACCTGTTACGGAATCAATGACAATCGGTTGATTGATGAAGTTGTCGGACATTTTCGTCAGGCCGCGAATGGCCGTGTCAGTTGCGCCACCGGGCGCAAATGCGTTGATGATCTGGATGGGTTTTGATGGAAAGTCCTGTGCGATTGATGCGCCACTGAATGAGACAGCCACCGCTGCCGCTAAGGCCGCAACTCCAGCTATGCTTGAAGTGATAAATTTCATGATTTCCTCCTGTTTAAAAAGTCACTTGTTGGTGGGTTGATTATTCTGTGTCTCGGATTGTGTTTTTGACTTCGAGACAAAGTCGTAGAGAAGTTTTCCGGCAAGCAGGGTCAGCAAAATGATGCAAATCAGCGAGATCGGGCTGGTGAGAAACACCATCGCGTCACCGCGCGAAATCATCAGTGCCCGGCGGAAGTTACTTTCGATGACTGGTCCCAGGATCAGTCCCAATGCCACGGCGGGAATAGAGAACCCGAACCGGTGCATCAAATAGCCAAGCACACCGAACGACAGCGCAATCATCATTTCAAACGTGTTGTTTGTGCTGGCAAAACTGCCAGCCAGCGCCAGTATCAGAACACTGCCAAGGAGCATGGAACGATCGATGCGCAACACCGCAGTGAAGGGTCTGATCAAAAGAACAGCGGCCAACAGGGTGGTTAGATTAGCAACACCGAGCGCTATCAAAATGCCATATGCCATATCAGGGCTTTCATGGAAAAACAGCGGACCTGGTTGCAGCCCGAACAACATCAGCGCACCCAGCATGATTGCCGTGGAGCCGTCACCGGGAATGCCAAGCGTGAGCATTGGAATTGTGGCACCACCGGTCACCGCATTGTTGGCAGCTTCTGGCGCTGCCAGTCCTTGCGGAACGCCTTCGCCGATTTTGCGATCGCTTTTCAGAAATCCCTTTTCGATCTGGCGTTTGACATAGGCAAAGGACAACCAGCCGGCTGTATCCGAACCAACGCCTGGAACAACGCCGAGAATAGAACCGATGGTCGTGCCAACCGCTAACTGCTTGCGCATGCTCCACAATTCGCGCATCAGCGAGATCAGATTGAAGCGTCCCCTGTTTGTTGGGGGCTTGGCGTTCACAGCTTCTTCGGACATGTCGACCAGCACGGTTGCAATGGCGAACAGGCCGACAATTGCAGCTAAAAACGGAATGCCACCAAGCATTTGATAGTACCCCAGCGTCAGGCGCGGCGTGCCTGTCAGCTCATCCAGTCCGACTGTTGCCAGGATCAAGCCAAGGCATGAAGACATCAACCCCTTCAGCAAATCCCGGCCGGACAGGCTGGAGACAGCAGCCAGCGCCATGAGGCCGATCATGGCAAGATCGGCAGATGAAATGCGAACTGCATAAAGACCAATGACGCCAACCAGTGGCACGGCAACCATCCAACTTACAGTCCCGCCCAAAAATGAAGAGCCGATTGAGATTGCCAGCGCACGCCCGGCCTCTCCGCGCTGCGCCATGGGAAAGCCCTCCATGGCCGTAGCGGCCGCAGCAGGCGTGCCGGGAGTGCGAATGAGAATGGCGGCAAACGCACCGCCGGTTTTGGTGCCCACATAAATGCCGATCAGGATCATGAAGGCAGAAAATGGCTCCATTCCAAATGTGATCGGAATGAGAATGGCCAAAGCCATCGGCGATGACAGGCCCGGCAGAACGCCGACCAGCAGTCCCAATGCGCTTCCAACAAACAGAAACGCAAAGCTCATGGGTTGAAAAATATCAGCAAACGCCGCGAGGATGTGTGAGGTCATGATCTCACCTCACAATCCCGACAATGTAGACAAAGAGAATGGTCAGGAAGCCTGACGATAGAACTGTGCTGATGAGAAGCCGTTTCCACGGACGCACGCCGAAAGACAGGAACACCAGAAATATGAAGGTGAAGGTCAGAGGTGCAAATGGCACAAGCCTGAACAGAAAAATGTAGAGCACCATCAGCACAGTTGCAGCGACGATGCGGTGCATGTTGCCCCAGTTCCAGTCGTACATACCGTCAAATGTGCGTGCTTTTTCCGCAGGTGATTTGGCCGTACGTAGTTTAGCGACAAACATGAGCATGCGAAGAATTGCCAAAACACCCATGGTTCCCGCAGCCAGCCGAGGGAAAGTTCCGGATGCCACCTGGCTACCGCCAGCGTCCATGATGGAACTTGTCTGCAAAAAGACCAGAACAGAGATGGCAAGAATAGCTGTCAAAACCAGCAATTCCTGAATCAGTGCATGTCGCATGTTTTCCCTCCCCAGGGTGCGGACTTTGAAATGACCCGCCATCACTTGATCAAAGGCTCGCATTCAAGATATATTCCAGTCAAGACTGAATAGGTGGAAATATATATGACAAAAATGAATACATTTGTTCCGCTGCGGCACGTGGCAATCATGCTGACCATTGAAGAGCACGGCAGCATCAATGCAGCTGCGAACATTTTGGGCTTGACCCAATCGGCCCTCACAAAAGCATTGAAACGAGCGGAGGATGAAATGGGAGTGCGGTTGTTTGACCGCCATACCAAAGGTGTAACACCGACACCGTCAGGCAAGCTTGCTTTGGAACATGCAAAAATCATACGCAGTCAAAGCGATCAGATCATGAATGCGATTGATGGGCTCAGAAATTCACCTGGTCGGGTTCTGGTTGGGGCAGGGGCATCCTTTCTGGATGCGTTGTTGCCAAAAGCCATAGCCAATGTGGTGTCGCGCTATCCAACTGCGGAGATACATCTGAAAATGGATAATGCGGTGGTGCTGTTGAACATGTTGCGGGAAGGCAAGCTGGACTTGCTGTTTGGTTCGGAATTTCCAGGCGTGGCTGCAATGGAGGATATTGACTGGCTGCCCTTGATCGCAAATGAGATGGATGTGGTCGCCAGGTCCGGCCACCCATTGGCCGATAGAAGGAATATTGGTCCGTCAGACCTGAGAGACTATGGCTGGGTTCTGGGAGGTCAGAATGATCCACCTTATCTCCATCTGGAAAGCGTTTTTCGAGCGAAGGGCTGGGTCTTCCCCCATGTTGCGGTGCAATCGGTCTCGCGAACGGTCGCCATACGCATTGTCCAGCAATCTGATCTTCTCACATTGTTGCCGAATATGCGGACCAACCCATACCATAGCGATATTGTGCGCATTGACTGCGAAGACCTGACCTGGACCCGCATCGCCGGCATCGCCGTGCGCAAAGGCTACAAGCTTCCGCCCGCCGGTAAGACATTGCTCTCAGAGATAAAAAATGTTTGCGAAACCTACAATTGATCCACCTTGGTGAAAATGAATCTTAAAATACCGCTGGATCAAATTCGTGGATTTTATGGCATGCTGCGACGAACACACATGCGCGCAGCTCGAGTCGCTGGCAGGGGTGAACCATGTCAGGCGCATTTGCACCTCAATCCAACAAACGGGTTTGTGGCAGGCGCCAAGAAACAAAACTGAATTTTCTCCACAAGGGACCGACGATGCTGAATGCAAAGATAATCGAGAACATAATTGATGCCGTGCGCGACGCTGGTCGGACCGAAATCATGCCGCGGTTCCGTAAACTCGATGCCGCAAGCATCAACTCCAAGTCCGCGCCGGATGATCTGGTTACCATCGCAGATGAGAATGCTGAAAAGCTCATTGCATCATTGGTGCGTCAGGTTCTTCCCGAAGCTGATTTCGTGGGAGAAGAAGCCAGCGAAAGAGATCCGTCCCTGATGTCCTTGATTGATGGCAGCGAAATGGCCGTGATCATCGACCCGGTCGATGGAACATGGAACTATGCCAATGGCTTGGCGACCTTTGGCAGCATCATTGCGGTCACAATGCGCGGAGAAACTGTTTTCGGCTTGCTCTATGATCCAGTGATGGATGACTGGATTGCAGCTGAAAAAGGCAGTGGCGCCTGGTCTGTCACCACCGGCGACAAACGCGTCTTACGCTGCACGGCGCCACAGGTTATTCTATCCGGCTATATTCCGTTCAACATGTTCTCGCCCGCTGTGAAGAAAGATCTATTTGGCGTGCTGCCACAGTTTGACCGGATCACGTCGTTGCGCTGTTCCTGTCACGAATACCGCATGCTGGCGCAAGGCCATGTCGGCTTTTGCATCGCGGCGACGCTGAAGCCATGGGATCATGCCGCCGGCGCATTGATTGTCGAAGAGGCCGGCGGCGTTGCCAGACTCATCGACGGCACACCCTATCGGCCAGGTATTTTCACAGGCACAATGCTGACCGCTGTCAGCGAAGATGTGTTTGAAAATGTTGTCAGTATCTTGCAGCCTGTATTTGCCAAGCAATAGCATCAGCCTTGTGCTGGCTTTCACACACGTCGCGATTCTTTATGCTCTCGGAACACCACATAAAGTCCGGCCAGAATTGTAATCACAATCCCGACAGCTGCCAGACCATTGGGCAAATCGCGAAAGATCAAAAACCCAAAAAATGTGGCCACAGGGATTTCCAGATACTGCATGGGTGCAAGGGTGGCTGATGGCGCAAACTTCAATGACCACGTCATGAGAAGGTGAGCGCCGGTGCCCAGAACACCAATCGAAAGCAAAAGGTAAGATTCAGTGGCGTCGGGATATACAAATTGTGAGCTTATGGGCGTTCCGCCCAGCCCAAAAGCTGCGTAGGCAAGCGCCAGAATACCAACCGCTATCACGCCGCTGATGGCCTGCAGGCTGATGGGATCAATGTCTTTCGCAATCTGACGCGTGACCAGCATGAACAATGCAAAATCGACAGCAACAACCAATGGCAGCAAGGCTGGGGCACCGACTTCGGAAAAACTCGGTTGGATGACCAGCAAGGTTCCGCCGAATCCCACAGCACAAGCCGTCAGGCGTCGATAGCCGACGGTTTCATTGAGAACAAATCGGCCAAGCAGAAGCAGGATGAAGGGCATGACAAATGCGATGGCCACTGCATCAGCCAGTGGAAGATATTTCAGCGACACGAACATCGCCCCCACTCCCACAACATGCAGCATCGTCCGCAGAACAGTCAGCGAAAACACCCTGCGACTCATATGAAAATGGCGCGTTGACACCACTACAATTGGCAGCAGAATGAGCGCCTGCAATGCAAAGCGGACAATCAACAATTGCAGAAGGGGAATTGTTCCGCCCAACAGTTTTGCTATGGAATCTCCCAAAGGTGCAAGTAAGCAGAAGCCAAGCATGAGGCTGATGCCCAAAACAGGGCGGTCACGGGTCATTGGAAAATACTACAAATCAATTGCTGGAAAACAGAAGTGCCGAGGGAACACTTTCCGCTTTTGTGAACCTGCTTGCAAGAGTCCACAGAACACACGACGTCATTTATACTGGGTGACCTTGGGTCGCTTTCCGGTCAGTCAGGAGGCCTTTGCGGCACGACTCACAGCCTGCTCAGATGAACCCACCACTTCCAAATGCTGCTTCGTACTGTGTACCTCACCGGTATTGATTTCACGAGATACATTCAGCATGTAAAGTGGCAGTTCAGATGCAGGCAGAGCCTTACTGAAGAAGAAACCCTGCAACTCATCATATCCTGCTTTGATCGCAAAATCCCGCTGAGGGGTTGTTTCAATACCTTCGGCAGTGATGCACAAATTCATTGATTTACTCATCGCGCTTATGGTTTCCAAAACCTCGATGACATTGGTATCGCCAAGTGATTGGAAACAGGATCGATCGACTTTCAGTTTGTCGAACGGAAACCGCCACAGGTAACTCAGGCTGGAATAACCTGTGCCAAAATCGTCCATGACGACACGTACGCCAAGATCTTTGATCATGAGCAATTGGCGTTCAACATTTTCCGGATCGTCAATGAACAATCCTTCAGTGACCTCAACTTCCAGTCGACAAGGTGCCAGACCAGAATCATCAAGCGCCTTCTTCACAACTGCGAACACATTCTCTTTGAATTGCAGGGGAGAAAAGTTGACAGAAATCCGCAAATGTTCCGGCCACTGCACGGCGGTTTTGCAGGCTTCATTCAGCACAAAGGCACCAAGTTCGGGGATCAGGCCCATCTGTTCGGCAACCGGAATGAATATCTCTGGCGATATGAATTTACCACTTTCGTCCTGCAGACGCGCCAGCGCCTCAAATGAACACAATCGAGAGTCTTTTGACTGGTGAAGGGGTTGGTAGTGAACAATTATTTTCTTTTGTTCAACGGCGCGTCGCAGCGTCATGCGCAGCTTGTTACGAAGGCGCAGTTCTTCATCCATGTCAGCAGAGAATACATGTGCCTGATTGCGGCCATTCTCCTTGGCATGATACAGCGCCACATCGGCGCATTTCCGTAGTTCCACCATATCATCGCTGTGCGTTGGCGAAAGTGCGGTGCCGACGCTGATACTGATGCTGATTGGCATCCCGTCAATTTCCTTGATGGCGCGAATTCGACCGACGAACTTCCTGGCCATGCTGGTGGCCTGTTTTTCAGTCTTGACATTGTGCTGAAGCACAACAAATTCATCGCCACCAATGCGGGCCAGAATATCATTCTCACCCAGAATATCTGCCAGATTTTGAGCCACAATCTGCAGAAGCGTATCACCCGCAGCATGACCCAACGCGTCATTGACCGTCTTGAAATTATCCAGATCAAGCGCATGTAGCGCGACACCTGGGCAGCCGTTTTTATCACTGGCGACCGTGCGCTCCAACTGAGACAGGAAATGGGCTCGGTTCGCGGTCCCGGTCAGAGTATCGAAATGGGCCAGGCGATAGATATGATCATCCCCTTGCTGTTTTCGTCGCAGAACCAGACCTGTGTAGAATGCATGAGCTAGGGAAAGAAGCGCCAGCACTGCAGTCAGCAAGACTATGAGGTCCAGCTTCTGTTTGAAAATGGTGCTCTTCTCGGTCTGGTCGACATAAACTTCAATAACGCCCTGTACCTTACCGTCTTTCTGATACGGCATATATGCTTCAGCATAGATATCGGGTCTGTCAGGATTATCGCGACCATCTTTGGTTTCGGTAAATGCTTCACCGCGAACAATGCGCTCTGCAATCGCTGGCCTGTGATCTTGAAGCGAGTGGTTCCCGGTGTCATCCAAAGTGTCGGAGACCACCAGCAATGTTCCATCAGACCCAAATATCTTGTATCGAAACACATTTCCAACCAATGCGATGGTTTCGAAGAAATCCAGGTCTTCATTGCTCAACTGTTCGCCAGCCAGAACCTTGTCGAGTTGATCTGCACCTTGTGCCACAAATGCGTCCGCCCAGTTGCGTGCAGTGGATTGAGCTGATTCATCAACCAATTCATCCACAATGCGTGCAGAAAAGTGAGCGCTGACAACAAAGGTGGTTGCAATCAAACCCAAAAACAGGACATGTCCGCGACTTTTCTTGGCAAGTACGGAGTGAAGGCGCTGTAGCATTTTGATCCCCAAATCAAATAGATCGGCAATTTATTCAAATCTTCCAAATGAAACATTAATGGCCGCCTTTGTGAGGCTTATGAAGCACCGCTAGGTGAGGCATTAGCTGGGTTTCCAGCGTTGCAGGTTAAAGGTTCAAGTGCTTAGGCGGCTGAATTCATTGAGGGATATTATTCTGCAGACATGGAGGTTCCTGCACCTGCGAAATGCGGGAAGAAACATTCATTGCTCTGTCAAGTTGCATGCAGGAAGGCTCGGTTCGTTATTCAACTGTCATATTGAAGCGCTAATTTATTTCTTGCACACGTGTGCAAAAGCGGTAACCTAGTTCTTGCACACGTGTGCAAGGCCGCAATTACAAAAATACTTTATTCATCTGACAGGAGGGATTTCATGACAATATCCATTATTCGCAGCGCGCTTATGGCATCTGCCGTCGTGCTGGCCGCAGGGCCGGTTTTGGCAGAAGATATTACAATTACAGTTTGGGCCGGAGGGTCCAACGAGTCCGATTCCTATCGCCTTGAGGCTATTGAAATGGCCGCCGACATGTTGTCGCGCGAAAGCGCCATTGCAGGCCAGGAGTTGAATATTACCGTTGAGAAAAAGCTCGACTTTGGCGACTGGCCAGAATTCAAGCAGGCGGTAACTCTTGCAGCCGAAGCGGGCACAGCACCAAACATTGTTGTGACGAGCCATCTTGATATCGCGCCTTGGTCTGAAGCCGGTTACATTGTGCCGGTTGAAGATTATCTTGATCTGGATTCATGGCCACTCAACAACATTTACGATAACCTGATGGCTGTCGCAGCATTTGATGATGTGCAGTGGGGATTGCCGCAGGATGCTGAAAGCCGACCCTTCTTTTTCTGGAAGGAAACAATGAGGGGCATTGGATATAGCGACGCTGAAATTGCGGCGCTCCCGGCCAAGGTCGAAGCGGGCGAATACACGCTGGAAAATGTTCTGGCGGATGCAAAAAAGGCTGTGGAAGCCGGTCTGGTTGAAGAAGGCTACGGCTTCTATCCGCGTGTTTCCAACGGGCCGGATTATGCGCAATTCTACCAGTCTTTTGGTGGCGAATTGCAGGATCCCGAAACCGGTAAACTTGTTCTGGACAAGACAGCCATGGAAGCCATGTATCAGTTCTTTGTTGATGCTGTGGCTGCTGGCGTTACCCGCAAAAACCACATCGGTACTGACTGGTCACAGTGGTACAATGAAGTGGCCAATGGCAAGGCTGCCATGTGGCATGGTGGAACATGGCATTATGGCCGGTATACCAAAACAGAAGGCAACACCGACTTCTTTGGAACCATCGAATTTTCTTTGATCCCGGCCGGCAATGCCAATGGCCGCGCCAATACCATTACCCATCCATTGGTCTATCTGGTCACCAATCAGGAAACCGATCGGGCAGAAGAAATTGCATCTCAGTTGATTAAAATCGCATCCGAGCCACGTATCAATTCTTTGCATGCAATTAAATCCGCGCATCTTGGTATTGCAAAAGAGCAATCCAACATCGAGCTTTACGCCAATGATCGTTGGGCATCAATGGCGACCGAGCGACTGCTTGGCGCGGCAAATGCCCAACCCAATCACGTTCAGTATGGCGCATTTTCAGAAGCTCTGTGGAAAGGGCTTGAAGCATCCTGGACCGGTATCAAGACACCGGCTGAAGCGATTGCTGAAGTTGAGGCGGAACTCAAGGCAACATTGGGTGATGAAGTCATCATTCGTTAAAAGCTGAGCCTTTTGGCGATCAGTTTTACGAAGGCATTGGCGTGGGCTTACGGTCTCGCCAATGCCGCACAAGGTTCCTTTAACGTCCAAATGAGCGCCTCATGAAACGCATCAACTGGCTTGGGCTGGGCCTGCTGGCACCCGCCTTTTGCATTGTCATTTTCTTCTTTCTGGCTCCGGTCATTCTGACCGGGTTTTTCGCTTTTACCAATATGAGCACGTCAACTGGTGTGACTGGCGGTGAATATGTGCTCAACCAAACTGGCTTGCGAGCGATTGAAGACAAGGGATTGCCTGAAGCAACACTGAAACAATTGAAAAACGCCGGCTACCGCGTCGATGCCAAGGGTCTTGCCGCAATGGCGGAGCAATTTGGTGAAAACGCTGCTGCAGAGTTTGCTGAACTGCATGGTGATGCTCTGTTCACATCCAGACGCGATATGGAACGTGCGCTCAAGGATTTGAGAGCCAATCAGATTCGCAGCACAAGGGACAGGAAAGCCGCCGCAGAATTGTTCAAACGTTCGGTCTTGAACGAGCGTTTTGCGACGGAAGACGAGTTTCGCGCAGTTTTGATCGAAGCAAACATCAATCCCGCGGACCATGATGCCATCGTGATGCAGGCTTATTCTGGATGGGTTTGGACGAAGGAAAATATCGAGCTTATTTTCACGCTTCCTTCCAGCCTGCGCTATGCAATGAACACTCTCATGTATGTCGGGCTGACATTATCTTTCAATGTGCTGTTCGGACTGTTTCTGGCAATCTCCATTTTCTACCTGCCACCCAGGACATCCGCTATTTTCAGCACAATATGGTTCCTCCCGCGTGTGCTGCCGCCCGTGCTTTATGTCTTGATGTGGAAATGGTTCACCTGGGACACAGGCTTTATAGCCACAACACTCAGCTGGGTTGGGGTGGCGCCAAAAAACTGGATGCTGGATACATCTACGCATGCCTGGGTCGTCATCGTTCTGATCAATGGCTTTGTCGGAGCCTCTCTCGGGATGATCCTGTTTTCATCGGCCATCAAGGCAATTCCAACTTCCATGCTGCACGCATCCGAAGTTGATGGCGCCTCTCGCATACAGCAAGCGCGCTATATCATTTTACCGCAATTGCGCTGGCCCATTCTGTTCGTCACGTCTTATCAGACGCTTTCGTTGCTCACGTCGTTTGAGTACATCCTGCTGAGCACCGATGGTGGGCCAGGTCGCGCCACCGAAGTCTGGTCGTTGGCAGCATTTCATACGGCACTGAATAATTATGGCGGCAATCTTCAATATGGCCTTGGTGCGGCCTTTGCCATGTTGCTGGTCATCATCGGAATTATTGCAAGCCTTACCTATCTGCGCTTCTTCAATTTCCGTGAAATGATTGCCAAACCCCGGATAGAGGGCTGACCCATGAGGCATAATTTCCGTACCTGGCCATTGCTGCTCATTCTGTCACTGGTCTCACTTCCGCTGATTATCATGTATGTGTTCCAGGTGGTTGACAGTTTCACGGCGCCAAAACCCGGTTCGCTGATCCCGGGCGCAGTGACATTTGAAAATTTCAGATTTCTCTGGGAGACACCTGATCCCGGTCGGTCCAGCATCTGGCAAGTCACATTCAACACATTCGTGTTCGCTACCAGCGTAGCAGTCATTATTACCTCCATTTCCATGACGGCGGCTTATGCTTTGTCACGGTTGAATTTTCCAGCAAGGGGGTTCTTTTTGGGCGGGCTGATCGTGCTTCACGGTTTTCCGACTGTAACCCTGATCATCGCCATATTTCTGATCCTGCAATTCCTTGGCCTTTATGACAGCTTGTTTGGTGTCATTCTGGTCAAGTCGGCACTGGAATTGCCATTCGGCATATGGATCATGAAGGGGTTTTACGACACGGTCCCCTGGGAAATCGAAATGGCCGGAGTTCAGGACGGCGCCAGTCGGTTCACGGTCTGGCGCAGGCTGGTTCTGCCACAGGTCCAACCAGGCCTGTCGGCATTGTTCGTATTGGCATTTCTACTAGGTTGGTCAGAATTTGTCTTGCCACTGGTATTGGCACCGGGAAGCGATGCCCAGGTCCTGTCTACCTATCTGGCAGCTTTGATTGCCGATGACAGCAAACTGGATTTCAGCCTCTACAAGGCCGTTGGCATGTTTTATGCGCTGCCTGTCATCTTCATCTATCTGGTTTTCCAGAAGAAACTTATGAACATTTATGGTGGAGGCACGAAAGGCTGATGCAACTTCAACTGAAAAATTTCACAAAACGATTTGGTGATCTGACAGTCATCGAAAACCTGGATCTGACGGTCAATAGCGGCGAGATGATCGCCCTTCTTGGGCCATCTGGTTGTGGAAAGTCCACAACACTGTTTGCCATTTGTGGCATCCACCGGATGGATGAAGGGGAACTCCTTTTCGGCGACCGTGAAGTCTCTGATTTGCCTTCACAGAAACGCAATGTCGGCGTGGTTTTCCAGAATTATGCGCTCTATCCGCATATGAGCGTATTCGAAAACATTGCCTTTCCGCTGACCATCAAGAAACAGAGTGCCTCAGACATAGAGCGTCAGGTCAACGAAATTGCAGAGCTTGTCTATATTGGTGAGTTGCTAAAGCGGCGACCGGCGGAGTTATCTGGCGGTCAGCAGCAGCGTGTGGCTTTGGCACGCGCCCTTGTGCGCAAGCCGGATTTCTTGTTGCTGGACGAGCCATTAGCCAATCTGGATGCCAAGTTGCGGTTGGAGATGCGCTCGGAAATTCGCCGTATTCAGCAGGAAACAGGCATTGCAGCCATTCTTGTGACGCATGATCAGGTCGAGGCCATGTCGATGTGTGACCGCATTGCCCTGATGGATGCCGGAAAAATTGTTCAGTTTGATCAACCATCCGTTCTGTACACAGACCCAGCCAATAAATTCGTTGCCAGCTTTCTTGGCAATCCTCCGATTTCCTTCATAGATCCAATTGTCGATAGCGGCGCCCTGATGTTGCCTGGCGGTCTTTCGATTGCAATTCCGGAAAACATTTCTGCGCAATCAAAAGTCCAGTTGGGCATTCGACCGGAAAGCTTTGGGCCCCAATTTGGCACCGGCCTGCCTGGAAAGGTCTGTTTTGTGGAAATGCAGGGCAGGGAGGAATTGTTCGACGTTCTGCTTGCTGATGGCTCGCTCGTGCGGTCCATCCAGCCAGCTGGGTCTGGCATAAATGTCGGTGCACAAATCGATTGGGGAGTGGCCGCAGACAATGTGTTGATGTTCGACCAAAATGGAGCACGGCTGTGAGCCTTGACTGGACTCGGCCCGCGCGGGCCTATTCCATCGCTCATCGCGGTGCCAGCGCCTATGCGGCTGAGAGCAGTTTTCGCGCGTTCGAAATTGCCGCGGAACTGGGAGCTGACTTCTGGGAAGTTGATATAAGGCTGACAGCGGACAATCAGCTGATCGTCTATCACGATCCAGAATTACCGGATGGAAGGGCCATCAAGAATCTCAGCTTTCAGCAGATTGATGCGTGTAGTAAAGGTGAAATGGCAGCCCCATTGCTTGAAGATGTTCTGGAACTGGCGAGCAAGCACGCTGCAGGAATTTATGCTGATATCAAAGACACAGGAGCGGCAGTTCCGGCATTTCATGCGCTGCGGAAATTTGGCATTGAACGGGCTATCATTGGTGCGTTCGATCCGGAAGCTGCAAAGCTGTTGAAGGAAGCTGGTTGTTCCTATCCACGCGCAGCTCTTGTTCCCATTGGCGCTGACCCGTTTGAGCACGCAAAGGGAGCAGATATCATTCATCTGTGCTGGGAGCGCATGCATCGCCCGCAAGATCTAATGACGGAATATTTTTTCAGGCGGGCCGAGCAGGAAAATCAGCTGGTCGTATTGTGGCACGAGGAGGACCCCGAACGCATGGCGGCCCTCCGGCATATGCCTGTCATTGGCATATGTTCGGATCGGCCGGAACTGGTTCAACCGTTTTCACCCCCGCAGGACTGGCCTGTTCAGATCATCTGCCACCGGGGCGCAAATCGCTTTGCTCCGGAAAACACAATTGAAGCAGCACATTGTGCCTTTGCCGCCGGGTTTTCCCATGTGGAAATCGATGTGCGCACCACCAGTGATGACCAGCTTGTTGTCATTCATGACAGAACCGTGGATCGAACCACAGACGGGACGGGCGTAGTTGCAGAACTGCCATTGGCAAGTTTGAAAAGTCTGGATGCGGGCAGCTGGTTTTCACCAAGGTTCAAAGAGCAGACCATTCCAACATTGGACGAAATCCTGCAGACGGCACAACGCTATAACGGATCGCTTTATGTTGAGTTGAAAGACACCCCCGCATATCAGGTTTATGAGGCGATCATGGCGGCGAACATGCTGGATAAGTGTTTCTTCTGGTCGTTTGATTCAGCACTCCTGCAAGATTTGCGGGCGATAAGTGACAGGGCAAGGATCATGGTAAGGCGGAAGGATTTTTCGACTCTTGAAGAAGCGCTCAACTTCCTGTCTCCCGATATTATTGAATACACGATGGCTGAAGACTGGTCGGAGTTTGTTGAATGCCGGAACAGTGGCCTGCAAGTGATGATCGCCTATAACGGTGCCGACAGGAAAGAGATGCAAAGTATAATTGACGCGCGACCTGATATGGTAAACCTTGATCAGCCTTTTCTCTGTCGTGACATGATTCAATCTGCAAGAAAATCTCTGTAAGTGGCTGATATACCAAACAAGAAACCCACATCATATGATGTCGCCAAATTGGCTGGCGTCCACCGCTCTGCTGTGTCTCGAGCTTTTTCCGACGGCAAAAGCATTTCCGATGAAACGCGCCGTAAAGTTGTCGAGGCAGCACAGTCCATTGGCTATCGGGTGAATTATCTGGCCCGTGGATTGCACGCGCAGAACTCGGGACTTGTTGGTATTGTCGCCTCCCGGCTGGAAACATCCCACCGTGCTCGTCAGGTAAAACTGATATCGGGGGAACTGGTCAAATCGGGGTTTACGCCGATTCTTCTCACTGCGGATGGTGTTGAAGATTTGCGTGGACACATGTCCGGTCTTCTGAACTTCAACGTCTCCGGAATGATCATAACTTCTGATACGCCGCCGCCGGATATCATTGAAGAATGCAGTCATCTCTCCGTTCCGGTGGTCCTGATAAATCGGGCGCCATCCGTCGCCGGCGCTGACCGGGTTCAGCTTGATATCAAGGCTGCTGGCCGCATGGCATTTCAGATGCTGCATGAGGCAGGAGCAACCCGGTTTGGCGTTCTGGAACCAAAGGCACAGACCTATTCGGTCGTCGGCCGCGCAAGAGAGTTTGCCCAAAATTGCAAATCTGAAGGGTTTGATGTCACGATTATCAAAACCGAAGAACAAAGTTACAAGGATGGCTTGGCGGCTTCAGACGATATTCAATCAGCATTGGACAGTTTTGATGGGATTTTCTGCACAACTGATCTGATGGCATTTGGGGTTCTGGACGGTTTGCGGATACGCCATGATGTTTCAGTCCCAGAGCAAGTACGAATTCTCGGGTTTGACGATGCTGATCAGGCCGAGTGGTCTGGTTATAATCTGTCGACCATCAGCCAGAACATTGAAGACAGTGGCAAAGTAGCCGTCGAGCTGATGATGAAGCGCCTTGCTGACCCTTCACGAATACTGGAAACCAGAACCATTGCGTTGACATCCGTGCATCGCGGTACCACGCATCAACGGCCCAAATTCTAGAGAAGGGTCCATAAATGGAACAGCAACCCAGCCAGAAATGATCCACCCAAGGCCAGAGCAAGATACAAGACAAAAACCTGTTTCTTGACCAGCGCAAAGACGGCAAGCGCTGCGGGCAGGGAAGTCACCCCTCCGGCAACGAGAAACGCCAAGCCCGCGCCGGGTGTCATGCCTTGCTCCACCAATCCGCCAACAAGCGGAAGGGCCGCATATCCATTCAGATAAGCCGGAACGCCAACCAATGTTGCGATTGCAATTGGCAGGATGCCTTCCCCGCCAAGCGAGCGCGACACAAGGTCGGCAGGCAGATAGGTCAGCATCAGGCTTTCCAGAATATAAGCCAGAAACAGCCATTTGGTCAGAAAGAGTGTAGTTTTGACACCTTCACGGAAGAACCTGTCAACACGTGTCTGGACCTGCCAGAAGCGCCACGCGACCGGCTTTGCCATGCTTACTTTCGTTCCACCACAGCCGCCATTCCCGACACCTTCTTTCAGCGTATCAAGCAGCCTTCCATTCGCTGAAAGAAGATAGACCACTGTGCCGCCCAAAAGGCCCAGGCTCACGGCTGTCAGCGTTTTCACAAGTGCGAATTCAAAACCCAAAACGCCTGCCGTCAGAACGAACATGGACGGGTCCATGATAGGTGATGCCAGCCAAAACGCCATGACAGCCGCCAAAGGCACACCCATGGACAGAAGTGCGGCAATCAATGGGATCACACCGCAAGAGCAGAAAGGCGACAACCCGCCAGCAATAGCGGCCAACACAATCATCTTTCGCGGTGATCCCTGAAAGACGCGCGCAATCAAACCATCAGCGCCCGTTGCGCTGGCATAGGCCGCCAGGCCAATGGACAGCAGAAGAAACGGAAAGGTGTGTAACAAATTGGATAAGGCGAATTGGAAACTGCTGGATGCCTGTGGCGGGTTTACAGTCAGCAAAACTGCCAATATCAGCAGTGAAACGAACCAGACCTGTCCCTTTTTCCAGAACCCAGCGACATTTATGACGAAAGGCCAAATTGTGAATGGCTTTGATTGCAACATTTCGATATATCCAGATTTGTAGTTGTTTGAGGGCAAAAAAAAGGGATGCTCGTTTTTCTCAGGCCGCGTCCTCACTAACAGCGCCCAGACCAATGCAACACTCATCCGTCAGGAAAGAAACAGTCCGATTCATGATGTCAAAATCAACGCGGTTCAGCACTTCTCGACCATTTTTCTGCTGGACCACAAGACCTGTATGAACAAGGCTGGACAGGTGATGAGACAGGGTTGAGGCAGGCATTTGCAAATGCGTTCCAATTTCACCGACATTCAATCCAGGCTCTCCGGCCCGTACCAGAAGACGATAAATCTCCAGACGTGCTTCGTGGCCAAGCGCGGCGAGCAGGGGGGCATAGGTCATGTTCTCATTCATGGATTTAATATAACTAATAATCTAGTTATGTAAAGACTTTTGAGGTGTTCGGCGTAACCGGTTCATTATTGCCTGAACGACGACCTCTGATTCTGTAAAAAAGGGGCTGGTGCGGAAGAACTGCCGATGGACTACGTCCATGCCTGGAAATCCAACGGAAAGATGATTTTGAACAGTGATGCAATGGCCCGTTGAAGGAGCACCACCAAAACAGTCTTTGCGGGCAGGCCATTGGCCATTCTGGCGCGAGTCCATTTGCGGTTTCTGCGCTGTATCATTTTCCTGTTTTGCCGGTTTCCGTAACCGCCTTTCCGTTTCCTCCTGGCACTGTTGAAGGGAAAAGGGAGAGGGAGGTATTGCGGATGACTCAAAAGTGCCAATAGCTGCAGAGCCGCTTTACACAGGCATTGTTGTCGTTTGACTTGTGCCAGTTTATGAACGATTCCATTCGCCGCCCCGAACCTTCAAGAATATGAGTCAAACCCCCATGAAGACCAACTCCCACGAACTTGTCGCCTCTGTGCGCAGTGCGGTCGATCCATTTTTGGCGATGGATGTCATGGTTGCAGCACAGGCGCGCTCGGCTGAAGGCAAACAGGTTCTGCATATGGAGGTTGGGGAGCCTGGACATCAGGCTCCTTTGATCGTGCGAGAAGCTGCCAAAGCTGCCATTGATCACGACCGGATTTCCTACACACCGGCTCTGGGCTTATTATCCTTGCGGGAACGTATTTCCGCACATTATCAGGAAACCTATGGGGCAGTCGTTCCACATGAACGGATTGCCATCACAACGGGATCTTCAGCAGGGTTCATTCTCAGTTTTTTGTCAGCTTTTGACACCGGCGCGCGGGTTGGTCTGGCAGCGCCCGGCTATCCGGCCTACCGCAATGTTCTGAAGGCTTTGGGTTTGATTGCGGTCTCGATCCCGGTCAAAGCAGAAAACAGATATGTCATCACGGCCGATGATCTGCAGGCCGTTCATGACAAGACGCCACTGGACGGTATCCTGATTGCTAGCCCGGCCAATCCATCTGGTACCATGCTGTTGCCAGACGCATTTGCGCAGTTAATTACGTGCTGCGCGCAGAACCACATCAGATTTATCTCAGATGAAATCTATCATGGGATTGTCTATGAGGGCGCGGCCAGAACGGCGTTGTCGCATACGGACCAGTCCATCATCATAAACTCATTCTCCAAATATTATTGCATGACCGGCTGGCGCATCGGCTGGATGGTGCTGCCGGAAGATCTGGTACGGCCAGTGGAACGGCTGGCACAGTCTCTCTACATATCAGCGCCCTATATCTCGCAGATTGCCGCCGCAAAGGCGTTTGATGCGTCAGCCGAGCTGAATGCGATCTGTCAGCAATATGCCGCCAACAGGCGAAAACTTCTGAAAGCCTTGCCTGAAATCGGGTTTGAAGGTCTGCATCCCGCTGATGGCGCATTTTACATTTATGCAAATGCCGGGCGCTTCACCAATGATGCTTTGAGTTTTTCAAAATCACTTTTGGATAACACCGGTGTTGCCGCCACACCGGGCGTGGATTTTGACCCTGATCAAGGCCAGACCATGATGCGGTTTTCCTTCGCCGGAGACGAAGTTACCATCGACAAGGCTATTGATGCCATGGCGCGCTGGCTGGGATAGGCGGGTCATGAGTTTTTGGGCACCTGCTTTGGCGGGGTTTTCATTGGGCAGCGGGCTGATTATGGCCATCGGCGCCCAAAATGCCTTTGTGTTGCGCCTTGGACTCTTGCGCAGTCACGTCTTTGTAATCTGTCTGCTATGCGCTTTGTCAGATGCCGTGTTGATTGTTCTTGGCATTGCCGGGCTGGGCACGTTGGTCCAGCGCTCTCCGCTGCTTCTGACGGCTGTCACCTATGGCGGTGCATTGTTTTTGTTTGTCTATGGCTTGATGGCCTTTCGCAGAGTGTTCGCGCCAGAGGCGATGAAAACCGGACGGAAAGATACACCAACTCTGGCTGCAGCTGTCGCAACAGCGTTGGGGTTCACGTTTCTCAATCCGCATGTCTATCTTGACACGGTGCTGCTATTGGGAAGCTTTTCGGCCAAATACTTTGGGCAGGAGCGCATTGCATTCGGCTTCGGCGCGGTAACCGCTTCATTTGTCTGGTTTTTTGGGCTTGGCTATGGCGCACGCTTGCTTGCGCCGGTGTTTGCACGGCCACTGGCGTGGCAGGTGCTGGACGTGCTGATTGGTGGCGTTATGTGGCTGCTCGCCGCATCACTGTTTTTCAGTTAGCGGGTTTTGCCGGTGCTGAGATCGATTTGTGCAACGGAACACTTTTATGCTTGGTGCACAAAGACTGGGCTGCCTGTACGGACTTGATTCCGATTTCACCGTAATGCGCAGCCAGTTCCTTGTCTTTTGCCCGGTCTTCTTTGCAGCGAAAACCCTTTGATTTCATCAATTGCATCACACAACTCCAATACTCATAGTAAGGTTAGTAACGTGCTGATAACGCACGGTATCACCATATTATTCCCAAGTCTGCGCCAGTTAGGTGAATCAAGTCTTAAGCCAGTGCATCAAATTGACTCGTTTTGAACCAACTGAGATTTGCAGAAAAGCATAGATGTCGCCGTAAAATGCGATATCTATGACAACCCAGTCAGGCGGCAGCCTCGTTTTACGCAGGGATAGTTTTGAACCGCACCGTCATCAAATCCCCTTCACCTGGTCCATTCTCGCCGTCGAAATCGGAAATGGAACTGGAGACAGCGCGTGTGGTCGTAGAGGCATCCACCAGAGAACTTGCCGGGCTGGCCTTGCAGGGAATGTTGCTGACTGCCCTCACATTGGGGATTTATCGGTTCTGGTATGTCACGAGGGTCCGAAGATATTTCTGGTCACACACACGCGTGGGCAACTACCCGCTTGAATTTACCGGCCGTCCAGTTGATCTGATCGTCGGTTTCTTCATGGCCGTTGCAATATTGCTGCCGCTTTATCTGGGTCTGTTTGTTGTGTCATTGGGTTTGCAAAATGGCGTTCTGGCTGCCAATTTGGGGGCTGTTTTCGTATTGTGGTTTCTCAGCCAATTCGGGCTCTACCGTGCCAGAAACTATCGTCTCACAAGAACCCTTTGGCGAGGTCTGCGGTTTCGGCAGGGCGGGTCAGGCATCGTCTACGCGCTTCTGTCAACAATTTGGCTTGTGATAGGACTGGCAAGCTTGGGATTGCTCTGGCCGGTTCGCCGCAAGTCACTGCAGGCCTACAAAGCGCGCCACACCTGTTTTGGAAACCAGAAGGCCAGTTTTGACGCATCACTGACACCGCTTTACCGCGCAGGTTGGCCGTTTTTTCTGGGGGTGGCTGTGATCAGCGCTTGGACAGTCTGGCAGTTTGCAAACATCTGGCAGGCGTCACCCGCAGAGTTTGGTGTTTTGGATGTTCTGGGTTCAGACCTGCGCAATATGAGGTTTGAAGAGACGTTCATGGCAATTCCTATTGCTGATATCCTCTGGGTGCTGAGCATAGCAGGCTTCGCATTCCTTGTTGTATTAGCGCTCGCCGGGCCTTCCTATCTGGCGGCTGAAACACGTCATTTTGCAAACGCCACATCGTTTGGAACGGTCAGAATAAACTCAACATTCACAAGGTCATCCTTGGTTGCCGTGTGGGGACGGTTTCTGGCGATACTCGCAGCCTTCAGCGCGGTCTATCTTGGACTGGGTGTCGTCTTCTTTGGTGCGTTCCTGTATTCTGATATGCCAGTCGGCATTCTGGACAGCGCCACAACCCGCTTCTGGTTCTTTGTAGCCCTGTTTCTGTATTACTGCGTTGGCTTCATAGCCTATGCAGTTATTCATCTGGTTCATCTGCGTTTCCAGCTTTGGCGGGCAATTGGCAATTCGTTGTCGTTTTCGCCGACAGATGCCATATCCGACATAGCGGTGGGGTCGACAGATGAGTTGCGCCGCCGCGACGGATTTGGCGAGGGTATCGCAGACGCTTTGGACGCGGGTGGGGTGTAAGATGCAGCAAAGCCCCATCGCACCTGAAAAGTCGCTCCCTGAACAACCCACATTCAAGGCCGTTTTATTTGATGGTGTAACTGCCGCGGCCCAGCGGGTGCGCGTTAGTATCGAAAAAGACAAACTGCTTGTTTTCAATGCGAAGAATGAAATGGCAGACAAGGTCAGCTTCAATCAACTGTTTCGCCCCATAACCAAGGCTGATCAAATCGTCCTGGCTGTGGAAGATCCGCAAGATGACCGCCGGATCACGATTGAACAAGTCAATGTGCCCACCGATGTCTGGACATCTTTGAAGACCCTGCCGGAAGCGCGTCGGCAATCCTCAGGCCAACCATCGCGTATCATTCTAGCCTGTGTGCTTTTCATTTTGGCCTGTCTGGCCACCTTTACTGTTCTTATTCCTGCCGCATCAGACCGTTTGGCTTTCATTGTACCGCGAAGCGTCGAGCAGACGCTTGGTGACCGGCTGGAACGCACCGTGCTGCAGGTTGGTCCTCAGAACATATGCGGGTCATCATCAGACAATCCCGATCTGCGCTCTCTGGCAGAGCGCCTGCAGGCGGCAAGCGGCGGCAGTGAACCGGTCAGTCTGCACATTATTGATCTGCCTATGGCCAATGCATTCGCATTGCCATCTGGGCGGATATTTGTGACCAGACCCTTGTTGGATCTCAGCCAGACTCCTGATGAACTGATCTCTATTCTCGCCCATGAGATGGGCCATGTTCAGGCCCATCATGCGCTGCGTCTGTCTTTGCGGGTGGGCGGATCTTCTGCCATGCTTGGCTTCCTTTTGGGTGATTTCACTGGAAGCGCGGCACTTATTGCCATTGGCCAGGCTTTGATGGGCACAGCCTTCAGTCGCGAGTTTGAACGGGAAGCCGATGAGCTATCCGTGCAGATACTTCAGGATCTGGGCATTTCGCCGTTGGTTTTGGCAAACATGCTGGAGCGGTTACAGGGGAACGATCAACAGGTTGGTTTGCTGGCAACACACCCCATGACAGCGGACCGACGCGCTTTTCTGGCGCAGGCCGCTTTGCAAGATGACAAGATAATGCAAGGTTCGGAAGCCCAAATTCTTTCAAGTCAGAGCTGGAATTCGCTTAAGTTGATTTGCGATTAGCCAGAATCACTGATAAAACCCTCCAAATTCCAGTATTTGAGGCAGTGTATTTGCCATGTCTGCGGTTGATTTTGAGTACAACGGCTTTAAGAAATCGGGAAGCGGGTATCAGGGGGCTTCCTTCGCACGAATAAGTGCAGGGCAACAAACCCGAGAAGATGTATCCCGCTCCGCAATCTGGGCCAGAAAAACAGCTCCTTTGGGATTTGCGACCATTATGTTGGGCGCTTTGCTGCATCGGTTTGGATTTATTCCTGTCGATGAAATGCTGTCCGTTCTTGGAGCAGGTGCGTTGCTTGCTCTGGCCGCAGTCGGCATGTCACTCAACAGTTTCATTGATATCTGGCAACTGGGCGTACGCGGCTTTTTCCGCGCTGCGGTGGCATTGGTCATCAGTCTGATAACATTGGCTCCTTTTGCCCTTGTTGTGATTGGGCTGCTTTATCTGCCAAAAGTCAGTGGTGTCACCACGAATGCGGAAGATCCGCCCTTAATGTTGGCAGACATTGCCTTCGGCCGGGTTGATCAGCAGGTGCTGACAGATCAGCAATCGGCCTATCCCGCCATCCAGACACAGGAGTTCCCGTTGCCTGCACCTCAGGTCTATGATCTGGCACGCGGTGCTGCGGAACGGACAGGGCTGGACATTACTTTTGAATTGCCGCCCATCGTTGCCGCCAATTTCATCGAGGTTGAAGGGGAAAGCGTCGCAAGCACGCCAGCCCCAAGAGCAAAGCCTATCGTGTTGCGAGACGGCTCCGTGATGCGGCGCACGGTGGCAAAATTCTATACGGAAGCTTCCGCAGAAGGCGTGTTCGAAGCGTCCGGGAAAACCCCGGTTCTAGGCTTCGTTGACGATGTCGTGGTGCGCGTAAGGGCCATCAATAATGGCTCAACTGTGGATGTCAGGTCAGCGTCCCGCATTGGCGATCACGATTTGGGTGCCAATGCCAGACGTGTTCAGGCCTTCCTGCGCGAATTGGATTTGACGGTTAAAGCACTGAGCGTGAATTAATCGATCAATTTGCAGTTTCAAATCTTGACGAGAGTGTCGGCTGAGAATCCGCACTTGTGATCTTGCCTGCTTCAATCAGGGATTCCAGATGTGCCAGAACCGTCATCGCAGCCGCGCCATGCAGCTTTGCAGGTAGAGTGCGATAGAGAATTCTGACAAGTTCAGGAATAGTATCGACCCCTTTGGACGCTTGATCCAGAATGGCGGTTTCGCGCATAATCCGATGGGTTTTCAAACCTTTTACATAGGCATGCGCCTGCGGAATTGCGTCGCCATGTCCAGGTAAATAATGCGTCTCGGAACGCGCCAGCAATACATCCAGAGACCTCAAATAGTCAGCCATGGAGCCATCGGGCGGCGCAACGACGGTGGTTGACCAGCCCATCACATGATCGCCCGAAAGCAGCAAGTCAGTCCCACCGATGGCAAACGCAGAATGATTGGCGGTGTGTCCCGGCGTCAGCACGGTCTCAATCTGCCAGTCATGCCCCTCAATCTTGTCGCCATCTGCCAGAATACGGTCAGGCATGAAATCAAGGTCCGCACTGCGACCAAGGATTTCTGTCTCTTCTTGCGTTAAATCACGATAGGCCTTGTGTGGACCTGCTGCGTAGATGGCTGCGCCGGTCTGGTGCTTCAGTCTGGCTGTCAGGGGCGTGTGATCGAGGTGGCTGTGGGTTAGAACAATCGCGTCAACAGACCGGCCGTCGATGGCGGAAATCAGCGCGTCAAAATGTGCATCACTGTCGGGTCCCGGATCAACCAGGGCCAGAGAATGTTCGCCAATCAGATATGTATTTGTGCCGCGAAACGTATAGGGGCCGGAATTGGGGGCCGTCATACGTTTAACACCGGGGACGATATCCACAGCAACGCCATGCTTCGGATTGAAGTCCGTATTGAAGGAAAGGGCCATCAGGACGCTCCTGTGGGCGCGCAATCTGTTCGCTGTGCCCAAAATGATAAGTTTTCTTGAGGGCGGTTTATCTGGGAACTTGTTTCAAAACAAGCAAACGGCTAAAAGCAGGAAATGAAACACGGCAAGTGGAATTCAACCTGTCATCTCCGTGTTTCAGGAATTTCTCGCAAGTAAGAATATCTCATAAGGATGTAGCCCATGAGTGCTCAAAGTCTGACCTCTCCCAATCCACTCGCAATCGCCCTTTGGCCAACGCAGACAGAGAGCAGCACACAAGCCGCTTTACGCTTTATCGCGCTGGCAATTATCGGCGCAGCATTGCTGGCAATTTCGGCAAAAATTCGTGTGCCGCTGCCATTCACGCCGGTGCCAATGACTCTCCAGACAATCGCCATCATGGGTCTTGGAGCGGCCTATGGCATGCGTCTTGGACTGGCAACTGTCCTGCTCTATCTTGCCATTGGCGCCTTGGGCATGGATGTGTTCACCAGCTCGACAGCTGAATCAAACGGTCTTGCCTATATGATGGGCGGCACAGGCGGCTATCTGGTTGGCTTTATCATTGCCATGGGCGTGATCGGCTATTTTGCAGAACGCGGCTGGGATCGTTCGATTGTCAAACTCTTCGGTCTGATGCTGTTTGCTGACGTGATCATTTTTGGCCTTGGCCTTTTGTGGCTCGGCAATCTTGTCGGTTGGGACAAGCCGGTTCTTGAATGGGGTCTTTATCCATTCGTGGTTGGCGACCTGATCAAGATCGCGCTTGCATCTGCGCTCATTCCAGCCATCTGGACATGGCTCAAGCGCAGCTGATCCTGCAAACTTCGATGATTTGAGAAAAGCCCGGCCCAGTGCCGGGCTTTTTTGTGCTGTTTCTTGTTTCGAGCTTTCGTATCAGAGCCATCAGGTTTCTAGGTCCAGTTCAGCACAATTTTCCCGCAGGCACCCTCATTCATGACAGCAAAGCCTTGTTCATAGTCGCCAATATCAAAACGATGGGAGATGATGCGTTTTACCGGCAGGCCGCCCTGGATCAGCGCAATGGCCTTGTACCAGGTTTCAAACATCTCACGGCCGTATATCCCTTTGATGGTCAGAGCCTTGAACACGATTTTGGTCCAGTCAACCATGGTTGGTTTGGGCGGAATACCCAGCATCGCAATGCGGCCTCCCATGATCATATGGGTGACCATCTGATCAAACGCGGCGGGCGCGCCACTCATTTCCAGCCCCACGTCAAAGCCTTCCCCAATGTTGAGGCGAGCCCGTGCGTCTTCAAGCGTTTCTTCCGCCACGTTGACAGGCACAATATCTGCGCACCGGCCAGCAAGGGCCAGACGCTCCGGGTTGATATCCGTCACCACAACCTGCCTGGCGCCCACATGGCGCGCAATCATGGCCGCCATAATGCCAATTGGCCCGGCACCGGTGATCAGAACATCCTCGCCCACCAGATCAAATGAAAGCGCCGTATGGACCGCATTGCCGAACGGATCCAGAATGGCTGCGGTCTCATCATCAATATCATCGGGTAACTTGATTACGTTGAAGGCGGGCAGGCGCAGATATTCGGCAAACGCGCCAGGAATATTGACACCGATCCCCTTTGTATCCGGGTCCAGATGGTATTTTCCAGCGCGCACCGCCCGGCTTCGATGGCCAACAACATGGCCTTCACCGGTTACCCTTTGGCCAATATCGAGATCGCGGACATGAGACCCGACGGCCACGATCTCTCCGGAATATTCGTGCCCGACAATCAGCGGCACCGGAACTGTTTTTGACGCCCAGGCATCCCAGTTCCAGATATGCATGTCAGTGCCGCAAATGCCGGTTCGGTGGATTTTTACCAAGACATCATCCATGCCAAAATCCGGGACCGGCATATCCTGAAGGGTCAGACCGGGAGCGGGTTCCGCCTTGACCAGCGCACGCATATTATGGTTCGGCAGGGTCATCTCATCACCTTCAAATCACGCCAATCGACCGGCCAACACTGGTGAAAGCGTCAAGAGCCTCGTCAAGATCGGCTTTGGTCAGGGCTGCATTCATCTGTGTGCGAATGCGGGCCTGTCCCTTCGGCACCACCGGAAAGAAAAACCCGGACACATATATGCCCTTCGCATTCAATCCGGAAGCCATCTGCTGTGCCAGATGTGCATCGCCCAGCATGACCGGAATAATGGGATGTTGGCCTGGCAACACCTTGAACCCGGCACGTTCAAGACCTGCGCGCCAATAGGCAGCATTGCTGAACAGGCGGGCACGCAATTCATCACCGGCTTCAGCAATTTCAATGGCCTTGATTGCGGCCCCAACCACCATTGGCGGCAGAGCATTTGAAAACAGATAGGGACGGGCGCGCTGCCGCAGCAAATCCACAACTTCCTGTGAGCCGGCCACATAACCGCCCAATGCGCCACCCAGCGCTTTGCCAAAGGTTCCGGTCAGAATATCCACATGGTCGGCAACACCGGCAAGGTGAGGCGTGCCACGTCCCTGCGGCCCCATAAAGCCGGTTGCGTGACAATCATCAACCATCACCTGGGCGTCAAACCGCGCTGCCAACTCTGTGATGCCCTTCAAGTCTGCCAGATAACCATCCATGGAAAACACGCCATCTGTCGCAATCATGATATGACGTGCACCATCAGACCGCGCCGCCTTCAATTGGTCTTCCAGGGCCGTCATGTCATTATTCGCATAGCGATATCGCTTTGCTTTGCACAGGCGTATGCCATCGATGATGGACGCGTGGTTCAGGGCATCTGAGATAATCGCATCCTGTGGACCCAATAAAGGTTCAAACAAGCCACCATTTGCATCAAAACAGGCAGCAAACAAAATACTGTCGGCTTTGCCCAGATAATCGGCAAGCCGCTTTTCCAGAACACGGTGCAAATCTTGAGTGCCACAAATGAAGCGCACCGAGGCCATGCCAAGCCCATGTGTTTCAATCGCATCCATCGCAGCTTTTGCAAGACGCTTATCATCGGCCAGGCCGAGATAATTATTGGCACACAGATTGACTAAAGTTCGTGTGGTGTCTCCGTCCACAACATCCACATGAGCGCCTTGTTTTGAGGCCAAAGGCCGCTCGATTTTTTCAAGACCATCCGCTGCGATCTCATCCAGGGTTTGACGAAGATGTGCGTAAAATGACGCTGACATATCTGCCTCCGAATTTCCGGCGCTAATCTGCATGGTTTTCTATAGCGTGGAGTGAGACAAAAACCGACCGATATCTCGCAATTCCGGCAATGAACACAAAAACAAAGAACCAGACCAGTTTTTCTGTTTCTCGCGCCTTGCGGTGGCGAAAAGACATCGCTATAGACTGGTCCGACTTGGAGAATGAAAGCCGCTTCGGCACATTCACCGGATGGGGCGTAGCCAAGTGGTAAGGCAACGGCTTTTGATGCCGTGTACCGTAGGTTCGAATCCTACCGCCCCAGCCACCACTTTCCAAATTTCAGACAGTGAGTCTACTGCGCATTTGGCACGTGTGTTCGGGCGCTTGGCTTGTGCAGATTTCAGATGAGACGCAAACCCACATGTTATGCGGGCCGCATTACGGCTGAAGTTTCAGATTGCGATTCCGCCGGTATGAGTTTTGGGAAATGTTTGCGGACTTTGCCTCGAAGCATTTCGAACCGCTTACGCTGTTCTGAGCAGATGGCTGGGAAGCCCTTCTTGATCAGGTAGTCGGTGGTAAGACCATCAGGCTGCTTACCAGACGCGATAGAATCGAGAACGTTTAGCGCCGGCAATGACGAGACGAGTTTGCAGCCGCGAGTTTGAGCGTGAAGCAGTTCCGTCATGTCTTTCCTAACGGTAGATCAGGGTTGGCAACCACATCGTAATACCGGGAATGAACGTCACCATCAAAAGCACAATAACCAGCGGAATCAGGAAAGGTGCTGTGCCGACAACGCAATCTTCAAACGGAATCTTGGCGACCCGTGCAAGAACATACAGCACCATGCCGACCGGCGGCGTTAAAAGCCCCAGCATCAGGTTCAGCACCATGATCACGCCAAAATGCACCGGATCGATGCCCAAAGTCAGGGCAATGGGCAACAGCACCGGAACCATAATGGTGATCGCTGCCACCGTTTCCATGAAACAACCAACCGCCAGCAGGATCAGGTTTATCAGCAACAAAAGCACCCAAGGGCGGTCAGAGATGGCCAGCAATCCGGCGGCAAATTGTTCTGGCAAGCGGTTGGATGTTAGAATCCAGGCAAAAATCGAGGCAGCACCCACGACCAGAAGAACCACGGCAGTTGTTTCGATCGTGTCAAAGCTGACGCGCAGAAACCGGGGCAATGACAGGGTGCGGTACACCACAAGCCCCAGAAACAGAGCCCAAGCGCAGGCCGCCACTGCAGCCTCAGTTGGAGTGAATGCACCCGAAAGAATGCCCCCAACGATAATGATCGGGGTCAAAAGTGACAGAAATGCGCGCTGGAATGTCGACCACAGGACCGACCAGTAAAAGGTTTGATCGCGCCCGAACCCTTTGCGCCGCGCCATGATAGCGATCATCACCATCAGCGATCCTGCCATCATCAACCCTGGAATGAATCCGGCAACAAACAACTGCCCAATGCTTGCCCCGCCTACCACGCCATAAATCACCATCGGCAGAGATGGTGGAATGATAGGCCCGATGGTGGACGATGCCGCAGTGATGCCGACGGCGAATTTTGCATCGTAATTGGCATCTCGCATCGCCTTGATTTCGATCGCGCCAAGCCCCCCAGCGTCGGCCACTGCAGCACCCGACATACCCGCAAAAATAACCGATGCGCCAACATTCACATGACCAAGGCCACCTCTCATCCAGCCGACAAGCGCCAAGGCAAAGTTGAAAATGCGTTCGGTGATTCCGGCTGTGTTCATCAGGTTTCCCGCCAGAATAAAAAACGGCACTGCCAGCAAAGGGAAACTGTCCACACCATTGATCATGCGGTGGGCCACCACCATGGGCGGAGGCGAGCCATTGAAGATGATGAAGATCGCCGACGACCCAGCTAAAGCTATGGCCACTGGCATGCCGAATACCAACATGCCCGCCAGCATTACGAAAATCCAAATAATGTCCACTCGGGCCTGCTCCTAGTCAATGGCGCGGATCTGATCCGCATGCAATTCTGGGTCAATCAGTTTGCTGGTGCCACTGCGCAGGTGGCGCCAGGTATTCCAGGCGGAATACAGCGCCATACAAACAAATGCGGCAGCGACTATCCAGTAAACCGTCGATTTCGGAATATCGAGCGATACCATCATCTGCCGGGTACGGCCTGCGATTTGCGCGCTTAACACGGCGAGCATGATAAAAAAGGCTGTGGTCAGCAGGTCGATCACGGTTTGGGCAATGCGCCGCCCAACGCGTGGGATCCATCGGAAAACGAATTCAACCGCAATATGACTTTGCTTGCGGGTCGCCATGATTGCCCCAATAAAGGTAACGCCGATCAGCAAAAATCGGGCTATTTCTTCGGTCCAGGCGATGGAGTCGTTTAATATGTATCTCGTAAAGAACTGAAGAAAAACGACAAAGGCCAAAACCCAGAACAGGATCAGAACCAAAGAATCGTCCCAGCGCTGATCGGACAGGTCGATCTTCTCTTCTTCTATGGTGATCGGCGCTGACGCTGTTTCGTCAGAGGCGTATTGTCTGCTCATGACGTATCCTCAGGGGGAAAGGGTGCAGGCGGGCACTGCGCCCGCCTGCAAAGAGAAGGGTCGACTTACTCGATGGCTTGCAACCGGTCGTATGTGGCCTGATCCCAGGTGGCCATTTCGCCGTTATGCATAGCCTTAACCGCCTCGATAAAGGGGCCGCGGTCCACTTCGTTCACTTGTACGCCTTCACCGCGGAACCATTCAGCCAATTCGCCCTCGGCCTTGATAATGGCATCCGTGGCGCATACGGCGGTGTCTTTGGTCACCTGGCTCAGCTTTGCCTGATCTGCAGCATCCATTGCATCCCAAGCGGGGCCGCCAACGATGGTGAGCAGAGCATCGGTGATGTGTCCGGTCAGGTTGATGTTGCTTTGCACCTCATAGAACTTTTTGGCCTGGATCGTCGGCAGGGGATTTTCCTGCGCATCCACGGTACCTTGTTGCAGAGCCAAATACACTTCCGCAAAGGCGATCGGCGCCGGGTTGGCACCCGTTGCCTCTGGGAACATCATGTAAAGTGGGGCATTGGGCACGCGAATTTTCAAACCATCCATATCGGAAGGTGCCAGAATCGGCTTGTTGGATGTGACATGGCGTGCGCCATAATATGTCATCGCAGTGATGCGGTTGCCCGTGCCATCAGTGTATCCTTGGGACAATTCACTAAACAGTTCGGAATTGCGGAATTTGTCCCAGTGATCCCAATCGCGGAACATGAACGGCGCGCCGCCAATGGCGATTGGGCCGTAGGAACGGCCTGCAAACAACTGTCCTGTGTAAATGATGTCGACCGTGCCGAACCCAAGGCCTTCGTTGATGTCGACCTCTTTGCCTAAGGACGAGGCGGGGAATACTTCGATTCCATACCGGCCTTCGGTGGCATCCATCAACAACTCGTTCGCAGCCACAGCGCAGGTGTGGTAGGGCTCGCTCGATTCATAGACGTGCGCCCATTTCAGTTTGGTTTCGGCAACTGCCGTCGCAGGCAAAAGCCCCAGCACAGCAATGGCCGAGGCGGTGGCGAAAAGTATATTCTTAATTTTCATGTCGTTCCTCCCTGAGTTGACGCGGCGGTGCCACTAGGGCTGCCGCGTTCAGTACACAACCTTATGGGTTACACAGTGTTAGGCAAGCCCGCAGAATGATAATTTGTGAATTTTTATCAAAGATTTGACTTAGGCATTCAGCAACTTAGGTTCAGGACCAGTTAAATCCACTACAGGCGATTGCTGCAATGCATTTGCTCAAAAGGAATGTGTACACATTTGTCATGTCGAGTCGCTGCGGGCCGCCAGTCTTTGAGTCTACCGGACATTGGATATGGCGGGATACATCACTTCTTTCAGCAAACTGTGGGCAGTTCGGTGGGCTTTTAAGTTGAGGGCATCAACTACAAGCCAATCAGCATTGACCACGTTGCGGACCAACGCATTGAAGGTTCCATCAAAACACCTAATCGACTCGATCTTCACCAGTTGCTGTCCTCCGGATTGCCCGAACTGGGTCGCCTTGGCGCAACCTGCCAGATGAATTTGGCAAATGGTCGAGTGTCTATTGCCAGTTCCGACGCTAGACGTTCGCAGGTCGCATCGCGTCGTGCCTTGTTTTCGCTTTGTATGAGCGGACAGAAAATGCGGAGTGGATCCAGCCTCTCTATGGTATTCTGATGTCTCGCGGCCTCGTCCGGTTGCCCACTGCTACAAACTACGTCTCAATAGAGACACCACATGTTATCGGCATAAGGCACCAATCCAAGGGCATCTTGAGTCAGGTGAGGGCATGGAGCCGGGGTTGAGGGGCCAGGGTGACAGAAGCTGATCGCCTCACAAAGGTTGAATGGTGACGGAATGTCGAAAAAAGTAACACTACGCGGATTGACTTGGGATCACCCGAGGGCCTGCGATGGGCTTTTCGCCGAGACACATCGATTCAATACATTGAACGACGACATTGCTATCGAATGGGATGTCCACAGCTTGCGCGGTTTCGAGGCAACGCCAATCGTTGAGACAGCAGACATGTATGATCTGATTATTCTGGATCATCCCTTTATGGGTGACGCGGCAGTCAGTGGTGCTCTTTTAAATCTTCAAGAACATCTTGATGCGGTCGATCTTGCCGCTCTGCAAGAAAGCTATATTGGCCTCAGTTTCAAGAGTTATGAATATGGCGGCGGCCTTTGGGCCTTGCCCATCGATGCCGCCTCGCAAGTGGCTGTCTGTCGTCCCGATCTTCTCGATGAAGCTATGCCAGCAACCTTTGATGAAGCGATTGCTTTTGGTCAACGGGGAGGGCTTGGCCTCTCAATGGCCAACCCCCATGCCTGCATGAACTATCTCGGTATTGCCAGTTGTCTTGGGGCAGATATTTCCGGCAAGGGTGAGCGCCTGCTTCCTCAAGACATTGCCGTTCAGGCCCTGTCGATCCTGCGTCAGCTTGCACGCCATATTCCCGATGCGGCGTTCAATTGGTCATCAATCGATCTGTTGGAAGCGATGGCCCAATCGGATGACGTGACCTACTGCCCGTTTGTTTTTTCCTTTAACAGCTACGCTCAGGCCCCAGCGGCCGGACGCCATCGCCTTCGCTATTGCGACAGTCCGACCAATACTGAAAACGCCGCTACTGTGCTTGGAGGGACCGGATTGGCTGTGTCGTCTTCCACGCGCGATGTTGGCGCTGCCGTTAAAGCTGCCCTTCATCTGGTTACGGAAGGCGCACAGATCCGAATGGCGGAAGCGGGCGGACAGCCCGCGCACCGGAGCGTATGGTCGCCGTCAGCCAAAAAGACGATCAACGGCACGTTTTTCGACGAATGTCGGACCATGCAAGAGACTGCAGTCCTGCGCGCCCGGTGGCCGGGATACATAAAACTGCAAAATTTTGCGGGTCAGTTGCTGCAAACGGATTGTTGGGACCAAGCCGGAGATGGGACCCAAACCATCAAAGACATCGAAGACTATTTCCGCTCGGCAAGAGCGGAAGATTTGGATTTTTGAGCATAGTTCAAAGGTTTTTCGAGATCGCGGTGGCTTCATTTAAGATGGCACCGACTGCTCTCTGATCCCGCTACCCTATATGCGTTTCAAGTAGACCTCATATTCTCGCTATCGTGTTCAAAATAATGTGGGGATATGCGTTTCATACTTCATGCCCAAAACGCGCTCGCTATCCGATACCATTTTCTCAAGCTGCGCCTGTGTAGGTGCCTTTGGGGCCAATTTTTTCCAGCGTTCGGCATCTTTCGGGTTGGTACTGGCCGCATAGGCGCCGATCAACCATGTCGTACCAACCGCAAGTTCGGTGGCCAGATGCGGCACATGGGTTTGTGGGAAATACAGCGAACTGTTGGGATGCACCCTGCGTGGGAGCCCCTTGCGCGCCGTTGGGGACATATCCAGCGCCACACTGAAGGCCGTTTCGGTCACAAATTCGGAGTGCCCGATTGCATGTGTTTCCAGTTTTGGCGGTGTATCGGTTCTTTGAATTCCAAATCCACCTTCTGTCGCGAATAGCGCCCGGTTGGTTGTGATTTTATGTGCCCGAATGTGCCAGGGGGCTCGGGCAATCAGCCATGTTTCCACTTCAATTTCGTCATCGGCTTTCCAGACGGAGTATAGGAAATCCGTGCCAATCCGAGCCTCTTCCAAGGGCGAGCGGGTCATGAACGTTCGACAATTATACGATAGAGCCAGCATGTTATCGAAAGGATTGGACAAAAACCCGACCGGGTCCGGGTCTACCGAGAAGCCCAGCTTGGTCGAATAGGCGAACTTACCGTATTTCTCCGACGTACCACGAAACGGTTGCGTGACCTGGTTGCAGGACGACAGCATGACCCGGTTTCCGCCCGCTTCGAACCCGATCATTCCGGGAACCCGTGAGACCAACAGTTCCGGTGTTTCCTGTTTTTCTATTTCGTCTGCCTGCCAGAAGGGGTGGTCTTCGGCCAAGGCGAGTGGAAGATAGGCTTTCATCGCCCAATAGGGTGAGCCGGGCGAATTATACACTTCGCACATGTGCAGATTGGGGTAGCTATACCCAACTGGCATTATGCCGTCCCGGTCGAAATAGTCCCGGTTGCCCCACCACCGCATATTGCGAGCCCAAAAGCCTCGGATCTGGCCCCATGGAAGTGCCTCTACATCGGCAAAGGCAAGACCTGCCCAAAAGGAGGCTTGCGCAAAGCGATAGGTCATCGAACGGCCAAAGGCGAGGCTGGCGCCTTCGGCATCAAACCAGTGCTGAAAATCCTGTGCGAAGTCCCGCGCGCGTTGGCGGAACCGCTCGCAGCGTTCCTCATCGCCCTTGGCCACTTTGGAATAGATCAGGCCATAAAAATGCATGGCAAATGCGATATAGTGATCAAATTGGCGCTTTGGGCCATCTGCATACCAGCCATCATCGATATAAAAGCTTTCCAGCGTATCCAGACCCGCTTGTCTGACGGAAAGGTCATGATCCACGCCGACATTCTCCAGCCCAAGTGAGCCAAAGACATGGAAGAAATGCCAGTTATTATTGGCCGTCTTTTGGGTCTGGCAGAATTTCAGCCAATTGCCGACATTGGTTTTTTGTTGGGCAGTTAGCGGATCCCACAGCTTGTCTTTTGCGAAAATCAGACCGAAGCCAATAGCCGCAGATTCCACCAATCGCTGATCAAGATCGCCGAAGGTGCCCCAATATTCCGGGTGCTCCGGGTTGGTTCCGCTGATGTAACCTTCACGCATCATGTCCCAGTCATCAAACGGCAATCCGCCTGCAGCTAAAGGCGCCAGGCCGAACAATGGGCGAGAAAAGCCTTCCAGTTCTGCGGCTGTCTGTGTGAAATGCGCTGCTGGCAATCCCAGATTGACGCGTGCCTTTCCAGGGCTGAAATAGGGTTTTAACGGCTCCCATAACTGGACGACAGAAGACGCAAAATCATCGCGCGTTTGCAGAGGATTGTTCTTTAACGGATTCATGATGTTTCCTTGGACCTTAGGTCAAAATGAGACGGCGATTGCTTGGATCGGTTCCTGGAACGGCCCCGATCAATTGTTTGGTATAATCACGCTCAGGACGCTGGCACACGCTTGCAGCATCCCCGATTTCGACGAGTGATCCGTTGTGCATGACGGCGATCCGGTCGCAGAAATAGCGCACGACACCCAGGTCATGGCCCACAAACATGTAGCTCAGCCCAAGTTCGGATTGCAGATCAAATAACAGGTCCAGGATTTGCGACCGTATCGACCCGTCCAGTGCCGAGGTTGCTTCATCGGCAATGATCATGCGCGGGTTTACGGCCAGCGCACGCGCAATGCTGATCCGTTGTCGCTGTCCGCCGGAAAATGCGTGTGGATACCTGCTGAGAACGTTGCTGGGCAGACCCACGCGGTCCAATAGATTGGCGACACGCTTGCGAATGTCGGAACGTGAGTGCTTGCGCTCCATCACCAACGGTTCGGCAATAACCTGTTCAACCGTCATGCGTGGATTGAGCGACGAAAACGGGTCCTGAAAGACCATACGGATTTCCCGGTTAAGCCCGGCATTGCGCAGCGCATTGGGCTGCAGTAAATCGAATTCCCGTCCATCGTCGCTTTGATACATGGCAGTACCGCTGTCGGTTTTCAGCAGACCGACCAATGCTCGCACCAGGGTGGTCTTTCCGGATCCGCTTTCGCCGACAATCCCCAGATTCTCACCCTCTGCCAGCGAGAAGGACACATCTTTCAGGGCATTGAATTCGGTGACTTTTCGAAACAGGATACCCGTGGATTTACGGAAGGTCAGATTGAGATTTCTGACTTCCAGCATTTTTTTGGCACCATCTCGCGGCAGGGTGCCACCCCGATCCTGATCGCCGGTTATTGTGAACCGCGATGATGCGCCAATGAGGTGGCGCGTATATTTGGCGGCAGGTTTGTGAAAAATCTGCTCCACTGTGCCAATTTCTGTGATTTCGCCGTGATACATAACCGCAACCCGGTCTGCGACCTCTGCAACCACGCCCATGTCATGGGTGATGAAAATCACGGACATACCAAGTTCACTTTGCAGCCGCTTGATCAGGCGCAATATTTCGGCTTGTGTGGTGACATCCAGCGCCGTTGTCGGCTCATCCGCAATCAGAATTTCAGGCTCACATGAAAGTGCCATCGCAATCATGGCCCGTTGACGCATGCCGCCGGATAATTCGAACGAGTATTTGTCGATGGCGGTTTCCGGATCGGGAATTTGAACCCGCCGCAGCGCCTCGATGGCTTCCTGACGTGCCTTTCCCGCGGTCATGTTCCGGTGCAGCAAAATCGTTTCGATAATCTGCTCGCCAATCGTATGCACCGGGCTGAGGGAACTCATGGGTTCCTGAAAAACCATGCCGATACGATCGCCACGCACTGCGCGCATGTCTTCGCTTTGCTCGTCCAGTTCCGTGATGTCAACGCAGCGACCAGCATCGTCATACAGTCGAATTGAGCCATTTAGAATCTTGCCGGGCCTGGCAATGCGCATCAGCGCGCGGGCGGTTACAGATTTGCCCGATCCGCTCTCGCCGACGACACACAAAATCTCGCCCTGATTGACGTCAAAGGATATTTTTTTGACAACCTCAACGACCCGGTCTTGCATGCTAAAGCCGATCGACAGGTCGCGAACCTCAAGAACCTTTTTGGGGTGCGTCTCAGGCATGGTTGTGACCTCAATCATTTGAGCCATACGGATCAGCTGCATCCCGCATCCCATCGCCAAGAAAGTTCATGGCGAGAATGGTGATCACGATGGCCGCACCGGGCCAAAGCAGCCAGGGCGCATCCGCCAAGGCGCGCAGGTTCTGACCTTCCTGCAGCAAGACGCCCCACGAAATGACGGGTGATTGCAAGCCCAGACCGATGAAGCTCAGACTGGATTCAGCCAGTATCATTCCGGGAATGGCCAGAGTTGCTGTTGCGATAATGTGGCTGGTGAAAGCTGGCAACATGTGTCGAACAATGATGCGGGAATCGCTGACACCATCCAGCTTGGCGGCAGCAATGTAATCCTCGCTTTTTAATGATAAAAACCGACTTCGCACGACGCGGGCAAGTTCTGTCCAGCCGACCAGCGACAGGATCACCGTTATGACGAAATAGTTCTGCAGTGGGGTCCAGTCTCGCGGAAGCGCTGCGGAAAATCCCATCCACAATGGTATTGGCGGAATTGAGCGAATGAACTCGATGACCCTTTGGATGAGGTTATCAATCCAGCCACCGTAAAAACCGGACACGCCGCCGATAATGACACCCAAGACCAAACTGAGAAGGATGCCGGCCAACCCAATGGAAAGAGTGACGCGCGCGCCATAAATCAGGCGTGAAAGAACGTCGCGGCCCAATCGGTCAGTGCCGAGCAAAAACAGCACTTCACGTCGTCCATCCACATCAAAAAGATGCCGCTTTGTCGGGAATAATCCCCACATGTTGACTTCATGCGTTTCGGGTAGAAAGTGGATGTAGTATTTGGTGGATTCATCCATCACATAGGTGCGGCGCAACGCAATCGGGTCGACCTCCACCTTGTAGCCAAGCACGTGCGGCCTTATGGACCAGCCGCCAGTTTCGTCATGGTCAATGAAATGCAGCTCTTGTGGCGGGGCATAAGTGTATCTGGCATTGACCGCATACGGGTCGTTAGGTGCAAGAAACTCTGCAAATATGGCAACCAGATACAACAGTGACAGCACCGCCAGGCTGATCATGGCCAGCTTGTGAGCTTTGAAGGCTCGCCAGATCAACTGAAACTGGGTTTCTGTGCCCTGTGTTGTCAGCGGTGTTGGCGCTTCAAATCCATCATCTGAGTTCGGCTGTTGCTGGGGTTTGGGGGACTTAAGCATCCATCATCCCCGTGCGAATACGCGGATCGATCCAGATCAATAACATGTCAGAAATCAAAGTGCCGACGAGCGTCAGCATCCCCATGAATAAAATAAGAGCACCCGCAAGATGCATGTCCTGCGACAGCAAAGATCGCAGCAGGATGGGCGAGAGTGTGGGCAGGTTCAAAACAATGGCTGTCACGATTGAACTTGAGATAATCGTTGGCAAGACCCATCCAACGGTTGCCACCAGAGGGATCATGGCCACGCGCACCGGGTAACGCATGATCAGACGACTTTCCGCCATTCCTTTTGCCCGCGCGGTCACGACATATGGTTTGCCCAATTCATCCAACAAATTTGCTCGTAAAATCCGGATGATATGGGCTGCCCCGCCCGTGGATATGACAAGGACAGGTACCCACACATGGGTGAGAAAGTCCCAAATCCGCCCTGGCGTCCAGGGTGCATTGGCATATTCGGCTGAGAACAGGCCTTCAACAGCGGTGCCAGTGAAAATGAACACGGCATACATGATCAACAGCGCCAGAAGAAAGTTCGGTACCGCCAATCCGATGAAGCCAAAAATCGTGGCAAAGATATCGCCGGCCGAATAGCGACGGACCGCAGAATAGATACCAATTGGAATGGCAATTCCCCAAAGCACGACAAGCGCCATACACTCAACCAGCAGCGAAATCCCGATACGGCCTGAGATAATTTCGGATACGGGTTTGCTGAGGTTAAAGCTGTAGCCAAGATCGCCAATGAGCAGATTTCGAACCCATTTCAGATATTGCACATAGAATGGCTGATCCAGGCCGTAACGCTCGCGCAGCTGTTCCACCACCAGGCCACCGCTATCACCCGATGCTGCCAGTTCCGCAGCGTAGGCTGAAATCACATCACCGGGCGGTAATTGGATGATAAAAAAGCATACAAATGACAGCGCCAGCATCATGGCGATCATTGTCAGAAAGCGATTGAATATGAACTGAAGCATCTGTCTCTTTCAGTTGCAGGTGGCCCACACTGTTATGAGCCACCTGCAATTCCAGTCTATTCGCTTTTGAAAAGCACCGACGTATTCATCGGACCCGGATTTGGATAAACCCAGGCATGCGGCTGGTTTTCAGGAACATTACGCATCTCGTTTGTGGCGATGCCATAGTCCATGGGAGGAAGAGAAATTCCGATTGTGTAGAACTCACTCTTGGTGATTTCCAACACTTCCTTGAACAGTTTTGTGCGGTCCTCTGGTGAGGGGCTGTTGAACATCTTTTTGTAAAGTTCCAACTGCTTCGCCACTGTTTCGGGCAGGTCAATCAGGTCGGCTTTATCTGGGTCTGTCCAATGTTCAGCCCAGCGGATAGCGTAGCCGGATTCCAGATGCATCGGCAGATAATAGCGAGAGTCGAGCTGAGCATCGCCAAGACCGCCATCGCCTTTCCAGACATGCAACATGTGCTTGTTGCCGTCTTTCTGCTCGTACACATAGCTGCGCTCAGCCTTGCGAACATCCAGATTGATACCAACTTCAGCCCAGTGAATTTTCACCAGTTCGAGAATGTCGAGCTGCGGTCCCAAATCTGAAGACACATCAACCCGAATGTTGATTGAACGACCATCCGGCAATTTGCGGATGCCATTGCCATCACGTTCTGTCAGGCCAATTGCATCCAGCATTTCTTCGGCTTTGTCCGGGTCATACTCGGTGTATTGTTTGGCCAATTCCTCATTGTAGAAGGGTGATTCAGGACGTGGTGCGGCCTGAAAGGGTTCACCTTGACCTGCATAGAGAACGTCAATGACTTCCTGACGGTCTGTTGCAAGTGACATGGCAACGCGGAAATCCCGGTTCTGGAACAATTCGCGGAAACCATCATCTTCGTAGTTCAGATTCATCTGAATGATCGCGGTGTTCATATCAGCAGGCACCGTCGAATAAATTCTAAAGCCACCCTTTTCCTGATTATCGAAGAATACCGGTTTGTTGGTGACATTGTTGATATGGCGATTGGTGAAATCAATCTCACCCGCAATGCCCATCAACACGATCGAATTTGCATCTTCGACCTGCGTCATTTGCAGCTTGTCGAGATAGGGAAGCTGATTTCCTTCCTGATCCACCTTGAAGTAATACGGATTGCGTTCGAAGTTGATGACCGAGTTGATGCCATCATAATCGTCCAGCATTTTCCAGGCATACAGGGTAGGGCGGTCTGCATTGCCGTCACGGGAAACGCCGCAATTGTCACGCAACAATTCGCCCCAGCCACTCAGGCCGCCATCCGTCGCCATCTTTATGGCATCTGGATTGTATTTTGGGTGAAATTGCGAGCAAAATTCTTTTTGGAAACGCGTGACTTGAGGTCCATCTACCGTCGCCATCAATTCCAGGAACAATCCGTTCGGTTCAGGCAGTGTGATAACAACCGTCGTTGGATCGGGAGCCGTTGCTGTTGCACCAATCAAGAATGCAGGGCGTGCACCTGGAACGAAATCAACATTGTTGATGACATCATTAATCGCAAAAAGAACGTCCTCCGAGGTGAATGGCTTACCATCTGACCATTTATGTCCTTCACGCAGGTGAAAGGTAAAAACCGTGGCGTTGTCATTGACCTCCCAGGACGACGCGATATTTGGTTCTACTGCATCCCAATCAATCGAAAATTTGACCAATGGATCATACCCGCTGGAACGGCGGATCCACCCAGAGTCAAGATTGCCCTTGAGCGCCGAGCGCCAGGTTCCGCCATAGGTTCCCACTTCCGGTGCTTGCGCGACAAGCGGCTCAGCAGGCAGCCGGTCAGCGACGGGTCCGATTGTTCCTGCATCCACCATGGCTTTCAGGGTTGGTGCTTCATTGTAGTCCGCGAATGAAGGGCCAGCAGCAATCAAGACAATCGATGCCACGCCCGTTAGTAAGGCCTTATATTTCATTTTAGTTCCTCCCTTTTAGTTTATTTCCACACCGATATCGGCATGGATTGACGCCAAAATTTCTTTCAAAGTTGCAGCATCTCGACGAAATTGTGTTGGGTCGTCATTTTTGACGAATTCGAGAAATGCAAAGCGGCCATTCAGATTTGTCGGCTTAGGCAAAGCGAACAAATGGGCAAATACAGCAGCCCAGTATTGGCTTCCCTCAGCCAGATCGTAGCGTTCGGCGTAACTTTCCCAATGGAAGACATGCACATGGTGCAAGTGAGCCTTCAGGGCATCCAGTTCGATGAGCGCATCACCAACCGGGCCGGATTTGCGGGGCTGCCAATATGTGGAAAGGGAAACGTGATCAACATCGCGCAAAAGCTGCAGCGTGGAATCCAGCGTATCCGTCAAAGTATTCTGATGATATTCCAGCGAAAGCTCAACGCCTTGTTCTGCCGCCAGATCACAGTAATTGTTGATGGTCGCCGTGATTTCTTTGCGTTGCGATGTTTGCGTCTCCGCACTTCCTTGGGTGCCAGCCCATATGCGAATGGACGTGGCACCAAGTTCCTGACTTGTTTCCAGAACTGACAAAAAATCGGAAGAAGATGTTTCAGCGCAGTGGATGTAAGAGCCGACGGTCGGTGTAGCGATGCCAGAGTCCGAGCAAGCCAGACGAACTGCGCGTGCGTTTTTCAGATCACCCGGGGGAAGATGAACATCTGTGCCCCACTCAATGGCATCTATCCCTGCATCCTGGGCCATGGACACGATCGCTGTACTCGCGAACTGTCGGAAAGTGACTGAACACAAACCTGTCTGAATGGCCGGGTGGATGCTCATGCTGCAATCGCCCAGTCGTTCAATGTAATGGAATGCCGCAGATTGCCGCTGGATAGAAACAACTCAATTTCGGAAAGAGCGCTATCTGTCATGCGATGAATTTCCAACCCCATGGACCCCGCCACATGCGGTGTGAGATAGGCGTTCGGCAAGTTGAAGAAAGGCGATCCCGGCGGTAGTGGCTCCGGCTCGGTGACATCCAAAACGGCATTTAATCTGCCGGATACGAGCTCCGATAACAGAGCATCATGATCGACCAGTTTTCCGCGGGATGTGTTGATCAGCAATGCGCCGTCTTTCATGTGAGCTAGCTGCGGCGCACCAATCAGGTTTTCGGTTTCGGGCAACAAGGGTGCACAAATCGAGACAATATCGCTTGCGCTCATGAGTTCGGGGAGCTCTACCTTGCGCGCGCCGATCGCCAATGTTTGCTCATTTGTGCAAAACGGATCGCATAGCAAAACATCCAGCTCAAAATGCTTCAGCAAGCCAATCAAACGACGCCCGACCCGTGAAGCGCTGACGACGCCAATTGTTTTTCCACGGTTCCCAAGCAGATCGAATTCGGCGGACACATTTTTCTCGATGAAGTGGCCAGCACGGTATTTGTTTTCAAACAGGGGCAGCCTTTTGTTCCATCGTAAAATCCAGGACAAAAGAAACTCAGCCACCGGCACTGCATTGGCGTCTGCGCTGTTTACCAGACGAATGTCGCGGTCAAAGAAGGAGGGGTCCACCAAATGGCGGACGGTTCCCGCGCAATGGACCACCAATTTTAGTGATGTGCAGGCGTCCAACAGATCAGAAGTCAATTTTGGTGTTGACCAGCCGGTCATCAGAACATCGAACTTCTCGGCCAATGGGTGGCTCAAGAGGTTTTCCATGGTGGTCGCGTGAAAGTAGCTGCCATCTGCGGTTAGATTGCGCAATTGCTCCAGTTGGCGGCTGGTCATTTGAGCATCAAACACCTTTTCAGGCATGAGAATCGCAATAGATGTCAACTTTCAGCCTCCAACTGATTGAAGCCAATTGAAAACAGAATATGAAATTTTTTGCAAGATAGAAATTATTGCAGAAATTAGAGAGTCTTGCAGAAGAGTTGAGGTGGGTTTAGCTGTTTTCGGCAGAAAGTATAGGGGTAATGAGATATTTTAGACGCGGGTAGAGCTGTTTCTTGTGACAAGTTTTCCAGAAATTTGCATAATCTCAGGCGCCGAGTGTGGTGACATCATGCGTTTATGCAAAATTTGCACGGTTTGGAGCCCGATTTGTATCCAGTCGATGTGAAATGTCGTCAAACCTGGATCTGAGATTTCAGCAATTGGCAGATCGTCAAAGCCGACAATTGAAATTTCATCGGGTACGGACACGCCCATGGATTGAAGACGTTCTATTGCCCAGACGGCAGCGCCGTCATTGAAACAGCATAATGCCGTGGCGTCGCCACGTTCCGCCTTGAACCACTGTTCGAAACGCTCATCTTTATCTTCTGACTGGTCAGCCCATTCCTCAAATATGGAAAGGATTCCGGCTCCTGAAAAATCGCCATGTCGTTCAATATATTTTTCAAAGCCCAGATAGCGAAGCCGCAAGGTTGCCCGGTCAGTGCCTGCCACATACAGGAACTTCTTGTGTCCCAATTCCAGCAGATGCCGTGCCATGATGGCAGCGCCCTGGTAGTTGGCCGGGCTGATGGAATCCAGAATCAGTTCTTCGTCAAGACCATTGCAGACGATGGACGGGATGCCTCTATCAACCAGATTTTGCGCTGTTGCAGCATCTGGTGTAATGCCCAGAAAAATACATCCGCTTTTCGGGCCGAGATTTTTATCGACGGCATCAGGAATGGGCGTTCGGGATTTTGCAATGGCTATTGAGAACTCCCCTCCATAGCGCGAGGCCTCGGCGCGAATACCATCCAGCAGACGATTGTACATTGACGAGCATGTATCGCGAAAAGCATCCAGTGATGTCAGAACGACGATACGTTCAAACCCCTCAAAATCCTGCGCTTCCTTGAGCCGATAGCCGATTTTGACAGCTGCGTCGCGGACCTGTTGTTTAACACTGTCCTTGATAAGTGGAGATCCTGCCAAGGCGCGCGATACCGTGCTGACAGATACGCCAAGGGTCTTCGCAATATCAGTTTGTCCTGGTCGCGTCTTTTTGCGCGTCTTTTGCATGAGCGAATCCCGGTGGTGTAAAGGTTTTGATCCCACCTGCAATAATTGCATTGAAGTGTTTCTGCAAGAACAGCTGTTTTTGCCTCTCCTGTTACAAAGTGCAATCCCGACTTCTCATCACAGGAAAACCTGGCCTGTACCGCTCACAAAGTCGCGAATGTATGAATGTCGAATGCTGGTGTCTTGTGCCTTTTTGATGCAGGCCTTCGCCTGTGTTGAAAGATAGGTTTGCCTTCGTTGCCAAACGGTTGGGAAAATCGCTATCCGACAAAGTGGAATCAAATTCTGGCTTTACGCTAATAATAAGCAACAAACTTCCAAACTGAACGTTGAAAAAACACTTGGAGCCAGTGATATGATCGAACGCCTCGACTATGTTTCCATCAATGGTCCAGCCATCGCCAGCATGGCAAGAGCGAAGGACAATATGTCATCCATCGATGGCAGGTTGACGGCAATCATTGAACTGCGGGTCTCTCAAATCAATGGATGCGCCTATTGCGTTGACCTGCGCACGACTCAGGCAAGAGCTGCGGGCGAAACGCAGCAACGGCTTGATTGCATGACCGTGTGGCAGGAGTGTCAATTTTTTGATGCACGTGAGAAATCGGCCTTTGCATGGGCGGAAGCTGTAACCTCGATTGCTGATCGTGGCGCGCCAAAGCCATTATTTGACGCTCTAAGCGCTCACTTTTCAGAGAAACAGATTGTCGACTTGACGCTTATCATTGCGCAAATGAATGCCTGGAACAGACTGGCCATAAGTTTTGGACACACACCGGAAACAAGAACTGAATGAGGATTGATTGAGGTCAGCTGTGTCTGGCGACATCAGCCTGCTCAGTTCACGCCGCGTGTTGCAACATCAATCGTGTAGACGGATGTTGTGGCTGTAATCATCATCTGGCTACCGCTACGCCCGCCAAAGGTCAGGTTTGCCGCAACTTCGGGTACCAGGATGGACCCAAGGGCCACGCCCTGCGGATCAAAACACTCAACGCCAATGGCGCTGCTGGTCCAGATATTGCCGTCTACGTCAATGCGCATGCCATCCGGTACACCCTTTTCAACGTCGATCAGCACATCTCCGCCGCTTAGGGACGCGCCATCACAATCAAACGCGCGAATATGGTGCGGGCCGTTCGGATCATGCGAGCGGCCGGAATCTGCGATGTAAAGAACACTTTCGTCTGGTGAAAATGCCAGTCCGTTCGGCTTTACAAAATCATCAATGACGATTGTGGTTTCAAACGTCTTTGGGTCAACACGGAAGACATAGCAGCCACCCTGTTCCTGGGGGGCTATTTGGCCCTCATGATCACTGATGATCCCGTAAGGCGGATCGGTGAACCAGATTGAGCCGTCAGATTTGATGACAACATCGTTGGGGGAATTCAGCCGCTTTCCTTCATGACTGTCGGCAATAACCGTCAGGCTGCCATCATGTTCAGTGCGGGTAACACGCCGCGTCAAATGTTCACAGGTAACAAGACGTCCTTCAAGGTCCCGAGTGTGACCATTGCAGTAATTGGACTCATCATCATAAAGACGGGCACCGCAGCCTTCAGCCCATTGCATGACCAGATGGTTGGGAATATCACTCCACAGATAATAGTCACCAAGAGGAAAGTAGACCGGGCCTTCAGCCCACAAGAATCCGCTTTGAATCTTTTCCAGTGGTGCATCCGCCTTGATCAGGTCTTTAAACCGTGGATCATGAATGACTAAGTGATCTGACATAGACTCCCCCTATATTATATACCAACCGGATAAATCTGAATGCGTTACAAAACAAGGTGCGCGTGGCAGCATGTCTTGCGCATATACACACAATGGATGCGGAAATCCGTGGTTGCCAGCGCGGAAAACTGAAGTTGATAACAGAACCTGGCGACTTTCCTCTCAGGCGAGCCATGCCCTACACTGCAGCAAATCGGAGTTGATAGATGCAAACACGGGTCGACCACACTCTGGACCATTATCTGGCCATTTCTCGCGCTGTAGCCGGGCAGATGGACTTTAAGGCTGTGCTGCATCAGATCGCCGGAGAAGTTCAGAACATTCTGCCCTACGACCACATGGACGTGGTCATTATCTCACCCGACAACACCGATTGCCATGTATCGGTGGAGGTGGGTGTTGCAACCCAATGGGGCGATGATGATGAGTTCCGGCCGATCAAGGAAAGTCCCATCCGGGATCTGCTCACCGGTGATCTCGACTACATATTGTCAGGCGATGCGTGGGAAGATCCGATCTTCCACATAACGGGTCATTTTTCAGCGCCGATCTTTGAAGCCGATCTGCATTCCAGAATTCATGTGCCACTGCTGGTTCACGGCAAAATTCATGGGTCGCTGAACATCTCAAGCCACAAGAAAGATGCATATGATGAAGATGATCTGGCCGTCGCAAAGAACATTGCAGATTTGATTTCACCCTATTTCTATGCGCTTTCCATGGGTGAACGCGCACGAAAACTCGCGTTGTCAGAAGGGTCTGCACGCGGGCGGGAAGAGACACTGCGGTCGGGCGCCTTGCGGCTCACGGAAGGTATGGAATATCAGCGCAAGCGTCTGGGAATGGAACTGCATGATCAGACCCTGGGTGATCTGTCCCGCATCTACCGACAGATGACCACGCTTTCACGGCGCAGCAAAGTGACCGCCGCGGAAATTGCAGGCATTGGCGATGCAATTGGTCAATGCATGGGCGAGCTGCGCCGGATTATCGAGAATGCAAAGCCGGGTGTGCTGGATCTGTTCGGATTGCAGCAGGCCATCGAGGCGCAACTGGAGCAGACAGTAGAGGGCATCATCCCCAAGATTGCTTATTCTGTAAGTGATGAAACGGAAGGTGCGCTGGATCACGCGCCGGAAATGCTGCGTACATCTGTTTTTCGCGTCTGTCAGGAAGCGGTGAATAATGCCGTTCGCCATGGCCGTTGCCGCAATTTGAACGTTGCTATTGCCAAAAACGGCGACGCCATTGATGTTTCGATTTCCAATGATGGTGTCGAGCCACCAAAAAACTGGGCGCAATCAACACGGGGCATTGACAACATGCGCGTCCGTGCTGCCCTGATCTCTGGAAAAATTGCCTTTGAACGTGTAGGCGGTTTGACTGTCATCCGTTTGACAGTACCTGGCTCATATAGCGTAAAACCTGCACCGCAGCTTCTAACGGAGGCCTCCTGATGAATTTACTTATTGCTGAAGACGACCCGTTTCACCGGTCTTTTTTGCGCACAATTGTCTCCAAAGCGCTGCCGGATTGCGAGGAAATCTTTGAGGCGGTTGATGGAGAAGAGGCGCTGGACTGTGTCAAGCGCGAGACCATTGGCGGCGTGGTGATGGATCTGCAGATGCCGAAAGCCAGTGGCGTTGCCGCAGCCAGCGGCATTTGGCATCACTCCCCCACAATGCGCATTCTGTTCTGGTCCAACTATGCTGACGAGGCCTATGTCCGTGGCATCTCCCGTATTGTACCAGCCGATGCGGTTTATGGATATCTATTGAAGACAGCCTCCGAACACAGGCTTGAATTGGCGGTGCAAGGTGTGTTTCAGGAAGATCAATGCGTTGTCGATCGCGAGGTGCGTGGCGTTCAGCAACGCAGCCAGAATATACATGAAGGTCTGAGTGACGCAGAGTTTGAAGTTCTGCGCGATATTGCGTTGGGCATGACAGACAAGGCCATTGCTGCCCGCAGGTCCATTTCAACGCGTGGCGTCCAGAGCCGCCTAAAAAGCCTCTATGACAAAATGGGCATCGACCCCACACCCATTACAAAGGAAATTGGTCCCGCCTTTAATTCCAGGACAAGGGCTGTTGCCGTGGCAGTGGCGCGCGGTTTGTTGAACGCTGAGGGACTCGCGATTGACGAGGAGCGCTACAAGGCATGGCTTGATAAGGTTGGACTGTAGGTTTGCACGCGGATGACACCTGCGGAGACCCGCAAGTTTGGCCGTGCATATACGAAGTTGAAATCGCCCGAACCACGCTGACTGTTGGGCTTGTCCGGGGGTATTTCATTAGCGTAAGCTTTACGTCCCGACCGGGTAACACATGTCTGAGGCCGGGGTTGAGGCCACGCAAAACTATGGTGCGTTAGAACGTCGCTAAAAATCAAGAAGCCGAAAACGGCTCAAATTTTTGTCAACGGAGGAAAATATGAATTTTACCAAAGTAACTGTCGCTGGTGCGGCGCTTGCCTGTCTTCTTAGCTCTGTCGCCGTGCCTGCTTTTGCAGATACAGCCGACAAAAAGATCGCTTTGTCCAATAATTACGCCGGTAATTCATGGCGCCAGGCCATGCTCACCAGCTGGGAAACTGTGGCTGGAAAGGCTTCAGCCGACGGTGTTGTTGCAGCGGCTGATGCCTTCACAACGGCTGAAAATCAGGTCACCGAACAGGCGGCTCAAATTCAGAACCTCATCCTGCAGGGCTATGATGCGATTGTCATCAATGCGGCCTCTCCAGAAGGGCTGAATGGTGCTGTGAAAGAAGCCTGTGATGCCGGTCTTGTTGTGGTTTCATTTGACGGAATCGTCACTGAGCCATGTGCGTGGCGCATTGCCGTTGATTTCCATCAGATGGGCAAAATCCAGGTTGAATATCTGGCTGAACGTCTGCCGGATGGTGGCAATCTTCTGGAGATCAGAGGGCTTGCTGGCGTCTTTGTTGATGACGAAATCTCAGGTGGTATCCACGAAGGTGTCGCTGAAAACGCGAAGTTCTCCATCGAAGGTTCGGTCCATGGTGACTGGGCGCAGGACGTTGCTCAAAAAGCTGTTGCTGGCATTCTGCCAAGCCTGTCCGACATCAAAGGTGTCGTGACGCAGGGCGGTGATGGTTATGGCGCTTCACAGGCTTTCAAAGCTGCCGGTCGTGACATGCCGATCATCGTAATGGGCAATCGTCATGATGAATTGTCATGGTGGAAAGAGCAGAAAGACGCGAATGGGTATGAAACTATGTCAGTGTCCATCGCTCCGGGTGTTTCGACACTCGCATTCTGGGTTGCCCAGCAGATTCTGGACGGCAAGGACGTGCCTAAAGACCTGACTGTGCCATTCCTGTCGATCACGCAGGATACATTGGAAGCAAGCCTGGAGACGACCCAGGCTGGCGGTGTTGCCAATGTGGAATACTCTCAGGAAGAAGCGCAGGGTGTCATTGCCGGCGCAATGTAACGGCTGTCTCGTTTGACAGGGTTTACTAAATGATCAACGACCTCCCAGTCGTAGACGTTCACGGCGTCGGAAAGTCCTTCGGTGCCGTGAACGCCCTCCAGGACGCTCATCTTGTGGTCCAGCCCGGCGAATGCGTCGGATTGGTGGGCCACAATGGAGCCGGAAAATCCACTTTAATGAACATTTTGTCCGGCGTATTATCGCCGGACACAGGCACAATTAGCTTCGCGGGAGAGGCCATCACGGCACGCTATGGCGTAAGCGAGGCCAAGCAATTTGGCTTGCGTTGTGTGTTTCAGGAATTGTCTCTTTGTCCCAATCTGACGGTTGCTGAAAATGCCCGTATTACCCATCCTCAAATTCGCGGCTTTGGCTGGCGCAATGACGCCTCTGAGCTGATCAAAAATTGGCTGGACGAGGTGTTCCCCGACAATGGCATCAAGGGCGATGATGTTGTTGGTGATCTGACCATTGCCCGCCGCCAGATGGTCGAGATATCGCGTGCTTTTTCATCATTGGATGAACAGGTGCGCCTGGTTATTCTGGATGAACCGACATCATCTCTCGACAAGATTTCAGCAGATCAATTGCTGACCTTTGTGAAAAAGTTCACAGCACAGGGTGGAAGCGTCATTCTGATCTCGCACATGTTGAGAGAAGTATTGAGCACCTCCGACCGCATTGTGGTCATGCGCGACGGCACCATGGTGGCCGACGATGCCACAGAAAATTTTGATCGCGACCGGTTGGTGCGCGAAATGGGGTCAGTGCTGGCCGAGGATGCGGAAGAAGCAAGCGCCGAGACTGCGCGCGCCAACACGGCCAGGGTGATCCAGATTCCAGCGAAAGACGGCATTGACCTGAACGTGTTTCAGGGAGAAATCGTGGGCTTTGCTGGAATTGCCGGGCAGGGGCAAACTGAAAAGCTGATCCAGATATTTGACGCATCAAATGGCAAGGTCAATGCGGTCAACATCGACAACGCTGCCGCTTTTGTGGCCGGAGACCGTCAGGCCGCTGGTGTCTTTCCAGGCTGGTCAATCGAGAAAAACATTTCAATCGCCTCGGTGCGCATGATGGTGCAGCGCTATCTCATCGACCCATTGCAGGAAATCAATATTTCCAATGAATGGAAAGAGCGCCTTGGAATTCGTACCGACGATCTGTCGAACAACATTCTATCACTTTCGGGCGGCAACCAGCAGAAGGTTCTGTTTGCACGTGCGCTTGGCTCTCCTGCACAGATTGTGCTGATGGATGATCCAATGCGCGGCGTTGATATCGGCACAAAGCAGGATGTCTATGCAATCCTGAAACAGGAAGCGGAAAACGGACGGACGTTCGTCTGGTACACCACGGAAATGGATGAGTTGAAACACTGCGATTATGTTTATGTCTTCCGCGACGGCGAGGCGGTGGCCGAATTGCCAAGTCACAAAGTGACAGAGGCCAGTATTCTGAATGCATCATTTGATCCTGCGACGGCTGCCTGATGTCCAGATACCTCACAGCCAACACAATGCGCACATTGCTGCCCGCTTTATCACTGGCAGCAATTCTGGCCGCAATTTTTTATCTCCAGCCGCGCACCATGAGCTATTTCGGATTGAACCTTCTGCTCAATCTTGCGGTGCCAATCGCTCTGGCAACCATCGCCCAGATGTTCATCCTGTGTGTCAATGATCTCGATTTATCGCTGGGCGCTTTCGTCAGCCTGACAGCCTGCATCACGGCAACTTGGTTGTATGACACGCCCGTTCTGGGTGTGTTGGCGCTGGCAGGCTGTGTCTTGGCCTATGCGGCACTGGGCGCGCTGATCCATCTACGCAACCTGCCATCCATTGTCGTGACCCTTGGCATGTCATTCGTCTGGGTGGGTATTGCTGTGCTCATTCTGCCGACGCCAGGCGGTAAGGCACCGGAGTGGATCCGGGCGCTGATGACGTTGAAGCCAGCCTTGATTCCGTTTCCCATCATTGCGGTGGTAGTCATTGCAATTGTTGTACATTTCGGCCTGATGAAATCCGCGGCGGGAGTGGTGTTACGTGGTGCTGGTGGCAATCCATTGTCGGTGGAACGGGCCGGGTGGTCCCTGCTGAAAGTCAAGGTCACCATGTATGCGATATCCGGCTTTTTCGGGGTTTTGTCCGGCATGGCGCTGGTAGGCCTGACGACCTCTGCTGATGCCAACATCGCCGAGCGTTACACCTTGCTCAGCATTGCCGGAGCCATTCTGGGTGGCAGCGAATTTGTCGGGGGGCGTGTGTCGCCAATCGGGGCAGTTATCGGTGCCGTCACATTGTTGCTGACCGGGTCATTCCTGTCGTTTCTGCGGCTTAACCCGGACTGGCAGATTGGCGCACAAGGCGCGATCCTGATCCTGGTTCTGGCGATGCGCATGCTGATCAACAGATCGGACAAGCGCTCATGAACCTGACCGAAAAACCATGGATCTGGGCTTGGCTTGGCACCGTGTCAATCTGGCTGGTGATTGCCTCTATTTCCGGTCTGTCCGCGGGGACAGAAGTGCTCACCGCTGCCGCGTCCTTTGGAACATTTTTCGTGTTGGTTGCCATCGGCCAGATGTTTGTTGTCACCCTTGGTCCGGGCAATGTGGATCTGTCGATCCCGGCCTGTATGACTTTGGCCAGTACTGTCGCAATGAAAGTCATGAATGGCTCCGAAGCCATGCTGATTCCGGGCTTTCTGATTGTTGTTGCCATTGGCCTGACCATTGGTGCCTTCAATTTTGCGCTGATTATATTGCTGCGCATTCCGCCAATCATCGCAACCCTGTCTTCCAGCTTTCTCTATTTGTCGACCGCCATCTGGTACAATCGCGGTTTGCGCGTAAAACCACCTGAGGCATTGGCTGAGTTTGCGACTGGAAAAATTGGTGTGGTCCCGTTGTTGGCCATCGCAGTGCTGATATTGACGGTCCTGATGCATTTCGTTTTGCACCGAACCTATTTCGGCAGATCGATTCTGGCTGTCGGCCAGAATGCGAAAGCGGCACACCTTGCCGGTATACCGGTCGAACGCACACGGTTTTTGACCTATGTCATGTGCGCCGTCCTGGCCGCAATTTGCGGTTATTTTCTGGCTGGCTTTTCTGGTGGCGCGGCGCTCAATATGGGCGAGGAATATCTGCTCATGTCCATCGCTGTCGTGGTTATTGGTGGAACCTCGGTCGCAGGCGGTTTTGCCAATCTGCCAGGCTTATGGGGCGCGGCGCTCTTCATGTTCCTGCTGGTCACCATGCTGAACACACTGGGTCTCAGCGCTGGATATCGTCTCATTCTGACCGGAGCCATCATTGTGGCGGTGATCGCGATTTCGGGCAAAAAGCGTTAGGGTAAGTTGCGAACTAACCCGAATGCGAATTTGTCTCAGTAAGCCCGAGCTGCCGTGCAATCGTCACACTGTCATAGTAGTCCCGACCCTCGACCACCAATCCGTCCTTGACCTTCATGACTGAGCAATACCGGACTTCGGCTTGTTTACCGGTCGGCGCGAAATCACCAAGGCTTGAGCGGAGGACACCCGTATGGGTGCCGGTATTTCGAAACTCTACAGTGGCCCATTCACCGCACTGACTGACGATGACATTTTCGACTTTGCAAGTTCCATCCGGGAAAGCCTCGCGCCAACGGTAGTAATCGGCCTTGTAGGCTTCCTTTCCCGGAAGCTTCTCGCCGCGTGCGACATCCTCAAAATCACAATCAACCGCAATGACTGCCGCGCCACGATCCGGGTCTCGCATGTCCCATGACTCATGGAATTGGCGAACGATTTTTTCGGTAGGGTGCATTGTCTGGGCATCTTTCTATGTGGCGCGGAAAGTAGGTTGTCGTAAACTTTTGACGAATTCTGACCGACAACGAGCGCCAATGCAAAATCGGTTTGCAAAACCCTTTAGAATTTGGATTGTGTTTTCACCCAATGGGAGTCGGCCCCAGCAGCTAAGCCCCATTAAAATCAATGCGCCCCGATTCCAGAACGCAGGTCTGCAAGATGCGTTTTTCAAAGACATCAACAAGACCCACATCACTCAGCCGAGGCCCTGCATTGCAAACCAGTGATGCACCAAACAAAGCTTTGAAAACGAGGTAGGGCGGCTGCCAGTCAACAAGCGCGTCAAGCGCATCTCGCAGAATGGCAAAATCCCTGGCGACATCCTGCAATGGTTTTTCGCTGATAAGTCCGGCAAGCGGCAGTTCGAGATTTGCGACGACTTTGCCCGCACTGGCAACGGCAAGGCCACCTTGTGTCTGTCGTACCGCATTGGCGGCTGCAGCCATGTCTTCGGGCGTGCGTCCAAAGACAGTAAGATTATGGCTGTCATGAGAAACGGTAGTCGCAAACGCACCGCGCCAGTCGCCCCAGTTTTCCAGAAATGCAACGCGTGTCGGCGTGTTTTGGCCATAACGATTGCAGATCGCCATTCGGATCATATCGTGAGGCAGCACAAGCTTTTCATCTTGAACATCGACCTGGCGCTCGCCCCATTCTGGAAAGCGTGGTTTGGAAAGTGTGGCAATCCGGGCGGAGGGGCCCTCGGCGGATATTTCAAAATCTGCTGGGCTGAATTCAGGAGTGTTTACGGTCTGCAATATGCTGGAAGGGCTTGGAATAGTGGGTGCGGGATGAAGCAGCTTTCCAATATGGGCAACCATTTGACCATTGGCGAGCACATGCGTCGCAGACACTTCTGCCAGGTTTGAAACAAGCACAAGATCAGCCCGCTTTCCCGGGGCCACAAGACCGAGGTCCGGGCGACCGGTTCGGCTCGCTGCATTCAAGGTTGCAGCACGATAAACCCAGGCAAGGGGCATATCATTGGCAATCAGAATTCGGATCACGTGATCAAGCCCGCCTTTGACAAGAAGATCATCGGGAAACACGTCATCGGTGCAAAGAGTAACCGTTTGGGGCAGGTGCCCAAGGGAGATCAGCGCCTCTGCAAATTCCGGCAACAAATGTTCATGAGAGCCGCGTAGCTCGACGGTAAAACCAGCCTCCAGCCGTGCCATAAGATCAGCGGCAGAGGTCAATTCATGATCGGTCTCGACACCGGCTGCGGCATAAGCCGCCAAATCGCCTCCGGTCAGACCACGGCCGTGGCCACAGACGCGTTTGCCGCTGGCCAAACCTGCAGCCACGATGCCTTGCACACGTGGGTCACCATCCAGCAGAGGGTGCATGGTCATGAGTTCTGCCGCACCGTGAATATCATCACGCGCGAGCATATCTGCAATTTCACCCGGACCGAAGTCGCCTCCGCTCATTTCAAAGCCGGGGGCAGAGGGCACGCAGGTGGGTGCAAGCGACAGCAGCCTCAATGGCATATTTTGCGCTGCCCGACAGGCATATTCAACGCCTTCAAGCCCAGCGACATTTGCCAGTTCATGCGGATCCCAAAACGCTGTCGTAACGCCGCGTGGGAGTACAGCTTTTGCATATTCTGCAGGGGTGACCATGGAGCTTTCGACATGCATGTGGGTGTCAATGAAGCCGGGGAGTATATGGGCGCCGTCCGCATCAATCTCTTCTTTTGCATCCCGAGCAGGGTCAGGGGCATGAACGCTGGCGACCAATGGTCCGACAAGACCAACATCAGCAGGCCGCTCCTGACCGGTGACCATGTCGAGCACGACGGCGTTGCGCACCAGCAAATCGAACGGGCGCAGCCCGCGTGCAGCCTTGACCGCATTGGACCGAAGGATTGGATCGTTGAGGCTCTCGTCAGTTGACATGGGTTTCCTCCCCAGCGAGTGCCTCGAGGCATATTTGAGCAATGTCTGCCCTTGTGCCAACCGCAAGGCGCGTTGATCCGCTGTTATCTTTTTCAAAAAGTGTTTTTCCGTAGCTTGTGTCGGAAACAACCGAGACGGTCATGGCGCATGGCTTGAATGCGAATGCCTCGGTTCGTTGGCTGGCGAGTGCAGCAACGGGATCATATATCGCCATGGTGGCGTTTCCACGAGACAGTCCGATATCCAGATAGCCGCCCAGCAAATCAGACGTCAGTTCGTCACATTTCGGTATTTGATCAACTCCGAAACGCACTTGGCGGCAAAGCATAAGATCAATCACATCTAACGGCAGGCCAGCCTGCGCAACAATTGCTGCCGCTTCCGGGTCCGCAAGGGCATTATACTCAGCCTCAGCGGAATGGTTTCCGGGGCCGTTGCTTCCACCCATCCAGATGAGACGTGTAATTTTCCGTGCCAGATCGGGTGCCGCGCTAACCAGATGGGCAATATTTGTCAAAGGCCCAATCGCCAAAATGTCTCGCTTGTCTTCAGGTCTCGCCGAGTGAAGCCATTGCTGAAGTCCTTCATCGGCATCGGGGAGATCCGGTTGGACAGTCACATCGGGCAGGTGTCGGCCACGGCTTAACATTCCGCGTGGCCCCAAAATGCGCTCCGCGGTTTCCGGCGGGCGAACAAGTGGGCGGTTTGCGCCCATAAAGAGTGGTGCCTCCAGACCATAAGCCTGCTGTGCTCCTAGAGCATTGCACACCACCCGAGTGAGGGGTGCATTTCCAGCCACCAACGAAACGCCTGCAATGCGCACACCCAAATGGCGCAAAAGCAGCATGGCCCAGAGATCGTCGAACCCGAAATCGGTATCGACCCAGATCTCACTCATGCCAGAAGCGGGCGTGCTGTGGATTGCGGAAGGTCAAAGGCGATACTTTGGCCCAGCGGCACCTCAGCTGTTTCAATCGGTGCGTCTGCTTTGATCTCGCCCAACTGGCAATCAAACACATATTCCCGGTGTCCACCTGCAAAACTGCTGGCGACAACGCGGCCGCTGAACGGCCCCTGTCCGACATGCACACCACCTGGCCGCCATGCAAGCATCGACGAGCTTGCCGCAAATCCCAACCGCAATTGCCCGGAATTGGACACCAGATTCTCACCCTCGACACGAAAGATGTTTTCAAAGCCCATAAACTCTGCGGCAAAGGCTGTGGCAGGCTCTGCGTATAGCTGGCTTGGTGTGCCCAATTGTTCGATCTTGCCATCCTTCATCAGGACAATCCGGTCCGCCAAAGCCAGAGCCTCGGATTGATCATGGGTTACAAACACCATGGTCACTCCGGTATCTTTTTGGACGCGTTGCAATTCGGTGCGCATTTCCAACCGCAATCGTGCGTCCAGATTGGAGAGCGGTTCATCCAGCAGCAGAACCTTGGGTTCCATCACCAGCGATCGTGCCAGTGCGACACGTTGCTGTTGGCCGCCCGACATTTCAGCAGGCTTGCGCGCCTCAAACCCTGCCAGACCAACCGTTGCCATACCCGCCTCCGTGCGGGAACGAACTTCAGCGTCCGCCATGTTCTTCAGGCGCAGGCCAAAGGCGACATTTTCAAAGGCACTTAGATGGGGAAACAATGCGTATGACTGAAAGACCAGGCCAATGCCGCGTTTGTTGGCGGCCAGGCGGGTGACGTCACGACCGTCGATCTCAATCGCCCCCGAAGTGGGCGTCAACAAGCCCGCGATCGCGCGCATGGTGGTTGTTTTTCCGCATCCCGATGGCCCCAGCAGGGCGATCAACTCACCCTCCACGACGTCAAGGTTGAGATTCGGGACAGCTACGGTCTTTCCGTAAGACAGCGTCAGATCGGAGAGGCGGACATATTTATCAGACATAACGAGAAAACCCCAAAAGACGTTCTGCAATGAACACAATGGCAAGAGACATGAAAGCCAGCAGCGCCGACAATGCTGCGACCGACGGATCGTAAGTGATTTCCATATAAGCCAGCATGTCGATGGGCAGTGTCCTCACGCCCGGACCGGACAGGAACAGAGAAACAGGAACCTGATTGAAACTGGTGACAAATCCCAGAATGAACGCCGCCAGAACTCCGCCACGAATGTTCGGCAACACCACTTTCATGAAGGCCTGCATCCTTGTGCACCCCAGCAAAACGGCGGCTTCTTCCATATCAGCCCGCAGATTGTTCAGGCTTGATGAAACGACACGCACGGCATAGGGCAGAACCAGCGCCGTATGGGCCATGAAGAGTGCCAGTGTGACCGTAAAATCAAGCGGTATGACCAAATAGCGCAACAACGCCAGACCAACGATGATGCCCGGGACAATGATTGGTGCGGCAACGATGGTTCTGATGGTCTCATTGCCAGGCAGATCATAGCGGTTCAGCGCGTAAGCTGCCGGTATGCCCAGCAGCAACGCTGTCAAAGTGCCGAAAATCGCCAGGAACATTGATAGTAAAAAGCTGTCGCGGAAGCTCTCGATTGTGAAAACTTTGAAATACCATTTCAGTGACAATCCATCTGGTGGAAAGGCCAGTGCCTCGCCCGCAGATGCACCGGCAAAGATGATGATGATGAATGGCCCGATCAGAAAGGTCAGGGTGAGGCCGAGGATGACCCAGATTGTGAGGTTTTTCATGGGATCATTTCCTCGCAGTAGCGATGCGCTTGAGCAGCAGATTGGCAGTAAAGGACATGACAATCAGGATCATCGCGATCACACTGGCCGAGACGAAATCATTGGCCACATTGACCCTTTGATACAGCAGCGTTTCCAGCATCAGCACTTTTGATCCACCCAGAATGGCGGGTGTAATGTAGGCTGTCAGAGCGCCGGTAAAGACAAGGGTTCCACCAATAACAAGACCTTCCTTGGTCAGGGGAAGGATGACTTTAAAGAACACCTGAAGCCAACTTGCGCCGAGCACACGGGCTGCTGGTATGACGTCGCGGGGGATGTTCTCCATGGCTGATATCAGTGAGATAATCATCAACGGCATGAAAAGTTGCAACAAGCCCAGGAAGACAGCTGTTTCAGTAAACAAAAGGCGGATCGGCGTGTCGGATAGGCCGAGTCCGACAATGGTGTCATTCACGATCCCGGTTCGTCCCAAAATCACGATCCAGGCATAGGTGCGGGCGACCGGTGAAATCATCAATGGCAAAACCACCAGGCCGAAAATGCGTCCTCGCGCTGTGGGAGGAAGATTGACGATACAAAACGCCGCTGCATAGCCGATGATTGCTGACGTAACCGCAACCAGAACGCCCAGTTTCAATGTGCGCAGGAACACCGTTCGGTTCAGCGGCTTTGAGAAAAACTCGGTATATCCACTCAGCGTCCATTCCGCATCAGAGCGAAACCCTTCTGACAGCAGGATGCCGACAGGCACAATAAACAGCAGCAGCGCAAAGAAGGCGGCAGGCAAGGCCAATGCAAGCCCTTCGCGCGTGTTGAAAAACATCTGCTTGGTCCGATCTTGATAATAGACATGTAGGGCGGCCCGAAGACCGCCCCGTTGGCGTTATCTGATAACTTCAGTGTTCCACTGTTCGACCCAGCCTTCGCGGCTGTCGATTATCTTTGCAGGATCAAGGATATTCAGGGAATTGATCAGCTCGGCCCCATAGGTAAGGTTGTCGGCAACGTCTTCACTCACCACGACTTCTGTGTTGGCAGGGCTGTCGATCAGCGCCTCGGCGACACGGGTCTGCACTTCAGTGGACAACCAGTAATCCATGAACTGATAGGCCAATTCTTCGTTGCCATTGCCTTTGGTCATGATCATGACATTCATACCGCCGGCCTGGCCTTCGGCTGGTTCTGCCCAGGCAAATGGCAATGGCGAACTTTTGAAACGGCTCCATGCAAAGCGCCCGACAGGAGCTGCCATCACTTCTTCCTGGTTCATCAACTGCGCAAGTTCTGATGAGCGGGAATAGAAGGTGACGATATCATCAGCGTGCTCGCCAATGCTGGAAATCACGCTGGAATAATCATCAGTTTCATTGCCCGCAGCTTTGGCCAGCATCATCAATGTGAGGGGGCCTTGCGTGCCTGTGATGTTCGGCAGCGACACATTCCCGGCCAGCTTTTCGTCCAGCAAATCACTCCAGCTTGCAATCTCCACAAGGTCGGTCCGGTAAACAATTGAACTTGCGTAGAATGTATAGCCAACCGCCATATTATCGCCAATCGGATCCTGCGCCGCGGGATAAAGCTTCCCATGGTTAGTGAGCTTTGAGATATCGAGCGGAGCCAACAGGTCCTTGCGCGCCAGACTCAGAGCATCGTGTGAGGAAATCACTGCCATATCAATGATCGGGTCATTGGCATTGGCTTCGATCTTGGCCATGCGCTCCACACTGTTGCCTGTTTCGATAACCAGTTCACATCCGCAAATGGCTTCAAATGGATCGTAAAGCGCTTCTTTGTAAGCGTCCTGCGCAAAGGAATAGACCGAAATGGTCAGGGTTTTGTCTTGCGCGAATGCCGTTGAGGCAAGGGCGCAGGACAGTGCTGCTACAGTTAGTGCGGCTTTCATTGAGAAATCTCCTGTTTGAAAGTGAGGTTTGGTTTGGGAGTGTGTCTTGGTTTCGCTGTCGAATCTCGAACGACCAGATGCATGGGAATTGTCGTTCCCGTATCCGGCAGGCTTTCTCCGCTGATGGCCAGCGTAAGGACGTTAATGGCACGGTCAGCTATTTGCGCAACATCCTGCGCAACAGTGGTGAGCATTGGATGCATGGCTGTCGCCAAAGGCAAATCGTCAAATCCCGTCAGACTGACGTCATCAGGAACAGAAAATCCTGCGCGTGTTAATTGCGAATGCGCGCTGAGCGCCAGCAGGTCTGATGTAGCCATGATGGCGGTCACGCCTGTTTCAACCGCTCGGATCAGATTGCCAAGACCGTCCTGGCTCCAAAAGACCTGAAAGTCAGCCGTGCCGGCCAGGCCGGATATCATTCCGTCAATTCTGTCACCTTGCACTTCGGACACAGGGTCTGCGCCCAGCATCGCCACCTTTCGGTGTCCCAGGCCAGCGATATGTGTTGCGATCAGCTTGCCGCCGCCTGCATGATCTGCCGAAACGATGTTTCGCGGATCAGAGGCTGTATTGATAATCACCGTGGGCACCGGTTGGGATTCGGGCGAGGTACCCTTTTGCGGCACAATCAGCAAACCATCGACACCGCGATCAACAAGCCGTTTCATGGCCTGGCTTTGTTCCAGGGCATTTCCGCGAGAATCTGCGATCAGAATGCTCAATTGGCGGCTATCTGCCTCCAAAGACAGGTGCTGCGCAATGCGCGGAAAAAGCGGGTTTGTCAGATCAGGCATGACCAATCCAAGGATACCTGTTTGGCCACTGCGCAGCGCACGACCTGCAAGGCTGGGGCGGTAACCCAATTCATCGGCACATTTGCGAATACGCTCGACCATTTCCTGGGATACGCGGCCTTTGCCGGTCAGGGCATTTGAAACGGTCGCAACCGAAACACCCATGTTCGCAGCAATTTGCTTGATATTGGCCATATCTTCTCCAGATGATGAAACGATTAATCACCCTGGAATCGATTCTGTCAACAGCTTTGATTAAACGATTAATCTATTGGAAAGAGCCATTCCTGCGAAGCTGGCTTCATGGCGATGCCGTTTGAGGGCGCGGGCAAGGCCTGCGCAGGCCAGAGATTCAAGGGTGTTGAAAAGGCCTGCATTCAAACTGTATCCGGGGTTTTTTCCTGATGTTGAAACAGAATCGGTAACTGACAGAACGAATTGATTTTGATCCTGTCGGTCTCATTGCCTTTCATAAGAAACAGCATTCAAACCTTGTCAGCCAGAGAATTGAATCCTGGCGTGCCACCTCCATCGATTTTTCAGCAGCAATGGTCTATTACGGGCTGACACGAGTGCTTCAGGTGCACTCTCCCACGTAGACGAGATCTTTATGACCCCTGATATTTTATGCCTTGGCGAACCCATGCTTGAGTTCAATCAGCAACCCGATGGCATGTATTTGCCTGGCCATGGCGGTGATACATCCAATTGTGCCATTGCAGCAGCGCGTCAGGGTGCGAGCACGGGTTGTCTGACTCATATCGGCAAGGATGCATTTGGAGAAAGCTTCATGGCGCTTTGGACATCCGAAGGTGTCAGTACGGCCCATGTCGAACAAGTCGCAGATGCCCACACCGGCATTTATTTCGTTACCCATGGTGAAGAGGGTCATGAGTTCAGCTATTTCCGCGCAGGATCGGCTTGCAGTCTGATGACGCCGGATGATTTGTCCAAGGATGCTTTGCAATCCGCCAAAATACTTCACGCGTCCGGTATTAGCCAGGGCATTTCTGAAAGCGCAGCAGATACAGTGTTCGCAGCAATTGACATTGTCAAAGAAGCCGGTGGTCTGGTGTCCTATGACACCAATTTACGTGAGAAATTGTGGCCTGTATCACGGGCAAGAGCCGTCATTCATGCAGCGGTTGCGCAATGCGATATTGCTTTGCCTGGACTTGATGATGCAGTACTCCTGACCGGCCTGTCCGAGCCGGAAGCCATTGTCCAATTCTATCTGGATCTGGGTGCCAAAATCGTGGCTCTGACTCTGGGTCCGAAAGGTACATTGGTTGGCACAGAATCTGAGACCCGGCTGATACCGGGTCGAAAAGTCAGCGCCGTGGATGCGACGGGGGCAGGGGACACTTTTGACGGGGCCTTCCTGTCGCAAATCGTCACTGGGTCCGATCCGTTTTCTGCAGCCAGTTATGCAAATGCAGCCGCAGCTCTTTCAACCCAGGGCTTTGGTGCAGTGGCACCGATGCCGTATGCATCAGACGTGAAAGCGTTTTTGGCTGGTTCGGCATAGGTGCGTATAGGCGAGGCAGCCCGGACGCCACAATTCAAAGCATGGCCGCAGCTTTTGCATAGGGCATGAATGTGCGAATCAACTTGCTGTCCAGGCGTTCACGCAGGCAGATCAACGCTTCATCCATAGTGATATTCGCGTCGGCAATTTCGATTTTGCAGAGCCGTTGATCAACGCCGAACTCAGCTTCTGAAACGAGGCCAACGCCAGCCCCTGCCGCGACAATCTCGCGAACGGCCTCTCGGCCCTCCGCCTCTATTCGGATTGGCAGATCGATTTTGTTCTTGCGCGCAAATTCTTCCAGTTTGGAGCGGGTTTTTGAACCCTTTTCCCGCATCACGAGGGGCATTTCCGCCAGTTCGCGAAAACTGATCGACTTTTTGGCTGCATAGACACTGTCTTTGGGCGCGAACGCGATAATTGGAGTGGAGTTCAGATGCACGACTTCAAAATCCCGCCCTTCCGGAACCTCTCCCAGAACGCCAATATCCGCTTCATAAGTATTGAGCGCGTCGACAACGGCTTCGCTGTTGCCAACACGTATCGAGACATGAATATCTGGATAGCTGACGCGAAAAGATCCAAGGATATGCAGTATATGATGGGCTGAATCAGCCATGATCTGCAGATTTCCGGACTTCAGCGCGCGTGTTTGTGACAACAAATCATGGGCTTGAGTCTCAATCTCAAACATACGCCGCGTCAGTTCCAGCAATTCCTGGCCGGCAGCTGTTACCGTTACCTGTTTGCGATGTCGGTTAAACAGACGCACGTCATATTCCGTTTCAAGCTTGCGAACCTGATCGGAAATTGCGGGTTGTGTGAGATGCAAAGCCTCTGCTGCCCGAGAAAAACCACCATGGCAGGCCACATAGTGAAAGGCGCGCAATTGAACGTAGCGCAAGGGTATCTCCACTTCCATCAGCAAATCAGATACTGCAATAAGAACTATCGTTTTGATTAATGCAACACTCTTCCCGTAGTCGCGAAGATCGTTTATATTAGCCGTCAAACAAAATAATCGTGAATCGCGAATAGGATTTTCAATGCATCTCTCAGGTTTCCTGGTGCAATTGGCAGGCGCAATAATGCTGCTGCTTTACTCCACCCGCATGGTGCGGACGGGTATAGAGCGGGCAGCAGGCCCAATGCTGCGCACTCTGTTTGTGAAATTGGGAAAAGGCCGTTTCAGAAGCGTTTTTGCAGGCGTTGTCGGCGCAATCTTTTTGCAAAGTTCCACCGCCATTGCCTTGCTGGTTTCAGGATTTGCAGCAACCGGTGTGGTCAGCGTTGCGGCGGCGCTTACGATTGTGCTGGGAGCCGACCTTGGCACCGCCATCGTGGTTCAGTTTCTGAGTCTTGATCTCAGTTGGCTTATGCCTGCCTTGCTGGCCATTGGCGGCTTCATGTTCCTGAAAATGCATACACGACTGGCCAAGCAATTGGGCAGGGTGGTGATCGGCATCGCGCTCATTTTGCTGTCGCTGGGCATGATTGGAACAGCCAGCGCGCCCTTGCGTGAAGCAAGCTGGATGCCGGGCATTGTCAATTTTATGAGCGAAGACCTGCTGATATCTTTTTTCGGCGGCGCTTTGCTGGCCTTTTTGTTTCATTCCAGTGTTGCAGCCATTTTATTGTTCGCAACCCTGTGTGCGCAAAGCGTTCTGCCGATTGAGGCTGGCTTGCCGCTGGTTCTGGGCGCCAATGCGGGTGGGGGGCTTATTGCGGTATGGCTGTCACGCGGCGGTAAGATGCCAGCACGCCATGTGACAGCGAGTAACTTTTTGTTCCGTCTCGTTGGAGGGTTAGCGGTGCTCGCCGTTCTATACGGCATGGACCTTCCCACCGACCGGCTTGGGCCAACCGCTGACCGCCAGCTGGTGAATTTCCATCTGCTTTTCAATGCTGGCCTTGTGATTGTCTGCCTGCCATTTATTCAACCGGTTCTGGCACTTATGCGCGGGCTCATCAAAGAAGACCCGGAAATCGAGCAAGACCGCTTGCGCCCCGCAAGCGCTCTGGATGCCGCTGTTCTCAAAATGCCGAACCTTGCGCTTGCCAGTGTCACCCGCGAACTACTTCGCATGAGCGAAATCGTTGAAATCATGGTAACTCCGGTCATGGATTTCTTTGATGCCTCCAATCCGCAGCAAGTCCAGCGTATCCGACAACTCGACAAGGATGTGAACCGCGCCCACACTGATATCAAGCTCTACATTGCTCAACTCAGCCAGAACGAATTGTCATCAGACGAAGCAAATCGTGCGGTGGAATTGACGACCGTCGCCATCAGTCTGGAACGCGTCGGCGACATCATTTCAAAAGAACTGTTGCCGTTGACGTCGGAAAAACATCGCCGTGGTCTGGAGTTTTCAGAGGCTGGCTGGAAAGAACTCACTGCGCTCCATGCCCGTGTCATCACCAATATGCAATTGGCGCTTAACGTATTGGTATCAGAGGATATTGAGACAGCCAGGAAGCTGGTTGAAGAGAAGGCGGTGATGCGCAAACTGGAACGGGAAAGCCATGACAAGCATATGGCGCGACTCGGCAGCGGAACACCTGAAAGCCGCGCCAGCAGTGACATTCATCTGGAGACCATTCGGGCACTGAAAGAAATCAACTCGCGGTTTGCCACCTTTGCCTATCCGACATTGGAACGGCGTGGAATTTTGCTGGACAGCCGCCTGAGTTAGGGGCTGGCCTCAATCGGGATTTGAAAAATCGATAATTCAATACGTATTATCGATTTAACATATGGGATGACAGGCACTATTTTTGCCATCCGCAATCCCGATTGTTCTGCCGGATAGGCTCAGCCCATGACATCACATCCCAAACACTCAATAAGCCCGCCGCCGCTTGGCGAACCTTATTTGCTGACGCCAGGCCCTTTGACAACAGCCTATTCAGTCAAAGAAGCCATGCTGCGCGATTGGGGCTCCTGGGATGGGGACTTTCGGGCGATGACAGCACAATTGCGGACTGACCTGCTGGATTTGATTGGCGATACAGACAACGCTTTTGATTGTGTTCCCATTCAGGGCAGCGGCACGTTTGTCGTTGAGGCCATGCTGGCTTCCTTTCTGCCAAGAGAGTCGAAAACGCTGGTGCTGGTCAACGGGGCCTATGGCAACCGGATTGCCGAAACGCTGAAATATCTTGGACGAGATCATACGATCATCGACAAAGGCGATTATCTGCCGCCACGCGCGATCGAGGTTGCAGCGGCGCTGGAAGCAGACCCCGCAATCAGCCATGTCGTCGTGGTGCATTGCGAGACCAGCTCTGGCATCCTGAATCCGATCAAGGAAATTTCGGATACGGTTTATCAGGCAGGCCGCAAGCTGCTGATTGATTCCATGAGTGCATTTGGCGCATTGCCGGTGGAAGTAGATGCCATTAATTATGAGGCAATTGTCGCTTCGGCCAATAAATGCATCGAAGGTGTGCCTGGATTTGGCTTCGTAATCGGCCGCAAGAGTGAGTTGGAAATGGCAAAGGGACGAAGCCACTCGCTCAGCCTGGATGTCCATGCCCAATGGGCCAACATGAACAAAACCGGGCAATGGCGCTTCACACCGCCCACACATGTTGTGGCGGCCTTCATGGAGGCGCTGCGCCTGCATAAGGAAGAGGGTGGTGTTGCTGGCCGGGGGCAGCGCTATACAGAAAACCGCGATGTTCTGGTCAAAGGCATGCGCGATATCGGATTTGAAACCCTTTTGACAGAGCCATGGCTGTCTCCGATCATCGTGACCTTTTTCAACCCGGACCACGCCTCCTTTGAATTTCAGAAGTTCTATGACGCCATGAAGCAACGGGGCTTCATCATCTACCCCGGCAAACTGACTGTCGTGGACAGCTTCCGCATCGGCTGTATCGGCCATATGGATGGGGTGATCATGCAGCAGGTTGTAGATGCTGCGCGCGACGTGTTGTTGGAACTGGGCGTTGACAGTGCAAGACCGCCGGAAATTGCTCTTCTGGAACGCTCCAAACTGGCTGCCTGAAGCAGCCTGCCAATTGCCTTTCAAACCGGTTGTGACCACGCAGCCGATACAGATTTTGGAAAGAACAAGAATGAATGATCTGTCACCCATGAATATCTCCGTCAATGACCGCACTTATGCCAGACCAAAAGTGCCAGCCATTGCCATTTGTCTTGATGGTTGCGAGCCGGCTTATCTGGACGAAGCCATTGCAGCCGGTTTGATGCCAACTTTGAAACGCATCAAGCAAAGCGGCACGGTACGCATGGCGCATAGTGTCATCCCGAGCTTTACCAACCCCAACAATTTGTCGATCGCGACCGGACGCCCGCCGTCTATCCACGGCATTTGCGGCAACTTCCTCTATGATCCGGAAACCGGTGAGGAGGTTATGATGAACGATGTGCGTTTCTTGCGCGCACCCACCATTTTTCAGACCTGTTATGATGCTGGTTTGCGCGTTGCCATTGTCACGGCGAAAGACAAATTACGGGCATTGCTGGGCAGCGGATTGAGTTTTGAGGATGGCCGCGCCATGTGTTTCTCGGCGGAACGATCCGATACGACGACAGTGGCGGAACACGGTATCGACAACGCATCGGCGCATTTTGGATTGCCGGTTCCCGACGTCTATTCAGCAGAATTGTCCGAATTCGTTTTCGCTGCCGGTGTGCAATTGTTGAAAGAGTTCAAGCCGGATGTGATGTATCTGACGACCACGGATTATGTGCAGCACAAATATGCCCCCGGCGTGCCTCAGGCCAATGCGTTCTATGAAATGTTCGACAAATATCTGACGGAACTGGATGCAGCAGGCGCGGCTATTGTTGTCACCGCTGATCACGGGATGAAACCCAAACATCTTGAAAATGGCGATCCTGCCGTCGTCTATTTGCAGGATTTGCTGGATGAATGGCTTGGTGAAGCTGCTGCCCGTGTCATATTGCCAATTACGGATCCTTATGTGGTGCACCATGGCGCACTTGGCTCGTTCGCGACCGCCTATCTTCCCGATGGTGTTGATGCAGCAGAGATCGTCACACGTCTTGGTGGCGTTGATGGAGTATTGCTGGCGGTCGACAAGGAAGCGGCTTGTGAGCGGTTTGAACTGCCAGAGGACCGCATTGGCGACATCGTGGTCATATCGACAGAATACATGACCCTTGGCACCAGCGCCCATCGGCACGATCTTGCGGCTCTTGATGAACCGCTGCGCTCGCATGGCGGGCTGACAGAGCAGGAAGTGCCGTTCATCGTCAATCGGGTTTTGCCTGATTTGCAGGACGCGCCAACGCTTCGCAATTTTGACGCCTTTCACATTGCCTGCATGGCAGCTGCGCTTTAAGTCGCGCGTATTCGGGAACACCTTATGTTGAACTCAGATTTCAAAATTCGAAATGACGCAATGCGGATCGGCGGTGAAAAAGTCTTCACCAAGGATCTGGTTGAAGTGCGCTATCCCTACACCGACGAGGTTGTCGGAACTGTGCCTGCAGGTACGGCTGAGCATGCGGCAGAAGCGTTTGAAATAGCTGCGAAATACCGGCCAACCCTCACGCGCTACGAGCGTCAACAGATACTCTTTCGCGCAGCACAGTTGATTGTTGAGCGCAGAGAAGAACTGGCTCATTGGCTGACGCTGGAGCTTGGCATTTGCAAACAGCATTCATTGTATGAAACCGGCCGGGCCTATGATGTCTTCATGCTGGCGGGGCAGTTGGCCATACTGGATGACGGACAGATTTACTCCTGTGATCTGACGCCTCACGGTAAAGATCGCAAGATTTATACCATGCGGGAACCGGTTGGTGCCATCTCGGCCATTACGCCATTCAACCATCCGCTGAATATGGTTTCGCATAAGATTGCACCTTCCATCGCGACCAATAATTGCATGGTCTGCAAGCCAACAGAACTAACACCGCTGACTGCCATTACATTGGCTGACATTCTCCATGAGGCGGGTTTGCCGAAAGAGATGTTCCAGATTGTCACTGGAATGCCTGCTGATATCGGTGATGAGATGATCACCAATGAGCATATTGACATCATCACATTCACCGGCGGCGTGAAGGTGGGTAAAATGATCGCTGGCAAGGCGGCCTACAAACGCACCGCGCTGGAACTGGGCGGCAATGATCCGCTGATCATTCTGAACGATCTGTCAGATGCTGACCTGGAAAAAGCGGCAACGATTGCTGTTGCCGGAGCAACGGGCAATTCCGGACAGCGCTGCACCGCAGTCAAACGCATTCTGGCGCAGGATTCCATTGCTGATAAACTGGTGGAATTGATCACGGAAAAGGCCAAAGCCATTCGCTTTGGTGATCCCCAGGATCCAGATACCCAATTGGGTTGCGTTATTCATGCGCAAGCCGCTGAAACCTTTGAATCGCGTGTTTATGAAGCGGAAAAACACGGCGCAAACGTGCTGTATAATCCGGGCCGGAATGGTGCTTTATTGCCACCAATTGTTGTGGATCACGTGCCGCATGACAGTGAGTTGGTCTATGAGGAAACCTTCGGGCCCATCATCCCGATTGTGCGTGTTCCGGAGAATGATGACGACGTCATGCGGATCTCGAATTCAACAGAATTTGGTTTGTCCTCGGGCGTTTGCACGAATGATCTGAACCGAGCGATTTCATACATCAATGGTCTGAACGTCGGCACGGTCAACATTTGGGAACAGCCCGGATATCGCATCGAGATGTCTCCTTTTGGCGGCATCAAGGATTCTGGCAACGGCGTGAAAGAGGGCGTTCTGGAAGCGATGAAATTCTTCACCAATGTCAAGACTTATTCACTGCCCTGGCCACGCTGAACTTGCACATAGGTGAGGGCGTCCCCGCGCCCACCCGCTGGTCATGACAGGACCTCCGTCACTCCTTGCCCTCAGCCTGATTCTTTCGGCGGCGGTCCTGCACGCAACATGGAATGCGATCATAAAGGGGTCCGCCGACCGGGCCCTGGCGATGGGATTGCTCAATCTGGGCCATGCTGCGCTGGGTCTGGTGCTGGTTCTGCTTTATGTGCCCCCGGCAGCTGAAGCCTGGCCGTTCATCATTGCCTCCACTTTCATCCATTTTTTCTACTATGCATTTTTGCTGTGGGCTTATCGGCATGGTGATCTCAGTCAGGTCTATCCAATCGCCAGGGGCATTGCCCCCGTCCTGGTGGCCCTGGGTGCGCAGGTATTTGCCGATGAATTTCTGTCGCCTACCGCCTGGGCAGGTATTTTGCTGGTGTCTTTCGGCATCAGTGTTTTGTTCTTCGGGCGCAGGCACAAGGCAGCAAATCCGCAGGCTGCCTCTGCCGCTATCCTGACCGGCATTGCCATTGCTTCCTACTCAGTGGTGGATGGGCTGGGCGTTCGCGCATCGCAAAGTCCGCTTGGCTATATTGGCTGGTTGTTTTTGCTGGAATGTATTCCCGGTGTCTTTTTTGTCGCTTATCGGCGCAGGAACTGGAGCGGTATTCAATCCAGAGTCCTGACCATTGGCTTTGTTGGGGGACTGTTGTCTGCAGTCGCCTATGGTCTTGCAATTTACGCCAAGAGCCTCACCAGCCTTGGCACCGTTTCCGCCATTCGCGAATCCAGTGTCATCATCGCGGCACTTATCGGCGTGATCTGGTTCAAGGAACGACCATGGAAATTGCGTATGCTGGCGGCCATAATAGTGGCAGGCGGTGTCATTTTATTGGCTGTCGGCGGGTAACGCTTCAGCAACTTTCATGGGATCAAAGGTCCAATACGGGTACTTCAAGATCCTGTTGTGGCGGTCCGTCTTTTTCAATTGAGGCGGTCAATGCTTTCACCAGGAACGTACCCGCCTGGCCGACATTTTCCTGTACGACGATGATCTCCTTTCGGAAGTGCACCAGAAAGTGCAGTGCTTCCTTCGCTACAAGATCAACGTCTTTACCAAGTTGCAGGCCCTCATTTTCCAGTGCGTTCACGATTGCCATGGCGCCACTGGTGCCGCCGCTAATGAAGCCATCTGGCGGATTTGGCTCTTGCATGGTTCTGGATATGGCTGCTTCAATTTCGGTCATATTGCTGTCGCTGGTCACCAATTCAAGAGTTCTGCAATCTACGCCAAGCCGTTTTGCAGCCGCAACAAGGCCATCAATCATATGCTTGCCGTAAGTCTGTTCCGGTGGCGGTGACAGCAAGGCAAGGTTTCTGCGGCCAAGTGAGACCAGTTTTTCCACGCCCAATTCGGTAAAACTCTCATTGTCGAAATCAAAATAGGGGTGTGCAATCCCCATTTCGGTCCGTCCATGAGTTGCAAAGGGAACTCCGTGTTCGCTCAGATAGCGAATGCGTGGGTCCTCCGGCTTGATCTGGTTCAGAATTACCCCGTCAGCTGACCCGGTTTCCACAATGTATCGAATGGGTTCCATTGGGTCATCATCAGCGGAATAGGGCGTGACGTTGAGGTGATAGGACGTGTTTCTAAGCGCTGTTGAGATTGAATAAATCAACTGCGCCGTATGATTCATGACATGGCTTTCAGCTGACATAACCAAACAAATGACATTTGTTTTGCCCGTGCGCAGACGAACACCGGCGCGGTTTGGTCGATAGCCGATCTCATTTGCTATTTCGCGAACCCGCAGTTTCGTCGCTTCGCCGATATCGGCAGCATCTTTCAGCGCCCGGGACACGGTGGCGATCGACAATCCGGTAATCGTCGCAATTGTTTTCAGGGTCGGCCGTTTGGGCAATCCTCGCCCCGAACCATGACTGTCTGGTTCCTGCTTTTCGACTCTGTCAGGTGGCTGGTTGGAATCCATATTTCTGCTTTCGATAACGCGCGCAGTCTATATCGGCTTTGCCTCTGAATGGCCAGTCTCCCAGCTCGGCCTTCCGTTTAAGCGGGCTTTTCAACATGAGTGAAAAAAATTGAAAAAACCAGATTGATTCGTAATCTAAATCGTTATAGCGTTCTACTATAACGTTATAGTTTCACCTGGGAGGAAAAAATGAAACTTAAAACACTAGCTGCTGCATTGATGCTCACTGCGGGAATTCCACTGGCCGCGCAAGCGACTGATCTGGAGGTAACTCATTGGTGGACCTCTGGTGGCGAAGCCGCTGCCGTGGCCGAATTTGCCAAAGCCTTTAACGATGGTGGAGACAAATGGGTTGATGGCGCAATAGCCGGGTCCGGCGGCGTTGCCCGACCCATTATCATTTCCCGTATTATCGGTGGCGACCCTATGGGCGCGACCCAGTTGAACCACGGCCGTCAGGCCGAAGAGCTGGTGGAAGCCGGTTTGATGCTGGATCTGACAGAAATCGCCGAAGCTGAAGGCTGGCGCGATCTGGTCAATCCTGTGCGTTTGCTCGATGGTTGCACAGTGGACGGCAAGATTTATTGCGTTCCGGTCAACATTCACTCGCCACAATGGCTGTGGCTCAGCCATGAAGCCTATGAAAAGGCTGGCGTTGCTGTGCCAGCGAATTGGGATGAATTTGTTGCTTCAGCACCCAAATTGCGCGAGGCCGGCATCGTACCTTTGGCCATGGGGCAGCAATCCTGGCAGACTCAACTCGCATTTGACACCATGATGGTCGCCGTTGGTGGAATCGATCTGTATAAGAGCATCCTGTCCGACAAAGATGCAAAGGCTGCGGCCAGTGCAGAGGCTACTGCCGTCTTTGAGGCCTATGCTGCTGCGCGTTCCTTGTCCGAAGGCTCAAATGTTCAGGATTGGAATCAGGCCACCAACATGGTGATTACCGCCAAGGCCGGTGGTCAGATCATGGGCGATTGGGCACAGGGTGAATTCCAGGTTGCCAATCAGGTCGCCGGTGAAGATTACACCTGCCTGCCGGGTCTCGGTGTGAATGAAGTGATCGCCACCGGCGGTGATGCGTTCTATTTCCCCAAAAATGATGATCCTGAGATTACAGCTGCTCAAAAGCGGATGGCATCACAGATGATTTCCAAGGAAGTGCAGGTTGCCTTCAACCTGAAGAAGGGATCTCTGCCAATTCGTGGAGATGTCGATCTGACGGCTGCTAATGATTGCATGAAGAAGGGTCTCAAGATCCTTGCTGATGGCAACATTTTACCTGATGGCGTGAATGTCCAGTCTGCGGATACTCAGGGCCAGATTCAGGATTTGATGGTCGAGTTCTGGAACAGCACCGATATCACTGCCGCTGACGCCCAGAAACGTTACGTCGCAATTATCGAAGACGCTGACTAACATCTTCGTCAAAATTGGACCGACCCGAACATTTCGGGTCGGTCATCCGGGCACAAGAACCGGCCCAAGAATTTTCCGATAAATCAATTCACAAACTTGTCTTCAGGTGGGGAAAAGGTCATGGCGCAGACCGGGCGGCCAACACAATTATTCCGCAATATGAGTGCCAAGATAGCGGCCATTCCCATGGTGCTGACAGCATTGGTAGTCTTTGTCGGTGCAACATTGTGGACGGTGTATCACTCATTCACGAAGTCTAAACTGCTGCCCAACAGCAAGCTTGTCGGTCTGGATCAGTATGAACGTCTTTGGAGCCAAAACCGCTGGTTGATTTCCATCGAAAATCTGGCCATTTATGGCATTTGCTCGATGATATTTTCTTTGGTCATCGGTTTTTTGCTGGCCGCAATGCTGGATCAGAAAATTCGTTTTGAAAATACCTTCCGATCTATCTTCCTGTACCCCTTTGCTCTGAGCTTCATCGTCACGGGACTTGTGTGGCAATGGATCCTGAATCCCGAATTCGGCATTCAGAAAATCATACGCAGTCTGGGGTTTGAGGAGTTCGTGTTCGATCCTCTTTATAATCCTGACATTGTCATATACGGCGTTCTGATCGCCGGGCTGTGGCAGGGCACAGGGTTGATCATGTGCCTGATGCTGGCGGGACTGCGTGGCATTGATGAAGATATCTGGAAGGCCGCGCGGGTTGACGGGATTCCGATGTGGAAGACCTATGTCTTCATTATCATTCCAATGATGCGGGCGGTGTTCATCACCACACTGGTCATTATCGCTTCAGGCATCGTCAAGGTCTACGATCTGGTTGTAGCGCAAACATCCGGCGGGCCGGGCATCGCCTCGGAAGTGCCTGCCAAATATGTCTATGATTACATGTTCAAAAATCAGAACCTGGGGCAGGGATTTGCGGCCTCAACGATGATGCTTTTGTCGGTCCTGGTGATTGTCATCCCATGGGCTTACCTCGAATTCAAAGGGGAGCGATCACGTGGCTGACACATCCGCAACCAATTCAGAAACAACGACGATGGTCGGCCCCCGTGGGCGCAAGCCTAAACGGGCGCTGTCGCCGCGAAACATCATGTTGTACGGCACACTCATCGTAATCGCGATGTATTATCTGTTACCGCTCTATGTGATGGTAGTGACCTCCCTTAAGGGCATGCCGGAAATTCGTCTCGGCAACGTATTTTCGCCCCCCGTGGAAATCACATTCGAGCCTTGGGTCAAGGCATGGTCGGAAGCGTGTACCGGCTTGAATTGCGATGGTCTGTCGCGAGGGTTTTGGAATTCTGTCCGCATCATGGTCCCCTCTGTCGCGATTTCCATACTGATCGCGTCTGTGAATGGTTATGCGCTGGCGAATTGGCGTTTCAAGGGCGCCAACATCTTCTTCACGATTTTGATATTCGGGGCGTTCATTCCCTATCAGGTCATGATCTATCCAATTGTGATCATCCTGCGTGAGATGGGCCTTTACACCAAACTGGGTGGCCTGGTCATTGTGCACACTGTGTTCGGCATGCCCATTCTGACCCTCTTGTTCCGGAATTATTTTAGCTCTGTTCCGGAAGAGTTGTTCAAGGCCGCACGCGTTGATGGAGCTGGATTCTGGGGCATCTATTTCCGGATCATGCTGCCAATGTCGCTGCCGATTTTCGTGGTTGCCATCATTCTGCAGGTGACGGGCATCTGGAATGATTTCCTGTTTGGGGTGATTTACACCAAACCGGAAAATTATCCGATGACTGTGCAGCTCAATAACATCGTGAATTCAGTGCAGGGTGTGAAGGAATATAACGTCAACATGGCGGCCACTCTGCTGACAGGCCTCGTGCCGCTATTCGTCTATTTTGTATCCGGTAAATTGTTCGTACGCGGCATTGCTGCGGGCGCCGTGAAGGGTTGAGAATAATGGAAAATCCAAGCGTATCAATCAAGCATCTCGACCTGGAATTTGGTTCGGTCAAGGTCTTGAAGGACCTCAATCTGGATATCGGCCAGGGAGAGTTTCTGGTCCTTCTGGGCGCGTCAGGCTGTGGTAAATCCACTCTGCTTAACTGCATCGCCGGGCTGTTGGATGTCTCCGATGGCCAGATATTCATCAATGACAAGAATGTCACTTGGGAACAGCCTTCCGAACGCGGAATTGGCATGGTGTTTCAATCCTATGCGCTGTATCCGCAGATGACGGTGCGCGGAAATCTGACATTCGGGCTGAAAAACGCAAAAATGCCAAAGGACGAGATTGAAACACGCGTGAAACGTGCTGCAGAAATCCTCCAGATCGAGCCGTTGCTACAACGTAAACCTGCCGCCTTGTCTGGTGGTCAGCGCCAGCGCGTTGCTATTGGCCGGGCATTGGTGCGCGATGTGGACGTATTCCTTTTCGATGAACCTCTGTCCAATCTGGATGCAAAACTGCGTGCTGATCTGCGCGTCGAGTTGAAAGTGCTGCACGAACGCCTCAAAAACACGATGATCTATGTCACCCATGATCAGATCGAGGCGATGACGCTGGCCGACCGAATTGCGATCATGAAGGACGGCCTGATCCAGCAACTTGACAGCCCGCAGGAAATCTACAACCGGCCGGTCAACAAATATGTCGCAGACTTTATCGGTTCACCGGCAATGAATTTCTTTGAAGGTGAAGTTGCGGACGGGAAATTCATCAATGGGGACATGAGCATTGATTTGTCTCGTTATGATTTTTTGGATGAAAGCGTTAAATCCTCCGCATGGTTCGGAATTCGTCCGGAGCACATCCTGGTCAATGAAGACGCGCCATTCAGCACCAATGCACATGTTGATATTGTTGAACCAATGGGCTCTGACACATTGGTCTGGACCAAGATTAACGGCATTCCGTTTCGGTTCAGAATGGATGGTCAGGCGTCGGTTGCAACGGGTGATGATTTGAAAATCGGGTTCGACCCGAAACGTGCCTCATTATTCGACAAAACGACTGAGTTACGCCTGTAGGCGCAAAGACGCAGCGTCACAATTAAGAGTTCAACATGATTGACCTATCTGGCGAATGGTTGCTTCGCGACCAGCAGCGATCCTATTCCCTGCCGATGATGCTCCCGGGCGATGTCGTGAGCGCACTTCAGCATGCGCAATTTGTGCCAGATCCATATAGCGGGCAAAACGAGTATGAAGTGCGCTGGATTGCGGAACGTGACTGGATTGTCAGCCGCACCTTTCACACCGACAAGACCGATCTGTCTCTCATTTTGCAGGATGTGGACACAATTGCTGAAGTCAGCATCAATGGGACGGTCGTGGCGACGACACAGAACAGCTTCCGAACCTACACAATCGATGTTTCAGAAGTTCTTTTGTCCGGCGAAAATGAAATCACAGTTCGGTTTGCATCATCGTCTCGCATTGCCTCGCAATTGCAGGAAGAGCAGCCATTTTATGTTCCGTGGCATAAGGAAAATTGTCCGCTTGCCAATGGCAATATGCTGCGAAAGGTTCAGTGTGATTTTGGATGGGATTGGAACATCGCTCTTGCCCCACTTGGCGTTTATGGCCGTATGGAATTGGTGCAAAATCGCACCGCGGCTATAGGGCAAATCAGAGTTGATCAGATCTGCACCAACGAGCGCGCCAACGTAACAGTGACAGTGGCAATAATCGGGCAGGGCGGCGGTAGAAATATCAGCGTCGAATTTGCGGGTGAAAACCGCATAATCGAGATTGTCGATAACACAGCAACAGCAGAATTCTCGCTTAACAATCCGGAACTGTGGTGGCCCGCGGGACTTGGTGATCAGGTTTTGCACGATTTGACAGTCACATTGGACGATCAGATCCAAGCAAGGCGTGTCGGATTGCGCTCTATCGATCTGGTGACAGAAACGGATGCCGCTGGCCTGGGGTTCAAATTCCGCGTCAACGATCATGACACCTTCATGCGCGGCGCAGACTGGATTCCTGCTGACGCGCTGCCCGGCCGCATCACAAAAGAGAAGACGCGCGCGCTCCTTCAGTCCGCAGTTGATGCCAACATGAATATGATCAGGGTCTGGGGAGGCGGACGGTATGAGCCGGATTACTTCTATGATTATTGCGATGAAATGGGCCTCCTGATCTGGCACGACTTCATGTTCGCCTGCAATCTCTACCCTTCCACACCGGCATTTCTGGCAGAAGTTGATGCTGAGGTTCGCGAGCAGACTGCGCGTCTGGGGCACCACGCTTCAATTGCACTGTGGTGCGGGGACAATGAACTGATTGGCGCACTCACCTGGTTTGAGGAAAGTCGAAAAGACAGAGATCGATATCTGGTCAGCTATGATCGGCTAAACCGGACAGTGGAGACGGCTTTGAAAGAAACGCTGCCACATGCCAATTGGTGGCCGTCCAGCCCATCACCCGGGCCCATGAACTTTGGCGATGCCTGGCACGATGACAGCTCCGGCGACATGCATTTCTGGTCGGTCTGGCACGAAGGCAAAGACTTTTCTCACTATCGCGATGTGAAACCACGGTTTTGTTCAGAATTCGGGTTTCAGTCCTTTCCCTCGATGAATGTCATTCGTGATTTTGCCGATGAGAAAGACTGGAATATTGCCTCGCCCGTAATGGAGAGCCATCAGAAGAACGCTGGCGGTAACGCGCGGATCGCCGAGACCATGTTTCGCTATTTCAGGTTTCCTGTCGGTTTCGAGAATTTCGTTTATATCAGCCAGGTTCAACAGGGCTTGGCCATCAAGACGGCTGTCGATTACTGGCGCAGCATCAAGCCGCACTGCATGGGAGCGCTTTACTGGCAGTTGAATGACACCTGGCCGGTGGCAAGCTGGTCCAGTCTGGACTATGGCGGCAATTGGAAGCTGTTGCATCATATGGCCAAACAGTTCTTCGCGCCGGAAGTCGTGGTTGCGGTCCCAACCGCCGATGATATTGCATTGATTGCAATCAATGACCGGCGCGGAGAGCGAGAGCTTCGTGTCACGGCCTATGCCGTGTCCATGTCCGGAACGCAGCGCGAACTCGGGGCGGGACACCGGAGCATCAATTCTATTGAAAATGCTGTTCTGTTAAACGTGCCAAAACAAGACCTTCAAATTGGTGAAATCCTCTATTTTGAATGGGCTGGGCCAGATGGCGTTGTTCACGGTGACCATTTCACCAACGAACCCTATAAGACGCTGGATCTCCAGAATCCGGAAATCGAATTTGATATTGTGCGGTCTGGCGAAGATTGGGAGGTGACGTTGACCTGCCAAACGCTCGCACTCTTCGTGGCACTGGAAGCCGATGGTGCAGGGCGGTTTTCTGACAATGCCTTCACCATGCTGCCGGGCCGCAAGAGGTCCCTGCGCTTCGCACCAGATCTGTCAGATAAAAAACCCGAAATTACAGTGAGAAACCTTTTCACTGCGACCTACGGCACCGCATGACGCGAACTGCCCGTATCCCAAGGAGAATATGACATGACCGATTTTTCCTATCAGCTCTACAGCTCCCGCAATTTCACGCCGTTGAGCAATACTTTCGCCATGTTGGCCGACCTCGGCTACAGTTCTGTTGAAGGATATGGCGGGCTCTACGCCAACAAGTCCGTTATCGATGGTCTCATGGTTGGCCTGGCAGACAGTGGTCTCACCATGCCCACCACTCATATGGACTTGAATCTGGTTGAGAACGAGCCGGGACAAGCCATTGAAATCGCAAAATTACTTGGCATTAAGTCCATCTTCGTACCCCATCTTGCAGCTGACCTGCGCCCCACTGATGCGGATGGCTGGCGTGCATTTGGAAAGAGATTACAGGCGGCTGGAAAACCACTGTGTGATGGCGGCATTGCTTTTGGCTGGCACAATCATGATTTTGAATTCAGCGCACTGCCGACAGGCGAACTGCCGATTGATCTCATCTTTGAAGGTGGCCCGTTGCTTCATTGGGAAGCTGATATTGCCTGGATTGCCCGGGGTGGCAAAGAACCACAGGACTACATTGAAAAATACCGTGACAGGCTGACCGCCGCTCACATCAAAGACATCGCGCCGGAAGGTGAAAAAGCTGATGAAGATGGCTGGGCTGATGTTGGAGATGGCACCATGGACTGGCCGGCCATTATGGCTGCTCTGCGTAAGACAAAGGCCGAAGCCTTTGTGATGGAACATGACAATCCGAGCGATGACAGGCGGTTTGCCGAACGCTCGCTTAAAGCTGCAAAGCAATTCTGAAAGGGTTTGAGATGAGTGTACTTGGCGTTGGCATCATTGGATGCGGAAATATCTCGACAACCTATTTCTCGCTTGCTCCCCTGTTTAATGGCATCGAGATAAGGGCCTGTGCTGACTTGAACAGCGCTGCCGCAAAAGCAAGGGCAGAACAGTATGGGGTGCGTGCTGAAACAATTGACGGCTTGTTGTCGGCACAGGACATCGACATCATCGTCAATCTGACGATACCCGATGCGCATTACAGCGTGACGACCCAGATTCTGGAAGCTGGAAAACACGCCTATTCTGAAAAGCCGGTTGTGCTCACTCTTGAAGAAGGGAAAGCCTTACGGGATTTGGCAACGCAAAAGGGACTGATGGTCGGGTCGGCACCTGATACATTTCTTGGCGGCGCACATCAGCAGGCAAGAGCGCATATTGATAGCGGCGCTGTTGGCACGATCACCTCAGGAACCGCTATCGTTCTAAGCCATGGCATGGAGCACTGGCACCCGAACCCGGATTTCTTTTTCCAGCCAGGCGGCGGTCCCGTGCTGGATCTGGGACCCTATTACATCGCGAATTTGATAAACCTCTTGGGGCCGGTCAAACGTGTGGCAGCGCTGACATCTATGGCATCCAGGACCCGAACGATTTCCAGTGAACCGCGTGCGGGGGAAACCGTCCCGGTAGATACGCCAACCAACATCCACGCTTTGTTGGAATTTGAACAAGGCGCAACCATCACCATGTTGTCAAGCTGGGATGTTTGGGCCCACCAGCATTCCGAAATGGAGCTGTATGGCACTGGCGGATCGGTCTATCTGCCTGATCCGAATTTCTTTGGTGGCGCTGTTTCGGCAGGCGGCGCAGATTTCTCCGAGGTGGTTGCTTTGCCGGATTGGGATCATCCCTTTGGTGTGAACAATCAGGAGGATAAAGGCGTGGGTCGGGCAAATTACCGTGCTGCCGGGTTGGCAGACATGGCAATGGCTATTATGGATGGTCGGGACCATCGCTGTTCCCTTGAACGCGCTTTACACGCGGTCGATGTTATGACCTCGATCCTGAAATCCGGTGAGACCGGCGAGTTTGTAGCCATGAGCACCACATGCAGTCGCCCAGCAGCACTTGGCATTGCTGAGGCCGAAGCACTTTTGAAGTAGGACCCCACATATGAACTGGTTTCCCAACGAAAATCGTTATGACAAAATGCGCTACAATCGCGTTGGCAAAAGCGGGCTGAAACTGCCTGCATTGTCATTTGGGCTGTGGCATAATTTTGGTGATGAAACACCACACGCAACGAAACAGGCTTTGTGCCGGCAGGCATTGGACTGCGGCATTACCCATTTTGATCTGGCCAATAATTACGGCCCGCCTCCCGGGTCAGCCGAAATCGCCTTTGGCGACATTCTGAAAAATGAGTTTCGCGGTCTTCGCGATGAATTGATCATTTCATCGAAGGCTGGTTACCACATGTGGCCGGGGCCCTATGGTGAATGGGGCAGCCGCAAATATCTCATTGCCAGTTGCGATCAAAGCTTGAAGCGCATGGGCCTCGATTATGTGGATATCTTCTATTCCCACCGCTTTGACCCAAACACGCCATTGGAAGAAACCATGGGCGCTCTGGATCACATTGTACGGTCGGGCCGGGCGCAATATGTCGGAATTTCATCCTACAATTCTCAACGCACGCGGGAAGCGGTAAAAATTCTGAACGATCTCGGCACGCCTTGCCTCATTCATCAGCCCAGCTATTCCATGATCAATCGTTGGGTGGAAGAGGATGGACTTCTGGATACACTTGATGATCTGGGTGTTGGATCAATTGTATTCTCGCCCTTGGCACAGGGAATGCTGACCAACAAATATCTGGGTGGCATACCCACTGATAGCCGGGCGGCGCAAGACTCGTCCCTTGATCCTGGTTTCCTCAATGAAAAAACCCTGTCGAACATACGGGCCCTTAACGATATTGCGCAAAGTCGTGGACAAACGCTGGCCCAAATGGCCATAGCCTGGGTTCTGCGCGGCGGACGGGTGACGACTGCGCTCATCGGTGCCAGCCGTCCCGAACAGATTGTGGATTGTGTGGCGGCGCTCGACAGATCAGATTTTACCGACGAAGAGTTGGCACTAATCGACGGTCATGCCAAAGAAGCTGATATCAATTTGTGGGCAGCATCCGCAGAACGCGATTAGGATCAGGCCCTAAGATACCGGCAAAACCTGGCGGAGAGAGACATATTTCGCCAGGTTTTTTGTCAGATTTTGCCAGTGTATGTTTTGTCCGCAAGGCCTCCTCGCAGCCTGCTTGTAGCCGCATTGTCGTGCAAAAAGACCTCCGGTTATTGGCAGGCATCATTGCCTGTGCCATAGAGGCGGCCAAATTCGACGAAATGAAACCAATAGCATTGTAAAAGTATAAAGGGAGCGGGACATGAAACTCGTACGTTACGGGGCGCTGGGCGCTGAAAAACCAGGCATACTCGATAGTGACGGTGCGTTGCGCGACTTGTCCGGACACCTGCATGATATTGAGCCGGCAACATTGACACGTGAGAGCCTTGCCCATCTGCGTGAACTCGATCCAGGCAGTCTCCCAATGGTGGATGGACAGCCTCGTATTGGTGCCTGTGTCGGCTCTGTTCCCAACTATTTTTGTGTTGGTTTGAACTATGCAAATCATGCCAAGGAAAGCGGCATGGACGCGCCTTCCGAACCAATCCTGTTTTCCAAAGCGACCTCAGCCATTCAGGGGCCAGCGGATGACGTCATTATCCCGAAGGGCAGCGTTAAGTCTGATTGGGAAGTGGAACTTGGGGTGGTCATGGGGGCCATAACCGAACATGTCAGCGAAGCTGATGCGCTTTCCCATGTTGCCGGATATTGTCTGATCAATGATGTATCTGAGCGCAGCTTTCAGATTGAACGCGGTGGACAATGGATCAAAGGGAAGTCGGCACCAACTTTCGGGCCGATTGGCCCTTGGCTGGTGACAGCGGACGAAATTCCCAACCCCCAGGCATTGCCACTCTGGTTGAAACTGAATGGTGAAACCGTCCAGAATTCCAATACGTCCGACATGATTTTCTCTGTCGCGACGATTGTCAGCTACATGAGCCAGTTCATGCGGCTCATGCCGGGTGATGTAATTGCCACAGGCACGCCAGAAGGTGTTGGGATGGGCATGAAGCCACAGCGCTTTTTGGTCGATGGTGACCAGTTGGAGCTGGGCATTGATGGCCTGGGCACGCAGCATCAGAACGTTCACGCGTTCGGCCACTAGCAAAAGAACAACGCTGGATTGATCTGCCTCAATGATTTTTGCGCACAAATGCTCAAGATCATTTTATAGTTGGAGAGTCTGGAGCCTGGTTGGCTCCGGGCAATCGGCCGCTGAGTGGCCTTAGGTTCAATGTGGAGTTCCTGATGGATTATAACGCGCTGTTTAAAGAACAACTCGACAAATTGCGGGAAGACGGCAATTACCGGGTATTTGCGGAGTTGGAGCGCCACAGTGGCGGCTTTCCCAAAGCGACTCGCTACCGTGCGGATGGCACCGATGAGGTCACAGTCTGGTGCTCCAATGATTATCTTGGAATGGGCCAGAATCCGCAGGTAATTGGCGCCATGACGGATGTCATAGCCAAATGCGGCGCGGGCGCTGGTGGAACGCGCAACATATCGGGCACTAACCATCACCACGTTTTGTTGGAACGCGAGCTGGCGGATTTGCACGGCAAGGAAGCGGCGCTGATTTTCACTTCAGGCTACGTGTCCAATTGGGCCGCTCTTGGGACGCTGGCGTCAAAGCTGCCTGGTTGCATTGTTTACTCAGATGCGCTGAATCACGCCTCAATGATTGAGGGCATTCGCCACAGCCGCGCTGAAAAACGTGTTTTCAAACATAACTGCCCGGACGATTTGCGTCGCAAATTGGCTGCAGATGATCCTGCCGCTCCCAAACTGGTGGCATTTGAATCAGTCTATTCCATGGATGGGGACATCGCACCGATCAAGGAATTGTGTGACGTTGCTGATGAGTTCGGTGCCATGACCTATCTGGATGAGGTGCACGCAGTTGGCCTCTACGGGCCACGCGGTGGTGGAATTGCGGAACGCGAAGGTCTGATGGACCGCCTGACCGTAATTGAAGGCACGCTTGGCAAGGCATATGGCGTGATGGGTGGGTACATCACAGGCTCGAACGATCTGTGCGATTTTGTCCGAAGCTTTGCCTCGGGATTTATTTTCACGACTGCCATTCCGCCAGCACTGGCAGCCGGTGCTGTTGCCAGCATTCAATATCTGAAAAACAGCAATGAAGAGCGCGTGCAACACCAGGAGCGTGTGGCAACCTTGCGGGCAAAACTCGATGCCAAAGGCATTCCCCATATCTCCAATCCCAGTCACATTGTTCCGGTGATGGTCGGAAATGCCAGTAAATGCAAATGGATCAGCGATCTGCTGCTGGACAATTATGGGATATATGTCCAGCCGATCAATTACCCAACGGTTCCAGAGGGCACCGAGCGGCTGCGCTTCACGCCTACGCCACTCCACAGTGATGACGACATGGACAGATTGGTGGGGGCATTGTCTGATCTTTGGTCGCAGTGTGCTTTGTCAAGAGCGGTAGCTTGAGCCGTCACGGCTTTAAGAATGCCAATTGAGTAGCACTGTGAACTAGCGCCGCTCTACTTCAGATAGACGCTGTTTCAAGTCAGCTTTTGCAGCGTTTTGAGAGAATCGGCGCCGCGCAAGTGATGTCTCTTCCCTCCTGATCTGAGCTACAATCAGGCTATGGGAGACGGGAATTCACTGTTTTTGCGTTGAATTCCACCAAATAGACCTCAGTTTGCACGATTAGTAAGGCTTTACGGCCAGCACTGAATTGCCTTATTTCTTATCCAGTGTAATCTGCGAATTAGTAAATGTTGTTGATCCGCCTATGATTTGCAACCACTTGAAAAAGCGGAATATTTAGTGTCGAACGACGACCCGACAGACCGAAGTAAACCTTCGCCGGAGAACCGGACTGGTAGTCAGCATCCCGCAGACCCGCCAGCGGACCGGATTGGTCGAGCCGTGCCGCCATCGCAACCTGCAGTTTCTCAAAGGCCCGCTGCTCCACCAGCTTCTACGTCTGCCCAGCCAAGGCAGGGATTGCCATCTGTATCCGATGGTCCTTTCGGGTCGACGCCACAGGATTTTGGCGCATCTCCACGCGCTCCCTCATCAGTGCCTGCGCCACCAACTTATGATGATCCTCGGCAGGCCTCTGATGACCCGCAATTGGATGCGCAATTCGAAATTGAACGCGGAATAGGTGTGCGACCCGTCCCGGCAGTGCGCCCTGAGCCAGTGCGAGCCCATGAACCAGCACGCGCCCCTGAACCGCTGCGAACCCCCGAGCCTGTGCGCCCGCAGCCTTTGAGAGCACCAGAGCAACCACAAGCACCACAGGAATTGCGGAACCCAGCACCGGCATACACACCCGCGCCGCCACCGACTGGTCAACAGCCGATTGATCAACAGTATGTTGCGCCGCCCCAAAGTCAGGCACCTCAGACCGCTACCCCTCAGGATTTCGTGCAGCCACCCGTGGTGCAAGATCCCGCGCCGATATTTCCGGAACCGCAACAGACATATGCGCCTGAACCGAATTATTCAGAGCCCGTGGTTCCCGAGCCTTTTGTGTCTCAACCCATTGCGCCTCAACCGAGTGCACCTGCCGAACCACATTACATTCATGTTCCAGAGGCTGCGTCGCCTTCAGATCACTATTTGGATCCAACTGTTGACGCCGTTCAGGCACAATCTGTTCAGGCACAATCTGTTCAGGCACAATCCGTTCAAGCCGAGCAATTTGTACCATCCTTCGAAATTGGGCAGGGCACAGAGTCCCGCACCGATGCGCCGGTCGCGCCAGATTTTGAAACACAGGCTGCCACAGAATCGGCGGCAAATACGCCTGACTCGAATGCGGCTTCCGCAATGCTTTCGTCCTCCACCGCGCCGCTTGCAAAAAAACGCAAGGCCAGAAAACCACGCAAGCCTCGTGAGCCCGGCAAGCCCCTCTTCAAGGCTCCATGGATGCGACAGGTTGCCTATATAGGCGGCGGCATCATCGGATTGTTCCTGCTGGTCGTGTTTGTGCTGCCGTTCTTTCTGCCCAGCCAGACAATTGCACGTGAAGTGTCCAGACAGGTTGAGCAGGCCACAGGCTGGCAATTGGCCATCGATGGACCGATTTCCGTTGGTGTTTTCCCGACACCGCGCTTCAGCGCCAGTGATGTGCGGATTTCCGCTGATGGTGAAACCAGCTCCGTGCGCGCCGAAACAGTTCGGTTTGGTATCAATCTGGCTGCCATTTTCACGGGCAATGTACGCCTTGATGAAGCAACCCTGATAGGGCCGGAGATCGATCTCATTGTCGATCAGAATGGCGGCGCAAGCTGGAAGCAAAACATTGCCGCGGACAACACGTCGTCGGCGGATCTAAGAAGTAGTATCAACGCTGATGATGCTGTTGTTGATGATGCCGGTAGTGTTCTGCAGGCTCTTGAACGCCTGCAAATCGATGCCGTAACCATTCGCAAAGGCTCAGTGCGATATCAGGATATGCGCGATGGGACTGACCATCTGATTAGTGGGATCAGGGTGGATACAGCCCTGACATCGCTTGACGTTCCACTGCTTATTGAATCTGCCTTTGCCTATCAGGGAGAGGACTTTGCCCTGACTGCCAGACTTGACGAACCGCGATCCGCAATATTGGGCGAGCGGTCCGCGCTGGAATTTAACTTGGATGGCAGCGTAGCCGATGCCTCTTTGGGCGGCACCGTGGATTTTGGTCTTGGACCCGCTTTCGGTGGTCAGTTTGTTTCTGATATCCCATCTGTTCCGGCTTTGGCAGCCTGGTTGGGAACGCAATTGCCCGAAGAGACAAACGGCCTCGGCAGTATTCGTCTCTCGGCTGATCTTGCCGCCTCTCCGGATGCTGCAGAAATTTCGGAATTTGCGGTGATGGTTGGTGAGGAGACCCTGCAGGGTTCTCTGCGGGTTGATCTGTCTCAGGCAGTACCGGCACTGTCTGGAGACTTGGTCTCCCAGGGTGTGGATGTTGGCACATTGATGTCCGCAGCCGGGCTGGTTGTGGAAGGCCAGCCAAGAGTGAATGGATCTTTGATTGTTGATCTGCAATTTGCCTCCCAGGGTGCAGATCCCGAGCAAATCATGTCCAGCCTGAACGCCAGGGGAACACTTGGATTGCGCAGCGGGTCTGTGACACAAACCGGCATTGGTCTTGCACTTGGTGAAGAGCGTGCGGACACGATCAACAACATCACCGCCAACATTACCATCAACACGCTGGATACACCGATTGGTTTGCTGGGGCAGGCCGAATGGCGCGATGAACGCTTCGAAATGAGCGGTCAATTTGCTGCCGGTCAGATGCTGTCCAACGGCATGGGGCCTGCCCAGTTTGGCATCAATTCCAGCAGGTTGTCGGCAGGTGTTGATGGCACATTTACCCAGACAGGGGATTTTGATGGAGACATCACGGTTGAAACGCGATCCTTGCGCGGTTTGCTGGCGTGGCTGAATCAGCCCGTTGGCGATGGCGGTGGTCTTGGGCCTTTCAGCTACACCGGCGAATTGTCTTTCAGCCCGGGTGCTGTCAATTTTGACAATGCCCGGATTTTGCTTGATGGCACACAGGGAACGGGCAATGGGGTCATCTCATTGTCTGGTAAGCCAAGACTTGAAGCGCGGCTCGCCCTGCAGCAACTGGACCTGACACCCTATGCCTCTGGTGGGTCGTCCGGCAGTTCGGCATCTGCGCCCAATCGCAGCAATCTGCCAGGTATTGAAGGCGCGGTGGACGCCGGTTGGAGCAATGCTGCCATTGATCTGTCTGGTCTAAACAGCATGAATGCCAATCTGACGATCAGTGCCAATGAGATTGTTCTGGACGACATTCGAACCGGAAACACCAGTATGGTGGTGTCGGTGGTGGACGGTGTTTTAACCGCTGATCTGACCGAAATGCAGCTCTATGGCGGTAGGGGTGCAGGTCGGTTGGAGGTTAACGCATCCGGCGATACGCCCTCGATGGCGGTCAATTTTGATCTGTCCTCACTCGATGCTTACCCGTTCCTGCGTGACGCGGCACAATTCACCCGGTTGGAGGGCACGGCAGATTACAGTCTTGCACTGACCACACAGGGCCGCAGCGAATTGGGTCTTGTATCCGGCCTGGATGGCGAAACCCGGATGATTTTTTCAAACGGGGCCATTCGTGGGGTCAACATTCCTCAAATGGTGCGTACCCTGTCCGCCCGCACATTGCTGGGCTGGCAGACCAACGAACAGGAAAAGACAGATTTCAGTGAATTTTCCGGCTCGTTCCAATTCGCCAATGGCCTTGGTCGTACCCGTGATATCAGGCTTGTTGGGCCGCTTGTTCGCGCAACCGGTGCCGGATCGGTTGACCTGCCCGCCAAGCGTTTGGAAATGCGATTTGATCCAAAAGTTGTAGCGTCTCTGCAGGGGCAGGGCGCAGGGCAGGATTTTGCCGGACTTGGCGTTCCCATTGTTGTTGAAGGCTCGTTTGCTGAACCTCGTATTTATCCTGATATTGCCGGCATTCTTGAAAATCCGGATGCTGCTCTCCAGCAATTGCGCCAGTTTGGCGGTGGACTGGCCGCACTGAGTGATGATGGCGATGCTTTGCGCGATCAGGTCCGTGAAAGGACAGGCTTGGACGTGAACCAGATTGTCAGAGACGGTGGCATAGACAGGGATGCGGCCATCGGGCAGGGCGCTGAGCTGATTGGACGTCTCATTGGTGGCGGTAATCAGCAGCAAGGCGGCATTCAGCCTCAAAGCCAGTCTCAAATTGGTAACGCGCAGACAGGACAACCAGCCAACACAAGTGGTGTACCGATACCGCGTGTTGATCCAAGAGGGTCCTTGGTCCGCTCATCCGCGCCCGCAAATGCCGCGCCGCGCTTTATGACACCTGCGGAAGCACGCCGCCTAACCGGCGGACGCGCTATCGTCTCAGGCAACCAGAATGCAGCGCCTGCAAACAACACGGCTCCGGCCGCCTCTACCCAGCAGGCTGCGCCGGCAAGTAACAATGGCGGCCCGATTGATCTGCTCAGTCAGGGGCGGGCACCGACCCAGGAAGTTTTGCCGGGAAGCGGAAACCCACAAGCGCCATCAAACAATCCCATTGGCGGGCTGTTGCGCGGCATTTTCGGCCAGTAGGGTCTGAACTCAATCAGGGTGTCCTGACGATGCTGCCAAAGAACGCCATCTATTCCGGCATTCCAACAACCATATTTGAGGTCATGAGCCGCCTTGCCCAGCAGCACAATGCTGTGAATCTGGGGCAGGGTTTTCCCGATGTCGATGGTCCGCTCAGCCTGCGGGAATATGCGGCAGAGGCTCTTTTGAAGGGGCCAAATCAGTACCCGCCCATGCCAGGCATTCCTGCGCTCCGGCAGGCCGTTGCAATGTCCTATGCGCGGTTCCAGAACGTGCAAGTTGATTGGCAAAGCCAGGTCATCATCACATCAGGTGCAACGGAAGCTCTGTCAGATTGCATCAATGGTCTCATTAATCCCGGCGATGAGGTCATTCTTCTGGAGCCGCTCTATGATTGTTATGCACCATTGGTGGAGCGGGCAGGCGGCATCATCAAACTGGTCCGTCTTGATCCCCCCGATTGGGTGTTACCGATTGATGCCTTGCAGAATGCCTTTTCTGACAACACCAGACTGTTGCTGCTGAACAATCCCATGAACCCTGCCGGCAAGATGTTTTCCCGCTCGGAACTGGAATTGATTGTCGACCTATGTGACGCGCATGATGTTTTTATTGTCGCTGATGAAGTTTATGAGCACCTGACTTTCGATGGGCTGCCTCATATTTCTGTTCTGTCCCTGCCAAAAGCAAAGGCGCGAGCTGTTGCTATTGGTTCGGCTGGGAAAACCTTCTCCATGACCGGCTGGAAGGTCGGGACCGTCACAGGCGCAGCTCATATGATTGAGCCGATCACCAAGGCGCATCAATTTACAACATTCACAACACCGCCTCATCTGCAAGTGGCGGTCGCAAAGGGGCTGGAACTGCCCGATAGTTATTTCGAGAGCATCAAATTAGAGCTTGCTGCAAAACGGGATCGACTGGCTGCCGGCTTAAGTGCGCTGAATTTTAAAGTCGGCACCTGCCAGGCCGCCTATTTCCTGAATGTGGATTTTTCTGCGCTGTCCATCGGAGACACAGATGTGGAGGCCTGTCAGGCAATGGTTCGCGATGCAGGCGTCGCCACAGTGCCGGTGTCTGCCTTCTACAAGGGTGATGAACCGCCTCAAATGTTTCTGAGATTTTGCTTCTGCAAGCAGGATAGCGTGCTTGATGACGCTGTGGAGCGTTTGGCTAAATGGCTTGGGGCCTAGGCCCCAATACGGCCGAAGCCAGGTAATTTGAGTGCCGGGTGTTGCCAGTCAAATCCTGCGACAAGGCCCAGGATGTTGATCTCAAAACCTTCGGTACCACCAAGTGAAAACCCGAAAATTCCGTTGGCAGAAAATTTGACACCATCTCTGCCGATGCTAAACCAGCCGCCATCGGCAAAGTAATCTTTGCCCACGGCTGTGGGGGGCAGACTTAAGCCCAGTTCCGGAACTTCACGAAGGACCGTCGCTACAAATGTATTGGAATTCGGTCCCGGCCAGATGTGGTAATCACCGCGCGCACCATGAGGATATCGATCCACCGACGCTCTTACTTTCGGGATCAGCGTTTCGGCCAGCTCACCAGTGACGCTTCCAACCAGCATCGGCTCGTTCCCATACCAGCGCGCATCTGGCGCATAGGCATTCTTGCGGATTGGGGTTCCCCAGCCAACAACTTCATACCTGTCCCAGGACTGCGAATTGCGATCCTTCACCAAGATCCAGCTATGGACAGCGAATATGCCCTTCCATCTGCCGGTGCGAGCGGCGTAGACCGAAATTGTCGGCTCAGTTGTGCTGGCAGATTCACTTAGAATGCCGGAGCTGGACCAGTCGGCACTGCGCCAGCTTTTCTCCCAGCCCTTGGACCAGAATACGGCCGCGTGGACACCCAAAGGCAGCAAAAACAGGAACACAAATACCAGAGACAGATATTTTGTCGATTTCAGTAAAGCTCTCAGCATAGGATTATTTTTCGGATATTGGCCTCAATGGATGGAAACAGTGAGAGCGAATTGTGCCGATTTGAAGGTAAGGCTGTCGCATCCACGGCGCCAGATTGACATCATCAGTTTGATGGCAGTCAAGACTTTCCCCGGAAAGGCTCTCTATATTCGTTGATAGAGTTCTCACATTCAGTGACTGTTTTGATTACTGTTGATAAAATTATACGTATCTCCAGTAGGTTAGCCGGTTGGTTGTTTTTTTCCAAATTGTGGAGGCCGTTATTTTAAAGTTCTGCCAAGTGATTGAAGTCATGATTTTTTGATTGTGCGGAGCTGCTGCCTGTCCGCGTAATTTAGTCCTTTTCTGGCACACGAATAGTTCATCCGGTTCACCATACGAGTCAAAAAACGCGCCGAAACGTCCCAAGACAGCGACAGGGATGCAAGACGATTCACACACAAGAAAAGGTGTTTCATTGGAGTGATTTCAATACATCCAAAACAGAATTTCTGCGGAGATAGGCGATGAACGCTTTGACGTATTCGTATCTTGCACTGGCTGGTGCAGTTATTTTTGAAGTGTTTGCAATGGCCATGTTGCAAAAATCCAAGGAGTTTTCGCTCCTGGTACCCAGTGTCTTGATGGTGTCAGCCTTTATGTTGTCATTTTATCTGTTGAGCGTTTCGGTTAAAGCTATTCCTATTGGGATCGCCTATGCCATTGCGTCCGGTGCTGGCATCGTCGTTTTGGCATTGGTGGGTGTCGTGTTCTTTCGCCAACATCTGGATACGGCAGCGATGCTTGGCATCGGGTTGATTGTTTCAGGGATTGTGGTTGTGAATTTCTTCTCGGACTCAATTCGCTGAATTGACATACAAAATGCTGTGTCGCCTGTGATGAGAAGCGGCATGGGCCTGTCGGTCATTGCAAGGCTGATGTTCCTGCGAGCGGGATCATTTGGATGTCAGCCAGGCCGCAATGAGTATCTTACCAGAAACGCATTAACTGCTAAAAAGCGCGTCAAATAGCCTTTCGGCAGCGCTTCCAGGTTGAAGTCTCCCAGACCTAACTTCGACCTCCAGATCTTGCGCCAGATCCTGCAATTCTTGCCTGTCCTCCAGCGCGTTCTTCATTCTGGTATCGAACATCGACCACATCCAGCCTATCCGCTGTTCTTCGCGGCGCTGCTGCCATTCTCCAGATGCTGTCATGCGGGTCTGGAACAACAGAACCTGCTCCCATAAAGCATCAACGCCATTATCCTTGAGACCGGAATGGGTCAGCACGGGCGGTGACCATGTGGGGCTTTGAGGTGAGAGAATATGCAGTGCGTTTCGGTATTCTGACGCGGCTCGTTCTGCGGCCTGCTTGTTGTCGCCATCCGCTTTGTTGACCGTAATCATATCGGCGATTTCCAGAACGCCTTTTTTCAGGCCCTGCAAATCATCGCCAGCGCCGGGCAGCATCAGCACCAGAAAAAAGTCCACCATGTCGGCGACCGTGATTTCTGACTGACCAATGCCGACGGTTTCCACCAGGATCACATCAAAGCCTGCAGCTTCGCACAGCAGCATGGTCTCGCGTGTTTTAGCTGCCACGCCGCCCAATGTGCCTGCGGCGGGAGATGGCCGTATGAACGCATGAGGGTTAGCCGCCAATGTGTGCATGCGGGTCTTGTCGCCAAGAATGGAGCCGCCGGTTCTGCTGGAGGAGGGGTCTACCGTCAGAACAGCGACTTTGTGTCCTGCGTTAGTCAGGCGATTGCCAAGTGCTTCAATGGTGGTGGATTTTCCAACGCCCGGCACACCGGTAATGCCGACCCGTATGGCTTGACCCGTTTTATCTGACAGCCGATCCAGCAATGCGCGTGCAGTCTTGCGATGATCGCGCCGCGTTGATTCCACGAGTGTAATGGCGCGCGCCAGCAAAGGCCGGTGACCGTCCAGAATACCGCGCTCAAGAGTTGAAATATCGGTCATCGGGCTAATATGCCACTTATGGCCGGGTGCTGCCATAGCCCAGTTTTGCACTGAGATCGACCAGAAGCTTCTCAGCGGCTTCGGCAATAATTGTACCCGGCGGGAATATCGCGCTGGCACCCGCGGCATAGAGTGATTCAAAGTCCTGCGGTGGAATCACACCGCCGACAATCACCATAATGTCTTCTCGCCCCGCTTGCTGCAGCGCTTCGCGCACGGCCGGTACAAGTGACAGATGCCCGGCGGCCAGAGACGAAACACCGATCATGTGAACATCGTTTTCGACCGCCTGCCGGGCGGCCTCGTCAGGTGTGGCGAAAAGCGGACCGACATCCACATCGAAACCAAGATCAGCAAATGCAGATGCGATAACTTTCTGCCCCCGGTCGTGGCCATCCTGTCCCACCTTGGCAATAAGAATGCGAGGGCGGCGACCATCATTGCGTTCAAATTGTTTTGTCATCTCCAGCACGGTGCGGACCTGCTCATTCATATTTCCGACTTCCTGCCTGTAGACACCCGATATGGTTTTGACATCTGCCCGGTGACGTCCAAAGGTTTTTTCCATGGCGTCTGACATTTCACCGACTGTGGCACGCGCGCGCGCCGCCTCAATACAGGCAGCCAATAGATTGCCGGTTCCAGCGGCATCATCGGCAAGCTTGCCCAATGCAGCCTGTGTTGCCGCCTCATTCCTGTTGCCGCGCAAGCGTGCCAGCTTTTCAAGCTGCTGGTCGCGCACAGACTTATTGTCCACCTTCAGAACGTCAATCGGTGGGTCGCTCTCGGGCCGGTATTTGTTGACGCCCACCAGAATTTGTCGACCGCCATCAATGCGCGCCTGCGTTCTGGCTGCGGCTTCCTCAATGCGCATTTTCGGCAGACCCTGCTCGATCGCTTTTGCCATGCCGCCCATGGCATCGATCTCTCGAATATGTCCGAGCGCCTTTTCGGCCAGATCATGGGTGAGTTTTTCAACAAAGTATGACCCGCCCCACGGATCAATGGTGCGTGTCGTGCCGCTTTCCATCTGCAGAAACAGCTGCGTGTTACGCGCGATGCGTGCCGAAAAATCAGTTGGCAAGGCCAGCGCCTCATCCAGCGAATTGGTGTGCAAAGACTGGGTGTGTCCCTGGGTCGCGGCCATGGCTTCGATGCAGGTCCGTGTCACATTATTGAACACATCCTGTGCAGTCAGGGACCAGCCGGACGTCTGACAATGGGTTCGCAGAGCCAGTGATTTTGGATTTTGCGGTTGAAACCGCTCCTCCAGCAATTGCGCCCATAGCAATCGGGCAGCGCGCAACTTGGCCACTTCCATGAAGAAGTTCATGCCAACAGCCCAGAAGAAGGAAAGCCTTGGTGCAAAAACATCCACATCCATGCCCGACTTGATGCCCGCTTTGATGTATTCCAGCCCGTCGGCCAGCGTGTAGGCCAATTCCAGATCAGCCGTCGCACCAGCTTCCTGCATATGATAGCCGGAAATTGAGATGGAGTTGAATTTCGGCATGTGCTGGCTGGTATAGGCAAAGATGTCAGAGATGATGCGCATGGAAGGCAAGGGCGGATAGATGTAGGTATTGCGCACCATGAACTCTTTCAGAATATCGTTCTGAATGGTTCCGGTCAGGTCTTTCTGAGCGACGCCCTGTTCTTCCGCGGCAACGACATAGAGCGCCAGAACAGGCAGAACTGCGCCATTCATAGTCATGGAAACTGACATGTGATCCAGCGGAATACCATCGAATAATTGTTCCATATCCAGAATGGAATCAATGGCCACGCCAGCCATGCCAACATCACCCGTCACACGCGGATGGTCGCTGTCATAGCCGCGATGAGTTGCAAGGTCGAAGGCGATTGAGAGGCCCTTTTGCCCGGCTGCCAGATTGCGCCGGTAGAAAGCATTGCTCTCCTGGGCGGTCGAGAACCCGGCATATTGGCGAATGGTCCAGGGGCGTTGCACATACATGGTGGGGTAGGGGCCGCGCAAATATGGCGGTGAACCCGGCCAACCATCCAGATGATTGAGACCGGTCAGATTTGCTGGCCCGTTGAACGCTGAAATCTCGATCCCTTCGGGCGTCGTCCAGGAGCCGTCTTGTGACGTTTCAGATACATCGGGAATGCTGAATGGGATTTGGGTGAAGTCAGGAAAGTGCATTAGTTCGACCCTTCCAGTGCCAGCAATACCTTGTCCAGCGCCGCGTGGGCATCACAGCCGACATAGATCGTATCATCCAACCCGGCAAGGTCACTGCGGCCTGCCAGCAGAATATGTTGTGCACCTGCATCTTTTAGGCCTGCAACCAATGCTTCGGCGTTTGCATCATAATCTGCATCAGCGCCGCACAGGCAAATGACAGGTGTACGTTCGGTATCCAGTTTGTCGACTTTTGTGCTTGCGCCAACTTCCAGATTTTTTACTGCAAGACCAGCAGCGGCAAACAAGTCAGTCGCGAAGTCCGATCTCGCCTTCCACGCCTTTCTATTGCCAAGGCATAACAGCAACACCGCTGGTTGGCTGAGAACCGATAGGTTTTGCGCCCGGTCGGCCAACCGTTCAAACAGAATGCCATCGCGCAAATCGCCAAACTGCTCATCCTGATCTTCAGGTTCGAGCGGAATGTTGATCAATGTGGTGACATCAGGCGCATCAAGTTGGGCGAAATGGCTGTTACCAAGTGAGACGGTTTTACGGGTTGCAACATCGCGCAGATAAGCCGCTCGGCTGGCTGTAATCATCTGTTGAACCGCCCCGTTTTCAACGGCCGCCGAGAAGCCTCCCTGCGCTTCAACGAATTGAAAAATGGCCCATGCGGATTCGGCAAGCGATACGGTCAACGCATCATACACACCGGCTCCGGATGCCGGGTCCACGATTTTGCCAAGATGGCTTTCTTCCTGCAAAATCAGGCTGATATTGCGAGCAACCCGCCTTGAAAACGCATCTGGCAATCCCAATGCCTGCGTATGTGGCAATACGCTGATACTATCCGCTCCACCCAGACCTGCCGCAAACGTTGCCATGGTTGTGCGCAAAACATTCGTCCATGGGTCGCGTCGGCCCATCATGCGCCAGCTTGTGGTGGCGTGAAGCGACAAAGGGGTATCATCTGCGCGTAGCGTCTGTAGCAATTTGCGCCAAAGCAGCCGCATGGCGCGAAACTTGGCCATGCTTTCAAACTGGTCTGCATCACTGCTCAATGTGACACTCATCAATTTTGACGCGGAGCCTATGTCGGTGCCTCCTGCGCACAATCCGCGCATCAATGAAACAGTTTCGGCAAGCGCCAGACCCAGTTCCTGTGCCGCTGTGGCACCCTTATTGTGCCATTTGGACGCATCGGCAATGAGATTTGCAGAGCCGCCAACCAGGCCCTTGGCGTCCGGGCCATTCATGCTGATGTTCAGAGCGTTATGATCGAAGCCGCGTCCATTACAAAACTCGGTCCAAAGATCACATTGGGCCGCGCTCATACCATCAATCCGGAGGCTGGTAGCATCCACAAAAATATTGTCGAAGAGCGCTTTGAAAGAAGACAGGTCCGACAGGTCTATCCCAAACCCATGAGCCGAGGCGGAACCCGCCAGCACAAGTAACGCGCCATCGGCACCCTGTTCCAGATCATGCAGTAATTGTGCATTCGCTTCACGCGCAGATGGATGGTCGATGCGTGTCAGCGTTTTCCAGGCTTTATCCGCTCTGGCTGCTATTGTAACTGGCTGTTCCTGAGGGTGGGTGAGAGGATAGATGGGAGCTACCACCAGCCCGTCATCGGTCACTGCGCTCAGTCTTTCCAGCACATCCTTATGGCCAGTCTGGCCAAGCGTGTTGCTAAGACCATCCAACCATTCGCGGCCTTGTGGTGCCGCCTCAATCATCTCTCGCAGAGAGAATTCTGCCTTCGCCATTATATGCTCTGAAACTATCGGATGTTGGAGTTAGCAACGGCACAATAGGTGTGCCCAACCGACGGGGCAAGCCCTGCTATGGTAGGATAGGGATGCGGTATCCAGGCGTATCGACTTTACCCAAACAGCAAGTAAGAAGTCCGCAAACAAAAAAGGCGCCGCAACAGCGACGCCCCTTTCTGGTCTGATCCGAAGATCAGTAAGTCATGGTCGTTGGCAGGGTTTTGGCCTGTGCAACCCATTTTTCAACAGACTTTTCGCTGGGCACCAGCCTGACAAGTTTCTTCTCGGCGTTCACTTCAGCCATTTTTGCGGCCAGATTGGCAACATTGCGGTTGCGCAATTCTTTCACTGTGTCGACGCCAGCGGCTTCCAGCAATTCAGAGTATTCTTCAGCAACACCCTTGATCCGCATCAGGTCACACATGTTGGCCCATTTAAGAATTTGAGAGGTCTCAAGGCCAGCTTCTTCCGCCACAGCTTTGCGGCCTTTTGGGTCCTTCGCGCGGTCCAAAAGGGCTTTTGTGGTGCGTATACCAATACCCTGTAATTTGGCGGCGTAGGTTGGCCCAATGCCTTCAATGTCGATGATGGAATAAGATGACATGCTATTCTCCCTTAGTAATGCGCCGAATTGGAATCGCCCCATCGGCTAAGTAAAATTGGATTAGATTAATTGGCTGAGGCCAGGCACTGACTTGATAATGTCATTCACTGTCTCTTCTCCGGCCTGTTCCTTCGAATAGTCCAAAGTCTCCTTGGCGACGCTCTGAACTTCGTCCATTTCAAGTCCGAGACCTTTGAGTTCGCCAAACGCGCCCATCATGCCACCGGCGCCGCCGAGCAATCCGCCCAGTAAACCGCCACCGCCATTGCCGCTATCGCCTTCATTTTTGGAAGCGACCATCTCCCGTGCGCCGGGGATGGCATCCAGCAATTTGCTGACTTGAGAATCCGGGCCTTCTTTTGCAAGGAAGCCCATAATAATCGCAACGGCCTGCTGCGCAATTTCTTCACTGATGCCGACCTTAGCGGCAATTCTGGCAATGAGATCGTTCATGTGTACCTTTGAATAAAACTCTGATTCTTGATCCCTGAAAGTGGACCTTGAAAATGTGGCACTATTTGGCAACAGAATCAGCGTGATGACAAGTGTTTTGCGGCTTAGTCTTGCCAGAACAGTTGCTGGGCCTTTCAGGTTGCATCTGCCGAACGGCTGTAAATGGTCAAAAGATTGGACATTGAGACGCCTCGGCGTCTATGTCAGAAACAACATATTTGGGCTTTGCCCATAGAAAAGACAATTCGGAGAGCCGCATATGTATCAAGAGGGCCAAGTCTATCTCGGGACCAGTCGTCACCCGGATGACAGCATCAACAAGCCGGAATATCTGCAGTTAAAGCTGGCCAACCGGCACGGATTGATCACGGGCGCAACCGGGACTGGTAAAACGGTTAGTCTGCAGATTTTGACAGAGGGCTTTTCACGGGCGGGTGTTCCAGTGTTTTGCGCCGATGTGAAGGGAGACCTGTCCGGCCTGTCCATGGCAGGCGAAAGCAAGGATTTTCTGGAAGCCCGTGCGGACACCATCGGATTTGCAGATGATTACGATTATGAGGCTTTCCCCACCATTTTCTGGGATCTGTTCGGTGAGCAGGGCCATCCGATTCGCACCACCATTTCAGACATGGGCCCGTTGCTGCTGTCACGATTGATGGAGTTGAACGCCACACAAGAAGGCGTCCTCAACATTGCTTTCAAGATTGCCGATGAAGAAGGACTGTTGTTGTTGGACATGAAAGACCTGCGCTCGCTGCTGTCCAATCTGGCAGAACGAGCAAAGGAAATTTCCGGCACATATGGCAATGTCAGCAGAGCATCGGTTGGCGCCATTCAACGCCAATTGCTGGTGCTGGAGCAGCAAGGGGCGGAAAACTTCTTCGGCGAACCAGCTCTTGCGATCACTGACATTATGCGCACCGCCCCGGATGGCCGCGGCATGGTCAACATTTTGGCTGCTGACAAACTGATGATGTCACCGCGCCTGTATGCCACCTTCCTTTTGTGGCTCTTGTCCGAACTGTTCGAGCAATTGCCGGAAGTCGGTAATCCTGACAAACCACGTCTGGTGTTTTTCTTCGACGAAGCGCATCTGCTGTTTGATGAAGCACCCAAAATCCTGTTGGAAAAAGTGGAGCAGGTGGTCAAGCTCATTCGCTCCAAAGGCGTAGGTGTGTTCTTTGTGACCCAAAACCCACTCGATGTTCCCGACAGTGTGCTGGCGCAATTAGGCAATCGTGTGCAACACGCCTTGCGCGCCTACACCCCGCGTGAACGCAAGGCCGTGAAAACAGCCGCTGATACATTCCGCCCTAATCCGGAATTCGACGCGTTTGAGGTCATTACCAATCTGGGTGTTGGTGAAGCACTTGTCTCGACCCTCATGAAAAAAGGCGTTCCGTCCATCGTGGAACGTACTTTGGTCCGGCCTCCGTCGTCCCGAATGGCACCCATTACGCCGCAGGAGCGCAAGAAAATCATGCAAGGAAGCCCCGTCTTTGGTCAGTACGATGACAGGGTAGACCGCGAATCCGCTTATGAAGTGCTGAAAAAACGCGCAGCTGATCTTTTGAAAAAGGAAGAGAAACAGCGCGATCAGGAAGATGAAGAGCGTGAGGAAACCGGCAGGATGCGCCGCTCGCGAACTGGATTTACATTGCCGGACTTTGATGATGACGATGATGATGGCCGCAAGACCTCAACGCGCCGTCGCCGCACCTATCGTGATGACCGTCCGACCAAGCGCGCACGCAGCAAAAGCACGAAGCGCCGCCGCTCAAGCAACCGCCAGACGGTAACAGAGGCTGCCATGAAGTCGGTGGTTCGCTCGGTCAGTACTCAGCTTGGCCGCGCGCTTGTGCGCGGCATTCTGGGTTCCTTAAAACGCGGTTTCTAGAATTCAGGAATGTAACAATATGGCCAAAATTAACGCGGTCCTGGACCGCATCGATGCTGATTTGGACAAAAGCATAGAGCGTTGGTTCGATCTGCTGCGCGTCCCCTCCATTTCAACCGATCCGGCTTATGCGCAGGACTGCATTAAAGCAGCTGACTGGCTGGTGACACAGTTGACGGAGATAGGATTTGACGCATCCCGCCGTGACACGCCGGGTCATCCCATGGTCATCGCGCATAATCATGATGCTGGTGATCAGGCGCCGCATATCCTGTTCTATGGTCATTATGATGTGCAACCGGTCGATCCGGTTGATCTTTGGGATACGCCTCCATTTGAGCCGGAATTTCGCGAAGTCAATGGCACAAAACAGGTCTTTGCCCGTGGGGCTGCCGACGATAAGGGGCAATTGCTGACCTTCGTGGAAGCCTGCCGCGCTTATCTGGCCGAACACGACACATTGCCATTGCGCGTCACGATGTTATTTGAAGGGGAAGAGGAATCCGGCAGCCCGAGCCTGGATGCTTTTTTGAAGGCAAATGCTGACGAGTTAAGAGCCGACATGGCGCTGGTTTGCGACACCAATATGTATGACGCGCAAACCCCGGCCATTGATACGATGCTGCGGGGCATGGTCTATGAGGAGGTGATTGTCACCGCTGCCAGTCGCGATTTGCATTCCGGCCTGTATGGCGGTGCCGCCCAAAACCCCATTCGGGTTCTGTCAAGAATACTGGCTGATCTTCATGGCGATGATGGCCGCATCACATTGCCGAACTTCTATAACGGCGTTTCGGAACTGGCCCCTGACATCGCCGAGAGTTGGGAAGCCTTGAATTTCGATGCTGATGCCTTTTTGGGGGCAGTCGGTCTTTCCAAACCTGCGGGCGAGACTGCCTACTCGGCACTTCAGCAACTCTGGTCGCGGCCCACATGCGATGTGAACGGCATCATGGGCGGCTACACTGGTGCCGGTGCCAAAACCGTAATCGCATCAAAAGCGTCTGCCAAAGTTTCCTTCCGCCTTGTCGGTGAGCAGGACCCAAAGGCCATTCAGGCAGCCTTCCGCGCCTATGTGCAGGAGAATTTGCCGGAGGATTGCACGGTCGAGTTTATCGGCTACGGCAACGACCGTGCATTCAGCCTGCCGCTTGATATGCCTGAAATCGTAAAGGCCCAGCAGGCCTTGACGGATGAGTGGCAGAAACAGGCTGTCCTGATGGGCATGGGGGGGTCGATACCCATAGTCGGCGAGTTTCAACGCGTCTTGGGTATGGATACTCTGTTGATCGGGTTTGGTCTGGATGATGACAGCATTCACAGCCCGAATGAAAAATACAATCTGACCAGTTTCCACAAGGGCATTCGCTCCTGGGCGAGAGTCATGGAGGCTTTGGCGAAATGAGTTCTGACAAATTGAAAAGCATTTGCGTGTTTTGTGGGTCAAACCCCGGCAATGATCCAGCCTATCTGGAAGCGGCAATTGCCCTTGGCAAGATCATCGCAGCGCATGGGTACAAGCTGGTTTACGGCGGCGCTGAAGTTGGCTTGATGGGTGCCGTTGCTGATGCTGCGCTGAAGGCTGGCGGCCATGTGATTGGCGTCATGCCGCGTGCGTTGGTGGAGAAGGAAATCGCGCATAAAGGTCTGTCAGAACTGCACGAAGTCTCCTCGATGCATGAGCGCAAGGCTTTGATGGCGGATTTGTCGGACGGTTTCATCGCCTTGCCCGGCGGTGTTGGTACGCTGGAAGAAATCTTTGAAATCTGGACCTGGGCGCAATTGGGCCATCACGATAAGCCTTTGGCTTTCATGAATGTCGCCGGCTTTTACGATCCGCTCTGTGCGTTTCTGGATCATCAATCAGAAGAAGGTTTTGTCCGCAAGGGACACCGGGACATGGCAATTTTCAGCGATGATGCCGATGAAATCCTAAAAGCCTTTGCAAGTTACGATGCGCCAGAACTACAGAAATGGGTCGAGCGCTCGGAAATTTAAGAACGTCACTGGGATTCCTTGAATCTGTCTGGAAGCAAAGAGCGGTTGAAAGTGTCACGATCTGTGTCCGGGTCTGGCTCGCATGGCGTTGCTCTCAACGCATCAATATGTTCCGTTGGAAGACCGCATTCATGCGCGCCGGCAATGACGAATGCTTTGTACCAGCTATAGGGAATGGCAGAAGCATCAGTTCTCAGGGCAGTGTATAGGCTTGCCTGCATAACATCTGCCTGACCGTTTGAGGCCACGTATTGGATATCCGTGTGCTTTTCATCATAGCCGGTGCCAAGGCCTTCTGCGGCATCCAGCAGATGTTTTTCCTTTGCCGCTATTTCAAAAACACCGCCCCACAATTGATCCGCAGGTTTACCGGTGTGGAATGCATCGCATTTACCCGATCTGTCTTTGCTCAGTTTGTGCCAGCGCAAAACATGGCAGGGCAGAATCCCTTTGGTTACAAATCTGGCAGACGGCACCCGTGCTTTCAGGCGCGCCAGCAACAGGTTGGAGCCATAGGAAAAGATGTAATGCGTCAAACGACCTCTCTCAATACAAGGCCAAGTCGCTTGATCCCTTCATCAATGACCGGCTGATCCGTCCGTGTGAAATTTAGGCGCATTGTATTTGCACCGGACCCATCTGCAAAGAACGCCTTTCCGGGCACAAAGGCCAGCTTTTGCGTTTCTATGGCTTTTGCAAGCAACAGGGCGCTGTCCAAATGTTGGGGGAGGGTCAACCAGATAAACATGCCGCCTTCCGGCTGTGTCCATGACACGCCCTTTGGCATATGCCTGTCCAGCGCCTGCAGCATGCAGTCGCGTCGCGCAACATAAGCGGTTTTTACCTTGTCGACTTGCGCGTCAAAGCAGGCGCTGGCCACATCAGCAATGGCCATCTGATTAAGCGTGGATGTATGCAGATCAGAAGATTGTTTGATCAGGACCAACTTGGAAATGATTGGTTTTGCGGCGCACACCCATCCAACCCGAAGCCCTGGGGCAAGCGTTTTGGAAAAGCTTCCGCAATAGACCGCGCGGCAATCTTCAATGGTGCCGCGCTGTTCTATTTCCAGTGCCAGAATGGGGGCCAGCGCTTCCCCGTCATAACGCAGTGATTGATAGGCTGCATCTTCTATGACCGCGATGTCCAGATCTTCTGCCAGGCGCAAGATATCCTGCCGTGCAGATTGATCCAGTGTTTCGCCGGTGGGATTGGCAAAATCAACCGAGCAATAGGCAAATTTGACAGCTCCGCCTTTGGCGTGCGCTGCATCGCGATAATCTGCTGGCAGACGATTACTCGAAGACAACAGGCGATCATAGGTCGGTTCATAGGCATTGAAGGCACCCAGCGCACCAAGGTAGGTCGGCCATGTCACCAGCGCTGTGTCATTTGCCGACAGGAACAGTTTTCCCAGATAATCCAGGGCTTGTTGGGAGCCTGATGTGATCAGAATATTGTCGGTGCTGCACGGAATACCAAACTGCGCCATATGCTGCACAATCCAATTCCGCAGAGGCACATAGCCCTCTGATATGGAATATTGCAGGGCCTGTTCCTGTCTTTTGCCAGACAGAATACTGGAAAATGCGGTCTGAAAAGCCTCTGCCGGAAACAGCGCCGGGTCAGGAATACCGCCTGCAAAGGAAATTATGTCTGGCTGGTCCAGCAATTTCAGCAATTCACGAATTTCTGATGCATTCATCCGCTTCGATCTTGCTGCCAGTAGGTTCTCCCAGTCCATTTCCACATCCCTTCCGGATAATTTTGGAAACAGAAAAGCGCATAATCGGTAATTTATGTCAACATTGCTGACATAAATTCGTAACTTTAATCCAAAACGCTTTTGTGGGTGTTTGGACTGCGAAGTCTGTGCAAGCCAGCACCTATTGCTGAAAGGCAGCACTTTCTGCGCGCAATTCGGCCACCAAATCCTCCAGCAATTGATATCCAAGGCTGGCTTTGCGGTGCATGATTCCGGTTTTGATGATCCAGGGACTGTCTCGCATGTTGATCGCCTTAACATCAAAGGATTTTGCGATGTCTCCAAGCGGAGTGGGCAGGCAGGTGATCATCGGAGAAACTTTCAGGATTTCCATCACGCCGGATATGGAGTCTGATACCAGCGCTGTGTGCGGCTGCGTTACCCCCCGGCTTGCAAAGTAGCGCCCAACCCGGTTCTGCAATTCGCGGTCCAGCCGGAAAGCGGCGTAGGGATATGTGCCGGTTTCGGCTGGCAAGGCCTCCGCTTTTTGGTGCAGAGGGTGGTCTTCGTGGGCAAAGAACGAAGTGCTGACTTCACCAAGTTGTTCGCACACAAAATCGGCTGAGTTCGGTTCGGCATAGTCGATAAAGGCGTCAAATGCACCGACCCCGATGTCAATCTCGTCGTTCTCAAATTGCTCCGCAAACCGCCCTCCGGAGCTTCTCAGTACAGTGAACTCTGCGCCGGGGCGTTCTGTATAAAGGCGAGCCAGCACGCGCGGAAGCATCATGGAAGACCAGACGGAACCGGCGCCAATTCTCAATTGACCACCATGTCCGCTGGCCATTTCAGACAGCTCTTTTTCAATCAGATCGCATTCCACTTCCACACGTCTGGCGCGATCGTAAAGGGCTTTGCCAAAAATTGTTGGCGTCACACCCTTTGTTGTACGAACCAAAAGCTGCACACCCAGATTGCTTTCCAACTGCCGAATGCTTTTGGTCAATGCGGATTGTGACAGGAACTGTGTTTTGGCGGCCTTGTGAATGGTTTCGTTCTGGCAGGCTGCCACGAAGTGTCGAAGCATCCGTATCGAGCCGATTTTCATGATTACTTTTCCTCATCAATTTTGTTCATTAATTCATTTTTCTTTCATCAAGGGAAGTTTTATCCTCTTCAGGCTTTGAAAAAGAAGCGCTGCGATACAGGGGAGGATAATCGTTGCAGAGATCTCATTTGCCTGACTGGATGAGCATTGGTCGCCTGACGGCGATTTGTCTGTTCTTCCTTGGCGGCGTTATCGCGGTCAGCGCGTTGTCCTACGAAATCGGTACTTTGCGCCGTATGGGGGCTGGCTATTTTCCAATGCTTCTGGGCCTTGTGCTTTGCGTGATTGCCGTTGCGATGTTTTTTGAAAAAGCTCAGCCAGATGTGGACGAAAAAGAAGTGCGCCAGCCGGGGCTTGCCTCACATGGCCGAGCCTTGCTGTTCCCGCTGGGCGGTATTCTGGCATTTGCTTTCCTGATTAAAGTGGCCGGATTTGCGCCAGCCCTGTTCGCCGGGGCCGTGCTGGCGGGGTTGGCAGATCCCAAAAACAGTCTGATTGAGCTGTGCATTATTGCCGCGCTCGTCACTGGCTTCGCAACACTTGTATTTGTGTATGCACTGGGCATTCCCGTGCAATTGGTGGCCTTCTGATGGACGTTTTTGATAATGTCATTTCCGGATTTTCATCTGCGCTGACGCTGACAAAGCTGATGTATTGTTTCTTCGGCGTGTTTCTGGGAATGATGATGGGGGTGCTACCCGGCATCGGAGCCATGGCCACTATTTCCATGCTTTTGCCGGTGACATTCTACGTCACGCCTGATGTTGGATTGATCATGTTGGCGGGCATTTATTACGGCGCGCAATATGGCGGTTCAATTTCGTCCATATTGCTGAATTTGCCGGGAACACCATCCTCCGCAGTTATTTGTCTGGATGGGTATCCGATGACAAAGGCCAACAGGGCTGGGCCTGCAATTTTTCTCACCACAATGGCCTCTTTCTTCGGCAGCATATTTGCAATTCTGCTGCTGTTCACCATCGCGCCTTTGGCTGCGCGACTGGCTCTCAGTTTTGGTGCAACAGAATATTTCGCGCTGATGATCATGGGATTGGTGGCTGCCGCTTCTCTGGCGCAACATGGCGTCATGCGTGGCCTGGCCATGGTCGTTGTCGGTCTCATGCTCGGGTTGGTCGGATCAGACGTTACCAGCGGCACCTTTCGGCTGACGGCAGGCATATTGGAACTGGCTGATGGTTTCAGCATCATCGCCATGGCCATGGGCCTGTTTGGTGTGGCGGAAATCATGAGCAATCTGTCAGGTACCAGCCGCAACACGACCACGACCCGCAAAATACCCCTGCGTGATCTGGTTCCGACACGCGAGGATGTGCGTCAATCGCCAGGTCCCATTGCACGTGGCGGCATCATCGGGGCCATATTGGGAATTCTGCCAGGTACGGGCGCGTCAATTGCCTCGTTTGTTTCTTATGGATTTGAAAAACGCATATCGCGAACACCAGAGAAGTTCGGCACCGGACACGTGCCGGGAATCGTGGCGCCGGAAGCGGCTAATAACGCGGCTGCACAATCGGCCTTCATTCCAACTCTGACTCTGGGCGTGCCGGGCGATGCGGTGATGGCACTCATGATGAGTGCCCTGATCATTCACGGTATCCAGCCCGGACCTACGGTCATCACCGATCATCCGGATTTGTTCTGGGGGCTGGTGGCAAGCTTCGTCATCGGTAATTTGATGTTGTTGATCCTCAACCTGCCATTGATTGGCCTGTGGGTCCGACTGTTGATCATTCCATATCGGTTTCTGTACCCGGTCATCATCATGTTGATCTGTGTTGGCGTTTTTACCGTGGGCAACAGCCAGTTTGACGTCCTGCAGGTCATCTTTTTCGGCTTGCTGGGTTATGGCATGAAGCTGGTCCGGCTGGAACCGGCTCCCATGGTGCTGGGATTTGTTCTTGGGCCTTTGCTGGAGGAAAATTTTCGGCGTGCGCTCATCCTCTCTCGCGGTGATCTGGCCACCTTCATCGAGCACCCGATCAGCGCCGGTCTGCTATTGGCCAGCCTCGCCATCATTTTGTTTTCCTTGAGAGGGGAGCGCAAAAGTATCGCCTCGAAAGGCAACAAAGCCAAAACGGGTGATGCATGAGCACGCGGCGCCCCAATTTCCTGATGATAAGCACCGATCAGCAGCGCGCTGATCATCTGGGCTGCTATGGCGCTAACCTTCTGCAAACGCCAAATATTGATGGTCTGGCGTTGTTGGGCACCCGATATGAAAATGCCTATGTGGCGTCGCCCGTTTGCATGCCAAATCGCGCAAGTCTGGTAACCGGTCGCATGCCTTCGGTTCATGGCGTACGGCACAATGGGCTTAATCTGGATCTGGGTTCCATGACCTTCGCCGAGGCTCTGCGACAGGCGGGTTGGCGCACATCATTGAGTGGCAAGCCGCATTTCCAGTGTGTGACGCAAAATCCGGCACCCATGACAAAATGCCAGGATGCCGCAACAACACCGGAAGCGCGTTGCAGCACAAAGGGCCACTATGATCAGGAATTGGGCCAGCTCTGGCACGATCATACGGACCGAACTATGCAACTGCCCTATTACGGTTTTGAAGAGGTCGATCTTGCTGTGGGCCACGGCGATATCGTTGATGGCCATTACACAGCCTGGTTGCGCGATCAGGGATGCGATCCCGATGCCTTGAGAGGCGCAGAAAACGCGCTGGACGATGCGGGGCAGGAAACCATACAGGCCTGGCGCACGGCTGTTCCGGAAGAGCTTTATCCCACCCGGTTTATCCAGAATGCGACGATTGAGCGTCTTCGCTCTTATGCCAAGACGCCTGAAACGCCGTTTTTCCACTGGGCCAGCTTCTGTGATCCGCATCACCCATTCACGCCGCCTGGCAAATACTGGGACATGTACAAGCCTGAGGATGTGGAACTGCCTCCGTCATTTCAAGCGGAGCGGGGGTCGGACTTTGTCCAAAGTCTGATGCAATCGCGCAAAAATGAAGAAGCCAATCTTGCCGGAACATCTGCCATTGCCGTAAGCGAGCAGGAACTGCGCGTCGCGCTGGCTTTGACATATGGCATGATTGCCATGGTTGACGACGCAGTGGGAGATATCATGTCCGCGCTGACCGCGTTGGGGCTGGCTGAGGATACGATTGTCATATTCCTGTCTGACCATGGCGATCTGATGGGCGAGCATGGCCTGTTGTTCAAAGGGCCGTATCACTATCGCGGCATGATCCGGACCCCCTTGATCTGGGCGGATCCGAAAGCCTCAAAGAGCCAGGTGATTTCAACGCCTGTCAGCGCAATTGATGTGGCCGCAACAATTCTGGAAACGGCCTCGATTGCCCCATTCAACGGCATGCAGGGCCAGCCGTTCAAGGACCATGCGGGCAACGATGTTGCCGCGCGGGACGCCATTCTTATTGAAGATGAGATTCAGTCTGATCTGGCCGGGCACAATGTGCGTGGCAGGGTCCGCACGCTGCTGTCGGATGGTTGGCGATTGACGATCTATGACGGGCTGGAACAGGGCGAATTCTACAATCTGAACGAAGACCCGCATGAGCTTAACAATCTTTGGAATCTGCCGCAGGCGGCGGCCAGACGTGCCGACATGACTGAACAGATGTTGCGCGAGATGCTCTGTCATACAGAGACATCGCCCTTACCCATCTATTCAGCCTGATCGGAAAATCAGTTTTAACAGGAGGAAGAAAATGCAGTTTGGAAATCTCATCAGGAAATCAGTGCTTGGGGCGTTGGCAGTCGGGACAACGGCCGTATTGGCCGCCACGTCTCCGGTGCTTGCGGACTATCCAGAGCGGCCCATAACAATGGTCGTTGGCTCATCGCCGGGCTCAGGGCCAGACGTTCTGGCACGTTCCATGTCGGAGGAACTGGCCGCTGCGCTGGGTCAGCCAGTCGTTGTTCAAAACAAACCGGGTGCTGCTGGCAATGTCGCCGCTGAGGCGGTGTCACGCGGCGATCCAGATGGCTACGAAATCTTCATTGGCACCATTAATATGGCTATTGCGACATGGTTGCCTGCCAAGCCCCCCTTCGACCCGGCAACGGACTTTGCCATTGTGGGGCGTGTGGCTTCCATTCCCAATGTGGTTGTTGTGTCGCCAGACCTTGGCGTGAACACAATTGAAGAATTCGTCGATCTTGCAAAGTCCAAGCCCGGTGATCTCAATTATTCCAGCCCCGGTGTTGGCTCGCTTCAGCACATGGGCACGGATGCGATGGCTAACATCCATGGAATTGATATCGTTCACGTGCCTTACAAGGGCGGAAAGGCTTCGACCACGGCGGTTCTGGCCGGCGAAGTGGACATGTTCATGGCAGGCATGCCGCCAGCCCTGCCTCAGATCAAGGCTGGTGCCCTCATTGCATTGGCAGTTAGCAGTGCTGAGGAATTCCCGCTGCTGCCGGGCGTGCCAACATTGGCTGCAACCGTCATGCCGGATTATTCTGCAGAAGCCTGGTATGGCCTGTTCATGGCCAAGGGAACGCCGCCTGAAATTGTGGATGTCGTGAATGCTGCAGCCAACAAGGCACTTGCTGACCCTGCCGTTGCCGAGCGTTTTGCCAGCGCGGGCGCCGTCGTGCAAACAAGCACGCCAGCAGATTTTGCAGGATTTGTTGCGCAGGAAGCTGAGCGCTGGAAGACAAACCTTGAAGAGCTCGGTCTGGCTGGAACCCGCTAGGCTGACGAAAACCGGGAAGGGTCTGCCTTCCCGGTTATTGACGTGCAATAGTTTGATTTACTTTACTAAGTTGCCTTTTGGGAGGGATGGCAATGAGGTCAATCCTATAGGCCCAAGCAGCTCAATACGAGCCTTACATTGTTGTTCCGCTTGGTGCAAAGCGACTGTACCGGCTTTAAATCGCCATTGGTTTGAAGCGGGTTTCAGATATCCCGTTGTCCAAGGGCTTCTCGGATAGCGTCAAGGTTTGCCTGTGACCCGGGGTTTTGAGGGCTGATGACCAGTACGTCTTCGAAAGCCTCGGCTGCTTCTGCCAACTGGTCGCTTTGAATGTGCACCAGTCCGCGTCCGGCAATTGCTCCGAAATGGCGCGGTTCCCGTCTCAGTGTTTCTGCAATGTCAGCAAGCGAAGCTGGAAGGTCCTGCATCAGGTAATTCACGGTTGCGCGCTTGTTCCACCCTTCCGCATAATCGGGGGCAAGTTCAATCATCTCATCAAATATGCTGCGTGCCTGAGCAAGGTCTGAATGATTCATGGCGTCCATGCCTTCACGCATCAATAGTTGCAATTTTTCGTTTGGAGCGGTGTGCCAAATTTCCCAGATCTGTTGTTCAACAACAGCCGCTTCGCCAGCATCTGCAGCCGACTTCAACTCATCAAACAAATCTGGAAGGCGCGGGTCTGTTTGGTCAGCAAAGCTTTTCACCGGCAAAAGGACCAGGACAAATACAATCAGAAGCGAACGTAGCTTAGCCATAGCCAAGAATATGCCGCGATGTTGGAATTTGGCAAGAGATGCCAACGTCCCAAGAAGACAAATCTCCGTGAATTGGTGACTAGAGCGGCACGCCAATGGTACGGGGATCGGCTTGGACTTCACGCGGCGTCGTGAGTGGATGTCGGCCAAACAGGCTTTTTCCATCCGCAAACGGTGCTTCTACCCGGTGTGTATAGACATTGCCGAGATATGGTTCTGCAATGCCGAGTATGAAATCAGTGTCCAGATCCTCAGGCTCCAGCAAGCCTTCTCGTGGATGAGCCATCACATAGAGTATGGATGAAATAAGCCCGGCTATAACCTGTAAACTGGTTGCATTTGTCGTCTTGTAGGCCCTGGAAACCTCTGTGGAAACTTCCGAACCATACCAAACCACTTCATCGGTTGTATTGCGGAAAACCATGACGCCGAGAGAGTCGATGCCACGATCAATTTCTTCCAGCATCACCCGAACCGGCCCATCCGGGTGCCAGTCATTTCGGGAGGCATTGGTGACCGTATCAAGGGCCGCAGGGCAGGGCTGATAGCAGAAATAGGATGTAGGTTGATAAAGCAGTTCATCGCCTTCACGCAGTGAGAGAAAATTGGCGATCGTGAAGGCTTCCACATGCGGAATCACCATCCCGGAAAACACGCCAAACGTGGGAGAGTACCCAAGGGAATGATAAAGCGCTGAGCGCGTATCAACTTCCAGATACCGCACACCGCTGGCATCAAGGACAAAAGGTGCAATGGCTTCGTCTATGGGTTCATGGGTGCCGAAGGGAACGCATATCTTCTCAGATGCCTCTTCCAGCAGCCCATATATGGACCAGGTATTGAGCGCCATCTTTTCAGTGGACGGCGTGTCTGGTCGCTGGTCATCCATCTCCGTAATGATCACCGATGTAATGCCAAGCTTATGAGCAAGCTCTGCCCAATCGGTTTGTGAGCGAGGTTGCGAGAAATCCGACCCCAGTTCCTCTTGCCCTAAAAGGCAGATAAGGCGCTTGGCAAAATGGCTGACGATGCCCGGATTGGCACCATGGCAGGTAATGGCGCTCGCGCCACCGGCAAAGCGCTTCTTGGCTTGCTGGATGTCACTGAAGCGCCCGCCATTATTGATCATGTCTTCTGAGCCGACGAGATCCGCCCAGATTTCAAAACTGGTATCAACATAAAGAATGGAGCGTCGCTGGCAGTACTCAATCAGCGCCTTGCTGCAGATATTCACTGAAGCATTGACCAGAATACCGGAGCCATCGTCGAAAAACTGATCCAGCACTTCATCCAAATTCTTGGAATTTATGCAGCTTTCGACAAAAGAAACGCCGTGGTCCTGATGCATATCAGCGCGGTCGAAACTCTCTGAAACCACGAAAAAACGGTCCGGGTCCAAGTCTATATGATTGAAGATGATGTCGAGGCCCGCATTACCGATGGAGCCAAACCCCAGCAGCACGAACGTACCGTCAAAACTCTGTTTCTGTGACATGAAGGCCTTCCAAGGGGAGCGACAGGGAAAGGAGAGATATAGATTGCGGATGGAATGATCTTACAGGATTGAATCTGAAAAGTTCAATTGGGAATTGTTTTTTTCGGTGGAATTCATCCTTGCAGCGCATTTATGACAGGACCATGACATCGCCATAACCCACACAAATCAAGCGCTTGCGTCAGCCGAGTGCCGGAAGACCATCAAGGGTCGCTAACACTGCTGCAGGACTTAAATCCTGATACTCATCCTGCTGTCCGGTCCGGTTTATCCAAACCGTACGGAACCCGAATGCGGTTGCTCCTGCCACATCCCAGCGGTTTGATGACTGGAACGAAATAGCATCCGGAAAGACCCGAAACTTGGTTGTCGCCATTTCGTAGACGGGGTCAGCAGTTTTGTAGGTCTGCAACTCATCGACAGACAGAACGGAGTCCAGCAAAGTGTCAATTTTTGCCGACTTCACGGCGCTGTCCAGCATGTCTGGGGAGCCATTGGACAAGATCGCAGTTTTTGCGCCGCGTTCTTTAAGCGCGCGTAATACAGAAGGAACTTCGGGGTAACAGTCCAGTTCGCGATAGGCATCCAGCAGCGCTTCGCGGTATTTGGGATCTGCACTTGGAACACATGCAAATGCATGATCAAGTGCTTGTTCGGTCAGTTCCCAGAAATCCTGATAGCGGCCCATTAGGGCACGCACCCAGGAATATTCCAATTGCTTGGCGCGCCAGATTTCAGACAGGCGCGCACCATCGGGTCCGATTGTGTCAGCGTGTTTTCTGACGGCTGCATGAACATCAAACAGTGTTCCATAGGCGTCGAACACATAGACAGCGTGGGGCATGTTAACTCATATGGTGAGAAAGATTAATTCAGTGTAGGCTCATAGTTTAACGAAACTGCGCCAGAATGAAAGTCAGAAGACCAGGCGGTGTCGTCATTCAATAGTTTAGTGTCCGCACCCTGGTCCGGATTTCAATAACACAATTGGGTAATGGCTTGTTGAAGTTCGGCAGTATTGACGCCGTGCGGCAGCAAAGCCTAATAAATTCAGCTGGGCGAAGGTTGGAAGTAGGAGTTTGGGGTGAGCGACAAAGAAAAGTGGGAAAATCCGGCGTCTGATATTCCAGAGGATGCAGTGTCTCCAGGTGCCATTCTGCCAAGACCAGCCAGAGCGGATGCTGGAGCACCTCCGGTCAGGTCGCCCGAAACCAGAGTGCCGGAGGGTGATGCACCTGAAGTTGGGATACCTGGCACACGTTCCCCGGCAAATGATCCCATACCAACGACAGCGAAGAACAACAGTGTTGATGAGCAGCCTTCGACGGTGAATTCCACGAAAACCTTTGCTGCAGAAGCTCAAGATAGCATGGCTGCAACGCCAATCATTGCCAAACCAAAACCAGGCAGGCGAGTTTTGGGGCTTTGTGTTGCAGCTGCAATTGGTGCAGCTGCAGTACTTGGTTACCAGTATTTTGGTCCCAAGCCGGAGGTCGAGAGTTTTGCGGCTTGCGTTGATCGATCTGTACCCACCCTTCAAGTCGTGGATGATCAGAAGCTCAACGTCATTTTACTGCCACTGTTAAACGATCCGGAAAACATACAAAGCGGTCTTGTCCAATCTGCTTTAGAGGCGTTCGAAGGTTCAAAAGGCCCCTTGATGCAGGTGCAGACTGTTGATTGTGCGTTGGTTGAAGATTCAGGCAGCATATTGAAACTTGCGTCGACAGCCAGCGATAACAGCATCGAGATCGCCCGCAGAACTGGTGCAGATGTGTTGATCTGGGGAGAATTCTTGCCGGAGGATCAACGTCTGGAATTGCGGGTGAACTATCCCCTCGATGGCGGGCGGGCGCATTTCGCGACAGATCAATTGGCCTTGAAACCAGATTTTGGCGCAGATCAGGAAGCTGTATTCGCTGCGAAAATCTGGTCAACGTCGACCGTTGTTGACCGTTTGGATGCTGATAGTATGTCGGACGGGATGGCGGCCGCTCTTGAGGCCCTTTTACCGATATCGGTTAACCCCAAGCCAGAACTATCGCTTCAGCAACTTGGAAGCCTTTATCACGCATTGGGCGATGCAGAATATGTTCTTGGTTTGCAGAGTGAAGAATCCAGTCGATTGGAAAGCGCAATTGATCATTATCGCAGCGCTGCAGAAATGTTCGAACGGTATCGTTTTCCAGCCGATTGGGCGCGTAACCAGAATGATCTCGGTGTCGCTCTGACGGCACTTGGCAAGAAGGACAACCGCAATCAGGAAATTGGCCAGGCAATAACAGCATTGCAGGATGCGATTGTCGAAACACCACGCAGCCGCGCGCCTTTGTTGTGGGCACAATTGCAGGGACATCTGGCAGAGGCCCTGAACGCGCTTGGCACTCGCGATGCCAACAACCAGATGCTGGCTGATGCGGTTTCCGCTTATCGTCTTGCGCTGACCGTACAGGACCGCGAAAGCTATCCGGTTCAATGGGGAACATCACAGCATAATCTGGGAGCAGCTCTGCAGGCTCTGGGGCAAAGAGCCAGCGATCCAGCCATATTGGAAGACTCGATTACCGCGTATCGTGCAGCGCTTGAAGTGCGTACGGCTGAAAATCTGCCCAACGATCATGCCATAACCCAGATAAACCTGGGCTCAACGCTCATGAGCCTTGGTGCGCGTGCGCAAAATACCGAATTGGTGAACGAGGCGGTTGTCGCCTACCGCGCCGCTATTGATCAATTGGACAAGGAGAACTCTGTCATTGAGTGGGCAACAGCGCAGCACAGTCTCGGGAATGCCTTGGCGCTGATTGCCGAGCAGGAAGAGAGTACCGAAAATCTGGACGCAGCACTCATGGCCTTCAGCCTGGCTTTGGAAAGTTTTGATCGGGAAACTGACCCGACCCGTTGGGCCGTAACTCAGAATAATATCGGCAATGTACTGCACACTATGGGAGATCGTCGTAAGGATCCCGAAGCTCTTATTGCTGCCATAGCGGCCTATGAGGCTGCGGTTTCGGTACTTTCAGAAACAGCCCCTGCATATGCGGAACGCGTGGTTGAGAGTCTGGCTCGGGCACAGGTTCTACAGCAGACCATCGCTCAGAGTAACTGATAGTGAATAATGGAAGGCCCAATATGTCTAAAAGAATCTATGACTGACTGGTCGCAGACATGGACCTGGCTTGATGGAAAATGGCTGGAAGGCAATACGCCGATCTTGGGACCTCGGAGCCATGCAATGTGGCTGGGGTCCAGCGTATTTGATGGCGCGCGCGCTTTTGAAGGTGTGATGCCGGATCTGGAATTGCACTGCGCGCGAGTGAACCGATCCGCTGTTGCCTTGGGCCTGGAACCTACTATCGCAACAGAGGCGATTGTTGATCTGGCGCATGAGGGGCTTAAACGTTTCGAGCCGGGCGCTGAACTCTATATCCGTCCCATGTATTGGGCAGAGGAGGGAGGCTTTATGTCGGTGCCACCTAACCCTCAGAGCACACGTTTTGCGCTTTGCCTTTATGTGCTCCCAATGCCAGAACAGCGTGGCTTTACAGCTACCACGACTACTTTTCAGCGCCCCACGATCAACACGATGCCGGTGAATGCGAAAGCCGGGTGTCTTTATCCCAATAATGGCCGAATGCTGCGGGAGGCGCAGGCGTCAGGTTTTGACAACGCGCTGTGTTGCGATGGGCTTGGCAATGTGGCTGAATTTGCAACGGCTAACGCACTTCTGGTGAAGGATGGAAAAGTCGCGACGCCTGTTCCCAACGGCACGTTTTTGGACGGGATCACCCGGCAACGGATCATTGCATTGTTGCGTGGAGCGGGAGTTGAAGTCTTTGAAGCGTCATTGACATATGATGATTTTCGCACTGCAGATGAAGTGTTCTCAACCGGCAACTATTCCAAGGTGATGCCTGTCACTCAATTTGAAGACCGCATTTTTGAGCCCGGCCCCATTTCAGCCTTGGCACGCGAACTCTATTGGCAGTTTGCCCATAGCTGAATCCGCAGCGATGGATGAGCTGATTTTTTTGAATAAAAAAGCCGGGACACTGCCCGGCTTTTCAATTGATCAATCAAATGGTGAGTTACACCGTTTGCGTCGCCCCTTATAAGGCTGGAACGTATCGGTATAGATATCGTAAGAACGGTAACGGTTAAGGCACCATCTCACATGCGCCGACCCCCTTCTGCCACGTTTATACCGTGGCGCGGTATGCCGAGGATAGACCTCTATGCCGCGTCGGTTGTGATTGTGATAGCCACGATTGGAATGGCGATGACAGTAGCTGCGGCCGTGGCAATGTGACCGGCGGCCATATTTGCCACCGCCCACAATCACGCCACCAAAAATGCCACCACTTCCAAAGCCGAAAGTGATCCCACCATTATGATTGTGACGGTGTTTTGAACGATGTGCGTCTGCAGCTGTTGAATATGCAGCAATCATGAAAACTGCTACCAACAAGCTGCTAAAGGTTGAAAACAAATAGTTTTTGCGTGTCATCCAGAATTCTCCCGAAAATAAATCCGGCACCCAGAGGGACAATAGCACTATTCGTACATTTTCGTAAGATGCATTATTAGTGTGCGCGCACAGAATGCCTGTATTGCGTGCATACGCTGAAGCCAAAGCTACGTTACTGGGTTTGGGTTTTGGGATGTTCCGGCACAGACTTCAAATATGCTGCAATGGCATCCCTGTCCTCTGTGGTCAGCTTTGCTGTATTTTCAACCACCGCTGCCATTGAACCACCCAGACTGTCAAAGTCAGGCGTAAAGCCACTTTCAAGTGCGTAAGCAATATCTCCCGCAGACCAACCGCCAAGACCATCCGAATGCGGTGTGATATTTGGAATAAACCCTTTACCATCCGGGTTGGGGGCACCCGCAAATGCCAGGTTTCTGTCAATGGCACCAAGTGGATTGCGTGGTGTGTGGCATTCGCCGCAATGGCCTAGTGCATTGACCAGATAGGCACCACGATTCACTTGCTCGCTTTGCGAGGGATCATTCTCAAAGGCGCTGAAATCGGCAAAGAGAACTTTCCACAGGCCCAAACCACGGCGCACATTAAAGGGAAAGCCCACTTCATTTGCAGGTGCAGCCTCGGAAACCGGAGGCAGCGTGTCCATATAGGCTTTCAGGTCAAGCACATCGGTTAGCTTGGCCTTGCTATAGGAGGTATATGGGAATGCCGGGTAGTAATGCGCCCCATCGGGGCTGACGCCTCTGGTGACTGCGTTTACAAAAGCAAGCGGGCTCCAGGAGCCAATTCCGGCATTGGGATCTGGAGAAATATTGGGCGCGATAAACGTCCCGAATTCTGTTTCAAATCGCAGACCGCCTGCCAAAATCAGCTTGTCATCCCCTTTGGCGCCCGGTGCAGCGTGGCAAGAAGAACAGCCACCTGCGGCAAAAATATATTCACCGCGTTCAGCGTCTGCAGTGTGTGCAGGAAGATCATCGGCAGCAAGCTGCTGCGGCATCGTCAAATACCAGAAGACGCCCAGACCCAAAACGCCCAGAACGACTCCAATTTTTATCAATTGCCGCAGCATAATTCGACTTTCAGAAAGTTAGGATCTGGGCTCAATTGGGAGATTGAATTCAGACCCCTGAATTGAGACGCCAAATATCAATTACGATAGGTTTGATGGCAGGCAGCACAATTCGCCGCAACCATGCCGAACTGGGCTTTGAAAGCATCCAGATCAGCCGCGGGAGCTGCGAGCGCAGCAGATGTATCTGCCTCAAATTTCGCGATCGCTGCAGCGAAACCATCAGGATCGCTCCAGATCGTGTCCTTGGCTTTGGTGTCACCAGTAGAACCTTCCGGGAATTTTGAACCATAGCCGAGCGCAACAGCGTTCATGGTGCGCAAAGCCAACATGGCCACACGCGGATCAAATTCAGCCTGGCCCTTGACCATTGCGGCAGATGCACCTGTTGCTGCGCCGACCGATTTCATCATGGCCTTGCGTTCTGCAATCGGGTCACCGGCTGCATAAGCAAGTGTACTGGTACCGGCCAGACCCATGACGATGGCCAGTTTCAATAGATTCTTCATACACGACTCCTGTTGAGGTTGAGCAATATCCCGGTAAGTAAAACATAACAGCGCAATACTGTCACCGGTACAACAAGCATCGTCGTTCACGGATGCGTGAACGAAAAAGGCCCGACAAAAGCCGGGCCTCTCTTAGATGTTTTGTATGGAAATGTTAGCTCGCGTTTTCGTAGAGCTCTGTCACATATTCCCAATTCACCAGATTATCGACAAATGCTTCCAGATATTTGGGGCGCAGATTGCGGTAATCAATGTAGTAGGAATGTTCCCAAACATCGCAGCCCAGCAAAGGTGTTGCGCCGTGAACAAGCGGGTTTTCACCGTTTGGCGTTTTCATGATTTCCAGCTTGCCATTTTTCAGCGCCAGCCAGCACCAGCCTGAACCGAACTGCGTTTTACCAGCAGTCATGAAGGCATCACGGAAGTCGGCAACGGAGCCCAGATCTTCTATGATCTTAGCTTCCAGATTACCAGGAATTGAACCGCCGCCATTTGGTTTCATCCATTTCCAGAAATGGATGTGATTGAAATGTTGGCCAGCCTGATTAAACAGGCCCGGATTGTCAGAGTGGCTCTTTTTGACCACATCTTCCAGAGACATATTGGCGTAGTCGGTGCCTTCGATCATGCCATTGCCGGCAGTCACATAAGCATTGTGATGCTTGTCATGGTGGAATTCGAGTGTTTCGGCAGACATGTAAGGTGCCAATGCGTCATAGGCATAGGGAAGGTCGGGAAGTTCAAAAGCCATCGGGTGTCTCCGGTTGTTAATGCGGCAATTCCGCCAGCTTTGTGGATCAATCCAAAATTCAAATCTGGCGTATTGACTGCAACATAGGCAGGTGTTCTGGACTCGGCAATGGTTTGGCCGCGTTCAACGCGAGATTTTTGCATCGAACCGCATTTTCATGGCCCTGGGTGCAAAACCAGCTTTGCCATCCCATTTGGGCAGTGATACACAGCTTCCAAATTCAAAGGCCAACAGGCTTTGCTCAGGAGTTTCGTTAACATGTCCGCAGCGGAAAAACCGCCATTGATGCTTTATCTTGCAGCGCCGCGCGGTTTTTGTGCTGGTGTTGACCGTGCCATCAAGATTGTTGAATTGGCACTGAAAGCCTATGGGCCACCTGTTTATGTTCGTCACGAAATCGTTCACAACAAATATGTTGTTGATGGTTTGCGCCGTCAGGGCGCTGTTTTTGTCGATGAGCTGGATGAGATTCCAGAGACGGATCAACCGGTGATTTTTTCAGCCCATGGTGTGCCGAAATCTGTTCCGGAAAGCGCCGCTGCACGGAACATGCTGTATATTGATGCGACCTGCCCACTGGTTTCCAAAGTCCACAAGGAAGCTCAGATTCACCGCAAACGTGCCCGTGAAATTCTACTTATTGGCCATAAGGGGCATCCGGAAGTCATTGGTACAATGGGGCAATTGCCCGAAGGGGCGGTAACGCTGATTGAGACCGTAGCCGACGCTGAAACCATTCAGCCTAAAGAACCGGTTAATCTGGCATGGATCACGCAGACAACCCTGTCGGTTGATGACACCCGTGAGATCGTAAAAATTTTGCAGCGGCGCTTCCCAAGTGTGGTCGGACCACACAAGGAAGACATTTGCTACGCCACCACAAACCGCCAGGAAGCGGTGAAGGCCATTGCGCCAAAAAGCGACGCGGTTTTTGTGGTGGGTGCTCCGAACTCGTCCAATTCCCAGCGCTTGCGCGAAGTTGCAGAACGCAGCGGCGCCCGGTCTGCCCACCTGGTGCAGCGGGCAAGTGACATTGACTGGCAGCAAATTGACGGTGTGCGCACAGTGGGTTTGACAGCCGGTGCATCCGCTCCCGAAGTGCTGGTTGATGAAGTGATTGATGCCTTCCGCGCTCGCTTTGACGTTACAGTGCAATTGGAGCGCACAGTGGATGAAGATGTCGTCTTCACTCTGCCAAGGGCTTTGCGCGAGAAGGTCAACCAACTGGACGCTGCGGGTTAGTATTATGGCAGTTTATACTGATGTCAGCGATGAGGCGCTGCAGCAATTCCTGATGCTTTACGATATCGGCGCGCTGACTTCGTGCAAAGGCATTGCTGAAGGGGTGGAAAACTCCAACTTTCTTTTGGGCACTGATCAGGGACAGTTCATTCTCACCCTGTATGAAAAGCGTGTGGATGTTGAGGATCTGCCATTTTTCTTGGGGTTGATGGACCATCTTGCCGCCAAGGGGCTCGATTGTCCTGTGCCAATCCATGACAAATCCGGCGACACGCTCAATACGCTTGAGGGGCGTCCGGCCGCAATCATCTCGTTCCTTGATGGCATGTGGGTCAAACGCCCAACTGTTGATCATTGCACTATGGTGGGGCAGGCGCTTGCCGAGCTTCACAAGGACGGTCAGGACTTTGAAATTGCCCGGGCGAACAACCTGAATCAGGCAAGCTGGCGACCCTTGTTTGAACAATCCCGCGACCGCGCCAATGAAGTGCTGCGCGGGCTTGCCCAGACCATTGATGCCGAATTGGAATATCTCGATTTGAATTGGCCTCATGACCTGCCGAGCGGCGTGATTCATGCCGATATGTTCCCCGACAATGTGTTTTTCCTGAATGACAAATTCTCGGGGATGATCGATTTCTATTTTGCCTGCAACGAGATGCTGGCTTACGATCTGGCGATCTGCCTCAACGCCTGGTGTTTTGAGCGTGATAACGCGTTTAATGTGACAAAAGCACGCGCATTGATTGAGGGCTATCGCTCGGTTCGTGCCCTGACACAGGAAGAGTTGCAAGCGCTGCCAATTCTGGCGCGTGGCGCATCCATGCGATTCTTGCTGACACGCCTTCACGATTGGCTGCGCGTACCGCCGGGCGCCCTTGTGGTGCCGAAAAACCCCTTGGAATATCTTAAGAAACTGCGCTTCCACATGGATGTAGACAGTGTTTCTGCCTACGGAGTTGACCCATGATCGAGAAGAAAGTTGTCATCTATACGGACGGAGCCTGTTCAGGTAATCCGGGGCCAGGTGGCTGGGGGGCAATCCTCACCTATGGCGATACAAGCAAAGAACTGTATGGCGGAGAGCCTGACACGACTAACAACCGCATGGAGTTAACGGCTGCGATTGAAGCGCTGAATGCCTTGAAAAAACCATCCCAGGCAGAGCTGTGGACCGACAGCCAATATGTCAAAGGCGGCATAACAAGTTGGATTCACGGCTGGAAGAAAAACGGTTGGAAAACATCCGCCAGAAAGCCCGTGAAAAACGTCGAGCTCTGGCAGGCTCTGGATGAAGCCCTGAAGCGTCACGATGTTAGCTGGCACTGGGTCAAGGGCCATGCGGGTCACGACATGAACGAACGGGCCGATGAGTTGGCACGAACAGGCATGGCACCGTTTAAGGATTAGTCCGAATATCTGACCACAACAGGAATATCGGCTCTTTGCAGTGTTGCTGGCGGGCACACTGCTTGGCTATCTGCCGCTCTGAGCCGAAAGATCAGTTGTTGGTGCGCGTTGGCGTGCCACACAGGCCAGCCTTGACCAAGGTCGTGCAGTTGACTCCATAATCGGCTGCAAGAGCGGCACCACCGAAGAAGGACTTGGGCTTGCTCCGGAATGGTCCGCAGCCCCTGTCTCCCCGTGCAACCCACGTGACAAGAACGGTGCCGGTGGTTTTCAGGCCGTTGGCGCGGCAGCAGGCTTCGTGTTCGATACGATCCTTTAAACTGTTATTGCCATTGGGAAGTTTCGCGAAAATGCCATTCCATTGCAGACGCGCTCCAGTGCGTGCGCCTGACAAATTGTTGCAGGACTGCGGCACAGTGTGGGTCCAGCGCGCTGCCCATAAATCATTGGCGCAGCTTTTGCCTGCGTTATAGGCGCGGGTTCGACACTGGTTGGCTTTGGCTCTGTTTTGGCATGACCCCTGAGTCTTGATCGTTGCCAGTGTTCTGTGCTCCGGCGAAAAAGCCGGATTGCTCGAATATATCGTAATCGCGCAACCGCGCGTGATATCTGCGTGGGCAAGTGTGGGCGCAAATGCGGTGAGGCATAAGGCGAGGCTGGCGGCGAGAACATGCTTCATCAAAAAACTCCGGACAAAAGACTGTAGGACCACAGTTAGCGTAACAGAGATGGCGGCGTTTCGAAAATTCACCTGCCAGAAATGGTTGCTACCGCGTGAAGGTGACGCGGCAGTTTTTACGCGCAGGCCGGAAGTGGCGCATACCGGTGAGGACCATGGCCAAGCCTGCCCCTAACCTAGAGCAATCTTCGCTTTGACCGAATTGATACAGGGATTTCAAATCAGTTGATCTTCTTTTCAACACCTATGCGGGGCAAGGAGGCCCGTATTGATGACAGCACCTCTATCCAACGGTATTCGTCTTGCGCTGGTCAATGAAGCTGGACTTTCGCAGCGGACAGCTGCGAGTTCGCCTGCATCGCTATACGAAAGGTATGATGAGGACAGGGGCCACGATTGCGCCAAGCACAACGAAAATCCAGTGGCGGTAAGCGGTCACTTCATTCCTGACTGCCCAATGCCGAACACCCTGTAAGGCACACGCCATCATCAGATAGGCCGTGGCCGCAGCACGTAACGCAAGGTCGATTGCTGCCGCTAATCCGCGAGGGTATTCCATCGCAATGGGCCCGACAAAGGCCGACACCCAAAACAACACGAGCGTGACAATCGCAACGCTCATCGACACTGCAAAGGGCCGCCAAAGCCGAGCATATGCAGGCCAGACATACAGAACCAGCAGGAAAACTCCCAAAAGGACGTAACCCAATGAGGACACGATCATGGCATCTGTGCTCCACTTTCAGCATCGCGGAAATGGAATGACCGTGGACGCGTCACGATGCCCACGACGTTCAATATCGAGAGAATTATAACATTAGCCTTGAGGTTTTAAAATGGTTGCTCGCCGTTTTGATCGTGCATCTGCGCATGAAGTTGATGCAGTGATCTGTCATCTAAAGATCAGCTGTTGATGATGGCATAATCACCTCGGATGCTGGCGCAATATTGCTGCGTCAAACCACACCAAAGGCAAGGCTGTGAGAAAACCGGGTTAAAGCCGTTACAGCCCGACGGAGGCATCAATGGGCTCTCGGAACCAGTCCGGGAGCCCACCGACAAAAAAGCGTTGGACAGCCAGCCTAAGCCGACATCCGACCGGCAATTTTCAATGCAAATGCGGTCGTAAAAGCTGTCTCTTTCAGCCGATCAAACCGACCTGATGCACCGCCATGGCCGGCATCCATGTTGGTTTTCAGCATCAGCAGATTGTTGTCGATCTTCAATTCGCGAAGACGAGCCACCCATTTGGCCGGTTCCCAGTAGGTCACCCGCGGATCAGTCAGGCCGCCCAGCGCAACGATGGCCGGGTACTCTTTTGCCGCTACATTGTCATAAGGGCTATAGCTTTGAATGGTTTTGAAATCATCTTTGCTTGTCAAAGGATTGCCCCATTCCGGCCATTCTGGCGGCGTTAAGGGCAACGTGTCATCCAGCATGGTGTTGAGCACATCAACGAACGGCACTTCGGCAATGATGCCTGCAAACAGATCCGGTGCCATATTCGCGACGGCACCCATCAGCATACCGCCAGCCGAACCGCCATGTGCAATGATGAGACCTTCAGAGGTAAAGTTTTCCAGCGCGAGAAAACGCCCGGCAGCAATGAAGTCTTTGAACGTATTGGTTTTTTTCTCGCGTCGTCCATCACGGTACCAGCGGTCACCCTTGTCTTTACCGCCACGGATATGGGCAATCGCATAGACAAACCCGCGATCTACCAGTGACAGGCGCGTCACTGAAAAGCCCGCAGGCATGCTGATGCCATAAGATCCATAGCCATAGAGCAGACACGGGGCAGTGCCATCCAGCTTTGTATCCTTGTGGTAAAGGATGGAAATCGGCACGCGTTCCCCATCTTCTGCCAAGGCAAAGATACGCCGTGTGCGGTAGTCTTCGATGGTATGGCCGGACGGCACTTCCTGTGTTTTGCGCAGCGTCCGTAGTTGATCGACCATCTGATAGTCGAACACCTGAGCAGGCGTGGTCATTGAGCTATATGAAAAGCGAACAGTATTGGTGTCGAACTCAAGCCCGTCAGATACGCCTAGTGCATAGGCTTCTTCATCAAACGCAACGGAGTGTTCATCACCCGATGCAAGGTCGCGTACAATGATCCGCGGCAGGCCGTCAAACCGCTCCAGCCGCACCATGTGGTGCGTGTAAAGTGTCAGCGACAGGATCAGCGTTCCTGCCGTGTGCGGCACCAGATCGCTCCAGTTTTCCGGCGCAGGGCTGGAAATTGGTGTTGTCACGATCTTGAAGTCTTCGGCGCCATCGCGATTGGTCAAAATGTAAAACTGGTCTTCATGATGCTCAACGGAATACTCAACGCCGGTCTGCCGTAGAGCAATCAACTGCGGAGCAGCCTTTGGGGCATTTGCAGGAACAACACGGACTTCAGAGGTTTCATGATCATGACTGTCGAGCAGAATATATCCGCCGGAGAGGGTTTTGCCGACGCCCAGAAAGAACCCTGCATCCGGCTCTTCATAAACAAGGTGATCCTCTGACTGATCGGTCCCAAGCTTGTGATAGAAGACTTTGCAGGGGCGGTGATTATCATCAAGGACGGTGTAGAAAACGCCGCTGCTGTCCGCATCCCAAATGGCGGCTCCGGTGGTTTCCTCGATCTGGTCCGCCAGTTCATTTCCATTGGAAAGATCACGGATGTTCAAACGGTACTTTTCTGATCCTTTTCGGTCAGCAGTCCAGGCCAGCTTGCTGTGGTCCGGTGAGTGGCTGGCACCACCAAGTTTGAAATAGGCAAGGCCTTCCGCTTCCACGTTTGCATCAATCAGCACGCTTTCTGCGCCGCCATCACGCGGGGTGCGCACCAGCAGCGGATGTTGGGCACCGGTCAATTCCTTGGTCAGATAGGCATAAGCACCATCGGGCGAGGGGACCGAACTGTCATCTTCCTTGACACGTCCACGCATCTCCTCAAACAATTTTTCCTGCAAGGATTCTGTGTCTGCCATGGAAGCGCTGGTATAGGCGTTTTCTGCTTCCAGATGGGCTCTGATATCCGGCGCAAGACCGGAAGGATCACGCATAACGTCTTGCCAATTATCCGCTCGGAGCCATGCATAGGCATCCTCAACCGAGATGCCGTGATGTGTGTAGGACGTGGGACGTTTTTCGGCAAAAGGTGGTGTTGACGACATGGCGCTCTCTTTCGGACAGGCTACCCGCAGGTCTGGGGAATGGAATAAGGTGGGTTCAAACAGGATGGGCCAGTTTGGTTCAATCGTTTTCGTCAGCTTTGAAACTCAGAGCCTGACCGTTCATGCAATAACGCAAACCTGTCGGCTGAGGTCCATCGGGAAACACGTGACCCAGATGAGAGTCGCAGGTGGCGCATCTCGTTTCTATACGCGTGTGAAAAAGCTTGCGATCCTTGAATTCGTTGACTGACCCTTCATCAACCGGTGCGTAAAAGCTGGGCCAGCCGGTACCTGAATCATATTTGGTTTCCGAGCGGAACAAGGGTGTGTCGCAACAGACGCATTTATAAAGGCCATCGGCTTTCTGATCCCAATTCGGTCCAGTAAATGCGCGCTCTGTGCCATGGCGCCGCGTGACGTGATATTGCTCTGGCGTTAGTTGCTCACGCCATTCTTCATCGGTCTTAATGATGGTCGGCGTGCGGTTTTGTTTTGTCATCGAAAGCTGCTCTTTTATCGGTTTGATGATTGGTCAAATAGGACCTGCAGCCGATTGCGGCAAGTGTATCTATAAAGGCGCCGGGTTCTGCCCGGGTTCTACAGCGTGATCATCTAATTGAAACAGACCTATTGGAACTGAGCAGACCGCTTACGTTGGCCTTCCCGCCAGGCCACATAGCTCACCTGCTGCGGGTCACTTTGTTTGGGGGCAATGCGCATCAGATAGCGTTTCATCTTATGATCCTTCAGCGAGGCGTGTTTGATGTTGCGCCAGAAGCTGTCAACAGACACGACGGAGGAATCATGTTCATTGAGTTGAATGAATGACGTTCCTCCCAGCAGAATGACTTCTTCGCCGAGATGTTCATAGGGACCGTGCAGGGGATGCCGCAACAGCCGCGGCGGTAGGAGCGGAACAACATCATCACTGTCGACAACGCGCAGCAGAGGTACATCCTCGAAACGTTTGGCACCTAGGGCAGTCGTAAATTTGGGTTGACCGAAGTTGATGACCCGCTCGACGGTATAGCCATCATCCTGCAGATATAACATCAAGATAGCGGCAACTGCGGCACCAAGAGAATGGCCTGTAAGTCTGGTCTTGTAGTCCTTGTGCAGATACGGTTTCACATCTTCATAGACCCGCAACGCTAGTCTTTGAAATCCGGTATGGACCGGAATGCCTAAGCCTACGCTTTCTTCAATGAAGATCTCTGCATCAAGAAGTACATCTATAAAGTTGGCTGTTCCTCGTATGCTGATTGTCTGGGTCTTTTGCTCGGGTGACATCTCAAGAAAGTATTGAACTTTCGTGTTCTCAGGCACCGCAACCCTGATTGTTTGCGGAAAGCGTTGTCTGATGATTTCGGGAGTGGAATATGCTGCTTCAGACCGCTTGGCGTAGCTCATAACTTCAACAAAGTTGGCCTGAATTTTTGCGGGCTGGTTTGTCAACTGCTTTGCGAAGTTCAGACTTGATGCCGCGCAGGCACCCAGCATGAGCAGCAGAAGCAATGTTGCGGCCACTTTGCCGCATTGGGCCAGCAAATAGTTCAACCGCATTGATTTACTCCATACTGACCTTGCCAAAAAAGCATAACGCAATTTCTCAACAGGAACAAAGTGAATACTATCGATAACATGTGGTAGCCGATCAGATTTATATTCAACAAGCCAGAGATGAGGAAGTTCGATTGGATTGATACTCAAAACGGTCAGTTGGAAACGCCCTGCCAAAAATCGAATCGTCAGCTCCTCCCAACCAAGGGTTGGGGAAATGTATCCTACATCTCTGTCAGCGGAAGGGAAACGCTTTTGGCAGACAGGCTTTGAGTTCAATTGTCGGTAAATTGAATCAGATCATGAGCGAATTTTTCTATCTTGTTGTAGAAAAGAAACAAATCAGTGTAATTCGAGTGAAAACTGCCCCGAATTTCATTGTCTTTTGCTCGATGATTACCCATTTATAGGGCAGTCAAATAGCGACTTCTCTCAATTCCTGCCAGAAGGTTTGCACCCCGCGCGCTTTTGTTGCAAATGGATAAGAGCGCTTTATATGTCTTGCAGAGAAATCAAGGGTAGGGATTCGTGAACGCAGCAATTGATGGCACCTTCATTGCCATTCTGGCACCCTTCATCGCCGCGGCGTTTGCGCCGTTTGTGGTTCGTATGCTTGGCCATAATGGATCCTGGCTTCTGGCGTTGGTGCCTGCAGGCATCTTTGTTCATTTTCTTGGATATATTGATCAGACTGCCGGAGGAGCCGGCATTGCCAGCGTTTGGGACTGGTGGCCCGGAATGGGGTGGCCGCTTTCCTATCTGATCGACGGTCTCAGCCTGATGTTTGCGTTGCTGATTAGCGGCATTGGCACATTCATAGTGCTGTATTCTGGCGGCTACATGAAGGGCCACCCTCAATTGGGGCGCTTCCTGTCGTTCATTTTCCTGTTCATGGGGGCCATGCAGGGCCTGATCATTTCTGACAATCTGATCACGGTTTTCATTTTTTGGGAATTGACATCGATCACATCATTCCTGCTGATCGGCTTCAACCACACCAAGGAAAAATCTCGCCGCGCGGCCATTCAGGCCCTTGTCGTTACGGGCGGCGGTGGTCTGTCTTTGCTGGCTGGCATCATTCTGGTGCAACTGGTGGCGGGGACATCTGACCTGTCCACGCTTCTGACCCAACCCGGTTTGCTGCAAACCAGCCCCTATTATCTACCGATCCTGCTTCTGTTTCTGGGCGGCGCGTTTACCAAATCCGCTCAGTTCCCGCTGCATTTCTGGTTGCCCAATGCCATGGAGGCACCGACACCGGTGTCCGCCTATCTGCATTCTGCGACCATGGTCAAAGCAGGTGTTTATCTGTTGATGCGGGTTCAGCCAATTATGGGCGACACGCTGATCTGGTCGATCATCCTGCCCATTTTTGGTGGCTTAACGCTGATTGTTGGCACGCTTTTGGCCGTGCGCCAGACAGATTTGAAGCTGATGCTCGCCTATACCACAGTGGCTTCGTTGGGCCTTTTGGTCATGCTGGTCGGCACCAGCAATACGATCGCCATACAGGGTGCGGTTATCTACTTGTTGGCGCATTCGTTGTTCAAAGGCGCGCTGTTTATGGTGGCCGGACTGGTCGATCATGAAGCGGGTACGCGGGATGTGACGAAGCTTGGCGGTTTGGCCAAAGCCATGCCCATCACTTTTGGCGCCGGAGCTTTGGCTGCGCTGTCGATGGCGGGCCTTCCTCCATTCATCGGCTTTGTAGCCAAGGAAGAACTCTATCTCGGCATCTGGGGCACTGAACTTCCATTCCTTGCGCTGACTATTACAGCCGTAATAGGCAATGCGTTGATGCTGGTTATTGGGTTCGCAGTTGCCTTCAAACCATTCCTGGGTGCCAAAGTTGAAACGCCCAAAGCCGCCCATGAAGGGCCAGTCCTGATGTTGGCAGGTCCTGTTGTGCTGTCACTGTGTGGCTTGGCGTCAGCCCTGTTCCTGCATTGGACCAGCGTTCACCTTCTTGGGCCAATGGCCTCCAGTGTGGCTGGAACCGTGCTGGAACCGGAATTCCATCTGTTCCCGTCCGCCATCAAGGCAAATCTGATCCTGTCTCTCATTACGGTTGCCATTGGTCTGATCCTGTTCTTCCGCCTCGCTTCTTTGCGTGCGGCAATGGATCGTGTGTTGCGGGCAATTGGTTGGGGACCGGATCTTGGGTTCGATCAGTTCATGAGCGGGCTTGTATTGTTGTCGCATCGCGTGATCCGATTGATTCAGCCAGGTCAGATGAACCTTTATATGAAAGTCGCTTTTGCAGCGACCGCGGCTGCCGTGTTGCTGCCGCTCATCTTGCTGGATGAATTGCCGGACTGGCCGGAAATGCCTCAGATGTTGTTTTACGAATGGGGCGTTTTGGCCATTGCTGTCATTGGCCTGGCTGCCGTTCTGAACGCCAACAACCGTCTCACAGCGATCGCGGCTTTGGGAATACAGGGCTTTGCGGTGGCGCTGCTATTCATGCTGTTCGGTGCCCCCGATTTGTCATTCACCCAATTTATGGTCGAGACATTGTCAGTTGTCATTCTTGCTCTGGTGATGACACGGCTCAGCCTCTATCAGAAGGATCATCGCTCCGTTGGCAGGACCATCGTGGACGGTACATTGGCTGTTGCCGTGGGGGGCGGGTTCTTTCTCCTGCTTCTGTCGGTTACGCAACAGCCATTCAATTCTGAACTTTCCGACTTCTTCCGAGAGCACAGTGTGGCAATTGCGCACGGGCGCAACATCGTCAACGTAATCCTCGTGGACTTCCGTGGGGTTGATACGTTGGGTGAGATTGCAGTTGTTGCCATTGCCGGCCTGGCCATACTGGCGCTGATACGCTTGCGCCCCAAACGGAAACTGGATGCTTTGGCGGTCGCTGATAACAGCAATGCCAGCGTTAAGGCCAATGTTAAAATCGCACAGGTTCAGGAGACCACATCATGAGAACAGTGATCTTCAGAACCACGGCGCCTTATCTGACAAGCCTGATGGTGCTGTTTTCAATTTTTGTATTGTTGCGGGGCCACAATGAACCGGGTGGCGGCTTTATCGGTGGGCTGATTGCTGCATCTGCGTTTGCAATTTATGGCGTTGCCTGCGGTGTGCCACCGGTTCGCCGCGCATTGGTGTTTCATCCTATGTCAATTGCCGGGACAGGTCTTTTCATCGGAGCTTTGGCAGGCGTCATATCGCTGTTTGCAGGCGTTCCGTTTTTTACCGGTCTTTGGATTTACCCGTCTATTTTCGGCGTGGAAATTGCGCTGTCGACACCTCTGGTTTTTGACATCGGTGTCTATCTGGTGGTGCTGGGAACGATCGCGTCCATTGCGCTTGGTCTGGAAGAGCGGGAGAAACTTTAATGGAAGTCGCACTTTCAGCCTTGATTGGCATCTTTTTCATGACAGCTGTCTATCTGATGTTGTCACCTCACATCATACGAATTTTGCTGGGTGTTGTTGTACTTGGGAATGCAGTAAATCTTCTGATCTTCACCAATGGGCGCCTGACAAGAGAAGTGCCGCCCATTGTGCCTGATGACGTGATTGTTGCTGCACCAACCATTGCAAATCCATTGCCTCAGGCATTGGTTCTGACAGCGATCGTTATCTCATTTTCATTCTTTGCCTTTTTGCTGACACTGGCCTATCGCGCCTATCAGGAACTGGACACGGATGACACCGACACTATGCGCATTGCGGAACCGGCTGATGAAGCCGCTCCGCCAACTGGTTACTAGGGCTGAGAACGGATTATGGCAGGAAAACCAACAGAACCTGTTGATATTACGGGGGCCATGGTCACCCAGGCACCGGCCCTTGCTGACTGGCTTGTGGTTGCACCAATCATAATCTGCCTGCTTGGCGGCGCGTTTTTGCTCGCTCAACGCAAGAACACAGCAATTCAGGGTCGAACGGCCGTTGCCATTTTGGCCTTGCTGGTTGTCGCCGCCGTTGGCCTGCTGGTGCATGTGCTCAACAACGGCCCCATTGTTATGACAATGGGCCGCTGGCTGCCGCCGTTTGGAATTTCTTTCGCTGTTGATGTTCTGGGTGCCTTGCTGGTTCTGGTTGGAGCATTGGTGGCATTTTTCTGCTGTCTGTACGCCCTGACTGAAATTGACACGGAGCATCGGCGATACGGTTTTTTCCCGTTTCTGGTGCTGTTGATGGCAGGTGTCAGCGGGGCATTCCTGACCGGAGACATTTTCAATCTCTATGTCTGGTTCGAAGTTCTGCTGATCGCGTCTTTCGGACTGTTGATCCTGGGCAACGAAAAAGCGCAATTGGATGGCGCAGTTAAATACGCATTCCTGAACCTTATCGCCACGACACTATTCCTGATTGCAACAGGATATCTTTATGGGTTGGTCGGTACATTGAATATGGCCGATATTGCTGTGCGTGTTGCTGAACTTCCCGACGGCGCACCAATTAACACGATTGCAGCGCTATACCTGCTGGCCTTCGCCATGAAAGCCGCAGCGTTTCCTGTGTTCAGTTGGCTCCCAGCGTCTTATCACACGCCACGCATTGTCGTGTCGGCTGTCTTTGCCGGCCTGCTGACAAAGGTGGGCGTGTATGCACTGTTGCGCACGCTGGTCATGTTGATGCCAGCTTCTTTGGCTGTTTTTGCCGACATTCTGGCATGGATCGCCGGTGCTACCATGTTGATCGGCGTGTTAGGCGCTCTGGCGCAGAGCGACATTCGGCGGACCATGGGCTATCTGGTCGTATCTGGCATTGGCTCCATGCTGGCCGGTGTGGCGCTTATGTCTGATCTGGGGCTGATGGGATCCATCATGTACGCGGTTCATTCCATGATTGTCATGACGGCTCTCTACATGACTTGTGGATTGATGATCCACAGAACCGGCTCTCACGATTTGCGCGGTCTTGGTGGCTTGTATGGCAAGGACCCGTTTCTATCCGCCATTTTCCTGATCCTTGCATTTGCGATTTCGGGACTGCCTCCTTTCTCTGGTTTCTGGCCCAAACTGACATTGGTCCAGGCCTCCCTGTCTGGTGGCGATGGTTGGTTGGCCGCGGCCATTTTGGTCACAGGATTTTTGACCACAATCGCAGTAGGGCGTATTTGGGTCATGAGTTTCTGGCGGGGAGGGCCATCGGGAACACCCGATGGCGAAAGCATCACACAAGAGGCTATGCCTTTGAGCGATCCAGCTGACAGGCGAGACATGCTGTTCCCGATTATAGGCTTGACCGCGCTTGTCATCGCACTTGGCTTCCTGCCAAGGCCATATTTGAACGTCGCAGCCGGTGGTGCCGGCGGGTTGCTATACAGCGAAAGCTACATTGGCTCTGTTCTGGGAACCGAAGCTGCTGACGCTGCGATAGGTCAAGAGCTTGCAACAGAAACAGAAGCGCCGGAAGATAATTCGGCAGAGGGCAGCCAGTCAGGAGATGGGTCATGAATTCGCTGTTTCTCATAAATATATTGCTGGCACTGGTCTGGGCAGCGATAACCGGTTCATTCAGCTTGCCCAATTTGCTGTTCGGCTTTGCGCTCTCAGCACTGGCTCTGTCTCTGATCCGCGAACAAGTGGGCACCGTTGGCTATATGAGCCGTGCCAGGCGGGTCATAAGCCTGTTTTTGCTGTTCATATATGAATTGGTTCTATCGGCCGTTTCTGTGGCAAAGCTGGTCTTGTCACCAAGAATGCAAATTAACCCGGCATTTGTGGCGTATCCGTTGCGCGTGGACAAGGATTTCGAAATTACCCTGCTGGCCAATCTGATTACGCTCACACCTGGCACATTGTCTGTGGATGTCTCGCCGGATCGAAGGATTCTTTACATACACGCAATAAATGTGACGGATGAAGAAGCCTTGAAGCGTGACATCGCTGAAGGTTTTGAAATGAAGATTATGGAGGCGTTTCGATGAGTGCAGCGGAAACCTTCCTCGATATTGCTGTGAACATATCCATGGCTATGATGGTGCTTGCCTTTTTGCTCATTATTGTGCGCATTGTGCGCGGACCAACATTACCAGATCGAATTCTGGCGTTGGACATGCTCGTGGCTGTTGGCATCGGTTTCATTGCGGTAATTGGAGTCAAAACCGGGTTTTTCCTTTATATTGATGTCGCCATTGCCCTTGGTCTGATCGGTTTTCTTGCGACAGTTGCTTTCGCCAGATACGTCCTTAGCCGTGGTTCCACGACTGAAGAAGGGCCGGATCCAGAAGGAGAGCGAAACTTGATAGAGCAGGAAATTCGTCGTAGTGCAGGAGCAGATCAATGACGCATGATGTGGTTTTGATTGTTACCGGTGTCATCATGCTGATTGGCGCTGCATTTGCTGTCGTCGCGGCCATTGGTCTTTTGAGACTCCCGGACATCTATACGCGCACGCATGCTGCCAGTAAGGCCGGAACACTTGGGTCTGGCCTTATGCTGCTGGCTCTGGCCGTGTTTTCTCAGGAACTGGACGTCGTCACGCGCGCGATTGCGGCTATCGTTTTCTTTCTTTTGACAGCGCCGATTTCTTCGCATCTTTTGGCCCGCAGCGCCTACCTGGTCGGTTATCGCCCTGAACCATCTACACGTTGTGATGATATGGCTGATTACCAAAATGATGAACGTCGCAATCCGCGTGAAGTTGACTAATCAAACAATCACTGATTGCTGACATGAAATGAAAATTGTCCTGTATGAAGCCGGTCAAAGTGTAAAAGCACAAAGAATTTCAACTGTAAATATACAGTATAAATTAAATCAAACTAGGATTGAATTCTGATTTTTGCGCGGATTCGAGTAGTGAATTTCCAATTTTATTTAAAAAAACAAGGCGTTGATGCAAAATTGGATTCTTGTACTCAATTTAAGCGATAATATTCATATTTAGTACAATAGACAAATTAACGCCATCATTTTATGTTTTTAACGATTGTTATTCCTCAAATGCTGCTCTACATAAGCGGCAGAGCAGTAATCAAATAAAAACAATATGGAGTTTCAATTCATGGACGACGCAAACTCAACTGGTACGACTGATGGCGAACTGATCGATCTGACAGCCGACATAGTCGCAGCTTACGTAAGCAACAATGCAGTTGCTGGGTCTGATTTGCCTAGTATCATTACGAATGTACATGAAGCGTTGACGAATATCAGTGAAGCCAACAATGAGCCAGAACCTGAGCCTTTGACACCAGCGGTTTCACCGCGTCGGTCCATCACGCCAGATTTTCTGATTTGTCTCGAAGATGGCAAAAAGTTCAAATCTCTGAAGCGTCATTTGCGCACGCATTATGATCTCTCACCTGAAGAATACAGGGAGAAATGGGGACTTGCGCCGGACTATCCGATGGTCGCACCCAATTATGCGCGTGCCCGTTCAGAACTTGCAAAGCAAATGGGTCTTGGACGCGGTACACAGAAACGTGGACGCCGCCCAAAAGCTAAGTCGTAAGTTGTAAATCTGCTTTCTTTGCTGGCAACAACCTTAAAAAGGCCGGTGGCATGGAGCCGCCGGGCTTTTGTGTCTTCACCAGAGCATGTGTTTTCGCCTAGAAAAACATCGCTCTGGGGGGCAGACTTACAAAAGGTTCTGTGCGTCCGCCTTAATGCGTTGCAGCATGGAATTCAGACCATTTGACCGTTGCGCAGAGATATGATCACGCAATTGCACCTCATTAAAAATGGACTCTGCATCCAGAGCAACAATTTCCCGAGCGGTTTTGTCATTGAAGATGGCAAGCGTGATACATACCAGACCGCGCACAATATGCGCGTCGCTGTTGCCCAGGAAATGAAGCACCGGTTCGCCATCGCGCTCAGTCACACGTGTCGACAACCAGACTTGGCTGGTGCAGCCACGCACTTTGTTGGCGTCCACTTGCAGGGCCTCAGGCATCGTTTCAAGTTCTTTGCCCAATTCGATGACGTATTTGTAGCGATCCTCCCAGTCATCCAGATAGGAGAAATTTTCAATAATGTCTGTAATGTTCATGGAGCCGATCTCGGGCAGGACTATGTTGCAGACATATATAGAGCGCTACAGGTCAGGTTTGAAGCGCCCAGCATACAGGAATGTTTGAACCACGACGGAAGCTGACGAATAAAATCAGATATTTGGCCGTGCCCGTGGGGTCGGGGTCGCAGGTGTCGCCGATGCTGGGACAATTGCATCAGCTGAGATGACTGGTTCTTCTGCCGCTGCGGTGGTTTCTGAAACCAATATTGCAGCAGCAGACTGTGCTACCGCCACAGCGTTTTCGGTTGGAGATACTCCAACGCTTTCACTGCCTAGACTTGCCTTTGGCTGCCCCAAGATATTGGCAACGAGCGCATCATTCTCGCCATCCTGTTTGTCGCTGGAAGAAGACAGCAATTGCTGTGCGCCATACTTCGCCTTGTAACCAAGAGCAACTGCCGCTTTGCCCCCTGTTTCACAAGTTTCCGGATTCCGGCCACAAAAGCCGGTAATGTCGCGGACGGCAGCGGCCGCTGCACCAACAGCTTCGATAGGTGAAATCGACTCTATCTTATCACGATCCTCTGGAGCCACTGGCAGCAGAACAAAAACAACACTCAGCCAAAAAATGGAACGCACGAAAAACATTTGTATCAACTCATTTTTTGTTTTGGGACAAGGGTCCTAGACAATTCATTCTTACAATACAGCGCGGCCATTTAAGATGCATGGCAAACTGGATTTGAATTTGATTCAAATTTTAACCAGTGAGTGCAGCACCACATTGTGCGCAGTCAGCCTAGAACGGAAACCGCTGAATTGTCCCGGTTCAATGCCATTTGTTAACAGTTTATTCACCACGTTTTTCGGTATTTGACGCTCAAACGCGTGATTTCGGCGTGATTTGCTACAGACTTCCCTGTCTTAGCCTTACGGTAAACCTTGCCTGCAATGGTGTGCTTCAAATGAATGAACTACAGGCCGCAACCCTTGAAGCCTTTTGACAAAAACAATGATGGTAAGACGCATTCTGGACCAGTCCTGTCAGTCGCACCTGGCGGACTGGAGATCCGGATGCTGACTGGTGCTTTGATCGGCGCCGGCCTGTCTTTGCCTATTTTGTTGGCCGCTTCACGAATGCTGGATATTCAAGCAGCCCCCTTGGTCGGCATTGCAATCGGGGCAGCCGTTCTGGGTGCCTTTACGGGCTTGTTGCTGCCATTCTTGAAAAAATCACAACAGATTTTGTCCACAGATGAAGCGCAGGATTTTGAATCCAAAGCAACTCCGCTGTTTCCAATGACGGAATTGACATTGCGTCACAATGAAAATGGCGACGTTATAGAGCACTCCGGCTCGCTGCATCCCATATTGTCCGATCTTGGCCACGCAGTTCTCGGCAAGGGTTTGCTGAATCTCATACGGGTCAGCGACCGCCCTGCTTTTCTAACTTTGGTTTCTGACGCGAGCCGCAGCAGAGTTGTCGCGCCTATTACAGTGCATCTGGCGTTAAGCGGTGTGCCAGGCAAATTTCAGCCCTTCACATTTTCAGCCCATTGGTGCCATGATGGCTGTATCAGCTCTTTGCAGGATGCCTCTTCAGAGGTCGCTATGCAGGCTGAACTCCAGACAGCACGAGACAATGGTGGTTCCGAGGAACGCTTCATGACCGCAGTCAGCACGCTGGCTCATGAACTGCGATCTCCGCTTAACTCGATTTTGGGATTTTCTGAAATTTTGTCCGACGACAAGATTGCATTTCAATCAAATGAACGACGTCAGGAATATGCCGGATACATTCATCATGCGGGTCAACATCTCTTGAGCGTCATCGATAAGATGCTTATTGCAGGTCAACTGGAAGCGGGGCAGCTTGAACTGACACCGTCATCCTTCAATGTTGCTCATTTGTGCCGTGAATGTTTCTCGATTCTGGAACCGCGGTTCCGTGAAATGGGAATGACGGTCGATCTGAATTGCCCGGACAGCCTGCCAAATCTTTATGCAGACCAAGATTGTTGCCGCCAGATGCTGTTGAATATCCTGGAAAATGCTCTCAAGTTCAGCGACGGCAATACTCGGATATCACTAACAGTTGAGAAAAAACTGGGGCATATGAATTTTATTGTCGCAGATTCAGGCATTGGCATTCCAGATGAGGCCCTGCCGCGCCTTGCCAACAGTTTTGAGCGCGTCAGTGACACGCAGCCACCGCGTCCGGGTGCTGGTCTGGGGTTGGCTTTGGTAAAAAAGATGGCTGCGCTTCACGGCGGAACACTGAACATTGAAAGCGTCCTGGGTGAGGGAACTGTCGTAACCATCTCGCTGCCTTGCGTGCGCGCCGCTGCAGGTGATGGTGATACAGACTCAGACCAACCCTCCGCTCAGGCGGCATCTGAAGACGAAGCCAACCGGCTGAGGAGAAGCGCCTGATGGCTGCAAGAATTGCTCAAAAGCTCATGGAAAAACCGGGGCGCAACAGCGCAATAGCGCTTTGCGCGGCCGTTTCGGCTCTGGTGGCCGTCAATGCGACTTACATGCAGCCAGGCAAACACCCGGCACCACTGTTCCAGACACGTGCACCCGGTGGGCAACTGGCGGCACTCATGCACCGGGAAGTGCGCACCGTTTCTGCCGGAGCCGATTTGCGGTATCCGCCGCTGGTTGCTGACCGGGCATTGATAAGCGAAGTACAAAGCATGCTGGCAGTGAAAGGTTTCTATCACGGCCTGGTGGATGGCGTAGATGGGCCGGAGACTCGAGCCGCTATTGCTGATTATGAACGTGGCATCAACGTATCACCCACCGGCGAGCCATCTGTGAAACTATTGGCACGTATGCGCATGGACCAACTCGTGAGAGAAGAACTTGTGCCCTTGCCGGCACGCGCGCCTGCAAACAATCCAAATCCGGAAACACCGGCAGCCACATCGGCCATTACGGCAACTCAGATATTGTCGGTCCAGCAGGCTATGAACAGTTTTGGGTACGGCCCGGTGACCGCTGATGGTGTATTTGGCGACGAAACATCAGCAGCTATCCAGCGGTTTGAAATGAACCAGGGCATAACCGTCACCGGTAAAATAAGCGATGATCTCATCGTCCGGCTGATGACGATTGGTGCCCTGAACTAAAGTGTGAACTAGGGCGTGAACTTGGGTGCAAACCCCGCTAGATTATCACCAACAGAATGTGTTCTTGGGCTAGATATGGTTCGGCGTCTTTCCAGCGACCTTTGGGTTGCCTCCTATCTCAGACAATGCAGGCTGAACGGCGCGTTTGGCTATCTTGCAAAACGAGGAGCAACAGATGCTGGAGCCATTTTCGTCAAGATTGTAGAGCCGGATGGTTCTGTGAACCTCTATGGACCGGCACCTCAGAGCGAAGTTCTGGATAGTTCCAACCCGGATGTGTTTTCCGGTGAAGACAGCCGAAGTTTCGAATTGATTCTTGTCTCAACTGATGAACAGATTGAAGCGCGCCTCAGCAGAGAAAAAGACTTCGATCCCGATATCTGGGTCCTCGAGGTTGAGAACGCAACGGGAAATCACGCCTTGCACATTGTGGAATGAGGCTGTCGAAAAGGGGCGCGAATGAAGTCTATCCGGCCATTCTCTGGAGATCGGAACTGCGCTCATTTGCTTCACGAACATCTTCAATGTTCCGCCCTTCAAAGCCGGATCGAAGATGATTGGTTTGAAGCGTTGTCGCTTGTTTGTCTGTCTTTATCTCAGCCTGTTCCCCGCAGTACGCTCGTTCCCAATCCCTCAGTCTTTTGCGACAGGCCTCAGGATTCAGTCGTTCAAAGGAATTGACCATTTGGGGTACATAGATCAGGTCGCGACTCTCCAAACCTTCACTTGCCAGCAGAATTGTGTGGGCAATAGTGCTGGGCATACGCAGAGCTCTGAGGGCCGTTGCCAGCAAAAGCCCGTCCGGATTGGTCAAAAGATGATCTGCAAACTCCCGGGAAACAGACAGGTGTGCAGCAAGAAGCGATCGTAAGATGTGACGGTCGCCGCGTTTGGCAGCCAAAGCGGCAACTTGCGCCATCTTTCTGGAGATCTGAAGCGGCAACATGTCTTTCAACTGGGTAATCGAGTAGACCGGTTGTTGCTGTGGGACCGGATCAACAAAGGAGATACTGCCTGGAACGTCGGCTTTTGGCAGATCTTGAGTTGGCGTCATCGCAAGTGCGTCCAGAACTTGGGTTGGCGTATGCATATTTGACGACAGAAGCTGAACCAACTCCTGTCGTGTTTTTGCATCTGCCTCAGGTGCCAGATTCAGCATCAATTCCTGGAATTGCTCAATTTCCCAAAGGGTAGGGGCCGTATTTTGCACAAACAATCGAGCCAGCGCCATAAGCAGGGCCTGGTTCGGATACCGGCCCGACGATGCTGACAAAGCTTGGAAATCTGCAATGCCTGATGCATTTGCAGCAGATTCTGCGGATGAATGACATTGAATACTTGGCATTGACCGTACACACAACAATTCGGTCTGGTTCACGAACTGTAAATGTCGCAGTAATTCGTTAGCAGACTGTTAACCTCCGCAGCGTTATGCCTAATGTGTTGAAACCGCTCCGGGGAGTTCGGGCGTATATCCACTCCGGTTTGACAGAAAACAAACGGAGTATGGATATGGGAAGGATTATTGCCTTTCCGGACATGAAATCTCACTTGCATAATCTTCCGACCCAAACCGGGAAGGGCCATAATCCGGCTCCGCACGGTTCACGGGACAATGTCGTTTTATTTGGCGGTGTGTTTGTTGAATATCATGATGACTCCCTGGAATCGCCACGGGCGGACGTAGCGCGCATCAAAAAGGCGCGGCCGGTTTTGGCCACACACAGCCCGGCCGGTTGGCGGCGAGGTAAGAGAAACAAGCAAGCAGAGAATTGTGAACCGGAACACCCACCAAGACTGAACCGCCGGTGAATTTTATGACGAAGAACCGCAAGTCATTACGACCGATAGGCATCATCACAGCGTCAGCTTTGCTGGCTGCAATGATGATGTCTCATGCAACCCCGTCCTTGGGGGCTGATTTCGGCCGCGAAGATAGCGGTGTGATGGATCGCAAGATACTTCCATTGATTGGCAGCTTTGCGGCCCGATATCGAGAAGAACCGGTATCATATTTCAATCTCACTGATGAAGAGAAACTGTTGCGCCAGCAGTCCAGACGTCTGATTGCGCCACCACATGCCAGAGACTGGATTCATGCTATTGCCTCGCGTGTCCAGCGCTACCGGGTGACCGCGCCATTGGACCACCGTCTCAGCACAAATGCCTACTATGCCTATCTGCGTTCGGACAGGTTTCGCTCAACAGCCGGTCGCTATGGGCGATTGAGTGCCGACATGGCTGCCGACGCTGCTCTGATACCCCCTTTTTTTGCAAGGGCGAGCCAGGTTGTTGCGGCAGATACAATGAGAATTGAAGCCGTTGCTGCTTTTGGTCCGGTTGGCGATGAGCGATATGCGTTGCAAAGCCCATTGGTGCGTCCAATGACATCTGTCCAGACAGCTGCAAATGCCAGAATCTATGAAAACAGGGAACTAATAGACTGGGTGGACAGGGCCGTGGCATTCCGCATTGAAAGTTACAGAAATGCGATAGAGCGTCTGGCTATTGAAGAACCCGATGAAAGAGTGGGACTGGCAGATGGTGAGCTGCAACGTCTGGAGCTGATTTTCACCAAAGCCCGGATAGCTTACATGCAACCGGATGTGAAAACTGAAACAGTTCGCCGTTCACGCTATATGATGGGGCGCGATGGTCAGGATCAGGCCGTTGATCCGTATGATACGCCGGTTCCGCAAAAATAGTCTTTTGACCGAAATACATTTTGGTGGCAGCAATTGGCTCTATTCAGTCAGTGGATCTTCAGTGGTCTCTGTTGTTTCAGCTTCGATTACAGCTTCCGTTTCCAGTATCGGCTCGTCAAGCACTGTCGCAGCAGGCTGCACCTCTTCGGTTTCGGGGGCCGGGTTCTGCTGGAATGGTGAGCAGTAAAACACGGATTGAAGTTCTGCCATATCAGTCGGCAGCGCTTGCTGATGCTGTCGATAAGCCCGGAACAACACAGCCGCATTCAGAATTTCAGTTTCGACCAATGCCAGATTGTTGAGGCTTGCGCTGTTATTTGCCCTAAGGCTGGAGACTTGAGAAGGCGTTGTTACAAGAATGTTGGGTGGTCGTCCCGCATTCACCTGTTCGTTGGTGCTGAAGAAACTGATCCCACCGGCACTGAAAAGGTTAAGTGTCCAGAATCCCTCAAATCCATCTGTTCGAATATGTACCGGGCCCGAATTCAGATCAAATCGACAAATGGCGTGGGAAAATTGAGGGTCCAGATCACGCATCGGAACTTCGGTGATCGGCGTATCGTCAGATTCGTCCAGATCATTGAAGACTTCACCTGGACGCATGGCACGCACGGGCACTGCAACGAATGGCTCCAGCGGAAGCGCAATCGCCTCCCAGGCATCACTCACGGATAGGCGGGGTGCAAACAGGAGAATTCCGATATGAATGATGGCTGCCAGAAACAGGCCAATCAGCAGCGTGACAAAAAGGGAACGATTGATCACGGGCAACTGACCTTTTCAATCGTGGGGAACTCGACGGCGCTAAGGGATGTTTCTGACGAAAGATTGGCGCCATACAGACGTAACGTCAGCAGAAAGCTCTGGTTTTGATTCCTGCCGTCAACGGGCACTTGCTCATTTGCTGTGTAAAGGTCTTCTGGCAAATCGCCCAGAGAAATCCAGTTTCCGGGCTGCACGTCCCGCGATAACCATATATCGAAAGTGCCGTCAGGAGCCCGAAGCAACTGGTTCGATTCAATTCCGAATCTCAAAGACGGATTGGGCAGCACCCGTCCCACAGCGTCAGACACTGAAAGAGTCCACAATTGAGACGTTGGAACATCACCGATCATGCGATAAAGGCAATTGCGCACCAACGTATCCCCAGAGACATCCCGATAGGTTTTCAGAAGAATGCCTTCATTGTCCCCAAGGGGAACGGTGCCGTTTCGCGCTGTATGAGCTTGAAGGTATGGGTTTTCAGCATTGGCATTCGAACCAAGTCCGGTGCTGGGCCATGCAGTCCACATCTGGTGTTTTGTCGTTCCCAGTGGTGCTTTTGCACGCAAGAAAAAATCGGTCGATCCGAGGCCTATGACAACAGCAAGCCCCATGGCAACACTGATACGGGACAGCGAACTCATAGACTTATCCTGCCTGACCCGGCGCGACTTCTGTTGTCAGTATTGCACTATCTGATGGGTCAGAAACGTCAGGTGCTTGTTCTGTCTCATCAAGTCCGATTTGAATCTGAATGCCATCTCCACCGAGCAGCAAATGAATCCGTTGAAGAGCCAGAGCGGTCGCTGGCGAAAGTCGCGCCGCCCCATCAGTATCGATGATGTCAGCAATTGTGTTGGAATCGTCTGATGTGCCTTGAATTCTGGCCTTCGCGAGCAGCGCTTCGGCCACAGGCATATCAACACCCGGCATTGGCAAAGTGGTTTTGCCCTTATGGGCCAAAGCCATGATTTGTTGCCATGTCATAGCCGGCAGATTACCGCCGGTCAGACGATTTGTTCCGCTGAAGTCATCATTGCCGTACCAGACCGCAGTTGTGAAATTACCCGTATATCCAACGAACCAGGCATCGCGATACGCCTGGGTGGTTCCGGTCTTGCCGGCAGCTTTGACGTTTTCAATCTGCGCGCGGCGACCCGTACCTCTTGTCGTAACTTCGTGTAGAATACCGTTCATATCAGCCACGGCCTGCTCAGGCAGAACGCGTTTTGGGGTTGCCTCGGCGTCGCGCTCGTAAAGAACGTCACCGCTCGTTCCTTCGATTTTCAGCACCGTGTAAGGTGTCGCCTGCAATCCGCCATTGGCCATGCTCGCGTAAGCTGAGGCCATATCGATCACCCGCACTTCGGAAACGCCCAGCGGCATGGGTGATGATTCAGGAAGATCAGTCGTCAGGCCCATGGCACGGGCCGTATCTACAATTTTCTTGCGGCTGATTGTGTTGGCCAACCGAACCGGGATCGTATTGATGGAACGGACCAGCGCTGTGGTCAATGTGACCCGGCCAGCGTAACGGCGGTTATAGTTCTTCGGCTGCCAGTTCCCCATGCGAATAGGTCTATCAACGATGATCGTGTCAGGTCTGAAACCATTCATCATCGCAGTTGCAAAAACAAAAGGTTTGAATGAGGAACCTGGTTGGCGCAGGGCATCGGTGGCGCGGTTGAACTGGCTTTCGCCATAGTCGCGTCCACCAATGATGGCGAGCACACGACCATCATTTTCCATAGTTACGAGAGCTGCTTGCGAGACACCTTTTGCGTCACCATTTTCGCGCAGCATGTTGACCACGGTTTCTGTGGCAAACTTTTGCAGCCGTGGATTATAGCTCACTGTTACATTCAGAACCTGTTCTGGTCCGGGTGCGATGCGTTTGATTTCGTCAAACGCCCAATCTAGATAATAATTGGCAAAGCCTTCCTCCGACCGGTCAACCGGTGTCGCAGGGTTCTGACGGGCAGCGATCACCTGACCTTCAGTGTAAAAACCTGCTTGAACAAGATTGGTCAGAACCTCATTGGCGCGCGCACGTGAACGCGGGAGATTAACATGAGGGGCGTAGCTGGTTGGCGCTTTGAACAGGCCAGCCATCATGGCAGCTTCCGCCATAGTCACGTCTTTGACCGATTTGCCGAAGTAATATTGTGCTGCGGCACCCACGCCAAATGCACCACCACCCATATAGGCGCGGTCAAGATAAAGCTTCAGGATTTCGCGTTTTGTGAAATTTACTTCAAGCCAGAGCGCAAGAAAGGCTTCATTGATCTTGCGTTGCAGTGTGCGCTCATTGGACAAAAACAGATTTTTCGCCAATTGCTGAGAAATCGACGAGCCGCCCTGAACAACACCACCAGCGCGCACATTTTCCATCATTGCGCGGGCCGTACCCATAATATCAATACCGAAATGGCTGAAGAAACGGCGATCTTCAGTGGCCAGAGCCGCTTTCACCAGATGTTCGGGAATTTGGTCCAGTGGCACCGCGTCATCCAGTAGAATTCCGCGCCGTCCAATCAGATTGCCGGCAGTGTCGAGGAATGTGACAGAATAGTCGTCCTGAGCTTTCCAGTTGCCGCGTGTTTCCTCAAATGCAGGAAGCGCCAGTGCTAGCAGAAACAACAGGCCAATCAGACCGATTGTCGAGGCTTCCGACGCCAGTTCATTCAATGTGCGAGGCAAACCGCGCAGTCGGAACCGCATGAAGAATCGGCGGATACCTGAATAAAATCTGCCAATGGCCACGAGCCCCTGGTGAATATGGGCTTCAAGCCAAGCGTCCATTTCCCGATAGGTCAGCCGAGGAAGTGGCTTCTTTCGATTCACAAAAGGGTCTTGCATGCGCCGTTGGCTTTCCGCTTCCGGCTCTCGATCAGCCGGTCTTTAAATCATCAGTCAGTTGCCAGTTGTGAACGCTGACATCCCATGCATTTCAATCAGACATTTCGTCCCCAACACGAAGTCATATACATGTAATGTCGTGATCAACCTAGACCATAGTTAACGCCAATCTGACAAGTTTTCCAGAAGATATTGGATTGCCTTGCCATTCATTCTGTTGATTTCTCAGTATTCGCTGCTCAGTCACGACTTTGCCTCTAAAGCCACAAGTTTGTGTCGCAGTTTCATTCGTGCCAGAAGCAGTCAATTGAATTTCAAAATGAGGTGGCTGTGGAATCCCGTCCTGACCCAGAAAAGCCAGTTTCTGAAAAGTCAGAATCTGGTGAGCCGGAGGAAGCCCGACCAAGGCCGTTTTGGGAGGTGGTTGCTTTGGCAGACATGTCTGCGGAACAGTGGGAATCGCTGTGTGACGGCTGTGGACGCTGTTGTCTGAACAAGGTTGAGGATTGGGACACAGGTGAAATTATCTGGACTGATCTTGCCTGCCGGCTTCTGGATCACGACAGCTGCCGATGTCAGGATTATACAAACCGGTTGGATAAGGTACCGGAATGTCTGCAACTCACGCCACAATCCGTTCAGGAAATCACCTGGCTGCCTCCAAGCTGCGCTTATGCGCGGCTGAGAGACGGAAAGCCGCTTTTGTGGTGGCATCCGCTTTTATCAGGCGACCCGGATACGGTTCACGCAGCAGGCATCTCCGTACGCGATCGCATCAAGAGTGAGGTTGGTGTTCCCGTCGAGGAATACGAAGAACATCTGGTCAGTTGGCCTGTTACTGAAAGTGGTGAGTAGCACAGTCACCCTGAAATATGAGCGATTTGCTTTTCCATTGGACGTTTCAGGAAAATTTGATAAATTTACAGCGTTCAATATTCATTCATCCCACATTCAGAATAGAAGCCTTATGAATTGCGGCATGATGATACACACACTTAAAATTTTGACACTTTCACTTTTGCTGAACCTCGCTCCAGCAGTGTTGCCAGACGATATGTCTGGTGCTTACGCGCAGGCATGTCTTAGCAATGCTCAGGCCAATAAGGCTGTTCGCAGTGGGGCTGCCAAGTCTCTTGCGCAGGTTAAAGGCAGTGCCACGCGCGGTGGCGGAAAGATTGTCAGCGCAAAGCTTTGCCGTCAGGGTGGTGGTTTTGTTTACGTGATTTCCGTTTTGAAGTCGAACGGACAGGTCTCCAATGTTACTGTGCGCGCGAATTAAAGGCGGGACCAACCAGGATTTGAGGGACTTATGCGCGTTCTTGTTGTTGAAGACGAACCTGATCTCAACCGACAGTTAAAGCAGGCATTGGAAGACAGTGGCTATGTGGTTGATGCAGCCACAGATGGCGAAGATGGCCATTTTCTGGGGGATACTGAACCCTATGATGCCGTCGTGCTGGATGTCGGACTTCCCAAAATGGACGGAATCAGTGTGCTGGAAGCTTGGCGACGTGATGGCCGAACCATGCCGGTCTTGCTGCTGACAGCACGTGACCGCTGGAGCGACAAGGTACAAGGTATTGATGCTGGCGCAGATGATTATGTTGCCAAGCCATTTCACATGGAAGAGGTTTTGGCGCGCTTGCGTGCGCTGGTACGCCGTGCAGCTGGCCATTCTTCCAATGAAATCACCTGTGGTGATGTGCGACTCGATACGAAGGGCAACAGGGTCACGATCGATGGTATGCCGTTGAAGCTGACCGCCCATGAATATCGCACACTGTCCTATCTGATGCATCATCAGGGCAAAGTGATTTCCAGAACAGAACTGACTGAACATCTTTATGATCAGGATTTCGACCGTGACTCCAATACGATCGAAGTTTTTGTAGGACGATTGCGCAAAAAGCTGCCCGACGGGCTGATTGAAACCATACGTGGACTTGGCTATCGAATGGGGCAGGCTGAGTGAACAGGCGTTCATTGCCAAGACCAAACTCTCTTGCGCTGAGGCTGTTCCTGTCCTCCGCTGCATTGACCAGTATTGGCCTGCTGGCAGCTGGGTTGATTCTGTCAAACCTGTATAGCCGATCAGTTCAACAGGCTTTTGATGCGCAGTTGGAAGCCTACGCCAATGCTTTGATAGGCGCTCTGTCCGCTCAGATAAGTGGTCGCTCAGCCGCCATATCCCTGTCGCCGCCACAAAATATTGGCGAAGCACGGTTTCTGGAACCCTTGTCAGGCTGGTATTGGCAAATCGGGGAAGGCCGTGGGGCAATCCTGTTCACATCCGACTCGCTCATCGGCAGCAGTCTGGATTTTATCATGGCGGATAGTGCAAATGCGCCTGACGATACGCTGGAAGGGCCAGGTGGTGAGGCAATACGGCTGTTTCAGCGCAGCTATAAATTGCCCAATAATTCTGAATTGCTGGTGGCTGTTGCGGGTAACGTGACCCAGCTCAATCGCGATATTGCAGATTTTCGGTCCAGCCTGCTGATTACATTCCTGGTTTTTGCAGCATTTTTGGGCCTCGCGATTTATTTGCAAGTTCGTGTGGGATTGCGACCGCTCAAGTCTATCCGACAAGCATTGCTGGAAGTTCAGGCAGGGCGGTCCCAGAAGATTGAGGGGCGGTTCCCATCGGAGATTGCGCCTGTGGTAGAAGAGATCAATGGATTGATTGATGCCAATAAGGGGGTCGTTGAGCGTGCGCGAACTCATGTCGGCAATCTTGCGCATGCGCTGAAAACACCTTTAAGCGTGATCGCCAATGAAGCCTCAGGTGCAGGCGTAAAGGACAAAAAAGTTACCGAGCAGATCACGGTGATGCGCGATCAGGTGAACCATTACCTGTCCCGGGCCAGATCTGCGGCAGGTCTTGCAGCCGTTGGGACATCAACACCCGTTGAGCCGATCGTCGACAGTCTTGTACGTGCGATGGAAAAAATCTATCGCGACAAGGATCTCAAGATAAAGGTCAGCATGGAAGACAATATTGTTTTTCGCGGTGAGAAGCAGGATCTGGAAGAGGTCATTGGCAATCTAGTTGACAATGCCAGCAAATGGGCAGCTTCCAAAGTGGCAGTGCACACGCGCAAAACAAGTGAGACGCAGTGGATTCTGTGCGTAGAAGATGACGGCCCGGGAATGACGTCGGATCAGTGCAAGCAGGCGCTCAAGCGCGGTGAGCGGCTGGATGAAACCGTTGCTGGAAGTGGGCTTGGATTGTCTATCGTTGTGGAAACCGCAAATCTCTATACTGGAAACATTAATCTGGAACGCAGCGATTTAGGCGGCCTGAAAGCCGAGCTCACGCTTCCCTGCGTTTCTGAAGCCTAAACCCGCGATGGAGTTTTACAAACGACCGAAAAAATGTTGAAATTGGCACAATTGCGCCATTTTGCTATGAAAATAAATCAAGTGAACATGCGTATGCGGTGCGGCAGTAGTTTCGTATCGCGCAGGAAGGAAAATGAAATGAAACTTAAAGTATTGGCAACCCTGACTGTATGCGGTCTCGTTCTTGCAGGCTGTCAGAATGTTGGCCCGCGACAGGGCGTTGGAACAGTTGCAGGCGCCGTTGCAGGTGGTGTGATTGGGAACCAGTTTGGCGGCGGTAGCGGCAAGGCTGTTGCAACCACGCTTGGTGTGATTGCTGGTGGCCTGATTGGCAGTGAAATCGGCCGTTCGCTTGATGCACAGGATCGCCGCCGCGCCTCCAATGCTGAATATGAAGCGCTGGAGAACTCCCGCATCGGGTCTCCAGTGGTCTGGCAGAACCCGGATAACGGCAATTATGGTGAGGTTGTGCCAACGCGTACCTATCAGCGTAACAACCAACAATGTCGTGAATATACGCACACAATTTACATAGATGGACGTCCGGAAACGGCGCGTGGCACAGCCTGTCGTCAACCAGATGGAACATGGCGTCCGATTTCCTGATTGGCCAGATAAGCTTTCTTTTGGGAAAGCGCACAATCAAGTTTGCGTTCAGAAGGGCTGGCAATTTGTCAGCCCTTCTTTTTGCCATTATCTTGGACGCTTTTTCTTGCGGTTGAGGCTGCTAGGAACTACATCCTATTAAGATATAACATGCAGTTTTTTGAATTTGTAAGGGTGGGTTGAACCGCAATGCTGTTCTGGATTGTCGCCGCAATCATGATTGGATGCGCAATAGGACTTGCTGTCCTGCCTTTGCTGCTAAAGCAGAGAAATGCAGAGTCGCTGGAAGGCACATCCTTTGACGGTGATGTTGCTGTATTCAAAGACCAGCTTACCGAGATCGACCGAGATTTGAAACGCGGCGTTCTGAACGAAAGGGACGCGGAATCGGCACGTGCAGAAATCAGCAGGCGGTTGATTGAGGCAAACGGAAAAGCCAAAACTGATTCTGGTACAAAGGCTTCTGGTGAAAAGCGGACTCTGTTTCGCAACGCAGCGCTGGTGTTTTCAAGTGCCTGTGTTCCAGCGGTGGCAATTGCCATGTATGTCAATATCGGAAACCCAAATCTGGCTGATCAACCCTTGCAGGCCCGTCTTGCAAACCAGCAGCAAAATGGCGACGACACAAAGATATTGAACCTTGTGGAGCGGGTGGAAACCCACCTCAGCGGAAATCCAGACGACAGCGATGGTTGGGAAGTGGTAGCGCCCGTCTATCAGCGGTTGGGCCGTTATGATGATGCGGTTCGTGCGTATGAAAACCTCGTCCGATTGCGTGGTGAAAACGAAGATCGCCTGTCGAATCTCGGTGAAGCGGTTGTTCTCAGCCAGGAGGGCGTTGTCACCCAGCGCGCTGAAACCTTGTTCAAACGTGCTGCAACACTGGATCAAACCGCGGTCAGGCCGCGCTTCTTTTTGGCATTAGGGTTGAATCAGGAAAGCAAATTCAGAGAAGCCGTCAGCGCCTGGGAAGAGCTGCTTGAAGATGCAACGCCAGAATCCGCCTGGGCGCCCGGGGCGTTGGACCAATTGAATATGGCGCGCAATGAATTGGGTTTGCCGCCAGCCGAACCAGACAATCAGGCAGCTGCAATCATGAGCTTGTCTCAGCAGGAACAACAGGAAATGATTTCTGTCATGGTTGCAGGACTGGCCGAAAGGTTGGAGGAAGCCCCTGAGAACCTGCCAGACTGGCAACGGCTGATTCGATCATATGCGGTTTTGGGGCAGCCAGATCAGGCCGCAGCGGCTTTGAGAAAAGCACAAAGCATATTTGCGGCAGATCAAAGCGCGCTCGCAGAATTGGGTGTCTTATCTACAAATCTTGGACTTGCGACGCAAAACTAATGATCAATGGGAATTGTTGAATGACCAGAAAACAAAGACGCCTGACCATGATGGCCGTAGCTGGCAGTGTTTTGGTGGTTGCGGCCGGTTTGGTTCTGTTTGCGCTGAATGACCGCATCGTATTTTTCAACTCACCCAGTGATATTGCAGCTGGTGGCGCTGCACCCGGCGAGCGCATTCGGCTTGGCGGTTTGGTAGAAGAAGATAGCGTTGTTCGCAACGATGGCTCTTTGGTCAAGTTCAGCATTACCGACACCGGCAGCACCGTCGCCGTCGTCTTTGATGGCATTCTTCCTGATCTGTTTCGCGAAGGACAGGGTGTGGTTACCGAAGGTTCACTGGATGCCAACGGCCTTTTTGTGGCAGATACAGTATTGGCGAAACACGACGAAACATACATGCCAAAAGAAGTGGCGGACGCTCTCAGAGAACAGGGTGTTTGGCAAGGCGAGGGTGAAAGCGCTACCAACTAAGCGCAACTCTGCTGAAACAACAGGAACTAAAGGGGCGGAATAGTGATATCGGAACTCGGCCATGTTGCTCTTTTGCTGGCGCTCGCTCTGTCGTGTGTGCAGGCGCTTGTGCCACTTGTGGGCGCTCAGCGCGGCGACGCCCGTATGATGGCGGTTGGTAGTTCAACCGCCCTTGGCGTGTTCGTATTTGTATCACTTGCCTTTGCGGCGCTGACTTATGCTTATTTGGTGTCAGATTTCTCAGTCCGCAACGTTTGGGAAAACTCCCATTCTCAAAAACCATTTCTGTTCAAATTCACCGGCGTGTGGGGCAATCACGAGGGCTCAATGCTGCTGTGGGTTGGAATTTTGACCTTGTTCAGTGCTCTTGTCGCCTTGTTTGGCAACAATCTTCCTGCTCAGTTAAAGGCAAATGTTCTGGCCATTCAGGGGTGGATTGCGACAACATTCCTCCTGTTTGTAACCCTCACATCCAATCCGTTTGAGCGCTTGTTTCCCGCGCCATTCGAAGGGCGTGATCTGAACCCTATCCTGCAGGATATCGGATTGGCGATCCATCCGCCGATGCTTTATCTTGGCTATGTCGGATTTTCAGTTGCTTTCTCCTTTGCAATTGCAGCCCTTATTAGCGGACGCATTGATGCAGCCTGGGCCCGATGGGTGCGACCCTGGACACTGACGGCCTGGCTGTTTCTGACCCTCGGCATCTCAATGGGCTCATATTGGGCCTATTATGAACTGGGCTGGGGTGGCTGGTGGTTCTGGGACCCGGTTGAAAACGCCAGTTTCATGCCCTGGCTGTTTGGAACGGCATTGCTGCATTCTGCGGTGGTCATGGAAAAGCGCAACGCGCTTAAAATCTGGACCATATTGCTGGCAATTCTGACATTTTCCATGTCACTTCTGGGCACGTTTCTGGTACGCTCCGGCGTCCTGACCAGCGTCCACACATTTGCTTCCGATCCTTCGCGAGGCGTCTTCATTCTGATGATCCTGCTGTTGTTCATTGGCGGCGGACTGGCGCTGTTTGCATTGCGTGCAGGAACATTGAAACAGGGCGGCATTTTTGCACCTATTTCGCGCGAAGGTGCGTTGGTGCTGAACAATGTGCTCCTGACCACAGCTGCGACAACCGTGCTCATTGGTACGCTTTATCCGCTGGCATTGGAGGCCCTGACCGGTGAAAAGATTTCGGTGGGTCCGCCTTACTTTAACCTGACATTCGGGCCGCTTATGCTGCCACTATTGTTGGCAATGCCGTTTGGACCGTTCTTGGCCTGGAAACGCGGAGACCTGAAGGCTGTCATGCAGCGCCTGTCTTGGGTTCTGGCGCTTGCATTTGTTGGACTGCTGACAACATTTGCAGTTCAGACAAAGACTTCAATAGCAGCGCCATTTGGTGTTGCTGCTGCTGTCTGGCTCATTTTTGGCGCGCTGGCAGAACTGGTCGATCGGGCACGTTTTTTCCGTGTGCCGCTGAAAACCGCATTTTCAAGATTGTTCGGGTTGCCGCGTTCCGCCTGGGGCACGACCCTGGCCCATGCAGGTATGGGGATCACGCTGCTGGGTATTGTTGGCGTCAGTGTTTATGAACGTGAGGCCGTTGCTGTCAAACAGCCCGGCGATACCATTGAGTTGTCTGGCTATACGGTCACGTTGGAAGGCATCCGACCCAACAGTGGGCCGAATTATACCGAGCAAGTGGCAGACTTGACCGTCCGCAGGGGGGGCACCGTGGTGGCGGTGCTGTCTCCGTCAAAACGCCTCTATCAGGCCCGTAACTTTCCAACCACTGAAGCCGGTATAAAAACCTTTGGGGCCTCTCAGCTCTATGCAACGCTTGGCGATTTTGATGACAAGGGCGGTGTCGTTGTGCGCATCTATGACAAGCCCTTGGTGTTGTTTATCTGGATTGGAACGCTGTTTATGGGGGCCGGTGGCGTTGTATCTCTAACTGACAGACGCTTGCGGGTAGGGGCGCCAAAGCGCGCAAAACCCCACGCAGCTGCGGTCCCGGCGGAATAGATGATGAAAAAGCTTCTGCTCATTTTCTTGGCCTGCCTGTTCCTGACGCCGGTACTTGCGGTTGAGCCAGATGAAGTGCTGGCGGACCCCGCCATGGAGGCACGGGCGCGGGATTTATCCACCGAAGTGCGTTGCATGGTCTGCCAGAATCAATCGATTGACGATTCCGATGCCCCATTGGCCAAAGATCTGCGTGTCTTGGTCCGCGAGCGCATTGTGGCGGGGGATACAAATGATGAGGTTTTGACTTTTCTCGTCGCCCGCTATGGTGAGTTTGTGCTTTTGAAACCTCGTTTCACATTGGCCAATGCCTTCTTGTGGATTGCACCAATTGGCGTTTTGTTAATCGGTGGTTTCATTGCCTTCTTTGCTTTCCGCAGCAGGCGCGGCCAAAACCCGGAAGAAAAGCCCCTTACCGAGGCTGAACACGAAGCTCTCAAGAAGATTTTATCTCCCGACGCTTGATGCGTGATCGATCCGGGCGCACTCTGCCGTTTTTTCAGGCAGGAGAGCGCGCCCGATGGCTGGCATTCAAAAAGTAACATTCACTGGCAGCAAGGGAGAGTCTCTGGCTGCACGCATGGATATGCCCGCAGGCTTCATCCGGGCCACCGCAATTTTTGCCCATTGCTTCACCTGCTCAAAAGATATTCTGGCTGCCAAACGCATTGCCGGGGAGTTGTCTGCAAAAGGTATTGCGGTATTGCGGTTTGATTTCACCGGGCTTGGCGCTTCGGATGGTGATTTTGCCAATACCAATTTTTCATCAAATGTCGGCGATTTGGTGCGCGCAGCCGATTTTCTGCGTCAGAATTATGAGGCACCCAGCATTCTGGTTGGTCATTCGCTCGGTGGAGCGGCTGTCTTGTGTGCAGCGCTGAAAATTCCGGAAGTGAAAGCCGTGGCAACCATTGGCGCACCAGCTGATGCGGAACATGTGGTGCATAATTTTGGCGCCAGTCTGGAAGAGATCGAGCGCGATGGAGAGGCAACGGTTTCTCTGGCAGGCCGCCCTTTCAAGATACAAAAACAATTTCTGGATGATGTGCGCACGCAATCAGTGGAACAACATACTGGAAAGCTGAAAAGCGCATTGATGGTACTGCATTCCCCGATTGATCAAACCGTGGGCATTGAAAATGCGGCCGCCATATTTACAGCTGCGAAACACCCCAAGAGCTTTGTGTCATTGGATTCTGCAGATCATCTCTTGTCTAATCCCGATGACGCGGCCTATGCGGCATCAGTGATTTCAGCCTGGGCAAGTCGATATATCGGTGCAGACAGACCGGCGGTGCAATCCAGTGATCGCGAAGGTGTGCTCGTGGCAGAAACCGGAGAAGGCAAGTTTCAGAACTATGTGCGCAGCGGAAGTCACCGCCTGTTGGCCGATGAGCCGACTTCTGTTGGCGGTCTGGATAGCGGACCTTCGCCCTATGATTTTCTGGCCGTCGCTTTGGGTGCATGCACATCCATGACGTTGCGCATGTATGCCACCTTCAAGAAGCTCGATATCGGTGCGGTATCTGTCACCGTGTTGCATGAAAAAATCCACGCAACAGACTGCGAAGCCTGTGCGGAGGACATGATGACCCCAAGCGGCAAGATTGATCAGTTTGAGCGCCGCATTTCCATAGAGGGTGGGGTCGATCCTGCGCTTCACGGTAAATTGCTGGAAATCGCTGACAAGTGCCCCGTGCATAAGACGCTGGAAGGCAAAGCCGCAGTGGTGACGCGGATTATGGAAAACTAGGTTCGTTTTGGAATTTAGATCACCACTCACATTGGCGCACTGGCAGTGGATCAGCTGTGAATGCCATTCTGTGCGTTAGCGCCGTAAGCAGGTCCGCTTTCACACCAAGTGAATTCGGATCATCCCACAAATTGTTGACCTCATTCGGATCGGTGTCCAGATCATACAATTCCCCATAATTGTGAGCATGGTCAACGACCAGCTTATGTGTGCTGGTACGCAACATTGTGAGTTGCGCGGTCGGATTGTTATGAAACGGCATCGCATTGTAATATTCGCAGTAAATGCTCTCCCGCCCCTCATAGGCTGTCTTGCCAAGCAAGCTTGGCCACAGGGATTTACCCTGCATGCCAGCTTGTAGCGGAAGTCCGCAGGCTTCCAGTAGAGTGGGAGCCAAGTCTACAAGTTCTGTCAGTCCGTCATGAGTTTTTGGTTGGATGGTGCCGGGAAGGCTAATCATGAAGGGCACACGGATTGCCGGATCATAGAAGTACGGGCCTTTTAGATAGATGCCGTGATCGCCAAGCATTTCGCCATGGTCGCTCATGAAAATGACGATGGTGTTGTCGCGTTGTCCGCTGAGGTCTAATGCGGAAAGTATAGCGCCCACTTTCATATCTACCAGATCACACATGGCCCAATAGGCAGCTTTGACCATACGATGATCTTTGTCGGACATAGTGCGCCCATAGGCCATGGTTCCTCCATAAGCGCCCTTGGCGTCGGTTATCTGATGAGGCGACTTGGTCGACAGATCATCAGATAGCGCATCTGGCAAAGGTATCTCATCAAGCCGGTCCAGATAGGGCTGGAGATAGTCTGCTGGTGGGTTGAAGGGGTGGTGCGGGGCGAACATGTTTACCGAAAAAAGCCAGGGCATTTCGGATTCTGCACGACGTTCAATGAAATCAATCGCCTGCTCGGCGCACCATGTGGCCTCGTGAAACGCTTCCGGCATGCCGGTCTCAACAAATTCGCAGTCCGGATGTGGTGTTGTTTTGAAGGTTTGTCCAAGATCTTCAAGAAACGCTGTATAGCTGCTGTTGGTGCCCCAATTATCATGGGGGTCGCCGGCCCAGCAAAACTCGTCATAACCATCATTTACGCGTTTCTCTATGGTTTCGTTGACGGCCGGGTCAGCTGGCGCGAGATGAAACTTTCCAACCAGTCCGCAATAATAACCAGCGTCCGCAAGCAGCCTGCTTATTGGCGTTTCATCTGATGGAATCGTCTGACCGTTCTGGCGCAAGCGGGTGGTGCGTGGGTAACGGCCTGTTAGAAAGCTGCCGCGGCTCGGCATGCAGACGGGGCTTTGTACAAAGCAATTTCGGAAATTTGCCGCCGCGCATGAAAGCGCATCAATATTGGGTGTGGAAACGAAGCTATTGCCAGCGCAGCCAAGCGTGTCACTGCGCTGCTGATCGGTGCAAATCCATAGAATATTGGGTGGTTTCATCTGTTCATAGCTCCACAGCGTTATAGGACGGTCCCCAGACCCATAGCGGTAAGATTCTTGTTTGAAAACTGAACTTGACACTACCAAATGTCAAGAATACGCTTCCATTTATGAAAGTAACTATCATTTTTGGAGTTTAAAAAATGGTTGGCGGAAGTCAGTTGTTGGCCGGGCGCAGAGCCCTGAACATCATAGATGCATTGTCTCTTGCGCCTGAAGGGCTGTCATTCTCTCAATTGGAGGCCACAATCGGTGTCTCTGCCGCGACGCTGTCACGATTGCTGAAAATGTTGCTGGATGAGAGCTGGATCGAGACAGAGCAAAAAGGTCTCTATGTCATCGGTGCTCGGATGATGACGGTGGCAAGGCATTTGAGCGGCCATTGGTCTGAGCATGAAATCATCGAGCCGGTGGTGAAGGAACTCGCTTTTCTGACCGGGCATTCGGCATGTTTTGCCCGCTTTGCAAATGACTCTTTCGTGCTCACTACCAAAACCGAGATGCCGTCATCATATCACTTCATCGAATTGTATTATAAGCACAGCATATTGCACGACAATGGTATGGCCCTTGCCTTGCTTGCCCATCAGGACCCCGAGACGGCACGCTATCTTCTGGAAGAACAGGTCAATGATAGCATTGAAGACTACATGGCCTTGCTGCAGAAAATTCAACGCGAGGGCAATCACATAAGCCACGAATCCAGTGTGACACGAATAGCCGTGCCGGTTCGCCATGGCATAGGTCACACGGTCAAGGGTGTGGTCGCAATAGCCGCAATCAACATGGACACTAGTGACACGGACAGATGTCTGGAAGCTGTGCGCAACGCAGCGTTCGAGGCGGAACGACGCCTCTCGACCAGTGGGGAAACGGCCCGGGAAGCCGGTTAAGATTCAATAATCCTATAGATTAACAGGACAGGAGACTGAAATGACGGGTAGTTTTTTACGCAATATAACAGGTCTTGCGCTCAGCGCGGGCCTTGGCTTGGGAATGATGAGCTCTGCGATTGCAGAAACCACAAAAGCACGTTTTGCGGTTGACGGTTTCGTACTTGGAACGCTCATTCGCGTTGCCGAAGCAAAGGGATATCTGGCGGAAGAGGGAATTGATCCCACACTTCTGACCTTTTCCTATGGGGTGGACACTGTGGATGCGGTCTTGGCCGGGCAGGCTGACTTTGGCGTGATCATCGACATGCCGCTATTGGCACGTTTGAGCTCAGACAAACTCAGTGTTCCAGCATTAATCGGTACACCAAATCCAGGTTGGCACAAACTTTACGTAACCACCGATTATTCCGGTCCTGAAAGTTTGGCAGGCAAGAAAATTGCCGTGGCAAAGGGAACAGCACAGGAATTCGTGACGCGCACGCATCTTAATGACAATGGCCTGAATCCGGATGAAGATGTCGAGCTTGTTGGCTTCGGCAGCCTGTTTGAAATTATCGGCGCCATGAAGGCTGGCCGTGTCGACGCCGCATGGATTTGGGGACAGGGTGTCGAGCAGATCAGTGGCGATGACCGATACCGGTTTGAAGCGGATGACAGTATCGTCAATCAGAAAACGACTGCGCTTCTGGTGGTGTCCAAGGAATATCTGGAAAACAACCGCGCTGCTGTTGTGGCAACCCTGAAGGCTTTGGATAAGGCTGGTGCAGCGGTCGCAGCTGATATTGATGAAGCGGCAGATATCGTTGCCAAGGGCATTGCTGGCGATGCAACAAAGGTGAAGCCGGTGATATTAGGACAGAATTATTCGCTGAGTTTCGAAATGTCAGCGATGGATTCCTTGAAAGCTAAATACGACTTTCTCACAGAGAGCGGTGTTATCGACCCGCCTTATGACTATGCCGCCCAATTTGATCTGGGGGTCCTGAAAGAGGCAGCTCCCGAAGCGCCGACTGTTGACAGTCTCGACTAGGAAACCAGAGCGGCTGCACCATTGCTATCGGCGATCGTGCAGCCGCTCTTACCACCACTCACAAGACAGCGCATCTTTGGATGGACATTATGACAATCTCGATTGAATCTGTTGGCTTTGCCTACACCACATCAGGACGTACTTCTCCCATGATCCTGAGCGATGTTGATCTGACCATACCCGAAGGCGAGTTTCTTGTTCTTCTAGGGCCCAGTGGATGCGGCAAGTCGACATTGCTGAGGCTGATAGCCGGCTTTGATAATCCCACCAATGGCCAACTGAGCATTGATGGTAGAACCGTCGAAAAACCCGGTAAGGACCGTGGGATGGTTTTTCAGGACCTCGATAGTGCGCTCTTTGAATGGCTGACAGTCAGTGAGAACGTGGAATTCGGCCTGAAAATTGATGGTGTCCCGAAAGAGGATCGCATCAGGCGCAGAGATGAAGCCTTGTCGATGGTCAACTTGCTCAATCATGGGCAAAAATTTCCTGACGAACTTTCTGGAGGAATGAAACAACGTGTCCAGATTGCGCGTATGCTGGCGATGCGTCCAGGTATCATGCTTATGGATGAGCCGTTTGCATCGCTGGACGCGCAAACCCGACAGCGACTTCAGAACCAGATGATTTCCATCTGGACGGAAATCGGTGGCACTGCTGTTTATGTCACCCACGATATTCGCGAGGCAATCAATCTTGGTCAACGCATTATTTTGATGTCTGCAGGCCCGGCAGCCGGAATCAAGAGAAGCTATGATGTTGAACTGGAGTATCCACGCAACCAGAGTGACCCACGTTACATCACCTTGTTGGAACAGATATCAAAGGATATCGAGGAAGAGGTCAGCAAGGTATGGCAGTGATTGACCAACCCAACCAAACCAAACCGCATGCCTTGATAGGCTTGCTGTCGCGCTCCAACTTCATTTCAATTGTCTCCATTGCTTTGGGGCTGCTGGTCTGGGAAGTTTGTGCGCGCCTTTTCATAGACCCCTTTTTTCTGCCGCCTGTCTCAGTCATTTTTCTGGGCGCTGTTGAGCTGTTCCAGCAGGACTTGTTACTGACCCATATCGGCGTCAGCCTGATGCGTATTCTAGGTGGCTGGCTTCTTGGCAGTCTGGTAGCAATTCCACTTGGCTTGCTGGTCGGCAGCTTTCTAACTGCGAAACGGGTCATTGACCCCTATATCCATTTCCTGCGCTTCATTCCCGCAATCGCTCTGGTGACACTTTTCATTGTCTGGTTTGGCGTGGGAGAATTGTCAAAAATTCTTCTGGTTATGTATGCCACGGCGTTCATTGTGATGGTTAACACGGCAACCGGTGTGGGAACTGTACACCAGAATAAAAGGCTGGCAGCCCGTACATTTGGTGCATCGACCTGGCAGATTTTCTGGCGGGTAACAGTGCCGTCAGCCATGCCATCAATCTATGTCGGGATGCGTCTGGCGCTTGCGTCGTCATTTCTGGTCATTGTGGCCGTGGAGATGCTGGCCGCTGAATCCGGTCTCGGGTATCTGATCTGGACATCAAAACTATACTTCAAGATCGACTGGATGTTCGTCGGCATATTTCTTCTTGGATTTCTTGGGCTGCTGACAGACTACGCATGGAAGATGTTTGGTAAGCATGTTATTGGCCGGTTCGTAAGAACCGCAGCAAATTACTAGAGTCTGGACGCAAACAAAAAATGGAAAACGGCAAGAACATTATTGTCATTTTCAATGACGACCATGGCCAATGGGCTTTGCCAACCTATGGAAACACCGAATTGCATACGCCGACTCTGGATTATCTGGCGCGGACCGGAGTTGTCATGGAGAACGCTTTCACCCCGACGCCGGTCTGCTCGCCCGCACGGGCAAGTTTCCTGACCGGACGTCTTGCTTCGCAACATGGTCTGCACGACTACATCGCGACTGGCGATCATTTCGGAACTAGAAACTGGCTCGGAAGTGAAGTCACACTGGCACAGCTTCTGCAAGCGGCGGGTTACGAGACCGCATTGTCTGGGAAGTGGCACATTGGGAACGACATAGAGCCGCAATCGGGGTTTGATCACTGGTTCGCTTTGAGCGGCGATTATCCCATCGGGGCGAAAGGACGTTATCGCTTCAGCCGCGACGGTGTTGTGGAAGAACATGATGGGTACAAAACGCAGGTGATCACAGACGCCGCAATTCGGTTTTTGCGCAACCGCAACGCTGAGAAGCCGTTCTTTCTGATGATCGGTCACACCGCCACACATAGCCCCTGGGCAGATCACCCGCAAAGGTTGGTGGATCAATACAAAAACTGCTCCTTCAAAGACATACCTGACGATGATGCCTATCCGTTCGGATATCAAAACCTGGAATCGAAGGATCTCATCGATCGCTCTCATTCGCGTGAAGCACTCTCGCAATATTATGCCTCGGTCTCCAGCATTGATGAAAGTGTTGGCCGCCTGATGGATGAGCTAGATGCCCTTGCACTTCGTGATGACACGTTGATCGTCTACACCTCAGACCACGGCCTGTGCTGTGGACATCATGGTATTTGGGGAAAGGGCAACGGCACCATGCCGCTCAACATGGTAGAGGAGAGCATTCGCGTTCCGTTGATTTTTAACCATCCCCGTTCAATTCATTCCAGCCAGCGCCGCAGCGAATATGTCGACCATCTGGATTTGTTTCAAACGCTGGCGGATTTTGCAGGTGTTGCGTCCGATCTGGATTCAGAGAAAAGATATGCTGGCCGCAGTTTTTTGCCGGTTCTTGAGAAGGGGGAATCGGACCCATCTTGGCGGAGGATCCAATTTTGCGAATACGGGACTACCCGAATGATCCGAACGCCAAGTTATAAGTTGATCCGGAATTATCCAGACGGCGAAATACTTTTGTTCGACTTGGAGGAAGACCCGCGCGAAACCAAAGACATTGCCAAAGATGAGGCCTGTGACACACTGGTAATCGAGCTGTTGTCCCAGATGAATGCACATTTTGAGCGCTATGAAGTTTCCGAGAATTCTGGCGTTCGTGAGGGGGGGCCTGAACCTTGTAATGTCACCTCGCCATGGGTGGTCTGATAGCACGGCGAGAGAACTCAGTCTGACTGCGGATGGAGTCACACTCTGGGTGCAGCTAAAGCGGCCCACCAATTTCAAGTGTGTCAAAATTACAAAAGTTTAAGCCGCCTGAAAGAGCGCGGTAAGGTGACAACCTCTATTTCTTTTCTCAACGGCGAGTAACGCCAATGACTCTACTGATGAGGAGAGAACCAAATCATGACTCAACAAAATACAACTGGAACAAAGACAAAGGGCTGGCTGCGCAAACATGGGCTGCGTGCTGGCGTGGCAGCTTTAGGCGTTTCTGGTGTTCTGGCAACGGGTGCCGTGTTCAACACCACATCTCCTGTGCTGGCTGATCCAGTTCGCGTTGAATCTGCTTCGCCTCTCAACTTTGCTGATGTGGTCGAGCAGGTACAGCCTGCTGTTGTCAGTGTGAAAGTTCGCGGCAAACTGCAGCGTGCTTCCAGCAGGCAGGGCAGTGAGATGCCACGTGAGTTCAGAGATCTGCCAGAAGACCATCCAATGCGCCGTTTCTTCGAGCGCCGGTTTGGCGACCAGGGTAATGATCGCTCAGCGCCCCGCCGTTCTCAGGGGCAGGGCTCAGGGTTCTTCATAGCCAAAGACGGACTCTTGGTCACAAACGAACATGTCATTAACGGTGGTGAAGAGTTCACCGTCGTAATGGATGATGGCACAGAGTATGAAGCTGAACTGGTCGGCGCTGATAGCCGCACTGATTTGGCCCTGCTGAAAGTCAATGCCGATCGCGACTTCACTTACGTCGCTTTTGCCGATGAGCCATCCAGGGTTGGTGAGTGGGTTGTGGCTGTTGGCAACCCCTTTGGCCTTGGTGGCACCGTGACTGCCGGCATCGTATCGGCGAATGGCAGAGATATTGGGTCTGGCCCCTATGATGATTTCATCCAGATTGATGCACCGGTGAACCGAGGTAACTCAGGCGGCCCAGCTTTCAACATGCGCGGTGAAGTCATCGGAGTAAATGCGGCCATTTTCTCTCCATCAGGTGGAAATGTGGGCATTGCCTTTGCTATTCCCGCGTCAACCGCCACTGTTGTGATTGCCGACTTGCAGGATGACGGCATGGTCGAGCGTGGCTGGTTGGGCGTTCAAATTCAGCCGGTGACCGAAGAGATTGCGGACAGTCTGGGTCTGGACATGGCCAGTGGCGCACTTGTCACCCGGCCGCAGGACGATAGTCCTGCCGGTGAGGCAGGTATTCGCGCCGGGGATACAATTCTCGCCGTCGACGATACAGTCGTGGAAAGTCCGAAAGATCTGGCAAAACTGATTGCATCCTATGCACCTGATGCAGAGGCGAAGCTTACCATTTGGCGGAACGGTGAAGAACAGGACATTACCGTAAAGCTGGGCAGTTTGAATGATCTGGATCGCCGTGCTGATGCCGGTGCGGACAATATGGTCAAACCTGCATCTGTTGAGACCTTGGGTCTGACCCTTGAAAGCTCAGAAAACGGTGTTTTGATTTCAGACGTGGAAGCTGAGAGCCCCGCGGCAGAAAAGGGTCTCGTCCGCGGAGATGTGATTTTGAACGTCAATGGTGCACCCGTGGCAACCATAGAGGATGTCACAACTGGTGTTGAGCAGGTCAAACAGGATGGCCGCAAGGCCGTGCTGATGCAGGTCCAGAGTGAACGCGGTGTTCGCTTCGTCGCTGTGCCTTTCGCAAAAGCCTGATCTTATCGCGAACATAGGGTGGCTGACCCCTCTGCCACCCTATTTGACGGCGAAGGACAAAAATCGTGTCGCCCCGATTGTCTTTCGCCTATTGGTGACGGGGTGCGTAAATGCCCCGTCGCCAAGCCTTTCCCAAATTACTTCAATACTGCTATTTGCGAGAAATATCTTTGCAGCCGCAAGGAAGCAAAATAGGATGCGCTTCAACTCCTGAAATATCGAGACAAGCGCAAATCAATTATGAAAATTCTAATTATCGAAGACGATCAGGAAGCCGCCCGGTATTTGGTGAAAGCGCTTACGGAAGCGGGCCATGTTGCAGATCATGCTGCGGACGGTGATACCGGCGCCCACAAGGCTCTTGTCTATGATTATGACGTCCTGATTGTCGATCGCATGTTGCCAAAGCGTGATGGTCTGTCAATCATTGAGGACCTTCGCGAGCGCGACAAACAGACACCCGTAATGATTCTATCTGCTCTTGGTCAGGTGGATGACCGGGTAAAGGGGCTGAGGGCCGGTGGTGACGATTATCTGCCCAAACCCTATGCATTTTCAGAGCTTTTGGCGCGGATAGAAGTTCTTGCCAGACGCCGGAAGCCGGAAGATGTGGAGACCATCTACACCGTCGGTGATCTGGAACTGGACCGCTTGTCTCATACGGTAACCCGGGCAGATCAGAACATAATCCTGCAACCACGTGAATTCAGGCTTCTGGAATATCTGATGCGTCATGCGGGCCATGTCGTTACGCGAACAATGCTTCTGGAAAATGTCTGGGATTACCATTTTGACCCGCAGACCAACGTCATTGATGTTCACATGTCGCGGTTGCGTGGAAAGGTCGATAAGGAATTCGACAAACCATTGCTGCACACAGTGCGCGGCGCCGGGTATGTGATCCGTGACGACGATAGGTAAATTCTTTCGCACCACAGCGATCAAGCTTTCGCTGATTTACCTTGCGGTTTTCGCCGGGTTCGCGGTGTTTCTTGTTCTGTATTTGAATAGCACCACCACAGCTCTGTTGACCCGCCAGTTGAATGAGACGGTCAATGCGGAGATCAAGGGTCTGGCTGAGCAATATGGACAACGCGGTCTTTCTGGCCTTGTAGCGTTGGTGGAACGCCGGTCCCGGCAACCCGGAGCCAACCTTTATCTTCTGGTCAATGACAGTGGCAATGTGTTTGCCGGAAACATTGCCCGCATCTCCCCAACCCTGTTTGAAAATGTGGATTCAGAACCACGCGAAATCCGCTATCGGCTTATTGAAGAGGGCGGTGTGGCCGCTGGGCATACCGCTGTTGTGCGTGTGTTTGAACTGCGCGGCGGTTACAAGATTCTGGTGGGCCGGGATGTAGGAGAACGCGAGGCACTCCAGGAAGTGGTGCGCGAGACCTTTTTCATTGCCGGGGCGCTCCTGGTGGTTCTGGGACTGATTTCCTGGGTGTTTGTATCCAGCCGCGTCCTGAAGAGGATTGATGCCGTTTCCAACACAACCCAGAGCATTATCTCAGGCGATCTGTCTCGCCGGCTGATCGTGACAGGCAGCGGCGATGAATTCGACCGACTGGCTCTCAGCCTGAACGCGATGCTGGGCCGTATTGAAGAATTGATGCATGGCCTGAAAGAGGTCTCCGATAATATTGCCCACGATCTGAAAACGCCGCTCACCAGATTGCGCAGCCGGGTTGAATCGGCTTTGGCGGAAAACGGCGAATCCGAGAGCTACCGCGAAGCCCTTGAGATGACGATTGATGAAGCTGATCAACTGATCAAAACATTCAATGCCCTGTTGCTCATCGCCCGGGTGGAGGCCAAGGCACCGGGTGAAGTGATGGCTGATCTCAACCTGTCTCAGATTGTTGAGGACGTGGCAGAACTCTATGAGCCGATGGTTGAAGAGCAGGGCATGATTTTTGTTGTCAACACGCCCAAACAGGCACTCGTTCATGGCAACAGAGAATTGATCAGTCAGGCACTGGCAAATTTGTTGGACAATGCACTGAAATATGCGCCGCCCGCGACAGAGGGGCACAATGGACCGGAACCAAAGATCAAAATATCTGTGGCCAATCAAGCGGATGAAACCGTATTGACCGTGTCTGACAATGGGCCGGGCATCGAAGAAGAGGCGCGCGCGCGTGTGCTGCAGCGCTTTACGCGCCTCGACAGCAGTCGCACGCAACCCGGTTCCGGTCTTGGTCTCAGTCTGGTTTCTGCCGTTGCCGGCCTGCATAATGCCAAGATCGACTTGCAACATACGGTTCCTTCAACGAAAGATGATGGCGAGGATCATCCCGGGCGTGGTTTGAGCGTTTCAATGCGTTTCCCTGGCCTGCAGGATATGAAGGGCAAAATCGGTGAATTGGCAGGAACTGAGCAACCAGCATAAAACGCTTGAAACCTGTTTTTTGCCCATGGCTGCTCAGGCTGGCGTCGACGAAGATCGATTGTGCGAACACGATCAGGGTCTGACTGGTTCTTCACCCCTTTTTGCAGATTTCCTTGAAACAGTTGGTGGCAACGCGCCGCATCTGCAGCACCTGATGACCCAGGATGCCGGTCGCCTGGAAACCCTTTGCAGCAGTGGGTTTGATGCATTTCTCAGCAGCGCAACAGAGCGACTGGTGGCAGGTCTTGCAGGTGCTGTTGATGATGCCGAGGCTATGGTTCATCTGCGCCAATACAAACAGGCAACCTCTCTGAGCATTGCATTGTGGGATTTGGCAAATGCTGTACCACAAACCGCCATTTTAACAGCTTTGAGCCAGGCCGCAGAATTGTCGGTTGAAGCTGGATTACGCTATCTCATCACCCGTGAAATCGCGGCCGGAAAATGCAATTTCGAACTTCCGGAGGAAGGGCTTGAGGGGCTGGGTTTTGTATTGCTGGGCATGGGGAAACTTGGCGCCTGGGAATTGAACTACTCCAGCGATATCGACCTTATAGCGCTTTATGATCAGGATGTTAGATCTCTGGCTGACGGTCAGGAAGCGTCCGTTTTTTGGGTCAGATTGATAAAGCGACTGGTGCGATTGATGCAGGAGCGCACTGGCGATGGCTATGTCTACCGAATGGATTTGCGTTTAAGGCCGGACCCCGGTTCAACACCTCTGGCTGTCTCACTGGCGGGCGCCTTGCAATATTACGAGGGTACCGGACAGAATTGGGAACGGGCCGCGCTCATAAAGGCCCGACCGATCGCAGGGGACAAAACTGTTGGAGAGGCATTTCTAACCCATGTCGGGCCCTTCATATGGCGAAAATATCTCGACTATGCCGCAATTGAAGACATTCAGGCGATCAAGCGACAGATCCACGCGCATAAAGGATTTGGCCAGATTTGCAGCGCTGGCCACAACATCAAGTTGGGTCGTGGCGGAATTCGCGAGATCGAGTTCTTTGTTCAGACCCAGCAATTGATCGCCGGCGGGCGCAATTCGGAATTGCGGGATCGCAAGACGCTGAACGGGTTGGAGCAATTGCGAGACATCGGATGGGTTGAACAAACAGTCTGTCACGAATTATCCGAAGCTTACGATTATTTGCGCCGCGTGGAAAACCGGATCCAGATGATGCATGATGAGCAGACGCACATTATTCCGCAGGATGAGGCCAAACGGCTATCTTTGGCGGTGTTGTCCTCGGCAACTGATTTGAGCGGCTTTGATCAACAACTCATTGCGACATTCACTACGGTCCAGCGACACTATGCTCATCTGTTCGAGGAGAAAAACGGATCGGAAAAAGCATCTGGGAATCTCGTATTCAGCGGAGAGGATGACGACCCCGATACCATCGAGACCCTTTCAGAGCTTGGGTTTGCAAGGCCCTCTGATGCAATCGCCCTGATCAAAGGCTGGCATTTTGGTCGTATACCGGCAACGCGTTCGGAACATGCCCGCACAGTGCTCACCGAACTGATGCCGACATTGCTGCGGCACATGTCAGACAGCGGTCAACCAGATGTGGCCATGGCCGGTTTCGACCGATTTCTAAAGGGGCTTCCCGCTGGCTTGCAATTGTTCAGCCTGTTGAAATCAAACCCTGAACTGCTGAGCCTCCTATCCGTAATTCTGGGCGCCGCGCCCCGACTTGCCAACACCATCACCAGACGTCCCCATGTTCTGGACGCATTGCTTGACCCCGGATTTTTCGGAGCTGACCTTACCGTTGAGGACATGACGGCGCGTCTGCAGCAAAGTCTGGCTTTGTCACATGGTTTTGAGGACGCGCTGGATCGAGCACGCATCTTTACACAGGAACAACTCTTCCTGATCGGAACTCGCATTCTGTCGGGAACACTGACGGCAAGTGAAACAGGCCGAGCCTATACAGGCCTTGCGGAAGCTGTGATCTGGAAAATGCTGCAAGAGACGCAGAAGGACTTTGTCAAACGCCACGGAATTGTCGCAGGTGCAAAGCTTTGTGTTGTCGCCATGGGCAAGCTTGGCAGTCGGGAAATGACGGCAACCTCCGATCTCGATCTCATGTTGATCTACGATTTTGACGAAGGTGTCACACAATCTGATGGCAAAAGGCCGCTTGCCGTCTCGCAATATTTTATGCGCCTGACCCAGCGCCTCATTACCGCTTTGTCTGCACCAACGGGCGAAGGCTTGCTTTATGAAATTGATATGCGATTGCGTCCATCGGGCAATGCTGGTCCGCTCGCAACCCAGTATCAGACTTTTGTAAACTACCAGAATGATCAGGCATGGACCTGGGAACGAATGGCGTTGACCCGTGCCCGCCCAATTTGCGGAGACAATGAGCTGTGCCAGAAGATGCGTGATGCGATTGCAACCGCTCTTTGCAACCAGAATGCGGAGGTTCTAAAAACTGACGCAGCCGAGATGCTGGCAAAGATACACGACGCCAAGCCGCCCGCTCATATCTGGGATGTAAAAACGGCACCGGGTGGCGTAGTCGACATTGAGTTTGTGGCGCAGGTACTGCAACTTCAAAATGCTAAGACAAGTATCGAAGTTTTGCAGGGAAACACCCGCAACGCCTTGCGAAAGGCTGTAGACCTTGGCTTGATTGCAACTGCAGATGGCGACTTGCTGATTGAAGCGCACCGCTTTTATGAAGGGCTCCAACAATTGATACGCATGGCGTTTGACGGCGGCGAAAGTCGAACAGATTTTCTGGAGCAACCCGGTTTTCTGCCGATCCTGGCGCGCGCTTGTGAGCTACCGAATGTGGATATGATTGCGGCTCAGTTGAGCGATTATCAAACGGAAGTGGCAGAGTTGGTAGAGCGGTTTTTCAAGGCTTAAGCGACCGCGTTGGCGCTATCCGCTTCGTGAAGGTTCTGCACCAATGGCACGCAGACCGTAACAGTGGTTCCAACGCCTTCGGTGGAGGTGATATTCATGTGCCCGCCATGCATGCTCACCAGGCTTTTGGTGATGGCAAGGCCAAGGCCAGAGCCTTTGTGATCTTTGGTGAACTGATTTTGAACCTGCTCAAACGGCATGCCAAGCTTGTTGATTGCTTCTTCGGGGATGCCAATACCTGTATCCTTGATCGACAGATATGCACCATATTCGCCGGTTTTGATCTGGACTTCGATACGGCCACCGTCAGGCGTGAATTTGACAGAGTTTGTCAGCAGATTGAGCATGATTTGTTTCATGGCACGTCGATCTGCCTCAAAGACCAAATTCTCCATGCCGGTAATTTCCAGCTGGATTCCCTTGCCCATCACGTTGACATCCATGACACGGAAAGACTCCCGCACAATGTCTCCGATATCAATCTTTTCAAAATTCAGTTGCAGGCGGCCCGCTTCAATTTTTGACATCTGCAGAATATCGTTGATGACGGCCAGCAGGAAATTGCCGCTGTCGTGAATATCGTTGCAATATTCCAGATATTTCTCGGAACCCAGATTGCCAAATACACCGGTGCGCATGATTTCTGAAAAGCCGATGATTGCATTCAGTGGCGTGCGCAATTCATGTGAGATATTGGCCAGAAACTCAGACTTGGCGTTGCTGGCAGCTTCCGCTTTTTCCTTTGCATAGGCATAGTTTTCGGCCAGTTCGACGAGCTGCTGAGCCTGAACTTCCAGTTTCTGCCGTGATTTGTTGAGATCGCGGATCAGGGCTGTTTGACGTTTCTCGTTTTCAATCAGCTTCTGCTCATTCAGCTTCAACTCGGTCACGTCTGTGCCAACCGAGACAAACCCGCCATCCTTGGTGCGTCGTTCGCTGATTTGAAGCCAGCGTTTTGAAGCCAACGCTGCTTCATATGTTCTGGCTTCTGCCTGATTGATTTCGCTGGGCAAGGTGATGGTTGATATGATTTCAGGGTGACTCTTGGCTGCGATATCTTCGTAGGGCGTCCCGGCAAGCACATCCTGCGGCAGCAATTTATGTAATTGTTGGTATTTGGTGTTGCACATCACCAGCCGGTTTTGATTGTCCCAAAGAACAAAGGCTTCAGAGGTGGTTTCGATGGCATCCCGCAGCCTTATATCGGCAAGTCGTGTCTGCTCAGCCAGAAGGTGTTGCTCTGTCACATCTGTCGCAATGCCGACAAGCTGACGCCCGCCTGTCTGTGTATTGAGAACTTCCCCGCGCAGCCGCAACCAGATCCAATTGCCATTCGCATGTTTGACACGCAATTGTTCATCAAACCGGGCTTGGTCTGTGATCAGGAGACTGTTCTGAAGCTGGTGCAGGTCAGTGTCGTCTGGATGCACCAATCCTGTCAGATCATCCAGTGAGAACACGAAGTCTTTTGATTTATCCCGGGCAGGGTAGCCCAAGAGGACACTCATGGAATTGGACCAGATCATAGTGCCCTGATTGAGGTCCCAGTCCCAGAGCCCGGATCGACCATGGATGAGAGCCGTTTCCTGACGTCTATAGGCGTTTGCATAGATGGCATCTGCCTCATGAGCCCGGGCGGATTGTGCAAAGAAGCTGTAAACCAGTACCAGAGACAAGAGCAGCATCGCGACAAAGATCAACAGATCCTGCGTGCGTTTCGCATACCAGTTACTCAGCGCAGTTCGGTGTGGTTGGATGATCGCCAACGACGCAAAGGGCGCCTGCAGACGGTGTACTGTTACCAGCACATCTTCACCATCCGTCGTGCTGACACTCAGCACGCCTGCTTCGCTTCCCAGGACCACAAGAGGCTGCACATCGCCAAGGCGGGCGGCAATATTGTCGGGCTGATCTGCTGACATTGTGTTCCCGGTGCGGCCCAGAATGTCTCCGTTTTGCCCAAGGATGTAGAACCGGCGGCCGTTGCGCTTGGCGCCTTCCGGTAAAATGTTTTCCAGCAGTTTGTCGAAGTTGTTTGTGTTCGGGCGCGTGGCCAGTGCATCTACTCTGGATGCTGTCGACATGGCCAATGACACAAGCGTTAGCTCGGCTTCTTGCATGGATGCATCATAGTCTTGAGACAGGCTGCCGATGCGAATGGTGGCCACAATGCCCAGCGACAGAATGACCATAATGGGGATGAGGATTTTGAGGGCAGGATCAAGCCCCAGCAGCTTGCGGTCTGACGGTTTTGTCAGGCTCTTCAAGCTGTTAAAGAGATGTGTTGGTCCGCCGCTGGCCGCAAAAGTGCGACCTTCGTCGGACGCTTTGGCGGCTGCCGCACGCGCCATGAAAACCCTCGATTTTGATGTTGAAGTCGGCCACTCAACCCCGCCGAATCAGTTCCATTTGAATCCATGCGAATCAGCATGTCTAGAGTCAAAATGAAAAAAATGGTTAACGGCGAATCAGATCGTTTTTCCGATTCGCCGTGACCTGGAAGTCAGAGATTAGCTGTCGCCAAGAAGTCGATTGGTAATATCGGATACATTGGATGATAGGCCAGATTGGCCCCGCAGTTTTTCCAGTGCCAGCCGGGCAAAGTTCCGACGCAAGGGTTCCAGATTGCGCCACGATCTAAGTCCTTCAAGCAAGCGGGCTGCAATCTGAGGGTTCTGCTCGTCAAGCGCGCCAACCTGTCGGGCCAGAAATTGATAGCCGCTACCATCCATGCGGTTGAATTGCTGGAAGTTGGCAGCAAAGCCGCCAATCAAAGATCGAACTCTGTTCGGGTTTTCCATACTGAAAACCGGATCATGCAGGAGCGCGCGCACTGTGCTGAGCGTTTCATCACTGTCGGTTGCCGCTTGCAGGCCCAACCACTTGTCCATGACAAGACCATTGCTGTCGAACTGCTCATACATGGCAACCAGTGGCTCCGCCCGCTCTGCGCGCCCTTGAAGGCAAAGCGCTGTCAGGGCACCCATTCGGTCCGTCATATTTTTTGCGGTCATGGCCTGTGTGGCTGCAAGGGCTGCGTGTTCTGGCTTGTCGGAGGCTACCAGCAACTTCAAAACGGCATTCATCAGGGCTCTGCGAGCAGCGTTTGCTGCGTCGGTAGTCGTATCATTCGGCGTCAATGCCTCTTGATAAAACGTGGTCATTTCCGGTTCCAGGCCAAGGGCCACATAGGCATTGATGTAGGCTTTCGCATTGGCAATGGCATCTGGATCGAAGCCGGTGCCGACAGCTTCCGCGACAGCCTGAAGCGATGGCAGTTGAAAACACTGCGCCTTAAAGCTGCTATCCAGCGCATCATTTGCCAGGACAGACCGCAATGCCGTCACCAGTGGCAAGGGAGGTTCGGGCTTCTCTCGGGAAAGGAAGGCGGCATTGGCTGCCTTCAAGGAATCCATTGCAAGGTTTTGAACAGCCTGCCAGCGATTGAACGGGTCGGTATCGAATTCAGCAATGAAGACCTGATCTTCCGGCGCCTGATCTTGCTCCAGAACAATGGGAGCGGAAAAATTGCGATTGACGGAGAGGCGAGCATCCGCCGGCACATTGTCAAATTGGAAATCCTGAGCTGCTTCGGTCAAAAGCATGATGTCCGTTTCGCCGTTACTGCCTGCAACGGGAACATCCTGTCCGTCCGGGCCGACATAACCGAATGCCAGCGGAATGGTCAGCGCAGGCCTATCTTCGGTAAAGTGCGGCAGCTCTGAAAAACTCTGTGTGACGGTCAATCGCCGATGGCCATCATCCAATCTGGTTTCATCCACTTTGACCACGGGCGTTCCGGGCTGATGATACCAGTGCGAGAAGTTGCTGAGATCGGTTTCATTTGCTTCTTCGAAACAGGCGAGGAACGCTTCGATTGTTGTTGCGTCGCCATCGTGGCGTTCAAAGTAAAGGTCCATGCCCCTACGGAAGCCGTCTTGACCCAGAATCGTGGCCAGCATGCGCACAAGCTCTGCGCCCTTGTTATAGATAGTGGCCGTGTAGAAATTATCGATCTCTTCATAGACATCAGGACGCACAGGATGCGCCAAAGGCCCCTGATCTTCCGGGAACTGTCGTGCTATCAGTGAGCGCACATCGCCAATCCGCTGGACCGGTGCTGAGCGCATATCCGCGGAAAACTCCTGATCCCGATAAACCGTCAGCCCCTCTTTCAGGCACAATTGGAACCATTCGCGGCAGGTGATGCGGTTGCCGGTCCAATTGTGGAAATATTCGTGAGCGATAACCCGCTCAACACCATAGTAGTCGACGTCGGTTGCCGTTTCAGGGTCTGTCAGAACATATTTGTCGTTGAAGACATTCAGTCCCTTATTCTCCATGGCACCCATATTGAAGTCGGAAACGGCGACGATCATGAAAATATCAAGATCATATTCTCGTCCGAACCGTTCTTCATCCCAGCGCATGGAGCGCTTCAGGGCGTCCATGGCATAGTCACATTTGCCTTCATTACCATGCTCGACAAAGATTTGCAGTTTGACGGCGCGTCCGCTTTGTGTGGTGAAGCTGTCTTCCACACAGGCCAGATCACCTGCAACCAGTGCGAACAGATATGACGGTTTGGGGAAGGGGTCGTGCCAGACCGCATAGTGGCGCTTTGCGCCCGATGGAGTCTCCGCTGCATCCAGAACACCTTGTTCCAGCATATTGCCATTCGACAACATATATGGCGCTTCTTGGGCATCAGCTTCAATACGCACTGTAAAGGTGCTCAGCACATCAGGTCGGTCGTAGAAATAGGTGATCCGTCGGAAGCCTTCAGCTTCACATTGTGTGCAATAGGCGGAGCCGGACCGGTACAGGCCCATGAGCTGCTTGTTGGCTTTCGGGTTTACTCTGGTGCAGATGGTGAGTTTGAATGCCCCACTTTCAGGCAGATGAAAAATGGTGAGCTTGTCGGGTGCTGCGGAATAGTCTTTCTCCGTCAATGGTGTTCCGTCAATCGCCAGGGACACCAGAACCAACTCATCACCGTCAAACTCCAGCCGGGCATCCTGCGCAGCATCTGGACGGCGGCTCATCGTCAGTTCGGCTGTCACATCAGTGACCTCAGAACCCAGGACAAACCGCAACTCGGTATGGTCAATCGCAAAGGGGGTAGGTTGATAATCGGAAAGATGTATTGCTTTTTTTCGACGGTTTTGCGGTGTCATGAGAAAATCCGAATTACGATAAATGGGTAGTAGGGGCGTTACCAACAGTAGGACGCATTCCTGAGACGCTCATATAGAGGTTTCACACACAACGGGAAACCTGCGAGGCACATTTAGACAAATTGATTTGAGTTCAGGATTGCGCGTTTAGCCGCTCATCCAGTAATCGGTAATGATCTGTGACAGACTGCCACGATCCGCCAGCACATCCAACTTGGCAATGCAGAAATTGGCACCAAGGTTCAGGAAACGTTGGCAGCTCTCTTCATCATCGCTCTCGGCCATAACGGAAACAGGTATCTTTTTAAACGCAGTCTTGCTGCGAAAAGCTGTCAGGAACCGGTCAGTGTCTTCTGCAGAACGGGTCGCATCCAGCAAAATAAACTCGGCAGGGCGTGGGTCACTGTTGTTGAAGCTATCGAGGCAGGCATTGCTGTCATCAAAATGCACGACAGCAATTTTTTGTGGCATCAAGCCGAATATCTGTTGGATATCCGACTTGTCGCCAATATGGGCAATGACAAGATCAGCATGCTCTTTGTTGAAAATTGGCATGAAGTTATTGCCTCGTCTTGAACCGAAACTGGTCAAGCAACGCTAATGCCCAAAGACCAACAAAGCGTAAATTGCGAATTGCGCACCCTAAGCCTATTTGTCGATACCAAGAAAGGCGGCGTCGCCCCAAATCTGTTTAACCCGTTTGTCGCGACCACAGGCCTTACGGTAGTAATTATATCGCGCTGAGCTTTTCTCGTAATAGTCCTGATGATAGTCTTCAGCTGGCCAAAAAGCCGCGGCATCCAAAATACGCGTTTTGATTTCCTGGCCCAGTTCCTGTTCAGCTTCTGCTTTCGAAGCCTCTGCTATGGCACGTTCTTCGTCATTCGCAACGAAGACCGCAGTACGATAGGAGTTTCCTTTGTCGCAAAACTGACCCTTGTCATCAAATACATCAATGGTGCGCCAGAAAGTATCCAGTAGCGAACGGTAGTCCGCACTGTCCTTGTCATAGACAATCTTGACCGCTTCCAGATGTCCATCCCTGCCATGACTGCGATAGGTGGGGTTGTCGGTCTTGCCACCAATATAGCCGGATGTCGTTTCTGTCACACCTTTGACATGGTCAAAGTCAGATTCAACACACCAGAAGCAACCACCGGCCAAAATAGCTGTGCCACTTTCTGCTGAAGCCTGAGACAGGACAGTGGGGCTGGACAGGAGTCCCAATCCAAGGAACATGGAGGTCAAAAGGCGCATAGGTATCTCGCTTTCAGCATTTGGTTTCGCGGTTTTGCCTCACAAATCGACGTGGCAGAACCTGTCTACATCAAAAAGGCCTTTATCAGTTATTTTCAAGTGCGGGATGACCGGTAGCGGCAGGAACGCGATCTGCAAAAACGGCTCTGGAAGGCGGCAACCAAGGCTTTTGGCGGCTTTTCGCAAGGGTATCAAACCTTCGTGAACCTGTTCGTGAGAAAGCTCACTCATGAGCCCTGCAATCGGCAGTGCAAACTCTGCGAGAACTTTTCCATTCGACACAACCACGAATCCTCCTTGCAATTCTATCAGCCGATTAACCGCAACGGCCATATCGGAATCATTCATGCCCAGTACCGTAATGTTGTGGCTGTCATGACCAACAGAGGATGCCAGTGCACCTTTTTCCAGCCCAAAGCCGGTAACGAAACCAAGTCCGGCCAAAGGCGTTGAGGCGTTGGTTTTGCCATGCCGTTCGACGACACCAACCTTGGCCAGGTCAGTCTGTGAATCGGCCACCAGGTTTCCGTCTTGTTCGATGGGTTTGCGCTTTAAATGCTGGGTCAGGATCAGACCTGCCTCAACGCCAATGACAGAAATCTCGCGCGCAGGACCCGACATTTGAAACTGATCTGATGTGACCTGCGCGGACTTTACACTGTTTCGCCCCACAGGTGCGATGGACTGGCGCGTTCGGAAAAGCGATTCATCAACAAGACGGCCCGCCGACAAAACCTGCTCAACCCGGCACTCTTCCAGCGAAGACAGCAGCGCAATATCCGCACGGTAGCCAGGCGCAATAAGACCCCGGTCCCAAAGCCGAAACGCCTTTGCTGCCGACCAACTGGCAAGGCGGTAGACATGGTGCAACGGACGACCAAGGGCAATCGCTGTCCGGATCATGTAATCAAGGTGCCCTTCTTCTGCGATTTCCATCGGGTTGCGGTCGTCTGTACAGAACGCCAGAAAACTGGATGTGTTTTCATCGATAATTTCAGCCAGTGCATGCAAGTCCTTGGAAACCGATCCTTCACGAATGAGAATGGTAAGGCCCTTGCGCAGCTTCTCCCGTGCCTCTTTGGCTGTTGTGGCTTCGTGCTCGGTTGCAATGCCGGTTGCGGAATAGGCATTGAGCGGCATGCCCGAGAGCAGGGGCGCATGGCCATCTTTGGGCAGATCGGCAAACAGTGCCAGTTTCTCCAGCATGTCAGGGTCGCCCGCCAGAACGCCTGGAAAATTCATGACTTCAGCAAGGCCAATGACTTTCCGGTGGCCTATAAAGGCTTGCAAGTCACTAGCGGATAGTTCTGCACCTGATGTTTCAAAACTTGTAGCGGGAACACAGGAGGAGAGCTGGATACGCAAATCCATGATGGTCTGCTCCGCGCATTCCACAAAGTATTGAATGCCATCTGCCCCCAACACATTGGAAATCTCATGGGGATCACAGATTGCTGTAGTGACCCCATGAGGCAGCACGCATCGGTCAAACTCCAGCGGCGTTACCAGTGAAGATTCCACGTGCAAATGTGTGTCGATGAAGCCGGGCGCGGCAATTAGACTGCTGCCATCCAACTCCCTTTTGCCATGGTAACGCTCAGCAACACCTACGATTGTGTCGCCGGTAATCGCAATATCGCCTTCGAACAGCTCTCCGGTAATGACGTCCAGTGTCCGAACGTTCTTGATCACCAGATCGGCTGGTTCATCACCTTTTGCCTGTTGGATCCTGGATTTCAGATTGTTTTGCATCATTTTTTCCTTTGGCAGATCATGCCGCGTCGTATTTGTATCTACAAGCCATTGCTGCATTGCAAACCCTATCGTCACATGGTTTGTATCGGTTCGCAGAGCAACCCAATCTACCCCTTGATCAGGTAAGGAACCAATATGTCAGAAGCACAGATAATCAGTGGCAAAGAACTTGCCGGAACTGTGGTCGAAACGGTCAAGGCGGCGTCTACCCGTCTGATCGAGCAGACTGGGATCATTCCGGGAATTGCAGTTGTCATTGTCGGGGAAGATCCTGCCAGCCAGGTTTATGTGCGCTCAAAGGGCAAGAAGGCAGAGGAGTGTGGCTTTTTATCCCGCACGCATCGTCTCGATGATTCGGTCAGCGAAGCTGATCTGCTGGCGCTGGTCGAAAGCCTCAATGCAGACAAGGACATTCACGGCATTTTGGTGCAATTGCCACTGCCGAGACACATTTCAGAAGAAAAAGTCATCGAAACCATTCTTCCCGAAAAAGACGTTGATGGATTTCACCCCATCAATGTGGGCCTGCTGGGTTCGGGAAACCGGAAACGCGCCATGATCCCTTGCACACCCGCAGGCAGCCTGCTGCTGGCGAAACAGGCTCTTGGCGATAATTTGAGCGGTCTGAATGCGGTTGTTGTGGGACGCTCCAATATTGTCGGCAAACCTGTCGCGGCATTGCTGCTTCAGGAAAGCTGTACCGTGACCATTGCCCATAGTCGCACGAAAGAAATCGAGGCTTTGTGCCGCACAGCCGATATTCTGGTTGCCGCCGTTGGGCGGCCGCAAATGATCAAAGCAGATTGGATCAAACCCGGTGCTACGATCATCGATGTGGGCATCAACCGCATTGACGCACCGGAAAAAGGCGAAGGCAAAACGCGACTGGTGGGCGATGTAGACTACGACGATGCGCTCAGCGTCGCGGGAGCGGTGACACCGGTTCCTGGTGGTGTAGGACCCATGACTATCGCCATGTTGATGGCCAACACGGCCACAGCTGCCGCTCGTGCAGCAGGTCGGCCGGATCTTGAGCCCGAGCTTTCACTCTAGAGCCGAAGCTATCAGCGAACGATGGTCAGCGTTTTGGCCGCACGCGTAATTGCCGTGTAAAGCCAGCGTTCCCGGTGTTCACGAAAGGCAAAGCTTTCGTCAAACAGCACAATGTTATCCCATTGCGAGCCCTGTGCCTTGTGAACGGTCAACACATAGCCGAAATCGAACTCGTCTGACTTGCGCCGCTCGGGCCATGACAGATTTCCTTCCAGTCCCTGGAAGAATTCCGGACGCACACGCACCCGTGTCTGGCGGGACTTGACGCCTTGGATAATTGGCGGAGGATCTGGCAGGACGCGCAGATCATACAGGCCCGCGCGACCTTCTTTGGCTGCTGCCACGATCCAGAGACTGCCATTCAACAGCCCCTTTTTCTTGTTGTTGCGCAAGCAAATCAACCGCTCTCCCGGATGCGGCATGGAGCCATCATAGGATTGCAAAGCGCGCATGCGGGCATTGTAATTCATGCGCGTGACATTGCGTCCGACCAGCGCCTGATCAGCCTCCATCATCAGGTCTGAATCGATATCCCTGCGGGAAATCACCTGGCTTTCGCCATATTGGCCGTAATCCAGTTTCAGGCCTTCGCGAATGCGCATCGACATTTCAATAATCGGGTTATCACGCGCCTGCCGATGAACTTCGGTGAGCAGAAAATCCGGTTCATGCTCTGTAAAAAAGCCACCACCCTTGACCGGTGGCAATTGTGCCGGATCACCCAGAACAAGAACCTTGGTTCCAAATGAGAGCAGGTCCCGCCCCAGATCTTCATCCACCATGGAGCATTCATCAATGATGATCAGATCGGCTTTACCGGCGGGGCTGTCGCGGTTGATGGTGAAGGTCGGATCTGCACCGGTTTCCTCGTCAGGCCGGTAAATCAGGCTGTGGATTGTACCTGCATCGTCGCAGCCCTTTTCCCGCAGCACCTGTGCAGCCTTGCCGGTGAATGCAGCAAACTCAACAGGGCCTTCAACGCCTTCAGCCAGATGCCGGGCGAGGGTGGTCTTGCCGGTGCCCGCATAGCCGAACAGACGAAACACTTGCGAAGCACTTTCTTTGAACCATTCAGATACAAGCGTGAGCGCCTGTTCCTGTTCCGGCGACCATTGCATCAGGCAGCGTCTCCTGTTTCGATCTCCTCACGTAGCATCTCAAGCTCCAGCCATTGTTCTTCTTTTTTGGAGAGTTTTCCTTGAGCGACTTCGAGGTCTTTAGCGATCTTTGTAAATTTATCCGGTTCTTTTCTGAACAGATCGGGGTCCGCCATGAGTGCCTCGAAAGCGCTGATTTTGACACCTAGCTCTTCGATCTCGCCGGGCAGAGTTTTCAAAGCATGTTGCTGCTTGAAGCTGAGCTTGGGCTTGCTTTTGGGCACTCCTGCCAATTTATTGGCTTTTCGGCTTTTCGATTTTGTTTCGCTCTGTTTTCCAGGTCGTTTGCCGCGTTGCGTCAGCATATCCGAATAGCCGCCCGGATAATCCTGCCAGTGGCCATCACCATCGCTTGTCAGTGTGCTCGTGACAGTGCGGTCCAGAAAGTCCCGATCATGGCTGACCAGAATGACAGTCCCAGGATAGTCTGCGATCAGCTCCTGAAGCAGGTCAAGCGTGTCCAGATCCAGATCATTGGTCGGCTCATCCAGCACCAATAGATTGGACGGTTTTGCCAGCGCACGTGCCAGCATCGCTCTTGCACGTTCGCCACCCGACAGCTTGCCGACAGCAGTTCCTGCCTGCTCCGGCGTAAACAGAAAATCTTTCATATAACTGAAAACATGGCGCTGTTGATCGCCAACCAACAGCATATCGCCAAGGCCACCTGTCAGCACATCTTTCAGGCTTTGCTTGTCATCAAGTTGCTCTCGCTTCTGGTCAAGCGTCAGCATTTCCAGATTGGAGCCAAGCTTGATGGAGCCACTATCCGGTTCCATCAGACCCGTAAGCAGTTTGACAAGGGTCGTCTTGCCCGCACCATTGGGACCGACAACACCAATGCGATCCCCGCGATTGATGCGGACGGAGAAATCAGAAACCACAGTGCGTCCATCATAGGCCTTTACCAGGTCCTTGGCTTCAATGACCCGCTTGCCCGACGTTTCCGCCTCTGCTGCCTGCATATCCACCGAACCGGTGCGTTGACGCAGATTACGGCGCTTGTCGCGCAAGGCATGCAGACCATCAAGGCGCCGTACATTACGTTTGCGTCTTGCGGTGACGCCATAGCGTAGCCAGTGTTCTTCGCGAACAATTTTCCGGTCCAGCTTGTGGCGTTCGGTTTCTTCTTCCTTCAGGACCTTGTCACGCCAGGCTTCAAAACTGGCAAAGCCTTCATTGATGCGCCGTGTCACGCCACGGTCGATCCAAACGGTCGCGCCAGTGAGGCGTTCCAGAAAGGCCCTGTCATGGCTGATCAGTACGAAGGCGGACCGCATGGACAGCAATTCTCGCTCCAACCATTCAATGGTCGGAAGGTCCAGATGGTTGGTGGGTTCGTCCAGAAACAGAATATCAGGCTCTGGCGCTATGGCGCGTGCCAAAGCGGCGCGGCGTGCTTCACCGCCTGAAAGGTTGGCAGGGTTTTCTGTGCCATCCAGCCCCAATTCATTCAGCAGATACAGTGCCCGATAATTCTCATCACCCTCGGTAAGGCCGGCCTCAACATACTCCAGCGTTGTCGCGTATCCCGATAAATCTGGTTCCTGCGGCAAATAGCGGGTTGTGGTGCCGGATTGCATGATCGGCTCGCCTTTGTCTGCTTCCACAAGGCCCGCAGCAATTTTGAGGAGTGTCGATTTTCCGGAGCCATTACGCCCGACCAGGGCGATGCGCTCGCCCTCATGAATGAGCAGTTCCGCACCTTCCAGCAGCGGGGTGCCACCAAAGGTCAGAAAAACATTCTGCAGTGTCAGAAGAGGAGCGGCCATCATGTTCCGGGAATCGTTGAGGGTTGATCACCGCCTATATGGGGGATCAGCGGAGTGGATGCAAAGGGATTGGTCAGTATGATTTGACAGACCAAAGAAAAGGGCGACCCGCGGGCCGCCCTGATCAAACAATTAGGTCTGTCTGTTACATCGCCATGGCTTTGTCGATGACCGCATGTGTCCATGCACCTTCCGGCGCTTTGGAAATCACAGGGTCGGAACCACCGGCCAGCAGCGTATCGATTGTGCGTTGATAATCTGCAGGATCCAGTTTGCCACCGGCATCACCCAGCAATTTGGCAATTTCGCCCATCATCCGCTTTTGATGTTTTTCGGTTTGTGCACCGGTTTCATCATATTCAAGAACGATTTCCGCAGCAGCATCCGGATTTTCCTTGGCCCAGTCCCACCCCTTCATGGAGGCAGCTACAAAACGCGCCATTTTGTCGACGAATGCAGGGTCTTCAAGGTTTTCTTCAAGTACATAGATGCCGTCTTCCAATGTGGAAACGCCTTGATCTTCATATTTGAACACAACCAGTTCATCTTCGGAAATGCCTGCATCCAGGACCTGACCATATTCATTGTAGGTCATGGTGGAGATGCAATCAGCCTGTTTCTGGATGATCGGGTCCACATTGAAGCCCTGTTTCAGAACGGTCACGCCATCAGGTCCACCATCGGTCGAAATGCCGAGCTGGGACATCCAGGACAGAAACGGATATTCATTGCCGAAGAACCAGACACCAATTGTCTTGCCTTTGAAGTCTTCCGGGCTGGTAATGCCGGTTTCCTTGAGGCACGTCAGCATCAGGCCTGAACGTTTGAATGGCTGTGCAATATTGACAACAGGAACACCGCGCTCACGTGCAGCCATGGCTGACGGCATCCAGTTCAGCATCACGTCGGCACCACCACCAGCAAGAACCTGAGGCGGAGAAATATCCGGTGCGCCTGGCTTGATGGTTACATCCAGATCCATGTCTGAATAATATCCGTTTTCCTGTGCTACATAATAGCCTGCAAACTGCGCCTGTGTGACCCACTGCAATTGCAGTGTCACAGGGTCTGCTGCAAAACCGGTAGAAGCTGCAACGCTTATGCCTGTTGCAACTCCCAGAGCCATAGCCCCTTTAAGAAGTGTCTTCATTGTTGTCTCCTTGTTAGATGCGTCAGTGCGACGCTGTTGGTATTGAAACCCAATCTCTTCAGCCGCGTGCCGAGGGATGCCAGAAGGTAATCCTGCGCTCAACAAGCGCAATCAGACCATAAAAGGTTGATCCGGCCAAAGCTGCGACCGCAATGGTGGCCCAGACCAAATCCGTATTCAAGCGGCCAAATTCAGTACTGATGCGAAAACCCATGCCCACGGTGGGTGAACCGAAGAATTCGGCGACGATCGCACCAATCAATGCCAGCGTCGAATTGATTTTCAGTGCATTGAAAATGAACGGCATGGCATTTGGCAGGCGCAACTTGGAAAGCGTTTGCCCATAAGAGGCCGCATAGGTGCGCATTAAATCCTTTTCCATGTTTCCGGCAGCGGCAAAGCCGGCCACTGTATTCACCAGCATCGGAAAGAAAATCATGATCACAACAACGGCGATTTTTGAACTTGGGCCAAAGCCGAACCACATCACCATGATCGGAGCTACGCCGATAATCGGCAATGCAGAAGCCATATTGCCAACAGGCAGAAGGCCACGTTGCAGGAAGGGAACCTTGTCCACCAGCACTGCCACAATGAAGCCTGCGCCACAGCCAATGATGTAACCCGGCAAAACTCCTAACAGGAATGTCTGCTGGAAGTCTGCCCACAGCAGCGGCAGTGATTCAGCAATCCGTGCACCGATCTGACTTGGTGGCGGCAGCAGCACGTACGGCACGCCTGCGCCCACGACAATCATTTCCCACAGCAGCAGCAGCCACAATCCGAACAGGATCGGAATGGCAAGGTCGAGCAGGGTTTGTTTATACCCGTTCAAACGACGATCAGACAGGCGGGTCACCACCTGCCACGCCAACAACCAACTGCCTGCCAGAAGTAACCAGAAACCCCATCCCGCGGCGCCGGTATAAGCCGGGAGCATGAACAGCAGAATACCGGCTGTTACATGTGCAGACAGGAAGAGAAGAATATCTCCGAACCAGCCCTTGAAGCGAACGGAAGCGACCGCACCAGCGATCAGAATGACACAGAGCCCTGCGGGTGTGCGAAGTGGTTTTGCAACGCCATCATCACCAGCAAGAAAGGCCAGAGGAACAAACAGCGCAATGAGTGTGCAAAGGATTGCAAGCCAGATAAGCGGCTCGCGCCACTCTTCAGGCAGCGTTGGTGTTTTGGGTGCCACTGTGGTTTCGCTCATGACCCGGCCTCGGCTTTTTCGCCCATGCGCCGGCGCATCCAATTTTCAGCTAGGCCCACCAGCGCCACCAGCATGGCTGCACAAAAGGCGGCCATCAGCAATGCGGACCAGATCAGGACAGTCTGACCGTAGTAAGATCCTGACAGAAGCCGTGCACCTAGACCGGCGACAGCGCCTGTTGGCAATTCGCCGACAATGGCACCAATCAGTGAAATCGCAATTGCCACTTTCATACTGGTGAACAGATAGGGCAGGGAGGAAGGCCAGCGCAGCTTCCAGAAAGTTTGCCATGTGCTGCTATTGTAAGTGCGCAGCAGATCAAGATGCATCTTGTCAGGTGATCGCAGCCCTTTGACCATGCCGACGGTGACGGGAAAGAAGGACAGATACATGGAAATCAGGGCTTTCGGCAGCAATCCGCGAATACCAACTGCATCCAGTACCAAAATGACCATTGGCGCGATGGCCAGAATGGGAATGGTTTGGGATGTGATGATCCATGGCATCAGGCTCTTTTCCATGGAGAGCACATGAACAATGATTGTTGCCAGTAAAATGCCAAGCCCGGTTCCCATCAGAAAGCCCAGAAGCGTGGGCGCCAGAGTGACCCCAGCGTGATAGACCAGACTGCGTTTGGATGTGATTTTCTTGTTAAAAACCGTGTCCCAAAGGTTTTCCGCCACCTGATGAGGGGAGGGCAGGACCGGTCGTTCCTGATTCAATGTGGAAACAACAAATTCCACGGTCGAAGGTGTCGCTTCCGCACGCGCATCAAGACTGCGCTGAAACGTTGAGTTCATGCTGATGGCTGCGACATACCAAATAGCGATTATGCCCAGCACAACAACGATTACTGGGAGCACAGTCCCGGAGAGCGCACGGCTCATCAGGCCTTTTCTGGATTTTGAAACGGGCGACGCCATGGCATCAGTCGTCATAGGAATGTCCCGCCCTCAAGCCTTCACGGACGCGGTGGGCAATTTCCAGGAATTGCGGCGTTTCGCGGACATCCAACGTGCGTTCACGCGGTAAATTGCAATCAATCACATCGTGAACACGACCGGGCCGTGGTGACATCACAACAATCTTGGTGGACAGGAACACAGCCTCCGGGATGGAGTGGGTGACAAAGACCACTGTCTTGTTTGTCTTTTCCCAGAGCTTCAAAAGCTGCTCATTAAGATGATCGCGTACAATCTCGTCCAATGCGCCGAATGGCTCATCCATAAGAAGAAGATCGGGTTCCACGGCCAGTGCACGTGCAATCGAAGCCCGCTGCTGCATACCCCCGGACAATTGCCACGGGAACTTTTTCTCAAAGCCCGTGAGGTTTACCAGGTCCAGATTTTTTGCAATCCGACTGTTCTGTTCCTCTTTGGACAGGCCCATGATTTCCAGCGGCAATGCGATGTTGCGATCAATCGTCCTCCACGGATACAGCGCAGCGGCCTGAAACACATACCCATAAGCACGGTTCAACCTGGCCTGTTCAGGTGAGACACCATTGACCGTGATTGAACCCGCTGTTGCGCGCTCAAGATCAGCAATCACGCGCAGCAATGTGGTTTTGCCGCAACCTGATGGGCCGATCAAGGAGACGAACTCACCTTCAGCAATCGATAAATCAATATCTGACAAGGCGTGGACCGGGCCATCATTTGTTTCAAATATCAGCGACAGATCATCAATCTGAATCACAGATTTTTCGCTGACATCCGGTTCCTTCAAAGAAGGCTCATTCATTCATACACCATATCTGTTCGGCCCTAAACGCCAGCAGGAATGCCGCTGCGTTCAATTTTACGTGGATGCGTCAACTCTTTCCAGGTGGACAGGGCCTGATTGACGGGTGGGTTGGACTCCCGTTTGATGAAGCGTCCGCGACCGGTCTCACCGGTTACGTCACCTTCCTTGTAGACCATCTCGCCCCGGTTGAAGGTCATGACAGGCAGACCCGTCACGTCAAAGCCTTCAAACACATTGTAATCAATTGCTGACTTCTGTGTGCTGGCCTGAATGGTTTTTGACGCTTCAGGGTCCCAGACTACAATGTCAGCATCTGCACCAGGCATGATCGCGCCCTTTTTGGGGTACATGTTGAGAATGCGTGCAATGTTGGTGGAGGTCACAGCCACAAATTCATTCATGGTCAAACGGCCTGTGCGCACTCCGCGCGACCACAGGACAGGCATCCGGTCTTCCAGACCGCCTGTGCCGTTTGGAATTTTTGTGAAATCACCAACGCCAAACCGCTTCTGCTCGGTTGTAAATGCGCAATGATCCGTCGCAACCACCTGAAGGCTGCCAGCGGCAAGTCCTGCCCACAATCCGTCCTGATTCAGCTTGTCACGGAACGGTGGTGACATGACGCGGCGAGCCGCATAATCCCAGTCTGCGTTGAAATATTCGCTTTCATCCAGCGTCAGATGTTGAATCAACGGCTCCCCATAGACCCGCATGCCCTTTTGGCGTGCGCGGCGAATGGCTTCATGGGCCTGTTCGCAGGAAACGTGGACAATATAAAGCGGTACACCAGCCTGATCGGCAATCATGATCGCACGATTGGCGGCTTCCCCTTCAACTTCGGGCGGGCGGGAATAGCCATGAGCTTCCGGCCCGTTGTTGCCTTCGGCCAGAAGCCGTTGCTGGATTTGAGCCACGACATCGCCATTTTCGGCATGGACCAGCGGCATGGCACCAATTTCGGCACATCTGGAGAAGGATGCGAACATCTCATCATCATCCACCATCAAGGCGCCTTTGTAGGCCATGAAGTGTTTGAACGTATTGATGCCCTCAGCCACGACCTTCGGCATGTCGTTGAAAATCTGCTCGCTCCAGCCAGTGATTGCCATATGGAACGAATAGTCAGTGCGTGCCTTTCCGGCTTTCTGATACCATTGTTGCAGCGGGTCCATCAGGCCGCCCGATGGGTCCGGCAGGCAGAAATCCACGACCATGGTGGTGCCGCCAGCAAGGGCCGCTGCCGTACCGGTATCAAAATCATCTGAGGAATGGGTGCCCATAAATGGCATTTCCAAATGAGTATGCGGGTCAATGCCACCGGGCATCACATAGCAGCCGGAAGCATCGATGATTTCATCGCCCTCAAGATCAAGTCCAACAGCAACGATGCTTTCGCCATCTATCAGAACGTCAGCCTTGTAGGTGCGGTCAGCGGCAATGATTGTGCCGCCTTTGATAAGTTTGGTCATGATTAAACTCCTCAGTCGTTCTTTCGGCTGTCGCTTCAGCTATTCAACAATCTCTGCCGTCTCCACGACGGCGTGAAACAATACATCGGCACCGGCTTTGGCCCATTCCGGCGAAATTTCTTCCGCTTCATTGTGTGAAAGTCCGTCCACGCAAGGGCACATGATCATGGCTGTAGGTGCCACACGATTGATCCAGCAGGCATCATGCCCGGCACCTGAAATCAAATTGCGGTGGCTGTAGCCAAGGCGTTCGGCGGCGCTGCGCACGGCCGTTACGCATGTCTCGTCAAAAGCCACCGGATCAAACCCGCCAACCTTCTCGAATGCGACCTCAAGCCCCATTTCATCACAGATTTTCTGTGCGCCATCTTTCAGGCGGGCTTCCATATCTTCAATCACGGCCAGCTGCGGAGAGCGCAAATCGACTGTGAACACCACTTTGCCGGGGATGACATTGCGGCTGTTGGGATAGACATCAATGTGGCCAGCGGCACCAACCGCATCGGGCTTGTGAGACCAGGCGATCTCATCAACCAGTTGCAGGACTTTGGCCATTCCCAGACCGGCATTCTTGCGCATGGGCATCGGGGTGGATCCCGTGTGGCTTTCCTTGCCGGTGATGGTGACTTGCGTCCAGGAGAGGCCCTGACCGTGGGTCACAACACCAATATCCTTGCCTTCAACTTCAAGAATTGGCCCTTGTTCAATATGCAATTCAAAGAAAGCGTGCATTTTTCTGGCACCGACTTCTTCTTCTCCGCGCCAGCCAATGCGTTTCAACTCGGCTCCGAAGTTTTTCCCCTCCGCGTCGGTACGTTCATAGGCCCAATCCTGAGTATGCATGCCCGCAAATACGCCAGAGGCCAGCATGGCGGGCGCAAAGCGTGTGCCTTCTTCATTTGTCCAGTTTGCCACCACAATCGGGTGTTTGGTTTTCATGCCAAGATCATTGAGTGTGTGGACAATCTCCAAACCGGCCAGCACACCCAATACGCCATCATATTTACCACCTGTCGGCTGCGTATCCAGATGTGATCCGACATAGACGGGCAGCGCATCAGGATCGGTTCCTTCGCGGCGCATGAACATGTTGCCCATCTGATCCAGCCCCATGGTGAGGCCGGCTTCAATGCACCATTTGTGGAATAGAATGCGCCCTTCGCCATCTTCATCGGTCACGGTTTGCCGGTTGTTTCCACCAGCAATGCCGGGACCAATTTTGGCCATTTCCATCAGCATATCCCAAAGCCGATCGCCGTTGATCTTCAGATTATCACTTGGTGCTGCCATATCTGCCGCCTCGAGTTTGGGTTACCGGTTTACATCGTTGGGAAATTGAAGACCGCGCCTTCCTTGATGCCGTCTGGCCAACGGCTTGTGACCGTTTTCAGACGTGTGTAGAACCGGATGCCTTCTTGACCGTAGATTGAGTGATCGCCAAACAAAGACCGTTTCCAACCGCCAAAGGAGTGGTAGGCGACCGGAACAGGGATCGGCACATTGATGCCGACCATACCGACTTCAATACTGTCGGCAAAGCTGCGCGCCGCATCACCATCGCGGGTGAAAATTGCCGTACCATTGCCGAACTCATGCTCATTGATCATCTTGGTCGCGGTTTCAAAACTGTCGGCACGCACGACAGACAGAACCGGTCCGAAAATCTCTTCCTTGTAGATCGACATGTCAGTTGTGACACGGTCGAACAGGGTGCCACCGACAAAATAGCCATTCTCATAGCCCTGCAGGCTCAGCCCACGGCCATCAACAACCAATTCAGCGCCTTCTTTTTCGCCAGCATCAATATAGCCGACAACCTTATCCTTGTGCTGCTGGGTCACAAGTGGACCCATATCAGCCTGGGCATCTGTAGCCGGGCCAATTTTGAGCGATTCAATACGTGGCTTCAAAGCTTCAATAAGCTTGTCCGCAATCGCATCGCCCACGGGAACAGCAACGGAAATCGCCATACAGCGTTCGCCAGCAGAGCCATAACCGGCACCCATCAACGCATCGACCGTCTTGTCGATATCAGCATCCGGCATCACCACCATGTGGTTTTTGGCGCCGCCAAGGGCCTGCACGCGTTTATTATTGGCAGTTCCAGTGTGATAGACATATTCGGCGATCGGCGTTGATCCGACGAAAGATACAGCCTTGATGTCCTTGTGGGTCAGGATTGCGTCCACAACTTCCTTGTCACCGTGAATGACATTCAGAACGCCATCTGGAAGACCGGCTTCCATGAAGAATTCCGCGATCATATTAACCGCTGTGGGGTCTTTTTCAGATGGTTTGAGAATAAAGCAATTGCCGCAGGCAATCGCCATTGGATACATCCAGAGCGGCACCATAGCCGGGAAATTGAAAGGTGTAATGCCGGCCACGATACCCAGGGGCTGACGGTCGGAAAAACTGTCGATGGATGGCCCGACATTGCGGGAAAATTCGCCTTTCAACAGGTGAGGGATGCCACAGGCAAAATCGACCACTTCAAGGCCGCGCTGAACTTCGCCCAACGCATCATCATGGGTTTTGCCATGTTCGGCAGAAATGGCTTTCGCAATCCGGTCAAAATTCTGTTCAATCAGATATTTGACCTTGAACATCACTGCGGCACGTTTCAGCGGCGGTGTATTGGCCCATCCAGGAAGCGCGGCCTTTGCAGCTTCAACAGCCATGTCCAGTTCAGACGCAGATGAAAGGCCAACTTCTCCATTCTGCTCACCGGTTGCCGGGTTAAAGAGCGTCGCGGTGCGACCGCTTTGGCTGATGTGGGGTTTGCCACCGATAATATTATTTACGCGTGCCATTTTATAATTTCCTTACGCTGCATCTTTCAACACGCCGGACAGCGTGTCGATAAGTTCGTCAATATGAGTTTTTTCAACAATTAGAGGGGGTGACAGGGCAATGATATCACCGGTCGTGCGGATTAGAAGATTGCGTTCATAGGCTTCCAGGAAGCAAGAGAATGCACGCTTTGTGGGTTCCCCGGCAATCGGTTCCAGCTCGATAGCTCCGATGAGGCCGATATTGCGGATATCTATGACATGCGGCAGGCCTTTCAGCGAATGCAGCGCGTCTTCCCAATATTTTCCTAGCTCCTGACCTTTTTGGAACAGGCCTTCTTCCTCATAGGTATCAAGCGCGCCCAAAGCGGCGGCAGCCGCCATGGGATTTCCTGAATAAGTATAACCATGGAAGAACTCGATCATATGTGGTGGGCCTTGCATGAAAGCCTCGTAAATATGGTCTTTTACAAATACCGCCCCCATGGGGATGACGCCGCTCGTCAAACCCTTGGCTGTAATCACAATATCTGGTGTGACGCCAAAATGCTGTACTGCAAAGGGCGAACCCAGTCGGCCAAAACCGGTGATGACTTCATCAAAAATAAGCAGAATATCGTGCTTGTCGCACAGGTCGCGCAGGCGCTGCAAATAGCCCTGAGGCGGTATCAATACGCCAGTTGATCCGGCCACTGGCTCAACGATTACGGCTGCAACGGTGGAAGGATCATGCAAAGTGCAAATCCGCTCCAACTCGTCAGCCAGATCAGCGCCATGCTCCGGAATGCCGCGCGTAAATGCGTTTTTTTCGATGTCATGGGTGTGGGGCAGGTGATCAACCCCCGTCAGCAACGTTCCGAACATCTTGCGGTTCGAAACAATGCCACCAACCGATATGCCGCCGAAATTCACGCCGTGATAGCCGCGCTCGCGGCCTATCAGGCGAAACCGTGACCCATCTCCCTTGGCCCGATGGTAGGCGAGGGCGACCTTCAGAGCGGTTTCCACCGATTCAGATCCTGAGTTGGTGTACATCACATGGTTGATGTCGTCTGGCATGTATTCGACGAGGCGTTCCGCCAATTCAAACGCTTTGGGATGACCCATCTGGAACGCAGGTGCATAGTCAAGTTCAGCGGCCTGTTTCTGAATGGCTTCGGTGATCTTCGGGCGGCAATGGCCCGCATTCACGCACCACAGACCAGCGGTGCCATCCAGCACCTCACGTCCGTCAGAGGTCACGTAATGCATGTCTTTGGCCCCCACGAACATGCGTGGAGATTCCTTGAATTGCCGATTGGCCGTAAACGGCATCCAAAAAGCTTCAAGGCTGTTGTTCTTGGTGGGTGTCTGAATATTCATGGCGTCCCGCACTCCCCAAATCTATACCACCGGCCAGAAGACCTCTAAGGCCCCAGAAGAAGACCTTCACGAACCACAAAGAGACCCCTGTTACACCCTTGGGCTGCGCAAACGTCAATTTGACATTCTGGCTGACACGCCGTTAGGTGAACCGGAATTTCTGACCAATTGGTCAAATGAGACGTTAGACACAATCGGAAAAGCCCACAAGCCCTTTCCATAGTGTCAATTGAAGGTATTGCTGCAAAAAACTGGTGTCAGAAAAACACCGCTGCAGGGGCCTTGGGGAGAAGCAGGTAAACACACTTATGGATTTGGGTGAACCAGAACCAAGGCCGGGGCAGGAGCCGGTAAATCGTGTGAAGCCGCGCAAGGCTACCCGCATCCAGATTCGCAATCAGGAACGCATCCTCGACGGTGCGCTGAGCATCTTTGCCTCAACCGGGTTTCGAGGTGCAACGGTTGACGAGTTGGCCAGAGCATCGGGCATGACAAAGCCCAATCTGCTTTACTACTTCAGGAGCAAGAAAGCGCTCTATATAGCCGTGCTGGAACTTGTACTGGAGCGCTGGCTGGAACCACTGGAACAGCTTGACCCGGATGGCGACCCCGCAGAGCAAATTCTCGCCTATATGCGTGCCAAACTGGCCATGTCGAAAGAACGGCCCGAAGATTCCCGCCTTTTTGCCAATGAAATTCTCAATGGCGCCCCGATGCTCGGTGCGGTGCTGCAAGGTCATTTGAAAGAACTGGTAGAACAAAAAGCAGCTGTGATTCGCCATTGGTGTGACACCGGACAGCTCAATCGAGTTGATCCCTACCACCTGATCTTTATGCTATGGGCGACAACCCAGCATTATGCGGATTTCGAGGTTCAGGTCACCGCGTTGCTGGGCGATAACCAGCGTGACAAGACGTATGGTGACGCCGCGGATACGCTTGAAACCGTGCTGATGCAGGGCCTCCTGCCACGCGCGTGACGGGACGATGAGCATTGGCAGAAATGTCTATTCTGCCGGCTCCCACAATTCCACCGGATTGCCTTCAGGATCATGCAGGCGAGCAAAGCGGCCATTGGGGTAGGTCTCCGGATCGCGTTTTACAGCAATACCCGCGGCCTCCAATTGTGCCACCATTGCATCCATATCTGCGACGCGGAAATTAATCATCCAGTTTTGCTCAGGACGTCCAAAATAGTCAGTGTCTGCAGCAAAGGGGGCGAACACAGTCGTCCCCGATTCAGTCTGCCATGCTGGCGTGTCATAGTCTTTTGGAACCTCATCCACACCCAGATGCTCACGGTACCAACTGGCCAGCGCGCATGGGTCTTTCGCGCGAAAGAAAATGCCGCCGATGCCTGTGACCGTTTGCCGGGACATGAGATTACTCCGCTGGTTCAATCGCCTTGGCCGGAATGAAGTTCGGCGATGAGGGGTTGTTCACATGGGTTGTCCAGTTGGCGTACTCATCGGAAATCGGGGTGCTTGTGCGTGGATCAACACCTTCGGTCATTTCTTCCATGGTGATGCAGTTTTCGACCGGACAGACAACCACACACAGATTACAGCCTACGCATTCCTCGTCAATCACCTCATAATGGCGCTCTCCATCCAGCATGGATGTGATCGCCTGATGCGATGTATCCTCACAGGCGATATGACACCGACCGCATTTGATACACGAATCCTGATCGATCACCGCCTTGGTGATGTGATTGAGATTGAGATACTGCCAATCGGTCACATTTGGCACGGCTTTGCCAACGATCTCTTCAACGTCGGTAAAGCCTTTTTCGTCCATATAGTCCGACAGGCCATCAATCATGTCTTCAACAATCTTGAAGCCATAAGTCATGGCAGCTGTGCAGACCTGCACATTGCCACAGCCAAGTGCCAGATACTCGACCGCATCACGCCATGTCGTGACGCCGCCGATGCCCGAAATGGGCAGTTTGGCGGTTTCAGGGTCAGTTGCAATTTTTGACACCATGTTCAGCGCAATCGGCTTGACAGCCGGGCCGCAATACCCGCCATGGGTGCCTTTGCCGTCAATGGTTGGTTCGGGCGCAAATGTATCGAGATTTACGCTCATGATTGAGGTGATGGTATTGATTAGTGACACTGCATCAGCACCGCCTGCATTGGCAGCTCTAGCCGGTGTGCGGATGTCCGAGATATTGGGCGTCAGCTTCACGATCACCGGCATGTTGGTGTGTTGCTTGCACCAGCGGGTGACCATTTCCACATATTCGGGAACCTGACCAACAGCTGCACCCATGCCGCGTTCCGACATGCCGTGAGGGCAACCAAAATTCAGCTCAATGCCATCAGCGTCAGTGTCTTCCACCCGCTTCAGAATATTGATCCAGTTACTTTCTTCACACGGTACCATCAGTGACACGACCATGGCCCGATCCGGCCAGTCACGTTTTACTTCCTTGATTTCGCGCAGATTGACGTCCAGTGGTCGGTCGGTAATCAGCTCAATATTGTTGAGGCCGATGAGGCGACGATCATTGGACCAGGTAGCGCCATAGCGCGGCCCGTTGACATTGACGATGGCCGGGTCTTCCCCCAGCGTTTTCCAGACAACACCACCCCAGCCAGCTTTGAAAGCCCGTACGACATTATAGGCTTTGTCCGTTGGTGGCGCAGACGCCAGCCAGAACGGGTTAGGGGACTTGATACCAACAAAATTGCTTCGAAGATCTGCCATGGTCTGTCTCCCTACGCTTTCAGGATTGAGTTGATGTTTTCAGCGGCAATCTTACCGTCTTCGACGGCAACAACAGTCAGATCATCGCCGTCGGAAATACAGTCGCCTCCTGCCCAGACGTCCGGCAGGTTGGTTTTGCGGTTTTCATCGACGCGAATGCGGCCATGTTCCAACTCAACATCGGAAAAATCGGCCCCCAGGTCTGCACAGTGCAATGTCTGCCCTATCGCTTTGAAAACCATATCGGCTTCCAGCGTGAAGGTTTCGCCAGTTCCCACAAGCTTGCCATTGTCGTCCTGCATGCTCTCAAAGGTGATAGCCCGCACCGAACCATTGGCAACCAGTTCCTTGGGCGCCGCATAGGTGCGGATGGTCACACCGGTGGTTTGCGCAAATTTCTGTTCCTTGTCGCTGGCATTCATACGATCCTGCCCACGCCGATAGACGATTGTAACGTCCTGAGCACCCAGCCGTTTGGTCTGGTTGGCAATATCGGTGGCTGTCATGCCGCCGCCAATCACCACGATCTTGCGGCCTACGGGCAAGGCGCCAAGCTCGTCTGCTTGTCGCAAGTCCTCAATATAGCTGACCGCGTCCATCACGCCATCCGCGTCTTCTCCGGCAAGGCCCAGCGCGTTTACACCGCCAAGACCAGCCCCCAGAAACACGGCGTCATAGTCATTGCGCAATTGGGACAGGGTGACATCGCGCCCAAGTGCTTTACCGGTTTCAATTGTGATGCCGCCAATGCCAAGGACAAAATCAACCTCGGCCTGAGCGAAATCCTCTGTCGTCTTGTAAGCGGCAATGCCATATTCATTGAGGCCGCCCGGTTTTTCCTTCGCATCAAACAGCACGACATCATGTCCGTGGCTGGCAAGGCGGTGAGCACAGGACAGGCCGGCAGGACCGGCACCGACCACGGCAATTGTCTTGCCTGTTGGCGCGCTGCGCTCAAACGGCTGAGGCTTATGAGCCATATAATGGTCGGTTGCGTAGCGCTGAAGTTGGCCAATCTTGACCGGCTTTCCCTCGGCAACTTCGCGCACACACAATTCTTCACATAGCTGTTCGGTCGGGCATACTCTGGCGCACATGCCACCCAGAATGTTCTGCTCGAAAATCGTTTTGGCTGAGCCATCTGGATTATCCGTCGCGATCTGACGGATGAATTGCGGAATATCAATGGACGTCGGACAGGCCTGGACGCAGGGGGCGTCATAGCAGAAATAGCAGCGCTCGGATTCAACAAAGGCCTCGCGCTTTTTCAGAAGAGGATAGGCGTCCGAGAAGTTTCTGACATAGTCGTCAGCATCCAGTCGCCCGGCTTTGATGTCTGCTTCCTGTCCGTTTTCTGCCATTTGGCCTCTCCGCTCGAAAAATATTTTACCATTTGGACAAATTTTTTTCCGATTGTCCAGTGTCAATAGCGCGCTGTTGGCATCCGGTTTTCCTTGTCACGACCTTATTGCTTGGGTAAACCGGCGATATACCGCTTTAAACAGGTCTGATATGAATCAGGATTTCTCAACGACTTCAGTGCTCATGACGCGCCGAGCCCTCTTGATGGGCTGCGCTGCGCTGGCACTGACCGCCTGCACGCCTGATGGGCTGGATGTCGGCCTGCTGGACGATGACTATTATGCAACCGCTTATGGTCCAAAGCCTGAGGAAGAGTTTCCGCTGGACGCTCTGGAAGTGGCTGGAAAAGCAGACAAGCGCCTTTACAGGCAGGTTGTGCGTTACAAAACCAAAGAAAGACCCGGAACAGTCGTGGTTGATCCGATCAATCACTACCTTTATCTGATCCATGAAAATGATTACGCCATGCGGTATGGCGTCGGCGTTGGCAAGGCCGGCATGGCCTGGTCAGGCCGCGCCTATGTGGCCGGAAAGCGTCGCTGGCCAAGCTGGCGTCCGCCAGAAGAAATGAAACAGCGTCGCCCCGAACTCAGGAAATATGGTCCTGAAGGCATGGCCGGCGGATTGGATAATCCGCTGGGCGCCCGTGCGCTCTATCTGTTTGAGGGTGACGTAGACACGCTCTATCGCATTCATGGGACGACGGACCCCAAATCAATCGGGAAATCCGTTTCCAGTGGCTGTATCCGTATGTGGAATCATGATGTCATTGATCTTTACGAGCGGGTGAACAAATACACGGTCGTCGTCGTGTTGCGCCGGGAAACAAACTCCAAATCTGCCGCATGATGTCTGCTGAAGCCCTCCTGCGTGACATGTTCGATGCTGCAGTTGCCGCGGCAAATCCGGATTTGGTTGTTCCGCCACATCTTCCTGAAAAGCCGCAAGGCCGCGTCATTATCTTGGGCGCAGGCAAAGCTTCGGCTGCCATGGCGAATGCCGCAGAAGAAAAGATCCTGCAGTCATGGGGCCTTGTTCCAAGCGGTCTCGTCGTCACTCAATATGGCGCTGCAGTTTCGTGTCAGCATATTGAAATTGTAGAAGCAAATCACCCGGTGCCGGATGCAAATGGCATGGATGCCTCTGAGCGCATTCTGGCTATTGCTGAATCTGCTGGCGAAAATGATCTGGTCCTGTTTCTGGTATCTGGTGGCGGTTCATCTTTGCTGCCATTACCGGGAAAAGGCCTCACCCTTGATGACAAGCAGGCCATCAACAAGGCTCTGCTGAAATCAGGCGCTGCCATTCACGAGATGAATGTTGTTCGCAAGCATCTATCAGCCATCAAAGGCGGCCGGTTGGCCGCTGCTGCCTATCCAGCCCGACTGGTAACACTTGGCATCTCGGACGTGCCGGGCGATGATTTTGGGACAATTGCATCCGGACCGACAATCGCCGACCCGTCAACAGTGGCAGATGCCATTGATATATTGGGTCGCTACAAAATCAACTTGCCGCAGCACATTGCAAAATTTCTGGAGCAGGAAGGCGCAGAAACACCCGATCCTTCATCGGTATGTTTTCGTAATTCTCAAAGCACTCTGGTTGCCAAGCCACAGGCATCTTTGGAAGCGGCTGCAGACGTGGCAAAGCGGGCAGGTTACACGCCGCTAATCCTTGGTGATGCTATCGAGGGCGAAGCGCAGGATGTTGGTCTGGTCATGGCTGGTATAGCCAAACAGGTCCGCAATTACGGCCAACCCGCACAGCCGCCACTCGCGCTTATCTCAGGCGGAGAAACAACAGTTTCCGTTAATGGGCCGGCCGGGCGTGGCGGCCGGAATACAGCTTTTTTGCTGAGTTTCGCAAATGCCGCTGATGACATGCCTGGTGTTTCGGCACTGGCCTGCGACACGGATGGAATTGACGGAACACAGGACAATGCCGGAGCATTATATTTGCCCGGTGATATCGCATTGGGCCGCCAGACGGGCCGACGCGCCATTGATGATCTGTCCGGCTTTGACAGTTACAGCTTCTTTGAAGCCATAAACCGGTTGGTCATGACTGGGCCGACACTGACGAATGTCAATGATTTGCGCGTCATTCTGATTGACCCCGTCTGATCGAATTCAGGGCGTCGTCTGATGGAAAACCATCAAGACGATGATACTGATTGCAATTGATATTGGACTGTCGCCCCAATACGGTCGTCCTCAATTCATAAGACAGTCAAACACGCTGCAATCGCCGAACGGCACATCAACGCAATAGATAATTGGGGGGACTGTGAGCACACCAACTTACCTTGGTCTGGATATCGGAACATCGGCGGTGAAAGCCGTCCTGATAGATGCAGACCAGACCATCCTGGCAAGCGAAAGCGCTTCCATGGAGGTAACCCGCCCTCAGCCCGGTTGGTCAGAACAGGACCCGGAAAGCTGGATTTCCGCAACCCGGCAGGCCATGGCTCTGGTCAAGGCAGCCCAACCTGAAGCGCTGTCGCGTCTGCAGGGCATTGGACTTTCTGGCCACATGCATGGCGCAACACTGCTTGGGAAAGATCACAAGCCTTTGCGTCCCAGTATTTTGTGGAATGATGGGCGGTCAGCAACAGAATGTACCGAGTTGGAGGCGAAGGCTGATTTCCGTGGCATTGCCGGAAACATCGTCATGGCTGGATTCACGGCGCCGAAACTGGCCTGGGTTGCAAAGCACGAACCGGACATATTCGAAGCAACGCATAAAGTGCTTTTGCCGAAGGATTATGTACGGCTTTGGCTGACCGGAGAGTTTGCCTCAGACATGTCAGATGCTGCCGGCACAATGTGGCTCGACGTTGCCGGGCGTAAATGGTCGCCAGAATTGTTGGAGGCCACTGGCCTTTCGATGGACCATATGCCGGGCCTGGTTGAGGGCAGCGCGACATCAGGCAATTTGCGTGGCGACTTATGCGCTGAGTGGGGCTTGAGCGGAAGCATTGCTGTCGCAGGTGGCGGTGGTGACAATGCCGCCTCAGCATGCGGCCTTGGCACGGTTGTGCCGGGCTCGGCCTTTGTCTCGTTGGGCACATCCGGTGTGTTGTTTATCTGCAATGATCGTTTCTCTCCCAACACCGATGGCGCGGTGCACGCATTTTGCCATGCAATACCGGATACATGGCACCAAATGGGCGTTATCCTGTCAGCCATGGACAGCTTGACCTGGTTGTCAAACACAACAGGCACATCAGCACCCGAACTGACCGCCGCTTTGGAGGGGCAAGTGAACGGGCCTGCACGCGGGTTGTTTCTGCCTTATTTGTCCGGGGAACGAACACCACACAATGATGCATCTGCGCGTGGCGCATTTATTGGCATTGATCACAGCACCGATAAAACAGTCCTGACACAGATGGTTCTGGAAGGCATAGCCTTTGCCTTCTGCGACAGTTTGCGCGTCCTGTCGGCCGCCGGTTCCAAAATCGACAGTGCATTGGTTGCGGGCGGCGGTGCCCGAAGCAAGGTCTTGTTGGATATTCTGGCCACCGCAATGAACATTGAACTGCATTTGCCTGAAGCGGGTGATTTTGGTGGCGGCTTTGGCGCCGCTCGTCTTGGCCTGACGGCCGCAACGGGTGCAAACCCCGCAGAAATTTGCAGCCAGCCACGTATTGTCGAAACCATTTCGCCAAATGCGAAGCTGACTGCTGCCTATCAGGAAAAATATCAAACCTATCAGGCGCTTTATCCAGCGCTGAAACCACTAATATAAGGGTGAGGAAAAACACATGAGCACCGGATTTTTCGGCGACATCCCGACCATCAAATATGAAGGCCCTGACAGCGATAACGAGTTTGCGTATCGCCATTACAATCCCTCTGAGATTGTTATGGGCAAGTCTATGGAAGAGCATCTGCGGGTGGCAATCGCTTATTGGCATAGCTTCTGCTGGCCCGGCAGCGACCCCTTTGGCGGACAGACCCTTGATCGCCCGTGGTTTGGAGAAACCATGGAAGGGGCACGCCTGAAAGCTGACGTGGCCTTCGAGATGTTTGATATTCTCGACGCGCCGTTCTTTTGTTTTCATGATCGTGACATTGCGCCAGAAGGTGACACGCTGGCGGAAAGCAACCGCAATGTCAGCGAGATTGCAGACATCTTTGCTGCCAAAATGCAGACCTCAAAAACGCGGCTGCTTTGGGGCACGGCAAACCTGTTCTCCCACAAACGCTTCATGTCTGGCGGTGCAACCAATCCCGATCCGGCTGTCTTTGGCTATGCGGCCGCTCAGGTGAAACATGCAATGGATGTGACCCATCAACTGGGTGGTGAGAACTATGTGCTTTGGGGTGGCCGTGAAGGCTACGAGACAGTGCTCAACACCGACATGAAACGCGAGTTGAATCAACTTGGCCGCTTCTTGAGCATGGTCGTTGATTACAAACATAAAATCGGTTTCAAAGGCACCATTCTCATCGAGCCGAAACCGCAGGAACCGACAAAACATCAATATGATTACGATGTGGCGACCGTTTATGGTTTGCTGAAAGCGCACGGCCTGGAAAATGAAGTGAAGGTCAACATAGAAGTCGGCCATGCTGTTCTGGCCAATCACTCCTTTGAGCATGAAATCTGTACGGCAATGGCTCTGGGAATTTTTGGCTCCGTCGATGCCAATCGCAACGATTATCAGTCTGGTTGGGATACGGATCAGTTCCCCAACAATGTGCCGGAAATGGCTTTGGCAATGTACTACATTCTGAAAGGTGGCGGCCTTACCTCAGGTGGGTTCAATTTTGACAGTAAACTGCGTCGTCAATCGACCGAGCCAGCAGATTTGATCGTCTCACATATTGGCGGCATTGACGTTCTGGCAAGGTCGTTGAAAGCTGGGGCTGCCATGCTTGAAGACGGCGTGCTAAATGGTTTTGTAGAAGATCGCTACGCTGGCTGGAGCCATCCCGAAGCACAAAAAATGCTCGATGGAAGTTACGCGCTTGATGACATTGCGGGCTGGGTGCATGCTGATGGCATCAATCCGGAGCCAAAATCCGGACGCCAGGAATATCTGGAAAACATCGTCAACAGATATGTTTAAGAGGGCCTCATGAGCAAAATCAAATATGGCATGGTTGGCGGCGGGCAGGGCGCCTTTATTGGGGGCGTCCACCGCATAGCTGCCCGCATGGATGACCATTTTGAATTGGTTGCAGGTGCGTTTTCGTCGACGCCAGAAAAGTCCAAAGCATCTGGTGCTGAATTGGGAGTGGATGCTGACCGGGCCTATGGTGACTTTGCTGAGATGGCAATCGCCGAAGGCGCGCGCCGTGATGGCATTGAAGCTGTTGCTATTGTGACCCCCAATCACATGCATTTTCCGATTGCTAAGGCGTTTTTGGAAGCTGGCATTCATGTAATCTGCGACAAGCCGATGACCACCAGCCTTGAAGACGCTCAGGAACTGGCAAAACTGGTTGAAACAAGCGGCAGACTGTTTGTTCTGACGCACAATTATTCCGGCTATCCATTGATCCGTCATGCCAGAGCCATGGTCGCCAATGGCGATCTTGGCAAGATCCAAATCATTCAGGCGGAATACCCTCAGGACTGGCTCACCGAGGCGCTTGAGGGAACTGGCCAGAAGCAAGCGGCTTGGCGCACGGACCCTAAACAATCCGGTATAGGTGGCTGTGTGGGGGATATCGGGACCCATGCCTATCATCTGGCGGGTTACGTATCAGGCCTGAAAGCAGAAAAGCTTGCAGCGGATCTGACGACCTTTGTGCCTGACCGTGATCTGGATGACAATATTCATGTCATGCTGCGTTATGAAAACGGCGCAAAAGGCATGATCTGGGCCAGTCAGGTTGCCCCTGGCAATGAAAACGGGTTGAGACTGCGTATTTATGGCACCAAGGGTGGCCTGTCCTGGGAACAGGAAAACCCGAACCGCATGCTGCATACGCCCTATGGCGAACCGCCGCGTATCCTGACACGTGGCGGCCCGACCGTCGGACCGGAAGCGGAGCGTATGTCTCGCATTCCACCGGGACACCCTGAAGGGTATCTGGAAGGCTTTGCCAATATATACAGTGAAGCGGCGGCAGCTATTACTGCATTCCGGAACAATCAGGCAGCAGACAAAGCCGTCCATTTCCCAACAGTGAATGATGGCGTTGACGGTGTTGCCTTTATTGTCGCCTGTGTGAAGTCAAGCGAAGCCAATTCAGCCTGGACTGATATTTAGGCTCAGAGGATAGACAGATAAATTGACTGCAACTGTACGGAAATGTTGCGGTCAGTTCATCTCTTTTACCCAACCAAGCCGAGCTACTGTATCTCCAATCGCGTCAATGTGACGGAATAGAAGCGGGTAGTACATATCGCCTATTCCCGGCTCATGCCGCCCTGGAATGTCGACAAGCTGCACCTGTCCGGTGCGGTGCAGATTTGTGGGGAGCGTATTGGCTTGCACCTGTCGCCCAATCACCTGGTGGCATGTTGAACAGAACCTGAATCAGATTCAGAGAACGAAGATTTTCCACTAAGTGATTGATGCCATGATCAAAAGAAGACATCTGGCCCACCGCTTTGAAGCTAGCTTGGCTGGCTGCATCAAACCGGTGCAGCATAGGCAAATCTGTAAAGAGCCAATTCAAATGGGCAGCAAATTTGGACATATTGACTGAGACTTCGGTTCTGGCGCTATGTGTGGCTTGCTGAAATGCGTCGGAGCCGTTTACAACAGGCACAGCAACAAAACAGACGCAGTTAAAAACAGTAGGGGACCACCCCTATCCAATTGGGAGAGACTTATGAAGAAAACAGTTTTGGCCGCAACGACAGCCGTGTCGGTGGCAATGCTGTCATTGGCCGCAGCCACGACAGCCAGCGCCGAACTCAAGGTTGGTATGATCACGACCCTATCCGGTGGTGGCGCAAGCCTGGGTGTGGATGTACGCGACGGTTTTCAACTGGCCCTGAAAATGGCTGGCGATCAACAAATTGAGCTCTTGATTGAAGATGACGGACGCAAGCCGGAGAATGCAGTCAAGATCGCCGATAAGTTCATCTCCAGCGATAAGGTCGATGTATTGACCGGCATCATCTGGTCCAACCTTGCAATGGCTGTTGTGCCAAAGACTGTGCGCGGCGGAACCTTCTATATCAGCCCAAATGCCGGCCCGTCCGCATTGGCTGGAAAAGGCTGCCATGAAAACTATTTCAATGCGGCATGGCAGAACGATAATCTGCATGAAGCCATGGGCAATTATGCCAATGATGCCGGTTACAGCAAAAGCTTCATTCTTGCGCCTAACTATCCGGCTGGCAAAGACGCACTGACAGGCTACAAGCGCTTCTACAAGGGGGATGCTGCTGGCGAGATTTACACCAAACTCGGCCAGACAGATTATGCCGCTGAAATTGCCCAGATCAAAAACTCGGATGCAGACAGCGTCTTCTTCTTCCTGCCAGGCGGCATGGGCATTGCCTTTATGAAACAATATGCCCAGTCCGGTGTCGATCTTCCGGTGCTTGGCCCGGCATTCTCGTTTGATCAGGGCATTTTGGGTGCTGTTGGCGATGCGGCTCTTGGCGTCAAAAACTCTTCACAGTGGTCCAAGGATCTGCCGAACCCGGCCAACAAAGCCTTCGTCGAAGCTTTCACCGAAGAGTATGGCCGTCTTCCATCGCTCTATGCCAGTCAGGGTTTTGACACAGCAAATCTGATCCTGTCTGCAGCAGCAAAAACAGAAGTGTCGGACAAGGCAGCTTTCCGCGACGCTCTGCGTGCAGCCGACTTTGAATCCGTTCGTGGTGATTTCAGCTTTGGCCCGAACCACCATCCGATCCAGAATATCTATGTTCGCGAAGTGATCAAGGAAGGTGATGTTCTGACCAACAAGATCGTCTCTACCGGTCTTGAAGATCACAGTGATGCATACGCTGTTGATTGCAAAATGTAATCTGCGAAAAACGAACTGAACCCGGCTTCAACCAAAGCGGTGAAGCCGGGTTTTTCTTGTCGGGAAAGAACTGAATGTCCACCTTACTGATAGCCGAACAGGTTCTGAACGGTCTGCAATTGGGCGTGACATTGTTCCTGATGGCTGCTGGTCTGACGCTTGTGTTCGGGGTCATGGGCCTGATCAACCTGGCGCACGGGTCGCTCTATATGATCGGCGCTTTCTGCTGCGCCTTTGTGTCGGTGGAGACAGGCTCTTTCTTTCTGGGTCTCTTGGCAGGCATGGCCGGTGCGGCTGTTGCCGGTGCTTTGCTGGAAATGGTCGTCATGCAGCGCTTGTATGCCCGAGATCATCTTGATCAGGTGCTTGCGACATTCGCACTGATCCTGATTGCCTCGGAAGGCACGCGCTGGGTGTTCGGTGATGTGCCGCTGTTTCTGGATGTTCCTGAGGCCTTTTCCGGCACGATTGAACTGATTGGCGGGCTGACCTATTCCAAATACAGATTGCTGATTATCTTTGTCGGCCTGCTGGTAGCACTGGGATTGTATTGGCTGATTGCCCGCACCCGACTGGGAATGCGCATCAGGGCCGGGGAGTCCGATCGGGAAATGATTGCAGCCCTTGGCGTCAATATTCGGCTTGTCTACACCATCGTCTTTGCTCTCGGTGCAGCGCTTGCCGGGCTGGCCGGGTCCATGGTTGGCGCGCTGTCATCGGTTCAGGTGGGCATGGGCGAGCCGGTTTTGATCCTTGCCTTCGTTGTTATCGTGATTGGCGGCATTGGCTCTGTCAAAGGCGCGCTGATTGGCGCGTTACTGGTGGGATTGGTTGACACATTGGGCCGTGTTTTCCTGCCGTCTTTCTTTCAGCTTTTCATGAACAATTCAGATGCCACGACACTTGGCTCGTCTCTGGCGTCTATGGCCATTTATGTGGTGATGGCAATTGTGCTGGCCGTGCGGCCGCAGGGTCTGTTCCCGGCAACCGGCACGAGCAGTGCCTGATATGTCACGCGAATCCAGGGTCAGTCTTGTTGTTCTGGTAGGCCTGCCTGTGGCCGCCTTCATCGCGCACATATCCGGCGAGACCTATATCATTAATCTGCTGACCCGAATGACTGTTCTGGGTCTTGCCGGGATCGGGCTGAATTTTGCGCTTGGCTATGGCGGCATGGTCAGCTTTGGCCACGCTGCCTTTTTCGGTTTGGGTGCCTATGTGACCGGCATTGCTGCGTTTCACGCTTTTGACGACAGCTTGTTTGCCACTGTGCCGTTTGAATTGGCTAGTACCAATCAGATGCTGCAGATCTGGCTGATCGCCCTTCTGCTGGCCGGGTTGCTGGCTTTGCTGATCGGCTTCATCTCCCTGCGCACCTCTGGTGTCTACTTCATCATGATCACGCTGGCCTTTGCCCAGATGCTGTATTATTTCGCCATTTCCTGGCCCACCTATGGCGGAGAGGATGGGCTGTCGATTTATTTGCGCAATGAGTTTCCAGGCGTGCAGACCGACAAGGCATTCTCGTTTTTCCTGTTGTGTTTTGCCATTTTGCTGTTGGTGCTGTTACTCTGCTGGCGGTTTGTGAATGCGCGTTTCGGTGCGGCGCTGCAGGGCGCGCGGATGAACGCATTGCGCCTTTCCAGTATTGGCATTGCGCCTTTCCCCGTTAAGCTCACCGCCTTTGTTATTTCCGCCATGATCGTTGCGTTGGCCGGAGCGTTGTTTGCCGAGTTGAACGGCTTTGTCAGCCCCACCAGCCTCAGTTGGCACATGTCAGGCGAGTTGATCATCTTCGTCATCCTGGGTGGTGTCGGGCGGCTGGTTGGACCACTCATCGGCGCTATCGTGTTTGTGCTTCTGGAAACCTATCTTGGTGGATTGACGGACCGCTGGCAGTTCTTCCTCGGCCTTATTCTTTTGGCAACAGTGCTGTTTGCCAATGGCGGCATCATGGGCCTCATTGGCGGGAGAACCCGCCATGACTGATAGCGCACAGCCAATCCTTGAGATCAAAAATCTGTCCAAGCGCTTTGGGGCCGTACAGGCCAGCGATCATGTCTCGCTGTCAGTCCTGCCGGGCAGGCTGCACGCATTGATCGGCCCCAATGGGGCTGGAAAGTCCACACTGATCGGTCAGATTTCCGGATTTCTGACACCTGACGAGGGCCAGATAATTCTGAAAGACAGAAATGTGACGCATCTGTCCGCCGAGCGCCGGGTTCATATGGGGCTTGGCCGCAGTTTTCAGGTTTCCAATCTATTGCTGGAATGGTCTGCGCGCCGTAATGTCATGCTGGCGGTTCAGGCGCGCCAGGGCGGCAGTTTTCGTTTTTTCAAAAACGTCTGGAAGGATCAGGCACTACGCTCTGCTGCAGAAGCCGCCTTGCAAATGGTCGGCCTGCAGGACCGGGCCGATATCCGCGCCTTGGAATTGTCTCACGGCGAACGGCGACAGCTGGAGTTTGCCTGCGCGCTGGCACTGGAGCCGAGTCTGCTGGTGCTGGATGAACCGATGGCGGGTCTTGGCCCGGAAGGCACAGCTGCAATGACAGCATTTCTGGAGGATCTGAAACACACCATCCCGATTTTGTTGGTGGAGCATGACATGGATGCGGTCTTCAGACTGGCCGATGACATCTCTGTTCTGGTCTATGGAAAAATCATTGCCAACGGGTCACCGGAAGACATCCGCCAGTCTGCATCTGTGCAGGAAGCCTATCTGGGGAGCAGTTCCGATGCTGCTTGATGTCAAAAACCTCACCAGCAAATATGGCGCGACCCAGGTTCTGTTCGGGGTCGATCTGTGCGTGGAAGAGGGTGAAATCGTTGCCCTGATGGGCCGCAATGGCATGGGAAAATCGACCAGCATACGTGCCATCTGTGGCCTGAACCCGGTGAGTTCGGGACATGTTGCCTTTGGCGGGTCTGACATCAGCCAGTTACCATCGCACAAATGCGCCCAGATGGGGCTTGGTCTTGTGCCGGAGGGACGGCGTTGCTTTCCAAACCTGTCTGTGGCTGAAAACCTTGTAGCCACTGCACGCACCGGCCCCTGGACACTGCAAAAAATCCATGGGCTATTCCCCATACTGGAAGAGCGGTCCACGCAAATGGCCAACACTCTGTCTGGTGGAGAGCAGCAGATGCTCGCCATTGGCCGCGCCTTGATGACAAATCCAAAGCTGCTGATACTGGATGAAGCGACCGAAGGGCTGGCCCCGGTCATCCGCGATCAGATATGGGCAGCGCTGAAGACGCTCAAAGAGCAGGGGCAGGCCATTCTGCTGGTCGATAAATCACTTCGGGAAGTGATGAGCATTGCCCAGCGCTGCACGATTCTGGAAAAAGGCCAGTCGGTCTGGACCGGCCCGGTCGACAATCTGACGCCAGACCTTCAGCAGCGCTTTCTTGGTGTCTAGAAATGTAGCTCGCAGTTCGATTAGCTGTTGCACTCGATCCGCCCTGTCCTCTCTTTGCCAAACGAAATGCCGCTGTTCATTTGTCATGATCGCGGTCCCAATGGCCGGGATATCAAATGGGAAACAACCGTGGGCGCGGAACGCGAGCCTCGCTATGCCCAAACTCATCATTCCGTCGCTGCTGGTCAATATGCGGGCGGGCCATGTGCCGAAAGATGAAAACGGCCACCCGTCTTTGAAAGTTCCCATCAACGGACTTTAGGCCTGCACACAGGTATTCTGCCGTATTGATGCAGGTCAAAGCCGTGTTTGGCTGACGGGCCTAAGTATATGACACCAACTGAGGAGGTGGTCATGTACAGCAAAATTCTGGTTCCCATCGATCTGAGCGATGTCGGTCACGGCAAGGAAATTTTTCGCATTGCCGAAAAACTGCTTGAGCCCGGCGGCACAATTACCGTGTTGAATGTCGTGGAAGATATTCCCGGCTATGTGGCGGCAGAATTGCCGGACGCTGTCGTCAAGGATTTGTCAGCCAACGCCCATACCGCCCTTGAAGAAGCAACATATGGGGCAGGCGGCAATGTTAAGCTGGAAGTGCGGCGTGGCTCGCCAGCCAGTGCCATTGTGGCGGCGGCAGAGCAGTTGGAAGTTGATCTGATCATCATCGCGTCTCACAGCCCGGGCCTAGCCGATTATTTTCTCGGCTCCACCGCATCACGCGTTGTGCGCCATGCCAAATGCCCGGTTCTTGTGGACCGGTAAGAGATCAGGAAGACATCATGGAAACTGCAAAATACAAAACACGCCTGTTGAACAGGCGTGAAGAACTTAATACGCGGCTTCAGACCATCGAACACGATCTGGATCAAAAGAAAGATCCCGACGTTGAAGAGCGTGCGGTTGAGCGAGAAGGCGATGAGGTTATGGAATCTCTGGGTCAGTCTGGTCTGCTGGAGTTGAAAGCCATTGAAGCCGCCCTGTCACGCATTGAAAACGGCACATTTGGCATTTGCGCCCAATGTGAAGAACCGATTTCAGAGGCGCGTCTTGATGTGGTGCCAACGGCACCGCTGTGTCGAGTTTGCGCTGCGGCAGCCTGATCGAAACGCGCCCTGTGCCAGAAGAGGCCAGAAGGGGCCTGAAAAGGTCGTAAGAGGAGAGACACATGCCCTACAAAACCATTATTGCCCTGCACGACATGAATGATAGCCATGAATCCATCAGCGAGGCGTTGACATTATGCAGCGCGCTGAAGGCTCATCTCAATGTCATTGTGCTTGGTCTCACCCCTCAGCCCCCCATGTCATCGGGCTATGGAGGCGGGGCCTTTGAAGTCTGGGGCATTGAATATGCGCGTATGCAGGATGAGATTGCGGCCAGGGCAGATGCCTTGGAGACCTGGATTTTGAACAATCTGCCCGTCGATCCGCTTACCTTTGATGTGTCACATCAATTCAGCCAGGGCGGCACAGTGGCGCGTGATGTCGGCCGCCGTGTGCGCTTTTGTGACCTGTGCCTGTTCACCGGACCCTATGATCCGGACAGCTATTTGATGCAACAAACCTTGCGCGGTGCCTTGTATGATACCGGCCGTCCGGTTCTGGTGATGAATGGCAAGGCGTGCCCGCTGCACAATCTCAAACGCATCATGCTGGCCTGGGATGGCGGAGCACAGTCGGCCATTGCCGTGCGCCACGCTCTGGACCTCATGGGTAATGCCGATGATGTGCAGATTACTATGGCCGACCCGCAAAGCGCCAGTGAGCGCTTTGGCGATGAGCCTGGTGCGGATCTGGCAACCTATCTGTCCCGCCACAATGTACCGCTTGCCGTTACGCCCGTGGCAACAGAAGGCCGCAGTGTGGCCGAAACGCTGGTCCGCCATGCCACCGATATGGATGCAGAACTGATTGTCATGGGTGGCTATGGCCACACACGCCTGCAGGACTGGTTTCTGGGCAGCACAACATCAAGAATGTTGACCGAGGCCAACAGGCCACTACTGCTGGCGCACTGAACTGCAACTGCCTATAATCGGGTCCAGACCCGAAATTGATTTGGCCGCTGTACCACAGCGGCCATACATTTTTAATGAGGCAGACATGCAGTTTTCAAACATCAATGGCGTCAATCTACATTATCAGGTCATCGGCGCGCCGGAAGGTTCGCCCCTTCTGGTGTTCTCCAACTCTCTTGGCACCGATTTCCGCATCTGGCGCGATGTCATTGTTCGCTTTGTTGGCGAATGCGCCATCCTGACCTATGACAAACGCGGCCACGGCCTGTCTGATCTGGGCGATACGCCTTACACGATGGATGATCATGTGGCCGATCTGGAAGCGCTGCTTGATGAACTGGGGCAGAAGAATGCCATCATTGTCGGCCTGTCCATTGGCGGCCTGATTGCACAGGGCCTCTACGCCAAACGCCCTGATCTCGTGCGTGCCATGGTGCTGTGCGACACAGCCCACAAAATCGGCAATGACGAGCTGTGGAATGGCCGCATAGCAGCGGTGGAAAAAGGCGGCATCAAATCCCTTGCCGACGGCATTATGGAACGTTGGTTTTCAAAGGAATTCCCAAAGGATCACCCGGCCACATATGCCGGCTACAAGACCATGCTCAGCCGCCAACTGGACGCAGGCTACATCGCCAGCAGCGCCGCCATCCGGGACGCGGATTTTACCGAAGATTGCGCCAACATAAAAATCCCGACCCTATGCGTTGTTGGAGACCAGGACGGTGCAACCCCGCCATCTGTCGTGGCGGAATTGGCAAAACTGATCCCGGAGTCACGCTTTGAAGTGATCAAGGATGCAGGTCATCTGCCATGTATCGAGCAGCCGGAAATTCTGGCGGATATGATCAAGGCGTTCTTTGACGATGCGGGGCTTTGGCCGGGGAAGGTGAGTTGAGAGGTTTAATGCCGCACAGATTGCTGTTCGGACAATAGTCATGCTCGCTCGTCCATCAAATCTTGAAGCGGGAAAATGCGTTTTCTGATGGAAGTCTAAGTGTTGGTTTCTTGATAAATTGAGAAGCAAACAGGCTCGTCGGTTGCCAGAGAAATGTTCCAACCTTCAGCCTCAAGCAGGGATTGCACGATGGACAAGCCCAGGCCCGTTCCATCGCTTTCACGACGTGTCGTGAAAAAAGGTTCAAATATCTGATCTCGTGTTCCTGTTTTAATAGGGATGCCATTGTTAGAAACCACTATGCAATTTGCTGTTTTTTGCTCGATTGTGACTGTGTCTGCTAGATGTGCCAACGCATTGGCGCACAGGTGTTGCATCACAATGTTCATGCTCTCATTTGAGAGAGCAATCTGAGTTTCACCAGTGCTTTGGTGTTCGATTTTCAGACCCATAAATTGTTTCTGTAACGCCGTCACCACTTGCGGCATATCACAAAGGCCGTTGGTCTTGGACACCATATCGGCTTTGGCTAAATCGCGCAGATCGCTTGATAAGCGCGATAGACGAACTGCGTCATCCGCAATGTTGGTCAAAAAGCGTGCTCTTTGTATCTCATCCATTACGTCCCAGTTTTCTTGCAGCAACTCCGCCGCGCCTTTGATGGAAGTCAAAGGTGACTTCAATTCATGGGTGAGATGTGCTGATAGAGTTTCGACGTAATGGGACCGTTTTTGAATTTGCCCCACCATCGTTTCAAAACTACTGGCGAGATTGGCAACTTCGCGCGTGCCAAAAGGGGCGCTGGTATCAAACTCGCCACCCTCACGAGCAACGGAATCGGCAGAACGCGCAAGCGCTTCCAATGGGTGAGCCAAACCTCGCCAGACCACATAGGCGGTTAGTCCTGCTATGGCAGAAACACCTGCAATTGAAAGGAGAATCTTGCCCCAATTGGCCCAAAGATTGGCGAGCAGAACTTCAGGCGATCGTGAGAGCACCACCACATAGGCCATGGCCAAAATTGGAAGCACTAACACCAGAAGCACCAGCCCCGCCAAGAGAAGTGCCAAGGGAGGGCGCCATTTGTTCAGTCTTTTAGGTGCAATTTTCAATTTAGCTATCGATCAAACAAGAGCCAAGTTTGAAGCCCATTCGTGGCACTGTTTCAATGATGCTTGTGGAGCCAGCTTTGGTGCATTTCGCGCGAAGGTTGCGAATGTGACTGTCTATGGTTCGATCGGAAACGTGGACTTGATCTGGATAGGCTCGGTCCATCAATTGTGATCGTTTGAGAACTTGCCCCGGCCGCAAAACCAATGCATTAAGCAATGCCAATTCCAAGGCTGTGAGGTCAATTTTCTGATTGCCAATTTTAACCTCTGCACGCTCCAAGTCGAGGCTCAGCGCACCATGGCTAACCGGTTTTTGTGGGGTTTCGCGCGGTGCAGACAAACGCCTTAAGATGGCCGCGATACGGGCCGAAAGTTCTCTTGGGCTAAAGGGTTTCGTAACATAATCATCTGCCCCCATTTCCAAACCCAAAATGCGGTCAATCTCTTCATCGCGTGCAGACAAGAACAAAATTGGCATTTGAGCGGTGTTCTCACCCTCCCGCAGAGCACGGCAAACGGCAAGCCCGTCCCGTCCGGGCAAACCAACGTCCAACACAATAAGATCGGGCAATTGGGTGCGAGCCAGCATCAACGCTTCATCCCCATCTCTGGCACGAAGAACTCTGTGGCCTGCAGTATCAAGCGCGAAGGCGACCACATCCAAAATATGTGGATCGTCGTCTACCACTAAAATTTGAGCCATGAATCCACCTCGTTTCACTTGAAATTTTGTCATGAAGTTCATCGTGCGCCAAGCTCCGATTTTGCCATGTGACCAATCCAAGTCCAGTTTTGCCAATGCGTGTGATTGCTCTCAATGCGCTCGCGGAAATCTTCCATGCAATCAACTCTTCCGGATTCATTTAAAATTGGTGCTGCTCCAAGACCCAGTTGGCACAGATAGTATGTATCCAAGGTTGACCCTGTGGTGCGTACAGCAATTCTTTCTGCCCGCTCAATTTGTTGAATGGCTATAAGGCGATCTATATTTGCTACGCCCAGTGCGTTGACTACGACCAACACCATCAAGATGTTGCTGCGGATCATCCAAGCATGGCTTCGTTTGCCGTAAAGGCGAGGTAGAATGAAAGTAAGGCCTAGAACCACCATGCCGGTGGAGATCACCACAATGACGCGCATCCATGTCAGGCCGAAAGCATCGATGTAGATATCCAGTCGGGCAAAACAGGATAAACACAGCAACAAGGTTTGTCCCAACCAAATGACAATCAGAGAACGGACCTTGGCGGTAAAGGGTTTGCGCCGTTGGCCACTCATGAGCATAAGCACAAACGCAGCGACCATGAAGCCAGCGACTGCCAGTGAAACAGCCCCTTCATGCACCATCGACGAATAAAACCCAGGATTTTTGATTTGGGATTGGACGGTGTTTTGCTCGAAAAGGAGTGGCCAGAAGTTGGCCAGGTCTGACAGGGTTTGAAATGCGAAAATCACATTGAACAGGACCAGTGACCCGGTAAGGTATTGAAGCCTAAAACTCTTTCGGGGACCAAAAACTTGTTGCGATGGCTGAAAATCGGCCAGATGGAACAAGGGTTGAAGCAGCACAAAGAAAAGCGCCCAAATCCAAAATGTCAGCCAGCTGGGAAACGCAAACCATTGCGATGGATGGGCCAGTTCAAACGCACCTTGTAACCATGGATTGGCCGGTGAAAAGAGCGCAAGAAACACGATGCTCAAACCCACGGGCAACAATATCCCTCCAATGCGAGATACTATTTCATTGGAACCCTTTTTGGTGGCTTCTAGAGCAGCAACTGGTTTGATCTGCTTTGACTGACCCAAAATGTCAAGAGGTCCAAACAGGAAGCATCGCAGAAGATCAACACCGCACAATAGGTCAGATGTTGGCAGTTTATCTGCCCGTGCCAGCACATAGGCTCCAGTTAGCGGTAGAGCCGCCGCTAAGGAGAACCAGCTGCCATCGACGAGCAGACCCAAACTGCTGAGACTGGCGGAAATGCCCAGCCAAACTGCGTTTTTTTGGCGATAGAGATAGGTTCCGAGAGCAAGAATAATACCAATTGAAAGCGCAGCGCCCAACCCAAGCGAATACCCAAAGGCTAGAAGCTCGAAAGCACCCAAAACTGCCAAAACGAAAACAGTTTTCCAATGTGCGCCAGGTCTAGGTGCTTTAGGAAAAATTATTGAGGGTGGAATAGTTTTGATGCTCATCACAACACCTCGCCAATACGATTTCCAAAGATGATGAGACCAATTGTGACGGCGTTGAGAGCAGCTACTAAGACGGCTCCCGCAGCCATGTCTTTTGCTTTGCCAATATACGGGTTGTGATCAGTGCATAAGGCATCAAATGTTGCCTCCAATGCTGAGTTGATCATCTCTACAACGCAAACCAATCCATAACACAGCGGCAGAACAAAGAGAGAGAACATCTCGATTTTTAATGCGAATGCCAACAACAGCACAATTGCAAATGCAACCACATGGATGCGCATATGAGGTTCTTCGTGTAGAGCCATTTTGCACCCGCGAATGTCGTGTCCAAAGCTGCATTTTCTTTTGATTTGATATGCCATCATGGCTTCGCGATCCCCTGAGTTTTGGCGGGTAATTCAGGTTTCCAATCCAATTGATCAACGACATCAAAGTTGTGATTTATGCCCAGTAATTTTAACCCTGCTTTCAAGACTGCAACGATGGCAGCCAGCGCAAGACCCATGAGAATGCAACACGCCATGGCATGCTCCTATGTGTTATTGAGAGTTTGGAAGTTTGATGGGTTCAAGCTCGGTGCGCTCTGAAAGAGGCATGTCACAGACGATATGCCCCTCGGCATCGGCTTGCAGACAGATTGTTTCTTTCGCAGTTTGCATCTGTGGTGCCCCAGATGCGGAAATAGCCCAAAACGGCAAGCGAAGGAGGTGAAGTGATATGTTTTCATGCCATATTTATCTCACCCACTTATGCAACTGAGTGGGAGGCGCTGCGCAGATAGTGAGGAGTTTTGTGCAGAATCTGTGCAGGGGTTAGGATTGGCAAGTCCTGAAGAATACTTAACAGCGCCTGCTGCAAGTCAGCGGATGTAAATTACATCACAGGCAGAATTACAGTAGACGCGAAATAATGATTAAATTCTGCATCCACGGTGATTTGAACTCCCTCGCGCATTTAGCATCTTATTATTATTATGGTTAATGGGACTAAATCGTAGATTGCAGTCTGCCCGGTGTCCGCATTTGGTTTATCTTTCGGCTCATGTAACATCGAACTGAACGATCACTTCCCCGCTTCAATACCCAGTCATTTCCAAATACCCCACACCCGCATGACTGCCCTCAAACCCGATCGGCCCTTCCCAATAGGGGATTGAGGTCTGCATCCAGCTATCTGCGTTCAGCGCTTGCGTCTGAATATCCAGACCTTTGTCAGGTACTTCCAGTCGCCAGCCGATGGGCATTTCACGGCCTGCGACCTGAGCGGTCGTGAGCGGTGTCATTCGGATGCTGTTTGGCCCAAGTGGCGTGACGGCGCCATCGGAGCCAATCCATGTGCCGGAGAAATAATCACCCGCTGTTTCATCCCTAAGCCGAAACAGCATGAGTTTTTCGCCGCCGTCCAAATGCAGGGAAAACCAGTCCCAGCCGGTTTGGGTGCCGGTGAGGGGTTGGCTGCTCCATTCGCGGTCGAGCCAGGCATTGCCTGTGACGGTGAGGACCTCGTCACCAACCGTGATATCGCCAGCAACTTCGAAAAAGGGCTGGCTGTAATAGTAGGAGGCCTGGCCAGCCTCTGATTTCTGGCTGAAACCGGCATCGCCCTGGAACACAAGTGGTTTGGGTGTGGTGAGGGTCAGATCGTAGCGAAATGCTTCATCGCTGGCGGTGAGGCGCAGCGCGGAAAATGCGTCTGCGTCAGATGGGGCGGTGGAGGTGAGGGACCAGTCATCGAGCCAGGCGGAGAAGGGGGCGGTGGTGACGCCTGCCTGTCCGGTGTTACCGCGGGCGACGGTTTCCGCGCTGAGATGGCGGCCTTGCGAGGACAGGGCCGCATGACCAAGCCAGACCTGCCCATTGTTCCAGCCGCTTTCCTCGGTGCCGGGTGTCATGGTCTGGCGAAACAGGGTCCATTGAATGCCGTGGGGATTGCCGTCTACATCTGTCAGATTGGCAGTCACATACCACCATTCAATACGGTAATCCGGGTGGGGGCCATGGTCCTGCGGAAAGCTGAAGAGCTTGCCGGGCGTGACCTGCGCGTAGCCTTCGCTGTTGGTGCCAAGGCCTGCAAAGCCTTGCGCGTGTGCGCTGGCGCTGGCGAAGACAAGCAAAAGCAGCAGCCACACTTTTGTGAAAAACCTAACGCTCATTGGCAAACACCTTTAGCAAGTCTGCCGGCGGCATGCGCCTCAGCTTGATAGCCGGATAGAGGGAGGCCAGACCGGCGGTGAGAAGGGCCAGCGCCAGCAGGCGCAGCCAGTCCAGAGGAAACAGCAGCATGGGTATGCGCCAGCCAAACGCTTCCACATTGATGACCGAAAGCAGAATCCACGCCACCAGCAAGCCAAGCGGAATGGCCAGCACAGAGGTCAGCAAAGCCAGCGCGACGGTTTTGGCCAGTTCAATGCCAGCCAGATTGCGCCGCGTAATCCCCATGGCCCAGATGGGTGCCAGTTGGGGCAGGCGCGCCTGTGACAGCCCCAGAAGGCTGGTCAGCATGGCAATGCCCGCAACAGCCAGGGTGAGGGCATTGAGGGCCAGCGTGACGGCAAAGGTGCGTTCAAACACAGACCGGGAAAGGGATTTGAGCGCCTCCTGATCAATCAGCCCGCCCTCGCCAAAGGTAAATCGCTGGTCAAGCTCGTTCAGCACACGGGATTTGTCATCCGGTGCAACACGCAGACCAAACCGCGTTTTTTGTACCGACGGCCACTGGTCGGTTAGTTGATCGACGGCCATAAGCACCTGACCGATCGGGTTGCCATAGTCAGAATAAATGCCCAGAACTTTGGTGGTGAGCGGCCCGGTCTCGCTGAACAGGTCAAACTCGGCATTGATCGAAAGGTCAAACTGGCGCGCCATCTGCTCGCTGATCAGCAACCCTTTGCCTGCTGCCACATCGTCCCACATGGTGGGTGTTTGATCGAGCAACGGCCAATTGTCCCGATAGCTCGGGTGGTCCTGAAACCCGAAAATTTCAATGGGAAAGGTCTGATAACGGCCATCCACATTCCAGATCGGCAAAATGGCGGTCACGGCCGGTTCATCTTTCAGATAGGCAAGAACAGCTTCGGTCTGCTCCGGTGTACCTGCATTCAGATATATCTCCGGTGCAAGACGCTGATCCAGCCAGCCCAGAAAGGTGGTGCGGAAACTCTGCACCATGGTGCCAACACCAATATTGATCGCCAGCGCCAGCAACAGCGCCATAAGCGCAAGCGACAGACCGGACATATGCTGATTGCCATCAGCCCAGAACCATTGCCACAGGGGGCGTTTTGCCCGCGCTTCGAACACTGTCAAAAAGCGGGCAAGCACTGAAGGAAGCAGAAGCGCGGCTGCCAGCAACACAGACCCCATCAGCACAAACCCGGCGACCAGAGAACCGCCAAGAAGCAACGCTGCAAGCGCGATCAGGACAAAGCCTGTGGCAAAAGCCAGTTGCCAGCGGCGTTTTCGCGCATTGGCCTGGCGCCAGGCAAAGGGATGCGCATTGGCAAGGATCGGCATTTGCACAAGTTTGAACAGATTGGCCCCGGCGGCAAAAATGGCACCCAGCATGGCAATCGCCAATCCACTCAGCCACCAGTGCCATTGCAAGGTCAATTGGCCGGAAACCTGCGCGCCGTAAAGCCCGCGCAGGCTGGCCGAGACATCTGGCAGCAAAGCCGAGGCAATCAGATATCCGGCAAAAACACCCAGCAGTCCGGCCGTCAGCGACAGCAACGCCAGTTCAACCATCAGCACCAGCGCCAGAAGCCGGGCCGAAACGCCGCAGGCCCGCAATGTGCGCACCATGTGACGGCGGCTTTCAAAGGCCAGACCCACAGCTGAATTGACGATGAACAGGCCCACCACAAAGGACAGAAAGCCAAAGGCGGTGAGGTTGAGGTGGAAACTGTCGGTCAGACTTTCCAGCGCGGAACTGGAAGCCGGTTCCTCCAACAGCAACTGACCGGCGATCAGCGGCTCCAAAGTGCTGTCATCGACCTTTTGCCTGTCATGCAGGATAAGACGACTGATGCGCCCTTCCAGCCCCAACAGGCGTTGGGAAACGCCAATATCGGTCAGCACTGTTCCTGGCGGCAGAGCTTCCAGCGCAGACAGCGGCGGCAGAGTTGCGCTGTCTTGCGCATTGATCTGTGCAATCGTCTCCGGATGGGCAAACGACCGGAATGGCGGTGTCAGAAAGGCCTGCACATCATCATTGGTGTTTTCAAAGGCAATCAGCCAGTCATTCTGCGACAGTTCGGTATCGGGCAGGGTAACCGGATCAATCCCGATCAGCTGCAACCGCGTGCCTTCAAGGCGTAGCGTTCCCTCGACAATTGGCGACACGCGCCAACCGGCCCGGCGCAAAGTGGCGAAGATCGATTGCGGAACGCTTTCGCCCGCCAGTGGCGTGAGCGAGCGGAACTGGTCACCGCCAAGTGTGGTCGCCGCTCGGTCATAGCTGGCGCGCGCTTCGGCATTGATGGCCTGAACACCGCTCCAAAGCGCCGTTGCGACACCAAGACCCACAATGAGGGTGATGAAAGACAGACGGTTCTTGCGCCAGAAGCCCAGCAGAACACGCAGCGTCCAGAAAAAGATGCGGATATGGCTCAAGAGCTTACGCGCCCGCCGCTGAGCGTTATGGTTTTGTCCAGACGCTCTGCCAGGCGCGGATTATGTGTGACCATCAACAGGCTGTTTCCCAAATCGCGGACCAGAGACAGTGTCAGGTCCAACACGGCATCGCCCGTGGCCTCATCCAGATTGCCCGTTGGCTCATCCGCCAACATTAGCTGGGGCTTGGCAGCCAGCGTCCGGCCAATGGCAACACGTTGCTGCTGACCGCCGGACAATTGCTCCGGGTAGCGCTGCAGCAAATCATCAAGCCCAAGTGTGCCCGCCAAATGCGCCTGCCAAGCGGTATCGAACCGCCCCGCTATCCGCGCCTGAAACGCCAGATTATCCTGCACGTTAAGGCTGGGAACCAGATTGAATTGTTGAAACACAACGCCCAATTGACCGCGTCTCAGCTCTGCCCGTCCGGCATCGGACAAGGTGCCGACATCTGTGCCATCCAAAATGATTTGACCTTCATCAGGTGTATCCAGCCCGCCGATCAGATGCAGCAGGGTGCTTTTACCGCTGCCGGATTCGCCCATGAGCGCAAGGCTCTGACCGTTTGTCAGATCCAGACTGATCCCGTCGAGAACCTGGATTTTGCCTTGAGGTGTTTCATAGGATTTTTGCAGGTTTCGGACTTCAAGCATCTTGCAGCTTTCGGGCAATGAGATTCTGTTTGTTATCTAGGATTTAACTGCGCGCAGTCCAGCCTAGGGTCTGAACTCAATTGGGAGGTTGAATTGGTGAGTGTGGTTTTGGTCAGGGTTAGCAGCAAAGACGCAGGAAACCGTCCGGTTTTCAAGCCTTTGCGCCGACATCCAGCCCAAAACCACACTCATCCCGAAGGGACGTTGTATAGACAGCCCAACTGCCGCATCAAAGATTTCGAAAAGGCAACCAGCCTTACCTACAATCTGTTCATAGCATTTGGGCTGTCTATACAACGCCAATTTAATCTCCCAATTGGGTTCAGACCCTAAGTTTTGGGGCTTGCAAAATGGAAAAGCCTGTGAGAGTTTCGCTTAACATTTTATACGATAAATGAGACATGACGTTGCTGGATTTACATAAATCAGCTTTGACAGCCGGACCATTTGCCCAGAATGATGCAACATCTTCTGCGCAAACGCTCGGTCGTGCGCTATCCGGTCTCCTCCTTATCAACCCCTGAGCGTGGGCTGTCCGGTTTGTCCGGCGCGCTCTCAGGGGACTTGCTAAATCACCACAACATAGAAATAACGCGCATGAGAGATCTCTGGATTTCGATAGGCGCAGATTGCAGCGTTTGGCGCTGAGGAGAAGACACAATGAACAAGATGATTGCGGCACGAGCGAGCACCGCCAAAGCCGGAAATACTTCATCCGACAAGGATCAGGTTCTGATTTTTGACACCACCTTGCGCGATGGCGAGCAATCGCCGGGTGCCTCCATGACCCATGAAGAAAAGCTGATGGTTGCCAAACAGCTGGATGATATGGGTGTGGACATTATCGAAGCCGGATTCCCGATTGCCTCCAATGGCGATTTTGAAGCGGTATCGGAAATTGCCCGCCGCGCCGAACATGCTGTGATTGCCGGTCTGGCGCGCGCTATTCCCGGTGATATCGAACGGGCAGGCGAGGCGGTCAAACACGCCAGGCGTGGCCGTATTCATACCTTTGTTTCAACCTCGCCCATTCATCTGGCCAATCAGATGAAGAAGACCCAGGAAGAGGTTCTGGAAATCATCACCAAGACGGTGACACAGGCCCGCAATCTGGTGGAAGATGTGGAATGGTCCGGAATGGATGCCACCCGCACGCCGATTGATTATCTGTGCAAGACGGTTGAAACGGCCATCAATGCCGGTGCCACAACCATCAACATTCCAGACACGGTCGGATACATGGTGGGCGATGAATATTATAACATGATCGCTGTTCTGATGAACCGGGTTCCCAATGCGGACAAGGCTATTTTTTCCACCCATTGTCATGATGATTTGGGTTGTGCAGTCTCAAACTCGATCGCCGGCGTGCGAGCAGGCGCCCGTCAGGTCGAATGCACCATCAATGGTCTGGGCGAACGCGCAGGCAATGCGGCTTTGGAAGAAATTGTCATGGCCATCCGCACCCGTGGCGATGTTCTGCCCTATCGTACTGGCGTAGACACAACGGCCCTGTTGCGCACCTCCAAAATGGTGTCCACGGTTTCCGGGTTCTCGGTTCAATTCAACAAGGCGATTGTGGGTGCAAATGCTTTTTCCCATGAATCCGGCATCCATCAGGATGGGATGCTGAAAAACGCCGAGACTTACGAGATCATGCGTCCTGAAGACGTTGGCGTGAAGGAAACTTCGCTGGTGATGGGCAAGCATTCCGGTCGCCATGCCTTCAAGGAAAAGCTGTTGGAACTGGGTTTTGATCTGGGTGACAATGCGTTTCAGGATGCGTTCAACCGCTTCAAGACTTTGGCCGACAAGAAGAAGCACGTCTATGACGAAGATATTGAAGCACTGGTCAGTGATGAAGCCACCATTGCCGGTGAGAAAATTCGCGTCGTCGCTCTGACCGTCATCGCAGGCACAGGTGGTCCTCAGAAGGCCACTCTGACGCTGGATGTTGCGGGCCAACATGTCACCAAGGAAGCGACAGGTGACGGGCCGGTGGATGCAACCTTCAACGCCATTCACATGATCGTGCCCCATGAAGCCAAGCTGCAGCTCTATCAGGTAAGCGCAGTTACGGAAGGGACAGATGCTCAGGCGGAAGTTTCGGTGCGGCTGGAGAATGATGAGATCATGGTGACAGGACGCGGGGCCGAGACAGACACAATGGTGGCTTCCGCCAAAGCGTATGTGTCAGCATTGAACAAACTGCTGGCAAGGCGCGGTCGCACCCATGCACAGGCCATGCAGGCGGTCTGATTTCATAAGAAATAAATGTCAGAAAGGGCGCCCGAACAATCGGGCGCCTTTTTTACCAGTTGATCTGTTCCAGCTGATCAAAATCAATCTGGCTGCCATCATCAAAGTTGATTGTTCCCGCTGCATCATCGGACAGATCCAGACTGTCGCCATTTTGCCCTTCGATTTCGCCGCTGGTGATTGTGACGGTCCAGTCGGTTCCGTAGGAATCGCTGTCAAAGCCACTCAGTTCAATGGCATCAGTCCAGCCTGCGCCACCGGATACAGTGTCGCTGCCATCGCCTGATTCGTAGATGAAGATGTCATCCCCATCACCGCCAGCCAGCTTGTCATCACCCTGGCCACCGGTCAGAGTGTTGGCCTCATCATTGCCGATCAGCACATCGCCGTAGTCAGAACCAATCACGTCTTCGACGGAACTGAATGTATCACCTTCAGCTTCGCCAGCATTGTTCTGGTCGTCAGAAAGGTCAACGGTAACGGAGCCTTCAGCTTCGGCATAGCTGACTGTATCGGTTCCAAGCCCGCCATCTATATGGTCGGCACCCGATCCAGCCACGATCAGGTCATCACCTGAGCCGGCATCAACTTTACTCTCTGAGTCTACATGTTCGCTCTGGCCGCCTTCATATATGGCTTCGATGTCGGATTCTGATAAAGATTTATCAAAAATGGCAACTTCATCAATGGTACCATCGAAGAAATCCTTCTCGTCGTGATCCGCGCCGATGAAGATATCACCCGAATTGCGGTTCAGACCCTTGCTGGAACCATCCGTATCGACAAGCTCACCGTTGAGGTAAAGCGAAAGGTCTTCCCCATCCCATGTCAGTGTGACGTGGTTCCACTCACCTTCAGAGATTCCTGTTGTCTTCACCACGTCTGCGCCGCCACGGCTGCCAGTAGATATTTCACTGCCGAGTGAGCCTACCAGGACACCATCTTCGATATAAAGCTTCAACTCACCGCTTCTACCACCATCTTTGTTGAGCAACATGTTGGTGCCGGAAGTGCTGTCCGCATTGAACCAGAGCTGTACAGAGCCGGTACTGGATTGAAACGAGCTGTCATTGTCTATCTGGACAAATTCGTCTTTCCCGTCAAATTCAGCGGCTGTATCTGAGTCCCCTTTGACTGCACCTTCTTCGCCAAGATCAACGCCGCCATTGTAGCTGCCATCGCTGGTCCCAGTTTCATCCTTTGCAGTGCTGCCACTTGTCTCACCCAAACGCCAATAACCGGTTGGATCATTGTCGGCTATTGTGCTGGACTCGGCAGTCGTTCCGGCATCGCCAATATAGATAGTGTCATTGCCATCGCCCGCGCTGATCGAGTCGCTGCCGTTGAACCCGTAGATAATATCATTACCTTCGCTGCCCGACATGGTTTCTGAACCATTCGACCCGAATGAGATCGTGACCTCTTCCTCATAGGTCCGGCCGTTATTGTCTTGCGCTTTCACCGTAACAGTGTGCGAGGAGCCGGTATCAACATCTCCATCCACTGTTATTTCACCGGTAGATGAATTGATGTCGAACGCGCCGTCGCTGTCATCGACCAGCGAGAAGCTATGCGATGAACTGCCTGGATGCGCGTCAAATGCAGCTGTGGCAACTACGTCGCCATCTGAAAGGTCAGCCGACAGGGAAGGGTTCCCTGTGAAGTGCATATCGGCCTCGTACACATCAACCACATCAACTGTGAGGGTTTCTGTGTGGGAGCCGCCATCATCATCGGTCACACGGACATTCAGATTGAAGACCGTATTTTCTTCATAATCGATATCCGCGTCGTCACGAATCTGGATTTCGTTGCCGACAATTATGAAGTTGGGGTCCGTGATGACATTTCCTGCTCCATCCACGAACTCATATGAAAATTCTGTATCGTCGACATCACTTGCCGACAGAGTTGCAACGGTGCCGGATGTGCTGTTCTCCTTGATCGACAGCGTTTCTTCACCCTGGAAGGTGACTGCATTGACGTAATAATCGCTCGAACCGTTGGTGCCTTCCTGTCCGCCCGGGAATTCCGAGGCGGCAAAGACTATTCTGTCGAACCCGCCACCATCATTGGCGGTAACTTCAAGTGTGGCAGTCAATTCACCAGAATCATTGTCAACAATACCGCTTCCAACTTCAACACCATCGCGATAGGCCGTCCATGTTCCCTCTTCACCACCATTGCCCTCAGAACCGTACAAGCGGTCGACATCGACCGTCACTGAGGTCTGATCGGCATCGAAGTCAAAAATCAACTCTTCGGATACTTCGTGTTCAGTGTCATATTCAATCTGATTGGCAACATCGCCTGCGGAGCCATTGGCACCAAAGCCGGTGCTTGTGTAAGAAACATTGTCTTCTGATTCAGAAGTCAGACTTCCGTCAGAATTTACGTTTCGCGCTGTAACGGTGACGCCGGAAACGGTTTCATAATTGTCTGTTGTGATCGTCTGTGTCGTCAGGAACTGAATGTCTGTTGGCGCATCATTGACTTCAGTAATGTCGAGAACAGCCGTGGCATCGTCTGTCGTGGTGCCATCGGACACGGTGAACGCAAAGGGGACATCATCTGCATTGAGATCGGCCGTCGGCGCAAAGGTCCAGGTTCCGTCCCCATTATCGGTGAGGGACCCGTATTCGGCATCAACGCTGACATCTGTCACGGACAGTTCATCGCCATCAATGTCGGATGCATTTGCGAGCAGCGCTTCTTCGGTAATGATGAAGCTCGTGTCTTCCTGAGTTGCCCCAAGATCCACATCATCGGCCACCGGGCCATCATTGACTTCGGTGATGTCGAGCACGGCCGTTGCATCATCTGTCGTTGTTCCGTCCGAGACGGTAAAGGCAAAGGGCACATCGTCTGCGTTGAGATCTGCCGTCGGTGCAAAGGTCCAGGTACCATCGCCATTATCGGTGAGGGACCCGTATTCGGCATCAACGCTGACATCGGTGACTGACAGCTCATCGCCATCAATGTCGGAGGCATTGGCGAGCAAAGCTTCTTCAGTGATGATGAAGCTTGTGTCTTCCTGAGTTGCACCCAGATCGACATCATCGGCAACCGGTCCGTCATTCACTTCGGTGATGTCGAGC
>JANSWZ010000011.1 GCA_024743215.1 Alphaproteobacteria bacterium
ACAGTCGGTTTCGCTCCGGATAGTCTTCCTGCATATAGTTGAGATAGACCTCGGGTGTAATGAGGTCGGCGATTTGTGTCTGTGCCATAAATAGTGACTTTCCTTAAATCAAAGGCCCCAATTGGCCGGGTCTCTGCCCGCCGCCAAAATGAGAGACCTTGCACGTCTTGGATCGTTGCGCTGAAGTTCAGATTGCTGAGTGAGATTCTGGTCTTCTTTGGCAAAGGGATTATCAGCAGAACTGCTGCCTCCCAGTGCCAGGCCGCCGGATGAACCGAACAGTTCCCGCCCCACATTGGCCATCGCCTTGGCAATGGCCGGGTTGAGAATAATGCCCTGCGGCCCAATCATGCCAGCAGCTTCAAACCCGTCCAGAAGCGTGTCTCCGCCCAACTCACGAATGGCCCTGTCTGCCAACGCCACCTGTTCATTGAATTGCGGCGTTCCCTGCTGCGCACCCCAGTCTTTTTCAAGCTGGCTTGTGGCAGCAATCGTACGCTCTTCCAGTTGGGCAACATGGCCATCAAGCCCCGCCTGATAGCCACCAATGGTCTCATGAACATAAAAGTCATGCAGACCCTTGGCCTGTTCAGCAGAAATGCCATATTTATGAGCGGTTTCTGCAAATTTACCTGCAAATTCCGTGTCATATGGCAGATCTTCCGGCATGTCTTCAGGTGGCGTCAGCGCGTAGCCAGACGCGTCCTTCGGACGGCCCAAACGCTCATAAAAAGCGTCATTCTCACTTTGCGTTGCATCCGGCCCTGGTTTCTGGAACGATTTTCCGATCAAACTTTCGGAATTGCGCGCCATTTTCACAAGGCTTTCAACATCTTTCACTCCGGCATTTTCAATCCATTCGCGGCTGCCTTCTGCCTGAAGACCGTCAAAAGGAGTTGCAGCACTTGCAGCGGTCGCAGATCCGTTGTCACCGCCCATGCTGTTTGGAGAACGGCCCTGCCCGGCGTGACCGGAAGCTGTTTCGTCCATCATAAATCACCCTCTTCTGTGTTGGTGAGTTGCTCTTGCCTTGCCGCATCCTCCAGCGCTTGCTGAAGTTCACGAGGCATCCGCAGATGGTGGAGAATTCGTGCCATGACGAACCTCTTACCCTCTGCAAATCTCAAATCCGCATCTGGCGTATCCGCCAGTGAAACGCGGTAATATCCTGTGTGATTGGCCAGATCGGTCAAAACCAGATCCCGGTCCTGCTGGGTGGCATTGCCTGCCACCAGCACACGTTTGTAGGCACCGGCCAGCAACAGCCGCGCAACAGCGCTTCTGCGCAGGCCGCGTGCAAACAGCGCACGCAGTCTGATCATAGTGTTTCCTGTCGGGTTTAGGGGGTATGGCACGCTATAAAGCCAGCGCCAGACAATCCATTCACACGGCAAAAACGCCGCTGAATGGGTCCGTTATTGGGCGTGCCCTCAAGGCAGCGCCCCATTGCTGGCAGTTCGTGCCAGACTGTAGGCAATCACATCATCCGCGCGTGGCCCAAAGCTTTGCTGCAGCTCTGTATAATGCTGTTTCAGCTCCACCTCACGTGCCCGCCGGTCGGTTGGGGTGCCATTGCCAGCCTGAGGCGTTTCAAACCGCGCCGCCACCTGGCTTGCCCAGCGCGGCGGGATCATCTCAATGGCAGGCTCTGCAATCCCAATCTCCCGCTGCGCCGCTTCATGGTAGAATAAAAACGCATCCATCTCCTCTGCATCCACCGCCTCATTGGCATCAAAGGCTGCATCAAACTGTGCCTTGCGGTTGCTCAAATCAGAAGACAGCAACACCGCCTCAGACGGCTTGGTTCGGCGCATGTCCAAAATGTCTCGGGCGCGCTCTGCCGCTGCTGCCAGCACCTTCGGCGTCATTAGCTCAGCCAGCTTCTCATGCGGCGCTTCAAGGGTTGTTGTACCATCAGCAATGCCGAACAACTCAGCATCCTGCAGCAAATGCAATCCTGCAGTTGCATTAGAAATGACACCCGCTTCCAGCCGGTCATCCACAAAACTCTGATAGGCCTCATCACCAAGCAAATCCCGCACGGCTTTCGGGTGGCCATACCGGTCCCACACAGTCGAGACTTTCCCGACTTTGATATCCTCCAGATCCCGCTTCTGTTTTCGCTGTACATCAAAGCGCGCCATCCGTGCGGCCTCTGCCTTGTCCGCTTCCTTGCGCCCATTAAAGCCAACCATCTCAGCCGCCAGGATCAACCGCCCATCATCGGGCATTTCTTTCAGGTAGCCTTCTGTAATCGGGTTGAGCTTTGGCCGTGGGCGCGGAATTGGCGGCTCAACGGGCGCTTGTTCATCGTTTGTTCCATTGGCGCTCTCAATCTGACTTCTACGCCTGTCAAATCCTTTCCCGACTCCATCCGGCAGAAGATCAATGTCCAGACCCATGGCTGCTTCAAGACCGACACTTTGACGTTCGGCGGTAACAAGGGCATCCGTTTCATTAATCCGACCGAATGCTGTTTTCCTTTGTAAACCAGCCGCGCTCTGATCAGTCTTTCTTTGCAGAGTGATCAGCCCATCAAGATCGTCTTTTTCAAGCTGGGTGCCGATACCAGCCTTCTTAACCGCACTGTTTCTGGAATACGTAATCGGTGGAATAGTCTGTTTTTGATCAATCGGTAACTTCGGGGCCAAAGCTTCTCTCATCCTTCGCTCCACCAAAAAGTCAGTCCCTTGCGGATCAAAAAATTCTTCGAGATCATGACTTACGCCATCCAGAACCGATGAAATGACGACCCCACCCAAATTATGCAATGAATTGAAGTCAAGTAACGTAAGTTTTTCATCAATGATTTGCTCTCTGAGGAATTCTCTCCAGTCAGTTGCGAGAACGGGGGCTTCACCCCGATCAAACGCATCAATCAAAGACTGACGGGAATGTCCCTGTGCTCCCATTAAAAATCTAACGTCATTGCTTGCAAGGTCTCCTATGTTGTGGATTTGATGCGTTAATGTTCCAGCGCCTTCCCCTCTCCAGGAAGATGGGTTTGAGTACACATAAGTTATGTTGGGGTTTTCAAGACCGCGACCCAACGCGCCCCCAATTCCAGGAGAGTTGAAAACCACGGCTTTGGCATTGTCATCTTGTGTCGCGACGATCTGTGCCAAGAAACCACCAAGTGAGTGTCCCGTATAAACAACGTTGAAATCAGCAACACCCATTGATCGAAGTTTGCTCTTCGTTTCCTGAGCAAATTGTGATGCTTGGACATCCTGATTGGATGTTCCTTTCACAGCCAGTTGAACGTCGGTCATGAGGTCCAATTTATCGTTTGTACCCGCATAGGCCAACACCAACGTGTTGTTTTCGCTGGAATAATATGCTTTTGCCCGAAAACCTGTACCGCCCATCCAGAAATTGGAGTCTTGATCGAAAGTGATTTGCTCATAATTCCCCACAAATTCATTTGATAAAAATGGGTCGTAAGCATTGTCTGCAATTTTCAGTAGGTCAGTGACTTTAGTCATTCCTGAAATTACTCCTGTTCAAAATCTCCAATGTCTCCGTTGACATTTATGTATTTCAGGCGATGTGCAAACGGTTCTTCTGCATATTTGAAGTAATAGTCTTCTTCATCGTCACCTCGAAAAAATATTGCCAGACGTGGCCGCGGAGGTGAATAAATAAAATCATACCCCCAATGATCTTGATTAGACGATGCAGTGTCACGTCGAAAGCATGTCTGGTACGGGTAAATCCTATAAATATAATCGAAATGACATATTTCACGCAGGCCTGATTCTACATCGCTCAAATTGAGATTTGATTCACTCACCCTGTCGTTGAAATAATAATCACGCGACAACAGAACTGTATTGGCGTGTTTTGCAACGTAATTGTCGAAAACGACAATCAAAACCAACCCTACCAAAATCCATTTCCACATTCGGCCCACAAATCTCAACAATGACACATCATTCTCCCCGATTTTGCATGTCAGAAGCTAGCACGCGCTTTATGCGATATCGATATGAGGGTAATTCCTATTGCCGGTGAATGAGTTTCGAGTGGCCATCGCTTGCAGTTCGCGCCAGACTATAGGCAATCACATCATCCGTGCGTAGCCCGAAGCTTTGCTGCAGCTCGGTGTAATGCTGTTTTAACTCCGCCTCACGCGCCCGCCGGTCAGTTGGCATGCCATTGTCAACGGGTGTCGCTTCAAACCGCGCCGCCACCTGGCTTGCCCAGCGCGGCGGGATCATTTCAATACCAGGCTCCGCAATCCCAATCTCCCGCTGCGCCGCTTCATGGTAGAACAAAAACGCATCCATCTCCTCAGCATCCACAGCCTCATTGGCATCAAAGGCTGCATCAAACTGTGCCTTGCGGTTGCTCAAATCAGAAGACAGCAACACCGCCTCAGACGGCTTGGTTCGGCGCATGTCCAAAATGTCTCTGGCGCGCTCTGCTGCCGCTGCCAGCACCTTCGGCGTCATCAATTCAGCAAGCTTTTCATGCGGCGCTTCAAGGGCTGTTGTGCCGTCAGCAATGCCGAACAACTCAGCATCCTGCAGCAAATGCAGCCCCGCTGTTGCATGAGCAATGAGACCCGCTTCCAGACGATCATCCACAAAGGTCTGATAAGCCTCCTCCCCAAGCAAATCTCGCACAGCTTTGGGGTGTCCATACCGGTCCCACACAGTCGAGACTTTCCCGACTTTGATATCCTCCAGATCCTGCGCCATTTTGCGCTGTACATCAAAGCGCGCCATCCGTGCGGCCTCTGCCTTGTCCGCTTCCTTGCGCCCAATAAAGCCAACCATCTCAGCCGCCAGGATCAATCGCCCATCATCGGGCATTTCTTTCAGGTAGCCTTCTGTAATCGGGTTGAGCTTTGGCCGTGGGCGCGTAATTGGCGTAGAAACAAGCGATTGTTCATTGTTTGTTCCACTTTCCAATTGAGCAGAAACAATCTTAGACCGACGCTCTAATGCTGCTCCAACACCAGGTAAAGCCTGAACAATGTCGCTTGTCGCCAATCGGTTGATCAGATCATCTTCTGGTGTCGGATCAGAAGCAGAAATTCCCTTTTGAAAACTTGCAGGAAGCACCAGACCTTCAAACCTATTCGAATTGTAAAATCCTTGCCTGCCATCTTTCTGGCGTTCTGTTTCAGTTGTTGGACGATGAACAGGAATCGGAGGGGTTACCTCATTGTGTTTATAAGTTGCGCCACCAAGATCATCAGTAGGAAGGGTCGTCACAGATGGTATTTCATCAAACATCCTCCGACTTTCGTCAGAAAGCTCTAGCCCGTCAACATACAGTGACTTATGCGCAGCACGGACACGGTCATTAGCTGTCAAATTTGATAGTGAGTCTGCAGTAATCTGCGAAATTTCGCTAGAAGGCGAACTTACTTTGTACCGTCGGATATCACCTAAAAAGGAGTTGATGCTGTCATGGGCTGCTTTGTTGGAATCTATTTCAGGGAAAACAAACCCGTTATTTGCCATATCTCCATGACCATTGAACAACAAATTTTCATCAAGAAAAACGCCAAGGAGGTCTCCAATATTTTCAATACTGAAATCATATCCCATGACTTTCAAATAATGCCCGATCGAGTTTCCAATGTAGTTATTGTACTGATCCATAGTTCTGGATTTTGGGCTGTTATTTGCCCGCGTTTCTCTTATATTTCCCGCAGTGATCGCATAGTCTAAACCGAGGCTGTAAGAAATAGACGCAGATCCATAAATATGTGCGAACACATTTAATCTATGGCCCAATTTGGAAGGGTATCTGCCAAATTCCTCATTGACATAATTCATTAATTGTTTGTGCTTGTCTTGATATTCTATAGAAACATATGCACCAATTCCGGCTCCTGCCGAAATTGGTAAATGACCCTCGTGAAAAATAATATTTTCTTTTAGATATTCATTTCTAGAATTTAAAATTTTTTGTACATTTACATTTTTCAAAACTAAAAATCCATTATATATTTATGTATCATCAAAGATAATATGAAGCGGGTTTGTATTTGGCAAACACAGATTTGATCCAGTGAACGAATGGTAATTATCATCATAATAGATATGATCATCAAAAATTCCCCTGTCTTCATCTATATAGCTTATTATTTTTACATACCCTTTATAGTCAACAATATAGAGTGATCTGAGATTTGGGCTATCTATCATATAGAAAAACGAATTATACGGCACCTTGTTTGCTTCAGCATATTCCTCAGCATAAGAAGAAGCACTGGATTCAGCCGATGCGTAGCAAACAAATCTGACGTCAGACATATGGGTCAAATCGATAACCCGGCTGCTCAGCAGGCCTTCAATCAGTGCATTATATTCCGGATATGGATTTTCAAAGACCATATAGGCAAACTGCATCCGGTAGACCTTCGGCACAAAGACATAGGTCAGGTAGCAAGCCCACACCAATCCAAGGAATACAACGATCAGAAACTTGATCCATGATGGCCAGGAAACGGTTTTTGAAAGCATATCAGTCTGCCACATCAACTTGAGAGGCAACATGCAAGCCAGGAAACACCGCTTCAAACTCCAGTCTGATTTCTGCCATTCTTTGTCTCTCTTTTGTCATCTATTCTGATCCAAACCCAAATTCCGATCCCAATTGTTGCAAATACAGCAGCTCCGAAGATACAATTTAAGATAACCGCCTCAAAACCTCCTTCCCGCCACGGCAATTCAGGAACATATAAATAATCATAAATATTTTGAAAAATAAAAAAATAAAAGTAGATGATAAAAAAATGAAAACCACATAAAGTACTTCATATGAATTAATCCACTAATTACTATGTGAATTTTTCATGGCCAATGATTGTGTCATTTTATTGCCTGCTTGATCTGTTTTTTAGTTTCAAAACCCACCCAGCGGGTCATTCAACACCACATGCGAATTCTGCTCTGCATAATCAGCGGATGAAACCATCACCGGGGGAACACGCTCGGCAAATGTCAGGGCCAGCGCGTCCCCCAGATCCGGCGACGGAATACCGCGTTTCTTCATGTCATCTTTCTTCTCAAGCTGAATGCGGTTATTCGCGTCGTAACTGTATTCAGGGCCCAGCAGGTCAAATTCCAGTTCCGGATTGGCGGCAATCATGCCCCGGTCCTTCAGCCAATCGCGCATGCGGCCCCAGCATTCGGCGCGTTTGTTATAATAACGCGTCTGCTCGGTGGCCCGGCCACCGGCATTCACATCCACCGCCCGCAGGCCCAATTGCCGCAAACGATCCACCACGCCGCCACCAACGCCCACCCCATCGACAAAAATCCGGTCAGGGCGCGCCCTGTCTGCAATTTCAGCCACTTTCGAAGCCGTCTGCATGGTGTCCAGCCCCTGCCAGGTGATAATTTTCATCAGCTTGTCGCCATGGCGAATAGCCAGCGCCGAGCGGTCATCGCCAAAACGGGCCACATCCAGACCAAAAATCACGGGCCGCTGCGGGTCGTCCATAATCCGGTCCAGCGCCTGCTGTAAATGCTCGTAGGTGATAAATTGCACGGCCTCGGCAGCTTCAAACGAGCAGTAATATTCCTGCTGTATCTTGTCTTCCGACATGCCGGACAGGCGTTCTTCCTGCATATGCTCTTTGGTCAGCACCTGCGTATCCTCCACCGTCAAACGTTCAAAAAACCAGGCCGGGTTCTTTTGTGCCATCACCGCCATCTGGAAAGCGTGGTTGCGCCCGCGCGGTGTGGTGTTGAACCAGGCCCAACCGCCATTTTCCATCAGGATCGGGCGAATGAAATCCCACGATTGCGGGTTGGTCAGCGCCCATTCGGAAAACACCACCCCAACCGGATTGGCCCCCACCAGCGCATCGTAATTATCCGCTCCCGCCAATTGCCAGACCGAGCCGTTTTTAAACTCGATCAGCATTTCATCGCTCAGCTTGCGCGCACGCAACGCTTCGGGAAACGCCTGATCAATCATGCGGCGGCCCTGCCGGTCCACATTGTTCCACACCACCTTGCGCGCCTGACGCTGCGAGGGCAGCAAATGCCAGTAAACACCGGGACGGCGAAACATCTCCTTGGCGGCATAGTTCAGCCCGGCGGAATCTTTTCCGGCACGCCGATGCCAAAGCGACATCGCACGCTTCCCGCCCCCATCCAGATACGACATCACCGGTATCTGATAAGCGCGCGGCGTCCAGTCATTGGGAAGGCGTATCTGGGTCATGGCTCATCTTTGCAAAATCTATAATGGCAACGGTCACACTGCTTGCCTCACCCTTGGTCGCCAGCGCCCGACTTTCCGTCATCAGCCCCAGCAATTTAGCCTTGCCCATAGTGGCGGAAACAGCGGTGTTCGCGCCCTTCTCATCGCCCATCGCTTTCACACGGGCTTTTTCCAACTCACAGGTCAGCGCACGAATATCGGCATCCGATACACCATGCCCAGCCGAGGCAGCGCTCGCCACTGCAGCCCTGGCCACCCCCGCCCCATCATCTGCAGCGGCAGCCTCCTGCAACTCCATAATCCGCAAAATCACATCCTGATTGCCCAGCACAGCGCTGGCCTCATGCCAGACCACCGCATCCGAAACTGCATCCGGCACATCAAACGCCGCCCTATACGCCTCCAGCGCGCGATGGGACGCCACATAAGCCACAACAAAAGCCGACTGCGCTTCCGTCAACGCCAGCCCACGCTCAAACACAGCGCCACAAATCCCGCTCTCGCTCATAAATGGGCCTGCTTTTGCAAATTTTGGAAAACCGAGATTGGACGACAAACGTCAACCAGTACTCGCCTGGTGAAAGCCCAAATTGAAACCGTTCAAAAGTCTGGAATTTCAAACAGGTTGAACAGCTAAAAGCCTCACATCGCCTGATGATCTATTTCTTGCACAAGCCGGTTCCGGCAACAAGGCACAGGAAACAAACACGAGCAGCTTTTTCCCAATTTATTCAGAACCAAAACCTGCTCTGCCCGCACCTCAGAAAATCCTGAATGCAAAATGCCAGACAACCCATCACTTAGGAAACGTGCCATGAAACATCTTTTGCGCTCACCATCATCGGATCAGTCAGCCTCACAAGCGCTGCAAACGCCAGCCCCCTGTCAGACTGCTACGATCTCGTCATCGACTTCTGTAACAAGGGCAGTCATCATGACAACGCCAGAATTCAAACTGAGGCAGACCCGCAAAAGTGCTGAAATGACTGTCATCGCCATCCAGCCAGCTAAGAAGCCTGCTCGCAAATAAAACTCCAAAACGCAGCACCCAATGCTGCCGCACCAATGCCCGGGATGGTTCCGCCATACCGGCATTTTGGCATCGTTTGAAACTACCGAAAACTCAGAAATGTATTTTGAAAACCAAAGCTTGTTGGCCATTCACCAACTCTGCTGATCCTCTATTTATTGCAGTTACAGCGAGCTGCCGCAATAAATTTCAGACCGGAGCAGCAGCTTTTTCCGGCTTTTTGCACGCAGCCCTGTCGGCTCAAAGAAACAAGGAAACCACTGCCAATACCGCCGGGATTGTCTGCACATACAGGGTCTTTTTCGTCACGCTTATTGCGCCATAAAGTCCAGCCACGGCAACGCACAGCAGAAAAAACAACGCAATTGTCACTTGCCATTCAGCATCGGCAATCATCAGCGACCAGATCAGCCCCGCAGCCAAAAACCCATTATAAAGCCCCTGATTGGCGGCCATTGCCTTGGTCGGCCCAAACAGTTCTTTCGGCAGGCTGGAAAACACCTTCGGCCCTCGACTTTCCCAGGCAAACATCTCCATCCACACAATATAAAGATGGATAAGAGCGACCACACCGATAAGCACTTCGGACAAAATAGTCATAACAACCCCTGCAATTTGGTTTCAGTCAGCTAAGCCCAGAACGTCTCAGCGCCGACGTTCCACCACAAGCAAATCCGGCGCTGGCTTGCGTGAGTTGATCCGTTGATACCGGCTTACCGCAAAATCATCCTCCAGATTCTGCGCAAAGGCCAGCACATTCCGCGCCTCTTCCCCGCCGCCAGCATGGCCGGGATACAGCACAATCGTCATTAAACCACCAACGCTCAGCAACGCCAAAATCTGCTGCACCGCCGCCAATGTGGTTTCAGAACCGGTCATGACTGTCTTGTCCGTACCCGGCAGATATCCCAGATTAAACATAGCTGCAGCCAGCCTGACAGTCTCTCCATCAAGATGCGCCGCCAGCGTCTCATGTCCTGCATGCACAAGCCTGACATGAAGTCGCTCACCCAAACGGGCAGTTGTGTGTTCCAATGCAGCTTTTTGAACATCAAACCCGATTACCTGCCCGGTTGGTCCAACCTGATCCGCCAAAAACAAGGTGTCATGCCCGTTCCCGACCGTCGCATCGACAACAACATCGCCCTCTTTCAGCCTTTGCCTCAGCAACAACTGAGCCATCTCAGTCGCCCGCAGCATCAGGCGGGATCTCCCGGCTTTGCATATTGCTGCACATCAAATTCCGCAGGCACCGGGCTTCCTGTCACCAGACATTCGCAAAAAAGGTGGGCAAACCAGGGCCCGTGCAACGATCCTTTGGAACCAAGCGCGTTGAAAAAACCCAATTGCGAATGGGTGGGATGAAACCCGATCAAAGCTTTGCTTTCCTTCACAATGGGCCGCACAGCCGCCTCATGATTGATGACCTCATAGGGCACATGAAAAAAGGATTTCAGCTTCTCTTCCAGCACCAAACCGGCAGCCGCGTCAGGCACATCATCCAACTGTGCCCAATCATAGCTCGCCCCAAGGCGAAACACGAAAGGGTCCTCTGTCGGGGCAAGCCACATACCACGGTGCAGGCTGTAAGCAGGAACAGGGGCGTCAAACCGTAACGTCAGAATGTCACCCTTGGCCCCATTGAAAGGCACGAACCCGAAATACGGGTTGGCCGCAGCCCCATAGCCTTCGCACGACACCACATAACGCGCTGCATGCCCCAAAACGCTCACCGCATCTGCATCATAAAACACGTCTCGATGCCAATCCACCGTGGTCTGCTCAACGGTCAGCAATCCTCGGGCAGCGTCCAGAAATGCCGCCACATCCAACTGAGCCGCTTTCATGGAAAAACCGCCGCCGGATGTATCCGCAACATTTTCCGGCAATAGCGCATCCACAGCCTCATCTGACAGATGTGCACAAAATTTCGGGTCAGCGCGCCGTTTTTCAAAAACCGCCTGCTCCGCCTCTTTGGTAAACAACCGCACGGCCTTGCGATCATGGAAAAAGCTGCGTTGAGACTGATCTTCAATCTGTCCATAAAAGCTGCGCGCATAGGGCAAAAACTCGTCCACCCGCCAACTCACAGTCAATCGCTGACCGGTGATAGGTGTCATCAAGCCGGCAGCTATTTTCGAGGCCGTTACCGGTTTCCCGGAATCCAATACCAGCACGCGCTGTCCTGCTGCCTGCAGATGCAGCGCCAGATTTGTGCCGGCCAACCCTTGCCCGATAATGACCACATCAAATGCGGCCATCAGCTTGCAACTTTCTGAAGCGCTTCATCGCTGCGCCGTGTGGCCATCAGCACCGCAAAAGCCGCAACAGTCCCAAGAGAGGCCAGTTGAATAGCCGTCCGAAAATCATAAAAATGGGCGATCAATCCCATGGATGAGCTTGCAATCAGCCCACCCAAAAACAGGCCGTTCATGTAGAGCGACGTCGCCCTTGCCATGCGCCCCGCGGCAAAACTTTGCACAAAGGTAATGCCCACTCCGGCAAAGATTCCGTAGTAAAGCCCTTCCAGAGCAGAACCGATAATCATGGTGGTTAGATTGGAGACAGAAGACAGCACCAAAAACGCCACAAGGCCCAGCACAGCTGCACCCAAAAGCGCATTACGCGCTCCCACCCACCCGATCAAAACAGGTGCACTCAAGATGGCGACAATCTCCACAAACGTCTTCACCGAAAAGGAAAGCCCAGGCGCAAAAGTCGGCAAACCAACTTCCTGAATGTAGAACAATGGCAGCGCATTGCTGCACAGAATATGTGCCAGCGAAAAACAGAAGCACGCAAAGGCCGCATACCAGAGTGGCCGATTGAAAGCCTCTGGTTCGGCGGCTGTCGCAACACCGGGTGCGGCTCGCGGTTCCACAGCAAAATCCGCTGGCATTACAAAATACCATAGAATAAGCCACAACGCTGCCATCACCAAAGCCACTTTAAAAACAGCAACATGCCCGAATTGTCCTGCCACAAAAAATGCCAAAGCCGGAGAAACCATCCACCCAAGAGACGTCATCGACCGCAAATAGGAATTGTAGCGCACAATGTTCAGCCCTTCGCGCTCCGCATAGAGCCGGCCGAAACTGTACATTGTGGAAAGTGCGGCTGATGCAACGCCAAAACACAGAAAAGCGACGCTCACCAGAACCCAGTAGGATTGCACAATCAAAATAGCGCAATTGGCGATGAAGAAAGCTATAATGCAGACCAGCACAAGCGGTGCAACGCGCCGCCCCTGATCAATCCACTCGCCGAACCGACGGTTTACAAACAACGCCACGACCAGTGTCATGGCAGAGTAAACACTGATCATCCAGGGGTCTTTTCCAAGCCCCTCGACAATGTAGACACCCATGAACGGAACAATGGCTGATGTGGACATGACACCGACCAGCAACAACACAAGCGTCCAAATTGCCCTATGATTCTGAATCGCCATCATAAGGGGTCATCTATCAGAAATTGCGGTGATACGTCAGCCCCATCAGGGACATTACAATGCAGTAGATGCCTTAACGCTGTCTGCAAAAGTCAGATGCAGCCTGCCAGACAGCACCATTTCTGATCTGATTTTCAAAACAGGTCACCGTGCCAAGACCGACAGGTGTGCGCGCGCAAAGCCGCGCAGCATTTTCCGGCACCCACCCGGTTTGGTAACCATTGGCACTGCCACAAGTCTGGATGCGATCATCCCGGATACGATCGTCATTGTACGATTTTCGGCGAAACCATCATTTTACCCCTGCACCATACTCACCTGCCTGCAATTTGCTCAACGGAATGAGTTCCTTACTCCTTATGAAATGTTAGGGCATTTCTGAACGTAACATGAACGCGCCCTTCGCCTTTGGTTCAGGTGCTTGACCTTAACAACCTTTCAAAAGCGACAGTCAGGTTGAGTGGCAAACAGCCACCAAAGTTTGAGGGGATAACATGAAAAACGTCATCACAATCATCACGAAACAGAGCCGTTATTTGCTGGCCTCGTTTGTCTTTCTTGGCCTGGGAGCCAGTGGTGCCAGTGCCGCGTCTTTAGCAGGCCAATGGCTTCAAACCGGATCCAATGCCGGTTATTGCGGTGACTGCAGTGTGACCATTGAGCGCACGTCCAGCTTTTCGCCAATGCTTCAAATCACCGCCAACAACGGGTGGAGCGCACAGGTGACACTATCCGGTTACGGAACCGAAACCGCCAACGGGTTCGGTCGTTGGGACCGAGCGGTCGCAGGACAATATGCCGGGCATGTTTTCCAACTCAGCCTCCAGACAAGTGGAAGCACTCTGAAACTGAATATGCAGCATATGGATCCGGCGTTGTCGGGCACCGTAACGGCCACTTTCAGCAAACGCCAGCATGCAGCCAGCAACAATAATCCGCAGCCTGATATCAACTATCCTTATCAGGCTTCTTCCTGGGGTGGCATTGTCCGCACCGGTCCTGGAATGCATTTCGACCGCATCACCAGCCTGTTTGAAAAAGAAGCCATCACAATCGTTTCCCGAACCAGCGAAATGATGAATGGTTACCCCTGGATGCAAGTGAAATACAGGGATAGTCAATATGGTTACCAGTGGGGCGGCATTATCTGCGCCACAGACCACCCACGTTCTGAACTGCACGAGTTGTGTTACGCGTCCCAACAACAGCAGGATGAACATCAGTCAACAACTTTGCCACGCGAAACCGCCCGCTACCAATGCAATGATGGGTCTGTCATGGACGTGCGCCTGGACAACCGCGCCGCCGAGACTCTCGCAGTAGTCAAACGCGATGGCGTTTCAGATTATCTGGTTCGAATTGTTTCCGCATCAGGTTCTCTTTATTCTAATGGCATCATTGACCTGCATACTAAGTCGGATTCTGCCCTTTTGAGCGAAAATGCTGACACACTTCAATGCCATGTCATCGACGATTTGGCTGACTTCAACTTTTCGTCGAACCGTTAATCTTGTAGACTAAATCAAGGGTTTTGCCGGTGTGTTGTGTTTGACAACACTTCGGCAAAACGCTTCACACCAGTTCAATCAACAGCTGCAACTGGCGCCTGGTCCTGACGGCCAGGGTGGCGGATAGCTGGCAGGACTACTCACCCATTGGCAGCTTCAATTGCCCTGGTCAGATGAATTTCGCACTAAGGTGATTGTCCCAGCCAAGCTCTGAGGTACGATCACCAACAACGCCGCTGCCAGTGGAAAAGCAAAATTTGCTCCCGTGGCCCTCGACACCGCAAACGTCGGTCATGTGTCTCGTCTCAAGAATGCTACCGCTTTTGGCATCTAACACATGGGCAACATGTCCACGCGGCGAGGAAATGGCAATCTGACCATTGGTCCTGTTGGCCGCAATGGATCCCACATAACCGCGAAGACTTGCCAGAACCGAGTCCGGCAGTTCAACAGTCGAAAAAGCACCGCTGGCAAAGGAAACGCGACCGACCAGCGGAACCAACTGCGTTTGATCACCTTCATTCTGACAAGCAAACCAGACCGTATCTTCATCAAGCATGGTCAGATGCCTGATCGACAATTGATGAAGTTCTGTGGGCAGCCTGTATTGCGCTCTCAGATCACCAGTGAGCAAGTCAATATAACTCAGATTTGGCTGCATCGTTGGTATGTTCAGCTTGGTACGGAAAAACTCAGGATGTGTCTCAATACCGCCATTGGCAACCACAAGGGTGCGGCCATCTGGCAGGAGGTTCATGTCGTGTGGCCCCAGACCATGAGATTCCAACTCACCGATACGTTCAAACCCGGCAGACGCATCATAGATTCCGATCGTGCCACGCGGAGCCTCATAGTCATTTTCCGTTGCATAGAGCAGTCGCCCATCAACTGAGAACACACCATGACCGTAAAAATGTCTGCCCTGCGGAGCGTGAAAGACAGTTGGTGCACTCTTGGAATCAGCCCGAATGACGGCTCCAAATATCCCTGGACGTCGTGCAAATACGACCATCAAATTGTTGTCGGGACTCCAGACCACATCATGCCCACGGCCAGGCAAATCATACTGGTGAACGACATCCCCACCTTCGGTGAGGGTGGCAATGCCAAAACCGCCATCTTGTGATCGATAGGCGGATGCAAAAACCGCATCCGAAACATCCAGCGCCATCGCCGCTTTTGGTGAAAGCGCACCCAGAAGCAAGCATCCGGTGGATTTCAGGAAAGAACGCCGATCAATGAGCCCTGTTGATCCGGCATTTTTCATCAATCACCATCCAGCGATGAAAAACCCGCAGACAGCCCAAATATCGGTTTGATCATATCACGCGTTATCGTAAGCATACTGTCAACCACGAGGCCCGCATAGGTCAGGCGATCATAAGTCTCTTCTTCGGATAAAACCGTCTGAAGCGGCATATCCAGGTTAGACAAAGCGCGTTTTGCATTTCCCAGTTCAAAGCTGAGGCTTGAGATAATACGCCGATCATCCCCCGCAACCAGCTCTTCAAGTTGGCCAGTTTTGATGACAGCCTCAAACCCTTCAAGATTGGCCTTTAAAGACGGTATCGAATTTTCAGAGCGCCAGAACAAAGCAGATTTTGGCCTTGCGCTTGCCATGTCATCACGCAAAACCGGATCAAGTCGCTGATGAGACACGATTTCAAACCCGTCTTCCAAGATCCCCAGCACTGCTGAAAACTGCTCGGCTTCATCACGAAAAAGCGCATTCGTCGGTGATGGGTTCAACCAGATTTGGGCAATACTGGTGTCACCTTCCGCCTGCCACAGATTGTTCAGCTCTCCAGCAAGCTGAGCCACAGCGCTCGCGACAGCCATAGCATAAGCACAGCGATGGCTGTCTGTAGCGACCAGCTCTATCTCGGCATCATCAGAGAAAAGCGTGTATTCCAATGCCAAAAGGCCCTGAACCGCGACACTTTTTTGCACAAGCAATTCCGGTTCAAGCACAGTCGTGTCAGCCGCCCGGATGATATCACGAACCTGCTTCAGCCCACGCCCGCGCCTGTCCGGCCAAAACAGCATACGTTCAAGCCGGTTGTCTGCACTCAAAGGTCCAAGCCTTATAAACTCAACCCGGCCCCAACGCGCCACAAGTCCGTCAAAAGCTTCGTGAACGTCGGAATATCCGGCTTTTGTTGGTGTTTCACAATAGGTTTTCAACTGCTGCGACATGGTCGCGGCACTCCGCTCCAGATCAGCAAAACCAGGCCGGATAACGGTGGTGACCAAAGTGGTCACCATATCTGTAGCATTCAACTGCTCAATGTCTTTCCCAACGGCGATTGGCAAAGGCGCTAGCAACAGACAAACCGACACAGCAAGATATCTTGCAAAACAATTGGCAAAACTCATCTCAAAGACTTTCCAAAAAGGCAATCAACGCATCACGATCTGTCTTTTCCATTTCGGCAAATGTGTCACGTGCCGCTTCCGCCTCCCCGCCATGCCACAGGATGGCTTCTGTCAAATTACGTGCACGTCCATCATGCAGGAAAAACGTGTGGCCATTGACCGTCTCGGTCAAGCCTACACCCCAAAGTGGCGCGGTGCGCCATTCGCGCCCATTGGCTACGCCCACCGGCTGACCATCCGCCAATCCCTCGCCCATGTCGTGCAACAGGAAATCTGAATAGGGCCAGATCAATTGAAAGGCATGGGAAGGATGCTTGGCATTTCGCGAGGTCACGAATTTTGGTGTATGACAGGATACACAGCCTGCGCTGTAGAACAGCTCCTTGCCTTTCAAAACTTGCTCATCTTCAACCTGTCGTCGCGCGGGCACTGCCAGATTTTCAGAATAGAAGGTCACAAGATCCAGCACGGGGTCAGGCGCTTCTGTATTACCAAGTCGGGCCTGAACGCCTGTAGTATAAGACCAGCACTCCGACTGGTTTTGAGTACAATCACCAAAATGCCGTGGCTCATCCGGAGACGAAATCCCGATATCGCCCGCAAAGGCAGAGGCACTTTGCTGACGCACGGTGGCATTTTCGGCTTTCCAACCAAAACGGCCGGTCAATATCTGCCCGCTACTCTTGTCCCGCACCAGCGCAACGCGTCCTGATATGCCATCTTCGTCAGCGTCTTGCGGATCGGAACCCGCAACTATGTCCGCGGCTTCAATAGCTTCAATCAGGCCCATGCCAATCATTGGCGGCGCAATTCTGGGTGAAAGAGTGGTATCACGGTGAAGCGGCCCATAGGCAAGATCGATCACTGAATAAACCGGCTCTCTCAGGCTGACGACACTCCCGTCACCCAACACAAACGCGCGCTCAGTATAGGAAATTACCATATTGCCTTCAGCCAAGAGGCCCGGCACGGCCAGATCCTGCAATTGGCCACCATAGGTAGGGTCCGGAAGACTGCCGACAAAAAAAGCGCCGGAGTTGCGTTCCTCATCTGTGACATCGACTGGCCGTGCAAGCCGCAAGAACATTGATGTCGCATCTGTGTCACCTTCTGGCGGATGACCCCGTCCATCCTTCAAATGACAACTTTGGCATGCTCTGGCATTAAACAGCGGGCCCAATCCGTCTGAGGCTTGCGTCGTTGCAGGTGAAGACACCCACAACTTCCGAAACAACGCATTGCCAAGTTTGAAATTCTGCTCATCCTCGAAGCTGATCGTCGCGGTTGAGTGAGAAAAGGCATCTCCATTCACCGCCTTCAACGATGTCCCCCCCCCACCCTGATTAACTTCAAAAGCTTCTCCCTTTGAAAAATCAGTGGTCGGCGCTGTGACAGCAATAATTCGCTCCAAATCATGGGCAGACAAATCATTGCGCTTGATTGACTGTGCAGAATCACCCTCTGCAGACAGGTCAGTCAGGAAGAATACCAAACAGACAAGACCGGCGAGAAAACTCGCCGGTCTTGCAATACGCTCAAATGCAATCCACATCTGATTTATACAATCCACTTCAAATGAAATTACTACTCAAATACAGCAGCTGGGCTATCAAGGCTATCGGAACCTTCGATCTCAAGTGGGTTCAACTCCAGCGCTGCCACGGCACGCTCAATTGATCTCGTCTGATCAATGAGCCCATCAATCGCAGCCTGAACAACCGCATTGCCCTCGGTATTTCCTTCAGCAATCATCTGGTCATAAGCTTCAGTAGCGTCTGCGCGATTGGCCATGTCCTGCATACGCTCAATCGTGAAGGCCAGTTTTGCCTTTAACTCACCGTCCACCACATCATCTTTCTCTGCAACGATCTGGGAAAGCGACGGACCGCTCAGTGTCGTTCCATCAACGCGGGTGTAAGAGCCGATATAAACGTTCTGAATGCCAACAGCGTCATACAGATGCGAATTGTGGGTGTTATCGGAAAAACAATCATGCTCTTCCTCTGGATCACCCAGAAGCAATCCCAGCTTCATGCGCTCACCTGCAAGTTCTCCATAAGACAAGGAACCCATGCCGGTCAAAATGGTTGAAAGAGCCGCGGCTGGATCTTCCATGATAGTCGCACGTGCTGCGCCATCTTCAGTCCAGTTGCCAATCATTTCTTCAAGGTCTGCAATCAAAAGATCTGAAGCAGCTTCCAGATAGGCAGCGCGTCTGTCACAATTGCCATTTGTACACGCATCTCCCTTTGCAAAGTCACTCCAGGGACGATTGCCAGCACCCGGGCCTGTGCCATTCAAATCCTGGCCCCAAAGCAAAAATTCAATCGCGTGATAACCAGTTGCAACGTTGGCTTCCACCTCTCCGGCCTCATGCAAAGTAGAAGACAGGAATGCAGGCGTAATGTCACCGGCGTCCACACTCTCACCATTTACGACAACTGCAGCATTCGCGATGACATTGGCCGTGTAAAGTGTGTTCTCGTCGTTCTCATCGCCATAGGAGGCATCAACATAATCGATGAGCCCCTCATCAAGAGGCCATGCATTCACTCGGCCTTCCCAATCATCCACAATGACGTTTCCAAACCGATAGACTTCACTCTGCTGATATGGAACCCGCGCCGCCAGCCAGGCGTCTTTGGCGGCTTGCTGAGTTTCAGCTGATGGCGACGACACGAGCGCGTCAATCGCCTCGCCAAGGGCTTTGGCAGTTGTCAGCGAATCTTCATACTTGGCTTGTGCAATATCGGCATAATGCTTTGCGACAGCCTCAGCAGATGTTTCAGCGGCTGCGGGTACTGCTACCAGAGCCGTTGTTAGAAGCAATATGCTTCCCATCCCGATGCGGCCGGTCTTTGTGGTCAACTTCATTTTCGTCTCCTGTTATGAATTGCTGTAACGCGACAAAAGAAATCGTTTCGCTGCCAACATGCGTGTTGAGCGCCGCGAAAACTTCGCACAATTCAGAAACCGATAATGAGAGCGGTTTTGATTTCTGCAGGTCTGGATTTCTGAGATATGTCACGGGAACGTGCTGGGTGAATTAAACTTGATTGTGTTTGTCACCTTAATCATCGTTTTAAACATGTGTCAAATACTCAGGTTTAAATTCAATGATGTTTCGACGGAATATCGACAGGCTAGACCCAGCCTTGATCACCCAACGCGATAAGAGCCGAGGCAGGATCAGGACTTTCCAGGAGATTTTAAGGCGTTTTGATGTGAGAAAATGGCAAGTCGTTCAAACAGAAAACGTCCCGATGTTAAGACCCGTTCATGGCGTGGGCGCGAAACAGCGCATCCATTTTTTTATACGTTTTTCGATGGTCAAAGAAGTGAGTGTGAGCCCATCCGAAACCAATTACCATAACGCCTTTTCGGTTCATTGTGTCGGTTGTATAGGGCTGCTTGGCCAACATGCCACGCATCGCAATCAACAGCAGCAACTGATTGTCACTGGTTGACACCTCGCCACGATCAAAGGCTTTGCGCCAATGTTCCGCATTCTGCTTTCCATCCTCGACATGTTTTGGATGGACCTGATCCCATTCCACCTGGATCCATGATGTTGCGGCTCTATTATAAGTCCGTTTCCACCGGTAGGATTCATTGGTTTCAGTCACCAACGCCATAAGACTATCCGCGTATTTCAGGCCATTTTGTGTGCGCAGGTCGAAAAAGACGGCAAACTCATTAAACTGCGGGGCAGCGCCTTCTCCACGTTGAAGCTCTGCCCATTTCAGAGCCTTCTCATAAGCCTGTCCTGCAATCGCTTGCAGCCCTGCAATCTGGGCATCGCGGATGGTATCATGAAGCAGAAAAGCCTTTATTTCCTTGACCAGCACTTTGTCTGCAAAGCGAACGCCGTTTCGCTTGTGATCGTTGCAGGCTCCTGCTGAATATTTTGGCGTTTGCCAGCCCCTGGCTTGAGAAACAGCCTCTGTAATCTTTCCGTCTTTTCCAAGCGAGATCATTTTAGCCCACTCATCCCCATGAGTAGGCATCAACTCTGCGCTGATCGCTTCGATTTCAGAAGCTTCAATGTCCTGTAGCAATTCAAAAAAAGAGCCAGTTCCCAATGGCCAGTTCAAATAACCCAAGGAGAGGCCCTGGCAATCAAAATCGCCCGTGACCGCAGAGAACTTCTCATTTTTATCCGTACCTCCGCTTTCAAACGAGCCGGAAATCTCTGAAATTGCTTCAATCCATGGCTGCGGCAACTTTGGCTGCGCGCCAGCGAGTGAAGGGCCAAGCACCAGCAAAGCAAGGAAAAAAACGAAACGAGTTAACATACAAGGGACCACGAAGAACTGCTTAATGCACAAGCATTTAGCCAAAAAAGAATCAATTTCAACACATCGTGTTAAAACAGGTTAATTTCGCTCGACTGCCTGACGACACATTCGGGAGACAAATGTGTAGTCCAAATCCAGGCAAACTCCTGCAACCGCAAAATCCATCAGGATTTAAGCAAGCCAGTCACAGAGCCATTGCCAATACAGCTTTGAACGAGTTTGTTTGAGTTGCCACAGCAAAAATCACATGCTGGTGCCCAACCGCAGAAGAGCGTTTGAACCGGAACCTAGGCAGTAATGTGGCACTGCAACATAGCAGTAGAATGGTGAAACTATGTTCGTTCTGCGGAAGTTTGTGTCCGCACAATGGCAAGCGGATCTCTGGGTGAAAAATTTCCATCTGCCGTTGATGTTTTCTTGACTACAAGACAAACACCGCTATCCCACAGACCTGTTCAAGACGTCGATAAGTGGCACCGCTTCCCAACGCATAAAGGCAACAGACTTGGCATTCACAAGAAACGCACCATATACGATGGACAGACCGTGTTCAGGTGCGCTCGCAACCTGTATCAATTCAAACAATGTCTCCTCAGGATCAAAACGCCAAAGCGTTTCACACCCCTTTAAGCCACTGATTTTGCAGCATCACCAGGGTAACGCAGTCTCATAATCCAAAATGCCTCACCTCCAATCCGGAACCAAATCAATGACAGATAAAACTGACTACACACCACCTAAAGTCTGGAAATGGGAAACCGAAAACGGGGGCGAATTTGCAAAAACAAACCGTCCAATTGCCGGACCGACACATGATAAAATCCTGCCCGTTGGAAAGCATCCGTTGCAACTCTACTCTTTGGGTACGCCCAACGGTGTGAAAGTTACCATCATGCTGGAGGAACTTCTGGCATTGGGACATGCTGGCGCTGAATATGACGCCCATCTTATTCGTATCGGTGACGGTGATCAGTTTGGAAGCGGATTTGTAGACATCAACCCGAATTCCAAAATACCGGCGCTTATGGATCGCAGCACGGCGAAACCCACACGGGTTTTCGAGTCCGGCTCTATACTTTTATACCTTGCAGAGAAATTTGAAGCATTTCTCCCCACAGATCATGCCCAGAGAACTGAATGCCTATCCTGGCTGTTTTGGCAAATGGGCAGTGCGCCCTATCTTGGCGGCGGCTTTGGCCACTTCTATGTCTATGCGCCAGTGAAGATAGAATATTGTATCGACCGCTTCACCATGGAAGTGAAGCGCCAATTGGATGTGATGGACCGTCACCTGGCCGATAATCAATATATGTGCGGCGATACCTACACCATCGCCGATATAGCGATTTGGCCCTGGTATGGAGCATTGGTTCAAGACATCGTTTACGGAGCATCAGAGTTTCTCGATACCGCGTCCTACAAGCACGTCAACAGATGGGCTGATCAGATCGCAGAGCGGAAAGCCGTTAAACGAGGCAGAATGGTCAACCGAACATCCGGCCCGCTTGATGAACAACTTCACGAGCGCCACGACGCCAGTGACTTTGAAAACAAGACTCAGGATAAACTGGCGGCTGTATAGCCAAACCGTCACGGTTGAAGCAATTCCTTTGACCGTGACGGCTAAACTGCGGTCGAAGAATTTCTGATCCGAAAGAACGACAACCTCACCAATCAGGTGAAGGGGTATTACCCGTTTGCTTATCACGGTATTTGGAGTGCCACCAAAAACCCACAACCCAGAATAGATATTGCCAGCACAGGCGCCGAATGCCAGATTAACTGTCTGAGTCATTCATCGGAGAAATTATGTTCAACATAGCAAAACCATTTGCCGCAGTGGTATTATCAGCATCCATTCTGTGCGCCACACCAGGCTTTTCCGCCGGGATTGGTGGGAACGCCACTTTTAGCACTTACGACATGGTATCGGAAAATCTTGCGGTGCCTGTCAATCATAAGAAGCGTAAGCGGCGGAACCCGAAAACCGGTGAGGTCATCGCTGGCGCAATATTGCTTGGCATACTCGGCGTGGCGGCGGCAAATTCCAACAGCCACAATCATGGCCACTACACGACAACACAAGAACGGCGCATGAAGGCCGCTAACAAGGCTTGCCGCAAATCCGCCAGAAAATGGTTTCAGAAGAGGTTCCCCGCCAAACCGCGGGTCAATACGCTTCATCTGACTTTCAATGGAAACAATCGCTACAGTGTCGACGGGATTGTATCGAACAGGAATGACCGCAACAGACATCGGTTCCATTGCAACACACGCAATGGCAATGTCCGCAAGTTCAGCGTTAAGTAATTTCTGAAGCGAACCTCCCGCAGAAATTCTGCGGGAGGTTTCTTTTCATTTCGACAATTTACGGCTTTGATTCAGCCCGATCAGCAGGCTGACGCACATGGCCAGCAGAACGATCGTGAACGGGAAGCCCGTACTCACAGCCATCGCCTGAAGTGCGGTCAGGGCCCCTGCACCGCCAACCAGCAGCAATGTGGCAGCAACAATGCCCTCAAAGGTACACCAGAAGACACGTTGTGAGACCGGTGCATCCGTCTTTCCGCCTGCCGTAATCGTATCAATCACCAATGAACCGGAATCGGACGAAGTAACAAAGAACACCAGAACCAGAATGATACCCAGAAATGATGTGATGCCCGCAAGTGGCAGAGGTTTCAGCATTTCAAACAGCTTCAGTTCCAACGCGGCATCCTTCACAGGAGCGGCAGCATCCGCAACAACTTGCGAAATTGCCGTTCCACCGAAAGCACCCATCCAGAAAACACTGATGACGGATGGAATGACAATCACGCAGAAAATGAACTCACGCACAGTACGACCACGGGAAACACGGGCAATGAACATGCCGACAAATGGTGACCATGAAATCCACCAGGCCCAGTAGAAGGATGTCCAGCCCTGGGAAAAGTTCACATCCTCACGCCCAAACGGCATCGACAAAGGAATGAAGTTGGTCACATAGGCGGCGCCACCGGAAAAAATGGTTGCGAAAATATCGGCTGTTGGCCCCACCAGAAACACGAACAACAGCAACAGCGCGGCGAGCCCGATATTAACCTCTGAGAGTACTTTCACCCCGCCATCAAGACCGCGAATGACGGATATCAGCGCCAACCCGGTAATCGCTGCAATGAGGATCACCTTCGCACCGTTGCCAGTTCCCCAGCCAAACAGATAATTCAGTCCGGCAAGCGCCTGCTCTGTTCCGAAGCCCAATGAGGTGGCCAATCCGAACAAAGTCGCAAAGACAGCCAGAATATCAATGGTATGGCCCCACCAGCCCCAGATCCTCTCACCCAGCAGCGGATAGAATGCGGATCTCAAGGTCAGAGGTAACCCGCGATTATAGGTAAAGAATGCCAGAGAAAGAGCTACAACAGCATAGATGGCCCATGGATGGAGTGCCCAGTGAAATATGCTCGCAGCCATACCAAGATCACGCGCGGCTTCCACATCACCGGCAGCGGCCCCCAGAGGAGCCCAATCAGTTCGCGCACCGGCTTCCTCGGCAACGCCGCCCATTGATGATGCAAAATGGGACATAGGTTCCGAGACGCCAAAGAACATCAACCCGATGCCCATACCCGCCGCAAACAGCATGGCAAACCAACCTACATAGCCGTAATCCGGTTTGGCATCATCTCCCCCAAGGCGAATGGAGCCCAATGGCGAAATCAACAGGAAGACACATAGAAGGACAAAAATGTTGGCCGCACTCAGAAAGAACCAATCAAAGGTTGAGGTGAGAAAAGGCCTAAGCCAACCAAAAAAATCGGTTGCTCCCTCCTGAAACATCAATGTAACCAGCACAAAGGCTACAATAGATAGGCCGGAAATCAAGAAAACGGGATTATGAATATCCAGCCCAAAGGGCGAGATATTATGTTGTCCCAGCTCAAAATCTGTTTCCACAGGATGAGGTGCCACCTCATCCTGTTTCACTGTCTCTTGCGTCATGTTTCGACCCCTCAAATGGATTTATGTCGCTTTACCAGTGGCCGTTTTCGGCCAGATTGTTCTTGGGTGAGGATAGAATGTTAACATGGTTACTTACCGCTTCGAAAAGAAACTGCGCCCCGCGCATGTCTGATTGCGACATTTGGGGGGCATTTGAACTGAAAAACGACATGTAATTCAGGCTTTGCTTGCTGAAACGTCCAAAATTTTCGCAAGCACGACAATTGCCAGTGCCAGGCCGCACAAGATCAAAAAAGCAAAACGAATAGATGTCGCCTCTGCCGCAAAACCAATCAGGGGTGGGCCAAGCAGCATGCCGCCATATCCAAGCGTTGCTACGCTTGCAATGGCTTGACCTTGCCCATGACGAGAATCATTCGCGGCTCGGCTGAAGGCCAGCGGCATGACAACCGCATAACCGATGCCCATCAGGATGAATCCCAGCAAGACAGGCAGATATTCGGCAGAAACCACAGCCAGTGCAGAACCTGATGCCGCGACAAGTCCGGCCAAACGTGCGGCCGAAACGGGACCCAGAGCCACAATAATCCGATCGCCGACCAGGCGCGTTAAAACCATGGCTAAGGAAAACAATGTATATCCAAGGGCTGCGTTGGCGTCATTTGCGTTTGCCACCTCAACCAGAAAAATTGCACTCCAATCAGCCATGGCACCTTCTCCGATTGAGGCGCAAAAGGCGATAAATCCGACAAAAAACAAGGGGCCTTTCGGCAAGGAAAAGACCGGGCTTGCTTCCATTGACACCGTCTTTTCCGATATCCAGCCAATAGAGGAAAACCAGTATGTCACCGCGCCAAACAGACCCGCTGCAACAATGAAATGAAACTGCATCGACAGATTTGCCGAGGCAGCAACATAGCCGCTTGCAGCTCCCAACCCGGCGCCAAAGCTGAACATGGCGTGAAAAGACGACATCAGGGGCCGCCCGCTTTTACGCTCCACTTCCGCAGCCCACACATTCATCGCAACATCCATTGCGCCATGGGCCATACCAAACAGAAACAAGGCAACGCCCAACAGCCAGACATTCGGCATAAGGGCGATGACAATCAGCGACAGAATATATGCCAACGCGATATGACGTGTGATCACGGCACTGCCAAGACGATCTGCTGCGCGTCCCGCAAGCGGGAAGGACACAATAGCACCGGCGGCCATCAGCAGTAACAGAACACCCAATTGGCCAGGTGCCAAATCATGTCGGGCGGCGGCAGCGGGAATGCGGGAAGCCCAAATGCCAAACAGAGCTCCATTCAGGATGAACATCGCGGAAACAGCACGCCATGGTGTGCGCAGAGTCCGCTTTTTGGTTGAGAGTGCGTCAAACATGCAGCAATTCCAACTCGTCCGTTTCAAATGCGCGAATTGCCTCACCGCTCGCATCAGTCACCAAAACATCAATGGTCTGACAATCTGCGACATGATGACGTGCACGTCGGCCAAGTTTTTCTGAAGTGGTCACCACACAGACCTTGGCAGATGACGCGCACATCTGCTTTTTGACAAAGGCCTCATCAAAATCATCCGCTCCCAGACCGAAGTCAGCATCCAGCGCACATGCACCCAAAAAGCAAAGATCAGCCGATACATGGCTGACGGCCTGCACAGTCTCAGCTCCGACAGCCAAACCACCCGCTGCACTCAGCCGACCTCCAATCAACACAGTTGGAATGGCTTTGGCCAATGTAGCCAGAGCAACGGCAGGCGATGGTGTGACGACCAGACTGTTGGGCATTAGTGGCAAGGTTTGGGCCAGACAAACCAAGGTCGAGCCGCCATCCAACAACAGGACCATACCATCAGCGGCCAGACCGGCAGCACGCTCCGCCAGCGCATCCCGCGACTGGTTCTGTGTTTCCATCCGAGAAAAGACCGGGTTTGGGCGTGCAAGAAGCGGTACCGCTCCGCCACGAACCCGTTGCACATAGCCGGCATCTTCAAGGGTTAAAATGTCCCGTCGGATCGTATCAAGCGACACATCCAATTCGGTCGCAAGAGCACTTGCGATCAATGTATCGCCCGCTGCCACACGGTTTCTCAATATCGATTGCCGCGTTTCAGGATTGTTCAGTTCGGGAGGATTCACGATTATACACCTGCGATTTTTTGCAACATCATGCAATAAAATGCATGATTCTGCATTATAACGCAAGACACCCAATCAAAGGCCACAAGCCTTGCAATTGCTCGATCATGTCAGGCAAAAGAGTCTCATAGGCTTCAGCAGTTAGTTAGCTTAAGAGCAATAAAGCGCGTGCAGCGTCTTGAGGACTTCGCTAACCTCTTTGCCTTTGAGAGAGTAATAAATTGTCTGCGCATCCCTGCGGGTTTGCACCAACTCCGCTGCGCGCAGCTTTTTCAAATGATGCGACATCGCAGGTTGCGACATCTCAACAAGGCCAGCCAGAGCAAGAACACTCTGCTCACCCTCCAGCAAAATGCACAGAATGCGAAGTCGTGCTGGTTGTGACAGCATCCCCATCAACTCTGAGGCTTCTCTTATTTTTGGCTCCAATGCGCCAACTGAATTGTCCATAGAAATTTTCACTCTTGAATATACGAGATCACTTATATAAATATAAATTGATATAACAACAAGCAAGGATGGATATCATGTTCAAAACTGCAAATGTCGGCTCCGTTGATCGCATCGTTCGATTGATAGTCGGAGCTGTCTTCATCATTCTGCCTTTCATCTCCACATCACCACTGTGGTCCGGAGCACTCATGATCTGGTTGCTGCCGATCATCGGCATCGTTTTGATCGCCACCGCATTCTTCCGCTTCTGTCCACTCTACAAGATCCTCGGCGTCAAGACATGCAAAGCCGGTTGATGTCAAAAGAAGGTATTTTATGACTGAATTTACACCTTGGGCATCGCTCAGTGGCGGTGTTCTCATTGGAATTGCCGCCATTCTCTTGATGGCACTCCATGGCCGTGTGGCCGGAATGACTGGAATTTTATCCGGTGTCATTCCGCCTCTTGGTACGGATTGGAAATGGCGCGTCGCCTTTCTGGCAGGTGCCATTGCAGCCCCACCGATCTATTTGTTGCTCGGAGGAAACGTATCATTTAATGTTCCCGTCAGCATGGTCGCGCTTATCATCGGCGGGTTAATCGTTGGCGTCGGTGTCTTTTTTGGCTCTGGATGCACGAGCGGACATGGTGTTTGCGGCATGGCCCGACTGTCTCCCCGCTCCATTGCGGCAACATGTGTGTTCATGATTGCCACCTTCATCACTGTTTTCATCACCCGTCATATATTGGGGTTGTAGCATGACACGTTTGTTATCTTCACTAATTATCGGTGCAATATTTGGCCTCGGAATTGCTATTTCCGGCATGGCAAACCCGGCAAAGGTTCTCAACTTTTTCGATCTGTTTGGGACTTGGGATCCAAGCCTCATCTTTGTTATGGGTGGCGCGCTCATTACGACGGCCATTGGCTACCGCATCGTATTTGCCAAACAGCAAAAACCTTTAATGGGACCGACCTTTGTGGTGCCTAAAAACAAAGCCATCGATGCCCGTCTGATTGCAGGTTCGGCGACTTTTGGTGTCGGCTGGGGTCTTGCCGGCTTTTGTCCTGGCGGCGCTATCCCTGCTCTTGGTCTGGGATACTCCGAAACGCTGATTTTTGTAGCCGCAATGATCATCGGGATCATTGCTGCAAGGCAGGCGAACAAACGCTTTCAGGAAAACGCAATACTCGCCTGACGTCGCAATCCCTGCCTCGCCCGGCCAAAACAACACATCAACCAGTTGAATAAGAAAAGTCAAATATTATATTCAAAAATATGAATAGGAGAATATGATGAGCGAATACAACACAAATCTATCAGTTCAACCAGAAGTGACCGCATTTTTTGACGAGGTAACGAATACAATCAGCTATGTGGTCAAAGACCCGTCCAGCAATTCCTGTGCAGTCGTCGATTCGGTCATGGACATAGATTATGCCGCTGGACGGCTTGCCTATGATCATGCAGATCGCATCATTTCCTACATCTCAGATAACGGTCTGAAACTGGAATGGATCATTGAAACACACGTCCATGCAGACCATCTGTCCGCAGCCCCCTATATCCAGGAAAAGCTGGGTGGCAAGATCGGCATCGGTGACAAAATTCTGATTGTTCAGGATACATTTGGCAAGGTCTTCAACGAAGGCACCGAGTTCCAACGCGACGGATCCCAATTTGATGCGTTATTCAAGGATGGCGACACCTACCGCATTGGCTCAATGCAGGCCCTTGCCATTCATACACCAGGCCATACCCCCGCATGCATGGTTCACGTCATGGGAAATGTTGCCTTTGTCGGTGACACTTTATTTATGCCGGATGCCGGGTCCGCCCGGGCCGACTTCCCGGGCGGAGATGCCGGAACGCTTTATGACAGTATCCAGAAGGTTCTAACCCTGCCAGATGAGATGCGGCTGTTCATGTGCCACGACTATGGACCCAATGGTCGCGATATCCGCTGGGAAACCAGTATTGGCGAGGAAAAACAGTACAATATACACGTTGGCAATGCCAAATCCCGTGAAGAATTTGTGAAGTTTCGAAGTGAACGGGATGCCACGCTCGACATGCCGACGCTCATTCTTCCATCGCTTCAGGTCAACATGCGCGCGGGCGAAGTGCCGCGCGATGATGACGGAAACCCAATGCTGAAAGTGCCAATTAATCAGCTGTAAAGCACTCAGGTGCGGACACCTTGCAATGGTAAGGCCGTCCGCACCCGCAATTGGTCTGCACGCGGTCTTAAACACAAGGGAATCTATCGTGATGACTTACACAAGAATCAATGATGATCTTTCAGTCAGTTCGCAGATTTATCCCGATGATATCGAACGGATAATCAAAAGTGGCTTTCGGTCCATCATCTGCAACAGGCCGGACGGGGAAACACCGGATCAACCAGACTTCGTCACAATCGCATCACATGCGAAACAGGCCGGATTGGAAGCCCTCTACATCCCTGTCACACCCGGCGAGATGCAGGAAAAACAAGCAAATCAATTCGCGGAAGCCTTGCGCGCACTTCCTGGTCCCATTCTGGCATACTGCCGCAGCGGTGCCCGTTCTTCTGCATTGTGGAAACGGCAGAAAGAACTGGCTGAAAACATCTCCAATTGATGGCGAAGTGGCAAAACAACATGTTCACACAGACCTTGCGCACTTTGGGCAAGATTGCGCCTCGCTATCTGCCAATTCTGACATGGAGCAAGTCCTACAATCGGGACATTTTCGGTAGTGACATGATGGCGGCACTGATCGTAACAATCATGCTGATCCCGCAATCATTGGCCTATGCCTTGTTGGCGGGACTTCCAGCACAAATGGGCATTTATGCGTCCATGTTACCGATCATTCTCTACGCAATTTTTGGAACAAGTGGCACATTGGCAGTGGGGCCCGTCGCCGTCATCTCGCTCATGACCGCAGCAGCAATCGGTAAAATCGCTCAGCCTGGATCAGCGGAATTTGTCGTAGCCGCTCTCACGCTGGCATTCCTGTCTGGCGCGCTCCTTATGATTTTGGGTATTCTGCGTTTGGGGTTTCTGGCCAATTTTCTTTCCCATCCGGTGATCTCCGGTTTCATAACCGCATCCGGTATCTTAATCGCAACCAGCCAACTCAAACATATTCTCGGTGTGACGACTGAGGGGCACAATCTGCCAAACCTTCTGGCTTCTCTTGGACAAAACATTCAAAATTCGAACCTCTATACCGCCGCACTCGGTATCGGGGCACTGATACTGCTGATTTGGGCCAGAAGCGGCTTGAAACCGCTGCTCAGGCGATGCGGCCTACCTTCTGGAGCAGCGGATATCGCCGCCAGGACCGGCCCCGTCGCTGCAGTTATTGGCACCATCCTGCTTGCGTGGACACTTGATCTGGGCGCCAAGGGCGTTGCTCTTGTCGGCGAAATTCCACAGGGCCTGCCTCCACTCACGCTTCCATCCTTCTCAATCGCACTTTGGCGCGATCTCATCGCTTCGGCTGTTATCATCTCTGTCATCGGCTTCGTTGAATCAATCTCTGTGGCACAGACCCTTGCTGCTAAAAAGCGGCAACGCATAGACCCTGATCAGGAATTGATCGGCCTTGGGGCTGCCAATATGGGAGCGGCATTCACAGGCGGATTTCCAGTGACAGGCGGGTTTTCAAGATCTGTCGTCAATTTTGATGCTGGTGCACGCAGCCCGGCAGCAGGTGCTTATACTGCGCTCGGGCTTGCTTTGGCTGCACTGTTTCTTACACCGTTCATCGCGTTTCTGCCAAAGGCCACTTTGGCCGCAACTATTGTTGTTGCCGTCATGTCGCTGGTGGATTTTTCAATTCTGAAGAAAACCTGGCAATACTCCAAAGCGGATTTCACTGCCGTCTTCACCACATTGCTGATCACTCTTTTATTCGGTGTGGAATGGGGTGTCATTGCAGGTGTTCTGATTTCGCTCTTGATCCATCTCTACAATTCTTCCCGCCCTCACATCGCAATTGTCGGACAGGTCCCGCACACCCATCACTATCGCAACATTCTGCGCCACAACGTCATTACGCATGAGACCGTTCTTTCGCTCCGGGTCGATGAAAGTCTCTATTTTGCCAATGCACGATTTCTGGAAGATGTGGTTTCGCGAGAAGTGGCGGAAAGGCCATCCATCAAACATCTCGTTCTACTGTGCGCAGCCGTAAATCACATAGATATGAGTGCGCTTGAATCCCTTGAAGCCATCAATGACCGTCTTCGCGACATGCAGGTAAAACTGCATCTCAGCGAGGTTAAAGGCCCGGTCATGGATCGATTGACTGGCACTGACTTTTTGGAACAACTCACGGGCAAGGTATTTCTCAGCCACCATCAAGCCATAAACGAATTGTCCGGTCAGCCCCACAACACCGTCCCAACCCCTTGACAGTTTTTGCCCACACCTTCCTAGTCGCTTCGCTCATTTACTGAATTGAGCAATGATTCTGAAAGGAAAACGACATGGGAATTGGCAGCCTTATTATATTTCTGCTTATCGGTGCAATTGCTGGCTGGTTGGCCGGCATGATCATCTCAGGTTTCGGCTTCGGCCTGCTCGGCAACATCATTGTCGGAATTATAGGCGCCTTCATTGCGGGCAATGTGCTTCCCGCAGTAGGAATTCAAATCGGTGGAGGCCTTTTTGGCTCCATAATCCACGCGACCATCGGCGCGGTGTTACTGCTTTTCGTAGTCAAACTTGTCAAAAAAGCCTGACGAAACAATCGCAAATCTGGTCTTTCACATCCCGAACACGAGGTGAAAGACCAGTATTTTCTCATTTTATCTAACTTCAGGAACGGAACCGAAGGTTGCCTGCATTCAGCTCGGAAACTGACTTGCATCCCATCAACCGCATACCGCGTTCAATCTCGGTGCGCATAAGCTCCAGCGCTCGCTCCACACCTGGCTGACCAGCCGCCGCCAGAGGGTACAGATAGAACCGCCCGCCCCCAACAGCCTTGGCACCAAGCGACAGAGCTTTCAGCACATGGGTGCCGCGCTGCACGCCGCTGTCCATAATGACATCAATCTGGTCTCCCACGGCATCCACAATTTCCGCCAACTGATCAAACGGCGCACGCGATCCATCCAACTGCCGTCCACCATGATTGGACAGCACAATGCCCGTACAGCCAATCTCAACAGCCCGTTTGGCGTCGGCGACGCTCATCACGCCCTTAAGGCAGAACTGGCCGTCCCATTCCTCAACCATTTTAGCAACATCATCCCAGGTCATGGAGGGGTCTAGCATTTCCGTAAAATAGCGCCCGATCGACAAGGCCCCATCACTCATATCCACATGATCATCAAGTTGTGGCAAAGCAAACTTCTCATGAGTGACATAATTGATGCCCCACACCGGCTTCATGGCAAACTGAACCATGCCGCCCAAAGTCAGACGAAACGGAATTGAAAAGCCGGTGCGCAAATCACGCTCCCGATTTCCGCCGGTTATGGAATCCACGGTCAGCATCATTACTTCCACACCAGCCTCTTTGGCACTCTGCATCATTGCCCGGTTGAGGCCACGATCCTTGTGGAAGTAAAATTGGTAGCATTGCGGGTTGCTGTGCTTCTTCCGCACCTCGGCAAGGCTGACGGTCCCCAGAGAAGACACACCGAACATGGTGCCATATTTTTCCGCCGCGGCAGCAACGGCCCGCTCGCCATCATGATGGAACAGGCGTTGTAGCGCCGTAGGCGAGCAATAAATCGGCATATCCAGTTTTTGCCCCATCACGGTAACGGACATGTCTACGTCCTGCACACCGGACAGAACATTCGGGACCAGATCGCAATCTTCAAACGATTCCGTATTACGTTGATAGGTCGTCTCATCATCAGCCGCACCGTCAATATAATTGAATATAGGGCCAGGCAAACGCCTTTGAGCAAGTTCACGAAAATCATGAAAATTGTGGCAATGTTTCAGGCGCATAAAGACTCGCATTTTCTGGAATTTTGCCGCCATCGTAACCAACTGGTCATCGGTTGCAACGGCTCAATCCGCAAGAGCCGCTTACGGCGGTTCGTTTCTGTGTCCGTCAGCACGTTTTAACGCTTAACCCGGAAACGAAATATGCGTATATGAACATCTGGCCAGCATCGGTTTCACAACAATCGCAGCCTCGGTTTTGATGGCATGCAATACAGCGCTTGCACCGAATAAACACGGAGCCAGTACTCCAGACCATTGCGCTGCTGACCAACAAATCTTACTGATGCCCTACAAACTGGCAACGCTCCGGCTAACGGCCCAATTGTTCCCGCCAAATTCTGATGTAAGGATACGCACCATGACAAATTCCCCTTCCTCAGTGGATCCTGATGGCCTGATGGAGTTCTCGGTTGTTTTTACAGACCGCTCCCTCAACCACATGTCGCAGACATTTCAAAAAGTCATGAATGACATCTCCTCAATGTTAAAGGAGGTTTATAATGCTGACGCTGCGGTTGTTGTTCCAGGCGGCGGCACCTTCGCCATGGAAGCAGTTGCCCGGCAATTTGCTGGTGGCAAGAAAGCAATGGTTCTGCGCAATGGCTGGTTCTCATATCGCTGGACGCAAATTTTTGAAGCAGGCGACATCCCTTCAGAACAGACCGTTCTGAAAGCACGCCAGAGCGGGAATGATCGCCCAGCCCCGTTTGCACCACACCCGATTGAGGATGTGGTCAAGACCATTCATCAGGAAAAACCCGATATTGTCTTCGCACCCCATGTGGAAACGTCATCAGGTATTTTGCTGCCAGATGACTACATAAAATCGGTTACAGAGGCGGCCCATTCCGTCGGTTCATTGTTTGTGCTCGACTGTATTGCCTCTGGCGCCTTGTGGGTCGACATGAAGGCCTGCGGCGTTGATGTTCTCATAAGCGCGCCCCAAAAAGGCTGGAGCTCATCACCATCTTCTGGCCTTGTCATGCTCAGTCAGCGGGCTTTGGATGTTCTGCCAGAAACCCAAAGCTCAAGCTTTGCAGTTGATCTCGCCAAATGGCACCAGATCATGCAGGCCTATGAAAATGGTGGCCATGCCTATCATTCAACCATGCCGACCGACGCGCTGACAGGATTTCGCAACACGATGCTGGAAAGCCAAGACTATGGCTTTGAAAAACTGCGTGGAGACCAGATCAGCCTTGGTCAGGGTGTTCGTAAACTGCTGGCAGATCATGGTTACAAAAGTGTCGCAGCGCCTGGTTTCGAGGCACCGGGCGTCGTGGTCAGCTACACCAGCGACCCGGATATCCAGAACGGCAAGAAATTTGCAGCCCAGGGCATGCAGATCGCAGCAGGCGTCCCGTTGATGTGCGATGAACCATCCGACTTTTCAACATTCCGCCTTGGCTTGTTTGGGCTCGACAAGATGCATGATGTGGAAACGGCCGTTGGGAAAATCGAAACCGCACTGAAACAAATTGAAGGAAAGGGTTGAAACACAACCCTTTGAACGGTGAGCTAATCACGCGTTTCAAGGCGGATAAGCTTGTCTTGCAGAAACTCTTTTTCGAAAGTGTTGTTCGATAATTCAATCGCTGTCTGGAAACACGCCTTGGCCGCCAAGCGATCACCCGCACGGCTCAGCACATCTGCTTTAGCCGCAAAAAAAGGTTGATATTGGTCCAACTGCCCATCAAGGGCAACGGCGTCCAGCATCTCCAATGCGGCTTTGGTCGAGCTTGCATAAGACACAGCCACAGCCAGATTGATATAGACCACCGGTGATGGCTGCATCTCATACAACATTTGATAAAGCGCTTCGATTTGTGGCCAATCAGTTGCATCCCATGATGGGCTTTGTGCATGCAGAGCACTGATGGCTGCTTGAAGCTGATAAGGTCCAACGCGGTGTCTTGGAAGTATGTCTTCCAGCAGCATGGCCCCCTCTTCAATTTTTGAAGTATCCCAGCGGTTCCTGTTTTGCAGCTCCAATGGCACCAGCCCACCGGCGGTATTGCTGCGCGCAATGCGACGGGAATCATGCAGCAACATCAGTGCCAGCAAGCCACCAACTTCAGGTTCATCCGGCAACAATTCTCGGATGATACGCGCCAGCCGAATGGCCTCTTCGGTCAAGTCTGACCGGATAGTCGTCTCACCGGCACCGCTGGAATAGCCGGCATTAAATATCAGGTAAATCACACCAAGAACTGATGAAAGGCGTTCAGGAAGGACCAATTGGTCGGGAACCTGATATGGGATTCCGGCAAGCGCTATTTTCTTCTTCGCACGCACAAGACGCTGCGCCATCGCATCCGGCCTATCCAGAAATGCGGCGGCAATTTCGTCGGTCGTCAATCCGCCTAGCGTACGCAAAGTCAACGCAACCCGCGTCTTTTCCTCAAGTGCTGGATGACAGCATGTGAAAATCATTTCCAGACGTTTATCGGGAATGATTTCCGTTTGAAAGGCATCCTCGGCCTGATGCTCCAGATCAATCAGATAAGAGATATCTGCCTGCTTGGATGTAAAGTTTTTATCGCGACGCAACCTGTCTATGGCTTTTCGTCTGGCGGTGGTGATGAGCCAGGCAGCGGGACTGGCAGGCAGTCCGTTCTTCTGCCAATGCTGCATCGCCGACAGGATGGCGTCCTGCAAGCAGTCTTCGGCAAGCTGAATATCTCCCAGCGTCTTTACCAGAGCAGCCAGAATGCGCCCCCACTCCTCACGGACTGTTTTGTCTATGGCCTGCTGAAGCGTATGAGAGGGCAGCATATTTTGCTCAGATCATGGGTACACAGATGCGGTCATCCTCTTACCTTAGAGAATTATCACCTAGGCTGTCATCAGAGCCTTCAAACAGTCAGAATGGATGCTTGGTGTATTAGGAGACCCGCTTTGCGCCAACATCAGTTGAAGCACAAAGCGAGTGACCTTTAAGTCCGAATGGATCGGATCAATTATCCCAGACCACCACAGGCCGCACCTCGATACGTCCATATGTTGCCGTTGGGATCATGGCAGCATAGTTCAGAGCATCGTCCAGATCGGTACAATCCAGCAGATAATAGCCGCCCAATTGTTCTTTGGTCTCAGCAAATGGCCCATCCATTGTATCGGTCTTGCCATTGCGAATAGACAGTGTTGTGGCCGTCGAAATGGCCTGTAGTGCATCACCAGCGACAAACTTGCCGTCATTTTTTACTTTTTCGGTAAAGTCCATATAGCCTTGCATGAACGGACCGAATTCCGGTGTGCCGGGCTGCGGACCAGAACCTTCAGCGGAGTAGATAAGAAGCATGTATTGCATTGGATTATTTCCCTGATTTGAAACAGAAGCACAGCGCCCCTGTATAAACCAGACGAACGGCTCAGACAAAAATCGACATCACTTCAAGAAAAATTCAAACGCATCCATTTTTTAAACACAACGTGTCAACAATCGCAGTAACAACAACCGGTTTTCATCCGGCTGGCAAATGCATTTTTGTAGCTTCCAGTCCTTGGCGCATATGCAAGTCCAAATGGTTCTGCATCGCAACCAGACTGTCCCCAAGAGCACATGTTACATAAACCTCATGGCCCTGACGCAAGGGACCAGCTCGATTATGGGCTCTCTGATGCAACGTGAAGTAAAACTGCAAATTGGGTTTCATCTGGCTCCAGGTTTTCTGCAGCAAAGCATGCCCTGCCAACTCATAGCACCAATCATGCAAGTGAAGTTCCAGCTCAATTGCGCGCTCTGTATCTTCATTGCGGTCTATTTCAGACAGAAGGTCCGCGTGGCGCTGCTCCAGATCTGCACGTGCATTGGAATCGCGTTTCGACCAGCATTGTTGGAAGGCAAACTGCTCCAACGCAGTCCGCAGTGAATAAAGCTCCTCCAGATCCTGTCTGGTAACGCTGCGCACAAACAGGCCCTTATACGGCAAACTTTCCACCAGACCACTTTCGACGAGGTCTCGAATGGCTTCACGCAAGGGTGCACGGCTGACACCCAATTGGTCAGCCAGACGGGTCTCCGTCAGGCGTTCGCCAGGTTGCACATTTCCGTTCACAATCAACTGCCGCAGATGTCGGACAATCTGCCCACGCCGCGTTTCGTCAACAATCGGTTTCAGCTTAACTAGAGTCGCCATAAATCTACCGCGTCTGCTCAGCCACCAATTGCTTGTACAAATCCCGAATGCGGCGGGTCATCGGACCAGCACCTTCTGGTGCCTCATCGCCACCAATCCGTTTTCCATCGATCTCGCGCACAGGCGTTTGCGCACCAAATGTGCCCGTAAGAAAGGCTTCATCAGAGCTGTATGCTTCATAGAGCGAGTAATTCTTTTCAAAGACGGGAATTTCATTGGCCCGACACAGATCAATCACCTTCTGGCGCGTGACACCATTCATGCAATAATCACCCGTCGAGGTCCAAACCTCCCCTTTGCGCACGATGAAGAAGTTGCAGGCATTGGTGGTATTCACAAATCCGTGCGGGTCCAGCATCAATCCTTCATCCGCACCGGCCTGCTCCGCCTGCAGACAGGCAATCACGCAATTCAGCTTCGAGTGCGAGTTGAATTTTGCATCTTGAGAATTCGGCAGACCGCGAACCTGCGGAACACTGGCCAACCGAATACCGCGTTTTTGCAACCGATCCACCGGCTTTGAATGTTCAATGATAATGACAAGCGTTGAGCCGGACCGGGACAATTTGGGGTGCTGAAACGGCTTTGCCTTCAGGCCACGTGTCACCATCAATCGGCAATGGGCGTCCGTGTGCATATTGTTTGCTGCCGCTGTACGGCGCAGCGCATCAGCAACGCCGTCACGATCAAGCCCAATATCGATGGAAACGGCCTTGCAGCTGTTGAACAGGCGATCCATATGCTCCTCGAAAAACGCCCAGGTACCATCGTAAAGCCGCATGCCTTCCCACATGCCATCCCCAAGCATGAACCCGGCATCATAGACCGATACCTTCGCATCATTGCGATGAACGATCTCGCCATTGACGTAAATCATGATGTCCTGATTGCGCACATCATCTTCGGCTTCATGGGTGGTTGTCGAACTCTCGTCGGCGGTGGGGGCGGCAGAAATCATAGCTGGGTTCCATTAAGGGTGCGGTAAATTAAAGTGATAATTGTCGATTGTCGACAATCAGTCAACATCCAGCAAAACCGTCATATTAATCAGGTGAAATCAGATATTTACAGAAAGTTTACCCAACTCCAAAGAGAGCCCATGCCAATTTGATCGAGATCAAGGTGTGTGCACCGCCCTCCCCTAAACTAAGGGCTCACAAGAGGCGGGTAGGATTAAGTCATGGGTTTCTTTCAAAAGACCGGAGATCAACTTGAATTGCTGGAGCAGATGATCGAACGAACCAGCGGAGGTTCCGGCCTTGATATGCTGACCGCAAGCGATCAGGACGTCCGCTCTGCCATGTTTGCCTGTCTGGGGTGCAAAGACACTGGTGCTTGCAAAAAATGGATGGCGGAAGATCACGTCGGCGAAGCACCACCAGCCTTTTGCCCAAATTCAGAGCGGCTGGCACGTCTTTACAAAAACTAGGCTCAAAGTCGGTCTTGGCCTGACGCCTTCTGGCAGACTTGGCGCTCATACGAAATCAAGTCTGCAAGCTTTTGTTTTTGCTGACCATTCAAGTCAAAATTCTCAGGATCGAGCCAGGTAACATAGGCCCCCTTTATGGCAGGCCATTCCCGGTCCAATATCGAAAACCAGGCAGTATCCCGGTTGCGCCCCTTATAAACCAACGCCTGGCGGAAAATCCCTTCATAGCTGAAGCCATACCGCTCCGCCGCTTTGCGCGAAGCAGCGTTCAAGCTGTCGCATTTCCACTCGTAACGACGGTAGCCAAGGGTCTCAAAGGCATGCGCCATCATCAAAAACATAGCCTCAGTTGCCAGCGATGTGCGCTGTAAAAGCGGCGAATAGGCAATAGTGCCAACCTCGATGGAACCCGCTTCTGGCGCAATACGCATATAGCTGGCAATGCCCACTGCTTTCGCGCTGGCCTTTTCAACAACAGCATAAAATAGTGGATCACGCCCCCTGCTGGCAGTCGCAACCCAGTCTTTCAACGCAGCTTTGGTCGTGAAAGGGCCGACTCCCATATAGGTCCAGAGCTGTCCCTCAGCATCAAGTGCGAAGGCATCTGCAAGTTCATCGCCGTGCTGCCCGACATCCAACTGCTCCAAACGGCACAGCCGTCCTTCCAGCAATTCCCCGGTCGGAAATTTGCTCCCACTCCAAGCTGGAACCACTTCCCCCACCGGTTGGCCAAAGTCATTGGTTCGCGGATGCACATTTTTGCTCATCAGATTCAGCCTCCAAAAGCCACGTCAGCGTAGAGCTTCACAGCAATCAGCGCCAACAGCGCTAATATCAACTTGTCGAAAACGCTACGCGGAACATAGCGTGCAATAAAAGCGCCAACTGGCATGCAACCAATCAACGGAATAAGTGCGATCCAACTGATCCAGAAACGCTCAGTTGTCATCAGCCCAAGACCAACCAGAAACGGCAATTGCACAAGGGCCATGGATGCAAAGAAGAACGAGACCGTCGCGATAAACTGCTCCCGTTCCGGCTTCATGGCATTCAGAAATGTCAGTGAAACCGGCGCCGAAATACCCAGTGATCCCTGCAAGACTCCAGCAATTGTTCCTACCGGCACAACAATCCGCACCGCAGTTGCGTATTCCAAAACCCATTCAGGTCTGGCCAGTCGGAAAGCAATATAAAGAGTGACAGCAACCGCTATCATCGCAGTCAATAAATCGGTGGGCAGATAGGCCAGCATGAAAGTGCCGACGATGGCGCCCATGAGTCCAGTAGCCGCAAAGCGATAGGTCAAAGCTGGCGGCATTTGGTTCTTACGATAGCTCCAGGCCTGCCACACATTCGACAACAGATTTGGAATTACAAAAATTGTGACCGCAGTTGGCACGTCATAAAACAGTGCAATGATGGGTACAGCAACGACAGGCGCCCCTGCACCGGTTGCCCCCTTTAAAATACCGCCCAGCGCAAAACTCAGAAAAATATAGAAGAATTCCATGGCTACTCGTAACGCCCAACCAGAAGTTCGACAACTGTAAAACACCACCCGATTGACGGCGAAAGACCATTTGTAAATTGCGTCAATCTGAAATCATGTTCTGGGCGCTGTTGTGCATCTCGATTCATCCCTTCAAAACAACACAAAGACAAGCGCATCGATGAGATATTACCGATAAAATCAATTCAAAATGCTGCTTGAAGTCCTGAAAATCTGCTGTCATGGTCCCGGCTCAACAAAACAAGTGTTTTGTCGAAATTGGGAGAAAACAATGAAACTAATCAAAAAAACAGCTTTGGGCGCAGTCCTCAGTCTTGGAATGTTCTCAACAGCATATGCAGCAGAATGCATCGCTCCGGCCAATCCCGGCGGCGGTTGGGACTTCACCTGCCGTCAGATCGGCAAGATCATGTACGACATCAAGGCCGTTGATTCACCTATCCAGGTTACCAATATGGCCGGTGCCGGTGGCGGTTTGGCTTACAGCACCGTGGTCAATGAGCGCAATACAGATGAAGACCTCATAATTGCTGCATCCTCAGCGACAACAACCCGCCTTGCGCAGAATGCCTATGGTGGCGCAACCGCTGATCAAGTGCGCTTTGTCGGTGCAATTGGTGCGGACCCTGGCGTGATTGCTGTCGGTGCAGATTCCGAGTTTACAAGCCTCAGCCAACTTGTCGATGCTATCAAAGCAAATCCAGGTTCCGTGGCTTTTGCCGGTGGGTCCGCAGTGGGTGGTTTTGACCATCTGAAACCTTTGATGATCCTGCAACGTGCCGGTTTCACAGACATTACCAAAGTCAAATATATCGGCGTTGATGGTGGTGCAGATGCCATCACTCAGACCATCGGTGGCTTTACTCAGGCGATGACTGGCGACATGTCGGAAATCGTTGGCTTTCTGAAATCCGGTGATATCCGTGTTCTGGCTGTCCTGACAGAAGATCGCATTCCAGGCTTCGACGACATTCCAACTGCCAAAGAGCAGGGTTTTGACGTCGTGGCCGTGAACTGGCGCGGTCTCTACATTCCAAAGGGCGTCAGCGATGAGGTCTTTGATACCTGGGCTGACCGTCTGGCCAAAGTTGCAGCGTCCGATGAATGGAAGCAGGCAATGGTCGACAATGGTCTGGCGCCATTCACCAAAGTCGGTGGAGACTTCCAGAGCTATGTGGACGGCCTGGTTGCTGAAATTCAACAATTGTCGAAAGACATTGGGGTTATTCAGTAATGGCTTCTGACCGGATTTTTGGTCTGGTCATGTTCGGAGTGGCGCTCGCATATGTTGCGAGCGCCTTTCAAATTCAGTCCAGTTTTCTATCTGATCCTGTCGGCTCAAAATCATTCCCGATTCTGATCGGTGTGGTCGTCATGATCAGCTCTCTTGTACTGATCGTGAAACCCGACCCGGACCCTGACTGGCCCAAATCGCGCACATTCCTAGTGTTGCTTGTCGCGATTATAACCCTCATTGGCTATGCATACGCGCTCAAGCCATTGGGCTTCATTCTGCCAACGTTTGTCGCAGCCTCCATCCTCAGCTACCAGATCGGCCCCCGCGTCGGGCCTGCACTGATAACCGGAGCCGGACTCTCTGTTGGCCTCTTCATTCTGTTCAAGTATGCCTTGGGTTTGGGATTGTTCCCCTTCCCCGCCGGCATGATCGGGTAAGGTCTCATGGAAACATTTACCAATCTGGCACTGGGTTTTAGTGTTGCTCTAACGCCCTTTACCCTGATGCTGGCCATCATAGGCTGCTTTCTTGGAACCATCATCGGCGCTTTGCCGGGTCTTGGGCCCTCCAACGGCGTCGCCATTCTCATTCCCATCACATTCACCCTCGGGCTTGATGCGACCTCTGCACTGGTCCTCATGACCAGCGTTTATTACGGAGCCATGTATGGCGGCCGCATTTCATCCATCCTGCTGAATATTCCAGGCGATGAGCCTGCGCTCATGACCACTCTGGATGGCTATCCAATGGCGAAACAGGGCAAGGCGGCTGACGCCCTTGTTCTATCCGGCGTTTCTTCTTTTGTGGGTGCATTTCTGGCCACCATCGGGCTCATCATTCTGGCCCCGTTGCTTGCACGTGTGGCCTATCTGTTTGGCCCTGCCGAGTATTTTGCGCTCTATCTTCTGGCGTTTTGTACACTTGGCGGCATGGCGTCCAACAATCAGGCGAAATCAGCCATTGCAGCTTGTCTTGGCCTTGGCATTGCCATGATCGGTCTCGACAACACCTCCGGAATGCCGCGTTTCACCTATGGCAATCTGCACCTGATGGATGGTGTGGATTTCCTCGTCGCCATCGTCGGCTTGTTCGCCATTGCCGAAGTGTTTTTCTTCATCGAAAGTCATGGCAAGAACACGGCTCTTGGCGTGCGACTTGAAAGGGTCACCATTCCCTTCAAAATGATCAGGAACAGTTTCTGGACCATGATCCGCTCTACCTTCATTGGCTTTTTTGCAGGGGTTCTGCCCGGTGCGGGGGCATCACTTGGCAGCTTTATGGCCTATATGGCGCAAAAGGCGGTCGCAAAAGATCCTGAAACTTACGGCAAAGGCAACCCGCGCGGCGTAGCAGCGCCGGAAGCTGGCAACAACGCTGCAGCCGGTGGCGCCCTTGTGCCCATGCTGACCCTTGGTGTTCCCGGCTCCGGCACAACAGCCGTGTTATTGGCATTGTTGATGACACTCAACATCACGCCCGGCCCGACACTCTTTGCCGACCGTCCAGAAGTTGTCTGGGGCCTGATCGCCTCACTGCTTATTGCCAATATTGTGCTGCTCATCATGAATGTGCCGCTGGTAAAGATCTTTGTATATGTCCTGCAAGTCCCACCCTGGGTTCTTTTGCCGGGCGTGACCATGATTTCCTTCGTCGGCATCTACTCTTTGTCCGGCAGCTACTTCGATCTGCTTCTCATGGTTGGCTTTGGCGTCCTGGGCTATTTCCTGCGCAAACTGGATATCCCCACGGTTCCGGTAATCCTGGGCATTTTGCTCGGCAATCAGATGGAGGATTCTCTCCGTCGTGCAATGGTGCTGTCCGATGGTGACTGGGCCTTCCTGTTCTCGACACCCATTGCCATTGGTCTTTGGATTGCAGCCATTGGTGGTTTCGTTGCGCCAATGTTCCTGCGCAAAGTATTGAAAAAGCCACAAGCGATCACGGATTGATCTCATGACAAGAGTCTTGATTCCCTCCGGAGCTTTGGGTCTTGGTTACGATCAACTGGCCATGGACCGCGCCATTGCTGCCAAACCCGACATCATCGCAATTGATGGTGGCTCCACCGACTCCGGCCCTTCCTATCTGGGCCGGGGCGTTTCCAAATATTCCCGCGCTTCAACCAGACTGGAATGGAAAGGTCTCATGCAGGCACGGGCTAAAGCGGGCGTTCCGCTCGTCATAGGGACCGCTGGCACATGCGGATCCGACAGTGCCGTAGACTGGCTGCTGGATATCACCGCAGATATCGCGCAAGAACTCGGTCAAACGTTGAAGGTCGCGGTTTTACGCTCGTCTCAGGCCCCGGATTACATTGCCGATGCTCTGACCGGCGGGAAATTAAGTCCCCTCAGTCCGGCACCGGACATCTCTGAAGAAGCCATAAAGCAATTCACCAATATTGTAGCGTTGGCTGGGGCTGAACAAATTCAGGCGGCAATCAACACCGGGGCTGACATCATTATCGCTGGTCGCACAACCGATACAGCCATCATTGCGGCACTGCCCCTCATGCAGGGGTGCCATGCCGGTGCCGCCTGGCACGGGGCCAAAATTGGCGAATGCGGTGCACTCTGTGCCACCAACCCGCAATCTGGTGTCGTGCTGATCGACTTTGATGAAAGCGGCTTTACGATCACGCCAACAGCCGATGGAGCCCATGCCAGCCCGCACACAGTTTCGGCTCATATGCTTTACGAAAATGCGGACCCATTCATTCTCTATGAGCCCGGTGGCCATCTGGACGTTACCGATGCCCAATACGAATCCATTGATGGTACAAGTGTACGCGCAACAGGCGCCAGATGGGTGCCGTCAGAGCAATATACGGTCAAACTGGAAGGCGCACGCATTGCTGGCTATCAGGTCATGGCCTTTGCCTTGCTTCGCGACAGGCGCTATGTCGAGCACGCACAGCAATGGGCAGATGACATCACCCAAAAGGCACGGACCAAAGCCATAGATCGGTTGGGCATATCGAGCCATGATTTCTCAATAGAACTGCGTCTCATTGGCAAAAACGCCACATTCGGCCATCTGGAGCCAGAGAACTCCAACCACAGCCCCACCGAAATTGGCGTCATGGGATTTGTCACTGCAAACAGCCTGCAACAGGCTCAGGAAATCGGCAAAATCCTCAATCCCTATCTGCTGCACCACCCGCTGACCCAGGAAGAAGAGCAACCCACATTCGCCTTTCAGTTCTCCCCCGCGGAAGTGCCCGTTGGACCTGTGTATGAATTCTGCCTCAATCACGTCATGGAACTGAAACACCCCATGGAAGCCTTCACTTTGGAAACAATTGAGGTCGGTCATGTCTGAATTGGGACAATTGGTTGAAAAGGTCCGCTCCAAAAATGCCGGACCGTTCAAACTCACAATCGATATTTTCTGCGGCTCGAAAGATGCGTATGACACCGTCAAAGCAACCTTGCCGACCGAGCGGATTGCCACTTTACTGCAGACAGATCCAGAACGTCTTCAACGGTTTGATATCCCATCACTGAATGTCGTAAAATTCAGCCTCGACCGTCCGCAGGTTCAGGGGTCGATCCACGACCGTGACATGCATGGCGCAAGTTGGGCCGCACTGATTGCTGAAATAAAAATCTAAGGAACGCGCTCAACTTGCTATTGCGCCGTTACTGCCGGTTCTGTAACCGCTGGTGGCTTTGCCGGAACTCCAGCATCATTCGATACTGGATTTCCCCACCACGCATATCCCACAATTCCGAGAATAACAATTAGCAGCAGCAAGGCCAGAATAAATGGCAAACGCGCCAACCAGCGCGCTAGCGAGCGAGGCTTGAATTCAAATGAAAGTGCAAGGGCAAACACGGAAACCAGACCGGCCGCAAATTGCCATCCAAGAAACCCGCTTATCCGATTAAGCCCTCTGGTAAATCCAAAATCTGTCGGCGCGGTGATGCTGTAGGCAATGAATGACCAGATATAGATCACGGCCCACAGAGCCAGCAAAACATATGTCAGTGTGCGTTTGCTCATGACCAGCCCCCACCCAGAATCCAGCAGCCTTTGCTGCTAAAGCTCCAATTCAACGAGGGGATAATAGCCAAGGAAACTGGCGTTGCAAATTGTCGCAACGCGCTGCCCGGACTTTTTGGCATTCCCTTTATTGGGTGACGTCGAGCGTATCCCAGTAAGCCTGCGCTTTGCGGATGGTTCCAGCCGGGTCTTTGCTGAAACGCATAGCCCCCGTTGCCGTATGAAACAAATACAGTTTTTTGTTATGAATGCGCCAATGCTGAGGCTTCCCCTCTACCACATGCTGTTGCGACAAACCGCCAGTGCAATAGGCGCCAAATTGGGGCGCGAAAGCTTCCGGGTTTGCGCGAAACTGTGCAGCTTCAGTGGCTGATCCAAATCGCCACGTAGCGCCCTTCCAGTTTACAACATGGTTACCGCGACCTGCTTCAGGACCACCTTTTTGGAAATAGGAAGTTGTATCTGTGCCGCGGATGGCAAGATGCCCTGCCCCCGTTGAATTGATCGGGTCAAGCGCGGATGCAGAACCACTCAAGACAAGAATGGTGCCAAGGCCAAATAGGAAACGTCGTAACATAATAGAAAAACCTGCCACTTTAATCGCGTATTCAGTCTTGTTTACATGGCCTGCAGCCAAAATGCATTTCACAGATAGGTGATCAGAGGCTACAGCCACATCGCCGGAATCGGACATCATCATCGCTTGACCTATCGACCAGAAACCGGGCATTGGCTATTCTGTATCCATGATTGATGTTGAAACATGCGAAGCAGCACGCTACCGCCGTGACCCGGAATTCGACGGTTTGTTCTTCACTGCAGTGAAGACCACCGGCATCTATTGCCGTCCGGTGTGTCCGGTGAAACAGCCACTGTCAAAAAACGTAGTCTATTACCCGTCAGCAACAGCGGCAGAACGTGCCGGCTTTCGCCCTTGTCTGCGTTGCCGCCCGGAAACTGCACCTTTCTGCCCTGCCTGGATGGGAACCAAATCCACCGTTGAACGCGCATTAAAGCTCATTTCAAATGGCGCCCTCGATACCGGCAGCGTTGAAGACCTTGCCGGTCGATTGGGAATCGGTGCACGGCATTTGTCGCGTCTTTTCAAACAACATGTCGGGGCCAGCCCCACACAATGCGCCCGGACATTCCGACTGCAAAAGGCCAAACGACTGTTGAACAGCACGGAGCTTTTGATGCCAGATATTGCAACCCAATCCGGCTTCAGCAGCCTCCGCCGGTTCAACGCCGCTTTCTTGGACTTGTATGGCCGCCCGCCGACCGACATTCGCCGTCGCAAAGAATGCACATCATGACAATCGAGGAAAAGCTTGCCTGGTGCCACATCGAAAGTCCTGTTGGTAATTTGGTTGTTGCTGGCACCGAAAACCACCTGCATCACATCGGCTTTCCAAACGGGAGCCGCGCAACAGAAATTCACCCGAGTTGGACCCACGATCCAACCCCTTTTGCTGCCTTGCGCGAACAGTTGAAGGCCTATTTCGCAGGCGAATTGATCAAATTTGACCTGCAATTGCGACCATCTGGAACTGATTTCCAGAAAGCTGTCTGGCAAGCTCTGATGGATATTCCATACGGGGAAACAACGTCTTATGGCGCACTGGCGTTGACCATTGGCCGCCCCAAAGCCAGCCGCGCAGTTGGCGCCGCCAATGGTGCGAATCCCATTCCCATCATAATTCCATGCCACCGCGTCATTGGTGCCGACCGATCCCTTACCGGTTTTGGCGGAGGCGTCGAAACAAAAGCATTTTTACTGCAACTCGAAGGTTTTTCTGATGCAGAGCCATTGCTGCTTTAGCCCCGGCAAAACGTACTCACATCTGACCAATGATCATGCTATGCTGCATCCAGTAATTGCAGTTTACAGAGTCTAACTATGAGCGCATTCAGCAGGAAGCAGTCGCGCAGTAGAAGGAAGCTTGATTTTGAAAACCCCTTGGCATCTTTGGGTAATCGGAGTGGTTACCCTCCTATGGAATGCAATTGGCGCATTTGATTATGTCCAGACCCAAACTGGCAACGCGGACTACATGGCCCAGTTTACACCCGAACAAATGGCTTACTTCTCTGGATTCCCTATCTGGGTAAACGTTAGTTGGGCAATCGCGGTCTGGTTTGGTGTCGCAGGGTCTTTCCTGCTGCTGCTGCGGCAACGGGTTGCGGCACCTGTTTTGGGCTTGTCGCTGCTTGCCATGATTGTAACCGCCACCCACAATTTCGCCCTTGGCGAGGTACAGATGCAGGATGTCGTCGGACAAGGTGCCATTTACTTCACACTTGTGCTGTTTGTCATCGCTCTGCTGCTTTGGGTCTACAGCTTGAAAATGCGCTCAAAAGGCGTTCTTCGCTAACCCGCCAAGGCCTGCACGCTCACGCATCCTTCGCGACACTCGACTTCGGCACCCATACCTTCAAATCATTATCGTGAATCTCAAACTGGATCATATCTGGCAAATCAACCAGTTCGCCGTCTCGAAGGGCTTGCGCGCGCCGTCTTTTCTTCGGAAACCGAAGAGTGAGTTTGCGCGATTCCTCAATCAATACATTGTCATTCTCGGCCCATTTTCCGGTAATCAGGTCAAAGATCAGTCTCACTGCCTCGATCTGATGGACCCTCGGCGTACGATAAACCCCAAGCACATGCCCATTATAGTAATCGGCAAAGAGGTCATGACCTGTTCCAATCACATTATTGGAAACCGATAATGCGGAAAATTCAACTGTTTCAGCGTCTTGGTCATCACGCGTCAATTCAACAAGCATCGACGGCGGATCGGTCATCACACTGAACATGGCTCGCAGGGTCGCCCAGATTTTGCCAATGCGCGACTCATAATCCATTTTGTTGCGCAGCCGAACGGCACGTGGATGGACACCAACTGAATATTGATTGATGAAGGACACACCATTGGCTGTGGCCATATCAGCGGTGTCTGCACGGCCTTGCGCAAGTGCAGACGCCGCTTCGAACAAATCATCGGGCATGTTCAGCGTTCTGGCATAAAGGTTCATGGTGCCACCTGGCAACACGCCCAGAAAGCGATCGCTCTTCCAGGCCAGTTCTGCCAGTGCAGATACGGTCCCATCCCCTCCGGCCGCAATCAGCAATTCTGCGGTCGAAGACCGTGCAAGACTCAAGGCTGAATCCATGCCGACTTCGTCAATTCTGACCATCTCCATGGTGTAACCAGCACTTTCAAATTCGGATGAAACATGTGTCTCAAAGGCCGATAAATCAGCGGTCTTGAATGTGCCGCTATCACCATTGATGAGGATAAGGCAATCCAACAGAACATCACCTGTTTCACTTTGTGCGGTTGTTTGTCGAGCAACTCGAGATGGTCACAATCTGTATCGCCTGACAGAACGGCAATCCGATACACACAGCCTTTGCAGACGGATGACAATTTAGCACAGATGCCTCAGGTCCTGTCTAGCTACAATCAGTCCCCAACTTTTCCTCAAACAGGCTTAGATCGCCTTCTGATTCACCCTGGCCGACAAGGCTTCGACACTCTCAACACGTTCCGAATAACGGTCTGTAAGATAGGCAGACCGGCCGCGCGTCAGTAAAGTGAATTTCATCAACTCTTCCATGACATCCACCATCCGGTTGTAATATGGGGAAGCTTTCATTCGGCCATCATCGTCAAATTCCAGAAAGGCTTTCGGGACAGATGACTGGTTCGGAATAGTGATCATACGCATCCAGCGCCCCAAAATACGAAGCTGATTGACCGTATTGAAGCTCTGGGAACCGCCACACACCTGCATCACAGCCAGTGTTCGCCCTTGGGTCGGCCGAATGCCTCCAATGGGTGCCAGCGGCAACCAGTCGATCTGAGTTTTCATAAGACCAGTGATTGTCCCGTGGCGCTCAGGAGAACACCAGACCTGAGCTTCGGACCAAAGCGACAATTCTCGCAACTCCTGAACTTTGTCAGCTTCTTGTGACATCTCGTCCACAAGCGGCAGACCGGTCGGGTCAAACACACGAACATCAGCCCCAAGGTGGATCAGCACCCGAGCGGCTTCCTCGGTCAAAAGTCGGGAGTAAGACCGCTGCCGCAATGACCCATACAGCATTAATATGCGCGGCTTGTGATCAGGCTCACCAGGCAGAACCAACAATTCGTCGTCGATAGGACACAGACATTCTTTATCAATATGCAACAAATCATTTGTCATGGAGCAATGATGACCTCGCCATCTTCTTTGGTATGGCTTGCACCTGTTGGAACATCGAGCAAATCAAACACCCGTTCGGAAGGACGGCAAAGCGCAACACCCTTGGCAGTGCAGACAATTGGTCTGTTGACCAAAACCGGATGCTTTAGCATCGCTTCCAGAATGATATCTTCTGAGACCGTTTCATCAGTCAGACCAAGCTCCTCTGCAGGTGACTTGGAAACACGCAGAGCAGTGCGTGGTGTCAATCCGGACGCAGCAAACAAGGCTTGCAAGTGCCCGCGCGTCCAGCCGGTTTCCAGATACTCAATGACGATCGGTTCCTCCGCAAAAGCGCGAATAATCTCCAGCACATTGCGTGACGTGCCGCATTGCGGATTGTGGTGAATGACAATGCTCATACAGGGCCTGCTTTCTCAATGGATGGAGTTAGTTGAAAGCGACAAAACGCCCAGGCCAGAACAGCGCCAAGTAGCTGCGCCACAATGAACCACGGCACATCTGTCGGACGAATACCGGCAAAAGTATCAGAAAAGCCACGGGCGATTGTCACCGCAGGATTGGCAAAGGAGGTGGAGGCGGTGAACCAGTATGCAGCTGTAATGTAAAGGCCAACCGCCATGGCAACAGCGCTTTCCCTGGCTTTCAAAGTGGCCAATATGGTCACCACCAGACCAAATGCCGCAACGCCCTCTGCAAACCATTGCGCCCCGCCGGTACGCACTGTTTGAGAAAATTGCCATATGACCTCATCAAACATCAGATGCGCCGCCCACACACCGACCAGCCCACCCGCAATTTGAACCAGCACATAAGCAAAACTGTCCCGAGCGGAAATGGCGCGCCTCAGCGCAAACACAAGCGTGACCGCCGGATTGAAATGAGCGCCTGAAATTGGTCCAAGCATGGTTATCAGCACAACAAGAATGGCACCGGTGGGAATGGTGTTCCCCAAAAGGGCAATCGCCACATTTCCGTCAGCCAGACGCTCCGCCATGATACCGGAACCAATTACGGTCGCGAGCAGGAAAGCTGTCCCAACAAATTCCGCAGATAATTTCTGCGTCGCAGAATATGCGTTCACGTTTGCCGTCCAATTTCATCAAGCTTTGGCTTTAGCGACATACGATCAATACTCGCCAAAGGAAGCGCCGTAAAAATCGAAATGCGCGTATTCAGCATTCGATAGGCCTCTGAAAAAGCGAGAGAAACCTCACTGTCAGTTCCGTCTATAGCGGCGGGGTCAGGAATACCCCAATGGGCTGAAAGCGGCTGACCCGGCCATACAGGGCAGGTTTCATTGGCCGCATCATCACAAACCGTGAACACGAAATCCATTTTGGGCGCATCAGGATTGGCAAACTCGTCCCAGTTCTTGGATCGCGCAAATCCGGTATCGAAGCCCAGTCTGGCCAACAGAGCAATTGCTTCTGGATGAACCGTCCCTTTGGGAAAGGATCCAGCGGAGTAAGCTTTGAACCGCCCCGCCCCCAGCCTATTCATAATTGCTTCTGCAAGAATTGAACGAGCAGAATTACCAGTGCACAAAAAGAGCACATTTAAAATAGTCGTTTGCATGAATTTTCCTCAACAAGCACAGGCAATTTCATCGATGACCGGCTGGCACAAATCAGGTCTGCCTCCACAGCAATCCTCCATCAGAAAGCCCAGCAGACCCCGCATGGCATCAAAATCAGCAAAATAGCGGATTTTCCTGCCCTGCCGTTCATTGCGCACCAGCCCGGCATTCAACAGAACCGCCAGATTGGCCGACATGGTGTTTTGACGCACATCCAGTCTCTCACCAATCTCACCGGACAACATGCCCTGTGCCCCGGCCTTCACCAGAAGACGAAACACATCCAGCCGGGTTGGCTGGCTGAGAGCAGCAAAAGAGGCAATTGCATCTGAGTTATCCATATATCATGATTAATTGATATATTTATGACAGACAAGTACTTTCTTCCAAGAGACCTCAATGCCTCGGCAAAGCGCCACAGGTCTCTCGTCCCTTCAGGCGAAGCGTATTAATTTTTGCTGGAAAGGTAAGTTCGCCAGTCGCCAAACTCTGAGATATCGCGCGCACCAGCTGTCCCGCTGGCTTCGCAGATGAACCCTTTCACATAGCTTCCATCGTCCAGTTCTACCGACCCCAATCCCAGAGGAGATGGAATACCCCCGAGAAAACTGCCAACGTGATCCATCGGAAGAGACCAGATTTCCAATCCGATTGGCTGAGAACCACTGCCTTCTGTTCGCACCAGCCCTGGGCGCTCTGGTGGCCCACCTGCCAATGCGTAAAACTTGTAATTTGCCGATGTTTTGGCAGCCCGTACAAATGCGCCATCGCGATCCGTCAACTGCCAATTGAGCGGGAGGTCAGCCATATGTGCTCCGCAAACCGCCAACTCCATTCTGTCACTTTTTGCCTGATTCGAAAGTGGGCTAATGCCAGTCGCCTTGTGGTCGGTGGCCCCCAGATTGCGCGGACAATCCAACTCAAAATAACGCGCAACGCTGGCGGTCAACGCATCCTCTCCGAACCTTGCAAGCAGAGTAACGCTTCCGGGCTGCCCGTCCCCTCGCGGCGCGGTCGGAACCGCAATCCCGCACATGTCCAGCAGGTTGACGAAATTCGTGTAAGTTCCGAAATTTGAATTGGGCGTAACCGGATCGGCCTCAAGATCAGCAACGCTGTAAAAGGTCGGAATGGTTGGCACACACAACAAATCAAGCTCTGCCAAAGCGGCCTCGGCCACCCGCTTCAAATCCTGCAGGCGGTACATGCCACGAAACGCATCAGCCGCACTCAAACTCTCCGCATGACAGATGATCTGCCGGGTTACCGGATGTACGGCGTCAGGATCTTCTTTCAACAAATCTTCAATGACTGTGTAGCGTTCAGCAACCCATGCCCCTTCATACAGCATATGAGCAACGTCATAGAACGGCGTAAAATCCACCTCCACTATGTCAGCACCGGACGCGGCCAAAACAGCAACGTCACGCCGAAAGGCCTGTTCCTGAATTTCATCTCCAAAGAACTCGATGGACTTGGCGTCTGGCACACCCACACGCAATCCGGACGGGACAGCATGCAACGCATTCGTCGCAATCGGCCTTGCATAGGCATCCGCCTCATCAAAATCCGCTGCCACATCGAACGCGGCATAGGCATCATCCACTGTCAGCGCGAAAATGGAAATCGTATCCAGTGTCCGGCAGGCAGGTACGACACCGCTTGCAGACAAAGCACCAAGGCTGGGTTTCAGACCGACAATATTATTCAGCGCAGCAGGCACTCGGCCCGATCCGGCTGTATCTGTGCCAAGTGAAAAACTGACAATGCCATGTCCCACAATCACGCCTGAACCACCGGAAGAACCGCCAGGAACCACTAGCGGATCGACAGAATTGCGCGGCGCGCCATAAGGCGAGCGAACCCCCACAAGGCCGGTAGCAAATTGATCCAGATTGGTCTTGCCAATCATCAACGCGCCAGATGCCCGTAATTTGGCAATGACATAAGCATCCGTCGAAGGCGTGTAGGCGTAGGCGGGGCAAGCCGCCGTCGTCGGCAACCCGGCCACATCTATGTTATCCTTGGCCGCAAACGGAATGCCCCAAAGTGCCTTGTCAGGATCAAACGCACCCAACGCTCCGGCTTCCGCTCTCAGCGCCTCCCGATCGCACAAATGAATGAAAATTGCCGGATCATCCACAGCCTCCAGCCGGGCAAATATCTCATCAATCACATCGACTGGGTGCACGCCGTTCTCATAGGCAGTACGCAATTCGGGAATGGTAAATAGCAGATTGCTCAGCATCGCTTGTCTCCAGATACTCAGGCGACGATGCGTCGCGCAGGTGGTTTTGGTGCTGCAGAAAGCAGCTCTTTCGTGTAGGGTTCTTGTGGGTTTGACATGACTTGCAGGGTGGGCCCCTGCTCGACGATTTCACCGGCCTTCATCACCACAACATGGTCACACAGCAAGCGCACTACGTGCAGATCATGGCTCACAAACAGATAACTCATGCCCAGTTTTGCGCGCAGATCCATCAGAAGGTTCAGCACAACAGCCTGAATGGAGACGTCAAGCGCCGCTGTTGGTTCATCCAGGATCAGGAATTTCGGCTCAAGTGCAATTGCGCGGGCAATCCCCACACGCGCTTTTTGCCCACCGGACAACTGGTGAGGAAACCGATCCAGCAAGGTCGCTGGCAGGCCAACAAGTCCAGCCAGCTCTTCAATTCGGGTCGATAATTCTGACCCACCCATCTGGCCAAGTCGCTGCAGGGGCTCTGCAATCGTGTGGCGCGCTGTGTGACGCGGATTCAGACTGTCTGTGGCGTCCTGAAACACCATTTGGATATCACCACGCCGGCTGTTCTTGGCAAACGCTGCGGCGGGCATTGCGGCAATATCCACACCATCAAACAGGATTTCGCCAGCTGTTGCATCCATCAGCCGAACCAGCATTTCAGACGTTGTGGATTTTCCACAACCACTTTCCCCGACCAACCCGACGCTCTGCCCGCGTTTGACCGTGAAGGAGATATTCTTCACGGCATGAACAGGTCCGGATTTGCCCCGATAGGTTTTGGTCAGATTTCGGACATCCAGCAATGCATCTTCGCTGACGTCATGTGGCAACTCCGGTTTGCGGTCCTCAGGTGGCAACAGGCTGCGGATGGATTCACCTTCTCGCGGTGTCGCATCCACCAACTTTCTTGTATAGCTGTGCTGTGGGTTGCTGAACAATTCAACAGGATCACCCTGCTCAACAATCCCGCCATCCTTCATCACCATGATCCGGTCGCAATATTGCGCTGCCAGACCAAGGTCATGGGTAATCAGGATGGAACTCATCTCACGTGCCCGGATCAACTCACTCACAAGGTCCATCACCGCTTTTTGTGTGGTGATATCCAGTCCGGTTGTTGGCTCATCGGCAATCAGCAGACGGGGATCACACGCCAATGCGATGGCAATGACAATGCGTTGGCACATTCCACCGGACAACTCGAATGGATAGGCATCATACCGTGCAACAGCATCGCGTATCTTGACCGCTTCCAGAGCTTCGATTGCCTTTTCGCGCGCTGTATACCGTGTCGCTTTGGCATGGCGACGCAAGACATCTTCAATCTGATGGCCCACTTTACGAATAGGGTTCAAGGCCGCGCGGGGATTCTGGAAAATCATCGAGATTTCACGACCACGAATATCTCGCATGGTCTTTTCGGCAACCCGGCGCAAATCAACGCCGGAATAGACGGCCTCACCCGATTTGATCGTGCCGCCAACATCCAGAATGCGCATCAATGCATAGGAGGTGACCGATTTACCAGATCCACTTTCGCCGACAATTCCCAGAATTTCACCCTTTTCCAGCTCAAAGCTGATGCCGCGTACGGCATCCACCGAACCGCGTCGGGTCTGAAAGGAGACAGCAAGGTCTTTAACGCTCAGCATGATCAGGTCCTCTGGCGCGGATCTACAATGTCCCGCAAACCATCTCCCAGAAGATTAAAAGTGAACACTGCAATCATGAGCGTCAGACCAGGGAAAACCGCCAGCCACCACTCACCGGACACAATGAAATTCGCCCCTTCTGCAACCATAATGCCCCATTCCGCAGTCGGCGGACGCACACCCAGGCCAATGAAAGAGAGGCCTGCTGCATTCAAAATGGCCCAACCAAGGTTGAGCGACACCTGAACCATCATCGGCGGCAATGCATTGGGAAAAATATGCATGGCCAATACGCGAATATCGGAATTACCTGACAATTTGGCTGCTCGGGCAAAGCCGGAATCACGCCGAATGTTCACCTCAGCCCGCACCAGCCGTGCGTAGAATGGCACATTGATGATAGCGGTGGCATAAATGATGTTTTCAATCGTATTGCCAAGCGCTGCAACAATGCCCATCGCCAGCACGAACAGGGGAAAGGCCATGATTGTATCGAGAACGCGGTTGAGCACGGCATCAAGCCAGCCCCCCCAGTAACCGGCAACACTTCCCAGAACAGAGCCAACCACGAAAGATAGCGCAACAGCGGCAACCGAAATCGAGAGATCAAGACGGGTCGCCACAATCACACGACTGAAAACATCTCTGCCCACACTATCAGTGCCAAACCAATGCGCCAGCGACGGGGCCTGCAAGGCATTTGCAGCATTCGTCGCCAAAGGATCATAGGGAACCAGACTTGGTCCGAAAACCGCTGCCAGGATAATCAGCGCAAACATGCAGAAGGCAAGCATTGTCACCGGGTTGGCTCGCAGCACATAAATCAGGTGATCCAATCCACCTGACGACTTCGCAGCCGATTTTATCGAAGCATCACTCATTTGGAAGCAAACCCGATACGCGGATCAATCGCCGTATAGGCAAGATCAATGATGAGATTGAGCAATACAAACAGCAGTGCCATTGCCAACACAAAGCCCTGAACGGCTGCGTAATCAGAGACGACAAGTGCCTCAACCGCATAAGAGCCAATGCCGGGCCAGGCGAATACTTTCTCCACCAGCACATTTGCGCCAAGCGCAAAGGAAAACACCATGCCAAGCGTGGTCACAACCGGAAGCAACGCATTTCGAAACGCATAGCCATACAAGACCTTGCGATTGGTCAGGCCCGCTGCCTTTGCCGTGCGGATAAAATCGGAGGACAGCGCCGTCAGCATGGCTGCGCGTGTCATGCGGGCAATGGGTGCAAGGGTAAACAGGGCAAGCGTCACGGCCGGCAACACCAATTGCTTCAACGCGCCTAACCACGTTTCCCAATCGCCAACCACGGCCGCATCAATTAGATAAAACCCGGTAACCCGATCAGGCTCAATATAGATGAAATCCAACCGCCCCAAGGGCGATGGAGCAATGCCGAGCAAATAGTAAAACACGTAAATCAGAACGATACCGGTGAAAAATGTTGGCAGGGACACACCCGCTGTCACAACAACACGGCACAGATGATCAATCCAGGAACCAGGCTGCGTGGCCGCCAGAACACCAAGTGGAATTGCGATCCCGCAAGAGACAATCAGCGCCGTTAAGGTCAGCTCCAGCGAGGCTGGCAAGCGTTTTGCCAAATCAGCAGCCACAGACTGGCCACTTGAAATGGATTGGCCAAGGTCGCCCTGCAGCAAGTCTCCCACATAGATGAAAAATTGCTGGATCAGGGGCTTGTCCAACCCCAGAGCTACCCGTATTTCTTCAATCGAAGCTTCATCCGCAGCAGCCCCGGCAAAATAAGCCGCCGGGTCCCCTGGTAAAGCGCGGGTCAACAGGAAGCTGATAACCACAACGCCCACCACCACGGGGATCGACTGCGCAATGCGCATCATGACAGCGCGCAGTCGAGGATATGTGTTGGCTGTTGCCATTATTACGCGCGGCCCAACGGACGTGCATCAAGCTGACGATGGAACCAGAATTCATAGCCTTCTGCACCATTTGCAGCCACATTCAATGCAGGCTGATACAGCGGAATACGCGGCAAATCTTCCAACACGATTTCAAACATGCGCTTGAGGTTCGGCGCATATTGTGGATCTTCAACCGGCATATGCAGAGTCGCATCCACCAAATCCTCAACTTCCTGATTCATATAGTTGGAAGAATTGAACAAATGTCCATGCTGATAAGCCCAGAAGAAGTAGTAATCCGGCGTGTTCAACCAACCACCGAAATTCTCAAGATGCAGCGCAAGTCGCTTTTCAACAAGCGCAGCCGTCCGCCAGTTTGCGCCCGGAATTTTCTCGATCTCTGCCTTGATACCGATCTTCGCCAGATTCTCCTGAATCAGAAGCGCTGTTGGCTCCATCCATGATGCCAGATCCAGGCTGATGGATAGCGGCACTTCAAACCCATCCGGATAACCGGATTTGGCCATATGCTCCCGAGCTTTGTCGAGGTCAGTATAATACTGCGTCTTGCGCGGCCACGCGATATCATTGATTTCAGCCTCACCGCCCCACAGCGGTGCCCCTCGTCCATAAGCTGCTGTCTGGAAAATTGCTTCATAAGGCACTGCATAAGCCAGCGCCTTGCGCACATCAGGATCCTGAAACGGTTCAAAATTCGTGTTTGGACACAGACAGTTCATGCAGTTTTCAATCGGCGTTGAATAGACATCAACAATGTCTGCCAATTCAGCTGCATCCTTGTCGGGAATGTTGAACGACATCTGTACATCGCCCCGCTCGATCAGCGCACGGCGTGTGGAAGGGCTTGGTACTTCGCGCACAACCACCCGCTTAACTGCTGGCAGCGTGCCACCAACCCAGGCATCATTGCGGTCATAAACAAGCTGCTCACCAGGGGACCAGCGAGCAACCTTGAAGGCCCCGGAACCGGCGGGCGTCATGTGCAGATACTCCATCGCCCACGGGTCATCCGTTGTGGCATTTGCCTTGGCAACAGCCGAGTTGATGACGAAAGGCACCGGCACCGCCAGATCTGGAATGGTCAACTTCGATGGCTTGTCCAGCTTGATGACAAATGTGGCTTCGTCCACCGCTTCAAACTGGTCTGGGCGCAGCAGGCCGCCCGCTTTCATCTGGACTGTTGGAAAACCGCCAACGGAAACAGCGCGATCAAACGACCATTTAACATCCTCAGCTGTCACCTTTGAACCGTCCCAGAATGTGGCGTTCGGCTTCAGTTTGAATGTCAGGGTCAAGCCATCTTCGGAGACCGACCAACTTTCAGCCAACTCCGGTTCAATCACCTCATAATCATATGAAAAGCCACCGCCAGGAGCATCTTTGGTACCAAATGACACCAGACGGTCGTAGCAATTGACCGCAACCTGATACGACGCTCGGTTGGTTCCGGTGCGGTGGAGATCAAGACTGTTGATCGTCTGACCAGTCACCACAACCAGTGTATCGGAACCCTGTGCAGCCGCAGGCATGGTTTTTAGGAAGGGAAGCACTGATACGCCAGCGATTCCGCCACTCATTTTCAAAAAATTGCGTCGTGATGTCATAGTCTTCATTGCTGTTTCCCTGTCTGAGATAGTGTCGTTGAAATAATCTGTATTGCCCGCATATGACGTGATCGACATAGCAAACCGGGGCATTGCGTGAAGAGTGAAATGATTTACTGTCAACTTCTACTGCTATAAACTCATAAGAGCGTTGCAAAAAATACATCACTCTAAAAAAGACATTTGATATGAAACACTTGAGAACATTTGAGCTGATTGAAGCAGTGATGCGAGCCGGCTCGATCCGCAAAGCAGCAGAGGATATGAACATCACAGCCTCCGCGCTTAATCGCCGCATCCAGGGCTTTGAACAAGAATTCGGTTGGGAAATTTTCGAGCGCCTGCCGCGCGGAATGCGTCTGAATCCAGCCGGTGAATTGCTGATACAACACATCCGCGCGCAGATGATTGACATGGCACGCGTGCGCTCTCACGTAGCGGATTTGACGGGAGAGCGGCGCGGCCACGTCTCAATTGCCTGCTCACAGGCTTTGTTGCCATATTTCCTGCCAAAGCAAATTGCGCTCTACAGAGCTCAGCATCCCGGTGTGACCTTTTCCATCAATGTGCGCGACCGAGCCCAGGCGGAGCATGATCTGGCAACCTTCAACAGCGACCTTGCCCTCGTTTTTGAACCAGTTCACATGGTTGAATTCGAAGTCATTCAGGCCACCCCGCAACCGGTCTGTGCTCTTTTCAGAGCAGAAGACCCGCTGGCCGAAAAAAATGACCTGCGCTTGCGGGATTGCCTGAGCAAGCCACTGGTCATGCCATCGGCAGCTTATGGGGTGCGCCACCTCTTGGAACTGGGCGCAAAGAAAATTGGACGCACCCTGTCTGCCATGGTCGAAACAGAATCCTTTGAGCTAATTCGTCACTATGTCATCCACGAAGATTCCGTCGGTTTTCAAATCCCGATAGGTCTGGATACTGAACGTCAAAAATCTATTGCAGTTCGCCCATTGTCCAAAAAGGATGTTCCGGTTGGTCAGCTTCTGCTCGGACAGATGAAAGGCAGGATTCTACCAGTCGTCTCATCCAGATTCGCAGATCAACTTGTCATCGCTCTGAAACAGTGGGAACCGGAACTCACCGAGTAAGACGCGCCATAACTTATCGCAGTTCAACCATTCGCTCAGGAAACTCCAACGCGATTGCGTCCAATGCGTCCTTCAGGTAACGCACCATATGACTCGGCCATGAGCCGAGTTCGGAGTCCTCGACACAAGCCATGTGTACTGTGTTGCTGGCGCTGGCATAGGGATGCCCATTCTTTGATGCAGCGGCACGCATTGCGCGTTGCAGGCGGGTGTAGTCGATTTCTGCTGCTGCTACCGTGTCGGGACGCACTTCAATATGGCTCAATCCAACCACCCGAAACAGATCAAAAGCCTGTGGCGTGGGGCGCCTATAGCCCTTCATCCGGTAGTAGAAAGTGATGATATCCGCGGCCACCAAGCCTGACTGAAACTGCAATTGGCTCAACTCCCCCTTCAACAGGGCACGGCCCAGCGCAAACCCCCATTCGGGCCGCAAGGCATTAGCCTTGTTTGCACCATGCATACGTTTTCGAGCCTCCAGAGCAACGCTGCGTGTGCGATCACTCTGACCCGCCCGTGAAGGCTGACCATTTGGTTGCCGCCTGATGTTGACAATACGCTTGCGACCGGAACGTTTCATCGATTTGGTTCTCATGAGCTGACCTTTTGTGAGGAGAATAAATGGGTGTCTGCTGTGCCAATACCGCGGAATTGAAGCGCGGTTTCCTAAAACAACCCTTTGTCCAGCCGCGCCTGATGCGTGCAGATACCGCGTGACACCAATGCGTGGTTTTCTGTCCTTAAGAACCTGGAAATCCGTGTCACGACACACGGTGTCTGATGCCAGGCGCGCCAGCAAAACTCATGCTTTGCCAGCTTCACATAACGACTGCCTTTGACCTGACAGATTTCGTCTTCCTCCAGCCCGTAGCGCATACAGATTTCCATCATGATCTCGGATAGGCTGTGCGCCGTCGCGGGATCCCCGGTAAATTGTTTTGGGGCAACTTTTGGGTGGCTTGGAATACTGACCGGGAACAGAATGGCCTTCATCTTCGGGCCCGGTTCTCGATGGTAAACGCGTTTTGCCCGAATTTTCCCGGATTCTGACTTAGCAATCGGCTTGGGGAGGATTGATTTCTGCGCGGAGGGCGCGGGGCCAGCCTTGCGCGCATATGGCATTCCACCCATACGCAAAAGCCTCTGTTTATGGGCAAGCTGCAACTGGCCTGCGTAACCCAATTCTGAACTGGTCATCATTGCAAACCAACCCGGTTGGCATCGCGAAGCCGCGCCAAAAGATTGTAAACCAGCGATTCCGGGCAGCATAAAACATCAGCAATTTCAGCGCTGTCCAGACCAAAGGCCCAATACCAAAGAACGTTGTCTGTGAATGCGCGCGATGCGCAATGTTGTTCAACTGAAAGAACCATCTAAGCCCTTCTCTTTTCTGCGAACCTTGCCGCCTGTTTGATTGATAAGGCCGGTGCGGGAAAAGCAAAAACCCGCACCGGCCGCGTGGCCTGGCTTTGGAGGAAAGGGCCAGGCCGGGAGGCGCTCTAGCGCTCGGGAATCTTTTCCCTGCCACAAGACCCAATGCAGCGGATGGCACTGCCAAAAGCACTGCATCCGCGCCACCTGAAAAGGCGAGTTGAGGGGCTTTGCGCGGCGCTCTCCCTGCTCGGGAACGCAAAAACACAGCCCGCCCGCCAACTTCTGTCGTCAACAAAGCCCTCGACATGAGTGTCAAACTGATTTAGGTGTGCCATAAGCATTCTATAGTCCAATTCCTATTATTAATAGGTATTTTCCTATCAATCACAAGTCAACTGCTGTGAAGAAAAAATATGGATAAAATCAGAAAACGCCTCTCGCGGGAAATTGAACTGCGCCAGATGGACATGAAGCAATTATCCCTGGCCCTTGGCAAAAACCATGCCTATGTGCAGCAGTTCCTCACAAGAGGGATTCCAGCCCGATTGAAAGAAGAAGATCGGCGCAAGCTCTCCGAATTGCTGGACATTCCCGAAAACGAATTGGGCGGGCCGGAACCGGCATCCAGCCCTGCGCGAGCGACACCTCAATTCAGAACCATTACTGAATATGATATCCGCGCATCTGCAGGCGATGGCGCCCTCACCTCCGAAGAAAACGTTCGCTCACAATGGCCCTTTGATCCCTCTTACCTATCTGATTTTCTTGGATTATCGACAAACGACCTTGCCATAATCGAAGTGCGCGGCGACAGCATGGAGCCCACCCTGTCCAGTGGAGACCGGGTGATGGTTCACCTTGCCGACAAGCAGATATCTCAACCTGGCATTTTCATCATTTACGATGGCGGCGGAACAGTCATCAAACGGGTGGAGAAAATACCGGGGCAAGACAAGCTTGTGCTGATCTCTGACAACCCACTTCACACGCGCTATGAAATTTCCGGGGACGACGTACAGATCGTCGGGCGCGTTGTCTGGGCCGCAAAGAGGCTTTAACCCCACGCCACACGAGAACACATAAATGCCTCTTGAGCAAACCAACATGATACGGAAACATCACGATAGGATTTATCCTATTTACTAAAAATAGTTTTTCTCCTATCATGCTGTATCGAAGCTGCCAGGAGGTCAAAAATGGGAAAGCCTGACGCAATTGGTTATCTGGACCGAGTGTCGTTTGAAGACATAATGATCCCCGACCTTGGAACGATGCTTTGGTTTGAAGCCGATTTCAGTGTCGAAGCCGATAACGGATCATACGCCTTTTTCGCACAGCAGATTTACACGCAACAGGCCTCTCCTGAAGGAACCGAAGGTTACTTCCCAATTCCAACCAACACGGCAACACAAGTTTTTCTGGAACTGGAATTGCGCTGTTTCCTGCAATCCAGCCAAAAGGTTCAAGAACAGCTCTGTGAATTAGCCGACGGAGCAGGCCTGGAACATTGGCTCCATGTGGCAGCGTAGGAGCCACAGACGAAACAAGAAACTCTCGCAAAACACCTAAAAACGCATTCAAGAAAGCACTGAAATCACATACCGAAAACACAACCCTAAACATACAAGCCATTGTAAAATATAAGATTTTATGAAAATTTACCTGCGAGATTTACTGGTGTGATTTGCCTGCTTTTGATGTATGTAGGCATGCGGCTGCCGATTTACCGGCAACAAGTTTGGGTGACCTACCAACATAACCCTTCATTAGGACTGCTCATTCATGACTTTATATGTCCCAAAGAGGCTTTTAAGGATTTTCCTGAAGGACAAGCTGATCATGTGGATCGACCCTAGAAAGGTTCACCATCAGGTCGGCACCAGCAGACCGGAAAGTCGCAAAATCCGCGAAAAGTTTGCGCGAATGCAATCGAAAGGCAGGCTTACGACCATTGCCCGGCGTCAAACGCTGCGTGTATCAAATGCATTGGAATCATTCGTTATCGATCCCGATTATTATGAGGACCTCATAGCATTTGAGAAGAACGAGAAATACAACAGAGTCAGCGATATCACCAAACACCGAGGAGATTACAAGTCCTCTAAATGGTATTCGGATCTCATATGCGAACTGAGTGAACACGGCGTCGCCAAACATAAGAAAATCATGATGCGTTCTGAAAATGATGTTGATCACTTCATGAAATATTATGTTCTTTCAATGCTCGACAGCTTGGAACGAGATGGTTTTGACCCGGCCAAAGGTGGGGGACTGGGAAAGGCTCTGATTGGCAAAGACGGCTTAATCCACAAATCGGGATCTGGTCACCACAGATTCTACGCCGCCAGAGTACTGGGAATAAAACCGATCCCTGTCCTAATTGCTGGCGCACATGAGAATTGGTATCGCAAGAATATTGGCAGCAGATTTGCTCTGGAGAAGCTGAGGGCGGCACTTGGCGATGTCCAGGCAAAACACACATGAGGTTCGTACGCAATTCACCTGGAAAATTAGTTTCAGTCTTCCGATACCTTCAGCCACAAATCAGAATTGTTGGCCCAAGCTAGGCAAACAAATCCGGCTTGTCAGACAGCACACTTTGTGCGCCATGCTCCAGGAAATAGCGGGCCTCTACAGGGTCATTTACTGTCGCAATGGCAAACTCGATGCCGTCGGCACAAAGCCGTTCCATATCCTGTTCGCTGACAAAACTGGCTTGCAGATGGAGGATCTGGCACGCAGCCTCCTCCAGCCGCGCCTTCGGGTTTCGGGGCATCGCAGCTGTTGCAAGCCCTCTTGGCACATCAGGCAACCGTTGCGCTGCCAGTCGCATGCAACGCTCTGAAAAGCCGGAAAGAAAGAGAGCGTTTTCTCCAATAGGCCAGTGTTTTTTGACCACTGCACAAGCGGCTTCGACCAAAGGTTCTTCCAAACCACTGATCTCCTTCAACTCCAACTGCAGGTTCAGCCCTTCTTCCAGGATTGTGCTCAGATAATCTTCCAATGTGACCGTACGCGCATCCTTGTAATCCTCTGAAAACCAGCTCCCGCTATCCAAACTCACAATATCGGCAAGCTTGCTATGGACAACCAGGCCGCTCCCATTCGTGGTCCGGTCAAGCTTTGCATCATGGATCATCACCAGATGGCCATCGGCTGTCAGTTGCACGTCTGTCTCAATCCATTTGGCACCCATTTTTGCAGCAAGCCGGATGGCTTCCAAAGTGTTTTCAGGCGCATAGGCAGACGCGCCTCGATGGGCGATGAGATTTTCTTTTACGATAGGGTCTTGGGAGGACATGTCGAGCTTTCCGTTTTGGAGTAAAAGGTGCCAGCCCGGTGAACCGGGCTGGCAGAGCGATCTGGGAGGTTGGATTATCGCTCTTGGATTACGTTTTCGATGAAGTGATCTTCAACCGCCTTGCGGAATGGATTAGCACCCCAGGCCTGGCTGTATTGGCGTTGCTCATTGGGCACCAACGCTGCGCTGTCGTCAGCAGAGGCGTGCATTGGGGCAGCACCAAAGTCAGCGTTGAAGCGTGATTGGGTTTCGGCCGATGTCAGCCAATTGATAAACACGGCTGCGGCTGCCGGATGGGGCGCATTTTTGGGAAGTGCAACACCATTTCCGCCGCCATTCATACCCATTTCAGGGATGTAGAATTCGATGTCTTTGCGCACTTCGCCGTTTTTCTGCAACCCGGCAAGATGATCTTCCCAGGCAGGCACCATCCACAATTCACCGTCGCTGACGCGCGTAATGGAATCCACATTGGATGCTGTCACCACATAGTTTGCGCCGTTGGATTTGAAGAACGCGATGCCCGGTTCCAATGCAGCGATTTTCTCGTCACTGGTTTCACCGTCTGAAAAATCGACTTCGGTCAAGCTGCGCAACATGTTTTGATAGTAGGACGGTCCCGAGCCACCCTTTTCGTAGTTGAAGCCGAATTTCTCCGGGTTTTCAGTCCAGAACCTTTCGAAATCCTGTGGTGTTTGTGGCAGTTCATCATCCGCGACTTTGGCAGGATCATAGGCGATACCGGTCTGATTGCCCCAATAAGCCAGCACATAACCTTCTCCATCTGTGCTGGTAAGCTCACTTACGCGGCCATCATCCCCCGGCAGCATGTCAAGCGGCATGAATAGAGATGGCAGATCCAGATTTTCATAATCGGTGAACCCATATGCAAACACATCAATATCGCCTTGCGTGCGTTCCCGTTCAGCAATCAGCTTGTTGCCATTGCCAATCATCGTGCCTTCCGGAATGGTGACCTTGATGCCGTATTCGTCTTCAAATGACTTTACGGTTTCACGAAAGCGGTCCTGAAAATACCAATTGAACCAAGTAACCTCTCCTTCGTCCTTAGCCTGGGCAACGATGGCCTCCCAGGACATGTCGGACAGGTCAGCGGAAGCTGCAAACGATGTTGATAAGGCCAATGCGGCTATGCTGCACATAAGTTTCTTAAACATGAAGATTGTTCCTGTGTTGGGTTTTCTGGATTTATTCACATTCATCCCTTTCCCGAGCTCATGGCTGGATTGGCAGACTTCAGCAGCCGCTCCAGAAAGAGCATCAGAACAACATTGGGGACGACGAGAATGAGGGAAAGAACAGCCGCATTGGGCCGCACGAAATCCTGACCAAGCGAGCTGTAAAGCAGCGTCGGTATGGTGGTAAAATTGGGCGAACCAACGATAAATGCGATCGCAAACTCTTCGATGGATTGAATGAATACGATCAACAGTGTGGCCAGTATTCCAGGCTTCAGGGCCGGCAAGTAAGCCACTTTCCAACGCGATACGGCCGATGCACCCATATCCCGCGCCGCATTGATGTGATCTTGCCGCACCTGCTCAAACGACACTGTCATGATGCGAATCGCATAGGGCATGGTGATCACCGCATGGGCCAGCAATATGGCCGCAAACCGGGATTGCGTCAGACCCATTTGATACAACAGCGAGGTAAAGAAGATAGCTGTCACAAAAGCCGGAACAACAAGCGGTAGCAGCGCGACCAGTTTCATTGTCTCGCGACCGGGAAACTGAATCCGGCCAAGAGCATATGCGGTGGGTATGGACAGTAACAGCGTCAGTACCGCAGCACATGGAGCCAATGTGTAGGAGTTGAACAAGGCCGACTTCAGCGACGAATTGGTCCACATATACTCCCAGCGATGAAACGACATGACGGGTGGAAGTAATCTCTCAGCGGTCCAGGGTTCCGCCGGGTCGACCAGTGACCAGAGCACCGCCATCCCAAAGGGAATGACCAGCCAGATGGTGCAAATGATCAGTAATGCGATCATCAAGAGGCGATTGAGTGGCCGCGTATGAGTCATCGCGCCCGCCTCTTTCCAAACACCATATGGGTCAAAAGCGATAACAACACTGCGCCGACAATGGACAGCCCCATCAGCGTAACGCCAACAACTGCGGCTTCGTGCCAGCGGCCACTGTCACGAAAAAACACCATATATTGAGCAAGAGACTGCCGATTGGTTGGCCCGACAATCGTCTGGAAGGTGAAGTCCGCCAGTGCATTGATAAAAATGATCACCAAAGCGGCCTGCATCGCGGACACAGACAGCGGCGCGATAATTCTACGGAAGCGGGCAAAAGCTCCTGCTCCCATATCCCGCGCAGCATTCAGCACATCGTCACTGATCGCCTGCACAGCCCCGGTCAGCAGCAACAGCGCAAAGGGCATGTTCTTCCAAGCCTGCAGAATAAGGACACCAAACGCGTGGCGATCATTTTGCAGCCGCCGGGGTTCGTCCCAAATCCCGAGCCCCTGCATCAATTGATTGAACAGACCATGATAGGCAATTACGTTGATGAACAGAAAAGCGGCCACCAGACCATGAACCAGCAGCGGGGCTTTTAAAATGGCGCTGACTGTAAAGGATCCCGGGAATGGCTTACGCAGCCACAAGGCCAATGGATACGCAAGAGCCACGGAAACAAAGGCACTTATCAGCCCGATGTAAAGCGAGTAGCGGATAGACCGCCAATAGACCTTGCGTTCGGTAACATCTGTCCAGAACTCGAAGGAAAACCCGCTTTCGCCAGCCAGATTGTACAAGCCAAAAGACTGCGCAATCGCGATGTAAACCACCGCTCCCATAAAAAAGACCACCAGCCCAATGCCTGGGATCAGGAGCAAAATGACCTGAAGCCAACGACCAAGGGTCATTGAATTGGTTCCAGAAAATGCAGCGTGTGCGGCGGAATGCTAAACGTAATGCCGTCGCCGTCCATAACTGTCGAATTTGGCACCTGCAAGCGCTGTGAAGTACCGTCAAGATCAAGCGTCAAGTCTGTGAAATTCCCCTGGAATGACCGATGATGCACCTTTGCAGATAGAGCATTGACGCTGGCACCACCCTCAATGCCGTGCTCAGGACGCCAGCAGACGCGCAGTCGGTTCGCAGCTGGAGGGTCTGATGCATCCACGGTCAAACAGCCAATGGGTGTCTCAATTTGCCATTGCCGGTCACCAGATTGGCTTTGAACTTCAGCTTCCAGAATGTTTGCAGCACCAATAAAGTCCGCGACAAAACTGGTGGCAGGTTGATGATAAATGGTCTCAGGCGAACCCACCTGCTCCACCCGTCCACCATTCATGACAAAAACCCTGTCTGACATGGCCAGGGCTTCTGCCTGATCATGGGTCACATAAATGGCTGTCAGACCGTATTGTTTCTGAATGCTGCGAATTTCATAGCGGACGCTCTCCCGCAATTTCGCGTCCAGATTGGACAAGGGCTCATCGAACAGAATGACACCTGGCCGCACTGCCAGTGCCCGGCCCAGCGCAACTCTTTGTTGCTGGCCGCCGGATAGCTGATTTGGCAGCTTTTGAAGATTTGCCTTCAAATCCAACTGATCGGTGACCTTGGCAATACGGTCCAGTCGGGCGGCGGCAGGAACGCCCTGCTGGCGTAACCCAAAGCTTAAATTCTCCTGCACGCTCAAATGGGGAAACAGCGCGTAGGACTGAAAGCACATCGCGGTGTCGCGCAATTCCGGGGGAACCCGCGTGATATCCACCTCATCCAAAACAATCTGGCCAGAAGTCGGCGTCAGAAACCCGGACAGCAAATTCAGCAATGTGGTCTTGCCACAGCCTGACGGTCCCAACAGGGTTACAAACTCACCATCTTCAACTTTGAACGACACATCATCCACAGCAATAAATTTGCTGAAATGCATTGACAGGTTACGAACCTCAATCGAGGCCATAGCCACCCTCCCCATAAAATCCGACGCATATTCAGGTCTTTGAAACCATTTTTTTGCCACGACGAATTATTTATACGCGTTATGTGTAATATTTATTACAGTTAATGTGTGAAATGTCGAAACATTTTTTGCATCTTTGCGTCAGCAATGGCTATATTCGGATGAGAATCCGCAGAAATGGTCGTGTTTTATGAATGAAAATTTGCGCATAGGCGCAAAAATTCCCAATGCTGGCGCGCCCAAAATCGCCACAGACAGCGAGCGCTTGATTCTGGATATTGTCCGGCGCAACAGCGAAATTACGCGTTCGTCTCTGACAAGGCATACGCATATCACCCAACAATCAGTCCATCGCCTGGTCGATGGGTTGATCGCCCGTGATCTGCTGATGACAGGGCAGCCCATTATAACCGGTCCCGGTAAACCCAGCCCGCGTCTGTCGCTTAATCCGGATGCTCTGTATTCTATCGGCGTCTCCATCAATACCGATACAATAAGCTTGTCCATTGCCAATCTTGCCTGTGCGGAGGTCGCTGCAACCATTGTCGACAGCGATCCCGCTGATCGTGTCCAGTCTTTGCAGGACATGGCGACAGCCATCAAAGCGCTTGTCGCGGACAATGGCATCCCACTGGAACGGATTATTGGCGTGGGTGTCGCGATGTCCGGATACCGCTCAAACGGGCATGATTGCTATGTTTGCCCACCACCAATATCTGAATGGTCAGATCTGTTCCTGACGCCTTTGTTCGAGGCCGCTTTCGGCCTTCCGGTCTGGACAGAAAACAACGCCACGTCCGGCGCAATCGGCGAATCGCTGATTGGCGCGGGTCGGCTCCACAGCACATTTGCTTATCTATCCTTCAATTTCGGCTTTGGCGGTGGAATGATAGTGGATGGCAAACCGCTTTTGGGCGGTTTTGGCAATGCTGGTGAAATCAGCGTCACCTATACGGAAGCTCAGGTGGAAAGCCGCCCAGCGCTGGGTGAATTGATAAAACGCCTCGCCAAACACGGCATTCACATCAGTTCCCTGCCAGAGCTATCTGCGTCTTTTGACCCGAACTGGCCTGGCCTAAAAGAGTGGATCGAAGAGGTCACACCCAATCTCTATCTCGCCGTGCGCGCCATCCGCGCAATGGTTGACCCGACAGCAATCGTCTTTGGCGGTGAAGCACCTGAATATCTCCGCAAGATGCTGATCACTGCCTGCCAGGAGATGGATCAGAGAAATCAGAAACGCAGAATGCCGCCAGAACCCCAGCTTTTGTGCTCGTCCATGCAAGGTGACCCGTCAACCTATGGTGCTGCGCTGGTTCCGCTAAAGGCCTGTGTCCTGATGTAAGCCAGACATTTGCTTATGATTGACCGGTCACTTCAGACACGTCACCGGTTTTCCGCCCCTGACGGATCGCAAACCAGATTGCACCAGCAATGAGCAGCACATTGATTCCCAGCAGCAGTGCGGAAACCGGCCGATCCAGGAATATCCAATACCCGTCCTGCGAAATCAGCAGCGAGCGCCGCAGATTGTTTTCCAGTAACGGCCCCAGAATAATTCCGATCACAACCGGCGCCAACGGGTAAGACGCTGCCCGCAGCAATATACCGACAAGCCCGAAGCCAAGCATCACAAACAGATCAAACACCGACGCCTGTAGCGCATAGGTTCCAATGGAACACAGCAGCAAAACCGTAGGGATCAAAAAGACCTTCGGCACTCGCAAAACATACACAAACAGTGGCGTTGCCAGAATGCCGGCAATCAACAGAAACACATTGGAAGCCAGGTAAACCAGAAAGATACCACCAACGATTTCCGGCTGTTGTTCAAACAAGGTCGGCCCGGGGAAATACCCCAGAATCAACAATGCGCCGATCAACACCGCGGATGACGCGTCACCGGGAATCCCCAAGGCAAGGGAGGGCACCAAAGTGCCGCCCACCGTTGCATTGTTGGAACTTTCAGTCGCTACAACGCCGCCTTCGGCCCCTTCGCCATATTTTTCTTCCGGCTTTGCCATCGCCTTTGCCACCGCATAGGCCGTGAATGAACTGATCACACCGCCTGCCCCCGGCAGCGCGCCGAAAAATCCACCAATAACAGATGAGCGCAGCAGGTTTTTCCAATGCCGTAGCGTCGTCAAAACGGACCTGAAACCGGGGCGAGCCACTGTAATTTTGGGCTTTGCCAGTAAATCACCGCTCATGCACTGATAGGCCATTTCCGAAATAGCAAACAGGCCAACCACAACTGCAACAATATGAAACCCGTTCAACATGTGGTGTGAGCCGAAGGTGAAGCGATATCCAGTTGAAAACTCGTCAGTACCGATGGTCGCCAACAACAAGCCGAAGCCACCTGAAATCAGCCCCTTTATAAGCGACCCATCAGAGATAACAGCAATGGCGATAAGCCCGGTAATGGCCAGGGCCGTATATTCCGGCGGGGCAAAATTGCTGGCGACCCGCGCCAGTGCTGGCGCTGCAAAAATGAGCACAAGGCCGCCAAAAAGCCCGCCCAGTGCCGAGGAAGAGATCGCAATGCCAATCGCATCCGATGCCCGTCCCTTCTGTGCCATGGGATACCCGTCAAACAACGTGGCAGCCGCCAATGGCGTACCGGGAATGCGCAATAAAATGGCGGAAATTGAACCCCCGCATGAGCCCCCCACAAAGATGGCAATAAGAAATCCCATGGCGGCAACAGGTGGCAGACCAATGGCGACGGGCAACAGCAGAATGATGCCCATCAAAGGTCCAAGCCCAGGCAAGGCGCCAACCAGGAGTCCAAACAGAACACCCAACAGGGTCAGGCCCAGCGCAAGTGGCGTCATGAACAGACCAAATCCGGAGATGAGAGAGTCAACCAACATGGTCTATATCACCACGGTATGTTGAGGCCATATATGCCACCGGGCAACACGACCTTCAAATGGGCCTCAAAAAAGTAGGCCAGTGTGAAAGCGATGAGAGCTGCTGTTACAATTATGCGCAGGGATGGGCGTGCGCCACAGACCAGTAGTAATGCGATAATCATGGGCGTTGTGGTCAGATGATATCCCAGAACACCCAGAAGCCCCAGATAAAGCGCAAAAATCCCCAGCAGTGCTAAGGGCCGATAAGCCTGTTTCATCGTAAGCTCATCAGCATCAGTGTCAGTAGTTGGTTCCCTGAACCAACTCACAGCGGCTTGAAGCATCAACAACAAGCCAATGAGAATGGCAATTGCACGTGGATACGCCGCAGCGTTGTCATAGGGACCGCCGGTTGCGATCCCCTGCTCTGTCATTGATGTATGAATCTGCTGAAAAACCACCGCAATGATGATGGCAAAAAACACGATCACCAGCCAGTTCACCTGCTTTTTGCCCAACATTGCGGTCGTTATCCCTTAACGCAGTTTCTTCAGTTCTTCTTCTTCCCAGGCCAGTGCATTGCTCATTGCACCAAGTTGCCCGGCAACAGGACCGACGATTTCATCATATTGGGTGTGGTCCCAATCCAGCGGCACAAAACCCACGCGTGAAATCTGTTCTTTCACATCATCCCGGTTCATGGCCCGTTTCATGGCAGCCCGCAGCACATCGGCAACGTCATCCGGTGTGTCCTTATGCACAAGCCACCATGTCCAGCCCATCGGCGCAAGCCCGGACAGGCCCAGATCAATGTTCATATCCGTAATGCTTGGAGCGCCATCATAAGACGCTTTTGCGCCAGGCAATTCAGACAAAACCAGCAGAATTTCAAAGCCTTCCTTGTCCTGCAGATACGCACCGACATTGACGAATGAGAAATCCAGAACGCCTGCCTTCAGATCTTTGCGCGCGTCACCATCGGTCTTGTAAGGGATGTTCTGAGCAACAACACCATAAGACTGCAAAACTTTGGCAATCACCATATGCGGAAGATTATTACGCGATCCTGATGAGTAACGCAGCTTCCCCGGATTCGCTTTGCCATAGGCCATCAACCCTTCGAAATCCGTCCATCGGGTCTCTCCTTTCCGCCCACCAATGGAAAACGCATTGGAAACAGCAGAATGCAGGGGCTTAAAGTCCTTATAAGTCCAATCAGCATTGCCGAGTACCGGCTGCAAAACCAATGGCGCGACGTAACCGTCAAAAATCGTATAGCCATCTGCCGGGCGGTTCATGGCTGTAATGAAAGCCTTTGTGCCTGCCGCGCCCGGTGTGGAAATAACCGGCACTGACACGCCCAGTTCCTCGCCCATGGCCTTGGCAATCACCTGACTGACAGACAGCGCGGTCCCTGCAGACCACGGGAAAATATTTTCCACCGTCCGCTCCGGAAATTCAGCATGGACCGGACTGGCCCCCAAAGTCATGGCCGCAAGTGCACCTGCGACGAGTAGTTTTTTCAACATAAAATCCTCCCTTTATTGTTGGCCGTGACGATTACGACCGGTTCGTCAACTTTTTCTGCACATCAAAGCGGCACGGCCATACGCGCGTCTTCCAATCCGTAATGAGCGAATATTTCGTCCGGCGCATTGTGCAGCTTTAAATGTTCAACAATGCATTGATTGAGCCGCGCCACGGTGGCCGGATCATCAATCGCGTTTTCTTGTTTCGGATCAGAAGCCAAATCAAACAGGCACGATCCTGCCCCCCAATTGGCAACACAGGTCGCGCCGGTTTCGCCAACATCAAGGTCCAGAGTATATCGCATTACCGGCGCGCCCTTGGTAAAATCAAAGGGTGGCACAAGCTCTGCTGACTTCAATTCCTGCAAGGAGAACAGCCGTTCCAGATGCGACGGCATGACTGTATAGGCCTGCAACGCTGCCTCCTGCGCCTCATCGGGGAACCGATAATAGCTGTAACGACCATCAGTCACGCAGATTGGCCCTGCAAACATACCCAGAATAGCCGTTTCACGACCACTTGCTTTGTCATCCAAAAGTGGTCTTAGGGAATGCGCAGTCACCTCTTTGGGAATCTCGACATTATGGAAATCCAAAATCGTGGGCATCAGATCGGTGGTTTGCGTCAGCGCATCACTGCGGCTGCCTTGCTCGCTGTCGGAATCCGGGTGCCAGATCATCAGCGGAATGTGAGAGATCTCTTCATAATAGGGCATCTTGTTCTTGGCCCACCACTCATGCTCTCCCAGCAGATAGCCATGATCTGTTGTCAGCACCAAGGCGGTATCAGACCAGGCATCTTCCCGGTCAAACCAGTCCAGAAGCTTCCCGAAATACTCATCGCACATGGCCACCAGCGCCGCATAATTTGCGCGTATTTCTGCAACTTCTTCAGCTGAGTTTGTCACCTTTTCATAGAGCGGCCAGTCAAGAATTTTGCCTTTGTAGCCACTTTTATAGGCTTCGCGGAAGCGCGCAGGCGCCGTAAATGGTTCATGTGGGTCAAAGCACTCTACTTGCAGAAACCAGTCATCAGAAGATTTGTTGTTGTCCAAAAATTCAAACGCGCTTTTAAAGCATTTAACGGTTGGAAAATCCTCCTCCTCCTTCATGAAGAGCGTGTTGATCGCGTGCCTTGACCGACGCCAGCCCTCTGAGTCTGAGTTTCCCTTCGTCACGCTGCCCGTCTTGGCCAGACCCGCCATTGGGTAGTGGCGATCATCAAACTTTTCGCGCAGACGCTCAACCGGCGGCTGGGTCAGCGCCGTGGTCGAATCATATTCCTGCCCGCGAATGAAATCCCAACTGTCAAAGGCATTCACATAGCCGGTGCCGCCATTTTCAAAATAATGCAGATGGTCTGATACAATGTGGCTGTAAACACCGTTCTCGCTCAGCAGCCTGGCGAAGGAATTGTCAAATGGCTCCAATGGCCCCCAAGGCCGGTGCATGAAGTTCAGGCGACCTGTATGCATATCCCTGCGAGCTGGCATACAGGGAAGCGAGCCGACATAATGCTTGTCAAACGTCTTGGAACGCTTGGCAAACCGGTCAAAATTTGGCGTTGCAATAGCTTCTCCACCATAGGCACCAAGTGCTGCACGGTTCAGGGAATCAAACAGAACAAAAACTGTCCGCATACGCCACTCGTCCTCCCAAACGAAAATTCTTCTGGCGGAAGTTAAACAAATTTGCGAAATTCAAAAAATGAAAAGTTTTACCCTTATCCATAGAGAAATTGAATGGATCGAAATCTTCTGACATTTCTTACAATTGCCGAAACCGGGAACATCACGGCTGCGGCCGCGCAGCTGCACATCACCCAACCAACACTCACCAAACGCCTTCAGCAACTGGAAGCGCAGCATAAATGCCGTCTGGTCGAACGGCTGCCCCGTGGTGTGCAGCTCACACCATCAGGCCAACAGCTCCTGCCTTACGCACGTCGTATTCAGCACGAGTTCTTACAGGCAACCGAGGCAATTCGCTCTTTTGAATCAGGTCATCTGGATGAGTTGCGCATAGGGTCGGGACCCCTCTTTCAGATGCGCTATCTTGCATCCGCTTTGTGCAAGCTCATGTCTGAGTTTCCAAATACAAGCATTACCTTGTCAACGGATCTGAACACTACAAATCTGCCAAAAATTCGAGAGGGCAATCTGGACTTGATGTTTGGAACCACTGAACATCTGGCAGATGATGACCAGGTCCTGTTCCTTCCTCTTACGAATGTTGAGCAGGGTATCTTGTTACGAGCAGATCACCCGGCACTGAATGAATCCCCGCTCCACCCACGCAACTTGGCCGATACAAAATGGATTTTCTACAGTGATGGGCTGGACAATGAAGAGCTGATGCGCACCTATTTCGAGGCACAGGGACTGCCCGCTCCAAACATTGTCATGCGCGTCTCGGCCTTTACCTTGGGGTTTCAACTGGTGGCACAAAGCGACTATGCCATGATCCTGCCTGTCCAACTGGAACCCATTCTTGATGCGGGCCGTGTCAGGCTGGTCACACCAAATCCGCCCATCAGTCGCAAGCTGGCTGGGGCCTATTTGCGGCGGTCTTCACGCCAATATCCTATCATCAACCGTCTGGTCGAAATCGTGGCAGACGCAACACGGCAAGCTGGCGAACCGCCATAGATGGATTGCAGATGCATCTATGGCCACGGCCGCAACACCTTGACCGAACAGCAGCGTAACGTTACGCTGCCTCTACAAACGTAACGTTACGCCGCACGGTATCAAACACCGAGAAGAGGAAGGTGCAGTGTGCAATCACAAAAAAATGGAGGAAACACATGTATTCAAAACAGGCCATTCGGTCCTTGAACACCCGCCCGGACCATATCTCGCAGGAGCAGAAACACGCACTCGACGAACATGGTTTCTACACAGTGGAAAATGTTCTGACGCCGGAAGAATGCGCCACAATGGCGCAGGCATTTGAAGACATTATGGCCAGTGAAAAGGATCAAGGCGGTCATGAAGTTCACATAGAACCTGGGGCAAGACGCGTTTCCAACATCTTCAATAAATCAGATGCATTCGACAAATGCCTGGAAATCCCTGAAGTACTCGCTGCGTCCAATTATCTACTTGGTGAATTCAAGGTTCACGGCGCAAACCTGCGCGATCCCAACAAGGGTTTTGGTCATCAGGATTATCACACTGACGTTCCCAAGAAATTCGCAGATGATTGGTGGGTGCTCAACGCCGTCGTCGCATTTGATGATATCACCCTTGAAAACGGCCCGACCCGGGTCGTCCCCGGCTCTCACAAATGGGTTCCAATCAACGTCCCTGTCGTAAATCAGGGTGATTGGGAACCCGATGATGTGCCAGCTGGTTTGCAAGGCGACGTCCCAGACGATCTCAGTGCCGCGCATCCTCAGGAGATCTTTGTGATTGCAAAAGCTGGTTCGGTGGTCCTTATGAATTCATCCCTGTGGCACAGCGGAACGCTGAAACACTCCGATGCCCCGCGCCGCGTGTTGCACCTCACATACACCCGCCGCGATCTTCCACAACAACTCACCCAGATAGATTACCTGACACCAGAACTATATGAGCGCATGTCACCGGAACATCGTTATCTTCTGGAAATCGAAGCTCAGGACAATAGCGATCAGATTCTGCGTCAGCCGAAACGTGAGCAAGCCGGTTGGTGGAACTAGGATCGAGAAAACTCTCTGCTTGCGCGCTGTTCTTTTGTGTCGCAAGCAGAGCCACTTATCGTATATGCCAATTGAAACTCAACCAATTGCGAAACACAGGGTTCAGTCTCAATGGCAACCATGAAAGACGTCGCCCGCAGAGCCAAAGTCAGTGTCACCACTGTCTCGGCAACGCTCTCAGGTGTCACACCAGTAAGCCCAGAGTTGAAACAGCGTGTACTGACGGCAATTGACGAGCTTGGTTATTACCGAAATTCAATTGCCAGCGGCCTGAAAAGCGGTCGCACCTCCCTGATCGGATTGATTGTACCCGATATCACCAATCCCTTTTTCACAGAGTTTGTTGAAAACGTTCAACGACATGCCATTGAACATGGCCAGACATGCCTGTTGGGCATCAGCGATGCCGATACAAAGCGGGAGAAAAACCTGTTACGCCACATGCGGTCCAATCAGGTTGCAGGCACAATTCTATGCCCCACAGGAGGCGCACAGGATTATCAGACTTTGAGCGCTGATTGTGGCCCGATGAAACTTGTTGTCGCCAACAACGCCATACCCGGCATGGCATTTGACACAATCATGCTGGACAATTTTCAGGCAGCCCTTATCGCAACACGGCACCTCCTGTCCTTTGGTCACCAACGTGTCGCAATCGTCAATGGCCCGCTTGTACAGGAGCCCGCAAAGCAACGTCAGAACGGATTTCAACAAGCAATGGCAGACGCCGGACTGACAGTCCTTGAGAGTTATGTAGAGCACGGCGATTTTCGCGAACACACCGGTTATGTGGCGGGTCAAAAACTGCTGGCCCATACCGACCGACCAACGGCCATCTTTGTGGCCAATAACCAGATGCTGATCGGCGTCATGCGCGCAATCGCCGACAGCAACCTCGCCGTCCCAGCGGATATTTCGGTTGCCAGCATCGACGATTTTTCCTGGGCCACCGCCTTCAGGCCTGCGCTGACAATTGTCCGTCAGCCCCTTGCGGCCATGGCAGAAACGGCTTTCTCAGTCTTGCAGGAGCGCATTGCAGGCAAAGGCGGCGAGCCACATCACGCATTCTTCCAGCCAGAACTGGTCATACGCCAATCCTGCGCCTCCCCGTCCTGAATCTGATCTAAATCTGGCCTGATGCCCACTACTCTAGCAACCGCGTTGCCTCATGGAACTTTCAATGGCCTGAACCTTGCCTTTCGAAACAGCAATCTGGCCCTCCTTGTCCCCACCGGTCAAAGACCCGGCAGGAATGCCAACGAGAAACACACCAACAGCATCACTTGTGGCCGCTTTGTTCTGTGCCTTGGACAAGGCCGCAAGCGATTCTTGCTCATCAACGAGTTCACGTGCCAGTTTCTGGCAGCCCATATTGGAATATGAGGCCATTGGAATGTTTACCGGCACAATAGCATCCGGCCGCTTGGCACATGCATTCAACACAACCAATGCGGTTAGAAAAATCATTAATTTACGCATACTACCCCCTGATTGGTTGTACATTACAAAAAATCTTACAAAAGTTGAGTCTTTTCTTGCCAAACCGAAAAATAAGCGAAGCTTTTTGCATTCAATTGGTAATTCGGCACGCCATTTTAGTGCTGAATCCGAGAAATCCGCTTGCATGCAAATGGCTATTTTTCACCTATTGAGTTGCGATATTTTGAACAGACAAACGGTGATGCAGCAATTTGCAAATCACTGGCGCAGATACACTTGCTGCACCCGGTCGTTTGCTACTTTAACACTTGCCTTTTCCGATCTGATTGACCCACAATCTTAACTGGGGCAAGGCTCCCCAAAGTGTCGAACTTGCCATGCAGGAATCATGTGACCGAGCAATCAATCGCCGACAAACAGAACCCGAAAACGACCGAGACTGTGGCTCCCCAAGTGGAATACTCGGTCTCTTCCGGCCTCGCAAACCGGTTGGCACGTTCGAAATTTTCGGTGGCTTTTACATCCTACCAGTCAGGGCTTTTATATTTCGTCGGCCTTAATCCAAAGGGCGGCATAAATATACACCAGGCGGCTATGCCCAAACCAATGGGCCTTTGCCTGGATGATCAGGGTGCATTGACCATGACGGCTGGATTTCAGGTCCTGCGTTTTGAAAATGTGCTGGAACCGGACCAGCGTATCAACAATCAGTTTGATGCCTGTTACGTTCCCCGCACGGTTCATGTCACTGGCAGTCTGGATGCGCATGATGTGGGAATTGATGAGGAAGGCAAGCCGCTCTTCATCAATACGCGCTACAATTGCCTTGCCACTGTTTCCGCCAGGCACAGCTTTGAAATGGTTTGGAAACCGGCCTTTATCTCAGATTTGGTAGATGAAGATCGCTGCCACCTCAACGGTCTGGCAATGGAAGACGGAAAGGCGCGCTATGTCACTGCAGTCTCCCGTTCCAACACCATCGATGGCTGGCGCGACAGACGCTCCGACGGCGGCATTGTCATTGATGTCGCCAGCAACAGGATTGTCTGCGAGGGCCTTTCCATGCCGCATTCTCCGCGCATGCATAATGGAGAATTGTGGCTGATGAACTCTGGAACCGGCGAATTGGGTGTTGTTCGCTTCAACAAGGATGGCATGGGCACTTTCGAGCCCCGCGCCTTCTGCCCGGGCTTTCTGCGCGGCCTGGCATTTCACAACGGCTTCGCCTTTGTCGGCCTCTCCCGCCCCCGCTACAAAAGATTCGAAGGACTGGCACTGGACCAAAAACTCAAAGATGCAGATTCAGAACCCTGGTGCGGCATTCAGGTGATCGATCTTGCCAATGGAAACTGTGTTGACTGGTTCCGCATAGATGGAACCGTCGGCGAGCTCTACGATCTGGAAATCATACCTGATCACCTCTGCCCGATGGCCATTCACCCGCATTCCGAGGAAGCAGCCAATCTGATCACCCTTCCACGTTAGAGCCCCGGCTCAATTGAGAAGCCCAATCAGGGAAAAGATACTTTGTCAGTCACGCGTCACATTATTTCTGCGATCAATAAGTTTGGATTTTCCAGAAAATCTGGCGGCTATAACCGCGTCGCCTTCAGCGACGCTGATATGGACGCACGCAAATGGCTTGTAGAATTTTTGCATGCCGAAGGGTTTCAAGCTTACATGGACCCAATCGGCAATGTGATCGGCCGGTGGGGCAACAACAAAGAACCCCTCATCATGAGTGGTTCCCATACCGATACCGTACCAGATGGCGGAGCATTTGACGGAACACTGGGCGTTGCCGCCGCCATTGCAGCAATGATCAACCTACGTGAGGCGGACAATGAGTTGGCATACGGCATGGAAGTGGTTTCCTTTGCCGATGAAGAAGGTCGATTTGGCGGCATGCTTGGCTCACAGGCACTCTCTGGTCAGGTCACTCAAAGTTGGATTGAACAGGCGCAGGACGCAGATGGCGTTTTGTTGACAGACGCAATGAATGCACAAGGCCTTGATGCATTTTCAGCGCTGAGCTGCGCACGTCAGCCTGGGAGCTTGAAAGCTTTTGTGGAATTGCACATCGAACAAGGACCGATTCTGGAATATGAAAAGGTGTCGATAGGAATTGCCACGGTGATATCCGGCATCTGCCTGCTTTCGATCAGCCTCAAAGGTAGCGCCAATCATTCTGGCACCACCCCAATGGATCAACGGCGTGATCCAATGGTCGGCGCCGCTTCCGTGATCAACCAGATTGATACAGTCCTCCGGCAACATGGTTCTGATCAATCGCGCATCACGGTTGGCAAGATCGAAGCATGGCCGAACACCCCCCATACGATTGCAGGAACTGTTACCTTTACAATCGTCATCAGGGATACCGACAAAGCCATTATGGGAGTCCTTCAGGAAGCTTTGGAAAGGTCAATCGCTACAACAGCAAGGCGTCACGATTTATGGAACGAGATCACACCCATGAGTTGGCTTGACCCGGTGGTCTTGGACAGTAACCTGTCTGAAATCGCTACGCGCAGCGCCGCAAGGAGCGGCCATTCATGCCAACTAATGGCATCTGGTGCCGGCCACGACGCGCAATCAATGCAGGCTATCTGCCCGGCATCCTTGATCTTCGTTCCAAGCCAAAACGGCATAAGTCACGCGCCGGAAGAATTGACTAGCTGGGACGATATTGAAAGAGGCACAGATGTGCTGATTGAGATGGTCAAAAGCCTGACACGCAAAACAATTTGATTTAAGGCGGCACAAAGCGCTGGACAAAACATACCAAAAAAGAAACGATTGTTTCAAACGCCCCCAAAAGCATCATTTTTGAAACGAACCTGCTATGACTGAGGCCAGCCTTTCAGAACGCATTCTTGAAATTTTTGACGACCTCACACGAAATGAACGCCATCTGGCGGATCTCTTTTTAGAACAGCCGGACATCATAGCGTTGAACACTGCAGCCCATATTTCTGAACTTGCAGGTGTTTCCAAGGCTACAACCGCCCGGTTTTTCAAACGGCTTGGTTATCCCAGTTTTAGAACAGCCCAACACTTGGCTCGGTCTGGTGACCTGGCGGATCAAGGCGGCAAACGCGTCTTTTCGCGTCCGCTGGAAAAAAAGTCCGGTCGCAGCGAATTGGCCGATCATCTGGCAAATGATGTGCAGAATTTGGTGAAGTCGATTGAAGCCATTCGCAGCGACGAACTCAATAATGCGGTGATGCAATTGGCGCGGGCCGAAAAAATATGGGTCGTTGGTTTTGGCGAAAACTATCCGCTTGCCCATTTTGCCAGATCGCAATTGATCAAGGTAAAACCGGATATTCGAATGATCCCGATTGGCGGGTTTTCAGTCCCTGAGGAATTCGCTTCCATAGAAGAAACAGACGCAGTGATTGCACTGGGCATTGGTCGCAAGACACCCAGTCTTCGGTCCATTATGCGTTCTGCATTGGTCAGCGGCGCAAATGTGATTTATCTGACCGATCAGACTTCGGCTGGCATTGCGGAATCCGCAGCCGTCATACTGCGATGCCGCACACAGGGCGTCTCATTGTTCGATTCTGTCGCAGCTCCCGTTTCACTGCTAACATATTTGTGCGTTGCAGTTGCAAGCCGTGTTGGCCAGAAGTCCATTGAACGCATGCGCTACATTGAAAGCATTCATGATGAGTGGGGAGGCTCCCTTGCTGGAGATTTCTAAAATCTATCTTGCATGATTGAACGTCCAATAGCCGCCCAAATGATTCATTTTTGAAAATAGTGTCGTCAATTATGAAATCTCTTTGACCGGTTACACAGACTTCAATAGCTTTTTGATCAGCGATAACCACATCGCCTTGCAGCATAACAAACAGAAATTCTGAGTGGCACATCAGACTGACCGCCAACGGCATGTTTGCCGCTGGTCTGGTGCAGTGTGCCGCTTTTACACCAATACACATTGCAGAGCAGAGGACACAAAGAATGCGAAATTTCTTAGGAAAACATGCCATTTGTGCAGGGGCTTTTGCCCTCGCATTAGGTGGCTCCATAGCGGCAGCCAGTGCGCAGGATATCGTCTGGGCACGCTACGGTGACATTGACACTCTTGATCCACACAAAGCCACCAGCACCCTTTCCCTTCAGGTCTGGAGCCTGATGTATGATACACTGCTTGCGGTAGATGCTGACGGTAACCCGGTCCCCCACGTTGCCAAGTCCTGGACATCCAATGATGCTGGCACCGAGTATACATTCGCGCTGAATGAAGGAGTGATGTGTCATGATGGAACCCCACTGGATGCCAACGACGTAAAATATACGATAGACACGGCATTCGACAGCGAAAAGCCAAGTCTCACCAAAGGCAGTTGGGGTCCAATCAGCAGCGTGGACGTGATCGATGCCCTCACCTTCAAACTGACTTTGGATTCACCTTTTGTCGCACTTGTCCCATTTTTGGCGGATAGTTTTTCTTCGATCATTTGTGATTCAAACAAGGATGCCGCTGGTTTTGGCACCGATACGGCTATCGGGTCCGGGCCATGGAAGTTGGTCTCCTGGACCAAGGGCGACAAAATTGTTTTTGAGAAAAACCCCGATTACAAGAATTTTGGCAAGCTTGCCAAGAACCCGGGCGCTCCATACATGGATGGCCTTGTCATCACCACAGTTCCAGAACCTCAGGCCCGCTTCGCGGCTCTGAAAACCGGCGAAGTACACATTGCCGAACCTCCCTTTGATGATGTCGCGGCCATCAAGGAATCTGGCGAATTGCAGATTATGGTTGCGGAAAACACCGGACAAAACGTCTTTTGGGAATTTGCCGTCCACAGACCGCCCTTCAACGACAAGCGTGCCCGCCTTGCCGTTGCGCACGCTACAGACGCCGCAACAGCGATCAGCTTGATCTATGGAGATCTGTCCATTCCGGAATATTGTCCTGTATCGCGGGGTGTCTTTGGCAATGATCAGGATTTCTGTGCCCAATATCGCCCGGAATATGACCCGGACAAATCCAGAGCCCTGCTGGCAGAATTGGGTTACAGCGAAGAAAATCCGCTCGAAACTGCGCTTTTGGTCTGGACAGGTGGCAACCGTCAAAAGCTGGGTGAAGTATTCCAGGCCCAATTGGCTGAAGTCGGAATAAAAGCCAATATCGAAATCATGGATATCGGCTCTCTGAATGCGCGTGTCCGTCAGGAAAATGAAAATACGCAAGGCACTACAGGCAGCATGGATATGATGACGTGGTCCTGGTATGATCCAGATATTCTGTATGCCTTGTGGCACACACCCGGTGCTTATCGCGGATATACGTCTCCCGAACTCGATGCCATACTGGATGAAACTCGTGTTCTGACAGACCCCGAAGCACGTAAGGCAAAAGTTCAGGAAGCGTTCAAATATCTTCTGTCAAATGCCATTCACGTGCCGCTTTATACACCTGGCTGGGAATGGGTCTTCGCGGTTCGCCCTGAAGTGAAGGATTTCCACATCGCGCCATTTGTTTACCCGATCTTCAGCGACATTAAGATCGAAGGCTAAATCTGCTGCCCCGCATGCACTGCATGCGGGGCTGTTTGTCCCTTTCACGGAGCGCGATCAAACATGCTGTCCTTTCTCGCCGGTCGCCTGACAATGGGACTCCTGACAGTCTTTGTGACAACCATACTGGTTACTCTTCTCATTCATCTGGTGCCGGGCGATCCTGTGCAAATCATGTATGCCCAAAGCCAGGGAACGACACCTGAGCAGATGGAAGAAGTGCGCAAGAGCCTCGGGTTGGATAAACCCATCCCGGTTCAATATTTCATGTTTGTAGGCCGCCTTCTGGAAGGTGATCTAGGCTACACAATTCGAGGCGGGCAACCTGTTCTCGACGTCATTTTACAGCGTTTGCCAAACACCATTGTTTTAGCTGTTGCGGCCATGGCGATAGCCATTCTCATTGGTGTGCCCATTGGTTTTTTTGCAGCTTACAAGCAGGGAACAATCTGGGATGTGACCCTGATGATCACAGCAATAGCCGGGATCTCGATGCCCCATTTCTGGCTTGGCTTGATCCTTCTCTTCTACTTTGCCGTTGATTTGGGATGGCTCCCGGTCAGCGGTGGTGGACCACTCAATCTAGTCCTGCCAGCTGTAACGCTGGGCCTATCCAATGCGGCCATCTTTGCGCGCCTGACCCGATCCTCCATGATCGATGTCTTGAGTCAGGACTTTGTACAGACCGCCATTGCAAAGGGACTTCCTCAGAAGCTGGTACTTCGTCGCCACGTCCTGCGCGCTGGCCTGATACCCATCATCACCATGATGGGCTTGCAATTTGCATTCATGATGGGTGGCGCCATTGTGGTCGAAAACATATTTTCCTGGAACGGGGTTGGTCGCATGGCTGTTGAAGCGATTTTCCAGCGTGACTATCCGATCATTCAGGGGTTCATCCTCACATTTGCCGTTGTCGTCGTTATCGTTTCCATCATGCTGGATGCAGTTTATGCATTCATCGATCCACGCATTCGGCGGAGCTGAGCATGGGTGAGATAACAGTAAATACGCCCGGGTTATCTGCGGAATCTACGCAGGCATCGCCCGGTTTCTGGCGAAGATTGGTTCGCACACCAAATGGCTTTATTGGCCTTCTCATAGTCACCATTTTGATTGTGTGTGCTTTTGGAGCAGATTTTCTTGCGCCCTACAATCCGACCAAAATGGGATCTGGTCCCAGATTTCTGCCGCCAGGTAGCGACTTCCTGCTGGGAACCGATGAATTTGGCCGTGATATGCTGTCGCGTATCCTTTACGGAAGTCGGCTAACCCTGCTCATTGGTGCTGTGGCGGTCGGTATATCACTCACTGCTGGTATGCTGCTGGGGATGGTAGCAGCCTATTGCCGTGGGTGGATTGAAACGGTTTTGATGCGGAGCGCAGATATTCTGTTCTCGTTTACGGAAACGCTCATCGCATTAGCCTGCGTGGCTGTTCTTGGGCCAAGTTTGCAAAATGCTGTTCTGGCGGTCAGTATCGCCGGGATCCCCTTTTATGCCCGAACCTGCTATTCGGCCTCCCTTGTGGAGGTCTCCAAGCCCTATTTTGAAGCCAGCATCGCAGCAGGTGCCGGGCCATTCAGAATGGTATTTCATCATCTGTTGCCCAATGTCCTCCCAACAATGATCGTTGTTGCGACTTTGGGCGTCTCGACCGCTATTCTTGCCGCTGCAGGGTTGAGCTTTCTAGGGCTGGGGGCACAACCGCCGACACCGGAATGGGGCTATATGCTTGCCGGTTCCAGAGATTACATCAACCGGGCACCATGGTTGATGACCATACCCGGGATTGCAATTGCCATAACCGTATTGGGATTCAATCTGCTTGGCGATGGATTCCGCACGGCATTGGATCCGAAAGAGAGGGATCGATGACATCGACATCCCTGCTAGATGTGGAAAATCTTTCTGTTGGATTGCGATCCAACCGTTCCATGACAACTGTAGTTTCAGACCTTTCGTTTCATCTGAAACAGTCGGAAATTCTCGCGATCGTTGGAGAAAGCGGATCCGGAAAAAGCATGACTGCTAAAGCCCTGATGGGTCTATTGCCAGCCGGAGCAAGAATTACCGGATCAGCGCAATTCAAAGACGTGGATATTTTGGCAAATGCGGACCGGAATGTGCAGGCCATTCGGGGAACGGGCATTGGAATGATTTTCCAGGAGCCAATGTCTGCCCTCAATCCGGTCTTGACAATCGGCTTGCAAATGACAGAGGCATTACGTGTCCACGGCCTTGCGAACCAGGCAGACGCCAACAAAAGAGCGATTGAAATGCTGGACCGCGTGGGCATATCCGCACCCCATACACGCTTGGGTCAATACCCTCATGAATTTTCTGGTGGAATGCGCCAGCGTGTCATGATTGCCATGACAATGTTGCTCGAGCCTGACCTGATCATTGCCGATGAACCGACAACGGCTTTGGATGTGACCGTGCAGGCCCAAATTCTAGACTTGTTGAAAGAAATCGTGGCCGAAACCAGTATCGGTATGTTGCTGATTACACACGACATGGGTGTTGTCGCAGAAACAGCTGATCGGGTCCTTGTGATGAAACAGGGAAGCCGCGTGGAAGAAGCAGGCGTCCGCACATTATTCGCCGATCCAATGGCCCCATATACAAAGGCATTGCTGGCCGCAGTACCAAGACTTGATGGCAATCTATCCAGCCCAAGCGAATTTCCGGATAGCGACGCACCTATCCTCGAAGTGCGCAATTTGGAGAAATCATTCTCAAAGAAAAGTGGTTTTTGGCGGACGCAAGCCACGACCAAAGCCCTTAAGAACGTGTCCTTGAGTGTGCAGGAGGGAGAGACCCTTGCTATCGTTGGGGAAAGTGGATCCGGGAAATCCACGCTTGCAAGAGCCATTACCCGGTTACTGACAGTCGATAGTGGTCGTGTGATCGTCAACAATCAGGACTTTCTGGCATTGAAAGGTCAATCCTTGCGCAAGGCCCGCAGCGACATCCAGATGATTTTCCAGGACCCTTATTCATCGCTTGATCCGCGCTTCAAAATTGGACGCACTATCGAAGAGCCAATTCATATCCATCAAAACATCGAGTCGTCACAAGCACGGAAGAGAGTAGACGCGCTTCTGGAACAAGTTGGGCTGACACCCGATATGGCAGATCGGTATCCCCATGAATTTTCTGGCGGCCAACGCCAGCGCATTGCAATTTCAAGGGCCTTGGCGTCCAGTCCCAAGATCATAGTGGCGGACGAACCAACATCTGCCTTGGATGTCTCAATTCAGGCTCAGGTTCTGGATCTATTGCTGCGTCTGAAAAAAGAGCTCTCCTTGACCATGCTTTTCATATCGCATGATCTGGCGGTAGTTGGAAAAATATCAGATCGTGTTGCCGTCATGCGAAGCGGCCAAATCCTTGAATTGGGCCCCACTGATCGGATCCTTCTTGATCCTCAGCACCCTTACACAATCGCACTTTTGTCTGCCGCACCTTCGCCTGACCCGGAACGGGAGCATCGGTTGAGGGTTGACCTGCCTCATATCAAGGATGCTGGCCCATTGAGAGAAATCCAATCCGGCCATTGGGTCGCAACATGACTATTGGCATTGCAACCTACGGACCGAATGCTGGAGCGGCTTGTGTGGCGGCACTCAAATCTGTTGAAGCCGTTGGAAGAGGCGCAATCGGCGGCTTTGTAAGTCTTGTGGTGATTACGCAAGATGGAGATTTGAAGCATTTGACATGCCAAACGGAAGGCACTCGGGGCCTCTTGCAAGGCGCAAATCTGCCGATCGAATTCGCACAGGCCGAGTTGGCCACTCTAATGTCAAGCGGACCAAATAGGCCAGAGCCACTGGAAAGCTTCACTGTGGCAAAAGCTGGTGTTGCTCTGGTAACCGGTCATCGCATGCCCAATGCAATCGGTGTGTCCGGTAAAGCCCTGAATCAATCCGTTCTTGATCATATTGAAACGGGTCATGAACCACACACCGCTATGTCCATGATCCTGACTGAAAACCCGAACGCTGACGCCGGGTTTCTGGTACTCACCGCAGATAGAAAGCTTTTCACAGCAAACAGTGCACTTGTTGAACAACGCTCTGATACAGGACTTTGCGTTCTTGATGATCCAGCCACCGAACTTGGCGCTGGCGTAATACACAACGGAATTTTACCCAGCAAACCGCTCGCAAGTCTCGCAGCCGAAGTGGCAATGGATCATATGTATCCGGCAGATGCAGCTTACGCGTCGATAGAATTCAGAACCGGAACCCGACTTTCCCTTGCAGAGTCTACCTATGTAGAAGTTGATGAGCATGGTGTTGTAGCCGGAATTTTTGTAGACGACCCATTGATCCTGATGGGCACAAGAGGTGTAGGATTGGGGTATAAGGTCCCCGTCGTAAAATCAGTTCATTCTCTGGGCCATATGACATATGAGCCATTTCTATTGGTGACTGACGGAGTTCTCTCTCAAATTGATGGAAACTCAGCTCTCGCGGTGTCGATCAGGCGGGACAAATGAGTTCGAACCGGCGAAATTCGATCTACAGTTTCGAGCATGTGATTGAAAATACGTGGATATTCCTCAGGGCAATGTAATTCGGTCCAATCGATCAAGCAGCCGGCTTAGCTCGCCGAGGGTCGTCTCATCCGGCAAGCATGTTGGCGGGCGAATGATGGCCGTATCAAACACACCGCGACGTTGCAAAATTGCCTTGTGAACGTGGTAAAACAGATCTCCTGACTGAAATCCAAGACGACTGACCGGCAAAATGCAGTTTTCCAGAAGTGTCTCTGCATGATCCTCATCGCCTGCTTCCAGACACGACCAGACAGCCATGAACTCCTTGGCCTGGCTGGCAAATGGCATTGTTCCACGTGCACCCCGCCGATACTCTTCCACCAAGGTTCCACCACCAGCACCACCAAGCACAGAAAGCCGTGTGCCCACAGCTGTGGCCATTCGCGCAGCCTGAGTAACCGTTGGCTGTGTTTCCACCTTGATCGTATCGACCTGCGGCACCTGTTCTGCGATCGCAAGCGCGAGTGAGGGCGGGATCGGTGCTTGCGGAACGTCCTGCAAAATGATGGGTAGGCTGGTCGCCGACGCGATTGCGCCGATATGATTAGTGACCGCTTCCGGATCCATCGGGAAGAAGTCCGGTGGCCAGATCATGAGCCGGTCAGCACCAGCGTCCTTGGCATCCTTGGCCAGTTCTATAGCTAGTGCCGTACCCGGCGCGGACGTGTTCATGATAACCGGCACACGCCCGGAGACCTTGTCGACAACGGCAGACAAAAGCAGACGTTTTTCGTCCCGATTCAGTTTGAAAATTTCGCTGCCAATAGCAACACCAATTCCGTGAACACCAGCATCAAGCGTCTCGTCGATCTCACGCGCAAGGCTGACAAAATCGATAGTACCCTCTGAATCAAATGGGGTTAAAAGTATTGGAACGATACCCTGAAGACCGCTCATTAAATCGTCCTTTCCTCGTCCAAGACAAAAACCTCATTCAGCATGCCGCGAATTGGACGACCGTCTTCATCGCTCATCATCAATGGCTCCATCATGCGCCACCATCGTTGCATCGTTTGCGTTGGCTTGGTGTCAGCTCCAGGGAAAGCTGTGTTACGTTGCTGGAAAGCAAAAACCTCCCGGCCATCACGGTAAATCACAAAGGTTTCCACCCCGGCGGCGCGCATCTCGGCAATCAATTCCGGCCAGACCTGCGCATGGGCTGTGTCATACGCCGCCTCGCCTCCGCTCCGCAGCTTCATACGCCAGGCTTGCCGATAAACGGTCATGCCTGGAACCGATTATCAGTAATAAAATCCCAGACGATATCGTAGCCAAGACCAGGCATATCCGGAAGCGCAATGTTACCATTAGCATCCATGAGATCACAGTTCCGGCCCAAATAAGGGTGTGGCGCATCATAATTGACACCGGGTGCCAGAAGACCCTTCTCATACCATTCACTGGTATCTTCCGATGTAGCCCCCATAACCTGAAGGTTGCCCCAGCCAGCCATGTGAATCTCGCACCGTATTCCATAGGCTTCACAGACAATGGCGGTTTTCCGGCAGCCGGTGATGCCTCCCCTGCGAACATCCATACGGCTCATGTCCGATGCCCCCCGCAAGATCCAGTCTGCGCGTGTGAAAACCCCGCCCGCGGCAATTTCAGGAGCCAGAATGGGTATCGTCAGTTCACGGCAGAGGCGAACATAACTCTCGACACGGTATTCCGGCATCGGATGCTCAAACCAGTAGAAATCAAGCTTTTCCAGCTCGCGCCCGACTTTGATTGTCTCTTCGATGGTGTGGTAGGTTCCCCACACATCATACATGAGCACCATGTCCGGCCCCACAGCCTCTCGAACCAGGTTTACGGTTTCAATATCCGCACGAATATTCGACGGACGACCATTTGTTGGCTGCCCGGTATCCGGGTCCCAGAAATAGTGCGGATGGATTTTGTAAGCCTGATACCCCTCGGCCTGACAGGCTAAGGCATGTTCTGCATAAACTTGTGGCTTGCCGATATTGGGATAGGTAGAGGCATAGGCCTTCACTTTATCCCGCGCACCACCCATGACCTTGTAGACCGGCTGCCCGAAGACACGCCCTGCCAGGTCCCATAAAGCCAGATCAATGACGCTTGAGGCGATCTCGGACAGGTTGGCCACCCACATCCATTTCCAAACCGTTTCGCGGTCAAACGGATCGGTACCGATCAGCATATTGCGCACCCGGCCTTCGATCAAAGCCTGCTCATCGCGCGTCATGCCATCCTGATCGCCATGTTTGCCACCGCCGAAAAAGTAACCCGACACGCCCTCGTCTGTGTCAATGCACGTGACCGTCTGAATCACCTCTGCATTCGGGATCAGCTCGCCATGGCCGATATCCCAACGGTCAGCATGGGTGCGAAAACGGATGACGCGAACATCGGAAATCTTCATGACGTGCCCTGCTCTACCAGATCGCAGCTTCGCTCTGCGTATCAAAAAGGCGCAGCTTGCCCTCAGTCACGCGGATATGCACTGCATCGCCCGGCGACAGGGTTACACGGTCCCGCGTCGTCATGACCAGCGAAGCGCCGTCCATGCGCAAAGTCAGCTGTGTTTCAGCCCCCGTGGGTTCAATCAGGCCAACTGTCGTTTCCGCACCGCTGTCGGACAGGAAAATATCTTCAGGCCGAATACCCGCGGTAACGGCCGAACCGTCGGGCAGGCTATCAGGCGCTGGCCCCAAAATGGCACCGCTTGGCGTAATGACAGTTCCGTTCTGTACGGTCGCGTCGATGAAGTTCATCGCAGGCGATCCGATGAACCCGGCGACAAAGACATTGACGGGCCTGTCATAAAGCTGGAGCGGCGATCCCATCTGTTCCACATGACCGCCGCGCATCACAACGATCTTGTCTGCCATAGTCATCGCTTCAATCTGATCATGGGTCACATAGACGGTGGTCGTGCCAAGACGCTGATGTAGCTCCTTGATTTCCGACCGCATCTGCACTCTCAGCTTGGCATCGAGGTTGGACAGCGGCTCATCAAACAGAAACACTTCCGGGTCACGGACAATGGCGCGACCCATGGCGACGCGCTGACGCTGTCCACCTGACAATTGCTTCGGATAACGTTGCAACAGCGGTACAAGGTCCAAAATCCCGGCGGCAGCACGAACCTTTCGATCGATCTCGGACTTCGATTCCTTGGCCAACCGCAAAGAAAAACCCATATTCTTTGCAACCGTCATATGCGGGTAAAGCGCATAATTCTGAAACACCATCGCGATATCGCGGCGTTTGGGCGGCAAATGGTTGATAACCTCATTGTCCAGACTGATCTGGCCATCGCTGATCGTCTCAAGCCCTGCAATGGCACGCAGTAGTGTTGATTTACCGCAGCCTGATGGACCGACCAGCACGGTAAACTCACCATCATCCACTTGCAGGTCGATTCCGTGCAGCACTTCCACGGCGCCATAGGACTTGCGTATGTTGTTAAGCGTGACGGATCCCATCTGTCGCTACCTGCCTTCCATATGTGCGCCCGCTGTCACAGGCGCGAATTGATTTTCGACATCCGGCTGTGGCCGGTTGCCTGCAATATCGTTGGGAATGGTGACGCAACCTTGCGCAAAGACGGCCGGCGGCCCCATCAGTCCATAGAGCTGCGATTCCGCACCCCGATCCACGAACTCCACCAGCGCGTCCGCCTGCCGCGCCGCAGCCAGTGCCAACGCCCAGGGCTGTTCGCAGGTATTGTGCAAAATCACCGGAACATCAGCAGCATCGGCCATGTCGAGAATGCGCAACGTTTCACTGATCCCGCCGGCCCAGGCGACATCGGGTTGCAGCACATCGACCAGCCTTTCTCGCAGTAGATCGGCACAATCCCAGCGCGAAAACGCGAAATTGCCCAGAGCAAGCGAAACAGACGGGTCCATCTCAGACTTGATCCGCTTCATTCCCTCAATGTCGTAAGGCGGAATAGGATCTTCGATCCAATGCAGGTTCAAATCATGCGCTGCATCCAGGAAACGCAGCGTATAATCGGCATCCCAGGCCATGAACGCATCAATCATGATCGGCACGTCCTGGCCCGCGATATCGCGAAACTTGCGCATGTAATCGACATTGGCTTGCAAACCGGTCTGCCCGGTTTCCGGCCCGAACGGAGCTGCGGCCTTCAGCCCGCGCCAACCGGCCGCCCCATGAACTTCCGGCTGTGGCGTGGTGACGTAGACCGGCAGCGTATTTTGCGCCGAACCGCCCAGCATACTGACAAGCGATTGACCCTGCGTTTTCGCCGCCAGATCCCACAGCGCAATATCGACACCCGATACCGCCATCATCGAAAAGCCTGACCTGTCGCAGGGCAGCAGAGAGAAGAACATCTGGTCCCAAAGCGACGCAATATCGCCAATCTGCTCACCCATCAAAAGACGCGACAGGTGGTCATTGACGATCATGGCCACAATCTCTCCGCCATTGGTGCAGGACCAGCCCGTCGTTCCGTCCTCAGTCACGACGCGCACGAACACTTTCTTGGTTGGCCACATCCAGCTGGAGCGCTTTTCACCAAACCTTGGAAAACGCGACATCGGTGATGCAACACGCGAGGTTTGCAGCACCTGCTTTTGAAAGCCACGATCTATGGCGCGGGCTTCGATTGAGACAATTTTCATCCCTTCACCGCCCCGGCCAGCAGACCGCGTGTGAAATAGCGTTGGCCAAAGAAGAACACCACCATGATTGGCATTGCCACAAGCGTAGCTGCAGCACCCACCTTCTGGAATTCCAGCGTGAACAGCTCCACGAAACTTGCCAGACCGATGGTCACTGTCTTGTTTGCGCTTGATTCCAGCAGGATCGAGGCGAATGCGAATTCGGACCATGCCCCGACAAAATGCCACATCGCCGCAGTTATCAGCGCGGGCGTTGCCAGCGGCAGCACCACCAAAAACATTGCCTGTAAACGGCTGGCGCCATCCATCATGGCGGATTCCTCCAGTTCCACGGGGATTTCACGCAGGCTTGAGGCAATAATCCAGGTCGCAAATGGCAAACCGAAAGCGGAGTAAAGCAAGATCAGACCAAGCAGACTGTCCTGCAGCCCCAGCGTGTTCATCAGTCGATAGGTCGGCAGCAACAAGGCTGCGCCCTGAAACATCCGAGACACCAGAAGACCGCCCAATATCAGATCGCGCCCTGGAAACTTAAGCCGCGCAAAGGCATATCCCGCGAATGTGCCAAGGATGACGACGATGATGGTTGATGTCACTGCAACAGTGAAGCTGTTGGAGATCAGCGTTGGCCAGTTCAGCAATTGGCTCGACTGCGACCCACTGTCGAACAGGTCTCGATAGGCTTGTAGGGTCGGTTCTTCCGGCCAGAAAGCAATCGGCAGTTGCGCCAGTTGGTCACGTGTCTTGAATGAGGCCAGAAATAACCAGAAAATTGGAAACAGAATGTAGACAGCGATAACGGCACCGCACAGACTGATGAAGGCCCAGTAATAGGGGCGCGCGGTTTCGTTCATGATGCCGCTCCCGAGGCCCATGACCTGCGATTGACATACAGGTACAGCGCCACAATCACCATCAGCATGACCAGGTTCACCACGGACATGGCGGACGCAACTCCCCAGCTGAAAAATTCAAAGCTTTGCTGATAGATGTATGTAGACATGATCTGACTTGCGTTTGCCGGGCCGCCACCGGTCATGATCCATGGCAGAGCGAACTCGGCGGTGATCCAGATCATTGAAATGACGGTGACCGCTGTCAGCGAAAACGCAATGTTTGGGATCACTACGAAACGGAAACGTTCAAAGGCATTGGCACCATCCATGCGCGATGCCTCGATCTGTTCATTGGGAACCGACCGGATCGCCGCACACAGGATCAGGGCCACCAATGGCATCTTGCGCCAGATCAGCACAACAACCAAAGTCCACATCACCAGATCGGGATCGCCAAGAAATGAAATTTGCTGTTCGGTCAACCCGACCGATTGCATCGTGCTGCCAATCACACCAACCTGCCCGTGCAGCATCCATTTCCACGCCATAGCGGTCACAACGTCGGGCATCACCCAGGGCAACAGGATCAGCGCCCGAAGCCCGGTGGTCATTTTGCTGTCAATGGCCAGAAAGGCACCCACTGCAAGTCCGGTCAGAACACATAAAACAGTGCCGCCCAGAATCCAGATCGCCGTATTCTTCAACACCAGCGTGAACATGGGATCAGCCGCCAGAGCCCGAAAATTACCCAGCGTGCCGAACCCCCGCTCCTGTCCCATGACGACTTGCGTCAGACTCAAAGTGGCAACATCCCAGGTCGGTCCAATGACAAATGCCAGCACGGCAGCAACCACCGGCAAAATCATGAAATAGGCGAGCCAGCGGTCACTTGAGCTGTTCATAAATGTCCCCTCGGGATGAAGCAGAAAAGGGCTGCGCAGTGGTCAACCGCGCAGCAAGGTTCAGTTTTCAACAGTCCAGAACTCAGCCGCGCAGCAAATCGATCTGGGCCTGGGCAGCAGTGGTGGCCTCATCCATGGCCTCTTGCGCTGTTTTCTGCCCCAGAACCGCCTGTTGGATGGCAGTACCAAGCGCACTTTCGACCGCCGAAACGCCGATGAACCGCGGCATTGGCTCAGCCCCTTCAAACAGCGTACCTTCATTGAAGGATTCAACCCAGTTCGGCCATGCGTCGGCCAGGCCCTGCTCACCCCAGGCGACCTTGCCTGCCGGTATGCGAGCGATCTCAGGGTTGCCACCCCAGATCTTGAGTTGCTCGTTCTGCGACCAGAAATCAATGTACTCGACCGCAGCTTCCGGATTTTTGGCGCGTGCCGAGACCATGAGAATGGCTGTCGGATCCATAATCGCCGCAACAGGCGGGAAAGCGCCACTTGGTGTATCCGGACGTGGGAATGGTGCCCCAGTCCAATTCAGACCCTCAGGTGTGCCCCAAGGTGTGTTCAGCCAGGAAAGACCGATCCACATCGCCGAGCGCCCCTGTGCAAAAAGCTGAGCCGTATCGCGGAAAAATGTCTCTGTCAGCGATGTCGCCTGCGGAGTGGACCCATCAGCGATAAGATCAACATAAAGCTGTAGCGCATCGACCATGCCGGCATCATTCAGCGTTACCTTGCCTGTTTCTTCGTCAAACACACGGCCGCCATTGGCATAGGCAATGCCTTGGAAAATATTGATATCGACCGGCGCTGTCGTCGCTGGAAAGGCGATGCCAGGACGATCAGGCTTGGTCATGGCCTTGGCATATTCGCGTACTTCCGACCATGTCCGTGGCGGACGGTCAAACCCGGCCTCTTCCATCATATCAACGTTGATCGCCAGGAAGCTGGCCATATCGACATAGGTTGGAAGACCGTACAATTTGCCTTCATGCATGCCTGAAGCCAGCACCTCCGGCACGATACGATCTTTCCATCCGGCCACACGATCGCCGGCAATGTCGTCAAGCGACTGGATCATACCAAAACCGGCAAATTCGGGAATGTCCTGCCCGAAAGCGATAACCACATCAGCCATTCGATTTGTCTGGAATCCTGCCAGTAGCTTTTGTCGCCGTATCTGACCGTTGAAGTAGGAATAGTTCAAATTGATGTCGGACTGCTCACCACTGAATGTGTCATTGCGCTTGGCCCACTCCTCAACCTCGGCGGTGGTTCCTCCAAACTTCCACACTGACAGGTCTCCCGATGCAGCCTGTGCGGATGTCATAGGCAGCAGAGCCGCAGCCCCCACGGCTGCTGATGTGCTGGCAAGAAATTTCCGTCTGCTAAGCTTATAAGTCATTTTCACTCCTCCAATGGCACTTTCTAAAAACCGCGCCCGATTGCTCGTTCGCAATATGACATTCGTATATCATTCCCTATTGCGCGACGTTACGATCAATGATACTCGTATGTCAATGAAAAACCGTTACCCCTCCCGCCATCATTGTGCCAAACCCCTGCGAGGTCGTTTCAACACCTCGAAAGGGTACATGTCATGAGAACTGGCAAGTCCAAGGTCACTCTGAAAGACGTCTCCAAAGCTGCCGGGCTGTCGCTCATTACGGTGTCACGGGCGCTGCGTCAGCCGGACACGGTCCATCCTGATACCCGAGAAAAAATCCAAAAGACCATCGAGGACATCGGCTATGTGCCCAACCTGGTCGCGCGCGCATTGGTGTCGCAAAAGTCCGACATGGTCGGTGTGGTCGTGCCGGTCCTCTACAGTTCCCTTTTTGCCGATTTTACGCAGGGCGCGGCGGGCGTTATGCGAGCGAATGGGCTTCAGATGCTTCTGGGTGTCTCCGACCGCGCCACCAGCAATGAAGAAGAGGCCGTTCGGACATTCATCGCCCGCCAGGCTGACGCGATCATCGTAACCGGGTTCACCCACACCGATGCCTGCCGCAAAATGCTGACCAATTTTCACGGCCCTGTTGTCGAAACCTGGAACTTGCGTGACGAGGCCATCGACATCGTTGTGGGATATGACAATTTCCGCGCTGCGGCTGAAATGACCCGCTATCTGATCAGCAAAGGCTATCGTGAGATTGTCATGGTCGGCGGCGCGTTTGAAAACAACGATCAGGCAACCGACCGTCATGCCGGTTTCGTGGCCGCCATGCGCGAAGCCGGGCGTGAAGTCCGGCCAGACAGCATCGTTGCAGTGCCCAACCCTACCACCATCGAAAGCGGAGCGGAGTTGATCATGTCGCTGCTGGATCGTCCCGTGAAACCTGATGCAGTTTTCATTCAGGCGGAACTGCCTGCGCAGGGCGCAATGCTCGCCTGCCTGTCCCATGGCATCCGCATCCCGGAAGATGTGGCAATAGCAAGTTTTGGAGACCTTATCCTGTCCGCTTTGCTGCCGGTGCCACTGACGACAATCAAGGTACGCTCTTCCGAGATCGGCAAGCGGACGGCGGAAATGGTTCTCAAACGCCTTAAGGGCGAACACATCGAAGAAACCGTCCAGGATGTCGGGTTCGATCTCGTAATCAGGAAAAGTGCATGACTTTGAAAGCTGCTGTCATCGGTGCCGGTCATTTTGCCTATCGCATGCATATTCCCGTGCTTGCTGCGCGCGATGAAGTCACACTCGACAGTGTCTGCCGACTTGGCTCCGAGGAGCTTGCCCTCATACGCGAAGAGTTCGGCTTCGCCTTTGCCACTGAAAATTGGCAGGATGTTCTGTCCCGTGACATCGACATTGCAATCATTTCATCACCCCATAATCTGCACTATGAGCAGGCCAAAGCCTTTCTGGAAAAGGGCTGTCACGTATTGGTTGAAAAGCCGATGACGCTGGATCCCGCGCACGCCTGGGATCTTGTCGCCACAGCCGAACGCACAGAACGTCAGCTGCTGGTTGCCTATGGCTGGAACTACAAGCCGGGACTTGAAAAGATGCGCGACATGGTATCCCGGATCGGGAACATTGAGCATGTGGTCTGTCACATGGCATCCTTCACCCGCGCAATATTTACCGGCGGTACGCTGGGACAATGGTCGCATGTAGCGATCCAGCCCGAGCGGTCCACATGGGAAGCCCCCGATAGTGGCGGCGGATTTGCCCACGGCCAATTGAGCCATGCCCTTGGCCTGCTCTACTGGCTGACAGACCTGCGCGCAGCCTCGGTGCGCTCGATCCTTGGAAATGCCCCTTCAGGAATAGACTTGCATGATGCAGCCACCGTGAGGTTCAACGGCGGCGCAACGGGTGTTCTGTCGGGCAGTTGCGGCATACCGACCGGACACGGATTCGAGGTTGACATCAGAATTTTTGGGTCGGAAGGCTCTGTGCTGCTGGATATCGAAACAGAGCGACTGGTGCTCAAACTACCCGACGGCCAAACCGAAACCGTAGAGCCTGCGTCCGGCGCCTGGAAATATAGCTGCGAAGGGCCGGCCAGCATGCTTGTCGACATCGCACTGGGGCGCGGCACAAATCAAAGCCCGGGCCATGTAGGCGCACGCGCTGTCGAAACGCTCCATGCACTTGTCGCTTCAGGGCAGAAAAACGGCACTGAATTTCAAATTACAGGCGGCAATCAAAAGGGAGAAACCGCATGACAGCTTTTTCCGGTCAGGTGGCAATCATGACAGGCCGCGCCCAAAGTATCGGACGACAGGGTATCGGAAGGGCGACCTGTTGACATCCCTGCCCCCCGAGCAACCCGAACAGCCTGACATCATCCTGGTGATGTCGGATGAGCATTCCCCGCGCTTTTCGTCGGTTTACGGTCACCCGATCGTTCGCACGCCGAATATGGAACGACTTGCTGGGGACGGCATTACCTTTGACGCTGCCTATTGCGCATCGCCGATCTGCGTTCCCTCCCGCATGGCATTCATGACAGGGCGCTATCCGACCCGGACAGAGACATGGGATAACGGCACCCCTCTTCGCAGCGATATTCCAACCTTTGCGCATGTGATGCAGTCGGCGGGATATGAGACAGTTCTGATCGGCAAAATGCACTTCATTGGCACCGACCAGTTGCACGGATTCTCCAAGCGGCTGGTCGATGACAGCAAGGTCTGCGGAACATGGATCGAAACAAACGACTGGAATGAACCCGATTTGCCCCGCCCCAAAGCGCGGCAAAGGCTTCTGAACGCTGGCGAGGGCCGCACTGCGCATATTGAACAGGACGAGGAAGTATTGGCTGCCGCTCTGAATTATCTCAACGCGCTGCCGCCACGCGCACAGCGGAACCCTATTTTTCTCTGTGTCTCGTTCAACGCGCCACATTTTCCGCTGCGTGCGCCAAAACATTTTGACAGCTACTGGCCAGACAATGTGGATATGCCGAAAATCACCCAGGCCGAACTTGATAACCAGCACCCGTTTCATAAACGCCTTCGCGGATATTTCGACCTGAACGATGTTGATGCTGACAGCACAGCTCGGGGCCGCGCTTCGTTTTATGCACTCGTGACATGGTTCGACGAGTTGCTTGGTCAGTTGATCGACACCGTTGACACGGCACCAGGGCTGTCCCAATCTCCGCCCCTTCTGGCCTACGTATCAGACCATGGTGATATGGCCGGGGAGCATGGACTCTGGTGGAAATGCAATTTCTTCGAAGACTCGGTTCGTGTGCCCATGATCGTACGATGGCCAGGACAGATCGAACCGGGGCAACGCTCTGCAACACCGGTTTCATTGATGGATTTGAGTGTGACATTCGCCCACCTCGCCAGCCCACCAAACGCGGCGGATATCTTCTTCACCGAGGCCGATGGCTGCGACATGCGCCCATGGTTGGGTGGCGGGCAAGACCCGGATAGAGCCGTTATTTCAGAGTATTGCGGCCATGCCGCCGCCCGTCCAATCCGTATGATCCGGCAAGGTTCCTGGAAATACGTCTACTATCATGGCGAACCCGACGAGCTTTACAATCTGGCTGATGACCCCGGCGAGAAAAGCAATCTGGCAGAGGATGACAAATTCGCAGAAACCCTCAGGCACTTGAAACAACAGGTCCTTGCCGGGTGGGACGCAGATGCCATTGACCGACGGGTCCGTCTTCACCAGAAGGAACGCGCTTTGATCTCGTCGGTCGAAGGTCGCGGCGTATTCGAGTGACCCTCGACCTTTCGCAAATCGCGATTGTGGACGCCCATCATCATCTCTGGGAACTGGGCCGTTTCCCATATCTCTGGCTTGCACCGAACGCGCCACCAGCCCGCTTTGGCGATCATACTTCGATCAAACGGAACTACCTCCCTGCGGATTATCGAGCTGACTTTGCCGGATTTAACCTGCAAGGCAGTGTTCACGTTCAAGCGAATTGCGGAGCCAATGATCCGGTTGCCGAGACAAAATGGTTGCAATCGCTTTCCGAAAACACCGGCACACCGAACGCAATCATCGCCGAAGTCGATCTTTGCAGATCTGATGCAACCCAACTGATCGCGCGCCATGCGGAGTCGCCCCTTTTGCGCGGTGTGCGTGCCATGGTTGCCTGGGATGGTGAAGGGCGCTGGCGCTTTGCAGATCGTCCTGGAATTTTGTTAGACCCAGCGTTTCGACGCGGTGCGCAAACGCTCATCGAACGCAATCTGAGCCTTGATCTTGTCACTGTTCCCGGCCAATTGACAGAAATTGCCGACTTGGCAGCCGCAATGCCGGACTTGCGCATTGCGCTCAATCATCTGGGACAGCCAGAACCCGGCCAGCCAGATTCCGGCCAGGCAGGCAATCAGGACATCTGGTACCGAGGCATCGAGGAACTGAAGCCTCTTGAGAATGTCACCATCAAAGTATCTGGTCTTTGGACAATCGATAAAAGCTGGCGACCGGATCGGCTGCGTCCCTTCATAACCCATGTCCTGAACACTTTTGGCGCGCATCGGGTGATGTATGGTTCCAACCTGCCCGTCGAAAAGGTCAACACATCTGCTGCCGCTCAAATCAGGACTTTGGCCGAGATTTGTGCTGATTTCACAATCGATGATTTACAAAAAGTCTTGTCAGGCACCGCAAAAGAATTCTATCGGATTTAGCTGGTCGCATCCGGCGGGCCATGTCAGGCCGGATAACGAATCCAAAACCTGCAATTCAGACTGGTATGAATATTTTATATGGTTTTGCTGGTCCCCATCCACGCTATAGCTCATGACTGTTGTTCCATTACTGAAAAATGAGATGATCCATGAGCAAACGCGTTGTTTTTATTGCCACCGGAGGAACGCTCGCATGCATCGGCAAGAATCCAGATGATCTGTTGGATTACACGGAAACCGATAGAAAACTCGATGGAGAGCAGATCATTGCAAAAATTGGCTCAATAGATGCTGATATTGAAGTCGATGCCATCGACTTTCGGTCGGTAGACAGCACAGAAATTTCGCCCGGTGATTGGTTTGATCTGGCAACGCTTTGCCAGGAACTGGCTGCTTCTCCAAAGAATTATGATGGAATTGTCATCGGGCATGGAACTGCCAGTCTGGAAGAAACAGCATTTGCACTCTCGCTGGTTCTCGACCTTGAAATCCCAGTCATCGTCACTGGAGCCATGCGCCCTTCCAATGGCATGTCATCGGATGGTGACCGCAATGTTGCGTCATCCATCCGCGCAGCCGCTTCCAGGGCAACGCGTGGTCTTGGTGTCGTTGCCCTTCTGAACGATGAGATCCACGCTGCAAAGGCCGTCACAAAAGCACACAGCCTGTCAGTCAGCGCGTTTCAAAGCCCAGGCCAGGGCCCCATTGGCCAGATGATCGGAAACGACGTAACGCTGAACGCCGAAATCCCGGCCGGCAGAACAATTTTCAATATTGATTGTCTCAAGAACTGGCCGCGCATTGATATCACCTACAGCTATGCCGGCGCAGATGGAACGGCCATCAAGGCGTATCTGGAAGCTGGAACTGCCGGCATTATCGCAGCTGGCTTTGCACCCGGCATGGTTACCCCTGCTGAAATGAAAGCCCTGAGTGAAGCCGTTTTGCAGGGTGTGACGGTCATCATCGCCCATCGCGCTGCCGCTGGACCCGCCACCGATTCGGCAGCCCATGACCGAAATGGTTTCATTCCCGCCGGATTGTTCTCGCCTTTGAAAGCGCGAATTCTTCTTGGTCTCAGCCTCGCGAATGGAGATCAACCGGAAACCATTCGGCAAACCTTCGGCGCATGATAGTCAAATCATCATCACCAGCCATCTGGTGAGCTCAAACATCTAAATTCAAAAGAGGGCCAGCTTGAAGGCACGTACTGCGACCAGAAAGTACGTCGCCGATCTTTTTAGCTTCATCCTCAGTGAACCCCGACACCGCCATTTCCCCCCCGAACAGTGGATCGCGAATTACTGGATTTGAAACTTGTTCTCCGCAAATCCTTATAACGATCTGGTTTCCAAGATTATCAAAGCTCAATTTTGTAAACGCTTTCTCGGTAATACCGTCCACTTGAAATTTGATCTGGTTGGAACGCGTGCGATCGGGGACGCCCACACTCAAAATATCATCAACGCCGAAGCTTAATTTGTCTCCAATGGGTGCAACGATCTCCACGACCGCCGGTTCTGTTCCTTGTGCCCGAACTTGTGTTATCAAGCCAATGAGCGCAAAAAAGACCACAATATGCCTGACCATATAAAACTCCTGCCGTCATTTTTCGCACGATAGATTGTTCGGATTGCAATCTCAATGTCACCATGAGCTCCTTAACGCCAAAAGCGCTTGAATGATAAACGGAATCAGTCTTCCTGATGCCTCTTCTTTTCTGATTTTCCATTCTGCCCATTTGATGGAGCGGTCAGGATGAGATCAACCAAGCCGACAATCCCGATAATCACTTCGTTCGCGCCGGACAGGCACTCCTCGCAGAAGCCGCGACGCAAAAGATCATCAAGATCTTCGGATAGAGCATTGTATAACCCTACTGTATAACCACCCTGTAAGTCGTTGAAAAATAAGGAAAATGGTAGGCCCGGAGGGACTCGAACCCCCAACCAAGCGGTTATGAGCCGCTGGCTCTAACCAATTGAGCTACAGGCCTACAATAAATGTCGCAACGGGCGACAAATAGTCAGGGTGCTTGGCTATCGCATCTTGGCGCATTGGGCAAGATGGTTTCGCGGCCTACGGCCCTCTTTCCTCAACCACGACGCAGTTCCAGCCAACTTTGGCCAATTGAGACCACAATTCGCCGGTAACGGTTTGACATAATTTGAAAGAATCGGAGACTTTCCATGCGGCTTTTCCCGGCTTTTGCCACATTGGCCATCGCAACCGTTCTGGCCATAGCGCCTTATACTCTAAGGGCAGAAGACAAAACCCCCACCTTGTCCTTGACCGGCACGGGCACGGTTTCCGGCAGTCCCGACATGGCGATCATCACCATCGGCACAGTGAGTGAAGCAGAAGACGCTGTTGCCGCGCTGGAAAAAAACACGGCCAGTACCACAGCTTTCATCGATGCATTGAAAGCCGCCGGGATTGAAGGCAAGGATCTGCAGACCAGCAATTTTTCCGTTGAACCAAACATCGTCTACCCCAGCAGCAAATCCAGCACGCGGCCAAATCGGCCTACGATTGTCGGCTATACGGTCCGGAACATGGTCACCGTGCGCATCCGCGATCTGAAACTCATCGGCAATGTGCTGAACGAGGCTGTCACCCTTGGCGCCAATTCTATCAGCGGTCCGCGCTTTGCTGTGGACGAACCGGCAGCACTGGAAGCAGAAGCCCGCCGTATGGCCATGACAGCCGCCCTGTCCAAAGCACAGGATTATGCAGATGCGGCAGGCATCGGCCTTGGCCCCATTCAAATGATCAGTGAACAGGGAGGCTTTCAGCCGCGTCCCGAGGCCATGATGATGTCACGCAGCGCGGCCGACAGTTCACCTGTGCCAGTAGAGGCAGGTGAAGTCAGCTACAGCGCGACCGTGTCAGTAGAATGGGGGCTGAAGCAATAGACTTCTGCTAATCAGGAGCCGTCAAGACGGCTCCCTCTGGCGCAACAACACTGCCGCACCAACTTTGTCTGGATCCTCGGAACAAGTCCGAGGAGGACGGGTTTGAAGGAAAGTGCCAATCATCCTTTAAGCCACGAAACCAAGCCCTCACCCGTCATCCTCGGACTTGTTCCGAGGATCCAATGAACGCAAACCTGAGCCAAATCCACAGCCCTCTTATGTGCCGCAACAGACATGAATCGAATTATCAAAAAAACGGCTTAAACACCTTCAAAGACTCTGGCTTTTCCTCACCCATTTGCATCTGCATCTGCTTCCAACTCAATCAGCCACCACCAGATCGGGCACCGGCCGAGGCTTCCCGTCTTCGTCAATTGCGACAAAGGTAAAGGTCGCATCGGTAACCTTATGGCGCTCCCCCGTAAGAAAGCGCTTCGCAAATGCCTCTACATTGATCTTCATCGAGGTTCGCCCCACCTTGTCAATGTCACAATAGACGCACAGCACATCTCCCACCTTCATTGGTTGAATGAAATTCATGCTGTCGACCGACACGGTGACCACCCGGCCCATGGCGCGTTCCACTCCGGCCATACCGCCCGCCTGATCCATCCGTGACATAACCCAGCCGCCAAAAATATCCCCATTGGCATTTGTGTCTGCCGGCATGGCCATCGTGCGGACCGTTAATGTGCCGCGCGGTTCTGCAGATGTTTCGGTCATGATTTACCTTCTCGGTTGTGGCGGCCATTAAGCCAGATGCAGCACGACCTGCCGTTGATGTGGTCGGCTGCGATGTTCAAACAGATAGATACCCTGCCAGGTTCCCAAGGCAAGTCGGCCATTCATCACAGGCACACTCAAATGTGTCTGTGTCAGCGCGGCCTTGATATGAGCGGGCATATCATCCGGCCCTTCTGCGGTGTGAATCATCCAGCGCATGGAGGTATCATTCCCATCGGGAACCAACCGCTCAAAAAAGTTCTGCAAATCCACCTGCACATCCGGATCAGCATTTTCCTGGATCGTCAAAGAACAGGATGTGTGCTGGCAAAAAAGTGTCAAAAGGCCGGTTGCAACCCCGGAATTTTGCACAAATGTTTCAACTGCCCGAGTGAATTCATAAAGGCCGGGGCCATTGCTGGATAAGGTGAGAATGGTTTGGGTCATACGCCGCCAATAAAATGTGTTGGCATAGCTTAGCTGGCCTTTTGCAACGTGGGAATATCAGAGTTTCTGCCGCCACGCTTTCATGCAGCAGAAGAAGAGGCTGTGGTGAGGATCATCAGGCCAACTTGCAACTTCAAACAAAACACCTATTCCTACGAGAATGAACCAACATGCAACCAACCACCCAATCCTCTATTCCTTTCGGCGCTGCCCCTACGCAATGCGCGCACGGCTGGCCATTCAGTCAGCCGGTTTCAATGTTGAATTGCGGGAAATCCTGTTGCGGGACAAGGCGACCGAATTCACGGCCGCCTCACCAAAGGCAACGGTGCCGGTTCTGGTCTTGCCCGACGGTACAATCATCGAAGAAAGTCTCGACGTGATGCTGCACGTCCTGGGTCAATCTGATCCAGAGGGATTGCTAACGCCAACTGAAGACACTTTGGCAGACATGCTGGCCCTGATTTTGGAGAATGATGGTCCGTTCAAACGCGCCCTTGACCGCTACAAATATGCCAATCGTTACGAGGGTGCAGATCCAATAGCAGAGCGCACCGCAGCATCCAACTTCCTGCAGACGCTTGACGACCGGTTGCGCACCAATAATGGCTGCTTGTTCGGCGCTCGATTATCGCTGGCTGATCTCGCCATCCTGCCATTCGTCCGCCAGTTCGCAAATGTAGACAGGCCATGGTTTGACAGTCAGGACTGGCTGGATCTGCGCAAAGCACTGGAAGACTTCACAGACTCCGCGCGATTTGCGTCTATAATGCTGAAATATACCATGTGGCAGTCAGGGGATGAAATTATCTGGTTTGGAGAACCGAAAAACCAATAACCTTGCCGGTCTGACGATGGTGCCGGGCCTGAACTCATAATCAGGCCCGACAGGTCAGAACTGTCTAGTGAAGCTTAATCTGGGCGAAGCCAACGGCCACATTGATGCCGCTGGACCCTGAGACACTGACCGGCTGCAGAGCAAACGCTTCTGATGATCCACCAACAAGCACGTTGGCACCAAGCCCAACAGCAAACGCAGCGGAAGCAGTCGCACCGCTATAGGTCCCTGCCAGCGCGCGCGGAGCGTATTTCTCTTCCTGGGCAGCCACCACGGTCCACAGAATAACGGATTCACCGGTCACTCCAATGTCAATTCCGTATTTGTCGATGGTGCCTGTGTAAGTCTCAATCGGGTGCCTGTCATTGGCTGGCGTAAAGGTACAGGCAAGGTTTTTGGATGATCCAAAGATAAACCCAATGCCGCCTTCCACGTCACAGGCGAGTTGACCAAGTTGAACGCCACTCTCAGCGTGACTGGTGGACGCGATAGGGGTAGCGGCCAAGACCCCGCCAACAGCAGCCGCGAGAAGTGTTTTCCTGAATGTCATGATATGTCCTTTCAACTCCGATACAACGGGACAGATGATAGAGGGTTCCGTGGCCGAAGCAATGAAGAACATGTAAATCGCCACAGCACAGCTTCTGGGTGCAGCCGCACCAATTGAATCAAATTGGCAGAACCTTAAGTCAAACCTTTGAACTACCTATGGTTTACACCGGCCCCATTCCGCTGGATCAGCGGGAACCGACATGACGTGTTGCTGTCGTTTAAATCAGAACCACCTCAGAGCGCCAGCAGAGTATGGCGGGCATTTTGAACTTTAGCAGGCACAGCAGGTGAATTGAGAAGCCCGCCCCATCACTTAAGCAAGGCTGTGCTGTAACTCGGCTCGAACCTGCATCAAAATGAGGCCAAGCTTGTTAAGACCGTTTCCATCTGGACCGCACCCCCAATAGGCGTCCATGGGCGCATTCTCAACAATCGGTTCGTCGCCCGTCCCCAACAACAAATCGCGCGGCACCGGATGTGTCTCAAATTTCTTCTTCACAGCCACATACATGAGACCATCTTTCACCTGTTCCCAGTCATCTCGCAGCGGAAAATCCCGTGTGCGGCCAAGGGTACTGGCGTTTTTAGGCTTACCGCAAATGCGAATACGGTTTTGGTAGCCCGCATCTTCAAACTTCTGCGCCTGAAAATAGTGCTCTACGGTGGGCCACCATTCCTCTTCGAAGGCCACGCCATAGGGCGCAAAATTGGAGAACTCGGCGTAAGGGTCTGTCTGAGCATAAAAGTAAATTGTCATAATCTCACAGCCGGTCAGTTATTTTCATGGCATTTTGGGCCAATTTGGAAAGCAAACAGGGCTGTTTTAAAAGCCTGCGCGTTTACATGTCCAGCCACACGACCTAGAATATGAAATCAAACAATCAAACAGAGTCGGCCCGCCTGCTATGACAAAACGTGAATTGCTCATCACAACTGCTTTGGTCTCAGGGGTTCTGCACAGCACAACCGCATTCGGCGCTGATTTATACCTTGAGGGCACACCTGCAGAACCAACGATCATTCCCGCAGTCTCAGGTCTGAATGGTAAGCTTGCGCTCTCTGGCGGGCAATTCGATGATGACGAATTCGGCGTCTTGACCGGTGCGATCAGCGTTCCACTTGGCTTGCGCTATGGTCTTCAGGGTGATGGTATCCTGGGTGTCCGCGATGGTGAATTTGTCGGCGGCGGCGGCGCGCATCTTTTCTGGCGCGATCCAACAGTCGGCCTGCTGGGCCTCTATGGCTCTTACACCCACCGTGAAGACTTTGACGGCTCTGTAAGCCGCGTAGGTGTGGAAGGTGAATATTATTTCGGTCAATGGACGGCCAAAACTCTTTTGGGTGCCGAATTTATTGACGCAGGCGCAGCGTTCGCTGAGCCTGATGACGGCTTCTTTGCCTTTACAGATATCTCCTATTACGTAAACGATGATTTTCAAGTCTCGGTCGGACATCGGTATACCGCTGAACGCAACGCTTTGGCGTTGGGTGCAGAATATCAACTGGATCAAAATTTGTTCTCCAATGGTGTCTCGCTGTTTGCCGAAGGCCGTATCGGGGAAGATGATTATCAGGCGGTCTGGGGCGGGGTACGCGTGTATTTCGGAGACGATAAGAGCCTGATCGCTCGCCACCGCGAAGATGACCCGGATGGTTTTGGCGATGAAGATTTGTTCGATCTGGAAGTTGAACTGCAGGGATTTGATTCAAGCGAAGGCACCTGATAGAGCATTTTTATATTCGAAAGTATTTGCAAAGGTCACCCTTCGCAAGAAATGCTCTAAAGCGTTGATTTGAACTCCTCAAATTTCCCGCTTGAATCACGTGGGATGTCACGAACAAGCGTAATGTCCACGTCAACCTGCTGACGAAAAGCGTCGCATATCGCTATGCGAAATGCCGTGCGATCAAATAAAATATCAGTGTCAGGCAATATTAAACTTATGTTCAAGTGGTCCTCGCGGTCCTGAACAATTTGCCATTGTTGGAATGGGACAATGGCTTGAAATTCTTCGATGCGGAGAGAGGGCCAGAAACTTGTCCCATTTCCAAATCGAAACAGATGTCTTTCCCGCCCCATAATCTTGGAAAGTGTTCGGCTGGACCTGCCACAGGAACATGACTCAGCCGATAAAGTTGCGTAGTCTCCGATGGCATAACGGATTAATGGCATTGCGAAATTATAGAATGGTGTAACCACCACCCTGCCCGTCTGGCCGGGCTCTACAGCACTGTTTTCTCCATCAAGAACTTCTATCAAACAGAATTCCTCATGAAGATGAAAGTTCTTGTATTCAGGGCAACATACAGCCATTCGGCCGCATTCTTCAGATCCATAATTATTGATCAGTTTCTTGCTCAAACAAGCCCTCAAGATCGTTTCGGTATGGGGTGTCAACATCTCGCCACCCAGCATAAGTGCCTCATAGCGCGGCGGTTCCGACTGTGTGTTTTGCGCTTCGAGCACAATACCCAATGCGGTATTGGGCGAGGCTCCCAGATAATTTGTCGGGTTTCGGCGCAACCAGGCCAACTTCTGAGCACTATCGGTCAATTTATGATCTAGCCAATAACCAATGCCCTCGGGAGAACCTCTTTGCCATTCTCGTTGCATCGTCCCATCGGGCAAGTCAGATGCACCAGGCACTGTAGCGGAAAAATGTGCACATGATTTGTTTGGATCGACTTTGTACCAATCAAGGCATCGCGCAGCAGCTGCCTGGCTTGCCACCCTCTGCAGCGCGCTGGTGCGGTGACGCAAAGGCATACCGGTAGAGCCCGAGGTCTGTTGTTCAAAGCTTTCTCCGGCCTGATCGGGCACTTGCCTGGCGTAAAAATCTTCTGTGCGGGCCTGTGCCACTTTACGTGTCAGCACAGGAATATCGTTCCATCCCGATAAATCCGGTTGATCACCGGCTGCAAAAAGTGGCGCTAATCGCTCTCTGTATGCAGGTGCCTGTTGCCAGGCATGTATAAGAATTCGTTGAAGAGCTTTTCTCTGCAAGGCCTCAAGGCGTGCCCGTTCCCACCATTGGCTGCGCTCAAGCATTTGGGTGAATTGCAAAAAGGGATCAGACATCAATCGGTGCTTCTCACTGCAATTGAAACACAGATAACCACGGCTTCAAGTCATAAGAAAACCCGCATGATAAAAACAACCATGCGGGTTTCAAAATTTTCATCCAATCGTTTTCCCAGAGTTTAGCTGTCCAGGAAACTCCGCAATTTGCGAGAGCGGCTTGGGTGTTTCAGCTTGCGCAAGGCTTTCGCCTCGATCTGGCGAATACGCTCGCGGGTCACGCTGAACTGTTGTCCAACTTCTTCCAGAGTGTGATCCGTATTCATGCCAATACCAAACCGCATCCGCAGAACGCGCTCTTCACGTGGTGTCAATGATGCCAACACGCGAGTGGTTGTTTCGCGCAGATTGGACTGGATCGCCGCGTCAATTGGCAAAATGGCGTTCTTGTCTTCAATGAAATCACCCAGATGGCTGTCTTCCTCGTCACCAATCGGTGTTTCCAGAGAAATCGGCTCTTTGGCGATCTTCAGAACTTTGCGCACCTTCTCAAGTGGCATCTGCAGTTTTTCAGCAAGCTCTTCCGGCGTTGGCTCACGGCCAATCTCGTGCAGCATCTGGCGCGACGTACGGACAATCTTGTTGATGGTCTCGATCATGTGAACCGGAATACGAATGGTCCGCGCCTGATCAGCAATCGAACGTGTGATCGCCTGACGAATCCACCATGTCGCATAGGTGGAAAATTTGTAGCCGCGGCGATATTCAAACTTGTCCACGGCCTTCATCAGGCCAATATTGCCTTCCTGAATAAGATCAAGGAATTGCAGACCACGATTGGTGTATTTCTTGGCAATGGAAATCACGAGCCTTAGATTGGCTTCGACCATTTCTTTCTTGGCAAGAGCAGCTTCCCGCTCGCCCTTCTGCACGCCAGACACAATGCGGCGATATTCGCCAATGTCCAACCCGGTGACCGTAGCAAGTTCCTGAATTTCAGCTCGAAGGCGACCGATCGTCTTCTCTTCTTTTTCCGCAAATGCCTGCCAGTTCTTGCTTTTCAGTCCGGAAATGTGAGCAACCCAGTTCGGGTCCAGCTCACGACCCTGATATTCAGACAAGAACTCATCGCGTTTGACACGGTAGCTGATAGCAAGCCGCATCAACCGTCCTTCGCGAGTCATCAACTGCTTGTTGATGTCATAAAGCTGCTCAACAAGGCTTTCGATACGATTATTGTTCAGCGCCAAAGACTTAACATCTTCAATCACCGACTTTGTCAGCTCGCGGTGGGCCACGTGCTCATCATCGGAAAGCGCCTTGTCACGCAATTGCAGATCAACTGACTTGTCATGCAGCCTGCGCATTTCCTCATAAGTCGTCGCGATTTTATCGAACATTTCGACAACTTGAGGCTTCAGCTCGGCTTCCATCGCGGCCAATGAAAGATTGCCCTCATCTTCCTCATCGTCATCTTCTTCGGCAGCCCGATCTTCAGCTTCCTTGGCTGCAGCCGCCTTGCGCTCTTCTTCAGCCTTACGTTCTTCAGGCGTCTTGGCGCTGTGATCTTCCTGCAGTTTTTTGGCATCCGGCCCTGCATAAGTAGCGTCCAGATCAATAATGTCGCGCAGCAGAATGTTACCTTCCGCCAGCTCATCGCGCCAAATAATGATCGCCTGGAAAGTCAGCGGACTTTCGCACAAGCCAGAAATCATCGCTTCACGACCAGCCTCGATGCGCTTGGCAATGGCAATCTCGCCCTCACGGGACAACAGTTCAACAGAACCCATCTCGCGCAAATACATGCGGACAGGGTCATCGGTCCGGTCGGTTGGTTCTTTTGCAGTGGTCGCTTTGGCAACAGATTTGTTACTGTCATCCACTTGCGCCAGTTCGCTGCTTTCGCTGGTGCTTTCGGTCTCTTCGGCTTCTTCAGCTTCTTCCTGCTCAACCACATTAATGCCCATATCGGACAGCAAGGACATGGTGTCTTCAATCTGCTCGGAAGTGACTTCGGCAGATGGCAGAACGGAATTCAGTTCTTCGTAAGTGACAAAGCCGCGCTTCTTGGCAAGCTTGATCATCTTTTTGACGGCGGCATTGTTCAGATCCAGCAATGGGCCATCTGATCCCTCGCCGCTGGTGGCTGGCGGAGGTGTGGTTTTTTTAGGTGCTGTTTCTACTGTTTTTCCTGCCAAGGACATGCAAACTCTCCAAACGAAACGCCGGGTTGGCATATGCCAAAACCCGGCTGCTCGGTTACATTATAAAAGAAGCAGGTCGATCATCATAAGCCACAGCAGCGTTCACATATCGCGCCCGTGAATTATTCATGAAGCCACCTACTCCGAAAAATTGTTTACTCAAACCAGATTGACCGACTATAGCGTTTAACCATTAAGCTAATTTTGCTATTCCGGTTTCAACTGGCAATCAAATTTACCTCAATCCAGAACCGCAGATCCCGGAGTGACCGGTAGTCGATTCTGTTTTCACACCTCTGTCATAGATTTCGGAGATTAATCCCCGATTAACCCTGACATCCATTGTCGGTTTTACCGACATATTCGAGACGCTTTCGCAGCATCTTAACAAGATAGGCACAAACCCCACGATTTGAAGCCTTTGCACAAGAAATTTGCCCAGAATCGCGACTCAGTTCCCTAAAAAGTCCATTCTGAGGCAAGGACCAAAAAGTAACTGCAGCGAATCACGTCAAGTTTCAAGGGGAATCAGCGATTTTTGTTGATTCGGTGCCTTGAACAGGTGATTCGGTCAAGCGACTCAGAACATTCAACATTTCCGGCTGATAAACAGTGGGGGTAAATTATGTGCCCTGCACCTTGTCCGCCAGGGACTTTACCCTCTCCACGTCCGAAGTCAGCATGAGCGCCTTTTCAGCCCGCAAAAATGCGCTTTCTGACTGGTTTTTGGCCACCCTTATCAGCTCAGCATTTTCCAGGTGAGTCAGTGCAAGAAACGCCTTTTGAAGCCGAACACCGACTTCAACAAGTTCTGCGCCGTCTCTGGCGATCGCCGTGAATGCGTCATTGAACAGTTCATCACACGACAATTCCGGCACATAGACACGATCGAACAGAATTTCCGTTTTCTCATCCTCAGCCAAGGGGCGCGCCCAAAACGCAAACAGGCGCACCATCGTGCCGACAATGGCAATCGCAGTGCCAGGATCATTAACCCCCGGCGACAGCGCTCTGGCTGCAATTTCTGAAAGCACAATCAGACCAAAACGCGGGTCCTCATCATAGGTGCGTTCATCGCCGATCAGGAAGGCTTCAACAAGCTGTTGCCGTAACTCCGCATCAATCTCACTATCGCCTCCATCCAGAAGAGCAAGGGGCTTGCCAGGGCTGACAAAGCTTCCCGGAAGTGAAGCAATTGTGATCTTCAGTCCGGCATGGTCCGCAATATGCTGCAAGGCTTCCATCTCGATATGCTGAACATAACCAATCTTTGTGGTCAGCAAAGGCTTCCCACTGTCGGTTTCATCACTGTATGCAGCCGATGCTGTCTGGCCACCCAGAGTCGGGCTCAGGCGACGCCTTTCAAGTGCTTCAGTTGCTGCCGCCTCAACAGTTTCGATGGTTGTACCCAATCGTCCCAGTCTGGCGATGCTGTCTACCCAGCGAACAAAGGTCACAATGACCACTGCGAAGGTCAGCAATATCAGCAGAAACAGCACAAAGTGCCCGGCCTTGCCGTAGTAGCCAGTGGTCAATGCAATGGTGGCCACAATGCTGAAGATGAACGCGCCGATAAAACTCGACAAAGCCATCTGTGACATATCATCGGCCACCACCAGCGCAAATGCCCTCGGCGTCGCCGACCGACTGGCAGATGCATAGGCTGAAATCATGGATGCCACCGCAAAAGTCGCAACAGCCAGCATCGTGTTGGAAATGATTGAGAGCAGCGTTCTCAATGTTTCGGTGGCGATTTCCGGAACATAGGAAGCCAGTTCGGTAAAATCAGCTGCGTGAGCGAACAAGGCACCGATCACAGCCAGCACACAATAGGCAAGTGGCTTGACCCACAACCGTTCGCGCAATCGGCGTACCAGAAACTCAACACGGCTGGTAGTCAATTGACGCTCCCAAGTGGCTTTCCAAAGTCAGAAGCCGAAGCCTATCAGCGAGGCACGATTTACACCAGAGCCACAATCAAGACCGGCGCGTGTGGGCATGAATGGCAACTTATGTGAACTATCGACAGGTTTTGTTCACCAAGTAAAATTACGCTTTTTTGCCAATAACGGCTCATCATTTATTCAAACAACCCGTTCAGATTGCTGTACTCAATTGAATGAAAGTCCTTGTCATGCACCAATTCTATAAAGTTGCTCCGCTTATCGGAGCATTATGGAGTACCTGCCTGTTGCCGGCAGATGCAGTCGAGTTGAATACGCAGGTTCACGCCTTCGGCGGCCTGGTTGCGGTTGAGCAGGAAAAGGAATCCCTGTCCAATCTGGTGCTTGGGCTTTGGGGCACCGTTACGATCACTTCCGATGGCAAAGCCAGCGGCAGCGGCATCATTCGCTATGAAGGCGTTGCACCTTGCGCATGGACACCCCCGGCCCCAGAAAACGGCCCTGCCCCATATTGCGAATTGAAAAACCTGCAGGATGGCGCGTTCACGGTAACTGGTGAAATCTCGGGAGAAATGCAAACGCAGCATTTGCTAACGGGCCTTTCGGACATGGTGACCGGAGAATCCAAGAAAACCGCACAGGACATCATCGACACCACGCCCTCCACGCTCAAGCTTCAAATGACAATGACAGATGCTCCCAAGGAATTGATAGAATTTTGGGGATTATCCGACGGCGAACGGGAGATGCACGAAACCGGTGTGGCAACAGGCGGCCTGCATGTCTCCACCCTTTTTGACAAACCCTTCTTTCTGTCCCCCGTGCCAAACAAAGCCGGTGAACGGGACCGCTATGAATTTTCTGGCATCTATCCCGGTGACTGGCCGATCAAAAGCGCTGGTGCCGTCTATTTCCCGGATCTTCCATTGAGCAAGCTGCCCAAAGAAACTGCATATGAAGTCTTCATCAATGGCGGCGTTACGCCCAATGGGTCCAAACTTGGCGAAGACACGTTGAATCTCGACGTGCTGAACCCCTGGTTTGGCGGCGCTTACAACAAATACTGAATATCCATAGCCAAATTTTAAACTGACTGACTAAAGACCAAGGATACTGAACTCATGAAATCGCTCACTCTTAAAGCCCTGTCCGTCGGACTGGTGATGACAGCCAGCCTCTCCATGCAGGCCGAAGCGGAGCCAACATCCATGTTCATTCTGGATGCTTCCGGTTCCATGTGGGGCCGACTGCCCGACAATCAGATGAAAATTGTGGCTGCACGCGACGCCATGAGCGAGTTGGTGGGAGCACTCCCGGGCAGCATCTCAACCGGCCTGATTGCCTATGGCCATCGCCGCAAAGATGACTGTGGCGATATTGAAGTCGTTCAGGAAGCAACCCTTGGTGGCAGTTCGAATATTGCAGAAATCATCGCTTCGCTTCAACCACGCGGCAAAACACCTATTTCAGATGCCCTGAAACTGGCCGGTGAAAAGCTGACAGGCATTGAAGATCAGACAACGATTGTTCTGGTCAGCGACGGCATCGAAACCTGCGAAGGCGATCCCTGCGCGGTCGCAGAAGCTCTGGCAACGTCACAGGCCAATCTCAACATTCACGTCATAGGCTATGCCGTTGATCAGCCAACCAGAACCCAGTTGCAATGTGTCGCTGACAAAGGCAATGGCCAGTATTTCACAGCAGATGATCTGGGCGGGCTAAAGAATGCTTTGGCCAAAGTGACGGAAAGCATCCGCACCGCAGAACCCATCGCAGCACCTGAACCGATCATCGTCGCCACGCCCGAAGTGGCAGACACTGGAAATGCCATCACCATTCAGATTGCCGGTCCTGGCACCATTCGCCTCGATATGGCCGACTGGACCCAGGCACCAAAGTACTGGAAGATTCTGGATCCCGAAACGGGCGAAGAAATCGCCAAGACAAATGAAAATGAAGTCTCGGTCATGCCTGGCGATTATCAGTTGGCCTGGCGCCATCTGGAACATGGCGCAGAGGAAGTCATGTTGCCGCAAATTGTCACCGTGGAATCCGGCAAGGTCACCGATGCGCCAATCAAAACCGGCCTTCAACTGGTTCCCCCTGCCGAGACCGAGCGCCCTTACTATTGGCAACTTCTGCCGGAAGGCGCAAAAGTCAAAAAATCGTTCCGTGGCCGCGATGCTGCTGCCTGGTATTGGGTGTGGGATGCGGTGCCGGTGCCTGCCGGAACATACACATTGCTCATTCGCCAAAGCGAGCATGACCACAGTGAAGCCAATCTGGGGCGCGTGGTTCTGGAAGAAGGCCAGTTGCAACAACTGCCGCTGGACCAAGGTGTCAATGTTGCCTGGAACACCGCCTGGGGCGACGATGTCTACGACATCATCTTCACCCATGAAAATGGTGACCAGATCAAAACGGACACACAAGGCCCGCTCTTTCTTGCGCCCGGCAAATACAGTGTAGCCCTGCGCCTGACAGAACATGGTCACCGGGCCGCTCCGTTTGGCACCGTCGAGGTTACCGAAACAGGCTTTGCAGATGCCATGCTGACATCAGGCATCACATTTGAAACAGCCATTGAAGGCAAATTCAAACTGATCGCAAAAGACCTGGATACAGGTGAAGAGGCCACAATGACCAACCGCTGGGGGCCGATGCCACTTGGTGCTGGTCGCTACAGCTTTGACCTACATCTGGAAGGCAACAAGCGTCAGACCATTGTCCCGGAACTTGAGATCAAGCCCGGCCAGTTCATCACGGCAAAGATGTAAAAAAGCAGCGAGATCAACGCTTCAACAACAGCTTCAAATCATGCCCCGGATCTGCAATCAGATCCGGGGCAGCTGTTCGGCCCATCTCGATCAATTTCTTGCCAGCCATATAGGCGCGCCCATCATTCACCGCATCAACGGCCAACAACTCATCACCATGGAAATACCAGAAGGACGGGGCACTTCCGGTCCCGTTTCGGGTCACCACGCGGTCATACCCCATGTTCAATCCGGCAATTTGCAATTTGGCATCATACTGATCTGACCAGAACCATGGCTTTGCGACGTAAGGCTCCGTTGCGCCAGTGATGCTGCCTGCCGCAGCCTCCGCCTGAGCAATGGCATTCCCGACACTTTCGAGGCGAATATGGCTGTCACCATGTGGAAAGGATGTACAATCTCCAGCGGCATATATGTTCGCATCCGCAGTCCGGCACTGAGCATCAACCACAATCCCGTTTTCCACTACAAGCCCAGCCGTTCCCGCAAGCCCGGCATTGGCGTCAACACCAATGGCAACAATCACCACATCCACATCCAGTTCGGAGCCATCAGACAATTTCGCGCCACGAACCCTGTCTGTCCCAATCAGATGATCAAGCCCCACGCCCTCACGCAGATCAACACCATGACTGTGATGCAGGTCCCGGAAAAAGGCGGACGTTTCTGTACCGGCCACCCGCTGTAAAATTCGGTCACCCATTTCAATCAGCGTAACCTGTAGGCCGCGCTTGGTGGCCGAGGCCGCAGCCTCCAGGCCCAGATAGCCGCCGCCCACAATCAAAACCCGACCAGGTTTGCCATCGGGGCGCTCCCCTGTTGCAAACAGGCTGGCTGAAATTGCGTCTACGTCCTGCGCGCTGCGCAGAGTGAAGACACCTTCAAGGGATCCACCAATTTTTGCAGGCAGCTTGCGCGCAGTACTGCCAATTGTCAGTGCCAGAGCGTCATAGCCACGGGTTGTGCCATCTGAAAAGTCCAATCGTTGATTGACCCGGTCTATGCCCGTGACCTGCCTGCCTGTCAGCAGATCAATAGATTGTTCGTCATAAAAACTGGCAGGCTTAAGCAGCAAGCTGTCAAAGCTTTTGTCACCCAGCAGGTAATTCTTGGAAAGCGGTGGCCGTTGATAAGGCGCAACCGGTTCTTCGCCAACCAGCGTAATCGTTCCATCATGTTTCAACGCCCGCAACCGGGTTGCCAGAGAAACACCTGCCTGTCCGGCACCAACAATTGCAACGTCCATTTCACACCTGATCAAACGAGAGAAATTGATTTCGGCTTGCAGTAGACACGATGTCCACAGCAGACCGCTGTTTATTGCTTTTGCGCTCTTTCCCGTCAACGCTGCATTTGCGGCCAATTGGCTGCGTCGAACTTCCAATACATGCAACCATCATCTCACAAATTACATGCCGCCCCTGGATCACCGGAACCCACCCACACATGCCAGACCCAGACGACCCCAAGCCACAAGGTCACCGATGGAAAGACACTGGATGTGTTGAACAAAGCGTATTGGAATGCATCTGTGGCCAGCCGAACACACGACTTGACGCCTATTTGAATGGGGTTCAGTCTGAACCAGACTCAAAATACACCATGGCGCATAGAGGGGCAAAATCATGGAATCACTACTACCGATTATTATTCAACTGGTAAGCGGAGCCATAGGCGGTAACGTTGCTGGTAAGACGCTCAAAAATCTGGACCTTGGCACGCTTGGCAACTCACTTGCCGGTATCGTGGGTGGCGGTATTGGCGGCCAGATATTAACTGCAGTACTTGGCATGAGCAGCGGAGGCGGCCTTGATATAGGTTCGATCATAACTCAAATCGTAGGCGGCGGCGTTGGTGGTGGCGTATTACTGGCGATTGTCGGTGTCGTTAAAGGCATGATTAAAAAATAAGTATCGTCGAGTTCTGGAACCGCCTGATCATGATTGTGGCATTTCCAGAGCTCGACTTTTTGATACAGAAGTTACAAATTTCGATAGAAACGCACCTCACCTTGCCGGCGTAAAACACTCCTCTCTTGCACAAATGTGCAATTTATGTGAAAATTCACTGAATTTGATTATTCAAGGTATCACAGTCTCTATGCAACCGGCCGATTTCAGAGTTTCGAAACTGCCAATGTTCCACCTGAATTTGTTGGAACGCCAGCACCGGCTGAATGCAAAACGAGTTTTGCGCCGCCACGGCATTGATCATCGCATGTGGCGCATCATGGTGATGTTGCGCGAAGAGGATCACCAATCCGTGCATGATCTGGCAGCTTTTGGCGGCTTTGATCGGTCAACTCTCAGCAAAATCGTCGATGCAACAGAGGAATGCGGTCTGGTTGCACGCCAGGTTGATACAATGGATCGCCGTCGATCCACGGTTAGCCTGACCGACAAGGGCAGCGCCATGATTGACAGGGCAGCACCCGATATATTGAAATTGTTTGACGCTTACTTTGAGGACTTTTCGCCGGCCGAGGTGGAACAGTTGATGGAAATGGTCGTCAGGCTGAAAACAGCCGTGCAAACCCACGGTCTGGAACTGGAAAGGGGCCTTCTTAGGGAGATCGCGTAACAGCAAATGGCCCACTGGAAGGCTCGTTACGTAACGGAGGAAATTATGCGTCTAATTATCAAAACCCTGCTTTTGGCAGGCCTGTTCAGCAGTGTTGCTGGCATTGCTAATGCAAACACCAGACTGCTGGTCAATTGCTTCTGGCCACCACAGCATTATGTCTGCCAATCGGTTTTGCCCACCTGGCTTGCCGAAGTTGAAGAAGCCACAGAAGGACGGGTGCGCGGTATCATTCCGCCCAAATCAGTCGCTGCACCACCTGAGCAACTGAATTCTGTTGAAAAGGGCATCGCAGATGTTGCCCCACAGTTTAACGGTCTCATTCAAGGCCGCGTCACCGGACCATTGGTGGCCATGAACCCATTCATCGCCACAACCGATGCACCTGCTATGTCGGAAGCTTTATGGGAAACCAGAAACAAGTTTTTCCCCGATGAATTTGATTCCGTACATCTTCTGTCCATGTGGGTTATCACGCCAGCTGAATTGTACAGCCAGACTGACGAACCATTGAATTCAATGGAAGATCTGGTTTCACGGAAAATCTGGGCTCTGCCCGGTGCGCTGGCAGCAACAATGAAAAAAGTTGGCGCTGGTGTCGTCTCAGGTCCAGCCGTGCAGGCCAATGAAATCATCTCCCGTGGCGTGGTGGATGCTCATATCGGCCTCAGCCCGACAGCGGTTCGCGATTTTCGTGTGATCCCATACACAAAATCCATGACCCGCTTCAATGATGCAATCTATTCCACCAGCTTTTCCCTGATCATCAACAAGGACAAGTGGATGGAGATTTCGGAAGAAGACCGTGCAGCGATCACCGAACTCAGCGGCGTAAAATTTGCCCGCATGGCGGCGCAGCACTGGATGGAAGCGGATCAAACAGCGCTTGAAGAGTTCAAAGAAGCTGAAATCGAAATCATTGAAGCCGATCCTGCTTTTGAAGCTGCCCTGCGCGAAGCTTCCGGTTTCGTCGCTGAAAACTGGATTGCCAAAGCCAATGAGGCTGGCATCGATGGTCAAGGCGCATATGACTACTACGTCAAACGCGTTCAGGAACTGTCTAAGTGACCCAAAAGCCAAAATCCGGCTACAAAAAAATGGCAGCAGGAGCGCTCTCGCTCCTGCTGCCTACCATGAAATTCATGTCCGCAATTCTGCTGTTCGCAATGATGATACTGACCTTTGTTGACGTGGTTGGTCGCTACGTCTTCAGCGCCCCTATCTTTGGTGCAGCGGAGATGATCCAATTTCTTCTGGCTATGACTATTTTTGCCGGTCTCGGCCTCGTCAATGCCTATGATGAGCACATTGCCGTTGAACTGCTGGAAGGCCCGCTTCAGGCCATGATGCCAAAGCTGCGCCCATTTCTTATCCAGCTCTTTTCATTGATTGGCATGGCTGTCATTGCCTGGCAATTGGCTGTATTCGCTGAAGAATCCGCCGTGAACAATCGCATTACTGTAGTTCTGGAATGGCCCCTCGCCTATCTGGCCGCCATTATTGCCGGCCTGTCGGCCCTCAGTCTCGTTGCTCAGGTTCTAGGGCTCATTGACCGCCCCAAGCCAACCGGTGAAGCTGGGTCCGACAAGCCAATTGGACTGGGTGATCTATGACAACCGCGCTCATTGGCTTCGCAATATTGCTGGCCCTATGTTTCTTCGGCTTCCGGGTCGGATACGCCACGCTGCTTGTCGGCTTGGTCGGCTTTGCCACTCAAAGGGGATGGGAAGCTGCCTTTGCCATGACCGGACAACAGGTCATCGAAGACGCCATGAACTACAATCTGAGCGTCATTCCCCTTTTCATTCTTATGGGTGTCTTCATCTACCGCGCTGAAATCAGCCGCGATCTGTATGATGCGGCCTATGCAGGTCTTGGACGGTTTCGAGGCGGGCTGGCTTTGTCCACAGTCGTCGCCTGTGCCGGATTTTCCGCTGTCTGCGGCTCATCCCTTGCCACAGCCGCCACCATGACAAAAGTCGCCATGCCGCCCATGCGGAAATATGGCTATTCCGACTCCCTCGCCTCCGGCACCATCGCTGCAGGTGGCACGCTTGGCATCATGATCCCGCCCTCTGTACCACTGGTCATTTATGCGGTTGTTGCAGAGCAGGACATTGGCGAATTGTTCATTGCCGGTGTGTTGCCTGGCATCTTGCTGGTGTCATTGTTCATGGGCGCTGTTGCCATCACCGTGCGGTTCAAACCTGAATCAGGTCCGGCAGGCGACCCACTGTCCGAAGAAGACAAGAAGCGTGCGTTCAAGGCCGTCTGGCCAATCATTGGATTGTTTCTTCTGGTTCTTGGCGGCATCTATGGTCGGATTTTCACACCGACAGAAGCCTCAGGCATTGGCGCATTCGGCGCAGCTTTGATCGCAATCATGCGTGGACACCTACGCACACCCCGGGAATGGATTGATGTTCTGGGCGAAGCCGGCAAAACCACCGCATCCCTGTTCATCGTGATTTTTGGTGCACTCGTCTTTGCCCAATTCATCAATCTGTCTGGCATGCCCTATGATCTGGTTTTCTTCGTCGAGGACATGAACCTGTCTCCACTGGGGCTCGTGATTGTCGTTGCCATTATCGCTGTTCTGATGGGGATGGTCTTTGAATCCATCGGCATTCTGCTGTTGCTCGTACCGGTCTTTCTCCCGACATTGATTCAAGCGGATGTGGACATGGTCTGGTTCGGTATTGTGGTTGTTCTGGTCACTGAACTTGGGCTCATCACGCCGCCAATTGGCATGAATGTATTTGTGGTCAAGTCAGTGATGCCCAGCATTCGCCTTGCAGATATTTTTCGCGGCGTTACACCGTTTATTGTTGCCGATGTGTTTGCGCTCATTCTGGTCCTGCTCATCCCCGCAATCGCCACCTTCCTCCCCGGTCTCATGCGATGACGACCGACACCATCATCAAGGGTTTGCAAAATGGCTAAAGTCAAAAATATCCTCTTCATCATGGCGGACCAATTGCGCTGGGATTATCTGTCTTGCTATGGCCATCCGCATCTGGAAACACCGCACATTGATCGTCTGGCCAAAAAAGGCGTTCGATTTGATCGAGCCTATGTGCAGTCGCCAGTCTGCGGCCCATCTCGGGCCTCCTGTTACACAGGCCGCACGACATTCAGTCATGGCTCCACATGGAATCAGGTCCCCTTGCCAATTGGTGAATGGACCATGAGCGACTATCTCAAACCCGCGGGAATGAGGACGGCTGTCGTTGGAAAAACACACATGACACCCGACAAGGAAGGCATGGAACGGCTAGGCGTTAAGGCAGACACCGCCATCGGCGCCATCATGTCCCAGCCGGGCTTTGAACCCTTTGAACGCGATGACGGTTTACACCCGGACGCAGGACTAAAGCGACGCGGCGGCAAACTGGCCTATAATGATTGGCTTCGCGAGCAAGGTTATGACGGCGAAAACCCTTGGCACACTTGGGCAAATTCAGCCGAAGGCCCTGATGGAGAAATCCTCAGCGGCTGGCATTTGCGCAACTCACATCTGCCTGCTCGCGTTGCCGAACCGCACTCGGAAACGGCCTATATGACAGACCGCGCCATTGAGTTCATCGCTGATACTGGTGATCAGCCCTGGTGCCTGCACCTGTCTTACATCAAACCGCATTGGCCCTACATTGCGCCTGCCCCCTACCATGACATGTATGATCGCAACCAGTTTTTGCCGGTACATCGTTCTCAGAAAGAACGCGACACCAGCCACCCGGTCATTCAAGCCTTCTATGAAGAGACAGTTTCAAAAACCTTTTCGGATCGTGAAGCCCGCGAGCGGGTCATTACAGGGTATATGGGCCTTGTGAAGCAGATTGATGACCATTTGGGCCGCCTCTTCGCACATCTGGAAGAAACCGGACGCATGGATGACACCATGATCGTGTTCACATCAGACCACGGTGATTATCTTGGCGATCACTGGATGGGGGAAAAGGAACTGTTCCACGAAGCCAGTGTTCGTGTTCCGCTTATAATCTACGATCCAAGCGAAGCGGCAGATAGCACCCGCGGACAGGTTGAGACCCGACTGGTAGAAGCCATCGACCTGCTGCCGACATTCATCGAAACAATGGACATGAAGCCACCCTATCACAGGCTCGAAGGGCGCTCTCTCTCGCCTCTGCTCTACGGCAAGGCACCTGATGACTGGCGCGAAGCCGCTTTCAGTGAAATTGACTACGCATTCTACAATGTCCGCGAAGCTCTCGACATCCCAGCCAGCAAAGCCCGCGCCTATATGATCCGCACTGAGCGTTGGAAATACGTCTATTTCAAAGGGTTCCAGCCGCAATTATTCGATCTTGAAAACGATCCAGATGAATTTGATGATTTGGGAACCTCAGCCGACCATCAGGACATTCGTGCCGACATGCAGGATTTGTTGCTGGACCGTTTGACCGACCGCAAAAACCGGGTCACTCAGACCGATGAAGCCGTGCTGAAAATCAGAGCCGGCGAAGGATCTTCCGGAATTATGATCGGCGTCTGGTAGCAGACTACAAACTGCTTGCAAAACCTTACCGCCACGGCAACACTGATGAGATAATTGGTGCTGCTGAAATGGGAGAGAATGTGAGCGAGACGCAACTGAATATAGGCGTTCTAGGCTGTGGCCAGATAGCTCAGTCCGCCCATTTTGAAAGCTGCACCAAGGCAAACAACGCGCGCCTTTATGCCATTTGCGATGTCGCCGACGACCTGCGCGAACGCATGGCATGGATACACAATCCCGACCAGATCTATGCCAGTTATGACGCCATGCTGGCGGACCCGGCATTGGATGCCGTCATCATAGCCACATCCGATGCATTTCATGTGGACGCCTCAATCCTGGCGCTACAGGCAGGCAAGCATGTTCTGTGCGAAAAACCGGTCGCCACGGGTCTGGAAGAGACAGAGCGTCTGTCAGCCGCAGTGCGTGACAGCGGCAAAATCTTCCAGATTGGGCATATGAAACGTTATGATGCGGGGCTGCAGGCGGCTCACGAATTCATAACCGACGAGATGGGCAGCATGGTTGCCCTGAAAGCCTGGTATTGCGACAGCACCCATCGCTACCCCATGACAGATGCCGTTCAGCCACTCATCATCGCATCCGATCAGGCTCGTAAGCCGGATCACAATCCCAAGGCTGATCTGGAACGCTACTATATGTTGGCACATGGCAGTCATCTTGTTGATACTGCACGCTATTTTGGCGGCGAAATAATCTCGGTCAACGCACGCATTTCAGACAAAAAGGGCATGTATTGCTGGTTCATAGATGTTGAATTCGCAAACGGCACTTTGGGTCACCTTGATCTGACTGTCGCTGTGCGTATGGACTGGCATGAGGGCTTCCAGATTTACGGCGAAAACGGGTCGGTCATCGGCAAGACATTCAATCCCTGGTATTACAAAAGCTCAGAAGTCGACATTTTCAGAGAGCGGGATGGCGCTGCCACTCGCGTCCTGGGCGCTGACGGGCACTTCTACCGCCGCCAGGTCGAAGGCTTTGCAGAGACCATTTTAAACAAAAAACCAATGACCGGGGCTGATATCGAAGACGGTCTTGCAAGCGTGCGAGCCATGCTGGCCATCAGGGATTCAGTTCGCACCGGAAAGCCGGTGCTACTTTCCAGTGTAAAGGGGACACTTTGATGCAGCTTGGTATATTTGCCAAAACCTTTCCATCGGACAGTCCACTGCAGGCCGTCAATGCCGTACAGAAGGCAGGCTTCGTCTGCACTCAATACAATATGAGTTGTTCTGGATTAGCGTCCATGCCGGATGAGATCAATGACGCAACGGCCAATGCAATCCGGGCTGCAAGCGAAGAGACGAACATCCCTATTGTTGCCGTCTCTGCGACGTTTAACATGATTCACCCGGATGTAAGCGTTCGGAAAGAAGGGCTCCGCAAATTGGAAGTCATTGCAGCCAATGCAAAGGCAATGGGAACCGAACTGTTGACGCTTTGTACAGGCACTCGCAATCCCGATGACCAATGGCAAGGGCACCCTGACAATGACAGCATGCGGGCTTGGAGTGATCTGTTATTGGCAATGGAAAGCGCAATCAAAATTGCCGAAACCCACGATGTTCATCTCGGTATTGAACCGGAATTGGACAATGTTGTGAATTCATGCGCGAAGGCAACCCGTCTGATCCAACAACTCAAAAGCGACAGATTGAAAATTGTTCTGGATGCAGCAAACCTCTTCGAGCAGATCAGCCTTGCAGAGCAAAAGCATCTCGTTTCACAGGCCGTCGAAAGCGTGGCGGAACATCTCGTCATGGCCCACGCCAAAGACCGCATGGCTGATGGCAGCTTCACCACCGCAGGCAAAGGCGTTCTGGACTACGCCCATTATCTGCAGGCATTGTCAGATTGCGGTTTTGAGGGGCCATTGGTCACGCATGGACTGCCAGCAGAAGATGCTCCCAGAGTTGCAAAATTTCTGCGCAAAAAACTGAAGCAGTTGCGTTGATGGATAATTATGCCCCGTTGCCCCTTTTGCGCGGCGGCCAGAAGATTGCCGCTTTTCGGGCCAACCAGGAAGGAGTACCGGTGGTTCTCCAGCACGGTCTGGGTGCCGACCCGCTTCAAACCGTCAATGTCGTGCCACTCAACGGCACGCACTGTCATTATCTGATGCATTGTCGTGGGCATGGCGCTTCAGAAGCCGGCCCCGTCGATCAATTCTCGATCACCACATTTGCAGATGACCTGATCGCATTTATCGACCAGCACATTCAGGCACCATGCGTTGTCGGCGGCATTTCCATGGGTGCGGCAATTTCGTTGCGCGTGGCAATCAAAAGGCCAGATTTGGTTTCGGCACTCATCCTTGCGCGCCCGGCCTGGTTCACGGACCCTGCACCTGAAAACCTGAAGCCACTTGTCGACGTCGGCAACTTGCTGGCCACACATGATATCGCCGAGGCCAAAAAACTCTTTCTTACATCGCCTTCAGCATCCATTTTGCAGCAAAGCGCGCCGGGAAATCTGACATCGCTGCTGAATATGTTTGACCGGGCACCCCAAGCCGTCACTGCGGAACTGTTGCGCCGAATTGCAAATGGTGGTCCTGATGTCACTGTTGCTGAAATCGCCAATATAAAGGTGCCAACTCTGATCATCGCGAATGATCAGGACTATGTTCACCCGGTCCCGCTAGCCGATGAATTGGCAGCCACCATTCCAGGCGCAATACGCGTCGATATTACGCCAAAAACCGTGGATGAAGCGGCGTATGCCTCTGATTTTAGCGGTGCGCTTGCTCAATTTTTGAAAGACCATTCCTAATGCCAAAGCCGCCAAAAGACTGGATTGAACGACTTCCAACAGATCATTGCATAGCCGAATTTTCCATTTGGTCGGCCAATCTGATGAACCTGTCTGCGGATTTGGAGCGGATATCTCCCCATGCGGACATCCTCCATCTCGATGTGGCAGATGGCCATTTTGCGCCAGCCTTGCTGATCTTCCCGGACATGGTAGCGGCACTACGCGATCAGACCGAACTGCCGCTTCATATCCACTTGATGGTTGCAGACAGTGTATTGCTGTCTCAGATCGAGCAATTTGCCGAAGCCGGTGCCGATCTGATCAGCTTTCATGTTGAAAACAAAGCGGTCGCCGAAGATGCCTTTGCGCTTTTGGAGCAACTACATATCCCCGCTGGGCTTGTGGCACGCGTTGAAACACCCGTAGGCACTTTTGAGCCGTACTTGGAAAGGATCCAGTTTTTGACTTTGCTTGGAACAGCCATCGGCGTCAAAGGTCAGGGGCTCGATGCCGCAGCGCCGGCCAGGCTGGGAGAAGCACAGTCCTTGATCGCAGACCGCGAAAGCAGCCAACGATGCGTTCTGGCAGCAGATGGCGGCATTCGTGAGCACACGGTCCCTGATCTGGTTGCCGCTGGTGCCGAGACCGTTGTGCTTGGATCATTGGCATTTGGTGCCGATGATCTGCGAGCGCGCATGTCTTGGCTGGCAGCGTTACAAGGCCCCAAATGACAGAAGCGCCGCTTGCAATCAGCGTTGATCTGGGTGGCACGCGGCTGCGTGCAGCGCTGATCACCGCAGACGGCAACATTGTAAAGCGGGCTGAAACCGCAACCCTTGCATCCAGCGGTCCGGAAACCGTCTTGCAGCAGATTGAAGCCTTGGCAAAGGACGTAGCCCAAACGGTCGAGCCGCGACAGATTTGCGGACTTGGCCTGTGCGCTCCAGGTCCACTGGATACAAAGGCTGGGCTTGCCCTGTCCACACCAACGATTGGCGGCTTCACTGATTTCCCAATTCGCGCGCTTCTGGCGCAACAAGTTCCATGGCCGGTTTGGCTGGAAAATGATGCAATTGCAGCAACCTATGGAGAATGGAAGTTTGGTGCCGGTCAATCCTCAGAAAATCTGGTTTACATAACAGCCAGCACCGGCATTGGAGGCGGCGCCGTAGTGGATGGAAACCTGCTTCACGGCCGCAAGGGCATGGCAGCCCACTTTGGCCATATGACCATAGCGCCGGATGGACCACTTTGTGCCTGTGGAAATAAAGGATGCTGGGAAGCACTGGCGTCCGGGTCGGCGCTTGACAAAAGAGCCAAGACAATAGGCCTTTCCAATGCGCGCGCCGTATTTACAGCCGCTAACAATAACAATACGGAAGCAAGACGTCTTGTTGACGAAACAGCCCAATGGTTAGGCATCGGGCTGGTCAATTTGATGCATCTCTACAGCCCCGATTGCCTTATTATTGGCGGTGGGCTTTCAAACGGATTTGATCTTCTATCTGTCGGAATTTCACAACGCGTCAAAAACGCCGCAATGCCGCCATTTCAAAACATCCCAATCCTGAAAGCCGCACTTGGTGACAATTCAGGATTGATAGGGGTTGGCACCATGGTGTTCGATCGCATTTGATTTGTACACGGCAACCGTGCGTGATAAGCAAATCGGCTAATCCAACTATAAAAACGGTCCATTCCATGATTTCACGACTGTCGATAATCCTTTGTTCAGCGCTACTGCTGACCGCCTGTGGTGAAGACGAAAATGCTTCCAACGCAGGACAGGAATCCATACGCGGCCTGAAAACAGTCTTGGTGGAAGACCAACAACAAACCACATCGCGGCGCTTCCCTAGCGTTTTGCAGCCAGTTGAAGTCACCACCTTGTCGTTTGAAACAGCTGGCAAACTAGGGCCGGTTGATTTGAGTGTTGGACAAACGTTCAACGAGGGTGACGTTCTGGCCCAATTGGACCGCACTGCCCTGACCCTTCAATTGGATGCTGCAAAGGCCACCGCAGAGCAGGCCCGCATCAATGCGGAAAATGCCGCATCAACTTTTGAACGCCTCAATACGCTGTTGGAACGAGGCGTGACCACAAAGGCCCAAGTGGATGATGCGCGGGCTAGCATGCAGGCAACAGCCGCCCAATTCGCTCAGACACAGAAACAGGCAGAAAGCGCCGAAGAAAACCTGTCTAAAACCGATCTGATGGCCCCATATGACGGCGTCATCAATTCGGTCGAAGTGGAATCTTTTGCAAATATCTCTCTGGGTGCTCCAGTAGCAACTATTTACAAGACGGATAGTTTCGAAGCCTCGTTCTCCGTCAGTTACACTGTTTCGCAGCAGCTTGTGGTCGGAAAAGCTGTGTCAGTTCGGTTGGCCGATAATCCTGATATTGTTCTGCCCGGCATCGTTAGCGAATTGGGTTCGCGGGCAGATACCGTTTCTTCTTTCCCGCTGGTCATCAGTCTGTCTGAAACCCGTCCGGAACTGAAGGCGGGCATGGCAATTGAAGTCTCAATTGAATTTGCCGTGCCGACAGGAAATGGCTTCCTGCTGCCGCTCACTGTTCTGCCACTCGATGGCCAACTGGATCCCGATGCCGGTCCAGACAATCCGACCGGTACGACCGTATTCGTTTTTGACGATGCCACCAGTACAGTTATGAAGCGAGACATCACAATCGGCGGCGTGCGCGAAAACCAGTTGATCATCGTTGATGGCCTTGCCGTTGGCGATCGGGTCGCTTCAGCCGGAACTTCTTTCCTGCGCGATGGACAAAAAGTCGTTCTGTTGACTGACAGCCAGTAGGAGATCAGCCATGAATTTCCTGACCGGCTTCGGCCTCAAACATTCACGTTTGACCATTTTAGTCATGATCGCCCTCATTCTGCAGGGTCTCATTGTCTATTCCGGTCTTTCCAAACGGGAAGATCCTGCGATCACCATTCGTACTGCGGTGGTTTCGGCCCAGTTCCCGGGTATGGCTCCAGAGCGCATGGAAGACCTCATCGTGACGCCAATTGAACGCAAGGCGCGCGAAATTGCTGAAATTGATGATATCAAAACCCTGATCACCACTGGCAGCGCAGTGATCAATCTCGAGGTTTCTGAATCCATTTCCACAGCTGATGTGGATACTGTGTTTCAAGACATACGCAACAAGATGCAGAACCTGAACGATGACTTACCTGAGGGAACCAGAGGCCCCTTCATCAACACTGACTATGGTGATGTGTCCATAGCCTCGGTAGCCGTCACAGGTGAAGGCTATTCCTATGCCGAAATCTATGATGCAGCAGACCGACTGCGCGACAAGATTTACACGCTGGATGGTATCGGCCGCGTCACGCTCTACGGCGAACAGGAAGAACGTATCTGGCTGGAAATTGACTCCCGTAAACTGGCAGCTGTTGGCGTTCAGATTACACAAGTCCTGAATGATTTGCAGGCGCAGAATGTCATTCTGCCGGCTGGCGAAATAGATGCAGGAGGAACCACGCTCATTCTGGAAGCCAATGGCGATCTGGAGAGTGTTGAGGCCGTGGAAGATGTACTGACAAAAGTCAGCGGCTTGAGCGGCTTTGTGCGGCTGAAGGAACTCCTCACCGTTCGCCGTGGCTATGTAGATCCGAAGGCAAAGCCTGTCTATTTTAATGGTCAACCTGCCGTCACTGTTGCCGTCGAGATGACCGACGGTGAGGATATTCAGAAAATCGGGGTCGTCCTGAAAGATGCCGTCACGGCCCATGAAGCAACTCAGCCCATCGGAATCTCCTATAATTTTGCAACCTATCAGGAAGAAAAAGTCACCAGCGCCATCAACAATGCGCTGGTCAACGTGGCCCAGACCTTCGCTGTCGTGCTTCTGGTCATGCTTGTTTTCCTGGGTTTCCGCTCTGCTTTGGTGATTGCCAGCATTGTGCCTTTTGCCGTCATGTTTTCCATGATTGGCATGCAATATCTGGGTATCGAGCTGCAGCAGGTCTCCATTGCCGCCATCATCATCTCACTAGGCCTTCTGGTTGATAATGGTCTTGTCATTGTTGAAGATATTCAAGGCAGAATAAGCAAAGGACTGGATTCCAAAGAAGCCGCAATGGCTGCCGGCAAGCAATTTTCCATACCGTTAGCCGTCGCTTCTGTCACAACTGTTTCTGCGTTTCTGCCACTCCTTATTCTGGAAGGCACAGAGGGCGAATACGCGTTTTCCCTTGGTGCCGTCGTAGGAACGATGCTCGTTGGATCTTGGATTTCCGCGCTCTACATTCTGCCTGCCTTGCTTGTCTGGTTCTCCAAGCGCAACACAGTCTCCGCTGAGCCGAAACCCGGCCGTCTGGTACATGCATATGGCGCTGTTCTGGAACATACATTGGGCCTGTCGCTCATTATTGTACTGGGATCTTACTTGTTGGTCGTCGGGGCAGCGACATTGTTCGGATCAGTCAAAAGCGAAATGTTTCCACTTGGCGCACGCAATCAGTTTCTGATCTATCTGGACATGCCAAAAGGTACATCCATTTCCGCAACGGAAAATGAGGCTCTTGCTGTTGAAAAATGGTTGTCAGACGAAACTGTCAACCCGGAGGTCTCAAACACAATCATTTATGTGGGGGATGGTGGTCCGCGTTTCTATCTCGCACTCAATCCGGCAGATACCAATCCTGCGAGTGCGTTCCTGCTTGTCAATACATTTGATTTTGATGGGGCTGTCAGCGCTTCCCAGCGCGCGCAGGATTACCTTTTGAGAAACCATCCATCTGCTCGTTTCAAAATCAAGCGGCTTGCCATGGGCGGCTCTGAGTCCGGCATTGTGCAAATCAAGATTACCGGACCGGATGCAGATGAGTTGCTGTCACTCGCTGACGAGGTTGAAACAGCTTTTGCCTCCGCCCCTGGTTTGGTTCAAAACGAGAATAACTGGGGCAATAAAACCCTCAAGATCATTATCAACGTCGCGCAAGACAAGGCACGCGAACTGGGTGTTACCTCCAAAGATATTTCCGATATTATGGAGGCCTATTTTTCAGGCTCAAAAGTGTCAGACTTTCGGGAAGGCAGCGACTCAATTCCAATTGTCGTGCGCGCCTCGCCCGTCTTCCGCGATAGTCTTGAGGATCTGGGCGATCTCTCAATCACGGCAAATGGCCAGCTCATCTCACTGGACCGGGTGGCGACATTCTCACCCATTTTGGAATACTCCCAGTTTCGCCGGGAAAATCAGCAGAGGCTGATCACAATTTCCGCCAAGAGCAGCACTTTAAGCGCTGGTGAATTACTGGCTCATGCTCAACCCATGCTTGATACAATGAATTTGAATGCTGGCTATGAGATGCAGATTGCAGGTGAAACCGCCGATAGCGCCAACGTGAATGAAAAACTCGGTGCAGGCGCACCAGTCGCCCTGATGGTCATGTTGTTTGCACTCATGTTCCAATTCAATTCGGCCCGGCGAGCGGCTTTGACCTTTATGACCATTCCTTTGGTCATCATTGGTGCACCAATCGCATTGCTGTTAACGAGTCAACCACTGTCATTCTTTGCGATTTTGGGCATGATTTCTCTGGCAGGCATCATCATCAATAATGCAATTGTGCTGATTGATCAGATCGATATTGAGCGCCAAACCCACGAACTGCGTACAGCAATCATTGAAGCTGCCAAAAAGCGTCTGACACCCATCATGCTGACATCCTTAACCACCGTGTTTGGTCTGATGCCCATGGCAATCGCCGGTGGTGCATTATTTGAACCAATGGCAACGATCATGATAGGTGGCCTGGCCGTTTCCTCCATCTTGACGCTCTTCTTTGTGCCAAGCGGCTATTATCTGCTGTTTGGTGGTTGGAAAAGATCAACCGATACTGAGGCAACGAAGATCACAAAGGAACAGGCCGCGTAGCATCGGGGCCTGCTAATTCTCACTATTGGCCCGACAACGCGCCGAACCCTTCAATGAGCGCATGAATGTGCTCATTGCTTTCCAGATCATGCTGGATTTCGACCAGCCTTGCGAAATTGGCTTCAGTGGCCTCTTCATTCAGCGCCAGTTCCGCTGCGCGCAACTCATCACGTAAGACCGCGCCCTTGTCGTGAAGCGCCAACGCTTGCCGCCAGCCCTCCTCCGCATCTATGGGGTCGGCCTGTTCCCGGGCTTGCCACAGCCCGACAGATGCCAGAGTTTGTTCCAACCGGCGCAAAAGCGTTTCATAGCCGCGCCGCACCAACGCATCCTTGATTGCTGCTGCATTCTGTTCAGGGTCTTCTGCCAGAATACCGACCAGAACCTGATGCAGCTTGTTCAATTCGCCCTGATCAAATTGCAGAGTTGAAAATGCATCATCATGACGGTCCAGAAGGACCGGGTGATTGATCATTGTCATCAACAACACTGCATTGCGCGGTGAAATGATGGAACTTCGGTTGCCAGCGGCAAAACTTGAAACCAACGGACTTTGTGACAGGCTTCGGCTTACAGAAAAAGCTGCTTTGCGCCCACCTGCCTTGGCTTTACCGGCAAAACCACCTGAGCGTTTGGAAGAGCCCTTCCCGGACGATTGACCGAAGAAGGCCTGAAGCCGTTCGCGAAATTCCTGCTCATAATGGCGCCGGATCGTATCATTGGTCATGATCCGCGTCAGACTGCGTATGCGGTCTTCCAGTTCGGCCCTGCGCTCTGGCGTATCGAACACGCCATTTTCAGTTTCGCGCGACCAGACCATGTCGCTGAGTGGTTTGGCGCTTCGGATAAGACTGTCCATTGCATCACGTCCGGCACTGCGCAGCAGATCATCAGGATCCTGCCCGTCCGGCAGCAACACAAACCGAACGGTTTTACCCGGTTTGAGATGCATCATGGCCAAATCGGCCGAACGACCCGCAGCTTTAAACCCTGCCCCATCCCCGTCAAAACACAAGACCGGGCTGTCATTCATCCGCCACAGCAACTGCATCTGTTCCTCAGTCAGTGCAGTCCCCATGGGCGCGACAGCACCCTCAAGTCCGTGCGCGGCACAGGCAATGACATCCATATAGCCTTCAACAACCAACAGCGGCGCGCCATGGTGCACTGGCTCACGGGCACGGTGGTGATTGTACAAAAGATAGCTTTTGGAAAAGAGCGGCGTTTCCGGTGAGTTCAGATATTTGGCAGGAACATCCGCTGAAAGCGCGCGCCCACCAAAAGCTATGCAGCGCCCTCTTGCATCCGCAATCGGAAACATAACCCTGTTGCGAAAACGGTCATAGGAAACAGAAATATCAGGCCCGGCAATCAGCAGCCCGGCCTCTACCATGTCATCCTGCGACACATCTTTACTGGCCAGAAACTGCTTGAGCGCATTGCGGCTGTCCGGTGCATAACCGATGCCGAATTCCTGCTGGATAGCCTGCGAAAGCCCCCGATCCCTGAGATAACGCCGCGCCCCGGCACCATCGGCACCTTGCAGCGCCTGCTGGAAAAATCCATTGGCCAGATCCATCACTTCATACAGCGAGCCGCGCCGTTGTGCCCGTTTCTCTGCTTCCGGGTCACGCTCAGGCAGCGACAGCCCCGCATCACCAGCCAAACGTTCAACGGCTTCCGGAAAAGAAACCCCTTCAGTCTCCGTCAGAAACCGAAAGATATCTCCCGATTGACCACACCCGAAACAGTGATAGCGAGCACGGCGATCATCTGCGTGGAAGCTTGGTGATTTTTCATTATGAAATGGGCAGCAGGCCCAATAATCGCCCTTGGAGGGCTGAGACTTCTTGCGGTCCCAGGTCACGCGTCGTCCCACCACATCTGAAATGTTCAGGCGGGCGCGTATGTCATCCAGAAATCTGTCATCAAAACGCATGGGCGGTGTTCGGGCTCAACAGCAAGTCAGAGGGAAGACATCAGGTAGCATAACCGGAAGTCCTGAAAAATGCTCTAGCTGTGGAAAACACTCAAAGTCCGCGTGGACAGGGCTTCGTTACTGCAAAAGCTCTTTCACCACACCGCTGGCTTGGCAGAAATCCATCTGGCCCGGATAACGCTTTTTCAAGGTATTGATACATTTACCCATGTCACGCAGGCTGTTGGCACCAATATCGGCGACAACATCCTTAACGGCTTTGCGCACTTCTTCAGCGGGCAATTGGGTGGGAAGAAAGGAACGAATTATTTCCATTTCCTTGCGTTCCCGCTCGGCCAAATCGAGACGACCAGCATTTTCATACTGACGGGAGGAATCTTCCCGCTGCTTGATCATTTTCACAAGCAGTCCCAGAACTTCGTCATCACTGACCTTGTCCTTGCCGGTACCACGCAACGCGATGTCACGGTCTTTAATGGCAGCATTGATAAGCCGCAAGGTACATACCTGCTTCTTATCCTGCGCCTTCACAGCTTCATTCAAAGCTTCAGCAATTTGTTCGCGCATGTAGATCTACGACCCTTTTTTGCACTCAATATCACGAAGGCGCTTTTTTCCCAGCAATTTGATTCTCTATTAAAATCATGCCGGTATCGCCTCTATACCATTTTTCGACAGAATTTGAAGCAATTCTGACCATCTTCTTGACGCTTATGTGTAGATTTTGCGACCGTTTGACAAGGCTTTGTTCGTGCAAAGTGTGCATAGCAGGCTTGAATTTCCTGCAAAGACATGCGATCCGACCCCTGACGTGAGCCTAGGAAATGCGCTGTGTGAGCCCGCCTGAGCCCTCTGACAGACAAAATGACCAGACCTAAGACGATTTGCCGCGTCAAAACCCGTTTCTGAAAGCCTTTGGAGTGTTTCATGCAAGCCACCAGCCAGACCGCGCCCAACACCACCTTACAAGATTGGCAGGAACCTGTTCCCACAGCCGCTCTGGTCCTTGCAGACGGAACCATTCTCTATGGCATGGGTTGCGGCACGATTGGTGAAGCAGCAGGTGAACTTTGTTTCAACACCGCGATCACTGGATATCAGGAAATTCTGACGGACCCGTCCTATGCTGGCCAGATCATCACCTTTACATTTCCCCATATCGGTAATGTTGGCAGCAATGACGAAGACTTGGAAAGTCTCAACCTTGCATCGGACCATGGCGCACGTGGCTGTGTCTTGAAGGCGGATATTACGGCTCCTGCAAATTACCGCGCCGGACAGCATTTCGACCAGTGGCTGAAAGCACGTGGCATTGTCGGCATTTGCGGCATCGATACGCGGGCACTTACATCAAAAATCCGCGAAGGCGGTATGATCAACGCACTCATCGTTCACAGCCCCACTGGAAAATTTGATACGGACGCCCTGACAAGCAGAGCTGCAGACCTGCCCTCTATGGAAGGCGTTGACCTGGCCAAGGACGTATCCACCCTGCAAACCGTGCAGTGGGACGAAACACCATGGGTTTGGGGAGAAGGCTACGGTCAGCAGGTCAATCCGGATTTGCACATTGTGGCAATCGACTATGGCGTCAAACGCAACATTCTGCGGCTTCTGGCCGGTCTTGGATGCAAAGTGACCATTGTTCCAGGTACTGCCACTGCAGAAACTATTCTCGGTCACAAACCGGACGGTATTTTTCTGTCCAATGGCCCTGGAGATCCGGCAGCAACCGGTTCCTATGCCGTACCAACCATTCGCACACTCATTGACAGCGGATTGCCCATGTTCGGCATTTGCCTTGGTCATCAAATACTGGCTCTGGCACTGGGCGCAAAAACCAAAAAAATGCATCAGGGACATCACGGCGCCAATCACCCTGTCATGGACCACACCACCGACAAGGTGGAAATCACCAGCATGAATCATGGCTTCGCGGTCGACGAAGCAACCCTGCCCGATGGCGTGGAACCCACACATACGTCTCTGTTTGATGGCTCCAATTGCGGACTTCAGGTGAATGGCAAGCCGATCTTCTCCGTGCAACACCATCCCGAAGCGTCACCCGGCCCCCAAGACAGCCACTATCTGTTTCAGCGCTTTGTCGAACTGATGAAGTCTGCCTAAATCGGACTGTGCCGATAGGCCTCTCCAGGCCGCAGGGCAATGAATGAGTTCTCCGACAAGCCTCGCTCAGCACGAGCCGCCGCAAGCCGTTCGATCGGCTCCTCAATCGGTTCGTTGGTAAGCTGAAACGTCCCCCAATGGTGGGCAATCGACACTTGCGCGTTGCACAGAATGTGCCCTTCAACAGCTTCTTCGGGGTTCTGGTGCTGCGCTTCCATGAACCAGCGCGGATCATAGGCGCCAATTGGTAAAATTGCAGCATCAAACCGACCATGCTTTTCAGCGGCAGCCCGATAATTGATCCCACCGTGAAAGCCGGTATCACCAACCACATAAACCTTGGAATCAGGCGCTTCCACAACAAAACCGGACCACAACGCCATACGTCTGTCACGCGCACCCCGGGCAGACCAGTGATGTATCGGTTCAAAATGAACCTTTACCTGATCATTGACGGTGGCAATATCCCCCCAATTCCCCGTCTTGATCCGGGCATCGGCAATATCCTTGCGAACGATCGTATCATTGCCGTGAGGCGTTACAATCAGCGGATCATGCGCATCCACCAAAGCGGTCAAAGACGACATATCCAGATGGTCATAGTGATTATGCGACAACAATACGCAATCAATCGGAGGCAAGTTCTCCAGTGATACGCCCGGTTTCACCACACGTTTGGGCCCGGCAAAAGACAACGGGCTGGCGCGCTCCGAAAACACCGGATCAGTCAGAAAGTTCAGACCTGCAACCTGAATCAGAAGTGTCGCGTGACCGATCATGGTGATGGTCAAATCCTCACGCCTCTTTTCCGGCACAGCCCCTTCAAATGGACTTGGATAAGCATCCGGCCATTTCGCTTTCTGCTCACCAAACTGCCATTTCAAAAGATCCCTGAATCCAAGCGGCTCCTGCCCCTTCGGATTGAAGAAAAAACGTCCATCAAAATTGGATGAAGGTGGCCCGGAATAATAAGAATTTGCTGGCTTTACAGAGGCAAACCAGGTCCCCCCGCCGACAGCAGCAGCAATGCCCGACAATGAAAGATATTTGAGAAATTTACGACGTGTCATGATGGCTCAAATAGGGTTGGAACCACACTTGTAAAGGCCGCCTATCAAGACGCAATACTGTCACATCACATTTATGATGATTTCAGAGGTTTTATAATTATCCCACAACCGGCCCAGATGGACTGTCAGCAGAGGTTTGGACATGTCGCAGGCTAACAACGGTTTCTATAATTCCGGCAGCGGAGCCGACAATGTCTTCAAAAACTGCACCAGATCATTGATCTGCTGATCATTCAAATTAAGAGGTTTCAAAAGTGCTTCACCATCAGCATGCAGGCGTTCCATATCGATATTTGAATAATGCTCCACCACTGCGTCCAGAGAGCTTAAACTGCCATTGTGCATGTAAGGTGCTGTCTCCGCGACGCTGCGCAGGCCGGGAACCCGGAATGTGCCAAAATTGCTGTGCTGTGTGATCACATTCTGCACGGCCCAGGCCCCGGTCTTGCCAGGATCGTCAGAAAACACACCATCCAGGGTATAAGGACTGGCGCGTAAGGCTTTTATGCCGCCATGACGACCGCTATCCACCCGGCCAGGTTCAATGAAATAAGGCACCCCAGCATCATGGAATTCGCCATTCGAGAACAACGGCCCTGAGTGACAAAAATTGCAACCGCCTCTTCCCACAAAAAGCGAAAGCCCGCGTTGAGCTGCAGCGGGATAGACGGCTGCAGTCTCCAAATCACCACGCTCCAGGGCATCCCTGAACTCATCAAATGCTGTGCGACCTGTCTCCAGCGTTTCCAGATGAGCGGCAAGAAGCTTGCCGACATTCACCAGAACCTGTTGAGGATCATCATCTCCAAGTGTGCCAAACAGCGCCTCATAGTCGCCCCTAAATTCGGAAACTGCCAGTGAGCGCTTCAGTCCCTGATCCGAAAGCTGCATTTCATCTGGGTGACTGATTGGCGCAAGGCTCTGTGCCCAAAGATTGTCATTCTGTCCCGCCCAGCCAAACCAGCGATTATGGCGCAGATTGTAAAGAGCCGATGTATTGCGATCCAGCGACCGTGTACCTTTGCCTCGCGGCAACCCATCTGTCGAGTTGAGGTCTGGAACATGGCAACTGGCGCAACTCGTCTGCCTGTCACTGGAAAGGACCGGACTGAAAAACAACTTTCGACCCAATTCGATAGCGTCCCGGTTACCCGACATGACATTGCTGGGATCGGATGCAGATTCCATAGGCCAGGGACCATGCGACAGAACCAGACCAATCTCATCTTCAGATAGCAGCAGGCCAGTTGCGGAAGCATAGCTGGCGCCAAACATGACGGCCCAGCAAAAAACCAGAAATGTCAGCAACCCTCTCATCTGATTTTCAAATCAAGGAAATAGCCATGCGTTTCGCCACCGACCAGCGCGGACACTGAAATCCGCCAAATTCCTGGCATGTGGAACACAAGCCCGTCCGCCAAAAAAGCTCCATCGCCCGATTTCAAAATGACCGGCTGATAATTCATCCCATGCTGATGCGCTGGCATAATGGCATCAAGCGTAAAGCGCTCAATCGGCGCGCCATCTGCGGGGCATACAGAAACTTCGATCTCAAACGGCTGATTAAGTGGAACATTGTCAACCGGGAGTCGAATAGAAGCTTCACCGCTATTATGGGATTCTGCTGTCATTTCCTGCCAGCCAGCATCGTGTGTGCAGGCCAAGGCGGCCTGTGCGACAAAGACAGCCGCCAGAGTAATGCCACAAAGATTCAAGGCACCAAACCTGCTAGTCCAAGCCAAGCATCTTCTCCGCATTGCGATAGGCAATATTCTCGGCCAGTTCTTCCGGCAGAGTGGACAACCATTTGCGTGAAAAGGCAGCGTGTTCGCCAACATAATACCAGCGCTCGGGTGCAAATGTATCTGTTCCAACCATAAACCGATCAGGAAACTCCTCAAAGGCTGCACGCCATTCCGGTGGAACAATTCCATTGCTGGACTGGTCAGAGCGAAAGGCAAGGTCGCTCCAAAGATTCTTGTGCCGCCTCAGCACATCGCGCACTTCATCCGGTCGATCAAAGCCCGAATGGGCCCACAAAACACGAGCTTCCGGGAAGGATTCAAATATCAGATCAATCGCCTCTGCATCAGAATGGGCATGCAACAGCAAATCATACTCTTTGGCCAAAGCGATCATGCGCTGCATCACCGGCGTTTTCACCTGCTCGCCATAGATATGGAATTCGCCCAGCGCTACATATTCATGCTTCGCCAGCAAGCCTTCGACGTAGTCAATGACTGTAGGATCATTCATCCAGGTGGATATCTCGCCACGTCGCCGATAAGGGCGCAGAGCGGGAACAACAATGTCCGGCGCAGCTTCCAGAAGCCGTTGAGTGCCATTGTCGTCCGAACTGGAAACCAGTGCTTTCTTAACACCGGCCGCGCGCAGCAATTTTGCAATTTCTTCCGGCGGCACCAATTCCACAGCATCATGGCTGTAGTGAATATGTGCATCAAAGACGGGAAGTTCCTGAGCGTGAACATGTGTCGCTATCAGGGCAGCGATGACGGGCAGAAGAATTCGCATAGAAATGCTCCGTTCTGGCGGATGTCGATGTGGCGATAGCGTCACAAATAGCACATCACAAGCAACGGTCGAGGTTGTTTTTGTATAATGTGAAAAGTCAAACGACAGCCATCAGCACGCGCTGTGCCAGCTATGAAACGCTCTCCAGCATGGCCGCAAATTTAATCCTTCTGCGCCGCAAAAGTCGTTCGACCCGACGCTTGTAGACAAAAGAAAGCCAGTCCGCAGCAGGTACAAGGCGGCGATCTTCCAGATACTTCAAATCGTAGCAGACAAGTTGTGGGCTCTGATCCGGTCGCTCCAGGATTCCCAGATTCTCAAAACCAAGTGCAACACTGGGAATGCCCACGGTCTGAAAAAACCGTAGCAACTCATCAAATTGCGCGAGGATTTGCTCCTTTGGCAGCACTTGAAATGCCACTTGCTGTTCAGCGGAACTCTTTAACTCGTGAATAATTTCATTTGGCCCGGAACCAAACCTTTCAAACACAAGACCGGGGCCAAGATTGGTCTCTACAGGCCCAAAAAACGCCGGGAAAAACCGGGAATCATAACTGTCAGCATTCTTGAGCAATTCGATGGAGCGCAACTCGCGCTCATTGCCGTCCATATCCAGACGCCGACCCATCGACCAGAACCGTTTCCGGTTTTTGGCTCGTTCATGGCCCTTGTCATGAACAACTTTGATCAGCTTTGTGCCATCATCCGGGTGAGTGTAGGTGCTGCGGTGCGCACCTCGACCCAGTAAAAACCGGTCATCTAAGACCACATCAAATTCATTCATATCTTTACCGGTAATGGATTCACAAACGCCTATGAAGGGCAGGCGCTGTGCCCCTAGATCCGTGTGTCCTCAAAGGTATTGCATTGCGACGTATCGCCTGTATCAAAACCTCGGCGAAACCAACGCCGACGTTGCTCCGACGTGCCATGATTAAAACTCTCTGGCACAACATATCCCTGTGTGCGCTTCTGTATCGCATCATCACCAATCTGCGTTGCAGCATTCAGTGCCTCTTCCAGGTCGCCCCGCTCCAGCAATCCGCGTTTCTCAGCATTATAGCCCCAAACGCCAGCAAAACAGTCAGCCTGCAATTCCACACGCACCGACATGGCGTTCGCTTCTGCCTTGCTCATGGTTTGGCGTGCCTTGTTGAACTGAGGCAAAACACCAAGCAGGTTCTGCACATGATGCCCAACCTCGTGGGCCAGAACATAGGCCTGCGCAAAATCACCCGGCGCGTCAAAACGCTTGCGCAACTCATCATAGAAAGACAAATCGATATAAATCTGTTTGTCACCGGGACAATAAAATGGACCGGAAGCAGAAGATGCAAAACCGCAGGCAGACCGCACCTGCCCTGTGAAAAGTTGAAGACGCGGCTCTTCATAATCGCGACCGCTGGCAGTAAAGATGGCGTTCCATGTGTCTTCGGTCTCAGCCAGAACTGTCGAGATGAACGCTTTCATCTCATCATTCCGTTCGGTACCTGTAGATTGTTGGGTAGGCCGCGATTGTTCAAACGGGATCCCGCCGCCCGAACCACCGGACAGGCCGCCAAGCAGCTGCATCGGATTGATGCCAAACACAAACCACGCAACACCAGCCACAACAACCAGTGTCAAAATTCCCTTGCCTGACCGTCCACCTCCGCCAGAAGGCAAGCGCACGCGCCGAGAAGATGCACGGCGTGTGGGTAAGCGAAAACCGCCTCCTCCCGATCCACGTCGGTCATCAACATTTGAACTTTTGCGACGGCCTTTCCAGCGCATGGTAATTCCTTGATCTATGGCTCATTCGAACTGAAACGCGAGATTGGCCCAGAGTGGACGCAGGAACAACCAATAATTCTTGGGTCTCGCCCTTCCACACAGGGTTCTAATCGCTTATAGCAGCGTCAAACATCCCTATACATCCGGCATAGGTCGCGTCCGGCCATCCGCAACCACAGACTTGCTAGAAGATCAACCATGCCAAAACGCACAGATATCAACTCCATCCTCATCATTGGTGCAGGCCCTATCATCATTGGGCAAGCTTGCGAATTTGATTACTCGGGAACCCAAGCCTGCAAGGCATTGAGGGAGGAAGGCTACCGGATCATCCTGGTAAATTCCAATCCCGCAACGATCATGACCGATCCGGATCTGGCCGATGCAACATATATCGAGCCCATCACGCCGGAAATCGTCGCAAAAATCATAGAGAAAGAGCGTCCCGATGCATTGCTGCCCACCATGGGCGGACAGACTGCACTGAACTGTTCATTGTCTTTGCGCAAAATGGGCGTGCTTGAGAAATTTGGCGTGGAAATGATCGGTGCAACTCCTGAAGCCATCGACAAGGCGGAGGATCGCGACCTTTTCCGCAAAGCCATGGATAAGATCGGTCTGGAAAGCCCACACTCCCGCCTCGCCCACTCCATGAGCGAAGCGATGGAAGCGTTGGAAGTCATTGGATTGCCAACCATTATCAGACCCAGCTTCACGATGGGCGGCACCGGTGGCGGCATCGCCTATAACCGCGAAGAATTTCTGACTATCGTAGAAAGCGGTCTGGATGCATCCCCAACCACGGAAATCCTCATCGAGGAATCCATTGTGGGTTGGAAAGAGTATGAAATGGAAGTTGTCCGCGACAAGGACGACAATTGCATCATCATCTGCTCCATTGAGAATGTGGATCCGATGGGTGTACATACCGGCGACAGTATCACGGTCGCCCCTGCCCTGACCTTGAGCGACAAAGAATACCAGATCATGCGCAATGCATCCCTTGCGGTGCTGCGTGAAATCGGTGTTGAAACCGGCGGCTCAAACGTTCAGTTCGCGGTCAATCCAGCGGACGGGCGCCTTGTGGTCATCGAGATGAACCCACGTGTGTCGCGCTCCTCAGCCCTTGCGTCAAAAGCCACAGGGTTCCCGATTGCCAAGGTCGCGGCAAAACTGGCTGTCGGCTACACGTTGGACGAGTTGGAAAACGATATTACCGGCGGCGCGACACCAGCCGCTTTCGAGCCGACTATCGATTATGTGGTTACCAAAATACCGCGGTTTACATTTGAAAAATTTGCCGGCGCACAACCGCTGCTGGGCACCGCCATGAAATCTGTTGGCGAAGTCATGGCGATAGGCCGAACCTTCCAGGAATCCTTGCAAAAGGCGTTGCGTGGCCTTGAAACAGGCCTAACGGGCCTCAACGAAGTAGAGATTCCGGGCCTCGGCCTGGGAGACGACAAGAACGCCATTCGCGCAGCTCTTGGTTCACCGACACCGGACCGGTTGCTAACAGCCGCACAAGCCATGCGCCACGGCCTCAGCGACGACGAGATTTTCGCTGCCTGCCAGATAGAACCATGGTTTCTGGGGCAGATGCGCGATCTGATCAATCTGGAAGAGCGCGTACGCGCGCACGGACTGCCGCAAACCCCTGGTGCCCTGCGCAGCTTGAAAGCATGCGGTTTTTCGGACAATCGTCTGGCAGAATTGGCCGGTGTTACGCCGAAGGAAGTTCAGGAACTGCGTCACAGCCTGAATGTGCGCCCGGTGTTCAAGAAAATCGATACCTGTGCTGCCGAATTCGCCTCGCCGACCCCTTACATGTACTCCACCTATGAAGTTCCTTTTGGAGCTGAACCTGTGGATGAAGCAGAGCCGACAGATGCAAAAAAGATCATCATTCTGGGCGGCGGACCGAACAGGATTGGTCAGGGCATAGAATTCGATTATTGCTGCTGCCATGCAGCGTTCGCGCTGCATGATGCCGGTTATGAAACCATCATGGTCAATTGTAACCCGGAAACAGTCTCCACCGATTATGACACGTCAGACCGATTGTATTTTGAATCACTGACTGCCGAAGACGTTCTGGAGATTGTCCACAAGGAAACCTCAAAAGGCAGCTTGCATGGTGTTATCGTGCAGTTGGGTGGGCAAACACCGCTGAATCTGGCCCAGGCACTGGAAGATGCAGGCGTTCCCATTCTCGGCACACCGCCCGATGCAATTGATCTGGCCGAAGATCGTGATCGCTTCAAAGCACTGCTGGATCAGGTAAAACAGAAACAGCCTGAAAACGGCATTGCCCGCTCGGGAGAAGAAGCCCGAGATATTGCAGAACGAATCGGTTATCCGGTTGTGATTCGCCCATCGTATGTTTTGGGCGGCAGAGCCATGGAAATCGTCCGCGATACTGCACATCTTGAGCGCTACATTACGGAAGCTGTTGTTGTCTCCGGGTCGTCGCCGGTCTTGATTGACAGCTATCTGTCTGATGCCATTGAAGTAGATGTAGACGCTATTTGCGATGGCAAAGACGTGTTTGTCTGCGGAATTATGGAGCACATTGAGGAAGCTGGCATTCACTCAGGCGACAGTGCCTGTTCCTTGCCGCCATTTTCTCTGGGTCCCGATATTCTGGAGCAATTGGAGCAACAGACAAAAGCAATGGCCTTGGCCATTGGTGTCGTTGGTCTGATGAACATGCAATACGCTATCAAAGACAATGACATTTATGTCCTTGAGGTTAATCCAAGAGCCAGTCGCACGGTGCCGTTTGTAGCCAAAACCATTGGCATACCGGTCGCAAAATTGGCCTCACGTGTAATGGCCGGTGAACGTTTGGCGGACATGGACCTGACAAAACCTGTCTACGATCACATAGCGGTCAAGGAAGCCGTCTTCCCGTTTGCACGCTTTCCTGGCGTCGACACGGTTCTTGGACCGGAAATGCGGTCGACAGGGGAAGTCATGGGGCTGGACAGCAGCTTTCCCATTGCCTTTGCCAAGAGCCAAATGGGCAGTGGCACCAAAGTACCGGTGGGTGGCAAGGTGTTCGTCTCTGTTCGAGACAAGGACAAAGCACGCATTTTGGACACAATTTCCAAGCTTCAGCGTCTCGGCTTTTCCGTTGTCGCAACAAGTGGAACCGCCCGTTACCTGACAGAACAAGGCATCACATGCACCAAGGTCAACAAAGTTCTGGAAGGGCGCCCACATATCGTGGATGCCATCAAGAACAATGAAATTGCCTTGGTATTCAACACAACCGAAGGCGCACAGGCCCTTTCAGACAGCCGTTCTCTGCGTCAGGCAGCTCTGATTAACAAGGTGCCCTATTACACCACGCTGGCAGGCGCGATTGCCGCAACAGACGGAATCGAGGCCTTTGCGAGCGGGACGCTTGAAGTTCGCGCACTTCAGTCGTACTTTAGCTGACGTAAGTATCTGAGCTGGGCCACCTATTCTTACCGGAATGGGCGGTCCGCTTTTCTTTTTGTCTGGGCTTCACCGGAGCATGCCTCATGCAATGCCAGTGACCCATTATTTGGAGAGGGGACATCAATGGACAAGATCCCTATGACTGCTGGCGGCAATGCAGCCCTGCAGGAAGAATTTAGACAACGCACTCAGGAAGGGCGTCCGCGCATTATCGCAGCCATTTCAGAGGCCCGCGCACATGGCGATCTTTCGGAAAACGCCGAATACCATGCCGCCAAGGAAGCGCAGAGTCACAATGAAGGCCGCATCGCTGAGCTGGAAGACCAGCTTGCTCGCGCCGAAATCATCGACATATCCAAACTGTCCGGAGACACGGTCAAATTTGGTGCGACCGTGAAACTGGTTGATGAAGATACGGATGAAGAGATCACTTATCAGGTTGTTGGTGATGCCGAATCTGACGTCAAGGCAGGCAAGATATCTATCTCATCGCCCATATCTCGCGCTTTGATTGGTAAGTCTGTGGGTGATTCCATAGAAGTGTCCGCACCCGGCGGTGCACGCGGCTATGAAATCCTGGACGTTTCCTTCATTTAGAATCAAACCCGTTTGCGTAAGGGTAAGTGATCGTGCAGTTGACCGATATATTTCGTTACCCTGTAAAGGGTCTGGCACCTGAAAGCCTGCCCTTCGTTGATTTGGAAGCTGGCCGACCCATGGCCGGTGACAGAAAGTTTGCGCTTGCTCATAAAGCTTCAAAATACGATCCGGCTGATCCGGTTTGGGTGAAACGCAACAATTTTGTAGTTGTCGCCCTCACCCCAAAACTGGCAACCATCGTCACGCATTATGATGATGCAAACGGCATCATCAGGGTGACCGACCATGATGGCGCAGATCATAGCTTCAATTTGTCAAAGCCAGAGGATCTGTCCCGCTTCGGTTCTCTGATTGAGAACTATGGCGGAGCTGCCCAACCGGCACCCTACACGCTGGCACATGTTCCAGGTGGCACCTTGGCCGACAGAGATACGCAAACCCTGTCATTGCACAACAGCGCTTCTCATGACGCTGTATCCGCAAGCAGCAATATTCAACTGTCGAGACGCCGTTGGCGTGGCAATCTATGGTGCGACGGTTTGCCTGCCTGGGAAGAGTTTTCCTGGATAGGGAAAGAAATCAACATTGGTTCGGTGCGCTTTGCGGTCACAGAACGCATCGAGCGCTGCGCTGCCACCAGCGCCAATACATCAACCGGCGAACGCGACATAGATATGTTGTCTCATCTGTCTACGACCTATGGGCACCGTGATTTTGGTGTGTTGTGCAGAATAATCTCCGGCGGCCGCATCCAGCCAGGCGACCAAATTCAGGTTCACAACTGATCCATTTGTGCAAGGGAGCCGGTCAGTGGTCTTACGGATACTTGCCTATTGCGCCCTATTGGTTCCGATCACCTTCACCGGCCTTGCAATAACGGGCCGTTGGTTTCGTCCAATGGACAGCTTTTCGCATTTTTTTCATTACTATTGCTTGGCGTTTGCCGGAATTGCCATCCTCGCAGCCCTGCTAAAGCTCAAAGGACCAGTTGTGACCGCTGTCGTGGCGCTCTTCTGCACGATTCTGCTTCTTGGTCCGGCAAAACCCTTCGCTTTTGCAATCGCAAAGCCAGAAAATGGTGTGGAGTCAGGCGCTTTGAAAATTCTGACCTTCAATCTGCTTTTTGCAAATGACCAGATCGACCAGGTCACAGAATACATTAAGCGGCAAAATCCGGACATTGTCCTCCTCCAGGAAGTTTCACCTATCAATGGTAAGGTCGTTGAATTGCTGGAAGGCTACAGGTTTCAGCAAAGATGCCGGGTTAGCCCTGTTATGGAAACTGTAGTGTTATCAAAAATGGAACCAACGGCCCAGGGATGTCTCCCAAATGCCGAAGTACCATGGATGGATTTGTCCCTGAATGGTACGACAGTCCGCACCCTGTCTGTACATTTGAATTGGCCTTGGCCGTTCCGCCAATGGCACAATATCGATGATCTCAGAAATGATTTGGCAGCATTATCTGAAGAACGGCCCATCATTTTGGGTGGCGACTTCAATGCAGTGCCTTGGAGTCATGCAGTAAAAACGGTTGAAGACATCACTGGTTCGACCATTGTGCCGGGGTTTCGCGTTACACTTTACGGATATAACACACCGTTCAAAGTCCCGCTTCTGGTTCCCATCGACCAGATATTGCTCCCCGATGGTGCCGTTGCCCAAAGCGCAATTGTCGGGCCTGAACTTGGGTCCGACCACCGACCTGTATCTGTGACATTCACTTTCGCTGACTAACAGCCGGGCAACGCTCCGTTATGATTGGACCAAAGGCACCGCAGGGTCATTTTTTACTCTGCCGATCGTCAGCGACGTGCGCACACTTTCAACATGAGGCGCGGCTGTCAGATCATTGACAATAAAGGACTGAAAAGCTTCCAGATCGATCGCAACGCATTTCAGAATAAAATCAACATCGCCCGAGAGCATATAGCATTCACGCACGATATCCCATTTGCCAACGGCCCTTTGGAAAGCCTGCAGTTCCGCTTCACCTTGTGAAGACAGGCCCACGAAAGCAAACGCAGTCAACTGATAGCCCAGGCCCCGTTCGTTGAGCAGCGTCCTGTAACCTTCGATGATGCCATTCTCTTCGAGCGCCCGCACACGGCGCAGGCAGGGCGGCGCTGAAATGCCAACTCGCTTTGCCAGTTCAACGTTGGTCATGCGACCATCGCTTTGCAACTCGCCGAGAATTTTCCAATCAATTTCGTCCAGCCGGTCTTTCATGCCTACCATTTCGTAGCTACAAACAGGCCTACTGGCAGCTCTGGCCAGGCACCAATCTGAGATATATTCTCTCTTTCCACTGCCCTGAAATGAAAGATTCGACAAGGGGTAGACGGCAATTCAGTCCTGCCGAACAGCGAAAAGGTACATTATGCACATCTGGGTGCTTACCGACGGCAAGGCTGGTGACCTGCAACCCTGTTTGGGAGTTGCCGGACGGCTGGCAGATATTCTGAGACGCAAGCAACAGAACGTGACAATCGAAGAGCGTGTGGTGAAACCCAAAGCACCTTGGGTTTGGTTCATGCCCTACGGCCCGGTCAATCCATTTGCGAAACTTGATACGCCTGATGATCCACTACGGCCGCCCTTTCCGGATATTGCCATTGCATCCGGCAGACGCGCAGTTGCCTATTTGCGGAGCCTGAAGCAACGCGCACCAGACTGCCTGACTGTATTCCTGAAAGACCCATTGACGGGACTCAAGGCGGCGGATCTCATTTGGGTGCCGGGACACGACCAGTTGCGCGGGCCCAATGTTCTGGTCTCAGACACAGGACCGCACCGTATAACTCAGACAATGCTTGCGGAAAAGCGAGCAAACCCGCTTCCGCAGATTGCAGATTTGCCCCAACCCCGCCTGTCGATTGTGCTGGGTGGTCCCGCCCGGAAAACCGCTTACTCATCGCAAGACGTTTCAAATCTGGTAAAGGCTCTGGAGCCGCTTGCAGCTCAAGCAGGCAGCCTGCTGATAACCGGCTCCCGCAGAACGCCCGGAATCTGGCTGGAAGCTCTGGGACAACTCATAGAATCCAAACCCGGAATTGTCTGGACCAGTTCGTCAGAGATGCCGAATCCCTATCTGGACTTTCTTGCATCTGCAGATGCCCTTGTGGTTACGGGCGATAGTCACAATATGATCAGCGAAGCACTGGCCACGGGCGTACCGCTTTATCTGTTTGCACCAAAAAAGCTGTCACCAAAGCTCACAGCGTTTCTGAAAGCGGTTTATGCACACAAACTGGCACTGCCTTTGGACAAAACCGCAAGTCAGGCGCTTGAACTGAAGCCGCAGAAACCAATAGACTCATCGGCAATTATCGCAGAAGAGATTCGCCAAAAACTGAATGCTCGCAACGCCAGCGCCACGCGCGAAATGAATGGAAACTGACATGTCGACCCAGCACGCAAAGCTCATCATCATCGGCTCCGGCCCAGCCGGTTATTCCGCTGCAATCTATGCAGCACGCGCCATGCTGGAACCTGTTATGATTTCAGGCATTCAGCCTGGCGGCCAATTGACCATCACAACCGAGGTTGAAAACTACCCAGGCTTTGCAGAAGCCATTCAGGGGCCTTGGCTGATGGAGCAGATGAAAGCACAGGCCGAGCATGTCGGCACAAGCATCATTTCAGATCACATAACAGCGGTTGATCTGGCAAAGCTGCCGATTGAACTGACCAGCGACAGCGGCACGCTTTACACCTGCGACGCCCTGATTCTGGCAACCGGTGCACAGGCCAAATGGCTTGGTCTGCCGTCTGAAGAAAAGTTCATGGGCTTTGGTGTTTCCGCCTGTGCGACATGTGACGGATTTTTCTATCGCGACAAACATGTCCTGGTCGTTGGCGGCGGCAATACAGCGGTTGAGGAAGCGCTGTATCTGGCCAATATCGCGAAGAAAGTCACAATTGTGCATCGGCGTGACAATTTCCGTGCAGAACAGATCTTGCAAAAGCGCTTGTTTGCCACACCCAACATCGACGTCATCTGGGATTCCTATGTGGACGAGATCGTCGGTAAAGAGGGTTTCCCCCCTTCAGCTGAAGGTGTGAAGCTGAAGCATATGCAAACCGGCGATGTGACAGATTTCCCGGTCGATGGTATCTTTGTTGCTATCGGACACGCTCCAGCCACCGAACTGGTGAAGACCCAGCTTAAGATGAAAGACAATGGGTACGTCTGGACCGAGCCGGACAGCACCAAAACAGATATACCCGGTGTTTATGCGGCCGGTGACGTAACAGATGACATCTACCGTCAGGCTGTTACGGCCGCTGGAATGGGTTGTATGGCTGCATTGGAAGCGGAAAAATACCTTGCAGAGCTTGCACTTGCAAAGGAAGCAGCCGAATAAGAGGCGCACAAAACAACATTTAGCGAAAGCAGCCCATGGATTGGGATAAACTCAGAATATTTCATGCGGTTGCTCAGGCAGGTTCGTTTACCCATGCCGGTGAAACGCTGCATCTCAGCCAGTCCGCCGCCAGTCGGCAGATCAGTGCGCTTGAGCAGGATCTTGGCATTTCGCTTTTCCACCGCCATGCGCGTGGCCTGGTGCTGACCGAACAAGGCGAATTGCTGTTCCGCACGGCCCATGATGTTCTCATGAAGCTTGAGGCCGTTCAAACCCGCCTGAAGGATAGTAAGGAAAAGCCGAACGGGACTTTGAGAGTCACAACAACAGTCGGCCTTGGTTCTACCTGGCTGGCCGCCCGAATCCGCCGTTTTGTTGAGCTCTATCCTGAAATCGAGTTACAGATTCGTCTGGAAGACAATGATCTGAACCTCACCATGCGTGAAGCAGATGTGGCGATCCGGCTGCACCGGCCGACAGAGCCCGATCTGATCCAGCGCAAATTATTCACCGTGCATTTCCACGTCTATGCCTCTGCCAAATATCTGAAGGAAAACGGACATCCTAAAGATCTTGCGGATCTGGACAACCACCAGACCATTATCTTCGGTGAACCAGTCCCGCATTTTCTGCGTGACATAAACTGGCTGCGAACAGCTGGACGGCCGTCTAACAGTCCACGGGTACCAACACTCACAGTCAACAGTGTCGTGGCCATCAAGGAAGCTGCGGAAAACGGTGCGGGGATAGCAATGATTCCCGATTATCTGCTCGATGAAAGCAACAAATTGATCGATGTGTTCCCTGACGAAGATGTCCCTTCTCTTGATACGTACTTTGCCTATCCAGCAGAATTGCGCTCATCAGCACGGGTTCAGGCCTTCAGAGACTTCCTGATTGACCAATCCCAGCGGTGGCGCTTCTAATGGACTTAGCTATGCAGTATTTGCATGGCAGCCACGCAAATGCAGCGCTTGTGAATCCGTGAATTCGGCCTAAATTCTAATTGTAAGTTACGAAGTTATCGTTCTCCTCCCTCGATAACTTCCTCAAGTAACTTCCCAAAACTTCTGTTTCTACTCCTCCCCAGAAACAGACTTTTAAAAAACCGGGTCGTTGCCCTTGGCAATGCCCGGTTTTATTTTGTCTAAAATCAGCGTAGGACGCACTTGAATGTGCAACCGCTTGTGCCGAAGATCAAATCGAGGCCGGGGTCAAAGCCCAATGCGCCGTAGCCCACAGAATGCTGGTGCAAAACGCGCACAGGCTTTCTGAGGACTGGTTTCAATTCGAAAATTGGATGTTTCGGAGACGCTAGTAGTAAAGCTGATCTTCCGGCACATCCTTGTAGAGGTGAGCCACCTGCTCTGCGTAACCGTTGAACAATTGTGTCGGCACGCGATCTCCAGATCCCAGAACCTCTTCTGTTGCCTGACTCCAGCGCTTATGTGGCACCTCAGGGTTCACATTTGCATAGAAGCCATATTCCGCAGGCAGAATCTCTTCCCAGAACGAAACTGGTCGTTCGTCTGTGAAACTCACACGCACAATCGATTTGATTGATTTGAAGCCGTACTTCCAAGGCGTATGCAGACGCAGCGGAGCTCCAAATTGTTTGGCAATCGGTTTGCCGTAGGCCCCGGTGGCAACAAAGGACAGATCATTGGTCGCTTCAGCCATGGTCAGCCCCTCAACATAGGGCCACGGGTACCAGATCTGACGTTGGCCAGACGCGACCTTTGCGTCTTGGAACGTTTCAAAGCGGATATATTTCGCGGATGACAATGGCTTGGCAAAATTCACCAATTCCTTCAGCGCAAAACCGGACCAGGGAACAACCATGGACCATGCTTCAACACAGCGATGGCGGTAGACGCGATCCTCCAGCGGCATGGCACGCACCAGAGTATCGAAATCAACGGTCATTTCCTTCTCGACCATCCCATCGAATGTCACAGTCCAGGGCCGTGTCTGAAGCTTCTGGGCTTCCTTGAAAATCCGCTTGTGAGATCCGAACTCGTAAAAATTGTTATACTGCGAGTTCACCTCTTCATCAGTGATCACTCGCCCGGCATCCGCGAAGTCAGGGTTCATGCCTGCCGGATAAAGATCAGCAGTTGGATCAGGTTCGGCAGCTTCCATCTCGCCACTCGGCAATGCCAACCCGGCAGCAACGCCAATACCAGCAAACCCAGCGGCCTTGATAAGATTGCGGCGATTCAGAAAGGTTGCCTCGCTGGAAGCTTTGTTTTCCGGAATTTCCCAACCCTTTGGGCGTTTGATAAGCATAGCATTCCCTTTCTGCTTTTGGTGCCGTAACAATCGGCACAATGCAGATGAATATCAAATAAACTGTTGGTGAGGTCGGCGTGTTCCATGCCAGCTCACCTAGCCCGGGGACTGGTCAAATTGAATCCGATATCGCTTGAAGTCACCCGAAACATGGCCAAAGTGCTGGGCCGCACCCAGTATTATCCACCGGAGAAAATGCAGGCCTATCAGCGAAAACTGCTGGAACCGCTTCTGCGCCATGCCCGAAAGGAAGTTCCCTTCTATGCGCGCCGTCTCGACCCGGTTTTTGCTCACGATGATTCAATGCGCTGGGAAGCCTGGGGCGAAATACCAACATTTACGCGCGCGGATGCACAAGACGCAGGTGAAGCCCTGTTTGCAAATTTTCTACCGGAACATGTGGGAGGTTATAGCGAGAACAACACCTCCGGATCTACCGGCGCTCCGCTGCAATGCCGTGTCTCCACCACAGCCAGTTTGATTAATGCTGCAGCCTCACAACGCACATTTGAGTGGCACGAGATTGATCTGTCCGGGAAAATGGCACTCATCGTAGAAGGGGAAGGCAAATACAAATACCCAGAAGGACAAATCGGTAAGAAATGGAATGTTGCCAACCCTGAGGCACCGGCCTGCCAACTGTCAGTAACCGAGCCAATTGCAAATCAATTGGAATGGTTACTGACCACGAAACCTGACATTCTTATCACTTATCCATCTATTGCTGTGGCTCTCTACGAATTGGCTGCTCAACGCAAGGAAATTCCAACCATTCATACATTCATTGGGCAGGGTGAAGTGTTCAACGAAGAGGCGAAGTACTATCTTGCCGGCACACACGGTCTCAAGCTCGTGGATCGTTATGGAGCGTCAGAACTCGGTGCAATTGCAGGACAATGCCCGACTGAAAACCGCCATCATCAGTTCTACGAAGCGAACCTTATGGAGGTTCTTGATTTCAGCGGACAATGTTTGGTCGCCGAAGGGCGCGGACGGCTGGTCCTGACACCCTTCTACAATTATGCCATGCCGCTGATCCGCTACGAAAACCAGGATCAAGTAGAAATTACACAGGCCCCATGTCCATGTGGCCGCACCCTGCCTTCGATCATGAAAGTCTTGGGACGGGAACGACATGTCTTTACTTACAGTGAAGGCAGTCGATCATGGCCTTCTGTGAGCAAGCATGAATACTCTGGGTTTCTTCCTTCAAAACAAATCCAAGCGATACAGAAGACTGCAACGAATATCGAAATCCGATTTGTTAGGGATCAGAACTCTCAGGTGGGTATAGATATCGGAGGACTGCAATCATTCCTGCGCAATCGACTGCACCCCACGGTGCAGATTGCAGTCGTGGAGGTTCCGGAAATTACACGGGCAGCATCTGGTAAATATGAAGCGTGGATTTCTCTGGTAACCTGAACCAGTAAATCGAGGAAATCCAGTGACATGCAGGTCCGACTATGACCAGCTGGCCACTCAACTTGGCGGACAATACAGCGAAAAACCGCGTCTCTGTGACTTGGAAATACGACTTCTTTGATTCTACGCAAGCTGTAGGATCACCGACCTCACCGACCCCACCAATGTCTGCAACGGACTCTATTCGCCGTCGCTCTCGCCGCTATTTATACAGGTGTTAAAGCCCTCAGAATCAAGGAGATCAGCATTCGGAACGCAACTGCCTGCGCCGTTGATAACGCCGAACAGATTATCTTCTTCCCAATCGGTCGGATCATCTTCACGATGGCGGCGGATCAGAGTTTTATCATCGCCAAGATACATCCGCACACCGGCCCAGGCACCCTGATAGTCGTCCTCACCAATCCGCCCTTCAGCAAACAGTGAAACGCCGCTGGCAAAGATTTGCTGATTGAGCTGATATTCCACACCCAGCGCCAAAGCGTGTTTTTCGCCTGTGTAACGATGACCAACAGACAGTTCCAGATTATCCGTCGCGTAGTAGGACAAATCAGAGAAGGCAAACAGGTTTGTTTCATCATAGTTCACAGGCGGATCGATATCGACGAATTCTGCCCCGATTACTCCCTTGAGGGTGAATTTATTCCAGTAATACTCACCTTCAATGCCGAGACGCCCGATCGAGCCATCAACTGCCTCGACTGCGGTGTATGAACCGTAGATCCCCAACAGTGCATAAGACGGATCACGCCAGAACAAGTGACCGCCCACGCCACCAATGAAATCATCATCAAGAACACCAACAGATCCATCCAACTGAAGTCCGAAACGCTGCCCTATCGGCATCGAAACAGATCCTTTGAGGGAAGCAAAACCTTCTTCATCAAGAGCACCGCCCTCAAGAGAAATTTTTCCATTCAGACCCGATACAGCTGGCAAAACAGTCGGAAGGGTGGGCTCGCCGTACACATAATGGTCAGCGGCCAGCGCAGTGGCAGATAAAAGGCAACCGCCAGCCAGTGCAGTTGTCGCGAGAAACAAAGAACGATTCAGCACCGGACACATCCAAAAATGATTGATTGCAAAAATTATACTATCCAATCTGCCCCCACGGCAAATCTCTCTTAGGAAAAACACCGAATTCTCGAAAAATCCAATGGGATCAGACCTCGACAGTCGCCAAAATAGCACAGATTACACCACGATCCGTCATGGCATTAACTTCACAAACCCGGAAGGCATGTGAAGCTACCTTGCAATATCCCATCACAAGCAATTTGATCAATTCCTCGGTCCCACCATACCCCATTCGGTGAGTAGGTCTCGGTCAACTAATCAGCTTGGCTATCTCAGTCGATCCCCGAAAACCCTGATTCTTTTCCCGTGCAGGAATTCAGGAACTCCCCGTCACCAACTTCCGAAAATGTTGGAAAGCACTCGGAACTATTCACAATTCCAAACAGATTATCTTCCGCCCAATCTGTCGGATCATCTTCACGATGGCGGCGGATCAAGGACTTGTTATCTCCCAGATACATCCGAACGCCTGCCCATGCACCCTGATACTCATCCTCGCCGATACGACCTTCCGCAAACAGTGACACGCCGCTCGAGAAGACCTGCTGATTCAACTGATATTCAATACCCAGGGCCAGCGCATGTTTTTCGCCAGTGTAACGATGCCCGACAGACAATTCCAGATCATCCATTGCGTAATAGGACAGATCGGTAAAGGCGAAGAAATTGGTTTCATCATAACTGATGGGGGCATCTATATCTACGAACTCAGCCCCAGCAACACCCTTTAAGGTGATTTGATTCCAGTAATACTCAGCTTCAACACCGATGCGAGAAACTTCGCCGTCGATACCGTCAATGGCGGTGAAAGATCCATACACACCGAGCAAACCGTAAGAAGGATCACGCAAGAACAGGTGGCCACCTGCACTGCCAAAGAACTCTTCATCAAGGGTACCAACCGAACCATCGATCTGAACACCGAACCTATGGCCAAGCGGCAGGGAGATGGAGCCGGACAGGGCACCGAAACCCTCTTCATCGAACACGCCGCCCTCGACAGAAATCTTGCCGTTCACCCCTGATACTGCTGGCAATACGGTCGGAATTGCTGGTTCGCCTTCAATATAAAGGTCTGCGGCGAATGAAGCAGTGGATAGGCCCAAGACGCTGATCAGCGCTGTGGTCGTTAGAAAAAAGCTGCGATTTGACACGTCTGTCTCCCATGGCGAAGCAATGGGCGAAACTAGCAAGGAAATCTTGCGAGGGGAAACGATTTGGATTTTTTTGTCGAGAAAATTAGCGGGTGTTGCCCAAAGAGCACCCACTAAACCCTTGTTGATCATACCAAAAAGGTACCTGATTAGGCAAATTGTCGCGATTTTCGCTTGGTTTCACAGGAAGAATGCTGAAGCACCTTGATTGACAACTGCTCCACTCAGCCAGATATCCACGAGCATGTACAAATAAATGCCGTATCACTAAGTTCTTGATCTATGTTTTTGACAGTTTGAATGGAGGGGCAGCCAATGGCTTGGGATGGTGAGCTTCTGGAAAATGCACGGCGGTTTACCGAAGCTTTGCAGAAGACACAAAACTACACGGCAGCTCGAATGCAATCCTATCAGCGCGGCCTTCTGGAACAGCTTATAAGGCATGCCAGAGCTGAGGTTCCATTCTACGGCACCCGCCTTGATCCGCTCTTTGATTCCAATGACAATATAGTGTGGGAAGCATGGAAAGAGATTCCAACATTTACCAGGTCGGACGCGCAGAACGCAGGCGAAGCGCTCTTTGCCAAAACGACCCCTTCAAAAACAGGCGGATTTGGGGAGGACACAACGTCAGGCTCGACTGGAATGCCATTGCGGACCCGCTCCAGCGGACTCATGAATTTAATGAGTGCGTCCATAAATCAGCGACTGTTCAACTGGCACAACATCAACGCTGACGACACAATTGGCTTCATTCTGGATGAAAAGAAGAAGTTCCCCTACCCGGACGGTCGCGACGGTGACAGCTGGAATTTAATCAATCCGCGCGCGCGCGCCTACAATTTGTCGGCTGGCTACACCATAGAGAAGCAGGTTGATTGGCTCAGTCGGAAACAGCCGGATATGCTGTACACCAACCCCCAAAACGCACAGTCAATTGTAGAACTCTTCTTAAGCCAGAGCCAATCCATTCCTTTTCACACCATCATGGTCCTCGGGGAGGTTTTGGAAGTGGAAACCATTGAGCTGATTACAAAGGCGGGCATACGGCTGATCAATCATTTTGGCACCACGGAAACAGGTCCAATTTCTGGTCAGTGTTCGCATGGTCCATGGCACCATCAGTACGGTGAAATCTGTCTCATGGAAACCATCGCGCCTGACGTCGGCAGAGACATCAGTTCTGGACGCGGCGAGCTTGTGGTCACACCTTTCTACAATTACGCCATGCCCCTGATCCGCTACAAAAACGGAGATTTGCTCGATCGCTCAAGCGAGCCCTGCCCCTGTGGCAGAACACTGCCGCGGATCGAGCGCATTCTGGGGCGCTCCCGTAACATGCTCACCCTCAGTGATGGCAGCCGCATATGGCCTAACATCATGCGATCGGAATATGAACGCTATGTATCGCTCAAGCAGTTTCAGATGATCCAGCACACACCCACGCGGCTGGAAATGCGATATGTGGCCGAAGACCCATCACGGCCTGTCGATCTTGCTGGCCTGACATTGATGATCCAAAAAGCGCTTCATTCAGACATAATAGTCGACCTGACGCCATTGTCAGAACTGCCACGTGCACCTTCCGGAAAATTTGAAACCTGGATCAGCCATGTTACGTAAGACGAACTGTGCCCTATCTGGCAACAAGTTGCATAAAGGCGAGACAACACAACAGTAATCTTACAACTTCAAGGGTCCAACTCCGGTAACAATTAGGATGAGTATGGACGACGGCTACGATCGATTTGTTAAACTGCTGGACCAAAGTCAGCACTTTCCCGCACAGCGACTGAAAGCACTTCAAGATCGCGGGCTGCGACGGTTCCTGCGCCATGCTTACGAAGAAGTGCCAGCCTACAAGCAGCGCCTGGCACCTTTGTTTTCAGCCGGACCGGAACCTGATTTGACCAGATGGCAGGACATACCTGTTTTGACGCGTTCACAAGCGCAGGAAGAGTCACAAGAACTCAAGGCAATTTCTGTTCCAGAACAGGCAGGGGCAACGCAGACAAAACACACCTCAGGCTCCACCGGAACACCTCTGATTCACTATCGCAGCAAACTCCAGCAAACTGCAAATCAGGCCGTCCTGGACCGCCTGTTTCAATGGTATCAGATGGATGGCAACAAAAGTCTGGCCCAACTGACAACTGACTACCACGACAGAGCTTCTTATCCGAATGGGTATGCAGGCCATGAATGGTTTCGTGGCCAGCCACAGGGCGAATTTTTTCATCTCGACACGCTCAAGACAACCACCATGCAGCAGTTGAAATGGCTCGTTCAAAAGGAAGCAGCCTATTTGAACACGTTCCCCAACAATGCTCGTGGATTGATTGAGGCGGCGCAAGAAGCAAACGTTCCACTGCCCCGCTTTGATGTGGTTCTGCTCAGCGGCGAAGTTCTGGAAGACGACACCAGGAAGCTGATTGCAGAGACCACAGGTGGCGCCGTTATAAACCTGTTTGGAGCGAGCGAATCCGGGCGTCTGGCCGCAAGCTGTCCGGAACATGGTACGCTTCATATCCACGAGGAAATTTCATTTCTGGAAGTGGTCGACGAGCAAGGCAAGCCTGTGCCTGACGGTGAGACAGGGCGTCTTGTGACAACCTCATTCTACAATTTTGCAATGCCACTCATCCGCTACGCCCTTGGAGACTACGGTGCTGTGTCAGCAAACCCTTGTCCCTGCGGACGCCAGGGACGAACCTTGAAATTCGTCGCAGGACGTCAACGCAATCTGTTCAGATTCGTGGATGGCACGTCAAAATGGCCTGATATGAAACTGAGAGAATTGAGGACAATCTACTCATTCCTGCAAATGCAGGTTGTTCAGGATAAAATCGACCATCTGACCGTTTATATGGTGAGAAGCACCGATGGCGTTGAACTCGATCATACGGCATTGCAGGAGGCCTTTCGACGCTCGCTGCACCCGTCATTGAACATCACAATCCAACTGTGCGACGAAATCGCTCGCTCAGCCAGCGGCAAATTTGAAGACTTTATCTCGAAGATAACTACCGAAAGCGATCAGAGTTTAAGTTAAGTAAGAGCCTCAGAGCCGCAGTTCTCACCATCGCGATCGCAAGCTTCCACATCGAATAAATCTTCATCACCCCAAAGGTCAGGATCATCTTCACGATGACGACGCATGAGGCTTTTGTCATCGCCCAGATAGACGCGAACACCTGCCCAAACCGCACTATAGTCATCTTCACCAATACGGCCTTCTGCAAACAGGGATACGCCATTGTTGAACAAGGATTGGTCGAGTTGATATTCAGCGCCCAGTGCAAGTGCGTTACGGTCGGCTGTAAAGCGGTGCCCAACAGAGAGTTCTAGATTCTCATTGATGTAATAGGACACATCTGTGAAGGCGAAGAAACCATCGTCCGGCTCTACAAATGCACTCCCGGCATCAATGGATTCTGCACCCAGCACAGTGCGAATTGTCCAATTGTTGTAGTAATACTCGCCTTCAACGCCCAAACGCGCGACATGTCCGTCGAAATCTTCCCGATGTGTATAGGAACCATAGATACCTAACAGGCCATAGCTTGGGTCTCGCCAAAACAGATGAGCACCACCACCACCAACGAAATCACCTTCACGAGCTCCGATCAGACCATCAGCCTGTAATCCAAATTGGGTTCCGAGCGGAACTGAAATAGCCCCGGTCAACAGACCAAATCCTTCATCATCAAAAGCGCCGCCCTGAACGGCAATCTTACCGTTTATACCGGACACCGCAGGCAGAACCGTCGGCAAAGTTGGTTCGCCGACAACATAAAGATCCGCGGAAAACGACATCGTAGAAAGCAGCAGGCCACTTATCAAAGCAGTGGAACCAAGAAACAGATTTTTGGTTTTCATGACTTATACATCCACTCGTTGAGTTTCATTAACCTTCCCGCCACAGCGTCTCAAATGCAAGAAAGAATTTGAAAACCGCTTTGATTTCAGATCAGTGTCACAAAATTACAACTTAAGCGATAGTTAACTATCCGGCAGTGACGGCGGCATATTACCGGTATATATCAAGGCAATACTTTTCACTTTGCTCGTGCGATCAGATGCGCGAAAACGTCCAAAACGGAATCGAGGGAGTCTGAAACATTGGCAGATACGATGACGACAGACAACGCGGTCCGGCAAAAAGCACGGAAATTTGTCGAGGTCTTGAAGACCACTGAGACGTTGCCACCTGCAAAAATGCAAATCTATCAAAGACGCTTGCAGGAACGACTTGTTCGCCATGCCAAGGAACAGGTGCCATTTTACGAAAAAAGACTCGACCCGCTCTTTGGGCCCAAAGACACGATCCGATGGGAAGCCTGGACAGATATTGAACCTTTCTCGCGAGCAGAGGCGCAAGCGGCAGGTGATGCCCTTTTTGCCAGAAGCACGCCGTCTCAGGCAGGCGACTATTCAGAGAGAGCGACATCCGGTTCAACCGGAATGCCACTTCGTGTCCGCACAAGCGGACTGGTAGGACTAATGGGTTTCGCCATTAACCAGCGTATCTTCAACTGGCACGGCATCAATCCAGACGACTCCGTTTGTTTTATTCTTGACGATACCGGTAAGTTTCCATACCCCGACGGCGAGTCGGGAGCAAACTGGAATCTGATCAATCGAAATGCGACAGCCCATAATCTGTCTGTCATATACACACCGCAAAAACAGGCAGAATGGGTGCATCGGAAACAGCCAGATATCCTATCAACTTACCCCCGAAACGGCGCTGCAATTGTAGAAGAATTATTGCGGCTTGGGCGCAAAATATCGTTCCACACGATTATAGTGCATGGCGAGATTCTCGAAGAGGATACGCGTAGCGTTATTGAGGGTGCCGGTATCCGGATCATCGACCGATTTGGTGGTGTCGATACCGGTTCCATTTCAGCAAATTGCGGACAGGGTCCCTGGCATCATCAATTCAGTGATGTCACATTGATGGAAACCATGCCCGACGACAGTCAGAATGCAAATGCTGGAAAGCGCAGCACGCTTCTCATGACACCCTTCTACAATTATGCCATGCCAATGATCAGATATAAAAATGGCGACCTTGTCGAACTCTCAGATGAGCCCTGTCCTTGCGGCAGAACATTGCCACGAATTGAACGGGTGTTGGGCCGAGAACGCAACTTGTTCATATTCAGTGATGGTAGTCGCATCAGGCCAGACATGACGCGTAAGGATTACGCGCCATTTCTCTCGGCAAAACAATTTCAAGTCATTCAACATACGCTGACACATATTGAAATGCGTTACGTAGCTGAAGACCCCAATCAGCCAATTAACATCCTCGGCTTCACCAAACTTCTGCAGAAGCTCCTGCATCATGATATCAATGTGAAGCTAACCCGTATGGATGAAATTCCCAGAGCCAGTTCCGGAAAATTTGAAACCTGGAAAAGCAACATCCCGAACCCTTGACCAGAATGTCTACACACACAACCATTTGAATGGTATCAGCACAGACATTCAATCATCGCAAGGGAATCACTAAAATTTGTCTGCTGAGAACTCAGCATCCGTCCACTACGAATTCAATTAAACCTTGTAATCGATGTCTTCCTTGGTGCAGGTATTGAAACCGTCGAAGTATTCATCTGGTCCCAATGCTTCTGAATCTGGGACACATGCTTCATCAATAGTGAACAAATCTTCCAAACCCAGGAAGTCCGGATCATCTTCACGATGACGCCGGATCAGGCTCTTCTCTTCACCAAGATAGAACCGAATTCCACCCCAGGCAGCTTGATAATCATCTTCACCCAAGCGTCCTTCGGCAAACAGAGACACGCCGCTGGAAAAGAGTGTTTGATCCAGTTGAAACTCGACACCCAGCGCCGCGGCATGACGTTCACCGCTATATCGGTGGCCAACAGACAATTCCAGATTGTCAGTTGCATAGTAAGACAAGTCACTGAAAACGAAGAAGTTGGTTTCGTCGTCTAAATCATCTTCGACAAACTCCGCTCCGACCAGCGCAGAAACAGTCCAGTTTTCCCAGTAATACTCGCCTTCCACACCAACGCGTGCCACATATCCATCAACACTGTCGAAATGTGTGTAGGAGCCATAAACACCCAGCAGCGCTGTGTTTGGGTCACGCCAGAACAGATGGGCGCCGCCGCCACCAACAAAATCGCCATCAACCACACCGGCCATACCATCCAGCTGCAAGCCAAATGAATGTCCGACAGGTAAAGACAGCGCGCCAGTTACAGCCCCAAGTCCATCTTCATCAAAAACGCCACCATTCAGGGCAAACTTTCCATTGATCCCGGAAACCGCCGGCAAGATCGTCGGCTCGACAGGTGTACCCTCAAGATACATATCTGCAGCAAATGATGCCGTCGCAAAAGCAGCACCCCCGATGAGACACGTTGAAGTCAGCAAAAATTTATGAAAATGCGCCATGGAAACCCGATCAAATTCTAGATTAACAATCATTACAATTTATACCTACAGTCGAATCACATGTCTTGAAATACAAGGTGACCGAAAAAATGAGGCACGAGGTAAAAAAATTAGAGAGTGCTGCAAATATAACACAACTAGTGGATGCGAACGAGCAGCCAGCCAATTTCAACCAGAATGGTGTGGACCACCTAGCTGCAGCAAAAGCTTGGTTCTTATAGACGATTCGTGAACCTGCGTCCGTGTTCTTATCAAGTCATATAAGATGACAGCAATGCCGACCTGGAACTGTGGCAAATACGTGCCTTCTATAGAGCATGGCCAACTCGCAACTCTAAAGTCAACAAGGCATCGAGCCCGGCACTCAACACAGCCACAGACAGGAGTGCCCACTAAATAGTGGGCACTCCTGTCTGGTTATGAGCAATACAGTTCGAAGGAACTGTGGCGCAATATTCTGAGTCAACGTAATCCGGCACAAAACCGCTGAATGCGCTGACAGGCTTCGGTCAACGCCTCGGTCGAAGTTGCATAGGAAATTCGGAACGCTGGCGAACCACCAAACGCTTCTCCATGCACCACGGCAACCCCCTCTTCCTCCAGAAGAGCCGTTGCAAAATCTCCATCGGTTTCAATCAGTGCGCCACCTTCACTGGTTTTGCCAATACAACCGGCACAGGAAGGATAAACATAAAACGCGCCTTCCGGCGTCGGGCAGGACAGGCCAGAAGCCTGATTCAGCATGGACACAACAAGGTCTCTGCGGCCCTTGAAGACTTCAGCCCGCTCGGCAATGAAATCCTGCGGACCATTCAGTGCTTCGACGGCCGCCCATTGCGAAATAGACGTTGGATTGGAGGTCGATTGAGATTGAATCTTGCGCATTGCAGCCATCAGTTCCACAGGACCGGCAGCATAGCCAATACGCCAACCCGTCATCGCATAGGCCTTCGAAACGCCATTCATGGTCAATGTGCGATCTTTCAAAGACGGCTCGATTTGCACAGGCGTAACAAATTCGAAATCATCATAAACCAGATGCTCATACATATCGTCGGTCAGAATCCACACATGCGGGTGTTTGACCAGAACATCTGTCAGTTCTTTCAACTCATTGCGCGAATAGGCGGCACCTGTCGGGTTTGATGGGGAATTGAAAATGACCCATTTCGTTTTGGGCGTAATCACGGCTTCCAGTTGCGCGCCTGTGATTTTGTAATTGGTGTCGGCTTTGGCCTCCACAATAACGGGTGTTCCGCCAGCCAGAAGAACAATATCCGGATAGCTGACCCAGTATGGCGCGGGGATAATGACCTCATCGCCTGGGTTGATGGTCGCAACCATTGCATTGTAGATAATCGGTTTGCCACCCGGCGCGACAAAGCACTGCGCAGGTTCGTAGTCGATGCCATTTTCGCGCTTGAACTTTGCGGCAATCGCCTGCTTCAACTCAGGAATGCCATCTACAGCAGTGTATTTGGTTTCCCCGCGATTGATCGCATCAATCGCCGCCTGCTTGATGTTATCCGGCGTATCAAAATCCGGTTCGCCAGCACCCAGGCCGATAACATCACGGCCTGCAGCTCTAAGCTCCCGCGCCTTGGTGGTAACAGCGATTGTGGCAGAGGGTTGAACACGTGAAAGGGCGTCGGCGATTAAGGCCATGAGCTTGGCTCCGAGATTGCTGGCAGGTTGAAAAATCGCGGAAACATTAGTCCCGCCAATCTGTGCGCGCAAGACGCCAAACCATCAATTCGACACTCAAATTCATCATTTTCCTAGATCATCAGGGTCTCATCATCTGGACCATGCTTCCCAGACCTGAGTTGTGCCCCTAACCGAAGCCGGACGACACCCTCCAGAAAGCGCTCCAGACACCCGGTAAAACGCTTCAAGCCTCAGATGCCCACTTGAATCAATCTCTAAGGTATTGCCCCTCAAACTATTGAATCCAATAAAATTCCTCAGTCTCTCGATCTAGATCACGGTCACACCGCGACCGAGGCAAGATATGCAGTCACTATTTGTAGGATAACGCAGTCGCTTTGCCCCGGAACACTGTGTAGGCAAACACTGTGTAGCCCAGAATGATAGGCAGCACGAATAAGGTTCCAACCAGAATGATGCCCAAACTCTCAGTGGCGCTGGCCGCCTCGTAGATCGTCAACCGTTCGGGAACCACATAGGGATAGAAGGAATAGGCCAATCCGGCAAAGCCCGTGATCATGGCCCCTGCCCCCATCACCAGCGGTGCCCAGGAAAACCGATCCCTGGAAAACGGCATATGGCGCAGCATGAACCAAAGCCCGACAAACAAGCCACCGGCAACCAACGGCAGTGGTGCCAGCAGCAGAATCTCGGGAACCGAGAACCATTTGTCGAATATGCGGTCGCTTGCCAAAGGCGTGACCAGAGAAATGGTACCCATGCCAAGAGCCATCACAATCAAGGTGCGCTTGGCCCAGCCTACGGCCTTTTGTTGCAAGGCGTCCTCAGCTTTGTAAATCAGCCATGCCGCGCCCAGAAACGCGTAAGTCGCACACAATGCCACTGCAACACCCATTGCAAACAGAATGGAAGGCCAGGACAGATCAAGCCCCAACACGTAGATGCCCAGCATGTACCCCTGTGAAAGCGCCGTTATCAGCGATCCAGCAAAGAACGACAGGTTCCACCAGCGCTTTTGCTCGGGCTTCACCTTGGCCCGAAATTCAAACGCCACGCCGCGAAAGATCAGCCCGATCAGCATAATCATCACGGGCAGATACAGCGTTGTCAGAATAACGCCATGCGCGGCAGGAAAGGCAACAAGCAACAGACCGACGGCCAGCACCAGCCAGGTTTCATTGGCATCCCAAAACGGTCCGATGGAGGCAATCATACGGTCTTTTTCTGCCGGGGTGGCGAATGCAGTCAGCACCCCGACGCCAAGATCATAGCCATCCAGAACAACATATATCAGAATGGAAAGTCCCATCAGCCCGGCAAACACCACCGGCAAGACCTGTTCCCAGTTAATCATGTCCATTATCTCACTCCGCCTTCATGGTGGGGTCGACAGCCGGTAAAGGTCCGCCGCCGGCGAGCCGCACAGGGCTTTTGTTCTCAGCATCATCGCCTTTGCGTGCCAAATGGATTATCGCGCCAACATAAGCGGTCAGAAGCAAGGCATATACCAGCAGATAGGCCACCAGAGACGAGGCAACCATGCCGGAGCCAATCGGACCAACCGCTTCACGGGTTGTCAGCACACCGCTCACCAGCCAAGGCTGACGGCCTATTTCGGTTACGTACCAGCCCGCCAGAGTTGCAACCCAGCCTGAAAATGTCATTCCCACCAGAGCTATTGCCAACGGTTTGGCAATGTCGCGCCCTTTGCGCATCTGCCAGACACCTGTCCAGGACAGAAGCAGCATCAGCATCCCGATACCGACCATGACGCGAAAGCCAAAGAACACAGGCTTCACCGGGGGATGCAAAATCTCACCATCTGCACTGACAAAGTCATTCAGACCCGGCACCACACCATCTGCACTGTGTTTCAGAATGAGGCTGGCACCTGAAGGGATTCCAATTTCCATATGGTTTTCGCGCGCCGCCTCATCTGGCCAGGCAAACAGCAGCAGAGGCACATTCCCCTGTGTTTCCCAATTGCCTTCCATGGCAGCAACTTTGGCCGGTTGATATTCAAGCGTGTTAAGCCCGTGCAAATCACCAACGAAAATCTGAATGGGAATGAGTACGGCAGCAACCGTTACGCCCAGTCGTAATGCCGATTTCACGGCAGGCCTGCGCTCGCCAAACAACCAGCGCAGCGCCGACACACCAGCGATCAAAAACGCCACAGTCAAGCCAGATGCCAACAGCATGTGTATCAACCGATAGGGCAAGGATGGATTGAATATGATCGCCATCCAGTCCGTCGCATAAGCAACACCATCGCGAATTTCAAAGCCTTGAGGCGTGTGCATCCAGGAATTGAGCGCGATGATCCAGAAGGCAGAAACCGTGGTGCCAAACGTGACAAGAAAGGTTGAAACCGTGTGCACCCGGGCCGATACCCGGTTGAAGCCAAACAGCATGATGCCAAGGAAAACAGCTTCCAGAAAGAATGCCGTCAAAACTTCATAGGCCAATAAGGGACCGGCAATGTTACCCACCCGCTCCATAAATCCAGGCCAGTTGGTGCCGAACTGGAAGCTCATGGTGATGCCGGATACAACGCCCATGCCGAATGAAAGAGCAAAAATCTTGACCCAGAAATGGTAGATATCCATCCATTTCATGTCTCCGCTGCGGTTGTAACGCATGCGCAGATAAAACAGCACCCATCCTAGTGCGATGGTGATTGTTGGAAACAGAATGTGGAACGATATATTGGCCGCAAACTGGATACGAGCCAGAACAAACGGATCAAGCGCACTCATGCTGAGTCCTTTCCAGCAACTTCAAGTCGGTTATCGGGTTTTGTCTTGTTTTTCCGGCCCGGCAGAAGGGTCAAACGATCCTTCATATCTAGTACCTTTTGAACCTTTGCGCCCAGCGTCAGAAGCGCTATCAGCCGCTCTGTGTCCAGTTTCTGGACATCTTCATACCAACCGGTCAGTTGTTCAATCAGATCATGCATCTCGCTCATCCGGCCCTGCGCGTAGACATCCGCATCGCTGGTCGGATTCTGCATCATGACGTCACGCAACAACGACAGTGTCGGGTCCACTTCACGCTTTTTGCGCTCCTCCGCCAGATTACGCACAATTTCCCAGATATCTTCCGGCGTCGTGAAATAATCTCGCCTGTCGTCCGGCAGATGTTTCAGATGCACCAGGTTCCAAGCCTGCAATTCCTTCAGACCCATGGATACATTGGAGCGCGATACACCAAGGGCTGCGACTATCTGGTCTGCATTCATCGGATCTGGTGCGGCAAACAAGACAGCATAAATCTGGCCAACCGTGCGGCTTATGCCCCACCGACTGCCCATTTCACCAAAATGCAGCACAAAGGATTGTACCATCGGAGACAGGTTCATTTTAAGCTCTTATTGTAATTTCAGTAATTTCTGAAATCTATATAGAGCACTGAATTCTGTCGGGAAAGAGGCATCACATTCATTTGACAAAATGTCGCGAGGCCGGAACTGGTTTGTACAACGGGCATCGGCAGCGCTGCTATGCTGCCTGCCAGAATCAGATCGCGCTACGCAGCGCACGAGCCAAGCCTGCAAACAAACAAACAAATCAAATATTTCCGGTTTCCATTGTTATCCGTTTGTCCTACGAGAATCATACAACAACATCCCTATCGGAACGGAGCCGAGCCATGAACAATTTGCGCGGCAGCATTCTGATGGTCGCGTCCATGGCCGCGTTTTCGCTTGAAGACCTTTTCATTAAATCTGCAACGAAATCGCTCCCCATGGGACAGGTCCTGATTCTGTTTGGCCTGGGTGGAATGATTACTTTCATGATTCTGACCGCAAGGCGGGGCGAGGTCTTGCTGCACCCAGCCATCCTGTCGCGCCCAATTGTGCTGCGATCCATCTGTGAAGTGACGGGACGCATTTGCTTCACACTCGCCCTTGCCCTGACCCCTTTGTCGAGCGCATCTGCGATTTTGCAGGCCACGCCTCTCATGGTCACCATTGGCGCAGTCATTTTTTTCGGCGAATCCGTCGGCTGGCGTCGCTGGCTGGCCATCATGATCGGGTTGGGCGGTGTCTTGCTGATTCTACGCCCAGGTCTGAGCGGGTTTCAACCGGCATCCCTGTTCGCAGTGCTTGGAACACTTGGCTTTGCCGGGCGGGATCTTGCCACCCGTGCCGCTCCCCAATCCATGTCAAATACGCAATTGGGAGTCTGGGGCTTTTTCATGCTTGTTGTTGCCGGGGGCCTGATGCTCAACTGGACTGGTGGCATCATATGGCCAAGCGCAACCAATCTGTTGCAGATATCAGGTGCCATCATTTTCGGCGTCATCGCCTATAACGCACTTACGATAGCTATGCGCAGCGGAGAGATTTCCGTCATCGCGCCCTTTCGTTACACAAGGTTGGTTTTTGCAATGCTGCTGGGCGTCATCATATTTGCCGAAAGGCCAGACGCTCTCACATTGCTTGGAAGTGCCATTGTTGTTGGCTGCGGCCTTTACTCGGTATTCCGTGAAAGAAGGCTGCAACAAAACGCAGCTTCCTGACGGTTTGACCGCTCCGCGAAGGTGTCAATCAACTGTGATTGCAGAAAAATCGTGGTTGATAGGCTGATAAACTGGTGTTGCACACCTGGTCTAAAAAACACCATTTTCCAATCGAAGAATTACTAATATCAGCCGGTTGCCTTAGCCATCGGGAGTTTCCGCCCGCTCGCTGCATTTGACCCCACCATCATCATCAGGATTGGACTTTTGCTGATTAATTGATGGATCGCATAGGAACTGAAACCTGCCGCGACAACAATGATGGCAAATTCGATAATTGGTGGGAAATTGACCATCAGAAACAACGTGGCCAGTACAATGATAATCGGGTGGTGAAACAGGTAGATAGTGAAAGAAGCATCCACCAGCTTGCGGACCTTGGCATTCGGCGTGTTGAAATGCTTGACCGCCAGATTGGAGATATAGCCCACGATCAGCAAAGCACCTGCGATGCCTGCGATCACTTTGAGTGTATGCCCCAGTAAATCCGCATACGGAACAACCGAAAGGACTGCCAGAACGATGCCAACGCAAAGCGCTTTCGGGCCGGGTTTAACGAGTAAGTCCTGCATTTTCGGACTGTAGAACAACATCACGCCGAGGCAGAAATAAAGGACATAAGCATTGTAATTGATAACCGCGTTTCCGTAATATGGGCTTGCAGCTACGACCACGGATTGGACATAGGCAGTCGCCGTGCACAGAGCAGTAAAACCGACGAGCGATGCGATGCGATTGCGCATAACCCAGCCCACCAATCCATCAAGCGCTGCCCGCAATCTGGTGCCACCCACCAGCGCATGGAGCATCGCCAGACCCACGCAATAAGCAATCAGGCACCAGAGGAACCACAGGTGGGAAATCCAGGGTTCGCCGAACTGTGTCAGCTGGCCAATTGTATAGGCCGACAAATCCGCCCATGGCAGCGTGCCACGTACTGACTGCGCGACACTTTGAACCACAATCTGAAACGGCACGATGAGCAAAGTTGCACTGACAAGCGGCACACCCAGACGAAACAGTCGAGATTTCAGCCAGGTCATCGGGCCCTTGCGATCCAGGATCATGATGGAGAAGAAGCCTGCCAACAGGAAAAAGCCCGGCATGCGGAAAGTGTGGAGAAAATCTGAAAACCAGGTCAGCACCTGACTTTTGTCTGGCGAACTCACAGCCCATTCATGGGCCAGGGAATAAATGACCGCCGCGTGAAACGGGATGCCGAGCATAAGATAGAGCGCCCGGGAGAAATCCCAGTGATGAAGGCGATCTTGATTGCCACTTTGAACATTGCTCATTTTAAGTCCCCATAGCACCCGGTGCCAGATTTACCCTTGTTTGCGTTTGCAACAAGACCACCACTATTAGCGGGAGAACATGAAATGATACCTATCGAACATTGTTAAATGTTGCCTAACGGTGGAGGCAGGCTTTTGGAGACCCGCCAATGTGCGCCGGTCAGTCAGGCTCCCAATATCCCATGAGTTTTCGCAACCACCGCTGTAGCGCTTAGCCGATGACGGGAGCGCGCGCGGATGCAAACTATTGCTCGAATGCGCGCAGCAGAAAAACAGAAAGAGTACAACTGAAAAGAAGAAAGCCCGCCGATGGGGATCGGTAGGCTTTGGAGGTGGAGCTTTATGGCTCTCATCACCCAACCATTGGCCATATTATTATTGTTATTGGCGGCCGTAAGGTCGGTGGTGTTGGTGAGCATTAAGCTCAGATCCCGCCGCCCTGCTTAGGGGGCGCGTCAGGCGACGGAATCCTTGCCGCAACAAAGCGTATCTGTTGCGTTCTTCCGGCTATTATTTGCCGGACAGATCTTTGGCCAGACCCGTGTAACCTGGGGTCATG
>JANSWZ010000012.1 GCA_024743215.1 Alphaproteobacteria bacterium
ACCAACCTGAACACCGGCTGCGATGTTGCCATTGCCGTCCTGTGTCAGGACTGAATTGTGGTTGGTACCAAACTGGCCAACACCGGCCTGATTGCCATTGCCATTTTGAACGGTGTCGGCTGCATTGTTGATGCCGCTCTGACCGGTTGCTGCAACATTACCATTGCCGAACTGTTCGGTGATGGAGTTGTTGAACAGACCGTCCTGGAAAACACCGATCTGGTTTCCAACACCAATCTGACCACCACCGGCTGCATTGCCAAAGCCAAATTGTTCAATGTTGATACCATTGGCCAGTGCTGGGGCCGAAAAGCTGGTGACGAGTGCGACTGCTGTTGCGATAAGGGTAAGGCGTTTCATGGTTTCTCTCCTAGAGTTAAAGTTGTTATTAACGTCGGCTACTTGACGTTGAACAAGGTTTAGGAGAGTGCACCCGAACCATCCCTGAACCGTCCGTTCAGAAATCGTTCATCTGAGAAAAAACTGATCTCTGGAGGGCGAAAAGACCCAAAAAACAGCGAAAATATAGGCTTTTACGGATATATATTTTTGCGCCTTTAAGGTGAATGAATCTGTCCGAAACCTTTGGGACCCGGACAGATTATCATTGGATTGGCAGATTTCTAACGCTTGTTCTGCGGCAGATGTGCTGTGTCTTTCCGGCGGGAGTGACGAACAATTTGCAACAGCACCAGCGCAAAACCAACCGCAAGACCGGCCAGAAGCAGATGAAACGGCGACTGGGCAATATGCTGCAGGGCCGACAGCACACCGAACTCGCCATGATGGCCGCTATGAGCCATAGCTGGTTGCGCAATAACAATTGCTGCTGTGGACAGGGAAGTGGCGGAAAAAATTCTTTTAGTGGTCATGATGGTGATGTCCTTTTTCAATAATGTCGGTTCGCTCGGAGAGCAGAGTTAAAAGATCGACGTCAGCCCGTTCGGTCAAAGACACATAGACAAAATTCATGGTCTCCCGTGCATCAACCATGGGACCGGGAAAGGGCAGATAAGCCAGTTCCCGCGAACCAAAGGCCGGTGAGGCTGTGCCAATCTGCCAGTTGGAAATGATCGTCGCATCCACCAGATTGAGCGTCAGCCCATCTGCGCCAGAACGCTGAAACGGAATTCCGGACAGGCGCAGATAGCTTGTCTTGTCTTCGGCCGTACGAAAGCCCTCCACAAAACTGCTCGACAGAACTTTTAACTGATCTGCATGAGCCGCATCGCTTTGGCCATGCACATGGGAATGCAGATGGTCTGCTTGGGCATGATTGTGCCCGACCCCGCCCATATCCTGAGCGTGATCGTGATGGTGGGTGTGGTCCGTATGTGAATGATGTTTGCTCATATTACACCACATCAGGTCCGGCAGGAATGCTGACAGGCTTGTCGATGATATGCTTATGCGACCCCATTTTGCCGTGAGAGACAAGCGTGCCCAGCACATCCACAATCACACGCGTTGCCAGCAGTGCCGTGATGTCAGAGCAATCATAGGGCGGAGACACCTCAACCACTTCCAGACCGCAAATGCCTTCTTTCGCTACCAGCGAGACCAATTCAAGCGCTTCGCGGGGCAGAAAGCCGCCGGGTTCCGGCCAGCCTGTGCCGGGCACAAAGCCGCAATCCACACTGTCGATATCGAACGAGATATAGACAGCATCCGCGTCTTTCCACGCCAGTTCCAATGCCCGTGCTGCGGTTTCGGCCAAGCCCATTTCTTCCACATCGCGCATGGTGAAAATATTGGTGTTGCGCTTGCGTGCTTCCGTGACGCCTTCACGCGGCACCTGCCAACCACCGATACCAACCTGCACCAGATTGACCGCAGGCACATTCACCAGATCCGTTGCATGGAACCACGGTGTTGTGTGCATCCGTTCATCCAGATCCTTTTCCTGAATATCAATATGGCGATCAAAATGGACAATGCCGATGCGCTTGGAGGTACATTGCGCAATGCCGCGTACACAGGGAAAGCCAATGGAATGATCGCCACCGATCATGATCGGCAGCGCGCCAGACGATGCCACATGGCTGACAGCACGCGTAACCTGATCGAATGTCTTTTCAATATTGGCCGGAATGGTGAACACGTCACCCACATCGCACAATGTCATCTGTTCACGCAGATCAACGCCCATCTCGTAATTGTAGGGTGTATAGAGCGCCGAAATTTTGCGAAGGGCCTGCGGACCAAACCGTGTGCCGGGCCGATAGGTGGTGCCACCATCAAATGGAACACCAATGACAGCCGCGTCATAAGCGCCGACTGCCGTGACATCTTCAATGTAAGGTGCCTTCAGGAAGGTGTTGATGCCTGCATAATGTGGCAACTCACCGCGCGCAAAGGTGGGAATGGATTTATCTTCCAGGCAATCCGAACCGGTCAGTCCCATACGCAGGGCCCATTGTTTCTCTTTCTCCCAGGCCGCCGAAGGCAATTCAGCTTCCTTTTCCGCAGCTTTCCAGCCACGCATTTGCAGCTTGTCAAAATCCGGATGGTGCTGATGGCGCGGCTTCGCCCTGCCGACATGGCCTCCCACCCGGCTGGCTCGTGATGGGCCTGTAGAGAATAGATCGAACATGGGTAGTCTCCTCTTAATTACGCAATTGCGACGCAAAGAGCTCACTTGGCTCCGGCGCTTTGTCTGTCGTGTTTTTGTTGAGTGGCAGATCGTAGGTAATCGTGGCCCCATAGGCCTCCGGATTATCCGGATCGTGGCGCACCTTGTCGAACACCAGCATGCGGGTGCCCAGTTTGAAGGCCTCTGAGATATCGTGCGTGACCATGAAAATGGTCATCGACATTTCTTCCCAAAGTCCGAGAAGCAAATCATGCATATCCACACGAATGCCCGGATCAAGCGCGCCAAAAGGCTCGTCCAGCAACAGAATTTTTGGGCGCTTTAACAAGGCCTGCGCAATAGCTAAACGTTGTTGCATTCCTCCCGAGAGCTGTGTGGGGAACCGGTCCTTTGCAGCAGCCAGACCGATCTTTTCAAGTGTCTGGGCCACTGCATCGCGCGCGTCCAACCTGGATTGTCCAAACAAACGTCCGGTAAAGCCACCCGTTTCAAACTCGCTCGCCAGAATGAGATTTTCTTCCACAGTGAGATGTGGAAACACGGAATAGCGCTGAAACACGATGCCGCGATCTGGCGTCGGTTCTGGCGGCAACGGCTCGCCATCCAGCAAAATGCGCCCATGGGTCGGCACTTCCTGACTGAGCAACAACCGCAAAAACGTAGACTTGCCACAGCCAGATGCACCAACAATGGTGCAGAATGATCCGGCATCAACGCTAAGGCTCAGTCGTTCCAGAACCCGGTTGTCATCATAATCCATCATGATGCCGCGTAACTCGATTTTCGGGATAACTGTCTCAGCCTCGGAAGTGTCGGGCGTGGAAGTGTCAAAAACGATGCTCACAGGCTTTCACCTCCCAAATGATGCCAGGGGAAGGCCCGTTTTGAGAGCAGCAGCAACAGCCGGTCAATTATGAAGGCCAGCAGCGTAATCCAGAACACGTAGGGCAGGATCACATCCATGGCCAGATAGCGCCGCACCAGAAAAATGCGGTAGCCAAGCCCGCCGGTGGAAGCTATCGCCTCGGCTGAAATCAAAAAGATCCACCCCGGCACAAGGCCAAGGCGGAGAGCGGTGATCAGGCGCGGCAGGGTCTGTGGCAGCACCAGCCGCCAGATCATCTGCCAAACACTGGCCCCCAGCGTTTCCGCCTTGATGATCATTTCCCTTGGTATATCCATCACCACTTGTGCAATGGAGCGCACCATCACAGGTGCAGTGCCAAGAACAATCAACATGATTTTCGAGGCTTCACCCAACCCGAAAACAATAAACAATATGGGCAGAATCGTAATGGGCGGGATCAGCGAAATGGTAGCCACAAAAGGTGCCAGACTGCTTCTGGCATGCGGAATAAAGCCAATGGCGATGCCGACAACCAGCGCAATGGTGGTCGCAATCCCCATGCCGACACCAAGCCGCATCAGACTGTCAAACGTATCGGTCCAAAGCAGCAGATCACCAGAACGCTTGTCAGCAACAAATGCCATGCGCCAGAAGCTGGCACCCATCGTTTCCAGCGACGGTAAAAGCTTGTCAGCAGGATTGTCCAGACGCCTGATATGACTGGCAACAACATACAGGAGCAGCACCGCTATAAAGGGCGTTGCCCCCATAAACAGCTTTTCCCGTCGTTGCAGTTTTCGGTTGATAATGCGCATGACAAATCCGCGTTGGTCCTGCCCCGAAACAGGGCAGGACTTGTTGCGATCAGAGTTTACAGCGCGCCATCGGCGGCCATTTGCATGTAGCTGGTGTCAAAGCGCAGCTTCACATTGTCCGCATCACCGAAGACCGATCCATCGGGAAAGGCCACACCAACAAACTCAGCACTCGGCGCGCCTTCACCAAGAATGCCCTTGTCGAACAGGAACTCGGCCACGAATTTCATGGTGTTTGGCAATTCGGCAGATTGGGTAAAAGTCACCGCATCTGCAGGCGCATAGAACATTTCGGTGGTTGCCAATTGTGCGTCATATCCGGCCAGATCGGTTCCGGAGGCCACAGCCATGCTTTCGCGAGCAGCTTTGCCTTCGTCACTGTCGGAGGCAATCAAGGCCATGACTTCATACCACGCACCCGTTAATGCCTTGCCGAATGCGGGATTGTCGGCCAGCGTTTCGGTGTTCACCATCATGACATCGATAATTTCGCCGGGAATTCCGGCACTGTCGAAAACCTTGGTGGCATTGGCCTGCGCTTCAATTTCAGACAGAAGCGGGTTCCATGTCACCACAGCTGTCACATCATCCGTGGCGTAGGCGGCAATCATATCGGCATCTGAAGTGTTGACCACTGTCAGGTCCCGTTCTGAAAGACCCACTGTATCGAGCGCACGGGCCAGCAGATAATGTGACACCGACAGTTCCACCAGATTGACACTTTGGCCCTTGATGGCAGCAAGTTCGGTGGCATCCTTCAAGACAATGCCGTCATTGCCATTGGAAAAGTCGCCCACGATCAACGCCGTAGTGTCCACACCGCCACCAGCAGGAATGGAAAGCGCGTCCATATTTGTCATGGAACAGCCGTCAAATTGTCCCGCAGTATACTGGTTGATGGATTCCACATAATCGTTGATCTGAACGATATCGACGCTGATTTCGTATTTGTCAGCCCACTTTTTCATGATGCCGGAATCCGCCAGATAGCCCCATGGCATCCAGCCGACATAGATGGACCAGCAAACGCTGAATTCGGATTTCTCTTCTGCTACAGCATTGGTCATGCCGGTTGGCACCGCCAAAAGGCCAGCCACACACAATGCTTTGGCAAATGTCTTCAAGTTGGTCATGCGCATCTCCTGTTTCGTGTTCGACCATCAGGCCGATTTGTAAGGAGTTTGGGCGCACAGACCGGGAGGAAGTTTGCGCGCGCAAACCTGTGCAGTATTCTCCCGGGTTTTTGTCCCGCCGTGTTACCGGGCTGTCTTGCCCGGCTTGCATCTCTCGGACCTGCGTCCGGCTGAATCGATCAACCGCACCGGAACCCTAGACGCGCTGCACATATCTGGTTTTGCAGGAACTATGCCATTTTAAGAAAATTGATATTTCTCTATATATCTCAGAGAATTAGAGAATCTTGCGCGAATCAGACAAGCGCGAACCGCATCTGTTTTGCCCATGATTTAGGCAGTATTTGACAGTTGGTTATTTTTCAGGCGATTCGCAGGCCGCCATGATACCGCGCAATTCAGCCAAACCACGCATCCGCCCCAGCAGCGGATAGCCCGGCATTCCACCTGCACCAATATCATGCAGAATCTCCTGCCCATGGTCCGGCCGCATCGGAATTTGCCAGTCGGCACGGCCCGCCGCCTTGCGGGCCACCTGCTCACGCATCAACGCTTTCACTACGGAAACCATATCTGTATTGCCTTCAAGATGAGCGGCTTCGTAGAAGCTGCTGCGTCCTGTAACACTCGGGCCAGTCCGTCTTGTATTGCGCAAATGGACAAAATGAATGTGGCTGCCAAGCCGCTCAATAAACCCGGCACCATCAAAATCCTCAGCCACACCCAGCGACCCGGTACAAAAGGTAATACCGTTGGCCGGGCTGTCCACGGTCGACATCACATGGGCATAATCTGCCTCGGTTGACATGATGCGTGGAAGGCCCAGCAAAGAAAATGGCGGATCATCAGCATGGCAACAAAGACGCAAGCCAAGCTCTTCGGCCAACGGCACCACCTCGGCCAGAAAGTCTGTCAGATTTTTGCGCAATTGATCCGCTGAAATCCCGTGATAGGTTTGCAGCAATCCGCGAATATCTTCCAAAGTCCAATTATCATTAGCCCCAGGCAAACCGGCGACGATATTATTCTGCAAAGCGATTTTCTGGTCATCATCCATGGTTTGGAACAATTGGGCGGCGCGCGCCACAAATTCTGTGGGATAGCCTTCAGCAGCGCCATCACGCTCCAGAATGAACAACTCGAATGCCGCAAATTCATGAAGGTCGAAGCGCATTGCCGTACCGCCATGAGGCATTGGTGCACGCAAATCAGTACGGGTCCAATCAAGGATTGGCATGAAATTATAACAGATCGTCTGCAATCCACATGCGGCCAAATTGCGCATCGACTGGCGGTAGTTTTCAATATGGTTTTTGTAGTCGCCGGTTTGTGTCTTGATGGATTCAGATACAGGCAGGCTCTCCACCACGTCCCACAGCAAGCCGGAAGCATCCCCGTTGCGCCGCGTCGCAATGGCAGTTTGCCGTTTCTCGATCTCGGCAATCGGCCAGACCATTCCTGGTGTCAGATGATAGAGAGCGGTTACAACGCCTTCCACCCCAACCTGCAGCAGATCATCAATGGTAATTGGGTCCACAGGACCAAACCAGCGCCAGGTTTGCAGCATAGTCTTGCCTTCTCTCTTATTTTCGGGAATCTGATGCTGCAAAGGGCAGCGCGGTATCAGCCATCAATTGAGCCTTCAAAGCCAGCTCCATAACCTTGAAGGCATGAGCCTGTGGCATGGCGGTTTCTGTTCGGTCACGAATGTCATTGGCAAGGTTCTGGAAATAGGGATATCCCGCATCGGAACAGTCGATTTTCTCGCATCGGCTTCCATTCACCAGATAGAGGTGATCAATCCCGTCATCGCGCGCAACATCGACATATTTGCGCAATTCAATATAGCCCTCGGTACCCAGCAGGGTCAGCCGCCCATCACCCCAATTAGGCAGCGCATCGGGCGTGTACCAATCCACGCGAATATAACCATGAGCATTGGCACTGCGCAGTGCAATCTCGCCAAAGTCCTGAAGACCCGGATCATCCGGATTTGCATAATTGGCCGCAGAAGCAAGCGTCACTTCGGCATCGTCCGAGCCGGTAAAATATAAAAACTGGTCAATCTGATGCGAAGCAATGTCGCACAAAATGCCGCCATATTTCTCACGCTGAAAAAACCACTCTGGCCGTGTCGGCCGGTTGAGCCTGTGCGGCCCCAGCCCGACCGTCTGCACAACCCTGCCAATGGCTCCAGCCTGCACCAGTTCTGCAGCCTTGGTGACGCTGGCAACCTCGAACCGTTCTGAAAAATCCACCGACCAGATACGCCCTGTCTCAGCCACAGCAGCTTTGATATCAGCAAGTTGATCCAGACTGGTGCAGCCTGGTTTGTCGAGCATCACATCCTTGCCATGGCGCATTGCCTCAACAGCCAGTGCCGCGCGATCTGCCGGAACCGCCGCAATCAGGAACAGGTCAATCGATGGATCATCCAACAACCCAGAACGGTCCGAAAAACGTTTTGCATCTGGAAAGCGCTTGGTGAAACCTTGCAGAGTCGGTGGTTCGCCATCGGTCCACCAGCCAGCAAACTCACAGCCAATATCCAGCATGTTCTGCACCATGCCGTAAATGTGCCGGTGATCCAGCCCGATGGCCGCAAATCGAATGGGATCAGTCATGGGTTTTATCCAGTTCGGAAAGAGTTACAGCCCGCTCTGCGCGCGATGACAGCGCAAGCGCATCAATGAGGCGATGAACCGCAAGCGCCTCGCGTCCAGGCGCTATTGGCGGTCTGCCAGAGCGGATCGCGTCCGCAAAGTCTTCAATCACGGCCTGATGCCATTCATGCGTAAACGCCATTGGGTCCGCACCACCGCCACTGGCCATATCTTCGCCAATGGTCTCTGTGCGGCCATCCTGCCAATGCAATTCCAATTTTCCAGATTTCAGGCAAACAGACACATGTTCGCAATGCAGCGTGATGGATTCAGCCGCTCCGGGATAAGACGCTGTGCTCGCGGTCAATGATCCGATAGCCCCGCTTTCAAAGTCCAGCCCGGCGGTGACAAAATCCTCCGCCTCCATACTATGCAACGCGCTGGTGCGTGCCATCGCCTGAACTTTTTTCACGGCACCCGTGAAGGACAGAGCCAAATCCATCGTGTGGATAGCCTGTGAAATCAGAACGCCGCCGCCATCGCGCCCATAGGTCCCTCGCCCCGGCTCATCATAATAGGATTGCGCACGCCACCAGGGCACTGCAATTTCGGCAACCCGGATCGGTCCGGTATCACCTGAACCAAGAAGCGCCCGCAATTTCTGCGACACCTCACGCGCCCGGTGCTGAAACACAATGCCAAGGGTGACACCGGCAGCTTCACACTGTTCGACAATCGCACTGGCAGCTTTCCAGTCCCGCTCGATCGGCTTTTCCAGCAGGATATGTTTGCCGGCAGCAACCAGCTTGCCAATGATATCCGCCCTTGCATTGGGCGGTGTCGCCACAATCACAAAATCAATCGCAGCATCCCCGGCGATCTCGTCGACAGAATTGTAAATGCGCACAGAATCAACGGCGTCTGGCATATGTGCTTTAATGAAGGCTGCGGCTTTTCCAGCATCGCGGCTGCAAACACCGCGCAGGGTCAGACCCTTGGTATTTGCTTTGATCGCATTCAGATGCGTCGCGGCCACCATGCCCAGACCTATCATGGCCAAATTCATCGCAAACCCTCCCTCAAGAATAGTACGTCACCAGAAAACTCGCCGTTTCAGTGCAGAGCAGGTGACCCGCAGACCGGTTGTACAATCTTTGTATACCGGTATACTGGTTGAACACAAGAGGAGCCGATCATGGCGCAGCAATCTGAAGTTACACCGGGTGAACAGGCACTAAACGCGCAGCAACCGGACACTCGCTACCCTGAGATCGATCCGGCGCTGCCTGCCGGAAACCAGATTTTCAATGTCCTGCAAGCCATGATCCTGACAATGGAACTGCCGCCGGGACAGGCCCTGTCAGAAGCGGATATAGCGACCAAATTCGGGGCTAGCCGGACACCGGTCCGCGAAGCATTGCAGAAATTGCGTGAAGCCCAACTGGTGATGACAAAGCCAAGCCGGGGCAACTTTGTAACAAGGCTTAACAAAAGCAAGATACTGGAAGCGCGTTTTCTACGGGAGGCACTGGAAGTGGCCGTTGTTGACCGACTGTGTGAAACCGGTCTGTCCGACGCATTTACAGCCAGCCTCCACGAAAATCTGAAGCGCCAGAAAAAGGCAATCAAGCGCCGCGACAATCAGGAATTCCGCCATCTCGATGATGCTTTCCACCTGACCCTTGCACGAGCCACCGATTATCCCCGCGTCGCCGATGTTCTGAAACGGGAGAAATTTCTGCTCGACCGGCTTCGGGTGCTGGCACAGCGCAGCAAATCCCACCAGAAAAGTCTGCTGCGGGAACATCAGAATATGCTCACCGCTATTCTTGAACGAGACCGAAAAACGGCAATCAGCTTGACCAGACAGCATTTGAATTCAGTGCTCGACACGCTGTCAGCACTGGGGCAAACACATGCCGACTATTTTGAACAAGACACCGCAACACGGATCCTTTTATGACGAACGCACCCATGGGCACGATCCATCTACCAGCTCACGCCGACACCATCTACCAACACATTCGTGACATCCCGATTGTGTCCCCCCATGGCCATTGTGACCCGTCCTGGTTTGCCAAAAACACGGCATTCAGGGATCCTGCTGAATTGCTGATCATTCCGGATCATTACGTGTTTCGCATGCTTTACAGTCAGGGCGTTCCGCTTGAAAGCCTTGGGTTGGGAACACCTCCAGAAGAGCGCGACCCAAGGAAGATTTTCAAGATTTTTGCAGAACACTGGAACCGTTTTCTGGGCACGCCCAGCCGACAGTGGCTCGAGCATACCTTTACCAATGTGTTTGGACTGACAGAACCACTGACGCCCAAAACCGCAGATCACTATTACGATCTGATTGATGCAAAACTGAAAACGCCGGAATTCCGGCCCAGAGCCTTGTTCGAAAGCTTTGGCCTGGAGGTTCTGGCCACCACCGATGGTGCACTGGATTCGCTTACCCATCACGCGGCCATCCAAAACAGTGACTGGCAGGGCCGCATCATTCCGACCTTCCGCCCCGATACAGTTCTCAACCCGGCCTCGCCGGACTTCATCCCCCATATGCACCAATTGGCTGAAATGACGGGTGAAGACACTTCATCTTTCAAAAACTACCTGAGCGCTTTACGCCAATGCAGAGCAGCCTTCAAAGCAGCCGGCGCAACGGCCACCGATCACGCCATCACTGAAATCTATACAGAACAAATATCTGATTCAGACATGCAGGCCTTGCTGCAAAAGGCCCTCAACGCACCTCTGGATCACGCTGAGGCAACGCTGTTTTACGGCCGCATGCTGATCGATATGGCGCAAATGTCGATTGATGATGGCCTTGTCATGCAGATTCATGCTGGCAGCTACCGTTCGACAAATCGAACCCTGTTCAAGCGCTTCGGAAATGATATGGGTGCCGATATACCCATCGCCGTCGATTGGGTGCGCGGTCTGGCGCCCCTGCTCAACAAGGTTGGCAACAATCCCGATCTGACCATAATTCTGTTCACGCTGGACGAGACCACCTATGCGCGCGAACTGGCTCCGATGGCTGGTCACTGGCCATGCCTGCGCCTCGGACCGCCCTGGTGGTTCCATGACAGTCTGAACGGTATTGCGCGTTATTTTGATGCGGTGGTCGAGACCGCAGGCTATTGGAATCTGGCCGGGTTCAACGACGACACACGGGCGTTTTTGTCCATTCCGGCACGCCATGATTTGTGGCGGCGCGGCGTTGCCACCCATCTGGGCACGCAAATCTCTCGCGGCCTGTTCGGCCAGTCAGACGCTTTGGAAATCGCGCGGCTTCTGACCCGCGATCTGGCGATCGATGCTTACCGTCTGAGAGGTGTATGACATGAAGCGTATTTTGCATCTTGGCCCCGGTAATTTTTTCCGCGCCCATCAAGCCTGGTATACGCACCACGCCAACGATTACGGAAATGCGGACTGGCAAATTACGGGTGTTTCGCTGAAAAGTAGCACCGCAAGAGACAGCCTTACGCCGCAGGACTGTGATTATACGCTGGTCATTAACAGTGTTGCTGACACAGATTATCAACGCATTTCCGTCATCGACAGAATTCTGGTCGGCCCTGAAGACCCGCAAGCTGTTATTGATTTGATTGCTGATCCCGCAACAGCAATTGTCAGTCTGACAGTGACCGAAAAGGGCTACCACATAGACGCCACAACTGGCCATCTCAACACCAGAAATCCTGATATTGCGGCTGAACTGTCGGACGGCCAGCCCCGCACGGCGATTGGCTTTCTGACCTTTGGACTACAAAAACGACAGCAGCAAAATGCAGATCCGATAACAATCATCAGCTGTGATAATCTGTCCGACAATGGCGCGACTTTGAAAAAGCTGGTGCAGGAATTCGATCAGGAAGCCAGTCGTAGCCTTCCCGGCTGGCTTGGCCTTGCAGATTGGCTGAAAAAATCAGTCACCTTTCCTGGCACCATGGTCGACCGAATTACGCCTGCAACCACGGATGCACTGCGCCAGGAGGTCCATCAAAAAGCCGGCTGGGCCGATGCATCACCGGTGGCAACCGAGCTGTTTTCAGAATGGATCATTGAAGATAGTTTTGCAGCAGAGCGGCCCGCCTGGGATCAGGCTGGTGCGCAGTTTGTGGATGATGTTTCCCCTTTCGAACACAGAAAGCTGCGGCTGCTGAACGGAGCCCATTCATTCCTTGCCTATGCCGGGCTTTACACCGGCCATACCTATGTTCATGAGGCGATTGCCGACACGGTGTTGCGCGCAGCAGTTGGAGAACTGATGCTGGAAGCAACCACCACACTGCCCGCAACCATGCAATCGGATGCTGCTGACTATTGTACGGAATTGATTGAGCGTTTTGCCAACCCGGCATTGAAGCATGAACTGGCGCAGATCGCCGGCGATGGCAGTCAGAAACTGCCAGTGCGAGTCCTGTCCACGATTGCCGACCGGCACAACAAAGGCACGGCTTCACCATGTGCTTCAGATACAATCGCCTATTGGCTGGTTTTCATTTATCAGCGCAGCGCAGCTGGCGCGGATATCAACGATCCGCTGGCAAAGCGCTTTGCTGAAATTCAGCAATCCTCTGATAACAGGCGTGACAAGCTCACCGCCATTTTGCAGACATTGTCACCTGATGGCAGCCTTGATCAGAACAGAATTCTGGAGCGGGCAGAGACACTTCTGGACGCCTGACAAAATGTGAGACATGTTGGGGGCCAGGTGTTCCCGGCGGGAGAATTTTGTGACGTATTTTCTGGGAATTGACGGCGGCGGAACCGGATGCCGTGCGCTTGTCTGTGACGCGGCTGGCACACCTCTTGGGTCAGGCGCCGCAGGATCAGCCAACATTGCGTCTGACCTTAAAGGCGCGCGCGACAACATCATCCTTGCGACACAGTCAGCCATGGAAGCCGCGGGCCTTCCAACGGAAACCATACAAGATCTTTCGGCCTATCTTGGTTTGGCCGGGGCCAATATCGATACCGCTGCGGCTCAATTGTCTGAGTTGCTGCCCTTTGGTGATGTGCGGATCGTCAACGACGCTGCAATCGCGTTGCAAGGTGCTATAGGTTCACAGAACGGCGCAGCGGCCATCATCGGCACCGGATCCATATTCGTGCAACGCAAGGCTGGAACATTTACACCGCGCGGCGGGTGGGGTTTTACGCTCAGCGATCACGCCAGTGGCGCACAGCTTGGCCGTGCCCGACTCGAAGCATCATTGCTGGCGCATGATCGCATCAGGACACAAACGCCATTGACGCGCACAACCTTGGCCAATTTCAAAAATAACCCGCAAAAGCTGGTCACATTTGCTCAATCAGCAAGTCCGGCTGATTTCGGCGCATTTGCGCGCGATATCTTTGAATATGCCGAACAGGGTGATGCCACCGCAACTTCCATTATTGGTGATGCGGTCCAGATGATTGAAGACATTTTGCAGGCAATGGACCTTCAGACCGGCGAACCTTTTTGCATGCTGGGCGGTCTTGGTCCAAAATATGTGCCATATCTGAGCGCAACCAATCGCGAGCGGGTTAAGCCCCCGCTTGCAGATGCGGTCAGTGGCGCGGCAGCATTGGCGGTCCAACACTTTAGCAACGCGCCAACAAAACATACGACATAACCTCCTGGCCGGAGCAGGAAACAAACCCATGAGCCAGATCGACGCCTATTCAGGAGCCACCATATTTGATGGCGAACAGCGCCAAGAAAATGCAGTGCTGTTGGTTCAGGCTGGGGTTGTTCTGGGCATTGTATCAGAAGACAATATCCCACCTGATTGCACCCAGCATATTCTGGCCGGTGGCCTGCTTGCGCCGGGTTTTGTTGATCTACAGGTGAATGGCGGCGGCGGTGTTCTGTTCAATGACCAGCCCGACCTTGACGCCATCAAGACCATTTGCGCTGCCCACGCACCTTTTGGCACCACATCCCTTTTACCTACTTTGATCACAGACACACCCGAAATAGGAGACGCCGCCATTGAAGCCGGGATTGCGGCAACCAATGCAGCCCTGCCCGGGTTTCTGGGGTTACATCTGGAAGGGCCGCATTTATCCGTTGCACGCAAGGGGGCTCACGACCCCAGCCTGATCAGGCCCATGAGTGAGGATGATCTTGGAAAAATCAAACTGGCCAGACAATCCCTGCCCTTTCTGATGAGCACAATAGCACCAGAATCCGTCACCAATGCACAAATCGCGACATTGAAAGCCGCCGGTGTTCTTGTCAGCCTTGGCCATTCTGATGTCAGTTTTGAAACCGCCACCGCTGCCGCCATTGCCGGTGCGGGGGCCGTGACACATCTCTTCAACGCCATGAGCCCGCTCGGCCACCGGGAACCCGGACTGGTGGGCGCGGCGCTTCAAACGGAAAACCTGTTCGCCGGGCTTATTGCCGATGGCATTCATGTGCATTCTGCAGTCATCGAAACTGCGCTTGCCGCCAAACGCGGACCGGGCCGGATTTTTCTGGTGACCGACGCCATGTCCACCATTGGCACCGATCAACAATCCTTCACCCTGAACGGGCGCACAATCCGCCGCGATGGCGGAAAGCTTGTGCTGGAAGACGGCACACTGGCTGGCGCAGATCTGGATATGATATCCGCCATTCGCTTCATGGTCACAACAGTTGGCGTTACCGTGGATGAGGCGCTGCGTATGGCCTCCCTTTATCCGGCCATGTGTCTGGGCGTCGATGCCAGCCTTGGACACCTCAAAGCCGGAGCGGCGGCGGATATGGTCCATCTTGACCAAAAGCTTGAAATCAAATCAGTGTGGCGCGGTGGGCAAAGATTATAGAACACTGGATCCATCTTGCGGCTTAACTTTGAACAATTGAAAACCTTCCTGATGGTGGTGCGCTTTGGCGGCGTGCGGCGCGCGTCCGAGCACATGCACTTGTCGCAACCCGCTGTCACAGCGCGCGTCCAGAATCTGGAACAATGTCTGGGTGTCGATCTGTTTGACCGCAGCAAGGGCGCCATGACGCTGACCAAACGCGGCGAATCTCTTGTTAAATATGCTGAGCAATATGTACAGCTCAGCGATTTGATTGAGCGGGATATTGTCGACCCGGCTGGTATTGATCTGCATTTGCGCATTGGCGTTTCAGAAACAATTGTCCAATCCTGGCTCCCTGAATTTGTCTCCAGGCTCCGAAAGGAGTTTCCCAATCTGGCCATTGATATCTCTGTCGACATCTCCTCCAATCTGCGCGAAGCGCTGCTGACGCGGGCCCTGGACCTTGCCATCCTGCTTGGTCCTGTCTCTGAATTCACGGTTGATAATATAGACCTGCCCGACATCACGCTGAACTGGTACTGCGCTGCAGAGGCTGTGCTCGACGATGATCCGGCACAGCTGTTTCTTTCAAATCCGGTCGTAACCTATGCCCGCAACACCCGCCCGCACCGGGAGTTGAAGTCTGAATTATTCAACCGTTACGGGCCCGGCATTTCCCTCTTTCCATCTTCATCCCTGTCAGCCTGCTTTCGCATGGTTGCGTCCGGTCTGGGTGTCGCCGCCTTGCCGGAAAGTCTGGCCGCACCCGAACTTGCAGCGGGAAATGTCCGCGAATTCGATCCGGGCTGGAAACCGAAAGCACTACACTTCACAGCATCTTACCTTGGAGATCCACAGTCGTTTTTGCTGGCGCGCGCGGCGAATATCGCAAAAGAGGTGGCCAATGGGGAATGATAGATGATCAAAAAAGCTGATCAATTCCGCAAAGAAAACACGATTTGACCTGATCAAATAATTGACCCAGCCTAACCAGCACAAGACATGCAAGGTTGGGAACTATGGTCAACGCGACGGCATCAAACTACACGGAACTGCGCTCTCACAGTGTTGAGGCAGTCCGTGAAGCTATTCGCGCCAATCAATATACTGGCCATACTGCGGGCCTTGCGCCCGGCAAACTGCAGGCCAATCTCGCCATACTGCCACAGGAATATGCGCTCGACTTCATGCGCTTCTGTCAGCGCAACCCAAAGCCCTGCCCGCTGGTCGGTGTCTCTGAAACCGGCGATCCAATGTTGCACACATTGGGACGGGCGATTGATGTGCGCACCGATGTGCCGGGCTACAATATTTATCGCAATGGCGAAATGACAGGTTCACAATCCAGCATCAACGATCTGTGGAACGATGATCTGGTCGCTTTTGCACTGGGCTGCTCCTTCACATTTGAAAACGCCCTTCTGAATGCAGGCATTGCCCTTTGGCATATCGAGGACAACAAAACCGTGCCCATGTACCGGACGTCATTGCAAACGGTTGATGCGGGCGCATTCGGTGGTGGCACAGTTGTTTCCATGCGCGCCATGCCAGCCAACCGTGTCGAAGAAGCGATTGAGATTTCATCCCGCTATCCCTGGGCGCATGGCAGCCCGGTTCATATCGGTGATCCGGCAGAGATCGGCATTGCCGATTTGAACCAGCCCGATTGGGGTGATCAACCGCCTGCCCTTGACGACACAGTGCCCGTGTTCTGGGCCTGTGGCGTGACCCCGCAAAACGCAATCATGCGCGCCAAACTACCGCTTTGCATAACCCACACCCCCGGCAAGATGCTCATCACAGATATCGATGAGGCGGCCGAAACACCAATCATCTGAACCTTTTCACACCATGGAGAAATAAATGAAACGCACATTGATAAGTCTGACAACCGCCCTGCTTATGGCAGCAACCGGCCAGGCAATGGCAGCTGACAAGCCAGCGACCATCAAAGCTGTTGGCACCTGGGGCAATCTCACCAATTATGTCAAACATGAAGGCCCGTTCTGGAATGACCGGATTGCCGAAGCAACCGGTGGGCAGATTCTTGGAGACATCAAGCCACAGACCGAGCTGGGCCTGAAAGGCTTTGAAATCATGCGTCTGGTCAAAAATGGTGTGTTCGATTTTGCTTTTGGCCTGCCAGGTTATGTGGCTGCTGAAAACCCGATTTTTGAAGGCGCTGATCTGTCAACTCTGACGCAGGACATCGACACCGAGCGCAAAGTGGCAGAAGCCTATTTCCCTGTTCTGGAAAAGTCCTTTGCAGACATCTACAACGCCAAGCTGATGATGCTCTATCCATTCCCGAGCCAGACCTTGTGGTGCAATGCCGAAGTTAACGGCATGGCTGATCTGAAGGGTAAGAAAATTCGCGTTTACGCAACAACATTGGGTGACTTTGTCGAAGGCGTTGGCGGCACGTCTGTAACTGTATCTTTCGCAGAAGTTATTCCAGCCTTGGAAAAGGGCGTCGTTGATTGTGCCATCACAGGCACCATGTCGGCTTACAAGGCCAACTGGCATCAGGTCGCAACACATGCTTACACATTGCGGGTTGGCTGGGGCCTAGCTTTTGGTGCCATGAACATGGACAAATGGAACAGCATGACACCAGCGCAGCAGGACATGCTGTCCGCTGAAATGACCAAGCTCAATGATGAAATGTGGGCCGAAACCGCCACGGAAGACGAAATCGCGATTTCCTGCATCACCGGTGGCGCATGCGACATTGGCGAGCCGGGTTCCATGAAGCTGGTAGAACCTTCAGAAGCTGACCTGGCCATGCGTGACACCATTGCAACAGATGTTGTGCTTGCACGATGGGCTGAGCGTTGTGGCGCAGAATGTGCGGCGACCTGGAATGAAACTGTTGGTCCGATCCTCGGCCTGACAGCAACGGCCAAATAAGCCTCTCTAAAATCAGCCGCCGGATAGAAAGTGACGAAAACTGACTGTCCGGCGGTTCCTTATATCTACTCCTCAAACTTCCAGAATGATAAAGATCATGGATCGACTTCTTCAATCAGCACGCAAAACAAGTCAGGTCCTGGCCTGGATCGGCGGAAGCCTGATCATTCTTTCCGCCCTGCTGGTCACGCTGGAAGTGATCCTGCGCAAATGGTTCAACATCAGCCTGGGTGGAGCCGACGAAATATCCGGCTACGCTTTCGGCATCGCCACCAGCCTTGCCCTTGCCTATGCCCTTTTCGAGCGCGCCCATATTCGCGTTGATGCGCTGTACAATCTTTTCCCCTTTCCCCTGAAAATTGCGGCCAGTCTGATTGGCTTACTGCTGCTGGTCGGCTTTGGCGCTGTCATTGCCTGGACAAGCTGGGGATTGGTGGCTGATACGCTCACCCACGGCTCGCGCTCCATAACACCGCTGCGCACACCGCTCGCCATTCCGCAAATTCCGTGGATTTTTGGCTGGCTGTTCTTTGTCTGCTGTGGAGCTCTTTTATTTCTTGCTGCCGTCAAGGCGCTGCTGACCGGCAATGCAGACCAGACCGACCAGTTGATCGGCATGAAATCCATTGACGAGCAGATTGAAGAGGAGATGAAATAATGCTTCTCAAGACCCTTCTGATACTCGTTGCCCTGATTGCTCTGGCGGTCCCCATTGCAGCCTCACTTGGCTGGCTCGGCCTGACCCTGCAATATCTGGAAAGCCCCATGCCACTGCACCGCGCATTGGGTGACATGGTGTGGCAGACCGGAACCGACTTCCTGCTGGTGGCCATTCCCATGTTCGTGCTGCTGGGCGAAATCCTGCTGCGGGCGGGCATCACCGAGCGCATGTATGACGGCATGGTCAAATGGCTTGGCTGGTTGCCCGGTGGTCTGATGCATTCCAACATCGGATCCAGCGCCCTCTTTGCAGCAACCTCCGGCTCTTCCGTCGCAACGGCTGCGACCATAGGCACCATTGCCGTGCCGCAAATTCACGAGCGGAAATACAATGAGCCATTGTTCCTGGGGACGATCGCTGCCGGTGGCACATTGGGTATTCTCATCCCGCCTTCCATCAACCTCATTCTGTATGGCCTGCTGACAGATACGTCGGTGCCGGAACTTTATCTGGCCGGTTTCATTCCGGGCTTTCTGCTGGCCGTCCTGTTCATGGTTACAATCGTTATTCTGTGCATCCTGAAGCCCGAATGGGGTGGGACAGCTATCGTCGCCACATGGAAAGAACGCTTTTCTGCATTGCCCTCATTGATACCGCCCATCGGTATTTTTCTGGTGGTGGTCGGATCGATCTATGCGGGTATCGCAACCCCAACTGAAGCGGCGTCCCTTGGGGTTGTCGCAGCCATGATCCTGGCGGCTTTCAACCGAAAACTGACCATTGATATGTTGCGTGTGGCCATTGAAGGCACCATGCGCACCACCGCCATGATCATGCTCATCATTCTGGCCGCTGTCTTTTTGAATTTTGTGCTGTCGGTGATCGGCTTGACCCAGGCACTGGCAGATTTCATTACAGGTCTTGGCTACACACCATTTCAGACCATGCTCGTCATTATTGGTGTCCTGATAGTGCTGGGCTGTTTCATGGAAACCCTGTCCATGCTGCTGACAACGGCACCTTTGGTCACACCGATTGTCATCGCACTTGGCTATGATCCCGTCTGGTTTGGCATCTTGCTGATGGTGCTGCTGGAAACCGCACTCATAACCCCCCCCATCGGCATCAATCTGTACGTGGTGCAAGGCATTCGCGGGCGCGGAGAAATGCTGGATGTGATGATCGGGGCGGCGCCCTTCGTGCTTACCATGTTTGCGATGATTGCTTTTCTGTTGGCATTCCCGCAACTTGCACTGTGGTTGCCCTCACTGGTCTATTGACCAAAACCTGAACGCACCGACAAAAGCAATACACCCCGCCGCATGCGCGCGGGCAAACAAAGGAGATGTGTCTCATGTGGCAATTCTGGGTAGATCGTGGCGGCACTTTCACCGATATCGTTGGACAGCGCCCGGATGGTGCATTGATGTCCCATAAATTGCTGTCCGAGAACCCGGAGCAATATCCTGATGCAGCCGTGCAGGGCATTCGCGACCTTTTGCAGCTCGACAGCATCCAACCCATTCCAAAGGGCAGCATTTCCGCTGTCAAAATGGGAACAACCGTTGCCACAAATGCACTTTTGGAGCGCAAGGGGGATCGCACGCTTCTGCTGATCACCGAAGGTTTCAAGGACTTGTTGCGAATCGGCTATCAGACCCGCCCCAAATTGTTTGATCTTCACATTGTCATGCCGGAACTGCTTTACAGCGATGTTGCAGAAGTACCTGAACGGCTGGATGCGGACGGAAAAGTCATTCGCCCGCTTGATCTGGTCACGGCAAAATCCGCGCTGCAGGCCGCCTATGATCGCGGTCTGCGTGGCGTCGCCATTGCCTTCATGCATGCCTATCTCAATCCAGATCATGAATTGCAGGTCGCTGAAATCGCCCGGCAGATCGGCTTTACACAAGTGTCCACCAGCCATGAAACCTCCAAGCTCATCAAGCTTGTGGGTCGTGGCGATACGACAGTGGTCGATGCCTATCTCTCCCCGATTTTACGGCGCTACGTCAATCAGGTCGCTGACGCGCTGGATCTGGAAGGCGGCGCCTGCGAGCGCTTGTTTTTCATGCAGTCCAACGGCGGCTTGACCGATGCGGGCCTGTTTCAGGGTAAGGATGCCATCTTGTCCGGCCCTGCAGGCGGTGTCGTTGGCATGGTCAAAACCGCGCATCAAGCCGGGTTTGAAAAACTCATCGGCTTCGATATGGGTGGCACATCCACGGATGTCTGCCATTACGCGGGAGATTACGAACGCTCCTTTGAAACCGAGGTGGCTGGCGTACGTATGCGAGCACCCATGATGAACATCCACACGGTGGCCGCAGGCGGTGGCTCAATCCTGACCTTCCGCAATGGGCGCTATCAGGTAGGACCGGAAAGCGCAGGTGCCAATCCCGGCCCGGCCTGCTATCGCCGTGGCGGCCCGCTCACCGTGACCGATTGCAATGTCATGCTCGGCAAGCTCAACCCGGACCATTTCCCACCTGTGTTCGGCCCCAATGCCAACGCGCCATTGGACAAGAATGTCGTGGCGCAAAAGTTCCAGGAACTGGCGCAGGAAATTGCCAATGCCACCAACGCGGACCCGTTGAACCCGGAAGAAACCGCTGAAGGGTTTTTACGCATTGCTGTTGAAAACATGGCCAATGCCATCAAGAAAATCTCAGTTCAGCGCGGCTATGATGTCACCCAATATACGCTGAATTGTTTTGGCGGCGCCGGTGGTCAGCACGCCTGCCTCGTTGCTGATGCATTGGGCATGACAAGCGTATTCCTGCACCCCTTTGCTGGCGTTTTGTCTGCCTATGGGATGGGGCTTGCTGAAATCCGCGCCCTACGGGAAGTGCAATTTGAACAGCCTGTTGCCAGGCAAGCCGAGGCCGTGTCTGTGCTGTCCAATCTGGCCAAAGAGGCCAGCGATGAAGTGGCAGGTCAAGGCGTTGCAACCGACAAGATTACCGTCCTGAAACGCGCTCATCTAAGATATGCCGGGTCTCACCAATCGCTTGAAGTTCCCTTCAGCACCGAAGCAGAAATGCGCACCAGTTTCGATGCAGCGCATATCACCCGATTTGGTTTTGCCTCTCCCGGCCGCGCACTCAACATTGAAATGCTCAGTGTAGAAGCCATTGGCGGCGCGGAAGATGTTACAGAGCCGGATAGTGCAGGCCCTGAAGCCGAAGCCAAACCAGCCGACCAGATACCCCTTTACGGCAAAGGGGCATGGCAGAATGTTCCACTATACAGGCGCGAAGCTCTGGCTGTTGGGCAAGTGGTGACGGGCCCGGCCATCATCACAGAACCCACAGGAACCAACTCTCTGGAACCGGGCTGGCGCGCCCGTGTCGATACATTTGGCAACCTGATTTTGGAGCGCTTTGAGGCCAATGCACGCGAGGCTGCCATCGGCACAGATGCAGACCCGATCATGCTAGAAGTCTTCAACAACCTCTTCATGTCAATTGCCGAGCAGATGGGCGCAACCCTCGCCAATACGGCCTATTCGGTCAACATCAAGGAGCGGCTGGACTTTTCTTGTGCCCTGTTTGATGCCAGTGGCGATCTCGTCGCCAATGCGCCCCATGTGCCGGTGCATCTGGGGTCCATGGCTGACAGCGTGCGGACCGTTGCAAGACTGAATGCCGGCACCATGAAACCCGGCGACAGCTTCATGCTCAATGCGCCGTTTAATGGCGGTACTCATCTGCCCGATGTCACCGTGATTACGCCGGTTTTCGACAGTGTTGGCAGCGACATCTTGTTTTATGTCGGCTCACGCGGTCACCATGCCGATATTGGCGGTCGCACCCCCGGGTCCGCGCCACCCGACAGCAAGCATATTGATGAAGAAGGCGTGCTGATCGATAATTTCAAACTTGTTGATCAAGGTACTTTGCGAGAAGAAGCCACGCAAGTGCTGCTCGCATCTGGGCGCTATCCGTGCCGCAACATCGACCACAATATGGCTGATCTGGAAGCGCAGATTGCTGCCAATGCCACAGGCATCCGTGAAGTGCACCGCATGATCAACACCTTCGGGCTGGATGTGGTGCTGGCCTATATGCGCCATGTGCAGGACAACGCAGAAGCCTCGGTCAAACAGGTTATTGGCCGGTTGAAAGATGGCTCCTACACCTATCCGATAGACAGTGGCGCACAGATCAAGGTGACGATCAGCGTCGATCATGACAAACAGGAAGCCGTGCTCGATTTCACCGGCACCTCTGAACAAGACATTTACAATTACAACGCGCCACGATCCATCTGTGGTGCGGCCGTGCTGTATGTCTTCCGAACACTGGTCGGCAGTGACATTCCACTGAATGAAGGTTGCCTGAAACCACTGAAAATCATTGCGCCGGAAGGCACCATGATCAATCCGCTTTATCCAGCGGCCGTGATTGCCGGCAATACGGAAGTCAGTCAGGCCATTGCCAATTGCCTGTATGGCGCACTCGGCGCATTGGCTTGCTCTCAAGCAACAATGAACAATTTTGTCTGGGGCACGGACACTTTCCAGAATTATGAGACCATTGGCGGCGGCACCGGCGCAGGGCCTGGCTTTGATGGCGCAAGTGCCGTGCAGTCGCATATGACCAATACCCGCATGACAGACCCAGAGGTGCTGGAACAACGCTTTCCGGTCCGTGTTGAGGAATTTGCCATTCGCGACGGCTCTGGTGGCCCCGGCAAATGGTCCGGCGGCAATGGCATCAGGCGTCGCCTGCGCTATCTGGAACCGGTCATCGTCACGGTACTGACCTCACACCGCATCACTCAACCCTTCGGCGTGAATGGCGGCGCACCGGGTGCCTCAGGCGAAAACTGGGTCATTCGCAAGGACGGCACCAGAGAACGCTTGAAAAGCAACGATGAAGCAGCGCTATTGGCCGGAGATCAGTTCGAAATGCTTACCCCTGGCGGCGGTGGCTGGGGGAAGAGCATAGGGTCCAGCCATTAGCAACGACATTGCGTGAGAAAAACCCTGCCGCCTTTCGGCGACAGGGTCATGCGCTCACCCGAATCGAAACCTGCTGGGTCAGGTTACATTGAAGACCAGGCGGCGATAAGACGTCAGCGGCACTTGAAGCCCGCTGCTGGTAACTTCCAGAATGAGGTGAATCTGTTTCCCCGAGGCATCAGATGGCAATGTGAATCCTGCTATGGGATCTGTTCCAAGAAATTCCTCGGACGGCAATACGCCTTCATAGGTTCCCGATTCAGGATAAAAATACCATTTGAAACTCAACGTTCCCTTGTCGGCTGAAGACTTGGAAGCGTCGATAGACACATTCTCACCGGCAGTTGCATCGACATACAAGATATTCCGGTTCGTATCGCCAGCAATATCGATGACAGGATTATGATCGGTATCCTCGGGCGTACCCACACACCAATCCATGCGCGCCTGGAAATCACGGGTGAGCGCATCCCGCCAACGCCAGATCGCCGCAAAATCCTCATTGGTATAAACAATGTCGCCGGTTACACCGGAAAATTCGGTCTCATCTATCTCGGTAGGAAATACCCAAGAGGTATCGCGGGCCTGTGGGTACATTTCAAACGGCTCGTAATCAGCCTCAAGCTTGTCGACCTGATGCTGACCTGCAGACACATGCTCCTTGGTCAGATTGTAGCGTCCGCCCCAACCGCCATAATTGATATGGGCGGCACTGAACAGACCCTTATTGGCAAATCCAAGCCAGGTTGCTGTTCCTCCACCTTCGGTGAAGTAGTAACGAATTCTGCTCCGGTCGCTTTCACCAGCCTCCTCATGCGAAGAGTTCCACGGCGGAGAAATCCACATACGTTGTGGATAGAGCGCACCCAATATGCCGTGGCGTGTACGGATATTGCGTTCAATCCACTCATACTCCGTATCATCACCAAAGACATAGGGTCCCGATTTCATGGTCGGGCCATAAAGACCAAAAACCTGAGCACGGCTGCGGGCAAAAAACAGATCGGGAAATGTCTGCGCCATCCAGGCACCGGCATTATCCTGTCCGGAATCATCAAACACACGAATTTTGGAAACAAATTTTTTCACCTCCGCCTCCGAACGCGTATCGCGAACGACCCAAAGCGCCTCTGCCAACGTATTTGAGCCGGCATTGATGGCCACATTGACCGGCCGTGGATCGTCCTTATCCACGGCCTCGATGATGATCTCGGCACCTCTGGACGTCTCGCCCTTGCCAACCGCATCCATGCCAAATCCGGCTTGTCCGCCTGCAGTCACCGCGAGCAGATCATCCACTTCCGGCCAGCCATCGGCATGCTTGGACAGATTGTCCCGTATGAGGCCATAAGCAAGTACACGATCAACGATGGATTCCGGAAACACCTCTACTTGCACCCAGCGCGAGGTCACGGCGATCAGGCCATCAATGTCAATCTCATTGGCATACATCAACAGCCGAACCATGGTCTGGGAATCATCCGGCTCGTTTTCCATGTCTGTCAGAATGATCAGTCTTTCGCGCGTTTCCGGTTCATTCAAATTTGTAAATTGCATCTTCAATCCTCCTTGTAAGCATGCAACTGCATAGGCTGGCTCACCGGCCCATGATCAATTCAGGTACGAATGTTGTCAGTTCGGGAATCAGGACCACAGCTGCCAGCGCGGCCAGAATTGGAAGGTAGTAGGGCAGCATGGCCTGAAATATTTTTAGTGCGGGAATACCGGTGATCTGCGATCCCAAAAACAGGCAAACGCCAACCGGCGGGGTATAGAGCCCCAGGATCAGGGTGAAGCACATGACCACACCAAACTGAACCGGATGAACACCCAGTTCGATCGCAGCAGGCAGCAAAATGGGCGTGAAAATCAGCAATGCTGCCAGCATGTCCATGACCATGCCCCAGATCAACAGAACCACCACCGCAATCAGCAGCAACACATATTTGTTCTCGGTGAAATCCGTAAGATAGAGGCGCGCCAGTTCAGCCACCCCCTCAAATGTGATGACCCAGGCAAACAGTGATGCAGACGCAGCTATGAACAGAATTCCACTGGCTGAGGCGACAGCCTCCCGCACAGTGGCTGCAAAACTTCTCAGTGTCAGATCGCGATACAGGATGGCACTGAGAAAGAAGGCATAGAACACTGTCAGACAGGCGAGCTCAATAGGGCTGTACCAGCCTGACAGCAGGCCGACGACAAGCAAAAGCGGCATCAGTAATGCAGGAAGTGCACGCCAGAACACACGCCACTTTTCAGCACCAGTCATGTCATGAACTGTTGTCGGCCAGTTGTTACGGCGCGCAATATAGGCGACCTGGAACATCAGAAACAGAGTGATGAGGATGCCCGGCACAATTCCGGACATCAGCATTTCCAGCCCGGAAACCTGGGCCACAACTGCATAAAGAAGCAAAGGAATGGAAGGTGGGAAAATCGGTCCGATAATGGACGATGCCATTGTAACGGCAGTGGCATCTTTGAGCTTGTAGCCAGCCTCATGCATCGCTTTGATTTCGACTTTGCCAAGACCGCCAATATCCGCCAGCGCTGCGCCGCTCATGCCTGAAAATATCAGGCTTGCCAGCACATTGACCTGCGCCAACCCGCCGCGCCATGCGCCGATGCGGCTCTTGTTTACAAACTCGAAAATGCGCAGCGTCACCCCGCCATGATTCATAAGCGTGCTGGCAAAAATAAAGGCTGGAATAGCCAACAAGGTGGCCGAATTAACGGAGTTCGCGGCGCGCATGACCATGGAACCGATCGGAATTCCTGCCAGCATGCCGTAGAGCAAAGATGCACCCAACATGGAGTAGGATACCGGCACACCCAGAACAATCAGCGCCAGAACCAGCAGAACGGTCTCAAATCCACTCATCTGAAATGTTCCCTTTGAAGAATTCAACAAGTTGCCAAAGGGTCACCACGACCGCGAGAGCAGGCCCGATGCCGACAGCACCATAAAAAATGATCTGTGGGATTTTCAGCGTGGGTGATGCCAGACCGCCAAATTTTTCGGCATGACGATAGAAGTAGTAGGTCACAACAATTGATACGAGCAGGACGATCAGTTTCTGGAACAACCAAAGCCCGCGCCGGACTTTGGGTCCCATCATCTGGACGAACGTATCAACGCGAATTTCGCCATGGTCGATCAGGTTTCTGGGCGCTCCAAGAAACACAATCCAGACCATCAGGAAACCGGTCGCTTCAAAAATCCAGACCAGCCCCAGACCGAAAAAATTGCGCATGATGATGGACATTAATATGAGCACCACAATGGTAATCAATCCAACACCCTGCAACGATTCAAGCACCACGCGCAGGGCGCGGAACAGACGGGAAATGCTCATTGTGTCCAAATCACCTTAATTCAAACGGGGGCATCAACAGCAGCCCCTTCACACAGGCGAAGAAATTCGCGCCCCACCGCAAAAGGCAGGTGGGGCGACATTCCAGGTGCTAATTGAGCAGCGCTTTCTTTTCGTTCTCAATCTGCTCGAACATTGCGTCATAGGTGTCACCAAAAGCTGCCTTCATCTCGACAGCAACGCCCTGTTTGAAGGCCTCAACATCCAGACCGTCTTCGGTTGTGATGAATATCTTGCCCAGATCTTCCAGCTTGCTGCGCAAGTCACTTTCCGACGTTTCAGCTTCGATCAGGTTTCTGGCGGCCACACTGACAGCAGCCTCTTCCACCCAGGCCTGTTGCTCGGCTGTCAATCCTTCAAAAAACGCGGCGTTGATGAGCATTGGACCACCAGCCAGAATGTGGTTGGTCAGCATGATATGGCTTTGAGCCTCATACAGCTTGTCGTTGAGAATGTTGGACAATGGATTTTCCTGGCAGTCTGCAAGACCGGTCGCCAACGCAGTGGTCAATTCGGAATATTCGATTGGCACCGGAATCCCGCCCATACCCTTTACTGTGGCTATGAAAACCGGAAACGGAATGGCCCGGAATTTGACACCTGCCAGATCGCCGGGTGAATAGATCGCACGATTGCATGTCGCCTGTCGGCCCGCACTGTCAATGGGTGCAAGAACCATCAAACCGGAACCGCTTTCCGCTAGCCGCGCATTCAAACCCTTCAGAATTTCCGAGTTTTCATGCGTAAGAAGTTCATGGCGCTGGCGCGGGTTCTCAAACACATAAGGCGCATCAAGGGCGCCAGCCTGCTCGTCGAACACGCTGAGCGAACCCCATGTGTTGGCGGTCACCTGAACCGTGCCGGATGCTGCCAATTCGTTCAGTTCCGACAAGCTGCCCAACTGGCCATCAGGAAAGACCTGCACCCGGATGGCGCCGCCTGACAGGTCTTCCAGGGTTTCCTTGAAATCAGTAGCCATGATACCGCCGGAACTGTTCGCGGAAGTCGGGTGCGCATATTTGATTGTCACATCCTGCGCTAACGCAGTGCCTCCCAGCAGAGAGGCCACAATGCCCCCCAGAATCATCCCATTCACATATCGCATCACATTTCCTCCAATGATATCTCGAAATTATCTGATATTCATACAGATATATCATGTAGAATACATATTGCAAGCAACACCGAAAAAACCGATAAAATGTGATATTTATCAATAGATTAAACGAAAAATTGACACGGTAAAACAATCCACAACAGTAGATTCAACAGGCCTAAAATGTGGAAAAGTGCTAAAAACGCTTAAAGTTGATCAAGTCGGAGGGTGCGCAATGCGGTCACAAGCAGTTCTCCACCCCTATCTCGCTGCGTTCTATGTAGTTCCCTGGCATTAAACGCATCGCCAGCAGCGATTTTTTTGATCAGATCAGTATGTGCATCAGCCGACCTGGCCTTTTGCGACAGGGGCACGAGACGCAGGGCAACGAAGTGGGCACGCTGCGCTATATCGCGATAGGTATTCCCCGCTTCTGCAAGATGTGTATTGCCAGAACCACGCAGCAGAGCTCGATGAAAGGACTCATCTGCCAGGTTCCATTTCTCGCCATCTTCCTCGGTAATCGCGGAGGCCATCCTGGATGTGGCAGCTTCCAATTCAGCAATGGAATCATCTCTGGTGTCACAGGAAGCCAGAAGAAAAACTGCCTCCACTTCAATTGCTGTAATTACCTGATAAATAGAGCGTAAATCGTTTACCGACAGGGGCAGAACACGAACGCCGCGCCGAGCATTCACCTCCAGAACACCTTCGTTGGCCAGACGTAACATGGCTTCACGAACCGGCGTACGGCTGACACCCAAGGCATCGCCGATGGCTTTCGCATCCACCTGGCTGCCCGCTGGAATACGGCCGGATAAAACCTCCAGCTTGAGATGCTGGTAAGCTTGGCCGGTTAACGATTCTGTATCCTTCACACACGGTTCCTTTTCAAGGGTGAACCCAATGCGCCTTGCCGCACAGGCCAGGCTTCAGACTGGATTCCAATTCAATTCAGCCCGCCCTTCTTCTGTTGACATACTCCAACGCTCACGTATAGATATTTTTACAGATATATCAGTTGGATTTTCGAATGCAAAAATCATTTAATATTGCTGTCGTCGCCGGCGACGGGATTGGCCCTGAAGTATGCGAAAGCGCCATTCAGGTCCTCAAGGCGTGCAAAAACCCGGATTGCGAGTTGGCATTTCAGTACCACAAAGGCGGCGCCAAGGTTTTCCTGGAGACCGGCACCGCCCTTCCGGACGCAACGCTTGAGCAATGTCTCGGCTCGGATGCGGTTCTTCATGGCGCGGCAGGTCTACCCGATGTCAACTTTCCTGACGGTACCGAAGCGGGGCAGGACTTTTCGATGAAAATGCGCTCGACGCTTGATCTTTACGCCAATATCCGCCCCGTCCGCAGCTTTCCAGGCGTTCCCTCTCCGCTACAGAGTCCAATGGGCCGCATAATTGATTACATCATCGTGCGCGAGAATACAGAGGGCCTTTATGCAGCACGATCCGGCGGAAACATTATCCGCAATGAAGTCGCGACCGACACTATGATTTTCACCCGATTTGGTATCGAAAGGATCTGCCATAAAGCCGCTGAGCTTGCTCTAAGCCGCAACGGCGCACCTGCCGATGGTGTAAAACGCATCACGATTGTCGATAAGGCAAATGTGCTGCGTGGCTACGCCTTCTTCCGTAAAGTTGCACTTGAGGTGTTTGCCGGATACAAGGAACTGGAAGTTGAATGCATACTGATAGATGCAGTAACAGCGGATATGCTGCAGCGACCAGAGCACTTTGATATCATCGTGACCGAGAATATGTTTGGAGACATCATATCCGATCTGGCCGCAGCCACCGTCGGCGGACTGGGCATCGCCCCTTCCGCTGAAATCGGTGACCAGCATGGCTATTTCCAGGGCATTCACGGTTCCGCGCCAACATTGACCGGAAAAAATCTGGCAAACCCGATTGCAACAATCCTGTCTGCGGCTGAAATGCTTTCATGGCTTGGCGGGAAGCACAATATTCCCTCGCTGCTGGCTGACGCCACACGAATTTCAGATTCGGTGGCACAAATTCTTGCCGAGGCGCAGCATGTCACCGCAGACTTGGGTGGCACAGCATCAACAACCGACTGTACAAATGCCATTATTCAAAAAATGAACAACACTGTTGTTCAGCCTGCCTGAACCAATTCGCACCGGACCACTTTCATGCCCGACACCCACACCATTTCCCTCAACCTGCCCAGATTTGGTCTGGGTGGCGGGCCAATTGGAGGTCTGACCAGGGACATGACGAATGAGGACGCACGAAAACTGCTTGAAGCCGCCTGGGACGGCGGTCTGCGCTATTTCGATACCGCACCCTGGTACGGCAACACCCATAGTGAACACAGGGTCGGTTCATTTCTAAGGGAAAAATCCCGTGACAGCTTCATTCTGACAACCAAGGTCGGTCGGCTTTACAGAAAGCCGGACCGGGGCTTTGATTTTGAAAGTTCAAAATGGCGCGCGCGCTGGCCCGGCGGTCTGCCAATGGTTCCAAATCTTGACTATTCCTATGATGGCATCATGCGTTCCTATGAAGACAGCATTCAGCGAACCGGCATAACCCGGTTTGACGCGCTTGCCATTCACGACCTTGATATCCGCCATCTCCAGACCGAAGAGCGGGTAAGCGCCGCCATTGGGCAACTGGCCAGCAGCGGCTTCAGGGCGTTATCCGAGCTGAAAGGCGCAAGTGAGATTCAGGCCATCGGTGCCGGGATCAATTTCTCCGGATATATCGGACGCTTCCTCAAGGAGTTTGATCTCGATTATTTTCTCGTTGCCATGCCCTACACACTGGCCGACCAGTCAATTCTGCATACCGAATTACCCCTATGTGAAAAACATGGTGCGCAGGTGATTGTGGGTGCGCCGTTTGCATCCGGAATGCTGGCCTCCGGCGCAGGGCCTGACGCAAAATTCAACTATGCAGAACCAACGGCTGAAGCCCGTTCCAAGGTCAACGCCATAAGGGCAGTTTGCACGCGACATAGTGTGTCCATGTCCGCTGCCGCTCTGCAGTTCCCACTTGGGCATTCTGCCGTCACATCTGTCGTATTCGGTGCGGAAACCGATCAACAGGTGGCTGACAACATCGCCGCGATCACAGAGCCGATCACTGAGGGTTTCTGGCAGGATTTGCGTGCCGAAAAGCTGATAGCGCCAGATGCGCCCATACCACCCAGCGCAGCATAATTCAGGAAAACCAGCAGCAGGAATGACAAAGCGCAATGACTAAGATTTGGGAAGTTTACGCACTTAAATATTCTGAACGCAATGATCGGACCCGCGCCGATAGTTTCATCTTTGAAGAGAATATCAACCAGCAGCATGACATGGATTATTTCATCTGGTTGCTACGCTGCAAAGATGAGCTGATATTGGTCGATACCGGCTATGACGCGCGCGACGCGGTGCCAAGACAACGCCCCACCCTGCGCGAGCCAGCGGACGCACTTCGGCAGTTTGGTGTACGGCCGGAAGATATAACAGATCTCGTGATCACTCATTTGCACTATGATCATGCCGGTGGATTACCGCAATTTCCCAATGCCACCATTCACATTCAGGCAGCGGAAGTGGCCTATGCCACAGGCCCCTGCATGTGCCATGACGCCCTGCGCATGCCTTATACGGCCAGCCATCTATGCGATCTGATTCAGCGTATCTATTCAGGTCGGGTAGTGTTTTATGAGGGCGACGCACAAATTGCCGATGGCGTCATAGCTTACCAGATTGGGGGACACTCCCGCGGATTGCAGGCCTTGGGTGTGCAAACGGAAAGCGGCACACTTTGTCTGGCGTCAGATGCCTCCCATTACTACGAGAATGTGTTTTTACGAAAACCATTTCCCATTGTGGTGGATGCTCAGGACATGTTGGATGGATTTAACCGGCTCGAGGAGATTGCAACAGATCGCTCGCTGATCATTCCCGGCCATGATCCTCTGGTCACGAGCTATTTTCCAAACTGGCAGGATTGCGACTTCATTTACCGGCTCGACAAGGGCTGCAAAATTCCATTCGACCTATGAAGTCAGGACCGACAAAGAACCCGTAACCGCATCATGGCCACGACACCAAACAACGGCCCCAGGGCCAGTCCGGCCAGCACTGCCGGCCAGCCAAATGCCGAGGCAATCAGTGGTGTGGTCTGGACCGTGACAATGGTCAGAGCAAAGCCAAGGGCGGTTTGAAATGTCATCAGGCTTCCGGCCTGATCGGGCGGTGCGAAATCGGCCACCAACGCTGAAAACTGGGCAGAATCGGGAATAATGCTGATACCCCAGATCACAACGACAATCAGCGTCAGCCAGGCCGGTCCACCAAAACTCAGCGCCGCGGCAAGCGCCGACAAACCACTGATAATCATGGCAATAATGGCGACCTCTGCCTTGCCGATCCGGTCGGCGACGAGTCCAGCCAATATGCTGGCAACCGCTCCGGCGGCAATCGCCGCAAAGGCGGTGATGGTTGAGAGCCGAACCGCCTCATCCATCGGCATCGTAACTGCGTAGGACGTGGCTGTTGCCAGACCAACCCAGGCCCACATGGCGTAAAGCTCCCACATATGGCCAAGATAGCCTGCATAGGCTAGCCGTACCCGGCGATTGGTCCACGCAGACGCTATGGTGCGCGGGTTGAAACGCGGTGCAATGGAATGGTGTGGCCCCAGCCCGACAAGCAGGCACAGCAAGCCACCAGCAGCGGCAGCAACAGACACGACAACAATGATCAGCCGCCAGTTTGCACCGCCTGCAAGGGATAAAAGATGTGGAAAGGCCGACCCAAGTGTCAGGGCAGCAATCAGTGCACCGACAAGAAACCCGCGGTCCTTCTGCCCCCATCCGACCATGATTTTCATGCCCACCGGGTAAACCCCGGCCAACAATGCACCGGTCAGGAACCGCGCTATAATGGCAAGCCCGCTACCCGGTGATGACAAGACAAGCGTGAAATTCACAAGGCCCGCTAATACAGCGGAAAGCGCAAAAACCCGCCTTGGATCATACCTGTCAGCCAACCCGAAAAACGCGACAATCAAGGCACCCACAACGAAGCCTGCCTGAACGCTGCTGGACAAAGCCGCCTGACGCATTCCGGATATGTCCACTTCCCGGATCATATCCGGCAGGACTGCGGAGGACACAAACCACAGCGACATGCCGGCGACTTCCGCCAGAAGCAGCAGGCTCAGCGAGCGAAAACGGGAACCGGGCAATAGATAACTTTCAGAGTCAAACAGAGGTGCGGCTGACCCTATCGGACTCCGTTGAAACCATAAAGCATCAGGCGTTCAGAATATCGTGAACCTTTTTCGCAATCGCCTTGCCAAGATCCATATTGTTCTGGGCTGTAAAGTGAATGCCATCCACGCCGTCTGTCGTGATGAAATCTCCTGCATTGAGGAAATCCACCTTCATGAAATCCGCCATATTCTTGTAGTGCTCGCCAAGCTCTGCAGTTTTTTCATGACCACCGCCAAACATTCCCTGAAAAAACGGGTGCGGCATCGGGGTGAGCGGTGGCGGCGCGACGACAAGGGTTTTGGGAGCCCGGTAAGGCGTACCTATGCCACCGGCGCTTGCCCCGATCTGACCCACCAGTTTCGCCATACCATTGGCAATTTCAAACGGCGTGCGGTGGAAGAAGGATTTTGTGTCATTTGTGCCGAGCATGACAATCACAAGGTCCAGCGGCAGATGACTGGCAAGGGCTGCCGGCAGGTAATGGCTGCCATTGAGGCGCGGATCATTGGGATCATCAAGACTGGTGGTGCGTGCACTTAATCCCTCCTCGATGATATGAAAGCCGTCCCCCAATTGAGAGGCCATCACACCGGCCCAGCGTTGTTCGAACGGATAGCGATAGGTGGGCGCGCCTTCAATAACCGGGATCCAGCCCCAGGTCAGAGAATCGCCGTAACACAAAATGGACTTTTTATCGGACATGATGGATTCCTCGGTGCAGGTTGATTGGTCAGGATTTGGCGGTTCGAACGCCGTAGAAGATAGCGGCCAGCAGAATGATCATCCCCTGTGCCATCAGCTTGCCAGGATCATCGATCCCGAAAGTCGTCATCACCACAAACAGCAGTGCAAAGGACAGAACGCCGAAGAACGGGCCGGAAACACCGCCCTCGCCGCGCCCAAAAACAACACCGCCCAAAATGGTGGCTGCCACCGCTAAAATTGGCAGATCAAGCCCGACCCGCACACTGCCAACAGCAATGGAGGCGGTTTGCACAAGGGCTGCAATACCGGCAATCAGCCCAGCCAGCGTATGCGCCAAAATGACAGTTCTCTCTACGGGTACGCCTGAAAAATGCGCAGCTTGCGCATTCGCGCCCACTGAACTCACATAGCGGCCAAAAACCGTACGCGCCAGAAACAGGGCCATCAGAACGCTGAGAAACACCCAGAACAGCACCGGGGTCGGAATCGACCAGAATTTTGTGTTGTAAATATCGCTGAAAATGGATGGCACATCGCCCGGTGGCTTGCCGCTCGACAGAAATTGGACAAGCCCGATCAGAATGATGCTGACAGCCAATGTAACAATCACTGCTGAAACACGGCGCTTGCTGACCATGTAACCGTTAAACAGTCCAATTCCCGTTCCAATCATCAGCGCCATGGGCACAAAGAACCAAAGCGGCGCGCCGGGAAACACGCTTGATGAAATCAGATAGTTGATCAGAAGGATGACACCACCGCCGGACAGATCGATCGAATTGACCCGCATCACCAATTGCTGGGCAAGAACCAGAATGCCGAGCGGGACCACCTGTCGGATAAAGATGCCCATAACATTGACATTCAACATATGCGGACGGGAAATCGATAGAATGATCAGCAGAATGAGAAACACATAGATCGCGGGCGGCACCCGCAAAAGACGCTGGACAAGCCCAGAATAAATCGCGTTCGCCATAATCAAAGCCCCATCCGTTTGCGGGACTGGAAGGCGACCACGAACACCAGAATTGCACCCTTGATAGCGGTCTGAATAAAGGGAGAAATGTTGGCCAAATTCATGCCATTGGCCAGCAGCGCCATAACCATGGCGCCAATCACCGTGCCGTGCAGACTTCCAACACCTCCGGACAATTGAGCGCCGCCAATAGCGACAGCTGTGATCGCGTCAATCTCAAAGCCAAGACCGACATTGGGATCACCGGAGACAATCCGCCCAGCCAGAAACACGCCAGCCAGCGCGGCGAAACAGGAACAGGCCATATAGGCCAGAATAATGTTGCGCTTGTCGGCAATGCCGAAATTATGCGCCGCGTCCGTTGTCCCTGCTGCAATTCCGCCGCCAATTGCAAACAGATGCAACCCATAGCGCGAGCCGTGAAGGATCTTCCAGGCGACCAGAATCACAAACAGGCCCCAGAACACAGGCAAAGGCACCCCAAGAAAACTGCCTGCAACGGCAGAGATGACAATATCCGGAACCGTTCCGCCTGATACAGGGCGCAGCATCCGGGTGATGCCAAGCAGAATATATTGCATCGACAAGGTGGCAATGATCGGATGGACATTGAACCGGGTGACGACAATCCCGTTTGTAAAGCCGATCAGTCCCGCGAGCAGGAAAACAGCCGGTATCAGAATAAAACCCGGTCCTTCCAGCGCCAGAATCGCAGTTGTGAAACTGATCACCGACCCAACAGACAAATCCAGGCCACCCAGCAATATGACGAACATCTGCCCGATTGCAGCAATGATCAGAGGCATGGCCTGAGCCACCAGGTTGAACAGGTTTTCGGCGCTGAAGAACTGTTGCGTCTGAACACTGAGAACCACAGCAAGCACGATGAAGCCAAGCAGAGGCAAGAGCCACATTCCCTGTCGGGATTGTTGCCCGGTAAACATGTTTCTCACTTTCGATCTCACGGTTTTGTCGCTATCAGCAATTTTCTGTCCACTGTTCATGCGCTCAATGCCGCATCTAGAATCTTGTGTTCGGTGGCCTCTTCGGCCCGCATTTCACTGACAATTGTGTTGTCATGAACCACATAAATCCGGTCACACAGGCCAATCAGTTCAATTGTCTCGCGGGAAAGAACCAGCACGGCACCACCGCCTTCGGCAAAACTGCGCAGCAATTTGTAGATTTCTGATTTAGCGCCGATATCCACACCCCGGGTTGGCTCCTCAATGAACAGCACATCCACATCTGCGGCCAGATAACGGCCCAACAGAATTTTCTGCTGATTGCCGCCGGACAATGAATGGACGGGCGCCGTGATACCGGCGGCCTTCACATTCATGCTGGCCATCGTATCGGTGATATTCTTGAGGTAGTCCTTGGCAAAGGAGAGCGCCGAATGGGCGGAATGCAGGCCAATGGTAATGTTGTGGCTGATCGACAGTCCGAGAAACAGGCCCTCTTCCTTGCGATCCTCGGGCACATAACCGACCCCCAAAGCCTGCAATTGCCGCACGCCTGCTGATGGCGCAACCGGAAGCTTCAGCGACTGCCCCTTGATCAAAGCAACACCGCCAGCGGGCACAAATTGTCCGATCAAGGAACGCAGAAATTTCTGTTGGCCCTGCCCTTCCAGACCGGCCAGCGCCAGGATCTCCCCGCGGCAAAGCTTGAGTGAAAATGGCTGCGATCCAGCCTCCAGCTTAAAGTCCTTCACATCCAACACGGCTTCGCCGACCTCAGTGCTGCGCTCTGGAAACAAATGCGCCAGTTCACGTCCAACCATCATCGCAATCAGCGAATCCGGGGTCATGTCCGCCAAGGGTCTGGTGCCAACCAACTGGCCATCTTTCAGAACCGTAACGGTGTCACAATTTTCAAAAATCTCATCCATGCGATGCGAAATGTAGACAATCGCTTTGCCCGCATCGCGCAGCCGCGCAATATGTTTGTTGAGAACCGCCACATCGGCTGCATTGAGCGCAGCTGTGGGCTCGTCGAGAATGAAGACCGCCGCATCTGCCTTGATACCATGGGCAATTTCAACAAATTGCCGCTCTGCAATACTCAGCTGTGAAACCAGTGTGGACGGATCAAGTGTCAGCCCAAGTTCCTGCAATGCTTCAATTGTCTGCTGTTCCATCACAGCATAGTCAATTGTGCCGAACAGGGTGATCGGTTCCCGGCCCAGAAACATATTTTCCGCGATGGACAGGTTTGAGAGCAGCGACAATTCCTGAAACACAGTGGAAATGCCCAGATCCAGTGCATCCTTGGGACGCGGGATGACAAGTTTCTCACCGTTTTTGCGAATTTCGCCGCTGTCCGGCTGGTGAACGCCTGCAAGTATTTTCATCAAGGTCGATTTGCCAGCGCCATTCTCGCCCATCAGCGCGTGAACGGTTCCCGGTTTCAATTCCAGTGAAACGCTGTCCAGCGCGACGCTGCCGCCAAACGCCTTGGAGATATTCGACATTTCGATCAGATTTGGCACGTGATCACCCGAGAAAAACGGAACCAGCAGAAACAGAAGGCAGCAGCGCCGCCTTCTGTTGGGTCCTGGGAGTTACTTCTTGCTGTAGAGTTCCTGGAGTTTTTCCTCTGGCAACTCGGTCGGCCACCAGACATTAGCTGACAGATCATCACGATAATAGGTCGCAGCTTTGTCCACGTCCCACCCTTCCGGATTATAGTCGTAATGCTTCTTCAGCTCTTTGCCTTCCAAAAGGGCAACGGCTGCACGAACGCCTGCCGCGCCCTGAGCGGGACTGTATTCCGCAGAGACGGATTTGAACCCATCCTTGATCCACTGGCCAAAGAATCCATTATTGCCTTCGCCTGAAATCGGTGGAATTTCAGCGCCGAATTGTTTGAACACATCCACACAGGCACGGGTCATATCTGCGCCTGATGACCAGATGCCATCAACCTGCGGATTGTTCAGATACAGTGTTTCGCAAAGCTTCTTGGACTTGTCATATTGCCAGTCACCATGATCTTCAGCGATGATCTCGATGTCCGAACCTTCGAATGCCTGCAACATGCCATTATAGCGATTGGTGTCTTCGGGATGACCTGCCAGGCCGCGCAAGACCCAGACATTGCCCTTGCCGCCAAGTTCCGCGACCAGAAAATCACCCATGACCTTGCCAAAATGCTCTGCGCCACCCTGAATTTCGGTGGTGTAAGCATCCGACTCGATGCGACCTGTGTGCAGAACAACAGGAATGCCTGCAGCCACGGCCTTGGCAATACTGGCATCCGCTGAAGTGGATGTCACAGGCTGGACGATGATGGCATCCACTTTCTGCGCAATCAGATCTTCAATGTCGGAAACCTGTTTCTTCTGATCAAAGCCCGCATCGAGAATAATCATCTTGGAGATACGTTCATCCGCATCAGCAGCGCCCTGTGTTTCATGGGCGACCTGAACGGTCCAGGTGTTGGCATTGACCCCGAAATGACTCATGCCGATGACCCATGGGCCATCTTTTTGGAATTTGCCGGCTTCCACGGTGGGGTTATTGTCTGCACGCGCTGTTACACCGTCCATCAGCATCGCCTCCTGGGCGAGTGACGGGGCGACCAGAATTGTCGATGTCAGCAAGACTGCTGTGGTCAGAGACTTGAGAGTGTATTTCATTGAGCTTTCCTCCATGTTGGGCTCAGAATTTCAGTTCCCGATACCGGGAGTCACAGGACCCGAACGAGCGAAATCCCCTGCCTACCGAAAGCCGTGCCTCGGTTTCGCCACCCGCGAAAACGAACAAATCGGCTGAGTTCTGGAAGAATCTGTTCTGAACCCACGCGGCTTGAAAACCGGGTATGCCCGGAGGCGCTAGTTCATCGTGTTATGCCGATGTAAAGCGCCTGAATGGTTTTTCAGAACGTCCTCCCTGCATCTAAAAAGCACAGGTATTTTTCGAAAGTCAATAGTTATTCAGGCTGAATGAATATTAAAGCTGCTTGCCTTTTTTTCAGTGAGGTGCCATGTTTCCGAGATGCTACAGCCCCAATAACTGCAGTTAAAATACTGATTATAAATCGTTATTTTTGACAGGACAGATAAATGCGTTCCGTATTGTGCTTTGGAGATTCCAACACTCATGGTCAGATTCCAGGTGGAACACCACTGGAGCGCTATGGCCCGAAACAAAGATGGCCAGGCGTGATGGCGCGAGAGCTGGGCGACAATTGGCACATTGTCGAAGAGGGCCTGAGCGGGCGGACCACAGTTCGCGATGATCCCATTGAAGGCCCGCATAAAAACGGGCGAACCTATCTGTGGCCCTGTATCCAGAGCCATACGATTTTGGACCTGATCATCATCATGCTGGGGACCAATGATCTGAAAGCCCGGTTCAACCAGCCGGCTTCGGAAGTCGCGATGGGCATTGGCTGTCTGATCTATGACATCAAGGAACTGACACCGGGCCCAGGTGGAACTGTTCCCGAAATCATGATTGTCGCACCGCCGCCAATGCGGGACGACATCAAGGAATGGGAACCCATCTTTTCCGGCGCACAGAAGAAATCCCACGAACTGGCCCTGCAATTCGAAATTGTGGCCGATTCTCTGGAAGTTCATTTTTTCGATGCCGGTTCCGTGGTCGATTGCGATCCCCAGGATGGATTTCATATCAACCAGCAAGCGCACGAAAATCTTGGCGTGGCGCTCGCGCGCGAGGTGGAATCCATCGGGTGGCCACATGAACCGGTTCAAAACACTTAGCGGGAAGGGTCTGCACCATGCCTGACATGAGATTTGCACCTCCCAATCCATTGCGCATCGCAGACCGGGCCACCGGGCTGAACTCAGTCAGTGTGCGCAGTTATAATGAAAGACTGCTGCTCTCGCTTTTGCTGCAGAATGACGGCATTACCCGCCTTGAAATCGGCGAGAAAACCGGCCTCTCCGCCCAAACAATTTCTGTTCTGCTGCGGTCTCTGGAACAGGAAGGGCTGGTCTCGAAAGGCAAAGCCCTGCGCGAGCAGGGCCGTGTCGGTCCGCCAACCATTCCCGTGGCCCTGAACCCGGAAGGGGCTTATTCGGTCGGCATCTGCATCGGCCATAAAAACACAGAAATCGTGCTGGTGAATTTCGTCGGCGAAGTGGGTTTTCACGCAACCTTGCCCAACCCCTCCCCGAGCCAAAACAGCAACCATCCAGAATTTCTGGAAACCATCCAGAAAGCCATCGCCATGTTGCCGAAGGGCACTTATGACCGGCTGGCCGGTGTTGGGCTGGCCCTGCCGGAATCCGGCTCTCTGGTGGGTGGCGAGGAACAGGCCATCGAGCAGAAATATGCGGCGCTCCAACATGAAATAGAGAGCGAAATCGGCTTCCCGGTTTTCGTCCAGAATGACATCACCGCAACCGCTGGCGGCGAAAGCATGTTCGGCGTGGCAAAACCTTTGACCGATTATCTGTTTTTCTATCTGGGCGCCGAACTGCACACACGGTTAGTGCTTAACCATCAGATCTATAACGGTAATTCTGCATTAAGCTTTGATGTTGGGATTCTGAATCTGGAGCAGGCCCTGCAACAACAGGGAATGCCCACCGACCCGCTTTGGGATCGTTCCTCCAACTGGCCAGACTATGGCCAAACACAGAAAATCTGGGAACAGGCATTGATTGAACGTTTGACCAATTCCTGTCTGGCTCTGACCCAATTCGTCGAGGTGGACACAGTTGTTCTGTCGTCCTATGCGCCCCGGGACATCTGCCGAACCGTTTGCAGTATCCTGGAACAATCTGTGCCGGGCATCACTGCCATTGCAGGCAATCTCAATCCCTCACCAAAAGCAGTTGGAGCAGCCAGCCTGCCCTTCAATTCCAGATTCATGGTCAACTGATACCGCTTTCATCGCGTTGTTCAGGCAAGCATCAGACGCAGTGGCAGCTTGCCGGCTAAATTGCGAAATCCGATCCATCAAACAAATGCATATTCTCGCTGGAGAATGACAATCCAATGCGCTCGCCCTTTTCAGCGCCAGCCTGCCCTTCCTGGACAACAAGAAATGTTCCGGCACCCTCAACTTCAATGTGAAGGAGTGAGCCAGCACCGGTATATTCACTGACAATAACGCGGCCTTGCAACAACCCATCGTCAGGCGGCACAATTTTCAGATGCTCCGGCCTGATGCCGATCTGCGTTGCTGCCTTCAGATCAAAATCGACCCCCTCCAATTGTGTAGCAAGACTACCGGCAGCGCAGACATTCATCTTCGGGCTGCCAATGAATTGCGCGACAAACACATTGGCGGGACGCGCATAAAGCTCCCGGGGTGTTCCGACCTGTTCTATCCGCCCATCGCGCAGGACCACAATGCGGTCTGCCAGCGTCATCGCTTCAATCTGGTCGTGCGTCACATAAATCATGGTGTTGCCGAGCCGACCATGCAGTGCTGAAATCTCGGCACGCATGTGCACCCGCAATTCTGCATCCAGATTGGACAATGGCTCATCAAACAGAAACACATCGGGATTGCCGACTATGGCCCGCCCAATGGCAACGCGTTGCCGCTGTCCACCGGACAGCTCACGTGGATATCGATCCATCAGCGCATCCAGTTTCAACGTCGCAGACGCGTCATCAACACGTTGTTTGATGTCAGTAGCAGGCATCTTCCGGACCTTCAGACCAAAGCCCATATTCCGTCGCACAGTAAGATGCGGATAAAGCGCATAGGATTGAAACACCATGGCGACACCGCGCTTTGATGCAGACACTTCGTTCATGCGCCGCTCACCAATCATCAGATCCCCGGACGTGATGTCCTCAAGACCGGCAATCATGCGCAGCAATGTTGATTTTCCGCAGCCGGACGGCCCCACGAACACAACAAATTCGCCGTCTTCAATCGTCAGATCAATATCCCGTATGACCTTCACAGGACCAAAGGATTTGGCAAGATTACTCAGGGCAAGGCTCGTCATGAATGTGTGTCCAATTGGCAATCAGAAAGTTGGGTCATCCCTTCACCCCTGACATTGCAAAACTTTCAATAATCTGGCGCTGGGCAATGAGATAGACGCCCAGGATCGGGATCACAGCCAGCGTGGTGGCTGCCAGTTGCAGATGCCAGAGCGGCAGGCCATAGGCATCAGTGAAATTCGACAGCGCCAGAGGCAGCGTGAACTTCTCCAGGCTGGACAGGAACACCAGCGGTTCCAGAAACAGGTTCCACGAATGCAGGAAGGTAATGATGGCCACCGCTGCCAGCGCGGGGCGTGACATGGGAATAGCAATTTTCCACCAGATGCCAACCCGTGACAGCCCATCCATTTTCCCGGCTTCTTCCAGTTCCTTCGGCAGCGCTACAAAATATTGACGCATCAAAAACGTTGCCATCACCCCATGCGCCCCGAAAACCGGCAACAGAATCAGCGGCATATGGGTATCCATCAGGCCCATCCAGCGGATGAGAAAGAAGTTGGGAATGATAGTCACCTCTTCGGGCACCATCAGGGCCGAAATCAGAAACAGCATCAACAGCGCAGAACCGGCAAACCGCAGCCGTGCCAGCGCGTAGCCAGCCAATGAAGAGATCACCAGAGTAATCACGGTCACAGCCGCCGAAATATACAGCGAATTGAAATATTGCTGCGCAAAGGGCTGGTGGTCGAACACATCGAGAAAATTCTGCCAGCGCCATACGGCCGGGAAAAGCGACGGTTGGCCAAAAATCTCTGCCGCGTTTTTAAAGCCCGATGAAACCATCCACAAAAATGGAAAGACAAAGGGCACGGCCACGATCAGCAGAGAAACGGTCCACAGAATACGCTTGATCAATTGCAATTGTTTTTGAGAAAGGCTCATCCTGACCCTTTCTGGCGCAGGATCAACTGCACAATCGTCAGCGCCAATACAATCACGAACATGATGATGGCCAGCGCAGAAGCATAGCCGACATTGAAGAATTCAAAGCCCTGCTGGTAGATGTAATAGGCCAGCACCAGCGTGCCGTTTTCCGGTCCGCCGCCGGTCATCAGATAGATGTGGTCGAACACCTTGAACGAGCCGATGGTGGTAATTACCATGATGATCAGCGTTGTGGGGGCCAGCAGCGGCCAGATCACCATGTGAAAGATCTGCCAGCGGGAAGCGCCTTCCAATTGCGCGGCTTGCTCATAATCCCGCGGGATCGCCTGCAGCGCAGCAATGTAAAGGATCATATTGAGCCCGACCATTTTGATGACGCGGGTCACAATCACGGCGAACATCGCCCAGTCCGGTTCCCGCAGCCAGTTCGGCCCGTCAATGCCGATGCTTGCAAGCAATTGGTTGACCGCACCTGCTTCACCCTGAAGCAGAAACTTCCAGACGATGGCCCAGGCCACGGCAGAGGTAATAACGGGTGCAAAGAAGATGGTTCGAAAGAAAACGACCCCGAAAAAGGGGCGCGACAAAGCAAGTGCCAGCGTCAATGCCAGTGCCATATTCATGGGCACCAACCCAAGCGCAAACAGTGCCGAATTGCGCACCACAAGCCAAAAATCAGGATTGACCGTCAGGGCATCGCGGAAATTTTCAACACCAACAAAGGTGGATTCCTGACTGAGAAGATTCCATTCGGTCAGGCTGTAAAGGCCCACGGCAATCAGTGGACCCAAAAAGAAGATGATAAAGCCGATCAGCGTAGGGCTGACAAACAACCACGCTTCAAACGCCTCTTTGCGGCGCAGGGTCAACCATGGCACGCGCGTTGCGTGCGCCATGGTTGCTGTTTTCTCGCTGGGAGTCATGCTCCGGTCCTGTGTAAATGGCTTGCTGGAAATTCAGCCTAGAGTTCCGACTGGATGGCGGCGCAAACGGCTTTCAACGCTTCCTCGACATTCGCATCCGCTTTCCACAGCGCATCAAAGCGCGGCTTCATGGCAGCTTCAATCTGAGGTGTCCGCTCATGGCTGGGCAGCACCTGACCATCTGAAATCGCAGCTTTCACATTTGCCATTTGCGCGGCAGGGATGAGCGCATTGGCGTTTGTGAACGCTTCACTGTCCAGAACGGATTTGCGTGCCGGCGGGAAGAACTGGGCCATAACCGCAACATTTTCCGCATTGGTCATATGGGCGATGAATTCCTTGGCAAGCTCGGGGTTCTTGCTCTTGGAAAACACCACAAGTCCGGCCTGTCCAATGACCGGCGAAGCACCTGCTGGACCGGTTGGCAAGGGTGCAATGCCCCAGTTGAATCCGGCATCCGGCATTTTGGAGGCACGGGAAATCTGGTTGATGGTCATTGCTGAGCTACCGGAAAAGAAGTCGCCCTGTTCACCTGGCGGCACGATGGAGCCATCTTTGAAGATCATCTCATGCAATTGGGTGACAGCAGCAACCGCTTCCGGTTTTTCAAACCCACATTCACCGCCGGCAAAGGCATTGCCGCCGTAAACACGGATCGGCGGCATGATGGCGTGCATGATGCGGCTGTCATAGCCCTGTCCATCCTTGAACTCAAACCCCCATTTCCCCTCATTCGCCGCTGCCAGTGCAGCGGAGACTTCGCGGAATTTCGCCATATCCCATTCGCCCTTGTCAGCAAGGGTCAAGGGATCTTCCAACCCAGCGGCATCAAACATGTCCTTGTTGAAGAACATCATGAAGGGAGATGTGGAGAACGGCACGCCGTAGACCGCATCATCTTTGGACCAAAGCGCCATGGCTGGCTTTGAAAAATCTTCCAAATCATAGCCATCAGTAGCGGCCAGAGTGGGTGTCAACTCGTCCAAAACACCGGCTTTGACAAATGTCGGCATTGAGTTTTCAAACATCCAGCCAAGGTCGGGGGGCGTACCGCCAGCCAGTTGGAATGTGAGTTTCTGGATGTAATCACCAGCCGGGATGGTTTCAAACGTAACCGTCACATCCGGATGCGAGGCTTTGAAACTGTCACCAATACTGTTGAGCATGCTGAGATGGGCATCATTGCCCGTCCACACTGTAAAGCGCAATTCCTGCGCAACAGCCGGGGATACCAGAAAACTGGCACCAAGCAGCGCGGCGGCTGTAATTTTGGTTCTGAACATTGTCATTTTACTCCTCCGTTAAAACTTTATCTGTGGTCACAAGGAAGACGGTTTCCAACCCGTCATTGACCAAATTCCATGAGGTTTCCGGGTGCATCACCGATGTCCCATCCACCATTGACGGGAATATCAACGCCCGTGATGTAGCTTGCGCCATCGCCGCAAAGCATCGTCACAGGTGCCACGCAGTCCTGGGGCGTTCCAGGTCGGGCCATTGGTATTTTGGCTGTGACCGCGCTGCGAAAATCTGGCTTTGCATACATCTCTGCCATATGGCCGGTCTCAATCGCGCCGGGGGACACCACATTCATGGTGACGCCATTGGGTGCAACTTCCCGCGCAATGGCGCGCAAGGCCGTCAATTGCGCAGATTTCAGCGCCGCATAAACTGCGGTTTCAGCGCGCGGCCGTGTGGCCATGACACTACCAATTGCAACGACCCTGCCCCATTTACTCTGCTCCATCGATGGGACCAGAGCACGGATCAGCATCAGCATTGACGTGAAATTCGCGCTCACATGCGCATTGATGAATGCAGGATCAACATCCTGCCAGGATTGGCGTTTTTCCATTGCCGCATTGGCAATGAGAATATCGATCTGGCCAATTTCCAAAGCAGCTTCTGCCAGCTTTGTTGCCCCGTCACTTTCCAGAAAATCAGCCAGAATAACCGGACAGATTTCAAACAAGGGCCGGTCATCACCAGATGTTTTGGCATCAACCCGCCGATGCAGGACAAGGTCTGCTCCTTGTGCCGCCAAAGACTGTGCAATCGCGTAGCCAATGTCAGAATTGGCACCGGTAACAAGAGCACGCTTGCCGGAAAGTGAGCCAGAGCTATCAACCATTGGCCACCTCGAATGAGGCAATGTCGGCTGCATCATAATGAGCCACCAATGTCGCCTGGGCTCCGGCCTGATATCCCGCCGCTATCGCATCATAAATGGCTTCGTGCCGCAGAACCGTTGCCTGCCAATCAGCTTTGGAGCGGTTGCTGCGTCGGGAAAACAGTTCTGAGACTTCGCGCTGAACCGAGCGCATGCCCTCAACCTGCATGCGGATCATCGTATTTCCGGTCGCAAGCGCCATGCCGAGATGAAAATCTATATCTGCCTGGGTAAAATCTTCAGGCTCCCCGATTGAGGAGTGCATCACCTCCAGGGCCTGCTTCATAACCGTCAGACCCTTTTGGTCTCTGCGGTTGGCTGCCAGTCTGGCAATGCCGGATTCCAGCACCAGACGCATCTCATTGGCTTCCTGCAAACGCTTCAGACTTGAGCGTACGGCATAGCCATAAATGCGGTCCAGAGGCTCGCCGGTCATCGCCTTGGCACGTGCCACTTTGCCCTGTTGAGTGTGGACCAGACCTGCACCCGCCAGAAGCCGCAACGCTTCACGTGCAATAGGTTTGCTGACGTCAAACTGCCGCGCGATTTCACCTTCCGAGGGCAATGGATCACCCGGCGCAATGCGTCCGTCAAACAAGGCAGCCGCAATCTCATCCGACACCGTATCAGCAAGCCGCAAGGGCGCTGGCCGCTTCGTGTTGAAGGTCAAACTGTCTGTCGTCGCACTTTCCATACCCGCTCCTTCATGATTTGGCATGCTCTAACACGCTTGATAGCAACATAGCAACTATGTTATTTAATTGCTATGTTGAAGTGTTTACAGTAAGTCTGAGTGCGAAACGGGAGAAAACCGCCAATGACAAATGTGCGTCTGAATACGCAAATAGAAAACCACACCGACGCCGATCATCTATTGGCAGTCAGAGTCCGGCCATGAACGCGCCTTCTCAGCACAAAATGGCCTTCGCCACACCCGCACCCGACATCAAGATCACGGATGTCATTGCCCATCCGCTGACCCAGAAGCTCCCAAAATCAACGGTCACATCATGGGGAACCTACGAGCATGTCTCGCTGGTCCTGGTGGAAATTCGCACAGACGCAGGCATCAACGGCGTTGGCGAAACCCTGGCCCGCTTCGCTCCAAAAGCCTATGCGGAACTCATCAACAACACCCTGCGGCCAAGGTTGATCGGCAAGCCCGTGCACGAGATCAGCGCCCATTGGAACAACATGCGCCGGGCCCTGTCAGGCCGTTGCGGTGGCATGCTGATTGAGGCCATTGCGGGCGTCGACATCGCTTTGTGGGACATTCTCGGCAAAGCCGCGAATATGCCCTTATGGATGCTTTTGGGTGGCCAGGGTCGTAAATCAATCCCTGTGTATGCCGCTTCCATCAACTGGGTCGAAGACGCTGAGGCAGATGCAGAACTGGATGCCTATCTGGAGGCCGGTTTTCCCCGCATCAAGATAAAAACCGGCAAACAGGTCAAGGAATCCTGCCGCCGTATTGAACGCCTGCGCAAGCGAGCCGGAGATGCTGCAGAATTATGCATCGATTCCAATTGGGCTTACAATCTGGACAGCGCCATTGAGGTTGCCAACGCACTGGAAGATAATGGTTATTTCTGGTTTGAAGAACCTTTGAACCCGGAAGACGAAGCCGGTTACGAGGAATTGCGCAAGCGCACCAGCGTCCCCTTGGCGGCAGGCGAAAGCAATTATACGGTCGATCAGGCGCAGCGCTTGGTGCAGAACCGGACCCTGTCCGTGCTGCAACCAGATATTGCGCGCTCCGGCGGCGTTACAGAAACCCGTCGCATGGCTGAAATGGCCCATGCATGTGGCGTCGGCTACGCCCCCCATATCGGCATGTCAGGCATAGTGTGTGAAACCGCCAGCATCCATGTAGCGTCAGCGATGCCAAATTTGCGCATGATGGAATGCCACAGCGATATCAGCCCGTTCAAAACCGAATTGGCCGACATTGCCTCTGCCAGCCAACGACAAAAAGACGGCGAACTGAGCGTTCCGACTGGACCGGGCCTTGGACTGGACATCAACTGGGACGTTGTTGAACGTCTCCGGACATCCTAGAAATGCAAGGCATGGAGACAAGCCAAGTGACAGACAAAGCCGCCGATCAGAATATGGAAGAGGCCATGCTGCGCGCACTGCGCCTCAGCGATCCGGCTCTCAGTCGTTTCGACCCAATGCGGCGCATCATCAGCTTTGACCAGTTTTCCAAAGGCTATGCAGGCTGGTCCCAATTGGTGGGCAATTACGAGGACTCGCTGGACACCATGTTGCCTGGATATGCGCAACATACCAGCCCCATGTTATCAACGCTCAGTCATTGGGATGCCGGCTCCCACGGCGGTGCTGGCAGTTCCTATGCGCTGAAAATCGCCACACGCCCACGCATTGGTGCGCAAAACGTGGCGATCAAACGACACACTTTTCGCAAAAGGGGCCCCATTCGGTTTGAAACCTATTTTACCTTCAAGCCAGAGGCGTCCGAATTGCAATTGAGCGAAACGGACGTGCGCTCCGTCGGGTTTCTCTTCGATCTGCAGGGCGGGGACAGCGATCAAGATGCTGAACGTGTCATGCCGCATCTGCGCTTTCTGAACGCCGAAAACGGCGCGCATCTGCAAAAATGGCAATACAAGTCGCAGACATCTGATTTTACCGCCGTTGGCGGTAGCGACAAGACTGCCAGCCATTACCATCTGGAACCTTCCGGCTGGCTTGACCTGCCCGGCGGGGCACAGCGGCTGTGCTACAACGAAATCCCCACAAAGGTGAATTGGAGCTATCTGCGGTTTGACTTTGATCTGGGTGACATGAAGGCCCTTGCCTTTCAGTGCAATGATCGCGAATTTGATGTGTCAGGGTTTGAATCCATCAAAATCCCGGCCATGAAAAACCTTTGGTGCATGCTGAATTTTGCGTTCTTTGCTGAAACAGATGTAGCCAAGAGCGCATTCCTCTACGTTGATTCCGTTTGCATTTCGGGAGATTTCTAATGCTACCGGAAAGCCATACAGCCATCGTCGCCCGCAACGAACACTGGACAGGCCTTGCCGCCAGCCCACCTTATGAATGTGGTTGGGCTCGCGAAGCCGTCTTCTTCATCCGTGCGCTAAAGGTGCCTGAGGGGAAACAACCCGATGTCAGTGTCGAAATATCACCAGATGGCATGCACTGGGTGCCGGAAGGTACGCGGATTGCCATGCCGTCTGCGCAGGATGAAATTGCTGTGGGGCGCATCAGCAATTTTGGAAATTGGCTCCGCGTCCGCGCCGATTTTGATGATGGCGCATCCAGCACAGTATTGGTGACATTGCATCTGAAAGCCTGAAGAAGACGCCTATTGAGCGGGTTCTTCTTCCTGTGCGGGATCGATCCGTACTTCCCCGCCATGATCATCATCCATCTGCACGATTTCGGGCGCTGCCGGGCATTCGCGGAAAATCCGAGTCTGGCAGGTTGCACAGATTGTCTGATCAAGCGTCGGCACAATATCCGCAATCGCATCATTCTTGCTGAGGTGGATGTAGTGCTTGGTCAGGCTTTTCATCACCTTGAAGCGGCCCAGCTTGCTGATCGTGCGCGGTGTTCGGGTTTGCAGATGGAATGAGCCGCCCATTATCTCACGCCGTTTTGCTTCATCAATCAGCAATTCCGCGCCCGGCAGATCTATTTCCCCGACGCCCTTTACAATGAACAGGCAGTGCTTCTGTGACGGCCGCTCAATTTCAAACCGTCGAAACTGACGCCGAATAAACTCAACCGATCCAAAATAAAGTGGCCCATCCAGCCGCGCAATCAGCAATTGCGGACATTCTGGCAGATTGTTCGTGGCAGCGTTTTTGAATGGCCGATTGGGTTCGGACGGATCAGGCGAACCAATGCCGATGAAGGGTCGGGATGTTTTGTTGAGGAACAATGCCAGCGACAGAAGCACGCCTGCATAAATTGCAAATTCAAGATCAATCGCCAGAGACGAAACAAACGTCACGCCGGCAATCCAGCTTTCCGTCTTGCTGGTTGTGAAAATATGCGCGATTTCGCGAAAATCAATCAGCTTCCAGGCCACCAATATGATGACGCCCGCCATGGCCGGTATCGGCACATAGGCGAAATAAGGGGCCACCAGCAGCAAGATCAGAAACAGGAATATGGCAGAAAAAATTGCCGACAAAGGTGTCTTGGCACCGGACTCGTAGTTGAGCCCGCTCCGGGTGAAAGAGGCAGAACCTGGATAGCAATGGAAGAAGCTTCCCACCACATTGGAAACGCCCTGCCCGACAAATTCCCGATTACTGCTGATGTCCTGCCCGGATTTGGAGGCTACGGCTTTTGAAATGGACATGGCTTCCAGCAAGCCAACCATAGCAATCGCAAAAGCAGGCGAGGCCAGATCCTGCAAGGCGTCAAACCCCAGGTCCGGCACTTCAAATGCTGGAATGACAGACGGGATAAGGCCAATGGTGGCGACGTCCAGATTCGCTCCGCCAAGCCCGAGATAAACCAGTGTTCCCACCAGCAACGCCAACAAATAATTCGGCCAACGCGGGCGCACACGTTTGACAAAATAACCGGTCGCAAGAGCAGAGAGGGCAATACCGAGCGAGACCGGGTCCACAAGAGAAATATTGGTCCACAACGCAGTGACGAATTCCGTCAAATGTTCGGGACGCGGCAAATCAAGCCCCAGCGCAGATTTGAGCTGCGTCATTGCAATCAACAATGCAGCACCGGTAATGAACCCGGTCATAACCGAGTGAGACACAAAATCCACCAACGCGCCCAGCCGTGCCAACCCCAGAACCCATTGATACAGTCCCACCAGCAGGGCAAGAGTGACTGCAGCTTCAATAAACTGCCCGCTGCCCGGTGTATAAATGCCGGAAAGGGCACCAAAAACCAGCGCGGAAATCGCCGTCGTCGGTCCGGAAACCGTGTGCCAGGACGAGCCAAACAAAGCGGCCACCACAGGCGTTATCATGGCGGTATAGAAACCATATTCCGGCGGCAGACCGGCAATGGCGGCAAAGGCGATGCCCTGCGGCAAAACGATCGTAGCACCGGTGAGACCGGCAAAGGCATCATCCCGTATGGAATGCCGATTGACCAGGCCAAACCAGTCTGGTCGACGGAACAATTGCTGCAGTGAATGCACGATAAGACTGATAACGGTCGACAGGAACTTGCTCACAAGCGTGTCACGCTGTCAGAAACGTTTAATCTCAGTCTTGAGTACGCAGGTCTCATTTCGGCCTTTGCTGGATCCGGGAGGAATATCCACAGACCCATAAACCTACTTTAGCTTTTTGGCAAAAGCACCGGACCAGATTCTTCAAAACGCATGGCCACAGACGCGCCGGTGTCAAACACGGAACTCACATTGCCCGACACTGCAAACAAGGTTCCGAACTCGGTTTCAACCGTATATTCCATGTGACTGCCCACATAGGTGGCCTTCACAATTTTTGCATCCATGGTGTCTTCAGAAGCACCAGCTTGCAATTCAACCCGACTTGGCCGCACTGCCAGCGTTGCAGCACCTGGCGCCATACCTCGTGCAGGCAGTTTATGACTGTATGATCCGATGCTGATGGTCGCCACATCCTTGTCGACGCTGTCGACGGTACAGGGAACAAGATTCGCCTCACCAATAAAATCGGCGACAAATGCGTCATTGGGCAGTTCATAAAGATCGCGCGGACTGCCCTCCTGTGCAATCTGTGCATTGCGCATCACCACAATACGATCAGAAACAGCCAGCGCCTCCTCCTGATCATGGGTCACGTAAACAACCGTGAGACCCAGATTTTGTTGAATGTCCCGAATTTCTTCACGGACCTGCCGCCGCAATTTCGCATCGAGATTCGACAAAGGCTCATCAAACAAAAGCACTTGTGGTTCAAGCACCAATGCACGTGCCACCGCAACACGCTGTTGTTGTCCGCCAGACAATTCCGAGGGCAGCCGATCCCCATAACCATTCAGCCCGACAAGATCGAGACCGGCCAGGGCACGCTCCCGCGTTTCACTTTTGTCGAAGCCTGAGAATTTCAGTCCATAAGACACATTCTCCCGCACATTCATGTGCGGAAACAGCGCATAGGACTGAAACACCATGGACACATCGCGGTCTGTTGCCGGCAGTTTCGTGACATCCGTGTCACCAATCAGAATCTGACCTTCAGTTGCCATTTCCAGACCGGCAATCATACGCAGGGTGGTTGTCTTGCCACAGCCGGACGGCCCCAGCAGAGTTACCAGTTGCCCTGGTTCAATGTGCAGCGATATGTCGTCCACGGCCAGAACATCCCGGCCATAGACTTTTTTGACATTTCGGAATGTTACCGAAGCCGCCTTGCTGCTGGTAGCCAGTGTCATGGGTTATTCCTCGATCCGTCTCATTGCTTTGGCGGGCTCATGCGACGCCCTATATTTGTTTTACCGACGGCCAGTTGCAAAATGGCAATGGCAAGAAGCATGACGAAAATCAGTGTTGTGGAATAGGCAATCGCCAGGCCATAATCATTATTCTCCACCCGGCCGATAATGTAGCTGGTCGCCATGTCATATTCTGCACTGACCAGAAAGATCACTGCCGAAATAGCTGTCATGGCCCGCACAAATGAATAAACCAATGCGGCTAGAATAGCCGGTCGCAAAAGGGGCAGAATGACATTGCGGAATGTTTGCGCACTGTTGGCCCCAAGGGTCAGCGAACTTTCATCAAGGCTTTTGTCCAGTTGGCTCATGGACGCAATGCCAGCACGAACTCCCACCGGCATGTTGCGGAATATAAAGCTGACAATCAGAATCACGCCTGTGCCGGTCAATTCGATCGGCGGCACATTGAAGGCCAGAATATAGCTGACGCCAATCACTGTTCCGGGAATGGCGAAACTCAGCATCGTGCCAAATTCAAAAGCGTTTTTGCCAATGAAACTCTGTCGTGTCAGCAGATAGGCGGTAATCAGCCCCACACCTGCCGTCAGCGGCGCGGCAATGGCTGCAATCTGCACCGTGGTCCAGAAACTGTTCCAGGCAGAACCGGTCCAACGCAGCCCTTCTTCGTCCATCCGCACAGAAAAGGCTGTCACATAATGTTTGAAGGTCAGCGTATTGTTGACGCCCCAAAGTTCGACAAAGGAGCCATAGACAATCATCACATAGACAACGATCGTGAACAGCGCCCACACACCAGCCGAAATGAAAACCGGAATGGCAAGCCCGTTTGGCATATGCGGATGAATGCCTGAATCGCCCTTGCCGGACACGGTTGTGTAAGATTTCTTTCCAAGCCAGAAACGTTGCGCGTAAAACGCGGACAAGGTGAAGGCAAGCAGCACAATGGCCAGAACAGCTGCACGGCCCTGATCATATTGCGCCCCGACAATGGCAAAGAAAATTTCCGTTGAAAGCACATCAAAGTTTCCGCCCAGAACCAGCGGATTTCCAAAATCAGCCATGCTTTCGATGAAACCAAGCAAAAATGCATTGGCAAGGCCCGGTCGCATCAACGGCAGAGAAACGGTTTTGAACACCTGCCACTTGCTGGCCCGCAGGGTTTGCGCCGCTTCTTCCATGGAGGGGCTGACACCTTCCACCACCCCGATCAGCACCAGAAACGCGATGGGCGTAAAGGCCAGCAACTGGGCAATCAGGACGCCCGGCATGCCATAGACCCAGCGGGTTGGCTGAACACCAAACAGATCGGATACAAAGACCGTCACCGAGCCGGAAAGGCCGAACAGCAGGATCAGCGCCAGACCAATCACGAAGGGCGGTGTGATGATAGGCAAAACGGTAAGCGCGCGGAGCAGTTTTTTGTGACGAAAGCCGGAGCGTGTCACCACCAGCGCGAACACAAGCCCCAGAGCTGTTGTCAAAAACCCGACCAGAACCGCCAGAACAAGTGAGTTCCATGCAGCCCCGCATCTGCCACCGGACAGACAGCCAAGCCCCCACAATCGAGGGCTCAGGAATTTTGAGAAAAACACCGAAACAGAATAGGAGCCTTCTTCGGTAATGAAGGCGGCAATCAGCATGCGCGCAATCGGGAAAAAGACGAAAACGCCAACAACAGCGACCACAAAGCCAATCGACGACACCACAAAGACATCGCCATTGACGGCGCCCCTTGCAGCGATGCCTTGGGTCAGCAGAAACAGGAAACAGGCAGAGACCAGCATGGCACCATAGCCCATGCCAAACTGGCGGTCGTCCAATGTTCCGAAAATCGCCTCCAGCCAACCATAGGACCAGCCGCGCAAACCAATGCCAAACCCCTGGGCAATCAGCCATGCAAAGCCAAAAGCTCCGGCGAGAATCAACGTGTTTGCATAACGCGCGTCTTCCTTGCCAACCCGATAGGCGAACAATGCCCCGATCAGCGGCAGCAGCAGCGGAGCCAGCCAGAGTTTTTCACCCTGCGTAATGAGAAAGATGCCGGGTGCGTAGTCACTGTCAAACGGAAAGCCGTCGACCAACCATTCAAAAGTCCAGAAGTCCTCAATCCCATACCATGGCAGGATCAGAAAACCGACCCACCCGACAATGATCCAGAAGATCAGAACCGGGAAGGTCTTTTTTGTGGGTGATTGCATGTTTGCTGCTTACTGCGGGAGTGTAGACACCTCGTCATCCCACTTTTTCAGCAGACGCTTGCGCTCGTCACTGGAGCCATATTTGCTGAAGTCGTAGTCAATCAGCTTGATGGATGCCAGATCAGGCGCTTTTTCGGATGTCGGAGCCATTGTGTTGGATGGCACCTGAAACGCATTCACTTCCAGAGCCAGAGCCTGTGCTTCTTTCGACAAAGCCCAGTCATAGAACTTCTTCGCACTTTCCAGATTACGAGACCCTTTGACAATTGACATGGAGCCAATCTCATAACCGGTGCCTTCACACGGCGCGACGACTTTAATCGGGAAGCCAGCTGCTGCCTGCTTCACCGCATCATGCATGAACACAATACCGATTGTGTTTTCGCCGCGTGCGGCAGCTTTGATGGGAGCTGAACCGGATTTTGTGTACTGATTGATGTTCTTGTGAAGGCCTTTCATGAATTCAAAGCCTTCTTCCTCTCCAAACAGCTGCACGATGGTAGCAAGTGTTGTGTAAGCGGTGCCGGAAGAATTCGGATTCGCCATCTGCACATGGCCTTTATATTCAGCCTTCAGCAGATCCTTCCAACAGGCAGGAACTGGCAGATTGTTTTTGGTCAGCAGATCTTCATTGTAGCCATAACCAAGCGCACCGGAGTAAATCCCGATTGTCTTGTCACCGGCAGAGCTTGCCTGCGAAATTGACCAATCCTGCAATTCCTTGCGCATTGGCGAGACATAGGCTTCGGTCAAGCCTTCCTCGGCTGCCTGCAAATGTGGATCGCCCGTGCCGCCCCACCAGATGTCGCCCTTTGGATTTGAAGCTTCGGCCTTGATCTGGGCAAAAGTCTCACCGGAGCTTTTGCGGGTCATATTGACTTTAATTCCGGTCGCATCCTGGAAACCGTTCGCCATCAATTGGCACCAGTCTTCTTGCGCGCTGCAATAATAGGTGAGTTTGTCAGCAGCCATGGCGGGTGCCGCCATAAGCGCAGCAAACAGCCCAGCCGATACGACTGTAAATGTATTTTTCATAATGTCCTCCCAGAGATCTTGATGTCTCTGGGATAGCCTAGGACAAGATTCTAAGCCCGACAATCAATTCTTTATTCGGCTAATTAAAAAAACCGCCTGTCAGCGCAGGAATTGGCTGGCTGACAGACCGAAATTTTCGACTTTTAAACCGGGAAAGTGTTGTCGCTCATGACCAGCAAATCATCAAAAAGCACGGGTGTTGAGGCGATAACGCGACCACCGGTCTTGAGCATCTGATCGGCGCTTTGCTGTTCAATAATTCCGCCAGCCTCGGCGATCAGCAATTGACCTGCCAGACAATCCCAGGCGTTCATATGCGGCTCGGCGTAACCGATCAACCGACCAGCGGCGACATAGGCCAGGCTTAGTCCGCCAGAGGCATTGCGGTAAAACAGGCCACCCTTTTCCACCAACACCTTGATGAAGTCGACAACCAGACTGGTTTCGGTACGCCCGTTCATACCAACGCCGAAATTACCATCATGGAATCCTTCGGTCTCTGCCGTTTTCATTGCGCGGTCATTGACAAAGGCACCCTTGTCTTTGGCTCCCCAGAACAACTCATCATTCCAGGGCGCATAAATGACACCGATTTTTGTTTTATCGTCATGGACACAGGCCAATATGACGCACCAGGCCGGGATGTTATTGACGAAATTGGCTGTGCCATCAATCGGATCAATCACCCAAGTATAGCCGGACGTGCCTTCTACATTGGCATGCTCTTCTCCAACGATGCCATCATCTGGAAAGTGCTTCGCCAATTCCGTGCGCACAAAGGTTTCCACATCCCGGTCCGCATTGGACACCATGTCCTGAACGCCCTTGCTTTCAATAATCAGCTCACCGATATCCTGAAAGAAATTCAGCGCCATGTCTCCGGCACCCTTGGCAATTGTCTTGGCGCTATCTAGCCGTGTGTCGAGTTCGGAAGTCATGATATTGTCCTTTGGGAGATATGAAATCGCATGCGGGAACTGCATGGACTCATTGCATGGATTTGTAGCAAGCGCTCTCCTTTTATCGAAGAGTAAGCAACACTTCCATTTCAATTTTGAAGGCAAGCATTCAAAACATTCATCAAAATATTACGCCGGGTCTGTCATAATGAAGGTGCGCTCGAATCCGGCTCCCCCTCAATCGGCGTCAAATTGTTTCATCAACAAGCAGTCAACACATGCGCTATGCCCTCTTTTACACGCCTCCTGTCAGTCACAGTCTGACACAAATTGCTGCTGAGTGGCTTGGGCGAGATGCTTATTCAGGTGTGTTCTACAAGCAGCCTGTCCACGGCACACAAAATAGCACCCACCCTGGCACCTTGAGCGCAGACCGGCTTGCGGATTTAACAACTGCGCCCCGGCGTTACGGATTTCACGGCACGTTGAAAGCCCCCTTCCCTCTGTCAGATGACCAAAGCGAGGACCAGCTTGTCAACGCTATGAAGCGGTTCTGCGAAAGCCGTGATGCCTTTGCGATGCCAAGATTGAAAGTTGGGCGACTGGGCCACTTCTTTGCGCTGGTGCCCGATAGCAATGCAAGTGACCTGAATCAGTTTGCCGCTGAAATTGTTCGCTATTTTGACAGTTTTCGCGCGCCCTTGAGCGAAGCGGACTATGCAAGGCGCCATCCGGACCAGTTGGATGAGCAACAACGCGCCTATCTGCAACAATGGGGCTACCCATATATTTTTGACGCCTTTCGCTTTCATATGACATTGACCGGAGCGGTTCCGGACGCGGAGGCGGATCAGATGGAAGAGCTTTTAGAATCGCTGTTTGCCCCGCTTCTGCGCAAGCCGTTGATGTGTGATCATCTGACATTGTTTTGCGAGGTCGAAAAAGGTGCACCCTTTGTCATTCACACCGCAGTTCCGCTTGGCCCGCTTGGCCAAAGCGCGTCATCAACAACCACAAAGGTGCAATCGCTGTGAGTTCCGAAACCGTTTTTCGCAACGCCAACATCATTCTGGAAACCGAGATTATCCAAGGCTCGGTGCAAATACGGGATGGCCTGATTGCTGACATCACCCAAGGGTCTTCGACCATCGGTGATGATTTTGAGGGCGACTATCTGTTACCCGGACTGGTGGAACTGCACACCGATCACCTGGAAGGCCACTATTCGCCGCGCCCCGGCCAGCGCTGGAATGTAACAGCTGCCATCCAGTCCCATGACGCACAGATTTCAGCGGCAGGCATTACCACCGTCCTGGATTGCCTGCGCATTGGCACAAACAATGAAGGCCATGATTTCGAAGAAGACGAAATGCGTAAAATGGCGGACGCTCTCAAAAAAGCGGGCCAGGAGGGGCGGTTGCGTGCAGAGCATCTGCTGCATTTAAGGTGCGAAGTATCAGCATCTGATGTGATGGAGCAATTTGCACAATTCGATGGCGTACCGGAAATTCGGCTCGTCTCGCTCATGGATCACGCGCCGGGACAACGGCAGTTCCAATCCATGGAGCAATACACCCTCTACTACAAAACCATGAAAGGTCTTTCCGACGAAGCCTTTGATATTTTTGTGAAAAACCGCATCGCCCGATCCGAGCGTTATTCGGACCCACATCGTAAAATGCTGGCCAATATTTGTAACGAACGCGGGATACCCATGGCCAGTCATGATGATGCCAGTCTGGATCATGTTGCGGAATCCGTCGGCTTCGGTGTTCGGCTTGCAGAGTTTCCAACCAGTCTGGAAGCTGCCAAAGCCTCTAACACGGCAGGTTTGAGCGTGCTGATGGGCGCACCAAATGTTGTGCGCGGCGGCTCCCACTCCGGCAATATTGCCGCTGCTGATCTGGCAAAGGCCGGTGTGCTGGATGTTCTGTCATCTGATTACGTGCCCTTCAGCATCATGCATGCGCCCTTCATGCTGGCAGATGATCCCGACATGTCCTTGCCGGAAGCCATTGCCATGGTCACCGCCACACCTGCAAAAGCCGTTGGCCTGGACGACCGGGGCCGCATTGCAGCCGGATTACGTGCTGATCTTGTCAGGGTCCGGCACAGGAATGACGATGTGCCACTCGTCCGGTCTGTCTGGCGGCAAGGGCAACGGGTAAGCTGATGCCGGATCAAACGACTGGAACTGTTTTTGTAATTGTTGGCCCAAGTGGCTCCGGAAAAGACACCCTCATAAACTGGTTGCGCGCAGAACTGCAGGACCGCCGTGAAATTCAATTCGTCCGCCGCATTGTGACACGCCCTTCTGACAAGGGGCACGAGGATCACGACACGATGGAACTTGCGCAATTCCTGTCGGCCAAAGAGGCAGGTGCATTCGCCACAACCTGGCAAGCTCATGATTTGCATTACGCCATTCCCATCTCCGCCAAAGATCATGTGGATCAGGGCGGTTTGGCAATTCTGAACGGAGCGCGCCGGGCATTGGGTCAGCTTGAGGCGGCTTTCGCCCGGTTGCAGATTATCCATCTGGATGTGGACTCCGCCATTCTTGCCGCGCGACTTACCAATCGCGGACGCAACAGCGACACAAACCTGTCTGCAAGGCTGGCACAGCAGAAGTTCGATTTTCAAGCCAAAACACCCATCATTCATGTGGCAAATGACGGCCCCGTGGAAGAGGCCGGACAGCAGATTGTGAAGCTGATTGAACAGCATCACCACTGATGATCGGTAAATGAACAGATTCAAAATAACCGTTGAGTTTGCGCTGCAATAGTCTATCGATACCCGCGCAAATGGTTGGATTTTAGCGATTATGATGTCTTCACTTGATACTGGCACCCTGATTATCATGGTGCTTTCCATGGCAGCAGCCGGCGGTGTAACCGGCATTCTGGCAGGTCTGTTCGGCATTGGTGGCGGGGCCGTTTTGGTGCCAATTCTCATCGAGTTCCTGAATTTTCAGGGTGTCGCCCCACAAGTACAGGCTCATATTGCTGTCGGCACGTCCCTTGCCATCATCATTCCGACCTCCATTCGTTCCTTCCGCGCCCATCAAAAGCGCGGTGCGCCAGACGAAGCTCTGCTGCGCAATTGGGTTTTCATGGTGCCATTGGGCGTGATCATTGCATCCTTCATCGTTGCCTTTGTCTCCGGAGAAGTGCTGAAACTCGTATTTGCCGTAGTTGCGCTCCTGATCGCTGTCAAAATGCTGTTCAACCGCGCCAAATGGAGCCTTGGCGAAGATCTGCCTGCGCAGCCCGTCAAAGGCGGTATTGGTTTCTTCATCGGGTTCATTTCCACCTTCATGGGCATTGGCGGCGGCAATCTGAACAATGTTTTCATGACCGCTTATGGTCGTCCCATCCATCAGGCAGTAGCAACCTCTGCCGGACTTGGTGCGCTGATTGCGATACCAGGTGCCCTCACCTATGTGGTGAATGGCTGGGGCAACCCTGATCTGCCGCCCTTTTCTTTTGGCTACATCAACCTGCTGGCCTTTATCCTGATCATGCCGATCAGCATGCTGGTAGCGCCGGTTGGTGTAAAACTGGCCCATGGACTTTCCAAACGTCAGATGGAAATCGCCTTCGGTGTGTTTCTGATTATCGTTTCGGCGCGCTTCTTCTACTCAGTGTTTTGAGTGGAACGATAGAAGCCCGGTCGCCAGCACAATGATGGTGGCACCGATGATGGTGTTCAGCGTTGGCACTTCATTGAAAACCAGAAACCCCACCGCTCCGGAAATTATCAGGCTGGCATAGCCAAGCGGTCCCAGGAACCCCGCATCCCCTTTCCAATGCGCCTGCAAGAAACAGAACTGCGCGCATTGCGAAAAAACACCAACGGCCAATAAGAACGGCAAATGACCCGGCTCAATGGACACCCATGTCCGGCTCGCCGGCAGCGCGGTCAGAACTGCCAAACCAGCTGTGTAGAAGGTCATCATCACAACCGCTGGCGTGCCCTTCAGCTTTCGCGTCACGATGATGGCGGCGGTTCCGGAAAACACTGTGATTGTGACGGCCAGCAACCCCCAGGACCAAGGCACATTGTCGGGGCTGAGAGCAATCAGAATGCCAACAAGGCCAACAGCGCCCGCCACCCATCGAACCAGCGGCACCTTTTCGCCCAACACAAAAGCGGCCATGGCAATCAACATCAGGGGCCGGGTAAAATTCATGGTCATGAACAGCGCCAATGGCAGGCGTGCAACCGCAAAAAAACTGGCTGTCAGAGTCACAGTCGACAAGGCAATGCGCAGAAATTGCAATCCCCAATGCTCAATCGTTGCAAAAGCCTGCCGCTCCCGCCAGACCCAGGGCAGCAGAAGCACCAGCCCGACCAGCGCGCGCAAGAACACAATCTGCCAGGATGGATAGCCGCCACCCAACGTCTTGACGATGGATATGGCCCAGATGTTGAGGCTCATATCCGCAATCAGCCAGACACCGGCTTGCAAATTCTCTGACTGCGTTGCGCCGAGCGCTTGTGGCTTAGGCATTTGCTACAAGATTTGCCATGAGCCTGAAAGCGCCGGGCGTCAGTTTCTCCATTTGATGATGCAAAATCAGCGAGGTGTGAGTATGGCGACCATAGCCGATACGGGCAGACAGCAACGCACCCTCATGCGGGTCTTCGCCGGGGTCGGCCATCGAGAACAGCGGCTTGTAGTCACTCGCCCAGGCTTTTGCAAAATAAAGCCCGCGCTCCTTGTGCCAGTTTGCCCAGTCTCCTGCATCAATTCGATTCGGACTGTTGAGCAGTTTATGATCTTCGATCAGATGAGTGACCTTTGCATTCTCATCTGTCACGCGCCAGCGCAGGGACGGCTTGCCAATCTCCAGATGGCGCGGCGGCACCTCATCTGCATCCCAGGCATCCCATGGTCGATGGTAGAGCGTCAGCAGATGGCCGCCCAGATCTATCCAGGAATGCACGAGCCCCATGGCAGCCCGCAACGCCGGGCGTGTGCGCAAGGCAAAGATGCCAACAACCAGTGTATCAAACTGGCTGAGATCAGCTTCCGTCAGTTGATCATCAGCAAGCTCTGTCACGTTCAGACCCAAGGCCCGCAGCCAGTGCGCCACACGATCATTGCCACCGCCCACATAGGCGATTGAAACATCGGGCAAGGTTACATCAACAACCCGCAATGTCAGGAGTGCTGGCGTTGCGCGCATGCGCTGCGCAATGTGCGGATAAGAAAATCGGCGCACCATCATGGCGTCCCGCCCGCCCAGCAAGAGTGGAATTTTATAAAGCCCGGGCTCGACATCATCCGGTAGCGTCAGGGTGAACCCGGTTTCCGAGGGTGAGGCTTGCCAGGCACCGCTCTGGTCCGGCAAAACAAGCTCGGCTTTGGCATGTTGCGGAAAAACATCGCCAAGCTGAAGAGCGACAGTTCTGTCAATTGCGGCTCGGTTGATCACCGCGCAATCAGGCATCATGGTGGCACTTCTGGCTGGCAGAACCAGAGGCGGTGTTTCAAACGCCATGCTGCTGACAGATGTGACGCCATCGTAAGTGACCAGAAAACGCACAGAAGGAGCCGTTGCATGACCGGGAATATAGCGTGCCGGATAGGGGTCAGATACAGGTGCACGATGTGACACCGACATGACCTCATCCTCAAGCTTCCATCCCTCTGCCAGAACCGGTTCAGCCTTCACGACAACGTCACGAATGGCGGCTTGCTTGATCTGTAATTCCACGGGCACTGCATCGCCGGGCCGAAGAGCATCCTGGCCAAGTGTGGCCAGAACATCGGCGCCTGCAGCAATGCGGATCACATGGGACAATTGCTCTTCTTTCAAAAGCAGACGATGCAACACCTCACCCTGGCTTTCTTCCGGGCAAGCCTGATAGGCAACGCGAATGGCCCTCAGAGCATCCGTTGCCGCTTTGAGAACCGCGTTGAAATGTGGAAAGCATTCCATCGCCGCGAGACAGGCGTCGTGAGCCTGCTGCAAATCACCGGCAATGACATCCGCATTGGCAAATTCTGCAAGCGCGCCAAGATTGGCGGGCAGTCCACTGCTCAACGTCTTGTCCGGCCCGTCCAGACGCGATTGTGACAAATGCAGTGGCCATTTGTTACTGGCCCCGAACGGGTCCCAGGAACCCATTCCCTGTGTGCGATGAAAAACCCGGGATTGCTGGCCGATCTGCGCCCAGCTCCAGCCGGTCACCGGGTCCTCGCCATCTGCATCGATCACCAGACTTACGGGCGGTGGCGGCAAATCATCATCATAGGCGTCACCGGCCCCAGACCACGCGGGCAAATAGATTTTCTTCACTTCCCAGGGCGCCAAGGCAATCTCGGTATAGGCTGGATCACCTGCTGCCTGGGCTGCCTGAAAAGCCATCTGCGTCATGGCCCGGTGGTGACCATGCTGACCGGGGATGTCCAAAAAGGTGGGGCAAATGATGTCTGGCCGTTCTGTCCGAAGAATCTCCACAAACCGCTTCAAAGTGCGCTCTGGGTCCCATTTCTTGAGGGTTTCCTCGCCGCTTTTGGAAAAGCCAAAATCAAAAACGCTGTCTTCCGGGCTCTCCGAGAGCCAATAAAGACGCAGATTGAGCACATCTGCCGCGCGTTCCATTTCCGCTGTGCGGACAACGCCCAGATCCGCCGTGGCCTCCGTGCCAAGATCATTCTGTCCGCCCTCGCCCCGATTGGCACAGGCACAGGACAAAGACAATCCATCCCGAAAGCCGAGCGCCGCCAGCATCTCTGATGTTTCATCATCAGGGTGCGCACCCGTATTCATGAAGGACACAACGCTTTTGAGCGGTTGCAATGCCCGCCACAGATTGACGATACGGGGCGACTGCATCTGATCGAAAATGCGTTGCGGATCAGTCTTCGGCATTATTCAGCACTTCCAGGTCAGCTATGCGCAACGATGCGCGGGGTAAGAGCGTCATGAATGACCAGTGCCGCGCCGCCCAAAGCAGCGGTCATACGGCCCGAGGCCCCGCGCATCACACGCGGCAATTTTCGATCCTGTCGCCGCGAGACCGAGGCATCAGGCAGTTCAAGTGCGGCAATCAGATCATCCAGCAGCGCATCCGGTAAAGCACCACCCAGAATCACAGCCTCTGGATCAAACAGATTTTCCACCATACCGATAGCTTGTGACAAGGGTGGGGCAGCTTTTTGCACCCAGTCCAGCAAATGAGAATTGCCCTCACCGTGCAACCGGCTCAGATCATCCACGGTTTCAACCATAAGCCCGGCAGCTGCCAGTTGGTCGCGAATGGCAATTCGGCTGGCGAAATTCTCCAATCGGCCAGTTGCAGCGCCTGACTGAACAATGACATGACCGATTTCACCGGCATTGCCGTAGGCTCCCCGCATCACCTCGCCATCGGCAACAACGCCAAGACCAAGCCCAGCGCCAAAATAGATAAAGCAATAGGATTTCAGGTTCTGTGCAACACCGCTGATACGCTCAGCAACGGCTGCTCCAGTGGCGTCATTTTCAACAACCACATTTGTGCCAAGCACTTCTTCAAACAGGGCTACCGGATCAATCTCATCCCATCCATTCAGTTCAGACCGGCCATCATCATCCAACCCGATCTGACCAAACGGGCCAGGCATGACAATGCCTGCCCCCAACAATTGCGAAGCGTGCAACCCTGCGTCCTGCAGCGCGTCCAATTTTAGCGCCAATGCATGACCCGAGACGATTTCCGGTGTGCTGGACGACAGGCTGATACGCCGCGTGAAACGGGTTTCACCAGCCAGATTCACCAAAGCGGCGAACATCGCATCCGGACGCACTTCGATCCCAAGTGCAAAGGCACCATCCCGGTTAAGTGAATACTGAACCACCGGCAGACCACGGCCCTTAACATCGCGACCTGCGACAATGAGGAAGGCCTGTTCAGTCAGTTCAGCGGTGATGTTGCTGACAGCCTGAGTCGACAGGCCTGACAGACGGGCAATCGCTGCCCGCCCGACAGGTTGGTGTCGGCGCACCAGACCCAGCACCACCTGACGGTTGTGAAGGCGTGTGCGTTCGGCATTGGAACCGATGATACGTTTGCTGCGATCCAGTTTCATACAGACCTATTAATTCAAATCACTTGAACACTCAACTTACTTGAATTAATGCTGAAGGAGACGTGTTTGGCGGTTTGGGAAACAGGACCGCAAGCCGGAAATTTCAGGCGGGTCGTCAGGAGGCGAACCATAGGTGGATAGAAACGGAGTGATCCCATGAAACAAATTCGCAATTGGATTTTAGGTGCAGCAACCGCTGCCATCACTGCTGGCGGCAGTTTTTCTGCGCAGGCGGTGGAAATTGAATACTGGCAATACTTCTTTGAAGCGCGCGTCACAGCCATGGATCAGCTGATCGAGAATTTCGAAGCGGCCAATCCAGATATCACCGTCAAAATGACTCACTTCCCCTATGCGGATTACCGCACAAAAGTTGCAGCCGCCATTCCCGCAGGGGAAGGACCGGATGTGGTTCAGCTGTTCTATGGCTGGCTGAATGACTATGTGCAGGCAGATCTGATACAGCCATTGCCTGCAGATCAATTCCCCGTTGAAAAAATCGAAGCCGAATTCTTCCCCATGGTGCAGGCCATGAAACGCGGCGACAATTACATGGCCCTGCCCACTGCAGTGCGCTCGCTGGCCCTGTTCTACAATAAGCGTCTGTTCAAGAACGCCGGCATTGACGGTCCACCCGCAACGCTGGATGAACTGGTCGAAACCGCCAAGAAAATTGCTCAGAAGGACGGCGCAGGCAACATTACCACAGTTGGCATTACCACCGGCATGACCGGGCAGGATCATCACTGGTTCCGCGAGGGACTGATACGCCAGTTTGGCGGCGATCCCTACACCGACAATTATAAATCCGTGAATTACAACAGTGATGCCGGACGCGCTGCGCTGAAATATTATACCGATCTGGAAGATGTTCATGAAGTCACCAAAGTCGGCTTTATGGACGAAGCACAGGCAGCGTTCAAAGCGGGTCGTGCCGGCATGCATATTGATGGATCATTCCGTATTGGTGCCCTTAACAAGGTACGCGGCCTTCAATGGGGCGTGGCCGAACTGCCCGCAGCGGCGGATGGCACCAAATCCAACTATTCCTCATATTGGGTGAACGCGGTGACGACCAAGGCGCAAGGCGAAAAATACGATGCCGCAGTCAAATTCATGGCTTATGTCACATCTGATGAAGCCATGCAGATCTGGCTCGATACGGTCGGTGAACTGCCTGCCAAACCTTCTGCAGCCCTGACGGAGACCAATGCCGCCAATGAGACCTTTGGTCCCTTCATCAAGGGGCTGGAATATGCTCACACAACGATCTTCGCCAATGAGAGCGGCCAGCGTCAGATCATGGTTGATATGATCAGCCGCACCGATCTGGAAGACCAGTCCCTGGCAGACAGTCTGGCTGCGGCGGCCGAAGCCGAGCAGAAATTGCTGGATGAGTATTACCAGTAATTTTCAGTACATATTGGCCCCGACGCAGACCAGCGCCGGGGCAACCACACCAACGCTTTGACTTAGGCATCTGAACTCTGACGGGCAGGCGCGTGACTCTTTACAAAAACCTCACAATTTCACAGAAGCAGATCGTTTGGGCCTGGTGCTTTCTTGCGGTCCCTGCTGTGTTTTATGTGACGATCCGCTTTTACCCGACAGCCAATGCCATTCTGGTATCGTTTCAGGATTGGAACCTGCTGGGAACACGCACATGGACCGGCATTGATAATTACGTAAAGCTGTTCAACGATCCGGTGTTCTGGAAAGTCTTCAAGAACACATTTCTCTACCTCATCATCGGCACGCCGGTCAGCCTGATCATAGCTTTCATTGTCGCCTATCAGATCGACAAGGTGCGCTTCATGCACGGCACCATCCGCGCGCTTTATTTCATACCCTTCATGACCAGCGCAGTGGCCATGGCCTGGGTCTGGCGCTGGTTTTACCAACCGGTTCCGGTTGGCGTTTTCAACAATTTCCTCGCCACATTGGCCATTCCGCAAATTGAATTTCTGAACTCAACCACAAATGCGCTGCCCTCCATTCTGGCACCGGCCATCTGGGCCGGGCTTGGCTTTCAGATCATCATCTTCATGGCCGGCCTGCGCTCGATCCCGCAAACCTATTACGAGGCAGCGCGCATTGATGGCGTCTCGCCCATGGCAACTTTGTGGGAAATTACCCTGCCCTTGCTGAAACCCACCATCGTCTTCCTCGTGGTGTTTTCCTCCATCGGGTTTTTGCGGATTTTCGATCAGGTCTTCAATATGACGACCAACAATCCGGGCGGCCCGCTGAATTCCACAAAACCGCTGGTTCTGATGATTTATGACACCGCCTTCAACGGGTTTGATATGGGCTACGCCGCGGCCCAAACCGTCGTGCTGTTTCTCGTATTGCTCGTCGTCAGCCTGCTGCAATTGCGCATTTTGAGGGATCGCTGACATGAGCGCGACCGATCTCACCATCAAGCCAACTTCGGAAGCTCTGCTGAAGACATCCGGCAATGCCGGCGTGCGCCCACCCCGCAACTACGCGCAATTCATCCGCTGGATGTTGCTGTTTGGTGGCGGCATTTTAATGGTCATGCCGATCGTCTACATGTTGTCCACATCGTTCAAATTTCCTTTTGAGGTCTACAATCTCAAACTCATTCCCGAGGAACCGACCCTTGAGAACTACCAATTGGTTCTGGAAGATGGGCGGTTCTTCAACTGGTTCACCAATTCCCTTGTCATCGCGGTTCTGACCACGGTTTCAAATGTCTTTTTCGACAGTATGGTCGGTTATGCCCTGTGCAAGTTCAAATTTCCGGGCCGCTATATTGTCTTCATCGCCATCTTGTCGACGCTGATGATCCCGACCGAAATGCTGGTCATTCCCTGGTATCTGATGAGCACAAAGCTGGGTTGGCTTGATACCTATTGGGGCATCATGTTCCCTGGTATGATGACGGCCTTCGGCGTGTTCCTGATGAAGCAGTTTTTCGAAACCGTACCCGATGACTTTCTGGAAGCCGCCCGTATCGACGGCCTCAATGAATTCCAGATCTGGTGGACCGTGGCCATGCCTCTGGTCAAACCGGCCCTGGCTGCCTTGGCGATCTTCGTGTTTCTGGGGAACTGGACCGCTTTCATTTGGCCGCTGATCGTCACCAACAGTCAGGAGCTCTATACGCTGCCTGTTGGACTGACCACATTCAGCGTTGAACAGCAGGTTGAATGGGAACTCATCATGACTGGCGCGGCGCTTTCCACATTGCCGACGCTTGTGGTGTTTCTGATATTCCAGCGCTTTATCATTCGCGGCGTCGTGATGGCAGGGCTGAAAGGATGATAGATCTCACCCAATTCCCTCATCCGGTTTACAAAGACACAGTTCTGGCGCCGTTGTTTGAAGGCGCAAAAGCCCATTATGTGGGCGCTGTGCGCAGCATCAACCATGCGCATCTGGTAATGCTCACCGAGACCGGCATTCTGGATGCGTCCATCTCTGCGCCCATCGCAAAAGCCCTGTCCGACATCGATACTGAAATCAATGTGTCAGCGCTTGATTACACCGGCGAATACGAGGATTATTTCTTTCTGGTGGAAGCCGAACTGAAGCAGCGGCTTGGCCCCGACATGGGCGGCATGTTGCATACGGCCCGTTCGCGCAACGACATGGACCACACGATCTTCAAGCTGGCCTTGAAGCAGCGCATTGATCAGATGATCGCGCAGGCGCATCATCTCGCCAGCGCAATACTGCGAAAAGCACGCGAAGAACGTGACACGCTGATTGTGGCCTATACCCATGGCCAGCCAGCCCAGCCAACCACCTTTGGCCATTATCTGAGCGCGGCCCTTGAGGTCCTGCTGCGGGATATGGACAGGCTGCAAGACGCCCGTGACGGGTTGGACCATTGCCCCATGGGCGCCGCCGCAATCACGACATCGGGCTTCCCCATCAACCGCGAACGCATGGCCGAGTTGCTGGGCTTTTCAGAACCTTTGCGCAATTCCTATGGCTGCATTGCTTCGGTGGATTACGTTACAGGCCTCTACTCGGCATTGAAACTGGTGTTCCTGCATCTGGGACGATTGGTGCAGGATTTTCAGTTCTGGACCGCCTTTGAAGTGGGACAACTCCATGTTCCTGACGCACTGGTCCAGATCAGCTCAATCATGCCGCAAAAGCGGAACCCGGTCCCTATTGAACATTTGCGCCATATGGCTTCGGTTACCTGCGGACGATGCGACATGATCGTCAACACGATGCACAACACCCCCTTCACAGACATGAATGACAGTGAAGGCGAAGTACAACAGGCTGGTTATGCGGCTTTTGAAAGCGGTGGCCGGGTCCTGACCTTGCTGGCAGCGCTGATTGAAGCCTGCTCAATTCAGGACGACAGGGTTCAGGCCACAACAGATGCAGCGTGTATCACCATTACAGAACTGGCCGATACGCTGGTGCGCAAAGAGGGCCTGTCTTTTCGCCAGGCCCACGAAATTGCCGCGACGACCTCCCGCGCGGTAATAGCGGCCGGGAAGCCCCTGCGAGAGGGGTTTCCCGCCTTCTCCGGGGCTTTCCTGGCCCACACAGACCGTGCATCGGCCATGGGCGAACCTGATTTCATATCCGCCGTCAGCGCAGAAACATTCGTCACCTTGCGCAACCACACCGGCGGGCCCGCGCCCGATGCCATGGATAACGCATTTGCCCATTACACATCCGTTTTGTCAGCACTTCAGGAAAGACAAAGCAACGCAACCAAGCGGGAAAAAACCGCACATGACGCCTTGCTGCAGGCGTTCAACAGGCTGATGCAGGAGTAAATTCTTGGCCACTGTTTCAATCAAAAACCTCGTCAAATCCTACGGGAAAACCGAAGTGCTCCATGGCATCAATCTGGATGTGGCCGATGGCGAGTTCGTCGTTTTGGTTGGCCCTTCAGGCTGCGGCAAGTCGACAACCCTGCGCATGATCGCAGGCCTTGAAGACATCACTTCTGGTGAAATCCATATTGGCGGCGAGTTGGTCAATCATCGCGAACCGAAAGAACGCAATATTGCGATGGTGTTTCAGAATTACGCCATCTACCCCCATATGTCGGTGCGCAAGAATATTGGCTTTGGTCTGCGCACGTCGAAAGCTTCAAAAGCGGAAAAAGCTGCGCGCATAGACGAAGTCGCCGAGTTGCTGAGCATGACCGATCTGCTTGACCGCCGTCCCAACCAGCTGTCTGGTGGACAGCGCCAGCGTGTGGCCATTGGCCGGGCCATGGTGCGGGATCCCTCAGCGTTTCTATTCGACGAGCCGCTGTCCAATCTGGATGCCCAATTGCGCACCCAGATGCGTCTGGAAATCAAGAAACTGCATCAGCGCGTTGGCAACACCATCATCTTTGTCACCCATGATCAGGTTGAAGCCATGACGATGGCTGACCGCATTGTCATTATGAAGGACGGCCATATTCAGCAGGTTGGAACACCCTATGATGTGTTTCACAAACCAACCAACAAATTTGTTGCCCAGTTCATCGGTGCACCCTCAATGAACATGATTGAGGGGAGCCTTGCAGATGGTATTGTTACTCTTGAGGGCGGCCTGCAAATCCCGATTGATACAAGCTCTACCCATCGCGGGCCGGTCACATTGGGGCTGCGACCGGATGATCTGCTGGTCAGTAGTCAGGACGGTCAGTTTGAAGGTCAGGTGAATGTATTGGAGCCGCTCGGATCTGAAACCCTTGTCTATGTTTCGGTGGCCGGCAAGGAATTGATTGCCAAAGCATCAGGCCGCACTCCCCCGGTGCTCGGAAGCACCATCAAGCTCAACGCGGCACCGGAAAACATGCATCTCTTTGACAGCGCGACCGGAGAGGCGTTGCAGTAATGCTGAATGGTACGAACCAGAAAATTCTATGCGTTGGCCGGATTTATTGTGACCTGATTTTTACGGGCATTCCAAACATGCCTGTTCTGGGTCAGGAAACTTTTGCCGGCGGGGTCAAGATGCATGCGGGGGGCGGTTGCTACATCACCGCAGCCTATCTGGCTGCCCTTGGGAATTCCGTAGCCATAACGGCCATGTTGCCGGCAGAACCTTTCAGAGCCATCGTGACCGATGAGATTCGCCACATGGGTCTGGATGACCGATTTTGTGAACGAGCGCCCATTGGTTCAGATCCGCAAATCACAGTTGCCATGGTGCGCAATGACGAGCGCGCCTTTTTGACACGACGCGCCAGCGCTGCACTGCCGCATGATATGTCAGGAAGTTTTGCGCTTCCTGACCTGACGCATCTTCATATCGGTGAGTTGACAACTCTGATTGAACACCCGGATCTGATCGAGAAGGCGCGCGCGGCCAATTTGACAATTTCGCTTGATTGCGGTTGGGATGAAGCCGCTTTCTGCCATCCTGGCCTCTCTGATCTGATTTCAGAAGTTGATGTGTTTCTACCCAATTCTGCAGAAGCTGCCCGCCTGTCGGAAAACGATGTACCTCTGACAAGTGCTGATCATACAATAATCAAGCGCGGTTCCAAAGGAGCGGAGCTTCATACAGGCGGACAAACCTATATTGGATCAACACAACAGGTTCATGTGATCGACACCACAGGAGCTGGCGACGCATTCAACGCCGGGTTTTTGACGGCTTGGCTGCAAAATCAGGATCCTGAAAGCTGTCTGGCAGCAGGAAATCATGCTGGCTCCATTGCCGTTGGCCGAGTTGGCGGCGCGGCTGGTCTGTCCCCGAAGATGTTTCTAAGCACCAAAGCAACCGTAGAAACACGCACACAGGCAGCGCTCTAGCCAAGCTCTGATTCATGGTAACTCAATTATGAATCAGATTTGGAATTTTTGTTATATTTCAATATGATAATCCCTGACTGTTCCATCTATGGTGAACAGAGTCCAAAGGCTCACTTAACCACAGGGTAACTCAGGTCTTGTAATTTCTGTCACTAACAACCCCTCATATACTTCAGCGCAAGGGGTGAAATTTTGTGTGTTAACCGGCAGATTTATGACCCTTTCGACTACTCTCGATTCAAACTGGCAACCAGCCGCGATGAGCAGCAGCCAAACTGCGGTATCTGGGCCAGTGCAGATCGAAGTTCATGATACTTTGGACGCGGTGGCATCACTGGAATCTGAGTGGCGTGCACTGGAAGAAAAGGTGGATGATGGCCTGGGCTATTTCCAGACCTTCGACTGGTGCCAGAATTGGTGTCGCTATTACCTTGAAGGTTCGGCCGGAGACGCCCGTTTGCGTCTGCAGATCATCACTTTCCGCTGTGGTGGTCAATTAGCCTGCGTTCTGCCACTTGTGGAACGCAAGCGGGCCTATGGCCTTACAATCCTGCAATCCCTTGGCAATCCCATGTCGCAATACAGCAATCTGTTGCTGGATGTTGATACACTGTCATTGGCAAAAATGCGGGAATGCTGGAAGACTTTCAGTGAACAGGTCACCGCAGACGCCATCATATTCGATCGCTTTCCCAAAAGCAGTCAAATGGCAGAGGTTCTGGACGAAGCACATATCATTACACAGACTGATGATCTCTCCCTCATCATGGATCTGGAATCAATTGAAGAGTGGGAACCCTTTCAGGCGTCCTTCAAGAAAGCTGTGCGCCGGGGCCGACGCCGACGCTACAAGAAAATTGAGACCGAGTTGGGCGAAATCAATCTGGAAGTGCATTTTGGCGGCACCGACGCCTACCGAAATGCCATTCGGCAAGGATTGGAATTCAAGCGTGTCTGGCTGAAGGAAAGCGGCCGCAACATAGCGGCCTTTTCGGGTCAGCATGCTGCAGATTTTCTGACCAGCCTGGAAGGCGACAGTGCCGCGCGTGAAGGCGCTATGTCATATGTCATGACAGCGGGTGGACAACCGATTGCAATTGAACTGGGGTTCCTGAAAAACGGGCACTATTACTGTTTTCTGGGCTCCTTCGACTGGTCCTTGCGCACCTATTCTGCCGGAAAGGTACAAATGGAGCAGAGCCTGAAATGGGCCATAGAGAACCAGATTTCCTGCATTGATTTCCTGGGGAATTACGAGGCCTATCAAGGCGACTGGTCAAACAGCAGCACCGACATGCTGAGCTATAGCGCTGCAAAAACGACTAAGGGCCGACTCTACAGCCAACTTTGGGAACAGCGCCTGAAACCGGGGATCAAATCCATATTCAGGCGGCTTCCTCCCAATCTCAGAAAGCGACTGATCGCAAGTTTGCCTGGTGGCTGAAAACACACAGACAGAAACACACTGGCCGGTATCAAGTGAACCCGGGCCATACGAAACACGAACGAAGGAAAACAACATCATGGACACCGGAGCCATCCATCTCCCATCAACAAATGAAGGTCTGCTGGAAGGCTGGCAGGCTCACCACGACTCCTTGTTTGGCAAGCACACATTGAAGCTGAACCATCGGCTGACCGAGAGCGGCCTGTTTACCGAGGATGTGCTGAGTGAATTGGTCGACCGGTACCCCCGGGACCTCTACAATCTCAACACCATCGGAACTGATGCCAAAAAGCAGAACTGGCGCGAGGGTCATTTGGACGGTGTATCCGGCAAGGATACCATTGAAGCCATCAAAACCGGGCATCTATGGCTCAATTTGCGCAAAGTCATGGACGTTGACAAACGCTATGATGACTTGTTGCAAAGCATTTTCTCTGAATTTGAAAACAAGGTTCCAGGCCTCAAGACCTTCAAGCAGAACCTCGGCATCCTGATCTCGTCACCCAAGATGCAAGTGCTGTATCATTCAGATGTTCCAGGCCAGGGCCTGTGGCAAATCACCGGGCGCAAACGCTTGTACGTCTACCCCAACACAGAGCCATTTTTACCGAAGGACAGTCTGGAAGGGCTGATACTGGGGGAAACTCAGGAAGAAGTCCCGTATGAGAGCTGGTTTGATGACTATGCCGAAGTGCATGATTTGGGGCCGGGTGAAATGGTGCTTTGGGCCCTCAACGGTCCACACCGCGTGGAGAATGAGGATTGCCTCAACATCTCTGTCACGACCGAGCATTATACCAGCGACATTCGGAAGTCCTATGCGGTAAACTACGCCAATGGCGTGTTGCGCCGTCGTCTGGGATACACACCGGCAACCAGCACCACGGGCGGATTGTCACCTTATGCCAAGGCAGCGTTGACGCTATTTTGGAAAAAGCTGAACCTCAATCGCAAACGCGAAGTGGTCCGCATGATTGACTTCGTACCGGACAAGTCCCAACCGCTTGGCTACCGCGATATCGAGCCCTTCGTCAAAGGCTGATCATCATCTTCAAACGGATCGTCGGTGGCCGCCTCTGCGCGGCCATCTTTGCGAATAAGGTGCAGTGAATAGATCAACATCAGGCTGGCAAGCAGTGTCACCCAACCCGGTTGTTCAAAGAACACAAAGAAGCCGATCAACACACCGAAGAACATGGAAACATAATTGGCCAGCGACACGTAGATCGCACCATAGGCTTTGACAATCCGCAGATAGATCAGCAGTGCGGCTGTTTCCAGAACGACAATTGCGACAACTGGCGCAATTGCGCGCTGCAAAACCCAGCCATCAACGAACAAACCCGAAAAGGGCATGGCCAGCAAAGCCGCTGTGCCCACAACAGCCGCCTGTCCGGTCGCAACTTCAACCGCATCGACCCCCGATGGCCAGCGGGATGCCACAAAAACCGTGTTCAGCGTGTAGAACAACGGCACCAGAAACGCGAGTAGTATCCAGGTCAGCGAAACCGTTTCAACGCCAATGACGGTATTGTCCCAGGCTATCAGCAAAGCAGATCCGAAGCCCAGCAAAACGGCAATGGCCTTCATCCGGCTTGCCCGCTCGACCCGCAGGATGAAGCTCAGCAGCAGCGTCATGACCGGCATGGTGGAAATGATGACGATAAATACAAATGCCGGGATTTTTCCCGCAACAATGGTTTCAAGCGCAAATGGCAAAAGAAACCCCAGGCAACCACTCACCACATAGAACCGCATTGCAAGGGATGTTCGTGGGGGCATGCGCCGACGGATGAGGCTGATCAGCAGCAATGACATCAAAATACCGATTACGGCAAATTGGATGATGATTCCGGCAGGAACGCCGCGCTCGGCGGCAATTTTAAAGGCGGCAATGCGCATGGCCCAACTCAGTCCAAGCACCAGCAGAAGCACAAGTTTCATAGTCGGATCCTGAATTGGCAAGCCACCGGGAATCATTGCCTGACACCAGCAATGGTAGAGAGGCATTGCCCGGCACGCAAACCCGCAAACACATGTCAGAGTGAAACAGCATGAAGCAGCCGAATTGTTGTTTGAATGCCGGTCAGGTGACTTGAGTCGCGGCATCATTTTACGTTTTTGACGATATGAAGAGGAATTTGTTTCGTTTGGCAGCTAAAACAGAAACCAGTTCCTAGGAAAAACGCCTGAATGCGCCCAGATTTAGGAAAATATTCTTCCAAAGGTCAATCATGCGTCATTACCCTGTCTTTCTTGATCTGCGTAGCCGCCGCATCATTGTGTCCGGCGCTGGCGAAACAGCACTGGCAAAGCTGCGTTTGCTGATCAAAACCGAAGCTGTCATCCAGGTCTTCGGCGCTGAGCCGGATGCCGGCGTTGCGGCACTGGCTGCCAAGGGCCAAATTGTTCTGGAACCACGCCCGCTGCAAACCGGCGATGTGACCGGAGCGGCCTTGTTCTATGCAGCCAATAATGAGCCGACCGAAGATCACAGGGTTGCTGAAATCGGTCGGACTGAGGGTGCCCTTGTCAATGTTGTCGACAATCTGGAAGCCAGTGCTTTCATCACACCAGCCTTGGTGGACCGGGATCCGGTCACAATCGCCATTGGCACCGAAGGCGCAGCGCCGGTTCTGGCCCGCAAGATCAAAGCAGAGATTGAAGCCATGTTGCCAGCAAAGCTCGGCATTCTGGCGCGCATCGCACAGGCCTTCAGGCCACGCGCAGAATTGCTGCCTGCTGGCCGCATCAGGCGCGCTTTCTGGGCCAAATTCTATGGCGGTGCTGGAGAGGCAGCTTTGAATGAAGGCGGTAAACGCGCAGTTGCAGAGACATTGGACAATCTGTTTGCCGAGACCCTGGCAAATGCCGAACAGCCGGATGCCGATGCCAACGGCCATGTCAGCCTTGTTGGTGCAGGTCCAGGTGACCCCGAACTTTTGACACTCAAAGCACGGCGCATCCTCCATGAGGCAGATGTCGTCCTGTATGACCGGTTGGTCTCTGGCGAGATACTGGAACTGGCACGCCGCGAAGCCGTTTTGCTGGAAACAGGCAAAGCCGGCTTTGGTGAAGGCATGAGCCAGGACGACATCAATGCCCTGATCATTGAACACGCACAGCAAGGTCACCACGTGGTGCGGCTCAAATCCGGTGACCCGGCCGTTTTCGGACGGCTGGATGAAGAAACTGATGCGCTGGATATGGTTGGCATTGCCTGGGACATCATTCCCGGCATTACATCAGCCTCAGCAGCAGCCGCAAAGATGGGTGTTTCCCTCACCCGCCGTGGCCGCAATTCAGAACTGCGCATCCTCACCGGCCATGATGTCAAAGGATTTGCAGAGCAGGACTGGCAGTCTCTGGCACGGCCCGGCGCAACAGCGGCCTTCTATATGGCCAAACGCTCTGCACGGTTTGTAACAGGGCGTTTGATGATGCATGGCGCAAATGCGGCGACCCCGGTGACGATAGCCTTCAACGTATCGCGGCAGGATGAAACACTGATCGCCACAGACCTTCAGTCTCTGCCCGAGGCGCTGGTAAAGGCAAATCTGTCCGGCCCTGCTGTGATCCTGTTTGGCCTGGCACCAAAAGCTGCCGGATCAGCCCTTACAAACATCCCGCAAAACACCAAAGTCGGAGTTGCCTGATGGCAAAAGTATTTCCCCCAAAAATCGTCTCGGCAAATGATCTGATGGATGGCGATGTGGTCTATCTGACAGCGCAAAACACATGGTCACGGCAAATCACCGAAGCAGTAATTGCACCGGATGAGGCAGCGGCTGAAATTTTGTTGGCAAAAGGCGAAGAGCGTCAGGACCTGATCGTCGGTGCTTACCTTCTGGATGTGGCAATCGGCGACGATGGCGCGCCATCACCCACACATTTCCGGGAAAAATACCGCCTCAACGGTCCCAGCATCGACTATCTGGCACCACAAAAACAATCCTTTGTGGCTCAGTCGAATACGCAAACCACGCTTTCAGAAGGCGCTTGACCATGTATCGCTACAATGATTTTGACCATGAATTTGTCAAAAGCCGCACGGAAGAATTCCGCAGCCAGGTGGCGCGGCGCATTGACGGTTCATTGACAGAGGACGAATTCAAACCACTGCGTCTGCGCAACGGTCTGTATCTGCAACTGCATGCCTATATGCTGCGTGTCGCTGTGCCTTATGGCACGCTGAACAGTGCTCAGATGCAACAATTGGCTTACATCGCCGAGCGCTGGGACAAGGGCTACGGCCATTTCACCACGCGTCAGAACATCCAGTATAACTGGCCGAAACTGGCCGATATTCCTGACATTCTGGATGCCTTGGCTCAGGTGGAAATGCACGCGATCCAGACATCAGGCAATTGCATTCGTAATGTGACATCCGATCACTTTGCCGGTGCTGCAGCTGATGAAATTGAGGATCCGCGCCCAACAGCTGAATTGCTGCGCCAATGGTCAACGGACCATCCGGAATTTCAGTATCTGCCACGCAAATTCAAGATCGCCATTACCGGCTCACCAAATGACCGGGCCGTCACACGCGCCCACGATATCGGTCTGCGCATGGTGCGCAATGAGGCTGGCGAAGCAGGCTATGAAGTGATGGTCGGCGGAGGCCTTGGCCGCACCCCGATGGTTGGCAAAACCGTGCGCGATTTCCTGCCCAAGGCAGATCTGTTGCCCTATCTGGAGGCCATTTTGCAGGTCTATAATCTGCACGGCCGTCGTGACAACAAATACAAGGCCCGGATCAAGATTCTGGTACATGAAACCGGTCTCGATCCCTTGAAGGCAGATATTGAAGCGGCCTTTCAGTCCATCCGCAAAACCTTTGTTCACCCCAAGGCAGAACTGATAGCCGGTCTGGACGCCGCATTTGCGCCGCCGGAATTCAACAACACCCGCTCACTGGCCTTTGAAGACGCGCAAGCTGCCAATCCGGCATTCCGCGCCTTTGTGGAAACCAATGTCGCGGAACACAAAAATCCGGCCTATGGCATTGTCACCATTTCCCTGAAGCCGGTTGGCGGCGCGCCAGGTGATGCAACGGCAGAACAAATGCGGCTGGTGGCCGAATTGGCAGAGCTGTATGGCCATGACGAAATTCGGGTCAGCCATGAGCAGAACCTGATCCTGCCGCATGTCCGCCAAAGCGATATTCCGCTGGTCTATCAGCGGCTGCTGGAAGCCGGGCTTGCCACAGCAAATATCGGCCTCATTTCCGATATCATTGCGTGCCCCGGCATGGATTACTGCGCCCTGGCAACAGCACGCTCGATCCCGATTGCTCAGGATATTGCGACCCACTTTGAAGCCCGTGGCCTGGAACGTGAAATCGGCCATATGAAAATCAAGATCTCAGGCTGTATCAACGCCTGCGGCCATCACCATGTGGGCCATATCGGTATTCTGGGTCTGGAGCGAAAAGGCCAGGAACTCTACCAGATCACCCTTGGTGGTGACGGACGTGAAAACATGGCCGTCGGCGAACGCGCCGGACCCGGATTCTCGGCAGATGCGCTGATGGATGCTCTGGACCGCTTGATCAATGCCTACCTGACAGTTCGTGAGCACGATGAAGAAGCCTTCATCGACACATATAAACGTCTTGGAGCAGCGCCATTCCTGGCAGCTCTTTATCCTGAGGAGGCCGATGATGCACGTGCTGCCTGAACGCCAAACCGGTCAACTCCGACCCTCTGCAAATTTCGACCAGCTTGAGCAGGAAGCGCTTGAACTGTTGGGACGGATATTCACTGATAAAGTCCATGGCAAGGCCGCTTTGGTGTCCTCTTTCGGTTCTGAAACCGCTGTTTTGCTGCATCTGGCATCGCGCATTAACCCCGACATTCCGGTTTTGTTTATCGATACGCTGATGCTGTTTGAAGAGACCCTTCAATATCAGCTTGAACTGGCGCAGACACTGGGCCTGTCCAATGTGATCCGTATCCTGCCCGATCTGCATAAAGCCAAGGAACTGGACCCCTATGGCCGGCTGCATTTGACGGATGCGGATTCCTGCTGTGATTTGCGCAAGATCAAACCGCTGGAAGAAAATCTGTGCCAATACAATGCATGGGTTAGTGGTCGCAAGCGCTTCCACGGCGAAGAACGAGCGCAATTGGCTGTGCAGGAACTGGACGAGCAAGGCAGGCATAAATTCAACCCTCTCGCCGAATGGCAGGCGGGTGACATCAAGGCCTATTTCGAACGTCATGAATTGCCGCGCAATCCCCTGTTCTACCGTGGCTTCCGCTCAATCGGTTGCTCGCCCTGCACAGTGGCCGTCAGCGAAGACGAAGATGCGCGCAGCGGCCGCTGGCAGGGACAGGAAAAATCTGAATGTGGCATCCATCTGGTTGATGGCAAGCTGGTAAAGAACAATGTGCCAAATGAGGTAAAACGATGAGTGATACAGAAGCCGCACGCACTGTACTGGTGCGCCAGGGTAAATTCTCACCCTCTCCTTTTGAACCATGCCGTTTTCTGGGTGTTGAAGAGTTGCAATCCATCGCGGCTCTGGGTGGCTTGTTTGTTGATTTGCAAAATGATGAGGATCCGGAAGTTCTGGTACCCTTTTTCGGTGCAATTGACCTGATCCGCATCGCCTTTCCATCCAGCGCTGATGGTCGTGGCTTCAGCCTTGGCCAGCGTTTGCGTCGTTTAGGCTTTAAAGGTACTTTGCGCGCCCATGGCGATCTGATATCTGACCAATATCCGATGGCCATCAGAACCGGTTTTGACGAGTTGGAGATCAGCCATAAAATGGCAGAGCGCCAGCCGCAGGACCAATGGCTTGCCGCCATCCCAAAACGCGAAACCTATCGATCCCGTCTCGGCCTGACCGGCTGATCCAAAAACACTGTCTTGAAAAGACAAGTCCGCAAGAATTGTCCGAAAGAACCGCTATGTCTGATACTTTGTCTCCCGCCAAACCAACTGAAACTCTTCCATTCGGTGAAACCGTCACATCTGTTGAGCACTGGACAGATCAGCTGTTTTCCTTCCGTGTGACCCGCCCAAAAAGTCTGCGCTTCCGCTCTGGTGAATTTGTCATGATCGGTCTGCCCGGTGACAATGGCAAACCCATCCTGCGCGCCTATTCCGTTGCCGCGCCGATTTGGGACGAAGAACTGGAATTCTATTCCATTAAAGTGCCGGACGGACCTTTGACATCGCGCCTGCAGAACATTCAGATCGGTGATCAGGTGATTGTACGGCCAAAGCCAACCGGCACATTGGTGCTGGATGCTTTGCTGCCCGGCAAGCGCCTGTTCCTCATTGCAACCGGCACCGGTATTGCACCATTTGCATCCATCATACGCGATCCCGACACCTATGCAGCCTATGATGAAGTGATTTTGGCCCATACCTGCCGGACCAATGCTGAACTTGCCTATGGCTATCAATTGATGGAACGCACATTGGCAGATCCGCTGGTCGGCGAGGATGCAGCAGGCAAACTGAAGCACTATGCCACCACCACCCGCGAAGCATCTGCCCATGAAGGCCGTATCACGGATTTGATGCGCGATGGCAGCTTCTACGCTGATCTGGGCATTGATCCGCTCGGTGCTGATGACCGGGTCATGATTTGTGGATCCATGGCCTTGAACCAGGATGTCAAGGATATCTGCGCGACCGCAGGCCTTGATGAAGGCTCAAACAGTCGCCCTGGTCAGTTTGTTGTCGAGAAGGCCTTTGTCGGCGAAGAACTGGTTTAGTTGAATAACTAAATCAGGAAATTTATCAAAATTTCAATAGTTTCCGACGCGTGCGCTCCATATGCTCTCCCAACTGCGCGTCAGTCACATTGTTCATGTCATACTGAGCCAGATACCACACTGGCGTACCCGGTTTCATCACAGCGCGCATCATGCGCGTTGCGATTTTGCGCGGTGGATCTCCCAGAACCATGGCCCGCCAGCGCTGAGACCCATAGGTGACAATGCAGGCCAGTTTGCGCAGATGCAGCAGGCCCGGCGTCAATTTTCCATCTGAAATGTGAAACGACACACCGGGCAGCAACACCCGGTCCATGAAACCCTTCAGAATAGCTGGAAGCCCAAAGTTCCAGACAGGATGCACCAAAACTAGAGCATCCGCATTCAGCAACCGGTCCACATAGTCAGCAACAGGCCGTCGATTGATCTCCGTATCATGATAATTCAGGCGCTCTTCCCGCGATAAGATCGCGTCGAACCCTTCAGCATAAAGATCACAATCATCCACCTCGTGACCGGCCTTTGTCAGTGTCTCCACCACCATCTTATGCATGGCAGCATTAAAACTGGTTTCGACCGGGTGAGCATAAATGACCAGAACGCGCATAAATTATCGCTCCAGCCCTGGAAACAGATAGGTCTGGTTGGAAAAATCAAAATCAGGATTATCCCAGGCGACCATTTTGCCCGGGTTGAGCAGGCCTCTGGGATCTGCTTCGCGCTTGAAATCCAGTTGCACGGCATCGGTTTGCTTCATGCCGCCTTCTTCAAGCGTATAGCGATGCGGATTGAAGATGGGGCAACCTTCTTCCTCGTGAATACGCATGATCTCCTCAAGGCGTTCCTCAGTGGTGAACTTCACGATTGGCAATCCGAAACAGGTGACATGACCATCAAAGCGGACATACTCCAGATGGCCCATAATCTCGCCCGGAAAGCGTTTTGACACCGCTTCCACGCGGGCAACTTGATCTGGAAAGGGATAAAGCACCTGAAGATAGGTAATGCCCGGATCAACCCTGAGACCACGCAAGGTGGTGTGGTTCCAGGCCAGTTCAAACGCCGGCGGCAAACCCTTCTTCTCTTCATCTGTTGCTGTGTCTGAGCGATACAGAATGCTGCCTGGCCCCCGCGCCACAAAGGTCGCAAACGCGTCCATTGCAAATGGTGCCACCATACAGACACAAACGGATTGGCCGTTCTTGATAAATTTTCGGTGGCGCAGAAAATACTGTTCGGGAATGGGCGCCTGGATCGGCGCGATGTTCTTGGTCAGAATACCATCCTGCAGGCCAAGATCATCACCAAAACGCACGGCTTCCATCCAACCGTCAAAAGCATCGCCTCCGGCAGGCTCGAACCCCACCAGCACATCCACCCAGTCATAAGCCGGTCCAAGCGGCATTTCCACTTCGGTTATAATACCATTGGTGCCATAGGCATGGCTGACCTTCTGCAGATCTTCGCCGCCCAATTCCAGAATGCGCGGCTCCGCCTCCATGGTGACCACACGCAACCGGATGACGTTGCCCAGATCCCGAAGCCCGCCAAAATTGATCGACCCGACGCCGCCGGACCCACCCGCAATAAATCCACCAATTGAAGCCGTCGCATAGGTGGACGGGTGCATCCGCAATTCCTGACCGCTTTGTCGGGCTTGCTTGTCAATCTCGGCAATCACAGCGCCCGGTTCGGCGACAAACCGCCCGGTGGAAACCTCTTTAACCTTGTTGAACCGTGACAAATCCAGCAACACACCACCTGACAAAGGCATGGCCTGTCCATAATTGCCGGTACCTGTACCACGTGGGGTCACCGGCACATCATGGGCAAAGCAGGTTTTCAGCACATGGATAACTTCAGCCTCGCTGACCGGGGAGGCGATCAGATCCGCTGTGACATGATCCAACTGACGTTTCAAAACCGGTGAATACCAGAAAAAATCGCGGCTCTTCTGTTTAACGATCGCCGCATTATCTTCGCATTTTACCGGGGCCAGATCAGCTATCAGCCTGGCAACATCCATGTGCGGTACTCCTTGAAAAAATAGAAACTCAGGACAGCAACGGGTCCAATTCGCGATATTCCGGCAGCACGCGTTCAATGGCCTGCCCATGCCGCAGAACCACACGGTCCATCTGCGGACGCGACAAAAACTCATTGAAGCTGCGCGCCTTCACCAGCACCAGATCAGCCGGCCCGTCAATGTCAAACCCACCCGGCAGACCCATCGTTGATGCCGGTGTTTCGTTGATAATTTTGATCCAGTCTCCAATGGGATGATCCAGATGGGCAATACGGGTCGATTCCCGATAGACTTCCAGCGCATCCAGATCGCCATAAGCATAAAATGGGTCGCGTGTGTTATCCGATGAGACAGCCACAGGAATACCCCGCGCCTTCATCTCATGCAGCAGCGTCACGCCCCTGTATCGAGGCGTGCGTGGCGGGGCATCTGCTGACACCCGGTCCTGAAGATACAAGTTACACATCGGCAGGCTGACCACGGTGATATTGGCTTGCGCCACAAGATCAAGCGTCCGATCCACCTCATCATCCGATTGCCGGGACACAGAACAGCAATGACCGCAGGTAATCTGCCCTTGATAATTCATCGAGATCGCCTTTTCAGCAATCACCGCAAGAGAATGCGCTTCCGGATCAAGCGTCTCATCGACATGAAAATCCAGATCGATACCCGCATCCATCGCATCACGGAACATGTTTTCCAGCGTCGCGTCCAATTCCGGAACCATATAAGTGACAGCACCGGCAATGCCGCCTGCGGCCAGAACGCTTTCCAGAACAGCACAGCGCTGCGCATCATCTGCCAGCGCATCAATACCCACAAGCGAGGCAGCCTGGAGGTTCATGCGCCCTGCCCAATCAGCGCGCATTTCAGCAAATACAGGCCAGGAAATACGGTGCTGGTCTGCGACCGAATCCAGATGTGTCCGAATAGATCGGGTGCCATGGGCATAGGCACAGCGCAGACTGAACTCCATCCGACCGCGCACATCCTCCGCGTTCCAATTGGTCGTTCTGTCAGCAGTCACGCTTGCCAACGCCCCGTCAAATGATCCATCCGGGTTTGGTTGCCGAGGCTGGATATGTCCCTTGTCCAGATGCGTGTGCAATTCAGTAAAGGCTGGCAGCACCATCGCCTGGTCCAGATCCAGCACCGCCAGTTCACCGTCAAAGGCACCGGGCGCGGCCATTGCTTTCAATCGACCTTCATCAATCAGGAAGTCGGCACAGACCAGATCCACATCGGGTGGAAACCCTGCTTTTGGGAAGTTCGGGCCATCCAGATCAGCAATCAGCGCAGCGGGAACCCGACCGCGAGACAACACATAACGTTCAAATTTGGGAACAGTCAGAAAACCGGGCAATGACGTCACGCTTTACACCTCACGCTTCAAACTTCTCTTTTTAGAGCACTTTCATGCCATTTACGTAATACCAGATGGGATATCAAAGACGTTGAAAAAAAGATCAGAATTCCGGTCACCGATATCAGCAGCAACGCGGCAAACAGCCTGGGTGCATTCAGCCGGTATCCCGCTTCGATAATGCGCGAGGCCAGACCTGAACTTTGTCCGGCAGCCCCGGCAACAAACTCTGCTACCACCGCACCAATCAGGGCCAGCCCGCCAGCAATCTTCAAGCCACCCAGAAAGAACGGCATCGCCGCAGGCAATTGCAGGTGCCACAATGTCTGCCAGCGGGACGCGCCGTAAAGCCGATACAGATCACGCAGATTATGATCCACCGAATTAAGGCCCAGCGTCGTGTTGGACAGGATTGGAAAGAAAGCCACAATCCATGCGCATAGTAACAGCTTTGCAGTCTGGTCATCCACATAGATGTTAATCAGAGGAAACACCGCCACAATCGGCGTGACTTGCAGGATGATGGCAAATGGAAACAGGGACATTTCCACCCGGCGTGAAATGGTAAACATGACTGCCAAGCCCACCCCACCCGCAATGGCCAGTGCCAGACTCAAAAAAGTAATCTTGAGCGTATTCAAAAGTGAGAATGACAGCAGGCCCCAATCGGTAATCAAAGTGTCCCAGACCAGCCCCGGTCGCGGCAGGATGTAAGACGGAATTTCATTCCAGACACAAAGTCGGTCCCAAATAAATATGGCAAGGGCAAAGATAACCAGCGGCAGCAGCCACTGCAGCACCCGATCCCGACGCTTGGCGCGAGCACGGGCCACTTCAACAGGATCGATCAGAGCTACATCGCCGCTAACTGCCTGAGTGTCCAATTGGCTCATACTGAAACCCCGGGCTGGTAGGAATCCATCGCTTTGTGCAACGCATCGGAGACTTCCCGACAATGCTGGCTATAGACGTCACTCGTGCGGAAAGCCTCATCGCGCGGATAGGGTGCATCAATTGACATATCATCCACCACACGTCCCGGTCGGGCCGCCATCACAACGATCCGGTTTGAGAGATAGACCGATTCAAACACGGAATGGGTTACAAAAATCACGGTCCAGTTGAAGCGCTGCCACAGCTCCAGAAGATCATTGTTAAGCTTGAAGCGTGTGATCTCATCCAGAGCCGCAAATGGTTCATCCATAAGCAAAAGCCGGGGCCGCGTTACCAAAGCGCGGGCAATCGAAACGCGCATTTTCATGCCACCTGACAATTCACGCGGATAGGAGTTTTCAAACTGCTCAAGGCCGACAAGTTCCAAAGCTTCCATAACCGCTTCACGCGCCTTGGCTTTGCTTTGGCCTTTCAACTTCAGCGGCAAAAAGACATTCCCGAACACAGTCGCCCATGGCATCAGCGTTGGTTCCTGAAACACGAAGCTCACATCATGGGAGGCTTCCTCTGCCTCCATGCCAGACGCATCGCCCCAGGACACGGTTCCGGTCGTCGCAGGTGCAAGGCCGGCAATAATCCGCAACGCGGTGGATTTACCACAACCAGATGGGCCAAGCAGGCTGACAAATTCGCCCTGGTGGACGTCCAGTGTCATGTCGCGCAGGGCAACAGTGCCATTCGAAAAAGATTTTGTAATGTCGTTGAGGGATATCAGAGGCGATTGGTTCACGAGAAAACTGCCTTGAACAAGTTTCCGGTCGCGGCGTAACGACGCGACCGGAACTCAGTATGAATTACATGCCGGTGAGTTTTTTCTTCAACTCAACACCAACGCCCTTGTTGATGAAGTCCAGCGTGTAAATTTTGGAAATATCCAGATCAGCCGGTGTCACGCCAGCAGCAACCATCTTGTCATAGAAGCTTATCTGCCGCGCATCCGTCATGGCACCAATGCCCAAGGTTTCAGAATCGCCACTATCGACAATGCCATATTCCTTCATTGTCTCAATGGAGAACGCAATCTGCTCATCTGTAATGTCCGGATTGTCTTTTTTGATCATCTCATTGGCAGCGGCATTGTCACCATAAAGATAATTCACCCAACCCAGTATAGAGCCATCAACGAAGCATTTCACGGTTTCTGGCTTGCTGTCGATGGTTGCCTGCATGGCCTCAATTGTTGTTGAATATGTATCAAACCCATAATCGGCCAACAGGAAAAGATTAGGCTTGAAGCCACCCTCTCGCTCGATCGCGAATGGCTCAGAGGTGATGTAACCCTGCTGCGCAGACTTTTTGTCAGCAAGGAACGGAGCCGCATTGAATGTGTATGGTTCCCGCTGTTCAACAGTGAAGCCATATTCGGCGATCATCCATTTATAATAGCTCTGAAATCCATTTTCGCCCAAAAACAGCTTGGCATCTTTCAGGCTTTCCCAAGTGTCGAACCCCTGATTTGGATGACTGATCAGAACCTGTGGCTCTTTCTGGAAAATGGAGGCCAGAACAACAACGGGGATATTCTGCTCTGCTGCAGAAAATGGCTGCAGCATGTTGCCGCCCATATGAAACTCGATTTTGCCTGCAAGCATCAGCGCACGATTATTGACCTGAGGACCGCCTGGAGCAATGGTTACATTGAGCCCGCAGGCTTCATAGGTGCCGTCCACCACTGATTGATAGAAGCCGCCATGTTCGGCCTGTGCCAGCCAGTTGGTACCGAATGTAACATCTTCAAGAGCGCTGGATTGGGTTGCGAATGTGGCGCTCAAGGCGAGCGCGCCAAAAGCCGCGAGGGTTTTCATGTGGTTGGACACCATGGAAAGTTTCCTTTTGCTTGCAAAAATTGAGACCGTGTTGGGAAGGGTCGCCAACAGTGTGTGATGCAGTGCACCAAAAAATCAAGCGCCAAGGTGACGCAAATTCCTCATTGGGGTATTTTTTGGTGTAATAAAAACTAAGCCTGAAACACAAATCGAAACCAAGACCGGCATACCGGCTGGTCAAAGATCCATTTTTCGCACTTAACCGATACTCACTGTAACACACAGGATATGACCGAATGGCAGATCAGTTTCCACGGCACACGCCCGCGACGATCAGAGCGCCTTTTGCCAATTACAGCCATGGCGTGGAAGTACCGCCAAATGCGCGCCTTCTTGTTTGCTCCGGTCAATTGGGGATAACGCCAGATGATCAGATCCCCGAAGGGGCGGAAGCACAGACAGATCTTATCTTTCAAAACATTGCGGAAATTCTGGCAAGTGCTGCAATGGATCTGTCGCACATTGTACGGATTAATGCCTATGTCAGCCATCGCGACCATCTGGCAGGCTACATGCGCGCCCGAGACAATTATGTCTCAGAGTCACCGCCTGCATCGACGCTGATGATTGTGTCTGGATTTGCGCGTGAAGAATTTGTTGTGGAGATTGAGGTGCTGGCTGCCCGGTGTGATTGAGGGCACGGACTCCAGCAGAGTGCTGGCCAGCCGGTCTGGCTGACCAGAAAGACTAAAAAATCAGTCGGTCACCAGCATTTCCGCGCGGGCCGTACGCTCGGCATTCTGGAATGCGACTCTGATCTGACTGTTGGCGAGAGCAACGCCACAATTTGAAAGGTCCTGAGCCACTTTGTTGATCATCGGATCAGTTCCGGGCGTCACCCTATCCGTGTGAAGAACATCCCGGACATAGAGCTGCAGCTCGTCACCATGGAGGCCCATTTTGTGTCCGGCCCAAAGGCCTAGAATATAGTCGCGCCGCGCGTTTACGCAGCCGTCTGTAGATGCCTCAATTTCTTGTGGCTCGATCGTCTGAATTGGTAACATGATCTCTTTTTTGTGGTTTAATAAGTTGCGGCGATCCTTGACACGCGAAGCAACTCTGGTTCGACTTACGCGAGAGCGTTTGATCACAAAATGTGGTGGAAATAGGATCAAATCCGACGCAATCTGAATTCTGTTGATTTTCTTTGGAAACCCTTATGAAACCTTTGGTTCTTGTCACGTCAGATGTTGTGCAGACAGGTGGCTATGATTGGCATGGCGCCATTGATACCTACCTGAAAGCAGTCTCGGAAGTTTCCGGGGCGCAACCCATTATTCTCCCCGCTCTGACTTCAAAAACAGACTTTGAAAGCATCTTGAGGCGGGTAGATGGCGTTCTGGTGACAGGTTCCAAAAGCAACGTCTTCCCGCAGATCTACGGCCAGAGCCCCACTGAAAAACATGAACCCTATGATCATGACCGCGACGGCACAACTCTGCCATTGATCCGCAAGGCCATTGCACGTGGTACGCCTCTGCTGGCCATCTGCAGAGGACATCAGGAACTGAACGTCGCCTATGGCGGTACACTGCAAACGGAAATTCAGGAAAATCGGGGGATCATGGATCACCGCGCCGTCACCCATCCGGATCAGGACGTCCGATACAAGATCGCGCACACCATCAACCCGGTAAAAGATGGCCTTCTGGCACGTATTTTGGGCAATGCGCCAATCGCCATCAATTCATTGCATCGCCAGGCCATTGACCGTTTGGCAGATGGCCTTTCCATTGAAGCGACAGCCGATGATGGGACGATTGAAGCCATCTCCGTTGATGGCGCCAAGGCCTTCGCCCTTGGCGTGCAATGGCACCCGGAATATTGGGCGGCAAGTGATGCAGTATCCAAGAAGATTTTTGCGTATTTTGGATCCATCATACGGTGATGAATGGCTGCAGTGGATCCTCGGAACAAGTCCGAGGATGACGGTGGTGGATTGCAAAGCTCACGAACTCAGTTCAGCGCAAACAGCCCTTAAAGCGCGTCATCCTCGGACTTGTTCCCAGGATCCACCACTTCCCGCTACAACAAGGCCGCAATCAGCAAGACCCCGCCAAGCAGAAGGACCGCTACAGCACCCAGAAGCTGAATGCCATTCAGCACATAGGTGGCACCACGGGTATTTGACCCGGTAAACACCAATGTCGCCCTGCGCGTACCAACGGCCAGAAACATCAATGTTGTCACCGTAATGGCTGTGCCCAGCCCCATCGCCAGAGCTGACAGGACACCCGCCCAGAACAGTCCTTGTGCCAAAGCAAACACGAGCACAATCAGCGCCCCGGTGCAGGGCCGAAGACCAACAGAGAATATGGCTGCAACAGCCGCCTTCACACTGCCCTTTGCCTGATCTGCAAGTTCAGGGCTTGGTGCATGCGCATGGCCGCAACCGCAATTTTCGTCATGATGATGATCATGGTCATGACTGTGGTGATGATCGTGATGGTGGCCGTGATGGTGATCATGCGAGGCTGGTTGTGCGCTCAATAACCCGCGTATCGCTTTGAAAACCAGATAGGCACCAAGCACGGTCACCAGCACATAGGACCCGACCTCCAAAAACCGACTTGCATCAGTAATGACAAGGCTCGTGGCGTTAAACAGAATTGCCAGAATGGAAATTACACCTATGGCAACCAGGGCCTGCAACAAGGAGGACAGCAGACACAAGACCGCGCCTCTTTTTGCAGTTTCCCGATTGGCCAGCACATAGGAGGACATAACCACCTTCCCGTGCCCGGGGCCGGCTGCATGAAACACGCCATACAAAAAGCTGAGACTGATCAGAGTCCAGAAGGCACTGCCATTTTGTTTCATGTTGCGCACGGCGCCGGTCAGTTCCTGATAAAATGCGCTCTGCTGTGCGGCCACCCAGCGAAAGAAATCTGAAAACAGACCATCTGCGGGAATGGGAGCGGCCTCAGGCGCACCAACACCAAACGGCCCGCTTTGTGCCACAGCCACACTGGTTCCCAGAAACAGAATGAGAAATCCGGCAGAAAGAAATCTTATCGACACCGAATAACCGCTGAATTGGAAAGCTTGGAGGTCACAGAGAAAAATTCGTCTGGCACCTGACGCTGATCCACCGGCAGCTCAGCAAGGGCCGCTGCAAAGGCATCATCCATCTCCTGGGCTGGCTTGACCTCAACGCTGCAATTATTGGGCGCACCAGATGCCAACTTGATAGAATCATCTTCATTGACTGAAAACGCGACAAAGGCTTCCGGATCATAGATTTCCAGAATGAGGTCGCCAATGACCAGAGCCGATTGCTTCAGAGGCAGCGTGAAATTGAGCGTCAGGCGACTTTTACCGGCATCATAGTCGAGCCAGTAATCCACTGGGGAGTCAAAACCCACTTCAGCCTCTTCCACACCCATAAAGGTAAAGAACTCAAACTCTGCAAGACTTTCCACATTGATCTGCGCAAGCGAAGACAATTCGTCGCGCGTGTAGATACCGTCTTCATTTTCATCAAGACCCTGTATGACATAGACGGAGAAGGCATCGTCGAAAGTCCAGGCATGGCGAACTGCAGATACACGGTCCTGCGCATCAAACACCACTTCAGCACGCGTATCGACCCAAACATGAGGATGAGCGTCCGCCTCGGGCATTGATGACAGCCCCGCCAGGAACGCGGCGCTGAACACAAAATAGGACACTCCGGAACGGGTCACCACGAATCAATCCTCAGTTTTTTGATAATTCTTACTCATATAGTCCACAAATGCGCGAATTTTGGAAGAAAGATGGCGGCGGTTGGCATAAACGACAAAAATTCCCACATCGTTGGCTTCATAGTCTTCCAGAACCTGGACAAGCCGTCCCTGCTTAAGATCCTCTGCAACCAGCATGTGCAATGTGCGCGCATAGCCAAGACCTGACAGCGCGCCAAGCCGCACCGCCTGTGGTGAATTGGTTTCAACGCGCCCCTTCACCGGGACAGCAACCCGTTTGCTCCGATCAAAATAGGTCCAGTTCTGGCGCGATTTCAGATTGCTGTCGATGATGCAGGGCTTGTCATGCAGATCCGCTGGGACACCAACCTCACCATTAGCATCAATGAAATCTGGAGAAGCACAGGTCACGATCCGGAACGAGCCAAGCCGCCGCGCAATCAAACTGGAATCTTCCAGCGCAGTGATACGGATGGCCACATCAAAGGCTTCCTGGATGAGGTCGACAAAACGATCTTCCAGAACCAGTTCCAGTGCGACATCCGGCTCGCTGCCCGCAAAGCCCATGATTGTTTCCACAAGAGGGGAGTCAGCCAGCGAACGTGGTGCAGAAATGCGCAGCAATCCTTTGGCCTTTCCGCTTTTGTCCTGAACACTTTCCTGCAGCATATCCACCTGATGAATAATGGTCTGTGCTTCGTGAAAATAAGAATGGCCGATTTCAGTGAGCGACAATTTGCGGGTGGTGCGGTTCAAAAGGCGCACACCCAACTCGTCTTCCAACTCACTGACATATTTGGACACCAATGCCTTTGACCGGCCAAGGGCACGTCCTGCAGCGGAAAATCCATCTTCGTCCACGACCGCAATGAAGGTCCGCATGCGCGTCAAAGTGTCCATACTGATCTCTACTAAAAGTTCAACAATGTGTCGGGCAAATCTGTCTGAGCAAAATTGCACCTTGCGCTGGCTCAATAGTCACATGATGTGAAAGTGAGCGAAGCTCAAAGCACCCTGACTCCCGAAAGACTCGCGTTTTCCGTGTGATGGGAAGATTGGGTTTTTCAGTCGCTCATTCAAGGAACAAACGATAATTTGATCATTTGTTATGTCGCAAGATGTAACAAGCACAGGATATGGTTACGTTTTGCGCAACTTTAAGGCGATAAAAAAATTCCGTTGGAGCAATGACAGCCTCAGTTTGACTGACGTTTTATGAGATCCTGAATGAAGCGGCTGCCGCTCTCAAGTTCTGAAATTTCGACATATTCATTTGGTTGGTGTGCTTGCTCGATGGAACCCGGCCCACAGACCACGACCGAAAAACCAACGCCCTGAAACTGGCCTGCTTCCGTGCCGTAAGACACCACATGAGAGCCATTATCTCCGGTCAGGGATCGGGCCAGTTCCTCCGCAACGCCGTTATTTTCAGGAACAAGTCCCGGCACTTCCGAAAGAATTTCAATGTCAATGCCGGTCTCGGGATGGATTGCCTGCATCGCCGGTTCAACCTCATTGCGGATATGATCCACATAACGCTCGAAATACTGACGCGGCGTTTCACCGGCAACGGCTCTGATATCTGTCACAAACCAGCAATCCTTGGCCACAATATTGTGAGCTGTGCCACCCTCGATTTGACCGCAATGCAAGGTCGACCAGTTGGGAACAAACGGGTTAAGGGGGTCTGCAGCCTGCCTGTTCTGCTCGCTCATATCCGACAGATAGGTGATCAGCCTGGCCGCAATCATGACAGCAGAAACACCGGTATGCGACAGACTGGAATGAACTTCAAAGCCACGTACCCGTGTTTCGAAATTCAAAAAACCCTTATGCCCTGTGACCACTTCCATATTGGTCGGTTCGCCAACAATAACAGCTGCAGGCATTGCCACATATTTAGCCATCTCCTCCACAAGATCCCAGGCGCCGAGACAGGCCAGTTCCTCATCATATGAAAAAGCGAAATGAATGGGGCGGGCCAGATCTGCTGCCACCATCCGTGGTAAATCCGCAAGGCCCAACGCCAAAAAACCTTTCATGTCGCAGGTTCCGCGCCCAAACAGCCGCTCCCCCTTCTGCGTCACTGTGAACGGATCTGTTACCCAGTCCTGACCGTCAACCGGCACCACATCAGTATGTCCCGACAGCACAACACCGCCGGGAACCTGTGGTCCGACCGTTGCATAAAGACTGGCCTTGGTGCCGTCCGAATTGTAGACACGTGTCGAGGTCACACCATAAGCGCTGAGATAGTCTTCAATGAAGTCTATGACAGGCAAATTGCTGTCCCGAGAGACACTTGGGAAAGCAACCAGCTTTTCCAGCATTTCCAACACGGTGTAGGTTGGTTTGTCAGACACGAAATTCTCCAGAACATTGATTCTGCAGCGCATGAATTGCGCGAACCGCGAAACCATATCTGGAATACAGGCCTGATAAAAGGGCTGTGATGTGGCGGACCTTAGTGCATAGGCCGACACCCATCCCGAACACCACACAATTGCAGCATGCCGGCAGAAGACCAACCCGCAAACGATCAATTCAATCTGTCAGTGATACCTGCCAGAATTACGCTTTGACCTATGCTGCTTCACCAATCAGCCCCTGGATGACACTGCCATCTGATGGCAACAACGGAATCAGGCAGGCTTGAAGCGCGTGATACAAATCTGGTTTGCCTGCAAATATGATGTTTGTTCGTGATAATTCAGCATCCAATTCCGGAAACCAGCCACCCTCTTTATGATCGATAAAGTTTTCGTCGATGAACCCCCAGATTTTACGGTACCAATCCTCAATCTCCGGGTCAGAAAGAACAGTCCCCAGCACCGCTGCTGCAGCGACGCCTTCAGCACACGGCCACCACAGACGCACGGTCTGATCCGGTCGATTATTCCAATCAGTGGTGTAATATAATCCACCAGTTTCCGTGTCCCAGCCAGTCTCGACCGCGACCAGAAACAGGTGTTTGGCAGCTTCAGGCATCCAGTCATGTTGCCGCTTGTTCATATTCCATAGTTGAATAATCAGGCGGCTCCATTCCAGTGCGTGACCGGGTGTTACGCCTTTCGGGCGAAAAACCGGATCACCTGCATGGTCCAGATCAACGCGCCATTGGGAATCAAAATGCTCGGGAACACGCCACCCCAATGTGCGGGCATGCTGGTTTATAAAAAACTCGGCGATGCTTTGCGCCATATCCAGATAGGTTTGATCCAAAGTGACCTCGTAGGCGGCCATAAGCGCCTCGGTGAGATGCATGTTTGAATTTTGTCCACGGTAGTCGCTAATGCTTTGCCAATCCGCGGTGTATTCCTCGCTGGTTGTGCCGTTTTTGGCATCCCAGAAACGGCTGTGTAAAATCTCTGTCACATTTTCCAGCATCCGATCTGCATCGCGATGGCCGACAGCCTTGGCGGAAGAAGCGGCCAGCAACACAAAAGCGTGGCCATAAGCAAGTTTATTCGGGTTCGATGGGCCGTTGTCACGCACCCCCCAATAATAGCCCCCGTTGCCGGTGTCTCTGTGGTGGTTCCAGATAAAGTCCATTCCCTGATCGATGTAAGTGTCGGCAGAGGAACGTCCGAGCAGTTTCCCGATCGAAAAACAGTGCACCATGCGCGTGGTATCGTGCAATTCCTGCTCAGAACCGGCATGGTTCGGATCAGTTGGTAAAGGTTGCCCGCTATTTCCCAACAACCGGAAACCACCAGCCGGATTTATGACCTTGGGTTCGAAAAAGTCCAACAGAGCATCCGCCTGCGCACGCAACCAAATGCGATGGCCCCTTTGCGTGGTAAATTTCGCGCCATCTTTTGCAGTCCAGTTTTGCGTGCCAAATGATTGCATTAAGTCGACCCCCAGCAATTGTTGCCATGTGATAGTTGCCAACGGCAAGATTGATGAACTATCGGCGTAAAGTCTTCAAAAAGTTCTTGTCGCAAATCCCAGCGACCATTGGCAGCCATAGCACCAGTTCTGGAGTAAATGGAATCACCAATGGCGTAAAATACTCTTTTGCGGCCTTGGACGGATAATGGGCGGTCATCATCGCGGCACGCAGAATTACGTCAGCTCGCATGAGAACTGCCGACATAAGCCTGACTTGCTGCTTGGAAAACTGACTTGGCAGTCAGAATTTATAGGATGGTTGAATTCAGATTCTAAATCGCTGCCAATGCCTTCAGGAGTGCACCCGTAATCGTGACACCTTCAAGCTCTGCCTTCTTGCGGCTGGCAAGTCGGCGGTCGCCGGGAAGTCGCGTTCCATCCTGTTCTTCTACAGACAGCACCAGTTCGCTCAAGCGATCCAGATAGTTGGTGCCAAATGTGGCCGGGTTAATCGCCAGGATTAGTTGACCGGTGCCGGGCCGGGCGCCCTCACCGTCAAAGAAATTGGTGGCTTCATAGGAATGATTTGCTCCGACGAGTGTCGCACACAAAACTTCCACCATCAGCGCCAATGCAGTGCCTTTGGCATCGCCCATTGGCAGCATGGTGCCTGCCAGTCCGGCCTTGGCATCTGTTGTTGGATTGCCTTCAGGGTCCAATGCCCAGCCTTCGGGAATGTCTTCGCCACGCTGAGCGGCAGCCATGATGTTGCCACGTGCCACTTTTGAAACCGACAGATCCACCACAAGCGGAGCACGGCCCTGCTGCGGGCTGGCAAAAGCAATCGGATTGGTGCCGTAAATGGCGCGGTTTCCGCCCCACGGCGCAATGGAAGCCGGGGCATTGGCGAACATCAGCGCCACCAGACCCTGCTCCGCCAGCAATTCCACATGGTGTCCGGCTACGCCGCAATGGTTGGAATGATGTATGCCCAACATGGCAATGCCCTGGCTTTTGGTAACGTCAATAAGCGATTCCAGCCCGATCTTGAGCGCCGGGTAAGCAAAGCCACCCTTGCCATCGACAGCCACCGCACCGGGCGCGGGGCGCGAGAGAACCGGCACCGCATGACCATCCGCCTTGCCGGTTTTAGCCTGCGCGCTGTAGCCCTGCAGGCGAGACAGGCCGTGGCCCTTCAGGCCGTCCGCTTCTGCAGCAACAATGGCATCCGCCACAATCTGTGCATTGTCTTGTGAAGTATTGAATCCAACAAGCGTTTCGCGCGCAAAATTACGCGCTTCCGCAAGACTGACCTGACGGTCTTCCATAGTGTTATGCCTTATGACTGGAGCACCGATAGCACATTGGCAACGGTGACTTCTGAAACCCGGATATTGCTCTCGTCGGTGACGCCGGCAATATGTGGTGTGAGTATTAGGTTTGGAATATCAACAAATTTGGCGCCTGCCTGTGCTGAAACCGGTTCGGTCTCAAAGACATCCAGTGCTGCACCACCAAGATGGTCCTGCCGCAATGCAGCAGCGAGCGCTGCTTCATCCACAACACCACCGCGTGCAGCGTTTATGAGGATTGCATCAGGCTTCATGGATTTCAGCGCGGTTTCATCAATCAGGTTTTTAGTCTCGTCTGTTAACGGAACATGCAGGCTGACAACATCGGCACGTGAAAGAAGATCCTCAAGAGATACTTTTTCCGTATCGCCCCACCGAGCATCACCTGGCTGCAAAAACGGATCAAACCCGATGATCTTCATGCCCAGCGCAGTGGCACGTTGTGCGGTTTCCCGCGCAATAGCACCATAGCCCACAAGGCCAAGAATTTTTCCGCTGATTTCCCGCCCCATCAAACGACCGCGTGGCCACTCACCGGCAGCGACATCAGCCGTGGAAAGATAGGCTCCACGCAGCAAAACAAGTGCATTGGTGATGACATATTCGGCAACAGACAAATCATTGGCACCGGATGCCGGATGGACTGCAATGCCTTTGGCAGCACAGGCGTCCATGTCAATATTGTCTAACCCCACACCAAGCCGACCAACGACTTTCAAATGCGTCGCAGCTTCCAGCAATGCTCCCCGGACCTGCGTCCGGTTTCGCACGATCAGAGCCTTTGCGTTGGCCACTTCGGCCAGCAGGGTATCCATGTCATCGACGAGGCCAGGCTCATACAGGACATCATACAAGGAACGGGCCGCCTCAAGGGCGGCCTCGTCCATAAATTCGCTGACAACTATGTCAGCCATAAGCAGTCTCCCAATCAGGCGCTGCGGTACAATTTGGTCATGACGAATTCCCGATGACCCAGCGCTTCCGCCGCTGTCAAACGACCATTGGCTGTGCGTGCAATCATCTCGATGAGACTGTCACCCGCCTGATCAATTGTCATTTCCCTGCGCAAAATTCCACTCACATCAACATCCACATGCTCAGACATGGTCCGCACAGTACGCGGATTGGCCGTAATCTTGACAACCGGAACAATCGGATTGCCCACCACATTGCCCTGCCCGGTTGGGAAGGTGTGGATGACATATCCACCTGCAGCCATCAGCGTCACACATTCAGCAGCTGCTGAAGAACTGTCCATGAAATACAGGCCATTGCCTTTTTTCGGAGCTTCCGCAGGTTCCAGAATGTCGATGAATTTCGACGTCCGGCCGATTTTCTCAAGATTGCCAAGAGCCTTTTCCTCGATCGTCGTCAGACCACCCAGAATATTGCCTTTGGTCGGCTGGCTGTCGGACAGATCATCTGTCTGATGCGCAAAAATCACATCATCCTGATAGGCTTTCCACATCGCATACCAGCGCTCGGCAACGTCATCATCAATCGCGCGAGCTTTGCAAAGATGTTCCGCGCCGGTGATTTCAGAGGTTTCACCAAAGACACCATAAATGCCTTTTGGCAGCAATTTGTCATACATGTTACCAACGGTCGGGCAGGACCCAAGGCCGGTTGTGGTATCGGACTCACCGCATTTGGTGGAGATCCACAATTCAGAGATGTCGCATTCTTCGCGTTGTTTTTCAGATGCCCAGTGAACGAATTCCTTCGCCTTGCGCGACGCGTCCATGATGGTCTTCAAATCACCATTCTGTTCAATTGAAAACGCTGCAACAGGTTTGCCGGTTTCGGCAATTCCATCAGCAATCTTCTGTGTCCAGCTGGGCTCGATACCAATAACGATAACAGCTGCAACATTGGGGTTAGCGCCCGTTCCGATGATGGTGCGGAAATGCAGATCGAGATCTTCACCAAACTGCAGCCGGCCATAGGCATGTGGCAGTGCAAGCGTGCCTTTGATGTTGTTGGCAACAGCCTCGACAGCGGCGTTTGAAATATCGTCAACCGGCAGAATTGCAACGTGATTACGAACGCCTACGCGCCCGTTTTCGCGGCGATAGCCAAAAAATGTTTCCGTGTTCATGGCTCTCTCCTACCAGCGTTTTGTTTTGAGGTTTTGGGTGTGCACATGGCCGCCCTTTTCAGCGCTGCCAACCATCTTGCCAATATCCTGGCCGTATTTGATCGCTGTATCACCGGCGCTCAGATCAGTCAGTGCAACCTTGTGGCCAATGGGAACATCCGCTTTGGCGGCAAGATTGAAAGACGAATTGTCTTCAGTCACCACACACAGCATGTCGGTTCCAGCGGTCAGTCCTTCAACGACAACCACGCCAACATTGTCTTCTTTATCATGCACCAGCAGATGCGGAATGCTCATAATAACTGCGCTGGAAGCCCAACGCCCTCTGTTTAGATTGTTTGAATTTCCGCGCGACAATCATCAGCGCGAGCAAGTCTTATATAAGACATAAGACAGATGACACTGTCAACGGTGGGTGGTAACCTTATTTGCGAAATTCAAAAAAGACCCGCAGGATACCTATGAGTAAAGTAGAAACCAGCCGAAAGACAATCGAGCAAAACGCAAAGTCGCTCGGCTTTCGTCCCCTTTATGCACAGGTTAAGCATAAATTGCTCGAGCGGCTTATCAACAAGCTCTGGATGCCTGGCGACGCACTACCCAGCGAGCAACAATTGGCGGTCGAACTCGGCGTCAGCCAGGGAACAGTGCGCAAAGCGCTGGATGAACTGACTGACGAAAATATTGTTGTGCGCCGTCAGGGGCGCGGCACCTTCGTGGCAGAACACACTCAGGAACGCGCCCTGTTTCAGTATTTCATGCTGTCACCGGATGAGGGCAAGAAAGACGATAACCATTTCCCACAAAGCCAATTGCTCAGCCTGGACAGCGGCTCGGCAACCCACCGCGAACGCGCGGCTCTTGATCTGGCTGCCAATGATCAGGTCTGGCGACTGGAACGAAACCGGTCCTTGCACGGCGCACCGCTGATTGCAGAAAAAATCGTGTTGCCAAAGCTTTTGTTCGACGGACTAGATGAAATCAAGCCTCTGCCGAACAATGTTTATGCCCTGTTCGACCAAAGATTTGGACAATCTATTGTGCGCGCTGAGGAAAAGCTGAAAGCAGTCGCCGCCGAAGAAGCCTATGCAAAACGCCTTGGCTGCGCCACGGGCACCCCCTTGCTGCGGATTGACAGAATTGCTTACGCCCTGTCCGGCCGTCCCGCGGAATGGCGGGTTTACTATTGCCTGACGGACAATTTTCATTATGTGTCAAATTTGAAGTAGTGCAGTGAAGGCAGGGGCTGCGCACTAGCCGTTCGCAAAAATCCAGTTCAGTTCCTGACGCCAGTCAATCATACGGATCGGCGTGCCATGTTTGCCTGTGTTGAACAGCCGCATGCGCACGGGATAGCCGGACCGCGCCACCTGAATACTGTCAAACAACGCCTTGGTTTTTTCCCAGGAAAACGCGCCATCCAACGTGCCGTGCCCGAATACAATCGGCAAAGGCCTGCCATTGGCTGACAAATGAGAACTGGCCAGAAACTGATTGTCGGCATGAGTTGCCAGCATCAAAGCTCCAGACAAAGCTGTCACAGCAACCTCGCCTTTGAGATATTGCCAGCAAATCTGCCCGCCCATGGACCCGCAGGCCAGCACAATTTTTGCACCTGGCGCCTGCGCCGCATAATGACCGATCAGTGCGGCCACTTCACGCGCGCCCTTCACACCAAAATCATTGATGCTGGGCACCAGATAGAGTCCCCTGTTGCGCACAGCCAGATTTTTCAACCGGTTGAAATTTCCACCGAAATTATAATCGCTGATGCCCTGACTGCGGTCTCCACCACGGCCATGCAGATAGACCACGATCCATTGAGCGCCGCGCACCTGTCCGGTGCGTGCATAATCTATGCGCCCAGGGCCCGAATTGAGTGACAGATCCTGTTGGCCCTTGCGACCGCGCATGGAAACGTAAAACCCTCTGACCTTCGCACCGCGAATCTGATCGCGCTCGTCAATATCCCGCTCAACCCGGTAATCAAGACGCAGAAATGATCCATTCTGATTTTTCTCCAGAATTTTGGGATAGGAAAACAGCTTATCCTTGTAAGCACCCAATGACTGGGCCGAAGCCCCCCCGGCAAAACACCAGATCGCGGTGAACAACACCGCAAACAGGCCCCTCATGATGCGCTCCACAAACGACTGGGGTCGAAGCGGTTCACATCATCCAGCAATTCCACGAAACTTTCGGCTTGATGATTGACGATAGCGCGACCCTTTTGAGCTGTTGCAGCAGCTGCATTGCCCACGGTTCCGGCAATATTGAGATCCTGCGCCTTCCAGCCGAACTGTGCTGGCCCATGGGCGCGCAAATGCTTGAATTCCCTCAGATAGTCCAATTGAGTGGACCGGAAATCCTCTGCCTTGTCCATCCGAACAAGGTCCGGCCTCAAATGCAGCATGATGGATGTTTCAACATCACAGCCGTGAATGCCGTAAATCCGCTCTTGCGGATCAAAGCTGCCGTCAGGCAAGCCAAAGCGCATCCAGCCGGTGGAAACACACAACATATCAAACCGCACCCGCAGCTCTCGGGCGACAATGTCGATGATCGGAACATTACCACCGTGGGAATTGATCAAAACCAATTTGCGGATGCCAGCCCTGTGAACGCTTTCACCCAGTTCAATCCAGCTTCGGGTGACTGTCTCCCAGGAATGGGTCAGCGTACCGGGCGATGAAATGTGCTCGTTGGATTTTCCGACCTGCTGCATCGGCAGAAACGTGGCCGGCAGGCTATCAGGCAAGCGTGCAATTGTCGCCTCCACCATACCCTTGCCAATAGCCGTATCAGTCGCAACCGGCAGATGCGGCCCATGCTGCTCTATGGCGGCCACCGGCAGTACAGCAATCCAGTCGCCCGTTACGGCCGGATCAAAATCAGTTGTGGGCATATCCTGCCAATAGGGCGCGGGAAATCCATCTCTGGCCATAAAATTCCTTGTCAAAGCGTCGAATAAGAGCCTGAATTACGGCGAAGATATAGCGCAACTACACAACGATTGCGACCCGTGCCGATCAGAATACAGTGGCCAATACCCAGCCACTGATGGCCGCACTGAACAACACCCATACAACGTTCCAATGCAGCCGTAGCAACAGAACGCCACAAAGAACTGTCAGCGCCACAACGCGCCAGTCCAGCGTCGCGAAGTCTGGTTGCCAGATTTTCAATGGCCCATAGGCTTGCGCGGTCACGGTCTGAAACAACACATGCAGACCAAACCAGATGGACAGATTTAGGATCACTCCAACCACCGCCGCTGTGATAGCAGACAGCGCGCCACTCAACCGTGGTTGATCTGATATCCAGTCCAGATAAGGCGCGCCCACGAAAATCCACAGAAAACACGGCACAAACGTCACCCACAGCGTGACAATTGCTCCGGCAGTTCCCAACCAGAATCCGCCCTCGCGATAGGCCGCAAGAAAACCGACGAACTCGGTGACCAGTATCAAGGGACCGGGTGTGGTTTCCGCAAGGCCCAGCCCATCCATCATTTCACCCGTTGTCAGCCAGCCATATTGGCTGACAACATCCTGCCCCATATAGGCCAGAACCGCATAAGCACCGCCAAAGGTAACAACAGCCAGTTTTGAAAAGAAGGCCCCGATTTCGGTCAGGATCGGCGCCCCGGAAAACGCGCCAACTGCCAGAACAGGCACCCACCAGAGGACGAGCCAGATAGCGATCTGCAAAACCGTCTTTTGCCAGGGCACCGCGACGATAACACCCTCAACCCTGCCGCCAGAGGACGTGCTGAAAAACCCGAACAGCCCTGCAAGAAACACGATCAATGGAAATGGCAGTGCCAAAAAGAAAATACCGACAAAGGACACACCGGCAATGATCCAATGCGCCGGACCTTTCAGCGCACGCTTGGATACTTTCAGCAGCGCCTCCACCACAATGATCAGCACAGCGGCTTTGATGCCCAGAAACAGGCTGCTGACCAAGGGTACATTTCCCAGATAGGCGTAAAGCGCGGCCAGTGCAAAAACAACAACGGCCCCTGGGAGCACAAACAGTAGCCCCCCCATCAACCCGCCTTTCAACCCATGCAACCGCCAACCCGCATAGGTCGCCAATTGCATCGCCTCCGGTCCAGGCAACAACATGCAAAAGCTCAAAGCGTTGAGGAATTGTTTCTCTGTCAGCCAGCGTTGTTCATCGACCAGAAATCGGTTCATCAAAGCGATCTGCGCCGCAGGTCCGCCAAAGGACAACACACCGATCTTCAGGAAAACAAGGAATGCGGCGTTAAAAGGAGGTGGCGCAACGCGCTCTTGATCTGAAATCACAATTTCTGCGGCCATGATCTGATGCTTTACTGCTGCTGCCGACCAATCATCAAACTCTTGGGCGGCGTTACGTGCCCAGCGGCAAAAACCATCCCATAGGCCCATTCACATGTTCAATGATAGAGGTTCATTACGATACATTCATGACAATTTGAAACCGGGAAATGGAATTGAAATCAAAACTCATTTAGATGAAACACAACGCAGAATTGAAACAGCGCTTGCTGTTTCAGCATTTGACGCGCAAAACTTGCCGAATATGTCGGCCAATGTTTCAGACCGGGATGATGATAAAATTTACTGCTCATACAATATTATTTGTTGCCCTGACCCTCCTCACTCAAATTGGCGGGCTGGCTTACATTCTGGCAATTCTGGCGAGGCGTCGGCTATGGAAAAGCGCACCGCTTAATCACGTCATTACAGCAGTGGCATTCCTATTGATGTATGCGGGACTGCAAACGATTTCTGCAAAAGCCGCTCCACATTTCGGACGTGTTCCCCTTCCGTGTATCGATCAGGCTGATGAAATGGTTTGGATGCAGTCACCTTTATACTGCCTTCTGAATCGGCAATACGTGACTTCTGAATTGGAAGATGTTGTTTTCCAATTGTCCGACTACATGAATTATGCATTTCCCGGCACGGTCACCATCATACTGGATGCCGGCTTTCCGTTTTTCGATGGCTTTCCGCTGTTGCCACATTTGTCGCATCACGACGGCCGAAAACTGGACATTGCCTATTACTATGTAAATGAAGAAGCGGTCTATGTACCCGGTCAAACCAGATCACCAATTGGCTATTGGGCCTTTGAAGAATCCACAAACCAAAGCACCTCTCCATGCGCCGATCGTGATGACTGGCTGACGATGCGTTGGGACATGAACTGGTTCAGCCGCTTCTTGCGACCTCTCAAACTGGACAGGCAGCGGACAGCTGAAGCCCTGCATTGGCTGTCATCGACCGGTGCGGAAAAGGGCGTATCAAAAATACTTCTGGAACCGCATCTTGAGAAATTGCTTGATGTGGAAAGCGAAAACATCCGGTTTCAGGGATGCCGGGCGGCCCGGCACGATGATCACATCCATATTGAAGTCCGATAGGCTGGCCGGATTGGTTGGACTGCCGCGCGATTAAGGTCCGGCCCACATCGTGACCACATAGGCCAGAAACACATAGCGTCCGGTCTTGGCAATGCTGACCAGCAATAGAAAACGCCAGAATTTTTCACGCAACACGCCTGCCACCACCGTCAGCGGGTCACCAATAATGGGCACCCAGCTGAGCAAAAGCGACCATTTTCCATAATGATGATACCATCCGGTGGCACGCGCCAGCATGGCAGGCTTTACCGGAAACCAGCGCCGGTCACGGTAGCGTTCAATGGCCCGCCCAAGGCCCCAATTGACAATGGATCCGGCGATATTTCCAATGCTCGCGACCACAACAAGCACTGCCACCGGAACCTGATCCAGCAGGATCAGTGCGGTCAACACACTTTCAGATTGGGCCGGAATGATGGTGGCCGCCACGAAGGCGCTGAAAAACAGCCCTATACAGGCGACCAGTCCGCTCACTCAGGAACTATAGGCAGGTTGAACAGCCACGTGACAGAACAACCAACTTTAAACATCTTCCCAATTGCCACTTTCACCAGCGCGGAAAATGGCATCGATCAGTTTCTGATTGTTCTTTGAGCTTTCCAACGAGAAAATTTCTTCTTCGCCCTTCAGATCATCACTGGCGACCGCGCGAGCAAACGCTTCCACCTGCATCTGATACTGATTTACACCGGGAAAGCTGTATTTGTGCTGCTCGGAATGATCAGCATTGTTCCAGGTCACATAGTCAGCGTCGTACAGGCCTGCATTGAACGGCGCAGAGACTTCCACCCAGCCCTTGTCACCATGAAAAGAGATTTCCTGACGCAACGCCATTTGGGTCGAGACATACATGGTCATTTCGAAACTGCCGAAATCGGCGCGGCATGATGTGAAAATATCTGTGCCAAAGGTCGGGTCACGCTCCACTTTTGCAGAAACACGCACTGGTTCCGAGCCTGTCGCAAACCGTGTGCCGACGGTTGGATAGACACCGATATCGGGTAATGCACCACCACCAAGAGAGGCGATATTGCGCATATTGCCTGCATCCATATTGTAATAAGTGAATGCCGCCTGGACGTGGCGCAAGGTACCAATGGCCCCTTCTGCTATCAGCGAACGGACCTTATGCCACTGCGGATGGTAGGTCACCATGAAGGCTTCCGACACCAAAACATTATTGGCATCCCGCGCTTTTATGATGTCGTCAATCTGATCCGCATGCAAAGAAATGGGTTTTTCACACAGGACATGCTTGCCCGCATTGGCCGCTTTAATGGCCCACTCGACATGTTGCGACGTCGGCAGGGGAATATAAACCGCGTCAACAAGGTCGCTTTCAAGCATAGCCTCGTAACTGCCGAAGTAATTTGGAATTGCAAAGCGCTCTGCCACAACTCTGGCGCGACTTTCATCGCGACTCGCAATTGCTGTGATAATTCCGTTCTCAGCGTTCAGAATGGCTGGAATCAGCTGTTCCTGACCAATTTTTGCCGTTGATAAAATGCCCCAGCGCAACATAATTCGTTCCTCCTATTTTGGCGGACCCTATCAGAAAGCACACGGTCCAAGCACTCCAAATGTGTGGATAAACATATCCAAAAATCTGATTATTGAGGCCAAACGAGTACGCTTCCGGTGCCCAATTTGGCTGCTCGTCAATCAGGTTTTGATCAATGAACCGTGGTTAAGACATTGTAAACCAGACAAAAACGAATTCTCATCTTTTGCGATTGTGCCTTGCAATTTCCACAATTGCCCCCTAAATCCCCCCCATCGATATTTGCCGATCTACTGGGTTAAACGCTCCGCCACTGACGGAAGCGCACGTTTCAGACTTTCTTCAAATTCGACAAAACCGGGCGACGTGCCTCAAAAATTTGAGCCAGACCCCACGTGCTAACGTTAGTGTAAAGGACATAACTATGATTACCGGCACCGTAAAATTCTTCAACGACCAAAAAGGCTTCGGCTTCATCGAGCCAGAAGATGGTTCTAAGGACGTATTCGTACACATCACCGCTGTTGAGCGTTCCGGCATGGCCGGCCTCGCAGAAGGCCAGAAAGTACGTTTCGACACAGACATCGATGCTCGCAACGGCAAAACTGCTGTCAGCACCATCGAAGCTGCTTAATCAGTCTGCGGTCCTTCCGGACCACATCTGATAAAATTGAACCGCTGCTCCTTTACAGGTGCGGCGGTTTTTTTACGACCTTACGAAGGCTCTTTGCCATCCATGAATGAGTCCAGACCATCCAGGCAACCAAGCCAACCGAAATTATGATTGGTGCGACTCTGTTCGTCGGGAATATGTTTGTGTTCCACAACAATTTCAGTCTTGAGTCCCCTGGCCAGAAACCGGACTGTCACCCGCTGAGCGGCCTCCGGATCAAATTGTGGATCAGAGCCTGACTGCCAGGAATACTCCAGCAGATTTGGCTGCTCGACTCGCAGAAACTGTCCAATAATCCAGATGATGGATCCGTCCGGCAGCAGATTGGCAATCCGGTAGCGCCCACCCACCCGCAGATCAACATCGCATTGCGGACAGGTGACATGGGCCGGGCCCCACCATTTCATAATCTGGTCGGCTCGTGTCCACGCCTTGAACACGCGTTCCGCATCCCCGTTGACAAGGCGGCGAACCAGCAACGACAGAGAAGCGGATGGCACCGGCGCTTGATTGGCATCCTGAGTGCTGGTCATGGTCGCTCATCCTTCTTTGCAGCAGCGCCCGGTTCCGCTGCATCAGCGTCGAGATGCATTTCCAGAGAGTCCAGAACCTCGTTCCAGAACTGTGTGTATTGCTGAATCCATTCATGGGCATTCACCAAAGGGTCGATGTTCAAAGAGCAGACACTGGTCCGCCCGACAATATCCCTTTTGATCAGTCTGGCGCCTTCAAGAACCTTGAGATGTTTCGAAACCGCATTCAGCGACATATCAAAAGGCTCTGCAAGCGCCGATACGGTTCCGCTGGAACCAGACAGGCGTTGCACGATTGCCCGGCGCGTGGGATCTGACAAGGCGTGAAACACACGATCCAGATGGGCCTCATCACTCGGAGACCCCCCATTTTCCGCGGACTTTAGAGCATTGTTATTTTTCATCTTGCCAAATTCTCAACCATTTGGTTGAATATAACTGAACCTGTTTTGAAGGTCAAACCACTAAGGAGCGCTTCATGCCCACTCATATTCATCAGGAAGTTTTCATAAAGGCCAGCCCCTCGGATATCTATTCCGCTTTCATGGATGAAAAGCAGCATTCGGCTTTTAGCGGCGGAAAATCTCAGATCAGCACAGAAGCCGGGGGCGAGGCCGTCATGCATGATGGTCAGATCATAGCCCGCAATATTGAACTGGAGCCCGGGCGCAAAATCGTTCAGGCTTGGCGGGTAGCCCCTTGGGAAGAAGGTCAATACACGTTGCTGCGCATCATGCTTGCAGCAGAAAGTGATGGCACACGCATCACCCTGGATCAGAGCGGCTGCCCTGAAGAAATGACAGATCATTTGGCCGAGGGTTGGGAAGCCCGATACTGGGCGCCGCTGCGCACTTATTTCGAAAATCGCTAGTGTCTGTTAGTTTTGTCTATCGAAAAGGGGCCGGCTGCGTTTAGTCGGTCACGCTATAATGAGGAGTGGCGAAGATGAATGAGCTAACATCCAATGTGAATTGGCTGGCCGTAATCATAGGAACCATTGTCAGCTTCATAATAGGCTGGCTGTGGTATTCTCCAATTCTGTTTGGAAAGAAATGGGCCGAAGGCTCGGGCGTGGAACTTGGCACTGCCTCTTCCATGCCGGTAGCCGCCATGGTGACGCAACTGGTTTCGACTTTCTTTCTGGCATTGCTGGTCGGCGTTACCGCAGCTCAAAATGCCCTTGCCACCATCATCCTCATTGTTCTGACAGTCGCAGGCTTCGTCATGTCAGTGGGACTGTTCGTCAAGAAATCCACCTTTGCGATTCTGGTGGATGGCGGTTTCATTGTGATCATGGGCGTGGTGATGATCATCATACAAGGCATTTTCTAGAGCCTTCATGGCTGCCTGTTGTCTGCTCCAAAAGTGGCCTGATACCGGTGGAACACCAGGAACAACGCCAAGACCGCGCCCGAGAGCACAAACAGGATCATCATGCCCTGGTTCTGGAACAGCTCAAGACTGGCACCGGACGCCACCGGCCCGGCAATGCCTCCCAGAGTATAAAGCATCGCAATCGCGGTCATGGCAGCAGGGATTTGAGGTGCATTCTGGCTTCTGCCAGCTTCAATCACGGCCAATGTGTTCAACCCGCCTGCGGCACCCCCAAGGAAAAACAACGCAACCAGCGACACCAGCATTTGTTCCGTAAACAAAAGCACCACCAGACTGCTGCCTATAATGAAGATGATGCAGAGCATCTGAGCCAGATAGTAATTCCAGCGATCAGCAATATAGCCCAACGCGGGCTGCAGCAATGTGCCGCCGAACCCGAATGAACTGACCAGAATGGCACTGATCTGGAGCGAAAAGTCGACATGCTCGAAATACAGCGGCAGCAAGGCGATTGCCGAATTCTCAATGAGTCCGGACACAAAAGCTGCCACCAAAGCCGTCAGAATGACGCGGATCAGGAATTTCTGCCCCGGACCTTTTCCCGGCTCCGCCTCCAATTCGGCAATTGGGCTGTGATTGGCGATGAAAAAGGCAAGCTGTCCTAAAACGGCAATGGCAATGCATATCCAGACCACCGTCTGAAGATCCGTTCCCACGAAAAGCAGCGGGCCCAATCCAATGCCCAGCCCCATCAGCGCTTCATGCAGTCCTATCATGCGTCCGCGAACATGCGTCGCGCTCACATGGACCACAAGTGTGTCGCAAACAATCCAGCGGATAATCAGCCCCATACCCATCGCAATGGATGACAACCCAATGAAGGCCGGGGTCGGCGACAGAACCAACATGACAAGACTTACGATGGTAAAGCAGGAGGCGAAAAGATTGGACCGATGCGGACCGACATCAGCGATCAGGCTCGGCACAAAGGGACCTGCCAGAAAGACAACGATCCAGGCTACTGCCACAAAGATTCCAATTGCAAAACTGCTCAGCGAACTGCCGGACAGAAACTGCGAAATCAGGATTGGAAACGTTCCGACCTGAATGATTTGAAACAGAAGTGAACCGGAGAACAGGGCAATTGTCTGCGTCTTGGTTCCACTAATCGTCTTCATAAGGTCTGTCTGGATGAGTTTGGCCAACAGAGGTAGGCCGAACGATTTTGCTGAATTTATGGTGCGAACGTGAAGCGCCCGCACTGTCTGTCTCCATTGCCAGTTTAAAGCCCATGAGCCCCCCCTTCGCTACAAAATTCTTTAAGAAAACGTCAAAAAACGCGCATTAACCATAAAAATTATCGTTGAGGGTGTTGAAAAACCCGAAAATTCAGCGCATTTATATAAAAGTTAAAATAAATTTAATTTAAATACATCTAATAAGAAGCAACTACAGGTTGCCACATCCGGTCAAAACAACGCAAGAGTTTAGTCGCTGTAGCGAAAATGTTATGAGTAAGGATTGACCATGTCGTCTCGGACACCACCGGTGGACACCTCCCAGGTTCGCCAATCGTCAGAACTGAAATACGCCCCATCTCTTCGCGAACAGCCCAAACCCGGCATTGGCCCACAGGGTCCTGCCCCTTATGGCAAGAGCGGCACTGGCGTTGGTCTGAATGGCCGCAAGACGGATGCCCAGACCATCGAAGAAACCAAGACCTGGATGATGCGTGAGTTGCCTTGCGTGGCCGGTCGACGCGAGCTGAATCGTGGCCGCTACATGGTGCGTTCTGCCACCAGAGCCAATGTCCCTGAAATATTTGCTGACTTCAAAACCCAGCTTGAACAGGGCAACGTTGTTGCCTGTCTCTACGTATTCAACGATCCGCGCTATTATGAAGGAAGCTCGCAAACATCAGACGTGTTTCACTTCCTCGCCGAGCAGATGCAGGGCATCACGCAGGTGAAAGCCCGGGATTTGGCCAATGGTGCAGCGTTGACAAACTCTGTTGAGTTGCGCTGCCCGGTTACCAATCAGCGCACATTGTATGATGATTTTGAAAGCATCGCCTTTTGCCCGCAATCGGGTGTCAAATCGGACATGCTCTATGACCCGTTGATGTACGCACCTTTCCCGAGCGTCAACATGTCCTCCGACGTCTATGCTTTTTCAAAATTCGTGGCTGACAGTGCGTTGAGTTCAATAGGCAAGCCGGTCTATGAGGAAACCGATATGACTCGGGTTTCAAGGCTGTTTTCACAATGCGTAGCCCGTTGGCAACGTGTAGCAACAACGACCATCCGCAACTACGAAGCCATGACCGACACTGCTATTTGCCCGGTCCATGTCACCGATGACGAAAAATACTGGATTGCCTTTCACAAGGATCCAGCCTTTGCGGAGCAGAAAAAAGAGATCCACCGGCACGAGCTTCCCGTGGGCTATGGCGCCCGGATTACGGACCGCTGGTTGCGCTATTTTGAGGGCGATACAGAGTTTGTTGCGAGCGGGCTTGCCCGCGACGGCGAAAGAGTTTGATAACCATAAAATGAGTTTTTTGCGATTTAGAGTGGGGCAAAATACAATTTTACTCTGATCTGGCTTTACTCGAACACCCTGTAGATGCAACTTGTAGCCGTCGGGTATTATAGAGTAAGTGGGTCACGATTTTGGTCGGACAGCAAAACGCTATTTCAGAATCGTCTGATAAATTCGTCGAAAATGTTTTCGGCGTGTTTGCGCGTGCGCTCAGCGACAAAATGGACAACGCCGTTCAAGCCTCTGTCAACCTCAGCAATTCTGCCTGTTACTCCATCGTTCAGATTGGCTCAGAGCCCAATGCATCAATAGAAACCCTGCGCAAAATGCTGTCTTTGGAGCATTCTTCCGTTGTGCGGCTTGTAACCGGCCTTGAAAAAAAGGGGCTGGTGCAGCGCATCAGGGGTACAGCTCATGACAGGCGCGAAGTGTGCGTGGTTCTCACTGATGCAGGCGAAACATGTTTCACAGACATCCTGAACGCGCGAAGCAAAGTGCTTAAGAAAGCCATTGGCCGTCTGGACGCGGAAGAAAAAGTGACGATGCTTGGCATCATTGGTAAAATGATGCCCGCCATTGTGGTTGGTGGCGATGACCAGCACTATGTCTGCCGCCTATGCGACCTTGAAGTTTGCCCCCAGGAAAAATGTCCCGTTAATCTGGCACATCCGGAATTTTACGAACTTCCACCTGAACCTTTCAAGCGTAAGACATCGTGTAAGGCTGGTACTGTGAACTAGCACCTATTGCTGTCGGGCGAGAGGTCACGTTTGCCAGCCCACAATACCAACCAATTTCTTTAAATATATTGCCTGATCAAACCTGTATGAACATTGATCATGCTGTCACCTTCAGACAATTCCTCAATCATATTCAGTGAAAAATTGATCATGGCAGTCTTGTCGTCTTCGTTTTTTGCCTGAAAACCAACAATCTTGTCAAAGAGCATGCCAACAGCTTTGTCAGCTTCACTCATCTTGTTCTCGGTCGTGTCTGAATTCAGCATATTCTGCAGCGAAACTCTGTAGTTTCGAAAGGCTTCAATCAGCTCGCCAAGGCTATCGGATTTTGATTCCATCTTTGTAAGCAACACTTTTGTCGTCCACTTAATTACTGAACACTTTAGGTGGTACTTGTATAAATATGCCTATCTGCCAACACAACGATTCAATTATTAAATGAGTATGCATGTAGATTGCATACTTATTTCTACCTGCCGTTGCTTTTCAGAAATTTGGGAAACCGCCGCAAGCCAACCGCAGGAAAACCGTCCTACAACGCCTCTAAAAACGCTTTTGCAGCGGCTCCGTGTTCATGGCGCAAACGGCCGATATCCATGGAAACAGGCATGGCATCTTCAACCGTCCAGCGCCCGCCAATCATCACCCGGTCGGCTGAATGCGCCCCGCACAACACCAAGCCCGCCAACGGATCACCGACACCGGAAAAGCGTAATTCATCCAGCGTATAAAGTGCCAAATCCGCTTGCATACCAACATCGATCCGCCCGATATCGTCTCGGCCAAGGCATTTCGCCGACCCCTCTGTCGCCCAACGAAAACAATCCTGATGTGTGACCGAGGCGGCATCATATGTGAGTCGATTGATCATCAGTGCGTGGCGGATACTCTCCATGAGGTTGGAATTGTCATTCGACGCCGAGCCGTCAACGCCCAATCCCACTGGTGATCCGGCAGCTTCCAGTTCCTTTGTACGGCACTGTCCCGAGGCCAGCGTCATATTGGAGGTCGGACAATGGCAAACGCCAACCTTGTGCCGACCAAGACGCTGAACTTCCTCGTCATTGAAGTGAATGCCATGAGCCAGCCAGACCCGGTGGTTAAGCCAACCCACATCTTCCAGATAATCAACCGGACGCATACCGTAATTGGCCACACAATAGGCATCCTCATCCAACGTTTCTGCAAGATGTGTATGCAGCCGGCAATCGTGTTTTTCCGCCAGGGCAGCACTTTCCGTCATAAGCCTGCGCGACACGGTAAAGGGCGCACAGGGCGCAAGAGCAACTCGAAACTGTGCGCCATCCGACATATCGTGATAGCGGCCGATCACCCGCTCGCAATCAGCCAGGATGGCGTCTTCATCCTGTACCACACTGTCAGGTGGCAAACCGCCATCCTTGACACTCAGATTCATGGATCCCCGTGTCAGAGTCATTCGGATACCAAGTTTCTCAGCCTCTTCCACCTGAATATCCATCGCCTCTTCAAGGCCGTCGGGATAAAGATATTGATGGTCGGATGCACAGGTGGAGCCCGACATCATCAATTCCGTCAGGGCCAGCCGCGTGGCCAGTCGAAATGCGTCCGGCTTCACATTCTTTGCCCAGATCGGATAGAGCGCCTGAAGCCAGGGAAACAGCTCCTTGTTGATCGCTGCAGGATGTGCACGGGTGAGTGTCTGGAAAAAATGATGGTGGGTGTTGATCAGACCGGGAATGACGACATGGCGACTTGCGTCAAAAACAGCAATTTCATTGCCTTCAGGCGCACCGCCCATTGGTACAAGCTCGGTAATCTTGCCCTTATCGACAACCACTCCGCCAGCGGCATTTTCTGCCAGAACCGCCAACGGATTCTTGATCCACAAAGCCATCTTGAAAACTCCCCGAAATACAGTCTTCTTTGTATGCGGCATCCCAATAATATTGGCAATGAGGACGAAAGCAGGTTCCCGACTGTTTTCCTTCAAAAATCGGAGGCTAATGCCCTATCAAAACGGCCGCCTCTGCTTTAAAGCAACAATCTATGAGCAACCGTTTCGCCAGCCTTGAAAACCCCTTCCCGACCCTGTCCAGCAGCGACGCGTTTGCGTTTTACGAAAACGCACGCGGACGACTTCCAAGCGCCCATTTTCCCGCTCAATCAGTTCATGCAAATGATCTGGGCGAACTGGCAGACCAGTTCGATGTCTTTGTGTTCGATGCTTTTGGCGTTCTGAACAGGGGAGCAGACGCCGTTCCTGGAGCCGCCCAACGTGTGAAGGCTCTTCAGGAGCTTGGCAAAAAAACCCTTGTTCTGACCAATGGCGCCAGCTTTACACCTGAAAAATCACAGGCAAAATTTGACCGCCTGAATATGGCATTTGCGCTGGAAGATATTGTCCCCAGCAGACTGGCGGCCATACGGGCTCTGCGCGCCCACACAGAAATTTCAACATGGGGCGTCATTACCGGGTTTCCATTGAACGAGGACGAGTTACCCGTTCCATTCATCGCATTGAATCAGGCCCCGGAGATGTTTGATACCGTCGATGGCTTCCTGTTCTTGAGCGCCATCGGATACAAGCCTGAGCAGTTAGACTATCTGCGCAACAGTTTGAAGAAAAAACCACGCCCGTTGATTGTCGCAAATCCGGATGTTGTGGCACCTCAAGACGGGTTCTTTTCGCTGGAACCGGGATTCTTTTCCCACAATCTGGCAGATGAGCTGAACATGGCTCCTGAATTTCACGGAAAGCCATTTGGCTCAGTCTTCGAGATTGTCCAGGAACGCATCCCTCAATCTGTCCCACCATCACGCATCGCCATGATGGGTGATACTTTGCATACCGATATTCTGGGAGCGGCGGCAGCTGGTTGGCGAACCGTTCTTGTTACCGATCATGGCCTGTTCGCGGGCGAAAATGTGCAAAACTACATAGACCAAAGCGGCATTGTTCCAGACTTCATAGTACCAGCGATTTAAGGCATCCTGACCCTATCCGGCCTGCCCGGCGACCCGGTTGACCGGTCGACCGTTTAGCGGATCCTCAGGTTTTTCCTCTGGCTCTCCCAAAGGCTGGCCCAATGACTGGCCCAATGACTGGCCCAATGACTGGCCCAATGACTGGCCATGAAATCCAGCCATCAAATCATGGAATTTCTCGCCCTGAATGGCCACGTGATCACGCAGCAAGCGCCCCGTCGTCTCGGCATCCCCGGCCTCCAGGGCTAACAGGATGGCCTTGTGCTCATCCATCGATTGCACCATGCGACCGCGCACCCGCAATTGCAGCCGCCGAAACGGCTGAAGGCGTTTGTGAAGCCGATTTGCTTCACCAGTCAGAAAGCCATTACCGCTCGCCTGATACAGCAGATTGTGAAACCGTTCATTGGCCCGGTAATAGGCATCTGTATCGCCAACTTCCAACGCGGAAACACAGCCACTTTCCGCAGCTTTGAGATCGACCAGATGCGTGTCCGTCAACCGCCGTGCTGCCAGACGCCCGCACAGGCATTCAAGCTCTGCCATGACTTCAAACATTTCTACCAGTTCCACAAAACTCGGATGGCGCACAAAGGCACCTCGGCGTGGAATAAGGTCGACAAGGCCGGTGGCCGCCAGCATCTGCAACGCTTCACGAATAGGAGTACGAGAGACCTCGAATTGCTCTGCCAGCCGAAGCTCATCAAGACGCAAACCATCGACATAGGAACCAGTCAGAATTGCCTGTTCCAGATTTTGGCGGATGTGATCGGCAGCACGTGCGGGCATAGATAACTCTAACATCTTCATAATTATGCAACAAGAATATTCTTGTATACAAAAACTTGACACTGTAAGCGCAAACGATATCCTGCGGCTCATTGAAACAGAGCACACACACATTTTTGCGACAAAACAATTCTAACCTGCCTGGGGGCGGCGACTACCTGAAAAGGCATGACCCAACCAGGTCCGGCCATAGATAAAAGGATAGCAAATGCCACGTTCCGGTTTCTTTCAGGACCTTCTTGGCTCCGTTTTTGAACGGAGTAGCGTTCTCCGCTCCATAAATGACAATCGCCCCATTGACGAACTTTGCGATGCATTGCTGTCCAACCGCGGAGAAGTATCTGCCCGTAAAATCGGAACCGCATTGCTGGAGCGCTACGAAAAACTGGACACAGAGCAAAAGGCCGCATTCTTCACCTATCTCAACGACAATCTGGATGTGGATGTTGAGGCCGTCAAAGCGGCGGCAGATGCTTATGCCACTGATCCAAGCCCCGCAAATCTAGAGGCTTTGATGAAGACATCAGAGCCTCAGCGACAGGAACTGCTGCGCCGTCTCAATCAGGGATCAGACGCCACTGGCCGCATCGTAAACATGCGCAAGGATTTGCTGGGTATGCTGCGCCAGAACCCGGCCCTGCGTCGTACAGATCTGGATTTCGACCACCTTCTGGCATCCTGGTTCAACCGCGGTTTTCTGGTATTGCGACGGATTTCCTGGGAAACGCCAGCCAACATTCTAGAAAAGATCATCGAATATGAAGCGGTTCATGCCATCAATGATTGGGCAGATCTGCGCGGTCGTTTGGAGCCGGAAGATCGTCGTTGCTTTGCGTTCTTTCACCCATCCATGCCAGGCGAACCATTGGTCTTTGTGGAAGTGGCCTTGTCCAAGGGCATACCGGATTCCATTCAATCCGTTCTTTCGCAAACCCGCCCCTCTCTGGCTGGTGAGGATGCGAACACCGCTGTGTTCTATTCTATCTCAAACTGTCAGGCAGGCCTGCGCGGGATTTCCTTCGGCAACTCACTCATAAAACAGGTGGTCGATGATTTGTCTGTTGCCCTGCCAAATCTGAAAACCTTTGTCACATTGTCTCCGGTCCCGGGCTTTTCCAAATGGGTCATGGGCGAGGTTGCAGAAAATCCTGATCATCCCGCTCAAAAACTTTTGGACACTGAATCGAACCCCGAACTGGCAGAACAGTTCGCGGCCTACTATCTGGCACGCGCAAAGCGCGGCGATGCATTGCCGATTGATCCGGTTGCTCGCTTCCACCTTGGAAATGGCGCACAACTGCATGCCATCCTGTCGGAAGCAGACACATCAGAAAAGGGCCTGCAGCAAAGCTTCGGCGTCATGGTGAATTACATGTACCGGCTGGGCCGTGTTGAAGCCAACCATCAGGCCTTTGCAGAATCAGCCACAATTGCCCAGAGCTCGGCGGTCACAAGTCTTGCCCAAAAAGCCGAAAAGCTGATTTCTCAGGCAGCGCCCGCTTCAGTGCCGGCACCCGTTATTGCCCCGATCTCTGAACCGGACGATGAGGCCAAGCCGACTTCACAATCTGCCAATGGCTAAGGCACTCAAGGGTGCATTTTTTGGACAATTTTCAAGAGAGTAAACGGCTAATCCTGATTGAGGACAGCACACCACCAATTGCAAGCCTGTGAAATCTGTCGCATAGAGTGCTGTATTCCACTCAACGGCTCGGGTCCTAAAAATGAAATCACTGGTGGTCTATTGCCATCCCTGCGCGGACAGCTTTTCAGCGGCCATGAAACAGACAGTTGTCGCAGCGCTTACTGATTCAGGTCATGAAGTGCGGCTGATCGACCTGTACGCCGAAAACTTCAACCCTGTGATGTGTGATCAGGAACGGCGCGAATATCATGATGCAGGAACCAACGAACTGCCGGTCGCAGACCATATCGCTGCCATTCGCTGGTGTGACACACTCGTCTTCGTTTACCCAACCTGGTGGTATGGGCTGCCTGCCATGCTGAAAGGTTGGCTTGACCGTGTCTGGGTGCCTCATGTGACATTCATCATGCCAACGGACACCACCCCCATTCGCCCCAATATGCAGCACATCAAGCGGTTGGCTGCGGTCACCACATGTGGTGCCCCATGGACCGTCTCCAAACTCATTGGTGAGCCGGGTAAAAAAACAATCCTGAGAGGCATTCGCGCATTATGCACTCCAGGTTGCAAAACCCTCTATCTGGCCCACTACAAGATGGATACAACCAGCCAAACAGCGCTGAAATCCTACCTTTTGAAGATTGATCGCAAGATTCGCAAGTTTGCACTTAATTGACTGGTCAGAATACTTATCTGCATTGTGTCACGGGACTGTCATCTGAATAATTTAAGGGAAGAGTTAAGGCGGGTAACTATCTCGTTTTTTGGGGCAACACGCATCAACGGTGGACATACTCATGGCATTCAATCACAAGAAGTCCATAACCCTGCGCATCACCAAAGCAGCCCGTGCTCAGCGCAGCTTTTCAGCCAAAAGACTAAGCAAACTCGGTCTTCATCCCGGGCAGGAAACAGTGCTCAAGGCGCTGAACAAGGAAGATGGCCAGACCATGGGAGATCTGGCAACAGAGCTGGGTGTCCGCCCGCCAACCGTCACCAAGATGATCAATCGCTTGACGACACAGGGCTATGTCGAACGCCGATCCTCCAAAACCGATGGCAGACAATCCCATGTCTATCTCTCGGCGTCCGGCATTGCCCTTTTGAGCGAAGTGGACAAGGCCTGGAAATCCCTGGATCGCGCCTCTTTGAAAAACATCGATGACAAGGATCGCAAACGTCTGGCAAAATTGCTCAAACAGATCGAGCAGAATTTACGCACCGATCTGAAAGCCGATCCAGATGACGCTGATGACGATTTTGATGATGAGCCAATTTAGATGTTTATCTGAGCGGCCTGTTTGGTGCACCAAACGCACAACTTCATTTTCAAATTTCAGAACAAAGAATGATCGCCCAATAATCTAATAACAATCACCAGTGCCACTTGATTATTGAGCGCTTCAATCCATGATCATAGATGCTGAAGCGGCTGGGGCCGAAGTTCCTACTGGATTGGATTTTTTATTGGCCCTGGTAGTGTCAAATGGATCAACCCTTATCAAACCCGTGCGCATCGGTTCGCTCATCGGTTCTTTGATGTTTGTCGCTAGACCAAAAATTTCCAAAAATTTGATAAACAAGAATCCCAAATCAGACTGCCCTGCTTCTATTCCTAATTTCGCTGAATGAGGGAAGGCGTGATGATTGCTGTGCCAACTTTCGCCAAAGGTTACAAATCCAAGGCGGGGTAGGTTGTAACCTTGAACTGGTAGTCCCTTAATCGCCCAGCCTTGATGGCCCCGTTTGTGGGCTACATGACCCACCGCCCAATGACCTGTCAAAGAGACCACAATCCGAAGAGCGACGCCCCAAAGCAACCAACCCCAGCCACCCATAGCGAAGAGGATTGCGGCGACGGGAAGTTGTTGAGCCATCCATGTGGCCTCAAGAAAGCGATAAAAGCGGTCGCTTTGGATAGACGATTCCAGGCGAAATTCAGGAGGATTATGAAGGCGATAGCTGCAACACAATTGCCAGAATGCGTCACGAAAGAACCCCGTCCCATGGCTCGGGTGTGGAGGACAAAATGCTTGGCGTTGGTGCCAATCGCGTATGTCATGGGCGCGGATCATTCCAAACGGTCCTGCCATACCCACGAGAGTACCGAGATAGACTAGTGTATATTCAACCCAAGTCGGAGCCTTGAATGATCGGTGAATGAGCAACCGGTGCATGCCTACTGAGTGGCCTGCACACAAAGTGACTGCTGATAGGGTCAAAAACACCGCAAGCGCTGACCAACTGGCAAAGAATGTAAGTCCAATTACCCCCCCAAGTGACATCGCTGCAATCCAAATGACCTTGACTGGTTCCAAGACGATGCGACCTTCGGCGATAGAAGTATTGGTGCTAGGGAACACTCTATCAGTGGCAATAATTTGGGTTCCAGACATCTTGAACTCCAGCAGTTATTGATTTAGTATATTAGATATATAACTAATAAGTTAAAAGGTTAAGTTGTGTCAAGTGTTGAGAGAGTCTTTGAAGCGTTGAGTTCGACAACTCGCCGCAAAATCCTTGCGTATCTGTCTGAAACATCACTTACCGCTGGAGCCATTGCGAAACGTTTTGACATGTCGCAACCGGCCATTTCCAAACATTTATCGTTGCTGGAGGCCGCTGGACTGGTGTGGAAAAAGCGCGAGGGCCAGTTCGTAAAATACGGGATGGAACGCGAAACCCTTTCGGGCACCTTGGCGGCTTATCTTCAGGAGATTTGCCCACCGTCACGCCAATTAAAATCCGAGAGCGAGGCAATCGCGCGAGACGTAGAGAAGCATCTCCTTTGAGGGCTGCGCGTTGGGTTTGGGTCGATGCGCTTTTCGACAGATCCAGTCGCCAACATACAGACGCATTTCCTTGCGAGGAAATTAACGCATCAGAATGTTGGCTTTTATATTTCATACAGCTCCAGTGAAGTGGAAAATATGAACGAAAAGCCCGCCGGAATTTGCATCCTCTGCGAGACATAGAACTAAGCAGCTCACTAGATTCGCGGTTCAAAAGTTTCCGATATCCTGCTTGACTGAAGCGCTGGAAACTATAGCGTCTGGCGCGTATGAATCACTCATACCAGCGTGACCGAATTCACGGGCGCTGTGTCGACCAAATCAAGGGACAATATTGATGATTTTCAAAAAAGCACTTCTGTCTGCCGCTGTTCTGCCATGGCTCAGCACTCTTTCAAGCGCTCATCCCGATGCGCAAGCCCATGGCGTGGTAGCCGCACAAACGCCGCATATCCATTTTGGCGCTGGGCACGCTATCGCGCTGGGAACGGTTGGCATTTTCGTTGCAATTCTGATTGCCGCTGTGATGCTGACAGGGTCATTCAAAAACCCGCTGCGCAAGCGCAAATAGACAGATCGAAACTGCAACGGATATGGTTCGCTAGTCCGAACTGATAATCTGTGGTTCAACAAAGCCGTCCATGATCCCATGGACGGTGACCTGAGAGGCAATATGACAAAAATCGACGTGGATCTTCTGGTAATCTCTGAAATGCGCGACTACGTGCAGAAACAGCTTGATGAAAGATTCCGGGCGCACAAACTGTATGAAGCGCCAGACCCGGATGCCATGATTGCCGCGCTCGGACCCTCCATTCGTGCAGTGGCTGCTGGCTCCCATCGCAATGTCGATACGGATTTGATGGACAAATTGCCCAATCTGGAAATCGTTGCCAATTTTGGAGTTGGCTATGACAATGTGGATGCAAAATCTGCTGGCGAACGCGGCATCATAGTCACCAACACGCCGGATGTTCTATCAGATGAAGTCGCCGATACCGCCATTGGGCTCATGATCAATACGGTCCGCGAATTGCCGCAGGCCGAGCAGTTTTTGCGCGCCGGCAAATGGACTTCTGAAAACTACCCGCTGACGCCAAATACATTGCGTGAAAAACGCCTTGGCATTGCCGGGCTTGGCCGCATTGGCAAATCCATTGCAGAACGTGCCGAAAGCTTCGGCCTGAGCATTGCCTATTATGGCCGCTCAGACCAAAAAATCGCCTATACCTTTTATGACTCACTGAAGGCTCTGGCCGAAAATGTTGACATCATCATCAGCGTTCTTCCCGGTGGCGCAGCGACAAACAAGGCTTACAATGAAGAGGTGTTCAAAGCGCTTGGTCCAGATGGCACCTTCATCAACATTGGTCGCGGCTCCACAGTGGATGAAGAGGCGCTGATAGAAGCGCTCAAAAACGGCACGATCCGCTCAGCCGGTCTCGATGTATTTGACCATGAACCCCACGTACCCGAAGCGCTTATGGCGCTTCCGAACGCTGTCTTGCTGCCCCATGTTGGCTCCGGGTCAGTCTATACAAGAAACGCCATGGGCCAATTGCTGGTCGACAATCTCACCAACTGGTTTGAAAACGGCAAGCCCATCACACCAGTTGCCGAGACACCTTTTCCGGCGAAGTGATTTCCCTCCTGGGCACGAAGGCTCAGGGCGACGGCACCGGACAGGACGTTGCAAGCAGATTTCGCAACGGCCTGTCATTGCAGGTGAAAAAGCAGCTATAGCGAATAAGCTGCGGGCCGGATCGGGCCGGTTTCAAGGCCATGGATTCAAACACTGGTCCGGCACCGGTATTCACCAAGCGCATTAGCATATGAGGAAATCCTGTTTCAGGATCATCCAGAAACAGACTGGCAGCCCGCCAGTTGAATTTGGCTGCATATTCGCTCGCATCTCCATTGGATGGGATGAAGGTGGCCGCGCCAACAAAGACGCCATCCTCATCGGGCTGCAACCCAAACAAATAGGTTTCATTCGTCTTGTTCTGCCATGTCAGCGGGCGATTCACATTACTCGGATCATACCGGGTCAGTGCCTCCGAACGGCACTCCACCCGCAAATCTGCACGATCTTGTGCCACACCCTGCGTTACACCCAAAAGCAACACTGCTGCTGCCAATACCCAACGAACCTGTTTGGAAAGTTCCATAATGCCCTTTTCCTGTTTAGCCTTGGCGATGCGTCAGAGTGTCCAACCGCCATCAATGATATTTGTCGTTCCGGTCGTGAATGCACTTTCATCGGCACCCAGATAAACGGCAAGCGCCGCAACCTCATCAGTGCTGGCCATGCGCCCCATAGGCTGACGCGCGATGAACATGTCCAACGCCTTTTCGTAGGAGCCAACTTCCTCGCCAAGCGTCTTGATGCGCGCTTCAAGTGAAGGTGACCTGATAGTCCCGGGACAGATCGCATTGCAGCGAATTCCCTTGGTAATGAAGTCCATGGCGACCGCTTTCGTCAATCCGATAACAGCTGCTTTCGTTGCACCGTATACATAGCGATTTGGCACGCCTTTAATAGAGGAGGCCCCTGACGACATATTGATGATGGAGCCGCCACCATTTTCCAGCATCGCAGGTAGAAAAGCGGAAATCATGCGATGCATGGACTTCACATTGAGATCAAAGGAAAAATCCCAATCTTCTTCGGAACAATCCAGCACCGTTCCATGATGCACAAACCCGGCGCAGTTGAACAGAATATCCACCGCACCAAGCTCTTGTGCCAGATCATTTACAGCAGCCGTATTGCGTGCATCCAGAACAAGGCAACTGGCAATACCCTCATCAGTCAGCCCCTCCAATGCATCGGCATTCACATCGGTGGCAATAACCTCAGCCCCTTCCCGCGCAAAGGCCAATGCTGTTGATCTGCCAATGCCATTGGCCGCAGCTGTAATGATAGCGCGCTTTCCTGCAAGCCGGCCCATCTGTTTCTCCTTGAGACTTCAATAACCCTAATGATTGTCCCGTGGCACTTGCCGAGCCACGGAGCGGTATTTAACGGCTGGTTTTAACACCATGCCTTCATCAAATTGCGCCGTCAGATCGCGCTGTATCTCTTGCCATGGAGTCTGGCTGACGGGATACTTGAAACCACCTGCGGCCTCCAGATCAGCAAAGCGTTGCTTCACCTCTTCCTGACTGATCAGAATATTGGCCTCACCTTTCTTAAGATCGACCCGCACAGGATCGCCGGTCCGAACTATCGCCAGACCACCACCTGCCGCCGCTTCTGGAGAGGCGTTCAGAATTGACGGTGACCCGGAGGTTCCCGACTGGCGGCCATCGCCGATACAAGGCAGCGCATGAACGCCCTTTTTGATCAGATAAGCAGGCGGCTGCATATTCACAACCTCAGCTCCGCCTGGATAACCGATCGGTCCGGTTCCACGAATGAACAACAGGCAGTTTTCATCAATCTCATTGGCTGGATCATCGATCCGGTCATGATAATCCTCTGGCCCTTCAAACACAAAAGCGCGCCCTTCAAAGGCTTCCGGATCATCCGGGTTTGACAGATAACGCGCCCGGAATTCATCAGAAATCACACTGGTTTTCATGATCGCGGAGTTGAAAAGATTGCCTTTCAGATTGATGAAGCCCGCTTCTCCCATCATCGGCTTGTCAAAGCGGTAAATGACATCATCATTTTCAATGCTCGCCGCTGCACAATTATCGCCGATGCTGCTTCCATTGACGGTGCCGGCTTGTGGATGCGGCAAGGCACCCGCACGCATCAATTCGCCAACAACAGCAGGCACACCACCAGCCCTGTGATAATCTTCACCCAGATACTCGCCAGCCGGTTGCAGATTAACCAGCAATGGCACTTTGTGGCCAATGCTCTGCCAGTCATCATTGTTCAGTGGAACGCCCAGATGGCGTGCAATGGCATTCAGGTGGATCGGCGCATTGGTGGACCCGCCAATGGCTGAATTCACCACAATGGCGTTTTCAAATGCCTCGCGGGTCATGATGTCAGACGGTTTCAGATCTTCGGCGACCATTTCCACAATGCGCTGGCCGGTGCGATAGGAAATCTGACCACGTTCGCGATAGGGCGCAGGAATTGCCGCAGCCCCAGGCAATTGCATGCCAAGTGCCTCGGCCAATGAATTCATGGTCGTGGCCGTACCCATTGTATTGCAATAGCCGACAGATGGCGCAGAGGACGACACGATTTCCATGAACTCTTCATAGTCAATGTCACCGGTCGCAAGTTGCTCTCGCGCCTTCCAGACAATCGTTCCGGACCCCGTACGCTCACCCTTATGCCAACCATTCAGCATCGGCCCCACCGACAAGGCAATGGCCGGAATATTGACCGTTGCCGCCGCCATCAGGCAGGCAGGCGTGGTCTTGTCACAACCGATCGTCAACACCACGCCATCGAGCGGATAACCAAACAGCAATTCAACCAGCCCAAGATAAGCCAGATTGCGATCCAGCGTCGCCGTTGGCCGCTTGCCCGTCTCCTGAATGGGATGCACCGGGAATTCAAATGCAATGGCGCCAGAGGCTTCAATGCCTGAACGCACACGTTTCGCCAGTTCTATATGATGGCGATTGCAGGGCGACAGATCTGACCCTGTTTGCGCGATCCCGATAATCGGCTTGCCTGACTGCAATTCCTCACGCGTCAGTCCAAAATTCAGATAACGCTCCAGATACAGCGCAGTCATGCCCGGATTTTCGGGATTGTCGAACCACAATTGCGAACGCAGTTTGGGTGGCTTCATCTCATTGCCAGAACTCATGGTTTCCCTGTCTAATCAAGTGCCTGTTGCGCTGACAAAATGGATGGATGTGTTCCGATCCACTTCCCAGCACGATTTGCCGACCGCGAAGCGCAACCGACATTGTTTTTGAATTTGCTTATCAGCAATACATGCGCCTAAATGCGCCTCAAAATCAACAGGGGAGACTTCGTAACAATGACTGCGCTGACAACAATTTCCGGCTTTGACCGCATCGGCGAGGAAAACGCCTTTGCCGTGCTGGCTCGCGCCACTGCATTGGCTGCAGAAGGCAAGGACATTATCAATCTGGGTATTGGCCAACCGGATTTTGAAACACCACCACATATTGTCGAAGCAGCCATCAAGGCGCTCAAGGATGGGCATCACGGATACACGCCCGCAACCGGCATTCTGCCACTGCGTGAAGCGGTCGCGGCTGATATTCATCAGCGCTATGATGCGGAAGTCTCACCAGACAGCATCATGATCATGCCCGGCGGCAAGGTCACCATGTACGCCGCAATCCTGCTGTTTGGCCAACCCGGTGCCGAAATCCTGTATCCTGACCCCGGCTTCCCCATCTACCGATCCATGATCGAGTTTACCGGAGCCAAGCCCATTCCCGTGCCAATTCGCGAGGAAAACAGCTTTGCATTTTCCGCACAGGAAACCCTGTCGCTGATCACTGACAAGACACGTCTTGTCATCATCAACTCGCCAGCCAATCCCACCGGCGGCGTGACACCGAAAGCTAAAATCGATGCCCTGGTCGCTGGCCTGGCCGATCGCCCGGATATCGCCATCATGTCCGACGAGATATATGACCGCATGACATATGATGGCGAGCAACATGTCTCGCTGCTGGGATATCCGGAAATCAGGGATCGCCTGATCGTGCTGAATGGCTGGTCGAAAACCTATGCGATGACTGGCTGGCGCATGGGCTGGTCTGTCTGGCCGGATGCACTCTATGACAAGGTTCGCAAACTCGCTGTGAATGCCTGGTCATGCGTCAACGCACCAGCGCAATATGCCGGCATCGCCGCTCTTACTGGCCCTCAGGATGCAGTTGAAGATATGATGGCAGCCTTCGACCATCGTCGTCATATCGTGGTGGATCAACTTAACAAGCTTCCAGGCGTTAATTGCGCAGTGCCCAAAGGGGCATTCTACGCATTCCCCAACATCAAGCAGACAGGCTGGCCCGCCAAGAAATTGGCAAGCGCCTTGCTGGAAGAGGTTGGCGTTGCCACAATCGGTGGTCCTGATTTCGGCATTCTGGGAGAAGGTTATATCCGACTCTCTTACGCCAATTCGGCAGCGAATATAGAGCGGGCAATCAGCCGTATGGCTGACTTTATGGAACGAACAAAAGCGCCTTAGCGCTTATCCACTGGCTCATCCATCAAAAATGGATTGGGCGCCATTTCAGGAATCGGTTCATCAACGACTTCTTCAACTGTCGGTTCCGGTTCCAGATCCGGCTCTTCCTGAACTTCGGCGGCTTCTTCTGCCGGAGTTTCCGGAACCAGGAACGCCTCAGGCTGGGGCACAACGCTGGTGTCTTCCTCAGAAAGGTCTGAATTCGTTTCAGACGGGTCAATTGCCGCCGGGACGGTTACAACTGGTCCGCGAACCACTAAATCAGGAACGACCATCTCGGTGACAGGATCAGAACCTTCATCCGGCGTCGTTTGTTCAGGTGTCTTTTCAGCTTCCAGGAATTCCGATGCCAATCCAGCCGCCAATTGTCGATCAACCATGGCATCGCGCTGCGGCACCACATCGAGGCGGCCCGCTTCCGCCCGAGCCGCTTTTGGCCCGTCTGGCTCAACTGGCGCAGGTTTCGCAGGCCCAGGCTCGGCAGGTGCTGGGTCGGTAGGTACAGGCTCAACAGGATTAGGTTCTGCAACTGGCTCAGTTCCCGCGGCGACCTCAATCACCGGCTGCAGCAATCGGCGTTCAATGGCTATGGACTTCACCAGCGCAAAGACCAGATCACCCTGTTCCAATTGCAATTCCAGAGCAGAGGCTGCGGTGATACGTGCGCGCAAACCGGCCCCTGCACCATCAGCACCAAGCCGCAGCACGATTTCAGCAAAGCCCTGCTCGTCGGTTTTGACCGTCTCTATTCGTGCAGGAAGCTGATTGCGAATGGAAAGGCCGGCCACCGGTTGGGTCGCTATGGACACATCTCTTGCCCTGATGCGCAGGCGTACCTCTGCACCAATTGGCAATTCACTGCGGGCCAGTTCAAACTGCAACGGCGGATCAGTCTGCAGCATCAATTGCGTCAAACCCAGTGTGTCGTCATGGGCCGCGACCCTGGCCGCAACGATGGCACCCGCTTCATGACGTCCGGTTGCACCACCCAGATCAACGCGTGTCAGAATCTCGGTCAATGGGCCGAAAGCTATGGTTTTGCCACGAGATAGAACGACAAGGTCATCGGCAATGCGTGTCACCTCATCCATGGAATGGCTGACATAGCAGATCGGAATTCGGCTTTCCTGCGCAACCCGCTCAATAAACGGCAAAATGTTTTGCTTCCGCGCATTGTCGAGCGATGCCAGCGGTTCATCCAGCAGCAGGATGCGTGGGTCAGATAGCAGAGCACGTCCAATGGCGACGCGCTGCTGCTCGCCACCCGACAGGGTCAGCGGATTTCGCTTCAAAAGGTTTTCCAGAGACAACAGTTGAATAACCTTGTCAAACCTGAGGCCCGGCAAGCGACCACCTGCCCAATGGCTATAGGTCAGATTTCGTTCCACAGACATATGCGGAAACAGGCGGCTATCCTGAAACACCATTCCAACACGGCGCTCTTCCACCGGAACATTAATGCCCGCCGCGCTGTCATAAACAACAGTGTCTCCAATTCGGATGTGCCCGGCTTGGGGTGTTCTCAGGCCAGCCAGCATCTGAATGAGTGAAGTTTTGCCAGCGCCCGAATGACCAAACACAGCCGTTGCCAGTCCTTGCGAGCGAAATTTTGCCCGCAACTGAAATGTACCAACGACACCATGTATCTGGACGTCTAGAATTGGTGCAGCAGAAGTACCAGAAGACTCAGCCATGCCGGTCCTCCTGCGCTGCGCGTGCTCGGCGCGCCATCCGCGCAACAACGAGTTCGGACAGGATAACTGCCACAACAGCGATGGCCAGTGAGATCAAGGTCAGCCGAAAAGCCGGTGTCTCACCGCCCGGCCGCTGCAACTCCGTATAAATCGCGAGCGCCAGCGTCCGTGTTTCTCCAGGAATATTGGCTGCAAATGTAATGGTTGCTCCAAATTCACCCAGAGCTTTGGCAAAGCCCAGCACAGCGCCAGCTATCAACCCGGGCGTTGCCAGCGGCAATGTAATGGTCAGCCAGCGCCGGAACCGTTTGACACCCAGTGACTTTGCCGCAATCTCAAGCCCCGGATCCACAGCATCGAAAGCCTGCCGCAAAGGCCGAACCATAAGCGGAAATGCCATAACCCCCGCGGCAATCGCAGCGCCCACCCAGGTGAAGGCGAGCCGTGTGCCAAACAGACTGTCCAGAACCATGCCAACCGGTCCGGTGCGCCCAAAAGTCAGCAGCAGAAAATATCCGGTCACCACTGGCGGCAATACGAGAGGTAAAAACACCAGCGCATTCAACAGGCTGTGGCCCCGAAACCGTTTGCGCGACAACACATAGGCAACAAAAATTGCCAATGGCATCATCACAACCAGCGCCAGTGAGGCCACTTTAAGCGATAGAGTAAGGGCACTGAGTTCGGCTGGGGTCACGGCGTCAAGAACCCGTTGGTTTCCCAAATCTCGACCGCCTTTGCGCTGCGCAGACTGGAGATAAAGTCAAAAGCCGTCCAGGGCGCGCCGCCAAGTGCCACAGCCCAATAGCGAATAGGAGAATGAAGCCCTTGCAAAAACACAGCCTGCACCGTCAGTTCAGGCGTAAGCGCCGCGTCTGTTGCATATACAATTGCACCATCAACTTCCCCCCTCAGAACCAGCGCCAATGCCATCCGCACATTTGTCGTCGGCACAATGGCACCTTGCAACTTCGTCCATATTTGGAGCGATTGCAACGCGGACCGCGCATAGCGCCCTGCCGGCACCGCTTCCGGGTCCCCCATTGCAATACGGCCGGACTCACCCAACTGAATCAACCGTTCATCAAGCGTCCCAGACAGCCGTGTGTCGGAACGCGTGATCAGAACCAGACGGTTGGTCGCAACATGGGTGGCCGTACGGCCTTCAATCAGACCCTTGTCAGACAGGTAATCAATCCACTCGCGATCAGCTGAAATGAACACATCCACCGGTGCACCGGCCTCGATCTGGCGCGCCAGGGTCCCGGTTCCCGCAACAGAGAGCGTGATCAATCCGGGCGTGTATTCTTCATGATAGGCAGATATCGAGTCTTCCAGCACATCCGTAAGGCTGGACGCTGCAAATACGGTAAAAGGAACCGGTGGCTCCAAAGCATTGGCAATGTGAAAGGACAAAAAGCAAGCAGCTACAGCAACCCAAAGGGCCTTAACGCTGTTCTGCAGGCATTGCTGCCACCCCTTCAACATCTGCATCGCCCCGCACCGATTACCGTCCGAGCCTGGACGCGTCACGCGCCAGATTTTCAATAGTGTCCCAATCCCCATCGACAACAGCCTGCTTTGGGGCAACCCAGGACCCACCCACGCAAATCACATTGGGAAGAGAGAGATAATCAGCAGCATTGTTCAAGGATACACCGCCGGTCGGGCAAAACCGCAGATCAGCCAAGGGCGAAGACAGAGCCTTCAGATAAGGTGCGCCACCGGCCTGCTCGGCAGGGAAAAATTTCATATATGTATAGCCGCGTTCCATGATTTGCATGGCTTCACTTGCCGTGGCAACACCTGGCAATAATGGGGCCGGGCTGTCCTTGGCCGCATCAAGCAAATCAGGCGCACAACCCGGACTTACCAGAAATTTGGCGCCTGCCTTGACGCAGGCATCCAACTGGCCTGGCGTCAGAACCGTTCCGGCGCCAATATCAGCACCTTCAACTTCATCGGCAATCGCTTTGATAGCCTCCAACGCTGCTGGTGTGCGCAACGTCACTTCCAGCGCAGTCAGGCCGCCGGCAACAAGGGCACGTGCAAGGGGAACAGCCGATTTCGCATCATCAATGATGAGAACCGGAACGACGGGTGCGCGCGTGAGAACCGGGCGCAGAAGATCAATGTTTTGTGTCATGAAGTTCTTCTAGCCCAGTCCGGCTACACACGTCGAGAGTGTTTTTCAAACACGGCCAAACAGTTTTTCCGCATCGTCAAAACTTGTGTTGCCAAGTGTCGGTGACGCCAGTTCCGACGCCAGGACGTCCGTGCCAAAATGTATGGGGCTGGCAAGCCCCGGTATGCCCTCGCGCTCCAGCACCATGCCACGGTGTTGCAATTGGGGATCATTGATAGCTTCACCAACATCATGGATCGGACCACACGGAACTGTTGCGGCCTCAAGGGATGCCAAAAGCCGGTCTCGCGGCCAGCTCTGCAATTGAGTTTCAAGCTCTGGAATCAACGAATTCCGATGCCGAACACGGTCCGGATTCGTTTGATAGCGCGCATCATCCGCAAGATCACCCCGTTCCAGAACGGCACAAAACCGCTTGAACTGCCCATCATTTCCGACCGCTACAATCACATAACCATCAGCCACGGCAAACGCCTGGTAAGGCACGATGTTCGGATGTGCATTCCCTAAACGCTGCGGCGCGACGCCAGATGTCAGATGGTTCATTGCCTGATTGACCAGAACGGCCGTCATCGTATCAAACAACGCCATATCAATGAATTGACCCAAGCCGGACCGGCCCCGCTCGCTCAACGCTGCCTGAATGGCGATCACCGAGTAAAGACCCGTAAAGACGTCCGCGAATGCAACGCCCATCTTTTGCGGTGGACCATCCGCCTCACCCGTAATCGACATGATGCCGGACAGACCCTGTATCATGATGTCATAGCCAGCCTGGTGACATTTCGGGCCACTATGGCCAAATCCTGTAATCGAGCAGTAGATCAACCTTGGGTGACGCGCGCAGAGCGTGTCATGATCAAGACCGAATTGCTTCAGGCCGCCCACCTTGAAGTTTTCAAGAACCACATCGGCTCTGGCTATCAGAGCTTCAATCCGGCGCAGATCATCGCTGTTTTTCAGATCGGCAATGAGAGACCGCTTGCCACGGTTACAACTGTGGAAATAGGCCGCATCCCGGCTACCATCATCGCGATCAATAAAGGGAGGCCCCCATCTGCGCGTGTCATCACCTTGCGGGCTTTCCACTTTAATGACATCGGCCCCCAGATCAGCCAGCAACTGTCCGGCGAACGGTCCGGCCAGCACACGGGACAGGTCAAGAACCTTCAATCCGGACAGCGGCTTGGGCGAAGCCATCTAGGGTCTGAACCCAATTGGGAGACTAAATTGGCGTTGTCTGCAAAGACCAAACGCAATGAGCAGGTTGAAGGCAAAGCTGGTTGCCTTTTCAAAATCTGTGAAGCCGCAGTTGGGCTTTCCAGACAACGTCCTTTCGGGATGAGCGTGGTTTTGACCAGGATGTCGGCGCAAAGTCTGGAAAACCAGACGGTTTCCTGCGTCTTTGCTTCTAACCCTGACCAAAATCACACTCACCAATTCAACCTCCCAATTACATCCAGACCCTAGAAAAATGCCTGCAATCCGGTTTGCGCCCGGCCCAGAATCAACGCATGCACATCATGGGTGCCTTCATAGGTGTTTACGGTTTCCAGATTCTGCGCATGGCGCATGACATGATACTCGCCTGAAATGCCGTTGCCGCCATGCATATCCCGCGCATGACGGGCAATTTCCAGTGCCTTGCCGCAATTGTTCCGCTTGATCAGCGATATCATTTCAGGCGCGCTGCGCCCTTCATCCATCAAACGGCCCACGCGCAAACAGGCCTGCAGGCCAAGGGCAATCTCGGTCTGCATGTCGGCCAGTTTTTTCTGAAAAAGCTGCGTGCCTGCCAGGGGTTTGTCGAACTGCTTGCGTTCCAGCCCGTAATTGCGGGCGCGATGCCAGCAATCTTCCGCCGCACCCATCACGCCCCAGCCAATGCCGTAACGCGCCCGGTTAAGACAGCCAAAAGGACCTTTCAGGCCCGAGACATTGGGCAAGAGGGCCGCTTCAGGCACTTCGACATGATCCATGACAATCTCCCCGGTGACAGAGGCTCGCAAAGACAGCTTATTGCCTATTTTCGGTGCGCTCAGCCCGGCTATACCCTTATCCAGCACAAAACCGCGGATCTGGTTGTCATGGTCTTCGGATTTTGCCCACACTACAAACACATCCGCAATCGGTGAATTGGAAATCCACATCTTGGATCCGGACAGCCGATAGCCGCCATCAATTTTGACCGCTCTGGTTTTCATACCTGCGGGGTCGGAACCGGCATCCGGCTCTGTCAGTCCAAAACAGCCGATCCATTCGCCAGTCGCCAATTTCGGAAGGTATTTTTTGCGCTGTTCTTCAGAGCCATAGGCATAAATGGGATACATCACCAATGAGGACTGCACGCTCATCATCGAGCGATAACCGCTGTCAACGCGCTCCACTTCACGGGCAATCAGCCCATAACTGACATAGCCAATATCCGCACCGCCATAAGCTTCAGGGATTGTGGCACCAAGCAAGCCCATCGCCCCCATTTCCGCAAAAATCTCAGGATCAGTTTCTTCCGCAGCATAAGCGTCAAGAATGCGAGGCTGCAGCTTCTCGGCTGCAAAGGCGCGGGCCGCCTCGCTGATCAGACGTTCTTCTTCTGTGAGTTGCTCCATCAACAAAAACGGATCATCCCACTGAAAACCTGCTTGAGCTGGCGCGTCCTTGTTGGATATTGGAGCGTTCATCGGGGACCTGTCTGCTGATAATGGAAGCACTGATACTGGTTGATATATCGTGCTTTCACCATCAGGCAAAGACAAGACAGCCAGGAACGAGGTCGCTGACGAAACAGCAGATGCGATTGGCGGACAAACCGCGCAAAATGTCAGCCAGCGTCCGGCAAGGGCGGCAGACTGCGCAAATACAGAATAATGGCGTCCAAATCATCTTGAGACATTCTTGCCAGGAAGCCATAGGGCATGGGTGGGAACATATCGGACCCGTCCGGCCGCTTCCCTTCCACAATCATCGTCGCTATTTCGGCATCAGAATATTTCCCGAGGCCATCAGGATGACTGGTCAGATTGGAGGCAATTGAAACGCCCCAGGGGCCATGGAATTCGAATCCACCGCGCCCGAGATCCGTATTCAGCATCGGGCCCTTGGGACCAAACGGCGTGTGACACTCCATACAATGGGCAACCGGCCCCGCCAGATAGGCGCCATATTCAACGGTTACACCCCTTGGAATATCGGCAATCGTGTCAATGGGCGGACCATAGGCCGGTGGTAGCGGAATGCTGTACTCCGATGCAGGTAAATCCGATTCGACAGCAGGTACAATTCTCAAAAAGGCAACAATGGCCTCAAGATCTGAATCAGACAGGCCACGATACATGGCAAACGGCATTGGCGGCCCAATCAACGAGCCATCCGGACGAATCCCTTCACGGATGGCACGTCCCAATTCCGCGTCGCTCCACTGTGATATGCGCCCCGCCGACGTAATGTTATTAGCGATGGCGGTGAATGCGTCATTTTTTTCAACAAGCCGACCGCTCAATTCATTTCCCAAAGCTTCCGCTCCAAGAGGCGAGTGGCAGTTTCCGCAACCGGCGATACCACGCACAAGGTATTCTCCGCGTTCCACCAAAGTTTCAGCGAATGAAATTGTAGACGATCCAATGATCACCATCGTAGCAAGACAAAATGATTTGAACATAGTTCCCCCCCCCTGAGGCGGCGCTATTGCCCTTGTGATGCCAATTCAATCCACGGCGGCGCTCACCAACTGCGACAATATGTCAGATAATTCGAACTGACTAGCCCATGGGATAGATCCTGCCAGGACGAAACGCTACTTTGACCATCGCCCATCATATGCATGGAGGATGCTGTCACCAAAAGTCACACCGTCCCATTATCATTGGATGCCAGGAATGCTAAACTGGCTGCGCAACATATTCGGAGGCAGACACCAGAAATGGGTGTTCAAAATATCATTTTTGATTGGGATGGAACGCTTGCCAGAACTTTGGATTTGTGGCTCGGCGGGTATCAAACCTCCCTCAATCGACGCGATCTCAACTTTGAACCCAAGGAAATTGTCGCTGAGTTTTTCCACAATCATCACGAGGTTCCAGACAGACACCCGGACATCGATTTTCCAGAAATAGCACAGGAAACCCGCGCTCATGTATTGGAGGCATCCCATGAGGTGGACTTGTATAATGGGGCTATTCAAACGCTCAATGTGCTCAAAGGCAAATCGACAGCACTGAGCCTTGTCAGTTCCAGTGCGCGTCCTTTATTGGAAAGCGGACTGGCTGCACATAGTCTCAATCCGTTTTTTACCTCCACCATCGCAGGAGATGATGGCTACGGGCATAAACCGAACACGCTGCCTTTTGAGGAAACTCTTGATAGAATGGGTGCCAATGCGCACGACACATTGGTAATCGGAGATTCTCATGTGGACATTCTCGCGGGCAAATCCATGGGTTGCCAAACCTGTTTGTTTGCGCCCCCACAAAACGCTCTGTTTCATGACTTTGCCCATTTGAAATCCATGAATGCTGATTATGAAATAAACCACTTGTCCAGCCTGGAAGAGCTTATTTAAGGCAACGAAGCTTCCTCTCCCGGTCTTTCGAATTTGTGCACAAAAAACCCCCCGCTTTGCTTTTGGGCAATGCGGGGGGTTTTTCGTGATTGTAAAAGAAGGTTTCTCATTGATGCCAAAATTTGAGGACTGCATTTTGCAGGTCTGGCAGCGTCCTACTCTCCCGCGCCTTAAGACGAAGTACCATCAGCGCTGTGGAGTTTAACGGCCGAGTTCGGAATGGGATCGGGTTTAGGCTCCACGCCATAACCACCAGACCGACA
>JANSWZ010000010.1 GCA_024743215.1 Alphaproteobacteria bacterium
AAGCCATCGAGATAGATTCCCAAGATGCGCTTGCCCACCGTAATCTCGGCTACCTGCTCAGTCGGGACCCGGACCGTAGAGTAGAGGCTGAACAGGCTTATCGAAAAGCCATCGAGATAGATTCCCAAGATGCGCTTGCCCACCGTAATCTCGGCTACCTGCTCAGTCGGGACCCGGACCGTAGAGTAGAGGCTGAACAGGCTTATCGAAAAGCCATCGAGATAGATCCTCAAGATGCGCTTGCCCACGATAATCTTGGGGTTATGCTCAGTCAGGACCCAGACCGTAGAGTAGAGGCTGAACAGGCTTATCGAAAAGCCATCGAGATAGATCCCCAAGATGCGCTTGCCCACCACAATCTTGGTAACCTGCTCAGTCAGGACCCAGACCGTAGAGCAGAGGCCAAACCAGAGGTGGAAGTTGACAAAAACTAAAAAAAAAACGATGGCGACGAAGATGTGGGGATTTTCAACAATATCACCAAAAGCGTGAGCCCCACCCTTTAGTGTGCGGTTGGCAACACCGCTCTGGAAAATAGCCAATTTGAGCTCCGAATCGCGATTAGCCGACTTGCCCGGCATACATTTTGTTCCTATTATGTTCTCATGCCATCAGAGAAACCACCCCCACGCATCGAGATCATTCAGGACGCAATTGACCGGCGTCTTTGGCTGCGCGTTCATTGCAAATCTTGCTCAAAATCAACGGAAATTCCGCACGGGTTGATCGCTAGTATGGTGTCAGGTCGGCTGAGCCTGTCAGAAGCGGAACCCAAATTCAAATGCACATCCTGCGGCGAAACGCAGGCCAAGCTGTCCGTTACTGACCCGCTGGATAACTGGTGACTTTTACCAGGCCCCTTACGAATTGTGCCCGTTTTTGTGCGCGAAAGTTTTCCGATTGTTCTCTTGCTTCTCAAAACGGCAAGGGGATTAATGCATTAAAAACAATGGATTGGCGGAAAATAACGGAGAAAACTAGCGAAGATTGACGGATTGAAAATCCGCGTGTCGGTGGTTCAAATCCGCCCCCGGGCACCATTTTCTCCAAGCCGCATTCCTGTGATGATTTGGCCTCGAATTTATTTGTTTGCGGGCTCTTCGGCTTCGCTCAGCCAAGCACCACCCCAATCGCCATTTTTGCATCCCTCAACAACCGGTCCCGATCTTTTTCCGACGCAGCAATCCGTGCAAGTGATACCGTTCCAATCAGAAGACAGGCCGCCGTATTGGCTTTGCTTATGGCAACCAACTGATCGTCACCAATTGCTCGTGCAATCAGCTGCGTTGTCGTTTCGAGCGCTTCGCTTGCCGATTGCCGTGCCGCGCCATCTGTGCGTGCAGCCTCGCCGGACAGGGCTGCCAGTGGGCAACCATTTGATAAATCATTGACATGCTCCACCGATAGATAGGTGTTGATATAGTCGTCCAGCGCTTTCAAACGCTCGGTCTGCGTCTCTGCCACACGCAAGGCTCTGGTCACATCCTGGGTGGCGAAATGAAACGCGGCGCCAACCAATTCATCCTTGGATTTGAAATGACGATAGAATCCGCCATGAGTCAGTCCTGCAGAATTCATCACATCCGACACGCTTGTCGTCTCCAATCCACCGGACCGTAGAAGGCGTGAAGCCTCTTCAATGATCCGCTTGTGACTGCGTTCTTTTTCTGCGGCCGAAACTCTTGGCATCATTTTCTCCGACATAAGCGCTTGACTCTATAGATGATGTATAACATCTAATATTAAAGATTACTATCATCATCTAAACGGAGCGACGCATGCCAAAGCCTCTTATTCTGGTTACATCTGCTTCTGGTAAGACAGGACTCCAGGTCTCACTTCAACTGCGCCAACAGGGCTTTCCCGTGCGTGCATTTGTCCGCAGGCATGATCACAGATCAAGATTGCTGGAAGAGGCAGGCGCGGAACTGTTTGTCGGCAATCAATATTCCCTTTCGGATATGCGCCGGGCGATGCACGGCGTTCAACGAGCCTATCAATGTGCGCCAACCGCACCCAATGGCCTTCATTTCAACGCTGTGTTTGCCGCAGCGGCCTATGAAGCGGGGGTTGAACATGTCGTGACACTCAGCCAATGGCTGTCCAGCGTTGATCATCCGTCTCTGTTCACCCGTGAGGTGTTCATCAGCGATATTTTGATCGCGATGCGGCCTGAAATGACGGTCACCACGATCAATGTCGGATGGTTTGCTGACAACTATCTGATGGTTCTGGATATGGCGGCACATCTGGGTATCTTTGCGATGCCGCTTGGCGATGGAACCGTGAAAAAGAACGCGCCGCCCTCCAATGCAGATATTGCAAGCGTTGCAGTCGGCGCTCTCATGGACCCGGCCAGTCATGCTGGCAAAACCTATCGGCCCACAGGTCCGGACCTCTTGTCACCAAATGATATTGCGGCCGCGATGGGGCGTGTTCTTGGTCGAAAGGTCAAATACCAAAACATCTCGGAAAACATGATGCTCAAGGCTCTTAAAGCATTGCCGCCGGATAATTATTCCGAAGCCGCCGTATCGCAACTCAAAATCTATGCTGATGAATATCGCAGAGGCACCTTTGCGGTGAATGCACCGACACAGGATGTCCAAAAAACTGGTGGCCGTGTGCCAGAAGATTTTGAATCCATTTTACGCCGTGCGGTTTCAAAGCGCGCGGATTTGAAACCTGGTTTTATCCGCACGTTGAAAGCTGTGACTGGATTCCTGAAAATCCTCATCACCTCAGCACCCAATCCAAGTGCCATCGAAGCCTCTAAGGATTTCGTCCAACTCGCGACGCCGGAATTCTGTCAGGAAAGTCAGTTTTGGCAGCACAGCCATCGGCCGGAAAGCCCGGTTCAAATTGCGGATGCTGCGGCCTGATGGTCAGGATCTTAGTCATTTCAAAGTCGGTCAAACAGGAGAAACCACATGTCTGAAACAAAGACGCTACTCGATCGAAACCGCGCATTTTCAAACACTTTCGAGGCCCGTGACTTGCCGATACTGCCAAAAATGCGAACCGTGGTGTTGGCATGTGCCGACGCGCGCGTGGACCCAGCGTATTTTTTTGGCTTGGAATTGGGAGATGCGGTGATTATCCGCAACAATGGCGGGCGCGTTACGCCTTCTGTCATCGAAGAAATTGCAACATTGGCCTTCATGGTTGCCATGATGGATGGCGAAAATCGCCAGCCTTTTGAATTGGTTCTGGTACAGCACACCCAATGTGGCGCTGAACGTTTTGCGGATCCCGGCTTTCAGAAAGCGCTGAAGGCCAAGGTCGGCGTCGACGTGTCTGCGGTGGCGATCACTGACCATGAACTCAGCCTGCAGGATGACATCGAAAGTCTGCGCAATGCACCCGGAATCCCCGATTATGTGGTGGTTTCCGGATACATTTATGATGTGCAGACTGGCCAGGTGCGCGAAATTGTTTCACCAGCACCATTGTCACAATAAAGACAAGGTACCAGCCAAGCTGCCAACCAGGATCAAAGCGCCTGCTCTGCCAGTTTTGTTCCGGCGACACGCGCTTTGATTTTGGCAAAAGCTGTGGCACGTGCCATGGCAATATCATCACCAAAGGGCGAAAATCCGCAATCATCAGTGGTGCCGAACCGCTCGCCCTTGAGGTGTTCAGCAATTTCCAGAGTTGCATCGCGCACTTGCTCAGCCGTTTCTGCTGTTGTGTTGCAAGGATCGATCACACCGACAAAGGCAATCTGGTGTGACTGACGTTCACGTTGAATGATGTCGAGAACCCTCGGCTTGTCTGCCTCACTGGCCATTTGCAGATAGAACCGCCCGGCATTCATCTTGAAAAGGTCCGGCAACAGTTCTGAATAATCGACATCGGCGGAGTGCGTGGAGTTATGGTCGCCGCCAGGGCAGGTATGAACACCAATTCTGGCGCGTTCATCGTCTGAAAACTGAGCCAGAACCATATTGTTGAGATCAACGAACTGGCGCAACAGGCCTTTGCTTGGGTCAAGTTTGCATGCAAGACGTCCTTCGGTGAAGTCAATCTGCACAATTTCGGCCCCGGCATCGAAAGCGGACCGGATATCCTTGACGCATTCGCCAACCAGATCTTCAACAAAGGTCTCGCGCGCATAGCCATCAATGCCAGCCACAGGGTAGAGAAGCGCCATGGCTGAGGGAGAAATAACAGCTTGCTTCAGGCGGTGTTGTGTCAAAGTTTTCGCCTTTGCAACATAGGCGCCAGTATAGGTCCCATAGCGAAAGGGACCGGCCGTCAGGCATGGCAATTGCCGTGTATGGCCATCTTCAAACGGAATAACCACGCCATCTGGAGCGAGGTTGGAAAGGCCTGCCAAAGGATAGCTTACAAAGCTGTGCTTCGATTGTTCGCCATCTGTAATAATCGCCGACCCAGTCGCTTCCATTTCTGCAATGGTTTCAGTCAGCGCCCGGTTTTGAACCGCTTCAAACTCATCAGCGTATAGTGTTCCGGCCTGTAATGCACCCATGGCATCAATCAGATATTGAGGCCTTGGAACGCTGCCGCAACCTTCTGTCGGGATAATCATGCAAGTCACCTTTGGTTGTTCGATACCGGAGCTTCCAAGTGTTGGATCTACCGGTTTTTTCGATTCTTGGTTTTAGTAGCGGATCTTCATAACATGATTGATATCTGAACACCCACGCTGCCAATGAATGCCAAGCGCCTGACAACCGTATTTTCGCCTCAACGTGGTTTCGTGACCCTTGCATGAAACACGGTCCGTCCCACAACGATCAACATTATGATGATTGCGCAAGTCGTTGCGCCGGCTTTCACGATGGACGCCACACTCGAAAGGCTGACAAGACTAACAGGAACCTTTGGCCATAGAACCAGCATTGCAGTGATTCCCGTGTTTTCAAGATAATCAGCCGCTGCAGCAAGCCAGCTAAGACCAATGCCAAGCCCGATCCATCGACCGGCGGTTAAAATCGACCGGCACCAGAGAAAGGCATTTGTCAGGAACAGTGCGAAGGCTGCCGGGAACACCATATCGAGCGGGATCTGGTGCGTGAGGTAGTAGCGGCGACCGGCTTCACCAAGCGCCTCCAGCAGCAATTGAGCGTCTTCATAGCTATACCCGGTTGGACGCATGTCGAAGGGTGCCACTCCAGACAAAGTCTCAAGTTCTTTCAGCGTGACCAGAACCATAATGGCGTAAAACACAGCGGTAATTGCAGAGAATACATATGTTCTCTGGCGAAAGCGCTTCATATCATTCCTTGTACTCATGTGTCGTTCTCCTATGCTGAGTACGGCTTTAATGTGCATTGAAGACCACGGCATTATCATTTGTTAACGGAGGCAAAAAATGAAAATTGCTCCGCTGCTGACGAAAACCGGACTGAGTGACACTTCCATAGATAAGCGCATTGCGACAATGCTCGCCCAGCGGTGGGTGCCTCGACATGTCCCGAAAGGCGACTTTCTTGTTTGTCAGGGAAATGAAGATGCCTTTGAGTACATGATACTAAGCGGGAGCGCAGTCAGCCATATCAGCGATGCGGAAGGGCGCAATGTCTGTGTGGCATTTCACCTTGGACCCGCAATCATGACGCCGAATATCGCGCGCCAACGCTCGCAGGCATCTCTGGTAAATATCGAGATTATGTCTGACGCAGTTGTGGCCTCAATGCCGTCGAACGAATTGTTGGCTCTTATGATCGCCAATGCGGAAATCCGTGAATGGGCTAACGCGATCCTGAGAGACGAAATTGGGTCCAAAGCCGAACGAGAATGGTGTCTTGCAGCACTCGGCGGCGCAGAACGACTGAACTGGTTTCGCAGTCGCTATCCGGATTTCGAAAACCTGTTTGGCCATGCCTATATTGCGTCGTTTCTAGGGTTGACGCCGGTCACATTGAGCCGTCTTAGAAATAGAAATTAGAGATGCAATTCATTTGCCGAATTGAACCAGTCAACTGACTTGGGGCCGCGCTGCGAACAAAGCCAGTTTTCAGACCGTTTCAAGTTTGGGGCCAATGGCGGTGCAGCGCTGTGGTCCCGGACCGCTGCCGGAATATTCGTGCCAGGCACCTTGATGCAGTGTCGGATTACGCCTGACACAGGCCGCTAGTATCGATCTCCGGTTCCATCCCGGAAATGATATCAGCAACCACTTTTGAGGTGCCACAAGCCTGAGTCCAACCATTGGAACCGTGCCCTGCATTCAGGAAAAGGTTGTTGTAGCGCGTTTTGCCAAGTCGGGGCGGCCCGTCCGGTGTCATGGGTCGGAAACCGGACCAACGCTTGCACTCTGCCGGCTTTATTGCGCCGGGGAAAAGTGCTTCGGTGCGGTGCAGGACATTCTCGAAGGCAGACGGTCGCAACGTGTCATCAAATCCGGCAATCTCGGCAACACCCGCCACACGCAACCGGTCGCCAAGGCGGGTGAACATGATTTTGGAGTGTTCATCCATCACCGATGACCGGGGCGCGTTGTCGCTATCCTGAATGGTTCCTGTGATGGAATATCCTTTGACCGGATAAACTGGCAAAGACAGCCCTAAGGGCCGCAACAGGCCAGCGACTTTTGCGCCCAGAGCAACCACATAGGCATCCGCATCAAAAGAGCCTGCGCTGGTGTCCACGCAATCGATTTGGCCGTCCTCAGCGACAAGCTTTTGAATCTCTGTGTTGTAGTGGAAGATGACGCCTTGTGCCTGCAGCAACGCTGTGAGTTCCCTGCAGAACATATGGCAGTCACCGGTTTCATCCTTTGGCAGATGCAAACCGCCCATGAGGGGTACGCGGGAGTTTTTCAGTGCCGGTTCAATTTTGCTGGCCTCGGCAGAGTCCACCAGGCGGTTGGGGATACCTTCCTCATCCAGCAAGTGTGCGCAGTGCGCTCCATAGTCAAATTCTTCTTCGGATTGAAAAAGCTGAAGCACACCCGCTGATTGATTGGCATATTGAATGCCTGTTTCAGCCCTCAGCGATTGCAGGCATGCCAGACTATAATGGGCAATCCGCTGCATGGTCTGTTTGTTATGGTTGAATTTTTCGGTCTGGCAGTTGGACACAAATTGCAGCAACCACCGCCACTGCGCCGGATCAATTTTGGGTCTGATTTTCAAAGGGGCAGAGCGCTGGAACATCCACTTCAAAGCTTTCAGCGGCATGCCTGGCGCGGCCCATGGTCCGGCAAAACTGGGACAGACACCACCCGCATTGCCAAAGCTGGCCCCCAGAGCAGGTTCGGAATTCTGGTCCAGCACCACAACTTCATGTCCGGCTTTGTGCAGATACCAGGCACTTGTTACACCAACAACACCGGCTCCCAGAACAACAACTTTCACCCGGTCTGCTCCTGATCTTCCAAGTAGCGCTCAAGCGTCACGAGACATGTTTGAGCGGCCGTTGCTTGTGACAAGGGCGAAGTTCCAATATCCAGCGTCACCGCATTGGGATTGCCGCCGTGATCCAGGCCGGTCTTATTGCCCTCATACCATGGACCTGTTTCCATGACGGCAATGCCGAGTCGACATTGTTCCATACGCGCAACCTGGGCAAGACAGGCGCCGCGCGGCGAAGACACCCGAACCAGATCCTTTTCCCTGAAACCACGTTGATCAGCCTCAGATGGATGCATCCAGATTTTTGGTGGTTGATCCCCTGCAAGGTCGGTTTGGCCCAACTGGCTGTGCAGGAATTTTGCTGGCTGCCGGGACAGAAGCGCCAGCGCATCAGGCGGCGCATCGCCAATCCATTCTGACGGTGCAAACCATGCTGGATGTCCGGCCAAATCGTCATATTGGAAGGAGCCGATCCGTTCGCTTGCCAGTTCAATTTTCCCACTGTCTGTCGGTAAGTGGTTTTCAACTGGATCTTGCCGAAAGCCGGAAAGATAGACTTCCGGCTTGTCAGGCAGGGGCACCTGCCAAACACCTTTCTCAATGAGTTCTTCAAAACCTGGTGCTGACAGCCCTTGGGCCATCGCTCTGGTTTCCGTCCTGCTCCATAGATGCCGCAGCCATGCTGTTTCATCACGCCCTTCGCTGAAAATGTCCCCAAAGCCCGACCATTCGGACAGTTCGGAAAAGACATCAAAATCGTTCCGCGCCTGACCCACAGGATCAATCAGCTTTGGCATGTAGAACACGTTCGGATCACGCGAGGTGCCACCGATGTCTGACCGCTCCAGGGAGGTTGTCGCTGGCAACACGATATCAGCGCGGCTCGCAGTTGCAGTCCAGAATTGCTCATGGACAATAACCGTGTCAGGTCGGGCCCACAGGCGCTCCAGTCGAAACAAGTCCTGAGCATGATGAAACGGATTCCCGCCAGCCCAATAGATCAGTTTCGTGTCAGGATAGGTGATGTGTTGACCATTGAACGGAATGCTTTTGCCGGGGTGTTCCAGCATGTCAACAAACCGGGCAACCGGGATGGACATGCCAGCTTTGTTGCCCAGTGTCGGCAACGCAGGCACAAGCCCTTTGCGGGCACTCTGCCCAACCGCATTCAGCGATCCATAGCCAAAGGTGAACCCGCCACCGGGCAATCCGATTTGTCCCAGCATGGCTGCAAGAGCAATCAGCGCCCAATAGGTCTGTTCACCGTGATGCGCACGCTGCAGCGACCAGCTTGCGGTCAGCATAACCCGGCCTGTTTCCATTATATCTGCAAGCTCTGTTAAAGACTGAACCGGCACATCTGCGATAGTAGCAGCCCACTCGAGCGTTTTGGGCTGCTGGTCAATATCACCATTCAAGTGAGCGATCAGGGTCTCGCTGCCACTACAGAAGCGGTCCAGAAAGGCGCGATCTGCCCGGTCACGGCGCAACATTTCGTGGCAGAGCCCAAGCATGATGGCTGTATCTGAACCTGGCCGCGGCGCTATCCAGTCAGCTTCCAATCCCGGCGGAATATCGTCGGCCACCGGGCTTATAACAATGAATTTCGTGCCCTGGTCGGCGGCCCGTTGAATGTGTGCAGGCATGTGATGAAACCCGGCCCCGCCCGATGTGACGCGCCAGTTCTTTGGGTTCAATCCCCCAAACGCTATGAAAGCGTCCGTATTACCACAGATACTGTTCCAGCTTGTCGCTGCACTGGAGACGGCATCCTCGCTTCCAAGCACATGCTGCAAAATGATCTGCGCTGCGCCCCAGCTGTAATTCCCTGTCTGATCCGTGTATCCGCCAAAGGCCCCGAAGAACCGACGGATTTGACTGCGTGCGTGGTGAAACCGCCCGGCGCTGGACCAGCCGTAAGAGCCTGCGAAAAGCGCCTTGTGGCCATGGTCGGTCCGAATCCGGTCAAGTTCCTCAGACACCAGCTTCAGTGCCACTTCCCATGACACAGGCACCATGCGGTCATGACCGCGCATGGCACCGTCAGACAGGGCCCGGTTCCGCAGCCATCCTTCACGGATATGGGGTTGATCAATGCGCTTGTCAGAATAGACCAGTTGCGGCAGTGCCCCGATCATATCCGGGTCGGCGCCGCTGCCCTGCATGGGCTTGGTTGCAATCAGCCGACCGTTGGAAATTTCCGCTTCAAAAGCACCCCAGTGGCAGAGGCTGATCGGGTTTGTCATTGTTCCACGCCATCATGTTCGGCGTGATGAGGGCTCATCACGTTTCGCCGCGTTTTGCCTTACGTTCCGTAATGGTCTCGCCGCCCACAGTCCAGTCGTCCGGCGGGATATCATCAAACACCACATAAACATGCTCGGCATGAGCACCGCAATGTTTCACAATCGTATCCGTAATTTCCAGCGCTGCCGCTTTCTTTTGCTGGGACGTGCGACCTGCTGCCATCGTAACTCGAATAATCGGCATTCTATCTCTCCATTAAGTCAGGGATAATCCGCCATCGACGCGCAAAACCTGTCCGGTAACATGGGCAGCCTCATCGCTGAGAAAAAATGCGATGGCTGCTGCAATATCGGCAGGTTTTGCCAGACGTTGATTGGGTGTGAGTTCTGCAGCTGCCTGCCAGGAACTCTGGGACAGCGCAGAATGCCCGGCGCTTTCTTTCTCGGTAAAACCGGGGGCAACACAATTTACAGTGACGCCTTCTGCAGCCACCTGCACTGCAAACGTTTTTGCCAAGGCTTCCATCGCACCCTTTGCCGCTGCGGTTGCTGGAAACATGCGCTTGATCGGCACTTGGTCGACCACAAAAGATGAAACGGCAACCACGCGGCCACACTTTGAAGCGGTCAGATGGGGCAGGGCAGCATCAATCAATTCAAAGAAAGCGCCGGTGATAATTGTATGAGAATACTCAAGATCATCCCGCGTGATTTCACCAACGACCTTGTTGAGAGCAAATCCGGCATTGGAAACTATCCGGTCCAACTGGTCAAACTTTTCCACCGCCTCATTCACCAACGCGGCAGCTGTTCCCGGCTCACCCAGATCACCGATTGAGATTTGAACTTCGGCACCCGCCGCACGCGCCTCATCGGCAACGGCTTCAAACAGCGGTATCTTGTTTCCATCAACCCCGCCTCTGGCATGCAGAAGCAGGCATTCACCCGGACCCGCTATCCGCCTTGCGGTGGCTGCTCCAATGCCGCTGGACGCGCCGGTGATCAGCGTTACGCGTTTGCTTTTTGACATTACGCCGCTTTCACCGCGCCATTGATTTTGTAGCCATAAATCCGGTCAAGATTCAGCTTGCTGACAATATCCAGACCTTTTTGCAACTGCGCTCCTTCAAAGGAAGTCAAAGGCTTGCGCAACGGACCGGAAGGCAGGCCAACGGCCTGCATCAGACTCTTGATTGCAACTGGATTTACAGCTGAATAAGCATAATGCAGCATGTCGAGATTATGCAGATAGGCCTGCTGGAAATTCGCAGCATCTTCAGCAGACTCCCAAGGCTTGGAAATGGTCGCGAACTCACGTGGAATAATATTACCGGTCATATTGGCCGTACCATGCCCACCCAGGGACATGGTTGGCACGACCAGCCCCAAATTCGGTGAACAGCAGCACATGATCGACAGATCAGGTTTGGCTGCACACATCTGTGCCACCTGCCCAACGCGTGTGGTGCTTTCCTTCAGCACCACCATATTGGGATGCTTGGCTAATTTGAGCAGATTGTCCCAATGCAAATCCGTTTTGACACGGGGCGGGTTGTTGTAAAATCCAATCGGAAAATCGACGGAATCACAGACCTCTTCTGCATAGTCGGTGATGTCATCATTGGACGCACAGATATAGGAAGGAGCGGCAATGATCGCCCCATCGCCACCTTCACCCTTGGCAAAGCGCACCATGTCGATGGTTGTCTGGGTGTTGTTTCCCGAGCAGCCGTAATATTTCTGGATGAGTCCGCTGTCCATCTTGGCAGTCTCGGTAATGATCAGCTTCTTCTCCTCAGGCGAAAGCATCGAAACCTCGCCCGTGGAGCCCATGATCAGCACCGCCTCGGTGCCGTTTTCGGCATGAAATTGCAGCAAGGACTGGAAGCCGCCAATATCAATTGAGCCGTCTGCGTTCATTGGGGTGACCAATGCAACGAAACTTCCTTTGGGTTTAATATGGGTCATGTTCAGGCTCCATGCTCTGATCTAGTTAGCAAAAATAATGGGGAAAGACAGTTTTGGCAGCGCCAGAACGATATCTGGAAAGAAGATCGATCCAATGGCGACCAGAATAGTGAGTCCAACAATCGGCGTGACCGCCAGCATGGCTTTGCCCAAAGGCACATCGCCAATCTGCGCTGCAATGAGAAGGCATATCCCATAGGGCGGCGTTATCAGGCCGACCGACAGGACGATTGTTGTCAGGACCCCCATGTGAACCGGGTTCATACCGGCCGTATCTCCCAGGGCTTGTATGATGGGCAGGAAAATCAGCACCGCTGAAATGGGGTTCAAGACGGTCCCGATCAGCAATAGAAAGCCAATCAACAACAGCATGATCCCGACCGGGTCATTGGTCTGGGATGTTATGAAATTCACGACAATGTCGGCTGCACCCAGAAAGGCGATGAGCCAGCCAAAAATGCCTGCGCCTGCCACGGTGAACAGCGGCACCGCAAAATCCATTGTGGCATGGGACAAAAGTCCAGGCAGCTCGCGCAAAGGTACGTCGCGATAAATGATAAAGGTCAGAATAAGCGCCCAGATGACCGCGCTGATGGCAGCTTCCGTCGGGGTGAATATGCCCGCAATCACACCACCCAGAACAAAGACCGGGATCAGCATTGCTGCCGCGCCGCGCCACAGTGCCTTTGCCAGGCCGAGCAGCCCCGGGAACGGGTTCGCCGGGTAACCTTCGCGCAGCGCCATGACGTAGGTGTAACCCATCATGAAGAGCCCGATCGTAATGCCCGGAACAATCCCACCCAGGAACAGGGCCCCAATCGATACATTTCCAAACGCGCCATAGACAATCAGAATGATGGAGGGCGGGATAATGACCCCCAGCGTTGAGGAGGCGGCAGTCAGCGCCACTGAAAATGCGGGGCTGTAGCCCGCTTTCTTCATGGCCGGGATCAATATGGAGCCGACAGACGCCGTATCCGCTGCCGCCGAGCCGGACAATGAGGCAAACACCATCGACACAAACACATTCACATGTCCCAGCCCGCCACGCACATGACCAACCGATGCATCAGCGACTTTGAGCAGCCGGTCGGTAATGGAACCAGCGTTCAGGATGCGCCCTAAAAACATGAAGAAGGGCACCGCGAGCAGCGTGAAACTGTCGATGTTGGAATACATCTGGTTGATCACAGATGTCAGCGGCAAATCTTCCCACAGAATGACAAAGACTGATGACAGGATCAGCGAGAACCCGATATTCACCCGCAGTGCGATGAGGACGAAAAATCCGCCAAGCAGCAGAACAAGCGGGCTCATTTGGAATTCCGGTCAAATAGGGCTTCAATCGTGAAGAGACCAATGAAAGCTCCACAAATCGGTATTGGCAGATAAAACCAGAATTCAGAGATGTTGAGCGCCAGGGAAACCCGGTTCAGGCCGATCTGACTCATGACTATGCCATGCCAGACAAGCACAAATACAACGATTGCTGCTGCCAGATAGGTTGCGATTTGTGGAATGATATTGAGCGGGCTGTTTTTCGGCCACAGATTGACCAGATAGTGCCCGCCGCGTCGGTAGGCGAAAGCAGCGCCCAGAAATATGCACCATGAAAACAAAAGCTGCGCCAGATCCAGCGTCCAGGTCATCGGCACCATAAGAATGTTACGTGCAGCTACTTGAATGAAAACAACGGCGATCAGGCCTGCAAACAGGCACGCCAGCACCATTTGAAATATTCTGTCCAGAGTATCGCCAAGGATTTTGAGCATGGTAAAATGACAGCTGTTTCAATGCATTGGAAAGAATGAAGGTGACGCCAACCGGGCGATTGCCCGATTGGCGCAGCTTTTTATTGTGCAGTGAGCGCAGCCATTGGGGCTTCCAGACCCATTTCGGCAACCAACTCGATCTTCAATTCTGCCAGAGCGTCCTGAAATTCGGAAATATCGGGACGGGTAACCGTGACATTGTGCGTAGCCTGCAACTCTTCAACGAGTGCGCCTTCATATTCCTTGGCTTTCTCGATACCCAGAACGGAAGCTTCCTGTGCAACCTCGATGATCATATTTTGCTGATCTTCCGACAGTTTACCCCAGGCTCGTTCGCTCATGGAAACATGGTTGACCTGAATGGAATGGGCTGTCAGCGCAAGATATGGTGCAACCTCATACAATTTTGCACCGGAATAGCCGGGAATTGAGCTTTCCAGCGCATCTGCAACACCTGTCTGAACGGCTGCATACAATTCGCCCCAGGCGACAGAGACCGGCAGGGTGCCGAGCTGTTCCCAGGTTTTGGAAATCATCGGTGAAGGTGGTGTCCGCATTTTGAAGCCGGAGATATCAGCAAGTGCGTTTACAGGTCCCTTTGCATTGGACAGGTTCCGGGTGCCGGAGCCACCAAGTGCCAACAGGCGCATGTTAAGGCTGCGATCTGCATAGACGTCCTGATAAAACGCCTCGGATTTCGAGCCAGGTCCGACTTTGGCCATCAGATCGTCAAAACCGGAAAACAGATAAGGCACTGAGAAAATCTGGAACTCAGGAATCTTCTTGGCCGCATTGTTGGTAGAACTGATCATGAGATCAATTGTGCCCAGGCCCATTTCTCCAATAACGGCATCATCATTGCCCAATTGGCCAGCATCAAAAACTTTGATTGCAATGGCGCCATCAGATCGCTTCGCAACTTCTTCAGCCATGAAGTTGGCCATGTCATTATATGGGTGTGGCGATTTCACCAATGTGTGCAGCCGCATATTGATATCAGCTGCCAATGCACTGGTGGAAGCCAGAGCTGACGCTAGGATGACTGAACTTAAGAATTTCAATCCGCGCATGATTTGTTCCTCTTTCGTTGTGGCATATGTGTTTTGGGTATTTCACCTGGAATTCTAATACCAAGGTTCAAAAAAAGACACATTCCGTCAAATGCTAAAAATATACCAATAGATGCAGAAAGGTTATGTGTCTATTCTATCAATGGATGCTTGCCCATGACATCAAGGGCAATATCTGCGAAGTGCGAGGCCAGTGCAGACGATTTGATGCCAGAGGGCCGGATGAGCTTGAACTCGAATGGAATGCTTGGCCCAAATGGGACCACGGAAATGCGTTCAGACTGGAAAAACTCAGCCGTTAGCGAGTCAATGATCGCGATGCCAAGTCCCTCGGCAGCCATCAGACAGGCCACATAAGAAGGTTGTGCCTCAGCCAGAATTTTGGGACGGACCCGTGCGGCCTGAAAGACCTGACCCAGCCATTGCGCTGTATCGGTCTGATACGATAGTGACACAAGCGCTTCTCCATCCATATCTTCGGGGCGCAATACCTTGCGCTTTGCAAAGGGGTGCTCGGATGCCATGACACAGACGCAGTCCACATGCCATGTGCCAAGAACCTCCACTTCCGGGCGGTCGACAGACAAATGGCAGAGACCAAGGTCAAATTGCCCTGACCCGATAAGCTCACCAATGCGGGGTGACGTGTGAACGTCCAGAGTTGTCTTTACGGTTGGGTGCAGTTTCACCGCCTGGCGCATGATGGATGGGGCAAGTGACAATGATAATGCCGGCATGACAGTCATCCTCACGTGACCGCGCCTCAACTCCCGTATTTCTTCAGCCGCACCGGCAATGCGATCAAGTCCAATGAAATACGTGTCAACTTCGCGTTTGAACTGACGGGCTTCGGGCGTTGGTTTCACTGTCCGTCCACTGCGTTCAAACAGGGTCAGCCCGGTATCGGCCTCCAGTCCGGAAATCATTCGGCTGACGGCAGGTTGCGAAATATTGAGCATTTCAGAGGCGCGGTTGATCCCGCCATAATTCATAACCGCACGAAAGACTTCCAGTTGGCGTTCTCTCATAGACTTGCTCTCAGGTTATGTATTTGGGCAAAACATAACATCGAACAAAGTTGACCGATAGGCATTGGGGTTTTCACAGGGGCACATCAAACTGGCAGGTCGCGCCCATCTGCAATGGATTCCATGGCAAGATACGACGTTACAGCATCCAGTTCGACTTGCCCGATCAGGCGTTGATAAATGCGATCAAAGGCGTTCATGTCCTCAGCGACGATTTTGATGATGTAGTCATAATCACCGGCAACCCGGTAAAAGCCCATCACGTTGGGCACGGCCAGAACCACTTCGCGAAACTGCTTCAACCAGTCAGCAGAGTGATGGCGCGTGCGCACCAGAACGAAAACTGTCAGACCCAAACCCAGCTGTTCTGAATCAAGCCGCACGGTCTCGCCCTTCAGCAAACCGCTGTCGCGCAGGGCTTTCAACCGTCGCCAACACGCATTCTGGGACAGTCCCACCTTCTCCGCCAAATCACGCTGCGACAGCGAAGCATCATGTTGCAGAACCCGCAGGATCGAACGATCAATATTATCTATATTTGAAGCCATAAGCGATCATTTGACCACATTTTTAAAAGAATCAAGAGGAAATAGGTGGTATTTGAGCATGAATTGCGAATTAAACTGGAAGGAACACCAACCGGAGCAAATCATGCAAGCAGATCCCAACCCTCTCCAGACCTTTGCGGCCTCACTGAATTCAGATGACGTCATCAAGGCGTTGAGAGACAATTTGATTGGGAACGGGATGACATTGGAAGGGCCATTTGGATCCAGGGAAATCCTGTATGCTGACTATGTGGCATCGGGGCGGGCGCTGCATCTGATCGAAGAATTCATCATGACGAAGGTTCTGCCCTATTACGCCAATTCGCACACAGAAGCGTCCTTTTGCGGCGCCTTCATGACCCGTTTGCGCGCTGCGGCGCGAGCTGAAATTGCACGATTGTGTGGTGCCACAGAAGACTTCTCAACCGTGTTCGCGGGCTCCGGCGCCACCGCTGGCATAAACCGCATCGTTGGGTTGCTGGGCGTTGCCGATGCCGTCCAGAGGGGTGAAAATCCGCTCATTTTGATCGGGCCTTATGAACATCATTCGAATATTCTGCCCTGGCGTGAAAGCGGTGCGCAGATCATTGAAATTGAGGAAGACGCCACCGGCGGTCCTTGTTTTGAATCACTGGAAAAGGCGCTGCGGGAAGCAGGTCCTGACAGGCTGAAAATCGGAGCGTTTTCGCTCGCGTCCAATGTCACAGGTATCGTGACGGACGCAGATAGAGTGACCAAATTGCTGAAAGATCATGGCGCACTTTCCGTCTGGGATTGTGCCGGTGGTGGCCCCTATTTATCACTGAACATGTGCGCGGGCACGCCTTACGAGAAAGACGCGATCATTGTGTCGCCTCATAAATTCATTGGTGGTCCCGGCGCATCTGGTGTGATGATCGTGCGCAATGCAGCGGTCACACGCCGGAAACCTGTCGTTTCCGGCGGCGGAACGGTCAAATTCGTGTCTCCATGGGCCCATGACTATTCTGACTGTATTGCTGTGCGTGAAGAAGCTGGCACGCCAAATGTCGTCGGCGATATCCGAGCCGCCCTATGCTTTCTGGTCAAGGAATCCATCGGTCAGACCGTAATGGATAAGCGTCACAAAGAGCTGCGGGATCGCGCACTGAGCGTCTGGCAGGAAAATCCGAATATTGAGATCCTCGGCAATCCCGATGTGGATCACTGTCTGCCGATCTTTTCAATGCAGATACGCAATTCAAAGCAAGGCGGGTTCATCCACCAGCAACTTTTCACAAGGCTTTTGTCGGACTGTTATGGCATTCAGGCGCGTGGTGGTTGCGCTTGTGCGGGGCCCTATGCCCATCGCCTTTTGGGCATAGATCAGCAACACTCTGAATCCATTCGGGCTGCCATTCTGTCCGGGGCGGAATTTGAAAAACCGGGTTGGACCCGCCTGAATTTCAGCGTCCTTCTAACCGATGAAAAAGCTGATTGTATCATTGATGCGGTGGATACGCTGGCGCGCAATCCTTACCCCATGGTTGATGCCTATCGGTGTGATGATGCTACGGCCCGTTTTAGCCCTTTGCAGCAGTCTGCATGAACGGTTCAATGGCTTTTGCGATGGACAGGATACGGTCATCCTGACCGAAAGGAGCTGAGATCAAGGCTCCAATTGGCAATCCTTTACGATCAACACCAATTGGAAGGCTGACACCGGGCATGCCCAGATAGTTCCCAAATATGGTGTTTCGCAGTGCTTTCAGGTTCGTTTCTGCAAAAAAGTCATCGTCAGCTTCCAGTGGTGCAAGCGCAGGCGCTGTCATCGCAACAGTCGGGAACAACAGGCATTTATCGCCGAGCATATTGCCCGCAACTTCCTGAAGCCGTTCCCGTTCCCATTGCAAGCGAATGTAATCCTGAGCGGAAAACCCGCTGGCTGTCATCATGCGTGTGCGGACCCGCTGATCCATTTCATCCGCTCGCTCGCTGCTTAGCAAGGCTGCATGAAACGTCGCGGCTTCTGCAACCGTTGGCGTGCCGTGGGCAGCGAAGAGATTCATGATCTCGGCAAATATGGGAAAAGGGGCGTGGCTGATGCGGATGCCTGCTGTCTGGAGGCGATCAACGCTTTCGTCAAAATTTGTGCGGATATCAGCTTCGATATCATCAAAAACAATTGTTTCAGGGACCAGAAATTCCAGATCAGCCAAATCTATATGGGCCGTTGGAGCTGGTGTGTGTCCACGCATCAACGCATCCAGAACGATGAGATCATCAACGCAATGGGCAAGCGGTCCCAGTGAATCCAGACTGGAGGACAATGGAAAAACGCCTTGTTTGTCATATCGGTTCTGGCTTGATTTGAAGCCCGCCAATCCACAGAAACTTGCCGGAACCCGCACCGACCCGGCTGTGTCTGTACCAATGGCAACAGGTGCCAAACCAGCGGCGACGGCGATGGCAGAGCCAGAAGAGGAGCCGCCGGGCGCGCGTGGCATCTCATCTGAATAGGGATTTACAGGCGTGCCATAATGCGGATTGAGGCCAAGACCCGAATAGGCAAATTCCGAAAGGTTGGTTTTGCCCAGGCAGACCAATCCCAGATCCCGGCACGCGGCAACTGTGGCTGCATCGCTCTCTGCCGGTTTCCCGTTGGCATAGACCTTTGATCCTGCAGTGGTCGTATCGCCCTTGGTATCAAACAAATCCTTCCAGGCGATCGGGATACCATCCCAGGGGCTGAGCAGGGTGCCGTTAACACGCCTTGTATCACTTGCTTTGGCTTCGGCGAGCGCACGGCTCTTGGTAATGGTTATGAAGATCGATTGGTCATGATGTTGCGCAATGTCATCCAGATAGCGCTCTGCAAGCTCCACCGCTGTCATTTCACCCGTTTGCAGCATGCTGGCAAGCTGTGTGGCAGAGAGCCCATTCAAACTGTTTTTCGACACGATCCGTCTCCGTGGTTCAGTCCCGTTATACAAAAAGCATTACGGCCGCCGGAAACAGGATAATCAGAATGAGCACTGCAATGTAAGCCGCAATATAGGGCAGGGCGCTCTTTGATATGGCCTCGATACTCGAACCTGACAGCCCGGCGGCAATGAACAGGTTTAAACCGACGGGCGGTGTAAAGTTGCCGACCGCCAATGCAATCACGGTGAATACGCCGAAATAGATCGGATCAATGCCAATCGCGGCAATAAGTGTTCCAAGGGTTGGCACCAGAAGCACCAGCGCGGCTACATTGTCCAGAAACGTGCCGGCAATCAGCAACAGAACGAGCACCAGGAGCATGATGAGCATTGGCTCGCTGCTGATGTTCAGAATTTGTGCAGCGACAGCCTGCGGAATTTGTTCAGCCGTAATGATAAAGGAGAAGGCATTGGCCGTCCCCATCAGATACATCACAACAGCGGAACTGACCGCAGTCTGCATGAAGATCGGCCCCAGATCCTTCAGCGAGATGGACCGATAAATAAACAACCCGACAATCAGACCGTAGAGACATGCAACCGCTGCTGATTCGGTGGGGGTGAAGATACCCCCGTAAATGCCGCCCAGAATGATGATGGGCATGATGAGCGCCAGACCGCTTTCGCCGAGAATTTTTGCGGTCTCGGATTTGTCCGGCTGCGGTTCACGTTCAAGCTTGTTTTTTCGAGCCATCATGTAATTGACGAGGCCGAGCACCAGAGCAATGACAAGGCCTGGAATAATGCCGGCAATGAAGAGGTCTCCAATCGAGACATCAGCAATGGTGCCATAAACCACCATCGTCAGGCTTGGCGGAATGATCAATCCCAGCGCGCCGGAGGAGGCAATTACGGCCCCGGCATAGGGCGCCGGGTAACCCCGTTTGACCATGGACGGGATCAGAATTGAACCGATGGCCGAGGCCGTTGCAGGCGCGGATCCCGAGATGGCACCAAAAAAGGCAGACGCACCGGTGGACATTTGGGCAAGTCCACCTGGAAATCTGCCAAGCAGCAATCCGGCAAGTTTCACAAGGCGTTCGGAAATATGAGCCGCTGCCATGATATTACCGGCCAGCAAAAATAGAGGAATTGCCAAGAACGGAAAACTGTTCAGGCCGTTAAATAGCTTTTGCGGCATGATGATGAGAGGAATGCTGCTGCCAAAATACAGCGCGGCAATCGACGCAAGGCCCAGTGCAAAAGCAACAGGTGTTCCAATCAACAGCAATCCGAAAAGTGTCAGAAACAGAATTTCAGTCATGGTGTTGTGCCTTCCTGAATTGACCGACAAAGCTCTCAATCAGGAATACAAGCGCCAGAACCGAACAGACCGGCATGGCCAGAGAAACATAGCCAACGGGCAGTCCTGCCGCCGGTGACACCTGGCGCATTGCGCGCATGGATAGATCATAGCCATTCACAATAATGACTCCCAGAAACAGGGTCAGGCCGAGGAAAATGACGATGTTGAAGACCCTCGCCAGACCGTCTGGAGCGAGTTTCTTCACAATATCCATCGCAATGTGCTGGTTGCTGCGAAAGGCAACGGCAGCACCCAGAAAGACCGACCAGACCATGGCATAAATGGATAACTCACTGGCGGCGGCAAAAGAAAACTCCAGAAGATAGCGGCTTGCGACCTGTGCAACGACCAATACAAAAACAGCGCCGAGAAACAGCGCCGCCAGACATTTTGTTATCTTTTCCAGGAGGTCTAGTAGCTTCATGGTTTATCGTCTTTTGCAAAAGTGGCTGCACAGGGATGTGCAGCCGCTGAGTTGAGACCCTAGTTTGCCAGGGTAGTCTGGATTTCTTCAATGATGTCAGCGTCCAGCTTGCCCTTGAACTGTTCGATCACAGGCGTCAGAGCCGCTTTGAAAGGAGCCGTATCAACGTCATTGATCTTGTTACCGAGCTTGGCAAGTTCTGCCCATTGTTCATTTTCCAGATCATTGACCATTTTCAGATGAACGCCAGCCATTTCCTGTGCCGTATCCAGCAAAATCTTGCGGTATTCTTCTGGAATGGCCTCAAGCTTCGCCTTGTTCATGATCAGCGGAGAGCCAAGATAAATATGACCGGTCCTGGATGTGTAGGCCTGCACTTCGTAGAATTTCTTGGTCAGAATGTGCGCTGGCGGATTTTCCTGTGCATCGGCTGTCCCAAGCTGAAGCGCAGAATAAAGTTCGCCAAATGAGATGACGACGGGATTGGCACCCATTGCCTTGAACGTCTCGACAAAGACTTCACCTTCGGGAACGCGAATTTTCACGCCGGCCAGATCTTCAGGCTTGGTAATGGGTTGTTCATTGTTGGTGACATGGCGTAAGCCGCCCATCCACCAGCCGATAACCTCAGCACCAGTACCGTCCATCTTGGCTTCAAGCTTGTCGCCAACGGGTCCTTCCAGCACTTCATGCACATCATCCAGCGATGAAAACAGGAATGGCAGATTCAAGATGCCCATATCGGGAACCCAGTTTGAAAGCACTGTATCCGACACCAGAAAAATATCCTGGGTTCCAATCATGGTGCCTTCCACAGCTTCCAATTGCTTGCCAAGCTGGTCTGCCGGGAACACCTGAATTTCTATGTTGCCATCGGTGCGCTCTTTCACCAGATCAGCGAATTGCAGAGAAATAGTCTGGTAATGATGCGATGGCGCGCCGGTGTGACCAAGTTTGAGTTGGATCGTTTCGGCCAATGCACTTCCTGTCATGGCAGCGACCAGCGCTATCGATGCTGCTGTAATTGTAAACTTCATTTGGTAGTGTCTCCGTGTTGGATTTGACTCAGAGGGTTCAACAATGGATGCGAGAACAGATGTGCAGATCCCGGTGTGGAAGCGGCCCCGACTGGGCTTAATGCCTGGAACTTAAAGGGTTTTCATCTCCTTCATTCAAGCATTGTCCGCAGAACTTCCTGCTGTGAAAGAAGTATCGCACCAGACTATTCGGGGTTGGAAGCATCAACTTGCGATGGTCGCGTTGCCTTTTCGGCAACAACGACCTAGTGGTGGGAGCCAAGTGTGTACTCGAAAGGCGGATGGTTTCCAATGAATATGAATGCACTGAGATATTTTCTGGAAGTTGCGAAATGCAAGTCCATACGACGTGCCTCTGAACGCTTGCATGTGGCTGCCTCGGCGATAAGCCGTCAGATTTCAGCCCTGGAACATGAACTGGGCTGCACCTTGCTGGAGCGCAGGTCTGACGGCGTCAGTCTGACCGAGGCTGGTGAACGTCTCAAAACGCATGGCATGAAAATTGATGCTCAAGTACAGCTGGTTAAGTCAGATATAGATCAACTGCGCTCGCTTCACCGCGGTACGATTAAGATCGGGTCGGTGGAAGGTGTGACTGAGAATTTTCTGCCCAAAACCCTGACGGAGTTCTCAGCCCGGTTTCCGGAAGTTCATTTCGAGGTGACTGTGTTGAGCCGTGATGAGGTGATCAATGCGCTGGACCGATATGAGTGCGATATCGGATTTGTCTATGACTATATCCACCACCACGCTGTCGAGGTTTTATCGAATTACCAACAACCCCTGCATGCCTTCGTTCCACCCGACCACGCGCTGGCACATGGCGAACGGGTTACGCTTGCAGAACTCCTGGCTTTCGATCATCTCTTGCCGGATTCCAGTTTTGGTATCAACCAATTGGTCACGCGCACGGCAAAGAAGGCAAAGGCCTGGGTCGCACCAAGAATGATCAGCAATCAGCTGCATTTCCTGCGCAATTATGCGCAGTTAAACGGGGCAGTGGTCTTCATGCCGGTTCAGGCTGTTTATAGCGAAGTGCTGCAGGGAACTCTGGTGCCCGTCAATCTGGACTGTCCGGCATTTGACAACCGCAATTTGTCCCTTGCCGCACGCAGGAGCAGAAGCCTGTCACCGGCAGCGGTCTCATTTTCAAACTTTGCTCAGGAGCAGTTTGGGACATGGCAGGATTTGGATCTGACGGCCATATCTGCCGCTCGCTCCCGATGGTGGACGGCGTTACAGAATTGACCTGGTGCTAAGCGTCTTTGAGCAAGACATTCAGCTCTGCCTCAACTGGCGCATCCAACCCCAATTCGTTCTGGAACAAGGCCGCACGCGCGTGTTTGCCGCGCTCTTCACCAAACAAGGCTACATACAGATCGGAGGCACCATTCAATACCAGATGCGCTTCCGTGAAACCGGGCGCAGAATTGACATAGCCAACCATCTTGATGATGCGTTCAATGCGATCCAGACTGCCGATAACCATTTTCATGAGCGCCAGATGATTGAGGGCCATATAGCGCGCTGACTGATAGCCCTCTTCAATGGTCAGATCGCTGCCCAGCTTGCCTTTGATTGGCATGATATCATTGTCATCCGCGTCACGGATGGTGCCCAATGTGCCGGAGACATATAGAATATTGCCAACCTGAACGCCTGGAAGATAATTCCCGATTGGTTTGGGTGGCTTTGGCAATTCGAGGCCCATTGCGTGCAGTTTCTTTTCGATCTCTCCAACAGGTTCTGACATTGCTTATCCTTTCAACTTGGCGACTGCCTAAAAAATAGACAGTGCCAAGCTGAATGGGAATTGTCTTTACAGCAGGGATGCGTTGCCAGATAGGCAACAAGTGTTCCACGGAAGCAGACGGATAGGGACACTTTTAGATGTGATATGGACGGAAGGTATTGAATAGGCTGATTCTGGCGTGAAAGCTGGTCACGAGGCTACCGAACGATAGAGCTGAGCGGCTTGTCCCTTGGCTCAGGAAGAAAGACTTTATGACGATCGAATTGCCGGAACTGGGTTTCGGCGGAGCGCCGGTTGGTGGCTTGTTGGACAGTGTCGATGATGCCGCAGCGCTGGATGCACTTGCGGCTGCCCTGAAAAGCGGAATTCGGTATTTTGACACCGCACCACTTTACGGCTTTGGCCTGTCGGAACGCAGAACCGGCGACATGGTGCGCGGGACTGAGGGCATTGTCATTTCAACCAAGGTAGGACGTTTGCTGAAGCCGGGCAGGCCAGCAGATCCGAACCGGTTTGCCTGGTCGAACCCGCTGCCGTTCCATCCCGAGTATGATTATGGCTATGACGGTGTCATGCGATCCTTTGAAGACAGTCAGCAACGATTGGGGCGCGACAAGATAGATATGCTGTTTCTGCATGATATCGGCTCCGATACACATCGGGACCCGACTGAGGAAGCGCGCCATTTCAAAGAAGCGATGACAGGTGGATACAAAGCGCTGGACGAATTGCGAAGCGCAGGCGATGTGAAAGCCATCGGCATTGGCGTCAATGAAACAGATGTGTCCATGCGCACACTCGATCATGGAGACTGGGATGTCTTTTTGCTGGCTGGCCGATACACCTTGCTGGAGCAGGGTGCACTGGACGCTTTATTGCCCAAATGTGACGCGCAGTCTGTCAAAATCGTGATTGGTGGCCCCTTCAATTCGGGCATTCTGGTGGGGGGAGCCACATGGAATTACAAGGCTGCCCCCACCGACATTTTGGAGCGCGTCGAGGGGCTCAAAAGAGTTTGCACAGCACATAATGTGCCGCTCCCTGCCGCCGCCCTGAAATTCCCGCTCGCCCATGCATCCGTCATAAGCGTCATACCGGGGGTGCGGACACCCGGCGAGTTTTCCCAGCTTATGCAGTGGTGGACTACGGAGATCCCTTCATGCTTCTGGTCTGACCTGATGCATGAAGGCTATGTCCGTGAAGATGCGCCCGTACCGGTTTCCTGAGACCTGAACGGACTGCAATATTTATTGATCAGTCTTCCCGGTAAGGAACGACCAGCGTGGGAATGGTTGCTCGGCGCAAAACGCGCTTGGCAACGGATCCTAGGAAAGTCTGGGAAAGCCCGTGATTGTGGGCCCCCAGAACAATCAGATCACATCCCAGTTCCTTTGCACGACGCAGAATGACTTCAGCAGGATATCCCTCGGTCACTTCAATGGACTGCACCTGATCACGAATGCCACGGTCTTCCGGTGGCAATTCAGCCCAGAAAGTCTTCTGCCGCTCCGTCAGAATGGCTTTGATATGTTCCGTCCTTGTTTTCATGGCGTTTTGACGTGATGTCTTGTCTTGCATGAACATCTGCAAGGTAACTTTTGCATCCTCGCTCATGGGTTCACTCACATGGAGAACATGAAGCTTGGCGCCGGTTGCATTCGCCATGCTGGCAGCATGGCGAAGTGCAAAGGTTGAGTTCTTCGACAAATCTGTCGTGAACAGTATGTGTGTGACTGTTGGTTGCATGTTGTTTTCTTTCTGTACTCAGGATCAGTAGCCAAAGAACCGTGGCAGCCACAACGATATTTCAGGGAAGAATGCAATCACGAAAATCGCTGCAGTGTTGATGGCTGCAAAGGGCAATGCCTTGAGTGATATTTCCTCAATGGATATCTTCGATATCCCTGAGGCAATGAAGAGATTTTCACCCAGGGGCGGCGTTTGAAAGCCAATACCCAATGTACAGATCATGACCACACCAAAATGGATGGGATCAATACCCACACTATAGGCAACAGGAAGCATCACCGGCACCAGGATCAAAATCGTCGCCAATGTTTCCATGAACATGCCCACAAACAGCAGGAAGAAGATGATCAGGAACCAGATCAGATAAATGTTGTCGGTAAACGATAACATCCCGTCTGCGATCACAGCCGGTATCTGGTTTTCCACCAACAGGCGTCCAAATACAGTCGCTGTGAACATAATCAACAATACGCGACCCGTTAGCCATGTGGTTGTTTCAAGCGCGGTAAAGAGCTTTTCCCATGACATTTCCCGATAGATGAATGTGCCGACAATCAATGTGTAGAAAATAGCTACGATGGCCGCTTCGGTTGGCGTGAAGAAACCGGAATAGATACCGCCGAGAATGACAACCGGTGCCATCAGCGCCCAGAAACCACGATACAATTCGCACCAGATCTGGCGGGCCGACCACCCTTCTGTGGTTCCGACGTAATTGTTCTTCTTGGCAATAAAATAGTTCACGATGAGCAGACTGCCTGCAATCAGGAACGCTGGCAGAAACCCTGCAATGAACAATTTCGGAATGGAAACAGTCTGGAAGTTTCCATGCAGTTCAACGGCAGCCGGGGGTGGTGGCATGCCGAGCGCCGCAATTCCGAAAATAATCAGCGGAATGGATGGCGGAATGACAATTCCCAGACCGCCAGCAGACGCTGTCACGGCAGATGAAAAGCCTTTTCCGTAGCCGCGCTGGATCATGGCCGGGATCATCAACATGCCGACCGCAGCAGTTGTTGCAGGGCCCGATCCGGAGATCGCACCAAAGAAGAGACAGGCCACCACTGTGGCAGCTGACATGCCGCCGGTGAACGGACCGGCGAAACTTTCTGCGACATTAATCAGTCTTCGGGACAACCCCGCCGCCTCCATCAGGGCACCTGCAAGGATGAAGGCCGGAAGGGCCATGAGCGGAAATGAACCGACAGAGGTGTAAGCAATCTGGACGAATTTGATCGGGTTTTCACCAAGATAGATGAATGAGATGAGCGTTGAAACGCCCAGTGCAACGGTGATCGGAGCGCCGATGAAAAGCAGCAGCAGGAACGATCCGAATAGTATTAAAATGATTTCGCTTGCCATTATGTATTCCTACCTGATCTTCAGCTTTTTGCGGCTTCGGTCTCGGACTTGATAGCCTCGAGATCGATGGAGTCGGGATCACGCATCTCTTCTTTGAGAATGATCTTCCGATAATTCACCTGCAGAATACGTATAGTCATCAATGTGAAAGCGATGGGCAAAACGATGTAAACCCAGCTTAGATGGAAGCCCAATGTTTGCGAGGACTGAAACCGGTTCATCTTGTTGAAGATGAAATCAATCGAGAGATAGACAAAGTAGACATTGAAAAACAGCCAGAATATATCGGCAAAAGCTTCGATATATTTGATCGTGCCATCCGGCAAAAATTTGAACTGGAATGTCACCCTGTTGTGGGCACCCATCTTGGCGGCATAGCTGGCCCCGAAGAACACAAACCAGACGAACATATAGATGGACAGTTCTTCAACCCATGAAAACGAAAACGAAAACAGGGTTCGCACAATGACCTGCAGAAACAGCAGGCAGACGAAAATTACCAGCAATGTCCTGCAAATGTAACTTTCGATATTATCGATTATGTTCCAAAACTTACTCATCTCACCCTCGCTTGGTGTGGATGAAGAGCGCCGACGGCGCTCTTCAGGGTCAGTTTAAGCAGAAGGCTTATTCAGAAACCGGATCGCGGCCGATTGCCGACAGCATCGCGTTTACTTTGTCAATTCCACCAACGCTATCGTAGAATTTCGGCCATACGGCTTTGGTTGCCAGGTCGATGAATTCTTTTTCATCGTTTTCTGCGTCGACAATTTCCATGCCGTGATCATCAATCAGGGATTGTTGAATTTCCGATTCCTTGTCGCGCAAATATTGTGCTGACGCTTCGGTAGCTGCCTGAGCGGCTTCGAGAACGATTTTTTGATCGTCAGCAGACAGTTCTTGGAATACCTGTTCTGAAATGATCAGGGGCTCAATCAGAAAGAGGTAACGCAGATTGGTCGCGTATTTCTGGATTTCGTAAAATTTCATTGCATTGATGGTGATGTAGGGTGTGTCCTGACCATCAACAACTTTGGTTTGCAGGCCGGCAAACGTTTCCGACCAAGCCATTGGAGTCGGGCTGATGCCCCAGGATTTGTAAGTGTCGATCATGATCTCGTTTTTTGGAACGCGGATCACCAGACCTTCCAGGTCAGCGACAGATCTAACTGGCTTTTTGGAGTTTGTAAGACGGCGGAAGCCGGCATAGGTCCAACCAACGATGCGAACACCTGCGTCTTCGATTGTGTTTTCAACCAGTTCCTGACCAATTGCGCCTTGCGTCAGCGTTTCTGCGTCTTCAAGGCTCAGCATGGCGTATGGCAAGGATAGAACGCCCACGCTTGGTGAGAAAGGCGTGATGTTGTTGATAGCCAGAATGGACATATCAAGCACGCCGATTGCAGCGTCATTGACCGTGTCCTGCTCGGAACCAAGCTGACCATTGAGGAAGAGTGTAGCGGTATGCTTGCCGCCAGACAGTTCTTCCAGTTTGGCTTTGAAGGCCAGACCACCAACTTCCTGTGTGCTGCCGCCGCTATCGCCGACTGCAACCTTGAAATTTTTGGCTGAGACACCAGATACCGCAGCGACGGACAGCGCCGCCGTGATCATCAGAGCTTTCGAAATTTTGTTGAAATATTTCATATGAAGTTCCTGTGTTTGACAATGTAACCGGAGCCACAATCAAAACGGAGGAAGGACAGAATGCCAGTCCGCTGGTTTGACTGTGAATAATCTTCCCACCTCCTCAAGAACGGATCATTTGGTCAATGACCAGAACTCTGCAGTGATGGCAGCCTTTGGAACTTGGGCTACAGACTACGCTAGCAACTGGACAATGTTTCAGAAATACGAAACAATGAATTGGTAATTTCAGTTTTATGAAACCTTTTTCATGGCAAAAACAGCGCTTCTGCGGCGTCTCAGTGACACTGACCTCCGGCTGTTACGCGTATTTCGCGCAGTCGCTGATTGTGGGGGCGTGTCGGCAGCAGAGCTTGAGCTGAACATCGGACGTTCAACGATCAGCCGACATCTGACAGATCTGGAACTGCGTCTGGGAAGCAAACTTTGCCATCGCGGGCCATCGGGATTTTCTCTCACAAATGAAGGTGTGCGAATTTACCAGGCGGCTCTTCAGCTGTTTTCAGCTATGCATGATTTTCAGTCCGAGGTGGATGAGACCAACCATTCAATTACTGGTCGGCTGTCAATTGCCTTTTTTGACAAGAATATGACCAATGCTCATGCCGATATTCCACTCGCTATCCGCAAATTTGAGAAACTGGCGCCCAAGGTTGAGGTGGAATTGCATGTTGAACCAATCAACGCGATTGAAACGGGTGTGCTCAATGGCACACACCAGCTTGGCATCGTCGCTATGCACAAGAAATCAGACAATCTGAATTACCATTTTTTGTATCACGAAGAGATGCACTTATATTGCAGCAATCATCATGAGCTTTTTAACTACCCGGACGAGACGATTACACGCACCGAGGTGCAAAAACACAAATATGCTGCCTTCGCTTTTCACTCTCCAAACATGATGGCCAGTCATGACTGGAAGCTACGGCGCAGCGGAACTGTGAACAATGAAGAAGCGCTGGCAATGCTGATACTGGCTGGAAGCTACATTGGCTTCCTGCCCACCCATTTCACCAGGCAATTCACCGAACAGGGCTTAATGCGGGCTGTGCGACCCGATATTTATCATTACCGAAGTGATCATGCGGCCATTGTGCGCAAGATACCGCGCATGCCCCGGCGGGTTGAGAAGTTTCTGAACTGTTTGATCGATGCCCATACGGTCTGAAGCGATGGTGGCATGGCTTGGATACCGGAGGTAAATCCGCTGGAACCAAGTCAGCCGGAACTATTCAGGTCTGACTGTTTTTTCAAGAATTCATCTGCAATGATTTCCCCGATCTGCTGGCAGTCTTCCACACTAAAGCTGAGTGGAATGCGCATATCCATAATCCGCTTCAACACAAGTATTGTCTGATCAAGAGATTGGTTCTGGGCATAACGCCAACTGTCAAACCGGCTTGTGAAGCCAACAGGATTGGCATCGCCAAACCATTTCAGTTCAACACCACGGGCAAGGCACGCAGTCAAAAAATGCCGACAGGCTTCATCATCCCAGTTCGGGACCAAAAACTGAAATGATGAACCGACATAGAATTCCTGTTGTGGTCGAACGGGTATCTTCAATCCCGGAACGGCTTGCAGGGATTGTTCCATCATTTGATAGCGATGGTTCCAACGCCCAATATTCTGGTCCAGCCGTTTAAGCTGTGGTCGCAGGATGGCGGCCCGCAGATTGTCCATACGTGAGGAACAGTTCGGCATATCCAGGCGGGCCTCGGCATGGGCGTCCATATCTGGCCGAGCGAGGTGTTTTTCATAGAGCATGTAAGACCCGGAAAGGATGGACGCCTTTGCCATCAATTCGGGATCATCTGATGTCAGCAATCCGCCTTCGCCGCTATTGATGTGTTTGTAAGTCTGCGTGCTGAAGCATGCAGCCAGACCAAAATTTCCGCTTTTGGTACCGCTCCATTTGGCACCCATTGTGTGGGCGCAATCTTCAATCATCTGTGCACCATGCTGTTTCAGCAATGCGCAAAGTTTTTCCATGGGTGCGATATGCCCCCGCATATGGGACAGCATCAATGTCTTGGCACCTGTTGAGGCCAGTTTGGCGGCCAGATCATCCAGGTCAATCGTGAGATTATCATTGGTCTCGACAAAGACAGGCTCAGCCCCCACGGCCGAAATGGCTCCGGGAACCGGCGCCAGTGTAAATGCATTGGTCAGAACTGGATCGCCAGCTTGAACACCTGACGCGCGTAGCGCAATCTGCATGGCTGTTCCGCCGGAAGCTGTTGCCAGGCAGAATGCACTGCCCTGATAAGACGCATATTCACGTTCCCATTCAGCCGTTTCGCCATATTCGCCAGGCAGCGTATTATATCGGTGCAAGCGCCCGGATTGCAGAACTTTGACAGCCTCATCAATGGCATCGGCAGGAATTGGTTCCTGTTGTGTAAAAGGCTTGTTGAAAACGGCTTGTGGCATCAGGGGCTCGATTGCTGTCTGCGGCATCTGGGCAATGCTGCGATCCTAAAGGAAATCATCGCGGCGTGGGGTGAAAGTATCGATCAACTCTCCGGCTTCCACACACTGGCAACCATGCACGGCATTGGCTGGAATAATAAGTGAATCGCCTTGAACGAGATCAAAGTCTTCTCCTGCAATATGGAACCGAAATCTGCCGGAGTTCACATAAGTGGATTGTAGATGTGGATGCTGGTGCAGCGCGCCTTCAGCATTTTTTTCGAAGCGAAAGATAACAGTCATCATTTCCGGTGCATCTGAAAGAACCTGACGTGTCACACCTTTGTCAGGGCTGATAACCGGAAACTCGGAACGTTTGGTTGCTTGCATTATAGGGGCCTCGAATTGTGGTAGGGCGTGACTAAGGAAACGGTTCAGATATGTGTTTGCAGCTTTACTGTCAGTTTAGACCATAATTTGCCAATGTTAAATCTGCTCTTCGGTCATCAGATCAGCGCACCTCAGTCCACAGTCATCTCGTCCCATGCTCTCTGGGCTGTATTCTCGGCCGCGTTGCACGAACTAATTTAGCCCATCAACTGGTTTAACATTGGCCAATTATGTTCTAGTATGGTAGTCACAGTCATCTCAAGAGTGCGCCATGAATAATTCTGCCAATCCAACAACAACCAGATTTTCCGGAACTTCCGGCCTGCGCCAGCGGTCCGAGCAAATTCGGCGTACCAATACGGATGACATTTTCGACAAGATCTACGCCGACATCACGACCCTTCGCCTGAAGCCAGGAACAAAGGTGTCAGAAGTGGAAATTGCGCGCCAGTTTGATGTCTCGCGTCAACCCGTTCGTGAAGCCTTTATTCGGTTGAGCAATATGGGGCTGTTACTGGTTCGGCCCCAGCGCGCCACCATCGTCAAGAAGATTTCGTTGAAGGATATTGCCGATTCCCGTTTTGTCCGCAAAGCGATCGAAGTTGAAGTCGTGAGTGTAGCCAGCCAAAAGTTTGATAAATCTCACGAAGCAGCGTTTGATGAAAATCTGGCGTTGCAGAGTGAAGCAGTCAAGAACAACGATTTTCAGTCGTTCAAGGAACTGGATTCTCAGTTTCATAAACTTTTATGTCTGGTCGCCGACAGCGAGCTTGCCTATCGGACGATTTCGGAGAGCAAACTTCAGGTGGATCGCCTGTGCGCCTTTGCCTTGTCGCGTCGCACCGAGTTCAAAGATGTGTATCAGGATCATATCAAGATGTATGACTTTCTGAAACAGGGTGATGCAGATGCTCTTGTCGCTCTGATGCGCTTGCACCTGTCCCGGCTGGATTCGACAATTGCTGAAGCGACCGCTTCCAATCAGGACTTTTTCGTCGACTGACGAAGAAACCTGCGTAACGCTCCCAAATGAAAAAAGTGAAAAACCAGTTTGGAGTAAAAAACTGGTATACTAGTATAGTTTCCTATGGTAGACCATGCAAAGGCAAGATTGAGTTTCGCTCATTCCTGCCGTTTTAATTTGCTGCTGACATAAATGACCGTTCTGGGAGGAACTTATGAGTATTTCGTCGAAATTCAGAAGACTGGCGCTTTGCAGCGCTCTGGCTCTTACATTTGCTGCTGGTGCCATTGGTACGCAAACTGCAGATGCAAAAGACATTCGTGGCTGGAACATCCATGTTGAGGACTATCCGGTATCCATCGCGATGGAATCGTTTCTGAAAGAAGTCGCAGAAAAGACAGAAGGCCGCATCAGCGGCAAGATTTTCCACAATGGCGTGCTGGGCTCACAGCCTGATGCAATTGAGCAGGTCCGCCTCGGTGCCATCGATTTTGGTGAATTCAGCCTCGGACCAATGGGTCAGGTCATTCCTGAGACCAATGTTGTCTCGCTGCCTTTCATCTTCAAAAGCATTCCGCAAATGTACCGCCTGATGGATGGTGAAGCGGGCGCGAAAATCGCTGAAGGCATGGAGAAAAAAGGCCTGATCGCTGTCGGTTGGTATGATGCTGGTGCGCGCTCCTTCTATACCTCCAAACGTGCCATCAACACGCCGGATGATGTAAAGGGCCTCAAAGTTCGCGTCATGAACAATGATCTGTTCGTTGGCATGATTGAATCCATGGGCGGCAACGCAACACCAATGGCATTTGGTGAAGTCTTCCAGTCCTTGAAGACAGGCGTTGTGGATGGAGCGGAAAACAATCCGCCATCCTATGAGTCCACCAACCACTTTGAAGTAGCACAGTTCTATTCGCTGTCCGAGCATCTGATCATCCCAGAATGCCTGTGCATCAGCAAACGAACATGGGACAGCTGGTCTGCTGAAGATCAGGAAATCGTTCGTGCTGCAGGTCAAGCAAGTGCAGAGCTGCAGCGTGAGTTGTGGCAGGCACGTGAAATGAAAAGCATGGAAAAAGTTGCGGCCGGTGGCACAATGGTCAACAAAATCGACGACAAGGCACCATTCCAGGCAGCCATGACGCCGGTTTATGACAAATTCCTGGCTGCAAATCCTGACCTGACAGATCTGGTGAACTTGATCCGCAACGCGGACTAAGGTCACACTCTGACACTGACCCGCGCCTTCATGTCCGGCGAGGACAAAAGGCGCGGGCTTTTCTTGGCTAAATGACAGGTGCCCCGTGCGCAGCATTGCTGGTTTTCTGAAAATGATTGATGGCCTGCTTCCCTTGATCAGCAGGGTCTGCATTTTTGTGTGCAGCATTGCAATCATTACATTGCTGGTCATTTTTGGCTGGTTGGTATTCGGTCGCTACGTGCTGAATGTCACGCCAACCTGGGTTGAGCAACTGGCGCTGCTGCTGGTGGTCTACATCACATTTCTTGGCGCCGCAGCCGGTGTGCATGAAGAGACCCATCTGGGCGTGAGCTTCATTCGGGAATCATTTCCCGATTGGTTGAGAAAACCATTGCGCATCGTGGCAGATCTGGCGCTGGCTTTTTTCGGTCTCATCATGCTGCTGGCCTGTATCGAACTTGTACAATTCGGTTGGAGTACAAATCTGGCAATGCTGAATATCCCAGAAGGCATTCGAACATTGCCGGCTGCAATTTGCGGTGGTCTGATTTTCATATTCGCGTCAGCCCATGCCATGTCACGCACTTATCGATATTATTTTGCTGATCAAAACACGCTTGAACAGGTCGCTGACTGATGGGTCTTGCTATTCTTCTTGGACTGTTTGCCGTAGGCGTCATTATCGGTGTGCCGGTTGCATTCGCAATGGGTGTGGCCGCTCTGGCAGCCTTCTTTTATGAAGGATTTCCGTTGCTGATCCCGTTCCAGAGGATTGTGTCTGGAACCACCATATTCTCACTTCTGGCAATTCCATTTTTCATATTTGCCGGCGAACTGATGCTCCATGGCGGTATCGCCAAGCGGCTCGTTCACTTTGCATCAGCTCTGGTCGGCCATGTGCGCGGCGGACTGGCGTCGGTCAACATTTTTTCCAGCATGCTGTTTGGCGGCATCTCGGGCTCGGCTGTTGCCGACATTTCCGCGCTGGGCTCCCTTCTTATCCCGGTCATGAAGGAAAAGGGATATGACGGTGACTATGCAGTCAACGTAACGGTGACATCTTCCATTGCCGGTGTCGTCATTCCACCAAGCCACAACATGATTATTTTTGCTGTGGCCGCCGGTGGGGGGATTTCCATTTCGAAACTGTTTCTGGCAGGCGTAGTTCCCGGAGTTTTGATGTGCGTTTGCCTTGCAATCGCCGCTTATGTCATTGCGATCAAAAAGAATTACCCCTCCGAGCCATTCCCCGGATGGCGTACCGTTGCAATTACAGCCGCCTCGGCTCTTCCGGGTTTTGTAACCGCCGTCATCATTGTGGGTGGCGTCTTGTCCGGCGTGTTTACGGTTACGGAATCAGGTGCGTTCGGTGCAATCTATGCTCTGCTCCTGACCGCCTTTGTCTACCGTTCACTGTCCTGGAAACAGTTCAAGACTGCCGTTACCACATCTGTGCGCACGACCTCGATGGTCATGATCCTGATCGCTTGCGCCGGAGCCTTTGGCTATTTGCTGGCGCTTTATGAAGTGCCCGGATTGTTGTCCAGCTTCCTGCTCTCAATCTCTGACAATCCATTGATCATTCTCCTGATGATCAACATCATGCTGCTTCTGTTGGGCATGATCATGGACATGGCGGCTCTCATTCTGATCTGCACACCTATTTTCATGCCGATCGCAACAAGTCTTGGCATGGATCCGGTGCAGTTCGGCATCATGCTGATGATGAACCTTGGCCTTGGCCTGTGCACGCCGCCCGTCGGTGCTTGCCTGTTTGTCGGCTGTGCGGTTGGTAAAGTGCCGATTGAAGACGCGTTGAAAACAATCTGGCCCTTCTATCTGGCAATTCTGGCCGCCTTGTTGCTGGTCACCTATGTTCCCGCCATTTCGCTGACTTTGCCTGCCCTGATGGGGAACTAGGGAAGTTTGAGACTCCGATAGGCCTCGGATTTCTATCTTATCGCCAATACATTCCCGGTTAATTTCAATTGAGTAGATTGAAGTTAAACGCATGTCGTGTATGGCGTTTTCTGACAACCACGTTATGGTAAAATCTGAAAAACCTGCAACCCTTCGCTGAGGCGCGTTCCGTGTCTCAGAATACTGTATGTATGGAGTCTTTTTGAATGCGGCTGTCGCGGTTCACAGTCAGGTCACTACCTGCTTTTGCGTTAGCTCTGTTGGTGATGGTGCCAGCATTGCCTGCGCCCGCATATGCTCTGGAATTGTTCGGCAAATGTCTGTTCGGTGCCTGCAAGAGCGATGGTTCCGCGGACAGCGATCTGATCGACCCGAAGGAATACGAAGCTGAACTCACCATCCTGCCCACCGAAGACGAAGTTATTGCCAGTGCAGTGCAAGGCGCGTCTGAACTGTTGCGTGGCAGCGGAACGCCTGTCGGTGGCTCTGCAGGGTTGATTGCCCGCGCCAAGGGCGATTATCGCCGAATTCAGGCCGCGCTCTACAATGAGGCGCATTATGGCGGTGGCATATCGATCAAGGTGAATGGCCGTGAGGCCGCTGATATTCCTGCTGGCATCCAGGTTCCGGATGTGTCGACCGTGGATGTTGTGGTGACACCCGGCGATAAATTCAGCTTTAAAGACAGCATTGTCATGAACCCGGCGCCAGCACCCACCGACCGGAAAGATGTTGTCGACCTGCCCGCAGATCGCGGCTTTGCTGATGGCGAACCAGCACGTGCAAAAGTGGTTCGCCTGGCGGGTGAGTTGTCGCGCGAAGCTTGGCGTCAGCAGGGTTATCCAAAAGCGCGCGTTTCAAAACAAACGGTTACAGCCGTGCACCCTGAGGATTATCTGCGCGTCTATCTATGGATGGCGGAAGGTCCTTATGCCGTCTATGGCGATGTCACCGTTGAAGGCACCGAGCGCATGGATCCGGAATTCGTGCGCTACATGGCTGGCCTCATAAAGGGCAGGGAATTTGATCCTGATGATCTGGAAAAGGCGCGCAAGCGGCTGGAGCGATTGGGGGTCTTTTCTCTGCAAAGAATTGAAGAAGCGCCAAAAGTTCTGTCAGATGGTAGCCTGCCGATCACCATCAGAACCAGTGAAAAGAAAACGCGCCGCATTGGTATTGGCGCAACCCTGTCCACCATCGATGGGGCAGGGGTGCAAGCCTATTGGCTGCATCGTAATCTGTTCGGAAAAGCTGAGCGTTTGCGGATTGACGCGCAAATTGCCGGCTTCGGCAACACGGTCAATTACGACGAAATTGATTACCTTCTTGGGGCCGAGTTTACAAAGCCCGGTATCTTCAATCCTGATACGGATCTGAAACTTGGTTTAACCGCCAAGCGGGAAGTCAACGACACCTACACGGAGACATCTGTCTCCGGCGAGGCAACGCTGACCCATTATTACTCCGACGAACTCACCTTTACCGGCGGATTGTTTGCCGAATTTGGCGAGTATACGGACACATTCGGAACCCGCCAATTATTCACTACGGGCATTCTCACAGAAGCTACTTTTGACAATCGTGACAACAAGCTGGAGCCAACCAATGGCTTCTATGCGGATTTGAAGGCGCGGCCCTTTTACGAGTGGGAATTTGAAAGCGCAGGCCTGCATCTGGAATTGGAAGGCCGCACCTATCTGGCACTTGGCAGCAAGAACACGGTTCTCGCCGGACGCATCAAGCTGGGGTCTCTGGCTGGCATTGCCGTGACCGAAGCTCCGCCCGATCTGCTGTTCTTTACCGGCGGCGGTGGTTCCGTGCGTGGTTATGGTTACAAGAATATCGGCGTGAACGAGCCCGACGGATCGATCTCTGGCGGTCGCTCGCTGCTTGAAGGCTCGCTTGAACTGCGCCAGCGCATCACCGAAAGTTTTGGAGCGGTTGCCTTTGTCGATGTCGGCACTGTTGGCGCTGAAAGCACCATAGATTTTTCAGAAGACATCAAAGTCGGCATTGGTGCCGGGCTGCGCTACTACACGGGCCTCGGCGCTATTCGGCTGGATGTGGCAGTGCCCCTCGATCCGGATGAAGACGATCCGGACTTTGGCATTTACGTCGGTATTGGACAGGCGTTTTGATTGTGAGATCGCTGCTTTCCCTCATCACTGCTGTGTTCCTGATCGTTGGCCTTGTGTCGCAAGCTCTGGCGCAGGAAGAGCAGGAGAAATCGACTTTTATCGCATTTGTCGAAGGTCAGCTATCCACGCCGAACCGGCAGATCCGCCTCAATGGCCTGGAAGGGTCTTTGTCGTCGAATGTGTCGTTCGACAGCATCACAATTGCAGATCAGGCTGGCGTTTGGCTGGAGATCACGAAACCTGTCCTGATCTGGAATCGGACAGCCCTGTTTCGGGGGCGTCTGGAAGTTGAAAGCCTGGAAGCTGAGCGCATTGATTTCAAAAGAAAGGCGCTGGCCGACGAAAGCCTGCCGTCACCCGAAGCAGGCAGTTTTGCAATTCCCGATCTGCCAGTGGCTGTAGAACTTGAAAAACTCAGCGTACCAATCATTGCCTTTGGACCAACTGTGTTTGGTCTGGAGACAGAAGCCAGCCTGAATGGCTCAGTCACTTTGGATGGAGGGTCGCTGGATCTTAATCTGGATATCCAGCGGCTTGACGGCTCCGGCGGCAGTTTCCTGATTGCCGCTGACTACCGCTCTGGTGACAGGACCCTTGCCCTTGATGTGGACTTGCAGGAGCCACAGAACGGCATCATCGCAACATTGTTGCGCCTTGAAAACAAACCACCTGTTGGGCTGAAAATTACTGGCGACGCGCCACTGGAAGATCTGGTTGTTTCACTGGACTTCAATGTGGCCGCGCAGCCGATTTTGCAGGGCGAACTGACATTTGATGACACTGTGGCTGGTCTGCAGACGGTCGCCACCCTGCAGGGACCATTGTCAGATATCTTGCCGGATACGACGCGGCCATTTTTCGGGGCGCGCAGCAATCTGACTTTCGATGCTTTGTTTGTGCCGGAAGGCAACGTTGTCATCAACCAGTTTGAGATCGACAGCGGCAGTGTCCAACTGGCTGCCAATGCCGCGACCTTGGCCGACGGTTTCTTGAGCCGCCTCAATATGGATTTGTCTCTGGCCCCAACTGGCGATGCACGACTGGAACTGCCCTTTGGCGCAACAATAAGTACAATCGCCGGTGCATCGCTGATGATCGCTTACGACGTCAACAACAGCCAGGATTGGCGGTCCGATTTGCGCATGAGCGATTTGCAAAGCGCAGATTTCAATCTCGATGAAGTGAGTTTGCAGGCCTTTGGCGTGGTGCAAAATGCCAACGATCTGACCCGGCGTCTGGTGACTCATCAATTTGAAGGCGTGTTGGCAGGTATTGAGGCTACAAAGCCAGCTCTGGCACAGGCCATCGGCACGCAGATAAGCACCCGTGGCAGCGGTGAATGGTCTCCCGCAATTGGCATGAAAATCGATGATTTTTCCGTAACCGGTGAAACGCTGAGCGTGAAGGCCAATGGTATTTTGTCACGCGGCACATTCGATGGAAACATCGAACTGGAAACGGCTGACCTCAACGCGTTTTCATTCCTTGCGGCACGCAAGCTCGGCGGAGCCACGGCCCTTATGGCACAGGGCACAATCGGCTTGATTGGCGGTAGTTTCGATCTGACGCTGGAAGGCGCTGGCCGCTCCATGCAGGTGGATATTGAGCCTGTGGATAATCTGTTGCGCGGCACAACAAGCCTGTTCGGCGGTGTGGCACGCACCACCGAGGGACTAAGCTTTCGCAATTTTGAAGTCTCCAACGATCAGGCGGAACTGAATCTGAATGGCCGCTTTGCCACCGATGTGGCAGATCTCACCGGCAAGGCCTTGATCCGGAACATTGCAAGCATCAGCCCGAATGGCTCGGGGCCTCTCATTCTGGACCTGAGTCTGAACGGCGAGCAATCCCCGTTTGATCTGATGGCAAAGCTTGGACTTGAAGAGGGCATGCTGTCCGGCAGGCCGGTGCGCGATATCGCACTCGTATTTGATGGCAACACCGATGGCGAAACCCTGACAGGTGACCTGTCCGGCGACGGCTTCATCGACCGTCAACGCCTGACGCTGGCTGGGCGTGTTGCCGCCAGCGAAGACACGCGCAGCGTGACCGGGCTTCTCCTTAACATTGGCGCAACCGATATAGAAGGCGATCTGGCCATGAACGCCAGCGGCTTGATAGATGCCGGTCTTTCTATTCAAAGCCCTGACATTGGCCCGGTTGCAGCACTGGGTCTGGTCCAGGCATCCGGCGCTGTCAACGGCACCATCCGCTTGCAGCCCGTGATAAATGAAAGTCAGGCAAGCGAAACCCAGGCAGCAGATATCGATATGACAGCGCGCAATGTTCTGTTCAATGATATCCGCATCGGAAGCGCCGACATAACGGCAAAAATCTCGGAACTGTTCCGACTTCCTGCGATTGATGGCGCAATTTCAGCACGTTCGGTGGTCGTGGGTGGCTTTGATGTCACAAACGTTGACGGCACCGTTTCAACGTCCGGTGATGTGACCAGCTTTAATCTTGATGCGGCTCTGGCCGACAACAACACGTCGTTTTCCACTGCCGGGCAGATGTCCCGCGGTGAGACTCTGTCCAGAATCACTGTCAACAAATTCGATCTGACTTCTGACATTTCCAATGCCCGGTTGACTGCGCCAGCAGAGCTTCAATTGCGGGATGGGACAGTTGAAATTTCCAATGCCACCTTGCAGGTCGGCGATGGCAGCATCCAGATAGATGGCAGTTCTGGCAGCCAAATGGATATTCGCGTTGCGATCAATGCTCTGCCTTTGAACATCGCCAATGCAGTTGTTCCCGACCTTGCTTTGCAGGGACGCGTGAACGGGCAGGTGTTGATTACAGGAAACCCGGACAATCCAAATGCCAGCTTTACAGTGGATGGCTCAGGCCTGTCCGCACGGCCTTTGGCCGATGCCGGAATCTCGCCGCTGCAACTCAACGCATCTGGCACTTTCCAGAACAAGGTTCTGGCGCTGAACCGCGCTGCAGCGAATAATGATCAGGGCATGAACCTAACCGCAAATGGCGAGGTTTCTCTGGCCACATCAAGTCTGGCGATCGACGTTGCAGGCAATGCGCCGCTGTCCCTGATTGATCCGGTGCTTCGTGAGCGTGGTTCAAGGGCAACCGGGACTGCTACGCTGGACATGCAACTGCGAGGATCCTTCCAAGACCCACGGATTGGTGGTCGGCTGTCGGTTGCCAATGGCACGTTTTCTGACCCGTTGGCCAATGCGCGGCTGAACAATATCAATCTCTCCGCTTCGTTAAGTGGCAGTCAGGCCATTATCGACAATTTCAGCGCTGCGCTGGCCACGGGTGGTACGGTGTCGGCATCCGGTTCGGTGGGCATATTCGGTCAATCCACCAGCAATCTGACAATTCGTCTCAACCAGGCGCGCTATACCGATGCACAGACTTTCTCCACGATCCTGAATGGCACATTGTCGCTGACCGGTGATTTGACCAGCAATCCGTTTTTGACGGGCGAGATCAATTTGGATGAGACGGAAATCACGGTGCCGGAAAGCTTTGCGTCAAGCTCGGAATTGCTGGATGTGCGCCACGTCATGCCGCCTGGCATAGTGCGCCAGACTCTTGCCAGAATTGAGCGTGCAACACCCACACCAAAGCCGTCAGCACGCCCCTTCGTTCTGACCCTTGATGTAACTGTCAATGCGCCCAACCGCATTTTCGTGCGTGGTCGTGGACTGGACGCAGAATTGGGTGGCCGCATCCGCCTGACCGGACCAACCTTTGATATCGTGCCTGTCGGTCAGTTTGACCTGATCCGGGGCAGATTATCCGTCGTTGGTCGGCGCATTGATCTGGATGAAGGCACAATCCTCATGCAGGGTGATCTTAACCCGCGGATCAATTTCCTGGCGCTTGTTGAAACTCAAGATGTGGACGCCTTCATTCGCATTGAAGGCCGTCTGGATGATATTGAAGTCACCTTCACATCGTCTCCGTCTTTGCCACAGGATGAAGTCTTGTCAGAGATCATCTTTGGCCGTGGCGTTGGAGAATTGTCACCGATACAGATCGCCCGTCTGGCCTCTATCGCGCTGGAACTCACAGGTGGCAACAGCCCCGGGCTGGTTGGTGGTTTGCGCGATGGCCTTGGTCTGGATGATATTGATATTGTGAGCGACGGCAATGGAAACACCGCCGTGCGTGCCGGTAAATATATCAATGAAAATGTCTATCTGGGCGTAGAAGCCGGACAGGAAACAGAAGCCACCATCAATCTGGATATCACAGATGATCTGACTGCCAAGGGTTCAGTTTCTTCGGATGGCAATACCGGCATCGGCATCTTTTTCGAGAAAGACTACTAGAGCGTAAAAAAGAAACGCTTCAACACCTGTCACAATGCTGGTCTGGACCAGCCTTGCTGATGTAGTGTCGCCGCTGAACAATCAAGATGTGAAGGCAGACACGTGGCAGGTGAACTAATCATTGGAATTGACGTCGGAACGACAGCTGTGAAGGTTGGCCTGTTGGATCAGGCGGGCGCCGTTCTTGATCATATCAGCCAGTCATACCCCACGCAGCGCGGAGAAGCCGGAATTGTTGAGCAAGACGCTGAACATTGGCTGAGGCCGGTTGAAACTGCCTTTGACAAATTCTCAAGCCAATTGAGCAATGTCGCCGCCATTGGCATGTGCTCGCAAGTCAGCACCCATCTCTTTGTTGACAAGGATGGCAATCCTTTGGCGCCTGCTATTCTGTGGCAGGATGGAAGAGCCGTTGCAGAGGCGAAAGAACTGGACGCCGCCGTGTCTCAGGAACAGCGCATCGCGTGGTGGGGCGCACCAATGCCAATTGACGCAAGTCATGTTCTGTCGCGCATGCTGTGGATGGCCCGGCACAGACCGGACATTTGGGATAAAACGGCTTGGGTCATGCTTCCGAAAGACTATTGCATCCTCAAACTTACAGGTGAATTGGCGACAGACGGTCTGTCCAATATCGGCCTGGTTGACCAGAATCTGAAACTGATTCCGGAAGTTCTTGATCTTGTTCCCGGTGCTGCTGATCGCGTGGTCCCGGTGCGTGATGTGTTGTCTGTTGTCGGCCAGGTCCGGGCTGGCCCTGCCGCCGGTATACCGGTTGCAAATGGAACCATGGATGGCTGGACCGGTCTGGTTGGGTGTGGGGCAACGGCTCCTGGAACCACCGCCTACTTAAGCGGCACAAGTGAAATCCTGGGCATTTCTTCACCAACCCTGACCCCAACAGAAGGGGTGATCGTTGTGCCTGAATGTGAAGGTATTCTCATCCATGCCGGTCCCACGCAATCGGGTGGTGCTGCCAAATTGTGGTATGGCGAACTGACAGATCAAAGCCCGACCGAAATGGCTGCGGCGGCCGCAGCCTCGGATTTTTCCAGACCCGCGCCGATTTTCATTCCGCATTTGCAGGGCGAACGTGCACCGATCTGGAAGGCGCATACCAGAGGTGTTTTTCTCGGGCTCGACCAGACGACCAACAAAGCTGATATGGCCAGATCAATCTACGAAGGTGTGGCCTTTTCCGTGCGTATGGCGCTACAGGCCGTTGAACAGTCTGCCGGTGTGTCGAGCGGCTGCATCAATTGCGGCGGTGGTGGCTTTCAATCCGACATCTGGAACCAGATCAGGGCCAATGTTCTGGGCCGCGAGTTGCAAAGGGTGGCCGTCAGGGACACGGGGCTTCTGGGGGCTGCCGGACTGGCCTCTACCGCTATCGGGTTGCACAATTCTGTGGCCTCGGCATTTGAACAGATTGTGCGTTTCGACAAAACCTATCAGCCTGATATGGCATTAAACAAACGCTATGATGCACTTTTCGATATCTATGTCGAAGCCATTGCAGCTAATGAGATGTTGAACAGCAGGTTTCTCGATGTGGCCAATTTGTCGCTGACGGAGAAATAGCCCTACCCATTTAAGTAAAATTCTGGCTTCATGGAATCATCAGTAGAACGGATGATTTGTGGGCCGGTCCCAAACAGTCATCATGAATAAATCGGGAGATAATATGTTGAATTTGAAATCTGTTGCCGGCGCCCTTGTCGCAACGGCCATGAGCTTCGCGCCTGCCTTGGCGCAGAATGTAACGGTGGTAACACCTTATCTGGCGCAGCCAGGCACCCAGATGTTTGTCGAGGGCTTCAAGGCCGAAGCCGAAGGCATGGGCTGGAATGCCAATATTGTTGATACCGCTGGCGATGTTGCTGCTGTTATCAGTCGCATTGAAGATGCGGTGACCCAGAATGTGGACGCCATCGTCATCAATGTCGATCCAGAACAGATTGCAGCCGGGCTGGAAGTGGCCAAGGAAGCCGGTATACCGGTCATCGGCATGGACAGCGGCGCAAGCCCGCTTCTGCAGGCAAATGTCACATCCAATGGCTATGCCATGGCAGCAGAAACCTCGGTGTATGTGGCCAATCGCATTGCCGGCAAGGGCAGGGTGGTGATGTTTGTCTTTGACCCATTCCCACCGGTTCAGATTCGGGGCGTGATTGCTGATGCCGTGTTTGGCAACTTCCCGGATATTGAAGTGATCGACCGCATCACCCCTGATGTACAGGATGGTGGCATTGCCGACAGTCGTGCAAAAATGGAAGCCATTCTGGCTGCCAATCCGGAACCTGGCAGCATTTCCGCTGTTTGGGCTGCCTGGGATCAGCCAGGTCTTGGCGCATTGCAGGCAATTGAAGCGGCTGGCCGTGAAGGTGAAGGTATTGTCATCGTCGGGATTGATGCCAATCCGCAAGCCCGTGATGCCATCGCCGCAGGCGGCAATTTCGAAGCCTCCGTTGCACAGGATTTCGTCGGTATCGGCAAGGCCACTGCTGGTGTTGTATCGCGCGCTATCAAGGGCGAAGAGATCAAGGAAGACGTGGTTTACGTTCCCACCGTGTTAATCACCACGGCTAATGTTGGCGAATAATTCGCTCTCATAAACACAAAACGGTCCATGGCTTCTTGAATTGATGATGCAGATGCTTTCAATCCGAAATGCTTCGAAGTCATTTTCAGGAGCCATGGCCCTCTCTTCCGCGCAATTGGATTTGGCACCAGGCCGGGTTCACGCCTTAATGGGTGAAAATGGTGCCGGAAAAAGCACATTGATCAAAATACTGGCGGGCGTACAGCGTGCCGATACAATGGATGTCACGCAGGATGGGCAAGCCCTGACGCTGACCAATGCGGAGGATGCGCGCAATGCGGGCTTCCGCTTTATTCATCAGGAACTCAACATTGTTCCGCATCTGTCGGTTGCCGAAAACATCTTACTGGGTTGGGCCTATCCAAAACGGTTCGGCATTGCCATTGATTGGAAACGGCTTGAGCAGCAGGCTGAAAATGCCCTGTTGCGTCTGGGCGTAGACCATATTGATGTGACGCTTCAAGCCGCACGCCTGTCCACCGGAGACCGGATGCTTGTGAAAATCGCAGGCTCACTTGTCTCACTGGATGGCGAGGAGGCGCAGCTCTATGTGTTGGACGAACCGACAGCAGCTCTGTCCGAGGATGAAGCGGAAAAACTGTTCCGGGTGATCGAGCAACTCAAAGCAGCAGGCGTTGCGGTGCTCTATGTCTCTCATCGGATGAATGAGGTTATGCGGATTTGTGATGACGTTACAGTGCTTCGAGATGGCAAAACCGTTCTGTCATCACCAATTGCCGACACCAACAGACAACAGATCATCTTTGCGATGACGGGCCGTGATCTGGAGGAGGTCCATCCAAAACGCAAAACACCCATTGGCAAGACGATAGTCTGCACAGCCAAAGGGGCCGCAACCGCCGAAATTCGGAACATTGATTTTGAACTGCATGAAGGCGAAATCATTGGCATATGCGGCCTCACCAATGCGGGGCAAAGCGATGTGTTGCAGATGTTTATGGGCGTATCTTCCTTGCTCGAAGGTGAAGCACTCGTGGCGGGGCAACCTGCGCCCAAATCGCCTTCGGAGGCATGGCAACGGCACATCGCCTATGTTCCCAGAGAACGGCGCAGCGAAGGACTGATGCTACGCCGCAGTGCGCAGGACAATATTGTGCTGCCGCATCTGGCATCTCTGTCCCGAAGCGCAGGCATAACGCACTCAAAAGCAGAAGAGGCCACCGCAAAACAGTTCAGCAACGCCGTTCGGCTGAAGGCGGATTCTCCCAGACAAAGTGTCTATGAATTATCCGGTGGCAATCAACAGAAGGTGGTGTTTGCACGCGCGCTGGCTGCAGCGCCAAAGCTGCTGCTGCTTGACGAGCCGACACGTGGTGTGGATGTCGGCGCAAAATTTGATATTTATTCCCTGATGCGTCAGGCCAGCAGTGATGGTTGCAGCATTCTTTTAACCTCATCAGACCTGCCGGAACTGTTGGGCATGTGTGACCGCATCATCATCATGCGCGATGGGGTACAAAGTGCGCCCATACCTGCCGATGCTCTGACACCCGCAAAGCTTCTGGCACAATTCTATCATTCTGAAGCGGCATGAGTATCTTCCTATGATCCGAACTCTCAAGCTCTACGGCACCCTGATCGGGTTCGTCACCATTTTGGTGTTTTTCTCCGTGCAACTGCCGGACACATTTCTGACGGCAAGAAACCTCCTTAACATCACGCAGCAGGTCAGCATGCTGGCCGTTGTTGCCTGTTCCATGACCCTTGTCATGGTCATGGGGGATTTTGATCTGTCCGTTGGCTCGATGGCCAGTCTGGCCGGAATCGTGGCGGCGCTTCTGTTTTCAATGGGTTATCCAATCTCGGTCGGAATCGCAGCCGCGCTTCTGGTCGGTGTGCTGGGCGGTGTTTTCAATGGTATCCTTGTGTCCTTCTTTGGCATTCTGCCCTTTGTGGCGACCCTTGGCACGCTGACCATGTTCAGCGGTATGGCATTCTTCACCAGCGGCGGCAAAACCATTTTTGGTCGGGACATTCCGACTGAGTTTTCAGGCTTTGCGCGCAGCGGTCTTGAACTGGATCAGATCGGCCTGATCGGCCTGAAACTGCCTTATCTCAGCCTGGTGGCCTTGTTGGTGCTGGTGGTGGTCTGGTTCATTTTGGAGCAGACCATTTTCGGGCGACGTCTGTACGCCATTGGCGGCAATCAGGAAGCGGCACGTCTGGCTGGTTTGAAAGTACGCACTCTGCGGCTTTGCGCATTCGCCATGACCGGGTTTGGCGCTGCCATTGCCGGTCTGATGTATGCAAGCCGTGTTGCCTCTGCCAATCCGACCCAGGGCAGCGGCCTGATGCTGGACGCCATCGCCGCCGTGTTTCTGGGCATGACCATGAGCGAGGAGGGTGAGCCAAGGGTTCTGTATTCTCTCATTGGTGTTTTGATATTGGGAATTCTGGATAATGGCCTGACCCAGATGAGCGTAGACAGTTACATCAGGGAAATTCTGGTCGGCGCGATCATCGTTACCGCTGTCGCTTTTTCCAGCATTACCAAACAGAGCCGATAGAAACCGCGCAGCTTGTTCATCAGCTTTATTTCTCTGTCATCGCCAGTGAATTGAAGAACCAGCGCTGAAAAATCAGCAGCAGGAAAAACGGCGGGGTAATCGTCAGAACCACAAGGGCCATGCCCGGACCGGATTCCTGCCCAATCAGTCTTATGCCGCGCACCAGCGTGTAAAGACTGTCATCTGTGCTGATCATCAGTGGCCACAAAAACTGGTTCCAACCGATCATGAAGGCGATAACGAAGATCGCCCCAGTGCGCGGCCATGACAGGGGAATGAGGATGTCGCGCAGAAACTTAACCGGACCCGCGCCATCCAGTTGGGCGGCTTCCATAAGCTCTTCCGGCAGGGTCAGGAAAAACTGACGATAGAAAAACGTGCCCAATGCAGCCGCCAGAACCGGCAGAATGAGGCCGACATGGGTGTTGACCAGTCCGAGGCTGGAAGTCACTTCAAAAGTGTTGATGAATCGGGCTTCAAGGGGGAATAGCAAGGTTGTCAGCACGACCCAGAAAACAAAGCCCGCCCATGGAAACCGGAAGAACACAATGGCATAGGCTGTAAGTATCGAAAAAACAGTGGTCAGAATGGCAACGCCAAGGCCCACAATCATCGAATTTTTCAGCATGGCAAGCGGCGTGACTTCGTCGGAGAATCCTGCCTCAAATCCCAGAAGGCTGGTATAATTGCGTTCAAATTGCCCGCCCCAGCTAAGCTGCAGGCTGTCGGTTTGCAGCGTTGCTGTGCTGTGGGTAGACGAGAAAAAGATCAACGCAATGGGCGCGACGAGGAATATCACACCCAGACAAAGTATCAGATGGTTGAAGACGTCTCTGAGCGTCACTTGATTGCCGTCAATTGAGAAGGGTGATTTGCATCAACCTTCTCTATTACGGCCAAGCGTCCCCTTAGACAATTCGTGCGCCGGTATCTTTTTCGAAAACCATCGTGCGGGATGTGTCAAAGCTAAGTCCCAGATTGCTGTCGATATCAGGAAGGATTTGCTGATCCACCTTGAGGCAAATCTCGGTTTCGTCGCCCTCGGTTGCAGCAGCCCCTTTCAGAACGCCATAGATGAGATTGTCGGCGCCGTGCTGCTCAACCAGATCGACCCGCATTTCAAACCGTGAATCACTGTTTTGACTCAGCGCATCGGGCCGGACGCCCAGAACAAGGTCTTTGTTTTCCGGCAGGTTTTCAAATCCGTCGAGTTGAATTGAGCCGCTGACCAACTTGCCGCCCTCAAAACGCGCTGGGATCAGATTGATCTGAGGTGATCCGATGAAAGAGGCCACAAACAGGGTTGCCGGGTTGTTGTAGAGCTCAATGGGAGCTCCCATCTGCTCGATGCGCCCATCATTGATGACAGCCAGACGATCGGCCAAAGTCATGGCTTCGGTCTGGTCATGGGTCACATAGATGCTGGTGACGCCCATACGACGTTGCAAACGCTTGATCTCGATGCGCATTTGCACCCGCAACTTGGCGTCGAGGTTTGACAATGGCTCATCAAACAGAAAGACCTTTGGCTCGCGCACGATGGCACGGCCCATGGCAACACGTTGCCGCTGACCGCCCGACAACTGGTTTGGTTGGCGGTCCAGAAAGTCTACAATGCGCAGCATCGTAGCGGTTTCTGTGACTTTCTTGTTGATTTCTTCTTTTGGAAGGCCTCGGTTTTTCAGGCCGTAGGACATGTTCCCGCGAACGGTCATATGCGGGTAGAGCGCATAATTCTGGAACACCATTGCCACATCCCGTTCCGATGGCGACACATCATTGATGACACGGTCATCGATGTTGATGTCACCACCGGTGATGGATTCCAGACCTGCAACCATGCGCAACAGGGTGGATTTGCCACAGCCAGACGGCCCGACAAAGACGATAAATTCGCCATCATCGATTTTCATGTCAACGCCGCGCACGGCTTCCGCTCCGTTGGGGTAGACTTTTTTGACCCCAGAAAGTTCAACGCCAGCCATTATTTTTCACTCTCTACAAGGCCCTTAACGAACCAGTTTTGAAACACAAGCACAACCAGCACTGGCGGCAATGTCGCCAGAATGGTCAGTGCAAATGCCTTTTGATATTGCGGCAACTCACCGCCCTCAGACAGGATCTGGTAAATCTGCTTGATGCCGATAACCAGAGTGTAGTTTTCTTCCTTTGTGGTCATGATCAATGGCCACAGATACTGGTTCCACCCCACCACGAACATGATGATGAGGATGGCAGCAATCATGGTTTTTGACAGCGGCACCAGAATGTCGATGAAGAACCGCCATGGTGTTGCGCCATCAAGCCGCGCAGCCTCAAGCAATTCCTCCGGTACCGATTTGAAAAACTGACGGAAAAAGAAGGTTCCTGTTGCCGAAGCAATCAAAGGAACAATGAGTCCGGTATGCGTATCCAGCAGCCCCAATTGAGAGACCACTTCGTAAGAAGGGATGATACGCACTTCCAGCGGCAGCAGCAGGGTCATGAAAATCACCCAGAACAGCGGCAGAGCCAAGCGAAAACGGAAATACACGATCGCATAGGCCGCCAGCATGGAAATGATAACTTTACCAACCGCAAATCCAATGCCCAGGATCATGCTGTTTTTCAGCATGGTCGTCCCCAGGACAGATTTCATCACACCGCCTTCAACAAACAGAACTTCGCTGTAAGTTTCAAAAAAGTGTCCGCCCGGCCAGAATTTCAGCCCGTCGCGCAGAATTGTTTCCGGCGCATGAGTGGATGTGGCGAAAGCCACCCAGACAGGCAGGCTCATAAAGATCACGCCAACAATCAGGATTGCGTGGGTGGAAATCAGACGCCAATTGGTCGAGTTCATAGTCGCGTCCCCCTAGTAGTGCACTTTGCGTTCGATGAAACGGAACTGAATAACAGTCAGCGCCAGTACAATGATCATCAGAACAACAGATTGAGCAGAAGACCCGCCAAGGTCGGCACCACGGAAACCATCCTGGAACACCTTGAACACCAGAGTATTGGTGGCACCCCCCGGTGCACCCTGAGTGGTCGTATCGATAATGCCGAATGTCTCGAAAAAGGCGTAGGTGATGTTGATCACCATCAGGAAGAAGGTCGTGGGTGCCAGCAACGGGAAGGTTATCGTCCAGAAACGACGCGTCGGACTGCGGCAATCCATAGTCGCCGCTTCCATGACCGAAGTTGGAATGCCCTGCAGGCCGGATAGGAAGAAGATGAAATTGACGCTGACCTGTTTCCAGACGGAAATCAGAATAACAACGAAACTGGCGTCAAACGCATCAAGCTTGTGGTCAAAATCCCAGCCGATCGCGTTGAAGAATTTGTAGAGATCACCAATGATCGGGTGGAACATCAGATTGCCCATCAGTCCGGCCACAGGCGGCGCGATGGCATAGGCCCACATCAGCGTCGTCTTGTAAGTGCGTGCGCCGCGCAGGACTTCGTTGGCTTTGACAGCCAAGAGAAGCGCAATTGCGAGCGACAGAAACGTCACCAGAACGGAAAAAATCATCGTGAACCATGCGGCCTGCAACCAGGATCCGCTCAGGATCGTGTCCGAGTAGTTTTTGAACCAGACAAACTGTGAGGACAGCCCAAAAGCATCTTCCAGAAGAAATGACTGATACATGGCCTGTGCCGCCGGCCACAAGAAAAACACGGCAATGATAATAATCTGCGGCGCGATGAACAGATATGGAATGGAACTGTGTTCAAACTGAACGCGCTTCATTGACGGCTCCCCCGAGGAAAATAGTTTTAAGCAGTTTGGTGGCAGGCAGAACCCGCCACCAAATCGGTTCTATAACCGGATCGCTTAATTGTAAGTCGCGTTGAAACGCTCAAGAAGTTCGTTCGATTCTTCTTCCATAGCCGCGAAAGCCTCATCAATTGTCGCGTTGCCGGAGAAGATGTTTTCGAAATTCTTGTACATCACTTCACGGATTTGAACGTAATAACCAAGACGATAGCCTTTGGTCCATTCACCGCCAGGTTGACTCAATTGCAAAATGCCGATTTCAGCATCCGGTGTTGAATCATAGTAGCCTTCAGCTTTGGCCATATCATAGGCAGCAGTGGTAATCGGCACATAGCCGGTTTCCTTGTGCCAGAAAACCTGACTTTCAGGTTTGGTCAGATAGGCAAAGAAGTCTGCAACACCTTTGTATTCTTCGTCGGTCTTGCCAGCCATAGCGAACAGCGCTGCACCACCAATGAATGTGCCCGTTGGCTCATCAACAATGCTTTTCCAGTAAGGCAGGAAGGATGCACCGAAATTAAAGTCAGCAGACTTTGTCAGACCGCCAAAGGAGCCGGAAGAACCGAGCCACATGGCTACTTTCTTCTGTACAAAAGCATCCTGATTGTCACCCCAGGCACGGCCATAGAAACCGTAATAGCCAGCATCCAGCCACTCTTTCATTTTTGACCAGTGCATTTTCATCTGGTCATTGTTGTAGAGCAGTTTCACGTCTGTTGTGTCGTAGCCATTATTTCCTGTCGCCATTTGAATGTTGTGACGGCTGTGGAAGTTTTCGGCCATGATCCATGGGCTGTGGCTCTGCGCCAGTGCAATGTAACCGGCTTCTTTCAGCTTCGGTGCCATTGCTTCAAGGTCTTCCCATGTTGCGGGAGGATTTTCGATGCCGGCTTCCGCAAATGCATCCTTGTTGTAATACAACAGCGGTGTGGATGAATTGAAAGGCATGCCAATCATCTGACCGTCAGAATCGGCGAAGAAGTAGCGAACACCTGAAATGTAGTCTTCGATGTTGAAGCCTGAGCCGTGTTTCGTCATCAATTCTGCAACCGGAATGGTTGCGCCTTTGGCATTGATGATTGTCGCCGCACCAGCATCAAAAATCTGGATGATGTTAGGCTGTTGCTTGGCCCGGAACGCCGCAATGCCAGCAGTCATTGTATCTTCATAGCCACCCTTATAGGTAGGAATGAGATTGTACTGATCCTGACTGGCATTGTAGTTCTCGGCAATCTCGTTCACGACTTCGCCAAGGCGTCCGCCCATGGCGTGCCACCACTGGATATCAGTAGCGGACCATGCTGCTGTGGTCATCAACGACGATGCACCGAATACACCGGCGATCAAAATAGATTTTAAGTTCATAATATTCTCCCTGTTTGGGTCATGAAGTGCGCTCGCCCTTCAGATCATTGTTCCGTGACACTTGCGTGACACGGACATGATACCCCTCGTACAGACTTGCTATTGAATTTGCCTGCTGAAGCAAGCTTATTCCGGTTCCCCCACAATTTGCAAACTCAATTAAGGCGGCTAATGAAAAACGTCTCAGTTATTTGTGCACAGATCGCAATTTCGAATTTGTTTTTGCCTGGTGCCACAATGTGCCCTATGTGCACATGATCCGTGTTTCAAAGGACTCAATTGATATGATTCTCCGATTTACAACGCTCTGCCTTGCTGTTTGCGTCTCGTGTACCGGTGCAATGGCTTTCGATCTTCAGGGCCATCGTGGCGCGCGCGGACTGATGCCGGAAAACACACTACCGGCCTTTGCAGGGGCATTGTCCATTGGCGTCTCTACTCTGGAACTGGACGTCGGCGTAACAGCAGATGGGCACGTTGTGGTCTCCCATGATCCCGCTCTCAACCCCAATTTGACACGGACCGTTGACGGAGCTTGGGTTGAGCCTGATCTGTTGATCAAGGACCTGACTCTAGAGGCACTTCAGGCCTATGATGTCGGGCAGATAAAACCCGGTTCGCGTGCAGCTTCCCGCTTTCCAGACCAGCAAGTGGTCGACGGAACACAGATCCCGACACTGCGTCAGGTGTTTGATCTGGTCACCAGGTCGGGCAATGAAATGGTCCGGCTGAATATTGAAACCAAGATCAATCCTGGCAAGCCGGAAAACACGGTTGGCCCCGAGGCATTTGTTGACGCTTTGCTGGCCGTCATCACGGAACAAAGCTTTGAAGATCGGGTCACTATCCAATCCTTCGACTGGCGTACATTGCAACTGGTTCAGACAAAAGCGCCCGCAATCAAAACCGTTTATTTGACCGCACAACAGGACTGGCTCGACAATGTAAAGTCTGACGGAGGCAAAGCTTCCCCTTGGTCAGCCGGATTTAGCCTGGAGCAATATGATGGTAACGTTCCGGCCATGGTGAAGGCCGCTGGCGGCGCTGTTTGGTCACCTTTTTCCGGAGACGTGACAAATGAGCGCATACAGCAGGCACAGGCGCTTGGTCTCAAAGTCATACCCTGGACCGTCAATGATTCTGATGCGATGGGAAAACTGATGGATGCGGGCGTTGATGGAATCATTTCCGATTATCCGGACCGTCTGCGCGCCGTGATGCGGGACAGAAACATGGACTTGCCCGTGGCCACGCCAGTTCAACCCTGATTGGCAAACTCTGATCAGTCGTTGCCGCGTGGCTGCCAGACGAAGCGCTTCTTGATGCGCATGGTCAACTCATCACGCAAGCTGCGATAGGCGTGGAGAATTTGTGACCGAGACCCGGTGGCCAAAGAGGGGTCCATCGTTGGCCAATATTCAACGTCCATCGCATTGGTGCGCGTCAGTTCCAGAGCCTTGTGATGTGCTTCCGGTGCCAGGGTCACCACCAGATCAAAATTGGTGTCCTCAAGCTCTTCGAAGGAATGGGGAACATGCGTGCTGATATCAATGCCGATTTCTTCCATGACAATCTGGACAAATGGATCAAGAGCGCCCGGTCGGACTCCAGCTGAGCGCGTATATATCTGATTGGGGAAGAGATGACGGGTGATGGCTGCGGCCATGGGAGAGCGGATGACATTCATCCGACATGCGAACAGCAAGGCGCTTGGCCGCTCGGCAGCGGGGGCGCGGTTTGGAAAGGGAACACCGGTTGGCGCGCTGTCAATCAACGCACTCTAGCCTTTCCAGTACAGAACACAGACCAGCGTAAACAGACGCCTGGCGGTGTTAAAATCCATGGCAATCTTTCCAGACAGCCGATCCAACAGCAGTTGTGATCCTTCATTGTGCAGGCCACGCCGGCCCATATCGATGGCCTCGATCTGGCTTGGCGTTGCGGTTTTAATGGCAGCATAATAGCTGTCGCATATCATGTAGTAATCTTTGACGATCTTACGAAATGGCGTCAGTGACAGGATATGCGTCGCCAGTTGCCCGCCATCTTCAAACAGCACCTCAAACACCAATCGGGCTTCCTGAAGCGACAAGTTGAGACGGTATGGACCATGGAACTCGGTCACATCTGGTGTTGAAGGCGCAAGTGGCTGAAAAGTATTCTCTTCGACCAGATCGTATATTGCAATCGCGCGTTCATGCTCGATTTCGTTAGATGATCGACCAAAGGTGCTTTCGTCCAGCACAACTGCGCACAACCGTTCCGTCGTGTCGCCCTGTGTGCCGTTGTCAGACATACCATGCGCCCCTTGCGCTACAGATTGAGCCGTATGGCCACAGATCGCCCATGAGCGTCAAGGCCTTCAACATCTGCCAGCTCAATTGCAGCCGGCCCCAGAACCCTAAGATTATCAGGGTTACAGCGCAGAATCGATGTGCGTTTCATGTAATCCAGAACCGACAGTCCAGATGAGAACCGGGCAGATCGGGCTGTCGGCAGAACATGGTTCGAACCGCCAACATAATCGCCAATCGCTTCCGGTGTATGGTGACCCAGAAACACAGCACCTGCATGGCTGATCTGGTCCAGAAGCGCGTCGGGATCAGCCACACATAATTCGAGGTGCTCAGCCGCAATCGCGTCAATCAGCGGAGCCGCCTGCATCACATCAGAAACCTGAATGACCGCGCCAAAATCGCGCCAACTTGCACTGGCAATCCCTTCACGTGGCAGCGTTTTCAATTGTGTTTCGACAGCATGTTCCACAGCATCTGCCAAGGTGGCACTGTCGGTGATGAGAATGGATTGCGCCGAGGCATCATGTTCAGCCTGCGCCAACAGGTCAGCGGCAACCCAATCCGCATTGGCGGTTTCATCGGCCACGACCAGAACCTCGGACGGTCCGGCAATCATATCAATGCCCACCGTGCCAAAGACCTGCCGCTTGGCGGCCGCTACATAGGCGTTACCTGGCCCAACAATTTTTGCAACCGGTGCAATGGTTTCGGTTCCATACGCCAGCGCTGCAATGGCCTGCGCTCCGCCAATACGATAAATCTCGCTGACACCGGCCAGATGTGCTGCCACGAGTACAAGCGGGTTGAGCGCGCCATCGGGCGTTGGTACGACCATGGCAATTCGCGCCACACCAGCAACGCGTGCAGGCACAGCATTCATCAACACAGAGCTTGGATAATTGGCTGTGCCGCCGGGCACGTAAAGCCCGACTGCAGAGACCGCAGACCAGCGCGAGCCCAGCTCAACGCCCAGCGCATCAGTGTAATGCTGATCAACCGGTAACTGCTTCTCGTGGTGCGAGCTAATGCGGTCATGAGCCAGGGTCAGCGCCGCCATTGTTTTGGGCGCAACAGTTTCCACCGCCTGCATGATTTCGGCATCGGAAACGCGCAACTCGTTAGCCGAGAGGCTCAACCGGTCAAATTTTGCTGTCAATTCCAGGACGGCTGCATCGCCACGTTCGCGCACATCGTGAACGATGTTTCGTACTGTAGCGTCCACATCTTCGGAAACTTCTCGCTTGGTCGCCAGCAGGGTCTGGAATTCAGATGAGAAATTCGAGTCGGATTGGGACAGTCGGTACACCAATGCAGTATTCCTTAGGGCAGGGGCTCAAGCTTCAGGCCAGCATTTATTGGCAAAGTATCAGCTAAGCGGATGCTTTGGCTTGTTTGTGGTTTCCCACGCTGCATCAAAATCGGCAAGCCGCACCTCAATACAATCAACATCCAGTCGAATGGAGTGTCCATCGGCTAACATCAGTTCAAGTTGGCCGGAGACACCGTCTTCACTGCCAAAAAATTCAATCGACAGAAGCGAGAACACAGTATCGGGATCAGACGGGCTGAGGCCCCTGGTTTGAACCTGTGAAACCTGCTCGAAATGCAAAACGGCCTTGTGCCGCTCATAGCTTTTGCGGCCCAGCAGGCCTTTAAGGCCGCCGGCCTTCTGCGCCTTCTCCCACACGAAGCGGTTGAGTGAGATCAGAAACCGCTTCTCGGCAGCAAGCCAAGTGACATCTGCGGCTTTGAACACAGCGTCCTGACAATGAGCGGAAAGAACCGTCAGGTCCTCTTCGTCCATCGCCATAATTTTCAATGCGGACATTGTGTAACCCTCAAATGTTAGACTGAAATACGTTCAATTTCGGCACCGCAATTGCGCAGCTTTTCTTCAAGCCGCTCAAATCCACGATCCAGATGATAGACACGGTTAACGAAGGTCTCCCCGTCAGCAACCAGACCGCCTATGACAAGCGAAACAGAGGCGCGAAGATCTGTTGCCATCACCTGAGCACCTGTCAGTTGTGGGACGCCCTCAACCATGGCCTTTTGACCATCAAGGCTGATTTGTGCGCCCAGTCGTGCCAATTCCTGCACATGCATGAAACGGTTTTCAAAAATCGTCTCCACAATGTCTGAATTGCCTTCAGCGCGTGTCATCAGCGCCATAAACTGGGCCTGAAGATCTGTCGGGAACCCAGGATAAGGTTCCGTGGTGACATTGACCGCCTTGATAGGGCCACCATTGCGGTGCACGCGGACCCCGGAGTTGGTAGGCTCTATTTGAGTTCCTGAAGCCTTGATGGCATCCAGTGCCGCTTCCAGCAGGTCCGGGCGCGCGCCTTCCAGCATGACATCGCCGCCAGTCATGGCCACAGCCATGGCGTAAGTGCCGGTCTCGATACGGTCCGGCAACACTGTGTGGGTCGCGCCGTGAAGCTTTTCAACACCTTCAATGGTGATCGTTTCAGTGCCCGCACCGGAGATGTTGGCCCCCATTGCAATCAGGCAGTCGGCCAGATCAGTGACTTCCGGTTCACGCGCTGCATTTTCAATGCGGGTGGTGCCCTTGGCCAGTGTTGCGGCCATCATCACAACATGCGTCGCGCCAACAGAGACTTTTGGAAAGGTAACAGTACCGCCGACAAGCCCGTTGGGCGCCTTGGCAACCACATAGCCACCATCCAGTTCAATTTCTGCACCCAGAGCGCGCAAACCATCCAGAAAGAAATCTACGGGACGGGTGCCAATAGCGCATCCGCCAGGCAGCGATACGCGCGCTTCATGCATGCGGGCGAGCAGGGGGCCGATAACCCAGAAACTGGCGCGCATCTTTGACACCAGTTCATAAGGGGAAGTCGTGTCGACAATTTCCTCGGCGCACAAATCCAGCGTCTGTCCAGCCATGCTTGGTTGTCCGGGACGCTTGCCCTTGATTGTGCAATCAACGCCGTGATTGCCCAAAATGCGCTGCAGCAGTGCAACATCGGCAAGCCGGGGCACGTTCAAAAGGCGCAGTGTTTCGTCGCTCAGCAGGCTGGCGATCATCAATGGCAGTGCGGCGTTTTTGGCACCGGAAATCTGGATGGTGCCATTCAGCTTGTTGCCACCACGAATGCGGATCTTATCCATGTGATACTTTCATGTGTTGTGTTGGCGCTCTTTTTAACGGGATTTGAGGCTGCATCAAGGTCTGCAGCATCACAAGGTACGGGAAAGCGGCCTATCATTCATCTTTTTGCAGCTTTTCGGCGCGTTGTTCCGAAATATCTTCGGGAATGTCATCGCGTTTCTGCTCAGCCGCATTGCGCCGCGCCCGCATCTGCGCTTTGCGTTTTTGCAGGTTTTCCCGCAGCATCGCAGAAAGACGCTCCTGCTTCTTATCCTGTTTTGATGTATCTTTTGCCACGCCCGCCCCGTCGTTTCTCCCCGCAATGATCTGCAGATAGCGTTACAAATTGCGCTTTTCAATCCAAACCATCTTGCACCATTGCCTAGGATATGTCAGATGAGCGCGATCATCTATATCGCAGCATGAATAACGCCGCAGTAGCTCAGTGGTAGAGCGCGTCATTGGTAATGACGAGGTCGGGAGTTCAATCCTCCCCTGCGGCACCATTTTCCCACATAATATCAATACGTTGTGTGCAGGTGTGTTGCCGTCTCCAGATTAATTTGCGCAACGGCAGGTCAACTGACAAAGCGACTAGTTGCTGATTTCGGTATAAAGCGTCTCGAATTGCTTCAGATTTTCCGGGATGCCGTCAATGCCCAGACCCGCTGTGGCGCTACATTCCCACATGCCGTCCGACACTGGCTCCTTGTCACCAAAGAAACACGTTCGTAGCGGGTTGTCATTTACGTCCACTTCCAGAAGCCCGTCCCCCCCAACGCCAGCCAACAATTCTGCCGAAGCGGACATGCCGATCCCTGCGCCAAGAAAGTGGGGGAAATAGCGGCGACCATTCACATGCGCGTTCCTTGCCACGGCCAGGCATCCGGTAATACCACCCCATTTTGCCACGTCGGGTTGAATGACTGACAGATGGCCTGCATTAATTGCCAGGTCGAAATCCGCTTCTCCGATGATATTCTCTCCACCCGCAAGCGGGATCGCGGTGTGCTCGGCGAGGGCCTGCCATTGCGATATGTCAGTGAAAACGGGCAACGGCTCCTCCAGCCAATGGAGCGGAACATCTGCGACGCCTGTCACAAACTCCCGCGCTTGCTCCAAAGACCACGCCTGGTTGGCATCGCAGGCGATCAACTCGTACTCGGCCAATCCAGCCTGAATGTGGTGGACGGCGGCGATGTCGGCCTCCATGTCGAAGCCCACTTTCAACTTGAAGCGCTGGTGCCCATCTGCGCGCGCGCGCGGCATCAAGTCGCTTGCGGCAGCAATCTGGATGCCACTGGCATAGGCTGGTACGCGGTCTGGCGCATCAGCACGAATCAGGCGGCGCAACGGCAGATCTGCACGCCGCGCGACCATGTCCCAAAGCGCGATATCCAACCCTGCGACGACCTGCGCAAAGGGGCCAACCTCGCCACATTGCACAGCGCGTATCCGTGTCTGAGAATCAAGCTTGTGAAAAAAATCGGTTGGTGAGGTCGCCTGCGTGGAAAGAGCCAGATGTGCCACATCCATTTCAAGAAGACGCACGCGATGTTCGGCCCCCGCTGCAGGCCAGTTGGTCCATATCTCGCCCCAACCGAAAGCGCCATCATGATCTTCGACCCGCACCAGAACAGCCGGTCGGTCGTGCATAACACCAAAAGACGTCGCAACGGGTTTTGGCGTTGGGCTACGAAACGCCCAAGCTTGAATACGGGCAATATTGATCATGGCAAAAGATCCATTTCCAGACAAACAAAGTCACTTCGGTATGTGACATCCGCAAGATAGATCACGCGATCATCGCGGTCGCAGATAACGCGCCGCACTTCGACCACGGGGTCACCAACCTGGAGGCTGAGCAACCCAGCCAGATTGTAGTCGCATTTGCCTATCGTCATCGACTGACGCGCCCGAGCCACATCGATATCTTCGGAATCAACCAGCACCGGCAAGGCAAGTTGGGTTCTGAATTCAACTTCGTGACTGCTAAACACCTCTTTATCGAAGTAAATCGAGATGACGCAATAAGTGTCGCCTTCGTGCGAATGTGTCCGCTGCAAAAGATGATAACCATTGTCCGATATCTCGCCAATCAAAGGCTTGCCTGGAATTTCGGCATCACGGTCTTCCAGGAGATCAAGTGCAGGTTGGTCGCCACGATAATGATCGACCAACGTGGATAGACGTGTGCCGAGATGCAATCGATCTCTCACGGGAGGTGGCGGCAAGACAGTTGTTCCGCGCCCACGTCGCGATTCCAGCAACCCCTCTTCCTCAAGTATCTTTACCGCCTGACGTATGGTGATTTTCCCGACCGAATATTCCGCGGAAAGCTCAGTAATTGTTGGCAGTAGATCACCTGTTTTCCAAACACCGCGATCCAGATTTTGGTGCAGTATTTCGGCGATCTGTAAATAAAGAGGGGATCGGCTTTGCCGAAGCGTGTCTTTCATATCTGAAATCACTCCTATAAGTCCTAAAGTTCTACATATAGAATTTTTTGTTGCGATGCTAGTGAGTTTCGATTAGTCTTATATATAGAACTTTTCGTGAGGGCTATGTGGCTGGCTTTGATTACATCATTATTGGATCGGGAACGGCCGGTGCCACTCTGGCCGCCCGTTTGTCCGAAGATGAATCGGCTCAGGTCCTGGTTCTTGAAGGTGGTGGCGCTGATCGGAACTTCTGGCTGAAGCTGCCTGTTGGCTACTATAAGTCGATCTATGGCAACCGAGCTTCGCACCTCTATCGTGGTGACCCGGACCCGGGCATCGCCGGGCGTCAGATGGACTGCCCGCGTGGACGGGTGGTCGGCGGATCGAGTTCGATCAATGGGTTGATTTATATTCGGGGACAGCAGGAAGACTACAATGATTGGGAAGCTCTTGGGGCTGACGGCTGGTCGTTCCAAGACGTATTGCCGCATTTTAGATCCCTTGAGACCTATGCCGGTCCGCCGTCGCAATTTCGCGGCGCGCATGGGCCTTTGCAGATTTCGGATCTCCGCAATGATAATGCCGCCTGTAGTGATTGGTTAGAGGCGGCCATGGCTTTTGGGCTGCCATCGAACGACGATTTTAACAGTGAGAGCACACATGGCGTCGGAGCTTATCAACTGACGTTGCGGGGGCGATGGCGTGATAGTGCGGCCACGGCCTTCTTGCGCCCGGCACTGCAGCGACCGAATCTGACGTTAAAAACCAACGCACATGTAACATCATTGGTCTTCACTGGTGCGCGTGCCACCGGCGTAAACTATGTCAAAGATGGCGAAACACATGAGGTTCACGCCGACTGCGAGGTCATTCTTTGTGGTGGATCGGTTCAGTCGCCGCAACTGTTGCAATTGTCCGGGATCGGACCTGCCGATCTTTTGCGGGAACACGGCATAAAGGTCCGTCACGATGCACCGGAGGTCGGAGAAAATCTTCAGGACCATCTGCAGATGCGTACGATTGTGGAGTTGAGTGAGCGCGGCGCGTCACTCAATGATCACATGCGCAATCCATTTGCCTTGGCAAAAATGGGGTTGGAGTGGTTGCTGCATTCACGCGGGCCCCTCACTGTGGGTGCCGGACAGGTGGGCGGTGCAGCCTGTACCAAATACGCTGAAGGCGGACGCCCAGACCTGCAATTATTCGTCATGCCGCTGTCCGTCGACAAGCCTGGTAAGCCTCTGCACCGTTACTCCGGTTTCACAACTTCCTTCTGGCAGTGCCATCCGGAAAGCCGCGGTTCGGTGCAGATAGCAAATACCGATCCCTTCGCCGACCCTTGCATAAAAACCAACTATCTGTCTGCTGAGAAGGATCAAAAGGTCATTGTCGAAGGTCTCCGCATGGTGCGTGAATTGTACAACCGGCCAGAATTCCGTCAGCGATGGCAGCGCGAGGCCGTGCCCGGTGCAGAACATCAAAGTGATGCCGATTTGCTTTCAGCCGTGCGGCAGATGGCCGGAACGGTCTATCACCTGGTTGGTACCTGCCGCATGGGGGCGGACGCGCGCGCCGTAGTTGACCCGAAGTTGCGGGTGAACGGTGTCGATGGGTTACGCGTCGTCGATGCCTCCATCATGCCTCGCATCACCTCGGCCAACACCAACGCGCCCACTTACATGATTGCGGAAAAAGCGGCGGCGATGATCCGCGCGGACGCGGACATAACGGAACAAACTCAGAAACTGGACATTACAACCTATGCCAATTGAAATTCGAAATCCTGCCGCCCCAGACGACATTGTTGCAACTTACGACGAAACGCCCGCCAGTGCACTGGATGCTCATGTCGCACATGCGCGCAAGGCGCAGTTTGACTGGGCAGCAATTCCGCAGCCAGAACGGGGCGCGATGGTTGCCAGATACGTTGATGCGTTGGAAGCCCGGGCCGAGAATATCGCCATGTCTATCACCAGGGAGATGGGCAAGCCGCTGGCTGAGTCCCGCGGCGAAGTTGCCAAAGCGATCGGCGAAGCACGCGCATGCATCGGTCGGGCCAGCGCCCCAATTGGCGAGGTTTTCCCATCACAAGTTCCAGGAACGGTTGCTTATTCGACCCGTCGTCCACGCGGGGTGGTACTTGGTATTAATCCGTGGAACTTCCCGTTTAGCACACCCATGCGCAAGGCCATTCCGGCACTTGTTTATGGGAACGCCATCATCCTTAAACCCGCCTCTCTGACGCCAGGGGCGATTGTGCTGATGGCTGAAATTGCAGCCGAAATCTTACCTGCAAATCTTGTGCAGGCGATCATTGGTGGTGGAGCTTTGGGGCAGGCCCTGTCCGAGCACACAGGCGTTGATGCGATCAGCTTCACCGGCTCAGTTGATGTTGGTAAGCGCGTCGCCAAGGCCGCTGCGGGGCATTTAGCCGAAGTATCGCTGGAACTGGGCGGAAAGAACCCAGCAATATTGAATGATGCCAGCGATATGGACAAAGCGCTTGATCAGATCATGGCGTCGGCTTTCGCTGTTTGCGGTCAGCGATGCACGGCTGTCAGCCGTGTCATCGTCCATCGCTCTCTTGAAGAAAAAGCCGTATCTGGCTTGGCAGAGCGCGCAGATGCCATGCAACCGATGGATGGCGCAGCAGATGGTGCAAAAATTGGTCCGCTGTCCAGCATGCAACAGCTTGAGGATGTCTCTGGTTTTGTCTCGCGTGCAACGCAAGAAGGCGCGTTCATTGCGGCAGGTGGCAGAAAACTAGACACAGCGACAGGTGGATATTTTTATGCACCAACGATCCTTTCCGGTGTCACCAGGGGCATGGAAGTCGCTCGTGATGAGGTCTTCGGCCCAGTCCTGTCAGTGATTGCCTATGACACGGTGGATGAGGCGTTAAGCATCGCCAATGACATCGCATTCGGATTGTCGTCCTGCCTGTATTCTGAGCGCACAGATATCGTCGAACGTTTCGTTGCCGAAAGCGAAAGCGGCATGTTGCATGTTAACTCTGGCAGTTTCCCGGAAAACCATCTGCCTTTCGTCGGCGTCAAAGACAGTGCCATGGGCGTTGGCGGGTCGAACGGCCCCTCAACCATCCAGTTCTACACCACTGAGCACACGGTCTATCGCCGGGCGACTGTCTGAGGAACCGTTTATGACTGACAAACCAAACATCTTGATGATCATGGCAGACCAGTTGGCTCCACAGGCGTTGCCATTTTATGGCAACACCGTGTGCAAAACGCCAAACCTCGACAGATTGGCGGCAGACAGCGTGCTCTTTGAAAACGCATACTGCAATTATCCACTTTGTGTTCCCTCGCGCGCCTCGATGATGTCGGGTCGATTAACACCGTCAATCGACGTCTGGGACAATGCCTGCGAGTTGGCATCCAGTCAGCCAACCATGGCCCACCAGATGCGCCATCTGGGTTATCACACTGTTCTATCGGGCAAGATGCACTTCATCGGACCTGACCAGTTGCACGGTTTTGACGAGCGAACCGTTACAGATGTGTACCCGTCGGAATTCGATTGGGTCGCAGACTGGCAAGCGGGGCCAGCTTTTGTGCCTTCGGCTACGGGTATGAACGGTGTGGTCGAAGCGGGTTCAGCGTCGCGGACTTTGCAAGAAGACTTTGACGAGGAAGTCGCCCATTGCACCGTGCAGACTATCTATGATCTTGCGCGGCGCGGCGCAGATGCAGGACCTTGGTTTCAAGTCGCGTCACTCACCTGTCCGCACACACCATTTGTCGCGGATCAACAGTACTGGGACCGCTATGATCCAGACGAAATCGATGCTCCAACGGTAGGGGGCCTGGCCTTTGACGATCTCGACTATGCATCGCGTGCTCTGTTCTTTGCCCATGGGCGGCATCGACATCGTGTAACCGCCGATGACCTGCGTCGCGCGAGGCATGGGTACTATGCAATGATCTCGTTCGTCGACGATAAAGTGGGTGAAATTCTGGCGGCTCTGGAGGCCAGCGGACAAGCTGACAACACCGTGATTATCTTCTGTGCCGACCATGGCGAGATGCTGGGCGAGCGTGGTATGTGGTTTAAGCAAAGCTTCTACGAATGGTCGGCACGAATTCCGCTGTTGATCTCTGCGCCTGAACGATATGCGCCACGGCGGGTCAAGGAGTGTGCCTCGCTGGTAGATCTGCTGCCAACGCTGGTAGGAATCGGTGGCGGAGAGGTGACATTGGCTTGCGATGGCGAGAGCCTGGAACCTGCGTTGACTGGTGGTTCGATCCGCGATCTGGTGGTCTCGGATTACTCTGGTATCGGACCCTGTGTTCCCCACCGTATGGTTCGACAGGGGCAGTTCAAGCTGATCTATACGCATGGTCATCCCGATCTGCTGTTTGATCTTGAGACCGACCCCAACGAGTTGAAAAACCTCGCAGGCGATCCAGCCCATGGGGATATTCTCGCGCGTTTGAAATCCATCCTGATGGACGGTTGGGATCCGCAGGAAATAGACCAGAAAATTCGCACCAGTCAGGCTGAACGCCTGTTTCTCAAGACGACGCCGGGTGATCCTGCCAGCTGGGACTTTGTGGCGCGCAAGGGCGATGAAACGCGCTATGTGAGACGTGGAACAGGTGGGGTGGATGGAACCAAGGCAGACCGAAGATTGCCCCGGATCGAACCTGTCGCCCCGCATTTCCCCGTGCTTTCTCAGGAGGATGTGGCCCAGATTATAATGGGGCAGGAGCCCCTGCCTGAATACTTGTCGGAAAGTGGGCGCAGTGATGTTGGATCTTGATTTTGCCCTCTCCGGCCAGCGTGCCGCGGTTGATCTGATGAGGCCTTCATTCTGCATGATTCAGGGTCGTTACATCGGATCCCGACCGTTGAAAACCGCATCCTGCGCCATTGAAGGAACAGTCAATGCATAGCGTTCTTTCAAACCGCATCCTGGGCGGGATCATCGGCATCGCATCAGTGTCATTGGTCTGTCTGACGCTCTATACCGCCTATTTTGGTGTGTTCCCTGACGGTTTGCAGCGCAGCGGGCATTTGCTTTTGGTCATGACGCTGGTTTATGTCGGCGCGCTCAAGTCAATGATGGGAGCCGATGCTGAACCTGGTTTAGCTGCGGTCCTGCGGCGGGGTTGGGTCCTGGTCGTCCTGATCGCGGGGACCATCGCCACCGGGCACCATCTGGTGAATTTTGATGCAATCAATGACCGGTGGGGCGAGATTACCGATACCGAGATCGTGTTGGCTGTCATTCTTGTGATTGCTCTGTTTGACGCCTGCCGCCGCACGATCGGTTGGCCCATTGTGATTCTTGCCTCACTCTTTCTCGCCTATGGGCTTTTGGGCGCCTATCTGCCTGATGGGCTTGCGCACCGGGGCTATTCCCTAAAGCGTGTAACTGCACAACTTTATCTGGGCGGTGGCGGAATATTTGGCACGCCACTTGGCGTTAGTGCAACGTTCGTCACTGGCGTTGTTGTGTTGGGGGCCCTTTTGGAAAAGACCGGTGCCGGGCAGGTCCTGATGGATTTCGCGACCGGGCTGACGGGGCGGATGCGTGGTGGGCCTGCCAAGGCTGCCGTGGTCGGTTCCAGCCTAATGGGCATGATTTCCGGCACAGCTGTTGCCAATGTTCTTACCACAGGCCCAATCTCGATCCCTTTAATGCGCAAAAGCGGTTATCGCAAGGAAGCCGCCGGTGCGATCGAGGCTGTCGCTTCGACGGGCGGTCAATTGATGCCTCCCGTGATGGGCGCCGCTGCATTCATCATGGCCGAGTTTACATCAACCTCTTACCTCACAATTGCCAAGGCGGCCTTTTTGCCCGCAGTCATATTCTATGCTGTCCTGCTGGCTATGGTGCATTTTGAGGCGATTAAGCGAAACATTCCGCTTTTGCGGGACGCCGACTCTGTTGTTGATTGGGCCTCCATCGCAAAGCGGGCTTACCTTCTGGCACCTTTACCGGTCTTCATCAGCATGTTGCTGAACGGCTATTCAATCATGCTGTCTTCGTTCTGGGCGGTCGCGGCTTCTGTCATCGTCAGCTACTTCAACCGATCATCGGCACAGACACCGCGCCGCATGGTCGAGACCGCGGTCACAGCGGCCCACGCAGTCATCCCTGTGGCACTGGCCTGTGCCGCAGCAGGCGTTATCATCGGTATCATTACGCTGACAGGCATTGGGCTGAAGTTTTCGACCCTCGTAGTGCTGTTGTCAGGCGGCCACTTGCCACTTGCCCTTGTGCTGACCATGTTGACCTGCCTGATCCTTGGGATGGGATTGCCAACGGCGGCGGCCTATATACTGGTGGCCACGCTGGTCGCACCTGCGCTTGTTGATCTTGGTGTAGGCCTTTTGGCGGCCCATCTGTTTGTGCTCTATTCCGCTATGCTGTCGTCGATTACGCCACCCGTGGCGCTGGCAGCCTACGCTGCAGCTTCGATTTCGCAAGGCAACCCGTTGAAGATTGCGGTACTGGCCTGCCAGTTCGGCATGGGTGCCTTCGCAGTTCCATATTTTTTCGTCTATGACCCGGCCCTGCTCGGGATCGATGTGACCTGGATTCAAGTGGTCGTCTCGTTCCTGACCGCGATCGCCGGAGGTGTCGCCGCCAGTATTGCGATGATGGGATATTTTGCCAGCCGCCTGAACATTTTGGAACGGTTAGGCTTTGCCGTCGCGGCAGTCATGTTCATGAGCTCGGACTGGCACTTTGACCTGATCGCACTGCTGATCTCGTTGACCCTGATCCTGTGGAACAGACGCCGTGCCGTGGCAATCAAAGATAATAATCCAGAAATCAATGAACCAACCAAAGAGGAAAAATCCAATGAAACACTCACTTAAATCAATACTGCTTGCAGCAGCCGCACTAATGCTGCCAGCTACGTCGCAGGCAGCAGACTTTCTGTCGATCGGCTCCTGTCCGGTCGGGTGCACGGCCTATACATGGTCCGCTGGCATCGCTGACGTCATCAACAAGAACGTCGAAGGCGTTGAGGCTACGGCCGAAGAAACCAAAGGCTATGTTGCCAACATCAAGTTGTTGCAGGACGGCGAAATCGAAGCCTCAATGGCGACGTCTTTGTCGTCTTATGAAGCTTATGCCGCAACCGGCCCTTATGAGGGAAGCGAACCCGGCAAGATCCTGTCATGGATGTCTATTGCGCCGGTTGGTATGCATGTCATCACACTGGAAGGCGGCGGAATTGACTCGGTTGCAGACCTCAAAGGCAAGCGTATTGGCATGGGGCAACCCGGCGGCGTGTCGATGCTGGACGCCAATGTCATGATGGACATGGTCGCAGGGGATGATTTCAAACCCTTCCGTGTTCGCCTGGGCGATATGGTGGATATGCTGAGCGACGGCAACATCGACGCTGCACTTTGGAACGGATCTTTCCCCTTGCCACCGGTGATTAAATTATCTGCGCAAAGAGACGTGAAATTGGTGCCGATTTCGGATGAGTTCTTTGCCGATCTCAGCGCCAAGTATCCTCCATATTTCCGCCTCTCAATCCCTGGCGGCACCTATGAAGATGTGGCTGCTGACACGCCGACTTATGGCCTTGCAAATGGCTTGGTCATATCAGCTGATGTGTCCGAGGAACGCGTCTATGAGATGACCAAGGCGGTCTTTGAAAGTCTTGACGATCTAGCTGGCGTTCACCCTGCCTTTAGCCGTGTGAGCAAGGAAACTGTACTAAATGGCTTTGGTGCCCCTTTGCATCCTGGTGCTCTGAAGTACTACCGCGAGATCGGCGTGCCCGGCATCGAGGAATTCGTTACCCGCACCAGCAAGTAATCCACTACTCTCATATCTGCCCGGGGCTGGTACCCGGGCGGGTTTTCTATAGCGGAAGGAAGTCCCATGAAACGTCCCAATATCCTCGTCATCCAGGCTGACCAGATGACGGCCCATTGTCTCTCTGCCTATGGCAAGCCTTATGCGATTACGCCAAACATCGACAAGATGGCCAGGAACGGGACGACCTTCACCAACAGTTACTGTAACAATCCGGTTTGCGGTCCTTCGCGCGCCTCGATGATAACGGGGCGCTTGCCTTCGGACGTCGGCGTCTTTGACAATGGTGCTGAGTTTCTGCCGTCGGAACCGACCTATGCCCACTATCTACGGACCCTTGATTACAAGACTACATTGTCGGGAAAGATGCACTTCGTCGGACCGGACCAACTTCACGGATTTGAAAAACGCCTGACAACCGACATCTATCCATCTGATTTCGCCTGGACCATGGACTGGGAAAAAACCGACGAGGCCTATGCACCCTCGGTCATGAGTCTTTTGAGCGTTGTTGAATCGGGCTATTGCGAACGTAACCTGCAATTGGATTACGACGAGGAAGTCTTCATTGCCGCGCGGAAAGAACTCTACGATCACGCACGCTCTGCAGATGACCGCCCGTTCATGCTTCACGTCTCGTTCACCCAACCGCACAACCCCTTCGTCGCGGGACGAAAATACTGGGACATGTATGAAGGTCGCGACATTCCTGGACCCGAGGTTCCCTATATCCCATACGAAGAACGGGACCCGTGGTCACAACGCTACTTCATGACGATCCGTCAGGACGAATTCGATATAACGCCAGAACAGCTCTACAACTCCCGCCGTGCCTATTTTGCAATGGTTACCCATATCGATGAACTGGTTGGTGGACTGATTGAAACGCTGGAATCCATTGGTGAACTTGAGAACACATATGTTTTCCTGATTTCCGATCATGGTGAGATGTTGGGCGAACGTGGTATGTGGTTCAAGTTCAACCCTTATGAAGCCTCGCTGCGCGTGCCGATGATCATGCAGGGACCTGGCGTGAAGGCAGACCACCGCGAAGAGGCCCTTGCCTCACTGGTTGATCTGATGCCAACTTTTACTGATATTGCCAGCAGCGGGAAATTCGACGACTACGTCGCGCCCCATGATGGCCGAAGCCTGTTGGATCGACCGGAACGGAACAGTCCCGACGACCGGGTTTTCATTGAATCAACCGGAGAAAGCCTTTACGGGCCCGCGTTCATCATGATCGAGGGATCAAAAAAATTGGTCTATACGCGCACCGACCCAAAAATGTTCTTCGACACAGAAGCAGATCCGTTGGAGCTGACCGATCTTGCAGATGCCCCGGAACATCAGGCGCAGATTGAACGAATGTTTGCCGCAATGATGGACCGTTGGGACGAGGTGGACCTTGAAAAACGCATTCGCACGTCGCAGAAAAAGCGCCTCTTTGTCCACGAGGCCATGAAGCACGGACACTTCCCAACTTGGGATTTCGGTCCCGATTATGACCCCGGCAAGGTCTATGTCCGTGGCGGAACCGATCCCAGTACGACCGCCACCAAGCAACGCGGACGCTTCCCGTATGTGCCAGTGACCCCACCGCAGTTCCCGCGCGTCGACCAGAAGTGACGATGTAAAAGACGGTGTGGCATTAATCATCTTTATTCGGAAGTTTGAGATTAGGCAGTTTTAGACCTTGAGAAATCAGTATGAAGGGCGCGCCTGCACAACCAACCGGCGCGGTGGCCTCAGCGATTATATGATAGTGTGCAGCGAATTCCTGAAAACGCTATGTTTTAGGCTTGCTGTTGTGAATTCCTGGGATCAGGAAACTTGTGATTGGGAATGACGAGGTTGGGCGTTCAATCCTCTGTTGCAGTACTACTTTCCCCATCTGAAAACAGTGTATCGAGCTGCCAGAGGTGAGCAGGCTTGCGAAGTGGCTTTGGGCGGACAGCAGTCGTCGCCTGTGCTTGCACCAACCCCCACTTTCGAATATTTCAAAGGCACACTTTCTGGAAAACCTTGCCGGAAAGTCTTTTCAGCCTGTTGGTCCTTCGGGTTAACGACATTGGCAGGCGTTCGCGTTTGCTCAAATGTGGAGATGCACATGACTGGAGCAATTGCCAACCCAATGGCAAATCGTTTGCGTGCTCTTATTGCGCAAGGCGATTTGATCAAAATGCCTTGTTGCTTTGATGCGCTTTCAGCAAAACTGATTGAACAAGCTGGCTTTGATCTGACCTTTTTATCGGGCTTTGGCGCGTCGGCTTCGCGGCTGGGTGCGCCTGATACCGGGCTTATGAGTTATGGCGAAGTCCTTGATCAGGCGCGTAACGCCATGCACCCGCTGACAATCCCGATGATGGCAGATGGTGATACTGGTCACGGCAATCCGATGAATGTCATGCGCACGGTAACCGGGTTCGCGCGGGCAGGGTGCGCCGCTGTCATGATCGAAGATCAGGTCGCCCCGAAGCGATGCGGTCACACCCAGGGAAAGAGCGTCGTCAGTCGTTCCGAGGCCGTCGAACGCATTTACGCTGCCATTGAAGCGCGGGCCAGCCACGACATCTTGATCCTCGCCCGAACAGACGCACGCCGTGAACACGGGCTTGACGAAGCTTTGGCCCGCGCAGAGGCGTTTGCCAAGATCGGCGCTGACATTCTTTTCGTTGAAGAGCCTTACTCGATGGAAGAAATGGCGACGATTTGCAACGCCGTCGACAGCGTTCACATGGCAAATATGCTTGAAGGGGGGCAGACGCCTATCCTGCCGCCAGCACAGCTTGCAGAACTGGGATTTTCAATCGCCGCATATCCGCTGACGCTGTTATCTGCCGCTATGAAAGCGATGAATGCCGCTCTTGCGGATCTTGCAGCGGGACGATCCGCGCAAGAACACCTTTTGGATTTTGCAGACCTGCGCCAGCAGATCGGATTTGACACCTATCACAGCAAGGCAAATGAATTGAGTATGCGCGCAAAGTAAGCCGCCTTCGATGATGTCAGACCTGCCAAACGGCAGTAATCAATTCCTGCTGAGCGCACCCACGGCAATCCAGCCATATTGTCTTTGCCCGAGGCGTTTTAAACTCGAAATTCAATTAACAATTAACAATTTACAATTTTCGGGATGAGGGTCGTGGGTTTTTGGCGGACTTGCCAACGCTGACTGTTCATAGAAGTTGGTGCCAGTGATGCCGCCGGGTCATTTGAATTTTAGTCCATTTACCGATATTTTTGGAGTTTACCTGAAAAAATATGGCCGGTTTACGGCCCAGATCATGGACTGATTTTGTCGGGCTAGTCCATTGGTATTGTGAGGCTAATCTCAAAACGGCCTGGAATTTTATGTTTGGAATGGCGAGGCAAGTGGCTCATGTTCTCATGGCCGGCTGATCCAAGCTGTGTTTGGCAACGTAGTCTGACCAGTTGCAACAACACATGAAACAAATCCCCATAAAATCACGGAGACACCTGATGAAATCCCGTTTGAAAACCGCCGCCTGCGCTGCCGTCCTCTGCTTTTCTGGCGCTGCTGCGAACGCAGCCAATATTGTTGAAATCGCCGTCGGCGATGAGCGCTTCTCAACGCTGGTAGCTGCCGTCCAGGCTGCTGGCCTTGCTGAAACACTCTCCGGTCCCGGTCCGTTCACCGTTTACGCGCCGGTTAATGATGCCTTTGCAGCGCTGCCTGCCGGTACGGTCGACACGCTTTTGAAGCCCGAGAACAAAGGGCAACTGACCGATGTGCTTCTGTATCACGTGGATGACCGTAAATTGACGGCCAACATGTTCCCCACCGGCTCTAACTATTTCAAGCCCATTTTGGCAAGTGGCCGCTTGTGCATCACTGCCGAAAACGGTGGCGTGAAAATTGCGGACGGTAGCGGTGAGATGGCAAATGTCATCATTGCAGATATCATGGCAGACAATGGCGTGATCCACGTCGTGGACAAAGTGCTGCTTCCAGGCACACGTCCGGCCTGCCACTAAAACTCCCGGCGCCCCGCTATCCTGTCGGGGCGCCGTGAAATTCGGCTGGATTTTTTGAATGAATGTCTGCTTTTGAGCATGGCTGGATTTCTGGAGAGGCAGGACCGTACGGCAGCTGCCGGCCATTAGCCCCAGCGTATGAAGCCGATGATGGCAGAGCCAGCGTAAAACAGTTGCAACGCTAGAAACGCCCATCGCTTGTCTATTATCGCCCAGCCGGAAAATAGAGTGGCCGAGGTCAGCAACAATGAGAATGCGAGAATTTCATTCCCGGTATTAGAGGCGATCAGTAGAGCATATAGAATGCCGAGAGCTGAGCCCAACCATTCGAAAACTGTCGTCCACGTTCGACTTTGCATCACTAATTCCCAACATGTTTACGGCGAATTATTTACACATTTCCATTGGTGAAAATAGACGAAAACTCCAAGTGCCAGCTCAGTTTAATCCACCTTGCAAAGGTCCGGACTGCGGGCTTTTGCCAAGGCTTGGGCTCAGCCGAAATTGCGGCATTGCTCTGAATAATCAAAAAGGCGGCTGATGCCCGGTCACTGAAAGTTTATTGTAGCTCCTCATGCTACAGAAGCGCGTCAGATGCGCACATGCCATCGGCCGCACTGTGGATGATCACGTCAAAGCAGATCCTGTCATGACATATTACAAAAACCGGCATTGACACTTTCAGCACGATTGACCGGGACCTGGACGCGCAGCGTTCTGGACTGAAGGCAGAAACCGCAAATTCATACCATTTGAAATTCAGGACATCCTTGGGCCATCCGCTTTCGTCGGTGGCGTGCCAATGGCTGCCACTTGGTGGGGCAGAAACAACTCTGGTGAGCAAGCGTGATGGCCCTGAGCCTTGGCGATAAGGTTGCTTTGGATATTGTGGGTCATAGTGTGTAGGCTCAGTCTGCTATTCCCCAGAAGGAGAGAAAAATGGATTTAACGCAACGTCTTGCAGGCAAGACTGCAATTGTCACGGCTGCCGCCCAAGGCATCGGCCGCGCCGTCGCAGAGCGCTTGATGGCTGAGGGTGCGAATGTGCATGCCTCGGACTTGAATGGTGATGTTCTGAGCACGTTGAAGGGCGCGGAGATCAGCACGCTTGATGCCTCGGACAGTTCGGCGGTCAGCGCCTATTTTGAACAATTTGATCGGGTCGATATCGTGGTCCACGCGGTGGGTTACGTCCATCACGGTGATATTGAAGAATGCAGCCTTGAAGATTGGCGCAGATCCTGTTCGATTACCTTGGACAGTGCTTTTTTTGTACTGGGCGCGGCCATTCCCAAGATGAAAACAAACGGCGGAAGCATCATCACCATCGGTTCAGTGGCAAGTTCCACCAAAGGGTTCCCGAAACGTGTTGCGTATGGTGCAACCAAGGCTGGCGTTCTGGGCCTGACCAAAGCCGTGGCAGCGGATTATCTTCACCAGGGTATTCGGTGCAACTCGGTTTGTCCCGGTACGGTGGACAGCCCAAGCCTGCGGGGGCGTATCGGGGTGCTGGCCGAAACGATGGGCAGTCTGGAAGAAGCCGAGAAGTACTTCATTGATCGTCAGCCGGCAGGCCGCTTTGGAACTCCAGATGAGATTGCCGGCCTCTGTGCGTTTCTGGCATCGGATGACGGGGCGTTTATGACCGGACAGATCGTCAACATCGACGGTGGTATTACCATCTAGGATGTTTGATCCCGGATTTTGACACTGCAATATTTCTTTTGAACGGCTCGGCCAAACGACCGCAATAAAGCTGTGCGGCTTTGTCCGTGCTGTCATGGTAGATATCTCTGATCCGGCCAGTGTCTCATTAATGTCGACAAAAGGCAGCATTCTTCCCTTTTACAAGCGACCTATCACGGCCTTTTTCCTAAGTCTTGCAGTGTCTTATGTTCTCATTGTTACTGTTCGGAAGCTGAAGGATTGGAAGACCAAGACCTAAGCGCGGGTAGGGTCATTCTATAAGCGCGTGGCTTGCTCACGCTTGTCTGCCTGGTCAATCCTACATGTGCATCATGAAATGTTGATCGGTTTCGCAAAATGCCAGTGTGTTGTTTTGATGGTAATTACAATAATCGGCATGTCGCCTCAGATAAATACAATCTTTGATTGAGTAGTTTTAAATCACAATAGTCTTTGATGACAAATTTTGGTCGCAATTGTTGGCCGAATACTGGAGCCTGTGGCCCGCCAGTTCATATCACTTGAATTCCCAGCGGATTTTCTATTTGAAAATTGCCGCAGAATTCGTAGGTTGAACACATGATTAAACAATTGATATCAAAACTGAATAACGCTCAGGCCTCTCAAATGAGTGGCTGCGCAAACCGCCTGTGGCGTCAGACAATTTGTCTGGTCGCAGCCCTGACAACCGCATTTTGCGTGTCGTATCTTTCCACAATTTCCATTGCCGCAGCGCAGGATGTGCCGGAAATCACACCCGAAATGATTGAGGCGGCGGATGCAGGTGATGCCTACTCTGCATATATCATCAGCTATGATCTGATTGTGAAAGGTGGTGAAGAGAACATCCGAACCGCGCTCCGGTATCTTGATATTGCCTATGAGGGATATTCAAAGGCTGAGAACGACGACGAGCGTTTTGCCGGCTCCCTCTTGAAGATGATTGGTGATGGTTACGGCCAATTGAACAATTATGCCGTAGCGTTGGAAAGATATCGCGCAGCTGACAAGGTATTTGAACGTTTTATGCATCTGGACGGTGTGGCGCTGGAGCGTGCGTTGAACTTGCAGGCGCAGGGTCTCACCATGATTGATCTGTCGCGCTACAAGGAGAGCCTTACCTATTTCGAAGCGGCGCGCGCCCTTATGATCGCTGGCGATGGCGAAGAGAGCATTTACCTTGGTGACACCTATCTGAATGAAGGCATCGCATTTGAGGGCATGAAACGCTACGTCGAGTCCATCCAGACCTACAACAAGGCGATGCTGCATTACAGCAAGGCCTATGGACCGGAAAGCGCGCCCGTCGCTTATGCCATCAACAATATCGGTTGGGTCTTCAGACGCCTTGATAATTTCGAAGAGGCTGAAAACTGGACGCTCAAAGCCTTGCCGATGATAGACAGGCATGAAGGCGCATTCTCCGACAATGGCGGAAAAGTCAGAATAAATCTTGGCATCATCTACCATCAAATGGACCGCACCGACGAAGCCATTCGCTGGACCATGCGCGCCATGCCTTATATTTCGGCAAACAAATCAACAACCTATGATGATCAACGTTGGGCCTTTGATACGCTTTCCCGCGCCATGCGCGCCAAGGGCGACATTGACAAGGCGATCACATTCGGAAAGCTGGCAGTGAATGCGCAACAAGCCATTCGGAACCAGAATACAGATTTGGGTGAAGCGGGCACAAAGGAATTACGCAGCGAATGGTCGCGGCTTTATGAGCACCTTGCCTCACTGCTGATAGAACAGGGGCGCATTGCCGAAGCACAAGCGGTGCTCAATATGGAAAAGGAGCAGGAGGTTTTCAATTTCCTGCGCCGTGACGCAAGCGCATCTGTCGCAAACACCACCGCCATATTGACCGATGCAGAATTGTCTGAAGAAGAGCGATTGAAGCAACTGTCCGAATTTCCAATTGAAGCCGCTCAGACTCTCTTTGCACTGACACTCAAGCTGGAAGCCGACACGGCGGATGATGCTGAAATCGAGCAGATTTTCGTGTTGCAGGAGGCGCTGGAAGCCTCCAACGCAACGTTTGAAGCGCAGGTTGAAGCATTTCTGGAAAGCGTCGAGCCCACCCAGACCGAAGGTTTGACGGCCCAGTTTGACAAGATCGAAAGCTACCAGGCCTTGCTGGAAGACAAGGGGCAAAAGGCGGCCATCCTTCAAATTGCGGCAATTGATGACAAGGCACATCTGTTTCTGACCTTGCCGGATTTGAATTTGCATGAGGAGGTGGATGTTAAAAAGGCAGATTTGGCCAAGCTGGTCTTCGACAGTTTGCAACTCATTGAACAACGGTCGCCCGATGCGTCAGCCAAGCTGCAGGAGTTGAACGACATTTTGTTCGCGCCGGTGCGTGAAGCGCTGGACAAGAGCGAAACCGAGGTGGTGATGCTGAACCTGAATGGGTTTTTGCGCTATGTGCCATTTGCAGCCCTGTTTGATGGTGAGGAATATCTCGTCCAGAATTTTGCTTTTTCGCTGTATACCACGACCATTCCAACGCAATTCAATGAAGGCGCGCGCGAGCGCACCAAGACCGCTGGTTTTGGGGTTACCGCTGCCCATCCGGGATTTTCCCCATTGCCCGGTGTGCGACAGGAATTGGAAATCATTTTTTCCGGTGATGATGCGCAGGGTGTGCTGGAAGGCCCAACCGCGCTTGACGCAAGTTTCGATGAAAAGAGCCTGAAGCTCGCTTTGTTGAAAAAGCCCTCCATTCTTCACATCGCAAGTCACTTCAATCTGAAACCTGGCCAGGAAGATGATTCATTCCTGCTATTGGGTGATGGCGCACATCTGAAGCTGTCAGACATCCGCAAGCAAAGGGCCCTCAGTTTCAAGGGGATTGATCTTGTCACCCTGTCTGCCTGTCAAACGGCTCTGGGTGGTGGCGATGGCTCGGAAATCGAAGGGTTCGGTGCGGCAGCGCAAGCCAATGGTGCGGGCGCAGTGATGGCATCCTTATGGCCGGTGGCCGACGATGCGACGCCGATCCTTATGCGTGATTTCTACCATGCAATGATTGATCAGGGCCTCACCAAGGCCGAGGCACTGCGCATTGCACAGGTTTCCATGTTGACGGGAAATCAGGCACCACAACTTTTGGCAAATCTTGAGCGCGGCGTCTCTGGACGTCAGAAAAAGAAAGCTCCAGAGGCGTCGCAGGCAACATTTGCGCACCCCTATTTCTGGTCTCCATTCGTGCTGATGGGCAATTGGCTGTAGCTCTGAATTCTAAGCCGGGATGTCGAGAATTTCACCATCTTGATTTACCCAGGTTACCTTGACCTTATGGGGATGTAGCGAAGTCACCTCTTTTTTCAGCCGTTGAGCTATCGAATGGGCTTCGTGAAAATGTGCCTGCTTTTCAGGATCGCTCCAGTTTGGTTCATCGTTCAACGCGTCCATTTCGTCCGTGTCGCAGAATTGGTCATATCTGTCCTCCCACTTGGAAATGCGTGATTCCAAGGCGATTGAAATACCAAGCAGATCTGGATCAACTGTTTCCCAGAAATCATTTGCCTTTGACCGGGCCCAAAGTCCCTCTTCATGCGCGGTCGCTTGAACACGTAATTCTGCTATGCTGATAACATTGCCGGGCTGCTCTGAATTGGAAAATTCTGCTTGAAGAGGCTGATCATTAGGCGGCAGCGATTGTAGGATGTCAGTGTTAGGCGGGGGTATGCGTGTCATCCGATAAGCGTAAATCGCGAAGGCCACTGTCACTGCAAGGCCTGCTGATTCCCGTAGAGACCAGGAGTGTGGGAATGACGGCAGCGCACCAAGGTGCTGAGCGTACAGCAGACAGACCGTCACCACCGCGTAGATAAGCATGGCATTGATTGTCGCCTGGCGGCCTGATTCATTGAAATCAATGTCTTCATCCCGGTCGAAATAACGCGGTCCAAGCACCAGAACGTGCAGCAATTGCATGGCAAGACAGATGCAAAACAGAGCAGTTGCGAGCGCCGACTGAAAGAATAGGAAGGCGCCACCTGCAAAACTGACAAGAGCCATGACGCCGAGAAACCGCTTTTTAAAACGCCCTGTAATGACAGGTTCGGAAGTCTCTTCCGGATAATTGACGCGCTCGATAACTGTGTCGATCAACTCGTCGATCGCAATTGCGCGCAAAACCGCATAGCCTCCAAACATATAAAATGCTCCGAGCATGCCAAAAGCGATCGCAGTCATATTTTCCATCAAAAACATCTCAAAATAGATTCCAGGCCAAGCAACCATGATTGGTTATGTTGCAAAAAAAAGTGCAGTAACATAGGGTTGGAGCAAAGGTAATATCCGTTAAACTTAAATAAACATAAGATTGAATAGTGTTGTTTTATGCAACTAATTGTTGTGGCTTCAGATTGTGTTTCACAAATACAAGTAGATTGTTTTGGTGCTGCAAATGATAAGTAATCTGAATGAGTGATAAGATTTGACTGGACACAAAGAAGACAGAATCTGGTGTATTTAAGTCTGTTATGAAAAAAGTAATGTGTTTTAAGCGTGCGTCCGGTTTGCTGTCGATAATATGTGGAGTTGCTTTGCTCTGCGGTGTCGAAGCGGTTGCAAAAACAAATCATGCATTGATTGTTGGCGTGTCAAAATACCAGAATCTGCCAAAGGACCTGTGGCTGAAAGGTCCCAGGAATGACGCCATTCTTGTGCGCGATTTTTTAATCTCCAACAGCACCAGACCGTTTGAAGAAAACAACATCCAGATACTCGCCGATGGCGTTGAGGGCGCTGACATCCCCACCTTGGCGGCGATACGTGGTGCCTTGAGCGGTCTGGCCACCGAGGCAGGGCCGGGTGATTTTGTCTATCTGCACTTTTCAGGTCATGGAACGCAGGCACCGGCCCGCGACCCTTCAACGGAACTGGATGGTTTGGATGAGTTGTTTTTGCCTGCCGATATTGGCACCTGGGACAACACGGTAGGTACGGTTGCCAATGCCCTGGTGGATGATGAGATTGGCGAGTTGATTGGTGCCATTCAGGCTAAAGGAGCCCATATCTGGGCGGTTTTTGACAGTTGCCATTCAGGCACCGTAACGCGCGCTGCAAACTTGTCTGATCCGCTGGACAGAGAAGTGTCCCGCAAGCTGTCTCCGGCCGTTCTTGGCATAAGTGATGCCGATTTGGTCGCCGCCAAGCCAACCACGCGAGGCATTGGCGTTGAAGAGACGGGTGGTTCGGTTGAAAGCCTGGCCGAAAGCCCGACCTCCGAAACGGGTAGTTTTGTTGCCTTTTACGCCGCGCAAACCAACCAGACCACGCCGGAGATGCGGCTTCCGGCGAACAAAACTCCGCGCGAACCGCACGGGCTCTTTACCTTCTCCATTCTGGAGGCCATCGCACAAAATCCAGGCATCTCCTATCGCCAACTCGGTCAGGAAATTCTGCGAAACTATTCAGTACTGAATCGCTCCCAACCCACCCCGCTGTTTGAAGGCGATCTCGATCTTGGTGTCTTTTCAAATACCGAAGCGGCTTTTATCCAGCAATGGCCGGTCAAACAGACTGGCGGCACATTGACGATAAAGGCAGGTCGTCTTCATGGCTTGTCTCTTGGCGAAACCCTGGGAATGGTTGAGACGCCCGCTCAGAAAGAAGTGGACGAAAACCTGCAGTTCAAGGTCGAAACAATCACTGACCTGACGGCCACTGTGACGCCAATCAGCGAAAGCTTTGCAATTCCTGCCGATACGCAGTTTGCACGAAAAATCGCGACCAGTATCGACTACAGTTTCACCATTGCCAAACCATTGGACGAGCAGCAGACGCCCGAGACTGAAGCACTTTTCTCCGCTCTGGATAATTTTGAGCAGGCTGGTCTGAGATTGGAGATGACTGATCCTGAAACCGAAGCCGATGTCCAGTTTGTTATCAGGGACAACAGCCTCTGGTTCGTCGGCAGGGATGGCATCTTGGTGCCCGAGGGGCCGAACAAAACCCCTTCAGTCTCCATGGAAGAAAAATCCGCTGACGAGTTCTTGGCCATAGTCGGAGATAATCTGGCACGCATGGCGCGAGCCAATAATCTCATCAAACTGGGTGGCATTTTCAGACCGTCAGCGATGGGCGTTGATCTTCAATTTACGGCTCAGAATACGGTGCGCGAAGAACCGCTTGTGCTGGATGCAGCCTCTGTTTCAAAGCTGGTGCCGGGGGACATCGTCTTTCTGAAAGCAAAAAACACGCAGCGCAATCCGGTCGATGTGAACGTGTTGTATATCGGCAGCGATTTTTCGATTTCCCACATCTATGTGGAGCGCCTGAACAGAGAAGACAGTTTTGATCTTGATCTGTTTGATATCACCGATGCTTCCTTGGGCAGAGAGCGCATTCTCGTTGTGGCAACGCCCGCAGCACCACAAAGCGCGGTTGAAGATTTGAGTTGGCTTGAGCAGTCAAGTCTGGAGCGCACCAGAGGAAATCAGAGTGAGCTAGGCGGCATGCTGGCGGAAGCAGGTTTTGCTTCCACGACACGCGCTGTGAAGAAACGTGGCGGTGCGGGTGGTGGAATTGCCCAGATACTTGTTGATGTGGTTGGGCAATTGGAATGAATTTACTTTCTTTCGCTTTCATCATCGTGTTTGCGCTGGCAATCATCCTTGCCATTTTTGGTGCCTTCAAATTCTTCCGGCACCTGCCAACCTACTTGCGGCTGCGCACAGGAAGTTCTGTCGCAGTGCACAGGTTTCAATTTCAAGATTATGTTGACTGGTTGGCCGCAGACAACAAAACAAACGGCAACGGACTACTTCTATTCGCATCAGGGATGGCTCTTTCACTAATGGCTTTTCCATTTCTGCTGGTCTTTTAATTTAGTAAATCCCCATGGAGGAAAATGTATGAAAATTGGTTTGAGTCTCGCGGTAGCGTCATTGTTGATGACAACTGCAACCTTGCAGGCAGCTGAAAAGCTTGCACCCCTGGAAAAAGGTGTAAATTTTGTCGCGCCTTATACACTGGCCGGTTCTGCTGAAAAAAGTGCATTCGTGGAACGTGCAGGTGAAGATGAGGAAGCCTCTCGTGTTCTCAACGGACAACGGGCTGATGATGGCGAATATCCCTATCAGACCGCTTTGCTGCGCGTTGATATTGAAAAGAGCACAGTTGCCCAGTTCTGTGGTGGGTCAATGATCCAGAACCAATGGGTTCTGACGGCTGCGCACTGTGTCGTTGATGCACGCGATGACGGGCTTTATCTCGTGGATTCAAGCAATATTGGCATACTCGTAGGGTCGAACAACATTACCAAAGGCGGCGACCTGATTGGTATTGAACAGATCAAGGTCCACCCGTCCTATAATCCAAACAGCTTTGAAAACGACATCGCGCTGCTAAAGCTTGTGCGCACCCCAAAGTCGGCCTTCAAGACCATCACCATTCCTACTGAAGAATATGCAGATATTCTGGAACAACCAGGTGTGGAATCCATTGTGACAGGCTGGGGCCGGACGGAAACCGGGAAGGCATCGATCGAGCTTCTTGAAGGCAAAATCGAAATTCTGGACCGTGCGATCTGTAATGCAGTTATGATGGAACCCCGCAGAAAGGCTGCAGCCAGTTCATTTTCCAAAGCCGTTGAAATTCTGGGCGTTAAGGGTGAAATTGCAAACAAGCTGTGGCTGGACATGAACGCAGCTGTTCAAGAACCATTCTCCGAGAACATGATCTGTTCAGGAACGCCGCTTGGCCCGCGTGGCGCATGCGATGGTGATAGTGGCGGCCCTCTGGTCGTCCGTCAGGCGGATGGAACCTTCATTCAGGCTGGTATCGTGAGCTGGGGCATGTTCAGTTCAGACGAGCCTGGCTGTAACCGTAACGCCAAATTTTCGGCCTATACCCGCGCTGGAAACTATGCCGATTGGGTGCTGGGCGAATTGGGTTTCAAATAATCCAGGCTCTTGAGTCGTGCATATCATCGGGAAAGTCTTTTTCGGCGTTATCGCGACAATCCTGCTTTTTCTGATCATGACGGCTGGAAACCCTCCAGCCGTCTCTTTTTTTTGGAAAACGGAAACTCTGACAATTATCGGACATGAGACCGAAGACTGGAATTCTGGTTGGGGTGTCATCAGAAGAACCCTGCCCGCTTATGGACCGCAGGTCGCCTGACGCGAAGCATCCAACAATTATGCTCCATATCGATGAGCGCATAACAGACCGGGACTCTGTCGTGGAAAACTGGCCCATTGGCCTGCAGGTAAAATCACGGCTGCACCCGTCTGAGCGGGTAGCCTATCCAACCAGCAAATGGCCATTCATGACCGTGCCGGCATTCGGCTTTGCAGCTATTCTGCTCTTTCTGGCTGGATTTCAAATACACCGCTTGTTTGAAAAGCAACGTCCGGAAAACACCAGGCAAGGGCGATCCAAAGCCTATGGGTCAGCAGGCTGGATCCTTGCACTGTTCATGCTGCTGTTCACAGCAGTTCCACTGTTTCTATTGATTTTCGCAGCAAACTTTGGCGACCCTCCGCCACGATCTGTCCTCTGGCCCCGTGAAACAGTGGAAATTGTCTCATCCAAGGCGCGCATCTTCAATGTTGGCAATGGCACCAAGGCTGCCTATCTGGACGTATTCGTCAAAGCACCGGATGATTTGAACGCTGCAACCGAACAGATGAAAGGCACATCCTATTCGTCTGTCTCGATCAGCCGTGCGCGTGAGATATTGGCGTCTGACTATCAGCCAGGTGAACTGAGATCTGCAATGCGCTCGCCCACGGGGGACTTGTATGTGGTGAGGTTCAGATACACAGACGGCTTTGCAATGCTCGCCACCTTGCTGTCATTGCTCTGCTTTGTCGTTGTGCGCATATTGTGGCGGTTATTTTCCTGATCCGTTTTCGGACTTTTCGCTGACCTTTCCGAACTTGAGATTATCGTGCGTTTACCTTGGAATGGGTTTGCCGGAACAAAGGTTTTGCGACGCATCTAGCGCGAAAAGGGTTGGGCAAATGTTCTCCAAACGCAGGACGCCTTAGTATCAGCGCTGTCGCTGCCCCAGATATCAGGCAGGCACCAACCACCTGCCCAATCCGCCAATTGCCGAAGATCACTGCCACAATGGCGAGGTAACCCACGCCTCGCGTCATGCCTTCCGTAAAAGTGCGTAATTCCGCAACCGCCAGAAGGGCGTCGGGTAAACATTTACATCCCTTTCCTGTTGCCCCAAGAGGCGGGTTATCCCCGCTTCGGATGTGCTGATGCAATCGCAGTGTCAGCTATCCAGACCTATGATTTTCTAGAGAATTTAGTGCGAGCGTTCTGGGAAAATAAGTAAATGATTACTTGATGGACGCCGCAATGCTGTAGTTGCACACAAATCGGGCAACTTGATTGAATCTCTGGGTGAATATTGGCTGAATTGCAGGCTTTTGGTCTGGCACGCGGTTTGCATTGTATGTGCAAAGGAAAACATCGCGGAGAGTGCCATGAGCAGCAAGGACGAGGCTATCGAAAAGGGAAACCTCATAAGCCTGACAAATTTGTGCCAGGCACAGGATTGCCTCCTCCAACAGGAGGGTCATAAATGACCGATGCAGATCTGTTTGACCTTGGTACGGTCAGTGTAAGGGAAATTCGCGAGGGGCTGAAAAGCCGTCGCTTCACTGCCGAGGCTTTGACACTGGCTGCAATGGCCCAGATCAAAGCCATGAACCCAAAATACAACGCCATCATTTTTGAAAATGAAGCCGCTCTCGCCGCCGCCAGGGACATTGATCGGCGTATTGCCGCTGGCGAGCCTGTTGGCCCGTTGGCAGGGGTGCCAATCGTGGTCAAAGACCCAATGGATATGACTGGTTTTCCGACCACTGCGGGATGGAAAAAACTTTACTCGAAGTCCGGTGGCGTTGATCTGATGCCGGAACGTGACAGCCCCGTTGTTGCGCGCATGCGAGAAGCTGATGCGGTCATTCTCGGCAAGACCAATGTTCCAATATTGAGCTGGACTGGCACACATGCGAATGACAGCTGGGCCGGACCCACGATCAACCCGGCTCATGAGGAGCGCGTACCGGGGGGATCAAGCGCTGGCACGGCCGCTGCGGTTGCAAGTCATATGGCTGTACTGGGCCTGGCTGAAGAAACAGGCGGGTCTATTCAGAATCCGGCATCGGCACAGGGATTGGTTGGGATAAAACCAACCATTGGTTTGGTTCCCAATGCAGGCGTTGTTCCCCTGTCTGGAAATCGCGATGTTGTGGGTCCAATTGCCCGTACTGTAGAAGACGCAGCCATTGGTCTCGACGCCCTTGCCGGCTACTCCTCCGAAGATCCCAAAACACTTGCATCTGTCGGTAAAATTCCTGTTTCCGGATACACCGCAAATCTCTCGAAAGATGGATTGAAAGGCAAACGTCTGGGGCTCTACGGCCCTGGCTGGCGCCCGAATGCACTCTCGGCCGAAACCAAACAACTTTATGAACGTGCTGTATCTGAATTGGCGGATGCGGGTGCCGAACTCATTGATGATCCCTTTGGTGGGACTGATTTCGCAACCTATCGAGAGATCACGCCGGGAACGCCGTTCTTTGATGGCAGAGGGCTTGAATCCATAGCTTACGATTTGGGTCTCTATTTGCGTCGCCTTGGGCCCAATGCCGCGCTCAAGACCTGGCAAGATTTTGTTGAGGCAACCGATCTGGAGGAGGTGACAGGTCCGGGAACAATTCTCGGATTTCTGTATGAGCTCCCCGATTTTGTGGAAGCAATCAAATCACCAAATACGCCACCGGCCATGCCTGCTTTCATTGAATTGAAGCAGCGCTATCTTGAGTTAATTGATGAAGTTTTTGCACGCCATGAACTGGAGGGTCTGGTTTATCCGCAGATGCTTGAAGAAATCCCCGAACTGCATTCAGGAGATCCGATTCGAGAGACAACGGTGGGCGAGTTGAATATCGCTGGTCTGCCAGCGATCACAGTGCCTGCGGGTTATTACCAAAGCGGCGCGCCATTTGAATTGATATTCCTGGGGCAAAAATGGAGTGAACCGGCGCTCATTCAGCAGGCTTATGCGTATGAACAATCTACGTTGCATCGACGTGCTGCGGTCTGAAACATCAGAATTGGAACTATCTCATGTCTGATGAGCGTGTAGTCAAAAGTGCGCGGCATACAGAATTGCTTGAGTTGCTCGATGCGTTTGGAACGTTCGGTGAGACGGAGAAGGGCGGCATCGCGCGCCTTGCCGCAAGCCCGGCAGATGGTCATGTGCGTGACTTTCTCTGCGATTGGTTCAGGGAACGAGATTTCCGTGTGCTGGTAGACGAAGTCGGGAATATTTTTGGCGTGCTGGACTTGATGAAAGGCCCTGCTGAAAAGAACTTCTTTTGCGGATCGCATCTTGATAGCCAGCCTGAGGCCGGAAAATTTGATGGCGCTTTGGGTGTTGCCTGTGCCTGTATCGCTGCGCTTTGCCTGCAAGAGAGCGTGAAAACCGAAGGGCTTGAACCTTCATTCAGATATTTCGTTGTGTGTTGTTGGACAGGTGAAGAAGGCGCACGTTTTCAGCCAAGTTTGGTGGGAAGCAGCGTGTATAGCGGAGCAAAAACAGCCGCTGAAACGCTCGCTATCAAAGATAGTGATGAGACAAGCCTGGCGGTCGCGCTCGACGCCATTGGATATCGTGGCAAAGACACCATCCCGAAGGCTGACCAGTATCTGGAACTCCATATCGAACAGGGAACTGAACTGGAAAGAAACAAAACGCCGATTGCGCTTGTTACCAATTGTTGGGGTGCAAAGAAAATCCGCCTCAAGTTCAAGGGCGTTCCCGACCATACCGGACCGACACCAATGCAAGACCGGCGCAATGCTCTGCTCGCTGCTTCTCATGGGATCGTTGAGGTTGAGGTAATTGCGAACAAGACAAAGGCGACTTTGTACAGCTCGGTTGGCCGCATTGAAGTGCAGCCCAATTCACCAAATACGATTGCTGAGCATGTTCAAATGTGGATCGAATTCAGATCACCCGATGAAGCCGCGCTGGAGGCCGCGGAAAAGGATCTTCTCAAAGCACTTGACGGGATTGAACGCGAAACTGGTTGCACGGCACATATCTCCAGCACAGAAACCAGGAGTGTCGTTACATTTGACAAGACAGCCATCGCGACGATTGAGGCCGGTTTCAAAGCGGCCTCAATCCCATTTCTGCATCTCAAAACCATTGCGGGGCATGATGCGGTTCGGCTTCAGGAAGTCTGTCCGTCGACACTCCTGTTCGCTCCCTCCAAAGACGGGATTACCCATTCGCCTGAAGAGTTCACTGCGGACGAAGATGTCTGCGCCGGATTCGACGCAATGCTTGATGCCCTTTCGAACCTGATAATCGGACCTGTATCTGAGCAATATTCCGGGAGACAGTCACAATGAAATTACTTGGAACCCCAACAAATCCATTGGAAGAAATGGCTGAAGTCGCACTGCAAAACGTGCCGACCCTGGATGGTGCTACAGTGCAGTATCAAGCTTCAATCGGCTCGGTGGTCTCCCCCATTCACCGCGGCGTTGAAAGCGCCTGTTTCGATGTGAATGCGGGGCCCGAAGAGCTGTTTCTAAAAGTTCGCTACCCGGACATGGCAGCTTTCTTTGATGAGGCAGCCGTTGGTGAAGGCGCGCAGCGGGCATCAGATTTGGGTGTGGGCCCACGCTTGATCAACGCTCAAACTGATTCCGGCAGTTATCTGTTCGAACGTCTTGGAGATGATTGGCATTGGGGTAAGGTCGATGATTTTGAAGATGCCACTGTTTTGGAAAACACCGTCAAAGCCAAGCAGGCAATCCACAACAGCACTGCATTTTCCAGCGACCAATCTGTCTTTGATGTGGTTGAATCTTACTGGCAGATCGTTGATGCGGAAAACATCATTATTCCAAAGACACTGGATGTGGTGCTGCAGAAAGTCCGGCAGATTGGCGAAGCGATCAATGCCGCCGGCGTCGCCCCGAAACCCTGCCATGGAGATGGCGTTGCCTCCAATGTGATGATCTCGACCGTTGGCGAGGGGAGACTGGTTGACTTTGATTCAGCCGCCAATCAGGACCCCTATTTTGACCTTGGCAGCTTGGTCGTTGAGATCGCGCAGTTTCCGGATTTGGCCAGAGCTGTTCTGGAAATCTACGAAGGTGAGTGCCGCGAGACAGAGTTCAATCGTTGCATGCTTTATGGCATTGCCGACGATTTGAAGTGGGCCTTGTGGGGCTTCATCAGCTTTGCCAGATCTCAGCGTAGCCAGGTGGAATTTGTGAAATATGCTGAATGGAGGCTGCTGCGCAGCCTTTCGAATGTCGGTGGTCATGACTTTGATCGCTGGTTGACGAAAATATGAGAGGGGCCAGGCAATGATCAGAAAACAGTTGGGCGAAGCTTCCAACGAAGCGGAACGAAATCTGGAAACAGCTGCTTTGGCAGTTCCCGGTTGGACAACAGATGGGCTTACCTATGAACCGGTGCCAGGTGGCATCAGCAATTCAAATTGGCGGATTTTTCTGACCGACCAGCCTAAAACATTTTTTCTGAAGGTCCCGGGTGAAGGGACAGAGCACTTTATTGACCGCTCTGCTGCCAACAACGCCAGTGTCAGAGCTTTTGAAGTCGGTGTTGGTGCCGAAGTCATTCACTTCGATGCAGAAACCGGAATAGAGGTTTTTGAGTTTATTGAGGGTTTGAAAACGTCCACCAATGGTGATTTTCTCAATCGCACTGTTCGGACGAATGCCGCCCATGCAATCAAGGCATTTAACGACGCCGAAGGGCTGATCCTGCAAAAGACAACAATGGATATGATCGAAGAACACTTCGATCAGGTTCTGACATTTGGCGGACATTTTCCCCAGGATTTCACATGGCTGAATGCCAAGTTCAGAGAAGCAAAGTCTGCTCTGACAGCATCTGGCTTGGATCTTGTTCCCTGCATGAACGATACTTTGGCAGGAAATTTCCTGTTGGACCCGCAGAACAAGGTTCTGCTTGTTGATTTCGAATATGCCTCGAACAACGACCGATGCGCAGAACTGGCACTTTGGTTTGTTGAGATGTGCTTTGATCGCGAAACCGAGCTGGAAGTCATCGAAGAGTATTTTGGCACAGTTGATCCAAAGATCGTTGCGCGGATCACCATCTTTAAAGCGCTTGTAGATCTTAAATGGTCAACTTGGGCCATGGTGCAAAACCAGCTTTCCGCGCTGGATTTCGACTATTTCAAATATGGCGCCTGGAAGCATATGAGAGCGCGTATCGTGATGAGTGACCCGCAATGGACTACATGGCTGAGAGCTTTGTAAGGGCGCCATTTTCCGAACTATCTGGCAGGACATTGATGGAGCTCTGCATCTGTCGACTGCACTGTTGATGCCGCCAATGGTCGCAATGCGCATCGGCCTGAGGGCTTATGGTGGCCTTGGCAGATGAAAACGCACTGGAAGTGACGCTCAGAAGCTTTGAAGTCTTCCAGTTGGACAATAATGATCAGACCAATCATTTCCTCCGTCATAACGCTTTTCCGAAACAGTTAGGGCAGCGCTCCCACTGCGTGACACAAGCATTCGTATCATCAGCACCCAGACCCATGAAACGCATGATGGTACTGACCCAAATGATCCGCTGACGCAGGACATGGTTGGAGATTTTTGTTTGGCTTCATATTCACGTGAGGAACATGAAGGTGGTGGCTGGTAAAACGGCACTGAATAAACTAAGTCGAAGGCAAAACACCGCTCATTTCGTGACGCAGGAGGAAACTATGGCAGACTCACACAAGAAACTTGCAGACATGCTCTCGGACCCGACACTTCTGGCAACAAAAGCTTTTTCGGGTGGTGATTGGGTGGATGCCGACGATGGTAAAACTTTTGACGTCACAAATCCGGCAAATGGCGAAGTGATTGCCAAAGTTGCTGATTTGGGCCGTGCCGAAACTGCTGTAGCGATTGAAAAAGCTACCAAAGCGCAGGTAGAGTGGGCCAAGCAGACTGGTAAAGAACGCTCGGCAATTCTGCGCAAATGGTATGAATTGATGATCGAGAATGCCGATGATCTGGGGACCATTTTGACCTCCGAGCAGGGCAAGCCCTTTGCCGAGGCCAAAGGGGAGGCACTCTATGGCGCTTCCTTTATCGAATGGTTCGCAGAAGAAGCCAAACGCGTCTATGGCGAAACCATTCCCGGCCATCAACGCGATAAGCGCATTACGGTTATTCGCCAGCCCATTGGTGTTGCAGCGTCCATCACACCATGGAACTTCCCCAATGCCATGATCACTCGCAAAGTAGGTCCGGCACTGGCCGTCGGTTGCGGCTTTGTTGCGCGGCCTGCTGCGGAAACCCCATTGTCAGCGCTTGCGCTGGGTGTTCTGGCTGAGCGGGCTGGTCTGCCAAAAGGGTTGCTGTCCATCATTCCATCAACCAGGTCGTCTGATATCGGTAAGGAATTCTGCGAAAACCCACTGGTTCGGAAGCTGACCTTTACCGGGTCAACCGAAGTTGGGCGCATTCTTCTCAAACAGGCTGCCGATCAGGTCATGAAATGCTCCATGGAACTGGGCGGCAACGCGCCATTCATCGTATTTGACGATGCCGATCTTGATGCGGCCATTGAAGGAGCGATGATCTCGAAATATCGCAACAATGGTCAAACCTGCGTCTGCGCCAACCGCATCTATGTCCAGGCGGGCGTCTATGATGCTTTTGCCAGGAAACTGGCCGACGCTGTTAACAAGATGACGGTTGGTGATGGCCTCAGTGAAGGTTCACAATTGGGACCGCTCATCAATGCTGATGCCGTTGAAAAAGTTGAACAGCACATTGCCGATGCCAAGGCAAAGGGCGGTGAAGTTCTGACCGGTGGCAATCGACACGCCCTGGGTGGCACCTTCTTCGAGCCGACCATCATTACCGGCGCTACGAAGGATATGTTGTTTTCCACCGAGGAGACTTTCGGGCCTGTTGCACCGCTGTATAAATTCGAAACGACAGAAGAAGTTATCGAACTGGCCAATGACACGATTTTCGGTCTGGCCGCCTATTTCTATGCCAATGATCTGTCTCGTGTGACGCAGGTTTCCGAAGCGCTGGAATATGGCATGGTTGGGGTGAATACGGGCCTCATCTCAACAGAAGTCGCGCCTTTTGGCGGCGTCAAACAGTCCGGCCTCGGGCGTGAGGGCAGCCACCACGGCACTGATGATTATCTGGAAATGAAATATGTCTGCATCTCCGTCTAGGTAGAGATGATCACAGTGGTAGTGGGCCTTCAGGGCTCACTGCTGCGGCCACGTGTATCGAGGCGTGGCATCGACTGAAATGCTGGCTTGCAAGGTTACTTGGATACTCGGAATAAATCCGAGTATGACGGCGTGAAGGCAGGCATCAAACTACGGGTGCTGATGCAGATCGGCTGCGCTGTCTTCGAATCGCTGCCGATCATTATTGAGGTTTGTAGCTGTTTTCGCGGCCTCACCCATTACCGTCGTCATACTCGGATTTATTCCGAGTATCCACAGCGCCCATGTCAGCCGACTGTGCCTCAACCAAGCGGCCAGTTGTGATGTAGATTTAGATCAAACGCCAAACTAAAATCTACGCTTCAGCCAGTTCTTCCCAGCGATGACAGGCCACATCATGTTCCATGCCCGAATGCGTCAATTCAGGCTCGACGGATTTGCAGATATCAATCGCGTAAGGGCAGCGGGTATGAAACTTGCAGCCAGATGGCGGGTTGGTCGGGGAGGGGATTTCCCCTTCCAGTTTCTGCGCGTCGCCTTTGTTGTCCGGGTCCAGCGACGGGATCGCGGACAGCAGTGCCTTGGTATAAGGATGTCGGGGTGCTGCAAACAGTTCACGTGTTGGTGCAGTCTCAACGAGACGTCCCAGATACATGACAGCCACATGATCACAGATATGCGCAACGACCGACAAATCGTGGCTGATGAAAAGATAGGTCAGCCCCAATTCCTTCTGCAAATCCTTCAGCAGGTTCAGAATATCGGCCTGAATGGACACATCCAGCGCGGCAACACTTTCATCGGCCACGACAAAGCGTGGATTGGAAACAAGAGCGCGGGCAATTGAAATGCGCTGGCGCTGACCGCCGGAAAAGGCGTGCGGAAAGCGGCGCAGATGTTCCAGATTGAGCCGACACTTGGCGGCAATCTCGCGCACGCGCTCATCTGTTTCCTCGCGTGAGGAGGTCAGGCCCATCACTTCAAGCGGTTCCGCGATAATGTCGCGCACGGTCATCCGCGGGCTGAGAGCCGCATAGGGATCCTGGAAAATCAACTGTGCCCGTTTGCGATAATCGCGCAACTTGTCTTTGGGCAGCGTTACAAGATCATAGTCGACCTCGCCATCATCAAAGCGCGCTTCGCCGCGGGTGATCTTCAGGGCTTTCAGAAAGGCGCGGCCCAAAGTGGTCTTGCCGGAACCGCTTTCGCCAACAAGTCCGAAAAAGGATCCCTTGGGAATATCCAGATTGACACCTTCAACAGCTTTCAGTGTCTGCTTTGAAAACAGCGCGCCACCACGCAAAGTGAAATGCACGGAAAGATCGCGGGCAGAAATGATCGGCTTCTCGGTCATGCAGCGCTCCGCTCGCGGGCCGCAACCAGACAGGCCGCAGTGTGGTTGGCGTCAAATGCTGTCATATCAGGAACCTGTTGGCTGCACACTGGCTCTGCGACCGGACAACGGGTGTGAAACACACATCCGGAAGGCCGCTCCAGAGGGCTTGGAATATCACCCGCAACCGGCGTCAGTTCTGCATCCAGATCGTCCAGCTTGGGGATCGCATTGATCAATCCCTGCGTATAAGGATGAATCGGTGTTCTGATGACGTCGCGTACTGAGCCATATTCGATGATCTTGCCAAGATACATCACTGCCACCTTGTCTGCGGTTTGTGCGATGACCCCAAGATCATGGGTGATGAATATGATGCCCATGTTGAATTCAGCCACAAGATCTTTCATCAGATCAATTACCTGCGCCTGAATGGTCACATCCAGCGCGGTTGTCGGCTCATCTGCGATCAGTAGTTTCGGATTGGTCGACAGGGCCATGGCTATCATCGCGCGCTGGCGCATGCCGCCCGACAATTCGAAGGCATATTGATTAAACCGTTTGGCCGCATCGGAAATGCCAACCCGGTCCAACATGTCTACCGAAATGGCCTTGGCTTCCTTCTTGGTGATTTTCTTGTGCAGAACCAATTGTTCGACCATTTGATCGCCAATGGTAATAGCCGGTGCAAAACTGGCCATCGGTTCCTGAAAAATCATCGACACAGCACCACCACGCACGATGCGCAGAGACTTGTTGGTCTTCAACGACAGTACATCCACCGTTTCATCTTCAAGTGACAGCGTGATCTTGCTTTCCGGGGTGTAAATTGCGTTGCCCGGATTGAGCTTCATCAGCGATTTTGCCGTGACGGATTTTCCGGAACCGGATTCTCCGACAAGGCCCAGAACTTCACCGGCATTCACTTCAAAAGATACGCCATCCACTGCGGTGATACGACCTTCGTCGGTATCGAATTGCAGCGTGAGATTATCAACAGTCAGCAGGGTCATTATTTCTTCACGCTTGAATAGGGATCGGCAGCATCACGTAATCCATCGCCGACAAACACAAAGGCCAGCACCAGAGCAACGAAAAACACGACGGGAATAAAATACCATTGGTAGTTCAATAGAACATCGGCTTGTGAAACATTCTGCATCATGGAACCCAGTGAATTCACAGGATCTTTCAGGCCAAGCCCGATGAAAGAGAGGGCAGTTTCAGAGCGCACCATATAGGGAAACGAAATCATCAGATCGACGATGATGTAGCTGGTAAAGCTGGGTAGCAGATGTTTGCGGATCACATGCCCCGATGAGGCACCGCACAATTCGGCTGCCAATACGTATTCCTGGCTGCGCTCTGTGAGCAAATGAGTTCGGATGCGCCTTGCAAGCGTAGGCCAGCCGATCAATCCCAGAATGATGGAGATAAAGAAGAATCGGGTCTCTGAACTCCACGAATCCGGCATGAACGCTGCCAGAGCCATAAACAGCGGAATCGGTGGCACCGTTCGAATCGCATCTGTGAGCATTTGCAAAGAGGAATCGATCCAGCCGCCAAAATACCCCGCTGCACCGCCGATGATCAGCGCCAACACAAAGGAGATCAGGACCCCCAGCGTGCCCACCGCAAGAGATGTCCAGATTGCGTGCAGCGTTCGCCCAAAAATATCTTTACCACTGGAATCGGTGCCGAACAGGTGAATGCCGCCTTTCGCAACGCCAAACAAATGAGTGTCAAACGTCAGCGTCTTGACATTGACATCCAACAGATCGCCAGGCAGGTCCCATGCAATATCAATTAGGCTGTATTCCCAACCTTCTACAAAAAACTCCACATAGCGACGTTCTTCGCGATCAATCGTGGTGACCCAGCGAAAGTTGGTTTGTATGGAGCGTTCGCGGGTGGAGGTATAAATAAACGGTCGTACGGAAAATCCATTCTCATCCCAAAATTTCGGGATTTGCGGCGCGCCATTTTCGTATTCACTGTCACGTCCGGCAATTGTCGGATCGTATGGAGAAAGGAACGGCGCGAATATGCCCATGCTGATCATGATGATCAGCGCCCAAAGCGCGATCATGGCGGATCGATTGCCTTTGAACCGAGCCCAGATCAACTGCCCCTGGGAGGCAGTGAAATATTCTTCTTTCAGCTTGGCGGCTTTGGCCAGATCTTTTGAGTTTGCGGTTGTTGCGCTCATCATCTACCCCATCATTCCGCGACGCACGCGCGGGTCCATCAACGCCAAAAGAATGTCAGTCACAAAATTCAGGACAACAATTGTTGCTGTCAGAAGGAAAATAATTGCGCCAGCCAACTGCTGATCATTCGAACGCGCCAGTGCTTCAATCAATAGGGCACCTGCTTCTGTCAGCGTCAGAATCAATGCGATTATTGGCAATTCATTGAAGATACGGTTCAGGTCAAATCCGAGCGAATTGATCACCGGCCCCAAAGCGTGTCGGGCAGGGTAGCGCCACAAAAGCGTCCACCCGCCAATGCCCCTGGCAGATGCGGCGGTGACATAGAGTTTGCCGTTTTCATCCAGCATCAACGCTCGCACGGTTTGCAGCGCAAAGGCTGTGGCGGACCAACCCAGAATGAAAATCGGCAGCCAGGCTCGCGATAAGAAATCCCAGAACTTGGCCATCGACCACGCGGCATCACGGTACTCTTTGGAAAACAGTCCCGTTAAGGAATCGCCGAAAAACACTGTGGAAATCAGCATTATGATGAGGGCCAGCAGGAAGTTTGGCAGAGCCAGACCCAGATAAGAAACAAACCTGAGTGAGTTGTTGGCAAAAGCATTTTTCGATGAGGCTGAAATAATGCCCACCGGAATGGCGATGAGGTATGCGGCAATCAGAGCTGCCAGACAGATCATCAGGCTGATCCAGAATTTGTCACCCAGAAGCTGGTTGATATCGAGGCGCAGAATACAGCTATCGCCGAATTCACCGCGGAACATCACATTGCTGACCCAACTGACCCAACGCACCGCAAAAGGGCGATCCAGACCAAGGCGGCGTTCTTCCGCCTGAATATCATCAATGCTGATTTGTGCGCCCTGAGTGTTCTTGAAGGCAAGATACCGCTCAGCGCAACTGCCGGGAACCAGCTCCATCAGTGTAAACACGATCAGCGACACTGTGAGTAGCGTAAAAATCGCCATCACTGCCCGCATTAACGTGAATTGTAAGAAGCGCCCCATATATCTAACCCAACCTGATCGTCCAAGTGTTGGGACCCGTTACACACGGGCCCCAATTTGCAATGAAGGCGTCAGATCAATTTGATTTGATACTGACGCCTCCCGCGATTTTTATTCTTCCAGGAACCACTGTGCTCCGCGATATGGGTATGTCCGATAATACTCATAAGACGCGGTTTTGAATTCCGGAACATTCTTCAGCTTGTTGTTCACATAGATCGGATCAGGCGTCAAAGCCGTGCCGATGAACAGCAGATTGCCGGTCATGTTCTCAACCATACGTGCACCCAGCATGTTGGACTTGTCTGTGCCAACAGGCTCGGACTGGAATGCGTTGATGTCTTCGATCAACTGCATAACATATTCCGGTGGTTTCACGCCTTTGGCGCCATTTGTATCCACATATTCAGCCCACAACATACCAACGCGGTGTGCAAAGTAGTTTTCAAACGGTGGAACCCAGAGCTCATTGTTGCCAAGGATAATACCAAGTGGTTGGCCTTTTTCCCAAAGACCCACATCCAGCTGATTGGAAGACTGAGCCGAACGATACTCATCCGGTGTCACTTCCTTAACGGTGGTTTTGATGCCGACATCTGACCAATACTGACCGACCAGTTCAACCACCTGTCCGGCGATACCCTGTGTCGCGAATTGCAGATTCAGGACCAGTGGATCGCCATTTGGCAAATCACGGAAGCCGTCGCCATCTGCATCAGCAAGTCCAACTTCGTCGAGCAATGAGTTTGCTTCATCAGGAGCAAATTCAGTAGCAAAAGTCTTCCATTTGGGATCGACAAAATCAGGAACCGGAGAGAAACCCGTGAACTGCTGAATGGTGCCTTGACCGAAATACGCGACTTCGTTCAGCTCTTCGCGGTTGATGGCGATTGACATGGCCTTGCGGAAATTGAAATCACCGAAGACTTTGCGTTTCTCCTCATCAGCCGAAGTCACGTTGAACGAAAATGCGTGCATCGCAATTTTTGGCTTCAATTGAACGGAATAGCCGCCCTTTTCCTGGTTTTCCAGAAGCAGCGGTGCATCTGACAATTGCAGGGACTGTGTCTTGTAGTCCACTTCGCCATTGATCAGTTTCAGCAAACGCACCTGATTGTCATTTGCGTAAACTTCATCCTGCTCATTGATGTATGGGAGCTGATTGCCAGCAGTGTCCACCATGAAGAAGTACGGATTTGCCACATAGTGACGGCCCTCGGTGGTGTCCGCAACTGTGATGAATGATTCCAGCGTTGGAACCACGGCAGCTGGCATGTTGGCAACCTTGTCCGGGCTGTTCAGCAGCGGAGACGGTGTGTCTGTCCAGTCTGAATTACCGAAATAGGCTTTGATGACGTCATAGCCATTTTCAAAACCCAAAGCTGTGGCTTTTTCATCCGCATCAGCACTTACATCCGGGTGAAACTGACCCAGAAAATGCTTTGGCTGGAAACCCTGTGCAAATGATGTTGCAAAGTGGGCGATCAGGCCAGGCTTTGGCGCTGGCAGAATGAACTTGACTGTCTGCGGATCAATCACCTCAACAGTCATACGCTCGCCGCCAACCAGCACATAGTCTTTTGGCTTTTCGTTGATGTTCGGATCAAGCGCGATGTTATCGTACCAGAACTTCACATCTTCGGCAGTGAACGGTGCGCCATCAGACCATTTGTGACCTGCACGCAGCGAAAATGTTACTTCTGTATAATCGTCATTCCAGGACCAGCTTTTGGCAACATTTGGAACGATTGTCTGAAGGTCATCGGAGTAACGAACCAGATTGACGTGACGTGTGGACAGGAAATCGGATGTACCAGCTTCTGTCGCATTGGACAGAGCATCCAATGTGCCGCCATAGCTGCCGATCATTTCGTATGGGGCAACAACAAGAGGCTCGGAAGGCAAGCGATCTGCCAGCGCTGGCAGATCAGGATTGCCCTGGATCTGTGCGTTCAGATCACCAATGGCAGGATTTTCCTGGAATGACAGTGTGCAGCCTGCTGCTGCCTGAAATTCAGCCAACTCAAATTGTTGCGGATATTCACCTCCAGCAACACCTTTCATATCGGCGACCGTTACTTCCGGGCATCCAGCAGCATAGGCTGTGCTGGATAGCGCGGCGAACGCGACGCCTGTTAAAAATAGTTTCTTCATATATTTATCTCCTCAGGATGTGCATCAGAACTGACAGTGACTAGCGTTTTTGTATGAAGCTTTTACAACGTGGATTTATCAAAGCCTCTTTGGGGGGAACCGTCAAATGCAAATGAGCGCGAAATTGTACGTTTCCCAACTCGGTTCGACCACAGCCCCCTGCCATAGCTAATGAAACCGTACGAACCGTCGAATTATCAGTGAAATCGATTATTCTTATTACAGAATAGGAAATTCTGATGATCGTCAATTGCGGGGAAGCACTATCTTCCCGGACCATGCCGGTCGCAATGCGCTGACATACTTAGGGTTGCAGGATTTGGAGCAGACATTGAAGAAAAAAATTCTGATGATCGTCATTGATCAGTTTCGCGCAGACTGTCTCAATGGTGCACTATCTGGGCATATCAAACTGCCGCATTTGCAGGCGCTGATGCGGGAAAGTACTTGTTTCAACCGTCATTATACTGTGACATCACCATGCGGTCCGTCCCGTGCCAGCCTTTTGACCGGCCTTTACGCCATGAACCATCGGTCAATCCGCAATGGTAACCCGCTTCCCAGACAGCACCCGACCATCGCTTCAGAATTCCGAAAGGCGGGATATGAGCCGCTGTTGTTTGGCTACACCGATGTAAGTGCCGATCCCAATTTTCTTCATCCGAACGACCCGGACCTGAAAAACTATGAAGGCCTGGCTCCGGGATTTTCTGAGGTTGTTAGACTAAGGTCTGAGAGCAATTCGTCGTGGATCGGGAATCTGAAGACCAAAGGCTATGAAATTCCGGCGGCTTATTGGGACTTGTTTAAGCCTGTTGCGGCAAATGGCAGCACGAAACCAGCGATTTCCGATCCTGCCCTTTATGCAGCTGAAGACAGCGACACCGCATATTTGACAAACCGGACACTGGAGGAATTATGCGCCAGGGAGCAGCAGGATTGGCTTTCTCTGGTAACCTATATTCGCCCGCATCCACCTCTGGTAGCGCCGGCGCCTTACAATAAAGCATTTGCCCCGTCAGAATTGCCGGCCCCCGTGCGGCCGCAAAGCCTTGAAAAACACAAAGAATCCCATCCATATTTCGCCGCAAATTACACACACCCCGCCAATGAGGGTCTGTATATCGGATTCGATGGCCGTCAGGATTTGATGTCTGACCAAGATGTTGCCGAGTTGCGCGCTGTCTATGCCGGTTTGGCCATGGAAGTGGATCACCATATCGGCCGGATTTTGAATTACTTGCGGGACAGTGGGCAATATGACGATACCTTGATTGTTATCACTGCAGACCATGGGGAAATGTTGGGTGACCACTATATGTGGGGCAAGGAAACTCCGCATGAGGCTTCGCTTCACGTTCCACTCATCATTCGCGATCCGCATAACCCGCAAGGCCATGGGATTGAAGTCAATCATTTCACCGAAACCATCGACATCACACCAACCTTGCTGGATTGGGTTGGTGAAGAGCCAAATATCAGCTTCAACGGCAAATCCCTTTTGCCGTTCCTGAAAGGGGAGACACCTCAATCCTGGCGCAGCCACATTTTTGCGGAAGTGGATTTTGGTGACCCGTTGGAGCCAACCCGTTTTCAGGAAGCGTTCGGCCTGTCACAGTTCCAGTCGAATTTTGCCGTCATTCGTGATGACCGTTTTAAATATGTCCATTTCAACGGCGGATTGCCCCCATTGCTATTTGATATGCGGGCCGACCCGCAGGAATTCAACAATCTGGCCGCAGAACCATCCCATGCGGGCGAGCTTCTGCATTACGCAAATGTGATGCTGGACCACCGCATGTCTTTTGCGCATCACGCAACCAGCCGCATGAAGATAAAGGAAACAGGGATTCAATACGCTTAGAGAAGAAGTGCGGTCGGATCAGCAGGATTGTTCCGACCGCAGCAACACCAATTCGCAGGTCATCAGCACAGCATTGTCGTTCTTGCGCAAAGGACCTTGCATGATTTCGCCATCCAGGCCGACAATCAGAATGTCGATATCTGCGCCAGATTGCGGGCCTTCCAGATTGATTGATCCTGTCCGCACGAGAAATTCCGTCGCGTAGCTTTCCATGGCGTCGCCATTGTCAAAGGAAGCACCAATCAGGCTGCCCAGGCCATGAACTTCGGCTTTTGCCCAGCCCAGTTTTTCGCAGATCTTGCCCAGTTCCTGACCGATTTCAACATTCGGGCGCAAACGCACCAGAGCTGCGTGCGCATCGGGTTTTGCGGCCGTTCCGTTTGGTTGAAACAATGTAAAATTTGTCTCCGGATCAAACTGGCCTTCGAATCGGGCATCTGGAAACATCCACCCGGTGAAGGTCGCCGTGTCCTTTATGATGCAGCGATCAGGCAGCATATGTCCGGCAAATTGCGCACCTGTTTCGTCGGTCCACGAGCCGTGGCAATGAATAAAGGGTCCACCATCGCGCCAACCGACGACCAGACCGGCCTCTTTGATCCGCGCTGATCCCGCCAACGAATAAGTCTCACTCCACCAGGCCGTATGGTCATCATCTGGGGAAGGGGCAGGCATTACAAATTCCAGTTGGCGCACATTTGCTTCCTGCACTGAAAGATAGGCAGAGATTGCACCAAGCCTGTTTAACTCTTCAGCCAGTGCCGACAGCACAATTTGCCCGGCCTTCAATTCAATGGCAATCGGGACCGCATCCGTGAGGCTGACAAAATGACGTTCCGGTTCAACCGGGCCGGGTTGCCGGATGTAACGCATTATGTCTTCGCGCTTTCTGCCAACCGTCTTTCATACTCAGCGCGCACAAGTTTTTTGGTGATTTTTCCATAGCCGGACTTCGGCAATTCATCCCAGAACTCGATTGCCTTAGGCATCTTGTAGTTCGCAACTTTTCCAGCCAGCCAATGCCGCAGAACGTCAGCGTCGATCGTCTGGCCATTGGCAGGCACGCACACTGCGATCCCAACTTCCCCCCATTTGGGATCGGGATATCCAAATATTGCCACCTCGGAAATATCTGGATGCCGCAGAAATTTTTCTTCGGTCTCGCGTGGATAAATATTTGAACCACCGGAAATATACATGTCGGATTTTCGGCCGGTAAGATAGAAAAATCCATCAGCATCCATGTGTCCCACATCGCCGGTGCAAAACCAGCCATTGCGAAAGGCTTCGGCATTGGCTTTTGGATTGTCCCAATAACCTGAAAACACGGCAGGTCCGATGATGCAGAATTCTCCGGTCTCACCCGGAGCGACTTCGTTGCCGTCAGCGTCCTGAATCTGTATCTGCATACCAGTGCGGGCTGTGCCACATGTGCCTTCACGGCGCACTTCGGTGTTGCCATCTTCATGCAGATCTGGGCGCAATACGGTAATGGCGCCTGTCACTTCGCCTAGGCCAAAATACTGAACCAGTACTGGTCCCAGTTTCTCCAACGCAGCAATCTGGTCGGTCCGGTACATTGGTGCACCCGCATAAATGACATGTCGGAGCGAGCTGTGATCAACGCTGTCAACGGCAGGGTGCTCGACAAGCATTTTCACAATGGTCGGAACCGTGAACAAATTGCTCACGCGCCAACGCTCGATCAGATGCCAGATCTCTTCTGCGTCAAAGCCGTTGGATTTGGGCAGGATGGTTGGAACTCCGCGTGCAACCTGCATCAGCATATGCACGCCAGCGCCATGTGACAGTGGCGCAACTGCAATCGAGGCATCATTTTCAGTTGTGCCCGGCATCAGATCGCTGAGGTGGTTGGTGATCACAAATGCCATCTGGCCATGCGCCAGAACAGCAGCTTTCGGGTAACCGGTCGTACCCGATGTGTAAAACAGCCAGCAAGGGTCATCATAGTCGACATCGCATAGTGGCGTCGTGGCATCCTGGTACTGATCGACCAGCGCATCATAGTCGGTCCCGATACCAGATGCGCCGATGGATATCATGAATTCCAGATCATCCGCGCAATGGCTTGCGTGATCGGCAAACACGGATTGTATGATCATGCCTTTGGCACCACTGGAGCGCACAATCCAAGACAGATCGTCCGGACTGCCGCGAAAATTGGCAGGCACCCAGATGGCACCAATACGCCAACAGGCATAGGCTGATTCAAATACCTGATTGCAGTTTTGCGACTGCACAACAATCCGGTCGCCCTTTTGCACGCCATAGGTGTCCACCAATGCGCGCGCCATGGCATTGACCCTCGCATTCAGTGCTGACCACGACCATTCGGAATCACCCCAAACGAGACCCGGCTTCTCTGGAAACCGCCTTGCAGATTGTTCCAGAAAATGAGCCAGATTCATGACCCGGTTGGAATTACGTTGCATAAAATTGACCTTACTGCACGCGTTCAAGAATGGAGACGTAGTTCGATACCGCTGCGCCGCCCATGTTAAAGACAGCACCAAGCTCGGCGTTCGGTATCTGCATGTCGCCCGCTTCACCCATTAATTGCATGGCGGCCATGACATGCATCGATACACCAGTTGCCCCAATCGGATGACCCTTGGATTTCAATCCGCCGGATGGGTTCACCGGCAGCTTTCCATCCTTCCGCGTCCACCCCTCACGCGCTGCTTTCCAGCCTTCACCGCGTTTGGTCAGGCCCATCGCTTCATATTCAATCATCTCGGCAATTGTGAAACAGTCGTGAGTTTCAACAAAGTCGAGTGCGTCGAGATCAACACCGGACAAACCTTTTGCCTGTGTCCAGGCCCGATGCGCACCCTCAAATGCGGTCATGTCACGCCGTGACAGAGGAAATACATCATTGCTGTTGGCCCGCGCGCGAAAGCTGATAGCCCGTGTCAGGTCTTTGGCGGTTTCCCGGTCAGCAAGTACAATCGCGGCAGCACCATCAGACACCAGAGAACAGTCTGTGCGTCTGAGGGGAGGTGCCACCAACGGGTTCTTCTCGGAAACCGTATTGCAGAAATTAAACCCGAAATCCCGCTGCATATGGGCAAAGGGATTATGCACACCATTGGCATGGTTTTTGGCGGCAATCATGGCCATTTCGGCGCTTCGATCCCCATGTTTTTGAAAATAGGATTGTGTTATCTGGGCAAAGATACCGGCAAAGCCACCACTGACACCAGCTTCTTCCTTGCGATAGGACGCGCTCAGAAGAATATCACCGACTTGTGCGTTTGAGGTGGCAGACATTTTTTCCGCCCCCACGACCAGAGCAATGCGTCCGCGCCCGCTGGCAATAAAGTCAGCCGCGGTATACAGCGCCGCAGAACCAGTGGCGCAGGCGTTTTCTGTACGAATGGCAGGTGTGTGCTCAAGGCCTGGAATCGCAACTCCAAGCAGAGCCGCTTCAAATCCCTGATCTGAAAATCCATTATTGAGAACACCAACCGAGGCGAAATCAAAACTATCGGGCGTAACACCTGCATGGTCCAAAGCTGCCCCGCCAATCTCGGCCATTAGCGCTTCAACATCCGGGGCGTCACTCTTGCCAAACCGGCTATGCGACCAGCCGACAATTACGGGATCTGAATTCATTCTTTTCCTTTCAAGCCCGATCTGCCCTAGCCTTGAGGCGTCATGGCCTCTCGCTGGCGTGCGCGTTCAAGCCCCAGTTTGCGTTCCCGATAGATAATGATCAATCCGGCAAGGATCACAAGCGCGACGCCAGCCAGTGTATTAACGGTCAAAATCTCATCAAATACAGTGTAGCCGACAATGACCGCCAGCAGGATCGAAATATATTCAAACGGCGCAATGACAGATGTGTCGGCAAACCGATAGGACATGGTCAGCAGGATTTGTCCAATCCCTCCCAAAATACCCGCCATGATAAGCAGGCCCAATTCGGGAAGTTCCGGGACAACCCAGCCAAATGGCAGCGACAACAAGGAAAGAAGCGTGGCAGTGATGGAGAAGTAGAACACAATCGCAGCCGTGCTTTCCGTGCCGACCAGTTTGCGAATGAACACTTGAGCCAAAGCCATGAACACGGCACTGATCAAAGTCAGGAAAGCGCCTATGGTCTCCAGCTTGTCTGCTGATTCTACACTGATAACAGTGAGGCGCGGCAGTAGAATCACAACCACCCCCACCAGTCCGAGAACCACCGCTGACAGGCGAAACACCCGAACAGGTTCGCCTAGAAACATCGCGGCAAAAATGACGGTCAGAACAGGCGCGGCATAGCCAATTGCGGTAACTTCGGGCAACGGCAACAGCCCAAGCGCGGTGAAGCCCATGGCCATGGAAGCCGTCCCCACCAGTCCGCGCCAGACATGGCCCATCGGGTTGTTGGTTTTGAGGCCCTGTTTCAAATCATGCTGCCAGGCAAGCCAAACAAGAATGACCGGAATGGCAAAAAGCGATCTGAAGAACACGGTCTCGCCGGGTGGAATATGATCTGCAACGGCTTTGATACAGCTTGCCATGGCGACAAAGATCGTCACTGACATGAGTTTCAGCAAAATTCCGCGTAGTGGGTTCATGATTGGCCTGAATGGAAGGGGGCGAGAACTCAGACCTCTACCGCGAGTCGCATACAGCATGCAATCGGGAGTAGGTCCGCCCTTACCTTTGTGATGTCTGCCAATCTGGATTCAGCCACGGTTCCGCGTTGGATCGACTTAGCGAATCTCGGCCAAGAATATGGTCTGACGCTTTCTCACCCACCATGATGGAAGGGGCATTCAGATTGCCATTTGTGATCCGCGGAAAGATGGAACTGTCAGCAACCCGCAATCCCTCAACGCCAATCACGCGACAGGTTGGATCAACAACGGCCATGAGATCGTCTGCGCTGCCCATTTTGGCTGTTCCGCACGGGTGATAGGCACTTTCAGCATGCTCACGAATAAATCCATCCAACTCATCATCGCTCTGAAGCGCATCACCCGGTTGAATTTCGTGTGACGTAAAGGGTTGAAATGCGGCTTGCCCAAAAATCTCGCGAGTCAATCTGATACAGGTCCTGAAATCCTGCCAGTCACTGTCATGGCTCATATAATTGAAGTTGATTTTAGGCGCGTCGTCCGGGTTGCCCGACCGCAAGGTAACTGCGCCGCGAGATGCAGAACGCATTGGTCCCACATGGGCCTGGAACCCATGCCCTTCGGCAGCTGTCTGGCCGTCATAGCGCACAGCAATGGGCAGGAAGTGATATTGGATATCGGGGTAATCCACACCTGCCTTTGAGCGGATGAAAGCAGCGGATTCGAACTGGTTGGAAGCGCCCATACCTTTGCGCGTGAACAACCACTGCGCCCCGATCAGAGCCTTGCCCCAAAGGTTCCAGTATTTGTAAAGCGTGATGGGTTGGCTCGCGGCCATCTGGATATAAAGCTCCAGATGATCCTGCAGGTTTTGTCCAACCCCCGGACGATCCGCCACCACAGGGATGTCGTGTTCAGCCAGGTGCTCTGCCGCACCAATGCCTGACAATAACAAAAGCTTTGGTGTGTTGATGGAGGAGGCTGCAATTATGACCTCCCGGTTTGCCCGCACAGTTTCCAATTGACCACCGCGCTTGATTTCAACGCCAATGGCACGACCATCTTCAAATATCACGCGTTGCGCCATGGCGCGGATGATTGAGCAATTGTCTCGTTTCAGAGCGGGTTTGAGATAGGCATTGGCCGCAGACCAGCGCCGACCGCGCCATACAGTCTGCTCCATCGGGCCAAAACCCTCTTGCTGCTCGCCATTATAGTCACCCGTGACCTGATACCCGGCCTGTTTGCCGGCATCAACAAAGGCCTGAAACAGTGGATTTTTGCGCGGTCCGCGCGTGACATGCAAAGGCCCGTCAGTGCCGCGCCAAGACGGATCTCCGCCATGGCCACCATCATGCCAATGCTCCATACGCTTGTAATAGGGCAGCACGTCGGCATAGGCCCAGCCTTCGGCGCCGCTCTCGGCCCAATGATCAAAGTCCTTTGCATGGCCGCGCACATACACCATGCCATTGATGGAGGATGACCCGCCAATGACCTTGCCACGTGGCACGACAAGTTCTCGTCCGCCAAGATGAGGTTCGGGCTCTGATGAGTAACCCCAATCATAGCGCGCCATATTCATGGGATAGGACAAGGCCGCTGGCATTTGAATGAAGGGGCCAGCATCCGTGCCGCCATATTCGATCACGAGGACCGAATATTTGCCGTTTTCCGATAGGCGGTAAGCCATGGCACAGCCTGCAGAACCGGCACCAATAATTACAAAGTCTGCTTGCATCAGTAGGGCGCCTCAACCGGACCCATGGCCACATAAACAGATTTCAACTGGGTGTAATGCTCAATGGCCGCCTTGGAGTTCTCCCGTCCGACACCGGATTGCTTGACGCCGCCAAAAGGGGCCTCCACCGGCGCAAGATTATAGGTGTTGATCCAGCAGGATCCGGCCTCCAACTCTGCGATGACCCGATGAGCGCGTGTCAGATCTTTGGTGAACACGCCAGCAGACAGACCGAACTCAGTGTCATTTGCACGGGCAATAGCTTCGCTTTCTTCGCTGAAACTCAGGACTGACATGACCGGGCCAAAAATCTCCTCCCGGGCGATGCGCATATCGTCTGTAACATCGGCAAAGACGGTTGGTTCAATGTAAAACCCGTTTTTGCCCATCGCACGCTTGCCGCCGGTTACCAGTCTTGCACCTTCGGATATGCCAATCTCGATATAGGCCAGAACCTTGTCCATCTGCGCTTCGGTGACCATCGGTCCCATCTGCGTCTCTTCATCCATGGGATCACCCAGCCGTATTGCGTTGGTGCGCGCTGCCAGTCGATCCAGGAAGGCAGGAAGAATGCCATCCTGGACAAACACCCGTGTGCCATTGGAACAGACCTGGCCAGAGGAGTAGAAATTGCCCAGCATCGCCCCACCGACCGCGTCTTCAAGATCGGCATCGTCGAAGACGAGGAGGGGAGATTTGCCGCCAAGCTCCATGGTTACATGTTTCACACCGGCACCTGCAGCAGCATAAACCTTTTTGCCGGTGGGAACCGAACCTGTCAGTGACACTTTATCGACGCGCGCATCAGACACCAGTGCTGACCCCACATCGCCAAGGCCCTGCACGACATTGTAAAGCCCGGCCGGCAGGCCCGCCTCCACCAGTATTTCAGCAATCTTCAAGGCGCATAGCGGCGTCGTTTCAGATGGTTTGAACACCACGGCATTGCCGCAGGCAAGCGCCGGAGCGCCCTTCCAGCAGGCAATCTGCGTTGGGTAATTCCAGGCGCCGATGCCGACACAAACACCAAGAGGTTCACGGATGGTGTAGACAAAATCCTCTCCAAGCGGGATGTGCTCACCCGTAATGGTGGCTGCAAGCCCTCCGAAATACTCCAACGCATCTGCGCCCGATGTGGCATCGGCCACAAGTGTTTCCTGCAATGGCTTGCCGGTGTCCAATGTCTCTAATGTGCTGAGGTCCCGGTTGCGTTCCCGGATCATGTCGGCGGCTCTGCGCAATATGCGCCCGCGCTCAGTCCCACTGGTCCGTGCCCAGGATTTCTGCGCCACTTTTGCGGCGCTTAACGCCTGATCAATGATGGAAGGCGTGGCCGAATGCACCCGTCCGATCAGCTCTCCACTGGCTGGATAAATGATATCAATCGGCGTTCCTGCCGTATCTTCCACATAGACACCATTGATAAAATGGCTGGCGGTTGGTTGTGCTTTCATAGGTCAGGTCTTTGCGAAATAAGTGTCAAAATGTTTTGGCTGGTCACTGTGAAATCCCAACCGGTGTGGTTTTCTGGCTGAGTTGCAAGTGCAGATACTCAGCCACTGTTGCAATTGTATCCAGTCGGCTGGGCGCAATATCCTGCAGCGCTTTGCGGATGTAGAATCCGTCAATCATGGCCGCCAGTCCCTGTGCAATATGTTCCGCCCGACTGGGGTCCGTGAGTTGCATCAGGCTGAACAGAAGGTTGGAATGCAGGCGTCGTGCATAGACCTGCAACAGGCGCTGTGCCTGTTTTGATTTTTGTGCCTGAACATAAAAGGAAAGCCAGGCAGCCACCACTTCCGGTGCAAAATTGCGCGGGTGAAAGCTGGCGGTGATGATGGCTTCCAGCCGATCCAGCGGGTCGTTCACCAGCGATAATTCATGGCGCACATGTTCGCCGAAAACCTTTAGAATGTGGCGCATGGCCGCCAGCAAGATCTGATCTTTGCCGCCAAGATAATGATGCGCCAGTCCACTTGAAACGCCAGCGCGCTTTGCAATGCGGCCCACCGTAACGTCCAGCGAACCGGTTTCACCGATTTCCAGAATGGTGGCTTTGATCAGGGCCTGTCGGCGAATGGGCTCCATTCCGACCTTGGGCATTGTGGTCCTCGCTGGTGGCTCTTTTGCGGTAAAAACGGCAGGGGCTTGCTATGTTCAGGGAATATGTTTTTAATTGACTCGTCAATTAATAAAAATCGGAAACGTCATCAGAGCCTGAGCCTCAGACCAGACTCTGGTCGTTCACCAGCTGATCATCAATCGAATAATTTTAGTCATAGGGACCCACCATGAAATTTTTAAAAACGACAGCAGCAAGCATTTTGGTGCTTGGCGCGCTTTCCACAGCCTCACAGGCAAATTGTGATTCCGTGACCTTCTCCGATGTAGGTTGGACAGATATCACCGCCACAACAGCTGCCACGACCGTCCTGCTGGATGCGTTGGGCTATGAGACAGATGTGAAAGTTCTGTCTGTGCCGGTGACGTATACCTCCATGGCACGCGGCGACATTGATGTCTTCCTGGGCAATTGGATGCCAACCATGGAAGCCGACATTGCCCCTTATCGCGAAGCCAAAACCGTTGATACTGTTCGCGAAAACCTGGAAGGCGCAAAATATACACTTGCCACCAATGCTGCAGGTGCCAAGCTTGGCATTACCGACTTTGCCAGCATTGCTAAACACATGGATGCTCTGGACGGAAAAATCTACGGCATTGAACCGGGCAATGATGGCAACCGGCTGATCATTGATATGATTGAAGCCGATGCGTTTGGCCTGAAGGGCTTTGAAGTGGCCGAATCCTCCGAGCAGGGCATGCTGGCGCAGGTTGGCCGGGCAGACAAGCGCGATGAACCAGTTGTGTTTCTTGGCTGGGAGCCTCATCCGATGAACGCGAATTTCGACCTGACCTATCTGGCAGGTGGCGATGACCATTTCGGTCCGGATTTTGGTGGTGCAACAGTTTACACCAACACCCGTGCTGGCTACGTGGCAGAATGCCCGAATGTGGGCAAATTGCTCTCCAACCTGAAATTCACGCTGGCCATGGAAAATGAAATCATGGGCGCAATCCTGAATGACAGCGAAGATCCTGAAGATGCAGCTACCGCTTGGCTGAAAGCCAATGCAGATGTGCTGTCAGGCTGGCTCGACGGCGTCACCACTCAGGATGGCAGTGATGCCATGGCTGCTGTAAAAGCAGAACTCGGCCTTTAAAGAGCAGTGTCCAGAGTTTAGGCTCTAAAATGTAGCTTCCCGGTCTGATCAATGGATCGGGAGGCTTTTTCTGATAATTCTTATTGGCGGACTTAAAGACCTATGGAATGGCTGACGGCAAACAAGATTCCGGTCGGCAAGACCGCCCGATCCGTATTTGACTGGTTACAGGCCAATGGTGCCTGGTTTTTTGACGGGCTGGCGGTGGGACTGGAAACCCTGATCGACGGCATCCTCTGGGTGTTGCAGACACCGCATCCGTTGATCATCATTGCTTTCTTTTGTGGATTGACCTGGTATCTCCAGCGTTCCTGGAAAACCTGCTTGCTCATTTTTCTCGGTTTTCTGTTTATTCTCAATCAGGATTATTGGGAAGAAACCACAGAAAGCCTGACGCTGGTTCTGTCTGCCTGTGTGGTCTGTATGGCAGTTGGCGTGCCAATTGGCATTGCGGCCGCGCATCGGCCAAACCTTTATCGCTTTATGCGACCGGTTCTTGATTTGATGCAGACCCTGCCAACCTTTGTTTATCTCATTCCGGCGATTGTCTTTTTCGGTATCGGCATGGTGCCCGGCCTTATGGCAACGGTTATTTTTGTGTTGCCTGCACCCATTCGCCTGACCCATTTGGGCGTCTCCTCAACTCCGCAGCCACTGTTGGAAGCCGCCGACGCCTTTGGCGCGACCGGTTGGCAGAAATTGGTGAAAGTGGAATTTCCCTATGCGGTGCCGCAAATCATGGCGGGGCTCAACCAAACCATCATGCTGTCGCTATCGATGGTCGTTATTGCTGCGCTTGTGGGCGCTGATGGTTTGGGCGTTCCGGTGGTTCGGGCGCTTAACCAGGTGAATGCTGCGCTCGGCTTTGAAAGTGGATTTGTCATTGTTATTGTCGCAATCATGCTGGATCGCATGCTGCGCGTGGAGCGCCGCAAATGAAGAATGCTGTTGAATTTGATGCGGTTTCCATTGTGTTCGGGTCAAACCCGAAAAGCGCTCTTCCAGCCATGGATGAAGGAAAGACCCGAGCCGAAGTGCAGGAACTGAGCCAGCAGGTGCTGGGTGTGCATGATTGCTCTTTGGATGTGAAAGCCGGTGAGATTCTTGTTTTGATGGGGCTCTCGGGTTCCGGCAAATCCACCTTGCTGCGCGCCGTCAACGGTCTCAATCCGGTGGTGCGTGGGTCTGTTCGCGTCAATGATGGTGATCAGATGGTCGACATCACCTCTGCCGATAAGAAGACACTGAGACGGATGCGTCTGTCCCATGTTGCCATGGTGTTCCAGCAGTTCGGATTATTGCCCTGGCGCAGTGTTCGGGAAAATGTCGGGCTGGGCCTGGAACTCGGTGGCCTTGAAGTGGCGGAACGCACCAGCCGGGTCGATACGCAATTGGCGTTGGTTGGCCTTTCTGATTGGGCCGAACGCAAGGTTGGGGAACTGTCCGGAGGCATGCAGCAGCGTGTCGGTCTTGCCCGGGCCTTTGTGACAGAAGCGCCAATCTTGTTGATGGACGAGCCCTTCTCAGCGCTTGACCCTTTGATCCGCACACGCCTGCAGGACGAATTGCTGGATCTGCAAAGCAGCTTGAAGCGCACGATTATCTTTGTCAGCCATGATCTGGATGAAGCTTTCAAGATTGGCGATCGCATTGCCATTATGGAAGGTGGGCGGATTATTCAGTGTGGCACACCGCAAGAGATTTTTTCGGCACCGGCCAATGATTATGTGGCCGATTTTGTGGCCCATATGAACCCGCTCAACGTGCTGTGCGCAGAACATATCATGCACCCTGTGACAGGCGATGCACCAACGGTAACGGTAACCGGTCAGGAAATGATCCAGAACGTTATGGAGCTGCTGAAAACAGGCGGTGATGCGGTCGGGGTGGAGAAGGATGGTGTGATCGTTGGGCAGATCACTCAGGAAAACATCCTGACGGCGTTGCTGGATCCGCGTGGAGAAGTAGATAGATAGCAGCCATGTTGCTATTCGCGGGATTTGCTTTGCGCCGCTTGCTCATTCATTGCGTCATGTCGTGCCTGAATATCGTCTGGCCAGCGTGATTTGATGAAAGACAACACCGCTGTTATCTCGGCGTCGCTCAGAACGTCCTTGTAGACAGGCATGGCGCTTTCGTAGCCTTCAAGCCCGGCAAATTCAGCCAGTCCGTATTTGGTAATTCCAAACAACACGTCATCAGTGTGATGCCACGTGTGCCCTGTCTCATCATGTGGTGGCGCGGGCAGAAGGCCGTCTTCGCCAGGACTGCGCCAATTCGGTTGGCCTTCAAGGTTGTCACCATGGCAAGACGCACAATTGGCAGCATAGACTGCACTGCCAAGCTGAACTGTAGCTGTATCTTCTGGTTTGAAAAGGCCGCTTTGGGAGGCAAACATGAATGTACCGCCTCCCAAAACCAGTATTGTGGACCAACAAATTATATATGCGGCTTTTGACGCCGGCATGTTTACACCACGATGATCTCTGCGTTCGAGCGCACGCGTTTATACAAATCAATCACATCCTGATTGATCATGCGCACACAGCCGCTGGAAACCGATTTGCCGATTGTCCAGTATTCCGGCGTGCCATGAATGCGGTACAACGTGTCTTTGTTGCCCTCAAATATATACAGCGCACGCGCACCAAGCGGATTGTCAAGTCCAGGCTGCATTCCGCCATTATCGGCACTGTATTTGCTTAGCTCAGGGCGCCTTGCAATCATCTCTTCAGGCGGCGTCCATGTTGGCCATGGCCGCTTCCACGCAACTCTTGCACGACCAGACCATGCGAAACCGGCACGTCCAAGGCCAACTCCGTAGCGCATTGCCTTGCCACCTGGCTCGACCAGATAGAGGTAGTGCGAAGACGTATCGACAATGATCGTTCCAGGCTTTTCATCGGTGCGATAGCTAACGCTACGACGCCTGAATTTGGTTGGCACCTTGGCCAGATCAATTCCGGGAATGGGGAATTGTTCACTGGGCAGTGGCCCATACATCGACGCATAATTGCCGAAGCTGCCGCCAGTATCGCCCGCGCTATCATCTGTGGCTGTAGTGCAGCCTGACACTGCAAGACCCAGAATGCTGGCGCTTCCCAGCACAAAAGCGCGCCGGGATGGCGTGCGCGCTGTATTGTCATCAAAATTCATATTGCAACTACCTTTGCGCCAATTCTGACGCGTTCATAAAGATCTTCTACATGCGCATTGATCATGCGCACGCATCCACTGGATACGTTTTGTCCAATGGACCACGGCTCAGTTGTTCCATGTATCCGAAACAGCGTATCGCGGCCATTTCGGTGGAGATATAAGGCCCTTGCGCCAAGCGGATTGTTGATACCGCCGGGCAAGCCGCCTGCATATTTCTTGTAGCGACGAGGATCACGTCGGATCATATTCGCCGTAGGTGTCCAGCGCGGCCACTTGGCTTTGCGTCCAATCGTGGCTGACCCGTTAAAGGCCAAACCCGCCTTGCCAAGTCCGACCCCGTAACGTCGCGCACGGCCGCGTCCGGTGACGAGATACAGGAAATGTTTGCGCTGGTCGACCACAATTGTACCGACCGGATAACCTTTGAACCGCACATTACGTGGCTTGAATTTGCGGTCCAGTCGGAAGTTTTTCGGTTTGGCAGCCAGAGCGGGCAGCGGTGCTGTCGCAACAAGTGCCGAGATGCCGAGTATCAGATTACGTCTTGTAAGCATGTCATGCCTCATGAATTGTCTGAGAAAAAATTCATCTCCTGCGGAAGCAGAGATGCGCGTTTAGCTGAGACAATCAGGCAATTGGGGGTCGAAAAAGCGCGTGTCGAAAGGCGGCATTGAGGCTGGTCGCCGGCTCATAAGAAGGAATGGTTCCGCCGAACAGGAACTCTGGATTAAAAGCCGCATTTGTGAAGGAACAGTCAGAACTGCAGGGCGCATTACTGTTGGACGTTTTAACTGCATCATCTTCGCCGCAACATTTCTGCCTTGCGGACACAATAGCACCACTGCCCGCGACAATAGTGGCCTCCTGATCAGTATCCGCAATAGTTTCCTGAAGTTCCGAAGAGGTTAAGTTTGCAAACGCTGTTCCGCTGTCAGGCAACCCATGGGTGCCGACAAACAAAAGCAACAGCAGAAAACAAATCAATTTCCTCATGATTCTCTCATACCCAGAACCGGCCAAAAAATCTAGCCCGAGCTGATCACCATGCCGTGAGGTCCGTTGTAAGGGCTAAGCCATGACCTCAAACCAGGTGTTCATTCCGGCAGCTGCATGTTCCAGCATGTGACAGTGCAACAGCCATTTGCCAGGATTGTCCGCGACAAAGGCAATTTTGGTGGTCTGTTGGGGACCGATGAGAAAGGTGTCGCGCCATGGCTTGCCTTCATCTAAGTCACTGCCGCTGCGCTCCAGAACGCGGAAATGATGCCCGTGTATATGCATGGCATGAAGAAAGGCAGTGTTGTTAACCGTGTCCAGAATGATCGTGTCATTGCGCTGGACTGAAAAGAAGGGCGCATCGGCCAGATTGGCGACGCCGTTGAAAGCCCAAACCTGACGTGTGCTCCTGAAATCCGCTCGTTCCAGCTTTTTACCCTTATAGGTGATGTCGCCCATCCGCCCCATGGCGCCGCCAGTCATATCCAGCGTGAACATGCGGGCATTTTCAAAGTCCGGTTCTGGCAGGTCGTTCAAAATCAGCGCAGGCATTGTCAGTGCGGCTACCGGCGGGGTGCTGTCCGACTTTTCCACGATTTCGAAACTGGCAAACGAGAATGCCTGCCCACCTGAAACTTCGTCCAACTGCATCGGAACTCCCGGTTTGGGAACCACCAATAAATCGACCCTTTGCGCAGGGCCAAGCAGCAAAGGCTGATACGATAATTCCGTAACAGCTGGCAGGCTTTGGCCATCATAGGCAAGAATTTTTGCACCAAGTTGCTTTGTATCCAATTCCAGCACGCGGGCATTGGATGTGTTGATCAACCGCAATCTGTATGGCTCATGTGCGTTCAGTGCGTAACTGGGTTGGCTCTTGCCATTGACGGTCAGCCAATTGCCGAGGCGTCCGCCATGGCTCCAATCCATTAGTGAGCCTAGGCTGGCGCTGTCAAATTTACCGCTTTGGTCCAGACGCCAATCATCCAGAACCAGTGTCCTGTCGTGCTCGGTGTCGAAATCGGACGTGTCGCCTTCGACAATCAGAGCGCCATATAGGCCACGAGAAACCTGATTCCAGCTTTTATTATGGGCGTGATACCAATAGGTGCCAGCATCCGGCACAATGAAATCATATTCAAAGGTGGCACCAGGCTCTACGGCTTTCTGCGTCAGTCCGGACACCCCATCCATGTCGTTGGCAATGCGGATGCCATGCCAATGGATCGATGTTGCTTCTTCAAGCTTGTTAACAAGCCGGACTTTCACCCGATCTCCACGTTTGACCCTGATTTCAGGGCCAGGTGTGGACTCATTGTAACTCCAAAGATCAGAGTCAGGTGCATCGCCGGAATAGAGTTTCTGTTGCGAGGGGCCGGCAACTATTTCGAGAAACCCATCAGATGCTACCGACGCTTTGAAACTGGTTGGCAGCAGGGCAAGGCCCAAACTTCCAGCGCTGGATTTAAGAAAAGTTCGTCTGTTGAAGGACATGATATCTACTCCTGGTTCATCAGAAAACCGGCAATGGCGTTCAGATCATCCTGCGAAAGAAAGCGTGTTCCATCCCGCACCACTTCGCCCATTGATCCGCCAAATATATCTCCATCCGGCAAGACACCGGTACGCAAGGCATAGGCCAGAGACTTCTCCGTCCAGCCATTTTCCATAAGGGCGGCGGTGGTGATGGGTGGAGATTTTCCGCCGCCGGGAAGTTTGTCAGCTCCATGTAATCTAAGTTCTGCCTGCCGTGCGCCCAATGTATTTCGGGGCGTGTGGCATGCGCCACAATGTGCAGGGCCTTCGACAATATACTTCCCCCGATTCCAGGCTTCATTTTGGCCTTCGATTGTCTGAAATCCGGTTTGGTCCAAAAACAAGGCCCGCCACAATTTCAACCCGCCGCGAAAATTGAACGGAAACACGACATCCTGATGCTTTGAAGGCCGGGCCGCTGGCGGCACCGTTTGAAACGCCATCCATAGGTCTGCAACATCCTGATCACTAAATTTTCTATAAAACGGATAGGGAAAGGCAGGGTAATATGACTTTCCATCGGGAGAGACACCCTGCCGCACTGCTTTCTCGAAAGTCTCAAGGGTCCAGTCCCCCATTCCCTCTTCCTTGTCAGTCGTTAGATTGGGAGAATAAAAGGTGCCGAAATTCGTTTCGAGCGCAACACCGCCTGCCAAAGGTGCACCGCCATTCTCTGAGTCAGTATGGCATGCGATACAACCGGACATGCGGGCGAGATAGGCCCCCCGTTCTGCATTGCCAGTCATGCCGGTTAAGTTACGTGTTTCGCCGATAGGCCAAACCGTCAGTGCCGCCATAGCCGCCCCGGTAAACACCAGGGCAGCCAAGGCAAAAATAATCGGTTTTTGCATCCGTCAGTTCTTTTCGGAGCGAAATTTTGTGTGGCAGGAAGCGCAGGTCTGCGCCAGCATATTGAACACACCATCGGCAGGCATTGATGCCAATTCAGCGGCATCTGGCAGGCGGCCTGAACCACCCATCATTGAGCCAGTCATCATATCGCCAGAAGACATCATGTCACCGGACGACATCATGTTATCTGTGACCATCATCCCGGCAACCGGAGCAATTCCAGATGCCATAAGTCCATTGTCAGCGGACGCTGCCAGCCCCACGGCCAGAGCCTCAAGCCTCATGGCCAGGATCTCAAATTCCTCCCAATCCGACCAGATTGTTGGACGCGCCTCTGACGGTTTCATCAAACTGTCCTCGGGAAAAAGCTGTGTCATGCTGTCCCCTGCGTGTTTTTGAATTTGAGCAGCATTCTTTCGCACAAGCTCGGCGTCATAGCTAACGTCTCCCCGCATGATTTCAGTCAGGGATTTCGTGACTTTGCCAAGAATGCCCATGGCATCCATGCGTTCTTTCACAACGCCAGTCGCGCCATTATGCGCATATGCCGCCGCAGAAATAATCAATGCGGCCGAAACGGCCGAAACCAGAATCTTAGTGGTCATGTGTTAGTCCTCGTTTTTCCAAAAGTGCTTGGCCCGGTCAGGCCATTGTGGCTGTGCTTCCGGAATGAGCGCGAGGAGGGGGCGGGTCCAGCATGGCCCAGACCCCGTATCTGGAAGAGAAGTGTGCGATGGGTATGGTTTGCTCTGTGTTAGAGCAGCGATGCTCAACCCATTCAATCAAGGCAAGTATTTTGGCACCGCAATGTAACGTGCCAGCATTGAAATCTTCTTGATTTTGTGTTGGTGAAAAATGACTGTGGTCATTGGCTTCGTTCACGGTGGCAAGCTGTGCTGGGTTTGTGGGCTGCGAATGCTGATGCACGCCATCGGCAAATCCTTGCTGATGCGAAAAGAAACTTCCCGCCAAAACCAGTGACAGGCTGCACACAAGCAGCAGAAACCGCTGCATCTCAGTTGATCCCGTTTGCGCGCTGCAAGGCACGCACATAAGTTGTTATTTTTCCAACATCGGTTTCGGTGACACCCTCAACGGGCGGCATATCACCAAAGCGCCAATGATGTGCCCTGACACCCAGCTTTACTGCGCGCTGAAATGCGATATCTGCATGATGGGAGGGTTCGTACAGCACATGGACCAGCGGCGGGGCTATACCATCCCGCCCTGCGGCATCGGTTCCGTGGCATGCGGCGCAGTTCCCGTCGAACAACACCCGGCCTGCCGTTTCTGCATCATTGAGTTGTGGAACAGTTACCTGTGCCAATGGCGCACCGGTTCCGCTGATGGGAGACGGGGCCAAAAGCCACCAGGCGGCTAAGGCGATTGCAGCGCCCACGATCAGAACAATGACGGTTTGCTTGTTCAATCGCTTGTTCTCCCCGCCAGATCGTCAATAATCGGGCAGGCTGGCCGGTCATCGCCATGGCAGTCTGTCGCAAGTGCCGACAATGTTGCTTTCAGCGATTCCAGTTCTGCCAATTTACGGTCAATTTCGCCGATTTTGTCGAGCGCCAGACGTTTGACATCAGCGCTCGCACGGTCTTCATCTTCGTACAGCGAAAGCAGCAATCGGCATTCTTCAATCGAAAAGCCAAGGCTTCTGGAGCGCTGCAAAAACCTCAGCCGATGCAGGTCTGTCTCAGAATAGGTGCGATATCCATTCTCAGCTCTGATGGGCTTAATGAGTTTGATTTCCTCATAGTAACGGATGGTTTTTGTCGGCAATTGAGATGCCTGCGACGCCTCTCCGATGTTCATATCAAACCACCTTTCGCCAATTGAGTGTAAATCCCTGGCACTTTCAAAGTTTCAGCCTGCGCAAGCGCAGCGCATTGGAAATCACCGATACCGAAGACAGGCTCATTGCAGCCGCTGCCAGCATGGGAGATAGCAAGGTACCGGTCAGAGGATACAGAATACCGGCGGCCACTGGCACGCCGACACTGTTATAGGCAAAGGCGAAAAACAGATTTTGCTTGATGTTGCGAATGGTTGAGACCGCCAAATTCCGGGCTTTGGCTATTCCGGCAAGGTCTCCACGCAAAAGCGTGATGCCAGCGCTTTCAATGGCAACATCTGTGCCCGTTCCCATGGCAATACCGACATCAGCTGCTGCCAGAGCCGGGGCATCATTCACGCCATCGCCTGCCATAGCCACGACATGCCCCTTTGCCTGCAGGTCCATGACCAATTGCTGTTTGTCTTGCGGCAGAACGCCAGCCCGAACTTCGTCAATTTCAAGTTCGTTTGCGACGGCCGCAGCTGTGATTTCATTGTCGCCAGTGGCCATGATGATGGTCATACCAGCGGCATGAAGCGCCTTGATTGCTTCATGCGTGCTCGGCTTTATTGTATCAGAAACCGCAATCAAACCGGCAAGGTGGTTGTCAACGAGCAGATACATGACGGTCTTGCCTGACTGGCGAAGGGCGTCCGCCTGTTTTTCGCCATGGGCCGCATCTGCATCGGTTTCCTGAAGCATTGCTTTGTTTCCAAGGGTGACGCTGACGTCGCCGATTCTACCGACAACACCTTTCCCTGTGACGGCCTGAAAGTCCTGTGCCGTTTGCAGCGGGATATTCCTGCTGGTGGCTCCTTCGATAATGGCATCGGCCAAAGGATGTTCAGACCCTTTTTCCAATGACGCCGCGAAAGCCAGCACGCTGGCTTCCTCCCAATCGGCAAGTGGCACGACATCGGTCAAAACCGGCGTTCCATTTGTCAGCGTGCCAGTCTTGTCAACGATCACCGTGTCCACTTTGGCCAGGCGTTCCAGCGCTGAGGCTTCCTTGAGCAGGACACCGGCCTGCGCCCCGCGTCCCGTTGCAGTCATGATCGACATGGGTGTTGCCAGCCCCAAAGCGCAGGGGCAGGCGATGATCAAAACGGATACGGCGGAAATGATGGCAAATACAAAGGCTGGCTCCGGCCCCAGAATCATCCAGGCGACAAAGGCCACAATCGCAATCAGAACAACGGTGGGCACAAAGTAGGAAGACACCTTGTCGGCCAGTCCCTGAATTGGGGCTCGGGAGCGCTGTGCTGAAGAGACCATCTGCACAATTTTGGCCAGCATCGTGTCTTCGCCAACATGACTGGCTTCAATAATCAGACTTCCGTTTTTGTTCAGCGTTCCCCCGGTGACCGTGTCGGAGATACGTTTTTGCATCGGCAGTGGTTCGCCGGAAATCATGCTTTCATCGACCGCAGACGTGCCCTCCAGAACAACGCCATCGACAGGAATGCTTGAACCGGGTGTCACGCGCAGACGGTCACCTTGCAGAATATTTGCCAGCGGAGCGTCATATTCTGATCCATCTGCGTTGATCCGCCGTGCTGTTTTGGGGGCGAGGTCCAGCAAGGCTTTGATGGCGTCGCCGGTCCTGTCTCGCGCACGCAATTCCAGAACCTGGCCAACAAAAATCAGAGCTATGATCACAACAGCTGCCTCGAAGTAAACGGGTGCATGCCCAGCATTTGTGATTTCCTGCGGGAACAGGCCGGGCGCAAGGACAGCAACAAGACTGTAAAGATACGCGGCTCCGACCCCAAGCATGATCAGGGTCCACATATTCAAATTCCAGGTACGGACAGAGGTCCAGCCGCGCTGGAAAAACGGCAGCGCGGCCCACAGGACCACTGGTGTTGCCAAAGCCAGTTCCAGCCAAAGGGCTGTTTTCTCTCCAATCCAATTGCGGATCGGTAACCCCACCATCGGCCCCATGGTCAGGATCAACAGCGGGATGGCGGCGACGATGCTTACCCAGAGGCGACGGGTAAAGTCTACCAGTTCATGGTTCGGACCATCAGAGATTCCATCCATGGGTTCCAGAGCCATGCCGCAAATCGGGCAGGTGCCAGGGCCTTCCTGGATTATTTCCGGGTCCATCGGACAGGTAAAGAGCGCTGTCTTTGGAGCCGCTTTCTGCTTTCGTTTGTGGTTGCCGGAAAGATAGAACACAGGGTCTGCCTCAAACCGGTCTTTGCATGACTGGCCGCAAAAATGGTAGTCTGTGTCAGCATAAACAAAGCTGGGCTTGCCGCTGTTCAGTGAGACAGTCATGCCGCAAACAGGGTCGATTACCTGATCCTGCGCTGGTTCAGTTTTGGGTGATGCATGTCCGCAAGCTGCGCTGTGCTGATGGTCCATATTTCGTCCTGAAGGCGCTAAGAGCGCGTGACATCGGCCTGACGGTGGTCAGACATCTGTTCTCATATAAGTGGCTTTAAGGCTTCCAGCTACAGGAAGGTCAAGCTTGACCCCTTGATTTGTCTTCTTCGGGAGAAATTTCTTTTTGTGATTGTACTGCGAAGCCGCTAGTCTCATCTTGGGCTCAGACCCAGATAGTTCTGAAATGTACCGGGTTATGCAGACCAAACAGATAGATCTTGTTATTTTCGATTGCGATGGTGTTCTCATAGACAGCGAGATCATCAGCTCGAAAATCCTGATCTCACAATTGTCAGCAGCCGGAGTGTCGGTAGATTTTGACTACTTCCAGCGCTGGTTTCTGGGGCGTAGCTTTCCCAAAGTGGCAGAATCGGTTCGCCAAACGTTTGATGTCATCTTACCAGCCGATTTTGAAACCTCTTACAGACGCAGATTGTTAAAGGCTTTCGGCACCGAATTGAAGGCAACCGACGGTGTGGCCGAGATTCTTGGCAATCTTTCCAGGCCAACTTGTGTCGCAACAAGCAGCACGCCTGAAAGGGTGCGCAAATCATTGGAATTGACAGGATTGGCGCATTACTTCGGCCGGGATGTGTTTACCGCATCGGAAGTAGAAAATGGCAAGCCGGCACCGGATCTGTTTTTTCATACGGCTGACAAAATGAATGTGGATCCCGAGAAGTGTCTGGTGATCGAAGACAGTTTGCCTGGCATGGAAGCAGGGGTCGCAGCTGGAATGCTGGTATGGCGTTTTACCGGCGCAAGTCACTTGCAGGGGCTTGCGCAGAAGGACCATGACATGTTTCCTGACGTGCCGGTTTTTGACAATTGGTCAAAATTCTTTGAAATGGCGCCAGCACTAAAACAACAAAAACACAGTATCGGGGATATCAGTGTCCGCTAAATCCGACAACGAAACCAGCCGCCTTGACGAGGCAGCACGGGCAGGGTGGTTGTACTATGTCGCCGGAAACACGCAGGATGAGATTGCGCGTAAGCTGGGCGTTTCCAGACAATCTGCACAGCGGCTTGTATCTCTGGCGGTTAGTGCACGTCTCATAAAGGTGCGTGTTGATCATCCGATTGCGAAATGCATGGAGTTGGAACGTGAACTTACGGAGCGGTTCAATCTTCTGGGATGTGAAGTGGTGCCCACGGACCCGGATGCGCCCGCTTCCATGGTTGGTATAGCCCAGGCAGGAGCTGCTGAAATGGAGCGGCACCTGAAATCCAATCATCCAAAGATCATTGCCATCGGAACCGGCCGTGCGTTGCGTGCCTGTGTTGAGCAGTTGCCCACAATGGATTGTCCCCAGCATCGAATCGTCTCGCTGCTTGGCAACATGATGTCTGACGGGTCGGCAACGGCTTATAATGTGATCATTCGCATGGCTGATCGGGTCAACGCCCGACATTTCCCGATGCCATTGCCGGTTTTTGCAAATTCGCATGAAGAAAAGACGCTTTTGCACACCCAGGAGCCAGTTCACAATATTCTGGAATTGGCTCGTCAGGCTGATGTCACCTTTGTGGGGCTTGGGCAAATGAATGAAAATGCTCAGCTTGTAGTAGATGGTTTTGTCACAAGAGAAGAGGCAAGGTCTCTCAGTCGCATTGGTGCGGTCGGGGAGATCACAAGCTGGGTCTATGACAGGGAAGGCAAGCTGATTGACGGGCTTATTAATGACCGTGTAGCAAGCGCGCCGCTTTTCCCGGATCAGGATCACCCGGTTTTCGGCATCGCCGTCGGGGAAGCCAAGGTGGATGCTATCTGGGGGGCATTGCGCGGACGGCTGATAAACTCCCTGATTACCAATGAGGCTACGGCTGAAATTCTGCTGAGCAAATAGTAACATCCCTGTGGACAGGATGCCTTGATCCAACACTCGTTTCTATTTTAAGCTGTGTCACAACGGGTAAAGTTTTGGTCTCCTATTGACATCGTTATGGATATCATTGAATATTTGCCCGTTCTATAAGCAAATGCTCAAGCGGTTCTGGGAGGACCTTATGAAACTTTTCGCACGCGCCCTGGTTGGCGTATCTGCGCTTGCATTGTTGGCGTCGCCGGCTCTGGCCGAGACAATCACAATCGCAACCGTAAACAACGGTGACATGATCCGGATGCAAAAGCTGTCCGGCGAATTCACTGCACAAAATCCTGACATTGAACTTGAGTGGGTTACACTGGAAGAAAATATTCTTCGCCAGCGTGTCACCACTGATGTTGCCACTAAGGGCGGTCAGTACGACGTAATGACCATCGGTACTTACGAAGTTCCGATCTGGGGCAGCAAAGGCTGGCTCGTTTCTCTGAACGATCTGCCCGCTTCCTACGACATCGACGATATTCTGCCTGCGATCCGCGGTGGTTTGACTGTTGATGGTGAGCTGATGGCTGCACCATTCTACGGTGAAAGCTCCATGGTTATGTATCGCAAGGATCTGATGGCAAAAGCTGGCCTTGAAATGCCAGATGCGCCAACTTGGGATTTCATTGCCGAGGCTGCTCGCGCAATGACTGACAAAGACAACGAAATCTATGGTGCTTGTCTGCGCGGTAAAGCCGGTTGGGGCGAAAACATGGCGTTCCTGACAGCCATGTCCAATTCCTTCGGAGCCAAATGGTTCGACATGGATTGGAATCCTCAGTTCACCAGCGATGCATGGAAAGAAACTCTGACTTTCTACGTAAACCTGCTGAACGACGCTGGCCCTCCAGGTGCGTCCAACAATGGTTTCAATGAAAACCTGTCCCTTTTCCAGACCGGAAAATGTGGCATGTGGATCGATGCAACGGTTGCTGCATCCTTCGTAACAAACCCGAATGACAGCCAGGTCGCTGATCAGGTTGGTTTTGCTCTTGCACCAGACACAGGTCTTGGCAAGCGCGGAAACTGGCTTTGGGCTTGGTCTTTGGCCATTCCTGCTGGTACCCAGAAAGAAGAAGCTGCCAAGAAGTTCGTTGCTTGGGCTACTTCGAAAGAATATCTGGAACTCGTAGCCAGCAACGAAGGCTGGGCAAACGTGCCTCCTGGCACCCGTACATCACTGTACGAGAACCCAGAATATGCAAAAGTGCCATTTGCACAAATGACACTCGACAGCATCAATTCTGCTGATCCGAAGAACCCAACAATTGACCCGGTTCCTTATGTTGGTGTGCAGTTCGTTGCCATTCCTGAATTCCAGGGCATCGCAACATCTACTGGACAGCAGTTCTCTGCCGCACTGGCAGGATCGACATCTATTGAAGATGCTCTGCAGAATGCTCAGAACCTGACTGAGCGTGAAATGAAGAGAGCCGGTTACATCAAGTAATCATACTCTCCTACGGGACCGGCTGTTCAAGTCGGTCCCGTCCAGATTATTCTGGACCCTGTTTATACCCATCAGCCTCCGTCCCATTGGTTTCGCCGGTCTGATCTGCGATAAACGGTACCCTATTGATCCTGACATAAGGGGGAATTGGCATGGCTACGGCACATTCCAAAACCGCTGCGCGCTTTATGATTTCACCAGCAGTAGTTCTGTTGCTGGCCTGGATGATTGTACCGCTCGCAATGACGATTTACTTCTCGTTCCTACGCTACAGTTTGATGTCGCCTGGCGAAGAGACCTTCGCAGGCTGGGACAACTATCGATATTTCCTGACTGACCCGGCATTCTTTTCTGCCTTCACAAATACCATCGTATTGGTGGTGGGCGTGCTTTTGATCACCGTGGTCCTGGGTATAGCGCTGGCTAATCTACTTGATCAGCCAATGTGGGGACAGGGCATCGTCCGCATTCTCGTCATTGCACCGTTCTTCGTAATGCCAACAGTTTCGGCTTTGGTCTGGAAGAATATGTTCATGGACCCTGTGAACGGCTTATTCGCCCACGCGGCCAAGGCCTTGGGGTTGCAACCGTTTGAGTTTCTGACACACGCACCACTGGCATCAATCATTATGATTGTATCCTGGCAGTGGCTCCCGTTTGCGACCCTCATTCTTCTGACTGCCATGCAGTCACTGGATCAAGAGCAGCTTGAAGCTGCCGAGATGGATGGCGCAAGCTGGTGGAGACGCTTTTTCTATATTGTGCTGCCGCATCTGTCGCGGGCTATCACAGTGGTTGTCCTCATTCAGACAATTTTCCTTCTGTCGGTTTTCGCTGAGATTTTGGTGACAACCAATGGCGGGCCGGGAACAGCGTCAACCAATATCACCTATCTGGTTTACGCCCAGTCTCTTCTGCAATTCGATGTTGGCGGCGGTTCCGCAGGCGGTATCGTGGCAGTCATCCTGGCAAACATTGTTGCGATCTTCCTGATGCGGATGATCGGGAAAAATCTGGAGGCTTGAGATCATGGCACGTGCTGTAACTAACCAACGTAAACTGGTCGTCACGGTGATCGCATGGAGCATCGGGATTGCAATTTTCTTCCCGATCCTGTGGACGTTCCTGACGAGTTTTAAAACCGAAGCGGAGGCGATCGCATCGCCTCCCTCCTTCCTCTTCTTTGAGTGGACAACAGAGAATTATACTGAAGTCCAGTCACGGTCGAACTATCCACTTCACTTCATGAACTCGGTTATCATCTCCTTGGGGTCGACCGTCCTTGGTCTTCTCATCGCCATTCCGGCGGCGTGGTCCATGGCGTTCGTGCCTGGCAAACGCACCAAGGATGTTTTGATGTGGATGCTGTCAACAAAGATGCTGCCGCCAGTTGGTGTTCTGATCCCGATCTATCTGATTTTCCGCGATACCGGTTTGTTGGATACGCGTACGGCTCTGGTCATTGTTCTGACGCTGATCAATCTGCCGATCATCGTCTGGATGCTCTACACATACTTCAAGGAAATTCCGGGTGAAATTCTGGAAGCTGCCCGTATGGATGGAGCGACCTTGTGGTCAGAAGTGATCTACGTTCTGACGCCAATGGCTGTACCGGGAATTGCCTCCACGCTTCTGCTCAATGTCATTCTGGCATGGAACGAGGCATTCTGGACGCTCAATCTGACAGCCGCCAAAGCTGCACCACTGACAGCTTTCATCGCAAGTTACTCAAGCCCAGAGGGTTTGTTCTACGCTAAATTGTCTGCCGCATCGACCATGGCAATCGCGCCAATTGTTATTCTTGGCTGGTTCAGCCAGAAGCAACTGGTTCGTGGATTGACATTTGGCGCAGTGAAATAGGGTTCAGAGAGGAATTCGATCATGGGAAATATTACACTTAAACAGGTCACCAAGCACTTCGGTGAAACAGTTGTCATTCCGCCACTGGACCTGAGCATTGAAGATGGTGAATTTGTTGTCTTCGTTGGTCCATCCGGTTGCGGTAAATCAACCTTGCTCCGGTTGATTGCCGGTCTGGAAGACGTCACCAGCGGACTTGTGGAGATTGATGGTGCCGACGCCACAACGCTGCCACCAGCCAAACGTAAACTTGCAATGGTGTTCCAGTCTTATGCGCTATACCCGCATATGTCGGTACGCAAGAATATCGCGTTCCCGCTGAAAATGGCGGATATGGATCCGGCGGAAATCACCCGCAAGGTGGAAGGTGCCGCAAGCGTACTGAACCTTACGGATTACATGGAACGCCGCCCGGGCCAACTGTCTGGCGGTCAGCGCCAGCGTGTGGCAATCGGGCGTGCCATTGTTCGTGAACCTGAAGCGTTCCTGTTCGATGAGCCATTGTCCAATCTGGATGCGGCATTGCGTGTCAACATGCGTTTGGAAATCACCGAACTGCACCAAAGCCTGAAAACAACAATGATCTACGTGACCCACGATCAGGTGGAAGCCATGACAATGGCTGACAAGATTGTGGTGCTTCAGGCAGGCAATATCGAACAAGTCGGTTCGCCTATGGAGCTTTATCATAAACCAGCAAATGTGTTTGTAGGCGGCTTCATTGGTTCACCCAAGATGAACATCATCACCGGTCCAGAGGCTGAAAAACTGGGTTCGCATACAATCGGTATCCGGCCCGAGCACACCATGGTCTCCAAAGAGCAGGGCACCTGGAAGGGTAAAGTTGGGGTTTCCGAACACCTTGGCTCAGACACGTTCCTGCGTGTGCATGTCGAAGGCATGGACTTGTTTACAGTGCGTGCCGAGGGTGATGTTGATTTGCATCATGGTGATGAGGTTTATCTGACACCTGTTATGGATCGTCTTCACCGCTTTGACAAAGACGGTTTGGCAGTCCGTTGACACAGTCTGAGGGGCGAACGGTTTTGTAACATGCGTAGCATGGGCATCCAGCGGCCGAACCGCTGGATGCCGCGTGTGACAAGTTCCAAATGTTACGATGATCGATGTTGCCCTCAGCTGTCTAAAATAAAGTGCGGCAGAAACTGGTGCTGCCGTGCAATTTCTGCATCTGAAAGTGACGGCCATCGCTGGTACAGCACGGATGCTCCGTTCGCAAATACGAGAATTTGCCCCTTGGGGAGAAACGAAGACAAGTCGGCGAAAGCGTTCCATATGGGCGCATTGTAACCGCAGAGGGCTTGACAGGAGTGGCCGATTTTCTGGCGTCACCCGATAGTACCGATGTGGTTGCACAGACCTACGACGCCGATGGTGGAAACTGGATGAGTTGATGAATTCGACAAAATTGAACGAGACTGCTCTGCAAAGCCTGCCAGACAATGTAGCCGTGCCCAAATATGATCGCAGCGCACTGAAAGCTGGCATCCTTCATATTGGTGTTGGGAACTTCCATCGGGCCCATCAGGCCGTCTATCTGAATGAGCTGTTTTCGCTGGGCGAAGATCACGATTGGGCGTTGGTTGGTGCAGGCATAAAACCCTATGACACAGCCATGCGTGAGCGATTGCAGCAGCAGGATTGGTTGACAACGGTGGTTGAACTGGATCCGGAGGGCTTCACAGCCAAGGTGTCCGGTTCGATGATCGATTTTGTCGAAGTGGATCCTCAGGCTGTTATTGATAGATTGTCGTCTCCAGAGATACGCATCGTCTCCCTGACAATCACCGAAGGTGGCTATTTTATGGATGACCGCACAGGCGGTTTTGACCACAAGCACCCGGAAATCATTCACGATGTGAATAACCCTGACGCGCCGGAAACTGTGTTTGGTGTGATCATTGCCGCCATTCAAAAGCGCCGCGCAAATGGGGTTGCACCCTTCACCGTGATGTCCTGTGACAATCTGCCGGAAAATGGCATCATCACTCGCCAGGCAGTTCTTGGCCTTGCCATGGACATGTCACCGGATCTGGAAAAGTGGATTGGAGACAATGTTTCCTTTCCCAACAGCATGGTTGATTGCATAACGCCGGCAACCTCGGATCGTGAGCGCGCAATGGTCGAAGAGCGTTTCGGCATCGTTGATGCAGTTCCTGTCGCCTGCGAACCGTTTCGCCAATGGGTTATGGAAGACAAATTTCCAGGCGGTCGGCCTGCGCTGGAAAAAGTCGGCGTGGAATTTGTGTCCGAAGTTGCACCCTATGAGTTGATGAAGCTGCGCATTCTCAATGGCGGTCACGCTGCGATTGCCTATCCCGCTGCATTGATGGGCTATCAATTCGTTCATGATGCAATGGCAGATCCACTCGTTGACGGGTTTCTGACCAAGCTGGAAACCTCGGAAATCATTCCAACAGTGACATCTGTGCCAGGTGTCGATTTCCAGAAATATCTGAAAAAGGTCCGCGAGCGTTTTTCCAACGCGGCGGTTGCCGATACCATTCCAAGGCTTTGCCTGGATGGCTCGAACCGACAGCCCAAATTCATACTTCCGACAATCATGGACAGGCTGTCAGGTGGAGAGAGCGTCGGCGGTCTGGCGCTGGAGGTTGCACTGTGGTGTCGTTATTGCGCTGGTACAGATGATGCTGGCAATGCAATTGAACTGGTCGACGAAAAGGCCTCACGTCTGACCGAGCATGCCATGCGTGCAAAAGACAATCCCTCGGCATTCCTGGAAATGACGGATATTTTCGGCCAATTGGGCGAAAACGCAGAATTTACAGAAGCGTTTTCTGCAGCTTTGGCCTCGCTATGGTCCAAAGGAACAAAAGCAACCCTGCAGACCTATCTGGCCTGACAGGGGCGTAGCCTACAGGGGACTGGTGACAGAGTCTCTGAGGAGACTCTAGCTCAAAATGTAACGCAGCATCTCAACAACTTGCTCGGGACGTTCCGCAACTGCAAGGGCTGCTGCATCAACTTCCTTCAACGCATGTTGATGGTCAGATCCATGTAGCACGATCAGTGATTTGCCAAGCGCTGCCGCATAGCCGGCATCAAAAGCGGCATTCCATTGTTTGTATTTCTCGCCAAACCGCACAACAACAATGTCTGCGTCCTCAATGCCTTTGCGCGTACGCATGGCATTGAGTTTCGCGCCTTTGTGATCGTGCCAGAACTTCTGATCTTCCGAGCCCATAATCGCAACGCCACAATCATCTGACGCTGCATGGTCTGTCACCGGAGATGAAAACGATACGTTCAAATCGGCCGCGCCTGTCATGATTTCCTGGCGCCAATCGGTATGAATTTCCCCGGACAAATATACTTTAAGATTCATAAGATCACATTTCCTGACTGAATTTTTGGCATCGATCGCAATGGAGTGCCAGTGATGCAACTCTTATTGGCGATCATAGTTTGGCTGGCACTACCATGTTTGTCCTCTTTTTACAAAATGCCAGAAACGATAAAGAAAGCACCCGAAAAACATCCGGACTGAACAACCGCAGAGCATGTTCAAAAACAGCTTTGAAAACCACTTGCAACAGAGGAGAAATCCGTTTATCAAAACGTAACTTTATAACATTAACTCTAGGATCATCTATGGCTTTCGCTCGTTCTCTCACTCATGCATTTTTACTAAGTGGCATTGTCAGCTTTGGATTTGCTCAGTCAGACGGCTACGCTCAGGAACAGGGTTTGCGGGTTTTGACGTCTATCAAGCCGATACATTCACTGGTATCTGGGGTCATGTCAGGTGTCGGAGAAGCGGAACTGCTGTTGGATGGGGCATCTTCTCCGCACACCTATAGTCTGAAGCCATCACAGGCGCGCAGTCTTCAGGAGGCTGATGTCATTTTCTGGGTTAGTGACGAACTGGAAGTGTTTCTTGAAAAACCTTTGGAAACTCTGGGTCAAAACGCGCGTATCGTTGCCCTTGAAGATGTGCCTGGCCTGACAAAGCTGGCCTTCCGCGAAGGTGGCGCATTTGATGCCCATGAAGACCATGGAGCACATGAAGGTCATGCAGATCATGAAGATCATGAAGAGCATGCAGATCACGAAGATCATGCAGATCATGCAGATCACGAAGATCATGCAGATCATGCAGATCATGCAGATCATGAAGATCATGAAGATCATGAAGAGCATGCAGATCACGAAGATCATGCAGATCATGCAGATCATGCAGATCATGAAAATCACGAAGATCATGAAAAGCATGCAGCTCACAATGATCACAAAGAGCATGCAGCTCATGAAGAGCACAAAGAACATGAGGCCCAAAACGAGCAGCACGAACATCACGATGACAAGGAAGAGGGCCATCATGCAGAAGCGCATGAGCACGCAGAATCAGATCCTCATATCTGGTTGGACCCGGTCAATGCCGGATTGCTTGTCTCGCACATCGCCAGCGTATTGTCGGACAAAGATTCCGCCAACGCGGCAAAGTATAACGCCAATGCCGCAGCAATGCAGGAGCAGTTAACGCTGTTGGCCAGTGACGTCGACGCGCTTTTGAAGCCGGTCGCTGATCGTCCGTTTGTGGTGTTCCACGATGCCTATCACTATTTTGAAGATCGCTTTGGTCTGCAGGCCGCTGGGTCGCTAACCATCAGTCCAGAAACAATGCCTGGAGCTGCAAGGCTGGCTGAGATCAAACAGAAATTGAATGATGTGGAGGCAGCCTGCATCTTCTCTGAACCACAATTTCAGTCCCGCATCGTTGATGTTGCCCGTGAAGGCACCAACGCAAAGGCTGGGCTTTTGGATCCCTTAGGCATGGATCTGGAAAAAGGTCCGGATCTGTATGATAAACTCATCAGAGAAATGGCAAACAGCTTCCACGATTGTCTGGCAGATGGGGCCTGAGTTTCAAGACCCAACATGCTCCCGACCGTGAGGCTCTAACCAGTCCAGCAATGGTCCAACCGGTACAATTCCGCTTGAATTCACCCGTTTCTGGCTTTGATAATAATGCATTTTCGCGTGATCCAGATTGATGGTGCTCTCGATGTCGGGCCATTGATACAGATCACGCGTGTAGGCCCATAGATTGGGATAGTCGACCAGACGCGCCAAGTTGCATTTGAAATGGCCGACATAAATCGGGTCGAACCGCGAAAGGGTCGGAAACAGCCGCCAGTCCGCTTCGCTTGGCGCATTGCCGACCAGAAAGCGAGAATGAGCCAGGCGCTCTTCCAGCATGTCGAATGTCTGGAAGAGCGGAAAGACAGCCTCTTCATAGGCGTCTTGATTGGTAGCAAAACCAGCTTTGTAGACCCCGTTATTGATGGTGTCATAGATTACGTCATTGAGGCGGTCGATATCATCCCGTTTATGGACTGGGTAAAAATCTCCTGATTTTGCCCCCACAGTGTCGAACGCGGAATTGAGCATCCGGATGATCTCGGAGGATTCATTGGACACGATGGTCTCGCGCTTCCTGTCCCACAGTACGGGGATTGTGACGCGACCGGAAAAGACGGGATCAGCTTTCAGATAGAGTTTGTACAGCAGATCAGTACCATACAGCTTGTCGCCAACAATGCCCTCCTCATCCGGCTGGAAAGTCCAACCATTTTCACCATTGATCCAATGGACCAAGGATGCATCGACGATATCTTCCAGTCCCTTCAGAGCGCGGTAAATCAAGGTTCGGTGTGCCCACGGGCAGGAATAGGACACATACAGATGATAGCGGCCGGGCTCGGCCGTGAAGCCATCGCTTCCGGAGGGCCCCGCAGTGCCATCTGCGGTTACCCAGTTGCGGAATTGGGCATCGGCTCGGACAAATTTACCGCCTGATGACTTCGTATCGTGCCATTGATCCCGCCATTCGCCGTCTACAAGGAGGCCCATAAAATTCTCCAAATTCACAATGCATGTTGAAGCTTGGAGACCTCGCACATTCAGAAAATGAATACAATCTGAACACAATGTTCAGTAAATCTATCAGAATTGTAATGTAGAACGGTATTATTGAAATCAGCCGTCTTCGGGCTTTGCTTGGTCGAAATGGCAAACCAGACTTTTGGGAGGAAACATCATGGCTTTCGCATTCTTGAAACAAGTATCCATCGGGCTGCGCAGCATCAGCGCTGCGTCTGTTCTAGTCGCCGGATTTGCCGGTGGCGCTGTGCTGCAATTCAGCACCGAGGCGGAAGCCGCTACACGGACAATCAGTTGCCCGGTCGACAAGGCACGGCGCGAAGTCACGACCGCCTTGCCTGATGGCTGGTGGAGCACGCCGATTATCACATCACTTCGAACCACAAAGATTGTTGAAATTGGCGGGCGCAAAGCTTTGCAGTGTGATTACGGTCCGTCTGGCAAAATTCAGCGCTACGCACCAAATCGCTCGACATGTGAAGCGCGTCCAGGCGGTTTCAGATGCGAAATTCGCGCTGCGGCTGGCCCACGGACATTTTCGACTGGCGAAATCAACATACCCCAAACCTATCTTGCCGATCTGGATCGTGGCCGTGTAGGCAGCGCCGGTGCTGACATCTGGTTTCAGGCAGAAACGCGTGACCTGCTGTATCTGGCACCGCGAAATGGCGCACAGATTGGTGTTGGAAATCGATCAAACCGTGGCTATCGCGGTTGCTCCAGAGCCCGCTATACCACAGAGCGTGTGTCTTTGAGGGATGTGCCGGTTGGATCTTATGTCTGCGTCAAAACCAATAAGGGACGCATCAGCCAGTTCCGGGTGAACCGCATTTCAGGTGGATCACCAAAAACCGTTACCATTGGCTACACAACATTTGAATAATCGCATAATAAGTAGCAGACACTGATTGAAAAACCGCCAGATGGCCCCGTCATCTGGCGGATCATTTTTTGAGGCGCATTCATGACTGATATTCAAATTGCCGTACCTGCAGCCAATTGGTGTGGTGAAGGACCGCTCTGGTCAGCCAAAGATCAGGCGCTGTACTGGACCGATATCAATCGCTTTTTGCTGCAACGCTATCATCCGGAATCGGCAAGTGTTCGCTATTGGATATTTGATGAACCTGTCTGTGCCACCGGGTTGACGGACACGCCAGGGCTTCTTGTGCTGGCATTGGGATCAAAGCTGATCTTATGGAATGAAGCGACAGATGAGCGAACAGACTTTGCCACACCAGAGACAAATCTGCCTGCCAGTCGTCTGAATGATGGTCGCCCCAGTCCTTTCGGTGATTTCTGGATTGGTTCCATGCAGAACAATGTCAACGAAAACGGCCAGGGTCAGCCTGTGTCCGATCCTCATCTTGGAACCCTGTATCGCGTCCGCAATGATGCCAGTGTAACGGTCCAGGATCGTGACCTTGGCATATCAAACACACTGTGCTGGTCGCCCGACGGGACTATCTTCTATTTCGGAGACACGCTGCAGAACACAATTTTTGCCTGGGATTACGATGTTGCAACCGGGGAAATTACCAACAAGCGCCCCTTCTTTTCCGACTTTGAACGCGGACGGCCAGATGGGTCTGCCATTGATTCAGACGGTTACATCTGGAACGCGCGTTATGGAGGTTCCTGCATTGTGCGGGTCGCGCCAGATGGTTCAGTCGACCGTGTCGTAGACATGCCGGTCAGTAATTTGACCAGCTGTACATTTGGCGGACCTGATTTGAAGACACTTTATGTCACAAGCGCCGCTCAACCCGGCGAATTGCACGCTGGCAGTGTGTTTTCAATCGCCGTGGATGTGGCCGGACATCCGGAAAATGTGTTCTCCCTCAAAGGCTGAATTCAGCTAAAACCGATCTCGCAGCGCATACCACCCCATGCCAAGAGCAAGCGTTGCTGAGCGCAGAAACCTGCCGCCGGGAAAGGGCGGTATTGGCAAGTCGGCGTAAAGGTCCAGACGGTCGGACTGGCCCAACGCTGCTTCAGCCAGTATCTGCCCGGCCAATGGCGCCACTGTCACGCCCTGACCCGAAAACCCTGCTGCAGCGAACACGTTTTCCTTCAACATCTGCACATATGGAACGCGGTGGACTGTAACGGCCAAAGTACCGCCCCAGGCATATTCAATCGCCACATCTTTGAACTGGGGATAGATCGCCGACAAGGGTTTGCGCACAAAGCCCTCAATGTCATTGGGGAAGTTGGGCGAGTAATTTTCGCCACCGCCAAACAATAGGCGTTTGTCGGCGCTCATGCGCCAGTAATTCACAACAAACCGGCTGTCCGACGCGCACTCATCGCCTGGCAACGGAATTTCGGCTTCGGTCAACGGCCTTGTGGCAGCAATGAAGTTGTTGATCGGCATGACACGGGCATCCACTTTCGGAACCAGACCGCCAACATAGCCATTGCCGCAAATCAGGATTTTGCCGGCCCGCACTGTGCCATCAGGTGTTGTCAGGGTTGGATGACCCCAATCCGTGATTTCCTGTACGGGGGTGTTCTCATAAATGTCGGCCCCTTCCAGGAGTGCCGCTTCAGCCAGACCCAAAGCAAACTTCAGTGGATGCAGGTGACCGGCTGTCGGGTCGTAAATGGCGCCGTGATACGCGTCCGTGCCGAGCCTTTGAGCGGTCTCTTCCTGATCAAGCCAACTGACCGGATGGTCGTAATGCGCATTTAGAAGGGCAACCTGATCCTGGTACTCGGTGACAAACCGTTTTTTATGCACCGCATGGATCAGACCAGGCTTCAGATCGCACGAGATTTTGTAGTGCTCGATCAGGCTGTGAACCAATCGTTTGGCATCTTCGCCCATCTTGAAAAACTTTTGGGAGATAGCGCGATTGTAACGCGCTTCAAACCACTCAGGCTCTTGTCGCTGCCCTGAATGAATCTGCCCGCCATTGCGCCCCGAGGCACCCCATCCCACACGGTTGGCTTCAAGAACTGCAACCTTTTTGCCAGCCTTCGCCAGATGAAGCGCTGCACTGAGGCCGGTATAGCCACCTCCGATAATCGCAACATCAAGCTTGATGTCACCTTTCAAAGACCGCCTTTTCTCAAGCAGGGGGGCGGTCGCTGTGTAGTAGCTGTTCTGCGGATAGGGAGTGCCGCCAGCATTGTTCATGCAGACAAATGTCCGGATTTGCGAAGCGAATGCACTGTATCATCCAGCGTTTTTTCAACGAGTGCTATCAGCAGATCGGTTTCATCTTTGGTGATGGTCAGCGGCGGCGAAATAATCATGGAGTCCCGGACCGCTCGCATGACAAGGCCATTCTTGAAAGAATGATCGCGGCAGATCCCGCCGACAGTACCTTCATTCTCAAAACGCTTGCGCGAGGGTTTTTCAGGCACAAGTTCCAGCGCGCCGACCAGCCCGACCATCCGGGCTTCGCCGACAAGCGGATGCTCCCCAAGCGCCTGCCATTTGGCTTGCATATAGGGCCCGATATCATCACGCACTCGCTCAACAATTCGCTCTGATTGAAGTATTTTAAGGTTTTTCAGGGCTGCAGCGCAAGCTGCCGGATGCCCGGAATAGGTGAATCCGTGGTAAAATTCACCGCCACCTGAAGTAATGACATCGCCGACAGTGTCGTTGACCAGCACCCCGCCAATGGGCAGATAGCCGGATGACAGGCCTTTTGCGATGGGCATCAGGTCAGGTTCAATGCCAAATGTTTCGCTGCCCCACCAATTCCCTGTTCGGCCAAAGCCACAAATAACTTCGTCGGCAACCAGCAGAATATTATGAGCTTTGCAAATCCGGTTGATCTCGGGCCAGTAAGTATCCGGCGGGATGATGACACCACCAGCGCCCTGTAGTGGCTCGGCGATGAAAGCGGCGATTTTATTGGCGCCCACCAACTCGATTTCTCTTTCAAGGGCCGCAGCACACACAAGGCCAAATGCGTCGGGGCTGAGGTCGTCTCCCTCATCAAACCAGTAGGGTTGACGAATATGCCGAATACCCTCCGCCATGCCGCCCTGAGCGTGCATGCCACTCATGCCGCCGAGACTGGCTCCGGCCAGTGTCGAACCGTGATAGCCATTCTTGCGCCCAATGATGATGTGTTTTTCCGGTTGGCCCATTGTCGTCCAGTAATGGCGCACCATCCGCAGAACGGTGTCATTCGCCTCGGAACCGGAACCGGTGAAGAACACGCGGTTGAACCCGTCGGGCGCAAGCTCCGCCAGTTTTTTCGCCAGGGCCACAACTGGTGGATGGGTGGTTTTGAAAAATGTATTGTAGTAGGACAATTGCAGCATTTGCTCATGCACAGCATCGGCAATTTCACGCCGTCCATGGCCAATATTCACACACCACAGTCCGGCCATTCCGTCCATGATGCGGTTCCCGTCTGAGTCCCACAAAAACACGCCTTCACCGCGCACAATGACCTTGCTTTTTTCCTGGTTGAGAGATTCGTGATCGCTGAACGGATGCAAATGATGCGCTGCGTCAGCTTCCTGCAGGTCTGTGGTCGGGAATTGATTTGAAATCCGGTTCATAAATCTCACACATTCAACAGAAGAAATTCGCGTTCCCAAGGGCTGATGACAGCCATGAAGGTCTCATACTCTTCCAGCTTGATGGCACAGAAGGTTGCAACAAAGCGTGCGCCCATAATCTCTATGAGCTCAGGGCATTTTTCAAACAGGTCAACGGCTTCCAGCAACCCGCGCGGCACACCGTAAGGCAGGCCTTCACCAGAGCCGGACAGGGGCGGCGGTGGTGTCATTTTCTTTTGAATTCCAATCAATCCGCAGGCAAGACTTGCTGCAATCGACAGATACGGATTGGCATCAGAGCACGGTATACGGTTTTCCACCCGGCGGGATTGCGCATCTGCCATCGGCACCCGAAGCCCGACAGTTCGATTATCGTAGTCCCAATTCACATTCACCGCGACTTCCGTATCGCGCGCCAGACGGCGATAGGAATTCACATAGGGTGCGAGAATGCACATCACATGTGGCAGGAATGCATTCTGACCGGCAATGAAATTGTAGAACAGTTCGGTGGGTTCGCCATCCTTGCCGGAAAACGCATTTTCGTCCGTCTCCAATCCAACAATGGACTGGTGAATATGCATTGAGGACGCAGGCTCGCCAGCAATCGGCTTGGCCATGAACGTGGCATACATATTGTGCCGTAACGCTGCTTCGCGGATCGTGCGCTTGAACAAAAACACCTGATCGGCCAGTTCCAGCGGATCGCCATGCCGCAGATTGATTTCCATTTGCCCGGCACCTTCTTCATGCACCAGCGTGTCAATTTCCAGGCCCTGGGCCTCGGAATAATCGTAAATGTCATCGAACAGATCATCGAATTCATTAACGGCAGAGATGGAATAAAGCTGCCGGCCACTTTCCGATCTGCCGGATCGCCCGACGGGTGGTTCCAAGGGGTCATCGGGGTCGGTATTCGGCTTGACCAGATAGAATTCAAGTTCCGGTGCAATAATGGGGCGCAGGCCCAAATCTGCATACAGAGCCAGAACCTTCTTCAGCACATTTCTGGGGGAGATATCGACAGGATCCCCGTTTTTGTAGAACGCATCATGGATGATTTGCCCGGTTGGGTCATTCGCCCACGGGACAACTGTCAGCGTAGACAGATCCGGCTTCAGCACCAGGTCGCTATCAACCGGGTCGTGCTGAAACCTCTCATTGTCCAAAGCGTAGTCGCCAGTAATAGTCTGGGTCAGAACCGAGCTTGGGATATTCATGTCAGGCGTATTGAAGAACTTTTCGGCAGGCATCAGCTTGCCTCTGGCAACGCCGGCCTGATCGCTGGTCATGCACTCAAGATCTTCAATCTGCCGTTCAGCCAGCCACTTTCTGGCTGCCGCCATATCAGGAACGCCACGCAGCATATCCAGAGTGCCGGTAGTGTCGAAGTCCGCCATAAAAACCTGTGGGGTGCAGTGTAAGATTGCAAAACCGTATCACGGAGCGTAGTCACACATGAAGTGAATTATCCAAAGAAGCCACGCGCCAGACCCATATGTCCAATCATTCCAAATCTGAACCTGAAATCTTTTTGGCCAATAATCCGGATATCGCGATCATCGAGTTTCTGATCTCTGATCTCAACGGCATCCTGCGTGGTAAATGGGCGCCTGTTACGTCGCTTCAAAAGGCGTTCGACACAGGCATCAACTTCCCGCTGTCCGTTTTTGGTCTTGATGTCTGGGGACGGGAAGTGGAGGAAACAGGTCTTCACATTGACATCGGAGATCCCGATGGTTTGTGCTTTGCGGTTCCCGGAACATTGTGCAGAAATGCAGTCGCACTCCAAAACACGGCGCAAGTGATCATGACAATGCGCGATGAGAATGGACATCCTTTCGGCGGAGACCCGCGACAGATCCTGTCGCAGCAGGTCGCAGCACTAGCGGCCGAAGGACTGAGGGCCTGTGCCGCAATTGAGTTGGAGTTCTTCCTGTTTGATCCTGAAAAAATCGGGCCCGATGGCGCTCCACACCCGGTTGAACATGGCGTTGGTCCGGATCGTCAGAATATGTATTCTCTCAGCTCGCTGGACCAGTATGCCCCTGTGTTCAACGCCATCACTGCCATGGCTGAGCGTCAAGGTGTTGCAGTCGACACGATTGTCTCTGAAGCCGCGCCCGGTCAGTTTGAGGTGAATCTCAAACATTTGAGCGATGTGATGCGAGCCACAGATGAAGCGGTTCTGCTGAAACGGATTGTTGCCGATTGCGCCGAGGCGCATGGCTTGAAATCCAGTTTTATGGCGAAGCCATTTGCTGATCAGGCTGGCAACGGAATGCACATCCATGTCAGCCTTCTGGATGCGGCAGGCGATAATGTATTCGCTGGCAGAGATGGAGAAGCGCTTTTGCGCCATGCAATCGCAGGCACTTTGGACACTATGGCAGACTGCACGCTGGTTTTCATCAACACCGTCAATGGCTTTCGCCGCCTGCATCCAGGGTCCTATGCTCCGACCAGAGCTGTATGGGGGCGCAACAACCGGTCTGTTGCTGTTCGGGTGCCTGCGTCACCGCCTGCTGCAATGCGACTTGAACACCGCATCTCAGGGGCGGATGCAAATCCCTACCTTGTCATGACGGCTGTTTTGGCGGCCATGCGCCAGGGAATGAAGCACGGGTTGGAGCCTGCTGATCCAATCGAAGATAATGCTTACAAAGGTACGGATGACCAATTGCCGGACAACCCGAAAACAGCGTTGCACCTGTTCCGAACCAGCAGCTTTGCCAAAGAGGCCTTCACCCCCCTTGGTCACAAGATAATCTGTGCATTAAAACAGGCAGAAATTGATGCCTTTGCAGCGGAAATCACGCCTCTGGAACACAGTACATACGGATAAAATCCGGATTCAGCATTACGATGGTTTCTGAAATAAATCTTGAGGTGAACCGCATTCCCTCTTATCGTTTTGAATTAAATGTCAGATATTGCTATGTTTTTAGCGATACTGGCTTGGCATCTGTTTGGGGAATTGTATGCACCGATCTAAATCAGCTTTGAAAATCAGCATTTTCGGCCTGAGCCTTGCGCTTTCAACGAGTGCTGCATTTGCGCAGGAACGCAAGGTCAATATCTTCAACTGGTCCGACTACATTGATGAAAGTATCCTGTCTGATTTTACTGCTGAAACTGGAATTGAAGTCACCTACGACGTATTTGATTCAAATGAAGTGCTTGAAACCAAATTATTGGCGGGCGGCAGCGGATATGATGTTGTCGTGCCGACCGGAACCTTCTTGGAACGGCAAATTCAGGCTGGGGTGTTTCAGAAGCTGAACCGGGCAAAGCTGTCCAACCTGACAAATATGTGGGCCGATATTGAAGACCGTGTGGCCCAATATGATCAGGGCAATGCCTATTCCATCAATTATATGTGGGGCACCACCGGCATTGGCTACAATGTTGAGAAGATTGCCGAGCGTATGCCAGATGCACCGCTCGATAGCTGGCGGCTAATCTTTGATCCTGAGATCGTGTCAAAGTTTCAGGATTGTGGCATTCATTTGCTGGATGCTCCAACGGAGCTTGTGCCCGCCGCTTTGAACTATCTGGGACTGGAACCGGATTCCAAGGATGCGGATCTGCTGGCGCAGGCGGAAGAGTTGTTGCTCAGCATCCGGCCCTACGTTCAGAAATTCCACTCGTCAGAGTACATAAATGGCCTTGCCAATGGTGACATTTGTATTGCGGTGGGTTGGTCAGGTGATGTGCTGCAAGCGCGGGACAGGGCTGCCGAAGCCGACAATGGCGTATCTGTTGAATACACGATCCCGAAAGAAGGCGCTTTGATGTGGTTTGATCAGATGGCCATTCCAGCTGATGCAAAAAATGTTGAAGAGGCCCATGAGTTTCTCAATTACATGATGCGGCCGGAGGTCATCGCGAAGGCGTCAAATTATGTTTATTATGCCAATGGCAACCACGCTTCAAAGCCTTTGCTGCTGGAGGATGTCTTTACCGACCCCGCAATTTACCCAAGTGACGAGACGATCGCAAAACTGTTTACAGTTACGGCCGCCGCACCTCGTCAGCAGCGGCTGCTGACACGGACCTGGACCAAGGTAAAGACCGGCCAGTAAAGAGACCTGCTATGCTGCAACGAAATACCCGGTTCCGGGCAGCCGGATATTTGACTCAAACGGATATGTGAAAGCGGCGAACACGATGGCAAAAACTCTGGGGCCTGTCCGACGCGAGTTTGCGCCATGGAATGATCCTGATGCTGTGCCGTATATCTCCTTTCAGAACGTAACAAAGCGCTTTGGTGATTTCACTGCGGTAAATGATCTGTCGCTTGATATTTATGAGCGCGAGTTCTTTGCGCTGCTGGGTCCTTCCGGATGTGGGAAAACCACAATGATGCGGATGTTGGCGGGATTTGACGCTCCCTCCAACGGTAATGTTTCGCTGGATGGCACAGATCTGACCGGAATTCCGCCCTATAAGCGCCCGGTCAACATGATGTTTCAGTCCTATGCGCTGTTTCCCCATATGAGCGTGGAGAAGAACATTGCGTTCGGTCTGAAGCAGGAGCGTATCGCCAATGCGGAGGTGAAGGCCCGCGTTGAGGAAATGCTGAGCCTCGTCAAACTTGAAGAATTTGCCAAACGCAAGCCACATCAATTGTCAGGCGGGCAACGTCAGCGTGTTGCCTTGGCCAGGTCTTTGGCGAAACGCCCGAAAGTCTTGCTGTTGGATGAACCCATGGGCGCGCTGGACAAGAAGCTGCGCGAAGAAACCCAATTTGAATTGATGGACCTGCAGGAACGCCTTGGCATGACGTTTATGATCGTGACCCATGATCAGGAGGAAGCCATGACTGTGGCTGACCGCATTGCTGTCATGGATGAGGGCCGCATCATTCAGATCGCCACGCCAACGGAAATCTACGAGCAGCCGTCCTCGCGTTATGTTGCTGACTTCATTGGCGACATCAATTTGATCGAGGGGCGGTTGACCGTGCTCCCGGAAGCTGAATTCGCAGATAACCTTGCAATCATGCAGTGCCCGGGCATCGGGTCAAATTCGGACGTCGGCCTTGAAATCCAGGTTCAATGCGAGACCACAAGCGATTTGGCTGTGGGTGATCGAGGTTGGTTTGCTATGCGCCCGGAAAAAATTCGCTTGTCCCATGAAGTGCCAGAGGGACTTGATCCAGCCAATCCGGTCAACGCAGTTAAAGGAACCATCTACGACATCGCCTATCTGGGAGATGTGTCCGTCTTTCATGTGAAGATCAATGACGACGTCATCATTCGGGCGACACAGACCAACACCACCCGATTGGTGGAACGGCCTTTGTCCTGGGAAGACCGGGTGTGGCTTTATTGGGGAGCGGATGCAGGCATCCTGCTGGCTTCGTGAACAGTTTGAAGCGGTTTCTCAGTGATCGGATCAGTAGCCGGTTTATGCTCATTGGTGTGCCGTATCTCTGGCTGGTGATCCTGTTTCTCATTCCGTTCCTGATCGTCCTGAAAGTCTCGTTTTCAGAGCCGACAGTCTCTATCCCGCCTTACAGCCCAAGGTTGGACATCAGCGATGGCATGTCTGCTCTTTGGCAACAAATTCGACAGTTCAGCATTGAGAACTACGTTTTCCTGATAGAAGAACCGCTGTTCTACCGCTCCTATCTGTCCAGTTTCACAATTGCTGCCATTGCCACCTTCATCACACTGTTGATCGGGTATCCTTTGGCTTACGCCATGGCGCGCGCGCCACGATCCTGGCGCGCTATTTTGTTGATGTTGGTTATCTTGCCATTCTGGACGTCTTTTCTGATCCGCGTTTACGCCTGGATCGGAATTCTGAAGAAAGAGGGTCTGCTCAATCAGGTGTTACTGGCCATTGGCGTCATTTCCGAACCATTGACGATTCTCAATACCAACGCTGCGGTCTATATCGGCATTGTGTATTCCTATCTGCCATTTCTGGTGTTGCCGCTTTATGCCTCGCTTGAGCGCATGGATGACAGCTTGCTGGAGGCCGCCGCCGATTTGGGCTGCACACCTATGAAGGCATTTTGGACGATTACACTTCCAATATCGATTCCAGGCATCGTCGCCGGATGCTTTCTCGTCTTCATTCCGGCTGTAGGAGAGTTTGTCATTCCCGACCTTCTGGGCGGTTCCGAGACTTTGATGATTGGTCGTACCTTGTGGGTCGAGTTCTTCAACAATCGCGATTGGCCGGTCGCCAGCGCAGTGGCGGTAGTCCTGCTTCTTGTTCTCGTGGTCCCAATTGCCCTGTTTCAGAATGCACAGGCGCGCGCGGAGGAAAAAGCCTCATGAAGCGCACCAGTTGGTTTAACATAACGTCTTTGGTTCTGGGGTTTTCATTCCTTTACCTGCCAATCCTCTTGCTGGTCATTTTTTCCTTCAATGAATCGCGTCTGGTCACCGTTTGGGGAGGGTTTTCCACCAAATGGTATAGCGAGATGTGGCAGAATCAGGGTTTGATTGATGCGGCTTGGGTCACACTGCGCGTCGGCCTGCTATCTGCGACAATCGCCACGGTGCTTGGCACGATGGCAGCATTGGCTTTGTCCCGGCATAAGCGGTTTGCAGGCCGGACCCTGTTTTCAGGAATGATCTATGCACCGCTTGTTATGCCGGAAGTCATTACCGGCCTGTCATTGCTGCTGCTGTTTGTTGCCATAGATTTTGCACGTGGGTTTTGGGCAGTCACACTGGCCCACATTACCTTCTCCATGTGCTTCGTTGCTGTTGTGGTGCAATCAAGACTGGTGACATTTGATCGCTCACTGGAGGAGGCCGCCAGCGATCTTGGTTGCCCGCCGGCTAAAACCTTTTTTGTCATTACACTGCCGGTTATAGCACCTGCCATAATCGCTGGCTGGATGCTGGCCTTCACATTGTCTCTGGATGATCTGGTGATCGCGAGCTTTACATCCGGTCCAGGGGCCACAACGCTGCCGATGAAAATTTACAGTCAGGTTCGGCTCGGCGTGACACCGGAGATAAATGCCGTCTGCACAATTCTATTGGGGCTGGTCACATCTGGGGTTCTGATTGCATCCTATCTGATGCGTAAAGAACAACAGCGCAGCCAATTCAAATCGGCCGCAGCGCCTTAGTGGGCATTTGGTGATTTAAGAGAATTTGGTGAGTTAAGAGAAATGGTACAGCTGGGTGGTCTCGAACCACCGACCTCCGGATCCACAATCCGGCGCTCTAACCAACTGAGCTACAGCTGCACATGCCCGACAACATCACAGTTGCAGGCGAGAAAGTCTTTAGGCCGACGTTGGTGTTATTTCAAGCAAAACTTTGAATGCAATATCCATTTGTTTCCGCAAAAGGGGGAATTCGGTGGATATGTGAATTGCTTTTCAGATCCTGAGCCGAATGGCACCTGAAAATGCAGGCAAAGAAAAACCCGGACCTAGATCCGGGTTTCTCAGTGGAAGCTTGGGAGTGCGTAAATTATGCAGCTTTCATCACTTTTTCAGCAGCCTGTTTGGCTGGGGTGAAAGTCTCGGTCATAGCCTTGCCTGTCAAAGAAGACAGGTCCTTGGACTGTGCGCTCATCATTTCAAACTGCTGACGGGCGAATGATGTCTGCAATTCAACGGCTTCGGATACGGATTTCACGCTGAACAGGTCTTTGAAAAAATCATATGCCGCATCTGTATTTGCTTTGGCATTATCCATTGCTTTGTGCTGAACTTCCAAAGCGGTCTCACGCACTGTTTCCAGTGTTTCTTCGACAACATCGATGGATTCTTCTGCGGCAGCCTTGACTTTCGCATAGCCATCTTTGGTCTGGGAGACAGCTTTTTCGGCCATGTCGCGGACCATTGTTGGAACTTCCATGTTGGCAGCGTCGAATTTCGATACGTCAAACATGTCAGCGCCTGCAAATGGCATCTCAGGCAATTTGAAAGCTTCAAAGCCCGGCATTCCGGGAATGATAGGTGTTGTGGTTTCTGCAGTCTTCGCAGCTGTCGCAGGCTTGCTAGCAGCGCGGGTGCGGGTCGTTTTTGCTTTAGTCGCGGTCATGTCAATAACTCCAGTATTTGCCGTATTTCTGTGGCCTGCAGCGTGAACATGGTGTCTCGGCAAGCCGTTGCGTATCAGATATAATTGATTTTTTGTGCATTGCAACAAATATTTTGCAATGCACCATTTTCATGAAGATCAGACTTTGAATTTGCTCTGAATGTCTTTCACTGCATTGACAGCTTCTTCACCCATGGATTGCGCCTGTTTCGTCACGGACTCAATCTGTTCCTTGATGTATTTTGTCTGCAGTTCCAGTGCTTCCTGAGGATCTTTCGCTGTGACCAGTTTTTCAGCCTGGCTAAAGGCCGCGCTCATGTGATCTTCAGTCAGGGCCAAAGCCTTCTTGCCGGCTTCAGTGGTTTTGGATTGCAGGTCGCTACCGGAGCTTTCCATCTTGCTGGCGGTATCCTGCATTGTTTCCATGTAAGTATCAAAAGCCTTGCGGGCTTGTTCCATGCCTTGTTCGGCAAAGGCACGCATCTGTTCGCTCATGTCATAGTTCTTGGTCATCATCACACCTTGTTGGTTTGTGGTTGTCTATGTTGCAATGCAATATAATTACAAAATTGTGCAGTGCAACATAAAAATTGCAAATCAGGTTTTTCACCGTTTTTCCATGCACCTGTGGAACCTGTGGATTGCTCTGAATTTAACCCTATTCGCAATCAAAATGCCGTAATTGGCACAATAGATAGACCCACCAGTCACTTTGTATTAACAAAACCTTAATAGCGGCTTCACGTTTTGAGGAAGCCTACCAATGAATTCGGGCCGGTTTCCGGCGAGTGCTTAACTCCAAAAGCGCCCAGAAACCTGCCCACGGAAGAATGGATTGCAATTGTCAAAACGTCGTGACAATCGGGCCTTTATGTCTTGGACGGCTTGTGAGCCGCTGAATGCCCTTGCCTTGTCCGTGAAGCCAGCTCTGGTTCTGTCTCCCGATGGCGCGCAATTGCTTTGGGCGAATCCAGCAGGGGCAAAGCGTCTGGGCACCCAGAATTTGGAAACGCTTTTGAACGAAGAGTTTCCGCAGGACTTCCCGTTGCGCAAACAGATCCGGCATTTGTTCAACTGGTTACACAATGACAAAGACCAGATTCAACGTTTACGGCTTGGCCGCAGCGCATCTACGCCGCTGGAAATGGTGACTGTCAGCAAACTGAGGAATGTGGAAGGCGTCGCCGGTGTTCTGCTGCGCCCGGTTGCAGAGCCGACCGCGCAGGATTTTCAGACGCGCGCAGACCGGATGGCAGATTGGCTTGGGTCTGGTCACCATTATGCCGCTCTGTTTTCCAATACTGGCGATGTCATCGCCTCATCGGGCGCATTCCATGAATTACGCCATGCCGCCACAGCATTGCAGTCCTTGCTGGAAGAGGCAGAAGACAGCGTGTTTCCGGTGTCTCAGCAGATAACAATTCAGTCCGGCACGCGAAACCGTGTGACGGCGCTGAAACTGCCCTTGGATGATGATGAGGTTTTTCTGCTGCTGGTTGATGCAGATGAGGCGTCGTTGTCCTTGTCCGATGCACATTTGCAAGATGAGCTGGGACCTGACGAGAAAGCAACTGACGAGCAAGCCGTTGACCTGAAGGAAACGGGTCAGCAGTCAGTCAGGCAAAACCACGCAGGAAGACTGTCAGCGTCAGAAATCAAAGTGCCGAAACCGGCCAATGATACAAGGCCGCAGCAGACAAAAGCACCAGTGACGGCGGAAGAACCCGCGAAAGCAGCTCCATCTGCCGAGACAGAGTTAATGCGCTTTGTCTGGCGCATGGATGATGGTTTCAAATTCACTTTTGTGTCTCCGGAGTTTCAGACCCTTGTTGGGTTGCGCGGCGCCTTTGAAGGACGCACTTGGCAGGATTTGGCGGGTGATTATCAACTCGACCCCGATGGCGATTTGCAAACTGCCATCACATCCAAAGACTCCTGGAGCGGGAAGCACATTGTCTGGGCTTTGCCGAAGCGCAAAAAAGTTGCCAGGATTGAATTGTCCGCAATGCCGGTCTTTGACGCTGAAAAGCGCTTTCAGGGCTATCGCGGTTTCGGAGCCTGCCAGTTGCAGGAACAAATCGTTGCGGTCGACGAACCTCCGGTGCAAGACAATTACGCAGCTTTGCCTGATGAGTTTTCGGGCGATAGCATGGCCGCTGATGTTTTTGATGATGCTGAACCGGTTGTTACCGGGCCAAAAGCGGCTGTCGTTGAAGCTGGCTCGCAGAATAAGCCGGATGAAGTTCCTGCCATTGTGGATACAAGGCCCTCCAGCCCACAAGAACATACAAAAGGTCTGACCCCAGAGGAACGCAAAGCCTTTGAGGAAATTGGAAAGTCCCTTGGAAAGCAGCCAGTCACACGGCAGGCGAAAACCGAACGAACGGCAGACCAGCCGACTGCAGAAGTTCCTGTTTTTGAAGTACCAGACGCAGAAACCCCAGACGCAGAAACCCCAGACGCAGGACCCCCAGCCGCAGAAGTTTTAGAATCTGTGGTGTCGGAATTTGACACGGCCGATCAGGATGTTGTGTTTGATCAAAAGCAGGGTGCAGGAACCGAGGATGCTTTGCGCGCCATGCTGGACCGGATCGATACCGGTGTTCTCGTGGTCCGCGATGATCAGGTTCTGTTTGCTAACAGGTCTCTTGCAGAAATGGCCGGCTACGAAGATGCGCAAGCCTATTTGGCGGCTAATGTTGCAGCGCCCATGGGTGGCTTCTCGCTGGACCGTGTTGGCGACGATGGAATAATGCAACTGACAGGTAAAGACGATGCCACCCACAAGGTGCGCGCCGCAATTGGCAAGATCGACTGGGATGGCCAGTCTGCCAGCCTGTTGACTGTCGACCCCGTTAATTACGATACACCAGTGCCCGCCATGAGGGCCGAGGTCGGGGATCGGGTGTGGAACGCGGACGAACTGTTAGCCATTTTGAACACCGCCACTGAAGGTGTTCTGATGATTGATGTGGAAGGGAAAATCCTGGCACTCAATCATGGTGCAGAAGCTTTGTTTGATGAAGATCAGGCAAGTCTCATTGGCCGTGACCTGACAACCCTGCTTGCGCTGGAAAGTCATAAGCCAGCCCGCGACTATCTGGCCGGAATTACAGGTGCTGGCGTTGCCTCTATTCTCAATGACGGCCGCGAGGTTATTGGTCAGACCGCGAAGGGCGGTTATATGCCTCTGTTCATGACGATGGGTCGGGTTGGCGAAGAAAGCCCGGATGATGTGGCTGACATGCGTCTCTGCGTGGTTCTGCGGGACATCACACAATGGAAGCGTGCCGAAGACGATCTGATTGCGGCCCGCCACAATGCTGAAAAAGCCAATACAGCGAAATCAGACTTTCTGGCAAAAATCAGCCATGAGATACGCACGCCGTTAAATGCCATTCTCGGCTTTTCGGAGGTCATGCTGGAAGAGCGTTTCGGCCCGATCGGCAACCCGCGCTACAAGGATTACATCAACGACATTCACACATCCGGCGCCCATGTCATCAATCTGGTGAATGACATGCTGGACATTTCCAAAATCGAAGCCGGGCAACTGGATCTGACCTTTACGGCAGTTGATCTGGTGGAGGTTCTGAAAGAATGCGTTTCACTCATGCAGCCTCAGGCCAATGAAGGCCGCGTCATTATCCGCACAAGTTTCGCTGATGATCTGCCGCGCGTTGTGGCCGACGCCAAGACAATGCGTCAGATCGCACTGAATCTGCTGTCAAATTCCATCAAGTTTACCGCAGAAGGCGGGCAGGTGATTGTCTCAGCCGTCGTAGAAAAAGATGGTTCTTTGATTTTGCGCGTGCGCGACACCGGTGTCGGTATGAGCAAGGCTGATCTGTCCAAAGCCATGGAGCCGTTTCGTCAGATCGAACAGCACAGTGACAAAGATGGTGTTGCGCCCAAAACCATGGCCAATGGCGGCACGGGACTGGGCCTGCCACTGACGAAAGCGCTGGTTGAAGCCAACCGAGCGCAATTCCTGATCGAAAGCGCGCCCGCCAAGGGAACGCTGATCCGGGTCGTCTTCCCGAACACCCGCGTGTTGGCAGAATAACAAGCCTTTTGTGGGCTGATCCCATCCCAACCTCACAATTGAAACCTGACCCTAGTGCATCACGCAAAAAAACCGCCCGGCACAAGGTCCGGGCGGCCAGTAAAGCCTGTTCGGGCAGTTATGCAGATGTCCATGGTAGGGTGGCGCATCAGCACATCATGAGGGGGCTCTGCCCGTTCGGCTTTGACGTCAGGCGATCAACCGGGAGGTGTATCGCGCTGATCTGTGGATCTATAGGGTTCACAACCGCTGATCATGGAGCGTTGCGCACTCAGCTTCCGGCGTTGCCGAATTTCATTTGCCAATGCCCGTTCCGTGGCCCGCCGCTCCAGCGCCAACATGCGAAGTCGAGAAGTCGGGTCGTTCGAGCAGGGCAGGGTGGCAGCCATGTGAATATCACTGCGCGTTATGCCAATGTCTTTCAGCATATGATCATCCAGCGTTATGAGCTGTGTCATTGTGCGGCGATAGGCCCAGAAATTCCAGACCGATGAAATGCGCTTCCCAACGGAAAGCACAGCCGCTTTCAGCATAGAGGCGCTCGTAGCGGCTGCTGGGCTGATAGAGGAATCAAGACTGTTTCTAGGTATCGCAGACATGGCAATCTCCTGTGTTGGGCCATGTGGAAGTGAATCAATTTAAAGATGACGCGGTACACATGATCTTTTTCAATTGATAAGACCAGTGAATGTTTCTAATCTAATGTATGAGAGTTTTTGATGGATTAGATGAACATGGCCGCTTTGCTGGATTTGGATCAACTCAGGACATTCGTTGCTATTGCTGAATCAGGTAGTTTTACCCGCGCAGCAGACACAGTTTTCCGGACCCAGTCTGCCGTTTCGATGCAGATGCGGCGTTTGGAAGAGCGTGTAGGCAAACCGCTTTTTACCCGTGATGGCAGAAACAGTCGCCTGAGCGAAGAGGGTCTGAAATTGCTGGGCTATGCCCGCAAGATGTTGCGCTTGAATGATGAAACACTGGCGGTGTTCGACGATTCAGCTCTGTCAGGCAGTGTTCGCCTTGGAACACCAGACGATTACGCAGACCGGTTTTTGCCAGAAATTCTGGCGCGCTTTGCAAGATCAAACCCCCAGGTGGAAGTGGCTGTTGAATGCGCACCAACCCCGGTATTGACCAATCAATTGAAGTCAAACGAGTTGGATCTGGCTATCATCACCTATATTCCTGAGCAGCATCCAGCAGAGATGATCCGGCGCGAACCGCTTTATTGGGTGACATCCAGTCGTCACCATCAGCATGAAGAGGAAGTGTTGCCCTTGGCACTTGGTCGTCCAACCTGCGAATGGCGCGGTTCTGCCATAGCAGCTCTGGAACGCGGCGCAAGAGTCCACAGGGTACTCTATTCCAGCTGGAACTCCACCGCTGTCGGAGCCACGGTTCTGGCCGGACTTGCCGTGTCAGTGCTGCCGGAATCCGCCATCCGGCCCGGCATGCGCATTTTGACCGAGGCAGAGGGATTCCCCGAACTGCCGTCTTGCAATATCGGCTTGCTGCGTTCCTGGCACCACTGGACTCCATTGATGGACGCGCTCGCCTGCCACATCAGCGAAAGCCTTGGCAACGTCACCGTCAAGGAAACGCTGCAGATCGCCAAACCGCTGACGGCTGCAGAATAGTTCTGACATTGAACTGAGCCGCAACTAACAGACTCGAAATGCGATAATCTTGCTCATTTTGCAATTTTGGGTTTTACTTCCCCAACGGCAGGCCAATTCTAAGGCCTGTGATAGGGGGGAGCGGTTGTGAGGATATGCTTATCCTGCCATTCGCCAGACGCGGCTTTGGCACTTGCATTGAAGCAAGCGCTTCAGACCAACTATGCCGACGCAGAAGTTTTCTTTGCGCCGCAAAGTCTGCGTGTGGGAAGTTCCTTGTACCCCAAACTTGCACATCCCTTTATGAGCCTGATGGCGCTCTCCTTCTGCTTGGAGAAAGCAAATGTTGCTGGAAGTTACTGGAAGCTTTCGAGACTTTCGACGGTCATGAAACCGATGACGGCTTCCCGCTGGTGCCTGTCATGACCGCTGACAAAGCGCAAAGACGGATCAAAAGCAGAAAATCTGCCTGGGGACTGAGCATTGCGCCGAATTCCGGATTGATCCGGAAGACACGCCTTGGTGCCAGTCGTTCAGTAAATGATCCTTGCACCCAGGGCACTCGCACACTGAGCAACAGGCAATCAACCCAAAGACTACATCGCCACACAACACCCAAAACCCACGGGAGAACAGCATGGCACATTTGACATTCATACATGGCATTTCCAACAAGCCCGCGGCCGAGGAACTGCATCGAATCTGGCGGGCCGCGTTATTGAAGGCGGCATCTCCGCTGGATCTGGATGCAGAGGGTGTGACCAGTGAGATGGTCTATTGGGCAGATGTTCTTTATGCCGAACCGATGCCGGAAGGTGAGTTGGAGTCTGCGGCAGGTACTCTGGAAATTTCCGTCAGTGACACAGAAGAAGTCGCCATTCCCACCGCCGGCGATCCATTGGAACGCGCATGGATTGAAGCCATGTCTGACCGGATAGGTGTGGACCCGAAAACCGGCGAGACGCTCGAGGGTGACAATACCATTCTGGACGGGGATGGAGGCAGCACTGGCACTATGGCTGATGATCTGGAGCGAATTCCGCTGCCGGGCTTTGTCAAAGATCGTTTCATCAAACGGTTCCTGCGCGATGTGCATCATTATTTGTTCAATGCCGAAATCACGCCGCGACCTGGAGAAACATTTTGGGTGCAGGATGAAATCCGTGACCGCTTTGTGGATGCTGTCAAACGCGGCGATACACAAAGCAGCCCGCACATTGTGGTCTCACATTCCATGGGCACGGTGATTGCATATGATTGCCTGAAGCGTGTCGCCGACTGCCCGAAAGTAGATGCGCTGATCACGCTTGGTAGCCCCCTTGGAATTGATGAAGTTCAGGACAAACTAAAACCGGAATGGTCGCGAAATGAGGGGTTTCCAACCGACAAGGTGGCGGGCGAATGGCTCAATGTTTTCGACCCCAAGGATGTGGTGTCACGGCTCGACCCTCATCTGGCCAATGATTACCGCAAGGCCGGAACTGATGTCGTGGATGACCAGCGCCAGAACCATGATGGCCTGTGGACCCACAGTCTGGACAAGTATTTTCGTGGCCCAGTTGTCAGTTCCCGGCTGAAATCAATGCTTGGGCTTTGATTGGAGACACCTCATGTCGAAACTGAAAAGCCTCATCAATAAATTGAAGGAAGCGGCAGCCCAGGACAATCCTGAGGTTCTGGAAGGCGCGTGTCAGAATATTGAAGGCCAGATGAAGCGGGAACCGGATACGATTGCAGCAAAACTCGCCCACGAAGCGCTGGATGCCCTTCGCAGCAGCCGGCGTTTCGACCAATTAGGCCGCATGGCTGATGCGTTTATGATTGATGGATGCGAGGACACGAAAGTCCACAGACAATATGCTCAGGCGCTGATTGAAAACGGTCAGACGATGCCGGCCATTCATATGCTGGAAGGTGTCATTGCTAAAAAGAAAGGCTCGAAAGCGGAACTTGATGATGCGCGAGGCGTGCTTGGCAGAGCCTGGAAAGAACGCGCCATTGCAACGCGCGGTACCCGAGACAAAGTTGCCGCGAAAGCCCTGCGCAATGCCTATCAAAGCTATATGGAGGTTTATGCCGATGACCCGGATGCGCTTTACCAGGGCATCAATGCTGTGGCGCTTGCCTGCTGGGATCGTGGCCTGGCCTTGAAAGCCAGGGAACGTAAATCTGCGCTGCAGTCCGCCGCCGATATTCTGGCACGGGTCAATCAGAAGGATATTGACGGCCAAAGCAGCGCGTCGGATTTGGCCATTGCAGGAGAAGCGCTGATTGCACTTGGCCGAGAAGATGAGGCCATTGGATGGTTCGGCAATTATGCCCACAAGGCAGACGCGTTTTCGCTCGGCGGAACCATACGTCAATTGACGGATTTGTGGAAGCTGGACGATACAAAAGAAGGACGCGAATTGCTCGCGCCCATGCGCGCGCATCTGTTGGAAAAACCGGGTGGCGAATTTTCACTTACCTCAGATGATATGCACCAAATGGCGGCAGTCAGCGAGGCAAGTTATGAAAAGGTGCTCGGTGATATCGGTCCAAAGACCTACACTTGGATGCAGAATGGCTTTCGAACTGCAGAATCGGTTGCATTAATCCGGCAAAATGGCCGCGGTATAGGTACCGGATTTCTGGTCCGGGGAGGTGACCTGAACCCGGATCTTGGCGATGAGTTGTTTATTCTCACAAATGCACATGTTGTCAGCGACCCGCCCATTGGCAATGCGGCTGACCATTCCGAAGTGTCTGTTAGTTTCGAGGTTTCCGAGGCTGTAGAGGGCGAAACCTATTCTGTGCGTGAAGTGATCTGGAATTCACCACCAGATCAATACGACGCCAGCCTTCTAAGGCTGGACACAGACCTGAACGGCAAGCTGAAACCTTTGAAATTCAGTCCCAATCTACCAGTGCTGAACCCGGACCGGCCCCAAAGGGTCTACATCATCGGCCATCCCGGTGGCGGTGAAATAAGCTTCTCCTTTCAGGACAACAAACTGCTCGATTATGAAAATGGTGTGATGGAAAATGAGGAAGATAAAAGGCCTCTTCGCATCCACTATCATACGCCGACAGAGCCCGGGAGTTCTGGAAGTCCGGTCTTCAATGGCAATTGGTTGGCCATTGCCCTGCATCACGCAGGTTCCAAAAATATGAACAGGCTGAATGGCGAACCTGGCACCTATCCGGCCAATGAAGGTATTTGGATTCAGTCAATCAGGAGAGCAAAGCCAAGCTAGTAAGAGGCTGAATTTGGGAGGAAAGTGCATGCCAATCAATCAGAAGGGTATTGAACTGATCAAGCATTTCGAGGGGCTGCGGCTTACGGGATACATTGATCCTGTCGGTATTCCGACCATCGGTTACGGCCACACAGGTCCCGAGGTAAGGGTTGGTGAAACCATTTCCGAGGCGAAGGCAGATCAGATCTTGCGCGCTGATCTTGAGAAGTTTGCAACCGGTGTGCGCAAGAAGATCACTGTCACTGTCAGCAACAATGCTTTTGCTGCACTGGTCTCCTTTGCCTTTAATACCGGGCTTGGAAGTTTTGGCAGCTCCACCTTGCGCAAAAAGCTCAATGCCGGCGATGCCAAAGGCGCCTCAACAGAATTTCTGAAATGGGTGAAAGGCACCATAAACGGCAAAAAAGTGACATTGCCCGGGCTTGTGCGCCGCCGCAAGGCAGAGAGTAAATTGTTTGACACCCCTGATGGAGTCGGCTCTGAAATAACGCCTGCGCAACCTGCCAGCGGGGAGGCCGCGCAGGAGTATTTCTACATTGTCCGGCCAGGGGATTTCTTTGGCGATATCGCGCATAGAAATGGCCTGAGCATTGAGGCATTGCTGCATTTAAACCCACATATTGCAGACCACAATTTGCTGTTTCCTGGCGATATGATCCGCTTTGTCGGCGCACCACCGGTCGATGATGAAACCGGTCCCGCGACAGATGCAGATGCCGAACCGGCGACGACTGCGATGATTGAAGCCCCATGGTATGCCAAAGCTAAGGGTGAGTTGGGTACTTCGGAAGTCAAGGGCAAACTGCACAACAACACCCGCATTCTCGATTACCATCGCTCCACAAATTTGAACAAGAAACTGGCCGGGCGTGATGAAACACCCTGGTGTTCATCATTCGCAAATTGGTGCGTCAAAGGCAGCGGATTGAAAGGTACGAATTCCGCAATGGCCCGGTCCTGGATGAAGTGGGGCAAAAAACTGGATACGCCGCGAGAAGGTTGCATCGTGGTCTTTGCCCGGCCCAGCGCCGGTCCGCATTCCGGCCATGTTGGGTTCTTTGTAAAAGAAACGGCAGAGCGCATTCGGGTGTTGGGTGGAAATCAGTCCAATCAGGTCAAGGAATCCTATTATGGAAAGGATGATTTGCTTGGCTACCGGTGGCCAAAAGGCAAACCAAAAGCACCAGCGACATCTCCGGTAATCGAACCTGAAGAACCTGTCGAAACAGGACCGGCTGATGCGAATGACGAAACGATCTATTTCGTCCAGCCGGGCGATACATTTCAGAAAATTGCCACCCGTGCAGGCCTCACAATGGGGCAGCTTCGCGCCTGGAATCCGCAAATCACAAATCCGAACAAGATTTTCCCTGGCGATTCAATTCTGCTTGTGGGCACAGAAATGCCAACCGCTGAAGAGCCGGTTATGGATGTGGGTGGCGATACGCCGTGGTTTGATCTTGCAAAAGGTGAACTGGGAACAACCGAACAGGCAGGTTCGGTACGCAACAATCCACGCATTCTGGAATATCATGCGTCCACCACACTGCCTGGAAATCTGGCCAGAATTGACGAGACCGCCTGGTGCTCCTCATTCGTTAATTGGTGCATCAGCCGCGTTGGGCTCAAAGGTACCAACTCCGCTCGTGCCCGATCCTGGCAGAATTGGGGACGCAAGCTAAATGATCCGATTCCAGGGTGCATTGTCGTGTTCTCAAGACCCTCAGCCGGGCCGCAATCTGGCCATGTGGCCTTCTATGTCAGCGAAACGGCGACGCATATCAAAGTGCTGGGTGGCAACCAGTCCAATCAGGTCAAGCAATCCAATTACGCAAAATCCCGACTGATAGGCTATTGCTGGCCAAGCGACATGCCGAGCGCTGGTTCATCTGGTGGCAGTGGTGCCAGCGCGCCCGTAGTAAGGAAGGTTCGGCCGCCATTCCTGTCGCGGCTGAAACTCTTCAGAAAACGCATCCTGTCACGCAACTGATCCTGGCACTTCACAATGCAACCGGTGGCATACATACTGCAGGTCGCTTTTATGTCTAAGGCTGTTTTTTGGAAAGTGAATGAATGTCCTTTGTAGGCGAACCATTCAAGCATGATGTCTTCATTACCTACAGTCATGGTGATGCGGACGGCGATGGTCATTCGCTTCTGAAACAATGGTCGGAAGGTTTCGCCCGTGAACTGGAGCAGGAACTGCAACTGATGCAGGGGCAGCTTGCCGGAATAAAGGTTTTTCGTGATCAACATGCGCGCCCCGGTCAGGCACTTGATCCGATGGCTCCACTGACAGAACAATTGAAGGAAGACATTGCCGCTTCGGCCATTCTGGCCATTTTGATGACGCCACACTACCTGAATTCCAACTGGTGTGCAGACGAAAGAAGCTGGTGGCTTGAGGCGCAAAAGCAAAATGAGTTGCAGGTGAATGGGCGCCTTGCTGTGGCCCATATTCTGCCAACCACAGACACCGACTGGCCGGAATCGCTGGTCGATAGCCGGGGTCACAAGCTGGTGGGGCAGTGTTTCTATGATCGGTCCAGTGCGAATGCGCGTCCGTTTGAATGGCCGCAGCCCAAATCAACGTCGGGAGATCCTTTCCGCGGAACGCTGGTTGATTATATTGGCAATCTGATGGTGCATCTGAAAGATCTGCGCTCACTTATGCAGGAAAAAGAGCGCCAGAAAACCGAGGCTCTGCGACTGGCTGCAGATGGTGGCCAGGCCATTTACCTGCATGGCAGTCAGGAAAACTCTCAGGTCTGGGAAGATGTCTGGTCCGATCTGGAATCAGCGGGTTTTCAGGTATATCCAAGCGAACCCGACCCGATCACGACGGATTTGGCAGACACCCAGAAAATCAGCAAAGGGCGCATTGAAATCCTGAAAGGCTGTGATGCGCTGCTTCTGGTCGGCACAGATGACACCCGCATGCTGGATGCAGATCTTGTCGTCGTCGGTCGTAATGAGCGCCATCAGGCGCGGGCATTTTCGGATAAACTGATGCCCTGCGCCGTAGTGGATAAGGCTGGCTTGGCCGACACGCGGCAACGCATTTTGACCAATGCGCGCCGTCTTGGCGTTCACTGGTTCAAGGCGCAAGATGAATCCTGGACATCTGACATCCCACCCTGGTTGAGCGGGGCCGGGATATGAGCGTTGAGAACGAGGTGGGTTTCGACGAACAGTATGAAGTGCCGCTTCCTGAATTTCCCTATCCCGGATTGCGCCCGTTTCGCGAAGATGAATGGGCGATCTTCTTCGGACGAGAGAACATCATCGAGCATGTTGTCGGTAAGCTTGTCACCAATCGCTTCGTTTCGGTGCATGGCGATTCCGGCAGCGGAAAAAGCTCACTTGTGCGTGCCGGGGTGCTGCCCAGATTGATGCAGGACGTCAGTCGCAGTGGCGGGAGTTGGCGCACTGCCTCCATGGAGCCTGGCAACGCTCCCCTGCATAATCTGGCAACAGCATTTTCCGAATTGTGTGAGAGCGGTAGCAAGGATCGGTTGACCCATATTCGCCGGCTTCTGAATCTGGGCGCAGACGCTGCCGGTCCGCTCGTCAAAGAACTGCGTCGCAATGAGGATGATCACCTTTGCGTATTGGTGGATCAGTTTGAAGAAATATTCTCCTTTGCCCGAGAACATCCGGGCACCGAGGCGGAGCTTTTCATCGACGTTTTGATTGGCATTCAAAAGCAGAATCCCGAAGGCTTGCATATCATTCTGACCATGCGGTCTGAATATCTTGGTGCCTGCGCGCGCTTCAACGGGCTGGCAGAGGCGATAAATGACACGCAATACCTGCTGCCACCGGTGAAGCGTCAGGCGCTTATACGGGCAATCCGCGAACCGGCAGTGCTTTATGGCGGGCAAGTGGCGATGGATCTGGCAGAACGCCTGATCTCAGATGCAGGCTCCAGCCAGGATCAATTGCCGCTTATCCAGCATGGCCTCATGGTTATGCAACGCAGATTGCCAAAGCAGGAAAGCAGCGGTGCGGCAGGCGAGTTGAGCTGGGTTCTGTCACTGGAAGACTATCGCAAGACCAAAGGTGTGGTGCAGTTTCTATCAGACCATGCGGATGAAGTTCTGAAAACCATTCTGTCACAGCATGAGGATGCGGGCCCAGTAATGGAAACCGTATTTCGCGCACTGACGGAAATTGATGCCGATGGAAACGCAATTCGCCAAAGCAAAACACTTCAGCAGCTGGCCGATCAAGCGGCCGTTGTGCCTGAAAAACTGGCAGAGATGCTGAAGCCCTTGCGTGCCGATGGCGTATCATTTTTGCGGCCTTACGGTGACTCACCACTTTTGCCAAACGACGAAATCAGCATCAGTCACGAGGCGCTCATTCGTTGCTGGAAACAGATATCAGATCCACAGAAAGGCTGGTTGCAGGAGGAATTCAAGGACGGCCTGATCTGGAAGACATTGCTTGTTGCAGCAGAGGGATACGCTGAAGACAATTCTGCCGTTCTCTCCCCCGCCGTTACTATAGAACGCGCGGAATGGATGGCCGAACGCAATGCCGTATGGGCCGAGCGTTATGGTGGACGCTTTGCCGATGTTGCCCAACTGTTGAAAGCCAGCGCCGCCAATGTGCGTCGGCAAAAACTGACCAAGAGCCTGCTTGGCTTCCTGGTTATCGGGGTGATTGGACTGGGGATTTTCATTCTGACAACGCGCGCAGAAAATGAAGATCTCAAAGCCGCACTTGCAGAAGCCAAAGCGCAAAAGCAAATTGCGGACGTCGCGCGCGCAGTAGCAGAAGGCGCGCAGAAAGCTGCCGTCATAGCCAGGGCCAAAGCGCAGGAGAGCCTTACGAAGCTCACTGAGGAGCAGGATGAGAACAAGAAGCTGCGTTCACAATTGCTGGCTCAAAAGTCAAGTGAGGCGAGCGCGATCCATGATGCCGGCTCCGGTTTGGCGATGGCGTTGGAAGTGCTTCAGGATCAAAGTGAATTACCGTATGTGCCGGAAGCTGAACGGGCCGCTTATACCGCACTCTATGGACTGAGAGAGCAGATGGTGTTCACGGCCGACGCGGTCCGGTTCCAGTCCGCCGAGTACAGTCCTGACGGTACCCGGATTGTTTCTGCGGGCAGCGATGGCACGGTGCGCGTTTGGTCATCTGACGGCGGAACTGAAATTTTGGTGCTGAATGGTCACGAGGGACGGGTGTGGTCGGCGCAGTTCAGCCCTGACGGCACTCAAATTGTTTCTGCAGGTGATGATGGCACGGTGCGTGTCTGGCCATCTGATGGCAGCCAAGAGGCTTTGGTGCTGAACGGGCATGAAGACTTTGTCAGATCCGCGCAGTTTAGCCACGATGGTACTCGGATTGTGTCTGCCAGTGCTGATGGCACCGTGCGTATCTGGGCTTCTGATGAAAGCGGTGAAACATTGGTGCTGGAGGGGCATGAATTTGGAGTCTATTCTGCACAATTCAGCAGCGATGGTTCCCAAATTGTCTCTGCGAGTGATGATGGTACCGTGCGTGTTTGGGCGTCTGATGGCGGCGGTGAGCTTTTGGTGCTGAATGGACATGAAGGTCCTGTCTTCTCGGCCCAATTTAGCAACGACGGGTCTCGTATAGTTTCTGCCGGTGATGACGGTACAGTGCGTGTTTGGGCGTCTGACGGCGGCGGTGATCCTTTGGTTCTGAATGGCCATAGTGGCGCGGTCATGTCCGCTCGGTTCAGCGGCGACGCTGCTCGGATTATCTCTGCTGGCGGAGACGGCACGGTGCGTGTGTGGCCATCTGATGGTAGCGGAGAGGCTTTGGTACTGGCAGGCCATGACAATTCTGTCAGTTCCGCTCAATTTAGCCCTGATGACTCGAAGATTGTTTCAGCAGGCTCGGATGGCACGATGCGGATCTGGGCTCTCGACACATCCATATCAGATAAGCGTGCTGGGCCTTCACGAATTGCGAATATCCAGAAAGGTAGCACGGCGCAATCGACGCAAGAAATTGATCAGGGATTGCTGCCGTTCAACGGCACGCGCAGTACGATTTCACTTTCACCAAGCGGGGAACGCGTCTTTCGCTCAACGTCTGTCGGTCAACTTGGCACCTGGAACCCGAATGAAGGTCAGGAACTGGTTGCTGATCGCGAATTGGATGCGGACTTTCCTCAGATCTTGGCGACCGGTTTTGCTGGAGAACGCCCGGTTACCATTCTGGGGTCGGATAGCACTTTGTTGCCTTTTGAGTTTCAAATAGGCAATCGCCGCTATCCTGCATCAGACATAACCTTCAAAACACCCGGCGCTGTCGCATTTGCGGCGGACCGGTCGCGTGCGGCACTCTACTTTTCCAATCCAAGTCATGTCGAACTTTATGATCTCAGCGACGCGCCAAAACTGGTTGCATGGGTAAATGTGCAGGGACTGCCTGATGGAGCTGATGCCATTCAATTCCTGATGGCGTTTCATGGCGATAGCGAACGCGTCACGGCGGTTTCGCAAACTGGAGATAGAATGTTCACCATTGACTGGCAGTCAATGCATGTGCTTCCGCGGCCCGAAAGTGACGGGCCTTACATGTTCAGCACTTCCGTGTCGGAACTTGAAGTGCTCAAGAATCAGGCGCTTATCCTTGCATTGCATGGAGATGCGCAAGCAATTTCAATCGTTTCGGTAGCGCCGATTCTTCTGTCCCCTTTTCAGGAAGATTCTGGTCAGCCGACCAATGAAATCAGCGTGGGTAATCTCCTCGATCCAGATGGTTTTAAGACTATTCGACCGACATCCTCTCGAAGTTCACCAAACGCCGCCTCTTTCAGTGCGGACGGAAACCGGGTTGCATTGGTCTCAGAGCAGGGTGTTGAAATCTATGATCCGGAAAAAGGCGGAGTCATTGCCCGGTTCACGATTTCTGGCAAGCAACCGGTCGCTGCCGCATTTGCGATGGATGGCACGGCACTGGCTGCCACATCCGCCGATGGGACCATTGGCTATTGGCCAATTTTCCCGACAACCGACGCATTGACGAAGTTTGCCGAGGACGTTGCACCCAGACGGCTGACGCAGCAGCAGCTCAAAGCTTATCTGGAGCCGCAAAACACCAAAAAATAGCTGGCAGGCATTGGTACGGTTTGCGGAGTAAGGTTCAAATCGCCTTCTTTCGCCCTGACAGCACAAGGCCATTTCCAGCCAAAGCCAGGGCAACGCCAGCAAGACCAAGCAGTGTCCACTGATAGTTTTCAAACAAGGTGGATACCAGCAGGGCCACGATTGGGAACATGATCGTGGCGTAGCCCGCCCGTGCTGAACCAATGCGGCCCAGCAGCGTCAAATAGCACCAGAATGCAAATACGGTGCCGGTCAATGATAACCACAACAGTGACAGGATGTAGCTTGCCGTTGGCTCGATAATGAATTCAGCGCCGCTGACAAAGGCAATTAGAGCGCTGAAAGCCGTGCCATAGACCATGCCCCAGGCATTGCCGGACATGACAGAAATACCACTGCGCTGCATTTGGGCGGAAAACAGGTTTCCGATGCAAAAAGATACGGTCCCGCCAAAACAGAGCAGCAAGCCGAAAAGTGTTCCAGGATCAGCATCGGCCGCCATGATTTCCGGCCAGAAGAGGGCTGCGACGCCGGAAATGCCTAACACCGCTCCGAGCAACACTCTCCGGGTCGGGATCTGACCGTACAAAATCAAGGCAAATCCAATATTCACAATCGATGCCAGGGAAAACACGACAGACAGAAGTCCCGACGCAATCCATTGTGCGCCGTAATAAAACAATGCGAAATTGGTGGAGAACAAAAAGATGCCGAGCAGCAGAAATCGCAGATGAGTTCTGAACGAAAACTGCAGCGGCCTTTTTGTGACCATCACCAGCACCATCATAACGACGGACGCAATCAGAAAACGCCATGTCAGCGACACGTGGGGCGCAACGACACCGACCTGCATCTTGAGCGGAAACCAGCTTGTGCCCCACAAAAAAACAATGCTGGCGTAAAGAGCCAAATTCTGAAATCCGAAGCCCTGCTCGGATGAGATCGGGTGTGATTTTTGTGCGATGCTCAAACGAGTGATCCTCACGGTGAATTTCGGATCATGCGCCCGCGTCTGCCCTTGGTCCAGTCAGGATTATTGACCGATGCATCAATCCCATAAATGAAGAAATGACCGGTTTCGGCCATTCTCATGCAGGCCTCATCACTCAAGGTATGAGCGTTTCTCATCTCGGCAGTTTGTTCCACACATAGTTGGAACTGACACCAGTCGTCTGCATCGGCCGGCGGCTTCCAGACAGATTCGCAGTGTCCGGTCAGAAAGCGTCTTTTACGCCATAACGCGCCAGGCGTTGTTTGAGTGTTCCGGTATGAAGTTCCAGCAGATGATTGTCATCATCGTAAAAATAGATGGACCGTCCTTCACCCTCTACCCGCGGACGTGGAGGCCGTATCTCCAGGCCAAGCGCGTTGATTTCGGCCAGACGGCCATCAAAGTCGGCATCTTCAATTTTGAATGCAATGTGATTGTAGCTTCGGTCAGACAATGCCTCGCCCTTCATCACACCAATCCACACATCATCGACCAGAAAAAAACGTTCCTCTGACAATGAAAATGTATTCTGACCGCTGGCATAGATGCATTTTGCCTTCAAAACCTTTTCCAGAATAGTCTGCATACGATCCAGGTTCTGGACGATGAAGGTGATGTGGCTGAGTGCTGACATAGGACCTCAATAGGCGAAATCATCGAATACCCGGTCGATGTTTCCGCCCCATTCTCCGTGGTATTTCCCGAGCATGATTTCAGCCGGTGTTTTTCCCGAAGCAACGGTTTCGTCAATCGGTGTGAGATACTGGCCTTCATCAAACCCGGCACCATTCAACTGGCTGCGGCGTCTCAGACCCTGATGCGATAGCGTGACGACACGCTTGGCAACATCTAGCACTGTGCCACGCCGGAACGGTGTGTTCAGAGCCGTTTTTGGAACGGTGTCACGCATGGTCTGACGTTCTTCATCTGTCCAGTCGGCCAGATAATCTTCTGTCTCGGCCAGCGTGTCTTCATCATAGAGCAGACCGACCCAGAAAGCTGGCAATGCGCAAATGCGCCGCCATGGGTTGCCATCAGCGCCGCGCATTTCCAGAAAGCTCTTGAGCCGTACGTCAGGAAAGACCGTCGAGAGATGATTTTTCCAGTCACCCTGCGTGACGGTTTCCTTTTCTGCACCAGCCGGACGCTTGCCGTTCATATATTCGCGGAATGTGATGCTGGTCGCATCGATATAGTTCACGCCGCGTTTGATGAAATACATTGGTATATCAAGAGCGTAGTCGACATATTGTTCAAAGCCGAACCCCTGATCGAATGCAAATGGCATAAGGCCAGACCGGTTATTATCCACATCACGCCAGATTTCACCGCGATAGGACAGAAAACCGTTTGGCTTACTATCCAGAAACGGCGAATTGGCAAACAAGGCTGTCGCAACAGCTTGCAAAGACAACCCAACCCGAATTTTGCGAACCATGTCAGCTTCGCTTTCAAAGTCCAGATTGACCTGAATGGTGCATGTGCGATGCATCATATCAAGACCGTGTGTCCCCACCTTTGGCATGTAATTGCGCATGATATTATAGCGCGATTTCGGCATTTGCGGCGTCTCTTCCAAACTCCATTTTGGACTGGCACCCAGGCCCAAAAACCCGATTCCCAATGCATCAGAGATTTCCCGCACATGGGCCAGATGTCCATGAACTTCGCGGCAGGTTTGGTGCAGTGTTTCCAGCGGAGCGCCGGAAAGCTCAAACTGCCCACCTGGCTCCAACGAAATGGCACCGCCGCCGACAGGGTCGATCAGACCAATAATATGCTCATGGTCATAAATGCCTTCCCAGTCCAGATTGGCTTTCATGCCATCCAACAGGGCTTTCACACCGCGCTCACCCTCATAGGGAACGGGTGAGTAGTCCTCGGTATAGAAGCCAAATTTCTCGTGCTCGGTGCCAATGCGCCAGGCCTCTTTCGGCTTGCAGCCTTCGCTCAGCGCTTCTATGAGCGCAGCACGGCCCTCAAGGGGTGTATCGTCAGCTGTATCCCGGGCCATATGCCGAATTCCTTATTGCCAAAGCGGCGCGACCATACTGCGCGATTGCAGAGAATGGCAACCCTTTATCGGTAATCACCGATAAAAGCCTGAACGACAGCCATTGCAGCCACTGCGGCGGTATCGGCCCGCAGAATTCTGGGGCCAAGTGAAAGCACGTGAACAAAGGGTTTGCCAACAAGGAACTGGCGTTCTTCCTCGGTAAATCCGCCCTCCGGCCCAATCAGGATCGCAAGCGGTCGCCCGTCAAGAGATTGCAACGCCTTCAGGCCATCTGAACCTTCAACCAATTCATCGCAAAAGATAAGCGCGCGATCAGCTTGCTCTGACGCCCAATTATCCAGCAATGTCTCAAGAGTAATCAGTTCCTTGAGCGCTGGCACAGATAAAATACCGCACTGTTCCGCTGCTTCCACAAGATTGGCCGCCATCCGCTCGCTATTGAGTTTCTGCACCTGAGTGTAGCGGGTGATAACCGGTTGCAGTTGACCGGCACCCATTTCAACTGCTTTTTGTGCCATGTAATCCAGCCTCGCCTGCTTCAGAGGCGCAAAGCACAGCATTAGGTCATATGGCTCAGGTTGAGGTCGAAGCAGCTCTCTGGGAACCAGCAGGCAGGCCTTACGCCCGGTTGGCTGAATATCGGCTCGCCATTCACCGTCTCTGCCATTGAATAGCAAAACCGGGTCTCCAGCTTTCAATCGCAGCACATTCAGCAGATAATTCGACTTGCCGCGATCAGCCTCAATGGCCACATCGGCAACAAGGTCCTCATCCACATACAGCCGTTTGGTCCGAAAATCGTAGCGTTCGCCCATTGGTCTCTTTCTTGACGCGGTGGTAAATTGGGTGACACACACAGACAGGTCAGGTCAACTTTTTCGAATCGCGGTGCCAGACTCAGATGCAGACACAGATGCAGGGTAATCCATGAGCAAGACAGATAGTTTGCCCGGATCGGGCTCGCAGGACAGCAATGTGGCGGAGTTTTCTGTCACAGAAATTTCTGCAGCTTTGAAGCGCACAGTCGAAGACACTTATGGCTATGTGCGGGTGCGCGGCGAGATTTCCGGCTATCGTGGGCCGCATTCCTCGGGTCACGCCTATTTCTCGATGAAAGATGACCGGGCGCGTCTGGAAGCTGTGATCTGGCGTGGCGTGTTCTCAAAACTGAAAATCCGCCCCGAAGAGGGCATGGAGGTCATTGCCACCGGCAAGCTGACCACCTATCCCGGCTCGTCCAAATATCAGATTGTCATCGAGCGGATTGAACCGGCAGGCGTTGGCGCGCTGATGGCGCTTCTGGAAGAACGCCGCAAAAAACTCGCCGCCGAAGGCTTGTTCGACAATGAGCGCAAGCAGGCTATTCCATTCCTGCCAAAAACCATCGGCGTCGTTACATCGCCGACGGGTGCCGTCATCCGCGATATTCTACACCGACTGCGAGACAGGTTTCCAACCCATGTGCTGGTCTGGCCTGTACGTGTGCAGGGCGAAACAAGCGGGCGTGAGGTTGCAGCAGCCATCAACGGTTTCAATCAACTGGACGGATCGAGCATATCAAGACCCGATTTGTTGATCGTCGCTCGCGGTGGCGGCAGTCTGGAAGATCTCTGGGGTTTCAACGATGAGGCTGTTGTCAGGGCCGTTGCTGCCTCAACAATTCCGATCATTTCCGCTGTTGGTCACGAAACCGACTGGACGCTGATTGACCATGTCGCTGATCACCGTGCGCCCACCCCAACAGGGGCAGCCGAAAGGGCGGTGCCAGTTCGGCATGATTTGGAAAATACGGTCGCCACACTGAATTTGCGCAATGTGCAGGCCATGCAAAGAAGTCTGGATCAGCAGCGCAACGCACTGCGCAGTCTGGCGCGTGCCATGCCGGCGCTGGACAGCCTGTTCGGCATGCCGCGGCAACGCTATGACACCGCCGCGCAACGCCTGACATCAAGCCTGTCCGCCAACACCACAGCCCATCGCACACGCTTCATCAAGGCCGGCAGCCAGGTCAGTCCACGCATGCTGGCCATCCATTTTGCCCGTGCCAAGGACCGCAAGTCCCAGGCCACTCTGCGACTCGGGACCATCATGGCAAGGATCGTTGAACGCCGACGCGAAAACTGGCGGCGTGTTAGCGCATTAAAACCTGATGTGCTTTCGCGTCAGATTGCGCTCGGTAGAACCGCGCTTGATGATCGTAAGGCCAGAATGGACCGGGCCTTTGTCAGCAGTTTCAGAAGAGTGTCACAAAAGCTGGATGGTCAGGCGCAATTGCTGAAACTGGTTTCCTATCAAAGCGTTTTGCAGCGCGGATTTGCGCTTGTACGTGATGGAGAGGGCCAGCCTATCAGGGCTGCGTCCCAAACCAGTATGCAGCAGCACATTTCTCTGGAATTTGCAGATGGCAGGGTTGCAGCTGTCGTTCAGGACGGGGCAGCAGCAGCGCAGATGCCAAAGCCGAAGCCCAAAAAAGCAGCGCCGACAAAACCGCCCGGAAATCAAGGTAGTTTGTTCTAGGGTCGGTTCTTGTAACCACTACAAAACGGCGGCCAATAGGGTGATGGTTTAGGGGAACAGTTTTGCCTGTCCATACCAGCGCCTTGCAAGCCAGCCGGCGGTTCAATCACTGACAAATCACCCATGGCGTCAGACGCCTATTCCCATCCGTAGTTAAAACTCACGCTGATGCGGTCATCATCTGCCATGTTGAGCGGTACTTCATGGCGCAGCCAGCTTTCCCAGAGCAGCACATCGCCGACCTTGGGCGCGACATAAATGAAGCTGCGCAATTCGTTGCGGGCCTTGGGCTTGCGGCCAGGTGCTGCCATCATCATCGGCAAGCGCGGGTCCTCAAATTTAATGGCGCTGGCGCCATCGGGCATGGAAATATAAGTTGTGCCGCTGATAACGCTGTGGGGGTGGATATGGGAGGTGTGCACACCGCCCGTCGGCAAAATGTTGATCCACAACGAATCCAATTTGATCTTCTTGTCGCCGAGGTCGAACTGCAAATCCTTGGCAAAGGCGGCCACATGCTTGTCCAGCGCTTTCACCAAATCCTCGAATACCGGAAACCGCCATGGCAAATCAGCCAGCGAAGCGTAGCTGGTGTAGCCAGGAAAGTCATTTTCCTCACACCAGTTTTGGCCCGCTTCATCATCCACGGCTATCGAGAGGCATGAAGCTTCCAGCTCTGCCGCATCCGGCGACTTGCCGAATTCAGACAGAGGCGCACGGTAAAGGCGGGTGACGAAAAGTGAATCGATTTTTGACATGGCTCACCATAACGCTGCGCGCAAAGAAGGGCGAGCGTCAATTGCCGCTCTGTCTACAGATAAAACGCGTTCCATGAACCGATTTAATTCACGCGGCTTTCAGGCGCTTTCGTCGGAGTAAGGCGTGGTTAGTCGGACACCGTTTAATGTGTGCGTGCAGCAGGCACAAAAAGGCCGCATATTGTCTGGAGTCAGTTCGACATCAACGACAGCCAGTTTATTGTCGTCATCGACATACAGCCCACTGAAATAGGAGCTTTCGCCGATCCGGACAAAGCTGCTTCCATCTGACAAGTCGGAGGCGACAAGCCAGCTTATCGGTTCTTCATGGTCCAGTCGTGATACAGCTTCGCTGCGCACTTCATCCCAGTTTTTTCCAACGCGCGAAAGCAGGAATTTGAAAAGCGGAGTGTAATCAAATCCATGTCGCTGACCGGAGTGCATCGACTGGTTCTTTGACTGGTTTTTCGCAGCAGCCTTCGTGTTGCGCTCCCATTTGGATTTTGATCCTGATCCATGTCTCACGCCATGGGTTCTTGTGTTGACGGACCGGTAAAGCGGCTTTTTATGCTGTCTCATGGTCGCAGTTTGCATGTGTTGTGCGCCCTGATCAAGCCAATCAATTTCGGTCAGACTTGGATAATCCGGCATTCATCGAGTTGAAAAAATGGCAGGGATTGACCTTGGACCAATGCTGACCAATGGTGTTGACCTGAGAGAGTATGGGGATCGCATTGAGACACTTGACCAAATCTGTATGCGCCCTGCTTTTGATATCTGCCTCAGCTATCTCGGCATACGGTCAGGAAACCGCAAAAAACTGCGTCTTTGTTTCAACGTTTTACTCCACGATCACAACAGAGTTTGACACCAAATGTGAGACCACATCTTTGGTCGTTACAGCTGAAGTTCCGTCTGTGTTTGGTGGTGGCGATATGAAAGTTCGATCCAGAATATGCATCGAAAACCTGAATGGGAAGTGGGACTGCGGGTCCAACACTTATGACAGCGGGGACAAGCAAGTGTATTGGATATGCAATCCAACCGGGCGTGTCATCTTCGACGCCACCTTGGCGAATGGCAGTGAATACAAAGGCTGCCTTCGCAACTACAACAAGGAAAAACCCTTTAGCTGGAGATTTTTCTCTCGGTAAAGAGTGAAGCATTATATTTCGAATATGAAGCAAAAACCCATTCCAGTTGACCTAGTCCTGCTTAGCCAAACGATTTTGAAGGGCATCAATCCAAGAGATAAAAAAGCGGTTAGTCGGAAGAAGAATGAAATATTCCAACAGGCCAGTATGCAATTGCATCAAGCAGGCCTGGAGGGCATGGAATATGGCAATGAGCTGTCAAAGCTTGATGCGATTGTTGCAAAAATTCTAGCCAAGAAGATCGCGAATTTAGCTGCCGCTACCAAGGTCCAACAATATGGGGATGCAACCCATACGGGGGTATTGGTTTCGGAAAAGCGCTTTGGTCAGGGAAAGACTGTCTGGCCGGACGGGACAACTGAACAGGGACTGTTCAATCATGACGCTTTGAATGGCGCTGGAAAGCAGAGCTTTCCAGATGGAACCCACAAAAAAGGAACTTTTGTTGACGGAGTTCTTCATGGCCAGGGCAAGCATGCTCAAGACAATGGAGTGTTTTGGAGCGGCCAATTTGAAGACGGTGAACTGACAATGGGAGTCATGCGATTTCCCAATGGCACCTCAAAACAGGGAACCTTCAAAGATTTGCAATTGCACGGTGTCGGGGAGTGGGACCTTGGGGACGGGCGGCGCTTCCTCGGCATGTTTAAGGATGGAACACCGGACGAGGGCATTATCGAACATGACAATGGCAAACAAGAAAGAGTCCGTTATGACGGGAAAAAATTTGTTGTCATCAAAGCCAGAAAAACCAAGACAAAGGGCCGTAGCTTTGCCAAGCGTTTAACCTATGCGGCGATTTTCATTGTGGCACTCGTATCCGGTACGCAATGGTACTTTGGAAATTTCGAAGACTTTGATGCCATTGGTTTCCTTGAAAATCCGATGATTGCAGCACGACATCTGGTGACCAACCCAGAAGACTTGCTGGACCAGGCCCAGGCAGAACTCTCAACTTTGCCTGAGCAAGCTGTTTCCCGTTCTTCCAATATTGCGCCACCAGAAAATTCGCGATCTACCGCTGCCGTAGCTCTGAGCATAGCCGAGGCAAGTCAAAGCGTCGTGGAAGACATGCAAAATATTTGCGGTCTGAATACTGCCAGTACAATCATTCAGACAACAACGGCATCGACTTCAAGTGGCCACTACGCAGAAGCTGCCTTCTGCTGTGAGGGGGAAGCCATATGCCAACCGGATCCTTCCAATTTGCCTAACTTGTCGTTTGATCAGGACAAGTATGTTGTGACGGAAAATAATGATCGCTTGAGCGGTCCATACAAACTTCGGAAGCGCGGTATTCTTGCAAATCGTTACGTCAGGAACGGCAATTGCCTTTATGATCCTTATTCCATGCTCGTTGTTCTTGAAGTTGGCTCACAATGCGATGATGACGACGATGTCTGGACCTTTGAAATTATCCGCGATGACAATCAAACACCAATTCAAATTGCCGCGTTTCAACATGTCTGGGATCGCATCGAATGGCGAAAGACGCAACGCTGCGGCAGCAGTTATGGCACTGAAATTGGAGAGAAATTGACAAAAACCTATGACCTCGACCTGGAGTTGATTTCTCAAGAGAGAGAAGGCGCAACAAAGGCGGTAGAGAGCTTTTCGCTTTGTTTAAACAGCAATTGAGAAGGCGCAGATGTGATGTGCGGGCTGGCAATTCCTGAATAAGACTTTGCCGAACGGCGCCGCATTTCCAGAAGCTCGGCACGATCTTGGAGCCTACAGAACTCTGTTATGAAAAAAGCCCCTCATCTTTACCCGATCCTGGTGTTGGAAGACGATCTGGAAGTTGCTGCAAAACTATTGCAGGCCTTTCACCGCATGGAACCTTATCTGGCGCCTTTCGATCTTGATGTAACTTTGTTGTCGACATGCGACTCTGTCCAGCGGTTGGTGAACGAGGTTTCTGATCGACACTATGACGTCATAGTTCTGGACCGCGATTGCAAGGCAGCGGGGTCTTTCCATATTTTGGATTTTGACCGCTTTGGCAAGGAAAACATCATATCAATTTCGTCAACGCCTGAATGGAATCGCAGTGCCCAAGCCAGTGGAATTCGGCACATAATTCCGAAGAGTTTCAACCAGCTTGATAAGTTTGCCAGTGACGTTGCTGAAAGAGTACTCGAGCTCCTCAAATCAAAATAGCATCGCCAAACTGCCTTCGCCATTTCCAATTTGTCCGGAAAGGAATCTCTATCGGGAGATTTCGATCGAAGCGTCTCATAGATGTAAACGTGAAACCAGCCTGCAGCGTCTTTTTCAGTCAATACCTTGTATATTCTCTGGGTGGCGACGCTGCTCCCAAGTATGATCATGCTGATAAGATATTCAGATCTTGTTGGTCGGCTGGTATTCAAGGTGTCTCGACATCCCAAAAACGCGTGCGCGCTTGCACAGTGAATTTCAGACATTGACGACCAATGTGACTGCTGGCCCGTTACACGGAACTTGTCTTATTGATTTGACGGCACAGTCATGCAGGGTTTTGATTACCAATTCAGGATCGAGGAATTTTCCAGTCCCGCGCAACGACACTGCGGTTCGCATTGCGCGCCCCGTAAGACCTGAACAGCATTTATCCGCGCAAAAAACGATGCATATATGACCATCGGGTTTGGTTATACGAACGAGCTCAGCAATTGCCTTCGTCGTATTTCGAGTTGTCTCCAGAGCCCAGGCACAAGTCACCAGATCATATTTTTGGTCAGTGCTTGGTATGAACTCTGCTGATGAATGCAACCGATGGATGTTTGGGATATCAAGCGTGCGCGATAAAAATTCGGAACAGGTGTCAAGCAGTGTCAAATCAATGTCGGATCCCACCAATTTCGTAATCTTGCGTGCCAGAGTGCCAGTTCCACAGCCAACGTCCAGAAGCTTGATGCTGGGTTTGACAAGGGCATAGACCGCACCCTCGAATGCGCATTGCGCTTCGCCTCCGGCATATTTCAGCCAGCGTGCATGCAGCTTGTCGTAATTTGGTGCAATGCTGCCATACAGCTTATGAATTGTCATTTGCGCGTCACAGGCTCTTGGCGAGCACAATCCATTCATTGTCGGATCGTGTGTATGTTGGTTTCAGGACTTTCCGTCGTTCAAGTTCGAAAAAACCCTCTCGTTGATAAAGACGAAGCGCAGGGTTGAGGTCACTTGTGATAATTGAAGCTTGAGAACAACCAGCCTGTTTGGCCAAGGTGTCGATGTGCTTCAGCAGGCTTTGGCCGATCCCGCGACCACGGAATGTTTCGTAAGTTGTAAGCACGTTGATGTACCAGGTCCCCGCGACCAGGTTTTCCAACTCCTGCAATGGAACAAGATGGTATGGCATAGACGCAGGGTCGAAGCTTTCGACGTGGTCCGGCAAGCGATATGCGATTGCCGCAGCCACAGGCATTCCATCTATGTCTGCGATCAACGCATTGGTGTAGGAAAATCCGCCGGTCTCACGCTTTGCGCGGCGTACTCCAACATCAAAAACTGTTTCGCCCGCTTCTCGCATGCTTTCCCAAAGATCGAGCGGAAGGCCGTCTCCAGCAATGATGATCAGTCTGACAAGGTCCTCTGCGTCATTTTGTGTCGCCGGTCTGATGTTCAGGTTTTGGTATGTCATGTCATTCTCTGAATTTTGTGATTTCTTGGCGCCTCGTCCGGCAATTCAGCCGGATGAAGACGCGCGTTGAGTATGGTTGTTCAGTTCGCACTCTTGTTGGGTTCTGCGGATAGGCTCAGGCCGCAGGGCGAGCGGGTTCTTTTTCGGCAATACAGCCCACATGCCGATGATCGGTGCCGCAGCAGCCTCCGATTACGCGGATGTTTGGCAGGAGCTTGAGAAGCTCCGAATTAAGATGACCAAGTTCCACCGGGTCGCCATCATCAAGTGTTTCGCAGGCATCAAGTTCCTGATGGCTCATTCGAGAAGCATTTGAGCGAAGACCACCAATGCGAAGCAACCAGGGCTCTGTCGTATCCAGGGCCTCCCTGAAATGATCGGGATGTGCACAATTGATCATGTAGTAGATGGGCGCGTTGCCAGTCTGCTCGTCGACCTCAGCAATTGCTTCACCCAGGGCCTGACCGGATGGCAGGCGCCCGTCAGTTTCCAAAGTAAACGCGATCACAACCGGGAGGTCGATTTCCTGTGCAGCCAGGGTAATGCCTGAAGCTTCACCTGCATGGGTCAGCGTCATGGCACTGATCATATCAACGCCAGCCTGGCCAAGCGCATGCACTTGTGGTGCATGAATGAGCAACGCCTCTTTTGCGGAAATCATGGTCTCAGGTGCATAGGCATCACCCGATGGACCAACCAGTCCGTTTAACAGAATTGGTAGTGTATCTGTTTCATGCTCATCACGAATAGCGCGCATGAAGTTGGCCGCACTTTGATTAATTGCAAGTGTCTCGCTCAGACTCAGCCCCAGAGGACCTGCCCAGGCCGTTCCCGCTCGCCAGGTTGGCACGTCCATGACAAACCCGCGGCCGGTATTTTGCGCAAGATCAATGTAGCGTTCCATATAGGAGGTCAGCTCCGACCGCCCTTGCTCCGTATCAAGCAACACTGCGGCCGAGAAGCAAGGTAGATCAAAGCCCTTCTCAAATATCATGAAGGTCTCAAGTCCGCCGTCGGAGAGAAAAAAACGGCGTGTGGATTTCAGTTTTTCAATTCGCATCAATCAGCTCATGTTTAAGTTGCTGATAGGGATAGACGAAGAAACTGTCGGCGTGCAGTGAACGCGTGGTACACTTGCATTCGTATTATTGTTATTAAATATCAATAGGTTAAATCTGTAAGGCTGAAACTTGGCAACAAATCCGGCGTCAAGTAGACTTATGGTACAGGAGGCGTGCGAAGTTGGCTGGCAAAACGCAAACGAAAACGCTCATATTGGATGTCGCGGAGAAAGCGGTCCTGGAAAAGGGCTTTGAAGCAACTTCAATTGAAGAAATCGTGGCCGCTCTCGACATTTCAAGAAGTGGCTTCTTTTATCACTTCAAAGACAAGAACGAACTCGCCCGCGCGATGATTGAGCGCTACATAAACGCTGAAAATGAACTCTATGATGATCTGTTTGCTCGAGCCCGGGAACTGGATGACGACCCATTGCACTCCATGCTCATTGGACTGAAGCTTCTGGCAGAATTGCTGGATGATATCCCCAATGGGCATCCAGGCTGTATCATAGCCGCAACTGCCTATCAGGATCGACTTTTTGATCACGGCGTTCGAGAACTCAATCGACAAGCCATACTTGGTTGGAGGAAGCGTTTTCGAAACATGTTTGAAGATATCGCCGAGAAATATCCGCCAAAAGTTGACACAGATTTGGATGCACTTGGCGACATGGTGTCCAGCGTTGCCGAAGGCGGGCTTATTCTCCAGCGTGCCTTGGGTGAAAACAACACTGTCGCCAAACAGATTATGCAGCTAAGGCAATATATCCAGCTTCTCTTCGCAAAGTGATAGCAACCTGAGCGCAGTTAGGCCCTGCCGTGGCGACAACGGCTGGCCCATCAAAGCGGCCTCGCAAACATTCATTCGAGGCTCTCACCCCATTATTTCCTTGAGAAATTCATGTCTGGTCCAATCAGTCGTTCCCTTGTTCCGGTCCAGGCATATGCCAAGAGACAGGGATCAATGTCGCCTGTGGTTATTCTATGCTTGGCGCCGGGCGTGTTGAAGATAAGCGAACCAGGGGAAAACACAGCAGAGTTATTTTCTGACCAGGATCCCGAGATCGAAATATAGCTTTCCTCGATTTCAGGATGATTGTGCTGGGGGTATGTGGTCGACGGTGCAAATAACACAAAGCCGATGATCAGATTGTCGGCTTTTACAGGGCCATTGGGTCCAAGAACTTCGCAATAGGCGTATTTTTTGACCAATGATCTTGGGAGCTTCTGGTACCCATACTCCCACACCAGATCTCCAAGAACCTTTCTTAGGGCACGCGTCATCCCCTGCATGACACCGCGTTCACCCAGATCCAGAGCGCGGGGCAAATGGGCGGTCACAGGCAAATTGACGGGCGGCTTCTTGATGATCAATGGGTTTGATTTGACCCCGTTTGACAATCTGTCACGCACCCGCTTGCGATGACTGCGGATAATGGCGCTGCCGCCCGACGAACCCATGCGATAAATCGCATCAAATTCTTGCAGCAAATACACCCAATCAGGGTGATCTTGCAGGCGCGAAGCGTCTGCGCTGGTTTCAAACTCGGCCATGGCAGGGCCCTTAATTAGGTGTTGTGACTATCTATGACCGCAAGATCATTTCGGCTGCTTTCTCTGCGATCATGATCGTAGGCGAATTCGTGTTTCCCGAGGGAATGGTCGGCATGATTGACGCATCGACAACGCGCAAACCACTAACGCCTTTGACGCACAAGTCCGGGCCAACGACAGCCTGATCATCCACGCCCATGCGGCAAGTTCCGACCGGATGGAAAATCGTTGTGCCGATTTCGCCAGCAACCTTAGCCAAATCCTCGTCAGATTGGTATGCCTCACCCGGCTTGATCTCTGTTGGATGATAATTCCCCATCGCTGACTGACCTGCAATGTCACGCGCCAGGCGGATTGCTCGAACGGCAACGATCTTGTCGGCTTCTGCACTGAGATAGTTGGGGTCAATCGCTGGCTGCGCCGAAGGATCGGGTGTTGTGATATGCACTGACCCACGGCTTTGAGGGCGCAACGGGACGACGCTTGCGGTGAATGCAGGAAACGGATGAAGCGGATCACCAAATTTTTCCAGTGACAAAGGCTGAACATGAAATTCGAGATCAGCGGTTTCAACTTCGGGGCCTGATTTGGCGAAGATACCAAGCTGGCTGGGAGCCATCGACATCGGCCCCTTGCGCCACAATGCGTATTCAAGTCCGATCCCCATTCGCCCCAACAGGGATCCCGCCCTCTGGTTGAGCGTTTTTACGTTTTTAACTCGAAAGGCCACTCTCAATTGAAGATGATCTTGCAGGTTTTCACCAACCGCATCGCAGGCGTGAACAACCTCGATCCCCATCTCGTTCAGATGGGTTGCATTGCCGATGCCTGATAGCTCAAGAAGCTGCGGAGACCCAACGGAACCTGCCGACAAGATCACCTCACCCTTTGTGCGATAGGTCTCGGTTTTACCATGGCGTTCTACTTCAACGCCACATGCACGCTTACCCTCGAATATAACGCGGCGTGCTTGCGCATGTGTCACCACCGTCAGGTTTGTGCGACTTTTGGCAGGGCGCAAGAAAGCCTTCGATGTGTTCCAGCGCCACCCGCCTTTTTGGTTCACGCGAAAATAAGATGATCCTTCATTGTCGCCGCGATTGAAGTCTTCAACCTTGGCAATTCCGGCCTGTTCTGCGGCGTCGCGATAAGCATCAAGAATTTCCCATGACAGGCGCTGCTCTTCAACGCGCCACTCACCACCAGCCCCATGCAAATCATCCGCGCCTGAATAGTAGTCTTCAGATTTCTTGAAGTGGGGCAGCACATCGTCCCAACCCCAGCCGGAATTTCCCATCTGAAGCCAGCCATCGTAATCGTTGGCCTGACCACGCATATAAATCATGCCGTTGATTGACGAACATCCACCCAGAACGCGACCGCGCGGGTAGTTCAATGCCCTGCCGTTCAAGCCATCCTGCTCTTTGGTCTTGAATCCCCAATCCGTTCTTGGATTTCCCATACAGTAGAGATAACCGACAGGAATATGAATCCAGATGTAATTGTCTTTGCCCCCGGCTTCGAGCAGCAAGACTTTCGTTTTGGGATCCTCTGACAGGCGATTGGCAAGAACACAGCCCGCCGAACCTCCGCCCACAATGATGAAATCATAATTTGATGTATGTGCGCTCATAGCATTGCCTGTGATGAAGATAGGTCCGGGAATTTGGATGGTTTATGCCCCGCCAGGCGGGGGTCTGCTGACGGCCAAACAGGTGTGTGATCCTTGTCGACCAGAACCGCCCGTACGCCTTCTGCAAGATCGGGATGTCGTATCGCGCGTTGCACCGCTTCGAATTCACGCATCAAGCAGGTTTTTAATGTCGAGCCGACACCACGCTTTAGCAGTGAAAGGGTTTCTTGAAGGCTTCGCGGGGACGCCAGTTTCAGTGCTCTTAGTGCCTCGTTTGTCTTTGTGCTCTTGGACTTGGTCAGGCAGTCCTCGATACTGCAAAGTGTCGGTTGATAAAAACACGAGGTGGAGGCAGCCAGACCAAGAATGCTTTCTTGAAACCCCAAAACACCACAATGATTTTCGATCGCGGTTTCGGTGGCCGCTCGAGAATAGCACAACTCCTCAAATAGGCTATGAAGCGACGCTTCTTGGGTCATATGAGTCGAAAGCCCAAGAGCATGGGCATCGAAATTTTTGACACGTGCACCTGTCAGGCCCATCCAATAGCCCGCATGATGCGGCATTCTGGGCAGAATGTGACTGCCACCTACGTCAGGAATGAAGCCAATGGCGGTTTCGGGCATGGCAAAAAGCGCATTCTCCGATGCGATGCGAAACTTACCATGCATCGAAAGCCCAATCCCGCCACCCATGCAGATGCCATCAATCAATGAAACATAGGGTTTTGAGTAAGATTTTATGCGCAGAATCAGAGCGTATTCGGTTCGGAAAAAATGTTCTGCTTCCTCAAAATGGTTTTCCAAGACCAACTCTCGGATGCGGCGCATGTCACCGCCGGCGCAAAACATCTTGTCATGATTTGATCGCACGATAACCAGTTCGACTGCCGGGTCGGCCTCAAAATCATCCAGAGCAGACGCAATGGTTTCAACCATCCCCAGATCAAGCGCGTTCAATGCTTTTGGGCGATCGAGACCGATAACGCCTGCGCGGCCAATCTTTTCGATTGTAACGTGTGACATGGGGTGCCTTTTCATCTTTCAAAATTCAGATGCCAGCCGCGTTTAACGATTACGGAACACCGGTGCCCGTTTGGCGACAAAGGCTGCCATGCCTTCTTTCTGTCCGTCGGTGGCAAAGGCCGCCTGAAAGAGCCGTCGCTCGTGCAGAACACCTTCTGACAGACCGGTTTCAAAGGCGCGGTTTACCGCTTCTTTTGCCATGGCAACCGCGGGTGCGTTGAGACCTGCAATTTGATGGGCGGCTTCCAGTGCCGTTTGAAGCAGCTCTCCTGAGGGGACCACGCGGGCGACAATTCCGGCAGATTTGGCTTCGTGAACATCAATGGTGCGACCGGTCAGGATAAGGTCCATGGCCAGCGCTTTGCCGATAGATTTTGTAAGCCGTTGGGAGCCGCCAATACCCGGCAGAATGCCAAGCTTGATTTCGGGCAACCCAAATTGAGCATCTTCCGTTGCAATAATCGTATCGCACAGCATCGCCAATTCAAAGCCCCCACCAAGTGCAAAACCGCTGACTGCTGCGATCACGGGCTTCTTGATGAAGCGCATTTGGTCCCAATCGGCGAAGATGTCGTTGTTGAGCAATTCGACCAATGTTTTTTCGGCCATTTCCTCAATATCGGCACCGGCTGCAAATGCGCGAGGGCTGCCGGTGATGACAACAGCGCCAATCCGGTCGTCGGCATCGAAGTCTTTGAGTGTCGCCATGACTTCGGAGGCCAATTGAAGGTTAAGTGCATTGAGACTTTTGGGGCGGTTCAGCGTAATCAGCCCGACACGTTCGCGCCGCTCAACGATGATGGTTTCCAATGCCGTGCGCTGCGCAGGGTTTGAAGCTTCTGCTGTATTTTCTGCAAGTGCAATTTGAGGCACCTTGGACTTTATCTTTGCATTCGTCATGATTTGTTCTCTTCAGATAAGGTGTTTCAGACTGCGTCTTTGATGGCAGTCCATGGGTTTGCCGCGTGGGCCTCATCATCCAGCTCAACGTGGGCAGCTGCCGACTGATCATATGATTCCGCGCCTGCCATGATCTCCGCCAGAATGACCTCTCGGTGTTGGTTCAGCGCGGGTGCCCTGGTTGCTTGTTGTGGGTCAATGTCCTGATAGGCCGACAGTTTTACCGGGTTCCCGGCAGTCCGGAACGGCTTGGCGCTTTCACCTTCAACTTGAATGATCATGTTGCGTGACAGCAATTGTGGGTGATCAAGAAGCCGGTCAATTGAATTGATCGGGCCGCAGGGCACGCCTGCCTCATTCAAGGCATCAAGCCAATGTTGAACGGGTTTTGTGCGTGTGACGGCGTCAATTGCAGCCACCATCTTGGGACGATTGCGTACCCTGAGATCATTGGTGGAAAAATCTGGATCAAGGGCAAGGTCTGATGCGTCAAGCGCATCGGCCATCAGCAAAAACAACTGATCATTGCCAGCCGCGATCACAAAGCGTTCGTCCTGGGCCTCGAATGTCTCGAATGGCGCAAGCGAGGGATGACAATCGCCAGTGCAGGTTGGCACTTTTCCTTCGACGTCATAGCGTGCCAACGCGGTTTCCATCAGCGCGGCCTGACAATCCAGCATCCCGATATCGACGCGATCGCCCTGAGCGTTCTTTGTCCGCTTGTACAATGCCGACAGGATGCCAATCACACCGAACAACGCAGCCCCCAGATCGCCAAAGCTTGTGCCAACGCGGGCAGGGCGTTCACCGGGCCAGCCAGTCAGGCTCATGACCCCACCCATGGCCTGGACCACCATGTCATATCCTGGCAATTCGGACATGGGGCCGGAATGACCAAAGCCCGAGATTGACGTGTAGATGAGATGTGGGTGGGTCTTGGCCAACCGCTCCGGGCCGTAGCCCAACCGTTCCATGACCCCGGGCCGGAAATTTTCAACCAGGACATCAGATGTATCGAGCAGTTTTTCCAACAGATCTCGGTCGCGAGGTGATTTGATGTCCAGAACGATGCTTTCTTTGCCGCGGTTGAAGCACATGAAATACGCGCTCTCGGCATCCACAAAGGGTGGAAAAGCTCGCGTATCATCACCCGTTCCAAATTTTTCGACTTTTATGACGCGCGCGCCCAAATCTGCCAGAACCATGGTGCAATAGGGACCCGCAAGAACGCGAGAGAAGTCAAGAACCGTGATGCCGGATAAGGGACCACCCTCTAATTTTTCAGAGCCAGAATTCAACATTGTGAATCCCTTTCTTGTTGGTTTTATTTTGCAACCGGCATGGAGAACTCAGCACCCTTCGAGATGCTTGTCGGCCAACGCTGCATGATGGATTTCTGCTTGGTGTAGAAACGCACACCCTCCTGGCCATAGGCGTGCATGTCGCCAAACAGGCTCTTCTTCCAGCCGCCAAACCCGTGCCAAGCCATGGGAACGGGAATCGGTACATTGATGCCCACCATTCCAGCTTCAATCCTGCGGCTGAATTCACGGGCAATATTGCCGTCCTGCGTGTAGCAGGACACGCCATTGCCAAATTCATGGCTGTTGATCAGGTGTAACGCTTCCTCAAAATCATTGACGCGCATACAGGCCAGAACCGGGCCGAAAATCTCTTCTTTGTAAATAGTCATGTCAGGCGTGACGTGGTCGAAAAGGCTCGCGCCGAGGAAAAATCCATTTTCAGCACCGGGCGAAGTGTAGCCACGACCATCCACCAATAATTTGGCCCCCTCTGCGACGCCCTTGTCGATGTAGCCGCTGATCCTTTGCCGGGCCGCGTTGGATACGATTGGTCCCATTTCGCTGGATTCGGTCATGCCTGAACCAATCACCAGATTGTTTGCGCGGTCCCGCAGTTTTTCGACGACTTCATCCGCAACATCACCAACCAGCAGTGCCACAGAAATCGCCATGCAGCGTTCCCCGGCGGACCCGTAAGCGGCCCCGATCAGACCATCGATAGCCTTATCGATATCGGCGTCAGGCATCACCACCAGATGATTTTTAGCGCCGCCTAGCGCCTGCACCCGTTTGCCGTGACGTGCACCGGTCTCGTAGACGTAATTTGCAATCGGTGTGGAGCCGACAAACGAAACGGCTTTCACATCCTCATGCTCCAAAAGAGCGTCAACGGCCTCTTTATCGCCCTGTACAACGTTGAAAACGCCGTCAGGTAAACCGGCCTGCTTGAAGAGTTCTGCAATCATCAATGATGGTGTGGGATCGGTCGGACTTGGCTTGAGGATGAATGTGTTTCCTGCGGCAATTGCCATCGGATACATCCAGGCGGGGACCATGACCGGGAAATTGAAGGGCGTAATGCCTGCAACGACACCCAGTGGCTGCCGCATCGTCCAATTGTCCATACCTGTTGACACCTGATCGGTGAAATCGCCCTTCAGCAAATTGGGTGCACCACAGGCGAACTCTACGATATCAATCCCGCGCTCTACCTCACCGCGCGCGTCAGAAAGCACCTTGCCATGTTCAGCGGTAATGGCTTCAGCAAGCTTGTCCTTGTTCTCATTCATCAACGCCAAAAAGCGGTTCATTATGCGGGCGCGCCGGATTGGTGGTGTATCGGCCCATGCTGGAAATGCGCGTTTGGCAGCACTTACGGCGGCATTAACATCATCTTGGTTTGAAAAACCGACATGCGCAGTAATTTCACCTGTCGCTGGGTTGAAAACATCCTGTCCCCGACCTGCGCTCGTCGGCGCATGGTTTCCGGCCATATGGTTTTCGATCTTTGTTACAGCGCTTTCTGCTATGGACATTTCGTTCATTTGGACACTTTCATTGAGACGTTGATGTTTCAAATATTGGGTATTCGCGGGGCGATGCTGAAATTAGACCGATCGTCTATCAAAAGGCCCAAAAAAACTATTGTGTGATTCCTGCAAAAAAACCTTTCGCGAATTGGCGCAAGGGCACTTCAGACTGTTCGAGCTTGGCGCGCAGAACGGCGCCTTCCCAACCAATCCAGAAAAACTCTGCGGTTGCATGGCAGTCAATGTTTGGAGATATCTCTCCAGCTTCCACAGCTGCCGTCAAACAAGCAGATGTCCGGCCCTGCCAATCCAGAAAAACCTCAATCAAAAGGCTTCGATAGGCCGGTGGCAATGCACCCATTTCCTGACCCAAATTGCCAACGAGGCAACCGCGCGAAAAATCAAAGCGCTGCATGCCGGTGACAGCATCTTCGATGAAATAATGCAGTCGCTGCATTGGTGTCAGCGCTTCGTCCAAGAATATCCGATCAAGCTTTGCAGAAAAGTAACTCGCATAAAGCTCAATCAGCTCAACACCGAATGCTTCTTTGCTTTTGAAGTAATGGTAAAAGGAGCCTTTTGGTACATCGACTTTGCGCAAAATCTCTTCGATGCCAGTCGCAGAAAAACCCTTTTCGGTCAGCGCTGCTACGCCAGCACTCAGCAAGGCCTGCCGTGTTTCGCTGTGCCCGGATAGCGCCTTGGGCGGTCGGCCACGGCGACGTTTTTTAATAGTTTCTTGCAAGAGTTGCGGCCCGGTTTCCAAATCTGACATTAATTAGACCGGTCGTCTATTAAATGTCAATGGATACTTGCCTGGCTTCGAATTTGGAGGCGCGGTTTCAGTCGGATGACGGTCAGGCGTCGGGCAAACAGACACCATCATATCCACGTCCAATCACGCTTAAGCTGCGCGATGGACGGTGCGGCGGTCGACAGGCAACAACGGTCAGTCCGTTTGGGTTGGACGGAAGAGAGGACAGGCGCGCCTCGCCAGGATCAAAATTGGCCACAGCACCAGGTGCAATTGTGGCGGTTTGTCTGCACGCGGCAGGATTTTTTTCTGCCGGCATGCAAAGGCCGACGACGATGGGGTAGTCGCAGATATTTGTGACCTGTCGCGGCTCAGACTGGCCCAACATTCCGCTTGTGCAACCATTTTCATTGGGCATCAGTGACGCGTGCTGATAGATTCCTGTTGCTCTGTCTAGCAATGGCGGCACCGCAAATGTTGCAACCAATGCAATCGATACTCCAGCCCAGATCGGGACACGTCGCGGTTGGCCTTTGGTTTCAAACAAAGTCAACGTGATAAGGGCGACCCAAAGTCCGAATATCACTGCAGTTTCTGTTAGCCGTGGCAGGCCTGGCACATAGCTCACAGTGTCTTTTACTACGGCGAATACGGGTGGGCCGATATAGGCCGCTGCAACGCCCACCGCTGCCACCAGCCAAAACGGAAATCGTCGCTGACCATCGTGACGCTTAACGGTCCAGAAAAAACCTGCAGCGACAAGTCCGAACATAATCGCTCCGGGCATAAGATCAGGCATCCGACTCATTCAATCTGTTAGGTAAAACAACCACGCACCTACTTATCGCCAAGGTAATACCCGTTAATAGCTCGGCTAGCCAGCCTAGTCAGGCTTGTCGTCAGCATGAGACTGTCTGATACGGCGCACCACCAGCCACATGCCTGCCACCACAAACGGCACGGAAATGGCGGTCAGGACAGCGCCGATGTATGGATAGCCAAACAGCGCCTGCAGCGGCGCATCAATGCCTTTCAGCAGATAGGCAATCAGGCCAACCACATAATAGCTGATCGCCGCAATCGAGAGGCCCTCAACGGTTTGTTGCAGTCGAAACTGCTGTTTGGCACGATGATTCATGGAAGTCAGCAAATCGCGGTTCTGGCGTTCCAGCCCCACATCCACTCGTGTTCGCAACAGATTTGCTGCACGTGACAATTTGCGTGACAGATTGGCCTGACGTTCTTCCAGAGCCCTGATGGTTTGCATCGCCGGTTGCATCCGGCGGATCAGAAAAGCTTCCAGGGTTGGATGATGCTCATAACTGACTTCCTCAATGGCGTAGAGGCGCAGTTGCACAATTTCATGATAGGCTTTGCTGGCTCCGAACCGAAACAGGCATGCGGCAGCATTTGCTTCCAGATCGGCAGACAATCCCGTGATCTCGTCAAGCAATTGCTCACTGACGCCCTGCATGTTGTCTTTCAGATCACTGGTCATCTGTGCCAGACTATCTTCAATACCGCTGACAACGGGCCCGGTGCGTTGGGCAAGCGGCAAACCCAGTAAGGCCAGCGTTCTGTAGGTTTCAATTTCCAGCAAACGTTGCACAAGTCCGCCAACGGCAATGTCGCTCGCGCCCTGATTGAGAATGCTCATCCGTGTTGCGCCGTCATCTCCCTGTCGGAAATCCGTTGCGATGAGCGCAAGGCCCTGATGCACCTCAGAGACACAAAGCGAACGCTTGTCATAGATGTCTTCAAAATTCACATCGCTCGTGCTTTCCAGCACATCAATGCGTGTCATGGAGATAATCTGTCCGAGTGAGCTTTTGGCCTGCTCGATGACCATAGCCAATCCATCATGCGAATTACGTACCGGGGTATCCCAGGTCAGAGAACTGAATTCGGAATGCTGCTCCCAGCGCAATTTGCCGCCAAAGCCATCCAGCGCGCAGTAGCGGGCATCATGAGCGGGCGGCTCTGCGCCTGCTTTTTTGGCATATGCGCAAATGGCCTCATGCAGCGCGGCGGCTTCCTCCAGTCCCGCCAGTAACGATACGTGGCGGACAATCCGGGGCGATGAAATGGGCTCAAACGGGCGCGCATGCACCTCGTCCAGAACCCGCGCTCGCTCAGGATGGGTGGATATGATGTTTGACATGCTGCTTGCTCCGATTCGGTCGGCTGAACACATATCAACATCATTGGCCAAAAAGGAAAGGTCTGGCTTGTAAAGTGGTCTTGCCGAATGTGTCGCAAGGTGATGTAGCCCGGATCGCCAATCAAGCGACTTGGAGCCTGGCTACCGCGTCTGGGCATGAGTGGGCAATTTTATTGACCACCTGTCAGGTGACGCGGTACAATCGAGTCAACAAATGGGGTCAAATCAGTCCGGCATGATATTTACAGAAATCTCACACACCCGCACTGCTGACGAGGTGATTCATCAGATTGAAGAACTGGTGTTGCAAGGTGTGTTGAAGCCTGGAGACCGGATACCTGGTGAACGGGCTCTGTCAAAATCCCTGAACGTGTCCCGTCCCGTCCTGCGCGATGCTCTGCAAAAGCTTGAGGCACGCGGATTGCTGCTAACCCGGCAGGGTGAGGGCAGCGTTGTGGCGGATGTTGTTGGCACTGTGTTTAAGGACCCTATTGTCGACCTCATTCGCAAACATCCAAAAGCAACAGCTGACTACGTTGAATTCCGTCGGCAGATTGAGGGCATTACTGCTGAAATGGCGGCCCTTCGCGCGACCGATGCAGATCGCGAGCTTTTGACGCGGCTTATAAATACGATGACGGAAACCCACGAGTTACAGGATTTTTCTGCCGAAGCTGAGGTTGATACAGAGTTTCATCAGGCAATTGGCGAATGTGCCCACAATATTGTGTTGCTGCATATGCTTCGCTCCTGCTACCGCTTATTGGAACAGGGTGTGTTCATCAACCGAAGTCGCCTTTACAGCCACAATGGTTCGCGCAACGCGCTGTTGGCGCAGCACAAGGCCATCTATGCCAGTATTATGGCGCGAGACCCGCAAGCTGCTCGCAAGGCAGCGGAAGCACATATGGATTTTGTCGCCGAGGCGGCCAGAGAAGTGGAAACGGTTGGCGAGCGGGAAGCGGTTTCCCGCCTGCGGCTTGAGCAACACAGCACCCAGAACAAAATGGAACGCGCTGCAAAAACAGCCAAAGCAAAGTAGAATATGAGCGTATCAGACCAAAACTCTGCCCCGGAAACAACTGCTATCGAAACGCCCAAAAACGTGGCTCTCTTCGTCACATGTCTGGTGGATTTGTTTCGGCCATCGATTGGATTTGCCAGCGTAAAACTGCTGGAAGATGCCGGTTGTACCATCTCTGTGCCACCGGCCCAGACATGTTGCGGACAACCGGCTTACAATTCGGGCGACAAGGCGGATACACGCGATATTGCCATGCAGGTCATCAAATCATTTGAATCCTATGACGCGGTGGTTGCTCCATCCGGTTCTTGCGCGGCCATGATCAAAGTGCATTATCTGGAACTGTTTGAAGAAGGGTCCGCATGGCATCAGCGCGCGCGCAAGCTGGCCGACAAAACCTTTGAATTGACCAGCTTTCTGACTGATATCATGGGCCGAAATCCGGTTACGGCACATTTTGATGGCACCGTCACCTACCATGACAGTTGTTCAGGCCTGCGGGAATTGGGTGTTGAAAAACAACCGCGACGGCTGCTGGAAGCGGTTGATGGATTGACCCTGAAAGAGATGAAAGACAGCGAAGTGTGTTGCGGGTTTGGTGGCACATTCTGCATCAAATATCCTGACATCTCCAATGCGATTGTTGAGAAGAAAACCAAAAATATCGACGATACATCTGCTGGAACCCTGTTGGCTGGCGATCTGGGCTGCTTGATGAACATGGCCGGTAAGCTGAAACGCGAGGGCAGCCAAGTGGATGTGCGCCATGTGGCTGAGGTGCTGGCGGGAATGACCGACGTGCCGCCCATTGGCAAAAGCAAAAAAGATAAAAAGGGATAGAGACGGTTATGCAGATCACATCCCCTTACTTTAAGGAGAAATCCTCAGAGGCCCTGAAAGATGAAAATCTTCAGAAGGCCTTGGGCAATGTCGAACGGGGGTTCATCGGCAAACGCGCCAAGGCGGCTGCCAATCTGCCGGAATTTGAGGCGCTTCGGGACCGTTCAAAAGAGATCAAGGACCATGTGCTGGATCATCTGGATCTTTATCTGGAAACCTATGAAGCAAAGGTTCAGGATTCGGGTGGCCGTGTCCATTGGGCGGCAGGTGCTCAGGATGCACGAAACATCATTCTCGACATTTGCAAACGCGCCAATGCCAAGACGGTGACCAAGGGGAAATCCATGATCGCGGAAGAAATCGCGATCAATGAACATCTGGAACGCAATGGCATTGAGCCAATTGAAACCGATCTTGGCGAATATATCATTCAATTGCGCGGTGAGGCACCCAGCCACATCATCGCGCCAGCTGTGCATGTGAACAAGGAGGAGGTTGAGGCGGATTTCAGACGTACGCACCGACATTTGCCACCGGGGCGTAACCTGGAAGACCCGACCAGCCTCTTATCCGAAGCACGTTCTGTGCTGCGTGACAAATTTCTGGCTGCGGATGTGGGCATCACCGGTGCCAATTTTCTGGTTGCCGAAACCGGCACGTCAATCATTGTCACCAATGAAGGCAATGGCGATCTCACTCAGATATTGCCCCGGGTCCATATTGTCATCGCTTCCATTGAGAAGATCGTTCCAACGCTGGAAGATGTCAGCCAGATACTACGCGTTCTGGCACGCTCTGCCACGGGGCAGGACATATCTGTCTACACGACATTTTCAACCGGCCCGCGCCGGGCAGAAGACCCTGACGGACCAGAAGAATATCATGTGGTGCTGCTTGATAATGGCCGTTCAGACATGCTTGGAACCGAGTTTCAGGACATGCTGCGCTGTATCAGGTGCGGCGCCTGCATGAACCATTGCCCAGTCTATCACGCTGTTGGCGGCCATTCTTATGGCTGGGTCTATCCCGGCCCGATGGGAGCGGTTCTGACACCAACCTTGATTGGCGTTGAAATGGGGGGGAATCTGCCCAATGCATCCACCTTTTGTGGACGCTGTGAAAGTGTCTGCCCGATGCGCATACCGCTACCAAAAATGATGCGGCATTGGCGGGAAAAGGAATTTGAGCGACATGCCACGCCAGATAGAATGCGGCGTGGGCTGAGCGTCTGGGCCTGGATGGCCAAACACCCAAAACTATATCATGCAGGCTCAAGGCTGGCGATTAACCTGCTAGGCTTGATGGGGCGTCGCAAAGGCGCATTCAAAAAATTGCCATTGGCTGGCGGCTGGACTGAGCATCGTGATTTACCTGCGCCAGAGGGGCAGACCTTCCAACAGCAATGGGCGGCGCAGCACAGAAACTCCAAACTGGAACAAGCCACATGATGGATCCGGCGCAATGAACAGGCGTATTGGAAACAGCAATCGTGCAACGCCCAATGGCCGCAGCAGTATTTTGGCAAAGATTCGCAAGAATATTAAGAATCTCGATGATCCGGTGCGTGAAGCCAGGGTTACAGATCGGCTGTCCAGAAGCCCGGTTGGATTGATACCGGCACGTGCGCGCAAAGCGCACGCAAAGCAGGTCGATTTGTTTTGTGAGCAGGCCAGCAAGGTCCAGACCACTGTCACCCGCATTAACAAGATTGAAGATTTGCCGGCAGCGCTTGCAGAGTATCTGCGGGGCAGAAACCTTCCCAAAAAAGTGCGCATGGGAAATGCGCCGATTCTGGAGCAGGCTGGCTGGGACAGGCTTGCCGATCTTGAGATTTCAAAAGGACCAACACAGGGGGATGACCCGGTTGGCCTGTCTCATGCTTTCGCCGGTGCCGCCGAAACCGGAACCTTGATGCTTGAATCTGGAGCCGACAATCCCACAACACTCAATTTCCTGCCGGAAACCCATTGCGTTGTAATCCGCGCTTCTGACATTTCAGGCGACTATGAAACCGCCTGGGCAACGATTCGTGAAAAATATGGCAAGGGTAACATGCCGCGCACGGTAAACATGATCACCGGACCGTCTCGCTCCGGCGACATTGAACAGACTATGTTACTGGGCGCCCATGGTCCGCGCGCATTGCAAATATTCGTGGTTGAGAACTAAATTGCTGATTCGGTGATAAAAAAGTCGCGATAACCGGCTTTTCAAGACGGTACTTTCGCGACTTTGAAATTGTAGTTCAGGACTGGTCCTGTCTTATTCGGCTATATTGCCGTCCGGGTCGAACTGCGCCAGATAGGCGATCACATTCTCCAGATCCGCATCTTTTTTCAAACCTGCAAACGCCATCTTTGTTCCTTTGACGGACTTGCGCGGATTTGCCAGATAAGTTGTCAATGTTTCCACATCCCAGGTCAATTCGGCGGCCTTCATGGCTTTGGAATATTTGTATCCCTCAACGGTTGCCGCTTCGCGTCCCACAATACCGTTGAGAAGCGGTCCGACGCGATTTTTGGCCTTTGGTCCGACAGCATGACAAGCCTTGCATTTCTTGAAAACCTTTTCGCCAGCCGCAACGTCACCTTCGGCCATTGCGCCAAATGGCATCAGTGCGCACATCAGCCCTGCGAGAATTATCTTATTCATATATCACCTCACTCACTCCAAATATCCGGTCAGCTAGACCAGAGTTGTTCGCGCACCCATCTGGTTTTTCGAATGTATTACAGCCTGCGTCAACCCCAATGGTTTTTTCTCTGAAGATACAGCTGAATTGTCGCATAGGCTTGGTTTTCCGGACTGGTAAAAAAAATTGACCAGTTGCGGATTCTCTGTCAAAATCAAGAAAAGCAAGGGAGAAAACCATGGGCACAATTGCAATACCGGAACCTGATATGGGTATTCTCGCGCGTCGGCAGGAGATCATTCAGAACCTACGCAAACTGGTGCCCGGCGAGGGCGTGATCAGCGACGCCACCGAGTTGGTTCCCTATGAGACCGATGCCTTTACCGCCTATCGTCGTGTCCCGCTGGCTGTTGTGCTGCCAGAAACCACAGAACAGGTTTCTGCAGTGCTGAAATATTGCAACAAGGCGGGCTTGCCGGTTATTCCCCGCGGCGCCGGAACGTCTTTGGCAGGCGGTGCCATTCCTCAGGAAGATGCTGTCGTGATCGGCATTGCGAAAATGAGCCGCGTTCTTGACGTGGACTATAGCAACCGCTCGGCGAGAGTTCAGGCGGGCATCACAAACCTGAACGTTTCAGACCATGTTGGGCCCGACGGGTTTTTCTATGCGCCTGACCCGTCATCACAACTGGCCTGCACGATCGCCGGAAATATCGGCATGAATTCAGGCGGCGCTCATTGTCTGAAATATGGTGTCACAACCAACAATCTGCTCGGCGTCAAGATGGTCATGCTGGACGGAACCGTGCTGGATGTTGGCGGCGAACATCTGGATGCGCCGGGTTACGATTTGCTTGGGCTGGTATGCGGATCAGAAGGGCAGATCGGCATCATCACCGAAGCGGTCGTTCGTATTCTGCCGAAGCCGGAAGGTGCACAACCGGTTTTGTTCGGCTTTGAAACCGCAGAAAGTGCCGGGGCCTGCGTGGCCAGCATTATTGCTGCGGGCCTGGTGCCTGTTGCCATGGAATTCATGGACAAGCTGGCCATTGAAATCTGCGAGGCTTTTGCCAAGGCCGGGTACCCGATGGATGTCGAAGCTCTGCTGATCATCGAGGTCGAAGGATCTGACGCGGAAATGCGCGAGCAACTTGGCAAGATTATTGAGATAGCCAAACAGCACGGCGTGAAGACCATCAAGGAAAGCCAATCGGCCATGGAGGCTGCCGCCATCTGGAAAGGTCGCAAATCGGCTTTTGGCGCCACAGGACGTGTCGCGGATTACATCTGCATGGATGGTACCATCCCGACAGGGCAACTGCCGCATGTGCTCGCTCGCATGACCGAAATCATCGATCATTATGGCCTGCGTGTTGCGAATGTCTTCCATGCGGGCGATGGAAATCTGCATCCCTTGATCCTTTATGATGTCAATGATCCGGCAGAGCGCCAAAAAGCGGAAGATGCCGGCAATGACATTCTGACATTGTGCGTGGAGGTTGGTGGTTGCCTGACCGGTGAACACGGCGTGGGCATCGAAAAACGTGATTTGATGCGCGTTCAGTTTACCGAGGAGGATTTGCGCCAGCAAATGCTCGTGCGGGCGGTCTTTGACCCGGCGTGGCAACTCAACCCGGCCAAGGTGTTCCCATTGGATGGCCGTAATTCGGGACAGGCTGCATGAACGATTTGACACCAAACAATGAGGCTGAACTTGTCAGCGCGGTCCAGCAGGCGCTGAGCGATGCAACACCATTGCTGGTTCAGGGTAATGGAAGCAGATCAGGCCTGGGCAGGACAGTGCAGAGCGCAAAGACACTCAGCACGTCGAATCTGTCGGGCATCACTTTGTTAGAGCCCGCCGAGATGGTGTTTTCGGCAAAAGCGGGCACACCGGTATCTGTTGTAAAAGCAGCCCTTGCAGAACATGGCCAGGCTATGACCTTTGAACCCATGGATCATCGACAACTTTACGGTACGGACAGTGAACCGACCATTGGTGCCGTTGCCGCAGGCAACATATCTGGTCCGCGCCGCATCCTGGCCGGTGCCGCCAGAGATAGTCTGATCGGTGTGCGTTTGGTGAATGGCAAGGGTGAGTTGATCAAGAATGGCGGCCGGGTGATGAAGAATGTTACCGGGCTTGATCTGGTCAAGCTTATGTCCGGTTCCTGGGGCACTTTGGGGGTTCTGAGCGAAGTCACTTTCAAGGTTCTGCCCAAACCGGTGCACAGCGCCACACTGCAATTCTCAAATCTTGCTGATGACAAAGCTGTTGCCGCCTTATGCACGGCCATGAAATCTCAATTTGAGGCCTCCGGGACAGCGCATCTGCCGGCTGGAATAGGCGGTGAAAAAGCTAAGACACTGATCCGGCTGGAAGGCTTTGACTCGCAATTGCGTTATCGTCTGGACCAGATGACGAAACATCTGTCGGAATTTGGCAAGGCAGAAGAAATTGCCGAAGCTGAAAGCGAAATCTTATGGAACAGCATTCGCGATTGCGGTCCGTTGGCGGAGCCATCCGGCCACGCAATCTGGAAAATTTCGGTAGCACCCACAAAAGGCGCCGCCTTTATGGCCCGCTTCACCAGCAAACATGCAGCAAAGCATTATTTCGATTGGAGCGGTGGGCTGATCTGGTTGGCAATCGACCCTGAACAATATGCGGATGTGGGTGATGCTGCCCTGCGCGAATTGCTCGCTGAATTTGGCGGCCACGCGACCTTGATGCGCGGACCGCTTGAATTGCGCAGCCGCATCGACGTGTTTCATCCGCAGTCGGCTCCTGTCATGCGGATCACCGCTGAGATCAAAAACACGTTTGATCCGAAAAACATCTTCAATCCCGGCTTCATGTATTCCGGCATATAGGGCTTCATCATGCAGACAAATTTTACTGAGGCTCAGCTTCAGGATCCTCAGGTTGCTTCGTCGGAAAAGATTCTCCGCACCTGCGTCCATTGCGGTTTCTGCACAGCCACATGTCCTACCTATCAATTGCTGGGCGATGAGTTGGACAGTCCACGCGGGCGAATTTATCTGATCAAGGATATGCTGGAAAACGATCGTCCGGCAGATGACAAGGTGGTCAAACACATCGATCGGTGCCTGTCTTGCCTGTCCTGTATGACGACCTGCCCCTCCGGCGTGAATTACATGCACCTGGTGGATCACGCCCGGTCTCACATTGAAAAGACCTATACGCGTTCCTGGCATCAGCGGCTGATGCGTACCGTGCTTGCCAGTATTTTGCCGTATCCCGGACGGTTCCGGATGGCACTGGCCGGTGCGTTCTATGCCAAACCATTTGCCGGATTGTTGAAGAAAGCTGGCGGGCCCTTCAAACAGATTGGCGCAATGCTTGAACTTGCGCCATCCCGCATTGAAGCGCGCAGCCAATTATCCGCTGGCGATGTGTTTACGCCTGCCAACAAACCGACTGGACGTGTCGCTCTGCTGACCGGCTGCGCGCAGCCGGTCCTGAATCCCGGCATCAATGAAGCCACCGTGGGTCTGCTCAATCGCGCAGGCGTGGAAATCGTCTTGCCAAAGGGAGAGGGCTGCTGTGGCGCCTTGGTGCATCACATGGGCAAGGATGAGGCAAGCCATCATCAGGCGAAAGCCAACATCGACGCCTGGTGGCGCGAGATTGAAGGCGATGGTCTGGATGCTATCATCATAACCGCATCTGGCTGCGGCACGACAATCAAAGATTATGGTCATATGCTGCGCGAAGACGCAGATTATGCTGACAAGGCCGCAAGAATTTCAGCCTTGGCGAAGGATATCACCGAGTATTTGTCGGAGATCGATCTTGGCACGCCCCAACGCGGTTTTGACCTGACAATAGCCTATCATTCTGCCTGCTCCATGCAGCACGGACAGCAAATCAAGACACAGCCCAAGAAGCTTTTGGAAAGCGCAGGTTTCAAGGTGATGGAAGTCCCTGAAGGGCATCTGTGCTGCGGGTCTGCCGGTGTTTACAACATTTTGCAGCCCGACATCGCCCGGCAATTGCGTGATCGGAAAATCGCCAATATCGAACGCACCCGACCTGATATCATTGCAACTGGCAATATTGGCTGCATGACACAGATCGGTGGTGGCACGGATCTGCCAATATTGCATACAGCCGTTTTATTGAATTGGGCCTATGGCGGAGAAATGCCGGAAAAACTGCATGAATTGGGCTTTGAAAACACACCAATCGGGACAGGGAAAAGCCCGGTAAGGGTGCCATTATTCGAAGCAGCAGAATAAAGGCTCGAAACTTTTCAAACACTCTGCTAAACCGCCAGCAATTGGAAAATAAACAGGAAGCAGCTGAGAGCTCTGTTATGATCGAAGGCAATCAATTAGAAAAAGTCATCAATGTCGGCGCAAGCGACGACGGCAATTTGTCCTACGTGACGCTGCAGGTCGCCGGTGCTGGAAATGTCCGCCTGGTGGTTCCCAAAGAACAGGCTTCCACTTTGCTGTCTGCCGTCATGACGGCCAAGTCGGCTGCGGAAAACAACCGTGCCATCGCATCAGGTGAGAAATCCGGTCAGCGGGCCTTTTCTCCTGCAGGTGCTTTGCCGGTCAAGACGTTTGCTGTAGGCGCAGCTACCAGGTCTGATGGTGAGCGTAGTCTTTTCATCCGCATCGAAATCCCGAATGGCGGTTATGTCGATTTTGGTTTTGATGAGGAACAGGCCCAACATCTGGCCCGCGGTGTGCGTCAAACGCTTGAGCGCCGATAAAGCTTATAATTTTCGTTATAAAAAAACCGGCAGTGCTTTTGATTTCAGCACTGCCGGTTTTTTGATTCAAAAGGCCGAACTTTTGATTGCAAGGCGTAGGAATTCAGCCCTTTACAATTACTTTAGCGCCAAGTTTGACGCGGCTGTAGAGGTCTTCCACATCCTTGTTCAGCATGCGAATGCAGCCAGACGATACATTGTGGCCAATGGACCATGGCTCATTGGTGCCATGAATTCGGTAGAGCGTGTCTTTGTTGCCCTCAAAAAGATAAAGCGCACGGGCGCCCAGCGGATTTTTGGGTCCGCCCTTCATGACAGCTGGCAGGCGACGACCGTTTTTGCGTTCACGCACGATCATTTCAGCAGGCGGACGCCATGTTGGCCATTCTGCCTTACGCTTTACATTGACAATACCTGACCATCCAAAACCTTCACGTCCCACACCAATGCCGTAACGAATGGCGCGACGGTTCTCTGTTACCAGATACAGGAACTTTTTCTTGGGATCGACGATGATCGTGCCAGGCTGCTCACTTGTGCGAAGGCGAACTTCCTTGCGGTTATATTTGCGCGCAGGTTTGCCCTGGCGGGCCCGGAACACGTCGACCTTCATATAGGTCCGCGTTGAGGGGTTGAAGATTTCGGTCATCTGCCCATGCGCAGAAACCGTCATCCATACCGGCATAAAACTAAATGCGATCAGCGCAATAATCAGTCGTTTCATCAATTGTCCCCAGTCAAATTCGGATTGGGTGCCGAGCACCATGTTAAATCTCCTGACACGCATTGTCAGTGAATTCCAGTAGATGGATTGATGGAACGGTTCAATTTCACACTTACGCATGCATGTGAATTACGCTCTGTTGCATTTGCGGCACAGAATTCATCACTAACGAGCCTGATACCGGGCCAAACAAATGCGTTGGCATGTTGATGTTTAACCCTTGTCTTGACGCAGGGAATCTGGATTGTGTCCAACACCGGTTTTGAAAGGACGCATGCATGACCCAAACTGTTCCCAAAATATTGCCCGATGGGTTGGTCGAAGGACCGGATGGCCAAATCCGCTGTTGGTGGCATGATAATAAGGATGATTACCGGCTCTATCACGACACGGAGTGGGGCTGGCCGGTTGATGAAGACAGACGCCTGTTTGAAAAAATCTGTCTGGAAGGGTTCCAGTCAGGACTGTCTTGGCTGACGATCCTTCGAAAGCGAGAGAATTTCCGGGCAGGCTTCGCCGATTTTCAAATGGAAGAGGTCGCAAAGTTTGGTGAGAAAGATGTGGCCCGTCTGCTGCAGGATGCCGGCATTGTCCGCCATCAGGGTAAAATTCGCTCCACCATCAACAATGCCGCACGCGCTTTGGAACTGAAGTCCGAATTTGGTTCATTGGCAGCTTATTTCTGGGGGTATGAACCTACACCGGAACAGCGCCCTGAAACGCTCGATCATGCCACCGCTCTTACGCTTGGCAAAACAGATGTTTCAACAATCATATCCAAAGACTTGAAAAAGCGCGGCTGGTCATTCGTCGGACCAACCACCGTGTATGCCTTTATGCAAGCCATGGGGCTGGTCAATGACCATCTGGAAGGATGCGTGTGTCGGGCCAAGGTAGAAACGGCGCGTGAGACTTTCATAAGACCAACTGGAAAATAGGGTCTGGGCCCTGATCTTCATTTTATCACGGTGCATCCATACTTGCCGCAGTCCGGCCAATGGGTTACGACAACGCTCAAATTTCAAGCGAACCGATTGCGCATCCCATGAGCACGAAACAGAACCGGAAGGCCGTGAAGGTCAAGGCCCGTAAACCACGTGGTTTCGGAGATCGTGAGGTCCAGGAAATCCGAGCGGCAAATGCCATGATGGAGACCATTCGTGGCGTTTATGAACTCTACGGATTTGATCCGGTTGAGACGCCCTTATTTGAATTCACCGACGCACTCGGCAAGTTTCTGCCTGACACGGATCGTCCCAATGCAGGCGTGTTTTCGTTGCAGGATGATGATGAGCAATGGATGAGCCTGCGCTATGATCTGACAGCGCCATTGGCCCGGTTCGTTGCCGAAAACTATCAGGACCTGCCCAAACCCTATCGCAGTTACCGCGCCGGATGGGTGTTCCGGAACGAAAAGCCGGGCCCAGGCCGCTTCCGCCAATTCATGCAATTTGATGCTGATACGGTTGGTACAGCCTCTGTCGCGGCGGATGCTGAAATCTGCATGATGGCAGCTGACACACTGGCCAAACTCGGACTTAGACAAGGCGGCTCAGAGCGTGACTTTGTCATCTATGTCAACAATCGCAAACTGCTCGATGGTGTCATGGAGAGCGCGGGTCTCACTGGTGTTGAACAGGCCGGAACCCGTCTGTCTGTATTGCGCGCGATCGACAAGCTCGACAAATTCCCGGCAGATGAAGTCAAGAAGCTTCTGGGAAAGGGCCGGATGGACGAAAGCGGCGACTTTACCAACGGTGCCGGTCTTGATGAAGCTCAGATTGATACGATCATGGGCTTTGTTGATTTTCGTGCCTTGGAAAGCAGCGAAGCAGAGGCAAACACCGCGACGCTGGACGCCCTCAAAGCCTCCGCATTCATGAGCAACGATAGTTTTTCTGCAGGCGTGGATGAACTGGAAACCATAGCGGCGCTGACGCAGGCTGCAGGCTACGACAGCAGCGCCATTGCCATAGCGCCCTACATTGTTCGGGGCCTGGAATATTATACCGGTCCGGTCTATGAGGCTTCGCTCACCTTTGAAGTAGAGAACGAGAAGGGCCAACCCGTCCAGTTTGGATCGGTTGCCGGTGGTGGCCGCTATGATGGTCTTGTTGGACGCTTTCGCGGTGAAGCCGTACCAGCCACAGGCTTTTCAATTGGCGTGTCCCGTTTGCTGACAGCCTTGCGGCAGAAGAACCTCCTGGCCGAGGGGCAGCAACTCGGACCGGTTGTTGTTCTGGTTATGGATCGCGATCAAATAGTGTCCTATCAGGCCATGACGCGCGAATTGCGCGATGCGGGCATCCGCGCTGAAATGTTTTTGGGCAATCCCAAGAATTTTGGCAAACAATTATCCTATGCGGATAAGCGAAATTCCCCCGTCGCCATCATCGAAGGATCTGATGAGCGCGCAGCTGGCGAGGTGCAGATCAAGGATCTGTTTCTTGGCAAGAAGCTGTCCGCAGACATTACAGACAATGAGCAGTGGCGGTCAGAAAACCCCGGCCAGACAACGGCCAAACGTGCCGATCTCGTCACAGCTGTCGCCGCGATCGTGGCCAAGTATCAGCAGGATTAAAGGCGCGTCTCATGTTGCGTGATGAAACAACCAATTCTGCAACCGACCGGTCTTTGCAGGCCTTCGATGCGCTTTTTGAGCGCTATCAGTGCGAGCAGATTGAAACTGCTATCCTCCAGAATGCCGATCCGTTTCTGGAAACAGCCGGAGAAGATTTACGCCGCCGCATGTTTACGACCGTCGGTGGGGCAGGGGAAGAATTGTGCCTGCGACCTGATTTTACCATTCCTGTCTGCTTGCATCATCTGCAATCCAGAACGGATTTGCCACGTCGATATGGTTATCTGGGGCCTGTTTTCCGGCAACGCGAAGAAGGTCTACATGAGTTTTTGCAAGCCGGTGTCGAGCATTTGGGACGCACGGAAACGCCATATCTGGCGGACGCTGATCTTATGGCAATTGCCGTTGACGCAGCGTTGATGCCCGACGCGCAGGCCGTGCTGACACTCAAATTGGGCGATCCATCCCTGTTCCATCAATTGCTGGTTTCGCTGGAAGTCCCCACAGGTCTGCGCAATCGGTTGATCCGGGCGTTTGGCCGAGGCCTTGATGAGACCTCACTCAAGAAAATTCTGTCGCCCATTGAGGCGGAAGACATGCCTCTGCCGGCTGAGCTGAGAAAACTGCTGCATGATCCAGAGGCTCTGGAGCAGGCGGTTGCGGATATGATGCTGGCGCAGGGTCTGTCTCTTCATGCGGGCCGCAATGCGCACGATATCACGGAGCGCTATCTGGAGATCTACGGTCCTCAGGACATCGGATTGACTGAAACGGATAAAGCGCGGCTGATGAAAATATTGGTGGATTATCTTCGTCTGAACGGTCCGGCGCTGGAAATGCCGGCCAGGTTGACTGATTTTGAACGCCGACATGACATCACATTTGGTGCAAATCTGGAACAGTTTGCCGACCGCCTGTCAGAGTTTTCTGCCAAGGCAGACACGTCCATCCCGACGGACTTTACCTTTGCGTCAGACTTCGCCAGGCCTTTGGATTACTATACCGGGTTTGTATTTGAACTGTTCGTAAATGGCGCCTCCCGTCCGGTCGCAGCGGGAGGTCGGTATGATCGGCTGATGGAAATTCTGGGATCTGAAGACCCGGTTCCCGCTGTTGGGTTTTCATTGTGGCTTGATCGTATGCCAAATTGGGGTGCCAAAAATGGCTGATCTCACACTTGCAATTCCATCAAAGGGCAGGCTGAAGGAGCAATCCGAAGCGGTGTTGAAAAATGCCGGTTTTTCGATCACGGCACTCGGCACGTCCCGCAGTTATTTTGGACGATTGGATGGGTTTTCTGATGGACGCAGCGCGGATATTTCATTTCTGTCAGCTGGCGAGATTGCCCGCGAAACAATGCGCGGTGCCATTCATCTGGGCGTAACGGGTGAAGATCTGGTGCGAGAAACCTTGCGCAATGTGGATGACAAGATTGCACTTTTGAAACCACTTGGTTTCGGTCATGCCGACGTTGTCGTCGCCGTGCCCGAAAGCTGGATTGATGTCAATACGATGGAAGATCTGGATGATGTCGCGGCTGGGTACAGACGGAACTATGGCCGTCGTCTAAGGGTGGCAACAAAATACTGGATGCTGACCCAAAGCTATTTTGCGAGCCATGGTCTGGGTGTTTACCGGATTGTCGAAAGTCTGGGTGCCACAGAGGGAGCGCCTGCTGCTGGTACTGCCGACATTGTTGTCGATATTACCAGCACGGGGTCAACGCTTGTGGCCAATCATCTTAAAATTTTGGCCGATGGCGTGGTTCTGAAATCGCAAGCCAACTTGATTGGATCAAGAACTGTGGCATGGACATCTGCAGGTTTGGAACTTGCGACAGATATTGTGCAGCGTATTGGGGGCGACCCGAAGGTGCTTGCGTCTGCGGTAACTCTCTAAAAGTCTTTTTTCTGAAGAGCATTTCTATATCTCCTGGCAGGACGGTTAGCCCGTCTCTGGGGTTTGGAAACACCCAACCATTGGCCATTTTATTATTGTTATTGGCGGCCGTAAGGTCGGTGGTGTTGGTGAGCGTTAAGCTCAGATCCCGCCGCCCTGCTTAGGGGGCGTTTGGGCGGCGGAATCATTGCCGCAACAAAGCGTATCTGTTGCGTTCTTCCGGCTATTATTTGCCGGACAGATCTTTGGCCAGACCCGTGTAACCTGGGGTCATGGCATCGGGTGAGCTGTCATTGGCTGGGTTGTAGACGCCTGCATTGGCGGCAGATGCGCCCAGTGCGATGGAGCCGAGGATCAGGATTGGAGCTGCGATTTTACGAAATGTCATTTTATTATTCCTTGTTCTTATCTGACG
>JANSWZ010000005.1 GCA_024743215.1 Alphaproteobacteria bacterium
TCTTCGAGATTGAACTCGTAAAATAGTGCTGCTTGAAATTCCTGACGTGGTCCTAGCATCGCATCAATCTCCCAAATCAATGGGAAAATTGAATCAGTCAATGATGATTACTTTAAGGCGGCCTTTTTCATCAAAATCAGCTCTTTGTTGACATTCAACTTAGGTCCAATACCATAGACTTTCCTCTAAGCACAGGTTGGAAGGGCTTGCATTCGTTAGGAGCAAGCTTTGACGCAACCGAACCAAAACACCGAAGCTCATGCGAGCAGTGTAGCCAGAACCACGTCTTGGTTCGTTTTGTTGGGCATTGGTTTGGCGTGGGGGCTTGCAGCGCCGCTTGGAAAGCACGCCGTTTCTAGTGGCCATCATGCCCTTGTGGTTTCGTTTTGGAATGTCGCCACAGCGGCGGTGGTGGTAACGGCGATTGCCAATCTTAGCAACCGGACGATTGTCCTCGATCGCGAAACGGTTCGCTTCTTTTTGATCTGCGGATTGCTCGGTCGAGCGATCCCCCTAACGTTTGCGTATGTCGCCTTCCAGCAGTTGCCGGTCGGCATCGTCGTCATGTTGATAACAACAACGCCTCTTCTGACATTGATTACCGCAGTTTTAGCAAAGATCGATGTCCTCGATGCCCGAAAACTTGCTGGGCTTTTGTTGGGTTTAGGTGCAGTCGCAGCGATACTTTTACCTGGTGGAGATTCAAACATCACCTCTAGGCCGATACAGCTGATCATACCCTTAATCATCGCACTGTCTTATGCCTTGGAAGGCACGTTCATCAAAAGCCGAAAGCCGGGCGTGCTTGATCCGATTGACATGGTGCTGGGCTCGACTTGGGCCGCTGTGTTGATGCTCCTACCATTCGTTGTCGTTCGTGCTGACTGGTTCATCTTCGCATCACCGAGCACTGTCGAACTAGCAGTTGTCGGTGGCGCGGTTCTGCACTTGGCTGGTTACCTAGCCTTCGTGTGGCTTATCGGTCAGACAGGGCCGGTGTTCACCTCCCAAGTCGGCTACATCGTGACCGTATCTGGTGTGGTGTTTGGCATCACTTTTTTCGGCGAAACTCACCCGCCAACAGTATGGCTTGCCCTTATCGTGTTGATTGCCGGCTTGGCGCTCGTAAAGCCAAGAGCTTGATTGCAGCTATGGTCGCTTTGTCCGCACAGCAGACCTCTATGCAAAGCGCAGCGAACTTCTGCTTCCCGCCCATTCCGTTGAAAAGCTCATTTGTTGAATATCCGCAATTGCAGTTCGGGTTCAAAACGGCGTTGATTTTTTTGTCGATCAAGCCGTTGGACTGGGCGATCTATGTTGCGATATCTCGCGAAGTTTCACGGTTCTTCGCGATCATAACTGAGTGCGACTGCAGACCCGGTGAAGTTTTGCGCCAGATTGAGACAGTCCCGGCGTTCTAATACATCGTCTTTCGATATTCGTCCTCAAGGTCCGCGTCGATCTTTTTCATCGCCTCGGGATCCTCCGGTGCGCCTGACGTCTGATCGAGTATTATTTGAGGCAAGGATGGCATTTCGTTGCGATCCTGAAGCTGAGTTGGATCCCACAGCTTTGAGCGTCGAAACGCCTTTGCGCAATGGATGAATACTTCCGCAACAGTGACAATGATGGCAATCACCGGCATGCGGCCCTTCATCTCCATCAAGGCAAGCAACTCCGGGTCGCGGGTTATTTGGGCTGTGCCGTTCACACGCATCGTGTCATCGAACCCTGGAATCATGAACAGCAATCCAACTGCAGGATTGGCCAGAAGATTTGTCTGAGAGTCCAGACGATTGTTTCCGGGCCGGTCGGGGATCAACAGTGTCTTGTCATCCAGGATTTTCACAAAACCACAGGGATCACCTCTCGGGCTGACATCAGCCAACCCATCGGGCGATTGTGTGCCGATGCAGAGGAAAGGAGACCGGGCCACGAAGTCCATGGCATGTTTGTCGAGACGGGTCTGGCATTTCTGGATGGCCAGGGAGTGTGTTTGCGGGAACAAGGACCTCAGGGCTTCCTCATCCTTGACCAAAAACTCCGGCTTCAATTGTGTCTCATGCGCCATACCCGATACCTTTCAAGGCTTGGACCGGAAACACGCCGAAACCGAAGGATTGGCCGCCACAGTCTTCTTCGCAAATTAGCGAAGAAAATGGGCAAAGTCACGGAAACTATCCATCCACTTTGCGCACTTTGCGTGCAACACGGTCCATTGCCGCCCAGCGGATCAATATCACGGAGTGTTCCTTGTAAGTTCAACTCACGGATGGTCACAGTGAGAACGTTTTTGGTTAACACAAACAAAATGCTTGATCTGGCTGCCATTCGCTGTGAATACGGCCATTGAAAATTCCCATGAGCGACCGTGTTGGTTGACTTTTTATTTGCAAGCCCGCCGGAGCGCCCCATGACCATCACCCATCTTGTCACCCATTCTGGCGGCTTCCATGCGGACGAGTTGCTGTCTTCGGTCGTGCTCACACGTATTTTCCCTCAGGCCGAACTGAAGCGCAGCCGCGAACGGCAATGGCTCGAGCCTTCGGCTGATAAGATCATCTTCGATGTTGGGGGAGATTATGATGCCGAGGCGCAGATTTTTGACCATCATCAGCGGCCCTGCCCGCTGCGTGAAGATGGTCAACCGTTCAGTTCCTTTGGTTTGATCTGGGCTCATTATGGACGAACATATCTGGCGGCGATGGACGTGCCTGCGCATGACATCGAGGCCATCCATACTTCTTTTGACACAAAATTTGTGCTGCCGATCGACCTTCTCGACAATGGAGCAATAGAGCCGTCTGTGGCAGGGCCGCTGTTGGAATTGTCTTTGCCCACGCTTTTGGGAAGCCTGAAACCCGTGTTCGACGACCCGTCGCCAACGGCTGATGACGACGCATTTCTTGCAGCTTTACCCATTGCGCGCAGTTTCATTGAGGCCTTCATTCGCAACCTTGCTGCAAAAGCCCGCGCGAAGAGCATCGTGTTGGATGCGATCGCCAAAGCAGGTGCTTCGCCCATCCTGGAACTGCCCCTGGGCATGCCCTACCGCTCTGCACTTGTTGAGGCGGGGGCCGATCATATCCTGTTTATGGTCAATCCGCGTGGAGATGACTGGACGCTGAATGGCATCAAGCTGTCTGATGAAACTTTTGATCAGCGCGCTGATCTGCCTGCCACCTGGGCTGGTTTGACAGATACGGCACTGGAAGAGGCCAGCGGCGTCAAAGGCGCCAAATTTTGCCACAACGCCCGCTTCATTGCCGTTGCCAACTCGCGCGAAGCGATCCTACAAATGGCGGACCTTGCCGTGAAAGCCATTTGACAGGGGCGTCGACAAGAGACCCTATCGTTTGCCTTTGATATCAAATCCTGCGGTGAGCATGAGTTGAGGAATTTTTTCCTTGAACGGAAAAAACCCTTTTGTGGCATGGGGCCAGGCCTCTATGTCCCAATTGCGCTGAATTTCACAAAAGGCGATGCCACGCTCCCTGCATTTTGCGGCCAGTTGGTTCATCGGCGCGCGCGCCCAGCCTTGTGCCGTGAAGGGAACGATGAGGCATTCCGCGCCGGCATCACTTGCAGCCGTTACCATGTTTTCGATTGCATCATTGCCTGTAAAAGCTGTCGCGTTTCCACCCAACTTTTCGCAGGCACGGCTGGCCGCATTGGCAAGAGCACGTGTGGTGAAGTCTGATGCCGCATCGCCAATTTGGAGCGGTGATCGCAGATCACTCAGATTCCAGGTGGCGATGGAACAGATTTCAATGGCGCCGAAATTCAACTGCTCAACTGTGCAATCATCTTCGGTGATCAACAGCATCGCCTTTTTGCCCAGAGGTAGAGGCGTCGGCGGCTCAGGTGGCACGGGTTTGTCAAAAGCAAAATCATCCGGCAGCGGGCCAGCATTTTCGGTCAGGCCCTGTGGATCGAACCTCCCATCAGTAAATTTTCTTATGTTGGATGCGCGCGCCAGATAATGCTTTCCCTTGGTTTGCAATCCGCCAACCCAGCGCCATGACAATGTGTTGGATGCCGCATCTGCGTCCATTAAATGACGCAGAAAGAAATCAGCGCCGAGTGTCCAGTCAAGGCGCAGGGTAAACATCCAGATTGACGCAAACCACATGCGCGCGTGATTATGCAGGTAGCCCGTTTCCACCAGTTCCTTTGCCCAGGCATCAAGGCAATCAATGCCGGTGTTGCCCTCTATGGCAGCCGTGTAATCCCTGCGCATATTGGCATTTGTCTGGGTCCGCTTCAGCGCTGCCATTCTGTCTGTCTCATAAATGGACCAGACCGATGGACGCATCTCCAGCCAGCCTTTCCAATAGGTCCGCCAGAAAACCTCCTGAATGAATTTCTCAGTCGATGACAATGCGAAATCCTGCATCACTCGATCACAAATTTCCTGCTCTGTAAGAAGACGATGGCGAACCCAGGGAGACAGCGCTGACACATTCGATCGGTTGGCCGGCCCATAATCAAAATTACGCTCTGTGCGATATGTTGTGCCCGCAAAAGGCACAAAAGAGTCCAACCGCTCCAGACCTGCTTTGCGGGTCGCATCGAACTTGATTGTGCGGGTCAATAGATCGGTCATGGGAAAGAAATGCCTTTATGTTTGGCTTCAGCGGACTAATTAGAGCGGTGGGACAAAAAGGCGAAAATTATGGCTGAGAAAATTGCAATTATTGGTGCAGGCATAGCTGGCGTCACGGCAGCGCGGACGCTGACCGATGCCGGACACAAGATAACGGTTTTTGAAAAGTCAGGCGGCACCGGTGGGCGGCTCTCCACGCGTCGCACTGATTTTGGAAATTTCGACCATGGCGCGCAATATATCACAGCCAGGGGCGCCCCTTTCCGAGCCATGATGACCGGGCTGTCAAATGCCGGTGCCGTTGCCCTGTGGGAACCAGATGGCAAAGACAGTGATCATGAATGGCATGTGGGCACACCGGGTATGAGTGGCCTGGTCAAACCACTCCTCCGTGGATTTGAGCTTAAAAAGCGGACACGCATCGCCGCTATCGCTCGTAAAGATGGTGAAATTGTCTGCACCGATGAAGACGGCAATGCCGATCACTTTGACAGAGTGATTGTGGCCATACCTTCACCGCAAGCCCATACGCTTTTATCACCGGTCGATCCGGTATTTGGCGTGTTGAACACAATTGTTTACATGCCATGCTGGACCAGCATGTTTGCGTTTGCTGAGCCGGTTGAGACATTGCCTGATCTCTATCGAGGTGCACACACAGACAGCATTTCATGGCTGGCGCGAAACCGTTCCAAACCAGAGCGTACCGGCATTGAGACACTCTGCGCGCAAGCAGGCGCGCAATGGAGCAAAGACAATCTTGAGATGGACAAGGCCGAGGCGCTTGCGACCATGAAAGACGCGCTTGAGATAATGGCAGACCAGGCCCTCAACCCGATTTATGCGCAAGCGCATCGGTGGCGTTATGCGCTGGTGGACAAGCCGTTTGGGTCTGCCTATCTTGCCAGTCACGATCAGCGCCTGTTTGCGATTGGTGATGGTATGCTGGGTGGGCGCGTCGAGGCAGCCTTCGAAAGCGCACGACAATTATGCGATCATCTGAGACATGAAATCTCATAAGACGCAGCCTGCTTTGACTGTTGTTGAGAAATTTGTGCCATCAGCACCACTGGCAGCATAACGCCTTACTGAGACACTCAAAACTCTGTTGAGCGTGGTCGTTTCCTGTCCGCAGTTTTTGATCGGTCCAAGGTTGCCGTTAGATACTTCGGTGCGACCCCACAATCTCGGGGTTTTCCTGGCACCGACAACGACCAGTACTCCGAACCTCCTCAACTCCATTTTCCCTCTGGGCAGTAAAAGACAAGTGATGAATGATTTTCGCGCTGCAACCGGTTTAGGCTGGCTCTGCCATCAGCGGCTTCTTACGCTGGGGCTAAGGGCCCTTTGCGGACCTTTGACGTAACTGTCTTATGCTGCGGCGCAGCTATTCAAAACGGACACACACAAAAACCTATTCTGAATTCCAAATGGGTGGAATTTTTTCAGTTCGATATCTTTTTTTGAATTCACGTAGCACCATCTCGAGCGTCGCTATGAATACACTTTTTTCAAAACTCAAGTGTCTCGCTTCATAAGAATAACGCCAATCCTCAAACGCATTTTCATGCTGCAAAAGGACACTTCTTATTCCATAGTCAATAATGAAAATGTTGGGATGATGTGGGGCAACTGACTGCCTGAACGTGGATTCCAATTTGTCTTGGCTTTCCGGTTTTAACGCAGCGAACAATTTTGGAAGGTTATGAGACCTCAAGACTTTGGGCGTGTCGTGGTCAAACACGTACCAGGCCTTCAAAGCCAACTCCATAGAGAGACCCAGCAACATAGGATCAATCCCTAAATGAGCGCGCATATCCCAATCCTTTTTGCTACGCATGTCCTCTTGATCGAAGGCGTTTACGCGTTGAAGGATAGCATTTGCTGAATTGGCTATCTTGATAGCAGTCGTCAGTCTGGCACCCACAAACCTCTCCCGAGAATTTAAATATAAGCATTGGTTGGCGGAAATTCGAACTCAAGCAAATTTTCTTGGATTGGATGCGGGAAAACGGCCCTTAGCGGTAATTCAACGAGGCTCGCCACTGCTTTGCGGTTTCCCAAAGCAAACATTGATCGAATGCCCAGCATTTCGGGGCATCTAGGTTTGATATGCGGACAAACCCGCCTTTTGCATGTGCAGCTAATGCTTGCGCAGCAATTGCTCGCACGTGCTGCAGGCTTCATGTCGCGATGCAGCCAACATCACTGAGGCGACCATTCAAATCCGTCATCAAGTACCAAATCCAAATCGTCCGTTCTTAATCACAAATCTCCTTGCACATCTTGTTGAGAACATTCTACTTTTGGACACCACTAATTTTAGGGGAGATTAATGGTCGGAATGAAGCAAGACGGCAAGTTCAATCGATATTGACCTCAATGAACCACAGTCAGCAAAACGTGCAATTGAACGACGCAAAGCTCGTCTGCGCAGTTAGTCTTCCCAGTCCTCATCAAGATTCATGCCGCCAATATCTTCGGCACCATAGAACGCCTGCCGGTGAAGATGGATGTTGACCCTAGCCGCGACGTTTTTTTGCGGCGTGTCGATTCCTAGCTCTTCGTTGATGGCGGTGGACTCAATCATCTCCTCGCCCCAAATGCCAAGATTGCCCTGCCACTGAGAACTTGCAATGATCGCGGCTGCGGCCTGCTGGAAGTCCCATTCATCTTCTTTGTTGCGGGCGATGTACCATGCTTGATCGGTAGGGTAGTCTATTCGATCAATCGGACGCATACCGAACCCACCCGGCTCGCGTGGACGCGTACTACCCCAGTCTCCATAGACGATACTCGCCCTGTTTGAACTGCGCTGGATCTGTTGAACAAGCTGGTGGTTTGTGAACTCCACGGGCGATATCCCACTGTCAAAGGGGGTAAACATCTTCGGCATAGAAGTGCATGACAGGACTGTGGGCACCGCTGCATCAATCGCGGCAAGGTGACCGCTCATGACCCCGTCAAACCAAACAGCAAGACTCAGCGGGTCCCGTGTCCATCCACCTTCAAGGATGATGGCGTAGTCCGCCGCGCCCGAAGCCGCGAATGCCGCCACAATCTCCGCAACATTTGGGGGAAAGCGGTTCATATAAAGCCTCAGGCAGTAGCTGCGACCAGCTTCTTGAAAGCGCTCAATTTGAGCTCGTATTTCTCGCTCGCTCTGCCCCCGCGTCTGCACACACGGCATGATGTATTCGTGGTCACTGACGAAGTCGCACCATTTCTTATAGGCATTTGCAGGATTGAGTAACTCGACCAGTGTTTGCTGCGGGGCACTCTCTAGGTTGGTGAACTCATAGTCGCGATCAATGTCCAGAAAGAAGCTCTGGCCACGAAATGCTTTCTCAACACGCTCGACCGCTTTATCGAGCGAAGCGGAATTGGCCCATGGCGCAAGCAGGATGCAAGGAGTCATCTTTTCCTTGGTAGCCCGAGGAAGAAACTGAAGCCCATTCATCTCGCTTGCGCGGATGGCCAAGGTCGGAACGTAGCGTTTGTTCTCTAGGACCATTTTCCTGTCTACGCGGCCACGAAATTCGAGAGTCTGATTTCCATTGCGGCTTTGGATACCTCGAAACGGTTGGCAAGCGCCTCAATAGAGGCCTCAGTGATACGTCCGCCAAAGCCCTCCTGCAACTCACGTTCTACCAGTTCCATAGGCATCACGATGTCTGCCGCGAGACGGTTCGCCTCGAATTCGATCCGCTCAGGTTCGCCGGAACGATAAAGCACTGTGTCGGTGATACCATTCGGTGAGGCGTCGATCACATCCCGATGAAGTAGGAAGTGCGCCAATTCATGTCCGATGGTAAAGCGCTGACGCTCCCGCGCCTCATTGCGGTTAACCCGAATTACATATCCGCCATCTTCGCGGGATATCTGGCCGGAAACGCCAGCCCCTAAGCTCGAAACCTTGATCTTTACCCCCAGTGCAGTTGCTAGTCGGCCAAGCTTAACAGGGTGCTCCACTAGAAAACGACCGAGGGTGTCCCGGTGCTCTAGCGGTACACGGTTCAATTCATTTGAAGCCATTTCTAATCCTCCTACCGGTCTCCCGAATCTTCCGGGTCAAATTCTTCTTCAAGTTCAGCGACAGACTTCCGCTGTTGCTCTTTGATGTAAGCTCCTACTCGCTCGTCGAAAGCTTCCTTGCTAAGCGCTTCCTCTACTTGCTTGAGCGCCTCAATACGACCAGCTTCGGCTTCTGCTTTGGCTTCGGAGGCAATTGTTTTCGCTTCTGAAACTGTCTCGTTTGCGCTTTCTTTCAGCTCGCGAACGGTGAACGCAGCGACCACACCTATACCAATAGCTACGGCAGCAAGAACAACAGTGACGGCCGTCAACATTACGCCGATGAACGAAAGATAAGTTGGAAGCGTGAAGTTTGGCTCCTGTTCCACACCTGGAACGTTATCAGCAAAATCCATCACCCCTAGGTGGAACAGCAAGAAAACCGCTGCACCTCCACCAACAAGGCCGCCGATACCGAATACCCACTTCACGCGAATGTCCGCCCGTTTTCGACCGCGTTTGTTTCCTTCATGTATGTTCTTCTTATGTTCTCGTCAAGCCTATAAGTGCAGATTGGCAGACAATAGGGTGATTTGCCTACCCCCAAACGGTAACACACAATTTAGTCGTAATCAGCGTCATCTGATTGCTGATCTGCTTTTATCAGAAAATTTCAAGCGCTTCAGTTGCGGCTAGCCTAACGGGAAGGTCCGCTTATCTCTACATCTAGGCAGTTCGTTGCCAGTGCAGCAAAAGTCCGGTTTCCGCCCTACTGAAACATTGAACCCTTTTCAGCGCGCACTCGCTTTGCCGGACAACTGATTTTGATCTGAATCAAGGCTGGCCTTGCTGCCATCCTTGATAAATCACAACAGTGTTGTAGCATCGGTGAGATGCCTCATTTGGCGCAGGATGTGATGTTGAACGAATTGGCTTTTATCTCGAACCGACAGCAGGCAATCCGAAGTGCACAGGCCTTTTGGAGTTTTCTTGGCTGGCTGGTTGATTGCCGAGCAAAGCAGATAACTGTGTTGATCTGTCTGGCCTGCTGGATCGCCCTGTTCAAAATCTCACCACAAACATCTTTGGGATCGCTTTGCATTGGCAATGCGGTTTCCTATTCCACAAGCCTCTTTCAGAACCTCAGCCTGCCCTATATTCACGCCGGCCTGATGGCTATTGCCATGATGGTGCCATTTGCGCTTTCGCATTATCGTCACATACAGGAGAGTGTAAATCCTGCTGTCAAAGGCTCTGCAATCTTCACCTTTGCTGCCACATATGGCGCGATCTGGATTGTGGTGAGTTGCGGCATGGAAATCGTTAATCAGGTGGCGCTGGCATCAGTGCCGCGCATTCCACTGTTGCTGCTGAGCGTGGTGTTTGCAGCCGCCTGGCAATTGACCGCCACCAAGCAAGCAGCCCTGGAACAATGCCACGTCAAATCACCGCTGGCAGCCGGCGGTTTGAACGCTTTGCGCACATCGTCCGCCTATGGCGCGCGCCATGCCAGCAATTGCATAAAAGCCTGCCTTCCCATGATGGCCATTTCCACGGTTTCGGGCCATGCTTTCGGGCTGATGATCCTGCTGGCGTTTCTGATGGGCGTCGAACGTTTTTCAGAACGGTCCAAAATTGTGACCATTACCTGCGCCCTTCTGCTCCTGTTTGCCGGCTTGTTGGCAGCTGAACTGGTTGGGGATCTTTTGCAGTAACCCGCAGCAAGAGAGTTTCTCTCCCTGACAGTGGCGTTTATCAGGTTGATTGAACGCCGTGAGCAAGAAACGGGTCGACCCTTCAAACCAGCCACGTCTTATATCGCCCCTGATGAAAAAACTCATTGGGGATTTAAAATGTCATTCCAGATTCATGCTCTTGCCGGTCACGATTTTGAAGCTCTGTTTGAGCTTTCTGACGCAGAGTTGAAACACTTGGGTGCTCTTCGGGTAACAGCGGACAGCAAGCCGGGCTTTCCCTGCCGCGTCAGTCTTCAGGATGCGGACATTGGTGATGAACTCATTCTCACCAACTTTGAGCACCTACCGGAAAAATCTCCGTATCAGGCATCCCACGCGATTTATGTGCGCAAGGGCGCCCATCAGGCCACACCTGACCGAAACGAAGTACCGCACATGCTGTCACATCGCATTCTTTCGGTCAGGGCTTTTGGCGATGACCATCTCATGAAAGAGGCCGATCTGGTCGAGGGCCGGAAGTTGGCAGCAAAACTCGATGCCCTGTTTGCCAATCCGGCCATTGACTATGTTCACATTCACAATGCCAAGCAGGGCTGCTTTGCAGCCAGGGCGACGCGGTAGGGTTTTCGACCACGGGTCTGATCCCACAATTCAGCCACGCTTCATTGCCTGCAGCGTCTTGTGGATTAATGCCAATCCGCTATCCTTCCGCCTTATGATTGATCAGATTTCGGAAAAGATCGCGCAACACTCAAAACTGAGCGTCGGGCGCATTCTGGTTGTCGGCGTTTCGGGCATAGACGGCTCTGGCAAGTCAACATTCGCGAAGTCCCTCACACAATCCTTGATCCATCTGGGCCTGGCCGCAGAGTATCTCGACCTTGATGACTTTCTAAATCCAACGACAATACGTCATAAGAACAGCAATCAGATTGATGGGTATTTTGAGGACAATTTTGACTTTGCAAGCCTGGAAGAACGCATTCTCGATCCAGCCCGCCAGTCAACACAAATAGAATGCAAGCTCCCTGTTCTGGAACTTGAAAGCGATCAGATTGTAGAGCGGCCGTTTCAATTTGTCGGTCCGGGCGTGCTGATCATTGAGGGCGTGTTTCTGTTTCGAAAAGAACTGCGGGAAAAGTTCGATTTCAGAATTTGGCTTGAAGTTGATTTTGAGACCGCAATGAATCGGGTTCTGGATAGGCCGCGAGACAAAAGGTACGGGAATATGGAGGCGATCCGCACGCGTTATGAAACCCGGTTTTTTCCAACCCAGCGTTTTCATCTGGAGCGAGATCAACCTTCCCGTTTCGCAGACCTGATCATTGACGCAGCCTAAGCCCGCATATCGCAAGTGCCGAACCATCTGCCAAAGTCGGCATATCTGATGCACTGGCAGGCGGAAAACCTTACCAAACGCCCTTCAGTGACTGCTCAAGATGGTCGACAAAGGCGCGCACCTTGGCCGGAACAAAACGGGCGGAGGGATAGATGGCGTGGACTTCCAGCGGTGCATATTCAAAGTCCTTCATTACGCGAAGCAAAGTTCCCTCTGTCAGTTCGGTTTGGATCAGCGGCAGTTGTGCGCCGCCAACACCAAGCCCTGCGGCAAGAGCCTTCGTCAGTACAAAAGCGTTGTTGGCTCTGAATATTGTTGTGACCGGCACCACAACAGGCCCGGACGGGCCGATCAGCGGCATGAATTGACCATCGGGTGCGTCATTGAACTGGACCTGCCGGTGGCGCGAAAGGGCATCAGGTGTTTCCGGACTGCCATGGGCCGCGATGTAGTGGGGCGCCGCCACGATGATGCGACGCAGGGTACCCAGACGGCGCGCCACCAAACCCGACGAGACAAGATTGCCAAATCGGATCGCAACATCCACAGCCCTTGCTGTCAGGTCTACAAACGTATCATCCAGAATCAACTCAACATTCACACCGGGGTGACTTTGCTGAAACCCGATTGCAATGTCCGCGACATAGGTTTGCCCAAAGCCAACAGGTGCGTGAATTCGCAAATTTCCCCTCAACTCCGATGACAGACCCGCCGCCGTCTCGCCAGCCTCGTGGACTGCTTCAATGATCGTTTGGGCTTTGCGGTAATAGTCTGTGCCAGCCTCTGTCAGCGTCAGTTGCCGCGTCGTTCGATTGATCAGTCTCAGGTTCAAATGTCGCTCCAGCGCAGAAACCTGTTGGCTGACAGCAGGTTGAGACACACCAAGGTCCCGTCCTGCAGCGGACAGGCTGCCGGTTTCCACCACCCGCACAAAGACTGTCATGGCCCTGAACAGATCCATTCTCACCTCCAAGTTTTACTTATGAATGATATCAGTATGAGCCAACTTCTGCATGCATATTAAATAGGTGATCTTGCAGTTATCGCTTCGGCAATAATTCAGGAAAAACTATGAAAAACGCTCAAAAAACCGCTCTCGTGGTTGGCGCCAATGGTGTCATCGGTGGAAACCTTGTCACGCATCTGGCGACATTGGAGGATTGGAAAATCATTGGCCTGTCACGACGTGGCGGCATTTCGACGGACAGCACAAGCTACATTGCGGTCGATCTTCTTGACCCGAAGGACACGCAGGAAAAACTCGCGCCACTCACGGAGATCACGCATATTTTCTATGCCGCCTATCAGGATCGTCCAAGCTGGGCGGAATTGGTCGCGCCAAATCTGGCAATGCTGACCAATGTTGTCGATGCCATTGAACCGGTCGCTTTGGGTCTGCAACACATCAGCCTCATGCAGGGCTACAAGGTTTATGGTGCGCATCTGGGACCGTTCAAAACACCAGCGCGCGAGAACGATCCCGATCATATGCCGCCTGAGTTCAACATCGATCAGCAGGCCTTCCTTGAACACAGGCAAACGGGGAAAGGCTGGTCCTGGTCGGCCTTGCGCCCATCGGTGGTCATTGGCTTTGGTCTTGGCAATCCAATGAATCTGGCCATTGCGATAGCGGTCTATGCCTCAATGTCCAAAGCCCTGAACCTGCCGTTGCGATTTCCCGGCAAGCCCGGTGCGTATGACAGTCTAATCGAGATGACGGATGCTGGACTTCTTGCCCGTGCAACTGTCTGGGCGGCAACGGATGAAGCTTGTGCCAATCAGGCCTTCAACATCACAAATGGCGATCTGTTTCGCTGGTCAGAGATGTGGCCAAAGATTGCAAATTACTTCGATCTGGAAGTCGCGCCACCATTGCCCATGTCGCTTGCGACGATCAAGGATGACAAGGAAGCTTTGTGGAACAGGCTGGTGACGGAACATGGCCTGGCACCAAATTCATATCAGGCCGTTTCATCCTGGGGATTTGGTGACGCAGTGTTCAGCTGGAACTACGACTTCTTCGCTGACGGGTCCAAAGCACGGCGCTTTGGTTTTCATGAACATATTTCCACTGAGGCTATGTTCATGTCTGTGTTTGACGATTTTCGTGCCCGCAAAATCATCCCGTGAATCAGCAGGCACTCCATCAGTCTTTCGATCCCGCCATAGATCCTTTGCTAATGCCGGAAGTGCCGGACACCCGTGAAGACCATGGCAAGGCCCGCACCATCGGCGGCCTCGATGACTTCCTGATCACGCATGGAACCGCCGGGCTGGATGACCGCTGTCACGCCAGCCTCGGCTGCTGTCAGCAAACCGTCGGCGAAAGGGAAAAACGCGTCAGATGCGACCACAGAGCCGTTGGTGAGCGCGTGTTTGACGCCCATGGCTTCAGCCGCGTCTTCCGATTTTCGGGCAGCAATACGGGTGGAATCCACACGGCTCATCTGGCCGGCCCCAATGCCCACCGTGGCCCTGTCCTTGGCATAGACAATGGCATTGGATTTGACGTGTTTGGCAATTGTGAAGGCAAAGCGCAGATCGGCAAGTTCTTCCGGGGTCGGCGCCCGTTTGGTGACGACTTTCAAAGTCAGATCAGCGGCGCAGACATTGTCGCGGCTTTGCACCAGCAGGCCACCGGCGACTGATTTTATCACCTGGCCGACAGCGCGCGGGTTAGACAACCCGCCGGTGGACAGGACGCGGATGTTTGGCTTGCGTGCCAGAACCGCTTTTGCGGCTTCGTCAATCTGTGGTGCAATGATGACTTCTGTAAAGACCTTCAAAATCTGCTCGGCCATCTCCGCTGTCAGAGTCTGGTTCAGCGCCACAATACCGCCGAAAGCTGAAACCGGATCGCAGGCAAGGGCTTTGCCATAGGCTTCAATCAGCGTGTTGCCAGTGGCCACGCCACACGGATTGGCGTGTTTGATGATGGCGACAGCCGGTGTCTCGGCGGGGTCGAATTCACTGACGAGCTCAAAGGCTGCGTCGGTATCATTGATGTTGTTGTAGGACAGTTCCTTGCCCTGCAAGGTAACAGCGGTCGCAACGCCATTGCGGGTTTCATCGCTGAGATAGAATGCGGCCTTCTGATGTGGGTTTTCACCATAACGCAGAGACAGTTGCCGCGTACCACCGAAGGCGCGCTCTGTACCCAATTCATTGTCCAACTGTCCGGCGAACCATGTGCTGATGGCTGCATCGTAACGGGCGGTGCGGGCATAGGCCCGTGCGGCAAATGATTTGCGCGCATCAAGGGACAAGCCGCCCTGTTCGGCAATGGCCTTGCCAACCAGATCATAGTCGGCGGCATCGGTGACAATGGAGACATAGCCATGATTCTTGGCTGCAGCCCGGATCATGGCAGGGCCACCGATATCGATGTTCTCAACGCAATTTGCATAATCCGCACCGGAGGCAACGGTTTTTTCAAACGGATACAAATTGACGACCACCAGATCAATGGGCGATATCCCATGGTCTGTCATGGCTTGGCTGTGCTCGGGATCATCACGAAGACCAAGCAGGCCGCCGTGAATGGAGGGGTGAAGGGTTTTGACCCGCCCATCCATGATTTCCGGAAAATCTGTGACGGAAGAGACATCGCGTACCGGTATACCGGCATCGGAAATCGCTTTGAATGTGCCACCGGTGGAGATCAGCTCCACCCCGTGATCATGAAGCGTCTTTGCAAAGGGAATGAGATCGCTTTTGTCAGAGACAGACAGCAGGGCGGTTTTGACCGGAACGATATCCGGAAATGTGATCGCTTTGGCGATGGGCGCAGACATGGGGAGACTCGCGATGAAAGTTTGTGGAAAGTCCGACCTGCTTACTTGAGCGGATCGTCTTTGCCAAGTTCTTCATCGCCATCATCGGCATATTGGGGTGCTGTGGCGTAGTCTTTTTCGTCGACGCGCATGGCAACTTCCCGATCGGCCTCGGATAATGGCCGGGAACGGGCGCTGCCGGACTGGACAAAGGACCAGGTGACAGAGTTCATTTTGCTGGCATTGCCGTAGATCACAATCTGTTCGCTGCGCCGATGGCCGAAGGTCTCGGACATGTAGATGCTTTCTTCCAGCGCAAGTTCCACACCGGGCGTGGCTTCAAATTCCCAGGCATCGCCATTGGGCAATGACAGAAAGACGCTTTCGCCATTGGATGTGGTACTGGCCGAGACGCCCGGGTGAATGTGGAAGCGTATGGCGAATTCGTCAAAGCCCTCAATGGGTCGTCCAGACAATGTATCCACGCCAAACAGGCTTTTGCCGTCCTGTTCCAAAATCAGTGTGCGTTCATGGACCAGTCCAAACAGCGCACCATAACCATCATGGCTCATGACCAGTTCATGGCCACGTTCGTTTTCGTAAATGCTGGACCGCACATCTTCAGGACCAGAGATCACAACCGGGCCAAGCCATTTTTCAGCGTTTGAATCAGTCAGGAACCGGGCAGAAGATGTATCATTTAGGCCCAAAGTGCTGTGAGCTGCCGTCGAACGGGTCATTTGACGCCACTCGGACAGATGCGCAGAGGGCGCACCGCAATTGGTAATGATCCGTTGCCGGTCGCTGGAAAACTCAAAGGACAGCGTGCCCGCGTGAGCGGTGTCGCTCAACCGCATGGGAGGTGCAGGTCCAGTGTCGGCAATAACAATCGTGCTTCCGGCTTCCATGCGGCTGTAACCGGTGTATTTGGCCTGAAGGACGGGCTTTCCGCGCGCATCATCATAGGCCAGCAGAGTTGCAATCAGATCAGACTTGGTGCCACCCATTCCGTTGAAATGGGCAAAAGCGCCATCGCCATGGCGGAAGAAGCGCAGCATGGGCATCATCCGGTCAATAGCCGTCATGATGGCTTTGGTTGGCTCCAGACCACGCGCTGTAAAGGCCTGCCGAAGCGGCAGGAGGTCTGTCAAAATATCAATGATGACAGCTGGCGAGCGGCTGATATGGCCGCCATCGGGCAGGATCTGTGCATTCAATTCTTCATCCAGACGCCGGGCGCTGGATCGGGAATAGCGTTTTTGACCGGACATCGACAAGGTGGCAGCGGCCAGCGCAATGGATGCTTTCAACCGCCCGACGCCAGGAGGCAAATCACCCACAATGCGGCGCAGATAACGGACCTGCCGGTTCAGCGATTTCAAAAACGTGGTGTAGAATTCATGATCACTGCCCTGCAGCACCAGCGGTGACTGAGCGAGCCAGGCCAGAATGCGGGTTGAGGTCACTTCATGATCCCAGGCAAGATCATCCCATCGGCCGTGAATTTCGATCCAGTCTTCCACAAGTTCCCGCGCAACTTGACGTGCTGCCGGATTGTCTGTTGCCTTGAGATGGCGCAGCCAGGAAAATCCGTGGATCTCACGTCCCCAGGCCGGTGTTGGCGGAATAACTTCAAACGGAGAGTAATCCGGCGCTTCCACCACTTCGCCCGCAAACACGAATGTGCCGTTGATCAGCTCAGTCGCGATGGTGGGATCAGCAGTGCGCACATCGGGCGGTGCAATCAGCAGCCGTTCCGGCGCAGGACCATTATAGCTCCAGCGATAGGCCGGGCTGGAATGGAAGCTGCGTTTGAGGGATTGGAACGCTGCACGAGCCACAACGCTGGACAGGCGAAACTTCCCGGCAAAAGCACCAGGTAATTTGACTTCCACCATTCTACGCGCGTCTGACAACGGCGAAATCCCTTCACTCTAAAACGGAGCGCCTTTAAAATTGCGTGCGCAACTTCGTTCAACTAACCACAGATACCGCAGTTACCATTAAGGGCGCATTAACCTTAGGATGAAAAATCCATCCATACTTGGCACCATGTCTGGCGTGCTTCTAAAGACACCATCTGCAACGGTCAACGGGTTGCATAAATTCGTCTCGTCCTGCGCAATTGGGTCCAGAACCAATCCAAGCTCATTTTGCACATAGTCAAGATGCGCTTCTCCCTCTTCGGCAAGAAGCGAGCAGGTACAGAAGACAATGGTTCCGCCGGGCTTTAACAGCTTTGCAGCCTTGGCCAGCATGTTGCGCTGAAGGGTCATCAATTCCTTGATCTGCGCGCGGGTTTTCAACCAGGCCACATCCGGGTGCCGACGGATCGTTCCGGTGGCCGAGCAAGGTGCGTCCAGCAGGATGGCATCAAAGGCAGATTGGTCATCCATGGTCAGCAGGTCAGCAGTGACCGTATTCGCCGACAGGTTGAGCCTCTGCAGGTTTTCCTGAAGACGCTTAAGGCGGTGTTGGGAAATATCCAGTGCTGTAACCTGCAGCCCGGCAGATGCCAATTGAGCCGTCTTGCCACCAGGGGCAGCGCAGGCATCCAACACATGTGTATCAGCCAGCGCCCCACCGCGCCGCAATGCATTCATCAAAAGGTCTGCGGGAACGGAAGCTGCTGCATCCTGAACCCACCAGTCGCCTGATTTGAATCCATCCAGCTCAAACACTTTGCTGACCGCTGCGAGGCGCACTGTGCGCTCACCGATCAATTCCCCATTCAGACGGGTTGCCCAGGCTTCAGCGTCAGCGCGCATCGTCAGATCCAACTCAGCACGCTGCATATTGGCCTGCATGATCGCATGTGCCTTGTCGGCCCCATATTGATTGATCAGCATGGTGCGCAACCACTCAGGCGTGTTCAGCGTATCATCTGGCTCGAACGCTTCGCGTTCTCGTAACAGACCACGCAGCACACCATTTACCAGTGGTTTGAAATGCCGTGCTTTCGGGTCGGAGGCAGCAGCATCAACGGCCAGAGAAACAGCGGCATGATCCGCCACTTCCATAAACAATATCTGTGCAACAGCGGTGTACAAAACACCGGGAAGATAAGGGGCAGAGACAGGAAGACGTTTGGTCAAACGCTGTTTGATGAGTTCCTGAATCTCGCCAAAATGGCGCAATGTGGTAGACGCAATGGCCCTCGCCAGCGCCTTGTCCTGCGGCTGTAAATTGGAATAGCCACTGTCCTTGCCATCTTCGAGCAGCGTTTCGAGCGCCTTGCGCTTGCTGATGATCTGGCTGATCAGATGCGCTGCAACCTTGCGCGGTGCAAGGCCTGGCGCATTGCGCCGGTTGTTTCCCTGTCCCCGACTTTGTCGGCCACGTCTTTGATCAGTGGGTGCGCCGCCAGCTTTTGCGTTACTCACCCCCAGGGCCCGGCATTCTGCGATCCGCCACCATGGTGGTCATCAACATCATCATAAGTCTGGTCCCAGTTCTCTTCCATGGCACGCAAGGCGGCTATGCGGTTATCCGTGTTGGGATGCGTAGAGAACAGATTGTCCATCCGGGCACCTGACAGCGGGTTGATGATAAACATATGGGCCGAGGCAGGATTGCGCTCGGCATCCATGTTTTCAACCCTGCTCACCCCGCCAGCAATTTTCTTGAGCGCGGATGCCAGCCACAATGGGTGATCGCAGATTTCTGCGCCACGTTTGTCGGCCGCATATTCGCGTGTTCTGCTAATTGCCATTTGAACGATACCCGCCGCCATCGGCGCCAGAATGGCCGCCAGAATCGCACCAATGATGCCAATACCATTATTATTGCGATTGCCACCAAAAAAGAGACCGAAATTCGCAATCATGGAAATGGCACCCGCAAAAGTCGCTGTCATGGTCATGATCAGCGTGTCACGGTTCTGAATATGGGCTAGTTCATGCGCCATCACCCCGGCCACTTCTTCGGGTTCCAGCAGTTCCAGCAGGCCGGTGGTTGCAGCCACAGCTGCATTTTCCGGATTGCGGCCCGTTGCAAACGCATTTGGCTGCGGGTTCTTGATCAGATAGACCGCCGGCATCGGCAAATCAGCAGCTTCGGCCAGACCGCGGACAATGGCGAAGAACTCCGGTGCATTTTCTTCGTGTGCTTCCACCGCATTGTGCATGCGCAGCACCATCTTGTCGGATTTCCAATAGCTGAATAGGTTCATTCCAAGCGCAATAATGAACGCAATCATTGCGCCGCCAGCGCCGCCCAGCAGATATCCAATACCCATGAAAAGGGCGGTCATTGCGGCCAGAAGCATGGCCGTTTTGGTGTAGTTCATCTTTGTCAGCTTTCGAGAGTCTCTGTGTAGCGCTCAAATTGGGCACATAAATGCGACTTTGCAAGTGGACCCGCCTGCCTTATATCCCCCCAATGACCGGAAAAAACGAAAATTCAGACCCGAACAGCCTTGCCGCAGCTGATGACAAGGCACCTAAAGTCTTGTCCCCAGCGGCACAGCGTGCACTGGCCGAAGCACAGGCGCGCCGCGATCAGGCAAAAACTGATGCAGCGAACCTGCCAAAAGAAGAAGGTGGTCGTGGTGGCCATGACCCGGCGCGGTATGGCGATTGGGAGATCAACGGGCGCGCCATCGATTTTTGAACTCGGCCAAAAAGGCCCTTGATCGATCATCGCAATGCACAGGTCCCCGGATGAAATCCGAGAACCTGTCGATTAAACATCGCTATTTGTTGGCCCGGTTTGCAATCAGATCTTCCACGACTGATGGATCAGCCAATGTGGATGTGTCCCCGAGCGAGCCAGTTTCATTCTCGGCGATCTTGCGCAGAATACGGCGCATGATTTTGCCAGAGCGGGTTTTTGGCAGGCCTGGCGCCCATTGCAGCACATCGGGCTTGGCTATCGGACCGATTTCGTGGCGCACCCAATTCTGCAACTCTACGCGCAGTTCATCCGACGGCTCATCACCTTCCATCAAAGTCACATAGCAATAGATGCCCTGGCCCTTGATATCATGGGGATAGCCGACAACAGCGGCCTCTGACACTTTGGGGTGGGCCACAAGAGCTGATTCCACTTCAGCCGTTCCCATGCGATGGCCCGAGACGTTGAGCACATCATCGACACGGCCTGTGATCCAGTAATAGCCATCATCGTCGCGGCGGCAGCCATCACCTGTGAAGTAATAGCCTTTGAAATGCTCAAAATAGGTGGACACAAAGCGGTTGTGATCACCCCAGACCGTGCGCATCTGACCCGGCCAGGAATCCTCCATGGCCAATACGCCCTCTGCCGTGCCTTCCAGGATTTCACCCTGATCGTTCAGAATCACCGGCATCACTCCAAAGAAGGGGCGTGTTGCCGAGCCTGGCTTTGTGGCTGTTGCACCGGGCAAAGGCGTAATCAGAATGCCACCGGTTTCGGTCTGCCACCAGGTATCCACAATCGGGCAATTGCTCTTGCCAACCACTTCATCATACCAGTTCCAGGCCTCCGGGTTGATCGGCTCACCAACGGACCCCAGCAGTTTCAGAGATGACAAATCGCATTTTTCGACAAAGTCGTTGCCTTTGCCCATCAGGGCACGGATTGCTGTGGGCGCTGTGTAGAACTGGTTGACCTTATGCTTGTCACAGATTTGCCAGAAGCGTGAAGCGTCCGGATAAGTCGGCACGCCCTCAAACATCAGCGTCGTCGCACCATTGGCCAGCGGGCCATAGACGATATAGGAGTGGCCGGTGACCCAGCCCACATCAGCGGTACACCAGTAAACGTCACCATCTTGATAGTCGAAGACATATTGATGGGTCATTGAGGCATAGACGATGTAGCCGCCTGTGGTGTGAACCACACCCTTTGGCATGCCGGTGGAGCCAGAGGTGTACAGGATAAACAGCGGGTCTTCCGCATTCATCGCCTCAGGCGTGCACTCATCAGACACATTGGCTTCTGCTTCATGCAGCCAGACATCGCGGCCAGCCTTCATGGCAACGTCACTGCCGGTGCGTTTCACCACCAGCGCCCTGGTGGTGCCGGATGCCCCGTTTTGGGCCTTGTCCAGCGCCTTGTCGACATTGGATTTCAGCGGCGTATTGCGGCCACCACGCGGCGCTTCATCTGCAGTGATGACCAGTTTGGCCTCACACCCCTTGATCCGATCAGCCAGCGCATCAGGCGAAAACCCGGCAAACACGATGGAATGAATGGCACCGATCCGGGCGCAGGCCAACATGGCGTAGGCGGCTTCCGGGATCATCGGCATGTAAATGATGACGCGGTCACCCTTGGCAATGCCCATGTCTTTCAACACATTGGCAAAGCGGCACACATGGGTGTGCAATTGCTTATAGGTGATGTGCAGAGCTTCGTCGTCCGGGCTATCGGGTTCCCAGATAATGGCTGTCTGGTCACCACGGCTTGCCACATGCCGGTCCACACAATTGGCCGAAACGTTCAATTCACCGTCTTCAAACCATTTGATGGAAACGTTGTGATAATCATAGGAGGTGTTTTTCACCTTGGTAAATGGCTTGATCCAATCCACCCGCTTGCCGTGTTCAGCCCAGAACGCATCCGGGTCATTCACCGATGCCTGATACATTTCCAGATATTTTTCATCATTGATATGGGCGGATTTCGCCCAGGCATCGGGTACCGAATGTAGATCAGAGTCGCTCATGAATTGTCCTCCCAGACGGAAATATGTCGTGTCGCTATCGGCTGCCGCCATTATGCAAAGCTAGCCGGCAGAATCCAGTCATGCCGCCTGAAACTTTGGTAGGGCAACTTTGGTTGTGATACATTTCAAGAAATGCCGGTCAGATGAGGCCGGTCAAAGCCCACCCATTTTGCATACCAGCGCCCATTCTTCCGGGCGAACCGGCTGCACAGACAGACGCATGGATTTGACCAATGCCATTTCCGACAGTTCGGGCGTGGCCTTCACATCGGCCAATGTGACCGGTTTCGGCATATCCTTGACGGCTTTGATATCGACACACTCCCAGCGCGGATCATCTGTGGTGCTGTCAGGATGAATTTCATTGCTGACTTCCACAATGCCGACGATCTCTTTTCCTTCATTGGAATGATAGAAAAAACCCAGATCACCGACTTTCATGTCCCGCATGAAATTGCGCGCCTGATAATTGCGGATGCCATCCCACTCTTCTCCAGCGTCGCCCTTGGCCTTCTGCATGTCCCAGGACCATTTGAAGGGTTCGGATTTAAAAAGCCAATAGGCCATAGATATCTCCTGATATTTCGGGACTAGGTGCAGAACCGGGGTTCAGACCTTAAGCGGTTGGCGCGCCGAGCGCCCATATCCAAGGACGGACTTCCACGCTTTCAAACAAGCCGGCCTTTGCATAGGGATCATTGGGCAGCATGGCTTCAACTTCTTCCAGACTGTCGCCCTCGACAATCAGCATGGAGCCGATCATGGTTTCATTATCATCGGCCAGCAGGGGACCTGCCACCGGAACAGACCAGGATTTCAACCAGGCTACATGATCCGGGCGATTGGTGGCACGCATTTCTGTGTGTCCGGGCTTGTCTTTGGCATAAACGATAAAATACATTTTTGTTTCCCTGCGCGCTTATAGTTTTTCAGCTTTCAATGGACGATCCAACAGGCGGTGAATCGCCGCATCTACACTAATCGTTCCGTCCAGGATTTCAGATACGGTCTGAAGGATCGGCAAATCAAGGTTTTTTGTTCTGGCAGTCTGCGCCGCAACGCCGGCGGTGAATGCGCCTTCGGCCAGCGGCACCCGCCCTTCAAGGGCATCGGAGATATCAAGTGTGCCCGCTCCCAGACCAAATCCAAAGGAAAAATTACGCGATTGGGTGCTGGAACAGGTCAGGACCAGATCGCCAAAACCGGACAGTCCCATAAAGGTTTCCGCCTGCGCCCCATGTGCCAAACCATAACGCACCATTTCGGAAAACCCACGTGCCATCAAGGCAGCGCCTGCACTGGCACCCAATTGGCACCCGGCTGCAATGCCGCAACACACAGCCGTCACATTTTTCAAAGCGCCGCCGATTTCCACGCCAATCAGATCATCTGCCGCATAGGGACGGAACAACGGACTTGCCAGCATTCGGCACAACTCCTCCGAGCGCTCCAGTTGATCCGCCGCAAGTGTCACCGCTGTGGGTTTGCCGGCCACGACATCCACTGCAAAGCTTGGACCTGACAGAACGGCAAGCGTCTGATCGGCCCGCAAATCCCTGATGATACCCGCCGGCAACAGGCCGCTTGTCTGCTCAATACCTTTGGCACAGAGAACCAACGGCCGTTCAGCGGGCCAGTGTTTCATCAATCCCGTGAAAACCAATCGCATTTGCTGCGTTGGGATAACCATCAAAAGTGCATCACAATCTGCCAGATCCTCCAGAGCGGCGGTGGCCTTCAATGCTTCCGGCAGTTTAACATTTGGCAGATAGACCGGATTTTCGTGATCTGTGTTGATGCTGTTCACAAGCCCTGCATCACGCGCCCATAGCCAGGTGTCGGCCCCTGCATTCAATGCCGCCACGCCCAATGCGGTGCCCCAGGCGCCCCCTCCGACAACGCCGATTTTTTTAGCGGTGCTCATACCTTGGCCCCTGCCTTGCCGTGGCCGATCATGGTTTGCGCATTCATGTCGAGCGGCCATCTGGCTCGCGGTGCCAGTGCGAAATCATGGCTTTCGCCGGCTGCAAACCGTTCCAGACCAGCCCAGGCGATCATCGCGCCATTGTCTCCACACAGTTCAAGCGGGGGCGCTATAATCCGCGTATCCAATCGCGCCGCCACACGGCCAAGATGAGCACGCAGCACCTGATTGGCCGCAACACCGCCAGCAACCACCAGAGGCAAGGGTTGTCCATCCAGTGCAGCCTGCACATCGCTTCGAGTCGCGGCCAGATCAAAGGCCCGTATCAGCCGGTCCTCAATAATGGCTGCGACCGTCTTTTGAAAACTGGCGCAGATATCTGCGACATCCTGATCTGACAAAGACCCTTCCCGCACCAGTGCCTCTGCCTGTTGGCGCACCGCTGTTTTCAATCCCGAAAAAGAAAAATTGGGCGGCATTTTTCCGCGCAGAGGCATGGGGAATTTGAATCGTTCAGAATCACCGCGCATTGCCGCGCGCTCCACGGCGGGCCCGCCCGGATAGCCCAGGCCCAGCAGCTTGGCAGTCTTGTCAAACGCCTCACCCAAAGCATCATCAATGGTGCTGCCAAGGCGGTGGTATTGGCCCAACCCGCTGACCAGCAAGATCTGAGAATGGCCGCCGGACACCAAAAGCAACAAATAAGGATAGGGCAATTGATCACTGAGACGCGCTGTCAGGGCATGACCTTCCAGATGATTGATACCCAGAAATGGCAGATCATGCGCAAGGGCAATGGATTTTGCAGCCATCAAACCCACGATCAGGCCGCCAATCAGGCCGGGGCCAGAAGATACAGCAAGCGCATCCAGATCGGGAAAATCGCAATCTGCTTCCTTCATAGCTGCCATGATAACGCTGTCAATTGCCATCACATGGGCGCGCGCTGCGATTTCCGGAACCACGCCGCCAAAGGCTTCATGGTCCTTCTGACTGAGAACGATATTTGAGAGAATCCGGCCCTCTGCTTGTCCGTCCGGACCAATGCTGCCCTCCACGATTGCGGCGGCAGTTTCATCACAACTGGTTTCAATACCGAGAAGGCGCATGGCAAAATTCCAAAATTGCGCTTGGGGCCACTGTCACAATAGTTTATGCAACAACGCGAAAACAGTCTGCGCATGTGCGCTATCACCTAGCATTGCCCCCATGACCCTGCAAACAAAAGCTGAAACAGTTCTGAGACCCACAGACGAAAAGCCGATACGCATCGGCACACGAGGAAGCATTCTGGCGCTGGCACAGGCGGCTGAATTGCGCGCGCGGCTTATGGCAGCTCATGATCTGAGTGAAGATTGCTTTTCCATTGATGTGATCAGCACGGCCGGTGACCGGATTCAGGACCGGGCGCTGAACGAGCTGGGCGGCAAGGGTCTGTTTACCGAAGAAATTGAAGAGCGGCTTTTATCCGGCGAACTGGACATGGCAGTGCATTCCTCCAAGGATATGCCAACGGTTCTGCCCGATGGTCTGGAACTTTCTACCATTTTGCCGCGCGAAGATCCGACAGATGCCTTTCTCAGCCATAAGGCCCAACGGCTGGAAGACCTGCCCCACGGGGCAGTGGTCGGGTCTGCCAGCCTGCGCCGCCAGGCCATGATCAAGCGTCAGAGGCCGGATCTGAAACTCGTCAATCTGCGCGGCAATGTGGACACACGCATACGCAAGCTGGCAGATGGTGACGTTGATGCAACCTTGCTGGCGACGGCCGGGCTGAACCGTACCGGACTTTCTGAGCACATTACGACACGGCTTTCCACAGAGACGTTTTTGCCCGCCGTCGGTCAGGGTGCCGTTTGCGTTGAGGTTTGCAGCAACCGGACCCGGATCAAAGATTTTCTTGCCCCGATTCATCATCACGAATCGGGACTGTGTCTGTGGGCAGAGCGCGCCTTCTTGCGAGAACTGGACGGGTCCTGCCGCACACCTATTGCAGCCTTTGCCACCATAGAAGACGATATATTGTCCTTTCGCGGCATTGTGCTGTCGACGGACGGTCAGACATCCTTTGAAACCTCACGCGTTTTGAAGGCGCCTGATGATACCAGCGCGGCGGCGCTCGGCCGAGAGGCTGGACAAAGCATCCGCAAGGAAGCGGGTGAGACCTTCCTGAAAGATATCATCCACAATCAGCACGTTCTGGAAACACGATAGGCTTGGGTTTTCATGGAATTTCAGGGTCAGGATAACCAGCCATTTGTCTGGGTAACAAGGCCCCGACCTCAGGCTGATGAGCACGCCAGCGCAATTGCAGCGGCTGGGCTCAGACCTTTGATCAGCCCGGTGATAAGCATAAAACCGTTGCCCGTTCCTGAGCTGCCGCCGCTGGCGCCCCTTGAGACGTCAGGTCTGATTTTCACCAGTGTCAATGGATTGCTGCATTTTCCCAAAGACTGGCTGACGGATTATGTGAAACATCCGGTGTTTGTCTCGGGAGCTACAACACAAAATCTGGCCCGAGAGTTGGGATTTCAGAATGTGTTGTGTTCGGACCATCAGGGCAGTCGCGGAATGGTGGCCTTGGTGCGCGACAGAATGCCCATGGATATGGGCAAAGCTCCTCCAAATCTGCTGTACATTGCCGGGACTTCCAGAACGCCAATTCTGGAAGAGACGTTGTCACAGGATTTCCATCTGATGTTGAGCGAGTTATATGAAGCAGAGTTTGAACATCAGCTTTCTGAAACCGCCAAAGCGGCATTTGAAAACCACCAGATTGCCGCCACAACGCTGTTTTCCAGTCGCTCCGCTACGCAAGCAGCTACGTTGCTTCAGAACCACTTAGGGGACACCGCGAAGCGGGTTCAAGATCAGCTTCTGACTGTGTGCATTTCACAGGCCGTGGCCGATCGCGCGTATCAATCCGGGTTTAACCGGATTGCTGTTGCAACCACTGAATCAGCAGATTCCATGGTAGATAAGTTAGTTAAACAACTCAATATTCACCGTAAATCATCCAATTCGATCTGAACTGCCTGGATCAGGGCTGAATCCGGACCAACCCGTCTTGTGATACCTGATTGCAACTGCTTATATCTGCCTTATGTAGCGGGTTGGAAGCAGCAGGAAATTTTGTCTATTCCATCCAAAGGCAGCGCAAGAGGGACCATAGAATGGTAAAATCACCACAACGCCCGACCTCAAAATCAAGGTCAACCAGGTCCACAGGTTCCACGCGATCCCGCACCCCGAAGGCTGCAGCAACATCGACTTCCAAACCGAATGACGCCGGTACAGGCGCCAAGTCCAACCCGTCAGGCGCCAAGGCAACCTCTTCAGACGCAAAACCAGTTGGCGGGGCAACCAAGCTTACGCCAAAGCCGACCACCATTGATCTGGAGCCAAGCGCAGTGAAGACAATGGCTGCGAAAAGCGCGCCAAACGCCCCGACCAAATCTGAAACGACAAAGGATGTGGCCGCAAGCAAACCGACTCCGGATGTAAAGCAAGCTGCTGCCACCGTAGCCGCGACTGCGACAACTGGCTCGACTGATTCTACTGGATCTACTGGGGCCGGCGATAAAAGGGCGGATGCAAAACCAGCCACTGCATCAGCGACAGCATCAGCCGCTTCTGGAGCGTCGAAGCCACCACAGGCATCGAAAGCGCCGCGCCCCCGTGCCAGCGTTGCTTCAGCACGCACGCAATCACAAAGAGGCGGTGGCACCAGTATTCTTGCCATGGTTCTTGCAGGTGGTGTTGGCGGCATTATCACATTGCTGGGTGCCTACGCCGTGCTGGGGTCGGGCCTGCTGGCAACGACAGATGACAACCGCGTTGAGGCAGCACAGACACAATTGTCTGAACTGTCCGGCACCGTCAGTGGATTGTCCGACCAGTCAACCGCCCTGTCTGAGAGCATCACCAGCCTGAACACGCGCATTGAAGCACTGGCTGAACAGCCTGCCGAAACAGGCGGCACTGACGCTTTACAAGCAGATATTGACGCCCTTCGGACACAGATCAGTGACGCACTTGCCGCGGGTCAAAACAGTCTGGAAACTGCAAGTGCCACGCAGAGCGACCTTCAGGCAGCATTGACAGATCTGGACACTCAATTGGCCAGCCTGTCTGATGAAGTGACGGCCCAAAATGAGACCTTGGCCGGTGAATTGTCGCGGCTGGCGGATCAGCAAAATGCACTGGAAAACTCTGTCGCTGAAGGCGAAGCGGGCGAAGGACCGGCACTGGCTGAATTGGAAGGGCGCTTGACGGCGCTGTCCGACGAGATCAGCACTCAGGCTGACAAGATAAACGCCCAGGCTGAGCTGATTAGTGCACAGGCCGATCAGATCGGGGTGCAGAACACCGATATTCCAGTGCCTGTGCGCGAAGAGCTTAATGCGATGGCCGACATGGTCTCAAGCCTGCAGGACCAGTTGGCGATTATGGAAACCCTGCAACTCACGGCGCAGCAGCAGCAGTTGGATTTGCAATCTCTGACAGACACCGTTGAAGGTGTGGCCGGAACAGTCAAGCGCGTTGCCGGCAAGACAGACCGTTTGGAAGAAACCGTTGCCACGCCGGCCGAAGAGCAACCTGATGCTGCAATGGATGGAGCCAGACTGGCCTATGTTCATGGAGGCCTCAATACAGCGATTGCGCAAGGCATGCCGTTTGCAGGTCTTGTCACACAGGCACGTGCCCTGATGGCCGACCTTGGCAGCGCTGTTGAATTGCCCGATGAATTTCTGCAGGCAGCCGAAGCGGGCCTCACTCCCCTACCTGTTCTGGCCAGCCAGATTTCAGAAGCACGCGCTGCCTATGATGCAGATCTTGCTTCAGCTACCGCCCCGGAAGAAACCGCACCAGAAGGTGACAGTGTTACGGCCAAGGGCCTGTTTGACGGAATTATGAAGGGCGCTCAGGGTCTTGTCACTGTGCGCGACACCAACCAGACAGAAGCAGCACCACCCGACAGTCTGTCCGCCCAATTGGGATCTGCAGCAGAGGCCGCCAGTGCAGGTGACCTTGTACAATTGAGCGCTTTTCTGAATGAAATTGCCGCCAACGCATCGGCATCGGACACGCTGCAACAATCAGTTTCGCTCTGGCAGATTCAGACACAGCACCTCCAGAGCGCAGCCGGTCTTCAGGATCAGCTTGATGCCGTTCAGCAATCAATCTGGGCTGAAACCAGCAAGGGAGATCCTTCATGATCCGCGTTTTCAGTATCGTAGCGGTTTTTCTGGCCTTCGCAGCCGGGTTTGCGTGGCTTGCCGACAATCCGGGAAATGTCCAGTTCACCTGGGCCGGACGTGAGATTGAGACCAGTCTGATGGTCTTCGCCATCGCCTTGGTGGTCCTCATGATTGTAATTGCCATCATCTGGGGCCTGTTGCGCGCAATCTGGCGCTCACCACACATGCTGAAAGGTTATTTTTCCGCGCGGCGGCGGGACAAGGGTTACAACGCTTTGTCCAGTGGCCTGATCGCTGTGGGTGAAGGTGATGCAAAACGCGCCCTGAAAGCTGCCAACAGCGCCAATAAATACCTCAATGATGCACCGCTTGCTCTTCTGCTGAAGGCCCAGTCGGCCCAATTGGCGGGTGAATATGAGACGGCCCGCAAAACGTTCCATTCCATGATGGATGAGCCGGAAACCAAATTGCTCGGCCTGCGCGGATTGTTCATGGAAGCAGAACGCACCAATGATCCAGCTGCCGCACTGCAACTGGCTTTGAGCGCTATGGAAACAGCAGCCAAGCACCCGGCACGCCCGAATGATGGCGCCACTGTTGCCAGTTGGGCCGGACCTGCCGTGCTGCGGTATCAATCGGCTGCCGAAGACTGGGATGGCGCGTTGAAAACCATTTCGGCCAATAATGCAGCCGGACTGATTGACCGCGCAGAAGTGAAACGCCGACGGGCTATTGTTCTGGTGGCCAAAGCCCTGAGCCATGAGGACCGGGAACCCCAGGAAGCCAAGCTTGCCGCATTGGAAGCCCACAAGCTTGCTCCGGATCTGGTGCCTGCCGCCGTGGTCGCTGGCCGCGTTCTGTCGCGACTGGGAGAGTTGCGCCGCGCTGTGAAAACACTGGAATCCACCTGGAAACTGAACCCTCATCCTGATCTTGCTGAGACTTACGCCCATGTGCGTCCAGGGGATTCACCGCGTGATCGGGTGAAGCGGATCAGAACTTTGACACGTCTTTTGCCGGATCATCTGGAAAGCGCAATCGCTTTGGCAAAAGCTGCCATCGAAGCTCAGGATTGGGATGGCGCACGCGCCGCCCTGCTGCCGCATCTGTCCATACCGACCCAGCGGGCCTGCCTGTTGATGGCCGATATTGAAGAGGGCGAACATGGTGACAAGGGCCGCGTCCGCGAATGGCTTTCAAAAGCTGTTCACGCCGCAGCTGATCCGGTCTGGATTGCCGACGGTGTTGTCTCCGATCATTGGGCACCGGTTTCCCCGGTGACCGGCCTGCTGGATGCCTATGAATGGAAAGTGCCACAATCAGCGCTGGCCAAGCCAACTGTGATCATCAGCGAAGATGATGTGCTGCTTGCCCCGTTGGAAATCGAGCCACCAATGCCTGTTGAAATACCAAAGCCGGAACCAGAGCAACAGGCTGAAAAACCCGCGCCAGTTGCCGCGCCGGAAATTGTCGAGGCGACGCCGCCGCAGGAAGCGGAAAAGCCGGACTCAACAACAATCCCTGTGATCGAGGCCGAAGCAGTTGCCAAAACTGGGCCAAAGGTTGAGGGAGAGGCCGCTCAAGAAGCTGAACCTGTTGTCGCCGAAAAAGTGGCAGACAGTTCCAAACCAGAGCCAGAGACAACCACAGGCAATGGCGCGACACAGGACCCTGACCAGGATGGCAAGGACGGCATATCCGAACCCAGTTTCGTATCACCCGATTCAATGTCACCTATCCCCGATGACCCAGGCACCGCCAAGGAAGACCCTGACGCGGATAAGCGTTTCAAATTGTTTTAGAGAAAGCAATGTCTGGAGACCAAAAGCACAGCGCTGCATTCAGAAAGATCAAGCTTCCGGCAGATACGCTGCTGGACAAGGCCGGGCGCTGGATTGCTGGTCGGCTACGCAGCGAATCCAGCGGCTACAAGCCCTATACGCCTTCAGATACCGATACGCTGGAAGCCTGTTTGCGGCCAGGCGATATCCTGTTGGTTGAAGGCAATCAGAAAGTCTCCGCCGCTATCAAATATCTGACCCAATCCACCTGGTCTCATGCGGCTCTCTATGTAGGCAATGTCTTGGATGTCCATGAAGAGGACGGTGAACGGCATCGTCTGATAGAGGTCAATCTTGGCGAAGGTTGCGTGACGCAGAAGCTCTCCAAATACAGCGATTTCAACACCCGCATCTGCCGGCCCGTGGGACTGACGGATGACGATGTTGAAAAGGTGGTGCAGTATATGGTGGCGCGCATTGGCCTGAAATATGATCTGAAAAACATATTTGACATGCTGCGCTATTTCCTGCCGACACCGCCTGTACCTGTGCGCTGGCGCCGCCGCATGCTGGCTCTGGGTTCCGGAGACCCGACCCGTGCCATCTGTTCAACCCTGATTGCGCAGGCCTTTCAGATCGTGCGCTACCCTATTCTGCCCCGGGTGGAACTGGTAACCGACAAGGCGGTTACGCGCGATTGGCGCGGTCAGCATATGTATTATACCCGCCGGGAAATACTGCATATCCGCCATCATTCCCTGTTCGCACCGCGTGACTTTGATCTGTCGCCCTATTTTTCCATCATCAAGCCAACCATCGAACGTGGCTTTGACTACCGAACCCTGAAATGGGGCGATAAGGACGCCACGCCCACTGAATAAAACTGTTTACACTGGCGGGAAATCTACTCACTATTTCAAACAACCATAAGCTAAAAACCATACGGGAGCATTTCATGTCTGACACTGATGCAAAGCGTAAAGTTTCACGCCGCAAATTTCTGGCAAGCAGCGCTGCGGCGACAGCTGCCACAGCAACCCTGGCCACACCGGCCTTGGCACAGAGCCCGGGGCGCACATGGAAGATGGCAACAAGCTGGCCAAAAAATGCACCCGGCGTTGGCGTGAATGCGCAAAGACTGGCTGACAAGATTACCGCCATGTCAAATGGCGAATTGACCGTTGAACTTTTCGCGGCCGGAGAGCTGGTTCCTCCCTTTGAAGTGTTTGACGCTGTCTCTTCGGGCACAGCACAAATGGGCCATGCCACGCCATATTACTGGCAGGGCAAAGATCCGGCCTTCCACTTTTTCACCGGTGTTCCCTTCGGCCTGCTGGCGCATGAACATGCTGCCTGGGTTCAGTTCGGTGGCGGGCAGGCGCTTTGGGAAAAAGCCTATGAGCCCTTTGGTGTGCTGCCATTTTATGCCGGTTCATCAGGCCCTCAGGCAGGCGGCTGGTTCACCAAGGAGTTGAACTCGCTGGACGACTTCAAGGGCATCAAAATGCGCATAGCCGGATTGGGCGGCGAAGTGATGCGGCGGATTGGCGTGAACACGGTTCTGCTGCCGCCGGGTGAGATTTTCCCCGCCATGCAGTCAGGCGCAATTGATGCCGCAGAATGGATCGGCCCCTGGAATGATCTGGCCTTTGGCCTCTACAAGGTGGCGAAATACTACTACATGCCAGCCTTCCATGAGCTTGGTCCTGCGCTGGAAATGCTGGTGAACCGTCAGGAGTTCATGGATTTGCCGGAGCATCTGCAGGCCGTGGTGCGCAATGCCTCCATGGCGACGTCCTATGAATCACTGGCCGATTTTACCTTCCACAACGTCACCTCCTACAAACCCTTGCTTGAAAAGGAAGGTGTTCAGGTGAAATTCCTGCCCGATGATGTGGTGGATGCACTTGGGATTGAAGCTGAAGTGGTGTTGCAGGAACTGGGTGACAGCAGCCCGTTGGCGGGCGACATCTTCAAGTCCTTCACCGAATTCCGGGCCGAAGCGAGTGCTTATTCATCAGTCTCCGACAAGCGCGCGCTTGGCATGCGTGAGCGGGTGCTGAAATAGACTTGCAACAGCTCACACCCTTTCATCTGGCTTTTCCGGTCACGGACCTTGCAGCCACTGCGGCCTTTTTTGAGGACGTTCTTGGCTGTAAGCGGGGCCGGGAAGCAGATACGTGGATCGACTTTGATTTGTTCGGGCATCAGCTCTCGCTGCATAAGGGCCGATCCATGATGGCAGAGGGCGGCACAGGTGCCGTCGACAACACCTCCGTGCCCATGCCGCATTTCGGCGTGGTGCTGGCCTGGGATGACTGGCACGCACTGATCGACCGACTGCACAATGCCAATGTCAGCTTTCGCATCGAGCCGCAAATGCGGTTTGAAGGAGAACCGGGTGAACAAGGCACATTTTTCGTCGATGCGCCGGGCGATGTGGCGCTGGAATTCAAAACGTTTCGGGATTTTGAATGCGTGTTTGCCAGTTAGGTTCTGAGCTGACTTGGCAATGTTTCTCGTGTCACTGATGGATTCTCGGAACAAGTCCGAGAATGACGATGGCGGGTTTGGTCAGGGGCGGCAATAGCCTGCCGGGCTTGATCAATATGTTTTAAAATCATGTGCCCGTTATCACCGAATTTGTCCCGGTGATCAGCACCAGACCAATCGCCGCAAATCCACCAAACAAGCCACACCACCCGTCACCCTCGGACTTGTTCCGAGGGTCCACAAACAGACACTCCAAACACGCGTCCGTCAGATCAACGCGTCTTCCCGCGCCAGATCGTCATGCTGATACGCCCATCCTGATCCAGCCATGCGGTGGGGTCTGGCTTCAGGTCGTGGCTGGCGAGCATTTGTTCCGGCGTTGTACTCTCAAGGTTTGAAAATAACTTCGTGCCAGCCGGCACCTGTGTGCCTTCCGCCCGCGCCAGGTGAAAACTGGAATAGCCCAACTGTAAAAACAGATCGAACACATCACGGCCACCGGGAACAGCAATCGCGCCACCTTCCGGTGCCACCTGTTGCAGTACATCGGCCCAATCATGCCCGGCAGGGTTCCACCACCAGCCATCAGAGCGATGTTCCAAAGTTTTCACCGACCGCGACAGGATCAAACGCCTGCGATTCTTGTGGTTTGGATTGGCCTCATGGCCTTTGCGGCCAACCACAGTCAGCGTTGCCGCATCAAGGGCTGCTTGAAAATAAGCCCAGTCCGCCTCGTTTTTCAGGCATTCGGGCATATTGCCATCGGCATCGGCAATGCAATGATTGTCCGAGACAATCGCGTAACCGTCTATCGTGTGTTTCGGCATCATCCGCGCGCCCATAGAGATTTCAGAGCCAGATTCATACCGATACGATAATCTGGAACGCTATAGTGCAAACCCAGATCCGTTTTGGATTTTGCGTTGGAAACCCGCTTGTTCTCGCCATAAAAAGAACGCCCCATAGGCGATAAATCCGCCTCATCAAAGGGGATCAGCGGCGGCACGTCAACGTCCAGAAGTCCGGCTGCAAATGCAACCACATCCTGCGGTGGGGCTGGTTCATTGTCCGTGATGTTGAATATGCCGCCTTTGTATTGCGCTACGGCCAGCGTCAGCGCCGAGGCAATATCATCGACATGAATGCGGTTGAATACCTGCCCCGGTTTGTCGATCCGGCGGCCTTGGCCACGCGCAACCTTTTCAAGCGGGTTGCGCCCCGGCCCGTAAATGCCGGAGAGGCGAAAAATTCCCAGCGTCAGGCCCGCGGCATCGGCCAAATTTTGCCAGGCGTTCTCGGCCGCAATACGCGCTTTGGAGCGCCTGGAAACTGGTCGACAATCCGTGGATTCATCCACCCATGCACCATCATGATTGCCATAGACACCCACGGTGGACAGATAGCCAAGCCATGGTTTTTTCGGAAGGGTTTTCAACCGAGACCCAAAATCTCTCAGAACCGGATCGCCACCAAATTCGGGGTGCGCTTCCGCCTCATCGGGATCTGGTGCGATGGACATCAAAACCGCATCGGCGGCCTGCAATGCTGTTGTGACATCATCAGAAACACCGCCGCTATAGATGATTGGCTTAAATCCGGCTTTGGCGAGAGCTGCAGCTTTCTCTTCGCTGCGGGTTGTCCCGGTCACCTGCCATCCGTCAGCAAGCATCTTTTGAGCGAAAACGCGGGCAGAATAACCAAGCCCGAAGATGAAAAGGTTTTGGGTCACTGGGTCTCAATTGGAATCGAATAAAGGACAAAATCGGATTTGCTGACATAGCTGTCATACAGCCGTCGTGCGTCATAGTTGAAATCCTGGGTCAGCCAACGCACATTAGCAATCCCATTTGCCCTGGCAAATCCGATGACGTGATCAATCAGAGCGCGACCTGCCCCACTGCCCCGATATCCGGGCCTGACATAAAGATCGCTCATATAACAAACCTTACCTCCTCCAAGGGAGCGGAGCATCAACTGATACTGCGTGAAACCGATGAGCTTTCCGTCGGCATCTTCGACCACATCACTCCAGAATTCCGTGGCGGGATCAAAAATCCAGTCCCAGACCGTTTCATGACCACCAGCGGGTACTACCGTTTTGTAGAAAACGGCATATTCATCAAACATTTGCCGCCAAACCAACTGATCACTTTCAGCGACTGGCCGAACTTTTATGGACATTTCAAATCCTTGCACACGCAGAAACCGGAGGCTTCATACGCGATTGCGTTATCGGCGTGAAGCCGCTTGTGAAGGTCATCTTCTAATCGTTCAGAGCAAAGTCCAAAGCGGCCCCTGCATGAAGTGCCGTGGTATCAAAAGCAGGCAGGGCAAAATCCGCCTGTGCGATCAGCAGGCCTACTTCCGTGCAACCGAAAATGACACCGTCAGTGCCTTGCTGTTGAGCGCGCTGAATGGTCTCCAGATAGGCTTTTTTGGAATCCTTGCGGATAATGCCCTGGCACAATTCATTGTAGATGATGTCGTGGACCAGCGTTCGTCCAACCTCATCAGGCACCATTGTCTCAACACCATGGCGGTCTCGCAAATGTCCCCTGTAGAAATCCTGCTCCATGGTGTAGCGCGTTGCCAGCAGCAAAGGTTTCTCGGCTCCAGAAGCCTTGATGGCCATGGCTGTGGCATCGGCAATATGAAGGAGCGGGATGTCCACCGATTGCTGCACAGCATCCGCCATTTTATGCATGGTGTTGGTGCAGATGATCACGCAGTCAGCGCCGCCGCGTTCCAGCGCACGGGCGGCATCAATCATGGCGCTGGTGGCTCCATCCCAATCACCCTTTGCCTGCATGGCTTCAATATCGGCAAAGTCGAAAGACCACAGCAACAGCTTGGCGGAATGCAGATCACCAAGTCGCTCCCGCGCGCCGCGGTTGAGCAACTGATAATAAACCACCGTGCTTTCCCAACTCATGCCGCCAATCAGACCAATGGTTTTCACAAATTCCTCAATTCTCTTCTGTCACCTTGACCTCAACCACTTCCCCTTCAGGAAAGGCCGGGCCAATGAGATAGTCAAACGCAATCAGCTTTTCCTCGAAAGGATCAGCTTCACAGCGAAATTTGAAATTGTACCAGCGACCGTCGCTTCGAAAGGCTGCCCCATTGGCAACAATGATATTGGCTGCCGCTTCCGAACCAATAATGGCGGAGGAAATGACAACATCCGGATTCAATTCCGGGCGGGATTTCTTGATCTCGGATTTGGCAGCGTCATGGCAAAGCGTTTCGCGCTTGCGATCTCCAACAACCACCTTTTCTTCCGGCGGCGCAACGCGCTTGCGGGGAATGACAATTGGCTGACCGGGAGGCGGTATAGATGGCACTATTCGCGCCAATTGGCGTGGTTCTGCATCTGATTTGGGACCAATTGCTGCCGGGCCAGCTGGTGTTGTGCGCGGTTTGAGTGCGTCTGATGTATCGGACGTGTCTGGCTGAGACTGGTCTGCCGCCGCCTGGTCGCCGGTCTCAGATGTATCAGGTGCTGGCTCCGCATCTGCGTCCGTTGTGTTTTCGGGCTTTGATTCCCCGTCTTCTTCAGCCTCGTCCTCCACATTCACCACCGGTTCGGGGCGTGGTTCCAATACGGACGAATCCAGCTCTGGTTCGGGCTGTTGTGCTGGTTGCTCTGGTTGTTCAACGCGTGCAGCTTCGATGATCTCCTGCAACTCGTTCGGTGTAACCACCTCGACAGACACCCGTTCCTCATCCGTAACTTCAGGCTGGGCCAAAGCCGGAAGCGCAAGCATCAGGGCCACGACCAAAGCATGGGCCGTCACGGAGGCGAGCAAGCACCATGCTTCAAGCCCTATTTTGGAAATCCCTGCAATACTCATCGCTGAAACTGGTCTTGGTGCCGCACATTTGTTGGTGTTAGGGGTTGGTGTTCGCTCTTTTCAGTCAGACTGCTTTTGGCTTATGGCCGATTTGTGTCCGCCAAGAGCAAGCATTATTTCATAACACGCCAGAAGCCTGGCTTGAAAGCCAGATCGCAAGCGCATCCAATTCCACAGTCTGAACATGCCTCATGAACCCGTGATACTGGAAATCTGCGAAGCGCCTGCGGGTGCAGTTTTTTTAACGGCAACCAGGTTGAGCCCGAAGCCTGGATGATGCAGTTTAGCCAGACCGTTTAACGAGGCCGTGCTGGCCAGCAAAAGGACTGAATTCTTGAAACAACGTCAACTTCTGAAAGACGGCACAAAAGTGTCCGAGATTGGCCTGGGCTGCCTGAGTTTTGCCGGGTTTTACGGACCAACCAGTGAGGCCACCTCCCATGCCACACTGAGCGCAGCTCTGGACCTTGGCATCGATTTTCTCGACACGGCCAACGTCTATGGCATGGGCAAATCAGAGGCGACCATTGGGTCTTTCCTGAAGGGCAATGCAGACAAATTCACCATAGCCACGAAAGCCGGCATCGGTCGGGATCCGAACACCGGCGAGCGTGGGTTCAACAACAAGCCAGATTATCTACGGGGCGAGTTGGAAAAGTCTCTCAAACGTCTCGGGCTTGACCACGTTTCGCTTTACTACATCCATCGCCGTGACCCGGATCTGGAGATCGAGGCTGTGATGGAAACACTTCTGGCTTTCAAGGCAGAAGGCAAGATTGGCGGCATCGGGTTTTCGGAAATCTCGCCCGCGTCCCTGCGCCGTGCAGCTTCTGTCGGACCCGTTGATGCGGTGCAAAGCGAGTATTCCTTGTGGACACGGACCGCTGATCTGGGAATGGTTCAGACCTGCGCTGAGCTGGACGTTGCCTTTGTGCCATTCTCTCCGGTCGGCCGCGGTATTTTCGGAACCAAAACACCGGATCCGAGCCAATTTGAAGACACAGATTTCCGGAAAGCCAATCCACGGTTTGTCGAGCCGAATTTCAGTTACAATGCCGAAAAGGTCAAAGGCTTCAAGGCCTATGCGGCGGATCTGGGTACCAAACCGATCACACTATCGCTGGCCTGGTGTCTGGCTCGGGGCGATCATCTTATCCCGATTCCCGGCACCCGCAGCGCTGACCACCTTGCAGAATGTGCCGCCGCAAGTGACTTTCAGATGACCGATGCCATTATGGCCGAGATTGAGCAAACTCTGCCCGTCGGCTGGGCCCATGGCGACCGCTATACCCGCACGCAATGGCATGGTGTGGAAAATTTCTGTTAGCTGTGGTTGGGTACAGGATTTGACGCCAATGGTAATACGGGAGCGCAGTGTTTAGACTCATAAGGAAAACTGTCACCTACCTGATTGTGCTCGCGGCAACCATTACTCTGGTCGCAACCGGCTATCTGTATTTCAATCAGGACCGAATGATTTTTCCGGCACCTGCTGGCGACGGACCAGCGGTCCTGAATGACGGGCTTGAGATTGTATCGATCAAGACGTCCGATGGAGAAACGATAAAAGGCCTGTATCATCCCCCTGAGGCGGAGGAGACCACCGTTCTGGTCTTTCATGGAAATGGCGGCAGCCTTTCCAGTATACGGTCCAATGGGGTGGCGTTCGCCAAAGCCGGATTTGGCGTTCTTTTGGTTGAGTACCGGGGTTATCCGGGCAGCACAGGCAGCCCGACAGAAGCTGGCCTGCTGCTGGACGGGCTTGCCGGATATGATTTTGTTGCAGAGCGTAGCGCCGGGCCCATCGCAATTTATGCCCGTTCACTCGGCACCGGGGTTGGTATTTATGTCGCGACTCAGCGCTCCATTCTGGCCGTATTCCTGGTGGCTCCATTTGACTCCGTCCTTGCGGTTGCACAAAGCCGCTACCCTTTTCTGCCATTGCGGCCATTGCTCCGGCACCCATTTGAATCAGACAGGCGCATTGGTGCGGTTGAAGCGCCGATTTTTATCATGCATGGCGATCAGGATCGGGTCATTCCACTTGCCCACGGTCAAAGACTTTTGGAATTTGCGGCTGAGGGCACACGTTTTGAAGTTGTAAAAGGTGGCAATCACGGCCTGCGGAGCCACGGGACTGTCGAAAAATCGGTTGAATTCTTCAGGTCAATGGCCGGGCACACAGCTCAAAACTGATCCAATGCCCATTCAGCAGCATCGCGCACCACCGGGTCCGGATCGCCTACATGCGCACGTGCGGTCTCTGCCAAATCCTGATCGCCAGAATTGCCAATGGCAATCAGCACATTTCTCAAAAACCGGTCCCGGCCGATGCGTTTGATCGGGGAGCCCGAAAAGTGCTTGCGAAAAGCGGCATCATCCAGACCGGCGAGAAAAGCCAGATCGGGGTGTTGGAGATCAGCACGGGCTTGCAGTTTTGCTTCCCGCGCCTCGGCGGCAAATTTATTCCAGGGACAAACCGCCAGGCAATCATCACAGCCATAAATGCGGTTGCCCATTGCGGTGCGAAATTCTTGCGGAATCGGCCCCTTATGCTCGATGGTCAGATAGGAAATGCAGCGCCTTGCATCCAGCTGATAGGGTGCGGGAAAGGCGTTTGTCGGACAGATATCCAGACAGGCGCGACATGAACCGCAATGATCAATTTCTGGCGTATCCGGTGGCAAATCCATGTCGGTAAAAATGGAGCCCAGAAACAGCCAGGAGCCGAATTCACGGGATACCAAATTGGTGTGTTTGCCTTGCCAGCCCAGTCCGGCCTGAGCGGCCAGAGGTTTTTCCATGACGGGCGCTGTGTCGACAAATACTTTCACATCAGCCTTGTTGCGACTGGCAAAGCGGCCAGCGACGGTTTTCAGCTTGCCCTTGATGATATCGTGATAATCCCGATTTTGGGCATAGACGGAAATTGTGCCTTCGGATTTATGCTGCAATTGCGGCAGCGGATTATCTTCCGGACCGTAATTCATGGCCAGCATGATGATGCTCTTCGCCTCCGGCCAAAGGGTCTGGGGATCTGCGCGCCTTGCCGCAGTTTCTTCCATCCACGCCATGGACCCATGCCGCTTGTCATCCAGAAAAGTCGTGAGATTTTCGGAAATATGACCGGGCAGATGCGCCGGGCAAATCGCCATGGCGTCAAAGCCGTAGTCCTGTACGTCTTTTCGCAGATCAGACAGGATTTTTTCCATGGACATCAGACTGGGCCAGGGCGGTTAGGATCTAGGAAATGCAAGCCTAGAGTCCCGCGCCTCAAAAATCCAGATCGGTGTAATGAGCGGGGGGTGGAATACCGCGCATCTTATCTGCCAGAATTTCCCGGAATGCGGGACGGCATTTGACGCGGGCATACCAGGTTTTGGCGGCTTCATGGTCGGCCCAGGGCATTTCATTGAGGTAGTCAATGACGGAAATGGCAGCCGCTGCGGCAAAATCTGCATAGGATAATTGGTCGCCACCCAGCCAATTGCGCTCAGAGGCCAGATATTCCAGATAACCCAAATGATTGCGCAAATTGGCGCGCGCGGCCCGCAGCACACTGGACTCTGGCGCACCGCCACCGGCATCGCGCGGCTTTTCCCGCTTCGTCACTTTTTCATTGACGATATATTGCGTTGCTTCGGTTTCCATCTTGACCAGAAACCAGTGTGTCAAACGACGCACTTCGGCCCGTGCCAGCGGATGGCTTGGCATCAAGCGACGATCTTCCAGGGTAAAGCCACGGGTTTCGTCAAGATATTCGCAAACGGTGCCCGCGCCACAGATCGGCACATCGCCCTCATCAAGGAGCACTGGCAAAGTGCCTTCCGGGTTCAGCAGCAAAAATTCTTCGCGGCGTTCCCAGGTACGTTCCAGGATATATTCAGCACTCGCGCCATATTCACCAATAGCCATGCGCACCAAGCGCGATCCGGCAGACATAGGATGATGATATAGCTTCAAGGGTGGCTCTTCTTGGCAGGTGAGGGAACTTAGGTGAAGACTTTCTAAACAGAAAAACTTTCCAAACCGTTGATACATGCGCTGCACGATGGCAGACCGGCGTTTCGTGCCGCGCCAATACGGGCAAATTTGGGCAGATCCCAAGGCGTTGGGTTGAAACAGGCATTTTCTCGTTTCCGGTGTGCAAAACTTTACACTTTTTTCGCTATGTTTCTGTCACATAGAAATGATTAAAAGCCGGGGAAGACTCCTTTTTGCCCCGCCATCTCACGTCATGAATTGCCCGCCATGGATCAACAGACACTCTTCGAAGCCGCCATTCTGGGTTTGCTGGAAGGGGTAACCGAGTTTTTGCCGGTTTCCTCAACCGGGCATATTCTGCTGGCAGGTCATTTCCTTGGCTTTGAGAGCGAAGGCAAGGTGTTTGAGGTTCTGATTCAATTCGGAGCCATTCTGGCCATTCTGCTGGTCTATTTCAGACGGCTTTGGGATATTGCGGTTACCTTGCCGACATCGGCGACCAGCCGCCGCTTTGTTCTTGCTATCCTGTTGGCATTTCTGCCAGCTGCCCTGATTGGCATTTTTGCGCACAACATCATCAAAACCGTGTTGTTTGAAGCTCCCACCCTGATCTGCGTCATGCTGGTATTGGGTGGTTTCATATTGCTGTGGGTGGACCGAAGAGAAACCACTGTGCGCTATACTGATGTGCGCGAATACCCGCCCTCGCTGGCGTTCAAGATCGGGCTTTGCCAATGCATTGCCTTCATTCCCGGCGTTTCCCGCTCAGGCGCAACCATCGCCTGTTCCCTGTTGATGGGAACAGACAAACGTTCCGCTGCCGAGTTTTCGTTCTTTCTGGCGATGCCCACAATGGGCGGCGCTTTTACCTATGATCTTTGGCTCAACCGCAACGCTCTTTCCAGTGATGATCTGACGATCATCGCCGTCGGATTCATTGTGGCATTTTTTTCCGCCATTTTGGTGGTGCGCAGCCTGTTGGCCTTTGTGACGAAACACGGCTTTGCGCCCTTCGCCTATTGGCGCATCACGATCGGAACTTTGGGTCTGATCGGGCTTTACCTGCTCTAGGCGAATGGCCTGGTCAGGCTTCCAGGCACAGCATGCAAACCAATCGACAAAGAGAAGCGTTCGAGAGCTGGCTTAGCCGACTTCCGGCTCAAACTGACCCCGTTCGCGATACTGGATGAGATAAGTCGGCAGGATGGCTTCCATTGAACGTGGGCTGATGCCGAGGCCGGTCAATGTCCGTTTGTCCGCTTTTGCAGCTGTGCCGACGACATTATCGCTTTTCAGCATCAACACCTGATCATGGGTCAAAGGCGCATTTGGCAGCAGGCCAAGCACTTTGCCCTGAAACTCTGCAAGACCCCAGGGAATGGAAAGCAACAAGCGTTTGCGCAACGTGATTTTCAGCATCAGCTCAAGGCATTCCTTGAAGCTGGCGACATCCGGTCCACCCAACTCATAGACTTTGCCCGGTTGCATCTTGCCATCAACACCCATGGCAATGGCTTCGGCCACATCACCCACAAAAACCGGCTGAAACTTCGTATTGCCGCCACCAATTAATGGCAGGAACGGCGAAATACGTGTCATGGCTGCAAAGCGGTTGAAGAAAGCATCTTCCTGGCCAAAGACAATGGACGGGCGCACAATCATCGCTTCGGGGAATTCGCGCAAAACGGCTGCTTCGCCTTCCGCCTTGGAGCGGGCGTAAGCGGCTTCTGAATCAGCATTGGCGCCAATCGCCGACATATGAACCAGACGTTCAACACCGGCCTGTTTGGCAGCACGCGCGACAATGGCAGCGCCACTGGCCTGAACCGCATCAAACTTCTGGGCACCGTTTTCCTGCAGGATACCAACCAGATTGACCACAAAATCAGCATCGGCCACGGCGGCAATCACGGAATCAGGATAGCGCAGATTGGCCTGAACCGGCTGGATCTGCCCAACTGCACCCAACGGGCGCAAATGCCCGGCCAGATCGGGCCGCCTGACGGCCACCCGCACACGATAGCCGCGCTTGGCCAACGCCCGCACCACATGGCGGCCGACAAAGCCGGAGCCACCAAAAACCGTAACCCGTTTTTCTGAACCGCTGAACTGCTGCATGCTGTCACCTTAGTCTTGCTTCTTGCATGATCTATAGCAGAAGTGTGGCGCGGTCCAAGGGTGCGTATGTGGAAATTTCAAGGATTCTCTATCATTGCCCAAAAGACCATTGACACAGACCCATGTGAACCGTATTCCATCGCCAATGCCCAGATGGCGGAATTGGTAGACGCGCCAGCTTCAGGTGCTGGTACTCGCAAGGGTGTGGAGGTTCGAGTCCTCTTCTGGGCACCATTTTTCTTTGACAAGCAGTTTCCTAAGCAAACGCCTCCAACGGGGCGGCGCCTATGCGGCGGTTCTGCTTTGCTTTTAGCAGCCGACTTTTGGCCGCTTGGCTCGCGTGGCAACTGGGCATCCTGATGCCAAGAGGTCGTTTCAGACAACCTGACCAATAGCGGCTTCTCCCAGCGTGATCTCCATTAAATCCTCACCCCAGATTATGGTACCAGAGAAAACCTGTGACATTTCAGCGATGCATTTTTCGCGGATGCCAGGCGGCTCCATTTGTGGTGTGAAATGAGTGGCAACCAGTGTTTTGACATTTTGCCGGGCGGCCAGATTTGCGATTTCCAGATGTCCGGAGGCTGTGAGTTCTTGGGACGCAGGCAGAAATGTGCCTGATATGAAATAGCACATGTGAATCAGTACATCTGCGTCTTTCGCCAAGGCATCGATCCCCGCGCAAGGGCCTGTATCGCCGGAATAGGCCAGCACGCCCTCATCGGTCTCCAGGCGAAAGCCGTAGGCTTCGATATATCCGGGCTGATGATAGACTTCCCGGACGGTAATTTTCCAATGGTCGGTTTCAATGACCTGACCATCAAACAACGCGGTGACATTGGGTTGCGGACGGCGGCGCGGTAACTGGCCACCGCGATTTACAAAAACACGTCGACTGCCGGGCGCGTTCATACGCCCCGAAATATCTGGATCAAAGATGCCGCCCTCGTCAAACAGCAAATCCGTCATGCGCTTGGTATGGGCTGGGCCATAGACGTCGAGATCCGGTATCATACCGGCACCCTGATCCCAGCGGCTGTGCACAAGACGCGCATAGTCGAGGCAGTGATCTGTGTGCAAATGGGAAAAGAAGATCGTATTGAGATCAACCGCGTGTTTGCCCGCCTCCAGAAAACGTTGATGCGCACCCGCACCATGATCGAACACAATCATTTCATCGCCGATTTCGATCAAATAGCCAGAATTTGCGCGGTTAAGGGTTGGTGTCGGACTGCCTGTCCCCAGCAATGTGATTTTCATTTAATCCTCTCCCTGCTTATGCATTCCGGCGCTTATGCGTCGCTCAATCTGTCGCTTTTGAGTGATGTGGCATCGCGGCGCATTGTCCGCACTCTGACAATGACGACCATTGCGCCAACCAACAGAAACAGCGCGGAAATCGGGCGCTCGATAAATATGAAAACACCGGCATCCGACAAGCGCAGTGACTGGCGAAATGCCTCTTCAGCGCCGCCTGCCAGCACAAAAGAAATGATAAAAGCTGCGGGGTTGAAGTCGAGCTTGCGCATCAGCCAGCCAAACACGCCCGCAATCAGCATCACCCAGACATCAAACAGACTGCCATTGGCGGCATAGGCGGATACGAAGGCGGTCAGAAAAATCAGAGGATAGAGAATCCGGGTTGGAATTTTCTGGACGATCTGACCCAGACGGGCTGCGCCGAAAAATCCGATAAGGCCATAACAGACAATGCCAATCAGACCGGCTGCAAACAGATTATAGACAAGCTCTATGGAGGTCAGAAAAAGCGTGGGCCCAATCTGAATTCCATGCACCAGAAACACGCTGATAAGTATAGCGCCGATTGTGGTCCCCGGAATACCCAATATCAACAATGGGGCCATGGAGGGACCCGATACTGCATTGTTGGCAGCTTCCGGAGCCGCTATCCCTTCCAGCGCGCCCTTGCCCCATTCATCTGGATTTTTGGCCCGTCTCTTGCCCTCTGAATAGGCAACAAAGGCAGCAACTGCGGAGCCAAGGCCGGGCAATGCTCCGATTGTTGCGCCGATGGCTGATGAGCGAAAAACGTGCGGAAAACAAGGTTTGTATTCCTGCCATGTCAGGCGGTTGAGCGCCCGGTTTTCGTTGAGACCGGAAGGACTGTTATTCTGGATCGGGCGATTGACGTTGGACAATTGGGCGAACACTTCCCCCAGAACGAAAATGCCGATCATCAGAGAAATCAGAGACACGCCGCCGTTCAATTCGAACATTCCGAATGTGAAACGGTTGTCCAACGTGATTGGATCAAGCCCGATCATCCGTACCAACACACCCAGCAGGGCGCTTATCAGGCCCTTGACGATGGATTTGCCGATCACAGAGCCGATCACAATGAAAGCCACAAAATAAACCGAGAAAAGTTCCGGAGGCCCAAGTTTCAGAGCAATCGCCGCCAACCAGCCGACAGCCAGCAGCAGTAGCAGATCACCCGTGAAATCGCCGATGACAGACGACACAGTTGCCACTTTCATGGCCTTCGAAGCCATCCCCTTTTGAGCCAGCGGATAGCCATCGATCTGGGTTGCCGCCGAAGCCGCTGTGCCCGGCGTGTTGAAAAGTATCGCCGCCACTGATCCACCGTACCTGCCGGACTTGCCAATGACGTAAAGAAACGCAAGAGCCGAGAGCGGATCCATATAAAAAGTCATTGGCGACAGCATGGCTATAGCTGCTGACGCTGTCAGACCCGGTATTGCGCCGACCGTCATGCCGATCATCGCAGCGGCCACAATCCAGGCGAGCAAAGCCGGTGAGGAAAGAACCGTTGCGAGACTATGGAAAATGTCCATAGATCAACTATTCCAGGGGAGATTTTGCGAATCCAACCAGGGGACGTTGGTCAACCAGGATGCATAAGGCGGATAGACATTGAGCGCGACGAAAAAGACGAGATGGTAAATCAAGGGGCACAGCAATGCTGCCACGGCAAGACCCACGCGGGACCGGACACCGAAGATCCACAGCGCGACCGGCGCGGCGACGCCCGTTGAGATGATGTATCCAATTCTGCCGATTGCGGCGACATAGAGAATTCCAAGCAACGCAAGACCGATCACCCGCCATATTTCCGGGCTCAGCTCAATCGGGCTGGCTGGTCCTCTGACACCGGTCAGGACCAGACGTGCGCCGAAACACATCAGAGCAAATGACACAATCATGGGGAAGAGGCGGCTACTCTCGCCGCCCCAGGTCACATTGCCGATGGTGAATGACATGCCAAATGCGGCAGCACCAAAAAGTAATACGGTGCTGCCAGTCAGCAAATCGCCATTCAGTCGCTTCATATCAGTTGGCTGCCTGCTTCAACTCATCAATAACAGGTTGCGCTTTCTCCTTGATCAGCAAGAGAGCCGCATCTGCCGCATCGCCTGCTCTGTACTTTGGCGTCAGACCGCTTGATGCAAGCGCTTCAGAGAATTCGGGCATTGCTGTGATCTCACTCATGGCAGCAGAGATGGTTTTAACAGCATCTGACGGTGTCCCCTTGGGATAATACAGAGTGACGGGTGAGCCAATATTTCCCGTTTCGATGCCCTGTTCGTCAAATGTGGGTGTGTCCGGGCGCAAAGGGTAGCGCGCATCGGAGAAAACACCAATGACCCGCAATTCATTTTCAAAGCCAAAGGATTGCTGAATGCCCATCACACCAAAATCAACCTGTTCCCCTATGATAGCAGCCCGAATTTTCGCACCGCCCTGAAAGGGAACGTCGGTTGCGCTTATTCCGTTCAGATTCAGCAGGCTTTGCACCGGAACGTGCGTTGCACTTCCGCGACTGCCATGAGCCCAACGGAGACCACCTGGATCTGCCATTGCGGCTTCAACCAGATCAGTTGCTGTCATGATCGGGCTGTCTGCCGGAACTGCGATACAGAAGACCAGATCACCGATCTGGGCAACGGTTTCAAAACTGTCGAATATATCTATGGGCGCGTCCTTGAACATGGACCCCAGCAGCACAGCGCCGGAAGCTGCGATCAGCATGGTGTAGCCATCAGGACGTGCGCTGGCAACCTCGGCAGAGCCGACAAGGCCACCGGCACCAGGTTTGTTGACAATGACAACCGGGACACCCAGTTTTTCCTGCAGCGCTGAACCCACCGCCCTGCCATAGGTATCAACTCCGCCCCCGGCAGAAGAGGGAACGATCAGATTGATCGGGCGCTTTGGCGTCCAATCCTGCGCGATTACCGGACTGGCCAGCATGGCTGCCAAGGCCATCGCCGCACCAAAAATCTTGAAAGTATGCCGCCGTTTCATGAAAATCTCCGTTTTTGCAGAATTGTTGGAAGTCAGACTTGTTAGGATTCTGGGGTCAGCCAGTTTCGTGACACTGCGCTCAGCCCGTCTGTGCCTTGCATCCCAAACTCTTGGTGGTGCTACTTTGACAAACAAACTGATATGATTTCAAATTCAATAAATTCGTGACTTCATTACTTTAAGGAATGTACCTTGCTGACCATTCGCCAACTCAGCATTCTGGATGCAATTGTCGCAACCGGCACTGTGACAGCGGCCGCTGAGCGTGTGTGTGTGACACAACCGGCCGTAAGCAAAACACTGTCTGCACTGGAGAGCTATGTTGGTTTTCAAATTTTCGAACGCCGGAAGAAACGCCTGATCTTAACTGACAAGGGACTTTCACTGTATAAGGAGGCGCGGCGCCTTCTGGGCATGGTTGATGATTTCAGTGTCGTTATTGAAGACATCAGAACACGCGGTGCACAACGGATCAGGATTGCCACAACGCAGGTAATTGCGTCTTCCAAATTCATGACAAAGGCATTGGCCGCGTTCTGCATAGAACATCCAAACCTGCATCTGGAGGTCGACACCATGCAGCGTCAGGATCTGGTTCGGGCAGCAACAAGCGATCGGGCAGATGTGGTCATCGGAAATCTGCCTTTCACATCGCGTGACGTTGTCACGTCAAAATTTGGGGAAAGTCACATTCTTGCAGTTGCCAGAAAAGACGGCTTTCTTGAAACTATAGAGTCTGCAACGGCCGAGATACTGAGCCAGCTACCAATAATTTTTCTGTTCGAGCGCTCGCGCCTGAGGCGCATACTGGACCACTACATGTATCGCGCTGGATTATCCCTGGAAATACGCGCTCAGGTCGCCAGTTCCCACACTACAATTCAACTGGCCAAAAGTGGAGCAGGCGTTGGCATTTGCGACGGCCTGAGCCTAGCAAATGCAGAGATAACAGATTTGGACATATGCGGATTTGATGAAGTGCTATCCATGGATATCGGGTTTATCCGCTCTCAAAATACAACAATCAATGAATATCAGGCTCAACTTGAGGCGCTGATAATTGCCTGCTGGCAAGAGCAGGACGCGCCGCGTTTTGTGGCCTAGATGGGTGGTCTATATTGAAGCCGCGCAACGTCGCTCAAGCCAATCCAATGCATCTGTGACCGCATTGTCAATTCTGGGTATTATGTGCCAATTGTTCATGAAGCCGTGTCCTGCATTGGGAACTATTTCAAGATTTGACCCGTTGCCTTGCTGAACCGCCGCATGAAGTTGCAGCGTGTCCTCAAGCAATGGGTCCAAATCCCCGACCGACAGGAATAAGGGTGGCAGGTTTGAGGGATCTGGAAATGGCGGTCCAACTGGCATTGCATAGGCATTGAGGAAGTGCTGCATATCATGCGTGCTTAATTGGCCCTGTCCTGGTCCCTGTCCCTTTCTGTGTCCCTGCTTGGGTCCCTGCCCGAATACACGGTGGGACCAGGTCTGAGTTGTGTGCCCAAACGCGCCGCAGAATAACACCGCACCATACAAACCCGACCCAATGGTTCTGGAAACAGCATGCAACGCAATCTGTGCTCCAGCGCTGCCACCGATGATTCCCGCCACGCCGTCACTTTCCACAAGCGCGGTCATAGCTGCGGAAACTTCTTCTATCGCCCGTGGGTAGGGGTTCTCCGGTGCCAGGGCGTAGTCGAGCGAGATAACGGGCCGCGCTGTCTGCCAGGCAATTCTTCTTATCAGACCAAGACTTTGGATTGATGACCCAAAGACCCAACCGCCGCCATGAACAAAGACATGAGGCACAGACGATCTGCAAACTTTGGGTACGCATTTCAACGCTGGTACGCCGGCAATTTCAATCCTGACTTCCAGTTCCATTTCCGGTGCCGCGCGCGCAGCAACCGCACCAGCGGCCTCACGCCGGTGGCGCTCGGTCGCAAGTGTTTCGGGTGCACATTCCCGCCATTCCATTTGATCTGCCTTCCATCATTCTCAAATTCAGCAGTTCACAAATGATAGGTCAAAGCCCGGCTGATCAACAAATTCCAGTTTTGATAAATCCGGTGGCTGGTCGGTTTCAAAGTGAATCGCGCGATTGTCCTCATAGCTGCAGTCAAACCAAAAAGCACCTCCGGACGAACGCGCATCGCTGATCAGGCATGGGTGAAATCAGCCTTGAAAACATTCTGTGCGTGGCAGGAGAACAGTCTCTTGAGGATCAGTTTGAGGCGGCGAAAACCCTGCTGCTGCCATCGCTGTGGCGCGAAAGCGGTTCACGAAGTGTTTTGGAAGCTTGTGCACATGGGGTGTCGGTCGTCGCTTCTGATCGCGGAGGAACGCCCGAACTGCTTGGTGGGGCGATGCCGCACCCATCAACCATTGACACCTGGGCCGATTTGATCGAACGGCTCATGACGGATTCCAACTTTTACAGAATCCACCAGGCTGCCGCTCTCAAGAGGTGGCGTGCCTACAAAATCAAATCCAGTACAAGGCGGATGATACGACAGATCGAGCGCCTTGTGAGCTGAAAAGTGCATTGGGTTCAGCAACTCGGCATCCATCATGCCAATTCGAAAGAAATGTCATGAGCTCCTTTCCACAAGACCGAATTGCCCAGGGCCATCAAATTCTCCAGGCCCGACGTCAGCGTGATGAAATGATTGCCAGCCAATTGTCCCATCTTGGATGAAAAATCCACACCGCCATAGGCCAACAGAATTTCCGTTTCACTGATGCCGCCTGGATAAAGGATGATGTGACCCGGTGCCGGATGACTGGTGTGGTTTTCGTAGCCTACGCCAAAATCGGTATCGCCCAATGGGACCCAGACGCCTTCACCAGACCAGCGCACATGAACGATTTTCCCCTTATAGGGAAGCAGTTTACGAAAGGCCGCAACGGTTTGCGGGGCAGCCTCGGCTTCCAGATGGCCGCCAAAAGTAAAGTCACCCGCTTTCACGGTCAGATTGTTCATACTGGTTTCCTTCATGTTGTAGAATAGATGATTGCTACGGGTCCGCCGCCGTCGGGACCCTGATGTTCTGCGCCGCCGGACACGAACAATTCAGTATGCCCGACCATTCCGGCCAGCAGCCCGCCAACGAATGCGCGCGCGTGCCGTGTCGCAGACAGATCGCTGTCTTCATTCATGGTATGGCGACTGTTCCTGATAGACCCGTTTGATGATGCTTCTGCCTTGGCGAGCACAGCGAGCATTCTTTCAGGGCCACCCTGTATGATCCGAGATGGTGTGACCTGTGCCAGCAGGTTTGCGACCGAAGTTGCATCGATTGCATCAGTCATCACGCCATGGGCCGCCCGAAGCGGTCCGGACCAGCTTGCGGATTGCCCGATGACGACAATTTCACAGGCCATCAATTCGATGCCGGACGAGCAGGAAGCACGCGATGACCACAGATCATGGTCATTGCCAATGCTGTTCTGCGGGATTTGATCTATTTCGCCAAGTGCCAGAGCGACACCAAGCGCAGAGGCGCCACGTGACAGACCCATTGAACGCAGCATGCTCGACGTGGAGACATCGCCATCAGCCTCGGCAACCCGCTCGGAGGTCAGAAGCGGGCATTTTATCTGGACGAAATGCACGTCCTCAGGTCTTGAAATATCTGCCTGTTTCATGGCGTCCAGCACTGCATCGCAAGTCAGCTCTGCTTGCGCCTGCCGGCCGATTTCCGATGGTTTCAAATCCCGTGTGATTGCGCTTGCGAATGCCAATGCAGGGCCGGAATCGGTGCCGCTTTCCGTTTCGCAGAAGAGGATCCAATGAGGCGAAAGGCCGCCTTCCGTTCCGCCGGACATGACCATCGGCAGTCGATCAATTTCACCACCGCTCAAGTGACAGGACAGCATGGCACGCAGCGATTGGGTCGCATATCCGCGGGTGAAGTCATTGACACAGCCATTGCCCTCAGTCTTGCCCAGAATGGCGCGAATTTGCCCCGCTTTGATCAAACCGCTGGCTATCAGGGATTCAATCCCGCTGACATCGGATGGTCCAGACATGGAGATACGATGGATTTCAGCCCGGCGTGTCATCAGCAACACCCTTTGTAATGCTCGGAAATGGCGGGCTCCATTTGGGGCCAGGCCTCTCGCAGCACGGCCTTCCCAGCAAGTGCTGCACGGAATGTCTGTCGCAGCTCTTTTTCAAGATCATCCGCCGCAACCCCGGTGACAGTGCCATTTTCAACGATCTTTCGGCCTTTCGCGTAAATGTCGGTAATGTGAGCGCGGGTTCCGCGCGCGAACAGCAATTGCCTGGGATCGACGTCCATAATGCCGTCGCGATTCAACGCCTGAAGGTCGAGGCAGAGAAGATCGGCCGGCATGCCGGGAGCAAGGTAGCCTCCCGGACCCAGACCAACACTGTGGCGACCATTGGCACAGGCACAGCGCAGCGCCTGAACCCAATCCAGACCATCTTCCTGGAAACCTCGGGAATGATTAAGGAGATGGAACAAGCGCAATTCGCGCAAGCCATCATCATCCTCGTCCAGTGCGCAGCCATCCAATCCCATGCCGACTTTGATGCCTGCACCCAACATTGCGCGGACATCGGCAATTCCCGAATAAAGGTGAAGATTTGAAGACACATTCACAGCGATGCGTGCGCCGTGGTAAGCGATTTGTTCCAGCTCATCGGGACGCGCCCAAACACAATGGGCCAAGGTCAGGCGCGGCGATAAAAGGCCCAGATCTGCCAGCTTGTTGACCATACCATCGGGGTAGTTTTGATCCGCCCATTGCCGTTGGGGCTGCGTCTCCAAAAGATGCATATGCACATGCCGGCCCGTCTGCCGGGACCGATCTGCAATGGCAGCCAGCAGATCATCGGAACACCATTGAACACCCGTCGGGCCATATTGCACATTCACATGGTCGCTGGCGTCGACAACAGCGTCCGCGACCGCGTCAACCAGATCGAGTTGATCCTGAATTGCAGGCAGCGGAGCGAGCCAGGTGTCTTCCACCAATTGTCGTTGCTCAATCGACAGTGTTTCCAGCAATTGCTGATGATCCCCATAGATCAGTGGATTTCGATCCCGCATGGAAATGGCAAAACCGATATGTACCCCCACATCACGGGCTGCACGGGCAATTTCCCTTGCTTCTTCAGGAAGCGTTGTCAGCCCCATTGCACGGGTCAGATGGACCATTATGGCTGTCGCACCGCCCTTGAGCGACCGCGAAAAGGAAGCCGCTGCTGCGGTGTATGGATCCACCGATGGAATGGTTGCCAATTGTGGCAACCACAGTTCCAAAGGTTTGCCGCCGCATCCAAAGGATGTTGTCGAAAGGGGACGACCATGATTGTGGGCATCCACAAGGCTGGGGATCGCCAATAGCTGGCGGTCAGGGATCAGTGCAGTTTGCTCAATACCGCTTATCACCCCGTCCCTGATGGAGATCATGCAAGGACCGGCGAGATCATAAGTCTCGCCGATCAAGGCAGCTGCCACATGAATGTCAGCTTGCGTCACAGAATCAGCTTTCGCTCTGTGCATCAAAACATCCGCAGTTCCATTGGCGGAAGAAACGCATCCGAGAATACGTCCGCCGGTTCTGGTGCATCCGGCAAATCATAGAGCTCTGCGATAACTGCAATGGATCGGGCAAGACGCTCGGGGTCGACGGCACCAATGCCATTGGCTTTGCTTTCGTCAGAGTAAATGAGGTTTTGCATGGCAAATTCCAGACGCTTCAGTTCAAGTTCACCATTGCTGAGTGGTTCTGTGGCGACGATGATATCAATGGCTTCCTGAGGATCGGCAATGACATCTGCCATAGCCTTGGCGATGGCACTTACCAGGCCTTTTACCGCATCGGGATTTTCGTCATAAAGCTTGCGGGAAACCATGACGCCGTTTGAGTATATATCGAGACCGGATTCGCCATAGGGGTACCATTTGAAATCAACGTCCGGATCAAGTCCCTGACCCAGAATGTTGAGGTAGCTGGTGACATTGAAGACCAGACTTGCATCAACATCGCCTTGAATAAGCAACTGTTCCTGCAGGCTTGACTTAACGCTGAGCATTTCAATCTTGCTCATGTCCAGCCCTGCTGCCTGCGCCAGTGCCGGGAACAGTTTTGTAGAGGCAGATCCTGGAGGCGCGCCAACCGTCAGCCCTTCCAGAGCCTTGAGGCTGGTAACCGGACCATCCGCCTTTGTGAGCACGGCAAAAGGTGGCTGATTGTAAATCTGATAGACCATGACAGGAGCATCGGCAGATGCACCCGATGCATTCTGGATGATAGCGTTCATGTCGCCAAAGCCTGCATCATAGGCACCCGACATGATCCGGCTCACGGTCGCTGCCGATCCTTCGCCCTGATCGATGGTGACATCAAGCCCTTCTTCGGCAAAATATCCCTTTTCCTTAGCCAGATAAAACCAGCCATGAACGCCCTGTATCTTCCAGTCGAGGGTAAATTTGATGGGTATGTTTTCGGCGGTGGCCGGTGCTGCGAAGCTCATGCTGAGCAGAAGTGCCGAGAGGATGCGTTTCATATCAGTCTCCATTTCTTGTGTTGAGGTGGGTTAATTGTGTTTGCGCATTGCCCAGCCAGCCATGCGCCGTTCCAGCACGGCAAAAATGGCGTAAAGGGAAATGCCCATCGCGGCGAGAACCATCAATCCCGCGAAAACCAGCGGGACGTTGAACGAGGAGGAGGCAATCATCATCATGTTGCCGACGCCCTTGTTTGACGCGACCGTTTCGGCGATCACCGAACCGACGAAGCTGAGTGTGATCGCCACTTTAAGAGAGGCAAAGAAGTACGGCATGGAACGAGGCAAGCCGACATTCCAGAGGATTTCAGCCTTGCTGGCCTTGAGCGAGCGCATGACGTCCTCAAGTTCCGGTTCGACCGTAGCAATGCCGGTGGACACGTTCACCACAATGGGGAAAATACAAATGATCATTGCGGTCAGAATGGCGGGAACCGTACCGGCTCCAAACCAGAGCACGAAAATCGGCACAACCGCGACCTTCGGGATTGAGGAAATGCCAACCAGCAACGGATAGGCGGTATCGTAGGCAAGTTTGGATGATCCGATCAGCACGCCAAGCGACAGGCCGATCAGAACCCCGAAAAAGAAGCCCACCATAGTGGTGTAAAGGGTCTGCCAGGCGTGAGGCCAGATCGCGTGGGCATATTCCAGAAACGCCGCCACAATTTGGGTCGGGCGTGGCAAGACGAGCTCAGATATGCCTGCCGCGAGGCAGAACAGTTCCCAGAAAACAAAGACACCAACAATCAGTCCTGTCGAAGCGAATTTCTGTGTGCGGGCGTTCATGCCGCTGCCTCCTGTACGCCGGGGGCCGCATGAACGATCAGCGCGCGCAATTCCTGCACCAGGGCACCAAATTCCGGTTCAAAAGTCACATCGATCGAACGGGGGCGCGGGAAGTTGATGGTTCGGTCTTCTATGATGCGGCCCGGACGGGCGCTCATCACACAGATGCGATTGGCCAGATAAGCCGCTTCGCGCAAATCGTGGGTCACAAGTATGACCGTCGATTTGCGGTCAAGCCAAAGCGTCTGGAGCGTTTGCCAGAGCTCTTCGCGGGTAAACTGGTCCAGCGCACCGAAAGGTTCATCCAAAAGCAACAGATCCGGATCATGAATCAGCGCTCGGCACAAATTGGCCCGCTGCATCATGCCGCCGGAAAGTTGCCAGGGGCTCTTGTCGGCAAAATCCAGCAAGCCAACCTGCTCAAGCAGATCATCCACCCTGTCCTTGTATTCAGCATCCTTCTTTTCCCTGAAAGAGGCTTTGAACGGTGGAACGATTTTCAAGGGGAGCCTGACATTGTCCCGAACGGACATCCAGGGCAACAGAGACGCGCTTTGGAAGGCCATGCCCACCCGGATCGGTTTTGCGCCTATTTCGCGTCCACCAAAGAAAATGTTGCCGCTGCTTGGCTGCAACAATTCGCTGACAAGCTTCAGGATCGTCGATTTACCGCAACCAGAAGGGCCGACAAGGGCAACGAAATCCCCTTTGCCAATCATAAGGTCTGTTGGGCACAACGCCAGGGTTTGCTCAGCGCCCTGGCCATAGGCCACGCTCACTTTCTCGAGATGGACGAAACGGTCATCGCTCATGAAGCGGCTCCTGCGGCCAGTATCGTGGCAAGGCTCTGATCCTGGTTCCTGGGATCTGCCTTTGGCATGGTCTGGATGGAGGTGACCTGACGGCCATGGCCTTTGACATCGGCACACAGCGTTCGGTCGCGCTGGACAAAGCGTCCCCGCACCACCGTATGGACCGGCGCACCAATGGTCGTTTGCCCTTCAAAAGGTGTAATCTTGCCCCGGCTGTGCAGATTTTTCGCCTGCACGGTCTCTTCGCGGCTCATATCGAGCACAGCAATATCGGCATGTGCACCCACAGCAAGTCGGCCTTTCATGGGCCAAAGCCCAAAGGCGCGGGCGGGGTTGGCCGATGAAATCTTGACGTAGTGCTCAAGGCTCATCCGGCCCTTTGCAACCTGCGTCAACATCAGTGGCATTTGCGTCTCGACACCGGGAAATCCGCAATCAGCATCCCAGATCACATCATTTGTTTTCTCTTCCGGCGTATGGGGGGCATGATCGGTTGCGATCATGTCCACAACACCTGAATTCAGGGCTTCCCAGATCGCCTGTGAATCCTTTTCCTCACGCACTGGCGGATTGACCCGGATGACACTGCCCAACCGCTCATAGTCGCCTGAATTGAGGAACAGATAACAAGGGCAGGTTTCGCCGGTTATATCGACGCCGCGCTGTTTGGCTTCGGCCAAAGGACGCAGTTCACCGGCTGATGAAATATGGAGCACATGAACGCGCGCGCCGGTCCATTCCGCCAGTATGGCAGCCCGGGCAACGGCCTCGATGGCCACAATCTCCGGGCGCGCGGCAATATGGTGAAGCGGGTCATTCAGCCCGGCCTTGACCAGTCGTTCCTGACGCCAGGCCATGATGGAAGCTGTTTCTGCATGAAGGGAAATCCGCAGACCAGAGCCGGCAATGATCTCAAAACCTTCAAGCATGGCCCCTGTTGAGGGCGATGGCAGATTGCCAAAAGTATTTCCCATGAAGCATTTGAAGGCATTGGCTCCGGCCTCGATCAGACCAGGGATCTCGTCGATATTGTCTTCTGCCAGCAACCCATAAATGCCATAGTCCACGCAGGCTTTGGCAGCGCATCGCTGCTTGTCTCGCAACTCGGTTGCAGAGCGCGTTGGCGGGTTTGTATTCGGCATTTCGAAAACAGTTGTAACGCCGCCCATTGCGGCAGCTTCGGTGCCGGTCTGCCAGTCTTCCTTGTGGGTGTAACCAGGTTCGCGAAAGTGAACATGCATATCAATCCCACCGGGGATCAGATGTTGCCCGCCGACATCAATGGTTTCCTTTGCATCGGTAATGGTTCCCGGCGCGACGATCGCGGAGATGGCCTCGCCCGTAATGGCCAGGTCCGCACGCTCGCGTCCGTTTTCATGGACGATTGTACCGCCGGTCAGAATGATGTCAGTCATGTATGCCTCATAGTGATGCCCAGCCGCCATCGACGGGCAAATCCACACCTGTGATCTGCCGTGCCGCGTCTGAAGCCAGAAAAAGTGTTGCTGCAGCAATGTCTGCGTCGGTGCTGACGCGGCCCAATGCATAATCGCTGGCATGCAGTGCTGCCGCTTCGACCTCTGAAATGCCATGCTGGGCGGCCACTTGCGGCACAACTTTTTCACGAAACCGCGGGCCGTCCACCATTCCCGGTGCCACCAGATTGACGTTGATGTTGTCTGGCCCAAGCTCAAGCGCAAAGCTTTTGGTGAGACCGCGCAGACCCCATTTTGAGCTGGAATATGCAAGCCGCATGGCCCTGCCACGCATGCCGAATGTACCGCCTACATTAACGATCTTGCCGCCTTTCCTGGCCTGCATGATCGGCGCAACCGCACGGATCAGGTTGAAGGGACCGCGCATGTTCAAATGAACGATCTCATCAAATTCCTCGGCCGTTGTTTCAATGCCGGTCTTGCCGATTGGACCGGTACCACCAGCCACATTGACCAGAATATCCAACTGGCCGCTGAACCGCTCCTGAACCTGCCAGATGGCCTCTTCAGTTGCTGTGCTCTCGGTCACGTCGCATCGATACAGTTCGGCGTCGACGCCTGCCTTGCGGGCCGCGTCCCGGACGGGCTCAATAGCCGCAATGTCGCGGCCAAGCAGGGCGAGATGGGTACCTTCCTGCGCAAATCCCAGAGAAATTGCGGCACCCATCCCCTTGGCCGGGCCAGTGATGACCGCGACCTTGTTTTTCAAGCCCAAATCCATGATCGTGATCAGAGCAACTTGTAAATACGTTCGGATTCAGCAGGCAAGAATGCGTCGCTGAAGATTTCCGAAGCATCGGGTGTGCGCGGCAATCCATTGGCGTTTACGACTATGTCGATTGCGGCTTTGAATCGCGCCGGATCAACGTTTCCAAGCCCTGTGGTTGCAAGTTCAGGATGGTTCATTTCATCCTGCAATGTTGCGATCAACCGCTCTTTTTCGATCTCCTTGTTGATCAAGGGCTCGCGCTCATAGACCGAGTCAATGGCTCCATCGAGATCTTTCAGCGTGTCTGCGACACCCTGATTGATTGCCCAGATCATGCCCTTGACCAATTCAGGCTCGTCGTTCGCCATGGCCTTCGGTATGATCATGCCATTGGAATACAGATCCATGCCGTAGTCGCCATACGAGATAAAGCGGATGTCTTCATCCGGGTTCATTCCGGACAATTTGGCTGAGAAACGGATCGTGTTGACATAGCCGAACACGCCTTCGACCTGTTCGGTCTTCAGCATCTGTTCGCGAAGGTTCGATTTGAAATTCAGGATTTCTATGGTGTCGGTATCAATTCCTGCGACCTGCGCAAATGCGGGGAACAATTTGAGCGCTCCATCATTTGCCGACCCTCCCAGCTTACGACCTTCAAGGTCTTTCGCTGTCTTGATGTCGGAAGACGACAGAACACCAACCGTAAAGGGCGGCTTGTTGTACATCTGGTAAACGCAAATCGGCGCTTCTTCAGGCTTTGTGCCAGCCAGACGAATGAGGGCGTTTACATCGCCAAATCCAACATCATAAGCGCCACCTGCAACCTGGCCGACCGCCGCACCAGAACCATTGCCCTGGTCCATGACCATTTCTATGCCAGCCTGATCAAAATAGCCCTTGTCCTGTGCAAGGAAGAACCAGGATTGTGGTCCCTGATAGCGCCAGTTCAGGATCATTTTCAGTTTCGTTTTACCCTGCGCGATGGCGGGAGCCGAGAGTGTGGTGGCCGCACCGGCAACGGCAAGGCCTGTGGTAAATTGACGTCGTGTAAGTTTCATACTCATTCTCCAGTTTTGTGGCCCGGCAACAGACCGGCCAATAGGTTTTCAGTGGTGGTGGTAAAGCCGTAGAGAAGCCGCACGAGAAACAGAATCGCGTCGCTGACTTCCGGCGGGGAAACAGTGGTTGTGGCGTCTTCAATGACGATGGAATCATAGCCCTGAAAGCTGCCATCCATCAGGGTTGCAAAAACGCAGCGATCCAGATTGACGCCGGTAAAAAACAGCGTTGTCACGCCCAGTCGGCGCAGGATCTGGTCCAGTTCATTGTCCCGGAATCCAGAGAGACGATGTTTTGAAACATGCAAATCGTCCTGGGCTGTGTCGATCTCCGGAATCGATTGCGCACCCCAGCTGCCCTGGACAAGAACGGGCCCGTTGGGCATGGGAGCGCCATAACCGATCTCCTGACCACAGGCAGACCCCTTGTCGATCACATTGGCTGGCAGGTTCGCCAAATCCTGACGCACGCCCCAATTCAGATGGAGCACCGGTGCTTTGCTGGCACGAAAGGCCGCGGACACGGCGTTGATGTTTGTCACAATCTTTCGAAGCGGATCGGTTTTTGCGCCGCGCACAGCGGCAAACCAGCCCTGGGAATCGAGAAAATCATTCTGCATGTCCACAATGATCAATGCAGATCGGGACAGATCAATTGTCAGATTTTCCGGGTCTGCCGAAATGGCAAACACGTGCTCATCCGGCTGCCGTCTGGACAGGCTGATGCCGTGGTCCGTTTTGGTCCATCTGTCGTAAGACCTGTTTTGTACTGATGCTGATTGTTTCACTGCAGACCCTCGTTTCGATAAGTCTCGCGCAAAACACTGACTCTGTATTGTGCTAGATTTTCTTGTTCGCGTTGCCGAAAACGCTACACGGTGATAGGTTCCACTCATGCGACATCTGACAACCCATCGATATATTGACCTGGTTGCGCGAACCGGCTCCATCCGCTCTGCCGCACAACGCGTGCATCAAACGCCGTCGGCAGTGCAGCGGCGCATTCAAAGCTATGAGGATGAGCTAGGCTTTCCGATCTTCGAGCGCAGCACGACAGGCGTGCGTCTCACTTCGGCGGGAGAGCTGGTGATTCAGCACATTCGCGAAATGCTGGCCGAAACCGAACGGCTCAAGTCACGTGTTGCGGATTTGGCAGGGATGCGGCGCGGGCATGTCAACATTGGCTGTTCGCAGGCAATGGCACCCTATTTCCTGCCCGATCAGATTGCCCTGTATCAATCAAAATTTCCCCAGGTCACGTTCAACGTATCGGTCATGGAGCATGATGAAGCGGGACCGGCGCTGGAAGCCTGCCTTATTGATCTGGCTCTGGTTTTCGACAAGCGCAGTTCACCGAATTACAAAATACTGCAAAGCGTCCCGCAACGGCTTTCGGTTTTAATGCGTCAGGGCCATCCACTTGCAAGCATGCAAGAACTGCGATTGCGGCAGTGCTTCGAATACCCCATCATTTTGCCAATAAGCGGCTTCGGCGGACGGGCACTGGTGGATCGCGCGATCTACGGCAAGGGCTATGCCTCGGCACCCATTCTGGAGAGCAATTCGTTTGAGTATCTGAAGGCACACGTGGCCAGAACCGATGCACTGAGTTTCCAGGTGGAAATTGGCACACCGTCGCAAGAAACGGATGCCGGGATCACGGGACGCAAGCTGGATGAACGGGACATTGAAGGTGGTGTGTTGCTCTTCAGCCAAAAAGAAGGTCGCCTGCTTCCGGTCGCTGCGTCGCGATTTCTCGAACAGATGTCCAAAGCACTGGTGGACCAGTTTGGTGAACCCTGACAAACCGCTCGGCGCAAACGCCAAGGCAAGAGGGTGCAATCAAGCTGATCGGACACGCAGTGGCGCATTCGCAACAGCTCACAAATGATAGGTCAAGGCCCGGCCGATCAGCAATTCCAGTTTTGAAAACTCTGGCGGATTGTCCGCGCTGAAGTGAATTGCGCGATTGCCTTCATAGGTAAAGTCTGTGGGAAATACCTGCTGAAAATCGGATATGATTGTTGTCTGGCAATGCACATAAATGGCGTAACCGCCGGATTTGGGCAGCCCCAGCCGGATGGTCGAACCAGATCTGGTCTCCGGCGTCAGATAGGCAGGCTGGCCCCATTTCAAAGTTTCCAGCAGATTTCCGACACCAGCCGTCTGTTTGGCTGTGTTGAATATCCGGTCGCGCAGCAGAAGCAGACTGGATCGCTCCGGCTCCGGGTAGTTGGCAAACACTGCTTTGACGGCAGGGTCTTCAAACGGATGCTGTTTCTTTGCCATTGGGTTCCATTTCGATTCACTCACTATAGCGCATCATCCTCTGGTGCCGTTGCATTGGCAATTGTTCCGGGTGCCAAAATCTGCCGAGTTGAAAAACATGACACTGGCCATAGTGACGATCGGCTACAAACTGAATTGGATTGTTGTCACCGGGTATCAGCAAGATCACCCAGGGAATCGATCAATGGACCAAGGTGCTTTTCATAGCGCTTCCAGCGCTTGACCGAGCTCTTGTAGATGGGCTGGCGCACCTGCCAGCGGCTGGGCGTGGTCACCGACCGCGTATTGTCAAAAAAGGCAAGGCATGCATCATCCCAGTCAAGGCCGAGAAAGTTGATCAAACTGCGGGTGCTCCCTTCCTGATCTGCAATCAGATCTTCATAATTCAGATCAAAAATGGGCAGCGGCAAATGAGCCTTCCAATGGTCCATCAAATCGGAATAGCACCGGTAATAGGCACCGAGCGTCGTGAGATTGGCATTGTAGCCGTGACTTCGATCGAAGCTTTGCGTGAAGTTGGAAGCGCAAGTGTCCAACGGATCGCGGCGACAATGGATAATGCGTGCATTTGGAAACAGCCGGGCGATCAGCCCCAATTGCTCATAATTTTGCGGGTTTTTGTCCGTGCAGCGCAGGGCGTGTGACCGACCTTTGGTCAAAGTGCGCAAATAGGCTGTTGCGATCTGTTCCAACTGACGCTGATCAAGGTCGTTGACCCTTTGGCTATAGACAGACACATCGGACGCGCCGTAACCCAATTGCTTGCCTTCTCTGCGCATGCCAGCCAGTTCCCCGGCGCCTGCTGCCATCGGGTGCGAAGCTATGATCTGCTCCGCCAATGTGGTGCCGGAGCGCGGCATGCCAACAATGAAAACCGGTATATGTGACGGGTTTCCAGCCGTGCTGTAGCTCCCAAATCTTGCCTTGGTGAAACAGGCCTTGATAGCGGCATAGTTTTTGCGATGAACCTCGATCGGGAATTGCAATCCGGAGGTTTTTTTGCCGGCAAAATAATGCTTTATGGCCGCGTCATAACGGCCCAGATCATTGTTGATCTTGCCAGCAGCATGGTGCAGCAACACACGTTGATCTGGAGTGAGGGACCGCGTGTTCAAAGCTGTCTCGATCTGTGCCAGTTCAGGATCATCTTCCCCGAACACTTTGGCGGCGGAGATGCCGCCCAGCGCCTGCACATTTCCCGGCCTGCGCTTCAAGAGCGCGCGGAAGGTTTTGACGGCGCCTTCCATGTCTCCGATTTCCACCATCATTTCTGCAAGGCCCGCCTCTGCCCGCTCAAAATCCGGATCGATGGCAAGGGCTTTGGCAAATTGCTTACGTGCTTCTTCTGCCTTGCCGCGCGCACGATAGGCGCGGCCCACATTGGTGATGGCTTCAACATAACGGGGTGCAAACTTCACAGCTTTGCGCAAGTGAACCAACGCCCCGTCTGGGTCTCCGCGCAGCAGCAGTACATTACCCAGATTGTTGCGGTAAATGGCCTGTTTCGGCAGCAGGCGAACGGCCTTTTCCATGTAGTCAACAGCCACTGAGAACTGATCTGCCTCAACCGCCAGCAGCCCCATCAGATGCAGCGCGTCGGGGTTTTGGGCGTTTTCTGCCAGCACCGTCTGGTAGCAACGTTCTGCCTCGGGGAAACGCCGCTGTGTCTGCAGCGCCATGCCCTGTTCAATCAGGCGTATGTGACGCTGCTGCGCCTGATTTGGAGTTGTCATGGATCGAATACATAATGCCGTTAAAGCTGCCAGGCTGCAGCTTTTACATAACATCGCAGCAGGGCTTGCGCCAATAGTAACTGACGGACTTCGGCCAGATGAAACGTGATCAGAAATCCCAGGTGAGACCGCCGGTAACTGCATGGGTGTAGTAGGTATGCATCCCATGCTCATCGTCAGCGCCTGATTCCAGATGGCCGGTGGTCTGCGTATCAAAGACACCTTTGAAACGGTATCCAAGGTCAAGCGTCAAATCTTCCTTGACGGCGTAGCGCAACCCGCCACCAACTTGCGCGGCCAATGCCACATCCGGATCAGCCCACTCATCGATATCTGGCAGGACAAGTGCCAGGCCGATGCCACCGCCAATGTAGGGTGAAATAACGCCTGTATCGAAGTCTTTCCAGACATTGGCAAGAAGATTGACTGATTGCTGTTTCCCGGCCCAGTCCGTATCGTCGCATTTGGTGGTGTCAGACTCATCGCGGGCGCCACAAACGTCAGCATATTGGTAGGATAATTCCAATTCTCCACGGACCGTGTCGGATATCTGGGTTCCAAGTGCTGCACCAATTGTAAACCCGGTGGCGTAGTTCATTTCATAGGTGGAATCATCATAGGCGAAGCCCGAACCCTCATGCAGCGCAACGCCGCCAAACAGGCTGACATAATGCCCCTGGGACAGTAATTCTTCCCTCTCGGGCATGTCAAACATGCCATCACCATAGGTAAAGCCCACCTGCAACATGTGAGACAGGAAACTGCCTTTGGAATGATCATTGTCACCAACACCGTGAATTATGGCGCCATACACTCCCTTTGCCCGATAGCCGATATCGATTGCCCAGTCTTCGGAGACGGGCTTGCGGATACCTGCGCCAAACTGCAAAGCAAGCCCGAGACCTGCCCCATCATATGAATCATCGTCCAGAGTGCCCTCTGTATCGACAATGCCAAATCCAAGACCACCGCCCACATAGGTGGTGTATTTTCCAACAGGAATATCCTTCCAGACATTGGCTGTCAGCGTGTAAAGCCCGACTGCACCAGACATGCTTTCGTGGCTCTGATTGGCTTGATAGGTATTGTCCCTGTTTGCATAACGGCTGTATGCCACCTCCAACTCACCTCGCAGACCCGGCAACAGGCTTGTGCCGACGGCGGCACCGGTGGTGAAACCTGTTTTATTGTTCACTTCATAGGTGTAAGTCGAAGTCACAAAACTGGAATCCTGCGGCAGTGCAACGCCGGCAAACAGTGTGTAATACACGTCAGAGTCGGCACCAGGTAATTCTTCCATATTACCGTAATCATCGCCAAGCATGTAGGTGAATCCAACCTGCAGCGAATGGCTGAGATAGTTCGCCAGCGTGATGTCCGATGCATCTTCTTCGTTTGCGGCAACCAGACCATGGATGCTGCGCAGGCGATAGCCGATATCCAGTTTTGTGCGCTCCGACATGTCCATGCGCACGCCTGCACCCAGTTGGGTGGCAAACCCAAAATTGGACCCTTCAGACAGTTCAGTGCTCCAATCAATCGACATCGAGCCATAACTGACACCGGCGCCGCCCCCCACATAAGGGGTGAAGCTCGTCCCGACATCAATGTCCTTCCAGACATTGAGCATGACGGTCCAACTGTCTACATGCCCCTTTGCACGATCAGACGGAACATTACCGACATAGGTATAGGAACCAGATGCATAGCGCTGATAGGAGCCTTCGATTTCTCCGCGCAGAGACGGTGTCAGATAAAACCCGTAGGCACCACCAACGGTAAATCCACCCTTGAAATCCGTATCATACAGATAGTCATCCAGAATAAAGGGAGAGTTCAAACCATTTGAATATGCGCCAAACAGGCTGATGTAGCGGTTGGACCATACGGATTCCTCGGCGCTTGCTGCGGAGGCCCCCACGATCAAGGCCGCGATTGAGGTGCTTATCATGAAGGATTTGCGCATAGATGAATCGTTTCGGCTAAGATGTTCTTCTATGACTAAGCTTAATCAGAAGTCTTGGCTTAAATAAATGGGCAATATGATCTGCCGAACGCTACATATCTATATAAACACGATGCGCGACCTTTTTGGCACACCCATTGAAGGACTGAAGCAAACACGCGTCAGAACAAATCCTGGTTGTGACCAACGCGGCGATGCTGCGAGGAACACGCAACTGGTATATGCACGCTTCCAGCAATAGGCTAAAGCCTGTGTCATGGATCACAACAGCCCCAAATACCGGAGCCGCATATGAAGACGCATTCAGGGATTGCACTGCTTTTCACCCTATCGTTGGCTTTATTCACAATCGGATCGAAGTCGTTCGCCGCTGACGCTGTGAAGGAAGCCTATGTTGACAGGACAATCAGGCTGATTGTCGGCTATGGCACCGGAGGCGGATATGATGCGTTTGCCCGGTTGATTGCCCCGGAACTGGCTCGCGAAACAGGGGCGAATGTGGTGGTTCAGAACAAGCCCGGCGCAGGCGGACTGGCGGTGTTGAATGATGTAGCGCGCGCAGATACTGACATAGCAACGCTGACCATTGCCAATGTCTCGGCAGCAGTTAACGCCCAATTGCTCGGATCGGAAGTCGCCCGGTTTAACGTGAATGATTTTGTCTGGCTCGGCGGTATTTCATCCGACAAACGCGTATTGCTGATGGCAGAGGGCACAAGCCTTTCCGATTGGCGATCCACTCCGCAGAAACCGGCGCTGATCCGTTGGGCCGCCGGCGGCAAGACCGATAATCTGGCGCTGTCTGCTGCGCTTCTGTCAGAAGCGTTCGGCTTCAATTCCAAAATCATCACCGGTTACAAGGGCAGCAGCGAAGCCATTGCGGCTCTGCTGCGCGGTGAGGCGGACGGAACAGTGGTCTCTATTGAATCCGCCATGAATTTTGTAGGTGAGACGGGTCTGACCATTGCTGCCGTCCTGTCGGACACCAGATCGGTACTGATACCAGATCTGCCAACGCTCTATGAAATGGATATTGATCCAGCGCGCCGCACATGGATCGACTATCAGGTCAATCTGTCCACTCTTGGCCGGGCGCTGCTGATTGCATCTGATACGCCGCAAGCAAATGTGGATTTTCTGCGCGATGCGCTACAACGCATTCTCACTGATCCAGACTTTATCAAATCAGCCGCCCAACGCGGCCGCGCCATCAATTTTGTGGCGGCAGATTCCATTGCCAAGGCAACAAATTCCATTCTGGGTCCGGCATCAAGCGTTGACAGGGACGCGTTGCTGACCGTGTTGGGACAAAAATACTTCTGAGGCAGCCTTTGTTTGATATTGCGCCATTGCTTACACCTGCCATTGTCCTGGCGTTGCTGGGTGGCACGCTTTGGGGCGTGATCATGGGCGCATTGCCAGGTATTACCGGCCTGACGGCGCTCATTTTGGCATTGCCGGTGGCGACAGCCATGGAGCCACTACCGGGGCTTGTCTTGCTTATTTCAATTCACGCTGTAGCAGATACAGGCGGAGCCGTTTCGGCGATAGCACTGGCCATACCTGGCACACCTTCCAATGCCGCAACTGTTGAAGACGGACACGCCCTTGCCCGATCAGGCCATCTGAGTCGGACCATTGCCGCGTCTGCTTTTGCATCAGGTCTCGGCGGCATCATTGGATTTGGACTGCTGTGCCTCACTCTGCCATTTTCCCTGATGCTGGTGCGCGCTGCCGGAGCGCCTGAAATTCTGGCGGTCTCCTGTCTTGGTCTTCTTTGTGCTGCGCGTCTTGGCAGCCAGAGTCTCAGGCAGGGGCTTGTGGCAGCCAGTTTTGGGGTCTTTATTGGCTTGATTGGCACGCAGCAATCCACTGGAGAGCCGCGCATGTGGTTCGGCTTCGACATGCTGCTGGATGGATTTTCTCTGATGGCGGTTGCGACCGGACTGTTTGCCGGGCCGGAATTGTTGCGGCTTGTGGTCAGTAAAATTGACGGAACATCGCTGAAAAACATCGGAGAAAAACCGGTGTCCGCCGGACTGACAGACACGTTGAAGCGCCCCAAAATTCTGATCAAAGCGTCCCTGGTCGGCTGGCTCGTGGGCATTTTACCGGGAGTTGGCGGATCGGTTTCCGGCTTCTTGTCTTATGCCTGGTCGGGGATCAAACTGACCGGTGAGCGCGATGATGACAGCCGGCGCGATGGCGTGATTGCTGCCGAGGCCGGGAATAATGCCAAGGAGGGCGGCGATCTGATCCCCACCCTCGCCCTTGGCCTGCCAGGTGGCGCGGGCATGGCCGTGCTGCTGGGTGCCTTCATGGTGTATGGCATTGCGCCGGGTCCTGGTTTTGCCACCCATCATCCCGACATTATCACCGGGATTGCTATCGCGCTTTTGGTGTCCAACATTCTGGGCGGCTTGTTGGTTGCGTTTGGATCACCTGCCCTGATCTGGCTGTTGAACATACCGCGTACAGTTCTGGCTCCCCTGGCGGTTGCCATGGCCTGCGCTGCGGTCGCATCCATGCGGGGAGAATTGTTTGATCTTTGGACGGCGGCGCTGTTCTGCCTGATTGGCGTCACGATGATCAATCTGGGCTACAGCAGACCGGCTCTGTTGCTTGGCTTTGTGCTTGCACCCATCATTGAGACCTATGGCAGCATTTCCTACAATGCCTATGGGTGGGCATTCCTGCAGCGGCCGGGCATTGTGGTGGCAATCCTGTTGGGCGGCTTTCTGGTGGTCCGCAATCTACCGGCATTGCAGCGAAGGAGACATCCGCGATGAGCTTTGCACGCACGCTTCCTGCCCTCATCACACTTTTACTGGCTGGGCTGCTGGTTTGCGATGTTGTGTTCAATCAGCGCGGCACAGATGTGCTGTTGATACCGGGCCTCGTTCTGTTGGTGATGGGCATTGCCAGCTTGACCGTTTTGCTGTTCCAACCGCCACGCCTTACCAATACGCACAGCGTTGCTCCGATTGTGATTTCACATCACGGGCGCCTTGTCGGCATCGGTCTCGCCACCGTTCTTGTGCTTACCGTTCCGCGTGTTGGAATTCCGTTGCTGACGACCTCGATTGCGCATTACAGAGGCGCAGATTTGAAACTATCCATTCTATTGGGTGCCAGTGCCACGGCTATGATTGAACTAATATTTCTTACCGCCCTTGGCCTCAGTTTCCCTCCGGTGAATTTATGGTAACACGATCTGGCAACATCAATCGAAAGGATGCGGAGTGGCTGAAGTCATGGCAGCCGCATTTGGTCAATCAGACAAAGGCGAAAGATGCCTTTTCTTTTCAGGCCCAGCTTCTGAAATCTCAGGCTGAGAGCGGTAAGAATATTGCCCGATTGTCTCACAAACAGGCGGTGGCGTTGCTGTCTCATTGTATCAATCGGGTGCCCTACTACAAAGACTATCTGCAGTATGTTGGCATTGGTCAATTGAAAGATAATTCTCGATTGTGGAGCCGCCTGCCAATTATCGGACGTGATGATCTGCTTGAACGCGGCACGGACTTTCGCGCGTGGCAATTGCCGCCCGGCCACCGACCCCTGGGCACATTGCGGAGTTCAGGCTCCACTGGCACACCGGTCGAAGTCGTCTCGACCAATGTCAGCAATGGCTGGCAGAAGGCATTTGCGCTCAGGTCTGCCATCTGGGCGCGGCAGGATTTCACCAAAACACTCGGTGTTATCCGCAAATTCTCCCGTCCTTCGACATGTCTGCCCGATGGTGAGACCAGCGACCATTGGGCCGATCCAGAGGGCATTCCGTTCAACACCGGGCAACGGTTTGGTCTGGAGGCAACGGAAGGCTCCATTGAGCAGCAACTGGACTGGATTATCCGCAAGAAGCCAGACTATCTGATGACCTATCCATCGGTTCTGCGCGAATTATGCGCGCTCAGCCAAGACCGTAATGATGCCTGGCGGCCATTGGGGCTGACCACGCTTGGTGAAACGGTCGATGATGAATTGCGCGCGCAGATACGCGATATCTGGAATCAGGATATTCACGATGTCTACTCGGCGGAAGAAACCGGTGTCATCGCGATTCAATGTCCGTCGCATGGCCGATACCACATCCAGTCGGAAGCACTGCTTGTGGAGATTGTCGATGATTCGGGCCGAGCCTGTGGGCCCGGCAAAGAAGGCCGTGTGGTCATCTCCACGCTGTCAAATTATGCCACACCGCTTATCAGATATGCAGTAGGTGATCGGGCTGTCGCAGGCCCCAGTTGCGGCTGCGGCCGAAGCTTGCCAGTGCTGACCAGAATTTTAGGGCGTGAGCGCAATCTGCTGGTCACGGAAAAAGGCAAATTCTGGCCAAGTTTCGGCACGCGGCGGTTTCGTCAGGTGGCACCCATTGCTGGACAGGTTTTTCGCCAGACCTCGTTGGATGTAATTGAAATGCACTATGTTGGCACCAATGCGCTTACGGAGCCTCAGGAACAAGAGCTGCGCCGGCTAATTAACCAGGCTTTGCCGCATGAGATGACCATCAAACTGATCCGGGTGGATGAAATTACACGGCCAGCCAGTGGCAAGTCAGAAATTTTCATCAGTGACCTTGCAGGTTCTTAGGTTTACGCGCCACAAGATGACAATATGTTGCGCCATCCGGCAATGCCGGTCCACGCAATCCGGCGCTGCGTGATTTGCCCTTTTGGGCATCAAGCGTCAGAATTTCCAGGCCCGCTCCGGTACATAAATCCATAATTTGCTTCGTTGAACTGACAGCAAAGGAGGCTCGGTTTTCACAATAGTCCATGACCGCGCCATGAAGTTCCTCGGGTGCGATATTTGTATTTAATTTGCCGTCTTTGTATTTCTTCACAACTTCATGTGCCAAGGCCTCAGCCGTGGCATTGTCATACGATCGCACTTCGCCAAATGTCTTTATTCGATTGACCGTGATGACACGGCCATCTGGGCGCAGCAATTGATGCCATTTGGCAAACAGCGCAGGCCGCGTTTCAGGTGAAAACTGCCCGAGCAGAGAATGAGTGACAATGACATCAAACTGGTCTGCGTGTGCCCTGCACAAAATATCGGATGTCTCGGTCCTCAGGCTGGAAGGCTCTGGTTGGATACATCTTCTGGCAAGTTCGCCAGGCGTCTGACAGACGTCAACAATGTGGAGCCGAACGGGAACAGATGCGGCATCGGCGATTGCCAGGATCAACTCCGGCATTGCGGTATCGCTGGTGCCACAAACCAGAATATCTCGCGCGCCGAGGTGAAGGGCCTCGGTCATTGACGAGTTGAAGAACGCCGCTTGATCTGCCGGTTCGGCAGTGAGACCGAGGCAACGCAGGAGTGGTCTGATTTTATGGTAGGTTTTACAGTCAGTGTTGCAGTGGCTTGCTGACAAATTCCACGCTGCTTCTGCCGCCCTCAGGCAGAGCAGCTTTGCTGCCGGTGAACCGCCGCGATTGCTCGCAGCTTCTGTCACATGCCTCCGAAGGGAACGCGCAGGCCAACCATGATGGATTGACTCAGATATTCATCCATTTCAAAGCCAAAGTCATCACCACTATCATCAACGCCATCGAATTCAAGACCCTGCGTGATGAAGGCGCGATAGTCTAGCGAGGCGACCATCCCATTGGCAAAGCGCCAATCCAGACCGACACCACCCTGGGCCGCCAGTACCCAGTCGTGATCATCAACCGTCGCGACATCACCACCATCATCATCAATATCAGCCAAGTCGAGACTGACCATGGCAGCACCAACACCGCCACCAATGTGGAAGCCAACGGTTTCATTAAGATGAAAGTCGCGCCAGACATTGGCCATTACAGCAAATGCGGAAATTTGATCGCCGGATTCCGACTGATCATCATCAATGCTACCTTCGAAATAGGATGACACATCATTTTGTCGGTAGGAAAGCTCCAGCTCAGTACGCCAGGCATGATAAAAATCAACACCTAAAGCACCGCCAACAATGAATCCGGTGTCAAAGTCTATCTCGCCATAATCATATTCATCAAGATCTGAATCTCTCTCTTCAATGTCCACTCCCTGACCTTCCAGGAAATTCACACCGCCAAAAATCGATCCATAGAAATAATGATCCGGGAAAGCTTTCATGCCCTGCGCATCTGCCGCGTCTTCGGCCAAAACAGGTGTCGCACACAGACTGAGGATAGCCACTGAGGCAAAAAGACGTTGTTTCATGATTCAAAGATCCAGAAATTGAATTTTAAGCAACACAAATTTCGAGTCGCAGAAGTTACATAAAGATACCATCGCCTGATATCAAATTAAGCGTCAACACACCGTTGATGGCATAAGCTATTTTTGGTAGCAACGGAATCACTTTGAAACCGAGTGTTGCGTAAAAGCATCGTATTCAGGACGAATCCGAGAAACAGAATACAGTCTAACCCAGTGGTCCACCCGTTTGGGCCAGCCAGCGCAACAATGGCGGCAGGTCCAGATTCGGGCGATCCATGTCCTGCTGTTTCAGCGTGCCGTCAACACCGAAGCGGTATTTCAGACCTGCCCAGATGGAGTGTTCAAAAACTTCTTCGGGTTCACCTTCCTGCCTTTCAAAATAGTAGCCCAGTTCATAACCGGAGAAGACAGACAAAGCACTGTCATGGAGTTGATGCTCAATGGCAGCAGTCAGACTGCCGCCACGTGTATCACTCTCAAATCCGGTATCCCTGTAGCCATAAAACCCTGCGGCGGAGGCATCCAACCGGGTGGATGGATTCACAAAATACCGAAACATGGCGCGTGCCATGATTGCACGGCTTACCGAATCGTCGCCTTTCCCGTTAGCATCGCTGCCCCATTCGCCACCAAGCCAGCCGAGCTGACCGTAAAGCGTAACATCGTCAAAATATCGCTGTGCTTCCAGGCCTGCAAAGACCCGCCCGCTGGTATCGGTATCGTCACCATCCTGGTCTGTATGGACATAGCCACCAAAGACGCCCAGGAGGTAAGCATCGAACCGTCTGGCAATATGTGCTGCGACACCTATGCCGTAAACATAGCTATCATCATCCCGTGAATCTGTCAGTTCGCCGAACACATCACCCTGAACGATCCAGCGATTTTCAAACACCATTCCTGCACGCAAAGCAGCGCCACCAAACAGCATTTGTTCGTCTTCCCCACCATCCACTTCATTGCCACCAAGCCAGGTACCACCAGCTCTGGCTTCGACTTCTCCAAATGAAACCCTGGTTGGCATGCCGTAGCTGCCATCCGCCATATCGGCGGCATGAAGGGCAGAGACAGAAATCAAAATGGACACAACTGACGCGACGATAATTTGGGTTAATTTTCGCACTTTAGCTCCACATGACAATCGTTTCAGCATCAAATGTGATTTGGATTCGTGATAATTTAATGCAATTTTTGCCTGCAAAGCAATATGCGCTTGGCTTTTCCTCTACAGGAAGCCTGCATTCACTAGATTGAACTCGCCCAAGATCATGAAAAGCGTCAATACGTTGTTAGACGTACGAAATTTTGTGATTGCTGCGGGGTCGCTTCAGCCAAAATTGTGGCTGTTCAGGCGCTATGTAAGGCAACAAATCTGTATGAACCAAGCTCTAGTCAAGCGGCCCGGCGGTTTGTGCCATCCAGCGCAGCAATGGTGGCAGGTCCAGGCTTGGGCGATCACGATCCTGCTGTTTCAAGGTACCATCAACACCGAAGCGGTATTTCAAGCCAGCCCAGACAGTCTGCTCAACGAGCTCATCATGACCATCTTCATTCTGATTGTAATACCCGATTTCGTAGCCTGAGAAGATAGAAAAATCACTATCATGTATTTGATGCTCAATGCCGGCAGTCAGACTACCGCCCTTGACTTCATCACTGAAATCATCGTCCATCTGTCCATAAAATGCTGCTGCGGACAAATCCAGCCGTGTTGCAGGATTTACGAAATACCGAACCATGGCACGTGCAAAAACCGCATTGCTTAGAGAATCATATCCATCGTCATCGCTGCCCCACTGCCCGTCAATCCAACCGAGCTGCCCATATAGCGTGGTTTGGTCGTAATAGCGCTGCGCTTCCACACCAGCAAAAACCCGTCCACTGGTTTCGCTATCGTCGGGCGTATCCTGGTCTGTATGAAGGTACCCGCCGAAGATGCCCAGCAGGTGAGTGTCGGACCGCTTTGCAACATGTACCGCGCCGCCAAGACCATAAGCATAGCTGTTGCGATGATTGGAATCTGTTAGCTCACCGAAAATGTCTCCCTGAATGACCCAACGATTGTCGATCACTTTCCCGACGCGCAAAGCGGCACCGCCAAAAAGCATCTCTTCGTCGATCCCTTCATCGAAGCCATCGATCCAGATTCCACCTAGTCTGGCTTCAATCTCTCCAAAATAAACCTTGGTTGGCATGCCGTAGCTGCCATCCGCCATATCAACGGCATAACTGCTCACACAGGACATTAAAATGACAGCAGCGGAAGCCAATGTTCCTGCTGTGAATTTCATAGGTGTCAAAATCATCTGTTTGTATGCCCTGTAAAATCGTCGCGATTCGTGCATGCCGTATGTACACGCTCCATTTGTCAGCGGTCCGAGGGATGTCCGTCAACAGGCAACAAGGATACGAGCAGCAAATAATTGAATTTTTATGCCGGTTTTTTTCATCGCGTGACAAAACTGCATCTTTTGACGTTGCCAACAGTCCGCCAAGCCAACGCTCTAGAATAAAACCAGCAGTCCCTGCACAATCAAGGCCAGCGCCAGCGCGGATACAACGGCCCGCAATGCGGACCGAAAAAAGGCTTCTGGCAAGCGGTCAAGGATACGGGTGCCCAGCACGGTACCCAGATATCCAGACAGGATCATCACAACAATCAGCGGCACCCAGGGTGCAAAGACAAAACCTAGAAAACCGAACATCACAATTTTCAGGAAATGCTGCATGGTCATGGCAATGGCGTGGGTGGCGACAACGCCGTGACGGGTTTTTGAATGGGGCGCGTTGATGGACACAACCAACGGCCCGGTGGCCCCGAAAAACATGGTCAGGATCGCCGCAAGCACACCATTCAGAAACACGATTGGTTTTGCGGTCTTTCCGAATTTCGGCTTGGGCATCCAGGTGATCAGCAAAATGAAAATGCCCAGAGAAAGCCGCCAAAGGGTTTCCGGAACTTCCAGGGTCAGCCGACCGGCAAACATTGTACCAAGAACACTTCCCGCTCCAAACCACACCAGTATCCAGGGCGTTGCATTGCGCCATTGCAACATCGCGCGCCCGGCATTGGAGCCAAGTTGTACAGCCCCATGGACGGGCACCAGCGCGCTCAGTGGCATGCCCAGCCCCATAATGGCGATCAGCAAAACACCGCCACCCAACCCAAAAGCTGCAGAAATGGCAGATGTTCCAAAGCTCGTGACCAGAAGAATGAGCGCGAACCACGGCTCAACGGAGTCAGGTAAAAAGGACGCCAGCACTTAGCTTGCGTTTCTATGTTTGGAGCACATGTCAATATCCGGAAGAGACTGGTGGGAGGATGAACAATCTAACGCGCAGTTGAAAATTCTACAAGTGCACTCTGCCTGCTGCGTGAATTGCTGATGGGATAGCCCGGCATCTTTCATCAATTCAAAAAGACGTAACGGGTCTGATTTCGCGAGTATATTTTTCAGTCAACAGCATATTCATTCATGTGGCACAAATGCATTTTCTTGCGTAGATTGCCCACGCAACAAACTGCCATATCTGAAAGCCGCAATATGAAAATTCCTGTTGCTCACAACCCGGCTCACATGCTCCGGCCATTGAATCCACCAAACAATAGATTGCAGTTATGACGCCCGAAGAATTTGCGCTCAAAACATCCAGGAATTTCGTAAAAGCACTGGAGCGCACACAATATTATTCTACCGATCAGATGCAGGCGTATCAAAGGAAGCTGCTGGGTCCGCTGTTGCGGCATGCACGCGCAGAAGTCCCTTTTTATAAAACCCGTCTGCTGCCTCTTTTTAACAAAGATGATGATATCCGATGGGAGGCCTGGACGGACATACCAACATTTACGCGCAAAGAGGCCCACGAAGCTGGTTCTGATCTTTTTGCCAAAACCTATCCGCCTCAGATGGGAAAGCCGGTCAAGGGGTATTCATCCGGCTCCACCTCCACACCCTTCATGTATCTCACAAATGGGACGATGGGCATTATGGCAAGTAGTCTCGGCCAAAGGCTGTTCGACTGGTACGGCATAGATACGGATGGGAAAATGGCGTTCATAGTGGATACGCATGAACGCTTTCCCTACCCCGATGGGGGAGTGGGTGTGAATTGGAATCTGGATAATCCAGACGCCCAAGCATTCCAGCTTTCAGTCTCGGCATCTATCGAAGACAAGCTGGAATGGATGCAGCGTGTGCAGGCTGATCACCTTGTCACTTACCCTGCAATCGGTCTGGCCATAGCGGAACTTGCCGTTGAAATAGGCGTGAAGGTACCCTTCAAGAATTTTATCAGTCAGGGCGAAGTCCTGACCCCGGATGCCCGAACCAGGCTCGAAAGCGAATACGGTGTCAATGTCTTTGATCGATATGGATCATCGGAAATCTCCGCGATTTCTGCTCAATGCCCGGACGTGCCGGGCCGCCACCATCAATTTGCTGAAGCCTGCCTGATTGAAACACTGGAGCTTGATAGCGACCTTCCGATGGAAAGTGGCCGAGGACGTCTGGTTACCACTCCATTTTACAATTACGCGATGCCGCTTATCCGGTATGAAAATCAGGATCAGGTCGACATAACAGACCAAACTTGTTCGTGCGGTCGCACCCTTCCCGTTATCCGGCAAATCTTGGGGCGGGAACGCAATGTCTTCATCTATGAAGATGGGAGCCGTTCCTGGCCCTTCCTCAATATGAAGGAAATGGTGGCGCTTATTCCAGCATACCAAATGCAGACCATTCAAAAGACGCATCGGGACATCGAAATTCTGTATGTAAGAGATCAGAATTTGAGCCATTTTGATCCGGAGGGACTTCAAACACTGATGCGCAATCGATTGCATCCAAGCATCAATTTGAAGGTGATTGAAGTTTCAGAAATTCCGCGCAGTCCATCAGGGAAGTTTGAGGCCTGGATATCCCTTGTTTCTCAGGAGACCGGAGGATGAGATTCAACTGAGTGTCGCTGAACTCTCAGAACGACATCCGCACATAATGAAGCCCGCTCGGCATAAAAAAGGCGCTGAAAACCGAAATTGGTTCTCAGCGCCACAAATGCGAAATGTCCAGATCAGAAGTCCGTTAATTAATATTCTCTTGTGTGCAGGTGTTATAGCCTTCATTGCTCAACTCAAAAGCATCTGGCACACAACCGTCAGCACCTGCCAGAATGGCACCCATGAGATTGTCTTCACCCCAATCATCCGGATCATCTTCACGATGGCGGCGAATAAGGGATTTGTCGTCCCCAATGTAGAAGGTCACACCGCCCCAGACGCCTTCATAATCATTCTCACCAATCCGACCTTCTGCAAACAGGGCAACGCCACTGGAGAAGATCTGCTGGTCAAGCTGGTACTCGATGCCCAGAGCCAGTGCATGAGTTTCGGCAGTGTAGCGATGACCGACGCTCAGCTCAAGATTATCCATCGCGTAGTAAGAAATGTCACTGAATGCGAACAGATTCTCTTCATCCACTTCGGTGGCGATATCCACATCAATAAACTCGGCACCAATAACGCCTTTAACGGTTACGCGGTCCCAGTAATATTCACCTTCCACACCAATACGGCTGATACTGCCATCGAACTCGTCATGATGTGTGTAAGACCCATAAAGACCCAGCAGGCCAATGGTTGGATCACGCCAAAACAGGTGCGCTGCGCCGCCAACAAAAAATTCTTCATCCTGAACGCCAACACCGGCATCCAATTGCAGGCCGTATCTGGTGCCGACTGGAACCGAAAGCGACCCCTCAAGGGCGCCATAGCCTTCTTCGAACAAAGAGCCGCCGAGAATAGAGAGCTTGCCATTGATGCCCGATACCGCAGGCAGCACAGTTGGCTCAACCGGCGTACCTTCCAGATACAGATCAGCTGCAATAGCGGATCCGGCAAACACCACACCGGTCACCAGTGCTGTCGATACGAGAAATACGTTTCGGATGGACATTAATTACCTCAATTGATTGTTGAGCATTTCTAACAAGGAATTTTACGACTATCAATTCCTTAAAGTTGTGGACGTTTCTTTTTTTGATGCTGCGATAGAATTGCAACGCTTTTCAGTACTTCACACGCATAGATAGAAAAAATGCTAGAATCCGAAGCTGGTTCTCATCCCCTTGAATGCCAAATCATGTCTCATCAACATCAAGACTTTTCTCTTCTGAATCAAATGTCTTAATGCGGGTCTTCGCGCCAGTGCAGCTATCGTAGTAATCAAGATCCTTTGTGTCGAAACCCACCGACGATCCTAAAGACCTGGTCCCAGATTCGCAGGTACCACCCAAAACCGCACCCAGAAGGTTGTCGTCGCCCCAATCATCCGGATCATCTTCACGATGGCGGCGAATGAGGGACTTATCGTCACCGATGTAGAAGGTTACGCCGCCCCAGATGCCTTCATAATCATTCTCGCCAATACGGCCTTCTGCAAACAGGGCAACGCCACTGGAAAAAATCTGTTGGTCGAGCTGATATTCAACGCCCAGAGCCAGTGCATGGGTCCGGGCTGTGTAACGGTGCCCAATACTCAACTCAAGATTGTCGAGCGGATAGTATGACAGATCACTGAATGCGAAGAAGTTTTCATCATCTACATCAGTGGTAACATCAACATCGAAAAACTCAGCACCAACAACAGCTTTGAAAGTTACTTGATCCCAATAATATTCGCCTTCCACACCAATACGGCTGACACTGCCGCCCAAATTGTCATGGTAGGTATGAGAGCCGTACACACCCAGCAAGGCCATGCTTGGATCACGCCAGAACAGATGGCCCGCGCCGCCACCGATGAACTCTCCATCATGGGTGCCAATAGCGCCATCCAACTGCAGACCATATCTGACACCTACCGGGATCGTGATCGATCCGGCCACAGCGCCATAGCCTTCGTCGAACAAAGAACCACCTAAAACGGAAATCTTGCCGTTGATACCGGAAACCGCGGGCAGCACACTCGGCGCAACAGGCGTTCCTTCCAGATACATATCGGCCGCTAAAGCGGAGCCCGCAAAAGCCGCGCCACTGAACACCGCGGCAGAAAGAAAGAACACATTTCGTAAAGACATAAAACCCCACTTAAAATCAACCTGGTGGGTATCAGACGCTGCTTGAATAACAAGCCTACCCACACCAAAAAACGAAATTTTTTCAATAAAAACAGTTATTTAACAATCGTAGATACGCCAAAAATCTTAACGCCCCGGAGAGGTAGAGCTGCGAATTCAACCGAAGATCGGCCCGCCAGATGAAACGCTCGCGCGGCTGGTCTGGATCGGTTTTTTCCAGCCAACAGCCCGGTGGTGGGCGGCAAGACTGATAAATGAATGGGTGTTTCGCAGCTAAACGATGCGTTTTGGACCAGCATTAATGGTGTTGCATCAAGAACGAGATGTATCAGTTTTCGTATTCTGCAGCGTCACCAATGACTTCAACCAACTCTACAAGTGTTGCTTTCTTGCCAATATGTAAGCTGAATCGGTAGCAAAACCCGTGCTAGCCTTTGCCAACACCATGGCAAATCAGCTATGGAGAGACCAAATCACTCGGGGAAAGACCAACCGGCACGTGTCTGAAGCGCTCTGATATTTCCGATGCACTCTGACGCTCTTGCATTTGCGAGGCTGAATCATACCTGATTGTGATCGATTGATAGACAACCAGAACCGTGGAGCTGGCCGTGAGTCTTGTGCGCATATTCAGGCAGATGATGACAGGAATGCTGGCACGCCGCGTGCTGGACCAGCGGGCACTTGTTGCACTGCTGCCCTTCCTGCTGGTGGTGTCTCAACCCGCTGCTGCTGCTCCCTACATACTTGTTGATCTGGACAGCGGTCGCATTCTTGAGGAAAAGGACGGTCTGACCCCCTGGTATCCGGCTTCGGTCACGAAGCTGATGACCTCCTATGTAACTTTTGAAGCCATCGCTGCCGGCGAATTGACCATGCGGTCCGCTGTGATTGTCTCGCAAAACGCACTGAATGAGCCACCCAGCAAGATGGGTTTTCGAGTCGGCACCGAAATTACCGTCGAGAATGCCCTGAAAATGGTCCTTGTGAAATCAGCCAATGACATTGCAGTGGCACTTGGAGAAGCGGTTTCTGGCACCGAGGCAAAATTCGTGGCCCGGATGAACAAGACGGCGCAAAAGCTGGGCATGACCGGCACGCGGTTCCGCAATCCAAATGGCTTGCCTGCCAGGGGCCAGACAACCAATGCGCGGGATATGGCTGTGTTGACACAAGCCATTTTAAAACGTTTCCCGGAGCATGGTGATCTGTTCAAAATCACGGCCATCAAGGCGGGCAAAAAAGTGTTGCGCTCCTACAACCCATTGCTGACGCGCTACAATGGCGCCACGGGCATGAAAACAGGTTTCATCTGCTCCTCCGGTTTTAACATGGTTGCCACCGCCAAACGCGGCAACAAACATTTGATCGCAGTGGTGTTTGGCGCGCCCTCTTCGCAGGAGCGTGCGGAAGAGGCTGCCAGACTTCTGAACAAGGGATTTCGGGCCTTTGGATTCAAGGGCCGTAAGAATGTGAGCAAGTTCAAGGCCCCCGGACTGACGACAGAACCCGTTGATCTGCGTCCGCAAATCTGTAGTCAGGAAGCGCGCAGCAAGCGCTACAAGCGGCTGGAAACCTACAAGATGGGTGAAGGTAAATCTCTGCTCAGCAAAAATGTTCTGGTGAGCACTGCCCCCGTTGTTGTGCGCACAGGCAATGCGATCAAGACCATTGCAGCCAATTTGCGCAATGCGCCCACGCCCGTGCCACGCCCCAATATTGTCCTGACAACCTTGCCGAGCCCAATAACGGCTGATGCGACAGGCAGCACTGGAAATTCTGGTGATGTAGCAGCCGATGAGGTCGCTACGGGCGACGGTGATGGCGACAAGGAACAGTTGATGGCGAAGGCCACGCCGGGTGGTATTCCGCTGCCGATCAGTCGTCCTGCCTTTTCAAAGAACGGGTCAGTGCCAGCCAATGCGGTCGTGGACGAACGGACACTGGAAGACGCACTTTAGAGAATCGCTTCACACGCAGCGTCACGCAGCGTGTCTCTGGCTTTTGGCCAAACCTGTTTGGCCAAAGCGACGAGTCTGGCCTGATTGCCGGTCTCTATCCTTTCTCAAGATAATAATGGACTGCCTCTCCATGCGGCTCCTGCCTCAATAATTTGTGGCGATGTTCTGTGCAAAAATGCGGTATGTCGATGGTTGCCATGGGATCAGTACTGATCACCTGCAACACGTCGCCTGGAGCAAGACTGCGCAGTGCTTTCTGGGCTTTGAGGACGGGCAGCGGACATTGCAGGCCCGATACATCAAGCACTGTGATGCTGCTTTCATCCGGTGTTCCGCCGCTAACGGTCTGTCCTGTATTGCTCATATGGATCTGCACCAATCTTCTATGTTCATCCGGTTGTTCTGGCAGAAAACCAACCAAGAAAGCAATTGTTGAACTTGGCGATTCTGCACGGTATCGTTCGATCAGAACACAAAATATTGAGTAGCAAAGGTGGTCAACACCTATTAATCGAGACCTACCGGCTGGGGGTCATAACAAGGGAGGCTGCGTGGCTTTTTTTCCTCGGATACGCAGTGAATACGCCTATCTCTCCGGTGCAATCCGCACATTGCGGCGGCTGAAACCGGTTGTTGAGAAAAAGACACGCCTGTGGCCGGATGTGCTTGAAGAACTGGCTGACAGGTACGGCGACCGACCCGCGTTGCTCAGCCACAATCAACAGCTGAGCTATAATGCGTTTATGGGCCGCGCAAACCAATATGCGCATTGGGCAAAATCACAGAATCTGCAAAAAGGCGATGTTGTCGGACTGCTGATGCCCAACTGCCCGGAATTTCTGGCGGTTTGGACTGGAATTGCACGGGCGGGCGGTGTTACCGCTCTGTTGAACACCAATTTGCGGGGAGCCTCTCTGGCCCATTGCGTGAACATTGTCACGCCAAAGCATATCATCGTTGATGCGGCCCTGGCCGGGCAGTTTACAGATGCCAAGCAGTATTTTGTTTACGGGCACGCCCAGGATGGACCGGAACTCTGGGTCTATGACAATGCTGCAGAAAACAGCACCAAAGCTTTCAAGCCCCTGAAACCATTGGTGGATGCAGCCAATGCCGGGCCGTTGCCCCTTGAAGACCGCCCCGCGGTCACGACCGATGATAAATGCCTCTACATCTATACCAGTGGCACCACCGGTCTGCCGAAAGCGGCCAATATCAATCATTATCGCGTTCAGGCCATCATGCATGGCTTTTCTGCGGCCACAGGTGCCAGTGATCAGGATCGCATGTATAATTGCATGCCAATGTATCACTCGGCAGGCGGGCTGATTGCCACAGGATCGGTTCTGACGCGTGGCGGTTCGGTGTTTATTGCCGAGCGCTTTTCGGCCAGCACTTTCTGGGACGATGTGGTCGATAATGACTGCACCATGTTTCAATATATTGGTGAGTTGTGCCGGTACCTTCTCAATTCCCCGCCCCATGCCAAGGAACGCGCCCACAAGATCCGTATGTGCAACGGCAACGGTCTGCGGCCCGATATCTGGGAGGCGTTTCAAAGCCGCTTTCAGATTCCCCGGATTCTTGAGTGGTATGCTGCGACAGAAAGCAATGCGGTTTTCTTCAATTTCGATGCCAAGGTCGGTGCTATTGGCCGTATTCCAAAATGGGCCGAGCATAAATTTGTCACGGAAGTCGTGCGGTTTGACCACGAAACCGAAACGCCAAAACGCAATGCACAGGGATTTTGTGAAATTTGCGATCCTGGCGAAATCGGCGAGGTCATATCGCAGATTCTCAACGATCCGAAACGACCGAGCCAACGCTTCGAAGGCTACAGCAACAGCCAGGAAAGTCAGCAAAAGGTTCTGGAGTCTGTTTTTGAAGCTGGCGACCGCTGGTTCAGGTCCGGCGATCTGATGCGCCGGGATGCGTTGGGGTACTTTTATTTCATTGACCGCATTGGGGATACATTCCGCTGGAAGGGTGAAAATGTTGCCACGTCAGAAGTGTCGGAAAACCTGACCAATTTTGCCGGCGTCCATGAAGCCAATGTCTATGGCGTTGGGGTGCCCGGGATGGAGGGCCGCGCTGGCATGGTGGCTCTTGTGGTGGAGGATGATTTCGACCCGGCCGCCTTCTACGCCCATGTGCACAAGGCACTGCCCGACTACGCGCGCCCGGTGTTCCTGCGCCTGCAAAACCACATTGAAGTCACCGGCACGTTCAAGCAGCGCAAGATTGAACTGGTGAAACAGGGTTTTGATCCTGATGGGCTTTCAGATCCGCTGTTTATCATTGACGAGGGATCACAATCCTATGTGAAGCTCACGCCCGAGCTTTACGAAGACATATGCTCTGGTAAAAGGCGGCTTTGAATGGCCGTTTGGTTTTAGGCAAATTTTCGAATTGGGACATCATGACAGGCAATATTCTCGCAATTGACCAGGGCACGACATCGAGCCGCTCCATCATCTTTGACGCGTCACTGGCATCCATCGGTTCCGGTCAGCAGGAATTCACGCAGTTTTTCCCGAAATCCGGCTGGGTTGAACATGATGTGGAGGAGATTTGGGACAGTGTCGTGGCAACGGGTCAAGCCGCCCTTGCCGATAGCGGACTGGGTGCAGACGCTATTTCCGCTATCGGCATAACCAATCAGCGCGAGACCATTGTCGTGTGGGACAGGATCAGCGGTACGGCCATCCACAAGGCCATTGTCTGGCAGGACCGGCGCACAGCAGAGTTTTGCGCAAAGCTGAAATTGGAAGGTCATGAGCCGCTGTTTACGAAAAAAACGGGCTTGCTGCTGGACCCCTATTTTTCGGCAACGAAGCTGGCCTGGATGCTGGATCACGTAGAGGGTGCCCGTGCCCGCGCGGAAGCCGGTGAGTTGGCTTTTGGCACCATCGACAGTTTTCTGATCTGGCGTCTGACCGGCGGCAAATCCCATGTCACAGATGCTACCAATGCTGCCCGGACCATGATTTTCAACATTCACACCCAGGATTGGGATGATGAATTGCTGGACATTCTCAAGATTCCCCGCGCCTTGCTGCCGCAGGTACTGGATTGTGCCAGTGATTTTGGCACTGCAGAAGCCAATATTTTCGGGGCTGAAATTCCCATTGCCGGCGTGGCGGGCGATCAGCAGGCTGCGACCATCGGTCAGGCCTGTTTCAATCCCGGCATGTTCAAATCCACCTATGGCACAGGCTGCTTTGCCCTTTTGAATACAGGCGATAAGCCGGTTCCGTCCAATAACAGGTTGCTGACGACGATTGCCTATCGGCTGAATGGCAAGGTCACCTACGCGTTGGAGGGTTCTATCTTCATCGCGGGCGCAGCTGTTCAGTGGTTGCGTGATGGCATGAAAATGCTGGACGATGCCAGTCAGAGCGGTGCCATGGCGGAGGCGGCTGATCCGCATCAGGATGTCTATCTGGTGCCGGCCTTTGTCGGCCTCGGCGCGCCCTATTGGGATGCGGAGGCACGCGGTGCCATTTTTGGCCTGACACGTGGATCAGGCCCCAATGAGCTGGCCCGCGCTGCGCTGGAAGCAGTGTGTTATCAGACCCGTGATCTGCTGGAAGCCATGCAAAAGGACTGGGCGGCGGATGCAGATACGGTGTTGCGGGTTGATGGTGGTATGGTGGCCAGTGACTGGACCATGCAGTTTCTCGCCAATATTCTGGATGCCCCGGTCGATCGTCCGACCATATTGGAAACCACAGCATTGGGAGCCGCCTGGCTGGCAGGCCATCAGGTTGGTGTGTGGGGCGATCAGGAAGCCTTCGCAGCGCGCTGGCGCCTGGACCGGACCTTTACCCCTGATATGGATGAAGACACACGCGCGCAAAAATATGCGGGCTGGAAAGATGCAGTCAGCCGGACACTGAGCAAGCCAGCCTGAGGGCAAGCCAAGTTGAGCGGCAGCAAGATCAGGTCTTGCTCAAACAAAAACCCGGATCTGGATGATCCGGGTTTGCTGTCATTTCAAATTTCAGTCATGCCAAACTGCAATAAAGCCTGATCAGACCGGTGCCAAAACCATTGTCATCTGGCGGCCTTCCAGCTTAGGCGGCATCTCCACCTTGGCTATTTCCTTGGTGGCTTCCTTGACGCGCATCAAAACCTGCATGCCCAGTTCCTGGTGGGCCATTTCACGGCCACGAAAACGCATAGTAACCTTGACCTTGTCGCCCTCTTCAAAGAATCGGTTCACTGACCGCATCTTCACCTCATAATCATGGATGTCGATATTGGGTCGCATCTTGATTTCTTTGACGTCGACGGTTTTCTGCTTTTTGCGGGCTTCCGCAGCCTTTTTCTGGGCCTGGTACTTAAATTTACCATGGTCCAAAATTTTACAGACAGGGGGTTTGGAATTTGCCGCGATTTCTACAAGGTCCAACCCTGCTTCAGCGGCCATTTCCATGGCTCGTGCGGTCGGCACGATACCGTGGTTTTCACCCTGATCATCAATCAGCTGGACATCGGCTGACGTAATTTCCTTATTGGCACGAGGGCCTTCTTTCACTGCCGGAGCGGCTCTATGGGGACGGCGAATGGTGGTTTACTCCTGATTATTAACGATATGCGCTAGATTGGTGTTGGCGAGTCATTTGTCCAGTGTTGTGTAACATACTGAATGCAATTTCATCATCCTGAACAAAGTTTCCGACAATTTGTCGGCAGTCCTCCGCCCACGCGTGCATAAAATCCTGTGCCGCGACGAAAAAGTCAAGAACTCTGCTGTTTTGAGGGCAGAAAACATTAAGATTCTGCAATCTTTGGGTCGCCGCGGGAATCAATTTCGCTTTTTGGCGCTTAAAAGAGCACTATAAACCTCTAATGTCTGCGCACACATCGCCTGCAACGAAAAGTGTCTGGACACAAAGTCTCTTGCCTGGGCGCCAATGATGGCACGCGCTTCTGGCTTCATGGTCAGAACGAGCTGCATGGCCTGCGCCAATGCATCTGCATCGCCCGGTGGAACGCGCCAGCCAGTGCGCTCAGCTTCACTCACATCAGGCGGCACCAGAATTGTTTCCTTTGCGCCGCCATGGTCCGTTGCGATGATGGGAATCTCGGCAGCGCCTGCCTCGACAGCGGCGCGGCCAAAGGCCTCCTGTCGCGTAGAGGCGACGACCATGCATGTGGCCAGACAAAGCGCTGCCGGCACATCATCACAATGGCCGACCAGACGGATATGATCGCTCAATCCACGCGTTTCGATGGTTTGGCGCAGTCGTGTTTCGTAAGCGGCATCACCCTGACTGCCACCTGCCAGGATCAACAAGGGTTGATGTTGATCTGGTACACCGGTTTTCAGCACCAGAGCCATGGCGTCGATCAACACTTCCTGGCCTTTCCAACCGGTCAGTCTGGCAACATTGAGGATCATTGGACGTTTGACGTCCGCCGGTTCCAGACCCCATCTCCGCCGCAGCGCTTCACGGCGTTCCAGTGAGACTGCATCGGGGGCAAATGCCTTAATATCAGTGCCGCGATAAATCTTGTTGATACGCTTTTTTGCTGCTGGTGCGCGTTCTGCAACGAGGGCAGCCGTCATGCCCGAATTGGCGATGATGACGTCGCTGCGGGTCATGGCCGAATTGTAAAACGCCTTCAGCTTGTTGTTCTGGCTATAATTGCCATGATAGGTGGTGACGTAAGGGCGTCTGGTCCAGCGGGCAGCCCACAGCGCCGGCCATGCTGGCGCCCGTGAGCGGGCGTGAATGACATCGACATTGTTTTGCAAGATCAGCGTTCGAAGCCCGACTGCGGTTTTCAGCATCTGGAACGGATTTTTACTGGCCGCTTTCATGGCGATATACTCGCCGCCTACCGCTTCAAGTTCCGGCACCATGCCGCCATGTTCCGCCACCACAATGGCTCTGCCACCAGCGTCGGTGATGGCCTGTGCAATATCTACAGTGGTGCGTTCTGCCCCGCCTGCTTCCAGACGCGGAATAATCTGCAAGATGGTCTTGCCGGTAAGATCAGTCATTCTTGTCATAAGTTCTGATTGGTCATAATTTCTAATTGGGCCTGATATTCAGGAGCGAAATTGATGGCGGCGCATGAGTATGTTTGCATTCTTGTTCTGAACGTCCCGCTATGGCATCAAACGAGTTGAAAGACCAGCCAGTGTGAGAGCCCGATATGCCCCCTATGACTGACTTGCCCAATGATCTGCCGCCGCCTGAGTATCATGAAATTGGCAGTGGCCCGGAGCGACGGAAAATTGCTTATCGTCACAGGCCAGCAGCCGGTAGCGCACAACCCGGCCTTTTGTGGCTGGGCGGCTTCAAATCCGACATGGATGGCTCCAAGGCTCTTGCCATTGATGACTATGCCAGAGAGAACGGTCTCAGCTTTACGCGGTTTGACTATTCCGGCCACGGCCAGTCAGAGGGCCGCTTTCTGGATGGAACGATTTCGCGCTGGCTGGCGGAGGCGGAAGCCATTGTCAAAGCCACAGCCAAAACCGGTGAAAAGCGCATTTTGATCGGCTCTTCCATGGGGGGCTGGCTTGCGCTGTTGCTGGCAAAAAGGCTGCAGAAGGGCGATGATTTGTCTGTTCAGGGTATCGTATTGATTGCCCCGGCTGTGGATATGACGGCCGATCTGATGTGGGACAAGATGTCGGATGCGGTCAAGGCCAGGCTTATGGAAGATGGGCAGATAGAAAAACCCAGCGATTATTCAGATGAACCTTACATTCTGACCCGCGATCTGATCGAGGATGGACAGCAACATCTGTTTGGGACGGATGTTATAGAGATGGGATGCCCTGTTCATATTCTGCAAGGCGGTCTCGATACCGATGTCCCACCGGCCCATGCCTTGAAACTGGCCAGCCAGTTGCCGTTGGATGATGTGGTTTTATCAATGATACCGGGTGGTGATCACAGGCTTTCGCGCCCAGAAGACCTGCATCGGCTGACGCGCAGCATCGACACCTTGCTGATATGATGCAAAAACTGGCCCGTTCAGGGGATTCCACCATTGACGGATGAACCGCTTTACCCCTATAAGGCGCGCCATATGGTGGCAATAGTGATTGCCGCCCTTTTCGTTTTAATCACCAGGCGATGAATGACTGCCGGAATGGCTAGTCTGAGTTGCCCTATGCAAATAGAGGGGCTCAAGCCCATGGCTAATACACCTTCAGCCAAAAAGTCCGCGCGTAAGATTCTTGCACGCACTGAAGTCAACAAAGCGCGCCGCAGCCGTATCCGTACTTACCTGCGCAGAGTCGAGGAAGCCATTGCTTCCGGCGTCAAGACTGACGCTGCAGCCGCGCTTAAGGATGTTCAACCTGAATTGATGCGTGCTGCGGGTAAAGGCGTACTGCCGAAAAACACCGCATCGCGGAAAGTATCCCGTCTGGCAGCCAGAGTAAAAGCACTCAGCGCTTAAGCTTCCTTGCCGAACGGGTTTGGAATGCAGTTCAGCCATCGCTGATGCATGCCGGCTAAATAATTTTTTGACTTTTGTCTGGTTACAAAATCGGTATCTTAAGTTGAACATACTGATACAATTACGGAAATGGCTCGCTCCAAGGCGGGCCATTTTTCGTTTCCGGTTTTGCGAATGTAAAACACCTTTCAAACCCGCATCCAAGCAGCTTGAACTAAGTCATTGAAGACTCACGAAGAATCTTATTCGGCTATCAAGCTATCCTTTTTTTAACATATATTTCAATATGTTACAGATGACCCCCAGTCTGATTTAACCGGAAGATCCGGCGATTTGGCGATTCTGTTTTTGTCAACTATCCGGGCAAAAAATATTTTTGGAGAGATCCTCGCAAGCAGCTCGGAAGAGGCGCTTGACATAAAAAACATTGAGTCGCAAAGCCTTAACAAATTGAGGATCGCAGTTGGCCCATCTGAATCCCGCAAGAGGGTAAAAAAAGCCAAAAGAATCTTGCCTGACTCGGCTTGCAGAGGCAAAAATCAATGTGTATCTTCTGGTTATCAACAGCGGTACAGACACTCTTGTTCAGAGTGTTTCCAAGTAAAATAAGTTCCTGATTGAGTATTCACACTGCGCCAATCCCAATTATTGGGCTTTGCGTAAACGGTATTTTTTTGCCTGCGGCAGATAAACTAACCGATTTGAGTATTGACCAGGCCTTAACTTTAATTGTGCTTGAGGGGTACTGTTTCGGAAGGCCTGTTTGACCCTTTCGTGTTGATTATCTGGCGTGCTGACGCAGGATGTTATCCTGGCTCAGGAAAACCGTCGGGTGATAGTTGGTGAAAGTGCTTGTCGGAGCACGCAGGAAAAATGCGCCAATGACGGTGCAGCAGAGATGTGGATTGAAATGACTGACACTAAGACCAACACCCCATCAACGCCTCTCGCCGATACCCCTAATCTCAGTTCTCAGGCCAGCAATTCGACAGATCGACTTTCCGAAAGCGCCATTCAGGACGCTGTCAATCTCATGGGCTATGCCGGTGATGTAGCGGCACCCTATGCCTATGCTGCTCTGTCCGGCCAGGCGGTCATTGTCGACGTGCGCACGATTGCAGAATGGAACTTTGTGGGACTTCCCGCTTTGTCTCCCGAGCAACTGGTGGTGTGTGAATGGCAGGCCTATCCGGACATGCAGCGGAACCCAGGGTTTGTTGCCAAGGTGAGCGAAGAAATTCTGGCTCGCAGCAACGCAGAAGCTCCGGCAGACGCACCGGAGGTCTATTTTCTGTGCCGGTCTGGCGCCCGCAGCCGATCGGCTGCGATGGCCATGACACAGGCTGGCTTTCCAAAATGCTTCAACATCCAAAACGGATTTGAAGGGGATCCAGACTCTGATGGACATCGCGGCACCGTCAATGGCTGGAAGGTGGATGGCTTGCCATGGCGCCAAGGTTAGGTGAGGGCGATTTGACTGACAGCGGGATAATTAAAGACGACTGCCCGAAAGACGAAATGAACTGAGAGAAAAGCAGACCGAATAATGGGCGAAGATGAGCGACACACGCATGACGGCGCAGAAGAACTTTTGGGCGAATTTGGGGGTATTGGGGGCGATATGAATGGCACGGGCGATGCCGAAGGGCAGCAGATGAGTCTGCAGATCAAAACAGACGAAAGGCCATATAATGGCCCAACAAAACTGGCGTCTTTAGACGCGGGGGAAGAGGCGTCTCACAACGCCGTACACTCATCGTGCTCTTCCAATTCGAAGACACTTACCAACACCGCAGCCAAACAGGCACACCCCAATATGACCGATCAGACTGACTGTGACGATACAGACGAAGATCTACAGGAAATCTGGCAGCGTGTATTGGTTCGCCTGCGTGCCGAGCTTGGTGAAGATGTCTTTACATCGTGGTTTTTGCGCGTTGAGCTGGAAGACATTTCCGGCGGTGTTGTTACTCTGTCGGCCGCAACACGTTTTCTGCGCAACTGGATCATGTCACATTTCAAGGAAACGCTGATCGGCTTCTGGAAGGATGAGATCGGAACAGTTTACAAGCTTGATGTGCGCGTTCGCAGCGCATTGCATGTTCAGGCTCAGGGAGCCGGCCTCACCGCTGGTGATCAGCATAATCCGCAGGGCGGAAAATCCGCTGCAGCTCGTCGTCTGGCAGATATGCGTGTCAGCCCGTCACATGTGGGCGACCAGCGGGGTACACGGTTCGAAACTGGAGCGCGGACCTATAAATCGGCAAAGCCGTCTGGTGTCGCATCAAGTGCGCAAGCAGGATTTGGCAACCAGGGCGGAATGGCCGTTACCGGCAATTCTCTCTCACTGGTCCAGTCACTCAGCAGTGCCCTTGATCGGCGTTATGTGTTTGACAATTTTTGTGCAGGAGCCGCCAACAAGGTAGCGTTTGAAGCAGCCCGCGCCGTTGCCATGGCGCTGCCCGGTGCGCCGGTCCTTTATAATCCGCTCTATCTTCACGGCAGTGTTGGCCTTGGCAAGACACATCTGTTGCAGGCTATCGCCAATCAGGCTGCCAGCACCGGAACGCGGCAGGTGGTCTATCTGACTGCAGAGCGGTTCATGTCCAACTTCGTTCAGGCCTTGCGCAGTGAGCGGGCCCTGCAGTTCAAGGAACAATTGCGGGCGATTGATCTGCTGCTGATTGACGACATGCAGTTTTTGACCGGAAAGGCGATTCAGCAGGAATTCTGCCATATGCTGAACGCACTGATTGATGGCGGCAAACAGGTTGTCGTTGCCGCTGACCGTCCGGCATCGGAGCTGGATGCCCTGGAAGAACGGGTGCGTTCACGGCTTCAGGGCGGCGCTGCCGTTCAGATTGATACGCCTGATACCCAGTTGCGCCGGGATATTCTGACACGTCGTTGCCAGACTGTTTCCCTCAATCATCCAAGCATGGAGATCAGCGACACGGTGCTGGATTATGTGGCCAATCTGATCACCACCAATGGACGTGATCTGGATGGTGCGCTCAACCGGCTGATCTGTCATGCACAGACAAGCCGGGAGCCGGTGACCATTGCGATTGCCGAAAAGGCCCTGGCGGATTTGCTGGGTTCACGCGAACCCCGGAAAGTACGCATTGAGGACATTCAGAAAATCGTCTCCCAGCACTACAATGTGTCACGGACCGATATGCTGTCGGCCCGCCGCACAAGAACAATCGTCCTGCCGCGCCAGATTGCCATGTACATTGCCAAGAATGTGACGCCCAGGTCACTGCCGGAAATTGGCCGGCGGTTCGGAAATCGCGATCACACCACAGTTCTGCATGCGGTCCGCAAGATTGAAGGCCTGTTGCAGACTGATAAGAAGCTGAGCCAGGAAATTGAATTGCTGCGTCGGCTTGTTGAAGAATAGGGCCTGTTCAAGCGCCATTTAGGGTCGGTTGGGCCACAAGATTGGTTAGAAGACCGAATACCCCTTGCACTTTTGGCTTAGGCACGCCAAATTTAAACAAATCAAAGGCCTCCGTTCCAAGCGGAGGTCTTTCGTGTCTCTATTGCATTCTGTTTATCGCTTCGTATCTTGTGTTTAAGTCTTGAAAATCGGTTATCTCCATGAAAGCCACTCTGGAACGCTCCCATCTGCTGAAATCACTTGGTCATGTGCATCGGGTGGTCGAACGGCGTAACACCATCCCTATCCTGTCCAATGTGCTGATCAAAAGTGCTGAGGGCAATGTTGAGCTGAAGGCCACCGATCTGGATCTGGAAGTTGTGGAACATGTACCTGCAATGGTGGAACAGACCGGCGCAACCACAGTTCCTGCACATATTCTGCATGATATTATTCGTAAACTGCCTGACGGCGTAGAGGTCAGCCTCGATACGTCAGGCTCTGACGGCACCATGGCGCTCAGCGCCGGGAAATCCCGCTTCACACTGCAGATGCTGCCAGACAGCGAGTTCCCGGACATCACGGCAGGCGACTTCAGCCACACATTTTCACTGGATGCAAAAGAGCTGAAAAAGCTCATTGATCGCACCCAGTTTGCCATCTCGACCGAAGAAACACGCTATTATCTGAACGGTATTTATCTTCATGCAGAAGATCAGGCTGGCGAATTGGTGCTGCGCGCTGTCGCCACTGACGGGCACAGGCTGGCACTGGCCGACATTCCAGCACCAAGCGGCTGCGAAAATATGCCCGGCATTATTGTACCGCGCAAAGCCGTTGGAGAGATTCAGAAATTGCTGGATGGCTCGGAAGAGCGGGTTCAAGTTGAACTGTCCGAAAGCAAAATACGGATTTCACTGGGCACTGTCGTTCTGACCAGCAAACTGATTGATGGAACATTCCCGGATTATGAGCGCGTTATACCGCGCAACAATGACCGCGAATTGCGTCTGGACCGTGCCACCTTCGAAAAGGCCGTTGATCGCGTTTCAACCATTTCCAGCGAGCGCGGACGGGCTGTCAAATTATCGCTGAGCGAAGATCAACTGGTTCTGAGCGTGACCAATCCGGATTCCGGAACGGCGACTGAAGAGCTTGCCGTGCAATATGGGGCTGAAGGTCTGGATATCGGCTTCAATGCCAAATATCTGCTGGATATTGCCGGTCAGCTGCAAAGCGAAGCGGCTCTCTTCAAATTTTCAGATCCGGGCATGCCGACACTGGTTTGCGATGAGGCAGACCCGACGACCCTGTTCGTTCTGATGCCAATGCGGGTCTAGGCACACTTGGCAGAAGCGCCCTATATCAGCCGTCTGTCGCTGACGGGGTTTCGCAATTATACCCAGCTCTCCCTGACGCTCGATGCGCGTCCAGTGGTTTTGACCGGTGCCAATGGCGCGGGAAAAACCAATCTTCTGGAAGCTGTGTCCTTTCTCTCGCCAGGGCGGGGCCTGCGCCGCGCGGCGCAGGACCAGGTCGCCCGCGTGACCGGCGACGGGCAATGGACTGTCTCAACCGACATTACCGAAGGCGACGAGATCACCCGTATTGGTATTGGACTGCAGACCACGCCCAGTGGCACCGAGCGCAGCAAAAGACTGCGTATCAATCAGGCCAATGCCACCAGTTCAGATGCGCTGCTGGAGTATTTGCGGGTTCTCTGGCTAACGCCTGCCATGGATGGGCTGTTCACCGGTCCGGCAGGGGATCGGCGACGGTTTCTGGACAGGCTGGTGCTGGCAGGAGATCCCGGTCATGGACGGCGCGTCAGCGCCTACGAAAAAGCCCTCACCGGCCGCAACCGGTTGCTGGATGCGCCACAGCCCGACGCAGCCTGGCTGGACGGTCTTGAAAGCCAGATAGCAGAGTTGGGCGTCGCCATTGGCTTTGCGCGTCAGCAATTGGTGGAACAGCTGGATGCAAGACTGGCAGCCGACCAACGTCCGTCAAATGCATTCCCAAGCGCAATGCTGACCCTGGCCGGGCCTTTCGAAGATCTTCTGGCACAGCAGAACGGACCCGCACTTGAGGTGGAGGAACGTTTCCGTGGGCTGTTGCGGAACAACCGCCGACGGGATGCCGCTGCCGGACGCACGCTGGACGGGCCGCAACGCAGCGACCTGCTGGTGCGCCATCGCGAGAAGGATATGCCTGCGGCACTGGCCTCAACCGGTGAGCAGAAGGCCCTTCTGATCGGGCTGGTGCTGGCACATGCAAAGCTGGTCAGCGAGATTGACGGACGCAGCCCTGTTCTGCTGCTGGATGAAATTGCAGCGCATCTTGATCCGGGACGTCGCGCTGCCCTGTTTGAAGCCTTGCTGACACTGGGCGGACAGGCGTGGATGACGGGCACTGATCCGATCCTGTTTGAAGCATTGGGAGAGCGCGCTCAGCACTTTCGCGTTGATCAGGGCTCCGTGTCGCCGGTCGCATAATATGTTGGGGTAAACGGTGGCCTTGATCGGTTTCCGTTGATCTGACATTGATGACTGCGCATGGAGCATTTTGACATGCAGATAGGCTGGAAACCAAATGGACATTGTTACCCTTTCGACCTTTGCTGTTCCGCTGGCCATTGCCGCCGCCATTCCAGGGCCCGGCATTGCCGCATTGGTGGGCCGGTCGCTGGCAACAGGTTTCTGGCCAACTTTGCCTATGGTGCTGGGTCTGGTTGCCGGAGATTTGAGCTATCTCACGCTGGCCGTGTTTGGGCTGGCATTCATTGCGCAGGGCCTGGGCGCTTTCTTCATCGTCGTCAAATGGGCCGGCATTGCGTATCTGGCCTATCTTGCCTGGAAGTTCTGGCATGCGGAGACACGCGCCCTGTCGCAGGTGACAGAAGCCAAATCCAATTCTGTGGTGTCCAGCTTTCTGGCTGGTCTGGCTGTCACAATAAGCAACCCGAAAACCATAACTTTCTATCTTGCGCTCGTGCCCACATTGCTGGACATCACCAAGGTGACATTGGTGAGTTACGGCCAGTTGGCACTGGTGGTGTTTGTGGTGGTGAGCGGGGTGATAACCTGTTACGTGGCGCTGGCGGCCAAGGCACGATCCCTGTTCAACAAACCCTCAACGCTGAAGCGCATGAACCGGGTTGCAGCGACATTTCTGGCCGGGGCTGCTGTGGGCATCGCGGCCAAAGCCTGATTTCGTCATGCTTTGGCTGAATTCTGCGGTTTTCGCCCCTACACCGCCTTGTTTGGGTGGTTGAAAATGACCAGAAACCCCATATAAGGGTTCAAGCCTTTTTGACAGACCTGAAAGTGATTCGTTATGGCCGATTCCGAGCCGATTGTTGACGCTGCTACTGAATCCACCAATGAACCGGAAAACACCGAATATGGTGCGGATTCCATCAAGGTTCTGCGTGGCCTTGATGCGGTACGCAAGCGGCCCGGAATGTATATCGGCGACACCGATGACGGCACCGGTCTGCACCACATGGTCTATGAGGTGGTCGATAACGCCATTGATGAAGCGCTGGCCGGCCATGCGGATTTTGTCAAAGTCACAATAAATGCAGATGGGTCGGTCACTGTTGAAGACAATGGTCGTGGCATTCCGACCGATATTCACTCCGAAGAGGGTATATCAGCGGCTGAAGTCATCATGACCCAACTTCATGCTGGCGGAAAGTTTGATCAGAATTCCTACAAGGTTTCCGGTGGTCTGCACGGGGTGGGTGTCTCGGTTGTGAATGCCCTGTCTTCGCTGCTGACACTGAAAATCTGGCGCGCTGGCAAGGTCCATGAAATGAGCTTTTCGCACGGGGTTTCGAACGGTCCCCTGGAAGTGATTGGCGAAGCAGGTGATCGTACGGGAACGGAAGTCACCTTCCTGCCAAGTACTGATACTTTCACACAGACCGAATTCGTGTTTTCAACTCTTGAACACCGGTTGCGTGAACTCGCTTTCCTCAACTCCGGCGTCTACATCATTCTGACTGACAAGCGCGGCACAGAGGATCGCATTGAAGAAATGCAATATGAAGGTGGCCTTGAAGCCTTCGTGACTTATCTCGATCGCGCCAAGCATCCGCTCATCGACAAACCGATTTCCCTGCTGACCGAAAAAGACGGTATTACCGTTGAAGTCGCCATGTGGTGGAACGACAGCTACCATGAGAATGTGCTGTGCTTTACCAACAATATTCCACAGCGCGATGGCGGAACACATCTGGCCGGTTTCCGCGGAGCGCTGACCCGGCAAATGGTGGGTTATGCCGACCGATCCGGCATCACCAAAAAGGAAAAGGTCAGTGTGACCGGGGAGGACAGCCGCGAAGGGTTGACCTGTGTCCTGTCCGTCAAGGTTCCTGATCCGAAATTCTCCTCACAGACGAAGGAAAAGCTTGTGTCTTCGGAAGTGCGGCCTGTTGTGGAAAGCGCGGTCAACCAATCGCTGCAGACCTGGCTGGAAGAGCATCCCAATGAAGCCAAAATTCTGGTCGGCAAAGTTGTGGAAGCCGCGGCGGCACGAGAGGCTGCCCGCAAGGCGCGCGAGTTGACGCGCCGCAAGGGTGCACTCGACATTGCGTCCCTGCCCGGCAAACTGGCTGATTGTCAGGAACGCGATCCGGCCAAATCTGAAATCTTCCTGGTGGAGGGTGATTCTGCTGGCGGTTCGGCCAAACAGGGCCGCAGTCGCGCCAATCAGGCCATTTTGCCCCTGCGTGGTAAAATTCTGAATGTGGAGCGCGCGCGCTTTGACCGCATGTTGGGATCCAATGAAATCGGAACGCTGATTACCGCTCTTGGAACGGGCATCGGCAAGGAAGAATTCAACCCGGAAAAGCTGCGCTATCACAAAATCATCATCATGACTGATGCGGATGTGGATGGTGCGCATATTCGCACACTGCTACTGACCTTCTTCTTCCGGCAGATGCCGGAACTGATTGAGCGTGGTCATCTGTATATTGCGCAGCCGCCACTCTACAAGGTGAAGCGCGGATCGTCGGAAAGCTATCTGAAAGATGAAGAGGCTCTGCAGGATTACCTGATCCTGTCGGGTATTGATGATACCACCCTGACCCTGCAGAGCGGCGAAGTACGCTCTGGCGGCGATTTGAACGGCCTGCTCAGTGACGTGCGCGCCTTTGCCAAAACCCTTGCCGGGTTCCACAGCCGCTATGATCGTCGGCTGGTGGAACAGGCTGCGCTGGTTGGCCTGCTTGAACCGGGACTGGTCGAAGAAGGCGATGCGAGCGCGCAGATTGATCAACTCGTGGTACGTCTTGATGAATTGTCGGAAGAAACCGAGCGCGGCTGGAACAGCGAATTGCGCAGCGATGGAACACTTGTCCTGTCCCGCGAAGTGCGCGGCGTTCGGGAAGCCCTGATGCTGGATGCAGGCCTGTTTGACAGTGCCGATGCGCGGCGTCTGCACACATTGGCCGCCCGCTTTGCCGATGCTTTTGACGGTGTCGGCGTGCTGAGGCGCAAAGAACTTGAAACCTTCGTATATGGACCATCCGGCCTTCTGGAAGCTGTGCTACTGGTGGGCCGCAAAGGCATTTCCCTTCAGCGCTACAAGGGTCTTGGCGAAATGAATGCCGATCAGCTTTGGGAAACCACACTGGATCCGGATGCCCGCACATTGCTGCAGGTCAGAATTGGCGAAGCCTATGATGCTGATGATATTTTCAGCAAGCTGATGGGCGATGATGTGGAGCCAAGGCGCTTTTTCATCCAGGAAAATGCCCTGAATGTCGCGAATCTGGACATTTAGACGCTTTTGCCATATTTGTGCCGCACTGCAGCATAAGACACTCCTCACAGGGTACGTGCCGGAATAGGCGAGCCTATTCCGACGTTTGATTGTGCACGAGACCACATAATTTTCAAAAGTAAGACAAAGAAGACTCATGATTAAACTCGTTTTCGCAGCCTACGGGCTGATGATGCTGGCCATGCTTGGCCTCAACACCACTCCGGCCGAAGCTGCCTCTCCGACACAATGCGGAAAAGCCTCCTGGTATGCGCTGTACAGCCGCACCGCCAGTGGTGAGATGATGAACCCGAACCTGTTGACCGCAGCCCATCGCTATTTGCCTTTCGGCACGCGTGTGCAGGTGACCAATGTGAAAAACGGAAAATCCGTTGTTGTGCGGATCAATGACCGAGGCCCCTTCATCAAAGGTCGTGTGATCGACGTGTCCAAGGGCGCTGCCCGGAAAATCGGCATGGTCCGGTCCGGCGTTGCTCAGGTCAAGGTGACTGCGTTGGACGGCAAGCCGATCAAAGGTTCGCGTGGCTGCGCCAGCAGCTAGGGTCTCCCTGCCATTTAATATATCCAGCTAGAGCGCTCCTGCTTCTGCAGAAACACTCTAGAAGGCGCTGCGATAAATCGCCAGGGCATCCTCGCGCGTTAACGTGCGCGGATTGTTGACCAGCAAACGTGACTGGTTCATGGCGTCATCTGCAAGTTCGGGCAAAACTTCCTGCGGAATTCCCATCTGCCGGAGATTTTGTTGAAGCCCGCAATCAGAAGACAATTCGATCAGTTTGTCGATGAAGGCCGTGGCGCGATTCTGCGGTTCGACTTCTGCCAATTCAGAAAACGCAAACGGGGCAAGTTCTGCATAGGGCTCAGGCTTCAATTCGGCGTTGAAGCGTAATACGTGCGGCAGAACCAAAGAGTTCGATAATCCATGCGGTATGTGGAAACGCCCGCCCAGCGGATAGGCAAGTGCATGCACCGCTGCAACAGGAGCGTTGGCAAAGGCCTGCCCTGCCAGCATCGCGCCCAGCAACATGTCAGACCTTGCTTTCAGGTTCTGCCCATCTTGCACGGCCGTGAGCAATGAAGCGCCCATCAAGGTCAAAGCCTTCTCGGCCAAAGTTCGTGAAACAGGGTTGTTGTTGGGATTGACCGATGTGTATGCCTCAATTGCATGAACCATTGCATCAATCCCGGTCGCGGCTGTGATATGTGGCGGGAGTCCGACTGTCAGAGCGGGATCAAGAACTGCAATATCTGGCAAGATAATGGGCGAAACCACGCCCATCTTTTCATTTGTTCCTGTGGTTACAATTGAAATCGGTGTGACTTCAGATCCTGTACCGGACGTCGTGGGTACAAGAATTAGAGGCAATCGCGGGCCTCTGGCGTTGCCGACCCCATAAATATCGCTCAGCTTTTCCTTGCCAACCGCCAGCAGGGCAACGAGCTTGGCAACATCCAGGGAAGAGCCGCCCCCAAGGCCAATAACGCATCCAATTTGCGCGCTGACGGCAAGGTCCACCGCCTGCAGGATTTTGGCTTCCGGCGGGTCAGCCTCGACTTCATTGAACAGCACAATGTCCAGCCCGCTTTGCCTGAGAACATTTTCGGCGCGGTCCACAATTCCGGTGGCCATCATGCCCGGGTCGGTGACCAGAAGCAGCTTTTGATCCGTCAGGGATTTGGTGACGTCCCCCAACAACTCCAGATGGCCGACCCCAAATCGGATGCTCCTGGCTGTGTTGAAAGTGAATTCATTCATGGCAATTACCCGATTTTACAAACCTGTCTTGGCCGATCTGCTTCCCAATTGAGGCCAGATCCTAAGCCCCGCTATGGTCTTTTCCATTCTGAAGCGCCCGAAGAAAAATCTTCAGGCGCTTTGTCTTGGATTTTGCGATTTCATGGGCATAGCGAATGCCCAGAACACCGCCGGTGATATGCCTGCGTCCAAACAGATAGCGCATAAGATTGACCGGATATTCAATCAGCATCCGTGCCTTCAATCCGGCTTCCGTGCGCTTATACGCTTTCTCGTGGACCTGTTGCCGCGCATAGCTTTCCATTTTTGGAGCAATGTCGGAAATCTGTCTGAAACTGTAATGCCAGACAGGGCCGTGGATCTGACCAAGCGCCTGCCCGCCATCGATCACCCGGTCATCAGTGCGGCTTTGCGAGTAGCGCATTTTGCTTCGGTCATAGAGCCGATTGATGCGGTAAAAATCTGCAAAGGGTCTTGGCTTTGCCTTACCGGGATAGATTGTAACCACGTTCAGATAATAACCTGATTTTGGCGGTGCGCCCTCGGCGAACAACGCCTTAATCTCCGCTATCGCCTGATCGCTTAAAACTTCATCAGCGTCCAGATTGAGCAACCAGTCATGACGGCATTGCTCTTCCGCAAACCGTTTTTGCGGGCCAAAACCCTGCCAGTCATTGTGAATGACCCGCGCGCCCAGATCTTTCGCAACCTGAACTGTGCTGTCTGTCGACCCGCTATCCACCACCACAATATCATCTGACACTTGCCGGGCGGCTTCCAACGTCGCGCCCAACCGGTCGGCTTCGTTGAGAGTGATTACAAAAATGGACAGGGGGCAAGCGTCAGTCATTACTGGCAACAACAAGACAGGGCTGGCAACAAAACGCCAGGAAATGACAGGAAAAGCGCGTTATCATTCAGCCGTCTTAAGCGTCATTGAGCGAGGAATCAACGTGAAGAATTTTATGCACCTCTGCAAACCTTGTGCTACCTTTGCCTAGGGGCTTACTGGAATGAAGCAGGAGATCTGCATATGAATTTGACCCGCCCAATCACACCTTTCCTCACTTTTCTGGGTGCATTTTTCACCATTATGGCCTTGTCCGGTGGTGCCGCAGAAGCGCGTCCCAACACGCAGGACTATACCTGCGCAGGCGTGCGTGCCTTTGTCGATCAACAAGGTACGGTCGTGATGAACACCAAGAACCGTAACGTCTATCGCAAATTCTATGCGCGCAATTATCAATGCCCGTTTTCAAATGTGCATACGCGCCACAGCGTGCCGACCAAAAGTGGCATGTGTACGCTTTTCATCTGCCGGGAACCGCGTAGGCCATTCTTCAAGCGGTTTAACTGATTTTTCTACTTTAGCAGATGCTGGCATTTTGATTTCCCGGCGCTGTCGGCTATAGACCTGAACATCTGTTCCGCACAGACCGGTAAGGGTAAATCAGACATGCAGACGCCTTCTCAGGTCAGCAAACAGCCTGGCAAACAACAGACTGCGACCCGCGATCCGGAGCGCAGTCGCAGAGCTATTTTGAAAGCGGCGACGGATGAGTTTGTCGCGCACGGGTTTTCCGGCGCAAGCGTCAATGAAATTGCGGCGCGCGCCGCCATCAACAAGCGTATGCTCTACCATTACTTCGGCAATAAGGAAGAGTTGTTTCTGGCGGTTCTGGAAGCCACCTATGCGCAGATCCGGACCGGTGAACGCACGCTTGAGCTGGATCATCTGGAGCCCATGCAGGCCATCGAGCGGCTGGTTCGGTTCAGTTACGATCACTTCTTTGAACACCCCGATTTTCTGACCCTTCTCAACATTGAGAACATGTATCAGGCGCGGCATTTGAAAAAGTCCGCCAAGATTCAGCAGATGCACTCCCCTCTGGTGGCTCAAATTCAGGATGTTCTGAAACGCGGACAGGCGGATGGCGTGTTGCGCGAAGATGTCGATCCGGTCGAATTGTATATTACGATTGCGTCGCTCTGCTTCTTTCATATGTCAAACCGCCACACCTTATCAGTCATTTTCAATCAGGAACTGGCATCACCGGATGCACTTGATCGCAGGCGTGAACATGTGGTGGCTGTCATCACTGGATTTCTGAGCGCCTGACTTCAGCGAAATTGGTCCACGACTTGACACACAGGTTTTGACACCCCTATTGTAACCGAGTGGTTACTTATCAAATTGGCTCCGTGGGAGGACCTGATGACCCAAGATAATACGGCACGCGGACCTTTCCTGGATGAAGCCGCGCTGGAGGCGGCCCTTGCCGCGCCGGACGAAGCACTTTGCGCTGATTTGGCAAAGACCTCAGGCGATCTGATTGTGCTTGGTGCCGGTGGCAAGATGGGTCCCAGCCTTGCACGGCTTGCCCGCAATGCCATGGCAGCGGATCGAAACGTCATTGCTGTTGCACGCTTTTCTGAAAGTGGATTGCGCGACGCGCTGGGGCGCGATGGCATTGAAACCATTGCGGCTGACCTGCTCGATCGTGATGCGGTTGCGGCCCTGCCGGATGCGGAAAATGTGATGTTCATGGCAGGCCGCAAATTCGGCTCATCCGGCGCTGAGCACCTGACCTGGGCCATGAATGGTCTTTGCCCGGCGCTGGTCGCAGAACGTTATGCCCGTTCCCGCATCATCGCCTTTTCCACCGGTTGTGTTTATCCATTCTGGCCGGTGGATGCCCTGTCCGGGCCAACGGAAGACGTGGCTCCCAACCCTCCGCCCGGCGATTACGCCTGGTCCTGCGTTGCCCGCGAGCGCATGTTTGAACATATGAGTGTGGTTCACAACACGCCCGGGCGGCTGTTCCGACTGAACTATGCCATTGATGTGCGTTATGGCGTGCTGCACGATCTGGCGCAAAAGGTGCTGGCGGAAGAACCTATCGATGTGTCGATGGGCCATGTGACCCTGATCTGGCAGGGAGAAGCCAATGCCCGCGCCCTGCGCAGTCTGGCACAGACCACCACGCCAACCAGCCCGATCAATGTCACGGGCGCGCATGTCATTGCCGTGCGCGACATTGTCGAAGCCTTTGCAAAACGATTTGGTAAGCCCGCAAATATTGTCGGCACGGAAGCACCAACTGCCTGGCTGAATGATGCCAGCGCCTCAATGAAGATGTTTGGTCCTCTGGCAGTTTCTCTGGAAGATATGATTGACTGGCAGGCCGACTGGCTGATGCGCGGTGGCAGAAGTCTGGACAAGCCGACCCATTTTGAAGCGCGTGACGGAAAGTATTAGGGCCGGGACTCATCTTATGAAAATCGCTGATCTTCCAACCGATATCCGCCATATCATTGCCAAGGGCACAGCCATTCCAGCCCATCCGCTGGCACTCGATGCTGATCGGATATTGGACCGTCGACGCCAACGCGCGCTGTCGCGTTACTACATCGACGCTGGCAGCGGCGGTCTGGCTGTCGGAGTGCACACCACACAGTTTGAAATCCGAGAAGCCGGTCTTTATGCACCGGTGTTGGAACTGGCCGCGCAAACCGCCTCCGACTGGACGGATCGTCCGCTGGCCATGATTGCCGGTGTGGCCGGTAAAACCGAACAGGCGATGGCGGAAGCCAAGACCGCGCTGGCGCTCGGCTATCACGCTGCACTTGTCAGTCCGGCGCCTTTCCGGGATGCCAGTGAAGACGAGCTGATTGCCCATTGCAGCGCCGTTGCGGACATCATGCCAATTATTGGCTTCTATCTGCAGCCAGCTGTCGGTGGCCGGGTCTTGTCAGTGGATTTCTGGCAAAGATTTGCTTCGCTCGACAATGTCATAGCGATCAAGATTGCGCCGTTTCATCGGCATCGGACCATTGATGTGGTGCGCGGCGTGATTGCTGCCAATGCCGAGGATCGGGTGGCGCTGTATACTGGTAATGATGATCACATTGTCGCTGATCTGTTGCTGCCCTTTACCCATCAGCGCAAAGGTGAAGACGTGACTTTGCGCATTGTTGGCGGCCTGCTTGGCCAATGGTCGGTCTGGACCAAAGCGGCTGTTGATTTACATGCAAGCTGCCGTGCAGCCGTTCAGGCAGAGGCCGACTTGCCCGCTGAACTTTTGGCGCTGGATTCGCAAATGACCGATATCAACGCCGCTGTCTTTGATGTGGCCCATGATTTTGCGGGCGTGATTGCCGGCTGTCATGAAATTTTACGCCGGCAGGGTCTGCTCGCTGGCATCTGGTGTCTTGATCCAAACGAAACGCTCTCTCGCGGACAGGCCGAAGAACTGACCCGCATCACCCAGGACTATCCGCATCTGACCGATGATGCATTCGTGGCCGCGCATCTGGAGCGCTGGCTGGATGATTGATTAATTGACTGATTGCGGGCCCCCGTATTGTGAGGGCCGCAAACTTGACATGGAATGAGGACCGTTTCATTCTGCCATAACCAACTGGTTACTTGCGTGCACAGCATTGCGGTATACCGGTTCCGAAATTCAACAGGAGGACATATCGCATGAGCATAAAAAGCGTAACAGGTCTATTTATCGGGGCAGGTCTTGCCCTTGGCGCGGCGGCCGGAACGGCTGCAGCCATGGACTGGAAACCAGAAAAACCGATTAACATCATTGTGCCCTGGTCAGCCGGTGGTTCGACCGATCAGGTAACCCGCGTTGTGGCTGCTGAATTGGAAAAAGCACTTGGCGCAACCGTTGTCGTTCAGAACCAGCCCGGTGCATCCGGCTCGATCGGTTCCAAAAGCGCGCTTGAGTCAGAGCCCGACGGTTACACATGGACAGCCGGTGCGGCGCAGGATCTTGGCACCTACAAGGTTCTGGGCATGCTGGACACATCGATTGGCGACTGGAACCTTTATCTCGACGTTGCCAATGTGGCGGTGATCGGCGTGAATGCGGATTCGCCCTATCAGACAATGGATGATTTCCTGAAAGCCATGAAGGATGATCCCAATGCCATCTCCGTGGCAACGGCTGGCCTCAATTCCGGCGGTCACAATGCCATGGAAGCGTTGAAATCTGCTGCCGGTGGTGGTTACAAGCACGTCACCTATGATGGTGGTAACCCTGCGGTCATCGCAACTGTTTCCGGTGAAACTGTTGCCACAACACAGCTGGCTGTGGAACAGGCTGAAATGATCCGCGCCAAACGCATTCGCCCATTGGCTGTCCTGAATGGCGAGCCGCTTGTTCTGGAAGGCTATGGCGAAATTCCGCCGATCACGGATTTCGTGGAAGGTGTGCCAATTGCACCAAACTATTTCGGCGTGTTTGTACCTGGCACAGCTCCGGCTGAAGTCGTGGCAGCCCTTGATAAGGTCTGGGCCGACACCATCGCCAACAGTCAGGCGTTGAAAGACTACGCTGCCGGTCGCGGTGCCGTGTTCGCACCCTTCTATGGTGAAGATGCACAAAAGCGCGTCCTGCCTGCCATCCAGAACAATGCCTATCTGTTGTTTGATGCTGGCAAAGCAAAAGTCGATCCTGCTACTGTTGGTATCGAACGCATGAAATAAGCCTTTTTCAAAGGCAGATATGCCCCGGCGGGTTTCTGAGAATTCCGCCGGGGTCATTGTCGCAGCGGAGGTCTATCGGCACTATGGTCGATGATACTGGCGTAACAGTTGCAGAAGCTTCGCCACCTTCTGATCAGCCCACAAGAGCAGATGCCTTGATGGGCATTGTTTTTGTCTTTTTCGGACTGATCATCACATTCGAGGCATGGCGTATGCCGCGCATGGAAGAGTTCGGCTCCAACATCTGGTCGGCACCAGGTGTCGTTCCCGGCATGATTGGCATCTGCCTGACCTTGATGGGCTTCTTCCTGTTCATGCGCTCCCGGCAGGCGCTGAACATTGCACCGCCCAAGGGTGAGCCCGGCTCCAGGCTACGTGTGCTGATTACACTGGGGCTTTGCTTCGGTTTTGCCTTTGTCGCTGTAGGGCTGATTCCCTTCGTTCTGGCCGCTTTTCTGTTTCTGTTTTCCTTCATCATGATCTTTGATCTGCAGGACCGCCGCGTCGAAGGCAAACCGCTGACCGGCAATGCTCTTGTCAAACGTATCGCGCTTGCTTTCACCGTAGCTGCGGTCGCTGCATGGACCATCACCACCGTCTTTGAAGACGTTTTCTTTGTGCGCCTGCCATGAGCGGACTTGGTTTTTTCATCGATGCGCTGGGTGGTTTTCTGACCAGTCCGATGACGCTGTTCAATGTGGCCTGGGCCACATTTCTCGGCATTCTTGTCGGCTCCCTCCCGGGCCTGACCGCCACACTTGGCATTGCCCTTCTGACCACGCTGACATTTCGCATGGACGGGACACAGGCAATCCTGATCCTGATCTGCATGTATGTGGGGGCGATTTATGGCGGCTCGCGCTCTGCCATTCTGCTCAACATTCCCGGAACGCCTGCCAATGCGGCCACGGCCCTTGATGGGTTCCCGCTGGCGCGGTCCGGCAAGGCCGGAAAGGCCATGGGCATTGCCACGGCCGGTTCGTTTGCCGGCGGATTGATCGGCATGCTGGCGCTGGCATTGGTGGCCCCCGTCCTGGGTGATTTTGCCCTGTCCTTCGGCTCATACGAGTTTTTCTGGCTGGCGCTGTTCGGCGTGTTGATTTCCGGGCAGATCACGACTACAGGCGATGCACTGAAGGGTTGGATTGCAGGCTTTATCGGCCTGTTCGTGGCCATGATCGGACAGGAAGGCATTCATTCCTATCAACGCTTTTCCTATGGCTCGTCTGACCTGTCAGGCGGCATAGGATTGCTGCCTGCGCTGGTGGGTGCCTTCGGTTTTGCGGAAATTCTGACTGTCATGAAAGCACGCGGCTTTCAATCGGTGCGCGATGCCTCTGACCGGATACTGCCACGCATGGGTGATGTATGGCGCCACAAACGCACCATTGTCCGCTCCGGTCTCATTGGTACTTTCATGGGGCTGTTGCCCGGCGTGGGTGAAGATATGGGGGCCTGGATGTCCTATGCCGCCGCCAAACGCGCCAGCAAGGTGAAGGAAACCTTTGGCAAGGGCTCTCTCGATGGCTTGATGGCAGCGGAAACCGGCAATAATGCCGCGGTTCCAGGCGCCATTATTCCGGTCCTTACGCTGGCCGTTCCCGGCTCCGCACCGGCCGCCGTGTTGCTGGCCGCCATGTTCATTCATGGCATCCGGCCCGGACCCATGATCATGATCGAGTTTCCGTCCTTTGTGTTTGAAGTGGTGGCGATGGTCGCCATGGCCATGTTTGCCATGCTCATCATCGGCCTAATGCTGACCCGTCCGCTGTTGATGGTTCTGGCCGTGCCGCGCGCCTATCTGATGCCGCTGATCTTTACGCTTTGCACCATTGGCTCCTTTGCCATTGCCGGGCGCATTTTTGACATTTACGTCATGCTGGCCTTCGGCCTTATTGGCTTTGCCTTGCGGGAAATGAAGTATCCCATGGCACCGCTGGTGCTGGGCATTGTGCTGGGTGATTTGCTGGACAAGAGTTTCCGGCGGGGTATGACCTTGTCTGACGGTGATTTTGTGGCCTTTCTCACCCGGCCCATCTCGGCCTTTCTGGCACTTGCCTGCCTGTTGATGTTGCTGGGTGCAATCCCACCTGTACGCCGCCGCGTGACTGCGCTCTTCAGCTCCCTGCGGAAAAAGCCATCCGAGACACCCCAATGAAGGTTTCGCCATGAAAATCTCCCTCTGCAATGAAGTCATCCGCGAGTGGGAGATTGACCGACAAGCTGGCTTCGCAGCCGAACTTGGTTATGACGGTCTGGAAATTGCACCCTTTACACTGAACGCACATGGCCCATCAGCCTTGGATGCAGATGCCCTGGCCAAAATTCGCAGCACAGTTGAAGCCGAAGGCATTTCTGTTTCCGGGCTGCACTGGTTGCTGGTGGCGCCGGACGGACTGTCAATCACGGAAGCTGACCCGGCGACGCAGCAGCGCACGAAACAGACCATTGATGCCCTTGTCTCGATGTGTGCAGCGCTTGGGGGCAGCTATCTCATTCACGGCTCTCCTGCGCAACGGGTTTTGCCCGATCGCGGCACTGAGGCGGCCAGAGCCCGGGCGCTTGACCATTTCCGACACGCTGCCAACGCGGCAAATTCTGCAAAAGTTCATTATCTGGTTGAACCCTTGTCCAGCGCTCAAACCGCCTATGTGAACACGCTGGCAGATGCCGCGGCCATCGTGAGCGCAGTCGATCAGCCCTATTTTTCGGCCATGATTGATTGTTGTTCTGCGGCACAAGCGGAGAGCACATCAATTCCCGATCTGCTGTCACAGCATTTGCCAGGTGGTCTCATTCGCCACGTACATTTCAACGATCCCAATCTGCGCGGGCCAGGACAGGGCGACCTTGATTTTCTGCCAATTGTAGAACGGCTTCTTGAGCTGAATTATGATGGCTGGATTGGTGTTGAACCCTTTGACTATGTTCCAGATGGCCCTGCCTCTGCCGCCCGTGCCATCGGCACCATAAGAGCACTTGAAGAGGCCGCGAAAACGAGAAACGCATCATGAGTGACCAAACCCCATCCATCGAATTACGTTCCGTTGAATTGTTTGAACGCCCGGTCACCTTGCGCCTGCCTTTCAAGTTTGGCGCGGTTACACTCACCGCGACACCGCAGCTTTTTGTCCGGGCGCGGGTTGCCTGCAATGGGGTCGAGGAAACCGGCGTCGCAGCAGAGCTTCTGGCCCCCAAATGGTTCGACAAGAATCCGGACCTTTCGAACGAAGACAATTTCGAGCAATTGCGCACCTCCATGAGACTTGCGGCCAATCGCTATCAGCAGGCCGGGCTTTTCCCCTCTGCCTTTGCGCTTCATGCGGCATCGCAGGCCGGTCATTTTGCAGCCTGCGCCAAGCGCGATCTGAACGGGCTGATTGCGTCCTATGGCACCGCGCTGATGGACCGTGCTGTGCTGGATGCGCTCTGCCGCTCTCAAGGCGTTTCCGTGTTTCAGGCCGTGCAGAATAATCTGCCCGGTATCGATGCCACGACAACCCCGGATCTGTATGGCGTCGATATTGCCAGTCATCTGAAGACACTGTCTGTACCCGAGCGGATTGCCATCCGGCATACGGTCGGAATGGCCGATGCGATTGTAGAAACGGATTTAACCAAACGCATCAATGATGGCCTTCCGGAAAGTCTGGAAGCTGTCATTGCGGTGTATGGTCAGCGCTATTTCAAACTGAAAGTCAGCGGTGATACCAAGGCGGATATCGACCGCCTCAGCCGGATTGCGGCCTTGCTGGACGGGAGCGGAGCGCCGTATCAGGTCAGCCTTGACGGCAATGAACAATTTGCCGATGCGGATGCGGTCGTGGACTGGATCGATGCGGTTGAGAACACGCCACAATTGGCAAAGCTGTGGGCAGCTACGCTCTATCTGGAACAGCCCATTGCCCGTGCCAAAGCCCTGGGAAAACCGGTCCACGCGATTGCCGCCCATAAGCCGGTCGCGGTGGATGAATCCGATTCACATATCGGCATTTTCCCGGTTGCCCGTGCGCTTGGTTATCGCGGCATGTCCTCCAAATCCTGCAAGGGATTCTACAAGGCCATCCTGAATGCCGTGCGTGTACGCCACTGGAATGCGTCTGAAGGCAGAAATGATCATTTCATGATTGCAGAAGACCTGACCACGATGCCCGGTATTTCCAGTCAACAGGATTTCGCGCTCGCAGCCCTGATCGGGGCAACCCATGTGGAGCGCAACGGCTATCACTATATTCACGGCTTTGGCGAAGCGCCCTTATCCGAGCAACAGCGCTATGCCGCTGCCCATGAAGACCTTTACACCACCGATGCAGATGGGCGCGTCCGGCTCAGGATTGAAGAGGGCTCTGTGTCGCTGAAATCACTTTCCGTTCCAGGGCTTGCTGTCGCAACCCATCCGGACTGGGAATCCCTGAGCCGGCTTACCGACGGCCTTTGAGAAAGCGCTCTCAGTGACGCACTCATCGACCCCACATATAAAGCTTTAGTAAGAGCCGGAGCGCGGCGGGCCTGGGTCAATAGAGGCAACTGTGTGATCAAAGCTTTCAGCCAGTAATGCGTGTTTGATGCCCGCATGGGCCGGATCAAGCCACAGATTGTCATGCTCCCAGGGATCAGCATCAAGATCAAACAGTTCCCCCTTACCGGTGCCATGATAGACCACAAGCTTGTACCGGTCCGTGCGCCACATGGTGGCCCGGTTGTGGTGCGGCAGATCAAGCGCATCATAAAACTCGGATCTGACCCCGGACCGCGCGACCACAGCACCCTGTTCCAAAGCTGGCTTTAGCGACAAACCCTGCATCCGCTCCAGCGGGTCAAGACCGGCAAGCGCCATCAGCGTTGGGGCAATATCGGTCAATTCGACCAGATCATCGCGCACAGCATTTGCCTTGATATGTCCGGGCCAGCTCCAGATCATCGGCACGCGGACCAGCCCTTCATAGAAACGACAACCTTTCAGAATAAGGCCATGGTCTCCGAGCGTTTCACCATGATCTGACGTGAAGACCACAATAGTGTTCCCAGCTTGCCCGCTTTCTTCCAAAGCATCCAGAATTCGGCCCAGCTGGTCATCAATCAGACGTATCATGGCATAATAGGCACTGATCAGCGTTTGTGCGTCACGCTCCCCTGCAGTCTCACCGCCCGGATTATCCGGATCGGGCGCGGGGTCCACCGGCAGAACAGGGTTTGGAATGTCCAACAATTCGGGGCTTTGCGCCTTGGACTGGAAGTCAATGTCTTCAAGATATTCCTGCTGCTGCAAATCACCTGGCTGGAAATGCGGGGCCGGCACTGACTCCGGTGGGAACATGTCGCGATATTGTTTGGGTGGATTAAACGGTGGGTGCGGATCATACACATTGACGCTCAAGAACCAGGGACGTACATCGTCGCGGGACATGAACTCAATGCTGCGATCTGCCATCCAGGCTGACTGATGAAACTCGGCGGGTATCCCGTCAATATTCATGGAGAGTTCACCGAGATTCTGGCCCTTTTCGGCCACCCAGTCAGCATAGTCGTGCCCCTCTTCCCAATCATCGCGTGGGGCATGACTGTAGTAAAACTCGCTGTAACCATCATCAACACGCGGCTCCACACCTTTTGAGGCGGATGCCAGATGCAGCTTCCCAACATTGCCGCAGCGATAGCCTTCATCTGCCAGAATTTTTGGCAGCAGAGGAAACCGGTCTGCAAAATAGGCGTTGCCATTGCGGCTTGCACCGATGGTGGATGGATACATGCCACTTAAAAAACTTGATCGACTGGGGGTGCAGATGGGTGCCTGGCAATAGGCTCTGGTAAAGGCTGTGCCCTGCGCACAAAGCCGATCAAGATTGGGCGTGGAAATATGGTGGTTTCCAAGGGCGGAAATGGTGTCAAATCTCTGCTGATCAGTGCAGACCCACAAAATGTTGGGATGATTGGTTTTTGTCATGCTGAAAGACCACACAGGTTGGCGTTTGCGGTGTCCTTACACCAGGAGAGGCGAAGAGGGTGCGGGTTGGATGGACTGAAGCAAGGCGCTGGCCTAGGCTTGCATTTCGGATTATGGCTTCCTGCAATTCTGCGCAATTCGAGCAAAGGCGCAGGTAACCGCGCAGGCAACGGCACACGGACTGGGAACAGAATGGTTGAAAAGGGGAAAAGCCTGCGATGACGAACCCGCTGTCTCTCATCCGTTTTTTGGAGATCTCGCAAAAAGGCTCCATGCGCAAGGCCGCTGAATTTCTCAATATCAGCCAACCGGCTTTGAGCCAAAGCCTTCGGGAACTTGAGCTTGAAATTGGATTTCAGCTGTTTGAACGCACGCCGCGTGGTTTGAGTATCACCCCTGAAGGCCGACAACTCGCAGTTTATGCAAATGTTCTGTCCAATGATCTGTCGCTCCTGAAAGATGCTGTGATTGCCATTCGCGAACGCCGGGATGTATCGCTCAGAATTGGTGCTTCGGCGAGTATTTGCGCTGGCGCCTTGCCAGCCGTTACAGCGGCCCTGGTGGATGGCGGATTTGCGACGTCGGTCCATGTGAATGAAGGAACGTCGGATGCCCTGATCCCTGCTTTGCGGGAAGGCGCCATCGATTTGGCTGTCAGCTATCTGTGGAACCCCGGCTGCTCTGATGAAGCGCTCGCCTATGAACATTTGGGCAATTCCACCATTACCGCAATCTGTCAGCGTCATCATAAATCGGCGCTTGAAGATCAAGGCCTTGCGTATCTGTCGGATCAAAAATGGGTCACCATGGTGCGGGCTACGGAACTGAAAGAGCGGTTTGAGAATTTTTTCAGCAGCGGAGAGATTGCGCGACCAAAGGTGGTTGTTGAAACTGACAATACGGCTCTTGCTCTGCGTCTGCTGAGTGAAAATGACTATTTTGCCTTTATTCCGTTGGAGCATACGCGTGTGCTGAGGTCGCAGAACCTCATGTCTCTCAATTTGCGGGATATTACCTGGATCCGGGGCGTTGGCCTTTTTTACCGGAAAGTCAGTGTTGATTGGGCCTATATACCGGTGGTGCGGGAGGCCTTGAGGGCCCATTACGGAAAGCATTCTTCCGATCCCGACCATGGAGATTTGCCGGTCATGAAGCTGCAGGATGTGCTGTAGACTCATGTGAAACTACACTGCTCTGCGCCGCATGACATAGGTGACCAGAGGCGGTAGCAGCAGAGTTGCAGCCGCCACGGCAATGAAGATCACCGCAACGGGGCGCTCAAGGATACCGAGATAGGATCCTTCCGACCACATCAGCGCCGACCGCAATTGCGTTTCTGCCAATCCGCCCAGAACGAAGCCGATGACGAATGGCGCGAGTGGAATTTTTAGTCGCTCAAAGATGAGGCCAAGGAGTCCAAAAATGAAGAGAACCACGACATCGAAAACCTCGTTGCGCAGCGAATAGCAACCCAATACGGCAAAGACGATCATGATCGGATAAAGCAGTTCCCGGGGCACACGGACCAGCGACACGAAGGCGCGCATGCCGGTGAACAGAACAATGCCACACAGAATTGTCGTAAAGAGATAGGCGAACACGACGCCCCAGGCCAGATCAGGTGAATTGGTGAACAGAAGCGGTCCGGGCGTAATGTTGTGAAGGATCAACGCGCCAAGAAGTATTGCGTCAACAGCGCTGCCGGGAATGCCAAGGGCCACCAGCGGGATCAACGCGCCGCCGACATTGGCATTGTTGGCGGATTCCGCAGCTATAATGCCGCCCGGCTCTCCGGTGCCGAATTTGACACCGTTCTTGTGAAAGGTTTTTGCCACCGAATAAGAGATTGTGGACGCAATGCTGGCGCCAACGCCGGGAAGAATCCCGATCCAGGCTCCGACAAAGGAGGAGCGCAGCAGATTCACCCAATTGTCCTTGAAGACGTCACGCATGCCACTCACCGCATTGCCGGTCAGTGATACGGTTTCAACTTCGGGCTCTTTGCTCAATAAAGCGCTCAAGGATGTGCCGATGACGAACAGTCCGAGCAGAACAGGCAGGGTGTCCAGACCGCCAACCATTTGACCAATGCCAAAATCAAGCCGCAAGGCACCATCTGCGGCGCTAACGCCCGGCACCGAGGCCAACAGGCCCAGAACGCCTGCAATCAAGCCACCGGTCATGTTTCCGCGAATGAGAGAGGCCATCAGAACCAGCCCCATTGTTATCAGCGCGAAATACTCCCACGGGCCAAAATAGGTTCCCCAGATGGAGAGCGGGCGTGCCAGAAGCAGCAAAACCAGTCCGGCAATCAACCCCCCCGTCAGTGATGCAACAATGCAGATGGCAAGCGCGCGTTCGGGCTGGCCCTTTTGTGCCATGGGAAAGGCATCAAGCGTGGTCATGATTGACGACGGCGTGCCAGGCATGCGCAACAGCGCGGCGCTGACCATACCACCGCTGACACCGCCCACATACATGCCGACAAGCATCACAATCGCATCGACGCTGGACATGGTGAGGGTCAGCGGAACCATGACGGCAATCAGGGTTGCCGGACCAATACCGGGGATGACGCCGACCACAAGCCCGGCAAGTCCGCCTATCATGGCAAAGAGAATGGGCGACAGACCAAAAAAGCTGAACATTTGACTAGCCCTGCCCGATCATCTTGAATCCAAGGCCCAGATCAGCCCCCAGAAGCAACACGCAAATGGCACCGGCCGTTGCCGCTGCAACTGTCAAATTGTGTCGGCTGGGACGTGCCAGAAAGCCAGCACACAGAACATAGGCTGTTGATAGCCAGATGAAATCCACCTTGCCGGTCAGCAGAATCAGCCCGTAAAGCACGGTTGCAAGTGTGACGACAATGTTGGACCTGGGCGGCAGATTCAATGTGCCAAAAAACCGTTTGAATGGATCAGAACCCGATTGCCGAAAGGTCTGAATGGCTCTGGCCAGTTGAACGAGGGCCAGAACAATCAAACAAATTGCCAGGGCCCGTGGGAAAGCACGCCCACCCAGACTGTCAAAACCGAATTCCCGAATGGAGCCAACTGAACCCAATGTGACAATCGCGACGATCAGGCAAAGTGTGGCATTCGCTAGATAACGCACCATAGCCTCCCCATGGTTCAAACGGCATTCCATTGACAGATGGTCTGCAAACAACGTCCGGATCGACAGGATGGCGATCCAGACGCATCAAGTCACGCTATTTGGCGATTTTCGCACCCAAGCGTGTAATCGTATCAGTTGCAGCGTCGATCTTGTCTGCCAGCATATCACCGGACACAAAGACCGGCTTGAATCCGCCTTCTGTCATTTCCTTCAGGAGTGCAGGATCAGTCATCAGGGTTTCCAGACCCTGTTGCAGCTTGGCCAGCACATCATCCGGTGTGCCCTTGGGTGCCAGAATCCAGTTTCCAATGCAAAATTCAGCATCGTAACCAAGCTCTCTCGCAGTTGGGACATCGGGCAAAACCGGGTCCCGTTCCGCTGACATGATCACAAGAGGCTTCAGACCGTTTTCCTGATAGGCCAAGGCCTCTGAAACGGCAAAAATCGAAACATCAGTATGACCGCCCATCAAAGATGCCAGACGCTCGGACCCCTGACCTGCCTGAACAAGGGATACATTGATCCCTGCAACTTCATTGAGATACATGGATGCAAAATGGGCAGGTGCGCCGATGTTGGCCGCTTCGCGCATTCTGGTTCCGCCTTTGACAGCCTCAACCGCCGCCTTGTAATCCGCATAGGGAGATTTTGGCGCACCGACATAGACCAGGCATTGCTGGGCAACTTCTGCGAGCGGCTCAAACGCTTCCGGTCCATAATCTGTAACGCCCAGAACGTTGGCGGTAATCAGCCCCTGATGCAACAGGAGGATCGTGTACCCATCCGGATCAGCCTCTTTGACCTGGCGAGAGGCGACAGAGCCACCGCCACCACGTGAGTTCTTTACCGTGATTTCCTGATCAAAAGCCTTGATTTCACGATTGTATTTCGACAACGTGCGCGCCACCCTGTCACCGGAACCACCCGGTGCAGACGGCACGACCAATGTGATTTCCTTTTCCGGGAATTCCGCCATTGCTGGCCCTGCCAACACTGTGGCGATCGCAACTGCAATTAGTCTCTTCATGATATTTCTCCTCACCTAAAGTTTTCTTGTTCGTCGTCCCTGGTCATTGCTTAGCCGGCTTTTTAATGGTCAGGCCATCCCCACAACGGGCAGAGGTTCCTTCAAAACATCGTCCGGGCGCTCGTTGATCAGGCCCATAAGCCGCTGCCTCTCATTTCTGTGTTCGGGCCTTTCCCACAGATTGTTCACTTCATAAGGATCGTTCGAGAGATCATACATTTCACCCACTTCCGACAATGTATCGAATGTCAGTTTCCAGTCAGGCGTGCGGGCCGTGCGCAGTTCCAGTTCCACTCCGCAGCGCGAGGCGGCCAATCCCCATTCCACATAGGAATGCGTGCGTTCCTCCTCTCCGCGGATCACGGGCATGAGGCTTCTTCCATGGCGATCCCGGTCATCCTGCGCTCCCGACAGTTCAAGGAATGTCGGGAGCAGATCAACCAGTGAAATGGGTGTGTCGATTATGTTGTTTTCGGGAATGCCGGGACCGGCAATCAGACAGCCAACACGGATCAGTCCATCATACAGCATTGGCCCTTTCAGCAGCAGACCGTGATCACCCAGCCAATCACCGTGATCAGAAGTGAAAATGACATAGGTGTTGTCATCGAGACCAGCCTCCCTCACCGCATTCATGATGCGTCCAAATGTGTGGTCAGCCAGCGAAATCATACCGTAATAGTTGGCGATCACTTCGCGCAGAATATCATCTTCAAGCTGCTCGGGTCGCGACCAGTTCGCCCGGATTTTTCGGAACACTTCGTCTTCCATGACCGGCTCGTTTTTCCGTGACGCCTCATGCCACCATGGCTTGCCTGTAAAGTCCCGCACCCGCTCTGGCGGTAAATCCACATCTTTGGGATCATGCATCCGGCTCCACGGCTCGGGCGCATCAAATGGCGTGTGCGGATCAGGGATCGATACCCAAAGCGCAAATGGGTCTTCATGCTTGCCTTTGATGAATTCCACCGCACGATCGCCACACCAGCTGGATGTATGCCAGGCTGATGGCAATGCAGAATGCCAGACCTGCTCAAAGCCGGATTCCGGCGGCAGGCGTGTTTCGTGGGCTTCCAGTTTTTCCGGGCCACGGCCATCGGCAAAGAACCAGTTTTCATAGTGCAGGACATGGGGCGGCGGGCTGGGTTTGAGATTGAAATGCCCCATCAGCATCAGCTCACAATGATCGAAGCCCATATAGGGTCCGAACCATTCATCCATATTGTAATCCGGTGTACTGGACAGGCATTCCGGACGGCCAGTGGGTTCAAATGTGCGAACCGTCGACAGATGCGGCTTGCCAATGAAGCCAGTTGCGTAACCCGAGGCGGCCAATTTGCCAGCCCAGCCATTTTCGCCGGTTTCCAGCGGCAAATCGATACCATTATCCTTGACACCATGGGTCAATGGGAAAAGCCCGGTCAGGATTGAAGCACGGGAGGGCTGACAAATCGGATTGGCTGTCGTGCAATTGGAGAAGCGCGTTCCCTTGCGGGCGAATTCATCAAGATGAGGCGTTTTGACAGCACGCCCTTCAAAACCAAAGCAATCTCCGCGATGCTGATCTGTGGTCACAAGAATAATGTTTGGTTTGCTTTTTCGCATCGTGGGTCCTCCTGCAATAGGAATCCCCGAATATGCTCATCAGCGCAAATAATAATATTGGATTAGTTGATATGCTATGCCTATCACTTAGTTCACGGCTTTGGCACAACGCCATTGGTGGAACGACTGCGCTGTGGCGTTGACATCACTTTCGGTTGCAGGACTTTCAGGGACTTGCCGGTGCAATCCATCTGGACTGGGAGTCATTCAACAAGATTGGTTAAGGCATCCGTCCAGCTTGCGGCACAGGGCAGCTGCCGATGCTGCCAGTTTGGCTGAGTTCATGACAGGGAAAGACGAAACATTTGTCTTGGCAAAATCCGGTGATTTGCGTTTCCGTCGTGAAGTCTGGCTATCAACTCACTCAGATACCAATGCGGCGGCCAGCATTAGAACGGTCCATATGATCGATAGAGACCCGCCTGAGTGCACATCGGCAAGTCAGTAGCCATTACGTTCCCTGGCCTTGCTCAGTTCAAGCAGATCATCATTTGTGCCCACGTCAAAATTGCTCCAATTGTCCCAATATGTGCGCCCTCTCCAGCGGATAAACGAGCCAAAAGTGTACCAAAAAAACGCCAGCAATAACGCCAACCCGAAACCCATGAGCAACCAGAACCCTGCCCCGCCAATTGAAGCTACAAATGAATTTAAATTTTCAGCCAATTGATCAAGGTTTTCACTCGAGTTTTGGAACATTCCATAAATGCCAAACAGCCCACCTAGAACAAAAAACAGTGCTTTAAGGTATTCACGTTTGAGCGCTGCCAACAGTTTGGGTTTTTCCAGGTGCCTGTCAAAAATCACGAGACCGAGAACCTGTTTCCCAAATGTTTTTCCTCTCATCGTTATCAAACCTGCGAATAGCAATGGAGCCAAAAGCACCAGAAATGGTTCCATGGAATACGCAATGATCTGCTTGCCACTTTCGTCCGCCAAATACTCTATGGTTGTTGATGCATTGCCATTATCGGTTATCCCCGACCGATTCAGGACCACGGTGTAATGGGTCGTCAAACCCATGTTGGTTGTTCTGCAGATTGACTGATGATGTACCTGTCCCGCCGATGTCGGCAACAGCTCCTGCATTCTATCGGCAGAGACAATTTGTTCAGGCACGCATGTTGTAGATTTATACAATTCAGGGGCTATGAATTGAACATCAAATATTGAATTGAGCGCGACGGTCATGAACGCAAATACGATAGAAACAAAAATAAAATCTATCAAATAGGCAAATACTCTGCGGATGAAATATCTGTTTGCCAAAGAAGAATCCCCAAAATTCAATTTAACATTGATCTTTTCTAGATTAAAATCACCGATGTATCAAACTTGGCTTTCTGGATGCGCTCCATTGATCATTCGTAGTGTCTTATCCAATGAGCGTGGAAGATCTCGGCCGCCAACGCTTGCCAATTTCTTGACACAATTCCTGGCAGCACAGTCTCCCGCATCATGGCGGCGCTGATACATTTTTGTCGTAACGCCAAATCCGCATGTAGCCGCAGGCTGCCTTTAAAAACCGAACGCGATGCGCAAAGCCCCGGGCCAAGTGGAACAGGTCCGCGCAGGAATGGACCGCTTCTGGCCTGTGTTTGGGCACATCATAAAAAGACATGCTCAGGGCACTTTCAGACCGGATCACCGGATCAGAAAGCAAGGCCGCGTCACGGGTCAGTTGGTGCAGTAGTTCTTTACCGCATCGTCAATGTTGCTTTGCAGGGTTGCAATGCGTTCATTGTACAGTTTTGTCATGCACGAGACATTTGAACCACAGGCGGCGCGGGACTTCAGGAAGGCCGTTGCGGCGTCATGACGGATGCCGCTGACGCCCATCAGCAATGGCATTGCCTTATAGCCATACCACAGCCCGCCCATCTGTGAATCCAGAGCCGATAGTGTCGGATTGGAACATATTGCCAGTTCGTCCGGCGCAGTGGCTTTGGAACAATCAAAACTGGCGGCGAAAACAGGAAGTGAAAACACTGTTGCGGCGAGTGCAATTGCCAAGGCTTTGATCTTTATAGGCCGATATCTCATGTCTCTCTCCAAATTTTGCAAAATACATATTTGCAAGTTCGCGTATCACACTCCCAGAGCCGTTTCAGTCAGAGCAAAATGCTCGGTCATTGCACGCTCCCGATGAAACATCTGTTTGCCAAAGTAAAATTCCCAAATTTCAATTTTACATTGAGGATTCATAAACTGAAATCACCAATATCTCAAACTTGGGTCTTTGGGCGCGCTCCATTGATCGTTCGTCGTGTCTTATGCAATGAGCGTTGAAAAACCTGGTCGCTAACGGCGCGTTCATGACAGACCATGCCAATTCAAGTCATGTCGTTTAGCACGGCATTGAGACGCGGAATTCCAATGTCCGCCTCGAGACAAAATGTGCGACACTGAAGTTTCACGGAAGATATTTTCAGAGAGGAAATCTGTTGAAATTTCAAAGATTGTACTCGGATGCTGAAGGCGAGAGTCATTGGCGAGATGTTGAGGTTGCGCTTGAGGAGCGCGTGTTTGCGCCTCCGGCGCAAAAAATCGAAGTCTCTGAGCCGGAACCCGTTACACAAATGATGTTCCTGAGACTTCGATCCGGTTGGAATGAGCCCATTCACCCGACACCTGTTCGACAAAAGCTTATCTGCCTTGCTGGAAGCGTCCGCGTAACCGCCAGTGATGGTGAAGTGCGGGACATTGGTTGTGGCGATGTCTGGTGTATGGAAGACAATCACGGCAAGGGCCATCATACGGCGGTCACAAGCGAAGAAGACTTTGTATCGGTGATCGTGCAACACGGGTAACCCATCGACCACGCGCCGGATATTTTGCAGAGATTTCACCAAAAGGCCTCAGTCCAGATTCATTAGGTCCCTTGATGGTTCGAGCTTGTTGCTCGGCACCTTGATCATGAGGATGGTAAGTGGACCAGAAGTCAGATTTGATCGATGAAGGAACCGGTTCCGCGCTTGTTTTTCTCCATGGCGCGGGTGTGGACAATACGCTTTGGGAGCCACAGATCGCCGCATTTGGCGCTGCCCATAGGGTGATTGTTCCAAACCTGCCCGGGCACGGGGCTGTTCCGGCCGTCGAAACAGTTCAACAGATGGCGGACCATATCCGGGCGCAATTGCTTGATTGTGGGGTCAGACAATATGCGATTGTTGGCCTGTCCCTAGGCGGTATGGTCGCGCTTGATATGGCCGGTCGCTGGCCGGAGGAGGTTACGCATCTGGTCATGATCGAATCCGTGCCGAATGTGGCTGACAATCGTGCCGCTCTGGCAATGGGACGGGCCTTTGTCAGCTTGATCAGATTCGTCAGTCCGAAGCTTTTTGCCCTGCTTCCAGCCCGCCAGCTCGGCGCTGAAACGCCAGAAGCAGCCCACTATCTCAAACGCGTCCTTCCCCAAAGAAAGGCGCGGGAAAACCACGCCGTTCTGCGGGCGGCGCTGACCTATGACGGACGCCCGCATCTGCCCCGACTATCAATGCCGACAATGATCATGGTGGGTGAGAAAAACAGGGCCACGCACAAACGCGCCAAGGCCATGTGCGAAGCCATCGACCAATGCCGGTTCGTTGTGATTCCGAATGCGGGACACATTGCCAATCGTGATGCACCGGAGTTCGTCAACGCCAAATTGCAATCGTTCCTGCAAGCCAAACCCTGAAAACCAAGCCACAAGACGTCAAGAATCCCGTTCGCACTTGATGCGCGTCAATAGAATGATTGCCTGTTTCGACAATTCTTGGTGCGCCTACCGGGCAGGAGGATTGACCAAATGGATAAATCAGAGATTTCCCGCAGATGCTTTCTGACCTTGTCAGCTGGCGGCGCAGCCCTCATTGGACTACGCGAACAGCAGGCAAATGCCGCAGCCAGAATTTCCACGAAGGCGCGCATTGTTATCATTGGTGCCGGTGCCGCTGGTACATCCCTGGTCAATCGGCTTGTTGACCGGCTTGACGGCGCGGCGATCACAATCATCGACGGGCGCAAGGAACATCTTTACCAGCCAGGCTTGAGCCTCGTTGCGGCAGGCCTGAAGCCTGCCTCCTATACGGTTTCATCGACAGAAGACTGGTTGCCACAGGGGATCAGCTTCATCGATGAAGCCGCTGTTGCAATTGATCCTGTCGCCAAAACGGTTTCAACCGCTGGCGGACAGGCTGTGGAGTATGATTTCCTTGTCGTCGCGCCAGGCCTTGTGCTTGACCATGCGGCCATTGAGGGGTTCTCACTTGATCTCGTTGGTACAAATGGCATTGGCGCGCTTTATGCGGGGCCGGACTATGCGGCCAAAACCTGGGAAGCCGCCTCACAATTCACCGAACAAGGCGGTGTCGGGTTATTCACCCGTCCGGCGACGGAAATGAAATGCGCCGGTGCGCCGCTCAAACACGCATTCCTGATTGATGACATTGCCAGCCGAACCATCGGACGGGACAAGTTCGAGATTATTTACGCAGCACAGAATAACACGCTGTTTGGTGTGCCAATCGTTTCGGAAAAAGTGCGCATGCTGTTCGATGAGCGCGGCATCACACCGGCCTATTCGAACGTTCTCAAAGCGGTTGATCCGGGTCGGCGTATTGCCACATTTTCCACGCCACAAGGCGATCAGGAGACCGGCTATGATTATCTGCATGTCATTCCGCCACAACGCGCACCTGACATCATTCGTCAATCCGGGTTGAGCTGGGCCGACAAATGGACGGATCAGGGTTGGGTTGAATGCGACATGCGGAATTTGCGCCATTTGCGCTATCCGGACATTTTTGCACTTGGTGATGTCGCTGGCGTCCCAAAGGGTAAAACCGCTGCCAGCGTTAAATGGCAAGTGCCTGTTGTCGAAGACCACCTTGTTGCGGCTATCAGCGGCACTGAAGGAACGCTGAGCTATGATGGCTACACGTCATGTCCGCTTATCACCCGTGTTGGCCGCGCGATGTTGATCGAATTTGACTACAACAACAATCTGACACCGAGCTTCCCCGGCATTATTGCACCATTGGAAGAGCTTTGGATCAGTTGGCTCATGAAGGAAGTCGCACTGAAGGCAACCTATAACGCGATGTTGCGCGGCAAGGCGTAAGGAGCACTCTGCCATGAAAGAACTCACATTTGAAACAATGCTGGCGGTGTTTGAAGAGGTGTTTGGCCGTGGCCTGTTTTGGACCATGATCGTCATCACGATCCTGGTAACATTGGCTTATCTTTACGTGCTGATCCGCGACCGGGCCATGTCCATGCGCAAATTTCTCTGGGCTCAACTTGCCATGCCGTTCGGGGCAATGGGCGCTGTGCTCTTCCTGCAGCGCGTAACCCATTCCGGGTTTCGCGACATTGGCGGTCCGGTTGATGTCATTATCCTGCTTGGCGTTGCTGCCATTGGTGCGGTTGGACTTGCGATCCTCGTCTACACGGCTCAGTCACTGTTCAGAGGCAAGTCGAACGTTGGCAGGTTTCAGCAGAATTTTTAGGGTCTGAACCAATCGGCTATCTTCCTGCATTGTGACCTGAGCCCCGTTTGATACCAGTTTGCATTGTTGCCTTGCGCTTTTGACCGACAACCATTCCAATGGCGGTCTTTGTCTGGGCATCCAACGGGGCTAGCAGGATTATGAAGAACTTTGAAGAAACACTGGATCCCGAGGACTGGGAACCCTCTCGCAAACTGGCACATGAAATGGTTGATGATGCGATCCGGCATCTCGACACTGTGCGCGATCGCGGTGTTTGGCAGGAGATGCCAGACCATGTGCGGGCACATTTCAAAACGTCTGCGCCAATGGGCCCGCAGGGGCTTGAAGCCGTTTATGAAGAATTGCGAGAAAACCTTCTTCCATATTCGATGGGCAATATTCACCCGCGCTTTTGGGGTTGGTATATGGGGTCCGGCAATTTTACCGGAGCGCTGGGTGATTTTCTGGCAGCTGTGGAAGGGTCGAATCTGGGTGGCGGCAACTCAGCTGCGGTCATGCTGGACAGTCAGGTTGTTGACTGGTTCAAAGAATTGATGGGGTTTCCGCCCAGCGCCAGCGGCACATTAACCAGCGGCGGTTCCATGGCGAACATGGTGGCACATACGGTTGCCCGCAATGTCATGGCTGGCATTGACGTGCGTGCGGACGGAATTATGGCAATGCCTCAACCGTTGCGGTTCTACGCATCCGACCAGGTGCATAGCTGCCATCAAAAAGCGCTTGAATCATTGGGATTGGGCGCAAGGTCTCTGGCGGAAATCCCAAGTGATGCCCATCAAAAAATGGACATTGCGGCCCTTGAAAAAGCCATTCTTGAAGACATTGCTGCGGGCATCAAGCCTGCCTGCGTCATTGGCACTGCCGGTACAACGAATACCGGCGCGCTTGATGACCTCAATGCGATTGCTGAAATATGTCAACGACATGCGATCTGGTTTCATGTCGATGGGTGTATTGGTGCGCTTTTGCGGATTGCGCCCAAGCACAAGGCGCTCGTTGACGGTATGGAGTTGGCAGATTCAATTGCGCTTGATCCACACAAATGGCTGCATACTCCGTTTGAGGCCGGGTGCGTTCTCTTGCGCGATGCCAAACAGCATTACGAAACGTTTGAAATGCATGGCGAATATCTTCAGTTGCAGACCCGAGGCGTCATAGCCGGCAAGTTTTTGGGGGATTATGGATTTGAGCTCAGTCGTGGCTTCAAGGCCCTTAAAATCTGGATGTCACTCAAAGAAAACGGTGTGGAGAAATTTGGCCGCCTGATCGATCAAAATATCGAGCAGGCGCAGTATCTGGAACAACTTGTTCGCAGCCAGCCAAAACTGGAAATCGTCGCTCCAGTCGGGCTCAACATCGTTTGTTTCCGATATGCCAACCAGATCACCGATGAAGCAGTTCTGAAAGAAATCAACACGGAAATAATGCTGCGACTTCAAGAATCCGGTCTGGCAGTTCCCTCTGATACGACGGTTGCAGGAAAGCACTGCCTGCGCATAGCGATTAACAACCATCGCACCAAACGGGAAGATCTGGATTTTGTCGTCGACAAGATTCTGGAATGTGGCGAAACCCTGGAACTTGAAGCTGCAAATGGGCCTTGAAGGAAACGCTGTGGAGGCCCGCATAGGAATGAGGCATACTCGTCGCGTCCCTTTTTTGACATTTGCTTATCCAGTCAACCCCTCAACCAGCCACTCGGGCACAGTCTGACAGGCAGCTGACAGAGTGGTCTGCAAAGCTGAGTCAGACTGTGTCTTGTCATCTCTGTTGTAGTGTCAGACTCATGCTGCGACCGGATCGGTCAGGCGAAGCCGTTTCAGCGCAGGCAGAAATCTGTTGTGGCGATCTACCGAGCCTGTTGACGCCATTCCGATGCAGTATTTCGAACAGCTATTGGTTGGATGCAGATGCAGGCTGCGCAGAATTTTATCTGCGATCCCGTTGCCACGCGCCGATTTGGTTTCGATAATGAACATGTCGGGCCGCACCTTGCGCGCGGTTCCGTTGGCCTGGAACTGAAGACTGGTGTCGATGGTCATCCGTTCGCCACCTTCCCTGGCCACCAGCGTGATACGCTCGTAGCGCATGGCAATGACCGGATGCAGGGTCTTGCCGAAATCTGCGTCATAGATGTCGCGGTAATTATCCTCGATGAACGCCAGCCCCTGATTGTTCAGCGGATTGGCCGTATCCGCGACCCTCAGCCGTTTTTTGACCGTGCTCTTGCGCTTGTCCTTCAGCTTAACCTCCAGATAGCTAAAGCCTGCATCAACATATTCACGAACCCGGACCTTGCAGCGTTTCCGGCGCCCCTGATGGTGGTCGTAATAGCCACGCAATTCGGGGTCGTCATAATAATTGGTCGCATAGGTAAAGGCGCGCTTGCCCTTGATTTCAAGAACTTCGAAATGCTCGGTAAACCTCTCCAACGCGGGTATGAAAGCATCAGCAGGCAGGATGTATTTATTGTCGAGCCGCTCCAGCATGGCCGCTTTGCTGTCCAACTCGCCCAAGCTGATCGTATCAAAATTAAGCAATGTTCTTGCAATGCCGGTATCCATGGCAACATCCTTTCTTTCCGGTATGGTTTGTGTCTGAAGGTTATGGTTTGCGGAAGAACACGTTGATGCGTGCCATGTCATTGATGAAATCGAGCGCAGTGATCTGGTAGGACATCACGTCGACGCCAAGCCGCGTCGACAGGTCCTTGCGCATTGCTTCGGGGTCGGAAAGCGCATGCGTATCGATCTTGTCGAGGGTGATCTTGACGCCGTCAGCCGATTTCAGAATGCGCGGATGATCCAGCGCCCATGCGCCCAGCAAGACCAGACTGACAATCACGCCGACAAAGGCCAGTTCGGTTCCGTGGATAGAGCAGATGACCGCGATAGCGATGGACCCGAAAAAATAGGTGATCTCGACTTTGGAAATCTGCTCTGAGCGCAGGGTGAAGAGGGCGAGGATGGCAAACAAACCAAACCCGGCAGCCAGACTGAATTCGACCGATGACAGCACTGTCAGCACGCCAAAGGCAAAGACGTTGAAGAGTGACGCCGCGGTCACGAGTTCCTTGTCGCGATAGCGGCGATAATAGAGCCCGAATATCAGGACCATCATGGCGGAGATATTGACTACAAAACGAATGAGTGTTTCGGGGGCCAGAACTTGTTCAAGCATTTTCTTGATCCTTGGTGTTGGTGATGCCTGAACAACGTTCGCCAGCTAAATTTATTCCGAGAAAAAGAAAAACTTTCGGCTCGCTGATACGAACCGTCAGATCCGGGCGGCAAAGTGTTCGGAGCATGTCGGGCAGGAATCCATTCATTTCTCAAGCTGTCGGTGTTGGAAGCCATGGGTTTTCGCCCGGCTCCAGGCCGGATCCGCGACCGGCATTTGGCAACGCCGCGCGACAAACGCGACCTGACCACGCCGCGCCTTTGCTCCGGCGCGCTCGTGCGTGTGTGGTGTGCCATTACTGAAATCTTGCAGCAGGAATCTTTTTGCAAGAAGACTTGCAGTCGTTAGACATATGTGCAAGTTTGTTTGCATAAACTGCAGTAGGCTAGTAATGTCCATTATAGAAAAAATATCCAGAAGCAGCCATGCTCTGACGCCAAACGAACGGCTCCTTGTGCAAACGGTGATGGACAGTCCTGCCACTGCAGCTCTGGGCACTGCAAGTGATCTTGCAGATTCGGTTGGCGTGCATGAAGCAACAGCCAGCCGGCTGGCACGCAAGCTTGGCTACAGCAATTATGCTGCATTCCGGCATGCATTGCGGGATGAGTTCATTGCCACGCGAGAAACCGCAACCCGGTTTGAAAATACGATTGCAGGGAACAGCGCTGACACGATCCTGGGCGACCTTGCGCAGCAGGAGATGCAGGCGCTGTCGGATTTGGGCAGCATCATCAATCCGGTACAAATTGCTCAAGTCGCTGACGCTTTGGCGAGTGCAAACCGCATTTTTCTTTACGGATATGGCAATGCTGAAGTGCTGTCCCTGATGCTGTGCAAACGGTTTCGTCGGTTCGGCATGGATGTCCACCAACTGGATGGAGATCCGCGCAGCCAGGCCGAAAAGGTTTTGGGAATGTCGCGGGGGGATGTGCTGCTGACATTCGCCTTCCGCCGACCCCCGCGCGGCTACGAAGCTCTGGCGGAGACGGCACAGGAAGCCGGCGCTGAAACCATTGTCATTTCAGGCAGCAGCGGTGCGATGCTGTCGCCGCAGCCTGATATTCTGTTGATTGCCCCGCGCTCAGGAAGCGCGGAAGCATTTCAAACTCTGACCGTGCCGATGACAGTCTGTAACGCAATTGTCATAGCGGTCGGACACATAGCGAAAGAGGAATCGCTGAAAAAACTCGAAAGGCTGGGACAGCTGATCGAACGGTTCGACTGACCGGACCAAAACTCTAAACGGAGGAACCAAGATGTTCAAAAAAGCAACGTGCTTCGGCGCGATCGGTATCCTATTGTCTGCAGCGGCCTTCGCTGATGACCATATGGACTCTATGAGTGCAGAAGAACTTCTGCCGCTTGCTCAAGAAGAGGGTGCGGTAATTGTCTATTCTTTCACCAGCCGTATCGGCAAAGTGGAAGCGGCCTTCGAAAAGGCCTATCCCGGCATTGACCTGCAGGGGTTCGACATTTCATCGACAGAACAGATTGCACGGCTGACCGCTGAAGCGCAGGCCGGTGTCACCAATGCCGATGTCATCTACGTTTCTGACACACCGGTTGTTCTCAAGGCGCTTCTGGAGACGGGAATTATTGCATCCTACGTGCCACCGCGTGTGGCCGACCGTGTGCCTGCGGAATTCCAGTCGCCGCTTCTGGCACAACGCCTGTCGACAAAGGTCCTGATGTATAATGAAGAGGCCAATCCCAATGGTGCCCCCATCGACAGTCTATGGGATCTGACCCGCGAAGAATGGGCAGGCCGTGTTGTCATGGTGGATCCTCTTCAGCGCGGGGATTATCTGGATTTGATGACGGAAATCGTTCTGCGCTCAGATGAAATGGCCGCGGCTTACGAGGCTGAATTTGGTCAGCCGATTGATCTGGATGGTGCGGCCAGTGCCGGCGAGCGGTTCATCATCGATCTTTTTGCAAATGATGTAATCCTTGTCGGATCGACGGATGATGTGAATGCCGCGGTGGGTGCGCTGGGTCAGGAAAACCCACCGGTCGGCTTCACAAGCTATTCAGACCGGCGCGACAATGAGGATGAAGGCTGGGCCTTGCAGGTTGCCAATGATGTGGCCCCTGCCCCCGGTATCATTTTTCCCGCTGTCGTGGCCCTTGCGGCCAAACCGAACAATCCGGCTGCCGCACGGCTTGTCATCGACTTCCTGATGGGAGATGAGACCGAGACTGGCGGACCTGGTCTTGCCCCGTTCTATGTGGCGGGTGATTACGTCACCCGAACCGATATTCCGCCGCATCCCGATGCCGTGCCACTGGACGCATTTACCGCATGGCGGATTGCACCGGCTGAAACGGCGAAAATCCGGGCTGAAATCGGTGATCTCGTTCTGACACTTCAATAAGTCACAGGCCGGAGACAGATACCTGTCTTCGGCCCTATACTCGTCCAACAGTTCAAGAGGGCCACGGCTATGACTGATGTCTCCATGAGCCGACAGGGACGGCGCGTCCTGTTCCGACCGGGCACAGTTTTGAAATTTGTTGTGCTTGCGCTTCTGATCGCGTTGATTGTGTTGCCGCTTTTCAGAACGGTGCTGTTCACCCTGCAACCGGATATCATCAAGGCCTGGTCTGATGTGCTGACAGGTCGCCTCTCGACCAATCTGTTTTACAAGCCTTTGGGCAATACGCTTATCATTGGTGTTGTGGTTGCAACGGGATGTGTGTTGCTGGGGGGCTTTCTGGCATGGCTTGTCGTCATGACCAATGTGCCCTTCCGCCGAACCATCGGTGTAATGGCAACACTGCCTTTCATGATTCCCTCTTTCGCTGCTGCATTGGCGTGGGGAACATTGTTTCGCAATGACCGCATAGGCGGGCAAGTGGGATGGCTGGAAGGTTTGGGACTGGACATTCCCAATTGGCTGGCCTGGGGCATGGCCCCCACCTTGATCGTGTTGACGCTGCATTATTTCAGTCTTGCCTTCACAATCATTGCAGCCGCATTGGCCACCGTAAATTCCGACCTCGTCGAAGCTGCCCAGATCGCCGGCGCGAAAGGCCGTCGCATTCTCATGGGCATTGTGCTGCCGGTGACCACACCAGCGCTGGTGGCCGCCGGATCACTCTGTTTTGCCGGAGCCGTCTCGAACTTTGCCACGCCCGCACTTCTGGGTTTGCCAGTGCGCATGCAAACGCTTTCAACCCGCCTGTTTGGCATGATCGAAGTGGGGCAAGTGGGGCGTGGCTATGTCATTGGCATTCTGCTGGTTTTGATATCAGGTGCTTTTCTGTGGGCGGGTAACCGCATTGTATCCGGGCGCCGGTCCTATGCGACCATCACCGGAAAGGGAGGGCGCGCCAAACGGTTCGATCTGCGCCGTGCCCGTTGGCCGCTTTTCATGGGCGCAATGCTGATCCTGATGGCCTCTACCGTGGTGCCGGTTATCGTCTTGATTGCCTCAAGCCTTGCCCCATCGTCTGCCAATCTGTTTTCAAACTGGACGGCCCATTACTGGACCGGTCTTAGCAATCCATCCTTCGCGCAAGGGGTGCCTGGTATCATCTACAATGCTGATATCGTGCGGGCCCTGACTGTGACGTTGGCTCTGGGCGTTGCCGTTGCACTGACAGGCATGACCGTCGGGCTGCTTGCCTCCTACACCACGGCGCGGTTCCGCGAAGGCTGGGCATCGGCTGCAATTACACAAATCAGTTTCCTGCCACTGCTGGTGCCAGGCATCGCCTTTGGCGCGGCATACATTGCCTATCTGGGTGCCCCTATCGGGCCACTGCCAGCACTTTATGGCACATTTGCGTTGCTGGTGATCGCCGGCACAGCTTACCTGCTGCCTTTCTCCGTGCAGACCGGCCGCGCCGTCATTCAACAAGTCGGTGGCGAGTTGGAGGAAAGTGCACGGATCACCGGCGCAGGGTTCTTTCGCAGATTGGTCAGCATCACAGTGCCGCTTGCCATCCGGGGGCTCTCGGCGGGCGGCATCTTGATCTTCGTCAAGATCATCCGGGATTTGTCTCTGGTCGTGCTGCTCTTCACGCCAACCATGCCGGTCCTGTCTGTGCTGGCCTATCGCTATGCCTCAGAGGGTTTTGGACAATTTGCCAATGCCATCACAGTGGTCATCCTCGTGATCTCCATAACAGCAACACTCATTGCCAACCGGCTGCAGGCAAAATCACAGCCATGGCTGAAGGATTAGGGGGCCCAGATGCTCGAAATTCGTAATCTCACCAAATCTTTCAACACGTTTGAGGCTGTCAAGGATGTGTCCATCACGGTCCCAGATGGTGCTTTCCTTGTGCTGCTTGGACCATCGGGCTGCGGGAAAACCACACTGCTGCGAATGCTTGCAGGACTGGAGCTTCCAACCAGCGGGCAGATCATATTTGACGGCAAGATTGTGTCGGACGGAGATGAGAACTGGTCAGTTGATCCAGCCAACCGCAATTCGGGATTGGTGTTCCAGTCCTATGCGCTATGGCCACACATGTCGGTGCGCGGCAATGTTGAATGGCCGCTAAAGGTGGCCCATATGCCCCGCTCTGAACGCGCTGCGCGGGTTGATGAGGTGTTGAAGCTTCTGGATATCCACTCTCTTGGAAATCGTTATCCCAACGAAATCTCAGGCGGGCAGCAGCAACGCGTTGCGATTGCCCGCACGATTGCGCCGAAACCCGGTGTGCTGCTTTTTGACGAACCACTGTCGAACCTTGATGCCAAGCTGCGGGTGGAAATGCGCACAGAATTGATGCGTCTGCACCGCGCCACCGGCGCCACCACTGTCTACGTGACCCATGATCAGATTGAGGCCATGACCATGGCGAGCCATGTTGCTGTCATCAATAATGGGCGTGTGCAGCAGTTCGGAACGCCTTTTGATTTGATCGAGCAGCCGCAAACCTCCTTCGTCGCGACTTTTGTCGGTACCCCGCCCAACAACATAGTGCCGGTGGTCAGGAACGGGTCGGGCTACAAGGTCGGCGGGCGACACATGCCGGTGGAACCTCCCTGCGATGACTGCCTTGCCATGTATCGCGCAGAGGCCTTGCGTCTGGTTGATGATGAGACCCAACACAGCCTGGCAATGGAACTGGTCGAGGTCAGCGCGATTGCAGGGCGCGTTATGGTGACGGGCCTGGCCAGAGACCTGCGCCTGACGGCTGTGGTGGAACATGCCCATAATGCCCCTATCGGCTCTACGGTTCATTTTGAGTTGCCCGACAACCCACAATGCTGGTTCTCCACTGACGGCGAGAGGATCGGTTGATGCGCATTCTTCTGGTTCGACACGGACAATCTGAATGGAACGCGGAACACAGGCTGCAGGGCCAGGCCGATATAGCCCTGTCCGAACAGGGCCGGGCACAGGCCGACGCCCTTCGCAAAGTGATTGAAGAAATTAACCCCTGCCGGGCCATCACATCGGATCTGGCACGGGTGCAGGAGACCGCCCACCGGGTTGGTGCGCCCCAAGCGCTGCCTGACAAGGAGCTTCGCGAGATTGATGTGGGCGAATGGACCGGCCGCAGAATTCCCGACATTATCGCCGAGAATGAAGAGCACTATCTGGCCTGGCGGGCGGGGACAAACACCCCTCCGGGCGGAGAGCTATGGGAGGATTTTGCTGATCGCGTGACGCAGGTCATCCATCGCGAGGCCGAAACCCCCTGCCAGAACCTCCTCGTGGCCTGTCATGGCGGCGTGATCAGGGCCATCCTGCAGCGTTTTCTCGATCTGCAACCGGCGAGTATCATCCCCGTTGCTCCTGCCAGTCTCACGGCGATGCGGCTGGCAAATGGCCGTGGCAAACCGGCCCGGTTGGAGCTGTTCAACTACCTTCCCGACCGACTTGATTTTGAGGCTCCGGATTGAGGCGGACCCTAGCTTTCACGCCACTGTCGATATCGTTTCGTCAGCCTCTTCATTTTGATCTGGTTGCCGATGAGCGCAAGAAACGCGCTGCCTCTGCGCCTGGGCGACTTTCCGGATGAAAGACGTTCCAGCTGTTTGTATGCCAGCATCATCGTGGCCATACCCGCCATTCTCTTGTTCTTCCAGGTAACGACCGGCAGGTCGATGTCTGGCGTCTTTCCCGTTTGCCAATTGTTGGGCAGATTGGGTTCATAGGCCATCGCACTAGCTATCCCGAGGACGGAAACACCGATACCGCCCGCCTTGTTCACCAATGCATCTTCAGCCACTTCACGGCGGCGAATACCACCTGTCACCATGATCGGCATCTGTGCAATCGCAGCGATATCTCGCGCGAAGTCAACAAAATAGGCTTCTCTGCGCCCCGTAGTGCTGCCACCTTCGATCCGCCCTTGCATGGCCGGGCTTTCGTAGGATCCACCCGATAACTCAACCAAATCAACCGACATTGTGCCCAACTGTTCGACGACCCATTTTGCATCATTCATGTCAAATCCACCCTTCTGAAAATCGGCTGAATTGAGCTTGACGGCGACTGAAAATCGCTCCGAGACCCGGGCACGCACGGCTCGCACTGTCTCCAGCAAAAAACGGGTACGGTTTTCCAAGGATCCACCCCACTGATCGTCGCGGCGATTGGTCAAGGGCGACAGAAACTGATTGATCAAATACCCGTGGGCCGCGTGAATCTGGACGCCAGAAAACCCCGCTTTCTCTGCCAGTTCTGCCGTTGTTGCAAATCTGCCTATGAGGGTCTGAATTTCGTCTTCGCGCAACGCTCTGGGTTGGCGGAAATTCTTGGAAAAACCCGGAATATCAACTGCAACATCCGATGCAGAAACAGCTTCTTCGCCCAACATGGCATAGGTTTGCCGACCTGGATGATTAATCTGCATCCAGAATTGCCCGCCGCCCGCACGTCCAGCCTTTGCCCAGTCAAGAAAGGGTGCCAGGTCAGTGCCCTGCTGCAGCACCACACTGGCCGGACCTGACATGGCATCGGGAGACACCATCACATTGCCTGTGATCAAAAGGCCGGCACCTCCTTCGGCCCACCGGCGATAGAGTGTATTCAATCTGAAATCGGGCAACTGGCCGTAGCCGGCAAGACTTTCTTCAGTCGCGGCTTTGGCAAGACGGTTTTTGAGGGTTGAACCATTGGGCAAAGTGAGTGGCTCAAATAGGGGGGAATTGGTCATATTGGGGTCCTTGTGTCCAGAAACCCTACTGATATAAACCTTCGACAATGGTTTAAGGTCAAGTGCTATGAAAATTGGTCAGCTGGCAGAGGCAACAAGTGTCTCGACATCCCGCATTCGCTTCTATGAAAAACACGGATTAATACCACCGCCTACGCGACTGGAAAACGGCTATCGTGACTATCCTGAAGAAACGATCTCAAGGTTGAGAACGATCGCCATGAGCAAAGCTCTGGGTTTCACACTCTCCGAAATTCGACGCATTCTGCCAGACGATCCAAGCAATCTGATCGCGCGTAGCGATGTTGTGGCTAATCTTGAAACGAAGCTGGTCGATATTGATCAGCAAATTGAAAATCTCAAGGCGATGCGCGGAAAAGTACGAAAGATGATCACCTATTTTGAGGATCCAAATTCGGCAAAGTGCTGAGATAAAGGGGTGAAGCCGCACCGCTGATCTGACCGGTCTCGCATTTGGAAATGTGCCACAAAGCTCTATTCCGGCAATGGATGAAGGAAGCCATGGCGACTAGGCGTACTTGGACAGCCAATCTGGAAGTTGTTTTGTCGCAGTACCGCTGAGAGCCACACGGGCACAGTCTGACAGGCTGCCGAACCGCACACCGCGACCAGTAAGTCCGGTGGCGTAATGTGAATATTTTCCGGAATTGGTAAAGAGCGTCTTCGCCTCTGTTGGAAACAAAGGTTCGGTTATCGAACACCAGCAAATATCCGGGAAGACCTGCACATCAGCATTTTCCAGGCGCTGGATGATGCCTTCCGACGTTGCTTCAGCCAGGACTTTGCGCCCTACAGTCACAATGGTTTTTGTATGTGGATCACAGGTTTGCCCGTCAAGAAGGTCTGCAAAGTTGCGACATTCTGAAAGTGACGCATGAGGGCTTCCGATTGCCACCAGTTCCACTTTTTCACCTGCGCGGTTAAAGCTCAACCAGACCTGTGCCAGATCCGCAGGTGAAATATCGAAACGCTCTGCATTTTCAACAGCGGCAAGATGCCCCTCGGGGGTATGGCCGCGAACATGCAGCATCGGCGCCGCCGACGTGGTGCCAAAGGCTGCGCACAAAGCCTTTAAGTCGTCTTCTGTGGGGCGAGCCATGTCCAGGCCCGTTAGAACCGGAATTCGATTGGGTGACAGCGTGCCAGCCAACCAACCCAGCATTGGCCATAAGGCGTCATCATACGAACCCGGCAATTTAACCGCGATCTCACATTCCGGCATGCGGTTTTCGGCCAGATATACGCCAGTCTTTGGCGCCCGCCCGGTCATGGCAATAAAAAGATCGAGATAATCTGGATGTTTTGCTGTTCGCGCACCAAGCACGGAATTGGCGTAGATGACAGCATTGGATTCTGACCAACCAATATCTTCCCCTTCTGCCGGGGCGTCATCCAGCAGGTAAGGTGCGCAGGTGAATGTGGGTCGGCACCCCATTTTGACGTAAGCATCTGCAAGACGGCTTGCCTTATTGCCAAATTCAGGCACCATTCCCTGGGATTGCCAATTCTCACGATCCACTGAAATTGCGTTGATTGTGGTCGGGATACGCGTCTTTGCGCCCAGTCTTTGCATCTTCTCAGCAAAATCAAGATTTGCGTCATGGGCCAGAATACACCCGTCAATATGCCCACGCGACACATCGACAAAGCCTGATGCATTTTGCGCTGCGGCCATCAAACAGAGTATTTCCATGGCGGCTTGCGTGGCGCGACCATCTCCGCCGTCCAACATGCGCCGGTCAGCCTCAGACAGGTCCAGCAAGTCTGAGGCGACCGTTTTCAGGCGTATCGACTTGCCGTCAAATCGAAGCTCTGTCCCGTCTATGGCAGCGGCGTTTGCATATGACAAAGCCTCAAAGACAGGTTTTGGAAGACGCATGACAAGTACAGGGGAATCGAACAATCGGCCGGCAATCATTGCGCCGAGCGTGAGAATGCTTTCTTCTTCGCAAAACACCAATGCGGCAGGTGCGTTGTCGTTGCGCGCCAGTTGAAGCAACACCCCGCTACCACTGCAAGACCCGCGCGAAGTGGGCATGAGGACGATTTTTCCGGAAAGCGCTGCACCATGATTGGAATGGTGCGTGTCGATTATGAAGCCCGTATCAGGATCGACGCCACCCCAAAAGCTAAGCCCTTCCTCACAGAAGACAATTTCGCCCTGCGCCTTTCCTTCTACAAAAAGCGTTCCGGCAGCTTCAGCATTTTCGACTATTTTCCACATTCCAGGGTCTGAACTCATCTTCAGACCGGAAGTGATTTCTTGGAGGTTTGGTGCTGCATCTCATCCCGGCTCGTTTGCAGGTAGCTCAGCAATGATGCTTTCACATCTCTTATATGGGATTGCGTCAGTGATGCTGCCCGCTCGCTGTCTCCAGCTTCGCAAGCCGATAGAATTTTCTCGTGCTCCTGTGTAGCTCGTTCCATTCCATCGGTCAGAGAAAGCTGAACGCGTACATAACGGTCCAGGCGGTCCAGAAGTCCGTTGATCACCTTTAAATAATTGGGCGATTGAGCCGCTTCATAGAGGCAACAGTGGAACTGTCGGTTTAGTTCGGTCCAGTCTTCAGGTTTTGTCGCATGCGAGAAAGCAAGGTGATATTGTCGTGCCTGCTTTAACGTGGCTTTGGTCATGATCGGCACTGCGCGCCGAATAGCGTCCACTTCCACCAGGGTCCGCAGGTCGAAGATTTCGTCAAACTCGTCATTGGTTATGGCTGCGACAACGGCTCCCTTATAGCGGCGCGTTTCGACAAGACCCAATTGGTGAAGGCGCGCTATCGCTTCGCGCACGGGAATGCGACTGGTGTTGAAGGCTTTCGCAATCTCTTCCTGCGGAAGCGGTGCCCCCACTTGGAGGGTTCCCTTAACAATCGCCTGACGTAACGACTCGAAAACAATTTCAGTCGCCGACTTTGTTTTAGAGACATCGACTGCACTGAAGTTCATGATATTTCTCCTGCTCCAGCTTGGATTTTGACTGCCCTAAGTATAGGGCTTTCAACTCTGAAACATCGCTATTAGAATACTGTAGACATTATATTGGATCCAAAGTAGCATTCAAAGGCACAATTCTCAACAGGGGTTCGATATGAAAAAGACTATCCTGACTGCAGCCATTACGGCTGCATTTTTTGCCACATCTTTCTCTGTGCCGGCATGGGCCGACACGCTTGATGATGTTGTTGATCGCGGAACACTGCGTTGCGGTGTGGTTCTTGATTTTCCGCCAATAGGCTATCGCGACGCAAACAACGAGCCAGCAGGCTTTGACGTGGAGTACTGCGCTGACCTGGCTGCGGCGCTGGAAGTAGAGCATGAAATCTTGCCGCTGACCTGGTCCGAACGTTTGCCCGTCATTGTGACCGGCCGCGCGGACGTCGTATTTGGCGGCACCTCAGACAGCCTTGCCCGTGCGCGAACCGTAGGATTTTCGATCCCTTATGCAATTTACTATGCGCAAGGCATCGTGAATGCGGAAAGCGGGATCGAAACGATCGAAGACATGCGCGGCAAGCGCGTTGCAGCAGCTGTGGGTACCGTCCCGGAACAGGAATGGTTGAAAATTGCTGCCGAATGGGGCGAAGAAGATAACTATCAGGGTTATCAGTCTGAAAATGAGGTTTTTCTGGCTGTTACTCAGGGAAAAGCCGACATTGGCATAACGACCAACACAGCTGTGCTTCCCATTACGCAGCAGTATGACAACATCCTTGCCGGTCCCCGCATGCCCTGGACCACGGATTACACATCGGTTGTTGGCAAGCGCGAAGACGTAACCTGGTTGAACTATCTCAACCTGTTCGTCACGCATCAGGTTCGCTCCGGCCGTTATCAAGAGCTATGGGGCAAATATGTTGGTGGCGAAGCACCCGAGCTTCGCATTCCAGGCGTCTTTTACTGACGAACTTTCCTCGCCCCTTCACTGGGGCGAGGAACCGATGAATCGGGACGAGACATATGTTTGACTATAATTTCCATTGGCGACCTGTTCTCAAAAACATACCCGATCTTCTTGAAGCTGCAGCCGTCACACTGCAGGTGGCGGTGATCTCAATGGTGATCGGCATACTCATTGGCCTGGTCCTTGCGTTGACCCGCATGCACCTGAGCGGACCTGCAAGATGGATCGCCTCAACCTGGGTTGAAGTTGCACGCAATACGCCCGCTTTGTTTCAATTGTTTTTCTTCGGATTCGGACTGGGTGCCATGGGCGTGCATTTGTCGCCTTACGTCATAGTTGTCTCTGCCCTCAGCTTTAACTGCGCCGGTTATCTGGCAGAGAATTTTCGTGGTGGATTCCAAGCAATTCCAACAACACAATTCCGCGCTGCGCGTTCTCTCGGCATGACCGTGTGGCAAAGTTACACGCGGATCATCATCCCCCAGGTGTTTCGCATCGTTTATCATCCGATAACCAATCAGATGGTTTGGGCCGTGCTCATGTCATCACTTGGCATGTTGGTGGGGTTTCGGGAACTGTCTGGCGAGACACAAGCGCTTGCAAGCCGGACCTATCGAATTTTTGAGTATTTCGCCGTCACAGCCGTAATCTATTATGCGGTTGTGAAAATCATACTGGCTGGGTCACGTCTGCTGGCCATGCGCCTTTTCAGGTATTGAGGAGCGCCAGATGGAACCGACAATAAGTTTTTTTTCCGGCTTTCAGCTTAGCGATCTGTGGTACCTTGCTGAGGCGGCCTGGCGCACCTTGCTGATTTCTGCCTGCGCAATCGCCATCGGCACGACACTTGGGGCCGTCTTTGGCTGGATGCTTTATGAAGGCAAGCTGGCTGCCACGTTGACACTGAATCCGATCCTGGATGTGTTTCGTTCAGTCCCTCTGATTATCCAGCTTGTTCTGTTCTACAATTTCGCGCCAATCATCGGGTTGAATCTTGATCCCTTCATGTCGGGCGTGGTGATCCTGTCGATCTACTGCGCCTCACTGGTGGCAAACGTCGCACGCGGAGGTATGGAAGCGGTAGGCAAACCAATGCGCCGTGCAGCGCGTTCGCTTGGGATGAGTTACTGGCAGGATTTACGCCATGTTGTTTTGCCAATTGGCGGAAGAGCTGTGTTTCCGTCTTGGGTCGGCGTGGCACTTGGCGTGATGAAGGACAGCGCTCTGGTGTCGGTTTTGGGTTACATCGAATTGCTCAAGGCCAGTCAGATCCTCGTCACCCGCACACAAGAGCCTTTATTGATCCTGACAATTGCAGGCGCTTTCTACTTTGCGCTTTCCTATCCAATCTCGCGCTACGCTGCGGCGCTAGAACAACGGTGGTCCACATGATCGAAATCCGTGGGTTAGAGAAATTTTTCGGAAATTTACAGGTTCTCAAGGGAGTCGATTTGGATGTGCGAAAGGGTGAAGTCCTTTCAATCATCGGGGCATCTGGTTCTGGCAAATCGACGCTGCTTTATTGCATCAATGGACTTGAACCGATCCAAAAGGGCTCCATAAAGGTCGATGGCACCGATGTGCACGCCAAGAGTACCAATATCAATCACCTGCGCCAGAAGATGGGCATGGTTTTTCAGCAATGGAACTCTTTCCCACATCTGACAGCCTTGGAAAACGTGGCGCTTGCGCCCAAGATCGTCAAGGGAATGTCGAAAGCCCAAGCGCGCGATATTGCTGCCAAACAATTGGAGCATGTGGGATTGGGCGATAAGTTGGATGCGTATCCCAGCGCCCTTTCTGGCGGACAGCAACAGCGGCTTGCCATTGCGCGCGCACTGGCAATGGAACCGACTTACATGTTGTTTGACGAAGCAACCTCGGCGTTAGACCCTGAATTGGTTGGCGAAGTGCTGGATGCCATGCGACTGCTGGCGCAAGAGGGAATGACGATGATCTGCGTGACCCATGAAATGGGCTTTGCGCGCGATGTATCCGATCGGGTCGCCTTTGTTCATGAAGGCATTATCGAAGAAATCGATACCCCCACCGAAATATTTGGCGCACCTAAATCCGATCTTCTGAAAAAATTCCTCTCCAATATCCGATGATTTTTGAAAATCCATACAGACATCGCGGTCTACGCCCCGATCGGCCACGTGAATTAACTCAAGGAGCACTTTCATGACTGTAGATGCATTCGTTGGCTGCATGCCGGCCCTGATGACCCCCTGCACTGCAGACAGAAGCCCCGACTTCGATGGTTTGACCAAGACAGGCCAAGCGCTGATCGAAGCGGGCATGTCTGCGGTGATTTATGCCGGCTCCATGGGTGACTGGCCACTTTTGACTGACGCTGAGCGGATGGAAGGGGTGGAGCGACTGGTAAAGGCCGGTGTGCCCGTTGTTGTTGGGACAGGCGCTGTCAATACGAAAGCTGCAGTGGCGCATGCCACCCATGCCGCCAAAATTGGCGCGCGTGGGTTGATGGTTATTCCGCGCGTGCTGTCGCGCGGGTCTTCCATGGCCGCACAACGCGCGCATTTCAAGGCGATTCTTGAGGCGGCACCGGACCTTCCCTGCGTCATCTACAACAGCCCATATTACGGCTTTGCAACGAAGGCAGATCTGTTCTTTGACTTGCGCAAAGACCACCCAAATCTGGTGGGCTTCAAAGAATTCGGTGGCAAAGCGGATTTGCGATACGCCGCCGAGAACATCACATCCAGGGATGCAAATGTGACGTTGATGGTCGGGGTGGATACGGCCGTATTCCACGGTTACGTCAACTGCGGGGCAACCGGGGCGATTACGGGCATTGGCAACGCGCTGCCCAAACAGGTCCTGCTTCTGTGTGCCCTGTGCGAAAAAGCGGCTGAAGGGCACGTGGAAGCCCGCCAACGGGCGATGGAGCTTGAAGAAGCTCTGGGCGTTCTATCCAGCTTCGATGAAGGACCGGACCTTGTTCTGTACTACAAACACCTGATGGTTTTGAACGGCCAAGACGAGTATCGCCTGCACTTCAATGAAACAGATGCGCTTTCAGACGCGCAGCGCAATTACATAGAGCAGCAATACACCTTGTTTAACACCTGGTACGCCGCATGGTCTGCGCAAGGTGGTATCATCGCGGAATGCGCCTGATCGATGGGTCAAAGATTTGATCAGACAAAAGTTGGATAGGGGTGAAACATGCGTAGCTCTAAGACAATTCATGTGATTTCCGCTCATGCGGAAGGCGAGGTGGGCGATGTCATCGTCGGCGGCGTGTCCCCGCCACCGGGCGACACGATCTGGGATCAGCGCAGCTTCATTGCCTCAGACCAGACGCTTCGAAATTTCATGCTGAATGAACCACGCGGGGGGGTGTTTCGGCACGTCAACCTGCTGGTTCCTCCAAAGCACCCGGACGCCGACGCCGCCTTCATCATCATGGAGCCTGAAGACAATCCACCGATGTCTGGGTCAAATTCGATTTGTGTCTCAACTGTATTGTTGGATGGCGGGATCATCCCCATGCAGGAGCCAGTGACGGAGATGATCCTGGAAGCGCCCGGCGGTCTGGTGCGGGTCCGCGCCGACTGCAGCAATGGTAAGGCGACACGCATAACAGTTGAGAATGTGGCCAGTTTTGCGGATAAAATCGGAGTGCCACTTGAAGTGGAAGGGATCGGATCCCTGACCGTTGATACGGCATATGGTGGCGACAGTTTTGTTGTCGTTGATGCCCATAGCCTGAACTTTGAGATCGTTGAAAGCGAAGCCAAAGACATTGCCCGACTTGGCGTCAAGATCACCGATGCTGCGAACCAACAATTGGGGTTTTCGCACCCCGAAAACCCTGACTGGAATCATATTTCATTCTGCGCTTTTTGTGGCCCCTTGGAAGCCGTGCCAACGGGTGTGACAGGCCGGTCTGCTATCGCAATCCAGCCCGGCAAGGTAGACAGATCGCCGACCGGAACCGCTGTCTCGGCCCGGATGGCTTTGATGGCAAGCAAGGGCCAGATGAGAATCGGTCAGGAATTTGTAGCCACATCAATCATTGGTTCCACTTTCACAGGCAGAATTGAAGCTGCCACAAAAGTCGGCGACCGCGCAGCAATCATTCCGCAGGTCAGCGGGCGTGGCTGGATTACAGGCATCCATCAACACATGCTGGATCCCGACGATCCGTGGCCTCAGGGCTACAAGCTCAGTGATACCTGGGGAGCCTAGAGCCGGTTTTACCGATTGATCGAAATAATTGGCAGTGTTCAGTTCCCAATAAGTGGTTTTCTTTGGCGGAGTCCGCGTTTCGACACTGCAATTGGTAGCCATCGACAGAAACGATGCATTTGCCGCCATGGAGGCAGCACCTGCGCATGTCGATACCGGGCGTAAGCGCGGGAACGTGGCCGTTTCAGTGGCTGAACGCGCTGGTGCTTCACAAGCAGTCTGGCGATGGCAATCAGCCTGCACCTTTACATCGGACTTGGCAGCTGTTGCGCTGCGTGTATGCTACTTTGCATGGGTTATGTAACGTCACTCTTTGCGCGAAAAATGGTTGCTGCGGCTGGCGATAGCGTTGACGCTTCGCGGCTGTTGACGAGTGTCGGGATTAACCCTGAAGGCCCTTGGGAGCCGAAAGACATGATCCCGGCCGCTGACTATTATGACATGCTGGAACGCATCGCAGAGCAGACTGACGTTACAGGGCTACCGCTGCGAACTGGAGCCTCCATGCGCTTGGACGAATATGGCGCGTTAGGGTTGGCCTTTAAGGCCGCAACGACACTGGGTGCGTCTTATGCACGGATAGAACGCTATGCTCGATTATGGACCAGCGTGGTGGAATATGAGTTGCGGCCACATCCGTTGGGTACGCTCTTTATCCTGCAAAGGGCGGGCGAGCGACGTTTGGGTCTCCGGCTGTCAAACGAAGCGACGTTGGCGAGCGCTGTGTCGATCGCGCGGCAGGTCAGCCCCGGGCCTGTCAAACCCTTGGAAGTGCTCGTCCAGCATGCAGCACCGAAATCGCTTGCAGCCCATGAAGACTGGTTTGGTTGCCCCGTTCGGTTTGATGCCGAGCTCGACGCGATCCTGTTCTCGCCTGAAACAATGGCGCAGCCAAACCTTTTGGGTGACGAAGGGATCTCTCGGTACCTGATCTCACATCTGGATGCTGAACTGTCTCAGATCGCAGCAGAGGTCACATTCGTGGACCAAGCCAAAGATGCTATCGCGCAGGCGCTTAGCGAGGGGTCGCCAAAGATGACGCATATCGCCGGCGGCCTTGGCCTCAGCGCGCGGTCTCTTCACAGGCGTTTGTCTGAACATGGGATGAGCTTTAAGGTTTTGACTGAAGAAACCCGCCGGGATCTTGCCGAAGGGCTATTGCGGGATGAACGGCATTCGCTGGCGGAGATTGCGTTTCTGACAGGGTTCTCCGAGCAAAGCGCCTTCACCCGGGCTTTCAAACGTTGGGTCGGGCGCACTCCAGCCAGCTACCGCAAGGCAATCTTTGCCCGCTAACCGCATCTGTGGCAGCGATGGTCAAAACAGTGGCAGAGCCGGTCAATACCGCGACCCTGCGCATCGCATACCTCTTGGCTATCAATCAGCTAAGGAGCGAAAAAATGCAAAACAATCCAATCCTCGTTATCGGCGCAACCGGCAAAACCGGTTCACGCGTCGCCACACGCCTTGATGCCATGAACCTGCCTGTCCGGCACGGTACGCGGCGCGCCACCATCCCCTTTGATTGGGACGCCCCGGAAACATGGGCACCTGTGCTTGAGGGTGTCGAAAAAGCCTATGTTACATACTTTCCCGATCTTGCATTTCCCGGTGCAGTGGAGAAGGTGGCGGCCTTTTGTGGCGCGGCTAAGACAAGCGGCCTGAAACACATCGTCCTGCTGTCGGGACGTGGTGAACACCATGCTCGTTTGGGCGAAGAGGTCGTGCGCAACTCAGGAATCGACTTCACCCTGGTGCGGTCGTCCTGGTTTGCCCAGAACTTCAGCGAAGGCTACCTGCGTGATCCGATTTTGGCTGGCGTCCTGCCCATGCCCGGCGGTCTGATCAAAGAACCGATCATCGATATTGACGATATCGCCGATGTTGTAATCGCGGCCCTGACCGAAGACGGTCACAAGGGCGAACTCTATGAAGTCACCGGGCCACGGTTGATGAGCTTTGCGGATATGGCGGAAACCTTGTCCGAGGCCATTGGCCGCCCTGTCAAACACATCCCGATCAGCTTTGAAGACTTCCACGCCAACGTCGCGGCATCGGGTGGTGAATTCGTCGCTGACGTTTTCACAGCCATCGCTCGCGAAACCCTCGACGGACGCAATGCCGTCGTGTGCGACGGTGTGGAACGCGCGTTGGGCCGCCCGGCCCGCGACTTTGCGGAATATGCCAAATCCGGAGCATTGTCCGGCCAGTGGTCCACTGCTGCCTGATCCCCTCTCAGTCACCTTGCACATAAAGGAGGTTTTCATGACCTTAAGTATCTTTCAAAAATCAACTCTGGGCATTGCCGGTGTAACCGCACTCGGGATTGGTCTGGCAATCCTTGCCGCGCCGCATGCGTTCTATGCCAGCTACGGCATTACACTTGGCGCAGACGTCAATTTGCTCAGTGAACTTCGGGCACCTGCCGCAGGGCTCGCCGCACTGGGCGCCCTCATGCTGATGGGCATTTGGCGTGAGGCCTGGCGCGAAACATCGATTGTTGCGGCTTTCACCGTTTTCTTTGCCTTCCCGGCAGGTCGGATTGTCGGGATCATTGTCGATGGCATCCCCGCTGGCAGCGTCATTGGCGCGTTGGTGCTTGAACTCGCGATAGCAGCACTTTGCCTGGCGGCATTTGGTCATCGTATTTGGGCCGGCAAGCAAAGTGGCCCTTTACCCAAACACACGTAGGTCACTCTCAAACGCGGCGGGCGCATTGATCGTCCTGCCGCTCCAACCTCTTAAGGGAGAAAATCCAATGTCCCCTATCATCTTCATTTTCCTACAACTCGCCATCATCGCATATGCGCTGGTCAGCGGCGTCTTCCTTGCGTTTTCCGATTTTATCATGCGGTCACTGGCCAATACCGGCGGCGTTGGCGGCGTGGATGCGATGCAGATCATCAACCGCGAGGTGTTTCGCTGGGTCTTTATGGCGCTCTTCATCGGGCTGGCGCCTTTATCCCTTCTGATCTCGGTCTATGGCGGTGTGTTTATCGGCAATGGTCCGGGCAACGCCATCATGCTTGCAGGCCTGATCTATTTCATCGGCTGTTTTGGGGTCACGGTCTGTTTCAACGTTCCAATGAATGAAGCTCTGGCTGGCATGGACGTGACTGCTGACGCAACCCGTGCCTACTGGACCGGCACCTATCTGCCGCGTTGGACCTTCTGGAACACAGTGCGCACCATTGCCAGTGGCGTCTCTGCTGCGCTTTTGCTGTTCGGGCTGTTGTGGGCGACACAAACGCAAGCGCAGACGGTTTGAGGCGGCGTGTCTTTCACTTCTTTTTTGGACATCAATGGCTGATTGAGTATCATCCTCCCACCCAATCAGCATCAGATAAGGTGCAAGAAAATGTCCCGGAAAACACCCACACTCCACATGCTTTGCGGCAAGATCGCAGCAGGAAAATCGACTCTGGCCGCGAAGCTTGGACGTGCCGAAGGCACAGTTACACTTTCCGAAGATATGTGGTTGAGCCAACTATTTGCCGACCAGATATCATCGCCCGCAGACTATGTGCGTTGTAGTGCAAAGCTACGCGATGCCATGGGTCCGCACGTCGTCGCCTTGTTGAATGCTGGCGTCTCTGTCGTCTTAGACTTTCCCGCCAACACGTTCGAAAACCGCAGCTGGATGCGCAGTCTGCTTGATCAGACCCAAGCAGATCATGCGCTACATGTCCTCAACCCACCCGATGCGGTTTGCCTTGAGCGGCTGCACAAACGCAATGCTGCTCAAGATCATCCCTTTGCCGCGACAGAGAAACAATTCGAAATGTTTTCCAAACACTTCGTCCTTCCGTCGGCGAAAGAGGCTTTCAAAATCGTAGAACATAGCGCGGTCTGACAAGGCGTTCTGTCCTGGAATACCAACCCGAAATTCATGAAAACAGTACCCAATTGCCTGCCTCTCCAAGGTCTATCCTGCTTGCAGTTTTAGGTTAGTTTGCAATCAGCGCTTTGAATGACCGCCATGGCACCATCTGCTGCACCCCACGGAAAAGCTTGCCGCATCTGCGAACAGATGCTGCATCAGTAACAGCCGCGACTGCATAAGGCCGAACGGGCTTACCGTGCGCCTGAAAATTCGATCGCTTCGCTCTGATCCCGTCAACCGGGTTCGGGAACTCAATCATTAAAGGAAAATGGCGGAGAGACAGGGATTCGAACCCTGGAGACAGTTACCCGCCTACACGCTTTCCAAGCGTGCGCCTTCGACCACTCGGCCACCTCTCCTAGAGGAAGAAATGTGCAAGAGGCCCAAAGGACATAACCATTTCATCAGCGCGAGAGCTTTATACTGATCACATGGCACTGCGCAAGGTGCTGAGGGCATCTTTTAGGGGTGGAATTAAGTTTTTTCTCTCAGAACTGTGAAGAGGCTTGATTTGCTGGTAAAAGGGCGGCCCGTTATATGCCAGCAAACGAAACAGGACCTCCCACATGATACGCTTTATTTTTCGCATTCTCGGCTTCTGGCTGTTTGCCGGTGCCTTTGTCGCGCTGGTGCTGGATGGCGCGCGGTCCATTACCAGCGGTGATCTGATCATCACCCCCATGGGCAGCACCTGGTTTGCGCTGCATTCCGATTCTCTCAATCTGGCGCAGGCTGTTATTCAGCGCAATGTGCACCCATATGTATGGGACCCGGTGATGATCTCCATTCTGGCTGCTCCCACATGGCTGGTGATTGGTGTCATTTCCCTGCTGTTCATTGCCATAGGCAAAAAACGGCGCGGTGTTGTCGAAGGCTAGGAGCCAAAATCTGGCGTTCAGCCCCTCGATGCGAACGGAAAGGAACACATATGTTTTTACTCGATAAGCTGCGGAACAAGCTGAGCATTCCTGCACAGGCGAAGGCCCTGCCCGGTCGCGCAGATGCCTTGCCAACGGCGAGCCATCATTTTGTAAATGGCAACCCGCTGAAAGGCCCATTCCCGGATCATCTGGAAACGGCGTATTTCGCGCTGGGTTGTTTCTGGGGCGCTGAGCGGATTTTCTGGAAGCTGGATGGCGTCTACACAACGGCCGTGGGCTACATGGCCGGCCATACGCCAAACCCGACCTATGAGGAAGTGTGCAGCGGCGGCACCGGCCATACCGAGGCGGTGCTGGTGGTGTTCGATCCTGCAATCATTTCAATGCAAGCCCTTTTGAAGATTTTCTGGGAAAGCCATGACCCCACGCAGGGCATGCGGCAGGGCAATGATACGGGTACGCAATATCGCTCCGGTGTCTATACCACATCACCAGACCAGCTGAGGGCGGCACAGGAAAGCCGGATCCTTTATGAGCAGGCACTGGTCAGCGCCGGGCGTGATAAAATCACCAGTGATGTGATGGAAGCACCAGAGTTCTTCTATGCCGAAGACTATCACCAGCAATATCTGGCGAAGAATCCCGGTGGCTATTGCGGCATTGGCGGCACAGGCGTCTCATGCCCAATCCCAAATGCAATCGTCTCATGACGCTTGATGACTATAATGCATTTTGCAAAAGCCTCACTGGCACCACTCATGTGGTCCAGTGGGGCGGCTCTCATGTCTGGAAAGTGGGGGGCAAGATTTTCGCCATTTCAGAGCTAGGTACCGGGCCGGACAAAGCAGAACGCGGCCAGGATGGCTCAGTCGCCATTGCCTTCAAATGCGCTGATATGTCGTACCGGATGCTGACCGAATTGCCCGGCATTATTCCCGCACCCTATCTGGCCCGTGCCAAATGGGTGCGCGTCGAGCCGGATGCGGATTTTGGCGATGATGACCGCAAAACCTATATCGCCGAGGCGCACCGTATCATCAGCGCCAAGCTGACGAAAAAACTGCAGGCCGAATTAGGCCTGATCTAGGCTGAACACGGATTGACCGCTGACAAATGTCTGCACAATCCGTCCGCTGAAGCGGGCGTCTTCAAAGGCCGTATTTTTGGAACGGGAGCGGAACTGGTCTTCGCTGGCGATCCAGGGCTCGTTCAGATCTGCAATTGCAATATCAGCATCTGTGCCGACTTCCAGTGACCCGGCTGGCAGACCCAGCAGACGCGCTGGCGTATCGCTGACGGCGCGGACCAGATCAAGCAGGCTGAGGCGTTCATCATGGACCAGCCGCATTGCCGCTGAAAACAGGGTTTCCAAACCAATGGCACCGCTTTCCGCTTCGGCAAAGGGATGGCGTTTGGCTTCCACATTCTGCGGATCATGGTTTGACACAACCACATCAATGGTGCCGTCTGCCACACCGTCAATCAAAGCCTGCCGATCGTCTTCCAGCCGCAGAGGCGGGGACAATTTGAAGAAGGTCCGATAGCCGCCAATATCAATCTCATTCAACGACAGATGGTTGATGGAGACACCCGCTGTCACCGGTATACCGGCTGCCTTGGCCGTGCGAATCGCGGCAACACCGGCAGCTGTGGAAAGCTGCGCAATGTGGCATCGGCTCTGCGTCAGCGCCGCCATGCGGATATCCCGATCAATCATGATCAGTTCCGCCTCATGGGGAATACCGGGCAGGCCAAGTCGCGAGGCATTTTCGCCCTCATTCATGACACCATCTGCCGCAAGATTTGGATCTTCGGCATGGTGAATGATGAGGCTGTCGAAATCCCGTGCATAGGTCAGCGCCCGGCGCAGAATCACGGCATTTTCCAAGGCCCTGTGACCGCTGGAAAAGGCTACGGCGCCAGCTTCCTTCAGAAGGCCGAATTCAGTCATCTCCTTACCGGCCTGACCTTTGGTCAAAGCAGCCGAAGGATGGACTTTGACGATGGCCGTATCGCGCGCACGGCGCAGCATGAAATCGACCAAAGCCGGGTCATCAATCACCGGATCGGTATCGGGTGTCGTGACAATGGTTGTAATGCCGCCAGCAGCGGCTGCAGCGCTGGCCGTGGCCAGAGTTTCCTTGTGCTCTTCGCCCGGCTCGCCAACATTGACTTGCATGTCGACAAAGCCGGGAAGAACCACTTTGCCAGAAACATCCAGTGCCGGGATGTCTTCATTGGAAACGGCAAGTTTGCCAGCAGGGCCCATAGCGGCAATGCGGCCGTCAATAATCAGCAGATCGCTGATCTCATCCAGCTTCTGCCGCGCACAGATAATGCGGCCATTGCGAATATGCACCGAGTTGGACGACCTGTTGTTTGAGGGATGTGCCATTCTCATCCTCTCCCGCCACGATTGGGCAGATGCTGTGACAGGGCTTCCAGAACTGCCATGCGCACGGCGACACCCATTTCAACCTGCTCACGGATAACGCTGTTAGGGCCATCCGCAATGGCGGGGTCAATTTCCACACCGCGATTCATCGGGCCGGGATGCATCACCAGCGCATCGGGCCTGGCGCAGGCCAATTTTTCCGCATCCAGCCCATGATAGCGGAAATATTCGCGCACAGACGGCACAAAGGCACCGGCCATGCGTTCCCGCTGCAAACGCAGCATCATGACCACATCTGCGCCCTGCAGGCCTTCTTTCATATCGCGGAAAACTTCGACGCCCATGCGTTCAATACCCGCCGGAAGCAGGGTCGAAGGGGCCACGACGCGAACACGGGCATCCATGGCGTTCAACAGCAGAATATTGGACCGGGCAACGCGGCTGTGCAGCACATCTCCGCAAATGGCCACGGTCAAGCGGGCCAGCGAGCCTTTATGGCGGCGAATTGTCAGCGCGTCCAGGAGGGCCTGTGTCGGGTGTTCATGGGCGCCATCCCCGGCATTGATGACCGAGCAATCAACCTGCTGCGCCAGCAAGGCCGCAGCGCCAGCGGAATGGTGGCGCATGACCAGAATATCCGGATTCATGGCATTCAGCGTCATCGCCGTATCGACCAGGGTTTCACCCTTTTTGACCGATGAGGATGACACAGACATGTTCATGACATCCGCGCCAAGGCGCTTGCCTGCCAGCTCAAACGAAGACTGGGTGCGGGTGGAGGCTTCGAAGAAAAGATTAATCTGTGTGCGCCCGCGCAACACGGATTTTTTCTTTTCGACCTGTCGGCTAACGTCGATTTCCTCCTCGGCAAAATCGAGAAGGGCGGCGATGTCCTGCGGTGACAAGCCTTCAATGCCAAGAAGGTGGCGATGGGGGAAAAAAGGTGGGGTTTTTAATGTGCTCATTAAAAGCAGACGTTTAAGGACAAATTTTTGATCGCGCAAGCGCCAGAAGTGCATTCCGCTGCAATATGAACAAGAAACCGCTCAGGATGCCCATGTGATGAGCAGCGGAATGGTGAAAAAACTGACCGCCGTCTGAATAGTGACCACAGCTGCATAAAGCGGTGCATCGCCCCCCAATTCCTTGGCCAGAAGATATCCGCTCATGGCGGTGGGGACACTGGCGCAGATAATGGCTATGACCAATGCATCACCGGTGAGGCCAAACACCATCGCAAGACCAGCCACAAGGGCTGGAAATACAATCAGCTTCAAGACAACGCCCAACCAGACATCGCGCGATGGTTTGAGGGCCGCGCGCAATTTGAGCCCCGTTCCAACCAGAACTAGGCCAACGCCAAGAGCAGCGCTGCCCAGAATCTCCAGCGTGGTCAGCACGGGCTGATAGACTGGTATTGAGAGCAGATTGATCAGCAAACCAACAGCACAGCCAAGAATCATCGGATTGGTGACGACCGACCTCAGCAAGCGTAAAATTGTCGGCCTTTGGTCCGACAGAAGTACTGTGACAGTGGTTACATTCTGAACATTGACGATGGGCACCATGGCCGCCAAAGCCACCGCAACAAGGCCTATGCCATTGTCACCATAGAGTTTTTCCACAATGGCCAGAGCGATGAAACCGTTCCAGCGGGTCGAAACCTGATAAATGGTCGAATAGGCAGGCAGGCTCATGCCAAGCCCCCGTACCAATAACGGCTTCAGGGCGAGCATAAAAATACCGTAGCCGATGACGGCAGCAATCAGCAGGGTCGCCAGCGTTCCGGTCTGACCGGTTTTCAGATCGGCGTTGATGAGTGTTTTGGCCAACAGGGCTGGAAAGAGAACCCAGAAGGCCAGCCGTTCCGCCCCTAACCAAAAGGCCGGATCGGTCACCAGCTTGCGGCGCAAAATGACGCCCAGAACGATAATGGCGAAAACCGGTAACAGGGACTCAAAACTTTGCAGCAAGTGCCCTATCCCACGCGCAAACGGTCAAGAACACCCTGCAGGATCAGACCTGCTGCCGCTGCATCGATGCGCGCCGCACGTTTCTTGCGAGACAAATCGGCTTCGATCATGGCGCGTTCGGCAGCAACCGTGGTCAACCGCTCATCCCAGAACAGCATGGGCAGTTCTATTTTTTGCGACAGATTGCGTTCGAAAGCCCGGGTCGCCTGCGCCCGCGGGCCTTCGCTGTTATCCATATTCAGCGGCAGGCCAATGACCAGACCGCCAATATCATGCTCGGTACAGATTTCCTGCAAGCGCTCGGCATCCTTGGTGAATTTGACTCGCCGAATCGTCTCCATGGGCGTGCCAATGCGATGCCCGGCATCGCTCAGGGCAATCCCGATGGTTTTGGTGCCAAGGTCGAGGCCGATAAGGCGGCGACCAGCAGTCGCTGTGGCAAATTCGGACAGGTCTGACAGAAGCATTACAAATCTCTTTTTCAAGGGGGTAGCACCCGTTTCGTACTGTGCGCTAGGGTCTGACTGCAATTTTCTGGAGCGAAGCGGACCAGAAACGCTGTAAACCATTGCATCGCCTGTAAATCTTCTGCTATTGCCGGGTCGCACTTCACATCAATCTGGCCTGAAAAACCGGCCCGAACGATTAAGGGAATTCCATGTCCGTTGATACAGACACCGTCAAGCGCGTTGCAGGGCTGGCCCGCATTGCCGTCAGCGAAGAACAGGCCGAGACCATGACCGGCGAACTGAACACCATTCTGGGCTTTGTCGAGCAATTGAATGAGGTCGATATTGACGGGGTCGAAACCATGACTTCCGTCTTGCCGATGGCTGCCAAGCAGCGCAAGGACGTTATCAATGACGGCGGAAAACCCGAAGACATCGTCGCCAATTCACCGCTGACCGAAGATCACTTCTTTGCCGTGCCGAAAGTGGTGGAGTAAACCCAATGACCGAATTGACCAAACTGACGATTTCCGATGCCCGCGAAAAACTGGCGCAGAAAGAGATTTCCTCTGCCGAACTGACAGAGAGCTATATTGGCGCCATTGAAGCGGCCAATGACAGCCTCAATGCCTATGTGGCGCTGACCTTTGATCAGGCGCGATCCATGGCAAAAGCATCTGATGAGCGGCTTTCCTCAGGCTCGGGCGGCGCGCTGGAAGGCATTCCCCTTGGCATCAAGGATCTGTTCTGCACACAGGGCGTTCACAGTCAGGCTTGCAGCCATATTCTAGACGGTTTCAAGCCGCGCTATGAAAGCACCGTAACCGCGAATTTGTGGGCTGACGGGGCTGTCATGCTGGGCAAGCTGAACATGGATGAGTTTGCCATGGGATCGTCCAATGAGACGTCCTATTATGGGCCAGTGACCAACCCATGGCGTGCCAATGGCAGCGATCAGGCTTTGGTGCCTGGCGGCTCCTCCGGTGGATCAGCCTCCGCCGTTGCTGCCCAGATGTGTGCTGGTGCCACCGCAACAGATACGGGCGGCTCCATTCGCCAGCCTGCCGCCTTTACCGGCACTGTCGGCATCAAGCCGACCTATGGACGTTGCTCGCGCTGGGGCGTGGTTGCCTTTGCCTCATCACTGGATCAGGCCGGACCGATTACCCGCTCCGTGCGCGATTCAGCCATCATGCTGAAATCCATGGCTTCTGTGGATGAAAAAGACACGACCTCCGCCAATATTCCCGTGCCGGATTATGAAGCCGCCATTGGTAAAAGTGTGAAAGGCATGCGCATCGGCATTCCGGCTGAATATGTTGCTGACGACATGCCGGAAGAAATTACTGCGCTTTGGGAACAGGGCAAAGCCTGGCTGAAAGAGGCCGGTGCGGAGATTGTGCCGATTTCGCTGCCCCATACGAAATATGCCCTGCCAGCCTATTACATTGTGGCTCCGGCCGAGGCGTCGTCCAATCTGGCGCGCTATGATGGTGTGCGTTACGGGCTGCGTGTCGAGGGCGAGGATATTGTCGACATGTATGAAAAAACCCGCGCCGCCGGGTTCGGGGATGAGGTCAAGCGCCGCGTCCTCATCGGTACGTATGTGCTGTCAGCAGGCTATTACGATGCCTATTATCTGCGCGCGCAGAAAGTCCGAACCCTTATCAAGCGTGATTTTGAGACGGTTTTTGCCGATGGGGTGGATGCCATTCTGACACCCGCCACACCGTCAGCCGCCTTTGCCATTGGCGATGAGTCCATGAAAGCCGATCCGGTGAAAATGTATCTCAATGATATTTTCACAGTGACGGTCAACATGGCTGGCCTGCCAGGCATCTCCGTGCCTGCGGGCATCAACAAGGATGGACTGCCGCTCGGCCTTCAGGTCATCGGCAAGGCATTTGACGAGGAAACCCTGTTTTCCGTGGGTGAAGTTCTGGAACAGGCCGCCGGTCGCTTCTCACCCAAACAGTGGTGGTAGTCAGGGCACTCTGACCAAACCCATTATCTGATCGGACGCGCCTTGGGCGGAGGTGCGTTTTTCCAGGGGTGTGGCGGCCAGGTCAGTGCCAGCTTGCGCACAGCAACGCCGCCTGGCGCAGGAGCATCCAGCACTGTGCCACACGCCTGCGGCAAATCGCTCAGCTTGGTGTAGCGTGGCTTGACGGGCTTGGTCGGCTTTGTGCTGGGTTTCGTTGGTTTGGCTGGTTTTTCGCTCATTTTCTTGAACCAAAAGTCTAAAGGCGCGCCGCAGCCATCGCCTGCTGGCGGTGTTGCCTGATTTTCACAGCCATTTGACCCAGCCGGACAATTCAAGCGCACGTGAAAATGATAGTGATGGCCGTACCAGGGCCGGATTTTCCTCAGAAAGGTCCGGTCATTGCCTGCCGTCTCGCACAGCTTTTTCTTAATGCCGGGATGGACGAAGATACGCGCCACTTCATCATAGGAGGCAGCCCGTTTCAGAACGCGCAGATGCGCGTCTGTCCACACATTGTCATCCACATAAAGCGTATTTTTCTTCAGAACCGAAATCGCTGAAATCTCTTCGCGTTCCTTGCGTGACAACACGCGGTCCGGCATGGGCCGCAGCCAGATATCAGCATCCAGACCAATTTGATGAGACGCATGACCAGACAACATGGGACCACCACGCGGCTGCGCCAGATCACCGACCATCAGCCCGTTCCAGCCATCCCTTGTGGCGACAGTCTCGGCCAGTTTTTCCAAATAGGACACCAGAACCGGGTGACCCCAATTGCGGTTGCGGGACAGGCGCATGGCCTGCCAGTAAGGCCCATCAACAGGCAGCGCTGCGCCACCAGCCAGACAACCCTTGGCATATGACCCGATCGAACGGGCACGCATATCCGCTGGAACATCTCGCCGCCCGAACAATTGTTTGGCCGGAACCGGATCAGCGGCAAATGAAACAGAGGCATCAATCGTGGCAAATGCCAGCGCCAAGCACAGCAAAAGTCCTTTTGATACAATTGAACGCATTTCAGGCATCAATCACTCCGAATTCTTATAAGGAATCTGTCTTTTCGCCGCCCATAAAGGTTCTGGCCTTGATCACAGATTCATATTGGAGCGGATGATGCCTTCGCCGTGCTGATTTTGCAAATTTTTGATCATTCAGGTGCTGCCCGTTCAGGCACACCCATCAAGCCAAACATCATCAAAGGCGTTTGGCTGACAGTTGTTTTCGGCCAGACGCTCAATGCGCTGAATGCGCTCTTGCAGCACTTGATCAGGCGCATTCAATTTCAATCTGGATGGCGCAATCAACACGGCAACCAAAGCATAGAATTGCTCAATGGTAATGTCGTTGGGGCCCGCACCGAAGAACGTCTGACTGGCCTTGTGAAAGCCGGTGACCCAACCATCCCGGCTGTTGCCCATGCCAACGGTATCCAGAAACAAGGCAATCTGCTCCTCTTTTGTCAGGACAGAATCCAGACCAATGGCATAGCCGGATTGTCTTATTTTCTGAATGCCCGGCTTGAATTCCTTAAAGGCCAGTCGTTTGGATAAAGATTGCGTCAGCGTTGTCAGACCCGCACCTGGGGTCGTGAGATCAACCCCGGAATGCGCATAAAAGCCTGGGTCCTGAACTTTCAACAATACGGCCAAGCGGTTCGGTGTCAGGCTGTTGGCACCACGGTCCGAGCCAATCAAAGCCTGGGCTTTTGCCTTCAATGGGTCTGCGCTTTGCCTGGCGTCATACCAGCCCTTGGCACCATAAACGAAAACCAGTGACATGGCCGCAATAAGGAGTACAACAATTATGAGAAGAAGTTTTCGCATGGGTCTCATCTCCGAACCAAAACCAATCATAGACCCGAGATTTCGACTGTTTGATGCTCATATTTGGATCAGTTTAGGGCAAATTGCATTTTATACTTCCTCAACCACCTCTTGAGGGATATGCAAGTTTCAGACCCCTTTCATGCCACATCAGGGGCTGGACTCAATTGGTTGAAAGTGCTTCAGCCCCACAAGAAAGCTCCCGATGCCTCAATTCAGCGATAATTTGCGCGGTGCCGCCTATATGGTTCTGGCCATGCTGGGTTTTGTGCTGAATGACGCCATCATGAAACTGGTCAGTTCTGATGTTCATCTGTATCAGGCGATCTTTCTGCGCGGCGTGCTGGCAACAGCGATCATGGGGATTTTGGCGTGGCGCAGCGGCGGATTTTCCGTGCCGCGAAACGTGACAAACAAGTTCGTTGTTCTGCGCACAATTGGCGAGTTGGGCGGCACAGTGTTTTTCCTGACGGCTCTGTTCAATATGGAACTGGCCAATGCGGGGGCCATTTTACAGGCCATGCCGTTGGTCGTGACGCTGGGTGCAGCGCTCATCCTGCGCGAAACTGTGGGCTGGCGGCGCTACAGCGCCATCACGGTCGGGTTGCTGGGTGTGCTAATCATCATCCGGCCAGGCGGTGACGGGTTCAATATTTTCTCTCTGTCGGCTCTGGCTGCCGTGTTCTGTCTGGTTTTGCGCGATCTTGCGACACGCGGCATTCCGCGCGATATGTCATCGAATTTCATTTCATTTGTGGCTGCCGCTGCTGTCATGATCATGGGCGCAATTGTGACCCTGTTTGGCGAGTGGCAACCCGTTTCCGCGCTGTCTTTGCTCAAACTGACTGCCTCGGCCCTGTTTCTCATGGCAGGCTATTTCTGGTCCATACAGGCCATGCGTTTTGGTGAAGTCAGCTTCACCTCACCCTTTCGCTACACATCTTTGATATGGGCCATCATTCTGGGTTATGTGGTGTTTGGCGACATACCGGATGTGCCCATGATTATCGGCAGTATCATCGTGGTGGGAAGCGGCCTGTTCACGCTTTACCGCGAGCGGCAGGTCAAACTGTCCAAAGCCAAAGACATCAAAGCCGCTTCACCATGACAATACGGCCTTCCGCCGGCAGTCCAAGCTCTGTCTCGGCTGCAAATCTGTCCGCAATGGCCGATGGCAAACGGTCCATATCTGCTTTTAGAAACCCGTGCTTGCGGTAAAGTGCATTTGACCATGGTGCCGCTTCCAATGTGGACAGCACCAACGCAGAACAATAGAGAAACCGGGCATGGTCGATGATTTGCGCGACCAGAGCATCACCCAGACCTTTGCGCTGATGATCCGGGTCAACGCTGATGTCTTCCAGATAGAAGATGCCATCAATTATCGCCGCAAGTACATAGGCAACCGGACGATCTGCAGCATCACTTGCCACCCACAACAGACCTTCCTGCAGCCCGGCCTCAAATAGGGCCACAGGCATTTCTGCGCCCGTCGCAATATCCGGATAACCGATGTCTGCAAAAGCTGCTGCGGCCCGGCGTTCGATCTTCAGAATAAACGGCAGATCATCGGCAATGGCCGTTCTGATGGTGGGTTTGCTCAAGCAGGATCGCCATGTTGCGGCCCGTCATAGCCTTCCAGAATCACCAATTCGCTGTCTGCTGCAGATTGGCGCAGGGAAATGGCCGCCTGATATTCGTCAGATCGATAGCAGGCCAATGCATTTTCATAGGAGGGGAACTCAATGGTCACATTGCGAGACCGCGAAACCCCTTCAACGGCCTCGTAGGCACCGCCCCTTGTTAGGAATTTGGCACCATATTTGGTAAGTGGGCCAGCGATAGCAGTCGCATATTGCTGATACAGGTCCTTATCCTTCACATCGACCCGTGCAATCCAATATCCTTTAGCCATTTATGGCTCCTTCCATTTCCTCAACAATTGCTTCCATTGCAGCCACAGGTTCGTCGGCCGCGTTAATCGGGCGGCCAATGACCAGATAGTCGGACCCAGCCCGCAAACCTTCTGCAGGCGTCATCACCCGCTTCTGGTCACCATGGTCACTGCCCTTGGGGCGGATGCCCGGAACAACCAGCGCCATGCTGTCACCAACGATTTTACGCAAGGCGGCAACTTCCAGAGTTGAACAAACCAGACCGTCCATACCGCATCCAAGTGCCTGCGCTCCTCGTTTTGCAGCCAGTTCGGAAGCGGTGAGACTGTAACCGGCATCGCACAAATCCTCGTCATCCATGCTGGTCAGCACGGTGACGCCCAGCAGGGTCAGGTCGGCAGCGCCCGGACTGGCCCTCTTTGCGGCCACAGCGGCTGCCATGGCCTTTGGATAGGCGTGGATGGTCAACATATCCGCACCCAGCGCGGCAACGCTGGAGACGCCGCCCTTGATGGTGTTGTCGATGTCCAGGAGTTTCAGATCCAGAAAGACACGCTTTCCGGCAGCTTTCAGTTCCGGCACCAAAGCCAGACCGCCGGCGAAGGCCAGTTGATGGCCAATTTTGTAAAATGAGGCGTTGTCACCCATGGTTTCAACCAATGCGCTGGCCTTGCCAATAGTGGGAAAATCCAAAGGAACGATAACACGGTCTCTGGGGGCAAGGTTAGCAGTGCGCATTTAGGTTTTCTCCTTTAAAGCTCCGGCTTTGTGGACCAGAGAGGTCAGCATGTTTTGCATCATCTTACGAGGACGTTCAGCGGTTAGCGCTCCATCCTCATCAAAGGCTTGTCCCGATTGGGGGACCGCCAGTTGTTCAGGAACAATAAGGGTGCCAAAGCCAAGTTCCAGCATGGACCGGGTGGCTGTCATGGCGCGCAATGTGCCGATGACGCCTGGGCTGGTGCCGGCCAGCGCAAATACCGGTCCCTTGAATGGTGACAATTTTTCATCCTCGCCGGGTTTGACCCGGCTAACCCAATCCAATGTGTTTTTCAGCAACGGGGTGGGGCCAGCATTGTATTCCGGTGAGACAATGATGATGCCGTCATGATCTGACATCAATCGTGCCAGGTTCCGGGCTGCAACGGGTGGGCCGCTTTCCGCTTCAAGATCACCATCATAGATGGGCATCGGGAAATCACGCAGAGAAATGAGATTCGGTGCCCCGCCATAATGAGGCAACGCACCGGCAATTGCCTTCGCAAGCCTGGTATTGGTTGATCCTTTTCGGATCGAGCCAGAAAAAATCAGGATGGACGAATCGGTCATTAGGTGGCCTTGTAACGCCACACACGTGCTGGAGGCAAGTTCAACATGATCCAGGGACTGGATGTCAGCTCAGACCCGTGAGGCAGTTCGGAAATCTTGACTGGCGGGACCAGCGCATAGGAAAATTGGATGAACTCTCCTCCCTTGGGCATCAGGGACAGAGCGGCGTTGATCAGCTGTATCCGGTCGGCCAGCGGGCGGGTAAACAGAGGAAGGCTGGACACTATACTGGCCGCCTCCTCAATTCCGTGATCCTTAAGCGTCTTTTTCAAGGAATAAGCGTCGCCCTGCAGAATATTGCATTCGGGAAATCTTTTGCGCAGCAATTTGCAGAAATCCGGATTGAACTCCACCGCGAACAGACGCTGCGGTTTTACGCCCCGTTTCAATAAAGCTTTGGTAACCGCTCCGGTTCCGGGGCCAAGTTCCACAACCGGTAAATCGGACTGGATATTCACAGTCTCGGCCATGCGTTCCGTCAATGCTTTGCCCGATGGCGACACAGCGCCTGTGGTCAGCGGTTTGGAAGCCCAGTTTTTAAGAAACCGGGCATCGTCTTTCAGCCCACTCAGCAACCGGTCACGACGCGGGTGAGTTCGGTGATGACTTGTCTGGCAATGCTCCGGCGATCCATCCGATTCTTGCGAAGGGCGCTCTTCTCCAGATTCATCATCACCTTTTCCCACGAAAATCCTCCTTGTGAGACCTGACCGTTTATCAGGAGGCTTCGCCGCCCAGATTTTCAAAAAAATCGCGCATCCTTGCAAAGAAGCCGTGCGATTGCGGGTTGTTGTCGGCAGAACTTTCTTTTTCGAATTCCTGAAGCAATTCCCGCTGGCGCTTGCTCAAATTAGACGGTGTTTCAACTGCGATCTGAATATACATATCGCCGCGTTGTTTGGCACGCAGGACACTCATACCCTTGCCCCGCAAGCGGAACTGTTTGCCGCTTTGGCTGCCATCGGGCACTTTGACGCGGGTCTTGCCTCCATCCACTGTCGGCACATCAAACTGGCCGCCCAGGGCAGCCGTTGTCAGTGAGATTGGAACGCGACAGAAAATATCGGATCCGTCACGCTGGAAAAAATCATGAGGCTTTAATGAGACAAAAATATAAAGGTCGCCAGTCGGACCGCCGCGCTCACCAGCTTCGCCTTCATTGGCAAGGCGGATGCGTGTGCCATCTTCTATGCCGGCAGGAATGTTGACGGACAGAGACCGTTCTTCGTGGACCCGACCATCGCCTGAGCAATTGTCGCAAGGATCAGTAATGATTTCACCACGTCCCTGGCAGGTAGGGCAGGTCCGCTCAATGGTGAAAAAACCCTGTGCTGCGCGCACTTTACCAATGCCACCACACGTGCCACATGACGTTGGGTCGGAGCCGGGCCGAGCACCGCTGCCTGCGCATTTTTCGCAGGACACCGAAGACGGGATATCAATATCAACCGTTTTGCCAGCAAAGGCTTCTTCCAGGCTGATTTCCAGATTGTAGCGCAGGTCAGCTCCACGATTGCTGGCCGTGCGTCCACGTCGGGCACCGCCGCCGCCACCCATGAAGTCGCCGAAAATATCTTCAAAAATGTCCGACATGGACGCGCCAAAATCGCCGCCACCGCCGCCGGGCCCGCCAGGACCGCCCTGTTCAAAGGCGGCATGGCCAAACCTGTCGTAGGCGGCGCGCTTTTGCGGATCTTTCAGCGCCTCATAAGCGGCATTGATCTCTTTGAAATTGGCTTCCGCCTGCGCATCTCCCGGATTGCGGTCCGGGTGGTACTGCATGGCTTTCTTGCGATAAGCACTTTTGAGAGTCTTGTCGTCGGCACCCCGATCAACTCCCAATGTGTCGTAAAAATCGGCTTTGGACATCTGAAATTTACTCGTTTCCGGCGGGATCAGAAAGGGTCAGGATAGCATTAATCTGGGTGCGTCGATCCAGTGAGTAACCGTTCGCAACGCACAATTCCAGAACTTTCGATGGACCTCGTCCCGTTTCAATAATCAATAATTTTGGCCACATTGTTTTTGGCGCCTGCAGAAAGAACGCCTCCAAAGCGGCAAAGTCGTGCCCCTCAACGTCGACCTTCATTGCGTCAATTTCGTCGACATGTTGATTGCCGACGATATCTGCAAGGGTTTTGATGATGATGGCTCCATCATCAATATCTTTATCTAAGGGCTGAACTGCCTCAGCAATCCGCACTTCGCCGCGATTTGTTTCGCCGCCAACCGCTTTTCCAACACCCGAACTGCCTCCGACCGCGAATGGAATATGGACAATATCCGCATGGCTCGCCTGGGTGTTAAAACACAAGCGCCCGCCATTGGTGTCATCCGGTTCCACAGCAAATGCTTTCAGAACCTTACCGGCGTCTTTGGCGGCTTTCCACAATGTCAGGGAGTACAGCCCGACATTTGCACCGACATCAAAAAATATGAATGGATCGGAAGAAATTTTACCGTGTATGGCCTCAACCAATGCTGCACGCTCCGGAGCATCCCAAAGATGAGAACCGGCAATCATCCGTTTTTCACAACGATTGGAAAACGGGTACAGCCGCAGGTTCAGGCCCTGAGGCGTGGTAATGTCAAAGGGTCCGGAAAGTCCGACCAGGGCCGTCTTGCGCAGCAATGAAACATACCAGCGACCCAGCTTGTTATCAGCTGCAGAATTACAGAATCCCAACAACGCTCCCCGCAAAGCGGGGAGGCTGTAGGTTCCAAACACTGGGGAAATGGTATCGGTCATCAACAAGAGCTATCCGAAAAGCAGCGGGCGCCAATCGCGCCCGCTTGATAAGCCTGTGATTGGCCTTATGCGGATTTCTGCTCATCCGCATCATCGTCGGCGACTTCCTCAAAATCTGCGTCGATGATTTCCTCATCATCTGCGTTGTCATCGTCTTCCTCATCGGAAGCTTCATCCTGAGAGGCTTTGTAAATTGCCTCACCAAGTTTCATTGACACAGATGCAAGCGCCTGAGTCTTGGTCATGATTTCTTCGGCATCATCACCTTCAACTGCTGTTTTCAGATCAGCAAGACCCATTTCAATGGCTTCCTTATCTTCGTCAGCAACCTTGTCACCATGTTCTTCCATCGATTTCTCGGTGGTGTTGATCAGGGCTTCGGCATGGTTTTTGGCCTCGACAGATTCCTTGCGCTTCTGATCTGAATCCGCATTGGCCTCGGCATCCTTGACCATGTTTTCGATCTCGTCATCAGACAATCCGCCCGATGCCTGGATCTGGATCTGCATTTCCTTGCCCGTGCCCTTATCCTTGGCGGACACATTGACGATGCCGTTGGCATCAATGTCGAATGTGACCTCAATCTGAGGCATGCCACGAGGTGCGGGTGGAATTCCGGCCAAATCAAATTGTCCGAGGACCTTGTTGTCCGCAGCCATTTCGCGCTCACCCTGGAAAACCCGGATGGTTACCGCATTCTGGTTGTCTTCAGCCGTCGAATAGACCTTCTGCTTTTTGGTCGGAATGGTTGTGTTGCGCTCAATCAAACGATCGAAAACGCCACCCAATGTTTCAATACCAAGAGACAAAGGTGTCACATCCAGCAACAGGACGTCTTTGACATCACCCTGCAGAACACCAGCCTGGATCGCTGCGCCCATGGCAACAACCTCATCCGGGTTCACGCCCTTATGCGGCTCTTTGCCAAAGAATTCTTTCACGACCTCCTGGATTTTCGGCATACGGGTCATACCGCCCACCAAAACCACTTCATCGATCTCGCCAGCTGACAGGCCGGCATCTTTCAGTGCTGATTTACAAGGTCCAACAGTCCGCTGCACCAGATCATCCACAAGCGATTCCAGCTTTGCGCGGGTCAGTTTGATGGTCAGATGTTTTGGACCGGACGCATCGGCGGTGATGAATGGCAGATTGACTTCGGTCTGAGTAGACGAAGACAGTTCAATCTTGGCTTTTTCAGCAGCTTCCTTCAGACGCTGAAGGGCCAGCTTGTCGCCGCGCAGATCAATACCCTGATCTTTTTTGAATTCGTCAGCCAGATAACCAACCAGACGCATATCAAAGTCTTCACCACCAAGGAATGTATCGCCATTGGTGGATTTGACTTCAAATACACCGTCGCCGATTTCCAGAATGGATACGTCAAATGTACCACCACCCAAATCGTAGACCGCAATGGTCTTGCCATCATTCTTGTCCAGGCCATAAGCCAGAGCGGCTGCGGTTGGCTCGTTGATGATACGCAGAACTTCAAGACCGGCGATCTTACCGGCATCCTTGGTTGCCTGACGCTGGGCATCGTTAAAGTATGCGGGAACAGTGATCACGGCCTGCGTCACGCTCTCACCCAGATAGGCTTCAGCGGTTTCCTTCATCTTCTGAAGAATCATCGCAGAGACCTGTGAGGGAGAATAAGTCTCATTCTGCGCCTTGACCCAGGCATCGCCATTGTCTGCCTTGACAATCTGATAAGGCACGAGCTTCTTGTCTTTGGTCACCATCGGGTCGTTGAACCGGCGGCCAACAAGACGTTTGACAGCAAAAACTGTATTTTCAGGATTGGTCACGCCCTGGCGTTTTGCAGACTGGCCAACCAGCCGCTCACCATCTTCGGTAAAGCCCACCATGGATGGTGTCGTGCGAGCACCCTCGGCGTTTTCAATAACTTTTGGATTCTTGCCGTCCATGACAGCGATACAGGAATTGGTGGTTCCCAAATCAATACCAATGACTTTCGCCATATTTACTCTCCTTGTTTGGCAGACATGAGCCTTGCTATCGCACCGACCTTAAAGCATCGGCTTCTCTGTTCACGAAGCAGGACCAAATCCCCTTTTTAACGTGTCCGTTTACCATGCACACTTTGCGAGCCGGTCAATGTCTTTTGAACAGAGAAAAAGACCCGACATCACTGTGCTTCGTCGCGTATATAAGAGAGCGGAGCGATGCCTGCAAGCGCCGGATTGCGCGGATTTGTGACAAGACCTGACTTTTTTCAGCGCCAACACCGCTGGCTGCCCCATATGAAGAGTGAAAACAGAAAATTTGGAAGTGGACAATGGAGCTCGAACCAGGCCTGTTTCTTTACAGTGGATACTATGATCGCTGTGCCCAGGCGGACTTGCGCGACATGCTCCGAACCATTGTCGATGCTGCGCCTTTGTTTCAACCGGTCATGCCAAAAACCGGGAAGCCACTATCCGTTAAAATGAGCAATTGCGGCCCGTTGGGCTGGGTGGCAGACAAGGCTGGCTATCGCTATCAGGAAACGCATCCCATGACGGGAGCGCCATGGCCTGATCTGCCTCCAGTGCTTCTGAACCTATGGGATGCCGTGGCGAAAGAGGCTCCCAGGCCACAGGCCTGTCTGATCAATTATTATCAACCAAGCGCCAAAATGGGTCTGCATCAGGATCGGGACGAAGCCATGTTTACAGCGCCGGTTGTTTCCGTGTCTCTGGGCGATGATTGCCGGTTCCGCACAGGAACGACAGAGCGCAATGGCCCAACAAAAAGCTTCAAGCTGCATTCCGGAGATGTTTTGGTCATGGGCGGTGAAAGCCGTCTGGCCTATCACGGAGTAGATCGGATTTACCCCGGCACTTCCACATTGCTGAAAGCGCCGGGTCGAATCAATCTGACCCTAAGACGGGTCACAGCCTGACGGGTTCACCTCATACTCCATCAAAGTGACGCCGGTCTTGTAAGGCGTAACGGAGGCGACGGTCAGATGTGTTGTCGCAGTCATCCCTTCGAACAAGGCGACACCACTGCCCAGAATTATTGGGGCCAGCTTGACGATGAGGCGATCAATACGCCCGTGCTGCAACAGATATCCGGCCATTCTCCCGCCGCCACACAGATAAATATCTGTGCCGTCTTCAGACTTCATGGCATCGATTGTCTGGAGCCAGTCAGTCCGGACCACCTCCACATCCGATGCTCCGGGAAGCGAAATGGTGCGGGAGAAGATAAAGTGGCGCATATGAGGATAGGCACGGGCGCCAGCTTTCAGGCCAAACCCATAGCCGAATTCATAAGTGCGACGACCCATCACCACGGTGTCATAGGTTTCCAGTCGAGCCTGATAGGCGGCCGCATGATCACCTTTCATGGGAAAAGCGGAAATGTCGTCGCCGGGCGCAGCAATATAGCCGTCGAGAGACGACGCTACGTCGTAAACAAGGTGTCTCATTTGAAACTCCAGAATTGGAACAAGAATCGGCCCTTACCTTGCAAAATGGTCTGCAAAATCGACCAGCAAGGGCGCTCAGCAATCTGATTTCCGGTTTACCGGTGGCTGTTGTTCATGGACCCGTACCTGGCTCTGGCACATCTGCTTTTCATGCAAGCAGTGGTTTGTCTGGATGTCTGGTCACCCGCCAAATCAGATCAGCGGGTGCCTGTCTTTATCGTCCTGTCGGCATTATCAGTCTTCTATTTCCGACGCGTCATCTGGAACCACTTTTGGCGCTGGCTTTGGACCACCTTTGGAAACACCGACCATGGCAGGCCGCAAAACCCTGTCACCAAGCATATAGCCCGCCTGCATGACCTGAACCACCATGCCACTGGCAACGGCCGGGTTAGGCACTTCAAACACAGCCTGATGGCGGTTTGGATCAAATTTCTCACCTTCGGGCTCTTCTTTGGTGACGCCGTGTTTGGCGAAAACGCGCACCATTTCCCGGCCAGTCATTTCAACGCCTTCCACAAGCGCTGCCAATGTGGTTCCGGCCGTTTCCTTCTCTTCATCAGAGACCGTTGAAATGGCGCGATCCAGATTGTCGCCAATGCTCAACACGTCGCGGGCAAAATTTGAAATCGCATATTGCCGCGAATCGGCCACTTCGCGCTGGGTGCGGCGGCGCAGATTTTCCATGTCTGCAGCAACACGCAGCATCTGGTCTCTCAGGGCTTCTTTTTCATCCCGCAATTCCTGATTTTCCTGAAGAAGGGCATCTATCACCTCTTCCGGTGTCCGTTTGCCAGTCGGGGTCTCGTCTTCTTGCTCAGAAGCTGAAGTATTCGACAATTCGCTGTCGTCTGCTTCGTTTTTCAGTGGGTCAGCTTTTTTGGTTTCGTCGCTCATGATCGATCACGGTCTTTTCGATTTAATCTGTTGGTGGGGATATCGAAGCTTGGCGGCAAAAAATCAACCGCCAATCTCGTTAACTGAGCATTTTTCCCAAAAGCTGGGCTGTATAGTCCACAACAGGGATGATGCGGCCATAATTCAGCCGTGTCGGGCCGATGACACCCAGCACGCCGACAACATTGTCTTCTGCATTGTGATAAGGGGCAACCACCAGCGATGAGCCGGACATGGAAAACAGGCTGTTTTCGGACCCGATAAAGATACGTACACCATCACCGGTTTCAGCAGACCCCAACAACTCGATCAGGTCGGACTTGCTCTCCAGATCTTCAAAGAGCAGTCGGATGCGGTCCAGATCTTCGCCCTGCCCGACGTCCTCCAACAAATTGGCACGGCCCCGAACAATGAGATTTTGCGCATTTCTGGCTCCCTCATTGACACCGGCCCATGTGGCAAGTCCCTCTTCCACCAACCGTGCCGTCAGATCATCCAATTCACGACGCTGGGATTCCATCAATTGCTGGAGTTCAATGCGCGCTTCCGGCAGTGTGCGGCCACGCAAACCTTCATTCAGGTAATTTGAAGCCTGAACCAGAGACGCCGCTGGCATGCCTTTGGGAATGTCGATGATGCGGTTTTCCACAGCGCCATCCTGAGCCACCAGTACGACGAGCGCACGCCCGTCTTCAATACGGACAAACTCTATATGTTTCAGCGGCACTTCGCGTTTGCCGGTCAGGACCAGCCCGGCACCTTTGGACACACCAGACAGCATGCGGCTGGCATCTGCCAAAAGCGTACCTCCAGAATTTTCGGCTCTGTTGCTATCAAACTGGGCATCGATCTGCTGCCGCGCGCTTTCATCCAGATCGCCTACTTCCATCATCGCGTCAACAAAGAAGCGCAGGCCACGTTCCGTCGGCAGACGTCCCGCGCTGATATGCGGGGCATAAATAAGGCCCATCTGCTCCAGATCGGACATCACATTGCGGACTGAGGCAGGCGATAGGTTCAGAGACAGACTACGGGACAGATTGCGCGATCCAACGGGCGAGCCATCCTCCATATAGGCTTCGACAATCCGGCGAAATACCTGATGCGAGCGTTCATCCATATCCTGATCAAAAAAGCGCGTGTCGGTGGCCATTCTTCTCATCCCGCAGGCAATTGGTTTTGGCCAGACTTTCATCCCGGTCAGGCATAGTACATATTATAAACTTAGTGTCTGCCAAGCCTCATGGAAAGTGAAACTTCTGCAAGCCGGTTCAGCATGTTTGTTTTCTGCGCTTTGCATTCGGCGCAGGCTTGTCTATCAAGAGCGATGAATCGAAGCCATTTTAGAGAAGAGCCTCATGAGACCATCCGATCGTGAACCCGATGCCCTGCGTGCCGTTTCACTGGAACGCAACGTATCAAAACATGCTGAGGGCTCGTGCCTGGTAAAGTTTGGTGACACGCATGTGCTGTGCACTGCCAGTTTGGCTGAAAATGTTCCGCCCTGGCTGCGTGGCGGCGGCAAGGGATGGGTAACGGCTGAGTATGGTATGCTGCCACGCTCCACCGGTGGACGTATGCGCCGGGAAGCGACCAGCGGCAAGCAGTCGGGCCGAACACAGGAAATTCAACGCCTGATTGGACGCTCCCTGCGCGCCGTCGTTGATATGCAGGCCCTTGGCGAGCGGCAGATTACCCTTGACTGTGATGTAATTCAGGCTGATGGCGGAACGCGAACAGCGGCCATTACCGGTGCCTGGGTGGCACTCAGTGACTGTATTGCCTGGATGCGCCAGCGTAATCTGGTAACAGGCACTGTGTTGAAAGACAATGTAGCTGCCATTTCCTGCGGTATATATAAAGGCACACCAGTGCTGGATCTGGATTATGACGAGGATTCAACCGCAGAAACCGATGCCAATTTTGTCTTGACCGGCTCGGGCGGCATTGTTGAAATTCAGGGCACTGCCGAGAAAGAACCGTTTTCCGAAGAAGAATTGAAACAACTGATGGATCTGGCGAAATCTGGCATCAAGCAACTTGTCTCGTTGCAAAACATGGCGATCATGTAAATGAGCAACCCGGTTCGTAAACTGAGAGGCGGCAAACTTGTGCTGGCCAGCCACAATGCAGGAAAATTGCGCGAAATTCGCGACCTTGTCGTGCCTCACGGTATCGAAGTCGTGTCCGCAGCCGAACTGGATTTGCCGGAACCGGAAGAAACCGGCACCACATTTGCTGCCAATGCAAAGCTGAAGGCGCTGGCATCAGCCACGGCTACCGGGCTTCCCGCATTGTCAGATGATTCCGGCCTCTCGGTTGATTGTCTGGACGGAGATCCGGGCATTTATTCAGCCAGATGGGCAGGCGCGGACAAGGATTTTTCCATGGCCATGCGCAATGTGCAGGAAGCCATGCTGGCCAAGGGCGCAAACGAGGCCTCAAAGCGGGGTGGGCAATTTGTCAGCGCACTGTGTCTTGCCTATCCTGACGGTGAGACCTTTGTGTTTGAAGGTATCATACGGGGCGAGATTGTCTGGCCGCCGCGTGGTACGCAGGGTTTTGGGTATGATCCCATCTTCCTGCCGGAGAATCATGATAAGACATTTGGGGAGATGACGCCGCAGGAGAAACATGGACCGCGTCCCGATGGGGAACCGGGCCTGTCACACCGGGCGCGGGCATTTGCCCTGTTTGAGAAATATGCGCTGTAGGATCCGGGCTTCGGTCGTTTGAAACTCATGGAACAAAACACAGACAGTCAGAAGCTGGAAGCTGGAAGCCAGCCGCAAGGTGCACCGGGTGGCCCCGACCACCCAACGCGGGATGCAGGGTTCGGTATCTATGTGCACTGGCCTTTCTGCGCAGCCAAATGTCCCTATTGTGATTTCAACTCCCATGTGCGGCACAAGCCGGTTGATCAGGCTCGATTTCTGGCTGCCTTCAAGACAGAGATTGCGCATTTCGCCGCCCGAACGCCTGAGCGCCGTGTTACCAGCATCTTTTTTGGTGGGGGTACGCCGTCGCTGATGGACCCGGTAACCATTGCCGGTATTCTGGATGCGATTCACTGGCACTGGCCGGTTGATCCCGGTGCCGAGATTACCATGGAAGCCAATCCGCAATCGGTTGAGGCTGGCCGGTTCAAGGCCTATCGCAAAGCTGGGGTCAATCGGTTGTCGCTTGGTGTTCAGGCACTGAATGATGATGATCTGAAGTTTTTAGGGCGGCTGCACAATGTCGAAGAGGCGATCAACGCCATTGCGATTGCACGGGAGACGTTCCCTCGCCTGTCATTCGATCTGATTTATGCGCGGCCTGGTCAGAGCGTTTCTGCCTGGAGTGAAGAACTGAAACGCGCACTGGATTATGCTGCCGATCATCTGTCGCTCTATCAGTTGACGATTGAGCCGGAAACGCCCTTCTGGGCATTGCAGGACGCTGGCAAGCTGGTGGTTCCCGATCAGGATGAAGCGGCGGAGTTATATCGCGCGACACAGACGATCTGCGAAGAAGCAGGTTTGCCGGCTTATGAAACCTCCAATCACGCGGCCCCTGGCGCTGAAAGCCGTCACAATCTGATCTATTGGCGCTATGGCGAATATGTCGGCGTGGGTCCCGGCGCGCACGGCCGGCTGGTGGGTGCCAATGGCTCATCGCGCTTTGCAACCGCGACAGAACGCAATCCGGAGCGGTGGCTGTCACTGGTGGAGTCCCATGGTCATGGCACCATCACAGATGATGAGCTATTGGCCGAGGAACAGGGTGATGAGTTTCTGGTAATGGGGCTGCGGCTGCATGAAGGCATTGATATGGCCCGCTATCAGGCCCTGTCCGGTCGTCGGATTGATCCGCGTCGGGTCGAAGACCTTCTGACCCACAAAATGATCGAACGCCTCGCACCACGTGCCGCCGGGTCCAACAGCGAAGAGCGGGTGCGTGCCACTCGGGATGGCGCCATGGTGCTGGATGCCGTTGTGGCTGATCTCGCGATCTAGACTGATCCCCAGTCAATTGATCTAACGCTTGTTCACAAATTTGCGCCGCTCTGGGCACTTTCCAATACCCAAACGGCCTGAACCCGTCATGCAAAAGCCCGGCAGTTTCCCGCCGGGCCTCGTAAATTTCTGATCTGACCTAAGTCATATCAGGATTGGCTTAGAAGTCCCGTTGAATGCGCAGTTTGGCTTCCCAGCTATCGGAATCACCGTCTTCTGTACCAAGCATTTCATTTTCTTCGGTTTCTACATCAGTGTACTGACCAGCCAAGCTAACAGTCAGGTTCTCTACAACTTCATACTCGATGTTGGCGCTGACCTGCCAGAGTTCAGCCTGCTCATCGAAATCATGGTAAGATCCTGTCACAGCCACGTTCAAAGCGCTGGACAAGTCATGGCTCAGACCAGCCAGGACATACCAACCGCTCATTGTGTCAGTGATATCGCCAGTTGTGATGTCAACGGCAGCTTCATAATAGTCTTCGCCGCCAATGTAGTGCATGGCACCATCCGCATACGCTCCAACAACTTTAACTTTAGTCATGGAACCGACATTCAATTCAACGCCAGCCTGAACAGCCCAACCATAATCTTCGTCAAGCACATCAAGCGCGGCACCTGTAAACGTTACTGTCGTATAAGGTGCAGTCGGGTCAAATGTCGAGATCGAACGAATCTGATGCAAAGCGCCGGAAACCTGAGCTGAACCCCAACCTTGTGAAATACGCAGGCTAGCTACGACCTCAGGAATCTCCATCCCAGCATATGTCGCGTCCTGGCCAACATATGCACCAGACGCGATGGTTGTTGTTTTGGTAATCGAACCGCCGCCACCGGCACCTGTCGAGAATGCAGACGTGACTGCAATAGTGCTGTCAGTGCCATTGTACTGGGCAATGTTCGCACGACGGTCACGACCGTCTTCAAGACCCAGCGTCATGGACAGGCCATTGCCGAAAGGCATGATGAAGGTGAACTGGTTGATGCCTTCATCAACATACAGACCGTCATAGATACCGTAACCACCACCGAAATCGTAACGGGATGTTTCACGACCGACCAGGATGTTCTCACCAATTGTGATCCAGGCATCCTCAATTTCAACGTCACCTTCGTTTTCACCAGAGATCGAGAACTGACCAACCAGCAAACCAACTTCCGTCATGGAAGAGGCGTTGATAACCAGTTCGAATTCTGAATTCAGGAAGGATGTGTCCGTTTCATCGTCGTCTTCATCATCACGGATGCCGATTTCTGTCCGTACGCGGCCAGAGAATTTCAGGCAGGTTTCTGTGCCCGGGATGTAATGAAAGCCAGCACCGAATGCATCACAGACACGCACGTAATCGACTGGTTCCACGATTGGCAAATCAGCCGCCTGTGCGCCTGTTAAGGCAAACAGAGAAGCTGCGGAACTAAGCAATATAATCTTATTCATTAGATGACCTCTAAAGTGGTTAAAGTTCCAGATACGACTTGCCGGCTCTTATAAGCACGACCAAGTCTCCCAACCTGATGATTCACCTCAGCGACCCGACCAAAACCTGAATTGGATTGCGGCGTCAATGCATAAATCCGCGAAATCAGAATGATGATGACAATGCTGTTAAGCTGTTGTATTTAAAGCACATAATTAGCCCGATTGTTAAATTTTTGTTGTCAAAAGAAGCCCAGCGTCAACCAATCTGCTCCTAAAAATCGGGCGCGACCGATCTGGCGATTGGCCTTCTCTCAGCGGCGTTTGACAGGAATCAGGGACCTGCTGAACAAGCCCGAATGTGACGGTGGAGGGTAGATTGATGGCCTGCAAAAGCAGACACAGTCTTCGCATTTCGCCTTGCTCGGATTTATTTCGGGAATCTACAAGTCAGCAGTTCTATTGACCCGCCTCAGCTAGACCTGCTTCACCCCAGAGCTCGCGTCGAAAACATGCATTTTTGCCGGGTCAAAACCCAGATGAATGGTCTGTCCCGGTTTCACAGTGCTTTCGGCACTATCAATCAGCCTGATTTCTTCGTCTCCAAGGCGACACGTAAGATGCGTCTCACTGCCCATTGGCTCGACAACTTCCAAAACGACCGACATGTAGCCTTCTGCTTTCGCGTGCAGATGTTCAGGCCGGATGCCAAGCACGACGGACTGACCATTTTCCACTGGCAATCCGTCAGGCAGTGATATTTTCCCACTGCTCAAACGCAAATGCTTCATGCCGCTTTCCAGCGTTACCTGTCCATTGAGAAGATTCATCTGGGGTGCGCCAATGAATCCGGCAACGAACAGATTGTCGGGCGTGTTATACAATTCAAGTGGCGTCCCGATCTGTTCGATCTTGCCGTGATTCATCACAACAATCCTGTCGGCCATGGTCATGGCCTCGGTCTGATCATGCGTCACGTAGATCGATGTGGTCTTGAGACGCTGATGAAGCAGTTTGACCTCTTTACGCATGGATGTGCGCAGCTTGGCATCAAGATTCGACAAGGGCTCGTCAAACAGAAAGACTTCCGGGTTGCGGACAATGGCCCGGCCCATGGCCACACGCTGGCGTTGGCCGCCGGACAAGGCCTTGGGCCGACGATCGAGGTAATCATCCAATCCCAGAATGGCACTTGCCTCCGCAACAGCTTTGGCAATGTCTTCCTTCGGTCGCTTTTCCAACTCCAGCGCAAAAGACATGTTTTCACGCACCGTCATATGCGGATACAGCGCATAGGACTGAAACACCATGGCGATGTTTCTGTCTTTTGGCAGATGGTCATTCACAATCTGGCCGCCAATTGCAATTTCGCCAGTGGTGGGATCCTCCAATCCTGCAATCATGCGCAGCATTGTGGATTTGCCGCAGCCAGACGGTCCGACCAGAGCCACAAACTCACCATCGGCAATGGTGATCGAGACGCCATGGATCACATCGACCTTGCCGAAGGATTTTGTGATTTCTGTCAATGTGACGTCTGCCATGCGAATTCCGATCAGGCTTTGAAAGTGGGCTCAAGGATGAGTGTGCAGGACGAATGTGTTTGTAATTTCGATTGACTATTATTTCAATATTAGTATTTATAATTCCAAATGTGAAATATTGGAAGCCCAAACGTGAATCCAAGCGAGCGCCTGCTGCAAGTGATGGAATATCTGATGGCGGCTGGTCCAGAACCGGTCAAACAGATAGAAATCGCCCGTGATCTTGGTATTTCACCAGCCACGGTGAATCGGATTGTCCGGACGTTGTCCGAACGCGGCTACCTGTTCCGGACCAGTGAAAAATACTGCGTGCGCAATTTCCGTTTGATCCGAAATGTTCCCATGTCGGAAAGCTATCTGTCATTCCTCAGTGATCTGATGAATGAGATCACAGCTGTTGAGCGGGTGTCGGTTGAGGCTGTCGTGGTCTCCGGCTTCGATTTGCTGTGGCATTCGCGCACACAATTGCCCGATGCAAGTGTGGCAATTCGTGCGGCAACAGGGTTCCGACGCAGTCTTTATGAGCTGGATGCCATGGCGCGACTCTATCTCAGCCGTGTTGGCTGGGACGAGGTCAGTTACAAATTTTTCCCGGGTGGTTTTTTCAAAACCGGTCTGGAGATGGGAAGTCTGGCGCCCAGCGAAGCACGGCGCATCATCGAGCAAAGTGCCAAGGGTGACTTTGATCTGGATTTTGACGGAAACCACGTTGGTGTGCGGCGCTTTGCAACCATCATTGAAGATGAGGCGGGCAATTTCCTGCATCTGCTCAGCCTTGCCGAGGCGGCAGTTCCGGTTCGGGACAATGATGCCCACATCGCCCATGCGCGCGACGTTTTGCAGAAGGCCCGGGCAACGCTGCAAGCCCAGATAAGGGCAGAAGCCATTGCCGACGGTGGCACCAAAAAGCATGAATTAAGCCCGCCTCATATCGGGTGACTATCTGAAAGACCACACACGGAGGAAGTTATGACAATACATAAAAAACTGATGCAATTATCAGCGGCATCGCTGGCCGTAATAACAGGCTTTGCCCTGACCCCGACCAAGGCGGTTGCCGAGGATGTAGAAGTCCTGTTGTTTTCAATGCCGTTCACAAGGGCGCTGGCCGAACTGGAGGCGGACTTTGAAGCCAAGACCGGCCTGACTGCGAAAATCGATGTCATCGGGCAGGATGTGTTTGAAAATCGCATCACCCTGTCCTTCACCGGAAAAACCGGAGATCTGGACGTTGTCCATGCACCGGTTATTCAGCTTCAACGCTGGGTAAAAGCCGGGTGGCTGCGCCCGATCACAGCTGAAACCGCTGCCATGGCCACCAAGGATGACATTCTTGCCGGTCCGCTGGATTCCTTCGTCGTGAATGGCGAACAGTGGGGACTGCCCTTCCTTGCCGGTACCGGCATGATGGCCTATCGCACAGACCTTCTGTCAGAGGCTGGTTTTGACGAACCACCCGCCACCTGGGAAGAGATGCTGACCGTTGCAGCGGCTGTAAAGGAAAAAGGCACGCCTGCACTGGCCATGCGCGTTGCACCTGGACAAGGCTTCAACATGTTCGTCTATCCGCAGATCATGCGGGCCTATGGCGGCAAGTTCTTCGCTGACTATCCAACCGATCTGACGCCATCCATGAACACGCCTGAGGGTCTGCAAGGCCTGGAAGTCTATTCAAAACTGATGAATGACTATGGTCCGGAAGGCATCGGCAACTTCAATTTTGGTGAAGTCACCGCCGCCATGCAATCCGGTCAGGTTGCGATGATCATTGACGAAAGCGGCTTGATTGCGCAGACGCTTGATCCGGAAAAGAGCCAGTTTGCCGATAAAATCAGCATCGCGGCAGTCCCAAGTGGACCCGCTGGCCGCTCGCCGGCCATTGCCGTACACGGTCTGGGTATTCCAGCAGACGCTCCAAATGCAGAAGCCTCATTCAAATTCATTGAATGGGCGACCAGTGAAGAAACACTGACAAAAATTGCTATTTCTGCAGGCTTTGCCGACTTCACACGCGCCTCTGTGGCTGACAATTCGGACGTTACAGAGCGGTTCAAATCCATCCATCCAGACTTTTTGAGCCTGCGTGTTCAGATGCTCAATGATGCGATTGGTCACTACCGTCCCTTGATCCCACAATGGCCGCAAATTGGTCAGGCTGTTGGCGAGAATATCAATGCTGCTGTGAACGGCATCATGAGCAATCAGGAAGCTCTGGAAGCCGCAGATGAAGAGATTGCAAACATCCTCGCGGAGTAAGCGACCTTCCGCAGCATATTTCTCCTCGGGGCATCTCCACCCCCGGGGGGAACTTTTCAAACGTCTGTTCCGGGACTAAACAATGAGTGTCCCGACATAACTTTCAAACACCACTTCGGGCAGACAGCGTTCCAGGACCCTTTGAAGAAATCCGCTATGCAAGACTATGTCGGCGTTCAGCCCGTCTTCCAGAGAAACTATAATCGCATGCTGTTGCCAGCTGTGATTGCGGTCGGCATTTTTGCTGTGCTGCCTTTGGCAGGCATGGTGGCACTGTCGCTGACGGATTTTCATCTGATCAATGGTTGGGACAAGGAATTCGGTCTGAAGAATTTCATTCGCCTGTGGAACGACAGACGCTTCATGAGTTCGCTGAATGTCATGATGCTGCTCAGTGTTTTCGGCGTGATCTTTCAGGTTCTTCTGGGCCTGCTGATTGCCGTCGGTCTTGAAAAAATTGTTCCAAAATGGCGGTTCATGCGCGGTATTTTCGTGGTGCCCTTTGTGGTTCCTGCGGTGGCAGTCGCGCTGATCTGGCTGAGCCTTTTCACACCCACGCTCAGCCCCATAAATGCGTTTTTTGATTTGTTCGGCATTACGGTACCAGCCATTCTGACCACCCAATATGGTGCTGTTGCTGCCATTGTCATTGCCGATACCTGGGCCAGCTACCCTTTTGTCATGCTGCTGATCCTTGCCGCGCTTCAGGGTATTTCCGGAGATCTGGATGAAGCCGCTTCAATTGATGGCGCCACCAAGATGCAGATTTTCTTTCGCATCACCTTGCCCCTGCTGAAACCGGCATTGCTGATGGTGGCTCTGTTCCGTTTCATTGAAACGCTGAAGCATTTTCCACTGATCTTCATCATGACCAATGGTGGCCCCGGTCGCACCACACAGGCAACGAATTATTACGCCTATATTCAGACCTTCCAGTCATCAAATGTGTCCTATGGCGCGGCGATCGCGGTGTTTCTGTTCCTGTTTGCTGCCGTGATCAGCTTTTATGTTGCGCGCGCCAATATGAGGATCTCCGATGCCTAAGGCGCGTACCGGACCAAAACAGATCATCGGCGTCACCATGATGCTGGCATTTGTCGGCTTTACGCTGCTGCCGATCATCTGGGCGCTGATCCTGTCATTTCGCCCAACCACACATCTGTTTGAGCCAATCTGGGAATCGCCGACGTTTCTGACGCTCGACAACTTCAACACGCTGGCGCGGTCTGATTTTCCAATCGCGCTGTTCAACAGTCTGGTGACCGCCGGATCATCCACTGTTCTGGCCATGATCATTGGTGTACCGGCCGGTTTTGCACTGGCAAAGGGCCGGTCCCACCGCAAATTCATTGCCTCCTGGGCGCTTTTGCTGCTGCGCATGGCGCCGCCAGTCGGCTTTGTCATCCCGCTGTTTCTGATCTATCTCAACATTGGTCTGCTGGATACCTGGGCCGGTTTGATCGCTGCCTATATGGTGCTGACACTGCCCCTTGTGGTCTGGTCGTCCTGGACATCGCTTGCGCAAATTCCCGATGAGCTGATCGAAGCCTCGCTGCTAGATGGCGCGACCCTGTTTCAAACCCTCATCAAGGTTGTCCTGCCTGCGGCGCGACCCGGTATTGTTGCCACTGCGGTGCTGGCCTTTCTGATTGCCTGGAATGATTTCTTCTTTGCCCTGATCATCACTCGATCCTCAACCGTGACGGCCCCGGTCTCGGTGATGAATTTTGTGTCCTATGCCAGCGTTGACTGGGGTAGCATAGCGCTGGCCAGCGTGGTGCTGACCTTGCCAACCGTCCCTGTTATCATTTTCGCCAACAAGTACATCGTTCAATCCATGGGCGGGGCTGTGAAAGGGTAGTTATGTCGCAAAAACCCAATATTGTTTTCATCCTGACCGACCAACAGCGTCTGGATACGATTGCGGCCCATGGCTTTGACCATATGATCACGCCCAATATTGACGCGCTTGTGCAACAAGGCGCCACTTTTGAGAATATGTATGTAACGTCGCCCTCCTGTGCTCCCTCCCGAGCCTCCTTGTTCAGCGGCACCTATCCACATACAAATGGCGTCTTCCGCAATGATGAGCCCTGGAACTATTGTTGGGTGAAAGACCTGGCCGAAGCGGGCTATCGATGTGTGAATGTGGGCAAGATGCACACGATGCCCATTGAAGGCGCTTTCGGGTTTCATGAACGCCATGTGGTGGAAAACAAGGATCGTGATCACCCGAACCTGCCATTCTACCTGGATAATTGGGACAAGGCCCTGCATGCGCGGGGTGCCGCCAAACCCTCCCGCGTGAGTTACGCAAAGCGCCCAGATTATGACACCAGCCTTGGTGCCTTTGTCTGGGAACAGGCGGAAGATCTGCATCCGGATGTGTTTGTTGGCGAGACAGCCTGCTGGTGGCTGGAACGCTATCCAGGCGACGAGCCGTTCTTCCTGCAGGTCGGACTGCCCGGCCCGCACCCGCCCTATGATCCCACACAGGAATATCTAGATCCCTATCTGGAGCGCGATCTGCCGGAAGCGATTCTGGATTATGATCTCGACAGCCAGCCTGCGCCCTTGCGCGCCCTGCGTCAGAATCATCTGACAGAGGGCCATGATGCAGTGGTGCATTTGAAAGACCCGACGCCAGAGCAACTGCATCGCCAGCGGGCGCATTACTATGCCAATGTCACCATGATCGACACGCAGGTCGGCAATATTATCTCAGCGCTGGACGCGCGCGGTGTGCTGGATAATACGGTGATCATCTTCACCTCGGACCACGGCGATTGCCTGAATGATCATGGCCATTCGCAAAAATGGAACATGTTTGAACAAAGCGTCCATGTGCCAGCTGTTATCTGCCGGCCGGGTCACATCAGCCCGGGTAAAACCATTCCTGAACTCGTATCGTTGATGGATTTTGGACCCACGATCCTGCAGATGGCTGGTGCGCCGGTGCCGGACTGGATGGAAGCACGCACCCTATCGGATTTGCTGTTCGAAACCTCGGCTCATCCACGTGACAGGGTCTTTGCCGAACATTCTGACGATGCCATTCTCACAGAGACACGGTTCATGACCATGATCCGCGAGGATCGCTGGAAACTGGTGCACTTCGTGGATTGTGAAGAAGGACAACTTTTCGATCTGGAGGCTGATCCGAAAGAACGCATCAATTTATGGAATGATCCGGACCACGCGGACATACGCCAAAAACTGATCGGTGAAATTCTCACCTGGCGCATTGAAAGCGCACGCAAGACTCAGGGTTTTGTGCAAATGCTGGCTGACGCTTAAGCTCTGGACCTGTAAACGGCCAAAGGCTGTTTTGCGGACTTAACGACGTTGAATCAATTCACCGAAACTCTTGAACGACCGCAATTTGACCAACGATTGCATCATTGAACTTGCTCATCTCATCAGCTGGTATCCAGTATTCCAAATGCGCCCGACCGCCAGCCTCCTGAACATCGTATGCGTCCAGATATGATTTGAGCACTTCAAAGCGGGTGACAAAGCCGGAACCGCTTGCTTTCACGTTCCAATCTCTAGCTATCTTGATCGCATATTCCTCGGTCAAGACTGGGTAGAAAATCGGTTGTTCAGGCAAGCGCGGTGGAAATTCCCGCATGCCGGACTGCTCAATCAAGACTAGCTCTTCTGGTCGAATCGGTCGCCAGAGAGTTACGGTTTCAAGCTCATTATTCATTTCAAGTGTTAAGCACGGCAGTCTTTTGGCTTCAAGGCGTGGGATGCACTAAGGGATCGAAGCTGTCATCTGGCACTTTTATCGGATTACCGCTCAACCACGCTGAGCGGTAATCCGAGAACAAGTGTCAGAAGCCCCGACTGTTCAAAGTGGTTGGTGCCGGACTGACAACACGGGCACCGCCAGACTGAACTTCGTAAACCGCCATGGCGCGTGTGTTGGTGCCATCTGCATTAAAGCGGAACACACCATCAACACCGGCAAAGCCATCGGTGTTGGTCAGCACACGGCGGGTGAACTTGTCATTGCCAAAGCGCGCTGTCAGGCCAGCGGCCAGAATGGTTGCGTCAAAGGCCAGTGAAGCATTGCGCGGCGGAGCCGAGCCATAGGCCTGACGGTAGCGGCCGGCAAACTGATTGAAGCGATTGTTGGGCACTGATGCATAGATTGCGCCGCGCAGGGCCGGTTCAGCGGCAATTTCCGGTTCATCCCACTGACCGGATCCCACATAGAGCACACGCGGTGCCGTCAGGCCTGCGCCAGCCAGAAGCTGCGCCATAAATGTAACGGAGGCTGCACTGTCCGGCATGAACACGCCATCGATTGAGGACGACAATTTGGCAACTTCCGCCACCTTTTGCTGCATGGAGGTGCGATCCAACGCATAGCGTTCGATGGTTGCAACGCGAATTCCGAAGTTGGATGCAGCTTCCCGGAACAACCCTTCATAGATCAGGCCGGTCTGGTTGTTCGGCACAAGAACGGCAAAGGACTTTTTACCCTTTTGAGCGGCATAGGCAGCAGCCCGATAGACTTGATCCCGAGGCAGGAAGCCCATCAGATAAGCGCCTCTGGTGGCGACCTCGGTGCGTGTTGAAAAGGAGATAACCGGCACGGAACGCGGCACGGCCAATGAGGCAACGGGGCCGACTGCGCTGCCGAAGACAGGACCCAATATCAGTTCTGCCCCTTGCGACAGAGCGGCAGTGGCAGCAGCACGCGCGCCTTCAGGCGTTCCTTGCGTGTCTTTTACCAAAAGCTGGATATTTGCGTTGGGAAATTCACGCAGTGCCAGAGCAGCGGCGTTCTTGAAAGATGTTCCAACGGTGCCTGCATTGCCCGTGGCCGTCAGCGGCACAAGCAGTGCAACACGCACCTCGCCACTGCCGATCACTTCACCCGTGGCATTCTGTGCGGTGTTGCCGAAGGGAGACCCCTGATTTCGAAACCCTGAACCGCCACCAAAGCCGGATGGCATACAAGCACTAAGCACTGCGCCAGCGGCCAGAACCGCAGCAGCACGAACCCAATTACGACGAGACAAATCTATAAAGGCCATAGCAACACCATATTATTTTGCGGTCTGTTGTTGACCGGACGCTTGACGAAGCATCAAAAGCGGAACCTGAAGAGACACCGCTCTTGCCTTTTAGGGCAAAAGCGCGAGAAATGTGAACACAACAAGGCGATTATTCGCATTATTCGTCCCTTTTCCGCTCTCCATGGTCGGAGATTTTAGTAAATATGTCGATATTAACTCATATTCCTTAACAGGAATTGGCAGATTCAGGTACAGCACCGGGACAAGACCAAGCGCTTCCCAAGGAGACCACATGCCACAACCCGCCGACAAATCGCCGGAAAAAGGTGGGTTTTCCATCAACGGTTATGGCCTGCATGCCCCGCGTTTGGAAGACGGGCTGTATCTTGTTTCCACACCAATCGGGCATTTAAAAGACATTACGGTACGCGCTCTGGAGACATTGGCCGCTGCGCATCTGATTGCCTGCGAGGATACACGTGTCAGCCGCGTGCTTCTGTCGCATTACGGCATCACAACACCCGTCATGGCCTATCATGAGCACAATGCCGACACCGCCAGTGCCAAAATCATCGAAGCCCTGAAGCACGGACCGGTTGCGCTTATCAGCGATGCGGGAACGCCGCTGGTGTCTGATCCGGGCAGCCGGTTGGTGACACAGGTTCTGGAAGCGGATCACAAGGTTATTCCCGTGCCTGGCGCCTCTGCCGTTCTGGCGGCGCTTGTGGCGGCAGATCTTGGCGATAATCAGTTTCATTTCGTGGGTTTTTTGCCGACTAAGGAAAAAGCGCGTAGCGCCGTTTTCCAAACACTTGGCGGCAGTGACGCAACGCTGATTTTCTATGAAAGTCCCAAGCGGATTGCAGCCTGCCTGAAAAATGCAGCAGCCGTTCTGGGCAATGACCGCCCCGCTGTGGTGGGACGGGAATTGACGAAACGCTTTGAAACCTTCTATCGCGGCACTCTTGGGGACCTGGCAGAAGAATTTGCAAATTCCGACACACCCAAAGGAGAAATTGTGCTGTTGATCGGGCGCGGCGCGCCTCAGGAAGAGATGTTTGATCTGGATGCGGCCTTGAATGATCGGATGGCCAAAGTGCCCCTGAAACAAGCCGTTGATGAAGTCTCCGGCATGAGTGGGCTGAAGCGCCGCGATGTCTATCAGCGTGCGCTTCAGCTCAGGGATGCACAGTGAACCGATCCCGCACACGACAAAAGGCGGAAACGCGCGGGCGGCATGCCGAAACCGCAGCAGCGCTGTTCTTGCGGGCCAAAGGATATCGTATTTTGAACCAGCGCTATAAAACGCCGGTTGGTGAAATTGATCTGGTGGCCTGTCGTGGCCGTTTGGTGGTTTTTACCGAGGTTAAATGGCGCAGCACTTTGGACTTGGCCCTTGAATCCGTTCACCCCAAAGCGCAGGCCCGTATCGGCCAAGCGGCTGCACATTGGCTGAGCCGAGAGCCCAAATTTGCAAATTTCAACACACGATTTGATGTGATAGCCCTTGCGCCATGGCGATGGCCGGTCCATCTGAAACAGGCTTTTGATCTTTCCGATCACATCTGAGGTAATTCTATGTCACTCAAAGTCGCGGTCCAGATGGATCACATCTCCACCATTCAGATCGGTGGCGATTCCACCTTTGCCATGCTGCTGGAGGCGTCCAGGCGCGGGCACAGCCTGTTCCATTACGAGCCGGATCAGCTCATGATGCTGGATGGCAAGGTCAAGGCCCGCATGGCACCCCTGACCGTCCAGGATGTAGAAGGTGATCACTTCACGCTGGGCAGCGAGGAAATGCTGGAGCTGACGGACATGGACAGTGTTCTGCTGCGTCAGGACCCGCCCTTTGACATGAATTACATTACGACCACCCATCTGCTGGAGCGGGTGCATCCGCAAACTCTGGTGGTCAATGATCCGGCTCATGTGCGCAATGCGCCAGAGAAGATTTTTGTTACCGAATTTCCCGATCTGATGCCCAAAACCCTGATCTCGCGCAATGGGGACGATATTCGGGCGTTTCGGGAAGAGGTTGGCGATATCATTTTGAAACCGCTCTATGGCAATGGCGGCGCCGGCGTGTTCCGGCTGAGGTCTGATGATCAGAATCTGGCGTCTCTGCTGGAAATGTTCGAGCAGATGTTTCCTGAACCCTTCATGGTTCAGCAATATCTACCGGACGTGCGGGCAGGCGATAAACGCATTATTCTGGTCGACGGCGTTGCCGTTGGAGCCATCAACCGGGTGCCGGCCGAAGGTGAAGCACGTTCCAACATGCATGTGGGTGGCCGCGCGGAAGCCATTGGTATGACAGCACGCGAACATGAAATCTGCGAGCGCATCGGTCCTGCCCTGAAAGAGCGCGGCTTTATCTTTGTCGGCATCGATGTGATCGGCGACTACATGACCGAGATCAACGTGACGTCTCCAACCGGCATTCGCGAAGTGAAGAAATTCGGCGGTGCAGATATCGCTGAGCTGATCTGGGATGCGATTGAAGCCAAAGTTTGAGCGACAAGCGTCTCATAGTTGCGGTCTGGCGGACAGTTTAAGCGTCCCGATAACAGCCAGCAGAAATGCCAGACCGGACGCGATCGTGCGCGACTGGTTCCAAAACTGCCAGGGTTTGGAATAGTCCTGCCAGATTGTTTTGGCGGCCTCCAGATTTTCCGGAACAACGATGCGGGCCAGCGCTTCATTCATGGGCACATTGACAGCCATTGTCAGAACAAGACCGAAACACAGATAGACCGCGCCGCTGAGCGCAAAAAACTTTGCACTTGTTTTGTAATCGCGTGCCCAGAGCAGCGCTGCGGTAACGGCCAGAACCACTGGCGTTCCGAAGAATGCCGGTGCGAAGACAGCGTTTCGGACGGAAGCGTTCATGGCCTGCATGGCAGAAATCGCAATGCGCGGATCTGCTGCATCCAGTCCCCACATGGTGGAACAGACCCAGGCATAGAAAAAGCCGAAGATCGCTGCGCACAGGATCAAAGACAGGGAGATCATGGTTGAAATCATCTTTGACATTTTCAAACTCCTTTACCGTACATATATGTACGTATTTACTATTCCGTATAGATGTGTACGGTATTTAGCAAGTCAAAACTGGAATTTGATATGCGGACCGACAAGAAGCAGAAACGGCATCAGGAGATTTCCGAGGCGGCCTATGCCCTGCTGGATAAGCACGGCTACGGTGGCACCTCCATGCTCAGCATCGCCAAAGCCGCCGGTGCCTCAAACGAGACGCTGTATCGCTGGTACGGTGACAAGCAAAATCTGTTTGCGGCCATGGTTCAAGACAATGCAGCGATTGTGAAAGCCGAGTTGGAGGCCAGCCTGACAGGGGATGACGATCCGATGGCAGCCCTTACGAAGATCGGCGCGAAACTGTTAACGTTGCTGACCGGCGAGCGCGCTATTGCGCTTAATCGGGCCGCAGCTTCGGACAGCAGTGGCGCATTGGGCGCAACCATTGCCGAGGCCGGTCGCGGCACGATAGCACCCCTACTGGAAAAATTGTTTGCCCGTATGGTGCAAACCGGTGTTCTGGCAGTTGAAAACTCGTCTGAGGCGACCGAGATCTATCTGGGTTTGCTGATCGGTGATCTGCAAATACGCCGAGTGATCGGGCAATTGGAGCCCTTATCCGAAGCCGCTTGCAGCGCTCGATCTGACCGGGCGCTGGTGCTGCTCAGGAAACTTTATGCGGCCTGACCGTCTGATGACAATTGTTGCCGGTTGATGGCTCCATCAATCAGTGGTTTTGCCAGCACCTGCTTTCCCTGCAATATTGCAGCCGAACCTTATCTCGAATCAGGACCCTCCCCGCATGGTTGCACATGTCACCACTGTCAGTTTTCAGGGCATTGAAGCTGTGCCGGTTGATGTGCAGGTTCTGCTGGCACCGGGTCTGCCTGCCTTTACCATTGTCGGTCTTCCGGACAAGGCCGTAGCGGAAAGCCGCGAGCGGGTGCGCGGGGCTTTGCATGCATCCGGCCTGTCCCTGCCACCGCGCCGGATCACAGTTAATCTGGCACCGGCGGATTTGCCCAAGGAGGGCAGCCATTATGACCTTCCCATCGCATTGGGTCTGATGGCGGCGATTGGTGCCCTGCCCGCAGAATTCCTCAGCCGCTTTGTGGTTCTGGGTGAACTGGCACTGGATGGCAGTATTGCAGCCGTCACAGGCGCCTTGCCCGCTGCAATCGCCGCAAATGCCATGGACAAGGGGCTGATATGCCCTGCCGCCAGTGGCCGGGAAGCCGCCTGGGCCGGAACTGATCTGGAAGTGCTGGCACCGGAAAACCTGATCCAGCTGGCCAATCACTTCAAGGGCACGCAAGTCCTGTCCAACCCAGAGCCCGCGATCCACGCACCAGCCGAAAACCTGCCTGATCTGTCTGACATCAAGGGCCAGGAAACCGCACGCCGGGCACTGGAAGTGGCCGCTGCCGGAGGCCACAATATGCTGATGGTGGGGCCTCCCGGTGCGGGCAAATCCATGTTAGCCGCCAGACTGCCCTCCATTCTGCCACCCCTTTCGCCCAAGGAGCTTCTGGAAGTCTCGATGATTGCTTCCATTGCAGGCAGTCTGTCTGTTGGCGGTCTGTCAGACCGGCGTCCGTTCCGCGAACCGCACCACTCCGCGTCGATGGCGGCCATGGTTGGCGGCGGCATTCGCGCCAAGCCGGGCGAAGTGTCGTTGGCGCATAATGGCATTCTGTTTCTTGACGAATTGCCCGAATTTGCGCCGCAAGTGCTGGACAGTCTGCGGCAACCATTGGAACGCGGCGAAACCTCCATTGCTCGTGTGAATTACCGGCTGACCTACCCCTCGCGCTTTCAGCTGATTGCAGCCATGAACCCCTGCAAATGCGGGCGTGCCGGGGAACCGGGCTATAAATGTCCGCGCGGGCCGCGCTGCGCCAATGATTATCAGGCGCGTATTTCCGGCCCGTTTCTGGACCGCATTGATATTCGCATTGCAGTTCCGGCGGTCACAGCAAGCGATCTCATTACGCCCAAACCCAGCGAAGCCAGCAAAGCGGTCGCGGCGCGTGTGGCAAAAGTCCGAACCCTTCAGGCCGAGCGCTTTGCTGCAATTGGCCATCCCGATATCCGCACCATTGCTGCCGCACCTGCCGATCTCATCAGCGAAGTCGCCGCACCCGATGCAGCAGGTCAGACCTTGCTGAAAGACGCCGCCGAAGCCATGAAACTCAGCGCGCGGGGTTATCACCGTGTGCTGAAGATAGCCCGCACCCTAGCGGACCTTGATGGATCAGACGCGCTTGGCCGGGTGCATCTGGCTGAAGCGCTGAGTTACCGAATGGTTGGGGATGGCGGCACGTCACAGGCTTGAATGCTACCCACACAACTGTCATCGGATGTTCAACAAATCGGGATAAAGCGGTTTGTGCAGGGGCGAATCGCGCCTATATGCAAGACAGCAGATTTGCTGACTGAGTGTGCTTTGATGAGAAGCTTCAGTCCATAAGGGTGGGAATTTGTGATGCGAACAGGCTTGGGTACACCACTATCGACCTGGCAGCGGCTACGCTCTGCCTCGCGCCATGGATTTTCGCCGCGGGCGCTTCAGGGGTTTTCCCCGCGTGCACTTTTGCCGCTTCCACAATTGCCCAATCGCACGCTCCCGAATTCTGCTGACCCGTTTGCGGGCCTCAAGGGGCCTGTTGGCGGCCGTATTGGCAATCTGGAAGTCCGACTGGCCCAAACGCCGCGGGAACTGCGCAAAGCACAAGCACTGCGTTACAAGGTGTTTTACGGCGAAATGGCTGCAGTGGCCGATGCCAAAACGCGCTTTTTTCGCCGAGATGAAGACCGGTTTGACCGGATTTGCGATCATCTTTTGGTGTTGGATCATGAATCACTGGGCCACAGCAAAAAGCCCCGCATCGTTGGAACTTACCGCCTGTTGCGGCAGGAAATTGCCGAACGGCATGGTGGTTTTTACACGGCTGATGAATATGACATTGCGCCGCTACTGGCGCACCATTCCCATTTGAAGTTTCTGGAACTGGGCCGCTCCTGCGTGCTGCCGGAATACCGCAACAGGCGGACGGTTGAATTGTTGTGGCATGGCATCTGGTCCTATGTGCGGGCGCATGATCTTGATGTGATGTTTGGCTGCGCTTCCTTTGCCGGGACTGATCCGCAGGACAATGCAACTGCGCTTTCGTTCCTGCATCATCATGCCGCGACTGCGCCTGAATGGTCCGTGACCGCGTTGCCAGGCCGCTATACGGATATGAATCTTCTGTCCAAGGATGCTGTGTCCGCCAGAACCGCGCTTCGGGAACTGCCGCCCTTGGTGAAGGGCTATTTGCGCATCGGAGCCAAAATTGGCAACGGGGCGGTGATCGACCATCAATTTGGCACAACAGATGTGCTGATTGTTCTGCCTGTTTCAGACATTGATGAGCGCTACATCAAGCATTTTGGTGCCGAGGCAACGCGCTACGCGCTCTGAGGCGCATCATGCGCAATCTGTTTTGATCATTTCATTGCAAAATTAAGGTGCGGGACAAACCCGTCTTAAACGGCTAAACAGGGTCTTCCTGTTCTCAACAGACCGGCAAACTCTTATATGGCTGAATTGCCACCTGTTAAAATTGCCAGCAACCGAATGCAACCGCCAGACATTTTGGGCGGACAGGCAGATAATCGACCTGGGGCTGCCTTTGCGTCTGATCCGCTGATACCAGCGCAATCGGCGCTGGATTTCAGGCCCGTTCTGCTGGTTATCGGCATTCTGACGGCGATTTTGGGTGTGACCATGATGGCCCCGGCCATTATGGATGCCGCTCTTGGAAACATTGCCTGGCGCAGCTTTGCCGTGGCGTCGCTGGTCACCACTTTGTTCGGGCTTGGATTGTGGATGGCAACCCGTGGAACCGTTCGGGGCCTTGGCACACGACAGGCCTTCCTGATGACTGTTTCAGCCTGGCTGGCGCTGGCCACATTCGGTGCCCTGCCCATCTACTTCTCCGGTGTTGTGCCAAGCTTCACGGATGCTTTTTTTGAGTCCATGTCCGGCTTGACCACGACGGGTGCGACGGTGATCACCGATCTGGACTCCACGCCGCTTGGTATCCTGTTCTGGCGGGCCATCCTGCAATGGCTTGGTGGTCTTGGAATCATCGTTATGGCGGTTGCCATTCTGCCGATGCTGCAGATTGGCGGCATGCAGATATTCAAGGCGGAAGCGTTTGATTCCACCGATGCCATTCTGCCGCGCGTGACACAGATTTCCGGGGCCATGACCCTGATCTACATTACGCTGACAGTAATGTGTTCCTTTGCCTATTCCGTCGCCGGGATGGGTGCTGCCGATGCTCTGTTTCATGCCATGACGACAGTCGCCACAGGCGGGTTTTCGACCAAAGATGCCTCGCTGGCCTATTTTGACAGCGCTCTGATCGACACGATCTGCATTGTCTTCATGCTGGCTGGCAGCCTGCCCTTTCTGCTTTGGGTACAAGCCTTTCAGGGGCGGCTGAAACCCATGTTCACCGATCAGCAGGTTCGGGGCTTCTTTGGCTTTCTGCTTTTATTCATTCTAGCCATTTGGGGCTATGAAACCATACGGGGGGTTCATCCCGGTCTTGAAGGGCTGCGCTACGGTGCCTTCAATGTGATTTCGATCATGACCGGAACCGGCTATGCCAATGATGATTATGGTGCCTGGGGCCAATTTTCCATCGCATTATTTTTTGTCATCACCTTTATCGGCGGCTGTGCCGGCTCAACCTCCTGCGGCATGAAAGTGTTTCGCATTCAGGTGCTGTTTATGGATTTGCGACAGCATTTGAACCGCCTGGCTTTTCCCAACGGAATTTTCATCCGTCGCTTTAATGGCCGCCCGATTCCAACCAGCGTCTCGCTGTCCGTGATGGCGTTTTTCTTCCTCTATCTGCTGAGCTTTGCGGTTTTGGCCGTATTGCTGTCTTTAACCGGCATGGATACGCTGGCAGCCATGTCCGGTGCCGCCACATCCTTGTCGAATGTGGGTCCCGGCCTTGGGGAGATTATCGGACCTGCTGGCAATTTTCAGCCATTGAGCGATACGGCAAAATGGTTGCTGATCCTGGGTATGCTGGTCGGCCGTCTGGAATTTTTCACAATGCTTGTGCTTATTCTGCCGCGCTTCTGGCGCTCATAGGCCGACCATAAATGGTTTGGCGCAGCCGTCTGAGATCCTCACCTACGCCGATCAGGGCTGGCACCAGAAACAGAACCAACAACGTGGCAAATGCCAGTCCGAACACCATTGTGATGGCCATGGGCATCAGGAACTGGGCCTGACGGCTGGTTTCAAACAGCAGAGGCGTCAATCCACCTATGGTGCTCAAAGAGGTCAGCAGGACCGCACGCAGGCGATCACGGCTGGCGCCGGTTGCTGCCGCACGCGGACCATCACCACTGGCCAGGCGTTCTTCCAGCCGACTGACAAGTATGATGGAATCATTGACCAGAATGCCGGACAGACCCAACAGGCCAATAATCGACAGAACGGTTAGATCAAAACCCAGAACCCAGTGGCCAAACACCGTCCCCACAAACCCGAAGGGAATGATCATCATCACCACAAAGGGACGTGTGTAGCTGGAAAACACCCAGGCCAGAATGATGTAAATTACCAGCATCGCTGCCGCTGTTCCTGCGCGCAATTCTCCAAAGGATCGGCCCTGTTCTTCAGCACGGCCGGACAGCCTGTAATCCAGACCGTACCGGGTGGTGATTTCCTCAAGGCCGCTGGCCTCAAGCTGTTCCAGGATGGCATTCGCATTTGTCACCTTGTCATCCACATCAGCGGTGACAGAAATGGTGGTCCGTCCATCACGACGCTGAATGGCGGCAAAACCCTGGCGTTCAGACAGGCTGACGACTTCACTCAGTGGCACATAGCGTCCATCTGGTGCCCGCAGATCAAGCTCACGCAAGGCCGCGCTGCCTTGCGTGGTACGGCTTTCGCTGATGCGAATGGCAATTTCTTCTTCGCCATCAGAGAACCTGCGGGCAATGGTTCCCTCAAAGGCGTTGCGTATCTGCTCGCCGACACGATCCACCGTAAAGCCAAGAGAGGCACCACGGTCTTTGAGGCGCATGACCAGTTCCGGCTTGCCATAGGGCAGATCATCTTCGGCACCGCTGACACCGGGAAAGGAATTGATGAAGATGATCAGTTCAGCGGCAGCTTCTTTCAGCGTGCCCGGATCACTGCCCTTCAGACGCACATCAATATCTCGCCCCGGAGGCCCTGAACGATTGCGCGAGATGGAAAACCGCTTCAGACCCGGCATATCGGGAACCGCTTCGCGCCATTTGGAAATGATCTCGGAGGTTCGGATATCGCGATCTTCTGACGCCGTCAGTTGGACTCGGAAACTGGCCACATTATCGCCCCGGCTGCGGCCGGAACTGCCCAGAGTCAGATAGCTTGACCGGATCAGGGCACCCGGTGCGGCCAGAGTTTCCTCGACCGAAAACAGAGCCTTTTCCAGAATGCGGAGTTTTTCGAGCGCGTCCTCTTCGGCAATGCCGGCATTGAATTCAACGCCGGCACGAATGGATTCGGCTTCGGGCGACGGGAAGAAGGTAAAGTTCACACGACCGGACTGGACAAAGGCCAGCGCCACGATCATGGCAGCAATCGTGAAGGCAATGGTGATGTAGCGTCCGGCATAGGCAGCCTCTGCCATGGCGGCAAAGGGACGATCACGGAACCAATCGAAAGCGCCATCAATGCCGTTGCGTATGCGTGTTCCAAAGCCGGGCTTGCCAGAGGCGTTGGGTTTTGACACTTGCTGGATCACAGCTTCAAGGGCAGCAGCCAGCAGCAGGCAGGCCAATGCGAATACACCGGTGACCAGCATTGGAGGCCAGTCCTGAACGCTGGCCTGCAAAGCGCCCGCAGTTCCGGAAAGCGGCAGCGTATTGGCGATCGTAACCAGCGCCAACAAAGACACGCTTATGAAAATCATCCGCCAATGTGACCAGCGCTTGACGCCGGACGATGACATGGCATGGGCCAAATGACCCGGAAGGATCAGGAAACACTCGATCAGACTGGCAATCAGAACCGCAATGACAACCAAAGGCAGCACGCCCATGAAGGCGCCTATGGTCCCGCCCATCAACAGGATGGGCGCAAAGGACGCAACCGTGGTCAGCGCTGCTGCCATAACTGGAACCAGCATCCGCCCTGCCCCGTTTTCGGCGGCCATAAAGGGCGGTTCACCTTCTTTGAACCGGGTTTCCGTGTGTTCGGCCACGACAATGGCGTCATCCACGATGATACCCAGCATCATGATCAGCGCGAACAGAGACAGCATATTTATGGTTTCACCCATCAGGTAAAGCACACCAATTGTGATCATCATCGCGACCGGTATACCGGCGGCTACCCAAAAGGCCGTGCGGGCATTCAGGAACACGAACAGAATGATAAGCACAAGCGCCAGGCCCGTTGACCCATTTTTGACCAGCAACATGATGCGTTCATTGAGGCGATCTGAACGCAGATCATAAAGTTGCAGGTTCAAGTCACGCGGTAATGTGGGCCTCAGCTCATCCAGATAGGTTTGCAGAATGGCAGCCGTTTCCAGCGTATCCTTGCCCTTTCCGGTCTGGACCGTCATCTGAATGGCGGTCTGGCCATTGGCAAGACCACGCGTCTGATCCTGGTTGAACCCTTTGACGACACGGCCAATGTCACCCAACCGGATGGTCTCACCATCAGGTGTGGCACGCAGCGGCAGATTGCGCAGGGTTTCGGCATCCAGATCTTCAGAAACCACCCGCAACTGGCGCTCAACATCGCTGTCCAGTGTGCCCGAAGGCCTGTCACGGGTATTGGCCTGAACGGCTGTGGCAACATCCGAGACTGTCAGATCGACACGGCGCAGACTGGTTTCATCCAGCTCCACACCGATTTCGGTATCGCGAAATCCGGAAAAATTGACCTTGTCGATGCCCCGCTCCAGCAGATCATCGCGGATGCGTTTGGCATAAATTTTCAACGAGCTTTCCGGAAACGGCCCTGAAATGGCAATACGCCCCAGATTGTCAAAGAAGCGCGGAACCGAAAGCGTCGGCGTTTCCGCTTCATCCGGCAAGGTAGAGATGGCGTTCAAGGCCTGCTCCACCTTGTCCTGTGTGTCCTGCATGTTGGTGCCAGGTTCCAGCTCCAGACGGATGGAGGCCGCGCCCTCACGGGCGCTGGAAGTCATATCCTCCACGCCTTCGATGAATCTCAGGCTGGGCTCCACATTGGCCAGAATGTTTTCGGCCACATCTTCAGCACTGGCACCGGGCCAGTTAATCGTCACCGTAACCGAGTTGATCTCGATGGATGGGAACACCTGGGTATTGATACGGCTGATCGCCGCGATACCACCCAGGATCATGAGAACCATGAGAAGATTGGCGGCGTTCTTATGGCGCACAAACAGACCGATCAAACCACGCCGTTTGGGTGCGAATTCATAAGACGCGTTGACACGGGGCACCGGGTTGTTCTGGCTGGGCAGACCCGACCCGCCTGATCCACCAGACCCACTTGATCCGCCAGGCGGTATTTGTGGCTGGTTCATGGCCTTGGTCTCCGCTCTCCACCAACACGGGTTCCTTCAGGACTTGCCCCTGATGGCGCTTCAGCGCCTGCTTCACGCACACGCAGCCCATCGCCCACTTCCGCAATGCGGGTTTTCAGAACCTTCGCACCATCCTCAATATCAGCTTGCAAAATGGCATTGGTACCGGTGAAGGCCAGAACTGAAACGGGGACTGACCGCAGCCGGCCTTCCTCTTCCACATAGATACGCTGCTCATCATAAAGTGCCGTTTCAGGCACTTGAATTGCGTCGGCATAGATTTGATCGGGCAGGCTGATCTTCACAAATGCGCCCGGGCGCAGATCCATGTCAGGCGTCAGATTTTCCAGTTTTCCAAAGAGCGTCACACCACCACGATCCGCGGTAATGGAAGAAGCAATGCGGTTGATCGTGGCCGAGACTGTTTCCTGCCGTGTGCCCACTGTCCATTCAACGCTCATCTCAGTTCCCAGCAATGCGCGGCCCTGTCCGGTCAAACGCCCATATTGACCGTCCGACAAGGTAAACTGAACTTCGAAGGCCGAAAGATCGATCAACTGAGCAATGACCTGATTGGCTGTCACCATCTGGCCAAGAGTGATGGATTCGCTTTCAACCACCACGTCGGTCGGTGCAATGAGGCTGGTCAGGGTCAGATCCCGCTCAGCCCGTGTGCGATTTAAAGAGAGCCTGTCCAGCGCAGCGCGTTGTTGTGCGAGCTTGGCTTCTTCTACCTTCAAATTGGCACGGCTGCTGTCAACTGAAGCTCTGCTTTGCAGCAGCGCCTGCTGGCGTTGATCAAGCGCTTGTTGGGTAACGGAACCACGGGTTACAAGTGCTTCGGCGCGCGCCACATCCCGCTCGGCCAGCGCCAATTGGGCCTGTGCATTGGCAAGGTCGGTTCCGACAGCTGCGAGCCGCGCTTCAGCCTCAAGCAGTTTGGCCTCGCCATCCAGAATGTCCACATCGGCCTCGGCGATAGCGGTCTGAAATTCAAACGGATCGATAGCGGCAATTTCCGTTCCTGCGCGCAAAACAGCGCCGGTACGTAATTGTGGATTGACCGAAACCAGAGGACCGGAGAGTTCTGTCCGCACTTCGATCATATTACCGGCAATGATCGTTCCGAAAACCTTAATGTCAGGCTGGAAATCCCCACGCTGCGCAGCGATCGTTTCAACGGTGAAGACCTGTTCGCGCACCGGGCGCTGACGTGGCGGCTCCTTGTCCGCCAGCAGGCGCTGCATGAAAACACCAGCGCCGAAGACAATTGCTATGGCGATCAATGCCTGCAGAAGCAGAAAGAGTGGGCGGATCCTTTTCGGACCGGATGGGGCAACAGACGCATAGATCTGGGCAGCATCAGGTTGGCTGATCTGCTTTGATGATCTGTCAGATTGTTTGTCTGGCACTTCGGTATCCATCAAGGCCACCTCCCTATCCGCGCTTCTGGATAATGATAGCCTGCTCAGGTCAGCTGATCTTGCGATCACAAACGCTTTGCAGGCCGCGCGTCTTCATTGGGCCTGACTCATATCTGGCGCATCTGCGGCCGAAAACAAAATGAAATTCCGGTTATTTAGCTGCGAACAACTTGAAAAAATGCTCAATCCTGGCCGGATTTGGCCGTATCGCGGTCTATGGAAATGTATTTTGACCAGATCGGTTCTGCAGAAAATGTAGCAACAAAAGCCGAATGCGCTGCCTGATCAGCTTCACTCAATCGCGGCGGAAGTGCTTTTTCCCGAGGCTTTGGATGCCAGACATTGCCATCTTCATCCAACCCTTCCGACGGATTTTCCGCTCTCAGGCCAAGATCAGCCTGTGCACCGCCCAGCAATTCCAGATAGACTTTGGCCAGAAGCTCTGCATCCAGCAACGCGCCGTGAAACGTTCGGTGATCGTTGTTTACGCCATAGCGTGAGCAAAGTGCATCAAGGGAATTGGGGCCAGCCGGGTTCTTCCTGCGGGCCAGCATCAGCGTATCAACAACACGCTCATCGGGGTAGATGGGGCGGCCGATGGCCTTCAATTCGGTGTTGATGAAGCCCATATCAAAACTGGCATTGTGAGCCACCAGAATTCCGTCATCGCCAACGAACTCGATAAAACCCGCTGCGACGTCGGCAAAAACCGGGTTTTCCTTCAGACTGTCCCAGGACATGCCATGCACATCGAATGCACCCTGGCTCACGGCACGCTCCGGGTTGATATATTGGTGATAGGTCTTTCCCGTGGGAAAGCGGTTGATGAGTTCCACACAGCCAATCTCGATCAGCTTGTCACCCTTGCGTGCATCCAGCCCGGTGGTTTCCGTATCAAAAACAATTTCACGCATGGGATTTGTCACTCCGTTGAGGACCATCTGTCTGGCCGTATGGTCCGATCGAATCCACTTTGACAGAAACTAGCATAGGGATTGTTTCACGTGAATCACGCGTTGAGGTTTTGCAGAACTTTGCGAACCTGTTGCCGTGCGTCTTCAATCCCCTTGTCGGTAAAGACAATGAAATCCGCTTTGGCGCGCTTGTCCGCATCGCTCATTTGCCGTGCCAGAAGACCATTGTATTTTTCCAGCGTCATGCCATCACGTGCCAGCACGCGTTCGCGCTGAACATCTGCCGGGGCGGTAACGACGACAATCTTGTCGCACAGGGCATCGCCCCTACTTTCGAACAACAGCGGAATGTCCAGAAGGATGATTTTTGAGCCACAGTCACGGTGGTGCTGGATAAAGTCCAGTTCGGCGCTGCGAACCAGCGGATGAATGATCTTCTCCAGATCCGCCAAGGCCTCTGCTTTTCCGATAACGGACTGCGCCAGCATCGCCCGATCAACCACGCCATTTTTGACGGCGCTTGGAAAGCGTTTGCCAATCTGAGGAACAGCGGCACCTGCGTAAAGATCGTGAACGGCAGCATCTGCATCAAAAACCGGGATACCTTCGTCGCGGAACAATTTGGCGGTTGTCGATTTTCCCATACCGATGGAACCGGTCAGGCCCAGGACCAGCATATTTTGTTCAGCTTCGGTCATAGATCCTGCAGGACATGATTGCGCAATGCGTCTGTTACCTCTGGCCGGACACCGAACCACTTTTCAAATCCGGGTACCGCCTGATGCAGCAGCATGCCCAGTCCGTCGACGGTTCGGTTGCCATTTGCGCGGGCTTGCTTCAGCAAATCTGTTTCAAGCGGGGTATAGACGATGTCGGTCACAACTGCGGATCTGGGAATGGAATCCAGAGAAAAGACAAGATCGTCCTGCCCAACCATGCCAAGGCTGGTGGTGTTGACCAGTAAGTCAGCCTGCGAAAGATGTGCTTCAGCCTGCGGCAGGCTCTGTGGCATGATCTCGCAGTCATTGGCCAACGCCAGATCTGAGAAGTGATCAGCCAAAGCGTGTGCACGCTCTACTGTCCGATTGGCCAGGATGATGGATTTGAACCCGCGTGTTATCAGCCCATAAACGATGGCGCGCGAGGCACCGCCTGCCCCCAGGACGATGGCTGTTTTAGCGCCGGATACCTTTGAAGCATCCCAATCCGGTGCACCATCATCAAGATTGCCCAGAAATCCATATGTATCGGTGTTGCTGACATGAAGCGCGCCGTCTTCCACCCAATAGGTGTTCGCAGCGCCCAGCACTTTCGCCGTTTCATCTGCATGATCTGCCAAAGCAAGAACTGCTTCCTTGTGAGGAATTGTGGCGTTGCCCCCGCAATAAATCAGCGTGCCCTGTTTGAGGGAATCCAGAAAAGTGGGCAGTGCTTCCGGAGCAATAGATTCGGCAGCGTAACAGCCCTCGATGCCATAGTGCTGAAGCCAGAAACCATGAAGGCGCGGCGAGCGGGAGTGTTTGATCGGATAACCGATGACGCAAGCATTTTTACCAGAAGACTCAACCATCGATTCGGACCCGCAATGCTAGGAAATTAAAACGTTTTCAGCCCGCAACCAGGCCAGAAGTGGTAAAAGAGGAAGGCCGAGAATGGTAAAATAGTCGCCCTCTATTTTATCAAACAATTGCGATCCGAGACCTTCCAACTGATAGCCACCAACGCTGCTGAGAGATTCAGGGAGCGTCTCTGCCACATAACGCCCGACGAATTCCGGAGACAGTTTACGCATCCGCAAATGTGCCTGTTCCGTGTGACGCCAGATTGTCTCACCGTTGCGCACCACCGCAATGGCGGCATGCAGCGTATGGGTTCGGCCGCTCAGCCACAGCAGCTTTTTGCGCAGATCTTCATCATCACTAGCCTTGTGAAGGGTTTGCCCCTCACAGGTCAGGGTCTGATCGGCACCAATAATCAGTGTATCTGCAAAGCGTGGCGACACATCCCCCGCCTTGGCTTCGGCCAGAACCTGTGCCAGATCCTCGCCATCCACGTCTGATCCCATGGCTGCCTCAACAACCCGCTCATCAATGGAGGCGGCTGCAGTGGAAATCTTCAAGCCAGCGTCCCGCAACAGGCTGGCACGAACCGGGCTTTGAGACGCTAATACCAGAGCTTCGGTTTGAAATTCGCCATAGGATTCAGTCATGGATTGTCCTGTCGCGCTTTGTGAGCGCCATAGAGGGTCAAAATTGCAGCGGCGGTTTCTTCAATTGAGCGTCTTGTAACGTCGATGATCGGCCATCCCCGTCGGGCGCAGAGACGTCGTGTCTGGGCAATTTCTTCGGCCACGGCATGTTTGTCGATATAAGCTGTATCTTTGCTCTCGGCGTTGATTGACAGCAAACGATGTTGGCGGATCTGCACAATCCGGTCCGGGCTTGCAATCAAACCAACGATAAATGCATCGGTCATCTTCTCTATGACATCCGGCAACGGAACATCCGGCACCAAAGGTATATTAGCAGCTTTCACACCGCGATTTGCCAGATAGATGGATGTGGGCGTTTTTGACGTGCGGCTGATGCCCAGAATCACAACATCAGCTTCTTCAAGATCATCGCTCATTTGGCCGTCATCATGAGACAGGGTGAAATTGAGGGCATCAATGCGTCGGAAATATTCTGTATCCAGCGCATGCTGGGCACCTGCGCGTTGAGCGGATTTCGCTCCCAGATAGGTCTGGAACAGAGACAAGATAGGGTCAAGCACAGACAGGGCCGGAACGCCCAATTCGCGACATCGTTCTTCCAGCAATGCGGCGTGGTCCGGCTCTATCAATGTGTAAAGGACAATACCCGGTGAGGCTTCAATATCCCCAACCACCTGGGCAATGTCTTTTTCGCTGCGCACCATGGTGTAGATATGTTCCCGTGCCTGGGCAGAATCATATTGGGCCGCGGCAGCACGCCCGACATTGATCAGCGTTTCGCCGGTGGCATCTGAAATCAGATGAAGATGGAAAAAGGTGGATTTTTTCACGGTTGGATATCCACAAACTGTGGGTTACGCCTGTTGACGAATCATGAATGAGTTTTGGAGAAGTCTTGCCGAAATGTCCACCCGGCCACTTTATGCGCAATGGTTAATAAAGGATTAACATTTTGTGAGCGGTGGATATCCGAGCGGGTTGAATATGAAGTACTGTGGTCTAATTCTTATCCTTGGTTTTCCCTGAATTATCCACAATTTGGCAAGACTGGGTACGCCGTTAACGTTTTGTTTACATTTTGATTTTTTGAAAATGTTCATTGTTGGGTCAAAGGCCTGAAAATTTATCCTGGCAGTTTTTGAAATTTCATCATTGGGGATATTCTGTGAATGATTTTTAATTCCCGTTTCCCACACTCTAATAACAGAAATAGAAAGAAATTAAGAAATTATTAGGGAATTTTTGGGGAGGGAAACCGCATAGGCCTATGCTAGTTACAGAGGCACAGAAGGATGGGTTTCGTGGTCTCATTTAGCTACGCAGTTAACATTTTTGCCGTATCGGATTATTTATGAACAAACGCATGTTACAGGTTTTACGCAGTGGTCCGGATGATGAAGCCTTGTGGCCACCGCCCATCTGGATGATGCGTCAAGCTGGACGATACCTTCCCGAGTACAAGGAAACCAGAGCAGAAGCAGGGTCGTTTCTGGATTTATGTTATTCGCCAAAATTTGCAACAGAAGTCACGCTGCAACCCATTCGCCGGTTTGGATTTGATGCAGCCATTTTGTTTTCAGATATCCTCGTGATTCCTGATGCGTTGGGGCGACGCGTAACTTTTGAGCCTGGTGTTGGGCCAAGGTTGGATCCCATCAAGGTCAGTGAAATTGCTGAATTGACTGTCTCAAACGCTTTAGAACATTTGAAACCCGTCTTTCAGGCAGTGAATGATATTCGTGCAGCCCTGCCCTCTGAAACAACCTTTTTGGGTTTCTGTGGCGCGCCTTGGACAGTTGCAACTTATATGGTTGCCGGGCGTGGAACACCTGACCAGGCGCCGACACGTTTGTTTACACATCAACACCGTGCCGCATTCTTGAAATTGATCGACGTTTTAACGGATGTGTCGATTGATTATCTGTCAGCGCAAATTGATGCAGGCGCTGATGCTGTGCAGGTATTCGACAGTTGGTCCGGCATTCTTGGCGAACCGGATTTCAATGATTTTTGTCTCAGGCCAATGAAACGGATTGTGGAAGGCGTCAAATCTCGGCATCCCGACACGCCCATTATTGGTTTCCCGAAAGGTGCTTCGTTACATTATGAACACTATGTTCAGGAGACCGCTGTGGAGTGTGTCGGACTTGATTGGACTTTCCCGATGAAACTGGCACGTGAGCGTTTTGGCGCACAGGCTGTTCTTCAGGGAAATCTCGACCCGACACGTCTCGTAGCTGGAGGGGAAGCGCTTCGTGAAGGTGTTGCAACGATTTTGTCAGAGGCAAAAGGATCTCGATTTATCTTCAATCTGGGACATGGCATTACGCCGGAAACACCAATTGATCATGTCGCCGAGATGATAGAGCTGGTTCGAGCAGGTTAGGATAGATGTTGTATCTTTGGATCAAAGCTTTTCATATTCTGGCGGTCATCTCCTGGATGGCGATGTTGCTCTATTTGCCTCGGTTGATGGTATATCATTGCAGCGCGTCAGCTGGGGGCCAACAGTCAGAAACCTTCAAGATTATGGAGAGGCGTTTGCTGCGAGGCATAGGCACGCCGGCAATGATGGTCAGTTGGGTATTGGGGCTCTATCTCGTGGCTGATGGTGGTTACTTGTCTGACGGGACTTTGTGGGCCCATCTGAAAATTTTGTTGGTAATCGTCATGTCCGTGCTTCATATGCGATTTGCCTGGCATGTGAAGCGGTTTGCGGCTGATGAAAACACATATTCCGAGCGTTATTTCCGGATTATGAATGAAGCACCTGCTGTCGTAATGGTGGCAATTGTGATTTTGGTTGTCGTCCGTCCGTTCTAGATCAAGACCAATTGTCGGGAGAGCGTTTTACGCTGATCTGCAAAAAGCCCTTGTGATTTCCTACATTTATCGCTATCTGAGAGAAAACCTACCTTTAGCCCAGTTAGGGCGCTTTCAAAGACACAACAAAATGTTCTGCGTATTTCCCATCGTGGACAAAAAAGCGACTTAATTAGCTGAAACAGGCATTGTGCAGGGAATTGCATATTTATCTGCTTCGCTTGTTTCGCTTCAAACTTTCACCAATCAATCATTTAACAGATATATGCGCGCTGGACGTGCAAGGATTTAAACAAACACATGGCCGAGATGAAGCTGTCTGATCTAAAACTGAAAAGCCCGACCGAATTGCTGATGCTTGCGGAACAGCATGAAATCGAAAATGCAAGCACGATGCGTAAACAGGAACTGATGTTTGCGATTCTGAAGCAGCTCGCTGAAGAAGAAGTCGAAATCATTGGCGAGGGTGTTGTGGAGCTTTTGCAGGATGGCTTCGGTTTTCTCAGATCGCCACAGTCGAATTATCTGCCTGGTCCGGATGATATCTACATATCTCCGTCACAGATTCGCCGCTTCTCCCTCCGGACAGGAGATACTGTTGAAGGCCATATCAGAAGCCCGAAAGATGGCGAACGCTATTTCGCGCTGTTGCGTGTCAACACCATCAACTTTGCAGATCCGGAAGAGGGTCGTCACAAAACCCACTTCGATAATCTGACACCGCTCTATCCAGATGAGCGTTTCAACATGGAAATCGATGATCCAACGCGCAAGGATCTGTCTGGCCGCGTGATCGATCTGGTTGCGCCGCTTGGCAAAGGCCAACGTGCGTTGATTGTTGCGCCCCCGCGTACTGGTAAAACGGTTCTGCTGCAAAACATCGCCAATTCCATCGCTGCCAATCACCCAGAGTGTTATCTCATCGTGTTGTTGATTGATGAGCGCCCGGAAGAGGTGACAGATATGCAGCGCTCCGTGGATGGCGAAGTTATATCTTCCACATTTGATGAGCCGGCTTCACGACATGTTCAGGTTGCTGAAATGGTGATTGAAAAGGCCAAGCGCCTTGTTGAACATGGTCGTGATGTCGTGATTCTGCTGGATTCAATTACGCGATTGGGCCGAGCGTATAATACGGTGGTTCCAAGCTCGGGTAAGGTATTGACCGGCGGTGTGGATGCAAATGCGTTGCAACGCCCAAAACGGTTCTTTGGTGCTGCTCGTAACATCGAAGAAGGTGGCTCATTGAGTATTATTGCGACAGCATTGATTGATACCGGCAGTCGCATGGATGAAGTTATCTTTGAAGAGTTCAAGGGGACTGGTAACTCCGAGCTGGTTCTGGATCGCAAGGTTGCAGACAAGCGGACCTTCCCATCCATGGACATTTTGAAATCCGGTACTCGGAAAGAGGATTTGTTGATGGGCAAGGCGGAGCTACAAAAAGTCTTCGTTCTGCGCCGCATTCTGTCTTCCATGGGTACGGTCGATGCCATCGAGTTCCTGTTGGATAAGCTGAAACAGACCAAGTCAAATGATGACTTCTTTGATTCAATGAACACCTGATCCCAGGTCACCTTTTAAGGGTTCGATTCGTACCCGTAACCTTTATTGGTTGATCTCGGGTTGAGGGTTGGATGAGACTATGAACACACCAGCCTTGTTCACCGAGACAATTTTTGCTCTTGTCAGCGGCCAGACCCCAAGCGGTGTGGCCGTTGTGCGTGTCAGTGGACGGGATGCGCGGTCCGCATTGGATGTGTTTCACGTGAAACACCCTGAACCACGGCATGCGCAATTGTCTGTCCTGACGGACGCAGACGGGCGGCCGCTGGATCAGGGACTTGTCTTCTGGTTTCCTGGCCCGGCCAGCTTTACCGGTGAAGATGTGGTGGAGTTTCATCTCCATGGCAGTGCGGCCGTACTGGATGCGGTTTTTCAACAGCTCGGCACTCTGCGCAACTGGCGTATGGCCGAGGCTGGTGAGTTTACCAGGCGGGCTTTTGAAAACGGACGCATGGATCTGACCGAAGTCGAAGGGCTTGGTGATCTTCTCGCCGCACAGACGGAAGCACAGAGGCGGCAGGCTCTGAACCAGTATACCGGTTCCTTACGGATGCTGTATGATGGATGGAGACAAGCCTTGTTGTCTCTCAGAGCTGCTGTAGAAGCAGATTTTGATTTCTCAGATGAAGAAGATGTGCCGGGATCCGTCGCCGAATTCGTATCGGATGATGCATTGTCCTTATCCAGGCAGATTGAGGCCCATTTGAATGATGGGCGTCGGGGCGAAATTATCCGCAATGGATTACGCGTTGTTTTGGTTGGATTGCCCAATGCTGGCAAAAGCAGCCTTTTGAACGCGTTGGCACAACGTGATGTCGCCATCGTCACTGATGTCCCAGGTACAACGCGTGATGTCTTGTCTGTTTCTCTGAACCTCAATGATCAGTTGATAAACATTTCCGATACCGCCGGATTGCGGGACAGCGAAGATGTCGTGGAAATCGAGGGTATGCGCCGCGCAGAAGAAGCTGCACGGGGAGCGGATTTGATCCTGTCGCTGTGTCCTGCTGATCAACCTGGCTTTCATGTTGCTTTTCGGGATTCGGAAGAAGGTGACTTTCCCCCTGTCCTGAAGGTGCGCACAAAATGCGATCTTCTGGCGGACAGTTATTCCAGTGACAGCCCGCAGGATGGTGAAGATATTGACGTTTCGGTTAAGGATGGGTCAGGGCTGGACAATCTGATGTCAGAACTCGCTCGATTCGGTTCCGTATCTATTGCGGGTCAAAGCGATGTTACCACCAATCCACTTATCACTCGGGCGCGTCACAGACTTGCGTTGGAGAACTGCGTTCAATCCTTGCAGTCTGCGGGAGATGATCAGTTGCCTCTGGAAATTCGTGTTGAGTATCTCAGGACTGCTTCTGATTCGCTGGGTCAGATCCTTGGTCGCATTGACGTTGAAGACATTCTCGGCCATATCTTTTCTGAATTCTGTATTGGTAAGTAAGAACCAAAATTGCGGCACTGGCCGTTGGTTCGCTATTCCTCGTGATGGTCAATTGAACCACCGGGTTGATTTGCAAGAGTAACTGTAAACATGCGCTTTGATGTTATTGTAATTGGCGGCGGCCATGCCGGCTGCGAAGCGGCAGCAGCCTCCGCTCGATTCGGAGCCGATACGGCTCTTGTCACTCATTCCTTTGAAACCATTGGGGCGATGTCGTGTAACCCGGCCATTGGCGGCCTGGGCAAAGGGCATCTCGTGCGGGAGATTGACGCTCTTGACGGGCTCATGGGCCGGGTTGCAGATGAGGCAGGAATTCAATTTCGTATGCTCAATCAGCGCAAGGGCCCGGCGGTCCAGGGACCAAGGGCCCAGATTGATCGCGCACTTTACAAAAAGGGCATGCAACGCGAAATCTCAGCGATATCCGGTTTGACCGTGGTTGAGGGGTCTGCTGAGGCCATTCTGACCGATGATGACGGAATTAGCGGGCTGCAGCTGGCTTCTGGCGAAACGCTGCACTGTGGCGCCCTTGTGATCACAACAGGCACATTCCTGCGGGGTCTCATCCATATGGGCGATGAGCGGATTGAAGCTGGACGTGTTGGCGAAGCTCCGTCTGTCGGTCTGGCGCATTCTTTTCTGTCCCACGGTTTCAAACTGGGGCGCCTGAAGACAGGCACTCCGCCCCGTCTGGATGGTCGGACAATTGATTGGAACAAGGTGCAAGAACAGCCCGGCGATGATATTCCGGTTCCGTTTTCATTTCTGAACAATCGGATCACGACACCGCAGGTGCCTTGTCATCTAACACGGACGACAGCCGAAACTCATAAAATCATTGCCGATAATCTGGCGAAATCAGCCATGTATTCCGGAAACATCTCTGGTGTGGGGCCTCGTTATTGTCCTTCCATCGAGGATAAGGTTGTGCGCTTTGCTGAGCGGGATCATCATCAGATCTTCCTGGAGCCGGAAGGTCTTCATGACCATACGATCTATCCGAATGGTATTTCCACGAGCCTGCCGCGGGATGTGCAGGATTTATATGTACGCAGCATTCCAGGCTTGGGAAAGGTTGACATCCTCCAGTATGGCTATGCCATTGAATATGATCACGTGGACCCACGTGAGTTGAAGCCCACGCTTGAAACCATTGCATTGCCCGGGCTCTATCTGGCCGGTCAGATCAATGGCACCACCGGGTACGAGGAGGCTGGCGGGCAGGGTCTGATTGCGGGAATGAATGCGGCACGGCGTGCTGGCAGTTCGGACGAGATTATTTTTGACCGCTCCGAAGCCTATCTTGGCGTCATGACGGATGATCTGACAACACGAGGTGTCACCGAGCCCTATCGCATGTTTACCTCGCGTGCTGAGTATCGTCTCTCTCTTCGGGCTGACAATGCGGATCTACGCCTGACACCAAAAGGCCACGCCTGCGGTATCGTGGGTTCCAGCCGCTGGGATCAATTCAGTGAATGGCAGGCAGAGTTTGCTTCGGTGGTTGCGCATGCGAAGGCGGTAGAGGTGTTGCCGACTGCATTGGCTGGTGCAGGCATTAAGGTCAATCAGGATGGACGGCGTCGGGACTTGTTTGGTTTGCTGTCTTATCCAACCGTTTCCCTTGACGCGTTGGTGCCGTTCTGGCCGCAGATTTCCGATTTCAGCCCCCGACTGAAACAACAGCTTGAGACGGAAGCGCAGTATGCGGTTTATCTGGATCGCCAGCGCGCTGACATTCAAGCCTTCAAGCGGGATGAGCAGATCGAACTGCCGATGGATCTGGACTTCAGTACATTGCCGGGCATTTCCAATGAAGTCTGCCAGAAGTTGACGGAAGCAAAACCGGCCACGCTGGGACAGGCTTCGCGTATCGAAGGGGTGACGCCTGCCGCTGTGACCCTGTTGTTGGCCTATGTCAAACGACGTGGCAACGCGGCTTGATGATTTTATGATTGGTCGCAGTAAATAATGTCTTCCTTGCAAGCAGACCGCGAGCGGTTTCAACGCCATTATGCCGTTCCCGCTGTCATCATGGAGCGGTTGGAAGTCTTTGCGGATTTGTTGAGGCATTGGCAGCGCGCGAAGAATCTTGTGTCAAATACGACATTGGATCAGTTTTGGTCCCGGCATGTGTTTGACTGCTATCAGTTGCTGCAGCTTGGACATGCAGGCGGTCATTGGGTCGATTTGGGCAGTGGCGCTGGCCTTCCCGGCCTTGTGATTGCGTTGGGCAGATGTGAATCCACAGAAAATTTGCAGCATGGATCAGTCACCCTGGTCGAGGCGAATGGTCGTAAATGTGCCTTCTTACGGGCTGTTTCACGTGAAACAAATGTGCCTGTCACTATCCTCAATAATCGAATCGAGTCCGTATCGATTGCGGATCTGCCTCACAGACCGGACTATATCACCGCAAGAGCGCTGGCGCCTTTGGAAAAACTGACCGAATTGATGGTCCCATTGATGGCGCCAAAAACAGTGGCACTTGTCCACAAGGGACAAGATTTTGCGTCTGAAATTGAAAAAGCATCTAAATATTGTGATTTCGATGTGATACAACACAAGAGTCAACTGGATAATCGCAGTGTGATTCTTGCTCTTTCGGGGTTGCGTTTACACACGTAGATCGACCGAATGGCCTGATACAGCTGACGTGTATTTGCTTCTATTCTGGATGAGATAATCGTGTTGATGGACCAACAAATCGCAAAAGACGACTCTGCCTCGGGGACACGGAATGCGTCACAGGCGCGCCCTCGGGTGCTCGCTCTGGCAAATCAGAAGGGTGGCGTGGGTAAAACCACGACTGCAATTAATCTTGGAACAGCGTTGGCCGCCATAGGCGAGCGCGTGTTGATCGTTGATCTTGATCCGCAAGGGAATGCCAGCACAGGGCTGGGCATTGATCGCAAAACCCGCAAATGCTCAACCTATGATGTATTGTGTGGCGACGTCACAATGGCAGAAGCTGCCATGCACACATCAGTGCCGCGTCTTGATGTTGCGCCCTCGACCCTGGACCTTCTGGGTCTTGAGTTGGAAATTGCGCAAATGCCGGATCGGACCCACAGACTGCGCAGCGCCATTGATGATCTCAAGCTTGCTATCGGTGATGCTGATGAGCCTTACACCTATGTTCTGGTGGATTGTCCGCCCTCGCTGAACCTGCTGACCATCAACGCAATGACAGCTGCTGATGCTATTCTGGTGCCTTTGCAATGTGAATTCTTTGCTTTGGAAGGACTCAGCCAGTTGTTGACGACTGTCGAGCAGGTGCGGCGGACCTTGAACCCGGGTCTCTCAATCCATGGCGTGGTGCTGACCATGGTGGATGATCGCAACAATCTGTCGCATCAGGTGGCGGAGGATGTGCGTGCCCATATGGGCAGCAAGGTTTACAAGACAGTTATTCCGCGCAATGTGCGGGTGTCCGAAGCGCCTTCCTATGGCAAGCCGGTCTTGTTATACGACCTGAAATGTCGTGGCAGTCAGGCTTATATGAAGCTTGCTTCAGAAATCATTCAACGTGAGCGCACCCTGCGTGCGGCCTAAAAGCAAAAGAGCCCTTATCATGGCGGACGATATTTCCAAAAAGCGGCTCGGTCGTGGTCTTGCAGCATTGCTGGGAGATGTGGATACGGATGCAGAAGCGGTTGAACGCGCACGTTCACAGCGCCGCGTGCCGATTGAATTTGTCACGCCCAATCCCAACAATCCAAGGCGCAGCTTTGCCGTTGATGATCTGGAAGATCTGACCCGGTCCGTGCGTGAAAAGGGAATCGTTCAGCCCATTCTCGTGCGGCCCCAACCTGGTCAGCCGGTGAGCGATAATCGCTATGAAATTATCGCAGGGGAACGTCGTTGGCGGGCGGCTCAGGCGGCAGGACTGCATGAAATACCTGTTTTAATACAAGCGGTTAGCGACAAGGAAGCCCTGGAGCTGGCGATTGTCGAGAACGTCCAGCGCTCTGACCTCAACCCAATTGAGGAAGCGCGCGGTTATCAACAATTGCTGGACGGGTTCGACTATACCCAACAGGATCTTGCCACCGTTATTGGCAAAAGCCGCAGTCACGTTGCCAATACGCTGCGCCTTCTGAAATTGCCAGATGGCGTGCAAAAACTTCTTCAAGATGGTGAATTGACTGCCGGCCACGCCAAGATACTGGTGGCCGCAGATGATCCAGCGGCGCTTGCGAGCCAGATTGTCGATGGCAATATGAGTGTCCGTGCCGCGGAAACTCTGGCACGCAGTGCCGGTGACAGCCCAAAGGGGTCTGACTCATCACAGTCGAGTGCATCGGCTCTTGTAAAGGATGCAGATACGCAGGCGCTTGAAAACAGTCTGTCCGAGGTTCTGGGTTTACTGGTTGACCTGAGGCATAAGCCAAACGGAACCGGTGAATTGCGCATCAAATACAAGACACTTGATCAGCTCGATTTCATTACAGCAAAGCTGAGAAGCTGATCTTTTGCTCCTGACGCCGTTCAATTTGGTTTCCTGCAATCAAACAGCTTCTTAACGCTGATTTGCGGCGGCGCGTAATTGAATCATGATTCCGTCGTCAAACCCTTGTCCTTGTGGTAAAATGACACCATATTGCATGTGAGTTTTACCCGGGGTTGCTCCTCCCATCCCTTGATCTGTTTTTAAGAGGATATAATGGCTGATCTAAATCGTCGTACATTTGGGCAGGCAGGCGTTCAATCGCAGGCGGATATCGATGAAGGCCTCCGCGCCTACATGCTCAAAGTTTATAATTACATGGCCATCGGCCTTGCGCTGACAGGTGTTGCTGCTCTGTTGTTCGCCAATCTGGCAACAACGGGTGATGCATCTGCTGCAGCTGCGCAGTTGCCGAATGGCAAAATGCTGACCGAATTCGGTGTGATGCTCTTCACATCCCCACTGCGTTGGGTCGTGATGCTGGCACCTTTGGGCTTGGTCTTCTTTCTGATTGCCAAGGTTCCGAGCATGAGCGTGAGTGCAGCTCAAACCACATTCTGGGTCTATGCGGCCTTGATGGGCGTTTCCCTGTCTTCAATTTTCGTCATCTACACGCCTGAGAGCATCACGCAGGTGTTCTTTGTCACTTCGGCGTCCTTCCTGGGGCTTAGCCTTTACGGTTACACAACCAAAAAGGATCTATCCGGCTGGGGTTCGTTCCTGATGATGGGTCTGATCGGCATTATCATTGCGTCGATCGTGAACATTTTCCTTGGTTCGAGCGCGCTGCAATTCGCCATTTCGGTGATCGGTGTTCTGGTGTTTGCGGGCCTCACCGCCTATGACACCCAGCAGATCAAGAACATGTATGATGTGAATGATGATGGCACGGCCTCTGGTCGCAAAGCGATCATGGGCGCGTTGAAGCTCTATCTCGATTTCGTCAATCTCTTCATCATGTTGCTGCACCTGTTCGGCAATCGCGAATAGCAATTTGGCGACAATTGAATAAACTTGAAGCGCGGTCCATTGGGCCGCGCTTTTTGATTCGAACATGAAGTCAGACAGAATGACAAACACTTCCCCAGCGTTTCAAATCTTGTTGCCGCAGTCCACGGATCTGCCTTTCATTCAGGCCATCTATGAGCAAGCTGTTCTAACCGGCACTGCTTCCTTTGAGCTGACACCGCCAGACCTCACCGAAATGACGCAGCGCTATCACGCACTGGTTGATCATGGTTTCCCCTATTTCGTCGCCAAGGACTCGACCGGACACGTGCTGGGTTATGCCTATGCCAGCCTCTATCGGGCACGCCCAGCCTATCGGTTTACTGTAGAGGATTCCATTTACATTGCACCTGAGGCCCAGGGACTTGGCATTGGGCGAGCGCTATTGTCCCGTGTTATCGCAGACGCGACTGACAAGGGTTTTCGGCAAATGATCGCCGTCATTGGCGACAGCCAGCATAAAGCCTCAATTGCGTTGCACCAGCGTCTTGGCTTTGAACATTCGGGTGTGTTCCGGGATATTGGCTGGAAACAAAATCGTTGGCTTGATACTGTTTTGATGCAACGATTTCTGGGTGAAGGCGCAAGGACGCCTGCTGAAAGCTGAATGGATTGCCAGTGGCTGGATATTCAAAAACACCCCTTTTCAAGAAACTCGGCCTTAAGCACGATATGAAGGCGGTGTGTCTTAACGCCCCCGAGAATTACCTGGCATTGCTGGGAAGGGATGCGCCCGAACAAGACTGGCTTGATGGTCTGGGCACTGCGTGCGACTTCGTCCATCTGTTTACAAAGTCAAAGGCGGAACTGGAGGCGCGTCTGCCTGCGTGTCAGGACGCGATCAAAGCCACTGGAATGATCTGGGTTTCATGGCCCAAGAAAGCCTCAAAAGTCCCTACTGATATAACAGAGGATACCATTCGCTCCATCTGTCTGCCCTCCGGTCTGGTTGATGTGAAGGTTTGCGCGGTTGATGATATCTGGTCAGGGCTGAAACTTGTGATTCGCAAGGAATTGCGGTGATGCAGGCATGAGACGATGAAGATATCTGCAAGCTGGTTCCTGAGCTGATGGCCGTCTCAAAGCCAAGGCCAAAAGAAACCGAACTCTATCCCCCGGTCAAAGCCTATCTTGAAAATCAGGGCTATGAGGTCAAGGGAGAGATCGGTGCGGCGGATGTGGTTGGTGTACGTGGTTCAGAAGCCCCCGTTATTGTCGAATTGAAAACCGGATTCTCCCTGTCCCTGTTTCATCAGGCCATAGATCGGCAGTCCATGACTGACGCTGTCTATGTGGCTGTGCCGCGCAGCACAGGCCGGATCTTTTTGAAGATGCTGCAGAACAATAAGTCTCTGTGCCGGCGCTTGGGTCTCGGCCTCATGACGGTTCGCCTCAAAGACTCATTTGTCGAAGTTCATCTCGACCCTGGACCCTATAAACCACGACGCTCAAAGCCCCGCACCTCACGTTTGCTGCGAGAGTTTGAAAAACGCGTTGGCGACCCAAATCAGGGTGGGGCAACACGGAAGAGTCTCATCACAGCCTATCGGCAGGATGCGTTGCGATGCGTTGCTGTTCTGTCCGCCAACGGACCCATGAAAGCAGCGTCAGTTGCAGCGGAGGCAAAGGTCGACAGAGCCAGACGCATTATGGCAGATGATCACTACGGGTGGTTTGAGCGCGTCTCAACTGGCATCTACATTTTGACCCCCAAAGGGCTTACAGCCGTGTCTGACTATGCCAGTGAACTGAAAACTATTGTTTCAGCTCTCAAAAACGGTGAAAGCTGATCCAACCTGCTCAACACTGTTGCAAAGACCGGTGGTTTGAGGCCACATGTCTGACGCGGCGGTGTTTCGGACTACCCAGTATCAAATCTGCCTCTGCGTGAATTGTCCTATTTGTGAACAATACTTCTTTGGTGTATCAGTTTTTATGATCAATACCGTTATTCTGGGGATTGCTTTTGTGGCAGGAACCATCCTTTTGGTCCTGTTCGGCTATTTTTTGATGCGCCGGATTGCTGCTGCCCATGTTGTTTCTGACAGCAAGGATCTGGCTGGCTCAGTCATCTTTCGGATTTCGGCACTGCACGGGCTTATTCTTGCCCTGGTGTTTGCCCAGCAAATGTTTGAATACCACAAACTTCAGGACGAGACGGTTCGCGAAGCTTCGGTGATTACTGATATCTATTTCGATATTGAACGCCATGGTGGCCCGGAAATTTTGGAAATCCGGACCGCCCTTCAAAAATATGTGGCACTTGTCGTCAACGAAGAATGGCAGTCTTTGTCTGAAGACGGTGAATTGTCTTCTGCGGCCTGGAAAGAATGGGAAAAGATCTATGACACACTTCTGGATCTTGAGGCGAATACGCCGAGACAAGAGGATTTAAGGCGATTCATGCTGAGCGACATCCGAACAGTTGCCGAAATGCGTGACAGGAGGGCAGGTCACGGCCTGAAAACTGTCAGCAACATGTTCTGGTTTGCGGCAATTTCGGGTATCTTCCTGGTGTCATTAGCTTATTATTGTTTCACACCCACCTTGCATCATATTGTCCTGATCGGCATTTTTGCGGCGTTCACGGGTATCATTTTGTTCTTTATCTTCTCCTTCTCCGATCCGTTCGGGGCGCCCGGCGCACTGCAAGCGAGCGCATTTGAACGATTGCTTTCCAATAACTTTGCCGACTAAGCTATTCTGACCTACGCTAAGTCGCGCGGTGTAAGCGATTGATCTGGAAACGTATCGTGGCGCATTGATCGCCATGCAAACAGAGTATTTCCATGGACATTGTCGACATCATCAAATCCGTTGAGGGTACCGAAACCGGCGCATTGGTAGCCCTCGTTCTGGCCTTGCTGTCTGCCATGGCCCATGCGTTGTTCGGTGCGGTGCTGAAATCCGGCGATCCGATCCTCAATCGTGGGGCCATCAATGTCTGTTATGGATTGGCGGCAGCACCCCTTGCCCTGTTTGTCGCACCCTGGCCGTCAGATGCATTATGGCCGATCCTGTTTCTCGTCTATGTGGTGCATTTTGCCTATGAATGGTTTCAGGTGAAGTCGTTTGAACATGGCGCATTTGTTCTCGTCTATCCGATTGGACGCGGCTCCGGCCCCTTGTTGATCGCCCTCGCTGCGATTTTTGTATTCAATGAAAAACTGTATTGGAATCAATGGTTTGGAATTCTAATGATTTCCAGTGGGATCCTGGGATTGGCTCAGGTCAATCTGAAAAGCGCGCTTTTGAAGGGCGAGAATATGCGCGGATTGCATTTGGCCCTCGGCTTCGCCCTGGGAACCGGCTTCCTGATCGCGGTTTACACCACGATTGACGCCTATGGCATCAGGTTGGCGGATAATCCCTTCACATTTCTTGCATGGTTTTTCTTCATGGGGCTGTTCAGCTCTCCCATTATTGCCATTTTGAAATACCGACGATTGGAAGTACCGGTTGACAAGGTTGCGTTGTTCGCCCGGGGTCTGCTGGGCGCAATTATCGCTGTCATCAGTTTTGGTTCGGTGATGCTGGCAACACGACTTGGACAGGTGGCCACGGTCGCCGCCCTGCGTGAGACATCCATCATATTTGCAACGGCTTTGGGCGTCTTTGTTTTCAAAGAGCAGGTTACGGCATCCCGATTGCTGCTGATCGGGTTGATTGCTGCTGGAGCGGTGATGGTTGAGATATGATCGTAATCAGTAATTAGCCGGCTATATTTAAGCGCTCAACTCGGTTGAAGGATTCACCGGAATCACAAAGCTCTTGAACGCTGCGGGCTCTGCTAGGCTGGAATAGATGCGCATGGCAATGTCGTTCTTTTCCGATACCAGCCAACGTAGATAGGTCCAATTGCGGGTGTTGCCGATCTCGGTCAGTTCCCTGACAAGTTCAGAGCTGACGCCCAGACCCCTGTGTTCATACCCAATGAAAAGGTCATCCAATTGGCCGGTGCGGCGACCGCTGATGGCCTCAGGAAGGTCGAAAAAGATGGCAAAGCCGACCAGTACCTCATCCCGGAACGCGCCCAGAACTTCTGCAGTGGAGTCCTGGAGAAGGGTTTCGGCATAATACTGGTCGGGGCGGCGCGGTGCGCCTCGGCGCAGCATCTGAGCGTAAGAGGCGATAAGCGGCGCGAGTGTTAGCGCGTCGCTATCGACAAGAATTCTCATGCTGAGCCCTTTAACGGCCATGATTTATGCTCCCGCTCCGTCGGCCAGCGCATCCAGCTCGGCCAGAATGGCTTCGCCCATGCCCTTTGTTCCGACCTTGGTCATCCCATCTGTATAGATATCGCCAGTCCGGAAGCCTTTTTCAAGAACACCGGCAATAGCCTTTTCGACCAGAGTGGCTGTATCGCCCATGTCCAGTGAATAGCGCAGGGCCATGGAGAGGCTGGAAATCATGGCAATCGGGTTCGCCTGGCCTGTGCCGGCAATATCGGGAGCAGAGCCATGGACAGGCTCATACATGGATTTCCGCCTGCCGGTTTTGGCATCCGGTGCGCCCAGTGACGCAGACGGCAACATGCCAAGTGAACCGGTCAACATGGCTGCAATATCGGACAACACATCGCCAAACAGATTGTCGGTTACGATCACGTCGAACTGTTTTGGGTTACGCACCAATTGCATGGCACCGGCATCTGCCAGCATATGCTCCAGTTCCACGTCAGCGAATTCTTCTGCATGGACCTTGGTTACGACCTGGTTCCACAATACGCCGGACTTCATCACATTGCGCTTTTCCATGGATGTGACTTTGTTGTTGCGGGTCCGGCCCAAATCAAAGGCAACACGTGTGATGCGCTCAATTTCGTAAGTGTCGTAAACCTGGGTGTCGATGCCGCGTTGCTGGCCGTTGCCCAGATCAATAATCTCTTTTGGCTCGCCAAAATAAACGCCGCCTGTCAGCTCCCGTACAATGAGAATATCGAGATCTTCCACGATTTCCCGCTTCAGGGAAGATGAATCCGCCAATGCGCCGTAGCAAATGGCAGGGCGCAGATTGGCAAATAATTGCAAATCCTTGCGCAGCCGCAGCAAGCCAGCCTCCGGACGCACTTCATAAGGCACATCGTCCCATTTAGGACCACCAACAGCGCCGAACAGCACAGCGTCTGCCTGTTGTGCCAGATCCACAGCGCGATCGGACACAGCACTGCCATAAGCATCGTATGCAGCCCCGCCCACCAGATCTTCTTCAATCTCAAAGGATGCCAGCCCAGCCTTTTCAATCCAGTCCAGAACGGACCGGACTTCGGCCATGACATCGGGGCCAATGCCGTCGCCGGGAAGAAGCAGGAGTTTGTGGGTGGTCATAATAAAATCCTTGGTCGATTGTTTGTTAGTGGGTGGATAATGCGGCTTGAATGCGCTGGCAAGAGGGTGCGGGATTGAAGCCAGACAAAACACTGAATTTTTGGCCAAAAGCAGCCATTTGGATCGTCAAACGATCAGTTCAGCCATCTGTCTTGAGTGCGGTGACTTCAATTTCAATCTTCATGGCAGGATCAATCAGATCGCATATCAGCATGGTTGCGGCCGGACGAATGTCCTTGAAATAAGTGCCAACCAAATCAAAGACCGTGCTGACATATGTTCGCTCGGACACGTAATAGACTGCGCGAACAATATCTGTGCGCTGGAAACCGGCCTGATTGAGCGTGTTGTCAATGGTGGCGAAGATGTTCGCCACTTGCGCATCCAGACCCTCTGGCAATTGCATTATTGTGTAATCAAAACCGGTGGTGCCAGCAACGAAGCACCAATTTCCCTGCACGACGGCGCGGGAATAGCCAGCTGTTTCCTCAAAGGGTGACCCTGTGGAGATCAGCTGGCGTTTCATCACAAAGGCCTAAAGTCTGATCCTTAGGCCCAAGGCTGCGTTTCGGCCTGGCTGGCTTCAAATGCATCAATGCTGGCCACTTTTTCCATTGTCAGGCCAATGTCATCCAGACCGTTCAGGAGGCAATGCTTTTTGAACGCATCGATCTCGAAATTGATCACACCGCCATCTGGGCCATGAATCTGCTGGGATTCAAGATCAATACTGAGTGTTGCATTGGAACCGCGCTCGGCATCATCCATCAATTTGTCCAGCTCGTCCGGCGATACGACAACTGGCAGAATGCCGTTCTTGAAGCAGTTATTGTAGAAAATATCGGCAAAGCTGGTGGAAATGACACAGGTAATGCCGAAATCCTTCAGCGCCCATGGCGCATGTTCGCGGCTGGAACCACAGCCGAAATTGTCGCCTGCCACCAAAATGTTGGCATTGCGGTAAGCTGGCTTGTTCAGCACAAAGCCTTCATTTTCCGAGCCATCATCATTGTAGCGCATTTCAGAAAACAGAGCTGTTCCCAGACCGGTGCGCTTGATGGTTTTCAGATATTGCTTTGGGATAATCATGTCCGTGTCGATGTTGATGAACGGCATTGGTGCTGCAACAGCGGTCAATTTGTCGAACTTGTCCATTTTTTATTCCCTTATGTGATTGCGCGCCGGTTTAGCCCAGCTTTGGACATTTGTGAAGCGGTGAGTTGTTGAATTTGAGTTGGTCAATTGTCAGAAAGCCGGGGAATCAGACCCTATTAACCATGGCAGTGATCGCAAAAGCCCGATTAACGCGTAATTTACGGCGTGGGGCGATGTTCTGTCGTGATTGAAAAGACATTGGTGCGCCATGCCATCGACAGCAACTCTTGCAGATTTTGAAGACGACAGTGTTTCAGATGCTGTTGGTATAGCTGCGCCGTGGTCGCTGACTTTGAAAGAGGCGCGTGCGCTGGATCATGACGATCTGGCGGCTCTTGATGATTTGATGCAAAGGGCCGGCGACAGTCACTCCGGCAATGTCTTTTTCGAGCCGCGTGCGGTTTTGGCCTCAAGTCCATTGTCAAAGCAGCCGATCCACTGGCTTTTGTGGTCCCATCAAAACCGACTTTGTTTCGCAGCACCTGTGGTCGTGCGACGGGTTGGTGGGTTTTCCTTTCTGAAAATCTGGACGCACACTTACGCGCCGCTGGGGACGCCGCTTATTGCTGACCCGTTTCAGGCCGATGCTTTTTTGGATGAATTGGGGCGTCAGGGTTTTTCAGCGCTTGTCTGTCCCTGGCTGGAGTCAGAAAGCGTTTTGGCCAAAGCGGTTCAAAATCGCAGCGTCCAACAGCAAGGATTTTGGTCCGGGCTGGCTGATCGCGTTGTTTTGACATCTGACTGGACCCAGGCGGCTTCGCTTTCCAAGCAGCGCAAGAAGAAGCTGCGTAAAATGCAGCGGCTAATTCCGCTGGTTCATACTGTGCTGAAAGGTTCTGAGGCGCAGAATGATGGATTCCGCCAATTCTGTGATCTGGAGGCCATGGGCTGGAAGGGCGCTGCGGGCTCTGCATTGAAACAGTCCGAGACAGCCCTGAACTTTGCCACTGAGCTTGTGGCCGGACATGCGGCTCGCGGCACGCTGGCGATTGACAGTCTGGACGACCCCGCCCGTTCCGGCGATCAGGCCGTTGCCATGGTTGTGAGTTTTGCGCAGGCCGGGCGCGGTGTTGTCTGGAAAATCGGCCATCATACAGAATATGACGCGGTGTCGCCGGGCTATCAGGTCATTTTAGCCGCGTCAGAGCGTTTTACGGCGGATGAAACCGCGATCTCGATCGATTCTCTGGCTGGCCCTGAGCATCCAATGGTCGGGTGGCTGTGGCCTGGACGATTGACTGTGGGAACACTGAGCATTCCGCTTGGTAACTCAGCGTTGGTCGCCAGAATCCTGTCCCGGGTTTACGCGACGGAAACACGCCTCAGGTCAATGGCCCGGGCTCTGCGTCAGCGGCTTCGCGGATAGCTTCGTTGCGCAATTCACGGCGGATGATTTTTCCAGATGTTGTCAGCGGCAATTCGGTTCTGAAGGCAATTTCACGCGGAAACGCATGGGCCGACAAGCGTTCACGCACATAGGATTGGATTTGCTTTGCCAGATCGGTTGAGGGCGCAAAGCCGGGCGCTGGTATGACATAGGCTTTGACGATTTCGGTGCGCAGGGCATCAGGCTTGCCGATAACGGCCGCCAAAGACACGGCTTCGTGGCTGAGCAGGCAGTCTTCCACTTCGGTGGGTCCTATGCGGTAGCCGGCGGATGTAATGATATCATCATCCCGCCCAACAAAGCTGACATAGCCGTCTTCATCCATGACAGCCTGATCGCCTGTCGCAAACCAGTCTTTCTGCGGTCCCTTGAATTTAGCCGTGGTCTCATCCGGCCGCTTCCAATAGGACAGCATCATCACCGGGTCCGGTGCATGGATGGCGATTTCTCCCTGATGGCCTGGCGGTAATACCACGCCATCAGGACCCAGAATGGCGACATTGTGACCTGGAACAATTCGGCCAATGGCACCCGCTCGGTTCATATCAAGACCGGCGCAGGACCCAAGCACCAGATTGCACTCGGTCTGGCCATATGCATCATTGGCCGTGATACCCAGCGCGGCTTTGGCCCAGTTATAGGTTTCTGCACCCAATGCCTCTCCGGCTGAGGCGAGCGATCGCAATCGCAAATCATAGCGCGTTGCCGGGTTCGGCACAGCGCGCAGCATTTTCAAGGCGGTGGGCGGTATGAAGGCATTCACCACGCCATGCGCCTGCATCAGCTGAAATGCGTCTTCTGGATCAAACTTCTGGGTGGCACTGGACAGCACCGGAACACCCAGCATCAGGGATGGCAGCAGCACGTTCAGCAGACCACCAGCCCAGGCCCAGTCGGCTGGTGTCCAGATGCGATCGCCGGCCTGTGGCAGAAAATTGTGGGACATTTGCATGCCGGGCAGGTGACCCAGCAACACCCGATGGCCATGCAGCGCTCCCTTGGGCGGTCCTGTGGTGCCAGACGTGTAGATCATCATGGCCGGATCATCCGGCGTCGTCATCCGGGTCTGGAAACGGTCAGAGGCTTTTTTGAGAATATCCGCATAGTGAACGACATGCGCCGGAACCGGTATACCGGCTGGGAGATCTGTGACTATTATGGTGCGAAGACTGGGTAATTGGTTCTGCAGTTCAGCCAGTTTTTCATAGCCTTGGTGATTGGTGATAATGCAGGAAACACCAGCGTCGGCCAGCCGATAGCTAAGAGCATCTGCGCCAAACAGGAGTGCCAGCGGAACCGCAATCATTCCGGCCTTGTAGGTTGCAAGATGGGAGATCAGAGTTTCCGGGCCCTGTGGCAGCAATACGCCAATTCTGTCTTGCTCCTGGCAGCCTGATTCAACAAAATAATTAGCCAGCTTATTAGATGACTTACTTAGTTGGCTAAATTTCCAGTTTTCAACCTTGCCGTCCCGCGTGATATGGCTCAGCGCAAGCCGGTTCGGATCATGGTTTTGCCAAAGCTCGCAACAGGCATGGGCAATGTTGAACCGGTCTGGAATTTTCCAGCGGAATTGTTTGATTAACGCATCATATGTGGGAGCGGGGTTGAGCATAGGTAGTTTGTTCGTACCGGGGCGGTCCGGGTTAAACCGGGACCTGCACGCCCAGAACCATGACCCAAAAGGTTTTCAACCCTGTTGTGGGATTGTTGGAAACCCCAAGCCCGATTTCACGAACGGCCGGCTTCAGCATGTTTTTGCGATGGCCCGGTGAGTCCTGCCATCCGACCATGGCCTGTTCAATTGTATCAAATCCGCCCGATATGTTTTCAGCAGCTTCCTGCGCGAAATAGCCGGAGGCGTGCAAACGGCGCACGAAACTGTCGCCAAACCCGATGGCGTGCTGCACTTTCCCCGTTCTTGCCATGACCAGAGCATGACGTTCCGCCAAGCGTTGCAGTTTGGCATTGGGTGTGACAGCGCTTTGTCCATGGCGGCGGCGATAGGCGGATGTCAGCGAAGCGCCTCTGGAAATATGGCGGGACGTTGTGATGATGCGCCCTTGTGCCGGATCCAGGCCATCTGATTTGCTTTTGCGGGGCACATCCAGATCAATACCGGTTCCAACGCATCCGCTCAGTGTCAGCGCTGTCGGGGCAAGCCCGGCGAGGACAATATAATTCAGCAGAGTCCGTCGGCTTGGATCGGCCATGAATAATATTTCCTTCTGCGCGGAATTTGAAATGGTGATCCCGACTGGATTCGAACCAGTGACCCTCAGATTAGGAATCTGATGCTCTATCCTGCTGAGCTACGGGACCCCAGCACGTTTACCGGCCCTTGTTAGCAAAGGCAGACAGAAAATCAAAGTGGCAAGCTGTGTTGCAACATGTAGTGGTTTCCTGTCTTGCGGTTCTGCTGAGCTGCGACCAAGAATCCGACTTTCAGGTAGGGGGTCTGCATTTGATCCTGCTATGGGGATGCAGAACAACCACTTTCAGACAGGATTTTGACGATGGCGTCTTGGGAAACGATTGATTGCAAAGGCTCGCCCCATGCGCGCCATGAAAACGGTTTTGCCGAGTTTGATGGCAAATTCTATCTGTTTGGCGGGCGGCGCATACAGCCGGTGGATGTTTTTGATCCAGCGACCAACAGCTGGAGCCATGCCAGCCCGCCGCCGATGGAAATCCACCATTTTCAACCGGTCATCATTGGCGATGAATTGTGGTTGCTTGGCACGATGACCGGCGTGTTTCCGCGCGAAATACCGTTGGAGACAGTTTATATCTATCAGCCAAAAACCGATAGTTGGAAAACCGGACCTGCTATTCCAGAAGGCCGTCGCAGGGGCGGTGCCGGATGTGTTCTGCATTCTGATGGCTGGATTTATGTCATTGGCGGGATCATTGACGGGCATCACTCCGGCACTCAGGCCTGGTTTGACCGCATTCATCCTGACACTGGCGAATGGCAAATCCTGCCCGATGCGCCCCATAAGCGCGATCATGCGCCAGCGGCGATTGTTGGCAACAAGCTTTATTTCTTCGGGGGCCGGGAAACCGGTCGCTATGATGGTGCAGATTATGAGCGGTTCTTCTTTGCCACTATTCCGGAAATTGATGTGTATGATTTCGACACGGGTGAATGGTCCACTCTGGCTGACCCGATTCCCATTCAGACTGCAGCTGGCGGGGCCGGGGTGATAGATGGTAAGATTCACTATGTGGGCGGTGAAGCCGGACGTCCCGAAGCCTTTACCGAGTTACAGATTTTTGATCCGGCGACAGATAGCTGGCAGTTCGGTCCTCCTCTTAACCGCGCCCGTCACGGCACCAATGCCTGCGTCTTTGACAGTTCTTTATGGATTGCTGTTGGCAGTGGCGCACGGGGTGGTGAGCCGGAGCTGACGTCTTTGGAGCGTTATACGCCTTAGGTGATCTGGAATCACGCGGTGTATGGCAATGAACTGGCTGATTGGTCAGAGCGTCAGAACCAGCGGAAATTGTGAGAATTCATAAGATGGAAAAAGCAGAATTTAGCGCAATCGAAGGTGCGACCAAAAAAATGATCAATGAGATTGCACCCGATGCCCGTTATGTTTCCAAATATGGCGGGGAAGTGTTCGTACCCCCAGAGGATGATGACAATCAGTTTGTGGGTGGCATCTTTGGCTACAAAGATCATGTATCGCTGGAGTTCTCGGAAGGTGTATCTTTCAACGATCCGGACGGTCAGCTGGAAGGCAAAGGAAAGAACCGTCGCCATTTGAAGTTTCAGACCTTGATGGATTTGGAGGCTAAAGACGTTCGGAACTTTCTCACTCAGGCGTTTGCAACCTGATCTTCGGGCAAAGTGCGTCTTTGCTATATCCGATTGCTGCCCATTTGATCCGGACGTTCGAAAGGTGTGTGATGAGACTGCAACTGAGACGCAAAGCAATTGCGATTTGCGAGGCGAAGATCACGCAGAAGGGCGAGGCCGTAGGCCTTTCATTCTATGCGTTTTTTGCCAATAAGAACGATGACCCGGAGCTGCTGATGGAAGCTGCAGAATGGTGGATCAAAACTCATAAGCTTGACCATTTTGAAAAGGCTGTAAAAATACGCGATATGCTTGCCGCTGGTGCCTGATCAGCCTTTCCATGTCGCAGGCATCGTGCCGGGGCAGCTGCTTGCTGGCGGATCCTGATGTGTCCGTCGAGCAGATTCAAAGTGACCGACCCATCAAGCCATGATTTTCAATGTCCATCAACTGACGCGGTTGACTGGCCGACAATCAACTTTGGCGGAAATTCAATAAAGCGGGGCAATTCGGTTTTGTTTTGACCTTCCAGTCTTTCAATCAACCAGGTTGCTGCGCAGGCGGCCATATCTCCGATTGGTTGGGCGGCATGTGTCAGAGTGGGTGATATGAGTTCACTCCACGGGACCTCATCAATTGTCGCAACAGAAATGTCTTCCGGGCAGCGAAGCTTCAGGTCTCTCGCCGCTCGCAAGGCCCCTATTGCGGTCACGTTGTTTGCTGTTATCAGTGCGGTTGGCCGGTCCTTCTTGCGCAGCAATTTGAGCGCTGCGCGATAAGACGCCTCCTCATCATATTCACCGAAGCCCAGATATTTGTCTTCCAGTGCCAAACCGGCATCTGACAGGCTTTCACGCAGTCCATCGAGTCTTTCAGTGCCGCTCCATTGGCGCAGGTTGCCTGCGACATGTCCGATCCGGCGATGGCCAAGGTCCACAAGATGTCGGACCAGCAATTCCATTCCCATGCGGTTGTCCAATCCAACATGGTCGCACGCCAGGCCCGAGAGTTTATGACCGTAGGTTACAAACCGAATTGAGCTGGCCGAGAGGGCTCCGACATATTCATCGCTCGAACCGGAGGGCATGATAATGGCTGCGCGGATGTTCAATTGCTCAAATTTGCGAACAAACTCCAGATCTCGCTTGGGATCATGCGAAGCGGTCGTCGTCATGACCATATAACCTATATCATTCGCCGTTTGTTGTGCCTGTCCTAAAACAGCACCACCATGCGGGTTGGTCAGATCGGCCAAAATGATGCCAACAATATTGTTGCGTCCCGTTTTGAGGCTTTGGGCAACCGGATTTGGTGTGTAACCGGCTGCTGCTGCGGCATTGAGGATGCGCTCACGGGTCTTGGCTGAGACGCGTTCTGGTGCACTGAATGCGAGTGACACGGTCGATTTTGCAACGCCAGCACTTTTTGCAATGTCAGCTGCTGTTGCGCGACTTGAAATGATAGCCACTCCGGATTCCCTACACTTTATAAAATCGGTTCGATACTAAAATAACAACTGTTCCAGATACAAACTGATAGCTGGATTATGTTGACAAATTCAAGCCATACACGCTACCGTAATTATCGAACCGGTTCGATAAATGGTTTTACGACCAGCGTTTCATTGGAGGAAACAGAAATGCAAAACATGATTAAAACGGCTCTGCTGATTGGTTGCAGTGCCTTTATTGCGCTTCCGGCATTTGCAGAGACCACGATTAGTTTCAGATATAATGACCCTGATCCGGAGGTCATCGAGGCTGCGATTGAAGCCTTTGAGGCAGAAAATCCGGACATCAATGTGGAACTGGAGCGTATATCCTGGGGCGATTCACGGACCCAATTCCTGCGTGAAGCTGCTGTGGGCACAGGTCCTGATATCGTACACATTGCTTTCGTATGGCCGTTGGAGATGGGCAGCGCGGGTGCATTGCTGCCTTTGAATGATCTGATCGAAAAAAATGGTGCAGGGTCTGGCTTTGATAACTTCATCGCGACTGATCTTGCGCGTGACGCGGATGGCAACATCTTCGGCCTTCCCTGGACCGCCGATACGTGGACGCTGATCTATACGCCTGCAGTCCTGCAGGAAGCGGGCGTTGACGTTCCAAAGACCTGGGATGAACTGCAAGCTGCCAGTCGCATGGTGACAGAAAAGACCGGCAAAGTCGGGTTCGGCTTTCCTGCCGGTAGTGGTGCTACAAATACAGCCTGGTTTTTGCTGAATTATCACCTGTGGTCAAACGGTCATGCATTGGTTGAAGAGGACGGAAGCGGCGGTTTTCAGGTTGGTGTCGACACGGCATCTCTTGCCAATAGCTTCAAATTCTTTGCAGACTTCATGGGTGAAGGCGGAAATCCGCAGTCCAACATCGCATTGGGTGGTCTGGCAGATATAGGCTCCCTGGCTCCAATGGTCGAAGGCGATCAAGCCTTCGCCTTGGTGCCGCCAAATGTCGCGAAAGCCGTGATTGCAGCATACAAGGAGAAAAGCGGATCGGATGATGTGCCTTTTGCATCGACCGGTATTCCGACCGGTTCAGTTGGTGGTGTGAGCCATATGGGTGGACGTATGCTTGGCATCAATGCCAATACCGAACATGCTGATGAGTCTTACAAGTTCATTCAATTCTTGATTTCCAATGAGTTTTTCTCTGACTTTCTGACGGCGCAGTTCCCGGCAAGTAAGTCTGCACTTGCTGCATTGGAGTATCCGGCGGGGCTTGAAGGGTATGGCATGCAATTGCCAAATGCTCGGACTTGGGGGGCATACGCCAATGGCAAGACGCCCATTGGAACCATGTGGAGCGAAGCAGGCCGAGAGTTCGGCGCAATTCTGGTTGGTGACAAGACACCCGAAGAAGCTGCTCAGTCATTGATTGATACGATCAACGACATGCTGAACAGTTAACCAAACCAGTTACCAAATCAGGCCAGCCAATTGGCTGGCCTGCCTTTATCTCCACGAGGAATATATGCTCAGCTATTCCAAGGATCAGCGAAAATTTGTCTTGCTGATGCTGTTGCCAGCGTTCGGCATGACAGCAGCATTTTTCCTCTGGCCCACAATCTACAACATCAAAAACAGCTTTACAGACCTCAGTCTTCTGGGGTTGCGCGATGGTGGCAGGTGGATTGGCCTGGACAATTACATCGAACTTTTTAATGATTCCGATTTTAAGAAAGTCGTCTTCAACACGTTGTTCTGGCTGACATTTGTCTCGGTCAGTATTCGGCTGGTTCTGGGCTTTGCGATAGCGCTCTTCATTGAATCCCAGCTTGTGCGCCGTTTGCGCTTGACCGTGCCGCTTCGTATGGCCGCGCTTTTGCCATGGGCAACACCCGATATTGTTGCCGTCACAGTTTGGAAACAAATTTTCGATGGACGCACCGGCGCCATCAATAACAAGCTGGTTGAGTGGGGTTTTATTGATCAGCCCATCGTTTTTCTCGGTGATCCATCTTATGTCTGGCCGTCCGTAATCACTATCATTGTATGGAATGGCCTGCCCATCATCGTACTGACAATGGCCGCAGCGCTACAAACCGTGCCGCGCGATCTGTATGAAGCTGCAGATATTGACGGGGCCAATAGCTGGATAAAATTCTGGCATGTGACTTTCCCTCATGCCCTGCCAGCTCTTGCCGTATTGGGACTTCTTACAACCATCTGGACGTTCAACAATTTCATCTATGTCTGGATGTCCACAAGTGCTGGACCTGGCACCTTTTCAAATGTTCTGGCAACGGAAGTCTATCTTCAGGCATTCGTGAATTTCAAGCTTGGCCTGTCATCAGCCATTGGCACATTCATGGCAGCGCTCGCGTTGGTATTTGGCATCATTTACTTCCGATATGTTGTGACAAAAAGGTTTGGAGGACTGATGTGACCGATGTCGCAATAAACCGGTCGACCGTGAAACGTCGCAAGCGTGGCCTGGCCCGCAAGCACAGCCCTGTCAAAACAGCGGCAGCACTCGTCCTTGCCGCCTTGCTTGTTTTCTTTTTTGCCTCGCCTGTGGTGTGGATTTATTGGGCGTCATTCAAGCCGAGTGCCTCCTTGATCGGAACCGGCACGCAAGGCCTTGTTTTCACTTTCGAAAACTACAAAAATGTCTGGAAGAATGACTTCGGCCGCTTCATGTTCAACAGTTTGTTTATCTGTGGCATTTCGGTCATTATCTCCACCAGTGTTGCGGTCTGCGCGTCCTACGTTTTATCGCGCTATCGGTTTGCCTATAAAAAGTGGCTCTTCGGATTTCTTGTGCTGACGCAAACATTTCCGTGGATCGTGATGATGACGCCATTGTTCATCATGTTTGCAAACCTTGATCTCATCAACAATCACTTTGCGCTGATGTTCTGCTACGTGACGATCACCCTTCCATTTTCGATCTACCTTATGGTCGGTTATCTGGAAGCCTTGCCCAGAGATCTTGATGAAGCGGCTTTGATGGATGGGTGCTCGCGTTTTCAAACACTGCGCCACATCATTCTTCCGTTGCTCGCTCCGGGAATTGTTGCCACTGCAACCTATTCATTTCTCCTGATGTGGACAGAATTTCTGCTGGCTATTGCGCTTCTGACAAAAACGTCCCTGAAAACTCTCCCGCTCGGTCTGGCACTGTTCTTTGGCGAAGAAACCGTTGATTGGGGTGCCGTGATGGCTGCCTCAGCGCTCACAACTCTGCCCGCTTTGTTGTTATTCCTGCCGGTTCAGTCCCGCCTCGTGGCTGGTCTGTCAGCTGGTTCGGTCAAAGGTTAAAAAATGGAATCCGCGATATTGACTAGCAAATATCCTGCTCTTGAGCTGAAAAATGTGGAAAAGCGTTTCGACAGCTTTGTAGCCCTGCAGGGCCTTAGTTTTTCTGTCCCGCAAGGCGCATTTGTCGCAATTGTCGGCCCATCAGGTTGCGGAAAGTCTACGCTTTTGCGCTTGATCGCAGGCCTGGAGGCAACAACTGACGGCGAGATATGGCTGGACAGTGAAGACGTGACTGAAGCGTCCGCAGGCGAACGCGGCCTGGCAATGGTGTTTCAATCCTATGCGCTGTATCCGCATAAGACGGTGCGCGAAAACATGGCGTTTTCACTCAAAATTGCAAAACGGCCAAAGGCGGAGATTGAAAGCCGTGTGGCAGAGGCCGCCCGTGCTCTTCAATTGGAGGCACTCCTTGACAGGCTCCCCAAGCAACTCTCCGGCGGACAGAGACAGCGTGTCGCGATCGGCCGCGCGATCGTTCGAAAGCCCAAAGTGTTTCTGTTCGATGAGCCGCTTTCAAATCTCGATGCGGCCCTGCGTGCCGAAACACGCGTTGAATTGGCAGAACTCCACCAACGGCTCGCTGCAACTATGATTTATGTCACGCATGACCAGGTTGAAGCGATGACGCTGGCTGATCAGATCATCATCCTCAATGCCGGTGAAATACAGCAGATGGGCACCCCCAAGGAGCTGTATAGTGAGCCGAAAAATGCGTTTGTGGCGGGCTTCATTGGCTCACCAAAAATGAATTTCGTCTCGGGTGCCATACGTGATGCAACGTTTGAATCTGCCGATCTGTCGATTTCAGGCCTCGGCCAGTTTGCATCCGGTGCTTCCACCTTAGGCGTACGCCCAGAATCTCTGATGCTTGCAGAGAAAGACAAGGGCATTGGTCAAATCGAAGTTTCGATTGTGGAATATCTTGGAGATGAGAGCGTCATTCATGGCCGATTGGGTGATGGCACACCGATAATTTTACGCGAAAAGGGCAGCGTCGAGTTCAACACCGGTGACAGAGTTTCCATTGATATTGAAAGCATTGATGCCCTTCATTTCTTTTCACCGGAAAGTGGTGAACGCATCGTGCCGTCTCCAAAATCACCGAGTAGAGGATAGACGATGGGAACGAAACCAAATTTCATTTTCATTATTGCAGATGACCATCGCTCCAGTTCAATCGGCGCGCATGGCTGTGGTGAAGTCTCAACACCCAATTTGGACGCATTGGTAAAACGCGGCACTGATTTTCGTGGTGCGCATTGCCAGGGTGGATTCAATCCTGCTGTCTGTACGCCATCACGCGCAACTGTCATGACCGGTCGAAGCGTCTTTGATTTAACGCCGCCTGAAAATCGCCATGCTGATGATTTCAGCGTCGGCGCTGTTATTCCACCCCATATACCGACAATGCCACAATTACTGCGCGAAGCGGGCTACAAAACCCATTCCATTGGCAAATGGCATAATGACAAACCATCTTTTGCACGCAGTTTCTCAACAGCGGACAAAATCCTTTTTGACGGGATGTCTGAACATGAAGAAATGATCCTTCAGGATCATGATCCAAGCGGAATTTATGATGAAGACCGTGCGCGAAAGGTCACCGGTTATTCAACCGACATATTCAAAGATGCCGCATTGGACTTTATTGAAACAACCAACCGCGATGAACCATTTTTCCTCTATCTGGCGTTCACGGCGCCGCATGATCCCAGAACCCCTCCCAAGAGCTGGGCGGTTGATCCTTCAGGTGTCAGCTTGCCAAAATCCTACATGCCGGTCCATCCGTTCGACAATGGCGAAGCGCTGATCCGCGACGAAATGCTGGAGGCGTTCCCGCGCTCGCCGGACGCCATTCGGCAACATATTGCAGATTATTATGGCATGATTGCACATATGGATGATGCTATTGGCCAAATCATCAAAGCGACCGAAGACAAGGGTCTGCTTGAAAATACAATTATTGTCTACACCGCAGATCATGGTCTTGGACTGGGCAGTCACGGCCTGATGGGCAAACAAAATCTGTATGAGCACAGTCTTCATATTCCGTTGATATTTGCTGGACCACAGGTTCCTGAAGGCAAGCAGACTGATGACCTTGTTTGGCATGGAGATACCCATGCGACAGTGCTGGCCCTTGCCGGACTTGACGTAGATCCCGACTGCGATGGCGCCAACCTTGTCAGGCAGGACGACAATCAGACGGTTGGCTGCGGGCGCCAATATTTCGGCGCGGTTTATCGTGAGTCACAACGCATGATTCGAGATGATCGCTACAAGCTTATTCGTTACTACAAGGACCGGGAACATCGTACCTCGACAAGCAACAGTCCAACACCGGGTTCAGACTTGTTGCAGTTGTTCGATCTGCGAACCGATCCTGATGAGTTGATCAACCTTGCCTTTGTGCCTGCGCATCATGCCACACGCGATAGGCTTTTAGGTGCAATGGAGACCTGGCAGATGCAAATGGGCGATCATTGTGGTCTGCCGTCCTAGCACCGCTCATGGCAGAGCCTGACCTTTCCCCGAGACAGGCAGAATTGCGCGTAAAACCAAGCAAACCCGCATGTCTTCACATGGACGTGTGGGGCTTTCGGTAAAACAAGACACGCGTCCTGAATTCGCGATACGCTACGTCAGAAAGGTCATTCTTTCAGGCAACGAGGTTCATTGCGGCTATCCGTTGTCGGGCCTGTTTGGCCGACATGGGCCTGCCCAGCAAATATCCCTGACCCATCGTGCAGCCAATTGATGTCATTTCCGTGAGCTGTTCATTGGTTTCGATGCCTTCAGCGACGGTTTGAATGCTCAATTCATCAGCAAGATGTACAATGGATCGAACGATCGCATTTGAAAGTTTGTCGGTATCGGCCTGATCGACAAATGAGCGATCAATCTTCAATTTGTCGAATGGAAACAGTTGCAGATGGGTGAGTGATGAATAGCCCGTGCCAAAATCATCAAGCGCGATGCGTACGCCAAGGCCCTTGATTTCGTGCAATTCGGAGATAGATGCCCGGTCTTGCAAAAGTGCGGTTTCAGTGACTTCCAGTTCAAGGCGTTCAGGCGCGAACTTCCAGTGTTTCAGTGCTCTGCGGACATGGTCGACAAAATCGCCCATACCCAATTGCTTGGGTGAAACATTGACCGACAAATGAATGGCTTCATTCCATTTGCTGGCTTGTTGCATGGCCTTGTTGAGGACCCAGTTTCCAACATGCCCGATGAATCCATCCTTCTCGGTTGCCAGGATGATATCCTGCGGAGAAATGCGGTCATCAGGATCACCATTCCAGCGGATAAGAGCCTCAAAACCATAATCCTGTTTGCTGTCCAGACATACGATCGGCTGGTATTCCAGCATGAGATTATCGGTGGATTCGGCGCTGCGAACGATTGTCTGGATACGTCTGGTCCGGGACAGCTCCTCTTCAATCTTGCGATTGAACATCTGAAATCTGGAGCGGCCATTTGCTTTGGCCTTGTACAGTGCAAAATCGGCTCGGGTCAGTATTTCTTCCAGACCTGTTGTCTGCGAACTGGATTCATAGCAGCCTACGCTGACACTGAAATTGATGATGCTCTTCCGATATTGCAGCTCTTCGCGCATACGATTGACCACTTTTCGGGCGATTGAGATGACTATCTCGTCATCGCAATCCTGATCGATTTGCAGCAATACGGCGAATTCATCGCCGCCCAGGCGAACCACGACATCGTCGCTGCGCACACAGCCCATCAACCGATCGGCAACACTGACAATGACAGCGTCGCCGGCACCATGTCCGAAATTGTCATTGACCTGCTTGAACTCATCAATATCGATCAGCATGACAGCAACCCGCTTTGATGAGTCGGCTATCCTGGTTTCAAATTCGTTTGCGAATTTGGCCCGATTGCCCAAACCCGTCAGGCTGTCATGGAGTGAAGCATGTTCAATTTTTTCCTGAGCACGCACGCGCTCAGTGATATCGGAATGGGTTGCGACCCAGCCACCATTCGGCATGGCGGCATGAACGGATGAGATGATGCGACCACTGTTGAGACGCACGCCACCGGGTACGATTTCACCCCTTGCCAGCCCTGCACGCAATTCGGCCAGCATCTGTTCGTAGCCGCCGTCAAAACCCTCAAATCCATTTTGAAGGTCTTGTACTTCAATCAATTTTTGAAGCGATACGCCCTTATAGATATCTTCCGGCGATTTTTCGAAGATATCTATGTATCGCTGGTTCCATAAAATCATATTGGCATCCGCATCGAAGACGGTCACACCCTGATCCATATTCTCCAGCGTTATGTGCAACTCATCCTGACTTTCCTGCGCGATCCGGTGCGCTTCATAGCTGGCAAGCAGTGAGTTGACGATCAGTTGAAGGTTGAAAAGCCCGTGGCGTTCGGAATCAGATAGGGTGCGTGGAGCGGTGTCGAAAACCGACAGGACCCCTAACATGCCCGAGGTGTCGATGGAGAGCGGCAAGCCGACGTAAAAACTTATGTTTGAATGCTCATCATGGAGCGCATTTTTGCGGAAGCGTTCATCGGAAGATACATCCTCGACAATGAACAACTGGCTGTCATCAGCAACCTGGCTTGCGCAGCTTTTGGCTGTTGCAACATCGTCGGCCACCAATCCAAAAGACGCCACCACCCGATGCTGATTGTCTTCCAACATCGTCAGCATTGCACTTGGGCATCCAAGGCTGTTGACCGCAAGTTCGACGATTGCCTGCATTTGTGGCAAGTCGTCAAATTCCATATGGGCAAATCGAGATTTGATTGACCAGTGATCCTTCTCGGCCATTGAGTCCGGCCCAGGATTGGAATCAGGGTCACTCATTTTTTCAAGCCCTCAACAGGATTGCGTGAGGTCCTGCCCTCCGCAAAGGAGCATCGATGTGTGCCACGTGATTCCCGTTCTTGGTTTTGAGACATTTTTCCAAGCATGGCCCTCCCCAATGACTTGTATCCTAACTCGTTGCGGTGTGATGACCGGATACAGGATCCAGCCGAATTGCTACGTCACCGTCAATGTGATCACCTTTACGTCGTTAGCACGCAATCATAGGTAGCGCGCATTAAGAACTAGCTAATTTGACTTTGAGAATATTGGCAAGCTGCCATGGTTTTCAAATTGGCTGGATCGTGGGAAGGACAGTTCCCGGCTTGTTTCCCATGTGCTTATGTTCAAATGTCCAGCCCGGTCATGTGTGCCAGCAGTTCGGCAGCGTTTCGGACACCGAACTTCTTGAGAAGGCGGCTGCGGACGTCCTCTATGGTGCGGGGCGAGAGGCTGAGTGTGCGGGCGATTTCCTTGCTGGTCTGGCCTTTGCTGAGTTGCAGGACGATCTGGCGTTCTCTTGGTGTCAGTTGGCTCTTGGGGACAGTGTCTGAAATTTTGGCAAAGCTCAGGACAGTGCGTTGCAGCGGGTCATCTGGAGTCAGCGTATGGGCGCGAAAGCGGCACCAGAAGGGTGAACCGTCGCGTCGTTTCATAATGCGTTCGTCTGAATAGAGGCCTTTTTCCTGCAAAGGTTTCAGGCCGATGTCGCGAATGGCATCAAATTCCCTGCGCGTGGAGTAGAGCATTCGGAAGGATTGGTTGATCAATTCGGATCTGTCATAGCCGAACAGCGTCGCAAAAGTGACGTTACAGCTTTTGATGATGCGCCGTTCTGTCAGGACAATCCCGATGGGCGCTTCGTCAAAAGCCAGCATGGCCAAATCAGGGTCATGAGTCATGGTCACAGGCATGAATAACGTTCCTTTCTGACAGGTTATCCGTGTTTATACGGTATTGATACCGTAGGAAAATCTTCTGATAGTGGTCCTCTGGATGGAGGGATGCGATGCAACTGGATATTGCAGAGGAACTGGGTGCCTTGATTGAGGCGCGCCGGGATGATCTCATTGCGTTGACGCAGGATCTGATCCGCATTCCAACGCTTAATCCGCCTGGCGATAATTATCTGGAAATTTGTGAATATCTGGGCGAGCGGCTGCGCGCCAGTGGGTTTGCGGTAGAACTGATCCGGGCGAAAGGCACGCCGGGTGACAGTGACAGATATCCACGATGGAATGTGGTTGCTCGCCGTGAGGGGCATCGCCCCGGCGAATGCGTGCATTTTAACTCACATATTGATGTGGTGGAAGTTGGCCGCGGTTGGAATTTTGACCCGTTTGCCGCAACTTTGGACGATGGTAAAATATATGGCCGCGGGGCGTGCGATATGAAGGGCGGTCTGGCTGCCTCGATCATTGCAGCTGAGGCCTTTCTGGAATTGTGCCCGGAATTTCCCGGCGCCATTGAGATATCCGGCACAGCGGATGAGGAAACCGGCGGTTATGGCGGGGTCGCTTATCTGGCGGAAATGGGTTTCTTTTCGCCAGAGCGCGTCCAGCATGTGATTATTCCTGAACCCTTGAACAAGGATCGGGTCTGCCTTGGCCATCGCGGGGTCTGGTGGGCGGAAATTGAGACCCATGGCGAGATTGCCCATGGCTCCATGCCATTTTTGGGAGATTGCGCGGTGCGCCACATGGGTGCGGTGCTGGATGAGATGGAAACCAGCCTGTTTCCGGCCCTTGCGGAAAAACGAACCGCCATGCCAGTGGTGCCTGAGCAGGCAAAGCAATCGACGTTGAACATCAATTCACTGCATGGCGGGCAGTCTGAACCGCCTGCCGATTTTACCGGTTGGCCCTCCGCCTGCGTGCCGGACAGTTGCCGTATGGTGATTGATCGACGGTTTCTGGTCGAAGAGACCATTGAAGACGTCAAACAGGAAATCAGTGATGTTCTGGAGCGGGTGAAAACCAGACGCGACAGGTTCCGATATGACATCACAGATATGCATCAGGTTCTGCCCAGCATGACGGATCGCGATGCACCCATTGTAAAAACAGTTTCAAGGGCGATTGAAGAGGTGCTAGGAGTAGCGCCGCAATATGTGGTGTCACCGGGAACCTACGACCAGAAGCATATTGACCGTATTGGACGGCTGAAAAACTGCATTGCCTATGGTCCCGGTATTTTGGATTTGGCACATAAGCCCGACGAATATGTCGGGGTGGATGATATGATTGACTCTGCGAAAGTGATGGGGCGCACACTTCTGGCGCTTTTAACAGATCGTGATGACTGATCAGGGAAGGTACTTTACATGATTTATGGAAAGACAGGTTTTGCGGTTGCAGCCGCATTGGCATTTGCCATAACCGGCGGAGTGGCACAGGCCGCCAAAACCGATATTGTGGTTGGGCTGCAGTTGGAGCCGCCGCATCTGGACCCCACAGGCGCTGCTGCCGGTGCGATTGATCAGGTGGTTTATTCCAATGTGTTTGAGGGACTGACCCGCTTTGCATCGGATGGCTCGATTGTTCCGGGTCTGGCTAAATCCTGGGAAATTTCCGATGATGGGCTGACTTACATATTTCAGCTGAATGAGGGCGTCACCTTTCATGATGGCAGCGCGATGGATGCCGAGGATGTGAAATTCTCGCTCGACCGCGCCCGTGCTGAAGACAGCACCAACGCGCAGAAGCCGCTGTTTGCAGATATCGCCTCGGTTGAGGTGATGGACCCGATGAGTGTCAAGGTGACTTTGTCGAAACAAAACGGCAGTTTCCTCTTCAACATGGCCTGGGGTGATGCTGTGATTGTGGCTCCGGAAAGCATTGCCGACATCAAAACCAAACCGGTGGGTACCGGACCTTTTGTTCTGTCGAACTGGGTGCAGGGCGACCGTATTGAACTGGCCAGGAATCCCGATTATTGGGGTGAGGCCGTCAGCCTTGAAAAAGCAACTTTTAAATTCATCCCTGACCCAACAGCTGCTTTTGCAGCCGTGATGGCGGAAGATGTGAATGCCTTCATGGCGTTTCCAGCCCCAGAAAATCTGCCGCAGTTTGATGCAGATCCCCGCTTCAAGGTTCTGGTCGGGTCAACAGAAGGCGAGACTATTCTGGCGATCAACAACAAGATGCCGCCATTCGATAATGTGAAAGTGCGCGAGGCGATTGCCCATGCAATTGACCGTCAGGCGATTATCGATGGGGCCATGTTTGGATATGGTACACCGATTGGCACCCATTTTGCGCCTCACAATCCGGCCTATCTCGATCTGACGGCAAATTCTGCCTATGATCCGGAGAAGTCCAAAGCACTTCTGGCGGAAGCGGGTTTTGCAGATGGCATTACCACCACTTTGAAATTGCCACCGCCTTCTTATGCCCGGCGCGGCGGTGAAATTATCGCCTCCCAGTTGAAAGCCGTTGGCATTACAGTTGAAATCAGCAATCTGGAATGGGCGCAATGGCTGGAGCAGGTCTTCCGGGGCAAGGATTTTGGTCTCAGCATCGTGTCTCATACCGAGCCGATGGATATCGGGATTTATGGCCGTGAGGATTATTACTTCCAGTATGGCAAGCCGGAATTCCAGGCGTTGATGGCCGATCTCGATGCATCGACAGACCCGGCAGAGCGGACTTCTATTCTGCAGGCTGCCCAGACCATGATTTCCGAAGATTATGTCAATGCGTATCTGTTTCAGCTGGCCAATACAGGTGTCGCCAATATGAAGATTGAAGGTCTGTGGGCCAATGCGCCGACACAGGCCATTGATCTGACCGGCGTCTCATGGACTGACTAGAAACTTGTGTGACATCCCGGCTTGGTTGGCCGGGATGTCACACTGAAATTCTCGAGCGGAACCCTATTGAATGCTGCGCTATACGCTGAAACGGTTGTTGTCATTGAGCGTCAGCCTTTTGGTCGCCAGCATTGTCATTTTCGTCACCATCGAAGTGGTTCCCGGTGATCCGGCTTTCTACATGCTGGGCTTCAATGCGCAGCCCGATACAATTGCGGCTCTGCGCGAAGAGCTTGGCCTGAACGTCTCGGCGTTTCAGCGCTATGTGAATTGGGTCAGCGGTATGCTGACGGGCGATTTCGGCACGTCCTATACCTATCGCACGCCTGTGGCAGATATGATTGGCGACCGCATGTGGATTTCCCTGCCGCTGGCGCTTTATGCGCTTTTGCTGTCCACGCTGATTGCCTTTCCAGCCGGTATACTGGCTGCCAGCAAGCGTGGCTCTGTGGCCGATACGCTGGTCATGGGGACCACGCAATTGGGGGTCGCCATTCCCAATTTCTGGTTTGCAATGCTGATGGTACTGGTGTTTGCCATCAATCTGCGCTGGTTTTCGGCTGGGGGCTTTCCCGGTTGGGATGGGGGCTTCTGGCTGGCGGTGAAAGCACTGACTTTACCTGCGATATCTCTGGCCTTGCCGCAGGCGTCCATTCTGGCGCGGGTGATGCGTTCAGCGCTGCTGGATACGCTGGGCGAGGATTTTGTGCGCAGCGCCCGGGCCAAGGGCCTGACGCGTCGTCAGGCGCTGTGGCGGCATGCTTTGCGCAATGCCATGATCCCGGTTCTGACCATTATCGGATTGCAGTTTTCCTTTCTGCTGGCCGGTGCGATCATCATTGAAAACGTGTTTTTTCTGCCGGGGCTGGGCCGTCTGGTGTTTCAGAGCATTTCCCAGCGCGATCTGATTGTGGTGGAAAGCGTTGTGATGTTGCTGGTTTTTGCCGTGGTCATAGTCAATTTCTCGGTCGATCTTGCCTATGCGCTGGTTGATCCGCGTTTGCGGAGGCGTAGTTGATGACGGCTTTCGACACCTCTTCGAATGAAGCGAGCGTCTTGCGGCAGGTGCTGCGGTCGCGCAGTCTGATCATTGGTCTGGTGCTGAGTGCGGTATTCATTGGCGCGGCGCTGGTCTCCTATGTGTGGACGCCATTTGACGCGGAAGCGTTGAATATTCCCACTAAGCTGAAAACACCTGATGCGGTGCACTGGTTCGGCACGGATCATTTTGGCCGCGATATCTTTTCCATGATCATGGTTGGAGCCAGAACTTCCATCGCGGTGGCGCTGATCGCTGTTGGCATTGGCATCTTGCTGGGCGTGCCGTTGGGTCTGGCCTCTGCTGCGCGCAGTGGCGGCTGGCTGGATGAAGTGATCATGCGCGGTAATGATCTGGTGTTTGCATTTCCTGCACTGTTGATTGCCATCATGATCACCGCCGTTTTCGGCCCCAGTGCGGTGAATGCCATCATTGCCATTGGTATTTTCAATATTCCGGTTTTCGCCCGGCTGTCTCGCGGTTCGGCCCTGTCGCTATGGACGCGGGATTATGTACTGTCGGCGCGGGTCGCCGGAAAGGGTGCCTTGCGCATTTCCATTGAGCATATTCTGCCGAACATCATGAATCTGTTGATTGTTCAGGGCACAATCCAGTTTTCGCTCGGCATTCTGGCTGAAGCGGGCCTGAGCTATGTGGGGCTCGGTGCACAGCCGCCCATTCCAAGCTGGGGCCGGATGCTGGCAGATAGCCAGACCCTCATTACGCTGGCTCCGCACATGGCGCTGTTTCCCGGCTTTGCCATTTTGCTGACGGTTCTGGGCCTCAATTTGATGGGTGACGGCTTGCGTGATCTGCTGGACCCTCGCCTGCGGAATGCACGCCGATGAGTCTTTTGCAGATCGATCAACTCAGCCTTGCCATTCACGGCACACCCATTTTGCGCGATATCTCGTTTGATCTGGATGCAGGTCAGATTGTCGGGGTGATCGGCGAATCGGGTTCCGGCAAGTCCATGACAGCCTATTCGGTGATGCAGTTATTGCCGGAAGGATCGCGGACAGAAGGGGCCATTTCGTTGAATGGCGATAATCTTCTAAGCCTGTCTGAAGAGCAGATGTGTTCATTGCGCGGTGATGAGTTGGGCATGGTGTTTCAGGAACCGATGACAGCACTGAACCCGGTGAAAAGCATTGGCGATCAGGTGGCTGAAACGGTGCGCATTCACCGACAGGCTTCCCGCGCTGAATCCTTGCGCATTGCCCGCGAAACACTGGACCGGGTGGAGCTGCCGGCGGACCGCTTTCCGTTGTCGCGCTATCCGCATGAATTATCCGGCGGGCAGCGTCAGCGTGTCGTGATTGCCATGGCGATTGCCCTGCGCCCCAAGGTGCTGATTGCTGACGAGCCGACCACGGCGCTGGACGTCACCACGCAGGCGCAGATCTTAAAACTTTTGCGGCGGCTGGTGCGCGAAGACAATATGGCGCTGATGATGATCACGCATGATCTGGCAGTGGTGTCTGATCTGGCCGATGATATTGTTATCATGAAGTCGGGTGAAGTTGTGGAAACCGGGGCGGCCAAAACCCTGTTTCAGTCGATGACGCATCCCTATACGAAGGCGTTGTTTGAAGCCTCGTCCCATGTGCCGGACAGGGCATTGGACAGCGATGCAGAAGCCGCACCCTTGCTGCAAATCAGCCATGTGTCACGGGATTACGTTCTGCCGCGCACATCCCTGTTGGCATCGCCGCCCAAATTCCGCGCGGTGAATGATGTCAGCTTCACGATCCAACGGGGCGAAAGCCTTGGTCTGGTGGGTGAAAGCGGGTGCGGCAAGTCCACTTTGACCCGCGCCATTCTGGGGCTGGAAGAGGTTCAGGAAGGTGAAATTCTGATTGAGGGCGAACCGGTTTTTTCCGGCCATGAGGTGCAGCGTTCTGTGCGGCGAAAAATGCAGGTGGTGTTTCAGGACCCTTATGGTTCTTTCAACCCTCGGCACAGGGTCGCGCGACTTGTGTCGGAACCGTTTCATCTTCTGGATACGCAGCCAGGCAGCGCTGAGCGGGCAGAGGCCGTGGCGGACGCGCTGGAAAGTGTAGGTCTGGAAGGTTCGGACGGACGGAAATATATTCACGAGTTTTCCGGCGGCCAGCGTCAGCGCATTGCCATTGCACGTGCGCTGATTATCAAACCGAAACTGATTGTGCTGGATGAGGCTGTCTCGGCGCTGGATGTCTCCATTCGGGCACAAATACTGGACCTTCTGGCGGATCTGTCGGACCGGTTTGGCCTGACATATCTGTTTATTTCTCATGATCTGTCTGTGGTGCGCTCCATTACCGACCGGGTTCTGGTCATGAAAGCCGGACAGATTGTCGAAGAGGGCCAAACAGATGCTGTTTTTGACAATCCACAACATGTTTACACAAAATCATTGATTGAGGCTGCGCCACGGCTTCCCGATTTACCGACCGAACTAACAGCCAAATTGGCAACACAGAACGAGGTTTCCATATGACAGGCTTTCAAGACCTTTGGTTTGATCCATCGCTCTGCTTTATCGGGGGGCACTGGGTTCCCCCTGTTCAAGGTGGATTGCTGCCACTGGCAAACCCGTCCAATGGCGAAGTTCTGTGCGAGATTGCGCGCGGCACCAAGGAAGATGTTGATGCAGCTGTCGCAGCGGCCAGCAACGCCAGCACTGGTGAATGGGGGCGGATGACGGCACCAGAGCGTGGACGTGTTCTGACGCGGCTTGGCTATCTGATTCTTGACCGGACAGAAGAATTGGCCGAGCTGGAAGCGCTGGATGTGGGCAAGCCTTTGAAGCAGGCGCGCGCAGATGTGCTGGCACTGGCGCGTTATATGGAGTTTTACGGCGGCGCGGCCGACAAGATACACGGCACCACGATCCCGTATCTTGATGGCTACACCGTCTATTCCCTGCGCGAGCCGCATGGTGTGACGGGCCATATTGTGCCCTGGAATTACCCGATGCAGATTATCGGCCGCTCGGTTGGGGCCGCGCTGGCCATGGGCAATGCCGCCGTTCTTAAGCCGGCTGAAGAAGCCTGCCTGACGGCCTTGGCCTTTGCGGATTTGGCGCATGAGGCGGGTTTGCCCGCAGGGGCGTTGAATGTGGTGCCCGGCCTTGGAGAAGAGGCCGGTGCGGCGCTGGCGGCGCATAAGGGTGTTCACCATATTTCCTTTACCGGCTCCGTTGCCGTGGGATCCATGATTCAAAGTGCGGCTGCGCCAAATTGTGTGCCGGTGACACTGGAGCTTGGCGGGAAATCGCCGCAGCTTGTGTTTGATGATGCGGATCTGGATGCGGCGCTGCCCTTCCTTGTAAATGCTGGCATTCAAAATGCCGGACAGACCTGCTCGGCCTCTTCGCGCATTCTGGTGCAGCGTGGCCTTTATGATCGTGTTGTAGCAGCAATGGCTGCGCGCTATGGCGCACTGCAGGTGGGACCTGCGCTGTCTGATCTGGATATCGGACCACTGATCTCGGCGCGTCAGAAAGAGATTGTGACCGGTTTTTTGACGAGTGGCAGTGATCTGGAACAGGTGGCAACCGGCAGCATTGTCGGGGATGCGCCTGACAGCGGCCACTATGTTGCGCCGGTGCTGTTTGCAGCGGTTAAGCCGGAGCACGTGTTGGCGCAAAGCGAGATTTTCGGGCCGGTGCAGGTCATTATTCCGTTTGATGATGAGGAAGAGGCCATTGCCATTGCCAATGGCACGGATTTCGGACTGGTGGCCTCGGTCTGGACCCGCGACGGGGCGCGGCAGATGCGCACCGCAAAGGCCATCCATTCCGGTCAGGTGTTTATCAATAATTACGGCGCTGGCGGCGGTGTGGAACTGCCTTTTGGCGGAGTTGGCAAATCCGGTCATGGCCGGGAAAAAGGGTTTGAGGCGCTTTACGGGTTTTCACGCTTAAAGACCGTTGCCGCCTTTCACGGGTAACAGGAGAGCATCATGCGCTTAGAAGGTAAAACAGCCATTGTGACGGGTGGAGCGTCCGGCTTTGGCGCGGGAATTGTGCGCAAATTCATTGCGGAAGGCGCGCGGGTGATGGTCGCCGATATCAATGCTGCAGGCGCGAAAGCCATGGCGGATGAAATGAGCGATCAGGCGATGTCTTTTGGCGTTGATCTGACCCGGTCCGATCAGGTGAAAGCTATGGCTGATTCAGCGATAGAAGCCTTTGGCGGTGTTGATATTCTGGTTAATAATGCCGGCATTACCCACCTGCCGACACCGCTTGAAGATGTCAGTGAAGAGGATTTTGATAGGGTTCTGGCGGTGAATGTCAAATCGGTTTATTTGACGGCTAAATATCTTGTCCCGCATATGAAAAACCGGTCCATGGGCGCTATTCTCAACGTGGCCTCGACCGCTGGTGTCAGCCCGCGCCCAAACCTTAATTGGTACAATTGCAGCAAGGGCTGGATGATCACCGCCACCCGCACCATGGCGGTTGAGCTTGCCCCTGCTGGCATTCGCGTCAACGCCATCAATCCCGTGGCAGGCGAAACACCGCTGCTGAAATCCTTCATGGGTGAAGACACGCCGGAAATCCGCGCCAAATTCTTGGCCACCATCCCCCTTGGCCGGTTTTCCACGCCGGAAGATATGGGTGCAGTGTCCTGTTTCCTGTGCTCCGATGAAGCCAGCATGGTGACGGGCGTGTGTATGGAAGTAGATGGCGGACGGTGTATTTGACTAAGAACGGGTTGCCGTAATTTTGAGGTTACAGACGGGCCATTCTGGACAAATTTAGAGCAGACATTCAATCGGTGGCAAACATAACCGTGACTGTCTTGAGAGAGGGTGATATATAGTTACGCAATTTGTTCGAAGAAACTAGGACATATAGATGTTTTACATATTAATTAATTTGATCATACCAATTCAATATAAATCAATTATTCTAAAACATAGATATCAAATTTGGTTTATGTTTTGCAATAGAAAGTAATATTAATATTAATGTGAAAACAGTATATGAAGCATACAAAAATATTTTATAAATTGAAATATTAGTTCGATTGGCTTTCTGTCGCAACATTTCCATGAGTTTAGCTATCGCGAACATATTTTTATAATCCAATCTTTTTGCATATAAAATATGTTTTGACTTATTCAAGCCATGTCGGATTATTTTGAGTGTAACTCTCTTATTCTAAAGACTTTCTTTCGGAATAAATCCGAGAATGACGAAAGACCGGACCCTGCCGTCGTCCCGGCATCTGCTAAGATCTGGCTGAAAGATGCATGCCCAATTGAAACACGGCCCAAGGTCCTGATATTGGTATCGTTTCAGAGAAATTGGAGAAAACCGATGGACCGCGACTATGTTGTCGTTAACCGAGATGTTTGGAACGCTGATGCTAAAAACTGGGTAGCAGTGGGCGAGCGGCTTTGGAATACCGACAAGCCTGTCTGGGGAAATTGGGGTGTCCTGGACAATACGCTCGGCTTGATCCCAGAAGATTTGACGAACCAGGATGCAATCGAACTGGGATGCGGAACCGGATATGTATCTGGCTGGATGGCACGACGTGGCGCTCGGGTTACTGCAATTGATGTCTCTTCCCTTCAGCTCGCCACCGCGCGTGAACTGGCCAGAAAACACCGTGCCAATATTACCTTTATCGAAGGAAATGCAGAAGCGACCGGACTTGAAGATTCCTGCTTTGATTTTGCAATTTCTGAATATGGAGCTGCAATCTGGTGCCGGCCTGAGATTTGGTTACGCGAGGCATGGCGCCTGTTGCGTCCTGGTGGAAAGCTGGTGTTTCTTGGGAACCACCCCATGGTGCTTTTGTGCTCACCCACCAATGGCGCGCCCTGCGAAACGACATTGCACCGACCCTACCTTGGAATGTGGGGTGCGGACTGGACCAAGGTCGAGTTTGATCCAAGTGGCGTATGCTTCAATCTGACCATTTCTGCCTGGATGAACCTGTTTTCCGAAATCGGATTCAAGGTTGAGAACTACCAGGAGATATTTGCGCCAGAGTCCGCTGCGGGAATCCGCGCATGTATTCCTGCCGAATGGGCCAAACAATACCCCGTCGAGCAAGTCTGGCACCTTGAGAAAGCCAAATAATTGCCCGTGGTGCTAATTGATTATCAATTCCGGCCCCATCAGCAGGGTTGGCAGCCAGGTTGAGATGATCGGCACATAGGTGACGAGGATCAGGAACACGAACAGCACCGCCAGGAAAGGCAGGGCTGCGCGGACGACGGCCATCATGGGCATTCGGGCAACGCCTGAAGTGACGAACAGATTGAGGCCGACCGGCGGTGTGATCATGCCGATTTCCATGTTGACCACCATGATGATGCCGAGATGGATCGGGTCAATGCCAAGTTCCATGGCAATCGGGAACACCAGTGGAGCCACGATGACCAGAAGGCCTGATGGCTCCATGAATTGACCGCCGATCAGCAGGATAATGTTGACGACGATCAGGAAAGTAATCGGTCCCAGACCCGCATTCAGCATGACACCGGCAATGTGCTGCGGCACCTGTTCGTCAGTAAGGACGTGTTTCAGAATCAGCGCATTGGCGATGACGAACATCAGGACAATGGTCAGACGCCCGGCTTCAAACAGGGTTTGCTTGGTGTCCTTGTGGAAGAAGGCGGTGACAAGAGCTGTGGGCTTTTGCAGCAGGCTCTTCTTTTCCTGGCCGTCGCGTTCGGCCAATGGGCCCATATCACGGTATACAAAGACGGCGACGATAAAGGCATAGACTGAGGCAACAGCGGCAGCTTCTGTCGGCGTGAAGATGGCTGATGTAACGCCGGGAATGCCGTAAATGCCAACCATGATGATGACAATCAGCATCAGGCCCCACACCGCATCGCGGAAGGACGCCCAGATCTCACGCCAACCGGCCCAGGTGCCTTTCGGCATTTTTTTGTATGTGGCAATGACGTAGATCGTCACCATCAGGAACAGGCCTGCCAGAATGCCGGGAATAACGCCCGCCAGGAACATGCGTCCGACCGAGACATCGACGGCTGCGGCATAAACGACCATGACAATGGAGGGCGGAATGAGAATGCCCAACGTGCCAGCATTACAGATGACACCTGCTGCAAATTCCTTGGTGTAACCGGCCTGACGCATGGCGGCGATGACGATGGAACCGATGGCAACAACGGTGGCTGGTGATGAGCCGGAGAGGGCGGCAAACATCATGCAGGCAAAGACGCCCGCAATGGCAAGGCCGCCTCGGAAATGACCTACACAGGCAATCGAAAAGCGGATGATCCGCTGGGCCACGCCGCCGGTCGACATGAAGGATGAGGCGAGAATGAAGAAGGGAATCGCCAGAAGGGTGAAGTGGCCCTCAAAGGCGGAAAACAGGGTTTGTGCGACCGAGGCCAGCGACGCATCGGAAAACAGCAGCAGGAACAGAACCGAGGAAAGACCCAGCGAAACGGCAATGGGAACGCCGATCAAGAGCAGGCCGACGACCATGACAAAGAGGAAGATAACGTCCATTATTTCGCTCCCTCAATCCGGTCATCAATTCGCGCTGCAGCCTCTTCAATGTCGTCCTCTGCCTCATGCGAGGCGATCAGCCGATCGGATTTTTCGTTCCAGATGCGCAAAGCAGCCTGCAGAAAGCGGAACAACAGCAGGGCCATGGATAAGGGCATGACGAAATAGGGAATGAGTTTGGGTATCTTTTCGTATTCCTCGCCTTCATTGAAGACGTCTTCCATCCAGCGCAGCCATTCGGGCATCGGCACATCGCCAACTTCATACCAGGCGCGGCCACGAAACTCGGTTTCAAATCCGGTGGGGAACCAGCGGCCTGTTGTCTGCGGCAGATTGGCGAAATTCGCCCAATAATCCCAGCCACCTTTCAGCAGCAGGGCTGCAAAGATGATGCATAGAGATACGGAAATGAGACCCAGAATGCGCTGGGCCTTTGGCGCCAGCATGTTGATGATGACATCGACACCCAGATGAATGTTCTTTTTGACCGCGTAGGAAGCACCCAGAAGCACGAGCCAGCCAAACAGAAAGACGGTTGCCTCAAGGGCCCACAGAATGTTGGAGTTCAGCACATAGCGCACCAGCACATTGGCAAAGGTGATCAGTGTCATAACGCCCAGAATGGCAGCAATCAGAGTTTCCTCGATTGCATCTGTTATGCGTCTTCCCTTGGTTTGCATCTATGCCTCCCCAGACATTTTACAGACATTCATTCAGGAATTTCGGGCGGTGCTTAAAACACCGCCCGATCGTGATTATCAGTGGTTTGCGTTGATGGCTTGTGCAGCAGCAATTGCCTCTGCGCCGACATCACCTTCAAACTGGGTCCAGACCGGCTTCATGGCTTCAACCCAGGCTGCACGCTGATCAGCATCCAACTGGCGCACTTCGCCACCGGCGGCGATGATGGACTGTTTGGCCCCTTCATTGACAGCGGTGGATTCGGCATTCCGAAGCACGGTGACCTCATTCAGGATGGTCAGGAACTGGTCCCGGATCTCGGGGTCCAAACCATCTAGCCAATCGACACTGGCCACAACCATATAGTCGATGATGCCGTGATTGGTTTCTGTAATGCCGTCCTGTACTTCAAAGAATTTTCGACCGAAAATATTGGACCAGGTGTTTTCCTGGCCGTCGACAACACCTTGTTGCAGAGCGCCATAAACTTCGGCAAAGGCCATCTTTTGCGGGCTGCCGCCAATGGCTTCCATCTGTGCCACAAGCACGTCAGATGGCTGCACGCGGAATTTCAGGCCTTCTGCATCCGTTGGCAGAATCAAAGGCTTGTTGGCAGACATCTGCTTCATGCCATTGTGCCAGAATTCCAGACCCTGCAGACCACGGCGCTGCATGTCATTTTTCATGGCCTGACCGGTTTCAGAGTTTTGGAACTCATCCACTGCATTGATGTTCTTGAACATGAAAGGCAGATCGAAGATGCGGTATTTCTTGGTGAATTTTTCAAACAGCGACAGCGATGGTGCTGCTAGTTGAACATCGCCCTGGAGCATGGCTTCCAGAACTTTTTCATCGGTGTAAAGGGTCGAGCTTGGAAAGACTTCCATGCAGGCCTTACCGTTCATTTCGGCGTTGACACGTTCGGCCAGCAAAGTGGCGGCGATGCCTTTGGGGTGTTTGTCAGTGTTGGTGACGTGGCTGAACTTGATGACGATTTCGCCATCTTCACAGTTGGCCAGTGCACCGGTTGTGGCAACAGCCATAATTGCAGCGGCAGCCGCTGCGGTTTTCAGGAAACGCATGAATATCCTCCCTAGCGTTTGAATCTGTCAGACACATTCCAGAAGCTGAAATCTCACAGAAGCACAGTTTGGCTTAGCGCCATGCCTTAACGACTTTTGGAATATGTGCTGTCGGCTTTGCACAATTTCTGGGCAATGCCTTCAAGGCCAAAATGGCCGGCAGCCCGTGTTTTCTTCAAATTTTGGGATGCGATGGGTGGAAATGGGTACATTGGAGGCTTCAAGCTATCCGTTTTTCTACCCATTGGCGCTATTCTGGCAAATTCTCGTTGCTCGCCACGCCAAAATCTTCCCGGTTCAGGCTGTATTTCTGCATTTTTTCGTAAAGTGATTTTCGCGACAGGCCCAGCGCTTCATAGGTTTCTTTCAGGCGGCCATTATGGGTTGTGAGCGCAGTGGCGATTGCGTTGCGTTCAAAGCCGGAAACTCGATCTGACAGGGTTTCAGTCTGATCTGGCGCGGTTTGCACAAAATCAAGATCAAGGCCAAGTGCGTATCTGTCTGCTGCATTACGCAACTCACGCACATTTCCGGGCCAGTCCCGCTCTGCAACCGAGACAAGCAGGAAGGGCGGAATGGGTGGTGGTGTGCTTTTGTAGCGTGCGGCAGCCTCGCTGACCAATTGTGTAAACAGCGGCGGGATATCTTCCCGTCGTTCCGCCAGCTTTGGCATGCGCAGGGTCACCACATTGAGACGATAGAGCAGATCGCTACGGAAACGACCCGCTTCGGCTTCATTTTCCAGATCGAGTTTGCTGGCTGCAATAAAGCGAACATTCAACGGAACCGGGTCATTGGAGCCAAGGCGCATGATGCTGCGATCCTGAACCACGCGCAGCAACTTGACCTGGAGCGCCATGGGCATGCTTTCAATCTCGTCCAGAAAAATCGTGCCGCCGCGCGCATGTTCGAATTTGCCATAGCGCGACCGGGTGGCGCCAGGAAAGGCCCCGGCTTCGTGGCCGAACAATTCACTTTCGATCAGATCCGCGGGAAGGGCGGCGCAGTTAATGGCAACAAAGGGTGCATCGGTCCGCTCGCTGATCGCGTGCAGCGCGCGCGCAGCCACTTCCTTGCCGGTGCCGGTCTCACCAACCAGAAGAACGTCTGCGTCGGTTTGCGCAACCGCCCTGATTTGCTGGCGCAATTGGACCATGGTTTTGGTGCGGCCCATAAGACGGGCTTCCAGACGGTCGCGCCCGCCGACCGCAGATCGTAAATGCCGGTTTTCCAGTGTCAGGCGGCGCTTATCAAGGGCGCGGCGCGCAACTTCGACGAGATGGTTTGTGGCAAAGGGTTTTTCGATAAAATCATAGGCACCACGGCGCATGGTATCCACGGCTAATGCCACGTCGCCGTGGCCGGTAATCAGCACGATGGGCAGTTCGGCATCAATCTCGAGGGCTTTTTGCATCAGCGTCAGCCCGTCCATCTTTGGCATGCGGATGTCGGACATTAAAATGCCGGGAAAGCTGCGGTCGAGCAGATCCAATGCAAGGGTTGCTTCGGGCAAGCAAATGACTTTGAGATCTGCCAGTTCCAGTGTCTGTTTGGCAGCAAGCCGCAAGTGCTCCTCATCATCGACAAACAGGATGGTTGGCTCATTCATTCTGCAGCCTCTTCCGTCATTTGGTCTGCGGTCGCCAGATCAATGGTGAAAACGGCACCTCCATCGGGATGATTGTCGGCTAACAGATGTCCGCCAAAATCGCGGATGATGTTGTAGGAAATGGACAGCCCCAAACCAAGGCCCTCGCCGGGGCTCTTGGTGGTAAAGAAGGGATCGAAAATCTGACTTTTTGTATCAGCATCCAGCCCTGATCCGTGATCCCGGACATTGATGCGAACCCGGTCAGATATTTCCTCAATGGTCAGGTGAATATCCGTTTCGCGATCACTGTCCACACTGGCATCCAGCGCATTGGAAATGAGATTGACAAGTACCTGCTGCAGGCGCACGCGCCCGCCCATGATCCTGATGTCTTTGGCAGGCGGGGCAAAGGCGATGTTTGTATGTCGGTCGCGCAGCTTTGCAGACAGAATGGCCAGTGCATCATTGATGACCGGCAGCAGCGACACAGGCCCGATCTTTTCCTGTGGGCGTCTTGCAAAATTGCGCAGATGCTTGCTGATGGCGGCCATGCGGTCTGCCATTTGCGAAATGCGGCCCACATTGTCACGAGCCTCATCAACCCGGTCGCGATCCAGATAGGTGGCTGCATTGTCGGCATAGGTTTTGACAGCGGCCAAGGGCTGATTGAATTCATGGGAGAGCGCTGCCGACATCTGCCCCAAAGCGGCCAGTTTGCCGGCCTGTACCAGTTCTGACTGGGTTTTTCGCAATTGCCGTTCGGCCTGTTTGCGTTCTTCAACCTCCTGCAACAATTGGGTGTTCACCTGGTTCAGGTCGGCAGTACGCTCGGCAACACGGTTTTCCAGCAATTCCCGGGCGGCATGCTGGGCTGCAATGCGCTCAACCAGACGCGCACGCCGAAGCAGCAGGAAGGCGGTGAGAAGTATTGTCAGCAAGAGCACAAGAACGGCTATGACGATGACAGTTATGGCCTGGGTGCGTGCAGCGGCTGTTGGCGTCAGAATATGGACCTCCCAACCAGCCTCCGGCATGGCCATGGCATTGGCAACGAAATGTTTTTCCGTTTCGTCGATACCGATGGTGAAATGTTCAGCACCCCGACTGCCAATGGGTTTGCGTTGCAGATTCAGACGGCCAAGCTGATCTATGGGGTATTGCCGGAACGCCTTGATTTCATCAAGGGTGGCTGGTTGCAAAGGTTGCAGACTTTGAAAGTGCCAGTCTGATCGGCTGGACATGAAAATAATGCCAAACTGGTCGGTCACCAGAATGTCACTGTCAGCGCCCCGCCAGTCTGCTTCCAGCGCATCGACAGCAATCTTGACCGTTACCACCCCTGCTATCTGACCCTGCAGTCTGATGGGGGCAGAAAAATAGTAACCGCGTTTCAAGGAGGCTGTTCCAAGTGCAAAGAACCGGCCGAGATTGCCTTCAACGGCTTGCTGAAAGTAAGGCCGATAAACGTAGCTGAGGCCCACAAAGGAATGAGGTTGGTCAAAATTGCTGGCAGCCCATGTGTAGCCCTTTGCGTCAATGACATAGATATCGGACGCTCCGACATCTTCTGCGATCTGCTTCAGTTCCAGATTGACTGAACTGGCCAGACCCGGATTGGATGTGTCGCTGAGCAGCGCTTTGATAGACGGTTTTTCAGCGATCAGAGACGGCAGGGGTTCATAGCGGTTCAGTGCGCCGCGCAGGCCTGCCACGGCCAGGCGCAAAGTGCCCTGGGCCTGCTCGGCAGACCGGATTTGAAAACTCCGCTCCACAAGTGAAAATCCGGCACTGCCAACGGCGATTGACAGAAGGACGGCCAATGCAAGCCAAAGGCCAAGGAGCCTGGATTTAGCTGTATGTGTCATGACGTCACTATGGAATCATTCTTGTCTTTTGCACAGATGGCAGCGGTGGACCGGTAGGTCAGACATATTTGCGCCAATTGTGCTGCTCTTTGAAGCCAAGCATGTCGCGGATCTTGCGGTTTGAATAGAGCGCTTCCTCGTCTTCCAGTTCTCGGGTCAAAGGCACATTCGGGAAGAAGCGTTTGACGATTTCCGCGCTTGGAATATCAACTGAATTGTTGTTGTTGCCCGCGTTGAAGACCTGATAGCCAAGGCCGTCTTTTTCCAGGCACAGATCAACAATCTGACCCAGATCGCGCGCATCGATATAGCAGAAAATATTGCGGCGACGCTGGATCGGGTTTTCAAAGAAGCCGGGAAAGCGATCATATTCATGGGGCTCAATCACATTGCCGATGCGCAGGGCATAAATGTCGAAACCGGAACGGCGTTGAAAGGCGCGGGCTGTGTCTTCATTGACCACTTTGGACAGGCCATAGCTGTCCATGGGATTAACCTCATAATCTTCATCCACTGGCAGATAATCCAGATCAACCTCGCCATCAGCAAAGCAGATGCCATAGGTGGTTTCTGATGAAGCGATGACAATTTTGGGAATGCCGAGTTTTACGGCAGCTTCGATAACATTGTAGGTGCCAATGGTGTTGACGCGAAATGTCTCATTATCCGGGTTGATCAGAATGCGCGGAACCGCTGCGAAATGAACCACTGCATCAAATTTCGGGACACCTGTTCCCGGCTGCAATTCACCAAAATTGGCATAGGAGGTCATGGCGTTAAACATCTCGCCGGACTGGGTGATGTCGGCGATCAGATTGTCGACGCCGGGATGATCCAACGGTTTCAGATCGACATTGAGAACTTTGTGGCCTTGATCCAGCAGATAGGGCACGACATGCTTGCCGGCTTTGCCAGAGCCACCGGTGAAGAGAATTCGTTTGGCTGTCATGGTGTTATCCTGTGGTTGAAACTTTCGTTGAAGACACGTGATATCTGCCACGCCTGGTTTTGACCAGCCTGCCTTCTTTGGTCAATTGAGACAGGGCCCGATAGGTGGCTTCATGGGTGAGGCCGATTTCAGCAGCCATCGTTATCACACTGCCCGTCAGCAACCCATCTGCAACGGCGGCATAAACGCGCTGCGAAGCGTTCTTGATGGAGCGCAACTCCAGCCGGCGGCGATGGGTCTGTATCTCCCCGGCAAAACGGGCGGAAAGAGCGAATGCAAAGAGGGAGTTCTGCCGCATGGTTTTGAGGATTTGGATTTTGCTCATTGCGATCAATTCACTGGCCTCACAGGCAACAGCATCACAATGGTAGTTTCCGGAAAACAATGACGCTTCCGCAAAGGTCTGACCGCCATAGGCATTGTGAATGACAATCCCGTCTCCAGCTTCTGTATGGCGCAGCAATTGAATGTGTCCTGTACGAAGAAAATACAGGAAGGACGGTGGATCCGACTGGCGAAACAATACTTCTCCCTTGCGCAGGTTTTTTGGTTTCAGAGCCAGTTGGGGAAGCGTGTTGAATGGGATGGGTAACATGCTTTTCATCATATGATTGAAATCATATGGAAGCAAATTGAACGACCCTATGCTGACACAATAATGAAACCCTCTTCAGAAGGAATTCGTCATGCGCTGGAAATTTATCGGTGTTGCCGCAGCAGGTGCCTTGATGCTGGTCACGGGCGGACTGGCTTTATCCATGGACAGTCATCAAGATCATGCTGATCACGCCGATCATGGGGCTACAGTCGCGAAGCTGCCGAGCGAAGGTGGGCAATCGGCGTTCGTTGCGATTGCGGAAATCGTGGCGTTGCTGGAAGCGGATCCGCAGACCGATTGGTCAAAAGTCAATATTGCTGCCCTACGCGCTCATCTGGTGGATATGAATGAACTGACGCTGGCGGCGGAAGCTGAACAGGTGATGGAACATGGACGGGTGGAGTTCTCCATCCGTGGTGATGGGAAGACCCTGCGAGCCATTCATGCGATGGTTCCTGCGCATGCAAGCGAGTTGGACAAAATGGCGCGTTGGGCGGTTTCCGCGCACACAACGCCTGACGGGGCGCTTCTCATCGTGACGCCTGAAAACAAGGATGATCTGGAGAAGGTCAGCGCCCTTGGTTTTTTCGGTCTTATGGCGACCGGTGCGCACCACCAACCGCATCATCTTGCCATGGCAAAAGGCACATTGCATGGGCATTAGAGCGGCTCAAAAGCGGCTAGGCGAAAACGGCTCCAGATTGAGTTTGGATGATTTGCCTTCAATCGCGTCTGCGATGATATCTGCTGTAACGGGGCCCAGCGTCAGGCCCTGATGGCCATGGCCGAAGGCGCACCAGTGGTTTTTCTGGTCGGGCATTTCTCCGATGACAGGCATCATATCAGGCATGCAGGGGCGAATGCCCATCCAGGGTGTGGTTTCCAGACGGCGGCCCAAAGGGTGCAGCTTTCGTGCAATCGGTTCAGTCTGCTCCACTTGAACAGGTGAGGGCGGGGTCGCGAGCGAGGCAAACTCAGCGCCGGTTGTGAGCCGTATACCAGCCGCTTTGGGGGTCAACACATAACCATAGGCCTGATCTGCCAAGGTGGCGGTGAGTGGCGCATCCGGGTCTGGTTCAAAGTGAATGTGGTATCCACGTTTGAGACCAATCGGTGGCTTCAGGCCGAATTTTGCGCTGAGCAGTGCAGCATGTGCTCCCAGTGCATTGACCACATGCTTGCTTTCCAGAGGACGGTCCTTGCCGGGCACGCTATAGCCGGTCTGAGTCTTGGTCAGATCCATGGCATCTGCCGTTGCGAATTGGCCCCCCAGCTTTTTGAATTTCTTGAACAGTTTCAACAGCAATGCGTGCGGATCACTGACGATCACTGATTGATAATACTGGGTGACAGCGCAAAATTCCGGAGCGATGTGGGGCAGGACCTGCCGGATGGCCTCAGTTCCTTCCAGATGGGTCAGTGGAAGATTGAAGCGCTGGGCCATGATATCGGCTTCACGGCGTGCAGCTTCAAAGGCACGCCTGGAGCGATAACCATCCACAATGCCATCCGGCGACATCAGGTCCTTTGCATCCGTCCCCTCCATGGCCCGCTCATAGGTCACCATGCAGCGTTCAATCAGCGTTGCGTAGGGCGTAGCCAAGGCATAGTGCCGGGCCTTTGACGAATGCCACCAATAGCGGGTCAGAAAAGGCAGCATTGCGGGTATGGAAGGCCAATGCAGGCGCGCCGCGGTGTTACGGCCCAATACAGTGCTGATCAGCGTGATTATGTTGCGCGGCATGGCGTAGGGCAAAACCGCTTCACGCTGAATAACGCCGCTATTGCCAAAGGATGCACCAAGGCCTGGCTCCTGACGGTCGATCAGGATTGTGCCGATGCCGCGCCGCTGCAGCTCCAGCGCCGTTGAAACGCCGACAATACCGGCACCCAGGACCAGAACCTCAGCCTTTTGCATGATTACTGCGCTGCCTCAGACGGTGTGAAACCCAGCGAGCTTGCCAACAGATGCTGGGTGTATTCGTGGCTCGCATTTTGCGCTCGCATATCTTCCACCGACAGAATTTCAACAATGTGACCATTTTGCATGACGGCCATGCGACTGCACATATGGCTGACAACGGACAGATCGTGGCTGACCATCAGAAAGGTCAGGCCGCGCTTGGCCCGCAGATCGGTGAGCAGATTGAGAATTTCAGCCTGAACTGACACATCCAACGCAGAAGTTGGTTCGTCCAAAAGCAAAATGCGCGGTTCCGGTGCCAAAGCACGGGCGATAGCCACGCGTTGGCGCTGACCACCGGACAATTGATGTGGATAGCGAAAGCGGAATGAAGGGCCAAGTCCGACATCGAGCAGCAGTTTTTCAATACGCTCTTCAACATTGTTGAAGCCATGCAGGGACAGGGTTTCGCTCAATACCTGATCGACGGTGTGGCGCGGATGCAGGGATGCGTAGGGATCCTGAAACACCATTTGTACGGTTTTGTAAAACTCGCTGTCACGGGTCGGACCCAGTGCCTTGCCATCAATGGTGATGGTGCCACTCCAGGTTTGGGCCAGGCCGGTGATGGCGCGCAAAATGGTGGATTTGCCGGAGCCGGATTCACCAACCAGCCCAAAGCTTTCGCCCAGCGGCACCGCGAAATTGGCGTTCTTTACCGCATCAACGCGGTTTGCGCCGTGACCGAACCAGACATCCACATTTTTCAGAATGATTCCGCTCATAGCACACCACTGACGCTTGGTTCATCCCGCCAGGCCGGATCGCGTTTCAGGACTTCCAGTTTTTCGCGGGGCTGATCCAGTTGGGGCAAAGAATTCAAGAGGCCGCGCGTATAGGGGTGTTTTGCCTCGTGCAATTTATCCGCATCGCAGACTTCCACTACGCGTCCCCCATACATGATCAGCACACGATCACAGAAGGAGGCGACCAGATTAAGATCGTGACTGATGAAGATAAGGCCCATGCCGCGGTCGCGGACCAGCTTGTCCATAATGTCCAGAACCTGTGACTGAACCGAAACATCAAGGGCGGAGGTTGGTTCATCGGCGATCAGGATTTTGGGATCGGGGATCATCATCATGGCGATCATGACGCGCTGACCCATGCCGCCGGACATTTCGTGCGGATAGGCGTTGAAGACGCGCTCGGGATCACGAATGGCAACGGCCTCCAGCATATCCAATGTCTTTTGACGTGCTTCCGCGGCGCTGCCCTTTGTGTGGACCTGATAGGCTTCCATGATTTGCTTTCCCACTTTCAGCACTGGGTTCAGTGAGAATTTGGGATCCTGCATGATCATGGAAATCTGATAGCCACGCACTGCGCGCATTTCCTTTTCAGACAGGGACATGAGGTCCTGTCCTTCCAGTGCAATGCGTTTGGCCTCAACACGGCCAGGCTTGCGGATAAGCCGCAGAATGGCGCGGCCGGTCATGGATTTGCCGGAGCCGCTTTCCCCGACAATACCCAGACGCTCTTTGCCGAGCGAAAAGGAGATGCCACGCACAGCGTCAAAGACGCCGCTGCGGGTTGGAAAGCGGACCCACAGATCCTCGACTTCCAGAAGGTTTGGCTTGGACGGGTCGCTCATTCGCCGCTCTCCTTGGGATCCAGAACATCACGCAGACCATCACCCAGAAGGTTGAAGGCCAGACTGACGATGAAGATGGCGAGACCGGGGATGGTTGCCACCCACCAGTGATCGAGAATGAATTTGCGTCCGTCAGACACCATGGCGCCCCATTCGGGGGAAGGTGGCTGCGCCCCGAGACCAAGAAAGCCGAGCCCGGCCGCCACCAGAATGATGCCGGCCATATCCAGCGTCACGCGGATGATCAGCGATGAAATGCAGAGCGGCCAGATGTGTTTGGTGATGATCCGCATAGGACCTGCACCCTGCAGACGCACCGCGTGGATGTAATCGGAATTGCGAATGGTCAGGGTCTCTGCCCGCGCAATACGCGCATAGGGTGGCCATGCGGTGAGGGAGATGGCAAGAACAGCGTTTTCAATTCCTGCGCCAAGCGCGGCGACAAAGGCCAGTGCCAGAACGAGACGGGGAAAGGCCAGAAAAATATCAGTGATGCGCATCAGCACAACATCAATAAACCCGCCAGTGTAACCGGCAACAGTGCCGACCAGAAGGCCCACCAATGGCGCGATGATGGCCACCAATGTCACGATGTAAAGGGTGATCCGCGCGCCGTAGATGATGCGGCTGAGCAAATCCCGTCCTAGGGAATCGGTGCCCAGAATATGGCCTTCTGCCCCTGGTGGTTGAAGCCGGTTGCCCAATTCCTGAACGAATGGATCATAGGGCGAAATCAGCGGCGCAAAGGCCGCCATGAGGACAAGGCCGACAAGAATCATCAGGCCGAACATGGCCATTGGATTGCCGCGAAACTGCAGCCAGCTCTGATACAGGGATGCCAGTTTTGCATGGCGTCTTGATGTGGGTGTATCGCTGAGAAGCCAGGCCCGCCAGCCATTGCTTTGCGGGGCGGTGGCAAGATCTGTTTGTGACATTGCGGGCCCCTATTTCGCTCTTGGGTCAAAGACCTGATAGAGCAGGTCCGACAAAACATTGAACAGCACGAACACAAGTCCGACGACAACGGTGCCGCCAATGACGGCGTTCATATCTGCCGATAAAAGTGCGGTGGTGATATAGGATCCAATGCCTGGCCAGGAGAAAATGATTTCGGTCAGAACCGAGCCTTCCAGGAGGCCGGCATAAGACAGGGCGATCACCGTAATCAGCTGAACACGAATATTCTTGAAGGCATGGCCCCAGATAACCTGTCGTTCCGACATGCCCTTGACCCGTGCTGTGGTGACATATTCGGCCGAGAGTTGTTCCAGCATGAAACTGCGGGTCATACGACTGATATAGGCCAGCGAATAATAGCCCAGCAGCGAAGCGGGTAGAATAATGTGGGAAACCGCATTCCAGAATATGTTCATGTCACCGGCAATAGCACTGTCAATCAGGATCATGCCCGTTCTGGTCGGGACAATGCCATCATAGAAGAAATCCAGCCGTCCCGGTCCACCGACCCAGCCCAGAATGCCGTAAAAGATCAAAAGGCCCATCAGGCCAAGCCAGAAGATGGGCATGGAGTAACCGACCAGCGCTACAACACGGGCAACCTGGTCGATCCAGGTGCCACGACGAACGGCGGCGACGACACCCAATGGAACACCCAGCACAACGCCGAAAATCGTTCCAATTGTCGCCAGTTCGAGCGTCGCTGGAAAGACGCGGATGATGTCTTCTGAAACCGGTCTGGCGGTCAGCAGGGATTTACCAAAATCCCCGGTCAGAACATCCCTCAGGTAATACCAGAATTGAACCAGCAAGGGTTTATCAAGGCCAAGCTTGATGTAGGCCGCGTCATACACATCCTTGGCAGCACGTTCGCCAACAATGGACAGCACCGGGTCTACCGGCATGATCCGGCCAATGATGAATGTAATGAAAATGAGGCCAAGCATGGTGACCAGAATGGTCAGCACTATTTTAGCGATGCTGATGAGAACGGGTGGAAAGGGCACCATCTGGCGCCCTTTCCCTGTGTCGTTAATTGCCATTTTGGCGAACCCTTACTTGGATACTTTCCAGTAGGCGGCAGCTGTAATAGCGGCGCCGATTGAGAAGCCCTGAACGTTGTCTTTACGTGCAGTCTGCTCGATTTTCTGGAACATAACGCCAAAAGGTGATGTGGCTTGATGTTCGCGCTGGATCGCCTGATACATTTCAGCGCGTTTTTCGCGATCATTCTCAACAACAGCTGCAGCAGTTTGCTCAGTCATTGCCGGGATATCCCATGCGTTCCGCCAAGCCAGGAAACCAGTGTTGCCTGCTTCGTCAGAATTATCCGGGTTCATTGCAAAAGTGGCTGCATTTGTATGTGGATCGGGATAATCCGGTCCCCAAGCACCCAGATACATGTCCAGCTCGCGTGCACGATAACGGGCCAGGATCTGCTTGGCAGTTCCGACCGTAATGTTCAGCTTGATGCCAGCCTGTGCAAAATTGTTCTGAAGGGCCTGAGCAATTTCGATACGCTCTTGTGCTTCACGAACACCCACTTCGATTTCGATTCCGTCGCCATAACCGGCTTCCATCATCAGGGCTTTGGCCTTTTCGATGTCCAGGCTGTAAGGCAGGTCATCGATAGCACCCAGATAGGTTTGCGGCAGGAAGGCCTGCTGAATGGTATACTGACCTTTCAGGAAGCTGTCGCGCATGCCCTCGTAATCCACCAGATATTTTGTGGCTTCGATGACTTTCGGGTTGGAAAGCGCTTCATTCTTCTGGTTGAGTGAGAAATACATCAACCGGCCACGCAATTCACTGTCGACGGTAATGCCTTCAGCGTCTGAAATGCCAGCAACATCTTCCGGGTTCAGGTTGCGGGCAACATCAATATCACCGCGTTCCAGCAACAGGCGCTGTGTCGCGCTTTCCTGAACGTGGCGGACAATGACGCGGGCCATGGCTGGCGCGCCGCCATAATAGTCAGCATTTGCCAGCATGGTGACCGACTCATTGGCCTTCCAGGCAACATCCTTGTAAGGGCCGGAACCAGCTGTGTTGGTTTTCAGCCATTCATTGCCCAGATCGCCATCAACTTCATTTTCCATGACAGTCTTACTGTCGACAATGCCACCGATTGTAGCGGTCAGGCAGTTGAGGACAAATGACGTTGCATAGCGCTTGTCAGTTGTGATTGTCAGGGTCTTGTCATCGGTTGCGACGATGGTTTCGCCGACGTTTTCCGGTGTGAAGCCAAACTGAGTGAGAATGAAGCTTGGTGTCTTGTTGAGCGTAACCGCACGACGCAGGCTGAATTCTGCATCTTTCGCTGTGACCGGGTTTCCTGAATGGAAAGTCACACCATCGCGCATTGTGAAGGTAATTGTCTTACCGTCTTCAGAAACTTCCCAGCTTTCGGCCAGATCAGGCTGATAGCCTGCTGCAAGATCTGCAGGGTCAAAGTTGACGAGACGGCCATAGATATTGCGCAGCACGTCTGATCCGGCAAACTCGAAACTCTCTTGTGGGTCGAGCGTGGTGATATCATCAATCCGGTTGGCGATAATCAGCATGTTCGGCGGGGTGTCGGCAAAAGCAGGTATCACTGCTGTTGACGCAACTGCGCCAAGCGCAACACCGGCAACCAGTGTTTTAATCAGGTTCATAGAACTCTCCTTACAGAAATGGGGTGAGCGAGTGATGCCCGCCCAAGCGATCATCCCACGCTAATTTGTGCCATTATGCAAGGTTAAACTAGAACCAGATTGCGCATTGATGATTTAATGTGTTGATGGGTTTTCATCAATCGCCCGAAAACAACATGAAGGCGTTTTGTGGATATGGGAACAGACGCCCTGTTGTCGATATCTGCCCGGCATTCCCGGACCTGTTCGAAGACCTCGGGTTCAAAATGGATCAGGCGTTGGTTTTGTTTCAGAACGCGCCTCGGTCGGATCTGAAAACGCCTAGAACATCACTTTGATGCCGGTTGCGCCCTTGACGGCATAGCTGTCAGCAAAACTCTCGAGCCCTGTGGAGACCTGCGCATCGCCGTAAACTGTATAAACACCATCAGCATCGGTGAAGCTGGCAGCCAGGCCAAGTTCTGTGGTCCAGTCATCGGCCTCGCTGTCCAGCGGCGTGCCGGCAACAGCCACCGATGTGTCGCCGCGAAACTCGTGGACGATATTGACCAGCGCCTGAACCGTGCCATAGCCACCTTTGCCTGCATCATCGATAAAACTGTAGCTTTGCTCAAAAGCAACACCGGTGCGCAATTTCAGGCTGTTGGCTTCTTCCGCTGTTACAGCGGTGCCAAACGCGCTTGTAAAACTTTCAAAGTCGACTTGAGCATAAGTCAGTTGTGCCTGCGGGGTGATGGCAAAGCCATGGCTGTTTTCAAAGCGCTGTCCCAGTTCCAGGCTCAGCGCATGGCCGGTGCCATCATTGCCGTTTTCCAGTGTGCCGAGACTGTCAGAATCCAGATTACTGCTGAACCAGCTATATTGCGCTTGCGCATCGGCATAAAAACCGGCGGTCCCAAGCCAGGTCAGTGACACGCCAACTGATGTGCCTGTGGCCTCAATGGTGCCATTGTCACTGGCCGCGCCAATATCAGCATGGGCCTGGCCGTAGGATGCATTCACGCCAGCAATCAGAAGGCCACTGTCGGCTTCTGCAATCTGGCCATCCATACCAATCCGCATTTTGCCCTGATTGACATCATAGTCCGCTCCGGTAGTGGATTGCGCAGGGTCCAGATGGCTGTGCGTGCCCTCTATCCGCGCCCAGATGGCGTTGTGGCGAGAGACGGATTGTGTTTCCAGCGCCACACTCTGTGATATATGGGCAAGGGGCGCATAACCAAGAGGAACGCCGCCGGTAACTCCCGCACCCTGGCCGCCAAAGCGGGCATTGAAATCAGGCAGGCTGTTCAAACCGGTTAGAATTTGCGGATAGGATTCAAACACTGCTGTTTCGGGTGAAAGCGATGCATTGGTCAGGAAGAAATCATTGCCATTTGTGCCCAGATCAAACAGATAGGCTCCGATGGGATTGCCATCCAGCATAAAGTCGCTTGCGCCACCGCCGCCCTGCACCGTAACCAGCGTGATGTCATTGCCAGTGGCCGGTCCGCTTTTGCCTGCATTTACGGATATGGTGGTGGCGCCGGTGGACGTGCCTGTGATGGTCAGCGTGCTGGCAGCATCAGTTTCAAGATCCACATCCATCTGCAACTGACCGTCTGTGCCGGTGAAATTGCCCGTTATGGTCAGATCACTGCCATCGGTCAGGCTCAGTATTTCGGGTGCAGTAAAATCACCTATGAAACCCAGAACCGAATTGGACAGAAAGATCTCTTCCCAATTTGTCATGACGCTTGTGTCCACAGGACCATAGGCGCCGCTATTGGCAAAGGTCAGCCGATCGACAAAGCCATCCGCAGAACTGCCGTCATCACCGCCATCAAACAGGGTGACCACGGAAAAATCGCCACCATCAAAGGTCAGATCATCACTGCCATTGCCCAGAGTGACGTCACCGGCGACAGATGCGCCCAATCTGACGATGGTGTTGGAATCTCCATTATCATTGGTAATGGCAACACCGGAGGTGGCGCTGACGGCAGCACCGCTGTTCAGCGTGATATTGGTCAACATTCCAAGATCAGTTCTGGTAACGATTGCTGCGTATGTACCACCACCGGTGACCGTACCATCGGTGGTGATTGATGTGAGGCCTGAGCCATAGTTCCGCGCAGTAATTCCACCAGCTACACCGCCGGATACCGAGTTGACGTTGATCGTCAAATCCGTTCCATTGACAAAGTTACTCCCACTGATTCCCCAATTATTGCCTGCAACCGTTCCAGTTGCTGTGATTGACAGCGCCCCGCTGCCATTATTGGAGGCACGGATTCCAACGTCAAACCCTTCGGCCGAAACAGCAACAATCGTTAAGTCTGTGCTGCCGTAATAATTAAATGCATTGATCCCATCTTGTTCGCGACCGATGACATGCCCTGTCGAGGTGATTGACAGGGCGCCGCTGCCATTGTTTTGGGCGAGAATTCCCAAGGAATTACCATCCACCGCCGCTGTCTCAATGGTCAGATCTGTTCCCGTATTAAGGTTATCCGCGAAAATGCCAGATTTATCCTGACTAGTGACAGTGCCAGTCGCGGTAATCGACAGGGCACCGCTGCCACCGTTTCGGGCATAGATTCCTCTATTTTCGCCTTCGACCGAAGCGGCTTCAATTATGAGGTCCGTGCCATAGTTCTGCGCATTAATGCCGTCACGATCTCGGCCAATGACGGATCCTGTCGCTGTAATTGATAGCGCGCCACTGCCAAAATTTCGGGCTGTAATTCCATTCAACTGACCTTCAACCGAAGCGGCTTCAAAAGTGAGATCAGTGCCCAGATTGGAGTTCCGCGCATAAATGCCAGAGTAAATCTGACCGGTTATAGGACCGGTCGCGGTAATCGACAGGGCACCACTGCCATTATTTCGGGCAAGGATTCCGTAGCGATTGCCGTCGACTTCAGCGGCTTTAATAGTGAGGTCCGTGCCATAGTTCTGCGCATAAATTCCGTATTCAGTCTGGCCGGTTACAAGCCCTGTAGCAGTAATCGACAGGGCGCCACTGCCATTATTTCGGGCAAGGATTCCGTGGCGATTGCCGTCGACTTCAGTCGCCTCAATTGTGAGGTCTGTGCCAGAGTTTCGTGCAAAAATACCGTCATTATTCTGGCCGGTGACAACGCCCGTCGTGGTGATTGACAGCGCGCCTGAGGCGAGGTTTGCCGAACGAATTCCACTGGCGTATCCGGTGATGGTGGAAGCGTTGCTGTCGGTAAAGCTCAACCCTCCGGTACCGGTCAGGTTGAGCGCATCGCCTGTTGCGGTGATGATTTCAAAATCAGACGCTGTGGTGACCGTCAAGGGCGCGCCGGTCAGGGTTTGTGTTGTGTTGGTATAAGCGGAGCACAGATAGGTGCCGCCACCTCCGGCGCAATCCGCAAAGGCATTGCGTCCGCCGTACCCCAACAAGACCACTGAGGCCATAGCTGTACTGACCGCAAGCTGCGCCTTCAATGACCGCATCACTGCTTTGTCAGTCTTCAACACCAAGCGCCCCATTGCACCCCTCACAAACATTGATCATAAATAGTATTATCTTGTAAGAAAATACCAATGGTTGTGCAACCTGTTGGCGAGTTTTTCTGAGCGCAAATTCAGGATTTTAGAATGGGTCAGGCGGCATTCTGGATTAGACAGGAATTGATCCGGAGTTCTGGCTCACCTGACAGAGAAGTTTTGGCCATTGCAGCGACAGCGCATTAGCTTGTCTTTGATAATCTGCGGTTTATTAAAGCGTGGATTCTCGGAACAAGTCCGAGAAAGACCGCGGGGCGGATTTTTGAAGGTCTCAGGCAACAGAATTCAACCACGAAGGTGGCCGATCTGCTTCAGGAACCCCAGGTTTTCTCCAGTACACGCAGCCAGTTTTTGTAGCACAGTTTTTCCATCAGCTCTTCGCCATAGCCATGGGTGCGCATGGCCTTGCGCAAGACAGGCAGACCCGTCACATCACCGATGGATCTGGGGACAATGGCGCCATCGAAATCTGAGCCAAATCCAACCCGATCTTCGCCCAGGTCTTGCATCAGGTGATCGATATGGCGCAGCATGATATCAATAGGCGTATCGGCTGACATCTGGCCGTCTTCACGTAGAAAGGCAACTGCAAAATTCAGGCCGACCATGCCATCGCTTTCGCGAATGGCTGCCAATTGCCGGTCAGTCAGATTGCGTGCTGTCGGGCAGATTGCGTGGGCGTTGGAATGGGTGGCCACCAATGGGGCATCGCTCAGCCTGGCGACATCCCAAAAACCCTTTTCGTTGAGGTGCGACAGATCAATCATGATCTTTTTGGCGTTGCAGGCGTGGATCAGGTCTTTGCCGATATCCGTCAGGCCGTCTCCAATGTCCGGATCACTTGGGTAGCGAAACGGAACGCCATGGGCGAAGATGGTCGGACGGCTCCAGACCGGCCCCAGAGACCGGAGCCCCGCAGCGTAAAACACATCGAGCGCTGTAAAGTCCGGGTCAATGGCCTCGGCACCTTCCAGATGAAAGATTGCGGCAATCTTTCCCGCTTCGATGGTCTGCCGCAATTCGGCAGCGGTTTTGCAGATTTTAAGTGCGCCAAGTTGCTCCAGACGCAACAAGCTGGCAGCTTCCGCAAGTGCGATTTTGAGGGCCTCAGGCTGCCCCAAAGCCGGTGGCAATTCAATATCGTAGCTTGGCTTGGCCATTTGTTCATAACGGAATGCCTTGTCGGCCGGAGAGGGCACCCAGATGGCAAAAAAGCCGCCGGAAAAACCACCAAGCTTTGCTCTGGGCAGATCGATATGGCCGCTGTCGCCCTTGATGAAATGACGCTCGGGATCAGCCTCTCCCTTGCGCAGAAGCTTTGTCAGAACATCGTTGTGACCATCGAATACTGGTGGCTTGGTTTGGTCGATCATGCAGCTTTTCTCTCCGGCAAATGCAACAAGGCACGGGCTTCGGCAGGTGTTGCCGGCTCGCGATCATGGGCGTGGCAGACCTCAATAAGTCGGCGAACCAGTGCCGCGTTGGACGGGGCTAATGTGGTTTTGTCCATACGGACATTGTCTTCCAGACCGGTGCGGGCGTGGCCGCCTTCGGACACGCACCATTCATTCATGACAATCTGGTCCCGGCCAATGCCCGCTCCGCACCAGGTGGCATCGGGCAATAATCGTCTGGTGGTTTCAAGGTAAAAGTCAAACACGTCCCGGTCCAATGGCATGGCGTTTTTCACACCCATAACGAATTGCACATGGGGCGGGCCGTTAAACCGTCCCGCAGCCTGCATTTCAGCCGCTTTGAATATATGAGAAAGATCAAAGATCTCGACCTCGGGGCGAATATCGTGAGCCAGCATTTCAAGGCTTAGCCAGTCGACCAGATCCGGGCTGTTCTCATAGATGCGAGTGGGGAAATTATTCGAACCCACTGTGAGGGACGCCATGTCGGGCTGTAGCGGCAGCATGCCGCCCCGCTCATGCCCGGCACCGGATCGACCGCCTGTGGAAAACTGGATGATCAGGCCGGGGCAATGTTTCAGCAGGCCCTGTTGCAACAGGGCAAATCTCTGGGGATCGGATGTCGGCGCGCCCTCATCATCCCGCACATGACAATGGACGATTGATGCGCCTGCTTCAAAGGCTTCATGTGTGCTTTCGATTTGTTCAGATATCGAAAGCGGTACAGCTGGATTGTGATGTTTGCCCGTTATTGAACCGGTAATTGCAACACAGATGATGCAAGGGTCTTGCGGCTTCCGTGCTTGCTTTACTGGTTCTGGTGCCATGATGGTTGTATATGTCTCTTGATAGCTCTGGGCGTTCAACTTGCTTCAGGGTTTTGATCGATATCGATTGAAAACCATGTTGAAATCAGTCGGGGACAAATGTCCAGAAAAACCACATAAAATTTGCCGTATGGAATCCGATGCGGTGTCTGATTCCAAATGTCGCAGAACATTTGGCTGAATTGTCTGGATATGTCGTGCAGCCGGTTGACCATACGTCATGGATTAGTGTTAATCTATGGTTAACAGGCGGTGCAGGGGGTGCATTGGCAAGGGTGTCAGTTTGCGTAAATTTACTCTTTTTCTGGTAGCGTTCTATTTTTGTGTTTCTGGTGTTCATGCCCAGTCCAATGAGACTGTTGCCTATGTGCAGGAAGCTCTTCAGGAATTAGGGTATGATCCGGGAACTGCAGATGGATCCTGGGGTCGGCGAACCCGAAAGGCGCTGAACGAATATCGCGCCGCGCTTAACCTTCCTGAAATGGAAGATGTAACCGGCTCGTCGCTCTACAGCCTTCACCGTTCGGTTGCCGCCGGACAGACTTTGCCGCATCCCGGGCGCGTTCTGGAAGGGCTGGGTGAACGTGCAACCTATCTTCAGCAACGTGGCCTCGTTCGCGAGCGGCACTGCAACAACAGGCTGAATTTGCGCTCCATTGGGGCGAATTGGACTCCTGTCACGCGCTTTTCCGAAACTGATGTCTCATTCGCGGCGCCGTCACCCTTCGGTGCCGAAAACTGGTCCTGGACGATTGCCGAAGGCTTGTCGGTCGCTTCAGCGAGTTGTATGGCTGGCGATACAGCCCAATGCGATGTTTTGTGGTCCTATTTGAAGAAGTGGCCGAGGGCGAATGGTCTCAGCACCGCTGCCAAGAAAGTTGAAAACTCCGAAAAATTCAACCGCACTGCCTATCTTGCCAATACGGTTCTGCAGCCAATGGTGTTGGCCACCGCTGTTGTGGTTGAAACGCAGAACCCTCCACTGGAAGAGCTCGCTCCTTTGCTTGACTGGCTGTATGGGCGGGTCAATCAGTACTATTTCATCTCCGACAAAAACACGCTTGTGGGGGATACGGACAATACGCTGGCCCGGCACGAGGCGCTTGCAGCTGTATTGCCAAGCATGACGCTGGGTGCGTTCATTGGCGATATTGAGCTGTTTGAGCGCGGCTTCCCGCAATTTGAGGCTGCCTTGTTGAGCCAAAGGCCAGATGGCAGCTTTCCCACAGCGACCAAACGCGGCTCTCTTGCGCTGCATTATTCCGGGTTACAATTGTCCTATCTGTTTGCCATAGCCGAAATCGCAAAATCTCAGGATTTCGATCTTTATGAAGTGAAGTGGCCAAAGGGTCAGGATTTGCACAGGGCCATTACCTATATGCTTCGTGGCTGGTCCAATTGGGGCAAGCATGTGCTGAAATATGCCAACGAAAATGATGACGCGCCCATGACGCCCAGCAGTGCGGCGATAGAGAAGTTTACCTATGGTTTTGGGTGGTTGCCTGTTTATGCCCGCCGCTTTGAAAACCACCCGAACCTGTCCTTGATGAATGGCGTGTCGATTGATCCTGTGGTGTGTTCACCAGCGCATATTGCCGAGGGGCGGGTCGACAGGGCCTGGTGCGCGCAAGCTGGTCCGCCACCTTTGACGCTAAGGGCCATGTTGCTGGACAATACATCCAAAGTTGCAGTCTTCAATCCGGCTATGGGTTTCAAATCAGGGTGCTTTCTCTCTACCGCCGAAGACCTGTTCTGAGTTCATTGCCCTGCTACTACTTCTGGTAGACTTCCCCAACAGACTGATAGCGTCTAAGGTTTGGAACACGGGTCGCATTCAATTTGCAGTTGACGACATTCAACAAGCTGCAAAGGGGGAAAATGTGAAGACGCAGCTCGTCATCATTGGCGGTGGGCCTTCCGGTTTGTTGCTGTCGCAACTGTTGCATCTGGCGGGTGTGGACAGCATTGTTCTTGAACGTAAAAGCAGGGCTTATGTCCTGTCCAGGATTCGCGCGGGCGTGCTTGAGCAAGGGACTTGCGATCTGATGCGTGCCGCAAAAGCTGGCGCGCGGATGGATCGGCACGGGAAAGTCCATGCCGGATTTCTGACCGCCTTTGGTGGCCGGACTGCGCGGATTGATCTGGAAGGTCTGACGGGTGGCAAGACTGTTCTGGTCTATGGTCAGACCGAATTGACGCGGGATCTTTATGAAGCGCGCGATCAGCTGAATGGCACGATACTTCACGAAGTGGATGATGTTGAGCTGAACAATTTGACCGGTGAAACACCGTTCGTCACATTTTCGCACAATGGAGAAACGCACCGCATCGACTGTGATCTTGTCGCTGGATGTGACGGGTTTCATGGTGTCAGTCGTCGCTCGATCCCGAATTCAGTTCGCAATGAATATGAAAAAATCTGTCCTTTTGCCTGGATAGGCGTCCTGTCGGAAACCCGCCCGGCTGGCAGGGAAATCATCTATTCCAGATCTCAGGCCGGCTTTGCGCTTTGCTCGATGCGTTCTGACACGCTCAGCCGTTATTATATTCAGTGTCCGGTTACGGATACGCTGGAAGCGTGGTCGGACGACCGGTTTTGGAGTGCGTTAAGTGCCCGTTTGCCTGCTTCGATCGCAGATAAACTGGACACCGGGCCCTCTATTCAAAAAAACATGGCACCCCTGCGGGCCTTCATTTCAGAGCCGATGCGCTACGGGCGTCTGTTTCTGGCCGGGGATGCTGCTCATATCGTGCCGCCGACAGGCGCAAAGGGTCTGAATCTGGCAGCCTCGGATGTTTTCTATCTCAGCAATGCCGTGATTGAGTTCTATAAGTCAGGGTCGGAAACCGGGCTTGACGCTTATTCCCAAACGGCCCTGGCCCGGGTCTGGAAAGCCTCTCGCTTTTCCTGGTTCATGACAAGGATGCTGCATAATTTTGAAGGACCTGACAGTTTCGATGATCGCCTGCAAGATGCGCAGCTTGACTATATGAGCTGTTCCAAAGCGCAACAGACTGCCATTGCCGAAAACTATGTCGGGCTGCCCTTTTAAACCGGAACACCGCAGAAATGTTGGGGCTGATAGGGGCTGGTTTCATCTGGCACTCGCCGATGGTTAACAGGTCCTTAACAGGCTCTTTCCATAAAATATGTTGCGTTAAGTAAGCATTAACCTTTAATCTCTACCTTAGAGTGTGTTCGGTACGTTCCGGACTGTCAGATGGTCACTCCCCCATCTGATTGGACGCCTCCCTGTTAGACTTACAGAGCCGCTTCCTCCTGCGGCTCTTTTTTTGCGTTTAATTTGGAATCGGGTCAGAATCCAGGTGTTGAAATGCAACCACTTCAAGCGTTCATGTGGATATTAACGAAGAACCAACTCAATTGGATCGGCAGCTTGCACGGCGGACCCGGTCAACTCATAGTTCCTTTTTGACACTTATCTGGCTATCATGATCATGATAGTGGGTTCCGGGTCGAATCCACCACACGTGAGCAACAGATCATGACGCGCAACAACCAGACGCCACATGGGGGCAACGCTATTGCCATTGCGTCCCGCTTAGCGGAACGAGAAGGCTTTTTGGCCCTGTTCAACAATGGCATGCGCCTGATTGAAGAGACGGCTTCTTATCTGGATGGTCCTGGACGTGATGAGTCAAAGGCCTTGTCGCGGCTTGGTTCGGTCGCTTATGCCAGCGAATCCATGCGTCTGACGACCCGGCTGATGCAAATTGCCTCCTGGCTGCTGCTGCAGCGCGCCGTCAATGATGGTGAAATGACGGACGGGCAAGGCCGGGATGAAAAAGCAAAAGTGCGCCTTGGCGGTCTTCAGCCGTCTCGCGCCGGATCTGGCTGGGAAGAACTGCCGGATCAATTGAAGGATCTGATTGATCGCTCCGCACGGCTGGAGGAGCGGGTTCGACATCTGGATGTTGGTCTGGGTGGCGAATCGTTTGGCTCTTCAACACCCGCAGCCCAGTCCGGCACCAAAGACGCATTGGCCGACCAGATGGCCCGCTTAAGCGCCGCTTTCAGCACGCAGGACGATCGCTGACTTCAAATGACGCGCTCGGGACTTACGCACAGCCGATGTCCAGGCAAAGAAAAAGTTCAAGCCATGAAAAAACCCGCCGGGACCAAAAGTCCGGGGCGGGTTCTTAAATTCTGAAACCAGAATTGGCAGTTCTTATTTTCCGATGAAACCGGCAAACTTATTGTTGAAGCGGGACAGACGTCCGCCACGGTCAAGCAGTTGCTGACCACCACCGGTCCACGCCGGATGGGAAGTCGGGTCGATATCGAGGCGCATCGTGTCGCCTTCTGCACCCCAGGTCGAGCGGGTCGTGTATTCAGTTCCGTCAGTCATCACAACGTTAATCGTGTGGTAATCGGGATGTATATCAGCTTTCATGAGCTTCAAACTCCAATGGTGTGTCCCGGGATGTCCCGAAGACGTGTCTCAAGGGCAGGTGTTGCCGCTTTCACAGCATACCGCAAACAAAAAACCGGGCATGACGCCCGATCTGTGTAAACTCGCCGTTCCTATAGGCCAATGTGGTGGTCTTTCGCAAGCTGAAATGACGAGAATCGACGCAGTTCATCCTTTTAAAGCCCGTGATTGCGGATTTTGGCTCTTATATCTGGCTCAAACCATACTCACATGTGGGTTGTGCTTGCCATTGAATGTCATTCGTTGGAAAAGGCATTACATATTCCACCTATTGAATGAGCCGCGATGAACGATCACACAACGCATAGCATTGCCCAAGGGGCACGGGTCCCAGATCGGAACTCCAATACGCTTGAACTGGAGGCTGAGGCCAAGGGCCGTGTCGGTTCTCTTGCTATGGTTTGGCCCTATCTGAAAACCTACCGCAAGCGTGTCGTCCTGGCTGTTGTGGCCCTGACTGCTGCTGCTGCCGCGACGCTGGCTGTTCCCATGGCTGTGCGGCGCATGATTGATTTCGGGTTTGATCCGGAAAACAATACGTTGATTGATCAGTATTTTGGAATGTTGGTTGTTCTGGTCGGATTTCTGGCTGCTGCCAGTGCGGCCCGCTTCTACTTCGTGTCCTGGCTGGGTGAACGGGTCGTCAGTGATATCAGGCGCGACGTGTTTGCCCATGTCATGCGCTTGCACGCAGCGTTTTTTGACGGGGCCAAATCCGGGGAAATCATTTCACGACTAACGGCTGACACAACGCAGATCAAATCTGTGGTGGGGTCGAGCATATCCATTGCCTTGCGCAATCTGTTTTTGTTTATCGGCGCGGTGGTGATGATGGTCATCACCAGCCCAAAACTGTCTCTTCTTGTGCTGGCTGCCATTCCACTGGTGGTGCTGCCAATGGTGGCTTTCGGGCGAAACGTACGCAAACGGTCCCGTGCTGCACAAGACACATTGGCCGATGCGACAGCTTATGCATCCGAAGCCATTGGCGCCGTGCGCACATTGCAGAATTTCACTGCTGAAAAGAGCGCATCTGCCCGCTTTGCCGGTGCCGTGGATGAGGCTTTTGATGCGGCCCGCGCAGCTGTCGGCGCGCGCGCGGCCTTGACAGCATTTGCGATCTTTACAGTGTTTGCCAGTGTGGTTGCCGTGTTGTGGTATGGCTCGCTTGATATGCTGGCCGGCAATATTTCACCGGGATCCTTGTCACAATTCGTGCTCTATTCGGTGTTTGCTGCGGGGTCTTTGGGGGCCCTGTCCCAGGTTTGGGGCGAGGTGGCTCAGGCTGCCGGTGCGGCCGAGCGGCTTGGAGAATTGTTGGCCATTGACCGGGTGATTGCCGCACCTGCCAATCCAGCCGTTCTGGACAAGGTGGCGGGTGCTGTCTCGTTTCAGGATGTCTCATTTTCCTATCCTGGAGCGCCAGATGCGCCGATTTTGCACAATGTCACGATTGATATTGCCCCCGGTGAAACGGTGGCGCTTGTCGGTCCGTCGGGTGCAGGCAAGTCAACCCTGTTTTCGCTGCTGACCCGAGCTTATGATGCGACCGGTGGTCAGGTGTTGCTGGATGGAACGGAAATCCGAACGCTTGAACCGGAGGAATTGCGGAAACATTTGTCGATTGTCCCGCAGGAAACCGTGATATTTGGTGCATCCATCGCCGAGAATATCGGTCTTGGCAATCCACAAGCCGGGCTGGATGCCATTGAGGCGGCTGCCAGAGCTGCACGCGCCGATGAATTCATTATCAAGATCGCTGGTGGCTATGATGCGGTGGTGGGCGAACGCGGCATTACACTGTCGGGCGGTCAGCGCCAGCGTATTGCAATTGCGCGCGCGATTCTGAAGGACGCTCCCGTGCTGTTGCTGGATGAGGCCACCAGCTCACTGGATGCGGAGAGCGAGACACTGGTTCAGCATGCGCTGGAGCAGTTGATGGAGGGACGCACAACGCTGGTGATCGCGCATCGCCTGGCCACAATTCTGAAAGCGGATCGCATTCTGGTTATGGAAGCGGGGCGTATTGTGGAAAGCGGCACGCATGAATCTCTGCAACAGCAGGGTGGGTTGTATGCACGTCTTGCAGATTTACAATTTCAGGTTCGTACGGCTGCGGAATAGAATCTGATTTCAGACAACCGGCAGATCGTCGCCGTAATTGACATGCGGTGCACAGACGGGCTCCAGACGCAGGCCCTTGCGGACACCTTCGGTGAGCCTGTGCCAGCCAAGACTGCTCCAGGACCAACGCCACAAATCCGCACGTTCGGCCTGATCAATCACCAAGACGCCGGGCAGCGAGAATTGATCTGAATCAGATCCGCCAAGACCAAGATAGCGTGCGTGCATGGCAACGAAAGTAAGTTGCCACAAAGATCGGACCGGCGTGTAACGGCCACCTCCGGTGGGATTTGCATATTGCACGCAGAAAGGTTTTCCATTGGCCACCTGCTCAGCCTGATAAAGCACATAAGTGGCCGTGCCAAACAATATGGCGGGGCTCAAAACGGCAAGCATCAGGACAAAGCGAAGGATTACCGGTCCGGCCCTGCGACCGGCATCGTGTGACACGGGCGACTGAGACACATCAGCGCTCCGTCAGCTTCAGCTCAATACGGCGGTTTCTTGCCAAAGCCTCCGGCGAGTCGCCAGGGTCGATGGGCTGGAACTCGCCAAAACCCGCTGCCAGCAATCTGTTGGGCGGGACACCTTGCGACGCCAGAAATTCAACGACCGAAATGGACCGTGCCGATGACAGCTCCCAGTTGCTGTTAAAGCGTTCGCCACTGACCGGTCTTGCATCAGTATGGCCGTCAACCCGAAGGACCCAGTTGATTTCATCAGGAATTTGAGCGCGCAACTGGATGATGGCATCGGCCAGCTTGCGCATTTCTTCCACACCTTCAGGTGATAATTCATTGGCACCGGAGGCAAACAGAACTTCGGACTGGAATACAAATCGGTCACCAACGACCCGGATATCGGACCGGTCGCTGAGGATTTCACGCAGGCGACCAAAAAAGTCGGACCGATAACGCGACAATTCCTGCACCCGTTGGGCCAGGGCGACATTCAGGCGGCTGCCAAGATCGGTGATTCGTGTCTGGCTTTCCCGATCGCGTTCCTCAGAGGCATCAAGGGCCGTTTCCAGAGACGCAATCTGGCGGCGCAAGGCTGCAAGCTGCTGGTTGAGAAGATCGACCTGAGACTGAGCACGGGCGCTGAGCCTGCGCTCCTCATCCAGTTCGGCAGTCGCCTGTTCCAGAGCTGAATCCCGTTCAGCTGTAGCTCCGGACTGGTTGCTGAGCAATTGCTGCAAACGGCGCCGTTCTTCTTCTGCCTCGGACAGGTTGGATTCCAACAAAGTCAGGCTTGCCCGCAGATCATTTTGGCCAGTGCGTTCCAGCGCCAGCAATTCGGTCAGTTCGGAAATCTGGGACTGCAGGCGGCTGAGCAAGGTATCGCGGCCCGAGATTTCCTGACTGAGAAAAAACTGTGCCAGCATGAACAGCGACAGCAGGAAAATCATGACAAGCAAAAGCGAAGCCATGGCATCCACAAAGCCTGGCCAATAATCTCCGCGCGTTTCCCGCCGTCTTGCTCGTGCCAGCGCCATTCCGGTTTAAACCCTAATTGCCGCCTGTATTGCGGTCTCGTTGTACAAGTGCCTCGAGCAGACGCCTGACCTGATTTTGTTGTTCAGACTGGGATTCTACCCAACTGCGCACCACCTGCTGTTCAGAGCGCATGTGCTGCACCAGACCCTGAATGCCCTCGGCCAGACTTGCCATCGCCGCGCTTGTTGGCTGAGCGGTGTTGCCACCACTGTTATTCTGAGCCATGGACCGGCTCAGCTTGTCGATCGCAAGGCGCAAATCATCCAGCACCAGAGAATTGGTGCCTTCGCCTTCTACCATTGAATCTTCAAGTTCGGCGACGGTTGACAGCCAATCTTCCAGATCGGTGTAAAAGCGGGTTTGCGCCTGACCAGCCTGCAAATCCAGAAAGCCCAGAATAAGGGACCCGGCCAGACCAAACAGGGATGATGAAAAGGCCGTGCCCATGCCGGACAGTGGCGCTTCCAGGCCGGTTTTCAGATCTTCAAAAATAACGCCAGCATCACCTGAGCCCACATTCAGCGACTGAATTGTATCGCCCACCGAGCCCACGGTGCGCAGCAGGCCCCAAAAGGTACCAAGCAGGCCAAGGAACACCAGAAGGCCTGTGAGATATCGTAAAATCTCGCGCGACTCGTCGAGACGGACTCCAATCGATTCCAGCACTGACCGCATGGTTTGCTGGCTGATAGCCATCGCTCCCAGACGGTCTCCAAGCATGGCAGCCATTGGTGCCAACAAAATGGGGGGCCTTGCATATTCAATGTTGGGATCGGATCGGCGAAACCCGTTGACCCATTGCACTTCGCGAAACAGCAGCAGGACCTGTCGCAGCGATAGAAGAACACCTATGATGAGCACCGCAAGGATGAGGCCGTTCAGTCCGGGATTGCTAACGAAAGCAGTGATGATCTGTTGATAGAGGACCAGAGCTATAAAACCGACGATGATCAGAAATATGATCATGCGCCAAAGAAATACCTGCGGCGATGAAAGCCGATAAGGATCGTAGTCGCGCGCCATAAATCGATCGTACTCCGTCAGACACTGCCCGACCACCAGTCTGTTCCGTTCGCCCTGGCCGGGTCGACCTGAATCCAGGCCGTGATTTGCGAATCTTACATTGGACGAACTTCGTCAATCCCCAAGGAATAGCGCGAATTTGTGGCCAAGCAAAAGCAGATTTCGAAATTGTCCTGATTTTGGCCGGATAAATGGTCAAATCAGGGCTATATGAGAATGTTTCTTAACTGTGAGGCGCTGATATTCGAGGCGATGCAGGCAATGCACCCTAATTGTGGTCCTCTGGCAGCACCGGCAAGGGCGCGCAAGGGATGCCTTCTTCCAGTAATTCCTGCACATCATCGGCAGAAGCTTGCCCATAAATGGGCCGTTCATCTGCTTCCTTGAAGTGGATTTTGCGGGCTTCGTCAGCAAAGCGCGGGCCGACATTTTCTGAATTTGCAATCACAGAGTCGCGCCATTCCTTCACCGCTGTCATGACCTTGCCCCTTATTTCGGGTGGCAGGTTGGAGAGTGGATTGGGAGGCGTTGCTTGCGATTGAGGCGCCTGGTGCGCATCTTGCGAGGGCGCAGGGGACTGAGTGACAGGGTCTGATGCCGATCCGGGCACTGACTGCGTCGCCGGTGCAGCCGTGGCTTGTGGCTCGCTGTCCGGTTGCTCGGCCACACCCATTTTCTGGTTGGATTTCTTTGGAACCGATGGCGTCATCAGGGCTTTTTCGACGGTGGTCGATCCGCATTCGGGGCAAGCCAACAAGCCGCGCTTCTGTTGTGTCAGAAAATCATCACCCGACCGAAACCACCCGTCAAAGCGATGGGTCTGGCTGCATTGGAGTGAAAAACGGATCATGCTGCAACGCTTTGAGTTGTCAGGCGCAAAATGGCGGGCTGATCATTGGTCAAGGCCGGAATTTTGCGGCGCGCCGCTTTTGCCAGTTCCGGGTCAATATCGGCTGTGATCACTGAAGGGTTTTCACCATCAGCTTCTGCCAGAATTGTGCCCCAGGGGTCTACAATCAGGGAATGGCCGAAGGTTTCGCGGCCATCCTGATGTGCTCCGACCTGTGCGGCCGAAATCATGAACGCGCCGTTTTCAATGGCGCGCGCGCGCTGTAGGACATGCCAATGGGCCGCGCCGGTTTGCCGGGTGAATGCTGACGGGGCTCCCAGAACAATCGCACCGGCCTGGGCGTAAGTGCGAAAGAGCGCTGCAAAGCGCAGATCATAGCAGATTGACAGGCCGAGTTTGACCGGTGGCTGATCTTGTGTCTGATCCCGCATCTGGCCTGGTGTGATCTCCACAAGAACGGCTTCGCTGCCGGGGCGATAGGCTTTGGATTCACGCCAGCTTTCGCCACTGTCGAGATCCACATCGAACATGTGGATTTTGTCATAGCTGGCCGCAATGTGGCCATCGGGTCGAAACAGGAAGGCCCGATTGGCAATCGTTGGCCCGCCATCGGATTTCGGCAGGGCAACTGCCATGGAGCCGATGTGGAGCCAGATTTTCAATGCGCCAGCCAGTTTGGCAAAGGCGCTGACAGATGGGTTGTTCTGTGCAGGTGCGATGGCCTCCACAAGTGCAGAGCGCTTCTGCTGCACAATTGTTGTCATTTCCGGTGTCTGTATGTACTGCGCGCCTTGGGCCGCAGCCACGCGTATCAGCTCCGTGGCGGTTGCCATATTGTCCGAGACAGATGTACCGGAGTTCATCTGAATGCAGGCTGCCTTGAAACTGTTCTGCGACACGGTTTTCAGCCTTATGCAGCGTTCAGAAGTTGATCAAGTTTTCCAGCACGTTCCAGCGCGTTCATCTGATCGAAGCCACCAATATGGATATCCCCAATGAAAATCTGCGGAAAAGTGGACGCGCCATTGGCACGCTGCATCATTTCCCTGCGCAAGTCCTGATCAAAGGTCGCATCATGCTCCTTGTAGGCAACGCTCTTGCGGTCCAGCAAGGATTTGGCGGCAGAGCAATATCCGCACATGGCGCGGGTGTAGATGATCACATTCGTCATGGCAGTCCTTTTGTGCTGCAGGGTCGCTTCTATATAGGCGCGCACTTGTATATAGGCGCGTGCCGGGCTTTTTCACAAGCCGTGTTGCAACAGGTAGGCATACGGATGTTACAGATCAATCGGATCTGTATCTGACAGAAGACCTTCCGCCTCAGATCCACGAGGGTCAGATACAAGCGCGAATGTCAGAACACGGACATGCGCAGCACCGGCTCGCAAGCAGGCGCGCGTGGCGGCTTCCACAGTGGCCCCGGTTGTCAGGACATCGTCAATCAGCAGAATTGTACGACCGGACATCTGCATGGCGCCTGTGGACGTTGCCCGAAAAGCGCCGCGCACATTGTTGGCGCGTTCGTTGCGCGTCAATCCAACCTGCCGTTCTGTTTTGCGGATGCGGTCAAGTGCCAATGGCTGACAATCCAGTTGCAGCCGGTTTGAAACATCCTGCGCAAGCAAGGCTGCCTGATTGTAACGTCTGCGCAGCAAACGCCAGCGGTGCAGCGGAACGGGAACAATGATCGGGTTGCCCGAGAGAAAGTCAGCATCTGCCTGCCGTGCAGCGCGGACCATCCAACGTCCCAGCACCGAGGCAAGGTCTGGTCGGTCCTCGTATTTCAGTCTGGCCACCAGCTTGCGGGCAACATCATCATAAAGAACCGCGGCACGGGCCATTTCATAAGGTGGCGGGCTGGCAATGGCCTGTGCGCTGACAATCCCCGGTCCCAGATCATATGAAAAAGGTGTGCCCAGAACCGCACAACATGGTTTGGCAATGAAGCGCAATCGGTTCCAGCAAGCCGGACACAATGCCCCGGGCTCCAGCACCCTTTCATCGCAGGATAAGCAGGCTGGTGGAATGGCAAGATCCAGTGCAAAGCGGCCCGTTGATCTGGCAATTCGGGACAGTGTTGCGGGTAAGGAACTGCTGATCAAATCTGAAATCGGGTTCATTTTCCGTGATCGCATTTGTATCGCCCGAAGCTTAGGATTGTTATTGTCAGAAAGCCAGCCACTTAAATCCAGTGCTCCAAGCCTGTCTCCCGACTTCATTCTTGGGGTCTAATTTACCCTGTTGGGGCTGGGCGGGCTTTATCTTGCCTACCTTCCAGCCTATATAGGTTCAGAAGCTGCGCTTCTCGTGATGCACGACTTATTCTTGGGGCCTTATCAATCCAAACGGGAGCTGTTCCTGACCTGGCTCGTGGGCCGGGACATACGGCGCCCACCTACGTAGTAGGTTCCCAGGATTGTTCACCGTATCACGGTCGCCGCGGCTTCGCTTGTTACCCATGGACGGATTTCTTGGACAATAATCAGGCTCTCGATAAACCCGCCATGCGCGCCATGTGTCTGGATCGGCGCAACGCTCTGTCACCAGAATTTCGTGAAAAGGCTTCACGGCAGATATGCCTTCATGTGATGGACCTTCTGTCAGATCGCGCGCTGTTAAAGGGCGTTGAGATGAAGGGTCTTGAGATTTCGGCCTATCTTCCGATCCGCTCCGAAGCTGATGTGTCAGACTTGATACCGCAACTGGAAGGCGCCGGCGCTCTCGTTTCATTGCCCGTGGTTTTGAGCCGAACTGAAATAGTGTTTCGGCGCTTTCGCTCTGGCGATGTTTTGCAGGCGGCCGGATTTGGAACAACAGGGCCAGCGGCAGATGCTGAAACTGTTGATCCAGCGCTATTGCTGATGCCGCTTGCGGGGTTTGACGCAAAGGGTGCGCGCATCGGTTATGGAGCCGGTCACTACGATCGGGCGATAGAGCGTATGTTGGAAAAGTCTCTGACACCCATCACCATCGGGATTGGATTTGCGACACAAATTGTGCCGCATGTGCCTGCTGAGCCGCATGATATGCCGCTGGCGGCAATTGTTACAGAGAATGGAATCATGAACGTGATGGATGTGAACGCATGAGACTTCTATTCGTAGGAGATGTCGTGGGTCGTGCAGGTCGCGCTGTTATACAGGAAAAACTGCCAGATCTGGTATCTGACTATGCGTTGGATTTTGTGGTCGTCAATGGCGAGAATGCCGCTGGCGGATTTGGCATTTCCGAACAGATTTTCATTGATCTGATCGATGCGGGAGCCGATGTGGTCACGACTGGTAATCATGTCTGGGATCAGCGTGAAGCACTGGTGTTTTGCACCCGCTACGATAATTTTCTGCGGCCGCTGAACTATCCAGTAGGCACACCTGGCAAGGGTGCCGGGTTGTTCACCGCCCGAAACGGGGCGCAGGTACTGGTGATGAATGCCATGGGTCGGGTTTTCATGAACCCGCTGGATGATCCGTTTCAAGCCGTTCAGCGTGAGCTGGATGCAGCACCCTTGGGCAAGGTTTCTGATGCTGTGCTGATTGATTTTCATGCAGAAGCAACCAGCGAAAAACAGATTATGGGCCATTTTGCAGATGGTCAGGCTTCGCTGGTGGTTGGCACCCACACCCATGCGCCAACGGCAGATCATCAGATTCTGGATGGTGGTACCGGCTTCATGACCGATGCAGGCATGAGCGGTGATTACAACTCCATCATAGGGATGGATCATGCCGAACCATTGCAGCGTATGACGAATGCAATTTCCACCGGGCGGTTTCAACCTGCCCTGGGTGAGGCGACCCTGAGCGGTGTTGCCGTGCTGGTGGATGATAATACCGGCCTGGCGCAGAAGATCGAGCCGGTGCGGCTTGGTGGACGTTTGCAGGAGCATATTCCATCATTCTGGGTTGAGCAGGATTGATGCGTGAAGTGGATCAAGCGGTGGCGGTGCTGGATTTTCCGCACAAGCAAGCTTATAAGCCCCGCAACAGTTTGATCTTTGATTTGAGTTCAGACCCTCGTTCCAACCAGATAATCGCATTCAGGTAATCTCATGGCAGGCCATTCCAAATTCAAGAACATCATGCACCGCAAGGGTGCTCAGGATAAAAAGCGCTCCAAGGCTTTCTCCAAATTATCCAAGGAAGTTACGGTTGCGGCCAAAATGGGCGGCGGCGATCCAGATGGCAATCCACGTCTGCGGCTGGCCATTCAGAACGCCAAAGCTCTGTCCATGCCGAAAGATAATATCGAGCGGGCCATCAAAAAGGCGGAAGGCGGAGACGCGGAAACCTATGATGAGATTCGCTATGAGGGCTACGGCCCCGGTGGTGTGGCAATCATTGTGGAAGCGCTGACCGATAATCGCAACCGGACCGCCAGTAATGTGCGTGCAGCTTTTACCAAATTCGGCGGATCACTGGGTGAAACCGGCTCCGTGGGCTTCATGTTTGATCGCGTTGGCGAGATCATATTCCCGGTCGAGGCGGGTGATGCAGATACAGTCATGGATGCTGCTATCGAAGCGGGTGCTGAAGATGTGCAGTCAGATGAGGATGGCCACACAATTCTGTGCGGTTTTGAAGACATCAACGAAGTGTCTACTGCTCTTGAAGCATCACTTGGCGAAGGTGCTTCGGTCAATCCAACCTTCAAACCACAAACCGGCACACCGGTTGAGGAAGACAAGGCTGGAACATTGATGAAGCTCATCAATGTTCTGGAAGATGATGATGACGTGCAGAACGTCTATTCCAACTTCGAAATTGATGATGAAATCATGGAAAAACTGGCGGCTGAATAAACGGCCTGTTGCGGTCCGTTAACATCTGCCAATTGATGCCAAAGGCAACAGCTTGACTCATTGTGTTCGAATTATTGGCATTGACCCAGGGTTGCGCCGCACCGGTTGGGGCGTGATTGAGAGCGAGGGCAGTTCGCTGCGGTTTATCGCATCGGGGACAATCAAATCTGCCGACAAGGCAGATTTGGCCGTGCGGCTGGAACAGCTCTATCGCGGGCTCGAAGGTATTCTCAGCACCCATGCGCCGAACGAAGCAGCCGTGGAAGCAACGTTCGTCAACAAGGATCCCAAGTCGACCCTGAAGCTGGGCCAGGCAAGGGGAATTGCCATGGTGGTGCCCGCGCTGGCCGGACTGAATGTTGCCGAATATGCGCCCAATCAGGTGAAGAAAACCGTTGTCGGGGCAGGCCATGGTGACAAGGGCCAGATCCGCATGATGGTGAAAATTCTGCTGCCCAAAGCGGTGTTTGACTCAGATGATGCAGCTGACGCGCTGGCCATCGCCATTTGTCACGCCCATCATCGCGGAGTGATGTCCCGTATTCCGGCTGCTTGAGGCAAAGTTGGCTGCCCCCGTAAAAAACTCAAAGCAAAGGTGAATGCGCCTGGATTGTCCTGACTGAACACTAGTCACGGCTGTCTTTATCCGGCTGAGTGATAATGGCATTTTCCTCGCTGTATATCACCGCGAGGAACTTCGCCGGTTCGGTCTTGCTGGGATTTTCAGTGTGTTTGTGCAAGGCTCCAGCCGGTTCGATCCAGCTTTGCCCGCGGCTATATTCCACAGGGTCTTCGCCTTCCACCTGACTGCTAATCCGGCCCTGCAGCAAATAAACGTATACGAAGCCACCATGCCGATGGGGTCCGACGACCGCACCAGGTGCAATTTCGACTGTCAGGGCAGTCACGATATGATCGGGGAAGTCGGGCAAGATCGATTGGTGAAGCATTTCGCGGTGAACACCGGGGTTGCCGCGCTTTGAATCATGGGCGTAGCCCTTCATCGGCACTGCAATCGCTATGAGGTTGAAAATCAGGAAGCCGCTAAGGTTCAGCCTTGAGCGCCGCCAGATTGTGTCCTGATTTTTTCCCGGCGTTGATGCCAGTTTGGCGGAGTCATTGTTGATACGTGTCATGCCATGGGCCTTTTGTTGAGTTTGCATGGTCAGGCGGGCATCTGCGCGCCGACACCGATGCGGTTCCACAAGTTCATTGTGCCGATAGCCACGGTCAGCGCCGCCAGATCCTGCTCACTCAGCTCTGCGTGAGCGGCCTCGTAGTCGTCATCCGAAACACCTGTCCCGGCCAGCAATGTGAGAGCTTCAGCCCAGGACAATGCGGCGCGCTCCCGTGCATCGAAGGCGCTTGTTTCCCGCCAGACAGGCAGCAGATTAATGAGGTTCTGTTCGACATCATCATTAATTGCCTCTTTGATATGCATACCGACACAAAACGCACACCCGTTTATCTGAGAAACCCTGATCTTGATGAGGTGTATGAGGCGAATGTCGGCTCCTGAATCAGCAATCGCCGCATTGAGCGCCAGAAGAGATTCGTAGAGCTGAGGTGTATCTTTTGCGACGTTGAAGCGCATGGTCATTGGTGTAATCCTTATTGTGAGCAAGAGTTGTGATCGAATCATGGATAGTATATATCGATGATTAATCGCTGCAACAGCAAAATGCAAAACTGAAAACATAGGGAGATACTCGAATGCGGCGTCTGGGAGATGGGGTTGAAGCGGCATTGCATTGCGCCGTTGTTCTTGCGGCACTACCAAAAGGGAAGGTTCTGTCCGGTAAGGACTTGGCGGCGCTGCATGGTATTTCGGAGAGCTACCTGCTCAAGCATCTTCGCGCGCTGACAGCCGCTTCCGTGACCGAGGCGGTTCCCGGCCCGAGAGGAGGCTATCGCCTGACACGATCGGCCGGGAAGATTTCCATGCTCGATGTGGTAGAGGCCATCGATGGCCAGGGCCCGGCCTATGTATGCCGTGAAATCCGGCAAAAGGGCGATGTCACGACAAACGCCCATTGCGCCTATGAAAAGGACTGTTTTATCAAACGTCGAATGCTGGAAGCTGAGGCGCTGTGGCGAGAGGCCCTGCGCGGTCAGACGTTGCAAGACCTGCTCGACGATGGCGTCGTTGAAATCGGAGATCAGAACAAAGAAGCGGTTGGGAAATTCATCACCGAGAAACAGAGATAGGCGGCTGTTGTGCAAGAGGACAATATTGGTCCGGGATTTGATTGCACTGTTTCGTTCAGTTTATGTATTAGAGTTGGTTTTTGACAGAGGAATGGATTGGCTCTTCCAGATGACGTTTGATCGCAAGCATCAACGCCGCATCTGATCAAGCGACGTTTGTTGCTTCGAGCTCAACTTTCCGCTCCTTGACGATGGCCTGATATGCTCGTGGCATCAGCATCGCCGATGCGCGGGATGGTCTTGGCGTATTCCTGCGGCAGCGCCACGCGCTCTTGGGGCGATTTGAACCGCCTTAAAGATAAAGCCTAGAGCGAGCGTCCAATTTCAAGAAACTTTTCGCGGCGGGCATTGCGCAGCGTGTCTGCGTCCTGACCGGCCATTTCCTGCATGGCTGCGTCAATGCGTTGGCCAGTCATGTTGATCACATCATCGATGGCCCGGTGAGCGCCGCCCATCGGTTCTTTGATAATGCCTTCGATCACACCGAATTTCAGGAGGTCCTGAGCGGTAATTTTCATGGCTGTTGCGGCTTCCTTGGCGCGTGCGGAATCGCGCCACAGGATCGAGGCTGCGCCTTCCGGTGAAATCACGCTGTAAATGGCGTGTTCCAGCATGAAAACCTTGCTGGCGGCAGCAATGGCAATGGCTCCGCCGGAGCCACCTTCGCCAATCACCACCGACACTGTGGGAACGCCAACGCCGAGAAAGGCATCTGTCGAGCGGGCAATGGCTTCAGCCTGTCCGCGCTCTTCTGCACCAATACCGGGATAGGCACCGGCTGTGTCGACCAGAGAAATAATGGGCAGGCCAAAACGATCAGCCATTTCTACAATCCGAACGGCCTTGCGGTAGCCTTCCGGACGGGCCATGCCGAAATTGCGCTTGATACGGTCTTGCGTATCTTCGCCCTTTTCCTGACCGATAAAGGCGACAGCTTCGCCCTGAAAGCGGCCAAGACCGGCAATGATGGCGTGATCTTCACCAAAGGAGCGGTCGCCTGCCAAAGGCGTAAAGTCTTCGATCAATTTGGAGACATATTGCAGGCAATGGGGCCGGTCAGGATGGCGCGCGACCTGAGTCTTCTGCCATGGGGTCAGATTGGCGTAGATTTCCCGCAAGGCATCAGAGGCGCGTTTTTCAAGTCGCGACACTTCATCGCCAATGCCCACGCCATCTTCTTCAGATGACATTGCACGCAATTCCTGAATTTTGCCTTCCAGGTCCGCGACGGGTTTTTCAAATTCCAGATAGCTGTACATCAGTGCCTCAATGGTTGTTCTCAGCTTATTTCATCGGCGGTTGTGCATTGCAAGCAATGTCGTTTAATTTTCCGTGTCCGGATCAGATTGCCTGCTTTGGTTTGACAATGGGTGCAGGGCTTCGAGTGTTTCGCGCAGATGATCGGTCTGTATATGGGTATAGATTTGCGTCGTTGAAATATCACTGTGGCCCAAAAGGGTTTGCAGGGCGCGCAGATCAGCACCGTTCTGCAGCAGATGACTGGCAAAAGCGTGGCGGATAATGTGCGGGGAAACCGTGTTTTTGATCCCGGCTCTTTGCGCCAGTTGTTTCAAATCCACCGCAAAATTCTGCCGGGTCATGTGCCCGGACTTGCTGCCGGCAGGAAACAGATACGGGCTTTTGCTGTCGTGCCCCATGGTTTTTTGATAGGCAACCAGCCGCTGCAGATAGGTTTCCATCCCTGTTTTGGCCTGCGGGGTGAGCGGCACAAGCCGTTCCTTATTGCCCTTGCCGCGCACCATGATGAAGGGACCCTTGGTATTGGCTGCGGTTTTGGGTAGGGACACCAGTTCAGACACGCGCAGTCCTGTGGCATAGAGCACTTCCAGTTGTGCATAGAGCCGCCAGCCCAGAAGCGACGCGTCCCGGCGTGGCGGTTTTCCAGCAACCTTTGGATCGTTTTGTGCTGCTTCATCAGCTTGTTGCGCTTCAGCCAAGGCGGTGGACAGCATGCGATCCACTTCGAACCCTTCCAGCGTTTTGGGGAGCGGTTTTCTCGTTTTGGGTGTCTCGATGTTGAGCGTTGGATTGTCTTCCCGCAGGTTTTCGGTGTTGAGAAAGCGGAAAAACTGCTTCAGCGCTGACAAATGTCGGGCAATTGTAGTGGCAGCCAAACCGTCCAGCGACAGGCTTTCCAGATAATGTTCGACATCATCAATGCTGGCGCTGCCCAATGTGCGCTTTTTGCGCCGCAATTGCATGGCTGCGTTTTCCAGATCGCGCCGATAGGACTGGATTGTGTTGTCGGCGGCGTTGCGCTCTCCCACCATCATTTCCAGGAAGAAATCGATCAGAACGGGGTCGGTCTGCATCGACACGGGCGCAGGGTCAGCGGTTCAGCAGATCTGGATCAACCGGTTCTTCGATGACCCGTGTGCGCGGTTCCAGATTGGCCAGATAGTACAGCGTACCATAACCTGCTGCTGCAATGAGGCCGATACAAATCAACAGGATAATCAGGCTTCGCATAGGCTGGTTCGGCTCCCAAAACTTCAGATATTTGCCGCAAACGGCGTTGCGTTGATCCGATAAACAGGTTTATTCATCACCCAAAGCGGGTTTGGCAAGCGCAAGCACCTGTCCGCGTGCAATTTTTATATTCGGATGTTTGCCTGACATGGCCGTTTCACAGTACCAGACTTTTGCGGATCGCGCTCAACTGAAACAGTTTTTAGGGTCCAGAAGTCTGGTCCTGGTGGGGATGATGGGCGTTGGAAAAAGCAGCGTTGGCCGCCGTCTGGCAAACGCGTTGGATCTGCCCTTTGTCGATGCAGACAAACAAATCGAGCAAGCGGCCAATCGCAGCATAGTGGAAATTTTCGAAACCTATGGCGAAGCGCATTTCCGCGATGGCGAAAAACGTGTCATCCAGCGCCTATTGACCGAAGGGCCGCAGGTTCTGGCCACGGGTGGCGGCGCATTCATGAATGATGAGACGCGGGCCGACATTGCCGACAAAGGCATTTCCATCTGGCTGAACGCGGAACTGTCGGTTCTGATCGGGCGGGTCAAGCGCAAGCCAACACGGCCTTTGTTGCAGCAACCCAACCCAGAAAAGGTGCTGGCGGATTTGCTGGAAGCACGCAATCCGATCTATGCGCTGTCCGACATTACCATCACCTCTCGCGATGTGCCTCATGAGGTTGTTGTGGATGACATTCTGGCTGCTTTGAATGCCTATATGACTGACAATGGCGAACAGGCCATGGGGACAAAACATGAGTGAACTTGTTGAGACAGACCCCACACAGGTTCGGGTGGAACTGGGCGAGCGCTCGTATGATATTCTCATCGGGTCCAGACTTATGGACACTCTGGGTAAGGAGATTGTTGCGCGCTATGGTTCTGTGCGGGCGGGTATTGTATCTGACAGCACAGTTGCGCCGCTCTATCGTGCCCGGGTTGAAGCCAGTTTGAAACAGGCTGGCATTGAGCCGGTTTTTTTTGAAATTGCAGCCGGTGAAGCTTCCAAATGCCTGACAGTGTTTGAAACGCTGGTGGAAGATGTGGTGGGCGAACGGCTGGAACGTGGCGATGTGCTGATTGCGCTTGGCGGCGGTGTTGTCGGTGATCTGACCGGCTATGTGGCCGCATCGGTGCGCCGCGGCATCGGATTTGTTCAAGTGCCGACATCACTTCTGGCACAGGTCGACAGTTCGGTCGGTGGCAAGACCGGTATCAATTCTTCCCATGGCAAGAATCTGATCGGAGCTTTTTATCAGCCCGGTCTGGTGCTGGCCGATACCGATACGCTGAACACATTGTCGCCGCGCGAATTGCGGGCAGGCTATGCGGAAGTGGCCAAATACGGGCTGATTGATGATCCGGATTTCTTTGTCTGGCTGGAGCAGAATCATGCGGCGATGCTGACGCAGGGCGATGTATCAGCCCGCATTCATGCTATTGCCAGTTCCTGCCGTGCCAAGGCGCGCATTGTCAGTGAAGATGAGCAGGAGCATGGCAAGCGTGCGTTGCTCAATCTTGGCCATACATTCGGTCATGCGCTGGAAGGGGCCACCGGCTATTCTGATCGGTTGGTTCATGGTGAAGGCGTGGCGATCGGCATGGTGCTGGCCCATCAATTCTCGGCCTATATGAATGTGTGCTCACCTGATGATGGTGCCCGGGTGGTGGCGCATCTGAAGGCGGTTGGCTTGCCGACATCTGTGGCTGAAATTGCCGGAGACAAGTTGGATGCACCAACGCTGCTGCGTTTCATTGGTCAGGACAAGAAGGTGCAAAGAGGCGCTTTGACCTTTATTCTGACACGCGGCATTGGTGAAGCATTTGTGTCCAATGATGTGCCACCCAGCGCCGTTGAGGATTTTCTGCGCCAGACGCTTGATGGTTAATTCTGCATGGTGGTAACCACCCATAGCGGAACGCCTTCAATATGCGCTGGAAACGCTCTATATGTCTGACACGCGCACGCTTTCTTGCGACACAATTTATTGCCAAATGCCTTTTTACTGGAGACCCGAACCCATATGACCTCTGCCCTTTGGTTGACAATTCTTGCCATCATGGTGCTGATCATTGTCTCGGCGTTTTTTTCGGGCTCTGAAACGGCATTGACCGCCGCTTCGCGGGCGCGGATGCATGCTTTTGAAAAAGCGGGCGATGAACGGGCCGCAATTGTTCAACGTTTGATTCAAACACGAGAACGGCTGATTGGTGCGCTGCTTCTGGGCAATAATCTGGTCAATATTCTGGCCTCGGCTCTGGCCACCAGCCTGTTCATCACCCTGTTTGGCGATACGGGTGTGGTCTATGCCACATTGGTCATGACCGCCGTTGTTCTGGTGTTTGCCGAGGTCATGCCCAAGACGCTGGCGATTTCCAACCCTGACCGATTTGCACTGACGGTCTCTCCCGTTCTTCGCATCATTGTCGCTGTCTTCAGCCCGGTGGTGATTGCCATTGAAGCGTTTGTGAAACTGGTTCTCAACAGATTTGGCGCAAATATTGGCGATCAGGATATTCTGTCCGCCCATGAAGAACTGCGTGGCACCGTTGATTTGCAGCATTCAGAAGGCGGATTGGTGAAGGATGATCGCGACCGTATTGGCGGTCTGCTGGATCTGAATGAGCTGGAAGTGTCCGACATCATGGTTCACCGCACCGGCATGATGGTGCTGAACGCAGATGAAAGCCCTTCCGCTCTGGTGGATATGGCACTGGCCAGTCCCTATACGCGCATTCCCATCTGGCGCGGTGATCCCGATAATATTGTCGGCGTGCTGCATGCCAAGGATCTGTTGCGCTCGCTACAGGCCCAAAGTGGCGATGTGGAAAAACTGGATATCATGGAGATTGCCACAAAGCCCTGGTTCGTACCGGATACGACCAGCCTCAAGGCGCAGCTCAATGCCTTTTTGAAACGTAAGGTGCATTTTGCACTGGTGGTGGATGAATATGGCGAAGTGCAGGGCCTGGTAACGCTGGAAGATATTCTGGAAGAAATTGTCGGCGAAATTGCCGACGAGCATGATGTTGAAATTCAGGGTGTGGTGCCGCAACCCGATGGTTCGGTGAATGTGGAGGGCACAGTGCCGGTGCGTGATTTGAATCGCGCCATGGACTGGTCGCTGCCTGATGAAGAGGCAACAACCATTGCCGGTCTTGTTATTCACGCGGTTCAAACCATTCCCGAACCGGGGCAGGCCTTTACGTTCTACGGTTTTCGCTTCCGTATATTACGCCGGCAAAGAAACCGCATTACTTCGCTCAGGATTACGCCGCTCTCGAAAGATGCCGGGGCTTTGAAAGCAGCTTCATGAGTGTGGTCGCCGATTATGATCTGGCCATTGTGGGTGCCAGTTTTGCCGGGCTGACAGCCGCCCGCTCAGCCGCTTTGCGGGGGCTGAAAGTGGTGGTGATTGAAGCCAAGAAGGACCCGGGTGCACGCATTCACACCACGGGTATTGTGGTGCGTGAAGCAGCCGAAGCGGTGGATATTCCCCATACGGTGACGCGACGTGTGCACGGCATACGGCTCTATGCGCCTTCTACCAAACATATGGATCTGTTTGCCCCCGGCTATGCATTTCTGACAACGGATACGGCGGCCTTGATGCGCTGGCTGGCAGATGAAGCCACCCGTGCCGGCGTTAAAATTCTTTGCGATACCCGCTTTACAACTGGGCGCTATGAAGGCGGCCTTGTGCATCTGGATCAGCCAGCCATCACAGCACGTTATCTGCTGGGTTGCGATGGCGCGAAATCTCAGGTGGCAGATGCCTTTGGCCTTGCCAAAAACACCAAATTTCTAATCGGGGTCGAGGCGGAATATGCTGGCCTCGACAGTTTCGATCCACGCTTTCTGCACTGCTTTCTGGATTCCAACATTGCGCCGGGCTACATCGCCTGGGCCGCGCCGGGGCCAAAAGTGACGCAGATTGGCCTGGCCACCAAAGGCGATGCCAAACCGGCCCTGCAGCGCTTCATCGACCAGACGGAAGCGCGCTTCAAATATTCACAGGCCGAAATTGTCGAACGCCGCTCTGGCGTCATCCCCTGCGGCGGGCTGGTGCGCCCTTACGCCACCGATGGTGTGATGCTGATGGGCGATTCTGCCGGTCTTGTTTCGCCACTGACAGCCGGTGGCATCAAACTCTCCTTCGAATTCGGCCGCCGCTCCGCCCACGCCATCGCCGACCATTTGCTGAATGCAGGTCCGCCACCTGAACACATCATCGACAGCGATCTGCCCCGCTTCCGCATCAAATCCAGGCTGCGCAGCGCGCTGAGCTACGGCCCGCCCAACTGGATGTATAATTTGCTCATCGGCACCCCACCCCTGCGGGCGCTGGCGCAACGGCTGTATTTTCATCGCAGAGGTGGCGGTGGGTCGTTTGAGGACTTTGCTGGGAAGTTGGCGGAATAGCCAGGGAGGCTCTTGCTAGCGGCAATTTGGTTCCGTGTCGGATTTGAATGGCATCAAATGAATCCGGCAACCACTCTGGTCGACAGGATGATTGCAACAATTTAGGTCGGCAATGGGCTCACAGGTCAACCATTTCGCAAATATGGAGTTTCACCCTTTCTTCAATCCAACGGAAAGCGCGGCTGGTACGGAGATCAAGAATTCATCACCATTTCTCAGCTTGCCTACCTCTCGGCATACGGCATCCCGAATGACTTTGCGAATATTCTCCGGTTGTAATTGGAGCATGGCGGTCGCACGCACCGCTCCTTCGTTGAATGCATCAAAGAGTTGGTTGGGTGTTTGATGGCGCCAAAACTGGGGGACAATATAAGTTGAGATTTCAAAGAACCCTGCCGGAGCCAAAACAATTTTCACTTCCTGTTCGTCCGCAAAACGAAAATATGGTGGAGCAGGAGGTAGTTTAGCGTTGGGAACTCCATACTTTTCAATCGCTGATAACACGATTCCAAATCCTTCACCGGGTTTGGGCGAGGCCCAAACTGTGAAGGCAAATACTCCGCCGGGTTTAAGCACTCGCCAAACTTCAGAGGCGGCTTTTTCAGGGCATGGAAAGTGATTCATTCCAAAACCGATGACTACGGCATCAAAGGTAGAACTCTCGAACGGAAGGTCCTGAGCGTTACCACGCCGAAAAGCCACATTCGTGAAGGTCTTTCGTGCTAGTTCAATCTGGGCTTGGGAAAAATCCAGCCCCGTGGAAATTGCACCGAGTTCTGCAGCTTTTGAAGCTATATATCCTGCTCCGGTTGCGACATCGAGAACCCGTGATCCGCGTTTGACTTTGGCTGCATCAAGCAGCGCGGAAGCGGACTGAGAAGAGAGAGCACCCCAATGGTCATGGTATGCGTTTGCAGCGCGCTCCCATCCAGCTTTTTCAAATTCCGTAAAATGCTTAATATTGTCGTCAGTGAATTCCATGAAGAATTCTTATCATATAACCAGAACCAGTACACATTCGAAGCTGGCACGGGCCAAGTTTACGAATGAAGTCAATCGACTGATTTAGCCCACCAAAGGCCGGATTTGCATATTTGCTGAACGGCAAGTGCCTTGTCAGTAAACGCGCAAATCCAGTTCAATTAGTCCGTAAAACCCAAAGGTATTTTAACCGAACCAACCGGTAACTTTGCCCCAGAGTGATTTATCGGGTGCGGATTCGGCTGCAGATCCCTGGACCGGGTCGCTGCCTTTGATTTCCGGCATGTCTTCGCTGTCGAAATGTTCTTCGTCGGGCTGGACTTCAGCGCGTGCAACTGTCTCGGGTGTGAAGTCGGCAAAGGAATCCATGCTGGCCAGGGTCGATGGGCCAGCCATGCCGTCTGCATTGAGATTTTTGCTCTTCTGATAGTCCTTAACGGCCTGCGCGGTGCCTTTGCCGTAGATGCCATCTGCGCCGATGCCGAGCGATTCTTGCAGTTTCTTTACGGCAGCGCCGCGGGACCCAACACGCAACAGGACCAGTTCCTGCAAGCCCATGGCTGTGAATGTATCCGGTCCGGCAATGCCATCAACGGCCAGGCCATTGGCCTTTTGATAGTCCATGACAGCCTTTTTAGTGCCGCCACCGAAAATACCGTCGGCACCGATGCCAAGCTTTTCCTGCAGACGCTTGACCGGGGCACCGGACATTCCCTGTTTCAAAATAGACATTGTTCTTCCTTCTAGAAAATATGGGCCATCAGCCCGTTTGAATGATCAGTCGGTTTTGATCGACTTGGCATAAAGACAATGATCAACAGATCGAATTGTTGCCTCTCCATAGACTGTTCATCACGCTGCCGCTAGCTGCGCAGGAAGGAAGTTGGAATAGAGTTTTACTCCCGCCAATAATCATTCGCCTGTGCCACTGTCTGGAAATTTGTCGCGACCACATGGGAGGCCATGGTCAGGCTATCGGCGTTATTGGCATAGTCGGGGCGCATGCGGCCGCGGGCGGCGTCGTCGGGCTGGGTTTTTTTGACAGCCATGCGGGACAGTTTTATGGCGAGTTCGTAACCCTCTTCAGGCGTTTTGGTGATGAGTGTTGGCAACCAGGACATGGCGTTTCCTCTATTTATATCGTGAACGATTTATTATGATGAGTAAATAAATAGCATTGTGATTGATTGTCAACATTATTATATCGTACACGATGTAAAACGGTTTGATGCAGGAGCCTCCCACATGACTGATCTTCCAACCAAAGTGCTGGCCAAAGCAGATGAGTTGTTCTGCTTTTCTGTCTATAGCGCCGCGCATGTGATCAACCGTGCCTATACGCCACTGCTGAAACCGTTGGGGCTGACCTACCCGCAATACATTACGCTCACCCTTTTGTGGGAAGAGGATGGGCAGAGTGTGGGGCAGTTGGCCAAACGCCTGAAGATGGAATCCAGCACATTGACGCCGCTTCTCAAGCGGTTGGAAAAGCTTGGTTCCGTGACCCGCAAACGGGGTGTTGAGGATGAGCGGCAGGTTTTTGTCTTTTTGACCGAAAGCGGCAAGGCGCTGCAAGAACATGCGCCCCGGATCACGGAATGTCTGATTTCCGCAACGGGGCTGGATATGGAGCGACTGGAAGCGCTGGTCGCCACACTTGGTGAATTGACAGAAAATCTGGCTGCTGATGGAGCGTAATGTTTGTTTGAAAGCCAATGTAAATGTTAGTCTTGGCGTTTGAATCAGCCGCGTATCAGGAAAGCAAACCATGTCGTTATCACACACTGGCGGGTGCCTTTGCGGCGCAACGCGTTATGAAATAACCGGCGAACCGGCCTTTACGATCCAGTGTTATTGCCGGGATTGTCAGCGTATTTCGGGGGCGGGCAATCTGCCGCTCTACGTGGTTCCGCGTGACTGTTTTTCTGTGAGCGGTCCGGTGAAAACCCATTCGCGGACATCCGAGACCGGCAATGATCTGGAACTGACGTTTTGCGGAGAATGTGCCTCGCCCATTTGCAATATCAATTCAAAACTGCCCGACAGGGTTTTCGTGATGGCGGGCTCACTGGATGATCCAGCCTTGTTTTCCACCGAGACCAAAATTTACGAAGCCTCACGCCAGCCATGGGACAAGAGCTAAAGGCGTATTTGATAGTGTCTGCCCTTTCACACTTTCCAGGCCGTCACCGATAAGTGACTTCGGCAGCGGCCCCGATGCGCTATGATTGCGCAAATGGGAGGCTGAAAGTGTCAAATAATCGTCTGTTGAAAATCGGCATTGTTGGAACGATCATCGCTGCCCTGTGCTGCTTTACGCCGCTGTTGGTTATTCTGCTGGGCGCGCTAGGCCTGTCAGCAATGGTCGGTTATCTCGATGTGGTTCTGCTGCCCGCGCTGGGCATTTTTATCCTCATCACGCTTTATGCTCTGTGGAAGAGGCGCAGCGCATGAGCATTGCTGAATCCACAATTACTTGCCCAAAATGCAATCATGTTGAAACCGAAACCATGCCGACGGATGCCTGTCAGTGGTTTTATGATTGCAAGGGATGCGGCGCCTTGCTGAAGCCGAAAGTGGGCGATTGCTGTGTTTATTGCTCGTATGGAACTGTGGCCTGTCCGCCAATTCAGGACGGTAATTCCTGCTGTAGCTAATCCTTCTGGCTTCAAGTCTGAATTCATCTGGCCCTATCTTGTGTCAGATAAGGCAGTCAGTTTTCCAACAGCTGAAAAACCGAGGACCGAAGTTTATGTGCAGTGATGAAAACGCCGGGACGGCCAGAGCCACCATCCAGATTGAAAATGCCAGAACACGGGTCACCGAATGGCGCTTTCCAAAACGGGGCGACAATACAGGTTGGCACAGGCATGAATATGATTATGTGGTTGTGCCGCTGTTTGATGGAAATCTGGAAATTGAAACAGCAGGCGGGGAGCGGACGATCGCTGCCATGCAAAACGGCGTTCCCTATTTCCGCACGCTGGGCGTGGAGCATGATGTGATCAACGGCAATGATTTCGAGTGTGCTTTTGTGGAGATCGAATTTCTCGACCGCTAGACGCGTTCATCCTTGATGGTGCGGATCAGTGACTGATAAACTCCTGAAATGAAAATCATGTCATTAAATGGTTGGGGCGGTCGGCTGGGTGCCGAATTGCTTGCCTATGTCACTCAGGCTGACCCGGATGTTTTATGCCTTCAGGAAGTGGTGCATACACCGGGCACGCAAAAGGACTGGCTGAGCTATCGTGATCAGGGCCTGGAATTGCCGCAAAGAGCGAATTTCTTTGCTGAAGTTTCAAAATCACTTCCGAATCACAGGGCGATTTTCTGTCCGGCGGCGCAAGGTGATTTGTGGGATGGTCCAGAGCGCATTCCCTCACAATGGGGCCTGGCGACCTTCATCCGCGACACCATGCCCGTTATCGCCCAGCATCAGGGCTTTGTTCACGGCACATTTTCTGCAAATGGATATGGCGCGCATCCGCGCTCCAGAAGCGCGCATGCCGTGCGGCTGTTTGATTTTGAACAGCAAGTACCTGTTGTCATCGCGCATATGCATGGGTTGCGTGATCTTGCCGGCAAACATGATACGCCAGAGCGGCTGGTTCAAGCGCGCAAACTGGCGGAATTGACCCAGTCTGTTGCTCAACCCGGCGATCCCATAATTGTGTGCGGCGATTTCAATGTTCTGCCCGACAGTGAAACTTTTTCCATTCTGGGCGAACTGGGTTTGACCGACCTTGTTCAAAGCGCTGGCGGTGGCGGCACCAGAACATCGCATTATACCAAGCCGGGCCGTTTTGCAGATTACATGCTTGTGAATGCGGCCCTGACAGTTTCGTCATTCGATATTGTGAGAGATCCAGAGGTCTCCGATCACTGTCCGCTGGTTCTGGAATTTGATCAGGATTAAGAGACACTCATGCATGATATCCCGACACTTGAGACAGACAGATTGATATTGCGTGCCCCGCGTGACGCGGATTTCTCGGCTTACCGGGAATTTTACAAGGATGCGGAGGCCTCAAAATTCTATGGCGGCCCCAAAAATGAGCTTGAAACCTGGAACAGGTTGGCGAGTGATCTTGGTCACTGGTACTTGCGAGGCTTCGGGCTCTGGGTGCTTGAGCGACAACAGGACGGCCAGATTGTCGGTGCGTGCGGTCTTGTGTGGCCAAAGGGATGGCCAAGGTCCGAATTAACCTGGTGGATTGCCAGCCATTCAAGACGAAAAGGATATGCCAAAGAGGCGTCTCGTGCAGCCATTCGCTTTGGCTACCAGCAGCTGAACTGGGATCTGGTCCAAACCCATATGAAAGACGAGAATTTGGCAGCCAAAACACTGGTTCTGTCTTTGGGCGGCACACCAATTGGCCGTGAAACCTTTCCAGATGGCATTGACCGGCACATCTACAGATTGCCAGAATGAGGCTGTGAGTTCAGTCCTCCGGGCCGATCCAGCCATAGGGATTATATGCCACTTCCCAAAGATGCCCGTCAGGATCGCTGAAATAGCCGTGATATCCGCCCCAGGAGGCCTCCTGCACAGGTTTGACCGCTTTTGCGCCCGCCTGCAGGGCTTGTGCGAAAACCGCGTCCACATCCTCTTTGGAAGCGACATTGTGCGCCAGATTGAAATTGTTGTAGCCGCTGCCCTTGGCCGAAACGGTGGCATCTTCGGCCAGTGCCTCTCGTTCAGACAGCCCAAGCCATGTGCCGTTCAGATTGAAGAAAGCGACGCCCGGTGGTGAATCCATTTTGGGAAATCCCAGACCATCATGGTAAAATGCGACGGACCGCTGCAAATCTTCAACGGCGAGTGCGATCATGCTAATTCTTGGTTTCATGTGACAGGCCTCACTGGTTTTGGCGGTATGGATGGGCAGATCAACAACTCGCGTAGCAATACACACCTGAATTCTGACGGTTGGCAAATGAACTTTCCCGGATTATGGATTCAAACCCGAAAATCCAACCACCAGAAAGTGTGGTGAAACATGTACCAACCATTGTTCCGAGAAGACCGTCTTGATGTCATGCAGGATTTGATATCTGCGCAGCCTCTGGCGACACTGGTGTCGTGTGCGGCAGGCCAGATACAGGCGGACCATGTGCCGTTGGTTTTGCATGCTGACCAGTCTGACAAGGGCGTGCTGCGCGGGCATGTTGCCAAGGGCAATGGGCTGTGGCGCAGTCGGGCTGAGCTGGAGTCTGTGATGGCCATCTTTCAGGGGCCGCAGAGCTATGTCACGCCCTCCTGGTATCCATCAAAGCAGGAGCACGGAAAGGTTGTGCCGACGTGGAATTATGTGGTGGTTCACGCGCGCGGTGCCTTTCGGTTTGTTGATGATGCGGATTGGCTGATGGCTCATCTTGGCGCGTTGACCCGTCAACATGAGCAAGACCGAGCCAAGCCATGGGCCGTTTCCGATGCGCCCGCCGATTATCTGTCGCGGCAATTGCGCGGAATTGTCGGCGTGGAACTGACTATTGAGAGCCTTGAGGGCATCTGGAAGGTAAGCCAGAACCGCGACATGCGCGACAGGGCCGGGGTTCAGGAAGGGCTTTTGCGGGAACAGACAGCAGATGCCGATGCACTTTCGCGTCTGGTTGGAAATGCATAAATTGCAGGGCTGAAAAGGAAGTTTTCATGGCGTCAGACCCGGGACAGAACAAGATCAATGCGCAGGCCTTTTATGACCTGATGTTCAATCAATGTCAGCCGCGCGCAGCAATCGAAGCCTATGTGGGCGACGTCTACATCCAGCACAATCCGCATGTTGCTGATGGCAAAGAAGCCTTTATTGCGTATTTCGAACGTATGGCGCGGGACTATCCCGGCAAGAAAACCATTTTCAAACGAGCCATTGCGGAAGACAATATGGTGGTGCTGCATTGCCATCAATTATGGCCGGGCAGTGATGATTATGCCGGTATCGACATCTTTCGTTTTGATGAGAACGGTAAAATTGTTGAGCACTGGGACGTGTTGCAAGTGATTACGGATGGGTCCGCAAATGATAATGGGTTGTTCTGAGGCGGGTTGCGCTTCAGATCGGGGTGGAGTGGGCACCAGCATGAGAGGGCCGGCAAACTGTTTCAGGTGAGGGTGTATTGAGATGTCCGATACAGATTATGCGGCGGCTTTGGCGCGTTATCGGGCCATGATGGACGCTTTTCCAGACATTGTCGTCAAGGGAAAAGCCAATCCTTACACGTCCATGAATGGCAATATGTTCAGCTTTCTCGACAAGACGGGAATGCTGTGTTTGCGGTTGTCCAAGGCTGAGCGGACGGATTTTGTCGAGGCTTATGGAACCGCACCAGTGGAGCAATATGGTGCGATCATGAAAGAGTATGTTGCCGTTCCGGAAGATCTTGCCTCTGATCCGTCCGCGCTTCAGGGCTGGTTTGAAAAAAGCACCGCCTACGCCGCTACATTGCCAGCGAAGGCGACGAAGCGGCGTTAATCACCGGTTACATCAAGGACAGGGATTGCCGTGTATGACGTGCAATTCATTGATCCTATCTTCCAGTTCTTCGGTGATGGTCAGATCGCCCGCTTCAAGTGCATTGTCCAGCTGTTTCAGATTTGTTGCGCCGATAATGTTGGCTGTGACGAAAGGTCGGGATGCGGTAAAGGCGATGGCCATCTGTGCGGGATCAATGCCAAATTCTTGTGCCAGTGCAACATAGGCTGTGTAGGCCTCATCGGCGCCGGGGCCTTCATAGCGGGCCTGACGGTCGAACAGAGTGCTTCTTGCGCCTTTGGGCCGGGCACCATTGAGATATTTACCGGTGAGATAGCCCTGGCCGAGGCTGGAATAGGCCAGCAGCCGGACATCTTCCCGGATGGCCAGTTCTGCCAGATTAGCCTCAAAAGTGCGGTTGACCAGATTGTAGGTGTTCTGAATGGAATGGACGCGTTCCAGACCCTTGTGGCGATGGGCCTCCAGATATTTCATGGCGCCCCAACTGCTTTCATTGGACAGGCCTATGGCGCGGATTTTCCCGGCCGTGACCAACTCGCTCATCACTTCCAGTGTTTCTTCGATTGGAACTTCGTCTTCATTCCGGCCCGGATCCTTGAACCGCATGGGGCTGGCACCGAAGCTTGGCATGTTCCGGTCGGGCCAGTGAATCTGATAAAGATCGATGTAGTCTGTTTTGAGACGGGCCAGGCTTTTGTCCACCGCTTCCATTATGTTGCGGCGGTCTAGTTTTGGCAGCGAGCCATCTTCGCGAAACCAATTGTTGCTGCTGCGGCCAACAACTTTGGTGGCCAGAATCACCTGATCGCGGTTGTTACGCGCTTCAAACCAGTCGCCGATGATTTCTTCCGTGCGCCCGACCGTGGTGGCTTTGGGCGGCACGGCATATAATTCTGCGGTGTCGAAGAAATTGATACCACCTTCAAGGGCGCGGTCCATCTGGGCAAAGCCTTCGGCCTTTGTGTTCTGCTCGCCAAAGGTCATGGTGCCAAGGCAGAGGGAAGAAACAGTCATATCAGTGCGGCCAAGCCTGCGCATGTCCATGGGTGATGTCCTGAGATTTTTGAAGGAAAATTCGGGTGGATTGAAATTTTACGAGGGGTTTTCAGTTCTGTCCAGTTCGATTCGTGCCAGCAGGGCTTCTACATCCGGCAGGATGCGTTCCACTATGATGGCGACGCCTTCTGCAGTGGGGTGAATTCTGTCGGGCAGATTCAGCGCTTCTTCACCGGCTACACCGTCCAAAAAGAAGGGGTAGAACACAGTGTCATATTTTTTGGCAAGATCAGGAAAGATGGTGTTGAAGGCGTTGCCATACTCGGTGCCCAGATTGGGTGGGGCAAGCATTCCCGCGACCAGCACTTCAATATCGCGCTCCATAAACCGGGCAAGGGACGCCTCCACCGCATCGCGCGTAATCGTGGGGTTCACGCCGCGCAGGGCATCATTGGCGCCCAGTTCATAAATCACACCGTCCACATCTTCGCCAATTGACCAGTCGAGCCGCGCCAGGCCACCGCTTGTGGTATCTCCAGAAACGGCGACATTGCGCACTTCCACATCCAGGCCTTTTGCAATAAGTGCCTTCTGTAACTGAACAGGAAACGCCGCATCAGGTGGCAATTGGTAGCCGGCAGACAGGCTGTCGCCGAAGGCTGCCAGAATGATCTTCTCCTCTGCCATGGCCGGACCGGTCCAAATGGCCGTTATCCACGTAAGCAGAAACGCAACAGGTATTATTTTGCAATGCATCAGAAGTGTCCCATATGACCAACAGTCTTTTCGTGCCGCTTCCGAACTATATAGGGCTTTAATCTGTGAACGAAACACCTTCTTCCCAATCCGCCGGACCTGCAATCCGTCTTGATGATGTGCATCTCAGCCTTGGTTCCGGTGCGGGCCGGGTTCATATTCTCAAAGGGTTTTCGTTTGAAGTGGAACGTGGCACCTCGCTGGGGCTGATTGGTCCCAGCGGATCCGGCAAATCGACCCTTTTGATGGTGATTGGCGGTTTGGAGCGGGCTGATAGCGGTGTGGTGGAGATTGCCGGGCAATCCTTCGAGACACTCAGTGAAGATCAACTGGCTGTGTTTCGCGGACGGCATATCGGGATCGTCTTTCAGTCCTTTCATCTGATCGCGAATATGACGGCGCTTGAAAATGTTGCCGTACCGCTGGAACTGGCCGGTGTGCCGGACGCTTTTGACCGGGCGCGCAGCGAGTTGGAAAGTGTCGGTCTTGGAGAGCGTGTTACCCATTACCCGTCTGAATTGTCGGGCGGGGAGCAGCAGCGTGTGGCCATCGCCAGAGCGCTTGCCCCCAGGCCAGCCATTTTGATCGCTGATGAGCCAACCGGAAATCTGGACGATGAAACGGGTCAGGAAATTGCCGATCTGATGTTCAGAATTCAGAAAGAGCGCGGCATGACACTTGTCTTGGTGACCCATGATGGCGGTCTTGCGAATTCCTGCGAGCGCGTTGTTGCCATTCGTTCCGGCGAGATTTTTGAAGATCGTGCAGCGGGCGATGCGCTGCTGCAAACCGCATGAGTGCGCCCGCCATGTCTCAACCGATTGCTGGATCGCGCTCTGCAGGCCTGTCTCTGCGCTTTGCCCTTCGGGAATTGCGCGGTGGCCTGAAAGGGTTTTACATTTTCCTGGCCTGTCTGGCGCTTGGTGTGACGGCCATTGCCGGTGTTGGCTCTGTGTCACGCTCGCTCAGCGAAGGCATTTCGCAGGGTGGTAACACCATTTTGGGCGGTGACATTTCCTTTGAGCTTGTGCACCGTGAAGCGGTTGCCGAAGAGCTGGCCTATATCGAGGCTCTGGGCGAGGTGTCCCAGATTGCAACCACGCGTGCCATGGCGCGGCGCTCTGACGGGGCTGATCAGACCCTTGTTGAGCTGAAGGCGGTTGATGGGTTGTATCCTCTGACCGGGACGGTTGAAACAGCCTCTGGTGCGGATTTTGCCAGTCTGTTGGCGCCACAATCAACAGCTGATGGCCAGTGGGGCGCGTTGGCCGCTCCTGAATTGCTGGCACGGCTTGATCTGGCTGTGGGTGATACGCTGCAAATCGGTGATCTGACAGTTCTCATTACAGATACGTTGACGCTTGAGCCGGATCGGTTGTCCACCGGGTTTGGTTTCGGGCCGCGATTGATGCTCTCGGAGCCTGCGCTGCGGGCCAGTGGATTGATTCAACCGGGAAGTCTGATGGACTGGGTTTATCGGGTAAATTTGCCCGCAAATGGTAAGTCTGACGCTGACTTGAAACGCATTGAGACGGATGCTGAAGAGAAGTTTCCTCTGGCGGGTTGGGACATTGATACACGCAACAATGCCTCTCCGGGACTGCGCCGCAATATTGAGCGCTTTGCCCAGTTCCTGACATTGGTCGGGCTGACGGCGCTGGTTGTAGGCGGCGTTGGAATTGCCAATGCTGTGCGCGCCTATCTGGACACCAAGCAGAAAGTCATTGCGACCTTCAAATCTGTGGGTGCATCAGGTGGTTTTGTGTTCCGCATCTATCTGTTTCAAATCATGGTGCTGGCCATTATCGGCATTGCCATAGGCTTGGTTGCCGGGGCCGCCATACCATTTCTGGCCAGCGGTTTTTTGCGCAATGTGCTGCCGGTGGAAACGGCCATGGGCATTTATCCGCAGGAGCTGGCGCTGGCGGTTTTGTATGGTGTTCTGACAACGCTTGTTTTTGCTCTGTGGCCACTTGGAAAAATCCAGGATATCTCACCGACTGCCTTGTTCCGTGATGGCGCAGATGCCGGGTCCCGGCTGCCGGGCTGGCCTTATCTGATTGCCTTTCTGGCATCGGCTGTAGCGCTGGCCAGCGCTGCCATTTTTCTGTCCTATGACCCCTTTATTGCAAGCGTGTTTGTGGGTGCCTGTGCGGGTGCGTTTATTTTGCTGCGGGTGGTTGCCGAGATCATCATGGCCGTTGCCAAACGTGTGCCACGCCCCAAGTCCACCCCGTGGCGTCTGGCCATTGGCAATCTGCATCGCAAGGGTGCGTTGACGCCGAGTGTGGTTCTGTCACTGGGTCTGGGACTTGCACTTCTGGTTTGTCTGACGCTGATCGACAGCAATTTGCGACGCCAACTCAGCTCTACGATTGCGGAGCAGGCGCCAAGCTTTTTCTTTGTGGATATTCAGAACAATGATCTGGAAACCTTCAAGGAAGGCGTTCGCGCCGTTGCGCCAACTGGCGACGTTCAAAGTGTGCCGATGTTGCGTGGACGGATGATGTCTCTGGCTGGTGTTCCGGTGTCGGAAATCGAACCACCCCCCGGGTCTGCATGGGCACTGCGGGGCGACCGCGGCATTACCTATTCCGCGACCATACCGGATAATTCCAAGCTGACGGAGGGTGAATGGTGGCCCGCTGATTATCAGGGCAAACCCTTGGTGTCCTACGATTCAGAACTGGCCGGTGAATTTGGCCTCAAGATCGGCGACGAAGTGTCTGTAAATGTGCTTGGTCGTGAAATCACGGCCGAGATTGCCAATCTGCGTGAAGTGGAATGGGAATCGCTGGCGATCAATTTTGTGCTGGTGTTTTCGCCCAATACGTTTGCAGGAGCGCCGCATACCCATCTGGCCACACTGACTTATCCGGAAGGCTCCACTGCAGATGCCGAGTTTGCCGTGTTGAAATCCATCACATCAGCCTTTCCGGCCGTGACGAGTGTGCGCGTGAAGGATGCGCTGGATCAGGCCAATCAGGTGATTGGCCAGTTGGCGCTGGCTGTGCGTGTGGCAGCCAGCATTGCGCTGGTGGCCAGTATTCTGGTGCTGGGTGGTGCTCTGGCAGCGGGGCAGCGCCATCGGGTCTATGATGCGGTTGTTCTGAAAACACTGGGTGCAACGCGGCGACAGCTCATTCAGGCCTTTGGCCTTGAATATCTGCTGCTGGGAACTGTTACAGCAGTTTTCGGTCTGATTGCCGGTTCAGTGGCTTCATGGTTTGTCCTGGAGCGTATCATGGGTGCTGATTTCACCTTCCTGCCTTCGGTGGCCTTCTCGGCCCTGTTGACCGCCCTTGTCTTGACGGTGGGCTTTGGTCTCGCGGGCACATGGCGGCTGCTTGGTCAGAAAGCTGCTCCGGTATTGCGTGAATTGTAGCGCTCAATCGCCAGCTTTGCGCCCTCGGTCACAGGCTCGATAATCGGCACATCAATGGCCTGTTCAATGGCTTTGGCGGCGATGGCCAGCGGTCCGCCTCCAATCAGGAGTGCCTGCGCGCCATCACGCTGAATGCAATTGCGGGCGACCTCCAAAAGCAATTGGGTCATGTTGGTAGGGTCGCTCATGGTTTGCATCGGCTCGCCATCCGTAATGCGTATCGATGCCAGTTCATTTGCGTAGCCATAGTGTGCGGCTGTGCGTTCGATCGAGCTGTGTAGCGCAGGTGTTGTGGTGATGATGGAGAAGCGCCGGCCATTTGCGGCGGCTGCACGCATGCCAGCCTCTGCAATGCCTGTCACCGGTATGCTTGTGAGCTGCCGTAATTCTGTCAGTCCCGGATCGCCAAAACCGGAAATCAAAATTCCACCGACACCATGCCGTACCAGATTTTCGCCAATGGTGACGATCTGATTGGCCGCGCTTGCAAGCGCTGGCTCATCGGTGACAATGGAAGGGCCAAGCAGCATCGTGTGCCCTTCAAATGATGGTTGATGGGGGTAGATGCCGTTTGCGATTCCAGTCATGAAATCGGTTGTGCGCTTGTTGGTATTGGGGTTGAGAAGGGCAATTTTAGGCGGCATGGCGTCCGTCCGCTTCTTGCCTGATGCAGGCAACGAACTGATCGGCTCCCGATTTTTTTAGCATCGGAACTGCGGCGGTGCACTCTGTTGTGGCAAGGGGGCATCTTGGCGCAAAGGCGCAGCCTTGCGGCATGGCAGCAAGGTCGGGTGGCATGCCGGCAATACAGTCAATTGTCTCGCCGCGCCTGGCACCAATCACGGTCGAAGTCAGCAGACCATTGGTATAGGGATGACGTGGTGTTTTCAGCACATCGCTGGCTGTGCCTGTCTCGACAATTCGCCCGGCATACATCACCGCAATCCGATCCGAGATTTCTGCGGCTACGCCAACATCATGGGTCACGAATATGGTCGCCATGCCCAGTTCACGCTGTAACTCGCGCAGCAATAAAATGACCTGAATCTGGACGGTTGCGTCCAGCGCGGTTGTTGGCTCATCCGCCAGCAAAAGCTTTGGCCCTGTGGACAGGGCCAGGGCGATCATGGCGCGCTGGCGCATGCCGCCGGATAATTCGTGGGGATAATTGTCGATGCGCGATCTTGCATCCGGGATTTTTACCAGATCGAGCATTTCAAGGGCCCGCGCCCGTGCCTTGGCCTTGGTGGTTGCACCGTGTCGCATGACGGTTTCCGTGATTTGCTGGCCTATGGTGAAAACCGGGTCAAGAGCTGTGGCAGGCTCCTGAAAAATCATCGAGACCTCACCACCGCGATACTTGGACAATTCCCGTTTGGTGAGCGACAGGACGTTGCGCCCATCCAGCGTGATAGCACCGGAAATCTGTGTTTTGCGAGGTGGGAGGATGCCAAGCAACGCGCGCAAGGTCACGCTTTTGCCGCTACCGGATTCACCAATGACGCCCAGAACCTGGCCACGTTGCAGTTCCAGATTGATGCCATTGACAGCGGCAATCGTTCCTTTTTCTGTTCGGAACCGGACGGTCAGGTCTGCGACTTTAAGAAGGGGTGTGCTCATGAAGATTGCCCCGCAAGTGAGTGCCCTGATACGGGGTCTGCCATATGGCAGCGCACGACCTCGGCACCAACTGGATCGTGTGCCGGTGCATTGGCGGTGCAGACGGCCTCTGCACTTGGACAACGTGGTGCAAAGCGGCATCCCTGGGGCAAATCAATCGGGCTGGGCGGATCTCCAACAATGGGAGCTTCATGAGTGCGCTCTTCAGGGTCGGTACTTGGCATTGAGGCCAGTAGAGCCTTTGTGTAGGGATGGCGCGGATTTTCATAGATTCGATCAACCGAGCCGGATTCCACCACTTCACCCAGATACATGACGATCAGGTTATCAGCGATGTAACGCACCACGTTCAAATCATGGGAGATAAATATGAAGCTCAAGTCAAGTTTAGCTTTTAGCTCATTCAGCAAATTCAGAACCTGAGCTTCGACCGACTTGTCGAGCGCCGACACAGCTTCGTCGAAAATGACGATCTTCGGCCTTAGCGCCAAGGCTCTGGCAATGTTGACGCGTTGTCTTTGTCCGCCGGATAATTCGTGCGGATAGCGCCCTGCATATAAGGTCGGTTCAAGGCCGACCTGAGTCAGAAGCTCATGTGCGTCTGTGCGGGCACTTTCCTTGTCGACGCCATGAATGAGCGGCCCGAAAATGATGGATTGTTCGATTGTCAGGCGCGGGTTCAGGGAAGCGGAACTGTCCTGAAACACCATCTGAACCTGCCGCCGGTAAGCTTTCAGACCAGCGCGGGTTTGCAGGATTTGTGACCCGTCCAGCAAGACATCACCGGCATCGGGTTCGATCAGTTGCAGCAACAGGCGGGCCAAAGTCGATTTGCCGCAACCCGATTCACCGACAATGCCAAGTGTCGTTCCCGGTTGAAGTTGAAAGGACACATCCGACACAGCATGGACCTTTTTTGCGGCACTGCCGGGCAGCCCGCCACGCACGGTGAATGTCTTTTCGAGGCTGATGGCCTCCAGCGCCGGTTCAATTCTGACTTTTTCAGCAGGTTTCATGACACCTCCATGGCGCTGCGCAAGCCGTCAGAGAGCATGTTGAAGGACAGCGAGACAATGAAGATGAACACGCCGGGCAAGGCGGCGATAAGGGGTTGGCTGTAGATTGCAGCGCGTAATGTATTGAGCATCAGGCCCCATTCAGCAGTTGGCGGTTTTGCACCCAGCCCGATGAATGACAGGCCTGCAGCCATGATGATGGCGACAGACAGGAGGCTGGTCGCATAGACCAGAACCGGTCCCAGAATGTTGCCAAGAACATGAACCCGGATAATGGTGAGATTTCCCGCACCGCTGGCACGGGCGGCTTCGACGAAATCCAGTGCGCGTACCTGTGTCGTGGCACTTTCGGTGATGCGGATCATGGGCGGCACCAGAACAATGGTCAAAGCCACGAGCGCATTTCCCACGCCTGCGCCAAGAGCGCCAGCAATGGCAACGGCCAGCAGCACCGAGGGGAAGGCGAACAGGACGTCAGCCGTGCGCATGATGATGGCGTTGACGCGCCCACCGACAAACCCCGCAAAGGTGCCGAGAGAGCCTCCGATCAGCAATGCCAGAAAGACCGGCACGAAGCCCATGATGAGGGAGGTGCGTCCGCCATAAAGAAGACGTGTCAGCATGTCCCGTCCCAGTTCATCGGTGCCCAGAATATGTCCTTCGGTTCCCACCGGTTTAAGACGTTTGATCACGCTGCCAATCGCCGGGTCGTAGCTGGTCAGCAGGGGGGCAGCGAAAGACGCACAGATGATGAGGATCAGCGAGATGAGGCAGATCATCGATACCTTGTCTTTGCAAAGACGTTGCCAGACGGACTGCCAGTAACCGACGGAGCGTGGCATGACCGTCACCGGCAGTGAGGAAATTGGGGTAGCTGTTTGAGGTCCCTCGGAATTGACGATACTCATATGCGCTTAATCCTTGGATCAAACAATGGCTGGAGGATATCCACAATGAGGTTCATGGCGACAAAGAAGAGGGCCAGGACCAGAATTGTCCCCTGAAGCAGTGGAATGTCGCGGGTGAGAATGGCGCTGTTCAGCAGCAGGCCGGTACCGGGCCAGGAAAACACTGTTTCAACCAGAATTGACCCAGCCATCAGATAGCCCATCTGTACGCCGATGACAGCCAGTGCTGTCGGTGCTGAATTCTTGACCACGTGTCCGAAAATCTGAACTTCCGTCAGGCCCTTGGCGCGCAAGGCGGTGACAAAATCGCGCGCCAGGGTTTCCGCAACCAGTGCGCGGACAGAACGTGTGACGATGCCAGCTGGCATGGCGGCCAGTGTTACTGCAGGCAGGATCATGAAACGCAGGCGCTCCAGAATTCCGGCATCGGGATTTGTTCCAGCCCCCATGGCTGGCAGGGCGTTGAGCTGGACTGAGAAAATGACGACCAGGACGATGCCAAGCCAATAGTGGGGAATGGAAACTCCGGATATGGCGAAGGCGGAGGCGACCTTGTCAACGGGCGACCCGATTGTGTAGCCCGCAAGCATGCCAAGCGAGAGGCCGACGATCAGTGCCATCAGCGATGCCAGAAATGCCAGACTCAGAGAATAGCCGATTGCATTGGATATTTCTGAAAGAACAGGGCGTCCGGTGGCAATGGATTTGCCAAAATCGCCAGTTACGACATTGCCAAGCCAGATGAAGTATTGGACGACCAGCGGGCGATCAAGGCCGTATTGGGCCTTGACTGCATCGACGGTCTCCTGGCTGGCATCCGCAGGCAGTACAACTGCCAGCGGATCACCAGGAGCGAGTTGAACCAGTGAGAAGCAGATGACGCTGACTGCCAGGGCCACCGGGACCGCATGTAGCAGACGTTTCAGTATGTAACCCAGCATCATCTTACTCCCATAGGGCCTGTATTATTCCTCGATGCTGACCGGGGTCAGATCCTGGAACCAGTTCTGAGCTGGAATGAAGCCCTTCACCTTTGCGGAAATGGCACGTGGCTGAACATCGTGAGCGACGAACAAAAAGAGCGCGTTATCGACATAATGTTCATGCAGCGACTGAATGGCTTCCAATTGGATGGTCGTATCGAATTCACTGCGGATCTGATCGATGAGGGCGTCTGCTTCTGCACTTTCATAATAGCCCCAATTGGTGCCCTTTGGAGCGACCAGGCGACTGTCGATGTGGCGCATCAGCGAGGTGAACGGATCCTGTGAGAAATAGGAACTGTTGGTCGACATGGCACCATTGGTGGTCGGGTCTTTGGCGCCTGCACGCCAATTGGAAATGAGTGCATTCCAGTCCCGTACATCGAATTCCACATTGATGCCGATCTCAGCCAGATTCTGCTGAATGTATTCGTTCATCAATATGGGCTGCATCTGTCCGCCACCGGACGGGGAGATGATGGCCTTGACGGAGATCGGATTTTCCTTGGAAATACCGGCTTCGGCCATCAATGCCTTTGCCGCTTCCACGTCATAGCCAACCGTGAATTCAGGTTCGCCAAACCAATCACTGGTCGGCGGAACCATGCCTTGTGCAGGCAGCATCATACCGCCCAACAAGGACTTCATGCCTTCGCGGTCAATAGCCAGATTTGCTGCTTTGCGAACGCGTTCATCAGTCCAGGGAGATCCTTCGAGCATGGAGAAATGCCAAGGCCAGACATGGGGATAGACATTGGAGACGATTTCAAAGCCTGCAGCTTCCAGCGATGCCATTGCATCAGCGGGGGGTGCTTCAATCCAGTCAACCTGACCGGACCGCAATGCGGCCACACGAGCAGAGGCATCCGGTACTGGAAGAAGCACAAGTTCATCCAGCTCCGGCACGCGCTCCGGGTCCCAATAGGCATCGTTCCTGGTCAGGACTGCGCGCTCACGCGGGACATACTCACTGACTTTGAAAGGACCGGTTCCTGCTGGTGCATTCAAAAATGCGTCCCATGAACCAGCCGCTTCCCAGGCTGCAGGTGAGGACATTACGATCCAGGCAATCTGATAGGGGATCAGCGCATCTGGTGCGCTGGTGGTGATCTCAACGGTCATGTCGTCGATCTTGGTGTAACCGGTCACAGTCGGGATACGGCCGCGGCCCTGCCCGGACTGCTTTTCATCATATTGTGGTGCCGATTCGTCCTTGATCTTGTCGAAGTTGAAGATCACAGCGTCGGCATTGAAGGGGGACCCATCATGGAAGGTTACACCTTCGCGCAGTTTGAACGTCCATTTTGTCTTGTCATCCGGGTTGACTGACCATTCGCTGGCAAGGCCGGGCACAAGTGTTACCGGCTTGTCGGCCGATGACAGATCATAATTGATCAACGCTTCAAAGACTGTATAGCCCATGAACCGCATGCCTTCGGCACCCTGATCAGTCTGCCCGTTTGGAAGGGGAATGTCAGAGGCGGTCAAGGCAACACGCAGTGTTCCCTCTGCCATTGCTCCATGGGCCATTAGCAGACCCAGGGCTGTTGCACAGGCCAGATGTTTTGCCGGGCGCAATACCTGCCATGAAGACAGTTTGCGCGCCGTGTGTCCCAGCGCTGCAAGAGCACCAGATTTGAGATCATATCCTATGGGCATGTTGAGCTTCCTTTTGATCAGTTTTGACGAATTCTCTTCCATAAATTACATGAAAAAGAATTTTCACAAAAGAAACAAGAGAAAAATTTGCTTCACGTATTAAAAATTTGAAGTCGCCTAAGCATTGAGCAAAATCAGCGGCAATTGCGCATTTAATGAACAGGTTTTGCCTATAATTCATCCAGCGCGTCGTGCAGCATTTCAATGCTGGACAGGCGTTTACGTGCCGCTGAACCACCAAGCTGGACAACGCGTGTGGCTATGAAGTGGATGACAGCCATCACCGATACATGTCCAAACAAGGGGCCGGGTGCTGCTGTCTGGCACTTGAAATGCCAGTGGAATTGTCGTTGCCGTTCTGCGGCCTCATCGCTGATATAGGCGATCTTTGCACCCGTGCGCGCAATCAGGTCCAGCAATGTGTCGGACTGGCGAATACGTCTGGGCATTCCGATGAAGACCACGCAATGGTCTTTATCCATCGCAGCGATATGTTCAGCCAGCGTCTGGCCGGACCTTGGTAGGACCGAGATATTGTCCACAACCTGGAAAATCTGCCAGTGGAAATAGGTGGCAAATGAATGACTTGTTCTGAACCCAATCACCCAGACCTTTTTGGCCTTGATGATTTCAGTTGCAAGCTCATCGACTTCCGTTGAACTGATGCCGGCCACCGTATTCTGCAAATTCTGCTGCGCCTGCTCGAACTGGACACGTAAATTCTCGTCGGGTGTGGTTTCAGTAGACGTGACCATCAGCAAGGCCGCACCGGTCTTTTGCTCGGCGCGAACTTCCCGGCGTGCCTCGTCATAATTGGCGTAGCCGAGCTTGCGAATGAAGCGTGTTACAGTGGCATTGGAGACATTTGCCAGATTTGCCAGTTCCGAAGCTGTGTAGCTGGCAATTTCACCGGGGAAATTCAGCAGGAAATCTGCCAGCCTGCGTTCCGTAGGATGAAAATTGGGAAGCTGCGTGCGGGTCTTTTGAAGGAAGGAGGGTGTATTTGGTTTTTTCATGCTGACATGAAAAAGATTTTTCTCCAAAATGCAAGCTGTTGCGTCAACGCGCCATCCGGCATCACCCTTTTCCGGGGAATCGTGGGGTCCGGTTCAAACCGGAGCCCGTCATCCTGATCAGACAAAGGCTGCGTCGTTGGGCTGGCTTTCAACCAATGCGGTTTTCAGCTTTTCCAGAGCGCGGCACTCAATCTGGCGAACGCGTTCCTTGGATATACCAAGTGAATTTCCAAGAGATTCAAGCGTTGCGCCATCTTCACTGAGGCGGCGCTCGCGGACGATGCGCAATTCACGCTCGGATAATACGGTCATGGCGGATTTCAGCCATGATGAGCGGCGTTCCCGGTCCATGGCCTCTGGAACGGTCACGCCCTGATTTGGCGTTTCATCGACCAGAAAATCCTGACGATCAGCGCTTTCGCCATCGCTTTCAGTAAGCGGTGCGTTCAATGACATATCCGGCCCGGACAGGCGGGAATTCATATTGGCAACATCTTTTACCGACACGCCAATAGCGCTGGCAATCTCAGTGAAAGTCTCATGGGTGGGAACCCCACCATTGGCCTGCGTCAGTTTTGCGCGCAGCCGCCGCAGATTGAAAAACAGGGATTTTTGAGCAGAGCTCGTTCCGCCCCGTACAATAGACCAGTTGCGCAGGATATGATCCTGAATGGATGCTCTGATCCACCATGTTGCATATGTTGAAAAACGTACTTCGCGTGCGGGATCAAACCGCGCAGCCGCCTCCAGCAACCCAACATGACCCTCCTGGATGAGATCGCTCATGGATAGACCAAAATAGCGAAACTTACCGGCGACGGAAATAACCAGCCGCATGTGGGCAGATGTGAGTTTGTGCAGAGCCTCCTGGTCGCCCGCTTCTTTCCAGCGAACCGCCAATTGGTGTTCTTCATCCCGTTCCAGATACGGCGCTTTCATGGCGCTTCGGACGAACTTTCTGCGTGCTGAATGATCGTCGCTCATAAGACACTCCACTACCGGTTCTTTGTCTTATTTACGCGTAAAGGTCGAAACTGGATCACCTATGAGTCAATTGGGCGCATGAAAGTGTCTGGTTTATGGGATACTGACATAAAACTCGGGGCACAAAAAACCGGAGCTGAATGACAGCCCCGGTTCAATTTGTTTTGCTGGTGGATGCCAGAGAAAGGCATCACCGAAGCGTATCGCCTATGCCGCAGCAACTGCGCTGGGTTCTGCCGTTGTTGTTTCTTCAGTGGCATCTTCTTCCGTGGTTTTTGGTCCACGGCGTGGGCTTTTTGCCAGATGCGATTCAATAAGACGGACCGACTCGGTTTCAGTCTGCTTGTTCACCGCAGACAATTCGCGGGACATGCGTTCCAGAGCTGCTTCATACAATTGCCGCTCACTGTAGGACTGCTCCGGCTGATTTTCGGACCGGAACAGGTCACGCACAACTTCGGAAATCGAAATCAGATCGCCTGAATTGATTTTCGCTTCATATTCCTGTGCGCGACGGCTCCACATGGTCCGCTTGATGCGGGCGCGGCCTTCGACGGTCTTCAATGCTTTGGCGACGGTCGCTTCGTCTGCCAATTTACGCATGCCGACACTGTCGATTTTCGCAACGGGAACACGCAAGGTCATTTTGTCATTGAGAAAATCAATAACAATGAGCTCCAGTTCCATGCCAGCGATTTCCTGCTTCTCGATAGCGGTAATCTGGCCGACACCATGGGCCGGATAGACAATGTACTCGCTTACTTTGAAGCCGTGACGCTGTGTTGTTTTCTTGACTGCCATACGCTTTCTACTCCTCTGTCCGGTCACTGATCAGTTCCGTCAGACCGGACGGTTTTATGCACACTGCAAAAAGACAGATGAAACTCTGCCTCATCTTCTGGTGCTATGCCTGCTTGTTAGATGGTTCGTTTGAGGATTGACGGTGTTCCGATGTTCGTCGTGTTCACGGTATCTGCACAAATGACATCATCACTCCCGATGATTGCCCCGTCAGACTTTTTGTAATTTTCCGTCAACCAAATCATAATATCGAAAGGTCCCTAAACCCGCGTGACCGCGATTAAGACCAACTTTACACTCAGTCATTCTTCAGGAGATGATCCATTTTTGGACCCTCCCGCATGATTGACAGGCGCAAGGCTGGTTTCAAACTCAAATCGTGCATTCCAGGCTGACTAAAAAATCTGCCCAATGACAAGCATCCTGAGACACTTCGCCGTCGGAAGATTCGAAAATCGACCTGAGACCTGCTCGATAAAATTTGATGTCAATCTTTATATAGCAAAAAAAACCGGAAAAATCAACGATTTCTGGCACTGCACAAATTAAGGGTAAATATTGCTGACATATTCGCCGCCGATTTCTGGCAATGAGATCGGTCAGCGGTCGATTAATTCGCAGATGCGAAAAAAAATTGATCAATCGCCCTCGCCGGGTGCTTCCGAGAAATACTTTTCAAACTTGCCTTCTTCGCCATCGAATTTCTTGGCATCCTCTGGCGGTTCACGTTTGATTGTAATGTTGGGCCACTTGTCAGCGTATTCCGTGTTGATCCGCAACCACTTTTCCAGGCCGGGCTCAGTGTCTGGTTTGATGGCTTCCGCTGGGCATTCTGGCTCGCAAACACCGCAGTCAATACACTCGTCGGGATGGATCACGAGCATGTTCTCACCCTCGTAGAAACAGTCTACGGGGCAGACTTCAACACAATCCATATATTTGCATTTAATGCAATTGTCGTTGACGATGTAGGTCAAGTGTCGGCTCCTGAAGCGGGCATTCTGATTTTCCAGTTTTGCTATCCGGTTTTCCGGCAAAGCTCAAGCAAAAGCAATGCGGCTAATGGCCGGATTTTAGTCATCTGTTCCTTTCAGGCGGATCAGATCGCGACGGGCACGCTTATCGGGTCGTTTTTCTGGCGCTGGCGCCCGCCCCTTTGTTGCGCGTTCCTCTGTTGTCAGTGGAACAGGCGGCGGCGTCAAATCCTCATACAGCGTAACGGCCTCTGCTGCCGGTCCGCGCCGTATGCCGGCGCTGACAAATTTCAGGACCTTGATCTGCCGCGCTAACGCCACCGTCAACACATCATCGGTTTTCAGCGTGTGGCTGGGTGAGGAAACACGTTCACTGTTGACGCGCACCTTTCCACCTTTCACCAATTTCTGTGCAAGGCTGCGGGTTTTGACGGTCCTGGTGAACCAGAGCCATTTATCGAGCCGCTGACGGGCATCATCCCCCATAAAGACTGCACCCTAATTCTTTTTGATCAGATCCTGTTTCAAGGCTGCCAGGGCTGCAAATGGGGAATCGGGATCAATTTTCTTTTCCGGTCTTGGTGGCCGATTGCCCTGTGCGCCTTTGCTTTTGGCATTGCGATCCTGATCGCGTTTGCCGGGCGAACGTTTGCCCTTGCTCTGCTTCTCACCCTTAGTGTTACCAGGCTTCTGATTCTGGTTGCGTTTGTTATCGCGTCTGCCGCCAGCCCGGTCATTGTGAAAGCGCGGCTTTGGCCGCCAGACTTCGATAAAGGCATCTTCTTCAACGGTTTCTGCTGTTGTTCCAGCGGCTTCTTCCGGAGCCACTTCTGGAGCCGCCTCCCCAACCACAGGCTCCTGCGTTGTGGGTGCCTCGTCTTGCACAACGACTTCGACCGGTGCTGAATCCTCTTTTGTCGGTTCTGCAGGGGCCGGCTCGACCGAAGTTGTCTCAGCTGAGACTGTTTCAGGCAGCACTGCAGGACTTTCCGACGCAGCCTTTGATGTCGCTTCTGCCGGAGCCAATTCTTGTACAGCCGCTTCGGCAGGCTTTGGCTCAACCGGTTTTTCAACCGGCTTGCGCTCCATGCGGTAGCCAAGAGATTTCAGAACTTCATTGAAGTCTTCACCGGCGCAGCCCAACAGGGACGTCATATCAACAGTAATGGTAAAGCCGGGTCCATCAACAGCGCCCTGCGGCTTTGCGGTTTGACCGCTCGGTTTCCACGCCATTAATGGTCGGATGAGATCTGCAAGCCGTTCCAGAATATCAATCCGTACGGCACGTTTGCCACAAATCTTGAAGCCGACCATCTGATAGATTTCGGCCTGAAAGGCGGGATCAACAGGAACCGACGTACGCCCGGCCGCAGACATGGCAGGAATTTCTTCCCGGCCCGGCAGCTCAGCTTCACCTTTGTGAAGCGCAAACAGGTCCACCAGCAACTTGCTGGGAGCGGGCTTCAGCAATTGCGGAACGAAAATATGGAATGCACCAAACCGCACACCCAATTGCCGCAGGCCGGCACGGGTTTCCTGATCCAGTGCCTTCACGTCATCTGCAATATCGGCACGTGGCATGACACCATTGTTTTCCGACAGACGAAAGGCCATTCCGCGTGCAAGACCAGACAGGTTTTCTGCGTCTTTCAAATCAAACAGTGGTTTCAACAATGTCTTGATGTGCGTATCCAGCCACAGATCAAGCCGCGCCTGGATCTGGTCACGTGGTGCGCCATTCAATTGTTCATCTGCCAGCAGCAATGTGCGGGGCTGCAGCATTTGTTCGGTGGCCAGTGCGCGGGCGATCACTTCGCCGCGCCAACGAATAGATCCGTCAGCAGCCAGTGTGAAATCCTCGTTCGGACTTATGGAAGCCTTGCTTGCCTTCTTGGCAATTGCGTCTGCCAGTGTTTTGTCCGCTGCTGCACGAACCGCCTTTGCATCAACACCTTCGGCTGATGGATCAGGCTGGAAACGGAAACCGGATAATTGACCAACATGGTGGCCTTCAACCAGTACATCTCCGGTTGCTGTAATCTCTGCATCAAGCATAGTCTTCTCTTTCAATTGCCGCATCAGCACACTTGTGCGGCGGTCGACAAATCGTTGGGTCAACTGATCATGAAGGGCGTCCGACAAACGGTCTTCAACAGCGCGGGTTGCTTCCTGCCAGGTCCAGGCATCTTCCAGCCAGTCGGCCCTGTTGGCTACAAAGGTCCATGTACGAATTTCTGCAATCCGTCCGGCCAGAGTGTCAATATCACCGACGGGTTTATCTGCCCGTTCTACCTGTTTGCCAAACCAGTTTTCGTCTATTTTGCCATCCCTGGCGATAAAACGGAAAATATGATTGACCAGATCTGAATGCTGGGCCGGTGATACGTTCTGAAAATCAGGAATGCGGCAGGCATTCCATAACAGCTCAACCCGGTCCGAACTGGTTACCAGATCAGTGATTTCGGGATCGCGTGATAATCGGTCCAAAGCTTCCCAGTCATCCGATGGCGGTGCGCGGGTCAGGCCCGGCATGTCCGGGGTGACCTCCAGACTTCTGCGCAAATCGTCAATGGTTGAGAAATCCAGCGCGCGGTTGCGCCACTGCAGAATTTTTACGGGCTGAAAGCGGTGGTTCTCAATCGCTTTCACCATTTCTTCGTCCAGGGGCTGGACTGCATGAGAGACGCCAAAGGTTCCGTCGCGCAAATGACGCCCGGCCCGTCCGGCAATCTGGCCAATTTCAGCCGCATTCAATTTGCGGAACTGAAACCCGTCATATTTGCTGTCGGCGGCAAAGGCGACATGGTCAACATCCAGGTTGAGCCCCATGCCAATGGCATCCGTGGCGATGAGAAAATCCACATCACCGTTTTGATACAGCTCCACCTGCTTGTTGCGTGTGCGTGGGCTGAGCGAACCAAGAACGACCGCGGCACCGCCTCGCTGGCGGCGGATCAGTTCGGCGATGGCATACACTTCATTGGCAGAAAATGTGACAATGGCAGAGCGGGTCGGCAGCCGTGTCAGCTTTTTCGACCCGGTATAGGCCAGCACCGACATGCGGGGCCGGGTCACGACATTCACGCCCGGCAGCAACTTTTCGACAATGGGACGCATGGTTTCAGCGCCCAGCAGCAGGGTTTCCTGGGTGCCGCGCAGATTGAGCAATCGGTCGGTAAAGATGTGACCCCGATCCAGGTCCGACGCCAATTGAATCTCATCGATGGCAGCGAAGGCGCATTGGGTGTAATTGGGCAGCGCCTCTACGGTACAGACAAAATACCGTGCCGCTTTGGGCATGATTTTTTCTTCGCCAGTGACCAGCGCAACATTTTCTTCGCCAGCGCGCATCACCAGCTTGGTGTAAACCTCGCGGGCGAGCAGGCGCAGGGGCAGCCCGATAATGCCACTCTCATGGCCCAGCATGCGCTCGATGGCGAGATAGGTTTTGCCGGTGTTGGTGGGACCCAGGACCGCCGTCACATTGCGGTTTTTCAGACGCGTCGGTGCTTCTGGCTGTAACGAAGCGTTCAATTGGGAACCATTTTGTGTGGAACCGCCGGGGAGGGCATCAAACAGGGCCAATGAGGTGCCACTTTCTTTCATGCGGGACAAACGCACAATTCTTTAAAGCAAGCTCTGCGCGTTCAGCCGGATTGTAAGGTCGAAGCTGCAGCAATCTGCAGTATCGGGCGGGTTGATAGCACTCACAAGGCATGTTTGCTAGTCAGAGTCTTGAAGTACGGCGAATTGATGCGGGCTGCCGGTGCGATTTGAATGACTGATGCCCGTTATTCGCTGGCCTGCCAGACATTTGTCGGCCGACCATTAAGAAAAGGAACCATAGCGGAACAAACCGTGCCCGAATCGCTGATTCTATTGTGTTCATCCTTTGTTCACCACAACAAATTGTGGTTTGAGGCCAGACAGGCCACAAGTGCGGGGTTTGCAGGGCTCGTTCAAAGACGTTTGTCCCGTCTTCTGTTTAGGATTTTGTTTCAAAATGGAACATCGGACCCTGTCCGCAAACCGTCTGGAGTCGTGCGATTGTGACTTTTGTTAAGAAGTGGATCGGATCGAGAACAGATTGGCGACGAATCACTGACACCAACCAGTTGCTTCTTTGTTCTCACTACATAGTGGGTGTTCATGTTTCTGCTTTGCCGCATCTAGAGGTGCATGGAGGCAGAGATGTGGATCTGGTCGCGCTGATGTCTGGATGTGTTAACGAAATCGTTTCAAAATGGAACGGAACTTCTTCACCAGTTTTTCAGGTGGCTCCGGAGACTCAAAATCTGTAAAAGCGCAGCTATTGGATTTCCCTGTCATTGCGTGTCCTCACAAAGCGCAAGAGAATTGATCTCTTCCCAAGGAAAACCTTGACGCGTGGCTGCATTCTGCCTTATGACCGCTGCGAATTACCTCCCTACGCGTTCGGGTATACGGTGCAGGGGCCTTACGTCAGGCTCCAGATTGGTGGTTTCCAATGAACCTTTGCCCGCGTCGGTTTCATTCGAACCGGATTTGACCATATGGGGTGGATCGTCGTTTAAAATGTTTCGAAAGGTTTGTGCCATGGCACGACGCTGCGAATTGACCGGTAAAGCGGTCCTGACAGGAAATAATGTAAGCCACGCGAAGAATCGCTCGCGTCGGCGCTTTTTGCCGAATCTGTGCGATGTATCTTTGACAAGTGAAACGCTTGGCCAACAGATCAAATTGCGCGTTTCAGCAGCTGCACTGCGTACGGTCGAACACCGTGGTGGTCTGGATGCGTTTCTGGCCAAAGCAAAGGATGAAGAATTGTCATCCGAGGCTCTGCGGGTCAAGAAACTGGTCGCCAAGAAACAGCTTGCTGCCGCTTAATTCGGTTAGATAATTCCATTTGGAATTATTGTTGGTTTGACAGACGCGCTTCATCTTATGATGCAGCGCGTTTTCTGTTGTTGTCTATTTAGTGAGAGCGCTTCCCCATGTCCGCATCATCAAGCATCCCTTCCAAACTTCCCCTGGCCATCATTGCGATGGTTTGTGTTGTTCTTGCCTCAAACTATCTGGTGCAGTTTCCGGTTGGTTTTGTGGTGGCTGGGTTCAACATGGCGGATTTGTTCACCTGGGGTGCCTTTACCTACCCAATTGCGTTCCTGGTGACTGATATTACCAATCGCAGGTATGGGCCGAACCGGGCACGTATTGTCGTGTTTGCCGGTTTTGCACTGGCCGTCATCCTGTCGCTCTGGTTAGCCACGCCGCGAATTGCGATTGCCTCGGGAACAGCATTCCTGATTGCGCAATTGCTTGACGTGTCGCTGTTCAACCGTCTGCGTCACAGCAAGACCTGGTGGAAAGCGCCGGTGATTTCTTCGATTTCAGCGTCTGTTCTGGACACGGCGCTGTTTTTCACGCTGGCTTTTGCGGCAGGCCTGGTGATGCTGGGCGCCAATGATGATTTTGCCATCGAAGCAGCACCCTTGTTTGGGTTTGGTGTGGAAGCGCCGCGTTGGATGTCCTGGGCGTTGGGTGATCTGGCGGTGAAGGTTGTGGCGGTTGCATTGCTGCTGCTGCCCTATCGCCTGCTGATGGGTTTTATCCGCGAGGCAGGTTCGCCACGGCCGGACGAGGCAGCGGTATAACACCGAATTCTTCGGGACGCAGAGCGAATTCCAGCAACAGCGTGCGCTGGAAGAAATTCAGATTATCATCTGAAATCAAAAGAATGATGGGTGTGCCGTCTGGAGCGATGCGCACAGCCATGCCTTCCATATTATCGATCTGATGGGTGAGATCGGCGGTCATGAGATCAAGACCGTCAAGTATGATGCCTGTGGCCAGCCGTTCCGGTGTGAAATCAGCGGCAGAAATACGGCGAATGCGCATCGCGCTACCAAGGCTGAGTGAGAAACGACGCTCCAGAATCAGCAAATCACCATTGGGCAAAAAATCTGCATCTGTGATGTCGAAATCACCACGTCGACGAATTTTGAACCGGCGGGATTTATCGCCGGTCAGAACCCAGCCGGAATGATGGCCACTGGACAGAATACGCTCCCCGATTGCAATCAGAGAATTGTCAAAGGCTGAGCCAACCGGCGGGATCGCAATGGCTTCAATGCCGCGATTCCCCTTGATTGAGTTGAGCGGTTTGCTTTCCGGCAGAATGGAAGCTGGGGCCAGAAAACCCTTTTTAGCAAGGTCAGCGGTTCGAACTTTTCCGCTCTGGCGTTCAAAGGACATGATCACCTGTCCATCGGACCAGGCCAGACCTTCAGCGTCAGCGTACCACTTGCGGCCCTTGTTCATGGCGTCCCCATTTGCATCGCGTATGGGGCCGATGACCGTATTCTGAAGACCGGAAATCCCGCCGTTTTCCCGATTGATTTCTGCGCTGAACCATTGGCCAACATCGCTGACTGCCAGCAGACCATTGCCATCTTCCGTTACAATGAGACCGGAGAAGCCGCCAAATTCTGATCCGCCCGACAGCATGATGCCGCCGATAAACCGCAATGCGCCGAATTCGGTTTTATCGCTGCCGACGATGAATTGCTCAACGGGCATGGTTTTGATGTCAGCAGCCGTACTGCCTTTTATGGACCAGGGAAGGGTTTGGGCATGTGCAGGCTGGTGGACGCCGGATAACAGGCAGCCAAGACCAAGCAAAGCCATCCACAAAGGAGCGCGTGAGCGCCTGCCATGCTTACCTGTATTTTGATCCGCGCTTGTTTGCATCTTCGTCAAACAGCTCCACTAACTTATCGGTCATTGCTCCGGCCAGTTCCTCTGCATCGACAATGGTCACAGCGCGGCGATAGTGCCTTGTGACGTCATGTCCAATACCAATGGCCACCAGCTGTACCGGCGAACGGGTTTCAATCTCTTCAATCACCTGATGGAAATGCTTTTCCAGGTAATTGCCGGGATTGACAGACAGGGTTGTATCATCCACCGGTGCACCGTCGGAAATGACCATCAGAATACGGCGGCTTTCCGGTCTGCCCAACAGGCGCTTATGCGCCCAATCCAGCGCTTCACCATCGATGTTTTCCTTGAGCAGGCCTTCGCGCATCATCAGGCCCAGATTACGGCGGGCACGGCGCCATGGTGCATCAGCCGATTTATAAATGATATGACGCAGATCATTGAGGCGACCCGGCATTGGGGGTTTTCCGTCTTTCAACCATTTTTCCCGTACCTGGCCACCTTTCCAGGCGCGAGTGGTGAAGCCCAGAATTTCGACTTTGACGCCACAGCGTTCCAGCGTGCGCGCCAGTATATCGGCGCAGGTGGCAGCAACCGTGATAGGCCGTCCGCGCATGGAGCCAGAATTGTCCAGCAACAGGGTGACCACCGTGTCGCGGAAATCGGTGTCCTGCTCATGTTTGAAGGACAGAGGGGCTGTGGGATCAATGACAATCCGTGTCAGACGGGAACTGTCGAGAACACCTTCCTCCAGATCAAATTCCCAATACCGGTTCTGCTTGGCCATCAATTTGCGTTGCAGGCGGTTGGCAAGACGGGCGACGACACCCTGCAGGCTCGTCAGCTGCTTGTCGAGATAAGCGCGCAAGCGCTCCAACTCGGCAGCATCGCACAGATCTTCCGCCGCAATGGTTTCATCAAACTCACGGGAGTAAACCTTGTAGGCATCCTCATCTTCGCGCATGGAGCGCGGTGAATTGGGACGTGTGGTCTCGCCGGAATCGTCCATTTCGGCAGAGGCATCATCTTCGGAATCGGAGAAGTCTGCTTCTCCGGCTTCCGATTCTCCGGCTTCCTGATCATCTCCGGTGGATTCGCTTTGGCTGTCGGTCTCAGCGTTATCGCCGTCACTTTCGTTGGCTTCACCCTGAGCTGAATCATCGCCGCTGTCGCCATCATCACCATCATCGTCATTCTGGTCATCATTGTCGGCGCTGCCGTCAAAATCATCGCCCATGCCAAAATCAGTGAGTACATCACGCACAGCATCAGCAAAGGCGGTCTGGTCATCCAGAACATCACCCAGTCCGGACAGGCGGTCACCGGTTTTCTCATCAATGATTGTGCGCCAGACCTCGACGAGATCATTGGCGCTTTCCGGCGGCTTCTGCCCGGTGATTTTTTCGCGCATCAGCAAAGCCAGAGCGTGCTCTAATGGCGCATCCTGCGTGGATTCTATGGTCCCGAAATCTGCTTTGGCGAACTTGTCTTCCAGCATGGCCGACAGATTTTGGGCCACACCAGACATGCGTTGTGCCCCAAGGGATTCACATCTGGCCTGTTCCAATGTGTCAAAAATGACGCGGGCGGTGTCGCTGCTCGGTGCGCGTTTTGCATGCAATTCGGGATCGTGGGCCGCGATGCGCAGTGCCATGCTGTCAGCCATGCCCCGGGCGGTAGCAAGATCCTGTGCCTTGGCACCGCGTGGTGGTTCCGGCAGGCGCGCGCGCCCCGGCGCGAGGCTGGGACGATTTGCGGCAAAGGTGACTTCCAGTTCAGCTTCACCGGACATGGCACGCATGGTTGTTGCAACGCTGCGTTTGAACGCCTCGGTTGCTTCCGCCGCTTCCTTGTTGGCTGCGGCACCCTGTCCGGTTTTACGCTGAGGATGGGCCATCTAGGTCAGTTGGTGCTTAAGACCAGATTGGCAGATGATTCAGGCAGTTCCTCACCGAAACAACGCTGATAGAATTCAGCAACCAATGGTCGCTCCAACTCGTCGCATTTGTTGAGGAATGTTACCTGAAAGGCAAAAGCCAATTCGCCAAAGATATTTGCATTTTCTGCCCATGTAATCACTGTACGCGGGCTCATCACAGTCGACAGATCACCATTGATGAAGGCGCTGCGGGTCATATCAGCCAGACGGACCATGTTGGAGACTGTTTCCCGGCCTTCTTCAGTCCTGTATTGTGGTGCCTTGGCAAGAATGATCGCTGTTTCCTGATCATGCGGCAGATAGTTGAGCGTCGTTACAATCGACCAACGGTCCATCTGGCCCTGATTGATCTGTTGGGTGCCGTGATACAGCCCGGATGTATCGCCAAGGCCAATGGTGTTGGTTGTCGAGAACAGGCGAAAACAGGGATGCGGGCGAATAACCTGGTTCTGATCCAGCAGTGTCAATTTGCCCTGAAGTTCCAGAATGCGCTGAATAACGAACATGACATCGGGACGACCTGCATCATATTCATCAAAGACGAGTGCGATGTTGTGCTTCAGCGCCCATGGCAGAATCCCGTCACGGAATTCAGTGACCTGCTGGCCATCGCGAATGACGATAGCGTCCTTGCCGATGAGATCGATACGGCTGATATGGCTGTCCAGATTCACCCGAACGGTCGGCCAGTTGATGCGGGCCGCAACCTGTTCGATATGGGTGGATTTTCCGGTGCCGTGATAGCCCGTTACCATGACGCGGCGATTATGGGCAAAGCCCGCCAGAATCGCGAGTGTGGTGTTTTTGTCGAACAGGTAATCGGGGTCCAGATCCGGCACATATTCGTTTGGCTCGCTATAGGCGGGAACCATCAGGTCGCTGTCTATGCCAAATGTATCGCGCACGGAAACCTGAATGTCCGGCATGCCGGAATCTGGCGTTGCAGGGGACGTGGAAAATGCGGCTTCAGTCATGAATGTCTCCAGCGCGACCGGTAAGGCCGGCTCATAAGTTAGTGTCGTTCGTTGAGTACAGACCCCATGGATGCGGGATCGGGACTAGCAGAATCCTGCGGCCTTGAGGTAATTATAGGCCTGAATAATCTCGCGCAAGCGATCTTCCGATCCCTTGTCACCCCCATTCACATCAGGATGGTGCTTCTTGGCAAGTTCCTTGAAGCGTTTTTTGATGTCATCTTTGGTCGCAGTGCCATCCAGTTCCAGAGTTTCCAGAGACTGTTTTTCCACATTCAGCAGCTTTCGGCCACGCTGATTGGGGCTTTCCTGTTCGGCAGCCTTTGCCTTCTGGCGGGCCCGATGGGCCATGAAAGCATATGGATCATGCTGCTTGGCAGTGTTTGGGCCATCTTTGCCGTTGACACCCATTTTCCAGGTCGGGCGATGACCGAAGGACGCATCCTTCTGATATTTGGCGATATCGCCATCTTCCATTCCAGAAAAGTAATTATATGTCTTGTTGTAGTCGCGCACGTGCTGCAGGCAGAACCACAGATAATCATTGTCCTTGCCGCGGCCTTTCGGGGCCTTGTGGGTTGCGGTTTCAGAACAATCCGGATGCGAACACAGAGTATCCTTGGCGGGCTTTTCTTCAGCCGCCATCTTCTTCCGCTTGCGTGCTTTCGCCGGCGAAATGCGTATTTTATCGAACAAATTATCGTTAGCGCTCATAATGCTCTTATAGACCGAATGACAATGGCGAATCGAATATTTTCAGGGTCGGAAAATACCGACGCAATGTTGTGCCGCTTTGCGGCTTGTGTTTCAAGACCTTCCAGCAAGGTTGACGCATAAAGAATGAATCACTGAAGCCATACTGGAGCATACGGAATGTCCGTCAAAACAAAAATAGAAGAAAAACTGACACAGCTCTTTCAGCCAACTGCCCTCCAAGTTGTGGATGAATCACATCTTCATGCTGGTCATTCCGGCTGGAAAGAAGGCGGTGAAACACATTTTCGTGTCGAAATCACGGCACCGTCTTTTGCTGATATGAGCCGTGTCGGACGTCATCGGGCGATCAATGAATGTCTTGCCGACGAGCTTGCCGGTCCGGTGCATGCGCTGGCCATTCGGGCAGAAGCCAGCGTGTAAGGCGTGTCATCCGACCCGTCCCATGTGTCGGGCCAGATGACTGATTGGGGGCTTTATTCTGCCGCGCGTTTCACCGCGTATTTTCCGCGCAAAATATCCAGCTGCTCGGTGAAGCGCTCGCTGATGACAAGATTGCGAACCTGTTCTTCCACCTGTGCGAATTCCGGAAGGGGTGCGCTGCCTTTTTCATAAACCTGAATGATGTGCCAGCCAAACTGGGTCTGTACAGGCTCAGTGGTAAAGGTTCCGGCGTCCAGCGCAAAGGCTGCTGCCTCGAATGCCGGTACCATCTGACCCTTTGAGAACTGGCCAAGATCGCCGCCATTGGGGCCGCTCGGGCCGGTGGAACGTTCTTTGGCGAGGGTTTCGAAATCCGCGTCGCCTTGCAGTTCTTCGATGATTTTCTTGGCTTCGTCTTCCTCAGCCACCAGAATGTGACGGGCGCTGACGGTGACTTCAGGCGTAATTTTTGCCATTTCCACATCAAAGCGGGATTTTACATCCGCATCTGTCACATTTTCCATGATTTCCTGCTCGAAGAACGCATTGCGCAGGGCCCGGGCTTCCATCAGCTTGATGCGGCGCGCAAAGGTCTCGGACTCATCCAGATTCTTTGCCTTGGCTTCCTGAGCAAAGGTGTGCAGATCAATCATCAGCTCGACCAATTTCTCGCGCTTCTGATTTTCTGGGATGTCTGCCAGTACTTCTGCAAAATCCTGTCCTGCAATCGTCAGGTCCAGTTCAGTGACTTCTGTGTCTCCAATGGTCAGAACCACTGACGCGGGGTCAGCCATGGCTTCCATCGGCTTTTCGGCGGACGCGTCTTGCGCAAATCCGTTTTGGCCAAAACCGAAAGCAAGAACGCCTGTCAGCAGAAGGGTTGCGAATGAGTGGCGAACGGCCAGCATAATGTATTCCTTATAACTCAGAAGAGGTCAGATTTAACTGCGTGGATCAATATTGGGCGCCAGCCATAAACCATTTTTTGGTGACGCGCATCCTTATCATTTCGTCATTTTCTGCAATCTTCATGGCGAATTGGTGAAAAACAGATCAGAATCGCGTGATATCATGGTTACCGGACGCATGAAGATAGCTTAGCGCGTTGACATGCCCCATGGCCCCTCTTATCTGTCAGCCGTTATTACAATTGGAAGCCGCAATGCTCTCCCGTATTTGCGACCACATAGAAATTTAAGGAATGGCACATGGTTGGCCTTGGCTCCCTTGCCCGGAAAATGTTTGGCTCCGCCAATGATCGACTCGTAAAGTCTTTTCAGCCCAAAGTGGATGCGATCAACGCACTCGAGCCGGAAATGGAAGCTTTGAGTGATGAGCAATTGCGTGCGCGTACTGACGAATTCCGTCAGCAGCTGAAAGACGGTGCCAAGCTGGATGACCTGATGGTACCCGCTTTTGCAACGGTTCGTGAAGCGGCAAAACGAACGCTTGGACAGCGGCACTTTGATGTGCAGCTGATTGGCGGAATGGTGCTGCATTCAAATTCGATTGCTGAAATGAAAACCGGTGAAGGTAAAACGCTGGTTGCTACTTTGCCGGTCTATCTCAATGCGCTGACCGAACGCGGCGTTCACGTTGTTACCGTAAATGACTATCTTGCCTCGCGTGATGCTGCCTGGATGGGTGAAGTTTATGAGTTTCTTGGCCTGACCACAGGTACGATTGTCCACGGTGTCGATGATGCGGGCCGCAAAGCTGCCTATGCCGCCGATGTGACTTACGGCACCAATAATGAGTTCGGTTTCGATTATCTGCGCGATAACATGAAATCGCAGATCGACCATATGGTTCAGCGCGGACATTACTTTGCGATCGTCGATGAGGTGGATTCCATTCTGATTGATGAGGCGCGTACTCCGCTGATTATCTCCGGACCTTTGGAAGACAAATCCGACCTGTATGTTCAGATGGATGCGTATGTTCCGGATCTGGACGATGCGGATTTTGAGATTGACGAGAAAGCGCGCAGTGCCAACTTCACGGAAGTCGGGACTGAAAAGCTTGAGAGAATTCTGACTGAAGCCGGTGTCATGAAGGGTGACTCTCTGTTTGATGTGGAAAATGTCACTGTGGTGCACCACCTCAATCAGGCGCTCAAAGCCCATAAGCTGTTCCAGCGCGACAAGGATTACATTGTTCGCAATGATGAAGTGGTGATCATTGATGAGTTTACCGGACGTATGATGCCGGGCCGCCGATTCTCGGAAGGCCTGCATCAAGCGCTGGAAGCCAAGGAACATGTAGCGATCCAGCCGGAAAACCAGACGCTGGCCTCGATTACCTTCCAGAACTATTTCCGCATGTATGAAAAGCTGGCCGGGATGACCGGTACGGCGTCGACCGAAGCGGAAGAATTTGGTGATATTTACGGGTTGGGCGTGGTCGATATGCCCACCAATCGGAGTATCACACGTATCGATGAAGATGACGAAGTATACCGGACCGTCGAAGAAAAATACCGCGCCGTTGTCCGCGACATCATTGAAGCGCGTGAAAAGGGCCAACCCGTTCTAGTCGGCACCACTTCCATTGAGAAATCCGAACTGCTTGCGGAATTTCTGAAAAAAGAAAAAATCAAGGATGTGCAGGTCCTGAACGCCCGTTATCACGAGCAGGAAGCTGCCATCATTTCGCAGGCCGGTGTGCCCGGAGCCATCACGATCGCTACCAATATGGCGGGTCGTGGAACCGATATTCAGCTTGGCGGCAATCTGGATATGCGCATTGATCAGGAACTATCTGATCTTCCCGAAGGCGAAGAACGCGACACTGCGATTGCAAAAATCACGGCTGAAATCGAGGAAAAGAAGCAGGGCGCGCTGGCTGCGGGCGGTCTTTACGTCATCGGCACCGAGCGCCATGAAAGCCGCCGCATCGATAATCAGTTGCGTGGTCGTGCGGGCCGTCAGGGTGATCCTGGCCGTTCAAAGTTCTTCCTGTCGCTGCAAGATGATCTGATGCGCATCTTTGGCTCTGATCGTATGGATGGTATGCTGCAGAAGCTTGGCCTGAAAGAAGATGAAAGCATTGTTCACCCATGGATCAACCGCGCGCTGGAAAAGGCGCAGCAAAAGGTTGAGGCGCGGAACTTCGATATTCGTAAGAATATTTTGAAATTTGATGATGTGATGAATGATCAGCGCCGCGTGATTTTCGAGCAGCGTATGGAACTCATGCGCGATGAGGATCTGTCTGAGGCAGCCGCCGACATGCGCCACGATATGGTCGAGGCCATGGTTGCGAAGCATATCCCCGAAAAGGCCTATGCTGAGCAATGGGACGGTGCTGGTCTTCAGGAAGACGTCAAAACCAAGCTGAATCTGGACTTGCCTATTCTGGAATGGGTGGATGAGGACGGCATTGCCGATGAGGAAATCCGTGAGCGCCTGATGCGCAAGGCGGACGAGTTTTTTGCTGCCAAGGCTGCACGTTTTTCACCTGAGATCATGCGTCAGGTTGAAAAGGCGGTTCTGCTGCAGACACTGGATCATTTGTGGCGGGAACACCTCGTACATCTTGATCATCTGCGTCAGGTCGTTGGTTTCCGTGGCTATGGTCAACGCGATCCGCTGAATGAATACAAGGCGGAGAGCTTTGAGCTGTTTGAGACTCTGCTGCTGAGTTTGCGCGAGTCGGTGACCATGCAACTGGCGCATATTGAATTGTCCCGCGAAATGCCACAAATGCCGGAAGATCCGGATGAGAGCGAGATGTTTGAATCCCGGCCTGATCCTGTCACTGGTGAGGACACAGTGGGTGATGCAACGAGCGATCCGGATGATCCCACCAGTTGGGGCAAAGTAGGGCGTAATGAAGCCTGCCCTTGTGGTTCTGGAAAGAAATACAAACATTGCCACGGGCAGTTTGCCTAATAAAAAAACCCGGCTGTATCAGCCGGGTTTTTTATTAGAATGTGTATTGTTTGAGATCAGAACGATCTGATGAGTCTCAGACTTCCATAGATGTGCTGCTGGCTATCAATGTCGAAGTCGAACGTTCCTGTTTCACCAGACGCTTCCCCTTTGATGGTTGCCTCTGTCCCAGCCTGATATTGATAGCCGAGGGCTGCGCCAAGACTGAACCCGCTGCCAAACAATCTGCCCGATCGCAGTTTGATCTCTGCGCCCACGAGAGGTGACAGATAAGTCTTTGTTTCATCAACTCTGTCAGTATTGCCGCCAGCGACGTACTCCAAATCCAAATCAATCGTTCCGACGCGTGCACCGACATAGCCGTTAAGCGAGATTTGTGTTGGACCAAAGCAGTCACAAAAGTGCTCGCCTATCGGAACTGAGACACCTGTATAGGCCGTGAAGTAGTTGTTCACGCTGTATCCCAGAACGCCATAGTGAGCGTTGATGACCAACTCGTCCTCTTCCTCGTTGTGTAGCCCGGCATTGCCGCCGAAATTCGCGAAGCTCCACCCACCGACAAAAACTTCCAGATTGTCATTAATCGGAACATTGTATCGCACATCGATACCCACACGCGCGGCTGTTCCGCTGGCATCAGCTTTGTCCGACTGACCTGCATATGGTGCATATGAATCTTTGTATCTGATGCCGGCGCTCAGGCGCGTAATGCCGAAATCCGGCGCGATTTCCAAGTAAGGCAGTTTCAGTGACTGAGTTGAAGCAATGTCTACTTCATCTTCACTTTCAAGCGCTTCTATCGGGGGGTTCGCCTTTATTCTGGCCCGCAGAATATCATACCTGAGTCGTTCCCCGGCCGTTTTATCGCTCTTGAAGCTGAGGTCGGCAAATTCATTTAATTCCGCCTGAGAGACTGCCTGAGCATAAGCCGCTGTGCCAGAAACACCCATTAGGCTGACAGAGGCAATTCCCATGCCAATGACAGCTCGAAAAATTGTAGCTTTCATGAATTCCCCACCCGAAAAGATATTAACAGGTGTTAATGATTGGCATAAATGCCTCAAAAAGACAAGGTTTCCGCCATTTTCGAGCGGTTTTCAACTTTAAATATATATGCTTTTTTGCCGCAGTCCCCGTGCCAGAAATGGCAAGTTATTGTTTTTATGTCAGGACTCCGCGCCGGATCTGATCTTTTTCGATTGACTCAAACAAAGCTCGAAAATTGCCTTCACCGAAACCTTCATCGCCCTTGCGCTGAATAAACTCGAAAAAAATCGGTCCGATCACTGTTTTTGAAAATATTTGAAGTAGGATTTTGGTGGTTCCGCCGTCGACCACACCCTCTCCGTCAATCAAAATGCCATGTTGGCTCATGCGATCCAGCGGTTCTGTGTGATCATGCACCCGTTCAATGGATTGATCGTAATAGGTATCCGGTGGTTTCGGCATGAACCGCAGCCCCTTGGCGGAGAGCGCGTCAGTGGCGTCGTAAATGCGTTCCGTACCAACGGCGATGTGCTGTATGCCCTCGCCATTGTATTTCTTGAGATATTCCTCAATCTGGCTTTTGTCATCGGTGGATTCATTCAACGGAATGCGGATTTTGCCGCAAGGAGATGTGATGGCCCTGGAGACAAGGCCGGTCAGTTTTCCCTCAATGTCAAAGAAATGGATTTGTTTGAAGTTGAACAGGGTTCGATAGAAATCCCACCAGGTGTCCATGTTACCGCGGAACACATTGTGAGTCAGGTGGTCGAGATAGTAAAATCCAACCCCTTCCGGTTTTGGATCACGTGCGCCCAGCCATTCAAACTCGGCATCATAGGCTGATCCGTTTTCACCATAGGCTTCGATGAAGTATAAGAGCGATCCACCAATGCCGATGATGGCCGGTGCGTTCAGTACCTTGCCATTGCCGGTGTATTCTTCTGCACCGTTGGCCAGAGCGTGCTGCAAGGCATGGGCTGCATCGACCACACGCCACGCCATGGATGGCGCGCAGGGACCATGCTTTTCAACAAAGCCCTGTGCGAATGAACCCGGTTCGCCATTGATCAGGTAGTTGATGTCGCCCTGTCGCCACAGACTGATTGCTTTTGTTCTGTGGCACGCCACTTTGGCGTAGCCCATTTTCGCAAACAGATCTTCCAGAATGGTTGGATCTTCATGCGCGAATTCGACGAATTCAAAACCGTCGGTTCCTGCGGGATTGTCTGCGCTGATTTCGGCAACAACATCGTGCGGAAAGGGTCCCATAAATTTTCTCCTGTTTGTGACGCCAATAATAGCGCATTTCTTGCGCGTAAATGTCGCAATGTGCGCCACTATTGGTTAGTATGTGGCTTAATCAACGCGGATTTTGGGGAAATATGCAGGAATCAAGCATCGATGAATATGACAGGAAAATACTGTCAGCGCTGCAGGATGATGGGCGTCTGTCCAATGCCGACTTGTCGGATACGGTGAATCTGTCGGCTTCTCAATGCGCGCGCCGACGGGTGCGGCTGGAGGAGGGGGGCTGGATCAGGTCTTATCATGCAGGGCTTGACCGGGAACGGTTGGGCTTTGGTCTGGTCAATCTGATTTCTGTTACGCTATCAACCCACAACCGCGACAATGCCAGGCAGTTTGCCAAATTGATCGGTGAATTGCCGGAAGTTATGGATGCCTATGCGCTGACCGGCGAGATGGATTACATGCTGAAAGTCATCACCAAGGATCTTAAAGGCCTGTCAATCTTCGTGAATGAGTATCTGCTGCCGCATGAGAGCGTGCAAAATGTCAAAACGGCGATTGTGCTGGAGACTATCAAGGAAGGCGGGGGATTGCCATTGTGACCCAGAATCCAAGAGGTTTTGTCTTCATGCGTTTTTGCCCGTAAGCTGTAAATGCCGGGCGAACTACAAAGCGCTGGATAGTTACATAAACTGCTGCCATGTTACGTTGTATCAATGTCTTGAGACGCATTGTCCTGAATATGCGAATCAGATTTCTGAAACTGGATTGCCGGAATTGGGATGTGAAAATAATGGGTGGATTGGAGATGGTCCAACTGCCTTAAAGTCAGATAATACTGAGGAGGACATTTAATGTTGAACCGCCGATTTTTGATTAACTCTCTGGGGGCCGCGGCCATGGCTGTTGCCGGCCTTGGCGTCGTTTCATCTGCCAGTTTTGCGCAGGATGTAACATTGCGGATGCATCAGTTTTTGCCACCGCAGGCGAATGTGCCGAAGCAGATTCTGTTTCCATGGGCCGAGCGTGTGGAGAAGGCCTCTGAGGGGCGTATCAAAATTGACATATTTTCCGCAATGGCGCTGGGTGGCACACCGCCCCAACTGATCGATCAGGCGCGAGATGGTGTTGTGGATATTGTCTGGACCCTGCCGGGTTATTCGCCAGGGCGCTTTCCGCGCGCAGAGGTTTTTGAACTGCCGTTTATGATGACGAATGCGGAAGCTGCCTCGCGTGCCTATTGGCAGCTATTTGATGACGAGATGAAAGACGCAGATTTCAAGGATTTCAAAATCCTGGGTGCCTGGGTCCATGGTCCTGGCGTTATTCATTCCAAGGGCGATGGTGTACGCAACCTGGCTGATATGAGCGGCAAGAAACTGCGCGGCCCGACACGGGTTATCAACGATATGCTGAAAGAGGCTGGAGCAACGCCAGTCGGTATGCCGGTTCCAGCCATTCCTGAAGCGCTGTCCAAGGGTGTGATTGACGGTGCGGTGATTCCCTGGGAAGTGGCGCCTGCGCTCAAAATCGCTGAACTTGTTGATACGCACACGGAGTTTGGCGGCGATCATGCGCTTTACACAGCCACATTCGTTCTGGCCATGAACAAGCAGCGTTATGAGGCCCTGCCGGATGATCTGAAGGCCATTCTTGATGAGAATACGGGTCTGGAATTTTCAGCGATGGCTGGCCGTCTCATGCAGGAATATGATGCACCTGGTCGTGAAATTGCAGAAGCCTCGGATAATGCGATTGTTGTGATTGAAGGCGATGCGCTGACAGGCTGGCATACAGCCGCGGAAGCTGTTGTTGCGCGTTGGATTTCCGAAATGGATGAAAAAGGCATTGATGGTCAGGCTCTGTTGGACAAGGCCAAGGGACTTATTGATAAGAATTCCATGTAGTCACTCTTTTGCCAGGGCGGGTGCATTGACACCCGCCCTGCTTTAATGGCCCTGCTATGACAATTCTGATTGCCGGTGCTGGAATTGCTGGCCTGTCGCTTGCCCTGACTTGCCATCAGCTTGGGCTACCAATTCGCGTGTTTGAACGCAGCCAATCCATCCAGGCGCTGGGTGTTGGCATCAATCTGCAACCCAATTGCGTGCGCGAGCTGTTTGATCTTGGCCTTGAGCCAGACCTGGATGCGCTTGGCCTGCGCACGTCGCAGGTGGCCTATTTCACCAAATACGGGCAGCTGATCTGGGCTGAACCACGCGGCATGGCGGCCGGCAATCATTGGCCACAATACTCCATTCATCGCGGCCATTTGCAGCGTTTGCTTTTCGATACCGTGCTGGAGCGAGTGGGGACCAAGGCCATCATCACCGATGCCAGTTTGACAGGATGCGATCAGGAAGAGGAGGGTGTGACGGCCCATTTTCGATCGGCAGACGGAGCGCAATGGCAGGAGCGTGGCAGCGTCCTGATTGGCGCTGAGGGCATTCATTCTGCTTTGCGTAGTCAATTCTATCCCGGCGAAGGCCCGCCAATCTGGGGCGGTGCCGTGCTGTGGCGCGGCACCAGCATCGCGGGACCATTTCTGGATGGCGCGACAATGGCCATGGCTGGTCATGAACATCAGAAATTTGTCACCTATCCTATCAGCAAAGCTGATCCGGCAACCGGAATGGCGCTGATCAACTGGATCGCCGAGTTGAAATTTGCGCCGGATCAGGCCTGGCGCAAGGAGGATTGGAACCGGGCTGGCAATCCGGCCGATTTCCTACCGGATTTTGAGAGCTGGGCATTTGACTGGCTTGATGCTCCGGCCTTGATCCGTGGCGCTCAGGAAATACTGGAATATCCCATGGTCGACCGTGATCCGCTGCCGACATGGACCTTTGGCCGGGCAACATTGATGGGGGATGCGGCCCATGCCATGTATCCGATCGGCTCCAATGGTGCATCGCAAGCCATTATTGATGCTCGGGTTCTTGGGTTAATGCTGAAACAGCGTGGGGCGTGTGAAGATGCGCTGGTTGCCTATGAAGGGGCGCGGCGGGCGGCCACCAATGCCATCGTGCTTGCCAATCGTGGCAATGGCCCGGACCAGATCATGGAGTTGGTTGAGCAGCGCAGTGAGGGTAAGAATGTAAAGCCCGAGCTTGTTATATCCAATGCGGAGTTGCAAGATCACGCGGCGCATTACAAAGCCCTCACAGGTCTCAGTATTGACGCGTTGAATGCCAGACCGCCGATAATTGATCCCGCTCTAGCAGAAGTGACCTGACTATGTATTCTGCTGTGAACCGTGCAGCTCACACTCTGAGTTTCGTCTTTGCCCTGTTGGGTGGTCTTGTGCTCATTCTGCTGACTTTTCTGACCGTGGCCAGCGTCAGCGGACGCGCCCTGATTCCTTTTGGACTTGGCCCCGTTCCGGGTGATTTTGAGTTGGTGGAAGCCGGTGTGGCTTTTGCCATATTTACCTTTTTGCCCTGGTGTCAGCTTAATCGCGGGCATGCCAGTGTGGAAATACTGACCCAGTTTCTGCCAACGCGCATCAACCAGGTGCTGGATGTGACGATTGAATTGCTGATGTTTGGTGTGGCCGTGCTTCTGTTCCGGCAGCACTATCTGGGTACGCTGGACAAAACCCGCTATGGAGAGACCACTTTCATTCTTCAGTTTCCGCTGTGGTGGGCCTATGCCGCATCGCTGGCGGGTGCACTGGTCTTTGTGCTCATTGCAGGATTTTGTCTGTTGCGCAGTCTCAGGCAGATGGTGCGTTCGGAGGCACCGGCGTGAGCAGTTTTGAAATTGGATTGTGGTCATTTCCGGTGCTGCTGGGCCTCATATTTTTGCGTGTGCCCATTGGCCTGTCCATGCTGCTGGTGGGGCTGGGTGGCAGCTATGCCATCAACGGCACCACGCTGATGGCATTTGCCCAGCTGAAGAACCAGACCTATGGCACGTTTTCCAGCTATTCCCTGTCCATCATTCCGCTGTTTTTGCTGATGGGACAATTTGCAACGCTGGGCGGGCTGTCTACGGCCCTGTTCAAGGCCGCAGAAGCCTGGCTTGGGCATCGCAAGGGCGGTGTGGCCATGGCTGCGATTGGTGCTTGTGCCGGGTTTGGCGCCATTTGTGGCTCATCGCTGGCAACGGCTGCCACAATGGGGCAGGTCGCGTTGCCTGAACTGAAACGCTATGGCTATTCGCCTGCGCTGTCGACCGGAGCTCTGGCTGCCGGTGGCACGCTGGGCATTCTCATTCCCCCTTCTGTTATTTTGGTGATCTATGCCATTTTGACCGAGCAGAACATTGCCAAGCTTTTTGTCGCAGCCTTCATCCCCGGCATTCTGGCTGCGCTGAGCTATATGATTGCCATTGCAATTTATGTGCGCGTTGATCCGAAATCCGGTGGTGTGCGGGACCGGATGGCCTATGGCGCCCGTTTCAAGGCGCTTGTGCCTGTCTGGCCGGCCCTGCTGGTGTTTCTGGCTGTGGTCGGTGGCATTTATCTGGGCGTCTTCACGCCGACAGAGGCCGCAGCCGTCGGTGCATTTGGCACGGGTTTGATTGCGTTCTTTAACGGCGGGTTGAGCTTCAAGACACTCAAGGGAGCCATTCTGGCGACGGCCTCTGCAACCGGCATGGTGTTCTTTATCATTCTGGGTGCAGCCGTGTTTAACGGGTTTCTGGCCCTGTCTCAGGTGCCGCAGGAACTGGCAAATTATGTGCTGGAACAGGACATCAATGCCTGGGCCATTCTGCTCAGCATATTGGTGCTATATCTGTTGTTTGGCTGCGTGATGGATTCCCTGTCGATGATCCTGCTGACGGTTCCGATTTTCTTCCCGATTGTGTCTGGTCTGGATTTCGGCATGACCACCGAGGAATTTGCACTTTGGTTCGGTATTCTGGTGCTGATTGTGGTGGAGGTCGGATTGATCACACCGCCCGTGGGCATGAATCTGTTTGTCATCAATTCCATGGATAAGGGAACGCCGATGTCTGTGACCTATCGCGGCGTTTTGCCCTTCGTACTGACGGATATCGTGCGGGTTGGAATTTTGCTGAGCTTTCCAATCATTACGCTGGCGCTCGTGCGGCTTTTATACTGAAGCCTTGCCCCAAAAGAAGAAAGCCCGCCGATGGGTATCGGTAGGCTTTGAAGGTGGAGCTTTATGGCTCTCATCACCCAACCATTGGCCATATTATTATTGTTATTGGCGGCCGTAAGGTCGGTGGTGTTGGTGAGCGTTAAGCTCAGATCCCGCCGCCCTGCTTAGGGGGCGCGTCAGGCGACGGGATCTTTGCCGCAACAAAGCGTATCTGTTGCGTTCTTCCGGCTATTATTTGCCGGACAGATCTTTGGCCAGACCAGTGTAACCTGGGGTCATGGCATCGGGTGAGCTGTCATTGGCAGGGTTATAGACGCCTGCATTGGCGGCAGTTGCACCCAGTGCGATGGAGCCGAGGATCAGGATTGGAGCTGCGATTTTACGAAATGTCATTTTATTATTCCTTGTTCTTATCTGACGTTTGTTTTTTGTTCCGGTGGCCGGTCATCTCATCTGTCAGGGAGGAGACCAGAGAGACAATCGGCGTCCGGTGGGCGTGTCTGGCTTATTTGCCGGACAGATCTTTGGTCAAACCTGTGTAACCTGGGGTCATGGCATCGGGTGAGCTGTCATTGGCTGGGTTGTAAACATTTGCAGAAGCTGCAGATGCGCCCAGAGCGATGGAGCCGAGGATCAGGATTGGTGCTGCGATTTTACGAAAAGTCATGTTGTTTTTCCTTTTTATTGATTTTCGATATTCGGTTTATTTTTGTTTGTTGCGAGTGGTGTTGGCCTCTCGATGAGTTGGATTTAGGCGAGAAGTTCTGAGATTTAAACGGCAACAA
>JANSWZ010000013.1 GCA_024743215.1 Alphaproteobacteria bacterium
CCCAGTGCGATGGAGCCGAGGATCAGGATTGGAGCTGCGATTTTACGAAATGTCATTTTATTATTCCTTGTTCTTATCTGACGTTTGTTTTGTGTTCCGGTGGCCGGTCATCTCATCTGTCAGGGAGGAGAACAGAGAGACAATCGGCGTCCGGTGGGTGTGTCTGGCTTATTTGCCGGACAGATCTTTGGCCAGACCAGTGTAACCTGGGGTCATGGCATCCGGTGAGCTGTCATTGGCTGGGTTGTAAACATTTGCAGAAGCTGCAGATGCGCCCAGTGCGATGGAGCCGAGGATCAGGATTGGTGCTGCGATTTTACGAAAAGTCATGTTGTTTTTCCTTTTTATTGATTTTCGATATTCGGTTTATTTTTGTTTGTTGCGAGCGGTGTTGGCCTCTCGATGAGTTGGATTTAGGCGAGAAGTTCTGAGATTTAAACGGCAACAATTCGTTCGCAAAACCTGAACATTCACGGACGCGTGAGGTGGGCAGAGCCAAACCGCAGAACTCTGCGGATCGTCAAAATCAACCTCACAGAAATACTGAGACACCTCACAACCCTGTGTATCGATGTGACAAAGCTGTGTTTGAAAAATATGAGGAATTCAGCTTGAAAGGGCGGTGAATGATACCGCGTCGTGATGAAAATCGCTGTTTTACTTTAATTCAAACGATCAGGAATCGATCAAGTTCAACTGAAAGCCTTGCCAGATAGTCGGTCCGCATTTTCGGTCATGATCGCAAGCAGGTGATCTGCAACAATCCTGACTCTGTGTGAGCCAGTAAGATCAGAATGCATGGCAAACCAGATCGGCTGATTGATACCCAGTTCCGCTTTCACAACAACAAGACCTGCTTCCAAGGCGAGGAAATGTGGCAGAACCGCCAGGCCAAGGCCCGACATTGCAGCGCTGAGTTGGGCTGACAATGTTGTCGTGGAGATAGCGGCCATATCTCCCTTCAGAGTTTGGGCTATCCATTGAGCCGCTGAAATATGTGCCTGCTTCTCACTCCAGCCAATATAACGGTTTGATCGTGTATCACCTTTTGCAACATATGGGCGTTCTTCCAGATAGCCAGCAGATGCATATAATCCCATGCCCAATGTGCCGACACGCCTTATGGTGACATTGCCCCTGTCAGGCCGAACCATTCGGATTGCGATATCGGCTTCGCGGTGGTCCAGATTAACGGTGGCGACATCCGTGATCACATCAACCGACAAAGCTGGGTGACGGCGCAGCAACGCGCACAGTGCAGGGATGATGATCGGATTGGCCAGATTCTCTGCCGTCGCAACGCGGACCTGCCCCACGGCACCAGTGCTGTCCTGCGCTTCAACCAAAAGGCCGCGCATTGTATCTTCCAAAGCCACTGCCTTTGGCAGCAGCATCTCGCCTTCATGGGTTAGCCGATAGCCGGTTTGATGCCGTGAGAACAACGGCAGATCAAGAGCCGCTTCAAGCCGTGCAATCCGCCGCGAGACTGTGGCCACGCCTAAGCCAAGCTCCCGCGCCGCTATGGAAACTGCACCCGTACGGGCTATGGCCAGAAATATACGCGTATCGTCCCAATTGGGCGTGCTCATCAGGGTTTTCCGTTTTTGGAATAAACTCTTCCAATTTCTGACATTTATTTTCCAATTACGGAAGCCTAACTTTTGTGTCGAACGTCACAGGAGATACTATGAAACACAGACAATTATCGTCAGGCCTCTCGGTTTCTGCCCTCGGGCTTGGATGTATGGGGATGAGTGAGTTTTACGGCCCGCGTGAAGATACCGAGTCCCTCAAGGTTCTGCACCGTGCTTGCGATCTGGGTCTCAATTTTCTTGATACCGCAGATACCTATGGCATTGGTCACAATGAAGAGCTTGTCGGCCGGTTTCTGCGCGAAAGTCAGGCACCGATGGTGATTGCCTCCAAATTTGGAATCGTGCGCGAGCCTGGTGCTTATGAACGCCGGATCGACAACAGCGATGCCTATATAAAGCAAGCCTGCGAAGCCTCACTTTCCCGGCTGGGGATTGAGCATATTGATTTGTATTATGTGCATCGGCTTAACCCGGATCACCCGATCGAAGACACGATGGAAAGCCTGTCGCGTCTGGTAAAAGAAGGGAAGGTGGGCCACATTGGTCTATGTGAAGTAAGTGCAGATACTCTCAGACGCGCCCATGCCATACACCCCGTTGCGGCAATTCAGACGGAATATTCATTGTGGACCCGCCATGTGGAGGAAGAGATTCTGCCAACATGCCGCGAACTGGGTGTTGGCTTCGTGCCTTATTCGCCATTGGGACGCGGTTACCTCACTGGAACCCTCGCAGCGAATACGGATTTTGCGGAGGGCGATTTTCGGGTGAACCTGCCACGCTTTCAGGAAGAGAATATGGAGGCCAACCGCCCGATCGTTGACACGCTTCATTCCATTGCCAAACAAAAAGGCGCGACAGCTGCCCAGATCGCACTGGCATGGTTGCTTTCAAAGGGCGAGGATATTGTCCCAATTCCCGGGACCAAGCGCCTGAAATATCTTGAGGAAAACACAGCTGCAGCCGAGATAATTTTGACCCTGGACGAGATTGAGGGTCTCGATGCTGCCGGTACGCCAGAGTTGGTTGTCGGTGAGCGGTACACTGAGGAGGGCATGAAAGGTGTTGAGGTCTAGGCCTTCAACGCCCTTCTGTAAAAACTGGAAGCAATTCAATTTGCGCGCCTTGAGAAGGCAAGACGTTTCGTTTTGCCCAATTGAATCCAGGGGAAGTATATCGCTTCAATGCAGGCATGGATGGAATTGTCCCGGATGTTGACCGTTTGTGCCTGTGTAACAAAAAAGGCGGCCAATTGGCCGCCTTTTTCAAATCTGTCTGGGTCGTGGACTTTAGAAGTCCATGCCGCCCATGCCGCCCATGCCACCTGGCATGCCGCCTGGAGCGCCACCAGCGCCTTCTGATGAAGGCTTGTCGGCAACCATGGCTTCTGTCGTGACCAGCAGGCCTGCAACAGATGCTGCGTCCTGAAGGGCCGTACGAACCACTTTGGTAGGATCGATGATGCCAGCTGCAATCAGATCAACATATGCTTCGCTCTGAGCATCGAAACCAAATGGATCTTTGCCTTCCAGAACTTTGTTGACAACGACAGAACCTTCAACACCGGAGTTTTCAGCAATCTGGCGGATCGGAGACTGCAATGCGCGCAGAACGATCTTGATACCAGCCTGAATGTCAGGGTTTTCGGAAGACAGTTCACCAACAGCAACAGTTGCACGCAGCAGCGCGGCGCCACCACCTGGTACGATGCCTTCTTCAACAGCAGCGCGTGTAGCATTCAGAGCATCGTCGACACGATCTTTACGCTCTTTCACTTCAACTTCAGTTGCACCGCCAACGCGGATAACGGCAACGCCGCCAGCCAGTTTAGCAAGACGCTCCTGCAGTTTTTCACGATCATAATCAGATGTCGTTTCTTCGATCTGAGCCTTGATCTGTGCAACGCGTGCTTCAATGCCTTCTTTTTCACCGGCACCATCGACAACAGTTGTGTTCTCTTTGGTGATGGAAACGCGCTTGGCTGTGCCGAGCATTTCCATTTCGATGTTTTCCAGCTTGATGCCGAGATCTTCGGAAATCACTTCACCACCGGTCAGGATGGCAATGTCTTCCAACATGGCTTTACGACGGTCGCCAAAGCCAGGTGCTTTAACAGCCGCGACTTTCAGGCCGCCGCGCAGCTTGTTGACCACGAGGGTCGCCAGCGCTTCGCCTTCAACGTCTTCAGCAATGATCATCAAAGGACGACCGGACTGAACAACTTTCTCCAGAATTGGGAGCATCGCCTGCAGGTTAGAAAGTTTTTTCTCATGCAGAAGAATATACGGGTCTTCCAGCTCTGTGATCATCTTTTCGGAGTTGGTCACGAAGTAAGGAGACAGGTAACCGCGGTCAAACTGCATGCCTTCAACGGTTTCAAGTTCGAACTCAAGAGCTTTGGACTCTTCAACCGTAATGACGCCTTCATTGCCAACAGTCTGCATGGCTTCGGCAATCTTTTCGCCGACAATCTTGTCGCCATTGGCGGAGATTGTACCAACCTGAGCAACTTCTTCAGAAGTGCTGATGGTTTTTGAACGGGCTTCAAGGTCGGCAACAGCTGTCTGAACAGCCATTTCGATGCCGCGCTTCAGATCCATTGGGTTCATGCCGGCGGCAACGTATTTCGCGCCTTCCTTGACAATGGATTGAGCCAGTACGGTGGCAGTTGTTGTTCCGTCACCAGCAACGTCGTTGGTTTTGGAGGCAACTTCACGCACCATCTGTGCGCCCATGTTTTCGAACTTGTCTTCCAGTTCGATTTCCTTGGCAACGGATACACCATCTTTGGTGATGCGCGGTGCGCCAAAGGATTTGTCGAGAACAACGTTACGGCCTTTTGGGCCCAGTGTTACTTTTACAGCATTGGCAAGAATGTCGACGCCGCGCAGCATCTTGTCGCGCGCGTCGCTGCCGAATTTTACTTCTTTAGCAGCCATGATTTTGAGATCCTTCTCTCAAGTCGTGAAAATCTAAAATGTGATTAAGGGCAGAACTGGCTTAGCCAACTACGCCCATAATGTCGGATTCTTTCATGATCAGCAGGTCTTCGCCGTCAAGCTTGACTTCGGTGCCGGACCATTTGCCGAAAAGAACACGGTCGCCAGCTTTGACGTCCAAAGGTTGAACCTTGCCGGTTTCATCACGTGCGCCTGCGCCCACTGCAACGATTTCGCCTTCTTGTGGCTTTTCCTTAGCGGTATCTGGAATAATGATACCACCGGCGGTCTTTTCCTCGGACTCTACGCGGCGAACTACCACACGGTCGTGGAGAGGACGGAATTTCATCGTCTTCTTTTCCTTCTGCTAGGCATCCCAATTGGATGCGAAACGTTAAACTAAAACTATGTTAGCACTCCCTACAAGAGAGTGCTAACCGACTGCAGGCAGATAATGATTGCAGCGGCCTGTGTCAACAGCAGAATGCGAATTGGGTTCCGAATAAATGTCGAATTCATTCTGTTGTTTCAAAAAAAACGAAGATGGAAGACACGCGTCTTTAGGTTGGATGCGGAAGTTTCTTTCGTCCAGCGACAAGGCAGGCCAGGACAACAAGTGCGGCTCCGAACAATGTGCGACTTTCCGGGACTTCTCCAAAAAACAGAAATCCGAACACAACGGCCCATATCAGAGCGGTATATTCTATCGGGCCCAATCGGGAGGCCGTCTCGCGCTTCAATGCCCAGACTATCATCAGATGGCCGGCTGTTCCCAAAAGCCCGATTGCAATAAAGAGCAGGGACAGGCGCCCATCAACAGCGACCCACTCGGTTTGGGGCAGGGGCAACAGACCAAATGGCAGGGCCAATAGAAGGGCGAAGCCAGATTGCAGCATGACCATTTCTTCCGGCGCAGTATGGGCGGTGTGCTTGCGCGACAGTACAATTGACAGCGCATAGAACAGACTTGCCAGCAATGCGCTGAGCATGGGGATCAAAGCACCGCCAAGTGGTTCCAGAAATGCATCGCCAAAAATAACCAGCACACCACTGAACCCGAGCGCGATGGCAGCCAGCGCGGACGCGGAAATGGGTTCACCCAGGATCACTCTGGACAACAAGACCATGAAGAGTGGTGCCGTGAAGACAATCGTCACCGCGCGAGCCAGCGGAAGCTCAGACAGGGCGAAAAAGAAACAGCTGGCGGTGAGAACAACAAACACAGCTCGTACAAAGCTGGTGGACAGCAGGTGCCACGAGGCAAGCCGCGTCAGGCGTGTGGGAAGGGATGCCAGCGGCGTCCGGTAGACCAGGAAAATAAATGCAAAGACGACACCGACACCGTAGCGCATGACGACGATTTGCCACGTTTGCAGATCGAAGGACGCTGATTTGATACCTGCATCCAGCAGAGACAGCGCAAACAATGCGACAGTCATCGCTGCCAGCGGAGCCAGATCATGTTTGGCGAGTGCAGTATCGGTCAAAGCGTGCCTATGATGGAGCTGTTGGTGCGTTGCAGACAAACAGGTGTTCCCAAGTCTGCCCGGCATCTCCCAGATACCGTACAACCGGCTGTTTGGCGAATCCCAGTTTCTCGTAAAATCTGTGACCGCTTGCAAAACGTGTGTCAGTCCAAAGCCGCAGGGATTTCAGGCCGCGTGCGCTGCCCCATTGCAAAGCTTCGGCGTACAGCTCCTGCGCTAACCCTGTCCCCCGCGCGTCTTTCGCAACATACATTTTGTACAACTCAAAAACGCCTGGTATGGGCGTAGGTACAATCGCCAGGCAGCCGACAATCACAGTGCCATTGCCTGATGTGTCTGCGCTGTTAGCCACCCAGATCTCGCCATCCAATCCCAGGTAATGCGTGGAGACCGCATCAAGCTCTCTGAGTTCGTCCTCCACAAAGGGGCAATTTTCATATTCGCTGTAGACCGACGCAATGAGACTTGCCAGCCCGCGGCCCGATCCATCTTCAGCGGTTTCGATTTTAAAATTTGTCATGATGAGTTCAGACCCTAATTGCCTTGCTGCGGCAGGGTTCCAAGAATGCCTTCGATGCTGAAGTCTTGCACAAATTGCGCTGCCTGGCCTGATGCCAGATCGCGCAAGGTAAAGGCGGCTTCATAATCTCCATCAAGCAGGGCAGGTGTTGTCAGGTTTATCTCTATCGAAAATTCGGCAACTCGGCCGGAAACTGTTTGGGAAACAGAGGCGAAATCCTGCATGCTGGCCAACACGCGGCCACTGGTATGACGAATATCGACATCAACGGCAAATGCAACGGCCAGAGAGTCTTCGCTCCCCTTATAGCTGAATCCAGTCAACAAGGTGCTGATCGACAGAACCTCACCGGATCGCAGAATTGCGGTTTGCTGTGGTTCACCATCGATCAACAATGTGGTTTCAACGATCTTGAGTTGCTGCAGGTCCCACAATGCGTCTGCCGCTTGTTGCATCCGCTCCATGGCAGCTGGCATGTTCCCCTCACGTGCAAGGGCTTCGGCTTCCCGAGCCAAATCAGAAGGGCTTGCAGCCATTGCGGTTGAAGCGGACCCAACGGAAAGTATCAGAAAGGCAATTCGCAAAACCTTTGAAAACGGCGCGGGAAAATTGCGGCAATACATGATCAGGACCCAATACAAAGCGCCGAAGGTGTCTCACAATCCGGCAGGCCTTATTATCGCATGAAACAAGGCCTGCAACAAAATGATCAGACAAACAGCGTTAAACGCTCTGGCTCAACCAGGATTGGCGTTTTCGATATATGGTGGACGGACTTATTTCCAACGCTGCAGCTGCGCGTGAAATATTGCCATCATAACGCGTGACGGCCGCTTCGATAATTGACTGTTCCTGTTGCCAGAACGGCAGACAATCATGCCCCTTGGAACGGCCTTCAAACGGGTCCTTCACACCTGCTTCTGCAATTGTGCTCTTTATGCCTGCATCCAAAGCTTCTGCAGCAACAGAGCTGGATCGCATGGAATCGGGCAACATATGTGCTTCAACAGCCTGACCATCATTCATGACAATCGTGTGGCGAACCACATTCTGCAATTCCCGTACATTTCCTGGCCAATGATAGTGCTTCAGACAGGCTTCTGATTGAGAGGAAAAAGTCGTGAACGCTCTTCCTTCCTCTCTGACATAGGATTCCAGAAACCGATTGGCCAATACGAGAACATCTTCTTTGCGCACGCGCAAAGGCGGAACAAAGATTGGCAAAACATGCAGGCGATAAAACAGATCTTCCCGAAACCGTCTGTCAGCGACAGCTTTGTAAGGATCACGATGGGTCGCGCAGATAATGCGGACATTCACTGAACGCATTTGAACATCGCCAATCCGGCGTACGGTTCCGGTTTGCAGGAAGCGCAACAATTTTGCCTGTAGCGCCATATCCATATCGCCGATTTCATCGAGGAATAGGGTTCCCCCGTCAGCCTGCTCGGCAGCACCTGGATGATCGGCAACAGCGCCCGTGAAGGCACCTTTGCAATGGCCGAACAGTTCGCTCTCCATCAAATCCTTTGGAATGGCGCTGCAATTCAGGGCCACAAAGGGTCTGTCCCCGCGTCCTGACCTGGCATGAAGGGCCTCGGCACACACATCCTTCCCGGTTCCGCTTTCGCCTGTGATGAAGACAGGTGCTGCAGAGGGAGCGACACGGTCAATTTGTTGATAGAGTTCCAGCATGGCGGCAGACCGCCCGCAAAACCCCTCAAAGGCCAATTCACTGGTCTTCTCGGTTTTCGCCGGCTTTGTGGCAGAAGAAGCCGGATGAATGCTCTCCAGCAGGGCGACTTTTTTCTGTTTCGCTTTCAAACGTCGCTTCAGATCTTTCTGATAGGAGGCAAGAGCCTCACCAATGCGTTTTTGCAGCGTTGATTTTCCAACCGGCTTGATGAGAAAATCCCAGGCACCTGCCCGCATCGCATCTATCGCCGATGAGAGCGCCCCAAGGCCAGAAAGGCTGATCAGCTTTGCATGCGGCGCAACCGAGGTGAGGGCTTCAACACCCTGAATGCCGCAAACGCTTTCCATATCTGCCAGAATTATTGCGGGGCCGGTGGCTGCAATCTGTTGATGGGCTTCCTCAAGATTACACACGACATCAAGGATGATGGTTTGATTTGCCGAGTTTTCAACTGAAATTGCCGTCAAGCTTTTGGCAGGATTTGCCGCCAAGCTTTTGGCTGGATTTGATTGTCTGGAAATGAAATCATTTATCAGCGTGCCAATGGCGCATTGCTGGGCCTCATCCCCTTCAATGAGAAGGATCGAGTGGGATAATTCGTGCTCGGTATGCTGCATCAAATATGTTCCAGGCCTGCGCTGAACTGATGGTCGCTGTCCGCAGTACTGGTGCAAGAGACCAGAGACGCTTGCAGTCCATCACTGCTGAAAGGTCGAAGCCCAATTTTCGTCTAACAGGGTAAATAAACCGTTTCCGATCGGCAATTGGATTGGATTTTGGCCTGATTGTTTTCCAAACAGCAGCTTTCCTGCAAGATCACTTCGAAAATCTGGCACGCTCCACTTGGAAAAAATTCCGTTGTCATTATTGTCGCTATATGGATCGAATCATCGCTACGCTCATATTCTGTTTTATGCTCGCAACCGCGATGGCTATTGCGGTTGGGGCGCGAACCATATTTGATTTGCCGTTGCTCGCCAGCATTCTGATTGCCGGATTTCTACTGCTGATATTCACATTGACGCAGGGATTGGCAATGCAGCGCAAGCACCATATGCGGCTGGAATCAGAAATTGATAATCTTGCCGAAGAAGTAGCGACGGCTCGCAAGGGCTGGTCAGCCTGGAATTCACGTCTGCAAGTATGCGAGGAACGCGTTGATCTTCTGGCCGAGGATTTAGGGAAAGCGGAAGATTACGAGGCGCGTGCTGATATCGCCGAGTTGAGTGCCCTGATTAAAGACATTGTTGAGGCCATGGGTGATGTGGATATTCGCTTGCAAAATCATGGCCGGCTCCTGACATCTTTGCCAAGCCAACGACCTGCTGAACCGCAAGTGGTGAAGCCGGCTGCAGATCCTGACCAGTCTGCAGCCGATGCCATTGAAGATCGCAACGTTGACGCAACAAAACTGTCAGCGCTACGTCGTGCTTTGAACAGCAATGCTGTCACCTTCGAATATGAGCCGGTGGTTCGCATGCCACGTCGGCAAATCTGGTCCGGCTTTGCCAAGGTCAATGTTCAGGTTCCCGGAGAACGCGATCAGGCTGTGTTGCGAAAGATTGCTGCCGAAAACGGGTTGCTGCCGTGTATTGATCTCTTGACCCTGTCCCAGGCGGGTAAGGGCTCCAGCATCAAGCTGGCTGATGGTCAGGCCGCGCCAGTTATCTGTCAGTTGAACCTGGAAAGTCTGCTGCCCAACCCATTTTCTGATGCTTTTGAGGAAGCTTTGGAAACACAGCGGGACAACGCACACAATATCATTCTTGAGTTTCCTGACAGGGCGATAACCAGTCAACTGGCCGCCAATGCGCGGGACAGTGAAAGCACAGCCTTGCGCGCCAGGTTGCGCCGCTATGCGCGCTGGGGTTACAGCTATGCTCTGCACAAAAACGCCAGAGTTGGTCTGGCTGCCGATTATGGCATGCTTGCTGAACTCGGCTTCCGCTATGTTCGCATTTCTGCAAAGCCGCTCATTGCAGCGTTGGCCGCTATTGAGAAGGGCGAAAAAACGCCGTTTGATCTCCACCCAGCAGATTTGGCCGGGTTGACCGGCCGCTACGGTATGGAACTGATTGTTGGCGATCTGGAAGATGAAGCCATGGTGCTCGAAGCGTTGGAGCTCAACGCAGCATTCGCAATGGGCTACGCCTTTGAAGTCAGCCCCGCCAGGCGCGCTTCCTGAAGAGGATAGTTTCTCGGCGTGAGGAATGGCTAATGCACAATTCTTGGACGCTGAATAAATCAGTTTAACAGTGGCGTTTCGATTCCCGAAATGGTTTTGCAAATGCATTCTTCGGCAAGTGTCACAGACGTATCCAGCGTGCTATCCCTGCGACGGCCGAGGCGAAGTTCGTGGCTTTCCACATCGCGGCTGTGGATCGGAATATAGACCAATTGCCCATCCTTTAAGTCTTCTTCGACGTCGATGCGGCTGAGAAAGGTTATTGCTTCGCCAGACCGGGAAATTGACTTCAAAAGCTCAATTGAGTTGGAAAGAAAGGCAGGGCGCAGGGGATAGCCTGCGATTGTGAAGGCTTCGCCTATGAGATGGTTGATGGTAATCGATTCATCCGCAAGAGCGATTGGCCAGTTTACGATTTCGGGCAGCCGCAGGCAGTTTCGCCCAACCAACGGATGGTCGCGACTGACCACAACACCAAGCCGGGTCGGAAACGTCATACTGGCAGAAATGCCGGTTCCATTTGGCCAGGAATAGGCGAGGCCAAGATCGCATTCTCCCGTTGCCAGATCATGCTCCACACCCGCTTCCGTCTGGCTGCGGACCGTGATTGCGATGCCGGGGTTTTCTGCACAGAAAACACGCAGGATCAGTGGAATAATTCCAGCCGCCAGTCCATGCATGGCAGAAATTCTGACCCTTGGTCCGTCGGTGCCGCTCAACTCGCGCAGCCGCTGTTTCATTCGTTCATAGTCCCGAAGTGTTTGGCGGATGTGAGCGATCACGACCTCTCCGGCAGCGGTGACGCGCATACCTCCAGAATGTCGGTGGAAAAGCGGGGTGCCAGTCTCTTCTTCCAGCTGAATAATCCGGCGGTTGATCGAAGATGCCGAGACATTGAGAACGTCAGCCGCTGCGCGAATTGATCCGCGTCGGGACACCTCATCAATCTGATTCAACAGGCTGGAATGCAACATAGAAATAAAATTTCCCTTTTATTTCAGTATTATATCAATTCTAAAATTTAGCGTACTCTTTTTAAGAACGCTGGTCACGCAAAAAGACGCTCGAACCGTAACCCAATTCAGACCACTGTTTTGTCAGAAAATATATCGAAGCAATCAATTGCAAGTGGTGTCCAGCCAACAGGTAAGGTCGGCCAGATTTTGGTAGCTCATCAGCCTGCGTGCTGAGGACCGCTGTACCCGTTTGTGACCATCGTCCCAGGAGATCAAAGTTGCGACAAAACGCAGGTCTTTTATCCGCTAAGCTGAACCGCCTGGTTGAGACAATCGTCGTCATCCTGATGGCGGCATTGGTATTGGACGTTTGGATCGGAGTGCTCGACAGATACTTTTTCAAATGGCAATTGAATTGGCCCGAGATATTGGCACGTTATCTGATGATCTGGGTCGCCTTGCTTGCAATATCCTGCGGTATTGCGCGACGCGAACACATTGGGCTGACAATCCTGACTGATCGCTTTTCGCCGACGTTTCGGCGATGCTCTCTCGTACTTTGTGATCTGCTTGCACTGGCTCTGTTTGTATGGGCTTTCGTCTATGGTGTGCAATTTGCCATCAGCGGCGCCTCCCGCTTCGCAATGATCTTTGGCATGTCTATGGCACCCGCCTTTTCCGCTGTTCCGACAGCCGCAGCGCTCGCGGCGATTCAGCTTGCTTTGTGCCTGGTCCGTGACGCTGGGAAGTATCCTGTCAAAGAACAGGCGGCGGAGATTTAGCCATGGCAGTAGCATCTGTATTTTTCACTCTGCTTCTGCTTGGAATGCCGATTGCCTTTGCCATCGGACTTGCCGGCCTGGCAGGCTTGATTCAACTTGATAATCCCCGATTCATGCTGACAGGCGTTTCCAAGCTTTTTTCAGGAATGGATTCCTTTCCGTTTCTTGCAATGCCCTTCTTCATCTTGGCGGGCGAGATCATGAATCATATCGGCATCACAAAACAATTGATGCGTCTGGCGCACGTCCTGGTGGGGCACTTTCGTGGCGGGCTGGCGCAAGCCAATATGGTGGCTTCAGTGCTGTTTTCCGGTCTTACCGGTGCTGCAACGGCAGATGCAGCGGCATTTGGCAAGACACTAGTACCTGAGATGGTGCGTAACGGATATCGCAGAGATTATGCAGCGGCAGTCACGGCTGCTGGCTCAATCATCGGGCCTACGATCCCTCCCTCTGGCTTGATGGTCGTTTATGGGTCTTTGATGGGGGTTTCAATCGGTGGCCTCTTCGCTGCTGGCATATTACCGGGCTTGATGATTTGCGCAGTGTGTATGGCCATCATTGCTATCGGCGCATCACGTAACAATCTACCTCAGGCGGATCGGCGGACAAGCCTGAAGCAGTTGGGTAAAGCGATATTGGACGCGACTTTTGCGCTCGTCATGCCGGTAATCATTCTGGGTGGCATTCTGGGAGGTATCGTTACGCCGACCGAAGCGGCTTCGCTCGCGGTGGCCTACGCCGCGTTTGTTGGCGCTGTGATTTACCGCAATCTGTCGCTGCAGGCGCTCTATGCGATGTTGCTATCAACAGCCCGGACTACTGGCGTCATCTTCGCGATCATCGCTTTCGCATCAATGCTGGGTTGGTGGCTGAGTTATGAGCGCATTCCGCAGGCAATTGCTGATGCGGTTCTGTCAGTCTCGGATAATCGCCTGATCATCATCTTCCTGATTGTTCTCATTCTGCTGGTGATTGGCATGGTCATGGACATCACGGCAATTCTGATAATTTTAGCGCCCGTTCTCGTGCCACTGGCCAACGACATAGGTCTGGAGCCAATCCATTCCGGCATCATCTTCATTCTGGCTCTGAACATATCACTCATGACGCCGCCTGTGGGAGCCTGCCTTTTTGTATTGTCTTCTGTGACGGGGGAGCGGCTTGAAGCTATTGCAGCCAAACTCTGGCCGTTTCTGATTGCAGAGGTTTTAGTACTTTTCATCTTTGCCTATTGGGAAAGTCTCGCATTGCTGATCCCTAGATTGCTTGGTTTCGTCTGATGAGCAGTCCGAGACCGAGACCAAACCGGGTGACGTGCTCATACCGGCCCTCTCTCCGAGCGACACGTGACCCTGAAACGAAGCCGAGACTTTCGGCACAACCCTCATATTCGATACGACGAAATACGCGTCGAAAATGAGGTCACACGATCAAACTCAACAGATAGGAAAAATAATGAAGAAAGTTCTGATTGCGGCCACGGCCATTGCATTGATTACGACCCAGGTTTTTGCAGAGACCAAAGTCATTCGCTTCGCCCATGATTCCAATGCGGACATATACGACAACCCAAATCATGCCTGTGCTACCGTCTTTCAAGGCATAGTGAATTCGGGAAGTAATGGCGAACTTGCGGTCGAGATTTATCCCGGCGGCCAACTGGGCACCATCACCGAGGCCGTGCAAATGGTTCGTGACGGAGTGGTCGAGGTCACCAACGCTTCAACCGGAGCACTCGCGCCCTATTATCCTCGTATTGATGTTCTGAATCTGCCCTTTGCTTTTGCCAGCAATGGCTCAGCCGACACTGTCTTCAATGGTCCATTTGGCCATGCGCTGAAAAAGGATATCGAAGAAAACCTCAACGAAGTCGTGGTGCTGGGCTACCCTGACACCGGTGGCCTTTTTGTTATTTCGAATTCTAAACAGGAAATTGCAACACTGGATGATATGTCGGGTATTCGTCTGCGTACCATGACCTTGCCTTCTCATCAGGCGATCATGAATTCTCTTGGGATGGAAGCCTATCCACTGTCTTTTTCCGAAGTTTATTCGGGCTTGCAGACGGGTGTGATCGACGGTCAAATGAACCCGATTCCAATCATCGTGTCGGCAAATCTGGACGAGGTGCAAAAATACGTCACGCTGACAAATCACCTGTATTCACCTTTCACCATGCTATTCAATAAAGCGTTTTACGAGGGGCTGACTGACGCGCAAAAGGACCTGATCCACACTGCAGCGCAGTCTTGCGAAAATGCAGCCCGTGGTATTTCGCGGATCATCGAGGCCTCAGAAAGAGGCTTGGCCAGCTTGGCCGGTGAATTGACGATCACCGCACTTTCCGCAGAGGATCGCCAACAGATGCGGGAAGTTACAGGTAACGCATTTGACGTTTATATTGCGGAAACGCACGGCGACGAAGCCAAAGCTCTGGTTGACCTCCTGAAGGTAGAAAGTGCCAAGGCGAACGTGGCCCGCTTCTTTGGCGAGTAAGTTTCAAGAACTTGCTACGACATTTGTTCTGCCTGGCATGCCTGCAGTCAGGCGGAACTTCTCGCCCTCCCATGTCAACAGTCTGAGAAAGATTAACCGGATGCTAGCGAATCTTGGCGAAACCAGATCAAAGGTCAAAGGTCTTCATGCATTGATTTGCCCGGACAGCCACGAAGTCATTGATCTGCCCCACTGGCCGGGGACCGATTTCGTGTCATTTGTAACGCCCGCTTTGGGCGCAACGTTTTCGCTCAGTAAGATAACCGCTTTCAAGCAAACCCGAATTCTTCCGCCACCGCATAAGGGCACTCGCTTTTTTCTGGTGCAGAATGGGACGGCCCGCTTGAATGTTGATAACCAAAACAGCGAATTGTCTGACGGTCATTTCGCATTTCTGCCATCGGACTGCGACCATTCGATCGAGCTTGCCAAATCAACTGAATTGCTTTGTCTCGAGCGACCTTACACACCGACGCAAAGCGCGGCAGCGCCAGGATTTTTCACCTCGTCGATGAAAGATATCGTGCGGACCAAACTGAAAGGTGATGACGGCCTGCATATCCAGAAGCTCCTTCCTTCCAATCCCGGTTTTGACATGGAAATCAATGTGATGGATTTCGCACCCGGCGCAACTTTACCCTATGTGGAAACCCACTTCATGGAGCATGGTTTGATGATGCTGAGCGGCGGTGGAGTATACCGCTTGGAAGATGATTGGTACCCAGTGACAAGCGGAGACGTGATCTGGATGGGCCCGTTCTGCCCACAATGGTTTGGCGCCCTGGGGCGCGAAAATGCCCGATATCTCATTTACAAGAACTGGAATCGTGACCCGTTGGTCTGCTGATGGCAGGCTCCGGTAAGCCAACATAGGCATCAGCCTCGCTGACAAGGCGGCGGTGACGCCTGAAGCGTTGGAGCTCAACGCAGCATTCACAATGGGCTACGCCTTTGAAGTCAGCCCCGCCAGGCGCGCTTCGTGACAATCTTTCGAGTGAATGAAGGATTACCCCGTCGTGGACCCTCGGACTTGTTCGAAGGGTCCACGAAGTCAGCAGTCATTAGGCAAATCAGCCCTTAATCTCTTCAGAGACCTGAGTGACAAGCGGCTGCCCAACAACAACAGTAAGCAGTGGGCTTGAGAAGATACGCTTGGCAACACGCTTGGCATCTTCCAGTGAAACAGATTCAATCAACTCATTTCGCTGATTGATGTAGTCCGCATCTCTGCCTTGAATCTGCAAGCCAACCAATTGATTGGCAATCTTGTCAGACGTATCGAAGCGCAGTGCATAGGCGCCTTTCAGATATTCTTTCGCAGCACGCATTTCGGTCTTTGTCGGTCCGGTCTCTGCCATCCGTTTCAACTCGGCAACAATCACTTCGCGTGCCTTTTCCGCCCGGTCACTTCGCGAGCCGACGCCGACAAAGAAAAAGCCGCGTTCGTCAAAGCTGGAGAGATAGCTGAAGACCGAATAGGCAAGGCCACGCTTTTCCCGCACTTCTTTGTAGAGCCGGGATGTAAAACTGCCGCCGCCCAGAATGTGATTCACCACATAGGCCGTAATGAAATCGGGATCTTCGACCAAAATGCTGTTGCCACCCATCCGGATGGTGGTTTGCGGCTTGTCGAGCGGCACCAAAATTGTCTCTTCCATAATCGGGGCAGGGCCCACGATTTCCGACAATGCTTCACCTGCGGGCAGGGCGCCAAAGGTTGCATCGATAAAGGCGCTGGCACTTTCAGCATCGATATCGCCCACAACGGCCAGCTTGAGTCCGTTTTGCTTGAAAATCTGACCGTGAAGCGCCCGCAAATCATCGGGTGTAATACGCCCAATAGATTCAATAGTTCCCGAGCGGGGCGCGCCATAGGGATGCGCAGGGAAGGCCGTGGTAAACCATGTTTCAGATGCAATGCTGCGGGGATCCGTCAGATCACCGCGCAAGCGGGACTGAATACGCGAGACCATTCGCTCTACTGGTTCCTTGTCAAATCTGGGTTGTGACATGGCTTTTCCCAGAAGTTCGAAGGCAATATCCTTGTTGGAGGACAGCGTGCGCATGACGCCCGAGAATCGCTCTGCGCGCGAACTGAACGATAGACGAACCGCAGTTTCATCCAATGTCGCCTGAAAGGTCTGGCTATCCATATCCGCAGCCCCTTCATCCAGCGTCGCGGACAGGAGTTCTGCCAGCCCTTCCTTGCCGGAAGGATCCAGCACTGATCCCCCTGTCAACGAGAAGCTGACAGTAATCAGTGGGACTGTGTTGTCAGAAACAAGCCAGTAATCCAGGCCGTTCGGGGTTGTAATTTCCTGAACATCGACTGCCATTGAGGGCCGGACAAGAAAACTGGCGGCCAGAAGTGTGAAGGCGCCGATCAGAAGCGTTTTAACGACGACGGGTCTTTTGAACATGGTCAAATCCAATTATCCAGAAATCAGGAAGGGTTTTTGTCATCTGCCGACAGCAGATAGCCGGTGATAGAGCGGTCAGCATCGAGATATTGTCTTGCGGCGTTTTGAACATCATCTGTCGTTACTGACTGGAGCAATGCTGGCCAGTTTTGTATTTCTTCAAGGGTCTGGCCTGTGGTCAGCCCAACGCCGATAATCCGGGCCAGAGATGCCTGATTGTCCTGCGCATAAACGGTGTCGGAAATCATACGATTGCGCGCTTTGTCCAATTCATCCTGCTCGACGCCACCGGTTTTGATGTTTTCGACAATGCCCTGAACTTTTTCGATCAGGTCTTCAAGCTTCTGTGAACCATTTGGCACAGCATAGACTGAGACAAGGCCACTATCGAGCTGCTGCCCCTGATACCAACTACCTGCTGCTGTTGCAGGTCCGCCATTGAGAACCAGTTCCCTGTATAGGCGGCTGGTGGACCCGCCTCCCAGAATCTCGGTCAGCAAGGCCAAAGCAGCTGCCTCGGGCCCCTCAGCAGTGCTGTAGGATGGCGTCAGAAATGAGCGGCGCACAGAAGGCTGCTTGACCTGCTCATTAGCAAGCGTAACGGTGCGCGCGGTCTCCATAGGAGGTTCAGTAGGGCGCACCCTTGGCAATGCATCACCATTGGGCAAAATCGTGCCGTAAGTTGCTTTTGCAAGGTCAAACACTTCTTGTGGCACCACATCACCTGCAACAATCAGAATTGCATTTTCTGGCGCGTAGTGTTTTTCGTAAAACGCAAAGGCATCCTCGCGGTTCAATTGCTTTATCTCATGCTCCCAGCCAATTACCGGGAAGCGATAGGGATGATTTTTGTAGAATGACGCATCAATTGCTTCACCCAGCCGTGAGGATGGATTGTTTCCAACTCGGGAGCTTCTTTCTTCAAGCACCACTTCCAACTCAGGAAGAACAACTTCATCGGTTAAAACAAGGTTGCGCATTCGATCTGCTTCCAACGCCATCATCTCAGCCAGATGTGTTGGGGCTACGCGTTGAAAATAACCTGTATAATCGCTGGATGTGAACGCATTTTCCTGGCCGCCAATTTCCGCAATGCGTTTGGAAAATGCCCCGTCAGGGTTGGCTTTCGTGCCCTTGAACAACAGATGCTCCAGAAAATGGGCTATGCCACTTTTGCCGGGCGTCTCATCTGCGGACCCGACCTTGTACCAAAGCATATGCGTGACGACCGGAGCGCGATTGTCGGGAATGACGACGATCTGCAAGCCGTTCTTCAACATGCTGGATTCAGCATTAGGCGCAATTTTAAATGTCTCAGCGAAGGAACTTGAAGCAAAAGATGCAGCAAAAATTGCTACAATAAGGTGTCGGGAAATCGGCCAAAGTTTCATGAAAATCACTCTTGTCAGAATTCAGTGTCCAGGTACGGTCGATATACGGGCGTCAGATACGGATGTCTGGCCCGATTACACAATTACATAGAGGAGCGTATGACACTCTGCCACTTAACTTTATGTAAGTCGCGCGCAGTTCCGGCACTTAACGCTGCGCAAAATCTTCGGCTCTATTATTCGATTTCGTTGAAAAGCCCTGTCCGAACACATGTTCAATTTTGCCTTTCAGTGTCTGCGCATTGAAAGGTTTGAGAATGTAGTCGTTAACGCCAGCCCGTTTGGCCGCAATGACATGTTCGGTTTTGGCTTCGGCAGTGATCATAATGAAGGGTGTTTGGGAAAATCGCGGGTCTTCGCGAACTTTTAGCAACAATTCGTAGCCGGTCATCGGCACCATATTCCAATCGGAAATAACAAGGCCATATGGGCGTTCTTCCAACAGCTTATATGCGTCTGCTCCGTTGGAAGCATCGTGGATGTCATCAAAACCAAGTTGCTTGAGAAGATTCCGGATAATTCTGACCATGGTCGTGTAATCATCGACGATGAGCACAGGCATGGTGAGGTCAATCGTCATTTTCCATCTCTTCAGTTGGCCGGATATTTGAATTCAACGTAGATAGGTATCTTGAAAGTTTGGTTAAAATAGCTGTTCTTCTTGCCTCCAATGGGTGTGGCAAAATGGTACAACACACACAGGGACAGATGCCATCTTGACGTTGAGCAGCCCGCACGGCAGTGTGCGCCCAGCTTACGACATGCGACACCTTGTATGATCAAAGTAAAGCTAGAAAAATCGATATCGCCGGACCTCCCTTATGCCTCTGCCTGACATTGAGACCGATTTCGTCCTGTTGGATGGCGACGCTGAACTTCCCGCCCAATTGCGTGGCGCGATTGTGGTCATTGGGAATTTCGATGGATTACATGCAGGTCATCGGGTCATTTTACAGCACGCGCTGGATCTTGCTGCCGGCACGTTGCCGGTGCTTGCACTCACCTTTGAGCCTCACCCCAGAAGCGTCTTTAAACCTTCTGAACCTGTGTTTCGCCTCAGCCCGATGCAGGAAAAAGCGTCCTTGTTACAGGCCTGTGGGTTGAAGGGGGTGGTGAATTGGGCGTTCTCCAAAGACTTCGCAAGCCTCAGCGCCCAGACATTTGTGGATGATGTTCTGATCAAATATCTGTCAGCGTCTCATGTGGTGGTGGGTTATGATTTTCATTTTGGCAAAGGGCGTGAAGGCAGTCCGGCTTTCCTGTTTGCTGCCGGCCAGGATGCTGGATTTGGTGTGACAGTCGTTCCAGAGGTAACACTGCCGGACGGTCTGGCAGTATCTTCCAGCGCAATCAGAACCCATTTGGAAAATGCTGACATACAGTCTGCCAACAATGAGTTGGGCTATCGCTGGTTTGTCCAATCCAAAGTCATTCACGGTGAAAAACGTGGGCGGGATTTAGGGTATCCGACGGCCAATATGGTTCTGCCGTCCTCTTGCAAATTGGCGCTTGGCATTTACGCCGTTAGTGTGCGCAGACAGGATGGAACGCTCCATCACGGCGTCGCCAGCTATGGCCGCCGACCGCAATTTGACAATGGCGCTCCGCTTCTGGAAGCATTTCTGTTCGATTTTTCAGATGATCTGTATGGTGAAATGCTTATGGTTACATTTCATGAGTTTCTGCGTGGAGAGGCCAAGTTTGATGGAGTCGATGCACTGGTAGCGCAGATGGATAAGGACAGCGCCCAGGCCCGCGCGATCCTCAAAGCCGCAACGCCGCTTTCTGCGTTGGATGCAAGACTGTCTTTTTAGGTTGAATTCGGGTCGAAGTCTGCTGGTCTTTTGCGCCAGCTTCTGTGATCGCAGACAATTCTCAGACACGAGGCATACCTAAAGGGACCATCTGAGATAAGGATTGAGTTTTGGCGGCGATACATTTCCTGAGACTCCCTGAAAACTCAAAGCTGTCCCTGCGCAATCAGGTTTGCGAAATGTTGAGCGATGCAATCTCAAAAAACAACATTGCGCACAATGAGCCTTTGCCATCTTGTCGGGCACTTTCAAAACAGCTTGGTGTCTCCAGAAACACGGTCTTTGCCGCTTATGTCCGACTGATCGATTCAGGCCTTATTCTGTCCAGAAACCGAAGCGGTTATTTCGTCAATCCAGACATCGTAAAGCAGGTGCAACTGCCTGGGAACAAAAGGGCTAAGGTCCACGCGCCGCTTAGGCTCGATCTTGCGATTGATGGTTCAGATCTTATGCCTTCCGAATTGCGCAAAGTTGAGCATCCGGACGATTGGAACACCTACCCCTATCCATTCATTTACAACCAGATGGATCCGCGGCTTTTCCCGCTTCAGGAGTGGCGCGAATGCATGCGCCTTGCGCTGAATTCCAAAGGCCTTGCGGATTGGAGCGGCGATTCCGGTGGAGCAGATAGTGCAAACCTGGTCAAACAGGTTCAGCAACGGCTGCTGACTTATCGTGGGCTGGATGCGGGAGAAGATGAAATCCTGATCACATCGGGCGCTCAAAACGCTATTTTCTGTCTTGCTACTCTGTTCGGGCGAAAAAACCGTGTGATTGCCCTGGAAGACCCCTGCTATCCGGAGGCACGTAATGCCTTCACCTTGGCCGGTTGCAAAATCGTCAATGTTCCGGTGGATGAACTCGGGATGAGAATTGATGACATGCCCTATGATTGCGGGCTCGTCTACACAACGCCCAGCCACCAATTCCCGACAACGGTGACCATGTCTGAGGAGCGACGCATTCAATTGAGTCAGATGGCTGCCGAAAAAGGATTTGTCATTTGCGAGGATGACTATGAGGCAGAGATGAACTTCGTTTCAGAGCGCGCGCTGCCCATTCGCTCATTGGATCGTACCGGAAATGTTGTCTATATCGGCAGTCTTTCGAAATCACTGGCTCCAGGATTGCGGCTTGGCTACATGGTGGCGCACCCGGACATTGTTAAGGAAGCAAAGGCTGTCCGGCGCGCCATGATGCGGCACCCACCGACATTGCTGCAGGAAGCCATGGCCCTGTTTTTGGGGCTGGGCTATCAGGATGTGCATCTGCGCCGCTTGCATCGACGGTATAAAGTTCGCTGGGAAGAAATGCGCCGCGCGTTGCAGGCTCATCTGCCGGATTTGCACATACAGGCATCTCAGGGCGGCACATGTTTCTGGATTGTCGGGCCAACCGCGCTCGATGCGAACCTTCTTGCTGAGCGACTTAAAAAGAAGGGCGTTCTGATTGACGTTGGCTCGGTGTTTTTTTCAGATCCCGAGAAGGGAACTGGTATGTTCCGACTGGGCTTTGCAGCCATTCCGAAAAAAGCAATAGCGCCCGGTGTGCAGATCATTTCCGAAGAGATTGTTCAAATCCTGTCATAAGCCGCGTGGCCACTGGCACAGGGTGAACCATTCTGTCCTTTTTTTTGAGATGATCTGTCCCTGTTTTCTCATTCCGTTCAAACCTAGCGTAGCGTCACCTTGGACAAGAACTTGCCAAAACATCCGTGGCGAGCGGGTTTGGAGAGACGCAACATGACAATCCCGAAAAATCCCGTTGATTGGTCTACACAGAAGATTATTGACAAGCGGAACCAGTATTACGCTGCCTCTCAGCGCGCCTTTGTTCCATATCAGAAGCCGCTGATCCTGAAACACGGCAATGGCCAATATATCTGGGATGAACTGGGCAACAAACTGACTGATCTGCTGGGCATGAATTTGTGTATCAGTGTTGGTCATGCCCACCCGATGGTTGTTGAGGCGGTCAAGGAGCAGGTCGAAGAACTCACGCACTGCACCACAATGTTCTATCATCCGGTGCCAGCGCATTTGGCAGAGGAAATTGCAGCCACCATGCCGGATGGGCATGACTGGGTTGTCCATTTCACCAATTCCGGAGCGGAAGCGATTGATCTGGCATTGATGATGGCCAGAGCCAGCACCGGCAATCAGGATTTGATTGCTCTGCGTAATTCCTATCATGGCGCCACCTATGGTGCGCAGGGCGTGACAGGCGTGCAGAATTTCCGTCATAATATCGCGCAATTGCCCAATGTCAGTTTTGCTGCAGAACCCTGCCAGTATCGGGGGATTTTCGGTAAAGGCATCCAGCCTTATCTGGATGATCTGGACCGTACGATTTCCTTTGCCACCAGTGGTCAATTGGCAGGCATGGTGATTGAACCCGTGCAAGGGTATGGCGGCATTATTCCCATGCCGGCTGGCTATATGAAAGGCGCTTTTGAACGCATTCGTGCAGCCGGTGGACTGTGTATCGTAGACGAAGTGCAGTCAGGATTTGGCAAGACAGGCGAAGCCATGTGGGGGTTCGAATCCCATGACACAATTCCCGATATTGTTGTCATGGCCAAAGGCATGGGCAACGGCATTCCAATAGGCGCCGTCGTTGCCAAACGCCACATTGCCGATGCCATGGCAGGTAAATTCCTGTTTCACACATATGGCGCAAACCCTGTGGCTTGTGCCGCCGCTCGTGCTGTGCTCAGAATTATCAAAGAAGAAAACCTAATTGAAAATGCCAAAACGGTCGGCGCAAAACTCCATGAAGGTCTTCTTCAGCTTAAAGAAGAGTTTGAAATCATTGGAGATGTGCGCGGACTCGGGTTTATGCAGGCCATTGAACTGGTCCGGGATAGAACGAGCAAAGAACCCGCTGTGGAAGAGACAGCATGGGTCTTTGAGAAAACGCGTGAACATGGTTTGATCGTGTCAAAGTCCGGTAATTTCAAGAATGTCCTGAGGATGGTGCCACCGCTTTGCCTGTCGATGAGCGACGTAGAGCCAGTGATTGCAGCTTTGAGGCGATGCTTCAGCGAGTTCGAACGGGACTTTTCTTGAATTGATTTGGGCCTGGAATGAAGACTGAGAGAATTGACAGAGGCGACCTGCCAATAACCGACCAAAAATCGAAAACGAACGGAAACACGAAAGAGGGAATGTTATGATACGACATCTTAAATCCGTAGTAGCAATGGTCTCCATTGCCGTTACGACGATGCTTTTTGCAGCAAGTGGCGCGCAGGCGCAATCCACAATGGACACTGTACAGGACCGGGGCACATTGCGTGTCGGTGTCATGCAGGCACCACCTTGGTTCTACAAAGATCCAGCTGGTGATGAATGGACCGGCGTTGGCGCTTCTGTTGGCAAAGCCATGGCAGAAACACTTGGCGTTGAATTTGAACCGGTTGAAGTAACTTGGGCCACATCAATTGCTGCTCTTCAGGCTGGAAAGATTGATGTCCAGTTTGTGCTCGACGCAACGCCAAAACGTGCCTTGGCTGTCGACTTCCCATCCCAGCCGCTGCTCTATTACGCGCTGGCAGTGTTGGCTGATGAAGACCTCACCATTTCCGCCTGGGAAGATCTCAACAAGGAAGGCACGAAGCTCTCAGTGTCCAAGGGCACGACGATGGAAGCCTACATCAAGAAGCACCTGCCAAACGCAGAAATCCTGAGCTTCCCTGGTAATGCTGAGGCACTTGCTGCCTTCCAGTCGGGCCGCGTCAACGCCGTTGTCCTGTTCCATCCACCGCTGATCACCATGCGCAAAAACGTTGGCCGTGGCCAGATTGTCATTCCAACACCGATCCGGGCTTCTGCTTCTTCAGCTGGCGTACGCAAGGAAGATGACAAGACCTTTCGTGACTGGGTGAACACAACCATCAGCTACATGTACAACACGGGCGAAACACAGAGCCTGTATGAGGATTTCCTCATCTCCTTTGACGTGGACCCTTCCACAGTTCCAGCTATCCGCCAGGAAAACTGGTAAGAAAACTGGTAGTCTTTTGGAATAAGAACATGATCCGGGCGGGGTGTTGAACTCCGCCCCGACCTCTCACTTGATGCTGGGATAATCCGAAATGGGATATGAGTGGGACTTCGCGATTGTCTTTCGCGACTTTGATCTGCTGCTGCTTGGTCTGGTCAACACCCTGAAAGTCACTGGTTTTGCGCTGCTCTTCGGGGTGCCGCTCGGACTGGTACTGGCTCTTGCCAGGCTTTATGGCGTTGCAATCATTCGAGTTCCTGTTGGATTTGTGATTGAGTTTTTGCGCTCCACACCGCCCATTGCTCAGCTGTTCTGGTTCTTTTTTGCCATGCCGCTGCTGTTGGACATAGAGATTGATCCATTCGAAGCGGCTGTCATTACATTTTCACTTCAGTCATCAGCGTTTTTCGCAGAAGTCTTTCGCGGGGGAATTGCTTCGATCGACAGCGGCCAATGGGAAGCGTCCAAGGCACTTGGCATGGAACGCAATGCCCAATTGCGCCGCATCATTCTGCCTCAGGCCATCAAGCGCATGGTACCGGCTTTCATGGAACGCGCCATTGAGGTCATGAAAACCACAACACTTGTCGGCACAATTTCCTATGCAGATCTGCTGTATGAGGCCAACTCAATTGCCGAAGAGACTTATCGATACCTCGAAGTTTTCACCGTCGCGGCAGGCATGTATTTCGTCGTGATTTTCATATGCTCCATGGGCGTACGCCACCTTGAGCATTACCTTGGCCGCACCGGCGAAATCACAACAGGATAGGAGGGGCTGATGGAGTATAATTGGGATTTTGGCGCGGTCTGGACCTACCGCGGCCTGTTGTGGACGGGCTTGCAGAACACAATCATTCTGGCTGTAGTGTGTCTCGTATTGGGCCTGTTTTTTGGCCTGTTTGTAGGCGCAGCACGTTACTCGACCAGACCTATCCTGAACTATCCGGCAACCGCTTTTGTAGAGCTGTTCCGTAACACGCCCGTGCTCATTCAGATCATGTGGTTCTTCTTTGCTTTTCCCATCATTTCGCCTTTTCAAGTCGATGCATTTACAGCCGCCACGCTTGGCCTTGTTCTCAACACCACAGCATTTTCATCGGAGATTTTTCGCGCGGGCATTCAGTCCATTGCGAAAGGGCAGTGGGAAGCGGCCAAGGCCCTTGGCATGACTTACATGCAGCAGATGAAACGTGTGATTTTGCCTCAGGCCATTCGGCGGATGGTACCAGCTTTCATGAACCGCGCCGTTGAACTGGTGAAAATGACCTCTCTGGCATCCGTGATTGCCTATGGCGAACTTATGCATCAGGCCAAATCAATCGCAGCGATCTCATTCAATCCCATAGAGATGTATACCGCCGTCGCGATTTTCTATTTCCTTCTCATATTTCCATTCGCAATTTTAGTGCGCCGTTTGGAAATCAAATTCCAGCCGGGGAGCTGATGACTTGACCAACGTTCTTGAAATCAAAAAACTGTCCAAGTCATTTGGCGATCTCAAGGTACTGGATGCCATTGATCTGACAGTGTCAAAGGGCAGCACCGTGGTCATCATTGGCGCGTCGGGTTCTGGTAAATCCACATTGCTTCGCTGTGTCAATTTCATGGAAATTCCAAGTGCCGGCCAAATTGTCCTGCAGGGCGATCTGATCGGCAGCGGAACCGGCGAATCCATGAGTTACAGTGATTCCGAACTGGCCAAAATGCGTGCGCGTGTGGGTATGGTATTTCAGCATTTCAATCTGTTTCCTCATATGACGGTTAAACAGAACGTCATGGAAGGGCCTCGCACGGTTCTGAAATGTAATACGGCAGAATGCGAGCGCCGTGCTGACAGATATCTTGAGAAAGTTGGTCTTGGCTGGAAAGCGGATGCCTATCCTTCCCATCTATCCGGCGGCCAGCAGCAACGTGTAGCCATTGCACGCGCTCTGGCCATGGAGCCGGAAGTCATGCTGTTTGACGAAGCAACGTCAGCCCTCGATCCGGAACTGGTAGGCGAGGTTTTGCAAACCATGAAAGAATTGGCGGATGATGGCATGACGATGCTGATTGTGACCCACGAGCTTGGCTTCGCCTATACGGTGGCCGACAGGGTTCTGTTTCTGTCCGAAGGAAAAATTCTGGAGCAGGGCGACCCAGAGGCCGTGTTGATCAACCCCAAGCAGGAAGCAACCAAGAATTTCCTGCGAGGCCATGGCTCGTTCCGTTTACCTGAACCAAACCTTGATTGAACAACACTATGAAGCCTGTAATCGTCATTGGCGGAGGCATCGTTGGCATATCAACCGCCATCTGGCTGCAACGTGCTGGCAAGAGTGTTACGCTGATTGATCGTGGCAATGCAGAAGCTCAAGCCAGCTATGGCAATGCGGGCGTGCTTGCTTCCTCGTCCGTCATTCCGGTCACGACACCCGGCATTGCGCTCAAAATTCCGAAAATGCTGCTCGACCCGAAAGAGCCGCTTTTCGTAAAATTGTCCTATTTGCCAAGGCTCGCTCCTTGGGCCCTTCGTTATGTGTCGCATAGTAAAGCCAGCGAAGTGCGCAGAATTGCAGCCGCCCTTCGCCATATCATTGGCGACAGTCTTGAGGATCATTTGGCGTTGGCTGGGGGCACAAGTGCCGCAAAACGGATTATTCCGACTGATTTTACGTTTATGTATGAAAGTCAGAGTGCTTTTGAAAAAGACGGATTTGGCTGGTCTGTCAAAAAGGAACTCGGTTTTGAATGGGACAGTTTGAGTGAAGCTGAACGCAAAGCCTATGATCCTGTTTTTGCGCCAGACCTCACATTTGCCGCCCGCCTTGGCAATCACGGCCGTATCAATGATCCGAGCGCCTATGTGGCTGATCTGACATCCCATTTCTCTGCGCAGGGCGGCACAGTGCTAAAGGGCGAAGTCGAGGATTTTATTCTGGAAAACGGTCAGATCACCGGTGTTCGGGTTGGTGGTGTCCCGTTGGAAGCATCAGCGGTCGCCGTCACGGCCGGTGCCTGGTCGACCCGGTTGACCAGCAAGCTTGGCATCAAAATTCCTCTGGAAGCTGAAAGCGGATACCATCTGGAGTTTTGGGAACCGAACAAAATGCCGCGCTCGCCATCGCTCATTCCCAGCGGAAAATTTATTGCGACCCCAATGGAGGGACGACTGCGCGTTGCAGGCATGGTGGAGTTTGGCGGTCTTGAAAATCAGGCATCGCAGGCACCATTCGATCTGCTGCGCAAGAATGCCATAAAGGCCATTCCGGGCTTGACCTGGAAAGAAGAAACGCAATGGATGGGTCACAGACCTGCACCGACGGACTCGGTGCCGATTATTGATCAGGTTCCCGGCGCACCCGGTGTGTTTATGGGGTTTGGGCATCAGCATGTCGGCCTGACCGGTGGCGCAAGAACCGGTCAGCTTCTGTCTCAGCTCATATCAAATCAAAAACCCAATATCGACATGGCGCCATACGCCTGTGATCGGTTCGCTTGAGGTCAGGATAGAAACCTATTGGTGTTGCCGTGAAAGTGGTGCTGAAACAGATTTCTGACCCGGTGCCTGCAAGTCAATATTTGATGGATTGAGCCGCAGGTGCTGCGGCCTGTAATACTGGCTCATATTGCCATCTGCAGGGAAAGACGAGTAGCAAATTGTCGGCCTGCAAATGAAGCATGACCAACAGCCATCTGCGACCAATCGTAGTTATTTGAAGCATTCAAATTTGCAGCAAAGCGTTCAGGTTTAATGGTTGTGCCAGATGAAAGTCTGACGCTGGGTTGCAAGGAGCACAGCCATAAGTAGAATATCCTTAAAATGCGCCCCGGTAACGTTAACGATGTCTATACAAAACCCACAAAAATTGTTCGCAAAAGTGTAAACGGATTTGAAGGGATATGCTGACATATTAGCATCCTAACAAGGAACTCCTAGAAATGCGCGACAAAATCAAGAAACACAATCAGTTGGATTTGCAGGATGGCCGCAATCCAAACCATGTCGTTTCCCACAGGGAAACGGACCAAGGAGCTGTTATTGTACCGCTTGTATTCGTTGATGATTCTGAGGGCGCCAAAGCAACGTCAGCATCGTACGAAATGTGCAACGCAACAGGCTTAATGACATACTCGCGATTTGAAAATGTTTCGGCCCTGCAGGTCAAGCAATTGCGGGAGTTTGAAACGCCTGAGATTTCAGATGCGCTCTGCGGCCAGACATTCTCTGTAAAAGTCCTCCATCACAATGCCTGCGTGGGTGACATGTTTGTTAACAAAACCACACATCTGGGCTCGGCCGGGTATTCGATTGATGGTCTGGTGCGGGACCTGCCCAGGTTACGCGAGATTGATTTTCCGGTCTGTGCATCCGGCATTGCCGCCGATGGCCCTCTGCATCGGGAGCCTGGCGAATTATGCCGTTGACTGATTTCTTCGCGCGAATTGAAGCCCTTATACCGCTTCCAATGGCTTCAAGTTCCGATGCGGAGGTGCTGCTGCCCGGAGATGTTTGCTTGGCGAGTTTTGGAGCCAATGGCGACAACGGATTGGTTATTCCGCGAAAAATCCGAACTGAACTGACTGCCCGATCGGCAGAGTTCAACCTATCGACACGTTGGTAGGTATGTGATGATGCCAAAATTTATCAGCTTGCTTTCCACCCTGTTCGGCATGTCATTTTTCTTGACTCTGGCCCGACTGGTGGGTGCTGGTACAGGCATCATTCTGCAGATTTTGATCGCACGGTTTTATGGTGCGGATGTACTTGGTACCTATTACGTGGCGGTGAGCCTCGCCAGTATCTTGTCGCTCTTTATTTCGATGGGGTATCCGTGGATTGTCGCACCCATCATCGCCGAGAACGACTCAGACAGTCGTTCGATGGACCTAAGGGCATTCCTCCAATTGGCCTGCAAGGATGCTTTGATTCTGACATGTCTGTTCAGTATCCCTGTCGCCTTGCTGATTTGGCTGTATCCGGAAATGGCCATCGACAAACGTTATGCACTTCTGATTGGTCTGGCCACCGCCCCTGTCTATTTGGTGATGCGGCTTTGCAGCGGCATTGCAAATGCCATGAAGTTCTTTCAAGTGGCCAATCTGCCGGAGCTTCTGTTCAGGCCGGTTCTAACACTTTTCTTTGTCGCGGCGGCCGTGGTCTTCTCGGTGCAGCTAGGCTCAATTTCAATTGTGACGCTCAATTTTCTGGTTGTAGCCGCCCTGGCAGTATGGATGGCATGGTCGTTGTACCAAAAGGCTGGTCCCGCATTTGCCGACGGTCCAGATGCATCCACTTTGTCAGGCCAGCAGAAATCAAAACTCAGACGGCTCGCCGTTCCAATGATCTTTTCCACCTTATTCGTCAATATGTTTGCAGACATGGACATATTGATGATCGGGCTGATCCTGCCGGCCGAGGAAGCGGGTATCTTTGGCGTTGCCATGAAAATAGCGGCCTTGCTGGTCTTTGCTGTTCAGATTGCGCACCAGATTCTGTTGCGCGATGCTGCCGACGCGCATCTGGCAGCGGATCGGCAAAAAATGCATCAGATCATTCAAAAGGCTAACGTCTTTGCGATTGCATCCAGCTTTGCATCACTGATTGCCTTGCTGCTGTTGGGCACGTTTGTTCTCGGCCTCTTCGGCCCAGAGTTTCAGGCCGCTTATCTATGTCTCCTCGGCCTGATCATAGCGCATATCATTCGCGCTTCAGCTGGCCCTGCAATCCAGATATTGATGATTACAGGAAATCAGCGCGCCGGGATCCCGGTCTATGTCTGCAGCACAATCCTGCTCTTTGTCAGTAACATAGTGCTGGTGCCGCTCTTCAAATATGAAGGTGCGGCAGCAGCCGTCATCATTACCACGCTCTTCTGGTCGATCTGGCTCAACTATCTGGCAAAACAGAAAACCGGGTATCAAGTGTCCATTTTCGGCAAGCTCAGCCCGGCACACTAGATTGCGTCATCCAGACTGATGACAACATTCCCCTTCTTGCGTCCCGTATCCACATAGGCATGCGCCTGTTGAATCTGGTCAAGCGAATAGCACCGGTCAATTACGGGGCTGAACTGGCCGGCTTCCACAAGTTCTGCGATGAATTTCAAATCTTCGGCTTTCTCTGGGGCGTACCCTGCAATGCCTTTCTGGCCATCGGTCTTGGTTGCAAACATCATAGAAAGAAGTTGCGGCAAATCGCCGGACACCATCACAAAGCGTCCCTCTTTTCGCAATGCCTTTTGCGCGGATTTATAGGAAAGGGTGCCAGTCGTATCGAGAATGATGTCGTAAGCGTCTTCTTGCCAGGAAAAGTCCTCCCGGGTGTAGTCAATGACGCTGTCGGCCCCGATGGATCGAACGAGGTCCATATTGCCGGTGCTGCAGACACCGCTGACATGCGCACCAAAATACTTTGCGATTTGGACAGCTGCCGTGCCAACCCCGCCTGAGGCACCGATTATGAGCACTTTGTCACCGTATTGGATGTCGGCCTTGTCGCGCAAAAAATTCAGAGCTGTTGCCGGGCCAAAGGACAGACCCGCTGCTTCCTTGTAGGACAAGGCGGCCGGCATCAATGCAATGGCCTCGTTCTCAGCAATGGTGGCATATTCGGCATACCCGCCAAAACTGGCGCCGGGATAGGCGAAAATGTCATCGCCAATCTTGAAACGAGTGACGCTTTGTCCAACCGCAACAATTCTGCCTGCATATTCCGTTCCAAGGATTTTGCGTCTTGGTCCGAATACCCCAAATACCAGGCGGCCAATCAGCCCAAATCCCCTTGGCAGGTCCAGGCTGCGTGCCTTTTGATCGCCGGTTGTCACGCTTGTTGCGTGTATCTTGACGAGGACCTCATTGTCTTTCGGTGTCGGTTGGATGGCCTGCGTCAGCTTAAGCACGTTGGGGCCACCATATTTGGTATAAGTCACAGCTTTCATTGTTCCGCTCCAGATGAGGAAATTGATACCTGAGTGACTATATAAATATGCATATGTCGAAGATAAATTGACTAAATTCGTGTAAATGATATGCATTTATGCATGGAATGGAATGGCGTCAAATTTGACTGGAACCACGCAAAAGCGTTTCTCATAACTGCCGAAGAAGGTTCATTGTCAGCGGCAGCACGCGTGTTGGGGGCGGCTCAACCAACCCTTGGTCGGCAGGTCAGTGCGTTTGAGGAAGAGCTTGGCATCGTGCTGTTTCAAAGAGTGGGGCGCGGGCTGGCCCTGACGGAGGCAGGATTGGAACTGCTGGATCATGTGCGGGCCATGGGCGACGCGGCCAACCGGGTTTCTCTGACGGCCTTGGGTCAATCGCAATCCATAGAAGGAATTGTCCGCATATCGGCAAGCGAAGTCTATGCGGCTCATTTGTTGCCACCAATCATTGCAAGGCTGCGACGGGACCAGCCAGGGATCGAGATTGAGATTGTCGCATCCCATTCCACCAGTGATCTGAGACGACGCGAGGCTGATATCGCAATACGTAATTTCCGGCCCACCGAACCTGACCTGGTTGCCAGGAAAATCAGGGATGTGCCCGCTCAACTCTATGCAACGCCTGAATATCTGAATCGGATCGGCAACCCAAAACTGCCATTTGATCTGCGAAATGCCGAGTTCATCAACATCACCAGTGGCGATGCCTTCATGCATGGCCTCAACAGAATGGGTCTTGACCTTACAAAGGCCAACTTTCCCATCATGACCGAGAATTATCTGGTGATGTGGGAATACGTGAAACGGGGTTTGGGCATTGGCGTTCTGGACGCTCATATAGGCGATGCGGAACCGACCGTGATGCGCGTGCTTCCGGACCTTGAACCCCTCATGTTTCCCATCTGGCTCGTTGCCCATCGGGAAATAAGCACCAGTCTCAGAATCAGAACGGTGTTTGATCTTCTGGCAAGCGAGTTGGCAACGCCTTAGAAGACAGGATGGGGCCGAAGCCCCACCCATTCTTGATCAGTTCACTGTTTAGCGTTCCAGTGCGCCGATGCCGGAGAAGCGAAATGCTTCTTTTTCCAGAGCGTCGATTTCCTCTACACTCATCTGATCGTGGGCAACCGTGATGCGCCCAAGAAACACAAGTGGAAGCTCGGCTTCGCGACCTTCCAGATGGGCTTTGATGGCTTCCGCAGTAGCTGCGCCTACATCATCGCCCATGCGCATTGGCGTTGCGTCCAGTTCTCCACGGCGAATGGCATCCAGTTCCAGGCCTGTGCCACCCCAACCAGTTGAAAAGATTTCCTTTTCCTTGCCAACTGCCAGTTGTGCTTCAACGGATCCCATGGACATGGCCGTATTCGCATTGTGAATGACTTTTGCTTCCGGGTAGGCTTGAAGGATCAATTGTGTACCCTCAAAACCGCCTTCGCGCTGATACTCACCATAGTGCTCATAAACCACATTCCAGTTGGCTTTTTCCTGAACACAATCCTTGAAATCTCCGGACCGCTGATTGTCGGTAATGCCTGGAATACCGCGATTCATGGCATAGGTCACATCGGTGCCAAGCCGCTCAACCATGTAGTCACAAATCTTGATTGCACCATAGGCTGAAGAAAAGTCGAACCACGCTGCAGGTTGTTGCTTGAGATATTTCAGCGGTGTGTGGAAAGCCCAGACAAATGTTGTCAGATCAGGGTTTTGCGCCAACTTGTCGATGTTATCGGCCTGTGTGGCCAGCTCAGAGGGGCCGAAAATCACGAAATCATAGAGATCTGCATCCTGATCGACTTGTGCGGCGTAAGTTGCCTGAAGCGAATGCTCGACCTGTCGCGAAGCAAATTCGCGGGTTTCATACTCAATTCCCAACTGATCCAGCCGCTTTGTGAGTGCCAGATAGTTACGTGCCCAGAAATCCGAAACATCAGCTGATGGATAGATCAAGGCAATCTGCAGTGGCTTGTCCTGTGTGCCGGTGTATTTGGTGGCTTCCAGGCCCGTCGCATTTTGCAGGGCTTCCAGTGCGCCATCCTGATTGACTTCACCCGGTAGATAATGCTCCCGGTCTGCATAGCCTTCCATTTCCTTCAATGGCAAGTCTGCCGCCATCGCTGTTGAGGTCAGCAAAGCTGCCGCAAGGCCCATTTTTAGTCCCAGTTTCCAATTTTTCATTTTTTTCCCTCCCGGAATTTGCAGTCACTTTGGAAATTTGACTGCGATGAAATTGTTGTCTTCAGCCGCTCGGATTTGGTGATCCTCCGAGCATAAGGCTGGCAATGCTCAGAATGATCGCCGCTCCGACGATGTAGCCGGTCAGCCTCAATAGTTTTCGATTGTCGGGATTTCCCATTGCGGCCCTCATGCCGCCAGAGCCGTCGCGATCTTTCTTTTGCAGCCAGGTATAAAGGGCCACCGAGAAAATGATCACCACACCAGAGGCAACGGATTGCCAGAAGAACTCGATGCGCAGTGTCACAAGCGCATTGATCATCATCGACAGCAAAAGCACACCAGCCAGTGACCCGACAATGGAGGCGCGACCGCCAAACAGTGATGTCCCACCCACAACGACAGCTGCAATGACATGCAGGTTGAAATAGGGAGCGGAGGTTGCCTGGATAGCGTTCAGCTTGCCCGTCAGCATGATGCCGGCAAGGGCGGCCATGGTCCCCATCAGCACATAGGCATATACCCGGTGCCGGTCGACGGCGATGCCGGTCATATCGGATGCTTCCGGATTGGAGCCAATGGCAATGGTGTAGCGCCCAAAATGGGTCGACTTCAGCAGCACATAACCGCCGATGAAAGTCAGCACACCGATCAGGACGGGCGTCGGCAGAAACATCAAGGACTGCCCCCGACCAATTTCAGTGATCATGTCTGGAAAGCGAGCAAGCACCAGCCCTTTGGCAATGACCAGGGCGAAGCCGCGATAGACAAGGTCCATTGCCAGAGTGCCGATCAAATCCGGCACTTTGAACTTGGTGATGACGAGGCCGTTGATCAGCCCCATCATGGCGCCAAGGCACAAGGCAATGAGAGCGGCTGACCAGGCCGGAAAGCCATATTGTTTGATCAGAAATGCCATGATGATCGACGACAGGGCAGCCACAGACCCGATGGACAAATCAATGCCGCGCTGGGTGATGACAAACGTCATCGCCATAGCCATTGGCATATAAAGCGCTGCATCGAGCAGAATTTGATTGAGGTTTGAAAGCCGGAAGTAACGCGCAGGCTCCACAACGCCCATGAAAACGATGATCATCAGGATCATCGCCATCGGGCCAAGGAAACTGACATAGGGGGCCAGACGCTCTGACAAGGTTTGGCGTTCTGACAGGGTTTGCGCGCCGCCGGGGGCGGTTGAATCAGATTGTGACATGTTTCTCTAAGCCGCCGTTCTGGTGCCGACGATAAGGCCGAGCACTTCTTCATTTGTTGTGTCCGCAGTCTTCACGACACCGGCACACTGGCCACGACGCTGCACATGAATGCGATCCGAAATTTCGAACACATCATCAAGTGAATGGGAGATGACGATAATTGCCAGGCCCTGCTGTTTCAGTACTTTGATCAGCTCAAGGGTGCGGGCTGTTTCCTGAGGCCCCAACGCTGCCGTGGGCTCGTCCATGACCAGGACGCGCAGGTCATCGTGACGGACAGCACGGGCAATTGCTACAGCCTGTCGTTGTCCGCCGGACAGGCTTTCTGTCGCAACATCCATGCTTTTCAATTGGACACCCAGCCGATCTTTCAGGACACGGGTGGCTTCAGACTTCATCAGCTTGTTGTCGAGGGCCTGGAACCCAAATACCTTTTTCGTCAACTCGGCGCCGAGAAACAGGTTTTCCGCAGGTGTCAGATGGTCGGCAATCGCCAGGTTCTGATAGACCGCATCAATTCCATTCTCGATGGCATCGGAATGGCTGGCCATAGAAAAGGGTTTGCCATCAAGTTCAATCGACCCTTCGGTGGGCTGATACACACCGGTCAGGATTTTGATGAGCGTAGATTTGCCGGCACCATTGTCACCGACAATGGCCAATACCTCACCGGCATAGGCTTCCAGATCGACATGGCTTAGAGCGACGACTCCGCCAAAACGTTTGCTGATGCCACGCATGGCAACGATAGGCTGATTCTCAACCATTCTTATCCTCCCAAAAGGCAAAGGTCTTCCGTGTCCGAAAGCGACGAGCGCTCGCAGATTTCAGCTTTTTGCTGGCGTTAAAGAACCCCTGTTCAAGCACGATTGACTGGCAATCGAACCTGATACCTCCACCTTCGATTCCTATACGTTACCGGTAACTTTCGTCAAGTGTTATCGATAACTTTTTCTGATTTATCCAATGATCCGGCACTTCTTAAACCTGAATCATAACGCCAGAAAAGCCGTGTAAACGCCTGATTTGACTCTTTAATAGGCCATCTGGAAGTGCATTAGATTCCGTTTGGATGGTCTTGCAGCCAGCATTCTTACGACCACTGAATGGGCGCATAGCACGCAGCACCCTGCCCAATTGATGGTGGTTAAAGATGGCCTTGTGAACTCAGATCGAAGGGGCTTGGAAGCATGACATGCGCAAAAATGACGTGTTTGGCAGCAAAAGCTTTATTCTGCCGCCAAGCGCTGTTAAAAGCCCCAACAGATAGACAACCGGCTTTGGTATCGATGATACATTTATCAAGACGAACCATACGAATTACTGGCCCGGCCTCCCTTTGAGGCGCGGGCAGGTTTGCGCGCGGGGAGCCGGGTTCCACACACAACTGCAGCATAGAGCAAAGACAGGTCCCAGGGCCCTTTGTGCTCTTATACTTTCTCCTGACTTTAGAGTTGATAATGGCTGAAAATACCAATGCGGCAACGCGCGACTATTCCAAAACATTGTTTTTGCCGAAAACCGGTTTTCCAATGCGGGCCGGTCTTCCCAAGAAGGAACCTGAAATTCTGTCCTTCTGGGAACGGGCTTCCTTGCAGAAACAGATCCTGAGCAACACCATGCTGCACGGTGTCAGCGCCCAAGAGCGTCCTAAATTCGTGCTTCATGATGGCCCACCATATGCCAATGGAAATCTGCATATCGGACATGCCCTCAACAAGGTCCTGAAAGACATCATCTGTCGGTCCAAGCAGATGCAGGGCTATTATGCGCCTTATGTGCCGGGCTGGGATTGCCACGGTCTACCGATTGAATGGAAGATCGAGGAACAATATCGCGCCAAGGGCAAAAACAAGGACGATGTTCCCATCAACGAATTTCGTAAGGAATGTCGTGAATTTGCGGAACACTGGATTGGCGAGCAATCAAAAGAGTTTTTGCGGCTGGGCGTTCAAGGTGACTTTGACGACCCTTACAAGACCATGGCCTTTCACGCTGAGGCGCGGATTGCTGGCGAATTGATGAAATTTGCGAACACGGGTCAATTGTACCGTGGTTCCAAGCCCATCATGTGGTCTGTCGTCGAACGCACTGCTCTGGCCGAGGCTGAGGTCGAGTATCACACCTATGAAAGCGATACGATCTGGGTAAAATTTCCCATCGTGAAAGGACCAGATGCGTTGCTGGATGCCTCGGTGGTGATCTGGACAACAACACCCTGGACAATCCCGGCCAACCGCAGTGTGTGTTTTTCGGGAACTGTATCCTACGGCCTTTATGAAGTTTCCGCTGCAGAGAATGATTTTGGCCCACAACCTGGAGACAAGCTGATCTTTGCCGATGCCTTGGCAGAAGAATGCGGGTCAAAAGCAAAAGTGCAGCTGAGCCGGATTTCTGACGTGTCGGCTGATGATCTGACCGGCATGGTGCTGCATCATCCACTGCAGGGCATGGGCGTTGAGGGCTATCAGTTTCAGATCCCGATGCTGGAAGGCGATCATGTCACTGCTGAAACCGGTACTGGCTTCGTACACACAGCACCTGGCCATGGCCGTGATGATTTTGAAATCTGGGTTGCCAAACGCCGTGACATAGCAGCGCTTGGCATTGATACGTCCATCCCTTTCACGGTGGATGATGCCGGATTCTTCACCGACGATGCGCCCGGATTTGGCCCGTCTTCAGAAGGTGGCGCTGCCCGTGTTATTGACGACAAGGGCAAGAAGGGCGATGCCAATCAGCGAGTCATCACTGCGCTGATCGGTCAGAGCAAGCTGTTTGCGCGCGGTCGCCTGAAGCATGATTATCCGCATTCCTGGCGTTCCAAGAAACCGGTTATCTTCCGCAACACCCCACAATGGTTCGTCTATATGGACGAAGACATTGAAGGGCAGGCAGACGATACGCTGCGTCATCGTGCATTGAACGCCATTGACGCCACACGTTTCTATCCCGATGCCGGACAGAAACGATTGCGCTCGATGATCGAAAACCGCCCGGATTGGGTCCTGTCACGCCAGCGTGCCTGGGGTGTCCCGATCGCGGTTTTTGCAGATGAAGACGGCAATGTCCTCGTCGATGACGCGGTTAATCAGCGTATTCTGGATGCATTTGAGGCCGAAGGTGCGGATGCCTGGTTCGAAGCAGGTGCCAAGGAACGTTTCCTCGGCAATGATCATGATCCTGCCAAATGGGAACCGGTGACAGACATTCTGGATGTCTGGTTCGACAGTGGATCCACGCATTCCTATGTTCTGGAAGATCGACCCGAATTGAAATGGCCGGCAGATCTTTATCTGGAAGGCTCTGACCAGCACCGTGGATGGTTCCATTCGTCGCTTTTGGAAAGCTGCGGCACGCGAGGACGTGCACCCTATGAAGCCGTGCTGACCCATGGCTTTACCATGGATCAGGATGGCCGAAAAATGTCGAAATCTCTCGGCAATACGGTTGCACCACAAGATATCATCAAACAATATGGCGCCGATATTTTGCGTCTTTGGGTGGCATCGGTTGATTATTCCGAAGATCAGCGTCTGGGACCGGAAATCATCAAGACGAATGTCGAATCCTATCGCAAGCTGCGCAATTCGATCCGCTGGATGCTGGGGGCATTGACCCACTTCAACGCTGAAACCGATCGGGTGTCCTATTCTGAATTGCCAGAGTTGGAGCGCTACATGCTGCATCAGCTGTGCACCTTGGAAAAGACGGTCAATGAGGGCTATGACGCCTATGATTTCAAAAAGGTGTTCGGCGCGTTGTCGCGTTTCATGAACCTTGATTTGTCAGCGTTCTATTTTGATGTGCGCAAAGACACATTATATTGCGATCCCATGTCCAGCCTCACCCGCAAGGCCGCGCTGACAGTGATTGATCAGATATTCGACAATCTGCTGCGCTGGCTGGCACCAATCCTTCCATTTACCAGCGAAGAATCCTGGCTGTCGCGTCATGACAAGCTGGATGTGTTGGCTGCAGAAGAGGACAAGGCAGGTTCCGATAGCGAAACACCATCTATCCATCTTCAGGATTTCAATAAGCTTCCCGAAGAGTGGCTGGATGATGGGTTGTTGGAGAAATGGAGCAAAATCCGCGCGGTGCGCATGGTTGTCACCGGTGCATTGGAAATAGAACGACGCGAAAAACGTATTGGCTCGTCTCTGGAAGCAGCACCACATGTCTATCTCGAAGGTGATGCCTATAGCGGTGTGGAAGAACAGGCTGATTTCGCAGATATCTGCATCACCAGCGGTATTGATGTCAAAGCCGGTGAAGCCCCGTCGGATGCGTTTCGTCTGGACGAAGTGCCCGGTGTGGCCGTGGTCTTTGCGGCAGCCGATGGGCAGAAATGTGCACGCTCCTGGAAGTATTCCACTGAAATTGGGCAGGACCCGGATTATCCGGAAGTCACGCTGCGCGATGCTCAGGCACTGCGCGAGCTGGCAGCTGCCGGTCTTTTGGAGGCATAGCTTGTGAAGACTGGTCAGCGATGGCCCCAAAATCTGGCCTTGTGGAGCCCCAGCGCAGCTTTTGTTTTGCGCTGGGCGGCAATTTTGTTGATTCTGGATCAGGCATCAAAATACGGAATTCTCTACGGGCTTGGGCTTCGACAGGGACAGAAGATTGTTCTGAACCCGTATATGGACCTGTTGATGGTATGGAATCGGGGGATCAGCTATGGCCTGTTTCAACAGAACAGTGACATTGGCCGGTGGCTCCTGGTCGTGGTTGGTTTAGCCGCTTGTGTGGCCATCTGGATCTGGGCAAATCGTGTTCAGACAAAATGGTTCTGCATAGGCGCAGCGCTCGTAATTGGCGGTGGGCTTGGCAATACGATTGACCGCGTGATCTATGGCGCGGTCGCGGATTTTGTTTCTCTGCACGCATTCAATTTTTACTGGTATGTCTTCAACATCGCTGACGTTGCAATCGTTGCAGGATTTGTGCTGCTCCTGTATGACATGATCTGGCCGGGATCGGCCCCTGAGAAGCCGGACGGGTCTTAATTGCGCCATTTTGGTTGCACAAAAGCGTCCGGTAGTGAAAGTTTATTTAAGGTTTTCTGTCAAAAGCGCATTTGCAGAATGGCCATTTGAGTGAGAACGGGTGTTGTATTGACCGTCACGAAGTCCTTAAAACGTGCCCTCAAGGCATCGGCAGCTTTTGGCCTCCTAGCCTCGCTTCTTGCGTTGGCCGGGTGCAATACACCGACTTATGGCACCGGCAAATCGCCCGAATTGTCCATGATTCAGGAATTGACCGGAAACCTTGGTGCCGGCCCGAAGAAGAAAGAGCCGATTGAATATCAGGCCCGTTCTGAACTGGTACTTCCACCATCTTCACAATTGCCGGCTCCTGAAGAAAAGCTGGCTCTGTCACAGTCTGCTGCATGGCCGAATGATCCGGATCGAAACAAGCCGACAGCAAATACATCGGGTGAAATTCCCGAGGAGTTTCGTCGCGGACGTCTGGCCCGAGGGTCAAGCCGTGATGCGGACCCGAATGTCAGCCCTATTGATGTAACCGAAATGAACACGGCACAGCGTCTGGAAGCCCAGCGTAAGTTCCGTGAGCAGCGCGCGTCGATGAACAGCCTGAACCCGACAGAGCGTAAATATCTGACAGATCCACCGGTTGAATATCGCGTGCCATCAGCCAATGCACCTCAGCCGGATGATTTCGAAGAAAGTACCGAAGCCAGAACCCTGTTTGGGTCTCTTTGGAAACGCTGGCGCGACTGACCCGCATAAAATCTATAATGTGACGACCGAATCACCGGGGTGAAGATACCTCGGCATTTGTGCTGGGAGTTCATGCAATGATCATCCGACAATTGACGGAAGGCACCATCAACCGCATTGCCGCTGGCGAAGTGGTGGAGCGGCCTGCCAGTGTGGTCAAGGAACTGGTCGAAAACGCGATTGACGCAGAATCGACCAGAATTGATATCGTGACCGCAAGCGGCGGCAAGACCATGCTCAGGGTCACCGATAATGGTGTCGGCATGAATGCAGACGACCTTGCACTGGCCGTTGAACGCCATTGCACCAGCAAGCTCAATGAAAGTGACCTGTTTGATATTCAAAGCCTTGGCTTTCGCGGTGAAGCACTACCATCAATTGGCTCGGTGGCAGAATTATCCATCAAGACCAGGCAGCAAGGCGCAGACACTGGCTGGGCACTTACAATTGATGGTGGACAGAAATCTCCTGTCAGCCCGACGGCACTGAATACCGGCACCCAGATTGAAGTACGAAACCTGTTTTTTACAACACCAGCCCGCCTGAAGTTTTTAAAGAGTGACCGTGCTGAAACCTCCGCCATTACAGATGTGGTAAAACGCTTGGCGCTGGCGCATCCCAATATTCGATTTTCCCTGACGGGACCAGACCGCACAGCGCTCGATTATGGCGCGGCCACTGGAGATGACGCGCTGCTGTCGCGCATTACCCAGGTCATGGGAAAAGAGTTTCGTGACAATGCTGTTGCCATTGATGCGGTTCGGGAAGGTGTTCGGCTTTCCGGGTTTGCAGCCCTGCCGACCTTCAATCGCGCAAACACGCTTCAGCAGTTTTTCTTCGTCAATGGTCGCCCGGTCCGGGACCGGCAATTACTGGGCGCATTGCGTGCAGCCTATTCGGATTTTCAGTCGAAACACCGTCATCCCGTTGCCGTTCTGTTTGTCGACATTGATCCACATCAGGTGGATGTCAATGTGCATCCCACCAAAGCCGATGTCCGCTTCCGGGACGCAGCGCTGGTGCGTGGTCTGATCATTGGCGCAATCCGCGAAGCGATGGCTGCAACCGGCCACCGCTCGGCGACCACCGGTGGAGCAGAGGCGCTGGCGCTGCTGCAGCGGCGGCACATTCCTTCAACGCGACCATCAGATTGGCAACAATCGGCATTCAGGCCCGATCGTCAGGATGTCCCGGAAGCACGAGATGCAGCGCAGAATAACGGGTTTTCTGAACCCTTGCAGTCTGCCTATGGTGCGCCCGGCGCCAACACCGGTTTTGAAGCCTTTCAAACCCCGTCCACGGACACCAGACCCATGCAGGTGGAGCAATCCGAGCCAGAGGCAGCTCATCTGCCACTGGGGGCGGCACGCGCGCAAATCCATGAGAATTACATCGTGGCCCAGACCGAAGATGGTCTGGTGATCGTCGATCAACATGCGGCCCATGAACGGCTTGTCTATGAACGGTTGAAGGCCGCGCTGGCAAAGAAAGAAGTCGCGAGTCAGATGTTGTTGATACCTGATATCATAGATCTGCCGGAAGATGACGTGGATCGGCTGGAAGCACGTGCTGAAGAACTCAACCATCTGGGCCTGCATTTGGAACGTTTCGGCCCTGGGGCAATCTGCGTGCGTGAAACTCCGGCTCTGCTGGGCGATACGGATGTGGGCGGTCTGGTGCGCGATATTGCTGACGATCTTGCCGAACTGGACGCGTCCACACGCCTTGAAGAACGGCTGCATTATGTGGCTGCGACCATGGCTTGCCATGGCTCGGTGCGCTCCGGTCGACGATTGAGAGCGGAAGAAATGAATGCTCTTCTGCGCGACATGGAGGCGACGCCAAACTCTGGTCAATGCAATCATGGTCGTCCGACCTATGTGGAGCTGAAGCTGGCTGACATTGAAAAACTGTTTGGTCGTCGCTGATTGCAGAACGACCGACTTGCCACGCGGTACTTCCTTCCGCTAAACCGCTTCACATAGGGGAGAATTTCATGACACAGAAAACAGCACTTGTAACAGGCGGCAGCTCGGGCATTGGCCGGGCCACGGCATTAAAACTTGCGGGCGCAGGATACACAGTTGCTGTCTGTGGGCGGCGTCTGGACGCACTGGAAGAGACAGTTGCGCAAGGCAAAGACCTGCCGGGAACCATTATCGCGTCTGCTGCAGATGTGTCGAATGCCGCCTCGGTGGAGGCCATGTTTGCTGATTTGAAGGAACGCCTGCCACGGCTGGATGTCCTGTTCAACAATGCCGGGGTTTCCAGCCCTTCTACCAATTTTGGCGATGTCACATTCGACGATTGGCGCCGGGTGATGGGCATTAATCTCGATGGTATGTTTTTGGTTGCCAACAACGCCTATCGCTGGATGCGCGATCAGGACCCGCAAGGTGGACGGATCGTCAATAATGGTTCCATTTCAGCCTATGTCCCGCGGCCAGGTTCCGTCTGCTACACTGCTTCCAAACATGCTGTGACCGGCCTGACGCGCACGATTTCGCTGGATGGCCGCGTCCATAACATCGCTTGCGGGCAAATTGACATTGGCAATGCAGCGTCCGATATGACAGCTCATTTCGACAAGGGGCTGCCCCAGGCCGATGGTTCGGTAAAGCCTGAGCCGACCATCGATGTGGACCATGTGGCCAATGCAGTGTTGCAGATGGCAGAACTACCCTTGAATGCCAATGTTCAATTCATGAACATCATGGCGCGCGACATGCCATTCATCGGTCGCGGATAAACGAAACCTACAACAAGGTTTCCAGCACCAGGCCTGCGAACAACAGCAGGCCTGCATTGCGGTTGGAGCGGAACTGCATCAGGCAGCGCTCGGAATTATTCGGTTGAAGTGTGGCAATCTGCCAACCCAGATGCACGCTGAATCCTGTCAGACCCAGAGCTGCATAGGTGCCGCCGCCGGAAGCGAAGATTGCGATGGCAGCAAACAAAATGGCACCGCCAAAGAATCCCCCGATGATCAATTGAGAATTGTCACCAAATGTGCGGGCCGTTGAGCGCACGCCGATCAAAGCGTCATCTTCCTGATCCTGATGCGCGTAAATTGTGTCATAGCCGATCGTCCACATAATGGCCGCGACATAGAGGCAGTAAGGGGCCAGTTGGTTCAACTCACCATAACGTGCGGCAAAACCCATCAGCGCGCCCCAGGAAAACGCGAAGCCCAGAACGATCTGGGGCCAATTGGTAATGCGTTTCATAAACGGATAGATGGCGATAATCGGCAGTGAGGCGAGCCCGAGGTAAATCGCAAACTGGTTGAATTGCAGCAACACCAGAAAACCTGCAAGCGCCTGCAAAACCAAAAAAGTAACGGCTTGTTTGACCGTCACCTGCTCTGATGGCAAGGGCCGGGAACGGGTGCGGGCCACCTGCGCATCAATTTTGCGGTCCACCAGATCATTAAACGTGCACCCGGCACCGCGCATTGCAATCGCGCCAATAAAAAACAGCACGAGATGCCATAAATTTACATGCGTATTGGCCGCATTGGCGGCCAGCGCAACGGACCACCAGCAAGGCAGCAGCAACAGCCACCAGCCAATAGGGCGATCCCAGCGGGCCAGGCGCGCATAGGGGCGCAGCCACTCTGGAGCTGAGGTATCAACCCAATGGCCGCTCACCGCATCAGAAACGCTTTCCTGCAGATTATCTGTTGTCTCATTCATGGGGCGGACAAATGGCTTGCAATCGGCAATCCGTCAAGCTTTTAGAAGCGCCGATCCCGCCTTTACCCGTAGGTATCGGCATGTTAACCGCACACATGAAGCCGGATTCAAGGCCGGAAAGTGCAGGCGAAAGATTGCTATTATGAATGTTTTTCTCATCGGACATGGTGGACGCGAGCATGCTCTGGGCTGGAAACTGGCTCAATCACCCTCATTGACGCGACTCTGGTCCACGGGCGCGAATCCCGGTCTTTTGGCGCTGAGCCAGCCAAGCCAGGTGGATCCGGCGGATCACGATGCAATTGTCGCCTTCTGCAAAGCCAACATGATTGACCTTGTGGTCGTCGGCCCGGAAGCTCCGTTGGTAGCTGGCCTTGTGGATGATCTGGCCGCTGCCGGAATTGCCGCCTTTGGTCCGGGGCGGGAAGCGGCTCAATTGGAAGGCTCCAAACATTTTACCAAAGCCCTGTGTGAAGAAGCCAATATTCCAACGGCTGGCTTCGGGCATTTTTCCAATCTGGAAGACGCCAGAGCCTATGTCGCAGAGAAGGGTGCACCGATTGTCATCAAGGCCGATGGTTTGGCTGCGGGAAAGGGCGTGACCGTTGCTATGACTTCCGACGAGGCTGACGCTGCCCTTCAGGACTGTTTTGATGGACAGTTTGGTGAAGCAGGCGCAAGTGTAGTGATTGAGGAGTTCATGGAAGGCGAAGAAGCCAGCATCTTCATTCTGTGCGATGGTGAGAACATGTTGCCCATGGCCAGTGCACAGGACCACAAACGTGTTGGCGAGGGTGACACTGGCCCAAATACAGGTGGCATGGGTGCATATTCACCGGCTCCAGTCGTCAGCGACGCCCTTCTGGAACTGACCTTGCAAACCATTGTCGCACCAACGCTGAAAACATTGGCTGCCCGAGGCACGCCCTATCGGGGCGTATTATACGCTGGATTGATGATCAACGAGAATGGTCCAAAACTGATTGAATATAATTGCCGGTTCGGCGATCCTGAATGTCAGGTTCTGATGATGCGGATGCAAAGCGATCTGCTGCCATTGTTGAGCGCAAGCGCCACAGGCAGTCTCAAAGATGCCGCCATTGATTGGCATGATGACCCGGCAATGACGGTCGTCATGGCAGCCAACGGGTATCCCGGTCCCTATGGAAAGGGCAGCATCATCTCAGGCCTTGAGGATTTGAAAGACCAGGCAGATGTGGTGGTGTTTCATGCCGGGACCAAAGAGGTGGATAGCAAGATCCTTGCTGATGGAGGCCGTGTTCTGACTGTTACCGCCCGCGCGGACACAATCAAAGCGGCGCAGCAACTGGCCTATAAGGCGGTTGACAGAATAGACTGGCCGGAAGGGTTCTGCCGCCGCGATATTGGCTGGCGTGCCTTGTGATGGTGATTGTGAGGCTTTAAAGACATGCGTCAGACAGTTCCTGTTTCACTTGCTCTTGGCGGTGGTGGTGCACGTGGATTGGCGCACATTGTCGTTTTGGAGGCCTTGGATGATCTGGGCATACTGCCAAGAGAGATTTCCGGGACATCAATCGGGGCCATTATGGGAGCTGGATATGCCAGCGGCCTGAGCGGTAACGAAATTCGCGAAGCCGTGCTGGCTCTGTTTTCAAACCGAGGGAAAACCATTCAATTGTTGTGGCAAATGCGCGGCAAACGCGTTCTGCCCAAGATGTCTTTGACGGATGTTGACCCATTGCTGGTTCTGAATACTTTTGTCGGCGATCTGATCCCACAGAATTTTGATGCACTGAAGGTTCCATTGACTGTCGTCGCCACAGACTTTTATGGCTGGAGCGAAAGGATTTTTAAAACTGGAGATTTGCGACAGGCTGTTGCAGCCTCCATTGCCATTCCTGTGCTGTTTTCTCCAGTCAGGGTTGATGGCCGCATTCTGGTTGATGGCGGATTTGTCAATCCTTTGCCGTTTGATCATCTACTCACAGAGGATTTGTGTATCGCTGTTGACGTAGTCGGCGGCCCAAAAGCACCTTCAGTTGAAGATGCTGGCCAACATCCCCCAATGCCAGCATTGAAAGAAGTGATTTTCGGCAGCACGCAGCTTCTGATGCAATCCATCGTTTCGGAAAAACTGAAAAGCCGCAGTCCGACCATTCTGTTTCGACCACAGATCGAGGAATTCGGTGTGCTTGATTTTCTGGATGCCAATGAAATCCTGGAAGCCGCGGAGCGCGATCGTGACATCATCAAACGCACCATTGCGGAAAAGGTTGAAAGTGGTCTCTAACGCTTTTGGCTGAAGAAGGTCTTCAACAGACCAGCAGCTTTGGCCGCGCCAATACCGCCATAAATCTCTGGCGCATGGTGGCAGGTCGGATGTGAAAAGTAGCGAATTCCGCTTTCCGCACCGCCGGATTTTTCATCCTGTGCGCCATAGTAAAGCCGCCCGATGCGGGCAAATGAAATGGCAGCAGCGCACATGGGGCAGGGCTCCAGCGTGACATAGAGATCGCAGCCGATCAGTCGTTGGCTGCCAAGTTCCGCGCCTCCAGCCCGAATGGTCAGCAATTCAGCGTGGGCGGTCGGGTCATTCAGTTCCAATGTGCGGTTTCCAGCGCGGGCGATAATCTGATTATCCTTGACAAGAACCGCGCCGACCGGCACTTCCCCGCGATCAGCAGCGCTCTGTGCTTCCTCGAAAGCCAAATCCATGTAACTGTTGAACATCTTCGTTCTCATCATTTAACACCGGACACTTATGACATCTGATCAGGAAAAAGGCGACCGCATTGCAAAGGTCATGGCGCGCGCAGGATTGTGCTCCCGCCGGGATGCCGAGCGCTGGATCGCCGATGGACGTGTTTCGGTAAATGGCACCAAGCTGACCAGCCCGGCGGTGGTGGTCGGGTCAAAGGACAACATTCTGGTCGATGACACACCGCTGCCAATGAAAGATCGCACCCGGCTTTGGCTGTACCACAAGCCGAAGGGCCTTGTGAGTTCAAACAAGGATTCAGAAGGCCGTCCTACCGTTTTTGCAAACCTGCCGAAGGGAATGCCAAGGGTCATCAGCATCGGACGCCTTGATATCAACACCGAAGGCCTGCTGTTGCTGACCAATGATGGTGCATTGGCACGCCATCTGGAATTGCCCAGCACCGGATGGCTGCGGCGCTATCGCGTGCGTGCCTTTGGCAGAATTACGCAGGCTGAATTGGACAAGTTGGCAGACGGGATTGCTATTGAAGGTATTCTCTATGGGGGCATAGAAGCCCAACTGGAGCGAGAGCAGGGGTCGAATATTTGGCTGACTCTGGGCCTGCGCGAGGGTAAGAACCGGGAAGTCAAAAAGATACTCGAGCATCTTGGCCTTGTGGTGAACCGCCTTATCAGAATTTCATATGGTCCTTTTCAATTGGGTGATCTGGACACGGGTGTGACACGGGAAATCAAAAGCCGCATGTTGCGTGACCAGTTAAGCGAAGGATTGGTTGCAGAGTTGGGATTGAGCTTTCACGGGCCCGACAATGTGGAAGAAGACGTAAGTTCTGCTCCGAAACGCGCAAGACCAAATGCGGCAAAACCTGATCAAAGGTCCGGTGCCAATGCTCGAACCGAGCAGAAAAGAAAACCCAAGAAGCGCGATCGAAAAGCCGAGGCGCTGGAGCATATGAGCACCTCCAAGCCTCCCAGATCTGCTGGCAAAAAGTCCGGACCGGCAAAATCATCCCAAAACAGGCGTCCTGGTGGCAAACCTGCAGGGGGGCCTCGTGCGGATCGTCGCCGGTAAGTTCAAGGGACGGCGTCTGACTGAGCCAAAATCCGATGCCATTCGCCCTACCAGCGATCGGGCGCGGGAGACCATGTTCAACATTCTCCAGCATGGCTGCAATGTGTCGTTTGAGGGGGCTCGTATTCTGGATCTGTTTGCCGGAACCGGCGCGCTTGGTCTTGAAGCCCTGTCACGCGGCGCTGCGTTCTGCCTGTTCGTTGAAGATGCGGCAGAAGCACGCGCGCTGATCCGCACCAATGTCGAGACATTTGGGCAAATGGGTCACACCAAGATATACCGGCGCAATGCGACCAGTCTTGGGGCATCTGAGGGACTTGGTACATTTGATCTGGCCTTGCTGGACCCGCCCTATGACAAGGGATTGGGAGAAGCTGCCCTGCAAGCATTGGCACAAGGGGGTTGGCTCCGCGCCGATGCAATTGTGGTTCTTGAGGAGCGCCGGGGCAATACGATAGCCACCCCGGCGGAATTTGAAACACTTGACCAGCGTGAGCTTGCTGACACTCAAATGCTGTTTTTGCAGCATACCGGATCTAACGCCGGGTAATTTTTAATGCCGTGCGATGATTTCCGAAGCCGGTGAGAACATCACAACATTGGATCCCTGTATGCCGGTTTGACGCTTGGCCTGAAAACGCGTGCGGCGTTTTGATAGCGGATTCCCGAAGCGGCGCGGCAATGGGTCGGATTTTGAAACATCCAGGGCACCCGGAGGAACGACAATGTTTCCTTCAAGGTCTATCAACCTCAAAGGCAGGTTCAGCATCTGGCTCCATGCTGCCCAGTCGACCGCAAGGTGTTCCGGGCATTCGGCCTCTGCCAGAACTATATTCAGATCTGCATCATTATGAACCAGTTCCAGCCGCGCAAATATGCGATGGTCGCCCTCATAGGAGGATAGAATCCGGACAGCCACCATTTCATAATTTTTGATGTTGGCTTTCACGTTAAGTTCCAGGCCGCAACTCAGACGGTGACGAATAATAACCCGCTCAGCATCCAGATGAACCAGGCCCAGCGCATCCGTAGGGCCACTATAGGGAACATTCGTTGGATCAATCCGGTTATGTAAGGTGTAGAGCGGCTTTTGTTTGGGGCAGTTCGGCTCTTGATGACCTTCACAAATGTTGTCATTTGCGTAAGCCGTGTCCGCTGCAACGATGCCAATGAAATTTCTTACGTTCACAGTTGACCCTCAAGTGAGTTTGTGATGATTTTTGTGAGGGGAGAATTGCGCCAAATCCGTTCAGGTGTTCCTAAGTTTTCTGGTTAAAAAATTGTTGTTTTACAGTAGGTTACTTGATGGTGTATGAAGTCGGTAAAAATGTATGTGTTTTGGTTCCATGTCCTAAATGCTGGACGGCATCAGGACGCGGTCTTGCAGACGCTGAACTGAGCCCCTAAACACAAGCTATAGAGTCCCTGACGACAAACCGGGGCACACGCCCTCTTAGCCAACACAGCCAGAGAACTGCTTTTTGCCCATGAGCGAAACCGAAACGGCCGGACCGGACCTTCAGCAACTGACCGATGATGCAAATATGCTCATCAAAAAAGCGTTGTCAGCAGGTGCGGATGCTGCAGATATTGTAATTTCCAAATCCGGTTCGCTGAGCGTTTCTGCACGTCTCGGCAAAGTGGAAAACACGGATCAGTCAGAAAATGACGGTCTTTCTCTGCGGGTTTTTTGTGGAAAACGTGTTGCCTCTGTGGCGGCCAAAGCCGGTCTTATTCGGCAAGAAGGTGATGCCCTGATTGAGCGCGCGCTTGCTATGGCTGGCTCAGCGCCGGAAGACCCCCATGCGCAATTGATGGATGCAGACCAAATCGCCAGTTCCTGGCAGGATCTTGATATGTACGATCATGAGACTGTGTCAGCCGACGAACTGGCCGAAGCGGCTCTGGCACTGGAGCAGATTGCCCTGGATGTGGATGGCATTGCCAATTCCATTGGCGCGTCAGCAGCCTGCGGCCTTGGTGGTATGGTGTTGGCCACCTCCAACGGTTTTTCAGGGGCCTATCTGGGAACACGTCATTCTCGCTCAGTGTCTGTTGTCGCTGGAACAGGCACAGCCATGGAACGCGATTATGATTATGACAGTCGCACCCATTTGGCGGATATGCGCACGCTGGAAGATATCGGTCAGACCGCAGCAAAGCACACACTGGAACGGCTGAATCCCAGGAAAGTTGAAACCCAGACGGTTCCGGTTCTGTTTGATAAGCGCGTTTCTGCGAGCTTTCTGGGGCATTTCTCCGGTGCCATCAACGGAGCTGGAATTGCACGTGGTTCCAGCTTCCTGAAAGACCGGCTTGGTGAGCAGATATTTCGGTCGGAAGTGACCATTCGTGATAACCCTCTTCTTTCCAGACGGGCAGGATCAAGGCCATTTGACGCAGACGGCCTGTCGCAAGGTCAATTGGATCTGGTGGAAGAAGGCATATTGAAAACCTGGCTTCTGGATGGCTATAGCGCACGGGAACTGGATTTGTCGTCCAATGGACGTGCGTCCTTCGCCGGCAGCGGCACTCGGCCATCAGCGACAAATTTGTGGATGGAACCAGGCGGGGATGCACCCGAAGACATGATCAAATCCATGGAAAAAGGGATGATTGTGACGGATTTCATCGGCCATGGCGCAAATCTCGTCACGGGTGATTACAGCCGTGGCGTATCCGGTTTTTGGGTGGAGAATGGAGAAATTGCATTTCCGGTAAGCGAATTGACCCTGGCAGGTTCCCTGCCGTCGATTTTTGCAGAACTGGTGCCTGCCGCCGATCTGGAAATCCGGGGCGCAACAAATGCGCCATCCCTCTATGTAGAAGGTTTGACCCTTGCTGGACGCTAAGCCCCAAACGCATTATCGGCAGGATCACGATTTGCTGGAAGCGACAGCCAGAACGGCTGGCGCGGTGGCCATGCGGTATTTCGGCAAAGATCCACAGGTCTGGATGAAAGAAGGGGACTCTCCGGTCACGGAAGCAGATCTTGCCGTGAACAAACACCTTCTTGAATTGCTCACAAGCGCCCGCCCGAGCTATGGCTGGCTTTCGGAAGAAAGCGAGGACAATGAAGGGCGTCTGGCGACTGACCGCCTGTTTGTCGTTGATCCCATTGATGGAACGAGAGGCTTTATGGACGGGTCCGAGGACTGGACCATCAGTGTGGCTGTTGTGGAGCGCATGAGTGGAGCAAGTACAGAAGCTGCTGGTCAATCCCGCTGGCGACCGACCAGTGCAGCGCTTTACAATCCCTGCCGGGATGAGATGTATGTTGCAGAGCAGGGCGGCGGCGCATTTCTGAATGGTAAAAAAATGTCGGCGTCGAAAGAAGGCATCCTGGCCGGATCGCAAATATCTGTATCGAACCCGATGTACCGCGCTCTTGATCTTGAAGCTCTGGGATCGGCAAAGACCCGTTACATCCCGTCATTGGCCTATCGACTGGCGCTTGTCGCTTCCGGTGCAATTTCCGCAGCGATAGCTAGACCAAATGCCCATGACTGGGACCTTGCCGCTGCCGACCTTCTGGTGCATGAAGCGGGCGGATTGCTTTGGGGCGAAACCGGAGGCCCGATCAGCTACAATTCACCTGTACCCAGACATGGGGTTCTGTTCGCGTCTGGTGAGTTGCTTGGCAAGCCATTATTGGATCTGGTCCGCAACTGGCGATAATCGCGGGGCCCGGATCAAGCGCCTGAACTGTAAGTCGTAAAGGATTTAAAGAACATGAGTGACCAAGACGAACAATTATTGCACCTTGTTTTTGGTGGTGAGCTTGAAGACATCAGTGATGTTGAGTTCAAGGATCTTGAAAAACTGGACGTTGTCGGCATCTTTCCGAACTACGCGACGGCCTATAATGCCTGGAAGACCAAGGCTCAAATGACCGTAGACAATGCACAGATGCGCTATTTTATTGTACACTTGCATCGTCTGATGGATCCGGATGCCGCCTAAAGGGCAATTGGTTCCTGGGCGGAAAACAGGTGTAGATTTGGCCAAATCAAAAGACAAAATGGCAAAAACCGATGGTGAGGCCGAGGTTAATTTGCTGGCGCCAGCCCGTTTTTCCCGAGGTGCGGATGCGCTTGATGCTGTTGAGTTCACTGCAAAAGAGCTGATACACCGCATTTCAAAGGTGTATTTGAAGCCGCTCTGGAAATACCTCGCAATTGCGTTGATTGCCATGGTGTTCATGGCCGCAACCACAGGTGCCCTGCCATTCATGATGCAGCAGGTCATCGACAAGGTGTTTGTTGCAAAAGATCAGGGTCTCCTGTTCATTCTACCGATTGTGGTAATGGGCATAATGATCCTGCGTGCTGGCGGCGAATATGTCAGTCGCATCTCTATGGCAAAGATTTCAAATGAGGTGGTGGGCGCTCTGCGCATGGATATGTTCCAGAGCCTTACACGTGCAGATATTGGCTATCTGGAGGCCATGCATAGCGGACGTTTCGTCTCCGCCTTCATGACAGATGTTGGCATGGTCAATCAAGCCGCGGCTGGCACACTGACTTCATTGGTCAAGAATGGATTGACGGCCATATTTCTGGTTGGTGCAATGTTCGTCATGGACTGGTTCCTGGCACTTCTGGTGATGGTCGGTGCACCCTTTGCGATTTACTTCATGGGACGGCAACGCGTGAAAATTCGCAAGTCAACACGCGGAATGCTGCGTGAAACCGGTGATTTGTCGTCTATTATCGGGCAGATGTTGCGCGGGGTTCGCATCATCAAGGCCTATGGCCAGGAAGACCTTGAAGAAGCCCGCTTTTCTCACTCCATTCGGCGCATCATCACTCATCTGATGCACAAGGCGCGGGCGCAATCTGCCATGGGCCCAGTAACGGAAGCCTTGACCGGCGTTGGTTTTGCCGCTGCAATCCTGTATGGCGGTTGGAAGGGTATCAACGGCAATTTGAGCCTTGGCAGCTTTTCCGGTTTCATGACGGCCGCCATGTTGGCCTATCAACCCTTGAAAGCATTGGCGGCGTTGCAGGGCCAGTTGACGCAGGGGACAGAGGCCGCCAAGCGGATTTTTACGCTGATCGATCACGCTCCGAAGATCAATGATGACAAGAGCGCCGGTTCCTTGGCTGTTAACAAAGGTGAGATCACCTTTGACGGTGTGAGCTACGCCTATGATGAAGAAAATCTTGTGCTTCAGGATTTTTCACTGACCATTCCGGCAGGAAAAAAAGTTGCTCTTGTTGGTCCCAGCGGGTCCGGCAAGACGACTTTGATGAACCTGACAATGCGCTTTTTTGACCCTACCAAGGGGCGGGTTCTGGTCGACGGACAGGATATTTCGACGAAAACCATTGCAAGCGTTCGGGCCGCGACCGCGCTTTTGACCCAGGATCCGATCCTGTTCGACGATACAGTTCGGGCCAACATCGAATATGGCATGTCGGATGTCACGGAAGAGCAGCTTCATGGCGCGGCAAAAGCGGCTGCCGCTCATGAATTTATCGAGGAATTGCCCGAAGGCTACGATACAAATGTTGGAGAGGCAGGCTCGCTGCTATCTGGTGGTCAACGTCAGCGGATTGCCATTGCAAGGGCTTTGTTGAAATCAGCACCAATATTGTTGTTGGATGAGCCAACCAGTGCCCTTGATCCGGGCAGCGAGGCCAAGATTCAAAAGGCATTGGAAACTCTCTTCGTTGGCCGGACTGTGTTGATGATTGCTCACAGACTGACCACTGTCCGAGATGCAGACCTGATTTGTGTCTTGGACAAGGGGCGTCTCGTTGAAAGCGGTACTCATGAGGAATTGATTGGCAGAGATGGGCTCTATTCTGCCTTTTGCAAAAGTCAGTTTGATGATGGCTCGGCCGAAGAATCCGGTGATCAGGTATCGGTAAAAGCAGCGATTGATACGTCTGACGCCGCGGAAACCGTCAGCCAAAAAGAACAGATTGTCTCCTGAGCAATGCGCAAACGCATAAAGCGATTGATGAGTTCAAAGGCCGTCCAGATTGTGCTGGGACGCTGCGCGGGAACGTATCTGTTGATCGTTGGTTGGACAAACCGCATAAGGACCAAACCTGAAGACATCTATGCCCTGATTGATCATGATATGCCGGTGATTGTAACCATGTGGCACGGCGAACATTTCATGCTGCCTTTTGCCCGGCGCAAGGATCACCGTGTTCAGGTTCTGATCTCCAATGCCCGTGATGGAGAAATTAACTCCATTGCCGCAAAAATGCTCGGAATGGAGGTTATCCGCGGCTCAGGCGGAAGACAAAGGGACCGCAGAACAGTTGGCAAGGGGGGCGCAAAAGGGCTCCTTGCAATGGTTCGCTCCCTAAGCGAAGGCATTAGCGTCAGCATGACTGCAGATATACCAAGAGGAACATCTCGAAAGGCGAGCCCCGGAATCATAACGCTTGCGCGCCTGTCGGGACGGCCCATTCTGCCGGTGGCATTTGCCTCGACGCGCTTCAAGCGGTTGGACACCTGGGACAAATCCGTGATTACACTTCCCTTCGGTCGCGGCATGTTTGTCGCTGGCGATCTGGTGCGAGTTGCAGCAGATGCAGATGAGGAAACACAGGAAACAGCGAGATTGGAATTGGAAACCTCGCTCAATCAGGCCTATGCTGAGGCATACCAGATTGTAGGAAGAAATCCTTAATGCGAATGCTTGGTGACCTGGCGCTTCAGACTTATTGGCTTGCGACCCAGGCTGCGCGTCCGTTTCTGCCGCTTTTCATAGCCAGGCGCAAGCGCGCTGGAAAAGAAGATGGCCAACGACATCAGGAACGCCTCGCGCAGACAAATTGTCCAAGGCCCGATGGCCCGCTTGCCTGGGTGCATGCTGCCAGTGTTGGTGAAACGAATGCGGTCTTGCCGCTTTGTGTCGAACTCACGGAACGCGGTTTTACGGTGCTCCTGACAACAGTGACAACGACTGCCGCGCAAACACTTGCCGAAAGAGCATCAGAAAACCCACGTATTCTGCACCAATATGCGCCGTTTGATGTGCCTTCAATCATCCAGAAGTTTCTGGATCACTGGCAGCCCAGTTTGGCCATTTTCGCCGAATCCGAGATATGGCCGATGACCATCAAAGCCCTGTCAGTTCGGGAGATTCCTTCGGCCATCGTCAATGGGCGCATGTCAGATAGGTCCTTTCGGCGTTGGCGAAAGTTCAAATCTGCCACACCGTCCCTGTTCGGGAAAATTGATCAGGTTCTGGTGCGTGGCGAGGAAGATATGCTGCGGTTCCAGGAACTGGGCTCTGAGCGGGTCACCATCACGGGCAATCTGAAATATGATTCACCGGTGCCCAGCATTGATCCTTCCGAGCGGGCGAATTTGCAGCACGACATCGCAGGACGTCCTGTCTTTCTGGTGACCAGCACCCATAATGGCGAAGACGAGATTGTTCTCAAGGCGCATAAAATTCTAAGGCAATCTTTCCCTGACTTGCTGACCTGTATAGTTCCACGCCATCCAAGGCGTGGCGCGACGATCGTGGAGCTTGCCAGTACCTTGGGTATCAAGGCTGAATTGCGTACGGCATCCGGGAACCCGTCTGCCTCCTGCGAGGCCTATGTAGCGGATACCATGGGTGAGCTTGGCCTGTTTTACTCGATAGCGCCCGCGGCTTTGGTTGGTGGGTCGCTGGAACTGATTGGCGGTCATAACCCAATTGAGGCGGTCCAACAGGGCTGCGCAGTTCTCAGCGGACCCCATGTTTCCAATTTTCGCGAAGTGTTTGGCGTATTGGAAGGCGCGGAAGCTTGTCTTACGGTGCGCAATCCGGAAGAAATCGCCACCGCAGTTGCGCGTTGCTTGTCTGATCCGCTCTACACAAAGGCGCTCGCTGCCAATGCCACCAAGTCGCTTGAAAATGTCGGGGGTGCCGTCGCACGAAGTCTGACCGCATTGGAGCCGACGTTGTTGCGGGCGATCAAGCAGAGTGCAGAGCTGATCAAACATCCTCGCAATACGGCTGCCTGATGCTCGGGATGGACCTGACGGCACCTGAGTTTTGGTGGCAGAAAAAACCGACTCTATCAGCCTGGCTGTTATCTCCCATTGGAGCAATTTACGGGTGGTTGACAGTGCGCCGCATGCTACGAGCGCCAAGGGGAAACGCAGATATCCCGGTCTTGTGTATTGGCAATCTCACTATGGGGGGTGCTGGAAAGACACCTGCCACCCTTGCATTGGTGAACCACCTGGTGAACCTGGGGCACAAGCCTGGAATCCTGCTGCGCGGATATGGCGGAACGGAAAAAGGACCGCTCTTGGTCAAAAGCGGTCACAATGCGGGGCAGGTTGGCGATGAAGCATTGCTCTATGTCAATGTTGCTCCGACAGCTGTCTGTGCAGACAGGGTGGCCGGGGCAACGCTCTTGGGGAAGGCGGGTGTGGACATCATTTTGATGGATGACGGGTTTCAGAACCCGTCGCTGCACAAGGATTTATCACTTATTGTGGTGGACACACAGACGGCATGGGGCAATGGATTGTGCTGTCCCGCAGGACCGTTACGCGCCCCCGTAAACAGCCAGTTGCAAAATGCCTCCGCAATCATTGCCCTTGGCGATGGCGCTCGGGGAGGAGACGTTGAGGACGCCGCAAATCGTCACGACCTTCCCATATACCGCGGTGTGATGGTTCCCGTTCAAATGTCAGAGGATTTCGTCGGTCGACGTTTCATCGCTTATTCCGGCATTGGACGACCGGAGAAATTCTTCAAGTCTTTGACAGACGCAAATCTGGAAGCGGTGGAACGTTTTTCCTTTCCTGATCACCATGTGTTTACGGAACAGGATGCGGAAAAAATACTTTCCAGATGTCGCTCTCAAGATGCCATGCCGATCACAACCCAGAAGGACTTCGTCAGATTGTTGGCAGCACCGGAGCATACATTTGCAGCTGAGCTACGCCAGGTCTCTAAGGTTCTGAAAATTCAAATTGAATGGGAGGACCCGGACAGCATAGATGAGATGCTCCGTGGCCTTATGGCCAGTTCGAACGGAGCAGGCGCTTGATTCAGCGCCAAACTACCGTGTCCGGCTTTGTCGGCTGGCAAGTTCAGCCTTGAGTGATGCCTCGATTGTTGCGTAGGCCTCTTGCCGGGCCACGCTCCAATATTTCAGCTCTTCAAGCTCTATCAACGTTGCAGTTATGGCGCATTTCACGTGGCTACCTGGGCGAACGACCTGAAAATCATTGTCCAGATAACGCAACTCCGCAAGCGAGCCACCCATGGGGGTCAGCTGATCAAGCATCTAAAAAATCTCCTTAAAGCCCACTACTAAATAGTCCCTCATGGCTCAATTGTGAAGAGTGGCGCTTTTGGCGCTGGAGAAGGCGGAAGCGCCACTGCGCCATAAGGGCGGCTTGCGTTCGTCCGGGTCTCGTGTGTCCAGTGTCCGCAGCACCCGGAAACAGACAATTATGGAGGCAAGACCAAACAGCAATGCGCCCACAGCCTGACCCAAAAGCACGCCTGTTGCCCCCATCCATACAGATCCCGCCCAAACAAATGGAATGGTCCCGATGGTGGCCTTGCCCCAATTGAACAGGGTCGACAACGTCGGAAACCCAAGATTGTTGAAAGCCGCATTGGCCACAAACAACCCGCCATTGAACAGAAAACCAAACGCTGCGACGGTGCAGAAAAAGCTGATCAATTCTGCCGCATTTTCGGTGGCATCGAATATGGAGATCACAAATCCCTGCAGCATGAACAGGATTGCCCAGACGAGAAGGCAGTAGCCGATCATCAAAATCAACGCATCGCGCATGGCTTGCCGAACACGGTCAAATTTCCTTGCTCCAAAATTCTGACCAAGGATTGGGCCAATTGCGCCTGACAGGGCAAATATGGCTCCGAACGCCACCGGGATGATCCGTCCAATCACAGCCCAGCCGGCAACCGCATCATCGCCATAAGGCGCGATTGCGCCTGTGATGTATGCATTGCCGACAGGGGTTGCGATATTGGTCAACACGGCGGGCAGGGCAATGCCTGCCAATGCGCTGGCATCTTCCGTCATACCACTGAGAGAGGGCATCCCGACCAGATCATGTATTTTAATGGCGCCATAAAGGCCAATCATGACCATCACGATCCGAGAGCAAACCGTTGCAATGGCAGCGCCGGTAACGCCCAGATCAAACCCGAAAATGAACAGTGGGTCGAGCAAAGCTGCGGCGAAGCCTGCGCCAAGCGTGACATACATCGCCCGTTTTGCATCGCCCTGAGCGCGCAGCAGCCCGCTCAGGCACATGCCAAAACCCATGATCGGCATGGACGGCAGGACAATCAGCAAAAAGCCCTTCGCAATTGTCTTGGTTTCGCCGCTAGCACCCAACAATGCCAGAGACGAATCCGCGAACGCAATCATCAATGCGGCGACGGCAATGGTCACCAGCACGATAAAGGCGAGCGCTGAGCCTGCCATATGGCGGGCGCGCTCTCGCTCGCCTTGCCCGATGTAACGGGACACGAGGGCGGTTGCAGCAATGGTGATGCCGATACAGATGGAAACATTGAAAAACAGAATGGTTCCGGCATAGCCAATGGCGGCTGCCAGATTTTGCTGGCCGAGTTGCGCAATGTAAAACAGATTTGCGAAATCAACGAGAAAAACCGCCATCAGGCCAACAGACCCGGTCGAGGTCATCACGAACACATGCCGCATGGTCGACCCTTCGACAAAACGTGCTTTGGGCGGCGTGTTTGCCGCCGTTGCCGCAGTGGCCACAGATCCAGTTCCTGCTGATTCAGGCTTGTCTTTGGCGGTCATTCACAATCCAGTCTTTGAGGTGTTGCGGGACTAAAGATGAGGGCTTTTATCCGGAAGCTCGTCGGATTGAGTGCCTTCATTTTCATCCACCAGTTCCCCGGTTTCCTTGGTAAGAGGCTTTGCCGGACGGCGGGGTGCCAGAAGGGGTTCTGGTTTGACCGTATTGATATGCAGGGTGTGGCGTGCAGCATCGGGGTCGCCATCAGCCTGCATCTGAAGGCGCAGCTCATCTCGTTTTCTAACATCTTCTGCAATTTCTTCAATGCGCTCAGGTGGCACACCCAGACCTTTCAGGGCCTCAGTACCCATCCGCATCGCCGATTCAACGGATTCCCGGATTTCATAATCTACATCTGCCTGACGAAGTGCAATGGAATGCGAACGGTCATTACTGCGGACATAGACTTTTGCCTGCGGTGCATTTTTTTGCACCATGCGGACGACCTGCGATGTCTGGGCCGCACCATCCGTGCAAACGATCACCATCCTTGCGCGTTCCAGACCCGCAGCGCGCAGCACATCCAGCCGACGCCCGTCGCCATAATAAATCTTGAAGCCGAATTTGGCGGCACTGCGGATACGCTCCGCATTGTTGTCGATAATGGTCACATCAATACGCTCGGCCAGCAGAAGCTGGGACACCACCTGCCCAAACCGTCCAAAGCTGATCATGATGACATTGCCGGTAACTTCGGAAAAGTCTTCTTCTATTTCTTCGCCGGCAACGGTTGGAATAAGCCTAGGTGCAAGGCTCATGGCCAAAGGCGAGAGGGCCATGGTTATGGTCGCAACGGCTGTCAATATGGAGGCATCCGTTGTGTTCATGAGGCCGGTTGCAACAGCTGCCGTGAACAGGACAAAGGCAAACTCACCATGTTGCGGCAGCAGCAGGGCTGTGCGCACTGCAACCGCATGCCCCAATCGGAACAGCCGGCCCAGCCCATAAAGAATGGCGGCTTTCAGGCTGATGAACAACAGGGCCGTAATGGCAATCAATGCCCAGTTCTCGGAGATAATGGTGAGATTGAGCGTCATGCCCACAGCCATGAAAAACAGGCCCATCAACAACCCCCTGAAGGGTTCAATATTGGCCTCCAACTCATGCCTGAATGACGAATCTGCCAGCATCACACCGGCCAGGAAGGCTCCCATGGCACTGGACATGCCAGCAAATTCAAGCAGGGCAGCAGCCCCGAACACCACCAAAAGTGCCGCGACCGTCATGATTTCATGGGCTTTGGAATTCGCCAGAATGCGGAACATGGGGTTCAGGAGATAGCGGCCAATCACAACCAGCAACACAACGCTTCCGGCAATCAGGCCGAGTTCCAGAAAGGCGGTTGTTAAGCCAACAGGTTCACTGTCACCGCCCGTGCGCGGGGCAAGTGCCGCCACCATCGCCAACAGCGGCACGATGGCCAAATCCTGAAGCAGTAAAATTGAAAAACTCTTTTGTCCATAAGGCGTAGACAATTCGCCGCGCTCATTGAGGGTCTGAATACCGATAGCGGTGGAAGACAGGGCCAATCCCATTCCAACAACCAATGAGACCTGCCAGTTCAGACCAAACAGATAGACAATGGCGGTAAGCACCGCGCCTGTCACAAGAAGTTGCGCGCTGCCCAGCCCGAAGATGTCCCGCCGCATGCTCCAAAGCCTTGACGGCTTCAATTCAAGCCCAATGACAAACAGCAGCAGAACCACGCCCAGCTCGGCCACTTTCAAAATGGATTCGCTTTCCGTGATCAATCGCAGGACCGGACCGATTACCACCCCGGCGGCCAGATAGCCCAGAATTGACCCAAATCCCAACCGCTTGCATATCGGCACTGCCAGAGCAGCTGCACCCAACAGGATCAGCGGTTCGGTAAAAAGGGATTCGCTTCCCGGAAGTGAAGCCATCAACATTCTCCAGATCAGCGCCCAAACCGGTGCAGTTCAGACGAATCGGCTTGTTCAGTCTGATGTTAAAACAATTCCGGGCGCACCACTTCCACATCAGACAGGGTGACAATGCCAACCTGTCTTGAGACGATTGCATAGGCTGCGCTCAGCACATCGTCCACACGACTTTCATCGAGAATGCACACCAGTGCGACCATATGACCCGCTCGTGATAACGCATTTTCGCGATGCCATTGCCCGTCGGATCCATAGCCGCCAAGAGCTGGCAGAATGGTGTAACCGGTTACTTTTTCTTTGATCAGCGCGTCAGTGAGCCGACTTAGAATGGGCTCTTCAACGATGATTTCCAGTCGCTTTTTGCGAAATGTCTGTGTCATGTTGTCATCCCGCAATCCATGTTCCGATTAGATTATAGACCGGTATACCAATTACCAGATTAAATGGGAATGTAACGCCCAGCGACAGGGTCAGATAAATACTGGGTCGCGCTTCCGGCAAGGCAACACGCATGGCTGCAGGCACCGCTATGTAAGACGCTGATGCAGCCAATGTGCACAGCAGCGCAACACCACCCGCAGACAGGCCAATTATCCAGCCAAAGGGCGCAGCGATCACAGCGCCAATCAGCGGCATGGTCATTGCAAAAAACACCACCGGCAAGGTCAGAACCTTGCGGCTTTGGCGCAGCCCGCGCCCGGCAATGATGCCCATATCCAGCAAAAACAGACACAGCACACCCTGAAACGGGCTGACGATAAAGCTTTCAATCTTGCTGAGACCGTCTTCTCCGGTAATCCAGCCAATAACAAAAGCGCCGATCAGCATGACAATCGAACCATTCAGAAGAATTTCCCGAAATGGCACGGCTTGAACCGGTGCGCTGCTTTTATCGGAGCCATCAATGGCCTTCTTGGCCAGATACAGGCCGACCAGAATGGCCGGTGCTTCCATAGCTGCAGCAACCGCAACCATATAGCCTTCCGAACTCATCTGCAGTGTTTTCAAAGCTTCGGTCGCTGCCACGAAAGTAACAATGGAAATGGAGCCATAATGGGCCGCAACCGCCGCTGCATCCACACGAGGCAGACGGCTGATCGCTGACAGATAGGCAAAGGCCACCAGGGGAATGAGTGAGGACAGCACGATGCCAGAAATCAGCGCCCCAACCAGCCGCGCGTCCATACCATGGGCAGCCATGCCCGCACCGCCTTTGAAGCCAATGGCAAACATCAGATAAAGCGCAATGGTTTTGGCGACCTGCTCTGGAATGGCCAGATCAGATTTTGCCAGAGCTGCAGCAAGGCCCAGCACAAAAAACAGCACAACTGGAGAAAGCAGGTTCTGCCCTGCCAGTGCAAACATATCGGCCATGTCGAGTAACACCAGAGAATTGGGAGCGGTTGTCTTTCTATAGCAGCTTTTGCACGATACAAAAGTGCAATGCGGCCGTAGAGCCGCAGGTTTCTGCCGTGGCCGCTCTAACCACCTGACATGCTGACAACATGCTGTCAGCATGAGTGACAAAGTTCTGCCAAAAGCATTCTGGGACCTTCACATCAGAGCGCAGGCGCGCCATATTCCTATCATGACCAGTGACTCCAAAAAAAACAGTGGATTTGAAGAAGCTCCTCAGCAGGAACTGACCGGTGCGCCCTTGTCCGGTTCTGTATCGGATTGGGCTGATGAAATCAGCCGCGAAGCTGGTGCGCCCGCCAATACTGCACCCGCAAACGTCGAACCGACTAAAACCAAACCAGCCAGACCGGCGCCCACAAAAGCCAGGAAGAAACCCGCCAAAACGGCAGGCCTTAAAACCGCGCGTGGCACGTCCATGGGCGGCCCGGCCTCAGCGAAGGACCGCGCCGCTGGCGGCCTCAACCCGGTTGCCGGGCTGGATATCTCGCTGGAAGATGCGGACAAGGTCGATAATTCCGGTGTGACCGCCACGGTCGCGGCGCTTTCGCGCCTCATTGAGACTGGCCGCAAGGAAATGGATGACGTCTGGGTGCCCCACCGCCCGGAACGTCCGTCGAAATCTGAAGGCGGTATTTCCTTTGATCTTGATTCGGAATTTGAACCGAAGGGCGATCAGCCAACAGCTATCAACGAACTTGTTTCAGGCCTGGTCGACGGCGAGCGAGATCAGGTGCTGCTGGGCGTCACTGGCTCCGGCAAGACTTATACAGTTGCCAATATCATTGCTGAAACCAACCGGCCTGCGCTGATCCTGGCTCCAAATAAAACGCTTGCTGCCCAGCTTTATGGCGAGTTCAAAAGCTTCTTTCCGAACAATTCGGTTGAGTATTTCGTTTCCTATTACGATTACTATCAGCCGGAAGCCTATGTGCCGCGCTCCGACACCTATATCGAGAAAGAATCCTCGGTTAACGAGCAGATCGATCGCATGCGCCATTCGGCCACCCGCGCCTTGCTGGAGCGGGACGATGTGATCATCGTCGCCTCCGTATCCTGCATCTATGGTATCGGATCGGTGGAAACCTATACGGCCATGACTTTTGAAATGAAGGTTGGCCAGAACATCGACCAGCGCCAGATCATGGCCGATCTTGTGGCCCTGCAATACAAGCGCAATGATCAAGCCTTTCAGCGTGGCACTTTCCGCGTGCGCGGGGATACGCTGGAAATCTTCCCGGCGCACTATGAAGACCGCGCCTGGCGTCTGTCCATGTTTGGCGATGAAATTGAATCCATTACCGAATTCGATCCGCTGACGGGTCAAAAGAGCCAGAATCTGGATTCGATCAAAGTCTACGCCAACTCGCATTACGTAACGCCCAAGCCAACCCTGCAACAGGCTGTCAAAAGCATTCGCGCGGAGTTGGTTCTGCGGCTGGCGGAACTCAACCAGGCCGGACGTTTGCTGGAAGCGCAGCGCCTGGAGCAGCGCACAAATTTTGACATTGAAATGATTGAAGCCACTGGTGCGTGCGCGGGCATTGAGAACTATTCGCGCTATCTGACAGGCCGCGCACCCGGCGAGCCGCCGCCCACATTGTTCGAATATCTGCCGGACAATGCACTCGTTTTCGTCGATGAAAGCCATGTTACTGTGCCTCAAATCGGGGCTATGTATCGCGGCGATTTTCGCCGCAAGGCAACGCTGGCCGAATATGGTTTTCGCTTGCCGTCCTGTATGGATAATCGCCCGCTGCGCTTTGAGGAATGGAACGCCATGCGCCCGCCTTCCGTCTATGTCTCGGCTACCCCCGGCGGATGGGAGCTGGAGCAGACCGGCGGTGTCTTCTCAGAGCAGGTCATCCGACCTACGGGCTTGATTGATCCACCTGTTGAAATCCGCCCGGCCACATCACAGGTCGATGATCTGCTGGGCGCGATCCGTGAAACCACAGCGCGAGGTTACCGCACGCTGGTTACGACGCTCACTAAGCGCATGTCGGAAGATCTGACCGAATATCTCCACGAAAACGGTGTCAGAGTGCGCTACATGCACTCCGATATTGAAACACTGGAACGCATTGAAATTCTGCGCGACCTGCGTTTGGGAGCATTTGACGTGCTGGTCGGAATCAATCTGCTACGCGAAGGGCTGGATATTCCCGAATGCGCTTTGGTCGCTATTCTGGACGCAGACAAGGAAGGTTTTTTGCGCTCCGAAACCAGCCTGGTGCAGACCATTGGCCGGGCGGCGCGAAATGTCGATGGCAAGGTTATTCTGTATGCCGACCGCATCACCGGTTCCATGGAACGCGCCATGGCCGAGACAGAACGCCGCCGCGAAAAACAGACGGCCTATAATGTCGAAAACAACATCACTCCTGCATCGATCAAGAAGAACATCGGAGACATTCTCTCCAGCGTCTATGAGGGTGATCACGTCACCGTCGATGCCGGCCTGGCCGAAACGCCGTTGGTGGGACACAACCTCAAGGCCCACATTCAGGATATGGAAAAACGCATGCGCGATGCCGCTGCCGACCTCGACTTCGAGGAAGCGGCACGCCTGCGCGATGAAATCAAACGCCTCCAGGAAACCGAACTCGCCATCGGCGATGATCCACTGGCCCGCCAACAGGCGATTGATGATCGCACCGGCGGCTACAAGGGACCGCGCGGGGCCACCGCGGATATTACGCCAAGAGGGCGCGGCAATAGCGGTCGGTCATCCGGCGGCAAACCGGGGCAACGCGGCGGGGTCCGGGCGAATAAGGGGAAGCGGTGAGGGACGTGACCGCATTTGGAAGATAAGCAACGAGTCGCTGCGGTGTCCCGGTCAATATCTGCCTCCGATTAATACCAATCATGAAAATAACTCAGGAAACTGATCCCGAACCACTTGGCGCGGTTCAATGCGGGTTCGATCGCATGAAATATCGGAGGCACCGATCTATAGTCATCAATACAGATCAACGACCCATGGTAGGGCTGCATTAGTGAGAAACATGCTGTGGTGTTTGGTGGTTTCTATGTTGTTGGACTGTCGCGTCCACCACCCGCCCAGGTCACGGCTTTCTCGCCCAGGAATTTGAACTTCGCCGAAGCCGTTTCAAGTTTGGCTTCCCATTCCGGGTTGGGCTCCTGACCTGCGGTGACCTGAAAGAATGCCTGCAAGAGACAGGCAATTGCAAATGGCTCAATCACCGCGACCTTCACGGCCCAGGCAAAGAGCAAGGCAAAGACCATACCTCCTGCCGACCACGTACCCGGCATGATGTAAACAACCGCTGCCGCGGGAGCCAACATGAACAGGAACACAACAATTGAAAGGCCCCATGTGAACAAAGTCAGCCATGCGGCATTCTTCAACATAGGCTTGGCGTTCTGACCATAAAGCACGAGCGCTTCTTTCGCGGAGGCATAAGGGTTTTCAGACTTTGTGCGCAGTCCATGAGCAAGAATAACCTCATCAACAAGCCCAACAGCGAGCTTCAAATAGGCCCGCACCAGCGACATTATCTTGTTTAGTCCGGGGATAGGAATAATCGACAAAAGCCCTTGAATCAGCCCGGTAATCGCTCTGACGACCCCTTTGATCAGCTGATCAATCCCGAACAGAACCGAGGCTTCTCCAAAACGTTCGGTGACGATGTTTCGCGCGTAAGCGATTTGACCTTGACCATCTGGCAATTCGCGACCGTCCAATATCTCTACCATCACCGCGATATGGCCAGCTTTGACAACATACAGCAGATACTCGCGCATAAGATACAGCACACCAGCAGTAGCTCCGAACCCGATGAGGCCCCCCCAAACGGTTGTGGATGCCTGAAAATCGTCATCACCAAAGCCACCAACACCGTAACCGATACCTGCGCCCGTACCTGTCACCAGCACATATGCTACAGCGATCCCAAAGTAGACAACAATTCGGAACAGCAAAAAGGGCGCTGTCTTGCGCATCACTCCAAACGCTGTCCCCATACTAAAATCCCACATAGCGAACTCCTTTGCATAATTTAAATGCACTGTATCAGCTTGCCTGATGGCAGCAACTTCCTGGTCCCATGGACCTTAATCCCGTGGTTTCGATCAAGTCCATCATTCCAGTCTTGCAATGCTGACTTTCGCCGCGATACGGAAAACCTGCAAGATGGGCTCGAAACGGTCATTGGATCCATTGGATTGATGGGGCCTGAACCAAACCCGCATCGTCTGTCGCGGCGCAAATTCACGTTTGCAGGCTTCCTTCATGACTCAACCTTCATCTTTTCAAAAAGACGGAAATTTTGCGTCGATCCGTTGAAACTGCCCGCCATTTCCCCGGGCATAGGATACTTCTCTGTATCCGGTGGATCTGAACACTTGCCGGCCCTCCGAGTCAGATCAAAGGCAGTTGTTTCGAACCACCATGATTTTGCCAATCTGAGGCCACTTTTAGCAAGCGCGTCTCCCATTTGGGGGATGCCGCAAATTAACATTTTTCCTACCGTTGCGATTGCGATCACAGAGGGGTGAATCATGTTTGCAGTCGTTCAATATCTTCCTGCAATCGAACCGCTTCAGTTGATCAACGTTGTGGACTTTTGATCTACGGGTTCTCGTTTGGCGAGGTCTGGATTGGTTGGATGCATGAGGACCGCGCGTTCTATTCATTTTGCAATGTGCCGGTTCCCATTGTGATGGCTGTAATCCCGATTGCGGAACTCAATCGGTCAGATGCGCATATTCAAGGGCACTGGATAATCATCACCTTGGTGGGATTTTTGAAGCGCCTGTTCTCTAAGAAGTGCGTCCCGGTACAGCTGGTGTCCCGTTTGCCCGATCAGGACATGGCATAATGTCGTATTCTGATATCGCCTCCTATTTCATGACCCTGATTGCGATTACTCTGGCACCTGGCCCGGTTGCATTGGTGTTGATTGTCAGATCAGCAAGCAAGGACATTGTGGGGGCCTTGGGCTTTGGCATCGGCTTTGCGCTTGGAGGCCTGTTGATCATTTCTGCGGTTTGCTACGGTCTTAGTGCATGGTTATCGACTATCCCGGATGCCATTGGGTACGGCAAATATGTGATGATGGCCTACATTCTGTGGTTGGCCTATGGAATCTGGCAAGGCGGGTTCGATTTGACGGACAGGTTTGAAGCCAAGCGCCTCTCCATCTTGTCTTCACTTGGTGCGGGGACCCTGACTTGCTTTATCTCACCCTACATGATGATCCTGTTTCCCCTTGTCTTGCCGAGCGTTATGGACATCACCACGATTGAGTTGCCTCAGTTCCTGATCGTTGCCATGATTACATTCACTTCTCTGTTTGCGGGGGCTTGTTTGATCATTGCCTTTGCAGCGCAGATCAGCCGAATGGTCCGCTCACCTGGTTCGATGATGATCCTGAGCCGTTGTTTGGCAAGCATTCTTGTGCTTGGCGGTGGTTGGATGGCATTCGTCTAGAACTGCGGAATGTTGAGCATCCGATAGCGCCATCCAGAGCGCTCTCGGAACTACCTTTTTCCCGTTGCGCCTTAAGAAATTGGTGTGTCTGCAAGGCAAAGTCGTGAAGGGAGCAATGGCAGGCACACAACTTTCAGCGCGTTGTGCAACACGTTTTTCAAATTGATAATCAAAGCAGATTGCTTTCTATTGAATCGACCGGCCTTGTGCCAAAAATGAGGCTTCTGCATGTGATGGCGCAAGATCGAGACGCTCCCGAAATCAACCGTGATATGATCGTCGATCGCATCTATGAAATCGCGCTGGAACCGTCGTCGCTCGAAGAGTTTATTGATTTCTGGCACGATACGGACCTTTCGGAAAAGTTTTCTGATTTCGACAAATCCTACAAGGCACATCTGGAGCGAGGCGAGACGTTTCTCCAGCGCGGAGAGATTGCGCGACCAGACCTGATGGAGTATCTGCAGCCCTATGATAACCTCGCTGCCTTTATCGTCGTAGGATCACTCATTGTCGAGGCATCCAACTCTGGTGCCCAATCCGCGTTTGGCGTGAGCTCTGGCGACAGTCTGGATCAGCTTAACCTCCCGGCAGAAATGCGGGCGGCGCTGATGCGAACGACGCAGGACGTCCTGAATAGATCGGAACCTTCCGAAAAATTTCTCAAAACGGAATTGGCCACCAAGGGCGGTGCCATATTGTTTCGCATAATGCGTATTGCAGAAGCTCTTGAAGATGGCCCCGCTGCCCTCATCGTCTCGACTCATTTTCACTGGCGCGAGAAGACTGGCGCACTTTTGGGCAGCGTGTTTCAACTGACTGGGGCTGAACAAAACGTGGTGCGCTTGCTGATAGAAGGGCAGGACACCAAATCCATCGCAACCACGCGTAACACCAGCGAAGGTACGGTGCGAGGACAGATCAAGTCGATTACCGGCAAAATGAATTTGCGTTCCCAGAAAGATATTGTTCGCCTGGTCATGGCGCTCGGCGAGTTCCCCATGGGGGTCGCCGGAAAAGAGGCTGTGGATCGGGCAAAGCCTGAACTGTCGAAAAATTGGCTTGAGACAGAAGTGTGGAAACCGTTCAAATCCATTTCCCTTCCTGATGGCAGGGCGCTGACATATCACGATATGGGGCCGCCAACCGGCGATCCGGTCCTTTTTTCCCATATGGGATCTTGCATGGCGCGTTGGTCGCGTTCGATGATCCATTTGGCATTCGAGCGTAATCTACGTGTCATCTGTCCCATTCGAGCGGGCTATGGTTACAGCGATAATCTTGCTCCGAGCGCAGACCCATTTGAAGCCGCGCGCAATGATACGATGTTTCTCTTGGAGCGGCTTTGTATCCCGCAGTTGCCCTATGTCGTCCAGGGAAGCGACTTTCCATTTGCCGCCGATCTGATCGCAAAACAACCGGATATCGTGTCAGAGTTGATTGGTATCGGTGGGCGGCCCTGCCTGCCAGGTGGCTTGAACGTGGACGGTGCAGGTCGTTGGCAGAGGTTTTTCGTATCGACTGCGCGAAATTCCCCACATCTGGTCCGGTTTGCCTCAAAGGCAGTGATGGCTATGTGCAAACGAATTGGCCCGGAGGCGATGTTACGGCAATTATGCAAGGATTCGCCCTCTGATCTGGCCCTTCTTGAAAGAGAAGAAATGAAGCAGATCCTTGTGGCAAATATCCGCTTAATGGCCGGAGAGGCGACCAACGCCGCACGCGCCTTCGCTATGGAGTACATTGCGTTTCAGGAGGATTGGAGCGATAGCGTCATGGCCACACGCCATATTCGCGTGCAAATTTTTCTTGCAGAGGAAGATCCGACAATCAACATTGGTTCGATCCCGAAATTGCAGGAAGCCTATCCGTGGATCGAGTTTGAGGTGGTTCCAGAAGCCGGACTTGCATTGATCTACCAAAAACCGGAAAAACTGATCCCATTGATGGCCGATGCCGCGAAACGTGCAATCTTGAACGTTCAATAGACCGGGCAGGTCGAGCGTGAAGCCGGACCAACAAAAGTGGCTTTGGTGTTTATCCCACGCTTCAGCCAAGCTCGCCTTTTGCAGGGAATCTGTTTTAAGGACATCACGAGTTCCGATGACAGAGCTCGAAGCTTTGGTCCGTCAACGGTCGGCTATGATTTAGGGGAACGCACACTCGGCATCTGTGTGATCAGTCGAGAAGTCCTTCAGTTCAATTCGCCTTGTTGAACATCGCGCGAACAAAAAGCCCACCGCTTGGCAGGCTTGGGTTTTCGGAAAAAACCAATTCCGCATGGTGCAAATTGGCAATGGTTTTAACCAGCGACAGGCCCAGGCCAGCACCATCGGTCGTGCGGCTTTTCTCCAGACGATAGAGCGGTTGCGTGATCCGATCATACTCATCTTGAGGAATGCCAGGTCCCGTATCGGATAACCCAATGGTCGTGCCGTCTACAATCAGCGCTATTTTTGTCCCATTGGGCGTATGGCGCATTGCATTTTCGATAAGATTCGCAAGCATTTGCACCAATAGAACGCGGTCTCCCTGCATGATTGCCGGATTTGTGACTTCTACAGCCAGTTTGCGACCACTGTCTTCGACAACGGCTTCGTAAATATCGGCAACTTCCTCAACAAGCTCACCCGGATGGACAGCTTCAAATGCGGCATGAGCTGCACCAGATTCCAGCTTGGCGATCCGCAAAAAGGCATCAAAAATTGCGATGATCTGGTCTGTTTGAGCAATAGCGGCCTCAATATTTTCGGCGCTGGCATCTTCATTTTCCTGCGCCGTCAAGGCACGGTCAAGCCGGATGCGAAGACGGGCGAGCGGTGTTTTCAGATCATGCGCGATATTGGCCGAAAAATCGCGGGTTTGGCGCATAAGCGCGTCAAGTTGCGTGACCGTCGCATCAACCTGGTGGGACAGATCATCCAGATCATCGCTGGTGCGCAAGGCCGCCACCCGCGCCGTAAGATCGCCTGCGCCGACCTCTTCCAAAGTACTGGAAATCGCATTGATCCGCCGCTGCGTGCGGGTGCCCAGAAAGATCCCCAGCCCTAGAGCTGCAAGGGCGGCACCAAGGCCAACAAGCCCCATAGTTCGCAACATGATGTCCAGAAAGTCATCCTGACGCGCAAGATTGGTTCCTACAATCAACTGCCCGCCAATCGATGGGCCGACCAGATACATCCATTGGCCAAGGCCATGCGCCGCTTGCCATTCATCGTCAGCCCCGCGATTGTTTCCTGCAATGCCCCAGCCAAAATTCAACTGATTGTGAAAACCGTTACGAATATCATCGGGTTGTTCATTGAATTCGATCCGCTCCATGCGGGTTGGTGGATAACGTGCTCGGTCAAACCCGACTGTTTTCAAGTCGTCATTGACCAATGCGAACCGCGCAGTCAGTTCGTCCTCGATACGTTTTTGAAATTCGGCTTCAAATTGCAGCATGGCAATAAAGCCCGCTGTATAGATCAAAACAAGAAATGCCATTGTCAATGACAAGGCCTGCCGTAACGCCGACATGCGGCGTAGTTTTGCGAAACTAAACCGTTGGCTCAAAGACATAACCAGCCCCGCGCATGGTGCGGATCACAGCGTCACCAAATGGTTTTTCGATCTTGCCACGCAATCGGCTAACGTGAGTTTCTACAACACTTGTTGTTGGGTCAAAGTTCATGTCCCAGACTTTCTCCAGCAACATGGTCCGTGTTAAAACGCGCCCGTTTGAACGCAAGAATGCTTCAAGCAATCGGAATTCTTTTGCGTTCAGTTCAATTGTTTGTCCCTGACGTGTGCAACTTTGTTTGAGAAGGTCGAGGTGGATGTCACCTGCAACAAGCTTGGTGATGGCAGCCTGTCCCACGCCAGTATTTCTTCGCCCTAACGCCGCCACGCGCGCGTCCAACTCAGAAAATGCAAAGGGTTTTGGAAGGTAATCATCCGCACCTGCCTGCAACCCTTCAACACGGTCGTCAACATCTCCCAATGCGGTTAACAGCAAAACAGGCGTCGTGTCCTTCGCCGCCCGGATTGCGCGCAACACGGATAACCCGTCAAGTTCAGGCACCATCCGATCAAGGATCAGCAGATCAAAGTTTTGGGTGGTCGCTGCAATGAGCGCGTCGCGTCCACGCGTCAACCAATCAACGACATGCCCCGATTGCATCAGCCCATCGCGGGTCCAGGATCCTATTTCAGTATCGTCTTCTAGAAGCAATATTTTCATAGCCCTACCGTAAATGCGACCGCCCCAAAGAGCCATCCCACCTTATCAGGATCAAAGCTGTCCGTAGTTTCGCGTGAAGCTTACAAATTTGTAAAGTTTGCGTCAGGTCGCAGCAAACATCGGATGCCATCTAGGAGGCAACGAAACACATCCGACAAACCCGCATGAAGGAAACGCTCCGATGAAAAAGACACTTGCAAAAGGTGCCGCGCTGATTGGTGCCATGACAATGCTTGCCGGGGCCGCACAGGCCGAAACATTTTCTGCAGACGTTTGGGCCGATAATTGGTTTGCGTTGAATGTAAATGGTGCGCAAGTTGCCGAGGATAGCGTTTCGATCACCACAGAACGGTCCTTTAACGCTGAAAGCTTTTCGTTTACCGCAGAAAGGCCCTTTGTGCTTGGGTTGATCGCTAAAGACTTCAAGGAAAACGATACGGGTCTGGAGTACATCGGAACGTCTCGCCAGCAGATGGGAGACGGCGGCGTGATCATGCAGATCAAAGACGCAAGCGGAGGTATCGTAGCGGTAACCGATGATGGTTGGAGTTGCCTCGTGACCCACCATGCACCGACACAAACATCTTGTGCCAATGAGGCCAGTCCCATTGCTGGCCAAGGTGCCTGTGGGTTTGAAACAACCGCAGAGCCAGAGGGCTGGGACACGATCGAATTCGACGCCTCCGACTGGCCATCGGCAACCATTCACAGTGAACGTGCCGTCAGCCCAAAGGACGGCTACGACGAAATTTCATGGGACAGTTCTGCGCAGTTGATTTGGGGTCCGGACCTGAAAACAGACAACACATTGCTGTGCCGTCTGCTCGTTGAGTAAGACATTTCGTGGCCCTCAACAGCTTACATTTTCGCTTTTTGAAGGAATGAAAAACATGACTTGGACAACTGACCAAAAGACCCGTATCGGCACAGGCTCCCTGCTCATGGGCGCGTGTTTATTCCTGGCACCAGCCACACAGGCGCACGAAGAAGGGGCGCACTGCGATGCGGTTTCCGAGTCCGTCAGTGATGCTGGATTTGCTGATGAGGTGACAGTGACATGCGCCAACGGCCACGCGATCATTGCCTCTGACACCTATCCCGATCATACCTTGATGACAGGGATTGTGGGCACGAACGAACAAATACCAGTGCCTGCGGATTACGCGGCCCCGATCCCGTTGCAACCCACCCTTGGATCCGATCCACTGACCCGCGATTCCTCCCTTGGCGTCGCTGTTAACGGCGTGCCGATTTTTGATTATACCGGTGGCGGGGAAATGTCCGAGGCCGACCTTTACCATCATCAGACCCAACACGACACGTTGCTGACCCAGCAGCTGGACGTTTGCGGTGGCCATGCGGGGCGCGGCGATGATTATCATTACCACGTCAAACCAACCTGCATGATCGAACAGATGGCCAATGCAGGTGATGATGCCATCATCGGCTGGGCCTTTGATGGCTTCCCGATTTATGGCGACAAAAACCCGGATGGCACCACTATTGCCGAAGGCGTGCTTGATGTTTGCAACGGTCAACCGGATGAAACATTTGGCTATCGTTATCACACCTCCAGTGAGGCGCCCTACATCGTGCAATGCCTGATGGGCGAAGTCGCTGACATCCGAGATCTGCCGCGCGTGCCGCCGTTGTCTCCAGATGTCGGCCGTCCACCAAATGGCGGAGTTGAGAATCTTGTTTTCACCGAAGATGAGGCCGGCAACCGCAGTATGGACTACACCTATCAGGGCGCGGCCTACTACATGCGCTATAGCCCAACAGACACACCCGGCTGCTATGCATTTGAAACCAAGACCGTGACCAATAACGGTGTCGTCAGCACCGGAGAATATTGTCGATGAAACCGCTTCTGACAAAATCCGCCATGGCCGTGGTCTGTGCAACACTTGCAACGGCAGGCATGGCGCAGGATGGCTTTATGCTGTCCAGCCCCGAGATCGTGAACGGCGGCGCACTGCCTGCTGAGCTGAAATGTAGCCGCGATGGAGGTGATGGTGTATCGCCGCCTTTGTCATGGACGGCAGTGCCTGATGGCACCCAAAGCCTTGCCGTGATCATGCACCATTACCCACGCGGCACCGTCGAAGGGCGCGATGCGCCAAGCCACTACTGGCTGTTGTGGAACATTCCGGCAGATACGTTCTCTATCGAACGGGGCAATCCGCTATCCATCGGTGATGAGGGATCGGACAAGGATCAACGACGGACTGGCTACACCCCACCATGTTCGCCACGTGGAGCACAGCATGAATACACCATCACGCTGCATGCTCTGGATGCACCGCTCGATAGCTTGCCGCAACATGATGACATTGCCGTTGACTGGGAAGCGATGACGCAAGCCATGGACGGAAAAATCATCGCCGAGAGCCAAATCACATTTACCAATTAGGCTCGCTTGTTTTCGGATCGGATGGGCGCTCTCCGGGCAGCATCATGTCCACTTTCAATCCACCAATGACCTCGCTGGATACCGGCGTGCGAACAAGGTCAAACTTACAAGGCGACCGTAAATCAGCCTTGACGATCCAGCCGGATGGCAAAACCGGTATGGCTCGAAACCCTCACTTTTAAAAATTGGCTTGCGCTGTAGGTGCACCAGTATTAACGATAATACACAGAAGTCAGAATGAGAACCAGAGACGAGGGGGCATCGCGACATGCGGCCAAATAATTTTCGCAGGCTCAATGAACGCCAGGTGAGTGAACTCGTGGTCGCCAGCCGTGACGGTTCGGAAATCTCAACGGTTTTTCAAACCGGCGAGTTGATTGAGGCCCCCAATTGGGCACCTGATGGAAAATGGCTGATCTACAATGCAGACGGTCGTCTGTTTCGGATTTCACCCGACGGCTCCGACGGCCCGCACCGCATCAACACCGCACCGGTCGAAGATCTGAACAATGATCATGTCATCGCTCCCGATGGCAAAAGCATTTACGTCTCTTCAAACGACAGTCACCTGTACCGATGTCCTATCGACGGTGGATTGCCGGTCAAAATCTCCAACGACCAAGATCCCGCGCGCCTCTTTACCTATTATCTGCACGGCATCTCGCCCGATGGCGAAACGCTGGCCTATGTCGGTTACGAACGTGGTAGCGGCAAAACGGTCACCCGAATTTGTACAATTCCCTCATCAGGCGGCGCGGACATTGAGCTGTCGGATGGAAGTTGTGCAGTAGACGGTCCTGAATATTCAGCCGACGGAAAATGGATCTATTACAACTCGGAAGCAGCAGCGACCCAGCCAGGCCATGCTCAGATCTTTCGCATGTGGAATGATGGTTCTGGCGTCGAGCAATTGACCCATGACGAGCGCGTTAACTGGTTTCCCCATGCAGCACCTGATGGCACGATGTTTGTCTATATTTCATTCCCAAGCGGGACGCTGGGCCACCCGGCTGACAAGGAAGTAATCATCCGCACCATGAATCCTGATGGATCGAACCAGCGCGATATTGACACCTTTAATGGGGGGCAGGGCACCATCAACGTTACATCCTGGTCGCCCGATAGCAGCCATTTTGCCTATGTCCGCTACCCTATGCTGACTTAGGACAACTCGCTGGCTGGAACGTCGGTTCTAATTATAGCGTACTTTCACGGATCATCAGGTCTGGCTCGACTTGCGTGATTCGGGGCGGAGGCAACAAGCCCTTTGAATTAATCAGGCTGATGACCCGCTCTATGGCCATTTTGGAAATCGACTCAATGTCATAGTCCACAGAGGATAGTGAGATGACCGCGTGTTCGGCAAACTCGATGTTGTCGAAGCCAAAAATTGCCATGTCATCAGGCACTTTGATTCCGCTCTTGATGCAATAGCGCAGCGCCCCCAGCGCCAAAGAATCCGTCGCTGCAAGCAGGGCGGTCGCGCCAGTGTCATTTTGCAAAAGGGTTTCCATCGCAAGATAGCCGCTGGCGACGTCGCTGCCGTCCGGGGTGATAATCAGGGTCGGATCAACATTCAGCCCGGCAGCCGCCATGGCCGAGGTATAGCCTTCTCTTTTTTCGTAGTTGCCCTTGTCAGACGCGCTGTCCAATAGGGCGATACGTTGGTGACCATTGTCGAGCAAATGGGCAACGGCCTTATGCGCCCCGGCCCTCTCATCCATACATACCGCATCAACGCCTGCGTCTGCGTCTCCTACCAGCAGAACAACGGGAAAGTTCCGCGCGCGCAGATTACGAATATGCTCCAGTTCCCCGTGTTGGCACGGGAAGATAAGCATTCCGTCCACGCGCCGGGCCCGAAACGTTTCGATCAGACTGCGCTCCAGATCAAGCTTGTTGTTTGAGGTCGCAAACAGGGTCGTATATCCCCGCTTGGTCAGTTCAAGTTCTACGGCCTGCGCCATCGCCGTCAGAACCGGGTTCGTCAAATCCGTAAGGATCAACCCAATGGACCGGGTCTCCTTCATAACAAGCGATTTAGCGACCTGATTGGGCAGATAATTGAGCTTGGCTGCAGCCTCTGCAATTTGACGGCGGGTCTCGTCAGGAATCCGGGGACTGTTGCGCAAAGCCAGTGAAACGGTGTTCACCGAGAAGCCGGTTTGTTTAGCAATATCCTTTAGGCGCGACGCCGACCCTGCCATTTTGTATGCCTTTAGTTCCCGCCCTTAAGGGCCCTGATCGCCCTATATTGCAGGCAGTCGGGGTTCATTTCCATGAGTTCTATCCGATTTCCATCAGGATCTTCAATCCAGGCGCCGCGATTGCCATCTTCTCCCAGTTTAATCTGCGATGTCAGCTTGACTCCATTTGCGTTAAGGCGATCCGCTTCCACATCCAGATCATCAATTGCAAAGCAAAAATGTGTGGTGCCGGTGGCACCGTCCGCGGGCGCAGGATCCGGGCTGTCACTGATCATCAATTCAAGAAACTGGGTATCGGTGATACGCAGGTAGATCAACCAGGTGTCGCCATTGTCGTGCGTGAGGCGGTCCATCTCTGCAAACCCGACCTGATCGCGATAGAATTTGGCAGAGGCTTCCAGATCGCGGACCTTGAGCGCAAGGTGCCCCAATGCATTGATTCCGTTCATGTCGAATTTCCTTTGAGAATTGGCCGGTAAATTGATGTGATTATTCGTCCCATGCAGGACCCCAGTCGGGCGCGATTGAGCGAGGCTCTTGTTGGATGGCACCAATGGTTTCCATCTCAGAGTCGGTAAGTTGGAGTGCCAATGCATCAAAATTTGATTGAATTCTGTCTTTCTTTGATGACGTGGGAATTGCGGAATAACCCTTTGCCAACTCCCATGCGAGCGCGATTTGTGAGGGGGTCGCATCATGATTTGTGGCAATGATTTGCATGTCGGGGTTCGAATCCAAACGCCCTTGAGCAATCGGCTGATAGCAGGTGACGAGAATTCCCGATGCCTGGCAAAAATCCGCGAGGGTTTTATTTTGAAAACCCGGATTGAGTTCAAGCTGGTTCGTCAGGATTTCTCCTTTACCCAGAATTTTTTCTGCCTGTTTCAGCATCGCAATCGGAAAATTGGACACGCCAATGTGGCGGGTTAGCCCTTGAGACTTCGCGTCTAGTATTTGTTCGAGATAGACTTCCAGTGCAATTTTATTGTTGGGTGACGGCCAGTGAATCAGGGCCAGGTCAACGGGTCCGCCGAGCTTTTCAAGACTGATTTCAAGTGATGGGATCAGCTTGCCGATTCCGAAGTTCGCCATGTCGACCTTGGTCGTGACCCAAATATCCCCACGATCAATCGTGCATTGGGCGAGCGCCGCACCAACCTCTTTTTCATTGTTGTAGGATTGTGCAGTGTCAAGGTGCCGATAACCGGTTTCGAGTGCAAAACCAATGGCTTCCACGCCGTGTTGGTTGGTGCGCCCGTAAGTGCCAAACCCCAGTCGTGGTATATGATCCATTTTAAAAAACGCCCTTCATTGTGCATTGCAGAACAAAACGCGGCGCCGAAAATTTCTTGACAGCCTGTTTGTTCGCCGTAGTATTAACGATAATACAGATCGGCGAAAAAGTGCAAGAGCTGTTGCGAAAAGGGCAAACCCTGCTTCGAAAAAGGGGGAAGTCCTGTTACCAAAAAAGGGAAGAACATGAGACTGAGATGGAGCCGACTATCGCCCCAACTTGCCATGCTTCCGGCTGTCAGCATTACGCTGATTGCATTCCTGGGGTCGATTGGTTGGACCATTTTGATGTCCTTCACACGGTCCCGTCGTCTTCCAGAATATGCGGTTGATTGGGAGCGGCCATTTCGTCAATACAATCGCCTGTTTGCTGATGCGGGTTGGCAAATTTCGCTGACAAACCTGATTGTACTGGCCCTTGGCAGTGCCATGGCCATTGTGTTTGGGTTCATCCTCGCGGCGTTGATCGAACGAGAGCGCCGCGGCGAAGATTTCTTTCGCACCGTGTTCCTTTACCCGCTTGCGGTCTCACTCATTGTCACCGGTGTCGCGTGGCGATGGATCTTCAACCCGCAATACGGCATCCAACATGTCTTGCAATCAATGGGTTGGGAAACTGCGGCTTTCAACTGGCTCAATGACCCAACCACAGCGATGTACGCCATCATCATAGCCTCGGTCTGGCAAAGTTCGGGCTTTTACATGGCGCTGATGCTTGCAGGTCTTAAGGGCATCAACACCGAGATTTGGAGCGCAGCGCGCCTTGATGGCGTTGGCCTGTTTCGCGTCTACTTCGAGATCATCATTCCAATGATGAAATTCACATTTTTAACCTGCGCCATCCTGTTGTCATTGGGCGTGATCAAAGCTTTTGACATCATCCTGGCCATGACAAATGGCGGGCCCGGTCAATCGACCTGGGTGCCAGCGTATTTCACCATCAATGCAATGGCGAACAAGGGCAATTTGGGCTACGCGTCCGCCGCTGCGACCATGATGCTGGCGATCACGCTGGTGGTTTTCCTGCCACTCGTCCTGCTAACGGTCTGGCAGCAGCGCGCCGCGAAAAAAGGGGCGATTTGATGAGTGATGCCGGTGTCATGTTCCCACGCAAACCCCGTCGTATCAGGGGGCGGTCAATTGCAGTCATCGTTTTCCTTGCCATGGCCGCGATGTTCTTTTGTGTGCCGCTCTATGTTCTGATTGTGACGTCTTTCAAAGACATGGACCAGATCCGCGAAGGCGCCATTTTCTCGCTGCCGATCCGGTGGACCTGGGAAGCGTGGAGATTTGCCTGGTTCGACGCCTGCTCGGGTCTGTCCTGCGAAGGATTGCAGCAGGGGTTCTGGAATTCAGTTGTCATTCTGGTGCCGTCACTCATCGCGTCCATCGCAGTTTCTATGATCACCGGTTATGCGCTTGCAATATGGGACATCAAATGGGCCGGACCGTTCCTTTTTCTTCTGTTCCTCACCGCTTTCGTGCCGTTCCAAATCATCATGTATCCGCTGATACGGCTAACGGTCATGATGGGAATATACGGCTCAACCACAGCAATTGCCTTTGTGCATACGGTGTTGGCAATGCCTGTGCTGACGTTGATATTTCGGAATTTTTACAAGGATATTCCCTCCGATATCATAAAAGCGGCCATCATGGATTCAGGTTCATTCTGGCGGATATTTGTCGAAATTATCTTACCGCTGTCCGGCAACATCCTCATCGTTGTGTTGATCTTGCAGATAACATCGATCTGGAATGACTATCTGGTTGGCGTCACATTTGGCGGGTTGGGCACCAAGCCGATGACTGTGCACCTCGCCAATATGGTGACCGTTTCAACTGGAACCGTTTCCTACAATGTCAACATGGCCGCGGCCTTGCTGACCGCAATTCCTCCACTGGTGATCTATTTCGTTTTGGGCAAGTTTTTTGTTCAGGGCATCGCCGCTGGCGCAATCAAAGGGTAAGTTCTTATGCCGCGTGTTTCATTTGAACACATTGTCAAGCGCTATGGCGCGGTGACTGTCCTTGATGGGTTGAACCTTGATGTGGAAGATGGCGACTTCCTTGTTCTGCTTGGGCCTTCTGGCTGTGGCAAATCCACTTTGCTGAACTTGATTGCAGGTCTGCAGGACGTCTCCTCCGGCCGCATCATGATCGGTGACAGGGACGTGACGGAACTGGATCCAAAGGATCGCGGCCTGTCGATGGTGTTCCAGTCCTATGCGCTGTACCCCACCAAAAGCGTTGAAGGGAATCTGCGGTTCGGGCTCGCTGCCCGAAAATTGCCCAAAGAAGAAGCCGACAAGAGAATCCAGTGGGCGGCTGACTTGTTGCAGCTTCAGCCCTTGATGCGGCGCAAACCTTCAGAACTTTCAGGCGGCCAGCGCCAACGGGTTGCGATTGGGCGGGCCTTGGTGAAGCACGCCGATGTCCTGTTGTTTGATGAACCACTGTCCAATCTTGACGCAAAACTGCGCTCCGAGATGCGCCTTGAGATCAAGAAGCTACATGACACACTGAATCCCACCATCATCTATGTGACTCACGATCAGATTGAAGCCATGACGATGGCCACCAAAATCGCGATCATGCAGGATGGCGAGATACAACAATTTGGCACACCCGATGACGTCTATGAGAATCCCGCGAACCTTTTTGTAGCAAGTTTCATCGGATCACCGGCGATGAACCTTTCACCGGCAAGGCTGGAATTGAAGGCCGGGAACGCGACTGCAACTTTTGGCGATGGCACCCAGCTTTCACTTGTCGGCGCGACCTTTGATCACGCGGTGCAGGCGGGGCGAGACATCATGGTCGGGATGCGCCCCGAGCACTTCATTATGGATGCCACTGGAACCGCTGACGGCCACTCTATGCTGCAGCTACCCGTTATCATGGTTGAGCGCACGGGATCTGATGCTCTGATCTCACTTGATTTCGTTGGCGAACATCTGTTCGTCCGCGCCGAGCCCGACAGGGCCGCAAGAACGAAGACCGGTGAAACGGTCTCTGTCCACTACCCAACAGCCAAACTGAACTTGTTTGATGCCCAAACCGGGCTGAGACTTTGAACAGATATCTGGGAGGAATATTATGAAATACGTAACAAATTATCTAAGTGCCGCGCTCATGCTCGGTGTATCAACAATGGCCGTGGAGGCTGAGGATCTCGTGGTATTTCAGCAGTGGTCATCACCGGCTGAAGTTGCAGCTCTGAAGGTTCTGCACGAAGCAGTGTCTGACAAGGGCATAAACTGGATTGATATTACGATCCCCCATGACACAGGTTCCAGCGTTAGTCTGCTTAACCTTGTCATTGGTGGCCAGCCACCCAACATTTTTTCAGAAAATAACACCGGCGTGTATCGCGATTTGACCGGAATGGGGCTTGGTCGCGATCTGAGAGACGCATTTGCCGAATCTGGTGCGCTCGAGCATTTTTCAGACGCGGTAACGAAAGCAATCACCATTGACGGTGAGATCCGCAAAATGCCGCTGGGCGTGCACATTGACGGGATGCTTTATTACAATCAGGAAGTTGCGGCTGCTGCTGACATTGATCCAAACAGCTGGTCATCGCTGGAGGAAATGTACGCAGATTTCGAGAAAATCCGTGCAGCGGGTTACACGCCTTTGGCTGTGGGCGCGCAGAAATGGCAGGTCGGTTATCTGATGCATGCCATGATGGCGACGGTCGCAGGCCCCGAAATCTACAACAAAGTCTATGGCGGTGAACCCGATCCTGCAGCACTTGCAAGCGCCGAAGTTCGCAGCGTTTTTGAATGGTTGCGTAAATTCCAACAAGCCGCGGATGAAGGATCTGTAAATCGCGATTGGAACATGACAACCAACGAGGTCATATCCGGCAAGGCTCTCATGCAAATACATGGTGACTGGATGAAAGGCGAATGGCGTGCTGCCGGAAAAGAAGCAGGCACCGACTTTGGCTGTATCCCTGTTCCCGGCTATAAAGCTGTTGCCGTGACCGTTGATGGATGGGGCGCATTGGGTGGGCAATCACCTGAAAAAGACGCCGCCCAGATCCTGTTTGCTCAAACGGTCACCGATGCTGCCGTCAATGCTGCATTCGCCAATGTCAAAGGCGCAACGCCTGTGCGAGATGATGTGCCGGTTGATGGGCTCGATGCCTGTTCAAAGCGTGTGATCGCTTTGCTCGGCGACAATGACCGACAGGTCAACAACCCATCCGTGACCGTAGACTCCGATTGGTCCAATGCGATTTGGGAAGTTGCCTTCAACTATTGGTCCGACCCAGCAATGTCCGTTGATGATGCGGTCGCTGCATTGGAAGCACAATACGACGTGATCCTGAACTAATCTTCTCCCAAGATGCTGGTCCGCGCCTTTTTAGGGGCGGGCCAGATTCTGCAAAATTCTAAAAAGGTAGTTGATATGGATTCCCGGCTTCTGGATGAAGACGCAGTGATGCAAATCTGTTTTGTAACTCATGATGCACTTGCCTCGGCCACGTGGTTCTCAGACCTGACAGGAAAACCGATTCCCCCCGAAGGCGGTGCCGCTGATCCAAAGGAAGCAAAGGCAATCTATAATGGTGAACCCGCCGCTGTTGGCTGCAAGATCCGTATGTTCGCTTTTGGCAATATCGATGTCGAATTCCTTGAACCAGGTCCGGAGAAAAGCGCATGGCGCGACCTGTTGGAAGAAAAGGGCCCCGGTTGTCATCACATTGCTTTTCGCACCTGCAACCTGACCAAACGCAACGATTATCTCGAAGGCAAGGGCCACGCTTTGTTGCAACGTGGAGAGTTCGACGGCGGTCATGGACGGTATGCCTATTATGACACGGTCAAAGAGCTTGGCGTCATGGTTGAGCTTTTGGAATTCAACAAAGACATGGAGGTGCAGCCATGACCGGTTCACGTTACCCGATCGCCTATCAGCTTTACTCGTCACGCAATTTTCCGCCACTTCAAGCGCAATTGCCGCACCTCAAAGCGATGGGATATGATGCCATCGAGCCCTGGTTGCCGGCCTATGAGGAAAACCCGGCCCATTTCCGAAAGGCATTGGATGACAATGGCCTGGATTGTTATGGCTTCCATATGCCATTGACCGGCCTGACAGACGAAACCCAAAGATATATCGACATTGCTCTGACACTTGGCGCGCGCTATCTCATCCCGCCCTTTGTGGCAAAGGAAGACCGCGTCAACACGCCTGATTTCTGGAAATCCATTGGAGAGAAATTGGCGAGGGGTGCGGAAATCGTGGCAGAGCAGGGGCTGAAAGTCCTTTGGCACAATCATGATTTTGAGTATGCCGCCTTGCCAGACGGGACCCGCCCGATTGACCATATCCTGTCAGCTCCAAACGTCTATTTCGAAATTGACTGTGGGTGGATTGTGCGCGCTGGCGCTGATCCCAGTGCCGAGTTAACGCGGTTCAAAGACCGCATTCTGGTGATCCAGACAAAGGACACAGCCCCCATCGGGACGCTTGTCGACGACGGTTGGACGGCCACAGGAGACGGGATTATTGATTGGGCCAAACTGGCCCCACTCTTCAGAGAAACGAAAGCCGATCATCTCGTTGCCGAGCATGACAACCCATCAGATTGGAAGAAATTCGCAAAAAACACGATCGACCATTTGCGCGGTCTGGGCCTCTAATTCAACAAGATATGGGGCGCAATGCCTAGCCTTGGATTGAGCGGCATCAATCAAGAAGAACATCGGAGATGTTCTGCCCGGTGTAAATGAAGGTGATCACGTGACAGTCGACGCTGGCATGGCCGCAGCGCCACTGGTCTCGGCACGATGGCATTGCTTCTGAACTTGGCGACTGGCGAGCAGTTAATGACAGTGCGCAAGGCGGCGAATTGAAACTGGTTCAAGTCAGTCGGCATTGGTCGACAAAAACCGATATTCGTTGCCTTCCAATGCCACGCAGGTAAGATTACCGGTGTCATAGGCAAGCGTATCCACGTTGATCCGGTTTATGGCAATTTCCGGCTCAATATGGGGCGTGTGGCCATGGATGATGACTTTGGACAGTGGATCCTTGTGGTTCAGAAATGGCGCTCTGGTCCACATCAGATCATGATCGGTTTGATTTTCAAGGGCTCTATCAGGCATCACACCAGCATGCACGAACATATAGTCGCCTGCGACATGTGACGTCGGGAGCGTTTCCATGAAGGAAAGATGTTCCTTCGGAATTGCTGATTTCAATCGGTCGCGCAAATTGATGAATGCCTGTTCCTGCGCTGTGACCGGAACTGGTGTGACGCCATAAGACAAAGACAATTGATCACCCCCATATGTCAAAAAGGAGTGTGCTGTCCTGACGGGCTCATTCAAAAAGGTCAGCAGCTTGTCTTCGTGATTGCCGCTCAAACAAAAGATATTTGGATCAACTGCCATTTTGTCGATGAGAAACTGGATACAGGCCCTGGAATCGGGCCCGCGATCCACATAGTCGCCGAGAAAAATGATCTGATATTTTGGGACAGGGCGACTTTCCATGTCGTTTTCGATGATTGCGTTCAAAATCTGCAATTGATCCAGGCAGCCGTGAACATCACCAATCGCGTATAGTCTGGTGTGTTCTGGTGTGCAGGCTTCACCAAGGCGGACGGTCGATAGGTGTTCAGTTGATGTCATCTTGCCGTTTACTGTCCTGATTTTTTACCAAAGTCGCATTCAAAACCTGATTTGGTAAAGACAGTGTGAAGTCATTTGGCAAGCGTTCAACAAAGGCTTTTGGTGTGAACGGCGCTTGATCCTTTCTGAATGCGATTTTTGTGCCCATCTCATGGCTCCAGAAATCAAAACAGGGTGCAACATCCATGACGCCAACATGGACATCCAAAATCAGCTTGGGTATTGTTAGATCATGACGCCACCAATCGCTGTTCTTGCAAAATTTTCTGTCCATTCTCCTCAACACATCACCGATACGCCCATTGCCACAATTTGGCGTGTCACGAGAGATGATGGGACTTTTGCTGCCCTCAAGACCTACAAAGACGACAATCTGCAGGATGAGGCTCCCGGTTTTGATTTGCTGGCGGCCCAGGAGGGGCGGGGCGCAGCCTATATCTATGCGCGCGCGGAATCTGCCGTTTTGATGGAGTGGCTCGATGGCCCTTTGCTGGGCGATTTAACGCGATCTGGCGATGATGCATCAGCTGCTCTGGCACTCATGGAGACGGCAAACCGGTTGCACCAGATGCCTGTCAAAACGATAGAGAGCCTTGATCCTCTGGATAATCGGTTTCGCGCATTGTTTGAGGCGACCTTTACTGCTGATTGCCCATCTGCCGCCGAGGGAACCATCCGAAAGGCTTGCGGCCTGGCGCAAGGTCTGCTGGCAAACCAAACAAACATCCGTCCCCTTCACGGTGATTTTCATCATGACAATGTGAAAGGAAGCGGGCGTGGCTATCTTGCCTTCGATGCCAAAGGCGTCTTGGGTGAGCGTAGCTTTGAATTTGCCAACGCTTTTCGCAATCCCTTGGGGGCTGAGGAATTCAGTGGTCGCCCTGAGATCATTCTGAAACGCGCGGAGATATGGTCGGCAGGACTCAACGTTTCCCGGGATCACCTCTTGTCTTGGGCCGCGGCCTTCAGCGCATTGTCGCTGTCATGGACGCACAAAAGTTCGTTTGGACCCGGAATATCGAAAGACGTTCAACTCATCGATACATTTCTATCGTTGATGGGCTGAGCCATATTGCTCCGTCTCACGTCGAAACCCGAAGTCGCGCTTCCATAAACGTTACCGCATGGCCGGAGATCAGAACGCGGTCTCTCGCCAACTCGCAAATCAGCAATCCACCGCGCACCGAGGTCTGAAACGCACTGAGTTGTGTCTTGCCAAGCTTTTCCGCCCAATAGGGCACTAGTGTTGCGTGTGTTGAACCCGTGACCGGATCTTCCGGGATTCCTGCGCCCGGTACGAAATAGCGTGAGACGAAATCATGTTCAGCGCCATCTTCAGCACCATCTTCAGCACCGGGGGCGGTGATCACAAGGCCAGTTGTGCCCAATTGGGAGATGGCGTGAAGGTCGGGGATGAAATTTCTGACAGCATGTTCACTGGGTAACTCTGCAAAAATGTTTTCAAAGTTTTTGAACGGCTTTGCGGGCACAGTACCGAAGATGTGGGCGATCTCGGCGGGAAGAGATTCCAGCGGTTCCGGCGGGAAGGCGGGCACGTCCAGCTGGTAGCCATCTGCGCTTTGTCTCACATGCAAGGTGCCGACACGTGTTTCAAACAGCATATTGGTTTGTACCCTGTGTTCAGTCGCCAGAATATGCGCCGTGGCCAGTGTGGCGTGGCCGCAAAAGTTAACTTCGTGAGTGGGGGTGAACCAGCGTAATTCCCAACTGGAATTTTTGCCTGATTCATTGGCGGATGGGTTGGGGCGGGCGAAGGCCGTTTCTGCCAGATTGTTTTCACTGGCGATGGATTGCATCAGGTGCTCGGGCAGCCAGTCATCCAGGATCAGCACGGCTGCGGGATTTCCGGCAAACAGCCGGTCCGTGAACGCATCCACTTGAAACATCTGCATGGTTGTTGTCCTGTTCTGTCACATGAAGTCTGGGTGTTTTGCCAGTCCTACTGAATAGGGCCGCATCCGACAAACCAACATTTTTCATAGGTCTGAAAACAGGACATTGAAATCCGGATCAGATATCTTATTTAGATAATGAATATTCATTACTAATTAGAAGAAGCCAATGCCAAGACCGACAGCAGATCAAATCAGTGCGAAAATTCAAGCGGCTCTTGTGCAGGAAGTTGCCGAGAAGGGGATTGGGTCCGTCGCCATGGGGCTGGTTGCCAAACGTGCAGGCGTCTCGCCCGGCACGATCTATCTGCATTTTGAGAACAAGGACGATCTGCTTCAGAAAATCTATTTGAAGCTGAAGGCCGAATTTCACGCCACGATCATGGCAGCGAAAGATGAAGCGGAATCAGCCGTGATGATCCGTCAGATGTGGAACAACATGTTTGGTTTTGTCGCCAAAGATCCGTTTGGATTTCTATTTTTGGAAGCTGGCAGCCTCTCTCAAATCCTGACCGACGATCAGTCCCGACAGATCGCTCACATGTCGCTTGAGATATCAGCCCTGCTGCAGCGCGCCATTGATGACAGGACACTGGCAGACCTGCCAGAATCAACAGTTTCCGTTATGTTGGTGGCCCCCGCCATGCATCTGGCACGGCACCGGCTTTTGCAGGGAAACACAATCACGCAGGACGAACTTGATCGCACCTTTGAACGGGTGTGGCGCTCGATCACGGACTGAATTGCAACTTCTGAAAGGATAGTTCCATGTCTAAAATTACCCTCATAACCGGCACCTCCACAGGCCTTGGCATCAGCATTGCTGTCCAGGCAGCAGAGGCTGGTCACAAAGTCTATGCAACCATGCGCAATGTGAGCAAACGCGGTGCCCTGGAGGAAGCTGCCACCAAAGCCGGCGTGACGCTTGAGGTTCTGCCGCTGGATGTGCAAAAAACCGAAACCATCAACGCTGCCGTCGAGACGATCATCAAGAAGGAAGGCCGCATTGATGTACTGATCAACAATGCAGGTGCTGGCTATGTCCGTTCGACCGAGCAGGCCAGCGAAGAAGATATTGAATGGGTCATGGATGTAAATTTTCTGGGCGTCGCTCGCTGCACAAAAGCAGTCATGCCTTATATGCGCAAACAACGCAGCGGGCATATTTTGACCGTCTCGTCTGTCGGCGGTTTGGTGGGGCAGCCTTTCAATGAAATATACTGCGCAGCAAAATTTGCTGTGGAGGGCTTTACCGAGTCGCTGGCCACTTACGTCACACCAAATTTCGGCATTCATTTCACTGCAGTAGAACCAGGTGGCATCACATCAGAATTTGCTGCAAATGTGCTGAAACACGTCGGCGAAACCGGTGGCATGCTGGAAGACGAATATCTGCCGATCCTGCAGAAATACATTAGCGGCTCGGAAAACCGCCAGGGCGGATCTGATATCTACCAGAGCGCAGATGAAGTGGCCGCAGTGATTATGGAATGCGTTGCCGCCGATCAGCCGCCAATCCGCTGCCGCACCTCAAAATGGGCCGAAGAGTTCACAAGCCTGAAGACAGGCCTTGATCCGGACGGCACAAAACAGCGCGACCGCGTGTTTGAGCAGTTTCTCAGCTAGGTCTGAACTGTCCTAGAATTCGACATTGTTGATCACCTTGCCATCGACGGCCCGGTACATTTCCTTATGTTCCGCATAATATCCGCTTACGGTCAATTCGATCTGGATCGGTCCTTCTTCCAAATTCATGAAATACCAGCCGTGATAGCCGGGGAAGGGCGCGGTGAATGATCCGTTCTGACCAGCACCTTCACCTTTGCTGTAGGCTTGTTCAAAACCCTCAGGGTAATTGGGCGCATCAGCACTGGATGGGTGGCCATGGAATTCATAATAAACGCCGTCGCCTCTGGCATTCAGAACTTTCCATGAATAGAGCAGAGCCGTGTCTTGCGGCAGAATGAACTTGTGCTCCATTTCACCCAGATCTTCCAACTCAATAACAATGGTTTCGGACTTGAACGGGGCATCTTCCAGATGCAGCAACCCGCGAATAGAGCGATTGATTTGCTCAGCTGTCAGATCATATTCTTCGACATTGAAGCTTAAAGACTGGCCAAAATCTTTGGAGGCAGCAGGTTCAGGCGCGTCCTGAGCCAGAGCAGAAACGCCTGTCAGCTTACCAATGCCCGTCGGGTCGATACCGTATTCAGCGGGCAATACGAATGCAATCAGAAGCGCCACCGCGACAAATGCCGAGATCAGAAGTCGAATGCCGATGGAACGTGTCGTGTGTGATGTGTCAGTCATAACTCACCTCAATAAATGATGAAGCCAACAATTTGCAGGCCGAAAAGCAGCAGACCTGCGCCAAAGAGAACGATGTTTGCGTTGCTGGCCACCTGCGGAAAATTGGGCAAGCTGCGCAGCCAGGAAAACAGAACGAGCAGGAAAGTCAGGGCAATGATTTGGCCGATCTCAACACCGATGTTGAAATAGATCATATTGGCGACCAGCCCATCCTGTGACAAAGACAGGTCCTGCAATTTGGTCGACAGGCCAAAGCCGTGAACCAGGCCAAACCCGAAAACGGCAATGCGGGGATCAAGAAATCGGATCGTCCCAAGATTTTCCAGCGCCTTGTAGCACACGGACAATCCGATAATGGCATCCACCAGATAGGCATTGACTTGAATACCGGACAGCACCCCAAACAGCAGCGTGATGGAGTGGCCGATGGCAAACAGGCTGACGAATTTCACAACATCTTTCAGCTTGCGCAAAAAGAAGATGACTCCGGCCAGATACAACAGATGATCGTACCCGGTGACCATGTGCTTGGCACCCAGATACATGAAGGGAAACGGGTGTATGCCCTCAATATTGGTGAGGTAGGATTGGTCCCCTCTGGCAACGCCATGGCCAAAGGCCTCAGAGCTGACAAGGATCAAGGCGCTGGCAAGCCATGCAAACCACAGTGTTTGCTGAGTTGCATCATGTCGGGCGGGCCAAGACTTCATGTCTACAAATCTTCAACGTAGGGAATAATTCGGCCCAGAACGATAATGCTTGTCCACAAGCACAGCGAAAATCCGGCCACAAATTTTGCATCCGCAGACAGCGTGGATGAATCGGCACCCGCCTGTATCTGCGGCCTGATCCGAATAGTGAAATACAGCGCGTTGAGCCCGGCAATGACAATCAGCACCATTTTCAGTCTGAACGCGATGTTGATAAAGTAGCGCCCGGGGTCTCCCACCAAAAACAACGCGCCGGTTATGACGTTGAGGCTAAAGCCGATCAGCGTGACAATGATAAATGTGTCGACCAGTTTCAGTGGCACTTTGCGCGCTACGCCGATAACACGAAGATCGACAAACAAAAGCGAGCCGAACAGCAGACACAGGCCGAGGAAATGCACCATCTCCATGGATGGCCAGACCCAGCTATTGCCGGTGATAAATGCGTGGAGATCAGTGGCTCTGAGCCAGATTATTGCATCATTCATCTGCCGATCTCCCTAAAACACATAGCCGATGAGACGGCCCACAATCAGTGCGCCGACCCAGATCAGAACCGCCACAGCGGCCAGTGTGCGATCGCTGGAAGTCACCAGCCCATCACCTTTAATGCAGGTTTTCACGAGATGACGGGTCAGCAGCAGGCCGATAATGACCATGATAATTTTGATGCGAAACGGCCAGTTGAAGGCCAGCGATGAGGCGCTGCCAAAGAAGAGGGCCGTACCGGACAAAAGGTTGACCACAAAGCCAGCCAGAGCGATGCGCCAATAGGGTGCAAGTGAATTGACCGGTATTCTGGAGGCAAACCCAAGAGTACGGAAACTCATCATCAACGAAATGCCAACCAGCGTCGCCATGCCCAGCGCATGAAGTGACAGCACGATCGGATAACCCCAGATAGAACTGGAGACCATGGTCCCAAGCGCCGAATCCTCGAGCATGAACAGAAAATCCATTGATTCCTCTTGTCTTATCTCAGCAGATGCAGACGACCTGTCTTACCCGGGCGTCTAGTCGCTCACACACGTCGAAATCCAAAAGATTGTGGTGCGAGACGTGGTCTCTTTAATGTGCCGACCAGGAGTGTTCGTTTCCTCCTGATCGGCTCTTTTGCAGGGGCTGTTCAGCACATATCAGTTGTTGCTGAAGGCTTCTTCGACAGTCAAATCGTCACAGTTGAAGGGCTCGAAAGCGTCGTCGGTCTTAACTGACTTTTGAAGATGCGAATGCGGCTCGGCCAGATACACCGGGTCGGTGATTGTGTATTCATGCACCAGTTCACCGGCATCATCGATATAGAAGGTTTCAGCGATTTCCATCTGGTCGCTATGCGGAATCGAGCGAGTGGACCGTCCACCGATGGCTTCGAGGAAGCCCGGCGCAAAACCCTTCGTCATGACTTCCAGCCTGCTGCCATCCCATTTACCCACTGAATAGCCGGTTACGCTTGGTTCGATAGTGCCGGGGAACTCGCCATCAATATGAATGGTGCGCTCCACATCCATAAAACCGTAAGTCAGCTTCACTTCGCTTGCAGATTGCTCGATCTTGTTGATCATCTGGTCAAAGCGATAGTCCAGAATGATGTTGGTAGGTTTGCAGCTGAAGCGAGGATTGTCTTCCGCGACCCAGTTATCGGCTGCGTCCATGGCTGCCTGTGTCAAGACATAGTCTGGAGCGCGCCCGGCATAAGGCAGAGGCGGTCCATTTGCGATCGGCTCAGACCAATTGCCTGACAGATCCGGCGTATCACTTGCAGGTTGCTGACCGGCTGGGTTCTGGGCTGTGTCGACGCCCTTTTCGGGGTTGATGAAATTGCCTTCATCATCAACTTCACCGTAACGGATCAGCGATCTGCCATCGGCAAATGTAATGGTCTCGGTGTAACAGGTGGTCGGCTCCGTGCGTGCAGGTGACCCGGAAATCGTGATTTCCGAGCCTATCGCAAACATGTCGGTGGTCCAGCCCTTGCGTTTTAAAAGGCTGCCGGAGCGAAGCTCACAGCGCCACTGTTCCACTGCGCCAGCATCATTCGTGACATCGAAGTAAACGTAGGAATGTGGATTCACAAATCGCACACGGGTGACAATGCCCGTTTTTTCCAAGGTCTTGGACAGGTCAAATTGCCCATTGACGCCGTGATGAGCTACGCTGGCCGTGGTCATGAATGCACCGCTGCAAAGCGCGACCATGCAGCCGATAAGAATCTTTTTACGCATTGATAGTTCCTCCAAATTTCGCCGGAGATCCGGCAGATATTCTGCCCCTTGATTGAAATTCAGCACTGCGTTCAAGCCGACAATGTGTTCAATCTAAAATTGTTTATGCGTTCCATCCCTTAGGAGCCTGTTTAGTTTTTTGCTGTTCGGCCTAAATATAAAACGATTTTTTTTCAAATATCAATGAATTATCGGTAGAAATGAATTTACATGCGACTAAAGTAATGGGCTGATGACAACCGGAAGGTGCGTTTTAAGGTTAGCATGCTAACCTAAAAAATGAGCTTGGGATACCATGTTTTTAAAAAAAGTGAGGAAGACGGCACGTGTGATCCATCGCTGGATGGGTGCGTCTTTGGCAGTGTTGCTCATTCTTGTCAGCGCAACGGGAACGTTGCTGATCTGGAAAAATACGTATCTGGGCTTTGTCTTTCCGCAAAGTGCGTTGGCGTTCGAACGCAGCATTGAGCCCATGGCAACCATCGCCTTGTCAGCTGATGCGGCCTTTGGAGCTGCAGCTATCAGCCAAATCGAGTTTGGCGATCAAAGCTTCGGTCTCAGCAAAGTCTATCTGGTCGACAAACGCTCCGCCTATATTGCACCTGATGGCCAGATTCTGGCTGTTTGGGAGCCAAATGGGCGGCTCGAAGATTGGTTGCTCGATCTGCATCATCGCCTGTTGACGGGCACCGTTGGGCTTTACATCGTCGGCTTTGCAGGCATCGCTGCGCTAGTTGTGATTGGAGCAGGTTTGATCGCCTATTGGCCAGCCCGGCGCTCCTGGAAATTGGGTCTGGCGCTACACAGTCTCAAGCGTTCAGAGCTTTTGCGCCTACACCGCAACACCGGGATATTGATGGCGCTGCCCATTACTGTTGTCATTTTTGCGGGCGTTGTCCTGGCGTTCCCTGAAACATCACGCAAGGCATTCTTCTGGTCCTATGAGGATGACGACAGCTATGGTCAGAATTTTGGTGATGGCGTTGATGCGGTAAGTGGCAGCAGCGAAACCTCATGGCCAAAAGTTCTGGCCCGTGCCGCTGCCGTATTCCCCGATGCTGAGATTACAGGTCTTGCCTGGCCAGAGGGAACCGGTGTGAAGCGCGTCTTGATCCGTGAGAGCGGTGAGTGGTCCGAACGGGGCAACAGCTCGGTCCACATCACAGATTATGACGGCTATATGGATTTACGCATCGATGCGCGCACTTTGCCAATTGGCGAAAAAACCTACAATTTTCTGGGAGATCTGCACCGTTCGCATTTGGGAGGTTGGATATACAACATCATTCAAACACTCATTGGATTGAGCCTGATCTGTCTTGGTGTCATTGGCCTGATATCGTTTGTCGGTGCGCGTTTTTCATCTGCTTCCCAGCAGTGATCCGCGCATAAAAAAGCGCGGAAGCCGAAGCCCCGCGCCTTTCCGTTAGTTCAGTGATTGATGGGTTATTTCCACTCACGAATGTCGACGAAATGCCCTGCAATCGCTGCCGCTGCAGCCATCGTTGGGGACACAAGATGCGTGCGGCCCTTGAAGCCCTGACGGCCTTCAAAATTGCGGTTTGACGTTGACGCGCAGCGCTCTTCCGGCTTCAGCTTGTCGGCATTCATGGCCAGACACATGGAGCAGCCTGGCTCGCGCCAGTCAAAGCCTGCATTCTTGAAGATCTTATCAAGGCCCTCGGCTTCTGCCTGTTCCTTCACAAGGCCGGAGCCGGGAACGATCATGGCGTCAACTGTAGAAGCAACTTTGCGGTCTCCGATAACGGAAGCAGCAGCGCGCAAATCTTCGATGCGGCCATTGGTGCAGGAGCCAATGAACACCCGATCCAATGTGATTTCCGTCATTTTGGTGCCCGGTGTCAGGCCCATATAGGCCAGCGCACGTTCTTTGGAAGAACGTTTGTTATCATCATCAATCTCGGCAGGGTTCGGCACCACACCGGTGATGGACACAACATCTTCCGGGGAGGAGCCCCAGGAGACGATCGGTGGTAGTTTGGCGGCATCCAGCTTGATGACCTTGTCGAAATGCGCGCCTTCGTCAGTTTTCAGCGTCTTCCAGAACGCAACAGCTGCATCCCATTCGGCGTCTTTTGGCGCGCGTGGACGACCTTTCAGATACTCAAAGGTTTTCTCATCCGGCGCGATCAGGCCGGCACGGGCGCCGCCTTCAATGGTCATGTTGCAGACCGTCATCCGGCCTTCCATGGACAGAGCGCTAATGGCTTCACCAGCAAACTCGATCACATGGCCAGTGCCGCCAGCGGTGCCGATTTCACCAATGATTGCCAGAATGATGTCTTTTGCTGTCACACTTTCCGGCAATTCTCCATCCACCTGAACCAGCATGTTCTTGGCTTTTTTCTGGATCAATGTCTGGGTTGCCAACACGTGTTCGACTTCTGATGTGCCGATGCCGTGTGCCAAGGCGCCAAATGCACCATGGGTGGATGTGTGGCTGTCGCCACAGACAATGGTCGTGCCGGGCAGGGTGAACCCCTGTTCTGGTCCAATGATGTGGACAATGCCCTGGCGGATATCGCGTTCGGAATAATAGTCGATCGCAAACTCGGCAGCATTTTGCGCCAGCGTGTCCACTTGCAGCTTGCTTTCCGGATCATCAATGCCTTTGGACCGATCGGAGGTTGGTACATTGTGATCGACAACGGCTAGTGTTTTCTGCGGCGCACGCACCTTGCGGTTCGTCAGGCGCAGGCCTTCAAAAGCCTGCGGGCTGGTCACTTCATGCACAAGGTGGCGGTCAATATACAAAAGGCAGGTACCATCATCCTGCTCATGCACCAGATGGTCGTTCCAGATCTTGTCGTAAAGTGTTGTAGGCGCGCTCATATCGTTCGTCCCCGAATGCGGAATTTTGTATCTATATGTGGTTTCAACCCAGTGCCCGTCAAGTTGTTCCCATTGGTCCTTGTGAACAAATTGCCAAACAAAAAAGGCGGCCTGTAAGCCGCCTTCGTCTGTCTGTCAGCAGCCAGCCATATCGGCAAGCAATCCAACAGGCCTATTCTGCGGCGGCTTCCTTGGCAGCAGCTTCGGATGCGGCAGCTTCCTTGGCAGCAGCTTTTTCAGCAGCGACAACTGCCTTGGCAGCTGTAATAATATTGCGCTGTTCTTCATTGAGGTTTTTAGCGCGGGCATTGCTGGCCTCAACGATACGCGCAGATTTGCCACGACGATCACGCAGATAATAAAGCTTCGCACGGCGAACCTTACCACGACGGATAACCTCAACACCCTCTACGAGTGGAGAATAAACCGGGAATACACGTTCCACGCCTTCGCCGTAAGAAATCTTACGCACAGTAAATGTTTCCTGGATGCCGCCACCCTTACGGGCAATACAAACGCCTTCATAGGCCTGTACGCGGGTCCGTGCACCCTCGGTTACACGCACATTCACTTTAACAGTGTCACCGGGGGAAAATGTTGGAAGCTTGCGCTTCGCTTCAATGGCTTCAGCCTGCTCTTTTTCGAGCTGTTCAATAATATTCACGAGAGCACCTTCTTGATTGCATCTTGTTTTGGTTTGTCTCTTGTCCACACCCAGAGCGCCCGGCTGATCCCAAAACCTTTACGGTTCAGGCCAGCTCACTTGCATTGATTTTCGTAAAATCCACAAGCTTGTCGGGCGAATACGCCACGAACTGGTTTCTTTGCATTGATCAAAGATGCGCGCGATGTACACCAGCTCTGCGGTTTTGTCGAGCCTAAACGGCTGGATTTTGCTGCCGGTTGTGGCAGGGAGATGGTGTCCGCTTTACAAGGCGGGCTCAAATAAAGTCTGAAATCGCCTTTAAAGCTGTCTGCGGGCTTTCCAATTGCGGCAGATGGCCGACCCCGTTTATGGATTCAAACCGGTTTTGGCCGATCAATCTATGAAGGGCTTTGCCGCGCTCAATCGGAATCCAGGGGTCATCTTCACCCCAAACTATCTTGACTGGGCATCGAATATCACCAAAGAGCGGTTCCACTTCCGCTGTGTATGTCTCATCGGCCAGAGCAAATTGTCGGTAGAAACTGCTGCTACCTTCATCCGTTAGCCATGGTGCGACAAGGTTTTCAAAGTCATCTCGGGCAATCTCGTTGACAAGCGCACCTTGGATATAGGCTTCGACAATTGCTTTATGAATGTGAGATGGCAATCCTTCAAACGCATCAACATGTTTGCCAACATGATCAAAGAATTCCGAACCCCAGGGCCGCATCGCAACCACGTTCATCAGGACGTAGCGTTCAAATTCACAGCCATGAAGAAGATGCGCCCGCAAAGTTGTAGCGCCTCCGAAATCATGGGCAATCACTGTTGGACGGTTTGATCCCCAATGCGCCAGCATCTCGACAAACACCTCACCCTGAACATCCAGTGAGGTCCGTTGGGCGCTGCTTTTTTCTGATTGTCCGTACCCCGGCATATCATACCAATGCACCTCGTAAGTCTTGGCGAGTTCCGGAATGAGACGATGCCAGGAATAGGATGACCATGGCCACCCATGAGCCAGAATCAAATCCGGCCCGTCTCCACACCTGCCGGCAGAGACCCGGCCTGCGGATGTTTGATAATTCTCAGTCAATTTCCATTCCGACATATTCAGTTCCTCGGCCCGGCAGGCCAGACATAAGCTATAGGGTTATTTCGTCTTGGGTCGCCCGGAACCCATTAGTTCCGAAGATCTGATCTTAGCTTTCAAAACTCTGCAACATCGTGGCTAATCTGTCTGCAAGTGCCCGCACGCGACGTGGCTGTGCGCGCCCCGGCGGAAATAGCATTTGTATCGGCGTCGGGGGAGGCGTGTATTTTTGAAGCAGTTCCACCAGTCTACCGCTTTTGATGTCGCGCTCAACATCCAATTCTGATTTCAGGGTAATCCCGTAGCCAGCAAGGCACCACTGTCGCACCAGCGCCCCATCATTGGCCATGCGGTCGCCACGCACAGTGATAAGTTGGGGCATTACGCCCGGTCCAAACCGCCACACATTGTCCAGATGCGTGCCAAAACGCATGAGCAGGCAATTATGGTCTTTCAGATCAACTGGTTTCTTGGGCATGCCATGTTTTTCAAGGTAAGCGGGCGATGCGCAGACCAAACGCCGTTTTTGTGCCATGGCACGAATACGCAAAGTGCTGTCCGTTACGGCCCCGAAGCGCACGGCAATATCAAAACCCTGGCCAACAATATCTACATAACCATCTGACAGCATGAGATCGACAGAAATGGCAGGATGGTCGGTTAGGAAACGGTTGATTTCATCAGAAATAACAGTCCGCCCGATATCACTTGGAGCACTAATCCGGATGGGCCCGGACAAAGTGTCCGCGTCAAAGCGAATGCGCGATTCAAGCTCTTCCATTTCACCCAGAACCCGTTTTGCCCCCTCAACCAGCGTACGGCCCTCCTCGGTAAGGCTGATTGCCCTTGTGGTCCGGTTCAAAAGGACCACGCCGAAACGCGCTTCAAGCGCTGACAATCGCTCAGAAACCGTGGTTGACGACAGGCCCGTCTCACGGCCAGCCGCCGCAAGGCTGCCTTTCTCGACAATTTGCAAAAACAGGGAAATGTTGTCCAAGATCATTATACGGATATTCCGGATTATTATTCCGAATATTATCTATTTATCCGAAAATTACAAACAGTTATACCCGTTTCATGTCCCTGAAGGAGACTTAGAATGAGTAAACTCACGATTGTTGCAAATATCTACGCCCAACCCGGACAGATTGATCTGATCAAGGGCGAATTAGGAAAACTGGTTCCAATCACGCGGAGGGAAGCAGGTTGCATTCAGTATGATCTGCATCAGGACAATGACAGTCCAGTGCATTTCATGCTTTTTGAAAACTGGGAATCCCGCGAGTTATGGCAAACCCATATGAATGCCCCACATCTGGCCGCTTTTATGGAAGCCACAGAAGGTGCTGTTGCCGAGTTTACGCTCAACGAGATGTCACACATCGCCTAGAGACCTATTGAGACCTGGAGGGTCCGAACATGAAAGCCGTTGCACTGAAACACTATCTTCCCATTGATGATCCCGATGCGTTTCTGGATGTGGAACTGCCCACGCCTGAAGCCACCGGTCGTGACCTTCTGGTCTCCATCAAGGCCGTGTCCATCAATCCGGTGGATACAAAAATCCGCAAGCCGAAAGATGGTGTGGAAGACCCGCCGCGAGTTCTTGGCTGGGATGCCAGCGGGATTGTCGAGGCTGTCGGGGATGGCGTGACACTGTTTAAGCCGGGCGATGAAGTTTATTACGCCGGGGATATCACCCGGTCCGGCTCCAACGCCGAGTATCAATTGGTGGATGAACGCATCGTTGGCAAGAAACCAAAAAGCCTCAACTTTGCGGAAGCCGCAGCGTTGCCGCTGACAACCATTACCGCTTACGAATCGTTCTTTGATCGTCTTGGTATTGATCGCGATGGCGCGGATAAAGGGCAGTCGGTTCTGATTATCGGCGCTGGCGGCGGTGTTGGGTCCATCGGTATCCAACTCGCCAAGGCCGCAGGACTTATTGTTATTGCCACGGCCTCGCGCCCGGAGACGTCAGACTGGGTGAAAGAGCTTGGCGCAGTCCATGTGGTCAATCACCGCGAGCCCATGGTTGAACAAGTCCGCGCGCTCGGGTTCCAGCATGTTGATCACATCGCCATTTTCAACGATATGAGCCATTGGGAGACTGCGGTGGAACTGATCCGCCCGCAAGGTGGCATTGTGACGATCGATGATACTGATCTGCCCATGCCAATGGCCGGAATGAAGTTGAAAGCCGCCAGCCTGCATTGGGAACTCATGTTCACCCGCGCCATGTTTGAAACGCCGGATATGATCGAGCAGCATAATCTGTTGAATTATGTGGCTGATGAAATCGATGCCGGACGCATCCGCACAACGCTGAATGAAGTTTTGACGCCTATGAATGCTGAAAACATCCGGACGGCTCATGCACTGATTGAAACGGGTCAGGCCAAAGGCAAGATCGTCGTGCAAGCGTCATAACCGCAAAGCTGTTAACGATCAGGCCTCACTAAAAAATACGCTAAGAGAGCGTTTTCTGAAAGTAGACACGGTTGAAACCGGCCTCCTTGCGACGGCCGGTTTCAACATAACCAAGATGTCGGTAAATGGAGAGATTGTCCGCCATTTTCTCATTGGTATAGAGTTCAACAGCTCCAAGCCCTAAGCGGCGCGCCGTCTGCTCACACAGGCTGATCAAGTCCCTGCCAATCCCTTTGCCCGTGGCGGCAGGGTGGACGGCCACATTTTCCAGAAACATGTTGTTCTGGCGTTGGTAGAACACGATGAAGCCCTGGACCGGTCCGGTTTCGTTTTCTGCAACATGAACCCAGCCATTTGAAATCTGTGATCGAAAATCAGCTATCATTGGCGCAGGAGCTTTGCCAATCAGGGTAATGTAGTGTCGGTAGGCCGCCTCGGCGCAAAGCCGAATTTCTGTCTCATCCGTGGCAATAGCCTTGCGCAGCATGTTGGCCTCAGGAGCTTTTGTCGGGCGTGTCGTCATCCGACAACAAATCGGGTCGTCTTTCACGGGTTAGCTGGATCGCCTGTTCATTCCGCCAACGCGCAACAGCGCCATGATCACCGGACGTCAATACCTCAGGAATGGATAAACCTTCCCATTCGGCTGGCCGCGTGTAATGCGGATACTCCAGCAGGCCATGCTCGAAGCTCTCATCTTCCCCGGAAGCTTTTGCGCCCATCACACCCGGTATGAGACGGATACAGGCATCCAGCAGCGCAATTGCAGCCACTTCACCACCGGACAGAATGTAATCGCCTATGGAAACCTCTTCCAGATTACGCCCATCAATGACCCGCTGATCAACGCCCTCAAATCGGCCACAGACAATTACAACGCCCGGGCCTGAAACCAAATCTCGAACCCGGCGCTGGGTCAGCGGTTTGCCGCGCGGGCTCATCATCAGGCGGGGTCGGATATCTTCGGCGTCAGCTGTGGAATCGATCGCCTTGCCCAGCACATCGGCACGCAAAACCATACCCGCACCACCGCCAGCAGGCGTATCATCAACGGTGCGGTGCTTGTCTGTTGCAAAGTCTCGTATGTTAACGGTCTCGCAATCCCACAGACCTTTTTCAAGAGCACGTCCCGATAGGCTGGCCCCTAAGGGTCCAGGAAACATGTCCGGGTAGAGTGTCAGGATTGAAGCGCGCCAACCGGCCACAACTAACTGTCCTTTTTTGCGGCTGGATCATCCTCTGACGGATCATCCTCCAAAAGCCCAGGCAGATCTGCCAATTTTACAAACCCACCATCTATGTCAACAATCGGAACTGCGGCCAGACTGAAGGGGATCATCACTGTTTCGCCCTCAGAAGGAGCAATTTCAAGAATGTCGCCTGCACCAAAATCATGGACGGCAGAAACAGTTCCGATCACAGTTCCATCGGCTTGCTGAACATCAAGTCCTTCAAGATCAATATGGTAAAACTCGTCTGCATCAGGTTCGGGAAGTTGGTCGCGGCTGATATAGAGCCGGGTGTTTTTCAGCGCCTCTGCAGCACTCCGGTCTTGAACGCCATCAAGGGTGCAGACGAAAACCGTTTTGGCCGGTCGGGATTTGCTGATCGTGTAGGAATGTCCGGCAGCGTCCTGCAACGCGCCATAGCCGGTCAGGGCTGCCGGATCATCAGAATGCAGTTTGATGCGCACTTCGCCTTTGACGCCGCTGGCGGCCCCGATCTCGGCGATCAGGACCATACCGTCTGGCGTTTTTGGCTGGATGCGCATTTTACCTTATTCAGCAGCGGCTTCTTCAGCCGCTGGCTCTTCAGCAGGTGCTGCTGCGGCGGCGGCAGCTTCTTCTGCAGCGGCAGCTTTTTCTGTAGCACGCTCTTCAGCTTTTTTGCCGGGCTTGGCTTTATTCGGGTTGTTGCGCGCTTCGCGTTTGGCGACACCAGCAGCGTCCAGAAAGCGCAGAACACGATCTGTTGGCTGGGCACCATGATCAAGCCAATGCTTGGCGCGGTCAGTGTCCAAAACGACGCGGTTTTCATCATCCTTGGCCAGGAGCGGGTTGAAGGTACCGATTTTTTCGATGAAACGGCCATCGCGCGGTGCGCGAATATCAGCGATAACAATAGAATAGAATGGGCGCTTTTTAGAGCCACCACGGGCCAGACGAATTTTAACAGACATTTCAGTTTCCTTAGGTGTTTTTGGGTGTGTTTTAAATTATGAGTTCAGAACTCTTCTGAAATCTTGTGAAGATCGGTGCCGACAAATTTCGGCGGTGAGAAAACAGTCGGACTGATGCGAATTGAACTTTGCAGCATTGCTGTGAAACGCAGAGAGCGGTTCGCAGTCAGCTACGGTAAATCCGCGCAAACTCAAACGTTCTGTCTCAAGGCGAAGGATTATCTGCAGCACTATCAGTTCCTCAACGCCAGATGGTTCTGGATCACTTCGCGGATGATGAAGTTCAAAAACTTCTCGGCAAACTCGGCATCAAGGTCAGCATCCAACGCCAGCTTGCGCAGCCGCGCGATCTGCCGCTGTTCCCGGTCAACATCAGAAGGTGGCAGGTCGTTTTTCGCTTTTAAAATACCGACCCGCTTTGTGCATTTGAAGCGCTCGGCCAGCATGTTGATCACGGCCGCATCAATATTGTCTATAGAACCGCGAATGGAATTCAGCTCTTCAAGAGCCGCAGCGTTCTGAGCTTCATGGGTCGGATCGGATGCCTGGGTCATCATTTTTTCCCTTTGCCAAGGCCTGGTAAGCCGGGAAGACCGCCTGGCCCGCCAAGACCTGGAAGGCCGCCCGGAAGGCCATTAGCGCCGCCAGCACCCATTTGTTTAGCCATTTGCTCAAGTTGTTTGGGGTCCATATCAGGCATTCCGCCAGCGCCAGGAGGCATGCCACCAGGCATTCCGCCGCCGCCCATCATGCCACCGAGAGCGCCCATCAGGCCGCCCTTCTTCTTACCCATGGCTTTCATCATATCAGCCATCTGGCGATGCATTTTGAGCAGTTTGTTGATGTCTTGCACGCTGGTGCCTGACCCGGATGCGACACGTTTCTTACGATTTGCATTGAGCAGTTTTGGATTGCTGCGTTCTTTGCGCGTCATGGAAGAGATAATGGCCTGCTGACGCTTGAAAATGCTGTCGTCGACACCTGATGCCGCAATCTGCTTCTTCATTTTACCGATGCCGGGCATCATGCCCATCAGGCCACCCATGCCGCCCATTTTCTGCATCTGGCCAAGCTGGTCTGACAAATCCTGCAGATCAAACTGGCCCTTGCGCATTTTCTCGGCAGCGCGAGCAGCCTGTTCGGCATCAATGTTCTCGGCAGCTTTCTCAACCAGGCTGACAATGTCGCCCATGCCCAGAATACGGTCTGCAATACGCTTGGGATGGAAATCCTCCAGCGCATCCATTTTCTCGCCAACACCGATCAGCTTGATCGGCTTGCCGGTAACAGCGCGCATCGACAGGGCGGCACCACCGCGCCCGTCACCATCAACACGGGTCAGAACGAGGCCGGTAATGCCAACCCGGTCATTAAAGGACGTTGCCAGATTAACGGCATCCTGACCCGTCAGACTATCAGCAACCAGCAAAACTTCATGCGGATTGGCTGTCCGCTTGATGTCTGCCATCTCCATCATCAATGGTTCATCAATATGGGTGCGACCAGCAGTATCGAGAATAACCACATCATAACCACCCAGGCGGGCGGCATTCATGGTGCGCGTGGCAATATCGACAGGCATCTGACCTGCGACAACCGGCAGAGTATCCACGCCAATCTGCTCACCAAGGATCTTCAGCTGTTCCTGAGCTGCAGGGCGCCGCACATCCAGCGAGGCCATCAGAACCTTGCGCTTGTCTCTGTCAAAAAGCCGTTTTGCAATTTTGGCCGATGTGGTTGTCTTACCGGAGCCTTGCAGGCCGACCATCATGATGGCAACCGGTGCTGCCGCATTCAGATCAATCGTCTGCGCTTCAGAGCCCAGCATGCCCACAAGCTCATCATGGACGATCTTGATGACCATCTGGCCCGGCGTCACGGATTTGACGACATCCGCTCCAACCGCACGCTCTTTGACCCGGGCGGTAAAGTCCCGCACCACATCCAGAGCAACATCGGCCTCCAGAAGTGCGCGTCGCACTTCACGCATGGCCGCAGATACATCGCTGTCACTCAGCGCGCCGCGCTTGGTCAGCTTGTCCAATATGCCGTTAAGGCGATCTGACAGTGTGTCGAACATGGCTCTTCAATTCACACGGATTTTCGCCCGCGCCCAAATCTGTTTCGGATGCAACCAACATAGGATGCAAACAGCCAAACGCAAAACACACCCGAGAGCGCAACGCGCTGGCGGGTGTTGACCTCCGGTATCATAGGCAACCGGTCGGCGGCTCGAATTTGGCAAATCCGATTAATGCGCGGGTTCTAGGAGAATTGCACTGGTGCGTCAAGCTGCAACACAAGGCCAGCCGCGATTACAAGGCTCTGAATTCAATTTAAGCTCCCAATTGAGTTCAGAGCCTAGCTCCAGGGGGCTGACGAGATGACAATATAGGAACCGAGCAACAGCAGGGCGATGAAGAAGATACGGCGAAAATTGGATTCCGAGAGCGACTGCCTGATCCGCCGGCCAATGACCATTCCAGCAACAGCTGGCACACATGCCGCAACTGACAAAAGCGCCAGCTCGCCCGTTAGAATACCATTGCCACCCAACACCAGTGCCAAAGCGGCGAGGGAAAGTGTGAACAGAATACCCATCGCCTGGATCAGTGCATCACGCTCCAACCCAACAGCCTGCAGATAGATGACGCCAGGAACGGCAGTTGTTCCGGTCATACCTGTCACCAATCCGTTTATGCCGCCAATCAGCGGGCCGAGCCAGCGATCCTGTGCCTGCGTGATGGTAAGCCGCAGCCCCATCATATTGCTGAGCGCATAGATGATCAGAACGCATCCCAGAAAAGCTGACAAAAGTGGCAATTCAATCCGCGTCAGGCTCAGCGCGCCCAACCACACAGTCATCGTTGCCATTATCAAGTAAGGCCAAATGCGCCGAATAATGGGTTTCAAATTGCCACCAATGGCACCCTGCCAGGCATTCACCATAAGCGCTGGCACGAGCAAAACCGCCATCGCATTTGGCAACCCTATCAGAACCGTCAAAAGCGCAACGCTGACAATCGGCAAAGCAAAACCAATGATGCCCTTGACCACGCCTGCCAAAAGAAATGCAGCGCAAATGGCTGCCAGTGTGGCAACGTCAAACATGGAAGCAGACAGGTTTCAATGCTGCCCCCTCTGGCATGAATGGTTGAAAAGATTTGGATTCTTGCAGTTGCCGCTTATAAGCAGTTTTGATTGAAGATATTGAACCATGCAAGCCTGACACACTGTTCTGGCGGTATTGCACCAATCTGAAAAAAACGAAAGACAGATCGCTATGGCAATGTCCCGCCAAAAAATCCTCATCGATACAGATCCCGGCGTTGATGACGCCTTGGCGATCCACATGGCATTTGCTGACCCCCGATTGGATGTGGTGGGACTAACCACTGTTTTCGGCAATGTTCATACCTATCAGGCCACTCGAAACGCACGCCATCTCGTTGAAATGGCAGGCCTTGTCGTGCCGGTGGCCCATGGTGCTGAGAAGCCCTATCAGCAGGCACAGCGCGACCCGGCACACTTCATCCATGGTGCCGAGGGATTTGGTGATCTGCCGGCCCCGGATCCACAAAGACCTGCTGATCCGCGCAGCGCTGCGCGATTTATCTGCGATATGGCTGACGAGCATGGGGAAGACTTGATCCTTTGCCCGATTGGCCCGCTGACAAATCTGGCCCATGCTCTGGACCTTGATGCAAACCTGCAGAACAAGATCGGCGGCGTGGTTCTTATGGGGGGAGCCGTAACAGTACCTGGCAATGTCAACGCTTTTGCGGAAGCCAATATTCATAATGACCCCCACGCAGCCGAAATGGTTTTCGCCGCCGGCTGGGATGTCAGGATCATCGGGCTCGATGTGACGGAGCAAATCCTGTGCACATCACAGCATCTGGAAGACATCGCGCTTGGTGCACCCGGAATTGGCGGTTTCTTGCGGGATGTTTCGGCTTTCTATGTCCGCTTCTATCAGGACAGCCGCTCTTTTGATGGTTGCTGCCTGCACGATCCCGCTGCTGTGATTGCCATAACGGACCCGGACTGGTTTTCCTACGAAACAGCCCCTGTCAAAGTAGTGTTGGATGGTGAAGGTCTTGGAGACACCCAAATTGTCGATGATTCAAGCCGACCTCACGTCCGGTTCGCAACCGCTTGCAGGCATGAAGAAATCCGCGATCACTTCATAGCCACCTTGAAAAGCACCGACCAGCGTCTCGTTGAGCGCTGATCGGTCAGTGCCAATTCTTTAGCGTCTACAATCTGGCTGGCACGATAACGGTCGGTCGCCGCGGAAGGTTATTCACCGACAGGATCATGGTGTTCCCGGGCAGACGAATATTGTCAAAACTGTCGCCCAGCATGGCAATCAGTGTGTCGGGAGTGGCAAAGCCCCGTGCATGCATCGGCAGGACAACACTGGACCGCAGTCGTTTCACAATCTCAGCCATGCCAACCAGGCTCTGTGTCATGGCGCCGTCAATCGGCACCATTACCACGTCCAACCGGCCAATATTGGCGAAATGGGAATCGGTCAGTGCGTGATGCAGATGGCCCAGATGCCCGATGCACAGGCCTGCAACTTCAAAAATGAAGATTGAATTGGCATCGGCTTCGCGAAAGCCGCCACGCACAATATCGGTCGTGACATTGCGCACCAGCATATCCTCAACCTGTATGAGGTGTTTTGCGGGCTCTGTATCTCCCCAACCGGGCAGGGCATGAACGATGCGGCTATCCGGATTCGCGGTGTAGTGGCTCGAATGCGCTTTGTTCATGGTCACAATGGTCGGGATCAGGTTCTGTCCCTTATATTGGGCATAGCCAAAATAGTCAGTTGCAGCCGTTACACCCTTTGCGCTTTCAATGATGTAAGTAGAGTGATCGAAAAACGTGATCCGAGCTTCAAAAAGCGAAAGGTCGCGATCAATGTCTGTATCGATTTCGGTATTTGCTTTCCAGATCAAGGGCCCATGGCCAGTGGGCAGATCCAGGTTGGTATAGTTTGCGCGCGTTACGGTTGGCATCCGATCCATATTTTGCGCAATTGCAAGACAGGTGCTGACGGGGGCTCTTTCAGACTGGACCAATTGAAGGCGAGGGGACGCGTAGCTTGGCAGTGCAAAAAGAGCAGAGGAGATTAGAAATGCTAGGAACACACGATATGCAAACATGCTGAATCCTCCATGATCTCCAAATATCTTAGGGTTTGCGCTGCACAATGCAACAATGATCGATCATTTTTTGGCTGTATAGTCGCGCAGTACAACCTTTCAAATGAGCGGGGGCCTAGTATTTTGGCACCCAGTCCGCCATATAGGCGGCAGTATTCTAACGCTTGAAACGCAGACAAACATGAACGACATCAGCTATTCCAAAATGAACGGCGCAGGCAATGAGATTGTCATGCTCGACCTTAGGGATCACCACGTGTTGGTGACGCCTGAGGCCGCTCGCGCTATTGCAGCCAGAGAAGGCTCGTTTTTTGATCAATTGATGGTTCTGTTGCCACCAAAATCCGATGGCACGGTGGCCTATGTCGAAATCTGGAACAATGATGGGTCCCGTTCCGGCGCCTGCGGCAATGGGACGCGCTGCATTGCTGGCATGGAGTTCGATCGTCTGGGAGTCAGCGAAGCGATTTTTGAAACAGAAGCTGGACTGCTGCAGACAATTCGCAAAGGTTCTGAAATTAGTGTGGATATGGGCCAGCCGAAATTCGCTTGGGCAGACATTCCCCTGTCAAAGCAAGCAGAAGACACGGCCGCAATTGAACTGGTTTACGAAGACCATGATGTCCATTTGGCGAACCCATCTGTTGCGAATATGGGCAATCCTCATGCAATCTTCTGGGTCGACAATGTAGACGAGTACGATTTGTCTCTGATTGGGCCAGAACTGGAGCATCACGCCATGTTCCCTGAGAAAGCCAATATTTCTTTTGCGCAAGTGATTTCACATGATGAAATCCGTCTTCGGGTTTGGGAACGCGGTGCGGGCGAGACAAAAGCCTGCGGGTCAGCGGCCTGTGCGGTTGCGGTCAGCGCGGCGCGCACCGCACGGACTGGACGCAATGTGCGCATAGCTTTGCCTGGCGGGGATCTAAACCTTTCATGGCGCCCGGATGATCATGTGATCATGACAGGCCCCTGGGAACTGGAACATTCCGGTGTCTTGCCCGCAATCATGTTTGCCGCAGCAATGCCGGCCAGTGATGTGGCGTAGCTGGATATGAGCAAAGCACCCAACATAGACGTACTGACCTTTGGCTGCCGGTTGAATACGGTTGAAAGTCAGGTCATGAAGCGCGAGGCAATCGCGGCAGGCCTGAGCGATGCAATTCTGATCAATACCTGCGCGGTGACATCTGAAGCGGTACGTCAGGCACGGCAGGCAATCCGCCGCGCGAAGCGGGACAATCCGGACAAGACTGTGATCGTATCAGGGTGCGCTGCGCAAACTGACCCGGACATGTTTGCCAAGATGGACGAGGTTTCGCTGGTTCTTGGCAATGAAGAGAAGCTGGTGGCGGCAAGTTATCGGATGCTGCCGCAATTCGGCGTCAATGACACCGAGAAGACCCGCGTGAACGACATCATGTCGGTGCGCGAGACAGCGGCTCATCTGATTGAAGGAATTGAAGGAAGAACCCGCGCCTTTGTCCAGGTTCAGACAGGCTGCGACCATCGCTGCACATTCTGTATCATTCCCTATGGCCGTGGCAATTCACGCTCCGTGCCAATGGGTGCCGTTGTCGATCAGGTGCGGCGTTTAACGGAGAATGGCTATCGCGAAGTGGTCATTACCGGCGTTGATATTACTTCTTACGGGGCCGATCTGCCCGGTACTCCAAAACTGGGTGCCTTGGTGCAGGCCATTTTGAAACATGTACCCGAACTGGAACGGCTGCGGCTCTCATCCATCGATTCCATCGAGGTCGACCCGGAACTGATGGCAGCCATTGCAGAAGAAGAGCGCTTGATGCCGCATCTGCATTTGTCGCTTCAATCTGGCGATGACATGATTTTAAAGCGTATGAAGCGCCGGCATTTGCGTCAGGACACGATTGATTTTTGCCATCAGGTGCGTGCATTGCGCCCTGACATGGCCTTTGGCGCCGATATCATTGCCGGATTTCCGACAGAGACTGAGGACATGTTTGAAAACTCTCTCTCAATTGTGGATGACTGCGACTTGACCCACCTGCATATCTTTCCGTTTTCGCCACGGCCAGGCACGCCAGCTGAACGCATGCCTCAGCTTGAGCGCGGCTTGATCAAGGAGCGGGCAGGGCGTCTGCGGGAAAAGGGTGATGAAGCGCTGCAAAAACATCTGAAAAGCGAAATCGGCTCAACGCATCAGGTTCTGATCGAGAAGCCCGGCCTTGGGCGGACCGAGCAGTTCACGCAGGTGGAGCTGGAAGGTGGAACTGCAGGCGATATCGTTCCGGTGCACATCAAGGATTGTTCCCATCGTCATCTGTTTGGCGAGGTGGTCTAGTGGCCGAGGGGGAGAAAAAGGGTTTTTTCCGCAGGCTGTTCGGGTCAAGCGATCCGCAACCTGAAGAGCCGCAGATCGCGTTGCCTGAAGCCGAAGCCGAAGCTGAAGACAATCAGCCTGAGGACAATAAGCGTGAGGACAGGCAGCCTGAGGACAACACGCCGACAGAGGTTGGTGAGCAGGTCGCGCCCGTTGAGCAAACTTTAGAAACAAATGACCTTGCCATAGAGCAAGATCCGGTCGATTTCGTTCCAGAGCCAGAGCCAGAGCCAGAGCCAGAGCCAGAGCCAGAGCCAGAGCCAGAGCCAGAGCCAGAGCCAGAGCCAGAGCCAGAGCCAGAGCCAGAGCCAGAGCCAGAGCCAGAGCC
>JANSWZ010000009.1 GCA_024743215.1 Alphaproteobacteria bacterium
GATTTTGGAAGGATCCGCAGCTTCTTGCAACTCGGCTATCAGCGGTTCCGCACCTGCCATCATGCAAGACAGGGATTCACACACGCGAATGGTCAGGGGGGCAGGCGTGTCTTCGCCCTCGCGCACAACATCGAAATGATCATAGAAGGATGCGACTTCATACAGTTCGGCCTGGCTCAGCTTCATGTCTTCCGCCAATGCCCGCAAATGAGCCGCCGACAGACAGCCATATCTATCCTGAATGAGATGCAGGAATTCGATCAGAAGGTCCCGCCTGCGCGGCGCATCGCCAAGCAATGCACGAACGTCAGCAAGCGAGGCCTCGTCGAGCTGGCGACCCTTGGGCTTTGCATTGTTGCGCCGCCCGGCCTGCCTGCTATCAACTTTCTTCAGCACAGCGAACTCCCAGTCATATTTGCCTGTCCCATCGGCACACCATGATTATACCAAGAGGAATAACATGTCTGAGAGGTGGTCTCAGACAACGCTTCAGAAATGGTGGTGCCTTAGATCCTATAGCAGTTCGTGGATATCGTTGAACAGATTTGGGTCAATGGGTTTTTCTGTGTCTACGTGTAGGACAGGACCCAGGGACATGGGGCGTGCGCGCCCGGCCAACTCGAACAGTTCGTCAGCGTAGGAAGATGGTAGATGCCCGGCATGGCGTGTCTGGGCGCGGTCGCGGTAGCGCGCCGCTGCGGTTGCGGGCGAGACCGCACACCAAACCTCGATAATCTGCTCAATTCCGGCGCGCGCCACATGGTCGCGCAGGATTTCTTTGGGTTCGAACCCGTGCCAGGCATCGATAATGGGCACAAGCGATGCGGGAAATGCTGCAATCGTGTTGAATATTGCGTGATAGCTGGCCCGGCCAAGCATGCGATTATGCGCGCGATCCCCTGTGCCAACATGCACGAAAAGGCCTTCTTTGACCGTATCAAGCGTGAGCGGAACAGCTGCAACGCCCCGGTCTGTCAGGGTCTGAACCAGCGCTGCTGCCACGGTTGACTTTCCACTGGCCGGAACACCGTTCACGATGATCGCTTGCTTCACCCGATCTACTCCGATTGTGTGGCTGCGTGCGCCGAAAGGGCGCAGAGCCCTGCGCCAATCACACCTGCATCATCGCCCAGAAGGGCCATCTCGATCGGTACGTTGAACCATTTGTCTTGTCTGGGCAAACGCTCAAGCGCGCGCGTCATGTCAACACCCAGCCCGCCGCCGATGATCACCAGTCGCGGGTCGGCGACCGAAATCAGCGTTTCAATGGCACGCAAAAACGGGCGTGCCCATTCGTTCAAAAGGTCGGAGGCTGCATCGTCGCCTGCCAATGCGCGGGCATGTATCTCTTCAGCGCGAATTGTATCCGGAAGGCCCGCCTTTGTGATCAGTTGCCCCAGTGCCGTACCGGAGCTTAGTGTTTCCACGCAGCCCACCCGGCCGCAATTGCACAATGGTCCGTCAGCCGACACCACGATATGGCCGAATTGCCCCGATATGCCGCCGCCATACCATGGCGTGCCGTTTTCCAGTGTGGCACCACCGATCCCGGTGCCGACGGTCAACATCATGATCAAGCCGGTCGCACCTTCAGGACGGGCATTGCCTTCGGCGACAAGGGCCATCATTGCGTCGTTTTCGATGCGGGTGGGTAGTCCTGTTTCGCGGGCAATCATGGTTGGCAGATCCATGCCTGCAACATCGATATATCCAGCGGATTCAATGGTTTGGGCGGCCCCGTCAATGCGGCCAGGAATGCCGATGCCGACCGCCCTGCAACTGTCATTGCGGGCGGCGTTGATCAGTCTGATGATCTGTGCAGAAAATCCGTCCCGGTCCTGTTGAACCGGTTCGGAAACACGATCCTGCAGGGTTCCGCCCAAGGAGCCTCCTCGGGCAATGCGTGCGACGCGAATGCGGGTTCCGCCCACATCCACGCCGATGGCGGTGTCAGCCACGCGCAGCATGATCGTCCAAAATCGCCTGAATTTCGCGCAGGCGCTTACTGGCAATGTTTTCCAAACGGTCCTCACATGTCGCTGCATCCAGAGAGATACAATCTTTCCACAAAGCACGTCCGGCGATCACGCCAGATGCGCCATTTTCCATTGCTGTCGCCACCTGACCTACAAAGGTCTCATGATCAACACCGGCAGACAACACGGCCCAGGGAACACCATCACACAATTCGGTGATCTGTTTGCAGGCCTCGGCATTGCCAGGGTATGGCAATTTGAGAACTTTGGAACCAAGTTCCAGCGAGATCCGGGCGCTTTCCACGATCAGGCCAGGGAAGGCTGCGGCGTAGTCGGCTTCAGTTTCGCCATCCAGGCTGTAAGTCAGAATTTCAACCACAAGGAGCAGGTCTTCCTGCGCGAAATCGGCAATGCAATCGCGGATAATCTGAATGTTGACGTCGTTCGCTTCCGGGCGATCAGGGCGTAAATAGACCATCAGTTTTGCGCCGGTGCCGCCCAGTTCCCGCACACGGCGGGCTGTCGTGCCGGGCACCAGTTTGGAAATGCGATAGCCATTGGCATCGGTGTCCCAACCCGACGCATCGAGCCCGACCAGCAACCCTGTATCACGTGACAACACTTTATCATCAACAACATCGGGTACCGCACAGACCGCATCTAGCAGCACGCATGACGCTTTGTTGGCAAGGTGGCTGACGATGCCGGCCTTCACGACACCAAGGGTCGCTTCGTCGATGGCCGCCTGAGTTTCAGGCGTATCTGCAAGCACTTTGCGCATGCCGCCGCGTTGATCGCAGGCGACGACCATCATCAAGCCATTAGCGCCACAAATCTGCTGGTAGCCGCGCCACTCTGACGTTGTCATATTTAGTTTCATGCGGGTGATCCTTAAATCAGAATGTTGTTATGCGCGCTGCTTCAGCAGCGTGTCGAATAAAAATCATAAGATGCAATGAGGGGGCGAAACTGGCTCGCGATACTGCCCCTGGCCATATGATCACCGGTTGAAGACCGGGATCGTTTTGGCATGCAGGGGCGATGTCACGCGTCCGCCGGCTGAGACCTCCCTTGGCTGCACCAACCGCAGATATCATGTGGCTCTCTTGTCGAGATTCTCGTTTGACCTGCGGCTCAATGTGAATTAGCGGCAGTAGAAAATCATATCAACAACTTTTTTCAGAAATATATTTCACAAAACCTGTGGCGCATCCAGTTGTTCAAGGATTTGCGAGGCAACGCGTGTATCTGTGACCAGCGCATTGATCATCCCGGATCGTGCCGCGCCAATGATGACCGGAACTTTCTCTTTGCCGGTGGCGATGCCAATACTGAGGGGAACGCGTTGAAGCTGTTTGCGACTGAGGGCCATCAAATTCTCTTGACCGGACCAGTGAACCTCTTCTCCGTTCTGGTCGAAATAGTTGCGCACGACGTCGCCAACCACACGTTTGGCGTCCTTGGGTGCAAACTCGAAGTTTCGATTGCCGGATGACCGTTGGAAATCGCCAATCCCCATGATTGCCACATCCACTTTCGACCACAGATTCAGCAACCGCAACGTATCAGGGTCGCGCGACAGTACAGACAGCAACTCAGGGGAAACCATCGAGGGCGCGTAAAGAAAATGCGCTTCGCCCTGCATTTGCTCAGCGCCTTTTCGGACGAATTCATTGATTTGAAAATGCGATGCGGTTTCGTGCATTCCGCCTGATGTTGGCACAACAACAACATTGGGTATTCTGGGAAGACCCGCAGCAATGACACTTTGAACTGCGCGGCCCCACCCAATTGCTATCACGGAACCCGGTGCCAATTTGGCCTCGTTGAGCAAGGAGCCGACTTGAGACGACAAGGCGGCAGGCTTGCCGCTTTCCAGAACGCGCACCGCGTTTAGCCCCAAAGCTATCTGCAATTTATCGCCCAGTGCGTCCGTCTCATCAAGATCAGCGACTTGAATGCGAACGATGCCTTCCTCACGCGCATGAGAAAGCAGCCGCGACACTGTTGCGGTAGAAACCTGCATGCGTTTGGATACTTCCAGTTGTGACAGTCTTTCGATATAATGTAATCTTGCTGCGGCATGCATGAGGCTTCGGTTCAGGAGTTTGGTACCTTTCGGTCGTCCAATCATCGTCAGGCACCTTTGTGAAATATATTTCTGATATTTACTTCTTGCAGTAATTCACTTTGCAGGGCAACTTACATTTCGTCAAAAGTCCATTTTGACTCGTCATGGGTAAATCCCAGACGTCTAATGTAGCGGCTCCAATATGGACCGTAACTCCCAGGGAGGAATCTATATGCGGAATTTTATTAAATCCACACTACTCGCGGCAACGCTGAGTGTTTCATCAATGGCGCATGCGCAAGAAGACATCACGATCACATTGATCCCCGGTCTGACCACAGACGCCTTTTACATCACCATGAACCGTGGCGCACAGGCAGCTGCCAAGGCTCTTGGCATCACTGTTGACTTCCAGGGTGCCGAAGAATTCGATCCAGTGTTGCAAACACCGGTTCTGGATGCTGTCATTGGTCGCGGACCTGATGCAATCCTGATTGCGCCAACCGATACAACACAGATGATCGAGCCTCTGCGCCGTGCCCATGAAGCTGGCATTGCAGTGATTACCGTGGATACTTTCATCGACGATGGCAAATATCAGGATGGGCTTGGCGACGCCGATTTCCCATATTCCTACGTTGCTTCTGACAATGTCGGTGGTGGCCGTATGGCTGCTCAGTTCATGGCTGCTGAAATCGGCGGTAAGGGCAAGGTTTACGTGTCCAACGTTCGTCCAGGCATTTCAACAACAGATCAGCGCGAAGAAGGCTTCAAAGCTGAAATGGCTGAAAACTTCCCCGATGTTGAAGTTCTCGATACTCAGTACAATGAGAACGATGCCTCACTTGCTGCCTCACAATTCCAGGCGGTTTATGCACGTCATTCCGATGTTGCAGGCGTCTTTGGTGCAAACCTGTTCTCCGCTTTGGGTGCCGGTAATGGTGTTGAAAGCGCGAATAAGGCCGACGATATCACTGTGATCGCATTTGATGCGCCGACCAGTATCGTCAACAATATTTCGTCCGGTCTCGTCGATGCGGCTATCGCGCAGCATCCTGCTGAAATCGGATATTTCGGTGTCATGGCGGCTTATGCTGTGCTGACCGGCAATTCTGTTCCAACCACAATCGGAACCGGGTTCACCGTGATCAATGCAGAAAACGTCAATGATGAAAATATTGCAAAATATATCTATTCCGAATGACGAATACTGACATGTCAAACACAAGAGGGGCTTCATTCGTGAAGTCCCTACTTAACGCTTGGTCGTGGCTGTTCCTTGTGCTCATCCTCGGCTTTTTTGAAATCTATGCGCAAACCCAGACGGGTAATACGTTCCTGTTCCGGATCTACAATATTCAGTCAATCTCGGTTGCAGCGTCGCAAATTCTGCTGCTCGCTCTGGGGCTGACACTGGTCATCGTTGCCGGGCACATTGATCTATCAATTGCGTTCACAACTGGTTTCGCTGCCGTTGCCATGGCTTTGGTTATTCGGTTTGTGGGTCCTGAGGCCGGTTGGTTCACAGTAATCCTGGCCATGGGCGTTGGATTGCTGGCGGCCATTATCGTGGGATTGGTCAATGGGTGGCTCGTGGCACAATTGAATGTACCGAGTTTCATCGGGACATTGGGCACCTATGGGATTGCACGCGGTGCCGCATTGATTGTCGCTGGCGGGGCCACTGTGTCGATCCGCAGCGATGAGGCGCGGGTTCTGGGCAATGGCCATATTCTTGGCATCCCCATACCGGTCGTCGCGGCCGTCGTGCTGGCAATTATCTGTCACTACGTGTTGACGCATACACGTTTCGGTGTTCACACCTATGCGCTTGGTGCCAGCAGGGCATCGGTTGAGCGCGCTGGCGTGGATGTCAAACGCCACCTGGTTTATCTGTTCGTCATCTCGGCGATCACCGCAGGTGTTGGCGGCCTGATCTATACCAGCCGATTCTCGGCGGGTGCAGCCAATGCAGGCGAACCGATATTGCTCTATGCAGTTGCGGCCGTGTTTATTGGCGGGGCATCTCTGACCGGTGGGCAAGGTACCATCATCGGCACTGTGATCGGGGCATTCATCATTGCCGTTATCCAGTTTGGTCTCGTTTTTTGTGGCCTGCCACCCTACTGGCAATTCGTTGCTGTCGGGCTGGTTATCATCGTGGCCGTACTCGTCGATCAGTCCAAGGGCAGACTTGTCGGAGGAAGCACATGACGACGATCCTCAAAGTAGACGGTCTCAAAAAACGTTTTGGTGGCAACGAAGCTGTCAGCAACGTTTCCTTCGATGTCAATGAAGGTGAATGTGTCGTGCTGGCCGGCGACAATGGCGCTGGTAAATCGACCGTGATTAAAATGATCTCGGGCGTTTATCAGCCAACTGCCGGGCAAGTGCATTTTAACGACACGGTCCTGACCGGAAAATCCCCCGAAGCTGTGCGCAGTCTGGGGATTGAGACAATCTATCAGGATCTCGCATTGGCCGATAATCTGGATCCTGGTCTGAACCTTTATCTGGGGCGGGAAAAGACGCGTCGGATCCTGGGGATTTCGTTTCTGGACCGCAAGGAAATGCAGCGCAACGCGGTTGAGGTGATGAAAAGTCTTGGCATTGTGGTTCCTGATCCGTCAGCTCCCGTACGTGAAATGTCCGGCGGTCAACGTCAGGCCATTGCCATCGCACGTGCGATCCATTGGCAAGCCAAGCTGGTCATCATGGATGAGCCGACAGCCGCTTTGGGTGTCCCAGAGCAGCGTGAAGTCATGGCTCTGATCGAGCGATTGAAGAAGAAGGGCGTGGGCATCATTCTGATCTCTCACAATCTTCCCGATATCTTCGCCGCTGCAGACCGCATCATCGTGTTGGCAAGAGGGGTTGTCGCAGGTGAGCGCAAGCCGTCCGAAACCAATGATGAAGAAATCGTCCGGATGATGATGGGTGCCACTTTGTGACACCGTCAAGATATCCGGGCGAATCGCGCCCCGCCCCTTTCTCCCAGGGGGGTGGGCGCGGACCTGAAAATGGTCTGACTTGAATTGATTACACTGTTTCGTAAAAGTTGTAAAAGTCGATCGATGCCAATCTCTGCGTGGGCCTGTATAGTGAATGACAGGCGAAGCACGTAAGGAGATTTGATATGCCAAATCCGAAGCGCGAAGCAAATATCGTCGATACCGGTGGGCGTACCGGCTGGATTGTGGCCGGGATTGTAGTCTGTCTGCTGTTGGTTGGCGGTTATGTCTTCCGAGATGCAATTTTCGGCGAGCCATCAGATGATGTCAATTTGAACGTCGAGCTCCCTGGAGATTGACAGACGGCAGCCGCACACGATTATCTGGGTTTGAACCAACCAGTCAGGTATCCAGCCTGTCAGGCAATATGACGGTCTGACGGGCTGTCTGATCGTAAATCCTGGATATCAAAAGAAGATAGTGTGGAACAAGCCGCAAAGAAATCAGAGCCTGGAACGCCAGAGCATCAGGGCACTGACGCGATGAAAGGTGAGGCAATTCGGCAGAAGGTCAGCCTGGCCAGGTCACCGTTGAAATTGTCTTTCACCAGCCTGTGGGCGGTTCTGAAACGGTCCATCATCCGTGTTTTTGAAACCGATGTATCCTTGCGTTGCGCTGGTGTGGCCTTTTTCGGGTTTCTGTCCCTCTTTCCTGCTGTCGCAGTAGGGGTGGCCCTGTATGGCCTGTTTGCGGACATTCACACGCTGAATCAGCAAATGTATCTGGCGGATCAATTCTTACCATCCAGCGTTACCGAACTGTTCACAGAACGGTTGCAGGCTATCATCACACAAAGTGATGAAACACTGACTCTGGGGCTTGTCATCAGTCTGGCGCTCGCTCTATGGAGCGGATCGCGTGGGATCAATGCGCTCGTTTATGCATTGACCAAAGCCTATCGCGAAGAAAATCAGCGGGCCTTCTTTCTGGCCGCAGCAATTTCCATCGGCCTGACCATTGCCGCATTTCTGATTGGTATGCTGGTGCTTGGAGCCGTAGCCGTTCTGCCGGCCATCACGACGTTCCTGCCAATGCCAATAGAAGCGGAAACATCGGCGCTCTGGCTTCGCTGGCCGATTGTGGCGCTCATCGTTTTGGTTGCGATTGCCTATCTCTACAAAACTGCCCCTCATCGCCGGGATCCAAAGTTGCGCTGGGTTTTTCCAGGAGCCCTCGTCGCCACATTGCTCTGGCTCGGTGGCTCGATTGCTTTTTCTTTCTACATCGAAAATTTTGCAAATTACGGCGCAACCTTCGGGTCCATTGCCACAGCTGCCATTCTCATGCTGTGGCTGTATTTTTCCGCCTTGGTCTTTGTCAGCGGCGCTATTGTGAATGCTGAGTTGGAATTGCAAACCTTTCCCGACACCACAATCGGCCCGGATTTGCCGAAAGGAGAGCGGAATGCTTACGTGGCCGATCACGTGATCCAGTCACCGCGGAAACCGAGTGATAATTGACGTCTGACCGGATCATGACTAAGCACATTGATGGGTGGGCTCCCGATCGAGCGCCTTCGGGCCTGATGTCAGAAAATGTCACGCGTATTTGAGCGAGGCACAGCTGACAATTCGGCAAGATCTGAAACGGCCAGCAGGGAACAACCCAATGGTAAACCTCAAGATAGCAGTGCAGCTCGACTACAAGCTGCCCAGACCAACCGATATTCTGGCCCAGATTCAAGTTCCGGACCTGGCTGATCAATCTGTCAAATCGCAGAGTTTTTCGGTGCTGGATGCAACGCATTCCGCAGATGTTGCAGCCGAAAACGGGATGGGCGTTCGCACCTGGATTCGCGTGGAAGACAGGTTTCGGTGTGACTATGCCTGCACAGTGTCTCTTGATCGTCCGGCCCTTGATATATCGAGATTGCAATCTGTGCCGCCGCATTTACTGCCGGGGGATACAGTGCGCTATCTGATGCCATCGCGCTATTGTCCATCGGACGAATTTCAAAGCGTGGTTACGGCAGAATTCGGCGACTTGCCCGGTGGGCAACGGGTTGCAACCATGAGGGATTGGATTTTCGACAAGTTCGAATATGTTCCAGGCGTAAGCAGCGGCCAGACAACGGCGCTGGACTCGTTCGTGCAGCGGCAGGGCGTGTGCCGGGATTATGCCCATGTTCTCATCGCATTTTGCCGTGCGTCCGCCATTCCAGCGCGGTTCGTGAGTGCCTATGCACCGGATGTTACGCCACAGGACTTCCATGCTGTTGTCGAAGTCTTTCTGGAGGGCACCTGGCATTTGATGGATTCCACCAAAATGGCGCATGCCACTGACATTGCCCGCATCGGAGTGGGAATGGATGCTGCCGAAGTCGCTTTCCTGTCATCATTCGGGCCGATGACATTGGAGACGCAGACCGTATCAGTTGACAGATTTTCTCCACCTGATTGATCCTGGCACAGGCACTGGAAATAAATTTCCAGTGCCACTAAGCTGCGCGCAAATCGAACATCAAAATGCCTGGGAGGCTTTAAATGGGACTGAAATCACGCTTTTTGCAACGGGGTACGTCTCCAAAGCTGAACTTCACCGAACTGGGATTTGGCGCTGGTGGGATTGGAAATCTATATCGTGCGGTGAGTGATGCTGACAGCGATGCAGCCCTGCAGGCGGCGTGGGACGGTGGTATCCGTTATTTTGACACCGCACCGCTTTATGGCTTTGGCCTTGCGGAAACGCGCCTCAATCGGTTTCTGCGGGACAAGGACCGGGACTCTTTCGTACTTTCCACGAAAATCGGACGTATTCTGAAACCCGCCACCGCCGAGACGCGCGATGCCATCGGCAAGTTTTTCGATGTGCCGAACCGCAAAGAACATTTTGACTACTCCTATGATGGTGTGATGCGCTCGGTCGAGTTCTCGCTTGAACGTCTGGGCATGGATCGCATCGATATTCTTCTGGCCCATGATCTCGACATTTTCTCCCATGGCAGCCAGGAAGCGGTCGATCCGTTGATGGATGAGTTTCTCAATGGTGGCTACAAGGCTTTGCTGGAAATGCGCGAACAGGGCGTCATCGCCGGTTTTGGCGCTGGCGTGAATGAATGGCAGATTTGCCAGTATATGGCCGAACGCGGTGATTTTGACATGTTCCTGCTGGCCGGTCGCTACACTTTGCTGGAGCAGGAGGCCCTGAACAGCTTCCTGCCGCTGTGTGAGGAACGCAACATCGGGATCATTCTGGGCGGACCCTACAATTCCGGCATTCTGGCCATGGGTGCCGTACCCGGCGCCAAGTACAATTACGACGACGCCCCGGCAGACATCATGGACAAGGTATCCCGGATCGAAGCGGTCTGCCGAGCCCATGGCGTGGCCCTGGTCGATGCAGCATTTCAGTTTCCGCTGGGTCATCCCAATGTGATGTCTGTCATTCCCGGCGCTCAAAATGCGCGGGAAGTTGGCCTGAATCTGGCTGCCGCTGATGCTGTCATTCCAACCGCACTTTGGGCTGATCTGAAAAAGCAGGGCCTGATGCGGGAAGAAGCGCCAACACCGGGCTGATAATATCCAAACCGGAGGTTTCATTGACCCTACATATTGATCTGGCTGACGCGCAATTTGGCGTGAATGAACACGTCATCATTCGTAATGAAAAGATTGCGGTCAGCACCTTTCGTTATGCCTCCGGTGTGGCGGCGTTGCGATTGAAAACAGCGCGCGCGAATATCGTGGTGCTGCCCTATAAGGGGCAACAAATCTGGAGTGCGGAGTTTGATGGTCGCGATCTGACCATGGGCTCCATGTTTGAAGAGCCTGTGGATACGACAGACTATTTGCGTACCTATGGGGCTTTCTTCATGCATTGCGGCCTGGCCGGGGTCGGCGCACCCGGCCCGCAGGACACGCATCCGTTGCACGGTGAACTGCCCAACGCGCCTTATCAGGCGGCTTGGCTGGAGGTGGATGAAGCGAAAAACCGCATCTCCATCTGCGGCAGCTATCAGCACACAATTGCCTTTTCCTGCAATTACCTTGCGACATCAAAGGTCAGTCTGGACTTTGATGAGACCTGGTTGACGGTCGATCTGTCGGTGGAAAACAAACGCAATGTCCCTATGGATCTCATGTATCTCGGCCATGCCAATTTTCGGCCGGTTGATTTTGGCAAATTGATCTATGCGGCACAGTATGACCCCGCCAGTGTGCGTGTCAGAACATCGATACCGGCCCATATTTCACCGGCGGAAGGCTATGTGGAATTCATTGAGGCGCTGGAGCGGGAACCGGTATTGCACCATGTGCTGCGCCCTGATCTTGCCTTTGATCCAGAAGTGGTGTTCTCAATTGACATGATGGCCGGGCTTGATGGCTGGACCCATGCCATGCAGAAACTGCCCGATGGCGGGGCCGATTTCATTTCCTATCAGCCTGCCCAGGCACCGTTGACCGGCCGTTGGCTGTGCCGAACGCCTGACCAGCAGGGCCTCGGCATTGCCTTTCCGGCCACCAGTGGGGTGGAAGGTCATCAAAAGGAAAAGGCCAAAAACTGTTATGTGGAACTGGCCGCGCGCGATACCTGGAACATTACAATGCGCATGGGCGCGCTGAATGTGGACGAAGCAGATGCCATGGAAGACAGCATAAACCACATTGCAGGGCGTTAGAGCCTCTCGCGCCTATACGAAACGCTCTCTCTACAGAAACGCTCTATAGATTGTAAAACTGGATGGCCGTTTTGCCCATGACCCAGTCACGGTCTTCGTCGCTCAATCCGCTCAGCATTTGCTGGGCTGCTTCAAACCACTGGGTATAGGAGCCAACCAGTTCCAGCACGGGCCAATCGCTGCCCCACATCAGGCGGCGAGGGCCAAACGTGCTGAGCAAATGATCGCAGACCGGTTGCAAAGTGCTGGCTTGCCAGCCGGGGCCCTGCTCGGTTGCCATGCCGGACAGCTTGCAGAAAATCTGTTGCTTTTCAGCCAGGCGCGCCATACCGGACTCCCAGTCAGGTCCTGCCGCTTGCCCATTGGCGATAACAGGTTTGGCTGCATGGTCAATCACGACATTCAATTCGGGTATCAGATCAGTCAGCTGATCAAGAACGGCGAGATGCCGAGGCTGGATCAGGGCATCAAAACACAAATTCAATTCCGGTAACAAACGCAGATTGCTGACCACTTCCGGCTGTAAAACCCAGTCATTATCAGCGATGCCCTGCAAAACAGGTCGAATGCTCTTCACCTTGTCATGTCCAGCCAGTTCATGCAGCCGGGAAGCAGCATCCGCAGCGGTCAGATCAACCCATGCGACCACGCCGGCAACAAAGTCTGAATGATCGGCAATCGCCAGCATCGCGTCGTTTTCCAGCAGGCTTTCACCTGCCTGAACCAATACAGTTTGGCTGACACCAAGATGCTTGAGATAGGGAGCCAGATGTTCCGGCTGATAGTCTCGGCGAATGCCGGCAATATCGTCTGAAATCCAATCATAGATCCCCAGATCGATTTTCCAGAAATGATGATGTGCATCCACCCTGTTCATAGGTCTGCTTTCGCTCCTGTTTGGCGTTGAAGAATAGCTTCTGCGGCACTTTGATCAGTGACCAGCGTATGAATGCCAAGACGTTTGACCGCAGCAATAATGGCGCGATCTCGGTGATGACCGCCTGTGGCCAGAATTTTGTGCCGACAATTTTCAAGTTCCCGCAAATCCACCGACATCACTCGATCGTCGATCGGGTGGATGATGTCCTGACCGGCAGCGTTGATGAAATTGCACAAGACATCGGCAACACATCCCGCTGCGATCAACTCATCCAGATCCCTTTGGCTCATCAATCTGCGTGCCAGCGACGTACCATCCGGTCCGATATCCCCAACACTGAGAACCGCCATATCAAGATTTTTGGCCATGTCAAAAATGGTGCCAAGGCCACAATGATTGATGAGGTTGTTTTTGGTTTCCGCACAATCAACGATCAGTGGAGAGGGGAACATGTAGCAATCTGCGCCCATTGTGCTGCCGAGCCGCCAGCAATATTCGACCGGGTTGGGTGGGATCGGCTCTACCGAACCGCCCAGAAGCGACATGATCTTCACACCCTGACGCATGGTGGAACGGAAGCTGACCAGAGACGCCGTGAGTGTTCGGCCCCAGCCCACCCCGATGGTCATATGATCGCTGACAGCGTTGGACAGATATTTTCCGAGTGCCAATCCAACAGAATCCGAGATTTCATCATGATTATCGCCAGCGGGAATAACGATGGCTTCTTCCAGGCCCAGTTGGGCCTCCAGTTGGATGCCTAACTGAACACATCGTTCTTCGGCTTCCTCGATCCAGAACTTGATTTCATGGCGCTGCCGCGCTTCTTCAAGGAGCCGGATAACGGTCGTTCGGCTGACGCCCAATCGTTCAGCGATTTCTCGTTGGGTGCGTCCATGGGAGTAATACATCCATGTCGCCCGCAACCGCAGCGAGTCGGAATTGTCAAAGGACTTTCTCCTCAGCGGGGGCTTTTTATCCAACAATTTCCTCACCTGCTCATATGCGTCTTTGGCGCATGTGACGCCAAGCCGCATTCTTTTCTCCCGGCGCTTTGCTTGTTATTTCAGCTTTTCCGCACCCTCAATTGCCTGTCACTATCGCGGTCTCCAGCCGGTTTCGCAATGACATGTTGTAATTTTTTGACATTTGTTGAGTTGACTACGCAAAAGTATTGACGATGACGATTTGCTGTAGCAGGCTATAGGAGCAAGCAATAAAAATTGCTGTTCCAATGGGAGGACATAATGAAATCTACTTTTAAATCGCTCCTCGCGGGCGTGGCCGCTGCTGCCGTTCTAGGCACTGCGACTCCGACTTTTGCTGGCGAGTTCGACGGCGTAACCATCAACATCCTGACCCGCCCGGGTCCGGTGATTGCTGGTCGTCTTGTTGACCGTGGCAAAGAATTCACAGAAATGACCGGCGCTGAAATTCGTGTCAACGAAGTGCCATTCGCTGAAATTTTCCAGAAGCTGCTGACCGACTGGGCCACCGGAACCAACTCTATTGATGTGGGTGTTTTCGCGTCAGGTTGGGCTGTTGAGCTTGTTGATGGCGGGCTGGTTGAAAATCTCGATCCGTATATCGCCAAAGATGACAAGATCGACATTGATGACATCGCGCCATATTTCCGCGAGTTCAATCAGAAGATTGGTGGCAACACCTATCTCATCACCGTCGATGGTGATTTCCAGATGCTGTATTATCGCCGCGATATTCTGGAAAAAATCGGCATGGAGCCTCCCAAGGATTGGGACGACTACATGAAGGTTGCCGAAGCCATGAACGGCATGGACATGAATGGCGATGGCGAGGCGGATTACGGCTCCTGCATCTTCAAAAAGCGGAATGCGCAGTCCTATTTTGCCATTGGCTCGATTGCAGCCGGTTTCACGCAGACCAAGGGCACTGGTGAAGGCCTGTGGTTCGATCCGGAAACCATGAAGCCGAAAATGAACAATGCTGGCTGGGCTGAAGCTTTCCGCATTTACAAGGAAACCGGCAAATACGGCCCAACCGATGAGTTGAACCAGGATATTGGTGATACACGTGCTTTGGTTCAGGCTGGCCGTTGTGGTCTCGTCATTGACTGGGGCGATATCGGACCGCTCTCCATTGATGAATCAGGTGCAGCAATCAGGGACAAAATGGGTGCGGTTATCATGCCAGGCTCCCGCAAGGTCCTGAACCCGGCAACGGGTGAATTGCAGCAGTGTGATTCAGAGCTTTGCCCACATGCAACAGATGGTGTGAACCATGCGCCTTATGCTGCCTTTGGTGGCTGGGCTGGTGCGGTCAACGCAAAATCTGATCAGAAGGTCAAGGAAGCTTCCTATGCATTCCTGTCCTATATGAACCAGGCAGAGCAGTCCAATGTGGATGTGACGCTGGGCTGGACCGGATACAATCCGTATCGGAACTCTCAGTTGAACGACACAAGCAAGTGGATTGAAGCAGGCTTCTCACCGGAGTTCGCAGACAATTATCTTGGTGCGATCAAGGACAGCCTGAACCATCCTAACATGGCCTCCGATGTTCGTATTCCAGGTGCCCAGCAATATACTGGCGTTGTTCTGGACCGTGAACTGGCCCGTTTCCTGGCTGGAGAAATCACAGCTGAGCAGGCTTTGACCAACATCGAAGCTGGTTGGGAAGAAATTACCGAAGATTTCGGTCGTGACACCCAGCAGCAGATGTACAAACTGTCTCTTGGCATCACCAACTAGGGTGCACAAAGCATGACCTCGACAACTGGTCGGGTAGTGAACAGTCAGCCGGGATATCTCCCGGCTGACAACTCGCAGCCCCCGTCACGCAGATTCCGCTTCAATGAATGGCTTGATGGCCATGCAAGGCAGCTGTTCATCACCCCAGCTGTGGTGATGATCCTTATCTTCTCAATTTTTCCGCTGGTGGCCTCGCTCATTATCGCATTTTCGCGTGTGCGCTTGAAGGCCGGTGGCTATCAGGTCCGATTTGTCGGATTTCAGAATTTTTCCAAACAGATTTTTGGCTCTGAGCAATTTCATTTTCTGGGGACGTTCACCAGTCTGACATTTCTGGGATGGGCCGTTGCCCTGTCAGCCACTGGCGCAATTCTGTGGTGGATGTTTCGCTACATCACAACCGGCTTTTCCGTCGTCGGCTTCATCGGGCGCTTGATCACGGCTCTTGTCATCCTTGGTATTTCCTGGATGTTCGCCGCAACCTTCTTCAGCGGCAATCCGTTCGGCACACTTGGCGTAACACTTTTCTATGTGTTTATTGGCTGTGCCATTCAATTCATCATTGGCCTGGCTCTGGCATTTCTGTGCTCTCAGCCAATTCGTGGCCGCAATTTTTTCCGCGTCGTGTTTTTCATTCCCATGATGATCACCCCCATCGGCGTTGGTTATCTGTTCCGCATGATGGCCGACACCACCAAGGGCCCGTTTTCGCCGGCCTGGCAATGGTTCGGCCTCAATGATTTTGCCTGGGCCGCCAATCCCTGGACGGCGCGGTTGTTCATCATCATCGGCGACAGCTGGCAGTGGATCCCGTTTATCTTCATCATCCTGCTGGCGGCGTTTGAAAACATTCCGCGTGACTATGTGGAAGCCGGTCAGGTGGATGGCGCCAGCAATTGGCAGATTTTCCGCGAAATCAGTTGGCCGCAAGTTATGCCGGTCGCTGTGACCGTCATGTTGATCCGCGTCATTGAAGGCTTCAAGATTGTGGATCTGCCAAACATCATGACCTCCGGTGGGCCGGGGATCGCGACCGAATCCATGTCGCTGCATTCCCTCTTTGCCTGGCGCTCGCTCGATCTGGGTCAGTCTGCCGCCATTGCCTATCTGTTGCTGTTTGTGACTGTGGTGATCTGCGTGTCGTTCTTCAATCTTATTGTTGTCAACCGAATGAGGCGGATATGAGTAATGTCTCTAACGTGCCGCCAAGAGGCCTGTTTGCGCGGCTTTTTGAGCCGCCCAGAATTGGGGCCATGGCGCCCGGTGCCAAGTTTATTGTCTATACGCTTCTGTTGGCCTGGTCCGCTTTTGTGCTGTTTCCAATCTACTGGTTGCTCATCACTTCGGTAAAATCAGCGGCGGACGTCAATGGCGGGCCAGTCTACATTCCCTTTGTTGATTTCATACCCAGCCTTCACGCCTGGCGTGAATTGTTCGTGGTGGATTACGCCGACACGCTACGCGCCTACGTCAACTCCATCATTATCTCACTGGCGGCAACGGCACTGGCTGTGCTGATCGGTTCAATGGCGGCCTATGCGTTGGCGCGCATTCGCTATCAACCCAATCTGATCACCATCCTGCTGTTCGTTCTGGTCATGGCGGCGGCCTTGTTTGCCATCGGCAGCTATGGTGTCGACTGGCGCCTTGTGCTGGTGGTCGGTGTGGGTATTTTCTATTTTCTCAGCAAGGCAGTGGCTTCGCGTGTCCATGTACCATTGGCCAATGGGGACATTCTGTTCTGGATGATTTCCCAACGCATTCTGGCACCCATTGTTGTGGTTGTGCCGATTTACATGATGTTCCAGTCCGTGCGTATGCTCGATACTCATCTGGCAATCATTCTCACCTATGCAGTGGTCAATCTGCCCATTGTCATCTGGCTGATGTATGATTTCTTCAACTCGATCCCCAAGGATCTGGAAGAAAGCGCCCAGTTGGATGGTGCGACCATGATCATGACCTTCCGTGAAATTGTGCTGCCCCTGTCACGTGCAGGACTGGCCGCAACCACTTTGCTGGTGATGATCCTGTGCTGGAATGAATATCTTCTGGCCCTGTTTCTTTCCACTGCAAAGGCCCAGACCATGCCCATTCTCGTTGCCGCGATGAATGCAGGTGAACGTGGAATCTTGTGGTGGTCCATGTCGGTGGTGATCATTGTGATGATCATACCGGTGGTGTTTATGGCGATTGTCCTGCAGCGCTACATTTCCAAGGGCGTATTGCTGGGAGCCGTTAAAGGATGAATACAGACATGACTTCAGCGTCTGAAACAGACACATTAGCTTCCGATGCCAAACGGCTTTCAATCAGGAAGATGAACAAGCATTACGGCGAGTTTCACGCTGTAAAGGATCTGGACATTGAAGTGGAACCAGGCGAATTTCTGGTTCTGCTCGGACCCTCCGGCTGCGGAAAATCCACCGCGCTTCGCATGATTGCCGGTCTGGAGGAAATCACCTCCGGTGAGGTCATCATGGGCGATCGCGATGTCACTCATGTTCTGCCGAAATACCGCGACATTGCCATGGTGTTTCAGTCCTATGCGCTTTATCCGCACAAGACCGTGGCCGAGAATATCGGCTTTCCGCTGAAGGTGACGGGCGTTCCCGAAGAGCAGCGCAACAAAGCTGTATTCGATGCCGCTGCGCAAGTGCAGATGGAAACGCTTCTGGAGCGGTTCCCCCGTGAATTGTCGGGTGGTCAGCGCCAGCGTGTGGCCCTTGCACGCGCAATCATCCGCCGACCATCGGCCTTCCTGATGGACGAACCTCTGTCCAATCTGGACGCCAAATTGCGCGGTTTCATGCGCGCCGAATTGAAACACATGCAGCACGAACTTGGTGTCACCACCATCTATGTGACCCATGATCAGATTGAAGCCATGACGCTGGCCCATCGGGTGGCGATCATGAAAGATGGTGAGTTGCAGCAACTCGGCACACCCGCCGAAGTCTACACAAATCCGGTCAATTTGTTCGTGGCAGGCTTCATGGGATCACCGCCCATGAACTTCCTGGAGGGCAACGTATCGGAAAGTGGCCTGCAGGTTGGGAATGACAAAATTCCCCTGGATGGTGTTGAAGACGGCATGGCCATTACACTTGGCTTCCGCCCGGAAGATGCAAGTGTGGTGGAAGCCGGTCAGGGGCGTTTTGATGCCATGGTCTATACAGCTGAAATGACCGGCGATTTGACGCTGGTTACGGTCAAGCATGGCTCTTCTATTCTGACAATCAAAATGCCAAAGGATTTCATGGTCGACTACAATCAGAATGTGGGTATCCAGTTTGACAGTGAATTGAGCTATCTGTTCAGCACCGGCGATGGTGCGCGTCTCAAAGCGAATGTGGTTGATAGCTAGAGTCTGGAGACGTCTTTGGCACATCTCCCGCAAACCATGCGCGCTGTCGTTCTGCGAGGGCAGGGCTTCGACAATCTGGCGCTGGAAGACGTGCCTTTGCCAAGACCTGGTCCAAATCAGGCATTGGTACGTGTCGATGCTGCCGGCATCTGCGCCTCGCTGGTGAAAATGATTGCCCAGGGCAATGATCACACCTTTTTATATGGCTGGGACCTGGCGCAATTTCCGTCCATATTGGGTGATGAAGGGTCCGTGACCCTGATGCAACTGGGCCAAAATCTGCAGGGACAATATAGCGTCGGGATGCGTTATGTCGTGCAGCCCGCGGTTGATGCCATTCCCGTCAATCATCTGGAGCGCTATCGCGACAATGGCGCAGGGATCAGCAAGATCGCCTGTGGCTATACGCTACCGGGTCATCTGGCAGAATATATGCTGGTTCCTGAAGAGGTTTTTACCGCGCAATGTCTGATCCCGATACCGGATCAAATCATGGCTCTGGCTCATGCAGCCATTGCTGAGCCGATCTCCTGTTGTGTCTCGGGACAGTTTCATCACATGCATTTGCAGCAGGAAGCCTTGACCAAACCGCGCAAGGCTGTTGTGGGTCTGAAGCGCGGAGGCACGACCGTTGTCATCGGGCTGGGATCCATGGGCCGCATGCATGTGGATGTGGCATTGGCACAGGGCATTGCCAATCTGGTAGCCTCCGATCCCATGGCCTCACGCCGGGACCGTGCTTTGTCCGATTTTGCCGCCAAGGCCAGGGCCAATAATTGCCAGCTGAAAGTGGTGCATCCAGATGATCTGGCCGCAGAAATCCACACAAGCACCGGCGGTCGGGGAGCGGATGATCTGATCATTGCTGTCGGTCACCCCAAAGTGGTTGAGGCCTCAGTGCCTCTCCTGGGCAAGGGCGGTGTTGCCAATTTCTTTGGTGGTTTGAAACACGGTCAGGAATTTGTCAGTCTGAACGCCAATCGCATCCACTATGATGAAACCGTCATCACGGGTTCCTCCGGCGGCACGGCATGGGACATTGCGCAGACCCTGACCTGGATATCTGACGGTCAGCTTGATCCGTCCCGGCACATTGCAAAGATTGGCGGCCTTCAGCACGCCATTGAGATGATCAACGATGTCAGGGAACAGCGCCTTGACGGCAAAGCCGTGCTCTACCCGCATCAACATCTCGAAGCTGCTTTTGAAGTTCCCGAATGGACGGCACAGGATGAAACAGCGCTCCTGACGGGGGCACGCTGAATTATGGCGCGCATCTTTGTTGGTATTGGTTTTGGCGCCATTCAAACCGGATTGTTTTTGCGGGAAGCGCAGCGTTCGGGTAATTTTGATCGCTATGTGGTCGCGATGCGCAGAGCAAACCTGGCAAAGGCGCTCAATGACAGGGGAACGGTCACTGTCAATATCGCCATGCCCGATGGCATCGTCGTTGAAACCTACACACACATTGAAGCCCGCTGTCTGTCCGTAGAGGAAGATGTCGTGCGGCTGGCGCAGGATCTGCTGGCAGCTCACGAAATTTCCGTCGCCGTTTCCAGCGTCGATGATTACGTGTCCGACCACCCCAACAGCCTGCACCGGCTGATCGCACATGCCGTCGCTGGCAAAATGCGCGGTGAAGGCCCAAAAGTTCTGATCTACTCGTCGGAAAACCATAATGATGCGGCGTCTTTGTTGCAGCGGGCCATTCTGTCCGCCATGCCGGAAGCTGATCATGCGGCCGCAAACAATGTGTTTCAAACGGTTGATACGGTCATTGGAAAAATGTCGCGCGTTATCCGTGATCAGGACGAAATTGCGGAAGCGGCTCTGGCACCCTCTTTTGATGGGGGGAATGAGGCCTTTCTGGTTGAAGCTTTCAACAACATTCTGGTCAGCCAGGTAGATGCGGCGCGCACCAGCGGGCGCGCCATTTCCCAATTGGTGGAAAAAGCCGATCTGACGCCGTTTGAACACGCCAAGATACATGGCCACAATGCCACCCATGCTGGCTTTGCCTATGTGGGCCAGGTGTTGGGCCTGAAATGGATGGCCGATGTGGCCGCAATTCCCGAAGTTTTCAGCTTTTTCCGCGATGCCTTTCTGGAAGAATCCGGCGCAGCTCTGATCCGGCTGCATGGCGGGAAGGACTCGCTCTTCACCAGCGAAGGCTACCGCTCTTATGTGGATGATCTGCTGGCACGTATGGCCAATCCATGGCTGCGCGATACATGCGAACGCATTGGCCGCGATGTGTCCCGGAAATTGGGTTGGGATGATCGGCTCATTGGCACTATCCGTCTTGTACGGTCCCAAGGTATTTCTGCCAAACGTTATGGTTTTGCAGCGTTGGCTGCATTTGAGACATGGGAAAAGGGGCCTGATTCCATGATCAAAAGCTGGATGGAAAGCGGCGCCACCGCAACGGAAGCGGAAGAGATGGCGCACTTCTTGAAGGCTCTGCAACCCGATTACCTTGTCTGGCGTGCTGGATTGCCGAAGCCGACCGTGACACATATTGGACAACCCTGAATCAAGAGGAACATTTAATGACGAAGCATCGCCTAAACCGTTTTCTGGGAGCCGATGGAAAATGTTTTGATGTTGCAATTGATCATGGGTTCTTCAACGAGCCGGGTTTTTTGTCTGGCATTGAAGACATGCGTGACGCTGTCGCCACTGTGGCCCAGGCACAACCGGATGCCGTCCAACTATCCCCCGGAATGGCAAAGCACTTACAGTCCATTCCCGGGAAGGATAAACCGTCATTGGTTCTGCGCACTGACATTGCCAACATCTATGCCAAGGATCTGCCGCAATATCTGTTTTCCCAGATCGTGGAAAACGCGGTAGAACAGGCTGTGCAACTGGATGCGGCATGCCTGTGCGTCAATCTGCTCTTGATGCCAAACCAACCTGAAGTTCACGCCCGGTGTGTCAGCAATATTGCGCGCCTCAAGCCGGAGGCAGATGCGGCAGGCATGCCTTTGATGGTCGAGCCATTGGTCATGCAGGACAATGCCAAAGCCGGTGGATACATGGTGAATGGCGATCTGGCATTGATCCGAACCCTGGTGCGGCAGGCTGTTGAAATGGGTGCCGATGTCATAAAGGCAGACCCGACTGATGATGTGGGCGAATACCACAAGGTCGTGGAAGCGGCCTCTGGCATTCCCATTCTGGTTCGCGGTGGTGGTAGGGTGTCCGATGCTGAAATTCTTCAGCGGACAACGGACCTCATGGAGCAGGGGGCGATGGGCATTGTCTATGGTCGCAATGTGATTCAGCACGATCATCCGGCTGCCATTACCAAAGCCCTGATGGCCATCGTTCACGAAGGCATGTCTCCTGAGGACGCGCTGGCCATGATGCAAGATCTGTCGTCATGAAGGACATTCGCTTCGGTGTCATAGGCGGCGGTTTGATGGGCAAGGAATTTGCCTCTGCCGCTGCCCGTTGGCTGCATCTGGAGTTTAAGGATGCAAGGCCTGTCATCGCGGGTATCTGCGACGTAAATCCGGATGCAAGATCATGGTTCACGGACAACATTCCGTCCTGCACCCTGTCTACCGGTGACTATCAGGAGATGCTGGACAGCGATCAGATTGATGCCATTTACTGCGCGGTACCACACAATCTGCATCAACAGATCTATTGCGATATCATTCGGTCCGGCAAACATTTGATGGGTGAGAAACCGTTCGGGATAGATCAGGCTGCCAATGCGGCGATCATGTCCTGCATTGAAGAACACCCCGATGTTCTGGTGCGCTCAAGTTCGGAGTTTCCTTTCTTCCCCGGTGCATTGGCCATTTCCCGTGCCATCGAAGAGGATGCATTTGGACAGATTGTCGGCGTGCAGGCCGGGTTTCATCATGCTTCGGATCTGGATCCAGACAAGGTGATCAACTGGAAGCGCATGGTTGCGGTCAATGGTGCCTATGGTTGCATGGGTGATCTGGGCTTGCATGTGATGCATATTCCGTTGCGTTTTGGCTGGAAGCCAACACGAATTGCGGCCCAACTGACCAATATCATGACCACGCGGCCGGACGGCAAAGGCAATACTGTCCCGTGTGAAACCTGGGACAATGGCGCCATCCACACCATGGTGGAAGGGTTTGGTCAGCCATTCCCTTTGACGATGGAGACAAAACGCATTGCGCCTGGCGAGATGAACACCTGGTTCATCAAGGTCGAGGGAACAAAAAAATCCATGGCCTACTCCACCAAACATCCCAAGACACTGCAAGTCATGGATTATGAGCCGGGAGCGGCGCAGGCATGGCAGCATGTTGATCTGGGATACAATTCAGCCTATCCGACGATCACCGGCGGTATTTTTGAATTTGGCTTCTCGGACAGCTTCCTGCAAATGTGGTGTGCGTTTCTGGATGAACTGGTGAATGGCAAGAAGGCTATGTACCAACCATTTCATTGTGCTACACCGGCTGAAACCAAATCCAGCCATGATATTATGACGGCTGCCATAAAAAACGCTATCTGACGGGGCCCCTATGCCAAAACTCCATATTTGCGGTGAAGCACTGATTGATTTTGTACCGTTTGAAGGTGCTGAGGGGCAGGTTGGATATACACCCAAACCCGGCGGTTCGCCTTACAACGCAGCAAAGGCGGCGGCTCGCGCAGGTGCAGATGTCAGCTTTCTAGGGGCCATATCAACAGATTTTTTTGGCGATCAGCTGAAATCCCATCTGGAGGAAAGCGGTGTTTATTGCGACGCGTTACCGCGCTGCAAACACCCAACCACCCTGGCATTTGTAGATCTGACAAGCGGCGATCCGCGCTACGCCTTTTACAACAATGAAACATCCACCGCCAATATGGCCCCAAAACCAACTATGGTTGACGTCGGGCCTGGCGACATTCTGGATGTCGGGTCTATTTCCCTGATTGATCTGCCCGGTGCCGATAACATCACTGATTTTACGGTCGCCATGAGTAATCGGATGATGATCTCGATTGATCCCAATGCGCGTCCTGGCATGATTGAAGACTGGCCAGCCTGGCACAAACGCATTGCGCGTTTGTTGGACGTCGCCAGCTTTATCAAACTCAGTGTTGATGATCTGAAGATCATCGCACCCCATCAGACGCCAGAGCAGTTTGCGAAGAACCATCTGGCAAAAACGGCTGGACTGGTTGTCGTCACGGATGGGGGTGAGGGCGCTACGGGTTATACCGGTGCTGCGACCGTTAATGTGAAGACACCAAAAATTGTGCTGGCTGATACTGTAGGCGCAGGCGACACGTTGATGGGCTCAACACTGGCATGGCTTCTTGACCAAGGTCTTTCGGATGCTGAGGCGATACGTGGTTTGAACGAGGACGCTTTGAGAAACATGCTGGAATTTGCCACCAGCGCCGCTGCCATTAACTGCGAAAGTGTTGGGTGCAATCCACCGACACGAGCAGAAATTGAAGCTTTTCTGGCTGACAGAGCCTGACACCAGCTGCAATGGCTTGCGCAAAAGACAGTGGGAGCCAGCCTTGCCCAAACACGGCATTGTTTATGCAGTCAGAGGGATTGGGGACATTTTTCACTGTCGATTTCAATGACATCCCAAGAGCATTCCATGAGCATCTGAACTTCGTTCAGATCATGAATGCGTCTTCTTCGTCAATCAATTCCGGCTTGGTCTCTTCTTCCGGTGGCTTTCCGTTTCTTGGCATTGGACCAAAATAGGATGCGGTCCGTACGAAGGGGCGTGGGTTCATGACAACTGACAGAAGCCGTTGATAAACCGGTTTCGCTGCAATCGGTTTGCACAGCAACTCATGGATGCCAAGTTTGGTCGCATGTTCAACACGCTCGAACTCGGTATGTGAGGTCACCATGATGACCGGAATGAAGGGGTGAGGTGCTTCTTTTTTGCGAATCCTGCGCATGACGTCCGGGCCGGACATGATCGGCATTTCCCAATCCAGAAACAGGATATCGGGTCTTTGCTTTTCTACGATGGTCAGGCATTGCTGCCCGTCTTCAACTTCAAAAACATCCCGAATGCCAAACCCCAAAAGCACGGACCGGAGTGCCGTTCGGAAGAACGCACTGTCATCCGCAATTGCCACATTGAGATTCGAGAAGTCGTACAAGATAAAAACCCTTGAGACAGGAAGGGCTCACATGTGGCATTGAAAGCCTTAAAACTTCGCAAAATATATGGCCAATTAGGGGCGATAATCGATATTTTTGGAGCGAATTTTCTATGTGTGGGGATATTGATTCTGCAATGCAATCAAAGGTTTAATCGCTTGGCGCAAGCCAGCTTGTCATTCCATCGGTTGCCGAAATCAGGTCATCATGATCGCGCGCAAAGCACATGCGCATGAAGCCCGCGCCACCAGGCCCAAAGGCCTCGCCAGGTGACATGGCAACACCCACTTCATCAACAAGCCTGATTCCAAGTTCCATTGTATCGGGAAAGTCATTGAGGCCAAAAAACAGGTAAAAGGCGCCACGGGGTCGTTCAAGACGGATTTTCCCCGTCGCTTCAAGGGCGTCGCAAACAAGGTCACGTCCCTTGTGGCAATACGCGACCTGTGCATCGACGAAACTGTCGCCATCATTGAGCGCTGCAATTGCAGCACGTTGCATGAAGGCGGCAACGCCCGAGGTCGAATATTGCACCAGATTTTCGAAAACCTGTTGCAGCGCAGGTGGCGCCGAAATCCAACCGACGCGCCAGCCTGTCATGGCCCAGTTTTTTGAAAACGTATTGACGAATAGAATTTTGTCGTCTGCTTCCATAAGATCATAGAAGGAGGGCGCACGTGCGCCGCTATAGAAAAACCGGTTGTAAACCTCATCAGCAATGATCCACAGATCATGCTTGCGGGCAAATTTCAGCAGGGCATTCAACAGGTCGGCATCTGCAACCCAGCCTGTCGGATTACACGGCGAGTTGACGAACAGCGCGCGCGTTTTCGGCGTGATGGCCGCTTCCAATGCATCGATATCCAAGGCCCATGACTGGCTATCAAATTGCATCGGAACGCTGACTGGTTTGGCCCCCATGACACCAAGCGCCGCCGCAAAATTTGGCCAGGCCGGTGTGGGCACCAAGACCTCTTCTCCCGCGCCGGCAACCGCTTGAATGCAAAGCTGAATGGCCTGCATGCCCGAGCCAGTCACAATAAAACGATCAGCCACAAGGTCGCGGTCAAAATGCCGCTTATGATAGTCTGACAAAGCCTGCCTCAGTTCAGGCAGACCTTTTTGATAAGTGTAAAACGTCTCGCCTGCTCGCAGAGAGTCTGAGGCGGCCTGGCAAATAAACTGAGGTGTTGGCTGATGGCCTTCACCGGCGACCAGCGGAATTATGGGTTTTCCGCTGGCTCTTGCGTGGTTCATTACCCTGATGATGCCGCTCTCTGGTGCAAAAGCGGCTTCAGCTCGCAAGGCGCTCAGCATTGGATTTTCACTCACAGTTTACTCCGTGATGCTGAGCGCTATGCGAATGTCATGCTATTTTTTGGCCAAAAGATCGCGGATCTCTTCAAGAAGTGCGACGTCAGCAGCCTTGGCTGGCGCTTCTGCCGGTTTTTCTTCTTCCTTGCGTTTCATGGAGTTGATGGCCCGAACAGCCAAAAACAGCACGAACGCGACGATCAGGAAGTTGACCGTAGCTGTAATGAAATTACCATAGGCCAGCACGGCGCCCTGTTCTTTGGCAGCATCCAGCGTGGTGGCATCAACAGTGGAGGCAAGTCCGACGAAATAGTTGGTAAAGTCAACGCCACCGGTGATAGCGCCGACGATAGGCATGATGACATCAGCCACCAATGATTTTACGATACCGCTGAACGCGGCGCCAATGATCACACCGATGGCGAGATCCATGACATTGCCCTTCAAGGCAAATTCTTTGAATTCCTTAAGCATGTTCACCCCTTGATTTTGCTTGTGTAAGGAAAAAGGTACATGCCCCGAAACAGGCAAGAAACGCAAGTAATGCCCTCAACTATGTAATGACTTTCGCCATTTCAGTTCCCCGGCTACAGTGGGGTAACAAAGAATGCTCCTCGGGAGGAGAAGGGAATGCTGGCCGGTTGGGTCGTCGTTGCGGCGGCACTATTTTACATTGTGCTTCTGTTTCTGGTTGCAACCTATGGCGATCGCGCGTCACGTCGCAAGTCGCGCTCCAACCCGGGATTTGCTCAGCGTTTCTCTGCGCGCCCAACACTTTACGCGCTTTCATTGGCCGTTTACTGCACCAGTTGGACATTTTTTGGCTCGGTTGGTCTGGCTGCGCGAACGGGATGGGACTTCATAGGCATCTATACCGGCCCCATACTGGTCTTCACTGTGGGTTATCCTTTGGTGCGCCATATTGTCGCTGTCTCCAAAACCCAGCGTATCACTTCGGTCGCTGACTTCATTTCCGCGCGTTATGGCAAAAGCCAGACTGTGGCCATGGTCGCGACTTTGATCGCAGTTGTGGGCTCAGTTCCCTATATTGCCCTGCAATTGAAAGCTGTCTCAACATCCCTGGCTGCAACTGTGCTTCGAACAGAGAGCGGTCAGGCGGCAGATCTGTCCTTGCCGATTATCGGTGACGTTGCATTGCTCGTGGCCATTGCAATGGCGCTCTTTGCAGTCTTGTTCGGAACCCGGCACAGCGATGCGACAGAGCATCAGGAAGGTCTGATGCTGGCCGTGGCCACGGAGAGTGTGGTCAAGCTGATTGCCTTTGTCAGCGTTGGTGTGTTTGTCCTGACCATCCTGTATGATGGGCCTGCCGACCTGTTCCAGTCCGCTGCAGATGCTGGCGGTATCCTGCCGCTATATGATGGGTCCCTGAATTGGGGACAACTGGCCATTTTTACGTTGCTCAGCAGCTTTGCTGTCTTGCTGCTGCCACGTCAGTTCCATGTCACAGTCGTGGAGAACAACAATGCCAGCGAGTTGAAGCGGGCTGTATGGCTGTTTCCACTCTATCTGTTGGCCATCAACCTTTTCGTGGTCCCCATTGCAATTGCGGGTCGGCTGACCCTGGGGCCGGATGTCAGCGGTGATCTGTTCGTGGTCGCTTTGCCGCTGTCCACCCAGTCAGTGGGCTTTGTCATCATCGCCTTCATCGGCGGGCTTTCTGCTGCCACTGCCATGGTCATTGTGGCGGCTGTCGCCCTGTCGATCATGATTTCCAATCAGATTGTCCTGCCAGTTTTGCTGCGGCGCTCTCCGGAACAGTTCGCCGGTCGGGACATGACTCAGACCGTTCTTGTGGTGCGCCGGGTCGCAATCTTCTTTGTGCTGGCGCTGGGCTATCTGTACTACGAACTGGCCGGTGACAGCGCTGCACTGGCGTCCATCGGATTGTTGTCATTTGCTGCCATTGCGCAATTGGCCCCGGCGTTTCTGGGTGGCTTGTTCTGGCGCGGTGCGACGGCGCGCGGTGCCGTGGCCGCAATGGTGATGGGGTTTGCGGTGTGGTTTTACACCCTGCTGCTGCCAAGCTTTGCCCATAGCAGTGGTGCCCTGGCGGCTTTGATGACGGAGGGGCTTTTTCAATTATCGTGGTTGCGCCCGGAACATTTGTTCGGCAGTGACCTGCCGCCGCTCACTCATGGGGTTCTATGGTCTCTGACCGCCAATATATTTGGCTATGTGGCTTTGTCCCTCACACGGGAACCATTACCGCTGGAACGGCTGCAGGCGGACAGCTTTGTCCATAACAATCTGCCGAATACAGGCACCTTGCTGCCCCAGCGCAAATCCTGGCGCGGCAATGTAACCGTGGAGGAACTGCAGCAGACGATTTCCCGCTATCTTGGGTCCGAACGCACGGAACGTGCCTTCAAGGCCTATGCAAAAGACAATCGTGTTGATCTTACACCTTACATTCTGGCCGACTCTGCCCTGATCAGCCACTCCGAGCAATTGTTGGCCTCCGCCATTGGAGCCGCCTCCTCGCGGCTGGTGTTTTCCTTGCTCATGCAGAAGACCGACGGGAAAGGACGGGTCCCGATTGAGCTGCTGGATGATGCCTCTCAGGCCATCCAATACAACAGAGATCTATTGCAAAGCGCGCTGGATCATGTGTGGCAGGGCATTGCCGTTTTTGACATCAATCTGCGTCTGATTTGCTGGAACCAGCATTTCAGAGGGTTTTTGAACCTGCCAACCGAGTTCGGCCAGGTTGGAACTTCTCTGGGCGATGTTGTGCGGTTTGGCGTTGAAAATGGCCACTACGGCACAGGCAATCCGGCCACCATGATTGACAGCCGTTTGAAGCAATTGGTGGAAGCACCGAGCATCTTTGAGGAGACGTTTCAACCAACAGGCCAAATTCTGGAAGTGCGCACCAACCGTATGCCAGATGGCGGCATCGTGGTGACCTATACAGATGTCAGCGAGCGGGCAGCCAATAAGCGCACGCTGGAAGAGGTCAATCATGCTCTGGAAGAGAGGGTCAAGGTTCGAACGGAAGAACTGACCCGGCTGAACGCGCAACTGGAACATGCCAGCCAGATGGCCCACGAAGCAAATGTCGGCAAAACAAAATTCCTCGCAGCCGCCGGTCATGATATTCTCCAGCCGCTGAACGCAGCCCGACTTTATACAACGGCGTTGGGCGAGCTTCTGACCGATGAAAACCATCTGAAAAGCGCACATAATATTGAGGCGGCTTTGGGATCGGTTGAAGATATCTTAAGCGCTTTGCTGGATATTTCCCGGCTGGATGCGGGGGCCACAACCACGGAGATCACCGTGGTGTCGCTGGATGATTTGCTCGAGAAGCTGCAGGTTGAATTCTCGCCGATGGCCGAAGCCAAAGACCTCACATTTCATGTAATCAAAAGCCGGCTACATGTGCGCTCCGACAGACGCTTGTTGCGCCGTTTGCTGCAGAACCTCATCTCAAATGCCATAAAATATACACCGCATGGACGTGTCACCGTGGGCTGCCGCCGACACGATCAAACCACAACGCTGCATATCTATGACACAGGCATAGGGATTCCGCTTTCCAAACAAAAAGAGATATTCGGAGAATTTCAGCGGCTGGAATCCGGGATGAAGGAAGGCCCGGGTCTGGGGCTGGGACTGTCAATTGTTGAGCGTCTCTCTGACATTTTGAAACACCCCATAAGTCTTGAATCGCGCATTGGTATGGGAACGCGGTTTTCGGTGACCATGCCGATTGCGCAGGCTATCGCACTGCCGCAAACAGCAGCATCAAAACCTTCAGCGCCTTTGGCCCGCTTGGAAGGAACGCTGATCCTTTGCATCGACAATGAAGTCCAGATTCTGGATGGGATGCGCAATCTTCTGGAGGGATGGGGTTGCAGGGTGCTGATTGCCTCAAATCAGGACGAGGCAACTCAGGTCATTGAAGCAGAGCGTAAACGGTCCGGTGACTTACCCGACGTCATTCTGGTGGACTATCATCTTGATGGTGAAATTCGGGGCGTGGAAGTGTTGGCAAGACTGCGTTGGCGCTTCAAAAGTGGCTTGCCTGCCGTATTGATCACGGCAGATCGGACGGCTTTCGTCAGAGAAGAAGCGGGCAGGAAAGATATGCCGATCCTGAACAAGCCGCTGAAACCAGCCGCGCTGCGCAGTCTGTTGCAGCAATTGGCGCGCACCGGTCATCACAAAACCAACGCGCCTGCAGCGGAGTAGGCTGTATAAAAACATGCGTTGAGTTTGCTTGAACTCATCGTCCTGGAAGAATGCCGAGAACTGACGGACAAGAGCATCGGCAGCGGCGGGGCTTGCAAACCGCTGTGCTTAATTGGCGGTCTCGCCCCCCGCAGCCGTACCCTGCCATTGACCGGCTTCAATCCTGGCTGCTGCAATCACGGCCTGAGTCCGACTGTCGACATTGAGCTTTTGCAAGATGGCGGACACATGTGCCTTGATCGTGGCTTCCGAAACACTGAGCTCGTAAGCGATCTGCTTGTTCAGCAAGCCTTCACTTAACATCATCAGTACCCTGACCTGCTGAGGTGTCAGCGTGGAGAGGCGCGCCACCATATTTGCAGTTTCATCATCAATCGGAGCGTCGGGATCATAGCCTTCAGGTAGCCAGATTGCGCCACCCAATACGGCATCAATGGCTTCTCGCATCACGTCGATGCCCATCGATTTGGGAATGAAGCCACTGGCACCCAACTCCATGCAATGGCGCACTGTCAGCGGGTCTTCCTTGCCGGAAACAACAATCAGCGGGACAGCAGGATATTGCGCCCGCAAATACATCAGGCCTGAAAACCCCCGTGCACCTGGCATTGATAGATCAAACAGAATGAGGTCAGTATCGGGTTGTACATCAAGGCTGGCAGTCACTTCATCCAGAGTGCCAGCTTCATGAATAGTTGCGTCGCTGAATAACCCTTCCACTGCCTGCCGCAAAGCACCACGGAACAGTGGATGGTCATCTGCAATAATAATATGCTGAAGATTTGTCATATGCTGTGCCTAAGCTTGCAGATGTAAGCCCCGACACACTCCCCCGTATTTTGTTATATGCATGTCAAGCATTGAGACTGTTTTGTAACACAACAGGCAAAAAATGCACATCCGGTTCGCACAAATCACCCTGTATTGGACTCCATAGGACTGGCAGGCGAAGACAAACGGCAGGAATTGCGTTAGAAAACCCATATTGGCCGGGACCTGCGATGGCATGATTCGTCGCGGAGCGTTGGCTGGTGAAGTGATTCCGTCCCAGAACACAGATACAGAGTACCGGCAAGGCAGAATGTCAAAACCCTATTGGCGCTCAGCAACATTAAGAAACTGGCTTGTGGCCCTGCTGATTCTGGCGGCCCTTTCTGGCGCGCCGCTTGTGGCTGCCCGATTGCCGTCAGACCTGTTCATGGGACTGCCGGCAACGCTGATATTTTTTGCCATTGGTATGCCCTTGCTACTTTTGGTCCTGGCAATATTCAAGATCAGTCTCCAACACGGTCTCGATCGCAATTACGAACTGGACAGGGAAGACCAGTTGCTGCGCAGGCGCGTGCCAAAGCGCCTCAAATCCTTTCCGGTCAAAGCCATTGATGTGCCGGAACCTGATATCCCTGATATCCCTGCGACCCAAGGCATCCAGTCTGACGCGGATGCAGAGCCAAAAAAGATGACCGTGATTGATCAAAGCAACCGAACGCAGGTGGCTGAATAATGCGGCTTCGAGTTCTTAATTCCTTCCTGGTTGGCACCATTATTCTGCTTGGAATTCTCGGTCTGTTGGAGCGACTTGGCCTTTCCAGTGATCTGGTAACGCGCCTTCTGTTTGCGCTGCTGCTTGTGTCTTTGTTGTTTTCGGGTGTGCGGGCACGCAGCGTTCGCACCACCGATATGTTTGTCGATGGCTACCGCATGACGCCCATGCCAAACGGGCTTGCTCTGGCGATGATTGCCACGGGCGCTCTGGGCTACAGCTTCTGGCCCGGGGACGTGTTCGCCAATCAACTGAGCGGATTTACAGTGCCACTGGGTGTTGTTGGCGGCGTGGCGCTGATGGGCGCTCTGTTTGTTCCGTTTCTCCGGCGTGCAGATGTATTGACTCCGATGGAGCTGTTGCAGCAACGGTTCAACTCCCGCACCTTGTTGTTATTGGCCACTTTCATTTCTGCGGCAGCGATCATCTGCGTCCTTATCGGGCAGATTTCTTTCCTGTTCGGCCTCAGCGCCCGTTTCACAACGGTGCCTGCAAATTCAGCCCTGATTGTCATTCTGATTGGTGTTTCGCTGCCGCTGGTGCTGGGCGGTATGCGGGCTGCAAGCTGGCTGCAAATGACAATGGCCGTGCTGGTGGGCTTTGGTTTTTTGCTGTTTCTGGCTTGGATTGCGTTCGATCTGACAGGGTTGCCGATGCCCCATTTGTCGGCCAGTGATGCCTGGACGGCAACCCGTTTGCTGCAGGAAGATGCTGTAGCAAGGCAATTGGCACAGCCATCGGATGTCAGTTGGCTTGAAATCCTGCCAACCGACTGGCGGGCGGTTAGCCTGGGCATGGTCGGTGTCGCCCTTGGTATCAGCGCATTTCCACCACTTCTGGCGCGCGCCCAGACCACCCGAACTGCCAAGGAAAGCGATGCCAGTATCGGCTGGGCCCTGGTTTTTCTTCTGGCGCTTGTCTGCACCTTGCCAGTCTATGCAATCTTTCTGAAGTTTCAGATCACGCAGTCTATCACCGGCATGTCAGTCATTGCTCTGGGTCGTGAAGCGCCCTTTTTGTTTTCCATTACATCAGGTGTATCTCTTTGCGGGACTGCGGTGTCAAACCTGCAGGACTTCATCACCGCCTGCGGTGATGGCCACAGATTGGCCGCGTCAGATTTGCAGATCTCGCCCATGGCATTCATGACGGCCTTGCCGGACATCATTGCCAGCCTCGGGCGGCCTGTCCCGCAAACCATGGCTGCAATGCTGGCCTGCGGGGCGCTTGCAGCCCTGGTAGCTGTTGTGTCCGCCTGCCTGATTTCCCTGTCGCATCATGTGGCTCTTGATCTTTATGCCAAGTTTCTGGGCACCAGCGCTCCCATGAGCCGCATTGTTTTTCTGGTGCGTTTGTCGGTGCTTCTGGTAGCTTTCGGCATTTACTGGCTTCTCACCTGGCCACCGCTTGGGCCGTTTTTGCAGCAACCGGAAACACTGATACTGGCTGGTCTTGCTTTGGCAGCTGGCGGCCTGTTCCCATCCTTTCTGCTTGGAATATGGGTTGGCCGGGCCGGGCAGATTGCCGCATTGGGTGCCATGATTGTAGGAACAGCCATCACCATTGCAATGTTGGGTGTTTTGATAGGGCTTGATCAATTCGACAGCATCGCTGCCAGTCTGGTGCCGCTGATTGGTGAAACCTATCCCATTGCGGCAGCAGGCCTGCCGGGCGCAATAATCGGTCTGGTGACAGGTCTTGTACTTTGCGTTGTGGCGCCGGCCAGGAAGCCGGATATCATCAGCGCCAGATTAAGCGGCCAATCCGAGGTCTGACTTTCGGTTCGAACATGCTCTAATTTGCAAGGGCTGCGCGCAGGCGGGTCAGGCCGCGCAAGACAAACCACAATGCGGTCACAACATTTCCAAGAACGAAGATCGGCAACAGCCAGATTAGCGCGACTTTCTTGTCGGGTTCAGCGTAGAAAATCACCACTGCGGACAGCAGAAAACCCAGATACAAATCCACCATGGAAACAATGCCCCATGGCTTGCCAAGAAGAAAGTCGCCCGCAGCGCCAAAATCACCAACGGCAATGGCCCAGAAAATGAGGCCGGTCAGGAGCAGACCGAGGCCGCCGATCAAAAATTTCATACATGCATCACGGCTCTATTCGGCCATGTCCTTTTTCATGTCCTGCACCATTCCAAAAAACCGGCGCATAAACTGCTCACTGATATCTAGCGCGTCTTCAAGTTCGGTCAAATCAGGCCTGTCGAGCTTCTGTGCTTCCAATTGCGCGACACGGTCTTCAAGATCGGCAATGCGGCCATCCAGTGATGCATCTGTTCCGGAGGGTCGAACCTCAATGGCTGTGCATTGCCAGACGTTGTTGTCTTGTTCGCAGCGCGCTATGGCACCGTTTTCCAGATCTACGCGCAAATAGGCCTTTCCACCTTCCTCATTCAGCTCGATCATTTGAAATCGTTCCGCCTGCGCTACAGCCGCGCTGAGTGCTGAAATGGTAATTACAGTGGCTGCCACTAACCGGCCGGCTGGCCGTTTTAGGACGCTTTTCATGATGGTCTCCTTCAAACAGGGGCTTTTTGCCGCTCAGTATCGGCCGTGAAGATGGCAAGGTCGTGATTGACAGGCAGCGTTGTATTTTGTTTCAACAAATATGGGTGTTGGGGTCCAATCAATTCGGACCATATTTTGGGCGAAGCATTTTTCATGAGTGACAGATTTATCTTTAAATTATTGACGCAGGATCAATGGCGGTCTTTTCAGGCGGAAAAAACCTTCAAAGGCGCGCTGGTAGACCTTGCAGATGGGTATATCCATTTTTCCACCCGCGAGCAGGTAGCGGAGACGGCGCAAAAATATTTTGCTGATGTGCCGGATGTATTTGTGGCGGAAATTGCAATCGATACTCTGCCAGAGCCGTTGAAATGGGAACCTGCACGCAAGGGCGCGCTCTTTCCGCATCTCTACACAGATCTGCCATTGGCAAGTGTGGGCCGACACGCAGTTTTGAACCGCGATGCAGATGGCCGCTTTCAGTTTCCATCCTGGGCGCAGGCAACCGCATGAGCGCTTTTCTTCAAAATGTTGCGCAACGGGCACTCCAATTGTTGAGTCCGGAACTTGCCCATGACATCACCACCAAGGCGCTTTGTTCCGGGTTGTTTCCCAAAAGCCGTGGCCAGGATGATCCGCGGCTTGCCGTTCAGGTCCTTGGGCAGCGCTTCCCGAACCCGATTGGCATGGCAGCAGGTTTTGACAAAAACGCACTGGTCTACAATCCGTTGCTGCAAATGGGGTTTGGTTTTGCAGAATCGGGCACGGTAACGCCGCTGGCGCAGTCCGGCAATGCCCGCCCCCGCGCATTTCGGTTGCGCAATCATGAAGCCATCATCAACCGTTATGGCTTCAATAATGATGGCATGGAGGTATTTGAACAAAGGCTTCGGGAAACGCCGCCTGCCGGTGTGGTCGGAATTAATGTCGGTTCCAACAAATTGACCGAGGACAAAGCGGCTGATTATGCAGCCTGTATTCGTAAGCTTGCGCCGTTGGCCTCTTACATCACTGTCAATATCTCATCTCCCAACACGCCCGGCTTGCGTGCATTGCAGGTTGGCGAGGCATTGGATGATCTGTTGGCGCGCGTGGTAGAGGCCCGCGATGATGCGGTGCGTGGCGATCAGCCCAAACCATTATTGTTGAAGATCGCGCCGGATGTCAGCGAACAGCAATTGGACGCCATTGTGCATTCTGTCGCAAAACACCGGTTGGAAGGCATGATTGTGTCCAACACTACGCTGGACCGCAGCAAGGTCGCGGATTCACGTCATGCCAAACAGACCGGAGGTTTGTCAGGGGCACCTTTGTTTGATCGGACCACTATTTTGTTGGCTAAAACGCGGGAGCGCGTTGGGCCGCTGCTGCCCATCATTGGTGTGGGCGGCATCACCACTGGCAAGCAGGGCTTGCAGAAACTGGAGGCCGGGGCCAACCTCATTCAGCTTTACACCGGGATGGTATATCACGGCCTGCCTCTGCTAAAGGATATCAAGGCGCAAATGGTGGCAGAGCTGGATAAGCAGAATGTATCGCGTGTGTCCGTTCTGACCGGCAGCAATATGCGCGAATGGGCTGCCAAACCCTATTAGTCGCGACCGAATGATGGCAGCTTGGTGATTGTCAGACAAAGCTTTCGCTGATCCGTTTTTTGCAAATGAACCAAAGCGAAAACCCCCGCGCTGCGAGGAAAATCCAAAGCGCAATCCAAAGGCCTGTATTGCCATAAAGCGGCATCAGGACCCAGCAGGAAGCCAGAAACAGTGCAAGCGACAGCAACATCATGTTGCGCACATCGCGTGACCATGTTGCCCCAATGAAGACACCATCCATGATGAAAGCCAGCACACCCAAAACGGGCGTCAGTGCCGCAAAAGGCAGGTAAGTGCGAGCCAGTTCCCTAACAGTGGGTTCGGTGGTCATCAGGTCAACCAGATGGCCACCCCAAATGAGAAAAATCAGGGACAGGCCAGCCGCCAGAACAATTCCCCAAAGTGTGGTCAGACGGACTGATTGTTCAAATCCCTTACGATAATTCGCGCCCATCGCTCGGCCACCCAATTGTTCAGCCGCAACAGCCAGACCATCCAGAAAATAGCCACCGGTCAGGAAGAAATGAAAGAGTATGGCATTGGCAGCCAACAGCAGGTCGCCCTGTTGCGCACCTTGAGCGGTGAAAAAGGCAAACGAGAACAGCAACACCACAGACCGGATCATGATGTCCCGGTTCAGTGAAAACATTTTTTTCAATGAGGCGCTGTCAAATACACGTTTTCGACTTGGGCGTTCTTCGGCCGCAAATCGCTTGCTGATCTGCCTTTGAACCATCAGGCACCCGGCAACTGCAATCAGTGCCTCTGCCAGAAAGGTTCCCCAGGCAATGCCTGCCACGCCAAAATCATAATACAGCACAAGGGTCACGTTGAAGATCATGTTCAGGCCGTTCAGAACGGTTTGGATCAGCAATCCTGTGCCGGATTTCCCAAGGCCCAGAAACCAACCCAGGACCGCGTAATTGATCAGCGAAAAGGGCGTTGCAAGCACACGAATGGCATAATAGGTCCGAACCGCCTCAGCCACCTCCGCGCTGGGTTTCATAAAGGCGAGTCCGAGCTCCAGAAATGGTTTGCTAAGCGCAATCGTAAGCAACCCCAACAGGCCAGCGAGCATCACAGCGCGGTAGTAAACCGCCTGTTGTTCCTTGCTGTCATTGCGCCCAACAGCCTGAGCCGTCATTCCTGTTGTGCCAAGGCGCAGAAAATTGAAACCACTGAATATGATGTCAAAAATAATGGCGCCAACCGCGATGCCACCAATCAGGGCTGCATTGGATAATTGCCCAATCACTGCTGTGTCGACAATGCCCAATAGCGGTGTTGAAATATAGGCCAGTGTCATTGGCAAAGCCAAACCAACAACCACCCGGCTGTTAACGGGGAAGGTGGCTGTTTCACTGGTCAGGGGTTTTGATTCCGAATCGGCTGTCACGAATGAGCTTTCTCTTTTGCACAGACACTCTATGTCTGTTGTTGAGGCAGAAAAAGTTCGAAGTTTCAATTTGCACTATGCGACAGGCCAAATTACTCCCCATCATTCATCATCCGGCTTATGACGCGGCGGATCTGCCTGACCAGCACCGGTTCCCCATGCGTAAATTTCGGGCCTTGGCAGAAACTCTGGTGGCTGATGGTCTTGTGGCAGCCAGTGGCATCGCTGGGTTTCACGTACCAGCACCAGCGCCGGAAAGCTGGCTGGCCTTGGCCCATAGCCGCATCTATGTGGATCAGGTTCTCAATGGCACCTTGCCTGCCTCTGTCGCAAAGGAAATCGGCTTTCCGTTGGACAATGCTGCCGCAGGGCGGGCTGTCGCGTTTCGTGGCCGCTGCGCCACGGCAGGGACGGTGCTCACCGCAACGCTTGCGCTTGAACATGGCATTGCCTGCAACACCGCAGGTGGCAGCCACCATGCGCGCTACGAGCAAGGTGCCGGGTTTTGCGTATTCAATGATGTGGCTGTTGCCATTCGTGTGTTGCAGGCGGATCATCGTATTGGCTCTGCTCTGATCATCGACCTGGACGTACATCAGGGTGATGGAACCGCGCTGATGTTTGCCAATGATGCTGAAATCATGACGATTTCCATGCATGCGGAGCGCAATTATCCACATCCCAAAGCAGAGTCTGACATAGATATTGCGCTGCCCGATGCCACGGAAGACTCAGACTATCTTGCACGGTTAAGCCGATTGCTGGATGAGTTGCCGCCCCGGCTTCAGCCCGACATCGTGTTTTATAATGCAGGTGTTGATCCCCATGCAGAGGATCGGCTTGGCCGACTTAACCTCACCGATGAGGGATTGCGCCAACGCGACACGCTTGTTCTGTCACATTGCAGGCTGCGCAACTGGCCGGTGGCCTGCGTCATTGGTGGCGGATACTCCCGCGATATCACGGCCCTGGGTCGCCGCCATTCGATCATCCATCATGTGGCGACTAAATTTTGGTCCAACGTGCTTTAGAGTGCGCAGAGCAGGCTTGTTGCCTAAGTTGAGCCAAAACGGGACTTGATTCATGCGTGACATTGTCAATGGTATGCTGGTGAAGGGCGGCAAAGTGCTTATGACTCGCCGAAGCAAGCATCGCAAATCATATCCCGATGTCTGGAGTTTCCCTGGCGGACAAGTTGAGGCGGGGGAAACAAATGAACAGGCGCTGGTTCGTGAACTGAAAGAAGAAATTGGCATTGTGCCAACTCATTACGACCATCACAGCGACTTAATTGTTTCTAGCCCCAACGGATATGATGCAATTTTCCATATGTTCTGCATAACAGAATGGCAAGGCGATCCATCTATCCTTGATCATGAACATTCGGCGCTCTGTTGGTATCCACTCGAAGCTGCAGCGGCCCTTGATGAGCTTGCATTGAGTGAATATTCAAACCTGCTCAAATCACTTCGAGCAGGCCACTAACAGCCAGGATGTTGATAGAACAGGATGCCGGTTCCATTTAGGATCATGAAGCCGCATCAGGCCTGATTTCCGAAGGCCTTGCCTCCAATTTAAAAACCAGTCAATGCGGATCGCCTCATTACTTACAAAGGGTTCGCACCCTAATCCCGCGATTTCATAAGTCTGAGCAGAAACCACACCGGCACGACGATCACCGCGCCCAGCACGATATAACTGATGAAATCTTCCAGCGAATTGAACACGCTGATAAAGGCTCGTTCGATGAAATTGATCATCGTGCGCACCAGTTCCAGCGGATGTAGCTGAAAAGCAGACAGCACAAAGCCGACCACCAATGATAGGATGATCAGCCTGACCGCCACGCGCAATGGGGTGTCGCCCAGAAAGCGTTCCAGACCGGATCGGCTGTCGCTCAGTGTGTTTCGTTCATTCATCGAATTTGGATCGCTCATTCAGCAGCCTTTTGAATTTCCACCTGATGTGGGTACGGAATTGTGATTCCGCCAGCATCAAATGCTTCCTTGACCTTTTTAAGTACAGAGAAATTGAGTTCCCAATAGTCACCGGAATTGCACCAGATCCGCAATTGAAGGTCGACCGAGGAGTCGTTGAGCGTGGTTACACGTACCCAGGGCTCAGGTTCCACAAGGCAGCGCTCATCGGCTTTTGCAACATCCAGGATGATGCCCATGGCTTTGTCTATGTCATCGCCATAATCAATGCCAAACGTGATATCCAGCCGTCTGGTCGGTTTCCTGGAATAGTTGATAATTGTCGATCCCCAGGCATCGCCATTGGGAACTATGACTTCGACATTTTGCGGTGTCACAAGCTGTGTGAAGAACAGATTGATTTCCTCCACTGTGCCGCTTTCACCGCCGATGGATACAAATTCAGTCAGTTTGTATGGCCTGAATAAAACCAGCATCACACCCGCTGCCACATGGGACAAGGTACCCTGCAGCGCAAGGCCGATGGCCAGGGTCGTCGCACCCAGAACCGCAATAAGACTGGTTGCCTCAAACCCAAAGAGTTGCAAAACGGCAATAAAGACAAAGACCAGTATCAGATAATAGGCAATGGAGGATATGAAGACACCCAGCGTGTTATCAATCCGCTCGCTTGCCATGACACGGCTGCGAATGACCTTCCGCACGATTCTGGCGACCCAGAATCCGAGAAGCAAAAACAGACAGGCCTGTGCAACATTCAACAAAAAGGGTGGAACATCTGACAGGAGTGACATTGCGACTTGTGAGGCGTCTTCCATAGGGTTTCTTTCGGGAAAATTACAATTGGTGTCAAGTTACACCCTACATAACCGCAAATAGAGCATTTTTCAGCACAAATTCTCGGATGGTCCTAAACACGGTCTTCGCGCGGCAAAAGCGCTTCCAGACTTTCTAACCGATCGGCCTCGGCCGGGGGCTTGTCCCAACGCAGTCGTGCAATGCGTGGAAACCGCATGGCGACGCCTGATTTATGACGTGTGGACCGGTTCAACCCTTCAAACGCCACCTCAAGCACCAGGCCCACTTCCTGGCTGTGGGTCACCTCACGCACAGGACCAAACCGGTTGATCGTATTGTTGCGCACAAAGCGATCGATCTCTTTCAACTCATCATCGGTAAAGCCGAAATAGGCTTTGCCAACAGGCACAAGCTCTTCATCGCGCCAGACCCCGAATGTGTAGTCGGAATAGAAGGAGGAGCGTTTGCCATGGCCGCGCTGGGCATACATTAAAACCGCATCCACGCTGAGTGGATCACGCTTCCATTTGAACCACGGTCCCTTGGGGCGGCCCGGCACATAGGCGCTGTCCCAGCGTTTCAGCATCAGGCCTTCAACAGCATCGGCGTCAACACCGGCTCCGTGATCTGCTGGGGTTTGGCGCGCTGCTGCAACCGCGTCCCAAGTGTCAAAATTCACCAAAGGTGAGATATCGATGCGGCTTGTTGCAAGGGAGGCAACAGCTTGTTCCAGCCGTTTGCGGCGTTCTGAAAACGGCTGGGCCCGCAAATCCGTTCCCTTTTCAACCAACAGATCATAAGCGCGAATATGGGCAGGGTATGCACGCATCATCTTGGCGGAAACGGTTTTTCGGTTGAGCCGCTGCTGCAGTACATTGAAAGGCTGTACCCGGCCTTCAATCAAAACCAGCAACTCGCCGTCAATCGTCATGTCGGCGTCCAGAGCTTCCATCAGGTCTGGAAAGGCGCGCGCGATATCTTCTCCGGTGCGTGAATAAAGCGCACGCTTCAAAGTGCCGTCCAGGGCAAGCCCGGCGCTGGCCTGCACCCTGATCCCATCCCACTTGAATTCAGCACCGAAATCGCCCGCATCCAGCTTTGTAAAATCATCATCCTGTATCGGATGCGCCAGCATGGCCGGGCGAAAAGGTGCCGGATTGTCGTTTTCCGGCCGTGGGCCTGTGCCCTCCACCCAGGCGAACAGGGTTTCATAGGGTGGCTCCAGCCCGTGCCAGATTTCCTCAATCTCATCCACATCATGTTCGCCCAATTGGGCCAGTGCTGTTTTGGCCAGCCGCGCCGATACGCCCACGCGCAAGCCACCGGTCAAAAGTTTCAGCAAAGCGTAGCGCACGGAACTGTCGGACCGGTCCAGCCAGGCCTCCACCAGCGCAGGCGTTTCCCGGCGTGACGTCTTGACAAGCGTTTCGACAATATCGCTGAGATGCAGGTCTGAATTGGGCAGATCCGGTGACGCTTTTTCCGGCCATGCCAGCGAAATGGTTTCCGCCAGATCACCCACATAATCATAGGAAAGGGCAAACAGAACCGGGTCCATGCGGCTTTGGATCAGGTCTCGCAACATGGCTGGCTTGGCGCTGGGCAGGTTCAGTTGACCTGTGATCACGGCCAGTGCAAGGCCTCGCTCAGGATCGGGCGTCGTCGTAAAATAATCCTTGAGCAGCCTCAGTTTTCCGTTGCGCTGAGGCGTCAGGATCAACCGGTCCAGCAAGTGCGAAAAGGCGCGCATTATTCAGCCTCCTCTTCATAACCCACCAGCGACAGGGGCCGGGCGGTATAATTGTTCAGTTCGCACCAGCGGGTCAGCGCATCTTCACGGCCATGGGTAATCCAGACTTCCTCTGGGTCAATTTCGCGAATGGTGGCCAGCAATTCATCCCAGTCGCAGTGATCTGACAGGATCAATGGCAATTCCACACCGCGCTGCTTGGCCCGTTGCCGCACCTGCATCCAGCCAGAGGCAAAGGCGGCAATCGGGTCCGGGAACCGTCGCGCCCATTTATCGGCAAAGGCAGAGGGTGGCCCCACCACAATCGCCCCGGCAAAGTTCCCCTTCTTGCCTTTTTCCAGTGTCGCCGGCGCAAGCGGTCCAAGATCAACACCCTGAGACTGATAATAATCGCAGAGCTTCTGCATGGCCCCATGAATGAAGATCGTCTCGTCATAACCTGCTTCCCGTAACAGCGCGATGACCCGCTGTGCCTTGCCCAGCGCATAGGCCCCAACCAGATGCGCCCGCTCTGGAAACTGGGCAACTGACGTCAGCAGTTTCTGGATTTCCTGTCGGTCATCGGGATGGCGAAACACCGGCAGGGCAAAGGTGGCTTCGGTGATGAACACATCACAGGGCACCGGCTCGAACGACAGGCAGGTCGGATCATCAGCACGCTTGTAATCGCCTGACGCCACAATTCGTTTGCCCTTGTAATTGACGGCAATTTGAGCCGATCCAAGAACATGTCCTGCCGGATGAAACGAAACGCTGACATCACCGATGGTCTGCTGGACGCCATAGGCAATGTCCTGCGTGTGCTCGGCATGCCCCTCACCATAGCGCAAAGCCATGATATCCAGCGTCTGCTGGCTGGCCAGCACAGATGTGTGACCCGGTCGGGCATGATCTGCGTGGCCATGGGTGATCAATGCGCGCGCAACCGGCTTTACGGGATCGATGTAAAAATCACCCGGCGGACAATATAGCCCTTTGGGTGTTGGATGCAGCCAATCGTCAAAACGCATGTTTGGTTCAGATCCTTCTGCAGACCATCTTACACATGGATGACCACTTTCCTGACAGCATGAGCGGCAAGGCGGTTGCCATAGCCCATATATGCCACTTTGCGCCCAAGTCGAACGCCTCTCTCCCAAGCCCAAGTCATCAGGGCTCGTGAGACCAAAAAGGAGTTTCCCGTCTGGTCAATTGGACCTTGGATCGCGGCGTTTATCCATCCGTTAAGCAACTCCGCAGCCGCACAGGCGGTTCCATCAAGGTGGCGGGCAATAGCCAGAAGCGACCAGTTATGTTTTCCCCATTTGATTTCAATCAACACATCTGACGAACAAATGCGCCAGATTATATCAAACGTTTGAAACGGAGGAGGCAACATGTCCGACGGCGTAGTGCTCGAAGCACCCATAAACAACTCAGACGCGGAGTCTGCATCAGACGCAGATTCCGTTTTAAATGGTCGGGCGCCCGAAGGCAGTCCATTTGAAACAGGACGCTACCCTTACAAGCGGAAATTGCGACGCGTCTTCTATGAAAAACAGAAGGCTGAGCTACAGGCTGAACTGTTAAAGGTTCAGGATTGGGTTCGCAATTCCGGCGAAAAAATAGTGCTGCTGTTTGAAGGGCGTGATGCTGCCGGCAAAGGCGGCACAATCAAGCGCTTTACCGAACATCTCAACCCAAGGGGCGCACGCGTCATCGCGCTGGACAAGCCAACAGACCGCGAGCGTACGCAGTGGTATTTTCAGCGCTATGTCAGGCATCTGCCTGCAGCCGGTGATATCGTTCTGTTCGACCGGTCCTGGTACAACAGGGCAGGGGTGGAGCGGGTCATGGGGTTCTGCACGCCCATGGAATATCTGGAATTCATGCGTCAGGCCCCCGAATTTGAACGCATGATGGTGCGCAGTGGCATCAGGCTTTTCAAATACTGGTTTTCGGTGACGCAGGAAGAGCAGATCAGACGGTTCAAAGCTCGTGAAAGGGAACCGCTGAAGAAGTGGAAATTGTCGCCGATCGATCGGCTCTCCATCAATAAATGGGATGATTACACCGAAGCCAAGGAAGCGATGTTCTTCTACACCGACACGGCAGATGCTCCCTGGACCATCATCAAATCCGATGACAAGAAGCGCGCCCGGTTGAACTGCCTCCGGCATTTTCTGAATTCAATTCCCTATCCGGACAAGGATCATAGCGTCGTAAAAATCGAAGACCCTTTGATCGTCGGACGCAGCTCGGATGTCATTGGCCGCAGCGACCATATACTCGGCACAACAGTGCACCCGGAGCAAAAACGAAAACGGAAAAGCAGCTGATTCCAGTTTGGACGATTGCAGCAACGTTCCCCTCTAACGCCGACTGTGCACCCCAAGGTCGGCAACGTTTTGCAGTCGTCCAATTCACCTTGGGTGGGGTTGAATGTTAATGCATTGCCGCTGCTTGACTGTTCCCAATGATACCTGGGTTATTTACGAAGTTGAAATGCCGAGTCTAGCTAGAGCTTGATCGAGTACCGTGAGGTGGTCCGCAGAAATTGGCTGTAATTGCATCTTTGGTAGCGAAGTGATGTAGGCTGCCCAGTCCATCTTCGCGCCGGTGGCTGGATCGTCATTGACGCGCTTTTCAAAATACAGTTTCCAGGCGTCGTCTATTAGGTCACTCAAACGCTCGTTCGTTTCTGCAAGACGTTGCAGGAAACACTCGCTCATGAGCCCCTGCTTCGAGCGCGGCGCTAGCCAGCCCTTTTGGTCGGCTTCGATCCAAATTTCTGGGGGCCAGAGTTCCTCGAGGGCGACCGGAATTGTAATCCCAATCCTAAACGCCTGCGTCAAATGCCTCGGTGCTTTGAGCTTGATCAGCGAGACGTATTTCCATTGCCCGCGCTCGTTGTCGAAGCGTCGACAAGCGCCATCGCCTTCCGCATCCCAGTCTACTATGCCGACAGCTTTCCTACGCTTTTCGAGTTGAAGATGCTTTGTTCTAAACTCCCAAGAGCGGAGCATGTTGGCAACATAGTTTGCACCTGCTCGTTGCGGCGGTTCGGCAAGGAAGATCTGCTGTGCCTGCTCGGGCCTGAATAGTTCAAGCAGCTTCTTGAAAACGGCATAGTCAGTAGTGCCTTCGACGAAAAGTGTAGGAAGGTTTCCTTGGTTGAACTGCTCTAACTTCTCCCTCAGATGCGCTGTCTGTGACGAAGCCTCATCCAATGCTAATTGTGCGGCCTTTATGTGTGGAGCGATGATTGCCATTGCACCCATCGACTCGTCGAGCGATTCATTCGCCTCGGCTGCGGATCTTGCTTCAGTTCCCGCGCTGGGGCCATCTTTGGTGAGATGGTAGGCACTGCAGAGTCCATTGTCGCCGTCGTCTTTGTGCATGTTGTAAAAAACTGGAGAATGTGTTGTCAGCAGAACCTGGGAGAGCTCGTCTTCGGCTAATTTATGAAACGCCTCCGCTAGAGCCTGTGCTCTCCGAAATTCAAGATTGTTTTCAGGCTCCTCGTAGGCCCAGATGAATGTGGGAGCAATGCCCGTCACTTTACGACTTTGCTCGGCAATAAACTTCAGTATAAGTGGGATGTAGCGCGCCTTAATCCCATCTCCGCGACTGTCCAGCGAAATCAACTTCTCACCGTCCAGAAAGTCGAGACTTTCAAATAAAGGGGTCAGGTCGTTGGGCAGGCTGAGGCGTGACACATCTTCGAGTTCGGCGCCGATATCGTCGATAAGACCAGATACTGCATCCGAAATGGCGTCCTCTAGCTGGCCGCTGCTCTGCCTGACAGCCCGTTCAGACGTGTTTGCGATGACCTGGAAAATACGGCCGCGAAGCGTTCGGAAAAAATCTGCGCTACGCACGGCTGGCACATATTCGAAGTGTATTCGCGACAGTAGTGAAGGCACGCGCGAACGCCCCTCCAATTGCACAATGGTTTCTTTATTGCCTTTGCCACGCTTACGTGGTTCGAGCCGGATACCCCAATAGTTGTCATCTTGTTGGAGGCCATCGACGCGCCATCGTTTGCTCCATCTGATGAGGTTCCCATTTTTTTCGTGGTAGGGTTCGGGAAGCTCGAGATCGACTTGAACCTCAATCTCCGCAGCACGCTTCGCTTTTGACTCGGCAAAGCGGTTGTAGTCGTCAGAGAAGTTGAACTCTGTGTCTGGGTTCGTTTGGTCGTTGAAGAAAAGATTGAGCGCTCTTAAGACGTTTGACTTGCCACAGTCGTTGTCCCCCACGATCACCGTCAGATCTGTTGCATCCATCGAAAGCTCAAAAATGGATCGAAAGTTCTTGATCGAAATCCGTCTAATTTTTGGCATAAATCCCCCAAGCCAATTCGTAAGTATCTAAATTTTACATCGCCATTTGCACAGTGTCTGCGACTTTGGCTCCGTGAAGTTTTCTCTGCATCGCACAGGTTGTACATCTAAGTGCCTCACAGATCTTTAGTTCACCAGATATCCTGGCCTAATACTTCGCATCCATAGAAAAGATCTCGACTGTTGGTGTCTACGTGTGAATTCATTCATTTGCAATCTCCAGTGTTCGATTCGAACTTCCCGATTCAACTGCGTTTTAGTCAACAGCGATTATCATCGTTAGGTATCCACCGTTCTGTTCACATAGTCCCAAGTTTCAGCATCTTGCGGCAAGTCGAAATCCAAGACCCAGCAAATCCCGAACGAATCCATTCAGAAAATCTCAATTGATCTTAATTCTGAACACCACATACAAATATAATTGATTGGTTTATGTACGACAGCTCAACTATTGAATGTGGGCGAAATTGCCGCAGACGTCCAGTTTGGTTTTCTTTTTACAATCGTCTAATTCATCGAGAGGCCTTCGAAAACTCTGTGTTTTGGCATGACGTTTGGGCATGGTAAGCTCTGCCCAAATCTTTAGGTCAGGACACCACGCCCAGCGATAACCGGCGGTCCAGCTTCAACCTGTCCAGAAACGTCTCATCATGACTGACGACCACAAGCGCGCCATCATAGGCAAGCAGTGCGGCCTCTACGGCCAGTATGGATTCCAGATCAAGATGGTTCGTTGGCTCGTCGAGAAGGAGCAGCGCAGGCGGGTCGGTGCGGCCAACAGTACAGGCCAACCCGGCGCGCAGTTTCTGGCCGCCGCTGAGCTGACCGGCCTTTTGAAGCGCGTCATCCGCCCGAAACTTGAAGCGCGCCAACGCGGCTCGACATTGATTTTCGCTTGCCCCCGGATTCAACTGCAGAAAATTGTCCCGCAGCGAGAGTTCACAATTGAGCAATGTCACATGCTGATCCAGCAGCGCAAAGGGCACATGTATGTGGACCGATCCGGCTTGCGGCTCAATCTGACCGGAGATCAGGGACAGGAGTGTGGTTTTTCCGCTGCCATTGGGGCCGGTAATGGCCATGCGCTCTGGCCCTGTAATCGAAAAGGACAGGTCTGTAATCACCTTGTGTGCAGCATCCCAGCCACCCGTCACGGCATCAAACTGCAAAACGAGTTTGCCGGACGCCAGATGGCTTGAAGGAATGTCCATGCACAAGGGCTGCAACACCTTAACTTTGGCCCGCGCCTCTGAGACCGCGAGTGCCGCCTCTTCGGATCGGGCTTCGCGCAGCCGGGCATTTGCGCCGCCCGAAGTTTCCGACCGCTCTTTGGCGGCGTCCAGAATGATTTTTGGCTGATCCCTTCGCGCACGTGATTTATGGCCTGCACTGTCTTTGCGTGCCTTCCGTTCGGTGGCTTTACGCGCACGGCGCAGCGTCTCGTCCCGCTGCCTTTCCGCAACCTCAACCGCATGAGACAAAGCCTCAATCTCCACATCCTTTTGCACACGATAGGCACTGTAATTGCCGCCATATCGTGTGGCGCCCAAGGGCGTGAGGTCCACTATGGCATCCATCTCCGCTAGCAGTTCGCGATCATGGCTGACGACGATGGCGCAGCCGCGCCAGTGTCTCAAAAGCTCGATCACTGAAAGCCGCCCGGAGCGATCCAGATTATTGGTGGGTTCGTCCAGCAGCAGGATGTCAGGTTCGGCAAACATCAGTGCCGCCAGCCGTGCGCGCGTTCTTTGGCCGCCTGAAAGGGAAGCAAGCGGTCTTTGCACGCTCACATCAAGCCCATGGCGTTGCAGCGCCGCATCAATGCGGGCAGGCAATCCCCAATCGGCAGTGATGAGATCCTCTGCGCTCGCCAACCCGGCTTCAGCCTTATCAAGCAGGCTTAAAGCCTGCGACGCACCAAAAAGATCGGATATTGTTGCAGTGGAGCGCACATCTGTATCGGGATTGAACCAGCCCGGCTTTCCATCAACTTGAACCAGGCCGTCATGTGGCGGAAGCTGACCTGCGATCAGTCGCAATAATGTGGTCTTGCCCACGCCATTGCGCCCGACAAGACCGGTGCGTTCCGCAACAAAATTTTGATTAAGACCGGCAAAAAGCGGGCTGCCGTCAGAGGTGGAAAAACACAGATTTGAAAGGATGACAGATGCAGACATGACACAGGATATCTCGTTGCTTGATCGGAACGGCGAAAGCAGCAAGGTATGTGTTCATGTCAAAAATTCCTTCAGGTTGCGGTCCCAATATAATGCAACTATCTACGGGTGCAACCAATTCCCACAAGAGCGCCTGTGGATGCCCTAAGACCTTGTATTGCAGGCTGGTGCAGAAATGCACGGGAAGGGCGTGAGCGGCGTGATGTTTCACTTGATCACCTGGCTGACTTCCCTCACTTATTCCAGAACAGGTTTGCTAAGCGAGGCTGGCAGTCTTAGGCGCAATCCATATTACTGATTGCGCCCAAGGAGGTTGGTGGAAACTAGTGGTGTTATGAGGGCCGAGCCGAAATCTTTGCTCGCTTATTGAGGCTTTGGGACAAAGGGTGGAAGCCGTCCGCAGGTGCTGTGTCCGCTTCCATTGGTCCAAACCGTACAATACCAGCCAAAGCCAGAGCAGTGGATGTAGCCAGGGTTGAGCGAGCAGGATAACGGCACAGCACCGCCACCTCCGGCATGATAGTCCATCGCCGCTTTTTCTGTTTTCTGGTACAATCTATAGACATCAGGATTTTGTTTGCGCAGCTGTGACTTTGTCATGTTTTTTTGGTTGCCTTTTGGCCCGACTCGGATTGTTTTCGAAACCGAGAGCTTTTTGGCAACTAGAATAAGTGATGTGTCGCACTGGTCTCCGCATACAGCCTGTGTCTGCTTAACCGGATTGCCTGGAGCTGTCATGCCAGACGCATGGGCTATGGAAGAAGTCATCATGATGAAGCCAAATACCATGAGGATTTTAGATGGAATACGCATTCTCGTTTACCTTTCATATGAAAGTTGGATGTGAAGCTTTATGAGCTCGATCCGACTTTTTGACTGGCAAACCCCCGTTCAGACAATCTGTCACTTTCTTCAACTTTAGATATCCCCCAGATGGGGTAATTGCGCAGGGCGGATGCGGTTCTGTCCGCCGAATTGGTCATCAACCAGGCTCAAGACTCGCTTTGCAGGTCTGTCATGTGCCTCATGATGAGGCGCATAGAACCAAACCACATCTCATCTCCCAACAAACGCACTTCGCAAACCCTCATTTGATTTCTATGCTGCACACCTTGCACAAATGGAATCGGATGGTCTGTGGACGAAAGCCAAACTACCGGACAGGGGACCGACCTCCCGCAGATTTTCCAGGACTGGTTTGCCGAACGCGGCTGGCAGCCTCGGGCGCATCAGCTTGATCTCTTGGCGCGGGCGCATAGTGGGCAGTCGACCCTGCTGATTGCACCGACCGGTGCCGGTAAGACGCTGGCGGGCTTTCTGCCAAGCCTGATTGATTTGTACCGGGAAGATGGTTTACGCCGAAAGCCGGGCATGGCGTTTTTCGGACCGCACACGCTTTACATCTCGCCATTGAAAGCGCTGGCGGTGGATATTGCCCGCAATCTGGAAGCGCCTATCCGGGAGATGGATTTGCCCGTCACGGTGGAAACCCGCACCGGGGATACGCCAGCTCATAAGCGGCAACGGCAAAAGGAGCGGCCGCCGGACATTTTACTGACCACGCCGGAGCAGATTGCATTGTTGCTGGCTGATAAAAACGCAGAACGGTTTTTCAATCAGGTCAAGACCATCATCTTCGATGAGTTGCATTCGCTGGTAGTATCCAAGCGCGGTGATCTGTTGTCGCTGGGGCTGGCGCGGCTGTTTCGTCACGCGCCAGAAATTACGACCATCGGCCTGTCTGCGACCGTCGCCAATCCACAGGATTTGCAGGCCTGGCTGGTGCCGCAGAACCGTGAGCATGGCGAGGTTAGCGAAGCCGGTTTGATTGAAATCACCGGCGGTGCAAAGCCGGATATCAGCATTCTTGAGACCGAAGAGCGTCTGCCATGGGCCGGGCATACAGCGCTCTATGCGATTGATAATATCTACCGGCAGATCAAGGAGCACAAGACAACGCTGCTCTTCGTCAACACCCGCTTTCAGGCCGAATTGCTGTTTCAGGAATTATGGCGCGTCAATGAGGATGGGCTGCCCATTGCCATGCATCACGGCTCACTGGATGTGGGGCAGCGCCGCAAGGTGGAAGCCGCCATGGGTACGGGCAGTTTGCGTGCCATTGTTGCGACCTCCACTCTGGATCTGGGCATTGACTGGGGTGATGTGGAATTGGTCATCCATGTCGGCGCGCCCAAGGGAGCCAGCCGACTGGCGCAGCGCATTGGTCGCTCCAACCACCGCATGGATGTGCCGTCCAAGGGCATTCTGGTACCCGCCAACCGCTTTGAAGTGCTGGAATGCAAAGCGGCGCTGGACGCCAATTACATCGGCGCGCAGGATACGCCGCGCTTGCATGATGGCGCGCTGGATGTGCTGTGCCAGCATGTGTTGGGTATGGCCTGCGCAGCACCGTTCCAGGCCGACGATTTGTTTGCCGAGATAAAGACAGCCGCACCCTATGCAGATCTGCCGCGCGCCACATTTGACAAAGTCATGGAATTTGTCGCCACCGGCGGCTATGCGCTGAAAAGCTATGAACGATACGCCAAAATCCGCAAGACGGAGGATGGCACATGGCGGCTCACCCATCCGCGTCTGGCGCAGCAATATCGCATCAATGTCGGTACCATCATTGAAAACCCCACTTTGCTGGTCCGCATGACCAGTCGCAAGAATGGCCGGGTTGGGCGCGGTGGCCGTGTGCTTGGCAAGGTGGAAGAGTATTTTCTGGAAACGCTGGAGCCCGGCGATACATTCTTGTTCGCAGGTCAGATTGTGCGTTTTGAGGGCATTCGCGAGACCGAAGCGCTGGTCACCAAAAGTGCGGCAGACACGCCCAAAATTCCAAGCTTTGCCGGGGGTAAATTTCCTCTGTCGACTTATCTGGCACAAGGCGTGCGGAACATCTTGTCTGACCCAAAGACATGGAATTCTTTGCCCGATCAGGTGGCCGAGTGGCTGGAAATCCAGAAGGCCCGATCCGTTCTGCCCGGCAAGCGCGAATTGCTGCTGGAAACCTTTCCGCGCGCCGACAAGCATTATCTCATTGCCTATCCGTTTGAAGGACGTCTGGCACACCAGACCCTTGGCATGTTGCTGACGCGGCGGCTGGAGCGCATGAAAGCGCGGCCGTTGGGCTTTGTCGCAACGGATTATGCGCTGGGTGTGTGGTGCCTGCGTGATCTGTCCTCCATGATCCGCCGTGGTGAGTTGAGCCTTGATGCCCTGTTTGATGAAGACATGCTGGGCGATGATCTGGAAGCCTGGCTGCGTGAAAGCTTCATGATGAAGCGCACCTTTCGCAATGCGGCTCTGATTTCCGGCCTGATTGAAAAACGCCATCCGGGCAAGGAGAAGTCCGGACGGCAGGTCACCGTGTCATCGGACCTGATCTATGATGTGCTGAACGAACACGAGCCTGATCACATTTTGCTGCAAGCCGCCTGGGTTGATGCGTCAACTGGTCTTTTGGACATTGAGCGCCTGGGCGCTATGTTGAAACGCGTCAAGAATCATCTGCGTCACATGTCGTTGGATCGGATTTCGCCATTGGCGGTTCCGGTGATGCTGCAAATCGGCAAAGAGCCTGTGTTTGGCAGTGCAGATGAAATGATACTGGCGGAGGTGGCAGGCAATGTCAGCCCCTTGGATGATCTGATCGAAGAAGCAATGCGATTATAAGTTGGTCAACTAATATGGCTCTGGCAGAGATAATTCAGGATGAGGTGCCGCTCGGCTCAGTGCGTCTCACACTCATGGGCCAGAGCTTTGTGGCGCTTCCTGAGGGCGTTCTTTACTGGCCGGATGAGGCGACACTGATCGTCGCCGATCTGCATTTGGAAAAAGGTTCCAGCTTTGCCCGCAAAGGTACATTTCTGCCGCCCTATGACAGCCGGGCAACGCTGGGACGTCTTGAGCGGCTGATCAAATCATTGCAGCCTGCCCGCATCATTGCGCTGGGAGACAGTTTCCATGATGTGGCTGCCGCAAACCGTCTGGGCACTGATGAATGTGCCGTGATCAACCTTATGCAGCAGGGCCGTGACTGGGTCTGGGTCTCTGGAAATCACGATCCCTATCCGCCGGAAGCTCTGGGTGGCCGCGCATGTGATGAGCTGTCCATTGGCCCGATCATTTTTCGGCATGAGCCAATGGCAGGCGCAAAGGGAGAGATTGCCGGACATCTGCATCCCTGCAGCAAAGTCAGGGGACGTGCCCGATCCGTCCGGCGGCCATGCTTCATTGAAGACGGAACACGCGCCATCTTGCCAGCCTTTGGGGAACTGACAGGCGGGCTGAATATCTGCAATGATGCCTTTTCCAGCTTGTTCGAACAGCCTGATGCGATTTGTATTCACATGCTGGGGGATCGTCAGATTTACTCCGTCAGCCCATCGCATTGCAGACCTGACAGACGCGGCTGAACGCTAGAGAAGTGCCGCGCCACCGATCAGAAGAAACAGCGTCGCACCGGCTGTCAATTGTACCCGGAGCCGACCAAACCAGTTGGGCAGAATATTCTGCCGCATGGCATTCAGATCCACATAAACCTGCCAGATATAGCCCAGTATGAGCAGCAGCACGGCTGCAGAAATAATGGGCAAGAGCAGGCAACTCCATCCGAAGATGGAAGGAAGCACGCTGAGCACAAAGTCTCGAGTTTGCAGACGGGTGTTGGGCGCATAAAGGGCGCGCCCCCAATGGGCTCCACCCAGAAAGGACAGGATGACCGCGCCATAGGCCAACAGGGCCTTGCCTGCTGTTTCCTGCAAAAGCAGGTCTTGCCGAAACACCAAGATTGCCAACGCGCAGGCAGCAAAGGGAATAAGCCCGGCATATCCCAGCCAAAACGCGGCTTTTGGTGGCGATTTATCAGATGGGTCAGAGCTGATTGGCTCGTCAGACATGATTGTCATGGGATGGGCGCTCCGGTCTATTCTCGTCTGAACACAACGCCACCGAACCAGCCGACAAAAATCGCCAGAACCACAGCAAACACGCCAAACCACAGGCCTCTTTCACGGCTGAAATCATAAATCAATTGCTCCAGCCCGGCTTTGGAAATCCACAATGTCTGTTCATCATGAGCCACCAATGCGCCCTCATCAAAGACAAAGACCTCGATGCTGTAAGTGCCGACTGAAACGCGCCCGGGGATGCGAATGGTGGTTTTGAACAGGGTTGGCGTTAGCAACTCCATCCCTTCCACATCCATGGAAAACAGATCATTGTCCGCCTTCAGCCGCCGGTAGGCGAGCGCAAATTCGGTTGAATTGGCAGGCGCTTCAATGCTGTCGGTTACAACTGGAAAAATGATGTTCTCCAGTCCGATTTGATTGGCCTGCAGGGCTTGGGATTGCGCAATATCGTCCGGCGGACGATTGGAAGACAGGGCGTAAAAGGAAGGAACATTGAGAAATGTTCGTGAATTTCGGTTGATCCAGACCCCGAAAATGCGCTCTTTCTTTCGTGTGACCACATCCACGGGCGGACCTTTGACAACAGCCACAACATCGTAACCCTCTTCGCCCATATAAACGCCGCCATCTCGCTCGATACTTCCGAAAAGGGTGATATCTGTTCCGGAAAAATTCGAGTTGATGGCAACCCGTTCAGATGAAACAGCCAGCACCACCCGTTCTGCAAAAGCAGCAGATGCCGTCACGACCAGCATGATGCAAATTGCGATGAGACGTGCCATCAGCCCCCCACCATCAGCTTCAGAACGGAAAAGGAATACAACTCGTCTGGCTTCAACACCAGATTGACAGCAAAGCGCATGCCAACGGCCAGCACCAGAAGGCCGAGCAGGGCGCGGATTTGTTCGCCCCGAAGCCTTTGGCCCAATTGCGCGCCAAATTGAGCTCCGAACACGCCGCCAATCATCAGGCAAAGCGCCAACACAACATCCACTGTCTGGTTGGTGCTGGCATGCAGCACGGTGGCGACCGACATGGTGACAAGAATGTAGAACAGTGATGTGCCAATCACCATCGCGGTAGGCACACGCAAGAGGTAGATCAGAGCGGGAACCATAATAAATCCGCCGCCAATACCAAGCACCGATCCCATGAAGCCGATAGAGATTCCAAGGCCCAGAACCGGAAGGACACTGACATACAGCTTGGAGCGCCGGAACTTCATTTTCAAAGGCAGGCCAAGAACCCAGCTGTGCTGACCCGGCATTCTGGCTGGTGGCCGTTTGCCGTCACGGTTTTTCAGCATGGCGCGAATGGATTCGCGCAACATCAATACGCCGATCAATGTCAGAAATGTCAGATAGGAAATCGATATGATAAGGTCCAGTTGTCCGACTTCACGCAACAATCGAAACACAAACACGCCCAGCGCCGAGCCGACAATACCGCCAGAAATCAGTACGCCGGCCAGTTTCAGATCAATTGCCTGACGTCGCCAATAGGACAAGGCACCGGATGTAGAGGAAGCGACCGTCTGGGATGTAACAGTGGCCACGGCTACTGCTGGCGGAATGCCTGTGAAGATCAGCAGCGGCGTCAGCAGGAACCCGCCACCAACGCCAAAAAGCCCCGAAATAAAGCCCACCGCAGCACCCATGCCCAACAGCATTAAAATGCTGACCGGTAGTTCGGCTATGGGCAGGTAAATCTGCACGGAGGTCTGTCTTTTTGGCTGGGCGCTGATAAGCGCAAACTACAATCAATCCCGGTGTGAAATCTGGTTTCAAACACAAATCAGTTTTGAAACCAAGGCCCTGATAAACGCCTGCTTTCGCGCGCTGTCAATGTCCAGAAGGCAACACAGTGTCGATTAAATTGCAGATTCGTCAAACTTTGCCAGAGGAATGTCGCTTAGCCCGCCCAGTGGAGCCTGGAAATTCCCGCCTTGATTGCTGGCAATAGGCCCGCCGGTGTCGCTGATCTTGGCAGCATGCTTCTTAAGCTGCGCTTCGGCGTCTTTGGGAACCTTCAGGGCAATCCAGCCTTCATTCGGCATGGATACCATGTTGGCTGCCTTCGCAGGCCTGTCCGGCCCCCAATTGGCAACAGTTCCATCAAGTTTGGAAACAATATCTGCCTGCAGATCCTGTGCCAGCGCGTCGCGTTTCGCTTTTGCATCCGGATCACCATCCTTGGCAGCAACAGCAAACCAGAAATAGGCTTTCTCAAGATCGGTGGCAACGCCCATGCCTCTGGCATGCAGGATGGCCAGATTGAACTGACTGTCTTTCACACCGGCATTGGCAGCCATTCTGAACCATTTTGAGGCTTCCGTGAAATTTGGTTCGCCCAGCATGCCCTGAGCATGAAGAACGCCCAGATTATACATGGCCTTGGTGTTCCCTTTTTCCGCAGCCTTTTTGTACAGGTCAGCGGCTGCCGTCAGATTCTTGGTCGTTCCCCGGCCATGTTCCAGCAGGCTGCCGAGGCGATATTGTGCCGGTGCCAGACCTTGATCAGCGGCACGGCGGTACCACTCAACCGCTTTGGGCATGTTGGGGGTTGTACCGAAACCATCGGCATAACGGCTGCCGATTTCGAACTGCGCGACAGGATCGCCGATGACCGCTTTGTAACGCAACGGCAATGGGCCGATATTGACCGCTGGCGCCGGCGCAACAAACGTGCGCTCAAGTGGTGTGGTTGATGCTTTTCTGGTGATTTTGGGCTTTGCCACGGGTGTGGCAATTTTTGTCACTGCATTTCTTTCGGCAAAAACGCTGTCACCCAGAGCCTTGATCCGGTCGATACCGCCTGGCAAGCGATCCGGCAGTTTCTGAACGGTCGGGCTTGGTTTTGGAGTAGCCATCGCGCTGTTGGTCGTCAGTTTTCTGTCTTTGCCAGCGTCAATCGGCTTGGAAATGCTGCCAGTCGCCAGATTGTCGTCTGGTTCCTGCTGCGACTGGTAGGTTTTCAGCGCCAGAGCGACAGCGGCGACAATCAGTGTCAGGCCCAGGCATACGCCCAGAATTTTCTTCCGCCGACCTGGATTGCGCTCACGTTTCAGCTCTTCACGCTGCCGGGATAAAATACTCTCGGCACGTTGTTTGACGCCCTCAACGGATTTTGGGTCTGTGGAAGCCGTTTTGCTGGCCGTCTTACCAACAGGAGTCTTGCTGGCAGTCTTTTTGGCATCAGGCGTTTTATCAACTGCTGAGGCTTTGCCAACAGGAGTGGCAGTCTGGCCGCCCTTTTTAGTCGCACGTCTTGCCGCTGCAATGTAATTCATGCCGACTTCAAGATCAGCATCTTTTTCGGTCTTGGGCGTTGGCGCAGTCCGCTTGGGCTCCGTCGGTTTTGGCGGAATAACATCAGCTTTCGCCTGCGCAGCCTTGCGGAATCTTGGGCGGCGGCTTTCTTCCTTGCCTGCTGCTGGTGTCTGTTTTTGCTGCCTGGCTTCCAGGCGATCCACGCCGCTTTCCAGGTCATGAATCTTGTTCAGCAAAATCGTCAGCGTGTCAGGAACCGAACTCAGCTGGTTATGCAGCGCATCATCTGAATTTGGTTTTTTGGCGGTTGATTTCACCAGAGCTGACAGATCATCCAGCGTTTGACGGCTGCGCGCATCCAGGCCGCGCTCGACACGATTCAGTGCTTCATTCAGCGGCACAACAACGGCATCCGAAACCGCTTTGGTGATCACCGAAGCATCAGGACCAGCCGGTGCGACAGGGTCTGGTTTGGACAGTTGCTGACCCAATTGCTCCATGACAGTGGACAATTGGGCTTCAATCCGGGCCATGTCGTCTTGCATTTGCTGATGCGCAGCGTCTGCAGCAGCGGCCTGCTCACGGGTCTCGTTAGGTGTTTCCTCTATGCGGCGTTCCAGACTTTCAATCTGGGCCGTGAGCTGTTTGATAAATGACGCGTTCTGCGATTTTTGATCTTGAAGGTTTTCGTCGGCACGACGGTCGGCCTGCAGCGAGGCGGAATCAAACCGCTTCATTGTGTCGTCGAGGCGCGACAGCAAACCGTCAAAGCGTTCTTTGAACATCTGCGTTTGATCGCCGATGTCCATTTCGCTGAGCGTGGTCTGTTGTTCCAGCATGATGGCTTCAAGTCGGCCCACCGTATGCTCGATGGATTCAAGCGTTTCGCGAGGCGGCAGGAAGCTGATCAGGCTTTGTGCATTGGGCTGCTGTTGCGCAATTTCCGCCGGCAGATCCTTCAGCGTCTTTTCCAATTGGGCAAGGTGGGTTTGAAGTGCCGTATTCGTAACAGCATCAGGCTTGCTGCGCGCTGATTTTTCCAACTTCTGGACCGTCAGGTCCAGCAGGCTTGCAACATCTCTGGACAAAGCAGGCTTCATCGATTTCAGCGATGCTTCCAGTTTGCTGATCTGGTCCTGCAGCGCGGGGATCTGTGACGCGGTTTCTGGCTGCGTGGCAGTATTCTGCAGACGGATGTGGTCATCCGCCAGCTTCTTGAAGTTGCGGTCCAGTCGAGTCTGGTCTTCCTGTAGCTTGACCTGCATTTTGGCCATCGGCTGCAGAATTGCGACATCATTTCGGGTCGGCAACTCGGAAATCTTGCTTTCCAGCAGTGCCAGATTGCTGTCCAGTCGCTCGCGAATTTCTTCATTCTGAGATTTGGTCTCAGTGTCCGCCTTCTCAAGGAGCGTGTTTATCTTTTCGCCCAACTGAGCAAAATGGGCTTCCATGGTTTCATTGAGGGCAGCTTCCTGAAGTGCCGCATCGCTCGGCTGCTCATCGGCTTCCTGATATCCCAAGTCTGCATTCTCGGCTAAATCATCTTCTTGATAATCTTCAAAGCCATCCAACTCGTCGGATGGCGCTGCCGGTTGCAATGCAAGTTCCAACTCCTGTTCCAGATCATCGTCGGAATAGAATTCTTCTTCTGCCAATTCGGGGCTGCGCTCGATTGGTCGTGCAACTGGCTGCCTGAGTTGCGTTTCATGTGGGGTGGCATCAGAAGGAACAATGCGTTCCTTCAGTGCCAAAATGCGAGCCCGCAACTCTTCGACCGTTTGGGCATCTTCCTGAACGGCGGTTTCTGGTGTGCCTGACGTATCAGATGTATCTGGTGCGGCTGGCTCGACAACCCTGTCCAGGATGCTCTGTCTTGCGGGGCGCACCTGTGATCTGTCAGCAGGTTTTGGTTGATCGGACGTTTTCAGGGCGCCCAATTGTTGGCTCAACTCATCAATTGCGTGGATCAGGGCCTGACTTTCTGCGTCCGGTTCCTGGTCTGCGGGATCATCCAGTAATGCTTGTTCAGCGAATTGAGCGGCGCGTTCTGCCTCCTGGCGACTTTGCCGCTGGGTTTGCAACAGCTTTTTCAACGTCAGCTCATCGGGCGACAGATGGTCTTCCTGTACCTCGTTTTGCTGCACGGCATCCTGAAGCCATGCTTCCAAGCTCATCCCATTGCGTTGGGCGGCTTCTATGACGCGGCTGAAAACATCACTGGACTCGTCACCGTGATTGTTGTCAACACGACCGGATATTGAGGGTGCTTTGCGCTGTAAAACGGTCACTTGCTTCCACGCTTTCTCGTCGGATCACATGAATTGCCCGCCAAACAGAGCGATTCATGAGAGTTTCAATTACCGAAAAGTCAACAATTATAGTAAACATGTCGTTAATTTCATCGGGAATACTGAATGAAAGATATTGCTTATCGACTGGCCCGAGCAGCCATTTGCCCAATTCCAGGCGGTGAGCTTATCTGTTCGCTGGACCACAGCTGAATGCGTTCTGGCGCAGGAATTCAAACCTATAGCTAAAAGAGTGCTAATCACAAGAATACAATTTGTAGTATGGACTCTGAACGTGTCTTCCTTTAATCGACACAGGCTTTATTCTGGTTGGGACAACGTATTGGTGTCATGAATGGCACAGAAAATGGTAGCTAATAGAGTATAGATCCTGACGCTATTGCTTGATCAATTTGCCGACCGGAAAATACATATTGTCATCCAAATTGGCTGAAAGTGATGCTGTGAACAAAGGTACAGAAACCGTCTCATCCAGAGCGCAACGCGCAGGACAGGATGAAGACACCACAGAAAATTCCTTCTCGATAGGACAATTGGCGCGTGAATTTCAGGTCACGTTGCGCACACTCCGTTTTTACGAGGATCGCGGTCTGGTTAGCCCAAAACGTGATGGTACGACACGGATTTACAGCCGGCGCGACAGAGCCAGGCTCAAACTTGTCTTGATGGGCAAAAAGGTCGGTTTTTCGCTCACGGAAATTCGTGAAATGCTGGATTTGTATGATTTGAAAGATGGTCAGATTGTACAATTGCGTGTGGCGTTGAAGCGGTTTCAGGAACAGGTTGATGTGCTGAAAGACCAGCGCAGCGACATCGAGCAAGCGATTGAGGAACTTGAGCGCACAGTTGATGTTGTCGCCGGTATGCTGCGCGAGAAAGAGACAGCAACCGGCTGACCGATCCGCCCGTGAGGATCGTCTTCATCAGCCAAATGTGAAAAGACGTGCGCACAACCTGCCTTTTAAAGTTGACGTTAACGTCATATATGCATTGAGAGACATCTTCATCTGTGAAGGGGTTAAAGATGCCAACCTATCAAGCGCCACTGAAAGACACTCTGTTTCTGCTGAATGACGTGTTCCAGATAGAACGCTTCAACACTTTGGTCGGATTTGCAGATGTGACGCCGGATCTGCTTGAAGCCATTTTGAGCGAGGCAGCTCGGTTTTGCGAGCAGACCCTGCAGCCGCTCAACAGCATGGGGGATCTTGAGGGCTGCCACCGCCATGATGATGGCAGCGTCACGACGCCTGAGGGTTTCAAGGAAGCGTTCAGGCTCTTTGCGGAAGGTGGCTGGTCCGGTCTCTCAGCTGATCCGACCTATGGAGGTCAGGGGCTGCCGGGCACGTTGAGCAGCATCATTCAGGAATATATCTACGCAGCCAATTTCTCCTGGGGGCTGTATCCGGTTCTGTCGCAAGGCGCTTATGCCGCTTTGAAGGTGCATGCTTCGGAAGAATTGCGACAGATTTACCTGCCGCCGCTGGCGTCAGGTAAATGGACCGGCACCATGAATATGACAGAGCCTCATGCCGGGACAGATCTGGGCCTTTTGAAAACAAAGGCACAGCCACAGGCAGATGGATCCTACAGCATTACCGGTCAGAAGGTTTTTATCTCCTCCGGCGAGCATGATCTTGCAGAAAACATAGTGCATCTGGTGCTGGCCCGTATCGACGGCGCGCCGGAGGGTGTCAAAGGCCTGTCCTTGTTTGTGGTTCCAAAATTCATTCCTGATGATGACGGTAATCCCGGCCAGAGCAATGCGCTGCAATGCGGATCTCTGGAACAGAAAATGGGCATTCACGGCAATGCCACCTGTGCGATGAATTATGAGGGCGCGACCGGCTGGCTGATCGGTGAAGAACATCGCGGACTGCCCGCCATGTTCGTAATGATGAATGAAGCGCGTCTGTCTGTCGGCATTCAGGGGCTGGGAATTTCTGAAGTGGCCTATCAAAATGCGGTCAGCTACGCCAGGGATCGGCTGCAGGGTCGCGCTCTGGGCAAGCCCAAGGACCGTGATGCAAAGCCGGATCCGTTGATTGTGCATCCCGATGTCAGACGTATGCTGATGAACATGAAGGCCTTTAATGAGGGCGCGCGCGCTTTGATGGTGTGGACTGCGCTCAAAGCAGATGAGCTGCACAAATCAGAAGATGCAGCCATTCGGCAGGCCGCTGATGATCATCTGGGTCTTATGACACCTGTAATCAAAGGCGTGTTCACAGATGTCGGGTTTGCCAATGCGGTGCAGGCGCAGCAGATCTTTGGCGGCCATGGTTACATCACCGAATTGGGTATCGAGCAATTTGTGCGCGATGCGCGCGTTGCCATGATCTATGAAGGCGCAAATGGCATTCAGGCGCTGGACCTGGTGGGTCGCAAATTGCCAAAAGACGGCGGGCGCGCCCTGAAGACATTCTTGACCGAAGTGACCTTGTTTCTGACTGATATGAAAGAGGATGATGCTTTGGCGATCTATGCCGAATCCCTGGGGACGGCAGTCGATGATCTGCAATCGGCAACAGTCTGGCTGATAGAGAACAGTCTCGCAGAACCTGACAATGCTGGCGCCGCTGCCACCGATTACATGCATCTGCTTGGTCTGGTCTCCATCGGTTACATGTGGGCACTGATGGCAAAGGTCAGCCATGAGCGCCTGACAGATGACGGCAACGACCGGGCCTTCTTCGAGGCGAAATTGACCACGGGGCGCTATTTCATGGAGCGCTGCCTGCCGGAAACCCAAACCCATCTGACGCGCATTCGCAGCGGTGCAGACAGTATGATGGCGCTGCCCGCCGAGGCGTTTTGAAGGATATGTGCAATGAATGATGCCTTCATCTATGACGCAGTCCGCACACCACGCGGACGGGGCAAGCCCGATGGCGGGCTTCACACCGTGACGGCTGTGGAACTGGCGGCCACGCCATTGCGTGCTTTGCGTCAGCGCCACGATTTGGCAACCGATCAGATCGACGATGTGATTCTGGGCTGTGTTGACCCCATTGGCGAAGCTGGTGGAAACATCGCCCGCGCTGCCGTGTTTGCGGCGGGCTTTGACCAATCCGTGCCGGGTATGCAGATCAATCGTTTCTGTGCATCAGGTCTGGATGCGGTAAACACTGCCTTTGCCCAGATTGCCAGTGGTCAGAACGACTTGGTTGTGGCTGGCGGTGTTGAATCCATGAGCCGCATTGGCATAGGCGCGTCGGGCGGTGCATGGCCGGTCGATCCCAGCGTAGCGGTGCCATCCTATTTCATGCCGCAGGGTGTTTCTGCAGATCTGATCGCCACAAAATACGGGTTTTCGCGGGATGATGTGGACACCTATGCTGTGCAAAGCCAGCAGCGAGCAGACAAGGCCTGGCAGGAAGGCCGCTTTGCAAACTCCATTGTGCCGGTCCATGCGCCGCATGGTGATATTCTGCTCGACCGTGACGAGCATATGCGACCGGATACCAATATGCAGTCTCTGGCTGCCCTGCAGCCATCCTTTGCGCTGATGGGCGAAATGGGCGGCTTTGACGCCGTCGCCATTGAGGCGCATCCCGAGATTGAACACATCAACCACATGCATCATGCAGGCAATTCGTCAGGGATTGTCGATGGTGCTGCTGCCGTGCTGCTTGGCTCCAAAGCTGCAGGAGAGCGTGCCGGGCTGAAGCCGCGCGCCCGCATCAGGGCCTGCGCCAGCATCGGCTCTGAACCGGCTTTGATGTTGACCGGACCGGTCGATGTCACGCGCAAGTTGTTCTCCAGAACCGGATTGTCTTTTGATGATCTGGACCTGATAGAAATCAACGAAGCTTTCGCCTCCGTGGTCTTGCGCTATCAACAGGCGTTTGATCTTGACCCTGAAAAAGTCAACGTCAATGGCGGCGCCATTGCCATGGGCCACCCATTGGGTGCAACCGGAGCCATGATCCTGGGCACGGTGCTGGATGAGCTGGAGCGGCGCGATCTCTCCACCGCCATTGTCACCCTGTGTATCGGTGCCGGAATGGGCACCGCAACCATCATTGAGCGGGTGTAGATATGGCTGGCTCTTACACTGGCTTCAAAATGGATATCGACGCGGATGGCTGCGCGCTGATCACTTGGAATATGCCGGATCGCTCCATGAATGTCATCACCCAGACGGTGATGGAAGAGCTGGATGCGATCATTGATCATATCGTGCAGACTGACGCCATCAAGGGCGCCATCATTACGTCCGCCAAACAGGGTTCCTTCACGGGTGGTGCAGACATCACCATGATCCAGTCGCTGAACCGGACTGAAAGCCCGGATGCTGCTAAGGACGGTGCAGCAGAGCTTTTGGAAAAATCATCCAGCCTGTCGCGGCTCTATCGCAAGCTGGAAACCTGCGGCAAACCCTTTGTCGTGGCCATCAACGGAACTTGTCTTGGCGGCGGAACCGAACTGGCGCTGGCCGCTCATGGACGGGTCATGGTGGATGACGGACACGCGAAGATTGGGCTGCCCGAAGTGCGGATTGGAATTTTCCCCGGTGCTGGCGGCACCCAGCGGGTAATGCGCATGACAGACCCGCAATCGGGCCTGCAGATGTTGCTTCAGGGCAAAACCCTCACAGGCAAAAAAGCCAAATCCATGGGGTTGGTGGATCATCTCGTGTCTCAGCCAGGTGACCTGGTGCCCGCTGCAAAAACAATGCTGGCAGAAGGCCTGTCCGCCGAAAAACCATGGGACCAGAAGGGCTATAAGCCTTCGGGAGCGGCAAATATCTATTCCAAAGCGGGCTTCCAACTCTGGCCCGCAGCCAATGCGCTGTACCGGAAGGAAACCCACGATAATTATCCCGGTGCACGCGGCATCATGAAGGCGGTTTATGAGGGGCTGCAATTGCCCATGGATCAGGCTCTGGCCGTTGAAAGCCGTCATTTCGCCTCTGTCCTGCAAACGCCGGAAGCCAGCAACATGCTGCGGTCTCTGTTTATCTCCATGCAGGCGCTGAACAAGGGAGCGCGGCGACCGGGGAACATTGCGGCAGCGCAGCTTAAAACCATTGGCATTGTTGGTGCCGGGTTTATGGGCGCGGGAATCGCCTATGTCAGCGCAAAGGCGGGATTGCGGGTTCTGTTACTTGACCGGACCAGAGACGCTGCAGAAAAAGGCAAAGCCCATTCGGACGGGCTCATGGAAAAAGCTGTGAAACGCGGATACGCGACGTCAGCAGAGCATGAAGCTGTTTTGGCACGCATTACCCCAAGCGACGATTATGCGGATTTGACAAAGTGCGATCTGGTCATCGAAGCGGTGTTCGAAGATCGTGCCACCAAGGCAGACGTGATTGCCAGCATCGGCACTGCTTTGCCGGCAAATGTGACACTGGCTTCAAACACATCAACCTTGCCAATCACTTCATTGGCGCAACACCATGTAAGCCCCGGGAATTTCATCGGTATTCATTTCTTCTCGCCGGTCGACAGGATGATGCTGGTCGAGATAATTTTGGGCCAGAAGACCAGCGATCAAGCGCTGGCACATGCGTTTGATTTTGTGCGCCTGATCAAGAAAACGCCGATTGTTGTCAATGATGCGCGGGGCTTTTATGCCAACCGGTCTGTAATGGCCTATCTGCTCGAAGCGCATTTGCTTCTGACCGAAGGCATTCCGGCTGCCATGATTGAAAATCTCGCATTCCAGGCGGGTATGCCCGTTGGCCCGCTGGCCCTGACAGACGAAGTGGCTGTCGATCTTGCCTGGAAAATCCTGCAGGCCACCAAGGCCGATCTGGGGGCTGAGGCGGTTCATCCCGCGCAGGAGAACCTGCTGCAGCAAATGGTGGTGGAGCAGGAGCGCTTTGGCCGCAAAAACGGCAAGGGCTTTTATGATTATGACGGACGCAACAAGCGGCTATGGCCGGGCCTGTCCGAACTTGTGCCCCAACTGACAAGCCCGGACCGGATTGATCAGATCGACCGGCAGGAGGTCAAAAACCGGCTGTTGATCATTCAGGCGCTGGAGGCGGCCCGCTGCTTTGAAGAGGGCGTCATTACCGATGTTCGTGAAGCAGATGTGGGTTCCATACTCGGCTTTGGATTTGCCCCGTTCACTGGCGGAACCTTGTCTTTCATTGACACAATGGGTGTCGCGACCTTCGTTGATCTATGTGATGAACTGGCTGAAAAACATGGCCAGAGATTCCTGCCCAACGAGTTGTTGCGCGATTTGGCTGCCAGCAATGATACGTTCTATGGCCGATTCGCGAATGCATCTACAGATGCATTTACGGGTGCCATAGAATAAGCCATCTTGCGTTGGACGATCAGTCAGAAGACGGCATGATCAACTTTAAAACTCTGTCGGGATTACGACTTGAAAGCGTTGTTCATCAAAACTGCGACTGCCGTTTTCCTGTGGGCAATGGCTGGTGAAGCCGGATTTGCGCAACAGGTCCTCAATCCCGGTGTGAGCCGAGATGTAACGCCAAGGGGCATGACACCGGCACCGCAAATCACCGCGCCGTTGAAACGTATTCCCGGTGTTGAACCACCAGCGCCGGAGGTGCGTGAGCGCAATCTTTATCGCATTCGGGTAGTGGATACGGCGACATTTGAGGGGCGTTATCTCAAGCGTGTCTGGCGGCTGGAATTGCCGGGTGTGGTCGGCGTCTCGCGAGACGAGACATGCAAAATCAGCCAGCCTGACCAAGCCGATGAGGGTGACTGGCCCTGCGGCGGGTTCATAACGCGCAGCTTGCAGCGTCATATCAGATTGACAGCACTGAATTGCGCATTCGCCTGGCAGCCATCAGACCAGCCTTTGAAGACATCCTGCAACTTGCGCGGGGACGATCTGGCAGAACTGGTGGTGTCCAAAGGTTGGGCGCGTGTCGCGGCAGATGCATCCGACACACTTAAGGATCTGGCGGAGCAAGCCGAGCAGCAATCACTGGGCATTCATCAGGCGCCGCCGCGTGGATGGCAGAATTATCAGGCACTGACCCGGCAGGGCAGCAGCACTGAACTGCCGCCACCGCCGGATTTGCCAATCGCGGATATTACTGGCCCTTTGCGCCCGCTTGATGCGGATGAAGAGCTGGAAGATGGCCTAGCTGGTAACGAGGGACCCGGAGAGGGCTTCATCGATCAACCGTGAGGTTTCATCCAGCCCGTACAGAGCTGTGAAGGAGCCAAAACGCGGCCCCTGATCCTGTCCAAGCAGCACCTGATAAAGCGCCTGGAACCAACCGCGCAGCGGTTCAAATTCATGCGCTTTGCCGACCGCGTAAACTTCGTTCTGAATGGTCTCGCCATCCGCATCACGCGGCAGGGCATCAAAACGGGCTTTCAGATCAGCCAGCGCAGCGCGCTCCTGCTCGCTGGCCGCGCGGAACACTTTGCCCGGTTTCACGAAATCCTCAAAATACCGCACCGCATAGTCCACCATCTGATCCAGCTTGGGATGGCTTTGCGCACTGGTGCCCGGTGCGTAGCGGGAAATGAATCCCCACAGCACAGCCTTGTCAGACGCGTTTGAGGCACTGACCAGATTAAGCAGCATGGCAAATGACACTGGCATGTCCACGTCCGGTGCCCGGCCCATATGAATGTGCCAGATCGGACTGGAAAGCTGCTTGTCAGCTTCCAGGCCGTCAAACGAAGCCAGATGTGAAAAATACTCATCCACCGTTTTGGGAATAATATCGAAATGCAGTCGTTTTGCTGTCTTTGGTTTGACATACATATATTGCGACAGGCTTTCAGGCGTCGCGTAAGACAGCCAGTCTTCAATTGTCAGACCATTGCCCTTTGATTTGGAAATTTTCTGACCGCTCTCATCCAGAAACAGCTCATAATTGAACCCTTCCGGTGGCCGTTTTCCAAGCGCCCGGCAGATTTTTCCGGACAGCTGCACGGAATCGATGAGATCCTTGCCTGCCATTTCATAGCTCACATCAAGCGCTGCCCAGCGCATCGCCCAATCGGCTTTCCACTGGCATTTCACCGCGCCACCGGTAACCGGTGTTTCCACCAGTTCATTGGTTTCCGGATCGCGATAGGAAATCGTACCTGCTTCCACATTGCGTGCTTCCATAGGCACTTGCAGCACCACACCGGTGCGCTTGCAAATTGGCAGGAACGGTGAGTAAGTCGCACGCCGGTCTGGCCCAAGGGTCGGCAGAATGATGTTCATGATGTCATCATAGACCGCCAGCATTTTCAACAGCGTTTCATCGAACACACCGCTTTTGTAATACTCGGTTGAACTGGCAAACTCATAGTCAAACCCGAAGCCATCCAGAAACGCGCGCAGCCGTGCATTATTGGCAGCACCAAATGAGCCATGCTCGCTGCCAAACGGGTCAGGTACAGAGGACAGGGGCTGGCCGAGATAGGCTGTCATTTGTTCCTTGTTCGGAACATTATCCGGCACTTTGCGCAGCCCGTCCATATCATCGGAGAAGGACAGAAGGCGCGTTGCAATCTTGTCTTGCGTCAACAGACGTAAGGCATTGCGCACCATGCTGGTGCGCGCCACTTCGCCAAAAGTGCCAATATGCGGCAGGCCAGACGGGCCATAACCGGTTTCAAACAACACCGGCTTGTCGGGCATCTTGCCATTCAGACGCTTGACGATTTTACGTGCTTCTTCAAAGGGCCAGGCTTTGGAAGTCTGGGCCGCCGCAACCAGTGTTTCGTCCATTGGAATCGCCTCAAGCGTCGGGGAAGTCATGTAAAATCTCTCACGATGTTGACCAGCGGGCTGAATTTCATGGCAAAAAGCTGGTCATGTCATTTGTTTTGCGCCATTTATGCGCCCATATGTATCGCGAACAGCCAAGCGGTCAATCGACAGCAGCAAGAATTATAGCGTCATCCGGTTTTGAGCGGGGCGCGAAGACAGGAAAGAAGCCCTTATGTCTGAACCAATCGCAATCCAGGAAGCGTTGATCTACGCCATGGTCACCGTGTCGGCAGCCGACAGCAACATGACGGATGCCGAGTTGAAAACCATTGGCGATCTGGTCAAGGGCCTGCCGATCTTCCACAATTACGATCCAGAAGCTTTGTTGCTGACCGCCTCCTCCTGCGGTGAACAGCTCCAGGGTGAAAACGGCCTGTCAGATGTTCTGACCATCATCGCCGAAAGCCTTCCCAGCTACCTTTACGATACCGCCTATGCTTTGGCCGTGGAAGTTGCCGCCGCCGATGTTCAGTTGGAGCGCGAGGAACTCCGCTTCCTGCAAATGCTCCGCAATCGCCTGGGGCTGGATCGCCTGACAGTGGCTGCCATTGAACGCAGCGCCATTGCGCGGTTCCGGACGGCGAAACAGTCCTGAATAAATTGCCTGAACATTGCGGTCAGCAGCGAAGGAACATAGCTGAAGGTTCAGCCGTTTAAACCTGTGAGTATTTCCGAGGACTTGTCATGAGCGATTATCCACATGGCACTCGTGTAGAGTGGGATTGGGGAGCCGGCTCTGCCAAAGGCAAGGTTGATAAAGTTCACAGAGGAAGTCATTCGGACGATCAAAGGTAGCGAAGTGAATCGCAACCAAGGATAATCCTGCCTGTCTTGTCAAACAATCAGATGGTGTTGCTGTGTTAAAAGTGGCAGCGAATTGCGACAAGTATCATAGCAGGCGGCAGAGGCGACTGCTGTAATCGCCTCTGCACTATTTTACTGATAAAAGTCGGATCTGGCTGGGCATCAAAGCATTTCCCCGAGCTTTGTTGCGGGGTTACTCAGCAGCGTCGTGTTCGTGTTCGCCCTCTTTGACTTCTTCGATGATTTTGGCAATGAAGGCCTCAAAGTCATCGGGATCGCGGCTTGTAATGATGCCATTGGAAATAGCAACTTCCTTATCGACAACATTGGCGATCTTGAGATCGGCCTCCACGGAGTCGCCCCAGTTTTGTCGTCCTATCCCTGAATGGAATTGCCATCCAGTGTAGCTACTTCAACCGTGGCGTCATGTTCGCGCAGAGCATGCAGCGGCGTTCCCAGCTCAGACTGCTCGAAGCCATGGGTGGACGTGATAAGGATTTTAGCTTGTGAAAGTTTTGGCATTCGTGTTCTCTTACTGGTGAATACACACAACTAGCGAAGCGAATGATTGATCCACAAAACTGTGTCTATTTATGATGGGTCGGTTTTGGCAAGGTCTGATCGCGCCAGAATTCAACATGTGTTCCAGCTGTATATTGGCCAGACACACGCTGCCATGCGATCATTGCAAGCATGAGAACGACGGCCAGGCTGGACAGCGCTGCGCTTTTTGCGCCGCCACATCCCACAGAATCCTAGACACATAGAAAGGCCCGACGGATTCGGGCGCTGATCATGAATATCTGGCTTCCATGCGTGCGCGCATATAATCCAGCGCGGCGTAAAATGCCCAGCCTATAACAGACAACAAGATTACCATGGCTATCACAGTTGCTGTATCAGCATCTTCCTGGCCGGTGGCCAGTAAGAACCCAATGCCCTTGTTGGCCCCCATCAATTCACCAATCACAACCGCCGTCATCGCCAATGTGGTAGCAACAGTTGCACCGGCGAATACGGTTGGTATCGCTGCAGGAAATTCGATATGCCAAAAGCGCTGCCAAGGGTTGAGTTTCAGCACCTTAGCCAAATCGATATATGATCTGTTTATATATTTCACGCCCGACAACATGGCTGTCATAACCGGGAAAAACGTGACGATTGCAACAAGTACAATCTTAGGCGCTGCACCAAGGCCCAGCCACAACAACAACAAAGGCGCGATTGCGATTTTTGGTGCAGTTTGCAGCAACAATATCAAAGGCGTTGACACACGTTCTAAGAAGGGAATCCGTGCAAATATTATCGCTGCGATGATACCCAGAACAAGACCGATCAGAAAGCCCCATACAATTTGCATCAATGTCACTTGTATGTGCGATAGTAAGTTACCGCGCTCAAACAAAAAAATGAGTTGCTGAGCGACTTGCCATGGGCTGGGCAAAACATGGTTTGGTACGCCAAAAAGAGGAATTGCCGCACTCCATAATGCGACAAAACCAACTAAGCCAACTACAGCTCGAATCAGCATGGCTTATTGACCGATCGCAGACGGATCAACAACGAAGTCAGCTGCTTTTGGCGCTGTGCCCAACACACCATATTCCGCCAATATATCGATGTTTTGCTGCCATGCGTCGAAGTTCGCTGAACCCAAGCCCTTCTCGCGGGTTAGATCACTCTGCCAAACTGACTTTACAAACGTGTCCTTAAAGGCCGTTGACAAAATTTCGGCTTGGTCGGCCCATGTCGGGGTGTATTTGTCGAAAGATATTTGCAGCGCGTTATCCACATTGCCATCAATTACCCATTCATAAGACTTGGTAACCGCATTTGTGAGCCGTTTAACAAGGTCCGGATTGCTGTCCAGAATCGTATCGCTGGTAACAACCACGTTGCCGAAGGAGGGCAGGAAATCATTCGACAAAATCATGTTGACATTGAAGCCATTGGCTTCCAGAGCATATTTTCTCAACTCGGAAAAAATGATGGCGTCAACAGTGTCACTTTGCAGTGCCTGCACAATCGCGCCGCCAGCGACAATCTCAACTTTAACATCTTCAAGTGCAAGACCTGCCTTTTTTAAACCCACTTGCAGCTGAAGGTAGTTCGGGCTTCCCAATGAAGTAACCGCAACTGTTTTCCCCTTCAAATCGGCATATGTTTCAATGCCCGATTGGGACTTGGCAAGCAACGCGCCAATGCCGCGCTGATATGTCGTATGAACTACTTTCACCGGCAAGCCACTGCCAACTGCTGCGATCACAGCATCACCATTTGGAAAACCAAATTGTACGTTTCCAGCGGCAATATTGGTCAAAATATCTGACGCGCCAGCGTAGATAAATTCAACTTCAATGTCTTGCTCTTCGAAAAATCCGTTTTCAACGCCGGCATAAAGCGGTGAGTAAAACGGCACCGCACCACCATCGATCTGAAAAATCACTTTGTCGACGGCAAAGGCTTGTGCCCCGGCAAACGACAGGGCCGCGACCGCACAAGCGAACCAGACGGTTTTGAGTTTGTTAAACATAGTTGTTTCTCCTTGGTTACAGACTTCTATTCGGGGTAGATATCAGCGCCGATCCGGCGACAGAGAACAGGTTGCGTTGTGTTGGCTCGTAATCCACCAACCAATCATTGGTCGCGCGATTTCCATGGACACCCAGCAAGCAGGCAGCTTGCAGGCCGAGCTTTGGTGCGACCGATAAAATGACATGGCTTTCCATATCGACGCCCACAGCACCCTTATTCCGGAATTGATCCAGATAGTTGCAGCTCTTATGGTTTTCGCTGAAAACCGGACGGTCTTGGCCCAGATAGTAACTATCAGTCGTGGCAACACAGCCTGTGTAAGACGGCAGTCCCTGACGGGTTGCAGCTTGATAAAGTGCGTGTGTCAAACCAGTATCAGCGCGCGATGTTTGGCCGATACCCATATATATGTCACCAACGCCAGTCGTGCCGATGGCGCTCTCAACGGCCAGAAAAGACCCTGTTTGGATATGGGGCACAAGAGCTGACATGCCGCCAATACGAACAACACGCTTGGCACCTAGCATGGCCAGCTCGACCAAAGCGATTTCGGCAGATGGACCACCAATTCCCGTTGAGCAGATGGACAGCTTGTGCCCATTGTAAGCTCCAGTTACTACGGCAAATTCGCGTTTGCGGCCAAAGTTGGTTGCGTTCTCAAGCATGTCGGCGAGCAGTGCAACGCGGTCGGGATCCCCGGGAACAAGCACGTCGTCTGCAATGTCTCCAGGTCCACACGGTAAATGCGGTGGCCGCCCATTGGTAAATGGCAGGGAAGCTGTGGGGCACAAATCATCAAGCATCGGGAATATTCCACGACAAAATTAGGGTTTCCACAGCATTCAGCAGAGCGTGAAGGAAAATTCCCAGCAATGATGTGAGCAAAACAGCGCCAAACAGGATTGGCGTTTTATAGGTGGCCGCCGCGAAGGTCATTAAATAACCAAGGCCAAGACTGCCCGACATCCATTCAGCCAGAATGGCGCCCACAAGAGCCTGCACAGCGCCGATTTTTACGCCGACAAATATGCCAGGCAAAGCTGCTGGTAAGTCGATACTGAAAAACCGCTGGGAACGGCGCAATTGAAGTAATTGCGCCAGATCATGCATCCGGCTGTCGATATTGCGAAACCCGGCTAGTCCACCAGCAAAAACCGGGAAAAACACGAGGCTGAAAATTAGAATGATTTTGGCGGTCACGCCCAAGCCGAACCAAATAATAACCAACGGAGCCAGCGCAATTTTCGGAGCGGTTTGTAAAATGACCAGAGGCCCCTCCACAACATCCGCAAGTTTGGGAGTTTTATAAAAAAGATAGGCGAGTGCCACGCCCACCAGCGTGCCAACCAGCAGACCGATTAGTATATTTTGGACAGTGAATAAAAGATGGGGAAGCAACTCGCCATCTTGCAGCATCGACCAAAGCGTTGTGCCGACCGATTGTGGCGATGGCAACAAATAGGGTGGCACTGCCAATGGCCCGCTGGCATACCACCACGCCAGCAGCATCAGCGCCAGTGCTAAGCCGTATTCGCCAATTGCACGAATTTTCGGGATCAATGGCCTTGCTCCCGCATCATTGTTCTGAGTTCATGCACCAGATCGAGATACTTCTGATCGCGTTTGGTGTCTTCGCTGCGCGGCATGGGAATATCTACATCGAAAGTTTTCCGCAGACGGCCTGGGCGCGCGCTCATCACCATGACGCGGGTGCCCAAATAGGCGGCTTCTTCGATGGAATGGGTGACGAGCAATATTGTTTTACCCGTTTGTTGCCAGATTTTCAGCAACTCATCGTTCAGCGTTTCCCGCGTCATCAGGTCAACGGCAGAAAACGGCTCATCCATCAACAATATTGGAGGGTCATCGGCCAAAGCGCGCGCAATGGCTGCTCTTTGCCGCATACCGCCCGATAGCTGTTTCGGCAATGCGTTCTCAAATCCATTCAGACTGATCAGATCAATCAGTATCTCCACTTTAGGATCGCTGATCGACCGCGGCACACCTGACGTATCCAATGGAAAACGAATGTTCTCAGCAACCGTTTTCCACGGCAGCAAAACAGCATCTTGGAACACAAAACCAACAGGTCTTTTTTTGTTGGTCGTACCAAGCTCAATCGTACCGCCCGATACGCTATCGAGTTCCGCAATCAACCTCAGTAGTGTGGATTTCCCGCATCCGGATGGCCCTACAATCGTGATGAACGCACCTTGCTCGATTTCAACGTCGACTGGTGCAAGGGCCACGACCGCATTTTCGCCGTCTCCAAAAATTTTCTCTACGCCAGAAAGTTTAATCAAAACTCGCCCTAACTAAATGTTTTGTCGAAGATGCATCAATAGCTCGCGCCTCGAATTTCAGCCGCGTCTAACTTGCTTCAAACACCACCCGCGATGCGTTCATTTCTGACACCGAAAGACAGTCGGCTAGCCGGCCCGGGACCCTTCTAAACAATCATAATTTCGTCCCTATTCGTAGACTAATTAAATAATAATCCATATGTCAAGAATAATCCCAATTTTGGGATAGGCCAACAAAATCTGGAATTTTGGAGCATAGTTACGCTACCTTGAGCGCTCCTCTGGCAGGTGGCGCAGCATTACGTAAGTTTGAAATTTGTTAGCGAAAACAGCTTGCGGACGTGGAAAAAATTGTCGGCCAGATTTCTAATGTGTTGATATTAAGCATTTTATTGGCCAGAAATAGTATTCAATCCTGCTCTTTTGCTCATTTTCAACAAGGCTTCTTGGAGATCAAATGCCATTTTGATTTTGAAAATTCAGGGCATCCAACCCTTCCAATTTCTTTTCTGGGAAAAGTTCCAAGTTTGGCTTAGCTTGCGCGAACACATTTGACTTAATCATTGCGGTGAAATGAGCTGCCGCAACTAATCGACTAATGGTAAGGTTTATGACTTCACAGTATGAATCGATATTGCAGTCCGGCGAACGGATACGCGCGCACCGAATTGCGAAGGGACTGTCACCGGAAGACGTGGCAAGCAAAACCGGGCTTTCGCGCTCTGCAATCTACAGATATGAAGCTGGCCAGCCAATCCGGGTCGATGCTTTGGGCAAAATAGCTGACTTGCTGGGCATATCTATCGCGTCGCTTTTTGGTGTGGGCTCAGAGTTTATTTCATCTGCCGTATCATTTTACGAACGTGTATGTCAGCTGGAAGCAAATGCTGATCAAATTACTGTGTTGTTTGGCCCTATCGCCTTTTTACTGACAACAAAAAACTTTGATATATATTTGCGCGCCGTATTGACCGAAAGCGTGCCGGAATCCGCATCCAACAGACAAAACTTTAATGCTGAGATTGACCAAATTCTAGACCTGCTGGAACGGCGCAAAACAGTCTATCACAAACGCCGCCCGAATATCATCAGCCTTGTATCAGCGGCGGAACTTGAACAATTTCTGGATTTGGGAATGGTGGGGAGACGCGGCATTGAAGAACCAGAACTTTCGAAACGCAAAGCAGCAGCATTTGTAGAGGTAGAAAACTTGCTGAAGTTGCTAACCGACCAGCCAATGGGCGTGCAGATCGGTGTCGTGGAAGATTCACTGCCCGGCGCAAGTTTTCAAATGCTGCGGAATGGGAATTTTACGCAAGTTGCGATAAGCCCTTTTCGACTTGGATTATATGCGAATGTGCGCGTAGGTGTCGCCACGGTCACATCGGCTCAGGAATCTGTTCAGCTTCACCAGCAAGTGACATCAGATTTATGGCGGAACAGCAAAAAAGGCGATCACGCGATTAAGATAGTTGAGGGTATTTTAAATCAATACTGATTGACCATACCAACTAATATGAACAGACATTCGGCTACTCAGCTTGCGCCAGAAATGGACCGTAGTGACCAACTGAAAAATACCGTTGCTAGGCTGCATGTCGGCCAGACACGCGCTGCCATGCGATCATTGCAAGCATGAGGACAACGGCCAGACCGGACAGAACCGCAACAAGCGTATTTGTCCCTGCATTCGCAACAGCGATTCCCAGAAAGCCCCACGCAACTGCAGCGCTGTAGCTCCAGTGCCCAAGCTTGTGAAAATGATACACCGCAAAGGCCACGGCCAGCACCAGCGCAATAATGGCAGCTGTTCCCTCCGATGTTAGTCCATAGCCTGCCAGAAGCAGGCCGATGGACACAAAGGACGCAGCGGAAAGCCATCCGGCATAAAGCGCCACAGGCCAACTGGCTGACCATGCGGGTTGCGCAGATTGTGTCTGGTACAGGGAGATCAGCACACTGATCAGCATCACCCAGATCAGAACTGTGGCCCAAAGGGGCGAAAGCAGGGCAACCGGCAACCAGATGGCCCCCACTGCCAGCGAAATAAACAGCGCAATGCGACCATGATCCCAATCAGCATCATCCTTGTGTCTGAAAACACCAAGCCCGGCATGTATGATCAGGGCGAGATAGATCAGACCCCAAATGGCAAATGCCCAACCGGCAGGCTGCACGGCTGGGTCATTTTGAGGGATGGGGTAGCGCTCCGGGTCAAAACCACCAAACTCGGGTGACAGAAACGGCGATATGGCAAATGCAATGGCTGCAATTAATACGAGATAGGCTTTCATGGTCTCAATAGGTCCTTGGGTGCATGTTCGTTACGGCTCTGATCACCGCAGCCTTGCCTGTATAGATATGGGCACTCTTGCAGGCGTTTCAAAATGCAAACATAGTTTGAAAGCTCCCAACCTGGCGAAATAGGGGAGGTTGATTGCTGTTCAAGCGTGTTAAAGTGAAAGTACCGATTGGGAAACAGCACTGCCGCAAGAACGGCCTTGTTCGGGTGGCGCCGACCTATGACACAGCCTGGATGTCAACGCATCCGTTTGGCGGGGGAATTCCGAGGTAATTGATGGTCCTGTCTGTCAGGCCAATAAACTAAGCTGGAGGCTCACATGATGTCACAAAAATCCGTTCTCAGCGCAGTGTTCGGCAAATTGATCGTCGTGATTTATCCAATTTTTGCCCTATCATTTTCCATGCTGTCTGGCAGTCATGCAACGCCTGGTTCCGGCATTGTGACATCCGATCAGATCATTGGCACCACAGCAAAAACATTCTTCGTCATCAGAACCACCACCCTGCGCCCGCCCAGCTACTATGAATACAAAAAGCGCATTGAGTTGGTCGAACTGTCCATTGCATCAGGTGCGATCGAGCAACAATGCCTGGTCCGGGAAACCGCCTATGAGTACGATTTTGATGCCAGCCAGAAAACCTGGGAGGAAACCGAACTGGTGGAATCCGGGTGTCAGGTTTTCGATGTCCTGACAATGCGCGGCGCAAACTATATTGAACCTCAAGCAATGGGGCCGCATTACCATGAGTTTCGGCTGACAGCTGAGGGGCTCTTGGTGCGGAAAACCGACCATGACGACCCACGCCCCTGGCAGATGATGGTGGCGCTGGCTGATATAAAAACCCGGGCTGCAGAGATGACCAAAATCACCCGATCAATCCTGTCGTGGCAAACAGATGATGAATTGGGAGACACTTTCAGCCTGTTTAGCCCGGATGATGAATATGAGACCCTGCCGGACATTTGTGAGTTAAACGCGGCACCCGTGGGCGCATTGCGGCAGGAATGGGTGTTCCAGAAATTCGTCTGCTGGTCGGGCGACGATGATTCTTACGGAGCCATTTTTTATCTACCCGTCAAAGCCCCGCCGGTGGACGAGTAGGCTCAGAACAGCTTTGGACAAATCATCCATTGATGACCCTTATGTCTCGGGCGTCACGGACCTGGCTGTTTCACTTGGTGTTTCTTCAAATTTCTGCCGATACACTTTTGCGAAATGACTGATGTTGGAGAACCCGGCGGCCTTGGCAACTTCGCTGACAGTTCTGTCTTGACCCATCAGAATGAGGTCTCTTGCGTAATTCAGACGAACGGAACGAATGAAATTCGTGGAATTCAGGCCGTGCGACTTTTTCAGCCGGCGACCCAATGTTCTCTCGCTCATAGCCAGCGCGGCAGCCAGTTCCTTAACGCCGAAATCAGGATCACCAACACGGTCGAGAACAGATTCGGTGACCCGATCCAGAAAACGCTGTTCCGCCGACATCAGAAGATTGTTTTCGGGACTGTCAATCAAGATCGCTTCCAGCGCTTCGATCCTGGCATTGGTGATTTCCTGCAGTTTGATCTGTTCGCTCTCCAGCGCGGCTGTATCTTTTCGCAAGGCCACAGCATCCGTTATGGCTGTCTGGCTTTGTAGGCGCATGGAATTCACTATGGTCGATATGGCGATCATCATGAAGATGGTCTCCCCCGCAACAGCGAGATAGTACCCCCATGCAATGGGGCGCAGCAAAATCAACTCATAGGCGAAGCCAGCCTGTCTGATGGTCATCGGAAAAGTCTGGAAATAGACCGCAAAAAACAAGCCAGTGGAAAAAATGAACAATGACAAGGCTATGGGTTTGGCCTGCGGCAACCCTTCACGGATCTTCATCAAAGAGACGCCGAGCAGAATGAGGGGGTTTATGAAGAAGATCAGATGCAATGGAAGAGATAAAGTCCATGGGTCGAGAACGGCAAGGCTGGTTGTGACCACAGCGACAACAGATAGCAGGCCGAACAGCAATTCCAGCCGGCGTTGACCAGCACCAACCCGCAACAGGATGCGGCAATATTGAATGCTCGCAAAGACTGCAAGCCCGGCCAGAAATTCAGAAATCGGCGACAGCATGAAAACAGGCAGTGTCACACCCACGAAGTGGCTGAACCAGCCATCGTAAATGAACGAGAAACCAAAAAGACACGCCAGATAGAGCGTATAAAATTTGTAGAAGCGGGCTTCTATCTGCCGAAAGACCACAATGCTGAACAGGGCAATTGTCAGCGTGTACCCCAGGAAAGCAGCAGACAAAATCAACACAAAAGCCGACCATTCGGCAAACAGGGTCGACGACGTGATCACCGGGGTAATGGTCGGCTCCAGAGTCCCACTAATACGCAGATAGAACTCACGTTCGGTGCCGGGCTCAACGCTGAGTGGCAATCCGGTTTTGAGGGCATGGTTGGCTCTTTGCGCAGGTGGCACGGTTCTGCCATCCCGGGCGACAGCAACAAGACCATCTGTGTGCTGCCCGAACAAAACAATCTCATCAAAAATGACTTCTGCAAAAGTGACCGTCCAGGTTTTCGCGCGCTCATGATTGTTATGGATGGTAAAGCGAAGCCACAGCGCTTCTGTTGGGAGAGGCGCCGCATATGCGCCGCCGCAAGGTGCAGCGTCGAAGACTTGTGAGCCTATTGTGTCGGAATTGATTGTCCCTGATCGGTCAAGAAAGGATTCCGCATGCAGTCGGCGCAGCTGATCGCCCGCTTCTTCTGAAAGCGTATTACCCGTCTGCGCAACGCGGTTATCTTCGGCACAATCTGGCAGTCCACCATTGGCCTGTGCGTTCAATGATAGAGCCATGATGCACAGCAATACAGTCAGGAGATATGCAAGCCGGTACAAATGCAAACTCATCACGACACCCATCTTGTTGATTCGGTGTATGCGATACATCTATCTGGTTTCAGTCCAAATGCGGTGCAGCCTCACTCGCTCATTTCGGACAAATTTCGTCGCATAACGGCCAAAGGCCCGACAACGTAATCAATTCAGGCAAAAACCTGTTCTGACAGCAAGTGATGGCTGGGCGGTGGTGACCGCCAAGAAGGGTGTGGCCAACGCACCCTTGTCTGGAGTGGGGGCGACACAGACCGATGGCGGCGCTTCAGTAGCGGTATCAGATAAGGGCGCTCTGTTTCAGAAACTCCAGCATGGTTGCATGTTGTTTTTCGGTGAGCGGCCAGGCGGAGGGCGGACGTGTAGGTCCACAATCAAGACCGAGCGCCTGCAAAGCTGCTTTGACGCCGGTCACATTGGTGCCATTCAGTTCTTCGGCACGTATGTCCTCAAACGCACGCATGCCTTTGATGAGCTCATTGGCTTTGACATAATTGCCGGCATCGAGCGCTCCGTGAATTGCGATGGAACGTTCCGGCCACACATTGATCAGGCCGGAGGTGAAACCGCGTGCACCAACCGCATAAAGCGGTGGAGCCCAAACCTCAGCAAGTCCGCAAACCCAAACAATGGATGGATCGCAAGCGGAGATAGCTGCACTCAATTTCAACGGATTCGGTGTGGCCCACTTGACGCCTTTCACACCCGGCTGGTCGCACATGGCTTTGATAGCGTCGATGCCAATCGTGTCGTTCCGCAGATACAGCATCATCGGCAGACCGCCACTCGCGTCACTAATTGCCTTGAGATAGTCAACAGTGCCGCGTGGCGCCACGAACGGGTCAGGTGGTTGGTGGATCATCAGCGCTGAAGCGCCTGCATCGGCTGATTCTCTTGCAAGGCGGCATGCATCGCGGATACCACGACCGATGCCCGCGAGAAGCGGTGCCTGCCCGTTGATCATTTCTGCGACGGACCTTACCATCGTGCAGGCTTCATCAGTCGTCAGCGCGTAGAATTCGCCGGTATTTCCGTTGACGACAGGAATATGCATGCCCGCCCCCAACGCCCTGTCGATGATTGGCTTGAGCCTTTGTGGTGCGATGTTGCCATCAGCATCATAAGGCGTGACAAGAATGCCCGAAATTCCGGTCAGGGCTTCGTCGAGATCATGTGCCATCAATGTATATCCGGTTCGCCAGCGGCTGCCCCGAAACCGCGCTCGAGAAAATCGAAATCACAGCCCTTGTCAGCCTGGGTCACATGTTTGGAGAACATGTAACCCCAGCCGCGTTCAAATCGCGGGGCTGGTACTTTCCATGTTGCCTTTCGCTGCGCCAGTTCAGCTTCATCCACCAGCATGTCGAGCCGACGATTAGGCAAGTCGAGCCGAACAATGTCGCCTGTCTTGAGCAGTGCCAACGGCCCGCCGATAAAGCTCTCCGGCGCGACATGCAGAACACATGCACCATAGGACGTGCCAGACATGCGCGCGTCAGAAATGCGGAGCATATCCCTATGGCCCTGTTTGATGAGCGCCTTGGGGATGGGCAGCATACCCCATTCGGGAAAGCCCGGGCCACCCAGCGGACCAGCATTGCGCAGAACCAGAACGTGATCAGGCGAAACGTCGAGATCTTCGTCGTCAATCGCTTCTTTCATCTCTGGGTAGCTATCGAAAACAAGGGCTGGCCCTTCATGCACATGGTACTTTGGATCGCAGGCCGCAGGCTTGATGACGGCTCCGTCGGGACACAGATTGCCCCGCAGCAAGGCAAGTGAACCTTCGGCGTAAACCGGATTGGACAGCGGACGAATGACATCATCATTATAGACCACCGCGCCTTCCAGATTTTCGCCCATGGTTTTGCCCGTCACCGTGAGCACCGACGTATCAAGCCGTTCTTCCATCTGCTTCATGAGAGCACGCAGCCCGCCGGCATAGAAGAAATCCTCCATCAGATAGTCTTTCCCCGACGGGCGAATGTTTGCGATCAGCGGCGTGACGCGGCCAAGCTCGTCCAGATCATCCAAGGTGAATTCCACACCGGCGCGGCGTGCCATGGCAATCAGATGCACCACAGCATTTGTAGAGCAGCCGGTTGCCATGGCGACAATAGCCGCATTGCGAACCGATGCATCATTAATGATCTTGTCAGGTGTGAGATCTTCCCAGACCATATCAACGATGCGGCGACCGCTGTCGCTCGCCATCCGTTGATGGCCTGCATCGGCTGCCGGAATGGACGAGGCCCCCGGTAAAGTCAGTCCCATAGCATCGCTGATGGCAGTCATCGTTGACGCTGTGCCCATTGTCATGCAGGTGCCGACCGAGCGCGCTATGCCGCCCTGAATGCCGACCCATTCCTCATCGGTGATGTTACCGGCACGGCGTTCATCCCAGTATTTCCATACGTCAGATCCTGAACCCAGGATGCGTCCGGCATAGTGACCGCGCAACATGGGTCCGGCGGGCATGAAGATGAAAGGAACAGCGGCCGTAATTGCACCCATGACGAGGCCGGGTGTTGTCTTGTCGCAACCACCCAACAGCACCACACCATCAAGCGGGTGGGAGCGGATCATCTCCTCGGTCTCCATGGCCAGCATGTTTCGATAAAGCATGGATGTGGGTTTTGTGAAGCTCTCGTCGACTGACAGTGCAGGCATCTCGACAGCAAGGCCGCCAGCTTGCAGGACGCCGCGTCGGACATTTTCCACCCGTTCGGGAAAGTGACCGTGACAGGAGTTGAGCTCGGACCACGTATTCAAAATGCCAATGATTGGCCGGTCGCGATAATCAGCTTCCGAATAGCCAAGTTGCATCATCCGTGATCGGTGCCCGAATGACCTGAGGTCATCGGGCGCAAACCAGCGCGCGCTGCGCAATTCTGCGGCAGCCTTCTTTGTCGGGTGGTCTGGCATGGCCCCTCCTAAACAGATTGAGATTTATGTATGCGCATACATATTATATTGTCAACCACGGTCATATTCGTATTATTCCCTTATATACATGAACTTGACATGTAATTATGAACCGTGTCATGGAATGAATGCGAATACATAAACAGTTCATAGGGTGACCTGAGTCTCGGGCTGTTTTTCAAATGGTGCTGCCAATGTGTGGCACAAACGGGAGGAATACCATGACTTTTACACGCAGAATAATTTTGTCCTTCGCGGCTGCGACGGTGCTGTCCGCATCATCCTATGTTGCCGTCGCGCAGGAATTGCCACGCAATGTGCGCCTCGTGATTGGGTCCAAATCGACCGGTGGCGACACCTATCAGAATTCGGCGATCGTCGCCGAGGCTCTGGCCGAGAAGCTGGGTATCAATGTCAAGGTGGATGCGGTTGGCGCGACCGAAGCCTTCAAAGCGCTCAACCGCGATAGCCGCGGCACAACGCTGATGATTTTCCACGATCAGTCCTATCTTGGTAATCTGTATGGGGTGCAGGGATACGCAAATCCATTTGAAGGTTACAAGATTGGGCCAACGGTCGCGATCAATCCTGGCAACGCCTATCTCGTTCCAAAAAGTTCAAAATACCAGTCCATGGATGACATCTTTGCTGCAGCAAAAGCTGGTGAAAAAGTGCGTGTCGCAATCCAGCCCGGCGGTGTTTCCGAAATTGGGTTCTCCGCGATGAAGAACGCCGCGAAGGTACTTTCACCGGGATCTGAAGCGAATATTGTTGCTGTCAATACAGGCTCGCAGTCAGACAAGAACCAGACCATGTGGGACGATCTTGCTGATGTGATAAACGGTTCCATTCAGGCCAATGAGCAGTTCACGCAACTGCCGGATGATGATCGCAAGGCCATGCGGTTTGTCTGGATCACAGCGCGTCCGGCAACCTTGGCTCAGGCACCCGCGCAAGGCATGGGCAACACCACACGTGATCAGATGTTGAAATTTGCAGACCCGGAAACGAATGTTCCTCTCAATGGCAGTGAAAACTTCACTTTCGACAAGGAATTCTTCATTCTCTACAATCAGGGTATGGATGACGCGATCGTTCAACAGATTGACACGGCGTTGACTGAAATTTACGCCGCTGGCGACATACAGAAACGCCAGAAAGAAGCCTTCTTCATTCCAAATTTCCTGCCGTCAGGCGAAGCGCTTGCACATCTCCAGGCCAAACGCTCCACATACGAGCAGGTTATCAAAGACATCACTTCGAATTGATGCATAATCTCACGACGATAAACGCGGTCTGATCAGGCCGCGTTTATCACTCTCGGTCGCATGGAGGCGCGAATGGGTGAATTGACCAAGGTGACCATAGACTTTCAGTCGTCGCACCTGCTGTTTCCGATCATCATAGGCTGCGTACTGGCTGTTCTGGGACTTGCTATTGTCGTTAGGGAACGCAGCCGGATCACCACATCGGGTAGCCATTGGCGCCGAATTTTTACACAGATGGACAAGTTTCGATTTTTCGGAACCCTGGCACTGACATTGGCCTATTTCTCTTTGATGGTCCCAGTGGGCGACTTTTGGCCAAACACAGGCCTTGGCTTTTTATTCTGTTCCATTCCCTTTGTTTTCCTCGCCGGTCTGCTGTTCATGCATGTTTGGACGGCGCGTTCGGTGCTGGTCCTGGCAACGGTTGCAGTGTTGGTCCCGTCTTTGATCTGGTGGCTGTTCACTGAAGTGTTCTTCCTGACATTACCCTGAAAGGCGTGCCGATGCCGTTCTTCGAATTTATCACGCCGCTATTCCTTCTGCTCATTGTTGGCGGCACATTCGTAGGGGTTATATTTGGGGCAATCCCCGGCATGACCGCGACCATGGCCGTGGCAGTGTGCCTGCCGCTGACCTATCCGCTTGGTCTGGAAAATGGCCTGGCCCTGTTGCTGGGTCTTTATGTCGGCGGAATTTCAGGTGGGCTTGTGCCCGCAATTCTTCTTAATATTCCCGGCACGCCGTCTTCGATCACAACCACCTTTGACGGCTATCCGATGACCCAAAAAGGGGAGGGCGAAAAAGCGCTCAAAATTGGCATTTGTGCATCCTTCGCTGGCGGCATCATTTCACTGATCGCCCTCTATCTGTTTGCGCCCGCACTGGCAGATTTCGCGATCCGGTTTTCCTATGTGGAAAAATTCCTGATCATCCTGTTCGCGCTCAGCGTCATGGGTGCGCTTTCCACCAACATGCTCATCGGTATCTTCTCCGGCTTTCTTGGCATTTTCATCAGTCTGATCGGAACCTATGACATTTCCTCCGGAGGAAACGGCAAACACCGGCTCATTCCCTCGGGCCTGGAATACTGGCTGGACAGTGGGTTTTCGCTGCTGCCGGTTCTCATCGGCATCTTCGGCCTGAGTGCAATCTTGCAACAGGCCGAGGCCGGTATGCCGCCCGGCCTGTCGCGCGATAAAGTCAGGATCGGCAAGTCCTCAAAGTTCTCGTTTTCCATCTTCAAAGGACAGGTCCTGAATGTCATTCGGTCATCGGGCATCGGAACATTCGTCGGGATTCTGCCCGGTGTTGGCGGTTCTGCCGCCTCCATTCTGGCTTACACCAACGCCAAAACCTTCTCCAAAAACCCTGAAAATTTTGGCAAGGGTGAACCTGCGGGCATCATTGCCTCGGAATCCGGGAACAACGGCCTAACCGGCGGTGCACTCGTGCCGCTTCTGTCGCTCGGCATTCCCGGGGATTCGACCACTGCTTTGCTGATCGGCGCTTTCACCTTGCAGGGGATTCAGGTTGGGCCACTGTTTATCGGCAATAATCCAGAGACATGGACTGCAATGATTTTCGCGATGCTGATCGCCAACATCGTCATGTTCGTGATGATGTTCTACGCAATTCGCTATGTCGCGCTGATCGTTACCATTCCAAAGCACATCCTGTTTCCCATCATTCTGATGATGTGCGTGATTGGCGCCTATACGATCAATTATGGCATCATGTTTGATGTCTGGACGCTTCTGATCTTCGGGTTGTTTGGCTGGCTGGCGCTGAAAATCAGGCTGGAGATCGCGCCCTTTATCATTGGCTTCATTCTCGGCCCGTCTGCAGAAATCTATTTCGTGAAAAGTCTGGAATCCTTTGGCGATCTGTCGATCTTTTTCACGAAAAGCTGGATCGCGGTGTTGCTCTGGTTTTTGATCCTGGGGTCAATTGCTGGCTCTGCCTTTATCAGCAGCAAGGCCAGGGAGGCGGAATAACACCGGTCTGGTTTTCCCGGCCCGGATATTATACACATCATCTCTAATTCATTGGGTAAGCGGCTTTGGGAAATTTGAAGACAGGAGGCGCGAGGGGAGGCCAGACGAGTGGTCGCGTGACGATGGCGACCGTCGGGCGTATTGCAGGCGTTTCTCAGGTCACAGTCTCACGCGCGTTAAGCGATTCCTCGAAGGTCTCGCCGCTGACATTGAAGAAAATCGAGGATGCCATCAAGGTAACTGGCTTCGTGCCCAATGCGCTGGCCGGTGCCCTTGCATCGCAGCAAAGCCATCTTGTATCTGCACTTGTTCCTTCGCTGACCAACATCGTTTATTCGTCTGTGGTGAAAACCTTCAGCCAGCGCATGCGGGAATTCGGATACCAGATACTGCTTTCCGAGACAGGATTTGATCTGACGGAAGAAGAGGTTTTTGTCTCTGCCCATTTGTCGAGGCAGCCGGATGCTGTTCTCCTGACCGGTATTCAACATTCAGCCCAGACACGGCGAATGCTGCTTGGGGCAGGGATCCCGATCGTCGAAGTCTGGGACATCACGGCCTCTCCCATCGACATGTGCGTAGGTTTTTCCCATGCCGATGCCGGTCGCGCTGTTGCGGATTTTGCAATTGACGCTGGTTTTGCGTTCGCCGGGACAGTGACCGCCAATGATGAGCGCGCAAAATTGCGACGCGATTCATTCACAAACAGGTTTTTGCAGAATGAAGGACAATCTGTGTTTGCCCATGATTGTCCCGGTGCAGCCAGCATGGGGGCCGGGCGTGCCGCACTGGCGGATCTGATTGATAATCAGGGACTGAAATCCGGAATGGTGTTCTGCAGTTCAGATGTCCTGGCCCAGGGGCTCCTGATTGAAGCTCATGCACGTGGCTTGAAGATGCCGGGCGATCTGTCCATTGTCGGTTTTGGAGATCAGGAATTCGCCAAGGATCTGGAGCCAGCCCTCACAACGGTTCGCGTTGATCGCGAACTTTTGGGACGAACGGCTGCCGATGCAATTCTCGCCAGGATTATGGGAACAGAATCCCCGCAGCCTGTTTCCGATCTCGGGTTTGAGATTGTGCGCCGAATGTCGGCATAAAATACCTGGCGGATGACGCGACTGTATGGAAATTCATTTCTTGACGGCCCCCATTGTGAGGCCGCGAACGAGATGTTTCTGCATCAATAAAATGACAACAAACGCCGGAACGAGCGCAGACGTGCCGAGCGCAGTGGTGAATCCGGATAGGCCCCAGCCTGGCAGGATACTCATCTTGACCGGAAGCGTTGTGATTGAGTTTGTCAGAAAAATTGCGAGTAAAAACTCGGTCCATGAAAAGATGAAACACAGCAATGCAGTCGCTGCCACGCCGCCTCTGATCATCGGTAACAGAACCAGTTTGAAAGATTGAAATCGGGTCGCGCCATCAATCATGGCAGCGTCCTCAATTTCAATCGGAACATCATCAATGAAAGACTTGAGCAGTAAAATGGCAATGGGAAGATTGATAACGGTATGGGCGACAATCAATCCGAAATGCGTGTTGAGAATGCCGAGATCGCGGTAAAGCAATACAAGCGGGATGACGATGGCAATTGGTGGCAGACATCTCAGCGTCACAAGCCAATATTGCAGTCTGTGCACGCCGCGATTTATCAAACGAGATAGAGCATAGGCTGCCCATAGTGCAATTGACGTTGTCAGAATAGTTGATGCCACCGCAACGATGGTGGAAGAAGCAATGGAAGCCCGGCCGTCAAATATTTCAAACCCGCCAAACTGCCCCAATACCGTGATCAGGTAATTGTCAAAGGTCGGCCTAAAATCGAACCAGATGACATCATGACGGTTAAACCAAACAGACATTGGTTTGATTGAACTCAGCGCCCACCAAAAAATTGGAAACATGAAAACCGCAACCACTGCGATAGACACCAGATAGCGTAAAAGGGTGGCAAGGGAATTTGCGATTGTCACGTCCATTCGGTTCTGCGCAGGCATCTGAGTTTTAGGATGTAACAGCCACGTTTACATCAGAAAACTGGAAATTCTCGCAAATGCCAAGAGGGACTTGGCGAGCGCCAATGAAGCGGAGATCCTTCGGATTGTCTTCAAGCTCTTTATATATCAATTGAACAAAGCAGGTCCGCTGGGAGTCAAAAATGTTTGCAAGGACCTGACCCCAAAGTGCACATAGTTTGGTGCACCGGCGGGGATGATGGTGGGAACATCTATTTAATAGATGTATCAATTTGACTCCTGAGAAGGATTATCGATCCACTAATACTGTTCCAGTTTGCTCATCGCTAAATCGTGAGCCCTTGAGCATCTAACCCCAAAGATTAGAAACAGACTAAATATAATCGGGGAGTTTTCAGGGGAGCACGTCACTTGACACACCCGTATTGGCCCAAAGCCGGAACTTGCTTCCAATGTAAGCGGCAGCGACAAGCAGGAAGGGGACACGTCAAAGGAGCAATTGGCCGACCTGAGCGCGCTGACTTTTGTCGGAAACAAGGGTTGGGTGCGCGTGTCGTCAATAAGGAAACAGCTTACATCAACCTTCTAATGGAGTCTGATATCGTTCCGTTTCTCGGCAAATTTACCGGTTGATGTCACATTCATTGTAGAACATCCAATTCTTGTCTCGATAACATCTTTTTAATTTCAGAAACAATTATCCAGTCAATCCCGCAATTAAAAAGATCAATTCTTCTTGGCATTTCTTCGGGGTCAAGCCAACGACCAAAGCGCCAATAACCAGAACTCAATACGCCATCATACATCAACGTGGTTGATTGGGGATCCAAGATGTAATCCCTGAATTTCTGCGGAGCGTTTTCCCAGGTTGTCTTGGCCATATTCCTCACGATCTTCAGAATTGCGGGATTTGGGTCTTCCTCGTCAAATTCAAAACCATATTCATTCAAGAAGAATGGAATAAAATTTGGATGTGCCCTGTTGGAACTGCTAATCAAACCAAGTTTCTTAAGAGCAAATTCAAAATTTGGTTCACATTCAACTGTTTGCGAAACGTCTGTTGGATCATAGAGACAGTAACTATAGTGGCTGGAGAGGGACAGTGCGACGATCACGCAATCTTCCATAAGAGGACGGGCCGATCTGGGTAATTTCTTAAGATGTGGTGGAATTTTTTCTCTAGATATTCGAAGTTTTGCACCTGTATTTGTAAAAGTACAAATTTCGCAATGGACCAGCAACTGAGCAGCAATTTCCCACATTGTCGAGAAATAGTGTTCAAACTGCTGATCGCCTTGGGTAACGGTCTCGAGAGAATAAATCAGCAGCGCATCTACTGCCTCTCTTTCGTCTTTCTCAGGAATTTTCTTGAAGAAATTCTCGTCAAACTGATCCATTATCGAGCTCGCAAATTTGTGCGTTTCTACTGGCGGTTGAGAATAGGGCAAACTGCGCTAATTCAAAAGCTCGAAGATAATTAGTCATTTGAAGAATATGGTGCACCGGTCTGGATTCAAGCCAGTGACCTCTGCATTCAGGCCGGACAAAAGCTGGCTTTCACCAAAGTCGGCAGGGTCGTTTGCAGAGGATCAAACAACCCATTCGAAAAGATATCCCGCTGCCAGAGATCCAACGACCGCAAGGCCCAGATACAGAAGGAACGGTTTCAGCTTCAGGATCGGAGCAATGGCCATTGCGCCCCAGACGCTGACCACACCGCCGGATACCAGGAATGCCATGGCCGCGCCTGAAGACATGCCGTTCTCAATCAGGCTTCTGGCCAGAGGCAGTGCCGCATAGCCGTCGATGTAAGCGGGTGCACCGACGAAGACTGCAGCGGGGATTGCCCACCACTGGTCCTGGCCCACGTAACTGGCAAGCGATCCGGGTGTCAGCGTTGCATTCAGCGCATATTCTGCAGCAAACGCCGGGGTCAGGCAGATGAGGATCAGTCTGGTTGTGGCCCAGGCCTGATTGGTAAAAGAGGTCCATCGGCTCTGCGTCCGCCAGACCCAGGGGTCGAACGGCAAATCCGCACCGCAGCGCGCCGTGCTCAATTGGTGGGCAAGCCCGGAGTCGCGAAGTGCATTTTGCGCCCAGGCCCGCCGTGCAAACAGAGCTGTCACAGCGCCACCGAACAGGCCCAGACCAAACGCTGCCACTGTCTTGCCCACGGCAAAAGACAGGCCCAGGGTGGCGATGGTTGTGGCCAGCATGGCGGGATCGGTGACGGGAGATGACAGCCAGAAAGCCATGATCGGAGCCAGTGGTATGCCCGCCGCCAAGAGGCCGGCCATCAAGGGTAGTACCGTCACCCCGCAAACGGGCGTGATGGCGCCAATCAGCGACGCAGCCACAATCGTCCGGGCGGTTTGCCCTTCAAAGGCGCGGGAGATATGAGCATCTGCGCCGCTTGCAATGATCCATGCCGCGACCAGGATGCCGGGCACAACAATTGGCGCGACAAAGACCAGACCCCAGACAACAAAATTCACGGCAGGAACGATGTGCGTTGGCCAGATCGCCGCAACCGCCAACAGCGCTCCTGCGCCCAATACTCCAAGGATATGGGGGCGATATGTGCGCGTTTTAATGGATGTCTGGTCGGGCATGGTGGGCTCCTCAATACTTGCAAGGTAGAGCGAGGAATGACATGTATAAATCGAATAGTTTAAATAGCTGCCATTGGAAAAACAGATGGAGTGCCTCGACAGCGAGCTTTTGCGCACCTTCATCGCGGTCACCAAAGCGGGCAGCGTCACCGATGGTGCTGCCCAAATCCATCGTTCCCAATCAGCCACCAGTCTTCAGATCAAGCGTTTGGAAACCATCATCGGACGCCCCATCTTTGAGCGGCACGGGCGCGGTGTCGTATTGACCGAAGCCGGGCGATACCTGCTTCCGATCGCCGACGAGGTGATCGCCCGTTTGGATGGCGCGCTTCGCGACTTGTCCCAACAGGCCGTGCGCGGGAAATTGAGGCTTGGTATTCCGGACGATCACGGGCGCGCCAAACTGGCGCAGATCATAGCCACCTTTACCCGTGCTCACCCGCAGGTCGAACTGGAGGTCACCTGTGCCTTGAGTCCCGAATTTCCTGGTGCGCTGGAAAAAGGTCGTCTTGATATGGCCGTCTATGAGGTCGAGCACCCGGCGCAGGGCGAAGAGCTGCTCGTTGAAGATCCCACATGCTGGGTTGCATCGGATCACACTGATTTTTCCGTGGTCGACCCACTGCCTGTTGCCTTGTTTGACCATGCTTGTTGGTGGCGCGACGCAGCGATTGCATCATTGCAGGCGCGGGGCAGGCCCTATCGGGTGGTCTACTCAAGCCAAAGCGTGCCAGGGGTGATCGCCGCAGTTGAGGCTGGTGTGGCGATTGGCCTTGTCGGGCAATCCTCTATCAAGCCCGGCCTGTCCAGGGTGTCCGCTGCATTTGGATTCGACCCGACACCAACATCCAAGCTCGTTCTGGCAACAGGCAATTTGCACAATCCCGATCTCTTGATGGCCATGAAGTCAGCCATTCGGTCTGCACTGAATTGAAATTTTGTACCTGATACGGGCAGACGGGTCGTTGCCACCGAGAGCCGCTGCACAAGCCCATTGACAGGCCAATAGGGATCACACGCTGCACCTGGAAACACGCCTGCGACCGAGATTTATCAGTTGCCAGATGGCGTATCCGGCGAAGACGCAACTGCCTGTGTCATAGCTCAAATTGACTGGAATGCCGCCTGTGGCATCGTCATGGATCAGGGGATTTGGGTCTTGCCTATGGCAACATGATAAACACAAAAAAGAGCTGTTTCTGAGCTTGCTGATTTATTGGAAATCGTGACGTATACAACTTTTTGCGGAAGGTAAGGAACCGGCACCGCATAATCAAATCAACCAGATAAGCCAAACTCTCTCTTTTGGTTTAAGCTGCCATTGGTTCCAAAAACTCTGACGACGGACACTCCCGCGCGATTTGGTCTGACCGTGCCCCAATCAGGCCAAAGCAAGGGCATCCTTTGAAACGAAATATTTCTTTTCGTTTTCTTGGATAAGTTTTGCCATCACCATTGGGATGTTAACAGGCATACCTGTTGCCGGCGTTGCAAAGTCCTTATGCGCAATATTTTTCGTGTCATGTAAGTACCAATGGCGTTTATCCTGGGTTTCAGGTCCATCGGTCAATCGGAAGACCAGCCGACCAAAATTCAAACCAGGGATTGCTAGTCGCACATTCTCGACGAGTTTCCTCAATTCTGAAGGGACATTGTCAATATTATGTTGCTTGCCAATCGCACGTAAAGCAACGGCCAGGACCTTATCATAGCCAAAGACAACATTAAGGAGCTTGAGTGTGTGCCACGGCGACAGGTAGAGTGGGCTGGTGTTTGACGGTTGTAGTCGGTTTGCGATTTTCTTCGCAGCTTCCAGGCTGTTGAATCGGTGAAACCACAATTTGGATACAGGATCAAAACCGTAAATCTGACCCTTGATTGTTTCAGGAAACTCGTCCAGGTCGCTCATCGACCAAATTGGTCGCAAAGGTGTCATGGAAATACCGCGTGTGTTGAGAAGTTCTCTGCGGGCAAGGTAATTTTTAGGAGAATGTAGCTTTTTTATATAACGCGTGTTGTTTCCGGCATTAGCCAACTCATAGCCATTTTGTTTCGGCAGTGCGGCGATGCCGTGCTCAAGTAGAACGCTCGCTGGATGTAACGACTTGGCTACGGCTTGGTTAATGTCGCCCTCATCTAGCCAAATGGGGGCGAAGGTGTCTGTGCTGAGTTTCAGACTCCTATTTTTTATCCCGCCAGCCACCTGATCACTTGCGTGACAGGAAATACAGCCCATTGTGTTCGTCGTTTCATTGATTTCAAAAATGACTTCAAACAAGTCTTTGCGCGATCCCTTGAAGCCGAATGTGTTCCAACCGTTTGTTGCAGCTGACGTTTTAAGATTGAGCTTGCTGGAGTCCAATTTCAACGTATTTGGGATGCGCAATGTCCAGTTTTCGCTGTCCGGCCAGTATCCCCTGTCGGTCTCCAGGCTCGCTGCCTGACGAACACAATCATTGAAAAACGGATAATGCTGTCCGTGCGTTGTATGGACCATAACACCACCCGTAGGGCGTGAGTTGATATCACAAATCGCTGAACGCTTTTCACTTGGCGGTTTGGTAAAGTCTTCGCAAAGCAAGTCCAGCCCCCAAAAACCTCGATCATCGAAAACTGAAGTAATCGACTCGCATAATGCTACGACGCCAGGATGGAGCAGCTCGGTGATCGGTACTAAATCAGCGCCATCTGATAAGTTGGGCCGAATGCCAAGGAGCACCAGCTTTCCTTTGGGTGGGACCGATTCAAGGTCCATCCCCTGATGTTTAAGTATTTCTTTAGCCAGCTCATTTTTCGGGATCAAGCTTTCATTGACCATATTTGGTAGTGTTTTCCGGAATTTGTTTTTGTTGTCTACCAACTTTGAAATCGAGTGTTCGCCGTCGCCGACTACGTTGGCGAATATGCGTAAATAAGCAACACGAACTTTTCCGCCAGCGAGCAATACGCGTAAATCGACCCCCGGGATGTACTCCTCAATCAAGCAGCGAAATGGGCCGAGCTCAGCCTCAGCGCTGTCATATGCCGCTATGAGTTCGCCTTCCGAAGTGATATTTGTCGTCACGCCCTTTGATAAACTACCTCCACGGGGCTTTAGCACGATGGGGCATTTGAACTTCTTGAAAACCTCAAGTGCCTGTGTCTTGTTTGCTGCAGCAGCACTTTTTGGCGCAGAAATTCCGTGACGATTGAGAACTTCGTTGCTGTAAGACTTGTCCCCGGTGACGGCAATATCCACTCTTGGTACGCTTGTGATCGCTGTAAGGTCTAGAATTTCACGTTTTCCATTCGGAGTTTCCAGCATTCTGATGCGTGGCTCTTTTGGGTTAATCGGCTTGAAATAGACATTGAGACGCTCTCCGGCTTCATCAAGCTGATCAAATTTCCAAGTATCATTCTCAACTGAAAAATACTGAGGTTCCCGCAAATGAACTGGGAGATAGCTGTAGATTTTCTGAGATATATCGACCCATCTTGGATCAAATATCAGACGGTCAATGTAAAATTCTGCTGTTTTAGCTTTGCTCATGATTGCCCCGCGTCGGTTCCCAGTAATTACACTACCCATCATGGCCAAGTCCATTATGCAGGCACACCGAATGTCTGGCGTGTCATCCGGAACATGGCAGGTCTGGATGATGTCCGCATGCCTGATCTTCGGGACTGTATTGCGAGCATAGCACTATCAGGGGGCAAGCCTGCCATCCACGAAACCGAAGAGATCGTTACAAACCTGAGGCAGGTTGATTTCGGACGAGATCCCCTAAGTGAATTTGACTCTGAAGTTCAATTCCAAATGCAAACGCGCCCCTTACTTGGCGGGAACCAAATCAGCCCATTGTATGCCAACGCGATGATGAATGCAGTGATCGAGCGCCAAAAATATTGGAATGGAAATCGATTGTTGAGCAATTGTTCTGAGTGCAAATTAATCTGTTTTTAGGTCAAAAAAACATTGGCTCACAGTGGCGTGCAAAAGAGGGCGGAAATTGCGCAGAAATGAGCTAATATGACGAGGCTGTGGGGGGCTCTTCCAATGAGAGGATGTCTCGATGAGTACGCAAAATATCATTATTCAACAACCGCAACCCTTCGATCTGGTGGGAAGCAACATATTGATAGCCGGGATTGCCGTGGCCTTTGAGGGCACGCTGACCATCAATGTGAGCGAAGGGCATGACGAATATGCGTCTTTTACCACCGTTGGCTCGCTCGCGCTGAAACAATTTCAGGGCCACATCTCCATTCCTGAAACCAATTCCTTTCAACTCAGTCGCCTGTTCGTGCGGCTGGCAGATGACACAGGGAATGAAGATGGCCCAGCGGTCACAATCCCGGTTCTGTTCGGGCCCAAAATTCTGCCCGGTTATACAGGATACCGGAACTACACGGTGGTTTCGGGAGACAATTTGACAAAAATTGCGCAAAGCGAATACGGCAACGATGACTTCCAGCCCATCCTGCAGGCGAACCAAGATATCATCAGCGATCCAGACCTGATCCTGGTCGGTCAGACATTGCGCATTCCCCGCAATGACACGTGATCATGAGGTAGCGCCATGTGCTGATTAGGATGTGAATGCCGTCAGTGGATCACGATGTCTGCTGACGGCGGCCGCTTCCAGTCTTGGCTATTGGATAGCCACGCATCGCTACTCACGCCATCTGCAGCTCAAAAGACTACATCAAATCAGCAATGAGCATATCTGACAGGGATACATTTTATCCCTTCTTTGACACCTGAACGCAAAGGTTTTGGAACAACATTCAGGCACGTTGAATCATCGAGGGAATTTTTCTGCTCCCATATGCCAGCTTGACTACAACACTCAAAGACCACAAACGAGTCTCAACGGGCTGGCACCCTATGAATTTGTAACCCGGTCACAAGACCAAAACTGGAACAGAGCTAGCTAAAAAACGGGTGCAATCTGGGGAGCAGGTCAACCAGACTGGTAGCGATCGATTTTCCATCGCTTTATTTGGTTGCGAGGGTCTGTCCATACCGAGTGCGAAGGATTGTACACATAGCGGTTTGATATGATTTTAACGATCACTTTCACAGTAAGTTGGCAGAGCTAGACCGAGGTCCCATATAAAAGTTTTATATAATAAAATCAGATTTTTATAAAAAAATTAGATTTCGATATCGTAGTGTAATTTCGTAGTAAATGAGAAGTTTCTATCATGAGCGAACGGCAATGCAAAAGCAATAAATAGATGTGCCGATACTCGTTGATGAGATGCCGGTATCCAATGTTCTATGGGTGTTATGAAAAATGATCATCTTAGATTAACATACTATTTTGGTCAGTCATATTGGGAAGCAGGCATTCATAATGAAGAAAATAATTTGCATCGTGGTAGGATTGTTGATCGCTTATAATGGTTATGCATTTGGTGAAGAACGAAAACCTAGCAGTGATCTTTTATTAAAAGCTTTCACAAAGAACCCTATGATTTGCTTCCAGAATTCTTCCAACCTATGGGTGCCACAAGAACGAATACGGCCTGATGGCGTAACTGTTTTACCAAACCAATACGCTGCTGCGGCAAGCTGTGATGGGTTCACCAAGCATATGAAAGTTAATTATTCTGGTTGGGAAAATAGACGATATTACGCGACTGGTGGTGGATATTTTTATGAAGGTACAGAGTGGGACATTGGAAGCAGCCCTGAACAAATTACTGTTCTACAGTCACAACAGAAGGAAGCATCAAACCTCGGGCAAAAAGGCACAAGTTGGCAATGCAAAATTGCTTGGTTGAGCCATTCAAAAATTGGTTCAGTTCCCCCACCAGCGGATTTTTTTTGTACTGTGCAATGTTGTGCATATGAAGAGGATATAGGGGTATTGCTGGAATAATCCAAGGCTAATATTCTTTCACATATCATAACATATGAAACACTATTTGGAAGCTCGGAACACAGGGTGTTCAGGTGTTTCATTTCTACGTTTCTTAGTCAGATTGACGTACCGCATTGGTTTACAACCCGGCCCATGTCTTAATGCCTATTGCTTGAAGCAATTATCCCGATGCCATTTTAGATATCTTGGGTGTGGTCGGTGTGATGGTGATGATGGCGGTATGGCTTTACCGGTATGATTGATCATTGCCTTGATTTGATCAGGATCGTTGGTTTGACGAGAAATCAGAACCTCAAGATCATCACCCAGACCAATCAGACCTCTGTCAAACATCCAGTGAGCAGTGCCAGAAAGTGCAAGTCCATTGCGTATTGTATCAGGTCCATGATGCTGTACAGGCTTAATGTGAGCAGCTTCCACTTCAGCACGTCCACCACCATTGATGAGCTTTAACCCGGTGATTGCACAACGACTATCATAAGCCTCCAACACAAGTTTTCTAAATACCCTGTCTCTGGGTATCCGGCTGATCGTTTGCTCTACCCGTGTTCGCTCATCATCATAGGTAAATGGTTCCGGTACATCTGAAAATCCATCAAGGGGTACATATTCATCAATCGGATCAGCTCTTGGTAACAAGTCTGTCTCTTCTGGAAATCCTGTACCCACGATAGCCGCGAAATCCTTATCTGATACGGGTCTGATTGCCCATTGGACTAGACCACCGTTCAACTTTCCATCTGGCTTTCGTAGATCAGATTCCATGAACCCATCATCTTTGCGAAATGATACAAATTGCTCAAATGGTAAAAAGGTATTGGGTTCTATCTCAGCGATGAACATATCAGGAATTACAGGGTCAGGAGCAATGGATCTTATCTTGGCAATACCAGTATAGCCAAGTCGCCCACCGCCACCACGGGGTTCATAGTAGATGATCCAATCATCGACATATTGCCGTGCACGATTCAAGTACCGCTTCGGGAACTGGTATCGTTCTTCAGGGAAGTCATCATATTTAGAATCTGCTCGATGGACGAGTATACCTTTTGCCATGGATACCTCTTCGCGGATTCACAATGGTGGCATTGGCCACTGATCAATAATCAGTGGTGGAGAATTTGAAAAGCTACAAGCAAAACGTACAAATATTTAGCACGTGTTTCAATCGCTATTCCAAGATTACATTCCCCACCGCTTTAACACTTCATCCGCATCTGAGCGATCCTCCTTTATCCGAATGGCAGTTTGCCGTGCTACTCCTGCTTCAGGTGCAATAACGCTATCTCTACGACCCTGATCGATCATAACGGTGATCATTTCATAGGACGTCCGATCATATGGTGGCTTTCGTCCAGCGTCTTTAGTCTTATCGTTGATCGCATTGGCTATACCTAAGCGCTGAACTTGTTTTACCCTTCTGCTGTCGGCAGCCATGAGCGCTATCAGTGCGTCTCTCACCGCTCGCAGGATGGGGCCCTTTGCAGATCCATCGAATGTCATGTTGTTAATGATCGTCTTGATGACAATGCCATCGTTCATGAATGTACGAATTGTTCCAGTAACGTCGGTATAATTGCGACCAAGACGATCTACCCACCGGACGACCAATGTGTCGGGAGAGGGGTGTAAAACCATTAGAAACCACGGCTTTCGGAGAGGTTTGAGGACAAAAGAACGGTGCTAAAACTCGTTGTTCCAAGCTCTATTGCTATCATCGAAATGGGGTTTTCGAACCGCCGTAACCGCTGTACCTTTTAGGGCGTTTGCAGACATTTCAACCAATGAAAAGGTTATGGCGCACCCGACAGGATTCGAACCTGTGACCTCTGCCTTCGGAGGGCAGCGCTCTATCCAGCTGAGCTACGGGTGCTTTGGATATGAAGTCTGTTTAGCGGATGCGGTGGCTGGTCGCAACGGGGAAATCGGGCTGACGTAAAAAAGGTCGGCATCTACGCCGACCTTTGTCACATTGCTCTACCAGGTGCGCCGTGGTCCCACATCTATGTGGTAGTGGCCGCCGCGATAGTATTTATAGCCGCCAACGCCGGGATGGCTTTTGAGGAAGCGGACGACGGCTTCCGGATTGGCGCGCACGCCAAAATCAGCCGCCTTGCATTTGCGATGCCACGATTTGCGGGCGCCACCTTTGAGCAGATTTTCCAGCCACCAGCGTTTGGTTGAAGTCACCGACACCGGGCCGAATTGATGAGCCACATCCTGCAGGACATTCTTAAGGCGCCGTGGCAGGCACCATTTCGTGTCGGAATAGGTCACCTGCGCATGGGGGTAAGGCACACCGGATTTACGCGTGCTGCCACAGCCGGCAAGGGCAAAGGCCAGCAGCATGATGGCCAGAACCAGTGCCATGCGTTGCAGGTTGATCGGCTGCGGGTCAAACGGTTTGCGCGGCTGAACCGGTCGGCTAAAACGCCGACCAAAGCGGGTTTGCCCGGCAGCGTGAGAACCGGGAATATCCGGCACGCTGAAGGTGGCGTTCAGGGCGTCTGTGCCCGAGTGTTTTTGAGTGCGATGTTCCATGGGCGCACCCTACCCACGCAGGGTTAATTTCGTGATGAGAAAGCTGGTTGATAAAGTGTTACCAGCCGCCCCCGCCGGAGCTGCCACCGCCGCCGCCGGCGAAGCCGCCGGAACTGCGTCCGCCGCTGCTGCGCCTGCTGCTTTTGGGCGCAGGAATGGATGACCGCATATCCTGCTCCAATGTGCGCGAGAGCCGTCCAAGATCACGGCCTAAATGGTTGAAGCCCCGCCCGTGATGCCCGTACCAGTTGGAGGAGCGCATGGAAGCGGCCTCAGCCACAGTGGCGCTTTCCAGCCAGCGATCAAATGCGCTGGACCACGGCTTTTCAAGCTCTAGGGCGATGGCGAAAGGCAGCAGGGTTTCAAAATGCTGCGGTGACATTTTGGGCGCACCTTGCAAGTTCAATCGGTCCTGCTCTGCCAGTTGCAGATAGGTTTTCAGCCCTTCAATCTTGGTTAGCACCTGCTGGCCCAGAGGTGTTGGGGCCTGCATCAGTTTGAAGAACAGCGCATTCACAGCGACCACCGCACTCAGCACCAGAAGAACCAGCGGATTGTCGATCTGAAATCCGTCAATGATCAACGGCACGACGCTCACTGCGCCCATAAGTATGCCAGCCAGTGGGATCAGCGAAATTATCAACTGCCACCACCTGCGGCGATGAGCCTGCAAGGACCGAATAACGCGCAGCAAAAACACGCCGACAAATATGAGAAAAATAATTGAGGCCATCAGCGGCGGAATGAGATTGACAAGACTGCCTTGTGACAGCACCAGCAGCGCAATGACGCCCAGCACCGACAGGGCGACGCCGACAATGCAATAGCCGCGATTGATCCGGAAAAAGACCTGGCCATGCTCGCGCTCAATTGCACCCCGAAATTTGCTCACCATGCTCTTGATGGCCTTGCCCTTGGCTTTTGAGAATTGCAGGGTTTCACCCTGTTCCAGTCTGGACAGCAAAGCGGCCTCGCCGGTGGCCGGTGTCATGCGATTCTGTGGGGCTTGTGTTTTCGCGGTGCGCGTGATTGAAGGCGTTTTGTCAAAGCCGGAAATGGTCAGAAAGCCGCCCACGGCCAGATTGACGAGCGAGGAAGAAAGCGCGCGAAACGGATTGCCTCCGAAACCGCGATTTTGAACATAATTGGCAAGTGCAGGCGAGATGCCATCTGGTGGTGTCCAGTCAGGTACCACCACGCCGCCCGGCGGATCGCGCCCGACACGCAGCCAAACCGCCATGTAATAAAGGCTCACCAAAAGCAGAATCAGGATAGAGCCGACAATTTCCAGATGGTCGCGCAAATACCACAAGACCAGTTGTCTGAAATCCGGCTCACGAACGGCCCCTTTTTCAAACTCGGCCCGTACAGTGATAATCTCGCCTGGCGGAAGCACGTCCTGCCGCGCATAAAATGCGATGTTTTTATCCTCTGACAGATAGTGGTTTGACTGGCTGTTCTCATCGCCAAAGGCACCAGCGTAAAAGTCTGCCGAGATCAATTTCCTTCTTTTGCGCACACGAATAGATGCTGTGACGCTATCAATGGGGAGGTTTTCAAAGTCACCGGCGACGTTCCAGATCAGGAAATCCATGTCCGCGCCAAACTGTACCTGCCGGTCTACCCTGTAGCGAATTGAATACACATGTTCGCCAATGGGAAGAAGCACATTCTCATCACCGATGATCAGGCGCACATTGCCCGGAAAATACTCAACTCTGAATTTTTCCGGCACGCCATTGCGCGTAACTTCGCGAAATTTGTACGAGATCTTTTGCAGACTGCCATCCGCTTCCTCCCGGACGGTGCTGAAGTCGCGATAAATTCCGCGCCTGATCTGCTTGCGCTCCGCGCGCACGGTGATGTTGTCGCGAACACTGAGCCGACCACCTTTCGGAATAGAAATTTTGGTGTCGAAGGATACAACGCTTTCTCTTGCCTGCACCTGCTGTGGCAGGGCAAGAAGTGAGACAATCAGCAAAAGCGCGTAGGTACCAGGCAGCAGGGTGCGAGCAATCGCAGCAAAACCGGTTGTTATGAGGCGCGTCACCCTGTGCTCAGAACTTGACGTCTGGCACGGCTCTGTCTGAGGCATTTTCAATTTCAAAATAATCCATCTGGGAGAAGCCGAAATTGTTGGCAATCAGATTGGATGGAAAGCTCTCCACTTTCACATTCAAAGCACGGGCTGCCCCATTGTAATAGCGCCGTGACATCTGGATTTCACCTTCAATTTCACTCAGTTGTTTTTGCAAATCCTGAAAATTTTCATTGGCTTTCAATTCCGGATAGGCTTCGGCAACAGCCATCAATTTGACCAGTGCATCGCCAAGCATGCTTTCGCTCTGGGCGCGTCCCGCCACATCATCATCAGCCACGGCACCCGCATTTGCACGCAATTCAGTGACCCAGGAAAAGGTCTCCATTTCATGGGTCGCGTAGCCCTTGACTGTTTCGACCAGATTGGGGATCAGATTGGCCCGACGCTTGAGCTGTACATCAATACCGCTCCAGGCTTCCTTGGCCATTTGGCGGGCCTTGACCAGACCATTATAGGCGAAGATCAGATAAACGCCGATTACAATAATCAGTGCAATCACAATCAGTTCCATGATATTCTCCTATCGGTCGGCGCTCGACTGCCGATGTGAAACCCAGACTTTCGCAATGGGCTTTGAAAACAGCTCATTGCGGCTTGTCCCTACAACGAGTATTTGCAAGGAAAGGGCTTTAAAACCGTTTTGCGCCCAGCTTGTACTTGCTGGCCAGTGCAATCGCTATATATTGCCGTTCTTAAAGCGTGTTTAACTGAAAGACAATTACATGCATCTTCTGCCAGGACTGAATGACCGGCTCTCATTGCGGGCAGCAGGCGGTATTCTGATCGCTTGCCTCATCACAAGTCTTCCTATGAGCGCCAGTGCCCAGGGTGGCCCTGCGGGCGTGGTCGTGGAAACCATCGAGACGCGTTCCTTTACGGAAACAGCACCTGTTTTGGGCGAGTTCGTGGCGCCAACCAGCAGCGTGGTTGCCAGCCGCATTCCAGGCCTCATTGTCGAGGTCTCGGTTCAGGTGGGCGACCGTGTCAATGAAGGTGATCCGCTGGTTCGGCTGGACACAGAGCTTCTGGGCATTGAATTGGGGGCGGCAGAAGCTGCGCGCAATGAAGCCTCAGCCGGTTTGACCGTCGCCGAGGCCGATCTGGCTCTGGCGCAGCAGGCGTTTGAGCGCATAGAGCGTCTTAAAACATCACCCGCCTTCTCGCAGGGGCAATTTAATGATCTGGGACAGCAATTGCAGCGGGCTCAGGGGCAGATCGCGCAGGCACAAGCGCGTATCAAAAGCGCCGATGTGAGCATCGCGCGCAGCCGCTACAATCTGGCAAATGCGGAAATAACGGCGCCGTTTTCCGGCACGATTCTGGAACGTCAGGCGCAGCCGGGTGAATACATTACCACCGGTAGCGCAGTGGCAACCCTTCTGGATGGCGCACATCTGGAGATTGTTGCCGATGTGCCGGCTGCCTATGTTGCAGGACTGGCACAAGGGCGCCAAGTCAATGTCAGATTGGCCGGTGGCAGCGAATACCAGGCCCAGGTTCGTGCCGTTCTGCCACGGGAGACCGTGTCCACCCGCACCCGGCCTGTGCGGTTGATCGCACCCTTTGCCGCAACTGACGCCGCCGATGGCGGCGCACCCTTTGCGGAAGGACAGTCTGTCACGGTTCTTGTGCCTGTTTCGGAAGAAAAGTCGGTGCTCACAGTCCCCAAGGATGCTTTGGTGCAGGCGCGGGGCGGCTGGATTGTTTACATAGCGGAAGAGGGCAAAGCGCAACCACGCCCTGTGCAGATTGGTGCGGCCGTCGCTGACCGTTTTGAAGTGCTGAGCGGCCTTCAGGAAGGTCAGCAGGTTGTCGTGCGCGGCAATGAAAGGCTGCGTCCCGGACAAGATATCATGACCGGACCACCCGGTGGTGCCCCTGGTGGTGGTGCCCCCGGTGGAGCTGCACCGGATGCCACAAAGGCACCCGATGGGGCCGCGCCCAAAGCAGCGCAGTCAGAAGCCGGCGACACATCCTCCAATGAGAAAAGTGGCGGATAGCTCATGAACATCATCAAATATGCCATTGAACGCCCGATTGCTGTTATCGCAGCGGTGCTGATGGCTGTGCTGTTCGGTCTGGTGGCATTGAGCACCATTCCCATCCAGCTTGCACCGGATGTGCGCAAGCCCATCATCATCATCGGCACTGACTGGGGTGGTGCTGCGCCTGCTGAAGTCGAGCGCGAGATTGTCAATCCGCAGGAAGACGTTTTGCGTGGCCTTGACGGTCTGGAGACCATGCTGTCCCGGTCCCAGACAGGGCGCGCCGAAGTCACCCTGGAATTTGCCATCGGCACCAATATGGACCGCGCCTTGTTGCTGGTCTCAAACCGGCTGGACCGGGTTGATTCCTATCCCGATGAAGCAGGCCAGCCAACGCTGAATACCTCTGGCGCGGAAGACAGTCCCATTGCCTGGTTCATTCTGACCCGGGCAGAGGGCAATACGCGCGAAATCGCTGAATATGGCGATTTCATTGAAGATGTCGTCAAAGAGCAATTGGAACGCGTTGAAGGTGTTGCCAATGTCAATGTCTTTGGTGGCGTCTCCCGCGAGTTGCAGGTTGTCATCAATCCGGAACGGCTGGCGCGCTTTCGCCTAACCATCCCGCAGGTCATTGCAAAAATGCGGTCGGAAAACATCTCGGTTTCCGCGGGCGATGTTGAAGAAGGCAAGCGCCGCTATATTGTGCGCGCGCAAGGTGAGTTGAACACGCTGGAATCTGTCAATGCGGTGGTTCTGCGCAGCGAAACAGATCTGGGCACAGAGCGTCTGGGCCGCGTGCTGGTCAGCGATGTTGCCACCGTCAGGTTCGACTATAAGGAGCCCGGCGCACGTATCCGCTACAAGGGCCAGCCTGCCATTGCCATCAATGCGGTCCGGGACGCCGGGGCGAATGTCATTGAAACCATGGAGGGCGTGCGGCAAACGCTGCTGTCGCTTGAGGAACGTGACATTCAGCCTGCAGGCCTTGAACTCAATCAGGTCTATGATGAAACGCTTTACATTAACAGCGCCATTGATCTGGTGACACAGAACATCTGGGTGGGCGGCATTCTGGCGGCCTTCATCCTGATGCTGTTTTTGCGCTCACCACGCGCAACTCTGGTTATTTCTCTGGCCATTCCGGTGTCCGTTGTCGCCTCCTTTGTGGCAATGGCCGCCATGGGCCGAACGCTGAACGTCATCTCGCTGGCTGGCATTGCCTTTGCTGTCGGCATGGTGGTGGATGCGGCAATTGTGGTGTTGGAAAACATTTTTCGGTTCCGGCAGATGGGCTATTCATCCCGGCAGGCAGCCTATGAGGGCGCACGGCAGGTTTGGGGGGCCATTCTGGTGTCAGCCCTGACCACTGTCATGGTGTTCATTCCCATTCTCGTCATGGAACTGGAAGCAGGGCAATTGTTCCGCGACATTGCGGTCGCGATATCGGTCTCTGTGGTGCTGTCACTGATTGTGGCGGTGACCGTCATTCCGGCTTTGTCCAGTCGTCTTCTGGGCAGTAAAGGCAAGCTGGAGCCAATCCGCCTGCCAATCATTGATCATCTGGCGGGGTTCTTCTCCAGAGGCATCATGGCCTATGTGAAAGTCACGATTGCCAGCCGTATTCTTGGCCTTGTCATGGTCGCACTGATTGGTGGCAGCGCGATTTCTGCGGCCTGGTATTATCTGCCGGAGCTGGAATATCTGCCCGAGGGCAATCGCAATTTGATCTTTGGAATTGTCATTCCACCGCCCGGTTACAATCTGGAAACCACGACCAGCATCGCCAAGCGCATCGAAGATGTTGCAGAACCGATATGGAACAAGGATCTGGATGATCTTAAAGGGCCGCCAGCCATTGAGAGCTTCTTTTTTGTGGCAACACCCAGCAATTCCTTTGTCGGGGCCGATGCCAAGGACGGAACGCGCGTGGGCGAACTGATCCCGGTTCTGTCGCGACCCATCTTCTCCGAGCCCGGCACATTCGGCTTCATCACCCAGCCGTCCTTGTTTGGTCGCGGCATTGGTGGCGGGCGTGCCATCGAACTGAATGTCTCGGGACCTGATCTTGAAGATATTCTGGGCGTTGCACAGCAGGCCGCTGGCATCATTGCCGGCCGATTACCGCGCTCCGAGGGGCACCAGTTCCGCCCCATACCGGGACTGGAATTGGGTGCGCCGGAAGTGCGGCTGACACCGGACCGCCTGAGGCTGGCCGATGCGGGCGTTGGTGCTGCCAATCTGGCAACCACTGTGGATGCCTATAATGACGGCGTACGCATTGCCGAAATTACGGTTGGCGGGCAACGAATTGACCTGACCCTGAAGGGCGATGACAGCAATTCTGCCGTTCAGCGAACGCAGGATATTGGTGCTTTTCCCGTTGTGACACAATCCGGGCAGATTGTGCCGGTTGAGGCGCTTGCCAGCGTCACAGTGACGGCGGGCCCAACCGAAATCCGGCATCGTGAACGGCTCAGAACCGTCACGCTGGAAGTGCGCCCCTCCAACGAACTACCGTTGGAAACAGCGTTGAATATACTGGAAACCGACGTGGTTGCCGTGCTCGAACAGGGTGGTCTGCCGCCCGGTGTGCGCTTCACCCTGTCGGGAACGGCGGATCAGTTGACGCAAACCTGGAACGCGATCTCCATCAATCTGGTGATTGCGCTGCTGATTGTTTTCCTGGTCATGGCTGTGCTGTTTGAAAGCTTCATTCTGCCAATGGTCATCATGATTTCCGTGCCGGTGGCAGCAGCAGGCGGGGTTGGCGGACTGGCCGCATTGAACCTCATCCAGACCCAGCCGCTGGATATGCTGACCTTGCTGGGGTTTGTCATTCTGGTGGGGATTGTGGTCAACAATGCCATTCTCATCGTGCACCAATCGCTGCATCATTTGCGGGAAGATGGCATGGCGCCGAAAGCGGCGATTACTGAGGCCACCAGAAACCGTATCCGCCCGATTTTCATGAGCACACTGACCAGCGTTTTTGGCATGTTGCCGCTGGTGCTGTTCCCGGGCGAAGGTTCAGAACTCTATCGCGGCCTTGGCTCTGTCGTCGTCGGTGGTTTGGCAACGTCTGCATTGTTGACACTCCTGACCGTGCCACCTTTGCTGGGCATTGTTTTGCGCAGCGTGCCTGCCGTTGCTGACGAAACTCCGCCTTTGAAAATCGATGGCGACGGGAACGCTCCGCAGCCAGCGGAGTGATTGTTTGCTTTGTTGGTGCAATGGGCGGAGAGCGGACATCTGAAGACATTTTGGATTTCATCTCAGACTCCTCGGAAGCTGACATTCGAATAATTTGCTACATGAAAGTCCGGAGAATAGACAAGGTTCAAATCTGCTGTCCAAAACTTGTCTGTTCATCATTTCAGGGGCCCGTATATTGGACGGTGGGCTTCAAAGCGTACCGCGCAATAGATGAGTTTGTTGAGTGACAGAGGATAAAATGCCTAAAAAAGCTGATGGCACTGGCCAATTTATTGTACCCGATACTGACAGGGCGATTTCAGATCCAGAAGATGACCAATATGGCTTTGTCGAGCTAGCGCAAAAGCTTGCTCCATCCGTCATTGCTGCAACACAGACTGATGGAATGGTTATCGGTGTTGAGGGAAAATGGGGATCAGGAAAAACTTCGCTGCTCAATTTTCTCCATTCAGAGCTGAATGATCAGGGTGATCAAAAGGACATTCATGTCATCAGCATCGCACCTTGGCTTCAAGGAGATGAAAATGATCTAGCGGTACTGTTGCTATCGCAAATTTCCGCCGCGCTTGAATCTGAAGTGCAGGATAGTAAAAACAAAAACGCCCCCGACAAAACTAAGTTCAAGGAAAATGCAAAGCTTTTCAAATCCTATGCTGTAAAGGTTGGGCGGGGCGTTTCTCCACTCCTGAAAATCGCGGGGCATATCGTTCCGGGAGTTGGAGTTGCAGGAAGTGTTGCTGAAGGTGCAACGAATTATCTTGCGGAATGGGGATCTGATGAGACGACAACGGAGCTCAAAGGAAGAATTGTCGAGCGCTTAAACCAAAGTAAATTCCGCTTTGTGGTCCTTATGGATGATCTAGACCGCCTAGAACCGGCGCAAACCGTTGAGGTCATTCGCTTGGTTCGCTCGGTCGCGGATTTTCCAAAGGTGGCCTATTGCCTTTGTTATGATCGTGATGTTCTGACGCACGCCTTGGAACAAGGGCTGGGTGTGAAAGATGGCGATTTATATTTGCAAAAGATGGTCCAGCTATCTTTTGCCATTCCCTTGCCTGAACCTTTTGATTTGCGCGGAAGGCTCAAGGAAAAACTTCTGGGATTCTATGAATTGTTACATGCAAGGGAAGCAAGCGGAGAGCTTAAATCCAAACTTCTCGATGTGATTGACAGGGAAGGCGGCATGATGGAAGTGCCACGTGATGTAGCGCTTGCATTCAATGCGATCAAGTTTGCTTACCCATCGATAAAAGAAGATTGCTATTTTCCCGATGTGTGCTGGATTCAGCTCATTAAAATTAAACGGCCCAAGCTCTATCGCTGGATAGAAAAGTACTTAGCGACTCGGACAGTGTTGGTTACAAGCACGGCAAGACTGAATAGAGAAAGCCGCAGGCAGACGGGGCAAGAACTTAAAAAGCTACTTCCTGCTGAAGATCTTGAGGCAACAGAATCGATCTATCGTGTGGGACAGTTTGTTTCCGGATTGGAGCATTACGCAAAAAATCATTACAATAATAGCGACAAGGATGCTGGTGAAGAGGTTCATGTTTTCCAATCGTCACTGGGTAACAGCATTACCGAGATGATGGCCCTGAAACGGATTGGAAGCCCACTTCACTCGCGAATATATTTTGCCTTTGCTATCCCCAAAACTGTAATGCCGGATGCGAAGTTTGACGAACTTCGAAATGCCGCCGCCAAGGATGTCCCGAAGCTTACCAACATGTTGTCAAAACTAGCGGGAGATTGGCGGCCTGTAGGTGGAACATGGTTTTCTCATGTAATGGATAGACTCGACGGCGGGCTTTTTAATGAGATGGAGATCACAGAGCTCAAAGGGTGGGCCATAGCGATTTCAGATAGTATGGACCGTGTGATTGAAGAAGATAATGAGCGTCCAGGACTCATGTTAGATACAGCTACAGAGACGCAATTTCGTGTCCAGCGCTTGCTCAGGCTTATCCGGGAGAATGATGCCGATGTCGCTCACGGTCTCATTATCTCGATTTTTAATCAATCTCCTTCAATGAACTGGCTTGTGAGTGATTTATTTCGACAGGAGCTATTCGATCATGGCATTGTTGGTGACCGAGAAAGGCCAAATGATAGAGCTTTGACCGCCGAAGAGGTTGCCAAGATAAAGACAATTCTGAAAACGCGTTTAAAGAATGAATCCGTGCGCGCCGCTATTGGCAATTATTCGAACCTTGCTGGTTTTCTATACGGATGGCGCGATTTGGCAGGTATACGCTCTCCAAAAACCTGGGTTAAAAAATATACGAAAGAGGATAGGAATTTTCTCAGATTCCTTAGTGGCATGAAAAGTTGGGTCACGTCAGACAAGACTTACTATCCTCTGAAAAAGGATAATGTGGAGAGATTTCTGGATTGGGATCTCGTCACACAAAGAGTAGATGAACTGGCTGATAACACTGATGATCAGATCGCTTCGCTTGCAGGAGATATCCAAGAAGCTATCGTATTGTCTGAAAATGTGCGTTGGTGAAATAGGTTCAGATGGATGCATTGAAGCCTAGTGGATCGATATCAGGAAATCAGCGTGTCTTCGGAGGCAATAATGGTTCCATATACATATAGTCCAGAAGAAGTATAAGCGGCCTCAGTTTTTTCAGTTTGCAAACTATGGTGCATTCATTTGCATCGATTAGCCCGCATTTCAAACCTCAGTCGAATGGTTCATGTGAGTGGCAGCTTTCGGGGAGTCCGGCTTTCTATCCTAGTAATTCGTTAATGACTGGCTTGGGCCGCGTGTGTACGCTAAGTGTGCATCTTACCACTTTCGCCAACTTAGCCCCATTGTTGCGGCGAGGGCTTCAGGGCAACCAGCCTGAACACGGCTGCGATATGCGCGGACAGATAGCCCGTTTTCCAGCGCAATTACTTCCCATTCATCATCCGGATTATGCGCCAATTCCCGCACCCCTTCAGTTGCTGCTCTTTCATTCGACCAACCTCTTTTGATCCGCTGTTTGAAGGTTTGGAATGCTATCCCATTTTCTTCAGCAAATGGCCATGCTGGAAGGCCATTCTCTAATGTAGCCAAGTCATCACGACGCCGATTTTCAAAGGCAGCACGATCAAATGGGTATTGAGTATGCTCGCAGGGAACAGTCCACACCTTCGCTCCATTCTCAGCGTCCTCTAAACTCACCGCTGAAGCATCATTCAAAGGAAATGGCTTCAGGCCATAGCGGCTACAAAGCCACCAGGCATCTTCGCGACTTGCAGCTTTGCCGATTGTCTGACCGCCCAATGGAGCAACATCGTTGATCATCAATTCTCTCCGTTTCAAAAATATTGTGAGTGGCTCGCTTAGTGTGCTGTGTTTGACTAAATGTAAGCATTCGGGACCGCCGGGAAAACAGATGGCGCAGTTCTTTTATCTCGAGATAACAAACGGCTACTACGCCATCGACCTGTTAGTTCAATCAAGTAAAGGATTCGGGTTTGCGGCGAACGTCCGGAAAGTGGGCTGCAACCGCAGAAACTAAACGACGATCCCAATGTCGGCTCTAGGCCGAAGTCACCATCAAATTCAGATTTTCTTGTAGCAGGAACACCGGTCCCGCCTCGCACCTTTGTAGTGTTGAACATCGATCTTGAGAAAGGGCTTTGTGGCCAACGCGCAGTTGCCGCTTCTTCCGTTGAATCTCTTGATTGCAGCCCAACTTCAAATGAATCTGGTGACGACAATGGCGGTTGGAAAAAGGCCTGCAGAAGATTGGCTTTTGAGTTCAGGTGAAGAAAGTGCCAATCATGGAAATTCGACAGGTGGACGGTTTGGCGGCGCAGGAAACAAAGGGTTTAAAGCCATAATCCAGTTCTGAATTGTCACCAAATCATGGTTGTGAACCGTTAGCCCATTTCCTGGGGCGCATCCTCTTTCAGCAGATCCTGATCCCCCAATTGCGCGCGCTCTTCCTCGACGATTTCCGCAATGCCTTCGTCGGCAGAGATGTCTGCCTCTTCAACCGGGGGCAGTTTTTTCTTGGCCGCCGGAGCCGGTTTGGAAGGCGGCGCTGATTTTGCATCGGTGAGCGTGACGCGATAGCCCGGTTCAGGAAGTTCAAATCCGGCATTTTCCAGGGCGCGCATGATCAGCCGTATGGCCTGACCGCGCGCCAGTGGCATGCTGGTTTCGCGTTGATCCACCCAGCCTGCATAGCGAAGCTGAACGGTCGAATCCCCAAGCTTTTCAATACGGGCTTCAGGCTGGGGTTTCGTCAAAATGAAATCCAGACCTTTCAGGACGTCATGTCCGATATCAACCGCTTTCTGCAAATCACCATTGGGTGCAATACCCAGTTCAACCACAAACATGCGTTCAGGGTGGCGGGTGTAATTTGTGATCACGCTTTTGAACACGGTGGCATTGGGAATGCGGATATGATTGCCGTCCAGACTGAGCAGCACGGTCGCACGTGACGTCAACATGATGACGTGGCCTTGATGCCCGTCAATCTCCACATAATCCTTTGGCCGGAACGGTTGGCGCAGGCTGAGCAGGATACTGGCAATATAGTTTTCAACGGTGTCACGCACCGCAAAGCCAACCGCAAGTCCGACGATGCCTGCCGCCCCCAGAACCGTTCCAATGACGGCGCTGGCCCCCAGAATATCCAGAGCCAGCACAAGGCCAAGCCCCAAAAACACCAGACGCAGGATCTGGCGCAGGAGATCGGAGATAAAGGCGTTTGGTGCAATTTTTTCAAACGGCCATCGACGCGCAGCAAGCCACCAGCCAAAGATGCTGACGATTGCGAAAACAAGAAGCGCCACTGTCAGCAGGGGAATGTAGTTGAGCGCCTGTAGCAGGCGGGTTGAGAGCCGTTCCATGACAGGGACAATGCGTTCGGATACCGAGGTTTCTTCCTGCAACTGATTTGAAACAGTCACGACCCCTTCAACGCGGGCGGCCAGAGCTTCAGCCTGATCTATGGCAACCTGATCCGGCAACGCACCTTGCAGCAAAACCACGCCGGAGCGGACGGATACCCTGACCGCTTTCAAGGCATCGATCTCTGCAAAAATCCCGGAAATTCGGCTTGCAATGGCGCTGTCGGAGGGAATGTCCCGCCCGGCAGCAATGGTTTCGCCGCTCATCACATCCATCGTCACCGGCGCATTATCGTCACCCGTTAGCTCTTCGACAGATGTTTGCGCCAAAGCGCCAGTGGCTATGCTTGTAATGATCAGAAGAAGAGCCAGAATAAACCGCATGGCTGACCTTGTTTGCAGGTGGACTGAGTTTGGACTTTAGCCAGATACCACAAAGCGCAGTGCAAGGCGATCTTAGGCGGTGTGGCCGGCAATTCTAATTCAAAACCACTCTACTGAAAGGTGCAGTTTGTGATTGTGTGCCGCTTTCACTCAAGCTATCGTTACCTCAGGGTTCAATGTGTTGCAACGATAACATATTGTTTTAAATGAATTTTTAGAAATAAGGAGACCTTCAAAATGTATCACGGCTTCTTGAAATCGATAGCAGCATTTGCTGTTTCGGCAGTTCTGCTTTCCCCATTGTCGGCAGCAACATTGAATATTCACAATGGCGGCGATCCTACGTCGCTGGATCCGCATAAGGTTTCCGGTGATTGGGAAAACCGGATCGTCGGCGATATATTTGAAGGCCTTTTGACCGAAGACCGCGGTGCTCAGCCAATTCCCGGACAGGCGGAAAGCTGGACCATTTCGGAAGACGGTCTGACCTACACATTCAGCCTGCGCGAGGGCATCGCGTGGAGTGATGGAACTCCGGTTACAGCTGGAGATTTTGAATTTGCACTCCAGCGGCTCATGGACCCGGCAACAGCTGCGGACTACGCTTATCTGCAATACCCGATCATGAATGCCGAAGAGATCAATGGCGGCACAATCGCTGATCTGGGCGCGTTGGGTGTCAAAGCTCTGGACGACAGGACCCTTGAAATCACGCTGAAACAGCCGACGCCTTATTTTCTGGGCGCGCTGACCCACTACACCGCCTATCCGGTGCCAAGGCATGTTGTCGAGGAGAAGGGTGCCGACTGGGTCAAACTCGAGAACATTGTCACCAATGGCCCTTACCGGCCCACTGAATGGGTTCCTGGTTCTCACGTGACAACGGTCAAGAATGACACCCATTACGATGCAGAAAATCTGAAAATCGAAAGCGCAAAATTTTTCGTTCTGGAAGATGAATCCGCCGCCCTGAAGCGTTATCGCGCCGGTGATTTCGACATCATGACCGAGTTTCCAACCGATCAGTATGAATGGATGCAGACCAACATGCCGGGCGAGCCTCAGGTCGCGGCGTTTGCCGGGCTGTATTACTATGTGGTCAACCACAACAAGCCACCTTTCGACAATGCAGATGTGCGGCAGGCACTGGCGATGTCGATCAATCGGGAAGTGATTGGCCCTCAGATTCTGGGCACTGGCGAATTGCCAGCCTATTCCTGGGTGCCGCCAGGGATGGCCAATTACGGCGAGCCTGCCTATTTCAGCTGGAAAGATTTGCCCTACGGCGAGAAAGTCGCCGAAGCCAAGGCTTTACTGGAAAAAGCCGGGTTTGATGCCAGCAATCCACTGGCGCTTCAATTGCGTTACAACACCAATGAAAACCACAAGCGGATTGCAGTTGCGGTTGCGGCCATGTGGAAGCAACTGGGCATTGAAGTGAGCCTCTATAACACAGAGGTGAAGGTGCATTATGATGAATTGCAGCGCAATATTCTCGATATTGGGCGCGCTGGCTGGCTGGCCGATTACAATGACGCATACAATTTTCTCAACCTTTTGGAATCGGACATTCCGAACAATTACGGACGCTTCAGCAATGCGGAGTTCGATGCGTTGATGACACAGTCCAATGGCATTGTTGATCTGGAAAAACGGGCCGATCTGATGAAACAGGCAGAGCAAATTGCCCTGGACCAGACAGCCGCCATCCCAATCTACTATTATCTGTCACGCAATGTTGTGTCGCCGAAGGTCAAGGGCTTTGAAAACAACGTCTTCGACATTCACCGCACAAGATGGCTGGAGCTTGCCGAATAAGCTATTTGGATTTGTCTCTGCCAGACTTTGCAACAGCGCGTAGCCCGACCTGTTTTTGAAGTCCGGCAGGGACCACACCAACCATGTTGCTTTACGCACTCAAGCGGTTCCTCACCACAATCCCGGTTCTCTGGATTGCCATTACGGTCTGTTTTTTCATTCTGCGGTTGGCTCCGGGCGGACCGTTCGATGGCGAGCGTCCCCTGCCGCCAGCAGTGAAACAAAATCTGGAAGCACATTACAATCTCGACAAACCTCTGATCCAGCAATATGCGATCTATGTTGGCAATGTGCTGCAGGGCGATTTGGGGCCTTCCTTCGTAAATGAAGATTTCAGCGTTGCAGAGCAGCTGAAACTGGGCTTGCCTTACACCATCATCATTGGCGGCACAGCATTCATTGTGGCTGTTTTCTTTGGTATTTTTGCTGGCATCTATGGTGCACTCTGGCGAAATTCCCTGCCTGATTATGCCCTGGCCAGCCTCATATTGCTGGGGTTGATCCTGCCCAATTTCCTGCTCGCGCCAATTTTCCAGCTGACATTCGGCGTTGAGCTTGGCTGGCTTCCCGTGGGCGGTTGGGGCAATGGCGAGTTGCGCTATATTGTTCTGCCAGTTGCCGTATTGGCCTTGCCGCACATCGCCCGTATTTCCCGCCTGATGCGCGGCGCCATGATTGAAGTCCTGCATTCCAATTTCATCCGCACCGCGCGCTCCAAGGGGCTGAACACAGCGCCCATTGTCTTGCGCCATGCTCTGAAACCGGCATTGATGCCCGTCGTGTCCTATCTGGGACCGGCAGCTGGTTACCTGCTGACCGGCTCTATCGTGGTCGAAACCATTTTCGGATTGCCGGGGATCGGGCGCTATTTCATCAATGCGGCGCTTAACCGGGATTACGGCATGGTGCTTGGAACCGTGATTTTTTACATGGTTCTGATTGTCATGCTCAACCTCATTGTCGACATTCTCTATGCTTGGCTTGATCCGAAAGTGACGAGCCAATGATCGGGCGCTCCTATCGCCAAGAGGCAGCCGATGTTGCCCAAACTGTCTTGACTGCTCCAAAGGGACGCAGCCTGACGCAGGATGCACTGAGGCGCTTTCGCAGCAACAAAGCGGCCATGACCGGTGTGGTTCTGTTGGTCCTGCTGATTCTGGCAGCTTTTATCGGACCATCACTGCTGCCTTACAATTATGAAGACCCCGACTGGAACGCCTTCCGCGCACCGCCATCATTTGAAAGCGGGCACTATTTCGGGACCGATCAGAACGGACGCGATCTTCTGGCGCGCACCTTGTTCGGCACGCGCATTTCTCTGGCCGTCGCTCTGGTTGCAACTCTGGTTTCAGTGGTGATTGGTGTCACCTATGGCGCGTTTGCCGGATATCTCGGCGGTCGGATTGATCAGGCGATGATGCGTTTTGTCGATATCATTTATGCGCTGCCTTACATCCTGTTTGTCATTCTGCTGATGGTGATTTTCGGGCGCAATGTGTTTTTGCTGTTCGCCGCCATCGGCGCGCTGGAATGGTTGACGATGGCACGCATTGTCCGAGGGCAGACCCTGTCGATCCGTCGGCGCGAATACATCGAAGCTGCGCGCGCCTCGGGACAAAGCACACCGGCCATCATCTTCAGACACATCGTGCCCAATCTGGTGGGACCGGTGGTTATCTATGCCGCTCTGACTGTGCCGGAAATCGTCGCGACCGAAAGCTTCCTGTCCTATCTTGGCTTTGGCGTTCAGGAGCCATTGACCTCGCTTGGTACCCTGATTGCTGCTGGTGCAAATGTGTTTGAAGTCATGCCTTGGCTGCTCTGGTTCCCGGCAGGCTTTCTGGTGACATTGTTGCTCAGTCTGCTGTTCATTGGTGATGGCCTGCGCGATGCATTTGATCCAAAGGATCATTAGATGGTGACCAGTCATCCATTGCTCAGCATTCGTGATCTCCATGTGGATTTCAAGACCCATGATGGTCTTGTGGAAGCTGTCCAGGGCGTCAATTGTGATATTCTGCCAGGTGAGTGTTTGGGCATTGTCGGTGAATCCGGGTCCGGCAAAAGCCAGACCTTTCTGGCCGCAATGGGCTTGCTGCACAGAAATGGTATCGCGCGCGGTACGGTGGATTTTCAGGGCGCTGATCTGCTCGCCATGGACAGCAAGGCTCTGAACCAAATCCGTGGTCGCGCCATATCCATGATTTTTCAGGACCCGCTCACGTCGCTGACGCCGCATCTGAAAGTCGGCATGCAGATGCGTGAAGTTCTGAAAACCCATCAGCAGATGAGTGGCGCTGACGCCGACGCCAAATGCCTTGAATGGTTGCAACGGGTACACATCCCGCTCGCCAGCCAGCGTTTGCGGCAATACCCGCATGAATTGTCGGGGGGTATGCGTCAGCGGGTTATGATCGCAATGGCCATGTTATGTGATCCCAAATTGCTGATCGCAGATGAACCAACCACCGCTCTGGATGTGACCATTCAGGCTGAGATCCTGGATCTGATGGACGAGTTGCGCCGGGATCACGGCACAGCCATTGCCCTCATCACCCATGATATGGGCGTCGTGGCACGCATGTGCGACCGCATTCAGGTGATGCGCCACGGGCGTTATGTCGAGGAAGGCTCGGCAGATGACATCTTCTACGCGCCGCAAAATGACTACACAAAAATGCTGTTGGAGGCCATGCCACGTCTCGACGGCAAGTCAGGGTCGGATCGGCAAATCAAACCGTATCAACCGCGCTTGGAGCAGACAGATTTTCTGAACGTCGATGATCTGAAGGTTCATTTCCAGATCAGTAACGGCCTCTTCGCAAAACCCGCCTTGTTGCGTGCCGTTGATGGTGTGAGTTTCGCTTTGAAACCCGGGGAAACGATCGGCATTGTTGGTGAATCCGGATCAGGAAAATCCACTCTCGCACGCGCTGTCCTGCAATTGATCCCCCCAACCTTTGGCGCAGTGACCTGGCTTGGTTCCAATCTGACCGCGCTGGACCGACAGGCCATGAAGCAGAAGCGGAAAGATTTGCAGATTGTGTTTCAGGACCCGATGGCAAGTCTCAACCCGGCCATGACCATCGGCGATTCCATTATGGAGCCACTGCGCATCTTTCAACGTGACGCCACAAAGGCTGATCGCAAGGCCCTCATTGCAGCACAGATGGAACGGGTCGGGCTGGAACCGGCCATGATCAACCGGTATCCGCACGAACTATCTGGCGGCCAAAACCAGCGTGTTGGCATTGCCCGGGCCACTATTCTAAAGCCCAAACTGGTTATTTGTGACGAGGCAGTATCAGCGCTGGATGTCTCCATACAGGCGCAGATACTGGATTTGCTCGGCGGCTTACAGGCTGAATCCGATTTGTCTTACCTGTTTATTTCTCACGATCTGTCTGTGGTTCGGGAGATATCCCATCGCATTCTTGTCATGTATCTGGGCAGTGTGGTGGAAATGGCCAATCGCGACGATTTATTCAAAAACCCTCAGCATCCTTACACAAGGCAACTCATTTCAGCGGTTCCGATTCCTGATCCCCAAATCGAAAAAAGTCGCAAACGCCTGCGGTTGAAGGGCGAACTGACCTCGCCGATTGATCCCATGGCGCGGCTGCGGTTTTTGCCATCTCGAATGGGCGACCAAAAACCCTATCTGCCAAAGCTGCTGGAACGCTTGCCAGACCACTTTGTGGCCGAACATGACCCGCTTGAAGATCTGTTGCTGGAGTAGCTGTATCAGGCGACTTGACACCGTCCTGAGTGGGCACCAACATTGAGGCGTTTCCGGCCTTGGGAGGATTTATGGAAATCGACGGAACAACAATCGCCTGGTATGCTGTGGTTTGCGGCATTCTTTCGGGCCTGGCCCCAAGTCTGGGCGGACTGGGATTGCGATTGGCAATTGGCGGCGGGGTTGGCATTTTTGCGGCCAGTGTGCTCCCGGCCATTCGCGGCATGATGGGTTACTAGAGTATTTTTGGTTCATGCAGTGGGATTTGTGCGGCTGCTGGATATCGTTCCGATCTACTTGTAGTAGAGAGAATTGCGGCGTAAGCTGTGACTCACCAGCAACGTCCCAATTCGGTCAAATGATCCCGTATAACAATTAACGTTCTAGTGGGTGCATTCATGCATCCTTACGCATGCCAAAGGACTGGTGTTACAAGCATTGGAACAAGCCGTGCATCAAACAAAAATGGTCTGTCATCGGGGCGCACGACTGAGTGCGCCTGAAAACACATTTGCTTCCGCCGAAACGGCGCTCAAACTGGGCGGTTCGATTATTGAACTGGACATCCATCAGTCGGCAGATGGAGTGCTTTACGTCTTGCATGACGACACTGTCGACCGCACGACCAATGGTTCGGGTCCCATTTCCGAGCTAAGCAGCACTGAGATTGATGGACTGGATGCGGGACGCTGGTTTGCGCCGCGCTTTGAAGGCGAGGTTATACCGCGTCTTGAACCCTATCTTGCGGCCTTTGCCGACCGAGCTGGCTTCTATCTGGAAATCAAACGGGCGGATTGCGAGCAGGTCGCACGCGTGGTGCGCAAGCTTGACATTGCAGACCGCTGCTTCACCTTTTCCTTTGATCCACAGATGCGCCAACAGATGTATCAGCACTGTTCCGACGTGCGCCGCATGGTACATTGGAGCGATGCAGGCAGCCCGGAAGCTGCCATAGAGGAACACCACGCCAGCATGGTGGAGTTCAATACAGATTCGTTTGACGCATCCCGGATTTATGAATGTCAGGCTGCCGGTCTTGAAGTGATGTTCTACACCGACAAGCCTGATGAAGAGCGCTTTCACGAGGCGCTGGAAATGCGTATGAATTACGTCAATATCGACTATATTGCGCTTTTCCAGCAGCTCAGATCAGACTATGAGAGCAGCATCGGAACCGCGCCTTAGAGCCGCATCTCCCAATTGGGTCCAGGCCCTGACTTCCCACAAGGTTTCAGCATTGGAAATTCTGCAAGTCCTGATGGACCCCATTCTGCCGGTCTTTGCAATTATGGCCTTCGGGTTTGGCATGGGCCGGGCTGGCAAAACCAGCGTTGACGATGCACGTCTGCTGAACCGGTTTGCCATGTCTGTTTTGCTGCCGATCTATATTTTTGGGTTGATTGCAAATTCGTCAATCCAGAGCTTCAGCCTTGCGCCTATTCTGGTCTATTTGCTGGTTCAGATCATCATATTCAGCTGTGGCTTCTGGGTGGCGCATCGTCTGTTCCGGCGCACGCGAAAAGAGTCGCTTCTATTGGGGTTTTGCGGGGTATTTGGCAACAATGCGCTGTATGTACTGCCCATGTCTGTTCTGCTCTACGGTGAAACCAACGTGCTGCCGATCAGCAGCATTGTGACCCTGGATGCGATTGTGGCCTTTGGCGGGGCCATGCTGGCGCTTCAGATCATCAGTCTTGGCAAGGTCAGTCCTGGCTCTGTTGCCCTGGGCATTGCCAAAGTTCCCATGCTTCAGGCCATTGTGGTTGGCCTTGTGTTCAACCTGGCCGGTTTCACCGTCCCGGCACCAGTGAATACCTTTGTCGGTTTTTCCGGGGCAGGCGCAGCACCGGTCGCTCTTTTTGCTTTGGGCGTCGTGCTTTCCCAGACAAGGTTCCGGCCGGACAAGGTGGTCATGACCTTCACGCTGCTCAAGCTCATCATGTTTCCCGCATCCATGTGGCTTGGCCTGACATTGTCCGTGGGCACGGATAATGTCAGCAATCAGTTCATGCTGGCGGCCGCAGCGCCGGCCGGTGCCATGTCGTTCAGTCTGGCCATGCTCTATGATGTGCGTACAGATGATATTGCACAGGTCATTATTATAACTTGTGTTCTGTCTCTGATCACGCTTGCCGCATTTGCTTGACATGCCGATGTCTGCGAGACAGCATAGATTGCAAGCAACGATACAGACTGGGCAAACAAGCTAATTCGGGGATGGCACCATGACACAGGATGATGATCAGATTGAAAAACAGATTGATGATTGGATGTCAGCGGGCCCGAACAATGTGCGGCTGGTTTACATCCTCTATCTGGTTAGCTTTGTGGTTGGCATAACCTGCATTGTCGGTCTTGTTTTTGCTTACATGAACCGCAGCAAAGCAGCGCCGTGGCTCCAGACACATTATACCTTCCTCATCCGCACCTTCTGGATAGGATTGCTGATGTTTTTCGTATCCCTTGTCCTGACAATTGTCGGGATAGGATTTGTGTTGATTTTGGCCATCGCGGTATGGGTCATCGTGCGTTGTGTGATCGGATTGCAAAAGGTCTCACGCAATGAGCCGGTTGAAAATCCCGAAACATGGATGATTTAAACTAGAGATTGATGGTTTAGATTTTACAACCTTGACTTTTGTTGTCTGCATATGACACTTCGCAGGCTGGTGGGAAAAGGCTGGGCAATTTCATGATTATTGTATTTGGGTCCATCAATTTGGACATCGTCACACGCACAGCCCGCATTCCGGGTCCTGGAGAGACGGTCAAAGGCGAATCCTATCAGCTTATTCCCGGTGGCAAAGGCGCCAATCAGGCATTGGCGGCACGCCGTGCTGGCAGTGAAACACTGATGATCGGGGCCGTTGGCAAGGATGCTTTCGCCGATCTGGCACTGGAAAATCTGAAGCAAGACGACGTGGATTTGTCTCAGATCATGACGGTAGACGCGCCAACTGGCATTGCCAATATTACGGTTGACGAGAATGGCGAGAACGCAATTGCTGTTGCCAGTGGCGCAAATGCCAGTGCCTCTGCCTCACAGTTAAACGTGTTCAAACAGGCCGATGGTTATCTGCTCACCCAAAATGAGGTGCCGGAAAAGGAAACACATCTGGCCCATTTGAAGGCGCGTGAGCTGGGTCTGAAGATCATTCACAATGTGGCCCCGGCATACAAGCTGTCCAATGAAGAGTTGGCCGTGATTGACTGGCTGGTGGTGAACGAGACTGAGGCATTGATTGTGGCCCTTGGGGCGGGCATTTCTGCAGGGTTTGATTCAGTGAAGGCTGCCGAGGCTTTGGCACAGCAGACCGGAAATAATGTAATCGTGACATTGGGCAACAAGGGTGCCTTCAGTTTTGGACCGGCGGGCAGGCATCATGGTAAGGCGCTGACGGTCGAGGTCAAAGACACGACTGCTGCAGGTGACACCTTTACGGGAGCCTTTGCGGCAGCGCTGGATCAGGGGTTCTCGGTAGAAGATGCCCTGTCACGTGCATCCGTTGCGGGCAGTCTGGCCTGCACTGTTTTTGGTGCACAGCCCAGCATCCCTGACAGGGCAGCCATCGAAAAATCGCTCTGATTGAGGGCAATACGTCAATTCTCCACCTCATGGTCAGTTAAAATTGACATATGGGGAATAGATCCCAAATACCCGTCACAATTGGTTCCTATATGATCAGTCGGGCTTTGGCACAAACATGGAGTTCAGGGTGTGACCCTTCCTCTGACAGGCAATGACAGTAACGGCACAAATGCGGCTGTGAGGCGTACCTATGATGAGCGTGTGGTTATGAGCCTGCTCAGGCGGCACGACTCGTTGCAGGAGACCGACATTGCTCAGAGAAGTGGACTATCTGCGCCAACTGTTTCCCGCATTCTTGATGATCTGGATCAGGACGCTTTGCTGCTGCGGCGGGATCCGCCGCGCGGCGCTTCCAATCAGCGGGACCCTGCTGCAATCCTGAACCCTGATGGCGCATTTTCGATTGGTCTGAAAATCGGGCGGCGCACATCCGAGTTGGTGTTGATGGATTTTACCGGTGCTATCCGGGCCTCTGTCAGCAGGGCCTACGCCTATCCGCTTCCCGATGCCATTCTGGATTTCGTGCAATCGGAATTGCCGGACATTCTGGACGTTGTACCTGCTGATCTACACTATAGAATTAGCGGAATCGGTGTGGCGATGCCTTTCGAGCTTTGGAACTGGGCGCAGGCCGTGGGGCAGGGGGGCTCTGCTGATGCCGGCCTTGCGGACTGGAAGCAAATTGATGTGGCCAGCAGAATAGCTGAGGTGACAAAGCTTCCTGTCCATGTACAAAACGATGCAACAACGGCCTGTCGCGCAGAATTGACGCAGCGCCACGCGCCGGAGTTGAGTAATTTTGCCTATTTTTTTATCGGCTATTTTATCGGCGGCGGTATTGTGGTCGACCATGCGGTCTATTCCGGACCCACCGGCAATGCCGGGGCCCTGGGCTCTCTGCCCATAGCCGTTGGCAGACATGGTAGTGGGCAATTGCTCGACAAGGTGTCTCTGGCCAGTCTGGAATTTGCGCTGACACAGCAAAGCATTGACCCGGCGCCCATCTGGGTTTCTCCCAATGCCTGGACGACCTTTGGGCCGGTTCTGGATCAATGGATTGAGGACAGTGCTAATTACTTGGCTCAGGCTGCGTTGACCTGTTGCTCGGTCATCGATTTTCAGGCCATTATCATTGATGGCGCATTTCCACAGGATGTGCGCAGCGCATTGGTGGAGAAAACCGCTTCGGTGCTTGAGACCTTGAATACACAGGGCCTGGCACGCCCAGACATTCTGGCCGGATCCATCGGCCACGAAGCTCGCAGTCTTGGGGCTGCGACACTGCCGATATCCGATCGGTATTTCCTGGACCAAAATGTGCCGTCTGCGGCAGCAAACCAAATGGATTGAGGACCAACATGAAACGTTCAACCGTCAACCACATCATGGAAGAAGCGGATGATTTCATCCGCTCATTCGGTTTCCTGTTGCCGCCATTCGCCTATTTCACGCCCGATGAAATGCGCGCGCGACGCAGCGACATACAGGCCATTATCGATGCCCGTCTTGGGTGGGATATCACCGATTACGGTGCCGGGAAATTCGACGAGATGGGTCTGTTTCTGTTCACCGTGCGCAATGGTGATCCAGAACACCTCAAGGGCGGCGGCGGCATGTGCTACGCCGAGAAAATCATGATTTCGCGTCAGGACCAGCTATCCCCCACGCACCGCCATGTGGTCAAGGCCGAAGACATCATCAATCGCGGTGGTGCTACTTTGGCGCTGAAACTGTTCAATTCGCAGGAAAACGGTGACGTTGATCATGACAGTGATGTCACTGTTTATTGCGACGGCATACCTCGCACCCAGAAGGCCGGCGACGTGCTGCGCCTGTCACCAGGCGAAAGTGTCACCCTGCTGCAGGGCAATTGGCACAGTTTCTGGGGGGATGGCGGCGACGTTTTGATCGGCGAAGTTTCCACGGTCAATGATGATATGACCGATAATATCTTCGCCGAAGACATCGGTCGGTTTTCAGACATCGATGAAGACGTCGCGCCAAAGCATCTGCTGGTCTCTGACTATGACAAATGGCTGGTCCCGGGCTGACAACTTGTCAGCTGCATGTTGTGCGTATGTGGCAAAGTGTCTAATACCAACCCACACTGTTAACAGTGCCCTGTGAATTTCTGCTGACAACCGGACGGATGACAGCAGACGTGTTTTGAAGGACTGAATCTTTGCGTCTGGCAGCATGGAGTTTTGCCGCCCTCTGTCTGCTTCCCATTATTGCTGTGATCATAACAGCAATTGGCGCAGATGGCAGTCGCTGGGCCGCATTGATCGATACGGTTCTTCCCGGATACATCTGGAATACAGTCCAGCTTGTGTTCTGGGTGGCGTTGGGCACGGCTATTCTAGGCACGGGTAGCGCTTGGCTGGTCACAAACTGTCGCTTCCCCGGCCAGCGCTTCTTTGAATTCGCTCTGGCCATGCCTCTGGCCTTTCCAGCCTATGTTCTGGCCTATGCCTACACCAATTTGCTGGATCATCCAGGCCCGGTCCAGTCTGCATTGCGAGCGACATTTGATCTCGGTCCGCGGGATTACTGGTTTCCGGAAATAAGATCTCTGGGCGGTGCAGCGGCCATGCTGACCTTTGTGCTGTATCCTTACGTTTATCTTCTGGCACGCACCGCCTTTCTGCAGCAATCCGCCAGTGCCTATCAGGCGGCCCGTATGTTGGGACGCACGCCTTGGGGCGCATTCCGTGCGGTCAGTCTGCCCATGGCCCGCCCTGCCATTGCCGCCGGCATTACACTGGCACTCATGGAAACCATTGCCGATTTTGGAACTGTGGCGCATTTCAATGTCCAAACCTTCGCCACCGGTATTTACCGCGCCTGGTTTTCCATGGGTGATCGGGGCATGGCAACGCAACTGGCGCTCTGCTTGCTGGGAGCCGCTCTGCTGCTTGCCGTCATTGAACGCATGGAACGGGGCGCGGCCCAGCGTTTTCCGGCTGGCAAGAAGAATGAGGGCATGCTGCCGCAACGTCTGACGGGCGGCCGCGCTCTCGGGGCCATCCTGTTTTGTGCTTTTCCAGTTTTGCTCGGCTTTGTGGTTCCGGCAGTCATGCTGCTGATCATGGCCCATGGCTCTGGCCAAAGCCTGCTGACATCACGTTATCTTGGCTTCATTGGCAACTCCATTACGCTTGCAAGCCTGGCAGCTTTTGCCACCGTCCTGGGCGCTTTGCTGATTTCCTATTGCGCGCGCATGTCACCTGGTATTGCTGCCAGCAGTGCCAAGGTTTTGGCGGGCATTGGCTACGCCATTCCAGGTGGGGTGATTGCGGTGGGTCTGCTGGTGCCGTTCGCCGGTTTTGATAATTGGCTGGATGCCTTTTTCCGCAGCCAGTTTGGTATCTCGACCGGCCTTTTGTTCACCGGCTCGATCGGCTTGCTGATCGTTGCCTATCTGGTGCGTTTTATGGCGGCGGCATTGGGGTCAGTGGAGGCAGGGCTTGCCAACATCAAACCGAGCCTTGACGACGCAGCCCGGTCGCTGGGGCGTACCGAGGCCGGCATGCTGAAGAGCATTCACATACCACTCATATCCGGCAGCCTGTTGACCGCGTTGCTGATTGTCTTTGTGGATGTGATGAAGGAACTGCCCGCCACCTTGATCATGCGCCCGTTCAACTTTGATACATTGGCTGTTCAGGCCTACCGTTTGGCGTCTGATGAACGGCTGGAACAGGCTGCTGTCCCATCTCTGGTGATTGTTGCGCTTGGCCTTGTGCCGGTGCTTCTATTGTGTCGCGCAATCGCAAAGGACAGCTCCCGTCCATCACGCAGTCCGGCTATCGGCGCAACGGTCACACAACCACGTTGATCAAAAAATATGCTGGCGGTCGCTTCTTGGCATCGCATGTTGCTGATGTCTTCTAGCAGTTCGGCCTAAGCGGCACTTGGAGAGTTTTGCACAACCGATTTGTCTGCGACCGCAGTCAACCGTTGCTCGAAGCATCATGAAAGTTTGGTGCTTGGCGTGTCTTGTTGATGAATGATGCACGGATGAGATATTTGGGGTCGTGCTTGGCGAGGTCGTCTGCGTCGCAAATCCGAACGGGGTTGCGACGCAGATAATTCAGAAAGGCGCCTTATTCAGCAGGCACTGTTTCTACATGGGTTGTTGGCAATCCATGTTTTGCCCGCTGTCCATCACGGTATATCGCTTTGATAAGCGAAAGACCCATCAGGACCATGACGAAGCTGAATGGCAGAGCGCCAATCACCATGGCTGTCTGAATGGCTCCCAGTCCACCTGCGATAATCAGACCACCGACCACAAGAGCCAATGCTGCACCCCAGAACAGGATATGTGGGCGGGCTTTAGGGCCTTCATCGCCAGCAGCGTTGATCGTATTGATGATCAGAACCGCACTATCAGCCGACGTAACGAGATAGGTCAGCAACAGGATGACGACAACAATTGACATCAAATACGTCATGGTTTCGCTCAGCATCACCGCCAGCATTGCGAACAGCTGATCAGCCTGACCTGCATCAGCAATAGCACCTTGGGCTTCTCCAGTAAGCTCCAGATCGATGGCAGTACCGCCAACCAGAGCGAACCAGACAAAGCACATGATTGCAGGGATGATCAGCGCGCCCAGTACGTATTCGCGAATGGTCCGACCTTTGGAAATTCGTGCCAGGAAAACGCCAACGAAGGGTGCAAAAGCAATCCACCAGGCCCAATAGAAGATGGTCCAACCACCTTGCCAGCCGGCCAAAGCATCGCCTGTTTCCGTGCCATCCTTCGCCCAGACGGTCAAGATATTGCCTGGGATCGACAACAGATAGTCCCAGATGCCCAGGAAGAGTGTTTGCATTCCAAAGAAGGTGGAACCGAACAGCAGGAAGAAGGCCAATATGAAGAAGCTGAGGCCCATATTGATGTTGGAGAGCCATTTGATGCCCTTGCCAACACCGGACATGGCCGACAAGGTTGAGGCACCCATAATGACGATCAACGCCACGATGATGCCAATGGTAGATGAGGACCTTGTCCCATCTGCAGCTGTTGTATAAAGCCAGTCGCCTACGCCGATCCGGGACAATCCAGAGATGAATTGTTCAACACCAAAGCCCAGCGTCTGCGATACGCCCAACACAGTGGCCACAACCGCAACCACATCAACCGTATGGCCGATCGGTCCTGACAGTTTTTTGCCAAAAATAGGCGTCAGGGCAGAGCGGATCGTCAATGGCAGGCCGCGTCGGTAAGAGAAATAGCCAAGTGCAAGGCCTACGATGGCATAGGCCGCCCAAGCTGCAAGTCCCCAATGGGTGAAGGACCAGATATAGGCGTCCCGCACGTTTCCGGCGGTGCTGCCTTCCGTAAGTCCCATGATAGTCGAAGGGTTCTTGGCAAAGTGGTACATCGGCTCGGCGGTTGCAAACGTCAGCATACCGATGCCAATCCCGGCACCGAACATCATCGAAAACCAGGAAAAATTGGAAAACTCGGGCCTGTCATCATCCAGCCCCAGCCGCAGCCTGCCTGCCGCTGGCCACAGCGCCAACGCAAAACACAGCACGACAAAAAAGGCCATGGAATAAACATACCAGTAGTTGAATGTTGCCAGGAGAATGGTGTTTACCGAACCCAGAACAGCAGCTGCCTGATCCGGGAAAGCAATCGCCCAAAGGATCAATGCACCTACCAGTATTTTGGCAGATATGGTCACATCTTTTGTGAATCCACGATAGAATCCAGAGTTCGAAACGCGAATTGGCAAACTTGTAATAGGTGGTTTTACAGGCATTATTTCTCCCTCGGTCGATATGTCGCCGATGTTCATGAATATGTCTTTGTGTGGCAGGTTTATTAACCGAAACGCCCCAGATAGCAACGCTTCGGGGGGCAAGCATTGCTTGAAGGTCCCCTTTTATCCAGTTTGCCGGGGCCTTGGTGAGCAGCAATGAATAGCTGTCTTAAGGATGAAAAAAACACCTGAATGGCAGCATATAGCCATTCCAGCGCGTTGAATTGGATGCAGTGGGTTGTGAGCTAGCGTGATATCTGGTTGTGCAAATGCATGGACTCTCCATGCTCAACTTTGCTGGTATTCAGAGTAATACTGGGTGGTGGCAGTGTTGTCTGGCAATCTGAGGTAGGTATTTTTAGGAGAATTGGCTTAATGTCTGGTTTCGTTATCCACCACTACAACATAATTGACCGCTCACGCGTGGATGAACTGGGCCCTTTAACCCTTCCAATCGCCGAGAAATATGGCGCTGAAATTATGATCGCAAGCCCCGTCAAGGCATTGGTAGGTCAAACCTACTCTCATATGGTTGTCTATCAGCTCAAAAGTTTTGAAGCTGCGCTCAGTTTCTTTCACTCGCCAGAGATGAGGGAACTTGAAGAGACGCGAAATCAGATCATTGAAGGCTTTGCGGCCGTAGTGCCAGGACACACGGAAACCGCAGAAGTGGTGCAATCTGGATATTTCGATTGATGTTTACGTCAGTCGGGTCTGCGCTCACTGTCATGGGCAAACAGGAGTTTAGCTGCATCCAGCAGGAACTCATCTTCATAATGTCTGGCAATCAGTGATACGCCGACGGGAAGCCCATCGACCGTTGCAGCAGGTATCGATATCTCAGGCAGTCGGCCTACACCGGCAAAGGATGTGAGGGCCATCGTCCTGTCATAGAAATTCTGGAACTGGGTGGCGCTGGTCATCGATGCTTTGAGGGGAGCTGGCAAAGGTGTTGTTGGCGTGCAGATCAGATCATTTGGACCCATGAAGTCCAGGATTCTGGAAAACAGATATTCGCATAGATCAAGCGCTTCATTCACGGCGGTGCGATCCTGATGCTGTACGTTCTGATATGCCAATGCAAAGCCCGGACTTACTTCAGCCCCGACGGTGTCGATCCAGTTTCCAACGGAGCTTGCAAATTCCGCCGTTTGCAGAATTCTGAGCGCGCGTTCGTTCGCCGCACTCAGATCATAATCATTGCCAAATATATCGTTGGCCTTGATCCTCGATACCGTCACTTTGTGTGCGCGGGACAATTCGGAAATTCTGTGCGTCACCGCTGCTTGAACAGCATTGTCGGCAAGATCAAATGCATCTTCCAACAAAAAGATGTTTCTGATGCCGTCGAATGGTTTTGGGCGGCTTCGCAACAGAACGCGCATCACCTGTTCCAGCACATCAATTCTATTCGCAAACGCGCCCACGGTGCTGACGCTGGGCATGAAGGGAAGAACCCCAGCCTCGGAAATACGGTGCAGTGTCGGCCTCATGCCCCAAACGCCACAAAAGCTGGCCGGGACCCTGATTGATCCGGCTGAATCCGTTCCGATGGCAAAGTCGCAAATTTCGCAAGCTACAGCAGACGCGGACCCACTGGATGATCCTCCTGGTACCCGATCGGGCGCTCTGGGGTTCAATGGTGTTCCGAAAAACGGATTTTCGCCGGTCAGGCTGTAAGTGAATTCATCCGCTATTGTCTTGCCGACGCAGCTTGCTCCCGCCCCCAGCAATTGCTCAACGCAGAGCGCGTTATGAACCGCATCCGCGTGGGCGTCCTGCCAGGATTTGCTTCCATATGAAGTGCGTGTTCCGGCAAGGTCGATGTTATCCTTGACCGCGAAAGTCATGCCGTCCAACGGCCCGCTCCCATAGGGAGTTCGTGTGAATGCTTCTACAAATGCGCGGCTGTCTTTGACGCTGTATGCTTTTGATTTCATCACAGGCTCCTGCAAATAGTCCTGAAGTTAAAACTGGCAGGGCAAAGCCCACCTCATCGGAGTGGTGGCCAAGGGTCAGACCACCAGGGGATAAGCGAGACAACGCCCGCTCATCCTAATTTTCTGCACGGTAGGGCTCCTCCTGCACGGCATGTCCGAGCACCATTTTGATATACAGACAGGGAATGAACCATTCCAGGCCCGCACCCAGTGGCAGAATCAACTGACTTCCAAGCAACGCCAATACCGTAATGGCCGTTGCTGCTGCGCGTCGCAGGTAGAGCGGCAGCGCCAATATCACAGCCACACTGATTTGAAGCAAGATGTACCATGCAAATGCATTCAGGACGCTACCTTGAAAGACGTACGCGGCGATGATTGGGTGAATGTGAATTGCGGTGAATACTGTCGGATTCTTGGCCAGGCGCGCGCCACGGCCTTCACCGGCTTGCAGAGTTCGATGATAGAAACGTTTGCAGGAATTCAGCATATTGGCGACCGCGCCGCCGATAATGTCAAAGGCAAAAAAGGCCAGCAGCGCGATGCTCCACCCTTCGGCAATGGGGTCATCCCGATAAAAGTTCGCGACCAGCACAAGGCCCGTGAACAGCGTCGCCATACCATATGCAAGCAAACGTTCAGCCGGCGTCGCTCCTGTGCCGCACAGTGGGTCGGCACTGCCGGTGTAATTCCATTCAATGGGAACAATTTGCATGTCTCACTCCTTCTGTGTTCACGAACGGCCTGCTCATCGGGAAGTTCAGCTTACCCGGTGGGATGTTAATATGACCGATCGGTCATTAATCCATTCATACTTATTATGACCATATGGTCATTTAAAGGGGGGGTAATAAAAATGACCACTTGGTCATATTAAAAAACACTGTTATGGCTGCGCATAGATCAGATCGGACCGCCAGAGCAAAGTAGGGACCAATGCCAAAGATCGTAGACAAGGAGAAAATGCGGAATGACATTCTGGATGCCGCGATGCGTGTCTTCGTCGAAAAAGGTTATCACGCGACCACCGTCAGCAACGTGGCAGAGGCGGCCAGCCTGGCAAAAGGCACGCTCTACATCTACTTCAAAAGCAAGGACGCAATGACGACTGCCATTGTCGACCGTCACCTTGCAGGAATCACGGAACAAATTGCGGCCGAAACACTATGCCAAACGCTTGACGCATTTTTGGAAGACTTGCAGCAGACCATGGATGTGCCGGCTGAGCAGGCAGCTTTCCACCGCGTGTTTTTTGAGGTTTTTGGGCCAAGCTTTGCATCGGATGAATTCACCGACCACGTGGCACAGTTTTTTGACAAACTCGGATCGTATTACGCAAAGCAGATCGCTCATCTTCAAAAAAAGGGGGAAATTGCTGAACACCACAATGCAGTGTCTCTTGGTCGCGTCTTGGCCAGCATGTTGGATGGCGTGGTTCTGCACAAGGGGCTGTTCGGCATTTCGGAGCGGCGACATCGCAGCATGATCAAAGATGCTGTCACAATGTTTGGCAAGGGGCTGCAGTCTCCAACATCATCTGAATGAAGGTCTGTCCATCTGATGGCCGATGGATCGAGACCATCGACCTGATGGATAGGTCAATCATTCGATTTTGCGCATTTTCTGGCATCAGACGAGGAAAAGTCTCAATGAATATCTGGGTATTAAGCGTTGCCTGCATCACTTTGATTGCATTCATCGCACATGTTTTTGTGGGCACAAAAGAAACGGCCACGATCGCACCCACGTCACAAGACAAAAATCTGACGGCGAATTGGGTCCAGGCGATGTGCGCATTTCAAATGCTGTCCGTTGATCTTCTGGCCGTGGCGGCAGCGCTGTTTGCCGTTGCCTTTTTTGATTTCGGGCCGGCCGAGCGTCCAATCGTGCTATTGCTTTGTCTGCTCTTTTTCCTTTGGGGACTGGTCTGGGTCATTCAACTGTTATGGATAAAAAGCCCCGCAGCCACCCTCTTGCGATTGCCACATTGGGTGATCTGGTTTTTCTGCTCCGGGCTTCTCTATTTGGGGAGTTGAGAAGACGAATCTGGTCGCTATGCCGATGTTGACCCTGTCCTGACTGCTCCACGGGTACAGGGTTGCCCTGCATCATTCCATTTTGAACCGGAAACAGTCAGAAGATGACTTTGACTAATTTTCGGGAGAGGCGGTAAACACCGCCAAACCGAAAAGGAAAAAATGATGGGCAAATTTGTGTGTCTCGCGGGAGCTGTTTGGATGGCACTCTCGCTCCCCGCGACTGCGGAGCAGCGTGTGGTTTGCACCCTTGCAGTCGATGTCGGAACTGGTGAAACACTGATAGAAGACGGAAGCTGCAACGAACGTATTTCTTCTGCATCTACTTTCAAGATAGCGATCAGTCTCATGGCATTTGACAGCGGCATTTTCACCGCATCAGATCAACCTGAATGGCCGTTTCGGGAAGGTTATGCCGACTGGAATCCAAAATGGCGCCAGTCCACCACACCTGAAACCTGGATGCGGGATTCAGTCGTTTGGTTCTCCCAGCGTGCTACCGAAAAAATGGGGCAGGATCAGTTTGCATCCTACGTTCAAGCCTTCGAATATGGAAATCAGGATATCTCTGGTGACCCTGACAAGCAAAACGGATTGACCACTGCCTGGCTCAGTTCTTCCTTGCAGATTTCGCCTGCCGAGCAAGTTGCATTTCTAATACGAATGATCGAAGGGAAACTGCCGGTGAATGCAATGGCAGTTGAACAGACAAAGACATTGCTGGAGTTTGACGAGCATCCGAATGGGTGGCGCATCTACGGCAAAATGGGTGCCGGGCTGCCGTTTGGAGATGATGGCAAGCTGCTGAAGGGACAACCCTTTGGCTGGTACGTCGGCTGGGCTGAGAAAGAGAATCGCACAGTCGCATTTGCCCGGCTCATTCGCTTCAGCGAACGCCCCGACATGACCCCCGGCTTTCTGGCTCGAAAAGGGTTGGTCGATGCGCTCTTCAAATCCTCAGGAGGGCTTGACTGACATTGACTTGGTAATGGCATCTCGTAAAAGTGCCCTTCAATCGGGAACCTGAATCCTGAAACTGGTGACGGCAGCAAGCCCATGAACATCGACCATCTGCGGGATTTTCTTTGCGTGGCGGAAACGCTCAACCTCACGCTGGCCGCAAACAGGCGGAATACGACACAGTCAAACTTCAGCAAACGCCTGCGCAAGCTGGAAGACTTCCTGGGTCGGGCGCTGATTGATCGCGGCAGTCGTCCTCTCTGCCTGACCGCAGCAGGGGAGGAGTTTGTGCCGAAGGCCCGGCAGATTCTGGCTGATATTGACAGTTTTCGAGGACAGACAGTGCCGTGGAGCCAGCGCGAGGGGGGCCTATCCATTGTCATGCCGCATAACGCGACTGTCGCCGTCTTCCCGCAATTCAAGGAATGGTTGTCGCATCGAATGGCGGATGTGCACTTTGCACCACTGATTGCCAATTACGATACGGCGGCCCGTTTGGTCGCGGGGTCTAAAGTCGATCTGGCGCTTGTCACGCGGCATCCGCGTGTTCCGCTCGACGAAAATCACTCGGTCTTTCGTTACGCTGATATCGGGCGGGACAGGCTTGTGGTGGTAGAAACGCCGGGCGCGTCCACACATGAGGAGTTGCCGCTGCATCTGTCGCATCCACTGACCTATATCGGCCAGATCTGGCAATCATGCCGCTGCGATCTGCCAGTGTCCAGGACGGTGCTTCATGGCATGGCGGCGGATGTAAGAGCACATTGTCTGGCAGGCAGAGGCAGGGGCGTATTGCCCGAAAGCCTTGTAGAGGCAGATAGCGCAGCTGGCAGGCTGGTTATTCGGGAAACCGGCGCAAAGCTCGACTACGCCATATCATTATATTGCGCACCACAAGCCTCGCGCCGGGCAAAGCAGGTGTGGACACTCGCCGCTGAATATCTTGCAAATGAAAGCCCCAAGGAACCTTGAGACCTGAATCCCGCACTCAGGGAGCAACGGAGCTTAGCCACCAAGAGAACTCTCCAGGTGGTGGCGCATAGCAGCCCATGATCGTTCATCGGCTTTGCGGTCGTAGAGGATACCGCGCTCTGGAAATTTCGCGTCTTCGAAAGTGAACGCGTGTTGCGCGTGGCCGTAAACATGAAGCTGCCAATCAGCCCCTGCGGCCGTGAGTTCGTTTGTGATGCCCAGAACGTCTTCGGGTGGCGCCATTGGATCATCCCATCCATGCAGCAAAAGGATACTGGTCGAAATTGGACTGCCTTCCTCAATGCCTGATGATTTCAGACCGCCGTGGAAGCTGACCGCCGCCTTGAGGTGTGGCGGTTTTGCGCGTGCCAGATCAAGTGCGCAGGTTCCACCAAAGCAATACCCGACAACCGCCATACGTTCTGCGTCGACGCCGGAAAATTGTTGCGCTGCCTCGTAGCCGGCAAGAAGTCTGCGCTGCAGAAGGGATCGATCCTCAATAAGTGGGTTCATCAGATGTGAATTGTCACCAACCGGATCACCACGGACACCCTTGCCATAGACGTCAAGTGCAAAGCAGACATAGCCTAGAGCGGCGTACCGCGCTGCAAGGTCTTTGGTTGGGGCGGTCAAACCGCTCCAATCATGTGTAAGCACCACGCAGGCCCGATTTGCAGCAGCTTTGTCCGGAACAACCACATAGCCTTCAAAGTTGGTCTCACCATCGGAGTATTCGATCTTTTGTCCCGGTTGCTCGTTCATATTTTCTTGTTCCATGAATGGGTTCTTCTGCTTGGTCTTGCCCGATCATGGCGTTCTGAAAGTGTTCGGTATTGAACAAATGGGACACTTTTGATGTGTCAAAGATAGAAGGCTGGTTCAGCACGTGATGCGTCTGTCTTGAAATGGTCAGCAACCGAAGATGGTCCTGTTTTCTCGTATCTGCCGGGTGTGGTTCCCAGTCTGCGTTGCCAGCTCCGAATCTTGTGCGCCTGATCGCTGAAACCAAGGTCGGCGTCACCTCGCTTCCTCTGACAGCTCCGTAAACTGTTTTGGAGACGTTCCAGATCAGCCAATTCTTTTGGGCCGATGCCTGTATGACGCACAAACCAACGATGAAGTTGACGCCGGTTGACGCTCGCCGCCTCGGCGGCATCAAAAACGGATCCATTGCCTCGCAGAACAGTGTGCGCGGCGCTGATGCGATGAAGCTCCAAGACTGCTTGGGAGGAGGCCAGTCTGGCGATCAGCCAGTGATCCAGCAGCTTTGCGATTTCCTTGGGTTCGAATGCCGCAGACACACTCCTTGATAGAGCGTCGGCCAATGCATCTCCAGCAATCGCGCCGAGATCTAAAATCCTGTCAGTTGAGTCCGGACCTGTATGCGGAAACAGGCGAACAAGGCCGGGAATGGTCAACATCACCATGACGAAATAGGTGTCCTGGCAAGATCTCCAGAACCGCGCACGTGATTGCAGTCCAAGCAGGGAGGCGCGCGGGAGGACAGACCCGTCTTCGCCGGTGTTTGGCCGACCGATGTTGACCGACAGAACGGCCATGGGAATTGGACTTGTTTGGATAGTCTGTCCTGCAAACGCTCCTTCGATATCCTCGATGAACCAATATGCGGCGACCATCGGGGCGAGCTGCGGATCGGGGGGAAGCGTAACGAACATGGTTGAGAAGGGTATAGATCAAGCGATATTTTGCAAGATCAGCTTCGGTACGATCACGGCCAAACAGACGCGGCCAAGCAGATCAGGGTTGCCAGCAAGTACGGATGCTTGTGTGCAGGCAATAATGGTCAAGATAGGATTCTGACCAACATTTGCATAAAAGGAGCCCCGACTGCGCGTGCAGCCGGGGCTCGGTGTTAAACCTCAGAACTGGCGGAATTATTCCCAACCAACCGCATTGAAAATTTCTGTTGCTTTCGCGGCATTCTTGGCAACCATTGACAGGTTGATTGCATCCTGACGGAACAGTCCCAGCTTTGCCACTGACGGGCTGAGTGCCACGCCCGAGACCGCCGGATATTCGTCATTGCCAGCAGAGAAATATTGCTGGGCTGCATCGCTGGTCAGATATTCCAGGAATTTGACAGCGTTTTCACGATTGGGCGCGTTGGCAGCAACTGCACCTGCAGAGATATTCATGTGAGCGCCATTGCCGGACTGGTCGGGGAAAACCCAACCGATTTTATCGATTGAGTCCGACAGGCCGTTCACATCTGTGCGAATGGCACGGGCAAAGTAGTAGGTGTTGGAAATGGCAATTGCGCATTCGCCTGATGCGATACCACGCAACTGATCGGTGTCGCCACCTTGGGGCGCGCGTGCCATGTTTTCGCGTACAGCTTTCGCCCAATTTGTTGCAGCTTCTTCGCCTTCATGGGCGATGATCGAAGACAGCAGCGATATCTGATAGGTGTTGGTGCTGGAGCGGGCGCAAATCATACCCTTATATTCCGGCTTGGCCAGATCGGCATAGGTTGCAGGCGGTGTTTCAACACGTTCCTTGTCATAGAAGAAAATGCGTGACCGCTGTGAAAAGCCGAACCATGTACCATCGGGATGGCGCAGATGTTCTGGTAAGCGCGCATCAAGAACCGCACTGTCCACATTGGACAGAAGGTCTTTTTCTTCTGCGCGGACGACACGGGAAATATCAACAGTCAGCAAGACGTCGGCTGGGCTGTTGGCCCCTTCAGCTTCCATGCGTGCAATCAACTCGTCAGCATTGCCTTCAATGCGGTTGATTGTGATGCCGGTCTGCTCTTCAAAATCGGAATAGAGCCGCTCATCTGTATCGTAGTGGCGGGAAGAATACAGGTTGACCTCACCCTCTGCCAAAACAGCGCTGGTGCTGGCCATCAGGCTGAGTGTCAGAAGTGCTGCACCAAAAACTGCCTTGTGGCGACGTATATTGTGGCTCATATGAGTGTTCATCCTCGTGTTCAACTTTAAACTTGACTACATAGGTCATGTTTATGGGAGGAATGCCTGATCGTCAACAACCTGAAACAAAAAACTTGAATTACTCACTCATGTTTCTTAGAATAATTCTAGACTGGATACAACGCCCGTACCGATTCACCCCGGTACTGATTTAACGGAGCGACAATATGCGGCTGACACGCCAGACGAATTATGCCATCCGCATGCTCATGTATTGCTCGGCAAATGATGGCCAACTCAGCCGTGTTGCGACCATTGCGACTGCTTATGGCGTTTCGGATCTGTTTCTCTTTAAAATTTTGCAGCCACTGGTCCAGGCGGGTTTCATGGAAACCGTCCGTGGGCGCAATGGTGGCATTCGTCTTGCGGTGCCAGCCAACACGATTTCCCTGCTTGATATTGTGAAAACGACTGAAGACAATTTTGCCATGGCTGAATGCTTCGAAGATGAAGGCTCTGATTGTCCGCTGATCGGCAGCTGCGCACTGAATGGTGCCCTTCGCGAAGCGCTCAACGCTTTTTTCGCGGTTCTTGGCGGCTACACGATTGCCGATCTGGTGGAGCCCAATCCCATGTTGGCTCCCTTGCTGGGGCTGGATTTGGCAGCCGTGCCTCCGGCTGCCTAAACAGGTTGCCTAAGCTTGAAAAGCAGTTTCCAACCGGCTGATAGCGTCTTCCAAAGTGGCCCGCGGGCAGGCAATGTTGAAGCGTAGCCAATGATCGCCACCAATGCCAAAGATCGGGCCTTTGTTGACGGCAATGCGCGCAACATCCTGTACCCGGTGAACGACTTCGTTTGCGGTGTAGCCCGTTTCGGAAAAATCGCACCAGGCCAGATAGGTCGCCTCCAGTTTCATCGGCCGCACACCCGGAATGATGCGGGATACAGCTTCATCAAACCGGTCACGATTGGCTTTCAGATATGGCAGCAGAGCTTCCAGCCAGGGCGCGCCATGTGTATAGGCCGCTGTCACCATTTCAATACCAACCCGGTTTGGGCTGTATGATCCCGTTCCCTTTACTGTAGTCATGAAGGTCTCGCGCAAGTGCGCGTTGGAGATCATGACATTGCCTGTCATCGATGCGGCAAGATTGAAGGTTTTGCTGGCAGCTGTCAGCGTGATCAGCCGGTCCGCGATATCGGGATAGGCGTTGGCCGTAACACAATGGCGATGCCCCTCATAGACGAGATCAAGGTGAATCTCATCGGAGATCAGCAGAAGATCATGGGCCTCACAGAACTTACACAGATCAATGAGTTCCGGCCGGGACCAGACACGACCGCCCGGATTGTGCGGTGAACATAGAATGACCAGTTTTGTCTTGGCATCAATCTGTGTGGCCAGGCCCTCCAGATCCATCTCGTAGCGGCCCTGAACAAGGCTTAGTGGACTTTCGATCACCTCCCGTCCCGCCGCGCGAATGGTGTTACCAAAGACATGATAAACCGGTGAGAAGATTACGACGCCATCACCAGGTTGGCTGAAGCTGTGCAGGGCGGTCCCGATGGCGGCCACAACCCCGTGGCTTGTCGTAATCCAGTCCGGGTCAACGTCAAACTGGTGTCGCGATGCCATCCAGTCGCAGACAGCCCGCTTGTAATCCCGGTCATCACCGAAATAACCAAAGACGCCCCTGTCAGCGATAAGGCGCAACATGTCTGCAACTTCTCGCGGCGCTGCAAAGTCCATGTCAGCAACCCACATCGGCAACATGTCCGGATGACTGAGCCCAAGCCGGCTGTCCATAGCATCCCATTTCAGCGAATGTGTATTGCGCTGGTTAATGACTCGATCAAAATCAAATGACATGAAGTATTGGTTCCGCTTGCTCAGTGTTTGACGCTCTATGTCACACAATGTTGCGATCTGTCACTCACAGTTCATTCACAAAATGACCTTTGGCTCGTCACTGAATCACAAAATTACGAACACAGCAGCCTGTCAGTCTCTGTCTTGTTCAATCAGAACATTCCAACAATGGAGACTGACCATGACAAATGCGATGAAACTCAAATCCACCCTGTTTGCAACTTTGTTTGCCGGTGCATCTACCGTGGCGATGGCCCAAGGGGTCGAATTTGCAACGGTTGATACCGATGGTGATGGTATGCTGTCCATGGACGAAATCAAAACGCTTCTGCCGGATGTTCCCGATGATCAGCTGGTAGCTGCCGACGCAAATGGTGATGGCATGCTTGATGAATCTGAATATCAGGTCCTTACCGGCGGATAACCGACCCGTCGAGCGAATGGAGCAGCGCCTTTCACAAGGGGCTGCTCCACCGCGTTCGCATATTTGCTCTAAAACCTGTCTTATGCTGTCTCATCAACAAAGCCGAAGGGCGAGATGCCCCGGCGATGCTCATCCACATCCAGTGCTTTTGTCAAAGGCGGCGCAGCCCGCTGACGGCAATCCGGCCTTTCGCATAATTGGCAGTTTATGCCGATTGGTGTGGGGTTCGGCGTGTCAAGATTTTGCCCTTTCGCATAAACAAGTCTGTGCGCGTAACGCAATTCGCAGCCAAGGCCGATGGCCAATTGCGGCTCGGGTTCCGAAAACGGAGTGATTGCGCGCCGCACGGTGCGCGCCAGGCTGAAATATTGCACCCCATCCGGCATCTCCACAATCTGGGTCAGAATTTTTCCCGGCGCGCTGAAGGTGGAGTGGACATTCCAAAGCGGGCAGGTGCCGCCAAATTTGGAAAAATGAAATTTCCCTGACGAAAACCGTTTTGAAATGTTGCCTGCATTGTCGAGGCGTATGAAGAAGAATGGAATGCCCCGGGCCGTTTGCCGCTGCAGTGTGGTCAGACGATGCGCCACCTGTTCATAGCTTGCACCAAAACGCTGGCATAAAATGTCTATGTCATAGCCAAGTGTTTCAGCAGCATCCAGAAAACGCGCATAGGGCATCATCAAGGCACCGGCAAAGTAATTGCCAAAGGCGACGCGGGCCAGACGTTTGGTTACAGGGTCCTTCAAGGCCGCTCGATCCACCAGATCGTCAATGATTTTCCCAGCTTCCGTAAAAGCCAGATGATAGGCGACCTGAAAGGCGCGCCCGGCGGGCTCCATCAATTCCGATAACATCAGACGTTTGCGATGGCGGTCAAAGCGCCGCAACTCACCGCGCATGACATCCTCCGGCATGACGCGCACATCGATGCTGCGTGCCTCCCGCAAATGTCGGCGCATGGGCGCGTAGATTTCGTCATCCTCCTGACGAAACCGCGCATACAGATCTTCAGCCACCTGATCCAGTTCCGGATAGTAATTATTGGCATCGCGGATCATATCGCGAATCTGATCCATAGGACTGTGTAAAGCGGACGCGCCTGCGTGTGCATGGCCATCAGTTCCTGCACCTACGGCGCCTGCCAATCGGTCACCGGACAATTTTGCGCCATTATAGGCCCGATAGAGTCGCAACACGGCATCCGCGACACTTGGGCTGTGTTCCGTCAGATCCCGCAATTCCTGTTGTGGCACCTGACCGCCACCGCCGGCAAAGACCGGGTCTGAAAAAATCTCGCGTAACTCACCAAGCGCCTGATGCTCGGTGTCCGAGGCAAGGGCGCGGATGTCCACATCATAAGTGCCAGCCAGCTTGATCAGAAACTGGGCGGTCGCCGGACGCTGCCCACGCTCGATCAGGTTGAGATAGCTGGGCGAGATATCCAGCTCTTCGGCCATGCGTGCCTGTGTCAGTCCGAAGTCACGGCGCAACCGCCGCAGGCGCGGTCCTATGAAAAGCTTTTTTTCAACTGTGTCGGCCACGGGAAATCCCTTTCAAATACATTGCCACCACTGAAAACTGTGCGGCGCAAAATGTCCAGAATAATTGATCAAAAATTTACAAAATTTACAAATTTACAAAACTTACAAAGAAAAATTGACAGGCTGACATCATTCTGGTGCTCGAAATTCGAATAGTTATTGTAATTAAATTTCAGAAATGAAAGTTTATACGCAAGAAAACAAAACATCGATCTTTCGGTGTCTGATTTGAAAATTTTTTGTAAATTTACGCAAGTTTCAAATATGACGCCTGATTGGACATGTTTTTCTTTCTGCCGTGTCGCAGGAGCTTCGTTTCTTTTGCGGCGCAATAGAAACCCCGAGACCGCCTCAAAGGCGGCATGTTGACTTAAGGAATGAGAACAATGTCACAGAACACATTCAGCACTTTGGTTCCGAACACAACTGAAGATCGGTTTCAGTATATCGAGCGTCCCTATAGCGCTGACGATGTGGCGCGGTTGCGCGGATCGGTGAAGATCGAGCACACTCTGGCCGACAAGGGTGCCCGTAAATTGTGGGACCTGCTGAAATCAGAAGATTATGTCAATGCGCTGGGTGCCATGTCCGGCAATCAGGCCATGCAGATGGCGCGTGCGGGCCTCAAAGCCATTTACCTGTCTGGCTGGCAGGTGGCGGCAGACGCGAATGTGGCTGGAGCCATGTATCCTGATCAAAGTCTCTATCCTGCAAACTCCGGTCCCGAACTGGCACGCAAGATCAACCGCACTCTGCAACGTGCCGATCAGATCGAGCACAGTGAAGGCGGCGCGGATCGGGATTGGTTCGTGCCAATCGTCGCCGACGCGGAAGCCGGTTTCGGTGGCCCGTTGAACTGCTTTGAAATCATGAAAGCCTATATTGAAGCGGGCGCTGCTGGCGTTCACTTTGAAGATCAACTGGCATCTGAAAAGAAATGCGGCCATCTGGGCGGCAAGGTTCTGATCCCGACGCAGGCGCACATCCGCAATCTGGATGCGGCCCGTCTGGCGGCAGATACTTGCGGAACACCAACGCTTGTGGTGGCGCGGACAGATGCGGAATCGGCGCGGTTGATCACATCGGATGTGGACGAGCGGGATCATGAATTCCTGACTGGCGAGCGCACCCCGGAGGGCTTCTTCCGCCTCAAGGAAGGCACAGGTGTGGACCATTGCATCAAACGTGGACTGGCCTTTGCCCGTCATGCTGATCTGATCTGGTGGGAGACATCCAAGCCAAATCTGGACGATGCCCGGCGCTTTGCAGAAGCCATCCAGAAAGAGTTCCCTGGCAAGATGATGGCCTATAATTGCTCGCCATCCTTCAACTGGGAAGCCAATCTGGATAAGGAAACCATCGCCATTTACCAGCGCGAGTTGGGGGCCATGGGCTACAAGTTCCAGTTTGTTACTCTGGCTGGCTTCCATCAATTGAACCACGGCATGTTCGAACTGGCCCGTGGCTACAAGGATCGCGGCATGGCAGCTTATTCGGAACTGCAGCAGGCCGAGTTTGCGTCCGAAGCAGATGGTTACACAGCCACCCGCCATCAGCGCGAAGTCGGTACCGGTTATTTCGACGCGGTCAGCGTTGCCATTGCCGGCGGCCAATCATCAACCACAGCCATGGGCGAATCCACAGAGACCGCCCAATTCACCAAAGCAGCTTGAAGCTGAACCCTGAAAGGATAGTACCCATGCAAAATTCACGTTTCTGGATTGTTGGAGGCGAATTCACCTCAACGGATTTCAGCCAGGTCGTTGAAGGAACCGAGCAGGTTGTCGGTCCGATGGAGTGCCGCAAGAAAGCTGAGCAATTGTGGCGCAACATGTCAGAGCAGGACCGCTCCCAGTGCAACATCCGCTACTCGATCGTAAGCGAACCAGCTTTCGCGTAAGCCCTTGATGTATCAAAATGACAGGACCTCCCGGTGTTTGCACCGGGAGGTTTTTCTGTGATTAAAGCTGATCTGCGCGCTGTGAACTCCGTCGGGCCATGCCCAGCATGATCGGCGCAAGAAATGTCAGGATGAAAAGCCGCATCACATGATGGGCCGCAACGAAGGCAGGGTCAGCATCCAGAGACACCGCCATAGCTGACATGGTTTCCACCCCGCCAGGTGCAAAGGCAATCAACAGATGGCTGAACGGAGCGTTGATGAACAAAGACACACACCAGGCAGCAAATGCCGAAATACTGAAGGCTGCCAAAGTCACCACAGCCCCGGCTGCAAATGCGCGCTTTAACTGAGCCAGTGTTACCCCGAAAAACCGGGTGCCGATCAAAGCACCCAGTGTAATGAAGGCGGGTATGGCGACATAGGGAGATACGGTCCCGTCAATGGCACCGGTAATGTGGCTTCCGGTTGACCAGATCAACCCACCCAGAAGATAGGCTGCCGGAAGGCGGAGCCGGTTGAAAACAAAGCCAATGGCAAAGGACATGGCAAGGCTCAGCCCAAACATGGTCAGTGGCATGATGGCTACCTGGGCCGCGACAGTCTCAGCTTCAAATCCGATCAGCACCACAGCAAACGGCACCAATATGGTCAGAGCCAGGAGGCGCAGACTTTGAATGACACTGATGGATGTCAGGTCGCCGCTGGTCTGAGCAGACAGGCCAAGAACGTAGCTTAAATGGCCCGGAACGACAGACAGCAGAGCCGTCATCGGGTCAAAATGCCAGATTTTTTGCAACAACCAGCGACATCCCACAATGATCGCAATCAGCGACAACCCCAGGATCAGAAAACTCAGCGGCCACTGCTTTGCCGTCTCAACCACATCCGGCGTCACACCGGCACCCATGGTGAGGCCAATGATGACAAAGCACATGTCTCTTAGAACCAATGGTACACCAATGGTGAATCCGGCAAGACCCAGACACGTAACAGCCAAAGACGATCCCACAAGAAATGGGGCAGGCACACCCAGTAGATGCGCGATGGTTGCACCAAGTGCCGCGATGGCCAGGGTTATTGCAGTTGGTCTGACAGTATCGAGCCAGGAGGGCTTGGATTTTGGAGAGGGGTCGGTTGTCATGAGCCGCTTTTCACATGCAGATCATAGGAAGGCAAGACAGCCTCGTGTGAAAAAAACATCGACCCATTTGGCTTTCAAGATTGCGGGATCGCATTGAATGATCAAATGGTTCAATCTATAAAAATGTGCTTTAAGCGACGCCGGACAGCCTATCGCAAAGGACATCAATGTCGGTACTCCATCCCCGTCAGAGTGACATTATCGAGCGCGCGCGTCAGGAAGGGCGTGTCGAGGTGGATTCCTTGGCAAAATCCTTTGATGTCAGCCCACAAACCATTCGCAAGGATTTGAATGATTTGTGTGCCATGAGCCTGTTGCAGCGCATACATGGCGGCGCGATTTACCCCTCGACCGTCAGCAATATTGCCTATCTGTCCCGCCGCAGCATGGCGTCGGATGCCAAACAGGCGATTGCCAGAAAAGCGGCGTCCCTGATCAATGATGAGACCTCGATCATCCTGAATATCGGCACGACCACCGAGCAGGTTGCGCAAGCGCTGAAGCGTCACAATGATCTGATGGTGATCACCAACAATCTGAATGTTGCCAATATTCTGGCAGATGCGAGCGGCGTTAAACTGACCATTGCCGGTGGCACATTGCGCAAGTCAGATGGCGGCATTGTGGGCGCAACGGCCATGGATATGTTTCGTCAGTTCAAAGTCGATTTCGCAGTCATTGGCGTGTCCGCCATAGACGAAGATGGCGCCTTGCTGGATTTTGATCATCGGGAAGTGCAGGTGACGAAAACCATTCTGGCTCAGGCCCGTACCCGAATTCTGGTCGCTGATGCCATGAAGTTCAGCCGCCGGGCACCAGCATTGGTGGCCACCCTGGCAGACCTGGATATCTTCGTGACGGATTTGATGCCACCCCAGAATATCGTCGATCTGTGTGGTGCAAATGACGTTGACCTGCATGTCACCTCTGACGGCTCCGCAGATTCTGTAAAACGCAGCTGAGATCCAGCCGATTGCTGTATTCCGCCATGCGGAACCCGCTTACTTGTCGGCGATCGGATGCCTCCACTATGTCTAATGCCAATGAAGGCATCACAATTGTGTTGTGACAGTTTTTGACCGGACTGCCCTTCCTGGAGGAAAATAGATGGCTGTTTCAGATCAGACTGACGACGGAGTTGACGCACAGTTTCGGATGGCAATGCGCAAATTTCCCGCCACTGTCACCGTTGTAACCGCAAATGACGGCATTCGTGATCACGGCATGACCGTGACGGCCGTCACATCCGTATCCATGTCTCCCCCATCCTTGATGGTCTGTCTCAACAACCGGACACTCCTGCACGAAATGCTGCTCAATCAGGCACGATTTTCAGTGAATGTGCTCAATCAGGAGCACACGGAAACCTCAGATGCCTTCAGTGGTGTTGTGCCAGCTGAAGAGCGCTTCAATACGGGGGATTGGGTGCGGGACCCGTCAGGCATGATGGTTCTGAAGTCTGCCTTGTCCAACATCATTTGTCGCCGCACAGTGGCTTTGCCTTATGGCACCCACACGATCTTTGTGGGGGAAGTCAGCCATGTGCGGGTTGATGAAATTACCCACCCGCTGCTTTATGCTGAAGCCGCCTATTGCGTTTCACATCCGGCTTGAATGCCCGCCTGACGAATTGGCATGAGCAAACCGATTTGAAAAAGGGTTTGCGATGGCAGCGTGCGTGCTATGCTTGCAACATTGGCAAAGCTGCCCGAAATGCGCAGTCAAATTCCGGTGGTCTGGTAATGAGTCATAGCGTTCAATGAGTCTTGGCCTTCATAGTGTCCGTAAGGCGGCGTTGGTCTTGCGCATTCTGGCGACATTCAGTCCCAGGGGCGCCTCGCTGGCAGAGGTTTGTGAAAGTTCTGACTTTCCCAAAGCAACAGCGCATCGGATATTGGCAGCCCTCGTGGCCGAACGTCTGGTAGAACGCCCGGAGGGCACCCGATTGTATCGGCTGGGTCCGGAACTGTTTGCCTTCGGGACAGGCATATCCATGATGTTCGACTTCCGTGATCTGGCTGCCTCATCGCTTCAGCGTATCTCGGCAGAAACCGGAGAACTCGCCTTGTTGGGCATCCGCAGCGGTTACGATGCCTTGTGTCTGGACCGACGTGAGGGCATCAATACGCCGCCAGATGTGCTGATCCAGCTAATGGATCGCTGGCCGCTGGGCGTTGGCGTGTTCAGTCTGGCATTGCTGGCCTTTCTGCCGGATGATGAAATCAGCGAAGTGCTTGCCTATAATGAAAGGCGCTTGCGCCCCAAGTCGCAATTCTCGGCAGATCAGATAGCGCAATCTTTGCGCAAGGTGCGCAAGGATGGCTATGCCTATCTGACTTTCCCTGCATTGCCTGGCTCTGAACCGAAGGCGGGCGTAGCGCTGCCCATTTTTGACACCCGACATCGGCCCATTGCGTCCCTGTGTATCATTGTCCATGAACGCCGTATGCGCGGTGATGCATTGCAGCGCAGTGTCGCGCTATTGAAGCGGGAGACAGAATTGATTGCCGATCAACACGCCACACGACAGCTGGACGGCAGCGAGGAAGAAAGCTGGCAGCGTGCCATCGACAATGCGAGTGGAAAACGGTTGCAGCACTAAGCCCTCTTGCTTCCGGTGCAGTGTTGACCATTCATCAGATTACATGATGGGGCGTGTTTTGGGTGTCTCCAATGTCGTCAGTCCAATTTTGGCAAGGGCTTTCAGATCATGGATCTGAATGTTGTCATCACCCCACCCGACCAGTTGGCGCGACTTCAATGTCCGAATTGTCTTGTTGGTGTGCACCAATGACAATCCCAGCGCGTCGGCAAGATCCTGCTGTCGGAACGGAAACCGCATCTTGCCATCGCTGGCGATGCCACTGGCGTGAGCGCGTAGATAAATGCGGACAAATGCCCAGGCAATGGACTGCAATGCGGTGCGCTGGCCAACCGTCGTCAGGGCTTCGCCCAAAAAGTGTTCTTCGACCGCTGCAAGCCACGCCAGTTCGAACCCGCGTTCCGGATCAGCCTTGATGAAGGCCCACAATTCGCTGCGGTCAAACACACAAAGGGTCAGTTTGGTGGTCGCTTCGACAGAGTGGCCCATCTCACCCATGACGCCAGCCTGAAGGCCAAGAAAGTCGCCTGGAAATACAAAATTCACGACCTGTCGCTGTCCTTCTGACAGCAGCCGAGAGCGCAATCCCATACCATGCAGCACCGTATAGAGTTGCGGGCTATTGGACCCCTCCAGCAGAATCGGCGTTCCGGGGTCTACGACCAGTTCCCCAACCTTGAAACGCTGCATATTGCTCACATCTTCTTTTGACATCGGTGCGAAAAGCGATTTGCGGCGCAGCGGGCAGAATTCACATTTTGTGGCCATATCAGTGCTCTTTCGATGAATGGGAAGTTCGCGAACATGTTGTCAGTTCAGTTCTGCCACCACTTTAGACCCGCCGGACACATATGCCCTACCTGAATTGACTTATGGCAGCGCAGTCAGACGAATTGACCTTTGCTATGTCATAGAATGGTGCCGCCATTTTTGCCGTGCGTTAGAGGACGCTTGGCCCTGCAATTGAGCCAGTTCTTCTCTGGTCACTCGCTCATTTGCCACACCTCCCGGTCTCTCATGCAAAGGGACAAATCTCACAGGGCTCAACATTGAATGACAAGATGTGCGTCACGCGGTGACGTCACCCATCAAAAGGAATAAAACATGAAGAATATCATGATGACAACGGCCCTCTGTCTTACAATGGCGACATCGGCATTTGCTGCGGGCCATTCGAGCAGTTTCCTGGATTACACTGTGTCCAGCAATGACCTGCTGGCATCAGAACTGCTGGGTATGCGGGTTTTCAGCGCAGAAGCCGATGTAGATGTTTCAGCAAATATGGTTGCTGCTGCGCAGGCAGAATGGGACGATATTGGCGAAATCAACGAACTCATCCTTTCCCGCGACGGCACAGTTGTTGCTGTGATCATTGGTGTCGGCGGTTTCCTTGGTATGGGTGAAAAAGACGTGGCCGTGGGGATGGATCAAATCAGCATCATGCGCGAAGCAGACGATGCAAATGACATCTTTCTGGTCGTCAAATCATCTTCCGATGCATTGGAAGCTGCACCAACATTTGAAGGCCGGATGGCTATGGACGCCAAAACTGACCTGGTCGGCTCTACCGAGCGTGATATGTTCACCGCGCCAAAAGTCGAGCGTGACGGCTATGCCATGATGGTCCGCACTGATCTTACAGCTGAAATGCTGACAGGCGCCCGTGTCTACAGCATAAATGATGAAGATATTGGCGAAATACATTCGCTGTTGGTGGATGATACTGGCACCATCGACCGCGCCATCATAGACGTTGGTGGTTTTCTTGGCATGGGTGAAAAGCAGGTTGCGGTCACATTCGATGAGTTGACCATCTTGCGCCAGGATGGTGGCGATGATGTTCAGGTTTACATCGACGCGACCCAGGCCGCTCTGGAAGCACAGCCCACTTACGAAAAATAAAACTCATGCGGGGGCGTTGACGCCCTCCGTAAACCGCATGTGAAGCCATGAGGGTCTGGGCACACCATTCTTGATGGGAATGTCCGATTCTCTCTGGCTTCAACTGTGATGATACCCGCATCTGAGCGGGACATGATGGAGCCATACAATGACAGGAATAGGTTGGATAGGTGCACTCATAATTGGTGCGCTGGCAGGCTTGATTGCTGAAATGATCATGAAAACACAGCAGGGCCTGTTGATGAATATTGTGTTCGGCATCTTAGGTGCCGTGGTGCTGAATGCGCTGCTGTTTGCGGTGTTTGGCACGACACTTGGTGGTTGGATAGGTCAGCTTATCGTCGCTGCAGCTGGCGCCTGTTTGCTGATAGCTGCAATACGTATGATCCGCCGCTAGGCATACAGCCTGAAGTTCGCAGGCGCATTTGGTGCGCATGCATGAACTGAACGCTCAAAGCGTTGGGGACAACATAGTGGTGTTGGCAATCTGGCATTGAAATAAACCACAGGTAAGATCCAACCCCAAAAAACAATCACTAATTGACCATGTCGGCAAATTGTCCGACGATGTCTCAACCCAAAGGAAGACCAAATGAACTGGGATCAAGTTGAAGGAAAATGGAAAGAACTGACTGGCAACGTCAAGGCCAAATGGGGCGAATTGACGGATGACGAGATTGCTGAGATCAATGGAAATCGTGAAGCGCTGGAAGGTAAGATTCAAGCCCGATACGGCAAAACCAAAGAGCAAGCCAGTCAGGAAGTCGACGACTTCCTGAACGATCACTGAGTTGGTTTGGGGCCGCTTTTTGCGGCGGCCCCAATCTCTATGCTGGCATGCAAACCCTGGGGCCGCATGCATTGGCACAAGCACAAAAATTGGAGAAAACTGTCATGAACCGTATTATCTATATTATCGGCCTTATCGTCGTTGTTTTGGTTGTTCTGGGTGTTCTTGGTTTGCGATGAAGAGGATCATCTGGATGGACAGGATTAGGCGACTTTTCACTTTTCTTTTTTTGGCCACCGCGTTGCTGACTGTGTCATCGGTCCGTGCCGAGCAGGTTGGAAATGTCGATGTTGACTGGCTGGGAAATGACATAATCATCGAGGCATTTTCTGACCCAAAGATTGAAGGGATCACCTGTCACGTCGCCTATTTTGAGCGCGGCCTCATAGACCGCCTGCAAAAGGGCAATTGGTTCGAAGACCCGTCAAATTCGTCAATTTCATGCCGACAGACCGGTGTGATAGAGATTGGGGATATTGACCGTTCTGACGAGGGGGAAAGCGTCTTTTCAGAACGGCGTTCAATTATATGGAAATCACTGAATGTTAAACGCATTTTTGACAAACAGAACCAGACCCTGATCTACATTGCCCACGCACGGCAGGTACAGGATGGGTCAGCAAAGATGTCGATCTCGACCATACCCCTGTTTCAAAACGAATAGTACGCCGACCTCCGCGCGATGACCCCAACGCATTGAGCCTTGGGCTCTTACCCGAAGCCGTGTGCGGCTTTGGGCACACTCATCTGATCGACATCCTCACGCGCATCCTACCACGAAGCCCAAGCCCTCACCATTGCCACTGTGGGCGGCGATGAATCCTCATGAAGATTTCAGGCAAGGGGCTGGCCAGAATTCGCTATGGCATATCAGGGACTCCTGGAATTTAAGAGGATGAATGTCTGAATTCCGGCATGCGGAACGCGGCCACTTGTTGGCGCCTTGAACCCTCCTGTACTGAAAATCGAAGTGCTGCATCGGGCTGCTGATCTGACCGCCCGAAGGAAAGACAGACGTCGTGGGAGGATAGAAAACATGTCGGTGACTGACAGTAACACTCTGATAAAGGACGGTTTTGTTGCTACCAAAACCGGCAGGATTCATTATCTGGAAGCTGGCGCGGGCGAACCGCTGCTTCTGTTGCACAGCAATGGTTGCTCAGCCCATGAATATGAAGAAGTCATCGCCGGACTGGCAAAGAACCGGCGCGTGCTTGCATGGGATATGCCCGGCCATGGGGATTCCGATCCCACACCCCGACATCTGAGCATTGAGGAATACTCCGACGCTGTCATAGCATTTCTGGATGCGCTTGACATCAAGCGTGCAAGCGTTGCCGGTTCATCTGTCGGCGGCACAATCTGCGTTGATCTTGGTGTGCGTTACGCAGACCGCTTTGACTGGCTGTTCCTTGTCGAAACGCCCATCCGATCGCTGCAGGATTGGTTGGATGGTTGGGCAGGCATCGATATCAATTTCGGCATTCCAACCCAGAATTTTGAACTGATAGCCCCTCGTTTCCGCAAGTTGACACCGGCCAAGCTGACCCGCTGGAATTGCGACCGTAACAAAGCCGGAGCCAAGACCATGGTGGGCGTTATGTGGGCGCTGCGGGACTACGATGTTCTGGAAAATCTCGGCAAGATCAAAGGCAATGCTGCGGTCATTTATGGCGACGTTGGTCCGACCATTGCGGGGGCCAGCCATTTTGAAAAAATGTTGCCAGATGCGCCATCAATCACGCTGGATGACTGCGGTCATTTCCCGATGAGTGACGATCCGGCTGCCTTTGTTGATGCTCTTGAAAGCATCCTGAAATAAGCGCGCAAGCGCGCCACTCTCCAATCACTTCACAGGTATCATACTATGCGACTTGGATATTTTACGATGCCGATGCATCCAATGCATCGCAACTGGACTGAAACACTTCAGGAAGACCGCGAAGGTATTATCCTGGCCGATCAGTTTGGTTTTTATGATTGTTTCGTCGGCGAACATCTTGCCGACAAAGTGGAAACGATCACCAACAGCATGCTGTTTCTGTCGTCTCTGATTTCTGACACGAAAACAATCAAGCTGGCCACCGGCACGTCCAATTTGTCGCAAAGCCACCCGGCGCTCATTGCATCCCACGCAGCCATGCTTGATCATCTTGCAAAAGGGCGTTTCATTTTCGGTATCAGCCCCGGCTCCCTCCCAACCGACGCTGAAATTCTTGGAACATTGGATCAGGACCGTCAGAAAATGTTTGTCGAGGCCATTGATGTCATTCTGGCCATCTGGCAGGGCGAGCCGCCCTACGATATAAATCTGCCGGACAATCGCTACAAGATTTCGACCATGCGGACCGGAGAATTGTCGCTGGGCCTTGGGTATCTGGCAAAGCCTTATCAGCAGCCGCTTCCCGAAATCGTCGGCACTGTCGTTGCACCATTTTCCAAGGGTGTGATTGAGATGGGTAAGAAGGATTTCCATCCCATGTCCGCCAATTTTCTGCTGTCAAAATGGTTGAAAAGCCACTGGGACAATTACTGCGTGGGCAAAGAGGCCGTTGGCGCCAAAGCTGATCGGTCCGACTGGCGGATCGCGCGCACAATTTTTGTCGCCGATGATGAGGCAACTGCAAAACGTTACGCAAGGGAAGACCCGAACGGTCCTTACCATTTTTACTACAATCAGATTCTGACCAAGTTCAAACGCGCCGGCATTCATGGTGGCTTCAAGGAGCACCGCGAACAGCCCGATGACGAGATTACCTTGGATTATGTCATGGACAATCTGGTGATGTACGGAACGGTCAATTCGGTTGTCGACCAGATTTTGGAGCTCAATGAAGAGGTCGGTGGCTGTGGCGAACTGGTCTATGCGGGCATGGATTGGGTGGACCCGGCGCTGGGCAAACGCTCCCTGGAATTGATGGGAACGGAAGTCATGCCGCGTGTGCGCAAGGCAACCGGCACGCCGGATGGAATTTCCTGAGATAAAATTTCGCAAAACACAATCAGGGGAGGGATCAGAATGTCGAGACCCGTCATTATAACATGCGCCGTGACAGGCGGTGATCACGGCATCGCCTTGCGCAATCCGAATGTGCCGGTGACACCGGAAGAAATCGCCAGTGAATGCATCGCTGCGGCAAAGGCGGGTGCAGCTGTGGCGCACATTCATGTGCGTGATGTGGTGACCAAAGCCGCGTCGATGGATCTGGCGCAGTACCGTGAAGTGGTTGAACGCATACGCGCAAGCGACACAGATATTGTGATCAATCTGACCACCGGTCCGGGCGCTTTTTTCACGCCCTCAGAGGACAATCCTCAAATCGCTGCAGAAGGCAGCGATCTGGCATCTCCTGAAGAGCGCGTGGCTCATATCAGGGAATTGAAACCGGAAATCTGCAGCGTGGATGTGGTGACATTCAATCATGGCGGACGTGTTTTCATGAACACACCAGCCCATGTGGAAGCCATGCTGGAAGTCATTAAATCCGTTGGTACAAAGCCGGAGCTTGAAGCCTTCGATGTTGGCAATGTTCTGCATGGCGCAGATCTGGTAAAACGAAATTTTGCCAAAGCGCCTGGCCTGTTTCAGTTCTGTCTTGGAATACCCTGGGGCGCGCCTGCGACTGTGGAAGCCATGACCTTCATGCGCTCGCACCTGCCACCCGATGCCGTTTGGGCCGGGTTTGGTGTTGCAAAAACCGAATTCCCGATGGCCGCCGCTGCCGTGTTGCTGGGTGGGCATGTCCGTGTCGGTCTGGAAGACAATATCTTCATCGAGCGCGGTGTGCTGGCCGAAGGAAATACGCCGCTTGTGTCTCGTGCCGTGGACATCATCGAAAGCGTTGGTGAGAGACCGGCGACACCAGATGAAGCACGCGAAATACTGGGTCTTGGATTGGGTTAGGTTCGGCACCATTGATCCAGCCCGTTTCGCTCATGGCTACCTTGCTGAATTCCATACTGTTTTTGATATGGATCGCTTCCTCATTGTGTGAAAATCTGTCGGCACATGGAAGGGCCTGTTGCAAACGGGCCAGGACGCGCGCGGAGGCAGGACATGCTCAATCGATTTGATCGGCTCAAATTCAAACAGCTCAGCCACTTTATAGCAGTGACCGAAGCGGGCAGTATCAGCGAGGCTGCGGACAATCTGTTCATGCCGCAACCAGCACTCAGCCGCAGCATCCGGGACCTGGAAGAAATTCTCGGTGGCGTGCGCCTGTTTGAGCGCGCCCGCAAGGGTGTGACGCTCACCAGCAATGGCAAAAAATTTCTCGCATATGCCACTCTTGTACAGTCAAATTTTGAAACGCTGAGCAGCGGGTTTGTGAGAGATGAAGGCCATACAGGTGGGCTGGTACGGATCGGCATGGGCGCCTATGAAGGCTACACTTTCCTGCCGGAAATCATTGGCCGTATCCTCAATCGCCGACCCAACGCCCAGTTCAATTTCATGAGCGGTCGCTTCAATGATCTGATCGGTCCCTTGTTGCACGGCAAGCTGGATATCATTTTTGGGCCGGTCAATTCCGGCGCGTTGCCCAAAGGCGTGCGTTCGCACATCGTTGCGCAGTCCAAGCCATCCATTCTGGTGCGATCGGAACATCCCCTGGCCCGTCAGAAAAAGGTCACGTTGAAGACGCTGGCCAGTCAGGAATGGCTGGTTCCAGTTGCCGATACCTTGCCGCGCAGAAAGTTTGATCAGGTTTTTCTGAAAGAGAAGCTGCAGCCACCCACCGGCCCGGTAGAAATTTCGCCGTCCGTCCTGATGATTGCGATCCTGCGCCAGAGAAATCTCATTGGACTTGTTCATCCTCAATTATTGTCACTGGCGGCCGACTCTGGCGAATTGGCAGAGCTGAAGATGACCACAAATCCGTTCAGTTGGCCGGTTCAGTTGACGACCGTTGACCGACGGCATCCTTCGCCGGCCGTAGACGAAACAATCAGTCTGATCAAAACCATGTTCAAAGACCAGCCATAGGGAGCCGAGGGATACTCGCAGACAAAAGTGCATGCCTGAGAATGCATGTATTTGCCCAGGAAATGGGTTGGGTCTTGGAGCAAGTTCCATGCAAGCCTTCATCAACACGGGCGGGAAACGGCGGAATTCCGCTTGCCCGCTTAACGCCAATGCAAACGTAAAATGGAATCAGCCAATGCTAAATCTCGCAGTCATAGGTCTTGGAAAATGGGGGCAGAGGCATGCCCAGTCTGCTTCTGCCAGCGGTCGTTTCAATGTGGTAAAGGGTGTGGACACGGCTGCTGTGCCGATGGACTTTCCAGTTGTACCATCCCTTGATGAGGTGCTGGAGGATCCGGACATTGACGCGGTTTCCATTGCAACACCCCACACGCTTCACGCAGAACAGATCCGCCTTGCGGCAGAGGCCGGAAAACACATTTTGACGGAGAAACCATTTGCTCTGTCCTACGCAAATGCGCAGCAGAATGTGAAGGTAACAGGCGACCACAATGTTGTTCTGGCGCTTGGCCATGATCACCGTTTTTACCCATCAATTGCCGTGATGAAAAAGCTCATCGCGGACGAGGCTTTGGGCCAGATCACAACCATCCAGTCTGTGTTGTCACATGATTTTACAAAGGCGGCGATTGAAAAGCTCAACAAGGCTGCGGCTGGTGATCGGGGATCCAGGGATGACGGCACCTGGTGGCGTTTGAACCTGGCTGAAGCACCTGTGGGTCCGATGGTCCATTTGGGCATTCATCATCTTGATCTTTTCATCCATCTGTTTGGTGAAATTGACTGGGTACTGGCCAGCAGTCCGGCGCGGACAATCGACACACCCTTTCCCGATACCATGCTGGTGACGCTTGGGTTTGTCAGCGGAAAAATCGGCACCATAAGCAGCTCACTCGCATCTCCCCTTAATTCAAGATTGCTCATATCGGGATCAGAAGGCTGGGCCGAAGCAATTGGCCCCGACGATATAGCATCCTACACACTCTCCAGTCTGAACAGCGTTAAAAGCCGGATTGGCAGCGCCCAGCCCGAACTGACGGAGTTCGCGCTCATTGATTCAGTGGCCGCAAATTTCGCAGCCTTTGCTGATGCGATTGAGGGCATTGCACCCTATCCGATTGCTGCCGCTGATATGCTGCACAATGCGGCCGCGCTTGAGGCGATTGTCAGGTCTTCGCACTCTTCAGGCATTGAAAAAGTGGTGCGTTAGGAAGCGCTGACACGAAAAATCCGATACCACAAACCATACCAGAAATAGCATACTTAAACATGCCGGAACACATTGTTCAGGCGCTGGTCGGCTGGTAGCAATATCTCAGGGAGTAAACCCGCATCAGAGGCATTCTGAACGAAGGTTTACAGGGGAACTGAGATTGGTTTGGGAGATCGGCAATGTCCGAAAGTAAGTACAAATTCCTGTTCATTTCTGCGTTTTGCCTGCCCGACGACAGCCCGTTTTCCGGGCCGAAACGTGGCGAAGGTATTCCCAAGGAAGAGCGTCTTCAGAACTACCAGAATGTGAAACATCTTCTGGCAGATGTTGATTGGGATATGCATCCCGGTGCCATGACAACTTATGGCAATTGGACGGTGGAAAACCGCCAGGAATTTCTCTACGCAGCGGCGGGCCGTATTCCGATTGTGCAGGAAGCCTGTGAAAGCGGAAAATACAATGCGATTATCCTGGAAGGTGGCGGGGAGCCCGGTTTCATGGAAGCGCGCGAGTTGACGCGGCGCTATGGGATTCCGGTCACGTCATGCGGGCATTCGCAAATGCATTTTGCCTCCATGCTCGGCAATAAATTTGCAATCATCGATTTCTCCGACGTGCATACCATGTTCTTCCATAATCTGGTTGTGCAGCACCGCATGACAGACCGCTGCGCTTCCATTCGCAATATTGGTTATTATCATTCCAAGCCGCATTACAAGGATGCTGAATCCTTCAGTGCCGAGCGTCGCAAGGCTATGGCGGGCGAGCCTTCAGAAGCTGTGGAGCGCGCCGTCAGCGAGGCGATCAATGCCATTGAAGAAGATGGTGCAGACGTCATCATGTTCGGTTGTTCAGGCTCTTTCTGGCTCAAGCCTTTTGTCGAAAAGCGATTGCATGATGAGGGCTGGGAAGTGCCTGTAATCGAAGGTTATGGCGCTGCTATTGAGTTGGCCAAGATTCAGGTCGATTACGGCGTAACCGCAAGCGGGTTGGCGTTCCCAGGAGATCGTCCAAAGAAGCGACCACGGAAAATTGTATTTTAAACAGTCGGTTACAGTAGATTTCAGGTTGTTTCTACCTGTGGTCGAATAGGATAAATTCCACGATGTGGAATGCTGTTGGTTGTCGGTGGTCGTTTTGGTCCGGTATTGGTTGAAGGATTGGTTTTTTTGCATTTTCATCTGCCGAGCCCCGCGCTGTGTTGCAGGAATGATGTGCCAAAAACGATGCTCGGAATGACGCTGGGCGCGATGTCTGGGAGACAGCAAAGTTAGTGCGGTGAAAGCACGTAGTCTTTTGGGGAAAATCCGCCGGAGAGCGGAGCTGAACGACTGATTGATCGACTGGTGCCCGGAGGCAGCAAATTGCTGCAGGCATCAGGTTGCTGTAGGCAGCAGGAGGAGATGGAAAGTGTCACGAGTGGCATCCGGGCAATCATTCTTGCCCCGCGACCCAATTTTGGCTGTGGTCAAAATCATCGTCCTTTTGGCGATGCTTATGCTCGCAGTTCCCATTCTGTCATTGGTCTATACCAGCCTGACTGGTGAAGACGGATTTACCCTGTCCAACTTTGCGCTGGTAACCGAGCACCCACAATTCTGGCCTGCGATGGGAAACACCGCCATTGTCGGGTTTGGCACGGTCATCGTGATGATTTTCTTCACTGTACCGCTTGCCTGGATTTATTCACGGACCGATCTCCCGGTCAAAAATCTGATGCTGGCGTTCATTACAATCAATGTGGCCATCCCCAGTTTTCTGGTGGCGATGGGTTACATCTTCATATTCAATCCCACCAATGGTGTCTTCAACGAGTTGTGGCGCCTGGTCGTTGGGGAGCGTCAGACCCCCTTCAATGTCTACAGCATTGGCTGGATCTTTTTTCTGCAGGGCGTTGCACTCAGTTCTCCCGCATTTTTCATGATGGTGCCAACATTCCAGGGCATCGACAGCTCTCTGGAAGAAGCTGCCGCCGCCAATGGCGTGAACCGTTGGAAAGCCGCGCTTTACATCGTGCTGCCATTGGCGTCTCCGGCCATTCTCGCAGTCGCTTGCTACTACTTCATCATCGCCATTGAGATATTTGACTATGCGGGCATGTTGGGCACGCCGGTACGCACCTATGTGGCAGCCACATTGCTCTATGCCTTTATTCATGATGGCAGCGGTTTGCCGCGTTACGCAGAAGGCGCGTCGCTGGGTCTGATGATGGCCGTGGCAGCCTTTCTGCTGGCGCTTGCCTATCTTTGGTCTGTCCGCAAAGCGGATCGTTTTGTGGTGCTGACCGGCAAGCGTAAGGAACAAACACCCATCAAGCTGACCAGATCAGGTCGTCGGCTGGCCTGGGGGTTTATCGGCACCTATTTTCTCATCGGCACCGGCGTGCCGCTGCTCATGTTGATCTGGGCTTCCGGCCTTCCCTTTCTGCAGGTCCCATCATGGAGTGCATTGCAGAACTGGAATTTTCAAGCCTACATCAATGTGCTGCCTATGGTTCCCGAACTCCTCAAGAACAATTTCATCCTGATGTTGGTCGTTCCAACCATCGGCGTCACACTGGCCGCCTGCATGGCCTGGGTCGGCACGCGCTTTAAGACACGCCTGCGCAAAGGTATTGATATCACCGTCATGGTTGCTGTTGCTGTGCCCTCAATTGTGGGCGCGCTGGGCTTTCTGTTTTTCGGTCTCAGCGTAAACAGCCACGTCGCGATCTATGGCACCATCTGGTTGATCGCAATTGCCATGGCGGCACGCTATCTGACCTGGGCTAACCGCACGGTGACAGGTGCGATGATGCAGCTTCATCCCGAAATTGAAGAAGCAGGCCTGGTGTCGGGTGTGCGCAAGGGCCGCTCATTTGTCTCCATTGTGCTGCCCAATGTGGCCCGCTCATTGTTGATTTCGTGGTTTTGGCTGGCGTTGCTATCCCTGCGTGAATTGACCATTCCAATCATGTTGTCACGCCGTGGCACCGACGTTTTCGCCACCGCAATCTGGGGGTTGAATACATCAGGCATTACCGATGAAGCAGCTGCGCTGAGTGTCATCCTGGCGTGTCTGATCCTTCTGCTGGTCGTTGTCTTCCACTTAATTTCCACCAAATGGGTCGTGCAAAAATGATTGTCGCAAAGTCACTTAACAAGCGTTTCATTACGGATAAAGGGCAGGTCGTAGACGCCTTGCGCGATGTATCATTCAATGTCGATGCCGGTGAGTTTTATGTTCTCCTCGGTCCCTCGGGTTCCGGCAAGACAACAACCTTGCGCGCCGTGGCCGGTATTGAAACGGCTGATACCGGCTATTTCAGCATTGCCGGGCAAACGGTGTTTTCATCTGATGAAGATCTGAATATTCCGCCCGAGGAACGTCCGGTTGCCATGGTATTTCAATCCTATGCTCTGTGGCCGCATATGGATGTTTACAACAATATTGTGTTTCCTCTGCGCAAGGGCGTGCGCCGTGTCGCACCGGAGGAAATCAAGCGCCGCGTCGACGCTGTGGTCGAGACGCTGGAACTGACGCCTTACATCAACCGGCCCATCAGCCAATTATCAGGCGGGCAGCAACAGCGTGTTGCTTTGGCGCGTGCTTTGGCGCTGGAACCAGCAGTGCTGTTGATGGATGAGCCCTTGTCCAATCTGGACGCAAAATTGCGGACCCAATTACGGGTCGAGATCAAAAATCTCACGCGGAAACTGGGCATTACAACGCTCTACGTGACCCACGATCAGGTCGAGGCCATGGTCATGGGTGACCGGATTGCCGTTATGCAAAATGGCGAGATTGCAGAAGAAGGATCGCCTGCTGATCTTTACAAACATCCGGTCAATGAATTTGTTGCCAGGTTTTTGGGTGAAATGAATTTCATTCCGGGGGCTTTGTCAAAAAATGGCAATGGCACCCATGTGGTGTCAACGCCGTTGGGCAATGTGCCGTTTGCAAATGTTCCCGATCGCATCGTCAATGACAGAGTGAAACTCGGCTTCCGGCCTGAGGATATCCAAATTGGCGAACAGCCGGATGCAGCCATATTCACCGCGCAGATTGCCAACCGATACTACATTGGCGACGCGGTGCTTTGTGACATGAAGATCGGTGAACACGCCTTCAGCGCACGGTTGCCAAACACCACAGATTTCAATCCGGGTGACGAAGCAATTGTAAGTGCAAAACTGACCGATTTTTCAATTTTTCCGGGAGGAAATGCCGGGATTTAAGGTCTGATTCGCAGAAAACTCAACAGGGGAATAGTGATGCATATCTCAAGAAAGCTGATCTCATCTGTCACAGCAATGGCTGTAATGGTCGCACTGCCTGCAAACGCGCAGATGACGCTGGATGAACTGGTCAACAAGGCAGGGGAAGAAGGCATCGTCGCGATGAACACATCGACGACGCGATACCCGAGCAGCGCAGCGCCGGGCCTGTCAAAAGCGATCTCTGAAAAATTCGGCATCGATCTTGAAGTTGAATTCGTCAACAGCTCACCCGTACCCGTTATCACCGGGCAGGTGATCAAGGAAACACTTGCCGGTGTAAAGCCAAGTTTCGATGTGTTTCCGCTGCCACTGTTTCTGACGGTGCCTCTCAGCGAAGCGGGCGCAGTTGAGACAATCGATTGGGCCGGTATTGGTGTTGATCCGGACCTGATCGACCCCAATGGCAACGCGGTCTGGATTCACACCATACCGCGCGCGGTCACCTACAACACGGATCTTGTTGAAGCCGATGACATTCCAACCAGATTGGAAGACCTGCTTGATCCCAAGTGGAAAGGCAAGATTGCTGGCCCCGGATTTGGCGGTGCCTACGGTATGATCAGCGTTCCTGTTCTGGGTGAGGAAAAAGCCTCTGATTGGCTCAAAACGCTTTATGAAGATCAGGATTTGGCGGTCATCCGATCGATGACGGATGTTCCCACCCGCGTTGCAAATGGAGAGTTTTCCATTGGTATGGGTGTTCCGGCAAATTACTCCGGCCTGGTCACAAAGGGTGCACCAATTGCAAACGCTCCGCTGGAGAAAGTGGGCAGCCAACCCTACTACATGTTTGTTCTCAAAAACGCCGAGAGCCCTCATGCAGGCGCGCTGCTGACCTACTTCTTCTGCTGCACGCCGGAAGGCAAAAAAGCGCAGCTTGAGCATATGAACACAGCCATGTTTGACACGCCCGGCTCGGAGCAGAACGAAGTTGGCGGTGATGGCCGCGGCGTTGCCCCGACGACTGAATGGCAGTTGACCCAGCAGAGGCGTGTCGCAGAGGCTTTGGACAAATTAATCGGACGCTAGAGGCAAGAATTCTAAAAACCAAAGGAGGACATAAATGCATATTTCGGGAAAACTAATCACGTCAGTAGCGGCGATGGCTGCGGTGGTATTCGCTGCTGCGCTGCCTGCAAATGCACAAATGACGCTGGACGAATTGGTCAACAAGGCCGGTGAGGAAGGCAAGGTCGATATGAACACATCGACGACACGCTATGCGGCAACAGCTGCCCCCGGTCTGTCCAAGGCCATTTCCGAAAAATTCGGCATCGATCTGGAAATCGAGTTCGTCAACAGCTCTCCCGTCCCCGTGATAGCCGGACAGGTCATTGAAGAGCACAAGGCGGGCATCAAGCCAAGCTTTGATGTGTTTCCGCTGCCATTGTCCTTCACCAAGCGCATTGGCGAAGCCGGTGCCATTCAGAAAGTTGACTGGACCGGCATTGGTGTTGCGCCTGATTTGATCGATCCAAATGGCAATGCCGTCTGGATTCACACCATTGCACGTGCGGTTGTTTACAATTCAAACATCGTGACCGGGGAAGACATCCCGACAAAGCTGGATGATCTGTTGGATCCCAAGTGGAAAGGCAAAATCGCCGGACCCGGATTTGGCGATGCCTATGGCATGATCAGTGTTCCGGTTCTTGGCGAGGAAAAGGGCAAGGAGTGGGTCAAGGCTCTGTATGAAGATCAGGACCTCGCCGTCATTCGCTCCATGACAGATGTGCCAAACCGGGTTGCCAATGGTGAATTTGCCATCGGTATGGGCGTTCCGGCCAATTACTCCGGACTGGTTACCAAAGGCGCTCCCATTGCGAATGCGCCTTTGGAGAAAGTGGGCGGACAGCCTTACTACATGTTCGTTCTTGAAAACGCGGCGCACCCCAATGCCGGTGCACTTCTGGCCTATTTCTTCTGCTGCACGGAAGAAGGACGGCAGGCTCAGCTAAAGCATATGGGCGCCGCCATGTTCGATGTGGAAGGCTCCGAGCATAACGCCGTTGGCGGAGGTGATCGTGGTCAGGTGCCAACGCCTGAATGGCAGCTCAACGATCAGGGTCGGGTAGCCAGGGAAATGGATGCGCTGATCGGTCGCTAAACGACACGCAATCAGACAATGACAGATGAAAAGGGCGGTTTCGCGCAAGCGTGAGCCGTCCTTTTTCTTATGGAATTCTAGCTTTCACTGTCTGCCATGAAGCGATTGTGGAAGGAGAGGGACGCCGCGCCCTTTGCAAGAATCCACGGACCCAGAGTGCTGAAGAGCACATTTGCTGATGTATCCTTGCCATTGAACTGGTCCAGCTTGGATTGCAGCTTTGTCGCAATTTCCTGTGTGGTCCCAGCTGAACACAGCCCCGTGACGATCAGCGTATCGACCTCAACAAAACGCCTGACGGCCGCAAAACTCATCTGTAGCTCTTCTGTGCTCAGGTCGATCCAGTCGGCAAGGTCGCTTGGGCGTTTATCGTCTGGTCCGTCCCGCTGGTTCAGCAAGTCGTCAAGCAGATTGGTGGCATTTTTCGGCTGATCGTTCAGGGTTTCGCCGGAGTAAATTCGGTCATCCAGGATCAGCCGTGTCGTCAGCCTTGGACCAAGATGACAGAAGAGGTAACTGTGCTGGTCACGCGCGACGCCAAACATGCTTTCCGCACTTGCAGCCGCAGTAATGTCGTTTTGAATAAAGACATTCACATTGAAGGCGTCCTGAAGCAGAGATTCAAAGTCAAAGCTGGAAATCTGATCCGCCGCATTTGCGGGCGCGAAATGATCAATATCGGCCGGCAGGGAAACACCAATCCCGGCAAGACGGTTTGATCGCTCCGGCGCAATTGCGGCAATTGCATCAGCCACGCCATCACGAATGTTTTCGGTAATGTCCTGAAGCTGAGGACTGTCATAGCGGCGCGAGGTTTTATGGAGAATGTCACCGACGAAATTGATCAGGACAATGTCCATATTGCGCGCACCAAGATTGACGCCAACAGAAAATGCGCCATCGGGATTGAGCGAGACCGGAATGGTCGGCGGACCGATGCGCCCTTTCACCGCTTCTCCGCGCAAAACCAGCCCGTCACGCTCCAATGCGCGCACCAGAACCGAAATGGTTTGTGCAGACAATCCGCTGCGCTGGCCCATCTGCATACGGGTCAGACCGTCATGCTGGAACAGCATCGACATGATCAATCGTTCATTGAGGCTGCGCGCAATCACCTGGTTCATACCTGCACTTCGATCTGCAACACGCAGGCTCGGCGGCGGAGCAAATCTCATGTCAGGCATTAAGCAATTCCCGTGATGCTGTATCGTTGTAGATCTGAACTGACGTCAGGTACCCTAAACAGGGTCCTCGCTCCAGCCAATGGACTGAATTTCTTCGACAATGGCCGTGCCAAGGGCCTGATGGGCATCGATATCCAGATGAAATCCGTCGGCATCGCTGGATTGCACAACAAGGCCTGCGTCAAAAAAGTGCACCTCATGCGCTTCGGCAATGTTTTCCAGTTCCTGAGCAAGGCCACGGGATTTTTCCAAAGCCCCCTGGAAGACCCCGGCCCATTCGTTCAATTCTTCGGCAACAGGTGGTGGTGCGACGACGAGAATTTCAGGCGTCCGTCCGTCAACACCTGCGGGCATGGATTTGATGTCAGAGACCAAAGCCCCGACTCCCATGGCAATTTCACCGGTGGTTTTGTTAAAGCGGATTTTCAGATCATTTGTGCCCAGCATGATGATGACAAGGTCAAGTGGCTTGTGGCTCATAATGCAGGGACGCAGATAGGTTCGGCCGTTTTTTTCACTACCCTCAATCGGATCATCGCTGACCGTAGTGCGCCCGCTAAGCCCTTCTTCAATCACCAGCCAACGGCCGGCAAGCGCAGAGCGAACAATCCCCGGCCATCTGATGTCATGAGGGTAGCGATCATCCGGACGATTGGCCGTGGTTTGCCCGTAAGTGTTTGAATCTCCGTAACATAATACAGATCTCATTGTGACGCGATCTCCGCAGATAGTGGCAGTTGATACACGCTCAAAGGCGCGAAGTTTTTACAGACTTAGCGTCCAAAGCGGAGTGAGGTCAATAGTAATTCAAAATGAATAAGTATTGACGGGCGCAAAATTGTGTGTTGGAAATAGCAACATCAGCGCACATAGCAGGGACGGATTGTGCGCTCAAAATCCCGGGAGGATCACAGGATGAAATCAAGTTTTTTCAAAAGTGCCACACGCGCCCTTTCCAGCAGGAAGGCCGCCACTGGCAAGCTGATTGCAGCTGCAGCAATTGCATGTAGCACAGTCGTAACACCGCTGGCCGCGCAGGATGAAGGGCCCATTATTGTCGTCAGCGGCCCGCTGTCATGGCCGTTCTTCGCAGCCGTAAAACAAGGCTTTGATGATGCGGCAGAATTATATGGCGTCGATTACCAATACATCGCGGTCACTGACACAGCCAATATGACCAGCGACTATCCGCGTCTGCTGCAGCAGGCCATCAGCCGCAATCCGCGCATGCTGCTTGTGGGTGAATTCTTCCCCGATGGCATGGACCCGTTGATCAAGGAAGCGACAGCGGCTGACATTCCGGTGCTCATTCACAATTCAGGTCAAACCCTGTGGGAACAGAACGGCTCCATCGGCTTCGTTGGTGAAGATCCGTATCAGATGGGCTACAAGGCCGGTGAAATTCAGGCCGATGCAGGTGTCAAAAAAGGTCTTTGCTTCAACCAGGTGCCGGGCAACCCAACTGTGGAAGAGCGCTGCAATGGTTATGTCGCGGCCATGAAAGAAGCGGGCGCTGAAACAATCTATCAGACCATTGGCACAGGGGATGCAACCAACCCCCAGGCCATGACACAAGCCATCAAGGGCACGTTGCAGGTCAATGCAGATATTGATGGCATCTATACGCTGAATGCGGTTCCAGCCATGAGCGCCCTGCGCGCCGTTGATGAGATCGGGCGCAAGGGCGAGGTGATGATCGGTACAGCGGATTTGTCCAATGAAGTGTTGCTGGCAATCAAATCCGGTGATCTGGCATTTGCCATGGATCAGCAACCCTATCTGCAGGGCTTCATGTCAATTCAGATTGCCTATCAGTATCTCAATTTCGGCCTCCACCCGATCGGCCATGTGAAAACCGGTCCGCTGGTCATTGACCAATCCAATGTCGACAAAACGCTGGAAGTGAACAAGGAACATGCCGGTGTGCGCGGCGCTTCCTGAATCTCCCAATTGAACTGAAATCGTTTCGTCATCATCATAGCCCTGCCTTCGTGGCAGGGCTATTTGCCTCACTACAGCATGGAGTACATCCCTCATGAGGTCATTCCTACACAGACCCGAAACAGGCGCCGCTGCAGCGTTCCTTCTGACCTATCTGTTCTTTGCCATTTTTACGGCAGATGCAGGCTTTGTGTCGGTGAACGGAACAGCGGGCTGGCTCAATCTGGCATCGGAGCTTGGCATCATCGCCATTCCGATCGGGCTGCTGATGATCTCCGGCGAGTTTGATCTTTCAATCGGGTCAACGGTGGGGGCCGCCTCCATGATTGTCGCCATAGGAACAAATCAATTCGGCATGCCGATCTGGCCCATGATTTTCATAGCGCTCATCGCTGGCATGATCATTGGTCTGTGCAACGGGCTGGCCGTCGTCAAAACCAATCTGCCGTCGTTCATTGTCACGCTGGCAACAAACTTCATCGTCATTGGCGCAACCATGGGCTTCTCGCGCCTCATTGCAAATGTCACCTCAGGTTCCATCATTGTGTCCGACAGTTCAAAATTCGTATTTGCAGCGCGCTGGGGGCAGGCAAACATTTCAATCGCCTGGTGGATTCTGGCCGCCCTGCTTGGCTTCTGGGTCCTGTCGCGCACGGTCTTTGGCAATTGGATTTATGCCACAGGCGGTAATCTGCAGGCCGCGCGCGGAGCAGGCGTTCCGGTCGAACGGGTCAAGATTATCCTCTTCATTGCCACCGGTTTTGCCGCGGCCTTTGTCGGCGTTCTGCAAGGCATTCAATGGAATTCAGGCAATTCCACCTATGGCATGGGCTATGTATTTCAAGCCCCCATCGTGGTGGTGATTGGCGGAATTCTGTTGACCGGAGGCTATGGCAGCGTGCTGGGGGTGGTCATCGGAACAGCCTTGTTCGGTGTCATTTCCACCGGAATTTTCTACACCGGCTGGAACACGGACTGGATACAATTATTTCTGGGTGCCTTGCTGGGTGCAGCGGTTCTTGCCAACAATTATGTGCGCCGTCTTGCACTCACATCGCGATAGGAGGGAACATCATGTCCAGCCCCCTTATGGAACTCATCAACGTCTCCAAATCCTTTGGCAGCACGCATGCCCTGAAAAACGTTTCCATGGCTGTTCAGCCGGGTAAAATCCTGTGTTTGCTGGGCGACAATGGGGCCGGTAAATCAACCCTTATCAAAATCCTGTCCGGCTATCACGGACCCACCAGTGGCACCTTGCGGTTTGAAGGGGCCGACACAAGCTTCTCCGGCCCACGCGAAGCACGTCAGAAAGGTGTGGCCACCGTACACCAGGATGTAGGCTCCATCCCTTTGATGAGCGTCGGCAGAAACTTCTTTCTCGGCGCAGAGCCGACCACCGGCAACTGGCCCTTCAAGCGTATCGACACGTCAAAGGCCAACGAGATTGCCGTGGAGCAGATGGAACGTTTTGGCATCACGCGCGTAAAGGACGGCAATCAGCTGGTCGGCACCATGTCCGGCGGCGAGCGACAGGTTCTGGCCATCGGCCGGGCCATGTATTTCGGCGCAAAAATGCTGATCCTCGATGAGCCCACATCAGCCCTTGGCGTCAAGGAAGCAGCCTTCGTTCTGAAGATGATGCGCATTGCCCGCGAGAATGGCGCGGGCATTGTCTTCATCACCCATAATGCTCGCCACGCCATGGCCGTGGGCGACAGTTTCTGCGTGCTCATTCAAGGCGAAGTCGCGGCCCAGTTCGACCGCGGCGAAAAAACCCGCGAAGAGGTGCTGAACCTGATGGCTGGCGGCGAAGACATGGCAGCGTTGGAAGAGGATCTGGAGCAGGTGGATTGAAGTTCAAAAAACCGGCACCACACTGGCAGACCTGTTACTTTGAAAAGCGTATTTGTCATTCACGAGCAGGCTGGTGCCATGAAAAGTCTCAAAAGCCTTGAAACGCTGGGACGTGTGCGTCTCTCAAAACACTTCTTCATGCGGGATTTCCTTTATTCGGAAATCGGCAATTTTCATGCAATTCCAAACATGCCTGATGATGTGGATTTGGCGGTGTCCGCAGGCGAGCGGCTTTGCCAGGAATTGCTCGACCCGCTGTTTGAAACTTTTGGCAATGTGATCATCCGGTCAGCCTTCCGGTCTTGCGCAGTGAACGGCTTTGGCAATGCCAACAATCTGAACTGTGCATCCAACGAAGCAAATTTTGCCGCTCATATCTGGGACAGGCGCGACACGGATGGCAATATGGGTGCCTCAACCAGCATTGTCGTGCCCTGGTTTGCAGATCAGTTTGAACAGGGTCGCAACTGGCAGGACCTTGCCTGGTGGGTCCATGATCATCTGCCCTATTCCTATATGTGCTTCTTTCCTGTGCGTGCAGCGTTCAATCTGGGCTGGCGCGAAAACCCCAAACGGGAAATTTCATCCTATGCCAAGCCAAAGGGTAAATTACTGAAGGGTGGTCAAGAGCCGGAGGAATCACTGGAAGAACGGCAAGCGAGCTATCAGGATTTCCCGGCTTTCAGGGGAATTCATTATCCGCCAACACCCGCGCGCTGGGCGCAGAAAGACGAGACTTCAAGTTAAATCATACGCCAAAGGCCTTTCCGGCCAACCGCTGCACTCAGTGCCTAAAGAAGCTTGCTCATCTCGGTTGTCGGCTGCCATCCTGCCTGCTCGTAAAGCGAGCGACCGGCAGATGTGGTGTGCAGGATCGCGTATTTTAGACCGCGTCTTTCAAACTCCTGGTCGGTCCGGTCCAGAAGCATTTGTGCAATGCCTTGCTTGCGATAGGGCGGCTCAACAAACATGTTCAGCACATAACCGCGACGACCATCATCCTGATGTGACGGGTGGGGAGGCCAGTCCAGTTCCATCAGGCCGATACCCGCAATCGCATTCGGGCGTTCTTCGACCATAAATCCGAAATAGCGCCCGTCCGCCAGACGTGGTTCCAGCCATAGCCGAAATGCTCTGTCCATTTCGGCCAGGTCAGAGGGCGCACGTCTGCCTCCATCAGTGAACATGGCAACCCGGTGGCGGCAAATCAGGTCAAGATCACTTGGCAAAAGGGTGCGGGTAGCCAGCATCGTACTTATCCCGTTGTGGTGACTGTTCTACGGTGCCTTAACATATGTCGAGTGCGGTTTGGAGAGCCAGTCAGCCCTCTAAATGATGATACCCTTGCGGAGAACCAGATTGCCGTAAGGTCGTGTTTCGAGCGTATGGATGATGACAAATGACTTCTTGGTTATCTCATAAAAGGCATAGCGTTCAACAAGGCTGATTTTGCTGCCTTCGGCTTCAACCAGTGGAGCGCATTCCTGCATGCAAGGTGGCACTTCGTCCGGCGCACCAACGACCTGCATGCCCTGAACCGGCGGAATCTCAGGATCAAAAGTGTCGATGGGAAAGACGGAAAGAATACTTGCAAGCGCAGTTGTCAGATCAACCGCCAGGGGCAGAGCTTCACCTGTAACCGTATCAGCAGCCACAGAAGTTGCCGGGAAATTTGAATCGCAGATGGTCACTGTATCGCCATGCCCCATCGAGGCCAGCGCATAAAGGATATCTGGATTGAGCAGAGGATCGATATTTTTCAGCATGTGTGTATCCTTTAAAAATTGGCCGCAATGTGCAGATGGCTATGATCCGGTGATGGCTCGATCGAGATGGGTGTAACCACCATCCACAAACAACCATTGGCCTGTTGTATGGCCTGCTTTGTCTGACAGTGCAAACGCCACCATATTTGCCAATTCATCCGCCTCTGTCATGCGGTTGCCCAATGGAATGCGCTGTGTGATCTTCTGCAATTCGGCCTCCGGATCACCCAGCGACTGAAGATAGCGTTCATAAAGCGGCGTCATGCACTCAGCCGGAATGACGGCATTCACCCGTATGCCATGCTGCGCCAGATCCGCTGCCCATTCGCGGGTCAGGCTCAATTGCGCGCCCTTGGCGGCACAATAGGCAGAGGTGCCACCCTGACCGGTGATCGCGGTTTTGGAGGAAATATTGACGATGGCACCATTACTGGCTTTCAAATGCGGCAGGCAGAGATGCGCCATCGTGTAATAGTGGGTCAGATTGCGTTCAATCGAGGCGCGAAAGGCATCCGGCCCGGCATCCAGGCCAATCCCGTCATTGGCGCCTGCATTGTTCACCAGTCCGTCAATTTGCCCGAAGGCCTCAAGCGTCTGCGCAATGGCTGCCGCACACTGGCTGTCATCAGTCAGTTCACAACGGATCACGCGTGATTGCGGACTGTGGATTTGCAGCCCGTTCAAAAACCCGTCAGCGGGAGCCGAGCGGGCCAGAACCACAGCAATGCCGCCCTCGCGTGCAATACAATTGCTGATCGCAGCCCCTATGCCGGAAGCGCCGCCCGTAATGAGAAATACCTTGTCGCGTAATCCCAGATCCATATCCTCGCCCCGATTGCTGTCATTTGTATATGGATCAAGTATTCATATATAATATTTTAGGTCAACAGCCTTCCGGTTTTCTAACCAAGAGAAGGCAGATAGAGCGTAATGGCAGGCACAAAGATCAGAAGCGCCAGCCGCACTGTATCAGCAATGATAAAGGGGATAATCCCTCGCATGACAGTGGCCGAGGAGAGATCGCGGGAAACGCCCTGCATGACAAACAGATTCATGCCCACAGGCGGTGTAATCAGACCAAGCTCAGCAACGGTTACCACCAGAATGCCAAACCAGATCGGGTCAAACCCGAGCGCGGATATCAAAGGGAACACAAAGGGAATGGTCAGCATGATCATGGACATGGAATCCATGAAGCAGCCCAGCACCAGATAGAACAGAATGATCATCAGCAAAATGCCGAAGGCTGGCAGGCCACTGGCTTCCACTGAGGCAATCAGATATTGCGGCAGTCCGGTTGTCTCGATGAAGAAATTGAACAGCGCCGCGCCGATAATGATGAAGAAGATCATGCCGGTCAGCTCAACAGTTTCCTGCATGGCGGAGGCAAGGGAGGAGCGGTTCAAAGACCGTCGCGCAACCGCCAGCAAAACAGCGCCTGCCGCACCCACAGCTGCCGCCTCTGTTGGCGAGAACACACCAGCCTGAATGCCGCCAATGACAACGGCAAACATGGCTGCAACCGGCCAGGCCTTGCGAACGGCTTTCCAGCGAGACGTGGCAGTCGCTGGCGGCAGGGTGCCGATAAGACTGGGGTTGAGCTTGACTGATAGAATGACGCTGAGCGCATAAAGCGCTGTGGCCAGAAGACCGGGCAATATGGCTGCTGAAAACAGCTTGCCGATCGACTGCTCCGTCAACAATCCATAAATGATCAAGAGAATGCTTGGCGGAATCATTACCCCAAGCGTTCCGCCGGCCGCAATGCTGGCAGAGGAAAGGCGGTCATCATAACCCGCCTTGCGCATTTCCGGCAGCGCCACCCGGCCAATGGTGGCAACGGTTGCCAGTGACGAGCCGCAAATAGCGCCGAATCCTGCACAGGCGCAAATGGTGGCAATGGCAAGTCCGCCGCGAAAACGGCCCACAAGAGCATTGGCTGCCTGAAACAGATCTGTCGACAGGCCACACCGTGACGAAAACACACCCATCATCAAAAACAGTGGAATGACGGACAGGGAATAGGGAAAAATCGCTTCAAACGGACCGGAGCCGATAATGAACAACGCGCCATACAGCCCATTGGTAAAGGCATAACCGGCAATACCCACAAAACCCAGCGACAGGGCCACGGGCACTCCCAGTGCAATCAGAGCCAGCGAGAGAAGAAAGCCGAGAAGGCCAATGATTGGATCACTCATCACGGCGCACAATTTCTGTCGGGTGGTCTGGCCGAATAGCCTGAATCAGACCCAGAACACAGGCCAGCAACGACACGGCAAAGCCAATGATAAGGGGAGCCCAATACCAGGTGTAGGGAATGCTTAGTGTTGCTGATGTGGTGGTGAAATCCAGTTGCCCTCGCATTTCACCCCAGGCAGTCCACAAGCACAGACCGCACACAGTGCCGCCAAGGAGGGCTGACAGCGCAGCAGACAAGCGACGCCCCTTGCGGGACATCAGATTGAAAATCAGATCGATGCGGATATGGGCGTTCAGAAAGAAAGCGGCCGCAATGGCAAGCGGCACAGCGCTCATCATGGCAAGTTGAGTGAGGTCGACCAGACCAAACAGGCCCCATTTGGGGCGTTGGCCAGACAGCATTTCAGCAATCGAGGCGGCCAGACGCACGAGAATATCCCCCACTGTCATCACCATGGAGATGGAGATGGCAGTGAAGGACAGAAAGATGATCAGCTTTGTGAACACGCGCCCGGCAGGATTTCCATCCAGCGCGCGCGTGTCAGCTATGGGTTCAAACACAGATACTGAGGTCCGCTGTGTCTTTATTGCGCATCTGCAAAGGCTTTCAGCTTGTCATAGATCGCTTGCGCATCATCGATGCCCTTGCTTTCCAGATCAGCAATGAATGCGGTGACCATAGGCTCCAGAGTGGCAGCCCATTTGGCGCGTTCTTCATCAGATAAGACAGTGATATCATGGCCTTCAGCAACAACGCGGTCATAACCTGCCTTGTCCCAGGCATTCCACCAGTCACCGAATTTGGCAATCAGCGCCTCACCGGATTGCCCATCAACACAGGCTTTGACCTTGTCTGACAGCCCGTCATAAGTGCGTTGGTTCATACCGAACCAAAATGTGGTGACATATGCCTTGGCATCCAGATGATACTTCATCACTTCAGCCAGATTGAATGAGGCCATTGTATCCCATGTGAAGACGGCACCATCGATCACACCTTTTTCGGCATTTTCATAAACCGCGCCAGGTGGCAGGCCAACCGGATTGCCGCCAAGAGCGGAAATCATGGCCGAGGCCGCCGCCGTTGGAAAGCGCAAGCGCAGTCCCTGCAGATCGTCGGTGGTTGTCACCTGCTTTTCTGTGGTGTGGACCTGGCCCGGATTATGGGCATGGATCGCCAGAATTTTGACATCTGGAAACTCCGTTTCCAGATGCTCTGGAAAGACCGACCAGATCGCTCGTGTTGCCTGGTCAGCATTGTCAAAAATAAACGGCAGTTCCGCAATTCGGGTACGTTCAAAACGCCCGCCTGGAATGCCGCTCAGGCCTTGAGCAATATCCACAGCGCCGGCACGCACGGCATCATAGATCTTGCCGGGGTTACCCAATTGCGTTCCGCCGGGGAAGATCGTGACTTTTACCTCGCCTTCGCTGCAGGATTCCAGATCCCGCGCCCATGGCTCCATGAAATCTGAATGCATGCCATTGGCCGTTGGCAGAAAATGCGCAAGCTTCAGTTCCACAGTTTGCGCTGTTGCCGGCCCGCTGAGGGCCATCAAGGCGGCCAGCGCTCCAGTGAGCGCCGTTGGAACCGCATGTCTCAAGAGTGTTTTCTTCATTTCAGTCTCCTCCGTTTGTAGTCTTCAATCTGTTCTCGGTTGATCCACGAAAACGGAATCACCACAGATTTTTCAGTCTCGGCCAATCTTGGTCAGTTTGGGGATATCACCAGCATCTGGACCACATGATTGGTCTTGTTCTCGATTGAGCGTTCCAGATTGGGCGGCAGGTAACAGGAATCATATTTTCCCAGCACCGTGTCACCCTCAGCCGTGGTCACCGTAATTTCCCCTTCCAAAACCACATAAACCTTGGCCGTAGGTGCAGATCCCTGTTCAGCACCGCCGCCTGGCAGAAAGGTTGAAAATCCGACCCAATAATTTTCCAGATCAGAAACACCCTGTCCCTGCAGACGCATGGCCGACATGCCGAAATGCTTCTTGGCATCATAGGGTTTGGCCGTATCGAACCGTGTGACCTGCAACATGTTTTGTTCCTTGTTTTCTGAATGCGCGCCCGAAAAATCAGGTGATGCGTCAGTCCTCTTTTTTATGCGTCGCGTTTGTGTTGGCTTGTGCGACGAGAAAGTTGTTCAGCCGTTCACGCAAGCCATTGGCCTCGTCTTCTGTCCAGGTGCGAAAGCCTTCTCCGCTGGCCATGCCGATATGCCCGTCGGCAATCCGCTGCTCCAGATAGGGGTGCACAGTGTCGGTGCGGTCCAGATCGGGCATCAGCGTTTCATGGATGGCCTTTGTCAGCGGCAAGCCGACAAGATCAGATTGTTCCAGAGGCCCCAGCACGGCCAGCCTTTTTCCAAAACCGTGCTTCACCACATCATCAACCGTCTCCGCATCGCAAATGCCATTGGCCACAAGCGCAATGGCTTCGCGTTTAAGCGCATGCTGAAGACGATTGCCGATGAAACCGGGAATATCCTTGCGCACATGCACGGCGCGATGACCTGCACCGAATAAAAGCGCCAAAGTCCACTTGATCGTTTTCAGACTGGTTTTCTCCGCCTGCACCACTTCCACAAGCTTGACCAGATGAGGCGGGTTCCAGAAATGGGTGCCGACAATGCGTTCAGGGTTGCTTGCCCTGGCTGCAATCTTGGTGATTGGCAGAGCTGATGTATTCGATGCAATAATGGAACTGGGCTCAACCACCGCTTCCAGTTCGGCAACAATGAACTGCTTGATTTCCAGATTTTCCGCAGCCGCTTCAATCACAAAATCCGCGCCTGTTGCCGCTTCTGCCAGATTGCCGTGCGCGGTAATGCGATCATTGATTGCGGGATCCACGCGCAGCAGATCACACAATTTGGCAAGACGACCGGGAAGGCTCTCAAGCGCTTCCGCTGAGCGATCAAATACTTTGACCGGATGGCCAGCTGCCGCCAAGACATGGGCAATGCCATGGCCCATCAGCCCGGCACCGATAATGGTAATGTTGGAGGTCTTTGTCATGGCTCTATCCCGCCGTGAAACCACCGTCCACATACATGATCTGGCCGGTACAGAAATCGGAGGCAGGCGAGAGCAGATACAGCGCCATACCCATCAGATCTTCCGCTTCACCCAACCGGCCAAGTGGAATACGGGCCAGTGAACGTTTGCGTGTTGCCTGTCCCACCGGGTCATCGCTCCACATCCACGCAGTCAGTTTGGAGCGGAAGACGGTTGGTGCAATGGAATTGACTGTGATTCCGTATTGGCCCCATTCAGTGGCCAGCACGCGGGTCAGCGCATCCGATCCACCCTTGGACGTGCAATAGGCGGTGTAACCGGAGACATTGCCATGGCGTCCGCGAACGGACGACATCATCAGCATCTTGCCTTTGATCTCGTTCTCAATCCAGTAACTGCCGACTGCCTTGGCCATAAACCAGGCGCCGCGCACATTGGCATCCATGACGGCCTGCCAGTCTTCATAATCCATATCCTGGATAAAACCGGCCTTGTTGTAGCCCGAGGCAATCACCAACTGGTCAATGCGGCCATAGGTTTCCAGAGCGAATTCACGAATGGCTTCAGCGTCTTCAAGTGAATTGGGACGACGTTTGATCGTGACGGCTTGGCCGCCAACATCTTTCACTTCAGCCAGCACGTCTGCCAGTTCAGCTTCAGAGCCGGACACCAGCACAAGCTTGGTGCCCAGTGAGCCAAGGGTGAGAGCACAGGCGCGGCCAAAGGCGCCGGATGCACCTGTGATGATCGCAACCTTGTCTTTCACTTCAAACATGGAAAGCGGGTCACGCAGTGTCGGGGTGATCTCGCTCATATCAGGCTCCTGTTGGAATGCGGAAGGACTGGTCCGGATCAATCACGGCCATGACGCGCACGCCGCAGCCCTCACCTTCAGGCCAACGCCATGGGAACGACATGAAGGTGCAGCGTTTGCCGGTAACCATATCCAGCTCACCGCCCACATTCTCGATGCCGGGAATGCCACCCTTCACCATCAGAATTTTATGTGCAGCTTCCCAGTTCGGGAAATCTTCCTTCACATCGCGGCCGGTATAGTCCTTGTATTCCTCAATCAGATGCGGATGTGTGGGGCCAAGGCCATGATCCACCAATTTGGTCGCCATCGGGTGATCATTGGCCTGCACATCAACGCCCACCATCTTGACGCCTTTTTCAACAAGCCATTCAGCCCCTTCGGCGTAAAGGCCGGGCGAGTAGGCATAATACTCATCTGTGTCCGCCATTTTGTGATGCATGCCGGTGTTGATCATCACGATATCGCCCTTTTGAATTTTGGGCGTTGCGTTTTCCAGATCCTCGGCCGTGATCACTTCCCATTTCCCTTTTGGAATGGAAACGGCAACGCCGGTTCCGAAGAACGTGCTGACCGGATAGCCCGTCAGCGTTGGCGTGTTCTCAGTGACGTGAAGCGGAGCGTCCACATGGGTGCCGCGATGCATGATGCCCTCAAATTCGGTGACATAGACACCGTCCTTGGCATGAAATTTCTTCACGCCCACATTGATGCCCGGGCTGGAAGGCCATTCCGGCATGCCATGCCCCCAACGATGCGAGAGGTTGTAGTAGCGTAGTCCGTTTTTTGTCTGTGTTTCAGCCATGATATCCTCCCGACGCTATGCTGCAGCGCCCGCGTCAATGCGATAGTTTCCATTGGGGTCTGTGATTGCCACCAGACGAACAGGACAGGCATCGCCTTCTTTCCAGTTCCAGGGCAGGGCATGCATCAGGGCTGTTTTGCCCAGCATGTCATCCACATCACCGCCGACATTCTCGATGGTTGGAATGCCGGCACTCAGCAGAACCTTGTGCGCGCCGTTCCACACAGGATGCTCGACCTTGGGGTCTTTACCCGTGCCGTCCTGATATTTTGCAACCAGCCGGTTCATCAGCGGTCCGCCGCGATGTGCCCCAAGTGAGGTTGCCAGAGGGTGGTCCACCTGCGGCGTGTCTATCGCCACAAGGCCAATTTTCTTGGCCACAAGCCATTCAGCGGCCTCGATGGAGAGGCCCGGAGAGTCGCCAAAATACTCGAGACTGTCGGAATATTTGCGGTGCCAGCCGGTAACAATCACCACCAGATCGCCTTCGTTGACGCGATCTGAGACAGCTTCCAGATCTGCCGCTGTGACCAGCTCCCATTGCCCTTTGGGAATGTCCAGAATCACGCCATTGCCAAACAGACGCTCCATGGCAATGTCACCAACGCCAATGCCCTGCTGGATCAAGTGAAGAGGGGAATTCAGATGCGTACCTGAATGCATGACCATGCGCATACGATGCGCCATGACACCATGCTGACCATGCTTCACGCTGCGATACATCACCACGTCATCAAACCCGGGAAGTGATGGTGCGCCATGGCCCCATTCGTGGCTCAATTCATGAAAAACAAGACCGCTTGCGGCCTCTGTATAGCCGGACATGGCTCTTCTCCCATATGTGTGTTTGCCGTTTGGCCTTTGTGGCAATGGTGCGTGACGGACCGGGGGGCGTCCAATACATTGTTATGCTACGCCCATAACGCTTGGTTATTTCCATCTGCTTCCCATATGTTTTTTGAGATGGTAAATCGCCTATAGTCGCTGGTAGTCATTGGCTCTGATTGGTAAATCAGGGCACAGCACAACACCGATGTTCATAACTGCCGGGAATTGCACATCCGGCAAAAGAACATTGAGAGACGCTTTGGAAAGGTCATCATGCAGTCACGGCTTCTACGCAGTTTTCTGGCCGTTGCAGAAAACAACAGCATCACAAAAGCTGCTGAAATCCTGCATATCAGTCAGCCAGCGCTGACAAAGAGCATGCAGAAGCTCGAAGAAGAATTTGACGTAAAATTGTTTGATCGCGTGTCTACTGGCGTGCGGCTGACCAATTTTGGTGAAATCCTGTTTCAGCATGCCAAGGTTATGGAGAATGAATACCGCCATGCGGTCTCGCGGATAGATCGGCTGCGCGGAGGCCAGTCCAGCGTGCTGCGCATTGGTGCCGGTCCGGTTTGGCTGGTCAGCATATTACCGCCCATTGTGGCGCGGTTTCAGGAACAGCAGCCCGGCGTCAACATTTCGCTGATCGGTGGTGTCATCGATACATTGGTGCCGGAGCTGATCAATGGAGAACTTGATCTGATCTGTGTTTCACTGGATTTTCCCAACCGGTCTGAAGTCATCAAACAGAAACTGTTCGACATCCATCATGTGCTGATCGCCGATCCAAGTCATCCGCTGGCCAGAGAGAGCGAAGTCGACGCGCTGCTGATCCACAATTATCCGTGGATGGTTCTGAAAAGCGATTATGTGGGAACAGAGCGCATCTCCTCCTTCTTTGCCGCCAACAGGCTGGAACCGCCTCATATTGCATTTGAGACGACATCCATTCACAGCCTGTTACAGGGCCTGAAAAGTGGCCGTTACATTGCGCATATTCCAGCGCAGATGCTGCCGCTCGCCCATGCTATCGGCCTGCAGGAAATCAAACTGAAACAGCCCATCTGGGAAACCACGGCCGGTTACGCCTATCGGGCATCTGCAAAGGTGCCGGATCACATGAAAACCTTCATGCAGATGCTTCAGGACAGCGAGCATGCCAGACAGGCGGTCATCAACCATTAGAGCTGATCAGTTCTTCCCGGATTTCTCCGCGATGTAGCTTTCCATGGTCGGAGCAAATCTGGGGTTGCGTGGCGGGTTCTGTTCCGTGTCTGTAAACACGGACCCTTCCTCAAACCAGCTTTCCAGCGTTGGCAGGCCCCAGGGCGGCGCGGCCACGTTGGGCGGATACTGCTTGGGTTCCAATTCGGTATCAATGGTCTGGTAATGGCCATCAAACAATTCCACCCGGTGCCCGTCTGGATCACGGAAATAGATGTAGTAAGCGCCATCCATGCCGTGACGGCCTGGCCCTTCTTCGGTCATCAGCGCTGAAAATCCAAGCTCACCAATCATGTCACAGGCACGCAGAATATCGTCCGGTTTACGCACGAGATAAGCGGTGTGATGCAAACGTGGTCCGGCCCCTTCCATCAAAACCAGATCGGACACACTGCCCTTGCGCCAGAAGAAACAGGCTTCCAGTTCACCGCCAATGACAATGGCATCGGAAATGCGAAAGCCCAGATCGACATAAAACGGCGTTGAACGATCAACATTGGGATCAAGAACCTGAAAATGGTCCAGCCGTTTGGCAAAGGCCAGGCTTACTTCCTTGTGTCCCATTTGCCGGTCAACCACAGGCATGTGGGCACAAAATTCAAGGGGCGTGCCAGCCGGGTCGATGAGGCGCAGGGTTCGGCTTTGGAAGGGGCGGTCAACCCATTGCGCATGGATAGTGCGCTCGGTTGCCCATTCATAAGCCTTGTCGAGTTCGCCATCTGTCAGCACACGAAAGCCAATGGCATCGCATTGCGGCTCTTCCCCCGCAGCGCAGGTCCGCAGCACCAAAGAGTGGTGACAGGCTTCTTCGGCACCGCGCAGATACGCGGCGGCGTCGCTTTGCTCTGTGACCAGCAGTCCAATCACACCGGTGTAAAACCGCACACTTTCTTCCAGGTCCCGCACAGATAACAATGTGTGGCTTGCACGGGTAATGTTGAACGGCGGGTAGAAGACCGGATCCGGCAGTTGAGCTTTCTTAAAATCTGTTTGATGTTCCTGCGACATCTCAAATATCCCTGTTGGTCTGATGTTTATCCGGTGGCTTCTGCGCCATGCGCATACCAGCGTTTGGCAATCTCATCCCGTGTCGTCAGCCAGACAGCATCATGGCTTTTTGCCAGTTCCAGCGCTGCGTAGAATTGAACTGCAGCCGTGGGCCGTCCCAGAACATGCGAATGGGCACTGATATCCAGCACGTAATGCGGCGCGCCGATGGAATCCCATCCATCCAGGACCACTTTCAGGCTGTCCAGGAAGGTGTTGGGCGGGTTGCCATGGCGGACATAGATCGGCAGATCATTGACCGCCATATTATAGGGGATGTTGACAATAGGCCCGGCTGGCGTTTCCACATCGTACGGCACATCTGCATCCAGGAAATCCTGCATCCAGGTAAAGCCATTGCGTTTCAGCAATTCAGCGGTGATCGGGCTGAGGGCACCACGCGGGCAACCATAGCCGAAGGGCCGCTCGCCCGCAGCGCTCTGGAAGGCGTCAATGCAGCGCTTGATCTCTGCATCTTCTTCCTCAGGGCTTAAATAGACATGATAGCGGTCCTGGCTCCAGCTATGGGCCAGAAATGAATGGCGACCGAGCGCGGCACGTTCAAACAGTTCCGGATTGCGTGCAGCCAGTATACTGCTCAGCGCAACTGTCGCCGTTACATCCAGCTTTTCGCAAATGTCCAACAGGCGGAACAGGCCGGTGGTTTTGGCATATTCGGCCCAGGATTTGCTGGCAAGATCCTCATAGCCGGGCTTTATGGGATTGGCGAAGGGGCCAGCACCGGGGGCCGCATCATCACCCCATTGTTCGCAAATCACATTGACGCAAACAGCAAGTGTTTTTCCTTCTGGCCAACCTTTGGGATCGGGATATTTCATCATATTTTTCCTTGAAAGAGAGTCACACATCGTAGGAAAGGGCAGTCTGCAAACCGCCCCTCCCCAAAGTTTTACGGTGTCGTCAAGGCTGGTCTAGCGGCCGATCAGCTTGTCAAAGGATTTTGCAACACGCGCCTGTTCGTTCAACTGCCATTCAGCGGTTGGAACCTGGCCACGGCCTTCACCGCCAATGGCGTTTTGCTCGGAACCGGGATAGTCGAATTTCGCCCAACCCATATTCTCAAACAGAGCGTCCTTGCCTTCCTGCGTGCAGCAGAAGAAGTAGGTCAGAAGGGCTGCAGCATTTGGGTTTGGCGCATCTTTCATGACGAACATGTAGTAAGGCTGTCCGCCAACCTTCTCCAGCGGCGCATTGGCGATAGGCGCGCCTTTGGTCACCAGACCCGTGCGATTGGCTGGCACACCCATGCCGATGGAAAACTCACCATTGGCCACGCGGTTTGGTACTTCACTCATGGAACGAATGACGGTCAGCCCCTGATCGTCATAGATCGCTTTCAGCCATTCAGCGGCTTTTTCCTCACCCAGAACAGGCGCGCTGACCATGCCATAAGCATCACCGAAGCCTGGTCCGGCAATCTTGCCCTTCCATTTCGGATCCAGCAGATCTTCCAGCTTTGTCGGAATGTCATCACCCGTGACCAGATCAGTGTTGTAAAACACGGCGCGTGGAACTGTATCGATCCAGACCGCATTGCCATTGGGGTCAATGAAGTCCGCATCAACGCCAATGCCGGCCCAGTCGATCTTTTCAATGGCACCACCTTCACCAATGGCTTTGGTGAAAGACAGTGGCAGCGGGAACAGATCAAAGCTTGGCGTGATGCCTGCTTTGGTTTCTTCAATCACCTGGCCTGCCATAACGGGCACTGGGGAATTGTTGATCAATTCAACATCAATCTCGACGCCAAATTTCTCGGACAGGGCTTTCCCGATGCCGGGGCCTGCGGTTGCCGGAAACCGGGTCGTGCTGACATTGATGGCAACAGTGCCTTCTTCGCCGGCTTTTTTGATAACCTCATCCAGTGTGCTTTGGGCCGTTGCGGGCAATGTCATGCTCATCGCGGCTGCTGCTGCCAGAGGCAGCAATGTCTTCAAAGTCAGTCTCATGGTCTTTCCTCCGTTGGTAGTCTGATATGCGGTCAGGTTTCAGAATTGGGGAACACGTTGAAGTCCGAATGCTTCAGACTCACCTCCGTTTCGTCCCCTTCCTTGAAATGGAATGTGTTGGGCAGCCGTGCGGTAAATCCATGATCTCCAACCATCATGTCGCACAGCAATGCATCACCAATGTAGTAGCTCTGCGTCACCCTGGTTTTGAACGACACGCCATCAGGCCGCGCGCCCACCTGCACGTCTTCCGGCCTGAATCCCAGTTTGATTGTCTTGCCGAGGCCGGCTGCATCAGCCGCGTCGATCGGAATTGTTCCAAACGGCGTCTGAGCAGATAGTGTGTCGCCAGAATTCACTTGTTCCCCGGAGGCCATCTGTTGCAGAGAGCCGGGAATGAAATTCATTTCCCCCAGAAACCTTCCAACGAATTCACTGGAGGGCCTTTTATAAAGCTGCTCCGGCGTGCCTTCTTCGACTATCTGACCGCCATCCATCACGGCAATCCGGTCACCCATCACCATGGCTTCGACCTGATCATGGGTCACATAGAGCGTGGTGATACCAAGCGTCCGGGTGATTTTCTTGATTTCAATTCGCAACTGGATGCGCAACTTTGCATCGAGGTTGGAGAGCGGCTCATCCATCAGCAGAACGGCAGGCTCAAGCGCCAGCGCCCGTGCCAGCGCCACACGCTGCTGCTGGCCGCCGGATAATTGCGAAATGGGGCGGCGCAGATAGGGCTCCAGTTGCAGCGTCTCGGTAATGGCCTTCACACGCCGTTCAATCTCCGGCGCGGCAACCCGGCGCACGCCTTTGCGCAGCGGAAATACGATGTTGTTGTAGACATCCATATGCGGCCACAGCGCATAGGACTGAAACATCATCGCAACCGGGCGTTCTTCTGGCGGAATGTTCAGCCCGGCGGATGAAGAAAACACGGTTTGGGCGTCAATCTGGATCTCGCCGGAATCAACGGTTTCAATACCGGCCACGCTGCGCAGGGTTGTGGTTTTGCCGGACCCGGACGGCCCCAGCAGCACATAGAACTCGCCTGATGCGACCGTGAAGGACACATTGTTGAGCGCGTCCACAACCTGTCCCTTGTCGGTGATGAAGCGTTTTTTCAAGGACGTGCCGGTAATCATGTGCGGACAATCCATTTGGTCGTGGTGAAGTGAAACAGGGTAACGAGCACCAGAATAATGCACGCCAGAATGACGCTGAGAGCAGCCGCCTCATCAGTTATGCCCGATGAATTCAGGCCCCAGATTGCGGTTGAAAACACATCCGTTCCCCGGCGCGACAGCATGATTGGAATGGTCAGTTCACGCATGGACAGAAGCGCAAGCCAGAACCAGGAGATGAACAGCGAGCGCGCCACATTGGGCAGAACCACCGATACAAAGCTGCGCCCGCGCCGCACGCCGGAGACCTGGCAGGCCTCTTCAATTTCCGGATGAAGCTGCATCATGGCACCGGAGACCGTGCGGTTGGCCCATGTCAGGTAGCGGGCTGCCATGGCAATCGCGATGAGCCAGATGGTTCCATAAATCGCGACGTAGCTGTTAATGCTCAAGCCGAAGAACAGGAAACCAAGCGCACCGACAATGGATGGAACGGCCACCGCCACCATCACTGCGATGTCGATGCCTTTGCGCATACGGTTCTTGAAGCGCGTGCCAACCCAGGCCATGCACGCTGCCAGAGTGACACCAATGGTTGGCACCGTAATCATCAGCAACAGATTGTTTTTCAACAGGCCCGGCAGCATCGGCATGACATTGGCATAGGCTTGCAAGTTCCAGTTTTGCAAAGCGGCCCAGGATGGCACGCGCAGAAACGGCATGCCGGACGCCCAAAGCAGCATCAGCAGCGGTATACCGGTGCCCAGGAAAAAATAGGTGGCGACGAAACCCCAGCCCCAGCGCCGGCCTCTCCGGCCCAGCTTCAGCGAAGCCTGGGCTTTCCGCTTGCCGGTCAGCACCACATAGCGGTCGGCATGGCGCACGGACCAAAGATAGGCAATGGCCAGGATCATCGCGGCTGCGGCCATGATAAGCCCCAAGGACGCGCCTTCGGCATAGCGCGGAAGACCGCTGCCATCATGAATGAATGCATAGAGCAGTGTGGCCGCTACATAGGTGCGTGCCGGGGTTGCCAGCATTCCGGCATAGTCGAATATCTCCACCGCAATGATGAAGTAATATGCAGCAACTGCCAGGATCGCAGGTGAGGCCAGAGGCAGCACGATGTAGAGCGCTGCTGTCCAGCGTTTGACACCATTGGCAGAGGCCGCTTCTTCCAGCGATGTATCGATGCCCTGGAAGGTTGGCACCATCATGAAAAAGGCCGGTGCACTGAGTGCCACACCTTGTAGAAATATGACCCAGCCAAGGCTGTACACATTGAACGGGGTCTGGCGCGCGCCCACGATGACGCGCCAGATTTCATTCACCAGTCCATTGCTCGGATTGAAGATGAAGATATAACCCATCGCGACCAGAAAGCTGGGGATCGCAACATTGATGGTGATGAGCGCGAGCATCACATTTTTGCGCGGCAGATCAGTACGTGTGTAAATCCAGGCCAGCGGCACCGTGAAGAAAATCATCACAACAACGGTGCCGACACCAACATATAATGTGTTGAGCATTGCCGGCCAGAATTGAGGATGCTCGGCCACCAGGGCAAAATTTGAAAGTGTGACACCGTCTTCGCCAACGAGGCTTGTATAGACCAGTGAGCAGATTGGAATCGCAAGCAGCAGCATTGCCACGATGACAATGATCTTCACCGTAGACAAAAGCGGATCGCGCGGCAGGAAGCTGCCCTTGGGGCCAGCTTCATTGATCACGCCGGTATTTGCCTGCGACACCTCAGCTCTCCCTTCAATCAGTCGACACAGCGTGTCATCTGGAAGGAACAGAACTGCCAGACGCCATCTTCACGCACGGCGACCTGAGTGGCAAAGGCCTGAACATCTTCTTTGACAGGAACCCGCTTGCCGATGGCATCACTGGGTTTGGCGTTCTCAGCCGGGCGGATTCGGTTGATCATCTTGCCGGTCAGAACGGCTGTATCGCCATAAATGCGTACCTTCAGGTCCTGACGGATCGGCAGGCGGGGAACTTCGGAAATATGCTCGATCCAGTCTTCCTTGCCGCTGGACAGGCCGCCGCCATAAACATGGATGTAATCGTCACGCAGCATTTTTGACAATGTTGCAACATCACCCGCGGAAATGGCTGCACATCGGGCCGCTTCAAGTTCCAGGAGATCGCTTTCATCGCTCATGTATCAGTCCTTTTTCAGTGTGTTCAGGCGCCTTGAAGGCGCGATTCGGCATGTACCGGATTCGACAGTGATCCGATGCCCGATATTTCTACCGTGATCGTTTCGCCATCGGTCATAAAACGTTGCGGTTTTCTGGCTGCACCCACGCCGCTTGGCGTTCCGGTGCAGATGATATCACCCGGCTGCAGGGTTGTTGCGGATGAGAGATACGCAATCACATCCTCAATCCTGTGTAGCATGGTGCTGATTTGTGCCGATTGAACGGTCTCCTCGTCCAGCAGCGTCTTGATATGATGGGTGTATGGATCACCAAATTCATCTGCCGTTACAATACAGGGGCCGAAAGCACCCGTACCTTCAAAATTTTTGCCAAGACCAAATTGCGAAGAATGGTGCTGATATTCACGCACTGATGCTTCATTGTAGATGGAGTAGCCAAAAATATGCTCGAACGCATTTTCAGGCGCAATATGTCGGCCCGGCTTGCCGATGATGGCAGCCAATTCGCCTTCCCAATCCAGCGTCGGGCTGCAATCGGGCGCGACCATGGCTTGCCCATGCGCGATCTGGTTACGGGCCAGTCTCAGGAAGATGGTCGGGTAGTCAGTCCCTGCGACCGGCGCTTCCCGCTCATGTTCTGCATAATTGAGGCCGACACAAAAAATGCCCTTTGGATCCGTCAGTGGTGGCAGCAGGTTGATGGCATCCAGTGCGACGGATTGAAACTGATCCGCTGCGGATGCGATTTTTTGCACTGCTGTGTCACCACCGGCAATCACCTCCATCATGGATGCAGGCATACCAGCCAGATCGGGGTTAACAATCAGGACAGTGGTCTGATCCTCCTGAACCCATCCAAGGTGTTCGGGAGCGGAACCAGAGGTTGGCGCAACGCCATTGCCCGTGCGATCAAGTTGTGAAAACGAAACCAGCTTCATTGAATAATTCTGCACGAAGCAGACGCCATTACAGGCGTCGCACACATGCAATGTCTCCTCCCTGACTGCACTGTCTAAAACCATATGATCGGTAAATAATGCTGTCAAGCAGATTTTATCGATAAAAAATCTTGCCATTTTTGTGCGAGCCAATAAAGTGGTTCTGACAGGTAGAGCAGGGGCAGAACAGGGAATCGACGCTCATCCCGCGCCAATATGGCGTAGTCTGCGACACGTCTGTGTGATAAAACGCAGGTGAAGAGCTGAATTGAAAAAGGTTGGTCGAACTTGAAGAACGAGCGGACTCATACTTCAAACGTGTATGAACAGATCAGAGCCGATATTATGAATGGCATGCTTCCGGCAGAGTCAAAGCTCAAGACCAGAAATCTGGCTGAGCGCTTTGATGTTGGCCTCAGCCCCATTCGCGAGGCGCTTAGTCGGTTGTCGTCTGAAGGCTGGGTTGTGCAAAGTGACCGCCGAGGCTTTTCCGTTGTATCCGCCAGCGTTGAAGAATTGTGGGATTTGCACCGCGCACGCTGCATGTTGAATGAAGCAGGCCTGCGTGAATCCATCGAATATGGCGATGCGGAATGGGAGGAAAATGTCCTTCTCAGCTGCATTCGCATCTCAAGGCTGCAACGCCCGGCAGATCTGCAAATCACTGCCGAAGCTGAGCATTGGAACAAATTGCATCGCGCTTTTCACAGCAGCCTGGTCAGTGCCTGCCGATCAAAGCGCCTTGTCGAATATTGCGAAAAACTGTTCGACGAAATCGAGCGCTACCGGCGTATCGGCCTGACGCTGGGCAAGGCTCGCAGCAATGTGGCCGATGAACACCGCGCCATAGCAGATGCAGCCGTGGCCCGTGATCCGGAATTGGCTATCAGCCTGTTGAACAAACACTTTACAACGACGGTTGAGCAGGTGGATCAGGCAATCCAAAAGTCTGACATATGAAAGTGAAACGCAGCCTTTCTCTTGCTGCTGCCAGCGCCATTGTTGATGGTGCTTTGGCTATTGCCCGGCAACAGGGTTTTGATCCCCTGACCGTTGTCGTGCTGGATAGCGGCGGCATTCCGATTGCCTTTAAAAGTGAAGATGGTTGCGGCATTCTGCGCTACAATGTGGCGCTCGGCAAAGCCTATGGTCCCCTGGGCATGGGAACTTCCAGTCGCGACCTTGGCGACCGTATGGCCGCCCGACCCAATTTCTCAAATGCCTTGAGCGCCGCATCTGATGGCCGCTTTATCCCGGTTCCCGGTGGCGTGCTGATTGTAGATGAAGATGGTGCTGCCGTGGGGTCTGTGGGCATCAGCGGAGATATCTCCGCAAAGGATGAGTTTTGCGCAATTCATGCCATCCGTGACGCCGGTTTTACCCCCGAACCTGCCAAGGTTGATGAAAGCCTGGCCTGACAGGGCATCCCTCTGACAATTCTGGTCAAGCGGCCACTATGCCTCTATCCTGTTGGATATGGGAGACAGTTACATGAATACAGTCATAATCACCGGCGCCAATCGCGGCCTTGGCCTTGAATTCGCGCGGCAATATTCAAAAGACGATTGGAACGTGATCGCGACCTGCCGTGATTTGAGTAAAGCGGGCGATCTGCGTGCGCTCGACGTCAAAATCATGCAGCTTGATGTCGCGGATCCCGCTTCCTGCAAGGCCTTCGCCAGCCAGCTGGACGATCAAAAAGTTGACCTTCTGATCAACAATGCAGGCATCATGGGCGACAATACGAAAACTGCCCTTGATGCTGACCGGTCGGAATGGACTGATGCCTTCAACATCAATGTTCTTGCCCCTGCTCTGCTGACAAATTTGCTGGTGCCGAACCTGAAACTGTCTGACAACCCTGTCGGGGCCACGTTGGGCAGTCAGGCTGGCACGTTCAGCAACATGACTGCTGCCCGCAACTGTGTTTACGCCTCGACCAAAGCGGCGGCGCATGCTGTCACAATCTCGCTTGGACTTGCGCTGAAGGAAGAGGGTATCACTTACGTATCCCTGAGGCCTGGCCCGACTAAGACAGATATGCTGCCTGTCGGAGCCATGTATGAGGCAGACGATTCCGTGCGCAAGATGCGCAAAGTGCTCGCAGCCGTAACTCCCGAAAACGCGGGAAAGTTCATGGACAGAACCGGCGAAGAGTTTCCATTATCTTAGGGCAACAATAGCGGTCTATTTACTGCCTGACATACATCTTTGAATCTGCTGTTGGACGTCTGTAAACGACATGGCCGGAGCCAGTTGATCTTCCGCAAATTGATTCCCAGGTGCCTCTTTGAACGGCCCATGACCATTGCCATGGAAGGGGTGCTTGTCTCCCTTCGGATCAATAACCATGTAATTCGGAGCAACGCCGCCACCGGTAAGCCCGAAGCGGATCGAAGCTAATTTTCCTCCATGGTTCACCATATTGCCTAGAGCTTGCCTGAAATATTCAGATTTTTTTACTTCTTCGTGAGGATACATTGCGAACTCCATATGATTTTTTGAATAAACTTCAGGCAGTATAGTTTTCGGGAGCTGATCTTAGAAAAAGCTCAAAGCTTGATAGCGATTTCAATCTGCCGGACTGGCACTTGATACAATTCGGCTATTCTCTCGCGAAATTTGCCAACGATAGCCGCTTTATCGATTGCTTTGGTTGCAGATAATTGCCTTGGAGGGACAGATCGGAACTTCAATTTGGACACGTCCACACCTAGCGTCTCAAAATCTGTGAACCAAACCGGATTTTGTGACTTACCCCATGCATCAGCGATATTGACCTCAGCATACTCGGAAACGTCAATCTGAATTCTGGGTCTTCCATTGGCAGCTGTTTCATCGACTTCTCTTACACCAGAGATTCGTCCGATCAGGAATGCCGCACCATGTTCAACATCATGTGGCGCAGACGGGTGCTTGGAATTTCGTACCAGCACCACATACGAGTATTCTTGCACGCGCTCAGCTTTTGCAACCCAGCTGCGCGATCCGCCCTGCTCCAGTATTAATTCGCATGACTCGAATGTGAGTAGTGCAATCGCTTGTGTCATATCATGTTCCTTTTTGGTTTCGGAACATGTCTAATACTAGTGTGATGACATTGTGTCAACATGTATTATACAAGTGTAAAAAAGTATATTGTTTTTAAATTTTGCCGTTGAGGCCTTCGCCGCTGAGATCTTCTCTGTTTTTGGTGTCCACCAGAGTGCTGTCCCGACCACCAGATCAATTTGATGGCCTCGCAATGTCCAATGACAATCACTGAGGTCTCACGCCGTTTCACCGCTTACCCGTTTCGGCAATTGCTGCAGATAATCCGCCACGTCATTCACCGGAATGACATCGGCGTATTTGCAATTGAGATCGAACAGATTCATGGCGTGGCTGGCTTCAAACCGGTCAAAGGCGGTTTCCTCCGGAATCACCACTTTGAAATTGAACGAATAGGCATCGACACTTGTCGCCCGCAAACAGCCAGAAGTGGTGCAGCCGGTCATGATCAGCGTGTCCACATCCAGAAAATTCAGATGGCTCATGAAGAGCGTCCCGAAAAAGGCCGAGGGTTTGCGTTTGCCGATCAGAATGTCCTGCGGCTCCGGCTTCAAAGGTGCAACTGTCTGGGTGGCGTGGGTGCCCTCCTGACTGGTTTTTTCACTGCCCCGATGGTTTTTGCCAATTTGCACACCACTGTCGATCATGTCCGGGCGGCGCTCTGACTGGGTGTAGAAAACCGGCAGGTTTTTCGCGCGCGCAAGCTTCAACAGCCGTTCAATATGCGGCACAGCTTTCCAGCCGACCTCACCGCAATGGGTGCGGTATTGTTTGAGGCCATCTTCATGCGCCTCGCCGGGTTCATCGCCGCAAAAATTATACTGCACATCAATAATGAACAATGCTGGCCGTGTGCCAAAGCCACCGCGTTTGCCATAGCCCGCAAGCTGATAAATCCGCTTGTCTTTCTCGGTCAGAAATTTGTCCCAAACTCGTCCTGTCATGTCTTGTCCTTTCAGCACGCGCGGTGCAGATAGTGTCCATGGGGTGATGAGGCAGTGACCAGATCGCCGTTCTCGGCAATAATCTGTCCCCGCAATATGGTATGCGTCACCGCACCCCGGCACCGTTTGCCTTCATAGGCCGAATAGTCAGAAAAGGAAGGTGATTGCGCAACCTCAATCAGCATTTCCTTAGCCGGGTCAATAATGGCGAAATCGGCATCGTAGCCTGGCGAAACCGAACCCTTGTTTGGCAGGCTGTAGAGCGCCGCCACATTGCGGCTGGTCACCTCCGCCAGCCGTTCCAATGGAATATCCCGCTTGTGAAAACCTTCTTCCAGCAGCACCGGAAGGATTTGGCCAACGCCGGGGAAACCGGCACTGGCCTGCCAGATATCCGGCCCTTTGGTGGATCGTTTGCGCGGCACATGATCAGAACCAATTGTGGAGATATCGCCAGCTGCGACACCGTCCCACAAGCCGTCAATATCAGCCTGCGACCGCAGCGGTGGATTGACCTTGCCGATGGCTCCCAGATCAGAGTCATGGGGCAGGGTCAGGTAGTGAATGCAGGTTTCCACATGAATGGGCGGTCGGTTGCGGTGACGCATGCGGCGCACCAGATCAAGGCTCTCGACCGCCGACATGTGAACAATATTCACCGGGCAATTGGCTTTCTCGCCAAAGAACGCAACGCGGAACACATTTTCGGTTTCCAGAAACCCCGGAGACTGCTCGTCCCATACTTTCAGATCATCACGCCTGGACGCTTGGAGCGGGGCGCGGAAAAACGGAATGACCTCGGTGTTTTCACAATGCACACCCACCACACCGCCCTTGACCTTTGAGCCAGTATCGAGCGCTGCAAACAGCAGATGATCATCCACTTCTGTAAAGCCCTTGGCCGCGCCGGTCGCGCCCTTGTACATGAGATAGACCTTGATGGAGGTGACACCGTGGGTTTTGGTGGCGGCAGCCAATTCCGCAACATGGGCCTGCGATGTGATGCCAAAATGGAACCCGAAATCAATGACACTTCGCTTCAGGGCCTCGTCGCGCCAATCCACCGTTGATTGCATCAATTCCTGGCTGCGCCAGAAACTCATCAGGCCGGTAACACCGCCCAAAGCGGCAGCCTGTGTTTCACTCGCCCAGTCATTCTCCTGATCGCCAAAGCCAATATGGGTATGCGGGTCGATCAGGCCGGGAAATATCCATTTGTCCCGGCAGTCGATCACCCGGAGCGAATCCGGACGTTGATCTGCAGCCAGTATGGCCGCGATCTTTCCGTCCTTGATGCCAATCGTGCCGGACCGGACCCCTTGCCCGGAGAAGATGATATTTCCGTTCAAAAGACACAGATCAAAGCTCATTCAGTTATCTCCTTGATGCGGTTCTTACTCTTGGCATTCTCGATAAGGGATTGAAAAATTCCGCCCTGCCGCAGCAGTTCCGTTTCCTGCGCGCCGCTGACATCCAGTTGTGCGTCAAAGACAATGCTGTTGTCTGATGCATCCCGCGCCGTGACGCTGACAGGCTGGCCGCTTTCCAACGCATGTTTCAAGCCGGTAAAACTGAATGTTTCAAACCCGGTGAGGCCAAGACTGGCTATGGATTGACCGTCTGCAAACACCAGCGGAATGATGCCTATCCCGATCAGATTGGCCCTGTGAATGCGTTCAAAGGATTGCGCCAGCACAAGCCGAACGCCCAGAAGTTTTGGTCCCTTCGCTGCCCAGTCCCGGCTTGATCCCATGCCGTAATCACGCCCGGCCAGCACAATGGGTATTTTGTCATTGTCCGTCAGCGATTGGGCCGCTTCGAAGATCGGCAGGACATCACCGTCTGCCGCCAGCCGGGTAAACCCGCCTTCAACGCCCGGCACAAGCCGGTTTTTCATCCGCTGATTGCCAAAGGTAATGCGGGTCATGAAGTCATGATTGCCACGCCGTTGCGTGACGGCGTTAAAGTCGGATGGCGCAACGCCGCTGTCCATCAGGTAGCGCCCGGCCAGACTGTCGCTGAGGATTTCACCGCTGGGGGTCACATGATCTGTGGTGAGAGAATTCCCCGCCATGACCAGCACGCGAGCGCCCGATAATTCATCCGGCAGATCTGTGGCTGGCAGGTCGAAGAACGGTGGCCGCTTGATATAGCTGGAGTGTGCATGCCAGGAAAATTGCTGGCCCGATGGGCTATCCAGATCGCGCCACAGCTTTGATCCCTGATAAAGGCTGGCATAGCTGGCATTGAAGCGTGCGGGCGTTTGGCTGGTGCCGACCAGGGACAAAATCTCTTCCCGGTCCGGCCAGATATCTTTCAAAAAGACCGGGCCGTTGTCTGTGTCCAACCCAAGTGGTTCGGTGTCAAAGTCAATGTCCACCCTGCCGGCCAGAGCGAAGGCAACGATGAGGACGGGGGAGGCAAGGTAGCTTGCCCGGCAGCTTTTATGTATGCGCCCTTCAAAATTGCGGTTCCCGGACAATACGGCCGCCGCAACCAAATCCTGATCAGAGATGGCATCTGCAACCATGGGATTGATGGGGCCGGATTTCCCCGAGCAGGTGGTGCAGCCATAGCCGACAATATGAAACCCAAGCTCCTGCAATGGACCCATCAACTCGGCATCCTGCAAATAGTCGCGGACCAGTTTCGATCCCGGCGCCATGGAGGTTTTGACAAAGGCGGGAACGGTCAACCCCAGACGCCTTGCATTGCGTGCCAGCAGCCCGGCCCCGATCATCACGGTCGGGTTGGAGGTGTTGGTGCAGGAAGTTATGGCGGCAATGACAATGCTGCCATGGGTCAGCATGTGGTCCTGACCGGCAAGGGTAATTGGCGCATTGTTCTCCAATGCGTGCGGCGGCAGGCCGAAGCCGCCATCCTGTGTATCCGCAGTCAGCGCCTGTCGGAATGAGGGCGCAAGCGCGTCCAGGGCCACAAGATCCTGCGGTCTTTTCGGGCCCGATACGCTTGGTCGGATCGAGGACAGATCAATTTCAATGATGTTCGAATAGTCAGCCTCCTGGTCGGTATCGCCAAACAGCCCGGATGCTTTGGCGTAAGCTTCGACCAATGCGATGTGCTCTTTCCTCCGACCGGATTGTTGCAGATAGTCAATCGTGTTGTCGTCAATGGGAAAGAAGCCAATGGTCGCACCATATTCCGGAGCCATATTGGCAATGGTCGCCCGGTCGGCAACTGACAGCGCCTCAAGCCCACTGCCGAAAAATTCAACAAAGGCTCCCACCACACCATAGTCCCGCAACTGGTTCGTGATGGTCAGGACCAGATCAGTCGGCATGATGCCGGCTTGTAAGGCTCCGGTCAGGCGCACGCCAATGACGCGCGGAATACGCACGCTATAAGCATTGCCGAGCATGGCCATTTCACCATCAATGCCGCCAACACCCCAGCCCAGAAGGCCAATGGCGTTGATCATGGTCGTATGGGAATCGCAGCCAAGCACGAATTCCGGAAAGGCCAGAGGTTCCCCCGGCGCTTGGTTGTCCAGCGCCACAAGACGGGCCAGTTTTTCCAGATGCACCTGATGGATAATGCCTGAGCCAGGCGGCACGATCGTCAGATTGTCAAACGCCCCTTCGGCCCATTTGAAAAACGCATAGCGTTCCGAATTCCGTTCCATCTCCTTCGCTTCATTCAGCGCAGGCGCATCAATGCGCCCGGAATGGTCGACGATCAGCGAATGATCAACAACAAGGGTAACAGGCACCACTGGTTCAATCAGCGCGGGCAGAAGACCCGATGCTGCCATTGCATCGCGCGCAGCAGCCAGATCCATCAATGCGGGCAGGCCGCTGCTATCTGGAAACAAAACCCGGTTGGCTTTGAGCGAGCAGATCAGTTCACCACTATGTGCGCCCCAATTCACCAATGCATCAATCTGCGTTGAGACGTCAGATCCTTTCAGCTGCTGGCGCAACAGATTTTCCAGCACAACCATCAGACATTTGGGCAAGGGCCGTTTGCGCGCACGCAATATGCGCTGCAAATCCAGACAGGCATGGGAGCCAGGGCCGGTTACATCAAACCGCTTGATCTCCAATCTATCCGTTTCTGCTGGCATCATCGATAGGCTCGTTTCAGCGGTTGTATTTGGTCTCAATGGCTTCTGTTGTCAGGAGTTTTGCTTCAAGAGCGCGTGCGGAATCATAATCCATAAGGTTCATGATTTCCTCAATTCCAGCCAGCAAATCTGTCCGGTCGACCGGTATACCGGTCTCAATAACCTCTCGCATGACGCTGAGGGCTGTCTCCATGGCCCGGATGGCCGCTGCAGGCAGCATACGCGGCAGGCTGATGCGGCGCACACCCAGTTCTTTCAGGCGGGGCAGGGGAATGAGCGGCGTTGTTGGCCGCGCACGTATGCCAAAGCCCATATTGACGGAAACCGGTACGGCCGCGGCAGCAACCACCTGAGCGATTGTCTCTTCGGAATTGACTGCATCGGCGAAAATCATGTCAGCACCCGCTTCAACATAGGCTTTGATGCGATCCAGTGTTTTCTCCAAGCCTTCAACGGCCAGCGCATCGGTACGCGCTACAATGACAAAATCATCATCGCGCCGTGCCAGGCAGGCCGCTTCGATTTTTTTCTGCATCTCTATGCTGTCGACCACCTCTTTGCCGCTCATATGGCCGCAGCGTTTGGGGCTGACCTGATCTTCAATATTCACTCCGACCGCGCCAATGGCCTCAAATTCCTGAACAGTGTGATAGACATTGACCGGATTGCCATAGCCCGTATCTGCGTCACACGTGACGGGTAGATTGACAGCTCGCACAATGGCGCGGCATTGGTCCAGATTTTCCGCAAGGCCCATGACGCCCATATCGGCAATGCCCATGCGCGAATTGGAAATGGCAGCTCCACTGGTCGCAACCGTCTTGTAGCCGGCTTTTTCGATCAGCCGGGCGCTGTAGCCATCATAGGCACCACAGGAAACGATGAGATCATCGCCCGCCATGAACTCGCGATATTGTCTCGCTTTTGTCGGCATCAAAAAATCCTTTTGTTCAGGACCTGCTGCTTCGGGTCTATCGTCCGAGCACGGCAAAGGCGTCTGTCATGGCGTCTTTGGTCAGGTCTATATCCTGTTGTGTATGGGCGCTGGACAGATACATCAGCCCGCGCGCAATGATCTGCACATTGCGTTTCAACATTTCCGCAGCGAACCGTGCGGTCAATTGCTTGTCAATATGGGCCGTGTCTGAGAGGGTGGCGATTTTCGGCAGGCCCAGAAAAATCTGCAATGCCGAACCGACCCTGGTGATGCTGGCTGTGATGCCTGATGCACTGGCACAGGCAGTGGCATGATCTTCAAGATCGGCAGCCATTGTATCAATGCTGTTGAAAATTGTCGGCGCATGGCTGCGCAGATGATTGATACAGGCAATGGAGGCGGCAAGGCTGATGGGGTTTCCGTTAAAGGTCCCCCGATGCAACATGCGGCCTGATGCGATCGGCTCCATAGCTTCTTTCGTGCCGGATATGGCCCCAATCGGCATGCCGGATCCCAAGGCTTTGCCGATGACAGCAATGTCGGGGCAGACATTCAACACTTGCTGGGCGCCACCAAGAGACAGCCGGTAGCCGGTGATGACTTCATCAAAGATCAAAACGACGCCAAGTTCCTGTGTTTTCTGGCGGATGGCCTCCAGAAACCCTGCAGGTGGATATAGACACCCGCCATTCACCGCAATTGGCTCGAGGATCACAGCTGCGTAATCCGAAGAGATGGCTGCCTCGAACCCGGCTGTATCACCCCAATCCAGAATGGTCATATGAGACGTTGAGTCCGGATTCTGACCAATGGTGGCGGGGCCGTCATTCTGCGCATCATTGGCGAAATGGATGTTGTCAAACCAGCCATGGTAATTGCAGCGAAATTTGATGACAGGCAATTTGCCGGTAACCGCCCGCGCAGTGCGCAACGCCAAATGGGCCGCTTCGGACCCTGAGCTGACAAAGGCCGACTGTTCTGCGCAAGGCAGCGTGTCGGCTATCAGCTCTCCCAATTCTGCTTCACCTGAATGCACAGAGGCGGTACGCAGGCCCATCTGGACAGCGTTTTGGATGGCGTCCACCACACATGCAGGCGAATGACCCAGAATCAATGGGCCGTAACCCAGCGCATAATCGACAAAGCGCGCGCCGGTTTCATCATAAATATGCGCTTCTTCCGCACGCTTGGCTACAATGGGTGCAGGTAACTGGCGACCGCGCGGTGTAGAGGATACGCCGAAAGCGACGCTTTTGAGCGCACGTTCCCGGTAGGCGCGTCCATAGTCAAAGGCTTTGTCGGCAGGGTGCATTCTGGCTCTCGCAATCTGAAGATGCCTTTAATGTATTAACATTAGTACATTAAAGCAATGGAAAAGCGAGAGCGGCGGGACTTATCGAGATATTAAAGGGCGCGTTCGACTTCCCGCTGGTGGTCGATCTCATCGCGCTTGAGGATCAGCATGCCCATGAACTCAATCCCCGATTTCATGGAATCCATGATCAGCTTGACAGTGTCGCCAAGCGGCAGCCTGCCATCCACAAGCTGATATTTTTCCGGCATTTCAATAAGGCCGAGAGAGGTGAAGGATTTATAGTTTTTCTGCAGATGGATGCAGGACCAGTGCATGGTCATCGACAATTGCATTTTCAGGAAGGAGGATGGCTGTGTGTGCCAGACTGTGACATCACTGTCGCTCATGATCTCAAAGCTGAGACTGACTGCAGAATTCATGCGAAATTCAGCCGCGAACACATCGCTGGCGAGATTCTGGCAGCATTCGAAAATATCCTGAAAATCGTGGCTTTTTATGGCACGCCTGACAGTCTGTTTGCCATTTTGGCCCTCAAAGTGAATGACGACCTCTTCGCCTTTCGACGCGGTTGATTCGATCAGGATTTCAGAGAAATCCAATTCATACGGGGCCGGCGGGTTCACTTTGAATCTCCTTCGAACGTCAAAAGCAGCTATTGTACTGTCAGGATAGAGCTTATCCGGCATGCAGTATACAGCAAGTGCGACCCGTGGTCACGGCGGCATACAGGCCAATATGCAATCACAAGCCTACGCCGCTTTTTCGGCATTTTTGCGACGTGACGCACTGAAACCAGTTGCTGATCGGGATTGATATGTAGTATGTATCTAACATAATACATATGTGTGTAAGTGAAATTGGCAAGAGAATTAAATGGGCGCTGACTTTTCAAAGCCGGATATCGTCATTTGCGGGGCCGGGCCTGTGGGCCTGACGGCTGCCCTGAAGCTGGCCAATCATGGCATAAGCAGCCATATTCTTGAAAAGCGATCTACTCTGAGTCAGGTTTCAAAGGCCTCGACCTTTCATCCCCCGACGCTGGAAATACTGGCGGAATTTGACCTGTTAGATGTGATGCTGTCGCAGGGCTGCAAGGCGGAGCGCATCCAATATCGTGAGACTGGCGGCAACATATTGGCCGAATTCGATCAGTCTGTGCTGCAAGGCGACACCATTGCGCCTTACCGCATCCATTTGGAACAATCCGCAATTACGCCTCATCTTCTGGAAAAGGCGCTGGCAACTGATCTTGTCAGGATCAGCTTTGATGCAGATGTGATCGAAACCGGTCAGGACGACAATCATGTCTGGGCCAGAACAACCAACGGGAAGACCGTGTCTGGCACCTATCTGCTGGGGACCGATGGCGCGCGCAGCGCTGTCAGGCAGTCTTTGGGGCTGAAGCAGACCGGGCATGTCTATCCCGGACGGGTTCTGCGATTGATGGTTGCGAAATCCTTCGGTGAATTGATGCCTGATATGGCGCCGGTTTCCTACATTTTTTCACAGGATAAACGGTCTGTGAGCCTGCTGGAGATGCCTGATTGCTGGCGCATTATCATTCGAATTCCGCCAGGGGTCTCTGACGACGAGGTGAAAGACCCGGCTTGGTACGGCCCGATTGTCGATGAGTTTCTGCCTCAATGCAGCACCGGCTTGGAAATTCTGGGCACGGATGTTTATGGAGCCAGCAAGATGCTCTGCGACACCAATGCGGTCGGCCGGATCGGCTTGCTCGGAGATGCCGTTCATCTGACCAATACGCGCGGCGGCATGAATATGAATTGTGGTTTCCACGATGCCTATGCGGTCGCCAGCGCCATCATTGACGCCGTGAAGCTTGGCAAGCCTGAGAGATTTCATCAAGAACTGCAGGAGCGGCTCAGGATTGCGCGCGATGTGTTGCTGCCGCGCACCGACAAAAGCGTCACAGGCAAGGATGACTGGCTGACATTTATTGCAGACGCCGCTGCTGACCCGGGTACAGCCCGCGCTTATCTGCTGACAAGTTCCATGCTCGATATGGCGCCTGAACGCCTGACCCACCCGGATCGCCTTTCCAACAAAGTGTGAATGACATGACCGCTAATGACATGACAAGCCTGACCCCGGACCATCGTGTGGGCGTCCTGGTGCCGCCATCCAACCCCACTGTGGAACCGGAGACACGCTACCTGCTGCCTTTCAATGTCGGCGTCCATTTCTCACGCTTCAGTCCCATGCCAGACACGACACTGGAAGAGCGGAACCACATTTACCTGGACAAATACGAACAGAAGATCGGTGATTTTGGCGCCATTGATCTGGGCGCTCTGATGATCGGGCTGACGGGTCCATCCTATCGCAACGGCCCGGACGCAGATATCGAGGCCTGCCATCGATTGTCTGAAAAGCTTGGCAAACCGGTCGGAACGGCAAGCCTGGCAATTTCAGGCGCTCTGACGCATTTGGGCGCGAAATCCATCGTGCTCGTCTCGCCCTATCCTGACTGGCTGACACAACTCTCTGTCGCCTATTGGGAAGCGCGCGGGGTTGAGGTGCGCGAGACCAGAAAAATGTCTGAGGAATTTCGTGCCTATGAACTGACAACTGAAGAGGTGGCTGAGGCGCTTGCGGGTATTGGCAAAGCCAGTGCGGATGCGGTTGTTTTAAGCGGAACGGGCATGATAACGGTTCCGGCCATTCAGATGGCTTCTGCTGAAACGGAAATGCCACTTTTGTCATCCAATATTTGCAGTGCCTGGTGGCTGTTGCGTACAATTGGCGTAAAGACTGCGCCCAGCCTCAATGCAACCCTGGCGACACTTGCTCTTTAAACAGTCGCCTCTTGATGTTATCAGTGCCTTCGATTGTCCGGGATGCGTTCTGAATTCTCAATCAGGTGAGTGATGTTGAAAGAAACTAAGAAGAAGCCGAAGGGGCGATCCAAGATCGACCATTCTGTACAAGACGTCATACCGCTTTATTATCGTGTCTATGAAATTCTGCGCAAGGAAATCGAGCGCGGAGATTTTCCTGAAAACACACCGCTTCCCGGCGAGCAGGAAATTGCCGTCCGGTTTGAAGTTTCCCGCGTGACAATTCGCCGGACCATGCTGTTGCTGGAAGAGGCGGATCTCATCACGCGCTTTCGCGGACGTGGCACCTTCGCCAATCCTGCCGCAATCAAAACCGATGATGCTACAAATTACAGCGGCTTTGACCAGAACATCAAAGATTTTGAAGAAACCACCAAGGTTGAATTGATCAACTCCCAAACGGTCACTTTGCCGGAATGGGCGCATGAGATCATTGGCGACATCGGCCCGGTTTTGGAAATCGAATACACCCGACGGGAAAGCCACCAACCCTTCTCCCACATCCGCGTTTACGTGCCTGAGCCGGAAGCCAGCAAATTGAATATCGACGAATTGGGCAACCGGACCGTCACAACAGCGCTGGAAGATGCGGGCATTACCATCATTCACATGGATCAGAGACTGACAGCCATTGCTGCTGACCCGGCTGAGGCCAGGCATCTGGGCTTGTCTGAAGGACATCCGCTCATCCGGGTCAGACGCGTTCTGTTCGATGCAGATAATCGGCCCGTTCAATGTGTCGAGGCGACCTACAATCCCGAGTTTTTCGAATATCGGGTCGAATTGTCCCGCGAGAAACGCTTCGGTGGTGCGCCGCAATGGGTCGCAGCCAACAAGTAGAGCAACCGGCGCGTTCGCCCTATCTCTGAGCGGCTTCTATCTTCGGATAAATGGGTTCGGGATATCGACATTTGTTGAAATCCAGACGCTTTTCAGTTCCAGATATTCCATCATGCCGGGAATGCCGCCTTCACGGCCAATGCCGCTCATCTTGAAGCCGCCAAAGGGGGATGTGACGCTGGTGGACCGGTAATTGTTCACCCAGATGGTTCCCGCCCGAACCTTCTCGGTCATGCGGATGCCACGCGCCAGGTTTTCTGTCCAGATACCGGCAGCCAGTCCGAAATTGATGTCATTGGCAATGCGCACAGCATCATCTTCCGTATCGAAGGGAATGACTGACAAGACTGGCCCAAACACCTCTTCCTGCGCGATGCGCATGGAATTGTCGACATCTGCAAAAATGGTTGGTTCGTAAAACAGACCATTGGGATAGCCATCAACGCTGGCGCGTTTGCCACCGCGCACAAGCCGCGCGCCTTCTTCGGTGGCTATGCGCACATAATCTTCGATTTTTTGGAGCTGCGGCGCTGTCGAAATAGGCGCAATCTGGGTGCCGGGATCTGACGGATGGCCAAACTTGATGTCCTCCAGAAATCCGACCAGTCGCTCCAGAAAGGCATCGTGGATGGAGCGTTGTACCAAAAGACGAGACCCGGCAACACAGGTCTGCCCGGAAGCAGCAAAGACTCCCGCCACTGCACCTTTCAGCGCCTGGTCGAGATCCGCATCTTCAAAAATGATGTTCGGTGATTTGCCGCCAAGCTCCATTGTGACGCGCTTCATGGATCGGGCAGCCTGCTCATTGATGATCCGGCCAGCCTCTGGCCCTCCGGTAAAGGCGACACGTTCCACATGGGGATGAGACACAAGCGCCTCTCCCATTTCATGCCCAATACCAGTAACAACATTTACAACGCCTTTGGGAAAGCCTGCCAGTTCCACCAGTTTGACAAACTCAAGCAGGGAAGCGGAAGTAAACTCCGATGGTTTCAACACAACCGTATTGCCTGCCGCCAGAGCGGGGGCCAGTTTCAGACTGGTGAGCGGCAGCGGGGAATTCCAGGGCATGATACAGGCAACCACACCCAGAGGCTCGTAGCGTGTGAAGTTGAAAACGCCGGGTTTGTCGCTGGGTATGGTCGAGCCTTCAATCTTGTCTGCCAGACCACCATAATAATAATAGTAGTTCGACATGTAGCGCATCTGATTGCCCAGTTCGGCGATCAGTTTGCCATTGTCCTTCATTTCCACAGATGCCAGCCAGTCAGCATTCTCCAGAATCAGATCACCCAACTGCCGCAAAAGCTTGCCGCGTGCGCTGGCGGAGATGCTGCGCCATTCAGGGTTCTCAAAGGCGGCCTGTGCTGACGCGCAGGCCCGCTCGACATCCGCATCGGTACCGCGTGCGATTTTTGACCACACTTCACCTGAGACGGGGTCTGTGCTTTCAATGTAGGCACCGGAGTCTGACGCAGAGAAGGCTCCATCAATATAATGTCCATAGACCCGCAGTCCGGCCTCATCGATTTGTGTCGGTAAGATGCCGTTATTGACAGGAGTCTTGAGCACAGAATTTAACATTGGAATTCCTTAATGTCATGTTATGCTAACATTAATACTTTTTGACCTTGCTGCGCAAGAGATGCGGGGAAAAAACCATCGCCGAAAAAACCGTAAACCGGCGCTTGAAGAATCCAGTTGTATTAAGGTAGCGTTTATAATACATTTAACCCAATCTATGCATTTTCAGCCCAAATGTTAACAACAGGAGAGTGACTATGAATTTCGGAACTCGCTTTACGGCAGCTGCTCTGGTTGCAGCCGGTCTTTCGGCAACAGCCTTTCTGCCGACCGTGGCAGATGCACGTGATCTCACAATTGTGGGATTTGGTGGCGGCTATCAGGATAGTGCACGCGTACACCTCTTTGAACCATTTGAAGCCAGCAGCGGAATCGCGGTCAGCGATGATGTCTATAATGGTGAAATGGCCAAGGTTTATGGCATGGTCGAGGCTGGCGATGTAACCTATGACATCATCATGGTTGAGGCGCCTGAGCTGGTGCGCGGTTGTGAAGATGGTGTGTTTGCAAAGCTTGACTACGATGTCATCGACAAAACCAAAATCATCGAAACTGCGGTTCACGAATGCGGTGTCGGCGGTGCTGGCTGGGGTGTTGTTGTTTTTTATGACAAGGCACGTCACGCAGAGGGGCCTACCAACCTTCAGGAATTCTGGGACACTGAAAAATTCCCGGGCAAGCGTTCTTTGCGCACAGGTCCAAAGATCACGCTTGAAGTGGCATTGATGGCCGATGGTGTAGCAAGTGCGGATGTTTATGACGTTCTGTCCACGCCAGAAGGTGTCGATCGTGCTTTTGCAAAGCTGGATGAAATCAAGGACGATATTGTCTGGTGGAAATCCGGCGCTCAGCCGCTGCAATTCGTTGGCAGTGGTGAGGTTGACTATGCCTTTGGCTACACGGGCCGCATTATCCGGGCTATGGGTGAAGGTGCAGACTACGACATGAACTGGAACACACTGCTTTACTCTGTTGATTATTGGGCTGTTGTCGAAGGTTCCCCAATGACTGAACAGGCAATGCAGATGGTTGAATACATCACAGATGCCGGGCCGCTGAGAAATCAGACGAATGTATGGCCATCTTCTCCTGCCAATAAGGAGATCAACATGGATCCGGAAATTCAGGCGAAAAATCCAGGTATGGTGCTGAATCACTCAGACAAAGGCCTGTTCCTGAACACAGAATTCTGGATTGCAAATGGTGATGATCTGGAAGCCCGATTTACATCCTGGGCCGCTCAGTAATAGACTTTAAGATCTGAAACAGTCAGCACCCGGTACGCCGGGTGCTGACATCCCCAAAAGGTGGCATCCAGTCCATGAATGGCAAATCAAAAATGTCCTGGCTGCTGGTTGCACCTTTGCTTATTTTGGTTTGCGTTGGTTTTATCATTCCAATCGGATACACGCTGATTAAAGCCATCAAGAATCCCGAAATTACCGCTGCTCTTCCGCGCACAACGTCTGCCCTGGAAAATTGGGAATGGGACGGAAAAAGCCCACCGCCCGAAGCTGTTTATGAAGCGCTCATCGCTGATATTGAGCAAGGAGACCGGGGCCGAAATTACGGCTCCATGACACGGCGCCTCAATTTTGAACAAAGCGGCAGCCGCTCCATCATGATGAAAGCCCGGCGTATTGCCGACAAGATTGAAGCGCCCTATGCCGTGTCGCTGCCCGAGGCGGTTCCTGAATTTGGCGACGGTGATATCTGGCAATTGATCAAACAGAATTCCAATCCCTATACCGCACGATACCTCTTGCGGGCGATGGACCTGACCGTCACCTTAGACGGATCCATTGAAAGAGTTGCCAGTGATCAGGCGATCTTTGTCGATCTGTTCAAACGCACCTTTGTTATCAGCATCTGGGTAACAGTGCTGTGTGTGTTTCTGGGCTATCCAACTGCCTTCTGGATGAGCACCCTGTCCGACCGGGCCGCAGGTTACGTCATGCTGCTGGTCCTCATTCCCTTCTGGACTTCAATTCTGGTGCGAACAACGGCCTGGTTCATTCTTCTGCAGCGAGAGGGGCCGATCAATGCGGCGCTTCTGGGCACCGGTCTGGTGGATGAGCCCTTGCGCATGATTTTCACCCGCTTTGCGGTTTACATCGCCATGGTCCACGTGCTGCTGCCATTCTTTATTCTGCCGATTTACAGTGTGATGAAGCGGTTGGGCATGGAATATGTCAAAGCCGCAGCCTCTCTTGGTGCGCCGCCATGGCGACAGTTTGTGACCGTCTATCTGCCGCTCTCCATGCCCGGCGTTGCTGCCGGTGCTGTGATTGTGTTCATGCTGTCGGTTGGCTTCTACATTACCCCGGCGCTGGTCGGCGGTTTGCAGGATCAGATGGTCAGCTACTACATCGCCTTTTATGCCAACCAGACCATCAATCTTGGCATGGCATCCTCATTGGCCGTCCTGCTGCTGCTGTTTACGGCGGCAACGATTGCCATTGCCAAAAAGCTACTGCCTGAAACGGGCAGCGGCATCCGGGCTTAGGAGGTGATCAAACCATGATGCGTTTTGGCTTACCCATCTTTTCCGGACTGGTGCTGTTCTTTCTGGTGTCGCCGATTTTTGTGATTTTTCCCCTGTCGCTGTCATCAAGTTCCGTTCTGACACTGCCTGTGCCGGGCTATTCGCTGCAGTGGTATGAGGATTTTTTCTTCAGTGAGCGTTGGCTGCTGGCCACGCGAAACAGTTTTATCGTCGGCTTTGCAACCATGTTCATTGCCGGACTCTTGGGCACCATGGCGGCTTTCGGGCTGCACGCCTCAGAGTTTCGCGGCAAGAAGCTGGTGCTGGGCGCTATGTCCCTGCCGATGGTCGTGCCGCTGATTGTTACTGCCACATCCATGTTCCTGGCTTTCTCCATCGTGGGCATCGCCAACTCCCTTTGGGGTCTGATTGTTGCGCACACGATCATTGCCGCCCCTTATGTGGTGATCACCGTTCTGGCTTCTCTGCAAACCTTTGACATGAATCTTTTGCGTGCAGCGCTGTCTCTGGGCGCACCGCCTGTCACGGCCTTTCGTGAAATTGTGTTGCCCATGATCATGCCTGGCGTGATCGCTGGTGCAATCTTCGCTTTTGCCACCTCTTTTGATGAGCTTGTCATTGCCATTTTCATCACCGGCCCCGGCCAGTTTACCTTGCCGCGCCAGATGTTTGCCGGCCTCAGGGAATTCATGAGCCCGACCATCAGTGCCGCAGCGGTCATTATGGTCGTTCTGTCATTCGTATTTCTGTTCATCACCGAAGCTGTACGGCGCCGGGGTGAACGTCTTAAATCCAGCCCAGCTGAACATTAGGAAGTCCTCATGAGCAATCCAGTTGAGCCCTTTGTCATGTTTCGCAATGTGGATAAAAGCTACGACGGCAAGACCAATGTCGTCGATGGGCTTGATCTGGATATTGCGAAGGGTGAGTTTCTGACGCTTCTTGGTCCGTCCGGGTCTGGCAAGACAACGACATTGATGATGCTGGCCGGATTTGAAGCCCCGTCTGCCGGAACAATTCAATTCGACGGCAAGCCGATTACGGATGTGCCCACCTATAAGCGCGATTTTGGAATGGTGTTTCAGAACTACGCCTTGTTTCCGCATATGAGTGTGGCTGAAAATCTGGCCTTTCCTCTGCGCATGCGTAAGGTCGCCAAACCTGACATCACGGCCAAAGTGAAGAAAACGCTGGATATTGTGCAGCTTGGCCATTTGGCAGACCGCAAACCCGGACAATTGTCCGGCGGACAGGCACAGCGTGTGGCGCTGGCCCGATCCATCGTTTTTGATCCGAAAATGGTGTTGATGGACGAGCCGCTGGGAGCGCTCGACAAGCAATTGCGCGAGCATATGCAATTGGAGATCAAGCGTCTGCATCACGAGCTTGATATCACCATGCTCTATGTCACCCACGATCAGACCGAAGCCTTGACCATGTCCGACCGCATCGCGGTGTTCAATGATGGAAAGATTCAGCAAATCGGAACTCCGTCGCAAATGTATGGTTCGCCACAGAACAAATTTGTCGCCGGCTTTATGGGTGAGAACAATGCCTTGAATGGGCGGATTTCCAGCACCGGCGAGGACGGTCTGGTGTCAGTCCATCTGACGGATTTCGATGCAGATATGAAGGCGGTTTCAAAGGAACCTCTCCAGATCGGTGACACGGTGAAACTGATGGTGCGCCCGGAACGTGTGCGTCTTGTGGAAAAGGCCGATGCTGGAGGGCCAGCGGGTGCCTTTGCATGCAAGGTCACGGACACAATTTACTACGGCGATCATGTGCGCCTGGTGTTCGGTGCAGATCTGAACAATGCGCTGACCACCCGTGTTCCCCATGACAGCGGCAGTCGAGACTGGGCAAAAGGAGATGCGGTACTCGTGAGCTGGGAGCCGCGGGCTGCGATTGTTTTTCAGCCCTGAACTGCAATCTTATTGAATGTAAGCACCACCGATTTGGGGCCTAACGACAGGCCACCACCCGCATTTCCACAAGTGCGTTCTTCGGTATGAAATCTGAGACGCCAATCGCGGTCCAGGCTGGATAGGGGGCTTCGATATAGATGTCTTTCACTGCGCTGAAAATCTCGATGTGCTGTTTCAACTCAATATGAAATGATGTCAGCTCAACAATGTTGTCATAGTCCAGTTTTGCTTCGTTCAGATAGATTTTCAGTTTTGCGAACGCATCATGAAACTGCTGTTCAGGAACTTCAGAAATCGCCCGGCCCGGATGGGCTGCGGTTACGCCAGACAGAAATACCAGATGCCCGGTGTCCACAACCGGCGTGAAGTGCCAGTCATCTCGATAATGCGAGAAGGTTTCAGGAACAAGGTAATTGGGCATTGGTAAAGGTCTCCAGTCAGGGCGCGCAATCGCACTTGCTGCCGCGCATTTACCATGGATGGTTGGTTGAGATTATCTATATTTTATTGTATGAACAATAATACAAATCAACAGATAAATTTTCTTTTTTGCGAGGTTCCATGCCGTTTTTCCCGTCTATGCCTGATGATGCCCGCAACATTCACGCATGGGGCTTCAACCCGCAACGCTACAAATATTGGCCGAAACTGGCCGAAGGCATCATGCGTGGTGAATCGCCACTTTCCCTTGCTGAAAGGGAAACTATTGCAGCTTACGTGTCTGGCCTCAATGCCTGTGGCTATTGCTTCGGCGCGCATAAGGCCGTTGCTACGGAACACGGCATGGATCCGTCCATTTTGGAAGCTATGGTGGAAAATGTGGATACAGCTCCGATCGCAGAAAAGCTGAAACCCATTTTGCGTTTCATCAAGAAACTGACGCTGACCCCAGCACGCCTGGTTCAGGCCGATGCAGATGCTGTGTTTGTAGCGGGTTGGAGCGAGCAGGCATTGCATGATGCCATTGCAGTATGTTGTGAATTCAGCTTTATGAATCGGCTTATGATGGGGCACGGAATCGAGCCACTTCCGCCGGAGGTGGCAGCAAAACGTGCACGTGAGCGCGTCAAATATGGCTACCTGGCCATGGCCGCTATGGAGCGCGGAGCCGAAAACGTGGAAGGCCTGGATGCGGAAACACAGGACATCGTTCAACTGAACAAGGATGAAGTCGCCAACTCCTGATTGCTTGCCCCAAATTCTGGGTGTTGAACACCAATTCACATTTACTCAATTTTCACGATAAACGCAGGAACTTGCGATCTCTGCTTGCCCTTTACGGAATATGTAACTTCCGCATCTATTGTTCGTTTCATGGAATCTCAGTCTCAGGGCCTCTTGTCCGCCGACCAATGAGGAAGTTACATGAATACGAAATTGACCAGACGTATAACAATGCTTCTCTTCGGAGCGGTTGCAGCGACAATCTTCACGATCAGCGCGGTGCTGGTATGGATGGCTGGATAATTTAACCAGAAGTCCCAAGACGATTCCCAGGTAATGATCCAGGGCGGTCTGGAAGCCATTGATAACACCCTCAGATTGGTCACCGTAGATTATTCCTGGTGGCAGGATGCTTACGATAACATCAAAGAAGACAATGCGGATTGGGTCAGATCCAATATTGGTTCAGGCGTTGTTGATTCCTCGGCGCTGGATTTGGCCGTCGTTGCCCCGCCGTCTGGTCCTGCCAAATATGGCTGGATAAAAGGCCAGGAAGTTGAAGGCCCGCAGGCGGATTTGCTGACACCTGAGCAGATTCTCAGAATGCGTAAGCTGATTGACAATACGCCAACCGATGAAGTTGTTGCCCTTACCCAATTTGATATGGTCGGCAATCATTTGGTTTTGCTCGCCGCTGCCCACATTACCTCAGACGATCCATCGGGCCTTGAGTTTGATACGCTGGCGACCAATATTTTTGGCTTCATTTTTGACGAAGAGCGCATTTCCAAGCTTGGTGAAACTTTCCTGACAGACGATTTGAAACTGTCCAGCGTCATTGAACCCGACAAGGAACACATTGCTCTGCGCGGCCCTGTTGGCGAAGTGTTGGGGTACCTTGTCTGGACCGCTCCCGCACCAGGCGCCGAGTTGCTGCAAAAAACATTGTTACCTTTGTCGGCTGCACTCATTTCATTCGCTGCAATTGGATTTTTGGTTGCTTATGGCGCCAATAAATTCGCCGAAGAATTGGGCCGCAAGGAAGCAGAATCCTACGAGAATGCGCGAACCGACAGCATGACATTGTTGCCAAACCGGTTCCACTTTGTCGAAGCTCTTGGGCGTCGATCGGTGCGAACCGCAAATGAAAAGGGCGAAATGGGTGTCATTTTCCTGGATGTGGATGGCTTCAAAAATGTCAATGACACGATTGGCCATGCCGGAGGTGACGATCTTATCTGCCAGGTTGCCCAACGTCTGGAAGCCATTATTCCGGACAAGGCGTTTCTCGCCCGCGTCGGCGGTGATGAGTTTAACATTCTGCTCACGGGCAAAGAAATTGCTTCTGAGGTGAATGCTATTGCGCAGAAGTGCATAGAGGAAATTCAGAAAGACTTCCGGGTCAAGGGGCGTATCTTCAGGGTGTCAGTCTCAGTTGGCTATGCAATTGCCGAAGAAGGTCAGACAAGCTGTGAAGAAGTGGTCCGTCGTGCCGACGTTGCCATGTATCAGGCCAAGGGACAGAAGACAGGTGAGCCTGTTGCCTATGACAAAGAGTATGAATCCAATCTGTTCAAGAACAAGCAGATCGATGATGCCTTGCGCGCTGCACTGAATGCAGGTGAAGTTGAGGTATACTACCAGCCAATCGTAAATGCCCAGTCTGGTAAAATGGAAATGGTCGAGGCGCTGGTCCATTGGGACTCCAAAAACCTTGGGTCCATGTCACCGGCAGAATTCATTCCGATCGCCGAAGAATCCGGTCTGATAGGCGCGTTGGGAACCTATGTGTTCCGAAAAGTTTGCGAGGATCTGGTCAAGAATCCAGAAATGCTTGCGAGCATCAACATGTCACCGGTTCAATTGCTCGATCCTTTGCTGGTGGAAAATCTGCTCTCCATTATCGAGCAGACTGGTGTGGACACCGCCCGCATTGAACTTGAATTGACAGAAGGCATTGTTGTCAGCCATCCAGCTCTGGCCCGAGAAAAGCTCACTGCCCTTAAGGGCGCTGGTTTCAGTATCGTTCTCGATGATTTTGGTACCGGTTTCTCCTCTATTGGCTATCTGCGGCAGTTGCCCTTCGACAAGCTGAAGATCGACAGAAGCTTTATCAGTGGCGTTGAGACGAATGTGGAAGCTCTCAACCTGATGAAATCAATCGCAAGTCTTGGCCGTGCACTGGACCTGACGGTGGTTGCTGAAGGTGTGGAGACCGCCGAACAAGCCAATTTGGCCCATTTGGCGGGCTGCAATCAAATTCAGGGATTTTACTTCAGCGGGCCGATGGCAATTGCTGATCTGTTGAAGTGGCAGCATCCCGGTTTTGACAAAAGCGGCAACCCGGAAAGCCATTTGCTGAGGGCTTGAAAGACACCATAAGGGCCGACTGCGTCAGCTTTCGCTGCGCAGTCGGCCTGCATGATGTTTCATGGCACTGAACAGCCAATTGGAGAATCTGGGGCTCAGCGTTTCATAACGCGAGATGAAATCCGGATGCGACATATACAAATCGGCCAGACCTTCATACCCGTCTGCACCGCACTTATCTCCCCACATCCTGGCAACCCATGCCCGGTGCTGTTCGAAAAGCGTATGAAGACTTTCCGCTGCGGTATCGATTCCTGATTCATAAGCGCTGACAAGGTCCGTTTCGACAGAATTCAACTCCTGCATGGCTTTCTCCATGCCCCCGGGCAAGACGCTGACTGCTGCTTGCGAAATTGCGATTTGCGCCGCCATGTCAGCACCATATCTCTGGATGAGCCAGGCCTCATAATTGGCTTGTTCACCGGCTGTAAATGGACTGTATAAATCACTGATAGCCATATCTCGTTTCCCTTTGAGATGGTCAATTGTGGCATCCAGTGTTTCAATGATCCCGGCAGTTCTGCGGTGTTGCTGTTCCAGTCGCGCCCGATGCGCTTCCAACCGCTGGACCGCATCGGGCGGGCTATTCAGAAGAACCGCAATTTCGGATAGAGACAGGCCAACGTCGCGATAAAACAGAATTTCCTGAAGGCGCATCATCTGGGGACGATGATAGAGGCGGTAGCCATTGCCACCGGTATAGGCAGGTTTCAACAGCCCGATATCGTCATAGTGATGCAATGTGCGAATGGACACACCCGAAAGCCGGGCCATTTGACCCACTGAATATTCCTCGACTTGTTTCGTCATGACGCTCTCATCGGGCCTCACGCTGCGTGAGGGTCAACACTTATTTCACAGATTGGGTGAATTCATCCATCCAGGCCTCCGGAACAACGGAAGGATACCGACAAATTTATCTGAAAATGTGAGAGGGTCAGTCTACACGAACTGGAAGGAATCGTCCGGGCTAAGGCTGCTGGTCAAATTGATGTTGCTGATTGTGATGCTGTTATCTGCATCCAGCTGAACAATGGTGTCACCGTCTTCAAAGCGGAAATCACTGAAATCTGCAGTAGAGGAAAAGCCATAGTCAGAAACATCAACAAGATCGCCTTCGGCAGACGAAAAGTCACCGATTGTATCGTCTCCGTCGCCGGACTTGAACACAAATGTGTCGGCATTACCGCCGCCAAACAAAATGTCATCGCCAGCTGCTCCGGTCAGAATATTGGAGAGGCTGTTTCCTGTCAGTTCGTCAGAATATTCGCTACCGCTGAGGTTCTCGATATTACGCAGCCTGTCACTGCCACTTCCGCCGGTCTGTTGCCCGCGTGTCGTTGCCAATGAGACTGTGACACCGCTGTCGGCACCCTCATAAGAAGCCGTGTCATTCCCGTCGCCGCCATTCAGCTGGTCATTCCCAGCACCGCCATTGAGAATATCATCGCCATCCTTGCCATTGAGGCGGTCATTGTTGCCCAGTCCGAAAACCAGGTCAGCGTCGTCGGTGCCATTGTAACGATCACGGCCTTCGCTCAGATAGATCGGCGTAATGTCATCGCTGAGAATGGTGCCGGTCGCTGTGTCCGTATCGATCACC